>NZ_CM179511.1:0-4992500 GCF_058800485.1 Pseudomonas sp. GW822-FHT05A08
ATGTCCCGACTCAATCCCCGGCAGCAAGAAGCCGTGAACTACGTCGGCGGCCCTCTTTTGGTGCTCGCCGGTGCTGGCTCCGGCAAGACCAGTGTAATCACGCGCAAGATCGCCCACCTGATCCAGAACTGCGGCATTCGCGCGCAGTACATCGTCGCCATGACCTTCACCAACAAGGCCGCGCGGGAGATGAAGGAACGGGTCGGCACCCTGCTGCGCAGTGGCGAGGGCCGCGGCCTGACCGTGTCGACCTTCCACAACCTGGGGCTGAACATCATCCGCAAGGAGCATGTGCGGCTGGGCTACAAGCCGGGCTTCTCGATCTTCGACGAGACCGACGTCAAGGCCCTGATGACCGACATCATGCAAAAGGAATACTCGGGCGACGACGGCGTCGACGAGATCAAGAACATGATCGGTGCCTGGAAGAACGACCTGATCCTGCCGGCCCAGGCCCTGGAAAACGCGCGCAACCCCAAGGAGCAGACCGCGGCCATCGTCTACACCCACTACCAGCGCACGCTCAAGGCGTTCAACGCGGTGGACTTCGACGACCTGATCCTGCTGCCGGTGAAGCTGTTCGAGGAACACGCCGACATCCTGGAGAAGTGGCAGAACAAAGTGCGCTACCTGCTGGTGGACGAATACCAGGACACCAACGCCAGCCAGTACCTGCTGGTGAAAATGCTCATCGGCAAGCGCAACCAGTTCACCGTAGTGGGCGACGACGACCAGTCGATCTACGCCTGGCGCGGCGCCCGCCCGGAAAACCTGATGCTGCTCAAGGAAGACTACCCATCCTTGAAGGTGGTGATGCTCGAGCAGAACTACCGCTCCACCAGCCGCATCCTGCGCTGCGCCAACGTGCTGATCTCCAACAACCCCCACGAGTTCGAGAAACAGCTGTGGAGCGAGATGGGCCATGGCGACGAGATCCGCGTGATCCGCTGCCGCAACGAGGACGCCGAGGCCGAGCGGGTGGCGATGGAAATCCTCAGCCTGCACTTGCGCACCGACCGGCCCTACAGCGATTTCGCGATCCTCTATCGCGGCAACTACCAGGCCAAGCTGATCGAGCTGAAGCTGCAGCATCACCAGATTCCCTATCGCCTGTCGGGCGGCAACAGCTTCTTCGGGCGCCAGGAAGTGAAGGACCTGATGGCCTACTTCCGCCTGATCGTGAACCCGGACGACGACAACGCCTTCCTGCGGGTGATCAACGTGCCGCGCCGGGAAATCGGCTCCACCACCCTGGAAAAACTCGGCAACTACGCCACCGAACGCAAGATCTCGATGTACGCCGCCACCGACGAAATCGGCCTGGGCGAGCACCTGGACAGCCGCTTCACCGACCGCCTGGCGCGCTTCAAGCGCTTCATGGACAAGGTGCGCGAGCAGTGCGCCGGCGAAGACCCGATTTCCGCCCTGCGCAGCATGGTCATGGACATCGACTACGAGAACTGGCTGCGCACCAACAGCTCCAGCGACAAGGCCGCCGACTACCGCATGGGTAACGTGTGGTTTCTGATCGAAGCGCTGAAGAACACCCTGGAAAAAGACGAAGACGGCGAAATGACCGTCGAAGACGCCATCGGCAAACTGGTGTTGCGCGACATGCTGGAGCGTCAGCAGGAAGAGGAAGACGGCGCCGAAGGCGTGCAGATGATGACCCTGCATGCCTCCAAGGGCCTGGAATTCCCCTATGTGTTCATCATGGGCATGGAGGAGGAAATCCTCCCCCACCGTTCCAGTATCGAAGCCGACACCATCGAGGAAGAACGCCGCCTGGCCTACGTGGGCATCACCCGCGCGCGCCAGACCCTGGCCTTCACCTTCGCCGCCAAGCGCAAGCAGTACGGTGAAGTCATCGACTGCGCGCCCAGCCGCTTCCTCGACGAACTGCCGCCGGACGACCTGGCGTGGGAAGGCAACGACGACACCCCGACCGAAGTCAAAGCCGTGCGCGGCAACAACGCACTGGCGGATATACGGGCGATGTTAAAGCGCTAGAATTGGCCATTTTTTAACCGCAGCATTTTTAACCGAACACCTTTTATCAGAGCTCAGGCGCACAAGGCGTCAACAGAGGAAAGCTTCATGGAAGCACTGCACAAGAAAATCCGCGAAGAAGGCATCGTGCTTTCCGACCAGGTCCTGAAAGTCGACGCCTTTCTGAACCACCAGATCGATCCGGCCTTGATGAAGCTGATCGGCGACGAATTCGCTACGCTGTTCAAGGACTCGGGCATCACCAAGATCGTCACCATCGAAGCCTCGGGCATCGCGCCGGCGATCATGACCGGCCTGAACCTGGGCGTACCGGTGATCTTCGCGCGCAAGCACCAGTCCCTGACCCTGACCGAGAACCTGCTGTCGGCGACCGTGTACTCGTTCACCAAGCAGACCGAAAGCACCGTGGCGATCTCCCCTCGCCACCTGACCAGCAGCGACCGCGTGCTGATCATCGATGACTTCCTGGCCAACGGTAAGGCGTCCCAGGCGCTGATCTCGATCATCAAGCAGGCGGGCGCCACCGTGGCCGGCCTGGGCATCGTGATCGAGAAGTCGTTCCAGGGCGGCCGCGCCGAACTGGACGCGCAAGGCTATCGCGTGGAATCCCTGGCCCGGGTCAAGTCCCTGGCCGATGGCGTGGTGACCTTTATCTAAGAGGCTTCGCCCTTGATCGCGGGCAAGCCTTGCTCCTACAGAGACCACCCGCTTCTGTAGGAGCAGCCGGTCGACGCTCGATTGCCCGCGATGACGCCGCCAGGCGTCTACCTCATGCCTGCGCCGTCTCCCGCAGCGCCGCCAGCAGCAAACGCTGATAGATCTCCTCGCGCCAACCATCGGGCTTCACCAGCTGCATCCGCTGCAGATGCGCCGGAAACGCCTCGGGCGGTGGGGCATCCAGCGCCGCCTTGCCCAATTCGAGAATCTCGCTGAGCTTGAACTTGCTCTTCAGCCAGTTCAGCGCCCGCAGCAAATCCCGCTCCTCTGCGCTGAAGTCGCTGCCCAACGGATATTCCGGGAACAGGTGCCGGTGCCGCGCCTGGATCGCCAGCAGGCGTTGTGGCTGGTTGTCGGTAAAACGCGGATCGAGGCGGAAATCCCTGGGCAGCTTGCCGGCCTTCTGCGCCTGTTCGATCAGGCCCGGCTGAAAACGCGAGTCGCTGATATTGAGCAGCGCTTCGATGACCTTCGCATCGGTCTTGCCGCGCAGATCGGCGATACCGTACTCGGTGACCACAATGTCCCGCAGGTGCCGCGGGATGGTGCAGTGGCCGTATTCCCAGACGATGTTGGAGCTGACCAGGCCCGCGGATTCGCGCCAGCTGCGCAGGATCAGGATCGAGCGCGCGCCTCGCAGCGCATGGCCCTGGGCGACAAAGTTGTATTGTCCGCCGACGCCACTGAGCACCCGGCCGTCTTCCAGCTGATCCGCCACCCCGGCGCCCAGCAGGGTGACCATGATCGAGCTGTTGATAAAGCGCGCGTCCAGGCGCTGCAGGCGCTTGAGTTCTTCGTGGCCGTACAGCTCGTTGATGTAGCTGATGGCGGTCATGTTGAACTCGCCGAGCTTGCTCTTGGGCAGACCCCTGAGGCGCTGGTAGAAGCTGCGCGGCCCGAGGAAAAAGCCGCCATGCACCGATACCCCGCCCAGCGCCTGGTTTTCATCCAGGGTCCCGGCGTTGGCCTGTTGCTGCAGGGCCACCGAAGGGTAGACCTTGCGCCGTACGATGCCGGCATCGGCCAGGGCCAGCAGGCCGTTGACGAACATCTCGCTGCAGCCATACAGGCCCTTGGCGAAAGGCTCCACCCCGCCTTCGCGCTCGATCAACGGCTTCCAGCCCTGGATCTCCAGGTCCGCCAGCAGCGCCCGATAACCGTCGTTGTCCGCCTGGCGTGCCAGCAACGCCGCCGTCAATGCATCGCCCATGGAGCCGATGCCGATCTGCAGGGTGCCGCCGTCGCGCACCAGGGTGCTGGCGTGCAGGCCGATAAAGTGATCCTGGAACCCCACCGGCATGTTCGGCGTGGAAAACAGCGTGCTGCCCTCCTCTTCGTCGATCAACAGGTCGAAGGTGGTGGCGTCGATTTCGGCGTCGCCCGGCATATAAGGCAGGTCGCGATGCACCTGGCCCAGCAGCAGGATGGTTTCGCCGGCGGCACGCCGCTCGGCGATCATCGGCAACAGGTCGAGGGTGATGTCCGGGTTGCAACTCAGGCTCAGGCGGTCGGCCTGTTGCGGGTCCCGGGCCACCAGTTGCGCGATCAGGTTCAGGCCGGCGGCATTGATGTCGCGCGCGGCGTGGCTGTAGTTGCTGCAGACATAATCCTGCTGCGCCGCCGGGCTGTTGAGCAGGCTGCCGGGCTGCATGAAGAACTGTTCGATATGGATATTGGCCGGCACCTGGTTGCGGTGCAGGTCGGCGAGGAAGTCCAGCTCGGGGTAGTCGCCGAAGACCTGCTCGATGAAAGGCTCGAGGAAGCGCCGTTGCAGGCCATCGCCCAGCGGCGGGCGGCCCAGGCTCAGGGCGGTGTAAATGGTCAGTTGGCGCTCGGGCAGTTGCGCGATGCGACGATACAGGGCATTGGCGAAGCGGTTGGGTTTGCCCAGCCCCAGAGGCATGCCCAGGTGAATATGCGCCGGCAAGCGTGCCAGGACCTCATCGACCGCCCGCTCGATAGAACATGACTGCACCATCCGATCCTCCAGAACCTTCCATGAATTTGAGGTTGGACCGAGCTTGCCGGGTCTTTGCTGCAATGAACAGTAGCGGCCGAATCGCAGGCATGAAAAAAGCCGCTCGTGAGCGGCTTTTTTTGCGCAAGATCCGTGCTTATTTCAAACCGGACATCTTCTGGATGGCGCCTTTGAGCTCTTCATCGGAGCAGTCGGCGCAGGTGCCTTTAGGCGGCATCGCGTTGATACCGGTAATGGCCTTGGCCAGGATGCCGTCGAGGCCACCCTGGTGATCCGCGCGCTCTTTCCAGGCAGCGGCGTCGCCGATTTTCGGCGCGCCCAACAGGCCGGAGCCGTGGCAAGCATTGCAATGCTTGGCAATCACTTCGTCTGGAGTCTTCGCACCACCGCCACCGGCGGCAACAGCGACTTCCATACCCTTGCATTCCTGACCCTGGACGCAGACCTGGCCAACCGGCTCGAGGCGCTTGGCAATGTCGTCGTTGGTCGCAGCTTGAGCGCTGACAGCCCAGAGGGCCAATACGGTTGCTGGTGCAGCCAGCATTTTCATAATTAGGTTCACGCGTACACCCTCAATGGTGGCTAGTCACGCCCACGGCCACGGTTTCGCGGGCGGGCGCAAGTATAGCGGTTAGCCCGCCACTCCGAAACAACCCTAGATTCAAAGGGGGATTAGAGAGAGGCGAAATGCTGCTTCGGGCACCGCTGCAATCCTTGCAGGACGCCTCTTCTATTAGAAGTTCGCGGGCGTGGCTGCGCTGATTAGTCGCGCGGGTGCATCGAAAGGATTACGGAAACGGTGCGGCTTGGTGCTTTCGAAATAGTAGCTGTCACCGGCTTCGAGCACGAATGTCTCAAGACCCACCACCAGCTCCAGGCGTCCTTCCACGAGAATCCCGGTTTCTTCGCCTTCATGGGTGAGCATCTCTTCACCGGTATCGGCGCCCGGCGGATAGATCTCGTTGAGAAAAGCGATCGCCCGGCTCGGATGCGCCCGGCCCACCAGCTTCATGGTCACCGCGCCATCGGAAATATCGATCAACTCGTTGGCTTTGTAGACGATCTGGGTGGGTTTTTCCTGGAGGATTTCTTCCGAGAAAAACTCGACCATCGACATGGGAATGCCGCCAAGAACCTTTCTCAGCGAACTGATCGAGGGGCTGACGCTGTTCTTCTCGATCATCGAAATGGTGCTGTTGGTGACGCCCGCGCGCTTGGCGAGTTCACGCTGGGAAAGGCCTTTGAGTTTACGGATGGATTGCAGTCGTTCACCGACGTCCAATGCGGCAGCCTCCTAGGGATCAGGCGTTGTTGTAGTTGAGCGTTATCATGGCGATAGCGTTCAGTATTTACAACACTTGGGCCCCAATCCCAGGGAGCAAGGCGACTTTCGGCAATGCACTGTGCCGCTCAGCCCTCGGAATAGACGCGTGGCACCCGGCGCAGGTTGCAGAACAGCTGGTAAGGAATGGTATCGGCGGCGGCCGCCAGCTCGCTGGCGAGGATGTTCTTGCCCCACAACTCGACGGTAGAACCCAGCCCGGCCTCTGGCACCTCGGTCAGGTCGATGCACAGCATGTCCATGGAAACCCGGCCGAGCAGCTGGGTACGCTGCCCCGCCACCAGCACCGGCGCACCGGTCGGCGCATGCCGCGGATAACCATCGGCATACCCCATGGCCACCACACCGATCCGCATCGGCCGTGGTGTGACGAATTTGGCGCCGTACCCCACCGGTTCGCCGGCCGGCAGTTCGCGCACGCAGATCACCTTCGACTCCAGGGTCATCACCGGTTGCAGGCGCGCGGCCAGTGGATGCGGTTCTTCGAACGGGGTCGAGCCATACAGCATGATGCCGGGGCGCACCCAGTCGCTGGGAATGTGCGGCCAGCCGAGCACGGCTGGCGAGTTGCGCAGGCTGATCTCGGCGGACAAGCCCTGGCGCGCCGCCTCGAACACCGCGACCTGCTCGTCGCTGCTGCTGCAACTGAGCTCGTCGGCGCGGGCGAAGTGGCTCATCAATACGATCTTCGCCACCTTGCCGCTGGCCAGCAGCCGCTGATAGGCCGACTGGTAATCCTTGGGATGCAGGCCGACGCGGTGCATGCCCGAATCCAGCTTGAGCCATACCGTCAGCGGCTTGGCGACGGTGGCCTGCTCGATGGCCTCCAGCTGCCACAGCGAATGCACCACGCACCAGAAATCATGTTCGACGATCAGGTCCAGCTCATCGGCCTCGAAAAAACCTTCAAGCAGCAATATCGGCGCGCGAATCCCCGCCGCCCGCAGCTCCAAGGCTTCTTCGATACAGGCCACGGCAAAGCCGTCGGCCTCGGCTTCCAGCGCCTGGGCACAGCGCACCGCGCCATGGCCATAGGCATCGGCCTTGATCACCGCGAGCGCACGGGCGCCCGGCGAGGCTTCGCGGGCCAGTTGGTAGTTGTGACGCAGGGCGTGAAGATCGATCAGGGCACGGGCAGGACGCATGGCGGCAGACTTCTAGGCGGTCATGTGGGAAGAAAAAACCGGCGCTGGCGGATGGCGTGAGCCATCCATTAACAGCACCGGGAGAGGGATCTTGCTTAAGGCAGAGCGGCCACGACGGACAACTCGACCAGGATTTCCGGTTCGCAGAGCTTGGCTTCGACGGTTGCGCGGGCCGGGGCGACGCCTTTCGGCAGCCACTGGTCCCATACGCTGTTCATCCCGGCGAAGTGCGCATCGATGTCCTTCAGGTAGATGGTCACCGACAGCAGGCGCGACTTGTCGGTGCCGGCCAGGTCCAGCAAACGCTCGATGTTGGCGAGGGTTTCACGGGTCTGCTGCTCAATCCCCGCGTTCAGGTCGTCGCCGACTTGCCCGGCCAGATACACGGTACCGCTGTGGACGACGATCTGGCTCATGCGCTCATTGGTGAGCTGGCGCTGGATTGACATGTTTTGCAGGCTCCTGAGGATTACCGTAACGAGAAATATCGAGACCTTCGGCGCTGATCTGCGGCTTTTTCTTCGCCATCAGATCGGCCAGCAGACGACCGGAACCACAGGCCATGGTCCAGCCAAGCGTGCCATGACCGGTGTTCAAGAACAGGTTGCGCATGGGCGTGGCGCCAACGATCGGCGTGCCGTCCGGGGTGGTGGGACGCAGGCCGGTCCAGAAACTGGCCTGGGACAGATCACCGCCCTGAGGATAAAGATCGTTGACGATCATCTCCAGCGTTTCGCGCCGACGCGGGTTCAGCGAGAGGTCAAAACCGGCGATTTCAGCCATGCCGCCAACACGAATACGGTTGTCGAAACGGGTGATCGCCACCTTGTAGGTTTCGTCGAGGATGGTCGAAGTCGGGGCCATCGCCGGGTTGGTGATCGGCACGGTCAGCGAGTACCCCTTGAGCGGATACACCGGGGCCTTGATGCCCAGCGGCTTGAGCAGTTGCGGCGAGTAGCTGCCGAGGGCCAGCACGTAGCGGTCGGCGGTTTCCAGCTTGCCGTCAATCCAGACGCCGTTGATGCGGTCGCCAGCGAAATCCAGGCGCTGGATGTCCTGGTCGAAGCGGAACTCCACACCCAGCTTGGTGCACATTTGCGCCAGGCGCGTGGTGAACATCTGGCAGTCGCCAGTCTGGTCGTTCGGCAGGCGCAGGGCGCCGGCCAGGATGTCGGTCACGCTGGCCAGGGCCGGCTCGACGCGGGCGATGCCTTCACGGTCCAGCAGCTCGAAAGGCACGCCGGATTCCTTGAGCACGGCGATATCCTTGGCCGCGCCATCCAGTTGCGCCTGGGTGCGGAACAGCTGGGTTGTCCCCAGGCTGCGGCCTTCATAGGCAATGCCGGTTTCCGCGCGCAGTTCGTCGAGGCAGTCGCGGCTGTACTCGGACAGGCGGACCATGCGCTCCTTGTTCACCGCATAGCGGGCAGCGGTGCAGTTGCGCAGCATCTGCGCCATCCACAGGTATTGATCGATGTCGGCGGTGGCCTTGATCGCCAGCGGCGCGTGGCGCTGCAGCAGCCACTTGATGGCCTTGAGCGGCACGCCCGGCGCGGCCCAGGGCGAGGCGTAACCCGGCGAAACCTGGCCGGCGTTGGCGAAGCTGGTTTCCATCGCGACGGCCGGCTGACGGTCGACGACGGTCACTTCGAAACCGGCACGGGCCAGATAGTAGGCACTGGTGGTACCGATCACGCCGCTACCCAAGACCAGAACGCGCATTTTTATATCCCTCATCGCGGATAACCGCTGACGTTTGTTATTCAGAGCGAAGATGCGCGCAGTATAAAAAGCAACGGCCAGTGCTTTTCACTATATAAACGCCTATATTTGGCGAGAATTCTCGGCAAAAACCCTTTTCACGGAGGCGCATCCCCTATGCGTACCAACCACCAGACGAAGCGCGAGCTAGACAAGATCGATCGCAATATCCTGCGCATCCTGCAGGCCGATGGGCGCATCTCCTTTACCGAGCTGGGGGAAAAGGTCGGGCTGTCGACCACGCCGTGCACCGAGCGGGTCCGCCGCCTGGAGCGCGAAGGCATCATCATGGGCTACAACGCCCGGCTCAACCCGCAGCACCTCAAGGGTAGCCTGCTGGTGTTCGTCGAAATCAGCCTGGACTACAAGTCCGGCGACACCTTCGAGGAGTTCCGCCGCGCCGTGCTGAAACTGCCGCATGTACTGGAATGCCATCTGGTGTCGGGGGACTTCGACTACCTGGTGAAGGCGCGGATTTCCGAAATGGCCTCGTACCGCAAACTGCTGGGCGACATCCTGCTCAAGCTGCCCCACGTGCGCGAATCCAAGAGCTATATCGTGATGGAAGAGGTGAAAGAGAGCCTGAGCCTGCCGATTCCGGATTGATTGCAACGAGCCGGGACCAGTGTTGTCAGGGTAATCGCTATCGCGGGCAATCGAGCGTCGACCGGCCGCTCCTACGGGACCGGTGCAATCTGTAGGAGCGAGGCTTGCCCGCGATGGCTCTGGATCAGACCAGCACCTGCCGGGTGCTCGCCATGTATTCATGGATCTGCTTCTCCACCCGCGGGTGGATCAGCTCCACCGGGCGCCGGCCATTGGGGCATGGCAGGCTCGGCGTGGTGCCGAACAGGCGACAGATCAGCGGCCGCTCGTCATACACCGTGCAGCCATTGGGCCCCAGGTGCACACAGTTCAGCTCTTCCATCGCCGCGTCCTGCTCGGCCCGGGTCTTGCGCGGCAGGCGCGACATCTCTTCGGTCGAAGTGGTGACCGGACCACAGCAGTCGTGACAGCCGGGCACGCACTCGAACGAGGGGATCTGCTGTCGGAGCGTGCGGATTTTCTGGCTGTTGCAGCTCATCGAAGCGTTTACCGGGAGTCTGGAGAGGCCGCGATTTTGCCCTAAAAGCCTTGTGGCAGACAGCACTGGCCGACCAATGTTGCCGCGCCGGAAAGGTCCGGCTTATGCTCCGTCAAATTTTCCAAACACACGAATCAGGATGATCCACATGAACACCCGTGTTCAGCCGTCGGGGCCAGGCCATTCGCACCCCGCCTCCTACTACGCCGCCAGCAGCCTGCCCCAGCCCGATTATCCGGCGCTGGCCGGCGAGCATCAGGCGGACGTATGCGTGGTCGGCGGCGGCTTCTCCGGGCTCAACACCGCGATCGAGCTGGCCGAGCGCGGGCTCAGCGTCATTCTGCTGGAAGCGCGCAAGATCGGCTGGGGCGCCAGCGGGCGCAACGGTGGGCAACTGATTCGCGGAGTGGGTCACGGCCTCGAGCAGTTCGCCTCAATAATCGGCGAAGACGGCGTACGCCAGATGAAACTGATGGGCCTGGAAGCAGTGGAAATCGTCCGCCAGCGTATCGAACGCTTCCAGATCCCTTGCGACCTGACCTGGGGTTATTGCGACCTGGCCAACAAACCGCGCGACCTCGAAGGTTTCGCCGAAGATGCCCAGGAGTTGCGCGACCTGGGCTATCGCCATGCAACCCGCCTGCTGCAAGCCAACGAGATGCACAGCGTGGTGGGTTCCGACCGTTACGTCGGCGGCCTGATCGACATGGGCTCGGGGCACCTGCACCCGCTGAACCTGGCCCTGGGCGAAGCCGCGGTCGCGCAGCAACTGGGCGTGCGCCTGTTCGAACACTCGGCCGTGACCCGCATCGATTACGGGCCGCAGGTCAAGATCCATACCGCCCAGGGCTCGGTGCGCGCCAACACCCTGGTGCTGGGCTGCAACGCCTACCTCAACGATCTCAACCCGCAACTGGGTGGCAAGGTGCTGCCCGCCGGCAGTTACATCATCGCCACCGAACCCTTGAGCGAAGAGCTGGCCCACGCCCTGTTGCCGCAGAACATGGCGGTCTGCGACCAGCGGGTGGCCCTGGACTATTACCGCCTTTCGGCCGACCGGCGCTTGCTGTTCGGCGGCGCCTGCCACTATTCCGGCCGCGACCCGCGGGACATTGCCGCTTATATGCGGCCGAAGATGCTGCAGGTGTTTCCGCAACTGGCAGCGGTGAAGATCGACTATCAATGGGGCGGCATGATCGGCATCGGCGCCAACCGCCTGCCGCAGATCGGCCGCCTAAAAGACCAGCCCAATGTGTATTACGCTCAGGCCTACTCGGGCCACGGCGTGAATGCCACGCACCTGGCCGGTAAGTTGCTGGCCGAAGCCATCAGCGGCCAGCAGGGCGGTGGTTTCGATCTGTTCGCCCAGGTCCCGCACATCACCTTCCCGGGCGGCAAGCACCTGCGTTCGCCGCTGCTGGCGCTGGGGATGCTCTGGCATCGGTTGAAAGAACTGGTCTGAAGGCATCTATAGCCGCCACACGACAGGTATGAAAAAGGCCGCATCCGGGGAAATCGGATGCGGCCTTTTGCGGTCGCTGCGCAACCGATCGCAGGCTGCGCCAGCGGCTACCGATCGCGAGGGCTTTCAAAGCCGCCAGAACGGCTTGAGCCCTTCCTGCCGCGCCTGTTCGCGACTCAGGCCGATATCGCGCAACTGTTCGGTGGTCAGCTCAAGCAGTGCCTTGCGTGTACGCAGTCGATGCCAGTACAGGCCCCAGAGACCGAGGCCGGACGGCGCATTGTGGACGGACGTCGCCCCTGCTGCCCGCTCCTGCCCAGCCGCCAGTTCCTGACTGTGTAACGACAGACGCACATCGCTCAAGCCGTTCATTTTTGCTGCTCCTGTTTACTTGGGTCGCTATGAGCAGACATCATGCGCGGGAGCCAAAAACCATTACAGATTCAAAGTACCGCTATTATCTCCATACAGAATTTCCCCTATCCGGGCTGAATCCTGTAATTTTGCGCCATCTGTACTGGTTACCCGATTCAATCACCCCGAGGCTGCGCCATGACCCTGTATGTCAATCTCGCCGAACTGCTGGGCACACGTATCGAACAAGGCTTCTATCGCCCCGGCGACCGACTGCCCTCGGTACGGGCCTTGAGTGTCGAACACGGGGTCAGCCTGAGTACCGTGCAGCAGGCTTATCGGGTGCTGGAAGACAGCGGCCTGGCGACGCCCAAGCCCAAGTCCGGCTACTTCGTGCCGGTCAGCCGCGAGCTGCCGGCACTGCCCGCAGTGGGTCGCCCGGCGCAGCGGCCGGTGGAGATTTCGCAGTGGGACCAGGTGCTGGAACTGATCCGCAGCGTGCCGCGCAAGGACATCGTCCAGCTGGGCCGCGGCATGCCCGACGTCACCAGCCCGACCCTCAAGCCCCTGCTGCGCGGGCTCGCCCGCATCAGCCGGCGCCAGGACATGCCCGGTCTGTATTACGACACCATCTACGGCGTGCACGAACTGCGTGAACAGCTGGCGCGGCTGATGCTCGATTCCGGCTGCCAGCTCGGCGCCAACGACCTGGTGATCACCACCGGCTGCCATGAAGCCTTGTCCACCAGCATCCGTGCCACCTGCGAGCCCGGGGATATCGTCGCCGTCGACTCGCCGAGCTTCCACGGCGCCATGCAGACCCTCAAGGGCCTGGGCATGAAGGCCCTGGAAATCCCCACCGACCCACTCACCGGCATCAGCCTCGACGCCCTGGAACTGGCCCTGGAGCAATGGCCGATCAAGGCCATACAGTTGACCCCCAACTGCAACAACCCGCTGGGCTATATCATGCCGGAGTCGCGCAAGCGGGCCCTGCTGACCCTGGCCCAGCGCTTCGATGTGGCGATCATCGAAGACGATGTGTATGGCGAGCTGTCCTACACCTACCCGCGCCCGCGGACCATCAAGTCGTTCGACGACGATGGCCGGGTGCTGCTGTGCAGCTCCTTCTCCAAGACCCTGGCGCCGGGCCTGCGCATCGGCTGGGTCGCCCCCGGGCGCTATCTGGAACGAGTGCTGCACATGAAATACATCAGCACCGGCTCCACCGCGCCGCAGCCGCAGATCGCCATCGCCGAGTTCCTCAAGAGCGGCAATTTCGAGCCGCACCTGCGGCGCATGCGCACCCAGTACCAGCGCAATCGCGACCTGATGATCGACTGGGTCAGCCGCTATTTCCCCACGGGTACCCGCGCCAGCCGGCCGCAAGGCGGGTTCATGCTGTGGGTCGAACTGCCGGAAGGTTTCGATACCCTGCGCCTGAACCGCGCGCTGCTCGGCCAGGGCGTGCAGATTGCCGTGGGCAGCATCTTTTCGGCCTCGGGCAAGTACCGCAACTGCCTGCGGATGAACTACGCTGCCAAGCCAACGGCACAGATCGAGGAAGCCGTGCGCAAAGTCGGCGCAGCCGCCATCAAGCTGCTGGCTGAAGATTGCGCAACGGACTGACCTTTTCCTGTGAAACCGGCGTCACAGCTAGACCATCGCAGCGATTCGAGATGAGCTGACTTGAGATCCAGACAGGCCCTGGCCTTCCTTATGCTGATCGCGCTGTGCCTGAGCGGCTGCGTCAGCCTCGATGTGCCTCACGAGCCCAGCCAGGCACTGCCGGCCGCCGACTCGGCCTTCGGTCGCTCGATCCAGGCCCAGGCCGCCCCCTATCAGGGACGCTCGGGCTTTCGCCTGCTGTCCGACAGCAGCGAAGCCTTCATGGCCCGCGCCGAGCTGATCCGCAACGCCCAAAGCAGCCTCGACCTGCAGTACTACATCGTCCATGACGGCATCAGCACCCGGATGCTGGTGGACGAACTGCTCAAGGCCGCCGACCGCGGCGTGCGCATCCGCATTCTGCTGGACGACACCACCAGCGACGGCCTGGACCAGATCATGGCCACCCTCGCCGCCCATCCGCGGATACAGATCCGCCTGTTCAACCCCCTGCACCTGGGGCGCAGCACTGGCGTGACCCGTACCATGGGTCGTCTGTTCAACCTGTCGCTGCAACATCGACGCATGCACAACAAACTGTGGCTGGCGGACAACAGCGCGGCCATCGTTGGCGGGCGCAACCTGGGGGACGAGTACTTCGACGCCGAACCCAACCTGAACTTCACCGACATCGACATCCTCGGTTTCGGCCCGGTGGCCGAACAGCTCGGGAACAGCTTCGACCAGTACTGGAACAGCGCCCTGAGCAAACCCATCGGCGAGTTTATGTCGCGCCTGCCATCGGCCAGGGAGCTGGCCAACACCCGGCTGCGCCTGCAGCAATCGCTGGACGACGCCCAGCAGCAGGACCATGCCCTGTTCCAGGAACTCAAGGCCTATCGGACCCAGCCACGCATGGACGTCTGGCGCAAAGAGCTGATCTGGGCCTGGAACCAGGCGCTGTGGGATGCCCCCAGCAAGGTCCTGTCCAACGGCGAGCCCGACCCGCACCTGCTGTTGACCACCCAGCTGGCGCCGGAGCTACAGAGCGTCAGTAAAGAGTTGATGATGGTTTCGGCCTATTTCGTCCCCGGCCAGCCAGGCCTGGTCTACCTCACCGGACGTGCCGACGCCGGGGTTGCGGTGAGCCTGCTGACCAACTCCCTGGAAGCCACCGACGTGCCGGCGGTCCACGGCGGCTACGCGCCGTATCGCAAGGCGCTGCTGCAACACGGCGTGAAACTCTATGAACTGCGACGCCAACCCGGTAACGGCGGCGGCAGCGGTCCTCATCTGTTCCATAGCGCGTCGTATCCTGGCTCGGACTCCAGCCTGCACAGCAAGGCGATGATTTTCGACCGCCAGAAATCCTTTATCGGCTCCTTCAATTTCGACCCGCGCTCGGTGCTGTGGAACACCGAAGTCGGGGTGCTGGTGGACAGCCCCGAGCTGGCCGAACGCGTTCGCGGCCTGGCGCTGCAAGGCATGGCGCCGGCCCTGAGCTACGAGGCGAAGCTGCAGGACGGCAAGCTGGTCTGGGTCACCGAAGACAACCAGCAACTGCACACCCTGACCCGCGAGCCTGGCAGCTGGTGGCGGCGCTTCAATGCCTGGATGAGCAATACCATCGGCCTCGAACGGATGCTCTGAGCGCCTGTAGGAACAAGCTGGCTCGCAATGGCGGAATCACACTCAGCCAGGCTGTTGACTGTCAGCCCCTTATCGCGGGCAAGCCTCGCTCCTACAGGGTTTGTGGCTGGGCCGCGCCAAACGCGCCTTCGCGCAACAACAGCACAATCAGCCCCAGGGCCCCGGCCGCCATCAGCAACAGCAAGGCATGCCCGCTGACCCACTGGCTGCCCGCCCCCGCCACCAGCGGCCCGATCAGGCAGCCAATGCCCCACAGCTGGGCGACGTGGGCATTGGCACGCACCAGCGCATCGTCGCGGTAGCGCTCGCCGATCAGGATCAGCGACAAGGTGAACAGGCCACCGGCGCTGGCGCCGAACAGCACCCACAGCGGCCAGATCAGCAGGGTGTCGAGCAGCAACGGAATGGTCAGGCTCGACAGCAGCAGGATTACCGCGCAGCCGGCGAACAAGGCGCGCCGCGATACGCGATCGGCCAGGGCGCCGATGGGCAGTTGCAACAAGGCATCGCCCACCACAACGGTGCTGACCATCGCCAGGGCAATGTCCTCGGTAAACCCCTGGCGCAGGCAATAGACCGGCAACAGGGTCAGGATCATCGCCTCGAACGCGGCGAACAGCGCCACCGCCCAGCCAATGGCCGGCAGGCCACGACAGAAGCGCCACAGATCACCGAAGGTCACGCTGCAAGACTCGCTGCTCGGCGCGCCGCTGCGGCCCATCAGCAACAGAGGCGACACCACCAGCAGCACAACGCCCACCCAGAAACCGTAGTCATGCTCGGTGCCCAAGGCGCCCAGCAGCAGCGGGCCAGCCAATTGGCTCAAGGCATAGCTACTGCCATACAGCGCCACCAGGCGACCGCGCCACTGCTCCACCACCAACTGGTTGATCCAGCTTTCGCCGAGGATGAAGACGATGGTCAGCACCACGCCGATCATCAGCCGCAGCACCAGCCATAAGGGATAACTCGGCAACAGCGCCAGCAGGCCAATGGAGATCGCCCCGCCCCACAGGCACAGGCGCATCAGCCCCGCCGTGCCGAAGCGTGCCGCCAGGCGGCTGGACACCTTCGCCCCGAGCAAGACGCCAATCGCCGGCATCGAGGCCATCACGCCGATTGCAAAGGGCCCATATCCCCAGCTCTCCAGGCGGAACGACACCAGCGGCATGCTCACGCCCAAGGCCAGCCCCACACTCAGGACAGCCGCCAAAACGGCGAAATAAGTTGCCCAGCGCATTTCCACGCTCCTGTGGATGGTTTTTTTAATACAGAGACAACGCAGCCGGACCTCCCCTGCGGAAAGTCCGGCTGCGATATGGATCGGGTAACGGTGCGCGGGGTGGCGTCTGTTCAGACGCCCGATATCCGCGCCCCTTGAATTACAGCTTGATCCAGGTCGCCTTCAGTTCGGTGTACTTGTCGAACGCGTGCAACGACTTGTCACGACCGTTGCCCGACTGCTTGAAGCCGCCGAAGGGCGCGGTCATGTCGCCGCCGTCATACTGGTTGACCCAGACACTGCCGGCCCGCAGAGCCTTGGCGGTCAGGTGAGCCTTGGAGATATTGGCCGTCCATACCGCCGCGGCCAGGCCATAAGGCGTGTCGTTGGCAATCTGGATGGCTTCTTCCACGGTGTCGAAGGCGATGACCGAGAGCACCGGGCCGAAGATCTCTTCCTGGGCGATCTTCATTGCGTTGCTGACACCGTCGAAGATGGTCGGCTCAACGTAGGTCCCGCCGGTTTCCTGCAGGGTGCGCTTGCCGCCCACCACCAGCTTGGCGCCGTCGGCATGACCGGACTCGATGTACGACAGCACGGTGTTCATCTGCTGGGTATCCACCAGCGCGCCGACGTTGGTGGCCGGGTCCAGCGGGTTGCCCGGTTTCCAGGCCTTGAGGGCCTCGATCACCAGCGGCAGGAATTTATCCTTGATCGAACGCTCCACCAGCAGACGCGAACCGGCGGTGCAGACTTCGCCCTGGTTGAAGGCTATCGCGCTGGCCGCGGATTCGGCCGCTGCCTGCAGGTCCGGGGCATCGGCGAACACGATGTTCGGGCTCTTGCCGCCCGCCTCCAGCCAGACACGCTTCATGTTCGACTCGCCGGAGTAGACCATCAGTTGCTTGGCGATCTTGGTCGAACCGGTGAACACCAGGGTATCGACATCCATGTGCAGGGCCAGGGCCTTACCCACGGTGTGGCCATAACCTGGCAGCACGTTGAGCACGCCCGCCGGGATCCCGGCCTCGACAGCCAGCGCGGCGATGCGGATAGCGGTCAGCGGCGATTTTTCCGACGGCTTGAGGATCACCGAGTTACCGGTGGACAGCGCCGGCCCGAGCTTCCAGCAGGCCATCATCAACGGAAAGTTCCACGGCACGATGGCGCCGACCACGCCCACCGGCTCGCGAGTCACCAGGCCCAGTTGGTCGTGGGGCGTGGCGGCGACTTCGTCGTAGATCTTGTCGATGGCTTCGCCGCTCCAGCTCAGCGCTTGCGCCGCGCCGGGAACGTCGATACTCAGCGAGTCGCTGATCGGCTTGCCCATGTCCAGGGTTTCGAGCAGGGCCAGTTCTTCGGCATGCTTCTTCAGCAGGCCGGCAAAACGAATCATGGTGGCCTTGCGCTTGGCCGGCGCCAGGCGCGACCAGACACCGGAATTGAAAGTGGCGCGGGCGTTTTCCACGGCACGTTGTGCGTCGGCGGCGTCACAGCTGGCAATACTGGCCAGCAGACGGCCATCGACCGGGCTGATGCATTCGAAGGTTTCGTTGGAAACGGCGGCGGTGTATTCGCCATTGATGTAGGCGCGGCCTTCGATTTTCAGCTCGCGGGCGCGTTGCTCCCAATCGGCTCGAGTCAGGGTGGTCATGCGAGTGTCCTCCTCTTGTTGGATACAGGCGCCACGCGATCGATGCCGGCACCTTCAGGAATTCTGCCCGGCCAGCCTGCTTCGGCCCATGGCATTCGCCACCCTAAACCAGCGGCACCCGAAGTTTCAATATATTTGACAGCGGCCAGGAAAACGCCATTGCTATGTTCATTTTAATAAACATAGACTTTGGGCTTTCCAGCCATTCGCAGCGCAATCAGGGGGGAATACCAGCATGAGCATCCAGGACATCGTCGACTTCAATCAGGCCAACACTGCGGCCGAGCGGTATCGCCCCGCCCAGGAAAAAGTCCTCAAGGGCGACCCTGAGCAAACCGTCTTCAACCACTACAACAGTCCGTGCGGCCAGATGAACGCCGGGGTGTGGGAAGGCGCGATCGGCCAGTGGACGGTGAACTACACCGAGCACGAGTACTGCGAGATCGTGCAGGGGGTTTCGGTCCTGCGTGACGGCGAAGGCAATGCCAAGACCTTGCGCGCCGGCGATCGCTTCGTCATTCCCGCAGGCTTTCGCGGCACCTGGGAGGTGCTGGAACCGTGCCGCAAGATCTATGTGATCTTCGAACCGAAAGCCTGAATCGCAGGCACAAAAAAACCCGCTTGAAGGCGGGTTTTTTTGTCAGAAGAAAAATCAATTACTTGATTTTGCCTTCCTTGTAGATCACGTGCTTACGAACAACCGGATCATATTTCTTGATCTCGATTTTGTCCGGAGTAGTGCGCTTGTTCTTGTCGGTAGTGTAGAAGTGACCAGTACCGGCGCTCGAAATCAAACGAATCAATTCACGCATGATTAGCTCCCTTAAACCTTGCCATCGCGACGAAGTTCGGCCAGCACGACATCAATGCCACGCTTGTCGATGATACGCATGCCTTTGGCAGATACGCGCAGACGCACAAAACGTTTCTCGGACTCAACCCAGAAGCGGTGATGCTGCAGGTTCGGCAGGAAACGACGACGGGTTTTGTTGTTTGCGTGGGAAATGTTATTCCCAGTCACCGGACCCTTACCGGTAACTTGACAGACTCTCGACATGCCTCAGCCCTCTAAAACCACATGCCCAACCCGGCATGGGTTGGCCGCTTAATCTCTCAGTCATTTGGCGCCAGGCGCCGCGTTTCTTTAGGGTCTTACCGGCTACACCTACAAGCGAAGGAACCGGGCCCCTAGAAAAGAGCGCTGCTTTATACCAGAAAGACCCCGTAGCAACAACAGCCGGTGTGCTTTGGATTTCGAAAAGTCCCTGTTTTCTTGCTCCGGATGCCTGCACCAAAGGCTGGCGCCATGGCTGACCGCTCGTCGCAGAATAAATTCTGCGTGGGTGAAACAAGCGGCAGAATCACCATGCACAGCCACCGCACCGCTCCTTCCACGTCAATATATGGAAAAAACCTCTGTCAATTTATGCCTAATGTGGCCATGACTGCCGGCCGCCAACAGGCTCGACGCTGCAATAAATGCCAACGTATCCGGCCCACGAGCGAAAAAAGGGGATAGTCATTTTTCAACGGGGCCACTAGGGTAAGCCTTTTTCCAGACTGCACTCGCAGATGGGCCTTCGATCTGCAAAGGAAGCCAAACATGCGCCTCGCTGCCCTCCCGCTCCTGTTCGCCCCTCTTCTTCTGAGCCCGCTGGCCCACGCCGCCGCATTAAGCGTGTGCACCGAGGCCAGCCCGGAAGGTTTCGACGTAGTGCAGTACAACTCGCTGACCACCACCAACGCCTCGGCCGACGTGCTGATGAATCGCCTGGTGGAGTTCGACGCCAGCAGCGGCAAGGTGGTACCGAGCCTGGCCGACAGCTGGGAAGTCTCGGCCGACGGCCTGACCTATGTGTTCAAGCTGCACCCGAAAGTGAAGTTTCATCGCACCGCGTATTTCAATCCGAGCCGCGAGCTGACCGCCGAAGACGTGAAGTTCAGCTTCGACCGCATGCTCGACCCGGCCAACCCCTGGCATAAAGTGGCGCAGAGCGGCTATCCCCATGCCCAGTCGCTGCAGCTGCCGGCGCTGATCAAGAAGATCGACGCCCTGGATCCGCTGACCCTGCGCTTCACCCTCGACCACGCCGATTCGACCTTCCTCGCCACCCTGAGCATGGGGTTTGCGTCGATCTACTCCGCCGAATACGCCGACCAGTTGCTCAAAGCCGGCACCCAGGACAAGCTCAACAGCCAGCCGATCGGCACCGGCCCCTTCGTGTTCGGCCGCTTCCAGAAGGACGCATCGATCCGCTACAAGGCCAACCCCGACTATTTTGCCGGCAAGCCGGCGGTGGATTCGCTGATCTTCGCCATCACCCCGGACGCCAACGTGCGCCTGCAGAAGCTGCGCCGCAACGAATGCCAGATCGCCCTGTCGCCCAAGCCGCTGGACGTGACCGCCGCGCTTGAGGAGCCTGCGCTCAAGGTCGAGAAAACCGCGGCCTTCATGACCGCGTTCGTCGCCATCAACAGCCAGCACCCACCGCTGGACAAACCTGAAGTACGCCAGGCCATCAACCTCGCCTTCGACAAGGCCAACTACCTGAAAGCGGTCTTCGAAAATACCGCCGAACCCGCCAACGGCCCCTTCCCGCCCAACACCTGGAGCTACGCCAAGGAGCTGCCGGGTTACGCCCATGATCCGGCGAAGGCCCGCCAATTGCTGGCCAAGGCCGGCCTGAAAGACGGCTTCCAGACCACGATCTGGACCCGCCCTTCCGGTAGTTTGTTGAACCCCAACCCGAGCCTGGGCGCGCAACAGCTGCAAGCAGACTTGGCACAAGTCGGGATCCAGGCGGAGATCCGCGTGATCGAATGGGGCGAACTGATCCGTCGGGCCAAGGCCGGCGAGCACGACCTGCTGTTCATGGGCTGGGCCGGCGACAACGGCGATCCGGATAACTTCCTCACCCCGCAGTTCACCTGCGCGGCGGTGAAGTCCGGGACCAACTTCGCCCGCTACTGCGACCCCGGCCTGGACAAGCTGATCACCGCCGGCAAGACCACCACCGAGCAGGGCGTGCGCAGCAAGCTTTACCAGCAGGCGCAAACCCAGATCCAGCAGCAGGCCCTGTGGCTACCGCTTGCCCACCCGACCGCCTTCGCCCTGACGCGCAAGGATGTCCATGGGTATCAGGTCAGCCCGTTCGGTCGCCAGGACTACTCGAAGGTCAGCATCAAGCCCTGAGCCGCGAGCTACATCCAGCCGTACTCGGCCATCGACAGCGGCTCGCCCTCGCCGACGATGAAATGGTCGAGTACGCGCACATCCACCAGGTCCAGCGCCTCCGTGAGCCTGCGGGTCAGCACCCGATCCGCCTGGCTCGGCTCGGAAACGCCCGAAGGATGGTTGTGACACAGGATCAGCGCGGCCGCGTTGTGCGCCAGGGCACGCTTGACCACTTGCCGCGGATAGACGCTGGTGGTGTTGATGGAGCCCTGGAACAACGCCTCGAACGCCAGCACCCGGTGCTTGGAGTCGAGAAACAGGCAACCGAAGACCTCATGCGGTTCATGGCGCAACATCGCCTTGAGGTAGTCGCGGACCGCCACCGGGCTTTCCAGCACCGAATTGCGACTGAGTTTTTCCGCCAGATGCCGGCGCGCCATTTCCAGCACCGCCTGCAATTGCGCGAACTTGGCCGGGCCCAGGCCAAGCTGCCGACTGAAGGTCAATTGGTCCGCCTCGAGCAGGCCACGCAGGCTGCCGAACTGATGCAACAGGTGTCGCGCCAGGTCGACCGCGCTTTTTCCGGCGACCCCGGTGCGCAGGAAAATCGCCAGCAATTCGGCGTCGGAAAGGGCCAGCGCGCCCTGCTCGAGAAGCTTCTCCCGCGGGCGCTCCGCCGCAGGCCAGTCGCGAATGCTCATAGCACCTCCATGTGTGTGGGCGCCGCTGTTCCATAGCGGTCGCTGTGCTATCTTAGCCCATCTTTTTGCGTGGAATTTCCCCTGGGGAGGGGGTGTTACACGCAGCAATCATTGAACTGAAAGGCAGGCCTATGCAGCGGCTGTATCGGAAACGCATCGTTCTCGGCGTCGGCGGCGGCATCGCTGCCTATAAGAGCGCCGAGCTGGTTCGCCGACTCCTCGACCACGGCGCGGAAGTACGTGTGGTCATGACCCGTGGCGGCAGTGAATTCATCACCCCGCTGACCATGCAGGCCCTGTCCGGGCACCCGGTCCACCTGGACCTGCTCGACCCCGCGGCCGAAGCCGCCATGGGCCATATCGAACTGGCCAAATGGGCCGACCTGGTGCTGATCGCCCCGGCCACCGCCGACCTGATCGCCCGCCTGGCCCAAGGCATCGCCGACGACCTGCTGACCACCCTGGTCCTGGCCACCGACGCCACCGTCGCCATCGCCCCGGCCATGAACCAGGCCATGTGGCGCGACCCTGCCACCCAGGCCAACACCCAACTGCTGCAAAGCCGTGGCCTGAAGGTCTTCGGCCCGGCTTCCGGCAGCCAGGCCTGTGGCGACGTCGGCCTGGGCCGCATGCTCGAGGCCAACGATCTGGCGCTGTGCGCCGCCGACTGCTTCCAGCATCTGGCGCTGACCGGCAAACACGTGCTGATTACCGCCGGCCCGACCCAGGAAAACATTGACCCGGTGCGCTACATCACCAACCACAGCTCCGGAAAAATGGGCTTTGCCCTGGCCGAAGCCGCGGTCGAAGCCGGTGCCCGGGTCACCCTGATCACCGGTCCCGTGCACCTGCCGACCCCGGATCGCGTGACCCGGATCGACGTGGTCAGTGCCCGCGACATGCTCGCCGCCTGCGAGGCCGCCATCCCATGCGACCTGTTCATCGCCTCGGCGGCGGTCGCGGACTACCGCCCGGAAGTCGTCGCCCCACAGAAATTGAAGAAAGACCCTACGAACGGCGACGGCCTGCTGCTGCAGATGGTGCGCAACCCGGACATCCTGGCCACCATCGCCACCCGCCCCGACCGTCCGTTCAGCGTCGGCTTCGCCGCTGAAACCGAACACTTGCTCGACTACGCTGCACGCAAACTCAAAGACAAGAACCTCGACCTGATCGTCGCCAACGACGTGGCCAACCCGAGCATTGGCTTCAACAGCGAGGAAAACGCCTGCAGCGTGATTGACCGGGAGTTGCACGCAACTCTCTTCGCCCAGACCAGCAAGGGCAAGATTGCCCGCCAACTGATCTCTTTCATCGCCGAACGGCTGAACCAGGTTTAACTCGCATGCACGCTTTACAAGCCAAGATCCTCGACCCACGCATCGGCAACGAATTCCCCCTGCCGCAGTACGCCACGCCAGGCTCCGCCGGCCTCGACCTGCGGGCCATGCTCAAGCAGGACACCCTCCTGGAACCGGGCCAGACCCTGCTGATTCCTACCGGCCTGTCCGTCTACATCGGCGACCCAGGCCTCGCCGCGCTGATCCTGCCGCGCTCCGGCCTGGGTCACAAGCACGGCATCGTCCTGGGCAACCTGGTCGGCCTGATCGACTCCGATTACCAGGGCGAACTCATGGTCTCCTGCTGGAACCGTGGCCAGACCGCCTTCAACATCGCGGTGGGCGAACGCATTGCCCAGTTGGTTCTGGTACCCGTGGTCCAGGCGCACTTCGAAGTGGTCGAAGCCTTCGACGAAAGCCAGCGCGGCGCGGGCGGTTTCGGTCACTCCGGCAGCCATTGAACAAAAAATCCGGGCCGCGCCAGCGGCTCGCCTAAGATTGGTAGGCTGCGTTTCAGCACGAACACTCAGCAAGTTTATTCGCGGACTTGACCACCCGGAATCACGGCACAAGGTGATCGAAAAAGAGCTGACGCTCATCAGATGGCATTTTTGCACCATGAACCCAAGGGCAAAAACGCCGTCATACCCTTCAGTTTGAGCCTTCCGGTCAGTATTCCGGCCTGTCCTGCCCCCTTTTAGACGGAGCACCCCCAGTGATGAGCAATGCAGCCCAAGTCGTACCCAAGTTCCCTGAAAGCATCTTTCGCGCTTACGACATTCGCGGAACCGTTCCGGAAACCCTGAACGCTGAAACCGCCTACTGGATCGGTCGCGCCATTGGCTCCGAGAGCCTGGCCCAGGGCGAACCCAATGTTTGCGTAGGCCGTGACGGTCGCCTGTCCGGCCCCGAGCTGGTGGCGCAACTGATCCAGGGCCTGCACGACAGTGGTTGCCACGTCAGCGATGTCGGCCTGGTACCGACACCGGCGCTGTATTACGCGGCCAATGTGCTGGCTGGCAAATCCGGGGTGATGCTGACCGGTAGCCACAACCCGTCGAACTACAACGGCTTCAAGATCGTCATTGCCGGCGACACCCTGGCCAACGAACAGATCCAGGCCCTGCACGATCGCCTCAAGACCAACAACCTGAGCAGCGGCCAGGGCAGCATCACCAAGGTCGACATCCTCGATCGCTACGGCAAGGAAATCACTGCCGACGTCAAACTCGCCCGTCGCCTGAAAGTGGTGGTCGATTGCGGCAACGGCGCGGCCGGCGTCATCGCGCCTCAGTTGATCGAAGCGCTGAATTGCGAAGTCATCCCGCTGTTCTGCGAAGTGGACGGCAACTTCCCCAACCACCACCCGGACCCGGGCAAGCCCGAGAACCTGGAAGACCTGATCGCCAAGGTCGCCGAGACCAACGCCGATATCGGCCTGGCCTTCGACGGTGACGGCGACCGCGTTGGCGTCGTGACCAACACCGGCAGCATCGTCTTCCCCGATCGCCTGTTGATGCTGTTCGCCAAAGATGTCGTAGCGCGCAACCCGGGCGCGGAGATCATCTTCGACGTCAAATGCACCCGCCGCCTGATCCCGCTGATCAAGGAATACGGCGGTCGCCCACTCATGTGGAAGACCGGTCACTCGCTGATCAAAAAGAAAATGAAGCAGACCGGTGCGTTGCTGGCCGGTGAAATGAGCGGGCATGTGTTCTTCAAGGAACGCTGGTTCGGTTTCGACGACGGTATCTACAGCGCCGCGCGGCTACTGGAGATCCTCAGCAAGGAAAAATCCAACGCGGAAGAGCTGTTCGCCACCTTCCCGAACGATATTTCTACGCCGGAAATCAATATCCATGTGACCGAAGAGAGCAAATTCAGCATCATTGATGCGCTGCACGACGCGCAATGGGGCGAAGGCGCCGACCTGACCACCATCGACGGCGTACGAGTCGACTACCCCAAAGGCTGGGGCCTGGTTCGCGCCTCCAACACCACGCCGGTGTTGGTACTGCGCTTCGAAGCCGATGACGAAGCCGAACTGCAGCGCATCAAGGATGTGTTCCACACCCAGCTGAAACGTGTTGCACCTGACCTCCAACTACCGTTTTGATTTTCTTCAAGCGCCTTTATTGAAGTGCCGGAGCCCTGAATGACCCTCGAACGCGATGCCGCCGCCAATACCGCCAAGGTCCTGTCCGAAGCGCTGCCTTATATTCGCCGCTATGTCGGCAAGACCCTGGTGATCAAATACGGCGGCAACGCGATGGAAAGCGAGGAGCTGAAGACCGGCTTCGCCCGCGACATCGTGCTGATGAAGGCTGTCGGGATCAACCCGGTGGTCGTGCATGGCGGCGGCCCGCAAATCGGTGACCTGCTCAAGCGCCTGTCCATCGAAAGCCACTTCATCGATGGCATGCGCGTCACCGACGCGGCGACCATGGACGTGGTGGAGATGGTCCTCGGCGGCCAGGTGAACAAGGACATCGTCAACCTGATCAACCGCCATGGCGGCAGCGCCATCGGCCTGACCGGCAAGGACGCGGAGCTGATTCGCGCGAAGAAGCTCACCGTCACCCGCAAGACGCCGGAAATGACCACCCCGGAAATCATCGACATCGGCCACGTAGGCGAAGTGGTCGGCATCAACACCGACCTACTGAACCTGCTGGTCAAAGGTGATTTCATCCCGGTGATCGCGCCGATCGGTGTCGGCGCCAACGGCGAGTCGTACAACATCAACGCCGACCTGGTGGCCGGCAAGGTGGCCGAGGCGCTGAAAGCCGAGAAGCTGATGCTGCTGACCAACATCGCCGGCCTGATGGACAAGTCGGGCAAGGTGCTGACCGGCCTGACCACCCAACAGGTCGATGCCCTGATCGAAGACGGCACCATCTACGGCGGCATGCTGCCGAAGATTCGCTGCGCGCTGGAAGCGGTACAGGGAGGCGTGGGCAGCTCGCTGATCATCGACGGTCGGGTACCCAATGCGATTCTGCTGGAGATCTTCACCGATACCGGTGTCGGTACCCTGATCAGCAATCGCAAGCGTCCTTAAGCGCTGCAAATAAAAAGCCCCCGTCTGGCAAGCCAGGCGGGGGCTTTTTATTGCGCCTTCCGTAGGAGCGGAGCTTGCCCGCGATAGCGGTGTATCAGGTCAGACCGCTATCGCGGGCAAGCCTCGCTCCTACAATACTCAGACGCCGAATTGCGCGCGGTAGGCTTCCACCGCCGGCAGATGCTGCTTGAGCGCCGGATCGTCCGCCAGGAACTGCAGGACCTGGGTCAGGGAAACGATGCTCACCACCGGAATGCCGAAGTCGCGCTCGACTTCCTGGATCGCCGACAGCTCACCATTGCCACGCTCCTGGCGGTTCAGGGCGATCAGCACACCCGCGGCCTTGGCGCCCTCCTGGGATTCGATGATCTGCATCACTTCGCGGATCGCGGTGCCCGCGGTGATCACGTCGTCGATGATCAGCACGTCGCCAGTCAATGGCGCGCCGACCAGGCTGCCGCCTTCGCCGTGAGCCTTGGCTTCCTTGCGGTTGAAACACCATGGCAGATCGCGCTGATGATGCTCGGCCAGGGCCACGGCCGTCGCCGCCGCCAAAGGAATGCCTTTGTACGCAGGACCGAAAAGCACATCGAAAGAAATGCCGCTGTCGACGATCGCCGCGGCATAAAAACGCCCCAGCTGCGCCAGGGCCGAGCCGCTGTTGAACAGGCCGGCATTGAAGAAGTAAGGACTGGTACGCCCGGACTTCAGGGTGAACTCACCGAAGCGCAAAACCCCGCGATCGATGGCAAAACGAATGAAATCGCGCTGATACGCCTGCATGAAAAAGCCCCAAATACCACGGATTTAGCTAATTAGGTAGACCTCGGGTATCATACACGCACGTGATTTTTGGGGCCATTTATGCGGATCATCAGTGTGAACGTCAATGGTATTCAGGCTGCAGTGGAGCGAGGTTTGCTCAGTTGGCTGCAAGCACAGAATGCCGACGTCATCTGCCTGCAGGACACCCGCGCCTCCGCCTTTGAACTGGACGATCCAGCCTTCCAACTGGATGGCTACTTCCTTTATGCCTGCGATGCCGAAGTTCCCGCCCAAGGCGGTGTGGCTTTGTATTCGCGGTTGCAACCGAAGGCTGTCATCAGCGGTCTCGGCTTCGAGACGGCCGACCGCTACGGGCGCTACCTGCAAGCCGATTTCGACAAGGTCAGCATCGCGACCTTGCTGCTTCCTTCCGGGCAGAACGGCGATGAAGACTTGAACCAGAAGTTCAAGCTTATGGACGACTTCGCCCGCTACCTGGATAAACAGCGGCGCAAACGTCGCGAGTACATTTATTGTGGCTCGCTGTACGTGGCGCAACAGAAGCTGGATATCAAGAACTGGCGTGACAGCCAACAATCTCCGGGTTTCCTGGCGCCTGAGCGTGCCTGGATGGACGAGATTGTCGGCAACATGGGTTATGTCGACGCCCTGCGCGAAGTCAGCCGCGAAGGCGATCAATACAGCTGGTGGCCGGACAACGAACAGGCCGAGATGCTCAACCTGGGCTGGCGCTTCGACTATCAGCTGCTGACCCCAGGCCTGCGTCGCTTCGTGCGCAGTGCACGCCTGCCACGCCAGCCGCGCTTCTCGCAGCACGCGCCGCTGATCGTGGACTACGACTGGACGCTGACCATCTAAGCGCCTTTTCGCAGCCACAAAAAAGCCGACATCAGTGTCGGCTTTTTTGTGGGCGCTCGGCCTATTTGATCAATCGCCAGGTGAACGGGTAACGGTACGCCACCCCTTCATTGGCCTTGACCCCGGCGATGATGGTCAGCACCAGGGCGCCGATCGCCAGCAGACCGAAAAGCAGGAAACCCACCAGCACCACCATCAGCAGGAAGCAGACCAGCGAGGCCAGGGCCACGGTGATCTGAAAGTTCAGCGCTTCCTTGCCCTGGGCATCGATGAACGGATCGGTCTCGCGCTTCATCTGCCAGAGTACTAACGGACCGATCAGGGTGCCGAACGGAATCCAGATGCCCAGCAACGCCGACAGGTGACAGAACATCGCCCACTGACGCACCTCATGGCTCGGGACAGGTTGCGGAAGCTGGTCGTCGTTCATGCGGCTCTCCTTGCTGAAAGCTACCGGGCAATCAGTCAGCCAGGGCTGCCTGTTGCAATTCAAAGATCTCGCTCATGCCTTTCTTGGCCAGCGCCAGCATGGCGTTCAGTTCTTCCGGCTGGAACGGCGCGCCTTCGGCAGTGCCCTGGACTTCGATGAAACCGCCAGTACTGGTCATGACCACGTTGAGGTCAGTCTCGGCCGCCGAGTCTTCCAGATAATCCAGATCCAGCACCGGCTCGCCCTGGTACATGCCCACGGACACCGCTGCGATCATTTGCTTGATCGGGTCGCCGCCCTTCAGGCCGCCCCGCTTCTTGATCACTTTCAGCGCATCCACCAGGGCCACCATGGCACCGGTGATCGACGCGGTACGGGTACCGCCATCGGCCTGGATCACATCGCAGTCGACATACAGGGTGACGTCGCCCAGCTTGCTCATGTCCAGCGCAGCGCGCAGGGAACGGCCGATCAGACGCTGGATCTCCAGGGTGCGGCCGCCTTGCTTGCCGCGACTGGCTTCACGCTGGTTACGCTCGCCGGTGGCGCGCGGCAGCATGCCGTATTCGGCGGTCAACCAACCCTGGCCCTGGCCCTTGAGGAAGCGGGGCACGCCGTTCTCGACGCTGACCGTGCAGATCACTTTGGTATCACCGAACTCGACCAGTACAGATCCCTCGGCGTGTTTGGTGTAGTTGCGGGTGATGCGGATCGAGCGGAGCTGATCGGCAGCGCGACCACTTGGACGTTTCATAGGGAAATACCTGTACGGGGACGGAAAACTGCCGATCATTATAGAGCCCGCGGCCCTGCCTGGGCAGTTCTAAAAACCCCGGCCCGTCGGCGACGCCTCTGGAACGGCCCTCCGGTCGCCCCGCAGCGCTTTGTCACACCCGCAGTTTGGGAGCATCCACCGCACTGCGCTACAATCCTGCGCCTTCGCAGCCTGTCGGCTTCAATTCATTCATATCGGGCCCGTGCAACCCTCCGCGGTTGGCGGCGGACCTGTATCGGAGGTACCTCCATGGTGCACAGCATGACCGCCTTCGCCCGGGTAGAACGGGCCGGCACTCAGGGCACCCTGAGCTGGGAACTGCGCTCGGTCAACAGCCGTTACCTGGAACCGCACCTGCGCTTGCCGGAATCCTTTCGCGACCTGGAAGGCGCGGTCCGTGAGGCGCTGCGCCAGGGACTGTCGCGCGGCAAGCTCGAATGCACCTTGCGCTTCACCGAAGAAACCACCGGCAAACCATTGCAGGTCGACCGGGAGCGCGCCGCGCAACTGGTGGCGGCAGCCGAGTCCGTTGCCAGCCTGATCAAGCAGCCAGCGGCGCTGAACCCACTGGAAGTGCTGGCCTGGCCCGGCGTCCTGGTGGCCGATGCCAGCGACCCGCAGGCGCTGAACAACGAAGCCCTGAGCCTGTTCAACCAGGGGCTGAAAGAGTTGAAGAGCGGCCGCGAGCGCGAAGGCGCGGAGCTGGCCCGCCTGATCAACGAACGCCTGACCTCCATCGAGGAAGACGTCGTGACCCTGCGCGAACTGGTCCCGCAGATGCTCGCCACCCAGCGCCAGAAGGTTCTCGACCGCTTCGCCGACATGCAGGCCGAGCTGGACCCAACACGCCTGGAACAGGAAATGGTGCTGCTCGCCCAGAAGAGCGACGTCGCCGAAGAACTGGACCGCCTGAGCACCCACATCATCGAAGTGCGCCGCGTGCTCAACTCCGGCGGCGCCGCCGGCCGGCGCCTGGACTTCCTGATGCAGGAACTCAACCGCGAAGCCAACACACTGGGCTCCAAGGCCTTCGACCCGCGCAGCACCCAGGCTGCGGTCAACCTCAAGGTGTTGATCGAGCAGATGCGCGAACAAGTACAGAATATTGAGTAAGGCTACCCCGACATGAACCACAGCACCGGCACCCTCTACATCATTTCCGCCCCTTCGGGCGCGGGCAAGACCAGCCTGGTCAAGGCCCTGATCGACGCCGATCCGTCGATCCGCGTTTCCGTGTCCCACACCACCCGCGCCATGCGCCCGGGCGAAGTGGACGGCGTGAACTACCACTTCGTCTCGCGCGAAGCGTTCGTGAAGATGGGCGAGCACGGCGACTTCCTCGAGCGCGCCGAAGTCTTCGGCAATCTCTATGGCACCTCCCAAAGCCACTTGCAGCAGACCCTGGACGAAGGTCACGACCTGATCCTGGAAATCGACTGGCAAGGCGCCGAGCAGGTGCGCAAGTTGATGCCCCAGGCTCGTTCGATCTTCATCCTGCCGCCGTCCCAGCAGGCCTTGCGCCAGCGCCTGACCAACCGCGGCCAGGACAGCGACGAGATCATCGAAGGCCGGATGCGCGAAGCGGTCAGCGAGATGAGCCACTACGTCGACTACGACTACCTGATCATCAACGACGATTTCGCCCATGCGCTGGACGATCTGAAGGCGATTTTCCGCACCAACCAGCTGCATCAGAAGCGCCAGCAACAGCGTTTCGGCAAATTGCTCGCCGAATTGCTGGGCTGAATAGCACTTCCCAAACCCGCTGCAAGGGCTTTACATTGGCACTTGTAGCGGGTCGGAAAGCTTGGTTAAAAAATCAGCGCTTCCCTAATCGCTGGTGATTTTTTAAACTGTTGAGTCCGCTCGCCCATCCGGGCAGCGCGCATATTGCATTTGCTACGAGGAAGACCATGGCCCGCGTAACCGTTGAAGACTGTCTAGAACACGTGGATAACCGCTTTGAGCTGGTCATGCTCTCTACCAAGCGTGCCCGTCAACTGGCAACCGGCGGCAAAGAGCCGAAAGTAGCATGGGAAAACGACAAGCCTACCGTCGTCGCCCTGCGCGAAATCGCTGAAGGCCTGATCGACTACGCAGCTATCGCCGAAGCCGAAATCGTTGAAGATGAACCGCTTTTTGCTGCATTCGAGGACGAGTCCAACGAGGCCGTCTAAGCCTATGCCTGGTCGACGTAGCACGGCGCGGGATCACAGCTTACGGCAGGAGTCATCATGCCGAGCATAGACGCCCTCGCCGATCGCTTATCGACCTATCTCGGCACGGACCAGGTCAATCTGGTCCGCCGAGCGTACTTCTACGCCGAACAAGCCCATGACGGTCAGCGCCGTCGCAGCGGCGAGGCGTACGTCACGCACCCGTTAGCGGTCGCAAACATTCTCGCCGACATGCATATGGACCATCAGAGCCTGATGGCGGCCATGCTGCATGACGTGATCGAAGACACCGGTATCGCCAAAGAAGCGCTGCAAGCGCAGTTCGGTGAAACCGTGGCCGAACTGGTCGACGGGGTCAGCAAACTGACCCAGATGAATTTCGAGACCAAGGCCGAAGCCCAAGCGGAAAACTTCCAGAAGATGGCCATGGCCATGGCGCGTGACATTCGCGTGATCCTGGTCAAGCTGGCCGACCGCCTGCACAACATGCGCACCCTGGAAGTGCTGTCCGGCGAAAAACGCCGGCGGATCGCCAAGGAAACCCTGGAGATCTATGCACCCATCGCCAACCGCCTGGGCATGCACAGCATCCGCATCGAATTCGAAGACCTCGGTTTCAAGGCCATGCATCCGATGCGTTCCGCGCGGATCTACCAGGCGGTCAAGCGCGCCCGGGGCAACCGCAAGGAAATCGTCAACAAGATCGAAGAATCCCTGAGCCACTGCCTGGCCATCGACGGTATCCAGGGCGAGGTCAGCGGCCGCCAGAAGCACTTGTATGGCATCTATAAAAAGATGCGCGGCAAACGCCGGGCCTTCAACGAGATCATGGACGTCTACGCGTTCCGGATCATCGTCGACAAGGTCGACACCTGCTACCGCGTGCTCGGCGCCGTACACAACCTGTACAAGCCGCTGCCGGGTCGCTTCAAGGATTACATCGCGATCCCCAAGGCCAACGGCTACCAGTCGCTGCATACCACGCTGTTCGGCATGCACGGCGTGCCGATCGAGATCCAGATCCGCACCCGCGAAATGGAAGAGATGGCCAACAACGGCATCGCCGCCCACTGGCTGTACAAATCCAGCGGCGACGAGCAGCCAAAGGGCACTCATGCCCGGGCTCGGCAGTGGGTCAAGGGCGTGCTGGAGATGCAGCAACGCGCCGGCAACTCCCTGGAATTCATCGAAAGCGTGAAGATCGACCTGTTCCCGGACGAGGTCTACGTGTTCACGCCGAAAGGCCGGATCATGGAGCTGCCCAAAGGCTCCACGGCGGTGGACTTCGCCTATGCGGTACATACCGACGTCGGCAACAGCTGCATCGCCTGCCGAATCAATCGCCGCCTCGCGCCGCTGTCCGAACCGCTGCAAAGCGGCTCCACCGTGGAAATCGTCAGCGCCCCGGGCGCACGCCCCAACCCGGCCTGGCTCAACTTCGTGGTCACCGGCAAGGCTCGTACCCACATCCGCCACGCACTGAAACTGCAACGCCGCTCCGAGTCCATCAGCCTGGGCGAACGCCTGCTGAACAAGGTGCTCAACGGTTTTGACAGCGCCCTGGAAAAGATCCCCGCCGAACGCGTGCAAGCGATGCTCACCGAGTACCGCCTGGAGTTGATCGAAGACCTGCTGGAAGACATCGGCCTGGGCAATCGCATGGCTTATGTGGTCGCCCGCCGCCTGCTCGGCGAAGGCGAACAGCTGCCAAGCCCGGAAGGTCCGCTGGCCATTCGCGGCACCGAAGGCCTGGTCCTGAGCTACGCCAAGTGCTGCACGCCGATCCCGGGCGACCCTATTGTCGGCCACCTGTCCGCGGGCAAAGGGATGGTGGTGCACCTGGACAACTGTCGCAACATCAGCGAAATCCGCCACAACCCGGAAAAATGCATCCAGCTTTCGTGGGCCAAGGATGTCACCGGCGAATTCAACGTCGAGCTGCGCGTCGAGCTGGAGCACCAGCGCGGCCTGATCGCCCTGCTGGCCAGCAGCGTCAACGCGGCCGACGGCAATATCGAGAAAATCAGCATGGACGAACGGGATGGTCGCATCAGCGTGGTCCAACTGGTGGTCAGCGTGCACGACCGCGTACACCTGGCCCGCGTGATCAAGAAACTGCGCGCCCTGACCGGCGTCATTCGCATCACTCGCATGCGTGCATAGCTCGCTATATAGCCCGCCCATTACAAGGAGTCATTCATGACCAAGACCGTTATCACCAGCGACAAGGCACCCGCCGCGATCGGCACCTATTCCCAGGCGATCAAGGCAGGCAACACCGTCTACATGTCCGGCCAGATCCCGCTCGATCCAAAGACCATGGAACTGGTGGAAGGCTTCGAAGCCCAGACCGTCCAGGTATTCGAGAACCTCAAGTCCGTGGCCGAGGCCGCCGGTGGTTCGTTCAAGGACATCGTCAAACTGAACATCTTCCTCACCGACCTGAGCCACTTCGCCAAGGTCAACGAGATCATGGGCAAGTACTTCCAGCAGCCTTACCCTGCCCGTGCCGCCATCGGCGTTGCCGCCCTGCCAAAAGGCGCGCAGGTTGAAATGGATGCCATCCTGGTCATCGAGTAACACGTCCGGCGCGGCTACCCAGGCCGTGCCGTCTCCGTTCTGAAAGGATTTTCTCATGCGCAAAGCGCTAGCCCTCTCGTTGTGCGCCCTGTTCCTCGGTGGCTGCGCCAGCGATCCCGCCGACCGTGACATCAGTGGTACCTGGATCAACCAGGTCGCCATCGACGCCGCCGCCAAAGGCGGACCGCTGCGCGAAGCCCTGCAAGGCTACGGCCCGAACCTGGAATGGGACGTCAACACCAAGGCCAGCCAGGCGCGCTACACCAATGGCTTCGAAAACGTCGAAGGCAAGGTGCTGGCTGAAGAGTCCGGCGCCTGGAAAATCGATTTCTACGGCAGCTCCGCCAGCGAATTGAAACGCGACGGCAAACAGCTGCTGCAAGAAGCCAACGACAACGAGCCGGAGCAGGTCTTCGATCGTCCCAAGGACCCGGCCCCGGAAGGCGCGCCACTGGGCGCCAACTTCGAGCGCGCCCTGTACTCGGCTTACCTGGGCGGCGAATGGAAAATCGTCAACGGCCCGGGCGAAGGCGGCACCGTGCTGTTCCAGTCCAACGGCCAGGTCATGGGCCTGCCGGGCGCCGATCGCTACGCACTGTGCCTCGCCGGCGACTGCGCCTCGATGAGCGGCGGCTACGACAACCTGTGGCTGCAGCTCAACGGCCAGGGCAACCCGTGGATCTTTGCGCGCAACGGCAAGCAACTGGAGATCTTCCAGCCCATCAACGCCTCCCAGGCGAACGAGGTACCTTCCCTCACCCCGGGTACGCGCCAGTGGCTACTGGAAAAACAGTGATCCAGCAAAAAGGAGCCGAAAGGCTCCTTTTTCTTTATTCATGATGCGGCTCAGCCCTGCCCTCGATAATCTGCGCATACCCCTCGCGAAAACTCGGATAACGCGGCGCCCAGCCCAGGGCCCTGGCGCGGGCATTGCTGCAGCGCTTGCTGCCGGAACGCCGCACGCTCGAGCTGTCCGCCCACTCGGTCACGCCCAGGTACTCCCGCAGCCAGCCCACCACCTCGGCCAAAGGCACCGGTGCATCGTCGACCCCGATATAGCAATCCTCAAGCACCACGCCGCGCCGATCGGCCTGCAACAGGAAGGCCAGCAACCCCGCGGCATCGTCGGCATGAATGCGGTTGCCATACAGCGGTGGATCGATGGCGACGCGATAACCCTGACGCACCTGATTCAACAGCCATTCCCGCCCCGGGCCGTAAATCCCGGTCAACCGCACCAGGCTGGCTGGAATGCCACTCTGCAAGGCCACTTGCTCGGCCTCGAGCATCAGCCGCCCGGAATAGCCGTCGGCCTGGGCCGGCGAGGTCTCGTCGATCCACTCGCCATTTTTCTGCCCGTATACGCTGCTGCTGGAAACGAACAGCAAGCGTTTCGGCGACTGCCCGTTCTGCTTGAGCCAGCCCAGGACATGGGTCAGCCCCTCGACATAGGCCGCACGATAGCCCGCCTCGTCATGCTCGGTGGCGGCCGCGCTGTACACCAGGTAATCCAGCGGTGTGGTGGGCCAGGCTGGCGGACACTGCTCACTGAAAAGATCGCCCGCCACGCCGATCACCCCTTCCGGCAATTGCGAAACCGTGCGCCGCAGGCCGTAGACCTGCCAGTTTTCAGCCAGCAGTTGCTTCGCCAGACGGCTGCCGACATCACCGCAGCCAGCGATCAGAACAGAAGGGGCGGACATCAGAAAACTCCTATCAGAAAGGCACAGACTAGCGTCGGCAATGGACGAGCGGCTAGCAATCAAAGAAAAAAAGATACTCTATTACTTCTGTTAACAAGAATTAGTTGCAATAATGACGACCCATTTGTTCTCGGCCCTGCGAGGCCTAGAAGGACACTTACCCTTTTCCCTCTCAGGTCCGGCCAGCATGACACGCAATCAATTCTCCGCTTCGCCAACCCAACGCCCAAGCCCGCTGCGCGCCATGAGCGCGGCCGCAGCGTTGCTGTTCAGCCTGCTGCTGGCACCGACCGCGGCCTTCGCCGATGAGCAGGCCCCGGCAGGCACCGCGACACCTGCGGCAGCCCACGCGCCGGCCGAAGCCACGGCGCCGGTAGCCACTCCGGTCGCCGCAGCGCCGGCACCTGCCGAAGGCGAAACAGCCGTTGATGCACCTGAAGTCCTCGAAGCGGACAACTCCCTGGGCATGGCCCACGACCTGTCTCCCTGGGGCATGTACCAGAACGCCGACATCATCGTGAAGCTCGTGATGATCGGCCTGGCCATCGCCTCGATCATCACCTGGACCATCTGGATCGCCAAAGGCTTCGAGCTGATGGGCGCCAAGCGTCGTCTGCGCGGTGAAATCCTCAACCTGAAAAAGGCCACCACCCTCAAGGAAGCCAGCGTCACCGCCGCCAAAGAAGGCACCCTGGCCAACCTGCTGGTCCACGACGCGCTGGAAGAAATGCGCCTGTCGGCCAACAGCCGCGAGAAAGAAGGCATCAAGGAACGCGTCAGCTTCCGCCTCGAGCGCCTGGTAGCCGCCTGCGGCCGCAACATGAGCAGCGGCACCGGCGTGCTCGCCACCATCGGTTCCACCGCGCCCTTCGTCGGCCTGTTCGGTACCGTGTGGGGCATCATGAACAGCTTCATCGGCATCGCCAAAACCCAGACCACCAACCTCGCCGTCGTCGCCCCCGGCATCGCCGAAGCCCTGCTGGCAACCGCCCTGGGTCTGGTCGCGGCCATTCCGGCGGTGGTCATCTACAACGTCTTCGCCCGCTCCATCGCCGGCTACAAGGCCCAGGTTTCCGACGCTTCCGCGGAAGTCCTGCTGCTGGTCAGCCGTGATCTCGATCACCTGCCGACCGCCGAGCGCTCCGCGCAACCTCATGTGGCCAAAGTAGGGTAATCCGCCATGGGCCTGCATTTGAAAGAAGGCGCAGAAGACGATCTCGCCGAAAACCACGAAATCAACGTCACGCCGTTCATCGACGTGATGCTGGTGCTGCTGATCATCTTCATGGTCGCCGCGCCGCTGGCGACCGTGGACATCAAGGTCGATCTCCCGGCCTCGACGGCCAAACCGGCACCACGCCCCGAGAAACCGGTGTTTCTCAGCGTCAAGGCCGACCAACGCCTGTACCTCGGCGACGACGAAGTGAAGGCCGAAGCCCTCGGCGCCACCCTCGACGCCAAGACCCAGGGCAAGAAAGACACGACGATCTTCTTCCAGGCCGACAAAGGCGTGGATTACGGCGACCTGATGAGCGTGATGGATGCCCTGCGGGCCGCCGGATACCTGAAGGTCGGCCTGGTCGGACTTGAGACGGCTACCAAGAAATGATCACGACGCGCCAAAAACTGACGCGTTACAGTGGTAGCCTGGCCATCGTCCTGGGGGTCCATTCGGTCGCGATCCTGCTCGCGCTCAACTGGAGCTCCCCCATGCCGGTCGAGCTGCCACCGCAGGCGATGATGGTCGAGCTGGCGCCGCTTCCGGCACCGCCTCCTCCCGCGCCGCCCAAGGTCGTGACGCCACCGCAGCCGCCGGCTCCGGTCGAAGAGCTGCCGCTGCCCAAACTCGCGGAAGCGCCGAAACCGACGATTTCCGTGCCCAAGCCGGTCAAACCCAAGCCCAAGCCGCAACCGCCCAAGCCGGTGGAGAAAAAGCCGGAACCGCCGAAGGAAAAGCCGAGCGAAGAGAAGCCTAGCGACGCTCCACCGACGCCCACCGCGGCACCGTCCTCGGCACCTGCTCCGGGCCCGTCGCCGGCCCAGATCGCCGCCAAGGAAAGCTGGCAAGGCACGCTGCTGGCGCACCTGGCCAAGTACAAGAAGTACCCGCCGGGTGCCCAGGCGCGCGGCAAGGAAGGCCTGAACCGGCTGCGCTTCGTGGTCGACGCGCAAGGCAACGTGCTGTCCTATGAACTGGTAGGACGCTCGGGCAACGCCGATCTGGACCGGGCCACCCTGGAAATGATCCGCCGCGCCCAGCCGCTGCCCAAGCCGCCGGCGGACATGCTCAACAACGGCTCGATCGAGATCGTCGCGCCCTTCGTTTACTCTCTGGAGAAACGTCGCCGCTGAGCATGACGCCCAGGCAATCCCCAGCAAAAAGGCACCCAAAGGTGCCTTTTTGCTTTTCCAGGCATGACCGGCATGCATTGCCCGGTGTCACAGCGAGCATTGAGTCTGATAACGTGCGTCTATCGATTGCAGCCGGTATGCTTGGCCCGCAACCTCATGGACGTCCGCTATGACTCTTACTGAATTACGCTACATCGTTACCCTCGCCCAAGAGCAGCACTTCGGCCACGCGGCCGAGCGTTGCCATGTCAGCCAGCCGACCCTGTCGGTGGGCGTGAAGAAGCTTGAAGACGAACTCGGTGTGCTGATTTTCGAGCGCAGCAAGAGTGCGGTACGTCTGACGCCGGTCGGCGAAGGCATTGTCGCCCAGGCGCAAAAGGTCCTCGAACAGGCCCAGGGCATTCGCGAACTGGCCCAGGCCGGCAAGAACCAGCTGACCGCCCCGCTGAAGGTCGGCGCGATCTACACCGTCGGCCCGTACCTGTTCCCGCACCTGATCCCGCAACTGCACCGGGTCGCCCCGCAGATGCCGTTGTACATCGAAGAGAACTTCACCCACGTGCTGCGCGACAAGCTGCGCAACGGCGAACTGGACGCGATCATCATCGCCCTGCCGTTCAACGAAGCCGACGTGCTGACCCTGCCGCTGTACGACGAACCCTTCTACGTGCTGATGCCAAGTACCCACCCCTGGACCCAGAAAGAAAGCATCGACGCCAACCTGCTCAACGACAAGAGCCTGTTGCTGCTGGGCGAAGGCCACTGCTTCCGCGACCAGGTCCTGGAAGCCTGCCCGACCCTGACCAAGGGCAACGACGGCGCCAAGCACACCACGGTGGAATCCAGCTCCCTGGAAACCATCCGTCATATGGTCGCTTCCGGCCTTGGCGTCTCGATCCTGCCGCTCTCGGCGGTGGACAGCCATCACTACGCTCCGGGCGTGATCGAAGTGCGGCCGCTGACCGCGCCCGTGCCGTTCCGCACCGTGGCGATCGCCTGGCGCGCCAGCTTCCCGCGGCCGAAAGCCATCGAGATCCTCGCCGACTCGATCCGCCTGTGCTCGGTGGCCAAGCCGCCTGCCGCGAGCTAAGCCGTCGCGATGACTGAGCTGTCGAACGTGCCGGTCACGGCACTCAAGGGCGTCGGCGAAGCCATGGCCGAGAAGCTGGCCAAGGTCGGCCTGGAGAACCTGCAGGACGTGCTGTTCCACCTGCCCCTGCGTTATCAGGACCGCACCCGCGTGGTGCCGATCGGCGCGCTGCGTCCCGGGCAGGACGCGGTGATCGAAGGCACCGTCAGCGGCGCCGACGTGGTAATGGGCAAGCGCCGCAGCCTGCTGGTGCGCCTGCAGGACGGCACCGGCGGGCTCAGCCTGCGCTTCTACCATTTCAGCAACGCGCAGAAGGAAGGCCTCAAGCGCGGCACCCGCGTGCGCTGTTATGGCGAAGCCCGTCCCGGCGCCTCGGGGCTGGAAATCTACCACCCGGAATACCGTGCCATCGGTGGCGATGAACCGCCGCCCGTGGACCAGACCCTGACCCCCATCTACCCGCTCACCGAAGGCCTGACCCAGCAGCGCCTGCGCATGCTGTGCCAGCAGAGCCTGGCCCTGCTCGGCCCGCGCAGCCTGCCGGACTGGCTGCCGCAAGAGCTGGCGCGGGATTACCAGCTGGCGCCGCTGGACGATGCGATTCGTTACCTGCACCACCCGCCGGCCGATGCCGATGTCGACGAACTGGCCCTGGGTCACCATTGGGCCCAGCATCGCCTGGCGTTCGAAGAACTGCTGACCCATCAGCTGTCCCAGCAGCGCCTGCGCGAAAGCCTGCGCTCGCAACTCGCCCCGGCGCTGCCCAAGGCCACCCGACTGCCGGCGCTGTACCTGAAGAACCTCGGCTTTCCACCCACCGGCGCGCAGCAACGGGTCGGCAACGAGATCGCCTATGACCTCAGCCAGCCCGAGCCGATGCTGCGGCTGATCCAAGGCGACGTGGGGGCCGGCAAGACCGTGGTCGCCGCCCTCGCCGCCCTGCAGGCGCTGGAGGCTGGCTATCAGGTGGCGCTGATGGCACCGACCGAGATCCTCGCCGAGCAGCACTTCATCACCTTCAAGCGCTGGCTCGAACCGCTGGGGCTGGAAGTCGCCTGGCTGGCCGGCAAGCTCAAGGGCAAGAACCGCACAGCGGCCCTGGAACAGATCGCCGCCGGGGCACCGATGGTGGTCGGCACCCACGCGCTGTTCCAGGACGAAGTGCAGTTCAAGAACCTGGCGCTGGTGATCATCGACGAACAACACCGCTTCGGCGTGCAGCAGCGCCTGGCCCTGCGCCAGAAAGGCGTGGGCGGACGCTTGTGCCCGCACCAACTGATCATGACCGCCACGCCGATCCCACGGACCCTGGCGATGAGTGCCTACGCCGACCTGGACACCTCGATCCTCGACGAGCTGCCCCCTGGCCGTACGCCGGTAAACACCGTGCTGGTCACCGACTCGCGGCGGGTCGAAGTCATCGAGCGGGTGCGCGCCGCCTGCGCCGAAGGGCGCCAGGCCTATTGGGTGTGCACGCTGATCGAGGAATCCGAAGAGCTGACCTGCCAGGCCGCGCAAACCACTTACGAAGACCTGAGCAGCGCCCTGGGCGAACTGCGGGTCGGCCTGATCCACGGGCGCATGAAGCCGACGGAAAAGGCCGAGGTCATGGGCCGGTTCAAAGCCGGTGAATTGCAGCTGCTGGTGGCCACCACCGTGATCGAAGTCGGCGTCGATGTGCCCAACGCCAGCCTGATGATCATCGAGAACCCCGAGCGCCTGGGCCTGGCCCAACTGCACCAGTTGCGTGGTCGCGTTGGTCGCGGCAGCGCCGCCAGCCATTGCGTCATGCTCTACCATCCTCCCTTGTCGCAGATCGGCCGCCAGCGCCTGGGCATCATGCGCGAAACCAACGACGGTTTTGTCATCGCCGAAAAGGACCTGGAACTGCGCGGCCCCGGCGAGATGCTCGGCACCCGCCAGACCGGCCTGCTGCAATTCAAGGTCGCCGACCTGATGCGCGATGCCGACCTGCTGCCGGCCGTGCGCGATGCCGCCCAGGCCTTGCTCGAGCGCTGGCCGCACCACGTCAGCCCGCTGCTGGAGCGCTGGCTGCGCCACGGGCAGCAATACGGCCAAGTGTGAGCAGCGTCTCAGTTAAGGGGCGAATGCCCCGATCAAGCTGGTTATACTCCTGAAATTGTTTGAAAACGGATACAGACCATGACAGAAGTTGCCCTCGCCACCGCAGCCCCGCACGCTCCGTCTGTAATCCGGCTGCTGCTCGGCAAGCTGGACATCGGCTTCACGGAAGTCCTCGACCATCCTGGCCTGCCGGCCGCGCGCAAGGTACAAGCCGTCCTGCTGGACGACGCCGTCGGCGCGCTGATGGTGCTGTTCCCACAGAGCCAGTTGCTGGACCTCAACCGCCTCGCCGAACTGACCGGCCGCCGCCTGACTGCCGTCTCCACCGAACGCCTGGAGCGCATGCTCGGCAAACACAACCTGAGCCTGCTGCCCGGCCTGCCGGCGCTCACCAGCTCGCCCTGCCTGTATGAAGAAAGCCTGCTGCGCGAGCCGGCCCTGCTGATCAACTCCGGCGAGCCGGGCCTGCTGCTGGAAATCACCAGCGACGCCTTCAAGGGCATGCTGAGCAAGGCCAGCGCCGGCAATTTCGGCGAGGCCCTGAGCAGCATCCGCCCGAACCTCGACCGCCCGGACGACGACCGCGAGGAAATCACCCAGGCGATGCAGGCCTTCACCGCCCGGCGCATCCAGCAACGACTGGAAGCGACCATCGAAATTCCGCCGCTGGCCGAAACCGCGCAGAAGATCATCAAGCTGCGGGTCGACCCCAACGCCACCATCGACGACATCACCGGCGTGGTGGAAACCGACCCGGCCCTGGCCGCGCAAGTCGTCAGCTGGGCGGCTTCGCCCTACTACGCCTCGCCGGGCAAGATCCGCTCGGTGGAAGACGCCATCGTCCGCGTGCTGGGCTTCGACCTGGTGATCAACCTGGCGCTGGGCCTGGCCCTGGGCAAGACCCTGAGCCTGCCCAAGGACCACCCGCAACACAGCACGCCGTACTGGCAACAATCAATCTACACCGCCGCCGTCATCGAAGGCCTGACTCGCGCCATGCCGCGCGCCCAGCGCCCGGAAGCCGGCCTGACCTACCTCGCCGGCCTGCTGCACAACTTCGGCTACCTGCTGCTGGCCCACGTCTTCCCGCCGCACTTCTCGCTGATCTGCCGCCACCTGGAGGTCAACCCGCACCTGTGCCACAGCTACGTCGAACAGCACCTGCTGGGCATCAGCCGCGAACAGATCGGCGCCTGGCTGATGCGCTACTGGGACATGCCGGACGAGTTGTCCACCGCCCTGCGCTTCCAGCACGACCCGAGCTACGACGGCGCCTACGCCGAATACCCGAACCTGGTGTGCCTGGCCGTGCGCCTGCTGCGCAGCCGCGGCATCGGCTCCGGCCCTGTCGAAGACATCCCTGACGCCCTGCTCGAACGCCTCGGCCTGTCCCGCGACAAAGCCGAAGACGTGGTCAGCAAAGTCCTCGAAGCCGAAGTGCTGCTGCGCGAACTGGCCTCGCAGTTCAGCCAGCACTGACCCCCAGAAAAAAGCCCCGCTCCCGTAGGAGCGAGGCTTGCCCGCGATCATCTTCCGGCTGGTATACAGCCCGCCCTCAAGCCTTCGGCTTGGCCTTCTTCGGCTTCAGGTACTTGGTCAGCCCCTGGAACCAGATCACCAGCGCCGGGTTGCCCTTGATCTGGATCGACTTGTCCTGAATCCCGGTCATAAAGGCCAGTTGCTTGTTCTTCGCCTGCATCGTGGCAAAACCATAAGCCGCGTCTTTAAAGGCAATGGCGAACGCCGGCTCGGGATACACACCCGACTTACTGGTAATCCGCTGATCCTTCACCCGAAAATGCCGCGCCACCTTGCCATCCAGCGTCTGCAGCTGGAACACCAGTTCCTTGTCACCCAACTGCTGCTGGAACGCCGGATTGGTCCGACTGGCCTTGCCCATCAACAGCCCCAGCATCCACAGAAGAAAACGAAATTTCATGCGCAAAGCCCCAAAGGAAAAATGAACGGCTGGCGCAGTGTAGCGGCTTCGGAGGGGAACGCCACCGTTATGCAACGTTAAGGGAAGATGAGTGCGTTATTGTGGATTATGACTACCAAGTCACACTCATTTACCAGCAACCTTACAAATCGGGCGAGAAGCGGTCCGCTTATAGCCCTGTGAATCCTGAGACCTGATCCTCATCCACTCCTCGGCCAGACAATAGCCAGCACTCCAGACAACAGGCTCAAGGCGAGCAGCACTTTGGCAATCAGGAACGCAACGTCAACGGAGTCGGAGATCCTCCCACTGCCGCTTGCCCCGCCAGCAATGCTAGCCAACCCAAGTAACGCGCTGAGTATCGAGATCGCTAGCAGCAAGATCGCCAGTACCGTGAATATCTTATGCATTGTGCGGCTCCTTCATCGGGATGGCCCATAAGTCGCGCGTTGATACTTCGCATAGGCTCGTTGAAGCTATTTTTTCGGGATGTTTCTCGCTATTGGCTTTCTCTTAATAGTCGTCATCACGTCCGGTCGGCTTCCAGTTGATGTCTTTGTCGGCGTGATAGCCCTGAATAGGGTGGGGTGGAAGCGGGTAGTCTTTAGCTATTTTTGGAAAGCGGAGTTCTGGACTTTCAGAAAGCTGATCATATATATGGCTATAGTCAGCTGCGATCTTCATGTTTTTAGGGTAGCCAAGATCACCTTTTGTGAAAGTGTTCTCGAAAAACAATGCTCCTTTGATATCGCCAAGGGCTGCCGATCGCTGGTAGTAGTGCATGGCGACAGGAAAGTTCTTGTCTACTATTTTGTAATAGGCGGCTAGTTCGTAGTTTGCTTTTGCATCATCTTGGTGAGCGGCACAGCGCAAATAATCTACTCCAGGCTTGGTTTTCTTTATCTCATATATATATATATTTCCTAGCTTGGTCTGAGCAAGAGGGCTACCTAGATCTCCTGACCTAAGCAGGAACATCATGGCATCTTTGTCGGATTGAACTACGCCTATACCCCGCTGCGCCATCATACTCATATCGTAGTATCCCAGCGGCACTTCCAGTTTAACCATCTGCATATATAGGTCGATGGCCTTGTTGGTGTCTTTGTTTACCCCGTCACCACGCAAATACAGCTCTGCAAGATTGTGCATCGCTTTCCAATGGTTCTTTTCTACAGCCTGCTGATACAGGCTGACCACTTTGCTCCAGTCGGCCGGACGTTCTTTACTAAGCACCCGAGCTTGTTTAAACCATTGATCTGCTTGCTGGTCCAAGGGCGGAGCAGTGTCTTTTTCATGAACGCACTTGAAATCATATGCCATGGAAAAACCACTGCTGCCCAATAGCACAACAGCCAGCAGTGCTTTAATAGTCATCATCACGTCCGGTAGGTTTCCAATTAATGTCTTTGTCGGCGTGATAGCCCTGAATAGGGTGGGGTGGAAGTGGATGTTCTTTGGCTAAATCAGGAAAGCGAAGGTCGGGCTTTTTGTACAGCTGACTGGAAATATTACTGTACGCAAGTGCTATTTTTGCATCTTTTTTATAACCAAAGTCGCCATCCGAAAAAGTGCTTTCAATGACCAATGCTGCCTTCCGCATGCCCAACGCAGTAGCCCGCTGATAATAATACATTGCAACTGGATAGTTCTTATCAACATTACTGTTATAAGATGCAATTTTATAGCTAGCATCTGCATAATGTTGCCTATCAGCACATTTAAGAAGCTTCAACCCCAACTGATCATTATTTTTTTCATATATATATATGTACCCAATATGGGTTAAAGCCTGAGGATTACCTAAATTTGCGGCCTTAATTAAATACTGCATTGCACTCTTATCGGACTGAACAACTCCTACGCCTCGTTGTACCATCACACTCATATCGTAATAGCCCAACGGAACCTCAAGCTCGACCATTCGCATATAAAGATCGATAGCTTTATTTGTATTTTTCGGCACACCATCTCCACGCAAATATAATTCCGCCAAATTATGCATGGCTTTCCAGTGGTTTTTTTCTACAGCCTTTTGATACAAATCAGCAACCTTCGCCCAGTCCGGCAGCCGTTCTTTGCTAATAGTACGAGCCTGTTCAAAAAATTGATCTGCCTGTTTATCTAAAGGGGGTGCAACATCTGTTTCATGGACACACTTAAATTCGTCAGCCATGGCCTCTACTCCAGTCAAACAAAAAAATATGGCGAATATTGTATTAATCAACAGCTTTTGCATAAGGTGTCACCACATCCCAGAATCGAACTATTGTTCCAACCAACGGAAGTTTTTTCTTCTGTTTCTCCCAATTGTCCGTTATTACTCGATCCCATATTTCATAATCATCTGCAACATTCTCACTCAAGGTAGGCTTATTGCTTTTAACTGTTTTCCCCGAATGCATCCCCCACAACCGCTCCCGCCAGGTCCGGGTGGTTTGCGGGCTTGGCATTGCGATATTCAGTTCGGAGTCGGAGTTCAGGCTGCGTTCGTTGATGTTGGCGGAACCCAGGGTGAAGAAGAGGTCGTCCACCAGCAGCAGCTTGCTGTGTACATAGATGGACTTGTACTGCGCCATTCCTTGTTCCGGGCCGAGATGTTCGGTGATATCGCGTTCGGTCTGGCGCTGCTCGCGCGTCTTGGCAGTAGCGGTTTCGCCGCCGTCCTTGCAACTGACCAGAGTCGCGACAATGATTTTCAACCCCTTGGGCGGCAGCATCTCCGGCTCCAGTTCGCGAGCCGCGGCCTGGTTGTAGTGTTTGTTGGGGTCCATGGCCAGGAGTTCATCGGCGCGACTCGGATCGATACCCTGCTCATGCATTTGCGTCTGTACCTTGGCCAGCTCCTGATCGCGTGCCGGCGATTCGTCGCGGGCCTTCAGTTCGCGCTGGCGATAGGCAAGCTGGCGTTGATCGTAGAGCAGGTCGCGGTGGGCCAGGGGCATCAGTTCGCCCTGGCCAAGGGTGTCGAGCATCTCGTAGGTGGAACTGGAGAAATGCCCGCTCTCCGGGTTGTTGGTGACCACGAACAGGTGCAAGTCCTGTTGTTTGCCGGCAGCGACGTAGTCGGCGGCAACTTTCTTCAGGCGTTCGGCCAGCGGTTTGTAGCGGAAGTATTGGTTCTCGATATAGGCGTACTGATGCACATTGCCCAGGGCCTTTTCATATACCTCGAGAATGGTTTTTTCCGGGCCTTCTTCCGGTTGAGTCCGGCAAATCTGCGCGGGCTCTCCACCATCGAGGATCAGGCTCAGTGGTTTGACCGACGACCGCTCGTGATTCAGGGTCCCCTTGAAGACACGGCGTATCCAACTGCTGCTCTTGTCCCAGGCATTGCAGAAATTGTGATTGAGATCGAACAGCACCGGACCGCGTACAAATAGGGAAAGGTCCTGCCAGGGGCCGAAGCCCAGATCGCGCTTGCCGGCTGCATCGTCGTAGGCGTGGGCGGTGGTGTCCCAGTAGTTGCGCTGCAGATTGTGGCCCATCACAAGACCTTTCGCTTTTTGCGGGTCCATGTAGTCGACCACCAGGGTTTTCTGGTGATGGCTGGGAAATAGGCTCAGGGCCAGCATCTGCATGAAGGGCACATCGTGAGACTCGTCCTTGAGCAGTCGCCACAGGATGGCAAGACGTCCCCAATGCATGCGCAGGCCATTTTGATCGTCGTAGGTCAACTCTCCTACGAGTTTGAAGTCCCGCGTACGAAACTCGATATTGCGGGCTTCGCGGCTGTGTACCCAGCGATACCAATCTCGGGTCTCGACCTGTTCGTTCGGGGCTTGAACCGTCCCTCCCGAATCACGGCCCTTGGTGTAGCCGCTGTCCAGGGCATCCAGGCTTTGCTGGATGTCGATCAGACGGTCGCGCGTGGCTCGTCGGCCGGCCTCGTCGTTTGCCGGAAGTTTTTCCAGGCGTGCCTGCTCCTGCTGCTGTTTTTCCAGGAGCTTTTTCCGTTTTTCACCCAGGGCGCTGGTGTCAGCCGGCTTGCCCGCGGTCATTCCGGAACCCATCGATGTTCCGCCGGCGCCGCTCCAGCCCTCGCCGATCACCGAGTTTTCACCGAGCTGGGCCAGCCGGTTGTTCCAGATCAGTACCCGTACCTCGACACCACTTTCGGCCTTCTGCCTGAGCAGTTTTCCCAGACTGGGGCTGTCGGTCGAGGCCCGGTCGAGACGCAATCCCGGGTCGAAGCCCCAACTGATAAGGTCAATGCTTTTCGTAGCTGCCTGGATGCATTCATAGACCTTCTTGAAGGCTTCCTCGCCACACACCAGCGGCGTCACCACGTTGCCTGCCGGACGTGGCGGGCTTAGCGGATTGTTCTTGTGGGCGAACCAATCCGAAGTCAGGGTTGCGGCGCTTTCTTCAAGCGAGATCGACAGTTTCTGATCGAGGTATGTCATGGAGTGCTTCCTTTACTCTTCCTGCTCGCTTTGATCCGCCCACAATTGGCGGAACGCCTCACTGCTGCTCAACGCCTCCAGAGAGGCAGCCGCACCCGGGAAGTCGCGATATCCCTCACGCCCCAGGCGCTCACTGCGTTGGCGCGTCTGTTCGGTCGAGGTTTCGCTCATGTCCAGGTTGAAACGGTGTCCGTTCACCGTTTCCACCGAATAGTTGCGGGTACCGGGAATATGCTGGAAAAGCACATTGCCCTTCTCGTCGCTGAAGCCTTTGTCGATAAGTGCGCCATCGGCGTAGAGCTGATAGGGCTCATCCGGATACCCCGGCATGTTGGGCAACGGGGAAATACGAATGCACAGCTGACCCGGCACGGTTTCTTTCGCCGGGTTGGCCAATGCTTCCTCCATCAGGCTGCCAGCCTTGTCCGCATCGGCCGCCCCTGGCAGACCCGGTATCTTGATCCCAATCCCCGCCCCACTCCCCGGAGCTCCCCCCGCATTGATCTTCACCACCGCCCCCACCACCGTGACGCCGCCGGCATCGAGCTTGATAAAGCTCCCCCCGGCCTTGATCGTCAGTTCACTGCCGGCTTCGATCACCATCTTGGCGCCGGCCTTGAGGTGGATTTCCTGGCCGGCTTTGGTCAGTTGCGCGGTGCCGAGTTTGATGTGCTGGTTTTCGCCCACGGTCAGGTGGTCATCCACCTTGGTTTCGGTCTTGCGGTCGGCGTGGGTGATCCGGTGCTCTTCGGCCTTGAGTTCGGTGTAGGTGTTCTTTTCCACCGTGTCGTGGCGTTCATGGCCGATGCGGATTTTCTGGTCGTGCTCGATGTTTTCATCCCAGTCGCGCTGGGCGTGGATGAAGATCTGTTCGGCGCCTTTTTTGTCTTCGATGCGCAGTTCGTTGTAGCCGGCGCCGCCCGGTGAGCTCATGGACTTGAACACGGTGCGGGTCTTGTTCGCCGGCAACTTGTAGGGCACCGGGTGTTCCTTGTGGTACAGGCAGCCGGTGATCAGCGGCTGGTCGGGGTCGCCTTCGAGGAAGGTCACCAGCACTTCCATGCCGATCCGCGGAATAACGAGGGCGCCGTAGCGGTCGCCGGCCCAGCTGGAGGACACGCGCAGCCAGCAGCTGGTCTTGTCGTCGGCCTTGCCCTCGCGGTCCCAATGGAATTGCACCTTGACCCGGCCGTACTGGTCGCAGTGGATTTCTTCGCCCTTGGGCCCGGTGACCACCGCGGTCTGACTGCCCAGCACCCGCGGTTTCGGGTGGTTCAGGGCCGGACGGTAGAACACCTGCCACGGCGTGGCGAGGAAGCGGTTGCGGTAGCCTTGGTGGAAGTCGTCCTTGTTGTCGGTGGTGTCGCTGGTCACCGACTCTTCCAGCACCTGCGGCTGCTTGCCTTCATGAACGATATGGGTCAGCAGCCACAGGTCGTTCCACTCGCTGCGCGGGTGCTCGGACAGTTCCAGGAAGTGGCCGCTGACCAGTCGCGTCTGGTCGCCCCAGCCTTCGGCCTGCTGGTAGTCGGCACGGTGGCGTTCGAGGGCGCGCTGGCTGAGGAACTTGCCACGCGCGCGGTCGGTGAAACGGCCCGGGTAGTCGTAGTCTTCCAGGTCCGGTTCTTCACTGTCGGTCTCGGGTTTATAGGCCGCTTCCAGTTGCAGGCGCGGCTTCTCGAAGTCGTAATCGCGTCGAGTAGTACGGCGGGTGCGGGTTTCCAGGCGCAGGTTGAAACCCTTGATCACCGGCTCGTCGGCGACCATGCCACTGCCCTGGATATAGGCGGTGGGCTGGCCGAGCTTGGGGAACACGGTCTGGTCGTCGCCGAACACCAGCAGGTGGCCCTGCGGGCTGTGCTGGAAGTGGTAATGCAGGCCTTCCTCTTCGCACAGGCGCTGGATGAAGTGCAGGTCGGTCTCGTCGTACTGCACGCAGTAGTCGCGCTCCGGGCACGGCGTACCGAGCTGGAACCGGTAGGCGTTGCCCTGGATGCCGTGCTCTTCGAGGATCAGGGCGATGATCTTCGGTGCCGACAGCTGCTGATAGATGCGCTGATTGGTGCGGTGCTCGAGGTAGGCCAGCTGCGGCACCAGCGACACCTGGTAGCGGGTCAGGCGCTTGCCGGCATCACCCTGAGCCACACGGTAGATCTGGCCGTGGATGCCCGAACCCTGGGGATCGAAGGCCAGGAACGCCTGCTTGTGCAGCAGGGTTTCCAGGTCCAAGTCGGGGTTCTCGCTGACCAGCTCCAGATCGAAACGGAACGGCTGGCTGATGCCTTCGATCCCCTCGAAAGACAGCACCTGCAAGTCACCCTGGAAGTCGTCGACTGTCAGGCTGAAGTGGGTTTCATTGGAAGGATTGAACATAGCTTGCTCCCTGTTCGATGGTCATCCGTTACGCCGATGGAACCAGCGTTGCAGCCAGGACGAATCCGCGCGCATGGCGTCGCGCAATGCTTGGGCGGAAATGGTGCGCTCCGCCGCGTCGAGGGCCAGCGCCGCGCGCAGGGCTGGCCAACAGTGTCTGGGTAGATGCCTGGGCGCCTGCAGCGAGCGGTCCAGGCGTTCGTCGCGGGCCTGGGTCGACGGCAACCGGCGATACGGGTGCTTGCCGCAGGCCAGCTCATAGATCACACAGGCCACCGCGTACAGATCGGCGCTGGCCGACAAGGCCCCGCCCTCCAGCAATTCGGGGGCGGCATAGCCGGGCGTCCAGGCGTTGAAGCGGCTGCGGCTCAGTTGCGGCAGGCCGGGAAGGATGCCCTCCTCGGCCTGGCTCAGGCCGAAGTCGAACAGCCGCACGCCGTCTTCGCAGAGCATCACGTTGCTCGGCTTCAGGTCGCCGTGCAGCACACCGCGAGCGTGGCTGTACGCCAGGGCATCGAGCAGTGGCCGCACCACATCGCGCAGCTCTTTCCACGGCAGCCCCAACGGCCGCTCGCAGAGCAGTTTGTCCAGGGTCAGGCCGCGCATCAGCTCCATGGTGATGAAGGCGCGCTGGCACTGGGTGTCCACCTCGAAGCTGTGCAGGCGCACGACGTTCGGGTGGCGCAGGCGTCGGGTCAGGGCGAACTCGCTGTAGAGCAAGGCGCTGGCATCCGGCGTCTCGGAAAATTCTTCGCTCATGACTTTGAGCGCTATGTAAGGGTCGGGATCGCCGAACTGCTCATGCAGCAGATCCCGCGCGCGGTAGACCGCGCCCATGCCACCGGCCCCGAGCAGGCGCTCGAGGCGGTAACGTCCGGCCAATACGTCCGGCAACCCGCCCACCGGCACCACGGCCTGGGCCTTGGAACGGGGGCGGTTCCTGGAGCGGTTGCGGCCTTTGCCCTTGGCCTTGGGCGCCACGGGACGCGGCGCCTCATTAGCCTTGGCGAAGGCGAAATAGGTCAGGTTGCTGGCCTCTTCCTCGCTCATCAGGATGTTATCCAGACCGGATTTGAGATCACTCATTGGCGGATCACCACGGCTGTCAGGTTGTCCCGCGCCGAACCACGCAGGGCGCCGTCGAACAGACGCTCCAGCGCCACTTGCGGCGAAGCCAGGCTCAAGGCATTGCCCAGCGCGTCGCTGGTCAGGCCCTGGTACAGGCCGTCGCTGCACAGCAGGAAGGCATCGCCGGGGTAGACCTGCAGCTCCAGCACATCCAGGGTCAGCTGCTCGCTGGCGCCCACCGCCCGGGTCAGGGCATTGGCCGCCGGATGGGCCCGCGCCTGCTCGACGCTCATCTGCTGCTCGTCGATCAGTTGCTGCTGCAGCGAATGGTCCTTGGACAGCTGGTACAGACGCTGCCCGCGCCACAGGTAACAGCGGCTGTCGCCGGCCCAGATGCACGCCGCGCGGTCACCTTCCAGCAACAGCGCGACCACGGTGCTGCCCATGATGCTGTCGTGGCGCTCGGCGGTGACGGTCAACTCCTGGCCCAGGCGCCGGTTGAGCCAGTGCAGGCACTGGCGCAGGCCCTTGAGCCGCTCGTCGAAGCTGTCTTGCGCCGGCAACTCGGCCAGGCTGGCGACGATCAACTGGCTGGCGATGTCGCCACCCTGATGCCCGCCCATGCCGTCCGCGACCACCCAGAGCCCCTGCTCCGGACAGTCGAGGAAGGCATCTTCGTTGCGCGCCCGAACCTTGCCCGGGTCGGTACGCGCAGCGCTGCGCCAGGTACTGGCAACCAGCATCAGAGCTGCACCGGCATGCGGAAGGTACGCAGCACGCCCATGTCGAACGGGTTCGGCGTGCGCTGGCTCATCAGCAGGTAGTTGGCGCGCAGGCCGCCCAGGTCGGCCTTGAGCACCAGCACGTCACGGCCGGTCAGGTACTCGGTCTGCATCAGGTCGAACAGACGGAACAGCGACCAGGGGCCGGTGTTCTTTTCGATACCCACCGGGCGCCCGGCCATCTTGTCCAGCACCAGGCTGGTGCGACCGTCTTCGGCATCGGTCGGCCACTTGAAGGACACCGGCACGATCGGGCCATGGCGGTATTCCATGGTCTTGTCGCCGAAGCGGAACTCGGAACGGCTCACCGCCGGGTCCAGGGTGTAGGGCTCCAGCTTGAACTGCACCTGCGGCTCCGCCGGGTTCTCCGAGAAGAAGCTCTGGCGGATCACCTGGGCGGCGGCCATCTGGTCGAGGTAGACCTTGGACATCGGCAGGCTGTGGCCGTCGATGCTGCGCAGGCGGTAGTTGCCCGGATCGCCGCTGACGAAAGGCCGCATGTAGTTTTCGAAGAAGCGATCGGCGATGCCCTGGGCCTTGAAGAACTCGCGGAAGTCGCTGATGGCGACATCGCTGGTGCTGTGGGCGCTGAACGGATAACGCTTGCTGATGGCCTTGCCGTAGAAGCTGTACAGCTCGCTCTGATAGCGCTGGTTGAGGTACTGGTAGGAGTCGTTGAGCACCAGGCGCCAGGTGTCTTCCGCCAGCACGTTGAACCACACGCTCACCGGACGCGGCAGGCGCACCGAGGCGTTGCGCAGGTTGCTCAGGGCATCGCGCTGGCCGCTCATGCGGGTCTTGGCCATTTCGAACGCCGCCTGCTCGGGCGCGCTGGCACGGGCCAGGCCGGCCAGTTGCAGTTGCAGGTCGTTCAACGCTTGCAGCGCTGGCGTCAGGTCCGCCGCCGGGCCGTTGTTGTCATCCAGCAGGCGGTGCAGCGGTTCGAAGCGACGTTGCAGCGACTTCTTCGCGGTGTCCGGCAGGTTCTTGGCCAAAGCTTCCTGGGCCTTGCCCGCGGCAGCCGCCGCGACCTTGCCCAGCGCCCCGCCCTTCTCGGCGGCTTTATCCGCCGCGGCGGTCACGTCTTCGGCGCTTTCGGCGATGGCCTGGAAGCGGGTGTTCTCACGCACTTCCACCAACAGTTGCAGCACCGGCGAGTTGGCCGAGGTCAGGCCAGCGACCTGATCGGCGCCTTCGCCGGCATCGTTGAACGGCTGCAGGCCGACCTGGCCCACTGCTTCGCTCCAGAAGTTGGCGTAGTCGCGGAAGTACAGCTGCTCCAGCTCCACCATCAGGCGGCGCAGGTCCATGCCGCTGATGCCGCTGCCTTCGCCCAGCACCCAGTTGTCACGCAGGATATCGGTGACCAGCGCCGTGCCCTGGACCGAGAAATACTGCTGGTAACCCTGCTGGGTGTAGAAGCCCGGGATCGCGTAGTCGGTGCCGACAAACAGGCTGCCCTGCGGCCCCAGGTGCTGGCTCAGGCGGTACTCCGGCAGGCTCCGCGCCTGTTCGCGCAGCACGCGATAGACCACGTTGGCCAGCGACTCGCTGCGCAGCACCTGGCGCGCCTGGGCCACCAGCGTGTCGTTGAGCGGGTAGCTGAACGGCAGCTTGAGCAGGCGTTCGAAGTGCGCGCCCAGGCCGTTCTGCACCGCGGTGTTGCCGGCGTAGCGCGTCGACCAGTCAGTCGCCACCCAATCCTTGAGCCAGGACGGATCGCGGCGATCCTGCATGTTCAGCATCAGGTACGCCCGCAGGCTGTTGAGCAGGCGGTCGCGGTCGCGCATGTTGCTGCGGATCTGCCCTTCGAGCATCTGCGCCACCCGTGGCAACAGCTGCGCTTGCAGCTCACGCTCGTAGGCGCTGAGCACCACCGGGTTGCTTTCCTCGCCCTGGTACAGGCCGACCCGCTCGTGCAGCGAGACGTCGCCCTTGGCCGGGAACACCTTGGTGGCTTCGAAGCTGGTGTCCAGGGTCTTGAGCGCCGCCATCGCGTCGTCGCGGGCGGTCAGCGCGGTGCGCTGCTGGTTCCAGTTCTGCGCCAGGGAGCGCAGGTTTTCCAGGCGCTCGTAGTTGGCGGAGAAACCGCCGGCCCAGAGCAGGCCGAACAAGGCCAGGGCCACCAGCGCGCCAACGTACAGCGCACGCTGGCCCCAATGGATGCGATTACGCTCGCGCTTGTCCAGGCCAGCCAGGTCGGCCTCGGGGAAAATCACCCGGCTCAGCAGGTGGTGAATGAAGCGCGAACGGCCGCTGCGCAGGGTCGGCAGCACGCCGGCCGCCATGCCCAGGCTGGCGCCGATGCTGGCGGTGTCGGGGTCGAGCTTTTCGGTCAGGTGCGGCGCGCTGGTCAGGTAGAAACCGCGCAGCTGGCTGGCCCGCTGGTAGCGGTTGCCGGTGAACGCCATGTCGACGAACAGGCACAGGCGCTCGCCGATCTGGCCCAACTGGTGCGGGAAGTCGAGGATGCGGCCACGGCGCTGGGTGTCGCGCTCCTGGTGCATGCGCATGATCACCTGGCTGTTCAGGCGCCGCAGCAGCTCTTCGAACTCCTGGCGCAGCACGGCGACGTCGGTGCCGTTCTGTTCCTTGCGGAAGCTGGTGCCGAGCACCTGGTCGCTTTCCTCGCGGCTCAGCTGGTCGAAGAACTCGTCGAAGCCCAGCAACTGGTCGGCCTTGCTCAGCACCAGGTACACCGGCACATCGACATGCAGTTTCTGATGCACGTCCTGCAGGCGCGCGCGGACCTGGCGCGCCAGGGTCTCGAGATCCTGCTCGTTGCCACTCAGCAGCAGCTCCACCGGAATGGTCACCAGCACGCCATTGAGCGGACGCCCGCGACGGCGCTTGCGCAGCAGGTTGAGCAAGGTGCTCCAGGCGCTGGCGTCGACTTCCGCGTCGGGCTGGGTCAGGTAGCGGCCGGCGGTGTCGATCAGCACGCCGTGGTCGGCGAAGTACCAGTCGCAATGCCGGGTGCCGACGGTGTCGCGGGTCAGCTTGCGGTCGATCTTGTTGATCGGGAACTCAAGGCCCGAGAAGTCCAGCAGGCTGGTCTTGCCGCTGCTCTGCGGACCGATCAGCAGGTACCAGGGCAGGTCGTTGCGCCAGCGCTCGCTGCGCCCGCGGTACAGGCTGGAGGTCTTGAGGGTGCGCATGGCTTCCTTGAAGCGGCTGCGCAGCTCTTTCTGTTCCTCGTCGATCAGCTCTTCGCGGCGCAGGCGTTCCTGGCCGTCTTCGCTGTCTTCCATTTCTTTCTTGCGGACCCCGGCGCGCCAGCTGACGAAGACCATGGTCAGGCCCCAGATCAGGAACAGCACGCTGATGGTCAGCAGGCGCGAGGTCGCGCTTTCCCAGAACTTGTAGTCGTTGACCGCCAGCAGCGGCCCGACGAACCACACCAGCAGTGCCACGAACAGCACCAGCAACAGCGTCCAGACCCACGTCTTGCGCAGGAAGGCGCCGACTTTCTTGAAGAAGTTTTTCATCACACGTCCCTGTATTACGGCTGGGGCTGGACCACGGCCGGGTCAAGCTGCTGATAAGGTTGCAGAACGGTCTCGCGCTGCTCGCCCAGAACCCAGGCGAACCCCGAATACATCACCACCAGGCAGACCACCGTGAACAGCGCGACCATCCACCACGGCACGATGCGCACCAGGCTGCGGCGCTTGTCGTGCAAGCCTTCCCAGTGTGGCGACAGCTCGCGCGGCACGTCGCCACGCAGCTGGCGGATCTGCCGGTACAGCGCATCGCGAATGCCTTCGAGTTCGAGCATGCCGCGGGCCATGACCCGGTACTTGCCCTCGAAGCCCAGCGACAGGCACAGGTACATCAGCTCCAGCATCGGCAGGTGCTTGACCGGGTTCTTCGACAGCCGGTCCAGCAGCTGGAAGAACTTCTCGCCACCGAAGGTCTCGTTGTGGAAGCTGCTGAGCAGGCTCATCTGCGACCACTCGCTTTCATTGCCCCACGGGGTGGTGACCACCGCCTCGTCGACCACGGTGCACAGTACGTAGCGGGCGGCCATGACCTGGCTGCTTTCGGCGCCGTTGTGCAGGGCGCGCACCTCGAACAGCTTCAGGGCCGAGGTCAGGCGCTCGTTGAGCGCGTACAGGTCTTCGCGGGTGTCGCTGTGCTTGAGGCGCACCACTTCCGACAACAGGTCCGAGGCCGCCGCCACCAGCGCGTTCAGGCTGATGTTGAAGGCCTCGGCCGGGCGCAGGCGCGCGGCGTAGATCATCCGCTCTTCCAGTTGCTCGAAGCGCGGCGGCGCGGCGAAATCGGTCAGCGGACTCTGCGCCGGGCCATGGCCCTGGCGATCGAGCAGGACGGTCTTGTCGTCCTGGTTGTGTTCCATGTCCTTGATCATGTCGGTCAGTTCCTGATGGCCCAGAATTTCAGTTCAAGCTCGGCGAATTCGCCGGACACGTGGAAGGCGAAACCGCCGGAACGCTCCAGTTGCGCCAGGTCTTCGGAACTGAGTTCGAGGATGAAATAGGTTTTGTTGGAGTGGAACGCGATCTGCCGTGGCGCCACCGGCAAGGGTTTGACCTTGATCCCCGGCAGGTGCAGGTTGACCAGCTGGCGAATCCGCTCCACCGGGCCGACCTTGAGGTGCGCCGGCAAGCGATGGCGCAGTTCTTCGGAGTCGCAGTTGGCACTGGCGGCCAGGACGAACGAGGCCGACCCCAGCAGCTTGTGGTCGTGCAACGGCGACACGATGATCCCGTACTGACGCGCCTGCAGCACCAGCTCGATGGCGTGCTGTTCGAGCACCATCGACAGCACCTGGCGGATCGCGTCCATCAACTTGCGAAAGCTCGCGCCCTGGTCGCTGTGCTGGTAGCGGCTGTCCAGGCGCGGGCGCTTGCTGTCGCTGGCGAAGGTCGCCAGATCGCCGAGCATGGTCAGCAGCGTGCGATACAGCTCTTCCGGGTGCACCTGCTCCAGGCCCAGGTAGTGGCGCAGCAGCAGTTCGGTGCGGTTGATCAGTTGCAGCATCATGAAGTCGCCGACTTCGGCGCCGCCGACCTTGCCGTTGGAGCGGATCCGGTCGGCGATGGTGTCGCCGCGGTGGCTGAGCATGCTGATCACTTCTTTCAGGCACGACAGCAGGTAGCTCGAGGCATGAGCGTGGATGAAGGTCGGCACGAAGTCCGGGTCGAGGCTGATCACCCCGTCGGGCGTGGTGTCGAGGACTTCGCAGAGCTTGAGCTTCACATAGGCCTGGTCGCTCTGTTGCTCGCCCAGCAACAGGCGGAAGTCCGGCCGGGCGCAACTGACCTGGCTGCTGGAATCGTCGCCGGCGTTGGAGTCGGCCACTTCCGCCTCGTAGGCGGTGTAGCGCGCCAGCACATCGGACTGCTCCGGACGGCGCGACTCGATGTGGTTGCCGGTCACCAGCGGCAAGGCCAGGTAGACCGGGGTGTTACCGGTGTTCGGCGGCACGTCGAGGGCCAGCGGTTCGGTGTTGCCGCCAAGCTCGAACAGGCTGCCGTCAGGCAGGATGCCGGAGGCCTGGCTGATCACCAGCTTGCCCATGTTGAGGAACTGCAGGTCGATCTCCAGGCTCAGGAAACCCCAGGAATAACTGCCCAGCAACTGGGTGCGGGTTTTCATCTGGTAGTCGTAGTAGCGATCGTTGTGCTGGAAGTGCTGCGGGCGCAGCAACATGCCTTCCTGCCAAATGACTTTATGCACGTTCATGATTACTTGTCCGCCTTGGCGAGCGTTGCGTTGCTGGTGCGGATACCGGCCTGGTCGAGGGTCAGATCGGCTTCGGTCAGCTCCACCGGAGTGAGCTGCACCACATAGCGCCACTGGGCTTCGGAGATATCGCGGTAGGCCGCCAGCACGCCGACGTAGCGGCTGCCTTCTTCGACGCTGAGCTTGAGTTCCACGGTTTCACCCGGGCGCAGTTCCAGTTCTTCGCTGGCCACCATGTCCGGCGCCAGGGACTCCTTGGCGCGCTCGTAGAGGCTGAAGAAATCGGCGTTCTCGAAGGCCACCGGATGCTTGAGCTCGATCAGCCGCACCACGATCGGCGACGGGCGACCGTTGAGGTCCGGGTTGAGCTGGTCGCTGGCGGTCAGTTTGAGGTTGAGCTTGGTCATGGTCGAGTACGGCGACAGCGACGAGCAGCCGGCCAGCAACGCCAGGGCGGTCAGCATGGCCAGCGTCTTGAGTAACAGGGTCGAGCAGCGAGACATGCGCATCATCCTTGGTGTTCGGTGTGAAGGGTGGAGATCAGGCGGATCTGTTCTTCGTAGGCCTGGGCGAAGTCACGGGCCAGCAGGCGTTCGCTCCAGTCATCGTCCTGACGCAGGGCCTGGTGATAGCGGTTGTAGGCTCTCCAGCGGCTGCCGGAGGTGGCCAGCAACGGCTTGTTGTCGCGCTCGAAACGCAGGGTCAGCTGCTGCGGCGAGAAATGCTCGAGGGTGCCGCGCACGGCCGCGCGGCTGGCGGTCAGCAGCGCCACCTGATGCGCCTGCAGATCGCGGAAGGCACGGGAGATCGCCTGCTCGGCCGGCAACTGGCCGGGTTTGTTGCCTTGCAGCAGGATGCCCAGCGCTTCGCTGGCGTCCACGGCGAACTTCAGTGGGTTCTTGCTGCCGCCCTGGGCGGTGGTCAGGGCCAGGCGCAGTTCGTTTTTCAGCTCGCTGCGGGTGCGCAGGCTCTGCTGCAGGCCGCCGATGCTTTGCTTGAGCAGGCGCGCGGCATCGATTGCCAGGGCTTCGCGGGCGTCGTGATCGAGGCCTTTGAGGTCCACCCCCAGCGCCGCGCCGAAATGCTCCCAGAAGCCTTCGCTCTGGCGTTCCACCGGGGCCGGCTCGACGGCGACCGGTGCCTCGGGCTGCGCCACCAGTTCCGGCACCAGCAGGCTTTCCATGTCGATGCGCGCATAGTCCGCGCGCTGGCGTGGTTCCTGGCGCGGCGTGTTGAGCGCGGTCAGCTCGTCGATTTCCGAATACACCCGCTCCTGCTGATCCAGCGCGTTGAGCGGGTCGAGGTCGAGGAATGCGTCATCGGGAATGATGCTGCCAGCGGCCTGCGGACGCCCGACTTCGGTGTCGAAGGTCGCCGGATCGCGCACCAGGCGCGCGCGGATCTCGAAATCCCCCAGCACATAGACGCTGCCGTGCTCGATACGCTGCGGCTCGCCCTTGCGCAGGCGCGCGCCGCTGTCGCTGGCCTGGATACCATTGCTGCTGGTATCGGTGAGGAAGAACGTACCGTCGCGGTAGCTGACGATCGCGTGGTGATTGGACAGGTGACGCTTGCGGTCCGGAATGATCCAGTCGCAATCCTCGCCCCGCCCGATCACCCCGCCGGCCTGCTTGAAGGTTTTGCTGCTCAACTCCGTGGGCACGAACTGCTTGGTGTTCAGCATTTCGAAAACCAGTTCCATGATGATGCTCCTTGCGGTCACTTGCCGCGATTGACCGCCTGCGGATCACCCAATGGGCGATAGGTGTTGTCGTTGAATTTGTAATTGCCGCTACAGCCGCCGAGGCCGCTGAGAACGATCAGAGCCAGCAGGGCGGCTTGCCAGTGACGAACAGACATCAGAGGGTCTCCATGGGTAGACAATGCACAAAGCGCCGACCCTTGCGGGCGACGCCTGGCGAAACGAAAAAGGCGCTGGGGAAAGTCATGTCGCGCTAACCCTCGAAGTCGCCAAGATTGATGTTCAGCCGCCCGAGGCGGTACAGCAGCGTGCGCCTGGGCAACCCCAGCTCGCGGGCCGCCAGGGTCTGGTTGCCGTCGTTCTTGCGCAGGCAATCGAGCAGCAGATGACGCTCGACCTTCTCCAGGCGTTCGCGCAGGTTCAGCCCGGGTTCCTCCGGCAACGCTTCGATGCTCAGGGAGAAATGCTCGGCCAGCAGCTCGCCGCCTTCGCACAGCAGCACCGCCCGCTCCACCAGGCCCTTGAGCTCGCGCACGTTGCCCGGAAAGGTGTAGCCCGAGAGGTGATTGAGGGCGGTTTCCGACCAGCTCACCGGGTCGCGCTGGAGGAAGGCGCAGGCCTTGTCGGCGAAGTGCCGGGCCAGGTCGAGGATGTCGCCTTCGCGCTGGCGCAGGGCCGGCAGCTCGATCGGGAACTGCGCCAGGCGGTAGTACAGGTCCTCGCGGAACTTGCCCTCGCTGACCAGCACCGCCAGGTCGCGGTGGGTCGCGGCGATGATGCGCACGTCGATCTTGTGGGTGTCGTTGGAACCCAGCGGACGGATCTCGCCCTCCTGCAGCACGCGCAGCAGCTTGGCCTGCAGGGACAGCGGCATGTCGCCGATTTCGTCCAGTAACAGGGTGCCGCCATTGGCCGCGTCGAACAGCCCCGGACGGTCGCGATCGGCGCCGGTGAAGGCGCCCTTGCGGTAGCCGAACAGCTCGCTCTCCAGCAGGTTCTCCGGGAACGCCGCGCAGTTCTGCACGATGAACGCCTGGGAGCGTCGCGGGCCGTAGTCGTGGATGGCCCGCGCCACCACTTCCTTGCCGGTGCCGGTCTCGCCGCGCAGCAATACGGTGTAGGGGCTGTGCAGCACCTTGCTGATCAACTGGTAGGTCTGGCGCATGGCCGTGCTGTTGCCGATCAGCCCGTAGCCGCTGGCGCTGACCGGGGTGCTGGCCACCGGCGCCGCGTCGCCCACCGGACGCCGCAGGCGTTGCAGCAGGTGCAATTGCCCGAGCACGAACGAGCCCAGCTGGCCCATGGAATCGGCGAAGCCCTGCAGGTCGACATGTTCGCGACTGGCGCACAGCAGCAGGCCCTCGACAGCCTTTTGCGTGTTCACCAGCGGCACGCACAACAGCGACTGCCAGGGCGTGTCCCGGGCCGGCAGAAAACTGGTTTCGTGCAGGCTGCCGCTCAACCCCACCAGGCTCACCACGCGGTTCTGGCACAGGGCGAACTGCAGCAACTGCTCACCGTTGTAGTCCGCCGGCAGGCTTGCCGCTTCCCGCGGTTGCAGGATGCCGCCCAGGCATTCGGCGCTGAGGCCGAGCCGGGTATGAGTGGCATCGAGCAGGTACAGCTGGCTCAGCTCGCAACCGCTGAGCCCGGCCACACCGCGCACGAAATCGCCCAGCAGCGCGCCACCGTCGGCCGCCCGCGACAGGCTGGCGAACTGCGCCAGCAGCGCCTCGGCGTAGATCAGCGGTTGCGGTACACGAGTGAACATCACACCCACCTCAGGCGAACTCGCAGGTCACGCCGCCGCTGCTGTCGAGCGTCGCGTGCACGCGCTTGAGGTTCTCGCCGGTGGCCATGGCGTCCAACAGGCGGTCGGCCACCAGCGGCAGTACGTGCAGATCGAGCAAATGATCGATCAGGCGCGCGCCGCTTTCGCTCTGGGTGCAGCGCTCGGCCAGATGGTCGACCAGGTTCTGGCAGTGAGTGAAATCCAGCTGGCGACGGTTCAGGCGTTCACCTAAACGGCCCAGCTTGATTTCGATCAGTTCGCGCAGCACCGGGCCGCCCACCGGGTAGTACGGCACCACGCGCATGCGCGCCAGCAGCGCCGGCTTGAAGTGCTTGCTGAGCACCGGGCGAATGGTCTCTTCCAGGGTCTCGGCGCTCGGCCGCTCGCCGTTCTCGCACAGCGCGCTGATGCGGTCGCTGGCCAGGTTCGAGGTCATCAGGATCAGCGTGTTGCGGAAGTCGATCTCGCGCCCTTCGCCGTCGTTGGCCACGCCTTTATCGAAGATCTGATAGAACAGGTTGAGCACGTCCGGGTCGGCTTTCTCGACCTCGTCGAGCAGAATCACCGAATAGGGTTTCTGCCGCACCGCCTCGGTGAGCATCCCGCCCTCGCCGTAGCCGACGTAGCCTGGAGGCGCGCCGATCAGGCGCGACACGGTGTGCTTCTCCTGGAACTCGGACATGTTGATGGTGGTGATAAAGCGGTCGCCGCCGTACAGCAGGTCGGCCAGGGCCAGGGCGGTTTCGGTCTTGCCGACGCCGCTCGGGCCCACCAGCAGGAACACGCCCACTGGCGCGTCCGGCTTGTTCAGGCCAGCGGCGGTGGCGCGCATCGAACGATCCAGGGCGTGCACCGCCTGCTCCTGACCACGAATGCGCGCGCGCAGGTCGGTGGCGAAACTCGCGACCTTGGCGTTGTGCTCGCGGGCCAGTTGCGTCAGCGGCACGCCGGTCCAGGCACTGATCACTTCGGCCACCAGGCGCGGGCAGACTTCGAAGCTGACCAGGCGCTCCTGGCTCTGGGCATCGCTCAGGGCGCGATGGGTTTCGTTGAGGGCGGCTTCCAGCGCCTCGACGCTCTGCCCCTCTTCCACTTCGGCGGCGAGGGTCTCGATCACCGTGCCTTCGGCATCTTCTTCAACGCTGACGGTCGGCTCGACCGCCGCGGCCTCGCGGGCCTTGGCCAGTTGCTGGCGCAGTTCGAGCAGGCGCTCGGCCAAGGTGCGCTGTTCGCTCCACAGGGTTTCCAGGGCTTGCTGCTCGGCCTCGGCCTCGGCCAGGCGGGCCTCCAGCGCGTCCAGGGCTTCCTGGTCGATCACCAGGCCGGCCTCGGCGTCGCGGCGCAGCGCCTGACGCTGACGGCCACCTTCGGCCAGCTCGCCACGCAGGCGCTCCAGGCTCTCCGGCGCCGCCGCCAGGCTGATGCGCACCCGGGCACAGGCGGTGTCGAGCACGTCCACCGCCTTGTCCGGCAGTTGGCGGCCGGCCAGGTAGCGGGCCGACAGTTCGGCCGCGGCCACCACCGCGTCGTCGCGCAGGTAGATACCGTGGCTTTTCTCGTAGACCTGGGCCAGGCCACGCAGGATGGTCACCGCCTCGCTGACGGTCGGCTCGTGCAACTGCACCGGCTGGAAGCGACGGGCCAGGGCCGGGTCTTTCTCGAAGTACTTCTTGTACTCGGCCCAGGTGGTGGCGGCGATGGTGCGCAGCTCGCCACGGGCCAGGGCTGGCTTGAGCAGGTTGGCCGCGTCGGAGCCGCCGGCGTTGCCACCGGCGCCGATCAGGGTGTGGGCTTCGTCGATAAACAGAATGATCGGCTTAGGCGAAGCCTTGACCTCGTCGATCACGCCCTTGAGGCGGCGCTCGAACTCGCCCTTCACACTGGCGCCCGCTTGCAGCAGGCCCATGTCCAGCGACAGCAGCTCGACGCCCTTGAGCACTTGCGGCACTTCACCGGCGGCGATGCGCGAGGCCAGGCCTTCGACCACCGCGGTCTTACCGACACCGGCTTCGCCGACCACGATCGGGTTGTTCTTGCGGCGACGGGCAAGGATGTCGACCATCTGGCGGATCGCGCCATCGCGGCACAGCACCGGGTCAAGCTTGCCCTCGCGCGCCTGCTGGGTCAGGTTGTGGGTGAAGCGCTGCAACAGCGATTCGCCCGGCGCTGCCGGCTTGCCGCTGGCCGGCTCTTCCTTCTGTGACAGGGCGAAATCCTTCAGGCGCTCGATGTTCAGCTTGGCCAGCAGCGGCTGGTAACGGCTACCGGCATAACGCATCGGGTTGCGCAGCAGCGCGAGGATCAGCGCCGCCTGCTCGACCTGGCTCTGGCCCAGTTCGAGGTTGGCCACCAGCAAGGCGTCCTGCAGCCACTGCACCAGCTCCGGGGCGAACACCGGGTTGCGCGAGGCACTGTGTTCGACCCGCGATTGCAGCGCCGCGCTCAGCTCGCCGGCATCCACTTCGGCGTCCTGCAACGCGCGTGCGAGCAAGCCTTGCGGACGCTCCAGCAAGCCCAGCAGCAGGTCTTCGACCAGGATCTTGCTGCCGCCCCGGGCAACACAACGTTCGGCGGAGCTTTCCAGGTCACGGCGGGTTTCGGCGTCCAGCGCCTGGATCAGTTGCTGCAGGTCTACGTTGATCATGTCATCTGTCCTTAATGAATTTTGCTGCCCAGGGTCACCACGCCGTCCGCGCGTTCGCGGCCGAGCCAACTGGTCCACCCCAGGCGACAGGCGTTCTGCTCACCGATGCGCAGTTCGCGGATTTCTTCCTGGCGCAGGACCAGGCGAATGTCGTAGTCCAGCGGGTCACGCAGGGTGAACCGCACCAGCGCGCACAGCGGCTGGTAGCCGAAACCGATCGGCAGGAATTCGTGGAAGCGTTGCCAGTCGAGCTGGCGGATATGGATGCGGAACTTGCCGCTGCGGTCGCGCACCCGTTCGCCCAGCACCAGGTCTTCGCCGAGCTGGCTGTTGGCGCGGCCGAGGCGGTTGCGCTGCTCTTCGAGAATCTCCACCCGGCGCTCGATGCACTGCTCGATCACCAGGTCCGCATGCTTGAAGTAGTAGCGCAGCACGGCCTCGATCAATGCCGCCGAGTGGGCCCGCAGGCTGAGCAGGCCGAGGTACGGCAGCAGGCGCTTCCAGTTCAGTTCCTTGGCCTTGCGGATGTCTTCGCCGCCGAGGCCGATCAGGGCGAACAGCTGGGCGGAAAACGGGTCGAGCGCGCCGCTCTTGAAGCTGGCGCGGTAACGGTACTTGCGCCAGATCGGCAGCATCAGCCGTTGCAGGCGATGGTGGAACAGGTCGAGGAAGTTGCGGGTCGGGTTGCCGTCTTCGCTGTCGCCCAGGGCTTGTTCACCGTAGAACGCCGGCAGCGGCGAGCCGGAGCCGAACAGCCCGATCAGGTTGAACCGCAGGCGCGCGCGCATCTGCCCGTGCTCTTCGAAAAACTCCACGCGATCGACGTCGCTGCCAGGGAAACCCAGGCTCGGATTGGCCTGGAATTCCAGCTGGTCGTAGAGATCCTCTTCGCTCAGGCCCGGGTGGGAATCGCGCAGCCGGTCCACCACCAGCAGCACGGCCTGAAACAGCGAGTACTCGCGAATGACCCGGGTCAGCCCGCTTAAAGCAGGGGCTGTAGACCCATACGTGGTGTCCATTGGTACACCTCTCCCTGTGTACTTTTTACCCGCAGCTCGTGGTACGAGTTGAGACTGGCGTAAAGAGCGAAAAACTCGTTGAGAACCGAGGCGAAGACGAACATGTCGCCTTCACCGATATAGCCTTCCGGATCGATGGTCAGCTCGGTGCGCAAACCGCGCAGCGGCAGGCCCCGATGCAGCCGGTCGACATGCTCGTGGCGGATCGACTTGAGCCCGCCCAGCAGACGCTTGCTGACCTTTTCCAGGTGCTGGTCGTAGTAGCGCGGCAAGTCGTAGGTTTCGAGAATCACCTTGAGCGCATCGACGTTGGCCAGCGACAGATAGTTGAGCGACATGTTGCTGATCAGCTTCCACAGGAAGTCGCGGTTCAGCGGTGGCGCGTAGCTCGAGGTGGCCGGGGTGATATTGCGGAAACTGAGGAACTCCGGGGTTTCCTCGCACGCCTGGTTGATCTCGCCGAGCTTGAGCCGGCGCGGCAGGTTCTGGTTGGTGCAGGTCAGCTCGATGGACAGGGTTTCGTGGGCTTCGGTGTGGCGGATGCCGAAGCTCAGGTAAGTGTCCAGGCCGTCGTGCAGCAGCGAGGAACGCTGGCGGATGCTGTAGTGCGGGCGGCTTTGCGGGACGTCGAAACTCGGGTCGTGCTCGAAGGATTCGAACGGCACGTATTCCTGGTAACCCAGGCCGCCGGGCTTCCAGCCGGTCACGGTTTCCACCGAGAACACGCCGCAGTTTTCCAGGTCGTATTCGGCCGGCAGCAGCAGGTACTCGTCCTGCTTGCCGTCGAGGCGGATCGGCAGGGCGTCGTGCTTGAACAGGTTGGCGATCGGCGTGCAATACAGCTTCACGTTGTCCAGGGTCGGCCGCAGGCGCTGGATGCCGCTCTTGCGGATGTCGAAGCGCACTTCCAGGCCGTGCAGCTGCTTGAGGGTGTCCTCCGGCAGCGATTTGAGCAGGTCCAGGCCGTCCAGGTCGACGAACAGGAACTTGTCCTGGAAGGCGAAATACTCCTGCAGGTAGCGATAGCCGCGGAAGGTATTCAGCGGATACGGGATCAACGCCTCTTCCTCGGCAAAGCCCACCGGCTGCACGCGGTTGCCGGGCATCTTGAACGACATGGCATTGCCGCTGACACCCGGGAACGGCTTGCCGTCCATGCCCAGCGGCACCAGCTCGATGCCTTCGAGGTTGCGCAGCAGGCTCAGGTAGAGCATCTGGCTGATGTAGCGCTCGCCCGCCAGGTGCAGGCGCAGACGGCTCAGGTTCAACTCGCCGAGGTGGCCGTCGCAGCTCATCTCCAGGCGCAGGCTGAGCAGCGCGCCGTCGCCTTTCACCGAGTAGTTCAGCGCCGTCAGGTCCAGCGGCAGGACTTCGGTCGGGTAGCAGGTGCGGAAGCGGCAGCGCACGTCATCGATGGGCTTGCTCTCCACCGGCGTATCACGCTCCACGCGCAGGGCCGGCCCGGACTGCTTCAGCGGGTCGAACTGCAGAATGCTGAACGCCGGCAACGGCCGCATGTAGTTCGGCCACAGCAAGTGCATCAGCGAGTGGCTGAGTTCCGGCAGCTCGTCATCGAGCTTCTGTCGCAGGCGACCAGTGAGAAAGGCGAAACCTTCGAGCAGGCGCTCCACATCCGGATCCCGTCCGGCCTGGCCCAGGAACGGCGCCAGGGCCGGACTACGCTCGGCGAAACGGCGACCCAGCTGGCGCAGCGCGGTGAGTTCGCTTTGGTAGTAGTGGTTAAAGGACACGGGTTACCTGCCTGGTATTGAATCTCATGAATAAACCGTCCTGTAGAGCGCAACCGTCAGCCCGGAAACCACGTAGCCCACGATGAGGACACACGGAATGAAAACCAGCCAACCCAACATCGGTGCAACGTCACTGGCATCACCGCCAAGCATTTTTGCCAACCGGAAAAGCACCCACGAAGCGGCGTAAAAAGGGATGAACAGCAACGGCCCGAGCCAGACCCGCGCGAGTATTTGTTGCTCGCTCTTGCCACGCAGCAGGCGCATTTCCAGAAGGGCAAAGGCGATGTACGCCACAATGCCCATGGTCGACGCGTAGGTCTCGAACAACTCGACGGTCAAGGGGGTGCCTCTCAGACACTCGTCCAGCAGCATGAGCAGGAGAACGGCCAGCGGAATCCAGAGGGCTGTGACAAGCAAGCGACGGCGGCCTGCACTGAGCATGCGATCCCTCTCTCCCATGATTACTGCGCCCCCGCTTTTTCAGAGGTAATCGCAACGCTGGTCTGTAGATAAAGCGCCTCGCCATCAAACCCGGTGATGGCCGCGGCACTCAGCGGAAAGCCATCTTTGCCGTCGTACCGAATCCAGCCTTCACCCCAGATGTCCCCATTCTCATGCCGGATCTCAACGTAATAATCCGGCGCCTCGGCCTTGGCGATTTCGACGAACACACCACCATCCTCCGCGCCAACCCACAGCGCATTGGGATGAGCGAACAGTTTTGGCGGGGTATCCCGCTGCCAGGTAAACAGCAGCGCAAACAGCAGCAGAATCGCCAGCAAGCCGACTGAGCAAAGGAATGCGTTGAGCAACCTGAACGCCTTACCCTTCATCGAGGGTGCAGCAATGGCTGGCATTGGCCCGTTAGAACAATTCACGGGACACCCATTGATTGCAGCGACAAGGTTGGAATTTAGAAAATTTCATAAACAACCCAATCGCCGAACCGGCTCAAACTCACCACAATGAGCGCAAACAAAATAAACGGCTCGAACCCACCCCTGAGATCTCGAAACCTGACCAAACGAACTGCACTTTTTACAAAATAATAAAGACCGACAACTATCATCGGAAGATAAAGAAAAATACAAACCACGAAAAAAAATGTATACCCCGCCTGAGGGAGCGATAAGCCCATAAAGTCGACACTAACCCCCCACGGGGCTTTGGGATCGATAAAGCTCAAAGACAGCATGACAAGAGAAATGAAGATAACGAAATATCGCATCACTTTATCGAAGCCCTTCGTCATAAAGCCGCTTTGCAAGTTCCCGATGCCTTAATTGACCGTCTGCATCATCCCCTGAATAGTAAAAGTGTCCTTGGTTAGTCCCTGACATCTGCCCCGCAAGCTCGGGTGCAACGCCAACCAATTCGGCATCCGTCATCCCGGCATAAATCGGATCGCCCTTATCCGCCAGGTCAATAATTATTGTCTTGATTATTTTCGGATGCCCGGTTACCGCATCCTTCAAGTCCTGATTGATCGGTGCACCGATCAGAACCAAGTGATCGACGATAATATCCTTGCGCGCATGATACATAGCGCTACGCGCCGCAATTACCGCCCCCCATGAGTACCCGACAATATTGAACTGCCCGGAAGTCGGAATCTTCTTTGATATGCCAATGGCAGCAAGGGAAAAATCCGCAGGTTGGCTTTCTATAACCGGCATAGTGCTTTTAACAGCGACCAAACCATACAAATCGGTTCTTTCTTTTACAACGCCCACCTGATCATATTCAAACTCTGCCGGCCGACTACTGTCCTGATTATAAAAAATAACCGACGATGCGTCGGCGAGCATATCAATCATTGGATGGACATACTCATCGGCCCCAGTGATCAGGGATGAATAGTTTCCGTAGACAACGTTAGCAATGCCGGTCTCGGTAAATGCGTTGATCATATCGGCGTTATAACCACCAATCATCCCAGCGCCACCCAAAAATACGGTCAGCCCTTGCTCAACTACAACCGGCTTGGGCACAAGTTCTTTGGTAGGGGAACTCTGCCCCGTAGCGACTTTTTTGAAAGTACCACTTGAAGTGTTGATGGTATCAGTGGCCATTCATCAGCTTCCCGCGGCTACGTAGACTTCGACTTTCTCTGCTCGCTCATGTCGAGCAAGCCGATGAGTAAGCCCTGCATCGTTGGTAATCCCTTCTTCCTGCGAGCCATCTTCGCGAACAAGCAGATATCGGCGATTGGCAATCGGAGCTCCCGCCTCATCTGTCAGCGCAAACTGCTCATCAAATCCAGGAATAGTCAGCGGTAATGGAGGAGCAAACGACGCCGCCGAGTGGGAATTCCCGATAATCACCGTCCCCGACCCACCGATAACGATATTTCCATGAGTCCCGACCGAATCAACCGTGGCCGCCGGCTTGCCGTTGATCAGCACCGTGGTCGCCAGGCCGCCGGACATCGCTCCGCCACAGGCCGAGGCATCGCCCTGGCGGGCGGCCGCGAGGCCATCGAAGAACACATCGCCGGAACCGGCGGCGATCGGGTTGGTTGCGTGGCCGGGGAGCGGGCAGGCGGTGGGGTCGCTGACGCGTGCTGCGGGTTTACCTGACATCCTCGTCTCCTTAACTGACCTTGACCTGACCGCTGCCATCCAGGCGCGCGGAAAAACTGACCTGGCGCTTGAACCCGTCCACCTCAAGCAGGCCTTCGATACTGAAAGCCAGCTTGAGCTGGTCGTGATCACGCGGCAGGGAAACGACACGCACGTTGCTCAGACGCGGCTCGTAGGCTTCGATGAAGCTTTCGATGGCCAGGCGGGCCTGGCTCAGGGCGTCGTGCAGGCTCAGGCGCATGTCGTTGAGATCGGGCAACCCGTAATCGGACAGCGTCTGCACGCTGCCCGCACGGGTGCTGAGCATCTTGCCCAGATGGGCAGCCACCGACGCCATGGCGGAAACCTCGCGGCTCCAGCCGACACGTTTGTCGGCCTCGCCACTCAGGCGTTCGAAAAGGCTGCCGTATCCGGTCATGACCTAGCTCCTGGTTACTCTTTGTCCAGCTTGCCAACCAGCGACAGGGTGAAATCGGCCCCCATGTACTTGAAGTGCGGACGCACGTTCAGGCTGACGCGGTACCAGCCCGGCTCACCTTCCACATCACTGACGATGATCTGCGCGGCGCGCAGCGGACGACGGCCACGCACTTCGGCGCTCGGGTTTTCCTGGTCGGCGACGTACTGGCGGATCCACTTGTTGAGTTCCAGCTCGAGGTCGGTACGTTCTTTCCACGAACCGAGTTGCTCGCGCTGCAGCACTTTGAGGTAGTGAGCCAGGCGGTTGACGATCATCATGTACGGCAGCTGGGTGCCGAGCTTGTAGTTCAGCTCCGCGGCCTTGCCTTCGGCGCTGATGCCGAAGAACTTCGGCTTCTGCACCGAGCTTGCGGAGAAGAACGCCGCGTTGTCGCTGCCTTTGCGCATGGTCAGGGAGATGAAGCCTTCCTCGGCCAGTTCGTATTCACGACGGTCGCTGACCAGAACCTCGGTCGGGATCTTGGTTTCGATTTCGCCCATGCTTTCGAAGTGGTGCAGCGGCAGGTCTTCTACCGCGCCACCGCTCTGCGGGCCGATGATGTTCGGGCACCAGCGGAACTTGGCGAAGCTGTCGGTCAGCTTGGTACCGAACGCGTACGCGGTGTTGCCCCACAGGTAATGCTCGTGGCTGTTGGCAACGGTTTCCTTGTAGACGAAGGATTTGACCGGGTTCTCTTCCGGATCGTACGGGTTGCGCAGCAGGAAGCGCGGTACGGTCAGGCCGATGTAGCGCGAGTCTTCCGACTGGCGAAAGCTCTGCCATTTGGCGAATTGCGGGCCTTCGAAGTGATCTTTCAGATCCTTGAGGTCCGGCAGGCCGGTGAAGCTTTCCAGACCGAAGAATTTCGGACCGGCCGCGGCGATGAACGGCGCGTGGGACATGCAGGCAACGCTGGACACGTATTGCATCAGCTTCACGTCTGGCGAGCTTGGCGACATGAAGTAGTTGGCGATAATCGCGCCCACCGGCTGGCCACCGAACTGGCCGTATTCAGCGGTGTAGATGTGCTTGTACAGGCCGGCCTGCATCACTTCCGGCGAATCTTCGAAGTCGTCCAGCAGGTCCTGCTTGGAGACGTTGAGGATTTCGATCTTGATGTTTTCGCGGAAGTTGGTGCGGTCGACCAGCAACTGCAGGCCACGCCAGGCCGATTCCAGGGACTGGAAGTCTTCGTGGTGCAGGATTTCGTCCATCTGGCGGCTGAGCTTGGCATCGATCTCGGCGATCATGCGGTCAACCATGGCCTTCTTGACTGGCTCGCCATTGTTCTGAGGCTTGAGCAGCTCTTCGATGAAGGCCGACACGCCGCGCTTGGCGATGTCGTAGGCTTCGTCGTCCGGAGTCAGGCGGGTTTCGGCGATGATGCTGTCGAGAATGCTGTACTCGCCGTTCTCGTTGCTTTTCTGTTGTGCTGCACTAGTGCTCATAGTGTTTGGCTTCCTTGACTGATAGAGACTCAGGCTTCGGTGGCTGCGGCGTTCAGGCCCAGCTCACCGAGTACACGACCGCGCGATTCGTCGTCGGCGAGTACGCCTTCGATGGCTTTACGGAATGCAGGGGCGTTACCCAGCGGACCCTTGAGGGCCACCAGCGCGTCGCGCAGTTCCATCAGTTTTTTCAGCTCAGGCACTTGCTCGACCAGGCTGGCCGGGTTGAAGTCCTTCATCGAGTTGACGCGCAGCTTGACCGCCAGCTCTTCGGTGTCGCCCTCTTCCTGAAGACGGTTAGGCACGCTCAGCGTCAGGCTCAGCTCCTGCTTGGCCAGCACTTCGTCGAACGTCATTTTGTCGATGCTGATCGGCTTGCGGTCTTCCACTTTGCGCTCGTCCACGCGCTGGGTGTAATCACCGATTGCCAGTAGCTTCAACGGCAGTTCAATCTCTTCCTGAGCACCGCCGGTGGCGGGTTTGAAGGTGACGTTGATGCGTTCCTTGGGGGCTACCGAGCCTTCTTTGGCCATGGCTTTTCTCCTTGCGGTTGTTGGCCCTGGGGCCTATTCGAGTACCACTTCGAGGTCGAGGTGGCACAGCCTGCGATAAATCTCTTCCTTGCGTTCTCGCACTGCGTGGTTCTGCGGCAACAACTCACAGCAGCTATGCAGGAGGTGCAGCACTTCCAACGCAAGATCCGGCTCCCAGGCATGCAGGCCCGAGCTCAGTAATTCTTGATCGAGGGTTTCGAGCTGGGTCTTGGCCAGCTCGTATTTCTTGGCCATGAAGCACAGCCGCGCCAGGCTGAACTGCCAGAAAAACCTCACCCGCCCGCCATGGGCGTTCTGCAGGCCTTGCTTGAGGATCTGCACGGCGGCCTTGAGGCCGTCCTTGCGCAGGATCGGCAAGACCTCTTCGAGGGCTTCTTCCCAGGCTGGCTGGCTGGCGGTCGCTTCGACCTTGCGCGGCGCGCTGGCGCTTTGCAGATGGGGCATGACGTGGGCGCTGATCCAGCCGCGGGTGGCCGGGTCGGCGAAAGGTGCGCCGTCGTGGAAACGCAACTCGACCACCCCCGGCAGGCGCTGCAACAGGAGCGCGAAGTGAAACTCCACTTCGCGCATCGCCTGGTCGGCGTTCAGCCCCTGCAGGCATTCCCAGACCATGCGCTGGCCGTCGAACCAGAACGGCGCCCTGGCCAGGCTGGCTTCGAGTTCCACCAACAGGTCGGCGTATTGCCCATTGGCAAAACGCTCCTGGTAGGTCTTGAGCTTGTCGGCCGGCAGCCCGCGCAACGCAGTGATCTGCTCGGCGTTGCGCTCCGGGACGGCATCGATGGGCAACCACAGCATGGTGCGGTTCAGGCGCAGGGCGCGTACGTCAGTGGCCTTCTGCTTGAACCACCAGGCGCTCAGTGGACGGGCGTTTTCCTGCATCGCACGCAGGGCCTTCTGCGCTTCCTTCTCGTTGTCGATCGGCGCGCCAGGCGTGAACAGCTGGGTCGCGGCCTGCTTGACCTGGGCCACCACCGCGCCCACGGCGCCGGGTTCTGGCTGATTGTCGGCGGCGCGCTGGACCATGGTCGACAGCCGTCGGCAGATCGGCAGCAGCAAGGGCGCGTTGTCACCCAGATGCTCGGTGAGCGCGGCATCGAGCCCTTCCAGGTGTTCCACCAGACGGCGGAACAGCGGCAGTTGCTCCTTGATCGCGACGTTTTCGCCCAACACCTGCTCGAGACGCGGCACCAGCCAGCCGACGGCGGCAGCCCGGGTACGCAGCTTGGCGGGGTGGATCTGCGCCCAATGCTGTTCGCACAGGTGCTGCAGAAGACCAAGGCCGGCCAGCAGGCCGGGGAAGGATTCACGCTGATACAAGGCCCAGGTGAGCCAGGCGGCCACCCGCAGATCCTTGGACTGGGTACGCAGCAGCGCTTCACTGTTCTCGAGGATTTTCAGCCAGTCGATCTGACCGCTTTCGTGCATGGATTGGGCTTTGCCCAGCTCACTTTCCAGTGCCTCGTATTCGCTGGAGAAGCGAACGTCCTCGCCCGCAAAACTCTCTTTGGAAACAGAGGCTTTGGCGAGTTCGAGGTAATGGGCAGAAAGTTTACTTGAGTAGGACATCCATGGCCTTTTTCGAGATTACGGTCTATACGCCCGCGAGACATTTTTCGCGTGCTTGACAGTATCAAAGAGCGTACTCATCCAATTGAGCCTGCTCTTTCAAGAGCGCGCATCGTAATCAGTATGATGGCCACTAGCAAGCATCCCCTCAAACAACAAGACGAACTGTCATCGGTTGTTCGTAAGAGATTGCCTTATATATGGCAGGGTTTCCCCCTAGGCAGCCAGTTGAATCCCTATTCCAACCAGCAACGCCAGAAGCCGCGGGCCAGAGCCTTGCGCGATATAAACCAGAGAGCGATTCAATGATTAAGGGGTAATGCCAGGCAGAATCGAAAGTGCCGGGTACGGAAATAAATCCTAATTCTGAACTTTTATGAAAGAGTGCAGTCGCGGATGCCCCTAACTTTGTAAAGTGCCACCAATATGATGGCACTCAAGACGATAGTTTGCCATCAAACAGTCTGTATGTTTTTTGAGCAATACAGATGTAGTTCCTCGCGAAACTTGCTGCATGCATTCCCGTTCTTTATATGCCGAACAACCATCCATAAAAAATGGGCATCCGAATTATCGGCTTGCCCATTTTTCAATACGGTTCTCCCTGCTATCGAGGGAGTTCGCAACAGTTATGGATTGACGCTGTCTTTCAGCGATTTGCCTGGCTTGAAGGCTACGGTGTTGCTGGCCTTGATCTTCACCGGCTCACCGGTTTGCGGGTTCTTGCCGGTACGGGCGCCACGGTGACGCTGCAGGAAGGTTCCAAAACCTACCAGGGTGACGCTGTCTTTGCGATGCAGGGCGCCGGTGATTTCTTCGAGAACGGCATTGAGAACGCGGTTGGCTTGTTCTTTGGTCAGATCCGCTTTTTCAGCAATTGCAGCGGCGAGTTCTGGTTTACGCATAGTGAAGCCTCTTTGACGGTTTTTTGTTGTTATGTCCGTGCTGTTCTTCCGGAACAGCGCCCAAGGCGCCGCAGGCTCTACTCTGCGGCAGACGGGTGTGAGGATGGCACGCAGTTAGGAGTGGCGCCAGTCTCTGCGCGACCTTTGTAGTGGCAAACACATGATTATTCCGACAGAACGACCGGTATTTAGGCCAACAAGCCGGGAAGCTCTTTGTTCAGGGCCAGTTTGTCCATGACCGCGGCCCCGGTCAGCGCATAGCCCAGCAGTTTGCCGCTGGCATCGCGGCACAGCGCCTTGATGTCGGCGCCCTGCCCTTCGACCGTCCACACGCCCTCCAGGCCGCGTGGCGGTGGCGAAACCACCAGCGGGCAGACCGGGGTTTTCACGGTGATCGGCATCGGGCCATAGCTGACCGCCGTCGGGTTACCCGCCAGGGTCTGCGCCAGCGCTCGCGCACAGCTCATGAGGGGCATGACGTACAACAGATTCAGCCCATCGACCTCGGCGCAGTCGCCCAAGGCATAAATGTTGGTGTGGGAGGTCTTGAGATGCCGGTCGACCACCACCCCACGGTTGACCATCACCCCCGCGGCGGCGGCCAGGTCGATGCGCGGACGCAGGCCGATCGCCGACACCACCAGATCGCAGGCAATCACTTCACCGTCGGACAGATGTGCCTCGAGGCCATCCGTCGTGCGCTGCAAGCGATTGAGTACCGGCCCCAGATGGAAGCGCGCGCCCAGGCTTTCCAGCCCGGCCTGCACCGCGGCGGCGGCCGCAGGGTGCAGCAACGTCGGCATGACCTGCTCGCAAGGCGCCACCAGGTCCACTGCATAACCGCCGAGGATCAGGTCGTTGGCGAACTCGCAGCCGATCAGGCCGGCGCCCAGCAGCAGCACCCGGCGCTTGCCGGCCGCAGCCGCGCGAAAACGCGCGTAGTCTTCCAGGTCGTTGATCGGGAAGATCAGGTCGCCAGCATCGCCCTCCACCGGTACGCGCACGGTTTCCGCGCCCCAGGCCAGGATCAGGTCGCGGTAGTTCACCGCCTCTTCACCCATCCACAGGCGCTTGTGGCCAGGGTCGATGCCGCTGATGCGGGTATGGGTGCGCACCTCGGCCTTCAATTGCTCGGCCATGGCGCCGGGCTCGGCCATGCTCAGGCCGTCGGCTTCCTTGTTCTTGCCGAAGCCGGTGGACAGCATCGGCTTGGAATAGGAACGCCCGTCATCGGCGGTGATCAGCAGCAGCGGCGTTTCGCTATCGAGCTTGCGAAACTCCCGGGCCAGGTTGTAGCCGGCCAGCCCGGTGCCCACGATGACGACAGGTGCGTTCATTCCTTACTCCTTCAGGTTCAGGGGATCACAGGGTGTGATCAGCCGATTTCGATCATTTCGAAATCCATTTTGCCGACGCCGCAATCCGGGCAGAGCCAGTCTTCAGGCACGTCTTCCCAGCGGGTACCGGGCAAGATTCCGTCGTCCGGCCAGCCATCGGCTTCGTTGTAGATCAGGCCGCAGACCACACATTGCCACTTTTTCATTTACGCGTTTCCTCAGGTTCTCAGGCTGTTGCCGGCGGGATGGTCGATGACTCGACTCTGGATGACGCCAGGGGGCGCGTCCGGCCCAGCGCGTTTTGTACTGATGAGCACCGACGGATGCAAGCACGTTCGCTGCAGGCGGCCGCTCCATTGCGGAAAAATCGCCTGGCACCATGCTAAGCTCGCGGCCTCATTTGCTGCCAATAATGACCCACTGTGCCGCACTCAATCTCTGCATTTTCCACCCCGGACTGGCTCTCGCAAAGCCGGCTGACGCCCCTCCCCGACGCACAGACCCTCGACTGGCTGTTCGATGAAGGTTCGCTGACCCGGCGCCTGACCCGTCTCTCCAACGACGGCTTCAGCGTGACGCCGCTGGTCGAGGGCTGGCAGCCCCTGCGCGCCGACGAATGCGCCGCGCTGGACCTGCAGCCAGGCAGCCAGGGCTGGGTACGCGAGGTGTATCTGCGCGGTCACGGCCAGGCCTGGGTATTCGCCCGCAGCGTGGCGGCCCGCAGTGCCCTGCAAGATGGCGGGCTGAACATGGACGAGTTGGGCAGCCGCTCCCTGGGCGAGCTGCTGTTCTGTGACCAGGCCTTTCAGCGCCGCCCCATCGAGGTCTGCCATTACCCACGCCCGTGGCTGCCCGACGAGGTGCAGGCCGATGACCTCTGGGCCCGCCGTTCGCGCTTCGATCGCGCAGCCCTGAGCGTGCTGGTCGCCGAAATCTTCCTGCCGTCCCTGTGGAGCGCCGTCAGCGCCCAGCCGGAGAACCGCTGATGTATCAGAGCCTGCTCAAATCCCTCAACCGCCTGAATCCGCGCGCCTGGGACTTTATCCAGCTGACCCGCATGGACAAGCCGATCGGCATCTACCTGCTGCTCTGGCCGACCCTCTGGGCCCTGTGGATTGCCGGCAAAGGCTCGCCATCGCTGGCCAATATCGTGATTTTCGTCCTTGGCGTAACCCTCACCCGGGCCGGCGGCTGCGTGATCAACGACTGGGCCGACCGCAAGGTCGACGGCCATGTGAAGCGCACCGAACAGCGCCCGCTGGTCAGCGGCAAGATCAGCTCCAGGGAAGCCCTGGTGTTCTTCGCCGTGCTGATGTTCATCAGCTTCCTGCTGGTGCTGTGCACCAACGCGGAGACCATCTGGCTGTCGCTGGGCGGCCTGGCCCTGGCGGCCAGCTATCCCTTCATGAAGCGCTACACCTATTACCCACAAGTGGTGCTGGGCGCGGCGTTCTCCTGGGGCATCCCGATGGCCTTTACCGCCGAGACCGGCGAGCTGCCGGCCACCGCCTGGCTGCTGTACATCGCCAACCTGCTGTGGACCGTGGGTTATGACACCTATTACGCGATGACCGACCGCGACGACGACCTGAAGATCGGGGTGAAATCCACCGCGATCCTGTTCGGCGAAGCCGACCGGGTAATCATCCTGACCCTGCAGGGCCTGGCGCTGGCGTGCCTGCTGCTGGTGGGCGCGCGCTTCGAGTTGGGTATCTGGTTCCACCTGGGCCTGCTGGTGGCGGCCGGGTGTTTTGCCTGGGAGTTCTGGGACACCCGCGATCGCGACCGGATGAAGTGCTTCAAGGCCTTCCTGCATAACCACTGGGCGGGATTGGCGATTTTCCTGGGGATAGTCGTGGATTACGCCGTTCGCTGAGGACCGTTATCGCAGGCCAGCCTCACACCTACCGTTTCTGTAGGAGTGAGGCTGGCCTGCGAAGAAACACTACGATCAATCAGGCTTGGCCACTTTCCAGGCGCCATCCATCTTGCCGTCGCCGGTCATGTCACCGGCTTTCTTGTCCATCACGAAGGTGTACAGCGGCTTGCCGTCGTAGGCCCACTGCATGGAGCCGTCGTCACGCTTGATGACGGTCCACTCGCCCATCGCCTTGTCGCCGCTGGCGGCCATCAGCGGCGGCCAGTTGGCGGCGCACTTGTCGTTGCACATGGACTTGCCGCCGCTGTCCTTGGCAAAGGTGTACAAGGTCATGCCCTTGTGGTCGACGAACATACCGTCTTTGGTCATCGCCGGTTCCGCAGCGAACGCCAGCCCCGGCAGGGTCAGCGCAGCGCTCAGCAACAGGGCTTTCCAGGATAGCGTGTGTTGAGTCATGGAAACCTTCTTTGGTGGTTGTCAGGATTCGGACCCAAAGCTTAGTCCACGAATGCAGCCCTCGCACCAGCACCTAAAATACTGTCACACGACTGCAATAATTCCGTTATCTAATGCGGCGCAAGACAGTTAAATGACAAGAGGATTAAGCATGGTTGGCAGGAGCATTCTGATCGTTGACGACGAAGCGCCCATTCGCGAAATGATCGCCGTTGCGTTGGAAATGGCCGGCTACGACTGCCTGGAGGCGGAGAACTCCCAGCAGGCCCATGCCATCATCGTCGACCGCAAGCCCGACCTGATCCTGCTCGACTGGATGCTGCCCGGCACCTCCGGCATCGAGCTGGCGCGGCGCCTGAAACGCGATGAGCTGACCGGTGACATCCCGATCATCATGCTCACCGCCAAGGGCGAAGAGGACAACAAGATCCAGGGCCTGGAAGTCGGCGCCGACGACTACATCACCAAGCCATTCTCCCCTCGCGAGCTGGTCGCGCGCCTCAAGGCCGTGCTGCGCCGCGCTGGCCCGACCGACGGCGAGGCACCGATCGAAGTCGGCGGCCTGCTGCTGGACCCGATCAGCCACCGCGTGACCATCGACGGCAAACCGGCCGAGATGGGCCCGACCGAATACCGCCTGCTGCAATTTTTCATGACCCACCAGGAGCGCGCCTACACCCGCGGCCAGTTGCTGGACCAGGTCTGGGGCGGCAACGTCTATGTCGAAGAGCGTACCGTCGACGTGCATATCCGCCGCCTGCGCAAAGCCTTGGGCGATGCCTACGAGAATCTGGTACAAACCGTGCGCGGCACCGGCTACCGTTTTTCCACCAAGGCTTAACAGCAGCGGCAAGTCATAAGCCACAAGCGGCAAGCTGAAGCCGACCACTTTAAAACTTGCAGCTTGAAGCTTGCAGCTTGGAGCTGCTCCACTTCCCATGGACGCGTGTTAAGTGAACCAGAACTGGCATGGCACCCTGATTCGCCACATGCTGCTGTTGGTCACCGGCTGCCTGCTGGTGGGCCTGATCAGCGGTTACTACGGCTGGAGCCTGGCCATCGGCCTGGGGATCTACCTGGCCTGGACCCTCAAGCAACTGCTGCGCCTGCACGAATGGCTGCGCCTGCACCAACCCGATGAAGCACCGCCCGATGGCTACGGCCTGTGGGGCGAGGTGTTCGACAGCATCTACCACCTGCAACGCCGCGACCAACGGGTGCGCGGGCGCCTGCAAGCGGTGATCGACCGGGTCCAGGAGTCCACCGCGGCACTGAAAGACGCGGTGATCATGCTCGACAGCGACGGCAACCTGGAATGGTGGAACCGCGCCGCGGAAACCCTGCTGGGCCTGAAGACCCCGCAAGACAGCGGCCAGCCGGTGACCAACCTGGTGCGCCATCCGCGCTTCAAGGAGTATTTCGAGCAGGACAATTACAACGAGCCGCTGGAAATCCCCTCGCCGACCAACGACCGGGTACGCATCCAGCTGTACATCACCCGCTACGGCAACAACGAACACCTGATGCTGGTGCGCGACGTGACCCGCATCCACCAGCTGGAACAGATGCGCAAGGACTTCATCGCCAACGTCTCCCACGAGCTGCGCACGCCGCTGACGGTGATCTGCGGCTACCTGGAAACCCTGCTCGACAACGTCGAGGAAGTGAATCCGCGCTGGAGCCGCGCCCTGCAGCAGATGCAGCAGCAAGGCGGGCGCATGCAGACCCTGCTCAACGACCTGCTGCTGTTGGCCAAGCTGGAAGCCACCGACTACCCGTCGGACAACCAGCCGGTGCCGATCGACGTGCTGCTGCAGTCGATCAAGAGCGATGCCCTGGCGCTGTCCGGGGAGCGCAACCAGCGCATCACCCTGGAAGCCGACGCGCAGGTCCTGCTCAAGGGCAGCGAGGCGGAACTGCGCAGCGCCTTTTCCAACCTGGTGTTCAACGCCGTGAAATACACCCCGGCCGAGGGCAACATCCGCATCCGCTGGTGGGGCGACGAGCAAGGCGCGCACCTGAGCGTGCAGGATTCGGGGATCGGCATCGACAGCAAGCACTTGCCACGCCTGACCGAACGCTTCTACCGGGTCGACTCCAGCCGCAACTCCAACACCGGCGGCACTGGCCTGGGCCTGGCCATCGTCAAGCATGTGCTGCTGCGCCATCGGGCGCGCCTGGAGATCAGCAGCGTACCGGGCCACGGCAGCACTTTTACCTGCCATTTCGCCCCGGCCCAGGTGAAAAGATTGCGTGCCGACACCCTGACCGACCAGCGGTGACAGCCACGCGCCACTAGGCAATCGCCCTGCCAGCCGCTACATTGGCTGGCTTGCGCCGGCCATTGCGCCGCGCATTTCTCTCTTTTTCGAATACACGGAACCCGCAAAACTCCATCATGGACCCTTCCCCTGGTTTTACCCTCGCGTCTCTTTTCGCCGACTTCGGCATGATTCTTTTTGCACTGCTCCTGGTTCTGCTCAACGGCTTTTTCGTAGCCGCCGAGTTCGCCATGGTCAAACTGCGCTCGACCCGGGTCGAGGCCATCGCCCACAAGAACGGCTGGCGCGGGCAGATCCTGCGCACCGTACACAGCCAGCTGGATGCCTACCTTTCCGCGTGCCAGCTGGGGATCACCCTGGCCTCCCTTGGCCTGGGCTGGGTCGGTGAGCCGGCCTTCGCGCATTTGCTGGCGCCGCTGCTCAGCGCCGTGGGCGTGGATTCGGCGGAAGTGGTCAAGGGCGTGTCGTTCTTTACCGCCTTCTTCATCATTTCCTACCTGCACATCGTGGTCGGCGAACTGGCGCCCAAGTCCTGGGCCATCCGCAAGCCCGAGCTGCTGTCGCTGTGGACGGCGGTGCCGCTGTACCTGTTCTACTGGCTGATGTACCCGGCGATCTACCTGCTCAACGCCAGCGCCAACACCATCCTGCGCATCGCCGGCCAGGGCGAGCCCGGCCCGCATCACGAGCACCACTACAGCCGCGAAGAACTGAAGCTGATCCTGCACTCCAGCCGGGGCCAGGACCCCAGCGACCAGGGCATGCGCGTGCTGGCCTCGGCCGTGGAAATGGGCGAGCTGGAAGTGGTGGACTGGGCCAACTCCCGGGAAGACCTGATCAGCGTGGAATTCAACGCGCCGCTGAAGCAGATCCTCGCGCTGTTCCGCCGCCACAAGTTCAGCCGCTACCCGGTCTACGACAGCGAGCGCAACGAGTTCGTCGGCCTGCTGCACATCAAGGACCTGCTGCTGGAACTGGCGGCGCTGGACCACATCCCCGAATCGTTCAACCTGGCCGAGCTGACCCGCCCGCTGGAGCGCGTTTCCCGGCACATGCCGCTGTCGCAGCTGCTGGAACAGTTCCGTAAAGGCGGTTCGCACTTCGCCCTGGTGGAAGAAGCCGACGGCAAGATCATCGGCTACCTGACCATGGAAGACGTGCTCGAAGTGCTGGTCGGCGATATCCAGGACGAACACCGCAAGGCCGAGCGCGGCATCCTCGCCTACCAGCCCGGCAAGTTGCTGGTGCGCGGCGATACCCCGCTGTTCAAGGTGGAGCGCCTGCTGGGCATCGACCTGGACCATATCGAGGCCGAAACCCTTGCCGGCCTGGTCTACGAGACCCTGAAACGGGTACCGGAAGAAGAAGAGGTCATGGAGGTCGAAGGCCTGCGCATCATCATCAAGAAGATGAAAGGCCCGAAAATTGTCCTGGCCAAGGTGTTGATGCTCGATTGAGCACGGTCTGACACCTCATCGCGAGCAAGCTCACTCCTACAATGAACCGCGTTCATCTGTAGGAGCAGCCGGTCGAGGCTCGATTGCTCGCGACCCCCTCCCCGATTATCACCTGTTCCGCCGATCACCCTGTAGCCGCTGCCGAAGGCTGCGATCGACCTGGGCGGCACTCCGACGAAGCGGGCGCAGGCTCTTGAGATCGCTGAAGGCCTTCGGCCTTATCGCAGCCTTCGGCAGCGGCTACACGGCTACTTTTTGCCCAGCGCGAAATTCGGCAGGCTGCCGATGGGCTGGTTGAACTGATAGGGAATCGACACCAGCCCCAGCCCCGTATTGCGCTGCACCACGAAGTGCAGGTGCGGGCCGCTGCTGTTGCCGGTGTTGCCCGACAACGCCAGCGGGCTGCCCACCACGACCCGCTGGCCTTCACGCACGCTTACCGAGCCGCGCTTGAGGTGCAGGTACACCCCCATGGTGCCGTCGTTGTGCAACACCCGCACGAAATTGCCGGAAGGGTCGGTGCCGCGCCCGCTCTGGCGGTTCTCGGTCTTCACCACCACCCCGCCACGCGCCGCGATGATCGGCGTGCCCTCGGGCATGGCGATGTCCATGGCATAGCGGCTCTTGGGGCCGAAATGGCTGTACCGGCCGTTGGCGCCCTGGGTCAGGCGAAAGGGGCCGCCACGCCAGGGCAGCGGGTAACGATAGGCTTGGGCGGCGCCTGCAGGGTCGCCCAGGGAGTAACGAAACTGCGGGACATAGATCAGCGGCTTGCCCGCCTGCATGGCCGTGAGCTGTGCCAGGCGCTGTCGGCTGCGGGCCGGCAGTACCCGGCGAATCGGCTGCCTGGGGGCACTGCGGATGTTCTTCAGGCCGGTAAACCCCAGCTCGATCTCCACCGGCGCATACAGGTCGTTACGCACAAAGACGCTGTCCACGCCCCAGCTCTTCTCGACGTCCAGACGCACCTGGCGTTCCAGGTGCTCGACCATGCGATCGCGAAACACGAACACCTGGGCGCCCGGCGACGGACGGTCGCTGTAGGACACCACGCCGTTGGCGTCGGTGGACTTGTAGATGGTCATGGCCATGGCCGAGGTGGCAGCCAGCAACAGACCGCAGGAAAACAGCAGGTGCATGAACATGGGCAAGATTCTGAGGAAAGCCTGAAGTCAGGCTAGCAGCCCGACGTGGACTTTGTATGAATCAACCCTGCACCAGAGGTTCCATTGCCGACGGACTGAAACTGATATCGACGCCCAGGTGCGCGGCGTCGGAGAGGTTGACCAGCGCATCCAGGGAAAACTTGTTGATCTTGCCGCTGAGCACGTCGTTGAGCCGCGGCTGGGTGATATTGAGCCGCCTGGCGGCCTCCTTCTGCGAAACACCCCAGGCCTTGATGGTCTTGCCCAGCTCCAGCATGAGCTTGGAGCGCAGGCGCATATTGGCGGCTTCCTGGGGCGAACCTTCGAGCGCGTCCCAGACACTGGCGAAACGCTCGGTATGCATGTGATCGGTCATGGCGTGCACTTATCTCCTGAAGTCTGGCCCGAGCCAGCTCGATGTCCCGCGCTTCGGTCTTGCGGGTGGTCTTGCGCATGGCGTGCAGCACATAAATGGCCGCGGGCCGGTTGGCCACGTAAAACACCCGAAACGCTCCTGAATCCTCACTGATCCTGATCTCGAACACCCCCGGCCCCACGGTTTTCATCGACCGACAGTCATAGGGCGGCTCGCCCTGCTGCAACAGATCCAGCTGAAAACCCGCGGCCCTTCGCGCATCCAGCGGAAAAGCCCGGAGGTCCCGGAGCGCGCTCCCGACAAACACCACATCCTTGTGCCTAGGCATCGAACCTCTCCCGTTACTGACCCCAGAGAGGTTAAACAACCCGACCGCCACAGCGCGCGACCGGGTTGTTTCAAAGCGTGGCCAGGCACAAGAAAAGCCAAAAGCACAGACCACAACCTATATCAGTACAGATATAAATCAACCTGAAAAACCGAGAATCGGACACACGGCATCAAACCATTGCCCTTTCCCCCAACGCCTTGCTCTGCGCAGCCTGCAACACATCACAACCATCATCCAGCAACAGATACAGCGCTTGAGTGACACGCCCAGATCACCCTCGTCAGCGTGCAAAAGCGTGGTACAGGAAAGTGTTTGCAGCAGGTTTCGCGCCACATTCAAACGCGGACTGATGCTGGAGTGGGACAGCACTCCGACGAAACGGGCGCTGAGGTTTGAGATCGTTGAAGGCCTTCGGCCTTATCGCAGCCTGTGGCAGCGGCTACAGGGGTCGGGCCAGCGGTCTGCAGCGTCAGAGCGGACGCTATCGCGGGCAAGCCTCGCTCCTACGCAAGCGTGGCTGCCCGTGAAACAGGGGGGCAGGAACCCCTCAGGCGCCGGGGACGAAGTGCTTCTGCGCCGTGCCGCGGGCGATCAGGCGGGAGATGTAATCGAGTTTCTGCGCATCCTGGTCGACGAAGCGGAAGGTCAGTTGCAACCACTCGCTGTCCGGCTTCGGCTCATAGGCCACCACCGCATGCAGGTAGCCGTTCAGGCGCGCCACTTCGGCATTGTCGCCCTGCTCCAGGTCCAGCACGGCGCTGTCGAGCACCTGCGGCAGCGTATCGGTGCGTTTCACCACCAACAGCGCCTCCTTGATGCTCAGCGCCTTGATCACGCATTGCTGAGTACCGTTGGGCAGGCGCAACTGCCCCTGGCCACGACCACCAGCAGACGCAGCGGCGGCAGGAGCCGGCGCCTTCACCGGAGGACTGTTGAGCAACCCACGAGACGGGGCTGCAGCGGGAGCGGACACCACGGCAGGTTTGGCAAACGGATTGACCGCCGCAGCCGCCGGCGCGGCGCCGATGACTTCGGCCTTGCCGCCGGTCAGGGCACTCAGGGAGTCATTGCCGAACGCCGAGTTCATCTTGGTCGGCGCGCTGTTCATCAGGGTGTCGAGCTTGCCGACCTTGTTCAGCGCCTGCTTGACCTTGGTCAGCAGTTGCTCGTTGGTGAACGGCTTGCTGACGTAGCCGGAGACGCCGGCCTGGATCGCCTGCACCACGTTCTCCTTGTCGCCGCGACTGGTGACCATGATGAACGGCATGGCCTTCATCGCCTCCTGGCCGCGGCACCAGGTCAGCAGCTCCAGGCCGGACATTTCCGGCATTTCCCAGTCGCACAGGACCAGGTCGAAGGCTTCACGGGCCAGCAGGGCCTGGGCTTTACGGCCGTTGATGGCGTCCTCGATCTTGATGCCAGGGAAGTAGTTGCGCAGACATTTCTTCACCAGGTCACGAATGAACGAAGCGTCATCCACCACCAACACACTTACCTTACTCATCGACCACCCCTTTAAAAATCCCGGCTAGCATAACGCTTTACTGATGGCACTTTGCCAAAACTCTTCAGTCACGCCGGGACTTTTCGTTCGCGGGCGCTGCTTTTCAAGTTAAATCCCCATAAACGAAAACGCCCGGCCAAAGGGCCGGGCGCTTCTCTCGGGCAACCTTACTTATCGTCAGCTTCACCCGGAACATTAGCGCTTTCGGCACTGGTGCCTTCAACTTCTTCCTTCATCCGCTTCAGGCCCAGATGGCGCACATCGGTGCCGCGCACCAGGTAAATCACCAGCTCCGAGATGTTGCGCGCGTGATCGCCGATCCGCTCCAGGGAGCGCAGGACCCAGATGATGCTCAGAACGCGCGAGATCGAGCGCGGATCTTCCATCATGTAGGTGGCCAGCTCGCGCAGCGCGGTCTTGTACTCGCGGTCGATGATCTTGTCGTACTGGGCCACCGACAGCGCCAGGTCGGCGTCGAAGCGGGCAAAGGCATCCAGCGCGTCGCGGACCATGTTGCGCACCTGGTCGCCGATATGCCGCACTTCCACGTAGCCGCGCGGGGCTTCGCCTTCTTCGCACAGCTGGATGGCGCGACGGGCGATCTTGGTCGATTCGTCGCCGATGCGCTCCAGGTCGATCACCGACTTGGAGATGCTGATGATCAGACGCAGGTCGGAAGCCGCCGGCTGGCGACGGGCGAGAATGCGCAGGCATTCTTCGTCGATGTTGCGTTCCATCTGGTTGATCTGGTCGTCGATCTCGCGCACCTGCTGGGCGAGCCCCGAGTCGGCTTCGATCAGCGCGGTGACGGCGTCGTTGACTTGTTTCTCGACCAGCCCGCCCATCGCCAGGAGGTGGCTGCGCACCTCCTCGAGCTCGGCGTTGAACTGCTGGGAGATGTGATGGGTCAAGCCTTCCTTAGAAATCATGTGTGTGCTCCGCAAAAGCTGTGAGCTGCAAGCTACAAGCTGCAAGCCATGTTGTGTCGTACTCGAACCGCTCTCACTTGCCGCTTGAAGCTTGCGGCTCGCGGCTGCTGCTAGCCATACCGACCGGTGATGTAGTCTTCGGTCTGCTTCTTCGCCGGATTGGTGAACAGCGTATCGGTGTCGCCGAATTCCACCAGTTTGCCCATGTACATGAACGCCGTGTAGTCGGAGACACGCGCGGCCTGTTGCATGTTGTGGGTCACGATCACGATGGTGAACTTCGATTTCAGTTCGTAGATCAGCTCTTCGACCTTCAAGGTGGAGATCGGATCGAGCGCCGAGCAGGGTTCGTCGAGCAGCAGCACTTCCGGTTCCACGGCGATGGTGCGGGCGATCACCAGACGCTGCTGCTGACCACCGGACAGGCCGAGTGCCGATTCATGCAGGCGATCCTTGACCTCGTCCCACAGCGCCGCGCCCTTGAGGGCCCACTCGACGGCTTCGTCGAGGATGCGCTTCTTGTTGATGCCCTGGATGCGCAGGCCGTAGACCACGTTCTCGTAGATGGTTTTCGGGAACGGGTTGGGCTTCTGGAACACCATGCCCACGCGGCGGCGCAGCTCGGCCACGTCTTCGCCCTTGCGGTAGATGTTGTTGCCGTAGAGGTTGATCTCGCCTTCCACGCGGCAGCCGTCCACCAGATCGTTCATCCGGTTGAAGGTACGCAGCAGGGTCGACTTGCCGCAGCCGGACGGGCCGATGAAGGCGGTCACGCGCTGCTTCGGAATGTTCATGCTGACGTCGAACAGCGCCTGTTTCTCACCGTAGAACAGGCTCAGGCCCGGGACTTCGATGGCCACGGTTTCCTGGTCCAGGTTCAGGCTCTGCTTGTCGCGGCCCAGGGCCGACATGTTGATGCCGTGGGTATGTGCTTCTTGTTGCATGATCTCACTCCGTTCGTAGCTGCAAGCTTCTAGCTGCAAGCTGCAAGTTTGAGCAAAAGCGGCTTGTGGCTTGCCGCTTGTGGCTAATGGCTTTAGCTATCCAGCGCCTTGTATTTCTCGCGCAGGTGGTTACGAATCCACACTGCCGACAGGTTGAGCGTCGCGATCACCAGCACCAGCAGCAGCGCCGTGGCGTACACCAGCGGCCGCGCGGCCTCGACGTTGGGGCTCTGGAAGCCGACGTCATAGATATGGAAGCCCAGGTGCATGATCTTCTGGTCCAGGTGCAGGTACGGGTAGTTGCCGTCCACCGGCAGCGACGGCGCCAGTTTCACCACACCCACCAGCATCAGCGGCGCCACTTCACCGGCGGCGCGGGCCACCGCGAGGATCATGCCGGTCATCATCGCCGGGCTGGCCATTGGCAGCACGATCTTCCACAGGGTTTCCGCCTTGGTCGCGCCCAGGGCCAGGGAACCTTCACGCACGGTGCGGGGAATCCGCGCCAGGCCTTCCTCGGTGGCCACGATCACCACCGGCACCGCCAGCAGCGCCAGGGTCAGGGAGGCCCAGAGCAGGCCCGGGGTACCGAAGGTCGGCGCCGGCAGCGCTTCGGGGAAGAACAAGCGGTCGAGGGAACCGCCCAGCACATAGACGAAGAAGCCCAGGCCGAACACGCCGTAGACGATGGCCGGAACGCCCGCCAGGTTGTTCACCGCGATGCGGATCACCCGGGTCAGGGTGTTCTGCTTGGCGTATTCGCGCAGGTACACCGCCGCCAGCACGCCGAACGGGGTGACGATCATCGCCATGATCAGGGTCATCATCACGGTACCGAAGATCGCCGGGAAGATACCGCCCTCGGTGTTGGCTTCACGCGGGTCGTCGCTGAGGAATTCCCAGACCTTGCTGAAGTAGAAACCCAGCTTGGTGAAGGTGCCCATGGCGTTCGGCTGGTAGGCGTGCACCACCTTGCCCAGGCTGATCTCGATCTCTTTGCCGTTGGCGTCGCGGGCGGTGAGGCTGTCACGGTTGAACTGCGCGTGCAGGTCGCTCAGGCGGGCCTCGACGTCCTGGTAACGGGCGTTCAGCTCGGCGCGTTCGCTTTCCATGTCGGCCTGGGCGGCGGCATCGAGCTTGCCGTCCAGTTCCAGCTTGCGACCGTGCAGGCGGATGCGCTCGAGGCCGGCGTTGATCGCGCCGATGTCGACTTTCTCCAGGGTCTTGAGCTGGGCCGCCAGCTTGTTCACTCGCTCGATCCGCGCCTGCAGTTCCGGCCAGGCCGCTTCGCCTTCGGCGATGACCTTGCCATCCTGCTTGACGTTGACCAGGTAGCCGTAGAAGTTGCCCCACTCGCGCCGCTCGATGGCCATCAGCTCCGGCGGCGTGGTCTGGTTGGTCAGCCAGTCGCCGACGATCCAGGTGAAGTCGTTGCCGTTCAGGTCACGGTTGCCGACCTTGATCAGCTCGCGGGTCATGAACTCGGGGCCTTCGTCCGGCACCGGCAGGCCGGCGCTCTTGAGGCGTGCCCGCGGCACTTCTTCTTTCTGCACCACTTCGCCGATGACCAGGTGGTTGGCCTGGCCCGGCACGTCGTAGTGGGCATGCACCAGGTCTGCCGGCCAGAAGTGGCCCAGACCGCGCACGGCGATCACCGCCAACAGGCCGATAGTCATGATGACCGCGATGGACACCGCGCCACCGCTGATCCAGACGCCCGGGGCGCCGCTCTTGAACCATCCATTCAGGGAGTTCTGTTTCACAGACTTCTACCTTTCTTAAAGCGACGAGTATTTCTTGCGCAGACGCTGACGGATCAGCTCGGCGAGGGTGTTCATGACGAAGGTGAACAGCAGCAGCACCAGCGCCGAGAGAAACAGCACGCGGTAGTGGCTGCCGCCGACTTCCGACTCCGGCATTTCCACCGCGACGTTGGCCGCCAGGGTGCGCAGGCCTTCGAACAGGTTCATTTCCATGACTGGGGTGTTGCCGGTGGCCATCAGCACGATCATGGTTTCGCCGACCGCGCGGCCCATGCCGATCATCAGCGCCGAGAAGATGCCCGGGCTGGCGGTGAGGATCACCACGCGGGTCATGGTCTGCCACGGCGTGGCGCCCAGGGCCAGGGAACCCAGGGTCAGGCCGCGCGGCACGCTGAATACGGCGTCTTCGGCGATCGAGTAGATGTTCGGGATCACCGCAAACCCCATGGCCAGGCCGACCACCAGGGCGTTGCGCTGGTCGTAGGTGATGCCCAGGTCATGGGAGATCCACATGCGCATGTCGCCGCCGAAGAACCAGTTCTCCATGAACGGACTCATGTACAGCGAGAACCAGCCCACCAAGATGATCACCGGGATCAGGATCGCGCTTTCCCAGCCATCCGGCACCTTGAGGCGCACCGACTCAGGCAGGCGGCTGAAGACGAAACCGGCCACCAGGATGCCGATCGGCAGCAGCATCAGCAGGCTGAAGATGCCCGGCAGATGGCCTTCGACGTAAGGCGCGAGGAACAGGCCGGCGAAGAAGCCGAGGATCACCGTCGGCATCGCTTCCATCAGCTCGATCACCGGTTTGACCTTGCGGCGCATGCCCGGAGCCATGAAGTAAGCGGTGTAGATCGCCGCGGCCACCGCCAGCGGGGCTGCCAGCAGCATCGCGTAGAACGCTGCCTTCAACGTACCGAAGGTCAGCGGCGAAAGGCTCAGTTTGGGTTCGAAGTCGGTGTTGGCCGCGGTCGATTGCCAGACGTATTTAGGCTCGTCGTAGTTCTCGTACCAGACCTTGCTCCACAGCGCGCTCCAGGACACTTCCGGGTGCGGGTTGTCGAGCACCAGCGGTTGCAGCTTGCCGCCGGCTTCGACGATCACCCGGTTGGCCCGTGGCGACAGGCCGAACAGGCCTTCGCCCTCGACCACCTGGTCCACCAGCAGGGTGCGGTGCGCGGTGCTGTGGAACACGCCGAGCTTGCCCGAGGCGTCCAGGGCGACGAAGCCCTTGCGGCGCTCTTCGGCAGTGATTTCGATGATCGGCGTGGTGCCCATCTGGAAGGTACGGATCTGCTTCAGGCGCAGTTCGCCGTCCGGGTCGCGGGCCATGAACCACTGGGCCAGGCCGCCCTTGGAAGTACCGATGATCAGCGAGATACCGCCCACCAGCTGGGTGCTGGCCGTCACTTCGGCATCGGCATCCTCCAGCAGTTTGTAGCGACCGTTGAGGCTCTTGTCGCGCAGGCTGAACACGTCGGCCTGGGCACGCCCGTTGATCACGTACAGCCACTGCTGGCGCGGGTCGATGTACATGGCCTTGACCGGTTCGGTCATCTGCGGCAGCTCGATGCGGTTCTGCTCGCTGGTGACCTCGCCGGTCATCATGTTTTCTTCGCGGGTCAGCTGCAGCACGTGCAGTTGCGCGCCGCTGGAACCGGCCACCACCAGCGCCGAATCGGTGGCGTTGAGGTTGACGTGCTCCAGGGCACCACCCTGCTCGTTCAGCACGATCGGGGTTTCGCCGTAGGGGTATTCGATGGCTGGCGAGATGGTTTTCTTGCCTTCCGGGTAGCTGACCTTATAGGTGTGGCGGAACACCAGCGCCTGGCCGTTGGACAGGCCAACCACCACCAGCGGGCTGCCCGGCTGATCCTTGCCGATAGCGGTGACGGTGGTGCCGGCCGGAATCGGCAAGTCGACGCGGCGCAGCTCGGCGCCGTTGTCGATGTCGAAGAACAGCGCCTGGCCCTTGTCGGAAACCCGCATGCCGACCTGGTTCTGCTCTTCCAGGGAGAACATCAGCGGCTTGCCGGCGTCCTGCATCCAGGCTGGCGTCAGCGGGTCCTTGGCGGTCAGGTCGGCGCCCTGGAACAGGGGCAGCACGACATAGGCGAGGAAGAAGAAGATCAGGGTGATCGCGGCCAGCACGGCCAGACCGCCAACGAGGACGTACCAGCGGGTCAGGCGATCTTTCAGCGCGCGGATGCGGCGCTTGCGTTGCAGCTCAGGCGTATTGAAGTCAATGCGCTTGGGGGGAGAAGTCGGAGTCATGGTGGAGTTGGCCAGATCATTCATGCGCACACCCTAGCGATCCTGTATGACAGAAAGATGACAATGCAGTGACGCAACAAATCCGCCGCGGAGCAGAGCTGGCAGCGGATCGAAAATTGAGGGGTGTAGGAGCGAGCTTGCTCGCGATGGGAGCCGCCAGACACAGATGCTGCGTTGGCCTCGCCATCATGTCGCGAGCAAGCTCGCTCCTACAAGGTCCGGGACAGGCCCGGACCTAGGGTGTTACTTCTTTACGACTGCAGCGCCTTCCTGCAGGCCCAGGTCAGCCAGTGCCTTGGCGGCGACTTTGGCTGGCAGTGGGATGTAGCCGTCTTTCACTACCACTTCCTGGCCCTGTTTCGACAGAACCAGTTTCACGAACTCGGCTTCCAGCGGGGCCAGAGGCTTGTTCGGGGCCTTGTTGATGTACACGTACAGGAAGCGGGACAGCGGGTACTTGCCGTTCAGGGCGTTTTCTTCGGTGTCTTCGATGAAGTCGCTGCTGCCTTTCTTGGCCAGGGCCACGGTCTTCACGCTAGCGGTCTTGTAACCGATGCCCGAGTAGCCGATGCCGTTCAGCGAGGAGCTGATGGACTGGACCACCGAAGCCGAACCAGGCTGTTCGTTGACGTTAGGCTTGTAGTCGCCTTTGCACAGGGCTTCTTCCTTGAAGTAGCCGTAGGTGCCGGATACCGAGTTACGACCGAACAGCTGGACCGGCTTGTTGGCCAGGTCGCCGGTCACGCCCAGGTCGCCCCAGGTCTTGACGTCGGCCTTGGCGCCGCACAGGCGGGTCGACGAGAAGATCGCATCAACCTGTTCCATGGTCAGGTGCTGGATCGGGTTGTCCTTGTGCACGAACACGGCCAGGGCGTCCACGGCAACCGGGATGGCGGTTGGCTTGTAGCCGTACTTCTGCTCGAAGGCAGCCAGTTCGGTGTCCTTCATCTTGCGGCTCATCGGGCCCAGGTTGGAGGTGCCTTCGGTCAGCGCAGGTGGCGCGGTGGCGGAGCCAGCGGCCTGAATCTGGATGTTTACGTTCGGGTATTCTTTTTTGTAGTGCTCGGCCCACAGGGTCATGAGGTTGGCCAGGGTATCGGAGCCGACGCTGGACAGGTTGCCCGACACACCAGTGGTCTTGGTGTAGCTCGGGATAGCAGGGTCAACAGCGGCAACCGCGTGGGCAGTCGCAACGCCAGCAGCGACAAAAGTCATTGCCGCCATCAAACGCTTCAGTTTCATGCCTTACTCCTAGCAGATAGGGTGTGTTAAGTCGGGCCAAGTATCTGTAGGCCGTGTGAACACTCTATGGCTGAAATATGACAATTAGATGAAAGGCCAGCATTCGCGATGGAAGGCTGGCCTTTCTTTATAGAGCGTTTTGTAGCCGCCGCCGAAGGCTGCGATAGGTCTGCAGGATCTCCAGGACCCTGAAGATCGCCGCGCCCCTTCGGGTCGTTCGCAGCCTTCGGCAGCGGCTACAGGGTCACAGGATCACAGGATCACAGGATCAGCGATCCTTTTTCCACAGGTACAGGCCGACCAGGATCCCGATGCTGCAAATAATTGCAACATAATAGGCCGGGCCCATCGGGCTCTCCTTGAGCAGCGCGGTCACCACCATCGGCGTCAGGCCACCGAAGATCGCGTAGGCCAGGTTGTAGGAGAACGACAGGCCGCTGAAGCGCACCACCGCCGGGAAGGCCTTGACCATCACATACGGCACCGCGCCGATGGTGCCCACCAGCAGGCCGGTCAGCGCGTACAGCGGGAACAGCCAGTCCGGGTGATCCAGCAGGCTGTGGTAGAAGGTCCAGGAAGTCGCCAGCAGCAGCGCGCTGCCGAACACGAATACCCGGCCGGCGCCAAAACGATCGGCCAGCGCGCCGGACATCACGCACCCCAGGCTCAGGAACACGATCGCCAGGCTATTGGCCTGCAACGCGGTGGTCGGGGTGAAGTGATAGACCGTCTGCAGCACGGTCGGGGTCATCAGGATCACCACGATGATCCCGGCGGACAGCAGCCAGGTCAGCAGCATCGAGAGAATGATCGCGCTGCGGTGGTCGCGCAGCACCGCGCGCAGCGGCACTTCCTCGGCCAGGGCCTTGCGCAGCTGCAGCTCGGCGAATACCGGGGTTTCGTGCAGCCAGCGGCGCAGGTACACCGAGAACAGGCCGAACACGCCGCCGAGCAGGAACGGAATCCGCCAGGCGTAATCGGCGACTTCGCCCGGGGTATAGATGCTGTTGATCGCGGTGGCCACCAGCGACCCCAGGAGAATGCCGGCCGTCAGGCCCGAGGTCAGGGTGCCGCAGGCATAGCCGATATGCCGCTGCGGCACATGCTCGGAAACGAACACCCAGGCGCCCGGTACTTCACCGCCGATGGCCGCGCCCTGGATCACCCGCATCAGCAGCAACAGGATCGGCGCCCACATGCCGATCTGCGCGTAGGTCGGCAGCAGGCCCATGATCAGGGTCGGCACCGCCATCATGAAAATGCTCAGGGTGAACATCTTCTTGCGCCCGAGCAGGTCGCCGAAGTGCGCCATGACGATCCCGCCCAGGGGCCGGGCCAGATAGCCGGCGGCGAAGATGCCGAAGGTCTGCATCAGGCGCAGCCACTCGGGCATGTCCGCGGGGAAGAACAGCTTGCCGACCACCGTGGCGAAGAACACGAAAATGATGAAGTCGTAGAACTCCAGCGCGCCGCCCAGGGCGGACAGCGACAGGGTCTTGTAGTCATTGCGGGTCAACGGACGAGCAGGTTGCGCGGGCTGCGCGACGCTCGAAGGCACAGTGGTCATGGCAAGGGCTTCTCTTATAGTCGGTTCTGGAAGCCGCAACAGCGCTGGTTGTGGCCTGGCAGGTTCGGCACGATAGCAAATTGTTCGAAAAAGCACATAGACGGGCACAATTGACAATCAAAATCAGAACCGGATGGTCGTCGCCGAGCCTGTCGACCGATATACTCGCAGGCATTGGAGCAACGCCGCCCCGGCAAGGGTTGCTGTGCGAAAACGCCGCTGGGCGCCCCAGGCGCCGACTGGGCCAGCCGGTTTCGCAGAGTTTCCCTTTAGTACGCCTTACGAAGAACGTGACGAACGTAGTATGTTCGGGCTGAATCGTTTTTCCTCAAGACGGCTATTCACCTGAAGTACCAATGAAGAGTCACGGGTCAGAGGCACCCCCGGCATGATAGAGCTCGAACAAGAAGATCCGATCCCGCAAGGCGACCTGGCCTTGCAAATCACCGCGCTTCCCCGCGAAACCAACGGCTTTGGCGATATTTTCGGCGGCTGGCTGGTGGCCCAGATGGACCTGGCGGGGACCGCCATGGCCAGTCGCGTGGCCGGCGGGCGTGTCGCCACGGTCGCCATCGACCGCATGGCATTCCTGGTGCCGGTCGCGGTCGGCGCGCAGCTTTCCTTTTATACCCAGACCCTGGAAATCGGTCGCAGCTCGATCCAGATGATGGTCGAGGTCTGGAGCGACGATCCGCTGTCCAGCGAATGGCGCAAGGTCACCGAGGCGGTGTTCGTGTTCGTTGCCATCGACGGCAGTGGCCGCACCCGCTCGGTTCCACCCAGGGCCCGTTAAATTCGGCGTGGGTTAAACCCGGCGGCTGTTACGTGGTCCATAGCAGCCCTGCTTTTGAACGAGAACAGCACCATGCCTACCCCTCACGTTGAAACGGTGAAACTGGATGAACTGAACTGCTGGCGCATCCGCCACGGTCAGGCCGAACTGCTGGTGGCCCAGCAAGGCGCGCACATCCTCAGCTATCAATTGGCCGGGCAACCGCCGCTGATCTGGCTCAACGACGAGGCCGTGTTCAAGACCGGCAAAAGCATCCGCGCCGGCGTTCCGGTGTGCTGGCCGTGGTTCGGCAACTTCGCGCGCAACCCGCAAAGCGTCCAGGCCATGCGCCAGGGCAGCGAGCCGGCCGGGGCCCATGGCCTGGTCCGCGCCACCGACTGGGAACTGCTGGGCATTCAGAGCGAAGGCGAAAGCCTGCTGGTGGAGCTGCAACTGCCGATCCCCGAAGGCGGGCTGCCAGGCTGGCCGCACCAGGTCGAGCTGAAGCTGAGCATCCGCCTCGATGAGCAACTGCACATCAACCTCACCAGCCACAACCTGGGCGACGACACGGTCACCATCAGCCAGGCGCTGCACAGCTACTTCGCGGTCAGCGATGTGCGCAAGGTGCATGTCGAAGGGTTGGACGGCCTGAATTACATCGAGACCCTGGATGACTGGAAGACTGCACAGCAGTCCGGCGATCTGCATTTCACCGGCGAGACCGACCGTATCTACCTCGACCCTCCGCCACAGCTGAGCATCGTCGACCCGGCCTGGGAGCGGCGCATCCAGCTGACCAGCAACGGCTCGCGCTCGGCGGTGATCTGGAACCCGTGGATCGCTCGCGCCGAGCAGTTCAGCGACATGGCCGACGATGGCTGGCAACGCATGCTGTGCATCGAGACCGCCAACGTGATGGATGACGTGGTGACCCTGGCGCCGGGCGCCAGTCATACCCTGGGCGTGAGCGTTACCAGCGTAGCGCTGTAACGCCGTCCTACAGATCCGACTCCTGCACCACCCGCACCTTCTGCGCATCCAGCGCATAGGCCGCGTCGGCCAGGTCGTTGCTGACCGTCTCGACCTTCAGGTGGCCGGTCACCCACAGCGGCGTGTAGATATCGTCCAGCTTCACGCCCTTGGGGAAACGCACCAGCACCAGTTGATTGGGCGGCGGTGGCGGCACATGGATACAGGCGCCCGGGTAAGGCACGAGGAAAAACAGCGTGCTGCGCCCCTTGGCATCGGACTCCAGCGGCACCGGATAACCGCCGATGCGGATGTCCTTGCCGTTCATGGCCGGCACGGTCTTGGTCGAATACATCACCGCCGGCAACCCCTTGCTCTGCTTCAGGCCGCCCTTTTCGGTAAAGGTGCCATTGGCTTCGGGGGAGTTGTGATCGATTTCCGGCATTTGCTCGAGGGCTTTCTGGTCCGACTTGGGCATCAGTTCGAGCCAGTCGGTTTCCGGCAGTTCGCCGGCATGGGCCAGGCCCGGGCCCAGCAGAACAAGAGTCAACAGAAGACGGCGCATGGAGGAGCTCGGCAAGAAAGGGACAAGACAACGCCGGGCATTCTAGCCCTCTCTACCTGCGCAGCAGAGAGGGCTTTGTCGCTAAATCAGTTCTTTTTGACCAGGCCGTAGATCACCAGCAGCACGACCGCGCCAACCAGCGCGCCGATGAAGCCCGCGCCCTGGCCCGCCTGGTAGATGCCCAGGGCCTGGCCGCCGTAGGTGGCTGCCAGCGAACCGCCGATACCGAGCAGGATGGTCATGATCCAGCCCATGCTGTCATCGCCCGGTTTCAGGAAGCGAGCCAGCAGGCCAACGATCAAGCCGATAAAGATGGTTCCAATAATTCCCATGGCATTTCCCTCTGTATGAGTTAGGTATGCCAAAGCCTAGTTAGCGCATTGGCATCCTGCCATCAGAGAACGGCGGCCCCGATTGGTTCCACCGCAGCCTCAGGAAGTTATTCGGCGATCAGCGCTTCGACCTTGAGGATCTGCGCCTCGAGGGTTGCCTTGTCCTTGCAGCGCAGGTTGGCGTGACCGACCTTGCGCCCGACCTTGAAGGCCTTGCCGTAGTGATGCAGATGGCAATCGTCGATGGCGATGACTTTCTCCACCGCCGGCACTTCGCCGATGAAGTTGATCATCGCGCTCTCGCCGACCTTGGCGGTCGAACCCAGCGGCAGGCCGGCGACAGCCCGCAGGTGGTTCTCGAACTGGCTGCACTCGGCGCCTTCGGTGGTCCAGTGCCCGGAGTTGTGCACCCGTGGCGCGATCTCGTTGGCCTTGAGGCCACCGTCGACTTCAAAGAACTCGAACGCCATCACGCCGACGTAGTCCAGCTGCTTGAGCACGCGGCTGGAATAGTCTTCGGCCAGGGCCTGCAGCGGGTGATCGCTACTGGCCACGGACAGCTTGAGGATGCCGCTGTGGTGAGTGTTGTGCACCAGCGGGTAGAAGCGAGTTTCACCATCGCGGGCGCGCACGGCGATCAGCGAGACTTCGCCGGTGAACGGCACGAAGCCCTCCAGCAGGCACCCCACGCTGCCCAGCTCGGCGAAAGTGCCGACCACGTCTTCAGGGCTGCGCAGGACTTTCTGGCCCTTGCCGTCGTAACCCAGGGTGCGGGTTTTCAGCACGGCCGGCAGGCCGATGCTGGCCACGGCGGCCTCCAGGTCGGCTTGCGACTGGATGTCGGCGAACGCCGGGGTCGGAATCCCCAGGTCCTTGAACATGCTCTTCTCGAACCAGCGATCTCGGGCGATGCGCAGGGCTTCGGCGCTCGGGTAGACCGGGACGAACTGCGACAGGAAGGCCACGGTTTCCGCCGGCACGCTTTCGAACTCGAAGGTCACCAGGTCCACTTCGTCAGCCAGCTGGCGCAGGTGATCCTGATCGCCGTAATCGGCTCGCAGGTGTTCGCCCAGGGCAGCGGCACAGGCGTCCGGAGCCGGGTCGAGGAAAGCGAAGTTCATCCCCAGCGGAGTGCCCGCCAGAGCCAACATGCGACCCAGTTGGCCGCCACCGATTACACCGATCTTCATCGTCAAAAACCTCAGGCGATGCGTGGGTCTGGATTGTCCAGGACGCTGTCTGTCTGCTCAGCGCGGAATTTTTTCAGCACAGTATGAAATTGCGGATGCTTGGCGCCAAGGATGCTCGCCGACAGCAGCGCGGCGTTGATCGCGCCGGCCTTGCCGATGGCCAGGGTGGCGACCGGAATGCCCGCGGGCATCTGCACGATGGAGAGCAGCGAGTCGACGCCCGAGAGCATCGACGACTGCACCGGAACGCCCAGCACCGGCAGGTGGGTCTTGGCCGCGCACATGCCTGGCAGGTGGGCCGCGCCACCGGCACCGGCGATGATCACCTCGATGCCACGCGCTTCGGCATCGGTGGCGTACTGGAACAGCAGGTCCGGGGTGCGGTGGGCAGAGACCACTTTCACCTCGTAAGGGATGCCGAGCTTTTCCAGCATATCGGCGGTGTGGCTAAGGGTGGACCAATCGGACTTGGAGCCCATGATCACGCCAACCAATGCACTCATCGTCGTGCCTCTTCTCTCTGGGCGCCCGCGGGCGCGTCAAAAACAACAAGCCACGCGGAGTGCGTGGCTTGAATGTGCGAATTATGGCCGGACGAACCGGCCGAAGGCCGCGCAGTATACCGAAAAAGGTGCATTAAACGCACTTTTGCCGACCATCTGTCATACACCATGTTTCAGGCGCAAAGCGGCGGTTTTATTGACTTTTGGGTCAGTCAGCATGGGCCAGGATCGTTGCCAGATTCCTGTAGCCGCTGCCGCAGGCTGCGATCGACGGCGAAGCCGGCGCAAAGGGGGTATTCCCACTCCTTCAGACAGACCGCGTCGCCAGGTTTTGCGGCCCCTGCGACGGAGTGCCGCCCAGAGCGAGCGCAGCCTTCGGCAGCGACTACAGGTCAGGTGTTGCCTGTGCCCTGCGCCGCGCCGCCTTCGAGCTTGCGCCACAGCAGCCGGACGTTGGCCTTGCGCACCAGGGCGCAGCGGTACAGGCGGATCTCCAGCGGCACATGCCATTGCGCGCCGCCGCAGACCACCAGTTCGCCGCGGGCCAGTTCGGCGCGCACGCTCAGGTGCGGCACCCAGGCAATCCCCAGGCCTTCCAGGGCCATGCTCTTGAGGCTGTCGGCCATGGCGGTTTCATAGACCGTGGTGAAGCGCAGGTTGCGCTGGCGCAGCAGCTGGTTCACCGAACGCCCGAGAAACGCCCCGGCGCTGTACGCCAGCAGCGGCACGCTGGCCTCGCCTTCCAGGTCGAACAGCGGCTTGCCGGCGGCATCCGCCGCGCACACCGGCAGCATCTCGGTCTGGCCCAGGTGCAGCGAAGGAAAGATTTCCGGGTCCATCTGCATGGCCGAGTCCGGGTCATAGAAGGCCAGCATCAGGTCGCAGCCGCCTTCGCGCAGGGCATGCACGGCGTCGCCGACGTTGGTCGCCACCAGCCGCGTGGCGATGTTCAGGCCTTCGTTACGCAACTGGGCGATCCAGCGCGGGAAGAAACCCAGGGCCAGGGAGTGCGCCGCGGCGACCTGCATCACTTCACCCTGCCCGCCTTCGAGGTGATGCAAGTGCCGCAGCACTTCGCCCAGTTGCTCGACCACCGTGCGCGCGGTCACCAGGAACAGCTGCCCCGCCGCCGTCAGTTCGATCGGCGTGCGCGAGCGGTTGACCAGGGTCAGCCCCAGCGCCGCTTCCAGGCTGCGGATCCGCCGGCTGAAAGCCGGCTGGGTCACGAAGCGCCGTTCGGCGGCCTGCGAGAAGCTGCGGGTGGCGGCCAGGGCACTGAAGTCCTCGAGCCATTTGCTTTCCAGATTCATCACGTCCTCCCGGGGAACGCACCATTTTAGGTCACACGCTTGCCGCGCAAGCGGCGTCACACGGGCATTATGCCGTTTATGCATAGGCCAGTGTTTAACAGCATTGGCCCAAATTTTCCCGCAGGCCTAGGATTCGCAGCGTTCCGGCACCGACCGGGTCCATATCGAGATGATTTCTATCATGTCCTCCGCTGCATCTTTCCGCACAGAAAAAGACCTGCTTGGCGTACTCGAAGTACCTGCTCAAGCGTATTACGGCATCCAGACCCTGCGAGCGGTGAACAACTTCCGCCTCTCCGGCGTTCCGATTTCGCACTACCCAAAACTGGTCGTGGCCCTGGCAATGGTCAAGCAGGCAGCTGCTGACGCCAACCGCGAGCTGGGTCACCTGAGCGAAGCCAAGCACGCTGCCATCAGCGAAGCCTGTGCCCGTCTGATCCGCGGCGACTTCCACGAAGAGTTCGTGGTGGACATGATTCAAGGCGGCGCTGGCACTTCGACCAACATGAATGCCAACGAAGTCATCGCCAACATCGCGCTGGAGGCCATGGGCCACAGCAAGGGCGAATACCAGTACCTGCACCCGAACAACGACGTGAACATGGCGCAGTCGACCAACGACGCCTACCCGACCGCGATCCGCCTGGGTCTGCTGCTGGGCCACGACGCGCTGCTGGCCAGCCTCGACAGCCTGATCCAGTCGTTCGCCGCCAAGGGTGAAGAATTCAGCCACGTCCTGAAGATGGGCCGTACCCAGCTGCAAGACGCCGTGCCGATGACCCTGGGCCAGGAGTTCCGCGCCTTCGCCACCACCCTGAGCGAAGACCTGGCCCGCCTGAAGACCCTGGCGCCGGAAGTGCTGACCGAAGTGAACCTGGGCGGTACCGCCATCGGTACCGGCATCAACGCCGACCCGCGTTACCAGGCCCTGGCCGTCCAGCGCCTGGCCACCATCAGCGGCCAGCCGCTGGTACCGGCCGCCGACCTGATCGAAGCCACCTCCGACATGGGCGCCTTCGTGCTGTTCTCCGGCATGCTCAAGCGCACCGCGGTCAAGCTGTCGAAGATCTGCAACGACCTGCGCCTGCTGTCCAGCGGCCCGCGTACCGGGATCAACGAGATCAACCTGCCAGCGCGTCAGCCAGGCAGCTCGATCATGCCCGGCAAGGTCAACCCGGTGATCCCGGAAGCGGTCAACCAGGTGGCGTTCCAGATCATCGGCAACGACCTGGCCCTGACCATCGCGGCCGAAGGCGGCCAGCTGCAACTGAACGTGATGGAGCCGCTGATCGCGTTCAAGATCTTCGACTCGATCCGCCTGCTGCAACGCGCCATGGACATGCTGCGCGAGCACTGCATCACCGGCATCACCGCCAACGAGCAGCGCTGCCGCGAACTGGTCGAGCACTCGATCGGCCTGGTCACCGCGCTGAACCCGTACATCGGCTATGAAAACGCCACCCGTATCGCCCGCATCGCCCTGGAAAGCGGCCGCGGCGTACTGGAACTGGTGCGCGAAGAAGGCTTGCTCGACGACGCCATGCTCGCCGACATCCTGCGCCCGGAAAACATGATTGCCCCGCGTCTGGTCCCGCTCAAAGCCTGACCAACGCCCGCCCTGGCCACAGGGCACCGCTCACCAGGTCGAGGGACTAGACACCTCTCACCTTTTGAGGGCTTGGAGATTCTTCTCCAAGCCCTTTTTTTTGCCTGTTCCTTTACCTGCCCTTGAAACCGCCGCGCCCGCTTCGCGGTCGATCGCAGCCTGCGGCAGCGGCTACAGATCCAGGCCTTCGCGATACTTCGCCCAGGCTTTGGCCAGGCACAACCGGCCATCAGGGTAGATAATCGACCTCCCGCCGCGACCGGCAACGAATACCAAGGCATCCCGTCGATGGACCCGACGCACATCCAGGCCCTTCAACAACTGCGCAACCTGATCCCCATCGGCCTGCGCCACGCCCAAACCCTGCTGGCCCGCTGCGCGGGCAATCCCCAGCAAGCCGCCGAGCTCTACAAGTCCGAGCTGTTGCAGTTACTGGTGGACAAGTCCGGCCTGCCTCCCGAGCAAGCCCGCGAACACCTGCACAACGCCGGCTACGACCTGAACCTTGCCCTGCACGCTATAGAAGAAGCACGCTTCACCCTGACCCAGCGCATCCTGCGCAAACATCACCGAGACAAGGGCCGGGCCCTGGACCTGATCGCCCAGGCCATCGAAACCGAGGAGCAACTGCCGCGCCAGTACTGGCTGGCCTTCGCGCCACTGGAACAACTGGCACCGACGCCGCGCTGCTTCATGATGCTCCACGAGTGGCTGGCCTTTGAGGACTGGGAAGGCTTTGACAGTGCCCTGCACTTTCACCTGCCCCAGGTCATCGCCCAATTCAGGCACCTGCAACTGGACGCCCTGGCGGACACCCTGGAACAGGCCGATCAGCGACAGAAACACCTGAGGGCGAGCCATGCCGGGAGCGACAGCCCCAGCGCGTTGGCCGCGCGGATCAATCAGGACCCGCTCTTCAACAGCCACCGGGACGCCTACAACCGCTACCGAGCGCTGCTCGACGAGCGCCTGTTCGAGTGGGTGGAACAGCATATACGGCAGTTTCCAGCCTGAGCGGCGAGCGGCCGGGGCGTTACCTGACATCAGGGCCTGGCCTGCCGCATCGCCAAACACAGTGACCTCATGCCGCCCCAGGAGTATCGACAAGGACTGCAACCGTTCTTGAGCACATGCCCGGTAACCCCCGAGCCGGCCTGATCCCGCTTGCAGATACTTTTCTTGAGGACCACAAACGCCCTCAAGGCCTCTTTCTTCCACTGATAAAGCGACAACTTTTACTTGCTCTGTTTCATATACAAAACAAGTAAGCGATTTATCCCGTTTTTTGCGTTACCCGAACAAGCACCGACTTCTTGCAACTTCCCAGGCTTTGCCCGGGCAGTGTGCAATTTCGTGCCAAATAAGAAACCATGTTTCATATATGGAACGTTTCATTTTCAACTAAATAACTACAACTCATTAATAAACAAGGACTTTTAAACTAAAACACCGCGCTATAAAGCACTGGCATTGTTCATGCACTAAACGGCGTATCACCTATAAAACAGACCAGAGTACCTTCCCAATGGCTGTGAAAGAGATGTACGCCGTCGCCCCTCAATGGAATAAGCCCGCTCCCAAGGAAGATCTGGAGCCGACTGAAATTGAATTTCGCAATGTCGGCAAATGTTTCCCGGCCAAGGGCCAATCCGCAGCGCCATTCGCTATTCGCGAGGTGAACTTCAAGATTCGCCGGGGTGAAGTGGTATCGATCATCGGCCCTTCCGGTTGTGGCAAGAGCACCATCCTCAATATGGGTTCCGGCCTGTATCGCCCCAGCGAAGGCGAAGTGTTCGTCAGCGGCGAACCGGTCACCGGCCCGGTACGCCAGGTCGCCTTCATGTTGCAGAAAGACCTGCTGATGCCCTGGCGCAGCATCCGCCGCAACGTCGAGCTGGGCCTGGAGATCCAGGGCGTGCCCGCCGCGACCCGGCAGACCGTGGCCAACGACCTGCTCGAACGTTGCCACCTCAAGGGCTTCGCCGATCACTACCCGTTCCAGCTGTCCGGCGGCATGCGCCAGCGCGCGGCCCTGGCCCGGACCCTGGCCATCGACCCGCAGGTGCTGTTCCTCGACGAGCCGTTTTCCGCCCTCGACGCCCAGACCAAGATGATCCTGCAACAGGACATGGCGCGGATGCTCTACGACGAAAAGAAGACCGCCCTGTTCATCACCCACGACCTGATCGAAGGCATCGCCATGTCCGACCGGTTGCTGGTCATGAGCGCCCGCCCCGGCACCATCATCGAAGAAATCAGCATCGACCTGCCGTTTCGCGACAACCCGCTGGAGCGCCGCAAGCTGCCGGAAATCGGCCCGCTGGTGGGCCGCCTGATGGAGTTGCTGCAAGTCGGCGCGGACACCGAACTGCACTGATCACCGCCCTCGCGGCCCCCAACCGATTCAGGAGTCCCCATGCTCAAGTCTCTGTTTCAACGTCTTTGCGCATTCAGCCTGGGCCTCGGCCTGGCCTGCACGGCCCAGGCCCAGGCCCGGACCGACGTCACCTACCTGCTGCCGGCACCGCCCAACTCGCCGGCCTTCGCGCCCTGGATCATCGCCAAGGAGAAGGGTTACTACGCCGCCCAGGACCTCAACCTGACCTTTATCGCCGCCAAGGGCGGGGTCGACGTGGCCAAGCAGATCGGTGCCGGTAATGCCTTGCTCGGCGGCGCCATCGGCGACACGCCGATCGTGGTCCGGGCCAATGGTATTCCGGTGCGCGCCGTGGCGGTGCTGGGCTCCGGCGGGGTGACCATGATCGCCACCAACGCCAAGGAAAATATCGAGTCCATCACCGACCTCAAGGGCAAGACCATGACGGTGATGTCCTACTCCGACACCACCTACTACGCCCTGCTCGCCTCGCTGCGCAAAGCCGGCCTGAGCAAGACCGACGTGAATATCCAGGCCGCCGGGCCGGCCGGGGTCTGGCAGCTGTTCTCGGCCGACAAGGCCCAGGCCATGGCGGGCGTGCCGGACTGGGTGGTCAACGCCGAAGAGGCCGGGGTGCGGATCAAGCTGATTCCCCAGGCGCAGATTTTCGAAAGCATGGCCCAGGCGATCCTCGCCTCCGACGACGCCATCAAGAACCAGCCCAAGGTCGTGCGCGGCGTGGTCCAGGCCACCCTGCAAGGCATGCGCGACATTATCCAGGACCCGCGCGCCGCCGCCGTGACCTTCGCCAAGGCCGTGCCGGCCTACGCCGGCAAGGAAGACTCGCTGGAGAAGGTTTTCAAGCTCTACGTCGAGCATGTCTACGCCAACCAGCGCGTGCTCGGCCACATCGATCCGCAGCGCCTGGACAAGGTCCGCCAGTTCTACGTCAGCGAAGGCATCGTCAGCCAGGAGCCCAAGCTCGAGGACCTGTTCACCAACCAATTCGTCGACAGCCCGGTCGCCGCGCAATGAGCCACCGGGACAACAAGGTACGCACACGATGAAAAGCCTGAATAACTCCATGCTCGGCAGCGCCGCGCTGCTGGTCCTGTTCCTGGTGCTCTGGCAATGGGGCCCGGGCCTGCTCGGCATGCCCGAATTCGTCATGCCGCAACTGAGCCGCGTGGCCCAGGAAAGCCTGGTGATGTGGCACAGCGGCGGCCTGCTGCAACACACCCTGATCACCGCGCTGGAGATCATCGTCGGCTTCGGCCTCGGCGCCCTGCTGGGAGTGGTGATCGGCGTGTCCCTGGGCCTGTCGCCCGCCGCCGAAGCCATGTTGTCGCCCTACATCCTGGCCTTGCAGATCGCCCCGAAAGTCGCCTTCGCGCCGCTGTTCGTGATGTGGCTGGGCTACACCATCTACCCGAAGATCCTGATCGCCATCCTGATCGTGTTCTTCCCGGTGATGATCAACGTGCTCTCGGCGATCCGCACCGTCGATCCGGACATGATCAACCTGGTGCGCACCATGAACGCCAGCCGCTGGCAGATCTTCCGCCTGGTGGAGTTCCCCTCGGCCATGGCCGCGCTGTTCTCCGGCCTGCGCATCGCCTCGACCCTGGCGGTGATCGGCGTCACCGTCGGCGAGCTGGTCGGCGGCAACCAGGGCCTGGGCTTCTTGCTGGTGGACGCCGAGGGCCAGGGCAACACCGCCGGGGTGTTCGTCGCCATTGTCATGCTCACCCTGATCGGGGTGATCGCCTACGGCGCCGTGGTCTGGGCGGAAAAACGCGTCCTGCACTACATGCCCAAAGCCATGCTGAGCACCCAATAATGAACAGCCAGAATCTTCTGCTCGAAGGTCGCCGGGTGCTGGTCACCGGCGGCGCCCGTGGCCTGGGCTACGCCTTCGCCCAGGCCATCGGCCGGGCCGGTGCCCGGGTGGTGATCGCCGACGTGCTGCAAGAGCGCGTGCAGCAAGCCGCCAGCGAACTGCGGGCCCAGGGCCTGGACGTCCAGGCCGTGACCCTCGACCTGGCCCAACCGGCCTCCATCGACGCCTGCATCGCCGCCACCCTGGACCTGCTCGGCGGCCTCGACGGCCTGGTGAACAACGCCTCGATCACCAACTCCGGCGGCAAAGGCTGCGAAGAGCTGAGCATCGACACCTGGGACCAGGTGATGCAGGTCAACGTGCGCGGCACCTGGCTGATGACCACCGCCTGCCTGCCGGCCCTGCGCGCCAGCGGCCACGGCGCCATCGTCAACCTGGCCTCCGACACCCCGCTGTGGGGCGCGCCGAACCTGCTGGCCTACGTCGCCAGCAAGGGCGCGATCATCGCCATGACCCGCAGCCTGGCCCGCGAGCTGGGCGCCGACAACATCACGGTCAACGCCATCGCCCCCGGCCTGGTGCTGGTGGAGGCCACCGCCTACGTGCCCGAGGCACGCCACCGTTTGTACAACGACCAGCGGGCCATCCAGCGCCCGCAACTGCCCGAAGACGTCAGCGGCGCCGTGCTGTTCGCGCTGTCCGACCTTGCCCGCTTCATCACTGGACAAACCCTGCCGGTCAACGGCGGGTTCGTCATGCCTTGATCTGGAGACTGTCATGACCGATCTATCTGCCCAAAACGCCACCCCGAAAAGCTGGGACCGCCCTGCCGGCGCGAGCCTGGAAAGCTGGATGAACACGCGCATCGCCCGCTACCAGACACGCAAGTACGACTGGGACGCGCTGAAGTTCCAGGCCGACTACGACCCGAAATTCCGCCGCGCGCAAATGCGCTACATCGGCACCGGCGGCACTGGTGTCAGCAGTGACATGAACACCATTGCGTCGGAGCACTTCACCTTCTCCACCATGGTCATCCCGGCCGGCCACGAAGGCCCGCCGCACCTGCACATCGACGTCGAGGAAGTGTTTTTCGTGCTGCGCGGCAAGCTCAAGGTGGTGCTGGAAAAGGATGGCGAGCGCTTCGAGACCATCCTCACCGACCGCGACGTGATTTCCGTGCCGCCGGGCGTGTACCGCGAAGAGATCAACATCGGCGACGAAGACGCGCTGATGTGCGTGATGCTCGGCGCGAAAAAGCCGATCACCCCGACCTATCCGCCAGAGCACCCTCTGGCCTCGATCAAGCGCGGATAAGCCCATGTTGCCAGGCCTCTCTCAACCCGTATCGACGGCGGACCTCCAGGCCCGACTGGCCCGCGACTTTGCCCAGCGCCTGGTGCCCGTGGCCGGCGGCCGGCAGGCCCTGCGCGAATGCGGCGCGGGCCCGGCGATCGTGCTGCTGCACGGCATCGGTTCCGGGGCGGCGTCCTGGCTAGAGGTGGCCCGACAACTGGCGCCCCAGGCCCGGGTCATCGCCTGGGACGCGCCCGGCTACGGCGATTCCAGCCCCCTGGAATCCCCCGCGCCCAAGGCCGAGCACTACGCCGCCCGCCTGGTGCAGATGCTCGATGCCCTGGACGTCGAGGAATGCGTGCTGGTGGGGCATTCCCTCGGCGCGCTGCCGGCCCTGGCCTTCGCTCGCAGTTCACAGGCGAGCCGGGTGAGTCGCCTGGTACTGATCAGCCCGGCCCGTGGTTATGGCGCGCCGGAACGCGGCGAGCAGCGCCAGCAGGTGCGCCGCCAGCGCCTGGAGAACCTGGAGCATCTGGGGATCGCCGGCCTGGCCGAACAACGCAGTGCCCACATGCTCTCGCCCAACGCCGCGCCGCAGGCCCTGGCCTGGGTGCGCTGGAACATGGCGCGGCTCAACCCCGCGGGTTATCGCCAGGCCATCGAGCTGCTGTGCGGCGACGACCTGCTGCGCCACGGCCAACCCGGCATGCCCTGCGAAGTGCATTGCGGCGAAGCCGACCGCATCACCCCGGCCGAGACCTGCCTGACCCTGGCCAAGGCGCTGGGCGCCAGCTTCAACCTGATCGCCGACGCGGGCCACGCCAGCCCCATCGAACAACCGCTGGTGGTCGCGGGCCGCCTGGCCTTTGCCATCAAAGAATCCCTGACAGGTAGAACCCTATGAACGACTCCGATCCGCTGAAGGACGCTCAGGACAAATACATAGTGCCGGGCCTGGAGCGTGGCCTGTTGCTGCTCTGCGAGTTCAGCCGGCGCAACCGCACCCTGACCGCGCCGGAACTGGCCCGCCGCCTGGCCCTGCCGCGCTCGACCATCTTCCGCCTGCTCACCACCCTGGAAACCATGGGTTTCGTCACCCGCAGCGGCAACGAATACCGCCTCGGCATGTCGGTGCTGCGCCTGGGCTTCGAATACCTGGCGTCGCTGGAGCTGACCGAGCTCGGCCAGCCGCTGCTGGCGCGCCTGTGCGACCGCCTCAACTACCCGAGCAACCTGGTGGTGCGCGACGGCCGCTCGATCGTCTACGTGGCCAAGGTCTCGCCGCCCTCGGTGTTCTCCAACGCGGTCAACGTCGGCACCCGCCTGCCGGCCCACGCCACGGTGCTGGGGCGCATCCTCCTGGAAGACCTGTCCCTGGCCGAACTGCGCGAGCTGTACCCCGAAGAGCATCTGGAGCAGTACTCCCACAGCACGCCGAAAACCGTGCTGGAGCTGTTCGACATGGTCCAGGCCGACCGCCAGCGCGGCTTTATCAGCGGCGAAGGTTTCTTCGAATCGGCGATCTCCACGGTGGCCGCGCCAGTGCGCGACCAGAGCGGGCGCATCGCCGCCGCGCTGGGCGTGACCATCCCCACCACGCAGATCGGCCACGTCAATTTCGAGGAACTGCTGTCGCAGGTCCGCCGCAGCGCCGACGAGCTGTCGCGCCTGCTCAACTACAACGGCGTGGCCCACGACGGGCAACAGCGCGTGACCGCCTTGATGAGGGATTGAGATGAGCCTTTATCAACTGCAAGGTCGCACCGCGATCGTCACCGGCGGCTCCTCGGGCATCGGCCTGGCCTGCGTCGAACTGCTGCTGGAAGCCGGTGCCGCCGTGGCCTTCTGCGGACGCGACGGCGAGCGCCTGCGCAGCACCGAAGCCGACCTGCGCCAGCGCTTCCCCCAGGCCCGGATGCTGGCCCAGGTGTGCAACGTGCTCGACGCCGAGTCGGTCAGCGCCTTCGCCCATGCCAGCCAGGCCGCGCTCGGCGAGGCCAGCGTGCTGATCAACAACGCCGGACAAGGCCGGGTCTCGACCTTCGCCGACACCAGCGACGCCGCCTGGAGCGAAGAGCTGAACCTGAAGTTCTTCTCGGTGATCAACCCGGTCCGCGCCTTCAAGGCCCAGCTGGAAAGCCAGTGCGAGGCCGCCATCGTCTGCGTCAACTCGCTGCTGGCCTGCCAGCCGGAACCGCACATGGTCGCCACCTCGGCCGCCCGCGCCGGGGTGATGAACCTGGTGCGCTCAATGGCCACCGAATTCGCCCCGCAGGGCATCCGGGTCAACGGCATTCTCATTGGCCTGGTGGAGTCCGGGCAATGGCGCCGGCGCTTCGAGGCCCGCGAAGAACGCGACCTCGACTGGGCGCAATGGACCGCCCAGCTGGCGCAACGCAAACACATTCCCTTGGGGCGCCTGGGCCTGCCGCTGGAAGCGGCCCGCGCGATCCTGTTCCTGGCCTCGCCTCTGTCGGCTTACACCACAGGCAGCCATATCGATGTATCCGGAGGCCTGTCCCGCCATGCGTAACGAAAACACTGTCACCGTGGGCGCTGCCATCACCGCCTTTCTCGAACAATGCGAGGTCAAGGCCGCGTTCGGCGTGATCTCGATCCACAACATGCCGATCCTCGATGCCTTTGCCGTGCGCGGCAATATCCGCTTCGTCATGGCCCGCGGCGAAGCCGGCGCCGCCAACATGGCCGACGCCTATGCCCGCACCACCGGCGGCCTCGGCGTGTGCCTGACCTCCACCGGCACCGCGGCCGGCAACGCCGCCGGCGCCATGGTCGAAGCGCAGACCGCCGGCACGCCGCTGCTGCACATCACCGGGCAGATCGAAACGCCGTACCTCGACCAGGAACTGGCCTACATCCACGAAGCCCGCGACCAGCTGAACATGCTCAAGGCGGTGTCCAAGGCGGCGTTCCGCGTGCGCAGCGTCGAGACCGCCATCAGCACCCTGAAGCTGGCGGTGCAGACCGCCCTGACCGCGCCGACCGGGCCGGTGAGCGTGGAAATCCCGATCGACATCCAGTCGACCTTTATCCCGATGCCCACCGACCTGTCGCCGTTGCCGATCCCGGTCGCGGTGCCGGCGCCGGAAGCCCTCGACCTGGTCGCCGAACGCCTGGCCGGGGCCAAGCGTCCGCTGCTCTGGCTCGGCGGTGGCGCCCGGCATGCCGGGGCGCAGGTCAAGCGCCTGCTGGCCATGGGCGTGGGCGTCATCACCTCGACCCAGGGCCGCGGCGTGGTCAACGAAGACGACGAGCGTTGCCTCGGGGCCTTCTCGCAGAACAAGCGGGTCGAGCAGTTCCTGCAAACCTGCGACGCGCTGCTGATCGCCGGCTCGCGGCTGCGCAGCAACGAGACCTTCAAGTACGCCCTGAAGTTGCCGCAGAACACCCTGCGCATCGACGCCAACCCGGCCATCGAAGGCCGCAGCTACGCCAGCGAACTGTTTATCTGCGGCGACGCCGCGCTGGCCCTGGAGGGCCTGGCCGACCGCCTCGAAGGCCGCTTGCAGACCGACCCGGACTTCCTCGCCGAACTCAAGGCGGTCCGCGAGCAATCGCGCAGCCAGCTGGTGGCCGACCTGGGGCCGTACTCGGCGATGGTCGAACAGTTGCAGGCCAGCACCGGCCGCAACTTCTCCTGGGTGCGCGACGTGACCCTGTCCAACAGCATCTGGGGCAACCGCCTGCTGACCCTCTACCACCCGCGCGCCGGGGTCCACGCCCTCGGTGGCGGCATCGGCCAGGGCCTGGCGATGGGCATCGGCGCGGCCGTGGCCGCCGCCGAAACCGCGCCCGGGCGCAAGGTCTTCGCCCTGGCCGGCGACGGCGGTTTCATCCTCAACCTCGGTGAGCTGGCGACCCTGGTCCAGGAGCGCGCCAACCTGGTGATCCTGCTGATGAACGACCAGCGCTACGGGGTGATCCGCAATATCCAGGACGCGGTCTACGGCAGCCGCCATTGCTACGTCGACCTGCACACCCCGGACTACACCAAGCTCGCCGAGTCCCTGGGGCTGCGCCACGGCCTGGTCACCGACCTCAAGGACTTCGGCAAGGTGGTGGACAGCGCCCTGAGCCAGCCCGGCCCGTTCCTGCTGGAAGTCGACATGCTCAGCGTCGGCAACTTCGCCACCCAGTTCGCCGGCCCGCCCAACAGCGAAACCAAAGCCCAGAAGGCCACCGCCTGAGGATCGCGCCATGTTGCATATCACCATGATCGGCTGCGGCGCCATTGGCGTCGGCGTGCTCGAACTGCTGGAACAGGACCCGCAGTTGTGCGTGGACTACGTCATCGCCTCCCAGGGTTCCGAAGCCCTGGTGCGCCAGCGCCTGGCCAGCTTCAAGCAGCCGCCGCAGGTACTCAACGCGCTGCCGGCCGACGCCCGTCCGGACCTGCTGGTGGAATGCGCCGGCCACCGGGCCATTGAAGAACACGTGCTGCCGGCCCTGGAGCGCGGCATCGCCTGCCTGATCGTCTCGGTCGGCGCGCTCTCCGAAGTCGGCCTGGTGGAGCGCCTGGAAGCCGCCGCCGAACGCGGCCAGACCCGCATCGAACTGCTGCCCGGCGCCATCGGCGGCATCGATGCGCTGTCGGCGGCCAAGGTCGGCGGGCTGGACTCGGTCAACTACACCGGGCGCAAGCCGGCCCGCGCCTGGAAGAACACCCCCGGCGAGCAGGCCTGCGACCTCGACAGCATCAGCGAGGCCACGGTGATCTTCCAGGGCAGCGCCCGCGAAGCGGCGCGGCTGTACCCGAAGAACGCCAACGTCGCCGCCACCCTGTCGCTGGCCGGCATCGGCCTGGATCGCACCCAGGTGACGCTGATCGCCGACCCCCACAGCGAGGAAAACGTCCACCACTTCGAAGCCCGGGGCGCCTTCGGCGGTTTCGAGTTGAGCCTGCGCGGCAAGCCGCTGCTGGCCAACCCCAAGACCTCGGCGCTGACCGTGTACAGCGTGGTCCGTGCCCTGGGCAACCACGCCCACGCGATTTCGATATGAATGGGCAGCGGCAGGCTTCAAGCGGCAAGCCACAAGTAAAAGCACACCGCTCTTGCTTCTTCTTGCAGCTTGAAGCTTGCAGCTTGCCGCTGGCCCCCATACCTGAGGTTCTTCCATGACTCTCGAACAGACTTTACCCATCTGCATCGCCGGCGAGTGGCGCCTGGGCCGCGGCGAGCGTTACGCCAGCCGCTACCCGGCCACCGGTGAAGCCGTGGCCTGGCTCAACGCCGCCGATCTGCAGGATGTCGAAGACGCCATCCAGGGCGCGCACCAGGCGTTCCTGCACAGCGGCTGGGCCCAGCGCAAACCCCACGAGCGGGCCGGCGTGCTGTACCGCATCGCCGAACTGATCCGCCAGCACGGCGAAGAGCTTGCGCAATTGCAGCGCCAGGACAACGGCAAGCCGATCAACGAGACCCGCGCCCTGGTGGCCAGCGCCGCCGGCACCTTCCAGTTCTTCGCCGCGGCCTGCGAAACCCTGGAAGAAACCATCACCCCGTCGCGCGGCGATTTCGTCAGCATGAGCGTGTATGAGCCAATGGGCGTGGTCGCTGCGATCACCCCGTGGAACTCGCCGATCGCCAGCGAGGCGCAGAAGGTCGCGCCGGCCCTGGCGGCGGGCAACGCGGTGGTGATCAAGCCGGCGGAAATCACCCCGCTGCTGGCCCTGCGCCTGGCCCGCTTGTGCGAAGAAGCCGGCCTGCCCAAGGGCCTGGTCAGCGTGCTGCCCGGCAAGGGTTCGCTGCTCGGCGATGCCCTGACCCGGCATCCGCTGGTCAAGCGCGTGTCGTTCACCGGCGGCACCCGCACCGGCAAGCACATCGCCCATATCGCCGCCGACAAGATGATGCCGGTGTCCCTGGAACTGGGCGGCAAGTCGCCGACCATCGTCCTCGACGACGCCGACCTCGACCACGCCGTGGCCGGGGTGCTGTACGGCATCTTCAGTTCCTCGGGTGAAGCCTGCATCGCCGGCTCCCGGCTGTTCGTCGCCCGCGCCTTGTACGAGCCGTTCATGCAGCGCCTGGTGGCGGCCGCGGCCAACCTGCGGGTCGGCGACCCGGCCAACGAAAACACCCAGATGGGCCCGCTGATCAGCGCCGGCCATCGCGAATCGGTGGAGCGCTACGTGGCCCTCGGGCTGGCCGAGGGCGGCCGCCTGCTGCTCGGCGGCCAGCGCCCAACCGGCGGCATCTACGATCAAGGCTACTTCTACCCGCCGACCATCCTCGAAGGCCTGAGCAACAGCCAGCAGACCTGCCAGGAAGAAATCTTCGGCCCGGTGCTGGTGGCCATGCCCTTCGATGACGAAGCGCAGCTGCTGGAGCAGGCCAACGACAGCCTGTACGCCCTCGCGGCCGGGATCTGGAGCCGCGACTACAAGCGCGCCTGGGCCCTGGGCCGGCGCCTGCAGGCCGGCACGGTGTGGATCAACACCTACAAGCAGTTCTCGATCTCCACGCCCTTCGGCGGCTGGCGCGACAGCGGCCTGGGCCGCGAAAAAGGCCGCCTGGGCATCCTGCAGTACATGGAACAGAAGAGCCTCTATTGGGGCATGAACGAACAGCCACTGGCCTGGGCCGGTGTGCCACGAGAGGTAGCGCTATGAGCGTGTTAGGCATCGATGAAGTCACCTATGGCGTCGAGGATCTGGACACCTGCGTGCGGTTTTTCAGCGACTGGGGCCTCAAGCAGGTCAGCGCGCAGCCCGACGAGGTGATCTTCGAAACCCTCAACGGCTGCCGTGTGGTGCTCGCCGACCTGGACAAGCCGGGCCTGCCGCCCGCCATCGAGGCCGGCTCCACCGTGCGCGAAGTGGTCTGGGGCGTGGCCAGTACGGCGGACCTGGCGCTGTACCGCCAGCGCATCGCCCATGACCCAGGGTTTGTCGAGACCGACGAGCGCATCGGCTGCACCGATCCCAACGGCCTGGCGATCCGCCTGCAAGTGACCCGCAAGCGCGAGATCGACATCGAGTGCAGCGGCCACAACACCTGGCAGACCAAGGGCCGGATCAACAAGGCGGCGCCGGTCTATGAACGCGCGACGCCGATCGAAGTCGGCCACGTGGTGTTTTTCGTCAAGGACGTGAACGCCTGCGAAGCCTTCTACCACGAGCGTTTCGGCTTCCAGGCCTCGGACCGTTATCCGGACCGCGGGGCGTTCTTGCGCACCGCCGAGGAGGGCGGCCACCACGACCTGTTCATGCTGCAACTGCCGGCGCCGCGGGCCGGGCTCAACCACGTGGCGTTCACCGTGCGCGACGTGCACGAAGTGTTCGGCGGCGGCATGCACATCTCCCGCAGCGGCTGGACCACCGAGATCGGCCCGGGGCGGCACCCGGTGTCTTCGGCGTTCTTCTGGTACTTCAAGAACCCCGCCGGCGCGCTGGTGGAGTACTACGCCGACGAAGACCAGCTGACCGGCGAATGGCAGCCGCGCACCTTCGAACCGGGGCCCACGGTGTTCGCCGAATGGGCCATCGCCGGCGGCATCGACGGCCACACCCGGCGCCAGCAGAACGTCGAGGCGCCGCAAGGCAAATTCCTCACCGACAAACCGAAACCCTGAGCAGGAGTCGTCCATGTCTTCCCTGAACATTGCCATCGCCGGCGCCGGTATCGGCGGCCTGACTGCCGCCATCGCCCTGCACCGCGCCGGCCACCGGGTCACCGTGTTCGAACAGTCGAAAGCCTTCCTGCGGGTCGGCGCCGACATCAACCTCACACCCAACGCGGTGCGCGCGCTGGACGGCCTGGGCATAGGCGCCGCGGTGCGCCTGCCGGCCGCCCGGCCGACCCATCGCATCAGCCGGATGTGGGACAGCGGCGAAGAAACCTCGCGCCTGGAAATGGCCGACGCCGCCGAGCGCAAATACGGCGCGCCGCAACTGACCATCCACCGCGCCGACCTGCTGGCGGCCCTGGCCGAAGTGTTCCCGCTGGAGCAGGTGCAATTCGCCAAGCGCGCCGAACGGGTGATCCAAGACGACGACGGCATCGCGCTGCACTTCAAGGACGGCAGCCAGCACCGCTGCGATGTCTTGATCGGCGCCGACGGCATCCACTCGGTGGTGCGCAACGCGCTGTTCGGCGAAGAACATCCGCGCTTCACCGGGGTGGTGGCCTACCGCGCGGTGGTGCCGGCCGAGCGCGTGGCCCAGGTGCCGAACATCCAGGCCTTCACCAAATGGTGGGGCCCCAACCCGCAGAGCCAGATCGTCACCTTCCCGCTGAACCAGGGTAAGGACATCTTCATCTTCGCCACTACCGCCCAGGACAGCTGGCACGAGGAGTCCTGGACCAGTGCCGGCGACGCCGAGGAACTGCGCGGCCACTACCGGGCGTTCCACCCGGACGCCCGCGCCCTGCTCGACGCCTGCACCGATGTGCTCAAGACCGCGCTGTACGAACGCGATCCGCTGCCGTTCTGGTCCAGGGGCGCGATCACCCTGCTGGGCGACGCCTGCCACCCGATGATGCCGTTCATGGCCCAGGGCGCCGGCCAGGCCATCGAGGACGCGGTGGTGCTCGCCCGCTACCTGCACGACCTCGACAGCCCGGCGTCGGTCGCCGCGGCCTTGCAGGCCTACCAGCAGGCGCGCCTGGCGCGCACCAGCCAGATCCAGATCGGCTCGCGGGGCAACCAGTGGCTCAAGGACGGCGGCAACGCCGACTGGGTCTACGGCTATGACGCCTGGGCCGTGCCCACCGACAGCGCGGCCTGAACATGAGCGAGACATTGCTGGTGACCGTGCTGCTCAAGCACGACCAATCGAAGAACCTGGAAGACATCCAGCGCCACATGAAGCAGCAGGACTGGTGGGAGCGCTTCCCCCCGCAAGGCGTCGAGCTGGTGTCGTGGACCGTGGCCATGGGCCTGGGCCAGATCGTCACCCTGCGCTTGCCGCCGAGCCTGCTGCCGACCCTCAACGTCGAGCTCGAACGCTCGGCTTGGGGCGTGTTCGGCACTGAGGTTTTCCCGACATACGACTTTATCCCGGTGCGCGAAACGATCCGCGAACGGGTACGCAACGGAGGTCAATGACATGAACACCCACGAACGATTCCTCGAACCCCATCAGGCGCGCAAGCGGCCCAACACCCAGTTCGAAGAGCTGCTGGGCGATTCCATCGAGCGCGCTTTCGGCAATGGCGTGAGCGAGCTGCCGGCGCTGCTCGCCCACCTCAACCTGGCCGGGCCGCCCTGCCCGCTGACCAGCGGCGAGTGGACCGAGGATGCCTATAAAACCCTGATGGCCCGGCTGGGCGAATGACCCGGCAGAAGGAATAACAAGATGAATACGCAACTGACCGTCGACCCTGTTGAAAATCACCTGGCCAATGGCCTCAAGGACCTCTGGTTCCCGGTATTGCCCTCGGACCTGCTGGGCGAGAAGCCGGTATCGGTGCGCCGCCTGGGCTACAAGATCGCCCTGTGGCGCGACAACGATGGCAGCGTCCATGCCCTGGAAGACCATTGCCCGCATCGCGGCGCGCCGCTGTCCCAGGGGCCGGTGCTGGGTGATCGCCTGCAATGCCCTTACCACGGCGTCGAAGTGCGCTGCGACGGCACCGTGACCAAGGTGCCCGGCAGCCCCGGCTGCAAGCTCGAAGGCAGCCGGCCGACGCGGATGTTCCACACCCGCGAAGCCGCCGGCGCGATCTTCCTGTTCAACGCCACCGACCCGCACTTGGAAACCCCGCCGGAACTGGTGCTGCCGGAGCAGCTGAGGTCCCCCGAGTGGAGCAGCTTCGTCTGCTACACCGAGTGGAAAGGCGACTACCGCTACGTGCTCGACAACGTCATGGACCCGATGCACGGCACCTACCTGCACAAGATGTCGCACTCGATGAGCGAAGGCGAAGCCACCGCCAAGTTCGTCACCCGCGATACCGACAACGGCTTCTTCTTCGAGAAGGAAGGCCAGCGCGGGGTGAACTTCGACTGGACCGAGTTCATGGACAACGGCTGCCACTGGCTGCGCCTGGAAATTCCCTACCCGAAAACCGGCGGCCCGGGCGGCAACTTCACCATCATCGGCAGCTACACCCCGAGCAGCCGCTCGCTGGCGGCGGTGTTCCACTGGCGCTGCCGTCCGCTGACCGGCTGGCAGCGCGACACCTGGCGCTTCCTCTACAAGAACCGCCTGGAAGCGCGGCACTGGGCGGTGCTGGAGCAGGACCGGGTGCTGCTGGAGTTCATGGAGCCGGACGCCAACCAGCGCGAAAACCTCTACCAGCACGACCTGGGCGTGGTGCGGCTGCGGCGCTACCTGAAGAACGCCGCCAAGGCCCAGCTCGAACTGATCGAAGCGAAGCAGCTGCCATGAACCGGGCCGTGCACCAGGTGCGCAGCGCAGCCGTGGCCGAGCCGGCCGGCGCCAGTTGGTCCAATGCCCTGGTGATCGGCCACGAGGTGCTGCTGTCCGGCATGACCGCGCACCCCGCCAGCCGCGAGGCCGCGCAAGCCGGCGCGGCGCTGGATGGCTACGCCCAGACCCTGCTGGTGCTGGGCAAGATCCAGGCATTGGTGGAAGCCGCCGGCGGCCACATCGGCAATATCTGCCGGCTGACGGTGTACCTCACCGACATCGCCGACAAGGAGCAGGTGGGCCGCGCCCGGCGCGATTTCTTTGCCGGGCAGGCGCTGTTCCCGACCTCCACCCTGGTGGCGGTCAGTGCGTTGGTGTTTCCCGAATTACGGGTCGAGATCGAGGCCGACGCCCGGCTCGATGTCGACCTGCGTACCGTCATAGAGGTGAACGATGTCTAAACCCTCCCTCCTCACCGCCCGCGTCCACACCCTGCGCTACGAAGCCGAAGGCATCATCAGCGTCGAGCTGCGGCCCCTGGGCGATACGGTGTTCCCGCCGTTCGACGCCGGCTCGCACATCGACCTGCACCTGGCCAACGGCCTGGTGCGCAGTTACTCGCTGCTCAACTCGCCCAGCGACCAGGGCCGTTACGTGGTCGGCATCCTGCGCGACCGCAACAGCCGCGGCGGCTCGGAATACGTGCACAGCCAGCTGCGGGTCGGCATGCACCTGTCGATCGCCGCGCCGCGCAACAACTTCGAACTGGAGCCAAGCGCCAGCCACAGCGTGCTGGTGGCCGGCGGCATCGGCATCACGCCGATCTACTGCATGTTCCGCCAACTGCTGGCCCTGGGAAAATCCGCCGAGCTGATCTACTGCGCGCGCTCGCGCCAGGAGGCCGCGCTGGTGGAAGAGCTGAGCGGGCTCAAGGCCCGGGTGATCTACCACTTCAACGACGAGAAAGGCGCGCCGCCGGACCTCGCCGCCTACCTCGCCGGCCAACCGGCGGACACGCACTTCTACTGCTGCGGCCCGACGCCGATGCTCGATGCCTTCGAAGCCACCTGCGAACGCCTGGGTTATCCCCATGCCCACATCGAGCGCTTCGCCGCCGCCGAGTTGCCACCCAGCGCAGACGCCCAGAGCAGTTACAGCGTCGAGCTGAAAAAGTCCGGCAAGACCCTGTCCGTGGAGCCCGGCCTGAGCCTGCTGGATGTGCTGCTCGAAGCCGGCTGCGACATCGACCACAGCTGTCGCGAAGGGGTTTGCGGCTCCTGTGAAACGCGGGTGGTGGAAGGCGAGATCGACCACCGCGACGGCGTGCTGACCAAGGCCGAACGGGCGGCCAACCGATCGATGATGGTCTGCGTTTCCGGCTGCAAGAGCCGGCGCCTGGTGCTGGACCTCTAGCACGCTATGTAATTGCTACGTAACGGTTACGTAATTGCTACGTAATCGTTGCCAGGCAAAGGCTGTACGACCGTTACGTACCGCCAAACCCGCTGAAAGACTGCAAAACGGCCGCTGTAGCCGCTGCCGAGCCCGGCGAGGCTGCGATCGGTTGCGCAGCAGCCGCAAAACCTGCCAACCGCACTTCCATTGATGCACCCCGGCGTCCGGATGGCGGCCCCTGCGGTGCCATTCGCCGCCTCGCGGAGCTCGGCAGCGGCTACAGGAATCCAGGCATGTAGCCCGCCGACGCTCCCACACAATGGCCGCCACAACCGCTGAGAAGCTGCAAAACCGCTGTTGTAGCCGCTGCCGAGCCCGCGAGGCTGCGATCGGTTGCGCAGCAGCCGCAAAACCTGCCAACCGCGCTTCCATTGATACACCGCAGCGCCCGGATGGCGGCCCCTGCGGTGCCGTTCGCCGCCTCGCGGGCTCGGCAGCGGCTACAGGCAGTGATGTCGGCCTTTTTTAGGCTCGCGGTTTATGGCGAAAAATGAACTTTCGCTGTAACCGACAGGCATCTGATTGTTCACCAGTAAAACAAACTTCCTGCCCGCTTATTTAACAGCGTGCAATAAAGACGCACCCATAACGCGCAACTTTGTTACCCACTTTCCCCGCTGTTTCACAGGCTGCACAGAAGCCTGTGTTTCCCATATAAACAATTGTTTTCAATAACCTTTTCATAAACATCCAAGATGCAGGATGCCTGGCACAGTTCCTGCTCTACCCCCTGTAAATCCACGGGCCAAACGGCGTTCCACCGATAAAACAACAATAACCAGCACTTAATCCGGCAAGACCCACTCCCGCCACAGTTGCCTTATCAGGCAAGCGGGTAAGTGTTGCCGATCGTCAAGTAGCGCCGAGCATTAAAGGTGAGGTCAAAAATGAAACGTCATGTCTTATGTGCAGGATTGATGGTAGTCAGTTGCGCAAGTTTCGCCGTCGAACCCATTCCTTCCGCCCCCGTGCGGGCCAACGCCGCCAACAAGCCTTTTCCGCATATTTCCTGGCGCAGTGACGACGGCGACAGCAGCCTGGATATCGGCGGCGCGCTGCGCACCAATTACCGCGACGAACATTGGGACACCACCGAGAATAACGGCCGGTTCCTGTTCGACACCTTCCGCCTGGATGTGCAAGCCACCTACAAGAACCTCTACAGCGATATCGGCTACTGGTTCCAGGACGACGGCAAGCGCTCCATCGACCGCGGCTTCGTCGGCTACCGGCTCAACGCCAACGCCAACCTGCAACTGGGGGCGCCGTTCAAGCCCTTCGGCCTGGAGCCCTATCCGCAGTTCGGCTGGAGTTATCACATCCCGTTTTTCATGGGCTACGGCGTGAGCGCAGGCTCGGGCCTCAAATACACCTACAAGGATCAGGACTGGGACGTGCAGCTCGGCTACTTCCCGCGCATGTTGCCCACGGATATTCGCTACTCGCCGGAAGTCGGGCGTTACGCCGACCTCGATAACAACGCCATTGCCTTCACCCAGTCGCGCCAGGACAACGAGAAGCGCAACCAATTCAACGCCCGCGTGGCGCGGACCTTCAACAGCGATGGCTGGAAGACCGAGATCGGCGCCTCGCTGGCCACCGCCCAGCTCTACAACGCCACCACCAGGGACGATGGCGACTACTGGGCCGCGGGCGTGCACGCGGTCATCAGCAAGGGGCCGTGGACCGTCACCACCCAGGGCATCCGCTACGAGTTCGATCCCCAGAACCCGACCGGCGTCAGCCAGGATTCGGTGCTGATGGGCGGCAACGGCCTGACCCCGGCGTACCTGATCGCCTCCAAGGCCACCATCGCCTCGTTCAACGTCGGCTACGACATCTACACGCCCAAGCTCGGGCAATTGAAGAAGATCAAGCTGTACAACGACTACAGCCGGATGATGAAAGACCGGAGCGGTTGGGACGACTCGCAGATGTACACCGTGGGCGCGCAGTTCCTGGCCATGCCGATCATGGCCTGGGTCGACCTGACCTGGGCCCGGAACGCCAACCCCTACGGCGGCGCGGAGAACGGCAGCGGCTTCACCAGCACCAGCTCGGTGGGCAGCAACCAGTGGTACTACCGGACCAACGTCAATATCGGCTACTACTTCTGAGGCCTGCCGGGCCGCGCCGCCCCCCATCGCGGGCAATCGATCGTCGACCGGCTCGCTCCTACGAAAACGCAAAGCTGTCGCCGGTATCGTCTGCGACGGGAATCTTCTGTAGGAGCGGCCGGTCGACGCTCGATCGCTCGCGATAGCCGCAAAGCGGCGCTCTGCCAGCCACACCGCATTTTCGTTGACGTTCATCGCGAGCCAGCTTCGCTCCTACGGAGGCGATAAAGCGTGCCGAGGCGCTTGCGCAAGAACCGATTCAGCCCCTTTCCCCGCCTGCCGTTCCTCGGCTCGACGCGCTACATGCAGACGGCGGGCGCGCGCACCGGTATAGTGCGCCCCCTCTTCACATGGACAGCCGTCGGTAACGAGGCTCAACCCCATGGGAAACCCGAACTAATAACAACCCGCGAATTGGAACCGGGACGAACACTCGCCCCACCTGTCGTGCTGCCCGCGCGACGGTGTGTAACTCGATGTTTCGGACCGCCCAGCTTCTGCCTTTACAAAAAACAGCGAGGAATACTCCATGCTCGAAGTCATCAACGACTTCCTCTCAGGGAAAGTACTGATCGTGCTCATTGTCGGGCTCGGTAGCTACTTCACGATCCGCTCGCGTTTCGTTCAATTGCGCCATTTCTTCCACATGTTCGCGGTGTTCCGCGACAGCCTCAAAGGCAGCGCCGGGCAACTCAGCTCGTTCCAGGCCCTGATGCTCAGCCTTGCCGGCCGTGTCGGTGCAGGCAACATCGCCGGTGTCGGCATCGCCGTGACCCTCGGTGGTCCGGGTGCGGTGTTCTGGATGTGGGTGACCGCACTGGTCGGCATGTCCAGCAGCTTCTTCGAATGTACCCTGGCCCAGGTCTACAAGCGCGCCGATGGCGACGGCCTGTACCGTGGAGGTCCGGCTTACTACATCCAGCACGGCCTGAAGCTCAAAGGCATGGCGGTGGTGTTCTCGATCCTGCTGCTGGTCACCTACGGCTTCGCCTTCATCGGCCTGCAGTCCTACACCGTGACCCACTCGCTGCAGAACGCCTTTGCCTTCGACCCACAACACACCGGTATCGTCCTGGCCGTGCTGCTGGCCATCACCTTCATCGGCGGTATCAAGCGCATCGCCTCGGTGTCCGACCTGCTGGTACCGATCAAGACTCTGGCCTATATCGGCGTGACCCTGTACGTGATCGGCACCCAGATCGAACAGGTCCCAGCCATGCTGGAAACCATCTTCAAGAGCGCCTTCGGTCTCGACCCGGCCTTCGGCGGCTTGCTCGGCAGCGCCATCGTCATGGGCGTGAAGCGTGGCGTATTCGCCAACGAAGCGGGCCTGGGCAGTGCGCCGAACGTCGCCGCCGTGGCCGCCGTGAAGCACCCGGGCGCCCAAGGCGTGGTCCAGGCTTTCAGCGTGTTCCTCGACACCTTCGTGATCTGCACCTGCACCGCGCTGCTGATCCTGCTGTCGGGCTTCTACACCCCGGGCTTCGAAGGTGACGGCATCGTCCTGACCCAGAACTCGCTGGCCGCCGTGGTCGGTGACTGGGGCCGCATGTTCGTCAGCGTCGCGCTGTCGCTGTTCGTCTTCACCTGCATCCTCTACAACTACTACCTGGGCGAGAACAGCCTGCAGTTCCTCACCCGCAACCGCACTGCGCTGATGACTTTCCGCGGCCTGGTGCTGGCGCTGGTGGTCTGGGGTTCGATGCAGGACCTGTCGACCGTGTTCGCCTTCGCCGACATCACCATGACCTGCCTGGCCTTCGTCAACCTGGTGGCCCTGGCCATGCTGTTCAAGGTCGGCCTGCGCGTGATGCGCGACTACGACGAGCAGCGCCGCGCCGGCGTCAGCCAGCCAGTGTTCGACTCCAGCAAATTTACCGATCTGGACCTGGACCTGAAGGCCTGGCCGACCAGCCCGTCGGTTGCTGCCGAGGCCGACGTTCAGCCGCAAGGCATTCCCGCAGCGCAACGCTGATCGGGTAAAAACCGGGCGCATGTCTTGCGCCCGGCGTGACACAAGCGGCGGTCAGCTTCATGCTCGACCGCACGCTGTCATCGTTCCGGAGACTCCCCAATGAATGCCAACACCTATCCTGCCGCGCAGAACGTCATGGTGCTCTACACCGGCGGCACCATCGGCATGCAGGCCAGCGCCCACGGCCTGGCCCCGGCCTCGGGTTTCGAGGCGCGGATGCGCGACTACCTGCACAGCCAGCCCGAGCTGGTGGTGCCCGACTGGCGCTTTCGCGAGATGGCGCCGCTGATCGACAGCGCCAACATGACCCCCGCCTACTGGCAGCGCCTGCGCGAAGCCGTGGTCGATGCGGTCGACGTGCAAGGCTGCGACAGCGTGTTGATCCTGCACGGCACCGACACCCTGGCCTACAGCGCCGCGGCCATGAGCTTCCAGCTGCTGGGCCTGCCCGCCCGCGTGGTGTTCACCGGCTCGATGCTGCCGGCCGGGGTGACCGACAGCGATGCCTGGGAAAACCTCGGCGGCGCCCTGGTCACCCTCGGCCAGGGCCTGGCGCCGGGCGTGCACCTGTACTTCCACGGTGAACTGCTGGCGCCGACCCGCTGCGCGAAGATCCGCAGCTTCGGCCGTCATCCGTTCGCGGCGTTGCAGCGCCAGGGTGGCGCAGCCAAGGCGACCTCGATTCCAGCGCAGCTGGATTACCGCCAGGCCAAGCAACTGGCCAGGGTCGGCGTATTGCCGCTGGTGCCGGGGATCGCCGCCGAACAGCTCGACGCCCTGCTGGGCAGCGGCATCCAGGCGCTGGTGCTGGAGTGCTTCGGCAGCGGCACCGGGCCGAGCGATAACCCGCAGTTCCTGGCCAGCCTGCAACGCGCCCGGGAACAGGGCATCGTGGTGGTCGCCATCACCCAATGCCATGAAGGCGGCGTGGAACTGGACATCTACGAGGCCGGCAGCCGCCTGCGCGGCGTCGGCGTACTGTCCGGCGGCGGCATGACCCGCGAAGCGGCCTTCGGCAAGCTCAACGCCCTGCTGGGCGCCGGCCTGGACAGCGCCGAAGTGCGGCGCCTGGTGGAACTGGACCTGTGCGGCGAGCTGAGCTGACAGCACGTCATCGTTCACCTTCATCGCGAGCAAGCTCCACAGTCCCTTGTAGGAGCGAGCTTGCTCGCGATAGCCGCAACGCGGCGATCCAGCCGCCGCCCCACGTCATCGTTGGAATTTGTCGCAGGCGCGGCATACAAATTGCTCCGTTTTCAGCATCCCCCGGGCTGGAAACGGACATGCTGCATTCCCACCTCACCACCCTCAACGCCGTCTCGCTGGTGCTCAACACCTTCAAAGACCAAGGGCTGCCCAGTGACGCGCTGCTGGCCGGCAGCGGCATCAACGCCGCCGACCTGAGCCGCGCCGACACCCGCATCACCACCAACCAGGAAATGCTGGTGTGCGCCAACGCCGTGGCCCTGCAACGGGATATCGGCCTGGAGCTGGGCCGGCGCATGCACGTCTCCAGCTACGGCATGCTCGGTTATGCCCTGCTCACCAGTGCCACCTTAGGTGACGCTTTGCGCCTGGCGCTGCGTTATCCGGCGCTGTTGGGAACACTTTTCGAGCTGAGCCTGGAAGCGGATGGCGAGCTGATCTGGCTGACCGCCGCGGATTACCGCGAGAACCCGGCGCTGGCGACCTTCAATATCGAGTTCTGCCTGGTGTCGATGAAGGTCATCTGCGACGACCTGCTGGGCCATCCGCTGCCCTTGCGCGGTGCCCGCTTCGACTACCCCGCCCCCGATTACCAGCGCCGCTATGCCGAGCGCTTCGACTGCCCGCTGCAATTCGATGCAACCTGCAATGCCTTCGCCTTCGACCGGCGCTGGCTCGAACAGCCGCTGCCCCTGGCGGACGCCATCACCCACCAGGCCATGGCCGAACGCTGCCGCAAGCAGAACACCGAATTCACCGGGCGCCAGGCCTGGCTGGGGCGTATCCGCCAGCTGCTGGCGGCGCAACTGGACGCCGCGCCGGGACTGGAAGGCCTGGCCGAACAGATGAACTGCTCGGCCCGCACCCTGCGCCGGCACCTCAAGGACCTGGGGTGCAGCTATCAGGAACTGCTCGACGAGCTGCGCTTCGAGCGGGCCAAGCAGATGCTCTGCGAGGACGACCTGCCGATCTACCGCATCGCCGAAGCCCTGGGCTTCAGCGAAACCGCGAGCTTCCGCCATGCCTTCGTGCGCTGGAGCGGCGTCGCCCCGAGCCAGTTCCGGCCCTGACACAAACCCCGGCATAAAACCGCCGATTGCATTACATTGCCGGCCTTTCATACCGGCAAGGGACTGCAAACGTGAACTTCTTTACAGGCATCGTTGCCAGGCACATCCGCTTTTGCGCGAGCGGCCTGGCGCTGCTGATGCTCGCCATCGCCCCCGCCGTCCAGGCATTCGACCTGGACCTGGCCAAGATCAAATGGTGGCAAGTCTCCCGCGGTATCGTCCTGGACGAGCCGGAAACCGCCACCCTGCAGATCAAGCCGTTCCCCCTGCCAGGCCTTGAGCAGCTGCCGGCGCGGATCGTGCTCAGCCAGTACCGCGGGCTGTTTTATCTCAACGCCTACCAGGACACGCAGTACCAGCAGCGCATCTACAAGTCGCCGCCCTTGCCGCTATTCAGCCCCGAGGAACTGCGGGCCTGCGTCTCGCCGGACGACCCGATCCAGGTCTCGGACAACTGGCCGCCGAGCAATCAGCTCGAAGTCGGGCTGAGCCTGACGCCCTTGAGCTTCAATTGCATCAGCCCGGACTGGCAACTCAGCCAGCGTTATCTGCTGATCGACCAGCGCTATCCGCAGCAGCCGATGCTGGCCGTCAGTCACCGCCGCGACCTGACCCAGATGGACTTCACGCCGCTGCAACCGATCGGCACCGAGATCGAGCAACAGTGGTTGTACGCCCTGCAGCGCTTTCCTGCGTGGTTCCGGCCCTTCAGCAGCGGCGCAGGTCCGATCACCTTCAATGCCTATGCGCCAGCGGCCACGGCGGATGACGTCTGGGCGCGGTTCCGCGAACTCCACGAGCAACTGCGCAAAGCCAAGGACAAGGGGCCGGGCATCCGCCAGGTAGAAGACTTCTTCGCCGCCCATGACTTTCGCACCATGGCCCAGGACCGCAGTGAATACCCGGGCCTGCTCAACGACATCGCCTACTGGACCAGCGAGGCCGGCCAGCTGAAAACCGCCCGCCCCTGGCTGTTGGAGGTGTTGCGCCGGGAACCCGGGCGCATGCCGACCTACCTCAACCTGGCCGACCTGGACTGGGCCCAGTTCGAACAACGGCCGCTGGACAACATCCACCAGGGCCGCGCCATCGAGCGCTATCGGCTGTATTGCGGCCTGCGCCTGCAACGCCAGTTGAGCGTGCCGCCGCGGGTGCTAGAGCGCCTGGGCCTGAAGTCCGCCAACCCGCAGGCGTGCCAGGGCTTCTGGCCGCTGGTGGCCGCCGTGGATGCCGGCGACGCGGCCGAGGTCCGGCGCTTGCTGGCCGGTGGCGTCAGTGGCGAAGTCATGGCCGACGACGGGCGCAGCGCCCTGCTGCACGCCCTGGATGCGCCAAACCTGGAGATCGCCCGACTGCTGCTGGCCCACGACGCCCATACCAGCGGCCAGTACAAATGGACCACCCTGGCCCTGCAGGCCATGGAGCGCGACCTCAAGGACAGCCCCGACCTGAACCAGGGCGGGCGTCTCAAATTCCTCCTGGAAGCCGGCGTCGCCATCGACGAGCAAAACAGCCGGGGCTACACCCCGCTGATGCAACTGGCCGAGCAGACACGCAACCTCGAAGGCTTCACCTGGCTGCTGCAACACCCGCAGAACCTCGAACTGCGCACCGTGGATGACAACGAAACCGCACTGTACCGGGCGTTCTGGGGCAACAACTACACGGCCATGAGGCAGCTGATCGAAGCCGGTGCCAATCTCAACCTGAACTACGGTCGTGGCACCTGCTCCAACCAGCAACCCGGCGGCCAGAGCCTGCTGACGTTCGTCGCCGACAAGACCTCCGCCGACGACAAGTCCCCCACTGTCAGCCAGCAGGAGACCCTGGACATGTTCACCCTGCTGCTGGAGAAAGGCGCCGATCCGAACGCCGGCCAGCGCTGCGAGAAAAACGGCCGCGCCCTGCTGCTGGGTATCCTCACCCGGAAAAAACGCGAGGACATGCTCCAGGTGCTGCAGCGCTTCGATCAAGCGCCGCCCGCAAGCTGACCCCGCTGGCGCCCCGCAATGGGGCGCCGTGCTGTTTCAAGGGGCGAATTGCGGACACAGGTTTTGGCCATATCGATCCCCTTTTGGCCGCTCCTGCCGTTCTCCAAAAGCCCCGGCGCCGCAAGACTGTGAGCACCGAACCAGCCTGCGGAGAACAAGAAATGCTGACGATCTACTCGGACGATCACCACCTGCACCACGGCCGCTGCGAACTGATCGACGGGCAACTGATGCCCTGCTTCGAAATGCCGTCGCGCGCCGACCACGTGCTGGACCGCGTGAAGTATCGCAACCTGGGCCCGGTCGAGGCGCCCAGGGACTTCGGCCTGGGGCCCATCGAACGCATCCACAGCCGCGCCTACCTGGACTTCTTCAAGGGCGCCTGGGACCGCTGGGCCGCCCAGGGCATCGACGGCGACCTGCTGCCCTACACCTGGCCGGCGCGCACCCTGCGCAGCGTGATCCCCACCAGCCTGCACGGCCAGCTTGGCTACTACAGCTTCGACGGTGGCGCGCCGATCACCGCCGGCACCTGGCAGGCGGCCTACAGCGCCGCGCAAGTCGCCCTGACCGCCCAGGCGGTGATCCAGCGCGGCGCGCGCAGTGCCTTCGCCCTGTGCCGGCCACCGGGACACCATGCCGCCGGCGACCTGATGGGCGGCTACTGCTACCTGAACAACGCGGCCATCGCCGCCCAGGCCTTCCTCGACCAGGGCCACAAGAAGGTCGCGATCCTCGACGTCGACTACCACCACGGCAACGGCACCCAGTCGATTTTCTACGAACGCAGTGACGTGCTGTTCACCTCGATCCACGGCCACCCGGAAGCCGAATTCCCGTTCTTCCTGGGGTACGCGGACGAACTCGGCGAAGGTGCCGGCGAGGGCTTCAACTTCAACTACCCGCTGCCCGCCGGCAGCGGCTGGGACAGCTGGAGCGCGGCGCTGGAACAGGCCTGCGAGGAAATCCGCCGTTATGGCGCCGACATAGTGGTCGTATCGCTGGGCGTGGACACCTTCAAGGACGACCCGATCTCGCAGTTCAAGCTCGACAGCCCGGACTACCTGGCCATGGGGCAACGCATTGCCGCCCTGGGCACGCCGACGCTGTTCGTCATGGAAGGCGGCTACGCCGTGGAAGAGATCGGCATCAACGCCGTCAACGTTCTCGAAGGCTTTCAAAACGCCCAGTGAAGGAAACCCGCCACATGAACAGGCTCAAAAGCTACCTCTTGCCCGCGCTCTGCGCGGCGCTGCTGGGCAGTGCCGCACAGGCTGAAGAACGCACCCTGCGCGTCTACAACTGGTTCGACTACATCACCCCCAAGGCCCTGGAAGACTTCAAGGCCGAGAACAGCCAGGTCAAGCTGGTCTACGACATCTTCGACACCAACGAGGCGCTGGAAGCCAAGCTGCTGACCGGCAACTCCGGCTACGACGTGGTGGTGCCGTCCAACGTGTTCCTCGCCAAGCAGATCGAGGCCGGGGTGTTCCAGCCGCTGGACCGCAGCAAGCTGCCGAACTGGAACCACCTCGATCCCAAGCTGATGCAGCTGATCGAGGCCAACGACCCGGGCAATAAGTTCGCCGTGCCCTACATGTACGGCACCATCCTGATCGGCTTCAACCCAGCCAAGGTCAAGGCCGCCCTCGGCGAGAACGCGCCGGTGGACAGCTGGGACCTGATCTTCAAGGAAGAGAACATCAGCAAGCTCAAGCAGTGCGGCGTGGCCCTGCTCGACTCGCCGTCGGAGATCCTGCCGCTGGCCCTGCAGCACCTGGGCCTGGACCCCAACAGCAAGCAGCCGGCGGACTACGCCAAGGCCGAAGCACTGCTGCTGAAGATCCGCCCCTACGTCACCTACTTCCACTCGTCCAAGTACATGGCCGACATCGCCAATGGCGATATCTGCGTGGCGGTGGGGTATTCCGGCAGCTTCTCCCAGGCCGCCAACCGCGCCAAGGAAGCCAAGAACGGCGTGGTGGTGGACATGCGCCTGCCCAAGGAAGGGGCGCCGATCTGGTTCGACATGCTGGCGATCCCCAAAGGCGCGAAGAACCCGGACGATGCCTACCGCTTCATCAACTACCTGCTGCAACCCAAGGTGATCGCCCCGGTCAGCGACTTCGTCGGCTACCCGAACCCGAACAGGGACGCCACCGAGCAGGTCGATCCGTCGATCCGCAACAACCCCAACCTGTACCCGACCGACGCGGCGATGAGCACGCTGTACACCTTGCGGCCGCTGCCACGGGACGCGGAACGGGCGCGGACCCGGGCCTGGACCAAGATCAAGGCCGGGACCTGATCGCCCGGCGTCCGTAGGAGCGAGGCTTGCCCGCGATAGGGACACCGCGGTGTATCGATTGCACCGCGTTATCGTTCATCGCGGGCAATCCTCGCTCCTACAGAGCCCCTGCCTCAAGAACGTTTCAGCACCCCGTCAGCCCTTGCGGTTGACGCTCCTCGGCAAAGAACCACGGCCGCAGGCGCACGCCTACGCCATTGCCGATAAAGGCCGCTACCAGCCACAGCCAGCCGTGCAGGCTGCCGGAGGCGATACCGCTGAAGTAGGCGCCGATGTTGCAGCCGTAGGCCAGGCGCGCACCGTATCCCAGCAGCAAACCACCAATCACCGCCGCCACCAGCGAGCGCGCGGGAATCTTCAGGCTTGGCGCGAAACGCCCGGCCAGGCCCGCCGCCAGCAAGGCGCCGAAGACGATGCCGATATCCATCACGCTGGTGATGTCCTGCCACACCGGCGCGGCCAGGGCCTTGGCGTTCGCCGCGCCCTGCCAGAACACCCAACTGCCGACATCCACCCCCAGCCCGCTGGCGACCTTGGCGCCCCACAGGGCAAACGCCGAGGTGATGCCCCAGGGCCGGCCGGCCAGGGCCAGGGTGGCGAAGTTCAACAGGGCCAGGGCGACCGCGCCCCACACCAATGGCCAGGGCCCGCGCAGCAGGCGGCGCCAGCCCTGGTGCGCGCTGTCGACCGGCGCTTCCAGCGTGCCGTGGCGGCTCTTCTCCAGGCGTACCGTAACCAGGGCGATCAGGGCGAACAGACCGAGGCTGAGCCCCAATGCCGGCGCCACGCCGAAGCGCTGCACGATGGACACCGGCGGCAGCGACGGCAAGGCGAACCACCAGTCCACATGGTGGGTGGCGATCAGCGAACCGCAGATGAAAAACAGCAGGGTCACCAGCATCCGCGCGTTGCCGCCGCCCACGGTAAACAGCGTGCCGGACGCGCAACCACCGCCCAGCTGCATGCCGATGCCGAAAATGAACGCACCGACAATCACCGAGACGCCGGCCGGCGCCACCAGCCCCGTGACCGGCGAACCGAACAGGCTGCCCGCGCCCAGAGCCGGGAAGAACAGCAGCACCGCCAGCGCCAGCATGACCATCTGCGCCCGCAGGCCGGCGCCGCGGCGATCGCGGATAAACACCCGCCAAGCCGAAGTGAAACCGAAGGCGGCGTGATACAGGGTCAGGCCCAGGGCCGCGCCCAGCAGCAACAGCCACACCTGGCGCGAGCCGACCTGGGCCTGCAGGAATACAGCGCCGGCCAGCAGCACGATCAAAGCGAACAAGGGCGCGCCGAACTTGCGTTCGGGCGTCGCGGAAAGAGTCAGGCTCATAAGGGTTCTCGACAAAGACAATGGCCGCGAGTATAGCCGTCACACGCCCCAGGCCCGGCGCAGACGCTCCAGGGCACAGGCGATAGCGGCCTCGGGCACCGCGGCGAAGCCCAGCACCAGGCCAGCGCGCTGGTCCGCCGGCTGGGGCGAGTCCGGCAGCCAGTAGTTGCTCAGGCCGTTGATCTCGACATCCACGGCGGCGGCCTTTTCCACCAGTTCGCGCTCCCGCGCCAGGCTCTGCACCGGGATCGTCAGGTGCAGGCCCGCCGCCACGTTTGGCACCTTGCCCACCCCGGGGATATCCACAGGCCAGCCGGCCAGCAAGGCATTGCGCCGACTCAGGGCGGCGCGGCGCATGCGCCGGATATGCCGCTGGAAATGCCCGGCGGCCATGAACTCGGCCATCACCGCCTGGGTGCTGACCTCGGAATGGCGCACATCCAGCGCCCGGCGCTGAGCGAAGGGTTGCACCAGCGCCGGCGGCAGCACCAGGTAACCCAGGCGCAAGGCCGGGAACGCGACCTTGCCGAAAGTGCCGACGTACAGCACCCGGCCCTGCCGGTCGAGCGCCGCCAGGGGGGCCAGCGGCGCCCCGCTGTAGCGGTACTCGCCGTCATAGTCGTCCTCGACGATCCAGCCATTGCTGCGCTCGGCCCAGGCCAGCAGTTCCAGGCGCCGGGCCAGGCTCAGGGTGACCCCGGTGGGGTACTGATGGGACGGCGTAACGTAGACCAGTCGGCAATCGCTCAGGGCTGCCAGCGCCCCGCAGTCGAAGCCCTCGTTATCCACCGCCACCCCGTGCAGGCGCGCGCCGGCAATCGCGAAGGCATGCCCCGCCGCCCGATAGCCGGGATTTTCCACCGCCACCCCGTCGCCAGGGTTCACCAGCAACTGTGCACAAAGGCTTATGCCCTGTTGTGCACCACTGGTGATCACAATTTGTTCAGCGCTGCATTGCATGCCGCGCGAACTGCGCAAGTAGGCGGCGATCAATCCGCGCAGGCGCTCCTCACCGGCCGAATCGCCATAACACAGCTGGCCCAGATCCGGTTTGCGCCAGAAAGCCGCATTCAGCTTGGCCCAGACCTCGAACGGAAACAGATCGAAGGCCGGAATCCCCACCCGAAAAGCCCGTGGCGGACCGCTTTGCGGAGTCGCCAAATGGTGCTGTTCGACCCGCTCCAACGCCTCGCTGTGGATAACTTTACTGGATGTAATCCCAGGTAAGTCCAGACATTTTGTGGATAACCCTGTGGGTAAGCCTGGTGATAACCCTGTGGATACTTTTGTGGATAAATTTTTTGTGGCCTTTTTGATCGGCAGCCGGCTCTCGGGCAATTGCGCCACGTAGGTGCCATCGCCCACCCGGCCTTCGATAAAACCTTCGGCGTACAGCTGGTCGTAGGCGCGCACCACGCTATTGCGGGAAATCTCCAGGGCCGCCGCCAGGTCGCGGCTGGCCGGCAGGCGCGTGCCGCTGGCCAGCCGACCGTCCAGCACCCGCTGGCGCAGCGCCTGGTACAGCTGGCGGCTGAGCCCCTGGCCGCGGTCCAGCTCGATACCGGCGGGGTTGAAGGAAAGCGGCAATGTCGGGCTGTTCATGTACTCCCCCCGGCCGGCTGAATGGACCCGCCAATGGACCTATGAAAATGACTGAAGATGGCTCTTACAACAGACCAATAGCCTGCCTAGGATGCAGCCATTCGCCAAGGATATTTTTCCATGTACCTACCCCGCGCTTTCGCCGAAGAAGACCTGCCTACCCTGCACCAGCTGATCGGGGAAACCCGCCTTGCCACCCTGGTGACCTACGGGGAGCGCGGTCTGCAGGCCAATCACCTGCCGCTGTCGTTCGCCCCGGACCAGGGCCCGTACGGCACCCTCTACGGCCACCTGGCCAGGGCCAACCCGCAATGGCAGGAACTGGCCAGCGGCGCCGAGGCGCTGCTGATCTTCCAGGGCGCCGAAGCCTACGTCAGCCCGTCGCTGTACCCGAGCAAGGCCGAGCACGGCAAAGTGGTGCCGACCTGGAACTACGTGAGCGTGCATGCCTACGGCGTGGCCGAGGTGTTCCACGATCCGCAGCGCATCCGCGAAGTGGTCAGCGCCCTGACCGACCAGCATGAAGCCGGCCGCGCCAGCCCCTGGAAATTCGAGGACGCCCCCGCCGAGTTCATGGACAGCATGCTGCGCGCCATCGTCGGCTTCGCCCTGCCGATCCAGCGCCTGGAGGGCAAGCGCAAACTCAGCCAGAACCGCACCGCCGCCGACATCGCCGGCGTGCGCGAAGGGTTGGCCGCCAGCGCCGATCCCCATGACCAGAGCATTTCCCAACTGATGCGCCAGGAGCAGCCATGAGCCAGATCCAGATTCGTCCCGTCACCGCCGCTGACCATGCAGCCTGGCTGCCGCTGTGGCAGGCCTACCTGCGTTTCTACGAGACCGAGCTGGCCGACGCGGTCACCCGCAGCACCTGGCAGCGCTTCCTCGATCCCGCCGAGCCGACCCACGCCGCCCTGGCCTGGGACGGCGAGCAGGCGGTGGGCATGGTGCATTTCATCTACCATCGCTCCAACTGGAGCATCGAGAACTCCTGCTACCTGCAGGACTTGCTGGTGGTCCCGGAGCAACGCGGCACCGGCGTCGGTCGCCAACTGATCGAATTCGTCTACGCCACCGCCAAGGCCGACGGCTGCTGCAAGGTCCACTGGCTGACCCACGAAACCAACGCCACCGCCATCCAGCTCTACGAGCGGATCGCTGAACGCCCGGGTTTCATTCAATTTCGCAAAGCCCTTTAAGCGTTCAAGGAGAACCCATGCCGACCTCACTCGCCGATTGGAAAGGCGTACCGCCGCCGTCGACCACCCTGCTCGAAGGGCGCTTTATCCGCCTGGAAAAACTCGACCCGGCGCGCCACGCCGACGACCTGTGGCACGCCTTCCAGGGCCCGGGCGCCGACCCCAAGCTGTGGGACTACCTGCCCTACGGGCCCTTTACCGAGCGCAGCGCCTTCAATGACTGGCTGAACAACCATGCGGCCAACAGCGACCCGTATTTCTTCAGCGTGGTCGACCGGGCCAGCGGCCAGGTGCAGGGCCTGCTCAGCCTGATGTCGATCGTCCCGGCCCAGGGCCGCATCGAGATCGGCCACGTCACCTTCGGCGCACCCATGCAACGCTCGCCCAAGAGCACCGAAGCGGTGTACCTGCTGGCCAAGGAAGCCTTCGCCCTCGGTTATCGCCGCCTGGAGTGGAAGTGCAACAACGCCAACGCCCGCTCGCGTTATGCGGCCGAGCGCCTGGGTTTCAGTTTCGAAGGGGTGTTCCGCCAGCACATGGTGGTCAAGGGCCAGAACCGCGATACCGCCTGGTATTCGATCCTCGATTCCGAATGGCCGAAGGTCGGCGCCGGGTTCGAGCGCTGGTTGAGCGAGGACAACCAGAGCGGCTCGGGGCAGTTGAAGGGGTTGGCGGAGTGCCGGGGGTAAACCGCTGTAGCCGCTGGCGCAGCCTGCAATAGACCCGCAGGGTCTTTGGCGGTTGCAGGATCCCCGCGAGCGTGCTGCTCGATCGCAGCCTTTGGCAGCGGCTACACAAAGCATGGAACACGGCTCCATTATCGTGCCCGGCACTGCCCCTGTAGCCGCTGGCGCAGCCTGCGATAGACCCGCAGGGTCTTTGGCGCCAGCAAGATCCCCGCCGAGCGTGCCGCTCGATCGCAGCCTTCGGCAACGGCTACACAAAGCATGAGCACGGCTGCATTATCGTGCCCGGCATTGCCCTTGTAGCCGCTGGCGCAGCCTGCGATAGACCCGCAGGGTCTTTGGCGGTTGCAGGATCCCCGCGAGCGTGCCGCTCGATCGCAGCCTTCGGCAGCGGCTACATAGAGCATCGAGCGTGGTCGGGATATAGGAGTCGCACGGTTTAGGCCAGCTGCTGCGCCAGCACCGCAATGTGCTCCGGCCCGATACCGCAGCAACCGCCCAAGTGGCTGGCGCCGCGTTGCCGCCAGTCGGCCGCCCATTGCAGGTAACCCGGCGGGTCGAGGTCGTCGCGCAGCGGGTCGAGGCCATCGTTGGCCGTGGCTTCTTTCGGTTGCGGCGGGAAGGCGTTGGCATAGGCGCCGATATGGATCTTCACCCCCAGCCGCTCGAAGGTTACCCGCGCCGCGTCGATCGCCGCGCCTATCACTTCCGGCTGGCTGCAATTGAACAGCAGGGTTTCCACCCCCAGCTCGGCGGCCACCGCCGCCGCGTCCGCCACCGGCTCGCCGGAGCGCAGGCGTGGCACCTGGTCAGGGTTCTCATCGTGCAAGGTGAACGATAGCCAGAAGGGTTTGCCGTCCTTGGGCAGGCCGGCATGGATCGCCCGTGCCTCGACCGTGGAGCTCTGGGTTTCCGCCAGCCACAGGTCGACATGCGGAGCCAGGCCGTTGACCAGCGGCGCCAGCAACTCGGCGGCGCGATCGGCCTCGAACAGGTCCGGGCGATAGGAGCCGAACAGCGGCGGCAGCGAACCGGCTACCCGCACCGGCTTGCCGGAAGCCTGGACCGCGCGCCGCGCCAGTTCACCGGCCAAGGCCGCCAGCGCCTGGCCTTCGGCGGCAAAACGCGCTTCGCCGATGTGGAACGGCACCACCGCGTAGCTGTTGCTGGTGATGACGTTGGCACCGCTCTCGATATAAGCCGCATGCACCGCTTCCACTGCCTGCGGCGCTTCGCTCAGGGCCAGCGCCGACCACTCGGGCTGCCTGAACGGCGCCCCGCGGCGTTGCAGTTCACGACCCATGCCGCCATCCAGAATTACCCTGCTGCCTGTGCCCATATGCTCTTTACTCATATGCTTATGAAAATAACTCACTATCTGAGTCGCTCTTATAACTATTTAATACGCACCATTCAGTTAATAACAACCTTTTTTCTGCCCGGGATTCCAATGAAATTCAAACCGCTGCTGGCCCTGGGCCTGACGATTCTCGCTGCCTCCAGCCAGGCTTTTGCCGGTGCCACGCTGGACCGTATCGAACAGAAAAAAGAGTTGGTCGGCGTGCTGATGGAAAGCTACCCGCCCTTCTCCTTCCTCAACGATCAGAACCAGCTCGATGGCTTCGACGTCGACGTGGCCAAGGCCGTGGCCGACAAACTGGGGGTGAAGCTGCGCCTGGAAACGCCGTCCTGGGACGTGATCGCCGCCGGCCGCTGGAGCGGCCGCTACGACATCTGCATCTGCTCCATGACCCCGAGCAAGGCCCGCGCCGAAGTCTTCGACTTTCCGGTGCAGTACTACGCCTCGCCGGCGGTGATCGTAGTCAACGCCAAGGACGATCGTATCCACGGCGCCAAGGACCTGAGCGACAAGAAGGTCGGCCTGACCAGCGCGTCCAGCTACGAGAGCTACCTGAACAAGAACCTGGTGATCGAGGGTGCCGAGGACACCCGGTTGCAGTACCCGTTCGACAACGTGCAGATCGCCCCGTACGACACCGACAACGTGGCCTTCCAGGACCTCGGCCTGGGCGCTGGCGTGCGCCTGGACGCGATCCTCACCAACCTGGTAACGGCCCAGCCGCGCCTGGCCCAGGACCCGCGCTTCAAGCTCGCCGGCGAGCCGCTGTACGCCGAACCCAACTCGGTGGCCATCGAGAAAGGCGACGCCCAGTGGCATGCCAAGGTCCGTGAAGTATTCGCCCAGCTGAAGCAGGACGGCACCCTGAGCAAGCTCTCGCAGAAATGGATCGGCGCCGACATCAGCCAATGACTTCTCTTTCGCAACCGCCCCGGCCACCGCAAGCGCTGGCCGGGCCACGGGTCAAACGCCTCTTCGGTTTCCGCGCCCGCCTGTACCTGACCTGGGCGGTGCTGTTCGGCCTGTTCGCCAGTTTCTTCCTGAGCTTCGACCTGAAGTTCTCGATCATCCTCGACAAGCTGCCCAACCTGCTCGGCATCACCCTGGCCCCCAACGGGTTTCTGCAAGGCGCGGCGCTGACCCTGTTCCTCTGCCTCTGCTCGATCGTGCTGTCGTCGCTGCTGGGCTTCGTCACCGCGCTGGCCCGGTTGTCGAAAAGCGCCGTGGCCTTTGGCATCGCCAGCTTCTACGCCTCGTTCTTTCGCGGCACGCCGCTGCTGATCCAGATCCTGCTGATCTACCTCGGCCTGCCGCAACTGGGCGTGGTGCCGGGCGCCATCGCCGCGGGGATCATCGCCCTGTCGCTGAACTACGGCGCCTACCTCAGCGAAATCTTCCGCGCCGGCATCCTCGGCGTGCCCCACGGCCAACGCCAGGCGGCCCTGGCCCTGGGCATGAGTGACAGCGTGATCTTCTGGCAGGTGACCCTGCCCCAGGCCATGCGCACCATCATCCCGCCGGCCACCAACCAGTTCATCTCGATGCTCAAGGACTCGTCGCTGATCTCGGTGATGGGCGTCTGGGAAGTGATGTTCCTGGCCCAGTCCTACGGCCGCTCCAGCTACCGCTACATCGAAATGCTCAGCACCGCGGCGATCATCTACTGGTTGCTGTCGATCGGCCTGGAACTGATCCAGGCGCGGATGGAAAGGCATTACGGCAAGGCTTACGCCCAGCGCGACTGAGGCTCAGTGAGGTGCCGAGGGTTCGGGCGTACCCGGGCCCTTTTCCAGGCGCTCGAGATCACTGAGCAGCGAGCGGGCGCGACTGGTTTTCTGCACGGCCAGCACCCCCATCTGCAAACCGAAGGGCTTGAACACCGCGTTCAACGACTTGAGGGTCGGGTTGCCGTCACCGTGTTCGATGTGGATCAGGGTGCGCAGGGAAATCCGGCACATCCTGGCGAACTGGCTCTGGTGCAGCCCCGTGACTTCGCTGCGCAGGCGCCTGACCGCATCGCCAAGCGGCAAGCGGCCGGCCGCCAGCTCCTGCTGGATGTTGTCGATCAGCGCGCCGCGTTCTTCCAGGGTTGTACTCATCGCAGTCCCCACTCCTGCAGGCGTCGGTCCAAGTGGCGCAAGTGAATGCGCGGGTGATTCAGGGTGGCGTCGGGCAAGCCGCTGGCGTGCAACAGGTCCGGCAAGGCCCGTAGCCGTTCGGCATCCTCCCGCAGGCGTGTCAGGGCGGCTTCAGGGTCGAGCAGCGGCTTCAGGCTCGCGCATACCAGGCGCCAGTCCACGTCACCCGCCACTTCCATGCGCCCGGGCCATTTGATGGTCCGGGTAATGCCCTCATCGTCCATGACCGTGGGTGCCAGATCGTAGATCGGCGCCAGCTGCACCCGACTGTCGGTGCGGATGATCGAGAGGTTGCGTCCATGATTGTCCGAGTTGCCGAGGATCTTGTTGAGCAGGTCCCGGCGCAGGTAATCCGCCACCAGCTCGGGGATCGCCGATTCCTGGCCCGTGGCTCGCCACAGTTCGGCGAGGATCCCCAGCACCTCGGTGTGCCGCATGCCCTGGCCATGGCCCACCAGCCCCGCCAGGGAATAGATCGACTCCACCGCCAGGCGCTCCACCCCCGCCGGCGTTACCCGACGGTCGAAGCGCTGCATCCACAGGCTGGGCCTGGGTCCTTCTTCCAGGGCCAGGCCCTCGGCCGGCAGCGTATCGATGCCCAACTGTTGCAGCGCCCGGTAATAGTGGAATTCGCTCCTGAGGATGTCGCCGTCATTCTGCGTGGCCGGGTTGCGGGGAAACTTCACCCACCAGTGGTACGCCGCCGAGGCGTCGTCGAGCAGCGCATCGGGGTACAGCAGGCCCTCGCGGTTTTGACTCAGCAGCAGCTTGGGCGCCTCACCGCCGATGCTCGCAGTACCGCCGAACGCCGCGCCCTGCTCGTGGGCGTACTCGAGAAAGCGATTATCGAGGGCGATCACCTGGTCCCGGGAAAACCCCAGCGCCGGACGCCTGCGCAAGCCCGCCAGCGACTCCTTGATCCGCAGGTTGCCGATGGGTGCCGCAGTGGACCGACTCAAGAGGAACAACTCGACGCCCATGCCGTCCGGCCGCTCGTGGCCAATCTGGCGCAGCAGGAAGCGCCCGGTCGCTGCCGCCGGGGCAAGGTCATAGAGAAAGGCCGGGGCCCGTTCTTCCCGCCACGATTCCCAGCCCAATGGGATCTGCGCACTGACCGACCTGGCCAGCGGGCTGGCGACAGCCTCCAGGTTATCCACCAGATACTGCTGGACATAACCAAAACGGCAGGGGCTGGCGAAGCCCTCTTCGGGCCTGTCGAAGGTCAGGGTCATGGCGTCGTTCCATGCCCCTGCGCAGTAGAGCTGCAACGTCAGCCGAAGCACTTTGTCACCTGCATTTTAGTGCACTTTTAATGAGCTATAAGTCAGTTAAGTGTATTGTAATACAGATATACAAAATCCAGAATGAAATAAGTGCATTAAAATACATTCACATGATGCTCGTTCCAGCCTGGAAATATCCCTCAAGCCGCCTGTAGCGGCACGCGCATTGCCCCCCCCCCGCCGCCCCGGCAACAGGCAAAAAAAAGGGAGGCCGTAGCCCCCCCGAGGTAAACAGTTACCGATGAAGGATTGAAAATCAGCCTTCGATCTCGATCAGGATTTCGCCCGGGTTGACCCGGTCGCCCTTGGCCACATGGATGGCGGTGACCTTGCCGGCGATGGCCGCCTGGACTTCGGTTTCCATCTTCATGGCTTCGGTGATCAGCACCGCCTGGCCGGCCTTGACGGTGTCGCCTTCCTTGACCAGCACGTCGACGATGTTGCCCGGCATGGTGGTGCTGACGTGGCCCGGCGCGCTGGCCTGCTTGCGCTTGCTGCTGCCGCTGCCGACGAACTCGTTGAGCGGCTCGAACACCACTTCTTCCGGCATGCCGTCGATGGACAAGTAGAAGTGGCGCTTGCCTTCGGCCTTCACGCCGACACCGGTGATGTCGACGCGGTAGGTCTCGCCGTGCACGTCAATGACGAACTCGGTCGGTACACCTTCGCCGCCGGCCGAGGTCACACCACCCGCTTCCGGAATCGGCAGCAGCACTTCCGGAGTCAGGGTGCCGGCTTCGCGTTCTTCGAGGAACTTGCGCCCGATGTCCGGGAACATGGCGTAGGTCAGCACGTCTTCTTCGGATTTGGCCAGGGCGCCGATGTCATTGCGCAGCTTGGTCATTTCCGACTTCAGCAGGTCGGCCGGGCGCACGTCGATCACTTCTTCGCTGCCGATGGCCTGGCGCCGCAGCTTCTCGTCCACCTCGCCCGGTGCCTTGCCGTAGCCGCCTTGCAGGTACAGCTTCACTTCGTTGGTGATGGTCTTGTAGCGCTCGCCGGCCAGCACGTTGAAGAACGCCTGGGTGCCGACGATCTGCGAAGTCGGGGTCACCAGCGGCGGGTAGCCGAGGTCGTGACGCACCCGCGGGATCTCCGCCAGCACTTCGTTCATGCGGTTCAGGGCGCCCTGCTCCTTGAGCTGGTTGGCCAGGTTGGAAATCATCCCGCCCGGCACCTGGTTGACCTGCACCCGGGTGTCGACCGCGGTGAATTCGCTTTCGAACTGGTGGTACTTCTTGCGCACGGCATAGAAGTACAGGCCGATCTCCTGCAGCAGTTCCAGGTCCAGGCCAGTGTCGAATTCGCTGCCTTTGAGGGCGGCGACCATCGACTCGGTGCCCGGGTGGCTGGTGCCCCAGGCGAAGCTGGAGATCGCGGTGTCGATATGGTCGGCGCCGTTCTCGATAGCCTTGAGCTGGCACATCGCGGCCAGGCCGGCGGTGTCATGGGAGTGGACGAACACCGGCAGCGATTGCTCGGCCTTCAGCGCCTTGACCAGTTCGCCGGTGGCGTAAGGGGTCAGCAGGCCGGCCATGTCCTTGATCGCCACCGAGTCGCAACCCATGGATTCCATTTGCTTGGCCTGGGCCACGAACGCCTCGATGGTGTGCACCGGGCTGGTGGTGTAGGCGATAGTGCCCTGGGCGTGCTTGCCGGCGGCTTTCACCGCTTCGATGGCCACCCGCAGGTTACGCACGTCGTTCATGGCGTCGAAGATGCGGAACACGTCGATGCCGTTGACCGCCGCCTTGGCGACGAAGGCCTTGACCACGTCGTCGCTGTAATGGCGGTAGCCCAGCAGGTTCTGCCCGCGCAGGAGCATTTGCAGGCGGGTGTTGGGCAGCGCGGCGCGCAGTTTGCGCAGGCGCTCCCACGGGTCTTCCTTGAGGAAGCGCACGCAGGCGTCGAAGGTCGCGCCGCCCCAGACTTCCAGCGACCAGTAGCCGACTTTGTCGAGCTTGTCGCAGATCGGCAGCATGTCTTCGGTGCGCATGCGGGTCGCCAGCAGCGATTGGTGGGCGTCGCGCAGGATGGTGTCAGTAACAAAGATCTTCTTGGACATTCTTATCTCCTCATAGCGACAAGCTTCAAGCTACAAGCCGCAAGAAAAAGCCGATCTGCTTCTACTTGCAGCTTGCCGCTCACAGCTTGCCGCTGCATTCAAAGGCCTGCGTGGGCGGCGATGGCGGCGGCGATGGCCAGGGCCAGCTCTTCGGGTTTGCGCTTGATCGAGTAGTTGGTCAGCTCAGGGTGGCTTTCCACAAAACTGGTGTTGAACTGGCCGCTACGGAATTCCGGGTTACGCAGGATTTCCTGGTAATAGGCAGCAGTGGTCTTGACCCCTTGCAGACGCATGTCGTCCAGGGCGCGCAAGCCACGGTCCATCGCCTCTTCCCAGGTCAGGGCCCAGACCACCAGCTTCAGGCACATGGAGTCGTAGAACGGCGGAATGGTGTAGCCGGTGTAGATCGCCGTGTCGGTCCGCACGCCGGGGCCCCCGGGCGCGTAGTAACGGGTGATCTTGCCGAAGCTCGGCAGGAAGTTGTTCTTCGGGTCTTCGGCGTTGATCCGGAACTGCAGGGCGAAACCACGGTGGTGGATGTCTTCCTGCTTCACCGACAGCGGCAGGCCGGAAGCGATGCGGATCTGCTCGCGAACGATGTCGATGCCGGTGATTTCTTCGGTGATGGTGTGTTCCACCTGCACCCGGGTGTTCATCTCCATGAAGTACACCTCGCCGTCGGCGAGCAGGAACTCCACGGTACCGGCGTTCTCGTAGCCCACGGCCTTGGCCGCGCGCACCGACAGGTCGCCGATGTAGGCGCGCTGTTCCGGGGTCAATTGCGGGCTGGGGGCGATCTCGATCAGCTTCTGGTTGCGGCGCTGGATCGAGCAGTCGCGCTCGAACAGGTGCACCACGTTGCCGAAGCTGTCGCCGAGGATCTGCGCCTCGATGTGCTTGGGATTGACGATGCACTTTTCCAGGAACACTTCGGCGGAACCGAACGCCTTGGTCGCCTCGGAAATCACCCGTGGGAACGCCTGTTCCAGTTCGTCCCGGCTGTTGCAGCGACGAATGCCGCGGCCGCCACCGCCGGAAGTGGCCTTGAGCATCACCGGGTAACCGATGCGGTCGCCTTCGCTCAGGGCTTCATGGATATCGGCGACGTTGCCTTCGGTGCCCGGGGTGACCGGCACGCCTGCCTTGATCATGCTGCGGCGGGCTTCGGTCTTGTCGCCCATGCGGCGAATCACTTCAGCCGATGGGCCGATGAATTTGATCCCACGTTCGGCGCAGATGTCCGCCAGCTCGGCGTTTTCCGAAAGGAAGCCGTACCCGGGGTGCAGCGCGTCGCAGCCGGTTTCCACGGCCAGGTTCACCAGCTTGCGTGGGTTCAGGTAGCCGGCCAGGGGTTCGGCACCGATGCTGTGGGCTTCATCCGCGCGCTTCACATGCAGGGCATGGCGATCGGCGTCGGAGAAGATCGCGACCGAGCGAATGCCCATCTCGGCGCAGGCACGCACGATTCGTACGGCAATCTCACCACGGTTGGCGATCAGGATCTTTTTTATCACTTGGAGGTACCCTTGAGCCGTTGGAACAAAAGACCCGCTAGACCGGGTCGGCGCGTGACCAAATGTTTCAAGCCAGTCGCAGGCCCACACTATTCCTGTCGATGAATTAACAAAAATCAATAATTATTGGGTCGCTCATAAGCAAAGACTTATAGTTGATCCGACAGCCTTCGGCGCGAGACCTTAGATAATGCGTAAGTCCTTGATGCGTATGACATTACGCCAATTGCAGATTTTCAATGAGGTCTGCGATCTGCGCTCCTACAGCCGGGCGGCCGACGAAATGTCCCTGACCCAGCCCGCCGTCAGCCTGCAGATTCGCCAGCTGGAAGAGCTGATCGGCCAGCCCCTGTTCGATTACGTCGGCAAGAAGCTCTATATGACCGAAGCCGCCGAGGCGCTGCAGCGGGCCAGCCGCGACATCTTCGGGCGCCTGGAAAACCTCGACATGCAACTGTCGGACATGCAGGGCTCCTTGCAGGGCCAGCTGAAACTGGCGGTGGAATCCAGCGCCAAGTACTTCGTGCCGCACCTGTTCGCCGCCTTCAAGCGCCAGCACCCGGAGGTCAACCTGCAACTGACGGTGGTCAATCGGGGCCAAGTGATCCGCCGCCTCTCGGACAACCGCGACGACCTGGTGATCATGTCCATGGTCCCGCAGGACATGGGCCTGGAATTCCTGCCGTTCCTCAATAACCCGATCGTCGCCGTGGCGCCGCCCGACCATCCGCTGTGCCACCTCGGGCCGCTGCGCCTGCAGGACCTGGAACCCTACAACCTGCTGGTGCGCGAACAGGGTTCGGGCACGCGCCTGGCCTGCGAGGAATATTTCAAGGAAAAGCGCGTGCACTTCACCCAGACCCTGGAAGTGTCGTCGGCCGAGGCTCAGCGCGAGTGTGTGCTGGCGGGTCTGGGCGTGGCGCTGTTGACGCGCCACGCCCTGAACCTTGAGTTGGCGACCGGGGGACTCGTCGAGTTGCCGGTCGAAGAGCTGCCGTTGTATCGCAGCTGGTGCCTGGTGCAGGCCAAGGCTAAACGCCTGTCACCGGTAGCGCATGCGTTCCTGGGGTTTATCCGCAGCGAACGGGTGCAGATCAGCGGGCTTGTTGAGCGTTTTGACGGGAAGCTGCCGAGGCTGCCTGCCAGTAATTGACGGCGTCCAGCTCGGGGTAGTCGTTGATTTCCTGCTGCAGACGGCGCAGCTCACAGCGATGTTCGATCGCGCGGCGAAATTCCATGCGGCGCTGGTCTTCCTGTTGACGACGGGTCTTGACTGCGCTGCTGCTCTCTTCGTAAGGCCGGGCCATTTCGAGTCTCCCAATGCGAGTACGGGAGTACAAGATGCGCCACCTCGATGACAGTTGTACGTCACTGGGGTAACAGAACGATGAAGCTTGCGGCTGCCCGGCAATGATCAACGGACCTGCTGCGAGTCATGCCGGTAACGATCCGGGCTCAAGGCCTTCAAGATGACTTTCTTCTGGGCATCCGACAACTCATGATAGGAACGCAAGTGCGGGTTCAGCCGAAAGTACAGCTTGAGGCCACCGAACAGTGTTTGCGCGTACAGGATTTCATCCCGCAAGACTTCATAAGGCGTCGCGGTATGCATACTCAGCACCGAGCGCCCCCGGTCCTTGCCCTTGATGGCCTTGCAGATCAGCTTGCCGAACTGAGCCTCATCGCTTCCCGACGCCAGCGAACTGAAGAACTCTCCCATGAATCCGTTGAGCTTTTTCAATGGGTTGCAGTAAATCTCCCGGGGAATTCGCGCCAGTTCCAACATGTCCGTGTTGAACTCCCTGATCGAGGAGAATACCGCCTGCACCGGGGCCGGCCATTCAGGCTGCTGAATGAAGGGACTGAAAACCGTAGGAAACTCCATCCGCAGTTCACCGACCTGCTGCTCCGATTCGATCCTGTAACTGATCAGCGGGTTTTGGTGTCCGTGTGGCAGCGGCGTTTCCTGCATCACCTCCAAGGCAATGGCATAGGACGCGGCATAGAACCCCACACGCCCCAGTTGCTGTTTTTTCGAGTACGGCAAGACGTTTCGATAAAACGCCAGGGACCGGGCAGTCTCGCCATTCTCCAATGCCAAGACGGCACGCGCCTGCCACGCAAAAGCCTCGAACAGCCGGTAATCCGGATGCTGCTCCAGCTTCGAGAATGCCTGCTCGATCGCCACGGGGTCCCTGTACTCCTCTTCAGTGGCCAGAACAAGCTGGTACAAGGGTTCGAACGCCTCCACTGACCGTGCGCCGACTTGCTGGGAAAAGATAGCGAACTGGCGCTCAAGATGGCCATTTCCACTGGCATCCGGCAATCCGGAAGCAATGAAGCCATCGAACAGCCCGATATGCGAAGTAGCCAGTCGATCGGGCTCCCGGCGCCCGCAGAATGCTTCGTAGTGGTAACGAAAACGTTCTACCAGGGTGACCTTCGAGTCCATTCGGGCAGAGCCATACATCTCGGAAAAACGACTCAGCGCGGTCGCCGCCGTATAGGCGCAACGAACGGTGTCCAGCAGCTCCTGCTGCTCTGCTGCGGTCAGCTTGCTGGATGAAATCTCTGCCCTCAGGCCTTCGACTTCAGCGTTGATCGTGGAGATTTTCTTATGGGATTTATCGCTGACCTTGTCCAGGGCATAGAAAAAATCCGGAGCTTCTACCGTGGCTGGAACCAGGCTTTTTATATAGGCCTTTACCGCAGCCGCTCGTATACCGCTGGCACCGTGGCTGACCAGCAGTGCGTGGAAATGATGGAGCGTCGTTTGAGGAGAAAGCTTGCCGCTCAACCGATGCAGAAGCACAGCCAGTTGCGGCAGTACCCAGATATCCAGAAACCGGGCTATTCCCGTTGCGTAATCCTGGTAAGTAATGATCGGGCGTGACCTCAATATCGAGAAGATATGCTCGTACTGACTCAGATAGTGCTGGAGCGTACTGGCCAGCGCCTTGTCGTCCTGCACCAGGTACCTGAGCAGGTCCGGCAGCAGCCCCTGCTCCACTTCATTGTTTTTCCTGAAGTACAGCTTCTGCTTAGCCTCATAGGACCTGAGCCCGGAAAAGCCATCAGCAGTGGAAGTCACCAGTCCTGCTCCCCAGCACAACACCTCGAAGACTTCAAAATACGCTGGAATCCTGACCATCGACTGTCGCTCCTTGAAAAATGGACACCGCCTCCTCGGATTTCCGGTCAACCGGAAAATGCCCGCTCTCTATTATCGCCCTCGCAACACTCAGCTGGACAAACCCATTCCTGTTTCCTTTTGGAGAGCGTCACCATGGCCACACCCGAACACGAAAAATTCCCCGGCGAAGCACCTGCCGGGCAACCCACGGTCTTCAGCCCAGACAAGGAGGACACCCTCGCTGCCAGTCAAAGCCAGGAGCCGGCACCTGACGCGGCGGCCGACCCCGATGAAGTCGATGAAATCATCGATGAGATCGCCGAGCACCAGGATCTGCTGGAAAGGATCCACGCCAACCTGAGCGCCAAGCAGCGGCGCATCGACGATCTGTCGGACGACGACACTTGCTACGAAGGTTATGGCGAGGAACTGGTACGGCTCGAGGAGGCCGACGAGCAATTGCTGGCCGCGGAAAGGCTGCTGGATTTCAAGCCGGACAACGCGGCCCTGAGCCGGGCGCGCTGCCTCAGCGAAAACGCGGCGGGCACCCTGATGGAAGTGAAGCCGGACGACCTCGATGACCAGGATCAGGACGACGCCGCGCTGCCCTAGCCCGGATGATCACCCAGGCGCTGCCGGCAGCTCAGTCGTCCAGGGCTTTTACCGACTTGGGCGACAGGCGCAGGCTGCGAAGGCTGCGCTTGACGCTCTTGAGGTGGTTGACCAGGCTCGGGCCGCGGGCCATGGCCACGCCCATCGCCAGGACGTCGATCACCACCAGGTGGGCGATACGCGAGGTCAGCGGGGTGTAGATTTCGGTGTCTTCGTGCACGTCGATCGCCAGGTTGACGGTCGACAGCTCGGCCAGCGGCGTCTGGCTCGGGCACAGGGTAATCAGCGAGGCGCCGCTTTCACGCACCAGGTTGGCGGTGATCAGCAGGTCCTTGGAACGCCCGGACTGGGAAATGCAGATCGCCACGTCGGTGGGCTTGAGGGTCACCGCCGACATCGCCTGCATATGCGGGTCGGAATAGGCCGCCGCGGTCAGCAGCAGGCGGAAGAATTTGTGCTGGGCGTCCGCCGCCACCGCACCCGAGGCGCCGAAGCCGTAGAACTCCACGCGCTGGGCCTGGGACATGAGGGTCACAGCCCGTTGCAACTCCACCGGATCGAGCTTCTCGCGAACCTCCATCAGGGTGTGCAGGGTGGTGTCGAAGATTTTCAGGCTGTAGTCGGCGACCGAGTCGTCTTCATGAATCGCGAACTGGCCGAAGCTCGCCCCGGCGGCCAGGCTCTGGGCCAGCTTGAGTTTCAGGTCCTGGAACCCCGAGCAACCGATGGCGCGGCAGAAGCGCACGATGGTCGGCTCGCTGATACCCACGCTGTGGGCCAGGTCGGCCATGGAACTGTGCATCACAGCCGCAGGGTCGAGCAGCACATGATCGGCGACCTTGAGCTCCGACTTGCGCAAGAGATGGCGTGATTGGGCAATGTGCTGCAACAGATTCAAAGGGCTGGACTCATTGTTATGGGGCAGACGCCCAAGGATGTAGCAATTTTGTAGTTATACTACATGAATTCGCTTTTTGCCTGCTCAATGCGTAACTGAATCACCTTTGCGCCCCACTGTTTTAGCCTCGCCTGCTCTTTGTAGCTGCTGGAGCCGGGCGGCCGGTATTCGTAAAAACTTCAGATATTCCTGGCCTTTTGCGGCCGCTGCGCAGCCGATCGCAGCCTGCGGCAGCGGCTACAGGGTCTCGGCCCGCAACAGCGCCGCAAGCCCCTCGGCTTCCACCGGCCGGCTGATCAGGTAGCCCTGCACCTCATCGCATTTCTGCTCCTTGAGAAATGCCAGCTGCTCCGGATGCTCCACCCCTTCGGCCACCACCTTCAGCGACAGCCCGTGGGCCATGGCGATGATCGCCCGGGTGATCGCCGCGTCGGCGCTGCCTTCGCTCAGGCCGCGGATGAATGCCTGGTCGATCTTCACGTAGTCCACCGGAATCCGCTTGAGGTAGCTCAGCGAGGAATAACCGGTGCCGAAGTCGTCGATGGCCAGTTTCACCCCCAGGTCACGCAGTTGCTGGAAGGTGGAAACGATGTGTTCGACGCTGTCGAGCAGATGGCTTTCGGTCAGCTCCAGCTCGAGGAAGTGCGGCGCCAGCCCGGTCTCTTCCAGCACGCTGCGCACCTGGCTGACCAGCTTGCCCTGGCGCAGTTGATGCACCGACAGGTTCACCGAGACCCGAATCGCCGGCAGCCCCTGGCGCTGCCACTCGCAGGCTTGCCAGCAGGCCTGGCGCAAGACGAATTCGCCGATCGGGCCGATCAGCCCGATCTCTTCCGCCAGGCCGATAAAGTCCCCCGGCGGCACCCGGCCCAGGTCGGGATGGTCCCAGCGCACCAGGGCTTCGGCGGCGTTCAGGCGGCCGGTGGCGAGGCACAGTTTCGGCTGGTAGAACACCTTCAGCTGATGCTCCTCGACCGCCTTGCGCAGCTGGTTCTCCAGTTGCAGGCGCTCCAGGGTGCTGGCTTGCAGGCTGGCGGTGTAGAACTGGAAGTTGTTGCCGCCCAGGTGCTTGGCGTGTTGCATGGCGATGTTCGACTGGCTGATCAGCGCCGGAATTTCCCGCGCGCTGTCGGGCAGCATGCTGATGCCCATGGAAGCGCTGACCACCAGCTCATGGCCTTCCACGGTGATCGGCAGGCGCAGCTTCGCCGACAAGCGGGTGGCCACCCGGGTCAGGCTCGACAGGCTGCCATAGGCATCGAACAGCACCGCGAACTCATCGCCGGACAAGCGGGCAATGGTGTCGGCTTCCGGCAGCGCGTTGACCAGCCGCCGCGCCATTTTCTGCAACAGCTGGTCGGCGATGTCGTGGCCCAGGCTGTCGTTGAGCAGCTTGAAACGGTCCAGGTTGATATGCACCAGGGCCAGGCTGCGGCCGCCCTGGCGCATCCGTTGATGGGCTTCGCGCAAGCGTTCGCGAAACAGCGAACGGTTGGCCAGGCCGGTGAGCTCGTCGTAATGGGTCAGGTAGCGCATGCGCTCTTCGGATTCGCGCCGCGCCGACAGATCGGCGAAGAAGCCCACAATATGGCTGACCTTTCCCCGCGTATCGCGCACCACGTTCAATTGCAGCCACTGCGGGTACAGCTCGCCGTTCTTGCGCGCCTCCACCAGTTCGCCCTGCCAGCTGCCGTGCTGTTCGAGGGCTTGATGAATCACCGGAAAGTGCCGCCGTGCGTCGCGGCTGCACGGCAGGTCGACCACATTGCGCCCGAGCATGTCCTCGATCTGGTAACCGGTAACCCGGCTGAACGCCTGATTGACCGCCAGCAGCACGTAATCGGGGTCGAGGATCACGATGCCCTCGCTGGCCGCCTCGAACACCATCGCCGCCAGGCGACGCTGCTCTTCCTGTTGCTTGCTGGCGCTGATATCGCGCCGGGTGCCGACCATGCGCAGCACCCGCCCGCCTGGGCCGCGCTCCACGGCGCGGCCACGGTCCTCGATCCAGACCCAGTGGCCATCGGCATGCCGCACGCGATATTCCACCAGGTAATCCTCGGTGCGCCCCTTCAGGTGCTCCACCAGCGCGCGCTTGAGCAGCGGCAGGTCTTCGGGATGTAGCAGCGGCTTGAGGTGGCTGAGCATCGCCCGCACGAACTCCGGCTCCAGGCCGAACAGCTCCTTGATATGGCTGTGATGGACCTCGTCGGTCTGCAGGTTCCAGTCCCACAGCCCCAGCTGGCTGGCCTTGAGGGCCAGGGCCAGGCGCGCTTCGCTCTTGCTCAGGGCCTGGTTGGCCGCGTCCAGCTCGAGGCTGCGCTGGGCCACCCGGCTTTCCAGGCCGACCTGGGCCTCGCGCAATTGCTCTTCGGCACGGCGACGCTGTTCGACTTCCCGCAGCAGCTCGCTGTTGAGCTGTTCGCTGCGGCTCTGCGCCTGTTGCAGATGTTCGATCAGGGCCTGGTTCTGGAAACGCCGCAGCAAGCCCATCTGGATCAGGCGGTTGACCTGCCAGGCCACCACGCTCAGCGACACCAGCAGGATCAATCCCAGCCAGCCCCAGCCACGCTGCTGCTCGTCGCCGCCCCAGAACAGGTAGCCGATCGCCGGTAGCAAACAGGGCAAGGTAAAGGACAGGAAGGCCGGCAGGCTGACCGCGTAGGCCACGCTGGCCGAGAGGATCGCCGCGCCGATCAGGCCGAAGACCCAGGCCTGCTGCAGGAAATTGTCGGTGGGCATCAGGGCGATGCCGGCGCAGGCCAGGGTCAGGCCGCTGACGGCGGAGCCGAGCAGGAACATGCGGCGCCAGACCGGTTGCGCCTGGCGGCTGGGAATCGCCGAGTCGAACGCCGCCACCTGGATCACCCGCAGGGCGACCAGGGCCAGCAACCAGACCATCCACACGCTGACCAGCCAATAACGCTCGGGGCTCCACAGCAGCCAGGCGCAGACCAGGCCGTTGAGCAGCATGAACAGGGTGGGCAACAGGGAGCCCTGATAAAGCAGGCGCGTGCGCTCTACCGCCATCTCCATGGCGTATTGCTTGCGAACAACCCGAGGCTCCACGGAGGGTCCGGACGGGCCAGTGCTGAGTGTCATAGGCAGTGTTCTTATAATGATTGAGCCCGAAACGTCGCCGGAGCATACACAAGCAACCGCCCGGACCAAACTGCCTGGAATCATAAAATCGGCAAATCCGCGCGAGCGCCGATCCCTGCGAAATTCCTCCAGCCAAGCCCGGCCAACGGCTGCAGCCCGTGACCGACCGGTCGTCCCCGGCGTTCTTTTATCGGCTAAACCAAAGCTTGGTTTGCCCGGTGTGCGCCAGCCCCCTAGAATGCCCCGATGCGCGATGATCTCTCCCTTCTGCTGAACTCCCTCAACGATGCCCAACGCCAGGCCGTAGCCGCCTCCTTGGGTCGTCAGTTGGTCCTGGCCGGTGCTGGCTCCGGTAAAACCCGAGTGCTGGTGCACCGTATCGCCTGGTTGATCCAGGTCGAGAACGCCTCGCCCCACTCCATCCTGTCGGTGACCTTCACCAACAAGGCCGCTGCCGAGATGCGCCAGCGCATCGAGCAGTTGATGGGTATCAACCCGGCCGGCATGTGGGTCGGTACCTTCCACGGCCTGGCGCACCGCCTGCTGCGGGCGCACTGGCAAGAGGCCGGCCTGAGCCAGACCTTCCAGATCCTCGACAGCGACGACCAGCAACGCCTGGTCAAGCGGGTGATCCGCGACCTCGGCCTGGACGAGCAGCGCTGGCCGGCCCGGCAGGCCCAGTGGTTCATCAACGGGCAGAAGGACGAAGGCCTGCGTCCGCAACACATTCAGGCCAGCGGCGACCTGTTTCTGGCCACCATGCGCGGCATCTACGAAGCCTACGAGGCCGCCTGCCAGCGCGCCGGGGTCATCGACTTCTCCGAGCTGCTGCTGCGTGCCCTGGACCTGTGGCGCGACCACCCGGGCCTGCTGGCGCACTACCAGAAGCGTTTCCGCCACGTGCTGGTGGACGAATTCCAGGACACCAACGCCGTGCAGTACGCCTGGTTGCGCCTGCTGGCCAAGGGCGGCGACAGCCTGATGGTGGTGGGCGACGACGACCAGTCGATCTACGGCTGGCGCGGCGCGAAGATCGAGAACATTCACCAGTACTCCGAAGACTTCCCGGACACCGAAGTGATCCGCCTGGAGCAGAACTACCGCTCCACCGCCGGCATCCTCAAGGCCGCCAACGCCCTGATCGCCAATAACACCGGGCGCCTGGGCAAGGAGCTGTGGACCGACGGCGGCGAAGGCGAAGCGATCAACCTGTACGCCGCCTTCAACGAACACGATGAAGCGCGCTACGTGGTGGAAACCATCGAAAGCGCCCTGAAGACCGGCCTGGCCCGCAGCGATATCGCCATCCTCTATCGCTCCAACGCCCAGTCGCGGGTGCTGGAAGAAGCATTGCTGCGCGAGCGCATTCCGTACCGCATCTACGGCGGCCAGCGCTTCTTCGAACGCGCCGAAATCAAGAACGCCATGGCCTATATGCGCCTGCTCGAAGGTCGCGGCAACGATGCGGCCCTGGAGCGGGTGATCAACGTGCCGACCCGCGGCATTGGCGAAAAGACCGTCGAAGCGATTCGCGAACACGCGCGCCACAGCCATGTGTCGATGTGGGAAGCGATGCGCCAGCTGGTGGCCAATAAAGGCGTGACCGGGCGCGCCGCCGGTGCCCTGGGCGCCTTCATGGAGCTGATCGAGCACCTGGCGGCGAAAACCGCCGAGATGCCGTTGCACCTGATGACCCAGACCGTTATCGAGCAGTCCGGCCTGATCGCCTACCACGAAGCGGAAAAAGGCGAGAAAGGCCAGGCCCGGGTAGAAAACCTCGAGGAACTGGTCAGCGCCGCGCGCAACTTCGAGCACACCGAAGAAGACCAGGAACTGACGCCGCTGGCGGCCTTCCTCGGCCACGCTTCGCTGGAAGCCGGCGACACCCAGGCCGACGAGCACGAAGACAGCATCCAGCTGATGACCCTGCACAGCGCCAAGGGCCTGGAATTCCCTTACGTGTTCCTGGTGGGCATGGAAGAAGGCCTGTTCCCGCACAAGATGAGCCTGGAAGAGCCCGGCCGCCTTGAAGAGGAACGTCGCCTGGCCTACGTCGGCATCACCCGGGCGATGCAGAACCTGGTGATGACCTACGCCGAAACCCGACGCCTGTATGGGAGCGAGACCTACAACAAGGTGTCGCGTTTCGTACGGGAGGTACCGAAGGGGCTGATCCAGGAAGTGCGCCTGTCCAACAGCGTCAGCCGTCCGTTCGGCGGTGGCCAGTCGCAGAGCACCAGCAGCCTGTTCGGCGGCAGCGAGATCCCGGACACCGGCCTCAGCCTCGGCCAGGCGGTGCGCCACTCGGTATTCGGCGACGGCGTGATCCTCAACTTCGAAGGTGCCGGCGCCCAGGCCCGGGTCCAGGTGAACTTCAGCGAAGGCAGCAAGTGGCTGATGCTCGGCTACGCCAAGCTCGAAGCCATCTGAGGCCTTGACCTCCTTCGCCATGCCGGGGCGATGCTTCTGAACCAGAAGCATGCCCCGCGGCATGGAGCGAAGTCGGGCTGACCGGCCACTGAACCTTTGCATCCGCCCAACGGACAAACCTGTACAGGGCCCACTTGCCTCGACCCAAGCTGAACCGCGGCTGTCAGGCAAAAGCCCGAAACACTCTGCCGCTAGCCAGTGACACTTCACCTGTGCAACATGGCGCGCGTGCCATCCACAAATGGGAATTCCCTTTATGAAACGTTTTCTTAGCATCGCCATGGCGTTGTGCATCGGCCTGACGATGAGCCTCGACGCCAACGCCAAGCGCTTCGGTGGCGGCAAAAGCGCTGGCGCCGCGCCGACCCACCAGACCAGCCAGATGGCTCCGTCCTCTTCCGGCATGGGTTCCACTGCCGCGACCGCCGGCGCTGCCGGTGCCGCGGGCGCTGCCACCAAGGCCAGCGGCGCTTCGCGCTGGCTCGGCCCATTGGCCGGTATCGCCGCAGGCGGCTTGCTGGCCTCCATGTTCATGGGCGACGGCTTCCAGGGCATGCAGATCTTCGACATCCTGATCATGGCGGTCATCGCCTTCCTGGTCTTCCGCTTTATCGCCGCCCGTCGTCGCAAGCAGCAGGAGCAGTACGCTCCAGCCGGTCACGCACCGATGCAGCGTGAAGCCTTCGAGCCAAAACCTGCCTCCGGTTCGATCTTCGGTGGTTCGGCTGCACCTGCCGCCGCGGCCCGTCCGGTAATCAACGCGCCAGCCTGGTTCAACGAAGAGCGTTTCGTCGAAGCCGCGCGCAACCACTTCCAGTCCCTGCAGCAACACTGGGACGCCAACGAAATGGACAAGATCGCCGAGTTCGTGACCCCGCAGATGCTGCAATTCCTGAAGCAGGAACGTGCCGATCTGGGCGACGGCTTCCAGTCGACCTACATTGACAACCTCAATGTGCAACTGGAAGGCGTCGACGACCGCGCCGACAAGACCATCGCAACCCTGACCTTCACCGGCGTGTCGAAGACCTCGCGTTTCGACCAGGGCGAAGTGTTCAGCGAAAGCTGGAACATGGAGCGCGCCCAGGGCGAAAATCAGCCTTGGCTGGTTGCAGGTATCCGCCAGAACGGCTGATTCTCTCCAGTGTCACATCGGTAATCGCAAAACCCCGGCTCAGGTCGGGGTTTTGCATTTCACGATTGCACTTATAGCGAGCTACTGTATAAACCGCCGTCTATTAAACCGCGCCATAGAGCTAAGAGGACCCAGGCCGTGGAAGAAGTCATCGAGCAACTCCGTGAAGCAAACGAACCGGTACCCGTTCCCCTGGAACTGCCGGATGAAGACCTGCTGGTGGAAATCGAAGAACAGCTGTTCATCAATATCCCGTTCGTCTTCAAAGAGTTCCTGTTGACCGTGAGCGATGTCGTCTACGGCAGCCTGGAGCCGGTCACCGTGACCGACCCGCAGTCCCACACCTACCTGCCGGAAGTGGCCGCCACCGCCTGGGACATGGGGGTGCCGCGCGAGCTGATCCCGATCTGCCAGGACGGTGACGACTACTACTGCGTCGAGGAAGACGGCACCGTGGTGCTGTGGTCCGGCGAAGAAGAGCTGATCACCGAAGAATCCTGGGAATCGGTATGGCACTGGGCGCGGGACGTCTGGCTGGAAAGCTGATCGGCCTTGCGCGGTTTCGCCCCGCGGGCGCAGGCGCATGGATCGACTGCCACCCGTTGCATGACGTTCACAAGCGGTCGCGCCACCCGGTCGATCGCTGCATTGACACTACTCGCCAGCAGCCTGCTGGCGGGTTGTCAGTCGCCCATGGCTCAGTTGCAAAACCTGAGCACGCAGTACGCCCATCAGGTCGAAGTCCTGCCCACTTCACCCTTCCCGCTCGCCAGCAGCCTGCCCCTGCACTTATTCAAACAACCCCGCCTGCGCATCTACCTTGAAGGCGACGGCCATGCCTGGGCGACAGCCCGCCAACCCAGCCTCGACCCCAGTCCGCAGCACCTGCTGATGGTGCAACTGGCGCTGAGCGATCCCCGTCCCAGCGTCTATCTGGCCCGCCCCTGCCAATTCGTCAGCGCGGCCGACTGCACGGCGGCGATCTGGACCGACCAGCGCTTTTCCCCAGCGGTACTGCGCAGCCTCGACCAGGCCCTCGACCGCCTCAAGCTGCGTTATGGCAATCAGGATTTCGAGCTGATCGGCTATTCAGGTGGCGCGGCACTGGCCCTGTTGCTGGCCGCGCGGCGAGACGATATTGCCCAGGTGCAAACCCTGGCCGGCAACCTGAGCCCTCGGCTATGGGTCAGTGCGCTGGGGTTGAGCCCGTTGCACGGCTCCCTCGAGCCGCTGGACCAGGCACCCAAGCTGGCCCTGGTGGCGCAACGGCATTTGCTCGGCCAGGCCGACCGCAGCGTGCCTGCCAGCCTCTACCCCGCCTATCGGCAGGCACTGGGGACGAAAGCCTTCTGCGTACAATCCGTCAGCCTGCCCGGGGTCACCCACGACCAGGGCTGGGTCGAAGCCTGGCGACACTGGCGCGACCAACCGCTGTGTTGTGCATCACCCGGCAATTAGTGCCCATTGTCTTCCTTGTGGTTATCCAGGGTATCCAGCAAGGCCACCTGCATGCGGGTGTGCACGCGGATGAACCAGCGCCACAGCAGCGCGGCCACCGCCGCCGTCACCACCGCGATCAGCACCAGCAGCTCGGTGGTCGGCAGGATGCTCGAAGACAGCGCCGCCAGCAGCAGGAAGATCACCAGCAGCGACAGCACCGGAATCACCTCGGCGATCACCCGGCGCACGCGCTGGGTGTGACGCCCGGCCATTTCCGGCTTCACCCCCATCTCCGCCAGCAGCATCGACAGGGCCTTGAGCTTGCGATAGGCGGCGATCAGGAACGGCAGCGACAGCAGCAGCGCCCCGCCCCAGATCAATGCCTTCTGCCAGCTCGGATCACTGATCCAGTCCTGCAGGTATTCGCCAATGCGCGCGGCGAAATAACCGCCGGAGAAGAAGATCGCCACCACCAGCGCCAGATTGACCCCGACCTGCAACAGGATCCGCCGGATCATCGACGCCAGCAGCGCCCCCTCGCCATGGGGCTGGATACTGCGCAACCATTCGCCGTACATGCCCAGCACCCGGCTCAGGCGGGTCGGCATCACGGCGGCGAGCTTCAGCGACAGCGGGTCGGCGGCGCGGATCAGGTAAGGCGTGAGCAAGGTGGTAATGGCCGACACGGCGACCGCCACCGGGTAGAGAAAGTCGCTGGTAACCTGCAGGGTCATGCCCAGCGCCGCGATGATGAAGGAGAACTCGCCGATCTGTGACAGGCCCATGCCGACCCGCAGCGAGGTGCGGCCATCGTTGCCGGCGATAAAGGCGCCCAGGCCGCAGGACAGCATCTTGCCCAGCACCACGGCGACGGTGATCACCGCGATCGGCCAGGCGTATTGCAGGAGGATCTGCGGGTCGATCATCAGGCCGATGGCGACGAAGAAGATGGCGCTGAACATGTCGCGTACCGGCTCGATCAGCCGCTCGATCTTCAGCAATTGCCGCGACTCGGCCATGATCGCGCCAATCAGGAAGGCGCCGAGCACCATGCTGTACTCCAGCTTGACCACCAGCAGGCAGAAGCCGAAGCACAGCCCCAGCACGGTAATCAGCAGCATCTCGTTGCTTTCGAACCTGGCCACGTAGGCCAGCAGCCGCGGGACCAGCAGGATGCCGATGACCAGGGCGACGATCATGAACAGCGAGAGCTTGCCGACGGTGGAGAACACTTCACCGGAGCTGACAGTGCCGCTGACCGCGATGCTCGAGAGCAAGGCGATGATGCCGATGCCGAGGATGTCTTCGACGATCAGCACACCGAAGATCAGCTGGGCGAAGCGCTGGTTCTTCATCTTCAGGTCGTTGAGCGCCTTGACGATGATGGTGGTCGAGGAAATCGCCAGGATCGCGCCGAGGAACAGCGAGTCCATGGTGTTCCAGTCGAACCAGCGGCCGATCTCGTAGCCGATCCAGATCATCAGCACGATTTCCATGAACGCCGCGATAAAGGCCGTGGCGCCGACCTTGAACAGCTTGCGCAGGCTGAACTCCAGGCCCAGGCAGAACATCAGGAAAATCACCCCCAGCTCGGCCAGGGTCTTGATCGTGTCTTCGTCGTGGATCAGGCCGAACGGCGGGGTGTGCGGGCCGATGATGAAGCCGGCGACGATATAGCCGAGGACCACCGGCTGCTTGAGCCGGTGGAAGAGAATGGTCACCACGCCTGCGACCAGCATGATCACTGCCAGGTCCTGAATAAAGCTGATGGCATGCATGGCGTGGGGCTCCTTGGGGTCGTGTTCTTGCGGGCGGCGCGGGGGCGTTGCGCAGCCTGCCGGCCAGCGGGAAAAGCCCTTGGGACGGGCTTTTGAAGGTTAACATCGCGACTTGTGCCAGAAAGGCGGTGCAATATATGGAAACAGATAGATCGCCGCGTGACGGCGACCGCGGGCGCAGCGTCCCGTTATCGATGGTTTGAAACGCTGACCAAGCACCCGCAGAGGTGCGCCCCGCAACCCCTGCCTTAACCCGTGAGTGTGCTATGGAACCCGGAAACGCCCAGCTGTCGATGACGGTATTGATGACCCCTGACATGGCCAACTTCTCAGGCAATGTCCACGGCGGCACCCTGCTCAAGTACCTCGATGAAGTCGCCTACGCCTGCGCCAGCCGTTATGCCGGCCGTTATGTGGTGACCCTGTCGGTGGACCAGGTGATCTTCCGCGAGCCGATCCACGTCGGCGAACTGGTGACCTTCCTGGCCTCGGTCAACTACACCGGCAACACCTCGATGGAGGTCGGTATCAAAGTGGTCACCGAGAACATCCGCGAGCGCTCGGTGCGCCACACCAACAGTTGCTTCTTCACCATGGTGGCCGTGGACGACCAGCGCAAACCCGCCGCCGTGCCGCCACTGCAACCGCAAACCAGCGAAGACAAGCGCCGCTTCATGCAGGCCCAGCAACGCCGGCAGATCCGCCAGGAGCTGGAAAAGCGCTATCAGGAAATCAAGGCCGACGCCTGATCGTCCGAGACAGGCTCGCTTCTACCGAGCGAGCCTGTTGGCGATAAAACCCCTGCGCAACCCGTTACAGCTCGATCGGCACCGCCTCGAACCGCACCCGTGGATGGGTGATCCGGTCCTGGGCCCGTATCAGTTGCAGTTCGTAACTGGCGCAGGCCTGGGTTTCCAGCAGCACTTCATGCACCGCCGCGGCAGTGAACTCGAACGCCGCCACCAGGCTGTCGCCCAGCAGCACCCGGGCCAGGAACAGGCCCGAAGTCAGGTCGCCCACACCCACCGGCTGACGCGGGAATGCCAGCAGCGGACGACGCAGGTGCCAGCTGCCTTCGGCGGTCACCAGCAACATCTCGAAGCCGTCCGGCAGCTTGCCCGGGTAATCCAGATGCTTGACCAGCACCGCTTTCGGACCACGCGCCAGCAGCGCCCGGGCCATGGCCAGGCAGTCGAACAGCGACTGCGGCTTGCGCCCGGCGAAGCTGTCCAGCTCCAGTTGGTTGGGGCAGAGGAAATCCGCCACGGCTGCCGCCTCTTCCAACAGGAAGTCGCTGACCTCCTGGGGCACGCTGCAACCCTTTTCCGGGTGGCCCATCACCGGGTCGCACAGGTACAGGGCCTTGGGGTTGGTCGCCTTGATCCGCGCCACGCCACCGAGGATCGCCCGCCCCTGCGCCGCGCTGCCCAGGTAGCCGGACAGCACCGCGTCGCAGTTGCCCAGTTCGCCGATGGCGGCAATGCCTTCCACCAGCTCCGGGATCTGGTGCGGCGACAGCACCTCGCCGGCCCACTGGCCGTATTGCGTGTGGTTGGAGAACTGCACCGTATTGAGCGGCCAGACATTCACCCCGACCCGCTGCATGGGAAACACCGCGGCGCTGTTGCCGGCATGGCCGAAGACCACATGGGACTGGATCGCGAGCAGATGAGGCGTACGTTTCATTCGGGTCATTCCGTAAAACGATTGAAATTCGAGCCGCGCAGTATGCGACTAAACGCAACCTGTACGACAGACCGAAGACGCAGTTAAGCTGGTGCGACTTCGTTGGAGCGCACCTCATGCTGACCCTTGGAAACATTTTCGTGCTGATGCTGCTGGCGACCGGCGCCGCCTGGCTATGGCACAACCACGGCCTGCGCGAGCGGGCGCTGGAGAGGGTCAAGCAGCATTGCGCGCGGCTCGATATCGAGCTGCTGGACGGCAACGTGGCGTTGAAGCGCATCGGTTTCGTCAGGGACGCCAGTGGTCGCCGGCGCCTGGCCCGGATCTACACCTTCGAATTCACCGTCACCGGCGAAACCCGCCATGCGGGGACCATCACCCAGTTCGGCGCCCACAGCGCGCAGATCGAGCTGGCGCCCTACCCGATTGCAACGCCCGCGCCGCCACCCGTGCCGACACACAGCGCCGAAGTGATCGAACTGAGCCAATGGCGCGAAGGACGCAGCAAGTAAGGCCAACCGCCTATGCAATCCTGTAGGAGCGAGGCTTGCCCGCGATAGCCGCGAAGCGGCGATTTTTCCTGGCAAAACGCGTCATCGTTGACGAGTTTTTCGCGGGCAATCGAGCGTCGACCGGCCGCTCCTACAGAAGCAGGGGTTGGATTATTGGCAGCACTGGGCCAGGGACTGTTGCAGGGTGGCCACGTCCTGCGGCTCGCTGAAGATCAACTCGATACGCGAATCGCGGCGCCATTCGCTGGCTTGCCAGTGCAGCGCGGCGTTATCCAGGGCGTTGCCCGAGACCCAGCCATCGGCGCCATGGATCACCAGCTTGGTCCGGCGCCAATCAAGGCTCGCCAGCCATTGCTCGATGCACCGAACATCGAACACCCGGCTCGGGTGCCAGCGCCAACCGATGCTCCAGCCGCCCTCCTGGTCCTGGCTCAGGCAGATGGGCTGGGCCGGATCGGTCCAGATCGCCGGCAGCTGTGCCAACCCCTTGGGTACTTCGAAGGCCTCGATGGCAGCCCCCGCGCGAGCCTCCACGCCAGGCAAACGCTCCAGAGCCAAGGTTCCGCGGGTAGTCCAGAGCAGCGGACAGGCCGGCAACTGCTCGAGAATGCCCTGACGCTGCGCCGCGTCGAGCCCTTCGTCCTTGTTCAGCAGCAACAGGCCGGCGCTGGGCAATGCTTCCTGTTGGGCCTGCGGCAGCGGCTTGCCGGCCGCCAGCGCCTGGGCATCGAGGACCAGCACGCAAGGTTGCACGGCCAGGACCTTTTGCCAGGGCGCCTCGCGCAATTGCTGGAGCAGCTGCGCGGGGTGCCCCAGGCCGGAAGGTTCGATAAACAGGCGGTCGGGCCGGGCCTTGCGCAGCAGGCGCCCCAGGCCCACCTGGAATGGCGCGCCGTTGACGCAGCACAGGCAGCCGCCGGCCACTTCGCCCAGGGCGATACCGTCCTCGTCCCGGGCCAGCAGCGCTGCGTCCAGGCCGATCTGGCCGAACTCGTTGATCAACACCGCCCAGCGCTCATGGGCCGGACGCTGCGCCAACAGGTGCTGGATCAGGCTGGTCTTGCCCGCGCCGAGGGGGCCGGCGATGACGTGGGTGGGGATGTTGTGCAGCATGGGGGGAACGCTCGGGAAGGAGGAGATTGATCCTACGCGCTAACCCGCGGCAGCGAAATTCCTGTAGCCGCTGCCGCAGGCTGCGATAAGGCGCGCAGCGCCTTCCGAGGGCCTCAAGAGCACGTCTCCTGCGGAGCCGATCGCAGCCTGCGGCAGCAGCTACAGGGTCAGCCGAGCCAGTCCAGGGTGAGGATCAGCCGGCGCTCGCCGGGGGCCGGTTGCGGCGAGCGGTGGATCAGGCCGAAACCCTCGTTGCCCAGCCATTTCTCACCCTTGAACAGGGCCACCTCGCCGCTGGCCATCTGCTGGACCAGCGCGGCATCCGTGGGTTCGGCCTCGGCCTGGCCCAGTTGTCGACGATCCATCGCGCCCTCGCGCAACCATTGGCTGCCGGCGCCGGCATAGGTGGTGATCAGCCGTACCGGCACATGGTCGACATGAAAGCGCGGGCACATGGCCTTATCCAGCACCCGCAGGCGCAGGCCGACGCGCTTGGCGCCCAGCAGACAGGCAAAGGCGCTGACCAGCCAGGCGACATCGGCGATAAAGCCATCGTAGCCCTGCAGATCGCTGAAGCCAGAAGCCAGGCCGCGCAGGTTCGGCTCGGCGTCCTCGGTGTCGAGTTCCAGCGACAGCGACTCGGCCAGCGGCTCGTTCAGCGACAGCAGCAAGGCACCGAAATCGGCGATATGCGCCGGCAACTGGCGCTGCCACAGGGCCAAGTTGACCTCGTCGTCCAGCACCTCGGCGAGGACGATAGGGGCCGGGCCGCTGGCCTCGCGGCGTATCGGTTTCTGCAGGGTTGGCCGCAGGAGCGGCTTCGCAAGCAGGTTCGCTCCCACACGGGACAGTGGTTGGTAGAGCATCAGGCAGCGGCCTCTTCATGCCAGGGGCCGAACGGGTCGCGCATCAGGCGCCAGCCCTCCGCGCCCAATGCCATTTCGTCGTCCGTCAGCAGGCAATCGTCGAGTTCGGCGGTGAGCCGGGCGAAGTCGATGTTCTGGCCGATGAACACCAGTTCCTGGCGGCAGTCGCCGGTGGCGGCGGTCCAGTTCTGCATGATCGCCGCGGTGCTTTCCGCATCCTGCGGCCAGTGTTGCTTCGGCACGAAACGCCACCAGCGTCCGGCGAAACCATGACGCATCAGACCGCCAGCCTGAGACCAGCTGCCAGCCTCCTGGTGCTTGCTGGCGAGCCAGAAAAAACCCTTGGAACGCAACAGCTTGCCGTTGCTCCAGGGGCGGTTGATGAAATCGAAAAAGCGCTGTGGATGGAAGGGTCGGCGCGCCCGATAGGCGCTGGAGGCGATGCCGTATTCTTCGGTTTCCGGCACGTGCTCGCCGCGCAGCTCCTGCAGCCAGCCCGGCGCCTGGGCAGCGCGCTCGAAGTCGAAACGACCGGTGTTGAGGATCTTCGCCAGCGGCACTTCGCCCATCACCATGGGGATGATTTCCGCCTGGGAATTGAGGCGTTCGAGGATGGCGATCAGTTCCTGGCGCTCGTCGCTGCCGATCAGGTCGATCTTGCTGATCAGGATCACGTCGGCGAACTCGATCTGTTCGATCAACAGATCGGTGATCGAGCGCTCGTCTTCCTCGCCCAGGGTTTCGCCGCGGGACGCCAGGCTTTCCGCGGCCTGGTAATCGAGCAGGAAGTTCATGCCGTCGACCACGGTGACCATGGTGTCCAGCCGCGCGATGTCGGCCAGGCTCTGCCCCGCTTCGTCGCGAAAGGTGAAGGTCTCGGCCACCGGCAGCGGCTCGGAAATGCCGGTGGACTCGATCAGCAGGTAATCGAAACGCCCGTCCCTGGCCAGCTTGCCGACCTCTTCCAGCAGGTCTTCGCGCAGGGTGCAGCAGATGCAGCCGTTGCTCATTTCGACCAGTTTTTCTTCGGCGCGGTTGAGGCTGACATCGCGCTGCACTTCGCTGCCGTCGATGTTGATTTCGCTCATGTCGTTGACGATCACCGCCACCCGCAGGTTGTCGCGGTTGCGCAGAACGTAGTTGAGCAGCGTGCTTTTGCCGGCGCCGAGAAAGCCGGACAGCACGGTAACGGGAAGACGGTCGGTCATCAGGTGATCCTCATCGGGGGCTGGGTGGCTGGGTCAGATCGCCCGTTGATGGCGTTCGCGCAGCTCTTGGCGTTCTTTGGCTTCGATACACAGGGTGGCGGTGGGCCGCAGCAGCAAGCGCCTGAGGCCAATGGCCTCGCCGGTTTCACGGCACCAGCCGTACTCGCCACGGGCCAGGCATTCGAGGGCTTCGTCGATCTTGTCCAGCAGCTTCTTTTCCCGCTCCAGCAGGCGCAGTTGCCACTGACGCTGCTCTTCGGCGCTGCCGATATCGGCGAGGTCGCTGTGGGGCTCCTGCTCGCGCAGCACCTCGAACTCGCCATCGATGCGTTCTTGCAGCTCGACGCGCTGCGCCAGCAGCAGCTCACGGAAATAGGCCTGCTGGACGTCGTTCATGTAGTCCGCCTCGGGCTGGGCGAGAAGTTGCGCTTCGGTCATCGGGCGTTCAGTCATGGTGGGTCACGGGTCAGGCTTTATTTAATGTTATAGTATAACAATACAAATAAGCCAACCCTCTCTTGCCGCCCGCGACGAAGGGCGGGATGCTTGAGCCTCCCCAGCCGAGAAACCCCATGCGCCACGCCTTGAAATACACGCTGCTGAGCCTGTCCCTGCTGGTCGCGGACACCGCCATCGCGCAAGTGCCCAGCGCCCTGGCCACCTGCACCCGCAGCGCCAACCTGCTGGCCTGCGTGGATGCCGAAGGCAACGCCTACAGCGTCGCGGCCGCGGGCAGTACTACCTATCTGCGGGGTTTCGAAGTCGCCGGCAAACGTTATTGGGCGCAGACCAACAGCCGTTACGGCCAACTGACCTTCTTTACCGGCCTGGCCTCCGACGGCGAGGCCTGGGTCGGCTACAGCCAGCGCGTCGGCTGGACCACCCGCAACCGTTTTTCCAGCTCCGGCGGCAGCAGCGGCAAGTTCACTTGCAGCCGGATCAGCGGCTGCTGAGCAAAGCATTTTGTAGGAGCGAGGCTTGCCCGCGATGGACGCTTACGCGGTATAGCTGATACACCGCAGCGTCTTCATCGCACGCAAGCTGTGCTCCTACAGAAGCAGGCTGAGCCGCGTCAGGCCTGGGCTTTTTTCTGTTCCTGCAACCAGGCCATGTAGCTGTTCACCGGCGGGTTCTTCTGGAAGTAGCTCTGCAAGCCCGCGAACAGCCCATCGGCAATCGCCTGCTGGTGCCGCGCGGTGACCAGGCGCTGGCTGTCGCGGCTGTTGGAGATGAAACCCGTCTCCACCAGGATCGAGGGCACGTCGGGGGACTTGAGCACCGCGAAACCGGCCTGTTCCACGCGCTTCTGGTGCAGGGTGGTGATGCCCGCCAGGCTGCCCAATACGGTACCGCCCAACTGCAGGCTGGCGGCGATGGTCGCGTTCATCGACATGTCGAGAATCACCCCGGCGAGCATCGGGTCCTTGTCTTTCAGGTTGAGCAGGCTGGTGGCGCCCAGCAGGTCGGCGCCGTTCTCCCGCTGCGCCATGAAGCGTGCGGTGGCCGAGGTCGCACCACCTTCCGACAGCGCGTAAACCGAAGCCCCGGACGCCGTCAGGCGTGGCGCCGCATCGGCATGCACCGAGATAAACATGTCGGCCTTGTGCTTGCGAGCGATCTCCACCCGCTTGCGCAGCGGCACGAAGAAATCGTCGTTGCGCACCAGCTTCACATCGAAGCCCTTCTCACGCTTCAGCCGCTTGGCCAGCAGCTGGGCGATCGCCAGCACCACATCCTTCTCCCGTTCGCCACGGGCGCCGACCGCCCCCGGGTCCTTGCCGCCGTGACCCGGGTCGACCACAACGATGATGTCGCGCTTGGGATGCGCCCGGTCCGCCGGTGTTTCACGCGGCAAAGCGGGAGCGGCGACCGCCGCGATCTGCTGCGGGACGCGGCTGGCGTTGCTCAGATCGAGCACCAGGCGGTGGCCCTGACCGTCCTGGGGCGGCAGCAAGAAGCTGTCGAGCCGCAGCGGTTCGGCCAGGTCGAGGACGATCCGCGTATCGCCCTGGCCAAAGTGCCCGGAACGGATCGAGCGAATCGGCGTATTGGCCAGGGCCAGTTGGCTGAAATCGCCACTGAGCTGCGCGCCGCGAAGGTCGATGATCAGCCGTTCCGGCGCGCTGAGAGAGAAGGTCTTGTAGTGCACCGGCCCACTCAGATCGAGCACCAGGCGCAGCTTGTCGGCCGAGTTCCATAAACGCAGGTTGCGAATCTGGGTGGCGGACACCCCCAAAGGCAGAACCAAGGCCGCGCTGGCCAACAGCAGGTTGAGCAACTGACGTCTGTGCATGACTTACACCGCAGATTGAGGAGCATCCGTACTCGAAAGGCTTGGTGAAAAAACGTTCAGGAAAAAGGTTTCATCGACTGCATTGTTATAATATAACATGGCAAATTGTTTCCAACGATGGACCTGCTCATGAATGCGCTGACTCTGCCGGATATCGCCGCGCAGGCCGCACGCCAGGCCCTGCCCCTTGAGTGGGTGGGCATGTGTGGCATTGCCTTACCTGTGTTGTTTGATGGCCAGCGGATTGGCGCAACAGCGGATGCCGGCGTCAGCCTCGACGACGGCGAAGCCCGCGGCATTCATATGTCGCGCCTGTATCTGGCGCTGGAAATGCTCGAACAGGAAAATCTCACCCCGGCCCTGATGCGCCAGGTACTGCAACGCTTTCTCGACAGCCACGACGGGCTGTCCAGCAGTGCCTACCTACGAATTCATACCGATCTGCTACTGAAACGCCCGGCCTTGATCAGTCCGTTGGCCGGCTGGAAAACCTATCCGGTGAGCATCGAAGCGCACCTGAAAAACGCAATGTTCCACGTGGAACTAAAAATCGAAGTGCATTATTCCTCGACGTGCCCCTGTTCAGCCGCACTTTCCAGGCAGCTGATTCAGCAGCAATTCATCGATGATTTCGCCAACCGGGCGCTGCACCATGAAGACATCCTGACCTGGCTCGGTTCCTCGAAAGGCATAGTCGCCACGCCCCACAGCCAGCGCAGCACCGCGCAATTGCACTTGCGCCTGGATGACTTTCTCGACGAGTTGCCGTTGATGGCGGCGATCAACGACGCCGAAGCCGCCCTCGGCACCGCCGTGCAAACCGCGGTGAAACGCGCCGACGAACAAGCCTTCGCCCTGGCCAACGGGCAAAACCTGATGTTCTGCGAAGACGCCGCGCGCCGCCTGAACCTCGCCTTGCAACGTTCGCCAGGCATCCGCGCCTTCCAGGTGCGCGTGGTGCACGCCGAAAGCCTGCACGCCCATGACGCCGTGGCCGAGAGCCGCTGGAAGTGGGAGCTCGCATGATCAGCCTGCAATCGCTACGTTGGGGCGCGCCCGGCCAACCGCTGACGCCAGCACTCGACCTTGAGCTGGAGCCCGGCAGCCTGACCGCCATCATCGGCGCCAACGGCTCGGGCAAAAGCAGCCTGCTGAAAGTCATCGCCGGCCTGCAAAAGCCCTTGGCCGGGAAGATCAAGTTGCAGGTCCCTCGCCGTGGCGGCCTGTCCTTTCTGCCGCAGCAGCAGTACCTCGACCGGCAGTTCCCCATCACCCTGCAGGAATTGGTAGCCGCCGGTTTCTGGGGCGATCGGCAAAGCGCGCAACAGCGTGCCGGACGTTTGCAGCAGGTGCTCGCAGACTGGTGCCTGAGTGGCCTGGAACAACGCCCGTTGATGGCCTTGTCCGGCGGCGAATTGCAGCGTGCCCTGCTCGCCCGCCTGAACCTCGCCGATGCCCCGCTGTTGCTGCTGGACGAACCCCACGCCGCCCTGGACGAACTGGGCCAGGCCCTGCTGTGGAAACACATCCACACCTGGCAGCAGCAAGGTCGCACGCAAATGGTGGTCTGCCATGACCTCGCCGCCGTGCGCCAGCACATCCCCCAGACCCTGCTGATCAAGGCCAGCGGTTGCCGGTTCGGCAGCAGCGATGAACTGATCGTCCAGCCCATTCAGATGCAGGTGGCCTGATGCTCGCCGCCGCCCAGCTCTGGCAGCCCTTCCACGAGTTCGTGTTCATGCGCCGGGCATTGCTCGGCGGCCTGGCGCTGGCATGCAGCACCGCACCGTTGGGGGTGTTCCTGATCCTGCGGCGCATGAGCCTGATCGGCGACGCCGTGGCCCACGGCATTCTCCCCGGCGCGGCGCTGGGCTTCTGGTTCGCCGGGCTGAGCCTGCCGGCACTGACGCTCGGCGGCCTTGGCGCCGGACTCGGCATGGCCGGCCTGGCCGCCTGGATTACCCGGCGCACCGGCTTGCGCGAGGACGCCAGCCTGGCTGCGATCTACCCGATTTCCCTGGCCAGCGGCGTGCTGATTCTCGGCCTCGCCGGCAAACGCCTGGACCTGCTGCACCTGCTGTTCGGCTCGGCCCTGGCGGTGGATGGGCCGACCCTGGAGGGCATGCTCTGGGTCTCCGGGTTCAGCCTGCTGGCCATGGCGCTGATCTACAAAGCGTTGCTGCTGGACACCCTCGACCCACTGTTCCTCAACAGCGTCAGCCGCCTCGGCCCCCTCGCCCACGGCCTGTTCCTGACCCTGGTGGTGCTGAACCTGGTGATCGGTTTCCAGGCCATCGGCGCCTTGATGGTGGTCGGCCTGATGATGCTGCCGGCCGCCGCCTCGCGCTTCTGGAGTCGGCGCCTGCCGGTGCTGATCGGCATTGCCGCGCTGCTCGGTTGCCTCTCGGTGTGGCTCGGCCTGTTGCTGTCGTTCCACTACTCGCTGCCCAGCGGCCCGGCCATCGTCCTGGTGGCGGGCGGCCTGTACCTGCTGTCCGTGGTGTTCGGTCCGGTGCACGGTCTGCTGCGCCACCCGCCTTTGCTCACATCCCCATGAGGTGTTCCCCGATGCGCGCCCTACTCGTGCTCTTCAGTCTGTTGCTGCCGTTGTCGCTGTCGCCCGCCCAGGCCGCGGACAAACTCGCTGTGGTCACCAGCTTCAGCATCCTCGCCGACATCACCCGCCAGGTCGGCGGCGAGCATATCCAGATCACCGACATGGTCGGTCCGGACGCCGACGCCCATACCTACGAACCGACACCGGACGATGCCAAGGCCCTGCTCAAGGCCCGGTTGATCATCAAGAACGGCCTGGGTTTCGAGCCCTGGCTGGATCGCCTGGTGGCCAGTACCGGCACCCGGGCCCCGGTGATCACCGCCAGTCGCGGAGTGATCCCGCGCCCGCTGGATGAGGACGGCGAGACCGTTCCCGACCCGCACGCCTGGCACAACCTGGCGAACGCCGAACTCTATGTGGGCAACATCACCAAGGCGCTGGTGGCCGCCGACCCGGCGAACAAAGCTGATTACGAACGCAACAGCCAGGCCTACCTGAAACGGATCTACGCGCTGCTGGCCGAAGCCAAGGCCAAGTTCGGCGCGCTGCCGCCGGGCAATCGCAAGATCGTCACCTCCCACGACGCCTTCGGTTACCTGGGGCAGGCCTATGGCATCGACTTCATGGCCCCGCAAGGCCTGTCCACCGAACGCGAACCCTCGGCCGCCGAAGTCGCGGCGCTGATCACCCAGATCCGCAACGCCAAGGTCAAGGCGGTGTTCATGGAGAACATCAAGGACGCGCGCCTGCTCAAGCAGATCGCCGACGAAAGCGGCGCCCAGATCGGCGGCACCCTGTACTCCGACGCTCTCGCTGCGCAGGGACCAGCCAGCACCTTCACCGGGTTGTTCGAATACAACCTGAACACCCTGTACGACGCCCTGAGCCAACCATGAACAAGCGCCCACCGCTATCGATGCTCGACCTGGAAAGCGCGCCCCTGGGCAGCCGTTGGCCGCTCACCAGCGTGCTCGATGCCCTGCCATGGAACGCCGACGGCCTGATCGCCGCCATCGCCCAACAGCACGACAGCGGCGAGGTGCTGATGCTGGCCTGGATGAACCGCAAGGCGCTGGCCGAGACCCTGGCCAGCGGGCAGGTCTGCTACTGGTCGCGCTCGCGCCGGCAACTGTGGCGCAAGGGCGAAAGCTCGGGGCATCGCCAGCGTCTGCTCGAAGCGCGCCTGGACTGCGACGGCGACGCCGTCCTGCTGCTGGTGGACCAGCAAGGCCCGGCCTGCCACACCGGGCGCCCCAACTGTTTCTACAACGCCATTCGCGACGGTGCGGTGCAGGTCATCAGCGCGCCGCTACAGGAAACCCCAGCATGATTCGCAAGAACCCCTCCGGCGATCTGCCGGTCATCGCCGAGTCGGCCTATGTCGACAAGACCGCCATCATCTGCGGCAAGGTGGTGATCGGCGAGAACGTATTCGTCGGCCCCTACGCGGTGATCCGTGCCGACGAAGTCAACGAGCAAGGCGCCATGGACCCGATCGTCATCGGCGCCAATTCGAACATCCAGGACGGCGTGGTGATCCACTCCAAATCCGGCGCGGCGGTGACCATCGGCGAGTTCACCTCCATCGCCCACCGCTCGATCGTCCATGGCCCGTGCACGGTCGGCGACCGGGTCTTCATCGGCTTCAACAGCGTGCTGTTCAACTGCGCGGTCGGCGACGGCAGCGTGGTGCGACACAACTCGGTGGTCGATGGCCGCGACCTGCCGCGAGGCTTCTACGTGCCCTCCACCACCCGTATCGGGCCCAATACCGACCTCTCGCAGTTCCCGCCGGTCAGCGTCAGCGCCTCGGAGTTTTCCGAAGACGTGGCGCGCACCAACGTCGATCTGGTGCGCGGTTACAAAGCCCTGCAGAACGAGTTCTGAACATGAACAGCGTGCTGATTCGCAACGCCCGACTGGTCAATGAAGGACGCGAGTTCGACGCCGACCTGCTGGTGGACCATGGGCGCATCGTCAAGATCGCCAGCAGCATCGAAGGCGAGAATGCCCGCACCGAGATCGACGCCCAGGGCCAGTGGCTGCTGCCGGGCATGATCGACGACCAGGTGCATTTCCGCGATCCCGGCGCGCCGGAGAAAGGCAGCTTCCACAGCGAGTCGCGGGCGGCCGTGGCGGGTGGCATCACCAGTTTCATGGACATGCCCAACACCCAGCCCGCGACCCTGACCCTGGCCGCGCTGGAGGACAAGAAGCGCCGAGCGGCGATCCACTCGGTGGCCAACTATGGCTTTCACTTCGGCGTCAGCCGCGACAACCTCGACACGGTCGCCGCCCTCGATCCGTGTCGGGTGGCCGGGGTCAAAGTGTTCATGGGCGCCTCCACCGGCAACATGCTGGTGGACGATCCGCAGGTCCTTGAGCGGTTGTTCGCCGAGGTGCCGACCATTCTCCTGGCGCACTGCGAACACACGCCCAGCATCCAGGCCAACGAGCGGCGCATGCAGGAGCGTTTCGGCGAAGCGATGCCCGCCGTGGCCCACTCCCTGATCCGCGATGCCGAAGCCTGCTATCGCTCCTCGTCGCTGGCCGTGGATCTGGCCAGGCGTCACGGCACTCGCCTGCATGTCTTGCACCTGACCACTGCCCGCGAACTGGAACTGTTCGAAGACCAGCCCCTGGCGCAAAAGCGCATCACCGCCGAAGTCTGCCTGCACCACCTGCTGTTCGACGACCGTGATTACGCGCGCCTCAGGCACCTGATCAAATGCAACCCGGCGATCAAGACCCGCGCCGACCGCGACGCCCTGCGCCAGGCCTTGCTCGGCAACCGCCTGGATGTGATCGGCAGCGATCACGCGCCGCACACCTGGGCACAGAAACAGCTGCCCTACCGCCAGGCGCCTTCCGGGCTGCCGCTGGTGCAACACGCCCTGCCCGCCCTGCTGGAACTGGTGGCCGATGGCGTGCTGCCCATCACCACCCTGGTGGAGAAAACCAGCCACCGGGTCGCCGACCTGTTCGCCATTCCCGATCGCGGCTACCTGCGCGAAGGCTACTGGGCCGACCTGGTATTGATCAGGCCCGAGCCCGAGGGCCTCGCCGTGGCCCAGCAACCGATCCTCGCCCAGTGCGGCTGGACGCCCTTCGCCGAACAGCGTTTCCGCCATAGCGTCGACACCACTCTGGTATCGGGGCAGTTGGCCTGGCACGCCGGGCGCCTGTACGACAACTGCCAGGGCCTGCCGCTGCGTTTTACCCGCTGATCCCTTCCCTGAACCCCTCCCCTGGAACACCAAGGAACACCCGATGATTCACATCACCCTGCCCGACGGCTCACAACGTGAGTACGACCAGCCGCTTTCCGTGTACGAGGTGGCCGCGAGCATCGGCCTCGGCCTGGCCAGGGCGGCGGTCGCCGGCCGGGTGAACGATCGACTGGTGGATTGCTCTTTTATGCTCGAGGGCGATGCCCGGGTCAGCATCGTCACCACCCGCGAGCCCGAGGGCCTGGAGATCCTGCGTCACTCCTGCGCGCATCTGCTGGCCATGGCGGTGAAGGAGTTGTACCCCTCGGCCCAGGTCACCATCGGCCCGGTGATCGAGGACGGCTTCTTTTACGACTTCGCCTATGAACGGCCCTTTACCCCCGACGACCTGCAGCGCATCGAAGCGCGCATGACCCGCCTGGCCGCGACCAACCACGCGGTACGCCGGCGCGAGCTGAGCCGTGACGACGCCCAGGAATACTTCGCCAACCTGGGCGAGCACTACAAGGCCGAGCTGATCCGCGACATCCCGCAGGACCAGGTGCTGTCGCTGTACCGCCAGGGCGATTTCGAAGACCTGTGCCGTGGCCCCCACGTGCCGTTCACCGGCATCCTCCAGGCGTTCAAGCTGACCAAGGTCGCCGGCGCCTACTGGCGCGGCGACGCCAGGAACGCCCCGCTGCAACGGATCTACGGCACCTGCTGGGCCACCCAGAAAGACCTCAAGGACTACCTGACCCGCCTGGAAGAAGCCGGCAAGCGCGACCACCGCAAGCTCGGACAGCAACTGGACCTGTTCCACTTCGACGACTGCGCGCCGGGTTCGGTGTTCTGGCATGCCAAGGGCTGGACCCTGTTCCAGCAACTGATCGGCTACATGCGCCGGCGCCAGGACCAGGCCGGCTATCAGGAAGTGAACACCCCGGATGTGATGGACCGCGGCCTCTGGGAAACCTCCGGGCACTGGCAGAACTACCGCGACCATATGTTCAGCACCACCACCGAAGACCAGCGGGTGTTCGCCCTCAAGCCGATGAACTGCCCCGGCGCGGTGTCGATCTTCAGCCGTGGCCTGAAAAGCTACCGCGACCTGCCGCTGCGCATCGCCGAGTTCGGCAAGGTGCATCGCTACGAACCCTCCGGCGCGTTGCACGGGTTGCTACGGGTGCGCCACTTCACCCAGGACGACGCGCACATCTTCTGCACCCCGGCGCAGATGCAGGCGGAATGCGCGAGCACCATCGCCCTGGTGTTCGACATCTATCGCGACTTCGGCTTCCACGACGTCGCGGTCAAGCTCTCCACCCGGCCGGCCCATCGCATCGGCAGCGACGCGCTGTGGGACCAGCTGGAAGGCGCCTTGTCCGGCGCCCTGGAAACGATGGCGATCGACTACCGGATCAACCCCGGCGAAGGCGCGTTCTACGGCCCGAAACTGGAGTTCGTGCTGCGCGACGCCATCGGTCGTGACTGGCAATGCGGCACCCTGCAGGTCGATCTCAACCTGCCGGAACGTTTCGATATCAGCTACATCGACGAGCACGGCGAACGCCAGCGCCCGGTGATGCTGCATCGCGCGCTGTTCGGTTCCCTGGAGCGTTTTATCGGCATCCTCATCGAGCATTACAGCGGCGCCCTGCCCTGCTGGCTGGCGCCGCGGCAGGCGGTGGTGATCAACATCAGCGAAGGTCAGGCGGACTATGCCCGGTCGGTGGCCGACAGCCTGTCACGCCAGGGCCTGCGAGCCAGCGCCGACCTGCGCAACGAGAAGATCAGCTACAAGATCCGCGAGCACAGCCTGCAAAAGGTGCCGTACCTGCTGGTGGTGGGCGACAAGGAAAAGGACGGGGGATTTGTCAGCTTGCGCAGCCGCAATGGCGAGGACCTGGGGCGGTGGGCGGTGAGCGAGGTGGTGGAGCGCTTGCGGATAGAGTTGTAGCGACAGACGCCATCGCGAGCAAGCTCGCTCCTACAGGTTTAATACGATCCCCTGTAGGAGCGAGCTTGCTCGCGATGCTCTTAGGCCCTTGGCTTGACCGTCCCGCAATCCTGCCCCAGCCACACCGCACGGGTGTCCATGCTGCCCTTCTGCTGGAAGCCGGTGGCATTGAAGGTACCGATGACGTTGGTGGTGAACTCACGATCGCTGAGGAATTTCGCCACGCCCGAGCCCTGGGCTTTCGGGCAGCTGAAGCGGAATTTCCACTGGTTGGAGGTGCGGTCGGTAACCTCCTGGCGGCAACCCGATTGCGGGTCCTGCAGCGGGATGGTGTCAGACTTCACCTGCTCCGGCGTCAGGCACACGCGGATGCCCTTGCCGCCCATGGTCACGCCCTGCTTCTCCAACTGCGCCCGTTGCTCGGGCGTCAGCTGTTGTTGCAACTGACCGAGAATCAACGACAGGTCCGGCAGGCTCTGGTCATCGACTTTCATGTTGCTGGTGGTCAGTTCCCACAGGCCCGGTTGCAGCATCTGGGCCTGCGCGGCCAGCGGAAGCGAGACAACGGCGGCCATGGCCAAACCCAGTAGACGAAGCTTCATCGAATGACTCCTAGACAGTAGTGGCCGTTAGACGCCAAAAATGCAGCGGCGTTGCATGGCGAATTAATTAGCGACAATCATGCTCGAACATGGTCTGTTAGGGTCTGCAACGAAGAGTTGGCGAGCAAGGTCGCGCCTGTTTGCACGTAGCGCCGAAGGCGCCCGGCACGCCGCTTTTCATACGGACCCCAGCATTGAATCTTCAGGAGCAAGGCTGTCCCCATGGATTATTTTGGCCCACATATTTTTGGCTATCTAATTGCCACCCTGCACTTTCTCGGCCTGATCGCCGCCATCCACGCCGTGCTGACCGTCAGGACCGCCCAAGGCTCCATCGCCTGGGCCCTGTCGCTGTTGTTCATGCCGTACCTGACCCTTATCCCTTATCTGGTGTTCGGCCGCAGCACCTTCGATGCTTATATCAAGGCCCGGCGCCAGGCCAACCTGGAGATGCGCAAGGCGATCAACGAGCTGAACTGGCGCCCCTGGATCGAGGAGGCCCTGAGCGCCCGCGCTTCCGCCGCCTACACCTCGCTGCGGGCCATGCCCAAGCTGGGCCGCATGCCCTGCCTGGCCAGCAACCATGTACAACTGCTGGTCAACGGCGATGCCACCTTCGCCGCGATTTTCCAGGCCATCGAACGTGCCCGCACGGCGGTGCTGATCCAGTTCTTCATCATCCACGACGACGACCTTGGCCGACGCCTGCAAGCGCTGCTGCTGAAAAAGGCTGGCGAAGGCGTGGCGATCCACCTGCTCTACGACCGCATCGGCAGCCATTCCCTGCCCCACGCCTATGTGCAGTCACTGCGCGATGCCGGCATCCAGGTGCATGCCTTCGCCACCCGCAGCGGCTGGCTCAACCGCTTCCAGATCAACTTTCGCAATCACCGCAAGATAGTGGTGGTGGATGGCCTGCTGGGGTTTGTCGGCGGGCATAACGTGGGCGACGAATACCTGGGGAAAAAACCGCCGTTGGCGCCTTGGCGCGATACCCATGTTTCGGTCAGCGGTCCGGTGGTGGCCTGCCTGCAGGAATCCTTCGCCGAAGACTGGTTCTGGGCCTCGCGGCAATTGCCGCCGTTGATCCTGCCGGACACCTACCCCGATGACGGCGTGCTGTGCCAGGTGCTGGCCAGCGGCCCGGCGGACCCTTATGAAACCTGCTCGCTGTTCTTCGTCGAAGCCATCCACGCGGCGACCGAACGGGTGTGGATCACCAGCCCCTATTTCGTTCCCGACGAGGCCGTGTTCGCCGCCTTGCGCCTGGCTGCCCTGCGCGGGGTGGATGTGCGAATCCTCCTGCCGTCGCGCGCGGACCACCGGATCGTCTACGCGGCGTCCAGCCTGTACGCCTTCGAAGCCGTACGCGCCGGGGTGCGGGTGTTCCGTTATCAGCCGGGTTTCCTGCACCAGAAAGTGGTGCTGATCGACAGCGAAATCAGCGCGATCGGCAGCGCCAACCTGGACAACCGCTCGTTCCGCCTGAATTTCGAGGTGATGTTGCTGACCGTGGACGAAGCCTTCGCCAGGGAGGTGGAACATATGCTCAACCTCGACTTCGAGCGTTCCCGCGAAATCGCCAAAGAAGAAAGCCGGGAAACCCACCGCCTGCAACAGCTTGGCATGCGGGTCGCCCGGCTTATTTCACCGATCCTCTAGCGTCGGCGCTTCACGAGTAATACAGGTCGTCGCGGGTCCAAGGCAGCTCATGACTGCCATCGGCGTGAGCCTTGACCGCGAGAATCTGGTGCAGGTTGATCCAGCCGCGGGCGAAGGCGTAGGCACAGCCGGCCAGGTACAGGCGCCAGATGCGCAAGACCTGTTCCGGCACCAGCCGGGAGGCGGCTTCCAGGTTGTCTTCCAGACGCTCGCTCCAGTGGTCCAGGGTGCGGGCGTAATGCAGGCGCAGGCTTTCCACGTCGACGATCTCCAGCCCGGCTTCGCTGATCTCGGCCGAGATCATCGCCAGGTGCGGCAGCTCGCCATTGGGGAACACATACTTCTCGATAAAGTCGCCGGCTCCACGGCCCACGGGACGTCCATCAGTGTGCTTGGCAGTGATTCCGTGGTTCATCACCAGGCCGCCCTCGCGCACCGCGCCGAACAGTGTCTTGCAGTACTGCGCCAGGTTGGCGTGGCCCACGTGCTCGAACATGCCGACGCTCACCACCTTGTCGAAGCGGCCGTCCTGGGGCAGGTCGCGGTAGTCCAGCAGTTGCAGTTCCACCAGGTCCTGCAAGCCTTCGGCGATCACCCGCTCCCTGGCCAGCGCCAGCTGTTCCTTGCTCAGGGTGATACCGAAGACCTTGGCCCCGAATTCTCGCGCCGCGTACCGCGCCAGCCCGCCCCAGCCGCAACCGACATCCAGCAGATATTCACCAGGCTGCAAGCGCAGCTTGCGGCACAGGTGGCGAAATTTGGCCTGTTGGGCCTGTTCCAGGCTCTCACTGCCGGTCTCGAAATAGGCGCAGGAATAGGCCATGTCGCTGTCGAGCCACAGCTGGTAGAAGTCGTTGGAAAGGTCGTAGTGGTAGGAGATGGCGGCCGCATCGGTGGCCTTGTCGTGCAGGGAACGTACTGGCAGCACTTCTTCCTCGCCGTCCAGCAGCGCTTGGCTCAGCTCGTCGCAAACCCGGATGACTTCGCTGATAGAGCCTTCCAGCTCAAGTTTGCCCTCGACGAACGCCGCTCCCAGCGAGTTGAGAGTGGGATGGGCGAGCTGGGTGACCAGTTGCGGGTCCTTGACCACAATAGTGACGCTGGGCGCCGGCCCCAGATTGAACTCATGGCCGTCCCAGAGTCGCAGGCGTAGCGGTAGTTGCAGATTCTGTAAGGCCGGTGGAAGTTGCGCGAGCATGGATTATCCCCCTTGTTTCAGACGTCTGAGTGAGGTTAGACCATACTGAAAAATTAGCAGGCTATCGATCTGATAGCTGAAATTCATCAGTGCCGGCAGTGCAACAATCCCTGCTGAACAGCCAGCCGACCGTCCCGGAAGCTGGGCCCTCTTCACAGATGACCGCCAGACGGGCGCACAGTTCGACCTGGTTTAATTCTAGCTCCAGACGCTCAAACCCGCGCTTTTCCGCCCCGGCCCACACCCCTACAACTTGAGCAATGGCTCCTGGAAACGCAGCAAGCGCCCGGCATTGCCCAGCACCAGCAAGGTGCTGAGGTTATGCAGCACCGCCGCGATCATCGCCCCCGCCGCGCCGAGCCAGCCGAACGCGGCAAAGGCGACGATGGCCAGGGTCCAGCCCAGGCCGATGATCACATTGACCTGCAGGGTCTGGCGGCACTGGCGACTCAGGCGCACACAGGTACCGAGACGCCGCAGGTCGCTGCCGATCAGCACGATATCGGCCGACGCCAGGGCAATGTCCGCCCCACCCGCGCCCATGGCCACACCGACCACGCCAGCCTTGAGCGCCAGGGAATCGTTGATCCCGTCGCCCACCACCATCGGCCGGAAACCGCTGTCGATTTCCCCCAGCACGCGCTTGAGCTTGTCTTCTGGTAGCGCCTGGGCTTCGACATCGCCGATGCCGACATCCCGCGCCAGGCTGTCGGCCACGCTCTGGCGGTCGCCGGTCAGCAACAACTGGCGGCCCAGCCCCAGTTCTCGCAGCTCGTCGAGGGCAAACCGCGCTTCCGGCTTGACGCTGTCGGCCAGCAACAGCCAGGCGAGAAATTCGCCGTTCAGCGCCAGCCCGGCAATCGGTCCGTCATGTTCGGGCACTGCCGTGGTGGCGATGCCGAGCTGGCCGAACAACTCGGGACGCCCCAGGGCGGCCTCGCCCTGTTCGGTCTGCGCCACCACTCCCAGCCCCTGGCGCTCGCGAATATCCGACAGCACCAGGAAATGCTCCTGGGCCACCAGGCCAGCCAGCGCGCGGCTGACCGGGTGGCTGCTGGCCGAACCGAGGCTGGCCGCCAGGTTCAGCAAGGCCTGGCGATCTTCCTGCGGGCTGTCGATCGATTGCAGGCGCAAGGTGCCAAAGGTCAGGGTGCCGGTCTTGTCCACCACCAGCGAGGTCAGGTCCGCGAGCTCCTCGAGGAACGCCGAACTGCGAATCAGGATGCCGTGCCGCGCCGCCACGGCGATCCCGGCAATCGCCGTGGCCGGCGCGGACAGCACCAGGGCACAGGGGCAGGCCGCCACCAGCACCGCGAGCATCGCCTGGGCATCGTGGGTGATGAACCAGGTCACCGCCGCCAGCAGCAACACCAGCACCATGTAGCTGCCGGCGTAACGTTCGAGCAAACGGGTGATCGGCGGCTTGGAACGCTCGGCGCTTTGCATCAGCGCGATGACCTTGCCCAGGGTCGATTCGTGGCCGGTGCGGGTCACTTCCAGGCGCAACAGGCCGTCGAGGTTGATCGCCCCGCCGAACACCTGCATGCCGACATCGGCCTCCAGCGGCACCGACTCGCCAGTGATCGGTGCGGTGTCGAGGCTGGCCTGTCCGGAGAGCACCAAACCATCGGCGGGCACCCGGTCGCCGGCGCGCACTTCGACGACATCGCCGGCCTTGAGCGTGGCGTTGTCCACCTCGCCAATGCTGCCATCGGCCTGCACCAGGCGCGCATGGCTGCGGGTCAAGCGGCCCAGGGCATGAATGGCTTCCTGGGAGCCGATCACGCTGCGCTCTTCCAGCACGTGGCCGAAGATCATGATGATCGGCAACAGCGCCGCGGTCAGCAGGTCGCCGGTGGCCCAGGCGCCGAGCATGGCCAGGGCGATCAACTGGTCGGTGATGCCATGCAGGCTCGGGTAGCGCAGGCTGTACCAGGCCGAACGCATCACCGGCAGCGCCACCAGCAACGAAGCGAACCCCAGCAGCAACTGGCTGACGCCGGTCTGCTCCGGGGCCAGCCAGCGCCAGACCAGGCCCAGGCCGAGCAGCCCCAACGCGAGCATGGCCAGGGTCAGCTGACGCGCGGCGCTACGTTGTTCGGCAGAGGTGAGCATGCTCGCCGGTGCGGCGGCATGGGTGTGAACAGTCATGGTTGGGCTCCCTGAATGATCAGGCGGGAATCGTCTTTGGGATTGACCGTGGTCACCGAGCCGGCCTGCCCAAGGATCTTCGGCAAGCGCTCACGGTAGATACGCAAGAGCATTTCCGGGTCGGTGCCGCTGCGTTGCGCCTGGGCCAGGCTCTGGATGGTCGCGGTATCGGCCTGGGCCTTGGCCAGGCGCTCACCGGCCTGGGCGTGCGCCACCTGCAAGGTGCGGTCGGCCTGTTCGTTGGCGGTTTGCGTGAGTTTTTCGGCTTCGGTGCGGGCGTTGGCCACCGCCTTGTCGGCCTGCTGGCTGGCAGTCAGTACCGCATTGAAGGCGCTGACCGCGGGCCCCGGCAAACTGGACTGGACGTCGACCCGGGTCACTTCGATACCGATCCCCTGCCCGGTCGCCGCCAGATCCGCCAGCCGCTGATTGATGCCTTGCACCAGATCACCGCGCAGCCGTTCGCGACGCTCGGCGGCCTGGTTGTCGGCCCCGATCAGTTCCGGACGCGCCACCAGAATGGTGTCCAGATCGCGGGCGGCGGTCAGGGCCAGGGCACTGCGGGTCACCAGTCGATCCAGCGCCGGCAACACATGCTCGCCCTGCAATACAAAGGCATAAGGCTCGGTGACCTTGTAGAACACCCGCACATCCAGCTGCACCACCCCGGCGTCGCCGGTCAGCAGATAACCGGAACCGGCCAGGGCATCGCTCAGGGGCACGGCGAAACTGGCCACCTTGTCACCCTTTAAGGCCGCATCGGAACGCAGCAGGCTTTCCACCCGGCGTTCGATCACCCGATCTGCGGCGGGCAACAGCACCACCTGTTCGAACGGCTGCGGCCAGGCCAGTAACAAGCCGGCGTTCTGGATGCGATCCAGGGCACCGAAATGCAGGACCACCGCGCGATTTTGCGGATCGATCTGCCGCACATTGGAAAACGCCCAGGCCAGGGCTGCCAGCACAGTCACCGCATACAGGGCGAGAAACGCCAGACGACCGGCCTGAATCCATGGGCTGCCAAGTTCATGTGTTCCACGTGGAACCAAACTCATGGTTGCGACCCGGCGGCTTTATTGCCGAGTGTCGGCGGCCCGTCCACCAGCACCCGGAACGGCGCGGCGTCGGTGCGCAGAATCAGCTTGGTGCCTGGGGTCACCACAGTGCCCAAGGTGTCCAGCGAACGCAGCAGGTTGTACAGCTGCGGCGAACCGGCGTAGGCGCGACCGTAGATCTCCGCCGCCTGCACCCGCGATTGCGCTTCGATGTCCGCGGCTTTCACCGTGGCATCAGCCTGAACGATGCGCGCATCGCGCTCGGCGGCGGAACGGATTTGCGCCGCTTCGCGCTTGCCGATGGCCGTGCGTTCGGTGGCGATGGTTTCACGCTCGGCGCGCATGCGGTCGACGGTGGCGGTCAGGGTCACCGAGGGCAGGGTCAGGCGCTCGACACCGACTTGCAGCACCCGCACGCCGTAAGTGCTCAGCAACTGTTGCTCGATCTGTTTACGCAACTGGGCTTCGAAGTCGGCGATGCGCACCTTGCTGGCATCGGTGTTCACCAGATTGGCCAGGTCAAAACTGCTGGCGGTGGTTTCCAGGGCCGAGCCGACAAAGGTGCGGATCTGCCGCGCCGCTTCATCCGGCTGGTTCTGCACCGCGCGCATAAAGCGTTTCACGTTGTCCGCATCGCCCTGCACCTGCCACGCCACATAGGCCTGGACGATGATGCGCAAACCGTCGCGGGTGCCGACATCCTGCAAACCGCTGGAGGTGGTGCGCAGGCGCAGGTCCACCGGGATCGCCGCCTCGAATGGTGCCGGCCAGCGCCAGCCGAGGCCCGGCTCCAGCAGCACCCGCGCCGGGTTGCCGAAACGGGTAATCACCGTGGCTTCGCCGGAGCGCACTTGCACCAGGCTTGCCGCGGCGACGGCGAACAACACCAGCAACAGCGCCCAGGCCATGCGCCGCCAGGGAAAGGGCCCCGCCTCTTCCGGCGCGCCGTGGTGGTGATGATGGTGTCCGTGATGGCCGCCGTGGCCGTGATCGTGGCCGGCGTGATCCTGATGATCGTGGGAATGGGACTGGCTCAATGGACGGCTCCTGGCTGAGCGGTGTTACCCGGTACCGAAGGCTCGGTCGGCAAAGTGAATGTACGCAGGTCGAGGGTCGGTGCGTTGGCGCCGCCCAGGCGATGATCGAGCACCAGCAACTTGGCGTTGCGCAGGCCCTGGCTCAGCTGGCTCAAATACTGCTCCAGCACGAATGCCTGGCCGGCGCTGGCATAGGCCTTTTGCTCGGCGCTGAACCGCAGGTCGGCCGCTTGCGCCGTGGCCTGCACTTCATGGGCCGTGGCCTGGGCCTGATCGCGGGCGATGCTGGCCTGCAACTGTGCCTGGTTGGTCTGCTCGCTGGCCGCGCCGCGCTCGCGGGAGATCAGCGCCTGGGCGCCGATCTGCGCGGCCTGGACGCCGTGATAAGCATTGGCCGCGCCGGCCGGCGGGTGAATGGCCTCGACCACGGTGGCGAGGATCTCCACCCCGCTGTCGAGTTTCTCCAGGTCGGCCTGCACCGCGCGGCCGATATCCTCGGCCAGGTTGGTACGGTCTTCGCCCAGCAGGCCGTCGAGGGTACGCGAGGCGAAGTCGTGGACCAGGATGCGGCTGGCGGTGCTGCGGATCAGCATCGGAATATCGGCGCTGTTGTAAGTCGCCGCCAGCGCCGCCTGATCGCTCAGGCCGATGCGATAGACGAAGCGCACGTCCATGTTGACGATCTGGAAGCTCTGCTTGTCGGCGGCGCCGCTGGCAATCACCTGGGACTTGTCGTTGACATGGCTGGCATCCCACAAGCGGTTGGCTACCAGTGGGGGCGGCCCTTCGGCGGAGGCCGGTTCGATCACGCCGGGCGCTTCGCCGACGCTGGTGGCCAGTTCGTGCACCACGCCGTTCTCGACACTCAGCACCCGGCCCAGCGGCCACGGCAGGCCCGCATGCAAACCCGGGCCAAAGACCGCCACCGGCTTGCCGAAACGCTCATAAATGCCCCGCCCCTGCAACGGCACTTCATGCAGGCCGGTGAGCAGCCAGCCCACCCCGAGCACCACCAGCAGCACCGGCAGGAACGCGCGGCGCATATAAGTGAAGGCCCAGATCTGCCGCAGGTCGATGCCGAAACGGTTGTGCAATTCGTGCTGCAAGGCCAGCAAGGGTTGCGGCGGCCAGCGCAGCAGATCGGCTACCACGCTGTGGGCCAGCATGCGCGGCTCCAGTTGCGCGCGACGCGGGCTGAATAACGACAAGACCGCGCGCAGCAGGAACTCCAGGGCCACCAGCGCCGGCAACACGCCGAGCAGCACGCCCAGGCGCACGGGCCAGAGCGCCGTGTCGCTGCTGAACAACAGGCACAGCGCCGCCAGCACCAGGCTGATGATCGCCACTCGCGCCAGCTGCGCCAGCGCCGCGGCTTCCGGCCATTCGCCGGGGTGTTCCTGGCTCAGCTGGCGCTCGAACACCAGCAAGCCGAAGGCCAGCAACAGCGCCAGCACCGCGCCGACATTGCCCGCCAGGCCCAGGGTCGCGGCGGGCAGGCCGAGGTTCCACGCCTGCTCGATCACCAACAGCACCAGCAAGGCCCAACCGCCCAGCCACAAGGTCGGCGCGCCGATCTGCGCCAACAAACTGGACCAACGCCGGCTGATGCCCTCCAGCAGCCGCTCGTACCAGCCGTCGTCGGGTAGCGGTTCATCCGCAACCGGCTCCGGGCTCGGCGCCACCTCCGGCGCCCGCAACGCACCCGCGCGCCAGGCACTGACCCAGCCCGCCGCCTGCAGGCCGCCGACCAGCACCAGCAAGGCCGCGGCCAGATTGACCAGCAACGCCGGCCATAAGGATTGCGGGGCAAACAGGCCGACGAAAAACGCCAACACCAGCCCCACCCCGGCCAGCCCCGCCAGCCCGATGCCCCAACGCTTCAGACGGCGTTCGTGAAAGGCCGCCCGCTGAAACCTCGGCAAGGCTTCGACCCCCGCCTCTTCAGTCTCAAGATCGACTTGCATAGCACCCCAACGCTGGTCGTTAACCCATTCCGGCCTGTGGATAACTCTCCGGCAGGCCGCTGTATTTGTCACAAATCGTTACGATATAACGATAGTAGTGAAATTTTCGTCCCTTACCTATGCCTTTATTTGCCGTGGGCGCGTCACAAACCCAGGGAAAACCGCTGCTGTGCTGATGCCAGCCCGCGAGATCTGTGGCCATAATCCGTGGCCCACTTTGTGACAAGGAAACGTCCAGCCATGCTCTCCATCTACCAGCTCAAACCGCGCTTCCAGAACCTGTTGCGGCCATGGGTCCAGCGCCTGTACGAGAACGGCACCACGGCCAACCAGATCACGGTGCTGGCGGGAGTGATTTCGGTACTGGTGGGCGCCCTGATCGCCAGCTTCGCCAGCCACCTCTGGCTGTTCATCCTGATCCCGCTGTGGATGATCCTGCGCATGGCGCTGAACGCCATCGACGGCATGCTGGCCCGGGAATTCGGCCAGCAATCGCGCCTGGGCGCCTACCTCAACGAATTGTGCGACGTGATTGCCGACAGCGCGCTGATCCTGCCTTTCGCGCTGATTGCCGGCGTCAGCCTGCCGCTGGTCCTGCTCGTCACGCTGCTGGCGCTGTTCAGCGAATACGCCGGCGTGCTGGGGCCGATGATCGGCGCCTCGCGCCGCTACGACGGGCCCATGGGCAAGAGCGACCGGGCGTTCGTGCTCGGCGTGCTGGCCACCGGCATCGCCCTGGGCTGGCTGAGCGCCGCCTGGATCAACGGCGTGCTGGCGCTGGTCGCCGCGTTGTTGGTCTACACCTTGATCAACCGGGTTCGCCAAGGCCTGCTCGACGTACAACTGCAAGACACCCAACGACAAGAAGTGCAGCAAAACGCCCCCTCGGAATAAGGAAGTTGCCATGCGCGAAGCTCTCCACCAGACCTTCACCACCCACGACGGCGTCGAGCTGTTCTACCGCCACTGGCCGGCCACCGCCGCCCCCTCGGACGCCCCGCGCCAGGCGGTGCTGCTGTTCCACCGCGGCCATGAACACTCCGCGCGCATCGCCCACCTGGTGGACGAACTGGACCTGCCAGCCTTCGATTTCTTCGCCTGGGACGCCCGTGGCCACGGCCAGTCGCCCGGCGCCCGGGGCGACAGCCCGAGCTTCGCCACCAGCGTGCGCGACGTGCAGACCTTCTGCGATCACCTGCGGGCCAGCCACGGCATCGACGAAGAACACATGGCCGTGGTGGCCCAAAGCGTCGGTGCGGTGATTGCCGCCACCTGGGTCCACGATTACGCGCCGCGCATCCGCGCCCTGGTGCTGGCGTCGCCGGCGTTCAAGGTCAAGCTCTACGTGCCTTTCGCCCGCCCGGGCCTGGCGCTGATGCGGCGTTTTCGCGGCAACTTTTTCGTCAACAGCTACGTCAAGGCGCGCTTCCTCAGCCATGACCCGGCGCGGGTGGCCTCCTATGACAGCGACCCGCTGATCACCAAGGCGATCTCGGTGAACGTGCTGCTGGGCCTGTACGAAGCCGCCGAACGGGTGGTGGCCGATGCCCAGGCGATCCAGGTGCCGACCCAGCTGCTGATCTCCGGCGCCGACTTCGTTGTCCACCGCCGGCCCCAGGAACAGTTCTTCGAGCGCCTGGGCAGCCTGCACAAGGAAAAACACATCCTGCCGGGCTTCTTCCACGACACCCTCGGCGAGAAGGCCCGGGCCCCGGCCGTCGCCAGCGCCCGGCGCTTCATCCTGCAGAACTTCGCTCGACCGCTGAACCGCCCTGCCCTGCTCGACGCCGACCGCCTGGGCCTGACCTGCGCCGAGTCCGAGGCGCTGGCGGCGCCCCTGCCGCACAACTCCCTGCGTGACCTGTACTGGCGCATGACCCGCGCCAGCATGCGCCTGGGCAGCCAGCTCTCGGCCGGGGTCAAGCTGGGTTTCGACACCGGTTTCGACTCCGGCAGCACCCTGGACTACGTCTACCGCAACCAAGCCACCGGCACCTCGGCCCTGGGCCGGATGATCGACCGCAACTACCTGGACTCCATCGGCTGGCGCGGCATTCGCCAACGCAAGCTGCATGTGGAAGAACTGCTGCGCCTGGCCATGGAAAAACTGCGCGCCGAGCAGCGCGAAGTGCGCATCGTCGACATCGCCGCCGGCCACGGGCGCTACATTCTCGAAGCCTTGCAGGGGGTCAGCCCGCTGCCGGAGTCGATCCTGCTGCGCGACTACAGCGATATCAACGTGCGCGACGGCAACGCGTTGATCGCCGAGAAAGGCCTGGGCGAGATTGCCCGTTTCGTCAAAGCCGACGCCTTCGACCGCGACGACCTCGCGGCCCTGGCGCCCAAACCGACGCTGGCGGTGGTCTCCGGCCTGTACGAGCTGTTCGCCGACAACCCGATGGTCAGCGATTCCCTGGCGGGCCTGGCCGCCGCCGTGGAGCCTGGCGGTTACCTGGTCTACACCGGGCAACCGTGGCACCCGCAGCTGGAGCTGATCGCCCGCGCCCTGACCAGCCACCGCGCGGGCCAGGCCTGGGTCATGCGTCGCCGGACCCAGGCCGAGATGGACCAACTGGTGGAAGCCGCGGGGTTCCGCCGGATCACCCTGCGCGTCGATCAGTGGGGCATTTTCAGCGTGTCGCTGGCGCAGCGGGTGCAATGATGACGGTCGCCGCGACATACACCCGCGAGCCCGGCTTGCTGAAACCCGCGGTGCTCTGGCTGTTGCTGCTGGCGCCACTGTTTTTCGGCACCTACGGCTTCGCCACCTGGGTCACCGCGCAACGGGCCGAGGTCGGCAGCCTGGTGTTCGACTGGGAGCGGCAGATGCCGTTCTGGGCCTGGAGCATCGTGCCCTACTGGTCGATCGACCTGCTGTACGGTTTTTCCCTGCTGTTGCCCACCAGCCGCGAAGAACTCAAGCGCCACGCCTTGCGCCTGCTGACCGCGCAAGTCATCGCCGTCAGTTGCTTCTTGCTCTGGCCGCTGCGTTTCACCTTCCAGCGCCCGGAACTGGATGGCCTGTTCGGCTGGCTGTTCGACGTGCTGGCCGGCTTCGACAAGCCGTTCAATCAGGCGCCGTCACTGCACATCGCGCTGCTGGTGGTGCTGTGGGTCTGCTACGCGCGGCATGTCCAGAGCGCCTGGCGCTGGCTGGTGCACGGCTGGTTCGCGCTGATCGGCGTGTCGGTGCTGACCACTTATCAACACCACTTTATCGACGTGCCCACAGGCGCCCTGGCCGGCTGGCTGTGCGTCTGGCTGTGGCCGCTGGACCGCCCAGGGATGCTGCACAACCTGCGCCTGGCCCGCGACCGCCAGCGCTGGCGCCTGGCGTCGTTCTATACCGTGGGCGCCGCGGCGCTTGCCATCCCGGCCTTGGCCTTTTCCGGTGCCTGGTTGTGGCTGTTGTGGCCGGCACTGGCCCTGCTGCTGGTGGCGCTGAACTATGGGCTGTTCGACGCCAAGGGTTTCCAGAAGGGCGCGGACGGCCGCCTGGGCAACGCCACGCGCTGGCTGCTGGCGCCTTATCTGGCGGCGGCCTGGATCAATTCCCGGCTGTGGACACGCCAGCATCCACAGCCCGACGAGGTTGTGGATAACGTCTGGCTGGGGCGCATCCCGACCCCGGGCGAGCTGCAGGACAGCCCGTTCAGCGCGGTGCTCGACCTGTGTGCCGAACTGTCCATGGACGGTCGCCACCTGGCCTATCGCTGCGTGCCGGTGCTCGACCTGACCGCGCCCACCACCGAGCAATGCCGCGAGGCCGCGCAAGCCATCGAAAGCTTGCGTGAGCACGCGCCGCTGCTGGTCTGCTGCGCCCTGGGTTATTCGCGCAGCGCCACCGCCGTGGCCGCCTGGCTGTTGTACACAGGCCGCGCCGCCAGCGTCGATGCGGCCATCGTGCAGATCCGCCGCGCGCGCCCGCAGATCGTCCTGCAACCCGCGCACCGCAAGGCCCTGGAGCCTTTATCCACAGCCCTGGGGAGCGCCCATGGCCACTGATATGGAACTGCATGCGGTGGCCAGCCTGTTGCGCCGCGGGCATTCGCTCGACCTGTTATCCACAGGCCTGAGCCTGCTCGGCGCCCTGCTCGGCCTCGGCCAGTGGTTGCTCGGCGTGTCCGCCCCCTGGGCCATCGTCCTGAGCGTCGCCCTGCTGGTGCTGGGCTTGCTGCAAAAGTACTGGGCGCTGCGGGTGGCCTTCGATGCCGAGCTGTTCCAGCGGGTGGCGGACAGCCCGCTGCCGCTGGCCGAGCGCGGCGCCGCCCTGGACCAGGCGCTGAGCGCCCTCAACCTGCAACCGGCGAACGCCGGCGGCCGCCCGTGGCAACAACGCAGCCACGGCGCCCTCAACCTGTTGCGTCGCCAGGCCTGGCTGCTGGCGGCGCAAGTACTGCTGACACTGGGCTTCATCCTGGCCAGCCCCTGGCTGGCCGTCGCCGGATAAGGAATTCTCATGCTCGAACCCCTGGTCGCCACCCTCATCACCTCCGCCGCCCGCACCATCACCGGGGCGCGCAGCCTGTGGCTCGGCTGCGGGCCGCAGGCGGTGCAACGCATCTATTTCGCCAACCACAGCAGCCACGGCGACTTCGTTCTGCTCTGGGCCTCGCTGCCGCCCGCGCTGCGCAAGGTGACGCGGCCAGTGGCCGGCGCCGATTACTGGCAGACCCGCCCGCTGCGCCGCTACCTCATCAACCGGGTGTTCAATGGCGTGCTGATCGACCGCGAGCGCAAGGAGCCTGTGGATAACCCCTTGCAGCCAATGCTCGATGCCCTGGCCAACGGCGATTCGCTGATCATCTTCCCCGAAGGCACGCGCAACCTGGAGGAGGAAGGCCTGCTGCCGTTCAAGAGCGGCCTCTACCATCTGGCGAAAAGTTACCCACAGGCCCAGGTGATTCCGGTGTGGATCGCCAACCTCAACCGCGTGATGCCCAAGGGCCGTTTCCTGCCCCTGCCGCTTCTATGCACCACCAGCTTCGGCGCGCCGCTGTCCCTCGAGGACGGCGAAAGCAAAGAACACTTCCTCGAACGCAGCCGCGCAGCGCTGCTGGCCATGGCCCCGGAGCATTCTTGAGATGGATAGGCAAACCCTGATGTTGTTCGGCGGGATCGGCGCGGTACTGGTGCTGGCCTCGCTGATCGGTTTTCTGCTCAAGCTGCGCAGTCGTGGCGCGCCGAGCTCGGTGATCGACAACCTCAATGCGCGCATCAACGCCTGGTGGGTGATGGTGCTGGTGATCGGTATCGCCTTCTGGCTCGGCACCAGCGCGGTGATCCTGCTGTTCTACGCGGTGTCCTTCTACGCCCTGCGCGAGTTCCTGACCCTGATGCCGACCCGGCGCAGCGACTACCCGGCGCTGGTGGCGGCGTTCTACCTGGCCCTGCCGGTGCAATACCTGCTGATCTACTTCGACTGGTACGGGCTGTTCTCGATCTTCATCCCGGTCTATGTGTTCCTGCTGCTGCCGATCCTCGCGTCCCTGGGCGGCGACAGCACGCACTTCCTGGAACGCGCCTCCAAGGTCCAGTGGGGGCTGATGATCGCGGTGTTCTGCGTGTCGTTCGTCCCGGCGCTGCTGACCCTGGACATCGCCGGCTACGAAGGGCGCAACCTGCTGCTGATCGCCTACCTGGTGATCGTGGTGCAGATGTCGGACGTGTTGCAGTACGTCTGTGGAAAGCTCTTCGGCAAACGCAAGATCGCCCCGCGGCTGTCGCCATCCAAGACCGTGGAAGGTTTTGTCGGCGGCATCCTCCTGGCCTCGCTGATCGGCGGCGCGCTGTGGTGGATTACCCCCTTCACCATTTGGCAGTCGTTCCTGATCGCCCTGCTGATCAACCTGCTGGGCTTCGCCGGCGGCATCGTCATGTCGGCGATCAAGCGCGACCGCGGGGTGAAGGACTGGGGTCACATGATCGAAGGCCACGGCGGCATGCTCGACCGCCTGGACTCGGTGTGTTTCGCCGCGCCGATCTTCTTCCATCTCGTGCGCTACTGGTGGACCTGAACACCCCGCCTCCCTTCTTCTGTAGGAGCGAAGCTTGCTCGCGAAAAGATCGCCAACGATAACGCGTGCCGGTTGACGGCACGCCGCTTCGCGGCTTTCGCGAGCAAGCTTCGCTCCTACAAGGAAGACGCGATCGCGTGCTTGACCAGGGTTGCTTTGCGCGCTCATATTACGGTCATAATTTTTCGCTCGACTACCTTTGAAAGCCTTCTTTTCCGATTGCAGGAGAACAGCCATGAGCAGCTACGACGTCGTCATCCTCGGTGGGGGTCCCGGTGGCTACAACGCCGCCATTCGCGCCGGCCAGCTGGGCCTCAAGGCCGCCTGCGTCGAAGGTCGCGCCACCCTCGGCGGCACCTGCCTGAACGTCGGCTGCATGCCGTCCAAGGCCTTGCTGCACGCCTCGGAGCTGTATGACGCGGCCATGGGCAAGGAATTCGCCGAACTGGGCATCGAGGTCAAGCCCAGCCTCAACCTCGCCCAGATGATGAAGCAGAAGGACGACAGCGTGGCCGGCCTGACCAAGGGCATCGAGTTCCTGTTTCGCAAGAACAAAGTCGACTGGATCAAGGGCTGGGGCTATATCGACGGCCCGGGCCAGGTCACGGTGACCGACAGCGCCGGGGCCAAGACCCGGTTGCAGGCCAAGGACATCGTGATCGCCACCGGCTCCGAGCCGACGCCACTGCCCGGGGTGGAGATCGACAACCGGCGCATCCTCGACTCCACCGGCGCGCTGTCCCTCGGCGAGGTGCCCCGGCACCTGGTGGTGATCGGCGCCGGGGTGATCGGCCTGGAGCTGGGTTCGGTCTGGCGGCGCCTGGGGGCCCAGGTGACGGTGGTCGAGTACCTGGACCGCATCTGCCCCGGGGTCGATGGCGAAGCCGGCAAGACCCTGCAACGGGCCCTGGCCAAGCAGGGAATCGCCTTCAGGCTCGGCACCAAGGTCAGCAGCGCCAGCACCTCGGCCAATGGCGTGCAGTTGAGTATCGAACCCGCCGCGGGCGGCACGGCGGAGCTGCTGGAAGCCGACTATGTGCTGGTGGCCATCGGGCGCCGGCCTTATACCCAGGGCCTGGGCCTGGAGAACGTCGGCCTGAGCACCGACTCGCGCGGCATGCTCGCCAACCAGCGGCACCGCACCGAGGCTCCCGGCGTGTGGGTGATTGGCGACGTCACCTCAGGGCCGATGCTCGCCCACAAGGCCGAGGACGAGGCCATGGCCTGCATCGAGCAGATCGTCGGCAAGGCCGGCGAAGTGAATTACGACCTGATTCCCAGTGTGATCTACACCAAGCCGGAGCTGGCCAGCGTCGGCAAGACCGAAGAGCAGCTCAAGGCCGAGGGCCGGGCCTACAAGGTCGGCAAGTTCCCTTTCACGGCCAACAGCCGGGCCAAGATCAACCACGAGACCGAAGGTTTCGCCAAGGTCCTGGCGGACGCGCAGACCGATGAAATCCTCGGCGTGCATCTGGTAGGACCGAGCGTCAGCGAAATGATCGGCGAATACTGCGTGGCCATGGAGTTTTCCGCCTCGGCCGAAGATATCGCCCTGACCTGCCACCCGCACCCGACCCGCTCCGAGGCGTTGCGCCAGGCGGCGATGGATGTCGAGGGGATGGCGACGCAGATGTAGAACCTGTAGCCGCTGCCGCAGGCTGCGTAAGGCCCGAAGGGCCTCGGCGATCTTGAGACTTGCGCGCCCTTCGGTCGCGATCGCAGCCTTCGGCAGCGGCTACAGATGATCGCGTCAGGTCGGCAAATGCCCCAGCGGCAGCGCGCCTGGGGTTTTCACCGTGTGGATCGCGAAGTTGCTGCGGATATCGCTGACGCCCGGCAGTTTCAGCAGGCTGCCGGTAAGAAAACGGTCGTAGGCGCGCAGGTCCGGCACCACCACCTGCAGCAGGAAGTCCGACTCGCCGGACACCAGGAACGCCGAAAGCACCTCCGGCAGCGCCGTCACCGCCTTGTGGAAGGCTTCGGAATGCTCATCGGTGTGCCGCTCGACCTTGACCCCGACGAACACCGTCAGCCCCAGGCCCACTTCATCGCGATCGAGGTTGGCCTGGTAGCCGCGAATCACCCCGGCTTCTTCCAGCATCCGTACCCGACGCAGGCAGGGTGAAGGAGACAGGCCGATCTCCTCCGCCAGTTGCACGTTGCTCAGGCGGCCGTCGCGCTGCAGGGCGGCGAGAATCTTGCGGTCGTAGGCGTCCAGTTTCATTTTTGGCATTTTCCGATAGTCACTCCATGTCCAGGTGGAAGATTATGCCAATTTCCACCTCCTTGCTGGCTGACTACGCAAGCACCTGCCCTGCCCTTCGGCCCTAGACTCTACCTACCGAATCGACAACGAAAGGGGGTGGCAAGGTGGCGCAACTGTGGATGTTTTTCCTGGCATTGGCGGTGGTCTATCTGCTGCCCGGCCCCGACATGATCCTCCTGCTGCAAACCGGCGCCCGCCAAGGCAAGGGCCTGGCGCTGGCCACCGCGGTGGGCCTGGCGATTGCCCGGGGCTCTCATGTGGCACTGGCGGCACTGGGCCTGGCCGCCCTGTTCAAGGCCGCGCCCTGGACCTTCGAGGTGGTGCGCCTGGGCGGGGCCGCGTACCTGTTGTGGCTCGGCGTGCAATGCCTGCGGGCCAACCTGCTGCCCAGCCTGCGGGATGGCGAGGCCGCGAGCGCCCTGCGCTGGCGCGAAGCGATCCGCCGCGGCCTGCTGACCAACCTGCTCAACCCCAAGGCGCTGCTGTTCTGCTCGGTGCTGCTGCCACAGTTCATCGACCCGCAGGCCGGCCCCGTGGCCGCGCAGTTCGCCAGCCTCGGTCTGCTGCTGGTATTGGTGGGGTTGCTGTTCGACAGCGCCTACGCCCTGGCCGGCGCCTGGATCGGCCGCTGGCTGGCGCACAACCGCGCCGCCCAGCGGGTCCAGCAATGGCTGTTCGGCAGCCTGCTGATCGGTTTCGCCCTGCGCCTGACTTTCGTGCAACAGGCCTGAAGCTCTGTAGCCGCTGCCGCAGGCTCGGGCCGCGTTCGGACGATCGCGACCGAAGGGCGCGCAAGGCCACAAGATCGCCGAAGGCCTGCGGCCTTATCGCAGCCTGCGGCAGCGGCTACAGGAACCGGTTCAGGCCGGCTTGCGGGCGATGATGACCTGGCTCTTGGCGACCACGGCGTCCAGCGCGTGCTTGATCTGCACCCCGCGCGGCGAGTTGAGGATGGTCTGCCAGGTGCTGGCCCATTGATCGAGCAGCGGGTGGTCGGGGTTGCTGAATTCGACCTTGGCTTCCCAGAACAGCAGCATCCACATCGACCAGTAGAAGCCGTACTGGCTATGGCTCAGCACCTCCAGCCCGGCGTCGCCGACCATCTGCTTGAACTGCTCTTCGCTGATGATGCGGATATGGTTGGGCTTCTGGAAATACTCCGGCGCGGCGATGTCCTTTTGCAGGTCCTCGGAGCTCGGGTGCGGCACGCTCAACAGGTACAGCGCGCCCGGCTGGCCGACCCGCACCAGCTCGCAGAGAAACTGCGCCGGATCGTCCACATGCTCGATGACCTCGGTGGACACCACCCGGCTGGCGGTACCGTCGGCAATCGGCAGCGGGTTGCAGTCGGTGACATGGCATTCCACGCCGCAGGCCGGCGTATCGCTCAGGCGCTGGCGCGTCGCCTCGACCTTGGCCGCGTCGATGTCGGCAATGATGATCTTCGCCCCGCGCATCGCGCAGTAATGCACGTTGCCGCCGTCACCACAGCCAACGTCCAGCAGGGTGTCCTCGGCCGTCACCGGAAAGCCGGTGAACAGCTCGCCGTTTTCCTGGTTGAACCAGCCGCTGAGCATGGCGTCCTGCAGGCCCAGCATGTACGGATCGACCTTGGCCGGCGGCGGTGCGTCGGGCGCTACGGCCGCAGGAGCGCTCGCCGTGAGTTTTTTCAGAAGGCTCAGCATGAAGTGACTCCAGTGGAAGGAACGGGAGAACGGGATGTGCCCAGGCGTTGCACCAGCTCGGCGCCCCGATTGCGCAGGGGCAACTCGATGACACGGTAGTTGAGTTCGCTCAGCAACAGCAGCAGGCCCAGGGCGCAGGCCAGCGCCAGCAGCGGCTGGTCGTTCAGCCCGGTCGTGCCCAGGGGCGCCAGGCGGAACCAGGCTTCGCGGACCAGCAGAAACACCGGGATATGGATCAGGTAGATCCCGTAGGAACGACTGCCGACCCAGGCCAGCAGGTTTTTCAGCGGGCCGCGGGGTAACAGGTAGTCACGGTCGTAGGAAGCGATCCACACCAGCAGCGCGCAGAGCAGCGCCAGGGCGCCGACCCGATAAAAAGTCGCATGGAACCCATCGGTGGCCAGCCAGCCCATGCCCAGGCAGGAGAGGATCAGCAGCAACGGGCCGAGCCCGGGATGCCGCCCCAGCCACTCCGGCTCCCAGTGCCGGTAGCTGGATCGGGCTGTCCACAGCGCCAACAGCACGCCGAGGGCCATGGCGTCGGTGCGGATGAACATCAACAGCACCGAGCGCAAGCTCACCAGTTGCACGACCACCAGCGCCAACAACACCCAGGCCAGGTACCTGCGGCACAACAGCACCAGCAGCGGCAGCAACAGGTAGAACTGCTCCTCCAGCGACAGGCTCCAGTAGACGAAACTGGCGCCGTACTCGTAGTGGAAAAAACTGTCGGCGAAACGGAAATTGGCGAACTGCAACAGGCCGGCAACCGTGGCCCACAGGTTGGCGTGCAGACTACCGAAGGCCCCCGAACGATTGAGGAACAGGCTCGCCAGCAACATCAGCAGCAGCCACAACCAGGCCGAGGGCAGCAGGCGGAAGGCGCGGCGAATCCAGAAGTCGCGGGTCCGTTGCCAACACTGCGCGGCGCTGGTGCAGGCGCGCAGCTGCGGGATCAGGCTACGGGCGATGACAAAACCGGAGATGGCGAAAAACAGGTCCACGCCCCACCAGAACTGGCCGTAGGCGGCGACGCTGCCCAACCAGGCGAGCCCGCCTGGAAACAGATTGCCTTGCAGATGATGGAACACCACGCCCAGCACCGCGATGCCCCGCAGCAGCTCGATGTCCATAATCCGCTTGTCGTTCAAGACGGCTCAGCCACGGCGCCGGACAGCGGCTTGCGGGCAATGATGACCTGGCTTTTCGGCATGAAGCCATCGAGCACCTGCTTGATCGCCAGCCCGTCGGGTTGCGCCAGCAGCTCCTCCCAGGTCCGCGCCCAGCCTTCCATCAGCGCCGGGTACGGCGCCTGGATGCGGTCGCGCACGGCGCCCGGCGGCTCGCGTCCGGCGGCCCGTTCGCTGGCCCAGAAAAAGATCATGCCCATGACCCAGAAAAAGCCCGTGGCCTGCCGATGTTCGATGACCAGCCCGGCGTCCTCGATCATCTGGCCAAAGCCTTCGCGGGAAAATACCTGCACATGGTTCGGCGCGCGGTAGTAGCCGGACGGCGCGATGCCCTTCTGCAAATGCTCGCCCACCGGGTCCGGAACGCTGATCAGGTACTGCGCGCCGGGACGGCCCATGCGCACCAGCTCGGCGAGGAACGGCTCGGGCTGTTCGATGTGCTCCAACACTTCCATGCACACCACTTTGCTCGCGCAGCCCTGGGCCAGCGGCAACGGCAGGCTGTTGCTGACCAGCCCCAGGGCCGCTACGTCCGATTGCTCGGCGACTTGCCGGGCCAGGTCGCTCACCTTGTCGAACTCGCTGTCGGTGAAAATCACCGAAGCGCCCTGGCGCATGGCGAACAGCGTCGCCACGCCTTCGCCGCAACCGACATCGAGCAGGGTGTCGTCGGCGCTGATGGCAAAGCCCTTGAGCAGCTCGCCGGTTTCGGAACGGAACCAGCCATCGAGCATGGCGTCGCGCAAGCCGCAATCGCGGGGAGAAACCGCAGGCCTGGGCGCTTCGGCCAGCAGCGGCGCAGGCAACGGCGCGCCCCTGCGCAAACGCCGCAGAAACGCCCGCATCACGCGGGAAGCCCGGGGGTCGCAGACGCCTTGCGCCGCTCCAGCACCTGCTGGAAGAACTCGCCCAGGCGCTGTTCGGCCGTGGCCTGGCTACAGAAGCGCCGCAGGCTTTCGACCGCATGGCTCGACATGCGCGCATAACGCTCGGGGTCCTGCAGGGCAACGTCGTAGCTGGCGCGATAGGCCGAGCACAATGAATCCCAATTGGTGATGTAGCGCAGGGTCCGGTAGGCGGCCCGCGGATCGTGGGGCCAGGCGGTCAACTCGTCGGTGGAGTCGACGATGAAGGTGTTGTCGGGGTCGATGTAGTCGGCCATTGCGGTGTTGCACGGCGCCACCGCCGGCTTGCCGCAGGACATGAACTCCATCAGCGGCAGGCACTGCCCTTCGCCGAACGAGGAATTGACCACATAGCGGGTGGCCTCCACCAGCCGCTCGTAGTCCGGGTCGGACAAAAAGCCGTGGATCAGCACGATCCGGCACTGATAGGACTGGTTCTTGTAGAGGTGGTGCAGCATGTCGGCCAGCGCGTTGCCGATATCGTGGTGGGTCAGTTTCAGCACCAGGGTGGCGTCGGCACAGTCGCGAAAGGTGGTGCAGAACGCACTGATCATGTCCTGCCAGTTCTTGCGCCCGTCGTAGGGGTTGAACACCGAGGTGTAGACCACCCCGTCGAGCAGCAGCTGGCAGTCGCGGGCCGTGGCATCGAGCGCCAGCGGCATGCCTTCGTGCAGCGTGCCCGGGCCGTAGGCACTCAGGTCCAGGGTCCGGCTGTCGAGCAACAGTCCGTGCAGGTTGAGGGTCACACGGGACGCCCGTGGCTGCTTGCCCAGTTGCTCGCCACGGCGGGCGAAGCGATCCCAGACCGGGGCCGGGATCGCGCAGATCGGGTAGTCCTCGCCCATCACATCGCGCACCGCTCGCACGGTAAAGCTGGAATGGGTGATCGCCGCGCCCGCGGTGCCCAGGACCAGCCGCCAGTCATGGCGCGGCTCGCCCTGCCAGCTTTCGGTGGGAATGGTGCTGAACTCCCAGGCGAACACCGGGATGGTCGGGCAGGCGTAATGGTTGGGCGTGCGATGGGGCGGCGAGAACGACAGGAAGATGCACGCCTCGCCGCGGCTCTGGCAGTCGAAATACAGGCGGTCCACCAGCTCGTCGGGGTTGCTGACCTCCAGCACCTGGCCCAGGCGTTCCAGTACCGGCCGGAACTCCTTGAGCACAAAGTAGTAGCTGTATTCGGGACGGCCGAGGTTCTGCTGGATGTTGCTCTTGTTGGTTTCCGAATGGATGAGGATCAGCATCAGGCGTTACCCGCCACGGCCAGGGAGGATGCGCCACCGGCCTCGGTCAGCGGGGTCAGGGCGAAGAACTCCCGCAGGCGCCCCTGGACGCTGGCGAAGCTGCTGTACTCCTGCATGCGCCGGGCCGCGGCCAGGGACATCGACTGGTACCCCGCGGGGTTTTCCTTGGCCATGCGGTAACTGTCCTGGTAAGCGGTTTTCAACGAGCCCCAATCCGGGCGGTGACGCAGGGTGCGAAACAGGATGCGCGAGTCCTGCGGCCAGATCGCCGGCTCCTGGCTGGACTTGACGATGAAGGCCAGGTCCTCGTCGATGTAATCGAGCATGGCCGTGTGCAGCGGCGCGATCACCGGCTTGCCGCAGGCCATGAACTCCATCAGCGGCAGGCACAGGCCTTCGCACCGCGAGGCGTTGACGTAGAAACTGGCCGCGCCGTACAGCCTTGCGAATTGCTCGTCGTCCAGATAGCCGTGCATGGCCACCACCCGACAGCTGAACGGTGACAGCTGCGACAGCAGGGTCAGCATTTCGACGTAATAGGTCGACAGGTCGTTCTGGGTCATCTTCAACACCAGGGTGGCGTCTTCGGTGTCGCGCATCGCCCAGCAGAACGCGGTAATCAGTTGATGCCAGTTCTTGCGACCGTCATCGGGGTTGAACACGCTGACATAAACCACGCCATCGACCTGGAACGCCACCTGCTGGTCGGTGGCCGGGAGGACGGCCTGGGGGTGTTCCGGCTCAGGCGCGGGTGCCGGCAGGACGATAGGCAGCGCTGCCGCGTGCTCCGGTCTCGATTTCGCCATCAGTGCCCGCAGGCGCGCGGGGACCCGGTCGCGCAACCCCTCGCGGTAGCATTCGCGAACATAGTGCTTGCTGATGAACAGCGGCCGGCGCCATTCGCCGCCGGCCAGCGCCCGATACCATTCGCGCAGATAGTGCTTGGCGATGAACAGCCGGCGCCTGACGGTCAGCGGTGGGGCTTCGACAATCTCGACTTCGACGGGAGCGGGAGGCGGCGGCGCCTCTTCCAGTACCGGCGCGATCAGGCCGTCGGCGCAAAGCCCCAGCGTCCGGCTGTCGATGATGCAGCCCTTGATCTGCAGGGTAGTGCCGGCGTTGACCGGTACATTGGAATATTGCCCGCGGACGCCGTCGAAGCGCTCCCACAACGGGGTAGGCAGCACCAGCACCGGAAAATGCTCACCCAACACCCGACGCACCGCACGGGCCGTATGGCTGGACAGGGTGATCACCCGGCCATGGCGGCCAAGGGTGCGGCTCCAGTCCTGGTGCGGGTCGTTATCCCAGTATTCGTGGGGGATCGAATCGAACTCCCAGGCCACCACGCACAGGGTCGGGCAGTCCAGGTCGACCGGGGTTTTCTGGGGTGGGGTGAACGAAAGAAACAGGCAGTCTTCGCCCTTGAGCCGCAGTTCGTGATACAGCCGGTCAACCTCGGCCGGCGTCTGCACCACATGCACGCGCCCAAGGCTTTCCAGCACCGGGCGGTAGGCCTTGAGCACGAAGTAATAGCTGTATTCCGGACGCCCGAGGCTCTGGCTGATGGAGCCGTCGTTAACATCCGAATAAAGAATGAAATTCATGGCATCTCACGATGAAGCCGCCGTCCTGGCACCTTCACACAATGACGGTAGAGCCATGGCGCCACGCCTGTGTTGTGGGCGTGCATCCATCGTTCTCATGCCCGTCTGCGTTCTTGTTCTATTGGTCAGTTTCCAGCGGCTAAAGACAGCCGCTTCTGATCGTTTGGGTCGAGACGAAAGGCATTCTAAACACATCCATCGAATGTTCGGGAACCTACCGGAGAGATTTTTCCTATGCTCAAAAAGGAGAACTTACCGGTCACGATAGGACTTATTGAAATTGCCGCGCAATTGGCACAGATTGATTGCCAAATAACTACAACAATAACTTCGCGTGGCAGGCCATTCTCGATACTTTTCGGAAGTTCCTGAATTTTCCCGCATTTAAGCCCGGGATTTCGCGCAAGTTCGTGATGAGGGGACTGCCGCTTGAAGAAGCGTCTGTTTGTAACGGGCCTGAATGGATTCATGGGTCGTCACACCCAATCCCGCTTGAGCAGCATCGGCTCAGGCCGGAGGTCGCTGCCTGCCTCCTCCCATGGCCCGAGCGCCCAGCAAAACTTCCAGCGCCCGTTACCCCGGTCACCCGACTCGGCGATCCACCTGACTGGCCAGCGCAACAACATCCGCCCCCTGCTCGAGCCTCTGACCCCGCTTGCCCCGGCCTCCACCATCGCGCTCCAGCCCCCTGCCCGTCCATGGCGGACAGCATCGCGTTGCGTCCATGGTGGCCATGGCGAGCGGCTGAACAGCGGATGGGCGCCTGAAACACCTATACAACAATCCCTGCGGGCGATCCTGTCCGACTGGGAGTCACGGGTACTACAAGAATGACAAAAAGTGCACTGATCACAGGGATCACGGGGCAGGACGGCGCCTATCTGGCCAAGTTGCTGCTGGACAAGGGCTATCAGGTTCACGGACTGGTGGCGCGACGCAGCAGCGACTCGCGCTGGCGCTTGCGTGAGATGGGCATCGAGGGCGAGATCCGCTACCTGGATGGCGACATGGCCGACGCCTGCTCCGTGCAACGGGCGGTGATCAAGGCGGCGCCCGACGAACTCTACAACCTGGCGGCGCAAAGCTTTGTCGCCGCCTCCTGGGACCAGCCGGTGACCACCGGTATCGTCGACGGGCTGGGCGTGACCCACCTGCTCGAGGCGATCCGCCAGTTCAGCCCGCACACCCGTTTCTACCAGGCGTCCACCAGCGAAATGTTCGGCCTGATCCAGGCCGAGCAGCAGGACGAAAATACCCCGTTCTACCCGCGCAGCCCCTACGGCGTGGCCAAGCTCTACGGGCACTGGATCACCGTGAACTACCGCGAGAGCTTCGGCCTGCACGCCAGCAGCGGCATCCTGTTCAACCACGAATCGCCCCTGCGCGGCATCGAGTTCGTGACCCGCAAGGTCACCGACGCCGCCGCCCGGATCAAGCAGGGCAAGCAGCAGGAGCTGCGCCTGGGCAACATCGACGCCAAGCGCGACTGGGGATTCGCCGGCGACTATGTCGAAGCCATGTGGCTGATGCTGCAACAGGGCAAGGCCGACGATTACGTGGTGGCCACCGGTGTCACCACTACCGTGCGCGAGATGTGCCGGATCGCCTTCGAACACCTCGGTCTGAACTACCGTGACTACGTGAAGATCGACCCGGCGTTCTTGCGCCCGGCGGAGGTCGATGTACTGCTGGGCAACCCGGCCAAGGCTCAAAAGCTCCTTGGCTGGCGGCCCAAGACCGATCTGCAGGACCTGATCCACATGATGGTGGATGCGGACATGACACGTGTTGCCAAGGAGTAAGGCATGTTGATTCCTGTAATTGTTTCCGGCGGCGCCGGCACCCGTTTATGGCCAGTGTCACGCGAAGGCCAGCCCAAGCCCTTCATGACCCTGCCGGACGGCCAGAGCCTGCTGGGCAAGACCTACCGTCGAGCTGCCGGGCTGCTGGCCGGCAACGGCGAGATCGTCACGGTGACCAACCGTGAGCACTTTTTCCAAAGCAAGGACCATTTCCAGGCCGCCAGGCTGGAACAGCACCACGGCCACTTCATCCTCGAACCCTCGGGCCGCAACACAGCACCGGCGATTGCCGCCGCCGCGCTGGCCGTGCAGGCACGGCACGGCGATCAGGCAACCCTGGTGGTCATGCCCGCCGACCACCTGATCCAGGACGAGGCGGCCTTTCGCAATGCTGTCGCCCACGCCGTGCAACTGGCCGAAGCCGGTTACCTGGTGACGTTCGGCATCACCCCGACCGCGCCGGAAACCGGTTTTGGCTACATCGAATCCGGCGATAGCCTGGACGAACGTGGCGGCGCCCGGGTTCGCCGCTTCGTCGAGAAACCTGACCCGCTGACCGCCCAGGGTTACCTCGACAGCGGCCGGTTCCTGTGGAACTCGGGGATGTTCTGCTTCACGGTCGCGACCCTGCTGGCCGAGTTGCAGCAGCACGCTCCCGCGCTGCTGGAGCTGGGCCGCGCCTGCCAGGCGGCCAGCACGCCGGTGGAAACCGGACGCATTGTCCAGCACGAGTTGTCGGCGGCGCATTTCGCCGATATGCCGGATATTTCCATCGACTACGCGCTGATGGAAATCTCGGACAAGGTCGCAGTGATCCCAGCCGGCTTCGACTGGAGCGATATTGGTTCCTGGTGCGCGATCAGCGCCCTGGTCGACGCCGATGCCCAGGACAACCGCGCCACCGGCGAAGCCCTGTTCATCGACAGCCGCGGCAATTTCGTGCAGAGCGAAGGCCGGATGATCGCCACGGTGGGCGTCGACAACCTGATCGTGGTCGAGACCGCCGACGCCATCCTGGTGGCCCACGCCGACCGCGCCCAGGACGTGCGCCAGGTGGCCAGGCAGCTCAAGGACCGCAACCACGAAGCCTATCGCCTGCATCGCACGGTCAACCGGCCCTGGGGCAGCTACACCGTGCTGGAGGAAGGCCCGGGCTTCAAGATCAAGAAGATCGTGGTCAAGCCGGGCGCCACGCTGTCGCTGCAGATGCATCACCACCGCAGTGAGCATTGGGTGGTGGTCCAGGGCACGGCCAGGGTCACCAACAACGGCGAAGGCTCGCATCTGCTCAACAGCAACGAATCCACCTTCATCGCCGCCGGACACAAGCACCGCTTGGCGAACCCGGGGGTGATCGACCTGGTCATCATCGAAGTGCAGAGCGGCGAATACCTGGGCGAGGACGACATCGTCCGTTTCGAAGACCAATACGGCAGGACAGCCTGATGCTGCTCAATCTGTACCGCTCGCTGCGCAGCTATCGGGGCTTCATCCTCGGCAGCGTGCAGCGCGAGTTCCAGGCGCGTTATCGCAACTCGCTGTTCGGCGCCTTGTGGACCGTGCTCAACCCGCTGTCGATGATCGTGGTCTACACGGTGATCTTTTCCCAGGTGATGCGCGCTCGCCTGCCGGGGGTCGAGGACGGCCTGGCCTACAGCGTCTACCTCTGTGCCGGGCTGCTGACCTGGGGCCTGTTTTCCGAGCTGACCCTGCGTAGCCAGAGCATGTTCCTGGAAAACGCCAACCTGCTGAAGAAGATCAGCTTCCCGCGCATCTGCCTGCCGGTGATCGTGCTGCTCAACGCCGGCATCAACTTCGCGATCATCCTCGGCCTGTTCCTCGGCTTCCTGCTGATCACCGGGCGCCTACCGGGCCTGGCGCTGCTGGCGCTGATCCCGCTGCTGCTGTTGCAAGTGCTGTTCTGCACCGGCCTGGGGATGATCCTCGGGGTGCTGAACGTATTCTTCCGCGATGTAGCGCAGTTCTTCGGCATCTTCCTGCAGTTCTGGTTCTGGCTGACCCCCATCGTCTACCCCATCAGCATCCTGCCCGAGTCGATCCAGCGCCTGCTGGCGCTCAACCCGCTGACCGCGCTGATGCACAGCTACCAGAACCTGTTCCTGTACGACCAGTGGCCGCAATGGAGTTCGCTGACCCCGATGCTGGTGATCAGCCTGCTGTTCTGTGGCATGGGGCTGCGGCTTTTCCGCCAGCGCGTCGGTGAAATGGTGGATGAGCTCTGATGGGACATATACGCGTCACCGGCCTGGGCAAGGCCTATAAGCAGTACCCGAACCGCTGGAGCCGGCTGTTCGAATGGATGATTCCGTTTTCCAGGCCGCGCCATCACCTGCACTGGGTGCTGCAGGGCGTCGACTTCGAGATCGAGCCGGGCCAGGCCGTGGGCATAGTCGGGGTCAACGGCGCCGGCAAAAGCACCTTGCTGAAAATGATCACCGGCACCACCCAGCCGACCTGCGGCGAGATCCACCTGCGGGGTCGGGTAGCGGCGTTGCTGGAGCTGGGCATGGGTTTCCACCCGGACTTCACCGGGCGCCAGAACGCGGTCATGGCCGGCCAGCTGCTGGGCATGCAGGTCGAGGAAATCCAGGCCCTGATGGCGGAAATCGAAGCCTTCGCCGAGATCGGCGAGGCCATCGATCATCCGGTACGCACCTATTCGAGCGGCATGCAGATGCGCCTGGCATTCAGCGTGGCCACGGCCCGGCGCCCGGACATCCTGATCGTCGACGAAGCGCTGTCGGTGGGCGACGCCTACTTCCAGCACAAGAGTTTCGAGCGCATCCGCAGCTTCCGCCGCGCCGGCACCACCCTGCTGATCGTGTCCCACGACCGCTCGGCGATCCAGTCGATCTGCGACACCGCGATCCTGCTCGAACAGGGCCGTGTGGCCATGCACGGCAAGCCGGAAGAGGTGATGGACTACTACAACGCCATGCTCGCCGAACGCGAAGGCCAGACGGTGCGCCAGGAAATGCTCGCCAACGGCCAGGTACGGACCATTTCCGGCACCGGCGAAGCCGCGATCCTCAGCGTGCACCTGCGCGACGAACGCGAGCGTTCGATCGAGATGGCCGAAGTCGGCCAGCCGGTGGTGCTGGAAGTACAGGTCGAGGTGCGCCAGAACATCGAACGGCTGGTGCTGGGCTTCATGATCAAGGACCGTCTCGGCCAGCCCATGTATGGCATCAACACCCATCGCCTGGACCAGGCCCTGACCGACTTGAGCGCCGGCGAAAAGGTCACCTTCCGCTTCGCCTTCACCATGGGCCTGGGCAAGGGCAACTACTCGGTGGCCCTGAGCCTGTCGCGGCTGGATTCGCACCTGGATCGCAACTTCGAATGGCGCGACTACGGCCTGGTCTTCCACGTCATCAATAATCGCCAGGAAGACTTTGTCGGCTGCTCCTGGTTGCAGGCGCGGACCAGTATCGAGCGCACCCTCCCGGGCTCCGCGGAGCCCGTCCAGCCAATCAGCCAGCAGGTGGAACCATGAGCCGCCTGTTGATCGAATGCACCTACGTGTTCGAACACCCCGAAACCAACTCAGGCATCCAGCGCGTGGTGCGCAACGTCATCCGCGAGTTGCCCGCGGCCAGCGGCGCGGTGGAATGCATTCCGGTGGCGATGCTCGGCGGCAAGCTGTATCGGGTTCTGAACCTCAAGCCACTGCCGACCCGGCGCTGGAACCTGATGAGCCTGCGGGTACGCCTGGAGCAGATCGCTAACGTTTTCTGGCTGCGCCACCGGACTCTGGAACGCCGCAAACCCTTTGCCGATTCATACATCGCCCGGCGCTTGCTCTACATCGCGTGCCGCCTGACGGCCTTTGCCTTTCTCAGCATTCCCCTGCGCCTGTGCAACCGCTTGGTGAACGTGGATGAAATTCCCCAGCGTTGTGTGCCGCTGCAACATCAACCGGGCGATCAACTGGTGCTGTTGGACTCGTCGTGGCACGCCGACTTTTTCCCCTTGGCCGAACAGCTCAAGCGCGACGGCGTGGGAATAGTTTCGGTGATCTACGACCTGATCCCCCTGACTCATCCGCAGTTCTGCGACGCCGGGCTGGTCCGGGTGTTCAACCACTGGTTCGACTGGATAGCCCGCACCGCCGACGGCTACGTGGCGATCTCCGCGACCATCCGCGATCAGGTGCACGCGGAAATGCTCCGCCGGGTTGGCCGCGAGCAGGTCGCGCAGCGCTGGTTCGACTATTTCCACCTGGGTTCGGAACTGGATCAGTGCAGCGAGAACGCTCGGATCAACCCGGATCTGGCCCAGCTGTTCAAAGGCCAGGCAGCGGTGTTTCTGATGGTCAGCACCATCGAGCCACGCAAGAACCACGGGTTCCTGCTCGACGCCTTCGAGCGTGTCTGGGCCAGCGGCTCGCAGGCCCGCCTGTGCATCGCCGGACGCATCGGCTGGAAGTGCGAGGCGCTGATCGAACGGATTCGCCGGCACCCGGAGTTGAACCGGCGCCTGTTCATGTTCAATTCACTGGACGACAACAGCCTGGAGTACGCCTATTCCAAGGCGACGGCGCTGGTGTTCCCCTCCTATGTCGAAGGGTTCGGCCTGCCCCTGGTGGAAGCCATGCAGCGTGGCCTGCCCGCCATGGGCAGCGACATCCCGGTGTTCCGCGAGATCGGCGGCGAGTTCATGGCCTACTTCGACCTCGACGATCCGCAAAGCCTGGCCGAGCTGGTCATCCAGCAGGAGCGCACGGGGGTGTTCCCCGCTGCCCGTGATGTGGATGAGTGGCGTTGGCTGACTTGGCGCGACGCCAGCAACCAGTTGATCGAACGTATTGTCCGCCAGCACCGGAACGCCCCTGCGGCCCTGGAGATGAACGATGCGTGTAGCCCTTAACGCGCGCATTCTCCAGGCGCCACGCACCGGCATCGGCCACTACGTCGCGGAACTGGCGCCGGCCCTGGCCGGCGAGCCGGACCTTGAACTGGCGCTGTTCCATGGCTGGGGTTGGAGCAATGAACTGCCGGCTGCCGCGATGCCCGGTTATTCCCGGCTCAGCCCCTGGCTGCGCCAGGTTCCCGGGGCCTACCAGGCGCGGCGCTGGCTGGAACAGCGGCGCTTCGACCAGGGCCGGCACGCCACCATCGACCTCTACCACGAACCCAGCCTGTGGCCGATGTCGTTCGAGGGGCCGACCGTGATGACCCTGCACGACCTGACCCACGTGCATTACCCGACCACCCAGCCACCGACGCGGCTGAAGGAAATCGAGCGACGCCTGGGCGCCGGCATGGAGCAGGCGCGGGTGATCCTGACCGATTCGCAGTTCGTCGCCGATGAAGCCCAGGCCTACTTCGGCCTGCCGCGCGAGCGTTTTGTCGTGGCCCCGCTGGGGGCGGCTCCACGCTTTCATCCCCGGGCTCCGGCCGAGCTGGAGCCCTGCCTCGCGACCTACGGGCTGCAAGCCCACGGCTATCTGCTCTGCGTGGGAACCCTGGAACCGCGCAAGAACCTGTCCCTGGCTTTGCTGGCGCATGCCCGGCTGCCGGAAACCCTGCGCCAGCGTTATCCCTTGCTGATCGTCGGCATGGCGGGCTGGGAACAGGGGCAATTCAGCGAAACGCTGTCCAGCGCCCTGGCCAGCGGCCATGTGCGCCTGCTGGGCTACCTGCCGGACGAACCGCTGGCACAGCTGGTCGCCGGGGCCAGGGCCCTGGTTTTTCCTTCGCGTTACGAGGGCTTTGGTCTTCCGGTCCTGGAAGCCATGGCCAGTGGTACGCCGGTGGTACTGACGCGATGTTCGGCGATGCCGGAAGTCGCGGGTGCGGCCGGCAACTATGTCGACCCCGACGATGTGGACGGCTTGCGCCACGCCCTGCTGCGCCTGATCGAAGACGACGGCCATTGGCAGGCGTGCCGCGAAGCGGGATTGCAACAGGCAAGACTTTTTTCCTGGGGGCGCTGCGCGCGGATCACCGCGCGTGCCTACCGTCAGGCCATGGGAGGCTGAATGCGGGTCTTACACTTCTACAAAACATACCTGCCTGACTCGGTCGGCGGCACTGAACAGGTCATCTTCCAGCTCTGCGAAAGCGGTGCCCACTATGGCATCGACGGCCAGGTCCTGACGCTGAGCCCCACTCCCTCCTCCGGCGCACTGAAGGTGGGCCAGCATGAGGTGCATCAGGCGAAGCTGGATTTCCAGTTCGCCTCCACCGGCTTTTCCTACAGCGTGTTCAAGCAGTTTCGCGAAATGGCCGCCGAAGCCGATGTGGTCAACTATCACTTCCCCTGGCCGTTCATGGACCTGGTGCATTTCATGAGTGGCATGAACAAGCCCTGCGTGGCCACCTATCACTCCGACATCATCCGCCAGCGCCACCTGCTCAAGCTGTACCGGCCATTGATGAACCGCTTCCTGCACAGCGTCGACCGGATCGTCGCCGCGTCGCCGAACTACCTGCACACCAGCGATGTGCTGCAACAGTTCCCGGACAAGACCCGGGTCATCCCCTACGGCCTGAACAAGGCTGGTTATCCACAGCCCGACGCCGAACGCATGGCCCAGTGGCGCCAGCGCCTGGGCGAGCGTTTTTTCCTGTTCGTCGGGGTGATGCGTTACTACAAGGGCCTGCACATCCTGCTCGATGCCCTCAAGGACGTGGACTACCCGGTGGTGATCGTCGGCGCCGGCCCGCTCGAAGCCGAATTGCATGCCCAGGCCGCGGCGCTGGGCCTGCGCAACCTGCATTTCCTCGGCCGCCTGGGGGATGAAGACAAGGTGGCCCTGCTGCAACTGAGCTATGCCATCGTCTTTCCCTCGCACCTGCGCTCCGAGGCGTTCGGCATCTCGTTGCTCGAAGGCGCGATGTACGGCAAACCGATGATCTCCAGCGAGATCGGCACCGGCACCAGCTACATCAATATCCATGGCGAAACCGGCCTGGTGGTGCCGCCCAGCGATCCCCTGGCCTTCCGCGCCGCCATGCGCCAGCTCTGGGACAACCCGGAACAGGCCGCTCGGATGGGCCTCAAGGCCGAGGCCCGTTACCGGCAGCTGTTCACCGCCGACCAGATGGGCCAAAGGTGGAGCAAGCTGTACCAGGAGTTGCTGGAGGAAAAAGCCCTGTCCTACGCCTGATACCGATCCGTAGGAGCGAAGCTTGCTGGCGATGCAGGCACCGCGCGGGGTCAGGCTTGTCCTAAACCTGATCCGTCCAGCGCAAGGCCAGCGCCGCGGGCCGGCGCACCAGTTGCTCGACCTCGAAGCGCCACAGGCGCTCGGCGCCCGGGAAGGTGGCGATCTGCGGGTCGTCGAGCACGACTTCAGTGCGGCCGCTGAGCTGCAGCAGGTCGCCACGGCTGAAGTCGATGAACAGCAGGCCGGCGCGGGGGTTGAGCAGCAGGTTGCCCAGGGTGTTGAAGTGCAGGTTGCCGGCGAAATCCGGAATGCTCAGGCGGTTGCCCTCGACCCGCACGAAACCGGCCGGGCCGCCGCGGTGGGACACATCGACCCAGAGCCGTCCCTCGACCTCCACGTAACTGGCGACGAAAAACGTATCGGCGTCCCGGATCATCGCCCTCGCCGCTTCATCCAGCGCGTTCAGGCGCTGCACCGGCCGGTGCGCGGCCAGCGGTACCGACTCGAACTGACGCAGCTGGATGTAGCGCGGGCAATTGCCGAAGGACTGCTCGACCCCCAGGGCAAAACCGCTGTCGTCCAGCTCGACGATCCGCCCGTTAAGGCGGTTGCGCCGCCGGGTGTGCAGTTCGATGCCCAGCAGGCCGACGGCCGCGCCCGGCGCCAGCTGGGCGGGGTCTTCGGCGGCGGGCAGGCTGTCGAGCCTTAGCCGCCCGGGGGTTGGCGAGTGGGCGAAACCGATGGCCCCTTCGAGCACGCTGGCCCAGGGGTTGCCCTGGTTATCCACAGCCCCGAGCAGCATGAACGGCAGCTGTTGATAAAACTGCCGGTGCTGGTCGGGCATCTCGCTGCGGATCACCTTGCGCCCGACGACGTCCATGCGCTCGGCAACGCCTGCCTGGGCTTGCAGGCGGGTTTCGCCTGCATGCCAGGGGGATTCGATGTTCATGATGGGGTCTCCCCTGCGTCGATGACGCAGCAGTCAGCGGGCCCGGAGAGTGCCGGGCCGCCAGGTTCAGGCGCTTTGCAGGCCCACCGCGGTGCGCGGCATGCCGACGAAGCCAGGCAAGGCTTCGATGCGCGCCAGCCAGGCGCGGACCTGTGGATAATCCGCCAGCGACACATTGCCCTCGGGGGCGTGGGCGATGTAGCTGTAGCCGGCGATATCGGCGATGGTCGGTTCGCTGCCCGCCAGGTAAGGGCTGGCCGTCAGTTCCTGCTCGACCACCTTGAGCAACGCATGGGAGCGGGTGATGGCCTCCTCGGCGTTGCGCTGGGCGCCGAATACGGTGATCAGCCGCGCCACCGCCGGGCCAAACGCAATCGGCCCCGCCGCCGCCGACAACCAGCGCTGGACCCGCGCCGCACCAACCGGATCGCTGGGCAGCCAACGGCCCTGGCCATATTTGCGCGCCAGGTACACCAGGATCGCGTTGGAGTCGGCCAGCACCACGCCCTGGTCGTCGATCACCGGCACCTGGCCAAAGGGGTTCAGCGCCAGGAAGTCCGCCTGCTTGTGCTCGCCTTTCGCCAGGTCGACGAAGACCAGCTCAAAAGGCAGCCCCAGCAGCGACAACATCAGTTCGACGCGATGGGCATGACCGGAACGGGGGAAGCTGTAGAGCTTGATGGCGTGCATGGCAGACTCCGCTGGGCAGGGGTGCGGCTCACAAGAGCGACACTGACGGACGCCATCTTCCCTCTCGGGTCAAAACAACAGAATCACCAGAAAACACAATCCATCATTTCAGCCAGCGCAATAATCCGCGCTACGGTTGCAACGCCGGGTGCCCGCGCAGCGCCTGCACCGCGAAATCGACGAAACTGCGCACCCGCGCCGGGGCCTTGCGCCCGCCCTGATACACCACATGGATCGGCAGCGGCGCCAGTTCGAACTCCGCCAGGACAATCTCCAGCTCGCCCGCTGCCACCTTGCCCGCGACCTGGTACGACAGCACCCGGGTCAGGCCCAGCCCCAGGCACGCGGCACTGATCGCCGCCTGGTTGGCGGTGACCACCAGCCGCGGCTCCGGGCGAACGCTCAAGGGGGTGCCGCCCTCGTCGAACAGCCAGTTTCTGGACTGGCCGATGGACGACGGCGCAATCACCGGCGCCTGGCGCAGTTCCTGGGGATGCCGCGGCCGCCCGTGCCGCGCCAGAAAAGCCGGGGAGGCACAGATGACCCGCCGCACCTCGCCGACGCGCATCGCGTGCTGGCCGCTGTCGGGCAACTCGCCGATGCGCACCGCGACGTCCATGCCTTCCTCGACCATGCTCACCACCCGGTCGACCAGCAGGGCATTGATGCTGACCTCGGGAAAGCGTTCCAGGTAATCCACCATCAGCGGGGTCACGAACAGCTCGCCGAACAGCACCGGAGCGGTGATCGTCAGTTGTCCGCGCGGGAGGGCATGGATGCCGGCGGCCGAGGCCTCGGCGTCCTGCAACTCGGCGAGGATGCGCCGGCTGTCTTCCAGGTAACGCTGGCCGGCTTCCGTCAGCAGCACATTGCGCGTGGTGCGGGTCAGCAGCTGGGTGCCGATACGCTGCTCCAGCGCCGCCACCGCCCGGGTCACGCTGGGCGCGGACAGCCCCAGGCGCCGGGCCGCGGCAGCGAAGCCCTGCTCCTGGGCGACGCTGATGAACACCTGCATTTCCTGGAATCGGTCCATGACGGTCCTCGCAGTACGGCGCCCTGCCCCGGCACCGTCCCGCATGGACCGCCCGGGCTCAGGCAGGGACCTGGAGTCGCTGCCACAAGGCCTCATCGTTGAAGTCCCGGATGATACTCCGCGCACCCGCCTCGCGAAGCTGAGTTTCCTCCAGCCCCGAGAGCATGCCAAAGGTGTGGATGCCCGCCGCTGCCGCGGAACGCACGCCGGCCAGCGAGTCCTCGAAGGCCAGCGCCTGATCGGCGCTCGCATCCAGCAAGCGCAAGGCCGTCAGGTAAGGCAGCGGGTCGGGCTTGCCGCGCGCCAGCTCACCGCCGATCACCAGCGCATCGAAGCGCTCGGCAATCCCCAGGCCCTGGAGCATGGCTTCGGCGTTTTCCCTAGGCGCGTTGGTCACCACCGCCATGGGGATACCGGCCGCCTGGGCATAATCCAGGGTACGCAGCACGCCAGGAACCGGAATGGTCTCGCGCAGCTGGGCGCGGAACATGGCCTCCTTCTGCGCCGCCAGCTCCGGGTACTGCGCCGCAGGGGCATGGGGAAACAGGCCGGAGAAAATCATGTCGTCGGGAAAGCCCATCACGTGGGCCTTGTAGTAATCCAGGCTCATGGATTTTCCCCAGCGCGACAGCAACTGGTTGTAGGCGTTGAGGTGCAGGTCATCGGTGTCGATGAGGGTGCCGTCGAGATCGAACAACAGGGCAGAAAGCTTCAAGGGCGTGCTCCGGAAAAATGCAGACCGCGGGCGATCGGCAGCATGAGAAAGGGGTAGACGATCAACAGGCTGAAAGCCGCTTCGACACCGATCCGCGAGGACAGCAGGCCCAGCAGGAAAGGCGCCAGCAGCAGCGCCACGCCCACCGCCTGCGAGGCCTGGGCGCTGATGGCCGAGCTGGCCTGGGGCGCGATGCGCATCGCCGAACCGAGGATCAGCGGGAAGAAATTGCCCAGGCAGGCGCCCAGGACAAAGATGAACAAGGCCGTCGGCAGCCGGGTATGGCTGAAGTACAGCAGCACCAGGGTGGCGATGGCCCCGAGCATCACGCCGACCAGCAGCGGCAACGGGCTGATGCGGATCAACGCATAACGGCTGGCCAGGCGCCCGCACACCGTGCCGGCAAAATACAGGCTCATCAGCGTGGCCGCGGCCGAGGCGCTGACCTGGACATGCACGGCCAGGTATTCCGCGCCCCAGAAACCGACGCCCCATTCCGCGGAAATACCCAGCAGTACCAAGGCCCACAGGCTCAGTTGCACCCGCCGGTTCATCGGCGGTTGCCCGCCCTCGCCGGCTTGATCGGTGGCGACGAGTGTCGCCGGGGCGTTCCAGGTACTCAGCGAGAGCAAGGTCACCAGCAGCGCGACGGCGGCGATGCTGCTTGGCACCAGGCGCCAGGACAGGCCCAGGCTGGTCATGCCACCCACCAGCAGGGCGCCGCCAAGCACGCACAACCCGGCGACGATGTGCGCCTCCACCAGCCTCGGCGCGGCCTGTTCGCGATAACGCTCGCCCAGGGCCGCCTGCCCCACCGCCAGTACAAATCCGCCCGACAGGCCCATCGCCCCGGCGGCGAGCAAGCTCAGCGACCAGTGCCCGGCAAGGGCGAACAGGCTGCTGGCAATAACCACCGAGAGGCAGGCAATGGTGCTCATGCTCGTCGAGCGCAGCCGTCGTTCCAGCCAGCGATAGGGCCAGCCGACCAGCGCCAGGCCGGCGGCATAGGCGGCGAAATGCAGGCCGGCCCAACCGAGGTCGAGGGCCAGGGTGTCGCGCAGGAACGGCATGATCGGCCCGAGCAACCCTTGCTGGGCGCCGAACAGCCCGAACAGCAGGTAAAGAAACCACGGGCGCGCCTCGCGGACCTGCTCCTGACGGCTGAGCGCTTGACTGGAATCCCGCGCGGCTTCAGCCATGAGCCGTCTCCCGGCTAAACAGCGCCTGCCAATGCCGACAGCGCGCCGCCTTGTCGCGACTGGCCTGCAAGGCCGGCAGCGGTTGCAGCGCGCCGACCGGGTGAGCCTGGCCCGGCACGACCTTGCCATAACGCTGGCTGATCTGCGCCGCGGCCGGGGTGAGCATCCATTGCAACGCCTGCTGCGCATAGGCGGCGTTGGGCGAGCCGGCCCGGCAGGCGAACACCTCGTCCTCATAACAGCGTGCATCTTCGGGCACGCACCAGCGCAGTTGCGGGTGCTGTTCGGCGGCGCGGGTGGCCGCGGTCGACACCGTCACCCCCAGCCAGGCCTGCCCCTGCACGACGGCCTCGATCGGCGCCGTGGAGGAGCCGCTGATCGCAGGGCCATGCCCGGCCACCTGGGCCAGCAGCGCCCAGGCGGGTTCGCCGTAATGTTCGAGCAACGCGCTGAGGTGCAGGTAACCGGCACCGGAGCGCGCGGGATCGGGCAAGGCGATGCGCCCGGCCCATTCGGGGCCTGTCAGGTCCTGCCAGCGGGTCGGCACCGACAGGCCCTCGCGGGCCAGGACCTTGGGGTCATAACAGAAGGCCGGGACAAAACCCGATGCCGCGAACCAGCGGCGATCCGTGGCCACCGCGGCGTCCGGCAGGCCGGCGAATTCGATGTCCGTCAGCGGCATCAGTTGCCAGGCCAGGGCCGGGTCGAGCAAGGCGGTGGCCGCCGTGCCCAGCAACAGGTCCCAGGCCCCGGCGCTGCCACTGTGCAGGCGCTCGATCAGCTCCGAGGTGGAACAACGGGTCAGGCGCACCGGCATGCCGATGTGCTGGCTGATGCCGGCGATGAATTCGGCCAGCTCGGCGTTTTCCATCGAGCTGATGGCGTTGAGTTCAGTCATCGGCGGCGACCTCCAGCAGCCGATGCAGCTTGGCGTACTGCAGCAGCATGATGGTCTTGCCGTCGCAGATCTCGCCGCTGTCGATCATCGCCAGGGCCCGGTCGATCGGCAGCTCCAGCACTTCGATCTCTTCGCCCTCGTGTTCCAGGCCGCCACCCTCGCTTTGCTTGTCCTCATCGAAATATTCGCCGACGAAAAAGTGCAGGCGCTCGGTGACCGACCCCGGGCTCATGAAGGCTTCGAACACCTTGCGCACCTCACGGATGCGATAGCCGGTTTCCTCCTCCGTCTCCTTGTGGATGCAGGTCCGTGCATCGTCCTTGTCCAGCAGTCCGGCGCAGGTTTCGATCAGCATGCCGTCGTGTTCGTTGACGAAGGCCGGGAAGCGAAACTGCCGGGTCAGCACCACCGTCTGCTTGGCCCTGCTGTACAACAGGATGGTGGCGCCATTGCCGCGGTCGTAGGTTTCCCGGTCCAGGGTGCGCCAGACCCCGTCGCGGCCCTGGAAGTCGTAGGTGGTCTTGCGCAGCACGTACCAATTGTCCGAAAGCACTTCGACCTGATGGATCCGCACCCGGTCCTTGGTGGAGATGGCCTGGTTCATCGCTTCATTCCTTGCTCGCAGAGAGATGAGTGGCATGGGGCGCAACGCTCAACAGACGCTCGACCATGCGCGGGTCCCGGTGCTCGGGCGCGGTCATCACCGCGGTGTCCAGGGCGCGGTCGCAACCGCAGGGGCAGGCACCGGCATGCTGGCCCAGGCGGGTCACGGCTTCGGTCACCAGGCGCCGGGTCAGGTTGAAGGTGTCCGCCATGCGTTGCGCCACCAGGGTGGCGTTCACCGGCTCGTGGGATTCGTGCCAGCAGTCGAAATCGGTCGGAATGGCGATCATCGCGTAGCAAAGCTCGGCCTCGCGGGCCAGCTTGGCTTCGGGCATCGCGGTCATGCCGATCACCGTGCCGCCCCACTGGCGGTACAGGTGGGACTCGGCGCGGGTGGAGAACTGCGGGCCTTCCATGACCACGTAGGTGCCGCCGTTGCGCGCCTGGATATCAGTGGCCTCGGCACTCTCGGCGAGCACGCCACGCATACGCGCGCAGACCGGCTCGCCGAAAGGCACATGGCCAACCAGCCCGGGGCCGAAAAAGGTTTTTTCCCGCTGGATGGTGCGGTCGATGTACTGGTCGATCAGCACAAAGCTGCCGGGAGGCGCGTCGTGGGTCAGGCTGCCCACCGCGCTGACCGACAGCAATTGCGTGCAACCGACGCTGCGCAGCGCGGCGATGTTGGCCCGGGCATTGATCGAGGCCGGCGGAATCACATGCCCCACGCCATGCCGTTGCACAAAGGCCACGGGCACGCCATTGAGCGTGCCCAGGGTGAGCGGCGACGACGGCGTGCCGAAGGCGGTCGCGCATTCCACTTGCTGAATATCCTGCAGGCCAGGCAGCTGTTGCAGGCCGCTGCCGCCGATGATGCCGATACGTTGAACGTGCTGGGTTGGAGTGGAATGGGTCACAGGCTACCTCTCGACTTCAGGGGGGACGGTTCGTGTTCGGTGCACACCAGGCGCTCATAGAGTTCGGACAGGGCCGTGGGCGCATTGCCGCGAGGCAACAGCAGCCCTTCGCTGGCGTTGCTGCTGTAGCGCGGTTCGTGGATCTTCAGGTGCCGGTCGATCGCCGGCAGGTAGTTCCAGCGCACGCCGGGGTACAGGGAATGCGCCAGGTGATAGGCGTCGGACGTCGGGGCGATGAATACCCGCACCAGCCAGCCGGAAACCCCGAAGTAATCGGTGGGCCGGCCCGCCAGGTATTCCAGCTCGCGGCGATTGCGCGCGGTGCCCTCGATGAACCAGCGGTGCTCGGTCAGCAGCGAGATCCAGGCAAACACCGGATAGGACGTCAGCAACGGCAGCAACCAGCCGAACAACACGCCTTTCCAGCCGCCGAAGGCATACAGCAACGCCGCCACCACCGCCACACTCAGGCAGCGCGCCAGGGTGGTCAGGCGGGAGTGGTTGAGCAGGCTGCTGCGCACCAGGGTGGTGAGATTGACCCAGGCCCCGCGGGGGGTCAGCGGGTACAGCAACAGCGCATAGAAACCGCTGGGCGACAGGCCCGCCACATAGCCGCCGGCATGCACCCGGGCGCGGTTGGGATCGAGTTGCGGATGGTTGGGGTGGCGATGGTGTTCCAGGGTGTGGGTCTGGTGCCGGCTGCGCATATCGCGCTTGAACATCGGGAACTGGTAGAACACGTTGCTCAGCCACCACTGCCAGGCATGGTGGCGACACAGGGCAAAGTGCACCGCGTTGTGTCCGAACTCCTGCAACGCGCGCATGCGCCCGCCGCTCCACAGCAGCACGGCCAGCCAGGCCAGCGGCGACGAGTAGATCGACGCCGCCTGCACCGCGGCGACTATATCCAGCCACGTCCAGACAAAGGGCAACGGCGCGAACCAGGTATCCAGCGGGCGGTAGTACTGCTCCCGCCGCCCCTCCAGGCGCGGTATCAGCTTGAGCAGGCGCAGCACCCGCTGCGCATCCCGGTAATAGAACGCCACCAGCGCGCGCAACAGCAGCGAAGCAACGATCAGGCCCAACAGGACAATGTGCTCGGTGTCCATGATCAGGCTCCCTCGTGAACGACGGCGCGCCGCTCGTCACTGGCGTAATGGCCCAGCAGTTCGCCCAACCCACCGAAGACCGGGGCGTCGGCCTGCCGCAGGCGGTTGAGGTCCTGATGGCCGGTGCTGACCAGCAGCGGCTGCCAGCCGACGGCCCGCGCCACGTCGTAGTCGTGCAGGGTGTCGCCGATGAACAGGGTGCGCCCGGCCGGTGTGCCGAGCTTCTCCTGCAGCATCAGGGCCTCGGCGGTCTTGCTGGTGGCCTGGTTGTGGCTCAGCCCCACGACATGCTCGAAATGCCCGAGCAGGCCCTTGGCTTCCAGGGTCTTGCGCAGCACGTCGCAATGCGAGGCGGACACGATGGAGACGCCGATACCGGCATTGCGCGCTGCCTCCAGCACCTCGAATACCCCAGCGTGCAGCGGGCACTGCGCGACATTCGTATCGAAATGCTCCAGGTAATGCTCGACGATTCGCGCGAAGGGCGTGCGCTGCAGGTCGAACCCCAGGGAGGCGTAGAAGTCGGCAATCGGAAAGTCGAACAGCGCACGGTAGCGCACGGCATCGATGGGCGGCACCGCATAGCGCTCGCCACAGCGATTGACCGCGCTGACCGCCAGGGCGATGTCGTCGATCAGGGTGCCGTTCCAGTCGAAGACCAGGTGTTCGATCCCCGAGAAGTGCAGTCGATCATCGATCATGGTCGGGTTTTCTCCGCAAGAAGGGCGTTGAGGGCGATACGCGAGGCGATCGCCGGTGTGTAGAGCTTGCTGGGCTCCATCACCAGGTTGGTCACGCCAATCTGGGTTTCCAGGGCCCGCCGATTGTTCGCCGAGACCTGGCCCAGGCCGGCGCCGTACCAATGATGGAAACGCGTGCGCCAACTGCGCTGGCCCACGGTTTCGGGGAAGCGGAAGTCTTCGGTGGTGGCCATGCTCCAGGCGCCATCGACCACTTCGCACAGGCGGCCCTGCAACTGGCGAAAGCCCTGGGCGCCCTGCAATACCTGGTCGATGTGGCGGTCGATGCAATCGGCCTCCAGCGCGCCGATGGTCATGCCCTGGCTGTACAGCGGGTTCATGCTGCTCAAGGCATCGCCGACCACCAGCAGCCCGGCCGGCCAGTGCTCGACCCGATCGAAGTGCGTGCGGCGACTGCCGGGCATCTTGAAGGTGTAGACCGGCGACAGCGGCTCGGCGTCGCGGATCACCTCATGGATATCCGGCACCGGAAGCGCCGCCAGCGCCTGCAGGAACTCCTGCGGATCGTTGCCGGGAAAGTGACCGAACCAGCCACCGGTGGTGACCATCCAGCGGTCGCCTTCGATCGGGCTGATCACCCCCATGGAACGCTGCAGCGGCGCCTTGGGCAGCACCAGCAGGACCTGCCACTGCTCGGCATAGGCCGGAAGACGCCGGTAGATGCGCGACGCATAACCCAGCTCGGTCTTGACCACGCTGGTCTCGACCTCGCCGAAACCGGCCTCTTTCAGCCACGTCGGCAAGCGCGTGCCACGCCCGCTGGCGTCGACCAGCAGGTCGCAGCGCAGCGTCCGCTCGCCGTGGCCGTCGTCGACGGTCACCGCCTCGACCCTCCGGGAAGGATCGACCCCGGTGAACTCGATCTGCGTGACCCGGGTGCTCGACAGCACCTCGACGTTCAGCACGCCGAGCAAGGCCCGGCGCAGCTGGTTGTCGATCAGGCGCCGGCTGCAGTAATGGGCATAAATGCCACTGCGGTAGCGGTTTTTCCAACGCCCGCCCTGGTACCACTTCACGTCGTGACCCAGGTCGGCCACTTGCGCGCCGCCCTGCTCCAGGGCGCTCAGGGTGCCGGGGAAGATGCCTTCGATAATCTGCTTGCCGCGCAGCAGCAACAGGTGGACGTGATGCTCCTGGGGCAGGCTCTGGCGCGGGCCGGTCTCGTCGAAGAAATCGCTCTTCTCGATCACCGTGACCCGCTGGAAACGCCGGGCCAGGACCGCGGCCGTCAGGCAGCCCGTCACGCTGCCGCCGATGACCACGGCATGGCGAACGCCCGTGGCGGTATCAGGCTGGGGAGTAGTCATTGAGCACCTTTGCAATGTAAGCCAGGTCGTCGCCCGCCAGGCCCGGGTGCAGCGGCACCGTGGTCAGCGAACGCAGCAACCGGGCGGCGTTGGGGCAATCGCGGCGGTACTGCGCCAGCAGCGGCAACTGGTACAGCGGCTGGTTGTCGTACTTGCCGATGTCCGAAGGGATGCCGTGACGCTGCTGGTAGTGCACCAGCTCACGCCCGTCGTGCCCCACCGCCTGCAACAGCAAGGCATAGGCGTTGGCCTCTCCACCGGGGGTCAGCGGCAGTTCGCGGATCGCCGGGTTGTCCAGTTGCTCCAGCAGCTGCCGGCGGTTGGCCTGGCGCTGGTGCAAGCGGCTTTCCAGCTGCCGCGAACGCGCCAACCCGAGGGCGGCCTGCAGGCCGCCAAGCTTGAGGTTGATGCCCAGGGTTTCGCCGGTGAGGTTGCCGAAGCGGGTGTAGGCGCGGATACGGCTGGCACGCTCGTCGTCATCGGTCATGACAAAACCGCCCTCGCCGGTGGACATGAACTTGCAGTCGTGGGTGCTGAAGCAGCTGATGTCGCCATGCTGCGCCAGCCAACTGCCGTTCAGGCGCGTCAGGTGCGCATGGGCCAGGTCCTGGATCAGCGGGATGCCGGCCTGGCGCGTGGTGGCCCAGGTGGTGTGCGAGGCAATCGGATAGCCCCACATCGGCACCTCGATCACCGCACAGGTCCGCGGGCCGATGCAGCGTTGCAGGTCATCCGGGTCGAGCCCGAAGTTGTCCGGCGCCACATCGCAGAACACCGGGACCAGGCCCAGGGACAGGATCGGCAGGACGGTGCAGATCGGGCACGTGGGCGCGACTATCACTTCGTCCCCTGGCTGGAACCGCACGCCGGCCAGCGCCGCGGTGACCGAAGCGGCCCCCGACGACACGGCGATCACATGACGCACGCCGTACAACACGGCAAGCGCGGTCTCGTAGTCCTCGACGATCTGCGAGGTACCGGTCAGCCCTGTCGCCAGGGCGCGTTGCAGCTCGGGCACATCGTCGGCGGTATCGTGGCCACACTTGTCCGCGATGACCCGGGCCTGTTGAGCAAGGGCCTGGTTCATGGCGCCACCTTCCGGCCGACCATGTCCCACACCTCGGCATCGGCGAACACCCGGTCCACCATGCGCCGGAAGTTGGGGAACATCTTCAGCTCGGCGGTTTCCTGGCGGCTGAAGAAGCGCGCGTTTTCCACCTCGCGCTCCGGCGGGCAAGCCCGCAGGTCGGTGGCGGTGAGGTAGATCAGGTCCAGGTGGTAATGCGGCCCGCGCTTGTCATCGATGTATTCGCAGAGGATCCGGTAAGGCTGGTGCAACACAGTGACATCGGTCTCGGCATCGGCCAGTTCCAGGTCACGCTCGCCCAGCAGGGCGGCGTGAATCCCGGTTTCTTCGTAGATCTCGCGCAGCACCGCCACATCAGGGGTTTCCCCCTGCTCGATATGGCCGCCCGGATACAGCCAGACCCCCAGCTTGCGGTGGTGCAGCAGGAGCATCTTGCGGTCGGGGTTCAACACGAACGCCGAGGCCGTGAAATGCCGGTCCAGGGTCGAACGATCAAGAACGTCCGTCATCATGCGGCCCCGTACTGGTTGATCCGTTCGGCCATGTAGTCCAGTTCGGCGCGGGTGATGTCCGGATGGACCGGGATGGTGGTCATGCTGGCCAGCAGCGCCTCGGCGTTGGGGCAGTCGTTGCGGTACTGGGCCAACGCCGGGAACTCGTAGAGCGCCTTGCAGCCGTAGCGCTTGATGTCCGACGGGATGCCCGCCTCGTCCAGATAATCGATGAAGGCCCGGTTGTCGGCGAAATGCAGCTCCAGGTTGAGGAAGTAGTAGTTGGTCCGTCCGCCCTCGATGATGACCTTTTCTCGCACCTTGCTGTGGTCGAGCTGCTGCAGGAAGTAGGTGGCATTGGCGCGGCGCTGCTCGATCTGCGCGGCCAGCGAGTCCAGGCGGTTGGCGCCCAGGGCGGCAGGCAGCGCGGCCAGCTTGTAGTTGAGGCCGAAGTCCTTGCCGTTGAGGTTGCCGAAGCGGCTGTAGTCGCGGCAACGCTGGGCCAGTTGGTCGTCGTCGGTGAGGATGAATCCGCCCTCGCCGGTGGCCAGCGGCTTGCGTTCGTGGGTGCTGAAGCACGACAGGTCGCCGTAGGCCGACAGCGGCCGGCCATTGAGGGTGCTGCCATGGGAATGCGCCAGGTCGAGGATCAGCTTGATCCCCAGCTCGCGGGTCAGGCCTTGCAGCTCATCGACTTCGGTGGGGTAGCCCCACATCGGAATATCGATGATCGCCCGGGTCCGCGGGGTAATGCGGGCCTTGATCGATTCCGGGTCGGCGCCGAAACCGTGACGGCGGGTGTCGACGAAGATCGGGTTGGCGCCCGCGGCGATGATCGGATAGATGGTGCACAGCGGGCAGCTCGGCGTCAGCAGGACGTCGTCGCCGGGACCGACGCCGGCGGCGTAGATCGCCACGCTCAGGGCCGCGCCACCCGAGGAGACCGCGATCGCATGCCGCGCCTCGAACCAGGCTGCCAGCTTGGCCTCGTATTCGCCCACCACATCGCTGGTGCCGGACAGCGGCCGTTCCAGGGTGTTCTGCAAGGTCAGCAGATCGTCGGCGTACACCGGACGGTATTTGTCGGAAACAGAGATGCGGGCGGTGCTGGAGAGATTAGAGGACATTGGTCTGGGCTCCGAGAAAGGCTGGGGACTTGGCGGCATGGGTGGAATGGAGGGCAAGCACGGGGGCGACATCGGCGCGGGCGCTGTCGGCATGACAGATCTGCTCGATCACCCGGAAGGTCGGCAGCAGGCTCTCGAAGCTGGCCTCGTAAGGCGTACGGTTGCGCACCGCGTCGAAGAACTTCTCCAGTTCGCCGAAATAACCGCTGCGCTCATAACCCGAATCCAGCGGCCCTGGCTGCCACGCGCCGCGCCAGCGCTTGGCGGTGCCGGTTGCCCCGGTGCCATGCACCGGTTCGTGCAGGGTGATGTTCCACAGGTTGTTGAGCTCGACCATCATCGAATTGGAGCTGACGATCTTCATGTCGAATTCGAAGTACGGGAACATCGTCCCGCTCAACAGGCTGACCGTCGCGCCGGAGCTGAAACCGAGCTCCAGGCTCACCAGCAGCGAGTCCTCGTGGCGCTGGACCCGGGATTCGATATCGCGCAATTCGCCGCCGAAGGTCACGCCAAGGTCGATGGTGTGAATCGCCTGGGCCAGCAGGAACGAACGCAGCGTGGAATCCAGCCCCCACAGCGGCGCGGTGGGTTTGCTCGCATAGTGGTTGAGCTGGATGTGCACGACCTTGCCGAACTGCTCGGTGCGCGTCATATCGCGCAGCTGGCGCATGGGCTTGGCATATTTGAAGTTCATGCCCACGCCGGTGACGACCTGGGCCTGGCGCGCCGCGCCGATCAGGTATTCGAGCTCGGCGAGGGTGAAGCACGGCGGCTTCTCGACGAAGACATGCACGCCCTTGGCCATTGCCTTGATCGCCAGGTCCCGGTGCGCCTGGGGCGGGCACGCCATGACCACCGCATCCAGCGCAGCGGTATCGAGCATCTCATCGAAGTCGTCGGTGATCGCGACCTCGGAAATGAAACGGTGAATCTGTCCGGCGCGGGTCAGGTCGCTGTCGCACACGGCGACGATGCGAATATCCGGCATTTGCAGAAGCGTGGGCAGCAGGTTTTCTTGCATCTGCGCGCCGAGACCGACGATGCCAACTCTGAGTACAGTCATAACCATCTCCATCCTGGAAAAGTGGGTACTGCGTCATGAAAAGGTTGGACGAACGACTACACGGGATCCGCCTCGGGTCACCTGCGGGGTGAGCCGATCCGGTCCGACATTCGCTTCAATCGAGGCAGGATTGCCTCAGAACAACGGATCACCTTTACAGAGTCCGTTCGGGCTGTTGCCCAGGGTCACCCGGGTGGAACACTCGGATGTTTCTCGCCACACGCCGACACCCGGCTGATGCCGAGGAGTCATAGAAGCGTGATAGACAGAAGGGATAGCGCCGCGAAGGCAATAGGAAGGAGGGGAACCAGGTCGAATCGAACGCCGGTGGCAATGAGCTACCTGGCCGAAAACCTGGATCGAAGAATTGTGGCTTCGTTTAAAAACGGAACAACGACCGAAATGCCGATACGCATGCATGGCTGAATCATCCTTGAAGCGCTGTTTCTATCCCTTGTTATGCAGGAGCTCCGGTTCCGTGAGCCCTTGCTTTGCACACACCTCATCAATGTGTGGCTTGGAGGTATAGATCAGCCTTTTTCGGAGCGCAAATCAGTTGCTATATCGTTTCATCATATTGTTTTGAATAATCCGGACATAAGGCAACGGGCCATATAGGCCCGGAGCCGGCGTCGTTGAACCCGCGGCCAAATTGACCCGCGCCATCCATTGCGTCTTTTGCGCAAGCGTCGCGACGACCGGGCATAGCGGGTTGCGCAATCTCACGACCTGAGGCCGCACGGGCCTGGCGCTGAAGTTTGATCATTGTTGAGGATTATTGATTCGGATTATCCAGCCCCTACGGGCAGCATTGCGCTACGCCTTGAGCGACAGGCAGGCATCGCCTCGCGTCAGCTCAAGCGTGTATCGGGGGCAAGCTCAGGAAACCGCAATGTCAACTTTCAACACTGGGAAACAGAACATATGTGCATGTCGAACAAATGGCTCGTAGGAGTTGTCCTGAGTTGCGTATTCCAGGCCGGCTGTGTCTCGAAGGTGGCGCAGCAAGAGCAATATTCGGGCTTCTTGCCTAACTATGAGGGCCTGGAAGAACACACCACGCCCAGTGAGCAGACAGTGCTGCGCTGGGTAGCGCCAGGGTTTGATCCTCACGCCTATTCCACCGTCGTGTTCAAGGAAGTGATGCTGTATCCCTCGCCGAAAGCGACCGAGCGGGTCAACCTGCAAACCCTCAGGGACCTGCAGGTCAACGCCAGCAACAGCGTAAGGAACGCATTCGCACCGTCCTACACGGTCGTCTCGAGTGTGCGCCAGGCAGCGCCCCATTCGCGGACCTTGATCCTGCAGGCGGCAATCACCCAGGTCAGCGCCAGCAACGAAGGCATGCATTGGTATGAGGTCGTCCCCATCGCTGCAATCGTCGGCGCAACACAGGCCGCTACCGGTCATCGCGATCAGACGGCGGAGCTGTATCTCGAAGCCGATTTGATCGATGCTAAAACCGGTTTGCCGGTCGCCAAGATGGTTCGCAAGGTGTTCGGCGAGACCTTGGAAAATGCCAGCCAGCCGATAGTCGCCAATGACTTCAAGGCTGCATTCAAAAGCATGACAAACGACATGCAGACGTTGCTTTCCAAGCAGTAACCAGCGCGCAGGCCCGGGTGCAAACGTTGCATTGCATCGAAAAGGTTCAGGGTTTCAGGAACGGCAGTCGCGCTGCGTCTGCAACAAAGACAAACCGCCAGGCCGGGTAACGACGGCCAATGAGAGTCCGACTTGATGAAAATTTTCAGCTTTGCCTTATCGGCCTTTGTATTGCTCGCCAGCTTCGGTGCGATGGCGGCGACGGTGGTTCCATTAAAGGGCCAGACTTCCCAGACGATCCAGCAAGACACCAGCGCCTGCCAGTCGCAGGCCAACGCGCAGTTCCCGACACAGAACACCGTGCCGGCCGGCGGCCGGGTAAAAGGCGCCACCACCGCGGCCATCGCCGGGGCCACTGCCGCGGAGGTCCGGGGTCGGCAACATGAAAACGTCTACGACCAGATCGACGACGATATCAAGCAGGACTATCGCCAGAACCGTGCACGCAGCGCCGCGACGGCCGGGGCAATGATCGGCGCGTCGAGACAGCGCCAGGAACGCAGGCAGGACCTGAAAACCAGCGAACAGAACATCACCGCCAATAACTCGGTGTACACCAGTTGCCTGCAACAGCGTGGCTACAACGTCCTGCCTTGAGCCGCCGGACTTTTACACAGCGCAGGCATTCTTGATGCAGATTGGAAAATCAATTTCGCATGCTGCACTGGAATGCCTGCACGTTCGCCCCTCCCTCCTGCCCCATCTTTCCTTCTCCCTCTGCCTGCAATCCTTGTCCAGCGGTTCACGGCAATACGACACGACGGATATGACTGGCCGCAAGCTTGTGCTTGAATAACAGGCCGTCCGATACACTGCCTTGCACTTTTCGGATGGCGCAGATGACTCGCACTGAGCATCATCGCTGCCTGCGATTAACTCCCGTGGACTTCCTTGCTTGATTCCAATGAGACTTTTGATGGGCTGTTCCAGCAGTGTCCAGTGATTCTCCCTGCACTTCGCGCGCCCATCCACGCGCCATCGACGCCGTCTCTATACTCAGCCAGAACCACCTGAACGAAGGATTCCCATGCGCTACGCCTTCAAGTTGAAAAACGACGCCATGGTTGTTTTCGACCCGGATACCGCCTTGCTCTCTATCACTACACCTCTTGGAGAGGTGCAAAACTCCACGATAGGCAGGGCTGAATCGCGTCTACTGAATCTGCTGCTGATGGAACCGGGTCAGACTAAAAGCCGCGAAGAGATCATCGACTACACTTGGAATGACCGTGTCGTCGCCTCCGGCAGTTTGAATCAAGCCGTTTTTTCCCTTCGCAACATTCTCAACGACAGTCGAGATCACGAGATCTTGATGACGGTTCCGCGAAGAGGTTATTGCTTCAATCGCCAGTATGTAGTCAATGCACCCGCCGACTTGCCGATGCCGCCAGATACCGCCGCACAACCTGTCGAGCCGGTCATGGAAGTGCTGGAGGCCAACCCGAAAGAAGCCCTGCCGTTGCCTTCGGAAAAAGCCAGGCCATCGACTCGCATCACCAAAGCCCAGTTGATCGGTTACATCCTGACCTTGGGCGTGTGTGCCTTTACCGGTTTCCGCTCCGGCTTCGACACGCCGAAAATTGAAGTTTCCAGCATAAAACAGAACGATCTGGTCATTCATGCAGTGGCCAACACGGTCGCCGAAGCCCAATCGCTGAGGGATCTTTCGGCGAAACAGGTTCAACAGTCACCCGAGTTGAAAGGCCAGGTCTGGTTGAATCTCGCTAAATCAAACTATTCCGTTTCGTGCGTCCGCCCGGATCTAAGCACTGCAAACCTGCAATCGCACAGCGAACAGAAAGATCTCGCACTGATGATCCGGCAATGTTTGGAAGCCACCCTATGAAGCCAACAGTATCGTCGACCGCCCATTGGCTAGTGCTGGGAGCCATTAACGCCGCGTGTATTTTCTCGCTGACTTACTCGCCCACTCACTACATGGAAAACATCAGTTATCAAACCATCACCCAACAATGGCTGGAAGATTCGAACCAACTCAATACGGAAGAGTACATGACCATCGGGCACGGTCGACTTACCCAAACCACGCTGGAAAGCCTGAACGGAAAAATTCGTAACTCTACTATTTCGGCGGACGTTATCCGTGAGAGTAATCATCACGTTCAAATTAAAATCAGGACCGTCAAGTTAAGCCAGGATAACGAACTGTTCGCCATCGAAAAGACGCCGGATCTTTTTTTCAAACGCCAATACGTCCTGCAAGAAGGCGCTGTTCTAAATTACGAACTGATCCCTACTACCGATAAAAACACCATGTGCGTTTATGTGCATGAACTGAGTCGCCTGCGCTGCATGAACCACTAGTCACTGCCACACCCCACCCGAGCTTGACCAGGCGACAGGGGCTTGATGCCCGTTGTCCGCCAATGCCGATTCAAACAGAAAAATAATAATCACTGATTTGAATCAGACGCTCCCTCCCCCTCAAGATCTCGCCATTGTCGCGTTCGGAGCCCTGCCTGTTGCCCCCGGCAGAAAACCGGCTCCGCGGCCCTCATTCAAACACTCTTGCGGGTGCCCGATGCAAACGTACCTTTTTTTGCGAGTCGTCAAATCGATGATAACCAGGATCCTGGCAGTGCTCTCTTTGGTTGCACTGCCCTTTTACTCGGCGGCGCAAAACGAGCACTCCAGCGCCAGCACCGAGATCGAGTTCTACCAGATCGAGTTGAGCCCGAACGAAAAACTGAAACTGTCGCAGTTGAAAATCTACTTTGAAAATGAACAGCATAACGACGAAGGTACGATGGATCTTCCTGTTCCTTTCCCGCCACCGGACACGATTAATGAAGTTCAAGAATCTTCATTAATTTCCATTTGATCATGGCTCCTTAGCGGGCTGGCCGGACTTTGAAAAAACGCAATCCGCTATTTGATCATCGACCACCTGAGTTCTGACCTTAATACGCATCGCAAGACTATTCACAGGCCACGGCTGACGCTGTGTTCTGCCTGAAAATCATTAATAGGGGAACGCACATCAATGCTGCTGAAAAATCTCGTAACCGTCTCTTTGGGTGTCGTGCTTTCGCTCAAGGCCATGATCAAGGATGAGGAAGTCTACCGGCCTGACCTGACCACTATTGAAAACCGCAAAAAGACATTGGCCGATGAACAGTCCAACTACAGGATTCGCAGCGACTATCCAGCCAGCGATTACTTTGCCTTTGATGCAGCGGCCATCGACCCAACAGCTCAGAAAACAGCGATCTTCGGTTCGAAAACAGCGTTGTGCAAACTTCAAAACCTGAATTTGCCAACAAGCGATACGTACGTTTTTTCAGCAGCACTGGAGCTTACCCCAGAGCCATCGACGCCTGAAAAAACCGTTTAGCACTATCCATTGGCTGAAGAGTATTCAATTCCATGCGCAACATCCCTGATGACGTCTTTCATGTAACGTCAAGTCCCGCGGGCACTCCCAAGAGAACGATTGGGTCGTGGGGGATGAACCTCATTCCATCAGAGCGCAAAGCAAGCATTCGACAACACAGGCTCATTCACAGCTCCAGGTTCCAATGCAGCAGGCTGGAGTTCGATTCAACCGTCACCCTGACCGGTTCGGTTCCCCATGGCTTTGTGACCTTTGTCATTTCACAGACTTCCGTCGGCCGTCCGCTGGTGAACAACCACGCACTGCGGCCTAACGAAATCGTCGTGCTCTATAGCCGCGAGCCCGTGCATTACATTTGCGAACCGAATGAAACCATTTTCATCCTGAGCACGACGCTGGAACATTATGCACAGTGCCTCAAAGAACATTCGGTGATTGATGTATTTGCACATCGAAAGGAGCAGCGCTTTCAGGCTGCGAACTTCAAGCTGATTCAAGCTGCCCTGCAGAAAATTGGCACTTATTTTATCGACGCCAAACAGCGCCGCCGCGCCGCCATTGAAAGTGTTCTGCTGGCTTCTCTATTACGGGCCCTGACGCCTGCTAATCGCTCCGAACTTTACCCTCCGAGAAGAAGGAAAGTCGCGACAGAAGTCATGGATTACATTCACCAGAACACCAAGAAATCGCTCAACATCACCGCGCTGGCCATGCAGTTTGAAACCACCTCGCGCAGTTTGCACCACGGCTTTTCCGAAACTTTCGGAATTTCGCCGATCGCCTATATTAAGAACCTGCGGCTCGCCAATGTTCGTCGAGACTTGATCCGCAACACCTGGCCAACGGTTACCGAAACCGCGATGTATTGGAACTTCCACCACCTGGGCCGGTTTTCCAAGGCCTATCAGGACGCCTATGGGGAGCCTCCGTCAGAGACAGCCAGGCGCAACGCCACGAACTGATGGCTTCGCAGCTCCCTGCAGCGGCACCAAGCCCAAGAAATGACAATCAATAGTTTTCATCCGCCAAGCCCAATGGCCAATATTGATTATTTCCAACTCAAGGGACGAATAAGCATGCGCTATCGATTAAATGCACTGTCGCTCAAACAGAAGATCTTCTATTGCCTCGCCGCCTATTTATGTGGAGTCGCATTGGCCTGGTTGATTGATTGTTATTAATACTCTTGCTTTAAAAACTTCACTACATCAGTAGTTAGTTGTTTCTATCAATAACTCCCGCGTTTCTTTTTGGGCGATGTCACGCATCAAAATCAATCAATGTCGTTATCGGCCTCGCGATCAATCGAATTCAGATAACCCAATCGATAAACCTGTAGAGGATTTTATTTCACATGCTATTGCGAAAAATTGGCTTCGTTTCACTGCTTTCGTTGCTGTCTTTTCAGGCACTGGCCGATGACAGAGGCCTGTATCTTGGCGCAGGCGTGAGCAGCATCGAAACCGACAAAACCCATCTGAGCGATGAGGACTACAGCTACAAGGTTTTTGCAGGTTATCGCGTCAACAGTTATCTGGCCTTTGAGGGCGCATTCGTCGATCTCGGCCAATTCAAGGACGAGGACCTCGATTTCGATGGTAAATCCGTTCAGGCCAGTGCCCACCTCGGCTTTCCGCTGGGAGAGCGGGTGCGCGTCTTCGGCAGTGTCGGTGCCCATGCCTGGGATGCCGACGGGAATGCCAGCGACGATGATACCGGGATGAATATGACCTACGGTGCCGGCGTCGAGTTTGATGTGTTTCGCAACATCGGTCTTCGCGCCGAATATGAAGTGCTGGAAGTCGGCGACATCAACCTGAATCAGACAACGGCGTCCGCTTTTATTCTCTGGTAACGCCCGCTGGCATCGAGCGGCCAGACTGGCCGCTCAACGTGCCTCACATCTCTATGTTGGACTTGCCGCCTGAACCACGGCAGACCGGCGTCGGAGCGATGTCGGACGCCGGTAGCCAGCCATGCAGCCGGCTTGTGGATAACTCACTCCACCGTGACGGACTTGGCCAGGTTGCGCGGCTGGTCGACATCCGTACCCTTGAGCACCGCTACGTAATACGACAGCAATTGCAGGGGGATGGTGTAGAGGATCGGCGACAGGATGTCGTGGATATGCGGCATGTGGATAACATGCGTGCCCTCGCCGTTGGTCATGCCGGCCTGCTCGTCGGCAAAGACGATCAGTTCGCCGCCACGGGCGCGGACTTCCTGCAGGTTGGACTTGAGCTTCTCCAGCAACTCGTTGTTCGGCGCCACGGTGACGACGGGCATGTCGTTATCCACAAGGGCCAGCGGACCGTGCTTGAGCTCGCCGGCCGGGTAGGCTTCGGCGTGGATGTAGGAGATTTCCTTGAGCTTGAGTGCCCCTTCCATCGCCACCGGGAACTGTGCGCCACGACCGAGGAACAGGGTGTGGTGCTTCTCGGCGAACAGCTCGGCGATTTTTTCCACCGTGCTGTCCATCGCCAGGGCTTCGCCCAGGCGGGTCGGCAAGCGCCGCAGTTCTTCCACCAGGGTGGCTTCGACGCCTTCGCCCAGGGTGCCGCGGACCTGACCCAGGGACAGGGTCAGCAACAGCAGGCCCACCAGCTGGGTGGTAAAGGCTTTGGTCGATGCCACGCCGATTTCGCGACCGGCCTGAGTCAGCAGGGTCAGATCGGACTCACGCACCAGCGAGCTGATACCGACGTTGCAGATCGCCAGGCTGGCGAGGAAACCCAGCTCCTTGGCATTCCGCAGCGCGGCCAGGGTGTCGGCGGTTTCGCCGGACTGGGAAATGGTCACGAACAGGGTATCCGGCTGCACCACCACCTTGCGGTAGCGGAACTCGCTGGCCACTTCGACCTGGCACGGAATCCCGGCCAGCTCTTCCAGCCAGTAACGGGCAACCATGCCGGCGTGGTAGCTGGTGCCGCAGGCAACGATCTGCACGTTGCGCACCTTGGCGAACAGCTCGGCGGCCTGTGGACCGAAGGCCTGGACCAGCACCTGGTTCGGGCTCAGGCGGCCTTCGAGGGTGCGTTGCACCACGGCTGGCTGCTCGTGGATTTCCTTGAGCATGAAGTGGCGGAACTCGCCTTTCTCGGCGGCCTCGGCGCCATCACGGTATTGCACGGCTTCACGCTCGACCGCTTTGCCGTCGACATCCCAGATCTGCACGCTGTCGCGGCGAATCTCGGCGATATCGCCCTCTTCCAGGTACATGAAGCGATCGGTTACCTGACGCAGGGCCAGTTGGTCGGAAGCCAGGAAGTTTTCCCCCAGGCCCAGGCCGATCACCAATGGGCTGCCACTGCGGGCCGCGACCAGGCGGTCCGGCTGGCTGGCGCTGATCACGGCCAGGCCATAGGCGCCATGCAGTTCCTTGACGGTGGCTTTCAGGGCCACGGTCAGGTCGCCCAGGTCCTTGAGTTTGTGCTCCAGCAGGTGGGCGATGACCTCGGTGTCGGTGTCCGAAGTGAAGACGTAACCCAGGCCCTTGAGTTGCTCGCGCAGGACTTCATGGTTCTCGATGATGCCGTTGTGCACCACCGCCAGGTCGCCGGAGAAATGCGGGTGGGCGTTACGCTCGCATGGCGCGCCGTGAGTGGCCCAGCGGGTGTGGGCGATGCCCAGGCGACCGACCAGCGGCTCGCCGGCCAGGGCCTGTTCCAGCTCGCTGACCTTGCCCGGACGACGCATACGCTCGAGCTTGCCATCGTTGGTCAGGACCGCCACCCCGGCGCTGTCGTAGCCGCGGTATTCGAGACGCTTGAGGCCTTCGAGCAGGATGGCCGTGATATTCCGTTCAGCAACGGCGCCAACAATTCCACACATGGTTTCTCTCCTAGATGACTGCCGCGCAAATCAGCGTGATGCCGCGGGCTTGAATCTGGTCGCGGGCCTCTGCAGGCAGGCGATCATCGGTAATAAGGGTATGGACGCTGCTCCAGGGCAGCTCCAGGTTGGGAATCTTGCGGCCGATCTTGTCGGCCTCGACCATCACCACGACTTCCCGCGCCACCTCGGCCATTACCCGGCTCAGGCCGAGCAACTCGTTGAAGGTGGTGGTCCCGCGCACCAGGTCGATGCCGTCGGCACCGATAAACAGCTGGTCGAAGTCGTAGGAACGCAATACCTGCTCGGCGACCTGCCCCTGGAACGACTCGGAGTGAGGGTCCCATGTACCGCCGGTCATCAACAGCACCGGCTCGTGCTCCAGTTCGCTCAGAGCATTGGCCACATGCAGCGAGTTGGTCATGACCACCAGGCCCGGCTGCTGACCGAGTTCGGGAATCATGGCCGCGGTGGTACTGCCACTGTCGATGATGATGCGGGCGTGTTCGCGAATCCGCGCAACCGCCGCGCGAGCGATGGCTTGTTTGTACCGGGACACCGGCTGGCCGATATCGCCGACCAGTTCCTGCGGCATGGTGATCGCGCCGCCGTAGCGTCGCAGCAACAGGCCGTTGCTCTCCAGGGCCGCCAGGTCCTTGCGGATCGTAACTTCCGAAGTTTCGAAGCGTTTAGCCAGCTCATCCACGCTCACCTCGCCCTGTTCATTGAGCAAGGCCAGAATGTTGTGACGGCGCTGGGGCGTATTGCGTTTCGACATGAGCACTTAAGTTTCGATTCGAAAGATAACGGAAGCAATCAAAACCTATTGCCGGAAATTCGTCAAGCCAGCGCAAGAAAAAAATCTGTGGATAAAAGCATCGCGGGCAAGCCTCGCTCCTACAGATATCACTGTCTGTAGGAGCGAGGCTTGCCCGCGAAAGCAATCTCGAGAGTACCGGCCACTGCGTTGTGGATAACTCAGCTCTTCTTGATTTTCACCGGGCGTTTCCAGCCGTCGATGTTCTTCTGTCGGGCACGGGCCACGGCCAGCTGGGCTTTTTCCACAGTCTGGTTGATGGTGGAACCGGCCGCCGTGGTCGCGCCATCCTGGATATCCACAGGTGCCACCAACGAGTTGTTGGAACCGATGAAGACGTCTTCGCCCAGCACCGTACGATGCTTGTTGGCGCCATCGTAGTTGCAGGTAATGGTGCCGGCGCCGATGTTGCTGCGCGCACCGATCTCGGCATCGCCCAGGTAGGCCAGGTGCCCGGCCTTGGCGCCCTCGCCCATGCGTGCGTTCTTCAACTCGACAAAGTTACCCACATGGGCACGGGCTTCGAGAACAGTACCCTGGCGCAGGCGGGCGAACGGACCGGCATCGCTGCCTTCACCCAGTACAGCACCTTCGATATGACTGTTGGCCTTGATCACCACGCCCTTGCGCAGGGTGCTGTCCTTGATCACGCAGTTCGGGCCGATCACCACGTCGTCCTCGATGACCACGCGGCCTTCGAGAATCACGTTGATGTCGATCAGCACGTCACGGCCCACCGTCACTTCACCGCGCACATCGAAACGTGCCGGATCGCGCAGGGTCACACCCTGAGCCATCAGGCGCCGACCTTCGCGCAACTGGTAATGACGCTCCAGTTCGGACAGCTGCTTGCGATCGTTGGCGCCCTGCACTTCCATCGGATCGTGCGGTTGCTCGGTGGCCACCAACAAACCATCACTGACCGCCATCTCGATCACATCAGTCAGGTAATACTCGCCCTGGGCGTTGTTATTCGACAGACGACTCATCCAGTCGGCAAGGCGATTGGCCGGCACGGCAAGGATGCCGGTGTTGCCTTCGGTGATAGCGCGTTGTGCTTCACTGGCGTCCTTGTGCTCGACGATGGCTGCGACCCTGCCGTCGGCATCGCGAACGATTCGGCCATACCCGGTCGGGTCGTCCAGCTCCACGGTCAGCAATCCCATTTGCCCGGGAACCACGTGCTTGAGCAAGCGCTGCAGGGTTTCGACTTCGATCAGCGGCACGTCACCGTAGAGAATCAGCACGGTATCGGCGGTAATGAACGGCACCGCCTGGGCGGTGGCGTGACCGGTACCCAATTGCTTGTCCTGCAGCACAAAATTCAGGTCGTCCGCCGCCAGGCGTTCACGCACCGCATCGGCACCGTGACCGATGACGACATGGATGCGCTGTGGATCGAGTTGCCGGGCGCTGTGGATAACATGCCCCAGCATGGAGTTGCCCGCCACCGGGTGCAGCACCTTTGGCAACGACGAACGCATGCGAGTGCCTTGACCGGCAGCGAGAATAACTATTTCGAGAGACATGACTGGCTACCAATCCTGGGTGGTCAGCGACTGCGACCATGAGGTGAATTGCAAAAAAAGAAAAAGGGTAGCCGAGGCTACCCTTTTTAATCAATCACGCGGAAATCCCGCGGCTTAGCCGCCGAACTTCTTGCGGATCTGCTGGACGGTGCGCAGCTGGGCTGCGGCCTCGGCCAGACGTGCAGCAGCAGAACCGTAGTCGAAATCTGCGCCTTTTTCATTCAGGGCCTTCTCAGCAGCCTTGACGGCTTCCTGAGCGGAGGCTTCGTCCAGGTCGGCAGCACGCTGCACGGTGTCGGCAAGAACCTTGACCATGTTCGGCTGAACCTCGAGGAAACCACCGGAGATGTAGAACACCTCGGTTTCCCCGCCCTGCTTGATCAAGCGGATCGGACCTGGTTTCAGATTAGTGATCAGCGGAGCGTGACCCAGGGCGATACCAAGATCCCCCAGCTCGCCGTGTGCGATCACCATCTCGACCAGACCGGAGAAGATTTCCCCTTCCGCGCTGACGATATCGCAATGGACTGTCATAGCCATCTGCTTGCCTCAACCTAAATTAGCGCCCGTTGCCGGGCGCCGGGATTACAGTTTCTTGGCTTTCTCGATCGCTTCTTCGATGCCGCCGACCATGTAGAACGCTTGTTCTGGCAGGTGGTCGTAGTCACCGTTGAGGATGCCTTTGAAGCCAGCGATGGTGTCTTTCAGGGAAACGTATTTGCCTGGAGAACCAGTGAAGACTTCAGCCACGAAGAACGGCTGCGACAGGAAGCGCTGGATCTTACGAGCGCGGGATACCAGTTGCTTGTCGGCTTCGGACAGTTCGTCCATACCCAGGATCGCAATGATGTCCTTCAGCTCTTTGTAGCGCTGCAGCACGTACTGAACGCCGCGAGCGGTTTCGTAGTGCTCGTTGCCGATCACGTTCGGGTCCAGCTGACGGGAAGTCGAGTCCAGTGGATCTACCGCTGGGTAGATACCCAGGGAAGCGATGTCACGAGACAGTACGACGGTGGCGTCCAAGTGGGCGAAGGTGGTCGCTGGCGACGGGTCGGTCAAGTCGTCCGCAGGTACGTATACCGCTTGGATCGAGGTGATCGAGCCTTGCTTGGTCGAAGTGATACGTTCTTGCAGAACGCCCATCTCTTCAGCCAGGGTCGGCTGGTAACCTACTGCGGAAGGCATACGGCCCAGCAGTGCGGATACTTCGGTACCGGCCAGGGTGTAACGATAGATGTTGTCGACGAACAGCAGAACGTCGTTACCTTCGTCACGGAACTTCTCGGCCATGGTCAGGCCGGTCAGAGCTACGCGCAGACGGTTTCCCGGCGGCTCGTTCATCTGGCCGTATACCAGTGCCACTTTGTCCAGAACGTTGGAATCCTTCATCTCGTGGTAGAAGTCGTTACCCTCACGAGTACGCTCACCCACACCGGCGAACACGGAATAACCGCTGTGCTCGATGGCGATGTTACGGATCAGTTCCATCATGTTTACGGTCTTGCCCACACCGGCACCACCGAACAGACCGACTTTACCGCCCTTGGCGAACGGGCAAACCAGGTCGATAACCTTGATGCCGGTTTCCAGGAGGTCGTTGCCGCCAGCTTGTTCAGCGAAGGACGGCGCAGGACGGTGAATGCCCCAACGCTCTTCTTCGCCGATCGGGCCAGCTTCGTCGATCGGGTTGCCCAGTACGTCCATGATCCGGCCCAGGGTCGCTTTACCGACGGGTACGGAGATGGCTGCGCCAGTGTTGTTGACGTCCAGACCGCGCTTCAAGCCCTCGGTGGAGCCCATCGCAATGGTACGTACCACGCCGTCGCCCAGCTGCTGCTGAACTTCCAGAGTGGTTTCGGCGCCTTGAACCTTCAAGGCGTCGTAGATGCTCGGTACGCTGTCGCGTGGAAATTCCACGTCGATAACGGCGCCGATGATTTGAACGATACGTCCGCTACTCATAGCTGGATCCTCTGAATATTTGAACCGTTAAACCGCGGCAGCGCCGCCGACGATTTCCGAGATCTCTTGGGTGATCGCAGCCTGACGCGCCTTGTTGTAGATCAGCTGCAAATCGCTGATCAAATCACCGGCGTTGTCGGTAGCGTTCTTCATCGCGATCATCCGCGCAGCTTGTTCAGCCGCGTTGTTCTCGACCACCGCCTGGTAGACCTGCGACTCCACGTAGCGAACCATCAAGCCGTCAAGCAGCTCTTTGGCGTCCGGTTCGTAGAGATAGTCCCAGTGGTGCTTGAGTTCTTGATCCGGGGTTGCCACCAGCGGAATCAACTGCTCCACCGTAGGCTGTTGCGTCATGGTGTTGATGAACTTGTTGGACACCACGGACAGGCGGTCAATCCGGCCGTCCAGGTAGGCATCCAGCATCACCTTGACGCTGCCGATCAGATCATTGATCGACGGCTCTTCACCCAGGTGGCTGATTGCAGCGACGACGTTACCGCCGAAGTTACGGAAGAAAGCCGCACCTTTGCTGCCTACCACGCACAGATCGATCTCGACGCCATTTTCGCGGTTTACCGCCATGTCCTTGACCAAAGCCTTGAACAGGTTGGTATTCAAACCACCGCACAGACCACGGTCACTGCTCACCACGATATAACCGACGCGCTTGATTGCGCGGTCGATCATGAACGGGTGGCGATATTCCGGGTTGGCGTTGGCCAGATGACCAATAACCTGGCGGATGCGCTCCGCGTAAGGACGGCTAGCAGCCATGCGCATTTGTGCCTTGCGCATTTTGCTGACCGCCACTTTTTCCATGGCGCTGGTAATCTTTTGCGTGCTTTTGATGCTCGCAATCTTACTGCGAATCTCTTTTGCGCCTGCCATGTAACACCTATCAGGTTAGCAAGCGGGAGCCTCGCGGCCCCCGCTGCGGCTTACCAGGTTTGGGTGGCCTTGAACTTCTCGATACCGGCTTTCAGGCCAGCGTCGATTTCGTCATTGAAGTCACCCTTCACGTTGATCTTCGCCATCAAATCGGCGTGATCGCGGTTGAAGTAAGCAATCAGCGCTTGTTCGAAGCTACCGATCTTGGCGATTTCGACGTCAGTCAGGAACCCACGTTCAGCGGCATACAGCGACAGCGACATGTCAGCGATGGACATAGGCGCGTATTGCTTCTGCTTCATCAGCTCGGTAACGCGCTGACCGTGTTCAAGTTGCTTACGGGTCGCTTCGTCCAGGTCAGAAGCGAACTGGGCGAATGCCGCCAGTTCACGGTACTGAGCCAGAGCGGTACGGATACCACCGGACAGCTTCTTGATGATCTTGGTCTGAGCGGCACCACCTACACGGGATACCGAAACACCGGCGTTCACTGCCGGGCGGATGCCGGAGTTGAACATGGCCGATTCCAGGAAGATCTGACCGTCGGTGATGGAAATCACGTTGGTCGGAACGAACGCGGAAACGTCGCCAGCCTGGGTTTCGATGATCGGCAGTGCGGTCAGGGAACCGGTCTTGCCAGTTACCGCGCCGTTGGTGAACTTCTCTACGTACTCTTCCGAAACGCGGGATGCGCGCTCCAGCAGACGGGAGTGGAGATAGAACACGTCGCCTGGGTAAGCTTCACGGCCTGGTGGACGGCGCAGCAGCAGGGAAATCTGGCGGTAAGCCACTGCTTGCTTGGACAGATCGTCATAAACGATCAGCGCGTCTTCACCGCGGTCGCGGAAGAATTCGCCCATGGTGCAACCGGAGTACGGTGCCAGGAATTGCAGGGCAGCGGATTCGGAAGCACTGGCAGCCACGATGATGGTGTTGGCCAGAGCGCCGTTTTCTTCCAGCTTGCGAACAACGTTGGCGATGGTCGATTGTTTCTGACCGATAGCCACGTATACGCAGAAGATGCCGCTGTCTTTCTGGTTGATGATCGCGTCGATCGCCAGAGCGGTCTTACCGATCTGACGGTCACCGATGATCAGCTCACGCTGGCCACGGCCGACAGGGATCATGGCATCGACAGCCTTGTAGCCAGTCTGTACAGGCTGGTCTACCGACTTACGCCAGATCACGCCTGGAGCAACTTTCTCGACCGCGTCGGTCTCGGTGTTGTTCAGCGGACCTTTGCCGTCAACTGGGTTACCCAGTGCGTCGACTACGCGACCCAGCAGTTCCTTACCAACCGGAACTTCGAGGATGCGGCCAGTGCACTTGGCGCTCATGCCTTCAGCCAGAGTCGTGTATGCGCCCAGTACAACGGCACCTACGGAGTCTTGCTCGAGGTTGAGTGCCATACCGTAGACACCGCCCGGAAACTCGATCATCTCGCCGTACATGACGTCGGCCAGACCGTGAATCCGCACGATACCGTCAGAAACGCTGACGACAGTGCCTTCGTTACGGGCTTGGGAGGTCACATCGAGCTTTTCGATGCGGCCCTTGATAATTTCACTTATTTCGGAAGGATTGAGTTGCTGCATTGCTCTGCTGCCCCTTCAAACTCAAGATTTCAATGCTTCGGCAAGTTTCGCGATTTTGCCGCGAATCGAGCCATCGATAACCAGGTCGCCGGCGCGGATGACGACACCACCAATCAGGGCAGCGTCCTCCGCAACTTGCAGGCGCACTTCCCGGTCGAGTCGTGCACTGAGAACCTTGGCGAGTTTGTCTTGCTGTTCTTGGTTCAACGCAAAAGCACTGGTGACTTCCACATCTACCGACTTCTCTTGCTCGGCCTTGTACAGGTCGAACAGGGCGGCGATCTCCGGCAGAAGCAGGAGACGGTCGTTTTCGGCAACGACGTGGATGAAATTCTGTGCCTTGGCATCGAACTTGTCGCCGCACACGTCGATAAACGTGGCGGCCTTGTTTGCGCTCGTCAGTCGCGGGGCCTTGAGCACGCGCCGCATGGTGTCGTCTTGCGACACTGCTGCAGCCAGGCCGAGCATGGCTGACCAAGAGGCCAGCTGCTGGTGGGCCTGAGCGTGCTCGAAGGCCGCCTTAGCGTAAGGTCGGGCCAACGTGGTCAGTTCTGCCATGATCGCCCTCGCTTAAATTTCAGCAGCCAGTTTGTTAACCAGCTCCGCGTGCGCGTTTTGATCGATTGTGGCACCCAGGATCTTCTCGGCGCCGCCAACGGCCAGCACACCCAGTTGGGCACGCAGCGCGTCTTTGACACTGTTCAGTTCCTGCTCGATCTCGGCCTGAGCCTGAACCTTCACACGGTCAGCGTCGACACGGGCTTTTTCAACAGCCTCTTCGACGATCTGGTTACCGCGTTTCTTGGCTTGCTCAATGATTTCGGCTGCCTGAGCTTTTGCTTCGCGCAGTTGCTGACCCGCTTTCTCTTGGGCCAGTTCCAGGTCGCGAGCTGCTCGGCTGGCAGCGTCCAGTCCATCCGCGATCTTCTTCTGACGTTCGTGCAAAGCCGCGATGACCGGAGGCCACACGAACTTCATGCAAAACAGTACAAAAATGAAGAACGCAACGGACTGGCCAATCAGGGTTGCATTAATGTTCACGCCAACACCTCGCTCGTTCGTTGTCCATCACACCAATCAACTCGAAAATTCGAGTGATTAGCCAGCGAGTTGACCAACGAAGGGGTTCGCGAAGGTGAAGAACAGAGCGATACCAACGCCGATCATGGTCACGGCGTCGAGCAGGCCGGCAACGATGAACATTTTAACTTGCAGCATTGGAACCATTTCTGGCTGACGCGCAGCGCCTTCCAGGAACTTGCCGCCCAACAGGCCGAAACCAATTGCGGTACCCAGTGCGCCCAGGCCGATCAACAGTGCAACAGCGATAGCGGTTAGACCAACTACAGTTTCCATCTTTCCTCCCGACTTTTACGTCGTATGGTTTAGGTTTTTTAGATTAAAGCGGTAAAACAAATCGTTTCATCGTGCCCTAGACGGGCCCCCTCCCGTTTGACCGGGAGGGACATCAGACTGGTCGAGACCGGTCTTAATGGTTCTCTTCGTGCGCCATCGACAGGTAGACGATGGTCAGCATCATGAAGATAAACGCTTGCAGGGTGATGATCAGGATGTGGAACACAGCCCACGCCCATTGCAGCACCACGCCCAGGCCGCTGAGCCAGAGCAGGCCGCTGCCGAACATCACGGCGATCAGGATGAACACCAGTTCGCCAGCGTACATGTTGCCGAACAGACGAAGTGCCAGAGAGATTGGTTTGGCGATCAGCGTCACGAATTCAAGCAGGAAGTTCACCGGAATCAGCAGCGCTTGAACAAAGATGTTCTTGCTGCCGAACGGGTGCAGGGTCAGTTCGCCGATGAAGCCGCCGATGCCCTTGATCTTGATGCTGTAGAAAATGATCAGTGCAAACACCGAGAAGGCCATGGCCAGCGTGGCGTTCGGGTCGGTAGTCGACACGGCACGGAAAGGAATGTGCGAATCGCCGGAGATCAGGATGGCCAGTTGAGGAATCCAGTCGACCGGAATCAGGTCGATGGCGTTCATCAGGAACACCCAGACGAAGATGGTCAGTGCCAGCGGTGCAATCACTGGGCTACGGCCATGGAAGCTGTCTTTCACGCTGCCATCGACGAACTGGACCAATACTTCAACGAAGTTCTGCAAAGCACCTGGCTGACCGGAAGTCGCCTTCTTGGCCGCCATGCGGAAAAGAAGAACGAAGATCAGACCCAACGCCACAGACCAGCCGAGAGTATCGACGTGGAATGCCCAGAAGCCCATTTCTTTGGCTTCTGCTGCGGTGTGGGCAAAGCCCCAGCCGCCATTAGGTAGCTGACCGAAGGTCAGGTTCTGCAAGTGGTGCTGGATATAGCCCGAAGCGGTTGTTTCTGCCATGGTTGCCTCAAACGCCCTAAGGTCTCGAAAGTCTTGTTCTCATAAGCAGGGGAGCGAACCAGCTGACCAGTTGGGTCAGCACGAAGACGCCGAATACAGCTAGCGGCGCCAATGGCTTCACACCTGCGAACGTCAATGCAAAGAGCACTGCCGTCAAAATCAGTTTGCCCGCCTCGCCGGCATAAAAAGACCGGACGATGGCTTGAGCTGCTCGGGCGCCGGAAAACCGAAATGCCCTATGAGCGAAATACACATTGGGGAGCAAGGCTATCAGTCCCCCACAAAGGCCTGAGTATCCGGCTACGACTCCATGCCAGTGCCAGAGCGCCAGGGCGGCCAGCAATAAAACGACCAACTGAGCCAATAAAACCGGGAAAACCGCTAAGCGATGGAACGGCAAGCGGTTTGGCGTGCGGGTTTCCATCACTCTTGCTCCTCATGGGTCGGCTGCCAGAATTCAATAACTTGGCATAATTTGTGCCGACAAAATGCGCGCAGAGTATAGGGGCGGTTCAGCCCCTATTCAACTGCCGGGTAGTGATTTCCGACTGCACGCTACATGAGGAAATGTTTCAGCGGATGTGTGCAAGGACGCCTTGAAGCTCATCGAGGGAGTTATACCCGATCACCAACTGACCTTTCCCTTTCTTTCCGTGACGAATCTGCACCGCAGAGCCTAGGCGCTCGGCCAGGCGTTGCTCCAGGCGCGCGATATCCGGGTCGGGTTTGACAGGTTCGGCAGGCTGCTGTTTGCCACTCAACCACTGGCGAACCAGGGCTTCGGTCTGGCGTACGGTGAGGCCACGTGCGACAACGTGTCGCGCCCCTTCAACCTGTTGATTTTCCGGCAAACCCAGCAAGGCACGGGCATGACCCATTTCCAGGTCGCCGTGGGACAGCATGGTCTTGATCACTTCAGGCAAAGCGATCAGGCGCAGCAAGTTGGCTACGGTGACGCGGGACTTACCCACAGCCTCGGCAACCTGCTGCTGAGTCAGCTGGAATTCCTGCTGCAGGCGCTGCAGGGCAACCGCTTCCTCGATGGGATTGAGATCTTCGCGCTGGATATTCTCGATCAGCGCCATGGCGATGGCGGTTTCGTCGGGCACATCGCGGACCATCGCCGGAATGGTTTCCTGACCCGCCTGCTGGCTGGCGCGCCAGCGGCGCTCGCCGGCGATGATTTCAAAACGGCCGGAACCGATCGGACGCACCACGATTGGCTGCATCACGCCCTGAGTCTTGATCGAGCTCGCCAATTCTTCCAGTGCCTGAGGGTCCATGTCCCGACGCGGCTGATACTTGCCGCGCTGGATCAGGTCCAGGGGCAAATGTTGCAGCTCACGCACATCGGCTTGAACCGCTTGTTCTTCCAGCGAGCTGACAGTCGGACCACTCAACAGTGCATCCAGTCCACGTCCGAGACCTCGTTTCTTGACGGCCATGGGGATTCCTTAAGTTGGCTGGGCAGCGGCTGCGCGTGAATTTTTCCGTTGCCGACGAACCATCTCGCCAGCGAGGGCCAGATAGGCGATGGCACCGCGGGACTGTTTGTCGTAGACCAACGCCGGCATGCCATAACTGGGGGCTTCCGCCAGACGGATGTTGCGGGGGATCACCGTGTCGTACAGCTGATCACCGAAGTGTTCCTTGAGCTGCGCGGAAACATCGTTCATCAGGCTCAGCCGCGGGTCGTACATGGTCCGCAGCAGGCCTTCGACCTTGAGGTTCGGATTGAGCAATTCGGAGATGCGCTTGATGTTATCCACAAGGTCGCTCAGCCCTTCGAGAGCGAAGTACTCGCACTGCATGGGGATAATGACCCCATCGGCGGCAACCAGGGCGTTGAGCGTGAGCATCGACAGCGACGGCGGGCAGTCGATCAGAATGTAATCGTAGTTTTCCCGGATCGGCGCCAGGGCACTGCGCAGACGGCTTTCCTTCATCTGCATTTCCAGCAGAACCACTTCCGCGGCGGTCAGGTCGCGGTTCGCCGGCAGCAGTTGATAACCGCCGTGCTCGGAGTAATGCATGGCCTGGGCCAGATCGCACTCGCCGATCAGCAGGTCGTAGACCGAATTTTCCAGGCCATGTTTATCCACACCGCTACCCATGGTGGCGTTGCCCTGTGGATCGAGATCGATCAACAGCACCCGGCGCTTGGTAGCAACCAGCGATGCTGCGAGGTTGATGCAGGTGGTGGTCTTGCCCACGCCACCTTTCTGGTTCGCTATCGCGAATACCTTAGCCATTCTTGCTTGTGTTCCCAATCATGCCGTGCGGCGCAGTATCAGCAGATGGCGTTGGCCTTGGCAACCGGGTACGGCCAGGGCGTGTTCGCTATCGAGGTGGAAGTCCGCCGGCAATGCTACCAGCTCATCGGCGGGATGAACGCCCTTCATTGCCAGCCAACGTGTATCGCGGTCGCCGAGGTGGCGAGTCCAGTTGGTGAAGTTCTCCATGCTGCTGAATGCCCGGGAAATGATCCCGTTGAATGGCTGCTGCGGCTGGAAAGCTTCGACACGACTGTGGATAACTTGCAGGTTATCCAGCTTCAGTTCCAGTTTGACCTGGGTCAGGAAGCGGGTTTTCTTGCCATTGCTGTCCAGACAGGTCACTTGCGAATCCGGAAACAGGATAGCCAATGGAATGCCCGGCATCCCGCCGCCGCTGCCAACGTCCAGCCAGCGGCCGTTTTCGATGAACGACATCACGCTCAGGCTATCGAGCAGATGACGCGAGACCATTTCATCCGGATCGCGTACTGCGGTCAGGTTGTAAGCCTTGTTCCATTTGATCAGCAGGGCCAGATAACCCAGCAGCAACTCGTGCTGGGCTTCTGTCAGGTTGACACCGAGTTGGCGAGCACCTGTGGATAACTCTTCTGCATGTTGCGAGGTGACCTGCGAACTCAAGCGCTTTGCTCCAACTGACGGCCCGCGCCGCGTTTTTTCAAGTGAATCATCAACAGCGAAATCGCTGCCGGGGTCACGCCCGGAATCCGCGAAGCCTGGCCCAGGGTTTCAGGACGCGTGGCGCCGAGCTTGCTCTGGATCTCTTTCGAGAGGCCGGAAATGTTGCTGTAGTCGATATCCACAGGCAGCTTGGTGTCTTCGCTGGCCCGCAGACGAGCGATTTCGTCCTGCTGGCGATCGATGTAGCCGGCGTACTTGGTCTTGATCTCGACCTGCTCGGCGACCTGTGGATCTTCTGCGCCCTGCCCGGTCACTTCGACCAGACCAGCGTAGTCGATTTCCGGACGGCTCAGCAGATTCAGCAAGTTGTACTCATGGGTCAGCGGTGTGCCGAACTTTTCGGCGATCGCATCACCCTGCTCGGTACCCGGACGAACCCAAGTGCTTTTCAGGCGCTGCTCTTCCAGGGCTATACCTTCGCGTTTTTTGCAGAACGCGGCCCAACGGACATCGTCCACCAGGCCCAGTTCCCGACCTTTTTCGGTCAGGCGCAGGTCGGCATTGTCTTCGCGCAGGATCAGGCGGTATTCGGCACGGGATGTGAACATCCGATACGGTTCCTGGGTTCCCAGGGTAATCAGGTCGTCGACCAACACACCGATATAGGCTTCATCGCGACGCGGGCACCAGCTGTCTTTGCCCTGTGCGCGCAATGCGGCGTTGGCACCGGCGAGCAAACCCTGGGCGCCGGCTTCTTCGTAACCGGTGGTGCCATTGATCTGGCCGGCAAAGAACAGGCCGCCGATCACTTTGGTTTCCAGGCTGTACTTCAGGTCGCGCGGATCGAAGTAGTCGTACTCGATGGCATAGCCGGGACGCACGATGTGCGCGTTCTCCATGCCGCGGATCGATTGCACGATCTGCAACTGCACATCGAACGGCAGGCTTGTGGATATCCCGTTCGGGTACAGCTCGTGAGTGGTCAGGCCTTCCGGCTCGATGAAGACCTGATGGCTTTCCTTGTCGGCAAAGCGATGGATCTTGTCTTCGATCGACGGGCAGTAGCGCGGGCCGATGCCCTCGATCGAGCCGGCATCGGAATACATCGGCGAACGGTCGAGGTTTGCAGCGATGATTTCGTGAGTCCGCGCATTGGTATGAGTAATCCAGCAACTGACCTGCCGCGGATGCTGTTCCTTGTTGCCCAGGAAAGACATGACCGGGATCGGCGTATCGCCCGGTTGCTCGGTCATCACCGAGAAATCCACAGACCGGCCATCGATGCGCGGTGGCGTACCGGTTTTCAGGCGGCCCACACGCAGAGGCAATTCGCGCAGACGGCGAGCCAGAGCGATCGACGGCGGATCACCGGCACGACCGCCGGAATAATTCTGCAACCCGATGTGGATAAGTCCGCCGAGGAAGGTACCGGTGGTCAACACCACGGATTCGGCGAAGAAACGCAGGCCCATTTGGGTCACTACGCCGCGGACCTGGTCCTGTTCGACAATCAGGTCATCCGCTGCCTGTTGAAATATCCACAGGTTCGGCTGGTTTTCCAGGATTTCGCGGACAGCAGCCTTGTACAGAATACGGTCGGCCTGGGCGCGGGTAGCACGCACGGCTGGGCCTTTACGGCTGTTCAACACCCGAAACTGAATACCACCTTTATCGGTAGCCATGGCCATCGCGCCGCCGAGGGCGTCGATTTCTTTGACCAGATGACTTTTACCGATCCCGCCAATCGCGGGATTGCAGCTCATTGCTCCGAGGGTTTCCACGTTGTGCGTCAGCAACAGGGTTTTTGCCCCCATGCGTGCTGATGCAAGTGCTGCCTCGGTACCGGCATGACCGCCGCCGATGACGATCACTTCAAAACGGGAAGGGAAATCCACCACGCACCTCGTGCCTGCTTATATGGGTAAAAAAGGATGGGTTCTTGGGATAACGGACAAGTATAGGGTCTTCGCCCTTCCTAAAGAACCCTTTGCACAAAATTTAACCAGCTGTGGATGATTCACGGACAATAGAAATTAAAAAGAAAGAAATTTATTAAATCTTTGTTTTTATGTTTATTCTTAGACACCGACCTATCTGTGGATAGATTCATACAGCCCTTTGTTTTCAATGTGTACAGAGATTCAAAAGTCTGTGGTTAGGTAGCAGGGAGGCCCTTGGATAACCGGTGTAAGCCTGTGGATTAAAGTGATGCTTATCCACAGAGCGGGTTTTCCTCAGTTTTGACGCCCTGTTATCAACTGAGCCTAAGGGCAGTTATTCACAGGGCTTAATCCACAGAAAAAAGCTCATCCGACCAAACGGCGGCCACAAGAAATCCGCCGGAGCGCCCAAGTGCGCCCGACAAACTCGGAAATGATGGGGAGTACGAGAGATTGCAGAAGCGGGTTTGCCCGTGATGCCGGCGGAACACCGTCATGAGCATCACGAGCAACCAAGCCGTCGAACGGCTGCTCCTATGGGGAGATGGGGTTACTTACCGATGCAGAAGCTGGAGAAGATCCGGCCCAGCAGGTCGTCCGAGCTGAAAGCGCCGGTAATTTCTCCCAGGGATTGCTGGGCCTGGCGCAGGTCTTCAGCCAGCAGCTCGCCGGCGCCGGCCAGGGTCAGTTGCGAACGGCCATGTTCAAGCGAGTCGCTGGCGTGGTGCAGGGCTTCCAGGTGACGTCTGCGTGCACTGAAGCTGCTTTCGGAAGTCTGTTCGTAACCCATGCAGGCCTTGAGGTGCTCACGTAGCAGTTCCAGGCCCTCGCCGCCGGCCTTGGCACTGAGGCTGATAGTCACGTGGCCATCGTCGCTGACCTCCAGGGCGATCGCTTCGCTGGTCAGATCGGCCTTGTTGCGGATCAGCGTGACTTTCGCCGGATCCGGCCGCTGTTCCAGGAACTCGGGCCACAAGGCAAAGGGGTCCAGCGCTTCCGGGGCCGTGGCGTCGACCACCAGCAATACGCGATCGGCCTCGCCAATGGCCTTGAGAGCACGTTCCACACCGATCTTTTCCACCTGGTCTTCGGTATTGCGCAACCCTGCGGTATCCACAACGTGCAACGGCATACCGTCGATGTGGATATGTTCACGCAGCACATCCCGGGTGGTACCGGCGATCTCGGTGACAATCGCCGCTTCGCGTCCGGCCAGGGCATTGAGCAGGCTGGACTTGCCGGCATTCGGCCGGCCAGCGATGACCACGGTCATGCCGTCACGCAGCAAGGCGCCCTGCCCGGCTTCGCGGACCACGGTGGATAACTCGTCGCGCACCGCGTCTAGCATCTGCAGGACATGGCCATCGGCCAGGAAGTCGATTTCTTCCTCGGGAAAATCGATGGCCGCCTCGACGTAGATGCGCAGCGCGATCAATTGCTCGGTCAGGTTATGCACACGCTTGGAGAATGCCCCCTGCAAAGAGCGCAAGGCATTGCGCGCGGCCTGTGCGGAACTGGCTTCGATCAGGTCGGCGATGGCTTCGGCCTGGGCCAGGTCGAGCTTGTCGTTGAGGAACGCGCGCTCGCTGAATTCCCCCGGCCGGGCCAGGCGGCATCCCAGCTGCAGGCAACGCTGCAGCAACATATCCAGGACGATCGGGCCGCCGTGGCCCTGAAGTTCCAGCACGTCTTCGCCGGTAAAGGAGTTCGGCCCCGGAAAATACAAGGCGATCCCCTCATCCAGGACCTCGTTCCGATCGCTGAAAAACGGCCCGTAATGGGCGTAACGCGGTTTCAGCTCGCGGCCGCTGATGGCCTTGGCGGCGACACTGGCCAACGGTCCGGAAATACGCACGATGCCCACACCACCGCGCCCCTGGGCGGTGGCTACGGCTGCGATGGTTTCACGAGGGACATTCATAACCCGCTCCAGACATAAAGAGGCAGACAAAAGTGACAGATAGCAAAACGCCCCACTAGGGGGCGTTTTGAGTGGTTATCCACAGAGTAGGTCAGGCAGCTGCTTTCTTGGTAGCCGCTTCGATCTTACGTGTGATGTACCACTGTTGGGCGATCGACAGGCAGTTGTTCACCACCCAGTACAGCACCAGACCCGCCGGGAACCACAGGAAGAAGAAGGTGAAGATGATTGGCATCATTTTCATCACCTTGGCCTGCATCGGATCCGGAGGAGTCGGGTTCAGTTGCTGCTGGATGAACATGGTGGCGCCCATGATGATCGGCAGGATGAAGAACGGATCCTTGATCGACAGGTCGGTAATCCACAGCATGAACGGTGCCTGGCGCATTTCCACGCTTTCCAGGAGTACCCAGTACAAGGACAGGAACACGGGCATCTGCACGAGGATTGGCAAGCAACCACCCAGCGGATTGATCTTCTCTTTCTTGTACAGCTCCATCATGGCTTGCGACATTTTCTGCCGGTCGTCGCCATGTTGCTCTTTCAGAGCCGCCAGTTTCGGCGCCACTGCACGCATGCGCGCCATGGATTTGTAGCTGGCCGCCGACAGTGGGAAGAAGATCCCCTTGATCAGCATGGTCAGGAAGATGATCGACCAACCCCAGTTACCCACAATGCTGTGGATATGTTGCAGCAGCCAGAAGATCGGCTGGGCAATGAACCACAGAATGCCGTAGTCGACAGTCAGTTCCAGGCCTGGGGACAACTCTTTCAGCACGGCCTGGCTTTTCGGACCGGCGTACAGAGTGGCGGTGGTTTCAGCCTTGGCACCTGGTGCAACGGTCAGCGCCGGGCCGGTGAAACCTATGATGTAGTTGCCTTGGTTGTCTTTGCGGGTCTGCACCACGTTGCTTTCGTTCTTCGCCGGGATCCAGGCGGTCACGAAGTAGTGTTGCAGCCAGGCAACCCAGCCACCTTGCACGGTTTCTTTCAGCGAGCCCTTGTCGATATCTTTCATCGACACTTTTTTGTACGGCTCGGAACTTGTCCACAGGGCGGCGCCCAGGTAAGTCGCGGTACCGGTGGCGGTGCTGGAAGAAGGATCGGAGCTGGCGTCGCGTTTGAGCTGGGCAAACAGGTTGCCAGTCCAGGCCTTGTCGCTGGTGTTGTCGATCAGATAGGTGACTTTCAGATCGTACAGACCGCGGGTAAAGGTGAAACGCTTGATGTAGTTGACGCCGGCGTCGCTGAATTTCAGGTCGACATTCAGCTGGTTCTGGCCGTCAGCCAGTTGATAAGTCTTTTTTTCGGCCGAGTAAACCGGGCGTCCGGCAGGACGGGCATCCGGGCCGTTGGTACCGGTCAGGCCGCTTTGCGCCAGATAAGTACGTTCGCCACCGTTATCGAACAGCTGGAACGGAATTTCCGGATGATCCTGGCGACGTGGATACAGCGGCAGCTTCAGCTGGGCGATATCACCACCTTGAGGATCGATAGCCAGATCGAGCACATCCGTTTTTACCTGGATGAGGTCTTTGCTTGCCGCTACCGGAGTTTCGGTAGGGGTGCTGGTATCGGTATTCGCGCTGGGTACATCGGCACTGGCGGAAGCATTGTTACCAACAGGCGTATCCGGTAGAGCCGGGGTGGCGGTGTTGGCAGCAACATTCTGAGTCGGCAGGGCAGCCTGGCCATAATCCTGGTTCCACTTAAGAACCATGACGTAGGACACGATTGCCAGGGCGACGATCAGGATCGTGCGTTTAATATCCATGATTACTCGGCCATCGAAGAAGAACGGGAGGTAGGGATAGGTGGAACCGGGTCATAACCACCGGGATTCCACGGATGACAGCGACCTAAACGACGAAAGGTCAGCCAGCCACCGCGCAGAAGGCCATGATTTTCGATGGCTTCATACGCGTAGCAGGAACAGCTGGGGTAGAAACGACAGTGACTGGCCATCAGAGGACTAATGGCATAGCGATAAAACTGGATCGGAACGAGTGCCAGTTTACGCATTCGGGCTGTCTACCCCTACAGTTTCGGGTTTGGCTGCTGGTGCCGGCTTGTTACGGGCCAGACGCTTCCAGAGCTTGTCGAAATGCTGAATCAATTCGGGGTTTTCTACATCGCCCAAACCTTTGCGCGCGACGATAACGATGTCCCAACCGACCAGAGCATCCTGGTGCAGGCGAAACGATTCGCGCATCAGACGTTTGAGGCGATTGCGCTCAACGGAGAGCTTGACGCTCTTTTTTCCGATAACCAGCCCCAGACGGGGATGATCCAGATCGTTGTTGCGCGCAAGGAGCAGGAGATTTTTCCCCGGAACCTTGCCGGTAGGGGAGTCAAAGACTGCCTTGAAATGCCGGGGGGTAAGCAGACGCTTTTCCCGACTGAAGTCCTGACTCACCTCCAGTGCCGGAGTATCAAACTGCCAGACGCGCACGACCTTTGGCGCGACGACGCGACAGGACGGCACGACCGTTCTTGGTAGCCATGCGAGCACGGAAACCGTGGGTACGAGCGCGTTTGATAGTGCTTGGTTGGAAAGTACGTTTCATTGTCGTGTTACCTGGTTCGTCCACAACGGGCCGGAATGGCCCCCGTTTTAAGAGATCGGCGATTCTAGAGAAAGCAAGCCTCTAGGTCAATTTCCAACCAGCTTTTCCTTTGTCTGGGTATGTCCACATCGAAGACTGAAGAACCCGGTCAGCCAGATATAAAAATAAAGAAGGGAATTATTTAAAGCTTTTCTGTAAAGCTTATAAAGGCTAGGGATGCCTCTATCTGTGGATAACTACATTCAGCCCTTGTAGACCGTGTTGTACAGAGAATGACAACACTGTCGAGAAACGGTGCTCTGCCTGTGCTGCGCTATCGGAAAAGCTGTGTGTGGAAAGGTTAGTTATCCACAAGCGGGTTATCCACCGATTTTCGCCCCCAGTTGTGCAATGCCCTCAGGCATGGTTATCCACAGAGCTTATGCACATACCATTGGTCGTGTTTTTTCGGGATAAAGCGTTGATTCATAGTGCCCTGTGATCAACCTACATGTGGATAAGTGTGCGTCTGGTCGCTACAATGGCGGCTTGTTTTTGCCTCACCGGCTTTCAACTTAGGGGATATCCGTGTCAGTGGAACTTTGGCAGCAGTGCGTGGAGCTTCTGCGTGATGAGCTGCCTGCCCAGCAATTCAACACTTGGATCCGTCCGCTACAGGTCGAAGCCGAAGGCGACGAGTTGCGTGTATACGCACCGAATCGTTTTGTTCTCGATTGGGTCAACGAAAAGTACCTGGGCCGCGTGCTCGAGCTGCTGGATGAGCATGGCAATGGCATGGCGCCGGCGCTTTCCTTATTAATAGGCAGCAAACGCAGTTCCGCTCCTCGTGCGGCACCCAACGCTCCGCTGGCCGCCGCGGTTGCCTCTCAGGTTCAGCAGGCAGCAGCTGCCGCCCCAGTCGCTGCGCCGGCTCCGACCGCACCGACCAAACCGGCGACCCAGAAAGCCGCCGAAGTCAGCGAAGAACCCTCTCGTGACAGCTTCGACCCGATGGCGGGGGCCAGCTCGCAGCAGGCTCCAGTACGCGCCGAACAGCGCACCGTTCAGGTGGAAGGTGCGCTCAAGCACACCAGTTACCTGAACCGCACCTTTACCTTCGAAAACTTTGTGGAAGGCAAGTCCAACCAGCTGGCCCGCGCCGCGGCCTGGCAGGTAGCCGACAACCCCAAGCATGGTTACAACCCGCTCTTCCTTTATGGGGGCGTAGGTTTGGGTAAGACCCACTTGATGCACGCTGTGGGTAACCACTTATTAAAGAAGAACCCGAATGCCAAGGTCGTGTACCTGCATTCCGAGCGCTTCGTGGCGGACATGGTCAAGGCGTTGCAACTCAACGCGATCAACGAATTCAAGCGTTTCTACCGTTCGGTGGATGCGTTGCTGATCGACGATATCCAGTTCTTCGCCCGTAAGGAGCGTTCCCAGGAAGAGTTTTTCCACACCTTCAACGCCCTGCTCGAAGGCGGCCAACAGGTGATTCTCACCAGTGACCGCTATCCGAAGGAGATCGAAGGCCTGGAAGAACGCCTGAAATCTCGCTTCGGCTGGGGCCTGACGGTAGCGGTAGAGCCACCGGAGCTGGAAACCCGCGTCGCGATCCTGATGAAGAAAGCCGACCAGGCCAAAGTCGAACTGCCTCACGATGCGGCGTTCTTCATTGCCCAGCGGATTCGCTCCAACGTGCGTGAGCTGGAGGGTGCGCTCAAGCGTGTCATCGCCCACTCGCACTTCATGGGGCGCGATATCACCATCGAGCTGATTCGCGAATCGCTGAAAGACTTGCTGGCCCTGCAGGACAAGCTGGTCTCTGTGGATAACATTCAGCGCACTGTCGCCGAGTACTACAAGATCAAGATCTCCGATCTGCTGTCCAAGCGTCGCTCGCGTTCTGTCGCGCGCCCGCGGCAGGTAGCCATGGCCTTGTCCAAGGAACTGACCAACCACAGCCTTCCGGAAATCGGCGATGTGTTCGGCGGCCGCGATCACACCACGGTCTTGCACGCATGCCGCAAGATCAATGAACTTAAGGAATCCGACGCGGACATCCGCGAGGACTACAAGAACCTGCTGCGTACTCTGACCACTTGATGACTCCAGCGCAGCTTATTAAGGCAAGGGACTAGACCATGCATTTCACCATTCAACGCGAAGCCCTGTTGAAACCCCTGCAACTGGTCGCCGGCGTCGTCGAACGTCGTCAGACCTTGCCGGTACTTTCCAACGTGCTGTTGGTTGTCGAAGGCCAGCAACTGTCGCTGACCGGTACCGACCTGGAAGTCGAGCTGGTCGGTCGCGTGCAGTTGGAAGAGCCGGCGGAGCCAGGCGAAATCACTGTCCCGGCGCGTAAGCTGATGGACATCTGCAAGAGCCTGCCGAACGATGCGCTGATCGACATCAAGGTCGACGAGCAGAAGCTGGTGGTCAAGGCTGGCCGTAGCCGCTTTACCCTGTCCACCTTGCCGGCCAACGACTTCCCGACCGTGGAAGAAGGCCCGGGCTCGCTGACCTGCCAGCTGGAGCAGAGCAAGCTGCGTCGCCTGATCGAGCGCACCAGCTTCGCCATGGCCCAGCAGGACGTGCGTTATTACCTCAACGGCATGTTGCTGGAGGTCTCCGCCGGCATCATCCGCGCCGTGGCCACCGACGGTCACCGCCTGGCCATGTGCTCGATGCAGGCCGATATCGGTCAGCCGGATCGCCACCAGGTGATCGTGCCGCGCAAAGGTATCCTGGAACTCGCCCGCCTGCTCACCGAGCCGGATGGCATCGTCAGCATCGTGCTGGGTCAGCACCACATTCGTGCTACCACCGGCGAGTTCACCTTCACCTCCAAGCTGGTCGACGGCAAGTTCCCGGACTATGAGCGCGTGCTGCCGAAGGGCGGTGACAAGCTGGTACTGGGCGACCGTCAGGCGCTGCGTGAGGCCTTCAGCCGTACCGCTATTCTGTCCAACGAGAAGTACCGCGGTATCCGTCTGCAACTGGCCAATGGTCAGCTGAAAATCCAGGCGAACAACCCGGAGCAGGAAGAGGCGGAAGAAGAAGTAGGCGTGGAATACAACGGCGGTTCGCTGGAGATCGGCTTCAACGTGAGCTACCTGCTCGACGTGTTGGGCGTGATGACCACCGAACAGGTACGCCTGATCCTGTCCGATTCCAACAGCAGTGCGCTGGTGCAGGAATCCGACAACGACGACTCGGCCTACGTTGTCATGCCGATGCGCCTGTAATCATGCTCAGCAGAAGCTAGATGTCCCTCAGTCGCGTCTCGGTCACCGCGGTGCGCAATCTGCACCCGGTGACCTTCTCCCCTTCCCCCCGCATCAATCTCCTCTACGGCGCCAACGGCAGTGGCAAAACCAGCGTGCTGGAAGCCATCCATTTGCTGGGGCTTGCTCGCTCGTTTCGCAGTGCCCGTTTATTGCCGGTGATCCAGTACGAGCAACTCGCTTGTACGGTGTTCGGTCAGGTCGAACTGGCAGAAGGTGGGCATAGCAGCCTGGGGATATCTCGCGACCGGCAGGGCGAATTCCAGATCCGTATCGACGGGCAGAACGCCCGCAGCGCGGCACAGCTGGCGGAGATCCTGCCCCTGCAGTTGATCAACCCGGACAGTTTCCGCCTGCTGGAAGGTGCTCCGAAAATCAGGCGCCAGTTCCTTGATTGGGGCGTGTTCCACGTGGAACCCCGCTTCATGTCAACCTGGCAGCGCTTGCAGAAGGCCCTGCGGCAGCGGAACTCATGGCTGCGGCATGGTACACTTGACGCCGCTTCGCAAGCAGCCTGGGATAGGGAACTGTGTCAGGCCAGCGCTGAAATTGATGAATACCGCCGCGCTTATATCAAAGCCTTGAAACCAGTCTTTGAGCGGACCTTGAGCGAGCTGGTAGAGCTCGAGGGCTTAACGCTTAGCTATTACCGTGGTTGGGATAAAGAGCGAGAGCTCAGTGCAGTGCTCGCGACATCCCTCCATCGTGATCAGCAAATGGGTCATACCCAGGCCGGCCCCCAACGTGCTGATTTGCGTCTCAGATTGGGCGCACACAACGCTGCGGACATATTGTCCCGCGGTCAGCAGAAGTTGGTGGTCTGTGCCTTGCGGATCGCCCAGGGGCACCTGGTCAGCCAGGCCCGGCGCGGTCAGTGTATTTATCTGGTGGATGACTTGCCGTCCGAACTGGACGAGCAGCATCGCCGCGCACTTTGTCGCTTGTTGGAAGACTTACGCTGCCAGGTGTTCATCACCTGTGTAGACCACGAATTATTGAGGGAAGGCTGGCAGACGGAAACGCCAGTTGCCCTGTTCCACGTGGAACAGGGCCGTATCACCCAGACCCACGACCATCGGGAGTGAAGGCATGAGCGAAGAAAACACGTACGACTCGAGCAGCATTAAAGTGCTGAAAGGTTTGGATGCCGTACGCAAACGTCCCGGTATGTACATTGGTGACACCGACGATGGCAGCGGTCTGCACCATATGGTGTTCGAGGTGGTCGATAACTCGATCGACGAAGCTCTGGCCGGCCATTGCGACGACATCAGCATCATCATCCACCCGGACGAATCCATTACCGTGCGCGACAACGGTCGCGGCATCCCGGTAGACGTGCATAAAGAAGAAGGCGTTTCCGCAGCCGAGGTCATCATGACCGTGCTGCACGCCGGCGGTAAGTTCGACGATAACTCCTACAAAGTATCCGGCGGTCTGCACGGTGTGGGTGTGTCGGTAGTGAACGCCCTGTCCGAAGAACTGGTCCTGACCGTTCGCCGCAGTGGCAAGATCTGGGAACAGACCTACGTTCACGGTGTGCCTCAGGCGCCTATGGCTATCGTCGGTGACAGCGAAACCACCGGTACCCAGATTCACTTCAAGGCTTCCAGCGAGACCTTCAAGAACATCCACTTTAGCTGGGACATCCTGGCCAAGCGGATTCGTGAACTGTCCTTCCTCAACTCCGGTGTCGGTATCGTTCTGAAGGACGAGCGCAGCGGCAAGGAAGAACTGTTCAAGTACGAAGGCGGCTTGCGTGCGTTCGTTGAATACCTGAACACCAACAAGACTGCGGTCAACCAGGTGTTCCACTTCAATGTGCAGCGTGAAGACGGCATCGGCGTGGAAATCGCCCTGCAGTGGAACGACAGCTTCAACGAAAACCTGCAGTGCTTCACCAACAACATTCCGCAGCGCGACGGTGGTACCCACCTGGTGGGCTTCCGTTCGGCGCTGACGCGTAACCTGAACAACTACATCGAACAGGAAGGCCTGGCGAAGAAGCACAAGGTCGCCACCACCGGTGACGATGCCCGCGAAGGCCTGACCGCGATCATTTCGGTCAAGGTGCCGGATCCGAAGTTCAGCTCCCAGACCAAAGACAAGCTGGTGTCTTCCGAAGTGAAGACCGCGGTCGAACAGGAAATGGGCAAGTACTTCTCCGACTTCCTGCTGGAAAACCCGAACGAAGCCAAGCTGGTGGTCGGCAAGATGCTCGACGCCGCCCGTGCCCGTGAAGCGGCGCGTAAAGCCCGTGAGATGACCCGTCGTAAAGGCGCGCTGGATATCGCCGGCCTGCCGGGCAAACTGGCGGACTGCCAGGAAAAAGACCCTGCTCTTTCCGAACTCTACCTGGTGGAAGGTGACTCTGCTGGCGGCTCCGCCAAGCAGGGACGCAACCGTAAGACCCAGGCGATCCTGCCGCTCAAGGGCAAGATCCTCAACGTCGAGAAAGCGCGCTTCGACAAGATGATTTCCTCGCAAGAGGTCGGCACCTTGATCACTGCACTCGGTTGCGGCATCGGTCGTGAAGAGTACAACATCGACAAGCTGCGTTATCACAACATCATCATCATGACCGACGCCGACGTCGACGGTTCGCACATCCGTACCCTGCTCCTGACCTTCTTCTTCCGTCAGTTGCCGGAGCTGATCGAGCGTGGCTACATCTACATCGCTCAACCGCCGCTGTACAAGGTCAAGAAAGGCAAGCAAGAGCAATACATCAAAGACGACGACGCCATGGAAGAGTACATGACGCAGTCGGCCCTGGAAGATGCGAGCCTGCACCTGAACGAAGAAGCACCGGGTATTTCCGGCGAGGCGCTGGAGCGGCTGGTGAACGACTTCCGCATGGTCATGAAGACCCTCAAGCGTCTGTCGCGCCTGTACCCTCAAGAGCTGACCGAGCACTTCATCTACCTGCCGGCCGTGAGCCTGGAGCAACTCTCCGATCACGCGGCGATGCAGGATTGGCTGGCCCAGTATGAAGTCCGCCTGCGCACCGTCGAGAAGTCCGGCCTGGTCTACAAGGCCAGCCTGCGTGAAGACCGTGAACGTAATGTGTGGCTGCCAGAGGTCGAACTGATCTCCCACGGCCTGTCGAACTACGTCACCTTCAACCGCGACTTCTTCGGCAGCAATGACTACAAGACCGTCGTCACCCTCGGTGCTCAACTGAGCTCCCTGCTGGACGAAGGCGCTTATATTCAGCGCGGCGAGCGCAAGAAGGCGGTGACCGAGTTCAAGGAAGCCCTGGACTGGCTGATGACCGAAAGCACCAAGCGCCACACCATCCAGCGATACAAAGGTCTGGGCGAGATGAACCCGGATCAGTTGTGGGAAACCACCATGGACCCAAGCGTGCGCCGCATGCTCAAGGTCACCATCGAAGACGCCATCGGCGCCGACCAGATCTTCAACACCCTGATGGGTGATGCGGTCGAGCCTCGTCGTGACTTCATCGAAAGCAACGCCCTGGCGGTATCCAACCTGGACTTCTGATCCGGGTTGCATCGCCGAAATGAAAAAGGCCAACGCTGAGCGTTGGCCTTTTTTATTGCCCGGTTAAAAGGGGCGCCCTACTCGGCCGCTGAAACACTTTCCAGGCGATAGCCATAACCATAGATGGTCAGCAACTGCCAGCCACGATCCGCGGTCAACCCCAGCTTGTTGCGCAAGCGGTAGATGTGAGTGTCCAGGGGACGGGAGGAGACGATTTCCTCGTGGGTCCAGAAACGTTCGTAGAGGTATTCCCGGGATAACGGCCGACCCAGGTTGGCGAACAGGCAGCGGGCCAGGCGGTACTCGCGTTCGGTGAGGCTGATCGGGTTGCCAGCTCGGGTCACGGTCAGCTCGGCGTCATCGAAGGCCAGGTCGTTGAAGGTTTGCACCTCGACGGCTGCCGATCGCTGCAAGCCATGACGCCGCAGGACGGCGGTTACCCGTGCCTTGAGTTCGTTGGGGCGGAAAGGTTTGCTCACATAGTCGTCGGCACCGGTGTTCAGGGCCTGGACGATATCGCTCTCGGCATCGCGGCTGGTGAGCATGATGGCCGCCGGTGGCGCCTCCATGTGTTCACGGGTCCAGCGCAGCAACGACAGCCCGCTGAGGTCCGGCAGCTGCCAGTCGAGAATCAGCAGGTCGAAGGTTTCGCGCCGCAGCTGCCGCAGCAGATCCTCGCCACGCTCGAAGCTGTGCAGCGTCCATGGCTGTTCCCCGGGGCCGGGGATCTGTCGCAGTGTCTGTTCCACCCGCGCCAGTTCGGCGGGTTCGTCATCCAGTATTGCGACACGCATGCGGGGCAGTTCCTTTTATCGCGAGAGAATGCTGATGGCTTTATTTGAGGCCTTACCTGGCGCTGAGTTTAGGCTGATCAGACGAATCTGAACAATTGTGGCGAATTGCTCTGGTTCATACCTTTGCTCGGTACGCTGATGTCATATAGCCGGTAGCCGACAGGAGCACTGTCCATCCGGCCTGCATTCATTGCAGAACGATACCGGCTCGAACGTGCAAGGAAAAGGACTATGGGGAACATCCTGGGGAAGGGGCGGTTGCTCTACGCAGGCATTGCGCGGGCAGCGGACCTGGCTCGATTTACCACACTGATGCTCGCGGCTTGCCTGAGCCTGGGGTCGACCGCGGAGCAGCCTGCGCTGCCGTCTTCGGACTACTCCTTGCCGGTGCAGCGCTATTTCAGCCCATCCGTAACCACTATCGGGTTCAGCGATTCCCAGGGATTCGCCCCGATCAGCGCGCCACAGATGACCCAGCCTATGGTCTATCAGGAGCAGCAGCGTTGGGTGTTCTAGATCAGACAATTCTGAACAAATATTGCAAACCGGCCCGGCCTCCACACCATGCCGGTACATTCGTAGTCGCTGAGTGGCACACAGGGGCATTCGGAAGTGCTCCGACACAGGGAGTGTCAACCGCCGGATTGGCGGGCGTCAGACCGAGGCTTGGCCTCGATTTGCAGTACAGGGGAATACAGGGAGTGCCTCCTCAGGACGTAATGCTTCGACACAGGGATGTGTCATCCCTCCTCTCCCGCGCGGCCCCACGACGCCGCCAGCCAACAAACAACTCCTCATTTTTTATCTGTGAAGGCCTCTGATGAAGACATTCGGCGCTGAGTTTTTCGGTACGTTCTGGTTGGTCCTGGGCGGGTGCGGGAGCGCCGTGCTGGCGGCCGGCGTTCCGCAGTTCGGGATCGGTTATCTGGGGGTAGCCCTGGCCTTTGGCCTGAGCGTCCTGACCATGGCTTACGCATTGGGTCCGATTTCCGGGGCTCACCTCAACCCCGCGGTCTCGGTCGGCCTGTGGTTGAGTGGGCGTTTCCCGGGTAGCCGGTTGCTGCCTTATATCGTCGCCCAGGTTCTCGGTGGACTCGCCGCGGGTGGCGTGCTGTTCCTGATCGCTTCCGGCAAGGTCGGTTTCGACGCGTCGGCGGGCTTCGCGGCCAATGGCTATGGTGAGCACTCGCCTGGTGGCTACTCGATGTTTGCTGCGCTGTTGACCGAAGTTGTGCTCACGGCGATGTTCCTCCTGATCATCCTGGGTGCCACCGCCAAGCGTGCTCCAGCCGGTTTTGCGCCGATTGCCATTGGCCTGACGCTGACCCTGATCCACCTGATCAGCATTCCGGTCACCAATACCTCGGTCAACCCGGCCCGCAGCACCGCGGTAGCTTTCTTCGCCGGTGAGTGGGCAGTGTCCCAGCTGTGGCTGTTCTGGGTAGCACCTCTGTTGGGCGCAGGGCTGGGAGCCCTGGCCTATCGGTTGATCTCCATCGAGCGGGACTGACCTGTGCGGCCGGATGCGCCGATTCGCATCCGGCCGGCATGGAGCCGAACAGCGCAGCCGCTCTCCAGCGGTTGTGCTGTTTATCCCGTAAGGGAATGACCCTGGCCGGCCTTGGTTCGAGAGGTATGGTCAGAACGCTAACAATGCAGTTCTAATGGCACGGACTTCAGAAGAGCGCGACTACGGACCTATGAACCCATGACCTCCTTGCACATCCGCCACCGGGCCATGCTCGTGTCGTTTCTTCTCGGTAGCGCACTGGCCTTTTCCACGGTGCAGGCTGCCGTTGCAGCACCCAAGCGCCCTCCCTATATCGATGAAAACCAGCAATGCCGTGGCCAGCCGTTGCCGGCGACGGTCGAGCACCTCACGGGCGAAGCCTGGAAGCTGGATGCCAAGGGCAACCAGGTGCCCCTGGAAGAAGGCATGAGCGTCGATGAACTCGAAGGGGTGAAGACCTCGCCTTCGGCATTCGTCAGCCTGTCCCTGGGCGATGGTTCGCTGGTGGTACTGCCCTCCAGTTCCCAGATCACCCTGCACCTGAACGAAGAACATGCGATCCCCCAGGTCGCGCTCGAGCAGGGGCAGATCGAATCCTATGTCATCAAGCGCCCGAGCGATTACGACCGTTTCCAGATCGTCACGCCGATCGGCGTGTTGGGCGTACGCGGCACGCACTTCCGGGTGCGTAACGACGATCAGCTGTCGCTGGTGGAAGTGCTCAACGGCCAGGTAGCGGTCAACCGCGAAGACGACGAAGCGCCGAAAAAGACCAAGGGCAAGAAACGCCCTGTGGATAAACCGGTCGGACCGGTTCCCGGTGAAGTCCAGGTCATGGCTCGCCAAGGTTTGCGCATCCAGAAAGAAGGCCCGTTGAAGCCGGTCGATCTGTTGCCCGCACCGCAACTGATGGGCCAGGCGGGCCAGACGGGCGATCTGCCGGTCTGGCAGCTGATCATGAAGCCCTTGCCGGGCGCCAAGCGTTACCGGGCCCAGGTGGCGACCGACAAAAGTTTCCTCAATATCAAGCAGGAACAGTTCTCCAGCACGCCGGAAGTCAACTTCAGCGGCCTGGAAGCGTTTTTTTATCATGTCCGCCTTTCTGCTTTCGATGAGCACGGACTCGAAGGAGAGACGGGCGTCTATGACATCTTCTATTACCCCAGGACCACGCGTGTTCAGTAAGTGCGCGGCGGTTTGTCGGTGAGGCGCTGGCGCCGACCCGAGGGCCGGGAGCCGACGCAAGCCCAGCGACTGTTTGGCGGTCTGGTGCGGGAATGGGCATGGGTCAGCCTGATCCTGTTGCCCTTGACCGCCCTGCTGTCGTTGAGCCACGGGCTGGCGCTGAATAACCTGCTGTATGACAACCTGCGGCGGCTCAGCCCGCTGCCGGTCGATTCGCGGTTGCTGCTGATCACCATCGACGACTACAGCCTGCAGCAGCTGGGCCAGTGGCCCTGGCCGCGTACCCTGCACGCCGACCTGCTGGATCGGCTGACGGCGGCCAAGGTCCAGGGTGTGTTGTTCGACGTGATCTTCAGCGAACCCGACAGCGTTCCCGAAAACGATCAACGACTGGCCCAGGCGGTCTGCCGCGAGGGCAAGGTATTCCTGCCCCTGCTGCGCGAGAGCGTGGCCCGCTACGGCCAGCCGCTGGGTGAGATCGAACCGGTGCCGCCGTTGAGTCAGTGCGCCAAGGCGGTCGGCCATATCAATGCCGAGGCCGACGCCGACGGCACGGTTCGCAGCGTCTATCTGCGCGAAGGCCCACCGCAGGCACCGAAGGCGCAACTGGCCTGGCTGCTTTATCAACAGGCATACCCGGGCACGGCCCTGTCGATGCCCGGTTCGGACACCGCGCAGATCGCCCAGGGCTGGCTGCGCAGCAACCCAGTACGCATCCCCTTCATCAGTCCCCATGCCGGTTTCCCCAGTGTTCCCTATGTCAGCGTATTGCGCGGCGAAGTCCCGCCGGAACTGTTGCGCGACAAGCTGATCCTGATCGGCACTACCGCGCCCGGGCTGGGTGACCGCTATGTCACCCCGCAGTCGGCCAGTGTCGGCACCACCCCAGGTATCGAGATCCAGGCCAACCTGCTCAATGGCTTGTTGCAGCAGCGCACCATCGTCGCCCTCGGGCAATGGCCGGTCGCGGCGCTGTCGGTGCTGCTGGTGGCGGCCTTGCTGGGATTGCTGCTGGTGCGGCCACGACATGCGTTGTGGCTGACCCTGGCCTGCATGGCGGCTGCCCTGCTCGGTTCGGCCGGGCTGCTGCGCCTGGGGCTGTGGTGGCCGCCGGTGGCCAGCCTGTTGGGGATGTTGCTGGCGTACCTGATCTGGAACTGGCGCCGCCTGAGCGTGATCCTGGCCTACTTCGGCTGGGAGCTGGCACGCCTGGACAGCGAGCCTAAGGTGCTGCCCGAGCGCCGACGCACCCAGACCCCTGCCGGGGATGTACTGCAGGGGCAGATCGTGGCGTTGGAACAGGCCTTGAGCCGCACCCGCGACACCCGCCGCTTCATTGCCGATGGCCTGGAATACCTGCCGGTGGCCACCCTGATCAGCGATCCGGACGGTCGCGTGCTGCTGGCCAACCGCAATGCTCGCGAAGTGTTCGGCAACGCGCTGATCGGCGAGGACCTGGTCCGGCAGTTGGCCGGCCTGGGTTATCCCGGTTTGCAGGATGAGCAACGCCCTGCCCTGTCGCAACTGCAGCCTGTGGAATTTCGCGATATCGAGCAGCGCAGCCTGCGCGTGGACCTGGCACCCCTGCTGCCGATCGACAGCGATACGCCGATCGGCTGGCTGCTGAGCCTCACTGACCTGAGCCTGGAACGGGACGCCGAACAGCAGCGGGCAACCCTGTTGCGCTTCCTGTCCCATGACCTGCGCGCGCCTCATTCGGCGATCCTGGCCTTGCTCGATGTACAGCGGCACCAGGGCTCGGGCGACACGCGGATCTACAGTCAGATCGAACTCCAGGTGCGTCGCGCCCTGGGGCTCACCGAAGCCTTCGTGCAACTGGCGAAGGCCGAGTCCGAGGCCTATCAGTTCCAGCCGAGCATGTTCGCCATGCTGGTGCTGGACGCGTTCGACCAGGCCATGACCATCGCCCAGCTGAAAAACATCCAGCTGGCGCATGACCTCGACGACGATGCCGAAGGCATGGTGCTGGCCGATCAGTCCCTGCTGACCCGGGCCTTGTTCAACCTGCTGGAAAACGCCATCAAGTACAGCCCGTCGGGCTCGACTGTCCGGGTGCAAGTCGCATGTACGGAGGGCTGGCTGACCTGCGATATCACCGATCAGGGCAAAGGCATTGCGGCCGATGAATTGCCGCAGCTGTTCGTGCAGTACCAGCGCTTCGCCTCGGCCCAAGGCAGCGAAGGTCTGGGGCTTGGGTTGTCGATGGTCAAGGCGGTGGTCGACCGGCATGAAGGGCGGATTGTCTGCCGTAGCGTGGTTGGCGAGGGGACGACCTTCAGCCTGCAATTACCTCTGCTCACGGACTGAATATCAACAGGCGAAAAAAAACCGGCTCCAGGCCGGTTTTTTTGTATCCAGAAAACTTATGCACCTTTTCCGGTATTTTATGGGTTTAGGAAATATGTATATAAATCATCTAGTTATGGATTTTATATAGCGATTTCCAATAAAACGGTACACAGGTTATCCACAGAAACTCAAATGGCCATTTTGTCCGGCGCCGCGGCTACCGGAGGCAGCGAACCCATGTCCCGCTGCGCCTGCTCATTCCAGGCTGCGACCCGGTCGTTGAGCTCGGCGATGGCCCGTGGGCCGGAGCCTTCGGCGTACATCGGCGCACCAATCACCACGGTGATGGTGCCGGGGTGCCTGAGCCAGCCGGTCTTCGGCCAGTATTTGCCGGCGTTGTGCGCTACCGGCAGCACCGGCAAGTCGGCATTGACCGCCAGGGCGCTGCCGCTGCGGGAGAACTTGCCCATCTGGCCGTAAGGCACCCTGGTGCCTTCCGGGAAGATCAACACCCAGACATTGTCCTTGAGCAGCTCGTCGCCCTTGCTGGCGACCTGCTTGAGCGCGGCCTTGGGATTGTCGCGGTCGATGGCGATCGGACGCAGCATGGCCATGGCCCAGCCGAAGAACGGCACATACAGCAGTTCACGCTTGAGCACCTGGCTCAGCGGTTCGAAATAGGCCGAGAGAAAGAACGTCTCCCAGGTGCTCTGGTGGTTCGAGACAATCACGCAAGGACGCTCGGGGATATTTTCCGCGCCCTTCACTTCCACGTTGATCTTGAGAAACACCTTGGTCAGCCACAACGCGCAGCGGCACCAATAGACGTTGATAAAGCGATAGCGCGCCTTGAACGGCAGGAAGGGCGCGATAAAAAAGCTCAGGGAGCACCACAGCAACGAACTGGTGCCCAGCAGCAGGTAAAAGAAGAAGGTTCTGATTGCCTGCAGGATCGACATAGCGGCGTTTACCGTTGCGGGCATTGCCCGCCTCTAAAAAAGCGCACTCCTGAACAATCCTTGGTCAGGATCTCAGAAGGACTCTAATTGTGGATAAGTTCAGCGGCAACTGCCGCCAGGTCGTCAAAAATCAAGGTGCCTACCGGTAGGGTTTTCCCCAGGGTCTTTTCGCCTTTCCCGGTCTTTACCAAAACTGGCTGAGAGTCGACGGCTTTTGCGGCTTCCAGGTCACCGAGACTGTCGCCCACAAACCATAGACCAGCCAGATCCACTGCGTAGTGCCGGGCAATGGTCTGCAACATGCCGGGCTTGGGTTTGCGGCAGGCGCAACCTTCGTCCGGGCCATGGGGGCAGTACACGATGAGACCGAGTTCGCCGCCCTGCTCGGCCACCAGAGCGCGCAGGCGCTCGTGCATGGCGTCGAGGGTGGCGACATCGTAGTAACCGCGAGCGATGCCCGACTGGTTGGTAGCGACTGCTACCGTCCAGCCGGCCTTGCTCAACTGCGCGATGGCTTCGACCGAGCCGGGGAGCGGAATCCACTCCTCCACCGATTTGATGTAAGCGTCGGAGTCGTAATTGATCACTCCGTCCCGATCGAGAATCAGCAGTTTCACGTACGCCTTACCCCAGCAACGAGATGTCGGCGACACCGAGGAACAGACCCCGCAGACGTGCCAGCAGCGCGTAGCGGTTGGCCCGCACGTTGGCGTCTTCGGCGTTGACCATCACCTTCTCGAAGAAGGCGTCGACCGGCTCGCGCAGGGCGGCCAGACGGGCCAGGGTCTCGCTGTACTGACGCGCCGCGGCCATTGGTTGCACGGCCTGGTCCGCTTGCTGGATCGCCGAGTACAGGGAGAACTCGTTGGCGTTGTCGAAGTACTTGGCTTCCACGGTGGTCGGCACGCTGCCTTCGACCTTGCTCAGCAGGTTCGAGACGCGCTTGTTCACCGCGGCCAATGCGGCGGCTTCCGGCAGCTTGCGGAAGGCCTGCACAGCCTGCACGCGCTGGTCGAAGTCCAGGGCCGAACCCGGCTTCAGGGCACGGACCGACAGGTAGGTGGCGACATCCACGCCTTCGTCTTCGTAACGCGCACGCAGACGGTCGAAGATGAACTCCAGGACCTGATCGGCCAGGCCGGCGCTCTTGACCTTGCTGCCGAAGGCGCTGACGGCGAACGCCACGGCTTCGGTCAGGTCCAGGTCGAGCTTCTTGTCGATCAGGATGCGCAGCACGCCCAGCGCGGCACGACGCAGCGCGTACGGGTCCTTGCTGCCGGTTGGCAGCATGCCGATGCCGAAGATGCCGACCAGGGTGTCGAGCTTGTCGGCGATGGCCACGGCGGCACCGGTGACGGTGCTTGGCAGCTCGGCGCCGGCGCCACGTGGCATGTATTGCTCGTTCAGCGCCAGGGCGACGTCTTCCGGTTCGCCGTCATTGAGGGCGTAGTAGTAACCGGCGATGCCTTGCATTTCCGGGAACTCGCCGACCATTTCGGTGGCCAGGTCGCACTTCGACAGCAGGCCCGCACGCGCGGCACGCTGGGCGTCGCCGCCGATGCGCGGAGCGATGAACGCGGCCAGTTTCGAGACGCGCTCGGCCTTGTCGTAGACGCTGCCCAGCTTCTCCTGGAACACCACGTTCTGCAGGCGCTGGTTGAAGTCTTCGAGCTTCTGTTTCTTGTCCTGCTTGAAGAAGAACTCGGCGTCGGTCAGGCGTGGGCGAACGACTTTCTCGTTGCCCTCGATGATCTGGCGCGGGTCCTTGCTTTCGATGTTGGCCACGGTGATGAAACGCGGCAGCAGCTTGCCGTCGACGTCCAGCAGGCAGAAGTACTTCTGGTTGTCCTGCATGGTGGTGATCAGGGCTTCCTGCGGCACTTCGAGGAAACGCTCCTCGAACGAGCACACCAGCGGCACCGGCCATTCCACCAGGGCGGTCACTTCGTCCAGCAAATCGGCTGGAACGATGGCGGTGCCTTCCTGCAGGCGCGCCAGTTCTTCGGTGCGCTTGCTGATCAGCTCGCGACGCTCGTTGGCATCGGCCAGCACATAGGCGGCACGCAGGTCGTCCAGGTAGTTGGCCGGCGAGGTGATGCGCACGCTTTGCGGGTGATGGAAGCGGTGACCGCGGGAGTCGCGACCGGCTTTCTGAGCGAGGATGGTGCAGTCGATGACCTGGTCACCCAGCAGCATCACCAGCCATTGGGTCGGACGCACGAACTCTTCCTTGCGCGCGGCCCAACGCATGCGTTTCGGAATCGGCAGGTCGTTCAGCGAGTCTTCGACGATGGTCGGCAGCAGGCTGGCGGTCGGCTTGCCCTTGATGCTCTGGCTGTAGCGCAGCTTCGGCCCGCTCTGGTCGATTTCGCTCAGGTCCACGCCACATTTCTTGGCGAAGCCCAGGGCGGCCTGGGTCGGGTTGCCTTCGGCGTCGAAGGCGGCCTGGCGCGGTGGGCCGTCGAGGTTGATGCTGCGATCCGGCTGCTGGGTGGCCAGGCCGCTGATCAGCACCGCCAGGCGGCGTGGTGCGGCGTAGACATGTTTGGTTTCGAAGTTCAGGCCGGCGGCCTGCAGGCCTTTTTCGATACCGCCCAGGAAGGCTTCGGCCAGGGTGTTCAGGGCTTTGGGTGGCAGTTCTTCAGTGCCCAGTTCAACCAGAAAATCTTGCGCACTCATTGTGCCGCCTCCAACTTAGCCAACACTTCATCACGCAGGTCCGGAGTCGCCATCGGGAAGCCCAGCTTGGCGCGGGCCAGCAGGTAGGCTTGCGCGACGGAACGCGCCAGGGTGCGCACACGCAGGATGTACTGCTGGCGTGCGGTCACGGAGATCGCGCGACGGGCATCCAGCAGGTTGAAGGTGTGCGAGGCCTTGAGGACCATTTCATAGCTCGGCAACGGCAGCGGCTGATCCAGCTCGATCAGGCGCTTGGCTTCGCTTTCATAGAAATCGAACAGTTCGAACAGCTTCTCGACGTTGGCGTGTTCGAAGTTGTAGGTCGACTGCTCCACTTCGTTCTGGTGGAACACGTCGCCGTAGGTCACCTTGCCGAACGGACCGTCGGCCCAGACCAGGTCGTAGACCGAATCCACGCCCTGCAGGTACATGGCCAGGCGTTCCAGGCCGTAGGTGATCTCGCCGGTCACCGGGTAGCACTCGATGCCACCGGCTTGCTGGAAGTAGGTGAACTGAGTCACTTCCATGCCGTTGAGCCAGACTTCCCAGCCCAGGCCCCAGGCGCCGAGGGTCGGCGATTCCCAGTTGTCTTCGACGAAACGAATGTCGTGCACCAGCGGGTCGAGGCCGACGTGCTTGAGCGAGCCCAGGTACAGCTCCTGGAAGTTTTCCGGGTTCGGCTTCAAGACCACCTGGAACTGGTAGTAGTGCTGCAGACGGTTCGGGTTCTCGCCGTAGCGGCCGTCAGTCGGGCGACGACTGGGCTGCACATAAGCGGCGTTCCAGGTTTCCGGGCCGATGGCGCGCAGGAACGTGGCGGTATGGAAAGTGCCGGCGCCTACTTCCATATCGTAGGGCTGAAGTACCACACAACCTTGCTCGGCCCAGTATTGCTGGAGGGCGAGGATCAAGTCTTGGAAGGTACGCACGGCTGGCGTAGGCTGGCTCACGAAATTCACCTGTTACTTGGGCTGCGATTTAAAGAGCGGGAGTATACCCGATTCAGTTGTGCGCACGCCCACTGGAGCCTTATGCCACGCTGCTTTTGGTGCAACGAAGATCCCCTGTACATGGCGTACCACGATCAGGAGTGGGGCGTGCCGCTACGCGACGCGCAGCGTTTGTTCGAGTTGTTATTGCTCGAAGGGTTCCAGGCCGGCCTGTCCTGGATCACCGTCCTGAAGAAGCGCGAGCGTTATCGCCAGGTGCTGTTCGGCTTCGATGTGCAGCGCGTGGCGCAGATGAACGATGCACAAATCGATGAGTTGATGCTCGATCCCGGGATCATCCGCAACCGCCTGAAACTCGCTGCCGCCCGGCGCAACGCCCAGGCCTGGATGGCGCTGGAAGACCCGGTGGAATTCCTCTGGTCGTTCGTCGGCGGGGTGCCGAAAATCAATCATTTCAAGGATCGCAGCGAAGTCCCGGCGGTTACCCCAGAGGCCGAAGCGATGAGCCGCGGCTTGAAAAAGGCCGGCTTCACCTTTGTCGGGCCGACCATCTGTTATGCGCTGATGCAGGCTTCGGGCATGGTCATGGACCACACCCGCGACTGCGATCGCTACGCCATCCTGACAAACGGCCGGTTAGAATAGCCCGCTTGCGACAAGGTTCATGACCCGGATATCAGGAGTCACCTGTGGATAAGTTTAAAGGCGCCCTGCTGGTAGGCGCTCTGCGATTGTTTGCCCTGCTGCCCTGGCGCGCGGTGCAGGCGGTCGGTTCGGCCATCGGCTGGATCATGTGGAAGACCCCCAACCGTTCCCGCGATGTGGTGCGGATCAACCTGGCCAAGTGCTTTCCGCAGATGGACGCCGCCGAGCGCGAGCGTTTAGTGGGGCAGAGCCTGAAAGACATCGGCAAGTCCCTGACTGAAAGCGCCTGCGCCTGGATCTGGCCGGCCGAGCGCTCGATCGCCCTGGTACGTGAAGTCGAGGGCCTCGAGGTGCTGCAAGAAGCGCTGGCGTCGGGCAAGGGCGTGGTCGGCATCACCAGCCACCTGGGCAACTGGGAAGTGCTCAACCACTTCTATTGCAGCCAGTGCAAACCGATCATTTTCTACCGCCCGCCGAAGCTCAAGGCGGTGGACGAACTGCTGCGCAAGCAGCGGGTCCAGCTGGGCAACCGGGTGGCGGCTTCGACCAAGGAAGGCATCCTCAGCGTCATCAAGGAAGTGCGCAAAGGGGGGGCGGTGGGCATTCCCGCCGACCCGGAACCGGCCGAATCCGCCGGGATCTTCGTGCCCTTCTTCGCCACCCGGGCGCTGACCAGCAAGTTCGTGCCGAACATGCTCGCCGGCGGTAAGGCGGTCGGGGTATTCCTGCATGCGCTGCGCCTGCCCGACGGTTCGGGCTACAAGGTGATCCTCGAAGCCGCGCCGGACGCGATGTACAGCACCGACACCGAAACCTCCTGCGCGGCGATGAGCCAGGTGGTCGAGCGCTATGTGCGGGCTTATCCGAGCCAGTACATGTGGAGCATGAAGCGTTTCAAGAAACGTCCGCCCGGCGAAGAACGCTGGTACTGACCGCCTGGCACGATCTGTGGATAACCTTTCGCCCAAGGTTATCCACAAAGGCTGAAGCAGAGCACAGCATATGCCCGATTCGCGCAAATCCCTGAGGATCAAGATCCAGCACGAAAGCTTCGGCGAGTGCCTGGGCCAGACGCGCAACCTGTCTGCCAGCGGGGTGTACGTCAAGCACCCGGCATTGGCGGCGCTGCCCAAGGGCGCGGTGGTCTACGGCCAGGTGCAAGGCCTGCCGATGAACGCGCCACGGGTGAAGATGGAGGTGGTGCTGGTGGACGCCGAGGGCATCGGCCTGCGTTACCTGTGAAGCGTCCGGACATCGCCTCTGTAGCCGCTGCCGAGCTTGCGAGGCTGCGAAGCGGTCGCAAGACCAGGTGCTGCGATTCTCCTGACAATCCCGGTGTTCAGGTTTAGCGAGGACTACGTCCTCGTACGCAGCCTCGCTCACTCGGCAGCGGCTACAGTGCGCCTTTGCCCTGGCGCTCGAGCTTCTTGAGGAACACCGTCATTTCCTTTTCCGCCTGCTTGTCGCCATGTCCGCGGGCTGCTTCCAGGCCCTGCTCCCAGGCCTGGCGCGCCGCCGCATAGTCCTCCAGGCCTTGATAGGCCTTGCCCAGCAGCTTCCACGCCGCCGAATACTTGGGGTCGAAACCGACGCAGCGTTGCAGGTGCTCGGCGGCCTTGGCGTATTCGTGCAGATCCAGATAACCCTTGCCCAGGCCGAAGCGCAGCAGCGAGTTATCCATGCCCTTGGCGAGCATTTTTTCCAGGGATTCGAGCATCGTTGTCACTCCTGTGGACTCTTGTAGCCGCTGCCGCAGGCTGCGATAGGTCCGAAGGACCTCCTGCGGGCCGGAGATCGCCGCGCCCCTGCGGGGCGTTCGCAGCCTGCGGCAGCGGCTACAGGACGGCGTTGGATCAGAAAAAGCTCAAGCCCACGTGGAACAGCTTCTCCACATCGCGGATATGTTTTTTATCCACCAGGAACAGAATCACATGGTCGCCGGCTTCGATCACCGTGTCGTCGTGGGCGATCAGCACTTCCTCGTCGCGGATGATCGCGCCGATGGTGGTGCCTGGCGGCAGCGCGATGTCCTCGATGGAGCGGCCGATCACCTTGCTCGATTTGGCATCGCCATGGGCGATCGCCTCGATGGCTTCCGCCGCGCCACGGCGCAGCGAGTGCACGCTGACGATATCGCCACGGCGCACGTGGGCCAGCAGGGTACCGATGGTGGCCAGCTGCGGGCTGATGGCGATGTCGATATCGCCGCCCTGGATCAGGTCGACATAGGCCGGGTTGTTGATGATGGTCATCACCTTCTTCGCCCCCAGGCGCTTGGCCAGGAGCGAGGACATGATGTTGGCCTCGTCATCGTTGGTCAGGGCCAGGAAGATATCGGCGTCGGCGATGTTTTCCTCCATCAGCAGGTCGCGGTCCGAGGCGCTGCCTTGCAGGACCACGGTGCTGTCGAGGTTATCCGAGAGGTAGCGGCAACGCGCCGGATTCATCTCGATGATCTTCACTTGGTAACGGCTTTCGATGGCTTCGGCCAGGCGTTCGCCGATCTGCCCGCCGCCGGCGATGACGATGCGCTTGTAGGACTCGTCGAGGCGACGCATCTCGCTCATCACCGCACGGATGTTGGCCTTGGCGGCGATGAAGAACACTTCGTCGTCGGCCTCGATCACCGTATCGCCCTGGGGCAGGATCGGCCGGTCACGGCGGAAGATCGCCGCCACGCGGGTGTCGACGTTGGGCATGTGCTCGCGCAGCTGGCGCAGTTGCTGCCCCACCAGCGGCCCGCCGTAATAGGCCCTGACCGCCACCAGTTGGGCCTTGCCTTCGGCGAAGTCGATCACCTGCAGGGCGCCGGGGTGTTCGATCAGGCGCTTGATGTAGTTGGTCACCACCTGTTCCGGGCTGATCAGCACGTCGACCGGAATCGCCTCGTTGTCGAACAGGCCGGCGCGGGTCAGGTAGGCCGCTTCGCGGACCCGGGCGATCTTGGTCGGGGTGTGGAACAGGGTGTGGGCGACCTGGCAGGCGACCATATTGGTTTCGTCGCTGTTGGTCACCGCGACCAGCATGTCGGCATCGTCGGCGCCGGCCTGGCGCAGTACCGTGGGGAACGAACCGCGGCCCTGTACGGTGCGGATGTCCAGGCGGTCGCCGAGATCGCGCAGGCGTTCGCCGTCGGTGTCGACCACCGTGATGTCGTTGGCTTCGCTGGCCAGATGCTCTGCCAGCGTGCCGCCCACCTGCCCTGCTCCGAGGATGATGATCTTCATCCAGTCACTCCCTTAGAACCTTTCTTAACCGCGCGCGGCGGCAATCTTGATCAGCTTGGCGTAGTAGAACCCGTCGTGGCCGCCCTCTTGCGCCAGCAGCTGGCGACCGTGGGGCTGCTTCAGGCCGGCCGGAGGCTGACCCAGTTGCCCGGCGATGTCCAGTTCGCGAGCACCCGGGGTACGGGCCAGGAAAGCCTCGATGACCTCGGTGTTTTCGGTCGGCAAGGTCGAGCAGGTGGCGTACAGCAGGATGCCGCCGACTTCCAGGGTCGACCACATGGCGTCCAGCAGTTCGCCTTGCAGGCTGGCCAGGGCGGCGATGTCGTCGGCCTGACGGGTGAGCTTGATATCCGGGTGGCGGCGGATCACCCCGGTGGCCGAGCATGGCGCGTCCAGCAGGATGCGCTGGAACGGCTTGCCGTCCCACCAGGCGGCGGTGTCGCGGCCGTCGGCGGCGATCAGCTCGGCGCGAAGGTTCAGGCGGTCGAGGTTCTCCTGGACACGCACCAGGCGCTTGGCTTCCAGGTCCACCGCGACCACGCCGGCCAGCGCGGGCTCGACTTCGAGGATGTGGCAGGTCTTGCCGCCGGGCGCGCAGCAGGCGTCCAGCACCCGCTGTCCCGGCGCCAGTTCCAGCAACTCGGCGGCCAGTTGCGCGGCTTCGTCCTGCACGCTGATCCAGCCTTCGGCGAAGCCCGGCAGGGCGCGCACGTCGGCGGCTTCATCGAGCACGATGCCGTCCTGGCTGTAGACGCAAGGCTTGGCGGCAACGCCGGCCTCGCTCAGCAGCTGGAGATAGGCGGCGCGGGAATGATGGCGGCGGTTGACCCGCAAGATCATCGGCGGGTGGGCGTTGTTGGCGGCGCAGATGGCTTCCCACTGCTCGGGCCAGAACGCCTTGAGGGACTTTTGCAGCCAGCGCGGATGGGCGGTACGCACCACCGGGTCGCGTTCCAGCTCGGCGAACAGTGCTTCGCTCTCGCGTTGGGCGCGGCGCAGCACGGCATTGATCAGTGCCTTGGCCCAGGGCTTTTTCAGCTTGTCGGCGCAGCCCACGGTTTCGCCGATGGCGGCGTGCGCCGGGACGCGGGTGTAGAGCAATTGATAAAGGCCTACCAGCAGCAGCGCCTCGACGTCGGCATCGGCCGCCTTGAACGGCTTCTGCAACAGTTTGGCGGCCAGCGCCGCCAGCCGTGGCTGCCAGCGCGCGGTGCCGAAAGCCAGGTCCTGGGTGAAGCCGCGATCGCGCGCTTCGACCTTGTCCAGCAGGATTGGCAGCGAGCTGTTGAGCGAGGCTTTGCCGTTGAGGACCGAGGTCAGGGCCTTGGCGGCGGCCAGACGCGGGTTCATTGGGCGTCCGCCGCTTGTCCGAGCACGGTGCCGGTGGTGAATTTCTCGCGACGGCTGTTGAACAGGTCGCTGAAGTTCAGCGCCTTGCCGCCGGGCAATTGCAGGCGGGTCAGGCACAGCGCCTGCTCACCGCAGGCGACGAGCAGGCCGTCCTTGCTGGCGCCGAGGATGGTGCCCGGCACGCCCTTGCCTTCGGCGAGGCTGGCGGCCAGCACCTTCAGCGCTTCACCGTTCAGCGTGCTGTGGCAGATCGGCCAGGGGTTGAAGGCTCGTACCAGGCGCTCCAGCTCCAGCGCAGGGCGGCTCCAGTCGATCCGCGCTTCGTCCTTGTTCAATTTATGGGCGTAGGTGGCCAGGCTGTCGTCCTGCACTTCGCCTTGCAGGGTTGCGGCGGCGAGGCCGGCGATGGCCTGCACCACGGCCGGCGGGCCCATTTCGGCGAGACGGTCATGCAGGCTGCCGCCGGTGTCGGTAGCGCTGATCGGGGTGCTGACCTTGAGCAGCATCGGCCCGGTGTCCAGGCCGGCTTCCATGCGCATCACGGTCACGCCGCTCAGCGCGTCGCCGGCTTCCACGGCGCGCTGGATCGGCGCCGCCCCGCGCCAGCGTGGCAGCAGCGAGGCGTGGCTGTTGATGCAGCCCAGGCGCGGAATATCCAGTACCGCCTGCGGCAGGATCAGGCCGTAGGCGACCACCACCATCAGGTCCGGCGCGAGGGCCGCCAGTTCGGCCTGGGCCTGCGGGTCGCGCAGGGTCGGCGGTTGCAGCACGGAGATGTCGTGCTCCAGCGCCAGCTGCTTGACCGGGCTCGGCATCAGCTTTTGCCCGCGCCCGGCCGGGCGGTCCGGCTGGGTGTAGACCGCGACGATCTCGTAAGGGCTGTCGAGCAGGGCCTTGAGGTGTTCGGCGGCGAATTCCGGGGTGCCGGCAAAGACGATGCGCAGTGGCTCAGTCATGGGAGTTCTCGGTAATAAACACGCGGAAAAGAAAAAGGCTTGCCGCTGCAAGCCTTTGGAAGAAGGGAATCAAGCTTGCTGACGATGCTGCTTTTCCAGCTTCTTCTTGATCCGGTCGCGTTTGAGCGTGGACAGGTAATCGACGAACAATTTGCCGTTGAGGTGGTCGCATTCGTGCTGGATGCACACCGCGAGCAGGCCTTCGGCGATCAGTTCGTAAGGTTGGCCGTCACGGTCCAGGGCCTTGATTTTCACGCGTTGCGGACGATCGACGTTCTCGTAGAAGCCCGGTACCGACAGGCAGCCTTCCTGGTACTGGCCCATTTCGTCGGTGAGCGCTTCGAACTCGGGGTTGATGAACACCCGTGGCTCGCTGCGGTCTTCGGACAGGTCCATGACCACGATGCGCTTGTGCACGTTGACCTGGGTAGCGGCCAGGCCGATGCCGGGCGCCTCATACATTGTTTCAAACATGTCGTCGACCAACTGACGCACTTCGTCGTCCACTACGGCCACTGGTTTGGCGATAGTGCGCAGGCGCGAGTCGGGGAATTCGAGGATGTTTAAAATGGCCATAAGCGTAATTGCTACACGTGTGAAGTAAATTCGGAGTCGGAGGCCTTGCGGGTTCTGGAAGGGCAACCGTTGTAAAACGTGCTCGGTCAGGAGCAGGGAGCGCACAGGCGCTAGCGTTTCACGCGAATACACATAATAAAGGGATTCACCGCATGAGGAAATCACTACTCGCCTTGCTGCTCGTGGGCTGGGCCGGTTTCGGCCAGGCGCAGGTGCCGCTCCGGGAGGGTTATCCACAGCGCTACACCGTAGTGGCGGGCGATACCTTGTGGAGCATCGCCAATCGCTTCCTGCGCGATCCCTGGCAATGGCCGGCGCTCTGGCAGGCCAATTCCAGCCTCGCCGACCCCGATTTGATCTACCCCGGCGACTCCCTGACGCTGGTCCGGGTCGATGGCGAACCACGCCTGACCCTGGAGCGCGGCGCTTCCCGGGGCACCGTCAAGCTCTCGCCCCAGGTACGCCGCACGCCACTGGTCGAGGCGATCCCGAGCATTCCACTGCAGGCCATCGACAGCTTTCTGCTGAGCAACCGCATCCTCGACCGGGCGGACGCCTTCGACAGTGCGCCCTACATAGTCGCCGGCGATGCCGAACGGGTACTCAGCGGCACCGGCGACCGGATCTTCGCGCGCGGCCGCTTCGACCCGGAGCAATCGGTCTTCGGCATCTTCCGCCAGGGCAAGACCTACACCGACCCGCAGAGCGGCGAAGTGCTGGGAGTCAACGCCGACGAAATCGGCGGCGGCGAGGTGGTCGCGGTCGAGGGCGATATCGCCACCCTGCAATTGCAGCGCACCACCCAGGAAGTGCGCCTGGGCGACCGCCTGTTCGGCGGCGAGCCACGGACCATCAACTCGACCTTTGTCCCCAGCGCGCCGAGCTGGGCGGTCGAGGGCCTGATCATCGACGTGCCACGGGGTGTCACCCAGATCGGCGCGCTGGATGTGGTGACGTTGAACAAGGGACGGCGCGATGGTCTGGCTGAAGGCAACGTGCTGGCGGTAATGAAAACCGGCGAAACCGTACGCGACCGGGTGGCCGGTGGACAGGTGAAAATGCCGGATGAGCGGGCCGGTCTGCTGATGGTTTTCCGCACCTACGACAAGCTCAGTTACGGCCTGGTGCTCAACGCTTCCCGTTCCCTGGCGATCATGGACAAAGTCCGTAACCCGTAAAAACCCTCAACAAGTTACCAACAGAGTTATCCACAGCTTATTCCTGCTACGACCGGGCTTATAACGATCAAGGATGATCCCATGTCACTGTCTGCCCAGGCTCCGGTTTCCCCCGCGGAACTGGAAGCCCGCCTACGTTTGCACCGCTTGCCCGACCTCGGCCCGAAGCGTTTTCAGCTGCTGCTCGAAGCCTTTGGTTCGGCCTCCAAGGCCATCAGCGCACCGGCCAGTGCCTGGCGCGCGCTGGGCCTGCCGGCGAGCGCGGCCGAGGCCCGGCGCAATGCCGAAGTGCGTGATGGCGCCAGCCATGCATTGGCTTGGCTGGAGCGTCCGGGCCAGCATTTACTGATGTGGGACCAGCCTGACTACCCGCCGCTGTTGAATGAAATTGCCGATGCGCCGCCGCTGCTGTTTGTTGCCGGCGACCCACGCATCCTGGAAAAACCGCAGTTGGCGGTGGTCGGCAGCCGTCGTGCTTCGCGGCCCGGGATGGACACCGCCGCGGCCTTTTCCCGCAGCCTGGCCGCGGCCGGTTTTGTCATCACCAGCGGCCTGGCACTGGGGATCGATGGCGCGGCGCACCAGGCCGCCCTGGAGGTCGGCGGGCAGACTGTCGGCGTGCTCGGCACCGGCCTGGAAAAATTTTATCCACAGCGCAACCGGCGCCTGGCCGATGCCATGATCGCCCAGGGCAGCGCGCTGGTTTCCGAGTTCCCGCTGGAGACCGGGCCCCACGCCAGCCACTTTCCCCGGCGCAACCGGATCATCAGCGGCCTGTCCCTTGGCGTGCTGGTGGTGGAGGCCAGCGTCGCCAGCGGTTCGCTGATCACCGCCCGGCTCGCCGCCGAGCAAGGCCGCGAGGTGTATGCGATACCCGGGTCGATCCATCATCCGGGAGCCCGGGGTTGTCATCAGCTGATTCGCGATGGCGCGGTGCTGGTGGAAACCATCGAACATATCCTCGAAGCCCTGCGTGGCTGGCAACGGCTGCCGTTATCCACGGCCCCGCCAACAGCCGCGCCCGCTCATCCGTTGCTGGCGCTGTTGCATGCCGCGCCGCAGACCAGCGAGGGCCTGGTGCAGGCCAGTGGCTGGAGCCTGCCCAGGGTGCTGGCGGCGCTCACCGAACTGGAGCTGGAGGGCCATGCGACGTGTGAAGGCGGCTGCTGGTTCGCCCGGGCAAAAGGCTAGGCTTTATAGGCAGGATCGGTAAACTGCGCACAGCCTTAATCCGGAGAGTCAGCAATGGTCAGCAGTTGGCGTGTGCAACAAGCCGCACGAGAAATTCGCGCAGGGGCGGTGATTGCCTATCCAACCGAAGCAGTCTGGGGGTTGGGTTGCGACCCGTGGAACGAAGAAGCGGTGGACCGGTTGCTGGCCATCAAGTCGCGCTCCGTGGACAAGGGCCTGATCCTGATCGCCGACAACATCCGCCAGTTCGATTTTCTCTTCGAGGATTTTCCCCAGGAATGGCTCGATCGCATGGCCAGCACCTGGCCGGGCCCGAACACCTGGCTGGTACCCCATCAGAATCTGTTGCCGGAATGGGTCACCGGGGTCCACGACACCGTGGCCCTGCGAGTCAGCGATCATCCACTGGTGCGTGAGTTGTGCGCCTTGGTGGGGCCGCTGATTTCCACCTCGGCCAACCCCCAGGGGCGCCCTGCGGCCCGCACGCGGATTCGCGTCGAGCAGTATTTCCGCGGGCAGTTGGACATGGTTCTGGGCGGCAGCCTGGGCGGGCGCAAGAACCCGAGCCTGATCCGCGACCTGGTGACCGGCAAGATCGTGCGCCCGGCCTGACACCGCGTCATCGTTTATCGCGGGCAAGCCTCGCTCCTACGACCCACATCCGTAGGAGCGAGGCTTGCCCGCGAAGCATTTCAAGGCAACAGAATGGTCGAACCCGTGGTGCGTCGCGCCGACAGCTCGGTCTGCGCCTTCGCCGCTTCCGCCAGCGGATAACGCTGGCCGATCTCGATCTTCAGCTTGCCGCTGGCGATCATGGCGAACAGGTCGTCGGCCATGGCCTGCAGGTTCTCGGCGTTGTTGGCGTAGGTGCCCAGGGTCGGACGGGTGACGTACAGCGAGCCCTTGGCCGCCAGGATGCCCAGGTTGACCCCCTCCACTGCTCCCGAGGCATTGCCGAAGCTGACCATCAGGCCCCGTGGCTGCAGGCAGTCCAGCGAAGTCAGCCAAGTGTCCTTGCCCACGCCGTCGTAGACCACTGGGCATTTCTTGCCGTCGGTCAGCTCCAGCACGCGCTTGGCCACGTCTTCATGGCTGTAGTCGATGGTTTCCCAGGCACCGAGGGATTTCGCCAGCGCGGCTTTCTGCGGCGAGCTGACGGTACCGATCAGCTTCACCCCCAGGGCCTTGGCCCACTGGCAGGCGAGCAGCCCGACCCCGCCGGCGGCGGCGTGGAACAGCACGGTCTCGCCGCCCTTGAGCTCGTAGGTCTGGCGCAGCAGGTACTGTACGGTCAGGCCCTTGAGCATCACCCCGGCCGCCTGTTCGAAGCTGATGCTGTCCGGCAGGTGCACCAGGTTGTCTGCGGGCAGTACATGCACTTCGCTGTAGGCACCGAGCGGGCCGCTGCCATAGGCCACGCGATCGCCGACCTTGAAGCGGGTCACGGCGCTGCCCACCGCCTCGACCACCCCGGCCCCTTCGGCGCCCAGGCCCGATGGCAAGGCCGGTGGCGCGTAGAGGCCGCTGCGGTAGTAGGTGTCGATGAAGTTCAGGCCGATGGCCTTGTTACTCACGCGGACCTGTTGCGGGCCCGGTTCGGCGGGTTGGTAATCCACATACTCAAGCACTTCCGGGCCGCCATGGGCCCGGAACTGGATACGTTTGGCCATCTGCACTCTCTCCTCGGTCGTGTCGCGAAAGTGCCTTATCGGACTCCTATGCTTGACCGCCGTCAACTGCGACCGGCCCCTGTGCGGTGTTATGCTACGCGCCCATTTGCGCAGGCCCCCGCTGTATCCCTGGCGCCGCGTAGCTTTGCCCGATTCAAGGTGATGCCATGACTACCCGCACCGAGGCCGTAAAAGCCTACCTGCTCGACCTGCAAGACCGTATTTGCGCCGCCCTGGAAGCCGAAGACGGCGGTACGCGCTTCGTCGAAGACGCCTGGACCCGACCGGCCGGCGGTGGCGGGCGCACCCGGGTGATTGCCGACGGTACAGTGATCGAGAAAGGCGGCGTCAACTTTTCCCACGTGTTCGGCAGCGGCTTGCCGCCGTCCGCCAGCGCCCACCGGCCGGAACTGGCCGGCCGTGGTTTTGAGGCGCTGGGCGTGTCGCTGGTGATCCACCCGCACAACCCGCATGTGCCGACTTCCCACGCCAACGTACGGTTCTTCATCGCCGAAAAGGCAGGCGAAGAGCCGGTCTGGTGGTTCGGCGGCGGTTTCGACCTGACCCCCTACTACGCCAACGAGGAAGACTGCGTGCACTGGCACCGCGTCGCACAAAAGGCCTGCGCGCCCTTCGGCCCGGACGTCTACCCGCGCTACAAGGCCTGGTGCGACAGCTACTTCCACATCAAGCATCGCAATGAACCGCGCGGCATCGGCGGCCTGTTCTTCGACGACCTCAACGAGTGGGACTTCGACACCAGCTTCGCCTTCATGCGCGCCATCGGCGACGCCTACCTCGAGGCCTACCTGCCGATCGTCCAGCGCCGCAAGGCCCTGGGCTATACCGAGAAGCAGCGCGAGTTCCAGGAATACCGTCGCGGCCGTTATGTCGAGTTCAATCTGGTCTACGATCGAGGCACCCTGTTCGGCTTGCAATCGGGCGGGCGTACCGAGTCGATCCTCATGTCCCTGCCGCCGCAGGTGCGCTGGGGCTACGACTGGAAAGCCGAGCCGGGCAGCGAAGAAGCGCGCCTGACCGAATACTTCCTGCAAGACCGCGACTGGCTGGCGGGCTTGGCGTAAAGCGTTGCAGCCGGCTGGCCGGCGCTGGACGATAATGCGATTGAACAGAACAGCGCAGCGCCCCTGTCGCCAGTAAGCTGGTTCCTTACAGGGATGCGCATGAGGGTTTTATTGGATGGATCAATACGTTGTTTTTGGTAACCCGATCGGCCACAGCAAATCGCCGCTGATTCATCGGCTGTTCGCCGAGCAGACGGCGCAGCGGCTGGTCTACACCACCCTGCTGGCGCCCCTCGACGATTTCGCCGGCTGTGCCCGCGGGTTCTTCGTTGACGGGCGTGGCGCCAATGTCACGGTGCCGTTCAAGGAGGAGGCCTACCGCCTGGCCGACAGCCTGACCGCACGCGCCCAGCGCGCCGGCGCGGTGAATACCTTGAGCAAGCTCGCCGATGGCAGCCTGTTGGGCGACAACACCGACGGCGCCGGCCTGGTGCGCGACCTGACGGTCAACGCCGGCTTCAGCCTCAAGGGCAAACGCATTCTGCTGCTGGGGGCCGGCGGCGCGGTGCGTGGCGCGCTGGAGCCGCTGCTGGCGGAACAGCCGGCGTCGGTGATCATCGCCAACCGCACGGTGGAAAAGGCCGAACTGCTGGCCGAGCTGTTCAGCGACCTCGGGCCGGTGTCGGCCAGTGGTTTCGACTGGTTGCGCGAGCCGGTGGACCTGATCATCAACGCCACCTCGGCCAGCCTCACCGGCGACGTGCCGCCGATCGCCGCCAGCCTGATCGAGCCGGGCCAGACGGTGTGCTACGACATGATGTATGGCAAGGAGCCGACCGCCTTCTGTCGCTGGGCCAGCCAATACGGTGCGGCGATTTCCATGGATGGCCTGGGCATGCTCGCCGAGCAGGCGGCGGAAGCCTTCTTCCTGTGGCGCGGCGTGCGTCCGGACACCGCGCCGGTGCTGGCGGAGCTGCGGCGCCAGCTGGCGCTCTGACAGATCGCGTCATCGTTGATCGCGGGCAAGCCTCGCTCCTACGGAAGCAAGCGTTTCTGTAGGAGCGAGGCTTGCCCGCGAACGCTTCGCCGCTATAACCGCGCTGCAACCGGCAATCAATCCTCAAACCGGATCGGGCATTGCTCCGCGCCTTCGAGCTTTCTCAACTCTTCGATCACCGAGGCCCGCGCGCGACGCAGGGTCAGGCTGCGGTTCTGCCGCAACAGGCGGCGGGCTTCCTGGTGCAGCATGGCCACCCCGGAATAGTCGATGAAGTTGATCTGCCGGGCGTCGATCACCAGGCGCGGCGCATGGCAGCGTTGCATGCGCACTTGCAGGTAATGGCTGGCGCCGAAAAAGATCGAGCCGCCGACCCGCAGGATGTCCTCGTCGCCTTCGCGCCCATGCTGCACGCGCGGTTGCGAGGTGCGCTTGAGGTAGAAGAACAGCGACGCCAGGACCCCGGCGTAGATCGCCGTCTGCAACTCCAGGAGCAAGGTGGCGACACAGGTCAGGCCCATCACCACGAACTCGGCGCGGCTGACCCGGAACAGCGCGCGAATGCCGCGGTGGTCCACCAGGCCCCAGCAGATCAGCAGGATGCTCCCGGCCATGGCCGGGATCGGGATATGCGCGATCAGCGCCGCGCCGGCCACGGCGAACAGGGCCACCCACAATGCTGAGAACACTCCGGCCAGCGGCGAACAGGCGCCGGCCTCGTAGCTCAGGCCGGAGCGGGTAAAAGAGCCGGACGACAGATAGCCGGAGAAAAACGCGCCGACGATATTCGACAGGCCCTGGGCGCGGACTTCCTGGTTGGCATCGAGCAACTGTTCGGAGCGTGCCGACAGCGAGCGGGCGATCGACAGGCTGGTCACCAGCCCCAGCATGCCCACCGCCACGGCGCTGGGCAGCAGGCGCAGGATCATGTCCAGGTCCAGCGGCAGCGGGCTGAACGGCGGCAGCCGGCCGGTAAAGGCGCTGACCAGTTTTACCTGGCCGAACAGCGCCGGCCACAGCCACACCACCAGAGCACTGAGGATCAGGCTGATCAGCAGCGAGGGCCAGCGCGGCACCAGCAGCTTCAGGGCCAGGCCGACGACCAACGTGCCCAGGCCGAGGATCAGCGAGGGTTTATCCACGGCATCGAGATGGGCGAACAGCGAGGTCAGGCTGTTCAGCGCGGTGGCTTCGCTCGGCAAGTCCAGGCCCAGCAGGTTGGGCAACTGCCCCAGGGCGATCACCACCGCGGCGCCGAGGGTGAAGCCGAGCACCACCGAATGGGACACGAAGTTCACCAGCGCACCGAAGCGCAACAACCCCAGCAGCCACTGGAACAGGCCGGCGAGCAAGGTCAGCAGCAGAATCAGGGTGATGTAGTCCTGGGACGCCGGCACCGCCAGGGGGCTGACGCTGGCGTAGAGGACGATGGAAATCGCCGCGGTCGGGCCACAGATCAGGTGCCAGGAAGAACCCCACAGGCAAGCGATCAGCACCGGGACGACGGCGGCATACAGGCCGTATTCTGGTGGCAGGCCGGCGATCAGGGCATAGGCGATCGATTGCGGCAGCGCGAGGATGGCGCCGCTCAGGCCCACCAGCAGGTCGCGCCCGACGCTGGCGCGGGTCTGCCGGGGCAGCCAGCTCAGGAAGGGCAAGAGTGAATGGCGATTGGGCCAGGCCATGGGTCCTCGCGGTCGGGATGGGGCGAAAGGCGTCAGGGTGGAGTGTCAGATCGGAGCGTGCAAGGCCCGTCAGTGACGGTTGTAGCCGCTGCCGCAGGCTGCGATAGGTCCGGCAGGACCTCAACGGGCTCGAAAACCCTACGCCCCTGCGGGTCGATCGCGGCCTGCGGCAGCGGCTACAGGTGGATTACAGCTTGGCCTGTACCGCCGGCAGCGCCTCCTTGCCGTCGAGGGTCTTCACCCCGTCCAGCCACTTGCCCAGCACCGCCGGGTTGGCCTTGATCCAGGCCTTGGCTGCGTCAAAGTTGCTGACCTTCTTGTTGGCCACCTCGGCCATGATGCTGTTCTCCATTTCCTGGGTGAAGCTCAGGTTGCCCAGCAGCTTGCCGACATTCGGGCAGGCCTGTGCATACCCCTTGCGGGTCAGGGTGTAGACGCTGCCGGTGTCGCCGAAGTACTTCTCGCCGCCCTTGAGGTAATGCATTTTCAGCTGCACGTTCATCGGGTGCGGGGTCCAGCCGAGGAAGGTGACGAACTTCTGCCGTTTCACCGCCCGCGAGACTTCGGCGAGCATCGCCTGTTCGCTGGACTCGATCAGTTTCCACTGGCCAAGGTCGAAGTCGTTCTTCTTGATGATCTCCTGCAACGACAGGTTGGCCGGGGCCCCGGAGCCAATGCCGTAGAGCTTCTTGTCGAACTTGTCTGCGTACTTATTCAGGTCGTTGAAGTCATGCACGCCGGCGTCCCAGACATAATCCGGCACCGCCAGGGTGAACTCGGTGCCGTCCAGGTTCTTCGCCAGCTGGGTGACATCGCCATTGGCCACGAACTTGTCGTAGAAGCCCTGCTGCGCCGGCATCCAGTTGCCCAGGAACACATCCACCTGGCCGTCCTTGAGCCCGCCGAAGGTGATCGGTACCGCCAGGGTGTCGATCTTGGCCTTGTAGCCCATGCCGTCCAGCAGGAAACCGGCGATGGCGTTGGTGGCGGCGATGTCGCTCCAGCCCGGGTCGGCCATCTTCACCGTCTCGCAACCCTGTTCGGCCCAGGCCAGGGCCGGGACCGAAACACTGCCCAGCGCCAGAAGCGCGGTCGTCACTGCTGTGGATAACCTTTGCATGCTCTTCCCCTTACGTTATTGGTTTTGGCAGGGTTGTGGATAACGAGCCTTGCGCTCCAGATCGTCGAGGTCGATGTGGTTGCGCATGTATTGCGCACTGGCGTCGACCAGTGGCTGGTGGTCCCAGCTCTTCAGTTTGCCGAGGCTCAAGGCGCCCGCGACGAAGCGACGGCGGCGCTGGCTGGCGAGTACCTGTTGATGGATGGCCGGGATATCCCACTTGGCCCGCGCCTCGCGGAGAAAATCCTCGAATAGCGGGCGATGTTGCGGCGATTGGCTGAGTTCTTCCTGCTCGCGCGGGTCGTTGGCCACATCGAACAGCAGGCACGGGTCGTCTTCGCTGTAGATGAACTTGTAGCGGCCGCGGCGAATCATCATCAGCGGGCTGATGGTGCCTTCGGCCATGTACTCGCCGAAGACTTCGTCATGCCCGCCCTGCCCTTGCAGGTGCGGCACCAGGGAGCGGCCATCCAGCGCCAGGCCAGGTTGCAGTTGGCCTCCGGCCAGTTCCACCAGGGTCGGCAGCAGGTCGGCGGTCGAGACCGCCTGGCTTACCCGGCCGGCGGCGAACTGCCCCGGCGCGCTGACCAGCAGCGGCACCCGCGCGGCCATTTCGAACCAATGCATTTTGTACCAGAGGCCGCGCTCTCCGAGCATGTCGCCGTGGTCGCCGGAGAAGACAATGATGGTGTCGTCGCTCAGCCCGGTTTCCTCCAGGGTTTCCAGGAGTTTGCCGACGTTGCTGTCGATATAGCTGCACGCACCGAAATAGGCACGACGCGCATCGCGGATCTTATCCACAGGCAGCGGCTTGTCCCACAGGTCATAAACCTTGAGCAGGCGCTGGGAGTGCGGGTCGAGCGCGTCCTGGGCCGGGGTCTGCGGCAGCGGAATATCATCGTCGCGGTACAGATCCCAGAAGGCCTTGGGAATGGTGTACGGGTCGTGCGGGTGGGTCATCGACACGGTCAGGCAGAACGGTTGGTCGCCGTCTTCGCGAACGTGATCGAACAGGTACTGGCGGGCCTTGAACACCACCTCTTCGTCGAAATCCAGCTGGTTGGTGCGCACGCATGGCCCGGCCTGCAGCACCGAAGACATGTTGTGGTACCAGCTTGGGCGCACGTCCGGCTCGTCCCAGTTCACCGCCCAGCCATAGTCGGCCGGGTAGATATCGCTGGTCAGGCGTTCTTCGTAGCCGTGCAGTTGGTCCGGGCCGCAGAAATGCATCTTGCCCGACAGCGCGGTGCGGTAGCCCAGGCGGCGCAGGTAATGGGCGTAGGTCGGGACGTCGGCGGGGAAGTCGGCGGCGTTGTCATAGGCGCCGATCTTGCTCGGCAACTGGCCGCTGACCAGGGTGAAACGCGAGGGCGCGCACAACGGGCTGTTGCAGTAGGCGGCGTCGAATACCACGCTTTGCGCGGCGAGACGGCTCAGATGCGGCAGCTTGATGGGCGATGGACCGTAGAACGGCAACATTGGCGCGGCCATCTGATCGGCCATGATGAAAAGAATGTTCTTGCGCTTCATGTATTCGCGGCATTCCATAGTGGACAGTTATGCGAAAGTGCTGCGATCGAGGATGTAACCCGTGGCTTTCGCGGTAAAGCCCCTGTACGGCAATGACTAGGATAAGCACAGCTTATGTATGAAGCGCTTGGCGACCTGTCCCTGGACCTGTTTCGCGTATTCGAGGCGGCGGCACGCCAGCGCAGCTTTACCGCGGCGGCAGTGGAGCTGGGCACTACCCAGCCGGCCATCAGCCAGCAGATCAAGCGGCTGGAGGAGCAGCTCGGCACCCGGCTGTTCGACCGCATCTACCGGGGCATCGAACTGACCGAGGCCGGCAGCCAGTTGTTCGAACAGGTGCAGGCCGGCTTGCAGAGCATCGACAGCGGCCTGAGCGCCATCACCGCCCAGCATCAGCACGAGGTGCTGCAGGTGGCCACCGACTTCGCCTTCGCCGCCTATTGGCTGATGCCGCGCCTGCACCGCTTTCATGCCGCCAATCCACAGGTGGACGTGAGCCTGGTCACCAGCGAGCGCAGCCACAACATGCTGCGCACCGATATCGACGTGGCGGTGCTGTTTGGCGATGGCCGTTTCAAGCAGGGTGAAAGTCACTGGCTGTTCAACGAGGAAGTGTTTCCGGTGTGCAGCCCGTTGCTGCTCAAGGAGCGGCCGCTGCCCCTCGGTGCCCAGTCGCTGCTGGAGTTTCCGTTGCTGCATTTGAAGGGGGAAAACAGCAGCCACTGGTTCGACTGGAGCGGCGTGTTCCGCGAACTGGGGATCGCCACCCCGCCGGCGCCGGGGCAGCTGCGTTTCGACAACTACACCCTGCTGATCCAGGCGGCGATCGGTGGCCAGGGCGTGGGCATTGGCTGGCGCCACCTTGTGGATAACTTGCTGGCGCAAGGCCTGTTGTGCCGGCCGATCAGCGAAACGCTGATCTCCCGCTACGGCTATTACGTGGTCCTGCCCCAGCGCAAACGTCGCGGGGCGCTGATCCAGCGGTTTTTCGACTGGCTGATGGCCGAGCAGGCCGACAGTGCGCAATCTTTGACCGGGCTGGGCCTGCCGTCGATTGCCATCTGAGGTTTGGGGTTGGCGTGGAAGCCATCGCGAGCAAGCTCGCTCTTACATGGGATCGCATAACCTTCTGTAGGAGCGAGCTTGCTCGCGATAAGGATTCAACATACGAAGTTCACATGTTCGCCCACGTGCAGGTTCAGCTGCTGTTCATCGGCAATGCCGGCAGCCACCCGGGCGAGTCGCTGCACTGGCTCGTCCAGCTTCGGCGGGAGGCTGCCGGCGGGCTGGCTGAAATGCTCCAGGGTCAGCCCGGGGGGGCTCTGCGGTGCATTCACCAGGGTCCAGCGCAAGGTGCTGCCTTGCAGCGCGTCGAGGATGGCTTCGGCCGTCTGGCGGTGTGGGTAGCCTTCCACCTCCGGCTGGTCCAGCACCTCGAAATGCCCCAACAGGAACAGGCGCCGGACGCCCGCGGCCTGCATGCCAGCGATCAGCGCTTCGACCGCGCGAAGTTGCTCCCGGGGTTCGAGCAGCAGGTTTTCCTGCTGTTCAAGGCCCATGGGCAGCCCCGGAGCATCCAGCAGGCAGGCCACCACGTCGCCTCCGGCCACGCTTTGCCTGACCCGCTCGGCATCGAACAGGTCACCGCATTTGGTGCGCAAACCGGGAAGGGGGGCGAGGGCCGTCAGGTCGTCGAGAATGGCGATGACTTCATGCTGGCGCCGCATGAATTCCGCCATCAGCGCGCTGCCCAGGCCGCTCATGGCACCATAGAGCACCAGCTTGACCACCGGGGTTTCGGCATTTTTCATGGCGCGGCTCATTTCTTTACACTGGTGATATTTTGACCTGTAGGCAGTCGCCAGGGTTCGACTTCAGTCACGAGGTTTCCATGCAACGAATCAAGGGCTATCACGCCCACGTGTATTTCGACGCCAGCACCATCGACCAGGCGCGAGCCCTGTGTGAACAGGCGGCGCAATTGTTCCCGTTGAAGATGGGGCGGGTGCATGAACGGCCGGTCGGCCCGCATCCGGACTGGAGCTGCCAGCTGGCGTTCGAGCCGCAGTACCTGGGGGTGGTGCTGCCGTGGCTGGCGCTCAATCGCAACGGGTTGGTGGTGTTTCTGCACCCGGATACCGGCGACGATCTGAAGGATCACACGGAGCATGCGGTCTGGATGGGGGCGATCAGGCCGCTGAACCTGTCCGCTTTTTAAGCTTTTCGTAGGAGCGAGCGGACGGCGATCCGACTTGCCCGCGATGAACGATGGCGCGTTGTGACAGACACACCGCATCGCCTTCATCGCACGCAAGCTGTGCTCCTAGTCAATACAACACGCCGTCGAGGATCTCGTAGACGATCCCGCTGCCCACCGCGATCAGCACGATATCGGCGCCCATGCGCCGCCATTCATAACCCTGGTAGTACGGCAGGTGCGCCAGGGCGCGGTTGTCCAGGCGTTCGCCATAGTAGCCGCGAGGCAGCGGCTGGCCGCGCACCAGATGGATGCCGTGGGGCGGCGGCGCGCCACGTACGAAGTAGGCGTGGTTGTCGCGAATGGTCTCGCGCACCGGGCCGAAATCCCGGGGCGGACCGCCACGCCGATCGGCCTGCGGGCCGCGATGTTCATCGCCACGATTGTCCGCGCGATTGTCCCCTCTATTGTCGTAGCGACCCTGTTGCGGACCTCCGCGATCGTGGTCGTCACGTGGGTCGGCGACCGCGTGCAGCAGCGGGCTGGCGCTGAGCATCAGCACACCGAGACCGGCAATCAGGCGTTTGGGCATTTTCATCGGGTCTTCCTCAGAACACGAACAACAAAAAGGGGTTCAGAACCTGGTCCTGAACCCCTTGGTCTTGCCGGTTTAGTCTGTGGATCCCGAGGCTAATTCCTCTGTATCAGGAACTTTACCCTCAGCTGACACGGGCTTGACGCACCCCTTCGGCGAGGGAGGCGCACAGGCTCAGCACGCCGTCCACGGCCTGCTCGGAGCTGGTGGCATTGGCGATCTGGTCGATCAGCGCCGAACCCACCACCACGCCGTCGGCCAGGCGGGCGATAGCCGCGGCCTGCTCCGGGGTGCGGATGCCGAAACCGATGCTGATCGGCAGGTCGGTGTGGCGGCGCAGGCGGGTCACCGCCTCTTCCACGTGCTCCAGGGTGGCGGAACCGGCACCGGTGACACCGGCCACGGAGACGTAATAGACGAAGCCCGAGCTGCCGTTCAGTACCTTCGGCAGGCGCGCGTCGTCGGTGGTCGGCGTGGTCAGGCGGATGAAGTCGATTCCGGCGGCCTGGGACGGGTCGCACAGCTCGGCGTTGTGCTCGGGTGGCATGTCGACCACGATCAGGCCGTCGACACCGGCTTCCTTGGCTTCGGCAATGAAGCGCGGCACGCCATAGTGGTGGATCGGGTTGAAGTAACCCATGAGCACCAGCGGCGTGTCGTTGTTGCCGGCGCGGAACTCGCGAACCATTTGCAGGGTTTTCGCCAGGTTCTGCTTGGCCTCCAGGGCGCGGATGTTGGCCAGCTGGATCGCCGGGCCGTCGGCCATCGGATCGGTGAAGGGCATGCCCAGCTCGATCACGTCGGCGCCGGCTGCCGGCAAGCCTTTGAGGATCGCCAGGGAGGCGTCGTAGCCCGGGTCGCCGGCGGTGACGAAGGTCACCAGGGCGGCGCGGTTCTGCTGCTTAAGCTCGGCAAAGCGCGTTTGCAGGCGGCTCATCAGTGTTTCTCCTGCTGGGAGTGCTCTTGTTGAGAGTGTTCCATGTGGTGCATCACGGTTTGCATGTCTTTGTCGCCGCGGCCCGAGAGGTTGACCACCATCAGGTGATCCTTGGGCAGGTTCGGCGCGCGTTTGAACACTTCGGCCAGGGCGTGGGCGCTTTCCAGGGCCGGGATGATGCCTTCCAGGCGGCAGCACTGGTGGAACGCGGCCAGGGCTTCGTCGTCGGTCACCGAGGTGTATTCGACGCGGCCGATATCGTGCAACCAGGCGTGTTCAGGGCCGATGCCCGGGTAGTCGAGGCCAGCGGAAATCGAGTGGGCGTCGATGATCTGGCCATCCTCGTCCTGCAGCAGGAAGGTGCGGTTGCCATGCAGCACGCCAGGCAGGCCGCCGTTCAGGCTGGCCGCGTGCTTGCCGGTCTCGATGCCGTAACCGGCGGCTTCGACGCCGATGATCTGCACGCTCTTGTCGTCGAGGAACGGATGGAACAGGCCCATGGCGTTGGAACCGCCGCCGATGCATGCCACCAGGCTGTCCGGCAGGCGGCCTTCCTGGGCTTGCAGCTGTTCGCGGGTTTCCTTGCCGATCACCGCCTGGAAGTCACGGACCATAGCGGGATAAGGGTGCGGACCGGCCACGGTGCCGATCAGGTAGAAGGTGCTGTCGACGTTGGTCACCCAGTCACGCAGGGCTTCGTTCATCGCGTCCTTCAGGGTGCCGGTGCCGGCGACCACCGGGATCACTTCGGCGCCCAGCAGCTTCATGCGGAACACGTTGGCCTGCTGGCGCTCGATGTCGGTGGTGCCCATGTAGATCACGCAGTCCAGGCCGAAACGCGCCGCCACGGTAGCGGTGGCCACGCCGTGCATGCCGGCGCCGGTCTCGGCGATGATGCGTTTCTTGCCCATGCGCCGCGCCAGGAGGATCTGGCCGATGCAGTTGTTGATCTTGTGCGCGCCGGTGTGGTTCAGCTCTTCGCGCTTGAGGTAGATCTTGGCGCCGCCGCAGTGCTCGGTCAGGCGCTCGGCGAAATACAGCGGGCTTGGACGGCCGACGTAGTCGCGCTGGAAGTAGGCCAGTTCCTTGAGGAACTCCGGATCTTCCTTGGCCGCTTCGTATTCGCGGGCCAGGTCGAGGATCAGCGGCATCAGGGTTTCGGCGACATAGCGGCCGCCGAACGCGCCGAACAGGCCGTTGGCATCAGGACCGTTGCGCAGGTTGGTCTGGGTCATTGGGGCGCTCCCGGTGATTCGTCAAAAGGGTGAATGCGTGGATAGGCAATGGCGTTCACTCTACCCCTGACGCCCCAGGCTGAAAACCGATAAGATCGCTACAACCTGTCAGGAAAACTCACATATCCCATGAGCCACGACCTGCCCCCGCTGAACGCCCTCCGGGCCTTCGAAGCCACCGCCCGCCTGAACAGCGTCAGCCAGGCGGCCGAACAGCTGCACGTCACCCATGGCGCGGTCAGCCGCCAGTTGAAGGTGCTTGAAGAGCATCTTGGGGTGAGCCTGTTCGTCAAGGAGGGGCGCGGCCTGAAACTCACAGATGCCGGGGTGCGCCTGCGCGATGCCAGCAGCGATGCCTTCGAGCGCCTGCGCACGGTCTGCGCCGAGCTGAGCCAGAGCACCGCCGACGCGCCCTTCGTGCTCGGTTGTTCCGGCAGCCTGCTGGCGCGCTGGTTCATTCCGCGCCTGGGGCGGCTGAATGCCGACCTGCCGGACCTGCGCCTGCACCTGTCGGCCGGCGAAGGCGATCTCGACCCGCGCCGGCCGGGGCTGGATGCCTTGCTGGTATTCGCCGAGCCGCCGTGGCCGGCGGACATGCAGGTCTATGAACTGGCCAGCGAGCGCATCGGTCCGGTGCTCAGCCCGCGCTACAGCCGCTACGAGCAACTGCGCGAGGCGCCGGCCAGCGCGCTGCTCGGCGAGGCATTGCTACAGACCACTTCGCGCCCGCAGGCCTGGCCCAGCTGGGCACGCCAGAACGGCATCGATGCCGGGGCGCTGAAGTTCGGCCAGGGTTTCGAGCATTTGTATTATTTGTTGGAGGCGGCGGTGGCCGGGCTGGGCGTGGCGATCGCGCCGCAGCCGCTGGTGGCCGAGGACCTGCGTGCCGGGCGCCTGGTTGCCCCGTGGGGCTTCTGTGAAACCCCGGGGCAACTGGCGTTGTGGCTACCCAAGCGCGCCGCGGACGGGCGCGCCAGGCAACTGGCGCAATGGCTCAGCAACGAGCTGCGCCAGACGCCTTAATTGCCGCGCTTGCACAGCAGGTAAGCGGCCAGCAGGCCCAGCGCGCCCACGGCGACGCCGGCGGTGGTCCAGGGGTGTTGCTGGGCGTAGTCGCGGGTGGCGATCCCGGTTTCACGGGTTTTCACTTTGACTTCTTCATAGGCATCGCTGAGCAGGCTGCGCGAATGTCTCAGCGCGCTCTCGGCATTGCTTTTCAGCGCCTTGAGGGTTTTGCGCGATTCGTCCGAAGCGTCGTCCTTGAGGCTCTCCAGGGACTTGAGCAGACTTTCGATCTCGGCTTCCATGCTTTCCAATGAGGCTTTGCGTAACGAAGTGTTGGCCATGGTGGCTCTCCTGCATTGTTGATTGAGGGTCTGTAGGGTCCGACTGCGCGGCCTGGCGAAAGTGCATTAAATCTGCATGACGATGGGCCGGGGCTTATTCCAGTGTTGCTGGTAATCGCTGCTAGGCTTTGATCTACCTCATAAGGAGAGCGCGCCATGTCTGATCATCACACCTACAAGAAAGTCGAACTGGTCGGTTCGTCCCCTAGCAGCATCGAAGACGCCATCAACAATGCGCTGGCCGAAGCCAGCAAAAGCATCAAGCACCTGGAGTGGTTCGAGGTCACGGAAACCCGTGGGCATATCAAGGATGGCAAGGCCGCGCATTTCCAGGTCACGCTCAAAGTCGGTTTCCGCATTGCCAACAGCTGAACCTGGGCTAGGCTGTTGAACTTGTGCGCTGGCCGATTGCCATAGGGAATGGCAAAGCGCTATATCTGCCTCGATGCCGAGCAAGCCGGGGCTTGACGCTTATTTGATTCGACCAGGGAATGTGACCGATGAAAAAACAGGTAATGGCTTTAGTGTTGTTGAGTGTCGCGGGAACAGCCCTTGCTGCCGGCAAGCCATGCGAAGAGCTGAAAAGCGAAATCGCCGCGAAGATCGACGCCAAAGGCGCGTCGGGTTATTCGCTGGAAATTGTCGAAAAAGGCAGCGCGACTGACGGCAAAGTGGTCGGTACCTGCGAAGGCGGTACCAAGGAAATCGTCTACAAGCGTGGCTGAGCCCTTGTAGCAATGAACAAAGCCGACGCGCTGCGTCGGCTTTTTTGTGCCCGGCGTTTAGCCAGGCCAGGCGTGCCCCTGTAGCCGTTGCCGCAGGCTGCGATCGCGACCTAAGGGCGCGCAAGGCCTCTGGATCACCCAGTCCCTTCGGCCCGATTGCAGACTCAACCCTTCATCACTTGCGCCAGCAATTCGTAGGAATGCAGGCGGTCGGCGTGCTCGTACAGGTCGCAGGTGAAGATCAGCTCGTCGGCGCCGGTCTGTTCGATCAGCACTTCGAGCTTGGCGCGGATCTTCGCCGGGCTGCCGATCATGGCCAGGCCGAGGAAGCTACCCACGGCCTCTTTTTCATGGGGCAGCCACAGGCCGTCCATGCTCTTCACCGGTTTGCGCTGCACCAGGCTCTGGCCGCGCATCAGCGCGAGGATCCGCTGGTACACCGAGGTCGCCAGATAGTCGGCCTGTTCGTCGGTATCGGCCGCCACCAGCGGCACGCCGAGCATCACGTAAGGCTTGTCGAGCACGGCCGAAGGCTTGAAGTGATTGCGGTACACGCGAATCGCCTCGTGCATGTAGCGCGGTGCGAAATGTGAGGCGAAGGCGTAAGGCAAGCCGCGCTCGCCGGCCAGTTGCGCACTGAACAGGCTCGAGCCCAGCAACCACACCGGCACCTGGGTACCTGTTCCTGGCACCGCGATCACCCGTTGTTCCGGGGTGCGTGGGCCGAGGTAGGCCATCAGTTCGGCCACGTCTTCAGGGAAGTCGTCGGCGCTGCCGGAACGTTCGCGGCGCAGGGCGCGGGCGGTCATCTGGTCCGAACCCGGCGCGCGGCCCAGGCCCAGGTCGATACGCCCCGGGTACAGGCTTTCCAGGGTGCCGAACTGCTCGGCGATCACCAGCGGCGCATGGTTGGGCAGCATCACGCCGCCAGAGCCGACGCGAATGCTCGAGGTGCCGCCGGCCAGATAGCCCAGCAGCACCGAGGTCGCGGAGCTGGCGATACCGTCCATGTTGTGGTGTTCGGCGACCCAGAAGCGGGTGTAGCCGAATTTCTCTACATGGCGGGCCAGGTCCAGGGAATTACGCAGCGATTGCGCCGGGCTGCCGTCCTCGCGCACGGGGACCAGGTCGAGGGTGGAAAACTTAACGTCGGACAGTGGTTTCATGAACCTGCTTCTCCTTTGGTGTGCAGGCCTTTGTCATGAGCCAAAACCTGCCGAATGCTGTAAGCCTGTTTCATGCAATGTGGGCATATACCCGAGTTTCAATAGCCAGGCTGAATTTGCTGTCCGGACAAACGGCGGATTCAGACAGGATGAACTTCGCCGGGCCTTCTATCCTCTAGAACCCTGAGTAGCAGAAAACCACAAGGGCGCGGCCTTTCGCGCCCGTTCTCGAGGAGACAGACATGAGCATCATCAAGAAAGCATCGGCTCACTGGGAAGGCGACCTGAAAACCGGCATCGGCTCGATTTCCACGGAAACCGGGGTACTGCGCGATGCACCTTACGGCTTCAAGGCGCGTTTCGAGGGCGGCAAGGGCACCAACCCGGAAGAACTGATCGGCGCCGCGCACGCGGGGTGTTTTTCCATGGCCTTCTCGATGATTCTCGGCGAGGCCGGGCTCAAGGCTGACAGTATCGACACTAATGCCGAAGTGACGCTGGACCAGGTCGATGGCGGTTTTGCGATCACCGCGGTGCACCTGATCCTCAAGGCGAAGATTCCCGGCGCCAGCCAGCAGCAGTTCGATGAGCTGAGCAAGAAGGCCAAGGAAGGTTGCCCGGTGTCCAAGGTGCTGAATGCCAGGATCAGCCTGGATGCGACGCTGCTCAGCTGACGGTGTTTTAACCTGCTCTATCGCTTCGCGAGCCAGCTCGCTCACGCCTTCGAACCCATAGGCGCGAACTGGCTCTCGATTGCACTCCTGCCGAAACTCCCGCACCCGATATGCGCGGCGTCAGAACTCGCTTCATGAAAATGTGGTCGAATGCACGACTGCAGGCTCAGCCCATGACCATGGGCGCTGCATCAAAGGGAGCTCCACATCATGAAACGTTTTGCCCTGGCAGTTGTTTGTTGCGCGCTGGCCACCTCGACCCTGGCGGCTCCGAAGGATTGCGAAGAACTCAAGAAAGAGATTGAAATCAAGATCCAGGCCAACGCCGTGCCCTCCTACACCTTGGAGATTGTCAGCAAGGAGGAGGCCGAAAAGCACGACGTGGCCATGGTGGTCGGTACCTGTGAAAACGGCACCAAGGCAATCATCTATCAGCGCAACGACAGCTGATCGTTCAGATCACGCAGTTGACCCTATGGTCTTCGGCCAGCAGCTCACGCTTGGCGTTGTACAGCCGGGCACTGGGAGTGAAACCCAGCGAGCGGGCTTCCAGCAGGTAACGCTGGCCGGCTTCGAAATGGTCGTAGCGCACGCTCAGGTAGCACAGGCGCTCGGCCGGATCATTCATCATGCCGAGGCGCCCGCTGAACACCTCGAAATCGAAACGCACCATCAACTCATGACTGCCCGGGGTGACCTGGAAATAGCGGCCGTCGGTCAGGCGCTGGTTGTCCAGGCGCTCGGCCATCAGCAGCTTGCCGCCCGGCGTCGGGGTGGCGAAATCGACCCAGGCCTGCTGCGGGTCCACCGCCGGCAGGGGGCTGGAGCAGGCAACGAGGCCGGTCAGGGCAAGCAGCAGCAAGGGTTGGCGCATGAGGTCGGGCCGTCCGGGGAAAGGCCTCAAGCATAGCGCCGATCAGGTGCGCTGGCAGCCCGCCGGTTGGCCGGTACCCACCAGATTGCGCTGCTGGTCATAGAGCTTGGCCCAGGGCCGGAAACCGATATTGCCGGTCTGCAACTGATAGCGCTGGCCGGCGTTGAAGTCCTTGTATTTCACATTCAGCTGGCAGTCGCGCCACAGCGGTTCGCTGTCCGGGCCGATGTTGGTGGGCTCCACGGCGAACTGGTAGCGCACCTTCAGCTCATGGTTGCCGGGCTGGACCTCGAAATATCGGCGGTCCACCCAGGCTTTTTCGTCGACCTCCAGCGCCTGCAGGGCGGTGTCCTGGTGGGTGTCGAGGTCGATCCAGGCTTGCGTCGGATCGGGGGCGGGCAATCCGGCACAGCCGCTCAAGGTCAAGAGTCCGGTGGTCAGCAGCAACACGCGCATAGCGAAACTCCAGGCAGGCGAGATAGTCTTGGGGGCAGACTCTCGAAGGATGATTCGATTTGATTAGGCCGCGTTCAAGCCATGGGTTACTTGATCATCTTTTGCGCTTTTTGTTTCCGGGCTTGCTGCTTTTGTCGCTCAACGGTTGTTCCAGCGTGGGTTACTACGGCCAGCTGGCCAGTGGCCAATGGCAGCTGTTGCAGGCCCGCACGCCGGTCGAGCAGGTCATCGCCGACCCGACTCGCGACCCGTTATTGCGCGCCCATCTGGCCCAGTCGCAGAAAGCCCGGCTTTTTGCCAGTCAGCACCTGCACCTGCCGGACAACCAGAGCTATCGCCTCTACGCCGACATCGGCCGGCCCTACGTGGTGTGGAATGTATTCAGCACCCCTGAGTTTTCCCTGAGCCCCAAGACCCACTGCTTCCCGATTGCCGGCTGCGTGGCCTATCGCGGCTACTACAGCCAGGGCGCGGCCCGGGGCGAGGCGGCCTTGCAGAAACAGCAGGGCATGGATGTGGCCATCGGTGGGGTGGAGGCCTACTCGACCCTGGGCTGGTTCAATGACCCGATCCTCAGTTCGATGCTGCATTGGGGCGACGAGCGCCTGGCGACCCTGATCTTCCATGAGCTGGCCCATCAGCGCTTTTATGTGAAGGACGACACCGAGTTCAACGAATCCTTCGCCACCTTCGTCGAGCAGGAAGGCACCCGGCAATGGCGCGCGGCCCGCGGCCTGGCGCCGGCCAGCGATGCCCTGGTGAAGCAGAAGGACCAGTTCATCCAGCTGATCCTCGATACCCGCCAGCGCCTGGAACGCCTGTATGCCCTGCCACTGCCAACCGAGCAGATGCGCCAGCGCAAGGCCGCCGAATTCGAACAGCTGCGCCGGGATTACCGGCAGCTGAAGGACAGCCAATGGCATGGCGACGCGCGCTACGACTTCTGGATCAACACCCCGCTGAACAATGCCAGGCTGCTGCCTTTTGGCCTGTACGACCAGTGGGTACCGGCATTCGCCGCCTTGTTCAAGCAGGTGAACGGGGATTGGCCGGCCTTTTACCTGGCCGTGGAGAAGCTCGGCGCGCTGCCGGCTGAAAAGCGCAAGGCGGCGTTGCAAGCCTTGATGGGCGGCGCCTGAAAGGGACGCCATCGCGGGCAAGCGAGCGTCGATCAGAAGCCCGCGATGGCCGGTGGCTCAGCGCTGCAGGAACGCCTGATGCAGCTCATCCAGGGTCTGGAAGTGATAGGCCGGGGCCTCGGCGCTCAGTTCTTCGTGGCTGCCGAAGCCATAACCCACCGCCGCCGCATCCAGCCCGTTACGGCGGGCGCCGATCAGGTCGTGTTTGCGGTCGCCGATCATCAGGGTATCGCTGGGGTCCAGGCCTTCTTCGCTGATCAGGTGGCGGATCAGCTCGACCTTGTCGGTGCGGGTGCCGTCCAGTTCGCTGCCGTAGATCACCTTGAAGTGCCGGGCGAAATCGAAGTGCCGGGCGATCTCGCGGGCGAACAGCCATGGCTTGGACGTCGCGATGTACAGCTGGCGGCCTTGCCCGCCGAGGGTTTCCAGCAGGGGCGTGACGCCGTCGAACACGCGGTTCTCATACAGGCCGGTGACCTTGAAACGCTCGCGGTAGAAATTCACCGCCTCCCAGGCCCTGGCTTCGTCGAAGCCGTAGAACTGCATGAACGCCTGTAGCAGCGGCGGACCGATGAAGTGTTCCAGCTTGCTCAGGTCGGGTTCGTCGATGCCCAGCTTGCCGAGGGCGAACTGGATCGAGCGGGTAATGCCTTCGCGCGGGTCGGTCAGGGTGCCATCGAGGTCGAACAGAACGGTTTGGTAATGCATGGGAATTCCTGGGCAGTGGATCGGGGCTCAAGCCTGGTCGTAACCTTCGGCCAGGTGCAGGTCCTTGAGCTTCACGTAGTTGGCGGCGCTGTAGGTGAAGAAGGCACGCTCCTTGTCGGTCAGCGGGCGGGCCTGTTTCACCGGGCTGCCCACGTAGAGGAAGCCGCTTTCCAGGCGTTTTCCAGGCGGTACCAGGCTGCCGGCGCCGACGATCACATCGTCTTCCACCACCGCGCCGTCCATGACGATGCTGCCCATGCCGATCAGCACCCGGCTGCCGACGCTGCAACCGTGCAGCATCACCTTGTGGGCGATGGTCACGTCGTCGCCGATCAGCAGCGGGAAGCCGTCCGGGTTGAAGGGGCCGGCGTGGGTGATGTGCAGCACGCTGCCGTCCTGCACGCTGGTGCGGGCGCCGATGCGGATGCGGTGCATGTCGCCGCGGATCACCGTGAGTGGCCAGACCGAACTGTCGGCACCGATTTCGACGTCGCCGATCACCACCGCCGAGCTGTCGACGAAGGCCTGCGGGCCAAGGATGGGCGTGTGGTGCTGATAGCTGCGAATGGCCAAGTTGGATACCTGCTCTGACATTTATTAATGGGGTCGATAGCTGCGGTGTGCGTCGATTGTAATTAAGATGGCCCAATGTTTCTTCCAGCCAAGGTGCCAACCGTGAGTGTGAACAACCCTCTTCTGCAGCCCTACGACCTGCCGCCGTTTTCGGCGATCCGCGCCGAGCACGTACAGCCGGCCATCGAACAGATCCTGGCTGACAACCGCGCCGCCATCGCTGAAATCCTCAAGAACCAGGGCGCGCAACCGACCTGGGCCGGCCTGGTTCTGGCCATGGACGAACTCAACGACCGCCTGGGCGCGGCCTGGAGTCCGGTCAGCCACCTCAACGCCGTGTGCAACAGCGCCGAACTACGCGAAGCCTATGAGTCCTGCTTGCCGGCCCTGAGCGCCTACGCCACCGAGCTGGGGCAGAACCGTGAGCTGTTCCAGGCCTTCGAAGCCCTGGCGAGCAGCCCGCAAGCCGCCGGTTTCGACGTGGCGCAGAAAACCATTCTGGAACATTCCCTGCGTGACTTCCGCCTGTCGGGTATCGACCTGCCGCCAGAGCAGCAGAAGCGTTACGCCGAAGTGCAGAGCAAGCTTTCCGAGCTGGGCAGCCGCTTCTCCAACCAGCTGCTCGACGCCACCCAGGCCTGGACCAAGCACGTCACCGACGAAGCGGCCCTGGCCGGCTTGACCGCGTCGGCCAAGGCGCAGATGGCTGCCGCGGCCCAGGCCAAGGACCTGCAAGGCTGGCTGATCACCCTGGAATTCCCCAGCTATTACGCGGTGATGACCTACGCCGAAGACCGCGCGTTGCGCGAAGAAGTCTACGCCGCCTACTGCACCCGCGCGTCGGACCAGGGCCCGAATGCCGGCCAGAACGACAACGGCCCGGTCATGCAGGAAATCCTCGACCTGCGCCAGGAACTGGCCCAACTGCTGGGTTACGCCAACTTCGCCGAGCTGAGCCTGGCTACCAAGATGGCCGAGTCCAGCGACCAGGTGCTGAGCTTCCTGCGGGACCTGGCCAAGCGCAGCAAACCGTTCGCTGCCCAGGACCTGCAACAGCTCAAGGCCTACGCCGCCGAACAGGGCTGCCCGGACCTGCAAAGCTGGGACAGCGGTTTCTACGGCGAGAAGCTGCGCGAGCAGCGCTACAGCGTGGCCCAGGAAACCCTGCGCGCCTACTTCCCGATCGACAAGGTGCTCGGCGGCCTGTTCGCCATCGTCCAGCGCCTGTACGGCATCGAGATCGCCGAACTGAAAGGCTTCGACAGCTGGCACCCGGACGTGCGCCTGTTCGAGATCAAGGAAAACGGCCAGCACGTGGGGCGTTTCTTCTTCGACCTGTATGCCCGCGCCAACAAGCGTGGCGGTGCCTGGATGGACGGCGCCCGCGACCGTCGCCGCACCGTTGACGGTGTACTGCAAAGCCCGGTGGCCAACCTGGTGTGCAACTTCACACCGGCCGACAGCGGCAAGCCTGCCCTGCTGACCCACGATGAAGTCACCACCCTGTTCCACGAATTCGGCCACGGCCTGCACCACCTGTTGACCCGCGTCGAGCATGCCGGTGTTTCCGGCATCAACGGTGTGGCCTGGGACGCGGTGGAGCTGCCGAGCCAGTTCATGGAGAACTGGTGCTGGGAGCCGGAAGGCCTGGCGCTGATCTCCGGTCACTATGAGACCGGCGAGCCGCTGCCCCAGGACCTGCTGGAAAAAATGCTCGCGGCGAAGAACTTCCAGTCCGGCCTGATGATGGTGCGCCAGCTGGAATTCTCGCTGTTCGACTTCGAACTGCATGCCACCCATGGTGACGGCCGTAGCGTGCTGCAGGTGCTCGAAGGCGTGCGCGATGAGGTCTCGGTGATGCGTCCGCCGGCCTACAACCGCTTCCCCAACAGCTTCGCGCACATCTTCGCCGGCGGTTACGCGGCGGGTTACTACAGCTACAAGTGGGCCGAAGTGCTGTCGGCCGATGCCTTCTCGAAGTTCGAGGAAGAAGGCGTGCTGAATGCCGAGACCGGTCGCGCGTTCCGCGAGGCGATCCTGGCCCGTGGCGGTTCCCAGGAGCCGATGGTGCTGTTCGTCGACTTCCGCGGACGCGCACCGTCGATTGACGCACTCTTGCGCCACAGCGGCCTCACCGAGGACGCAGCGGCATGAGCGAGGGGCCAGTGAAGACGAAAAAACGCTTTATCGCCGGGGCGGTCTGCCCGGCGTGCAGCGAGCAGGACAAGTTGATGATGTGGAGCGAAGACGACGTTCCCCATCGCGAGTGCGTGGCCTGCGGTTATTCCGACACCCTGAATGAACAGGGGCTGTCGGTGCCCAAGGAACTGGGCACGCGAGTCAACACCACGGCCCTGAAGGCGCCGGATGCCAAGGTCCAGTCGGTGCAGTTTTTCCCCAACCCCAAGTTGAAGAAAAAGACCGACGAGCCCAAGTAACTGCAAATCCCCTGTAGGAGCGCAGCTTGCGCGCGATAGCGGTGTATCAGATACACCGCGGTGCTTTGATCGCCAGCAAGCTTGGCTCCTATCGGGATGCGGTCAAAGCTCAATTCTGCAGCCCCACGCAGCCGGTCAATTCGCCGGCTTGCTGGCGCTCACCGTCTCGAACCAGCTTTTCACCGAACAGGTGGCGAACACGCTGGTGCTGCAATCGCCATTGGCCAGGGCGGTGCGCAACTTGTCGACATCGGCCTGCATCATGTAGCGAATGCCGTCCTTGAAGTGGGAACTGTCGCCAAACCCGCCTCCGGTCATTTCATTCAGCGCCTCCTCCTTGCTCCAGCCCTGGACCACCACCCGATACATCGCCGACATCAGCCCGGTGCGGTCCGAGCCGTGCTTGCAGTGCATCAGCACCGGGCCCTCGCTTTCGGCGTTCTGGATCGCGCGCAAGGCCGCCAGTACATCGGCGTCATCCACGTGATTGGTCCGGTAAGGCAATTGCACCTGCTTGATTGCCGGGGCCTGCAGCCAGCTGGCGTCGGACTCCGGCAGAAAGTTGATTACCGTGCCCACCTTGAGCTTTTCCAGCAAAGGCACGGCGCCGCCGTCCGGCAAGGCGCTGCGGTAGAGCGTCGGCGACATCTGGTACAGGTTGTAGTGGGTTTCCACCGGCTGGGCCCACTGGGCCGGGCGGGTCGCGCCGGTTTCGGCGGCCTGGGCCTGGGGCCAGGCAAGCAGCGTCAGCAGGGACAGGCAGAGGGCGGGAAGGTTACGAAAGTTGTGCATGCAGAAGGCCATGACCGGAAATGGGGGGTAGATGGAGCCTAGCTTCCATCCGGGCCGGTCAACGCCCTGTGAGGTGCTCGTCAAAGAAACGTGAAGCCGCTGCGATAGAGGTTTTTTCTCGGCAATCGCGACTTTTTTCCCACGCAAACGATTTATTCGAATGCTTAGCCTGCTACCATTTGTAACCAAAGTTTGCTGAACTGTGTTTCCCCGGCGCTCCCAATCGCCGCCAGAACGACAAGCCACGCCATGACGCGGCTGCCCAATCCGTGAATGCCTAGTGTGAGGTGCACCCCCCATGTCTGATCACGATCAAGACAACCCGCGGCGTGAGTTTCTGCGCAAATCCCTGACCTTGATCCCGGTGGTCACGGTCGCCAGTACCGGTCTTGGCAGCTCGATGCTGATGGCCGCCCCCGAAGCGCCCAAGCCGGTGGAGCCGGCCCGAACCCCGGTCAGCACCGAGGCTTACCAGCCGACCTATTTCACCGCCGAAGAGTGGGCCTTTGTCCAGGCCGCGGTAGAGCGCCTGATCCCGGCCGACGAACAAGGCCCTGGCGCCCTGGAAGCCGGCGTGCCGGAATACATCGACCGGCAGATGAATACCCCTTACGCCGCCGGCGCCCTGTGGTACATGCAAGGCCCGTTCAACGCCGACGCCGCGCCGGAGATGGGCTGGCAGAGCAAGCTGGTACCCAAGGAGATCTATCGCCTGGGCATTGCCGCGACGGATGCATGGTCGAAAGCCTTCAACGGTAAAACATTTGCCGCGCAAGACAGCGCTACCCGAGACGATTTGCTCAAGCAACTCGAAGCGGGGAAACCCCCATTCGACAGCGTTCCGCCGAAGATTTTCTTCAACCTTTTGCTGCAAAACACCAAGGAAGGGTTCTTCTGTGACCCGATCCACGGGGGCAATAAAGGCATGGTCGGCTGGACCTTGATCGGCTTCCCCGGCGCGCGCGCCGATTTCATGGACTGGGTGGAACGCAACGAGCAATACCCTTTCCCGGCAGTGTCGATTCGCGGCGAGAGGGCTTGAGCATGGCAACGGTAATGAAGAAGGTCGACGCGGTGATCGTCGGGTTTGGCTGGACCGGCGCGATCATGGCCAAGGAGCTGACCGAGGCCGGGCTCAACGTGCTGGCGCTGGAGCGCGGGCCGATGCAGGACACCTACCCGGACGGCAATTACCCGCAGGTGATCGACGAACTCACCTACAGCGTGCGCAAGAAGCTCTTCCAGGACATCTCCCGGGAGACGGTGACCATTCGCCACAGCGTCAACGACGTGGCCCTGCCGAACCGCCAGCTGGGCGCGTTTCTGCCGGGCAACGGCGTCGGCGGTGCCGGCCTGCACTGGTCCGGCGTGCATTTTCGCGCCGATCCGATCGAGCTGCGCATGCGCAGCCACTATGAAGAACGCTACGGCAAGCACTTCATCCCCAAGGACATGACCATCCAGGACTTCGGCGTCACCTACGAAGAGCTGGAGCCGTTCTTCGACTACGCGGAAAAAGTCTTCGGTACCTCGGGTCAGGCCTGGACCGTGAAAGGCCAGCTGGTCGGTGAAGGCAAGGGTGGCAACCCTTACGCGCCGGACCGTTCGGAGCATTTCCCGCTGGAGTCGCAGAAGAACACCTACTCCGCCCAGCTGTTCCAGAAGGCCGCCGGCGAAGTCGGCTACAAGCCCTACAACCTGCCGTCGGCCAACACTTCCGGGCCGTACACCAACCCCTATGGCGCGCAAATGGGGCCGTGCAACTTCTGCGGGTTCTGCAGCGGCTACGTCTGCTACATGTACTCCAAGGCTTCGCCGAACGTGAACATTCTGCCGGCCCTCAAGCCGCTGCCGAATTTCGAGCTGCGCCCCAACTCCCACGTGCTCAAGGTCAACCTCGACAGCACCAAGACCCGCGCGACCGGCGTCACTTACGTCGACGGCCAGGGCCGGGAGATCGAGCAGCCGGCGGACCTGGTGATCCTCGGTGCCTTCCAGTTCCATAACGTGCGCCTGATGCTGCTGTCCGGCATCGGCAAGCCCTACGACCCGATCACTGGCGAAGGCGTGGTGGGCAAGAACTTCGCCTACCAGAACATGGCCACCATCAAGGCCTACTTCGACAAGGACGTGCACACCAACAACTTCATCGGTGCCGGCGGCAATGGCGTGGCGGTGGACGACTTCAACGCCGACAACTTCGACCACGGCCCCCACGGCTTCGTCGGTGGCTCGCCGTTCTGGGTCAACCAGGCCGGCAGCCGGCCGATCGCCGGCACCTCCAACCCGCCGGGCACCCCGGCCTGGGGCAGCGCCTGGAAGAAGGCCACCGCCGACTATTACACCCACCAGGTGTCGATGGACGCCCACGGTGCCCACCAGTCCTATCGTGGCAACTACCTCGATCTTGACCCGGTGTACCGCGACGCCTACGGCCTGCCGCTGCTGCGCATGACCTTCGACTGGCAGGAAAACGACATCAAGATGAACCGCTTCATGGTCGAGAAGATGGGCAAGATCGCCGAGGCGATGAACCCCAAGGCCATCGCGGTGCTGGGCAAGAAGGTCGGCGAGCATTTCAACACCGCGTCCTACCAGACCACCCACCTCAACGGTGGCGCGATCATGGGCACCGATCCGAAAACCAGTGCCCTGAACCGTTACCTGCAGAGCTGGGACGTGCACAACGTGTTCGTCCCGGGCGCTTCGGCCTTCCCCCAGGGCCTGGGCTACAACCCGACCGGCCTGGTGGCCGCGTTGACCTACTGGTCGGCCCGCGCGATCCGCGAGCGGTACCTGAAGAACCCCGGCCCGCTGGTCCAGGCATAAGGAGCGATGACCATGAAAACCCTCGTTATCGCGACCCTGGCGCTGCTCGGCAGCGCTTCCCTCTGCGCCGCCGAAACCGATCGGCAAGCCTTGATCAAACAGGGCGAATACCTGGCCCGCGCCGGTGACTGCGTGGCTTGCCACACCGCCAAGGACGGCAAGCCGTTCGCCGGCGGCCTGCCGATGGAAACCCCGATCGGCACGATCTACTCCACCAACATCACCCCGGACAAGACCGGCATCAGCGAGTACAGCTTCGACGACTTCGACAAGGCCGTGCGCCATGGCGTGGCCAAGAGCGGCAGCAGCCTGTACCCGGCCATGCCCTACCCGTCCTATGCGCGGGTCAGCGACGCCGACATGCAGGCGCTGTATGCCTACTTCATGCAAGGCGTGGCGCCGGTGGTCCAGGAGAACCGCGACAGCGACATCCCCTGGCCGCTGAGCATGCGCTGGCCGCTGGCCGGCTGGCGCTGGATGTTCGCGCCAAGCGTGGCGGGCGCGCAAGGCAGTGGCCAGGCGCAGGCTGCGCAAGACCCGGTGGTCAGCCGCGGTGCTTATCTGGTGGAAGGCCTCGGCCACTGTGGCGCCTGCCACACGCCGCGCGCCCTGACCATGCAGGAGAAAGCCCTGAGCGCCAGCGAAGGCAGCGACTTCCTGGCTGGCAGCGCGCCGCTGGAAGGCTGGATTGCCAAGAGCCTGCGCGGTGACCACAAGGACGGCCTCGGCAGCTGGAGCGAAGAGCAGTTGGTGCAGTTCCTCAAGACCGGTCGCAGCGACCGCGGCGCGGTGTTCGGCGGCATGAGCGACGTGGTGGTGCACAGCATGCAGTACATGTCCGCGGACGACCTGACGGCCATCGCCCGTTACCTCAAGTCGCTGCCGGCGGTGGACGCCAACGACCAGCCGCACCAGTACGACAAGGCGGTGGCCGAGGCGTTGTGGAAAGGTGACGACAGCAAGCCGGGGGCGGCGGTGTATATCGACAACTGCGCGGCGTGCCACCGTACCGACGGCCATGGCTATACCCGGGTGTTCCCGGCGCTGGCGGGCAACCCGGTGCTGCAAAGCGCCGATGCCACGTCGTTGATCCACATCGTGCTCAAGGGCGGTACCTTGCCGGCGACCCATACCGCGCCATCGACCTTCACCATGCCGGCCTTCGCCTGGCGCCTGTCGGACCAGGAGGTGGCCGATGTGGTCAACTTCATCCGCACCAGTTGGGGCAACCAGGGTTCCGAGGTGAAGGCCGCGGATGTGGCGGGACTGCGCAAGGGTGACCTGCAAAGCACCTCGAACGACGACCTGGGGCAGGTGACGAAGCACAGCGGCGGCTGATCGACCGCGATCAGCGCCAACGGCGTGCTCCGCCCGACGGCGCTTTGCAACAGCTCAAACCTCCATTACTGTATATAGATACAGTAATGGAGCGCCTCCCCATGTCCAGCCCCCTGCCCCCACGCGGCCGTGGCACCGCGACCAACCCGCACAACCGTTTTGCGCCGCAGCGCTCGGTGGCCTTCGACGACGGCTGGTACCAGGAAGCCCCGCTGACCCAGGGCACGGAGGTGCGCCTTGAGACGGCGAAATCCATCATCACCCGCAACAGCTCGCCGGACCTGCCCTTCGACCGCTCCATCAACCCCTATCGCGGTTGCGAGCACGGCTGCATCTATTGTTATGCGCGGCCCAGCCACGCCTATTGGGACCTGTCGCCGGGGCTGGACTTCGAGACCAAGCTGATCGCCAAGACCAATGCCGCGGCGATGCTCGAACAACAGCTGTCCAAGCCCGGCTACCAGTGCGCGCCGATCAACCTGGGTTCTAACACCGACCCCTACCAGCCCATCGAACGCGAGCACCAGCTGACCCGGCGGACCCTGGAGGTGCTGCTGCGCTACCGGCATCCGGTGACCATCGTCACCAAGGGCTCGCTGATCCTGCGCGACCTCGACCTGTTGGTCGAACTGGCCGAGCAGCGGCTGGTGGCGGTGATGATCAGCCTGACCACCCTGGACGACGAGCTCAAGCGCATCCTCGAACCCCGGGCGGCGGCGCCCAAGGCGCGGTTGCGGGCGATCCGGGTGATGCGCGAGGCGGGAATTCCCGTGGGCGTGCTGTGCTCGCCGATGATTCCGATGATCAACGACAGCGAGCTGGAAAGCCTGCTCGCCGAGGCCCATGCCGCGGGCGCGCAAAGCGCCGCCTACATGATGCTGCGCCTGCCCCTGGAAGTGGCGCCGCTGTTCGAGGAATGGCTCAACGCCCACTATCCGCAGCGGGCGGCCCATGTCCTGAGCCTGATCCGCCAGTGTCGCGGCGGCGAGCTGTACGACAGCCGTTTTGGTGCACGGATGCGCGGCGAAGGCCCCTTCGCGGCCCTGCTGGCGCAGCGTTTCGCCAAGGCCAGCAAACGCCTGGGGCTCGATCGGCGCGAAGGCTACAACCTCGATTGCACGGCGTTCTGTCCGCCGGGTGGGCAGATGTCGTTGCTCTAGGACGTATTGGCCTATGGTGGAGTAGAGCCGGTGCACCGTCGTCTATACGCTGGTCACCTTTTTGCATCGCCAATAGTGGCGTTTTAGAGCGGCCGGTTCAGTTTGAGTTAAGTTTGGAAGGCTACCTTGTTCACCAAGTGACCGATGGGTCGCTGTCAGCGGGCTGGTTGTTTTTTAATCAATCGCTGGCGTCGTGCCGGATAAAACTGGAAAATTCACCTAATCCGTCAAAAGAGGATGAATCATGAGTGACAAGGATAAACAGCCGTTGGCTGCGTCGGCTTCAGCGTCCCCGGAGGTCGCCGAAAGCGCCGATGCAGCGCTGCAGATAATCGTTGACGGCTTTTTGCATTTTCATCACGAGGTCTTCCCACAGCAGGAAGAACTGTTCAAGAAACTCGCCACGGCCCAGCGGCCGCGGGCGATGTTCATTGCCTGCGCGGATTCGCGCATCGTCCCCGAACTGATTACCCAGAGCGCCCCGGGCGACCTGTTCGTGACCCGCAACGTCGGTAACGTGGTACCGCCATACGGGCAGATGAACGGCGGTGTGTCCACGGCCATCGAATACGCGGTCATGGCCCTGGGTGTGCACCACATCATCGTTTGCGGCCATTCCGACTGCGGCGCCATGCGCGCGGTGCTCAACCCGCAGAGCCTGGAAAAGATGCCGACGGTCAAAGCCTGGCTGCGCCACGCCGAAGTCGCCAAGACCATGGTCCAGGAGAACTGCGACTGCGCCGACGAGAACGCCAGCATGCATGTGCTGACCGAAGAGAATGTCATCGCCCAGTTGCAGCATTTGCGCACCCACCCTTCGGTGGCTTCGCGCATGGCCAACGGCCAGTTGTTCATCCATGGCTGGGTGTACAACATCGAAACCAGCGAAATCAAAGCCTACGACGCGGATCAAGGGTGTTTCCTGCCGTTGGACGGACGCCATCCGATCCCGGTTGCGACGCCTAAAGCGCGCTTCTAAATCCTCCTAAATCCCAGTGGGGTTCAGCCATGACTGCCGTCCGCGCGGTCAGGCTTTGCCACGCCTGAAGAAAGCTTCGGGAGAATCATCATGCGTGCAGCACAATTGAAAGCTGTTTTGCCACGGGAGCTGCTCGCTTCCGTGGTGGTGTTTCTGGTGGCCCTGCCCTTGTGCATGGGTATCGCCATCGCTTCCGGCATGCCGCCGGCCAAGGGGTTGATCACCGGAATCATCGGTGGCCTGGTGGTGGGCTGGCTGGCCGGCTCGCCCTTGCAGGTCAGCGGTCCGGCCGCAGGGTTGGCGGTCCTGGTGTTCGAGCTGGTACGCCAGCACGGTATCGCCATGCTCGGGCCGATCCTGCTACTGGCGGGTTTCCTGCAACTGGTGGCCGGGCGCCTGCGCCTGGGTTGCTGGTTTCGGGTCACGGCGCCGGCGGTGGTCTACGGCATGCTTGCCGGGATCGGGGTGTTGATCGTGCTCTCCCAGGTGCACGTGATGCTCGACGCCCAGCCCCAGGCGTCCGGCCTGGATAACCTCGCGGGCTTCCCCGAGGCGGTGGCCCAGGCCTTGCCCAGCCTGGGCGGCGGCTTTGGCTGGCAGGCCGGGCTGCTGGGCCTGTCGACCATGGCGGTGATGTTCCTGTGGGAAAAACTGCGCCCGCATTCGCTGCGCTTCATCCCCGGCGCCCTGCTGGGCGTCGGCCTGGCGACCTTTGCCAGCCTGGCCCTGGCGCTGCAGGTCAAGCGGGTCGAGGTGCCGGAAAACCTTGCCGAGGCGATCGACTGGCTGCGGCCGGCCGACCTGCTCAACCTGGCGGACCCGACGCTGCTGATCGCGGCCTTTGCCGTGGCCTTTATCGCCAGCGCCGAAACCCTGCTGTCCGCGGCCGCGGTGGATCGCATGCACAGCGGTACGCGCTCGGATTTCGACCGTGAACTGTCGGCGCAAGGGATCGGCAACATGCTCTGCGGGTTGCTCGGCGCCCTGCCGATGACCGGGGTGATCGTGCGCAGCTCGGCCAACGTCCAGGCGGGCGCGACCACGCGGCTGTCGGCGATCTTCCACGGTTTGTGGCTGCTGGCGTTCGTGCTGTTGCTGTCCAGCGTGCTGCAAAGCATTCCGGTGGCCAGCCTGGCGGGTGTGCTGGTGTACACCGGATTCAAGCTGGTGGACCTCAAGTCGTTCCGCAAGCTGGGTCGTTATGGGCCGATGCCGATGCTGATCTACGGCGTGACCGCGCTGGCGATTGTCTTCACCGACCTGCTGACCGGTGTGCTGATCGGTTTCGGCCTGACCCTGGTGAAGCTGGCCTGGGGCGCTTCGCGGCTGAAGATCAGCCTGGTGGACCTGCCCGCCGAAGGCGAAATGGAACTGCGCCTGGTGGGCGCCGCGACCTTCCTCAAGGTGCCGGCCCTGACCCAGGCGCTGGGCAGCATCCCGCCGGGCACCACGGTGCATGTGCCGCTCAATAACCTGGGCTACATCGACCATGCCTGCCTGGAGCTGCTCGAGGAGTGGGGACGAGCCAATGCGGCCAAGGGCTCGAAGCTGGTGATCGAGTCGCGCGGGTTGAAGCGCCGGCTGGAGGGGCGCTTGCACACCAATGTGGGCGTGAGCCCGGCCTCGAAGCTGGGGGCCCAAAGGCCTGAGCCGGGCGTAAGTCTGTAGCCCTGTAGCCGCCGCCGAAGGCTGCGATAAGGTCCGAAGGATCTTCAGCGTCGGTGATATCGCTGCGACCGTACCGGTCGATCGCAGCCTGCGGCAGCGGCTAGAGGGCCGCTACCTGCAATCATCAGGCAGCCGGCTGGTCGAGTTCCAGCTCCACGCCCAGTTGGCGCGACAGGCACGGCCAGCGTTTCCAGGCGGCATCGGTGTCGGGGCTGTTGAGCTTTTCCCGGTAGGCCTCGACCGACTCCAGGGCGAAGCTCTCTTCGTCGAGCATCGCGTCGACCGCATGGTGCACCGCTTCGTCCAGCTGGTTGGCGAAGGTTTCGCCGATCAACTGGTGGGCGATCAGGTTGGCCACCGTGGTGTCCAGGGGAATCAGCGGCTGGCCGAAATGCGTGATGTACAGGTCGTTGACCTCCTCCACCAGGCGATGGGCCAGATAGGCTTCGTCCAGCAGGCTGTCCAGGCCTTCGTGGCCGGCCATGATGGCGGGCGGCTGGAGGAAGAACTGCTCGGCGATCTTCAGCACCGGCTTGATCTGCGACTCGATACCGGCTTCGCGCGCGACTTCGTTGGCGGCGTCCAGCAGGTCGGGAACCTGATCGATATAAGCAGCGACAAAACGGGTCATCACCCCCTGGGCGTCCACTTCGGGGAGCTGGATGGCGGGGTGCAGGTGTGGCAATTGGGTTTCCAGCTGACGGCGCAATTGCCCGGTGCTGGACTCATGTTGATGGGCTCGTTGGATCTGCTCGCGCAATGCGGCGGTGTTCATGAATACTCCAGGAAACAAGGGCAATTAATTAGGGAAGACATAAGTTAGCCTGCTCACGAAATCGCTTAAGACGTATTTTTCATAATTATTTCATGGTTAGTCGTCTGGGTTATATCGCTTCGCCATCATTGATCCCCTATCCCTTTCCAACCGTGGCCTATAAGGCAGCGGCAAACTGTTTCAGTGGATTTACGGCACCGCATTGCGAGGTCGAAGTCGCTGTCTATACTCGGGTCTGAATGAAGTTAGCTGATGACGCCCGACTGCATGCGCAGCGAAGGCTCGGCGGTTTAAGTTCGTAGTCTAGGCAGCCGCTCCCTTGGCCGCAGGTGCAAGCCGGCGGGATAACAAGAACGATAAGGGGAACCCGCAATGATGCGACATCCACAAGTCTGGATGGGCCTCCTGTTGTGGTCGGTATTCAGCCAGGCGCATGGCGCCTGGACCGTGAATATGGCGCCTGGAGCGACTGATATAAGTCACGCGGTATTCGACCTGCACATGACCATCTTCTGGATCTGTGTGGTGATCGGCGTCATTGTCTTTGGCGCCATGTTCTGGTCGATGATCCTGCACCGCCGCTCCACCGGCCAGGTGGCCGCCAAGTTTCACGAAAGCACGACGGTGGAAATCCTCTGGACCGTGGTGCCGCTGCTGATCCTGGTGGCCATGGCCGTTCCCGCCACCGCGACCCTGATCAAGATGTACGACGCCAGCGAACCGGATGTGGACATCCAGATCACCGGTTATCAGTGGAAGTGGCACTACAAATACCTGGGCCAGGACGTCGAGTTCTTCAGCAACCTGACCACTCCCGCCGAACAGATTCATAACCAGAGCGCCAAGGGCGAGCACTATCTGCTGGAAGTCGATCAGCCACTGGTGCTGCCGATCGGCGCCAAGGTGCGTTTTCTGGTGACCTCCGCCGACGTCATCCATTCCTGGTGGGTTCCGGCCTTCGCGGTCAAGCGCGATGCGATCCCCGGTTTCGTCAACGAAGCCTGGACCCGGGTCGACAAGCCCGGCCTGTATCGCGGCCAGTGCGCCGAGCTGTGCGGCAAGGACCACGGTTTCATGCCGATCGTGGTCGACGTGAAGACCCAGGCCGACTACGACACCTGGCTGGGCGAACGCAAGGCCGAAGCCCTCAAGCTCAAGGAACTGACCAGCAAGGAATGGACCCTCGAAGAGCTGGTGGCCCGTGGCGACAAGGTCTACCACACCACCTGCGTGGCCTGTCACCAGGCCGAAGGCCAGGGCCTGCCGCCGATGTTCCCGGCGCTCAAGGGCTCGAAGATCGCCACCGGGCCGGTGGCGGATCACTTGAACATCGTCTTCCACGGCAAGCCCGGCACCGCCATGGCGGCGTTCGGCAAGCAGTTGTCGGAAGTCGATCTGGCAGCGGTGATCACCTACGAACGTAACGCCTGGGGCAACAACAAAGGCGACATGGTGACGCCCAAGGATGTCCTGGCTCTGAAACAGGCGCAAAGCAAATGACCCGGTCCATTGCGTGTTCCCGCAGCCGCTCGGGGCGTGTCGCCCTCGATCGTCCAGCCCAACCGTTTACAGGAGACAGGCCATGAACGCTGTGAGCGATGAGCACGGTCATGCAATCGTTGGCGATCATGACCACACCCACGGCCCCGCCAAGGGCCTGATGCGCTGGGTGCTGACCACCAACCACAAGGACATCGGCACCCTGTACCTGTGGTTCGCCTTCTCCATGTTCCTGCTCGGCGGCTCGTTCGCCATGGTGATCCGCGCCGAGCTGTTCCAGCCCGGCCTGCAGATCGTGCAGCCGGAATTCTTCAACCAGATGACCACCATGCATGGCCTGGTGATGGTCTTCGGCGCGGTGATGCCGGCCTTTGTCGGCCTGGCCAACTGGATGATCCCGCTGATGGTCGGCGCGCCGGACATGGCTCTGCCACGGATGAACAACTTCAGTTTCTGGTTGCTGCCGGCGGCGTTCCTGCTGCTGGTCTCGACCCTGTTCATGCCCGGTGGCGGACCCAACTTCGGCTGGACCTTCTACGCCCCGCTGTCCACCACCTACGCGCCGGAAAGCGTGACCTTCTTCATCTTCGCCATCCACCTGATGGGCATCAGCTCGATCATGGGCGCGATCAACGTGATCGCCACCATCCTCAACCTGCGTGCTCCCGGCATGACCCTGATGAAGATGCCACTGTTCGTCTGGACCTGGCTGATCACCGCGTTCCTGCTGATCGCGGTGATGCCGGTGCTGGCCGGCTGCGTGACCATGATGCTGATGGACATCCACTTCGGCACCAGCTTCTTCAGCGCCGCCGGCGGCGGTGATCCGGTGCTGTTCCAGCATGTGTTCTGGTTCTTCGGTCACCCCGAGGTGTACATCATGATCCTGCCGGCCTTCGGCGCCGTCAGCGCGATCATCCCGGCCTTCTCGCGCAAGCCGCTGTTCGGCTACACCTCGATGGTCTACGCCACGGCGAGTATCGCCTTCCTGTCGTTCATCGTCTGGGCGCACCACATGTTCGTGGTCGGCATTCCGCTGGTGGGCGAGCTGTTCTTCATGTACGCCACGATGCTTATCGCGGTGCCGACCGGGGTCAAGGTCTTCAACTGGGTCAGCACCATGTGGCAGGGCTCGCTGACCTTCGAGACGCCGATGCTGTTCGCCGTGGCCTTCGTGATCCTGTTCACCATCGGCGGCTTCTCCGGGCTGATGCTGGCCATCGCCCCGGCGGACTTCCAGTACCAGGACACCTATTTCGTGGTTGCGCACTTCCACTATGTGCTGGTGCCGGGCGCGATCTTCGGCATCTTCGCCTCGGCCTATTACTGGCTGCCGAAGTGGACCGGGCACATGTACGACGAAACCCTGGGCAAGCTGCACTTCTGGCTGTCCTTCATCGGTATGAACATGGCGTTCTTCCCGATGCACTTCGTCGGCCTGGCGGGGATGCCGCGGCGGATCCCGGACTACAACCTGCAGTTCGCCGATTTCAACATGGTGTCGTCCATCGGCGCGTTCACCTTCGGCGCGACGCAGATCTTCTTCCTGTTCATCGTCATCAAGTGCATCCGTGGCGGCCAACCCGCACCGGCCAAGCCCTGGGACGGTGCCGAAGGGCTGGAGTGGAGCGTGCCGTCGCCGGCGCCGTACCACACCTTCACCACGCCGCCGGAAGTGAAATGAACAGCCTGGTGCGATGCCCGCTCGCCTCTGAAACAGCAGGAGGTCGCTGATGGCCGAGGTTTCGATGAAGAAGCTGGTCACCCGCCTGTTGCTGGTGGTGGCGGCGATGTTCGTCTTCGGTTTTGCCCTGGTGCCGATCTACGACGTGATGTGCAAGGCGCTGGGCATCAACGGCAAGACCGGCGGGCAGTATTCCGGCGAGCAGCAAGTGGATGTCTCGCGCCAGGTGCGCGTGCAGTTCCTGTCGACCAACGCGATCGACATGGTCTGGGACTTCTATCCCAAGGCCGACGACATCGTGGTTCATCCCGGCGCAGTGAACGAGATGATCTTCATTGCCCGCAACCCCAGCGACCGGCCGATGAGCGCCCAGGCGATCCCGAGCATTTCGCCGAGCAGCGCCGCGATGTATTTCCACAAGACCGAATGCTTCTGTTTCACCCAGCAAGTGCTGCAACCCGGTCAGCAGATCGAGATGCCGGTACGTTTCATCGTTGACCGCGACATGCCCAAGGATGTGAAGCACCTGACGCTGGCTTACACGCTGTTCGATATCACCGCGCGTCATCCACCGGTGGCCGTGAGCACCAACACCGGCGGTTAAGACGGTGCCCGATAAGGAGAACAATAAATGGCAACTCATGAGCATTATTACGTTCCCGCCCAGAGCAAGTGGCCGATCATCGCCACGGTGGGCATGTTCGTTACGGTGTTCGGCCTGGCCACCTGGTTCAACGACCTCAAGGCCGCGCGCCCGGAATCCCATGGCCCGCTGATTTTCTTCGTCGGGAGCCTGCTGCTGGCCTACATGCTGTTCGGCTGGTTCGGCGCGGTGATCAAGGAAAGTCGCGCCGGCCTGTACAGCGCCCAGCTGGATCGCTCGTTCCGCTGGGGCATGAGCTGGTTCATCTTTTCCGAAGTGATGTTCTTCATCGCCTTCTTCGGCGCGCTGTTCTACGTGCGCCATATCGCTGGCCCGGCCCTGGGCGGCGAAGGCAGCAAGGGCATCGCGCACATGCTCTGGCCGAACTTCGAGTTCGTCTGGCCATTGCTCGAAAACCCCGATTCCAAGCTGTTCCCGCCGCCCAAGGAAGTCATCAGCCCCTGGGGCCTGCCGCTGCTCAACACCGTGCTGCTGGTGAGTTCCAGCGTCACCGTGACCATCGCCCACCACGCTCTGAAGAACGGCCACCGCGGCGCGCTGAAAATCTGGCTGGCGATCACCGTGCTGCTGGGCTGTGCGTTTCTCGGCTTCCAGGCCGAGGAATACCTGCATGCCTACCACGAGCTGGGGCTGACCCTGGGTTCGGGCATCTACGGCGCCACCTTCTTCATGCTCACCGGCTTTCACGGCGCCCACGTGACCATCGGCACGCTGATTTTGTTCGTGATGCTGATGCGCATCATGAAGGGGCACTTCGACGCCGAGCATCAGTTCGGTTTCGAGGCGGCCAGCTGGTATTGGCACTTCGTCGATGTGGTGTGGATCGGTTTGTTTGTCTTCGTCTACGTGCTCTGAGCGCGGCGTTACCAGGGCGCGTGCGACACCAGCTGGCCGCTGAAGAAACCCCAGGCGATCAAGCCGACGGTGAGCGCGGCCAGGCACACACGAACGGTCAGCGACCTGAGCAGGCGATGGGAGCTGCTGTCGTCCTTGACCAGAAAGAACAGGCCGCTGAACAGGCTGATGAGCGTGGCGATCAGCAACAGGACGATGGCCGCTTTAAGCATGGTGGGCTCCGGGAGAAACGCGATGCGCTTGAGTATAGCCAGTCGATCTCGCCACTTTCGGGCGCTGCCATGAACGGTTTTCGTCCGGGCGTGCTGCCGACCCTGGTGGTGTTGGCGTTGTTGCCGGTGCTGGTGACGCTCGGGTTCTGGCAACTGGGGCGGGGCGAACAGAAGCGCGAGCTGCTGGCCAGCTACGCCGAACGGCGGGTGGCCGAGCCTTTGACCGTGGATGAACTGCAGGCTGCCAGCGATCCGGCTTTCCGTCGGGTGCAATTGCATGGCCGCTTCGATGCGGCCCACAGCCTGTTGCTGGATAACCGCATGCATGAAGGCAAGGTCGGGGTCGAGCTGCTGCAACCCTTTCTCGACCAGGCCAGCGGCCAATGGCTGCTGCTCAACCGTGGCTGGCTGCCCTGGCCGGACCGGCGCACGCCACCCGCATTCAACACCCCGGAACAGTCGTTGAGCCTCGATGCCTGGGTCTATGTCGCCTCCGGCGCGACCTTTCAACTGCACGCCGACCCACTGAATGCCCAGTGGCCGCGGCTGGTGACGACGATCGATCCGGCCAGGCTCTGGAGCGAACTGGGACGCAGCGGTTTTGCCTACGAGCTGCGCCAGGAGGCTGGCCCGGGCGCCTACATGACCGAATGGCCGGTGGTGGCCATGGGGCCGGAAAAACACCTGGGCTACGCCGTGCAGTGGTTCGCCATGGCGCTGGCCCTGTGCGCTTTGTACCTCTATCTCGGATGGCATAACGCAAGGGAGAAACACCATGGGAGCGGCCATGAATCCACCCAACATTTCTGAGGCCCAGGCGCCGCATAACCGGCGTCGCGGACGCTGGCAGCTGCTGCTGATCGTGGCCATGGTGATCGGTCCGATGATCCTCGCCACCGGCATGTACAAGTTGCAGTTCTGGGTGCCGGAAAGCCGCAGCTACCACGGCGAGTTGATCGGCAACGGCCAGAGCCGCGCCGACATCGGGGTCCAGGCCGACGAGACGCGCTGGCAGATCCTGGTCACCGCGCCCAGGGACTGCGCCGTGGATTGCCAGCAACTGGTGTACCTGGCGCGGCAGATCCAGATCTCCCTCGGCCGCGACGCCTCCCGGGCCAGCCACGCCCTGGCCGCCGCCCAGCCGCTGGACGCCGACTACCAGGCCAAGCTGCAACGCGAATACCCGCAACTACAACGCTATCCACTGGACCTGCCGACCTTCACCAAGGGCGCCAGCGACCAGGGCGCACCGCTGCTGTGGATCGTCGACCCGCACGGCAACCTGGTCCTGCGCTACGACGCCCGGGTCAAGGGCAAGGACCTGCTCAACGACCTGCGTCATCTGCTGAAACTGTCGAACATCGGATAAGGGCATCGTCATGGCCAAACCTGGATTTCGCCTCGCCTTGTTTGCCACCTTGCTGGCGCTGATCGTGGTGCTGCTCGGCGCTTATACCCGGCTGACCCACGCCGGCCTCGGCTGCCCGGATTGGCCGGGTTGCTACGGTTTCATCGGCGTGCCGAAAAGCGAAGCCCAGCTGGCCCATGCCGAACTGCATTTTCCCGACACTCCGGTGGAAGCCCACAAAGGCTGGAACGAGATGATCCACCGCTATTTCGCCGGCACCCTGGGCCTGTTGATCGTGCTGCTGGCGGCACGCTCCTGGACCCATCGGCATCATCCCGGGCAACCGCTGAAACTGCCGCTGTTCCTGCTCTCGGTGGTGTTCGCCCAGGCCTTGTTCGGCATGTGGACGGTGACCCTCAAGCTGTGGCCGCAAGTCGTCACCGCGCACCTGCTGGGCGGCTTCGCCACCCTGAGCCTGCTGTTCTTGCTGACGCTACGGCTGTCCGGGGTGCTGCCGGCGCTGATCGTGCCCAGGCGCCTGCAATACTGGGCCACGGCCGGGCTGGTGCTGGTGATCGGGCAGATCGCCCTGGGCGGCTGGGTCAGCTCCAACTACGCGGCTGTGGCCTGCATCGACCTGCCGACCTGTCACGGCCAGTGGTGGCCGGCGGCGGATTTCGCCAATGGCTTTCACCTGACCCAGCACATCGGCCCCAACTACCTGGGCGGGCAGCTCGACAGTGACGCGCGCACGGCTATCCACCTGACCCATCGCATCGGCGCGCTGCTGGTGACCCTGGTGTTGCTCGGCCTGGCCTGGCAACTCAAGCATGTGGGCATGACCCGCCTCGCCGGGCTGGTGCTGGTGGCGCTGGCGGCGCAGATTGGCCTTGGCATCAGCAATGTGCTGTTCCACCTGCCGCTGCCGGTGGCCGTGGCGCATAACGCCGGCGGCGCTGCGCTGCTACTGACTCTGGTGCTGGTCAATTATCACGCCCGCACCAGCCTGGTCCGCGCCCGCTCGCACCTGCCGCTGGGCTGGCGCCTGAGCCCGCGCAAACACGCCGCCGGGCCCATAACCATAAAAGGAGAGATGCCATGGCGACTCTGATCGGCGAGCGTCACCGCCAGGCGATCTGGCGTGACTACCTGGAACTGACCAAGCCCAAGGTGGTGGTGCTGATGCTCATCACCTCGCTGGTGGGCATGTTCCTCGCCACTCGCGCCGGGGTGCCGTGGACGGTGCTGGTGTTCGGCAACCTGGGTATCGCCCTGTGCGCCGGCGCGGCGGCGGCGGTGAACCATGTGGTGGACCGGCGGATCGATGCAGTCATGGCGCGCACCCACAAACGGCCGCTGGCCGAAGGCCGGGTGTCGCCGGCGGCGGCGCTGGGTTTCGCCCTGCTGCTGGCCATCGCCGGGCAAGCCTTGCTGCTGGCGTTCACCAACCCGCTGACCGCCTGGCTGACCCTGGCGTCGTTGCTCGGTTATGCGGTGATCTACACCGGCTTCCTCAAGCGGGCGACCCCGCAGAACATCGTGATCGGCGGCCTGGCCGGGGCCGCGCCGCCGCTGTTGGGCTGGGTCGCGGCCACCGGCCATGTGACCGCCGAACCGCTGCTGCTGGTGCTGATCATCTTCGCCTGGACCCCGCCGCACTTCTGGGCGCTGGCCATTCACCGCAAGGAGGAATACGCCAAGGCCGACATCCCGATGCTGCCGGTGACCCATGGCGAGCACTACACCAAGGTGCATATCCTGCTCTATACCTGCGCCTTGCTGGCGGTCAGCCTGCTGCCTTATGCGATCCATATGAGCGGCATGCTTTACCTGATTTGTGCCCTGGGCCTGGGCGCGCGCTTTCTGCAATGGGCCTGGGTGCTGTACCGTGGCAGTCGGCCGCACGCGGCGATCAACACCTTCAAGTACTCTATTTATTACTTGTTCCTGCTGTTTATCGCGCTGCTCGTAGACCACTACCTATTGTTGAACCTATGACTCGAACTCAGAAAACCGTCTTTATTCTCGTGGCGCTGGTGGCCCTGGTGCTGGGGCTCACCGTCAACAAAGTGCTGACCGGCAAGAACCAGGGGGATCCGACCGCGTTGATCGACGCCGGGATCATCCTGCTGCCCCAGAGCCGCAACCTGCCGGATGTGAAGATGACCGACCAGGAAGGCCAGCCGGTGGTGCTCAATGAGCTCAAGGGCAAGTGGAGCCTGCTGTTCTTCGGCTACACCTTCTGCCCGGATATCTGCCCGACTACCCTCGCCCAGCTGCGCCAGATCAAGAGCGAGCTGCCCAAGGAGGCGGTGGATAACCTGCAGGTGGTGCTGGTCAGCGTCGACCCGAACCGCGACACGCCGCAGCAGCTGAAACAGTACCTGGGCTACTTCGACAAGGACTTCAAGGGCCTGACCGCGACCTCGGTGGCGGACGTGCAGAAGCTCGCTAACGCGGTGAGCATCCCGTTCATTCCCGCCGACACCAGCAAGCCCAATTATACCGTCGACCACAGCGGCAACCTCGCGGTGATCGGCCCGGACGGCACCCAGCGCGGCTTCATCCGCGCGCCGCTGAACAACCAGAAACTGGTGGCCCAGCTGCCGGTGATGTTGCAGCGCAAGTAACCCGGGACGCCTGAATCCTGTAGCCGCTGCCGCAGGCTGCGATAAGGCGCGTAGCGCCTTCCGAGGGCCTCAAGAGCACGTCTCCTGTGGAGCCGATCGCAGCCTGCGGCAGCGGCTACAGGGAACTCGGCAGGCAACTGAAACGAAACGGGGCGCCTCAAGGCGCCCCGTTTGTGTTTCTGCAACCGATCAGAACGCCGGTACCACAGCGCCTTTGTACTTCTCGAGAATGAATTGCTTCACTTCGGGGCTGTGCAGGGCGGCAACCAGTTTCTTCATGGCGTCCGAGTCCTTGTCGTCAGGACGGGCCACCAGGATGTTCACGTAAGGCGAGTCCTTGCCTTCGATCACCAGGGCGTCCTTGGACGGGTCCAGCTTGGCTTCCAGGGCGTAGTTGGTGTTGATCAGCGCCAGGTCGACCTGGGTCAGCACGCGCGGGATGGTCGCGGCTTCCAGCTCACGGAGTTTCAGGTCCTTGCTGTTCTCGGTGATGTCTTTGACCGTAGACAGGATGTTGTTGGAATCCTTGAGCTTGATCAGGCCGGCCTTGGCCAGCAGCAGCAAGGCACGGCCGCCGTTGGTGGCGTCGTTGGGGATCACCACGTTGGCGCCGCCCGGCAGCTCTTCGAGCTTCTTGAACTTGTTGGAGTAGGCGCCCAGCGGCTCCAGGTGCACGCCGGCGACGCTCACCAGGTGGGTGCCCTTGGCCTTGTTGAACTCATCCAGGTACGGCTGGTGCTGGAAGAAGTTGGCGTCCAGGCGCTTTTCGGCGACCTGCACGTTTGGCTGGATGTAGTCGGTGAAGACCTTGACCTTCAGGTCCACGCCTTCCTTGGCCAGCGCCGGCTTCACGAATTCGAGGATCTCGGCGTGAGGCACCGGAGTGGCGGCCACGGTCAGGGTGTCAGCGGCGTGCGCGGAGAACGCGGCAACGGCGGCGAAAGCGACGAGTAGTTTTTTCATCCAGCTAGCTCCTTGTGAGGCGCCCGGTGCCGGACGCCTGCCGGCCAGGGCCGACTTATTTTCGGGAAAAGTGCACCACCAGCTTGTCGCCGACGGTTTGCAGAACTTGAACCAGCACCAGCAACAGCACCACGGTGACCACCATCACATCGGTCTGGAAGCGCTGGTAACCGAAGCGGATCGCCAGGTCGCCGAGACCGCCCGCGCCTACCACGCCCGCCATGGCGGTGTAGGAAACAAGGGTAATAGCTGTCACGGTTATTGCCGCGAAAATACCCGGACGGGCTTCCGGCAGCAGGGCGTTGGTGATGATCTGCCGGGTGGTCGCGCCCATGGACTGGGTGGCTTCGATGATGCCGCGGTCCACTTCGCGCAGGGCGGTCTCCACCAGGCGGGCGAAGAACGGCGTGGCGCCGACCACCAGGGGCGGGATCGCGCCGGCGACACCCAGGGAAGTACCGGTGATCAGCACAGTGAACGGGATCATCACGATCAGCAGGATGATGAACGGCAGCGAGCGCAGGATGTTCACCAGCAGCGACAGCAGGGCGTAGAGGCTCTTCTGCTCCAGCAGCTGGCGCGGGCTGCAGAGGAACAGCAGCACGCCCAGGGGCAGGCCCAGCAGCACGGTGAACAGCAGCGAGCCACCGAGCATCAGCAGGGTGTCGCCGGTGGCCAGCCAGATTTCGTACCAGTCGATATTGGCGAAGAAACTTGTCAGCAGTTCCATTAGCGCAGCACCTCCATGTGGACATCCGCCGCGGTGAAGTGGGCGAAGGCCGCCTCCATGTCACCGCCGGTGATAGCCAGGGTCAGTTGCCCGTAAGGGACGTCTTTGATGCGGTCGATGCGGCCGGCGAGGATGCTGTAGTCCACCCCGGTTTCGCGGGCCACGGTGCCCAGCAGCGGCGCGTAGGTGGCATCGCCCTGGAAGGTCAGGCGCACGATGCGCCCTGGCACGTGGGCGAAGTCGTCGCGCTGTTCGCTTTCGTCGATCTGCTCGTCTTCCTGGACGAAACGCTTGGTGGTCGGGTGCTTGGGATGCAGGAACACTTCGGCCACCGACCCCTGCTCGACGATCACCCCGGCGTCCATTACCGCCACCTGGTCGCAGACGCGACGGATCACGTCCATTTCATGGGTGATCAGCACGATGGTCAGCTTCAGTTCGCGGTTGATCTCGGCCAGCAGTTGCAGGACCGACGCGGTGGTCTGCGGGTCCAGGGCGCTGGTGGCTTCGTCGCACAGCAGGATTTTCGGCTTGGTCGCCAGGGCGCGGGCGATGCCGACGCGCTGCTTCTGCCCGCCGGACAGCTGGGCTGGGTATTTCTTGGCGTGATCGGAAAGACCGACGCGGGCCAGCAACTCGGCCACGCGCTGGTCGATCGCGCTGCGCGACAGCTCGCCGGCCAGGGTCAGCGGCAGGGCGACGTTGTCGGCCACGGTCTTGGAGGCCAGCAGGTTGAAGTGCTGGAAGATCATCCCGACCTGCTGGCGGAAGCGGCGCAGGCCGTTGGCGTCCAGGGCGGTGACTTCCTCGTCGTCGACGACGATCTTGCCGCCGCTGGGGTTTTCCAGGCGGTTGATCAGGCGCAGCAGGGTACTTTTGCCCGCGCCGGAATGGCCGATCAGGCCGAATACCTGGCCGTTCTCGACCTTCAGGCTGGTCGGATGCAGGGCGGGAATATCCTTACCGGCGACCCGGTAGGTTTTATGGACGTTTTGAAACTCGATCACGTAGCGAACCTTGTGGGGCGCGTTAGAAAAGGATCAGCGGTTAGCCGGGCGCGCATTTTAGCCTGTCCGTATAGAGGTTCTTAGCATTTATTTTGTATTCATCCTTCGATTTGGCAATAACGCGATCAAAGGTCATAAAAAAGGAACGGCGCCAAACCTCATCAGTCACTCAATAAGCCACTCGAAAAAAGCCAGGTGCCGTGCCTGGCGATTTTGACCGATGAAGCCCCGCCCCGCCGGGGCTTCGCCAACGAGGAGTTTTGCCTGATGAGCAGCAAGAAGCCAAGCGCACCGAAAAGCCAGCTGGCCGGGACCGAGACCCTGGATCGCGGCAACACCAACAGCAAGCTGCACAGCCTGGAGACCTTCCGCTCCGACGCCACCGAACAGGCGTTGCGCACCAACCAGGGGGTCAAGGTCGCCGATAACCAGAACACCCTGAAGGCCGGCGCCCGCGGGCCCTCGCTGCTGGAAGACTTCATCATGCGGGAGAAGATCACGCACTTCGACCATGAGCGGATCCCGGAGCGTATCGTCCATGCCCGTGGCGTCGGCGCCCATGGCTACTTCCAGACCTACGAGAATCATTCGGCCCTGACCAAGGCCGGCTTCCTGCGTGATCCGGGCAAGAAGACCCCGGTGTTCGTGCGTTTCTCCACGGTGCAGGGGCCGCGCGGCTCTGGCGACACCGTGCGCGACGTGCGCGGTTTTGCCGTGAAGTTCTTCACCGACGAAGGCAACTTCGACCTGGTGGGCAACAACATGCCGGTGTTCTTCATCCAGGACGCGATCAAGTTTCCCGACTTCGTCCATGCGGTCAAACCCGAGCCGCACAACGAGATCCCCACCGGTGGCTCGGCCCACGACACCTTCTGGGACTTCGTGTCGCTGCAGCCGGAATCGGCGCACATGGTGATCTGGGCCATGTCCGACCGGGCGATTCCGAAAAGCCTGCGCAGCATGCAGGGCTTTGGCGTGCACACCTTTCGTTTCATCAATGCCGAAGGCACCTCCAGCTTCGTCAAATTCCACTGGCGACCGACAGTGGGCACCTGTTCCCTGGTCTGGGACGAGGCGCAAAAGCTGGCGGGCAAGGACACCGACTTCCATCGCCGCGACCTGTGGGAGTCGATCGAGAGCGGCGATTACCCGGAGTGGGAACTGGGTGTGCAGGTGATAGTCGAGGAAAACGAGCACAAGTTCGATTTCGACATTCTCGACCCGACCAAGTTGATCCCCGAGGAGCTGGTGCCGATCACGCCCCTGGGCAAGATGGTGCTCAACCGCAACCCGGACAACTTCTTCGCCGAGACCGAGCAGGTTGCCTTCTGCCCGGGGCATATCGTGCCGGGCATCGACTTCTCCAACGACCCGCTGCTGCAGGGCCGGCTGTTCTCCTACACCGATACGCAGATCAGCCGCCTCGGCGGGCCGAACTTCCATGAACTGCCGATCAACCGCCCGCTGGCGCCCTTCCACAACGGCCAGCGCGATGCCATGCACCGCACCACCATCGACAAGGGGCGGGCCTCCTACGAACCCAACTCCATCGATGGCGGCTGGCCGAAAGAGACGCCGCCCGCGGCCGAGGATGGCGGTTTCGAGAGCTACAGCGAGCGCATCGACGCGCACAAGATCCGCCAGCGCAGCCCGTCCTTCAGCGACCACTTCTCCCAGGCGCGACTGTTCTTCAAGAGCATGAGCACGCATGAGCAGGAACACATCATCGCCGCCTACAGCTTCGAGCTGGGCAAGGTCGAGCGCGAGTGGATCCGCGCGCGGCAGGTCAACGAGATCCTGGCCAATATCGATCTCGAGCTGGCCAGGCGGGTCGCACAGAACCTGGGCTTGCCGGTGCCCAAGGCGGGCACTGTCGAGGTGCCTGAACTGACCCCCGATCACTCACCGGCCCTGAGCCAGGCCAACCTGCTGTCGGGGGATATCAAGACCCGCAAAGTGGCGATCCTGGCGGCGAACGGGGTCGACGGCAAGGCGATCGACGCCTTGAAAAAGGCCCTGCAAGCCGAAGGCGCCCACGCCAGGTTGCTGGGCCCGACCTCGGCGCCCGTGACCACGGTGGATGGCAAGACCCTGCCGGTGGACGCTTCCATGGAAGGGCTGCCGTCAGTGGCGTTCGACGCGGTGTTCGTGCCGGGCGGTGCCAAGTCGATACAGGCCTTGAGCGGCGATGGCGTGGCCCTGCATTACCTGCTCGAAGCCTACAAGCACCTCAAGGCAATTGCCTTGCAGGGCGAGGCCAAGCAATTGCTGGATGTGCTCAAGCTGGAAGTGGATGCGGGGTTGATCGTCGGCGGGGATGCCAAGGCGTTGAAGGCGTTCTTCAACGCGCTTGCCCATCACCGGGTCTGGGAGCGGGAGCCGAAGGCCAAGGCGATTCCCGCCTGATGCTGCTGACGCTTCTGTAGGAGCACAGCTTGCGTGCGAAAGGGTTTGGCACCGCGTTAGCGTTCATCACGCATCGCGGGCAAGTCGGATCGCCACCCGCTCGCTCCTACAGAGGTGGCGTTATTGGGCTTTGCGTGGCGTCAGCACCATCTGTGCCGGGATGTGGCGCAGGATCTGCCGCTTGACCTGCAGGTCGAACTCGCCGTCGAGCTTTTTCACCCGCTTGCTCAGCAGGGTCTTCAGCCAGGGGTAATCTTCGGTGCGTGGCGCCTGGATGCTCACGTCGCACTGGTAATTCACCACATCGGCGGCGATCGCATCGAGTTGCCGACGCAGTTGCTTGATATCACTGAGGTTCAGCGCAATGGTGGTGCTCTCGGCGGCCGGGTCGATCAGCTTGGCTGGCGGCCGGGCTTCAGCTGCCTTGAGTGCGGCTTCGGCTTTTTCCAGCTCGGCTTTACGGGCCTGGGTGATGGCGCCATCGACGCCGCCGGTCAGGGCCGGTGCCTTGGGCATCAGCGCGCGGGCGCGGCTCAGGGCCGTGGCGGCGGCGTTGACATCACCCTTTTGCAACACGATCTGGCTGCGCTGCAGGTAGGCTTCGGCCAGCTGACGCTGGTATTGCTCGAGCTGCGGGTCGTTGGGCGACTGGGCCTGCAAGGCGCTCAACTGGTCTTCGGCGGTGGCCAGTTCGCTGCTGGCGATATTTTGCTGCAGCTGTGCGATGGCAGTGGCCCGGGCGTCGGGCACTTCAGCCGGCGGCGTGCTCTGGCAGGCGCCCAGCAGCAGGGAAAATGCGACAAGGAGCAGATAACGGGAGGCGAACGGCTTCATTCCTGCGACTCTCTAATTGCGCAAAAAGCGAGCAAGTCTACACCCCTCGACGGGGCAGGACAAAACTCAGCAGAAACAATGCGGCCGCCGTGACCACGATCGACGGCCCCGCAGGGGTGTCCTTGAACCACGACAACGCCAGCCCGCCGCAGACCGCGAGTATGCCCAGCAGGCTCGCGCCCAGCGCCATCTGCTCCGGGGAGCGGGCGTGACGTTGGGCCGCAGCCGCCGGGATGATCAGCAGCGAAGTGATCAGCAAGACCCCGACGATCTTCATCGCCACCGCGATCACCACCGCGATCAACAGCATCAGTGCCAGGCGCAGCGACGCAACCGGCAAGCCTTCGACCCTGGCCAGCTCCTCGTGCACGGTGATCGCCAGCAACGGTCGCCACAGGGCTACCAATAGCAGCAGGACCGCGGCGCTGCCGCCGAGAATCCACGCCAGGTCGCCGGGGCTGATCGCCAGCAGGTCGCCGAACAGATAGGCCATCAGGTCGATCCGCACGTCATGCATGAAGCTTAGTACCACCAGCCCGAGGGAGAGGGTGCTGGGGGCGAGAATCCCCAGCAACGTATCGGAAGCCAGCGGTTGGCGCTGTTGCAGGGTGACCAGCAGCACCGCCAGCAACAGGCAGCCGACGGTCACCGCCACCGCCGGGCTGACATCCAGCAGAAAGCCCAGGGCCACGCCGAGCAAAGCGGCATGGGACAGGGTGTCGCCGAAATAGGCCATGCGCCGCCAGACCACGAACGATCCGAGGGGACCTGCCACCAGCGCCAGCGCCAGGCCTGCGAGCAGGGCGTACAACAGAAAATCAGCCATGCTTGCAGCTATCTCCGTGAACATGAACGTGGCCGGCCGCGGCCCCGGTGACCACCGAACCGTGCAGGTCGTGGGCGTGGTCGTGATGGTGGTGATAGATCGCCAGGCTTGGCGCGTTCTGGCCAAACAGCTCGACGAAGGCCGGGTCGCCGCTGACCTGTTCCGGGTGGCCGGAGCAGCACACGTGGCGATTGAGGCAGACCACCTGGTCGGTGGTGCTCATCACCAGGTGCAGGTCGTGGGAGACCATCAGCACGCCGCAACCGTGGCGGTCGCGCAAACGGGTGATCAGGCTGTACAGCTCGGCCTGGCCGGCGACATCCACGCCTTGTACCGGCTCGTCCAGTACCAGCAATTCCGGTTCGCGCAGCAGGGCGCGGGCCAGCAGCACGCGCTGCATCTCGCCGCCGGAAATGCTCTGCACCGGGCTGTCGATCACCTGTTCGGCGCCAACTTCGTTCAGTGCGGCCAGGGCTGTCGCGCGGTCCACGCCCGGCACCAGGCGCAGGAAGCGCAGCACCGACAGCGGCAATGTCGGGTCGACGTGCAGCTTCTGCGGCATATAGCCGACCCGCAGCTTCGGCTTGCGCCAGACGCTGCCGCTGTCGGGCTTGAGCAGGCCGAGCACGGCGCGCACCAGGGTGGTCTTGCCGGCGCCGTTGGGACCGATCAGGGTGACGATCTGCCCAGGCTCGACACTGAGCTGGATGTTGTCCAGCACGGTCTGCCCGGCAAAGGTCACCGCAACCTGATCGAGGCGGATCAAGGCATTGCTCATCAAGCCCCCTGGCAACCCGAGCAGAGGCCGACCACTTCGACGGTCTGGCCTTCGACGACGAAGCCGACATCGCGCGCGCTGCTGATGATCGCGTCGCTGATGGATTTCTGTTCAAGTTCGATGGCGGCGTGGCAGACGCGGCAGATCAGGAACTGGCCCTGGTGCGCGTGTTCCGGGTGATTGCAGCCGACGAAGGCGTTGAGCGAGGCGATGCGGTGTACCAAGCCGTTTTCCAGGAGGAAATCCAGGGCGCGGTACACGGTTGGCGGCGCGGCGCGGCGACCGTCCTGTTCGCTGAGCACGGCGAGGATGTCGTAGGCACCCAGCGGCTTGTGGCTTTGCCAGACCAGCTCCAGCACCCGCCGACGCAGGGCGGTCAGGCGCAGGCCTTGGCGGGCGCACAGGGCATCGGCCTCGGACAGTGCGCTGTGTACGCAGTGAGAGTGGTCGTGGGGGCGACTGGCAAGGGGGGTTTTAGGCATGAGCGGCGACGATAATGGTGAGAGACGTTATTATGTTACCCGTTCTCGCCTCTTCGAGTGGTCATTGTGTCCCGACTTTTTGCCCTTTTTGTCGCTTTTACCGCCAGTTTGTTCGTGATCAGCTCGGCCCAGGCCGAAGTCCGGGTCCTGACCAGCATCAAACCCCTGCAATTGATCGCCGCCGCCGTCCAGGACGGCATCGCCGTGCCCGAGGTCCTGCTGCCGCCGGGGGCCTCGCCGCACAACTATGCGCTGCGCCCTTCCGACGTGCGCAAGGTGCAGTCGGTGGATTTGCTGTACTGGATCGGCCCGGACATGGAGAGCTTCCTGCCGCGGGTCCTCAAGGGCCGCACGCTGCCAGCGCTGGCGGTGCAGGACCTGCCAGGCCTGAAACTCCGTCATTTCGCCGAAGATAACCACTCGCATGCTGAAGAAGCCGACGAACATGACCACGATCATCGTCCAGGCAGCCTCGATGCGCACCTGTGGCTGTCGCCGGTCAACGCGCGGGTCATCGCCGACCGCATGGCGGCCGACCTGAGCGCCGCGGACCCGGCCAACGCCGTGCGTTACCAGAGCAACGCCAAGGCTTTCGACGCACGCCTGGATGCCCTGGATGCCCGTTTGAAAGCCCGCCTGGCCCCGATCTCCGGCAAGCCTTATTTCGTCTTCCATGAAGCCTTCGATTACTTCGAAGACGCTTATGGGCTCAAGCATGCGGGCGTGTTCAGCGTGGCGGCCGAAGTGCAGCCGGGCGCGCAGCACGTAGCGGCAATGCGCGCGCGCTTGCAGCAGGTCGGCAAGACCTGTGTGTTCAGCGAGCCGCCATTGCGCCCGCGCCTGGCCGAAACCCTGGTGGCGGGTTTGCCGGTGAAGCTGGCGGAACTCGATGCGCTGGGCGGCTACACCCCGGCCACGGCGCGGGGTTATGAGCAGGTGCTGGAGAAGCTGGGCAACGATCTGGCGGGTTGCCTGGAGTCGTTGTAAAGACGGCTGACGCTATCGCGGGCAAGCCTCGCTCCTACAAGAGAGCGTAGGGGCGGGCTTGCCCGCGAGGCTTTCAGAGGGCGAACGGCAATGGCGCGCTGACCTGCTGACGCTGGGCCAGGCGCAACTGGAACTCCATCGGATCGTGAATCAGCACGTCCTGTCCGGCGAAGGACTCGGCGGCGATCAGGCGCGACAGCCAGAAGCGCACACAGGCCACCCGCAGCATGGTTGGCCACAGCTCGGCCTCGGCGGCGGTGAACGGACGCAGGGCCGCGTAGGCACCCAGCAGGGCCCGGGCGCGCGAGCCGTCGAGCAGGCCGTCGGCGTCGGAACACCAGTCGTTCAGGGCAATCGCCACGTCATACAGCATCGGCCCGGAGCAGGCATTGTAGAAGTCGATCAGCCCGGTCAGGTGCGTGCCTTCGAACATCGCGTTGTCGCGGAACAGGTCGGCGTGGATGTTGGCCCGAGGCAGCGCGAGGATCTTCACCTTCTGCTCGTCGATTTCATCCAGGGCCCGCTGCAGCAGGTCCCGCGCCTGCGGGTCGAGATGGGACAGCATCTGCGAGCCTTCTTCCTGCATCCAGTCCAGGCCACGATCGGTCTTGCGCTTGATCATGTTGTCCCTGGTCGCCAGGTGCAGATGCGCCAGCAGCTCGCCGACCTGCGCGCAATGCTGGGCATTGGCTTGCTTGATGTGCTTGCCGGCCAGGCGCGGCTGCAGCAGCGCCGGCTTGCCGGCCAGCTCGCGCAGGGCCACGCCGTCGGTGGTGCGCAGGGCGTAAGGCACCGGCAGGTCGGCGTCGTGCAGCACGTCCAGCAGTTCGATGAAGAACGGCATTTCCTGGACCGGGCCGCGCTCGACCAGGGTCAGGACGAACTCGCCCTGTTCCAGGCTGATGAAGAAGTTGGTGTTTTCGCTACCAGCGGCAATCCCCTGGAAGTCAAGCAGGCGGCCGAGCCCGTAAGGGGCGAGAAAGGTTTCCAGCTCGGGCCGAGCCAGGGGAGTAAACACAGACATGGTTAAAAACTGCCAGTACGGGCGCCGCTGTCGAGCCAGCGCCGGTTGAAGTTAGGAGTGGTTTACCACTCGAAAATTTTCCACGCCGGAATCAGCATATCCGGCTGGTCAGAACGAATGAAATTGCCATCGGAACCGTCGGCGCGCACCAGAAAGTAGGGTTTGCCGACCTTCGGTGTGACCTTGATGGCGTACAGGAAACCGTTCTGGCGGTACTCCTGGATGGTCTTGTCGCCTTCCGTGCGAATGGTTACTTCCGGATCCGCCGATGGCGCATCCTCCGCCGCAATCACGGCCATCGGCGCGATTGCAATCAGGCTGGCCAGCAGCAAGCGATTTAGTGTGCGCATGATAACCTTGTCCCTTTGTCGTCAACGGTCCCGCTATTCTAGCGCCGGACCCGCCGAAAAGGTTGATCCTGCTCATGAGCCAAGCCCCCCTCGTCCTGGTGGACGGTTCGTCCTACCTGTACCGCGCCTTCCACGCGCTGCCCCCGCTGACCACTTCCAAAGGCATGCCGACCGGTGCGGTCAAGGGCGTGCTGAACATGCTCAAGAGTCTGCGCAAGCAGTACCCGGACAGCCCGTTCGCCGTGGTGTTCGACGCCAAGGGCGGGACCTTCCGCGATGACATGTACGCCGAGTACAAGGCCAATCGCCCGAGCATGCCCGACGACATGCGGGTGCAGATCGAACCGCTGCACGCCAGCGTGATCGCCCTGGGCTTTCCGCTGCTGTGCGTCGAGGGCGTCGAGGCGGACGACGTGATCGGCACCCTGGCCCGCAGCAGCGCGGCGGCCAACCGGCCGGTGGTGATCTCCACCGGCGACAAGGACATGGCGCAGTTGGTGGATGGGCACATTACGCTGGTCAACACCATGTCCGGTAGCAGCATGGACGTGGAGGGCGTGAAGGAGAAATTCGGCGTCGCTCCCGAGCAGATCATCGATTACCTGGCGCTGATGGGCGACTCCTCCGACAACATCCCGGGTGTGCCGGGCATCGGCCCGAAGACTGCTTCCGGCCTGCTGGTGGGGGTGAACGGTGGCCTCAACGAGCTGTATGCACAGCTCGATATCGTCCCGAGCCTGCCGATTCGCGGGGCCAAGACCCTGCCGGCCAAGCTCGAAGAGCACAAAGAGATGGCTTTCCTCTCCTATCAGCTGGCGACGATCAAGGTCGATGTGCCGCTGGATGTCGGCCTGGACGACCTGCACCTGGGCGAACCGGATCGCGACAAACTGGTCGAGCTGTACAGCCTGCTGGAGTTCAAGAGCTGGCTCGACGAGCTGCAGCGCGATGCCAAGCGCCTGGAGTTGAGTGTCGCCGCCTCCGAGCCGGTGGCCGACTTGTTGACTCAGGTCGAGATCGAAGTGCCGGTGGTTGTCGAAGCCCAGTACGAAACCATCCTCGATCAGGCGCGTTTCGATGTCTGGCTGGAAAAGCTGAAGAACGCCAAGCTGTTCGCCTTCGATACCGAAACCACCGGTATCGATGCCCAGCAGGCGCAGCTCGTGGGGTTGTCCTTCGCCGTGCAGGCCAACGAAGCGGCTTATATTCCGCTGACCCACTCTTATATCGGCGCGCCGGAACAACTGGATCGCGACACCGTCCTGCGCGCCCTGAAGCCGATTCTCGAAGACCCGAACAAGCTCAAGGTCGGCCAGCACGCCAAGTTCGACATGAACATCCTGGCCAACTGCGCCATCGGCGGCGATCAGGCCAACGGCATCACGGTGCGCGGGGTCGCCTTCGACACCATGCTCGAGTCCTACGTGCTCAACTCCACCGCCACCCGGCATGACATGGACAGCCTGGCGGAGAAATACCTGGGCCACACCACCGTGAGTTTCCAGGACATCGCCGGCAAGGGCGCCAAGCAGCTGACCTTCGACCAGATTGCTCTTGAGCAGGCCGGACCTTATGCGGCGGAAGACGCCGATGTGACCCTGCGTCTGCATCAGGTCTTGCATGAAAAACTGGCCGCGATCCCGAGCCTGGCCAGCGTGCTCAGCGATATTGAAATGCCCGTGGTGCCGGTGCTGGCGCGGATCGAGCGCCAGGGTGCCTTGGTGGACGCCGACCTGCTGGGCGTGCAGAGCATCGAACTGGGCGACAAGATGGTGGCGCTGGAGCGTGAAGCCTTCGAGATCGCTGGCGAAGAATTCAACCTGGGTTCGCCCAAGCAACTGGGAGTCATCCTCTACGACAAGCTCGGCCTGCCGGTGCTGAAGAAGACTGCCAAAGGCCAGCCGTCCACCGCTGAAGAAGTGCTGGCCAAGTTGGCCGAGGACGACTACCCGCTGCCCAAGGTGCTGATGCAGTACCGCTCCATGAGCAAGCTCAAGAGCACCTACACCGACCGCCTGCCGGAGCAGATCAACCCGCGTACCGGGCGAATCCACACCTCCTATCACCAGGCAGTCGCGTCTACCGGGCGTTTGTCTTCCAGCGATCCGAACCTGCAGAACATCCCGGTGCGTACCGCCGAAGGCCGGCGCATCCGCCAGGCCTTCATCGCGCCGCCTGGCTACAAGCTGCTGGCGGCGGACTATTCGCAGATCGAACTGCGGATCATGGCGCACCTGTCCCGCGACGAAGGGCTGATGAATGCCTTCCGTAACAACCTCGACGTGCACACGGCCACCGCGGCCGAAGTGTTCAAGGTCGAGCTCAAGGACGTCAGTTCCGATCAGCGCCGCAGCGCCAAGGCGATCAACTTCGGCCTGATCTATGGCATGGGCGCGCAGAAGCTCGGCAAGGACATCGGCGTCGATACCAAGACTGCCAAGGCCTACATCGACACCTACTTCGCCCGCTACCCCGGCGTGCGCGAATACATGGACCGCACCCGCGCCCAGGCCGCGGAACAGGGTTATGTGGAAACCCTGTTCGGCCGCCGCCTGTACCTGCCGGAGATCAACTCCAACAAGCCGCAGGAACGCGCCGGCGCCGAACGTACGGCGATCAACGCACCGATGCAGGGCACGGCGGCCGACATCATCAAGAAGGCCATGGTGGCGGTAGACAACTGGCTGACGGCCTCAGGCCTGGATGCCAAGGTCATCCTGCAAGTGCACGACGAACTGGTGCTGGAAGTGCGCGAAGACCTGGTGGACAAGGTGAGCGAGGAGATTCGCGGCTACATGAGCAATGCCGCGACCCTGGATGTGCCGCTGCTGGTCGAAGTCGGGGTGGGCAGTAACTGGGATGAGGCGCACTGAGGCGAGAAGGCAGTACTTTGGCCGCGGCATAGTGCCGCGGCGAAGGCTAGCGAAGAGCTATTAGTGCGGAAAATTTCATCGACTATTGCCAATAGTTTTTGAAACCTCCCGGAACTTAATCAGTGAAAGCCCACTCAGAGTAACTGAATGGCTGGTGAAGCCCTTCGATGCTCCTATGTTGTGTTAAGTGTTGGCAGATATCTGGACCCCGCCCTAGCGGTCCGGAACTTGGACCCCGAACTTCCCCTCCCCATACGAAGTCCGGGGTTTTTTTTGCCCAAAAACTGCCTGTGGCGCGATCATGCTGCGTTAAAAACTGGCGGGAAATGCTCATTTAGGCCCCTAAAGTCGAATGCGACCCCAGCCGTTTCCGCCAGTTTTTGCCTTGCCTGATCACACCACAGGCAGTTTTGCGTATGTCTTTCAGGCCTCGGTTTCGGCGCCTTTGTCCGCCAGTTCCATCCAGCCCGCCAGTACAGTGTAGGCCTCTTCCAGGCCCATGCGTTTTGGTGCCGAAAACAGTTGGATGGTGACGTTATCGCCCCAGCCCTTACGGATTTGCGACTGCACCTTGAGCAGGGTGTTCTTGGCCGCGCCGTAGGTCAGTTTGTCGGCCTTGGTCAGCAGGATGTGCATCGGCATGCCGCTGGCGACGGCCCAGTCGAGCATCAGCAGGTCGAAGTCGGTCATCGGATGGCGGATGTCCATCATCAGAATCAACCCTTTCAGACTCTCGCGGCTGCCCAGGTAGGCTTCCAGGTGACGCTGCCAGTGTTGCTTGAGCGGGATCGGTACTTTCGCGTAACCGTAACCCGGCAGGTCGACCAGACGGCGATCGTCGTCTAGCTTGAAGAAGTTCAACAGCTGCGTACGGCCCGGAGTTTTCGAGGTGCGTGCCAGGCTGGCATGGGTCAGGGTATTCAGGGCGCTGGATTTGCCAGCGTTGGAACGCCCGGCGAAGGCCACTTCGAAGCCTTCGTCGTCGGGGCATTGATCGACTTTGGCGGCGCTGAGCATGAAAGTGGACTGTTGGCACAGACCAAGAATGGGATTTTTGAGTTGCATGGGATTTCCGATAGGGGCGGTGCCGAGAATGGACGCGGCGAGCGGTGTCGTTTCCGTTTCAGTAGCGCCAGTATATAATGCCGCAGATTTTGTGTGCGCTTTGTCCCAGCGTAGGATGAAGTTCACGAGAGCGATAGACCTTGATTGCGCATTAGAACGCAGCACGCTCTCAACCCTGAAAAGGTCGTTTTATGACGAAATGGCTGCTGGCTGCCGGCGTCCTGATACCGCTTTACAGCGCTCAGGCTACACAGGATCCGGAAGCTGTGTACAACCGTGTTTGTGGGGCTTGTCATTCCGGCCAACTACCAACGGCTCCCCGCAAGGGGGACCAGGGAGCTTGGGCGCCGAGGCTGGCGCAAGGTATGGAGACGCTGGTGCAACACGTGACCCAGGGTTTCAAGGCGATGCCGCCGCGTGGTTTGTGCATGGACTGCAGTGCCGAGGATTACCGAGCCATCATCCTTTGGATGAGCGAGTGATCCCGGTCCATAACTCTTAACCCTTAGCCGTAGTTGGATTAGCTGATGAACAAATTACTCGTGAGTCTGCTGTTGACCTTGGGCATCACAGGTGTCGCCCATGCTGCAGGCGACGCTGCTGCCGGTCAGGCGAAAGCCGCTGTATGTGGTGCTTGCCATGGTCCGGATGGGAACAGCATGGCGCCTAACTTTCCAAAGCTGGCGGGTCAGGGTGAGCGTTACCTGAACAAGCAGTTGCACGACATCAAGTCCGGCAAGCGCCAGGTGTTGGAAATGACCGGCCTGCTGACCAACCTGAGCGATCAGGACCTGGCCGACCTCTCCGCCTACTTCGCCAGCCAGAAAGGCAGCGTCGGCGCGGCAGACCCGAAAGTCGTGGCTCGCGGTGAAGAGTTGTTCCGTGGCGGCAAGCTGGATCAAGGCATGCCTTCCTGCACCGGTTGCCACTCGCCAAATGGCACGGGTAACGCCGCTGCCGGCTTCCCGCACCTGGGTGGCCAGCATGCTCAGTACGTAGCCAAGCAGTTGACCGACTTCCGCGAAGGCAACCGCACCAACGACGGCGACACCATGATCATGCGCAGCATCGCCGCCAAGCTGAGCAACAAGGACATCGAAGCGGTATCCAGCTACATCCAGGGCCTGCACTGAGGCCGGCGATCATGTTGCGAAAGGGTCTATCTTGCGCAACGTTAATGATCGATTAATCTGTCGATGAAAGCATAAAGGGTGGCTCAGGCCGCCCTTTTTTATGGCGTCTGCCGCTACACTAGCGAACTCAAGCCCTGCCATGACCTGTCTGCGAACAGGCCGCGTGAGGCGACCTTACTTGTTCAGGAGTAAAGCATGCGTAATCTGATTCTCAGCGCCGCTCTCGTCACCGCCAGCCTGTTTGGCATGACTGCTCAAGCCGCCGAGCCCCTTGAAGCCGGTAAACAATATGTAGAGCTGAGCAGCGCCGTTCCGGTTGCGGTGCCTGGCAAGATCGAAGTGGTCGAGCTGTTCTGGTATGGCTGTCCGCACTGCTACGCCTTCGAGCCGACCATCAACCCATGGGCTGAAAAACTGCCGGCCGACGTCAACTTCGTGCGCATCCCTGCCATGTTCGGCGGTATCTGGAACGTTCACGGTCAACTGTTCATCACCCTGGAAGCCATGGGTGTCGAGCACAAGGTCCACAAAGCGGTATTCGAAGCCATCCATGGCGGCAAGAAACTCGCATCCCCAGAGGAAATGGCCGAGTTCCTGGCTGGCGAAGGTGTCGACAAGGACAAATTCCTGAGCACCTACAACTCGTTCGCCGTCAAAGGCAAGGTCGAGGACGCGAAGAAGAAGGCCCAGGCCTATCAGATCTCTGGCGTACCGACCATGGTCGTCAACGGCAAGTACCGCTTCGACCTGGGCACCGCCGGTGGCCCTGAAGGTGCCCTGAGCGTCGCCGACCAGCTGATCGCCAAAGAGCGGGCGGCCAAGTAAGCGAGTCCCTGCCATGCGACGTTGGGGTACGGAACGCATCGTTGGCCTGCATGATCCGCGGGTCAACGAGCACCATGTGGCGTCCTCCGGCCTGCCGGCAGACAGCCGTCTGCGGCTGCTCAGTTTCAATATCCAGGTCGGTATCAGTACCGAACGTTATCGGCATTACCTGACCCGTGGCTGGCAGCACCTGCTGCCGCACAACGGGCGCGCCGACAACCTGCAAAAGATCGGCGATCTGCTGGGCGACTTCGATCTGGTCGCCCTGCAGGAAGCCGATGGCGGCAGTCTGCGCTCGGGCTACGTCAATCAGGTCGAGCACCTGGCCCAACTCGGCGCCTTCCCCTACTGGTACCAACAGCTCAATCGCAACCTTGGCCGCCTGGCCCAGCACAGCAATGGCGTGCTCAGCCGCCTGCGTCCCTGGGCGATCGAAGATCATCCGCTGCCCGGCCCCAAGGGGCGTGGTGCGATCCTCGTGCGCTTCGGCGATGGTTCCGAGGCGTTGGTGGTGGTGATGATGCACCTGGCCCTGGGCGCCCGCACGCGTACCCGGCAACTGGCCTATATCCGCGAGATGATCGGCGGCTACAAGCATCAGGTGCTGATGGGCGACATGAATACCCATGCCAGCGATCTGCTGGAGCATTCGCCGTTGCGCGACCTCGGTCTGCTGGCGCCGCAATTGGAAGCGACGTTCCCCAGCTGGCGCCCGCAACGCTGTCTTGATCATATTTTGCTCAGCCCCAGCCTGACGCTGGAGCGGGTCGAAGTCCTGGCCCAACCGATTTCCGATCACCTGCCGGTCGCGGTAGAGATTCGTCTGCCGGGTTCGCTCACGGCCGATGCATTGCCCGCGCTGAGTCCTGCCCCTCGCGGAACCCATGAATGAGCGACGACGCCCAGCGCTGGAAAGAGAAGTACCTCAAAAGTATCGAACAACAGGAAAAACTCGAGCGACGCTGGAATGCCCGCCTCGACCTGCTTCGCCGTGGCCTGGTGCGCAGCACGCTGGCGGCCGAAGGTACTGATCGCGCTGTCGATCAGTGCATGAAGGAAATGCGCGAGGTGGTGCGCACCGACGATATGGACGCGGCCTTGGCGGCCCTGTTGCCGCGCCTGGAAAAAGCCGTGCTGGACTCCGAGCAGCGCCGCGAGACCCGCATCGAGCAAATGAGCACGGCCCTGACCTCGCTGGTCAGCCAGTTGCAGAAGCTGCCGTTGCCTCGCGAGGTGAGTCGTCCGCTGAAAAACTTCGCCAAGCAACTGGATGGTCGTGTCGGCCAAGCCCGGGAAATTCCACTGTTGCTGGGTGAGCTGAGCGGCCTGCAAGGCAAGGCGCTGAGCCAGCTGGAGAACCCCGCGGAGCCGCCCCGCCCAGGTTTGCTGCAGCGTCTGTTTGGTGGCCGTGACGCTGACGAAACGCCTGCCCTGTCCGCGGCCGAAATGCCTGCGGTGGTGGCGAGCCCGGTTGCGGTACAGCCACTGGCAACGGCTGAAAGCGCTGCGGTTGAAACGCCCCCGCCTCGTGTCGAAGCCGCGTCCGCACGGCCGTCCGAAGCCCCTGTGCCTGCGCCTGTAGTCGAGGAGCTCGCTGCTGTCAGCCAGCCGCCCGAGCCACAACCGCAAGCACTGCCCGAGGTAACCACGGCTGCCCAGGTCGAAGCCTTTGTACCGCCGGTGCTGGAGTCGGAGAAACCCATCGCCGTCGAGCCGGCCCCGCCGATGCTGGATTCACAGGAATCGCCGTCGCCAGCCGCGCCTGAACCCATTGAAGTGCCGCCGGCCGTGCAGCCTTCGACTGTCGACGCTGCGGTTGCTCTTTCCAACCCGGATGAATTGATCGTTGCCGCACCCGCCGAGGCGGCCCCGGCGCCTGTGCTGCTCGATCGCTTGCCGTTGCCGGCGGCCATGGCCGAGGCGCTGGCGGCGATCGACCCGCAGCAGGCCGAGCAGGATGTGCTGTATGCCCTGCCCGACACGCCGGAGCCCTCCTACAGTTCGGTGGCCAAGCACATCGAACATACCCTGCTCGGCCTTCTGGATGACCTGAGCTTGCCAGAACGTCATCGGCCGCAAGCCGAGTCCATGCGCGATCGCTTGCAACATGGGTTGAACTGGTACGAATTGCTGCCGATCCTCGACGATCTGGCGGTATTGATGCTGGCGATCACCGACAGCGGCCAGCATGAGTTCGAGGCGTATCTCAAGCGACTCAACGAGCGCCTGGAATCCTTCCAGAGCAACCTGCAGGCCGCCAGCGAGGGCCATGCCGACAGCAGTTCGGCGGCGCGGGAGATGGACACGCAGATTCGCGAGCAGGTCGATGGCCTGCAAAGCAGCGTTCAGGAAGCGGCGGATCTGGACGATCTCAAGCAGGTGCTGGAAAGCCACCTGGAAGGTCTGCTTGGCACCATGGACCATCACCAGAAGCAGCGTGACGAACGCGAAAAGGAAGTGGCTGCGCGCCTGCAAAGCCTGGCCGAGCGGGTGTCGAGCATGGAGCAGGAAGCCCAGGGCTACCGCGAGCACCTGGAAGAACAGCGGCAGAAAGCGCTGATCGATCCCCTCACCGGCCTGCCCAATCGGGCGGCCTGGAGCGAGCGTCTGGAGCATGAAGTGGCGCAGTGGCAGCAGCACGGCAACACCTTGTTGCTGGCGATGCTCGACCTCGACCACTTCAAGCGGATCAACGACAACTACGGTCACCTGGCCGGCGACAAGGTGCTGAAGATCATCGCCGGCGTGCTGCGCAAGCGCCTGCGCGGCAACGATTTCATCGCCCGTTTCGGCGGTGAAGAGTTCGTCCTGCTGATACCCGATACCACCTGGCCGGTCGGGGCGCGCCTGGCGGAAACCTTACGGGCGGCCATCGAAGCCTGTCCGTTTCACTTCAAGGGCGAGCGGGTGACCATCACCATGTCCATCGGCATGAGTGCGTTCAAACCGGGAGAACGCAGCGACCTGGTGCTCAAGAGAGCCGATCAGGCGCTCTATCGGGCCAAGGAGGCGGGGCGCAACCGGGTGGAACTGGGCTGACGCATAATTTGTTCCATTTTGTATAAACCGGTGTGTTCGCCGGTTTTCTGCCAAGGCAGTACGTTACACTGTTGCATTATTTTCTCCAGCGTACTGCCTTCTGCCATGAAAGTTCTTGTCCTCGCTTTGTCCCTTCTATTGCTGGCCGGTTGCGCCAGCGGTCCGCGTTTCGATACCAGCCACCCTTCGGTCAACTTCGATGAGCGGGTGCAATTCGTGGTGGTGCATTACACCTCGGCCTCGATGGAGCGCTCCCTGCAACTGCTGACCCATGGCCAGGTCAGCAGCCACTACCTGATCGGCGACGACAAGGCGGCGACCATCTACAAACTGGTGGACGAGCAATACCGCGCCTGGCACGCCGGCGAGAGCCAGTGGCAAGGCCGTACCTGGCTGAACTCCAGCTCCATCGGGATCGAGATCGTCAACCCGGGCTTTCGCGACCTGCCCACCGGGCGTGTCTGGTATCCCTACAGCGAAGCGCAGGTCCAGAGCCTGATCGTGCTGCTCAAGGACATTAGCAAGCGCAACAACATCGCGCCGCAGCACATCATTGGCCACAGTGATATCGCTCCCCTGCGCAAGCTCGACCCGGGCCCGCTGTTCCCCTGGAAGCGTCTGGCCGAAGCCGGGTTGGGCCGGTGGCCGAACGCCCAGGCGGTGGCGCGCCAGCAGGCGTTCTTTGCCGCGCAGTTGCCGAGCATCGCCTGGTTCCAGCAAGGCCTGGCGCGTCTGGGTTATGAGACGCCGCAGACCGGCGAACTGGATGTGGCGACCCGTCACGTGCTGGCCGCGTTCCAGATGCATTACCGGCCGTCGCGTTTCGACGGCCAGCCGGATGCAGAAAGCGCTGCGATCCTGCAGGTGCTCAACCAGACAAAATAATGACGCCCGCCCGACGGTCAGGGTTTTTTCTCAATCAGTAGCTATAACTCATTGGTAACCCTCGGATATCCAATGATGCCGGCCGCTCGCGAACCCCTACGCAGTTGGTTCTATCGCCCCTGGCTGTTGGCGATGTGTGCGGCTGTGTTGAGTGCGGCCCTGCTGCTGGCGGCGAGCCTGGGCATTGCGATGCACGAGGCGCAACTGCGCGAAAGCGAGCAGATGAATGCCCAGGGCCAACGTTTTCTCGAACGCCTGGAGCAACTGTTCGGTCAGTTGCGTGAAGGCCTGGACGTACTCGAGGCGCAGCCCCTGCGCGGATGCAGCCCCGAGATGGTCGTGACCCTGCAGCAGATCAGCTTCAGTTACCGCTTCATTTATGAAGCGGCCTATATCGATTCAGCCCAGGCCTGCACCAACTGGCCGCTCCAGGACAACCTGGCCGTGATGCGACCGCCGGATATCCGCGGCCCGACCTACAGCTACTGGCTGAACACTTCTACCGAACCCAATGAAAACCGCGCGGCGCTGATGCTCGGGCGCGGTAACTTCCGCGTGGCGACGTCTCGCGGGCACCTGACCGATATGGTCGACCTGCCTGCCAACAGCAGCCTGATGGTGGTTCTCGACCATGGCTCGCGGGCCATCCCGGTGCTGGGGCCGGCGCTGGAGTGGCCGCCGACCGAACCGTGGCCGCCCACGGGACGCAGCCCGTTGCTGGTGACCCAGGACCAATTGATCTACCGGATGCCCACCAGCAATCCGGAGTATCAGATGGTGCTCGTCACCCCCCGCACCAACATGCGCCGAGAAATCTTCGAGGGGTGGTGGTGGCTGCTGCCCAGCAGCCTGGTGCTGGCGGTCTTCATCGGTGGCCTGGCCTTTCAGCTGGCCGGGCAGCGCCAATCCCTGGGCGCCGAATTGCAGGGGGCGCTGCGCCGCGGTGAGCTGCAGGTGCTGTATCAACCCATCTTCGATCTGCGCACGCGCCAGTGTGTCGGCGCCGAGGCCCTGCTGCGCTGGCGCCGTCCGGACGGCACCCTGACCAGCCCGGACCTGTTCATTCCCATGGCGGAGAATACCGGGCAGATCCGCCCGATCACCGATTTTGTCCTGCAACGCCTGCTCGAACAATTGGGGCATCTGTTGCGGGCCAACCCGCAGCTGTACATCTCGGTCAACCTGGCGGCCTGCGATGTCATGGTGCCGCGGATCGGCAAAGTGATGGCGCGCCTGTTGGCGCTGCATCGGGTGGCGGCGCGGCAGATCGCCTTCGAAGTCACCGAGCGCGGGCTGATCGATGTGGTGGTCGCCCGGCATAACCTGCAAGCCTTGCGGGACGTTGGCCATCAGGTGCTGATCGACGATTTCGGCACGGGTTATTGCAGCCTGGCGTACCTGCAGACCCTGCCGGTGGATTACCTGAAGATCGACAAGGCATTCATCGATGCCCTGGGGCATGACGCCGCCAGCAGCGGCGTCGCCCCGCACATCATTCGCATGGCCCATGCCCTGCAGCTCAAGGTGATTGCCGAGGGCATCGAGTTCGAGGATCAGGCGTTGCTGCTGAGCAGCGAGGGCGTGCGTTTTGGCCAGGGCTGGCTGTTCGCCCATGCGCTGAGCGCGGTGCAGTTCATCGACCTGATTACCCGCGGGCGCCGCCTGGGGCCGCGGCGCCTGGATGACGGGGCCTAGCCCCTAGAGGGGCAAGGCCAGATAGAACTGGGTTCCCTGCCCGGGCCGTGAATAGACGCCCATGCGCCCGCCGTGCAGTTGCACGATTTCCTTGCACAGCGCCAGACCCAGGCCGGCCCCGCCTTTCTTGCGTCCGACCTGGACGAAGGGTTCGAAAATCCGCCCCTGTTGCCCGTAGGCGATGCCTTCGCCGTTGTCTTCGACGCTGATGATGACCCGCTCGCCATGCCTACGGGCCTGCAAGCGGATCAAGCCACCCTTGGCGGTATGCCGCAGGGCATTGTCGATCAGGTTGTCCAGCACCCGCTCCAGTTGCATGCGGTCGGCGTGCAACCGCGGCAACGGCGCCTGGAGCTCCACCCGCAGCTCGATGTCCTGCGCTGTGGCTGCGCCGATGAAGCGGTTGCGCGCCTGCTCCAGCAGCTCTTCCAGGGTGCAAGGCGCCAGGGTGAGTTTCTGCAGGCCGTTTTGATAACGCGAGAAGTTCAGCAGGTCGTTGATCAGTTGCATCAGGCGCTGCATTTCTTCGTTGACGGTGTTCAGCAGGTCGGCTTCGCGGGACTCTTCTGGGAAGCGCAGGCGTTCCTGCAACAGGCCGAACGCCATGTGCATGCCGGTGACCGGGGTGCGCAATTCATGGGAGGCACGCAATACGAACTCGCTGCGCACACGTTCGAAGGCTCGTTGCTCGGTGACGTCGTGCAGCACCATCACCGCGCCGAGGATATGCCCCTGGGGATGGCTGACCGGGGTCAGGCTGTAGGTCAGCAGGCGCGATTCGCCATCGACCTCGACGCTGAGGTCTTCCGGCGCCCGTTCCAGGGTGCCGCCGCGCAATACCAGTTGCAGCTGCTCGTCCAGTTCCGGTCGCTGCAGGGCGCTGCCCAGCCCTTGTCCGAGGCGTTCCTCGTCCCAGCCCAGCTGACGTTGGGCTACCGGGTTGAGGTGTTCCAGGTGACCCTGGCGGTCGATCATCAGCAAACCGTCGTCGATGCTGTCGAGCACCGATTGCAGGCGCTGCTGGCCGGCGAGCAGTTCGTCGACATTGGTGGCCTGATGCTCGCGCAGGGCTTGGGCCATGATTCCGAAGCGCCGGGTCAGCAAGTTCATCTCGGCAGCCGAAGACAGGGGCAGGGTCACGTCGAAGTTGCCCTGGCCGATATTGTCGGCGGCCTTGGCCAGCGCTTCGATGGGGCCGCCAAAGCGCCGGGCGATGCCGTGGGCGGTGATGAAGCCGATGATCAGCACGGCCAGCCCGACCAAACCGAGCAGGCCGGCGATCAGCAAGGCGCGATTGCGGGCCTGGTGTTCGATGTCATTGATGTTGTCCAGGGCCTGCTTGTGCTCGCCGATCAAGCCATTGCGCAGGGTATTGAAGCGGTGGGTCAGTTCGGTATTGCCATTGACCCCTGCCGAGCTCCCGTCGGCGCGCTCGAAGGCTTCGAAGAAACGCTGGTAGTCGTCGCGTGCCTGGGTGAAGCCGTTACGCACATTGTTTTGCCGTTCATGCTCGATGCCCTGCTCGAGCAGGGCCAGGTATTCCTGCCTGGAGTCGTCCAGCGCCGTCCGGTCAGGGTTGTGGTTGAGCATGATGAGCAGTTGGTCGCCCAGGGTCTGTCGCAGCTTGAGCCCCAGGTCCAGGGTAATGAAGTTGTTGCGGATCAGCGCTTCCTGGGTCTTGGCCATCTGCATCACGCTGACCAGCCCGAGCAGCAGGCCGAGCAGCGCCACGGTGATCAGCGCCGAGATGCTCAGAAACAGTCTCGTGCGCAGTTTCATCGCTAACTTCATGAGGGGCGGCTCACAGGTTGTACTGTTTGCGTTTGCGGTACAGCGTCGAGGCGTCGATGCCGAGCGTCTTGGCGGCCTGGTCGAGGGTATCGCTGGTGGCCAGCACGGCGCCGATATGGGCTTTCTCCAGCTCGTCCAGGCTCAAGGCAGCGCCGATGCGCGGGGTGTTGTTGGTCGGTTGCTCGGCCATGCCCAGGTGGCTGATCTCCACCTTTTCCTGGGGACAGATGATGCTGGCGCGTTCCACCACGTTGCGCAGCTCGCGGATATTGCCCGGCCAGCGGTAGTTGAGCAGCGCTTCGCGGGCCTCGTCGCTGAAGCCACGGGCGGGACGGGCGTATTCCTTGACGAAGCGCGCCAGGAAACGGTCGGCCAGGGTCAGGATGTCTTCGCTGCGTTCGCGCAGCGGCGGCAGGTGCAGGGTGATCACGTTCAGGCGGTACAGCAGGTCTTCACGGAAGCGTCCGTCGCGCACCATGTCCTCGAGGTTGAGGTTGGTCGCGGCGAGGATGCGCACGTCGGCGCGGCGGGTCACCGGGTCGCCGACCCGCTCGTATTCCTTGTCCTGGATGAACCGCAGCAACTTGGGTTGCAGGGTCAGCGGGAAGTCGCCGATCTCGTCGAGGAACAGCGTGCCGCCGTCAGCCTGGTTGACCCGGCCAAGGGTGCTTTCGCTGGCGCCGGTAAAGGCCCCGCGGCTGTGACCGAACAGCTCGCTCTCCATCAGCTCGGCGTTCAGCGACGGGCAGTTGATGGTGACGCAGGATTTCCTGGCGCGCTTGCTCCAGCCATGAATGGCCCGGGCCAGCTCGCCCTTGCCGGTGCCGGACTCGCCGAGGATCAGGATGTTGGCGTCGGTACCGGCGACCTGGCGGGCGGTTTCCAGCACCACTTTCATCGCCGGACTGTGCGAGTCCAGGCCGTCCTTGGGTTTGCGCACTTCGCCTTCGAGGGCCTCCAGGCGTGCCGAGAGCTGGCGGACTTCCAGCTGCTTGGCGGTCGCCAGGCGCAGTTGATCGGGGCTGCAGGGCTTGACCAGATAGTCGGCGGCACCGGCCTGGATGGCGTCCACCGCGGTATCGACGGCCGAATGGGCGGTGACGATGACCACCCGCATCCAGGGGGCCTGGATGCGCATCTGGGCCAGTACGTCCAGGCCGTTGTCCTCGCCCAGGCGCAGGTCGAGGAAACACAGGTCGAACACCTGGCGTTGCAGCAAGGCATCGGCCTGAGCGGCGCTATTGGCCGTGGCGACGGTGTAGCCCTCGTCTTCCAGGCAGTAACGGAAGGTACGAAGGATCGCGGACTCATCATCTACCAGAAGAATGCGGCCTTGATTTTCCGGTGCTGATTCCATGTCCGAGGCTCCTGAAGTGAGTGATCTTATTTAGTCCCGGAAAAATCGGGCAAGTTGCATGGTTAATTCTGATCGATTTCCAAGCGTGCAGATTAGTTATCTCCGGGGTCTATTGCTAATAGATTGAAAACAATAGGTTTTTTATTGATTTCAGGTCTTGCCCGCAGTCCTTTCCCGATTTCGCCACTGTACTCCATGCATTTTCAACTGCGCTTTTTTCCTCAAGTACCGGGCCGATCGTGCAATTCGCACGGTATCCAGGGCGGCATCGTGCAGGATGGCGTATGGCAAACCTCTCAATATGATTGCAAGTCATTGTTTTTATTAAGTTTGTTCTAATCGTGAAAGCTGGCATGCAGGCTGCAACAACCTGATCAGGCTCGGTTGAACAAGCCGCAGGCACAGCAACAAGCGTTGAGAACAATGACCCCCATGGGAGGAGCTTCCGGATGAAACGCCAACGTCTCGCCCCATTGTCTGTTTCGTCCCTGCATCTGCAGCAGGGATTGTTCGCCAGCCTGGCATTGCTGGTGACCTTGATTGGCGGTCAGCAGTTTTCACGCTGGGAGCAAAGCCAGCAGCAAGAAGCTGTGAGGTTGCCGGTTTCTCATCCCACTCAAACCCACTTCAGTGCAGTCAGCACTCGGTTTGCCGATTCCGCCCCGATGCTTCTGATGGACGTCGACCAGGCTCAGCCTGCCACCGACACGGCTTATCAGGAGCGCTGGGTGTTCTAGGCAGGACAGTCGGTGCGCAACGGCGGGCCGGCTAGGCAGTACCTCTAAATAGAAGCGTAAGGAGAATGACCATGTTGAGCTGGGCAATCACATTCCTGATCATTGCCATCATCGCCGCGGTACTGGGCTTTGGTGGTATCGCGGGCACCGCCACGGGTATCGCCAAGATTCTCTTTGTCGTTTTCCTGGTGATGTTCATCGCTTCCTTCTTCTTTGGCCGTCGTGGTCGAGGTTGAACATGAGCGTTTCTTTGAAAACATTGGCCGCCGCCCTGTTGCTGGGCGGCGCGGCCACGGCGATGGCGGCCAACGACGGTCAGACCCGGGTCAACGAGTTGTTGAACAGTGACCCGCAATACCGTGAAACCTGGCAGGAAGTCGTCGAAAAGGAAGAACGCCTGCCGGAATGGGTGATGAACCTGTCCGGTGACGCGCAGCAGATGAATGCGGTGGAAGAAGACGGCGACAAGTACCTGGTCGGTCCGCTTTGCGAAACCCGCGATACCTGTCGCAACCAGCGCCTGATCGTGGCGTTCAGTTTCGACAAGAAAGACGCCTACGCCATGTTGGTCGAAGTGCCGGCGGGCCTGCCCGCGGACAAGTCGCCGACCCGCCATGCCGAATACCGCTTTCTCGGCAAGCCGGACGCTGGCATGCAGGGCTTGCTCAAGGAACAGCTGAAAAAGGACCCGAACTGGTACTGAGTTGACTGTTCGAAGGTTCGACCATGGAAAGCAAGCGCCCACCCGGGCCTTGCTTTCTGTTGCACCGCCCCGAGGAGGGGCCGCGCATGACCAGGGGGCCGGGACGTTCTGATCGCAACCGGATCGGAGTGACCTAGGGGTACAGGGAGTGCCTCCGCGAGGGCCGGGTCAGGAAAAACTGCGGCGCAAGTTCGCCAGCCGCTCAGGCTTGACGACTTGCGTCGTGTTTGAATGCCACAAACCTTTGTGGCAGAGCGGTGGCCTGCTTTTTCAGGCGGGGGACGCGGCAACCATTCCCAGATATGTGGCCTAACCGTTTCACGGTGTTTCCTTGCGACCGTACATCGAGAAACTTTTGGCTTTTTCCAGATGAGATTTCTGGTTCTAACGTAAGAACTTTCCCTTCTTTCGAAGGTCATTTCGAACCCACTCAAAAACGCTGAATGCCGCCTGAAATGGCCGTTTCACGGCAGATGGTCAGGCAGAAATGTCGCATTCGAACCGGTTGGGACGCCCGTTTCGTTTAGAAAAACTCATGCCGATTCGGCATAGGGTAGGCGTTTACGGCATTAGACGCGCCCCCCTTGCGTCGGAATAGTTGCGCCTTTTTTCGCCTGCAGAGAGCCGTAAATGCTCGCTCGGGGTGACCTTATACGGGGGCCGATGCACAGACTTTTCCGCCATTGAGCGTTCCAGTTCGCGCATCAGCCCGAGTCCAACTGAAGTAAGGGTAATGATATGAAGAAGGCAAAACTAAGCCTCGCCTGGCAGATCCTCATCGGTCTGGTGCTGGGGATTGCAATTGGTGCGCTGCTCAACCATTTCAGTGCCGAAAAAGCCTGGTGGATCAGCAACGTCCTGCAACCTGCGGGCGATATCTTTATCCGCTTGATCAAGATGATCGTGATCCCGATCGTGATCTCCTCGCTGATCGTCGGTATCGCCGGCGTGGGCGACGCGAAGAAACTCGGGCGTATCGGCCTGAAGACCATCATCTACTTCGAAATCGTCACCACCATCGCGATCCTGGTCGGCCTGGTGCTGGCCAACGTGTTCCACCCGGGCGCCGGCATCGACATGAGCACCCTGGGTACCGTGGATATTTCCAAGTACCAGGCGACCGCCGCCGAGGTACAGCATGAACACGCGTTCATCGAAACCATCCTCAACCTGATCCCATCGAACATCTTCGCGGCCATGGCCCGCGGCGAGATGCTGCCGATCATCTTCTTCTCGGTGCTGTTCGGCCTCGGTCTGTCGAGCCTGCAGGCCGACCTGCGCGAGCCGCTGGTGAAGATGTTCCAGGGCGTCTCGGAAAGCATGTTCAAAGTCACCCACATGATCATGAACTACGCCCCGATCGGCGTATTCGCCCTGATCGCGGTGACCGTGGCCAACTTCGGTTTCGCCTCCCTGCTGCCGCTGGCCAAGCTGGTGATCCTGGTTTATGTGGCCATCGCCTTCTTCGCCTTCGTGGTTCTGGGCCTGATCGCTCGCCTGTTCGGCTTCTCGGTGATCAAGCTGATGCGCATCTTCAAGGATGAGCTGGTGCTGGCCTACTCCACCGCCAGTTCGGAAACCGTGCTGCCGCGGGTGATCGAGAAGATGGAAGCCTACGGTGCGCCGAAAGCCATCTGCAGCTTCGTGGTACCGACCGGTTACTCGTTCAACCTCGACGGTTCGACCCTGTACCAGAGCATCGCGGCGATCTTCATCGCCCAGCTGTACGGCATCGACCTGTCGATCAGCCAGCAACTGCTGCTGGTCCTGACCCTGATGGTCACCTCCAAAGGCATCGCCGGCGTGCCGGGCGTGTCCTTCGTGGTGCTGCTGGCGACCCTGGGCAGCGTGGGCATTCCGCTGGAAGGCCTGGCCTTCATCGCCGGTGTCGACCGCATCATGGACATGGCCCGTACCGCGCTGAACGTGATCGGCAACGCCCTGGCGGTCCTGGTCATCGCGCGTTGGGAAGGCATGTACGACGACGCCAAGGGCCAGCGCTACTGGAATTCCCTGCCGCACTGGCGCAGCAAGGAGCCGCTGCCGGCCGGTGAAGTCACCAAAGGCTGACAGCTGTAGCCGTCATCATCGACAAACCCCGGTCAATCCGGGGTTTGTCGTTTCTGTCCGCACCGCTATCATTCGCCGCATCTTCTGGGGGAATAACTGATGCTCAATGGCCTGTGGCTTGGCTTCTTCATCGTGGCGGCCGTTTCAGCGCTGGCGCAGTGGCTGGTCGGCGGTAACGCCGGGATCTTCGCGGCGATGGTGGAAAGCATCTTCGCCATGGCCAAGCTGTCGGTGGAAGTGATGGTGCTGCTGTTCGGCACCCTGACCTTGTGGCTGGGCTTTTTGCGGATCGCCGAAAAGGCCGGGATCGTCGACTGGCTGGCCAAGGCCCTGGGCCCGTTGTTCAGCCGCCTGATGCCGGAAGTGCCGCCCGGCCACCCGGCCATCGGCCTGATCACCCTGAACTTCGCGGCCAATGGCCTGGGGCTGGACAACGCCGCCACGCCGATCGGCCTCAAGGCCATGCGCGCCTTGCAGGACCTCAACCCCAGCGCGACCACGGCGAGCAACGCGCAGATCCTGTTCCTGGTGCTGAACGCCTCGTCCCTGACCCTGCTGCCGGTGACCATCTTCATGTACCGCGCCCAGCAAGGCGCCGCCGACCCGACCCTGGTGTTCCTGCCGATCCTGCTGGCCACCAGCGCCTCGACCCTGGTCGGCCTGCTGTCGGTCGCGGTGATGCAGCGCCTGCGCCTGTGGGACCCGGTGGTACTGGCCTACCTGATCCCGGGTGCCCTGGTCCTGGGTGGCTTCATGGCCTTGCTCGCCACGCTGTCGGCCACCGCGCTGGCGTCGCTGTCGTCGATCCTGGGCAACCTGACCCTGTTCGGCCTGATCATGTTGTTCCTGGTGATTGGCGCGCTGCGCAAGGTCAAGGTCTACGAGGCCTTCGTCGAGGGCGCCAAGGAAGGTTTCGACGTCGCCAAGAACCTGCTGCCGTATCTGGTGGCCATGCTCTGCGCGGTGGGCGTGCTGCGCGCCTCCGGCGCCCTGGACTTCGGCCTGGACGGCATCCGGTATCTGGTGGAATGGGCTGGCTGGGACACACGCTTCGTCGATGCCCTGCCGACGGCCCTGGTCAAACCCTTCTCTGGCAGCGCCGCACGGGCCATGTTGATCGAAACCATGCAGACCCAGGGTGTGGACAGTTTCCCGGCGTTGGCCGCGGCGACGATCCAGGGCAGTACCGAGACCACTTTCTATGTGCTGGCGGTGTACTTCGGCTCGGTCGGCATCCAGCGGGCGCGCCATGCCGTCGGCTGCGCCCTGCTGGCCGAGCTGGCCGGCGTGGTGGCGGCGATTGCGGTGTGCTACTGGTTCTTCGGTTAAGGCTCGGAACGATTCGCGGGCAAGCCTCGCGCCTACCAGGACCATCCTGTAGGCGCGAGGCTTGCCCGCGATGAGGCCATCAGCGCCTGACCAGCTGACTGCCCTGCTTCACCGTCCACTCCACCACCTGCCGGTTCAAGGCGTCTCCGGCCTGGCCAAACCCGGCAACCACCGCCGGCACCTTGGTATCGTTCAGAGGCTGGCGCACTTCGAAGCGCTGGCTGGCCAGGATCTTCTGGTCGTAGCCGCGCACCAGGCGCGCATCCAGGCGGATCACCACCGCCACCGCCTTGCCCTGGTATTCGCTCTGGAATGCCTGCAGGTTGCCGCCCAGTTCGAGATCGGTCTGCACATCGCTGTCGTCGGTGCCCAGCAACTGCACCCGGCCATCGGCGAGGAACCCATCCAGCAGCCGATTGCGCAGCAGCACCGGCGCCGGATCGCTCCAGCGCGCGTCCTTGTAGCTGCTGATCACATCGCCTTGGGGGATCACAGCGATTCTCGCGCTGTTCAAGGCGTCGCTCGCCAGGGGTTTGGTCAGGCGCAGGGACCAGGGCTGCGCGTGGCCCTGAGGCCGGGCTGTGGCGCTCTGGGCCGTGGGCAGGCGATAGATATCCACCGGGTCGGCCTGGGGCAGGATCGAGCAGGCGCCGCTCAAGGCGAATCCGGCGGCCAGGGCCAGCCGGCCGAATGGGCGATAGGCACGCTTCATGGCGTGAACTCCTTGTTCTTGTCACTGCCCAGCAGGTAGCCGCTGGGGTTGGCTTCCAGGCGACGCGAAATGGCCCGCAGCGAGCTCAGGGTATCGCGCAGCTCGCGCACGGCCGGCGCCAGGCCATTGAGGCCCTGGATGCCATTGTTCAGCGAGTCCTGGTTGTCGGTCAGCAGTTTGTTGATGGTGGCGCTGCTCTGTTCCAGCGATTGCATGGCCAGCCCGGCGCTGCCGAATATCTGCTTGCCCTGCTCGTTGAGCAGGCCGTTGGCGTTGCGCATCAGCGCGGTGGTCTGTTCCAGGGTGGCGCTGGCCTGCTTGCCGATGGACGCCAGTTGCTGCATGGCCAGGCGCACGTCGCCGCGCTGTTCGGCGATGGCTCCGGTGGTCTGCTCCAGGTGTTCGAGGGTGTTGCCGATGCGCTCGACGTTCTCTGGCGAGAACATGCTGTTGGCGTTGTGCAGCAGCAGGTTGACGCTGGTCATCAGGTCTTCGCTGTTGTTCAGCAGGCGGGCGATCGGCGATGGCGACGCGACGATCACCGGCAGTTTGCCGTCCTTGCCCAGAAGCGGCTGGCTTTGTGGAGTACCGCCACTGAGCTGGATGATCGAGGTCCCGGTGATGCCGGTCAGGGTCAGCTTGGCCTGGGTATCTTCCTTGATCGGGGTTTCGCCACTCAGGCGGATCCGCGCCAGGACCCGGCGCGGGTCGTTCGGGTCCAGGCGCAGGCTGACCACATCGCCGACCTTGATCCCGCTGTACTGCACGGCGCTGCCTTTGGACAGGCCGCTGACGGCCTCGTTGAAGATGATCTCGTAGTCCTTGAACTCCGTGTCGACGCTGGACTTGGCCAGCCACAGGCCGAACAGCAGGGCGCCGACCACCACAATCACGGTGAACAGGCCGATCAGGACATGATGGGCTCGGGTTTCCATGTCATACCTCGTTGAGCTGTGTAGCGGCCTGATACGCCGCGCGGCCGCGAGGGCCATGGAAGTATTCGTGAATCCAGGCGTCGTCGGTCTCGGCGACCTGGTCGATGGCATCCGCCACCAGCACCTTTTTCTGTGCCAGCACCGCCACCCGGTCGGTGATGGTGTACAGCGTGTCCAGGTCATGGGTAACCAGGAACACGCTCAGGCCCAGGGCGTCACGCAGGGTCAGGATCAATTGGTCGAACGCCGCGGCACCGATCGGGTCGAGGCCGGCGGTGGGTTCGTCGAGAAACAGGATGTCCGGGTCCAGGGCCAGCGCCCGGGCCAGGGCGGCACGCTTGATCATGCCGCCGGACAGCGAGGCCGGGTATTTGTCGGCCGCCGACAGCGGTAGCCCGGCCAGCGCCAGTTTCACCGCCGCCAGGTGCTCGGCGTCGGCGCGGCTCAGGCCGGCATGCTCGATCAGCGGCAGGGCGACGTTTTCGGTCACGGTCAGCGACGAAAACAGCGCGCCCTTCTGGAACAGCACGCCGAAGCGCCGTTCGATCAGCGAGCGCTCATGTTCCGCCAGGCTCGGCAGGTTCTGGCCGAATACCCGCACCGAACCTGCGCTGGGCTGGCGCAGGCCGATGATGCTGCGCAGCAGCACCGACTTGCCGCTGCCCGAACCGCCGACCACCGCGAGGATCTCGCCCTTGTACAGGTCCAGGTCGAGGTTTTCGTGCACGCTCTGCGGGCCGAAGCGATTGCACAGGCTACGGACTTCGATCACCGCCTCGGCGGGCGGACGGGTTGAACGGTTCACCAGCCCATCTCCATGAAGAACAGCGCGGCGACGGCATCGAGGACGATCACCACGAAGATCGATTGCACCACGCTGGAGGTGGTGTGGGCGCCTACGGATTCGGCGCTGCCGCTGACCTTGAAGCCTTCCAGGCAGCCGATGGCGGCGATCAGGAAGGCGAAGATCGGCGCCTTGACCATGCCCACCAGGAAGTGCTGCACGCCGATGTCCGATTGCAGCAAGGCGAGGAACATCGCCGGCGAAATATCCAGCGACAGCGCACAGACCACCCCGCCCCCGACAATCCCCGAGAGCATCGCCAGGAAGGTCAGCATCGGCAGCGCCACCAGCAGTGCCAGGACCCGGGGCAGCACCAGCAGTTCCATCGGGTCCAGGCCCAGGGTGCGGATGGCGTCGATTTCCTCGTTGGCCTTCATCGAGCCGATCTGCGCGGTGAACGCGCTCGCGGTTCGCCCGGCCATGAGGATCGCAGTGAGCAGCACGCCGAACTCACGCAGGAAGGAGAACGCCACCAGGTCCACGGTAAAGATGCTGGCGCCGAAACTCTGCAGCACCGTGGCGCCGAGGAAGGCCACCACGGCGCCCACCAGAAAGGTCAGCAAGGCGACGATGGGCGCGGCGTCGAGGCCGGTCTGCTCGATATGCGCGACCATCGGCGTGATGCGCCAGCGCTTGGGGCGCAGCAGGCCGCGGGCCAGGGTTTCGAGGATCAGGCCGACGAAACCCAGCAGCTTCAGGGTGTCCTGCCAGATGGCGTCGACCGCCTTGCCGATCCGGGTCAGCAACTGGATACCGACCGATATTTCCGGTTCCTTGAGCGGTACGCAGAAATCGGTCAGCGAGCAGTAGACGGTCTGCAGCAGCGCGCGGTCGGCCGAAGACAAGGTGCAGTCGGGGTGTTCGGTGGACTTGCCGAGACGCTCGGAGCCCAGCAGTTCGACCAGCAGCGAGGCGCCCGCGGTATCCAGGGCGCCGAGGCCGTTGAGGTCGATGTGGGTGCTGGCGTCGTACTGTCCGGTGAGCTTTTCGCAGAGGTGCTTGAGCTCGGTGTAATGGACGAGCGTCCAGTCCCCCGCGACTCGCAACCGCGAGGGGGAACTCGACGTATCCAGTTGGGCACTGCCAGCCGTCGTGCTCTGGGTCATAAGCTCCGTGCTTGTATGGTTTTTACGCAGTGCTACGTAATACCACGATCGAGACGACTTTGCCTTGTACTAAGGTGCTGAGTCTTGCCCGTTGGTGCCGGTGATCTTGAAGCGCAGCACGCCGATCACCTGCCCGTCTTCGGTCAGCACCCGGACCTGCCAGCTGCCGGTCGGATCGCCGGGGAAGTTCTGCTTGTGCGACCAGGCGCGGTAGCCCTCCTTGCGCCCGCCGTGGATGTCCAGGGCCACCCGGTCGACCTCTTTACCGTTGAATTGCCAGACGTGATAAATGCGCTCGTCCAGCCCGCGCGGCGCATTGATCGCGGTGTAGGCATACAGCCCGGCGCTGCGCACGTCGTTGGCGCTGACCTCCTTGAGGCTGGCGCCGGGGGTGCGGTCCTGCAACTGGGTGCTGATGGCTTCCTCGGCGATCCACAAGGTCGCCGGCGGAACCCAGGAGCGCAGCAGCCAGCCAGTGCCGCCGATGGCCAGGGTCATGCCCAGCAGCATCAGCGCGCCGCGCAGGTTGCGGATCGGGAAGATCGACGCGAGGCTGGGGAACGACAGCAGCATGGCGATGCCCAGGGCCAGCTTGAAGCTCTGCGCGGTGGTCAGGTGCAGGATGATCGGCAGCGCGGTCAGCAACGCGGCGAACAGCGTCAGGGTGTGCAGGGCGAGGAACAGCCAGCGGCGTGGGGCCAGCCATTTGTAGTACAGCGGGTCGATGATCGAGACCAGCGCCGAGGCGCCCAGCAGGCCGGTGAATACCAGCTGCCCGCTGTTCCAGGCGGTGGTGATGAAGAAGAACGGCAGGACGAAAAACAGGCTTTCCTGGTGAATCATCTGCGTTGCGTAACGCAGCAGCGGCTGGGGGATTTCCCGCTTGAAGATCTTGGTGAACAGCTGGGTCAGGCTGTTTTCCAGCATCAGCCAGATCCAGCTCACCAGCATGATCACGGCGATCCAGGTGGCCAGGCCCTGTTGGCGGTCCACCAGGATGAAACTGCCGACACCGGAAATGAAACCGCCGAGCGCAATGACCCCTGGGTAGCGCTTCATCAGTTCCAGGATGCGCTGCATGTAATGAGTCAGGTTTGGCATTCGGCGATCACACTAGAAAAAATCCCCGACAGAATAACGGTTTAGCATGACAAAAGACGCATCAGGCACGGATTCGTTTGCGATAAGCCCGCCAGCCGAACAGCGCCAGAACAATCAATAGCAGTGCGCCGAGGATCAGCCCGCTCAAGGCCGCATAGCTCAGCAGCGGTTTTTCGATCCGCAGGTAGCCGGGCTGTTCCAGCAGTTGGCGCATGGCCTGGTTGGCCTGCTTCAGGCTGACGGCTTGCAGGCGCTTGGCCGGGTCGCTGAAACGCCCGTCCGCATAGTCGCTCAAGGCGCCCCAGTAGTAGTCCGCCAGGGCGCTATTGCCCTGTACCGCCCAGGCCTGGCGAGCAATGGCGGCCTGTTGCAGACGGGCGAAGGTGGCCGGCTCCAGGCCGTCCTTGAGCAGTTGTGCCTTGAGCTCGTCGATCGCTTGCCGGGCCTCGGGGACGTCCGCGCGCTCCAGGTCGGCATTCAGGCTGAGAAAGCCGACGCCGCCGAACACCTCGCGTTCGCTGTTCGGCCCGTAGGACAGCTCATGCTGCAGGCGCAGTTTCTGGTACAGCGCCCAGTCCAGGTAATCCTTGAGCAGATCGAAGGTTTCATCGTGCTGCCGGTCGAGGGTCGGCTCGGGGAACAGCCAGTGCAGCTTGGCGCTGTCGCCGACCCAGCCGTGGATCAGGCTGCGCTCGGCGGCGGCCGTTTGTTGAATGTCCGGCAGGCCCTGGTGCTCGCTGGGCTCCACCGGTTCCAGCGCGCCGTAGCTGCGTTCCAGGTAGGCCGGCAACAGGCGGTCAAGGTCGCCGACGACGATCAGGGTCATGTTGTTCGGCGCGTACCAGTCCTTGCGCAGCTGCTCCAGCTGTTCCAGGGTCAATTGATCGACCTCGGCCCGTTCGGCGCACTTCAGGCCCAGCTCCACCGCCAGCTGGTTACTGGCGGTATGGCCCAGGTCCTGGCGGTCCAGCCAGCGTTGCAGGTGCGAGTAGTGCCCGCCGTCCTCGCGCTCGACCACCCGTTTCGCCGTTTGCAAGGCAGTGTCGTCGAGTTCGGTGCGGGTCAAGAGGGCCAGCAGCAGGTCCAGCACCTTGCGCTGGTTTTTCGCCGGGACCTCGATGACGAAGGTGGTGTCGGCATTGCTGGTGTAGGCATTCCACTCGCCGCCCAGGGCTTGCATGCGTTCCTCCAGCCCGCCCTCGCCGCTGGCGTCGATGCCGCTGAACAGCAGGTGTTCGAGCACATGCGGCAGTTCCTTGTCGGCGCAGCCGAAGTCGTCCAGCCCTACCCCGACCACCAGGCGAATCGCCACGTGGCCGCGCACGTTGCCCGGCTTGAGCAGCAACTGCAGGCCGTTGGGCAGCATGTAGCCCTCGACCTGGAAGCGATCCAGGGCAAACGAGTGGGCTGATCCGAGCAGCAGACAGGCGAATAACAGGCAACGCATAACGGGCTTCCTTACGACGGGCGTAAGTTCTACAGACTTCGGGTAACTGTGGACGTTCAGGGTGAATGGGTGATGTCAGCCATATCGTCCACGGCAAGCGCGCCGGTTTCGGAGGAACCCAGCACCACATAGGCGCTGCCGCAGAACAGCGAATTCAGGCGCTTCATATCGGCGATCAGTTCCAGATGCAGCGAGCTGGTCTCGATGCTCTGGACGATTTTACGTTGCAGACGGCTGACATGGGCATGGGCCAGGCGACGTTCTTGAGCGCGAAAGCGGCGTTTTTCCCGCAGCAGCTGGCGCGCGCTTTCCGGATCGGCGCTGAGAAACACCGAAAGCCCCAGGCGCAGGTTGGCGATCAGCTGTTCATGCAGGCCGGCCAGTTCTTCCAGGCCGACTTCGGAAAAGGAGCGACGCTGCGCGGTCTTCTGCTGCTGGACCTTGCGCAGCATGCGTTCGATCAGGTCGCTGGCCAGTTTCAGGTTGATCGCCAGTTCGATGATCTCGGCCCAGCGCCGGCTGTCCTGCTCGCCCAGGTCTTCCCGGGGCATCTGCGCCAGGTAGAGTTTGATCGCGTTATAGAGCACTTCGACATCGTCGTTGAGGTTGCGCATTTCCTGGGTGACCGCGGTCTGCTTGCCGTGCAGCACATCGCGCACGGCTTCGAGCATGGTTTCGACCAGGTCGCCGATGCGCAGGGTTTCCCGCGCCGCGTTGGCCAGGGCCAGGCTGGGAGTGGCCAGGGCGGTCGGATCGAGGTGGCGAGGCTTGGCCCGGCCATTGGTTTCCGGGCGTTCCGGCAGCAACCAGGTGCAGACCTTGGCCATCGGCCCGACCGTCGGCAGCAGCACCAGGCAACGCAGGGTGTTGTAGAGCAAGTGGAAACCGATCACCACTTCTTGCGGGCTGAAGTCCAGGCTGTCCATCCAGTGGGCGAGCGGGTCGAGCACCGGAATGATCAGCACCAGGCCGATCAGCTTGTACAGCAGGCTGCCCAGCGCCACCTGGCGGCCGGCGGCGTTCTGCATGTTGGTGCTGAGGAAAGCCAGCACCCCGCTGCCGATGTTGGCGCCGATCACCAGGCCGATGGCCACCGGCAGGCTGATCACGCCGGCGCCGGCCAGGGTCGCGGTGAGCAGCACGGCCGCCAGGCTGGAGTAGGAAATCATGGCGAACAGCGCGCCCATCAGGGCGTCGAGCAGGATGTCGCCGGTCAGCGAGGCGAACAGGACTTTCACGCCCTGGGCATGGGTGATGGGCGCGGCGGCTTCGACGATCAATTGCAGCGCCAGGATAATCAGCCCCAGGCCGATCCCTACCCGCCCGAGCTGGCCGGCGCGGGTCTGTTTGCGCGACAGGAAGAAGATCACCCCGAGAAAGATCAGCAGCGGCGACAGCCAGGACAGGTCGAAGGTCAGTACCCGGGCCATCAGCGCGGTGCCGACGTCGGCGCCGAGCATGGTCGCCAGGGCGGGTGTCAGGGCCATCAGCCCCTGGCCGACGAACGAGGTGACCAGCATCGCCGTGGCGTTGCTGCTCTGGACCATGGCGGTGACCAGGATCCCGGCGATGAAAGCCAACGGACGCTTGGCCATGTTCTGGCCGATCAGGTGGCGCAGGTTCGAGCCATAGACCCGCAGGATGCCGGTGCGGACGATATGCGTGCCCCAGATCAGCAAGGCCACGGCGGACAGCAAATTGAGCAGGGTGAGCATAACGGCCCCCTGTGGTGAATAGCGCCCCAGAGGGGCAAGTTAACGGTGCCGCGCGTTGTTCTACGTTCTGTACTTAAGCTGTAGTTGGCTAACGGTCTGTGCGCCAGCATCGCATAGCTGATGCGGCGATTGAAACAAAACTGTCATAAAGAAAACGACTTTCTGCAGGCGTGAAAAAGGGGCTCGAAAGCCCCTTTTCCTGCTGCGCTCTCGGGTTATTGACCCGGGATGTCCTTGCGCAGTTTCACCGGGTCCTGCTGCTTTTTCTTTTTCGCGATAGCGGTGCGCATCTTGATGTTGATCGCCTCCACCGCCAGCGAGAAGGCCATGGCGAAGTAGACGTAGCCTTTTGGCACGTGCACTTCGAACGCCTCGGCGATCAGTACGGTACCGACCACCAGCAGGAACGACAGCGCCAGCATCTTCAGCGACGGGTGCTTGTCGATGAACTCGCTGATGGTGCCCGAAGCCAGCATCATCACCAGCACCGCGACGATGATCGCCGCGACCATGACCGGTACGTGGGAGACCATGCCGACGGCGGTGATCACCGAGTCCAGGGAGAACACGATGTCGATGATCGCGATCTGGATGATGGTGTAGAGGAAGTTGCCGCCCTTGCCGCCTGGCTCTTCCGCGGTTTCGTCCTCGCCTTCCAGGGAGTGGTACATCTCCTGGGAGCTCTTCCAGAGCAGGAACAGGCCACCGAAGAACAGGATCAGGTCACGCCCGGAAATACCCTGGCCGAAGACCACGAACAGGTCGGCGGTCAGGCGCATGACCCAGGTGATCGACAGCAGCAGGAGGATCCGCGTGATCATGGCCAGCGCCAGACCGAAAATCCGGGTCCGTGCCTGCATGTGCTTGGGCATGCGGCTGACCAGGATCGAGATCATGATGATGTTATCGATACCCAGGACGATTTCCAGGGCGGTCAGGGTAAAGAAGGCAACCCAGATTTCCGGGTTGGTCAGCCATTCCATGTGTATTCCTTTGAGCGAGTGTTGTACCGCGCCAGTCGAGATTTCCGAGAACGAAGTCTAGCGGCCGGCGCGGTGAGTCAATTGCTTTTTATAGAGTGCTGAACAGCGGAAAAATCCCCATCAGCAAGGCGGCGAACATTATGCACAGGCAAACCAGCACTGCCCACTTGAGGGTGAAGCGCTGGTGATCGCCGAACTCGATACCGGCCAGGGCTACCAGCAGGTAGGTGGATGGTACCAGCGGGCTCAGCAAGTGCACGGGCTGGCCGACGATCGAGGCACGTGCCATTTCCACCGCGGTGATGCCGTAGTGACTGGCGGCCTCGGCGAGGACTGGCAACACACCGTAATAGAAGGCGTCGTTGGACATGAAGAAGGTGAACGGCATGCTCACCAGCGCGGTGATCACCGCCAGGTACGGGCCCAGTGCATCCGGAATCACCGCCAGCAGGCTCTTGGACATGGCATCGACCATGCCAGTACCGGACAGGATGCCGGTGAAGATGCCGGCGGCGAAGATCAGCCCGACCACCGCCAGCACGCTGCCGGCATGGGCCGCGACGCGATCCTTCTGCTGTTGCAGGCACGGGTAGTTGACGATCATCGCGATACTGAAGGCCACCATGAACAGCACAGGCAGCGGCAACAGGCCGGCGATCAGTGCGCACATCAGGGCGAAGGTCAGGGCGCCGTTGAACCAGATCAGCTTCGGACGACGAGCATCCGGGAACTGCGAAACGCTGATTTCGCTGTGGTCGATCTCGTCGCCCTGCAGGTGCAGTTCACCCAGGCGCGCACGTTCGCGCTTACCGTACATGTAGGCGATCGCCAGGATTGCCACCACACCGGCCAGCATCGCCGGGATCATCGGCACGAAGATGTCCGACGGATCGACATGCAGCGCACTGGCGGCACGGGCGGTCGGGCCACCCCAGGGGGTCATGTTCATCACGCCGCCGGCCAGGATGATCAGGCCGGCCATGATCCGCGGGCTCATGCCGATGCGGCTGTACAGCGGCAGCATGGCCGCCACACAGATCATGTAGGTGGTGGCGCCGTCACCGTCCAGGGACACCACCAGCGCGAGCACGGCGGTACCAACCGAGACTTTGAGCGGGTCACCCTTGACCAGTTTGAGGATCTTGCGCACGGCCGGGTCGAACAGGCCGGAGTCGATCATCAGGGCGAAATACAGGATGGCGAACATCAGCATCACGCCGGTCGGCGCCAGCTTGGTGATGCCTTCGAGCATCATCGGGCCGATCTTCGGAGCGAAGCCGCCGAACAGCGCGAACAGGATAGGAACGATGATCAGGGCGATCAGCGCGGACAGGCGCTTGGTCATGATCAGGAACATGAAGGTGATGACCATGGCGAAGCCAAGGAAAGTCAGCATGGGAATACTCCAGGCGTAGCGCGGCTAGGGAATGGCGAACCGGATGGGGTCAGCGCAGAACGGGAAGCGCGGGACGGGCTGGAGGAAGCGGGACGAAAAGGCGGGTACGAACGGACATCAGAATCACCATTGTTGTTGTTAATTGGGCCTGGAGGCGCAAAAACGCCCATTGGCCAACCGGTCTGTTGCCGGCAGTGGAGGCGATCCTAATCGCGGAAGCTTTCAGCTACCTTTCGTTGTAGAAAGCAATGAGTGGATGCGTCGCGAGCCGACGTGCGGTCAAAAAACAACCAGATCGGCCCGTTGGCCGAGTTTTCCGGAACAGTCGCTGGGAGGTCTTTGTATGAGCCTGTTGCACACTGGCGGTTGCCACTGCGGCCAGCTGCGTTATCAGTTCAGCGGGCCATTGTGCGATATCGCCCATTGCCATTGTTCGATCTGCCGGCGGGTCAGCGGCGGCCTGGTGACTACCTGGATCACCCTGCCCCGCCAGGCTTTCCAGTGGCTGGCCGGGACGCCGGCCCGCTACGACTCTTCGCCCGGTTGTGCGCGGTATTTCTGCCCGAACTGCGGAGCGCATCTGGCGCTGGTCACCCAATTGAGCCCGGACAGCATCGATGTGACCATCGCCACCCTGGACCATCCGGAGCTGGCGCCGGCCGAGCGGCATATCTGGACCGACAGCCGTTTGCCCTGGCTGCACCTGGATGAGCAGTTGCCGGGAGAGGCCGAGGAGACGTTGTAAGGTTGTGGGATCGCTTCGCGGGCAAGCCTCGTTCCTGCGCATTCTCGTAGGAGCGAGGCTTGCCCGCGAAGCTTTTGACGTCAGGGCAGTTCCAGCCCGCCCGCGGCTTTGTGCAGGGCCCGCAGATGTTCGCCGACCTGTTTCAGGTTGGCCTCGTTGGCGGCGATTTCGGCAGCGCGGCTCGGCTCCAGCAACGCGCGCACTTCCTTGTCCAGATCGCCGGTCAGGGCTTGCAGCTGTTTCTGGCGCAGGCTGCTTTCCGCTTCCAGGCGTTGCCATTCGCTCGGCTGCGGCAAGCCATAACCGCTGCTACCGAGCAATTCGGCCGGGCGACTGAGGAAGCCACTGTTGGCGAGGATTTCCTGCAGAGTCTTGTTGGCCTTGTCCATGCCGCCGTTCTGCAGCTCGCGAGCCCCCAGATAACGCTGCTTGACCTCATCCTGGGCCAGCAGCAGCTGGCGCCGGAAGCTCGCCTGTTCGAGCAGCAGCAAGGCGGCGCTGGTGCGCAGGTCCGCCTGGTCGAACCACTGGCGCCGCTGCGCGGCACTCAGGGACAGCCAGTCTTCGACGCTGTTCTGTTTGATTGGCAGGTGCTTTTTCAACACCTCGAACATCGCCTGGTAGCGGTCGCGGAAGGAGTCGAAGCGATACCCCAGGCGCAAGGCTTCGCGAGGATCGTCCAATACGCTGGTGTCGGCCAGGCCGCGGCCCTTGAGCACTTCCAGCAGGCCGTTGGGCATGATGCTGTCGAGCCCGGTGAGCTGGGCATTGTTGCTGCCGCTGCGCAGCAGCTTCAGGCTTTCCACGGCGCAGTTGTTGGACAGGAAGTAATAGTTGCCGTCGTAGCTCCAGTGCATCTCGGCGGCACGCTCGACCACTTCTTCGATCTCGTTGCGCGACAGGTTCAGCGGCACCGAAGCCAGGCTGCGCAGCTCGGTCTTGGTGTATTCATCGATGACCTGGGCCAATGGCAGGATAAACAGGCGGGATGGGTATTTGCCGACCAGGCCGTCCCAGCTCGACAGCTGCACGTCACCGACAAAGGCGCGGTAGGACAGCACCAGGTGCTGCTCGAGATCCAGCCGGCAATCCGGCCCGCGCGGCCGGCCAGGCGCGCAGATCACCAGGCGCAACATACTGTGCCCCCAGCGGCTGACCCAGTTCTGGTTGGCCTCGGCCAGCAGGTAATCCACGGCATAGACCCGCTCCGGGTCGACCTTGCCCAGCGGCTGCTTGGCGAAGTCGTTACCGGCGTTGAGGAAGGCGAAGGACTGGGCGCAGGTGTCCTTGGCCTTCGGTGCCCAGCCGAAGTGTTCCTGGTAATAACGGTAGAGCGCCGGTCGGCGGCAGGCGTAGCTCGGGTCCAGGAGGAAGTACTCCATGTTCACCGCGACGAACTCTTTGGGGTTGGTCGTTTCGTAGATATCCGGGCTGCGGGCGACCTGGCGGTTGTACTGCTCGCGTTCGCCGCGGCGGCCAACGTATTGCGGCCAGCCGGCGAGGTCGAGCAGGCGCGGGTCGTCGCTGAGGGTGAAGCGGCGCGCGGTCTGGCCACGGCACTGGTCCGGCAGCCCGATCAGGCCCGAGGCACTGTTCTGGCGGCTGCAGCGCTGGATCAGCGTGCGTTCGGCACCCGACCACAGGCGCGAACGGTCATAAATATGGGTGAGTTCGTGCAGCACGGTGGCGAGCATTTCCCGGCGCACGGTGCCATGGGGGCGATGGGTTTTCTGGGTGGCCGCGCTGCCGTCGGTGAGGCTGGCCAGCAGTTTGCGATTCAGGTCGAGTTCGTCGACCAGCGATGCCTGGCCGTAGGCGTTGTGAGGCATGTCGTCGGTCCAGCCGACATCGATGCGACGGTCCAGTTGTTCGATGAAGCGCGGCGGCAGCGCTTGCATCGCTTCATCCAGCAGCGCCTGGCTGGCGTGCTGCTGCTCCGGGCTCAAGCCTTCGGTCTTGAGCCGCAGTTGCAGGCCGGCCTGAGCGCTGTTGCCCAGGAGTAACAGCGCTGCGCCCAGCAGCCAGGCGGCGAGCGGCCTCACAGTGCGAGGATGGCTTCGGCGAGCACCTGATCACTGGCGCCGCGGGCTTGCGGCACACGGTTACGCAAGGTATCGAAGGCGGCTTCCAGTTGGGCGCCACGAATATCGCCGTCGCTGGCGACGAAGCTGGCGGCGTCGTCATGGGCGGCACGTACGATTTTCGAGTCGCGGATGGAGGTGGTGGTGTCCGAGGTGAAGTCGATGGTACGACCAAAGGCTCGAACGATGATGTTACTGGTGGCTACCAGGGTTTGTGCCTGGGCCACATCAGCCAACAGCAACAGGCCAAGGGTGGCAGCAATCAGCGGGCTACGCATGGAACGACTCCGGGATGACAGGGATAGTTATTGGACGAGAATTGCCTGCGCCAGTTCAAGGTCGCCGACATGAAGTTGTGGCTGGGTTTTACGCAGGTATTTCAGGGCTGATTCCAGCCGGGCTCCGCGCAGGTGGCCGTCAGTGGCAATGAACGCCGCGGCATCATCCTGGGCCGCCAGTACGCGTTTGTTGTCGAAAGGCGCGGAGGTCACTTTGCTAGTGGCGTAGCCAGTGATGACCAGGCCTTGCGTGCTCAGGTCAAAAGCAGCGGCTGAGCCAGTCCAACACAGGACAATCAACGAAGGGACGGTAAGCAAGGTGGAAAAACGCATGAGTCTCGACAGCTGAAAAACCAGCGGCAAGGCTAGCGCAATGCCCGGGCGAGAGCCAGCGCCCAGGGTTTCGGGTGCGTTGGCGCACCCGTCACCGGACCGGGGGTCAGATCGTCAGGATGGCCTGAGCGAGTTGGGCGTCAGTAGCGCTCAGTTGTGGCAACTGCTGGCGGATGTGGTCAAACGCGCTTTCCAGCTTCACACCGCGAATGGCGCCTTCGGTAGCGACAAAACTGGCGGCGTCGTCACGAGCGGCGCGCACGATTTTGTTGTCACGGAACGAGGATGTGACGTCGGAAGTCGCATCGGAAGTGGCCTTGAGTGCGCCGACTACCGCATCGGTGGTAACGATAAAGCTGGAGGCGTGGGCGTTGGAGGCCAAGGCCAGCAAGGCAGCAGCGCTGAGCAGGCGAAGACGGGACATAGGTAAAACTCCTTGATAACAGATAGGGTGGTGCTGAGTGGGCACCAGGTAGTCACTGTGGGGCAGATGAATCAGACGCCCCTTCAGGAAAATCGCTACACGCTACCGGATATTAGGCCCACCCCATCTGTTCGAATAGCCCTCTTCTGCTGTCCTGGTGCGAACTAGCGCCAGAAGGGCTTATCCAGTTCGGCCATGCGATCGCTGTGGCTGATACCTACATCGGATAATTGCTGATCGTTGAGCCCTGCCAGCACACGACGTGTTCGGGCGTTCTGCTGCATCTGGCACAAGGCGCGGTACAAGCGTTTCCACACGCTTATCTGAGGATGGGAAAAGCTGAGAGGTGCGATACGTCCTGGTATGTGGTTCATGGTGCGGTCCTTTCGGCAGGCCGAAGTCAGGGACTTGGGGCACCATATTGCTATTCACGCAGGCATGCATACAGATACAACGGTATAAAATTGTACTGGTTCAGTTCTATTTATATTTAAACTGTATCTGTCGAGCCATACCCTTTCTGTACCGGCGGCTTCCGGCATTGCCAGGCCTTAAACGACAAAACCCGTCGCGGTTGCCCGCGACGGGTTTCGTTTTTTCAATTCGGGGTGCTGGCGGTGGACCCGGTGGGTCAGAGCCAGCGACGCTAACTTAGCGCCAGAACGGCTTGCTCAGCTCTTCGTAGCGTTGAGCTTCGCTGATACCTGCGTCAGCCAGCAGACGCGAATCCAGGCGAGCCAGTTGGTGGCGGCTGGAGATGCGGCGCTGCCACAGCATCAGGTTGGCGAGAACGCGCAGAGGCAGGGAAGCCTGGGTTTTTGCAGCTTTGTCTTCGAAGAACAGTTCGGAACTGAGTGTACGTTCCATGGTGTGCATCCTTCCGCTTGTGGCGGGATTAGGTAGTGGTTTAACTGGTGCCCATGATCCTCCTCTCGCGCCAGTCTCTCTAGATACAGTTCATCTGTATTGTGAGGGACCAGTTAACTGTTTATAGGTGCTGTACTGTTCGGAAATGATGCAACTGTACCTGTCGGCACCATTTAGGTGCGCTTCCGGATGTTTTCTTGAAAAAGGTAGGGTTTTGAGGGGGTAAAAGACCGGTACAGCAGTACAGTTTTTGACAGATGTTTAAGGGTTGTCGATGAGCTGACGCAACTGTGCTTGCGTCAGCCATCGACTGTACCCATCACAAAGCGAGCATGCGCCCGGTTTCTTCCAGGTTCATGTGCCAGCGCAGGGCATCGCGCAGGACGTGTGGCGTGTGACCGCCCAGGGCGCAGGCGGCGGTGAAGTAGTCATTCAGCGCCTGGCGATAGTCCGGATGTACACAGTTGTCGATGATTACCCGTGCCCGCTCCCGTGGCGCCAGACCACGCAGGTCGGCCAGGCCGATCTCGGTCACCAGGATGTCGACGTCGTGCTCGGTGTGGTCGACGTGACTGACCATCGGCACCACGCTGGAAATCGCCCCGCCTTTGGCAATGGACTTGGTGACGAAGATCGCCAGGTGCGCGTTGCGCGCGAAGTCACCCGAACCACCGATGCCGTTCATCATCCGCGTGCCGCAGACGTGGGTGGAGTTGACGTTGCCGTAGATGTCGAACTCCAGGGCGGTGTTGATGCCGATGATGCCCAGGCGACGCACCACTTCCGGGTGGTTGGAGATCTCCTGCGGGCGCAGTACCAGCTTGTCCTTGTAACGCTCCAGGTTGCCGAACACATCGGCGTTGCGGCGGCTCGACAGGGTGATCGAGCTGCCTGAGGCGAAGCTCAGCTTGCCGGCGTCGATCAGGTCGAAAGTCGAGTCCTGCAGCACTTCGGAGTACATGGTCAGGTCTTCGAACGGCGACTCGATCAGGCCGCACATCACCGCGTTGGCGATATTGCCGATGCCTGCCTGCAGCGGGCCGAGCTTGTTGCTCATGCGGCCAGCGTCCACTTCCTGCTTGAAGAAGTTGATCAGATGATTGGCGATACCCTGGGTTTCGCTGTCAGGGGGCGAAACGGTGGATGGCGAGTCCGCCTGGTTGGTGATGACGATCGCGACGATCTTCTCCGCCGGGATCGGGATGGCGGTGCTGCCGATACGGTCGTCGACCTTCACCAGCGGGATGGGCGTGCGGGTCGGCCGGTAGGTCGGGATATAGATGTCGTGCAGACCTTCCAGGTTCGGGTTGTGCGCCAGGTTGATCTCGACGATCACGTGCTTGGCGAAGATTGCGAAACTGGCGGAGTTGCCCACCGAGGTGGTCGGCACGATATGGCCCTGCTCGGTGATCGCCACGGCTTCGATGACGGCTATGTCCGGCAGCTTGAGCTGCTGGTTGCGCAACTGTTCCACGGTTTCCGACAGGTGCTGGTCGATGAACATCACCTCGCCGGCATTGATCGCCTTGCGCAGGGTGCTGTCGACCTGGAACGGCATGCGTCGAGCCAGGACACCGGCCTCGGTGAGTTGCTTGTCGAGGTCATTGCCCAGGCTGGCGCCGGTCATCAGGCTGATTTTCAGTGGGGTTACCTTGGCGCGCTCGGCCAACGCATGGGGCACGGCCTTGGCTTCGCCGGCGCGGGTGAAACCGCTCATGCCGACGGTCATGCCGTCCTGAATCAGAGCGGCAGCGTCGGCGGCGCTCATCACCTTATCCAACAACGAAGGCAAGCGGATACGATCACGGTACATGGATTGTTATCTCGGGCAGCGGAAGCAAGATGCGCAGTCTAGTGATTTCAAAAAAATTCGTCCCGCTACCAAGGTCGAATGAAAGGCCGCGATTTAGAGCCTTTTGTCGGGTTTGTGCGGGAAATAAAAAACCCCAGCCTACTAAAGGCTGAGGTCTTGGGTGTTGCGCTGGAGCAGGTTTACTCGACGGCTTTGACCATGTCTTCGATGACTTTCTTGGCGTCGCCGAACACCATCATGGTCTTGTCCAGGTAGAACAGTTCGTTGTCCAGGCCGGCATAGCCGCTGGCCATCGAACGCTTGTTGACGATGATGGTCTTGGCCTTGAACGCCTCGAGAATCGGCATGCCGGCGATCGGCGATTTCGGATCGTTCTTCGCCGCCGGGTTGACCACGTCGTTGGCGCCGAGCACCAGCACCACGTCGGCCTGGCCGAACTCGGAGTTGATGTCTTCCATCTCGAACACCTGGTCGTACGGTACTTCGGCCTCGGCCAGCAGCACGTTCATGTGGCCGGGCATGCGACCTGCTACCGGGTGGATCGCGTACTTCACGGTCACGCCACGGTGTACCAGTTTCTCGGTCAGCTCCTTCAGTGCGTGCTGTGCCCGCGCGACTGCCAGGCCGTAACCCGGAACGATGATCACGGTGTCGGCGTTGGTCAGCAGGAAGGTCGCGTCGTCGGCCGAGCCGGACTTCACCGGGCGGGCTTCTTGCGCGCCCGCCGGGCCGCCAGCGTCTGCAGTGTTGCCGAAGCCGCCAAGCAGTACGTTGAAGAACGAACGGTTCATCGCCTTGCACATGATGTACGACAGGATCGCACCGGACGAACCCACCAGGGAGCCGGCGATGATCAGCATCGAGTTGTTCAGCGAGAAGCCGATCCCCGCCGCCGCCCAGCCCGAGTAGCTGTTGAGCATCGACACCACCACCGGCATGTCGGCACCGCCGATCGGGATGATGATCAGCACGCCCAGCACGAAGGCCAGGACCAGCATCAGGGCGAAGGCGCCGAGGTTGCCGGTGAGCATGAAGGTCACGCCCAGGCCCAGGGTTGCCAGGCCGAGAATCAGGTTCAGCTTGTGTTGGCCGCCGAACTGTACCGGTGCGCCCTGGAACAGGCGGAACTTGTACTTGCCCGACAGCTTGCCGAAGGCGATCACCGAACCGGAGAAGGTGATGGCACCGATGGCCGCACCGAGGAACAGCTCCAGGCGGTTACCGGCCGGAATCGCATCACCCAGCTGCTTGACGATGCCTAGGGACTGCGGCTCCACCACGGCGGCAATGGCAATGAACACCGCTGCCAGACCGATCATGCTGTGCATGAAGGCCACCAGCTCCGGCATCTTGGTCATTTCCACGCGCTTGGCCATGATCGAACCGGCGGTGCCACCGATCAGCAGGCCGACAATCACGTAGCCGATGCCAACGGTCGCCAGCTCCGCGCCGAGCTTGAACACCAGGCCGACGGTCGTGACGATCGCCAGGGCCATGCCGAGCATGCCGAACAGGTTGCCGCGGCGCGAGGAGGTCGGGTGCGACAGGCCTTTGAGAGCCTGGATAAAGCAGATCGACGCGATCAGGTAGAGCGTCGTTACCAGATTCATGCTCATTACTTGGGCGCCTCTTCTTTTACGGCTTTCGGGGCTTTTTTCTTGAACATCTCAAGCATGCGGCGGGTTACCAGGAAGCCGCCGAACACGTTGACCGCGGCCAGGGCCACGGCCAGCGTGCCCATGGTCTTGCCCAGCGGCGTCACGGTCAGGGCGGCGGCCAGCATGGCGCCGACGATCACGATCGCCGAAATGGCGTTGGTCACCGCCATCAGCGGCGTGTGCAGTGCGGGTGTAACGTTCCAGACCACGTGATAACCGACATAAATCGCCAGCACGAAGATGATCAGGTTGTAGATACCGGGGGAGATAAGCTCTTCCATCGTCTGAATCCCTGCTTAGGCGTTTTTACGGATGACTTGGCCGTCGCGGCACATCAGGCACGCGGCGACGATGTCGTCTTCTAGGTTGACCTCGAACTGACCTTCTTTGGTGAAGACGAGCTTCAGGAAGTCCAGCAGGTTGCGGGCGTACAGCGCCGAGGCGTCGGCAGCGACAGCGCCGGCCAGGTTGGTCGGACCGACGATGGTCACGCCATTCTCGACCACCACCTGATCCGCCACGGTCAGCGGGCAGTTGCCGCCCTGGGCCGCGGCGAGGTCGACGACCACCGATCCCGGCTTCATCTGGGCCACGGTTTCGGCGCTCAGCAGTACTGGCGCCTTGCGGCCTGGAATCAGGGCGGTGGTGATCACGATATCGGCCTGCTTGGCGCGTTCGTGCACGGCCTGGGCCTGGCGCTGCATCCAGCTGGCAGGCATCGGGCGTGCGTAGCCACCGACACCGACGGCGCATTCACGCTCCTCATCGGTCTCGTAAGGCACGTCGACGAACTTGGCCCCCAGGGATTCGATCTGTTCCTTGACCGCCGGACGCACGTCCGAGGCCTCGATCACGGCGCCCAGGCGCTTGGCGGTGGCGATGGCCTGCAGGCCGGCAACACCGGCACCGAGAATCAGCACGCGAGCGGCTTTCACGGTGCCCGCGGCGGTCATCAGCATCGGCATGAAGCGCGGGTAATAGTGGGCAGCCAGCAGCACCGCCTTGTAACCGGCGATGTTGGCTTGCGAGGACAGCACATCCAGGCTCTGAGCCCGCGAGGTACGCGGCGCTGCTTCCAGAGCGAAGGCGGTGATGCCGCGCTCGGCCATCTTGGCAATGGTTTCATTGCTGAACGGATTGAGCATGCCCACCAGGACGGTGCCGCTCTTGATCAGGGCCAGTTCGCTGTCGCTGGGAGCCACGACCTTGAGAATCAGCTCCGCGCCGAATGCATCGTTGGCGCTGCCAATGGTTGCACCTGCCGCTTCATAGGCACTGTCGACAACACTGGCGTTGATACCGGCGCCGCTCTGCACAGTGACTTTATGACCCTGGCCGATCAGTTTCTTGATGGTTTCCGGGGTTGCAGCAACCCGTGTTTCACCCGTTTGGGTCTCGAGAGGAACACCAATGTGCACGTCAAATCTCCTGCGTGATCTTATTGCTTTCGATCTTTTTTAGAAGGCCAGCGCACTACGGATGGTGCAGCTGGGGCGGCCGATCAGCACGATCCCGCCAGAATCAAGGCGGGGCGCGGCATTTTGCAGGCGAACATTACGCCCTTCAAGGGATTATGAGGGGTGACGGAAAATTAACTACAAGTCACCCCGTGACCGAATGTCGCAAGGATAGGGCTCAATCCCGTGTAAGCCGTGCCTTGTAAGGATCTCGACGGAAAATAAAACATTTTTCACATTGCTCATGTGAATGGGCGTTCATGGCCCTAAAAAAGCCCTACAAGCCGCGTGGTTAGGCACTTATAGGACGGTTGTTCCGCTTATCGATACAGTCTGTCTAAATGCGACATTTAGTTATATCTGTAGTGTTTTGTTTTTTCTGACTACGAAGTCAGCTTGTCGCCCTGCCCTGCTATTTCTCAAGGCTGTAGCCTTGTGCCTGTTCCACCAGCCAATCACGAAAAGCCCGTAAGGACGCTGATTCCACCTTGCGCTCGGGAATCATCAGGTAATACGCCTTGATGCTCGCCAGTGCTTCGGGGTTGGCGATCACCAGGCGCTTTTCCCTCAACTCCCGTTGAATAAGGAATGGCGGGATCAGGGCGATACCCATGTCGTGCATGGCGGCTTGCGCCAGCATGGAGAATAGTTCGTAACGCGGGCCTGTCATGTCTCGCGGGATATTCAGGTGCTGTGAGTTGAACCATTGCCGCCAGGCATAGGGGCGCGTGGTCTGCTGCAGCAGCGGCAACTCGGCGATTTCTTCGGCGCTTAGCCGGGTGCGGTTGCCCAGGGTTTCGGGGCTGCATACCGGCATCGGGTTTTCTCCCATCAGGCGATGGGATTGGGTACCCGACCAGTCGGCATCGCCAAAGTAAATCGCGGCGTCGAAGTCGGTATCGGCGAACAGGAAAGGCCGGGTGCGGTTGGTCAGGTTGACCGTGACTTCCGGGTGTCGCTGCTGAAAATCCTTGAGTCGGGGCAACAGCCATTGGGTGCCAAAGGTCGGGACCACTGCCAGCTCGATGACATTGGCGCCCTGCTGGCCCATGACGGACAGCGTGTCGCGTTCCACTGCGTCCAGTTGAGTTGCCACGCGGCGGCTGTAGGAGAGCCCCGCCTCGGTCAGCTTGACACCGCGTCGGGACCGGCGGAACAGTTCGACCCCGAGAAACTCTTCCAGGCTGGCGATCTGTCGGCAAATTGCACCTTGGGTCAGCGAAAGCTCCTGCGCCGCCTTGGTAAAGCTCTCGTGACGGGCGGCGGCTTCGAAGCTGATGAGGGCGGTAGTGCTGGGGATCTTTCTGCGCATGTACGGCAATCTCACTAATGGAATCGCTAAAAGCCGCTTTCGGCTGTTAAGGAGTGAGAAATTAGCACAACAGTATGCGAAATCCTCGTTTGCCGCGCCCGCAAAGCCGGCCTAGGATCAGTCCACGAACGTTGACCTACTTCACGAGGACTCACTCATGGGCGGTAAAGCAAGCTTCAACTGGATCGATCCCCTTCTGCTGGATCAACAGCTCTCTGAAGAGGAGCGCATGGTGCGTGACAGTGCCGAGCAATTCGCTCAAGGCAAGCTGGCGCCGCGTGTGCTCGAAGCTTTCCGTCATGAAAAGACCGACCCGGCGATCTTCCGCGAAATGGGCGAAGTCGGCCTGCTGGGTGCCACCATTCCCGAACAGTACGGCGGCAGCGGTCTGAACTATGTCTGCTACGGCCTGATTGCCCGCGAAGTGGAGCGTGTTGACTCCGGCTACCGCTCGATGATGAGCGTGCAGTCCTCCCTGGTGATGGTGCCGATCAATGAATTTGGTACCGAAGCCCAGAAGCAGAAGTATTTGCCGAAGCTGGCCTCTGGCGAGTGGATCGGCTGCTTTGGTCTGACCGAGCCTAACCATGGCTCCGACCCGGGCGCGATGATTTCCCGTGCCCGTAAGGTCGATGGCGGTTACAGCCTGACTGGTAGCAAGATGTGGATCACCAACAGCCCGATTGCTGACGTGTTCGTGGTCTGGGCCAAGGACGATGCTGGGGATATCCGCGGCTTCGTACTGGAGAAAGGTTGGAAAGGTCTGAGTGCTCCGGCGATTCACGGTAAGGTCGGCCTGCGCGCTTCCATCACCGGCGAAATCGTCATGGACAACGTCTTTGTGCCGGAAGAGAACATCTTCCCGGATGTACGGGGTCTGAAAGGTCCGTTCACCTGCCTGAACTCTGCCCGCTACGGTATTTCCTGGGGTGCCCTGGGTGCGGCCGAGTTCTGCTGGCACACCGCTCGCCAATATACGTTGGACCGTCAGCAATTCGGCCGCCCGCTGGCGGCTACCCAACTGATCCAGAAAAAACTGGCGGACATGCAGACCGAGATCACCCTCGCCCTTCAAGGCTGCCTGCGTTTGGGCCGGATGAAGGATGAAGGTACGGCTGCGGTGGAAATCACCTCGATCATGAAGCGCAACTCTTGCGGCAAGTCGCTGGACATCGCTCGCATGGCCCGCGACATGCTGGGCGGTAACGGCATCTCCGACGAGTTCGGCATCGCCCGTCACCTGGTCAACCTGGAGGTGGTGAACACCTACGAAGGGACCCATGACGTCCATGCGCTGATCCTGGGGCGCGCGCAGACCGGCATCCAGGCGTTCTACTGATAGGAGAACGACCATGGGCGCGTTATCTCATTTGCGGGTGCTGGACTTGTCGCGAGTGCTGGCCGGGCCTTGGGCCGGTCAGATCCTGGCGGACCTGGGGGCCGAGGTGATCAAGGTCGAGCGTCCGGGTAATGGTGACGATACGCGCGCCTGGGGGCCGCCTTTCCTCAAGGACGCTTATGGCGAGAATACTACGGAGGCTGCCTATTACCTGTCGGCCAACCGAAACAAGCAATCGGTGACTATCGACTTCACTCGGCCGGAAGGTCAGCGCCTGGTGCGCGAGTTGGCGGCCAAGTCCGACATTCTGATCGAGAATTTCAAGGTTGGCGGTCTGGCGGCCTATGGGTTGGACTATCAGTCGCTGAAGGCGCTCAACCCTAACCTGATCTATTGCTCCATTACCGGCTTTGGCCAGACGGGGCCTTATGCCAAGCGTGCCGGCTACGACTTCATGATCCAGGGGCTGGGCGGGCTGATGAGCCTGACCGGGCGTCCCGAGGGGGATGAGGGCGCCGGGCCGGTGAAGGTCGGCGTGGCATTGACGGATATCCTGACGGGGTTGTACTCGACTGTGGCGATTCTTGCCGCATTGGCGCACCGGCAGCATGACGGCGGTGGGCAGCACATTGATATGGCGTTGCTGGATGTACAGGTTGCGTGTCTGGCCAACCAGGCGATGAACTACCTGACCACCGGAGTCGCTCCCAAGCGCCTGGGTAATGCTCACCCGAATATCGTGCCTTATCAGGACTTTCCCACGGCGGATGGCGATTTCATCCTTACCGTGGGAAATGACGGGCAGTTCCGCAAGTTTGCCGAGGTGGCGGGCCAACCGCAGTGGGCGGACGATCCGCGCTTTGCGACTAATAAGCTGCGGGTTGCCAATCGGGCGGTGCTGATTCCATTGATCCGTCAGGCCACGGTGTTCAAGACCACCGCTGAGTGGGTCGCCCAGTTGGAGCAGGCGGGGGTGCCTTGCGGCCCTATCAACGACCTGGCGCAGATGTTCGAGGACCCGCAGGTCAAAGCGCGCGGGTTGGCGATCGAGCTGCCTCATGCGTTGGCGGGGTTGGTGCCTCAGGTAGCGAGTCCGATCCGTCTCTCCGAGACGCCGGTCGAGTACCGTTATGCGCCTCCTCTATTAGGAGAGCATACCGCCCAGGTTCTGCAGCGAGTGCTGGGGCTTGAGCTTGAGTCCGTGGATGCCTTGCGAGCCTCGGGCGTGGTGTGAATGCGCTCTTCTATATAGAGAACATCTGATCCCTTCTATATAAGAGGCCTGAAAACACCCCTTTTGGGGTGTTTTCAGGTTTATTCATAGTAAAAGCAAATTAGGGGTTGACGGCAAATTCTGGAAGTCTATAATTCGCCCCACTTCCGGCGCAGTCGAAACGGAAAACTCCTTGAGATTCAACGAGTTACGCGGTTTTCGGCAGTGGTTACGCTTCAGTTCATCGAAGCCCGAAGGAGTTGATTCGGCAGTAAGTTTTCGCCGAGTTAACGATTCGATCTTCTCGGTCGAAAGCGGAGAAAAAGAGGTGTTGACAGCAGCGTGTAACGCTGTAGAATTCGCCTCCCGCTGACGAGAGATCGAAAGCGCAAGTGGTTGAAGTTGCAAAGGAAACTTTGAAAACTTCTTAAAATAACCGCTTGACAGATGCAGAGGCTGCTGTAGAATGCGCGCCTCGGTTGAGACGAAAGACTTAACCAACCGCTCTTTAACAACTGAATCAAGCAATTCGTGTGGGTGCTTGTGGAGTCAGACTGATAGTCAGAAAGATTATCAGCATCACAAGTTACTCCGCGAGAAATCAAAGATGTAACCAACGATTGCTGAGCCAAGTTTAGGGTTTTCTCAAAACCCAAAGATGTTTGAACTGAAGAGTTTGATCATGGCTCAGATTGAACGCTGGCGGCAGGCCTAACACATGCAAGTCGAGCGGTAGAGAGGTGCTTGCACCTCTTGAGAGCGGCGGACGGGTGAGTAATGCCTAGGAATCTGCCTGGTAGTGGGGGATAACGTTCGGAAACGGACGCTAATACCGCATACGTCCTACGGGAGAAAGCAGGGGACCTTCGGGCCTTGCGCTATCAGATGAGCCTAGGTCGGATTAGCTAGTTGGTGAGGTAATGGCTCACCAAGGCGACGATCCGTAACTGGTCTGAGAGGATGATCAGTCACACTGGAACTGAGACACGGTCCAGACTCCTACGGGAGGCAGCAGTGGGGAATATTGGACAATGGGCGAAAGCCTGATCCAGCCATGCCGCGTGTGTGAAGAAGGTCTTCGGATTGTAAAGCACTTTAAGTTGGGAGGAAGGGTACTTACCTAATACGTGAGTATTTTGACGTTACCGACAGAATAAGCACCGGCTAACTCTGTGCCAGCAGCCGCGGTAATACAGAGGGTGCAAGCGTTAATCGGAATTACTGGGCGTAAAGCGCGCGTAGGTGGTTCGTTAAGTTGGATGTGAAATCCCCGGGCTCAACCTGGGAACTGCATCCAAAACTGGCGAGCTAGAGTATGGTAGAGGGTGGTGGAATTTCCTGTGTAGCGGTGAAATGCGTAGATATAGGAAGGAACACCAGTGGCGAAGGCGACCACCTGGACTGATACTGACACTGAGGTGCGAAAGCGTGGGGAGCAAACAGGATTAGATACCCTGGTAGTCCACGCCGTAAACGATGTCAACTAGCCGTTGGGAGCCTTGAGCTCTTAGTGGCGCAGCTAACGCATTAAGTTGACCGCCTGGGGAGTACGGCCGCAAGGTTAAAACTCAAATGAATTGACGGGGGCCCGCACAAGCGGTGGAGCATGTGGTTTAATTCGAAGCAACGCGAAGAACCTTACCAGGCCTTGACATCCAATGAACTTTCCAGAGATGGATTGGTGCCTTCGGGAACATTGAGACAGGTGCTGCATGGCTGTCGTCAGCTCGTGTCGTGAGATGTTGGGTTAAGTCCCGTAACGAGCGCAACCCTTGTCCTTAGTTACCAGCACGTTATGGTGGGCACTCTAAGGAGACTGCCGGTGACAAACCGGAGGAAGGTGGGGATGACGTCAAGTCATCATGGCCCTTACGGCCTGGGCTACACACGTGCTACAATGGTCGGTACAGAGGGTTGCCAAGCCGCGAGGTGGAGCTAATCCCACAAAACCGATCGTAGTCCGGATCGCAGTCTGCAACTCGACTGCGTGAAGTCGGAATCGCTAGTAATCGCGAATCAGAATGTCGCGGTGAATACGTTCCCGGGCCTTGTACACACCGCCCGTCACACCATGGGAGTGGGTTGCACCAGAAGTAGCTAGTCTAACCTTCGGGAGGACGGTTACCACGGTGTGATTCATGACTGGGGTGAAGTCGTAACAAGGTAGCCGTAGGGGAACCTGCGGCTGGATCACCTCCTTAATCGACGACATCAGCTGCTTCATAAGCTCCCACACGAATTGCTTGATTCATTGAAGAAGACGATTGGGTCTGTAGCTCAGTTGGTTAGAGCGCACCCCTGATAAGGGTGAGGTCGGCAGTTCGAATCTGCCCAGACCCACCAATTACTGGTGCACCCTGTAGCGATACGGGGCCATAGCTCAGCTGGGAGAGCGCCTGCCTTGCACGCAGGAGGTCAGCGGTTCGATCCCGCTTGGCTCCACCATTACAGATTGGTGTCCATCGTTTAAAGCTTAGAAATGAGCATTCCATCAAGTTGATGGTGAATGTTGATTTCTGATCTTTATCAGAATCGTTCTTTAAAAATTTGGGTATGTGATAGAAAGATAGACTGGATAGCACTTTCACTGGTGTTGTTCAGGCTAAGGTAAAATTTGTGAGTTTAATCGCGAATTTTCGGCGAATGTCGTCTTCACAGTATAACCAGATTGCTTGGGGTTATATGGTCAAGTGAAGAAGCGCATACGGTGGATGCCTTGGCAGTCAGAGGCGATGAAAGACGTGGTAGCCTGCGAAAAGCTTCGGGGAGTCGGCAAACAGACTTTGATCCGGAGATGTCTGAATGGGGGAACCCAGCCATCATAAGATGGTTATCTTGTACTGAATACATAGGTGCAAGAGGCGAACCAGGGGAACTGAAACATCTAAGTACCCTGAGGAAAAGAAATCAACCGAGATTCCCTTAGTAGTGGCGAGCGAACGGGGACTAGCCCTTAAGTGGCTTTGAGATTAGCGGAACGCTCTGGAAAGTGCGGCCATAGTGGGTGATAGCCCTGTACGCGAAAATCTCTTAGTCATGAAATCGAGTAGGACGGAGCACGAGAAACTTTGTCTGAATATGGGGGGACCATCCTCCAAGGCTAAATACTACTGACTGACCGATAGTGAACTAGTACCGTGAGGGAAAGGCGAAAAGAACCCCGGAGAGGGGAGTGAAATAGATCCTGAAACCGTATGCGTACAAGCAGTGGGAGCAGACTTTGTTCTGTGACTGCGTACCTTTTGTATAATGGGTCAGCGACTTATATTCAGTGGCGAGCTTAACCGAATAGGGGAGGCGTAGCGAAAGCGAGTCTTAATAGGGCGTTTAGTCGCTGGGTATAGACCCGAAACCGGGCGATCTATCCATGGGCAGGTTGAAGGTTAGGTAACACTGACTGGAGGACCGAACCGACTACCGTTGAAAAGTTAGCGGATGACCTGTGGATCGGAGTGAAAGGCTAATCAAGCTCGGAGATAGCTGGTTCTCCTCGAAAGCTATTTAGGTAGCGCCTCATGTATCACTGTAGGGGGTAGAGCACTGTTTCGGCTAGGGGGTCATCCCGACTTACCAAACCGATGCAAACTCCGAATACCTACAAGTGCCGAGCATGGGAGACACACGGCGGGTGCTAACGTCCGTCGTGAAAAGGGAAACAACCCAGACCGTCAGCTAAGGTCCCAAAGTTATGGTTAAGTGGGAAACGATGTGGGAAGGCTTAGACAGCTAGGAGGTTGGCTTAGAAGCAGCCACCCTTTAAAGAAAGCGTAATAGCTCACTAGTCGAGTCGGCCTGCGCGGAAGATGTAACGGGGCTCAAACCATACACCGAAGCTACGGGTATCACGTAAGTGATGCGGTAGAGGAGCGTTCTGTAAGCCTGTGAAGGTGAGTTGAGAAGCTTGCTGGAGGTATCAGAAGTGCGAATGCTGACATGAGTAACGACAATGGGTGTGAAAAACACCCACGCCGAAAGACCAAGGTTTCCTGCGCAACGTTAATCGACGCAGGGTTAGTCGGTCCCTAAGGCGAGGCTGAAAAGCGTAGTCGATGGAAAACAGGTTAATATTCCTGTACTTCTAGTTATTGCGATGGAGGGACGGAGAAGGCTAGGCCAGCTTGGCGTTGGTTGTCCAAGTTTAAGGTGGTAGGCTGGAATCTTAGGTAAATCCGGGGTTCTAAGGCCGAGAGCTGATGACGAGTTACCTTTCAGGTGACGAAGTGGTTGATGCCATGCTTCCAAGAAAAGCTTCTAAGCTTCAGATAACTAGGAACCGTACCCCAAACCGACACAGGTGGTTGGGTAGAGAATACCAAGGCGCTTGAGAGAACTCGGGTGAAGGAACTAGGCAAAATGGCACCGTAACTTCGGGAGAAGGTGCGCCGGTGAGGGTGAAGGACTTGCTCCGTAAGCCCATGCCGGTCGAAGATACCAGGCCGCTGCGACTGTTTATTAAAAACACAGCACTCTGCAAACACGAAAGTGGACGTATAGGGTGTGACGCCTGCCCGGTGCCGGAAGGTTAATTGATGGGGTTAGCTAACGCGAAGCTCTTGATCGAAGCCCCGGTAAACGGCGGCCGTAACTATAACGGTCCTAAGGTAGCGAAATTCCTTGTCGGGTAAGTTCCGACCTGCACGAATGGCGTAACGATGGCGGCGCTGTCTCCACCCGAGACTCAGTGAAATTGAAATCGCTGTGAAGATGCAGTGTATCCGCGGCTAGACGGAAAGACCCCGTGAACCTTTACTATAGCTTTGCACTGGACTTTGAATTTGCTTGTGTAGGATAGGTGGGAGGCTTTGAAGCGTGGACGCCAGTTCGCGTGGAGCCATCCTTGAAATACCACCCTGGCAACTTTGAGGTTCTAACTCAGGTCCGTTATCCGGATCGAGGACAGTGTATGGTGGGTAGTTTGACTGGGGCGGTCTCCTCCTAAAGAGTAACGGAGGAGTACGAAGGTGCGCTCAGACCGGTCGGAAATCGGTCGTAGAGTATAAAGGCAAAAGCGCGCTTGACTGCGAGACAGACACGTCGAGCAGGTACGAAAGTAGGTCTTAGTGATCCGGTGGTTCTGTATGGAAGGGCCATCGCTCAACGGATAAAAGGTACTCCGGGGATAACAGGCTGATACCGCCCAAGAGTTCATATCGACGGCGGTGTTTGGCACCTCGATGTCGGCTCATCACATCCTGGGGCTGAAGCCGGTCCCAAGGGTATGGCTGTTCGCCATTTAAAGTGGTACGCGAGCTGGGTTTAGAACGTCGTGAGACAGTTCGGTCCCTATCTGCCGTGGACGTTTGAGATTTGAGAGGGGCTGCTCCTAGTACGAGAGGACCGGAGTGGACGAACCTCTGGTGTTCCGGTTGTCACGCCAGTGGCATTGCCGGGTAGCTATGTTCGGAAAAGATAACCGCTGAAAGCATCTAAGCGGGAAACTTGCCTCAAGATGAGATCTCACTGGAACCTTGAGTTCCCTGAAGGGCCGTCGAAGACTACGACGTTGATAGGTTGGGTGTGTAAGCGCTGTGAGGCGTTGAGCTAACCAATACTAATTGCCCGTGAGGCTTGACCATATAACACCCAAGCAATTTGCGCTTAACAGCCAGATTGCGGTGTGTGAAGACGAAACGAACCGAAAGTTCGAGAAAACACACAAACTATCGCATACCCAATTTGCTGAAGCGTCGAAAGACGACTCGGCACACCGAATTTCTTGACGACCATAGAGCATTGGAACCACCTGATCCCATCCCGAACTCAGCAGTGAAACGATGCATCGCCGATGGTAGTGTGGGGTTTCCCCATGTGAGAGTAGGTCATCGTCAAGATTAAATTCCAAAACCCCAATTGCGAAAGCAATTGGGGTTTTGTTTTTGTAGAAGTTCCCGATTTTGCTGGCACGTTCGGCCCTTGAGCCAACGGTCCGGCCACCGAATTTCTTGACGACCATAGAGCATTGGAACCACCTGATCCCATCCCGAACTCAGCAGTGAAACGATGCATCGCCGATGGTAGTGTGGGGTTTCCCCATGTGAGAGTAGGTCATCGTCAAGATTGAATTCCGAAACCCCTGTCTGCCGACGCAGACAGGGGTTTTGTTTTTGTACGTCTGAAAGCCTTGAGGCTTACATCCGAGCCAGGTCTCCAGGTCACCTAGCAGGTGAGCTGAATCCCCCTCCAGCCCCCCAACCTATGCTCCACAGCATCAGAACAGAGCGAAGCACCTCCGCTCTGTCCCTCACCTCACCGCTGACGCATCTTGCTGCTTCTGCGGGCCAGCCATTTACGCCACCAGATGTAGATCCCGGTGACGGACAACATCGCAATCACCAATCCCAACACCGCAATAAGTACCTGCCCGGTAAAGCCGATGATCCGGCCACCATGGATCGGCAGTTGCAGCCGATAAAAACGTTCGCCCAAGGTGCCTTGCCCGGCGATCTCCTGCCCCAGCAGGTGCCCATCGGTGCCATGAAAGAACAACCACGACTTACCATGGGCCTCGGTATCGTGCTGACCGAAACCGGCGCCATAGAAGTTGTATTCGAAGCTGTAATACAGCTCGCCGATCGCTGCTGTCAGGCCCAGCCGTTTGCCTTCTTCCTGGGCGCGTTCATAAGCCTGCTGATAGGTGAGCCGGGTAATCCCCAACTGATCGCTGGGCATGCGCCCACGAGCTTCATAGACGCTCGGCTCGATCGGTGAGAGTAAGGAAACCACCGGCTTGAACACCTGGCTCGGCAGGTTCATCGCCACGCTGCTGATCGCTATCGGCAGCAGCAGTAACCACAGCCATAACCCGCCCGCCCGATGCAGATCCATGTTGAGACGATAAGCGTGCCCGCCCTTGATCTTCCAGGCGGTCGACCACTTCTTCCAGAACGGCCGGCCACGGGGCAGGGTGAGGAACAAAGCGATGAAGCAATCGACGACCCAGAAGATCGCCACCAGCCCCATCAACACCAGTCCCCAGTTACCCGGCAGCGTCAGGTTGTAGTGGAACTCGAGAATGAAGGGGATGAGATTCTCCCGCTGAAAACAGCAGGCACCCCAGAACCGCTTGCCGGTCTGCTCGCCACTGACCGGGTCCAGATAGAACACCTGGTTGGGGTCGTCGAAGGGTTTGCCCGTGGCCGGATCGTTACGGGGAACCGCCGCGAGCAGCGCGGTATGTCCGGGCTCGTTGGGGTACTCCATGTACCAGACCTGCAGGCGCGGATACTGCGTCTGCACCCGGTCGACCAGGCTTCCAGGCGGCAGTGCCTGACCCTCGGCGGGGGCCTCGTAGAACTCCGGGTTGAGCCACTCGTCCAGCTCGTGATGGAAGGCCAGCAGGCTGCCGGTCAGCCCCGCCAGCAGCAGAAACACCGCGGTGGCCAGGCCGATATAACGATGCAGTAGAACCAGAATTGCGCGCATGAAATTTTCCCGTAGAGACGACGAAGCCAGCGCGTGCGCTGGCTTCGGGGGAACGACAAATGATTAGAACTGGTAGCTGACCGTGGCCGCGACGTTTCGCTCCTCGCCCATGTAGCAGAAGCTCAGGCTGGCACAGGAGGCGATGTAGGATTCGTTGGTCAGGTTGTTGGCATTGAGCCGGACATCCACGCCCTTCAGGCCGACCTTGCCCAGGTCATAGCCGACGGAGGCATCGAACAGGGTGTAGGACGGCACCTTCATGGTGTTCTCCGCATCCGCCCAGCTGTAGCCCACGTACCGCACGCCACCACCCAGGCGCAGGCCGTCGAGCGAGCCGCTGTCGAACTTGTAGTCGGCCCAGAGCGAAGCCATGTGTCGCGGCGCCTGGGTCGGTGAGTTGCCCTTGTTCTCGATGATGTCGGTGGCCGTGCTCAAGGTGCTGATCATCGACTTCGAGTACTCGATATCGGTGAAGGTGTAGCTGCCGAGCAGCTTGAGGTTGTCGTTCAACTGCAGGTGCGCTTCCAGTTCAAGGCCCTGGGAGCGCACGGCGCCGACCGCGCGATAGAAGTTTTCCTGAGGCAGCTTGGTGGCCAGGTTTTCCTGGTCGATGCGGAACAGCGACGCGGTGTACAGGTCATCCGTGCCCGGTGGCTGGTACTTCAGGCCCAGTTCCCATTGGGTGCCATCGGTGGGGGCCAGCGGGTTACCGGCGCTGTCCGCGTAAGAGTTGGGATTGAAGGATTCGGAATAGCTGATGTAAGGCGCCAACCCGTTATCGAACAGGTACAGCGCCCCGGCGCGGCCCGTCAGCTTGGTGCGCTTGTCATTGATCTCGGTGCCCACCGGGCGCGAGGCTTCGGCCAGGCGGTTCTCGTCCGAGGTTTCCACCCAGTCCTGGCGCAGGCCCAGGGAGAAGCGCCACTGGTCCATCTCGATCAGGTCTTGCAGGTAGACGCCGGTCTGCTCGAGGCGACGCAGATAGCTGACGGGGTCGTAGTAACTGATGGCCGAGTTGCCATAGACCGGATCGAACGCATTGATCGGCGCCACCGAGCCGCTGGTCCAGTCCACCACCGTCTTGCGCCGCTGGTAATCCGCGCCCATCAGCACCGTGTGCTTGGTCGCGCCGGTGAGAAATTCGGCCTGCAGCATGTTGTCGACGATGAACGCATGCAGCTTCTCGTCGCCGCCGGTGTAGTAGCGGTTCAGCTCGTTGCTGGTCGGGGTGGTCCAGCCGTAGCCGTAGACCTGGTCCAGCTTCACCTTGGAGTCCAGGTAGCGGAAGTTCTGCCGCGCGGTGAAGACATCGTTGAAGCGATGTTCGAACTGATAACCGAACGACTGCTGATCGCGCTTGTAGCGATCGATGCCCGGTTCGCCTTCGAAGAAGTTCTCGGAAATCCGCCGGCCGTTGCGCGGGTGCAACGCGCCATCGGCCGGCATGCCGCTGTGGTAGCCGCCGTCCGGATCGTGTTGCAGGTACGCCTGCAGGGTCAGCGAGGTGTCATCGGTGAAGTCGATGCTCAGGGTCGGTGCCAGGGCGTAGCGTTTTTCCTTGTTGTGGTCGAACTGGGTATCGGAGCGGTCCGCCAGCCCGGTCAGGCGATAGGCGATGCGCTTGTCGTCGTCCACCGGGCCGCTGAAGTCGAAGCCCATACCGCGCTGGCCCTGGGTGCCGACCGTGGCCTGGATCTGATGGTAGGGCTCGAACAGCGGCTTCTTGCTGGTCAGTGCCACCAGGCCGCCCGGGGAGCTGCGGCCGTAAAGCACCGACGAAGGCCCCTTGAGGATGTCCACCCGCTCCAGGAAGTACGGGTCGACCTGCATGGTGCTGTAGGTGCCGCTGTCGCCCATGGACTTGAGGCCGTCGAGGTAGATGTTGTCCACCGAGCCGTCGTTGAAGCCGCGCATGGCCACGTAGTCGTACCTGTGGGTCGCGCCGTAGGGGTTGGTCAGCACGCCGGGGGTGTAGCGCATGGCCTGGGACACGGTTTGCGAACCCTGGTCGTCCATTTGTTCGCGGGTCACCACGGAGACGCTTTGCGAGGTTTCCAGCAGCGCGGTACTGGTCTTGGTGGCGATCTGGCTGTGGGTGGCGTTGTAGCCTTCCATGCTGCCCAAGGCATTGCCCAGGGCGAAACCCTTGATATCGGTGGTCGGCAACGCCAGGGCGCCGGTCTCGGGCAAGGCCCGCAGCACATAGCTGCTGCCGTCCTGGCTCAGCGCTTCCAGGCCGGAGCCATTGAGCAACTGGCCCAGGGCCTGGTCGGTGGAGTACTCGCCCTTCAGGCCGGCGGACTGGCGCCCCTGGAGCTGCGCCGGGGTCATCGACAGGGTGATGCCGGCCTCGCGGGCGAAGCGGTTGAGTACCTCGCTCAGGGCACCACCGGGGATGTTGTAGCTGTGGCTGAGGCTGGCCGCGCCAGACTCGACCGCCTGTGCCAGGCAAGGCAAGGCGGCGACGCCCAGCGTCGAGGAAAGCAGGGCCACGCGCACGGCATGGCGCAGGCCGAGGGTGGGCCGTGCAGAAGAGGAGTGGTGGAAGTGCACAATCATGGAAGGGTTCCGTTGAGTCGCTGAAGGCAGATGGAAGTGCTTACTGTCTAAGCCGGACTCACGGGAAAAAGCCGCCAAAAAAAATTCAACGGGTTGAAGCGTCTCAGGCCAGACGTTCCAGGGTGACCCACCAGCGGGTGCGATAACGCAGGCGCACGGGCAGGGTTTGCGGGAGGATCGCCAGCAGTTTGTCGGTGTCCTCCAGGCGGAACACGCCGGACAGGCGCAGGTCGCCGATCTCGTCGGCACAGCCCAGGTAACCGTGGCGATAACGCCCGACCTCGTGGATGAAGTCCGCCAGCCGCATGTTGCGGGTGACAATCAGGCCATCGGCCCAGGCGCCCACGTCCATGTCCAGCGGCGGCACCGGCACCGCCTGGGACGCACTGACCCGATAGCTTTGCCCGGCCTGTACCCGGGCCGAGGTGCCATCGGCGGTGTGCGGCGAATGAATCGCAACGCTGCCGGCGGTCACGCTCAGGCGCGTGCAGTCGCCCTCCATGCGCACCACGAAACTGGCGTCGACCCCTTCGAACAGACCATGGCGGGTCCGTACCAGCAGCGGCCTGGAAGGGCTCGCCTGCGAGTCCGGGCCGCAGGTCAGCATGATTTCCCCACGGCTGAGCCGGATCAGCCGTTGCCGGGCATTGAAGTCCATGTCGGCGGCGCTGTCGGTGTTGAGCTCCAGGCGCGAGCCGTCCGGCAACTGGAAGCCGCGGCGTTCGCCGGTGGCGGTGGCAAAGTCGGCGTTCCATTGCTGCCAGGCCAGTTGCTCCTTGCCCAGCCACGCGGCGGAGCCCACCAGCATGACGCCGCCGAGCAGCTTCAGGGCCTGGCGTCGGCCGAGGCGCTGGGCGCTGTTTTCCAGGGTATCGAAGGCCACCTGGGCACCGGGCACGGCCCGCAGGTTGCTGTGCAGTTCCTGCTGCAGCGATTGCACCCGTTGCCAGGCCAGCTCGTGCTCGTGATGGGCCGCGCGCCAGGTATCGCATTGCTGCAGCAGCCGGGGGTTACCGGCATTGTTGCGCAGGCGCAGCATCCAGTTGATGGCCTGCTTGACCACCAGGTGCCTGGGGTCCACGGGCCGGCGCAGATTGATCGAGGGGTTATCCACCGCGCTCACGCCTCATAGCGCAGCAGGTAGCAGTGGAACAGCGCGTCGGCCACGTAACGCTCCACCGAACGCAGGGACAGCCCCATCTGTTCGGCGATCTGCTTGTGGGTCAGGCCTTCGCACTGGGCCAGCAGGAACGCCTTGCGCACTTTCGGCTTCAGGCCTTCGAGCATGCGCGCGATGCTTTCCAGCAGCTCCAGTACCAGGGCGCGGGCTTCCTCGCTGGGGGCTTGGGCTTGCGGCAGATGGGCGATGGTTTCCAGGTAGGCGCGTTCGATTTCCTCGCGGCGCCAGTGGTCGATCACCAGGCCGCGGGCGATGGTCCGCAGGAAGGCGCGCGGGGCCTTGAGTTCCAGGCGTTCGGTGCGCTGCAACAGGCGCACGAAGGTGTCCTGCGCCAGGTCGGCGGCATCGGCGGCGTTGCCCAGCCGGCTGCGTAACCATGTGTTGAGCCAGCCATGGTGATGGCTGTAAAGCGCCTGTACCGCGAACTCAGGTGATGACATGGATGCGACTGCCCGGCTGTCACAAATGATAATTAGTCGCATTGTCATCAAGGGTTTGGGATTTTGCAACAGCCGCAGGGCGACCGGCTACGGAAAAGTCCGATGCGACCGCTCTAGCCTGCCGTTCAGCGGTTTTTTGCAGATAACAGGTACATTTCTGACAAATCGCTAAGATTTATCCGTCTCGTGCCGACAGACAGTGAGACCCATGCGTGCACCAAAGTAGAGCGGTCGTAGAACGCCGCCTGCGTTGTTACATGGAAAGTTGCATCCCGTACGCATCCCCACTTTCGGCATAAGAAGTCCCATGACATGAATCTCAAGTTCAGCCATAAAATCCTTTTGGCCGCCTCCGGTGTAGTGGTTCTGGCATTCGCGTTGTTCACTTTGTACAACGACTATCTGCAGCGAAACACCATTCGCCAGAACCTCGAATCGTCCATCGAACAGGCGGGTGACCTCACTTCCAGCAGCGTCCAGAACTGGATGAGCGGACGCATCCTGGTGCTCGAGAACCTCTCGCAGAACGTCGCCCACCAGGGCGCCAACGCTGACTTCCCGGGGCTGGTGGACCAGCCGGCGTTCACCACGAACTTCCAGTTCACCTACGTGGGCCAGGTCAACGGTGTGTTTACCCAGCGGCCTGACGCGAAGATGCCGGACGGCTACGACCCGCGTCAGCGTCCCTGGTACAAGCAGGCCGTGGCGGCCGACAAGACCATGCTGACCCCGCCCTACATGGCGGCCGTTGGCGGGCTGGTGGTGACCATCGCCATGCCGGTGAAAAAGGACGGCCAGCTGCTGGGCGTGGTGGGGGGCGATCTGAGCCTGGAAACCCTGGTGAAGATCATCAACTCGGTGGACTTCGGCGGCCTGGGCCATGCCTTCCTGGTCAGCGCGGACGGGCAGGTGATCGTCAGCCCGGACAAGGACCAGGTGATGAAGAACCTCAAGGATGTCTACCCGGGCGCCAACGTGCATATCCAGAAAGGCACCCAGGAAGTGCTGCTCAACGGCCAGGAACGCATCCTGTCGTTCACCCCGGTGACCGGCCTGCCGAATGCCGAGTGGTACATCGGCCTGTCCATCGACCGTGACAAGGCGTTCGCCCCGCTGAGCAAGTTCCGCACCTCGGCGCTGCTGGCGATGTTCATCGCCGTGGCCGCGATTGCCGTGCTGCTGAGCCTGCTGATCCAGGTGCTGATGCGTCCGCTGACCACCATGGGCCGCGCGATGCAGGACATCGCCCAGGGCGAGGGCGACCTGACCCGCCGCCTGGTGGTGGAGAGCAAGGACGAATTCGGCGTACTGGGCGGCTCGTTCAACCAGTTCGTGGAACGTATCCATGCGTCGATTTCCGAAGTGTCCTCGGCCACCCGCCAGGTGCATGATTTGTCCCAGCGCGTGATGGCCTCGTCCAACGCGTCGATCATCGGTTCCGACGAACAAAGCGCGCGCACCAACAGCGTGGCCGCGGCGATCAACCAGCTGGGTGCCGCCACCCAGGAAATCGCCCGCAACGCCGCCGATGCCTCGCAGCATGCCAGCGGCGCCAGCGAGCAGGCCGACGATGGTCGCCAGGTGGTGGAACAAACCATCCTGGCCATGACCGAGCTGTCGCAGAAGATCAGCCTGTCCTGCACCCAGATCGAAACCCTGAACGCCAGCACCGACAACATCGGCCACATCCTCGATGTGATCAAAGGCATCTCCCAGCAGACCAACCTGCTGGCGCTCAACGCGGCCATCGAAGCGGCGCGCGCCGGCGAAGCCGGTCGCGGTTTCGCGGTGGTGGCCGACGAGGTCCGCAACCTGGCCCATCGCACCCAGGAATCGGCCGAGGAGATCCACAAGATGATCACCTCGCTGCAGATCGGCTCTCGCGAAGCGGTATCGACCATGAACGCCAGCCAGGCGTCCAGCGAAGAGAGCGTCGAAGTGGCCAACCAGGCCGGTGCGCGGCTGGTCAGCGTGACCCAGCGCATCACCGAGATCGATGGCATGAACCAGTCGGTGGCTGCCGCCACCGAAGAGCAGACCGCCGTGGTGGAAACCCTCAACGTCGACATCAGCCAGATCAACCTGCTGAACCAGCAGGGCGTGGCCAACCTCAACGAAACCCTGAAGGATTGCGACGCCCTGTCGCTGCAGGCCAACCGCCTGAAGCAACTGGTGGACAGCTTCAAGATCTGACCCGCACTGCCCTGAAAAACGCGATGAGGCCGGTATGGCTCATCGCGTTTTTTTTACCTGTCCGACCAGCCCATCGGCACCCCTTGCCGTACTTCGGACCGCCTCCCTATCTACCGGTCTCCGAACCCCTGTAGCCGCTGCCGCAGGCTGCGAAAAGGCCGAAGGCCTTCCAGCGATCCCCAAATCTTGCGCCGCCTTCGGCGTCGATCGCAGCCTGCGGCAGCGGCTACAGGGGCATTTTCAGCGTTACTCGAACATCCTTTGCACATTGCCCATTGCCTCATCGGCAAACCCTTGCAGGAACCCCTGGAAGGCCGCCACCTCGGCACCGCCTTCGGCCGGGTCGGCGACGATGCGCCAGGTGGCGCGCGCTCGTTCGCCGGGCAAGGCCTCGACGCTCATGGCCGCCCACAGATTGCCAATGCCCAGGGTGTCGTAGATCAGGCTCCAGGTCATGTACAGGGCCTGGTCGTCCCGTGAGTTGAGTTGCTCGATCACGATGTTGCCGTCGTGGAAGAACTTCTTGCGCACCGAGCGCACGCCTTCGCCGGTCATTTCGATGTGCGACAGCGCGGGAATGAAGGCCGGAAAGCCGGCGAAGTTGCCGACGATATTCCAGACGCTTCGGGCATCGGCGCCGATGTCCACGGTGGACAGGACCTGGCAGGCGTTCGGGTTCTTGATCAGGGTGTCGGGTTGCAGGTTTTTCATGGTGTTCTCCAGCGTGGGTGGGTTCAGATAAAACGGATGTCTTTCAGGTACTGGCAGCCCTTGCGCAGCAGCGCCGGGTCCTTGGGCGGGTAGTCGGCGCCCATGCGCCGTACCCCGGCCTCGGCGTTGGCGTGGCCGATCAGCGAGATGTCGCCGATGTCTTCCTCGAAACCGTTGAGGTAGAAGCCGAGGACGCCGAACAGCGCGTTGTCGCGGTCGACCCGGCCCAGCTGGCGCTGCCAGTCGGCGACGCTGACCATGCGGAACTCGCGCCCGGCCTCGCGGAACGAGGCGACATAGGCCTCCCAGCTCAAGGGCTGCGGGTTGTGCAGGTTGAACACCGCGTGGGCCGGCTGATAACGGTTGGCGTGGAAGGCGATGAAGCGGGCGAGGAAGTCCACCGGCATCAGGTCGAAGTTCATCGCCAGCTGCGGCACCTGGCCCAGTTGCAGCGAGCCCTTGAGCATCAGCATCAGGCGGTTGCGGTGGGGCTGGCAGACCCCGGTCTGGCTGTTGAAACTGATGTTGCCCGGGCGATAGAGATTGACCCACACCCCCTGTTCGCGGGCCCGTTGCAGGATCCGCTCGCCGACCCACTTGGACAGGTTGTAGCCGTTGCGGATGTAGATCGGCGGGGTGGCCGCGGGCGGCTGTTCGAGCACCCGGCCCTGGGCGTCGATGCTGCTGGAGGCGGACAGGGTCGAGACGAAGTTGAAGACCTTCTTGCTGCGCCCTTCGCACAGGCGCAGGCACTCGAACAGCGGCTCGACGTTGTCGCGCGCCAGCGCCGGGTAATCGAGCACGTGATTGACGTTGGCGGCGTTGTGCACCAGCGCGCCGTATTCGCGGTCGATGCGTTCGTACACATCCGCCGCCAGCCCCAGCCGTGGCTGGCTGATATCGGCGGCATGCACCCGCACCCGGCTCAGGTCCAGATGCTCCAGGCGGTTGTCGCGCAGGGCCTGGGCAAAACGTGCGGCGGCCGATTGCGTGGGCGTTTCCCGCACCAGGCAGGCTACCTCGCTGGCGCCCCATTCCAGCAGCGCCTGGACGACGTGCACGCCGAGGAAACTGTTGGCGCCGGTGACCAGCACCTTGTGCACATCGCCCAGTTGGCTGATGGGCAGCACCTGCAGGTCGAGTTCGGCGTTGGCATCGGCGAACACCGGGTCGAGGGACGCGTCCGGGCCGTCGTGGGCGGCGCCGTCGATCAGGGTCGCCAGGTTGCTCAGGGTCGGCGCCTCGATAAAGCGGTTGATCGACAGGCCGCGACCGAACTGTTCGCGAATCGCCAGCAGCAGGCGCGACAGCAAAATCGAGTGGCCGCCGAGGTTGAAGAAGCTGTCGTCGGTGCCGATGTCTTCGGCCGGCAGCTCCAGCAGCTCGGCCCACAATTCCAGCAGGCGCCGTTCAGTGGCGTTCTGCGGCAGGCGTCGCTGGCGGCTGCTGCCGGATGTACGCGGCAGGGCCAGCAGGGCGCGGCGGTCGACCTTGCCGTTGGCGGTGCAGGGCATGCTCGGCAGCTCGATGTAGGCGCTGGGCTGCATGTAGTCCGGCAAGCGCTGGCGCACCTTTTCGCGCAGGGTTTGCAGTGCGTTGCCGGCGGCGTTCGGCTGGGCCAGGTAGGCGAGGATCCGCCGCTGATCGTCGATCACCACCGCCACCTGGCGGAACAGCTGGCCGTCGCGCAGGCAATGCTCGATCTCCTCGGGTTCGACCCGGAACCCGCGGATCTTCACCTGGTTGTCCCGCCGCCCGCAGATCTCGATGCCGTTGTCGGTCCACTGGCCGATGTCCCCGGTGCGATAGACCCGCAGTCGGCGCTCGTCCGGCAGGTCCAGGGTCAGGTAGCGTTCGGCGCTCAGCGCCGGGTTGTTCAGATAGCCGAGGCCGACACCGGGCCCGGCCAGGTACAGCTCGCCGGGAGTGCGGTCGGGCAGCGGTTGCAGCTGTTCGTCGAGGATCAGCACCTGGCTGTTGGCGATCGGCAGGCCGAGGTTGCGCGGGTTGTCGTCGACGCGCAGGCGGCGGGTGGTGGCCAGCACCGTGGTTTCGGTCGGGCCGTAGATGTTGTGCAGCGCGCACTGGTCGGCCAGGCGCTGGATGACGAAGGGTTCGCAGACGTCGCCGCCGGTCACCAGATGCTCCAGGCCCAGCGGCTGCTCCAGGGGCAGGATGCTCAGCAGCGCCGGCGGCAGGAAGGCGTGGCTGACCTTCTGCCGCTGGAGCAGGGCCAGCAGTTGCCGCGGGTCGCGCCGCTGGTCCTGGTCGGGGACCACCAGCAGTGCGCCACAGAGGAAGGTGGGCAGGATATCCAGCAGCGAGGCGTCGAAGTTGATGGTGGAGAACTGCAGCACCCGGCTGTCTGGGTCCAGCTCGACATGGCGCCTGTACCAGGCGCAGAAGTGACTGAGATTGCCCTGGCTGAGCAACACGCCTTTGGGTTGGCCGGTGGTGCCCGAGGTGTAGATCGCCACGCAGGGCGCCTCTGGCGGCGGTGCCTGGCGCAGCAGCGGGAGGCAGTCCTCGGCGGCGTCATGCAACAGGGGGCGTACATCGAGTTGCGCCATCTCGAGGTCGGCCAGGTCTTCGCAGCCGTCGTGCAGCAGCAGGGCGGCGCCGGCGTTGTCGAGGATGTAGCGCCGCCGTTGCGCCGGGTGCTCCGGGTCCAGCGGCAGGTACACCGCGCCACAGCCGAAGGTCGCGAGAATCGCGGCATACAGCGCCGCCGACTTGGGCAGGCACAGGCCGATCACCGGTGGTCGGTCAGAGGCTGGAGGCAGGTGTCGCAGCATCTGCCGCTGCAAGTTGCGGCTCAGCCGATGCAGGGTCTGGTAGCTGTAGTCGATGCCCTGGATATTCAAGGCCGGACGCTGGGCGAAGGCCAGCAGGCTCTGGTCGAGGCGCTGGGCGATCGGCACCTGCATCCTGCGCAGCAAGGTCGGTGCCGGCTGTGGGTTGTGCCGGTGCTCGAAGGCCAGCGAGTCCAGGCGCTCCAGGCCCAGCAGCGGTTCGCTGGGTTCGTCCAGGGCCGCGAGCTGCTGGAAAAACGCCGCGCCGCGGGAAAAACCACTGACCAGCCGCGCGGTGCTGGCGACCAGCCTGGCCACCGCGCTGCCGCGCAGGGCCTGGCCATTGCCGCTGGCTTCCGGCGGCAGGCTCGCCTGCTCGATCAGCCGGGTGCCGTGGTGGTGGAACAGACGCACCTGTGGCAGCCCGGGCGCCGCTTGGACGATCAGGGCGATGCGCAATTCCAGGCGCGCGGTGTCCGCCGCGAGGCGCGGTGAATCACTCAGGCTGCCGTCGTCGATCAGCAAATGGGGCCGCAGCCCCTCGGCATTGGCGATGGCTTGCGGCGAGTCCAGCCGCCGCACCAGATGGCCGTGGCGCTCCAGCTCCATGGCCAGTTCGTTCAGGGCCTGGCTGCGGCCCGTCAACACGATGTCGAGGCGTCTCATGCTCGGGTCCCTCCGTTAGGGCAGGTAATCGGCCAGTGCGTCCTGGACGCAGGCCGAATCCAGCATCGAACTGCTGCGCAAGAAGCGCAGGATGTTGGCGATCAGCGGGTGATGGCGGTTGATCGGGTAGGCCAGGGCGGCTGCCTCCTCGCGCAGCGCCTGCTTGATCGGGGCGGCGACGGGCAGTTGCTCGATCAGCCGCAAGTCGAAGTCCTTCTGGATGTCATTGGTCAGGTACTGGGCGATGAACACCGGCAGCACCCGGGCGATCTCTGCGCGGTCGGCATCGCTGGCGCCGTGCCAATAGATGCGCACCAGCCGCGACCAGAAGCCCGAATGCCGGCCTTCGTCCTGCAGGTGGTCGGCCATCAGGCCCTTGATCGACTGCTTGACCGTGTCGTCCTTGGCGAAGGCGGCGACATCGTTGGTCACGGTGTTTTCGGCGATGGCCACGCAGACCAGCTCCATCGCGTCGCGCAGGTGGTCGGGGGCCAGCCGCAGGGCGGCGGGGATGGCCCGGCTGAGTTCGATTTCCCTGGGCAGCTCGATGGGCTCGATGCCGCTCATGGCGATGGTCTGCTGCATGAAGTCCATCGCCACCAGCGCGTGGTAGTCCTCGTCCACCACCACGGTCATGGCGTCGTAGCGACAGGCAAAGGGGAAGGCAATGGCGAAGCGATTCTTGGCGATATTGCGGGCGGTCTTGTCCACCAGCTCGGTCTCGAAGATCACCACGTCGTTGATGAACTTGTAGAGGCTTTGCACCAGCACGAAATCCCGTAGATGGGCGCAGTGGTCGAGGAAGCTCTGGCTGTGCACCAGGGGCTGGCGGCTCAGGGGATAGATCAGCTTGTCGTCGTCCTCGAGCATGCGCCGTGGCCGGGTGCGGATGGTCGCGCGCTCTTCCCAGGTGTCGGCGAAGGATTGGTAGTCGAGGGCGTTCATGCGCTCACCCCGATCGCCGATTCGGCCATGCTCAGGCGCAGCCCGTCCCACAGGGCGATGCGGCTGTCCACCGCGGCGATGGCTGCCGCGTACACCTCCTGCTGGCGTTGCGGGTCGCCAGCCACCAGCCGCTGCAGCAGCTGTTCCGCGGCCGGGCCGTGGTCGTCGGAGTCGACTTCGATATGGCGTTGCAGGTAGTAGCGAAAGGTTGGCGCCTGCTCGATGCCGATGCCCCAGTCGTCGAGGATGCGCTGGAACATCCGCGGGATGACGCTTTCCCGGCCATGGAGAAAGGCCGCCGCCACGCAATGGGCCGGCGCCTGCACAGCGGTGTGCACGGTCTGGCGGACAAAGGCGCTGGCGGCCGGGTCGGCGTCGACGCTGTGCAGGGCGGTGTCGAAACTCACGCCCTCCTGTTGCAGCGCGACGAAGCGTTCCACGACCCCGGTGGTGGCGCCGACTTCGCGCATGGCATCCAGGTACAGCTCGAAATGACTGTAATGGCCTTGCCCGGGGCGATCGTCGGATTCTTCGCCGAGCACGATCTCGTTGATCAGCCGCGCGGCGCGAGGATCCCGCGGCGGTAGCCAGGGCAGGCGCACGCAGGTCAGTTCCTGTTGCAGGCGCTTGGTCAGCGACATGAAGTCCCACACGGCGAAAACATGGGCCTGCATGAAGCGTTGAAGAACCGCGAGTGTGTTGATTTCGGCAAAAATGGGATGAGTGCTGAGTGTGGCTTTCTTGGCGTCGAGAAGTTCTTTGTTGGCGTTCATCTGGGCTGCCTGTCTGAGATGTTCAAGTGTGTTTGATTGGCCGATTAGTTGCGGCTCGTATAGGTGTTTTAACCAGTGCTTATTTGTTGCGGGCGAGCAGGGGCCTCAAACCTGAGTTGATAATCTGGAAAGTTTTATAGTGCTGGCCGGTCTATCCGTTAAAGAACCGTCGTCTTGGCGTTATGGGCTTTAGAGAGCCAATAAAGCCGAGGCTTGCCAGGTGCTCATGAACGGCTGCTCGACGTTGTTTAATGTCGGCGGAGAAAAAACTAATACAGGAGAAAGTGTCGGGCAAGTTGTTTTTATAATACTTTTCAAACTTTTATTTTTGTCGTGCGACAAGTTGCTGCAAAACTTCTGGTTCAAGTTTTGTTGAGATGAAGTTGCCCCTTCCGACTTATATAGGTCGGAATTTTTAACGCTGAGTGAATGCCTCACTCGAAGCAAACTTCGAAGCGCTGAGTTGAAGTCGTTGAATATCTGGGAGAAGGCATGCGGGAGCCGATCCCGGTCATGCCCTCCAGTCGCTGGGCTCCTTGCGTGGGTCTGCAGATCGACGTGTGCGGGCAAGCCTGCGCGCCGCTCACGTCCCTTTTTCAGTCGGCGACAGCAAGAGTGAGCCCAAATCGCCGGCTGAGCCATCGTCGGCGGGCCTGTGAGGGCAGGAGCGGGGGAGGAAGACGGCGGATTATTCGCCGAGCAGGCCCAGGTGGATATTGATGATCTGCAGCAGGCGCTGGCGCTGGGACTTGATGAAGAAGTGATTGCCGGCCACCTCGATCAGCTCGAACTCACGGCGGGTGAATTCGCGCCAGTTGGCCATGTTGCTGGCGGGGGCCAGCGGGTCCTCGCTGCCATAGAAGGCGGTGAGGGGAATATCGAGGTTGCCGCTCGACAGATCGCGCCAGGATTCGAACAGCTTCAGGTCGGCGCGCAGCAGCGTTTCGTACTGCTTCCGGCTGGCCTGGTCGCGGGGGATTTCGATCGGCGTGGCGCCCAGCGACAGCATGGCTTCCTGGAAGGGCGCCGCGGGCAACATGTGCAGCAACGGCCGGGGCGATGGGTAGTCGGGGCTGCGGCAGGCGGAAATGAACAGGTGGCGGGTCTGGCCGGGGTAGTGCGCCTGGGCGTGCTTGGCGGCTTCGTAGGCCAGCATCCCGCCCAGGCCATGGCCGAACAGGGCATGGGGCTTGGCCAGCAGAGGGCGCAGTACAGGGAAGGTGTCGGCCAGCAGCCGCGGCCAGTCATCGAGCGGGGGTTCGGCCTGGCGACTGCCGTGGCCGGGCAGCCGCACCAGCACCAACTCGATGTGTCCGCCCAGCCCGGTGGACCAGTTACGCAGTTGTTCCGGGTCCGCGCCGGTCTGCGCAAAGCAGATGAGCCGGGTTTTCGTCGGCTCGCCGGAGTTGAGCACCATCAGCCATTTGTCATTGCGCGCGTGCACTGCTTTTCCTTAAGCCGGTGTGCCGGTCATTGAGTGTTGCATCGTGGCCGCGTCATGCCGCCGTTACCGCTGTCAGCCCTCGGCGGTCCGTTCGAGGTAGTCGCGAATGGTCTTCGCGGCCTTTTCCAGATGGCCGCGCAGCACCTCCACCGCCCGCTCGACGTCCTTAGCCTCGGCGGCGTCGGTCATGGCGTTGTGGTCGTCCTGGGTCAACTTGCCCAGGCCCATGGAGGACAGATGGAAGCGCAAGAAGCGTTCTTCCTCGTTCAACTCGAGCTCGATCAGGCGCAGTAGCTTCTGGTTCGGCGCCCGGTGGTACAGCGCCATGTGGAACAAGCGGTTGAGACGGCCGATTTCGGCGTGGTCGGTTTCGTTTTCCAGCTGCGCGATGTAGCCACGGGCCTGGGCGATGTCCTCGGCGTCGAGCAGCGGGATCGACAGGCGCAGCGCCTCCAGTTCCAACAGCAGGCGCAGGCCGTAGGTTTCCACCGCGTCATAGCCGATCAGCTCGGCGACCACCGCGCCTTTGTGCGGCACCACATGCAACAGCGATTGCGCTTCGAGCTGGCGCAAGGCCTCGCGCACCGGCATGCGGCTGACGCCGAAGAGGTCGGCCAGATCCTGCTGGCGCAGCGCCGTGCCGCTGGGCAGGCGGCCGTCGAGAATCGCCGCGCGCAGGGTTTCCTCGATCACCGAGCGCGCGAGGTGGGCGGGGATCGGCCCGCTGACTGCGATCTTGCTCAAGGGCCTCGGTTTTTCTGTCACGTTAACGCTATCCTGTTTTCTGAGGTTTGGATCCAATGGACGCTAGATAGCCCCCTGCAGCTTGTCAAACCAGCCGTCTGGGCCCTGTCATGGATTTTGCCGGCGCTGATTCTCGGGGCAGCCCTCCTGAGGCTCAAGCACTGGCCGATAAACGAACAGGTCCCTGCTTTCAGCTTAGCGTCTCCAGAGGGGCTGTGATTGTAAGGTGCCATTGTCTTTTGGCGGACCAACCTGCACCATCCTTCGACCCACGACAGCTCCCATGGACTCTTCGCATTGGCGGCACGTTTAGCTCTTTCTCGGACCCTGCGCTGGCTGTTTTCGGCGCTGCTGCTGGCCGGCTTGCTGCTGGGTGGCCTGCAGGCCGATTGGGACTTTTCGCAGATCAGCCGCCGCGCCACCGCACTGTACGGGCCGCTGGGCGAAGGGCAGAAGCGCATCGACGCCTGGCAGCAGCTGCTGGCGACCCAGAACCAGGCCAGCGAGATGGAACAGCTCAAGGTGGTCAACCTGTTCTTCAACAAGAACATGCGCTACGTGGAAGACATCGACCTGTGGCATCAGGTGGATTATTGGGAAACCCCGGTCGAGGCCCTGTGGAAGGGCGCCGGCGATTGCGAGGACTATGCGATCGCCAAGTATTTCAGCCTGCGCCACCTCGGTGTTTCCAGTGACAAGCTGCGCATCACCTACGTCAAGGCCCTGCGCCAGAACCGCGCGCACATGGTGTTGACCTACTATTCAAGCCCGGAGGCCATGCCGTTGGTCCTCGACAGCCTGATCGACGCCATCCAGCCGGCCAGCCAGCGTACCGACCTGCTGCCGGTGTACGCCTTCAATGCCGAGGGCCTGTGGCTGCCCGGCAAGGGCAGCAAGAAAGTCGGTGACACCAAGCGCCTGTCCCGGTGGCAGGACGTGTTGAAGAAAATGCAGGCCGAAGGTTTTCCGGTCGAGACGACTCACTAGGAGCACGAGCTCAGATGTCTTTGTTCAAACAACTGTTGATCGCAATCTGTCTGTTCCTGGTGGTCGCCTTCAGCGGCAGCTTCATGGTCAGCCTGGAAAGTTCGCGCACCCAGTACGTCAACCAGCTGCGTTCCCATGCCCAGGACGCGGCCACGGCGCTGGCCTTGTCCCTGACCCCGAACATCGACGACCCGGCGATGGTCGAGCTACTGGTCAGCTCGATTTTCGACAGCGGCTACTACTCGAGCATCCGCGTGATCAACCAGGTCACCGAAGAGGTCATGGTCGAGCGCAGCGGCACGCCCGAGGTCAGCGACGTACCGGACTGGTTCGTCAAGCTGATCGGCCTGGAGCCGGCTGGCGGCGACGCCCTGGTCAGCCGTGGCTGGCAACAGGCGGCGCGGGTCGAGGTGGTCAGCCATCCGATGTTCGCCGTCGCCAAGCTCTGGCAAAGCGCCCTGGGCAGCCTCGGCTGGCTGCTGCTGTGCGGTGCCGTGAGCGCGGTGCTGGGGGCCTTGCTGCTGCGCCGCCAGCTCAAGCCGCTGGACTACATGGTGCAGCAATCCCACGCCATTGCCCGCCGCGAATTCCTCAGCCTGCCCGAGTTGCCGCGCACGCCGGAACTGCGCCGCGTGGTGCAGGCGATGAACCAGATGGTCGAGAAACTCAAGGCGCTGTTCCAGGAACAGGCCGAGCGCAGCGAAAGGTTGCGGGTCGAGTCCTACCAGGACAACCTGACCGGCCTGGCCAACCGTCGTTACTTCGAGATGCAGCTCAATGCCCGGGTGAGCAACCCGGAACAGGCCAGCTCCGGCTACCTGCTGTTGCTGCGGGTCAAGGACCTGGCCGGCCTGAACCAGCGCCTGGGCGGGCAGCGCACCGACCAGCTGCTGCAGGCGGTGGGCGAACAATTGCAGCGTGAATGCGCGCGCTACCCGGAAACCCACAACCTGGTGACCCGCATCCGCGGTGGCGAATTTGCCGTGCTGGCGCCGGGGCTGGTGCGCGAAGAGGCGCTGCAGCTGGCGCAGAACCTGGAAAACGCCTTGGCCAGCCTGCACGCCACCGGCGCCACTGACGTGGCGTCCGTGGCCTCCATCGGCCTGGCGCCTTTCGTCCATGGCGACTCACCGCAGGCGGTGCTCGGCCTGGGCGACCAGGCCTTGGCCCAGGCCGAGGCCCAGGGCGACACGAGCTGGGCCTGCCTGGACCACGACGCTGCGGCCAGCGTCGGCGACGACCATCACGCCTGGCACACCCTGCTGGACGGGGCCTTGAGCCAGCAGCGGTTCGAGCTGTATTTCCAGCCGGTGGTCGCGACCCGCGATACCGCGCTGGTGCTGCACTACAAGGTGCTGTCGCGCTTGCTCGACGAGCAGGGCCAGACCATCGCCGCCGGGCGCTTCCTGCCGTGGCTGGAGCGCTTTGGCTGGACCTCGCGCCTGGACCTGCTGATGCTCGAACAGGTGCTCAAGCAGATGGCCGGGCACCAGGACTCGCTGGCATTGAACCTGTCGGCCGCGACCCTGGCCGACCCGCAGGCCTTGAACAAGGTGTTCGAGATCCTGCGCCAGCACTCCAGCCTGGGGCCGCGCCTGACCCTGGAGATCGGCGAAGAGCAGTTGCCTGAACAAGCGCTGCTGGAACAACTGACCCGCCGCCTGCGCGAGCTGGGTTTCTCCCTGAGCCTGCAGCGTTTCGGCGGGCGCTTCAGCATGATCGGCAACCTGGCGCGCCTGGGCCTGGCCTACCTGAAGATCGACGGCAGCTACATCCGCGACATCGACCAGGAAAGCGACAAGCGCCTGTTTATCGAAGCCATCCAGCGCGCCGCCCACAGCATCGACCTGCCGCTGATCGCCGAGCGCGTGGAAACCGAAGGGGAGTTGCAGGTGATTCGCGAGATGGGCCTGTACGGCGTCCAGGGCCGCCTGGTCGGCGAGCCCGCGCCCTGGCGCTGAGGCGCTGAACGAAGATCGCCGGTCAGCGGCACCCGCGCAGGTGCGGGAACCGCTGGCCGGCGATTATCAGATCAGGCCGGTTTCGTCGTCGTTGATCAGGTGGCTCAGGCCACCCAGCGCCTCACGCGCCTGGGTCCGGTCCATCAGCTTGGCCTGGGCCGCCGGTGGCAGGTCGGTGACGCGGATCACGCCCTTGCTGGTCAGCACCTGAATCAAGTCGTCGAGTACCCGGATCATTTCCAGGTCGCTCTGCTTGAGTTGTTTCAGGCTGACTTCCACCACCTCGTTGGCGAACCACTGCTGGATCTCATTGTGGTCGGCCGCCAGTGTTTCCGTGGCCTCGGCGTAAGGTGTGGCCTCCACGCGAACCAGTTGGCCCTGTGCATCGCGTTGCACGTAGAACATGGGGAATCCCTCTAGATATGGTCCGGCATCATGCTGTCAGCAGCATAGGCCACCGGCGCGCTTTGGTCGCGAGTATGCGACGTGGCGGCACAATCGTCACGGTGGGAAGAACCGGCCACCCAGGACGGGTGGCCGGTCGACCGTGGATCAGCTGTTGTTGTGATCGATCTTGATGGTCGGGTCGCTACCGGCGATCAGCGAGTTGATGTTGGTGTTGGACCAGTTGTTGCCCTCCAGCTTGATCGTCACGTCCGCGTTGGCAATGCCGCCGGCCGCGTTGAGCTTGCCTTCGGAACTGACCTGCAGGGTCGAGGTACCGTCCACTGTGGTGATCTTCAGGAAGTTGTCGATGGTACTGGCGCTCTCGCCCTGCAACAGGTCCCGCAGGTCGATACGGTCGCCTTCGCTGGCCTTGAAGTCCTTGATCACGTCATTGCCGGTGTCGCCGGCCTTCCAGACGAAGGTGTCGGCACCCGAGCCGCCGATCAGGATGTCATTGCCCGCGCCACCGATCAGCGTGTCGTTGCCGGTACCGCCCAACAGGATGTCGTTGCCCTTGCCACCGTCGAGCAGGTCGTTGCCACCCTGGCCGAAGATGATGTCGTTGCCGGCGCCGCCCAGCAGCGTGTCATTGCCGTCATGGGCCCCGGACACATCGAAGTCGGTGTAGTGCTCGGTGATGTACTGGTGCACGTTGCTGGTGGTGACGCTGCTCGCGGCCACGCCGGTCTTCTGCGCCACGAAGGCCTGCATGGCCTGGTAGCCCTCGCCGGCGATGCCGTTGAAGCTCACCAGGTCGCCGAAGATGATGTCGTTGCCGTTGCCGCCGTTGACCGTGTCGGCTCCCGGCATGGTCGCTTCGGTATGGCCGAGGATAGCGTCGGCCAGGTTCGACGGGTCGATATTGGTCTGTGGGGTGCTGTCGGTGTCGTACGGCCGCAGGTCGTTGAGGCTGACGTCGTTGTTCAGGCCGATCGCTTCCACCTGCGACAGGTTGCTCAGCAGGGCGAAGCCGCTGGTGGAGTTGGTGGTGGTGGCGTTGTTGGTGTAGCTGCCCGCGCCGCCCAGGCTGGACAGTTCATAGGTGCCATCGCCCTGGGCATGCAGGGTGCCAGCGTTGTAACTGGACCAGCTGCCCCAGGCCTGCGTCCATACCGTGACGCTGCCGCTGCTGTTGATATCGATCAGGTGCGTGCTGTCCGGTTGCAGCCGGACGGTATCGCCCAGCTGATAGTTGCTGGTAGTGATCACGTTATCGAGCCTGACGCTGCCGTACAGGATCGGGTTGGTCTGCTCGCCGGACTGGTAGTACGTCGGTTTGCCGTCGGTGATGAAGTACGTCAGGTTGGTGGCGTTGGTATTGCTGGTGGCCGCGCTGCTCAGGAAGAAGTTGGCCGTGGTCTTGAACACGTCCTCGTAGTTGGTGCCGCCGCCGGACGCCATGCTGTCCAGAATCGCCTTGAGCTGGGTCAGGGCGTTCGGATCGTTGAGGTTTACCGAAACCTGCTTGTTGACCTGGGTATCGAAGTCCGCCAGGAAGATATTCACGGTGCCCGAGGTGCTGCTGCCCAGGCTGTTTTTCAGGGTGTTGAACACCGTGGTCAGCGAGTTCTTGGCGGCGTTGAGCGAGGTATCGCTCATGCTGCCGGAGCTGTCGACCATGAACGCGATGTTGTAGTTCTTGCCTTGCACCACGTTCAGGCCGGCGACGTCGGCGACCATGATGTCGTTGCCCTCGGTGCCGACGAAGTTGTCGTCGCCCGCCGTGGCGACGCTGGCGCTGTAGGTTGCCGGGTACACCGTGACCGGGATCTGCGCGGTGCTGCTGGCCGAGCCGCCCAGGGACTCGGTGGAGGTCGAGGTCACGGTCAGGTTGAACGAGCCGCTGTAGTGCGACGGCGGGGTAAGGGTCAGCGTACCCAGGTTCCAGCCGGTGACATTGACTTCGCTGACGCTGCCGCCCGCGGTGAAGGTATGACCGGCGCCATCGCTGAGCACCGAACCGGCCGGAATGCCGCCGATCTTCACGCTCAGGCTTTCCGAGCCGTCGGTATCGGTCAGGGCGGTGGTGATCTTCGACAGCTTGACGCTGCCACCTTCGGCACCCTCGTTGAGCTTGTAGCCGTCGTAGTAGCCCTCGCCGTTGCTGCCGTGCAGCTCGGAAAGGGTTACGCCGGCATTGTTCAGCGCGGTTTCGCTCGGGTACATCGGGATGTTGGCGTTGCTCAGGTCGACCGGTGTGCTGCCATTGACTGACAGGTTGACGTCATAGCTGCCCGGGCCGCTCTGGTTGGCGTGGTAGATGTCCAGGGTGTAGTAGCCGCTGGTGGTCGGGGTGAACGAACCGCTGATGCTGCCACCGGCCCCCCAGGTCGCGGTGGCCACGTTCTTGCCGCCGATGGTGATCAGCAGGCTGTCGTCGCCGACACCGCTGAAGCTGTAGGTCTTGCCGGCTTCGAGGTAGATCAGGCCGGAGGTTTTCGAGCCGCTGCCGCCGGCCACGCTGGCGTCGGACTGGGCATTGGTCACCGTCGTGCTGCTGGTCGGGTTGCCGGAGTTGTTGAAGACGTTTTTCAGCGCATCGCCGGTGATGCCGTTGCCGTTGGTGCCCAGGCCGCTGAGGCTGCTCCAGGACTCCTTGAGCAGGCCGATGGAGTTCACGCTGTTGCTCGCCACGCCCAGGGTCGGCGCATCGGCCACCGGAGTGATGTCGATCTTCACGGTGCCGGTGGTACCCAGGGCCTGGCCGTCGGTTGGCTGGAACTTGATCTGCGCGTAGTCGGCCTGCTGGTTGCCCACGCCGCTGCCGTTGTAGCCGTCGACACCCGACTCGTTGGCATCCGGGGTGAAGCGCAGCTTGCCGGCGTCGATATCGGCCTTGCTGAAGGTCTGGTTGCTGGCCACGTCCTTCCAGGTCGAGCCGTCGAGGTACTGCAGCTTGCCGTCGCCCGGCAACTGGGTGATTTTCACCCCGAGGCTGGCCGCAGGGCTGTCCACGTCGCTGACGCCGAAGGTGGCCCAGGTCAGGGTCAGGGCGGTGTCTTCGGTGCCGGTCACGGCGCCGCCGGTGGCCACTGGCGCGTCGTTCACCGCCACCACGTTGACCGTGGTGGTGGCGACGTTGGAGTAGTTGCTGCCATCGGTCACCGTCACGGTGATGGTCCGCGGCGTGGTGCTCGGGTCCTCACTGTTGTTGGTGAAGGTGATGTTCTTGATCTGCTGCATGTAGTCGGCCAGCGTCGCATTGCCGGACAGGGTCAGGGTGATGGTGCCCGCCTGGCTGTTGGCATTGATGGTGATGCCGTTGACGCTGTTACCCAGGTTCAGCGAGTCGCCCGGCTGACGGTTGGTCAGCACGATGGTGGCGCCGGTCAGCATCGTGCTGTCCGGGTCGGTGATCGACAGGTCGGTATCGCCAATGGACACGCCTGGGCCGCTGGTGCCTTCGGTGAAGGTCACCTTGTAGTCGGCCCCGGTGGCGCCGCTGGAGTTGTTGGCATCCAGGTCGAGGACCGGTGGCGCATCGTTGTCGATGATCGAGGTGGTGACGCTGCCATTGGTGCCGCTGACCACCAGGTTCTCGAAGTTGCCGCCAGTGGCCGAGTCGATCTTGACCACGAAGTTTTCCGTACTCTCGGTGATCTTGTCGTCGAGGGTGGCGACGTTGAAGCTGGCGCTGCTGGAACCCGCCGGGATCTTCACGGTGTACACGCCGGTGAAGTCCGAGCCGTCGGCGGCGGTGCCGCTGTAGCTGATCTTCAGGGTGACCTCGGTTTGCGCCGGGCTGGTCAGGCTGACGGTGTAGGTCGCGGCCTGGCCTTCGGTGACCGAGGTGCTGCCGTTGATGCTCACAGTGGTGGTATTGATGGTGTCGGTGACGCTGGTCACGGCCGGCGTGGTGCTTGGCACCAGGTTCTCGAAGTTGCCGCCGGTGGTGCTGGCGATGCTGGCGCTGACGTTGCCGGCGTCGATGTACACATCGTCGCTCGGCGCGGCCACGGTCACGCTGCCGCTGGTGGCGCCGGCGGCGATGTTGATCACCGCGCCGTTGCTCAGGGTCACGGTCATGGCCGTGCCGGTGGCGTTGGTCAGGGTCGCGGTGTAGACGATCGAACCGCCTTCGGCCACGGTGCTGGTGGCGCTGAGCGACAGGTTGGTGGTGTCCGGGGTGTCGGTCACGGTGGTGCTGACCGGCGTCTTGTCGGCCACCAGGTTCTCGAAGTTGCCGCCGCTGACGGTGCTGATCGAGTTGCTCAGTGGCGTGTGGCCAACCAGGACATCGTTAGGCGCGGTGATGCTCACCGACCCGGTGGTCTGGCCGACCGCGATGGTGATCTTCTCGCCATTGGCCAGGGTCACCACGACCGGGCTGCCGGTGACCGGCGAGGTCACGGTGGCGGTGTAGGTCACGGCGCCGCCTTCGACCGCCGACGGCGTCGCCTTCAGGCTGACGGTCGAGGTGTCGATGGTGTCGGTGACGTTGGTCACAGCCGGTGCAGTGCTAGGTACCAGATTCTCGAAGTTGCCGCCGGTGGCGGTCTGGATGGTGGCTTGCACGGTGCCGGCGTCTTTGTACACATCGTCCGCTGGAGCGGCCACGGTCACGGTGCCAGTGGTGGCGCCGGCGGCGATGTTGATCACCGCGCCGTTGCTCAGGGTCACGGTCACCGGAGTGCCCGCGGCGTTGGTCAGGGTGGCGGTGTAGACGATCGATCCGCCCTCGGCCACGGTGTTGGTGGCGCTGAGGGTCAGGGACGTGGTGTCCGGCGTATCGGTGACCGTGGTGTTGGCCGGATTGCTGTCGACCGCCAGTTTTTCGTAGTTGCCGCCGGTGGCGTTGGTGATGGTGGTGCTCAGGGAGCTGCCACCCGCCAAGGCATCGTTAGGCGCCACGAAATTCACGGTACCGCTGCTGGCGCCGACCGGAATGGTGATGGTCTGGCCATTGGACAGAGTGATCACGACCGGCGAACCGGTTACTGGAGCGGTGACCGACGCGGTGTAAACCACGGTGCCGCCTTCGGCCACATTCGAAGTCGCGGTGAGGCTGACGGTCGAGGTGTCGATGGTGTCGGTGACGTTGGTCACCGCCGGTGCAGTGCTAGGTACCAGATTCTCGAAGTTGCCGCCGGTGGCGGTCTGGATGGTGGCTTGCACGGTGCCGGCGTCTTTGTACACATCGTCCGCTGGAGCGGCCACGGTCACGGTGCCGGTGGTGGCACCGGCGGCGATGTTGATCACCGCGCCGTTGCTCAGGGTCACGGTCACCGGAGTGCCCGCGGCGTTGGTCAGGGTGGCGGTGTAGACGATCGATCCGCCCTCGGCCACGGTGTTGGTGGCGCTGAGGGTCAGGTTGGTGGTGTCCGGGGTATCGGTAACCGAGGTGTCAGCAGGCTTGCTGTCGACATCGAGTTTTTCGTAGTTGCCGCCCGTTGCGCCAGTGATGGCGGTGCTCAGGGAACTGCCGCCGACCAGTGCGTCATTTGGCGCAGTGAAGTTCACGGTGCCGGACGACTCACCCACCGGGATGGTGATGGTCTGGCCGTTGGACAGGGTCACCACAACCGGCGAACCGGTTACTGGAGCGGTCACGGACGCGGTGTAAACCACGGTGCCGCCTTCTGCCACGGACGGAGTAGCGGTCAGCGAAACGGTACTGGTGTCGATGGTATCGGTGACATCAGTCACAGCTGGGGTAGTGCTTGGTACCAGGTTTTCGAAGTTACCGCCGGTGGCGGTCTGGATCGTGGCTTGCACGGTGCCGGCGTCTTTATAGACGTCATCGGCTGGAGCGGCCACGGTCACGGAACCCGTAGTTGCACCGGCGGCAATAGTAATCACCGCGCCGTTGCTCAGAGTGACGGTCACTGGCGTACCAGCGGCATTGGTCAGGGTGGCCGTATAAACGATCGAACCGCCTTCTGCCACGGTATCGGTCGCAGCCAGGCTGAGGGTGGTGGTATCCGGAGTATCGATGACCGAGGTATCAGCCGGCTTGCTGTCGATAGCCAGCTTCTCGTAGTTGCCACCCGTAGCGTCCTTGATGGTGGTGCTCAGAGAGCTGCCGCCGGCCAAGGCATCGTTAGGTGCGACGAAGTTCACAGTACCACTGCTGGCGCCGACCGGAATGGTGATGGTCTGGCCGTTGGAAAGGGTGACGACGACCGGCGAGCCGGTGACCGGAGCAGTCACGGAGGCGGTGTAAACCACGGTGCCGCCTTCGGCGACGCTAGGAGTAGCGGTCAGGCTGACGGTCGAGGTATCGATAGTATCAGTGACGTCAGTCACTGCCGGCGTGGTGCTCGGCACCAGGTTTTCAAAGTTGCCACCGGTGGCGTCCTGAATGGTCGCTTCGACCTTGCCGGCATCCTTGTATACATCGTCAGCAGGCGCTGCGACGGTCACGGAGCCCGTGGTTGCGCCGGCGGCGATGGTGATCACCGCGCCATTGCTCAGGGTCACGGTCACCGGAGTGCCCGCGGCATTGGTCAGGGTAGCGGTGTAAACGATCGAACCACCTTCAGCGACAGTGTCGGTCGCTGTCAGGCTCAGATTGGTGGTGTCAGGGGTGTCGGTAACCGAGGTTTCAGCTGGTTTGCTATCAACGTCGAGTTTTTCGTAGTTGCCACCGGTGGCACCAGTGATGGTGGTGCTCAAGGAGCTACCGCCGGCCAGGGCATCGTTCGGCGCAGTGAAGTTCACGGTGCCGGACGACTCACCCACCGGGATGGTGATGGTCTGGCCGTTGGACAGGGTCACTACAACCGGCGAACCGGTTACTGGAGCGGTCACGGAGGCGGTGTACACCACCACGCCACCTTCAGCCACGGACGGCGTGGCGGTCAGGCTGACAGTTGAGGTATCGATGGTATCGGTGACGTCGGTCACCGCCGGCGTAGTGCTCGGCACCAGGTTTTCGAAGTTGCCGCCAGTGGCGGTCTGGATGGTCACTTCGACCTTGCCGGCATCCTTGTACACATCATCAGCTGGAGCAGCGACGGTGACGGAGCCTGTGGTTGCACCGGCGGCAATGTTGATTACGGCACCGTTCGACAAGGTCACGGTTACCGGCGTGCCGGCTGCATTGGTCAGGGTTGCGGTGTAAACGATCGATCCACCTTCGGCGACGGTGTCAGTCGCCGTCAGGCTCAGAGTAGTAGTGTCCGGGGTGTCGGTCACCGAGGTTTCGGCAGGTTTGCTATCAACGTCCAGCTTCTCGTAATTACCACCGGTAGCTTCCTTGATGGTGGTGCTCAGAGAGCTGCCGCCCGCCAGTGCGTCGTTAGGCGCGACGAAATTCACGGTACCGCTGCTGGCGCCGACCGGGATGGTGATGGTCTGGCCATTCGACAGGGTTACCACGACTGGCGAGCCAGTCACTGGCGCAGTCACGGACGCGGTGTAAACGACAACGCCCCCTTCAGCAACACTAGGCGTCGCGGTCAGGCTGACAGTCGAAGTATCGATGGTGTCAGTGACGTCAGTAACGGCTGGAGTAGTGCTCGGAACGAGATTCTCGAAGTTGCCACCGGTGGTGTCCTTGATGGTTGCTTCGACCTTGCCCGCATCTTTGTAAACGTCGTCAGCTGGCGCCGCGATGGTGACGGAACCTGTGGTAGCACCAGCAGCAATAGTGATTACGGCACCGTTCGACAGGGTCACGGTTACCGGAGTGCCAGCGGCATTGGTCAGGGTCGCGGTGTAAACGATCGAACCGCCTTCAGCCACAGTATCGGTCGCGCTGAGGGTCAGGTTGGTGGTGTCCGGTGTATCGGTCACCGAGGTGTCCGCTGGCTTGCTATCAACATCCAGCTTCTCGTAGTTGCCGCCGGTGGCACCAGTGATGGTGGTGCTCAAGGAGCTACCGCCTGCCAGGGCGTCGTTTGGTGCGGTGAAGTTCACGGTACCGGACGACTCGCCCACCGGAATGGTGATGGTCTGACCGTTGGACAGAGTGACCACAACTGGCGAGCCAGTAACCGGCGCAGTCACGGAGGCGGTGTAAACCACAACACCGCCTTCAGCCACAGACGGCGTAGCGGTCAGTGAAACAGTGCTGGTGTCGATGGTGTCAGTGACATCGGTGACCGCTGGGATGGTGCTCGGAACCAGGTTCTCGAAGTTGCCGCCTGCAGCATCTTTGATGCTGACTTCGACTTTGCCGGCATCCTTGTACACATCGTCAGCCGGGGCTGCGACGGTCACAGAGCCGGTGGTCGCACCGGCAGCGATAGTGATCACCGCACCGTTGCTCAAGGTCACGGTCACAGGCGTGCCGGCCGCATTGGTCAGAGTCGCGGTGTAAACGATCGAACCACCCTCGGCCACGGTATCTGTGGCGCTGAGGGTCAGGTTGGTAGTGTCCGGGGTATCGGTAACCGAGGTCTCGGCAGGCTTACCGTCAACGTCCAGCTTCTCGTAGTTGCCGCCAGTAGCGCCGGTGATGGTGGTGCTCAGAGAGCTGCCGCCAGCCAGGGCATCGTTTGGTGCCGTGAAGTTCACGGTAGCGGACGATTCACCCACCGGAATGGTGATGGTCTGGCCGTTGGACAGAGTGACCACAACTGGCGAGCCAGTAACCGGCGCGGTTACGGAGGCGGTGTAAACGACAACTCCACCTTCAGCAACGCTAGGCGTCGCGGTCAGGCTGACGGTCGACGTATCGATGGTGTCGGTGACGTCAGTCACAGCCGGAGTAGTGCTTGGCACCAGGTTCTCGAAATTACCGCCAGCGGCGTCCTTGATGGTGACTTCAACCTTGCCAGCGTCTTTATAGACGTCATCGGCCGGTGCGGCCACGGTCACGGAGCCCGTGGTTGCGCCGGCGGCGATGGTGATCACCGCGCCGTTGCTCAGGGTCACGGTCACCGGAGTGCCCGCGGCATTGGTCAGGGTAGCGGTGTAAACGATCGAACCCCCTTCAGCGACAGTGTCAGTCGCTGTCAGGCTCAGATTGGTGGTGTCAGGGGTGTCGGTAACCGAGGTTTCAGCTGGTTTGCTATCAACGTCGAGTTTTTCGTAGTTGCCACCGGTGGCACCGGTGATGGTGGTGCTCAGAGAGCTGCCACCGGCCAGGGCGTCGTTTGGTGCGGTGAAGTTCACGGTGCCGGAAGACTCACCCACTGGAATAGTGATGGTCTGTCCATTGGACAAGGTCACCACAACAGGCGAGTCAGTCACTGGAGCGGTGACCGACGCGGTGTAAACCACGGTGCCACCCTCGGCGACGCTAGGAGTGGCGGTCAGGCTGACGGTCGACGTATCGATGGTGTCGGTGACGTCAGTAACGGCTGGGGTGGTGCTCGGCACCAGGTTCTCGAAGTTGCCGCCTGCAGCATCTTTGATGCTGACTTCGACCTTGCCGGCGTCCTTGTAGACGTCATCGGCCGGTGCGGCCACGGTCACGGAGCCCGTGGTTGCGCCGGCGGCGATGGTGATCACCGCACCGTTGCTCAAGGTCACGGTCACAGGCGTGCCGGCCGCATTGGTCAGAGTCGCGGTGTAAACGATCGAACCACCCTCGGCCACGGTATCTGTGGCGCTGAGGGTCAGGTTGGTAGTGTCCGGGGTATCGGTAACCGAAGTCTCGGCAGGCTTACCGTCGACGTCCAGCTTCTCGTAGTTGCCACCGGTGGCACCGGTGATGGTAGTGCTCAGGGAGCTACCGCCCGCCAGGGCGTCGTTTGGTGCGGTGAAGTTCACGGTGCCCGACGACTCGCCGACCGGAATGGTGATGGTCTGGCCATTCGACAGGGTTACCACTACCGGCGAACCGGTCACTGGGGCGGTCACGGACGCGGTGTAAACCACGGTGCCGCCTTCTGCCACGGACGGAGTAGCAGTCAGCGAAACGGTACTGGTGTCGATGGTATCGGTGACATCAGTCACAGCTGGGGTAGTGCTTGGTACCAGGTTTTCGAAGTTACCGCCTGCAGCATCCTTGATGCTGACTTCGACTTTACCGGCATCTTTGTAGACGTCATCGGCTGGAGCCGCGACGGTCACAGAGCCCATGGTCGCACCGGCTGCGATGGTGATGATTGCACCGTTCGACAGAGTCACGGTTACCGGCGTGCCGGCGGCATTGGTCAAGGTGGCCGTATAAACGATCGAACCACCTTCGGCGACGGTATCAGTCGCTGTCAGGCTCAGAGTGGTGGTGTCCGGGGTATCGGTAACCGAGGTGTCCGCTGGCTTGCTATCAACATCCAGCTTCTCGTAGTTGCCGCCGGTAGCGCCGGTGATGGTGGTGCTCAGGGAGCTACCGCCCGCCAGGGCATCGTTTGGAGCGGTGAAGTTCACGGTGCCGGACGATTCACCTACAGGAATAGTGATGGTCTGGCCGTTGGACAAAGTGACGACTACAGGCGAACCAGTAACCGGCGCGGTCACGGAGGCGGTGTAAACGACAATGCCACCTTCAGCAACAGACGGAGTAGCGGTCAGCGAAACGGTGCTGGTGTCGATAGTGTCGGTGACATCGGTCACCGCCGGAGTGGTGCTTGGCACCAGGTTCTCGAAATTACCGCCAGCGGTCTCTTTGATACTGACTTCGACTTTGCCCGCATCCTTGTACACATCATCAGCTGGAGCCGCGACGGTGACGGAGCCAGTGGTGGCGCCGGCAGCAATGGTGATTACTGCGCCGTTCGACAGGGTCACGGTCACCGGAGTGCCAGCGGCATTGGTCAGGGTCGCGGTGTAAACGATCGAACCGCCTTCAGCCACAGTGTCTGTCGCGCTGAGGGTCAGATTGGTGGTATCTGGGGTATCGGTCACCGAGGTGTCAGCTGGTTTGCTATCCACATCGAGTTTTTCATAATTACCGCCCGTTGCGCCGGTGATGGTGGTGCTCAAAGAGCTGCCGCCAGCCAGGGCGTCGTTCGGGGCGACGAAGTTTACGGTGCCGGAGGACTCGCCCACAGGAATGGTAATGGTCTGGCCATTCGACAGAGTGACAACGACAGGCGAACCAGTGACCGGAGCCGTTACGGAGGCGGTGTAAACCACGATGCCGCCTTCAGCAACGCTAGGCGTAGCGGTCAGGCTGACGGTCGACGTATCGATGGTGTCAGTCACGTCGGTGACCGCAGGCGTGGTGCTCGGAACAAGGTTCTCGAAGTTGCCACCAGCGGCATCCTTGATACTGACTTCAACCTTGCCAGCGTCCTTATACACATCGTCAGCAGGGGCGGCGACGGTCACAGAGCCGGTGGTCGCACCGGCAGCGATAGTGATCACCGCACCGTTGCTCAAGGTCACAGTCACAGGTGTGCCTGCGGCGTTGGTCAGGGTGGCCGTATAAACGATCGAACCACCCTCGGCGACGGTATCGCTCGCAGTCAGGCTGAGGGTAGTGGTATCCGGAGTATCGGTAACCGAGGTGTCGGCAGGTTTGCTGTCGACATCGAGCTTCTCGTAGTTGCCACCCGTTGCACCGGTGATCGTGGTGCTCAGGGAACTACCGCCTGCCAGGGCATCGTTTGGCGCGGTGAAGTTCACGGTGCCGGACGATTCGCCTACAGGGATGGTGATGGTCTGGCCGTTGGACAGAGTGACCACGACCGGAGAGCCGGTTACTGGAGCGGTCACGGAGGCGGTATAAACCACGGTGCCGCCTTCTGCCACAGATGGAGTGGCTGTCAGCGAAACAGTGCTGGTGTCGATGGTGTCAGTGACATCGGTGACTGCTGGGGTGGTGCTCGGCACCAGGCTCTCGAAGTTGCCGCCAGCAGTCTCTTTGATGCTGACTTCGACTTTACCGGCATCTTTGTAAACGTCATCCGCAGGGGCGGCGACGGTCACAGAGCCGGTGGTCGCACCGGCAGCGATAGTGATCACCGCACCGTTGCTCAAGGTCACGGTTACCGGCGTGCCGGCCGCATTGGTCAGCGTCGCGGTGTAAACGATCGAACCGCCTTCAGCGACGGTGTCGGTGGCGCTGAGGGTCAGGTTGGTAGTGTCCGGGGTATCGGTAACCGAAGTCTCGGCAGGCTTGCCGTCAACGTCCAGCTTCTCGTAGTTACCGCCCGTTGCACCGGTAATGGTCGCGCTCAGGGAACTGCCGCCCGCGATGGCATCGTTAGGTGCCGTGATATTGACGGTGCCGGAGGACTCGCCGACCGGAATGGTGATGGTCTGGCCGTTGGACAGGGTCACCACGACTGGCGAACCGGTCACTGGCGCGGTCACGGACGCGGTGTAAACCACGGTGCCGCCTTCAGCCACAGACGGCGTAGCGGTCAGTGAAACAGTGCTGGTGTCGATGGTGTCAGTGACATCGGTGACCGCTGGGATGGTGCTCGGAACCAGGTTCTCGAAGTTGCCGCCTGCAGCATCTTTGATGCTGACTTCAACCTTGCCGGCGTCCTTGTAGACGTCATCGGCCGGTGCGGCCACGGTCACGGAGCCCGTGGTTGCGCCGGCGGCGATGGTGATCACCGCGCCGTTGCTCAAGGTCACGGTTACAGGTGTGCCCGCAGCGTTGGTGAGGGTCGCGGTGTAAACAATGGACCCACCCTCGGCGACGGTATCGGTCGCAGTCAGGCTGAGGGTAGTGGTATCCGGAGTATCGGTCACCGAGGTCTCGGCAGGCTTACCGTCGACGTCCAGCTTCTCGTAGTTGCCACCGGTGGCACCGGTGATGGTAGTGCTCAGGGAGCTACCGCCCGCCAGGGCGTCGTTTGGTGCGGTGAAGTTCACGGTGCCCGACGACTCGCCGACCGGAATGGTGATGGTCTGGCCATTCGACAGGGTTACCACTACCGGCGAACCGGTCACTGGGGCGGTCACGGACGCGGTGTAAACCACGGTGCCGCCTTCGGCTACGGACGGAGTAGCAGTCAGCGAAACGGTACTGGTGTCGATGGTATCGGTGACATCAGTCACAGCTGGGGTAGTGCTCGGAACCAGGTTCTCGAAGTTGCCGCCAGTAGTTTCTTTGATACTGACTTCAACCTTGCCAGCGTCCTTATACACATCGTCAGCAGGTGCTGCGACGGTGACGGAACCGGTAGTAGCACCGGCAGCGATAGTAATCACGGCACCGTTGCTCAAGGTCACAGTCACAGGTGTGCCCGCGGCGTTGGTCAAGGTGGCCGTATAAACGATCGAACCGCCTTCAGCAACAGTGTCGGTCGCAGTCAGGCTGAGGGTAGTGGTATCCGGAGTATCGGTAACCGAGGTGTCGGCAGGTTTGCTGTCGACATCGAGTTTTTCATAGTTCCCGCCGGTAGCGCCGGTGATGGTGGTGCTCAGGGAGCTACCGCCGGCCAGGGCATCGTTTGGTGCCGTGAAGTTCACGGTGCCGGACGATTCGCCGACCGGGATGGTGATGGTTTGTCCGTTGGACAGGGTTACGACTACTGGCGAGCCGGTCACTGGAGCCGTTACGGAAGCGGTGTAAACGACAGCTCCACCTTCAGCAACGCTAGGCGTCGCGGTCAGGCTGACGGTCGAGGTATCGATGGTGTCAGTGATATCAGTCACGGCCGGGGTAGTGCTCGGAACCAGGTTCTCGAAATTACCGCCAGTAGTTTCTTTGATACTGACTTCAACCTTGCCAGCATCCTTGTACACATCGTCAGCAGGCGCTGCGACGGTGACGGAACCAGTAGTAGCGCCGGCAGCGATAGTAATCACCGCGCCGTTCGACAGGGTTACGGTCACCGGAGTACCGGCAGCGTTAGTCAGGGTAGCGGTGTAAACGATCGAACCGCCTTCAGCGACGGTGTCAGTCGCTGTCAGGCTCAGGTTGGTGGTATCCGGAGTATCAGTAACCGAGGTCTCGGCAGGCTTGCCGTCGACATCCAACTTCTCGTAGTTGCCACCGGTGGCGCCAGTGATGGTCGCGCTCAGGGAGCTGCCGCCGGCCAGGGCATCGTTCGGTGCCGTGATATTGACGGTACCGGAGGATTCACCCACTGGAATGGTGATGGTCTGGCCGTTGGACAGGGTCACCACAACAGGCGAACCAGTCACTGGGGCGGTCACGGAGGCGGTGTAAACCACGGTGCCGCCTTCGGCCACGGACGGCGTCGCGGTCAGCGAAACAGTAGAGGTGTCGATGGTGTCGGTGATGTCCGTCACCGCCGGCGTGGTGCTTGGCACCAGGTTTTCGAAGTTGCCGCCAGTGGCGTCCTGGATAGTCGCTTCGACCTTGCCGGCGTCCTTGTAGACGTCGTCGGCGGGCGCGGCAACGCTCACCGAACCCGTAGTTGCACCGGCGGCAATAGTAATCACGGCGCCGTTGCTCAGGGTCACGGTGACCGGCGTGCCGGCCGGGTTGGTCAGGGTGGCGGTGTAGACGATCGAGCCGCCTTCGGCGACCGAACCACTGGCCGACAGGTTCAGGCCGGTGTCGTCCACGGAGTCGGTGATGGTGGTTTGCGCCGGCGTGGTGTCGGGCGTCAGTTGTTCGAAGTTGCCACCGGTGGCGCCGGTAATGCTGGTGCTGACTGTGCTGCCGTTGTTGTAGACGTCATTGGCCGGGGTATCGACCACCACGGTGCCGACGGTTTTGCCGGCCTCGATCACGATGGTCGAGCCATTGGACAGGGTCACGGTAACCGGGGTTTGCGCCGGGTTGGTCAGGGTCGCGGTGTAGGTGATCTGGCCACCTTCGACGACGGTGCCGGTGGAGGTCAGGCTCAGGCCGGTGTTGTCCACCGAATCGGTCACGGTGGTCTGTGCCGGCGTGGTGCTCGGCACCAGGTTCTCGAAGTTGCCGCCGGTGGCCCCGGTAATGCTGGTGCTGACCGTGCTGCCGTTGTTGTAGACGTCGTTGGCCGGGGTATCGACCACCACGGTGCCGGTGGTTTTACCGGCGTCGATGGTGATGGTCGAACCGTTGGACAGGGTCACGGTGACCGGCGTCTGCGCGGGGTTGGTCAGGGTCGCGGTGTAGGTGATCTGGGCACCCTCCACCACGCTGCCGGTGGCCGACAGGGTCAGGCCGGTGGCATCCGGCGAGTCGGTGATGGTGGTCACCGCCGGCGTGGTGCTTGGCACCAGGTTCTCGAAGTTGCCGCCAGTGGTGCCGGTAATGCTGGTGCTGACCGTGCTGCCGTTGTTGTAGACGTCATTGGCCGGGGTATCGACCACCACGGTGCCGACGGTCCGGCCGGCGTCGATGGTGATGATCGAGCCGTTGGACAGGGTCACGGTGACCGGCGTCTGTGCCGGGTTGGTCAGGGTCGCGGTGTAGGTGATCTGGCCGCCTTCGACGACGGTGCCGTTGGCGGTCAGGGTCAGGCCGGTGGTGTCCGGCGAGTCGGTGATGGTGGTCACCGCCGGCGTCGGGTTCGGCACCAGGTTCTCGAAGTTGCCGCCGGTAGTCCCGGTAATGCTGGTGCTGACGGTGCTGCCATTGTTGTAGACGTCGTTCGGCGGGGTGTCGACCACTACGGTGCCGACAGTCTGGCCGGCGTCGATGGTGATGGTCGAGCCATTGGACAGGGTCACGGTGACCGGGGTCTGCGCCGGGTTGGTCAGGGTCGCGGTGTAGGTGATCTGGCCACCCTCGGTCACGCTGGAGCCCGCGGTCAGGGTCACGGTGGTGGTGTCCACGGTGTCCGTGACCTGGGTGACGGCTGGCGTCGGGTCTACGGTCACGACCAGGCCACCGCCGCCGGTGGTGCCGGTGACGCCCACGCTGATCTCTTTCGGGTCGTTGTAGACGGTGTCGTTCGGTGCCAGCGGCACGTTGACGGTGCCGGTCAGTTGCCCGGCCGGAATCACGATCACCGAACCGTTGGACAGGGTGATGGTCAGGCCCGTCAGCGGTGCCTGGGTCAGCGTGGCGGTGTACACCAGTACGCCGCCGGCTTCGGTAATGGTCGGGGTTGCGCTCAGGCTCAGGGTCGAGTCGCGCAGGATCTCGGTGGTAGTGCTGCTGTCATTGGTGGTCAGCGCACCGGTGGTGTCTTGCGCCGCGGTGCCCGCCGCGCCGAGGCCCACGGTCGGGAAGCCGATGGTCGGGTCGACTCGGCCTGCCGTGGCGTCGAGCATCACGAAGCTGTGGCCGCCGCCCGCAGCGCCGCCGGTACCCGCGGCGGTCGGGCCGGCCGCGGTGGCTTCCAGCTCGGTAGTCGGGTCCGCGCCGGCGACGATTGCCTGCTGCAGCTCAGCGACTGACGGCGCAGCTTGCTCGGCGGCCTCGGCCAGGTCGGTGCTGGAGTCCGGAGCACTGCCGCTCCATTGCGTTTCGCGACCCAGGTCCAGGGTCCGGCCATCGGCCAGTTCCAGGCTGACGGCGCCCGCCAGGCCGGTATCGACCTGGTCGCCTACGTACAGGCGATCACCCTCAACGAGTACGCGGCGAACCCCTTCCGGGGATACGACGAAAACTTGGCCAACAATGCTTTTGACGGTAGCAACAACACTGCTCATTGAGGATTCTCCGGGGGGTACCGTTCAGTAGACTTCCATGTTCCTGACGGGCATACGCCGACGCAGTCTGGACGTTCTTCAGAGTGTAGAAACACGTGATTTTGACGCGAATATTTGTCAATAAATTGGCTATATTTTTTTGCTATTAACCATATGCCAAACTATTGACCTTCTGAGTGTCATCCTAAACAATCGTCAAGGTAATGTCACATTGATATTCATGCGGCGACCTGTCTAAAAGTGTGTGACCCAGTTCATGGTTTGAACTTTCCGATATACGGTCATTCCGGTTGCCATCATCCGATGCAGCGCCTCGTTTTGCTGTGATTTGGGACAAGAAGTCCTGGGAACCCCTCTATGCGTCCGCAGTTGTTCAAAGCCTTACCCTTCGTACTCGCCGCCAGTTTCGCCCAAGCACAAACCCTGCCCGAAGCCATGCAGAAAGCGCTGGATGTCCATCCGGAAATCCAGGCCGCGGTGAATAGCCGCCTGGCAGCCGATTACCAGCTCAAAGCGGCCAAGGGCGGCTATTTGCCGCGGGTCGATTTGCTGGGCGGTTATGGTCGTGAAGGCACCGACAGCCCGACCACCCGTGCAGGATCGAGCAATCACTGGGAGACGCTGAACCGTAGCGAGTCAAGTTTACGTCTCCAGCAAATGGTTTTTGACGGTTTTGCCACCTCCAGCGAGGTGGGGCGTCAACAAGCCACCGTCAATTCCCGGGCGTACTCGTTGCTGGGCACTTCCGAGCGCACCGCGCTGACCGTGGCCCAGGTGTACCTGGATGTGCTGACCCGGCGCGAGTTCGTGCGCCTGGCCGAAGACAACATGCGCAATCACGAGCGCATCTACGATCAGATCCAGCTGCGCACCCAGCGCGGCGTCGGCAGCCGCGCCGACCTCGACCAGGCGGAAGCGCGCATGGCCCAGGCGCGCAACAACCTGATCACCGAACAGACCAACCTGGCCGATGCCCAGACCAACTACCTCAGCGCCGTCGGCCAGATGCCGGATCAGCTGGAGCGCCCGGTCGGCTTCATGGCCCTGCTGCCGGCCAGCCTCGACGAAGCCCAGCGCCAGATGCTGGAAAACAGCCCGATCCTGCGCTCGGCCGAATCCGACATCGTCGCCGCCGAGAAGCAGTACGAAGCCGCCAAGTCGACCTTCTACCCGCGCTTCGATGCCGAGCTTGGGCGTACTGCCGACAACAACCTGGACGGCATCGACGGCCACAACAACGAATGGCAGGCCATGCTGCGTATGCGCTTCAACCTGTTCGCCGGCGGCAGCAACAAGGCCGACCTGGAATCCAAGGCCTATCAGTCCACCCAGGCGCTGGATATTCGTAACAACGCCCTGCGTGTTCTGAATGAAGAGCTAGGCTTGGCGTGGAACGCCTTGAACAACGCCAATGCGCAAGTGCCGATCGCCCAGCAATATGTCGATCGCAGCGCCAGCGTGCGTGAGGCGTATCAGAAGCAATTCAGTTTGGGCGAGCGCACTTTGCTCGACTTGCTCGATAGCGAGAATGAACTGTTCACCGCCTCGCGTCGTTTGGCGGAAATCAAGAACATTCAGTTATTTACTCAATATCGAATCAAGGCGACCATGGGCGAATTGCTCAAGAGCCAGGGAGTGGTCGCACCCATGGCTTCCGTCGTGCAGAACGATGTGAAGCCCAAGGTCCAACTGCCTGGGATGAATTGAGTACTTTTCATCCAATAGACAGTTAAAGAGTGCCGAGCGTGGAATCAGAAGTCAGTCGAGTGCAACTTAGCCATGATCCACGCGGCATGCATGACGACCCGCTGCTGGATGCCCTGCTAACCCTGTGCTCCTTGCATCAGAAGCCGGCCAGCGCGGCCATGCTGACCACCGGCCTGCCTTTACCCTCCCAGCGCCTGAGCGCCGAGTTGCTGCCGCGCGCCGCCGCTCGCGCCGGCCTGCAGGGGCGTTTGCTGCGGCGCAAGCTGGAGCAGATTCCTGCCATCGCCATGCCGGCCATGCTCTTGCTCAAGGACGGCCGCAGCGCCGTCCTGCTCGGCTGGCAGGGCGAGGACAAGGCCCGCCTGCTGCTCAGCGAGAGCGACGGCGGCGAGGTCAGCGTCAGTCGCCAGATGCTGGCCGACGACTACAGCGGGCAAGTGTTCTTCGCCCAGCCCCAACACAAATTCGACGTCAACCACGGCTCGCTGATTCCTCGCGCCCGCTCCTGGTTCCGCGACACCTTGAAGCGTTCGCGCTGGCTGTACGCCGACGCCATCGCCGCCAGCCTGCTGATCAACGTCATTGCCATGGCCGCGCCGCTGTTCGTGATGAACGTCTACGATCGCGTGGTCCCCAACCAGGCCGCCGCCACCCTGTGGGTGCTGGCCATCGGCATCACTGGCGCCTACCTGTTCGACCTGATTCTCAAGAGTCTGCGCAGCCTGTGCCTGGACCTGGCCGGCAAGAAGACCGACCTGATCATCTCGGCCACGCTGTTCGAGCGCATCGTCGGCATGGCCATGAAGTACCGGCCGGCGCGGGTCGGCAGCTTTGCCCAGAACATCCACGAGTTCCAGAGCCTGCGCGACTTCCTCGCCTCGCTGACCCTAACCAGCCTGATCGACCTGCCGTTCACCCTGCTGATCTTCCTGGTGATCGCGATCCTCGGCGGGCACCTGGTGTGGATTCCGGTGCTGGCCTTCCCGATTGCCCTGGGCATCGGCTATGCCCTGCAGAAACCGCTGATCGCCACCATGGAAAAAACCATGGCCTTGGGCGCCGAGCGCCAGTCGAGCCTGATCGAGACCCTGGCCGGGCTGGACGCGGTGAAGGTCAACAACGCTGAAAGCGAACGCCAGTACCAGTGGGAACAGACCATTGGCACCCTGGGCCGTCTCGAGTTGCGGGTGAAGATGCTCTCCAGCCTGGCGATGAACATCACCCTGCTGATCCAGCAGCTGGCCGGGGTGATCATGATCGTCTTCGGCGTGTACCAGATCATCGACGGCAACCTGAGCATGGGCGGGCTGATCGCCTGCTACATGCTCAGCGGCCGCGCCCTCAGCCCGCTGGCCTCGTTGTCCGGCCTGCTGACCCGCTACCAGCAGGCGCGGGTGACCATGACCTCGGTCGACCAGATGATGGAGCTGCCCCAGGAGCGCAACTTCGACGAGCGCCCCCTGAGCCGCAACGTGCTGCAGGGCGCCATCGAATGCCGGCAGCTGAATTTCACCTACCCGGGGCAGCAGAACCCGGCGTTGAAGAACATCAACCTGGTGGTCAAGCCGGGCGAGAAGATCGGCATCATCGGCCGCAGCGGCTCGGGCAAGAGCTCCCTGGCCAAGCTGCTGGTGGGCCTGTATGCCCCGGACTCCGGCGCCTTGCTGGTGGACGGCGTGGACATCCGGCAGATCGACGTCAGCGAATTGCGCCACAACATCGGTTATGTGGCCCAGGACATCCAGCTGCTGGCCGGCACCCTGCGTGACAACCTGACCTCCGGCGCCCGTTACGTCGAAGACGAACTGGTGCTGCAGGCCGCCGAACTGGCCGGCGTCCACGAGTTCGCCCGCTTGCACCCGCAGGGTTACGAACTGCAGGTCGGCGAGCGCGGGCAGAACCTCTCCGGCGGCCAACGGCAGAACGTCGCCCTGGCCCGGGCCCTGCTGCTCAACCCGCCGATCCTGCTGCTCGACGAACCGACCAGCGCCATGGACAACACGGGTGAAGAACGCTTGAAACAACGCCTGCAAGCCGTGGTGGAAGCCAAGACCGTGGTGCTGGTCACCCACCGTGCCTCGCTGCTGTCGCTGGTGGATCGCCTGCTGGTGATCGACCGCGGGCAGATCCTCGCCGACGGGCCGAAAGCAGTCGTGATGGAAGCGTTGAAGAAGGGGCAGATCAGTGTTGCTTAAATCCGGTTTCAAAGACTCGATCCTGCGCTACTTCAAAGGCACCGAATCGCTGCACGACCAACCCCTGCCCGAGGTCAACAAGGCGCTGATCGAGGATGCGCCGCGGGTTATCCGCCTGACCATCTGGGGCATCATCGGCTTCTTCCTGTTCCTGCTGCTGTGGGCCAACTTCGCGGTGATCGACGAAGTGACCAAGGGCGAGGGCAAGGCGATCCCGTCGTCCAAGGTGCAGAAAATCCAGAACCTGGAAGGCGGTATCGTCTCCGAACTGTTCGTCAAGGAAGGGCAGATCGTCGAAGCCGGCGCCCCGCTGATCCGCCTGGACGACACGCGCTTCAAGTCCAATGTCGGCGAGACCGAGGCCGATCGCCTTTCGATGCTGCTGCGGGTCGAGCGCCTGAGCGCGGAGATCGACAACCGCGAACTGAATTTCCCGGCCGATGCCATGGCCGCCGTGCCTGGCCAGGCGGCCAGCGAAAAGTCGCTGTATGAAAGCCGTCGCCAGCAGTTGCACGACGAAGTCGGCGGCCTGCAGGAACAACTGATCCAGAAGCAGCAGGAACTGCGCGAGTTCACCTCCAAGCAGGCGCAGTACCGCCAGCAACTGAGCCTGCAGCGCCAGGAAATCGCCATGTCCGAGCCGCTGGTGGCCCAGGGCGCGGTGTCGCCGGTGGAAGTGCTGCGGCTCAAGCGCGCCGAAGTCGAGACCCGTGGGCAACTGGACGCCACCACCCTGGCGATTCCCCGTGCCGAATCGGCGATCAAGGAAGTCCAGCGCAAGGTCGACGAAACCCGCGGCAAATTCCGCAGCGAAGCCCTGACCCAGCTCAACGAGGCGCGCACCGAACTGAACAAGGCCAGCGCCACCGGCAAGGCCCTGGAGGACCGGGTCAGCCGGACCCTGGTCACCTCGCCGGTGCGCGGCATCGTCAAGCAACTGATGGTCAACACCATCGGCGGCGTGATCCAGCCGGGCAGCGACATGGTGGAGATCGTGCCGCTGGACGACACCCTGCTGGTGGAAGCGAAGATCCGTCCGCAGGACATCGCCTTCCTGCACCCGGGGCAGGAAGCAGTAGTCAAGTTCACCGCCTATGACTACACCATCTACGGCGGCCTGAAGGCCAAGCTGGAACAGATCGGCGCCGACACCATCACCGACGAAGACAAGAAGACCACCTACTACGTGATCAAGTTGCGCACCGACCGCAGCCACCTGGGCACCGATGAAAAGCCGTTGCTGATCATCCCCGGCATGGTCGCCTCGGTGGACATCATCACCGGCAAGAAAAGCGTGCTCAGCTACCTGCTCAAGCCGATCATCCGCGCCCGTGCCGAGGCGCTGCACGAGCGTTGAGCCATTTGTAGCCGCTGCCGCCAGGCTGCGATAAGGCCCGAAGGGCCTTCAGCGATATTGAAATCGTCACGTCCCCTTCGGGGCCGATCGCAGCCTGGCGGCAGCGGCTACAGGCGCTTGTGCCGGCCTTGGGGCTTGCGGCCGAATCGCCATATAGTTATTCGTTAACGGTATTTAAAGTTCAGTTCTTATATCTATAAAGTCGACTCCCTGCGTACCTGCCGACCAATCGGCGCGCCGCACGAAATGAACCCACACGGGACCTCCGTGAGTTTCTGATCGACGCGCGCGCCACTGGGCGTGCTCTGCGTGGGAGTGATTTATGTCCGTACCCTCTCCAAGTGCCGCGCCCATCGCCGCACAAGCTTTTGATATCCGCCCGTTCCGCGGCGCCGTCGGTGCCGAGATCGTCGGCCTGGACCTGGCCCGGCCGGTCAACGACCAGGACTTCGCGCGCATTCACCGCACGCACCTGGATCATCACGTCGTGGTGTTCCGCGACCAGCGCATCACCCCCGAACAACAGATCGCCTTCAGCCGCCGTTTCGGCGTGCTGCAGATCCACGTGCTCAAGCAGTTCCTGCTGGCCGGGCACCCGGAAATCCTCATCGTTTCCAACATCATCGAAAACGGCCAGTCCATCGGCCTGGGTGACGCCGGCAAGTTCTGGCATTCCGACCTCTCCTACAAGGAACTGCCGAGCCTGGGCTCGATGCTGCACGCCCAGGAGCTGCCAGCCGAGGGTGGCGACACCTTGTTCGCCGACATGCACAAAGCCTGGGACAGCCTGCCTGAAGCGCTGCGCAAGGCGGTCGATGGCCGCTCTGCCGCGCACTCCTACACCGCGCGCTACAGCGAGACCAAGTTCGAGGGCAACTGGCGCCCGACCCTGACCCCGGAGCAACTGGCCCAGGTCCGGGAAGTGGTGCACCCGGTCGTGCGCACCCACCCGGAAAACGGCCGCAAGGCGCTGTTCGTCAGCGAAGGCTTCACCACCCGCATTGTCGGCCTGCCGGAAGACGAGAGCCGCCAGCTGCTCGCCGAGCTGTACGCCCACAGCGTGCTGCCGGAAAACATCTACCGCCACCCATGGCAGCCCCATGACCTGGTGTTCTGGGACAACCGCTCGCTGATCCACCTGGCCGCCGGTTGCCCCAGCCACCTGCGCCGCAAGCTTTATCGCACCACCATCCAGGGCGACGCCCCTTACTGATCGGCCACCCACGGCAGGAGAAACACCATGTCCCAACCTACTCAACGCCTCCCGCGCCTGGGCAAACTGGCGGCCGCCATCGGCCTGGGCTTCAGCCTGCTGGCCGCTGGCCTGGTCGCGCCGACGGCGGCCCATGCCGAAGGCGAGATCCGCATCGCCGAACAGTTCGGCATCGTCTATCTGCTGCTCAACGTGGTGCGCGACCAGAATCTGATCGAAAAACACGGCAAGGAAGAAGGCATCGACATCAAGGTCGACTGGACCCAGCTGTCCGGTGGCGCGGCGGTCAACGACGCCTTGCTCTCCGGCTCCATCGACATCGCCGGGGCCGGCGTCGGCCCGCTGCTGACCATCTGGGACCGCACCCACGGCAAGCAGAACGTCAAGGCGGTGGCGTCGCTGGGCAACTTCCCTTACTACCTGGTGAGCAACAATCCCAAGGTCAAGACCATCGCCGACTTCACCGAGAAGGACCGCATCGCGGTGCCGGCGGTGGGGGTCTCCGTGCAGTCGCGGTTCCTGCAGTACGCGGCGGCCAAGCAATGGGGCGACAAGGAATTCAATCGCCTGGACAAGTACACCATCGCCGTTCCACACCCGGACGCCACGGCGGCGCTGATCGCCGGCGGCACCGAGCTGACCGGGCACTTCTCCAACCCGCCGTTCCAGGACCAGGCGCTGGCCAACCCGAATGTGCATGTGGTGCTCAATACCTACGACCTGCTGGGTCCGAACTCGCCGACCGTGCTGTTCGCCACCGAGAAATTCCGCAGCGAGAACCCGAAAACCTACAAGGCTTTCGTCGAGGCGCTGGCCGAGGCCGCCAACTTCGCCCAGAAGGACAAGGGCGCGGCGGCGGATACCTACATCCGCGTGACCAAGGCCAAGATCGACCGCGAAGCCTTGCTGAAAATCATCGACAACCCGCAGTTCGAATTCACCGTCACCCCGAAAAACACCTACCCGCTGGCTGAATTCCTCTACCGCGTGGGCGCGATCAAGAACAAGCCGCAATCGTGGAAGGACTACTTCTTCCAGGACACCACGCCGCTGCAAGGGAGCTGATCGCCATGAACGCCCCCTTGCAAGGCCACACGGCCAGCAACCCGACCACGGCGGCCCAGGCGCTGCTGGCGGTCGACCAGGTCAGCCTGGAATACCGCACCCCGCAGCGCGTGGTGCGGGCCACCCACCAGGTCAGTTTCGAAATCGATCCCGCCGACCGTTTCGTCCTGCTCGGGCCCTCGGGCTGCGGCAAGTCGACCCTGCTCAAGGCGGTCGCCGGCTTCATCCAGCCCTGCGAGGGCGAGATTCGCCTGCAAGGACAGCGGGTCAGCCAGCCGGGGCCGGACCGGATCGTGGTGTTCCAGGAGTTCGACCAGCTGCCGCCGTGGAAAACCGTGAAACAGAACGTGATGTTCCCGCTGCTGGCGTCGAACACCCTCAACCGTCGCGAGGCCGAGGAGCGCGCGCTGCACTACCTGGACAAGGTCGGCCTGGCGGCGTTTGCCGACGCCTACCCGCACACCCTGTCCGGCGGCATGAAGGCGCGGGTGGCGATAGCACGCGCCCTGGCGATGCAGCCGAAGATCCTGCTGATGGACGAACCCTTCGCCGCCCTCGATGCCTTGACCCGGCGCAAGATGCAGGAGGAGTTGCTGCTGCTCTGGGAAGAGGTGCGCTTCACCCTGCTGTTCGTCACCCACTCCATCGAGGAAGCGCTGGTGGTGGGCAATCGCATCCTGCTGCTGTCGCCCCACCCGGGGCGGGTGCGGGCGGAAATCCACAGCCATCAGTACGACCTGCAAAGCCTCGGCGGCGTGGCGTTCCAGCAGACGGCGCGGCGCATCCACCGGCTGCTGTTCGACGAAGGCCAGTCGCCGGAAACCGAGCGCGAGCTGGATTTCACCGATATCCGTATCGCTTATTGAGCCTTTAAGAGGAACGCCCGATGAGCCATTCATCACCTGTTCGCCAGGAATACGAAGTTGCCCTCGAACCCTTGCTGGCGGTGCCGCTGGAGCGTGAGTTGCCGCTGGGCCAGCGCCTGTGGCAACAAGGCTGGCTGCGCAAGAGCCTGATCCTGATCGTGCTGGCGCTGCTCTGGGAGGCCGTGGCCCGCTACCAGAACAACGACCTGCTGCTACCGAGCTTTTTGCAGACCGCCAGCGCGCTGTACGACGGCCTGCTCAGCGGCGAGCTGCTGGGCAAGGTCGGCATCTCCCTGGTCGTGCTGCTCAAGGGGTACCTGATCGGCATCGCCCTGGCCTTTGCCCTGACCACCCTGGCGGTGTCGACCCAGGTGGGCCGCGACCTGCTGAGCACCCTGACCTCGATGTTCAACCCGTTGCCGGCCATCGCCCTGTTGCCGCTGGCCCTGCTGTGGTTCGGCCTGGGGGAGAACAGCCTGATCTTCGTGCTGGTGCATTCGGTGCTCTGGGCCCTGGCCTTGAATACCTACGCCGGCTTTCTCGGGGTCTCGGAAACCCTGCGCATGGCCGGGCGCAACTACGGGCTCAAGGGCATGCGCTTCGTGCTGTTCATCCTGATCCCGGCGGCGCTGCCGTCGATCCTCGCCGGCCTGAAAATCGGCTGGGCCTTCGCCTGGCGCACCCTGATCGCCGCCGAACTGGTGTTCGGCGCCACCAGCGGCAAGGGCGGCCTGGGCTGGTACATCTTCCAGAACCGCAACGAGCTGTACACCGACAAAGTCTTCGCCGGCCTGGCGGTGGTGATCCTGATCGGCCTGCTGGTGGAGAACCTGGTGTTCGACACCCTGGAGCGGGTCACCGTGAAACGCTGGGGCATGCAACGCTGAGCCCGTAGCGCCCGTAGCCGCTGCCGAGCCCGCGAGGCTGCGCTCGACGGCGCAGCCGGCGCAAAACCTGACAGCACATTTTGTCTGGCACACCGCATGCGTAGGTCTGGCGAGGACTTCGTCCTCGATCGCAGCCTGCGGCAGCGGCTACAGAGAGCGGTGTCCACGGTTGAACTGCCCTCCACGATCCTGTAGCCGCTGCCGAGCCCGCGAGGCTGCGATCGACGGCGCAGCCGGCGCAAAACCTGACAGCGCGTTCTGTCTGGCACACCGCATGCGCAGGTCTGGCGAGGACTTCGTCCTCGATCGCAGCCTGCGGCAGCGGCTACACAGCGTGGTGTCCATGGTTGAACTGCCCTCCACGATCCTGTAGCCGCTGCCGAGCCTGCGAGGCTGCGATCGACGGCGCAGCCGGCGCAAAACCTGACAGCGCGTTCTGTCTGGCACACCGCATGCGCAGGTCTGGCGAGGACTTCGTCCTCGATCGCAGCCTGCGGCAGCGGCTACACAGAGTGGTGTCCCTGGCTGAAATGACCCTGCTAGCATTGCGCCTGACTCATCCCCGATCAGCCACGAGTGCTCAGCATGCAACTCCCGGACATGAACCTTCTGGTCGCCCTCGACGCCCTGCTCGACGAAGGCAGCGTGGTCGGCGCGGCCCGGCGCATGAACCTCAGCCCGGCGGCCATGAGCCGGACCCTCACGCGGATCCGCGAGGCGCTGGGCGACCCGATCCTGGTGCGTGCCGGCCGCGGCCTGGTGCCCACACCCAAGGCCCTGGAACTGCGCGGCCAGGTGCGCGACCTGGTGGAGCAGGCGGCGCTGGTGTTCCGCTCCGGCGATCAGGTCGACCTCGGCACCCTGCGCCGCCGCTTCAACGTGCGCGCCAACGACTTTTTCGTCGGCGTCTATGGCGGCCGCCTGATCGACACCCTGGAGCGCCAGGCGCCCCATTGCGAACTGCGTTTCGTCCCGGAGGGCGATGGCGACGACGAGGCCCTGCGCGAAGGGCGGATCGACCTGCGCATCAGCAACACCCGGCCGCTGACCCCGGAAGTGAAGGTGCAGAACCTGTTCTCCACCACCTTTGTCGGCCTGGTGCGCGAGCATCATCCGTTGCTCGACGAGGAGATCACCGCCGAGCGTTTTGCCGCCTTCCCGCACATCAGCATGTCCCGTCGTGGCATCGCCCGCGGGCCGATCGATGTGGCGCTCGGCGACCTGGGCCTGCAGCGCCGGGTGCCGCTGATCGCGCCGAGCTTCCATGCCGCGATGTTCATGCTGCCGGACTCGGACCTGATCCTGCCGGTGCCCAAGGAAACCCTGCTCAGCGTGTCGCGCCTGGGCCTGCACCTGCGTTCCTTCGCCTTGCCGATTCCCCTGCCGACCCTGGTGCTGACCCAGGCCTGGCACCCGCGCTACGACAAGGACCCGGCGCACAAATGGTTCCGCGAAACCCTGCGCGCCTCCTGCAACGAAACCTGGCGCACCGCCCAGCCTTGAATCCACACCCCCTGTAGCCGCTGCCGAGCAACGCGAGGCTGCGAACGAGGTCGGCGGCATCCGACTTAGCCCTCTCCAGGGAGTGCCCGCGATTGACCTGTTGGATCAGGTTGCCTGGTTTTGCGACGGCTGCGCCGCCGATCGCAGCCTCGCGGGCTCGGCAGCGGCTACAGGTCATCCAATCGTTGCGTTTGATGCACTTATAAGCTGCCGATAAGTCAGTTTTCGTCAGCTGTCGGGCTTTTTACACTGCTTCGGTATTTCTATCGGAGTCGTTCCCTTCATGAGTTCCCTCGCCGTGGCTGTGCCGGCACCCGCTGAAGTGGCCAGCAAACCGGCAGCTGCCAGCCCCGCGGTCTTCGGCCCGCGAATCATCATCGGCCTGCTCGGCGTATTGCTGGCGGTGCTGGTGTCGGGCCTCAACGAAATGGTGACCAAGATCGCCCTGGCCGACATCCGTGGCGCCCTGGCCATCGGCTATGACGAAGGCACCTGGCTGGTGGCCAGTTACACCGCCACCTCGGTGGCGGCCATGGCCTTCGCCCCCTGGTGCTCGGTGACCTTCTCGCTGCGCCGTTTCACCCTTTGCGCCATCGCCCTGTTCACCGTGCTGGGCGTGCTCTGTCCGTTCGCCCCGAACTACCACAGCCTATTGCTGCTGCGCACCGTGCAGGGCCTGGCCGGCGGCGCGTTGCCGCCGATGCTGATGACCGTGGCGCTGCGGTTCCTGCCGGCCAACGTCAAGCTCTACGGCCTGGCCGGCTACGCCCTGACCGCTACCTTCGGCCCGAGCCTGGGCACGCCGCTGGCCGCCCTGTGGACCGAATACGTCGGCTGGCAATGGGCGTTCTGGCAGGTGGTGGCGCCGTGCTTGCTGGCGATGCTCGCGGTGGCCTACGGCCTGCCCCAGGACCCGCTGCGCCTGGAACGCCTCAAGGCTTTCAACTGGCGCGGCCTGCTGCTGGGGTTCCCGGCGATCTGCATGCTGGTGATCGGCATCCTCCAGGGCAATCGCCTGGACTGGTTCGGCTCGCCGCTGATCTGCCTGCTGCTGGGCGGGGGGGCGTTGTTGCTGGTGCTGTTTCTGATCAACGAATGGTCGCAGCCGATTCCGTTCTTCAAGTTGCAGATGCTCGGCATCCGCAACCTGTCGTTCGCTTTGCTGACCCTGGCCGGAGTACTGGTGGTGCTGACCGCGGTGATCATCATTCCGTCCAGTTTCCTGGCCCAGGTCCAGGGCTACCGGCCGTTGCAGACCGCCCCGGTGATGCTGGTGATGGCCCTGCCGCAGCTACTCGCGTTGCCCCTGGTGGCGGCCCTGTGCAACCTGCGCTGGGTCGATTGCCGCTGGGTGCTGGGCATCGGCCTGACGATGCTGGTGCTGTCGTGCCTGGGAGGCGCGCAGCTGACCTCGGCGTGGATTCGCGACGATTTCTACGTGCTGCAACTGTTGCAGATCTTCGGCCAGCCGATGGCGGTGCTGCCATTGCTGATGCTTTCCACCGGCAGTATCCAGCCGATCGAGGGGCCGTTCGCGTCCTCCTGGTTCAACACCGTGAAAGGCCTGGCGGCGGTGATCGCCACCGGCGTGCTGGATGCCCTGACCACTCACCGCCTGCACTTTCACTCGACCATGCTGGTGGACAGCCTCGGCAACTCGCCGCTGAGCGCCGTCGACGCCAGCAACCTCGCCCAGCGCCTGCACCGACAGGCCGTGGTGCTGACCTCCGCCGACCTTTACTACGTCATGGCTGGCGTGGCGGCGGCCTTGATCCTGCTGATTTTCTGGCTGCCGACGCGGATCTATCCGCCACGCGCGCCGACTTGAACGTTCACTGAGACAGAAGGTTTTTATGACGATCCACATCAAACACAAAATCGCCGTCAGCGTGGCGGCGGTCGCGGTCCTGGGTGTGCTGGTGTACCTGGTCACCGGCAAGGCCACCGAGCAGACCACCAACGATGCCTTTGTCAACGCCGACTACACCCTGGTGGCCCCGCGCGTGGCGGGTTTCATCAAGGAAGTGCTGGTGGAAGACAACCAGCGGGTCAAGGCCGGCCAGTTGCTGGCGCTGATCGACGATCGCGACCTGCGCGCCGCGGCCCAGGCGGCGGACGCCGAAACCCTGGTGGCCAAGGCGCAGTTGCAGAACGCCCGCGCCACCCTCGACCGGCAAAGCTCGGTGATCGCCCAGGCCCAGGCCTCGGTGGTGGCCGCGCGGGCGGAAATGGCCTTCGCCGAACATGAACTGAACCGCTACAACCACCTGGCCGGGGTCGGCGCCGGCACGGTGCAGAATGCCCAGCAGGCCAGGACCCGCATCGACCAGGCCAGCGCGCGGCTGGCCACGGCCACCGCGGCGCTGGCGGCGGAACGCAAGCAGGTGGAGATCCTCACCGCCCAGCGCGACGCCGCCGAGGGCGGGCTGAAGCGCGCCCAGGCGTCCCTGGAAATGGCCAGCTACGAGCTGTCCTACACGCGTATCGTCGCGCCGGTGGACGGCATGGTCGGCGAACGCGCGGTGCGGGTCGGCGCCTACGTCACGCCGGGCAGCAAGATCCTCGCCGTGGTGCCGCTGGAGCAGGCCTATGTGGTGGCCAACTTCCAGGAAACCCAGCTGGCCCACATGCACCCCGGGCAACCGGTGCAGGTGCGGGTCGACAGCCTGGACGGCGAAACCCTGCACGGCCGGGTCGAGAGCCTGGCGCCGGCCACCGGGGTGACCTTCGCCGCGGTCAAGCCGGACAACGCCACCGGCAACTTCACCAAGGTGGTGCAGCGCATTCCGGTGAAGATCCTGCTGGAGCCCGGCCAGCCGATGGCCGAGCGTCTGCGGGTCGGGATGTCGGTGGAAGCGAGCGTCGATACCCTGGGTAAGGCCAGCTCCGCGCGTGAGGTGGTGAAGCGATGAGTCGTCTGCTCCAGCCGGTATTCGCCCTGAGCCTGTTGTCCTTGGCCGCCTGCAGTGTCGGCCCGGATTTCCAGCGTCCCGAAGGGCCGCGGGTCGAGGCCTGGGCCACCCCGCAAAAGGTTGCGCCGAGCCAGGTGGTGAGTAGCCCCCTGGACGAGCGCTGGTGGGAGGTCTTCAACGATCCGCAGCTGTCGGCCCTGAGCCGGCGCGTGCTGACCGACAACCTCGACCTGCAACTGGCCACCAGCCGCCTGCAACAGAGCCGCGCGGCGCGCCAGGTGATCACCGCCGAGCGTTATCCGACCAGCAGCGCCAGCGGCGGCTATGCGCGTAAACGCAACAGCGGCGAAGGCTTGAACGATCCGTCGGGGCACGCGGGCAAGTCCGCCTTCAACCTGTGGGACGCCGGCTTCTCGGCTTCCTGGGAACTGGATTTCTGGGGCCGCGTGCGGCGCGAAACCGAGGCCGCCGACGCGACCCTGGAAGTCGCGGAAAATGATCGGCGCGGGGTGCTGCTGTCGGTACTGGCCGAGACCGCCCAGGACTACATCCAGCTGCGCGGCGTGCAGAGCACCCGGGCGGTGACCGAGCAGAACCTCGACGTCGCCCGCCACAGCCTCAAGCTCTCGCAGCTGCGCCTGGCCGACGGCGTGGCCACCGACCTGGACGTGGCCGAAGCCGCCGCGCAGGTGGCGACCATCGAGTCGCAACTACCGGCCTTGCAGCAGCGCCAGGCGCAACTGATCAACGCCCTGAGCCTGCTGATGGGTGAGCCGCCCCAGGCCCTGCATGCGCAGCTGGCGGCGGATGCGCCGGTGCCGCAAACCCCGCGCCAGGTCGCCATCGGCCTGCCGTCGCAACTGGCCGAACGCCGCCCGGACATCCGCCAGGCCGAAGCCCGCCTGCATGCCGCCACCGCCAGCATCGGCGTGGCCAAGGGTGACTTTTATCCGCGCATCACCCTGTCGGGCAACTTCGGTTCCCAGGCCATGCAGCTGTCGGACTTCGGCTCCTGGGGCTCGCGCCAGTTCGGCATCGGCCCGCAGTTCAGCCTGCCGCTGTTCGACGGCGGCCGCCTGCGCGGCATGCTGCATCTGCGCGAAGCCCAGCAGCAGGAAGCGGCCGTCGCCTACCAGCAGACCGTGCTGCGCGCCTGGCATGAAATCGACGACCAGCTGACCCGCTACAACAGCAGCCAGCTGCGCCGCGACAGCCTCGCCGAAGCCGTGCGGCAGAACCAGATCGCCCTGCGCACCGCGCAACAGCAGTACGTCGAAGGCGTGGTGGACTTCGTCAACGTCCTCACCGTCCAGGGCGCCTTGCTCGCCACCCAGGAACAACTGGTGGAAAGCTCGACCGGCGTTTCCCTGGCCATGGTTGGCCTGTACAAGGCGCTGGGCGGAGGCTGGGAGTCGGTGTATCCGTTGGCGGCTGCACAGCCTTGAGCCGCCTCGCCAGTACCCCGGCTTGATGGCCGGTTTTTTCACCCCAACGGCCAGCGAACTTAATCGCTGCGTACGGGGTTGAGTACGGCTGATCTATGCCGGGCTGATATCGACGTCAATGTCGGGCCGCAACAAAAGTGTTTCTGTGCCCTGGCTCGGCATTGCGCCATTTCCCGCACTGAACGTTTTGCACCGGCGTAGCGAAGGGGGCAAGGCGTGGCGGGGGGAAGACTATGAGCGCTTGTTGCCGATTACGCTTGGGCGGGCACGATCCGCGCAAGTCCGCCGTCGCCCACTGAAGATGCGCTTTGCCTGGAAGGCGGCAAAAGTGTAATGATAATTGCTCTCAATCACGTGCGGTTCCATTCATGGAAGCAACGACTGACGGCAAGGTGCAGCTTCATCGTCTCTATCGCGACCATCACGGCTGGCTGCAAGGCTGGTTGCGCAAGCGCCTGGGCGATCGCGAGCATGCGGCGGACGTGGCGCAGGATACGTTCCTGCGCTTGCTGGTATCGGGGCGTTTTCCCGGGCACCTGGAGAGCCGCAGTTACCTGGCGCAGATCGCCCGCAACCTGGTGATCGACCAGTGGCGGCGCCTGCGCATCGAGCGCGCTTACCTGGAAAGCATCGCCCATCTGCCCGAGCCGCAATCGCCTTCGCTGGAGACCCGTGCGTTGATTCTCGAAACCCTGATGCAGGTCGACGCCATGCTCGATCGCATGCCGGACAAGGTGCGCCAGGCCTTTGTGTTGTCGCAGTTCGAGGGCCTGACCTACGCGCAGATCGCCGAGCGCCTCGGGGTCACCGTCAGCTCGGTGCAGAAGTACATGATCCGCGCCATCCAGGCCTGTTATCAGGTGGTCTACGAAGAATGAGCCGGCACCGCGACGCCCCCATCGCCCCGGCCATCGTCGAGCAGGCCAGTGAATGGCTGATGCTGCACTGGGGCGGTGAACTGGATGCCGAACAGCGCCAGGCCTTTGCCCGCTGGCAAACCGCCGACCCCGAGCACCAGCGTGCCTGGCAGCGTTTGCAGCAGCTGCAACAGACCCTGGGCGGCGTGCCGGCCGACAGTGCGCGCGCGGTGTTGCGTGAGATCCCCGATCCCCAACGACGTTCGGCGCTGAAGCTGCTGGGCCTGCTGCTGGTCGCCGGCGGCAGCGCCTACCTGGTGCAAGGCAGCCAGCCCTGGCGCAACGCGTGGGCCGGCCAGCGCACGGCAACCGGCGAGATCCGCCACCTGACCCTCAGCGACGGCACCCGGCTGGACCTCAACAGCGGCACGGCCGTCGATCTGCTGTACAGCGACCGGGAGCGACGCATCCGTCTGATCAGTGGGGAAATCCAGCTGAGCAGCGGCCGCGACCGCTCGCGGCCGTTGATCGTGGAAACCCCGGCCGGCGATATCCAGGCCCTGGGCACCCGTTTCACCGTGCGGGAAGTCGACGGCGGCACTCGGGTCAGCCTGTACGAGGGCGAGTTGCGGATCAGCCCGCGACAGGCGCCGGCGCTGCACCTGCAGGCCGGCAACAGCCTGTGGTTCGACGCCGGCTCGGTGTCGGCGCTGCAGGTGGCTGAGCCAAATGCCAGCAGCTGGAGCCAGGGGCGATTGATCGCCGAGCGCCAGCCGCTGGGGCAGTTCATCAAAGAGCTGTCGCGCTATCGGCCGGGCGTCCTGCGCTGTGACGCCGAGGTCGCCGACCTGCTGTTGACCGGGGTCTTCCCCCTCGATGACAGCGACGCGATTCTCGCCGCGCTGGAGCGCTCGCTGCCGGTACGGGCGCAGGCGGTCACCCGTTATTGGGTGACGCTCAAGCCAAGGGCCTGAAGGCTCGCGTTTGAAATAATCCGGATTGCCCCTTGTCGTTTTTTTCAGCCCGTTCGGGATACCTCTTGAAAGCCGATCAAGACGCATTCTCATGGGGAGTTCCGGAATGCCTTACCAACCGACACCAACCACTCAAACCCTGGCCAGCGCCGTGCGCCGTGGCCTGTTCGCCGGCCTGCTGGCCGTGGCGCCGGTGCTGCCCGGCATGGCCCAGGCCGAAACCGCCAGCCAGAGCGAGTCGCGCCAGTACAACATCGCGGCCGGCAACCTCGACCAAGCCCTGAACCGCTTTGCCAGCGCGGCGGGCATTCTGTTGTCGGTGGATGCCCAGATGACCGCGGGCAAGCGCAGCCCTGGCTTGCAGGGACGTTATCCGGTAGCCGAAGGCTTGCAGCGCTTGCTGGCCGGCAGCGGGTTGCAGGCACAGCAGGCGGGTGGTGGCTGGCTGCTGGTGCCGGTGAGTCAGGACGGCCCGCTGCAACTGGGGGCGACCCAGGTCAGTGCCGCACAGGTCGAGGAGAGTGCCTGGGGGCCGGTGCAGGGCATCGTCGCCAAGCGCAGCGCCACGGGGAGCAAGACTGACTCGGCGCTGGTGGAGATCCCCCAGACCATCAACGTGATCACCGCCGCGGAAGTCAGCGCTCGCGGGGCCCAGAGCGTCACCGAAGCCCTGCGCTACACGCCGGGCATGACCGGCGGCGGCTTCGCCGACCGAGTGAAGATTTTCGATGAGCCGACATCCCGTGGCTTCTCGCCCACCCCGCTGTACCTGGACGGCCTGCACCTGCCCTATGGCGGCGGCAGCACCGGCGGCGCCCTGCAGATCGAACCCTTTTCCCTGGAGCGCATCGAGGTGCTCAAGGGCCCGGCGTCGGTGTTGTACGGGCAGAATCAGCCGGGCGGCATCGTCAACATGGTCAGCAAGCGCCCGACCGAGACGCCGTTGCATAAAGTCGTGCTGCGGGCCGGCAACTACGACTACAAAAGCGCCGCCATCGACCTGGGCGGCCCGCTGGATGAGCAAGGCCAGTTTCTTTATCGCCTCACCGGGGTGGTCAACGACAGCCAGTCGGAGATCGACTATGTCGAGCAGAAGCGTCAGTTCATCGCCCCGAGCCTGACCTGGCGGCCCAGCGAAGACACCAGCCTGACGCTCTTCGCCCAATTCCAGAAAGACAACGATGTGCCCGAGGCCCAGGGCCTGCCGAGCGTGGGCACGGTGTTCGCCAACCCCAACGGCAAGATCGATCGCGACCTGTTCCTCGGCGAGCCGGGGGTCAACGCCTATGACCGTGAGCAGTTCGTGCTGGGCTATGAGTTTTCCCATCGCCTGAACGACACCTGGACCCTGAAGCAGAACACCCGCTACGCCGATGTCGACGACCGTTACCGCGCGCCGCTGCACGGCTATCGCTTCGTCACCAACCCCAAGACCGGGCTCAACGACCAGCGCTACAGCACCCGTTACGGCGTGGACTGGAAGCAGCACAACAAGGTGCTGGGTGTGGATAACATCGCCCAGGCCGAGTTCGACACCGGGGCCTTCAACCACACCCTGATCGTCGGGCTCGACTACTACCACTTCAACTCCAAGTTCGACGGCAAGTACGACTTCAACCCGCCGATCATCGACCTGTTCACCCCGACCTACGGCCAGTCGCTGAATTTCGGCAACCCTTATCGCTGGGACAACACCATCACCCAGACCGGCCTGTACCTGCAGGACCAGATCAAGCTCGATCAGTGGATCTTCGTGCTCGGCGGTCGCTACGACTGGGCCGAGGTCGACAACAAGACCCCGTTGAATGGCGGCCACACCAACAGCAAGGACCAGGCGTTCACCGGGCGCGCGGGCATCGTCTACCTGTTCGAAAATGGCCTGGCGCCTTTTGTCAGCTATTCGGAATCCTTCCTGCCGCAAAGCGGCACCAACGTCGGCGGCCAGCCCTTCGATCCTTCCACCGGCAAGCAATATGAAGTGGGGGTGAAATACCAGCCGCCGGGGCAGAGCAGTTTCGTGCAGATCTCGGCCTATGAGCTGGAGCAGGAAAACCTGCTGACGAGCGACCTGGGCAACCCGGGTTTCAGCACCCAGAGCGGCGCGCTGCGTTCCCGGGGCATCGAGCTGGAAGGCAAGGCCAGCCTCACTGAAGCGCTGGACGTGATTGCCTCGATGTCGCGCAACGACATCAAGTACACCAAGGACAACGATGGGCGCAAAGGCCGGCATCCGGCGGGCAACCCACCGCTGACCGCGGCGTTGTGGGTCAACTACAGGCTGCTGGGCGATACGCCTCTGGCCGGTCTTGGCGCGGGTGTGGGCGCGCGTTATGTGCGCGGCAGCTATGGCGACTATTACGCCGGGGCGTTCCAGATTCCTTCCTACACCGTGTACGACGCCGCTCTCACCTACGACTTGAGCATGTCGCCGCTGCAATGGAAGGGCGTGAAGCTGGCGCTCAACGTGAAGAACCTGGAGAACAAGACCTACGTCGACCGTTGCGCCGGCACATTCGACTGCTATTACGGCGAAGGCCGGACCATGGTTTCGAGCCTGAGCTACGACTGGTAAGGCGCCTCAGCGCGGATTCTGCAAAAACACCACATACCCCCTGAACCACGGGCTGTCTCGCAGATAGCCCGGCTCCTGCCATTCGCCGCCCTGGATCAACCCCACCTTGAACGGCAGGCCCATGCGGTCGAGGCGGGGCAGGTAGGCGGCGTAGTTGGGGATGCTGTGGCGGCCCTGGTAGGTCTGCACCACCACTTCGTCGACGACGCCCTTGAGCCCGGCGATGGCCTCGGGGTTGGCGTTGCTGCTCCAGTCCATCAGGCCGGTGATGCTCAGGCGGTACTGCGCAGGCAGGCGCTGGCGCAGGTCGCGCAGGAAGCTGGCGTACTCGTCGAGGTAGCGGGTGCGGGCGTCGAAATCGATCTGGATGCCGACCACCGGGTTGCCGGCCTGCTGCCAGCGCTGCACCTGGCCCAGCAGCTGGCGGTAGACCGGTTCCGGCCAGTGCAGGGTGTGGGCGCGATAGACCACCCAGACCTCGCCCTGGCGCAGGCGCGGAATGGCCATGCCCTGGGCGATGAAGTGCACGTTGCCGCTCGGGTCGCGGCGCGAACGGCTGACCTGCCCTTGCAGGATGTACAGGGTCTTGGCCTGGTTCAGCACCGGCTGCGGGGCGACGCCGCTCCACAGCCAGAAGGCATCGTGATCGCGGGCGTCGACCGCCGCCTGGGCACTGCCGGCCAGCAACAGCCAGACCGGCAGCAGGCATCGCCAGAAGCGACTCATGCTTACCAGTAGTACTGCAGCGACTTGCCCCACTGGGTGTCGGCGAAGGTGCCTTTGAGCTGGCGGAACCAGGCCTTGCGCACCGCGGGCTCCACATCTTTGCCGCCACAGCGGTTGTTGCCCGAGGACGCAAAGCAATTGATCGCGCGGTACAGGGCGTAGGCACGGTCGTCGCGTGGCGCCTTGCTGTTGGCGATCACCTGTTTGTAGCCCTCGAGGCGGGAGAACGGTTCGCCCTTGAAGGCCGACGGCGTACCGCCCAGGGACTGCTTGTCGGGCTGGCTGTCCAGCGGCATGCCGTCCAGGCCGTTGCGCAGGATGAACTCACCGAGGCAGTTCAAGCCTTGCGGGCTTTTCCCATCCTTCTCCAATGCCGCCGCGGTTTCTGCGATGCTCGGGCAGACGTAGCCGGACTCGGCCTCTTTGCCGTTCCACTGGAACAGCTTGAGCGACTGGCCGTTGCTGTAGACGTAACCCAGGCTGTAGCCAAGCTTGTCTTCAGGGGTGCTGGCGGGAAGCTGCGCAAGGTCGCTGGCAAAGGCCGCGTACTGGCCGCGCAGCAGGTCCTTGTAGAGCAGCACGAACTGCGCGGTATTACGTTCCACCGGGTCGGCGGCCTGGCCGATCTGCTGGCGCAGCAACCCGGCGTCGGCCACATGGCGCAGCAGGGTGAAGCGCACCTGCGGGCTTTGGATCGGCGAGTCGGCGGCGAACACCTTGGCCAGTTGCTGGTTGCGCTCGTAGTTCATGGCCAGGGCCAGCTCCAGCTGTTCCCGTTGCAACGGTTGCTTGGCCAGGGGCAGCAGTTGCAACCACAGGGCCTGTGCGCCCGAGGCGTCGTTTTTCGCTTCCAGGGCCAGGCCGCGCAGGGTCTGCTGGCTGAAGGCGAGGTAGTCGAGCTTGGCCGCAGGCTCGGCGGGCAGAAGTTTCAGCGCGGCGTCGGGGTCGTTGTCGACGTACAGGGCGAAGGCCGCTTGCAGGTAGTCGTACAGCGCCGGTTGCCCGGCGAAGACCGCCTTCTGTTGCTGCAAGGCGGCGCGGGTCAGCCGGCCTTCGGCTTGCTCGCGCATCCACATCAGGTCGTTGACCGCCAGCAGCAGGGGCGTGCTGACCGGGTTGCGGTTGACCATCAGCAGCTTGGTGTCGACTTCTTCCACCAGATCGTCCAGCGACAGGTTGCGCTGTTCGTCCTTGGCCTGGGTCATTTGCCAGGCGTAGTCGGCGGCGAGTTTGTCGGGGTTGCCGTCCAGCCAGTGCACCCGGCGCAGCAGGCCCTTGGCCGACGCGACGTAGGCACCCTGTGGATAAGTTTGCAGGTAGGCGTCGAAGCCGGCTTCGGCCTGTTGCAGGGTGGACTTATCCACATGCTCGAGCGCCGGCATACCGTATTCGTCGAAGGCGTTTTGCTGGGCGCTGTTGAGGGCCGTGCGGGCGTTCATGTACAGCGCGGTTTCTTTCAGCCAGGCATTCGGGCTGTCCTTGAGCGTGGCGAACGCCGCGCCGGCCTCGCTGAAGCGGCCGCTGTAGAAGTTGCCGGCGGCCTGTAGATAAGTGGCGAAACCCTTGCCCAGCGGTGTCTGCAGATCGGTCGGCAGCAGGCTGGCCAGTTGCGGGCTGTCCCAGTTGCAGGCGGCGAGCAGCTTGACCCGGCTCTGCGCCAGTGCCTGGCGTTCGCTGGCCGGCAGGTCGGCGGCGATCAGTTGGTCGACAAATACCTGGGCGCTGGCGTCCGAGTTGCTGCGGCAGCGGCTGCCTTCGCCGGACAGGAAGGCATCGCCGGCCGCCTGAGGAGCTTCGCGCACCACCTGCAAGGCTTCCAGGCGGCCGTTGAGGTCAGTGTCGGCGCTGGCTGCCGGTGCATCCGCCGCTTCGGGGTCGGGCGCCGGGTTCAGGCGAGACACCGAAAACGGCACCGGCCCATACCCTTCGGCCAGGTCGTCGGCGTCCAGCGCTTTCGGCGCCAGGGGCAAGGCACCACTGTCGGCCAGCAACAGGCGCAGGTTCACTCGGCTGTCGTTGCCCGGGTTGAGAAACGGCAGGCTGCTACAGCTTTCGAGGTTTTTTTTGAGCAGGGTCCAGTGCGGGTAACAGGAATCGTCGGAGCTGGCCTGGGCCTGATTGCAGAGGAGGGCGCCGAGCGCCAGTGTCAAAGACGACAAAAGACCGATACGCATGAATTGTCCTTAATCCGAAACTATGGGAGCCGAAGGTCCAAGTGTGGTGCAAATCATACAGAAGGCATTCGCTGGCATCTAAAATACCCACACGACCCGATACACGCCGCGCCGGACAAGGCATCTATGCTGTCAGGCGGGTGCTCGATGCCGTTGTCGGGATCGATAAAGATAGTGGCCACTTGCTTGACGCTTGCGCTTGCTGTCTTAGACTCCGCCCATCCGTCAGGGAGTTACGGTTATGCGGCGATTTCATGGATTGGGATTGGGATTCGGATTGACCTGTCTGGCGTGCCTTGCACAGGCGCAGACACCTGCGCCAGACGATCCGCTGCTCAGTGACAGCGCTGCCGGCGCCGCGGTGGCCAGCGGCAGCGAAGCGCGCGGTGTGTTGCGGGCCAAGGATCAGGCGGTACTGGCCGGCGAACTGTCCGGGCGCATTGTCGAGTTACCCTACAGCGAAGGCGAGTCCTTCAAGAAAGGCGAGGTGCTGGCGCGCTTCGATTGCTCGGCCTACCAGGCCCAGCTCAATGCCGCCCAGGCCGCCAGCCGTGGCGCCAACGAAGAGCTGGCGCACAACCGCCAACTGGCTTCGCTCAACTCGGTCGGCCGCTTCGAAGTGGCGCGAGCCGCGGCCAAGGTCTCCGAGACCCAGGCGCAATCCCAGGTCTACCAGGTGCAGGTCAAGCGTTGCAGCGTGATCGCGCCGTTCGACGGGCAGGTGGTGGCGCGCAAGGTACAGCGCTACGAAAGCGTGACGGCCGGCTCGCCCTTGCTGGAAATCGTCGACAACCGTTCCCTGGAAATCCACCTGCTGGTGCCGTCGAGCTGGATGGGCAAGCTCAAGGCCGGGCAGACCTTCAGCTTCGTCCCCGATGAAACCGGCAAGCCGCTGGCCGCCACGGTCAAGCGCCTCGGCGCGCGGATCGACGAAGGCAGCCAGACGCTGCTGCTGGTGGCGGCCGTACCCAACGCCGAGGGCCTGTTGGCGGGCATGAGCGGCACGGCGCGGTTCGCGGAGCTCAAATGAACGCGCCGGTAGCGGGCGCCGCCGAGCAGGTTTTCGCCCGGTTCCTCGACCTGGAGCGCCAGACCCGCGCCGCGCGCACGGTCGAGCAACTGGCCTACAGCCTGGTCAACGACAGCCAGGCACTGTTCGGCTATCGCCACGCGGCGCTGGTGATCGCCGGCAAGGTCCGCGCGGTGACTGGCGTCAGCGCGCTCGATCCGAATGCGCCCTTCGTGGCTTTCGTCGAGCAGGCGGTGGCCCGACTGTTCAAGCTCGAACTCGCGCAGCAGGCGCGAGTGGTCGCGGCCGAGCAACTGAGCGCCCCGGTACGGGCCGACTGGCAGAGCCTGTCGGCGGCGCAGGTGTTCTGGTTGCCGCTGATCGATCGTCAGGGCGCGCTCTTTGGTGGCCTGTGGCTGGCCCGCGACAATCCGTGGAACCCTTCCGAACAAGTATTGCTGGCACAACTGGGCGACACCTACAGCCACGCCTGGCTGGCGCTGCAACCGCGCAAGCCGTGGCGCCTGCGCTGGAACCGCAAACGCCGGCTGGCGCTGTTGGCGGTGGTGTTGCTGGGCTTGCTGATTCCGGTGCGGCAGTCGGTGCTGGCGCCGGCCGAAGTGGTGCCGCTGGGCGGGCGTGTGGTGGCGGCGCCGCTGGACGGGGTGATCGCCGAGTTTCTGGTCAAGCCTAACCAGACGGTGAAGACCGGCGACCTGCTGCTGCGTTTCGAAAACACCACCCTCAATGCCCAGGCCGATGTCGCCGCCCGCGCCTTGGGCGTGGCCGAGGCGGAACTGAAGGCCAATTCCCAGCGGGCCTTCGCCGATGCCGAATCCAGCTCGAAGATCGACCTGCTGGCGGCCCGGGTCGAACAGAAACGCGCCGAACGCGATTACGCCCGCGAATTGCTCAAGCGCAGCGAAGTACGGGCCGAACGCGATGGCATCGCGGTGTTCGCCGACGCCGAGCGCTGGACCGGCAAACCGGTGCAGACCGGCGAGCGCCTGATGGAAATCGCCGACCCCAACCAGGCCGAGTTGCGCATCGAACTGGCCGTGGGCGATGCCATTGCCCTGGAGCCCGGCGCGCAGGTGGCGCTGTTTCTCGACAGCGACCCGTTGCAGCGCCATCTGGCCAGCCTCGAACGGGCGGCCTACGAGGCGCAGCCGACGCCGGGCGGGCAATTGGCCTACCGCCTCGATGCGCGTTTTCGCGACGCGCCGCCGCGGATCGGCCTGCGCGGCACGGCCAAGCTCTTCGGTGAGCGCGCGCCGCTGGCGCTGTACCTGCTGCGCCGCCCGCTGGCCGGTCTGCGGCAGAGCGTGGGCCTGTAATGAACCTGCCGGGCCTGCGCGCGGACTTGCAGCTGTCGCCGGCGGCGCCGGCGCTGGACGGTTCGCCGCGCTGGACCCTGGCCGACCCGGTGCGCGGCCGCTATTTCAAGCTCGGCGCAGCGGCGATGCGCTTGCTCAGGCACTGGTCCCTGGGGGACGCCGGGCAGGTGCTGCGCGCCGCCAACCGCGAGCCGGGGCTGCCCCTGGGCGGCGCGGAACTGGAAGAGTTGCTGGGCTTCTTGCGCAGCCATGACCTGATCACCGCCCTCGATCCGCAGCAGCGCGCCAGCTATGAGCTCAAGGCCGCCGCGCAGCACCAGAGCCTGTGGCAGGTGCTGCTGCACCAATACCTGTTCTTTCGTATTCCGCTGTGGCGCCCGGACGCCTTTCTCAATCGTGCCTGGCCGTGGCTGGCGCGGTTCGGCCCGGGGCTGCTGCGCTACGGCTTGCCCCTGACCCTGGGGCTGGGAGTGTTTCTGGTGTCGCGGGACTGGCAGCGCTTCCTGGCGACCTTTCCCCACCTGTTCAGCCTCGGTGGCGCCCTGGCGTTCGGCGTGGCGCTGTTCTTCGCCAAGCTGTGCCATGAGTTCGGCCACGCTTTCATGGCCAAGCGCGCCGGTTGCCGGGTGCAGAGCATGGGGGTGGCGTTCATGGTGCTGCTGCCGATGTTCTACACCGACGTCAGTGATGCCTGGCGGGTCAATGACCGTCGCGCGCGCTTGCTGATCGGCGCCGGCGGCGTGCTGGCCGAGCTGCTGCTGGCCAGCATCGCCCTGCTGGCCTGGTCGCTGCTGCCGGACGGCCCGGCGCGCACCGCGGCCTTCATGCTCGCCAGCGCCACCTGGATCACCACCCTGGTGATCAACCTGAACCCCTTCATGCGCTTCGACGGCTATTTTCTGCTCAGCGATTTCTGGGAGGTGGACAACCTGCAAGGGCGGGCCTTCGCCCTCTGTCGCTGGCGTCTGCGCGAGGCCTTGTTCGGCTACCGGCAGCCGGCGCCGGAGCCCTGGTCGCCGGCCATGCAGCGGCGTCTGCTGTGGTGGGGTTATGGCTCGTGGCTGTGGCGCGCGGTGCTGTTTTTCGGGATTGCGCTGGCGGTGTACCACCTGTTTTTCAAGCTGCTGGGCATCTTCCTGATGCTGGTGGAACTGGTCTGGTTCATCTTTTTGCCCATCGTGCGGGAATGGCGCGAATGGTGGACGCACCGCGAACAGGCCCACGCGCCACGGGTATTGCTCAGCGGCCTGGGGTTGTTGGCGGCGCTGCTGCTGGTGGCGGTGCCCTGGCGCGGCTCGGTGGAGGTGCCGGCGATGCTCGAAGCCGGACGCGCCAGCGCCTTGCATGCGCCGGTGGCGGCGCGGGTTCGGCAGGTCAATGTCAGCGACGGCCAGGCGGTGAGCAAGGACCAGGTTTTGGTTGAGCTCGAATCCCCGGACCTGGCCTCGCGCCAGGCCATCGCCCGGCGGGAAATCGAGATCCAGCAATTGCAGATGCGCCGCCGCGCCGGGCGCAGCGAGACCGCCGCCGATGCCGGGATCGTCGAGCAGCAGCTGGCCGAGGCCGTGGCCGAATACCGCGGCCTGTCGGCGCAACGCGAGCGTCTGCTGCTGCGCGCGCCCGAGGCCGGCCAACTGCGCGACTTGCTGCCGCAACTGCAGGTGGGCCGCTGGGTTTCGCCCAAGGAGCCGCTGGCCCGGGTGGTCGAGCCGGGGGCGCGCTTGCGTGGGTTTCTCGCCGAGGCCGACCTGTGGCGGGTCGCGCCGGGCGCCACGGGGCGCTTTATCGCCGACGACCCGATGCACCCGGCGCTCGAGGTGCAATTGACCGAAGTCGATACCAACGGTGTGGCGTATATCGATCAGGAGGCGCTGACCTCCGATCACCATGGGCCGATTGCGGTGCGCCGCGATGAAAGCCGCCGCGCCGAACCGGTCCAGGCGCAGTACGGCGCGCGGCTCAAGGTGCTCGATGCCAGCGTCACCCCGAGCCAGCCGCTGCGCGGCGTGGTGGTGTTGCAGGGGCGTGGCGAGTCGCTGCTCGGTACGGCCTGGCGGCGCCTGGCGGCGCTGGGCGTGAGGGAAAGCGGGTTCTGAAACAAGGAATTTTCAGGGAGAACGCATATGTTGCATAAGGATTCGGCCATGTCCGATGGCCTGGTGGTACGTCCGTCGCGGCCCACCGACGGACCGTTCCTGCAAAGCCTTTACCGTTCGGCGCGCAGCGATCTGCAATGGATCGATGGCGAACAGGAGCAGATCGAGCAGGTGATCGCCCAGCAGTTCCAGGTCCAGGAGCAGGGGGCGGGGGAGAACTTCCCCGGCGCCATGCACTACGTGATCGAAAAGCTCGGCAGCGCCATCGGTGCCCTGACCACCGATTTCGGCGCCAATGAAATTCGTGTGCTGTACCTGGCGTTCATTCCCGCCGCCCGCGGTCGCGGTTATGGGCGCACGGTGCTGCAGGGCGTGCAGAAAGCCGCCGAGCAGGTGCGCTGCCCGGTGGCCACGGTGGTCTGGGCCAGCAACCCCCATGCGCGCCGGCATTACCTGGCGCTGGGGTTTCAGGTCGAGGAAGCCAACCCGGCGGCCGAGCGGCTGGTGTGGTACCCCGGCCCGCGCGGCTGAGCGGCGTAATTCGGCGGGTTCGAGCCGGTGCCCGGGGCGCTGCCGCCAGGCACGCTCGGTTCAGTTGAAGGCGATATAGAAATAGCCCAGCGTCGGATCGCGGCCCAGGGCCGGCACCCGTGACACGAACATGCCCTGCAGGTGGCCGACGCCGGGCAGTTCCAGGTCGCACAGGCCGTCGACGAACGCTGTCGGCGCCAGGCTGTTGAGCTCGACGCAGAAGGGCATGCGCGGGCTGTTCGGCATGCGGGCCTGGGGAGTGTCCTTGATGGACTCGATATGGACCGGCAACACGCTGCCGTCCGGTAGCAACAGATTGCAGGTTTGCCCCAGCAAAGGCTGGAAATGCTCACTTTGCAGCAGATGCAGCATGGCGCCACTCCTGGCTGGAAAAAGGGCCGGGGGAATGTCCCCCGGCGCGAACTTCAATTGCGCGATGGGAACAGACCGTTCAAGGCCACGCTGAAGTTGATCACCAGGAACGGGTTCATGACTTCCAGCGGCAGGCCGTTGCCGGCGGGCGAGATGGTGCCGGAGATCGTGGTGCTGACCCCCTGGAGGGGCACCGGCGTGGCGCCCAGCCCGTCGGAATAGATGGTCGCGGTGCCCGGCCCGCCGCCGGAGGTGCCGATGAACGAGTTGGTGGCCGTCGGCACGCTGACCGGGCTGCTGGCGGGGTTGGCCAATTGCAGCGTGGTGGCGGCGCTCACGCTGGCGAGGGTATGGGTGTGGGACGGCAGGTTGTTGAGGGTCGGGGTGACGTTTTCGGTACCGGAAACCTCGCCTATCACCCGTGGCGTCAGGCCCAGCCCGTTACCCTGGCCGATGGGCAGCCGCCCTTGCAGGTTCGGCAGCTGGAAGTTGGTGGTGCCGTTGCCGCCGTAGTAGGTGCCCAGCAGCGAAAACAGCGCCTGGTATTGCGAGATTCCCAGGGTCTGGCCATAACACGAGGCCCAGCCGTTGGGAGGGAAGTTAAAGGAAAAAGCTTGAATGGTGCCCATGAACACTTCCATAGTTTTTTATCCTTCAGGTTAATCAGTGGAACTCCCTGAGCCGATCCCTGGTGTCTGGCCTGACAGCTTGACCGATACGGTCAGAACGCCAAGCGGGCTCGTTGACAGCAATGGTTAGCGTAGACGCTGCTCCGCCAGTCGCCTGGGGTGATGGGGTGCCTTATGTCTGGCCGGATAAACAGCGATGCTGTGCTGGTAAAACGTTGGTGCAGGGGACATTCATGGCGTTTCGCAGAGAGCCGCAATTGCTGGATACGGCCGGGCCGGGCATCGCCCATCGGCTGGCGAGCGACGGACAGCGCCTGGTCGCGGTGCTGCGGGCGTACTGGCTGCTGCCGATTTTGCTGCTGGCGGCGGCCACCCGTTTCTACGACCTGACCGCCGCGGCCATCTGGGGCGATGAAGGCTCCAGCCTGCTGCTCAGCCGCTACGGCCTGAGCGAACTCTGGGTGCATGCCGCCCACGATGTGCATCCGCCGCTGTACTTCATGCTGCTGCGCGGCTGGATCGCGCTGTTTGGCGACGGCATCTTTGCCATTCGCAGTTTCAGCGCCTGGCCGGGGATCGTCTGTGTCGGCCTGGGGGTGTGGCTGGTGGCGCAGATCGCCAGCCGCCGTGCGGCGATCCTCGCCGGGTTCCTGCTGGCCCTGCTGCCCACCGCCGTGCGCTACAGCCAGGAAGTGCGCATGTATGCCTTGTTGGGGGTATGGCTGCTCGGCGCCACCCTGGCCCTGGTGTACTGGCTCAGGCAGCCCCGACGCCAGCGCTACCTGGTGTATTACACGCTGCTGATGAGCGCGGCGTTCTACACCCACTATTTCACCGCGCTCTGCGTGCTCGCCCACTGGGCGTACCTGTTGCTGCTGCGCCTGCAAGCGACGCCTGCGAGCCGGGCGATCAACCAGCCGGGCTGGTGGCTGGCCAACCTCGCCATCGTCATGCTGTTCGCCCCCTGGCTGCCGGGGCTGGTGGACCTGCTGCAGCATATCGACCAGCTGAAAGCCAGCGGCGACGTGGGCTGGGAGCCATCGGTGGAGTTTTTTTCATTGCCCTCGATGGTCTGGCAATTGCTGACCCAGGACGATGGCGAAAGCCGTTCCCCGCTGCTGTTCGCGGGCCTGCCGCTGCTGGTGCTGAGCGTTGTCGCAATGCTCGCCTGGCGCGACCGCACGCCCTGGCGCTGGAGCTGGCTGCTGGCGATCTACAGCGTGCTGCCGCTGTTGCTGGTGTTTGCGGTGTCATTCGTTACGCCGGTGTTCATCGAGCGCTACCTGACGGCCTATGCCCTGGGCCTGCCGCTGCTTTTCGCGATGGCGATCGACCGGCTGCTGGAGCACGCCCAGGTGCATGCCCGCGCGCTGGCGCTGGCGGTCCTGCTGCTGTTCGCCGGGGCCGAGGGGGTCGGCCTGAACAACAACGCCACGGTGGATAGCAACGATCAGATCAGCGTGCTGGTGGACTACGTGAACCAGCGCTACGTGGCCGGCGACCGGATCGTCACCAGCGACCTGCTGTGGTACCTGAGCTACGTCTACTACAACCGTACCGACGCCCAGCCGCTGCTCTACACCCCGCCCACGCCCGCCGGCGTCTCCACTCGGCCCAACGCCTATGGTTTCGGCACCCTGGTCGAGCAGCAGGCTGACAGGCTTTACCTCGACCGGCTGTCGGCGTTGCCGGTGGGCAGTGGTCGCGTCTGGCTGATCGGCACGGCCGACCAACCCGACGAATTCGCCCCGCTGCCGACGCAATGGCGAAAAACCGGCGAATTCACCGCCGGCGGGGTCACGGCGCGGTTACTGGTGATATGCGGCGCGGCGCAGGGCCAGGCGTCGGTGCAAGCACTGTGCGCCCAGGCTGGGAAACCTGCTGGATAGCGGCCTTGGGCGGTTTTGCGCAAAAAATCGGCCTGTGAACCGGCCGATGACGAAAGGCAGAATTCAGAGCCGGTAGTGGCTTAATCGGTTCACGTCCAGTCCCAGAGCGGCGAGTGCTTTTAAAGCACACGTTTTTTATGGTTTTTGCTTCGAATTGATATCAAAGCACCACTAGTTGGTTTTCTGACCTTGCACTACGCTTTTTCCTACAAATGGACTTATAGCTAGGGTGAAGGGATTGCCGCAGTTCCACTTTATCTCCGGTTTACCGCGCTCAGGGTCGACCCTGCTGTCGGCCATCCTGCTGCAGAACCCGCGCTTTCACGCCGGCATGACCAGCCCGGTGGGGGCGCTGTTCAGCGGCATCCTCGAACAATGCAGCGCCGGCAGCGAATTCGGCGCGGTCATCGACATCGATATGCGCCGCCGCCTGCTGCGCGGGCTGTTCGACTCCTACTACGCCGACAAGGCCGATAAACCCGTTGTCTTCGACACCAATCGCCAATGGTGCGCGCGCCTGCCGGCCTTGAAGGACCTGTTTCCCAAGGCCAGGACCATCGCCTGTGTGCGCAATGTCGCCTGGGTCATGGACAGCCTGGAACGGCTGTACCGGGCCAACCCTTTCGAAAACACCAAGCTGTTCGGCGATGCGGTCGAGCGTAATTCGGTCTACAGCCGCTGCGAAACCCTGGCCCAGCACAACCGTCTGGTGGGGTATGCCTGGACCGCCTTGAAAGAGGCCTATTACGGCGAAAACGCCGATTCGCTGCTGATCGTCGACTACGACCTGCTGAGCCAGGCCCCGGAGCGGGTGATGCGGCTGATCTACGACTTTATCGACGAACCCTGGTTCGAACACGATTTCGACCGCCTGGCCTACGACGCGCCCGAGTTCGACCAGGCGCTGGGGGTCGCGGGCCTGCACAAGGTCAAGGCGCGGGTGGCGCTGCAGTCGCGGCGCACCATCCTGCCGCCGGACCTGTTCGAGAAGTATGCGGAGCTGTCCTTCTGGAAAGACGGGGCATCCAGCGCCGCCAATGTCATTCGCATGAAATCCGACGCCGCGGTCCGTTGACCGCGGTTTTCATTTGCACCTTTCAGCACGTTCGAGTCCGGGTGAGCATCATGTGGTGGAGCAAAGGCAAGTCGCAGGTCAATCAGCGGGCCACCGGGCGGGCGAATGCCCTGGCCTCTCCGATGATCATGCCGCTGGAGCCGCGCATGCTGTTCGACGGTGCGGTGGCGGCGACGGTGACCGATGTCGCCCAGCCGGACAGCCACACCACCACGGACGTGGCCAAGACGCCGACCGCCGCCGATCAGCCGAGCGTCAGCAACGACACCCATGGCCAGGCCGATGCCGCGCCTGCCGTGACCCCGACCGCGGTACCGGGGCTGACGGTGGTGTTCGTCGATTCGCGGGTCAAGGACGCCGACAGTCTGCTCCAGGGCCTGGCGCCCGGCACCCAGGTGGTGCAACTGGGGGTGAACCAGGATGGCCTGCAGCAGATCGCCGATTACCTGGACCAGCATCAGGGCGTCAGTTCGGTGCAGATCATCGCCCACGGCAATGCCGGCGACCTGTGGCTGGGCAACAGCTACCTCTCGGCCGACAACGTCCAGGCGCGCAGCGCGGTGCTGGCGGACATCGGCCAGGACATGAACGCCGGCGGCGATATCCTGATCTACGGCTGCTACACCGCCGAGGGCGAACGCGGCCTGAGTTTCGTCGACTCGCTGGCGCAACTCACCGGTCGCGACGTGGCAGCCTCCAGCGACCGCACCGGCCTGGGGGGCGACTGGGAACTGGAGATCGCCACCGGCACCATCGAAAGCGCCAACGTGCTGTCCACCCAGGCCATGCAGGATTATCAGTGGGGGCTGGCGACCTGGACCGCCACCAACAACGCCAACACCGGCGTGGGTTCGTTGCGGGCGGCACTGGCGTCGGCGCAGAACGGCGACATCGTCACCTTCAGCAGCGGCATGACGGTGCAGCTGACCTCCGAACTGCTGGTCAACAAGAACGTGACCATCGACGGCGACCTGAACAACGACGGCGCGGCGGACGTGATCCTCGACGGCCAGTACCGCACCCGGGTCATTGAAGTGACCGCGGGCAGTACCGTGACCCTCGATGGCCTGGTGATCACCCGGGGCCTGGTCTCGGGTAACGGCGGCAACGGCGGGTATGGCGCGACCGGCGCCATGGCCGGGGGGATTTTCAACGCCGGCAACCTCACCCTCAACAACGTCACCGTGACCTCCAACGCGGCCTCGGGCGGCGGTGGCGGGGGTGGTGTCACCGGCGCGTTTTACGGCGGTGGCGGTGGTGGTGGCGGCGGGCTGGGCGGCCAGGGTGGCGGCCACGGCGGTTCCGCCGGCCCCGGCACCGGCACACTGGGCGGCCAGGCTGGCAGCGGTGGCGTGGGCGGTTATGGCGGTGGCTACGACGCCACCCACATGGGCGGTCGCGGCGGTACCAGCACCGGCGGCGCCGGCGGCGTGGGCGTGTCTTATTACAGCAACGGCGGCAACGGCGCCTCGGCCACCAACGGCACGATTTCCATCGGCGGCGGTGGCGGCGGCGCGGGTTGGGACAAGGTCGGCGGCGCGGGCGGCAATGCCGCCGGCGGGATCTACAACGCCTCCAGCGGCACCCTCACGGTGATCGGCACCTCGACCATCAGCAACAACATCGGCGCGGGCGGCGGCGGTGGCGGTGGTGGCGGCCAAGGCAGCAACGCCAGCAATGGCGGGATTGGCGGCCGCGGCGTCGGCGCGGTCTGGAACAAGGGCACCTTCCTGATCACCGCCGCCAACTTCGCCGCCCTGAGCGGCAACGCGGCGGCCAGCGGCGCCGGTGGCGTAGCGCTGGGCGGTGGCAGCACCGGTACTTCGCCGACATCGGTGGCGACCATCTACAACGACGGCGGCATCCTCAATACCGCCTATGCACCACCGCCCACCGCGACCATAGTGGTCGCGGACACCGCGCTGAAAATCGGCGAGACCTCGCTGGTGACCATCACCTTCAGCGAGGCGGTGACCGGCTTCACCAACGCCGACCTGAGCATCGCCAACGGCACCCTGACCGCGGTGAGCAGCAGCGACGGCGGCATTACCTGGACCGCCACCTTCACCCCGACTTCGAGCATCACCGATACTAGCAACGTCATCACCCTGGATAACACCGGGGTCATCAATGGCCTGGGCACCGCCGGGGTCGGCACCACCGACTCCAATAACTATGCGATCGATACCGTACGGCCGACCGCGACCATCGTGGTCGCGGACAACGCCTTGAGGGTCGGCGAAACCTCGCTGGTGACCATCACCTTCAGCGAAGCGGTGAGCGGCTTCACCAACGCCGACCTGAGCATCGCCAACGGCACTTTGAGCGCGGTGAGCAGCAGCGATGGCGGCATCACCTGGACCGCGACCTTCACTCCGAGCGCCAGCATCAGCGACACCAGCAACCTGATCACCCTGGATAACACCGGCATCGCCGACCTGGCCGGCAACGCCGGCAGCGGCACCACCGATTCCAATAACTACGCCATCGATACGGTGCGCCCGACCGCGACCATCGTGGTCGCCGACAGTACTCTCAGCGCCGGTGAAACCTCGTTGGTGACCATTACCTTTAGCGAAGCGGTGAGCGGCTTCACCAATGCCGACCTGAGCATCGCCAACGGCACCTTGAGCGCGGTGAGCAGCAGTGATGGCGGCATCACCTGGACCGCCACCTTCACCCCGACCGTTGGTATCAACGATGCCAGCAACCTGATCACCCTGAACAACACCGGTATCGCCGACCTGGCCGGCAACACCGGCAGTGGCACCACCAACTCCAACAACTACAGCATCGACACCGTCCTGCCGACCGCGACCATAGTGGTGGCGGACAACGCCCTGAAGATCGGTGAAACCTCACTGGTGACCATCACCTTCAGCGAGGCGGTGACCGGCTTCAGCAACGCCGACCTGACCGTCGCCAACGGCACCCTGAGCGCGGTGAGCAGCAGCGACGGCGGCATTACCTGGACCGCCACCTTCACCCCGAGCACCAGCATCACCGATGCCACCAACCTGATCACCCTGGACAACACCGGCGTCACCAACGCCTCCGGCAACGCCGGTAGCGGCACCACCGACTCCAACAACTACGCGATCGATACGGTGCGGCCGACCGCGACCATAGTGGTTGCCGATACCGCGCTGAGAATCGGTGAAACTTCGCTGGTGACCATCACCTTCAGCGAAGCGGTGAGCGGCTTCACCAACTCCGACCTGAGCATCGCCAACGGCACTTTGAGCGCGGTGAGCAGCAGCGATGGCGGCATCACCTGGACCGCGACCTTCACTCCGAGCGCCAGCATCAGCGACACCAGCAACCTGATCACCCTGGATAACACCGGCATCGCCGACCTGGCCGGCAATGCCGGCAGCGGCACCACCGATTCCAATAACTACGCCATCGATACGGTGCGCCCGACCGCGACCATCGTGGTCGCCGACAGTACTCTCAGCGCCGGTGAAACCTCGTTGGTGACCATTACCTTTAGCGAAGCGGTGAGCGGCTTCACCAATGCCGACCTGAGCATCGCCAACGGCACCTTGAGCGCGGTGAGCAGCAGTGATGGCGGCATCACCTGGACCGCCACCTTCACCCCGACCGTCGGCATCGCCGATGCCAGCAACCTGATCACCCTGAACAACACCGGGGTCAGCGACCTGGCCGGCAACAGCGGTAGCGGCACCACCAACTCCAACAACTACAGCATCGACACCGTCCTGCCGACCGCGACCATCGTGGTGGCGGATAACAACCTGAAGATCGGTGAAACCTCGCTGGTGACCATCACCTTCAGCGAGGCAGTGAGCGGCTTCAGCAACGCCGACCTGACCGTCGCCAACGGCACTTTGAGCGCGGTCAGCAGCAGCGACGGTGGCATCACCTGGACTGCCACCTTCACCCCGACGTCGAGCATCACTGACACCAGCAACGTCATCACCCTGGATAACAGCGGGGTGACCAACGCCTCGGGCAACGCCGGCAGCGGCACCACCGATTCCAACAACTACGCGATCGACACCGTGCGCCCGACGGCGACCATCGTGGTCGCCGACAGCGCCCTGGGCGTGGGCCAGACCAGTACCGTGACCATCACCTTCAGCGAGGCGGTGACCGGCTTCACCCTGGCTGACCTGACCGTGGCCAACGGTACGTTGAGCGGCTTGGGCACCAGCGACAACATCACCTACACGGCGACCCTCACCCCGACTGCCAGTATCAGCGACAGCAGCAACCTGATTACCCTGGATAACACCGGCATTACGGATGGGGCGGGCAACGCCGGCAGCGGCACCACCGACTCCAACAACTACGCCATCGACAGCCTGCGTCCGACCGCCACCATCGTCCTCTCCGACTCGACCCTCAAGGCCGGCGAAACCTCGCTGGTGACCATCACCTTCAGTGAAGCCGTGAGCGGTTTCGACAACAGCGACCTGACAGTGGCCAACGGTACCCTGAGCGCAGTGAGCAGCAGCAACGGCGGTATCACCTGGACCGCCACCTTCACCCCGACGGCGGGCATCACCGACCTGAGCAACCTGATCACCCTGAACAACACCGGTTTCACCGACGTGGCCGGCAACAGCGGTACCGGGACCACCAGCTCAGCCAACTACAGCATCGAAACCGTAGTGCCGACGGCCACCCTCGTGATCGCCGACACGGCCCTGAAGGCTGGCGAAACCTCGCTGGTGACCATCACCTTCAGTGAGGCGGTCAGTGGTTTCGACAACAGCGACCTGACGGTGGCCAACGGCACTTTGAGCGCGGTGAGCAGCAGCGATGGCGGGGTCACCTGGACTGCTACCTTCACGCCGACTGTGGGTGTCGGCGATACCAGCAACGTCATCACCCTGAACAACAGCGGCGTGATCAATGTCTCGGGTAATACGGGCAGCGGCACCACCGATTCGAACAACTATGTCATCGACACGGCTCGCCCAACGGCGACCATAGTGGTGGCCAACCCGATCCTGCCGATTGGCGAAACCAGCCTGGTGACCATCACCTTCAGCGAGGCGGTCAGCGGTTTCGACAACAGTGACCTGACGGTGAGCAACGGCACCCTGAGCGCGGTCAGCAGCAGCGACGGCGGCATCACCTGGACCGCGACCTTCACCCCGAACGTCAACGTCAGCGATGCGACCAACCTGATCAGCCTCAACAACAGCGGGGTCAGTGACGCGGCGGGCAACGCCGGCAGCGGCAGCACCGACTCGAACAATTTCATCATCGACACCGGGCGGCCGACCGCCACCATCGTGCTGGCCGACACGGCCCTGAAAGCGGGTGAAACCACCACGGTCACCATCACCTTCAGCGAGGCGATCAGCGGCTTCACCAACTCGGACCTGACAGTGGCCAACGGTACCCTGGGGGCCCTGAGCAGCAGCGATGGCGGGGTGACCTGGACCGCCACCTTTACCCCGGCCATCAACATCAGCGACAGCAGCAATCAGATCACCCTGAACAATGCCGGAGTGATAGACGCCGTCGGCAACACCGGCAGCGGCACCACCGACTCGGCCAACTACGTCATCGACACCGTGCGCCCCACCGCTACCGTGGTGGTCGCCAACCCGATGCTGGCCGTGGGCGACACGTCCCTGGTGACCATCACCTTCAGCAAGGCGGTGAGCGGCTTCGACAACAGCGACCTGATGGTGACCAACGGCACCTTGAGTGCGCTGAGCAGCAGCGACGGTGGTGTCACCTGGACCGCGACCTTCACCCCGAACACCAACCTCAGCGATACAAGCAACCTGATCACCCTGAACAACAGCGGGGTCAGCGACGCCTCGGGCAATACCGGGCTGGGCAGCACGGATTCGAACAATTACCTGATCGATACCCAGCGGCCGACCGCGACCATCGTGGTCGCCAACAGCAGCCTCGGCGTGGGCCAGACCAGCAGCGTGACCATCACCTTCAGCGAAGCGGTGAGCGGCTTCACCAACTCGGACCTGACGGTGGCCAACGGCACCCTGAGCGCCCTGGGCAGCAGCGACGGCGGCCGGACCTGGACCGCGACCCTGACGCCAACCGCCAATATCAGCGACACCAGCAACCTGATCACCCTGAACAACAGCGGGGTGAGCGACTCCTTCGGCAATACCGGCGCTGGCAGCACCGACTCCAACAACTACGCGATCAACACCGTGCCGGCGGCCAACCCACCCACGGAGCTGCCGGTGGGCGATCCGGAATTCCGTTCGAGCGACCCGGTGGTTCCGCCGCTGCCGCCTTATGTGCCGTTGCAACCCACGGTCACCACGCCACCCGTTGGCGACCTGGGCTCGCCACTGGCCTTCGCGCCGTTGTTCGAGCAGCGGGTGCTGGGCGATGGCATCCGGCCGCTGGGGGATATTTTCATCAATCGCGGGGCCCTGGCGCCGAGCTTCATTGCCCAGGTGTTCGGCAGCAGCGATGCCGGAGGCGATGGCAATGGCCATGGCTTCCTCGGCTTCGGTGGCGGCGATGGCGGGGTGTTCAGCCAAAGCACGCTGTCGCTGCTGTTCGACCAGGACTCCGCCGAGGATGGCGGTTCGCTGAAGTCTTTCGGCGACAAGGCCAAGACTGGCGATCTTTCCCAGGGCGGGCGCGGGGTGTTCGGGGCACCGTCGCTGACCCAGCAATTGCAAGTGATGCAAGACACAGAACAACGGCCGATCCGCGATCTGGCCAAGGCGTTCGAACAGGCCGGCGTCAGCGCAATGCAGGCCTGAAAACAATACATAAATACGATGCGGCACCCAGGGGCGAGACAAGGATGAATAAAAGTCAGAAGTTGTTCGGGGTCAGCTTGTTGGCGCTGATGGTCAGCGGTTGTGCCGTCAGCAGTAAACCGATCGAACGCAGTGCCAGTGAGCAGCGCGCCAGGAGCGACCTGCAGAGCATGTACAAGGACCAGGAACCGCTGAGCGGCCCGCTGACCCTGCACCAGGCCATGGCCCGGGCGGTGAAGTACAACCTCGAGGGCCGCTTGAAAATCATGGAAGAGGCCCTGGCCAAGCGCCAGCTGGACCTCGCCAGTTTCGACATGCTGCCGCGCATGGCCCTCTCCGCCGGCTATGTGGGGCGCAACAACGTCAGCGCCTCCAGCAGCCAGAGCGTGGAGACCGGCACCCAGTCCCTGGAACCTTCGACCTCCCAGGACCGGGACCGCAGGGTGGCCGACCTGACCATGGTCTGGAATGTGCTGGACTTCGGCGTCAGCTACATCAACGCCAAGCAGCAGGGCGACCAGCGACTGATCGTCCAGGAGCGTCGGCGCAAGGTGATCAACACCATCGTCCAGGACGTGCGCTCGGCCTATTGGCGGGCGGTGGCGGCCGAACGCCTGCTCAAGCAGATCGACAGCCTGATGGGCCGGGTCGAGCAGGCCCGCAGCAACAGCCAGAGCATGAGCCAGCAACGCATCGGCGACCCGGTGCAGGCCCTGGCCTACCAGCGCTCGCTGATCGAGGCCACGCGCCAGCTGGAGGAGCAGCGCCGGGCGTTGTCCCTGGCCAAGACCGAGCTGGCGACCCTGATCAACCTGCCGATGACCACCCACCTGACCCTGGCGACCAGCGACGATTACCCGGTGCCGGAACTCAAGGTCGATATGGCCCGCCTCGAGCACGAGGCCCTGACCAGCCGCCCGGAACTGCGCGAGCAGGATTACCAGAGCCGCATCAGCGCCGCGGAAACCCGCAAGGCCATGCTGCGCCTGCTGCCGGGCCTGGAGTTCTCCGCCGGCGGGCATTACGACAGCAACTCGTTCCTGGTCAACGACAAGTGGGCCGACTACGGGGTGAAGGTCACCTGGAACCTGTTCAATGTGCTCTCCGCGCCGGCGGCCATCGACACCGCCAAGGCCGGTGAAGACGTCGCCGCGGCCCGTCGCCAGGCCATGTCGATTGCCGTGCTGGCCCAGGTCTACGTGGCCAACGCCAACTACCGCGACGCCTTGCGCCAGTTCAAGACCAGCCAGGAGCTGGCGGATATCGACGGGCAGATCGTCGGCCAGCTGCGCAACCGCTACCAGGCCAACGGCATCGGCGAACTGGACCTGATCCAGGGCGAGCTGAACACCTTGCAGGCGGACCTGCGGCGCGACCTGGCCTATGCCGACCTGCGCAACGCCTATGGGCAGATCTTCGCCAGCGCCGGCCTCGACCCGCTGCCCGACGAGGTGCAATCGACCCAGGTGCAGTCCATCGCCACGGCGCTGGCCAGCCGTGAGGCCGACTGGGCGGCGGGCAACATCAGTACGCCGGTGGCCCATGCCCAAAGACAATAACCTGCAGGCCCCCCAGGCCAGCGTCAGCCGCGCCCAGCGCGAGGCGCGAAACGGCCATCGCGGTGTGGCGATCCTGTTGACCGGCCTGCCGGCGGCGGGCAAGTCGACCCTGGCCCAGGCGCTGCAGGCCGGGCTGTTCCAGCACGGTCGGCAGAGCCTGGTGCTGGACGGCGATGCCTTGCGCGGCGGCCTGAACCGCGACCTGGGGTTCGCCGAGGCCGACCGCCGGGAAAATATCCGCCGCGCCAGCGAGCTGGCAGCCCTGCTGGTGGACAACGGGCAGATTGTGATCCTGGCGATGATTGCCCCGCTGATCGAGCAGCGTGAGCTGTTCGCCCGGCGCCTGGGCGAGGACTACCTGGAAGTCTGGTGCAGCGCCTCGCTGGCGGTCTGCGAGCAGCGCGACCCCAAGGGCCATTACGCCCGCGCCCGCAGCGGCGAGTTGCCGGGGTTCACCGGTATCTCGGCGCCCTACGAGCCGCCACGGGCGGCGCTGGAACTGGACACCGGCGCTCAGTCGGTCGAGGACTGCCTGGGGCAATTGTTCGGCTGGCTGGTCGAGCGCAAGGTGCTGCCGGCCTCATGAGCCGTCCGGCGTTCGCCCGCCTGCCCGTCAGCGTGGACCTGCCGCGGCTGTTGCGCGCCCTGGCGCGAATCGACGCGAGCGCCTGGCAGGGCCACTTCAACGGCGATTATTACGAGGGCGACTGGAGCGGCGTGGCCTTGATCTCGGCGCTTGACGCGCCCTCCGAGCTGGCGCCGGGCAAGGGCCTGCCGGTGCAGCGCGAGCCCTGGCGGCAGGATCCGGACTGGCAACAGGCATTGCGGCACCTGCCCTTGCGGATCGTCTCGGCGCGCCTGCTGCGGTTGGGGCCGGGGGCGCGCATCCATGAACACCGCGACTACGACCTGGGCGGCCCGGACGCCGACCTGCGCCTGCATATCCCCCTGCTCAGCCCGCCGCGGGTGGATTTCCTGCTCGACGGGCAGCGCATGCCGATGCTGGCGGGAGAGTGCTGGTTTTTCGACCTGTCGCGCCCGCATCGGGTGGATAACTACGACACTCAGGCACGTATTCATCTGGTACTCGACTGTCGCCCCGACCCTTGGCTGGAACAGGCGATTGTCGAGGGCCTGCCAACCACCCCGGCGCCTGGCCTGGGCCGCGCGACCCTGGACTTCGCGCGGTTTTGCCGGCTGCTTGAAGAGGACACCGTGCTGTGCCAGGCCTTGCAGGCGCTGACCGATAGCGAAGCCTTCATCGAGCGCGCCCTGGCCCTGGCGGCCGAGCGTGGCCTGGCGTTCACCCGCGAAGACCTGCGTTCGGCCATGCGCCAGGGGCGGCGTCTGTGGAATGAACAATGGATGGCCTGAACCTGCACGGCTGGTTGCCGATCCGCCTCTGGCAGCCGGGTGACGAGTGGCGGGTCGACTGGTGCTGGTTCGGCGACAGGCCGCTGTCGCAGCCGTTTTTCCGCGAGGCGGTCGAAGAGGCCCTGCGCCTGCCGTTCAATCAGGCGTTCCGCCGCCAGACGCCTTTGTCTGCCCTGACCGAATGGCGTCAACGCAGTCCGGGCCTGGCTCCCAGCGCCTTTATCTTTCATGCCTCGCGCTGCGGCTCGACCCTGCTCAGCCAGATGCTGGCCTGCCTGGACGACCATATCGTGGTGTCCGAACCGCCGCCGCTGGATGCCCTGCTGCGCGGCTCGCTGGCCCCGCAGGAGCGGGCTGCCGCGCTTGTGGGCCTGCTATCGGCCTATGGGCAGGTACGCCGTGGTACTGAGCAGCGGCTGGTGATCAAGCTCGATGCCTGGAACATCGGCGAGCTGCCGCTGCTGCGCCAGTGCTTCGCCGGTACGCCGTGGCTGTTTGTGTATCGCGACCCGCTGGAAATCGCCGTGTCGCATCTGCGCCGGGCCGGCATGCACATGACGCCGGGCCTGATCGGGCCCAGCGCGCTGGACGACGGCGAGCCTTTCCAGGACCGGGAAAGCTGGGTCGCCCGGCGTCTGGGGCGCTTGTTGCAGCTGGGGCTGGAACACTGCCGCGAACACCATGGCCTGGCACTGAACTACAGCGAACTGCCCGCCGCCATGGACAGCCACCTGGGCGATTTTCTCGGCCTGGGCGCCGAGCAACGCAGGGCGGCCTTCGCCCGTATCGGCCAGCATGCCAAGCAGCCGGCGCAGGCCTTTGTCGATGATCGCCAGGGTAAGCAGCAACAGGCTTCAGCGCGGCTGCGGGAGCAGCTGGAGCAATGGGCGCAGGCGCCTTACGCGGCGCTGGAACAGTGGCGCAGCAGGGCGGCCAGCGCAGTCCCGCAAACGCGTCTCAGCTCTTCGGCGACAAGTCCGCCATGCCCTTGAGGAATTCGATGGGCAGCGGGAAAACGATGGTCGAGCTCTTGTCGCCGGCAATCGCGCCCAGGGTCTGCATGTAGCGCAGTTGCATGGCGCCGGGCTGGCGGCCGAGCATTTCGGCGGCCTGCATGAGTTTTTCCGAGGCCTGCAATTCGCCTTCGGCGTGGATCACCTTGGCCCGGCGTTCCCGCTCGGCTTCGGCCTGTTTGGCGATGGCGCGGATCATCGATTCGTTGAGGTCGACATGCTTGATCTCGACGTTCGCCACCTTGATGCCCCAGGCGTCGGTCTGGGCGTCCAGCACCTGCTGGATATCGGCGTTCAGGCGTTCGCGCTCGGCCAGCAGTTCGTCCAGCTCATGCTTGCCCAGCACCGCGCGCAGGGTGGTCTGGGCCAGTTGGCTGGTGGCCATGAGGAAATCCTCGACCTGGATGATCGCCTTCTGCGAGTCCAGCACGCGGAAATACAGCACGGCGTTGACCTTGACCGAGACGTTGTCGCGGGTGATCACATCCTGCGGCGGCACGTCGAGCACCACGGTGCGCAGGTCGACGCGGACCATCTGCTGGACGACCGGAATCAGCAGGACCAGCCCCGGCCCCTTGACCCTCCAGAAGCGCCCGAGCTGGAACACCACCCCGCGCTCGTATTCGCGCAGGATGCGAAACGTCGAGACCGCCAGCGCCAACAGCAGCGCCAGCAGCGCGCCAAAACCCAATTCCAGACCCATTTCATCCTCCTCGCGGCGCGGCCTCGGCCGTCGTCACTTCCAGAAGCAGCCCCTTGCGCGCCACCACCCGTACCTGTTGTCCGGTTTGCAGCGGCGTTGCGCTCAGGACCTGCCAGTGTTCGCCCTGCAACAGCACCCAGCCGTTGTAAGGGTTGCCCGCTTGCACCGCGGTGATCGCCGTGACACTGCCCACCAGCCCCGCGTCGCCGGCCACCTGCTGGCGCTGTCGCGCGCGCAGCGCCATGCTCGCCAGCGTCGCCAGGAGCAGCGCGCTGACCACCGCCAGGCCGACGATGAGCGGCAGGGGAATGCCATAGCCCGGGACATCGGTGTCCATCAGGATCACCGCGCCGACGACAAAGGAGACGATGCCGCCGAAACCGATGACGCCGAAGGTCGGTAGAAAGGCTTCGGCGACCATGAAGGCGATGCCCAGCAGGATCAGGGCCACGCCGGCGTAGTTCACCGGCAGCAGTTGCAAGGCGTACAAACCGAGCAGCAGGCAGATGCCGCCGAGTACGCCGGGCACCGCGGTGCCCGGGTTGACGAACTCGAAGAACAGCCCGTAGATGCCGATCATCATCAGGATCAGCGCCACGCTGGGGTGGGTGATGACCGACAGCAGCTGCGTGCGCCAGTCCGGGTCGTGATGGATCACCGCCGCCCCCAGGGTATGCAGTTGCACCGCCTGGCCGGCGGCGATGAGGAACTTGCCGTCGAGTTGCCTGAGCAGGCCGTTCAGGTCATCGGCGACATAGTCGACCACCTTCAGCTTCAAGGCTTCCTGGGCCGGCAGGCTGACGGCCTCGCGCACGGCCTGTTCCGCCCATTCGGCATTGCGTCCGCGCAATTGCGCCAGGCCACGGATATAGGCCGCGGCGTCGTTGATCTGTTTGTGGCTGAGGGTGTCGGTGTCCGGTTCCGGGTTCTTGTCCGAGCGTGGCGCGGCGGGCGGGTTGCCGCCCGGGTCGGGCTGCCCCGGCATGCCGACCCGCACCGGGGTGGCGGCCCCGAGGTTGGTGCCCGGGGCCATGGCGGCGATGTGGCTGGCATACAGGATGTAGGTGCCGGCGCTGGCGGCGCGGGCGCCACTGGGGGCGACGAAACTGGCCACCGGCACCGGGCTGGCGAGGATCGCCTTGATGATCGAGCGCATCGAGGTGTCGAGGCCGCCCGGGGTGTCGATGCCCAGCACCACCAGTTGGGCGTGCTCGTCGGCGGCCTTGTCCAGGCCGCGCACCACGTAGTCGGCGCTGGCGGGGCTGATCACATCGTTGACGGTGAGCACCACCACTGGCTTCACGGCCTGGGCGTGCCCGGTCGGCAGGCCGATCAGCACAGCCAGCAGCAGCCCCTTCAGTGTCGCCCGCCACCCACGCTCGTTCATCCGACCCTCCTGGAGAGTCATGTGCCTCGGTTGCCAGCCGTTCGCTGGCCTTGTCCTTGAGTCTAGTAGAGCGTGGGATTGAGCAAATTTTAAGCAGTCTCACGCCCGCGTGCCGTTCGGAAGTTCGTCGGTGGGCGAGGGCGGCGCGGCCTAGACTTTGTGAAGGGAGTGACAGTCGTTAACCCATCGTCCTGCAAAGCCGTTCAGGACACCGAGGTGCATCATGCGTATGGCAAGAACCGTGCAACGCAGCCTGGAACAGGCGCATTGCGATTTTGACGTGGTGGCTCATCCACATTCGTCGAGCAGCCTGGAGACCGCTCGGGTAGCGGGAGTTCCCGCCGAGCGCGTGGCCAAGTCGGTGATCCTCGACGACAGTCACGGCCACTACCTGATGGCCGTGCTGCCGGCCAGCCGCCACCTGGACCTGAGCAAGGTGCGCGGCAGCAACGAATGGCAGATCACCCGGGAAAGCACCCTGGCGCATTTGTTCAACGATTGCGAACGCGGCGCGGTACCGGCCCTGGGCGAATCCTATGGGCTGGACGTGGTGATCGATCCGTTGCTGACCCGGCAGAAAGACATCTACCTGGAAGCCGGCAACCACAACAACCTGGTGCATCTGAGCATGGACGAGTACCTGAAAATGGTGCCTCATGCCGAGGTGTGCGAGGTCAGTTACTAGCGCCGTCGGCGGATGTACCCACCTTTCACGAACCAGCTCGCTCCTACAAAAATGCTTGTTTTCTGTAGGAGCGAGCTGGCTCGCGATCGACTGCGCAGCAGTGGTTCAACCAACACCCAACCCGTTCAGGAGCCCCCATGGAATCCCCATCCCACAGCCTGCCCGCCCTGTTCAAACAACTCGGCCTGCCCGACGACCCCGAGGGCATCGACCGTTTCATCGCCACCCATTCGCCGCTCAAGCCGGAACTGCACCTGGCGGATGCCTTCTTCTGGACCAGCAGCCAGGCGGATTTCCTGCGCAGCGAGATCCTCGACGACGCCGACTGGGCGGAAGTGGTGGATCAGCTGGATGTGTTGTTGAGGAAGGGGCGGGGGGCTTGAGGCATCAGGCTTCGGTTGGAGGCCACTGGCGCGCGGTATGCACCAGCGCCAGGATCCACACCGCATCCTGATGGAGTTGATAGACCAGACGGTAGCTTTGATGAGGGATCAGTTCGCGGGTGCCGGCGATCAATCCGGGGCGCCCGGCTTGAGGATGTTGCACCAGTTGCGTAGCCGATTGGCTGAAGCGTATGTCCATGTCCAGCGCCGCCTGCGGATTCAGGTCATGCAGGTAATCCCATATGTCTGCACGGTCCTGTGCGGCTTGCGGCGTCCAGATCACTTTCATTGCCGGGGCGCTACCTGTGCCCTGCGGGCCGCGAAGGTGGCTTCCAGATCATCGTTGGCGATGCCTTTCCCAGCGGTCATGGATGCGCGTGCGGTATCGACCTTCTGTTGCAGAAAGGCCTCGTACTCCCGGGCTTCCCGTTGTTCCTGCACGTACTGACGCATCATTTCTCGGACGATCTGCGATGCGGGGCGATGGCTGGCCTCGGCCTCGGCCATAAACTGATCGCGCAAGTCGGCTTCGAGTTTCATCGTGAAAACGGCGTGTTTGGGCATGGGACAGTTCCTGCAAAAACGTATATACCAAGTATATATATCTTCAGTACCTGAGCCGGTCCAGGTTTTCTCGCGGCGACGATTGGTCGCTAAATTGTTTCAAAACTTGACTGGATTTAACCCCCTCATGCACCATTGATAGTTAGCAAACTAACAGTGTGCGAACCTTCTTTTGCCCGACTCTCTCGAATCACTCCAGATGAATATCAGCAGTGGCATGGTGGTCGCCGCCCGGCATTGGCGGCGGATCTGCCAGAGCACGCTGGTCAACTATGGAATCTCCGAAGCCTGCGCCGTGCCCCTGCTGATGATCGGGCGCCTGGGCGAGGGCGTGCGCCAGGTGACGGTGGCACAGGCGGCGGGGATGGAAAGCCCGTCCCTGGTGCGCCTGCTGGACCAGCTGTGCAGCGCCGGCTACGCCTGCCGTACCGAGGACCCCCACGATCGCCGGGCCAAATGCCTGAGCCTGACCGACACCGGCCGCGAGCTGGTGCAGTCGGTGGAAGCCGAGCTGGTGCGCCTGCGTCGCGAGGTGCTGGAAGGCATCACACCCGCGGACCTTGAGGCGGCGCTGAAGGTGATCCGCGCCTTCGAGTCGGCTGCCCAGCCGCCGGCGGTGCCTTCTTGAGCGGATTCTTTACCGGCGTGCCGCCGGCGCGCGACTGGTTCTACGGCGTGCGCACCTTTGCCGCGTCGATGATCGCGCTGTACATCGCCATGCTCATGCAGATGCCGCGTCCGTACTGGGCGATGGCCACGGTCTACATCGTCTCCAGCCCGTTCGTCGGGCCCACCAGTTCCAAGGCGCTGTACCGTGCGATCGGTACCTTGCTCGGTGCCTCGGCGGCGGTGCTGTTCGTGCCGATGTTCGTGCAGAGCCCCTATCTGCTGGTGGTGATCATCGCCCTGTGGACCGGGATCCTGCTGTTTCTCTCCCTGCACCTGCGCACCGCCAACAGCTACGCGCTGATGCTGGCCGGCTACAGCCTGCCGCTGATCGCCCTGCCGGTGGTGGATAACCCGCTGGGGGTGTGGGACGTGGCGCAGGCCCGCACCGAGGAGATCTTCCTCGGCATCGTCTGCGCGGCCGTGATCGGCAGTATGTTCTGGCCACGGCGGCTGGCGCCGGTGTTCGTCGATTCGGCGGGCAAATGGTTCGCCGATGCCTCCACCTACAGCCAGCGCTTTCTCAGCCGCAACGTGCAGCCCGAAGAAGTCAGCGCCTTGCGCGCGTCCATGGTCGCCACCTTCAACAGCCTGGAGCTGATGATCGGCCAGTTGCCCCATGAGGGCGCGCGCCCGCAGACCGTGCGCAATACCAAGGAACTGCGCGGGCGCATGATCCACCTGCTGCCCGTGGTGGACGCCCTGGACGATGCCCTGTACGCCCTGGAGCGACGCACCCCGGAGCTGGTGGAGCAGTTCGCGCCGCTGCTGGCCCAGGCCGGGCAATGGCTGGAAAGCACCGCCCAGGGCGCCTCGGTCGAGCGCTGGCAGGCCCTGCGCGGCCAGCTCGAAGCGCTGCAACCCGACGCCGAAGCCCTCGACGACCGACGCCAGCTGCTGTTTTCAAACGCCCTGTACCGCCTCGGCGAATGGATCGATTTGTGGCAGGACTGCCGCAGCCTGCAACACGCCATTCAATGCGAAAGCCAGGACATCTGGCGCGCGGTCTATCGCCACTGGCGCCTGGGCCGCCTGACGCCGTTCCTCGACCGTGGGCTGATGCTGTATTCGGTGGCCTCCACTGTCCTGGCGATCATCGTCGCCTCGGTGCTGTGGATCCTCCTGGGCTGGACCGACGGCGGCAGCGCGGTGATCCTCGCGGCGGTGGCCTGCAGCTTCTTCGCCTCGATGGACGACCCGGCGCCGCAGATCTACCGGTTCTTCTTCTGGACCGCGATGTCGGTGCTGTTCGCCAGCCTCTACCTGTTCCTGATCCTGCCCAACCTGCACGATTTCCCGATGCTGGTGCTGGCCTTCGCCGTGCCGTTCATCTGCGTCGGCACCCTCACGGTGCAGCCGCGCTTTTACCTGGGCATGCTGCTGACCATCGTCAACACCTCGTCCTTCATCAGCATCCAGGGCGCCTACGACGCCGACTTCCTGAGCTTCGCCAACTCCAACCTGGCCGGGCCCATGGGCTTGCTGTTCGCCTTTGTCTGGACCCTGGTCGCCCGGCCATTCGGCTCGGAACTGGCGGCCAAGCGCATGACCCGCTTCAGTTGGCAGGACATCGTCGGCATGACCGAGCCCGCCAACCTGGCCGAACACCGCCATCTGGGGGTGCAGATGCTCGACCGCCTGATGCAGCACCTGCCGCGGCTGGCCATGACCGGCCAGGACACCGGCGGCGCCCTGCGCGAAGTGCGCGTCGGCCTGAACCTGCTGGACCTGCTGGCCTATGCGCCGCGGGCCCAGGGCAACGGGCAGGTGCTGTTGCGCCAGGTGGTGGCCGAGGTCGGCGCCTACTTCAAGGCTTGCCTCAAGGCCGGCGAACGCCTGCCGGCGCCGAGCGGCCTGCTGATGACCCTGGACCGCGCCCGTCGCACCCTGGATGCCCACAGCCAGGACGACCGCGAAACCCGTTTGCACCTGCTGCATGCCCTCAGCGGCCTGCGCCTGGCCCTGCTGCCCGGCGTCGAGTTCGTCGGCGGTGGCGAGCTTGAAGAACCGCTGCCCCATGGCATCGATGGAGCGCCTTTATGATCGGTGACCTGGATATCAGCGGGGTATTCCTGCCCACGCTGCTGGTGCTGATGGGCCTTACCTATGGCTTGTACCTGGTGGTCCACGGGCTGCTGACGCGCCTGCATTTTTATCGCCTGGTCTGGCACCGGGCTTTGTTCAACGTTGGTCTGTACGCTTTGCTGCTCGGCGCCGTGGACTCACTCAGTCGATACCTGATGACATGAAAAAACCTTTATTGACCATTGGCCGTGTGGTCCTGACGTTGCTGGTGGTGAGCTTCGCGGTCGTGGTGGTCTGGCGCATGGTGATGTACTACATGTTCGCGCCCTGGACCCGGGACGGGCATATCCGCGCCGACATCGTGCAGATCGCCCCGGACGTCTCCGGGCTGATCCAGCAGGTGCAGGTGCGTGACAACCAGCTGGTCAAGCGCAGCCAGGTGTTGTTCAGCATCGACCAGGACCGTTTCAGCCTGGCCCTGCGCCAGGCCAAGGCGTCCCTGGCCGACCGCCAGGAAACCCTGGCCCAGGCCCAGCGCGAGGCCAGGCGTAACCTCGGCCTGGGCAACCTGGTGCCGCGCGAGCAGCTCGAAGAAAGCCAGTCCCGCGTGGCCCGTGCCCAGTCGGCCCTGGCCGAGGCCCAGGTGGCGGTGGACAGCGCCCAGCTGAACCTCGACCGTTCGGTGATCCGCAGCCCGGTGGACGGCTACGTCAACGACCGCGCGCCGCGCACCCAGGAATTCGTCACCGCCGGGCGCCCGGTGTTGTCGGTGGTGGACAGCAATTCCTTCCATATCGACGGTTATTTCGAAGAAACCAAGCTCGACGGCATTCATATCGGCCAGAGCGTCGATATCCGCGTGGTCGGCGATCGCGCGCGGCTGCGCGGGCATGTCGAAAGCATCGTCGCCGGCATCGAGGACCGCGACCGCAGCAGCGGCTCCAACCTGCTGCCCAACGTCAACCCGGCCTTCAGCTGGGTGCGCCTGGCCCAGCGGATTCCGGTGCGGATTGCCTTCGACGAGGTGCCGGAAGACTTCCGCATGATCGCCGGGCGCACCGCCACTGTGTCGATCATTGACGATCAGGCGCCAGTCCGGTCGGAGCCGGCGCAATGAACAGCGCCCTGCGTTTGGCCACGGCCGGGCTCGGCTTTTTGCTGCTGTCAGCCTGCCAAATGGTCGGCCCGGACTACCACCTGCCGGACGACGCGGCGTTGCACCGCAGCGATTTACAGGGCGAGCTGGCCGGATCGAGCGACAAGGTGGTCTCGGCGCCGGTCCCGGCAGACTGGTGGCGCCTGTACCAGGACCCGCGCCTGGACCAGCTGGTGCAGCAGGCCATGGCCTCCAACACCGATCTGCGGGTCGCGGCGGCCAACCTGGCGCGGGCCCGCGCCCAGGTCGACGAGGCCCAGACGGCCGGCGGCTGGAGCGGCGGGGTCAAGGCCGGGGTCGAGCGCTTGCAGGAGTCCGGCGAAGCCTTCCTGCTGCCGGAGAAAGTGCCGGTGGCCAACGTCGGTAACCTGTCTGTCAGCACCTCTTATCAGTTCGACCTGTTCGGCACCCTGCAGCGCGGCATCGAGGCGGCCCAGGCCAACGCCGATGCCACCCAGGCGGCGGCCGATACCGCGCGCATCACCCTGGTGGCCGACGTGGTGCGGGCTTACACCCAGGTTTGCGCGGCCAATGAAGAGCGCGAGATCGCCGAGCACTCCCTGGACCTGCAGGCCCAGAGCACCGCGCTGATTCAGCGCCTGCGCGACGCCGGGCGTGGCGACGAGACCCAGGTCACCCGTTCCCAGACCCAGTTCAAGTCCCTGCGCGCCGAACTGCCGCGCTATGAAGCGGCGCGCCAGGCCGGCCTGTTCCGCTTGTCGATGCTCCTGGCCAGGCCGCTGAACCAGTTGCCGGCCGGCACCGACAGCTGCGCCGAGCTGCCGCACATTGCGCAATTGTTGCCGGTGGGTGACGGCGCGACCCTGCTCAAGCGTCGCCCCGACGTGCGCCAGGCCGAACGTCGCCTGGCCGCGGCCACCGCCGATATCGGCGTCGCCACTGGCGCGCTGTACCCGGACATCAGCATTGGCGCGACCGTCGGCACCGTGGGCATCGTCGACAACCTCGGCAAACCCTCCACCAACCGCTGGGGCTTCGGCCCGCTGATCAGCTGGACGGTACCGGCCAACGGCGCCCGCGAACGCATTCACCAGGCCGAAGCCGCCAGCCAGGGCGCCCTGGCGCATTTCGACGGGGTGGTGCTCAACGCCATCCGCGAAACTCAGACCGGTCTGGCCCAATACAGTGCCCAGTTGCAACGTCGCGACGCCCTGGCCGAGGCCGAGCAGTCGGCGCGCCAGGCCGCCGACCAGACCCATCGCTTCTTCCAGGCCGGCCGCGAGTCGTTCCTCGCCGACCTGCAGGCGACCCGCACCTATACCGACGTACGGGCCCAGTTGGCCGCGGCCAACACCCAGGTGGTGATGAGTCAGATCGACCTGTTCCTGGCCCTGGGCGGTGGCTGGGAAAGCGGACGAACGCAAGCCTCGAACCCCGCCAAACCCTGAGGCCGTTGCTATGCTTTGAACAGTTGGCTGAGCACCTTGCGTCCAGTGCTCGGCCAGCGGTCAGGCACGTGATGGTCATGGGGATTCCAATAATGAAAAACCCTTATGCTCTCGGCTTCTGGTGCGCCATCGTCGCACTGGTGCTGCTTTCTGCGACTTATTTCTACGGTGTCATGCTGGCGCACCAGATCGACAAGGCCATGATCTTTCTCGACAGCGCCAGCGCGCTGATTGCGGTGAGCGCCATCGTCTTCGTGGCCTGGACGTCGTTCCAGACCCAGAAAATCAAGAAAAGGCAGCTCGAGCAGGGCAAGACCCTGGTCGCGATCTGGGACACCAAAGTCGCCCTGCGCCGGGTCGAGACGGTGTTCGACCGTTACTTCTGGGGCAGTTACTGGCAGCCGGGGCGGACCTTCCAGGAAGTCATGGGCGAGTTGACCGGCACCCCTCTGGAAAAAAGCCTCGAAGCCCTGAAAAAACAGTGCGTATTACTGGATAAACAGGCCGCCGACGGTCGCCACTGGCTGAACAATGCCCGCGAACTGTCCGATGTCGCCGCCGCCATGGCCCGCGAACGCTATCAACTGGATTTCTGCGACCCGCGTTCGGAAACCCCGGGCGGCGCGGTGATCAACCGCGATTTCGAAGTGCTGGTCTACACCTGGACCGCGCGCCTGAAAAGCTTCGATCACCAGCTCGACGCGCTGGAGGTCGAATACTCCGAACACGCCACGTAGCCATGTCGCCATGTAGCCGCTGCCGAGCCCGCGAGGCTGCGATCGGTTGCAGAGCAACCGCAAACCCTGAGTCCGCGATCTGCCTGAAGAAACGCACCGTCTGGCCCAGCGACGGCTGCGCCGCCGATCGCAGGCTGCGCCAGCGGCTACAGGAACGCGGCGCCTACGTAGCCGCTGCCGAGCCCGCGAGGCTGCGACCGGTTGCAGAGCAACCGCAAACCCTGAGTCCGCGATCTGCCTGAAGAAACGCACCGTCTGGCCCAGCGACGGCTGCGCCGCCGATCGCAGGCTGCGCCAGCGGCTACAGGAACGCGGCGTCTACGTAGCCGCTGCCGAGCCCGCGAGGCTGCGACCGGTTGCAGAGCAACCGCAAATCCTGACTCCGTGATTTACCTGGCTAAACGCGCTATAGCTTTCTGCCCTGCGTATTCACTACTTTTCACATGGAAAGGTTGGGCCGCCTGGCTTGGCCGGTGCTAATCTTCGGCAGTTTTACGCACAGTCGAGCCACAACCCGTGCCGGGTTCAGGGAAGACGACCACACATTTCAACAACGGATCGATCGGGTCAAATAATGAATAAATCAGCAGGCGTACTGTTAGGAATCGTCGTCGCGGTGGGCGCTATCAGTGCCGGCGGCGCCTGGTATACCGGGACCAAGCTGGAAGGGGTGCTGCAAACCTCTATCGCCGACGCCAACAAGGAACTCCAGGCCGCGATGGTCGGTTCCAACGGTACCGCCAGCCTGGAGCTGGTATCGCTGGAGCGCAATCTGTTCAGCAGCACCGCGCGCTACCGTCTCAAGGGCCAGGGCGAGATGTTCGGCGACAGCGCCGAGGGCGTCGAGCTGGTGTTCGTCGACCGCATCGAACACGGCCCGCTGCCGTTCTCGCGCCTGATGACCCTGAAATGGCTGCCGGTCATGGCCACCAGTCACTACGAGCTGGAAAAGAATGCCCTGACCGAGAAATGGTTCGCCGCCACCAAGGATGTTTCCCCGCTCAAGGGCGTGGTCAACCTGGGTTACGACCGTTCCGCCACCGGCAACCTGGAGTTGCTGCCGCTGGACACGGCCCTGGACGACAAGTCGACCCTCAAGTTCTCCGGCCTGAAGCTGGACCTCTCGACCAGCGCCCAAGCGCAGAAGGTCAAGGCCGAAGGCTACATGGACAGCCTCAAGCTCAACAGCGTCGCCGAAGACCAGACGCCGGTGCAGGTCGAGCTCAACGGCCTGACCCTGGCCAGCAACCTGACCAAGAGCAACTATGGCTTCTACGTCGGCGAAAACACCCTGGAGCTGACCAGCACCAAGGCCACGTTCGGCGAGAAACAGTCGGTGCTCAGCTTCAAGAACTCTGAGATCAAGAGCGCCACCGACGAGACCGGCGCCCACCTGGCCGGTCGTGCCGACTACAAGATCGGCGAAGTCGCCCTCAACGGCAAAGCCGTCGGTTCGGCGCAAATGACCTGGAGCATGAAGAACCTCGACATCGCCTCCGGCATGTCGCTGATGCAGGTCTACCAGAACAAGCTGCAACCCTACGAAGACGCCGTCGCCGCGGCCGAAGCCGCCGGCGAGCCAGCGCCCGAGTTGAACCTGAGCGAGGCCGAGCAGGCCCAGGTCAAGGCTGACCTGGACAAGCTGCTGGCTGCCCAGCCGCATATCGCCCTGGAAAACCTCTCGTTCAAGACCACCAATGGCGAAAGCCGCCTGAGCCTGGTGGTGGACCTGAACAAGCCGCAATCCATGGAGCTGCCGCCGGCCGAACTGAGCAAGCAACTGCTCACCCAGCTGGACCTGAACCTGCTGCTGTCCAAGCCGATGATCGCCGACATGGCATCGGTGCAGGCGCAGCTGGACGGCGTGACCGACGCCAAGGCGATCGCCGACCAGGGCAGCATGGCCGCCGACATGGTCAGCGGCATGGCGCTGGGCACCCAGCTGGCCAAGCTGGAAGGTAACGACATCGTCTCCAAGCTGCGTTATGCCAACAACGAAGTGGACTTCAACGGCCAGAAAATGACGCCTGAGCAGTTCGTCGGTTTTGTCATGAGCAAACTGGGTCCGGTCACCATCCAGTAAACCGCGCAAAACCCCTCCACGGGGTTTTCAGCCAGAAACGCCCGGCCTCCGTACCACGGAGTCGCCGGGCGTTTTTTTGCCTGTAGCTGGCTGGAGAGTTCCCCCCCAGAGCCTCCTTGAACATGGCTACAGGCCACGTCGTTCGCGGATTCGCGCAGAAACGAATCTGAAGAAATATTGCATTTGCGCATCCGCATCAGCCTTGCATGGAAGACTCCGCCCAATCTGGCCGAGTCATCTGATTCGGCTTCCTGGCACGTATCAGGCGGGGGGACACAAGACCCCGGCTAGCCATGTAAGGATGCTGAAGAAATGCCGTTCATTGTTCATCCTGTTCGCCTTTATGGTTTGCGACCGCTGCTGCGCCTGACGTTATGCAGCCAATTGCTGTGGCCGACCCTGGCCCTCGCCGACCCGGCGTACGACCGCCTGATTCTCGACGCCCGCGCCGGCAGCTATGCGCCAGCCCTGAGCCATTTGCGCCAGGTGCCGGCCGAACGGCTGAGCACCGGGCTGGTCAGCGATCACCTGCAGATCGCCAGCTGGGCCGGCCTCGACGCCGAAGTCGTGAATGTCTATGAAACCCAGGCCCATGGCCGGGTGCTGCCGATCCAGGCGCTGACGGCCACCGCCCGGGCCTACCGCAATCTGCAGCGCTGGGACTCGGCGATCCAGGTGTACCGCCTGGCCCTCGAACGCGACCCGCGTAACCCCGACCTGCAACTGGGTCTGGCCCTGACCCAGGCCGACGCCGGCAAGCCGGAGGAGGCCGTGCGCCGTGCCCGCGAGCTGGTGGCGGCCAAGCCCGACGACGCCACCCGCCGCCTGGCCCTGGGCTACGCCCTGACTCGCGCCGGTTCGCCGTATGACGCGCTGTTCGAGTTCGACCAGGCGTTCGTCCGCGCCGGCACCCGGCCGGAAGTCGCCCGCGAATACGTGTTCGCCCTGCAACGGGCCCGCCTGCCGGAGCCGGCCCTGCGCCTGGCCCGCCAGCGCCCGGGGCTGATCGATCCCGTCATAGAACGTCGTCTGCAAGGCGACCTGGCCGCCGAGCGCGTGCGCCTGGCCGAACTGGCGACCCGCAGCGAGAAAGAGCGCTATGTCATCGCCGACCGTGCCCTGGCCGATTACGATCAACTGCTCGCCACCTGGACCCCGGACCCGGCGGCCAGGGACGACGTGACCCGCTGGCGCATCGACCGCATGGGCGCGCTCAAGGCCCGGGCGCGCACCGCCCAGGTGATCGCCGACTACCACCAACTGACCGCCGCAGACGTGGCCATCCCCACCTACGCCCGGCGTTGGGTGGCGGCCGCCTATCTGGACCAGCGCCAGCCAGAGATCGCCAGCGACCTCTATCGCCAGGTGCTGGCGGCGCCGGATGCCGATGTCAGCGACCGCGTCGAAGACAGCACCGCGTTGTATTACGCCTTGCTGGAAAGCGACCGCCCGCAGGAAGCGCAACAGGTCGCCGACGACCTGGCCAGGAACCAGAAGCCGCGGGTCGAGCTCAAGGGCTTGCCGGTGGGCAACCCCAACGATGAATGGATGGACGCCCAGCAGCTCGCCGCGCAGTCCGGCACCTACAGCGCCGACCTGCCGGGCAGCGAGCAGCGCCTGGCCAGCCTGGTGGACCAGGCGCCGGGCAATATCGGCCTGCGCGTGGCCCAGGCCAACCTGTACCAGGCCCGGGACTGGCCGCGGCGCGCCGAGGGCCTGCTCAAGGAAACCGAGAGCATGGCGCCGCGCGATGTCGGCCTCGAGGTTGCCCAGGGCCACACCGCCCAGGACCTGCAGGAGTGGCGTCAGCTCGATGCCCTGACCGACGACGTGGTGCAGCGTTATCCCGACAACCGTCAGGTGCAGCGCCTGGCCCGCCAGCGCCAAGTGCACGACATGGCCGAGCTGCGGGTCGAGACCTATGGCGGCAAGAGCTACGGCGGCGGCAACAACGGCGCCGGCGCGGTTTCCGGGAGCAAGGACTTCGGCATCGAGACGGTGCTCTACAGCCCGCCAATCAATGAAGACTGGCGCCTGTTCGGCGGCCTCGGCTATGCCACCGGCGACTTCCAGGAAGGCACCGGGCATCACCGCTGGCAGCGTATCGGCGTGGAGCGCCGGACCCGCGACATGACCCTGGAAGCGGAAGTCTCCAACCACTCCTACGGCTTCGACGACAAGCAGGGCGCGCGGCTGTCCCTGGCCCGCGACATCGACGATCACTGGCAGTACGGCGCCAGCCTGGAATACCTGTCGGCCAACACGCCGCTGCGGGCGCTGAACAGCAACATCTACGCCAATGGCGGCAGCGGCTTCGTGCGCTGGCGGGCCAACGAGAGCCGGGAATGGCGACTGGCCCTGAGTCCTTCGCATTTCAGCGATGGCAACAACCGTTTCGAAGCGCTGCTCACCGGTCGCGAGGGCGTCTATGCCACGCCTCACGTGCAGGTCGACCTGGGCCTGGAAGTCGGCGCCAGCCGCAACAGCAAGGAAGACACGCCGTACTTCAACCCCAAGTCGGACTTCACGGTCCTGCCGACGGTGAACGTCAACCACGTGCTCTATCACCGCTACGAAACCTCCTGGAGCCAGCAGTTCCAGGTAGGCGCCGGTACCTACAGCCAGCGCGATTACTCCACCGGGGCGATCGGCCTGCTCAGCTATGGCCAGCGCGTGACCTGGAACGACGTGTTCGAAGCCGGGGCCGCCCTGAGCGTGCTCAACCGGCCTTACGACGGCGACCGGGAAACCGACCTGCGCCTGCTCCTCGACCTTACCTACCGCTTCTAGAAGAGTCCGAAGATGCCTCCGATGACCCGTTGCATCCTCCTGCTGGGAGCCCTGATTCTCAGCGCCTGCGCCCAGCCCGCCGCGGATTTCCTGGCGCCGGCGCAACGCCCGGTGCCCGCCAGCGAAACCCCGTGGCCGAAAAACCACGTGCTGGGCATTGCCTACCACGACGTCGAAGACCGCGACCCCGACCAGGCGGTGGTGGCCGTGCGCACTGAACGCCTGATCGAACAGCTGGCCTGGCTGCGCGAGAACGGCTACCAGCCGGTCACCGTGGACCAGATCATGGCGGCGCGCAAAGGCGGCCCCGAGCTGCCGGCCAAGGCCGTGCTGCTGAGCTTCGACGACGGTTACGCGAGCTTCTACACCCGCGTGTTGCCGGTGCTGCGCAGCTACAACTGGCATGCCCTGCTGGCGCCGGTGGGGGCGTGGGTCGATACCCCGCTGAACCAGCCGGTGGATTTTGCCGGCACCCCGCGCAAGCGCTCGGACTTCCTGACCTGGGAGCAGGTCCGCGAGATCTCCCGTTCCGGCCTGGTGGAAATCGCCGCCCACACCGATGCCAACCACAAGGGCGTGCTGGCCAACCCCCAGGGCAACCTGCAACCGGCCGCCGCCACCCGGCGCTATGACGCCAGCACCGGGCGCTATGAAAGCGAAGCCGAATTCGAGGCGCGCCTGCGCAGCGACGTGGCGGCGATCTCGAAAAAAATCCGCGCCGCCACCGGCTACAGCCCACGGGTCTGGGTCTGGCCTTATGGCGCTGCCGACGGCACCGCGCTGCGGGTGGTGGGCGAGCAGGGCTACGACATGGCCCTGACCCTCGACGACGGCCTCGATGCCCTCGACAACCTGATGAGCAGCCCGCGCTTCCTGGTGTCCTCGGACCCGGACGCCATCCACTTCTCCAACAGCATCGTCGGCGTCGAGGCCAGCAACCCGATGCGCGTGGCCCACGTCGACCTGGACAACGTCTACGACCCGGACCCGCAGCAGCAGGAAATCAACCTCGGCAAGCTGGTCCAGCGCATGGCCGACCTGGGCGTCAACACCGTGTTCCTGCAAGCCTTCGCCGACCCCAAGGGCGATGGCCTGGTGCACTCGCTGTACTTCGCCAACCGCCACCTGCCGGTGCGCGCCGATATCTTCGACCGGGTCGCCTGGCAACTGCGCACCCGGGCCAACGTCAAGGTGTTCGCCTGGATGCCGGTGCTGAGTTTCGCCCTCGACCCGAGCCTGCCGCGCGTGACCCGCTGGGACCCGGAAACCGGCCAGGTCGCGGTCGACCCCGACCAGTACCGGCGCCTGTCGCCGTTCGACCCGCAGGTGCGGCGCATCATCGGTGAGATCTACGAAGACGTGGCGCGCCTGACCTCGGTGGACGGCATCCTCTACCACGACGACGCGGTGTTCTCCGACTTCGAAGACGCCAGCCCCGCAGCCCTGCGCGCCTATGCCGCCAACGGCCTGCCCGGTTCGATCGCCGCGTTGCGCGCCGATCCGGCGACCCTGCAGCGCTGGACCCGCTTCAAGAGCCGCTACCTGATCGACTTCACCCATGAGCTGACCGCCAAGGTCAAGGCGATCCGCGGGCCGCAGGTGCTGACCGCGCGCAACCTGTTCGCCGAGCCGATGCTCAACCCGCAGAGCGAAGCCTGGTTCGCCCAGAACCTCGACGACTTCCTCGCCCATTACGACTGGACCGCGCCGATGGCCATGCCGTTGATGGAGGGCCAGCCGCGCAAGGCTTCCGGCGCCTGGCTGGAGCAACTGGTGGCCACGGTCAAGGCACGCCCCGGCGCGCTCAACCGTACCGTCTTCGAACTGCAGGCCCGGGACTGGGCGCAAAAACCGGCGAGCGATATCGACGCCGCGCAGATGGCCGACTGGATGGGCCGGCTCAAGCGCCAGGGCGCGACCAGCTTCGGCTACTACCCGGATAACTTTCTCGAGAACTCGCCGGACCTGAAGACCATCCGTCCCGCGCTCTCCACCAAGTGGAATCCCTAAATCATGTTGGATCGACTGCTAGCCCTGCTCGTCCTGGCGATTGTCCTCGGTGTGCCGCTGGGCCTGATCTTCCTGGTGACCGGCCAGTTCCTGATGGACTTCGTGTTCTTCTACCCGCTGTTCATGTCCGGCCTGTGGATCGCCGGCGGCCTGTACTTCTGGCTGCACTGGGAACGCCACTGGCCCTGGAAGGACGACACCCTGCCGCCGGCGCTGGCGGGCGAGCCGCTGATCAGCATCCTGATCCCTTGCTACAACGAGGGCGACAACGCGGCTGACACCATCCACGCGGCGCTGGCCCAGCACTACCCGAACATCGAAGTCATCGCGATCAACGACGGCTCCAAGGACAACACCGCGCAAGTGCTGGACGCCCTGGCGCTGGAAGATCCGCGGCTGCGAGTGGTGCACCTGGCACAAAACCAGGGCAAGGCCGTGGCCTTGCGCATGGGCGCCGTGGCGGCGCGCAGCGAGTACCTGGTGTGCATCGACGGCGATGCGCTGCTGGCGCCGAACACCGCGGCCTATCTGGTGGCGCCGCTGCTGGAGAATTCGCGCCTGGGCGCGGTGACCGGCAATCCGCGGATTCGCACCCGCTCGACTTTGGTGGGCCGGGTCCAGGTGGGCGAGTTCTCCTCGATCATCGGTCTGATCAAGCGTACCCAGCGGGTGTTCGGGCGGATCTTCACGGTCTCCGGGGTGATTGTCGCCTTCCGCCGCTCGGCCCTGCACCGGGTCGGCTACTGGAGCCCGGACATGATCACCGAAGACATCGACATCAGCTGGAAGCTGCAGCTCGATCACTGGAGCATCTTCTACGAGCCACGGGCGCTGTGCTGGATCCTCATGCCGGAAACCCTGCGCGGCCTGTGGAAGCAGCGCCTGCGCTGGGCCCAGGGTGGCGCCGAGGTGCTGTTCAAGAACATCCGCGGGATCTGGCAATGGCGCCACCGCTACCTGTGGCCGCTGCTGTTCGAATACTGCCTGTCCACCGGCTGGGCCTTCACCTTCCTGCTGTCGGTGATCTTCTGGGGCGTCGGCCATTTCATCGTCATGCCCGAGGCCATCGCCGTCGACCGCCTGATGCCGCCGGCCTTCACCGGGCTGGTGCTGGCGATGGTCTGCCTGCTGCAGTTCGCGGTCAGCATCCTGATCGATCGCCGGTATGAAAAGGGCTTGGGCAAGACCATGTTCTGGGTGGTCTGGTACCCCCTGGTGTTCTGGCTCGTCAGCCTGTTCACCACGCTTGTCAGTTTCCCCAAGGTGCTGTTCAGCCAACACCAGAAGCGTGCGCGCTGGGTCAGCCCTGACCGTGGCATCAAGCCGACAGATGATGAAGAGGAGGCTCGCTGATGAAAATCATCAGAACCCGTCAACGCCCATTGCTGGTGATCGTCGATGCGGCGTTCACCGTGCTGGCCTGGATCGGCCTGCTGTACCTGCTGGTACGCGGCCTGTGGCCGCTGATCGACACCCACGACGGCCCGCGCATCGAGGTCGGCGTGCTGGAAGCGCTGGGCACCTTGCAGACCTACCTGTGGGTGGCCTTGCTCAACGCCGCCGTGCTGATCCTCTGGGCGCGTTATCAGCAGCGCAAGAGCAAAAGTTTTGCCCGGCGCCGCCTGCCGTCGCCGGCGCTGGACGACCAGCGCCTGAGCGAAAGCTTCAAGCTCAGCGCCGCCAATTTTGCGCGCATGCGCCAGCCCGGGACCATGACGGTGCATAACGACGAGGAGGGCGGCATCAGCCTTGTCACCACCGGCTTCTTGCGCCTGAACCCCGAGCGCCAGCCGCATCCGCCGTTGCTGGCGGATTCCGTGGAGCGCTGATTCGGCGGCCGGTTGAAGGTCGCGGGATCAGGGCGGTCGGGTAAAAATCCCGGTGCTCGTCGAAAAAAGCCCCGGAGCTGAAAAAATCCGGGGTTTTTTCGTTTACAAGCGGCTGCGGCTCAAGCTCAATCAGCCTCCAAGCTCCAAGCTCCAAGCTCCAAGCTCCAAGCTCCAAGCTCCAAGCTCCAAGCTCCAAGCTTCAAGCAGCAACGCTGCGCAGCTATAGTCTCCAGGCCCCGATGAACCCATTCGCAGAAGGTGCTCGCGTATGTCCCGTTTTGCCTCTCTCAATACCTGGCTGGCCGCCGGCGCCGTCCTGCTGTGCCTGCAGTTGCCGGCCCAGGCCCAGGAGCGTTTCACCCTGAATGTGCCCGGTGTCTCGGACAACCGCCTGTTCACCCCGGCCAGCGCCAGCGATGCCAAGGGCTGCGGCGGGCATAACCTGTCGCCGGCCCTGGCCTGGACCGCCGGCCCGGAAGGCACCCGCAGCTACGCCATCGTGATGCACGACCCGGACGGCGCCAAAGGCCAGGGTATCGACCACTGGGTGCATTACGGGATCAAGCCCACGACCCGGCAGATCGCCGCGGGCGCGGGGGCCAAGGGCACCCTGGAAGGGCTGGGCGGCACCAACAGCAAAGGCACCACCGGCTACGTCGGCCCTTGCCCGCCGGTGGGCGACAGCGCGCACCACTACATCATCCAGATCTATGCCCTGGAACTGGCGCCCGACGCCTTGCCGGCCGGCCTGACCCGCGCCCAGTTGCTGGAAAAGATCAACGGCCACGTGCTGCGCAACAGCAGCGTGGTGCGGCGCTACCTGCGCTAAGCAGAATTTTTTTCCGGGGGCTTAACCCGAATCGCCAAGGGGCTTCGTCTGAAGGGGGGAATGGATCAATTTCCCCCGAGGTCAGCCCCCATGTTCCTTCCTCCGTATTTCCTTCGCCCCGCCGTTCAGGGGTGCGCCGCCGGGTTGCTGTTGGCCATGGCCGGTTGCGGCCCGTCCTCGCCTGAGACCCGGGGCGCTGCCTTGCCCGCCCCGGAGGCGGTAGAGCCGCAGGCCGCCGTGCCCTCGCCGAGCGAGGCCCCGCGCGCCGATGTGATCCTGGCCGGATACAACAACGCCAAGGCGCTCGCCCCGGCCCCCATGCAAGCCTCGATGATGACGCGCGAATCGCTGCCCGCCGGCTATCGCGCCGAGCCGCGGGAGCAGTACCAGAACCTGCCGGACAACCCGATCCACAGCGTGGCGCAGGCTCCGGTCTCGACCTTCAGCGTCGATGTCGATACCGGTGCCTACGCCAATGTCCGGCGCCTGCTCAACCAGGGCAGCCTGCCGCCGCAAGGCGCGGTGCGCCTGGAAGAACTGGTCAATTACTTCCCCTACGATTACGCCCTGCCCGGGGACGGCTCGCCGTTTGGCGTGACCACCGAGATCGCGCCGTCGCCCTGGAACCCCCACACCCGCCTGCTGCGCATCGGCATCAAGGCTTCGGATCGCACCGTCGCCGAACTGGCGCCGGCCAACCTGGTGTTCCTGGTGGACGTGTCCGGCTCCATGGATCGCCGCGAGGGCCTGCCGCTGGTGCAAAGCACCCTCAAGCTGCTGGTGGACCAGTTGCGCGAACAGGACCGGGTGTCGCTGGTGGTGTATGCCGGTGAATCGCGGGTGGTGCTGGAGCCCACTTCCGGGCGTGACAAGGCGAAGATCCGCAACGCCATCGAGCAACTGACGGCGGGCGGCTCCACCGCCGGCGCGTCGGGCATCCAGCTGGCGTATCAGATGGCCCGGCAAGGCTTCATCAAGAACGGCATCAACCGCATCCTGCTGGCCACCGATGGCGACTTCAACGTCGGCATCAGCGACTTCGACCGCCTCAAGCAGATGGCCGTCGAGCAGCGTAAAAGCGGCGTGTCGCTGACCACCCTCGGCTTTGGCGTGGACAACTACAACGAGCACCTGATGGAGCAACTGGCCGACGCCGGCGATGGCAACTATGCCTACATCGACAACCTGCGCGAGGCGCGCAAGGTCCTGGTGGACCAGCTCGGCTCGACCCTGGCGGTGGTGGCCAAGGACGTGAAGCTGCAGGTGGAATTCAACCCGGCCCAGGTCAGCGAATACCGCCTGCTGGGTTATGAGAACCGCGCGTTGAAACGCGAGGACTTCAACAACGACAAGGTCGATGCCGGCGAGATCGGGGCCGGGCATACGGTCACCGCGCTGTATGAAATCGTGCCCAAGGGCCAGCTGGGCTGGCTGGAGCCGTTGCGTTATGGCCCAGCCCCCACGCAGCCGCAATCGAGCATCAAGAGCGACGAACTGGCCATGCTGCGGGTGCGCTACCAGGCGCCGCAAGGCGGCAGCAGCCGGCTGATCGAGCGGCCGATCCTGGCGTCGCAACAGCACGGCAAACTCATCCAGGCCAGCGATGATCTAAGATTTGCCGCAGCCGTGGCGGCGTTCGCCCAGCAGCTCAAGGATGCTCGTTACACTGGCGACTTCGGCCTCAAGGACACCGTTGCTCTGGCCCGCGGCGCCAAGGGCGAAGACCGTTTCGGCCTGCGCGGCGAGTTCGTGCAACTGGTGGAACTGGCGCAGAGCCTGCAGACTGCCGCTCCGGCGAATCAGCCGGGCCGTTCCGGGGAGGCGTTGAGCCGCCGTGAGTAACGTCATGACGAGCCACCAGAAGGAGTTCAGTACGACTATGCCTGCGGCGAATCGACCAGAGCCCGCCAGCAGCGACGAAACGCTGCTGGCGCGTTATCGCGCGGGCGACAGCGCTGCCTTCGAAGTGCTCTACCAGCGGCATCGCCAGGGGTTGTACCGGTTCCTGCTGAGCCTGTGCGACAAGGCCGAGCTGGCCGACGAGGTCTATCAGGACACCTGGCTCAGCCTGATCCGCACCACCAGTGCGCCACAGGGCCGGGCCAGCTTTCGCACCTGGCTGTACCAGATCGCCCGCAACCGCTTGATCGACCACTGGCGCAAGCACGGCCTGCGCAACCCGCTGCACGACAGCTACGACGAGCAACTGCACGATTTGGCCGATGACGCCAGCGGTCCGGAACAACACCTGAGCCTGAGCCGTGAACGGCAACGCATCGACGCCGCCTTGCAGGATCTGCCCGCCGACCAGCGCGAGGTGTTCCTGCTGCGCGCCCACGGCGAACTGGAATTGCCGCAGATCGCCAGCCTTACCGATACGCCGCTGGAAACGGTGAAAAGCCGCTTCCGTTATGCGCTGAAAAAACTGCGTCGGCTCCTGGCCGAGGAGGTACTGACATGACTGACGCCCGACAGCTTCCCCCTACCGAAGAAGAGCGCATGCTCGAGCACATTCGCCAGCACAGCCATGGCGAGCCGCCGGCCAGCCTCGACGCCCTGATCATGGCCACGGCCCGCCGCGAAGTCCCGGCGCCCCGGCCTTCCCTGTGGCAACGCTGGTTCGATCTGTGTCGCCAGCCGCGCTGGCAAGTGGCGTTCGCCGGTCTGTTCGGCGTGACCCTGCTGCTGGGCGTGTTGCAGCGCTCTCCAGAGCCGGCACCGAGCCAGGCATTCGCTCCCGCGCCGGCACCCGTGGCAAAGGCCGCTGCCCCGCAGCTTGCACGGCGCCAGGCCGAGTCCGCGCCAGCCGGCGCAGCCCCTGCGGAATCCGCCCATGCGGAATCAACCATGGAGGAATCGAACCGCTTCGAACTGGCCGCGACGCCGGAGGCGGCCGCTGGCGCCTTGTCGGCACCCGCTCCCGCGGCACCCGGGGCGGGCCTGCCGCTGATCCATGACCCGCAAGCCTTCACCGCCAAGCCTTATGAGTCCCTGGGGCACCTGGCGTCATTCCCGGGTAAGGAGCAGGGCAAGGAGCAGGACGAGCGCGAGGCGCCGGCGTCGATCCTCGACGACGCCCTGCGCGAGGTATTGCGGCTGCGCAAGACCGGCCAGGACAAGGTCGCCGACCAGTACATCATCGCCCTGAAGCAGCGCTTCCCCGACGAGGAAATTGCCGAACGCCTGGAGGCCTTGCAGCAACCCTGAGGGCAAAACGCGCGCAAGTAATGGCCTGGCACCACGAAAACGCGCACTATCGAGCCAGTTTCCTGAAAGTGAGAGGCTGGCCATGGCGCCACGCATCGACCGTATCGCTGCACTGCTGAATTGCCCGACCAAGGGCGCGGATATCCGCCAGGCCATCAAGGAGAGTCGCAAGGACTTTCTGCTCGAGGCCGGTGAAGAAGATGAAGACCCGCAACAGGCCCAACCTGCCGCGGATCAGGATGAAGCGGCGCCGCAGCGGCAGACGCCAGACTGAAACCCGGCGCGGTTACTTGCGGGCGGGCGCGCGTTTCACGTTCTGGCCCTTGGCCTCGATGGCCAGGGCAATCGCCTTGTAGCAGTCGTAGAACAGTTCCTGGTTCTTGAACATGTTCTCCACCAGTTCCATCTTGCCGTCGCTGTGCTGGACGCGGATGAAGCGCTGGTTGAAGACTTCCACCAGCTCGACGTCCGAGATATTGATCAGGCGAATCTCGCGGATCTTCGAACTGAAATTGCTGACCGGGGCGACCAGCTTCTTGTCCGTCAGCACCACATAACGATTGCCGGCACCGCGCAGGAAGATCAGCGCCCCCGCGGCGGCGACGGTCATGGCCACGCCCAGGACGCCGAGCAGTTGCATGACCAGATGACCATTGAGCCCCAGGGCCTCTATCAGCCGGATCACGCTGTTGTTCTCGCTGGGTGTGCCGAACACCGCGAACAGCGAAAACCCACCGAAGACCAGGCCCGCCAGGGTCATTTTCTTGTAGTTGGGCCCGTAGTAGTAACGTGCCTGGTGCGACGGCGCGGTGTTGCCGGAAAGGTTCGGGATATTCATCGTTTGGGGTCTTCCATGAGTCTGGCGAGAAACGCTGTGTATGCGCTCGGCAGTGGGCCGGGCGCGTGAATGGCATCAGGGGAGGCATCATCGCAAAAAAGATTGGAGACACCTAAAGGGCTTTCGGGGAGAAAAGGCTTCACCAAGAAGCGAAATACCTCACAACCAATGCAGCCAATCCGCCTTGTCCCTCCCAAACCTCCCTCCCTATAGTTCTTCCTGTCGCTGAAAAATCAGCGACCGGATTTGGCGATCCGTTTAAAGTTAGGCGCAGTCGTGTCATCGACTCCTTGCGCGTGCATTTCTGTACGGGTGATGGCGATCAATGGCGGCTGTGCGCGGGAGACCTTCGGGTCTGCCGGGTTTACTAACTTACCGGTTCGCCAACCCGCGTACGGCTGCCACCCACTCGTTTGGCGACGAGATCGGCAGTCTTCTTAACCAAGTTAGGGATGACATGTCATGTCGAAGTACATACCGCTGCAAACCAATTTTCCTGATTGTCCTGTTCTGCTGATCGATAGTGATGAGCCGGTAGCGCATGTGTTGGATTGTGCTCATCAGCGGATCAAGGCCGGGACGGATCTTCTGGAAAGCCTCACTTCGGTGACGATCAAGGGCATCGAGGATGCTGATCTTTATCGGCTGACCCACGCGGCTTATTTGCTGCTCAGGGAAGGGGTGGATTTATTGGAGGTTGCGCGAAGAGTTGTTGCTTGAGCTTGAGTTCCACGAAGGGCTTCTTGCGCAGCCCTTCGATCAATTTCAGCTGACGGGAGAGGCCTCGCCTCTGCATGAATGCCCCTCTGTCCCCCTAAATTGACGCAATCGTATCGCCCCACCTATAGTCTCGGGCAGAACGAATGAAGCGAACGGACGGTACAAGGAAAACCTCCCACCTCATTTTGCAGCCCTATGGCCAAGGAGAAAGGCGATGCTGAACGGTGCTGGCACCCGTGGGTGCAAAAAACTCAAATCAGACACGGTCGATGTAAAGACTTGTTGCCGGTGTGCCGTCGTATCGAATTCATCTGAACTATATATGCTGTACTTTTCCCTATGAGCCAAGCCGCCCTTATCAATCCAAACATATTAACGTGGTCCCGCGAACGTGCTGGTCTGACTGCTGAGGATGTAGCTAAAAAGCTGCCTACAAAACCTGATCGCGTTCTTGAATGGGAGTCTGGGGAAAGCAAGCCTACTTTTAGGCAGGCTCAGCACTGGGCGACTATTGCCCACGTTCCCTTTGGCTTTCTCTTCCTCAAAGAGCCTCCCTCCGAAAAACTTCCATTACCCGACTTACGCACTTTGGGCGGAGCTGCTCCTGCGTATCCTAGTTTGAACCTACTGGATACAGTGAAGGATGTGCTACGTAAGCAGGATTGGTACCTAGATTACCTTCAGGACCAAGAGATGAACCCACTTCCGTTTGTGGGTAGGTTCACAACACAGGCTTCGGTAAAGCAAGTAGTAGCTGATATAAGGCAAACTCTAGGTGTAGATCCTGATGCAGCACGGCTTAACTATGATGCATATGTCCGTACGCTCATTAGCGCAGCTGAGACGGTTGGAATACTTGTGATGCGTAGTGGCATTGCTTTAGGTAACACTCATCGTAAATTAGATGTTTCTGAGTTTCGAGGGTTTGCGATTAGCAATGCTTTAGCACCTGTGGTTTTTATCAATAGTGCTGACGCTGATACAGCTCGTTTATTTACTCTGATGCATGAGCTTGCACATATTTGGATTGGCAGCACTGGAATATCTGATGGCGGTAGCCCTGCTGGCCGTAGAGAGGAAGTTTTCTGTAATGCCGTGGCTGGCGAATTTCTTGCTCCAGAAGAAGCCTTTCGGGCAGCTTGGCAGGATGGGGTCGATTGGCACGATAATTTAGCCCCATTGGCTGCTCGATTTCACGTTAGCACCCTAGTAATTGGTCGTCGCGCACGGGATCTAGGCTATATCAGCAGCGATCAGTACGGTAACTACTACCGTCAGATACTCCGAGCTTTTCAGGATAAGGATGGTGCTGGCGGCGACTATTATCGAACCGTAAAGGCAAAAAATAGTATCCGTTTCAGTAGAGCGGTATTAACAGAAGCAATGAGCGGTCGGATGCTGCTGCGTGACGCGGGTAGGTTGCTCGGTGTGCAGCCTGCCAACCTTAGGACCTACGCCAGTAAACTCACGGAATGAAGCATTTATTAGACGCAAATACACTGATTGAAGCTAAGAATCGTTATTACGGGATGACCATCTGTCCCGGATATTGGTCTTGGCTTCTTCTTCAAAACCAAGCTTTTGAGTTGGCCAGCATAGTGTCTGTTAAAGATGAGTTGACCAAAGGAAAAGACGAGCTGGCTCAATGGGCTAAAGATAATTCTGCTTTGTTTCATGAGGTTAGTGATGAACGAACTCAGGAAGCATTTGGCCAAGTTGTTTCTGCTATTGCCGTACAAAGCGAAAAAATGAAGGTTGGCGCGCTCGACGAGTTCCTGAGTGGAGCAGATCCTTGGTTAATTGCGAAAGCCATTACTACTGGCGCAACAGTAGTGACTCATGAAGTGCTTAATCTTGAGGTTAAGAGAAAGTTTATTATTCCGAACGTATGTGAGATGTTTGGAGTCTCTTATATGAATACCTTTGAACTACTAAATAAACTTGAGGCGCGGTTCGTCTTACCAGTATGAGCCGTTAGAGAAGTGGTTCAGGTTCCTTGAACTGGTAGAACTGACGTTTTGCCTGAAGTATCAGGGCAAACATATTTCGAGCGATCAGCAACCGGCAGCAGGCGCGTTCAGGCATAGGGCGAAGCGGGCAGGTCGATGAACTCGGCGGTGGCACCGTCCTCGGCCATGCGCCGGGCCCGCTCCGGCAGCAGCCGGGCGTGGTTTTCCAGCTGCCAGCGATACCAGCTCAGGCGCTGGACTATCCGTCGCCGACAAGGGGCCGGCAGCTGCGCCAGCAGGTCGGTGCTGGCGGGCGCCCAGCGAGCCCGGGTCGAATAATAGCCGAACAGGTTTTCCCGCAGGCCGAAGCAGTCCTCGAAGCTTTCCTCGATGCTGTAGACATACAGCTCGAAGCCGGCGCTCAACTGCTGCTCGCCGTCGGCGTTATCGCGCAGGTAGGCGAATATCCCCGGCCAGTTGATGCAGAACAGGTGCTCGTCCCAATCGCCGTCCCGGGTCAGGTACTCGCCCTGGCCACGAAAGAACTGCGGTATCTCCTGGCGCGCCAGGGCCCGTTCAAAGTTGCTGTTCATGCCGCTCTTCCTCTCGTGAGCCCTGGACGTTGGCGATGCCGACGGACTGCGCTACGCATTCGATGACGCAGTCGAAGCCGATGTCCAGGCGCAGGTAATAACCAGGCTGCAAGCGCGTGAGCTGGGTGCGCATACACCCGTCGAAACGCGTACCGCTGACTTGGAGTTCGCTGATGCCCTGGATCTTCAGGTCCAGGCGGCAGTGGGTCAGCGCCTGGCCGGCCAGCCAGGTGGACGGCAGGGACTGGCGATGCAATGCGCCCGCCAACGGCAGGCTCAGTTGCTCGCCCTGGAACTGTGGTCCCGGGGTATGCAGGTCGTAGGGCGTGGCCGCTACGTCGAATACGGCTTTCCAGGCTTGGGGATTATCGACGCTGAACAGCCAGTCGCGGGAACCGCGATCTCGCTCCGGGATCGCCCGGCATTCGGCCAGGGACGGCAACCGGGCGCGTGTCAGGTCGTCGTGCCACAGCTGCCGGGCCGCCAGGAGCAGGCGCTGGAAGAAGTCCCGGCTGTCGTCGATCTGCGCCGGCCAGCCGGCGGGCCATTGATCGTATTCGTAATCGTCTTCAATGGGTTCCCACACTTCCTGGAAGTCGAAATCCGGATCGTCCAGGGCCGCTTGCAGGACCTCCACCAACCGCTGCCGGTGACGGAAGTTCTCCCGGGCGTTGAAGCGCGCCAGGCAGTAATGACGGATCAGGTGTTCGCGATCATCAGGGTCGTTGGGGTCGTAGCGGCTCAGCTCGGCATCCAGGGCCGGGGGCATGTCATAGCCGATGAAACCGCCGATCCAGGCGCGCAGGTCCGGCTGGTAGGGCTGGTCGAGTAAAGGATGGCGCAGCATCGGGACCTCCTGTCCGCGAGGCGTGGGGCGGCACACGCCTCGGTGATTCTTCGATCGACTCAACGGTTGGAAACGAAAAAGCCCCAGGCCATGCGACCTGGGGCTTTTGCGTTTCTGGCTGGCGCACTCGGCGGGATTCGAACCCACGACCCCTGCCTTCGGAGGGCAGTACTCTATCCAGCTGAGCTACGAGTGCAGTGCGGGCGACATCATACCCATGTCGGCTTGGGGCGTCCATGCGGTTTTTTTTCGCGTGATGATTGGTCGTCGTCTCGTTGTTTATCTTGTCCTTTGCGATACCCGCAAGCCCCCTCGCCCCATTCACAAGTCCTCCTCTCGGACGTCCCTTTGTTTGCTTTGCTCTATGGCTTCAAGCGCTCTAACCGCTGCGTGCTCGCGCAGCGATTTCCTACCAGTCAAGGCGAACGCATGCATTCAAAAGGCGCGGTAATGCTCGATTTTTCGTTGCGTCAGACTCTGCTGGCACGCTCCGATCTGTTCAGGGGGCTACCAGACACTTTGATCCGTTATGTGGCCACCCATGCCGTGGAGCGCTCGTTGAGTGACCGGGAGGTGCTCTACCTCAAGAGCGAGGCACTGGACTTCATCGCGCTGGTCGCCGAAGGGCAGGTGTATTCGGTGATTCATGGCCCGGACGGGCGCGAGCAGATTGTCGGCAGCGCCGGCGTCGGCCAGGTGGTGGGTGAGTCGGCGCTGATCGAGGGTCACGCCCGGGAAACCTCGGCCTTCGCCTGTGGCCCGACCCGGGTGCTGCTGTTGGGGCGGCGGCATTTCCGGGCGCTGTACGACGAGCCGCTGTTCTGGCAGCGCGTGTTGATGCTGCTGATGACCCGCCTGATGAAGATCCTGGAGTTGCTCGAACTGGTTTGCCTGCATCGCCTGGAGTCGCGTCTGGCGCGGTTCCTGCTGGCCAATATCGATGACTTCGAGCTGGCCCCGGCGACCTGTGCGGCGGTGCCGCGCAACCAGGGCATCCTGGCCTCGATGCTCAACACCAGCCGGCCGAAGCTCAATGTCCAGTTGCAGCTGTGGCGGCGTTCGGGGGTGATCAGCTGCCAGAGCGGCCGCCTGGTGATCAACGATGTCGAGCATCTGCGGCGCAAGGCCTGCTCGCTGAATTAATTGTCCAACTGTTCCCCAGGTAACAGCGAACGCCTGCTGTGCGATCAGAGACTGTCGGCTCATCAAGGAATGCACAGGGAGTGCTGGCGATGGGATCTTTTCGTGAAGTGGCGGCGGTCGACCAGTTGTTCGAGGCAAGCTGGCGAGCGGTGTACCCCGAGCTGATGCGCCGGGCCAACCGGCGAGCCAGGGGCAACCTGGCCCTGGCCCAGGAGTGGCTGTCCAACACGGCCGTGAAAGCCCTGCTGTTCTTCAGGCGTTCCCCGGAACGCATACGAGAGCCGCAGGGTTTTCTGTTTCTGGTGCTGGACCATGTGTTTCTCGACAGCCTGCGGCGCAGCAAGCGTGAAGGGCAGCTGTTCGATCATTCGATCGACCTTGAGCACGATCACCAGGCCCTTCTCGCCGCGCCTTGCCTGTCGGTGTTCGAGTACACCGAGCGGTTCGAACGACTGGTGCAGTTGGGCAATCGCGTGGAACAACTGCCATTGCTCCAGCGGCGGTTGTTTGAAATGCGTTTTGTCGAGGAATTGCCGTACCCGCAGATCGCCGCCGAGCTGGGCATCGCCCAGCCCCTGGTGCGCAAGCGCGTGCAGTTGCTGCGGGCGGCGCTGCGTTGACAGCGCCTTTGCGTTCACAGCCGTGGATGCCGGGCGTTCTTGTGTCATGAGCACCTGAAACCGTCGACGAGTTCACCGTCAGCGCGCCTGCGCTGGCGCCTTCCATCAAGGAGAGATGTATGCCAGAGGTCAACAGCCAGATTACCGACGCTGTAACGCAAACCAACGTCAAGGTGGTGGCCGAGGCGCCGGCCCAGGCCATTGCCTCGCTGTACCAGGTGGCCAGTCATTCGGCGGGGCTGTCCCTGCAGAACGCGGTCAACAGCCAGCAGGCGTTGAATCAGATCTCCAATGCGGTGATCTCCAAGGCGGTGTCGCTGATCATGCAGATCGGCGAGAAGCCTTGACGCCTGGGGAGATGCCTCATGTTCTGGTTCAAGAAAAAACCTGCTGCCGCCGCCGAGCCGGAGACTGACGCCACGTCGGCGACCGACCCCGAGGCGGCCGATCCCAAGCCAAGCGATACCGAGCCGCGCAATCCCAGGCCGAGCAATCCCGAAGCCGCCGAGCCTACGGCTGCGGGGCCCCAGGTTGCCGATCCCACCCCAGCGGGCGACTCCCCGCCACCGAGTCCTCCCAGCAAGTCGCCGCGCACGGTGATGGACCGCATGAACGACTACATGATGGTCCAGGTCGCGGCGCCGCCGACCGGCAGCACCGATGCGCTGAACAGCCAGATCGTCGAGGCGGTGCAGTTCACCAACGCGCAGACCTTCAGCTACGCCCCGGCGCAGATCGCCATTGCTCCGGACATGATGATCAGCCAGGCCGCCGGCCTGGTCGCGCAATCGGCGGCGGGCTATTTCGACGGGGTCAGCAAGCTGGCGCTGGCGGCCCAGGCGGTATTGCTCGAGCAGATGACGAAAAACATCGTCGAGAACCATCCCGAAAAAGCCGCCGAGGACGCCTTGGGCGCCCTGGCCACCGATCTGCTGGTGGGGGCGGCCGCCGCCGTTGCCGCGGCCGCCGGCGCCCTGGAGGCGACAGCGGCGGGTATTGCCATCGACAAGATCGACGAGAGCATCGCCAAGTACAGCAACACCCTGGCCAATCGCGGCGCGCCGCCGTCCTGAGTCACGCCGTCCTGGCGTCATGAGCACCCGGTCCCGGAGCCCCACCGGGACTGGGCAGCAGCACGTTCTTTAATGAGCAAGGAGGAGGCCGAGATGCCCCAGGAAAATTCCGACTCGCTAGCGAGTCTTTATCAATTGGCCGATGCGCTCAACCTGAGCCTGTCCGCGGGCGAAAAGCAGATTCTCGAAGCCTGGATGCGCAGCGAGCCGCGCACGGGTGTCATGGAGCGGGTGCTCAACCAGACCCAGCATTTGATCGAGAACGAGAGACAGCGCACCCGCGACTTGATGGAGCAGGCCAGGGTCAGCGAAAGCAGCCTGCTGGGCAGTCCCCAGCAGCGTGAGGCGGTGATCCGCCAGTGGTTGGCGGCCAAGCGACAGGCGACGGTTATCGATGCGCCGGAGGAGCCTGTGCGGATGCTCAGCAGCGCGCAGAACCAGCTGATCCGCCAGACCGTCGAGGAAGCCGTGCAAGCGCGGATGCTGGGGCTGGTGCAGCAGGTCGAGGCGGTGCTTTCCCGTATCGACCAGGCAGGCGACGCGCCGCAGGACCATTGAGCATTTGCTCGTTCACAGCCTGTGTTTTGCCACGTTCATTGGTTAACACGGAACCCGCCGTGTACTAAACAAAGGAAGTTGAACCATGCCATTAGTCAACGAGCAAATTACCGACGCGGTCACCCAGACCAACGTCAAAGTGGTGGCCGAATCCCCAGCGATGGCGATGAGCACCATCTACCAGTCCATGGGCCAGGCGACGGCGATTCTGTTCCAGAACGCTGTTTCCGCCCAGCAGCAGCAAAATACCCTGGCCCAGGCCGCCACCAACCAGGGCGTGATGCAGATCTACAGCGTCGATACCACCGCCGGCGCGGCGGCGACCGAAAAAGTCGCCCAGGGCGGCGTGGCCGACAACCTGACCAGCCTGCTGACAGTCCTCAAATCGTTCAACCCTTGATCGGGCGAGCGCTAACGGAAGTTGTTCTTTCTTGAAATAAGGAGTTTCACCTATGAGTACAGTCAGTCCGCAAATCACCGACGCCGTGACCCAGACCAACGTCAAGGTCGTGGCCGAAGCGCCGGCCATGTCGATGGGCACCATCTACCAATCCCTGGGGCAATCCGTAGCGATCCTGTTCCAGAACTCGGTCTCGGCCCAGCAACAGCAAAACACCCTGGCCCAGGCGGCGACCAACCAGGGCGTGATGCAGATCTACAGCGTCAACACCACCGCAGGCGCGGCGGCCACCGAAAAAATGGCCCAGGGCGGTGTCGGCGACAACCTCGCCAGCCTGCTGACGATCCTCAAGTCGTTCACCTAAGGCCTGGCCCTGGAACAACCCCGCAGCCTTCCGGTTGCGGGGTTTTTTGCGTTTGGCACGCCCAACCCCCTGTAGGAGCGAGCTTGCTCGCGATAAAGAACGCCCATTCGACACCCATGTCGACCGCCAGGCCGCCATCGCGAGCAAGCTCGCTCCTACAGAGGGGGCGTCTGCTCCCAATCGCAGGGACGGTGTCGTTGATCCGAAAGATTCTGCCAAAGCGGCGTTTTCGTTCTTTTTTTCGAACAGCCTATTGCCCTGTCCCCTGGTTGACCCTAGGATTCGTTTGAGATTTCAAACGCTCTTGTCAAAGAGCCGATCCGCCCGTCTATTCTGACAGGCGCTATTTCTGTGCTTGAGCCCGGTAACAGTTTTTCCTGACGGCAGCCTGTCAAGGCGCCTTTCAACAATCACAATTCGCTCCGCCCCGCGCGGTGCTGTTAAGGAAACCGACATGCAGCTTAAAGACGCCCAGTTGTTCCGCCAGCAAGCCTTCATCGATGGGGCTTGGGTCGACGCGGATAACGGCCAGACCATCAAAGTGAACAACCCGGCCACGGGCGAAATCCTCGGCACCGTGCCGAAGATGGGCGCTGCCGAAACCCGTCGTGCCATCGAAGCCGCCGACAAGGCCCTGCCTGCCTGGCGCGCGCTGACCGCCAAGGAGCGGGCGACCAAGCTGCGTCGCTGGTATGAGCTGCTGATCGAAAACCAGGACGACCTCGGTCGCCTGATGACCCTGGAGCAGGGCAAGCCACTGGCCGAAGCCAAGGGCGAAATCGCCTACGCCGCCTCCTTCATCGAATGGTTCGCCGAGGAAGCCAAGCGCATCTACGGCGACGTGATTCCCGGCCACCAGCCGGACAAGCGCCTGATCGTGATCAAGCAGCCGATCGGCGTGACCGCGGCCATCACCCCGTGGAACTTCCCGGCGGCGATGATCACCCGTAAAGCCGGCCCGGCCCTGGCCGCTGGTTGCACCATGGTGATCAAGCCGGCGTCGCAGACCCCGTTCTCAGCCCTGGCCCTGGTCGAGCTGGCGCACCGCGCGGGCATTCCGAAAGGCGTGCTGAGCGTGGTCACCGGCAGCGCCGGCGACATCGGCGGCGAGCTGACCAGCAACCCGATCGTGCGCAAGCTGTCCTTCACCGGCTCGACCGAAATCGGTCGCCAGCTGATGGCCGAATGCGCCAAGGACATCAAGAAGGTTTCCCTGGAGCTGGGCGGTAACGCTCCGTTCATCGTGTTCGACGACGCGGACCTGGATAAGGCCGTCGAAGGCGCGATCATCTCCAAGTACCGCAACAACGGTCAGACCTGTGTCTGCGCCAACCGCCTGTACATCCAGGATTCGGTCTACGACGCCTTCGCCGAGAAGCTCAAGGCCGCGGTGGCCAAGCTGAAGATCGGCAACGGTCTGGAAGAAGGCACCACCACCGGCCCGCTGATCGACGAAAAAGCCGTGGCCAAGGTCCAGGAACACATCGCCGACGCCCTGGGCAAAGGCGCGACCCTGCTGGCCGGCGGCAAGCCGATGGAAGGCAACTTCTTCGAGCCGACCATCCTGGTCAACGTGTCGAAAGACGCGGCCGTGGCCAAGGAAGAAACCTTCGGTCCGCTGGCGCCACTGTTCCGTTTCAAGGACGAAGCCGAAGTGATCGCGATGTCCAACGACACCGAGTTCGGCCTGGCCTCGTACTTCTACGCTCGCGACCTGGGCCGTGTGTTCCGTGTGGCCGAAGCCCTGGAATACGGCATGGTCGGCGTCAACACCGGGTTGATCTCCAACGAAGTCGCGCCGTTCGGCGGTATCAAGGCCTCGGGCCTGGGCCGTGAAGGTTCCAAGTACGGCATCGAGGATTACCTGGAAATCAAATACCTCTGCCTGGGCATCTGATACCCGCGCCAAGGCATGGTTTTAAGCGCCAGGGGCACGAGAGCGCTGTCCCCTGGCGTGCTGTAAACGATCTTTCAGTTAGTGGCCGGGATAGCCGGGGCAGTCGATCATCGCATGCTGCCGCGGTTGCCTTCCCGCCACGTCATCCTTGAACCACGCCGACCGATGAGCGGCGAATGAGGACACTATGAGCAAGACCAACGCATCCCTGATGAAACGCCGTGAAGCCGCCGTACCGCGCGGTGTTGGCCAGATTCACCCGATCTTCGCCGACTCCGCGAAGAACGCCACGGTAACCGACGTTGAAGGTCGCGAGTTCATCGACTTCGCCGGCGGTATCGCCGTACTCAACACCGGCCACCTGCACCCGAAAATCGTCGCCGCGGTGACCGAGCAGCTGAACAAGCTGACCCACACCTGCTTCCAGGTCCTGGCCTACGAGCCTTACGTGGAACTGTGTGAAAAAGTGAACGCCAAGGTGCCGGGCGATTTCGCCAAGAAAACCCTGCTGGTGACCACCGGTTCCGAAGCCGTGGAAAACTCGGTGAAGATCGCCCGTGCCGCCACTGGCCGCGCCGGCGTGATCGCCTTCACCGGCGCCTACCACGGTCGCACCATGATGACCCTGGGCCTGACCGGCAAGGTCGTGCCTTACTCGGCCGGCATGGGCCTGATGCCAGGCGGCATCTTCCGCGCGCTGTACCCGAACGAGCTGCACGGTGTGAGCATCGACGATTCGATCGCCAGCATCGAGCGCATCTTCAAGAACGATGCCGAGCCACGTGACATCGCCGCGATCATCATCGAGCCGGTGCAGGGTGAAGGCGGTTTCTACGTCGCGCCTAAAGAGTTCATGAAGCGTCTGCGCGCCCTGTGCGACCAGCACGGCATCCTGCTGATCGCCGACGAAGTGCAGACCGGCGCTGGCCGTACCGGCACCTTCTTCGCCATGGAGCAGATGGGCGTTGCCGCCGACCTGACCACCTTCGCCAAGTCCATCGCTGGCGGCTTCCCGCTGGCCGGTGTCTGCGGCAAGGCCGAATACATGGACGCCATCGCTCCAGGCGGCCTGGGCGGCACCTACGCCGGTAGCCCGATTGCCTGCGCCGCGGCCCTGGCCGTGATGGAAGTGTTCGAGGAAGAGCACCTGCTGGACCGTTGCAAGGCGGTCGGCGAGCGTCTGGTGACCGGCCTCAAGGCCATCCAGGCCAAGTACCCGGTGATCGGCGACGTGCGTGCCCTGGGCGCGATGATCGCGGTCGAGCTGTTCGAGAACGGCGACAGCCACAAGCCGAACGCGGCCGCCGTGGCACAGGTTGTTGCCAAGGCGCGCGACAAGGGCCTGATCCTGCTGTCCTGCGGCACCTACGGCAACGTCCTGCGCGTGCTGGTTCCGCTGACCTCGCCGGACGAGCAGCTGGACAAGGGCCTGGCGATCATCGAAGAGTGCTTCTCCGAACTCTGATCCCGCCTGTGACCTGATTGACAAAAAGACCCGCCTCGGCGGGTTTTTTTGTGCCGATAGAGGCTGCGCAGTGCATTTGCGCTGTATGGAAGCCTCGGCATTGACTAAGGTGCAAAGGATTGCCCAGGGAGCGTGCTGCATGACTGCTGTGGATTTACCCGCTGTACCGCGAGTGTTGATTGCCGAGGCGGACCCTTGGTCGCGCGATTTGCTCAAGCAGGTGTTGTTGAATGTACGTTGCGACGCGCGGCTGGACGTGTGCGCCGACGGTCAGGAAGCCCTGCAACTGCTGGCCGAAAACCCCTATGACCTGGTGATCGCCGACTGGGAGTTGCCCGGCGTCGACGGCCTGGGCCTGCTGCGCAGCGTGCGCCAGCGCAAGCGCAACCCGGTGCTGCCTTTTATCCTCATGAGCACCCGCAACGACAGCGCCAGCGTGCGCGAAGCCTTGCCGCTGGCGCCGACGGCCTACCTGACCAAGCCGCTGAACATGGAAGGCCTGACCCAGCGCCTGCAGGACCTGCTGCTGGACCCCGGCCAGGAAGTGTCGTGCGAGGTGCCGACCCTGGCGCCGGGCATGGCCCTGTGGACCTTTCTCGAGCGCCGCCGCGAGCTGGCCGACGGCGCGCCGTTGCTCGCCGATGTGCAACTGGCGGTGAAGCGCAGCCTCAACCCCGACGGTCTCGACCTCAAGCTGCTGGAAGAAGAGGTGCGTACCGACCCGCAGATCAACGCGGTGCTGATTGCCGCGGCCAACAGCGCCGCCCAGCACCATGGCAGCGCGGTGCAGACCCTGGCCCAGGCCCTCCACCGGCTGGGTACCGGGCAGAGCATGAACCTGATTCTCGGCCTGGCGCTCAAGCGTAGCGCGCGCCTGAGCGACCCGGCCCTGGGCGATTACGCCGAGCGTTACTGGGAACTGTCGCTGCACACCGCGGAATACGGCCGGACCCTGGCCCGCTTGCTGGACCTGGACCAGGAGCGCTGCTATTGCGCCGGCATGCTGCATCGCCTGGGGGACCTGGCGCTGCTGCGCTGCCTGCAAGAGTGGAAGCAAGCCGGTGGCGCGCTGGACGACATGGAAGAGATCGGCGATGCCCTGGCACAGTTCGGCGCGGCCTATGGTTCGGCCTTGCGCACCCGTTGGCGCCTGCCGCTGGAGCTGCGCGAGCTGATTGCTTCGGCCTACCAGCTCGGTGGCGGGGTTTATTCCCGCGAGGCTCTGGTGATGAACCTCTCTGCCCAGCTCGCCCGCCTGCGGCCCTCCGAGGGCCTCGAAGAGCTGGCCGACAGCAAGACCGCGCGCCTGCTCAAGATCGGCCTGCCGGAGCTGGTTCGCCTGCGTAAAACCGATACGCGAGAAGCGTGAGGACGCCGCGCAATCCTGTAGCCGCTGCCGAGCCCCGCGAGGCTGCGTTCGAGGACAAAGTCCTCGCCAAACCTGGGCACGCGGTTCGCCAGGAAGATCAAGTTGCCGGGTGTTACGACTGCTGCGCAGCCGATCGCAGCCTCGCGGGCTCGGCAGCGGCTACGGTGGGTTGCAGTTGCGACCTACCCCGAAACGATCCGGTTCTTGCCCTGGCGCTTGGCTTCGTACATCGCCGCGTCGGCGCGGGCGAAGAGGCTGTCGAGTTTTTCGTCGTCGGCGGTGAGGCTGGTCAGGCCCTGGCTGACGGTGATGCTGAACTGCTCCTCGCCATGGCTGAAGGTCAGGCGCTGGATTTCCCGCTGCAGGCGTTCGGCAACCTGGCGCGCCATGTCCGGGGCGCAACCGGGGAATAGGGCGGCGAACTCCTCGCCACCGATACGCCCGAACAGATCGCCACGGCGCAGGGTCGCGCGGCCGGTCTCGGCGATGCGTTGCAGGACGTTATCGCCCTCGGGGTGGCCGTAGGTGTCGTTGACCACCTTGAAGTCATCGATATCCAGCAACAGGAAGGCCAGCGGCGTGCCTTGCTGGCGCGCCTGCTCGAATTCGCGGTTGGCGCATTCGAAGAAGTGCCGGCGGTTGCTGCTCTGGGTCAGCACGTCGGTGGTGGCCAGGCGTTGCAGCTCGGTTTCCAGGTGCTTTTTCTCGGTGATGTCCTCGGCCAGGCCGACGATGATCACCCGGTCCCCGGGGGCGGCATTGCGATTGATGAAGCATTTGTCGCTGAGCCAGCGGACCTGGCCCTGGGCATCGATGATGCGGTATTCGCGGTCTTCCACCGCGCCTTTCTCCAGCACCTGGGCCAGGGTCCGCTCGGCGTATTCGAGGTCGTCGGGGTAGACGCTGTCGCGCCATTCGTTGGCGTCGGCCAGCAGCAGGCCGGCGGAGCGGCCGAAAATACGTTCATACGCCGGGCTGACATACAGCACCTGGCGGGCTTCCCAGTCGAAGGCCCAGAGCACGGCATTGACGCTGACCAGCAACGAGCTGAACAGCTGTTCGCGTTCTGTCAGCCGGGCGACCTCGCCCTGGGCATGCATCAGCGCCATCAGGGTTTGCGCGGCCTCGGGCCACTGGGGAAAAGCGGATGGGAGTTGTGGGTTCTTGTTGGCCATCGGCACCGATCTCAAAGCGCTCGCCGCTCGGGAAACGAAGCGGCCACGGAAAGCCCGCCTGGATGGCGAAGTGTTGCTTGAGATAGGGGATTGGCGGCGAAGTTCCCGTTTGCCGCGGTCTGGGAGCCGACAGCCGCTGGGCGGTCACGGTGGCACGGATGACGGGCTGGAACTCATGGGGCGGGGAGGGCAGCGAAGCCCACCCGCCACGGCAGCCGGGCTTGCCATGGCAGGTGAACGGGCCAGCGTCAGAGGCTGGCGGGACGCAGCGAGTAGGTTTTCAACTGGCTGGCGAAGTCGCGCAGCGATTGGATCCCGCTGGCCTCGGCTTCGTGGACCCAGTCCTTGATCGCCGCCAGCATGTCGTGGCCGTTGGAGCTGGTCTTGGCCCAGATCTGCTGCAGCGCCAGGCGCTTTTCGTAGATCACTTTCAGGGCCTGGCTGTGCTCCAGCATGTTCTGGATACGCGCATGGTGGCGCTCTTCCAGCAGGCTGGTCTCGCGCGACAGCAGGCGCTTGGCGCGATGGAACTGGTGGCGCACCGAGTGATCGACCTTGTCCAGCTCCTGCTTGACCAGCGGCGCGATCACCAGCTTGCGGTACTGGGCCATGATCTGGAAACGGTTGTTGAGGATCGCCATCGCCGTGTCCATGTCCAGGTGGCCCTTGCCTTCGACCCGGTGGGCGATCGGCGCGACCCGCTGCACCTTGGCCAGGCGCAGGAAGCTGAACACCTTGATCCAGGCCCAGCCCAGGTCGAACTCCCACTTCTTCACCGACAGCTTGGCCGAGTTGGGGTAGGTGTGATGGTTGTTGTGCAGCTCTTCGCCGCCGACCAGGATGCCCCAGGGCACCAGGTTGGTGGCCGCGTCGCGGCATTCGAAGTTGCGATAGCCGACCGCATGGCCCAGACCGTTGATCACCCCGGCGGCCCAGACCGGGATCCACATCATCTGGATCGCCCAGATGGTGATGCCGATGGTGCCGAACAGCAGCAGGTCGATCACCGCCATCAGCGCCACGCCGCCCAGCTTGTAGCGCGAGTAGAGGTTGCGTTCGATCCAGTCGTCCGGGCAGTTCTTGCCGTAGATGCGCAGGGTTTCCGGGTTTTTCGCCTCTTCGCGGTACAGCTCGGCGCCTTTGCGCAGCACCGTGGACAGGCCCTTGATCACCGGGCTGTGGGGGTCATCCTCGGTTTCGCATTTGGCGTGGTGCTTGCGGTGGATGGCGGTCCACTCGCGGGTGTTCTGCGCCGTGGTCAGCCACAGCCAGAAGCGGAAGAAATGTTTCAGGCCGGCATTGAGCTCCAGGGAGCGGTGGGCTGAATAGCGATGCAGGTAAACCGTGACGCCAACGATGGTCACGTGAGTCATTAACAGGGTGACTGCCACCAGTTGCCAGGCCGACAAGCCAAGAAAACCTTCGTACCACATAGGCTGTAGGGCCCTCGATAAAGAAAAAACAGCAGTCGCATTATCACCGAGCCCACAGAGAAAACCAGTCGCCCTTTCAGATAAGAGTGGCGAGATGTTTCTTCCTCTATAATCCCAAGCTTTCCGTAAGGACATTGACGACCTTATGTCGGTTTCTTCCCGCGACGCTTTGCGCGCAGCCTTGCTCTATCTCTTGTTGTCTGTGGTGTGGTTGCAGCTCAGTGGTCATTTATTGAGCAGTTTCTTCGATGAGTCGAACGATCTGGCGCGCTGGCAACTGATCAACGGGTATCTCTGGGCCCTGGTCAGCGCGGTCCTGATCTTCATCGCGCGGGGCCGTCTGCTGCGTTTGCTGGGTGCCGACTCCTGGCGGCATCACCAGCGCGAGGACCGCGAGCGTCTGCGCCAGGCGGCCGCCGTGTTCGATTGCACCCGCGAAGGGGTGCTGGTCAGCGACCGCCGGGGCCAGATCGTCCACGTGAACCGCGCGTTCATCGAGATCACCGGCTATCAGCGCGACGAGGTGCTGGGCCGCCAGCCGAGCCTGTTCAAGTCCGGGCACCACACGGCGGATTTCTACCAGGCCATGTTCGATTCGCTGAACGCCACGGGCGAGTGGAGCGGCGAGATCTGGAACCGACGCAAATGCGGCGAGATCTACCCGCAGTGGCAGACCATCCGCGCCATCCGCGATGACGACGGCCAGCTCAGCCACTATGTCGCGGTGTTTTCCGACATCAGCGCGATCAAGGATTCCGAGCACGAACTGGCCCACCTGGCGCACCACGATCCGCTGACCGACCTGCCCAATCGCCTGCTGTTCACCGACCGCGCCGAGCAGGCCCTGGCGTCGGCGCAGATCCACAAGCGCGGCTGTGCGCTGCTGATGGTCGACCTGGATCACTTCAAGATGATCAACGACAGCCTCGGACACAATGTCGGCGACCGCCTGCTCAAGGCCGTGGCCCAGCGCCTGCAAGGCATGTTCGGCCCGGGCATCACCCTGGCGCGGCTGGGCGGCGACGAGTTCGCGGTGCTGGTCGAGAGCTGCGCGCAGCCGGGGCAGGCCGCGGTGCTGGCGCAGCGCATCATCGACGGGGTGAAGCAACCTTTCCTGATGGACGAGAACCAGCTGTTCATCAATGCCAGCATCGGCATCAGCCTGTTTCCCAGCGATGCCCTGAGCGCCGAGCAACTGTTGCGCAATGCCGACACGGCGCTGTTCAAGGCCAAGAGCGCCGGGCGCGACAGTTACGCGCTGTACACCGAGGAACTGACGGCCCACGCCCAGCAACGGGTGGAAATTGCCTTCGAATTGCGCCGCGCCCTGGAGCAGCAGGAGCTGCGGGTGTTCTACCAGCCGGTGCACGACCTCGCCAGCAGCCGCCTGGTCGGGGTCGAGGCGCTGGTGCGCTGGGAGCATCCGCAGCGTGGCCTGGTGCCGCCTGGGGAGTTCATTCCGATTGCCGAGCGCGCCGGGCTGATCGCCGAGATCGATGCCTGGGTCATGCAGCAGGCCTGCCGGCAGATGTGCCAATGGCAGGCGGAGGGCATGGCGTTGTCGTTCGTCGCGGTGAATGTCTCCAGCCGCCTGTTCGCCCGCCGCGAGCTGTACCAGCAGGTGGCCCAGGTGCTGCACGACACCGGCCTGGACCCGGCCTACCTGGAGCTGGAAGTCACCGAAAGCGCGGTGATGGAAGACCCGGAGGTCGCCCTGGAGCAGATGCACCGTCTGCGCGAACTGGGGCTGCGCCTGGCCATCGACGACTTCGGCACCGGTTATTCCTCGCTGTTGCGGCTCAAGCGCCTGCCGGTGCAGAAGCTGAAGATCGACCAGGGTTTTGTCGCCGGCCTGCCGGGGGACGAAGACGACGCGGCGATCTCCCGGGTGATCATCGCCCTGGCCCAGAGCATGGGCATGCAGGTGCACGCCGAAGGCATCGAACAGGTGGAACAGGCGCGCTTCCTCCTCGACCAGGGCTGCGACCTGGGCCAGGGCTACTGGTTCGGCCGCCCGGTGCCGGCGGCGCAACTGCAATGGAACCGGGCGCCGCAGATCCACTGATTGCCAGGCTTGCATAGATTCCACCCTGTAGCCGCTGCCGCAGGCTGCGATCGGCCGGAACGGCCGTGGCGCTCGCAAGGACGCAGGAGGACCTGCGGTCCTGTCGCAGCCTGCGGCAGCGGCTACAGGGTTTTCTGCCGCCCGAAGAGACGCAACCCCGCGTCAATTCAAATAATTTCTTCTGGTTATATAAACATTCTTAAATAGTATTTTTAAGAATATCTGCGCCTATCTACTATTGCCCTCACGCCGCAAGCAGTGCCGCCACTGCCAGGCACATCTCATTCAGGAGCAACACCATGAGCGCATCTCTTCGTAGCGTTGACGGCCAGGACGAACAAACCATCTTGCGCGAGATTCAAAGCGCATTGCGCGACCTGCGTTTCGGCGCGGTGGAAATCACCGTGCACAACGCCCAGGTCGTGCAGATCGAACGCAAGGAAAAATTCCGCCTGCAACACCCTGGCAACAAACCAAGCTGAACGCCGCACCACCTCTCGCCACGAGAGGCCCGACTGGACAACCGGAGGGCGTCATCCATGACCCCCAGCCTGAACCCCAGCGTTCGCCCACGAATGCGGGCCTGATTCGCCATAAGAAAAATGCCAGCACATTAAAAAATTTCGGGAGCTCCATCATGTCGTCGATTCGCCGTTATGCCCTGGCTGCCCTCGCCAGCGCCGTTTTTGCCGGTTCCGCCGTTGCCAAGGATTACGAGTTGCTCAACGTGTCGTACGACCCGACCCGCGAGCTGTACCAGGACTACAACAGCGAATTCACAAGCTTCTGGAAAAAGGAACACCCGGGCGACAACGTCAAGATCCAGCAATCCCACGGTGGCTCGGGCAAGCAGGGCCGCGCGGTGATCGACGGCCTGCGCGCCGACGTGGTGACCCTGGCCCTGGCCGGCGACATCGATGAAATCGCCAAGCTCGGCAAGACCCTGCCGGCCGACTGGCAAACACGCCTGCCGGATGCGAGCACGCCCTACACCTCGACCATCGTGTTCCTGGTGCGCAAGGGCAACCCCAAGGGCATCAAGGACTGGGGCGACCTGATCAAGAAAGACGTGTCGGTGATCACGCCGAACCCGAAAACCTCCGGCGGCGCCCGCTGGAACTTCCTCGCCGCCTGGGCCTATGGCCTGAAAGCCGGTGGCAGCGAAGCCCGTGCCCAGGAATACGTGAAGGAGCTGTTCAAGCACGTACCGGTGCTGGATACCGGCGCCCGCGGCTCGACCATCACCTTCGTCAACAACGGTCAGGGCGACGTGTTGCTGGCCTGGGAAAACGAAGCCTTCCTGGCATTGAAGGAAGACGGCGGCGCCGACAAGTTCGACATCGTGGTGCCTTCGCTGTCGATCCTCGCCGAGCCGCCCGTGGCGGTGGTGGACAAGAACGCCGAGAAAAAGGGCAACACCGAGATCGCCGAGGCCTACCTCAAGCACCTGTACAGCCCGGCTGGCCAGGAAATCGCGGCGAAGAACTTCTATCGTCCGCGGGACAAGGATGTGGCGGCCAAATACGCCCAGCAGTTCCCCAAACTGGACCTGGTGACCATCGACAAGGACTTCGGCGGCTGGAAAACTGCCCAACCGAAATTCTTCAACGATGGCGGGGTGTTCGACCAGATCTACCAGGCGCAGTAATCTTCAGTGGCGAGCCCCGGGCGGCAAGACATCCAGGGCTCGCCGAACCGCCAGAGCAATAGGCCCGGATTCGTTTCCGGGCTTTGCGTGTCAACCAAGGACTTTTATGTCGCGTCGTATCTCCCCCGTCATACCCGGCTTCGGGCTGACGCTGGGCTACACCTTGGTGTACCTCAGCCTGATTGTGCTCATACCCCTGGCGGCGATGTTCGTGCATGCCGCCCAACTCACCTGGGATCAGTTCTGGGCCATCGTCTCGGCGCCGCGGGTGCTCGCCGCGCTCAAGCTGAGCTTCGGCACGGCGCTGTACGCGGCGATCATCAATGGCGTGATCGGCACGCTGCTGGCCTGGGTGTTGGTGCGCTACAGCTTTCCCGGACGCAAGATCATCGATGCGATGATCGACCTGCCGTTCGCCTTGCCCACCGCGGTGGCCGGTATCGCGCTGACCGCGCTGTACGCGCCGACCGGCCTGGTCGGCCAGTTTGCCACCGACCTGGGTTTCAAGATTGCCTATACCCCCCTGGGCATCACCCTGGCGCTGACCTTCGTCACCCTGCCGTTCGTGGTGCGCACCGTACAGCCGGTGCTGGCCGACATTCCCCGTGAGGTCGAAGAAGCCGCCGCCTGCCTCGGCGCCAAGCCCTGGCAGGTGTTCCGCCACATCCTGGTACCGGCGCTGCTGCCGGCCTGGCTGACTGGCTTCGCCCTGGCCTTTGCCCGGGGTGTCGGCGAGTACGGTTCGGTGATCTTCATCGCCGGCAACATGCCGATGAAAACAGAAATCCTGCCGCTGCTGATCATGGTCAAGCTCGACCAGTACGATTACACCGGCGCGACCTCCATCGGCGTGTTGATGCTGGTGGTTTCCTTTGTCCTGTTGCTGCTGATCAACCTGCTGCAGCGGCGCATCGAACGACCTTAAGGAGGCGCGAACCATGTCCCAATCGTCCATTTCCGCAGCCTCTTCGGCCAACGCCGACCGTCGTGGCAGCGCCACCTCGCGGCGCATCCTGATCGGCCTTGGCTGGCTGATCTTCGCCCTGTTCCTGCTGCTGCCGCTGTTTATCGTGGTGTCCCAGGGGCTCAAGCTCGGCCTCGGCGCGTTCTTCGCCGCGATCTTCGAGCCGGACGCGCTGTCGGCCCTGAAGCTGACGGTGATCGCCGTGCTGATCTCGGTGCCGCTGAACCTGGTGTTCGGCGTCAGCGCCGCCTGGTGCGTGAGCAAATACACCTTCCGCGGCAAGAGCATCCTGGTGACCCTGATCGATTTGCCGTTCTCGGTCTCGCCGGTGATCGCCGGCCTGGTCTATGTGCTGATGTTCGGCGCCCAGGGCCTGTTCGGGCCGTGGCTGCAGGATCACGATATCCAGATCGTGTTCGCCCTGCCGGGCATCGTCCTGGCGACCATCTTCGTCACCGTGCCCTTCGTCGCCCGTGAGCTGATCCCGCTGATGCAGGAGCAGGGCACCCAGGAAGAGGAAGCCGCGCGGCTGCTGGGGGCCAACGGCTGGCAGATGTTCTGGCATGTGACCGTGCCGAACATCAAGTGGGGCCTGATCTACGGCGTGGTGCTCTGCACCGCGCGGGCCATGGGGGAGTTCGGCGCGGTGTCGGTGGTTTCCGGGCACATTCGCGGGGTGACCAACACCCTGCCGCTGCACGTCGAGATCCTCTACAACGAATACAACCACGTCGCCGCGTTCGCCGTCGCGAGCCTGTTGCTGATCCTGGCGCTCTTCATCCTGCTGCTCAAGCAGTGGAGCGAAAACCGTATCAACCGCCTGCGCGCCAGCGCCGCGGAGGAATGAATCATGTCGATCGAAGTCCGTAACGTCAGCAAGAACTTCAACGCCTTCAAGGCCCTGAACAGCATCAACCTGGACATCCAGAGCGGCGAGCTGGTGGCGCTGCTGGGCCCGTCCGGCTGCGGCAAGACCACCTTGCTACGGATCATCGCCGGCCTGGAAACCCCGGACGCCGGCAGCATCGTGTTCCACGGCGAGGACGTCTCCGGCCACGATGTGCGCGATCGCAACGTCGGTTTCGTGTTCCAGCACTACGCGCTGTTCCGCCACATGAGCGTGTTCGACAACGTTGCCTTCGGCCTGCGCATGAAGCCGAAAAACCAGCGCCCGAGCGAAAGCAAGATCGCCGAGAAGGTCCATGAGCTGTTGAACATGGTGCAGCTGGACTGGCTCGCCGACCGCTACCCGGAACAGCTGTCCGGTGGCCAGCGCCAGCGGATCGCCCTGGCCCGCGCTCTGGCGGTGGAGCCGAAAGTGCTGCTGCTGGACGAACCCTTCGGCGCCCTGGATGCCAAGGTGCGCAAGGAGCTGCGGCGCTGGCTGGCGCGGCTGCACGAAGACATCAACCTGACCTCGGTATTCGTCACCCACGACCAGGAGGAAGCCATGGAAGTGGCGGACCGTATCGTGGTGATGAACAAGGGCGTGATCGAGCAGATCGGCTCGCCGGGCGAGGTGTACGAGAACCCGGCCAGCGACTTCGTCTACCACTTCCTCGGCGACTCCAACCGCCTGCACCTGGGCGAGGATCACCATGTGCTGTTCCGCCCGCACGAAGTGTCGCTGTCACGCTCCGAACTGGCCGACCACCATGCCGCCGAAGTGCGCGATATCCGTCCGCTGGGCGCCACCACCCGGGTGACCTTGAAGGTCGAAGGGCAGAGCGAACTGATCGAGGCCGAAGTGGTGAAAGACCATGACAGCCTGGTCGGGCTGGCCAAGGGCGAGACGCTGTTCTTCAAGCCCAAGGTCTGGCAGAAGGTCGCCAATATCTAAAAGGCAAAGGCATCGCGGGCAAGCCTCGCTCCTACAGAAGAAACAGGAGCGAGGCTTGCCCGCGATTGCGATCTACACCGCCGCGCGCTTCGGATTGACCCGCACCCCTCCCGCCCGCGCCTCGATCTCATGCTTGAGCGCCTGGCGCAGCCCCAGCAGAAACGCCAGCTCCGCCACCACGAACAACGGCCCGACGATCAGCCCCGAGACGTCATCGACAAAGGCCGGCTTGCGTCCTTCGTAGTAATGGCCGACGAACTGGATCACCCAGCCGATCACGAACATGCCCACCCCGCTGGCCAGCCAGACCAGGGTGCTTTGCTGCGCCAGCCCATGGCCGGCCCACACCGACAGCCCCATCAACAGCGTCATCAGCAGGCCCAGGCGCAGTTCCAGGCGCAGGTAGAACGCGCAGGACGCCAGCGCCAGCAGCAGCGCCGGCGACAGCCACAGCCCGGCGACCGGCCAGGCGGGGCGCGACAGCAGCACCGCGACGGCCAGCACAATCAGCGGAATGCCGATAAAGTGGCTGGCGATGTTGCGCGGATCACGGTGGTAGGCGGCGTATTGACTGAGATGGTCGACGAGGCTTTTCATTGTTGTTCCTCCTGTAGGGTGATCGAATCATGCCCTGCGCCGATCGCCGGTTCTGTCGGCTAGGCGACAATCGGCTCGCTGCCCCCGTGGATAAAACTATCGATGAAGATGCAGGTCTGGCGCGAGCGCCTGATGAGCGGCCAGTGGTTCAGCCGCTTGCCCGCTCAATTACAGAATAGTTTGTTGGTCAATGCCCGTTTGCGCTCGCTGGCGCCGGGCCAGCGCCTGTTCCAGCGCGGCGATCCGCCCTGCGGCCTGTACGCGGTGCTGGAAGGCACGGTGCGCATCGGCGCGGTCAGCGAGCAAGGCAAGGAGGCGCTGCTGAGCCTGGTGGAGGCGCCGCACTGGTTCGGCGAGATCAGCCTGTTCGACGGCCAGCCGCGCACCCATGACGCCTATGCCGTGGGCCCGTGCAGCCTGCTCAATGTGCCCCAGGCGGCGCTGCTCGAACTGCTGGACGAACACCCGCAATACTGGCGGCAGCTGGCGCTGCTGATGAGCCACAAGCTGCGCCTGACCTTTATCAACCTCGAACAGCTGAGCCTGATGCCGGCCCCGGCGCGGGTGGCCAACCGCCTGTTGATGATCGCCCGCGGCTACGGCGAAACCGACACCACGCGGCGGGTCCTGCACCTGCCCCAGGAGCAACTGGCGCTGCTGCTGTCGCTGTCGCGCCAGACCACCAACCAGATCCTCAAGGACTTGCAGGGGCAGGGCATTCTCAAGCTGGGTTACGGCGAGATCGAGATCCTCGACGAAGCGCGGTTGCGGGTATTGGCCGGAGTTTGACCTGCAGATCGCGATGAGGCCGGCCTTACCACCGCCAATCCACGGCTAACGCAACCCATCGCGAAACTGCCCCGGGGTCATCCCGGTCCAGCGTTTGAACGCGCGGCTGAAGCTGCTGGCGTCGGCGAACCCCAGCAGGTAGCTGATCTCGCTCAGGGAGCACTGCGGGTCGCGCAGGTGCAGCAGGGCGAGGTTCTCCCGGCATTCGTTGAGCAGGGTGTCGAAGCGACAACCCTCGTCCGCCAGGTGGCGTTGCAGGCTGCGCAGGCTCAGGTGCAGGGCCTGGGCCACCCGTTCGGCCGAAGGTTCGCCCTCCGGCAGCTGGGCCTCGATCACCCCGCGCACCTTGCGCTCCCAGGTCAAAGGTTGCAGTTGCATCAGGGTGCGCTTGAGCACCGCCTCGTTGTGTTCGGCCAGTTCCGGGTTGGCGTCGTCCAGGTGGCTGTCGAAATCGTGCAGGCCGAACTCCAGGCGATCCTCGTCGGCGCCGAAAAACACCGGCGCGCGAAACACCGTGTGCCATTGCCTGGGGTCCGCCGGCTCGGGGCGTCGCAGGTACACCGCCAGCGGCGCGTAGTCGCGGCCCAGGCGGTTGCGGCAGGTGCGCACGTAGATCGCGACAAAGGCGTCGATGGCCTCGACCGCCGGCTCCGGATTGCCTTCGGGCACCTTCAGGCGAAAGCGATAGCGGTCCTCGGTGCGGGTCAGCTCCAGCTCCAGGGCATCGCTGACCACCTGGTGATAACGCACGATGCGCTCGAACACTTCCCGCAGGCTGCCGCTGGCCACCAGTGCATAACCCAGGGCATGGAAGGTGGTCGGGCTAACGAAGCGCGAGACCCGCAGGCCTATGGCCGGGTCGCCGCTGGCCTGCACCGCCAGCTGCCACAGGCGGGTGGTGGCCGACAGCGGGTAACGCGCGTTGGGATCATCCATCAGCTGTGGGTCGAGGCCGGCCTGGTGGCACAGGGCTGTGCTGTCGAGGCCCAGGGCATCGAGCTGCTTGCGCAGGGCGCGGGTCCAGCTGGCGAGGGAAGTGGGTTCGGTCATGGCGGTTGGCGCGTCCGGTCAACAGGTTGGCGTCCGCGGCTAGCGCCCGGCGCGTGGGCGCAGGGCAGGATGCGAACATCAATAACCAGAGGATGGAAGCATGTACGGTACTTCTGCAAGTCCCGACCGGCTGAATGCTCAGCAACGATCGGCGCATATTCGTGAGGTGGTGCTGGCCAGGGGCGTCGAGTTGCGCGAGCGCTACCCGCTGCTCAAGCATCAGGACGCGCTGGGCGCAGGCATCCTGGCCTTGGCCCTGGCCGGGATGATCGGCACGGCGGCGCTCTATATCGGCGGGTACCTGGCCTGGTGGGCCTGCCTGCTGCTCAACGCGTTTTTCGCCTCCTTGACCCACGAGCTGGAACACGACCTGATCCACAGCATGTATTTCCGCAAGCAGCGCGTCCCCCACAACCTGATGCTGGCGCTGGTCTGGCTGGCGCGGCCGAGCACCATCAACCCGTGGATCCGCCGCCATCTGCACCTCAATCACCACAAGGTGTCCGGTACCGAGGCCGACATGGAGGAGCGCGCCATCACCAACGGCGAGCCCTGGGGCATCGCCCGCCTGCTGATGGTTGGCGACAATGTCATGTCGTCATTGATCCGCACCCTGCGCGCCAGGACCTGGGCGCACAAGCGCAACATCCTCAAGCGCACCCTGAAGGTGTACGCACCACTGGCGCTGTTGCACTGGGGGGCCTGGTATGTGTTTCTCGGCTTCCACGCCGCCAATGGCGTCGCCGCGCTGCTGGGTGCGCCGATCGACTGGTCGGCCAGCACCCTGGCAGTGATGCAGGTGCTCGATATCGCCGTGGTGGTGATCGTCGGCCCCAACGTGCTGCGCACCTTCTGCCTGCACTTCGTCAGCTCGAACATGCATTACTACGGCGACATCGAAGCGGGCAACGTGATCCAGCAGACCCAGGTGCTCAACCCCTGGTGGCTGTGGCCGTTGCAGGCGTTCTGCTTCAATTTCGGCAGCACCCACGGTATCCATCATTTCGTGGTCAAGGAACCCTTCTACATCCGCCAGCTGACCGCGCCGGTGGCGCACAAGGTGATGGCCGAGATGGGCGTGCGCTTCAACGATTTCGGCACCTTCGGCCGGGCCAACCGCTTTATCCGCAAGGAACAGGTGGCGGCGCAGGCGGTGCGGGGTGTCGGGGCGTGATGTATCGCGTTTGAGGGCCAATCGCGAGCAAGCTCGCTCCTACAAGTACATGGATAACCTGTAGGAGCGAGCTTGCTCGCGATGGCGATTCCGCAGACGCGCAACCTTCGGCGTTTTCCCCCACCTGTAGCCGCTGCCGCAGGCTGCGATCGGCCGGCACGGCCGTGGCGATCTTGAAATCGCCAGAGGTCCTGCGACCAGCGTGGCCCGGACCAGCGTGGCCTGCGGCAGCGGCTACAGGATCAATCCGGCTGGAACGGCGAGGCGCTGAGGATCACCCCGGTTTCGTCCACGTATTGCTGCCAATGGCCGATCAGCGCGTGGAGCTTGCCCGGCTCGCTTTGGGCCAGGTCGTGGATCTCCCCCGGGTCCTGGCTCAGGTCGTACAGCTGCCAGGTCGCCGGGCCCACCGGGCCGGGGATGTACACCGCTTTCCAGTGGCCCTGGCGAATCGCCCGGCGGCCGAACAGTTCCCAGCCGGTGACCGTGTGTTCGTCATGCACCTGCGCGGTCTCGCCGGACAGGAAACCCAGCCACGACTTGCCGCGCAATGGCGCCACCTCCTTGCCGCGCCAGCGTTTGCCGGGATGACGCACGCCGGCCAGGTCGAGAATGGTCGGGGTGATGTCCATCACCGTGCCGAAGCCATGGCTGATCCGCCCCTTGAGCGCCAACTGCGGGTAATGCACCAGCGCCGGCACGCGGATCCCGCCTTCGGTGGTGAAGGCCTTGAACAGGCGTGACGGCGCGGTGGCGACCTGGGCCCAGGCCGGGCCGTACCAGACGTAGGAGTTGGCGCGGCCGATGTTGTCCAGGCTGTTGTCGTAGTGCTGGTTGAGGTAGGTCAACAGCTGCGGGCCGAACTTGGGGAAGGCTTCCAGCAGCGCGCCTTCGGCACCGTTGTCGGACATGAACAGGATAAAGGTGTTGTCCAGTTGGCCCTGCTGGCGCAGGTAGTCCACCACCCGGCCGATGTTCCAGTCCATGCGCTCGACCATCGCCGCGTAGACCTCCATGGCCCGCGCGGAAACTTGCCGCTGCTGCTCGCTCAAGGCCGCCCATTCGGCGCTCAGGCCCAGCAGCGGGTGCGGCTCCACATCGGCCTCGATCAGCCCCAGTTGCTTGAGCTTTTCCAGACGCTCCAGGCGCAGCACCTCGGGGCCGGCGTCATAGCGGCCACGGTACTTGGCGACCACCTCCTCGGGCGCCTGCAACGGCCAGTGCGGCGCGGAAAACGGCAGGTAGGCGAAGAACGGCCGGGTCTGGTCGCGCTCCTTGAGGTACTGCAGCAGCTTGTCGCCGAAGGCGTCGGAGGAATAGAAATCCTTGGGCAATTGCTCGATGAAGCGGTCGTCCTCGATGTACAGCGCCGGGGTGGATTTGAGCAGCCCTGGGGTGTGTTCGTCGTAGGTCGGCTCGAAACCGTAGTGGTTGGCGGCGCCGGGCAGCAGCGAGAACGAACGCTCGAAACCCCGGGCATGGGGCGCCAGTTCGGCGGTCAGGCCCAGGTGCCATTTGCCGCTCATCAGGGTCTGGTAGCCGGCGTCGCGCAGCAGCTCGGGCAGGGCCACCACGCGGTCGTTGAGGTGGCCCTCGTAGCCCGGCTTGCCGATCAGTTCCGGGGTCAGGGCCTCGGCCATGGTGCCGATGCCGGCGATATGGTGGTCGGTGCCGGTGAGCAGCATGGAGCGGGTCGGCGAGCAGGTCGGCGCGGTGTGGAAGTCGGTCAGGCGCAGGCCGCCTTCGGCCAGGGCATCGAGGTTCGGCGTGGCGATTTCGCCGCCGAAGGCACCGAGATCGGAAAAGCCCAGGTCGTCGGCCAGGATCACCAAAAAGTTGGGACGTTGCGGCATCTGTTCACTCCTTGTCAGCAAGCAATAAAGGCCAGTGGCAGGTCACGGATCTGGGCGGGCAAAGGCACCTGGTAGTGATAGTCACGGGTCAGTTCGTGGAGCAGTTCTTCGCGCAGCTGGTGGAAGTCGAAACTGCTGCGCTGGCGCGGATGAGGCAGGGCGATGTCCACCACCCGCTTGATCCGGCCCGGGCGTGGTTCCATCACCACCACGCGGTCGGCGAGGAAGATTGCTTCCTCGACGTCATGGGTGACCAGCACCGTGGTGATCCTGGCCCGCTCGCGGATCGCCAGCAGCTCGTCCTGCATCTGCTGGCGGGTCAGCGCGTCGAGGGCGCCGAAGGGTTCGTCCAGCAACAGGATGCGCGGGCTGGCCACCAGGCCGCGGGCGATGGCTACTCGTTGCGCCATGCCGCCGGACAGCTGGTGCGGGTAGGCGCGGGTGAAGTCGGTGAGGCCCACCAGTTCGATGAAATCGGCGATGCGGGTTTGCCGTTCTGTGGTGCTCAAAGCTTCGTTGACCAGGCCCAGGCCGATGTTTTCCGCGACCGTCAGCCAGGGGAACAGGCGATGTTCCTGGAACACGATGCCGCGTTCGCCGCCGATGCCGCTGACGGCCTTGCCGTCGACGCGGATCTCGCCGCGAAACTGCGTATCCAGGCCGATCAGCAGGCGCAGCAGGGTGGATTTGCCGCAGCCGCTTGCGCCGACGATGGCGACGAATTCGCCCTCGGCGATCTCCAGGTTGAATTCGCGGATCGCCTCCAGCTCGCCGCCGGCGACCTCGAAGGTCTTGCCCACATGGCTGAAGCTGACGATGGGGGAAGGTGCGGGTGCGTTCATGCGTGTCTCCAGCGTGTGGCGCGGGTTTCGAGCTGTTGGCCAATAAGGTTGAGCAGGGCGCCGGTGAGCCCCACCAGGAGCATGCCGGCCATGATCAGGTCCATGCGCAGCAGCTGCTGGGCGCCGATCATCTGGCTGCCGATGCCGCCGTTGGACGGCATGAAATATTCCGCGCCGATGGTCCCCAGCCAGGCGTAGATCAGGCTCAGGCGCAGGCCGGCGAAGATCCCCGGCGCGGCGCCCGGCAGCACCAGGCGGCGCAGGCGTTGCCAGAGGTTCAGGCGCAGCACTTGCGCCGCCTCGGTCAGTTGCGGCGACAGGTTGGCGACGCTGCGCTGGGTGGCGATAAACAGCGGGAAGAACGCGGCCAGCGCGACAAATACCCATTTCGCCAGCTCCCCGAGGCCGAACCAGGCGGTGAGCAGCGGCACCCAGGCGAAAATGGCGATCTGCCGCAGCGCCGCCAGGGTCGGCCCCAGAAGACGTTCGCTCAGAGGCGACAGGCCCAGCAGCAGGCCCAGGGCAAACCCCAGGCCGCCCCCCAGCAGCAGGCCGCCGAGGGTGCGCCGCAGGCTCAGGCCCAGGCCGCCCGACAGGCTGCCGTCGAGCAGGCCGTTCCAGGTGGTTTGCAGCACCGTCAGCGGGCTCACCAGAATATTGGCGTCGACCCATTCCAGCTGGTTCGCCACTTGCCACAGCGCCAGCAGGAACAGCGGTAGCAGCCACGGCTGCAGGCGTTGCCAGCCCTGGTAGCGCGGGCCGCGGCGGATCTGCGCGATGGCCGGGTGCGGCCAGTGCACCAGGGCCTTGTCCAGCAGGCCGATGCCGCGGTCCATGGCCACGCCCATCACCCCGATCACCACGATGCAGACGAAGACGATATCCAGCATGAACAGCTGGCGCGCCCAGACCATCAGGTAGCCGATGCCTTCGCTGGAGGCCAGCAGCTCCACCGCCAGCAGCGAGGTCCAGCCGGCGGCCAGGGCCAGGCGCACGCCGGCCATGAAGGCGGGCAGGGCGGCGGGCAGCACCAGCCGGCGGACCAACAGCAGCGGCGGCAGGCGCAGCACGGCGGCGGCTTCGCGCAATCTGGGCTGGGCATCGCGCACGCCGACCAGGGTATGCAGGGTCACCGGCACCACGATGGCCTTGACCAGCACCACCAGCTTGAGCAGTTCGCCGATGCCGAAAAACACCATGAACAGCGGAATCCAGGCCAGGGTCGGAACCTGGGACAGGGCGGCGAAGGTGGGGAACACCAGGCGTTCCAGGCGCCGGCTGGAACCCAGCGCCGCGCCCAGCACGGCGCCGGCGCCGATGCCCGCCAGCAGGCCCCAGGCCAACCGTTGCAGGCTGATCGCCAGATGGCTCCACAGCTCGCCGCCGGCCAGCTCGAGCGCGCTGCTCCAGACCAATGCCGGTGCCGGCAGGATCTGCTCGCTCATCCAGGTATTGCGGCTGGCCAGCCACCACAGGGCGAACAGGCCCAGGGGCAGCAGCCAGGGCAACAGCCGCCGGTGGATGCGCGGCCAGGACAGCGGCTTATCGGCGGGCGCGGCCAACGGCAAGCTGAGAAGGGAAACACGGGCCATGGACGATCTCCGTTGTCGGGTTTCTTGCTGATTTCAACCGTCTTCTTTCTGTAGGAGCGAGCTTGCTCGCGATAGCGGCATCGGGGCCAAAACCGGCCTGCGGCCTATCGCGAGCAAGCTCGCTCCTACAGTTCGTGTTTGGTTATATAAAAAGTTATATCAATGCTATTGAGAGATAAGAGAGGCCATTTAAGGCCTCCAGGCACGCCGCATCCAATGCATTTGGAGAATATTTTCGATGCTGACCATGCATACGCCGCGCAGAGCCGCGTCCTGGCTGGTTTATTCGAACAGGTTATTAAAATGTGAATTTATAGTATTTAAAGCTTTGATCGCCTTGAGCCTACCTTCTGCTCCTCAATGCCCGTCGCAGCCAGGAGCCACACCTTATGAACCTTCCCTTCAAACGCGTCCTCAGTCTGTTCGCCGCGCCGGCCCTGGCGGGGCTCCTGGGGTACCTGCCGCTGCTGGCCCAGGCGGATGAACTCAAGCAGATCCGCATCGCCGTGCCGGACCTCAGCGCCGGCACCCAGCACAGCGGCGGCGGGGTGACGGACGTGCTGCGCCAGCAGCAGATCTTCGAAAAGGCCTTCGCCGACCAGGGCATCAGCATCCAGTGGAACTACTTCAAGGGCGCCGGCCCAGTGATCAACGAGGCCTTCGCCAACGGCCAGGTGGACCTCGCCTACCTGGGGGACCTGGCGGCGATCATCGGCAAGTCCAACGGCCTGGATACCCGCCTGCTGAGCGCCACCGCCCGTGGGGTCAAGCAGTACCTGGGAGTGGTGCCGGGCTCGGGGATCAAGACCTTGCAGGACCTCAAGGGCAAGCGGGTCGCGGTGTTCCGCGGCACGGCCACGCAGTTGTCGCTGGATGCCGCGCTGGCTAGCCAGGGTCTGAGCGAGAAGGACCTGAAGATCATCAACCTGGATTTCACCGCGGCGGTCGCGGCGCTGGCGGCGAAGCAGATCGATGCTACCTGGGGCGGTTCCAACTTGAACGCCTTGCAGGCCAAGGGCCTGGCCGAGGTGCCGCTGAACACCAAGGACCTGGGCGGCGCCGGTAGCGTGCAGGCGGTGCTGGTGGGCAGCGGCGCCTTCGTCGATGCCTATCCCGAGGTGGTGGAGAAGCTGCTCAAGGCCCAGCAACAGGCCGTGCAGTGGCTGACCCAGGACAGCAACAAGGACGCCTATATCGAACTGGTGTCGGGGCTGGCCAGCTACCCGCCGCTGGTGCTGCAGCAGGACCTCAAGGATCAGCGCTTCAGCGAAATCTTCCCCTCGACCCTGGACCCGGTGTTCCTCGGTAAATTGCAGGACGCGGTGGACCTGGCCGCGCAGCAGCGGCTGATCCGCAAGCCGTTCAAGGTCAGCGAATGGGTGGCGCCGCAGTTGGCCGCCGCCGGCCTGTAAGGCCACCTGGCAATCCGCTTACGTCCCGTAGCCGCTGCCGAGCCTGCGAGGCTGCGTACGAGGACGCAGTCCTCGCCAAATCTGTCCATGCGGTTTACCAGGAGGAAGGCGGTGCATGGTTTTGCGGCCCCTGCGGGGCCGATCGCAGCCTCGCGGGCTCGGCAGCGGCTACAGATTGCGTCTTCTGCAGGCGCGAGCTTGCCCGCGATGGCGTCCTAGGACGCCATGCTGACCTGCTGCCGATCCACCGCCACCAGCACTTCGATCATCTTGCGGGCCGCCGGCGACAGGCGAAATCCCGTGCGGCTGACGATGCCGCAGCGGGCGTTCATGCTCTCGATGTTCTGCGGCAGGTTGCGCCAGTGCAGCAGCGCCAGGGAACCCTGTTCGATGTCCTCGACGAAGGCTTCTTCGGTGCCCACGCCAATCGCATTGGACTGGCGCACGATCTTCACCAGCGCCGGGAAATGCTCGGTCTGGATGGTCGGGGAAAAGTCGATGCGCCCGCTGAGGTTGGCCAGCAGCTTGCGGATTCCCGGCGGGATCAGCGTGGTGGCCAGCGGGTAGTCGAACATGTCGTTGGTCGACAGGCTTTCCTTGGCCAGCAGCGGGTGCCCCGGGCGGCAGAAAAACACCCCGCGCTTGGGCGTCAGGGGCTGGGTCTGGAAGTTCGGGTCGGCTTCGAAATGGCGGATGTCGGCGATAAAGAATTCGATCTCTTCGCGGCTCAGGCTGCGGCTGAGTTTTTCCCAGTTATCCACCTCCAGGCAGATGCGCACCTTGGGGTGGATGCCGGTGAATTGCGCCACCGCGTCGGGCACCAGTTTCACCGCCGGCGCCGGGCCGCAACCGAAGCGCAGCTCGCCAGCGTCGAGCTTGGTCATCTGCGTCACTTCGCTGCTCAGCAAGGCCGCGCCCTGCACCAGGCTCAGGGCGTGCTGCAACACCACCTGGCCTTCCGGGGTGGGACGCAAATCCTTGTTGCCACGGTCCACCAGCACGCAGCCGAACTCCTGCTCCAGGCCCTGGATACTGCGGCTGAAGGCCGGCTGGGTGATGCCCATGGCGTCGGCCGCGCGGACAAAACTGCGGTGTTCGTTGAGGGCGATGAAGTAACGCAATTGGCGAAGATCCATATGCTTTCCCGGCATCCGAAAAATAGCCCGAAGGCATTTGCGACGAGTGAGGAATGAGGTTTTAAATGCAAGCTCTTATTCCGTCAACGAAGCATGTGAATATCTATTAGATCTAAAGTGAATATAGATAGAGCGTTGTTTCGCTGCCGCTCAACCGTAAGCAGTCAGACGAGGGTCTACCCGATGAGCAATGCCGCACTAGCCGTTAAACCCGCTGTTCATGCGCTTGAGATCCACCCGGTGGCCGGCCGTATCGGCGCCGAGATCCGTGGCGTGCAACTCTCCGGCGAGCTGGACGCCGCCACGGTCGAAGCCATCCAGCAGGCGCTGGTGGACTACAAGGTGATCTTCTTCCGTGGCCAGGCCCACCTCGACGACCAGAGCCAGGAAGCCTTCTCCCACCTGCTCGGCGAGCCGGTGGCACACCCCACCGTACCGGTGCGCGACGGCACCCGTTACCTGCTCGAACTGGACGGCGCCGAGGGCCAGCGCGCCAACTCCTGGCACACCGACGTGACCTTCGTCGATGCCTACCCGAAGGCCTCGATCCTGCGTTCGGTGGTGGCGCCGGCCTCCGGTGGCGATACGGTCTGGGCCAACACCGCCACCGCCTACAACGAACTGCCGGCGGAACTGCGCGAGCTGGCAGACAAGCTCTGGGCGGTGCACAGCAACGAATACGACTACGCCGGGGCCAAGCCGGACGTGTCGGCGGAGAAGCTGGAGCGCTACCGCAAGGTGTTCACCTCCACCGTCTACGAGACCGAGCACCCGCTGGTGCGCGTGCACCCGGTGAGCGGCGAGAAGAGCCTGGTGCTCGGGCATTTCGTCAAGCGCATCAAGGGCTATACCCAGGCCGATTCGGCGCACCTGTTCAACCTGTTGCAAAGCCACGTCACGCGTTTGGAAAACACCGTGCGCTGGCGCTGGACCGCCGGTGACGTGGCGATCTGGGACAACCGTTCGACCCAGCATTACGCGGTCGACGACTACGGCACCCAGGACCGCGTGGTCCGCCGCGTGACCCTCAAGGGCGACGTGCCGGTGGGTGTGCACGGGCAGCGTAGCCAGACCATCAAGGGGCTGTGACAGAGGCGTCCCAAGGCTCTCTGTAGCCGCTGCCGCAGGCTGCGATCGACCCGAAGGGGCGCGGCGGTTTCAAGATCGCCAAAGGCCTTCGGCCTTATCGCAGCCTGCGGCAGCGGCTACAGGAGTGCGCGGTGGGTTTGAAATTTTTCGCCGGCAATCGAGCCCGCGAAGCCGCCGCCTCACCACACCCCGATCTGCACCACCTTTTCTGCCTCCGGCTCGCCATAGCGAAAGCGTTGCCCGCGCAGGTCGATTTCTTCGTGGCTGATGGTGGTCCGCCGCTTCAGCCCGCGCAGCCAGTCGAACAGATACCCCAGGTGCTCCTCGCGCACCGCCGCATAGGCCGGGTCGGCGCCGAGGTCGCGCAGTTCCTGGGGGTCGTTGTAGAGGTCGAACAGCTGCGGGCGGAAGCCGTCGTAGGCCAGGTATTTCCAGCGCTCGCTGCGCACCATGGTCATGCGGCAGCGGTCGATGGGCTGGGCCAGGCGTTCGCGGGCCGGGGCCTGGAACGCGTAGTCGTATTCGCTGATGGCATAGCGGCGCCAGTCGCCCGCCGTGCCGTGCAACAGCGGGATCAGCGAGCGGCCTTCCAGCCGGTGTTCGGCGCCGGGCAGCCCCAGGGCGTCGAGAAAGGTCGGCAGGGCATCGATGGTTTCCACCAGGCGCTCGTCCAGCGTGCCGCGGCTGATATCCGCCGCGGCCCGTGGGTCGCGCACGATCAGTGGCACGCCCACGGCCGGCTCCAGTAACAACTCCTTTTCCCCCAGCCAGTGATCGCCGAGAAAGTCGCCGTGGTCGCTGGTGAACACGATCAGGGTGTCGTCCCAGCGCCCGCTGCTTTGCAGGAAATCGAACAGGCGGCCGAGCTGATCGTCCACCTGCTTGATCAGGCCCATGTAAGTCGGCACCACGTTCAGGCGCACTTTGTCGCGGGAGAAGTTCTGGCTCTCCTGATGCTGGCGAAAGGCGGCATACACCGGGTGGTCGCTGGCCTCGTCGGCGGCGGCGCGCACCGGGGCGATCACCTGCTCGGCCGTGTACAGCGCGTGGTAGGGCGCCGGCGCGAGATAGGGCCAGTGCGGCTTGATATAGGACAGGTGCAGGCACCAGGGCTGCTCGCCCTGCTCTTGGATGAAGTCGAGGGCGCGGTCGGTGGTGTAGACGGTCTCCGAATGCTGCTCGGGGACGCGGGCGGGCAGGTGGGCGTTGCGCATTTTCCAGCCGCTGAGGATTTCACCCTGTTCACCTGCGGCGGCGTTGGCCCAGTCGTGCCAGGGGTTGCGCCCCTGGTAGCCCTGTTCGCGCAGGTACTGGGTGTAGGGCGCCGACTCGCGTTTGTCGTCGAACAGCGGGCTGTCGGGGAAGATCCCGTCGTGGCGCAGATAGGGCTCGAAACCGACCTCGTTGAGGGCCTCGGCCTGCTGGCTCTCGGGGTCGATCGCCAGGCGTTGCAGGGCATCGAGGTTGGGCGTGGCGTGGGTCTTGCCCACCAGCGCGGTGCGGATGCCGTGGGGGCTCAGGTAGTCGCCGATGGTCAGCTCTTCCAGGGGCAGCGGCACGGCGTTCCACGCCACCTGGTGGCTGCTGACATAACGCCCGGTGTAGGCCGACATCCGCGACGGCCCGCAGATGGTGCCCTGGGTGTAGGCGCGGCTGAAACGCACGCCGGCGGCGGCCAGGCGGTCGATGTTCGGCGTGTGCAGGTGGGGATGGCCGTAGCACGACAGGTAATCGCGACGCAGCTGGTCGCACATGATGTACAGCACGTTGCGCACGGGTTGGACGGGGTTGGACATGGCGTTCACCGATCGAAAGACAGGTGAGGGTTTTCGCTGTCGCGGGGCGTTCCGACAAGCGCATTTGGCGCATGCTTTTCATGCGTGATGTGCATGGGCGAAGGCGACCCCTGTAGCCGCTGCCGAAGGCTGCGATAAGGCCGAAGGCCTTTAGCGATATTGAAATCGCCGCGCCCCTTCGGGGCGATCGCAGCCTGCGGCAGCGGCTACAGGTTTGGTGTTTCAGACCGCGAAATTTTCCAGCGAACACAGATCCTCATCCAGCGCGTCGGTGCGCTTGATCTCCTCGATCATCGCCTCGGCCAGCGGCGACAGCCGATACCCGGCGCGGCTGACGATGCCGTAGCGGGTGTACAGCTCCTCCAGGTCGTCGGCCAGGCCTTCGACCTTCAGGCACACCAGCTCGCCCCGGGCATTGTGCAGCGCATCGCTGTAGGCGCCGATGATACCGATCGCGTCCGAGCGCATCACCACGCCGAGCAGGCTGTAGCTGTTCTCGCATTCCACATTCGGGACGAAATCCGGCCGGCCGCTGAGATCGACCACCACCTTGCGCAGGTTCGGCGGGCGGATGGTCGCGGCCAGCGGGTAACTCATCAGCTCGGCGGCGGTGACGCTTTCCTGCTCGGCCAGCGGGTGCCCGGCGCGGCAGCAGAAATGCCATTTGCGCGGGCGCAGGCGCTGGGTCAGGTAATCCGGGTTGGCTTCGAACTGCCGGGTGTCGGCGACGAAAAATTCGAACTCTTCGCTGAGCAGGCGTTTGCTCAGGGTTTGCCAGTCATCTACCTGGAACTGCACCCGGGCCTTGGGATAACGCCCGATAAAGCTGCCGATGGCCCGCGGGATCAAACCCGCCGCCGGCGCCGGCCCGCAACCGAAGCGCAGCTCGCCGGCTTCCAGGCCGTTGAACTGGCTGATTTCGTTGGCCAGTTGCTGCGCGCCGCTGACCAGCCGCCGCGCATGTTCGAGCAGCACCAGCCCCTGTTTGGTCGGTGCCAGGTCCTTGCGCCCGCGATCCACCAGCTGACAGCCGACGCTGTGCTCCAGGGCCTGGATGCTGCGGCTGAAGGCCGATTGCGACAGGTTCACCGCCAAGGCGGCCGCGACAAAGCTGCGCTGTTCGGCGAGGGCGATGAAGTGACGGAGCTGGCGCAGATCGATATGCATTTTTCACATTGAAAATATCGGGGAAATGCATTGGCTATGCATTAGGTCGACTCTTTATAAAGGCAATCTCTTATTCCGTAAATCTTATTAAAAACATAAATAAATAACTTAAAAGAATATACGGATCAGTCTGTTTTTACCCAGGAGCCGCCCATGAGTCCGTTGAACCTTGTGTCCCCCACTTCGCCCCGACGGCTCAAGCGCTTGCCGCTGGCCCTGCTGCTGGCCGGTAGCGCCGGCTGGTCCCACGGCTATGCCGCGCAAGCCGAAACGCCCGCCGAAGCCCCGGCCAAGGCCGATGCCACCCGGCCCGCCGCCAGCGGCCAGCTGGAAACCGTGACCGTGACCGCGCGGCGCCGCGAGGAGAGCGCCCAGGACGTACCGACGCCGATGAGCGTGATCGGTGGCCAGGCCCTGGAGAGCCAGCGGGTCTATCGCATCCAGGATCTGCAGCAGTTGGTGCCGAGCGTCAACGTCGCCTACATGCATGCGCGCCAGTCCAGCGTGTCGATCCGCGGCCTGGGCAACAACCCGGCCAGCGACGGCCTGGAAGGCAGCGTCGGGTTGTACATCGACAACGTCTACCTGGGACGGCCGGGCATGGCGGTGTTCGACCTGATGGACATCGAGCAGCTGGAAGTGCTGCGCGGTCCCCAGGGCACGCTGTTCGGCAAGAACACCACCGCCGGGGTGATCAACATCAGCACCCGCGCGCCGAGCTTCACCCCCGAACGCAGCATCGAGACCTCGGTGGGCGAGGACGGCTACTTCCAGACCAAGGGCACTATTTCCGGGCCGCTGAACGACGAGCTGGCCGGGCGTTTCTCGGCCTATCGCACCCGCAGCGACGGCGATATCAAGAACGAACACGACGGCCATGACCTCAACGGCGGCTCGCGCCAGGGCTTCCGTGGCCAGCTGCTGTTCAAGCCCAACGAGAACTTCAACCTGCGCTGGATCGGCGACTACAACGAAGAGGACTCCAGTGCCGGCACCCGGGTGCTGTACAGCACCGGGCCGACCATCAATGGCGTCAACCAGTATCAGTCGCGGGCCGCCGCGGCCGGCGCCACTCTGGTCGACGGCACGCACCGCAAGGTCAATCTGGACAACGATCAGCATGTCACGGTGTTCCAGGGCGGCACCTCCCTGGAGGCCAACTGGACCCTGCCCAGCGACTTCACCCTGACTTCGGTCAGCTCCTACCGCTGGTGGGACTTCACCCCGCGCAACGACGACGGGCTCAACGTGCCGGCCAGCTATAACGCCGGGGTCTCGGTGGAGGATAAACAGTGGTCCCAGGAGTTCCGCCTGGCCTCGCCCACCGGCGGCTTCTTCGACTACGTGCTCGGCGCCTACTACTTCGGCTCCGACCTGGACAACAAGTCCTTCGCCTATTACGGCCCCAAGGCGGACATCTGGAACGGCACGCCCAACGGCGCCCTGAACAACGTCACCAGCATCGGCAACGGGCATATCCGCACCGACAGCTTCGCGCTGTTCGCCCAGGGCACCTGGCACCTCACCGAGCGCCTGGATTTCACCGCCGGCCTGCGTGGCACCTATGAAGAGAAAAGCGCCTGGGTGACTCGCAACGCGCCAGTGGGGGGCGCCGCGGTGACCGGTGCCGCGGCCACCGCGCGGCGCGGACGGGCCGGGGCCTACGACTCCGGCGACCTCAACCAGTACAGCACCAGCCCCTCGGGCCTGCTCAACCTCAGCTACCGCTTCACCGACGACCTGCTGGGCTACGCCACCCTGTCCCACGGCGAGAAGTCCGGCGGGGTCAACCTTGCGGTCGGCTCGGCGCCCACCGCTGGCGCCGACTCGCTGCTGATCGGCACCGAGCGCGCCAACAACGCCGAACTGGGCTTCAAGAGCACCCTGTGGGACAAGCGCCTGCAACTCAACGCCAACCTGTTCTGGACCCAGGTCAACGGCTACCAGACCAACGCCTACGACGCCAACAACCGTGTGCAGTACCTGACCAACGCCGGCTCGGTGCGCTCACGGGGCGTGGAAATCGAAAGCACGCTGATCCCCATCCGTGGCCTGACCCTCAACCTCAACGGCTCCTACAACGACGTGCGCTACCTGTCCTACAAGGATGCGCCATGCCCGCCTGAAGTCAGCCTGCGCCCGGGCGCCCCGGCCTCCTGCGACCTCAGCGGCCACCAGGTGGTCGGCGCCTCGAAATGGATCGGCAACGCCAACGGCGAATACCAATGGAACCTGGATAACGGCCTCGAACCCTACGTCACCGGCAGCTACGCCTTCCGCTCCAAGGCCGTCGGCACCGTCGAGGATTCCGACTACGGCCAGATTCCCAGCTACGCGGTGGTCAACCTTTCCACCGGCCTGCGTGGCAACTATGAGCAAGGGCAGTGGGACGTGTCGCTGTGGCTGAAAAACGCCTTCGACAAGACCTACTACACCACGCTGTGGTCGGGGGGGAATGGCGGCTATGAAGGGCTGCTCGGCACGCCGCGGACCCTTGGCGTGACCGGCCGCTACGACTTCTGAACACCCTCATTTGCAACCCGCGCCGGGTTCCGCGGCGCGGTTCGACCTGAACAGGAGTTCCACCATGTTGAACCTCAAGCCCGTGTTGCCCCTGCTGCTGTCATTCAGTGCCGGGGCCTTCGCCGCCCCCAGCGTCTACCCCACCGGCGTGACCCGTTACGACCCGGCCAAGGCCTTCAATCAGTACGTGATCTTCAGTGGCGCGGACAAGAAAACCCACCTGATCGACATGAATGGCAACGAGGTGAAAAACTGGCCCCAGGCCGGCTTTCCTTCGGCGATCATCGACCCGCAGCTGGTGGGCGGCGCGCGTGGCCGGGTGCTGTTGCAACTGAGCGAAAAGGACCCCGGCAAACTCGGCTCGGCCGGCAATGGCCTGGGCAACCAGAGCATCGGCGAGCTGGACTGGGACGGCAAGGTGGTCTGGCAATGGGGCGACCAGGCGCCTGGCGGCGCGGCCCAGCAGCATCATGACCAGCGCCGCCTGAGCAATGGCAACACCCTGGTGCTGGCCAACAAGGTGCATGCGGTGGCGGGCTTCAAGGTGCCGCAAGTGATCGATGACGTGATCTACGAAGTCAGCCCCCAGGGCGAAGTGAAGTGGCAGTGGCTGGCCTCCGAACACCTCAAGGAATTCGGCTTCACCCCGGAGCAGTTGAAGCTGGTGCGGGCCACCAAGGACCCGGACTACCTGCACATCAACAACCTCAGCGTGGTTGGCCCGAACAAGTGGTTCGACGCCGGCGACAAACGCTTCGCCCCGGACAACCTGCTGTTCGATTCCCGCAATGCCAACTTCATCGTCATCATCGACAAGCAGAGCGGCAAGGTGGTCTGGCGCCTCGGCCCCAACCTGCCGACCCTCAACCCGCGAGCGCCGGCGACCTTGCCGCGCCCGGTGGACCAGTTCGTCGGCCAGCACGACGCCCACATCATCCCCGCCGGCCTGCCGGGCGCGGGCAACCTGCTGGTGTTCGACAACCAGGGCACGGCCGGCTACCCCTCGGTGCCATTGGGGCTGATTTCCGGCTCGCGGGTGCTGGAGATCGACCCCGTGACCCAACAGATCGTCTGGCAGTACAGCGCCGCCAGTTCCAGGCAGCCGGGCTGGGCCTTCTACAGCTCGTTCATCAGCAGCGCCCGACGCCTGCCCAACGGCAATACCCTGATTGATGAAGGCATGAACGGCCGCTTCTTCCAGGTCACGGCAAGCGGCGAAAACGTCTGGGAATACGTCAGCCCGTTCCTCGGCAAGGCTCCGGGCAGCGACGCCATCAGCAACTGGGTGTACCGCGCATTGCCGGTGAGCTATGACTGGGTGCCACAAGGCACGCCACGTTCGGAAACGGCGGTGATTGCGCCGACGGCGGCTTTGCAACCGACTAATGCCAGCCGTTGATCCGACTGCTGCGTGGCTCTGGGTTACCTATAAAGGCTCGCTCGCGATAGCGCCGGTTCAGACGGCGCATCGCGAGGTCTCTACAGGCTTATTTGCAGCTGTAATTTTCAGGCATGGTGACCGTGTAATTGCGCTGTACGCGGTCGCGGAAATCCAGGTTCTGCAGGCCTTGCTCCACCAGGAAGGCCTCGACCTTGCCGTTCTGGCAATCCTCGTTATAAGAGGACACCCGCAGCAGATACACCGCACGCCGAGTGGTTTCGTCCCGAGCCGTCGCGGTAAAGGTCGAAAGGGTGGTGTAGCCGGTGCGTTCCGAGGTGCCTACCGGACCATAAGACGTATTGGGCGTGCTGGTGCAGACCAGCTTTTCCTTCTTTTTCTTGCCATCCTTGCACACCGTGGAAGTGCTGTTCTGCACCTGGCCGTAGTCGGTGGCGGTGTAGCGGTAAGTGACTTGCTTGCTATGGATATCGAGGCTGACCGTCATCTTGATCGGCGCATGCTTCTTGGGCAGCGACGCCTCGGTAAACACCTCGCGGAACCCCTGGTCCTTCAGTGCATTGACCATATCGCGCAGGTAATAACGGGCATTCAGCGAATTCTCGTCATTCCCCGTCGTGGCCGTCACCAGCACCAGCGCCTGCCGATCAAATTGATAGTCCGGATCCGGCGTGCCATTGAGCGCGACGTCGAACTTGGTGGCGCAGCCGGTGAGCAGAAGGGAAAACAGGAATAGCGGGTAAAGCATGTATCGAGTCATGAGGGCTTCGTTGTGTTGCGGTGGATGGGATAGGGATTAGACGGATGAGCGCGGGAATAAACAAATGGGGTAGGTGGAGCAGTAGGCCCGACAGGGGGGCGTATTGAAGGACGGCTTGGCTTGTGCGGGACTCCCGTCGAGCATGGTCTACGGGTGAAGCATAAGCCGTTTGCAGAGGCAGCTACGGTAGTGTTCCTGTCAGTCTCTGCGACCAGCTTTTGCCTGATCGCATCGCGATTATCGATGCGAGCTTGATGTTTGTTACTGACTAATCTTCCGTTGAGAATTTTGCTTTCAATATTTTGCATTTTAGCAAAATGCTTTCACGATCTGATATGGCGTTATTGTCGCACCAGTTGCTGATGACGGAGGCTCCGTCAGAAAATGAAAGCACTACGTGCTCGCCCATGAACTCGAATGTTATTCCTTCTTTCAGGCATTCGGGGATGCTTTCAAGGTCCTCATCAGTACTGAGATAAATTCCCGACATGTCAATGCCAAAACCCTCTGAGGTCACGAGCTTGTCTAGCGTTGCAGGTAGAAAACTTGGAGTGGTCAGGGAGGAAGAATCTCTAAGGTCAAGTAGGCAATTGTGGATAATGTTTTTTGCCTGAGCGTCAGTCTATTCATTGGTCTGCATTACTAGTTGAGTTTTATATCAGTCGCACTGTGTGATTATGTAGATACGGTCATCAATTTTTTCTGTTCTACTTCCAAAGAAGTAGATTTCGTTCTGGTTGAATAACGTATAGTTTCTTTTTGTTCGGGACTTGCTTTTGCCAAAAATATCCATTTCTTGTTGTGCAGGGGCGGTGTCAACAATCGGAAATGATTGCTCTCCATGTACTTGCAATAAAAAGTCCAAGGCTGCTCCCTTGTACTGGGCCGGTGTCTCATCACCCATGAGCCACTTGGGCTTATCACCAGCCCACCCGAACACATCACTGCCTTTACTGTGGCTAAATGCTAAGGGAGTCATTGCGATCCGTATCGGGTAGTCACTTGCATAGGTTTTATCTTCACTCCTGAAAAGAAAGACCGCAAAGTATTTTTGGTAATCGCTTAAAAAGTTATCTGGAATTATCGCCCCCGATAGCGGGACTTTGAGCATTTCAGAAATCGTATAGTCTTCGTTGAAATCCTCAGTCGCGGCAAAAATACTTAGTGTGTGGCCATGTAGTGAATGAGTCTCTGGAAATTGCAGCGTGAAGTAAAAGCTCATCAAACTGCCGTTTGGGCTTTTGGGTATGCTCATTCCTTGGGGGATGACTGGTTTCCCTCCAATGTATGAAGCGGACTCGGTTTTTGGGGTTTTATTTATGTACATGGATTTAAATTGATTTTCCTGAAGAGTGGGTGGGATTTAACTGGTGTTGGATAATGGTGAATTGAGAGTTTTTTGATGCCGCGAGATCATGCTTCTAGCATGTAATTTTCAATTTTGGCTATTAACTCGCTTTTACTCTTTGTTCTAAATTCACATATATATTCTTCAGAATTTCTTATTGGCTTTCCACGGTTGTCATGCTTTATAGTCAGGAAGTCAACTACAAAATCTCCGAAGGGGTCTCCTTCTGGTTCCAATCTTGCATCAAAACAATGACCAGTGCTTCTCCGCATGCCACCAATAAGTACGGAGTTGCTGTACCAGTCGGACGTCTTCTCTGTTAGCTCAACTTCGAACAGGTTGTTTATGGTTATTGTCCATCCGCTTGGCACACGAATGGCTTGAAGGTTGTATTCTAATTTTATTTTCATTTCACTTTTGCCATTGTTTTCCAAAGATTCGATACATGTGATTGCGCTCGTCACTATAGGTGGATGTTGCATGTTCTATATGTGGTGTCAACCCTTGGATGAGTGCCTATATTAAAGCTTAAATGGCTGATTAGAACGTGTCTGCGCTTCTTTCGTTATCTTCTCGAAACTTTAGATGCCCCAAAACAACTCTACCCATTTCTGGGGTATGTTTGGTCTTTTATCTAGTTTTAAAAGGGCTTCCGCACTCTTGTCAATGATTTCGCAGCGGCTTGAAGATGCTATATACTGGGTTAAACATTTACAAGCTGGAAAAGTCGATTTGTCTTGTAGGAAAAAACTATTTAAATAAAATTATGTGTCTCAGGTGAGAGGTTGGAAGAGCATTTAATATCAAAAAGCTACGGCTTTCTGTGCCTACAGTGTTACATGATTTTACGAAGAAACATCGGTATGAGATTTTCATGCTCTATCAATTTTAGGTAATAGAGTATAATCACCATAGGTCTATTCTGCTGCATTGGAATTCAATAATGGTTCCATCAGTTATACCACCTGGTAAGTAGTCTTCGATTAGTAGCAATATTTCTCCAACAGCGATAATTTGTTCGGTGGAGTCAATTATTTTTGCAATGACTTTCTGTTCTAGGGAGTCGTCGCTGGCTTTCCAGATGCCAACTGTTGTGTCTTGACTGATCATTGCGTTTTTCATAGAGAATACATGAAGTAGATCAGTCACCTGATCGCCAACCTCAACAGTGCATGGCTGAGAGAAAGCCATGCAGGTAAATCTCCCATCAGTGATCTCAACCTCGGCATCTTGAGCTGATTTTGATATCCAGTTAATGCTTTTTACTATCATGGCTGTTCGCTAGGTCCTGTTGGTGTTTTATATGGCGGTGGTTTGTACCCAATATGAGGGTTAGGGCCAACAGTGTCAGTCCTAGCTGATTTTGGTTGAGCTTTCCATCCCAGGCTAGGTGCTTTTGCCTCAAAAAAGGATACTGGCTTTAAGTGCAAGGTTGTTATCTCACCAGTTTTCCTGTCAAGCCCAACTAGTAAACCTTTAGCGCTCCCGGTTCCGCCAGGTATTGCAACATAAGCATTTAGTTCAGGTACAAATGTACCATTTCGAATAACCGAATTGGCATCAGATGTGTACTGTTGGAGAGTGTAATTTTCATATCCAAGAGTTTCGGCGATTTCGCCACCATGTTTTTTAAAGTGAATAACATCTTCACCAGGCTTGAAGGTTCGATCTGTGTGTGGGGCTTGTGGTGCTCCTTCTTTCACCTTTGCGTTGTTTTCTGGTGTTCTGTCTTCTAGCTCTGATTTTCCCCCGTTAGTACCAAGGCATTCGCTATTCAACCCCAACGGATCCACCCATCCCGTTGGGTTGTTTACGTACTGGTAGTTATTCAACCCCCCCGCCAGCTTGATCGGGTCCGGGGTCAAAAACCGCCCAGAGCTTGGATTGTAGTAGCGATGGCGGTTGTAGTGCAGCCCGGTTTCCGTATCGAAGTACTGCCCCTGGAAGCGCAGCGGGTTGTCGATTTCGGAAACGTCCAGCGCCGCCAGATTGCCATACGCCCGGTACTTCGCCGACCACATGATTTCACCGCTGTAGGCGGTCAATTCCTGCGGCGTGCCGAGGTGGTCGAGTTGGTAGTAGAACGGCGTGGCCTGGGCCGGGCCTTCGCCATCGAGCATGGCCAAGGGGCGGAAGGTGCCGGGCTCGTAGATGTAGCTGCGATAGCGATTCTCACCGCTTTCGGCGATCAACCGTTCGCCTTGCCAGAGGAATTCCGTGGTACGCCCATCGACGGTTTTAGCGATGCGTCGGCCAAAGGCGTCGTACTTGTAGGTGGCGGTGCTGCCACCGGGCAGGCTGACGCCGATCAACCGGTGCTGGCAGTCGTACTGGTATTCGGTGACCAGCTTCTGGCCCGCGCCGCGGCGTTCGCGGCTGAGGTTGCCGAAGGCGTCGTAGTCGTAGTGGCGGTCGCCCTGCATCAGCAGGCGGTTGCCCTTGACGTTGGCCAGGTTGGCCGCGGGTTGGTCGCCTTGGCCCAGCAGGTTGCCGGCTGGGTCGTGGGCGAAGCTTTCCGGGGTGGCGCCACGTACGTTGACCAGCCGATCCAGCGGGTCATAGTGATAACGCAGGTTGCCCTTGCGGCTGTCGTCGATGCCGGCGAGGTTGCCGTTGGCGTCGTAGGCATAGGCACGGCGGTAGAGGTTCTGGTGCTGGCCGTGCCGTTGCTGGCTGACGCTGTGGGCCTGCAGGCGGCCCTGCTCGTCGTACTGGTACTGGCTGAGCAGCAGGCCCTGTTGGCGCTGCTGTTCGCGGCCGGCGTTGAACTGGTGGCTGGTCAGGCGCGAGCCGTTGAGGTCGATGCTGCTCAGTTGCCCGCCCGGTGCATGGCGGTAGTCGAGCTTGCTGCCGTCGGGCAGGCGGCAATGGCTGAGCTGGCCGAGCTTGTCGTACTCGTAGCGCAGGGTGCCCCAGCCCTGGTGTTCGGTGATCAGGCGGTCTTGCAGGTCGTATTCGTAGGCCAGCGGCCAGTGGCCGTCGTCGACATTCACCAGACGCCCGAGGGCGTCGTAGCGGTAGTGGATTTCTTCGCCGTCGGCGAGGGTTTTCACCAGCAGGCGGCCAGCGGCGTCGCGCTGGTACTCGGTGACCAGCTCGCTGCCGTTGTCGCCGAACTCGGTTTTCTTCAGCAGGTTGCCGTTGAGGTCATAGGCATAGGCGGTGCTGCGCCCGTCGAAGCCGGTTTCCTGCTGGATCAGGCCGTTGGGGTAGTAATCCAGGTGGTACTGCTCGCCGCGCTCGTTCTCGATATCGGTGAGCAGCAGGCGTGCGTTGTCGTAGCGGTAGCGCAGCTGGCTGCCGTCCGGGTTGATGCGGCGGCTGACCAGATGCAGGTTGTCGGCGTATTCGTAGCGGGTGACGCGGCCCAGTTCATCGCGTTCGGCGGTGACTTTGCCGTAGGCGTTGTAGCTGAAGGCGCGGGTCGCGCCGCCGGGCAGGGTGATCTGCGCCAGGCGGTTGGCGGCGTCCCATTGGTACTGGGTGATGGCACCGCATTCGTCCTGGCGGGTGATCTGCCGGCCGAGGGCGTCGTAACGGTATTTGCGTTGGCCGCCGTCGGGCAGGCGCTCTTCCAGTAGTTGGCCGAGGCCATTCCAGCCCAGTTGATGACGGCTGCCGTCGGGATGGGTGATTTCCAGCAGGCGGCCCTGGCGGTCGTAGCGGTAGTGGGTTTCGTTGCCGTGCGGGTCGGTCTGTTGGGTGATGTCGCCCTGGAGGTTGCGCTGGTATTTCCAGGTGGCCTTGCCTCGACGGGCTACTCGTACGAAACCGTTGTGGTGCTGGTAGGTGGTCGGTTCATCTTCGGGTGGGATGATTGCGACCAGGCGCCCGGCTTCGTTGTATTGATATTCGGTGACCGCGCCAAGCGGGTCTTTCTCGGCGATCAGCCGGCCTTTTTCATCGTAGGCTTTTTGCGTTTCTGCACCGTCAGGGGTGGTCTGGCTGACCAGTCGGGCATTCTCGTCGTGTACGTAAACCTGCTCGCTGCCATCGGAGTTGACGACAGTCACTGTGCCTTCGTCGTCCCACACATAACGCGCATCGATTTGTGCGATGTTGGACCACTGACGGATACAGCGGACCACCTTGCCTTCGCGTTCCCACTCCCACTGAAAGCTCGCACCACCGGCCAGTTGCCGTTCCTGAATGACGTGCTGCTCGTCATAGCGATAGCGTTCGACTTCACCGACCGCATTGGTGGCGCTGATCAACTGGTTGCGTGCGTTGTACTGGTAGCTGACCAGGGTTTGGACCGTCAGCCACGGCTCCTGGCGCTCACCTTGTTCGTTGTAGTCGGGACGTCGTTGCTGGTAATCCACGGCAACGATATGCCGATCGTCGTAACGCAAAAACAGGGAGCGCCCGGCGCCATTGTCGATGCGCTGGATGCGATCGACCAGGTCGTAGCTGATGTGCAACTGGTTGTCGTAGGCATCGCTGATGGTGGTCAGGCGCCCGGCGCGGAAGTGATAAAAGCGTGCGCCCTGCCCGGCCTGAGTCAGGATCAGTTCGCCCGGGGCATCCCCCAGATAGATGGCGGCTTCGGCCAGGCTATTGGTAATGGCCGGACACTGTTCGGTCGGCAGTGGAAACTGGGTTTGGCGATTTTCGTTGTCAGTCCACAGCACGCCCTCATCGTTGATTTGCAACCGATGGGACAGCGAGTGGCTCCAGCCGAAGCCCAGGCGGTTATCGATTTCCACTGCGCTGGTGCGATACAGCCGTGTCCACTCCAGGGGCAGCAGGCCGTCGAGTTCACCGTCAGTGAGGGTTAGTAGCTCCTCACCGGTGACCATCGAGATGGGGTCGCCCTCGCAGCGGGTGTTCTTTGTGCACTGCGCCGGTTGATTCGCCGGGTTCTTGGATTGCTTGGGTACGTCATTAACAGGTTCTTGTTTGACCAGCAGGCTTTGCGGCTCCGTTTTCTTCCGGGCAAACACCGAGGCGTTCTGCTCCATCAGCGTGGGTGTATCGGCGGTCTTGGGCAGAGGTACAGGCCCACCGCCAGCATCGCTGGGGCTGATGGAGAGGGGGGCCTTCTTGCTCGCGTCCAGTGGAACATCCTTGGCCTTGAGCATCACAGGCTTGGACAGCTCCGTATGGGCCGGAAGGCTATGTTTGCTGCTAGCCGTCATCAGCTGCTCAGCCAGGCCTTCAAGGTATTTGAGCGCTCCCCCAGACTTCATTTTGCTCAGGGCCTTGGTCCCCAGGCGCACGGCAAGGCCGGCCCCGCCGGTAAGGCAGATGCCGATGACCACGTTGATCAGAAATTCGACACCGATACTCGAAATCACACTGGCGATTACTTGCGGCGGTAACATGCCGACCCAGGCGACAATCGCCGAGACGTAGATGAACATCAGCGGTTCGTCGTTGAGTATCAACAAGGCAGAGGCAATGGCGTCCTTGGAGGTGGCGTAGAGCTTGTCGATTTCTATGTTCGACAAGTAATCGCCAAGCTGTTTGGCCTTGCCTATCGGGTCGGCCAAAAGCTCCATAAGGTCTTTCAAGTCGTCCCACAAATTGAGCAGCGCTTGCTCGAAGCTGTCGAGCGCCTCTTGCAGCAGAATCCTTGCGCGACCTGAGCGGTCGGCCTCGGAGTAAGTGCTCCATTGTGGTTGGAACTTGCTCGTCCACTCGCTTTTCAGCCAGCCATCGAGGTGGGTGATCACGCCTTTGTAAGAGCCATAGAGGGCTTTGACATCACTGTCCGACACGTCCGGAAAAAAGGTAATGCGATAGAGCTTCCCCGGGGTGCAGTTGTCGATGGTTTCGATGCCGCTAGGACCGATCTTTCTATTGATCGGGGCTCCCACCACGGAGTACCCGATCATTGCCTTTTCGACCTGTTCAAGGCGGACCGGAGTATTACCGATGGGCACGTAGCGTGCGGTTTCGAACGCATGGATGAGGGTGAACTTGCCGTCCTTTGGACACACTGCAAAGGTCTCGACGTCACCCGTGCTGGTCCTGCGCTTTTTGACGCTGACTTCGTTGCCGACCTTGAACTTCTGGTCGACGTCCATGACCCTGCCTGTCCAGAAACCGTCCGCCCAGTCCTTGTAGTTAGTCAGGCAATTATTGAAGTCCTTGAGGATCAGGTTCACGTCGGGCTTTTTGGCGTCCAGTACCCGAAGGACCAAGGTTCCCAGTGGGCTGCTAATCATGCGTTGACTTCCTTTGTCAGCTGGGCGGCGAGGCGTTCTGCCATACCTTCTGTATTCGGTTGATGGCGGACGAAGCGTTCGACTTTGTGGCGCAGGTTGTTTTCAGGAAAGGCGAAGTACAGCTCGGGGCAGTCTTCGCTCAGCCACTGCATCAGGTTGTCGATCACCGTGCTGGGATCGTCCTTGGCGAGCTTCTTGACCAGTGCCTCCGGCACTTCCCACCAGGGAAATGGCTTCGGTGGCTTGACTACGCCTTGGCCGACGTTCAACGCCCGGCCATTGATCAGGTAGCGGTCGAATATCGGCAGGACTTGGGGGGCGTCTTCGCCCAACCCTTCCAAAATCGGATAAATATGCCGCCCATCCCAAAACCTAAAAAACACCTCGGCACCGCCCGGCATCTTCACCTGGGTCAGGCTGCGCAGGTGTTCGAACACCACTGCCGGTTCGCAGCGGGAGACGGCGAGCCAGCCCCAGTCGTCGGCGTCGGTGGTGGCGATCCAGTCGAGGAAGGGGGAGGTCGGTTTGAGTTCGGCGAGGTAGGGCATGACCGGCTGCCAGTCGGCGTAGGGCGTGCCGCTCCAGAGGGCGGTCAGGCCGCTGGCGCCCTGGGTCTGGTAGAAGTCCTTGAGCGGGTTGGCGTCGCTGGCGTTGCTGATCACCAGGTACAGGCGCTCGTCGGGTTGCAGGGGCTGGCTAGCGAGCCAGGCCTGGGGTGTCAGGCGATCAGATGGCACAGGCACCGTCCTTGCACTTTTCGCACTCTTCGCAGAAAGGCGCGTTGCGTTTGAGGGTGTTGATTTGCGCCGGGGTCAACAGGGCGCCGGCCTTGTCGGCGTCGGCCTGCTTCAGCACGCCGGGCATCAGTGGCGCGGCGCCGGAGCCGCTGCCCGGGCCGCCGCCGGAGTTGACCTTGACCTGCGGGCCGCTGATGGTCACGCCGCCGGCGTCGAGCTTGATAAAGCTGCCGCCGCCCTTGAGGGTCAGCTCGCTGCCGGCTTCCATGACGACCTTCACCCCGGCATTGAGGTGGATCTCCTGGCCGGCTTCGATGAACTGCCCGGTGCCGATCTTGATGTGCTGGTTCACACCCACGGTGAGGTGGTCGCTGGCGCGCGCTTCGACCTTGCGGTCGGCGTGCACGGTGTGGTGTTCCTCGGCCTTGAATTCGCTGTAGCTGTTGGCCTCGACCGTGTCGTGGCGTTCGTTGCCGACGCGGATCTTCTGGTCGTGCTCGACGTTCTCGTCCCAGTCGCGCTGGGCATGCAGGAAAATCTGTTCCTGGCCCTTCTTGTCCTCGATGCGCAGCTCGTTGTAGCCGCCGCCACCCGGGGAGCTGAGGGTCTTGAAGGTGCTGCGGGTCTTGTTCGCCGGCAGGTCGTAGGGGACGACGTTTTCCTTGTGGTACAGGCAGCCGCTGATCAGCGGCTGGTCGGGGTCGCCCTCGAGGAAGGTCACCAGCACTTCCATGCCGATCCGCGGGATGGCGATGCCGCCGTACTGGGCGCCGGCCCAGGCCGAGGACACGCGCAGCCAGCAGCTGGTCTTGTCGTCCGACTGGCCTTCGCGGTCCCAGTGGAACTGCACCTTGACCCGGCCGTATTGGTCGCAGTGGATCTCTTCGCCCTTGGGCCCGGTGACCACCGCGCTCTGGCTGCCGAGGATGCGCGGCTTGGGGTGCAGCAGCGGCGGCCGGTTGGGCACGTCCCAGGGCGTGGCCTGGAAGCGGTTGCGGTAACCCTGGTGGAAGTCGTCCTTCAGCGCCGTGGTGTCGCTGGTCACCGACTCTTCCAGCACCTGCGGCTGCTTGCCTTCGTGGACGATCTCGGTGAGCAGCCAGAGGTCGTTCCATTGCGCTTTCGGGTGTTCGCTCAGGGCCAGGAAATGCCCGCTGACCAGCAGCGGCTGATCGCTCTTGCCCTCGGCCAGGCGGTAGTCGCTGCGGTGGCGTTCCAGGGCACGCTTGGCCAGGTGCTTGCCGCGTTCGCGGTCGACGAAGCGCCCGGGGTAGTCGTAATCCTCGAGGTCCGGCTTGAACTCGCTCTTGGCGTCGCTCTCCAGGGTCAGGCGCGGTTTCTCGAAGTCGTAGTCGCGGCGCGTGGTGCGGCTGGTGCGGGCTTCCAGGCGCAGGTCGAAACGCTTGATCACCGGGTCGTTGGCGACCATGCCGGAGTCTTGCTGGTAGGCCACTGGCGCCAGTTTCGGGAACACCGTCTGGTCATCGCCGAAGACGATGGTGTGGCTGTCGGCGCTGTGCTGGAAGTGGTAGTGGATACCTTCTTCCTCGCACAGGCGCTGGATGAAATGCAGGTCCGATTCGTCGTACTGCACGCAGTAGTTGCGCTCGGGATAGATCGAACCCAGCTGGAACTGGTAGGCGTTGCTTTGGATACCGTGTTCTTCGAGGACCTGGCCGATGATTTTCGGCACCGTGAGGTTTTGGAAGATGCGTTGGTTGATGCGGTGCGCGAGGTAGGCCAGGTGTGGGCGGAGGGTCACCGAATAGCGGGTCAGGCGCTTGCCGGAATCGCCCTGGGCGACGCGGTAGATCTGCCCGTGGATGCCGGTGCCGTTCTGCGCCAACTGCAGGAAGGCCGGTTTGTGCAGCAGGCTTTCCAGGTCCAGGGCGGCCTGGGCGCTGACCAGCTCGACCTCGAAGGCGAAGGGCTGGCTGATGGCTTCCCGTCCGGTGAAGGACAATACCTGGAGGTCGTTCTCCAGACCTTCGACGGTCAGGCTGAAGTGGGTCTGATTGGCCGGCGCGAACATCCCTTGTTCCTCGTGCAGTACTGCCGCGTGGGTCGACCCCGGGGCCGGGCGCCGACGAACGCAAGAAATCCCTTATGGCGTAAACAACATCGACCAGCAGAGCTGGCCGATGTTGGTGTAACGGTCGGCCGGACTTAGCCCGCGACCGGGGAACGCCAGTCGTCGGAACCGGAAGTACCGGAGACTTCGTGGGTCCAGGTGATTTTGCGGTAGGTGAAGTGCACGTCTTCCAGGTGGGTGAAGTGCGAGTTCGATGGGTCCTGGCAGTTGTGCATGTAGTCTTTGATGTCGACGATGATCGCGTCTTCCAGGGTGGTGGTGTAGTAGTGCTCCTGGGTGCCGGCGGCAGAGGTGCGGTACCACTGGATTTCGATCTTGGTCAGACGCTCACCGGAGGTCAGGGCAGCCAGCAGCAGTGGCGAAGCCTTGTCGAAAACCTTGGTGATGACTACTGGTTTGTGCACGCGCTGGCCGGTTGGTTGGCCGGACTGCGGGTCACGAGGGATGATCACTTCGTGCTGGAAACCCTGAACCATGACCTGGTCTTCGTGGCCTTCCTGGTAGGTGTTGCCAACGGAGTCAGCGGTGAAGGCACCGGCGGTGATCAGGCCTTGTTTGGTGCCGGTGATGGACATATACGCTGGTGTAGCCATGGATGCTCTCCTTGCTAAAAAATAAAGGTGCCCGGTGGGACGGATCGCCCGGTTGGGTGCCAAGTTGATATCAAGGAGCATGCCAGGAGTTGAAAGTGCCTTATGGAACAAGGGCTTCCGGCGTTTTCTGGCATCGCTGACGGTATTTCCAGCTCGAAAGCGCTTGAAAGTGCGCAACTTCTTGCGCAGTGCTGTGCAAGAAGTTGCGCACTTGGCTGCAGGTCCCGGTTTATCGAGGCTTTGGATAACTGTTCACAGAGTTATCCACAGAGGGGTGCGCAAGAAGTTGCGCATAGTGGCCATGGGCCTTGATCTTTAAGGCGTCACGGAGGCCGGCTGCGGTGCCGTGGTCGCTATCTGTGGCTCCCGGTAGCTGGAGGGGCTGAATACCCGGGTCAGCACCAGCATGGCCAGCACGCTCAGGACCAGTACCCACCAGGCGCTGATGAAGCTGCCGGTGAGCTGCCGCAGCCAGCCGGTCATCCATGGCGACACGGCGTTGATCAGGAACCCCACCCCTTGCACGAAGGCCGCCAGCTGTCCGGCTTCCCGGGGATCGCGACGGTGGTCGAGGGTGAGGATCAGGCTCAGGGCGAAACAGGCGCCGAGGCCGAAGCCGATCAGTGCCACCCACAGCTGCGGGGCCTGCAGCGGCCACAACACCAGGCCGCTGAAACCCAGGGCCTGGGCGCTCAGGCTGATGGCGAGCAATGGCCGGCGGTCGCTCTGGCGCTGCGCCAGGGCGGGCATCAACAGCGCGGCGGTGACCTGGAAGAGGGTCATGAACGCCAGCAGCGAACCGCTCTGGGTCGCGCTCCAGCCCAATTGCAGGTAATAGGCCGGCAGCCAGGCGACCATGCTCATGTAGCCGCAATTGACCAGGCCGAAGTACAGCGCCAGCAACCAGGCCCGACGGTTGCGCCACAGGTTGATGGAGGGGGCGTCGAGGCGCTGCCTCGGCCCGGCGAAAGGCAGCAGCCACCACAGCAGCAGCGCCGCCAGCGCCGGTAACAGCCACACGCCGAGCCCGGCCTGCCAATGGGCGAAATGCGTGGCGACCTGCGGGCTGAGCAGCGCCGCGAGGCCGCCGCCGCCCATCAACGAAGCCGAATAAATGCCCATGGCCAAGGCCACCCGTTGCTGGAACTGGCGCTTGATCAGCGCTGGCACCAGTGCCTGGATCAAGGCCACGCCGGCACCGCCGAGCAGGGCCGTGGCGAGCAGGGCGCCGGCCTGGTCGCAGAGCAACCGCGCCAGGCAGGCGCAGAGGATCATCAACAGACCGAGGGCGACGCCGCGCCGTTCTCCCAGGCGGGCTTCCAGGCGCACCCCGAGCAAGGCCACCAGGCCCATGCAGACCACCGGCAGGCTGGTGAGCCAGGCGCTGCTCTGGAAGCTCATGCCGGTGGCGCCACGAATCTCCATCAGCAGCGGGCTGATGGAGCTGATGATCGGCCGCAGGTTGAGCCCCAGGGCGATCAGCAGGGCCCAGCCGCCGAGGCGGCGCAGACGCGACTCAGCGAGCGGCATGGTGGGCCTGCCAGTCGCGGTAGATCTCGTGCATCGCCGCCTGCGGCACGTGCTGCACCGGCAAGCGCTGCGCCGCCAGGGGCTGGGCCAGTTGTTCGTAGATCGTCGCCGTGGACAGGCCGAAGGGCGCGGCGCTGGCGTTGTCCGCGGCGAATACCGCGCGCGCCACACCGCACAGGTACATGGCGCTCAAACACATGGGGCAGGGCTGGCCGCTGGCATAGATCACGCAGCCGTCCAGGCGCGGCCCGAGCCGCTGGCTGGCAACCCGGATGGCCAACAGCTCGGCGTGGGCGGTGGGGTCCTGGGTCAGGTGGATCTGGTTGACCGTCTCGGCCAGCACCTGGCCGTCGCGTACCAGCACCGCACCGAACGGCCGGCCGCCGGCCGCGACGTTTTGCCGGGCCAGTTCGACGGCGCGTTGCAGGTACTCCTGATCGTCTTTCATGGGGGGCTCCTTAAGGCATACATCAGGACGCGCCGGCGTCCCGCAGCAGTTTGGCGATGGCGCTCTGGCCGCGTTTTTCCGCCTGTTGCAGGGGGCTCAGGCCATCGTTGTCCGGCAGGTTCAGGTTGGCGCCGGCGGCGATCAACTGAGTGACTATTTGCTGGTGCGCCGGGCCGCCGTCGGCCAGCACAATGGCTTCCATCAGGCAGGTCCAGCCGAGGCGATTGACATGATCGAGGTCGACACCGGCCTCGATCAGCAGGCGCACGGTGTCGACATGCCCACGCTCGCAAGCCGGGATCAGCGCGGTGCCGCCGTAGCGGTTGGTGCTTTTCAGGTCGGCGCCGTGGGCCAGGGTCAGCTGCAGGATCGCATTGCGTCCGCTGGCGCCGGCCAGCAGGTAGGGGCTGTCGTGGATCAGGTTCTTCTGGTTGACGTCGGCGCCGGCCTCGATCAGCGCCCGGGCGATCTCGACCTGATTGGCGGCGGTGGCCAGCAGCAACGGGCTGCTGCCGTCCAGGCCGCGCACGTTGACGTCCACGCCTTGGCGAAGCAGCGCCTGGACCTTGGGCAACTGCCCGTCGCGGACCGCTTCGAGCAGTTGGTTATCCTTTGCCATCACCACCCCCACCACGAATAGACAGATTGCCAGGACCGCGTGTTTGCAAGACAGGTAACGCATGGCATCAGGCTCCCTGTGCGGTAAATGAGCGCCGAGTATGCTCAGGCCCTGATGTATTCTGAAATTAAATATAACCATGCCAATCAGTGGCATTCAGAATGGTGTCGCCATGTTCGATCCTGTGCTGCTGCGCAGTTTTGTCGCCGTCGTCGACTGCGCCAACTTCACCCGTGCCGCCGAGCGCCTGCACCTCACCCAGTCCACCGTCAGCCAGCAGGTGCGGCGGCTGGAGGAGAGCCTGGACTGCCAGTTGCTCGACCGCGACCAGCGCCGGGTGGTGGCCACCGCCGAGGGCGAGCGTCTGCTGGGGTACGCGCGACGGATCCTGGCCCTCAACGAAGAGGCCAGCGATGTGTTGCTGCATCAACAGAGCGAAGGCGTGTTGCGCCTCGGGGTGCCGGAAGACTTCGCCGCCGAGCGGCTGATGCCGTTGTTGTCGCGCTTCGGCCAGGACCATCCCGGCGTGCGCCTGGAGGTCACCAGCGGGCTGGGCCCGGAATTGACCCGGCTCTATCGACGCGGCGAATTCGACCTGTTGCTGGTCAAGCAGATGGGCGCCGGCGACGACTGCCTGGCGTCGTGGCCGGAACCCCTGTGCTGGGTCGACAGCCGCGCCACCCCGGCCTTTGGCCGCGATCCGTTGCCGTTGGTGGCGTTCCCGGTGGGCGGTTTGTATCGCCATGAAATGTTGCACCACCTCGAGGTTGGTGGCTGGCGCTGGCGCATCGGTTACTCCAGCGCCAGCCTGGCCAGCGTCTGCTCGGCGGTGGCGGCGGGCCTGGGCATCAGCCTGCTGCCGGTGCGAGTGGTGGGCGCCGGGCATCGCGTGCTCGACGCCGCCAGCGGCTTGCCGGACATCCAGGGCGTGCGCCTGGCGTTGTACGGCAGCAGCGGCTTGAGCCGGGCCGGCAAGGCCCTGGAAAGCCAGTTGCTGGAGCTGTGCGAGAGCCAGGTACTGAACGTCTGAACACCCTGTTCATGGGTGCTTGAGATCCGCTTTATCGGGTGCGCCCTGATTCCTTTGATCGACGTTCGGTCGGACTCCTTCATTTCGCCACTGCTGTCGCTTCGCTGCGGTTTTGCCGCGGCGATGCGATGCCTTTGGCGAATATTTTCAATGCTCGCAAAGCATGGCTTTTTGACTCCTTCCCCGCAGCCCTTGATCCGCACGGCCTGGCGCGAGATGACGGGTTTAAGTATGCGTTTTTGATCTATCCATAACTTTAAAGGTTACTTTCGGAGATAAGTGTCTGGCGCCAATCATTCAGCCCTCGACGCTGCTCCTGGGAAGTTCGCAGGTGTGGGTCGGGTTATTCGCAAAAGACTGTAGGGAGTTAATCAATGGGCAATGTCCAGACCGCCGCCAGTGCACATGAGGTGCTGTGGCGTCAGGCACCGAGCGGCGATCTGGTCGATCTCGGCCGGCCGCATCGCTTGCCGTTGGGCCAATTGCGCTTGCAGAAAGCACCCAAGGCCGGGCTGCGGCGGCGCGAGGCGATTGCGCTCGGGGTGATCGCCCTACTGTTGCACGGTGCGGTGATCTACTGGATCAACCAGCAGCCGACCCCGGTATTGCCGATCGTGCCGCCGGAAATTCCGCCGATGACCATCGAGTTTTCTCGGCCCGCGCCGCCGGTGGTCGAACCGCCGCCACCGCAGCCGGTACAGCCGGTGGTGGAGCCGCCACCGCCGGTGGAGGACGAACTGGCGGTCAAGCCGCCACCGCCCAAGCCGATTCCCAAACCCAAGCCGAAACCGGTGGCCAAGCCTGAGCCCAAGCCGGCGCCGAAACCGGTCCAGCAACAGCCCGCGCCGCCACAACCGGCCGCGCCTGTCGCCGCTCCGGCTCCGCCCGCGCCACCGGCCCCGGCGCCCGTGACTCCGGCTTCGGCGAATGCCGCGTACTTGAAGAACCCGGCGCCGGAATATCCGTCGCTGGCCCAGCGTCGCGGTTGGGAAGGCACGGTGCTGCTGCGGGTGCACGTATTGGCCAGCGGCAAGCCCGGCGAGATCCAGATTCAGAAAAGCAGCGGTCGCCAGCAACTCGACGACGCAGCGTTATCGGCCGTCAAGCGCTGGAGCTTCGTGCCGGCCAAGCAGGGTGATGTCGCCCAGGACGGCTGGGTCAGCGTACCCATCGATTTCAAGATTCATTGAGCCTGCGCCAGGCGCTATCGCGAGCACGCTCGCTCTTACAAGGGTTATACAGAGGGACACATCATGAGTTTATTGGCATCTCCACTCGAATCCATCGAAAGCGCGGTGATCTGGCTGCTGGTGGTCTTTTCCGTGGCCACCTGGGGCCTGGCCCTGCTCAAGGGCGCGCAGTTCGCCCGCCTCAAGGCCCAGGATCGCAAGTTTCACAAACAGTTCTGGGCCGCCTCCAGCCTCGACTCGGCGGCCGAGCTCAGCGAAACCCAGCCCGGTGCCGCCGCTCGTGTGGCCCAGGCCGGCTACGCGGCGATCCAGGTCGGCGACACAGCGCACGCGGCGGACCTGAGCCAGGCCATCAATCATCAGGACCGCCTGGAGCGCGCCCTGCGCCAGCAGATCGTCCGTGAGCGGCGTTCCCTGGAAACCGGCCTGGCGGTGGTTGCCAGTATCGGCAGCACCTCGCCCTTCATCGGTCTGTTCGGCACCGTGTGGGGGATCATGGAAGCCCTGAAAGGCATCAGCGCGGCGGGCTCGGCGAGCCTGGAAACCGTGGCCGGGCCGATCGGCGCGGCACTGGTCGCCACCGGCGTGGGGATCGCCGTCGCGGTGCCGGCGGTGCTGGTTTACAACTACTTCCTGCGGCGCTTGAAGTTGACCGCCGCCGACCTCGATGACTTCGCCCATGACTTCTACAGCCTGGCGCAGAAGAGTTCGTTCCGCGTGCTGATCCACCCGACCGCGCACAAGGCCGCGGCCCAGGGCAGCGCGCAGAAAGTGAAGGAGGCGTCCTGACATGGCCTTCTCGACCCAGGACAGCGATGAGGTACTGAGCGAGATCAACGTCACGCCGCTGGTGGACGTGATGCTGGTACTGCTGGTGGTGTTCATCGTCACCGCGCCACTGTTGACCAACGCGATTCCGATCAACCTGCCCAAGACCGAGGCCGTGGCCCCGGTGGAGCAGAAGGACCCGCTGGTGGTGAGCATCGACGGCACCGGCAAACTTTTTATCAACAAGGACGAGATCCAGCCGGACCTTTTGGAAACCAATCTTCAGGCGGCCAAGGCCAAGGACCCGGAAGTTCGCGTGCAGTTGCAGGCGGACGACGGCGTCAACTACGGCGAAGTGGCCCGTGCCATGGCCTCCATCGAGCGTGCCGGTATCACCAAGCTTTCGGTGATCACCGCCCGCTGACCCAGTGTTGTAAGCCACGACTTTTCAGGCCGTCTCCTTGGCAGGGTGCGGCCTTTTTTTTGCCTGCGATTTGGCCAGGCGCGGTTGCCTGGACGGACGCGATGCAGACACTGCGGTTTGCCGGCCTGAACGCCAGCGTTCGTACAGGATCGATACAGGTGGTGTTTGATATTCTTTATGGGTCTTAATAAATAGCTTCTTATTCCTTAACGAATATAACTCTCGTCCCTATACTCGATCGGGAACAGACACGCAGGAGAGCTCCCCATGCGCAATGAATCAATTCGCTACCTGATTGTGCCGGGCTGGCAAGGATCGCCAGAAGATCATTGGCAAAGCCACTGGCAGAACAGCCTGCCGAACAGTGCGCGGGTGGAGCAGGCCGACTGGCTGACGCCCCGGCGCGAAGACTGGGTCGCGGCGCTGGCCGAGGCGATTGCCGCCGACAGCACCCCGGTGATCCTGATCGCCCACAGCCTGGGCTGCATCACCGTCGCACACTGGGCCGCCCATGCGCCGGTCAGCGCCTTGCGCCAGGTGCGTGGTGCGTTGCTGGTGGCGCCGGCGGATGTCGAGCGTCCGGCCTGCGCCCCGGCGCTGCGCAATTTCGCGCCGATCCCCAGCGACCTGTTGCCGTTCCCGAGCCAGATAGTCAGCTCCGACAACGACAGCGCCATCAGTGCGCCGCGTGCCCTGGAGCTGGCCCGCCACTGGGGCGCCGAGGCGGGGATCCTGTCCGGTGCCGGGCATATCAACGTCAAGTCCGGGCACCAGCGCTGGGAGCAGGGTTTCGCGTATCTCTATCGCCTGCAAAACCGCATGGAACAGCACTCCCTGCGCCGCGCCTGATTTTTTCTTTTTGTTAAACGCCCCCGCCTGCCAGCGGATTTGGGCGGGAGTCTGCCATGAGTCTGCATGAGTCTTTCGGCCAGCCGTTGCTGACCTTTCCCGATGCTGAAAAAAGCCCGCTGAGCATCCGCGCCAAGGCGCTGGTGTTCGTCGATCCCCGTTCGCGGCAGTTGCGCCAGGAGCTGGAACAGCTGGCGCCGCGGGCGATCTCGGTGTTGATCCGCGGTGAAACCGGCAGTGGCAAGGAGCTGCTGGCCCGGCATATCCACCGCGCCAGCGACCGCAGCGGCCTGTTCGTGTCGGTCAACTGCGGAGCCATCAGCCCTACCTACGCCGACGCCGAACTGTTCGGCTACGCCGCCGGCACCTTCAGCGGCTCGGCCAGCAGCCGCGCCGGCTGGTTCGGCTCGGCCAACGGCGGCACCCTGTACCTGGACGAGATCGGCGACTTGCCGTTGCCGATCCAGATCAAGCTGTTGTCGGCCCTGGAAAACCATGAGGTGACCCGGGTCGGCGCCCATCAGCCGAGCCCGGTGGACGTGCGCCTGGTGGCGGCCACCAGCATCGACCTGGCCCAGGCGGTGGCGGCGGGCAAGTTCCATGAGCGGCTGTATCACTACCTCGGCGAGGGCCATCTGGAACTGCCGGCGCTGCGCGAGCGGGTCGGCGACATCCTGTCGTTGGCCGAATACTTCCTTGGCATCTACAGCCAGCGCCTGGACCTGCCGGTGCCGCTGATCAGCGAATCCGCCCAGCAGGTGCTGGAGCAGCACAGCTGGCCGGGCAACACCCGCGAGCTGGAGAACGTCATTCACTTTGCCCTGCTGGTCAGCAGTGGCGAGGAGATCCTGCCGGAGCACCTGAACCTGCCGCCGCAGCTGTCGCGGCTGGAGCTGGTGGATCAACAGTTGAAGGGCCTGATCGCGGACGGTTCCGCCGCCGAGTTGCAGGCGCTGAAACACCTGCTCAAGCAACACGGGGTGATCTGAAGTCCTCTCCCATTCCTGATTCGTGCAGCGGGCTGCTTTCTGTAGCCGCTGCCGCAGGCTGCGATCGGCCGCGCAGCGGCCGCCCATACGACTGCGCAATCCCTTTGAAGGCAGCCTGAAAACCTGACGAGCGCTGCGCGCTCGATCGCAGCCTGCGGCAGCGGCTACAGGGGCATGCACAGCGCCCCGGATGCGGGCTAGAGCGGTCCGATTGTGTATGAACAAAATGGAATATCAACGTGAATAAAAGATATTGTTAAGGCATAAAAAATCCCGGTATTGTCCGCTCCACGCCAGAGATAGCACTTCGCTGGCACCTTCATTACAAAAGCCGTCGTCACTGACGACTCATAAGGACACTGCATGAAAAAGGTTCTGTTGTTCACCGCACTGGCGGCTGCCCTGAGTGCCGGTCTGGCCCAGGCTGGCGAGAAACTGGTAGTGGCGGCCACCCCTGTGCCGCACGCCGAGATCCTCGAGCTGATCAAGCCAACCCTGGCCAAGGAAGGCGTGGACCTGGAAATCAAAGTCTTCACCGACTACGTGCAGCCGAACGTGCAGGTCGATCAGAAGCGTCTGGACGCCAACTACTTCCAGACCCTGCCGTACCTGAAGAGCTTCAACGAAGGCAAGGGCACTAACCTGGTGACCGTGGTTGGCGTGCACGTCGAACCGTTTGGCGGCTACTCGAAGAAAGTCAAAACCCTGGCCGAGCTGAAAGACGGCGCGACCATCGCCATTCCGAACGAAGGCAGCAACAGCGGCCGGGCCCTGATCCTGTTGCAGAAGGCCGGCCTGATCGAACTCAAGGACCCGAAAAACGCCCTGGCGACCCCGAAAGACATCGCCAAGAACCCGCACAACTTCAAGTTCAAGGAGCTGGAGTCGGCCCTGCTGCCGCGCGTGCTGGACCAGGTCGACCTGGACATGATCAACACCAACTACGCCCTGGAAGCCGGCCTGAACCCGGCCAAGGATGCGCTGGTGATCGAGGGGGCCGATTCGCCTTACGTGAACTTCCTGGTGGCCCGCCCGGACAACAAGGACAGCGCCGCCATCCAGAAATTGGCCAAGGCCCTGACCAGCCCGCAAGTGAAAGAATTCATCGCGAAGAAATACAGCGGCGCGGTATTGCCTGCCTTCTGATGGGCTACGCTTAAGTCGTACAAACCCCTTCAAGGTTTAAACGCCGATGGCTTCTACAGCGTCGGCGTTTTTTATTGCCCGCAAGAACGGCTTCACCTTGCTTCTGTAGGAGCCAAGCGTGCTCGCGATCCAGGCGCCGCGGTGTATCGGCAAGGACGCAACTACGGGCAATCAACGATGAAGGGATTTTGCTCAGGAAGGCTTCATGGCCCGGCACAGCGCCTTCAGCCATTTGACGATGTCCTGCGGATCGAGAGGTTGCGGGGTATTGAGGTCGGTCATTGTTCTTATCGTCCATGTACGTGTCTGGCCCGTTGAAGTCGGGGGCCGCTTGTCCGTTCCTTGGAATCGGAAAGATCCCTTACGGCGTCAGAAAAGTAGCCGGCTCAGGCGCGCATGGCAAACCCCGCAGGTTAGTTTTTTGAGTGATATCAATATGCTTTAACGGTATTTAAATTATTGTTTTTATAGCTTTAAAGTCGATGCCTGCCGGGTGGTTACCCACCGCCCAATGGACTGCACCACCGCCGCTGTACCCCAGCGGCGTCCAGGATTGCCATGACCCTCGACTACGCTTTTATCCTCAGTACGCTGCCGGCCTTCCTCAAGGCCGTGGGCGTGACCTTGCAGGTCGGCCTGATCGCCATCGCCACCTCCCTGCTGGTGGCCCTGATCAACGCCACCATCCTGGTGTTCCGCACCCCCTACCTGCAGCGCCTGATCGGGTTGTACGTGGAGCTGGCGCGCAACACCCCGCTGCTGATCCAGCTGTTCTTCGTCTACTTCGCCCTGCCGGCATTGGGGCTGAAGATTTCCGGGTTCGCCGCGGCGATCATCACCATGACCTTTCTTGGCGGCGCCTACCTCACCGAGGTGCTGCGCGCCGGCGTCGAAGCGGTGCCGACGGCCCAGCTGGAGTCGGGGCGCTCCATCGGCCTGTCGCACTGGCAGCTGCTGCGCTACGTGATCCTGCCGCAGGCCGGGATCCTCAGCCTGCCGTCGCTGTTCGCCAATTTCATTTTCCTGCTCAAGGAAACCACCGTGGTCTCGGCGGTGGCGGTGCCGGAGATTCTCTATACCACCAAGAGCTACATCGCCCTCTACTACAAGACCTACGAAATGCTCGCCGTGCTCACGCTGATCTGCGTGCTGCTGTTCTTGCCGCTGTCGCTGTTGCTCAGCCGTCTGGAAAGGAGGTTGCAGCATGGCCAGTTCGGGTCTTGAACTGCTCTGGGTGTCCTTGCCGCAACTGGGCAAGGGCGCCGCGCAGACGTTATCGATCTCCCTGCTGAGCATCGCCTTCAGCACCGTCGGCGGTGTGCTCTATGGCGTGCTGCGGACCCTCGACCGCAAATGGCTGAACGCCGTGTTGCGCATCTACCTGGAGCTGTTCCGGGCGATCCCGGTGCTGGTCTGGCTGTACCTGCTGTTCTTCGGATTCCCGATCTTCTTCGGCATCAGCATCCCCAGCTTCACCTGCGCGGTGCTGGTACTGTCGCTGTGGGGCGCCAGCGAAGTCGGCGAGGTGGTGCGCGGCGCCCTGCATTCGCTGCCCCGCGGCCAGCGCGAGGCGGGGCTGTCGATCGGCCTGTCCGACCCGCAGCTGTACGGCTACGTGCTGCTGCCCCAGGCGCTGAAACGCATGACGCCGCCGACCATCAACGTCTACACGCGGATCATCAAGACCAGCTCGCTGGCGGTGCTGATCGGCGTGGTGGACGTGATCAAGGTCGGCCAGCAGATCATCGAGCGCACCTACGAGTCGGTGCTGATCTACGGCGCCCTGTTCCTGTTTTTCTTCTTTATCTGCTACCCGCTGTCGGCCGCCTCGCGCGTGCTGGAGCGGCGCTGGACGCAAGCATGAGCGCACTGATCGAGTTCCAGGGTTTCAACAAGTTTTTCGGCGAGCAGCAGGTGCTCAAGGACATCGACCTCAAGGTCGCCCAGGGCGAAGTGGTGGTGATTCTCGGCCCCAGCGGCTGCGGCAAGTCCACCTTGCTGCGCTGCCTCAACGGCCTGGAAAAAGCCCACGGCGGCCACCTGAGATTCGCCGGCCAAGAGCTGCTGGACCCGGCCACCGACTGGCGCCAGGTGCGCCAGGACATCGGCATGGTGTTCCAGAGTTACCACCTGTTCCCGCACATGAGCGTGCTCGACAACATCCTGCTCGGCCCGCTCAAGGTGCAGAAACGCGACCGCCGCGAAGCCCGCGCCCAGGCCGAGGCGCTGCTGGAACGGGTGGGCCTTTCGGACAAGCGCGATGCCTTCCCGCGCCAGCTCTCCGGCGGCCAGCAGCAACGCATCGCCATCGTCCGTTCGCTGTGCATGAACCCGCAGGTGATGCTGTTCGACGAGGTCACCGCGGCGCTGGACCCGGAGATGGTCAAGGAGGTGCTGCAAGTGATCCAGGGCCTGGCCCGGGACGGCATGACCCTGTTGATCGTCACCCACGAAATGGCCTTCGCCCGCGCGGTGGCCGACCGCATCGTGTTCATGGATGCCGGGCGCATCCTCGAACAGCACCCTCCCGAGATCTTCTTTACGAACCCGCGGAGCGCACGAGCGCAGCAGTTCCTGGAGAAATTCTCCTTCGTTGAAACACTGCCAAAAAAGATCCCTGCAAAGGAACTGGAGCTCTTATGAAAACTGCCAAGTCTTCGCTACTGCTACTCCCGCTGTTCGGCCTCGCCCTGCTGGCCGGCTGCGATAAATCCGCCGAGGCGCCCAAGCCTGCGGCCAGCGCCAGCGCTGCCCCGGCGGCCGGCTACCTGGACAAGATCAAGGCCCGCGACAAGCTGATCGTCGGCGTGTTCACCGACAAGCCGCCGTTCGGCTTCGTCGACGAGACCGGCCGCTACGTGGGCTTCGATACCGATATCGGGCGGCAATTCGCCAAGGACCTGCTGGGCGACGAGAACAAGGTGGAGTTCGTCGCGGTGGAGCCGGCCAGCCGCATTCCGTTCCTGCAGAGCGACAAGGTCGACCTGATCCTGGCCAACATGACCGTCACCCCGGAGCGCAAGGAAGCGGTGGAGTTCACCAACCCCAACCTCAAGGTCGCGGTACAGGCCCTGGTGCCGGATGGCAGCGAAGTGAAGAGCCTGGATGACCTGGCGAGCCGCACCACTATCGTCACCACCGGCACCACTGCCGATATCTGGCTGACCAAGAACCACCCGGACTGGAAACTGCTGAAGTTCGAGAAGAACTCCGAGTCCCTGCAAGCCCTGGCCAACGGCCGCGGCGATGCCTATGCCCAGGACAACCTGATCCTGTTCAGCTGGTCCAAGCAGAACCCGGGTTACCGCGTACTGCCGCAGACCCTGGGGGAGCAGGCGCCGATCGCGCCGGCGGTGAAGAAGGGCAATATCGAACTGCGTGACTGGGTCAACGCCGAGCTGGCCAAGCTGGGCGAGGACAAGTACCTGCTCAAGCTTTACGACCAGTACGTGCGCAAGGAACTGAGCGACGACACCAAGCCTGAAAGCGTGATTGTCGAAGGCGGCAAGTGGCAGGGGTGACAGTCTGTGCCTGAGCCCCTGTAGCCGCTGCCGCAGGCTGCGATAGGTCCGAAGGACCTCGGCGACCTTGAAGCCGCTGCGACCGTTCTCCGAACGCGGCCCGGGTCGATCGAAGCCTGCGGCAGCGGCTACAGGGATTGCATGCGACCATGCCGGCAAGCATTGCACCCCGTAGGAGCAGGGGCGACGCCTGGTTCTTGCCCGCGATATTTTTGAGGCCGCTCAATCCGGCCAATACCACGCCGGTTCATCGAGCATCCCCTGGCCGACGATTTCGGTCTGGCCGAAATTTTTCTCCAGCACGATGCAGTTGCACTCCGGGTGTTGCTGCAACGCCGCGATCAACCGGCTGGCATGGGACACCACCCACACCTGGCACTGCTGCGAGGCGCGAATGATCAGGCGCGCCAAGGCCGGCAGCAGGTCCGGGTGCAGGCTGGTTTCCGGTTCGTTGAGCACCATCAGCGTCGGTGGCCGCGGCGTCAGCAGGGCGGCGACCAGCAGCAGGTAGCGCAGGGTGCCGTCCGACAGCTCCGCCGCCGACAGCGGCCGCAGCAGACCGTCCTGATGGAACTCGATGGCGAAGCGCCCGCCCTGCAGCGGGGCGATGTTCAGGCGGGCACCGGGGAAGGCGTCGCTGACCGCCCTTTGCAGGGCCTCGGGGTCACCGATCTCACGGATGGTTTGCAGGGCCGCCGCCAGGTCGCGGCCATCGTGATGCAGCACCGGGGTGCGGGTGCCCAGTTGCGGTTGCCGCGCCGGCGCCTCGGCGTCGCTGCGAAAGTGATCGTAGAAGCGCCAGCCGCGAATGTTCTCACGCAGCAACAACACTTCCGGTGAAGAGCGCAGGTTGCCCACCTGGTCGAACAGGCTGTCGAAGGTCGGCGTGTGCTGGGCCAGCACGTCCCAGTCGCGACCCTCGCGGGTGCGGATCATCGGCCCGGCCCGGTTGACCAGCAGGCTGGCCGGGCGATACAGCGGCCCGGCCCAGATGCATTCGCGTTTGATTTCCGGGTCCAGGGAGAAGTAGGACACGTGTTCGGGCAGTGGCATGGGCAGGCCCAGGGCGATGGCATAGCTGAAGTCCTCGCCGGAAAAGCCCAGGCGCAGGCGCTTGCTGGTCTGACGCACGCTGGACTCGATGGGCACCTCGCCATTGCGCATGCGTCGGCTGATCTGCTCCGGCCCGGCCCAGAACGTCGAGTCCAGGCCGCCTTCGTGGGCCAGCGCGTTGACCACCCCGCCCTGGGCGGTTTCCGCCAGCAGGCGCAGGGCCTTGTACAGGTTGGACTTGCCGCTGCCGTTGGGGCCGGTGATCAGGTTCAGCCGCTGCAGCGGAATCACCAGTTTGTTGATCGAGCGGTAATTGGCCACTGCCAGGGTCTTGAGCATGCCGGGGCTCCTTGTGCATGGAGGCGCAGTGTGCCTGATTGGTGCCGATTGTGTAGCCGCCGCGACAGCTCCCCAGGACTTCCTGCGTTTGCCAAAGCAGCGCCCGCGTTGCGCTCGATCGCAGCCTGCGGCAGCGGCTACAGGGTTTGTGATCCCCTTGCGTGCAGCAGTGGAACCCTGTTCTAAGCTCACAGTCGTATCGTCACCTGTACGATGGCGTCGCGCCAAGGAGCCTGCATGGCTGGTCTCGAATCGAAGTGGATAGTGGGTTTGATGCTGGCTGCTCTACTGAGCGGTTGTGGCGCGGAAAAACCGAGCGAAAAGGAGCGGCCGCGGGTGCGCGTGCAGCCAGTGCAGACCCGCGATTTCGCCGCGCAGGTGACCCTGACCGGCGATGTGCAGGCGCGGGTGCAGACCGAGTTGTCGTTCCGCGTCGGCGGCAAGATCATCCAGCGCCTGGTCGACGTCGGCGACCGGGTCACGGCCAGACAGGTCCTGGCCCGGCTCGACCCGAAAGACCTGCAGACCAATGTCGATTCCGCCGCCGCCTCGGTGTTCGCCGAACAGGCACGGGTCAAGCAGACCAGCGCGGCCTTCGTCCGCCAGCAGAAACTCCTGCCCAAGGGCTATACCAGCCAGAGCGAATACGATGCCGCCCAGGCGGCGCTGCGCAGCAGCCAGAGCGCCCTGAGCGCGGCCCAGGCGCAGTTGGCCAACGCCCGCGAGCAACTGAGCTACACCGCGCTGATCGCCGACGCGCCGGGGGTGATCACCGCGCGCCAGGCCGAAGTCGGCCAGGTGGTGCAGGCCACGGTGCCGATCTACAGCCTGGCCCGCGACGGCGAGCGCGACGCCGTGTTCAACGTCTACGAATCGCTGCTGGTGGCCCCGCCGAAGCAAGGCGCGATCACCGTCAGCCTGCTGGACAACCCGAACATCAAGACCACCGGCAAGGTGCGTGAAGTCACCCCGGTGGTGTCGGCGCAGAGCGGCACGGTGCAGGTCAAGGTGGCCCTCGACGGCCTGCCGGCGGGCATGGACCTGGGCTCGGTGGTCAGCGCCAGCGCCCATGCGGCCGGCCAGGCCAGTGTCGAGCTGCCCTGGGCGGCGCTGACCAAGAACCTCAACGAGCCGGCCGTATGGCTGGTGGGCGAGGACGGCAAGGCTACCCTGCACACCGTCACGGTGGGGCGTTACCAGACCGGCAAGGTGATCATCAGCGACGGCCTCAAGGGCGGCGAAAAAGTGGTGATCGCCGGTGGCCAGTTGTTGCACCCGGGGATGCTCGTCGAGATCGTTGCCGAGACCGGCACCCAAGGAGCCCAGCCATGAAGCGCCTGTCCCTGCTGTTATGCGCCGGCCTGACGCTGGGCGCCTGCTCCAAGGAAGAACCGGCGCCCGAGCCGGTGCGCCCGGTGCTGTCGTTCGAGGTGCGCGCCGAGTCCGAGGAAAGCCTCGGGCGGTTCGCCGGGAGCATCCAGGCCCGCTATGAAACCAACCTCGGTTTCCGGGTGCCGGGGCGTATCGCCAATCGCAATGTCGACGTCGGCGCTGAGGTGGGCAAGGGCGCCTTGCTCGCCACCCTCGACCCCACCGACCAGCAGAACCAGTTGCGTTCCGCCCAGGGCGACCTGGCCCGGATCGAGGCGCAATGGATCAATGCCCAGGCCAACGCCCGGCGCCAGCAGCAATTGTTCGATCGTGGCGTCGGCGCCCAGGCGCAGCTGGATATCGCCCAGACCGACCTGAAGACCACCCGCGCTTCGTTGGACCAGGCCAGGGCCGCGGTCAGCCAGGCCCGCGACCAACTCGCCTACAGCGAGCTGCGCACCGATCACGGCGGCGTGGTCACCGCCTGGAATGCCGAGGCCGGCCAGGTGGTCAGCGCCGGCCAGCAGGTGGTGACCCTGGCCCGTCCGGACATCAAGGAAGCGGTGATCGACCTGCCGGCATCCCTGGTGGATCAGTTGCCGGCCGACGTGGTGTTCAAGGTCGCCTTGCAGCTGGACCCGAGCATCAACACCACCGCCATCGTGCGTGAAATCGAACCCCAGGCGCAGAGCGCCACCCGCACCCGGCGCTCGCGCCTGACCCTGACCGAAACCCCCGAAGCATTCCGCCTCGGCACGGCCATCAGCGTGACCCTCAGCTCCGCCATCGTCCCGCGCATCGAGGTGCCGCTGTCGGCCCTGCAGGAAGTGGACGGCCAGACCCGGGTCTGGATCGTCGACCCGCAGGCACGGACCGTGGCGCCGCAGGAGGTCACGGTGCTCAGCCGCGACCATGATTCGGCATTGATCGGCAGCGGGATCAAAATCGGCGAGCGGGTGGTGAGCGCCGGTGTGAACAGCCTCAAACCGGGGCAGAAAGTCAAAATCGACGAGGACAGCCCACGATGACGCCGGCCACAAAAGGGAGCTTCAATTTATCCGAGTGGGCCATCAAGCATCAGTCCTTCATCTGGTACCTGATGTTCGTCGCCCTGCTGATGGGCGTGTTCTCCTACCTGAACCTGGGGCGCGAGGAAGACCCGTCCTTCACCATCAAGACCATGGTCATCCAGACCCGCTGGCCGGGCGCGACCCAGGAGGAAACCCTCAAGCAGGTCACCGACCGCATCGAGAAAAAGCTCGAAGAGCTGGACTCCCTCGACTACGTGAAAAGCTACACCCGCCCCGGCGAATCGACGGTGTTCGTCAACCTGCGTGACACCACCAGCGCCAAGGACATCCCCGAGATCTGGTACCAGGTGCGCAAGAAGATCAACGACATTCGCGGCGACTTCCCCCAGGGTCTGCAAGGGCCGGGGTTCAACGACGAATTCGGTGATGTGTTCGGCTCGGTCTACGCCTTTACCGCCGACGGCCTGAGCATGCGTCAGTTGCGCGACTACGTGGAGCAGGTGCGCGCCGAGATCCGCGAGGTGCCGAACCTGGGCAAGGTGGAGATGGTCGGCGAGCAGGACGAAGTCATCTACCTGAACTTCTCCACACGCAAGCTGGCGGCGCTGGGCATCGACCAGCGCCAGGTTCTGCAAAGCCTGCAGTCGCAGAACGCGGTGACCCCGGCCGGGGTGATCGAGGCCGGGCCGGAGCGGATTTCCGTGCGCACCTCGGGGCAGTTCGCTTCCGAGAAAGACCTGGCCACGGTCAACCTGCGGCTCAACGAGCGCTTCTATCGCCTGGCGGATATCGCCGAGATCAGCCGCGGCTACGTCGACCCTTCGACGCCGCAGTTCCGCTTCAACGGCCAGCCGGCCATCGGCCTGGCGATCGCCATGAAGAAGGGCGGCAACATCCAGGACTTCGGCAAGGCCCTGCACCTCAAGATGGACCAGCTCACCGCCGAGCTGCCGGTGGGCGTGGGCGTGCACACGGTGTCGGACCAGGCCGAGGTGGTGGAAAAAGCCGTCGGCGGCTTTACCAGCGCGCTGCTCGAGGCGGTGGTGATTGTGCTGGTGGTGAGTTTCGTCAGCCTGGGCGTGCGCGCCGGGCTGGTGGTGGCGTGCTCGATTCCGCTGGTGCTGGCGATGGTCTTCGTCTTCATGGAATACAGCGGCATCACCATGCAGCGGATTTCCCTCGGGGCGTTGATCATCGCCCTGGGCCTTCTGGTGGACGACGCGATGATCACCGTGGAGATGATGGTCACGCGCCTGGAGATGGGCGAGAGCAAGGAGCAGGCGGCGACCTTCGCCTACACCTCCACGGCCTTCCCGATGCTCACCGGGACCCTGGTAACGGTCGCCGGCTTCGTGCCCATCGGCCTCAACGCCAGTTCCGCCGGCGAGTACACCTTCACCCTGTTCGCGGTGATCGCCGTGGCCATGCTGGTGTCGTGGATAGTCGCCGTGCTGTTCGCCCCGGTGATCGGCGTGCATATCCTCAGCACCCATGTGAAGCCCCACTCCGAGGAGCCGGGCCGCATCGGCCGCGCCTTCAATGGCGGCCTGCTGTGGGCCATGCGCAACCGCTGGTGGGCCATCGGTATTACCGTCCTGGCGTTCGTGCTGTCGGTGGTCGGCATGCGCTTCGTGCAGAACCAGTTCTTCCCGTCCTCGGACCGGCCGGAGATTCTCGTCGACCTCAACCTGCCGCAGAACGCCTCGATCGCCGAGACCCGCATGGCGGTGGATCGCCTGGAGGCGACCCTCAAGGACGATCCGGACATCGTGCGCTGGAGCACTTACATCGGCGAAGGCGCGATCCGTTTCTACCTGCCGCTGGACCAGCAACTGCAGAACCCCTACTACGCGCAGCTGGTGATCGTCAGCAAGGGCCTGGAGTCGCGCACGGCGCTGACCGAACGCCTGAAAAAACGTCTGCGCGACGACTTCGTCGGTATCGGCAGCTACGTCCAGGCCCTGGAAATGGGCCCGCCGGTGGGGCGGCCGATCCAGTACCGGGTCAGCGGCAAGGACATCGACCAGGTGCGCAAGCACGCCATCGAGCTGGCCACCGAACTGGACAAGAACGCGCACATCGGCGAGATCATCTACGACTGGAACGAGCCGGGCAAAGTGCTGCGCATCGACATCGCCCAGGACAAGGCCCGCCAGTTGGGGCTGTCTTCGGAGGATGTGGCGCAGTTGATGAACAGCATCGTCAGCGGCTCCACCGTGACCCAGGTGCATGACGACATCTACCTGATCAACGTGGTCGGCCGGGCCGACGACAGCGAGCGCGGTTCCCCGGAAACCCTGCAGAACCTGCAGATCGTCAACCCCAACGGCACCTCGATTCCGCTGCTGGCCTTCGCCACCGTGCGTTACGAACTGGAGCAGCCGCTGGTCTGGCGCCGTGACCGCAAGCCGACCATCACCATCAAGGCCTCGGTGCGTGATGAGATCCAGCCGACCGACCTGGTCAGGTTGCTCAAGCCCGACATCGACAAGTTCGCCGCCAGCCTGCCGGTCGGTTATTCGGTGGCCACCGGCGGCACGGTGGAGGAGAGCGGCAAGGCCCAGGGGCCGATCGCCAAGGTGGTGCCGTTGATGCTGTTCCTCATGGCGACCTTCCTGATGATCCAGCTGCACAGCGTGCAGAAGCTGTTCCTGGTGGCCAGCGTCGCGCCCCTGGGGCTGATCGGCGTGGTCCTGGCGCTGGTGCCGTCGGGCACGCCCATGGGCTTTGTGGCGATCCTCGGGATTCTCGCGCTGATCGGCATCATCATCCGCAACTCGGTGATCCTGGTGACCCAGATCGACGAATTCGAGCGCGCCGGTCATTCATCCTGGGACGCGGTGGTGCAAGCCACCGAGCACCGGCGCCGGCCGATCCTGCTGACCGCCGCGGCGGCCAGCCTGGGCATGATCCCCATCGCCCGGGAAGTGTTCTGGGGGCCGATGGCCTACGCCATGATCGGCGGCATCATCGTCGCCACCCTGCTGACGCTGCTGTTCCTGCCGGCGCTGTATGTGGCCTGGTACAAGATCCAGGAGCCGAAGAAAACCACGGCTTGAGATTGTGCTCGTTCGAGAGGACGCCATCGCGGGCAAGCCTCGCTCCTACGTAGGAGCGAGGCTTGCCCGCGAACCAGGCGCTACGGCCTATCTGGCAAACCGCTCAAACCTTGCGCCACACACTCGCCAGCCACGGCTGCTGCTCCCGCGGCAGGCCGGCGGGTCGGTAGTAATGCTCCAGCTCGACAAACCCCGCCGCGGTGAGCAATTGCTGCCAGGCCGCCAGGTCGTGGTAGGCGCCATAACGTGCGCCGTTCCAGCCTTCGCGGTTGTCGCCGCGCGGGTTGGAGCTGAACAGCACGCCGCCGGGTTTCAGCGTGGCATGCAGTTGGCGCAGCACCCGCGGCAACTCCTGCGAGGGGATATGAAACAGCACGGCGTTGGCGAAGATGCCGTCGAAGCGCTCGGCGGGCAGGTCGAGCTTGAGGAAGTCCTGCTGCCAGACCTCGCAGCCGCTGTCGTCCCGGGCCATCTGGGCAAAGCGTTCGGAGCCGTCGAGGCCGACCGCGATATGACCCAGGCGGGTAAAGGTCTGCAGGTCGCGCCCGGGGCCGCAGCCGAAGTCCAGCAGGGTGAAGGGCGCTGTGCCCTGGATATGTCGAAGCAGCGCGTCGATGTTCTGGCTGACATCGTGGTCGCGGGTGCCTTCGCGGAAATCTTCGGCCACCTGGTTGTAGTGACCCAGGGTGGTGGAGGTGATCTGGTCGAGGTCGTCGGGAGCGAGTTTCATGGCGGGCTGCGTTGGCTGGAGTGATGTGCCGAATATACCCCATGCCCGTCCCCTCGGCCCTCTGTAGCCGCTGCCGAAGGCTGCGATAAGGCCCGAAGGGCCTTCGGCGCTCTCAAGAGCACGGCCGCTTCGCACGGAATGCCGCCCAAACCGATTGCAGCCTTCGGCAGCGGCTACAGGTTATTCGTCACAACGAAGGTGGCGTTTCTCAACGTTTGTTGAGCACCCGCGCCAGGCGGTCGCCGCCGAGCTGGATCGCCGCCACCAGGATCACCAGCAGCACAATCACCGTGAGCATGATCTGGCTGTCGAAACGCTGGTAACCGTAGCGATAGGCGATGTCCCCCAGGCCACCGGCGCCGATGGCCCCGGCCATGGCCGAGGAGTTGATCATGGTCACCAGGGTGATGGTGAAGCCGCCGACGATGCCCGGCAGCGCCTCCGGCAACAGCACATGCCAGACAATGTGCCAGCGCCGGCAGCCCATGGCCTGGGCGGCTTCGATCAGGCCGTGGTCGACCTCGCGCAGGCTGACCTCGGCGATCCGCGCGAAGAACGGCGTGGCGGCGATGGTCAGTGGCACCACGGCGGCCCAGACGCCGTAGGTAGTGCCGACGATCAGCCGGGTGAAGGGGATCAGCGCCACCATCAGGATCAGGAACGGGATCGAGCGGAACAGGTTGACGAAGGCCCCCAGCACGCTGTTCAGCCTGGGCGCTTCATAGATCCCGCCCTTGCCGCTGGTGACCAGGATCACCGCCAGCGGAATGCCCGCCAGCAGCGCGATCAGCGACGACACGCCGACCATCAGGAAGGTATCGATAACGCCCTGGAGCAAGCGATCAAACCACATAACCCAGCACCTCTACCTGTTGTGTCCATTGCTTGTGCAAAAAGTGCTGCGCGCGCAAACGTTGCTCCTCGGCGCCCAGGGACGAGCCGCTGACCGCCAGCAGCAATTGCCCCAGGGCATGCCCCTGGATCCGTTCCACGCCGCCGTGCAGCAGCCGCACGCGCCCGCCCAGGGTGCTGAACAGCGCGGCCAGGTCCGGCTCGTCGCTGGTCCTGCCGGTGAACTGCACGCGCAATACCACCGCCGCGTCGGCAGACTTCGGCTGGGCCAGCAGACGGTTTTGCAACTCTTCCGGCAAGCCGTGCTGCAAGGGCGCCAGCAGGGTTTTGCTGACCTCGTGCTGCGGGTTGCCGAACACTTCCCAGACCGGCCCCTGCTCGACGATATGCCCATGCTCCAGCACCACCACCCGGTCGCAGATATCGCGGATCACCGCCATCTCGTGGGTGATCAGGACGATGGTCAGACCCAGGCGCTGGTTGATCTGTTTGAGCAGGCCGAGGATCGACTGGGTGGTCTCCGGGTCCAGCGCCGAGGTGGCCTCGTCGCACAGCAGGATCGCCGGGTCGTGGACCAGCGCCCGGGCGATGCCCACCCGCTGTTTCTGCCCGCCCGAGAGCTGCGCCGGGTAGGCCTTGTGCTTGTCCTTCAGGCCCACCAGCTCCAGCAGTTCGCGGACCTTGCGCTCGCGCTGTTCCTTGGGCACGCCGGCCACCTTCAGCGGCAGCTCGACGTTCTGCCACACGGTCTTGGCCGACATCAGGTTGAAGTGCTGGAAGATCATGCCGATGCGCCGGCGCAGCTCCACCAGGCGGTCTTCGTCGAAGTCGCCGATGTCCACCTGATCGATCAGCACCCGGCCGCCCGAAGGCTGTTCCAGGCGGTTGATGGTACGGATCAGCGACGACTTGCCGGCGCCGCTGCGGCCGATGATGCCGAACACTTCGCCGCGCTGGATCGCCAGGTCGATCCCGTGCAGGGCCTGCACCGGGCCTTGCTGGCTCTGATAGGTCTTGGTCAGGCCGATGAAGCGCACGTGGGCGCGGTTCAGTTCTGGATGCAGCTCGGTCTGCTGCGCGTCCTGCCGCTGTTCGGGCGGTTGGTTCGGCGACTTGTGCGCAAGGTAGGCGACGCTCATCTCAACCTTCCCAGCCGGCTTGGTAGAGCTTGCCGTGGGCTTTGTCCAGGGCGGCGCGCACCGCCGGCGAATGCTGGTAGATATCGACGAACTTGATCAGCCGCGGGTCGGTCTTGCTCTTGGGCTGGATCACGAACTGGATCACGTATTCCTTGTGGTCGAGGCCGTCGAACAGCAGCGCCGAACCGGCATCGAAGGTCTTGGCCAGGCGGATATAGGCCGGGTAGCCCTGTACCAGATCGGCGTCGTCATAGGCGCGTACCAGTTGCACGGCCTCGACCTGGAGGATCTTCAGCTTTTTCGGGTTGGCGACAATGTCGTCCTCGGTGGCCTTGTAGCCGACCCCCGGCTTGAGGCTGATCAGGCCGGCCTTGGCCAGCAGCTGCAAGCCGCGGCCGCTGTTGATCGGGTCGTTGGCAATGGCCACCGTGGCGCCTTCGGGCAGTTCGTCGAAGCTTTTGTATTGCTTCGAGTACAGGCCGACGTTGTTGATGATCCCCGGGGCGAACGGCACCAGGTCGAAACCGGCGGCGGCCTTGGCGTTTTCCAGGAACGGGATGTGCTGGAAGTAGTTCACGTCGATATCGCCGGCGGCCAGGCTGACGTTCGGCGCGATCCAGTCGCTGAACTCCACCAGCTCGACTTTCAGGCCCTGTTTGCCGGCCTCTTCGACGGCGGCCTCCAGGGGGATGGCGAAGGCGGCGGTGGTGCCGACTTTCAGCGGCGCGTCGGCGGCGAATACCGCGCTGGCGAACAGTCCGAGGGCGAGGGCCAGTGCTTTGACTGGGTGGCTTAAGAGCTTGGTTTTCATGGTCAGGTTTCCAGTCAGTGCATGGGATGTTCAGGTGACCTGTAGCCGCTGCCGAAGGCTGCGATCGGCCTCGAAGAGGACGTGCTCTTGAGATCGTTGGAAGGCCCTTCGGGCCTTATCGCAGCCTGCGGCAGCGGCTACAGGGTTAGGGTCGATAGGTGGCGCCGCTGTGTTGCTCCGGTAATTGCGCGTCCTGCCGGAACAGCTTTTCGCGCAGGGTGCCGTTGTCGTAGGCGGTCTTGTACGAGCCGCGGCGTTGCAGCTCGGGGATCACCAGGTCGATGAAGTCGGCATAACTTTCCGGGGTGACGATGCGGGTCAGGTTGAAGCCGTCCAGGCCAGTCTCGGCGATCCAGGATTCGAGGTCGTCGGCCACCTGCTGCGGCGAGCCGACCACGGTGATGTAGCGCCCGCCCAGGGCGTGCTGGTCGAGCAGCTTGCGTCGGGTCCAGTCGTTGTTCTGCAGGTTCTTGGTGGCCGACTGGATGGCGTTGCTCTTCACGTACTGGATCGGTTCGTCGATCTCGTACTGGGAAAAGTCGATGGCGGTGGACGCCGAGAAATGCGCCACCCCGGCCTCCGCGCTGGCGTAGCTGCGGTACTCCGCGTGCTTCTTCCAGGCCAGCTCCTCGGTCGCGGCGACTATCACGTTGAGCCCCATGAACACCTTGATGTCCTCGGGATTGCGCCCGGCCGCCACAGCGCTGGCGCGGACCTTGTCCACCTGGGCGCGGGTCGAGGCTTTATTCTGCCCGCTGATGAACACGCATTCGGCGTGGCGCCCGGCGAACAGCAGGCCGCGATCGGAACTGCCGGCCTGGAACAGCACCGGCGTGCGCTGCGGCGAGGGTTCGCACAGGTGATAGCCCTCGACCTGATAGAACTCGCCCTTGTGCTCGACCTTGTGCACCTTCTCCGGCCGGGCGTAGATCCGTTGTTCGCGGTCGTTGATCACCGCGTCGTTTTCCCAGCTGCCTTCCCAGAGTTTGTAGAGCACTTGCAGGTATTCGTCGGCCTGGTCGTAGCGCCGGTCGTGCTCGGCCTGTTCGCTCAGGCCCATGGCCTTGGCGGCGCTGTCGAGGTAGCCGGTGACGATGTTCCAGCCGACCCGGCCGCGGCTCAGGTGGTCCAGCGTCGACATGCGCCGGGCGAACAGGTACGGCGGCTCGTAGGTGAGGTTGGCGGTGAGGCCGAAGCCGAGGTTGCGGGTCACCGCGGCCATGGCCGAAACCAGCAGCAGTGGATCGTTGACCGGCAGCTGGATCGACTCCTTGAGCGTCACGTCCACCGAGTTCTGGTAGACGTCGTAGACCCCGACGATGTCGGCGATGAACAGCCCGTCGAACAGTCCGCGCTCCAGCAGCTGCGCCAGCTCGGTCCAGTACTCGATAGTCTTGTACTGGGTCGAGGTGTCCCGTGGATGGGTCCACAGGCCGTGGTTGATGTGCCCGATGCAGTTCATGTTGAAGGCATTGAGCAGGATCTTTTTTTTGCCTTTCTCCAGAGCGCTCATCAGATCGTCCCCCGCAGTGGCGGGTTCGTCTGGTTGAGGTAGTAGTTGCCCACCGCGTGGTACTTCCAGCGCACGGGGTCGTGCAGGGTGTGCACCCGGGCGTTGCGCCAGTGACGGTCCAGGCCGTGTTCGGCCAGGGTCGCCTGGCTGCCGGCCAGCTCGAACAGGGTGCTGCCGGCGGCCAGGGAGATTTCGCTGCTGATGGCGCGGGCCTCGGCGACCGCGATGGACGCGGCGGCCACCGTCTCGGCGTCGAGTTCGACCTGGGCCGCGTCGAGGAACTCCCCGGAACGCTCCAGCAACGCCTCGGTGGCGTGCAGACGAATGCTCAGGTGGCCGAAGCTCTTGAGGGTCAGCGGGTCTTCGCTGGCCTTGTCGCTGCCGGAATCGATCCACGGCCGGGTCTTGGTGCGCACGAAATGCAGGGCGTCCTCATAGGCGGCGCGAGCGATACCGGTGTCGATGGCGGCGTGGAGAATCTGCGCCAGCGGGCCGACGGTGGTCGGGCGCTCGAAGGCGCTCTGAAAGGGAATCACGTCCTCGGCGGCGACGAACACGTCCTCGAATACCACCGAGCCGCTGCCGGTGGTGCGCTGGCCGAAGCCGCTCCAGTCGTCGATCACGTTCAGGCCCTGGCTGTCCGCCGGGACAAAGGCCAGTTGCTGCACGCCCTGTTCATCCACCACCGACGTGGGGATGCGCTGGGCATAGAGGGCGCCGGTGGAATAGAACTTGCGACCGTTGATGCGATAGCCGTCGCGTCCGTCCTGCGCATCCCGGGTCAGGCGAGTGGTGCGGTCGTGGGCGGTCTTGGTGCCCAGTTCGGCCAGGGCATTGCCGAAGCGCTGGCCGGCCAGGACCTCGGCGTACAGGCGTTTCTTCTGCGCCTCGCTGCCGTTCACCCGCAGCACTTCGAGGGCGTAGAAATGGTTCTGCGGGATCTGCCCCAGGGAGCCGTCGGCCTGGGCGATCAGGGCGATGACCTTGGCCAGGGTGACGTTGGACACACCGGCGCCGCCGTATTCCCTGGGCACGCTGATGCCCCACAGGCCGGAGCGGGAAAAGGCTTCGAGTTCGGGGTGGGGCAGGCGGCGTTCGCGGTCGCGCAGGGCGCTGTCGCGCTTGAAATCCTCGGCCAGGTCGCTGGCGACGATCAGGGCTTGCTCATCGCTGGTTATGACCGCGACGTGTTGAGAAAGAGTCATGTACTTCTCCAGAGATCTGGTCGCTTAAATCCAGGAATGGCGAGCCGGCAGGGTGCCGTTCAGGTGATAGGCGCCGACGGCGTGGTATTTCCAGCGCACCGGATCGTGCAGGGTGTGGACCCGGGCGTTGCGCCAGTGCCGGTCGAGGTTGAACTCGGCGAGGGTGGCGCGGCTGCCGGCCAGCTCGAAGAGTTTCTCGCTGGCCAGCAGGGAGATCTCGGTGGTCAGCACCTTGGCCTCGGCCACGGCGATCGAGGCGCGGGCGGCGGACTCGGCGCTGATCGGCGCGGCGCTGACCTGGTCCAGCACCTGGCCGGCCTTGCGCAGCAGGGCCTCGGCGGCGTGCAGTTCGATTTTCAGCTTGCCGATGTCGGCGATCACATAGAGGTCGTCGCTGGCCCGTTCGACGTTGGCGTCGACCCACGGCCGCGAGCGTTCACGCACGAAGCTGATGGCGTCGTCGATGGCGGCGCGGGCGATGCCGGCGTCGATGGCCGCCTGGATCAGCTGCGAGACCGCGCCCTGGATATTCGGCGACTCGTTGATCCGCCAGTTGTCCACCACCAGGTCGGCATCGACCCGCACGTTGTTGAGCAAAATGGTGCCGCTGGCGGTGGTGCGCTGGCCGAAGCCCGACCAGTCGTCGACGATGCGCAGCCCTGGCGTGCCGCGCCGGACGAAGGCCAATACTTGCTTGCCGTCGTCGTTCAGCGCCTTGACCGCCACCCAGTGGGCGAACAGGGCGCCGGTGGAATAGAACTTCTGGCCATTGAGCAGGTAACCGTCGCCGTCGGCGGTGATCCGCGCCTTGAGTTCCAGGGTGTTTTTGGTCCCGCGTTCCGGGCCGGCGTTTCCGATGCGCCAGCCTTCCAGAACGCTCTGGAACAGCTGCTTTTTCTGCCGTTCGGTGGCGCTGCCGAGGATCAGGTTGAGAATGCCGAACTGGTTCTGCGGGATCTGTCCCAGGGCCGGGTCGGCCGCGGAAATGATCGCGAAGACTTCGGCCAGGGTCACGAAAGACACCTGCGGGCCGCCGTACTCACGGGGAATGGCAATACTGCCCAGGCCACTGCGGGTGAAATGTTCGATTTGTGCCCACGGCAGCTTGCGCTGCTGGTCGCGCCGGGCCGCCTGCTGGCGGGCGACGGTGGCCAGTTCATGGGCGGCTTGAAGGGCTTCTGCGTCGTTTAGCAGAACCCGTGCGGGCAACAACAGGGGGGCGACATCCAGATCGCTCTGGACATTTGCATCGGCCAGATTGGACATCAGTGCCACTCCTTGGCTGCACGCAATGCCCTGGCGATCTGCACTGGGGTGATTGTGTTCCGGACCATACCTACCTCACATCTTTGGAAGTGCCGCGTCGTGGCGGCGAAATCGGGTTCAAGAATGTCCGGTGGTCCGGTGCATATACCCTATGCGCGTATAAAAATTAAATAAACTAACTTTTAGGAATATGTATAGAAGGGGTTTACGTATACGGCAGGTAGGAAAAGGCGAAGGGTAATGGGAGATAGATCCGAGGCCTGTAGCCGCTGGCGCAGCCTGCGCGCGGCGACGTAGCCGTCGTAAAACCGGGGCATACGGTTTTCCGGGCGCAATGCAGTGGCGGGCCTGGCGGCCGCTGTGTCGGAATGCCGCCCAGACCGATCGCAGCCTCGCGTTGCTCGGCAGCGGTTACAGGGGATGTGGTTACAGGGGCGCGTGGTTACAAGGGAGCGTGGTTTCTGTAGCCGCTGGCGTAGCCTGCGCTCGGCGGCGTAGCCGTCGTAAACCGGCGTATGCGATGTGTCTGGCGGAATGTGATGGCGGGTTTGCGTTCGCTGCACAGCCCATCCCGGGCTCGGCAGCGAGGGCGCCACTCAGGCCTGGGGATGGCCCGAGGTGAGGAACTTGCTGAGGAATTGCCGGGTGCGTTCTTCCCTGGGGTTGGCGAACAGCGCCTTGGCTTCGCCCTGTTCGACGATCACCCCCTTGTCGAAGAAGATCACCCGGTTGGCCACGTCGCGGGCGAAGCCCATTTCGTGGGTGACGATGACCATGGTGCGCTTTTCTTCGGCCAGGCCGCGGATGGTCGCCAGTACTTCGCCCACCAGCTCCGGGTCGAGGGCCGAGGTCGGTTCGTCGAACAGGATCACTTCCGGCTCCATCGCCAGCGCCCGGGCAATCGCCACGCGCTGTTGCTGGCCGCCGGATAGGCGCCGCGGATAGGCGTCTTCCTTGCCCGCCAGGCCGACCTTGGCCAACAGCCCGCGGCCCAGGGCCAGCGCCTGCTCGCGGGGCGTCTTCTTCACCACCAGCGGGCCTTCGATGACGTTTTCCAGCGCGGTGCGATGGGGGAACAGGTTGAAGTTCTGGAACACGAAACCCACCTGCTGGCGCAGTTGCCGCACCAGGCCCTGCTGCTGGGTCAGCGGGCGGCTGCCATCGATCTCGATGTTGCCGACCTTGATCCGGCCGCTGGTAGGTTCTTCGAGGAAATTCAGGCAGCGCAAAAAGGTGGTCTTGCCCGAGCCGCTGGGGCCGATGATGGCGACCACCTCGCCTTCCGCCACCGTCAGGTCGATGCCATTGAGGACGGTCTGACCCTTGAACTGCTTCGTCAGTTTTTCAACCACAATCATGGGTTCAGGACTCCTGGTCGTGCCGATTGACCCGCTCTTCCAGTCGGTTCTGCAGGTGCGCCAGCACGCTGGCCAGAACCCAGTAGATCAGTGCGGCGGCAAGATACATGGTGAAGACTTCGAAGGTCCGGGCGGTGATCAGCTGTGCCTGGCGGAACAGTTCCGGGACCTGGATGGTGGCGGCCAGGGCCGTGTCCTTGACCAGCGAGATAAAGCTGTTGCCCAGGGGCGGCAGGGCCGTGCGCATGGCTTGCGGCAGGATCGCCCGGCGCAGGGTCTGGGCCCGGGTCATGCCAATGCTGGCCGCCGCTTCCCACTGCCCGCGCTCGATGGAGCCGATGGCCGCGCGGAGGATCTCGCAGGCATAGGCCGCCATGTTCAACGAGAAGCCGATCAGCGCCGCCGGCAGCGGGTCAAGCTCGATACCCAGCTGCGGCAGGCCGTAATAGATCACGAACAGTTGCACCAGCAACGGCGTGCCGCGAAAGAACGACACATAGACGCGGGCGATCCAGCTCAGCAGCTTGAAGCGCGACAGGCGCATCAGCGCCAGGGCGAAACCCAGCGCCAATCCGAAGAACATGCCGCCGAGGCTGAGGATGACCGTGAAATACGCGCCCTTGAGCAGGAAGGGCGCGGAGTTCAGCAACAGCTGCGTGGTTTCGGCGATTTGCTGGCTCAACTGCGGGAAAGACAGTTCGAACTGAAAACCTGCTTCCATTATTGAGTGACGTCAGCGTTGAAGTATTTTTCCGAGAGCTTTTTCAGCGTGCCGTCGGCGCGCAGTTCCTCGATCGCCTTGTTCACCGCGGCCAGCAGTTCGGGTTCGCCTTTGCGCAGGGCCACGCCGGCTTCCTGGCGGGAGAAGGGCTCGCCGGAAACGGCCAGGGTGTCGTTGGTTTTCTTGATCAGCTCGAAGGCGGCCAGGCGGTCCACCAGGATCGCGTCGATACGGCCTACGCGCAGGTCCTGGTACTTGGTCGGATCGTCGTCGTAGGTCTTGATGATGGCTTGCGGCACGTTGTCCTTGAGCCATTGTTCGTAGTTGGTGCCCAGGCCGACACCGACCTTGTGCCCGGCCAGATCGGCGGCGGTCTTGAACTTGCCTTCGTTCTTCTTCTGGGTCAGGGCCTGGATGCCGGAAACGGTGTAGGGGGTGGAGAAGTCGTATTTTTTCTTGCGCTCATCGGAGATGGTCACCTGGTTGATCACCGCGTCCAGGCGCTTGGACTCCAGGGCGGCGAGGATGCCGTCCCACTTGGTCGGCTGCAGTTTGACCTTCACGCCCAGCTTCTGCGCCAGGGCTTCGGAGAACTCGACTTCGAAGCCGGCCAGCTTGCCGCTTTCGTCGACGTAGCTGAATGGTGGATAAGTGCCTTCCAGGCCGACGTTGATGGTGCCGGCGTCCTTGATCTTCTGCAGTTGCTCACCGGCAACCGCTTGCCCCAGCAACCCGGCACCGAGGGCCAGACCCAGCGAGCCAATGAGGATATTTCGACGTAGTGCGGAAAAAATCATGACAAGCCCCTGTGTTTTCTTATGCAGATGCGGTTGGGAGATGCAGGTCAATCGGTGAGCGGGAACGAGCGCCTTATCCTGCACTAAATGCAGCGTATGCGTCTCGCGGCAAATTCGCCTGCGGCGCGACTATAAGTGGCTGCTTATAGATGTAAAAATAATATAAATTCACATTGTTATGCTTTTTGTAAATATACGTTCTCAACCCTCTGTAGCCGCTGCCGCAGGCTGCGATCGTTTTGGGCGGCATTCCGACGTAGCAGGCGCAAATCCGGCGAACGCGTCTTTTCTGATGCGCCGCATGCGCAGGTTTTACGACGGCTGCGCCGCCGATCGCAGCCTGCGGCAGCGGCTACAGGTCAGTATTCAGGCAAACGAACCGGCATAAGCGAACAGCGCCGGCGCGCCGCCGGTATGCAGGAAGATGATCGGGCCGTCGTCGAAGCGCTGGCGGCCGATGCCGTCGAGCAGGCCGGCCATGGCCTTGCCGGTGTAGACCGGGTCCAGCAGCAGGCCTTCCTGGCTTGCCAGCAGTTTCACCGCGGCCAGGGTGCCGGCATTCGGTTCGCCATAACGCGGGGCGAAATATTCGTCCCACAACTCCACCTTGAAGCTCTCCGGCAACGTCACCCCGAGCAATTCGGCGGTGCGCTCGGCCAGGCCCTGGACCTTCGGCCGTTGCGCTTCGTCGGTGCGCGACACGGTGACGCCGATCACCGGCAACTGCGGCAACACTTCGCTCAAGGCCAGGGCCAGGCCGCTGTGGGTGCCGGCGCTGCCCGAGGCCAGCACCACGGCGGCGAAGTCGAGCCCGCTGTTGTTGATCTGCTCCGCCAGCTCCAGGCCGGCGCGCACGTAACCCAGCGCGCCGAGGGCATTGGAGCCGCCAATCGGCACCAGGTACGGCTGCTTGCCGCTGCTGCGCAGGCGCTCGGCCAGGGCCTGCAACTGCTCGTCGGCGTTGTCCAGGTTCTCCACCAGCTCGACCTTGGCGTCGAACAGGTCGAGCAGCAGGTGGTTGCCGTTGCCCAGGTAATTGCTGTCATCGGTGCCGATGGGGTTTTCCAGCAAGGCGACGCAACCCAGGCCGAGCCTGGCGGCCAGGGCCGCAGTCTGGCGTACGTGGTTGGACTGGATGGCGCCCGCGGTGATCAGGGTGTCCGCGCCCTGGGCCAGCGCATCGGCGGCCAGGTATTCGAGTTTGCGCAGCTTGTTGCCGCCCATGGCCAGCGGCGTGGTGTCGTCGCGCTTGACGTAGACATCGCGGCCCAGCCAGGTGGACAGGCGTTCGAGTTTTTCCAGGGCGGTGGCGCCGCCCAGCAGGTCGAGACGGTTAAAACGGTCGAGCTGTCGTTTGATCATGAGGCCGCACAGGTTGTCAGAGGTGTCAGGGACTATAGGCAGCGATATTTACCGGGGCAACCGTCAATCGCTTATGCCAAAAGGTACTTAGGCCAGCACAATTAGTTCTTAATTTGGCCTGGGACGCATACCGTAAAGTGACGTCGTTTACGCGGCCAGACCGTCCGGCCGCCTGAGTGAGGAGTCTTATCGTGAGCGAGCGTTCCAGCCATTGGCAATTGCAGACCATAGTCGGTCAACTGCGTGATGCCCGCGACCAGTGGCGTACCCGCAACGGGCGGGTCAGTGGTGAGCAGGGTGGTCGGGAACTGCCGTCGCGCGCGGCCATGGCCGAGATTCTCGAGGCGCTGTGTGGGGCCTTGTTCCCGATGCGCCTGGGCCCGGTGGACCTGCGCGAAGAAAGCGAGGACTTCTACGTCGGCCACACCCTGGACGCGGCCCTCAATGCGCTGCTCGCCCAGGCTCGCCTGGAGCTGCGTTATGCCGCGCGCCAGAGCGGCGAGGCGGACGAAGACGTCAACGCCAGGGCCATCCGCATCATCCAGGATTTCGCCCTGGCCCTGCCGGGGCTGCGAGTGTTGCTCGATACCGATGTGCTGGCCGCCTACCATGGCGACCCGGCGGCGCGCAGCGTCGATGAAGTGCTGCTGTGCTACCCGGGCATCCTGGCGGTGATCCACCATCGCCTGGCCCACCATCTGTACCGCGCCGGCCTGCCGCTGCTGGCGCGGATCAGCGCGGAAATCGCCCACTCGGCCACCGGCATCGACATTCACCCGGGGGCGCAGATCGGCCGCAGTTTCTTCATCGACCACGGCACCGGTGTGGTGATCGGCGAGACCGCGATCATCGGCGAGCGTGTGCGCATCTACCAGGCCGTGACCCTGGGTGCCAAGCGCTTCCCGGCGGACGAGGACGGCCAGTTGCAGAAGGGCCACCCGCGCCACCCGATCGTCGAGGACGACGTGGTGATCTACGCCGGCGCGACCATCCTCGGGCGCATCACCATCGGCAAGGGCTCGACCATCGGCGGCAATGTCTGGCTGACCCGCAGCGTGCCGGCCGGGTGCAACCTGACCCAGGCCAACCTGCAGCATGACGATGGGTCGCAAAAATAAGCCGAGGTGCTTGCATCATGTAGCCGCTGCCGCGGGCTGCGATCGCCCCGAGAGGGGCGCCGCTCTTGGGTCTTTTGCAGGCCCTGCGGGCCTTGGCGCAGCCTTCGGCAGCGGCTACAGAAATCGGCTTATTTAACGCTGAACGATTCCCTCCGCCACACATCAGACCTTTCTTAAAACCTGCGAAATCAGGCGACCGCCGAGCCCGGCGATTAGTCCTTGCGCGCCTATCCGTGTTTAACTTGAACGCTTGTTCAAGTTAAACCGGCAGCTCGCTGCCCGCTCACAACAGGAGGCTTACCTTTGCTGAGTCCGATCTTTTCAGCCGCGTTTTACCCCCTCGAGGTGCACGCTTGATGAGTGCATCGTCCATTCCCGCCAGCGGCCTGATCCGCATGAATCCGCCGGTGTTCTACTTCGCCGCGAGCTTTATCCTGGCCTTCGGCCTGGTGGTCATTGCCCTGCCGGAACAAGCCGGCGCCTGGCTGCTGGCCGCGCAAAACTGGGCGGCCAATACGGTCGGCTGGTACTACATGCTGGCCATGACCCTGTACCTGATCTTCGTGGTGGTCACCGCCTTGTCCGGCTACGGCAAGATCAAGCTCGGTGCCGACCACGACGAACCGGAATTCAGTTACCTGTCCTGGGCCGGCATGCTGTTCGCCGCCGGGATCAGCATCACGCTGTTCTTCTTCTGCGTGTCGGAACCCCTGACCCACATGCTGCAACCGCCCCAGGGCGAGGCCGGGACCGCGGATGCGGCGCGCCAGGCCATGCAGATTCTCTTCCTGCACTGGGGCCTGCATGGCTGGGGCGTGTTCGCCTTCGTCGGCATGGCCCTGGCGTATTTCGCCTACCGGCATAACCTGCCGCTGGCCCTGCGTTCGGCGCTGTACCCGCTGATCGGCAAGCGCATCAACGGCCCCATCGGCTACGCGGTGGATGGCTTCGGCATCATCGCCACGGTGTTCGGCCTCGGCGCCGACATGGGCTTTGGCGTGCTGCACCTCAACTCCGGCCTGGATTATCTGTTCGGCATCGCCCACACCCAGTGGGTCCAGGTGGGCCTGATCACCCTGATGATGGGCGCGGCGATCATTGTCGCGGTGTCCGGCGTCGACAAGGGCGTGCGGGTGATGTCCGACATCAACATGCTGCTGGCCTGTGCGCTGCTGCTGTTCGTGTTGTTCGCCGGCCCCACCCAGCACCTGCTCAACACCCTGATCCAGAACCTCGGCGATTACCTCGGCGCCTTGCCGACCAAGAGTTTCGACCTCTACGCCTATGACGAGCCCAGCGACTGGCTGGGCGGCTGGACCGTCTTCTACTGGGCCTGGTGGATCGCATGGTCGCCGTTCGTGGGCCTGTTCATCGCGCGGATTTCCCGTGGCCGGACCATCCGTGAATTCGTGTTCGGCGTGTTGCTGATTCCCCTGGGCTTCACCCTGGCCTGGATGTCGATCTTCGGTAACAGCGCCATCGACCAGGTGCTCAACCATGGCATGAGCGCGCTGGGCATGTCGGCCATCGAGAACCCTTCGATGACCCTCTACCTGCTGCTGGAAACCTACCCCTGGAGCAAGACTGTCATCGCCGTGACGGTGTTCATCAGCTTCGTGTTCTTCGTCACCTCGGCCGACTCCGGCACCGTGGTGCTCTCTACCCTGTCGGCCAAGGGCGGCAATGCCGATGAAGACGGGCCGAAATGGCTGCGGGTGTTCTGGGGCGCGATGACCGCACTGGTCACCAGCGCGCTGCTGTTCGCCGGCAGCATCGACTCGCTGAAGTCGGCGGTGGTGCTGACCTCGCTGCCGTTCTCGATGATCCTGCTGCTGATGATGTGGGGGCTGCACAAGGCCTTCTACCTCGAGTCGCAGAAGCAGATCGCCCAGCTGCATTCGCTGGCGCCGGTGTCGTCGTCCTCGCGGCGCGGCAAGGGCGGCTGGCGCCAGCGCCTGAGCCAGGCGGTGCATTTCCCGTCGCGCGACGAGGTGTATCGCTTCCTCGATCAGACGGTGCGCCCGGCCATCGAAGAAGTGACCGCGGTGTTCGTCGAGAAAGGCCTGAACGTGATCACCCAACCGGACCCGGCCAACGACAACGTCAGCCTGGAAATCGGCCATGGCGACCAGCATCCGTTCGTCTACCAGGTGCAGATGCGCGGCTACTTCACCCCGTCCTTCGCCCGTGGCGGCATGGGGCCCAAGGAGATGCGCAACCGGCGTTACTACCGGGCCGAGGTGCACCTGGCCGAGGGTAGCCAGGACTATGACCTGATGGGCTACACCAAGGAGCAGATCATCAACGACATCCTCGACCAGTACGAACGCCATATGCAGTTCCTGCACCTGGTGCGTTGATCGCGGGGCGGTGGCGTTTGTGCCACCGTCATCGCGGGCAAGGACTGGGCGTCCCCCCTGCTCCTACAGAAGACCTCGTGCTTCTGTAGGAGCGAGGCTTGCCCGCGATCAGGGGCCTCAGGCCCGGCCCAATACCGTGAACAACACCAGCGCCGCCACCGGCACGCCGAACACCACACTGCCGACCGCCAGCTCCGTGCTCAGGGGCTGGCCGGCGTGGACCATCCCCACCGCGCCGTTGATCACCGTCAGCGCCAGCCAGAGTACGACGAAACTGTAGGCCAGGGTCTGGCGGCCGAGGCCGAGCTTTTCGCCGATAAACAGCATCAGCGCCAGGAGAATCAGGCCGAAGCAAGTGATGATCGCGGTGTGCATGATGAAGTCCTCGCGGGCGGAATTCAGGGGTGAGCCCAGGGTCGATGGCGGTTCAAGGTTCCCGACCTAGAGTGTGGTCCAGGGAGTAGCGTCCTGCTCCGCGAAAAGCGAAGGCCGGGAACAGCAGGGTGTTGGACGAAACGGGCGAGTCGGTGGTCGGGGGCATGAGTGTCTCCGCGAATAAGCCGGTGGAAAGCAGCGATGGCCCGGGGAGTGCCCGGGCCATCGGTGCCGTTGTTTCAGCGAACGGCGGGCTTGAGCAGGTCTTCCAGGCCGATGCGGCGAAACATCTCGGCGCGCACCCGGTCGGCCATGGCATTAACGATCTCGGCACCGTCCTGGGACGGGTCGATATGCCGGCGCAACGGCCGGGAGCCGAAGGGCAGGCCGACGATCTCGACGATGGCCTTCGCGACCTCGGTGACATCGGCGTCAGCCGGCTCCAGGGCGGCCAGGCCGTTGAGTGCCTGCTCCGGCACGCCGGCATAGGGGCCCTGGTTGTACTCGGCGGCGCGGGCCTGGTCGGCCGGGGCGCCGGAGTGCGCGAAGTGGTTGGTGCCCTGGGTGAAGGCGCCCGGCACGATGATCGAGGTCTCCACGCCCCAGCGCGCCAGCTCCCCGGCATAGGACACCGCCAGGGAGTCCATCGCCGCCTTGGCCGCGAAGTACGGCGCCAGGTAGGGCGGGGTGCCGCCGCGGGCGCTGCTGGAGGATACCCACAGCACCAGTCCCCGGCCCTGCTTGCGCAGTTGCGGCAGGGCCGCGCGGTTGACCCGCTGGGTGCTCAGTACGTTGATGTCGTAGAGCTGGGCGAACTGTTCGGGGGTGAAGGCTTCGGCGGGGCCGAAGGCCATGTGCCCGGCGTTGTGGATGATCACGTCCAGCCGGCCGCAGTCGGCGACTATCCGGGCGACACCGGCCTCGACCGAGGCGCTGGAGGCGACGTCCAGTTCGACGCTGCGCAAATCGACCCGGTGCTCGTCGGCGTAGCGCCGCACCTCGGCCACTTGCGGCGCATTGCGGCCCAGGGTTTCACGCATGCTGGCGTAGACAATGTGGCCGGCGTCGGCGAGGGCGCGGGCGGTCAGGGCGCCAAAACCACTGGAGGCGCCGGTAATCAGGATGACGGATTGCATGGCATTGGTCTCTTCAGGTGAGGGTGGTTTCAGGCACGCCGGGGCAGGCGTTGTTGTACGGCGTGGGACAGCCAGCCGGCGAAGGTGCCCAGGGTTCCAGCACCGCCGAGTTCGGCGAAGCTTTCCAGGGAGGGTTCCAGGTGCGCGGCGAACCAGGCGATCAGGCCGAGGAAGTAGGCGACGATGTTATTCATCACCCGCAGGCTGCGCAGCGACACCACGAGCATCGCCACCACGAACACCACCAGCGGCAGGGCCCAGGGGCCGAGGCTTGGGCTCAGTGCGCCAATGCTCAGCGCCGCGCCCATGCCGACGGCGAGGCCCATCAGCACGCAGCCCAGGTTGACCAGGCCGTCGCGCAGGGTCAGGCCGCGGCTGAAGAACGCCACCCAGCCAACGAACATGGCCCAGACCGGCAGGCTCAGCAGCAGACTGGAGCCCGCCGCCAGCGCGGCGGTGGCGGCGGCCACCGCGGTGAACAGGATGAACATCGGTTTCGTCTGCCCGCCACGGGCGGGTGTCGCGGTGGAGTGATTCATGAGCGTGGCTCCTTCGACCGTGGGTGAGGTGGCTCAGACGAGCCCGCCGTTGGCGCGCAGGACCTGCCCGTTGACCCAGGCCGAATCAGGGCTGACCAGGAAGGACACGACGCGGGAAATATCTTCGGGTTGAGCCAGGCGCTCCAGCGGGGCCATCTTGGCGAAACCCTGGATCTGCTCTTCGCTCTTGCCGTGCAGGAACAGGTCGGTGGCCACCGGGCCAGGTGCCACTGCATTGACGGTGATATTGCGACCGCGCATTTCCTTGGCGAACACCTGGGTCAGGGACTCCACCGCCGCTTTGCTGGCGATGTACACCGCGTAACCCGGCAGGTTCATGCCGACGGTGCTGCTGGAGAAATTGACGATGCGCCCGCCGGCGTTCAGGCGAGTCGCGGCTTCACGCAGGGTGTTGAAGGTGCCGCGAGCGTGGATGTTGAAGTTCTGGTCGAACAGTTCGTCCGTGTGTTGCGCCAGCGGCAGGACCTTGAGGATGCCGGCGTTGTTGATCAACACGTCGACCTTGCCCAGTTGGGTTTCGGTCTCGTCGAACAGGCGGCGCACGTCATCGGCGTTGGCCACGTCGGCCTTGATCGCTATGGCCCGGTGGCCGGCCTGGCGCAGCTCCACCACCAGGGCTGAGGCTTCGCTGGCGCTGTTGGCGTAGTTGATGGCGACGGCGAAGCCTTCGCTGGCCAGTTGCCGGGCGATCACCGCGCCGATGCCGCGGGAGGCGCCGGTCACGATGGCAACTTTCGAAGTCTGGGTAGTCATGGCGAATTTCCTTCTGGGTAACGAGTGATTGGCTGTGGTGTGGAAGCAGATTCACATGTTTACCCAGGGTGATAAATGCGCCAGAGTTGGCTTGACTGTTCAATAATCGCCAACAATCAATGAGCCCTGGAGCCCGTCGTGGATCAAGTCAAAGCGATGAAGGTGTTCGTGCGGATCTACGAGCGCAGCAGCTTCACCCTGGCCGCCGAGGACCTGAACCTGCCGCGCGCCACCCTGACCCATACCCTCAACCAGTTCGAGGCCTGGCTCGGTACCCGCCTGCTGGAACGCAGCACCCGCCGCGTGCGCCCGACTCTCGACGGCGAGGCCTATTACCAGCGCTGCGTACAGCTGCTGGCGGAGCTGGAAGAGGCCGAACTGGCGTTTCGCACGGTGGCGCCGAAGGGGCGTTTGCGGGTCGACCTGCATGGCACCCTGGCCAAGTACTTCGTGATTCCGGCCCTGCCCGAATTCATGGCGCGCTATCCGGAGATCGAGCTGTCCATCAGCGAGGCCGATCGTTTTGTCGACCTGATCGCCGAAGGGGTGGACTGCGTGTTGCGCGCCGGCACCCTGGGCGATTCGTCGCTGATCGGCCGGCGCGTGGCCGGCCTGCAGCAGATCACCTGCGCCAGCCCGGCGTACCTGCGCAAATACGGCGAGCCGAAGAGCCTCGACGAGTTGTCGCGGCACCGGGCGGTGAACTATGTCTCGCGCACCACCGCCAAGCTGTTTCCCTTCGAATTCATGGTCGATGGCGAGCTGCGGGAAGTCGCCATCGAGGGTGCGCTGTCGGTGTTCGGCGCGGAAATCTATGCTGCTTCGGCCGTGGCCGGGCTGGGCATCATCCAATGCCCGCGCTACCGCATGGCACAGCAGATTTCCCAGGGGCTGGTGCAGGAAATCCTCACCGACACGCCGCCACCACCCATGCCGGTTTCCGTGCTGTACCCGCACAACCGTCAGATGTCGCCACGGGTGCGGGTGTTCGTCGACTGGCTGGCGGAGGTTTTCGCCAGGGCGGTCTGAGCAGGGCAGCGCCGGTCATCGCTGCTTTCTGTATTGATTGTCTGGATGTGTATAGTGTGTATTGTTCGCCTTTGACTGTGTACGGTGGCTTTTCGGGACGTATCGAAAGGACACGGCAATGCGCAGTCGGGAACTGATCAGGATGATCGAGGAGGACGGGTGGTATCTGATCGCGGTCAAAGGCAGTCATCACCAATACAAGCATCTGCACAAGCCGGGGCGGGTCACTATTCCCCACCCGGATGCGGATCTGCCCAAGGGCACGATCCACAGCATCTTGAAACAGGCGGGCCTGAAATGAGGCCGGCCTTGAACGAAGAGGTCAACGAGATGAAATTCCCGGTCGTGCTGCACAAGGATGCCGACTCCGGATATGGCGTGATCGTCCCCGATGTGCCGGGCTGTTTTTCCGCCGGCCATACCGCGGCAGAAGCCTTCGAGAATGTGAAAGAGGCCCTGTCGCTGCATTACGAAGGCTTGGTCGCCGATGGTGAACCGCTGCCCCAGGTGCATGAGGTCGACGTGCATATCGACAACCCCGATTACGCCGGTGGCGTGTGGGGCATGATCGAGTTCGACATCACGCCTTACTTCGGCAAGGCGGTGCGCTTCAACGCCACCCTGCCGGAGCAATTGCTGGAACGCATCGACCAGACGGTGAAGCGCGACCAGCGTTACCGCTCGCGTTCGGGCTTTCTCGCGGCTGCCGCTTTACGCGAACTCTCCGCCTAGGCATTGCCCGCCCCCATGGTTCCCATGGGGGCATGCCTGGCCTCTGTCCCTCGATATTTTCCTCTACCACTCAGGCTTTGGAACCCTTTGTTTCGGCCCGGCAGGGTGGCGTTTTAGCGTCTATAAACAACGGGTACAGCGCCTTGTTCGATGCCGTCATTCCTGGTTTTCCAGGCGGTGCAGCACCGCTAGGGCCCTGTGTTTCCTGGGTTTTGTCCGCTGATCCGGCTTCCGGTCGACGGCGTCACTTAGCCGGGGTTTTCATCGGCTGAGCTTCCCCTCCAGCTACGATTTCGTACTGTGGTACGTGGTACGTAATTAAATATTTCGACAGCAATATTTATTCCCTGTTTTCGAACATCCGATTTGGGCAATAGCGCGGTGCCAATGCCACGTTCGAGCGTTCCGCCAGCGGGTGTCAGATCGTTTCTGTCATTGACCACTCCTGCAGTGGCCGCGAGCGCGCCTGGGCGTATGCTGGGCAACTTTCTGGCGTTTGGCTGATTCATATGTTGCAAGGGCGCTGCCCCACACCCATGTGCATTCGCTTAAACCTGGGCGTTCAGGACCAAGAGAGGATTCGATGACTTACCTTGCTGCCGAAAACCGCTACGACTCCATCCCCTACCGCCGCGTCGGACGCAGCGGCCTGGTGCTGCCGGCGCTGTCCCTGGGCCTGTGGCACAACTTCGGCGACAGCACGCCGATCGACACCCAGCGTTCGTTGCTGCGCACCGCCTTCGACCTGGGCATCAACCACTTCGACCTGGCCAACAACTACGGCCCGCCCTATGGCAGCGCCGAGATCAATTTCGGTCGTTTGTTGCGTGAAGACTTCAAGCGGTATCGCGACGAGCTGATCATCTCCAGCAAGGCCGGTTGGGATATGTGGCCCGGTCCGTATGGCCAGGGCGGTGGCTCGCGCAAATACGTGCTGGCCAGCCTCGACCAGAGCCTGCAGCGCCTGGGCCTCGACTATGTGGATATCTTCTATTCCCACCGCTTCGACCCGGACACCCCGCTGGAAGAAACCGCCAGCGCCCTGGCCACCGCGGTGCAGCAGGGCAAGGCGCTGTACATCGGCATCTCGTCCTATTCCGGGGTGAAAACCCGCGAGATCGCGGCCCTGCTCAAGGAATGGAAAGTGCCGCTGCTGATCCACCAGCCGGCCTATAACCTGCTCAACCGCTGGGTGGAAAAGGACCTGTTGGACACCACCGAAGAACTCGGCGCCGGGGTGATTGCCTTCACACCGTTGGCCCAGGGCCTGCTGACCGACAAGTACCTCAATGGCATCCCCGAGGATGCGCGGGTCAATCGTCCGGGCGGTGGTTCGTTGCAAGCCGCGCACCTGTCCGAGGCCAACCTCGCCCATGTGCGCGCCCTCAATGAAATCGCCCAGCGTCGGGGCCAGAGCCTGGCGCAACTGGCCCTGGCCTGGACCCTGCGCGACCCACGGGTGACCTCGGCCCTGATCGGCGCCAGCCGGCCGGAGCAGATCGTCGAGAACGTCGGTGCATTGCAGAACCTGAACTTCAGCGCCGAAGAACTGGCAGAGATCGATCGTTTTGCCCGTGAAGGCGGGATCAATCTGTGGGAGAAGCCTTCAACCGCGGAATAGAACCTGCCGTCATGTTGCAAGGCTGCCGCGGCTTCTGTAGGAGCCAGGCTTGCCGGCGATCGCGGCAGTGTGCTGTGTCAGGCATACCGCTATCGCGAGCAAGCTGCGCTCCTACAGAGCCGGGTTCACACCTCGAGTGGCAGCCAGGGGTTGATAACGATCAACCCGGTGTCGCTGAAGTCCTTGGCGTTACGGGTGGCGATAGCCGCGTCGTGGACGCGGCATATGGCCGCAATTTGCGCATCCACCAGGCTGATCGGACGCCCCAGGCTTTCCCGGTGCGAAATCAGATGGGCGTAGTAAAGAGCCGCCTGGGTCCCGAAGGGCACGATGCGGTCGATGAAATCTTCCTCGAACATCGCCAGCGCCGACGCATGGAGCATCTGTTTGCGCTTGCCGTGGGGCAGGCGCGCGATGCCGTGAAGAATCTCGGCCATGGTCATGGCGCTGATGTAGAGGTCTTCGACAGGTTGCGCTTCGATCCACAGCAATACCGATGCGTCCGGTTGGGGGCGCATCAGTTCCGACAGCACATTGGTGTCGAGCACGATCATTCGCCCAGATCCACCACGCGTGCCGGCTCGGTACGTTCGGGCAGCTCAAGCTTCACTCCGCCGGCCTCGGCAAAGCGTGCCCGGATACGACTGGCCAGGCCTTGGCTGTCGGCTGTTCTGCTCAGGGCGCGGCGCAAAATCAAGCGGGCTTCTTCTTCCATGGAGTGGCCGTTGTGGGCGGCCTCGATGCGCAGGCGCTCTTTGATGTGGTCGTCCAGGTTTCGGATTGTCAGGCTGGCCATGGGTTCCTCCGAATGAAATCAATGCAATCATTGATAGCATAGCCGTGTATCATCGAGGGTGGACAACCACTTGTCGTTTGGTGACGCCACAATCACCCGCCAGTCCTGCTGTAGTCATGAGTATCGGTTATCTGAAAAACGGCACATCCCCGAGAATCGTCGCGCGGTGCATCACGCGGCGTTGCGGGCGGTAGTCGTCGACCGCGTAGTGCTGGGTCACGCGGTTGTCCCAGAAGGCCACGTCGTTGGCCTGCCAGCGCCAGCGGATGGTGAATTCCGGGCGGGTGGCGTGGGCGAACAGCAGTTTCAGGATGACTTCGCTTTCGCTGTCCGACAGCTCGTTGATCCTGGTGGTGAAGCCTTCGTTGACGAACAGCGACTTGCGCCCGCTGACCGGATGGGTGCGGATCACCGGGTGCGACAGCGGCGGGTTTTTCCGCTTGGCTTCTTCCCAGCGCGCCAGGTCCTGCGGAGTATTGCCGAAGCGTTCCAGGGGGAAGGACTTGATGAACTCGTGAGTCGCGGTCAGGCCTTGCAGCAGGTTTTTCATTGGCTCCGAGAGCGCCTCATAGGCCGCGATGCCGCTGGCCCACAGGGTATCGCCGCCGTATGCCGGCAACAGCTTGGCGCTGAGCACCGCGCCCAGGGCCGGGGTCGGCAGGAAGGTCACGTCGGTGTGCCAGATGGCGTTGTCGCGTACGTCGGTTTGCGCGGTGTCGAGGATCAGTACTTGCGGCTGTTCCGGCACGTTGGGGTAGATCGGATGGATATGCAGGTCGCCAAAGCTCGCCGCGAAGCACGCCTGTTGCTGCGGGTCGATCGGCTGGTCGCGGAAGAACAGCACCTGATGCTGGAGCAGCGCCTGCTCGATGATGTCGCGCTGTTCGCTGGCCAGCGGTTGGCTGATATCGACGCCGCTGATCTGGGCGCCCAGGGCGGAGCTTAAAGGGGTGATGGTCAGGCTCATGTCGTTCTCGAATGGAGCGCCGAATTGCCGGCGTGGTCAGTTCTGTCTGTAAGAAGTCTTGCCCGCTACAGGGTTACCGGGGTTTCAATGGGCCTGGCCATGCCAGGGCACCAGCTTGCGCTGCAGGGCGCGCAGGCCCATTTCCATGGCGAAGGCGATCAGGGCGATGACCAGGATCCCGAGTACCACCACATCGGTGACCAGGAACTGCGCGGCGGACTGCACCATGAACCCCAGGCCGCTGGTGGCGGCGATCAGTTCGGCGGCGACCAGGGTCGACCAGCCCACCCCGAGGCCGATGCGCACGCCGGTGAGGATGTCCGGCAGGGCGCTGGGCAGGATCACATGGCGAATCAGCTGGGCCCGGGTCGCGCCCAGGGACTGCGCGGCGCGCAGCCGGGTCGGGTCGACGGTGCGTACGCCGGTGGCGGTGGCGATGGCGATCGGGGCGAAGATCGCCAGGTAGATCAGCAGCACCTTGGACAGCTCGCCGATGCCGCACCAGATGACGATCAGCGGCAGGTAGGCCAGGGGCGGAATCGGCCGGTAGAACTCGATCAGCGGGTCCAGCACACCACGGGCGATACGGTTGTGGCCGATGGCGATGCCCACCGGGATCGCGGTCAGCACGGCAAAACCCAGGGCCAGGCCGATGCGTCCGAGGCTCGCGCCCAGGTGCTGCCACAGGGTGGAATCCATATAGCCGCTGGTCACCAGCAGCCAGCCCTTTTGCAGCACGGCGGAAGGTGGCGGCAGGAACAGCGGTTCGATCAGGCCGCTGGCTGTCACCGCCCACCATAGGGCGAGCAGCACGACCAGGGTCAGCACGCTGATCCAGCGAGTGCTCAGGCTGCGGCGCAGGGGCACCGCGGTGTGCGGGTTAGCGGCTTTGGTCGTGGTGGCCGGGAGGTCGTAGCTGTTCATGCGCGCTCCTGCCGCAAGACGGCACTGCGTTGGGAGAACACCCGGGCCAGCACGTGTTCGCGGGTTTCGATAAAGCGTGGATCGGACTTGATTGCCCGGGCCGATTCGCCGGCCGCGTAACGCTGGCCGAAGTCCAGGCTCAAGCGCTCGACGATTTGTCCCGGGTTGGGGGCCAGCAGGATCAGGTCGGTGGCGAGGAACACCGCTTCCTCGATGTCGTGGGTAATCAGGAACACCGGCTTGGCGGTGCGTTGCCAGACCTGCAGCAACAGCTCCTGCATCTGCTCGCGGGTGAAGGCATCGAGGGCGCCGAAGGGCTCGTCCATCAGCAGCAGCCGTGGGTCGGCGGCCAGGGCGCGGGCCAGGCCCACACGCTGGCGTTGTCCGCCGGAGAGCTGCCAGATGCGCCGCTTGTCGAAGCCGGCCAGGTCCACCAGCGCGAGCATTTCCCGGGCGCGGGCTTCGCGCGGGTCGCGGGCAATGCCGGCCAGTTCGAGGCCGAAGCCGACATTGGCCAGCACGTCCTGCCAGGGCAGCAGGGCATCGTCCTGGAACACCACGCCGCGTTCGGCGCTCGGACCGGCGACTGGCACGCCGTCCAGGGTGATGCGCCCGGCGCTGGGTTCGACGAAACCGGCGATCAGGTTCAACAGCGAAGTCTTGCCACTGCCGGAAGGGCCGAGGGCGACCAGCAGCTGCTGGGGCCCGAGCGTCAGGGAAATATCCGCCAGCACCGGTTCGGCGGCGCCGGGGTACTGTGCGCTGATGCGCTCCAGTTGTAGCAAAGCCATGACGGCGCGCTCCTTGTTCAAATGCAGCCTTTGTCGAGGTGAGACGCTGTACGAGAAGCGCCGGGCCTGGGCCCGGCGACCTCTGCGGCTGACCTTCAGTGGGTGATGTACTTGGCGCTGACGTATGGCGCGTAGTCCGGCAGAACCGCCTCGACCTTGCCCTGTTCCTTGAGGAACACCGCGGTGTCGGTGATGGCCTTGGTGGTCGGCGCGCCAAGGCTGATGACCTGGTCGGCCGCCAGTGGGTAGACGTTGCCCTGCAACAGCAGCGGAATGTCGCTGGCCTTGGCGCCGGAGAGTTTCACCAGCTTGTCGACGTTGCTCTGCTCGGCCAGCCAGGCTTTTGGGTCTTTGCGGTAATCGGCGTAGGCGTCGAGGGTCACCTTGGCGAAGGCGGTAACGATTTGCGGGTGCTTCTCGGCGAAGTCCTTGCGCACGATCCAGGCATCGAAGGTCGGCGCGCCGAACCGGGCCAGTTCACCGGAGGTGATCAGCACCTTGCCGTTTTCCTTGGCCACGCCCAGCGCCGGGTCCCAGACGTAGGTGGCGTCGATGTCGCCGCGCTTCCAGGCGGCGATGATCGCCGGTGGCGCGAGGTTGAGAATCTGTACTTTCGCCGGGTCGATTTTCCAGTGCTTGAGCGCGGCCAGCAGGCTGTAGTGACCGGTGGAAACGAAGGGCACGGCGACTTTCTTGCCGACCAGGTCCTGGGGCGTGTTGATCCCGGATCCGTCGCGGGCCACCAGGGCCTCGGCGGCGCCGATCTGGGTGGCGATGAGGAAGGTTTCCACCGGCACCTTGCGGGTGATCGCGGCGGTCAGCGGGCTGGAGCCGAGGTAGCCGATCTGCACGTCACCCGAGGCGATGGCGGCGATGATGTCGGCGCCGTTGTCGAACTTGCGCCAGTCGATCCTGGCCTGGGTGGCCTTTTCGTAGGTGCCGTCGGCCTGGGCGACTTTCGCCGGATCGACGGTGGTCTGGTAGGCGACGGTGACGTCGGCTGCCTGGGCGAACAAGCTCGCGGTAGCCAGGGATACGGCCGCCAGAAGGCGAAGGGGAAAGTGCATTTTCATCATGAAGCTCCTCGACAGGCGGCCAAGTGTGGACGTGGGAGGAGACTAAATGATCTAAGAATCTAAAAATAAATAACTTTTTAGAATTAGCTTAAAAGAGGAATCTTCTAAAGAGAGCACTTTCGGGGAGGGGAGCGTCAAGCAAGCTCGCTCCCGTAGGAGCGAGGCTTGCCCGCGAAAAGCGCCGCAGGCGCTTAGCTCAGTTACTGATCGCCAGGATACTCGCCTGGTACGAACCGACAAACACGTCGAAATCACCGACCTCGTTGCGTTCCAGCTCGGCCTGTTGCAGCAGGGAGCTGCGCGCGGCTTCTTCGAAACGCGCCTGGTCTTCCTTGCTCAGGGGCTCGCTGCGGAAGAACTCGGCGTGGGCCAGGCTCTGGCGCAGGGAGAACTGGCTGAAGCTTTCCTTGTGCTCCTGCATGGCGGCCAGGACCTGGGCCGAAGGCGTCAGGGATGAATCCTTGACCTTGGCCAACTGGGCGTCCAGCGCCTTGCCGTGGGCGTCGCTGCCGTGGCTGCGATCGAGCAGGGCGGCCAGCGGCGCGATCTTTTCCAGCAGCTCGCCGGCCCATTCCTTGAGCTCCACCAGTTGTCCCTGGCGCAGCAGGTGCAGGCCCGGACGACGACCTTCCTTGACCACCTTGAGGAAGTTCGAGGTGGCGTTGCCGCACTCGTTGTTTTCCAGCAGCGGGCTCTCGTTGAGCGCGCAATACAGCAGGAAAGCGTCGAGGAAGCGGGCTTCCTGCACGTCGATGCCCATCGGCAGGAACGGGTTGATGTCCAGGCAGCGCACTTCGACGTACTGGATGCCGCGGGCCATCAACGCCTGGATCGGCCGCTCGCCGGTGTAGGTCACGCGTTTCGGGCGGATGTTGGAGTAGTACTCGTTTTCGATCTGCAGGATGTTGGTGTTGAGCTGGACCCACTCGCCGTCCTGATGGGTGCCGATCTCCACATAAGGCGCGTACGGCGTGGCGACGGCCTTGCGCAGGCTGTCGGTGTAGCTGTTCAGGTCGTTGTAGCAAGGGGTCAGGCCGGCCTGGGCGTTGCTCTGGTAGCCCAGGTCGCTCATGCGCAGGCTGGTGGCATACGGCAGGTACAGGGTCTCGGCGTCCAGTTGTTCCAGCTGGTGCGAGCGCCCGCGCAAGAAACCCGCGTCCAGCGCCGGCGAGGCACCGAACAGGTACATCAGCAGCCAACTGTAGCGGCGGAAGTTACGGATCAGCGCGATGTACGCCGACGACTGATAGTCGCGGTCGCTGCCGACGAAACCTTCGGCCTGCTTGAGCAGCGGCCAGAGCTGCTCCGGCAGGGAGAAGTTGTAGTGGATCCCGGCGATGCACTGCATGGTCTTGCCGTAACGCAGGGCCAGGCCCTTGCGGTACACGTACTTGAGCTGGCCGATGTTGGAGGTGCCGTAATAGGCGATCGGGATGTCTTCCTCGGCCGGCAACGGGCACGGCATCGATGGACTCCACAGGTACTCGTTGCCGAGCTTGCTGTAGGCGAAACGGTGAATCTTGTCGAGGCTGGCCAGGGTGTCGGCCGGGTCGGCCAGGGCCGGAGTGATGAACTCCAGCAGTGACTCGGAATAATCGGTGGTGATCTGTTCGTTGGTCAGCGCGGAACCCAGTTCTTCCGGGTGCGGGGTCTGTGCCAGGCGCGCTTCGCCGGTCACGCGCAGGCATTCGCGCTCGATACCGTGCAGGCACTGCTCGAGCAGAGAGAGGTTAGCGCGCTCGCCGAGCAGAGCCAGGCGGCGGTTGAGAAGTTCGCTCAAGTTGGATTCCTTCACGCGTCAGTCGCCCCAATATGGGGGTGGGCAGGACGGTCTACAAGGGTGAAGTTGAAACTGGCGTTTTCGCCTGGTCGTTGAGCCTTGCCGGCCCGCTTTGCAACGCCATTGCTTCATCCTTGATCTGGCTCTTGCACGCGCAAAAAAACTCCGGCGCCGTGTGTGCAGCGCCGAAATTAACTCAAATCGAGGTTGAGGGGCTATAGAACAGCGAACGTGCCTTGTGCTTTAGCGACCAGTTTGTCGCCTTGCATCACATCGGCCTCGACCACCAGGGTGCGGCGGCCCGGGTGGAGCACCCGGGCGTGGCAGACCACGTCGCCCTCGGCGACGGCGCGGATGTAGTTGATCTTGCACTCGATGGTCGCGCTCTGCTGGTCGAAGCCGTGGGAGCTGGAACAGGCCAGCCCCATGGCGATGTCGACCAGGCTGAAGATCGCCCCGCCGTGCAGCTTCTGGCCGCGATTGCGCAGCTGCGGCGTCAGTGTCAGGGCGACGTCGGCTGCCCCGACCTCCAGGCGCTGCAGACGGCAGCCGAGCAGTTGGCTGAACGCGCTTTCGGTCAAGCCGGCCGGGATCTCCATCAGCGTTTCTTCAACTGCTTGGCGTTGGCGAACAGCGACGCCATGGCGTTGTTGGTCGGGGCCGCGGTCACGGTTTCCTTGCGCGGGGCGCTATTGCCCGACGAGCGTGGCGCCGAGCCTGGGCGCGAACCACGAGCGCCGTCGATCTTCTCGCCCGGGGTGTCGCTCATGCGCATCGACAGACCGACGCGTTTGCGCGGGATGTCGACTTCCATGACCTTGACCTTGACCACGTCGCCGGCCTTCACCGCCTCACGCGGGTCCTTGATGAACTTCTCCGACAGCGCCGAGATGTGCACCAGGCCGTCCTGGTGCACGCCGATGTCGACGAAGGCACCGAAGTTGGTGACGTTGGTCACCACGCCTTCGAGGATCATCCCCAGTTGCAGGTCCTTGAGGTCTTCGACGCCTTCCTGGAACTCGGCGGTCTTGAACTCGGGACGCGGGTCGCGGCCCGGCTTGTCCAGTTCCTGGAGGATGTCGGTGACGGTCGGCAGGCCGAAGGTCTCGTCGGTGAACTTCTTCGGATCCAGGCGCTTGAGGAAACCGCTGTCGCCGATCAGCGAGCGGATGTCGCGGTCGGTCTCGGCGGCGATGCGCTGCACCAGCGGGTAGGCTTCCGGGTGTACCGCGGACGCGTCCAGCGGGTTGTCGCCGTTCATCACACGGAGGAAGCCGGCGGCCTGTTCGAAGGTCTTTTCACCCAGGCGGGCAACCTTCTTCAGCGCGGCGCGGGTCTTGAACGCACCGTTTTCATCGCGGTGGCTGACGATGTTCTGCGCCAGGGTGGTGTTGAGGCCGGAGATCCGCGCCAGCAGGGCCACGGACGCGGTGTTGACGTCCACGCCGACGGCGTTCACGCAGTCCTCGACCACCGCATCCAGGCCGCGGGCCAGCTTCAGCTGCGACACGTCGTGCTGGTACTGGCCGACGCCGATGGATTTCGGATCGATCTTCACCAGCTCGGCCAGTGGGTCCTGCAGGCGACGGGCGATGGACACCGCGCCACGGATCGACACGTCGAGGTCGGGGAATTCCTTGGCGGCCAGTTCCGACGCCGAGTACACCGAAGCGCCGGCCTCGGAGACCATGACCTTGGTCATGCGCATGGCCGGGTATTTCTTGATCAGCTCGGCGGCCAGCTTGTCGGTTTCACGGCTGGCGGTGCCGTTGCCGATGGCGATCAGGTCCACCGAATGCTTGGCGCACAGCGCGGCCAGCACGGCGATGGTCTGGTCCCACTTGTTGTGCGGTACGTGCGGGTAAACGGTGGCGTGGTCCAGCAGCTTGCCGGTGGCGTCCACCACCGCCACCTTGCAGCCGGTACGCAGGCCAGGGTCGAGGCCCAGGGTCGCGCGCGGGCCGGCCGGAGCGGCCAGCAGCAGGTCGTGCAGGTTGTGGGCGAAGACGTTGATCGCCTCGGTTTCGGCGTTGTCGCGCAGCTCGCCCAGCAGGTCGGTTTCCAGGTGGGTGTAGAGCTTGACCTTCCAGGTCCAGCGCACCACTTCGCCGAGCCATTTGTCGGCCGGGCGGTTCTGGTTCTGGATGCCGACCTGCTGGCCGATCATGCCTTCGCACGGGTGCATGGTGCCCGGCAGTTCGTCGCCGACTTTCAGCGCGGAGCTGAGGATGCCTTCGTTGCGGCCACGGAAAATCGCCAGGGCGCGGTGCGACGGCATGCTCTTGAGCGGTTCGTCGTGTTCGAAGTAATCGCGGAACTTGGCGCCTTCCTCTTCCTTGCCGGCGATCACGCGGGCACTGAGGGTGGCTTCCTGCTTGAGGTAGTTGCGCAGCTTGTCCAGCAGGCTGGCGTCTTCGGCGAAGCGCTCCATGAGGATGTACTTGGCGCCTTCGAGGGCGGCCTTCACATCGGCCACGCCTTTTTCCGCGTCGACGAAGCGCGCGGCTTCGCTTTCCGGGGTCAGGCTCGGGTCGTTGAACAGGCCGTCCGCCAGTTCGCCGAGGCCGGCTTCCAGGGCAATCTGGCCCTTGGTGCGGCGCTTCTGCTTGTACGGCAGGTAGAGGTCTTCGAGGCGGGTCTTGGTGTCGGCGAGCTTGATGTCGCGGGCAAGTGTAGGGGTCAGTTTGCCTTGCTCCTCGATGCTGGCGAGGATGCTGATGCGCCGTTCGTCGAGTTCTCGCAGGTAGCGCAGGCGCTCTTCCAGATGACGCAACTGGGTGTCATCGAGGCTGCCGGTCACTTCCTTACGGTAGCGGGCGATGAAGGGCACGGTGGAGCCTTCATCCAATAGAGCGACGGCCGCTTCGACCTGTTGTGGGCGTACGCCGAGTTCCTCGGCAATGCGGCTGTTGATGCTGTCCATAAAACCACCTGACAAATTGTGAAGCAGGCTCGCCGGCACGGAAAATTGGCCTCGGCGAGTCTGGTTGAGCGGCCTGGCGTGCGCCGCTGCCTGGATCAAAAGGCTGCCTGTTGACCCGTGAAATCGAACAATTACTGCCTGGCCGGGAAAAATAAAAAGTGGCCACGGGCGGTAACGATCAGACGTTGCCTGACACAAAAGGCGGCGCATTATAACCAGCGTTCCAGTCTTCGGGGGTATCGGCCCACTGGCGGCCGACGGCGGGTTTTCTGGCGGTAGAGGAAAAATCTGCTAACAATGCACACGGTGCGTATAACGGCAGCTACGCCATAATGCGCACCGAGATAAAAGGAGCATCTGATGAGCAGCACTGCACAAACTGCCGAAGGCGAAAAAATTCTTATCGTTGACGACGACCCCGGGCTGAGCAGCCTGCTGGAGCGCTTCTTCGTCAGCAAGGGCTACCGTGCCCGCGCGGTTCCCAACACCGAGCAGATGGACCGTCTGCTGGGTCGCGAAGTCTTCAACCTGGTCGTCCTCGACCTGATGCTGCCTGGCGAAGACGGCCTGACCGCATGCCGCCGCCTGCGCAGTGCGAACAACCAGATCCCGATCATCATGCTCACCGCCAAGGGCGACGAGCTGAGCCGCATCAAGGGCCTGGAACTGGGCGCCGACGATTACCTGGCCAAGCCGTTCAACCCCGACGAGCTGATGGCGCGGGTCAAGGCCGTGCTGCGTCGCCAGTCGGCTCCGGTGCCGGGCGCGCCGGGCAGCGAAGACGAAAACGTCACCTTCGGCGACTACGAGCTGTCCCTGGCCACCCGCGAACTCAAGCGCGGCGCCGAAGTGCACATGCTCACCACCGGTGAGTTCGCGGTGCTCAAGGCCCTGGTGATGAACGCTCGCCAGCCGCTGACCCGCGACAAATTGATGAACCTGGCCCGTGGCCGCGAATGGGATGCCCTGGAGCGCTCCATCGACGTGCAGATCTCCCGCCTGCGCCGGATGATCGAACCCGATCCGTCCAAGCCGCGTTATATCCAGACGGTCTGGGGCGTGGGTTATGTGTTCGTGCCGGATGGCACCACCACCAAGTGACCGATGATTTGTAGGAGCGAGCGCCCGGGCCGGCACACGACCCGGGCGCTCGCATTCCGCAACTCTGCGAGCGCGGCTCGCTCCTGCAAAGCGTGTAATGGCTGTTTATGAAAACCCCGCTGTGGTTCCCGCAAAGCTTCTTCTCCCGCACCCTCTGGCTGGTGCTGATCGTGGTGCTGTTCTCCAAGGCGCTGACCCTGGTTTATCTGCTGATGAACGAGGACGTGCTGGTGGACCGCCAGTACAGCCACGGCGTGGCCCTGACCCTGCGCGCCTACTGGGCCGCCGACGAATCCAACCGCGACCAGATCGCCGAGGCCGCCGGGCTGATCAAGGTGATCGGCAGCGGTGTGCCGGCGGGCGAGCAGCATTGGCCCTACAGCGAGATCTATCAGCGGCAGATGCAGGCCGAACTGGGCGCCGACACTGAAGTGCGCCTGCGCATGCATGCGCCGCCTGCGCTCTGGGTGCGCGCGCCGAGCCTGGGCGACGGCTGGCTGAAAGTGCCGCTGTATCCGCACCCGCTGCGGGGGCAGAAGATCTGGAGCGTGCTCGGCTGGTTCCTGGCGATCGGCCTGTTGTCCACGGCGTCGGCGTGGATCTTCGTCAGCCAGCTCAACCAGCCGCTCAAGCGCCTGGTCTATGCCGCCCGGCAACTGGGGCAGGGGCGCAGCGTGCGCCTGCCGATCAGCGATACGCCGAGCGAGATGACCGAGGTGTACCGCGCCTTCAACCAGATGGCCGAGGATGTGGAACAGGCCGGGCGCGAACGCGAGCTGATGCTGGCGGGGGTGTCCCACGACCTGCGCACGCCGCTGACCCGCCTGCGCCTGTCGCTGGAGTTGATGGGCAGCCACAACGACCTGACCGACGACATGGTTCGCGACATCGAAGACATGGACGCGATTCTCGACCAGTTCCTGGCCTTTATCCGCGACGGCCGCGACGAATCGGTGGAGGAGGTCGATCTCAGCGACCTGGTGCGCGAAGTGGCGGCGCCCTACAACCAGAACGATGAAAAGGTACGTTTGCGCCTGGAGCCGATCCCACCGTTCCCGCTGCGTCGGGTGTCGATGAAGCGCCTGTTGAACAACCTGATCGGTAACGCCCTGAACCACGCTGGGACGGAAGTCGAAGTCGCGGCCTATGTGTCGGGCGACACCAGCGCGCCTTATGTAGTGCTGAGTGTGATGGACCGTGGCGCGGGCATCGACCCGTCGGAGCTGGAGGCGATCTTCAACCCCTTCACCCGAGGCGATCGTGCCCGGGGCGGCAAGGGCACCGGCCTGGGCCTGGCCATCGTCAAGCGGATCGCCTCGATGCACGGCGGCAATGTCGAATTGCGCAACCGCGCCGATGGCGGCCTGGAAGCGCGAGTGCGGTTGCCGTTGGGGTTGTTGCTGCCCAGGGATGCGGTTTGAAGGCAGCGGCAAGCTACAAGCGGCAAGTGAGGAGTCGCTTTTCTCTTGCAGCTTGCAGCTAAAAGCTTGCCGCTGCCCTTAACCCTTGCCCTTGGTCCGGGTCATGTTCGGGCCACCGTTTTTCTCGATGTGCTCGATGATGATCCCCGCCACGTTCTTGCCCGTGGTGGTCTCGATGCCTTCCAGGCCTGGCGAGGAATTCACCTCCATCACCAGTGGCCCGTGGTTCGAGCGCAGGATATCCACGCCCGCCACGCTCAGGCCCATGACCTTGGCCGCGCGCAGGGCGGTCATGCGTTCTTCCGGGGTGATCTTGATCAGGCTGGCGCTGCCGCCACGGTGCAGGTTGGAGCGGAACTCGCCGGGCTTGGCCTGGCGCTTCATCGCCGCAATCACCTTGTCGCCGACCACGAAGCAGCGGATGTCGGCGCCGCCGGCTTCCTTGATGTACTCCTGGACCATGATGTTCTGCTTCAGGCCCATGAAGGCTTCGATCACCGACTCGGCCGCCGTGGCGGTTTCGCACAGCACCACGCCTATGCCCTGGGTGCCTTCCAGCACCTTGATCACCAGGGGGGCGCCGTTGACCATCTCGATCAGGTCGGGAATGTCGTCCGGCGAGTGGGCGAAGCCGGTCACCGGCAGGCCGATACCGCGCCGGGACAGCAGTTGCAACGAGCGTAGCTTGTCCCGCGAGCGGGCGATGGCCACCGACTCGTTGAGCGGGAACACACCCATCATTTCAAACTGGCGCAGCACCGCGCAGCCGTAGAAGGTCACCGAGGCGCCGATCCGTGGAATCACCGCATCGAAACCTTCCAGCGGCTTGCCGCGGTAGTGGATCTGCGGTTTGTGACTGGCAATGTTCATATAGGCGCGCAGGGTGTCGACCACCACCATTTCATGGCCACGCTCGGTGCCGGCTTCGACCAGGCGACGAGTGGAATACAGACGCGGGTTACGCGACAGCACAGCGATCTTCATGCAACACCTGTGGCAGAGGTAGTGGACACCGGGAACACCGGTTTGTCTTGAACGTATTTGATCCCTGGATTGACCACCAACTGGCCATCGATCAGGGCTTTGGAACCGAGCAACAGGCGATAGCGCATGGCCTTGCGGCAGGCGAGGGTGAACTCCACCCGCCAGACCCGATCGCCGAGCGCCAGGGTGGTGCTGATCACGTAGCGCACCTGTGCCTGGCCGTTGGAGCTCTTGATGGTTTTCATCGCCACCAGCGGTGCTTCGCAACGCCGGTGACGCAACTGCACCACGCTGCCCAGATGCGCGTTGAAGCGCACCCACTGCTCACCGTCGCGCTCGAACGGCTCGATCTCGGTGGCATGCAGGCTGGAGGTGCTGGCGCCGGTATCGATCTTGGCGCGCAGGCCGGCGACTCCCAAATCCGGAAGCGCCACCCACTCGCGCAGACCCACGACGGTCAAATGGTCAAATGTCTTCAAATGTGCTCAACCGCTGAGGAACCCGCTCGTACCGTCAAGCGGCCGAATTCGCGGTATTCACGCAGAATAATGGGTAAAAGGCGACAGATATCTAGGCCCGGATCCACAGCGCCCGGACGGGCTGCTGCAGAGCCTCGCATTCTAAACCGAGCCATCGCAATTCATGGCACGAGAGAAACGGTAGTACAGTTCGAAAATATTTCAGAATGAGGACATGCCATGGCACAAAAAGCCGAAGACGACGACAAGGTCCGTCTGGACAAATGGCTGTGGGCGGCGCGCTTCTACAAGACCCGTGCGCTGGCCAAGGCCGCCATCGAAAGCGGCAAGGTGCACCACCGTGGCGAGCGCTGCAAACCGGGCAAGGAGCCGAGGATCGGCGACGAGTATGAGATACGCACCGGCTTCGACGAGCGCACCGTGGTGGTCCAGGCCCTGTCGATCGTGCGCCGTGGGGCGCCGGAGGCGCAGGCTCTCTATACGGAAACCGCAGCCAGCATCGCCAAGCGGGAAAACGCCGCGGCCCTGCGCAAGGCCGGCGCCCTGGGTGTGAGCACCGATGGCAAGCCGACCAAGAAACAGCGGCGCGACCTGTTCAAATTCCGCAGCAGCGAATAGACCCTTGGCCTTCTGAACCCTGCGGGTTCAATCGCCAGCAAGCTGGCTCCTACACAGCCGGCGCACCGCTCAACCCCCTGTAGGAGCGAGCTTGCTCGCGATCCGCGGCAAAGCCGCGACAAGCAGCAAATCCGAAGAGTCAGGCCGCCCGCACCACGCTCAGGCGCGACAGCAGCGGTAGCTTGCCCAGCAGGTTGAACAGCGGGTTGGTCGCCCGCAGCAGGAAGTCCGAGGCCTTGGCCGCGTACGGGGTGTAGTAGCCCCAGCCGAGTGCCCAGACCGCCAGCAGCACGCCACCGATATAGTCGTCCTGGCCCCAGTGCGCGCCGGCCACCAGGCGCGGCATCATGAACAGCAGGGTCAGGCCCCAGATCACCAGGAATTGGCCGACGCCGCGGCTGAACACACTCATGAACAGCGCCCAGATCAGCAGCACCGAGGCGTGGTCACCGGGGAAGCTCTGGCTGGAACGGTCCTTGAGCTCCCAGGTTTTTTCCCAGTGCGGGAAATAGTCGCTCATGTGCACGGCATCCTGGAGCATCATCGACGGGCTGTCGTGCTGCCAGTCCATGGCGTCGGCGAGCCTGGAGAACCACAAGCGGATAATCAGCATCAAGACCAGGATCGACAGGAAGCCGAAAAAGGCCCGGCGTATGTCCACGGCCTTGAACACCCAGTCACCGCGGATCAAAAGGGTCAGCAGGATCAGCCCGACTATCGCGTCGAAAGGCCGCAGGCTGGCCACGGCCCAGATATGCAGCCAGGTGGAGTTGCTCGCAAGGGGAGCATTCAGCAGGCGGAACAGCCATTCGTCGAACATCACACAAAGCATGTGCCCGCTTGGCCATAACCAGAAACCCAGCAGTGCCAGAGGGAGCAAATTGCACAACACCAGCTTGCCGAGGTTCCACCTTGCTTGGAACAAACCCGGATTGTTCATAAAATGCCTCCAATGGCAGAAAATCGCGCACCGTAACAGTGCAAAAAACGCAATTTTCATATCTTGTAACCATTTTGTCATCACTTCAGATACCCAAACCTATGACTCATTTGCCGGATACCGACTTCACCCAACGCTTCATCTTCGATGACAGCGACGCCCGCGGCGAGCTGGTGGCGTTGGAGCGCAGCTATGCCGAAGTGCTCGCCAAACACGCTTACCCGGAGCCGGTCGCGCAACTGCTCGGCGAGCTGATGGCGGCGGCCGCGCTGCTGGTCGGCACGCTGAAGTTCGATGGCTTGCTGATCCTCCAGGCCCGTTCCGAAGGCCCGGTGCCATTGCTGATGATCGAGTGCTCCAGCGAGCGCGAGATCCGTGGTCTGGCCCGCTACGACGCGGAGCAGATCGCCCCGGATGCGACCCTGGCCGACCTGATGCCCAATGGCGTGCTGGCCCTGACCGTCGACCCGACCCACGGCCAGCGCTATCAGGGCATCGTCGACCTGGATGGCGCCACCCTGTCGGAATGCTTCACCAACTATTTCGTCATGTCCCAGCAGGTCGGCACCCGTTTCTGGCTGCACGCCGACGGTCGTCGCGCCCGTGGCCTGCTGCTGCAGCAACTGCCGGCCGACCGCCTCAAGGATGAAGAAGAGCGCGCCGCCAGCTGGCAGCACATCACCGCGCTGGGCAGCACCCTGACCGCCGACGAACTGCTGAGCCTGGACAACGAAACCGTGCTCCATCGCCTCTACCATGAAGAAGCCGTGCGCCTGTTCGATGTGCAGCCGTTGCGCTTCCGTTGCAGCTGCTCGCGGGAACGCTCGGGCAATGCGCTGGTCAGTCTGGGTCTGGAAGATGCGCAGAAGCTGGTGGTCGAACACGGCGGCAGCATCGAGATCGATTGCCAGTTCTGCAACGAGCGCTACCTGTTCGATGCGGCCGATATCAGCCAATTGTTCGCCGGAGCGGGTGTCGAGTCGCCGTCAGATACTCGTCACTAAAACGGTTCAGCGCAGGTAAATCACCTGGCAAGCGCCGGATTAACGCCGTTCTGACGGGAGGGCCCTACTCTTTTTGGGCTTTTCTGGCATAATCCGGCGCACTTTTTTCGCGGTAGTAGTGCACGACTTTCTACTACAAAACGTTTGGAGCACTCGGCCACTGGCCGACGGGGAACCTCATGACGCAAGCCAATAACGCCGTGTACACCGATCTGAGTGTTGATGATCTGGTCAAAGAAGCCCTGAAGCGCGGTGAAGGCGAGCTTGCCGATACCGGCGCGCTGGTTGTTCGTACCGGTCACCGTACCGGCCGTTCGCCAGTCGATCGTTTCATCGTTGAAGAGCCGAGCACCCAGGACGCTATCGCCTGGGGCCCGATCAACCGCAAGTTCCCGGCCGACAAGTTCGATGCCCTGTGGGCTCGCGTCGAGGCGTTCAACAACGCGCAAGAGCATTTTGTTTCCCATGTGCATGTAGGTGCTTCCGACGAGCACTACCTGGCCGTGAAGATGACCACCCAGACTGCCTGGCAGAACCTGTTCGGTCGTTGCCTGTTCATCAATCCGGCCCAGTACAACCCGGCTGGCCGTGACGAGTGGCAGGTGCTCAACGTGGCCAACTTCGAATGCGTTCCTGAGCGTGACGGCACCAACTCCGACGGTTGCGTGATCCTCAACTTCGCTCAGAAAAAAGTGCTGATCGCCGGCATGCGCTACGCCGGTGAAATGAAGAAAGCCATGTTCTCGGTACAGAACTTCCTGCTGCCGGCCGCCGACGTGCTGCCGATGCACTGCGCCGCCAACATTGGCGAAGAAGGCGACGTGACCCTGTTCTTCGGTCTGTCCGGCACTGGCAAGACCACCCTGTCCGCCGATGAAAGCCGTTACCTGATCGGTGACGACGAGCACGGCTGGGGCGAGGGCGTGGTGTTCAACATCGAAGGCGGTTGCTATGCCAAGTGCATCGACCTGTCCGAGAAGAACGAGCCGGTCATCTGGAAAGCCATCAAGCATGGCGCCGTGCTGGAAAACGTTGTGCTGGACGACGCCAAGAAGGCGGACTACGCCGATGGCAGCCTGACCCAGAACAGCCGCGCCGCCTACCCGCTGGAGCACGTCGAGAAGCGTTCCGAGAAAAACCTCGGTGGCGAGCCGAATGCCGTGATCTTCCTGACCTGCGACCTGACCGGCGTACTGCCGCCAGTCTCGATCCTCAGCGAAGAACAAGCTGCCTACCACTTCCTGTCCGGCTACACCGCTCTGGTGGGGTCGACCGAAATGGGCTCGGGCGCCGGCATCAAGTCGACCTTCTCCACCTGCTTCGGCGCACCGTTCTTCCCGCGTCCGGCAGGCGAATACGCAGAGCTGCTGATCAAGCGCATCCGCGGCTTCGGTTCCAAGGTCTACCTGGTCAACACCGGCTGGACCGGCGGTGGCTATGGCGTTGGCAAGCGCTTCAACATCCCGACCACCCGTGGCGTGATCGCCGCCATCCAGAGCGGCGCGCTGGTCGGTGCCGAGACCGAGCACCTGGGCACCATCAACCTGGACGTGCCACTGGCCGTTCCAGGCGTCGAAACCGGTTTGCTCAACCCACGCAACACCTGGGCTGACAAAGCCGCCTACGACGAGGCCGCCAAGGCCCTGGCCGGCCTGTTCATCGAGAACTTCAAGAAGTTCGACGTGAGCGACGCCATCAAGGCTGCCGGTCCGAAGCTGTAAGCATCGGGCAAGTGGTTCAAGAAGCCGCCCTTCGGGGCGGCTTTTTTGTGGGCGTCATTCAGTCCTGTTCAAACACTAGGCGGCTTGTCCGAGCGGTTCAATAAGCCAGATTCGATGCGATTTGTAAGGTAAATCCTTGTGTCCTGTCGTAGACCGTTTAGGGCCAATCGCAGGGCATGAGCGAAAAAGAAAAGTCGCTCGACCAGCTCGGATTTGCCTGACAGCCAAGGTCCCCTCGCACTGGTTAACGTGAGATCCCCCGGTTGAAGGCCGGGGTTTCCCAGGCGACCGAGCAAAGGACTATGGCCCGCAACAAGGATGTGCCCCAGGTATGGCAGCACTACGACGCTGACGGCGGTGGTTATCGTCGCCTGCGCGATATGACTGCGAGCGAATTGGCCGAGCGTGATGAGGCGCAGCAGGGTTACGAGCAGATGCTCGCTCGTCAGCAGGTCTATGAAGAGCGGCTGCCGACCATACAGGTGGAATCGCAACCAACGTCCGTCGGTTGCGTATTTGCCAAGTCTTGCAAGCTGCCGAACGCAATCATCGACTACGTCACCCCGACGGGCTTCATACCCACTGATTCGGTGGCGAATTACGGCGCGTTGACGCTGCTGGGTGGGCGCGAGGTCGAGGCGGGTGGGCGAGTGCCCCTCAAGCGTATCAGCGGCGCGCTGCCGGCCAATCTCGGTGCCTTGACCCTGGGTGGTGTCTCCGTGGGTTCTGGTACCACCGGCAGTGGCTTGGGGCTGATCTCCTCGGGCGTGGCGGCCGGTGCGTTGCTGGGGCTGGTGGCCTTGCTCGCTCCATCGAGTTTGGGTGACGGCGCGCTGTACAGCGAAGAGCAGCTACGCAACCTCAAGCAAGCCCGCACCCGCTTGCGCCTGCGGGTTGAACAGCAGGCCGACGGCAGCCTCAAGGGCTACGGTTTCAACACCCAGGGTCGCCGCGAGTGGGAAATGATTCCGGTGGCTGAGTTTGAGGCTCGTGATGAGCAGCAAGTGGCCGATCTGGGTGATGACATCACCCTTATCTGGACTCCAGCGGTGGACCCCTCGAGCACCGCAGGGATACCACCGCTGGAAGCGGCGCCACAGACACCACCGATCTGGATTTTCCCGCCGACGGAAGCGGCGGAACGGATCATCGTCAGCCCGATTTATCCGCCGGAGTATCGGGATTTTATTTTGGTGTTTCCGGTGGGGTCGGGTGTACGGCCCCTGTACATAGTTTTGAATGTGCCACGTAGAGGGCTTACTGAAGCAGGCCATGCATACCACCATCCTCCTAAAACTCAGGAAATCACTGCATTTCCAGGTTTGAGAGTGGCAAAGAAAAGGACGCCGTCGCAGGGTGGAGGAGGGTTGCGGGATCGCTGGATGGATGCAAAAGGTCGAACTATTTACGAGTGGGACTCTATGCATGGTGAGCTAGAAGCTTATCGTGCAAGCGATGGCAGGCACCTTGGCTCTTTTGATCATGTAACGGGTGAGCGGATAGACGATCCTAAACCTGGGCGGAACATAAAAAAGTATCTGTGAGGACACGATGGGACTAAAAATCAGGTTGGACTGGTACGACAAGAAAACTGATTTAGGCGAAGGACAGGAGTATTCAGAGGATCTGGGTGATGATGCGTCGATTCTCGGCGTTCTCGGGTTACCGGTAGAAAACCATGTGAATAACGGTGGGTTTGATGTGGAGGGCGCTTGGGTTTCAGTACTCCAGCACCATTTTTCCCACGCCATTGATCTGTCGGCCTATGACTACCAAGTATCTTTTGATTATCGGAATCAGTGGTAATCATCAAGGCTGGGGCAACGCTTATGCAGCACTTGTTCCACGTTTAGAGCCACGGAGAAAGGAGCGAGAGCGCTTGATGATCTTTTCCATAATGGGCTTTCACCCTGGCGAGGATAAATTGGCTTTTGAGCTAAGCGTGAGTTTATCGAGCGCCGATCTGAGCCACGTGATGAATTGGACCAATGACAATGAATATGTCGGTGCCGAGTTTCTGCTCACGGCCAGTCAGATAGTTGAAATAGAACGGTTGTGCTTTGTTGATTTACCTAGAGGTTTGGACCTTTATCTAGCTTCGTCAGGCTGAATCGATATTGGTGAGGCAGCATCGGATTGCACCAAGAATGGTGCATTGATTTGCTTAAATACATCCTCAACAGCAGCGCTCCTGCATAGATGGAACTGATGTCGAGTCAGTGCAATTGAACAGCACAGACATAAGTTTTTCCTCTGGAACGCTTCAGATTCCATTGCCCACCCTCAGATAGCTTCAGGGATTTCCGCAGCCCCCCACCTTTCCCGATGGATTCGCAAGCAAACCCCGAAAAACCTGTGTATCGTGCCCGCCAAATCTGCCGGGCGCCCTTGTGTGCCGACTTCATACACTTAAAGGGAATTAGGTATGCGATTGTTTCGCGTGACTTCGATTTTTTCGTTGTGGGCATTGGCGTTTTCGGTGACGGCGCAGCAGCTGCCGGTCGAGGTGCTGAGTGCGGTGGTCAAGGACCAGAAGATCGCCGACGCCGAAGTGCTGGTGCAGCGCAATGGCGCACAGAGTGTGGTCGGTCGTACCAATGCTCAAGGCCAGGTGACCCTGACCACCGACTTCGCCGATGACCCCAGCAACCTGCTGATCATCAAGAAACCCGGCTATTCCAACCTGGTGGTCAAGTGCCCGTGCAGCGGCATGACCTACGCCATCAGCCCGGTGATGCAGAACCTCGACGGTCTGCGCGTGGTGCTGACCTGGGGCGCGACCCCTAGCGATCTCGATTCGCACATGATCTTCCCGGGCAACAACATCTACTTCCGCAACCAGCAAGGCGATGACGCCCACCTGGACGTCGACGATGTCGACAGCTATGGCCCGGAAACCATCACCCTGGAAAAGAAACACTACGGCGAAAGCTATGTGTACGCGGTGCATGACTACAGCAACCAGAGCCGCCCGGCGTCCCGCCAGCTCTCTGCCAGCCAGGCCAAGGTGTTCGTGTATATGGGCCAGTCGCTGGTGCGCACCTACTACGTGCCGCAGGACCGCAGCGGTAACCTGTGGACCGTGTTCCGCATGACCGGCAATGGCGACTTCCAGGACATCAATACCCTCAGCGGTGTGACCGTCGACGCGCAGGACGTGCTGAACGAAGTATCGCCGCTGCTCGACGACAAAGTGGAAGTGGCTGCTGTCGCCGTCAGCAGCAGCGCGCAAGCCGATGCGAAAACCCTGAACCGCAAGGGCGAAGAGGCTTACCACGCCGGTAACCTGCCGCAAGCCATCGACTTCTACCGTCAGGCCATCGAGCTGAACAACGGCTACGGTCAGGCCTACAGCAACCTCGGCCTGGCCTATCAGAAAGCCGGCAACACTGCCGAGTCGATCTGGGCCAACCGCAAGGCCATCGCCCTGGCCAGCGGCAACTCGGCGGCCACCGTGCGCGCCAGTTCCTACTACAACATCGCGCGGATCTACGAAGCGGCCGGCCAGTTCGCCGATGCCCTGCGTCACTATCAGTTGGCCAAGCAGCAGAAGGCCAACCCGGTGTACGACAAAGCCATCGAGCGTGTGCAAAACCGTTGATTCACGGGTGTTGATCTGACCCCCATAACGCGCCGTCCCACGGCGCGTTATGCATTTATGGAGGTTGTTATGCGGGTTCTGGTTGTTGCTTTGATGTTGTCCCTGTGGACGGCCGTTGCCCAGGCTGCCGGCCCGATGGTGTTCGCCACTATCGACCGCAGCACCTGGTCGGGTTCGCTGGCCACGCAAGCGGGTTTCGATACCGCCTCGCGCGCGGAAATCCTGATGTTCGGCAAGGCCCTGCTGGCCAGCGAGGCGCTGGACGATGTCAGCCTCAAGCAGCGCCTGGGCGTCAAGGCGCTGGACCATCATTCGGTCGAGCAAGTGCGCGATCGTTTCTGGATACGCCTGCTCAGCAGTTACCACAGCGCCAGCCAGGACTGTGAAGGTGCCGCCTTCTGCCCGCCGGTGCGTAACCTGGATGACTTGCGGCAACTGGCCCAGGGTTTCACCGGGACGGTCAGCCCGGCCTATGACGCCTGGGCCCAGGCAAGCCGGCAGTTTCATGAGCAGTATCTGAACGAACAGCTGCGCCTGGCGGCGTTGTTTCCGAAGATCAGCAGTGAGATCGAGCGTTTCGACAGCGCCGAGCTGATGGGCGACGAATTGGCGGACCGGCAGTTTCTGCTGACCTTCGACGACGGCCCGACAGCCGCGGGCGGCCACACCGATACGCTGGCCAATGTGCTGCGGGCCAACGACCTGCACGGATTGTTCTTCGTCCTGGGCGAGCCGTTCCAGGCGCGTCTGCGCAAGTCGTCGCCGGCGCAGATGCGCGAGTTGTACAGCGGCCAGTGCGTTGCCCTGCATGGCTGGGCGCACAAGTCCCACAGCGCCTGGAGCGAATGGCAGCAGTCCATCACCCGTTCCGCGACTCTGGTGCGCGGCACGTTGCCGGATGACTACCAGCCGCTGTTCCGCCCGCCTTATGGCCAGCGTTCGAGTGACAGCCCGGCGTTCTTCAAGGCCCAGGGCATCAAGGTGATGCTCTGGGGCATCGACTCCCAGGACTGGAGCAAGAGCATCAGCGCCAGTGCGGCGAGCCAGCGGGTGCAGACGCTGATGCTGCTGTGGCGCCGGGGGATCATTTTGTTCCACGATATTCATAACAAGGCGCCTGCCGCAGTGCCGACGCTGATCGCCGCGAACAAAAGCAATGGTGTGAAGTGGGTGGATTGCCGCGCGACGCGGTAAGAGCACGACTTTTATCGCGAGCCATCGGGTGCTTGGTGGTTCGCGATACACCCTGAAAAACTCCGCATAACCCCAGCCGGACAGTATTCTCCGCCTCCCTGTATCATCCCGTATCCTTTCTTCCCCGACCTTTTCCCGACCCTGTGCCAGTCTGCAAGGCATGTCAGCGGTCAAAGGAGTGACAGCTCATGCACGACACCCTCGAACAGGTCTTCGGTTATCCACAGTTCCGTCCCGGCCAGGAGGCGGCGGTCAGCGCGGTACTGGCCGGGCGCTCGGCGGCGGCGATCTTTCCCACGGGCTCCGGCAAGTCCCTGTGCTACCAGCTGCCGGCCTTGTTGCTGCCACACCTGACCCTGGTGGTCTCGCCGTTGCTGGCGCTGATGCAGGATCAGCTGGCGTTCCTGCAACGGCACGGCATCGCCGCGGCGAGCATCGATTCGGCGCAGAGCCGCGATGACGCCAACGAGGTCATGGCGCGGGCGCGCTCCGGTGAGTTGAAGATCCTGATGATCTCGGTGGAGCGCCTGAAGAACGAGCGTTTTCGCAACTTCCTGCAGCAGGTGCGGATCTCCCTGCTGGTGGTGGACGAGGCGCACTGCATCTCCGAATGGGGCCATAACTTTCGCCCCGACTACCTCAAGCTGCCGGACTACCAGCGCCAGTTCAACATTCCCCAGGCACTGCTGTTGACCGCTACCGCCACGCCCAAGGTGATCGCCGATATGCAGGCGAAATTCGCCATCGCCGGGCAGGATGTGGTGACCACCGGTTTCTACCGGCCCAACCTCAACCTGCTGGTGGAGCCGGTGCGTGGCCAGGACAAGCGCCGGCGCCTGGTGCAGTGGATGGGCGAGCGTCCCGGGCAGCCGAGCATCGTCTATGTCACCTTGCAGAAAACCGCCGAGCACATCGCCGAGCATCTGAGTCGCAACGGCATCCAGGCCCAGGCCTATCACGCCGGCCTGCCCCATGAGCAGCGCGAGGCCATCCAGCGTCAGTTCATGGCGGGTCAGTCCAATTGCATCGTCGCCACCATCGCCTTCGGCATGGGCATCGACAAAAGCGACATCCGCAACGTGGTGCATTTCGACCTGCCCAAATCCATCGAGAACTACAGCCAGGAAATCGGTCGTGCCGGGCGTGATGGCCAGCCTTCGGACTGCCTGGTGCTGGCCAACCGCGACAGCCTCAACGTGCTGGAAAACTTCGTCTACGGCGACACGCCGGAGCTGGAAGGCATTCGTTGTGTGCTGGACGAGCTGCAGGGCGCGGCGCCCGACGGGCAGTGGGAGTTCCTGTTGGGGCCGCTGGCGGACCAGAGCAATATCCGCCAGCTGCCGCTCAAGACCTTGTTGGTGCAGCTGGAACTGCGCGGCCTGATCGCGCCGCGTTACGCCTACTTCGCCGAATACCGCTTCAAGTTCCTTGAGGAACCCCAGGCGCTGCTGGCGCGTTTCGAAGGTGAGCGCCGGGACTTCGTGGCGGCGATCATCGAGACCTCCAGCCGTGCCCGGACCTGGGCCACGGTGAATTTCGACGCGCTGTATCAGCAGCATCAGGCCGAGCGTAACCGGGTGGTGAAGGCCCTGGACTACTTCCAGGAAAAGGGCTGGGTCGAGCTGGAAAGCAAGCAGATGACCGAGGTCTACAACCTGCTGGAGACGGGCTTCGATGCCGCGACCCTGAGCCAGCAACTGCATGCCTACTTCAAACAGCACGAAAGCAGCGAGATCGCGCGGATCCACGCGATGCTCGCACTGTTCGCCACCGAGCAGTGCCTGGGGTATCGCCTGGCGCAGTATTTCGGCGACGACCAGGCACCGCAGCGGTGCGGGCATTGCTCGGTATGCCATGGCCAGGTGGCCCGCCTGCCGGAGCCGCCAGCCTTGCCAGCGCTTGTGGATAAAAACTTCGAAGCGCTGTGTGGCGAATTTATCCACAGGCACCACCAATACAGCGGCACGGTTCCAGGGGCGGAACGGCTGACGCGTTTCCTCTGTGGGATCAGCGTGCCGCTGTTCACCAAACTCAAGGCGCGGTCGATCCCGGGTTTCGCGGTGCTCGAGGATTATCCCTACGCCGAAGTGCGCGATTGGGCCGAACATCATCTCCAGGATTGATACCTGCCCGATCCATCTGCTGAATGCCGCTCATCACAGGAATAAATTTCAAAAATGTCCTGGGCCTGATTATGGTGGTTTGCGTCTTTGAGCCACCTACAGGGGAGCCACTATGAGCCAGATCGATGTTCAGCGCGCCGCGGTGATCGGTGCCGGGACCATGGGCCGCGGGATCGTGATGTGCCTGGCCAATGCCGGGGTCGCGGTGCAGTGGGTGGACAACAACCCGCAGATGCTCGAACAGGCGCTGACAGCGGTGACCGAGACTTATGCACACAACGTGCGTCAGGGGCGGATCGATCAGGCAGAGGCCGATGCGCGCCGGGCCCGGATAAGCGCGGCGGCGGATTATCCGGCGATCCGCGATGTGGACCTGGTGATCGAGGCAATCTACGAGAACCTCGAGCTGAAGCAGCAAATCTTCCGCGAACTCGATGGCCTGCTCCAGCCGCGGGCGATCCTCGCCAGCAATACCTCGGCGCTGGATATCGACGCCATCGCCGCAGTCACCCGGCGCCCAAGACAGGTGCTGGGCCTGCACTTCTTCAGCCCGGCCCACATCATGAAGCTGCTGGAAATCGTCCGGGGCGCCGCGACTGCGCCGCAGGTGCTCGAGGCCGCGCTGGCGCTGGGCGAGCGCATGGGCAAGGTCAGTGTCGTGTCTGGCAACTGCCCTGGATTCATCGGCAACCGCATGTTGCGCACCTATGTGCTGGAGGCGCGCAAGATGTTGCTGGAAGGGGCTTTCCCTTATCAGGTGGATGCCGCATTGCAGGGCTTCGGTTTTGCCATGGGCCCGTTCCGCATGTACGACGTGGTCGGCATCGACCTGGAATGGCGTGCCCGGCAACTGGCCGGCAAAGGCCAGGAGGCGCGCGAAGTGCAGGTGGATAATCGCCTGTGCGAGGCGGGTCGTTTTGGCCAGAAGAGTGGCAAGGGTTATTACCAGTACGAGCCCGGCAGTCGTCAGGCTGAGCACGATGTGCAGGTCGATGCCCTGGTTCAGGAGGTCAGCGAAGGCCTGGGCTACCGTCGTCGCGACATCGGCCCCGAGGAAATCCTCGAACGCTGCCTGCTGGCGCTGGTCAACGAAGGCGCGAAGATTCTCGAGGAAGGCATTGCCGGCTCGGCGCACGACATCGACCTGGTGTACCTCAACGGTTATGGCTTTGCGGCGGACAAGGGCGGGCCGATGAGCTGGGCGGACCAGCAGGGGCTGGTGTCCATCCAGCAAGGGCTGCTGCGGCTGCAAGCCGAGTCGGGCGCGCACTGGAAGCCGGCGCGGTTGATTGACGAGCTGGTGCAGGCTGGCAAAGGGTTTGCCGATCATCGGGCCATCGGTTGAAATAGGCGTCGCCTGATCGACCACACCATGGTCGCTTTCCAGACACCTTGCCTCCGAGAACCCGCCAATGACCGACCGCATGCCGCAACGCACCGACTACCGCCACTTCCAGCCCATCATCACGCGCTGGCACGACAACGATGTGTACGGTCATGTGAATAACGTCACCTACTACAGCTTCTTCGACACGGCGGTGAACACCTACCTGATCGAGGAGGGCGGCCTGGATATCCATGACGGCGAGGTGGTGGGCTTTGTGGTGAGTTCGGCCTGCGATTACTTTGCCTCGATCGCTTTCCCCGAGCGCATCGAGATCGGCATGCGCGTCGGCAAGCTGGGCAACAGTTCGGTGCAGTACGAGCTGGCGGTGTTCAAGGCGGGGGAAACCGATGCCTGCGCGGCGGGGCGCTTCGTGCATGTGTTCGTCGATCGGGCATCGAATCAGCCGGTAGGGATTCCCGCCGGGCTGCGTGGAGCGCTGGAGCGCTTGCTGGTGTAAGCACAAAAAAGACCGCAGCTCGGGCGGCTCCTTGGGGTTCATCCCGGGGGTGATGAACCCTGTCTGGCAGGAGCTGCCGTCAGGCTGCGGTCTTTGTGCCAGCGGGTTGCGACCGTTTCAGGTCTTAGTCGCGCCAGTGACGTTTGTGCTTGCGATGCCCGTAGGCATGGCCACGACCCGGATGGCCGTCGCGGTAGTAGCGACGGTCGTCGTAGTCGCGATCGCGGTAACGGCGATCGTCACGATCGCTGGAGTTGCCCATGTGGTTACCCAGTGCGCCGCCGACGCCACCGCCCGCGGCTGCGCCGATCAGGCTGCCAGTGGTGCCCCCCACGCTGCGACCGACCACGTTACCGCCGGCTGCGCCTAGCGCGCCACCGATAGCGGCTTCGCCACGGCTGCGTCTGTCGGCACCCACGGCACTGCCGCCCGCGCCGCCCAGTGCGGCACCGATGGTGGAACCGGTGTTGCCACCAATCGACTGACCGACGACCGAGCCTAGAACCCCGCCCAATGCGCCGCCCACACCTGCTTCTGTGGTGCCGCCGGCAGAGGCGACGCCGCTGACCAGGCCAAGGGACAACAAGAGAATCGAGGAGAACTTCATAGAGGAGCCTCAAAGGGATGACGGCGCGATCCTGAGGCTGTGTTGAGGCGCTTACAATCGAAATCCGACGAATAGCACGAGTTGTACACAATCTCGTAACTTATTGTTTTTAGTAGGGAACTTATCCCGTTTTTGCGAGTCTGTAGCTACTTGGAAAAGGCCGCTTCTGGATGGAAGCGGCCTTTTTTGTGCCTGCGATTTCGCCGCCGCTGGAACCTCCTGACTGTAGCCGCTGCCGCAGGCTGCGATCGGCTCCGTAGGAGACGTTGCTCTTGAGGGCCCTGGAAGGCGCTGCGCGCCTTATCGCAGCCTGCGGCAGCAGCTACAGGGCCAGCGATTTCGTCGATCAGGCCGACCGGGCCATGATCAAGCCGCTGTCGCTGGCCGCTTCCAGGCGGATCGCGACAAACTTCGAGGTCGGGGTGTAGCTGCCGTCCCCGATGCTTTCCAGCGGCACCAGCGGGTTCACCTCGGGGTAATAGGCCGCGGCCTGCCCAGCCGGAATATCGAAGGCCAGCAGGGTGAAACCCTTGACCCGACGCTCGCGGCCGTCATCCCACAACGACACGATGTCGGCTTTCTGCCCCGGCTTGAAGCCCAGGCGGATGATGTCGGCTTCGTTGACGAACAGCACGTCGCGCTGGCCCTTCACGCCACGGTAGCGGTCGTCCAGGCCGTAGATGGTGGTGTTGTACTGATCGTGGGAACGCATCGACTGCATGATCAGGTCCGGCAACTGCCCGGTGGCGCGGGTGCGTTCGTGCACCAGATCCTTTGGCAGCAGGTTCGGGCGGAAATTGGCGCGGCCCGATGGAGTGTTCCAGCGCCGCGCGCCGGCCGAGTTGCCGAGGTAGAAGCCACCAGGGTTTTTCACCCGCTGGTTGAAGTCCTTGAAGCCGGGAATGGTGTCGGCGATCAGGTCGCGGATACGGCTGTAGTCGGCCACCAGCCAGTTCCAGTCCACCGGGCGGCTGCCCAGGGTAGCGGCGGCGATGCCGGCGAGGATCGACGGTTCTGAGCGCATCTGTGGCGACAGCGGCTGCAACTGGCCGTTGGAGGCGTGGACCATGCTGAAGGAGTCTTCCACGGTCACCGCTTGCGGGCCTTCGCTCTGCAGGTCGATGTCGGTACGGCCCAGGCACGGCAGGATCAGCGCTTCCTTGCCATGGGCCAGGTGGCTGCGATTGAGCTTGGTGCTGATCTGCACGGTCAGATCGCAGTTGCGCAGGGCCTGGAAGGTCCGCGGGCTGTCCGGGGTGGCTTGGGCGAAGTTGCCGCCCAGGCCGATGAAGACTGTCGAACGGCCTTCGAGCATGGCGTGGATCGCCTCGACCACGTTATGGCCGTTCTCGCGCGGCACCTTGAACTGGAAGCGCCGCTCCAGGGCGTCGAGGAAGGCCACCGGCGGCTGTTCGTTGATGCCCATGGTGCGGTCGCCCTGCACGTTGCTGTGGCCGCGCACCGGGCACAGGCCGGCGCCCGGACGGCCGATATTGCCGCGCAGCAGCATCAGGTTGGCGATTTCCTGGATGGTCGGCACCGAGTGGCGATGCTGGGTGATGCCCATGGCCCAGCACATGATCACGTTCTTGCCCTTGGCGTACATGCGTGCCGCGCGCTCGATCTCCATCAGGGTCAGGCCGGACTGCTCGACGATGTCGTCCCATGGGGTGTCGTCGATGACGCCCAGGTAATCCAGTACGGCGGCGGTGTGTTCGTTGAGGAAGTCGTGATCGAACACCGCCGGCGCGCCAGTCTTCTGGGCGTCGCGTTCCCATTGCAGGAGGAACTTGGCCATGCCGCGGACCACCGCCATGTCGCCGCCCAGGGCCGGGCGGAAGTAGGCGGTGTTGGTCGGCTTGTTGCCGTTGGTGAGCATTTCGATCGGGTGCTGCGGATGCTGGAAGCGTTCCAGGCCGCGTTCTTTCAGCGGGTTGATGCACACCACCTGGGCCCCGCGTTTCACTGCTTCGCGCAGCGGCTCGAGCATCCGTGGGTGGTTGGTGCCGGGGTTCTGGCCCCAGACGAAAATTGCATCGGCATGCTCGAAGTCGTCGAAGGTCACGGTGCCTTTGCCGACGCCGACGCTTTGCGCCAGGGCCACGCCGCTGGCTTCGTGGCACATGTTCGAGCAGTCGGGGAAGTTGTTGGTGCCATAGGCGCGCACGAACAGCTGGTACAGGTACGCCGCTTCGTTGCTGGCGCGGCCCGAAGTATAGAACTCGGCCATGTCCGGGTTGGGCAGTGCTCGCAGGTGCTTGCCGATCAGGGCGAAGGCCGCTTCCCAACTGATGGGCTTGTAGCGGTCGGTTTCGGCGTCGTAGCTCAGGGGCTCGGTCAGGCGGCCCTGGTATTCGAGCCAGTAGTCGCTCTGCTCCAGCAGCGAGCTGACGCTGTGCTTGGCGAAGAACTTGCCATCCACGCGGCGTTTGGTGGCCTCCCAGTTCACCGCCTTGGCGCCGTTCTCGCAGAACTTGACCATGCCGCTTTCCGGCGAGTCGCCCCAGGCGCAGCCCGGGCAGTCGAAACCGCCGTTCTGGTTGGTCTTGAGCATCATGCGCAGGTTTTTCAGGGCGTTGTCACTCGTCAGCCAGGCCTGGGCGACGCTGATGAGCGCGCCCCAGCCGCCGGCCGGGCCCTTGTAGGGCTTGTAGCGCGGGGTGGGTGTCTGGTCGGCTTGGTGATGAGTGGTCACGCTTGTTTCTCCATCGCAGGGCTATAGACCCGTGGCGCACTTTTTTGCGGCAGGTGAATGAGGTTGAGGTTGTGCCGGCGTGCCCATTGCAGGGCCAGGCCGGTGGGGGCCGACAGACTGACCAGGGTCTGGATGCCGGCACGCAGGACTTTCTGGATCAGTTCCAGGCTGCAACGGCTGGTGACGATGGCCACGCCGCCGGCAGTAGGTATGTTCTGGCGGATCAACGCGCCGATCAGCTTGTCCAGGGCGTTGTGCCGGCCGATATCTTCACGGCCCAGCAGCAACTCGCCCTGGGCGTTCATGAACACCGCCGCATGCACCGCGCCGGAGTGCTGGCCCAGGGGCTGGAAGGCGCTGATGCGCTGGCGCAGGCCATCGAGCCATTGGGCGGGCGGCAATGGCGCGCCGGGCAGCACCTTGAGGTCCGGCAGGGCCTGTTCCACGGCTTCCACGCCGCACAGGCCGCAACCGCTGGTGCCGGCCAGTTGCCGGCGTTGCTGCTTGAGGTTCCAGAAGGCGCGGCTGGATATCTGCACCTGGGCGTACTGGGCCGAACCGCTGCCGCTCAGTTGCAGGTCGTAGATGTCCGAGGCGTCGCCGATGATGCCGCTGCCGAGGCTGAAGCCGACGATGAAGTCTTCGAGGTCGCTGGGGGTGACCAGCATCACGGCCTGGCTGATGCCGTTATAGGCGATCGCCAGCGCGACTTCCTCGGCGAGCGCGGTGCTGGCCGATTCCGTGTGGTCGAGGTTGCTGTAGCGGTAGTTCTGGCTGGCGGCGGGCGCGGGTGTTTTCGCAGTGGGCGTCGCGCAAGCCGGGCGCTGGGGTTTCATGGGGCATCACCGGCGGAATATCCAGCCCTAAGACTAAGCGCGTCAAAGTGTCGCGTCTAATTGCTAGTACTGATGTGCCGATAGATGCCGTCGATCAAGACTCGCTCGGTGATTTCTGCTGCAGGGCGAAGCACGCCTCGGCCAGGGCCGAGCGCGGTGCGCTGCGGCGCATGATCAGGCCCAGGTGCGCCAGGGTGTTGGCGTCTGCTATGGGCTGCAGGCGCAGGTGCTCGGTGAGGGCTTCCAGGCCGCCGTCCAGCGGCATGATCGCGCAGCACAGGCCGCCATGTACGGCTTGCAGCAATTGATGCACGGCATCGGTCTGCAGCAGCGGTTGAGGGGTGAGGCCGCGACTGTGGAAGTTATGGTCGATGGACTGGCGAAAATGCATGCCGCTGGTCAGCATGCCCAGCGGCAGTTCGATCACCGCCTCCCAACTCAGGGGCTGTTCGCCGAAGCTGAAGAAGCGTTGGTCGTAGAGCAGGCCCATGCGGGTTTCGCCCAGGGCCAGGGATTCGAAGCGTTCGCTGTCCAGGCGCTCCAGATAGGAAACGCCGATATCCAGGCGATTGCTCGCCAGCTGTTCGAGGATCTGCTCGGAACTGAGCGCCGACAACTCGAAGCGCACATTCGGGTGCGCCTGGTGCAGGCGCTGCATCAGTGGCAGCGGGTCGAAACTCGACAGCGGTACCACCCCCAGGCGCAGGGTGCCGACCAGATTGCCGCGACAGGCGGCCGCCTCGGCCTGCAACCCGTCGTAGGCGGCCAGCACGCTGCGGGCCCAGGCCAGCACCCGTTCCCCCGGAGCGGTGAAGCCCTCGAAACGCTGGCCGCGGTTGACCAGCGGCAGCTCGAGTTCTTCCTCGAGGTTGCGCAGGCGCATGGACAGGGTCGGCTGGGTGATGTGGCAGCGCGCGGCGGCCTGGCCGAAGTGGCGGGTTTCGTCGAGAGCGATGAGGAATTTCAGCTGCTTGATGTCCATCTTCGCTTCCTGGGCGCTGGGGGGAGGCGATTCTAGCGTGCTTGCCGGGCAGAGAGTCATTGGTCGATTTTGAACCTCGTCTCTCAAGGCTGGTCTAGTCTTTCGCGTCTGGACCTATTAAACCCAAGGAGTGTGCACCATGAGTATTTTTAGCTTTGTGAAAGAAGCGGGCGAAAAGCTTATCGATTTGTTGACGCCGGGTAACGCCAATGCGAGCGAACAGCTGAAGGATCACATCGCCAAGGTCGGCCTGGGTAACCCCAACGTCCAGGCCACCGTGGAAGGCGACAAGGTCATCGTGACCGGCGAAGTGGCCAGTCAGGAAGAGAAGGAAAAGATTCTGCTGGCCGTGGGCAACATCGAAGGAGTCGGCAGCGTCGACGACCAGATCACCGTCACCGGTCCTGTGGCGGCTGCCGCGCGTTTCGTCACCGTGAAAAAAGGCGACACCCTCAGCGCCATTTCCAAGGCCGTGTACGGCGACGCCAACAAGTACAACAAGATCTTCGAGGCCAACAAGCCGCTGCTGTCGCACCCGGACAAGATCTATCCGGGCCAGGTACTGCGCATTCCCGAGTAATGCTCGGTCTGTAGCCGCTGCCGAAGGCTGCGATAAGGTCCGAAGGACCTTTGGCGATCAACATCGCTACGACCCTTTCACGGTCGATCGCAGCCTGGGGCAGCGGCTACAGGATTGCTCTACAACCCTTCGATCAATGCTCGATAATCCCCCACCGCGGCAAACTCCGCCGTGTCTTTCGGCCCCTTGCGGCTGTCCGGTTCACTCACCGCCAATAGATGGGCCACGCCGAAATTCCGCGCGCTGCGCAGGATCGGCAGGGTGTCGTCGATAAACAGGCTGCGTGCCGGATCGAAGCCGATATCCGCTTGCAACGCATCCCAGAACTGCGGGTTCTCCTTGGCGAAGCCGTAATCGTGGGAACTGATCAAACGTTCGAAATAGGGCGCCAGCTCGACTTTTTCCAACTTCAATGACAACGAATCACGGTGCGCATTGGTGATCAGCACCACGCGTTTGCCAGCCTGCTTGATCGCCGTGAGAAAGGTGTCGGCGTCCGGGCGCAGGGCGATCAGGTGGGCGGTCTCCAGCTTCAGTTCGCGCACCGGCAGTTTCAGTTCGGCGCTCCAGAAGTCCAGGCAATACCACTGCAACTGTCCGGCGTTACGCTCGAACAGCGGCTGCAATTCCATTTCCGCCATGGCGCGGCTGACGCCATGCAGCTCGGCATAGCGCTGGGGCAGGTGCTCCATCCAGAAGTGGTTGTCGTAGTGCAGGTCCAGCAAGGTACCGTCCATATCCAGCAGAACGGTATCGATGTCGCGCCAGGGCAGTGAAGGCATGGAAAACGTCTCGAACGGTAGAAAGATATCCGACACAAACAATCGGGAAAGCCGCGTTATAGTAGCGCGTTCACGCCAAGGAGCCTTTTATGCGCCAGAAACCCACCGTACTCGCCCGCGAGATCGTCGCCACCAGCCGTCTGTTTTGCGTCGAAGCGGTGCAGTTGCGCTTTTCCAACGGTGTGGAGCGCACCTACGAGCGCCTGGTGGGCAAGGGCGCGGGCTATGGCGCGGTGATGATTGTGGCGATGCTCGATGCCGATCACGCGGTGCTGGTCGAGGAATATTGCGGCGGCACCGACGCCTACGAGCTGTCGCTGCCCAAGGGCCTGATCGAGCCTGGCGAGGATGTGCTGGCCGCCGCCGAGCGTGAGCTCAAGGAGGAGGCCGGTTTTGGTGCGCGGCAACTGGAACACCTGACCGAGCTGTCGTTGTCCCCCGGCTACATGAGCCAGAAGATCCAGGTGGTGCTGGCCACCGACCTCTACGAGGAACGGCTGGAGGGCGACGAGCCCGAGCCGATGCGCGTGGACAAGATCAACCTGCGCGAGCTGTCGAGCCTGGCGCAGAACCCGCAATTCACCGAGGGCCGCGCCCTGGCCGCGCTGTACCTGGCCCGCGATCTGCTGGCCCAGCGCGGCGCCTTCCAAGCATGAGTGAACCATCGATGAATTTTCCCCATCCGTTGCTGGCGCCGGTGATCGACCTGGCCTTGCAGGCGGGCGAGGCGATCCTGCCGTTCTGGCGCGCCAACGTCGCCGTCACCAGCAAGGCCGACGAGTCGCCGGTGACCGCCGCCGACCTGGCGGCCCACCACCTGATCGTGCAAGGCCTGACCGCGCTGGACCCGAGCATCCCGGTGCTCTCCGAAGAAGATGCCGACATTCCCCAGGACGTGCGTGCCGGCTGGCAGCGCTGGTGGCTGGTGGACCCGCTGGACGGCACCAAGGAGTTCATCTCCGGCAGCGAAGAGTTCACCGTCAATATCGCCCTGATCGAAGACGGGCGGGTGGTGTTCGGCGTGGTATCGATGCCGACCAGCGGTCGCTGCTATTTCGGCGGCGCCGGCCTTGGGGCCTGGCGCGCGGACAAGGGCCAGGCGCCGGTGGCGATCCAGGTGCGTGATAGCCTGACGGCGGGCGAAGCCTTCACCGTGGTCGCCAGCCGTCGGCATACCAGCCCCGAGCAGGAGCGTCTGCTGGCCGGGTTGAGCGCGACCCTGGGCGAGTTGCAACTGGCGAACATCGGCAGCTCGTTGAAGTTCTGCCTGCTGGCCGAAGGCGCGGCGGATTGTTATCCGCGACTGGCGCCGACCTCGCAGTGGGACACCGCGGCGGCCCAAGGCGTGCTGGAGGGCGCCGGAGGCGAGGTGCTGGATCTGAGTGGCGCGCCGTTCTTCTACCCGGCGCGGGAGTCGCTGCTCAATGGCTTCTTCCTGGCGCTGCCGGCCAAGGCCGCATGGCGTGGGCGCTTGCTGGAGCTGGCGCGCGGCTGATCCTTGTAGCCGCTGGCTTAGCCAATGATCGGGCTGGGCGGTACTCCGTCGAAGCGGCCGTGGATCGACTGGCGATATTCCGTCTGACACACCGCGCTGGCCGTTTACGACTGCTGCGCAGCCGATCGCAGGCTGCGCCAGCGGCTACAGGTTCATCGCTGCAACACGTACTGCCCGGTGAAGCGCACCGCATCTTCATCGCTGCCGGCATTCACCACCCGGGTGTGCAAGATCAGCCGCGCGCGGCCGTAGCGCTCATACATGGTCACGAACCTGTGCCACACCTCTTCGCTCGGCGCGGCGCAGATGGCCGTGGCGTCGCTGGTCACCGGTAGCGGGTAATTGATCTGCCCTTCCTGAATCACGATGTGCCCGTCGTCGATCCCCGCTTCTTTCAGCCGCAGGTGCAGCCAGCCCCAGCCGGCCAGCACCGCGCCGCAATACAGGCTGCCGCCGAACATGGTGCTCTTGTGATTGACGTTGGCTTCCAGCGGCAGTTGCAGGCGCAGCTCATGCGCGTGCCAGTCGAGCACTTTCAGGCCCATGTCCCGCGTCAGAGGAATGTCGTGATGGAGGATGGATTCCAGGTGACGACTGTCGCGGTTCATGCAGGGCCTCGGTGGTGAAATGGTGCATTAACAAGATTAGTCGGCATCGCTCACTCGATATCGTCGCCGCCCGAACTGGCGCCGCTGTCGCCGAAGCTCAGGCCGTGTTTGCGCAGTTTGTCATGCAGGGTCTTGCGCGGAATACCCAGGGCTTCGGCGAGGCTGCGCAGGGAGTTGTGGGAGCGGGCCAGCTCGGCGGCGATCAGGCTCTTTTCGAAGTTCTCCACCTGTTCGCTCAGGCCGCCCTCGACCACCGTCGGCGCCGGCTGCGAGGAGCCGCCATCCGCCGCGCTGTTGTCCAGGGCCAGTTCCAGGCCGAGGGCGAAGCGTTCGGCGGCGTTCTGCAGTTCGCGCACATTGCCCGGCCAACTGTGGCGCAGCAGCAGGGCGCGCTGCCCAGGTTGCAGTTCGTGGGGCGGCAGGCCGTGGCGGGCGCTGGCCTCGTCGGCGAAATGCTGGAACAGCAGCAGGGCGTCTTCGCCACGCTCGCGCAACGGTGGAATACGCAGCGGCGCGACATTCAGGCGGTAATACAGGTCGGCGCGGAAACGCCCCTGGTCGGCCGCCTGGCGCAGGTCTTCCTTGGTCGCGGCGATGATGCGGATGTCCAGCGGGATCAGTTGATTGCCGCCCAGGCGTTCCACCACACGTTCCTGCAGCATGCGCAGCAGCTTGACCTGCACGTCCAGGCTCATGCTTTCGATTTCATCGAGGAACAGCGTGCCGCCGTTGGCGAATTCGAACTTGCCGATGCGGCGTTTCTGCGCGCCGGTAAAGGCCCCCGGCTCGTGGCCGAACAGTTCGCTTTCCACCACCGATTCGGCCAGGGCGCCGGCGTTGATCGCCACGAACGGGCCGTTGCGCCGGCTCGACAGGTCGTGCAGCGCCCGCGCCACCACTTCCTTGCCGGCGCCGGTCTCGCCGAGGATCAGCACGTCGGCCTTGGTCGCCGCCAGGGCGCCGATCTGTTCACGCAGACGCAGGATCGGCGCCGACAGCCCGACCAGCCGCGCGCTGAGCTCCTGGCGATCGCTCAGGGCCAGGCGCAGGCTGCGGTTGTCCAGCACCAGGCGGCGCAGGGCCAGGGCGCGGCGCACGCTGTCGAGCAGGGCATCGCTGGCGAAGGGTTTCTCCAGGAAGTCATAGGCCCCGGCGCGCATTGCCTGCACCGCCAGCGGCACATCGCCGTGGCCGGTGATCAGCAGCACCGGCAGCTCAGGGTCCTGGCCGTGCAGTTCGCCGAGCAGTTCGAGGCCGTCCATGCCCGGCATGCGGATGTCGCTGACCACCACCCCCGGCCAGTCGCGCTCCAGCCGCGCGGCCAGGCCCTGGGCTTCGCCCAGCGGCAGGATCTTCAGCCCGGCCAGGTCCAGGGTCTGGCTCAGGGCCTGGCGCAGGTGCGGATCGTCGTCGATCAACACCACCTGCACGTCACTGGTGATCGGTGTACTCATACGCTGCGGTCCTCGGACGGTTGCAGGCTCACTCCCGGCGCGCCGGCGCGCAGTCGCAAGGTAATCAGGGCGCCGCCTTCGCGGTGGTTGGAGAACGACAGTTCACCGCCAAAGGCACGCATCAGGGTGTCGCAGATCGCCAGGCCCAGGCCAAGGCCCTGGGTGCGGGTCTTGGTGGTGTAGAAAGGCTCGCCGGCGCGGCCCAGGGCCTCCATGCAGAAGCCCGGGCCGTTGTCGCGAATGTACAGATTGACGCCCGTGGCGGTGGATTCGGCACTCAGCCAGAGTTTGCGCGGCGGGCCTTTTTCGGTCAGCGCGTCCAGGGCGTTGGCCAGCAGGTTGCCGAGCACCTGGCGCAGCCGCGTTTCCCCGGCCTCGACCCACAGGGTGGCCGCCGGCAGGTCGCGGATCAGCTCCACTTCCATCGCCCGTCGACGCTTGGCCAGCAGCGCCAGGGCGTCGTCCAGCGCCGGTTGCAGGGCGACGCTTTCCGGCGCGTGGCGGTCGCGGCGGGCAAAGGCGCGCAGGTGGGCGATGATCGAGGCCATACGCCCGGTCAGTTCGCTGATCAGCTTGAGGTTGCCGCGGGCGTCCTCGGTGCGCTGGTGGTCCAGCAGCACCTCGGCGTTTTCCGCGTAGCTGCGGATCGCCGCCAGCGGCTGGTTGAGCTCATGGCTGATGCTCGCCGACATGGTGCCCAGGGCCGAGAGCTTGCCGGCCTGCACCAGGTCGTCCTGGGCGCGCACCAGTTCCTGCTGGGCGTGTTCGCGCTCCAGCACTTCCTGCTTGAGGCGACGGTTCAGGCCTTCCAGGTCGCTGGTGCGTTCGGCCACGCGCATTTCCAGCTCGCGCCGGGCCTTGGCTTCGAAGGCGATGCGTTCCAGGTAGTGGCGACGGCGCTGCATCATCAAGCCGAGCAGCAGCATCAAGACCAGCAGCGTGGCGCCGCCCACCGCCACCACGGTGCGCACCGGGCGATCGATCAGGGTACGCGGAGCGAGGATGCTCACACTCCAGCCGGTTTCGTCGATCTGCCGGGTCTGGGTCAGCCAGGCATTGGAGTCGAGGTTCAACGGCCGTGGATCGCGGGTCGGGTAGGGCTGGATGGCGACGATGGCCTGGCTTTCGTCTTCAGTCAGCGGGCGGGTCGAGCGGAAACGCCATTCCGCGCGCGAAGTGAGGATCACCACGCCATTGTGATCGGTGACCACCAGTTGCTCGGGGGTTTTGCCCCAGAGGCTTTCGGTGTGGTCCAGGTCGACCTTGACCACCAGCACGCCGATGATTTTCTCGCCGTTGCGCACGGCGGCGGCGAAGAAATAACCGCGCTTGGCCGAGGTGGTGCCCAGGCCGAAGAAACGCCCCAGGCGTCCGGCCATGGCTTCGCTGAAATAGGGGCGGAAGGAGAAATTGCGGCCAACGAAACTGTCGTGCTTGTCCCAGTTGGACGCCGCCAGGGTGTTGCCGGAGGTGTCCATCAGGTACATCACTTCGGCCCCGGTCTGGGCGCTGATGTTTTTCAGCAGGCGGTTGGCGTTGCCCTGGGTCACACCATCGTCCGGCGCACCGAGGACCGCACGCAACGCCGGCAGCTCGCCGAGAATCTGCGGCAGCACCTCATAGCGGTGCAGGGTGCCCAGCAGGTTGGCGACGTAGAGGTCGAGGGTCTGGCGGTTCTGGCCCGCCAGTTCGCTGCGGTAATAACGCTCGGCCAGGTGCTCCAGCGGCCACAGCAGCGGCGCCAGGCACAGGGCCAGCAAAGCCAGGCTACGCCAGCGGGGGCGTCGAGGGAGAGGTGGGGTCATGAGGGACATGCGCCTGTGGGTACAGGCGCATTATGCCTACCCCTGCTCGGCAAGACACTCGTGCAATGCGCTGCGCCACTCAGGCTGGCGCACGTCCCACTCGCGCTCCAGGCGGCGGCAATCGAGGCGTGAGTTCAGCGGCCGCGGCGCGGGTGTCGGATAGGCGCTGGAGGGGATCGCCTCCAGGGTCGCGCAGGTTTTGCCTTGGGCCAGCAGGTGCTCGCCAATGGCCTGGGCGAAGCCGAACCAGGAGGTCTCGCCAGCCGCGGTCAGGTGGTAGGTCCCCCAGGCTCCTGGCTGGCCGGCCTGCCAGCGCTCGATCAGGGCGGCGGTGCTGGCGGCGATGGTACCGGCCCAGGTAGGCGCGCCGATCTGGTCGGCGACCACGCGCAAGTGCGGTTTTTCCTGCAGCAGGCGTTGCATGGTCAGCAGGAAGTTCTTGCCGGTGTTCGAATACACCCAGCTGGTGCGCAGGATCAGGTGTTCGCCACCTGCCGCGGCGATGGCCCGTTCGCCGGCGAGTTTGCTCTGGCCGTAGACGCTCAGCGGGTGGGGTTCATCGTCTTCGGTGTAGGGGGCCTGCTTGCTGCCGTCGAAGACATAATCGGTGGAGTAGTGAATCAGCGGGATGCCCAGTTCCCGCGCTTCCTCGGCGAACACCCCGGGGGCGCTGGCATTGATCGCAAAGGCCAGCTCCGGCTCACTCTGGGCCTGATCAACGGCGGTGTGGGCGGCCGCGTTGATGATCAGCTGCGGGCGCAGGCTGCGCATTTGCTGGCGAATGGCGTCCGGGCGTGTCAGGTCGAGCAGGCCGCGCCCGGGCACGATCAATTCATGCTGGTTTCCCAGGCGCTGTTGCAGGGCCTGGGAGACCTGGCCGTGCTGGCCGCTGATGAGGATCTTCAACCGGCCGCTCATGGGAACAGCTCGGCTTCGCTGAGCAATTTGCCGGCCTGATCCTTGGCCGAGAGTTGCGCCGGGCCTGTGAGTTGCCAGTCGATGGCCAGGGTCGGATCGTCCCAGCGAATGCAGCGTTCGGACGCCGGGGTGTAGTAGTCGGTGGTCTTGTAGAGGAACTCGGCGTACTCGCTCAGCACCACGAAACCATGGGCGAAGCCTTCCGGTACCCACAGCTGGCGATGGTTGTCCGCGGACAGCCGCACCCCGACCCACTTACCGAAGTGCGGCGAGCTGCGACGGATGTCCACCGTCACGTCGAGTACTTCGCCGGCGACCACCCGCACCAGTTTTCCCTGGGTGTTTTCGATCTGGTAGTGCAGGCCACGCAGCACGCCCTTTTGCGAGCGCGAATGGTTGTCCTGGACGAACTGGGTGCGCACGCCGGTTGCTTCTTCGAACGCCTTGGCATTGAAGCTCTCGTAGAAAAAACCGCGCTCGTCGCCAAACACCTTGGGCTCGATGATCAGCACGCCGGGCAGTTCGGTGGCCAGGACCTTCATTGGGTTTCCCCCGCCAGGCTATAGAGGTATTGGCCGTAACCGGTCTTGCCGAAGTACTTGGCGTGTTCGAGCAGATGCTCGCGGTCGATCCAGCCCTGGTTGTAGGCGATTTCCTCGAGGCAGGCGACTTTCAGGCCCTGGCGGTGCTCGATGGTCTGCACGTACTGCGAGGCTTCCAGCAGGCTGTCGTGGGTGCCGGTGTCGAGCCAGGCGAAGCCACGGCCGAAACGTTCGACGCTGAGGTCGCCGCGTTGCAGGTAGGCATTGTTGACGTCGGTGATTTCCAGTTCACCGCGCGCCGAAGGCTTGACCGCCTTGGCGATCTCGACCACCGCGTTGTCGTAGAAATACAGCCCGGTCACGGCGTAGCTGGACTTGGGGTGCAGAGGCTTTTCCTCGATCGAAAGAGCGTTGCCCTGTGCGTCGAAGTCGATTACGCCAAAGCGCTGCGGGTCCTTGACCCAGTAGCCGAAGACCGTCGCACCGGAGGGTTTCGCCGCGGCGTTCTGCAGCTTCTCGGTGAAGTGTTGGCCGTGGAAGATGTTGTCGCCGAGGATCAGGCACACAGGGTCGTCGCCAATGAATTGCTCGCCGATCAGGAACGCCTGCGCCAGGCCGTCCGGCGACGGTTGTTCGGCGTAGCTGAAGCGCACCCCGAACTGGCTGCCGTCGCCCAGCAGGTTGCGGTACTGCGGCAGGTCCTGGGGGGTGGAAATCAGCAGGATGTCCTTGATGCCGGCCAGCATCAGCACCGAGATCGGGTAATAGATCATCGGTTTGTCGTAGACCGGCAGCAGTTGCTTGGACACCCCCAGGGTGATCGGGTGCAGGCGGGTGCCCGAGCCACCCGCCAGAACGATACCTTTCATCATGCGATCAGATCCTTGAAGTCAGTGAAACCGAGCCGTTGCCCTTGATAGCTGCCGTCCTGCACGTGCTGGCACCATTCCTGGTTGTCCAGGTACCACTGCACGGTCTTGCGCAGGCCGCTGGCGAAGGTTTCTTGAGGTACCCAGCCCAGTTCGCGCTCGATCTTGCCGGCGTCGATGGCGTAGCGCAGGTCGTGGCCGGGGCGGTCCTGGACGAAGGTGATCAGGTCGGCGTAGTGCTGCACGCCTTCGGGCTTGCCTGGCGCCAGTTCTTCCAGCAGTTGGCAGATGCCGCGTACCACGTCGATGTTTGTCTGTTCGTTGTGGCCGCCGATGTTGTAGGTCTCGCCGACCACGCCTTCGGTCACCACCTTGAGCAGGGCGCGGGCGTGGTCTTCGACGAACAGCCAGTCGCGCACTTGCAGGCCGTTGCCGTACACCGGCAGCGGTTTTCCGGCCAGGGCGTTGAGGATCACCAGCGGGATGAGTTTTTCCGGGAAGTGGAACGGCCCGTAGTTGTTCGAGCAGTTGGTGACCAGTACCGGCAGGCCGTAGGTGCGTTGCCAGGCGCGGACCAGGTGGTCGGACGCGGCCTTGCTGGCGGAGTAGGGCGAGCTGGGGGCGTAGGGCGTGGTTTCGGTGAACAGGTCGTCGACGCCGTGCAGGTCGCCGTACACCTCGTCGGTGGAAATGTGGTGGAAACGCAAGGCGCTTTTTTCCGTCGGCGGCAGGGCCTGCCAGTAGGCGCGGGTGGCTTCCAGCAGGCTGTAGGTGCCGACGATGTTGGTCTGGATGAAGTCCGACGGACCGTCGATGGAGCGGTCGACGTGGGACTCGGCGGCCAGGTGCATGATCGCCTGGGGCTGGAAACGCGCGAGCAGGGCGCTGACGCTGGCCTGGTCGACGATATCGGCCTGGACGAACTCGTAGCGGGTGTCGGCGGCGATACTCGAAAGCGACTCCAGGTTGCCTGCGTAGGTCAGCTTGTCGAGGTTGAGCACCTCGTGTTCGGTGTTGCGGATCAGGTGGCGAATCAGCGCCGATCCAATAAAACCGGCACCGCCGGTAACGAGAATGCGCATATGGGTAGGCCTTCTTCCCTAAGACATGGAGTCGCGAATGGAGCATAGCTTGTCGGCAGCCAGCGGCCGCTGCAAGGGCCGCCGATGTCTGGCCCGGGTATTGGCATCCTGTTTGCCTTCCCGGCGGCGGTGCAGCCCTTGTCGGCTGCTCGGGCCAGGGGGTTGCGTAACGCCTGGCGCAGTGGCGATATACGCATCTGACAATAATTCCAGGGGTCGTTCCATGTTGCTCGCCACGTTGATTCACCGCGCCAGTCTGCCCGGTCCGCAAGTCACCCCGCAGCAGGCGCTGGACCTGCTCGAAGTGCACTACGGCCTTGGCGGCACGCTGCAATCGTTGGGCAGCCAGCAGGATCTCAACTACCGGCTCGACAGTCCCCGGGGGCGTTTTGTCCTGAAGATCTGCCGTGGCGACTACGCCGCCCTGGAACTGCAGGCGCAACATGCGGCGCTCAAGCACCTGGGCAGCCACCCCGAGCTGCACGTACCCCGGGTAATCCCGGCGAAGAACGGCACCGACCTGCTGTCCCTGGAAGTCGACGGCCAGGCGCTGCATGTGCGCCTGCTCGACTACATCGAAGGCCAGCCGCTGACCCACCTCAAGCACCTGGGCCCCGAGCTGGCGGCCGGCTTCGGCCGGTTGTGCGGGCAGATGGACCTGGCCCTGGCGGACTTCCAGCACCCGGGCCTGGAACGCACCCTGCAATGGGACGCGCGCCACGCCCATAGCCTGATCAATCACCTGTTGCCGGTGATCGCCGACGAACAGCAACGCCGCCTGATCGCCGAAGTGGCCGAGCAAGCCGAGCGCCGTGTGCAGCGCCTGGCCGAGCAGTTGCCGGTGCAGGCGATCCACCTGGACATCACCGACGACAACGTGGTCTGGCAACGTGACGCCCAGCGCCACTGGCAGGTACAGGGGGTGATCGATTTCGGCGACCTGATTCGCACCTGGCGCATCACTGACCTGTCGGTGACCTGCGCGGCGCTGCTGCACCATGCCGAGGGCGATCCGTTCTGCATCCTGCCGGCGGTCCGCGCCTATCACGCGGTCAATCCACTGCAGCAGGCCGAGTTGCTGGCGCTGTGGCCGCTGATCGTGGCCCGTGCCGCGGTGCTGGTGCTCAGTGGCGAACAGCAGGTGAGCATCGACCCGGGCAACCAGTACAGCCGCGACAACCTGAGCCACGAATGGGAGATCTTCCGCGTCGCCACCTCGGTGCCGTTCGAATTGATGGAAGCGGCGATCCTCGGAGCGGTAGGGCAGACGCTGCCGGCCATCGCCGGCGAAGGTTTCGCCCCCTTGCTGCCGGGCCTGGTGGGGCGCGAGTTCGCCCTGATCGACCTGGGCGTGCTCAGCCCGCATTTCGAGGCCGGCAACTGGGAGCAGCCCGAGATCGATACCCGGCTGTTGCAACAGGCCGCGGCGGCCCATGGATTGGCGGCCAGTCGCTACGGGCAGTACCGCCTGTCCCGGACCTGCCCGGACAGTGCCGTCGAGCCGGACACCTTCCCATTGCACGTGCAGTTGCAGGTACCGTCGGGCACGGCGGTCGAAGCGCCTTTTGCCGGGGTGCTGCACCGCGCCACCGACGGTGTGTTGCGCCTCGATGGCCCGCAATTGAGTGTGCGGCTGTGGGGCGTCACGCCCTCGGTGCATGCCGGCGCGGCGCTGGTCAAAGGCCAGGTGCTGGGGGCGGTGGATGGCGGGCTCAAGGTCCAGCTGTGCCGTGGCGCGCAGCTCGATCCACCACTGTTCTGCACGCCCTCGCGGGCCGCGGCATGGCAGGCGCTGTGCCCGTCGCCGGCGGCGCTGCTGGGCCTGGCCTGCGACGCCGAGCCGGAGCTCGACTCGCACGCTTTGCTGGCGCGCCGCGATGCCAGTTTCGCCCGTTCGCAGAAGCACTATTACGTCGACCCGCCACGCATCGAGCGCGGCTGGCGCAACCACCTGATCGACATGCAGGGCCGTTCCTACCTGGACATGCTCAACAACGTCGCGGTGCTCGGCCATGGCCATCCACGGATGGCCGCCGAGGCCGCGCGCCAATGGTCGCTGCTCAACACCAACTCGCGTTTCCACTACGCGGCGATTGCCGAGTTCTCCGAGCGCTTGCTGGAGCTGGCGCCGGACTCCATGGACCGGGTGTTCCTGGTCAACAGCGGCAGCGAGGCCAACGACCTGGCGATCCGCCTGGCCTGGGCCTACAGCGGCGGGCGCGACCTGCTCAGCGTGCTGGAGGCCTATCACGGCTGGACGGTGGGCGCGGATGCGGTGTCCACCTCGATCGCCGACAACCCCCAGGCCCTGAGCAGCCGCCCGGACTGGGTGCATCCGGTGACCGCGCCCAATACCTATCGCGGCGAGTTCCGCGGCCAGGACAGCACCGCGGACTACGTGCGCAGCGTCGAACACAACCTGGCCAAACTGGCGGAGCAGAATCGCCAATTGGCCGGTTTCATCTGCGAGCCGGTGTATGGCAACGCCGGCGGCATCGCCCTGCCGCCGGGTTACCTGAAGCAGGTCTATGCGCTGGTCCGCGCCCAGGGCGGGGTGTGCATCGCCGACGAGGTGCAGGTCGGTTACGGGCGCATGGGCACGTTCTTCTGGGGCTTCGAAGAGCAGGGCGTGGTGCCGGACATCATCACCATGGCCAAAGGCATGGGCAACGGCCAGCCGCTGGGGGCGGTGATCACCCGCCGGGAGATCGCCGAAGCGCTGGAGGCCGAGGGTTATTTCTTCTCCTCGGCCGGCGGCAGCCCGGTGAGTTGCCGGATCGGCATGGCGGTGCTGGACGTGATGCAGGAAGAAAAACTCTGGGAAAACGCCCAGGTGGTCGGCAGCCACTTCAAGCAGCGCCTCGAAGCCCTGATCGAGCGTTATCCGCTGGTGGGCGCGGTGCATGGCTCGGGGTTCTACCTAGGCCTTGAGCTGATCCGCGATCGCCAGACCCTGGAGCCGGCCACGCAGGAGACCGCCCTGCTGTGCGATCGCCTGCGCGAGCTGGGGATCTTCATGCAGCCCACCGGCGATGACCTGAACATCCTCAAGATCAAGCCACCGATGGTCACCACGCGCCAGAGCGTCGACTTCTTTGTCGACATGTTGGCCAAGGTGCTGGAGGAGGGGCTCTAGGCCCCACTCGAATGCCCAGCATTCGGATCGCGAGCAAGCCCGCTCCTACCTAGAAAGGTGTGCCCTGCAGGAGCGAGCTTGCTCGCGATAGCGTCGGTACTGATACCCCTAAACCCCTATAAATATCGATAATAATCGATGTTTATAGGGGTTTATTTTTGGCTAATTTATTTTTACGCTTTTAAAGTCGATTTTTATCGGATATAAACTGCCTCAGCCCAGGTCATGATCAAACCGCCTCGGCCTTGCCCTTTTTCTGTCATCGACCGATGCCACCCTCGGTCCTTTGCTGCTGCCCAGGAGATGATCCATGAGCCGTATCGTTACCGTCGCCGCAACCCAGATGGCCTGTTCCTGGGACCTCGAAGCCAATATCGAGACCGCGGAAAAGCTGGTCCGCGAGGCCGCCGCCAAAGGCGCGCAGATCATCCTGATCCAGGAACTGTTCGAGGCCCCGTACTTCTGCCAGAAGCCGAACCCGGACTACCTGCAGCTGGCGACTCCGGTGGAAAGCAATGCGGCCATCGCACATTTCCAGAAAGTCGCCAAGGAGCTGCAGGTGGTGCTGCCGATCAGCTTCTATGAACTGGCCGGGCGGGCGCGTTTCAACAGCATCGCGATCATCGACGCCGACGGCAGCAACCTCGGGATTTATCGTAAAAGCCACATCCCGGACGGCCCCGGCTATCACGAAAAGTACTACTTCAATCCGGGCGACACCGGCTTCAAGGTGTGGAACACCCGCTACGCGAAAATCGGCGTGGGCATCTGCTGGGACCAGTGGTTCCCCGAGTGCGCCCGCAGCATGGCGCTGCAAGGCGCACAGATTCTGTTCTACCCGACCGCCATCGGCAGCGAGCCCCACGACAAGAGCATCTCGTCCCGCGACCACTGGCAGCGCGTGCAACAAGGCCACGCCGGCGCCAACCTGATGCCGCTGATCGCCAGCAACCGCATCGGCAACGAAGAGCAGGACGGCTACGACATCACCTTCTACGGCTCGTCGTTCATCGCCAACCAGTTCGGCGAGAAGGTTGAAGAACTGAACGAGACTGAAGAAGGTATTCTTGTCCACAGTTTCGACCTCGACGAGCTGGAACACATTCGCAGCGCCTGGGGTTCGTTCCGCGACCGTCGGCCGAACCTGTACAGCGCGATCAAAACCCTCGACGGTTCCCTGGAGTCCTGAACCCATGACCACTTTGCACAGCACCCCTCGCGCCGACGGCTTCTACATGCCCGCCGAGTGGGCGACGCAGACCCAGACCTGGATGATCTGGCCCGAGCGCCCGGATAACTGGCGCCTGGGCGGCAAGCCGGCGCAAGCCGCGCACGTAGCGGTGGCCAAGGCCATCGCCCGCTTCGAACCGGTAACCGTGGCAGTGTCCGCGGGCCAGTATGAAAACGCCCGGGCCCGCCTGGACGTGCCGAATATCCGCCTGGTGGAGATGTCCAGCGACGACGCCTGGGTCCGCGATACCGGCCCGACCTTCGTCATCAACGACCAGGGCGAAGTCCGTGGCGTGAACTGGGATTTCAACGCCTGGGGCGGTTTCGACGGCGGCCTGTATTCGCCGTGGAACCGTGACTCGCAGGTCGGCGGCAAGATCCTCGAGATCGAGCGCAGTCCGCGTTACCGTACCGAGGGCTTCGTGCTCGAAGGCGGCTCGATTCACGTCGACGGCGAAGGCACGGTGATCACCACCGAGGAATGCCTGCTCAACCGCAATCGCAACCCGCACATGAACCGTGCCGAGATCGAAGCGGTGCTCAGCGCCAACCTGGCTGTGGATAAAGTCATCTGGCTGCCGGATGGCCTGTACAACGACGAAACCGATGGCCATGTGGATAACTTCTGCTGCTACGTGCGTCCGGGCGAAGTACTGCTGGCCTGGACCGACGACCCGCAGGACCCGAACTACCCGCGCTGCCAGGCGGCGCTGAAAGTGCTGCAAGACAGCACCGACGCCAAGGGTCGACCGTTCACGGTGCACAAGATGCCGATTCCCGGACCGCTGTACGCCACCGAAGAAGAGTGCGCGGGCGTCGACCCGGTGGATGGCACCCAGGAGCGTAATCCGTCGGTGCGCCTGGCCGGTTCCTATGTGAACTTCCTGATCGTCAACGGCGGCATCATTGCCCCGAGTTTCGACGATCCCCTGGATGCCCAGGCCAAGGAAATCCTGCAGAACCTGTTCCCGCAACACGAAGTGGTGATGGTGCCGGGTCGCGAGTTGTTACTGGGGGGCGGAAATATCCATTGCCTTACCCAACAGCAACCGGCGCCGCACAAGGTTTGAGTGTTGTTGTAACAGCCCATGACGCCTGATTGACGGGCGGTTATATGGATCCAATCCGGCGTCGCCCGGCAAGCCCGCAGCCCTGATGGACTGCGGGTTTTTTTGGATCCGGAAGCTGGCAATTGCGAGACCTTGGCATAGCTCTTGTATCTCTCGCGAGGTCAATCCGAGGCGGGTGGAACTGCGATGTTCTGTCATAAACCTTGGATAAGTTAGCCGCTCACAAACCGGGAGAGAACGCTGGAAATGAATAGGGTCAGCGAGCGGACTTCCGCAATAAATAGCGAGTCGCTTCAGGTTCTGGCGCAATGGTTGAAGTGCAATGGAACGCGACAGGTCCGGGAAACCGACCCGCGCCGGATGATCCTCGATCGTTACCCGGCTGGTTTGTTCAGCGAGGCGGAACTCGAAGCGTTGTGGGATGTGTTGGAAGGATAGGCAAACAACGGATTGATAAAAGCGCTGCCCGGATGGCAGCGCTTTTTTTTGCGCGAATGTAGCCGCTGCCGAAGGCTGCGATCGGCCGCGCAGCGGACGCGAATCTGCCACCGCGATCCGTCAGCAGGAAGGGTGTAGCCGGGTTTTGCGCCGGCTGCGCCGTCGATCGCAGGCTGCGCCAGCGGCTACAGGGAGTGAGCAGGGTACAAGGTCGAGGTTTTTGTAGCCGCTGCCGAAGGCTGCGATCGGCCGCGCAGCGGACGCAAAGCCGGCCACCGCGCTCAGGCGATGGCGGCCGTATCCATGGCTGCTTTTTAGAAGCTGTAGGTGCCGGTTACCACCAGGCTGCGTGGATCGCCGAACTGGATCTGCCCGGCGCTGGTGGCCGAGGAGTAATACGTGCGGTCGCTGATGTTGTTCAGCGCGGCCCGCAGGTCCCAGTCCTTCTGCCGGAAGCCGGCCAGGGCGTCCCAGCGGCCATAACCCGGAAGCATCACGGTGTTGGCGTTATCGGCATAACGATCGCCCACCAGGGTCAGGCCGGTCTCGGCGTACCAGCCCATTTCCGGCTTCCAGGTCACGAACAGGCTGCCATTGCGCTTGGCCACGTTGTTCACCCGGTTGCCCTCGTCACCGTTGTTGCTCTTGACCACCGTCGCGTCCTGCAGGCCGATGCCGCCGCGGATCGACCAGTTGCCGACGATCTTGCCGGCGGCGGTCAGTTCCACGCCGCGGGAGCGCTGCAGGCCGGTCAGCAGGATCACGTTCGGGTCTTCCACGCTGCGGCTGCGACGGTTGTAGAGTTCCAGCTCATAGACCGCGAGCGTGGTGCTGAAGCGGTCGTCGAGCCAGTCGCTCTTGACCCCGATTTCCTTCTGCCGGGTGCGCTCGGGGCTCAGGTCGTTGCTGTTGCCGTTGGCATTGGGGGTGATGCCGATCAGGCCACCGCCGACCGGCGAGAAGCTCTTGCTCCAGGAGGCGTAGAAGGAGTGGTTCTCCAGCGGGGTCCAGACCACGCCCAGGCGCGGGCTGGTGCTGTGGCTGTCGCGGTCGTCCTTGATATCCAGCAGTTTGTTGTGGGTCTCGACGTTGAAGTTGTCGTAGCGCAGGCCCGCGAGCACTTGCCACTGATCGTTCAGGCGCAACTGGTCCTGGACATACACGGCGCGGCTTTCCACCTCGCTGTGGTTGTAGCTGGACGCCACCATTTTCCCGGTATGCCGCATGTTTTTATCCGGGTTGAACGGGTCCAGGGACGGCACGGCCTGGCCACCGGCGCTGACCGCCGCTGCGGTATAGAGCTTAGGATCGCGTCGCTGGCTGCCCAGCTCGACACCCGTCAGCACCCGGTGCTCGAGGCCGAAGGTATCGAAGGTGCCTTCGACTTCGAGGTTGTTGTAGAGGTTGCGGGTGTTCAGGTCCTGCTGCCAGCGCTGGCGGTTCACCCGCTTGGTGCGGCTGTCGTAGCCGGTCTGGTAGGTGTTGTCGAAATCGCTGTTGAGCTTGAACAGGCTCAGGGTATGGCGCAGTTGCCAGTTGTCGTTCAGCTCGTAGCTGAGCTTGGAGCGCAGCGACTGGGACTTGTCGTCGATGTAGTCGCGCGGGTCGCCGTACGTGGTGTCGCGACTCACGTCCGCCGGGCGCCCGTCGATCCCCGGGATGCCGCGGTCCGGCGTGCGGTTGTAGCGGCTGTACTCGTACTGCACCAGCCAGTTCAGGTCCGGCGTCAGCTGCCAGCTCATGGACGGCGCGAACAGCTGGCGACTGCCACTGACGCCGTCGCGGAAGCTGTTGTTGTCCTGGTTGCCCATGTTCAGGCGCAGGCTGATGTTCTCGCTGGGGTCGGCGCTGAGGTCGGCATACAGGCTGCGCAGGTCTTCGCTGCCGCCTTTGACTTCGACGCTGGAGTGGCGGCCGAACTGCGGCAGCTTGCTCACCCGGTTGACGATCCCGCCCTGGCTGCCACGGCCGTAAAGCACCGCCGCCGGGCCCTTGAGCACCTCGATGCGCTCGATGTTGTGCAGGTCGCGCACGTACTGGCTGTCGTCACGGACGCCGTCGAGGTAGAAGTCGTTGCTGGCGTCGAAACCGCGAATACGCAGGCTGTCGAAGCGGGTGTCGGCGCCGCTGCTGACGTTGGGAATGCCGCTCAAGGCCGTGCCCAGGTCGTTGATGCCGTAGTCCAGCAGGTTGCTGGTCTTCACCGAGTCGATGGCTTGCGGCACGTAGCGCACCGGCGTGGCGGTGCGGGTCGCGGTGCTGACTTCCTTGACCCGTGGGTCGTCGGCATCGACTTGCGCGCTGATGGCGGTAGCCGGCAGGGTGGTCGGGGCGGCGCAGGTGAAGCCGGCCGTCAGCGAGGCGCAAAAGCCAAGGGTGAGGGGAGTCAGGCGGAAGGGGGCAGGCATGGAAAAACGCATCCAGAAGGGGAAAGAAACAGTCGGCGCGAATGGTAATGCTTGCTATTTACTTTCGTTAATTATTCTTGAAAAGTTCCCTGGGTGGATTGTTTCAATTTGTGTCTTGATTGAAATGCAGTGGATACACGGCCGATTCGACCGATTCCCGAAACAGACTAAAAGCCATTCCAGCGTTTTTCGCCGTGGGCCACAGGCATAGTCTGCCGCCATCGAATTTATCGGCCTTTGTCCCGGAGCCTTGCATGTCGGCAGCGACCCTTCATTACATCTACGATCCTTTGTGCGGCTGGTGCTACGGCGCCAAACCGCTGGTGCAGGCGGCCCAGGCAGTGCTGCCGGTGGTGGCCCATGGCGGCGGCATGATGACCGGGCGCAACTGCCAGCAGGTTTCGCCGCAACTGCGCGACTACGTCATGCCCCATGACCGGCGCATTGCCGAATACACCGGGCAGCCGTTCGGCGAGGCTTACTTCGAAGGTTTGCTGCGCGACTATTCGGCGCTGTTCGATTCGGCCCCGCCGATTGCCGCGGTACTGGCGGCGCAGGCGCTCGCCGGGCGCGGCCTGGAGTTGCTCGGGCGCTTGCAGACGGCCCACTACGTTGAAGGGCGCCGCATCGCCGATGTCGATGTTCTGTTGGAACTCGCCGAAGGCCTGGGCTTTGAGCGCGGCGAGTTCGAGGAAGCCTTCGAGTACGCCGCGGCGAACAGCCTGAACGAGCACATCAAGGCCAGCCGTGCCTTGTTGGCCCGGGTCGGTGGCCAGGGTTTTCCGACCCTGGTGCTGGAGCAGGACGGTCAGTTCAGGCTGCTCGATATCAGCCCCTGGCTGGGCAAGCCGCAAGCGTTCGCCGCCTGGCTGAGCGAAGCCTTCGGTTCGCCAGAGGTCGAGCTTTCACCTAGCCTGCAGGCCTGTGGCCTGAACGGTTGCGCCCTTTGAACCCCCACTTAATTTGCGGAGTCGCCCATGGATAACCTGGCACTGATCAAAAGCACCTACGAAGGCGCCAACTCCCAGGAGAACGCGAAAAACACCGCCGCCGCCCTGGCTGCGGATGCGCGCTGGACCGAAGCGGCAGGTTTTCCCTACGCCGGCACCTACGTCGGCTTCGATGCCGTGGTGGAGAATGTCTTCAAGCGCCTGGCCACCGAGTGGGAGGGGTTTGCCTTCACTGTCGAGAACTATGTGGCCCAGGGCGACAAGGTGTTCGCCTACGGCAACTACAGCGGCGTCTATAAAGCCACGGGCAAACCGCTGAATGCCCGCGTGGCCCATTTGTGGACGTTGAAAGATGGCAAGGTCACGCACTTCGAACAGTTCGTCGACAGCCATACCGTGCAATTGGCCATCAAGGATCGTTAAGTTCTTAGACGATTTTTGCCTATTTTCAGACGATTCTTGAAATTGACACACTGTTCAGGGCGCGGATAGGATTCGCGCCAACGCCTGTGGCCAACGGCCATGACCTTCCAATAATAAAAGGCCCACCGCGATTCTTCGTGGGTGGGTCTTTTTGTTCTGGCCTGAAAAAAGAGCGCTTAAGCGCCGTTTCAAAGGAGCACCACAGCGCGTCATCAACCCGTAATAAGGAAAATAAAATGTTGAACAAGCGGATCGGTCTGATCGCACTGGGGATTCTGAGCAGTACTCAAGTTATGGCTAACGACCAGGCTGAGTCCAAGGGCTTTGTCGAAGACAGCAGCCTGAAAATTCTGCTGCGCAACGCTTACATCAATCGCGACAAGAAGAACGGTAACGATGACCAGCGCGAGTGGGGTCAAGCGGCCATCGGTACCTTCTCGTCGGGCTTCACCCAAGGCACCGTCGGCGTGGGCGTCGATGCCTTCGGCCTGTACGGCCTGCGCCTGGATAAAGGCAGCCACAGCGGCGGCCAGGGCATCGACTTCTTCAAGCCAAGCGAAGGCGGCAACAAGAGCCCGGCAGGAGACCTGGCCAAGGCCGGCGCCGCGGTCAAATTCCGCCTGTCCAACACCGTCCTGACCTACGGTGACCAGATGCCGGCCCTGCCGGTACTGAGCTACGACAATGGTCGTCTGCTGCCGGAAAGCTACACCGGTACCCTGATCACCTCCAAAGAGATCAAGGGCCTGGAGCTGAACGCCGGTCGTTTCACCGCCGAGTCGCGTAAAAGCGCCGAAGGCCGTGACAGCGGTGGCCTGAAGTCGATCAACGTATTGGGCGGCAGCTACCAGTTCACCGAACAGTTCAAGGGCTCGCTGTACGCTTCCGACGTCGAAGACGTGCTGAAGAAGCAGTACGTGAACCTGAACTACGTGTTCCCGCTGGCCACAGATCAGTCCCTGACCTTCGACTTCAACGGTTATCGCACCAAGCTGGACAAGTCCTACGCCGAGTTCAAAGAAGCAGGTGGCCAGGACAACAAGATCTGGAGCCTGGCAGCCACCTACGCCACCGGCCCGCACTCCTTCACCCTGGCGCACCAGCGCAGCACCGGCGACAGCAACCTGGGCTACGCCTACGGCGGCTACCAGAAAGAGCAGCACCGTGTGGGCGACGGTGGCAACACCATCTACCTGGCGAACTCCTACTGGTCCGACTTCAACGCGGAAGACGAGCGCAGCTGGCAGCTGGGCTACGGTCTGGACTTCGGCGCCTTCGGCGTACCGGGCCTGACCTACAACCTGGCCTATGTGCGTGGTGACAACATCACCGCCACCAACAGTGAGGGCGCCACCACCACCGGCGGTACCGAGCGCGAAATCTTCAACCAGTTCAAGTACGTGGTCCAGAGCGGCCCGGCCAAGGACCTGAGCGTCAAGGTGCGTAGCTCGATCCTGCGTGTATCGCAGAAATCCAGTGGCTACAACGACAGCGGTAACGAACTGCGTGTGTTCGTCGACTACCCGATCAACGTGTTCTGATAAACGCCTGATCGCGGCCTGATACTGGGCCGGCAATAGCAAAAGCCCCGACTGGTTCGGGGCTTTTTTGTGGGTGTTGCCCCGTCCAGCACCGCGGCTCCCTGTAGCCGCTGCCGCCAGGCTGCGATCGGGCGCGAAGCGCCCGTTGAGGATTTGGGGCCGCTTTGATTTGTCAGGTCGCTCAGGGCTGTTGCGCCTGAAAGCTCTGCAGATAAGCCAGCAGATTATCGATCTTCTCCTGATCGCTCAGCCCCCAGAAGATCATCCGCGTACCGGGCACCACGGCCTTTGGGTCTTCGAGGTAGGCGACCAGCTTGTCGCGGGTCCAGACGATGCCGGAGGACTTCATCGCGTCGGAGTAGTGATAGTCCGCCACGCTCCCCGCGGTGCGCCCGAAAATGCCATTGAGCTGCGGCCCGAAAGAGCTGCGCACCGAAGGCCCGATATTGTGGCAGCCGCCGCAAATGCGCTTGAACAGCTTGCCACCGGCCTCGGCATCGCCCACTGCTTCTGCCTGGGCATGGAGCGACAGCAGGCTAAGCATCAGGGCCAAGGTCAGGGCTGCGGTGTTTTTCATGTTCGGCTCCGGATCGGATGTGGCGGGTGGCAAAAAACGCGGGGGCTATTTGAGCATGGTTGGCAGGTGTTGGGGATGGCCATCAGGGGAAAGGGACGTGGTAATGCCACAACCTCCTGGCCTTGTGTCGTGTCGGGGCCCGGCGGCGCACGTCCGACGAGGCGCACTATACTTTTCAGAAGATTTGCCCCGGGGATAGAGGCAATGTTCCAGCAGGCTTGGGAGGAGGGTTAGGCATCGGTGTGGCGCTGCGGTTGGGCGACGTTGCGTTTGCATGGCCACAGAACAACCGGCACAGGAAGACGAGAAAATGGCGATAGCAATCATCCTGGTTCTAGTCGTTGTCGCTTCGGTGCTGTTTCACCTGCTTGCTCCCTGGCACATGACGCCGGCTGCCTCCAACTGGGGGTCGATAGACACCACGCTGCTGATCACCCTGGTCATCACCGGAATCTTTTTCATCGCCATCACGCTGTTCATGGCCATCGCCGTGATTCGCTTCCGTCATCGCGAAGGTGCCCGGGCGCACTACCAGCCGGAAAGCCGGAAGCTGGAAGGGTGGCTGGTCATCCTCACTTCATTGGGCATCATCGGCATGCTCGCGCCCGGCCTGGTGGTCTACAACGATTTCGTCCAGGTGCCGCAAGAGGCTACCCAGCTCGAAGTGGTTGCCCAGCAGTGGCAGTGGGCGTTTCGCTTTCCCGGGCGTGACGGAAAACTCGGCAAGGCGGATGTCAAATGGATCGATCCCGGCAATCCCTTCGGTCTTGATCGCAATGACCCTGCCGGGCAGGACGATGTGCTGATCATGAACAATGAAGTGCGCCTGCCCATCGATCGGCCGGTAAAAGTCCTGCTGCGGGCAAAGGATGTACTGCACGATTTCTATATTCCGCAGATGCGCGCGAAGATGGATATGGTGCCGGGCATGGTGTCCCACTTCTGGTTCACCCCGACCCGGCTCGGCAAGTTTGAAGTGCTGTGCGCCGAGTACTGTGGCGTGGGCCACTACAACATGCGCGGCCATCTGGTCGTCGAGGAGCAGGGCGCTTTCGACCAATGGTTCGCCAGCCAGCCGACCTTTGCCCAGACGCTGACGAACGTCGCCACGCCGAGCCGGGACAGCCTGCTGGAAAAAGGCCGCCAACTGGTGGAAAGCCATGGCTGCCGCGCCTGCCATAGCCAGGACGGCAGCACCAGCCTGGGCCCGGGCTGGAAGGACCTGTACGGCCGCTCGGAACAGCTGGCCGATGGCAGCAGTGTCCAGATCGACGAAGCCTACCTCAAGGAGTCGATTCTCGAGCCGCAGGCCAGGCTGGTCCAGGGCTATCCGCCGGTCATGGTGGCCTATACTTTCAGTCAAGATGAACTGGCCGCCGTGGTGGCTTTCATCAAGTCGCTGAGTGCCGTGGGGCAGAAAGAACAAGGCCCTGCAGACGCACAGAATGAGCTGGCGGCGCAGGGACAGCGGCTGGCCGAATCGCTGGGTTGCCTGGCCTGCCACAGCGTCGATGGCAGCCAGGGTATCGGCCCGGGCTGGCAGGGTTTGTACGGCAAGACGCAAACCCTGGCCGATGGTTCTCAGATCAAGGTCGATGAGGGCTACCTGAAGGATTCCGTGCGCCAACCCGGCGCTGCGATCGTCAAGGGTTACGCCGCGGTGATGCCGACCTTTACCCCCAATGACAAGGAACTGGACGCCCTGATCGCCTTCATCAAGTCGAAAGCTGCTGTCGACGCGGATGCCGGCAAGGTGGAATCGGGCAAGTCGCCGTAACTAGCCGGAAATGCTCCGAAACTTACCGGAGGATGACCTGATGGCTTATGTCGAGCATGCAGAAACAGAAGTCCTGCACGAACCGAAGAGCTTCTTCACGCGCTATATCTGGAGCCAGGACCACAAGGTCATCGCCATCCAGTATTCCTTGACGGCGATCTCCGTGGGGCTCGTCGCCCTGGTGCTGTCCGGCCTGATGCGCATGCAGATCGGCTTTCCCGGCAGCCTCGAGTTCATGGACGCCAGCACCTATTACCAGGCGATGACCCTGCACGGCATGATCATGGTCATCTACCTGCTGACGGCCCTGTTCCTGGGCGGCTTCGGCAACTATCTGATTCCGCTGATGATTGGCGCCCGGGACATGGTCTTCCCCTACGTCAACATGCTGAGCTTCTGGTTCTACCTGCTCTCGGTCCTGGTGCTGCTTTCCAGCTTCTTCGTCCCGGGCGGGCCCACCGGGGCGGGCTGGACACTCTATCCGCCGCAATCCATCACCCAGGGCACCCCGGGTACCGAATGGGGCATCGTGTTGATGCTGGTATCGCTGGCGATCTTCATTGTCGCCGCCACCATGGGCGGGCTGAACTATGTGACCACGGTGCTGCAGGCACGTACGCGCGGCATGACGCTGTTTCGCATGCCGCTGTCCGTCTGGGGCATCTTCATGGCCTCGATCCTGGCCCTGCTGGCCTTTCCGGCCTTGTTCGTCAGCGCGGTGATGATGCTGTTCGACAGGCTGCTGGGCACAAGCTTCTTCATGCCGGCGGTGATCTCCATGGGGCAGCAGCTCGCGCATCAGGGTGGCAGCCCGATCCTGTTCCAGCATCTGTTCTGGTTCTTCGGCCATCCGGAGGTCTACATCGTCGCCCTGCCGGCGTTCGGCCTGGTCTCCGATCTGATCAGCACCCACGCGCGCAAGAACATCTTCGGTTACCGCATGATGGTGTGGGCCATCATTGCCATCGGCGTGCTGAGCTTCGTGGTCTGGGCGCACCACATGTACGTCAGCGGGATGAACCCGTACTTCGGCTTCTTTTTCGCCGCCACCACCTTGATCATCGCCGTGCCGACCGCGCTGAAAGTCTACAACTGGGTGCTGACCCTGTGGCATGGCGACATCCACCTGACGGTGCCGATGCTGTTCGCCCTGGCCTTTATCGTCACCTTCCTGGTCGGTGGCCTCACCGGGTTGTTTCTCGGCAACGTGATTGTGGATATCCCGCTGTCGGACACCTACTTCGTGGTGGCTCACTTCCATATGGTCATGGGGGTCGCGCCGATCCTGGTGATATTTGGCGCCATCTACCATTGGTTTCCGAAGATCACCGGGCGCCTGATGAACGACACCCTGGGCAAGCTGCATTTCTGGATAACTTTCCTGGGTACTTACTGCATCTACTTCCCCATGCACTACCTGGGGCTGTTGGGCATGCCTCGGCGCTATTACGCCTGGCAGAACTACGACTTCATCCCGCAATCGGCGCAGCAGCTGAATGCGTTCATCACCGTTGTCGCGCTGACGGTCGGGGTATGCCAGCTGTTGTTCCTCTTCAACCTGGCCTGGAGCGCCTTCAAAGGCAAGCCGGCGGGCCCGAACCCATGGGGGGCGGCCAGCCTGGAATGGCAGACGCCGGACACTCCGCCCGTACATGGCAACTGGGGGCCGGAGCTGCCGGTGGTGCACCGTTGGGCCTATGACTACAGCGTGCCCGGGATAGAGCAGGACTTCGTGCCACAGACGGTTTCTGCCCAGGAGTTGGAGCAGATGAGGCAGAACAGCGCAGAAGCCAGGATAGCGGGCGAAAGACCATGAACGGGCCGCTATTGAAAAATACTGAAAGCGCCGGCGCCGGCGGCCGTTGGAGCCAGCCCCCCGACCACTCTCGGGGACCGGCAGGCCTGGACAGGGTGAAAGCCGCAAAAGTGGGCCTGCGCATGTTCCTGGTGGTGGTGACCTCGCTGTTCCTGCTGTTCCTGCTGGCCTTCATCGCGCGTTCGCAAATGGCGGACTGGCAGCCTCTGACCGAGCCCCTGGCGCCGCTGGCCAGTGCCCGGCAACTCTGGCTGAACACGCTCCTGCTGGTGCTGGGCAGTATCAGCCTGCAGTGGGCGCGGCTGGCCGCCCGGCGGGATGCATTGAACGGGGCCACCCTCGGCTTCGCCCTGGGCGGAGTCTTCGCGATCGCCTTTCTCGGGGGGCAACTCTGGGTCTGGAAGCAGTTCGTCGACTGGGGCTATTTTGTCTCCGCCAATCCGGCCAACAGCTTTTTCTATCTGCTGACCGGTGTACACGGGTTGCACCTGCTGGGAGGCCTGGTGGCGTGGGGCAGAGTCGGCGCCAGGTTCCTGCGCCGCGTTCCGCTGTCGCAACTGGCGCCCAGCGTGGAGCTCTGCGCGATCTATTGGCACTACCTGCTGGGGCTGTGGATCGTCCTCTTCGTCCTGCTGACCAGCACGCCGGAAACCTATCAAGCCATCGCCGCATTCTGCGGCCTGAGGTGAAGCCATGGCATTGCCCTCAGCAACCCCTCCGGAAAGTTCCGTCCCACCCCCACCCGATACGCTGGTAGCGGGGTGGAAGAGCATCGCTACCGACTGGGCCTCGGATCAGGATGTGTTCAAGCGGGTGCCCTGGGGCAAGGCGATGATGTGGATCTTCCTGCTCAGCGACACCTTCATCTTCACCTGCTTCCTGACCGGCTACATGTCGGTGCGCATCAGTGCCACCGTCCCCTGGCCGAACCCCAGCGAAGTGTTCGCCCTGACCATCGGCGGCGTTGAAATCCCTCTGATCCTGATCGCCATCATGACCTTCGTGCTGATCAGCAGCAGCGGCACCATGGCCATGGCCGTGAACTTCGCCTATCGCCGTGTACGCGGCAAATGCGCGGCCCTGATGCTGGCGACCGCGGCCTTCGGTGCGACCTTCGTCAGCATGCAGGCGTTCGAGTGGAGCAAGCTCATCGCCGAAGGCGTGCGCCCCTGGTCGAACCCCATGGGCGCCGCGCAGTTCGGCGCCAGCTTTTTCATGATTACCGGTTTCCACGGGCTGCATGTATCGGTCGGCGTCATCTACCTGTGCATCGTCGCCTTCAAGGTGTTGCGCGGGGACTACGAGCGCTCCGGCAACTATCAGATCGTCGAGATCACCGGGCTGTACTGGCACTTCGTGGATCTGGTGTGGGTATTTATCTTCGCTTTCTTCTACTTATGGTGAGCCCGCAGAGGAGTACCGGCGATGGCACATGCACAAGGTCAACAGCATCCACTGAGCCTGTACCTGAAGATCTGGGGGCTGTTGTTCGTACTCAGTACCCTGTCCTACCTGGTCGACTACTTTCACTTCCAGGGCTACTTCAGGTGGTCGCTGATCCTGGTCCTCATGTTGTTGAAGGCCGGCCTGATCGTTTCCATCTTCATGCACATGGCCTGGGAGCGCCTGGCGATGGTCTACGCCATCCTCGTCCCGCCGTTGTGCCTGCTGGTGCTGGTTGGCCTGATGGCCGCCGAGGCGGACTACGTGTTTTCCACCCGGGGGATTTTCCTCGGGCAATGACCGGCTTCCGCCTCCAGCGTTCAAGCGCCGCAGCGTCCTATATCGTGCGCTTGAACTGATGCCATTTCTGCAGCCAGGCCACTATCCAGTGAGGCGCTGCTGCGCCGGTCCCGGCGACCTGCAGTTGTGGGTGATGGCTGATGACCTGATCCAGGATTGGCTCCTGAGCGGGTTCGACGTCCACGAAGAAAATGTGCTCGCCGTCCCTTACTGTCTTTTTCAAATTGCTGAAGTGGGCATTGGGCACCTGGATACCAAAGAAGCCGCCTTCCCAGATACAGAAGCCCAGGATCACGATCGCCAGGAAGATGAACGGCACCCAGCCTGCCGCGGACTCGGTCCAACCTGCCAGATAAGCACCGAGCAGTACCAATGCCGCGAGCGGTATGCCAATGACCGCGCCAATCTCGCCGGAGTGAACGACATCCTGCTTCATGAGTGAGTTCACATCATGCAGGTGATGCTGTTCCACATCCGCATCCCGGTCGCTGAGCACATGAATCTGCTCGGTACTGATGCCGCTGGCTTCCAGTTCGCTTTCAACGGTTTCCAGCTCGTCGAGATTATCGCTGATGTAAAAGTGTCGGTTCATGAGTCACCTCCTACTTCATCGTCGCAGAGGCCCCCATTTTTTCTGCAGTCGTTATCTGAAATTCCAGAGCGTTTTCCTGCCGCTCTGGATAACACCGCACGCTGATCGCTAGCTAAAAAAGTATAGCACCGCCCCTGTCAACGCCTTGCCGGCCGGGGGCTGCGGGCACATAGGGCAATCTGAGGGGCGTGAGTCATTCTGTTCGAATTGGCCTGGTGAAGTGGGTATTAGCGGTTTGTTGCCCGTAGGAAATCTGGCAGCCCTTGTGCTTAAAGCCTGCCGAGCTTTTGTGCATGCCTTGTAGGGGACAAATGATTGGCCTTCCGGAGAAATTTCATCGGCATGGGGTTGCGTCGAAATACTGTATGTATGTACAGTTATTTTGACTGGAATTCTATCCAGTTCAACTCAATGCAACATGTTTCCATGGAGAAAATTTATGAAGGGAAGCTTTATCCGTTTTGTGCTTTCGCTCGGCCTTGCTGCTGGGGCTGTTGGCGCAGCTCACGCTGATAGTTCGCCTGTTGGCTTATGGCGGATGTCGACGTTCACCATTCCAGGCGGAGCTGCGGCGACTGTTCAGACGGTTTGCTTAAAAGCCGATAACACGTGGTATTCCACAAGCGAGCCAAATTGGAACGGCAACTGGTTCAAGAACGAAAAAGATGTCCATTGGTATGGAAGTATTCCTATCTCCCAGATCGGTACCATTGCGAGCATGGCGATGGGTAAGCTGGACAGCCCTACCGCCATGACAGGCAATTATGCGGAGTGGACCGCCCCCGGTACTCCGCCCCTGTCTTTCGATAGGCATTTCACTTATTCGATGGTTTTTCTACAGGCTGACTGCCTGCCACCAAAGCAATGATCAGCAAGTTTGGGAGTAGCTAAAACTGGCGGCCTCTATAACTCTTTTGAATTGAGCTTTGCCGATAGAGCGCGATGCCTCATTTGGGCACGTTGATCAAGATGGATGCCGGCTTACTCGTATTGCAAGATCAGTTGTCCGCTCCCGGATAGCCGGACCGATGTGCGACGGAGCCACGATTATGTTTTGTATGAGCGGCAGGTGTGGATAACTCAAGAGCCGCTAGAACAATGTACGTCTGGTAGAAACAACAAAGCCCTCGCATCGTTGCGAGGGCTTTGTTCTGTAGAGTGCCACGCCGGGAGTCGAATCCAGACACTGCTTATGCAGTGTCTGCTTCAGCGCTCACCTGGCGATTTGTTACTTGCTCAGTTTGACCGCCAGCTGGGCCACGTACTGGCCTTGATGACGGGCGATCTCCAGTTCACGAGCATCGGGCTGGCGCGAGCCGTCACCACCGGCAATGGTGGATGCGCCATAAGGCGTGCCACCGCCGACACTGGATGTATCGAACAAGGCTGGCGAGCTGTAACCGATGGGCACAATGATCATGCCGTGGTGAGCCAGGGTGGTCCACGTGGAGGTAATGGTCATCTCCTGGCCGCCGCCGGTACCTGTCGAGGTGAATACACTGGCGAGCTTGCCAACCAGGCCGCCCTTGGCCCACAACCCGCCGGTCTGGTCGAGGAAGTTGCGCATCTGGCCGGACATGTTGCCGAAGCGGGTCGGAGTACCCAGGATGATTGCGTCGTAGTCGCCCAGCTCGCCTGGTGTGGCAACCGCAGCGCTCTGATCCACTTTGCCATGGGCAGCCTTGAAGGCTTCCGGGTCCATGGTCTCGGGTACGCGTTTGAGGGTGACTTCAACCCCGGGAACGCTCCGGGCGCCTTCCGACACGCTCTGGGCCATTGTTTCGATATGACCGTACATCGAATGATAAAGAACCAATACCTTAGCCATGCGTACTTCCTCTTGAGGTGTGTCTTGAGCTGACTGACTGCCCGTCAAGTAGGCGATCAGGTTAGTTATCCATCCCACTGTTTCACCCTGCATCTGCGTGAGTCGTGGCGCATGATCGATCTAATTGGCTTCTGTGAATATGAGAAAATATCGAACGGGATGTTCGAGAAAGTTGATCTTTGAAAGCAACAAAGGCCAACCCGAAGGTTGGCCTTTGACATACTGCGTATGGGTACCAGAGAAAAACGTAATGACATGAAAGCCTCAGAATCGCCCACTGATCCCCAACAGTGGCCCCTTCTGGACAATGTCGTAGACAAAACCGTCATGGCGATAATTCACCCCCATGGCCCGGTAACCGGCCACCGCAGAAAAGCCCGGCAAGAACTCCCAGCCCGCCAGCGCGGCCAGGTCCCAGTCTTCCCGCGACTGGCCGGCGCCCGCCATGCCCCAGGATGACAACCAGAATCGCTCGTTCACGGCATAGTGCCCGCGCAGTCCCGCCATGGCGTCGGCCCAGGTGGCCTTGTCGGACCCGGACAGGCCGCCAGCAGGCCCGCCATGCAGGGTGATGGTGGTGCTGCTGTACCAGACGCGCACGCCGCCCGCGACGTCCAACCGATGATCGTCATCTCCCAACACCTGGTATCCGCCCCCCAGGAATCCCGAGGCCGTCTTGCTTTCCACCTCAAGCTTGGACGCCGGGGCGCCCGCTGGCAGACGGTTGCGGGTGTCGGTGTCGATGTACATCAGGTCGGCGAGTACGCTGTAGGGCCCGCGCCGCGCCTCGCCCATCAGCATCACCGACATATCGACGCTACGCGCGATGTCGGAGAAGTCGGATTTTATAAACTGGGTCCCGGTGCTGCGGTGGCCCACGTGCCCACGGATCCCGGCGCCCCACAGGTAAGGCCCGCCGTTGAACTGCCAGCCATCAGCATCCGCCGCCATGGCCACCATCGGCAGGCTGGATCCGGCCGTCAAGGCGCTGACCAGCAGCGCCAGGCCCGCGTGCTTGCACCGCAACGGCGAGCGTGGGTTGTCACTGTGCATCATGGTGTTTCTCCGATCAGTGCTGGGTCAGCGAGAGCGCCACGCCCTCGGCCGCACAGTCCTCTGTAGGCTTCAGGCCCGCCTTTTGCGCAGCCTTGACCTCCTCCTTCGCGGCCGCCAGGTCCGCCAGGAACGCCGGATTGCCATGCAGGCTCGCCACCGTGGCGGCCCCCATGATGCGGCCTGCATCCACGTCGCTCTGCCAGTGCGCATCGCAGATGACCCGGCTCTGGCCGTATGACAGGCCACGGGTCATCAATTCGGTGGCGCGTGCCGGATTGATCTCAGCCAGTACCAGGCCCCAGGCCCAGCCCGCGGCAGAGTGGCCGGACGGCCAGGAACCATCCGTGCGCAGCAGTGGCTCCATGTCTTTGCGGCACGTGCTTTCGTTATGCACCACGAAAGGACGGGTACGGTTGTAGGCATTCTTCCCGGCGTAGGTGGAGCCGCCTGCATCGGTCAGGGTGCGCTGCATCAAGGTGTAAAGATGCGGTGTACTTTTCTCGGTGATCGGCGTGCCCAGCGCGCAGGAGAATGTTTTCGCCGGGCCAGGGAATGACAGCGCCGCATCCGTTGCCGCGAGTTTCTCCCGAGCGGTGCCACGCAGCGCCAGCGCCGCACGCCGTGCTTCCTCATCCCGCGCAAGCGCTGCGGAGTCTGGTTTTGGCGGTGCACCGAGCAGCGCCAGGCGCACTGGCAAGTCAGCCGGGTCCAGATAGCCTGGAGCCAGCTTGAAGTGAGGGTCCGTGACCTGGGTGGCGGCATCTTCGGCGAGCAGCAGTCCCGACCCGAATAGGCCGGCCAGGGACGCGGTCATCCCCAACTGCTTAGGTAGTTTTTTCATCGATCATTCCTTTATCTGTATCGGATGGCGCCGGTATTACCGGTTTATCAAAAACGGTATAGAGCGTTCAGATAGGCACCGGCCCCGACTTTCTCACCCGTCAGCGGGCTGTCGCGGGCGTCGGCGACCAGGGCGTAGGTCTTGATGCCGCCTTCCAGTGCCAGCTGTGGCTGCCATTGCCAGGTGAGGCCCAGCTTCAAGGTCACGTCGCGCATCCCGCCACCCGGGCGGTATTCATCGAACCGGGTGCGTGCGGCTTGCTGGGCCGTGACGCCGAAGCGCGCCATCATGTCGTTCTCATTGCTCCAGGTGCCGTACAGCGTCGAGTCCAGGGTCAAGGTCGAAGACAGTGGGTATGCCGTGGCGACCCCGGCTTCCAGGTACGCCGTGCGCCCCAGGCTTTCGCCACCGTAATGACGGTTCTGGCTCGATTGCAGGCCGCGCACGAACAGGCGGCCGGCCGGCAGGATCCAGTACGCTTCCGCCCCGACCAGGGCGGTGCTGTCCAGGTTGCCCATTCCCTTCAAGTAGTCATCGCGGCCGTCCAGGGTATGAATTCTTTCCTTGCGTCCCTGGTCATAACCGATCAGCAGGGCCACTCCGAAAGGAGCCAGCCCCGGCAAGTCCCAACGCAGCCCGTCCGGGAAGGCCGCGGTAAAGGTGCCCCAGTCTTCGGTAGGCAAGACTGCTTTCAGTTTCAGCGACGGGAACGCGGCGTAGCGTGAAGAGCCTTCGTACAACGGGCCAAAGGCAACTCCGCCACCTACCGTCACGGATGGAGCGCCGTTTGAATCGTCAAGGGCTGCATGTGCAGGCAACACCAGCGTCAATGCGAGGGCTGCACCCATGATGAACATCAGCGGGTGTCTAAAAGAATTTGAATGGTCTTTGCTTGTCATTGTTTAGTTCCTTTGGTGTGAACTCTGTAGTCCAGAGCCATCCCTGACTTAATAAGCCATATCAAACTTGGTAACCGTTGCGTCTAACGCTATTAAGGCATCAGCCAATTGATCTAAATAACCAGTCATTATTTGAATGATTGAATTTATAGAACGACGGGCTGCGGCTGTGGAAAACGCCATTGGCCATTCAGTATTTCGTTGCTCGGCTGATAAAGCCTGACCGTATAGTTCCAACCGGGCATAACGGGCAGGCAATTAGTGATCTTTGCGTCACAACCACCGAACTGGATGACAATCGAGCCATCATCGCTTTTCTTGGCAGTGAGGTTATTCAACGAGTAGGTGTCATATGGGTTTTTTTGAAAGTATCCGTCTGTGTTGTAAACACTCACAGACCAGAAGCTGTTGACCGGGACCTGTCCAACTTTGAGACGGTAAACGGTTTTCCCATCGTTCTGCGGCATCACACCGCCGAGGTAGATGGCGTCCTTGCTCGGATTTCCGCCCCACCCCGTCGCAGTTCCGATCAGGTGCTGGATCGGATCGACGCTACCTTTAGGGCCAAAGGACTGGTTGTAGTTGGGAATTGTCGAACCCAGGACAGCCAGGGCATCACGCATCTTTTTCTGGCTCGCCTGATCCCACTTCGGTACTACGAATTCCCCTGGCCTGGCCTGGCTGACCTTGATTGCGTCCTGCAGCTCATGCACCTGCTCAAGATCTTCGCGATCCGTGGGATCGAAGAAAATGCGCACAGCGACAAAAACATAGCGTGTGCCAATATCCTCTTTCGTCAGCGTATGGCGACCGGCACCGTAAATGACGGCGGGTACGTAGTGATCTTCGTTGACCATTTGCATCGACATGAACCGCTCACCGGCCTCAGGCAAAGTGATCGTGACTGGACCGGCATCGAGATCGAACACCGCTGATGAGTAGAGGGTGTCCCGATTCATTCGGACGACATCCTGAGCGTCGATAGGAACCGGTTCACGGTTATGAACAAACTGACCAAAGCCTCCACTCGTCACCGTTTTGCCCATGTACAGGTCGGACTCGGCACGGACAAAGTTATCGACACCCACCAGCATCGCCGCGGCAGGGGATGACTGAGCGTTTGCACTCGCAAAAGTTGCCAGCGTCAGGGCGACGATGCAGGCCGTGGATGAGTAGGACATTTAAACCTCTTGATCTTATAAGAAGTGATTCCCTTCCCCGGCTTCAGGCTGTTCTTGTGCGTGAGTTGCTCGCTGCGGCGCGTGCTGGGGTTGGCATTACCTTTTCAAACTGTATAAGAACGTCTCGATGGAAACTTGCCATTTGATGCCAAAAGGCCAGGCCATTACCTACCGATCAGCTTGCCGGCGGTGCTCGTACAGAAATGGCTGTTCAGGTCAGGACGGCAAGCCCTATCCCGGTAGTTCGAGGCTATTGGAAGGCTTAGCCCGAAGTGGGCCGAAGGGGCGGGTGGGAGAGGGAGCAAGTGGTCAGGCGAAGACGCTGTCTTGAATTTTAATAATCATGTTTCAAGGCCGAGCGGTAGCGCGACGGCGAGTTCCCGGTCCAGCGTTTGAAGGCTCGAGTAAAGTGCGCTTGATCGCTGTAACCCACCATGTAGGCAATTTCGGTCGCGGTGTATTTACCGCTGGCAATTAGTTGAAGTGCTTCGCTGCGCCGCGTCTCGTCGCGTAGATCTTCGAAGTCGATGCCGCAATACTTGAGACGGCGCTGCAGCGTTCGAGAAGACAGTCCGATGTTTCTTGAGATAGCGGTAAGTTTGGATTGATCCTGGTCCGATATCCGCTCGATGAGCACGCCCGCTGCTTGTGCTGTCGACTTCAAGGCTTCGGTGACTTTCCAGGCATCATCCCGAACAGGTTGCAGGGGTGTGTCGAGCAGCTCACGGTCGAATTCGATCATGTTGTACTGCGCGTTCATTTCGAGATTCGGCCCCAGGTATTCTTCAAGCGCCTCATCGCCTCTTTCCCTCGGGTTTTGCAGATGCACGCGTATGGCGCCAGGCTCACCGGACATGAGAGGTACTTTTCTAAGCAGCGCAAGCGTGCCGAGAATGACTTGCTTCGGATCAGCCCCGTGCTGTCCGGTAAATTGGTGGATCAGTTTCGTCGTACGGCCTTCGGTGACGATTTCTACTTCTCCTCCTTGATGCAGTAGGTCCGTATAGATCGCCGCCGTTGCGCAAGCCTGAGCAAGGTTGGTCGAGCCCAATATCAACTCGCCCCAGGCACCGAGCGAGCGTACTTCGATCAGATGCCCCACACAGGCACCGCCGAAGGGGTCCTGTGCGATAGCTGCCATTTCGTTGGCTATATGAAAACAGGCCGCTCGCGGTACCCAGGCATCAGGGTTTTGAAAAACATGAGGGGAAATGCCGTAACGCCGAAAGAACTCCAGCGGCGACACCCCACGCATGCTCAGGTAGGGGGCTATTTGCCGAAGAGTGCTGAGTTTGATGGATGGCGTGGCATTCGTCATAAGTGTTCGCACCTGTTTTTAAAGGCAATGCACGGGAAAACCGTCTTGGCCCGCAGGGAAACACTAGCGTAAAACTTTTGCCAAAGTCGCGTTATTGACAGCACAGCACAGGTCGATTCAGCGACAAGATCATCGCTTTTGCAGAACCCCAAAACGAAAAAACCCGCCAGAAGGCGGGTTTTTCGGGGGGGGCAGAGATTTTGCAGGGCACCAAGAGTCGAATAGCGAAATAAGACAAACTAATCAATTGATTAGAAATTAGAAGATTTATGCTATCTCTTAAACTACCCTTTTGCCGGTTCACTAAGTTAAGCTAATTTTTTGGGGGGGTAAGGTAAGAGTGGTTTTTTTGCTAAATGATATAGGCGTCACTATGTTTTGTGCGGTCTGACTTAATTTTAATGGTCTGACTATTTGGTAATTTGTTAAAGGTTGTGGAAAGCGTCGACGCGAAAGTATATAATAGCAGAATTTCCTATTTGGCAGTGCCGCCAGAGAACAACAGATGTCAGAAGTTTTTTTAGACGATGCTAGAAATTTAAAGAAGAGAGTGAAGAAAGGTTCGGTTGACGTTACCATCACATCTCCTCCTTATTTTGATATGAAGGATTATGGTCATTCTGGTCAGATTGGTTTTGGTCAATCTTACGATGATTATTTGCAAGATCTAAAAAAGATATTCAAAGACGTATATCACGCAACGAAGGAGTCTGGATCTCTCTGGGTAGTTATAGACTCATTTAAGCGAGATGGCGCCGTTGTTACTCTTCCGTTCGATTTTGCGCGAGAGATAAGTGCGGTTGGATGGAAGCTCCAAGATGTCATAATCTGGAAGAAAGATAAAACCGTTCCTTGGAGTAAGAAAGGGGCCACCCGGAAGATATTTGAATATGTGTTGTTCTTCTCAAAAGGGCAAGATTTCAAGTATTACTCTGAGCGGGCTAGAGAAATAAATGACCTTAAAGAGTGGTGGGTACGCTATCCCGAGCGATACAGTCCACATGGTAAGAGCTTAGAGGAGATTTGGGAGTTTAGTATTCCTACCCAAGGATCTTGGGGGGAAGGCTATATCAAACATTTCTGTCCACTTCCTGAGGATTTGGTCAGACGTATCATCACTCTTACTACAGATGAAGGTGATACTGTGTTTGATCCATTCTCTGGGTCGGGTACTGTCCCTGCGCAAGCCGCTTTTATGGGTCGTAAGTATTTAGGGTTCGAATTAAACTCTAGCTACCTTGATATGTTTAAAGCATATCTTGCAGATAATCTTGATGACAGGTTGGTGAAGTATTCTGCATCGAAAGTGTCAATCGGAGCTGATATTTTCAAAGAAACGATTCTTGAGTTGAGAGTTTTAAAGTTTGCAAGGGTCTTGGCAAAAAAACTTAAGTCTGTTGGTGTTGAAGTCGAAAAGATTTGGGTTGAGCGGCTTGATCGACCTGTACGCGGAAAATACGAAATAGTTTCAGCTAAGTATGTGTTTTTGACGTCGGAGTCCGTGTTGTTCGAGTCACTTCAGGAGTCGATCAAGGAAATCATAAGCTGTCCTCCCCTCTCAAAGTTCGGTGTCTGTCCGGACTTTGAGCAGGTAACGACCTTGAGTAAATTTGTCGAGCTGCTGCCTTCGTCTGGCTTGTACATATATGGTGCAGGAAATACTCATCAGTATAAGAGCTCGCAAGTAAAGGGGCGCAAAGACGAATTTATTTTCAGTACGATTGAATTGAATATAAACGAAGAGATTTACAGGAACGCTCGATGAACGTTGCCAAGCCAAGGATGTCAAAGACAGTTAAGAAGCCGCGTAAAAAGCTCACGGCTGCTGAAAAACTAGCAGCTAAGCTTGCAGCGAAAAAGAAAAGGGACGAAAATAAGTTTCGTTCTTCTGCCAAAGAAATGTTTGTTAAGTCTGGGTTCAAATTTATACGTTCGGAGAGTCGAGAGTTTGTTATCGAAACCTCCAATGGTTCTCGTACGACTGAGCTTGATGGGGTGTTTGTATACGAAAATATATTGGTGGTTATGGAGGACACCTGTGCGGCTACTCCAGGGCCCCATATTGCGAAGAAGCAAATTGCCTTTGAGCTGGCAATGAAGAATAAGTCTGAGTTTGTTAGCTGTTTGGTGAGCAATCTTCCAGATTTTAAGGAATATTACGAGTCTCAAGAATATGAAGCTGCAGAATATGAATTGAGAGTTGTATATTTCAGTATGCACTCTGTCGATTCTGAGTATGTCGAGAGCGCAGAGCGAGTCGGCATGCAGGTTGTAGAGAAAGCACTAACCAATTACTTCCATGCTCTTGTGAAAAGTGTTTCTGTTTCGGCGAAATATGAGATACTTAATTTTCTCGGTGTTGAATATAAGGATCTGGGTAAAGCAAAGACTTCAGGGGGTAATCATAGACCACTTAGTACCTTCCAAGGTTTTTTGCTTCCTGAGGCCAATAGTAGCTACCCTGAAGGCTACAAAGTTGTTTCGTTCTATGCCGACCCTGCTTCTTTGTTGAAAAAAAGCTTCGTCTTGAGAAAGAATGGCTGGCTTGAGCCTAATATCTCTTATCAGCGGATATTAGATATGCCCAAAATTAGATCGATGAGGCAATATCTTTCTGAGAGCAAAAGGGTATACCTGGGTAATGTCATCGCGACTTTACCGTCAGCTACTAAAATTCATGATATCGAGACATTCGATCAGTTGCCGCCCAGTGGGCAACTGAATGTAAAGCCGGTAACTATTTCGGTGCCGGATGAGTACAATGTTGTAGGTTTGATTGACGGCCAGCATAGGGTGTACTCTTATCACGAAGGTGTGGATGCCTATGAGCAGCAAATCAGCCGGCTTCGAAATAAGCAAAATCTACTCGTGACCGGTATTATTTATCCTTCCACGGCCTCCGAAGAGGAAAGAACTCTATTTGAGGCCCGGTTATTTCTCGAGATAAATGGTCGTCAAACAAAGGTTAAGTCTGCGCTTACTCAAGAAATTGAACTCATAGTTAATCCGTATTCAGGTACGGCAATTGCGAAAGCGATCCTTATTGGGCTTGCTCGTAAAGGGGCATTAAAAGATAAGCTGGAGGAGCATGTTTTCGACGATGCCAAGAAGCTCAAGATATCATCAATTGTCAGCTATGGTCTTAAACCTATAGTTAAATTTGAGGGGGCAGACTCTCTATTTACGATCTGGTCGGAACACGATAAAAAAGAGAGTATTGTTTCTAAGGGGAGCAGAACAAACTTAGATGCTTATATATCTTACTGTGTCGAGGAGCTGAATGGCCTTTTGAATGCTGTTAAAGCATCCTATCCTGAAGGATGGCAGATTGGTCATGAAAGCAAGCTGCTTACTCCGACATCAATTAACGGATTCATAAAGTGCCTTCGTCTAATTCTCTTAAATGGCGGTGATCGTGGGTTTGATCACTATAAGGCTAAGCTTTCTGATGTTCGAAATTTCAATTTCACTCCATATAAATCAAGCCATTGGAACCAGTTAGGTGAGGATTTATATGCGACTTATTTTTGACTTAACAGATTGAACTGGTTTCGGTTTGGCGCGCTGCCTAGTTCGCAGGCGGCGCCGATCATCATTTCCAATGCTCGGGAATTATTAGATCAAAATTCTTCGCACAAATAAGAAGTTGGCTTAATATCTCGCTGTGCCTGTGGGATTGGTTGGCACTCCAAGCATCACGTTGCTCAAGCAGGGCTTGTAATTCTGTTAGTCCGAACATCTTCAGGCTGTGAAAATTCCTCCAGGAAGCTATTCCGAATAAATTATATATTATTTGGGTTCCATCTCTCTCGCTGGCGAGGCGTTTTTTTCCTATTAGTAAGCTCTCTGCTTCCTTTGCGTCATCGTGATCATCATATGTGTTTAATAAAATCATGCGCCTATTTTCTTCGGTTCAATAGTGTTGTAGGGTATGTTTTTAGTTACTTGTTCGTCAAGTTATTTTAGGGTTGGGTTGCTGCGCAGGACTTTTGAGGTTAAAGCAAAAGTCATCGAGACAATTTGTGGTGCTATAGATGGTGACCATTTCTTTATTGGTGTTTTGTTCATGCTTTGTTTTATGCGCTACTGTTTGTTTAGTCTTTTTATTATCAGTTCAATAGTCAGTCCGTAGCAATATTTTGTTTCTTCGCTTCTGTTTTTCATTGGGTGTTCTAAAAACAAAACTACATGTTTTCGCTGCCATACCCAAGGATTATCTTGCTGCCAGCGATTTGCGATTTCAACTTGGATAAGCTTCGCCTGTCGTAAATGTCGTTGACGGGTCGCGTACGCTCCGCTTAGCACGCCAGTCAGAAACAATTCCATATCGAAGGGCTTACTCATGTCTCCCCTCTGATGTAGGCGGCTACCACATCGATTCGATCGTGCCCCAGCTCATATCTGATCTGCCTCCACGCCTCACGATCAAGGTATCGATCCCAGTGGCTGCATCAGGTCGTGAGTGTCGAGCTCGACGATTGCCCTGGCACCGAGAATAGGGAATACATGGGTCTTCAATCGGTTGAGCACAGTCTTGGCGTGGTCGGGCGCCCACTTGGGCACCATGCTGGCGTGCCAGTCGAGCGCGACGCTTTCGAAGTTCCGACCGTTGATCACGGCTTGGGCCTTGGCTTGCAGTTTGGACTGGATGGGGTCTATGCCGTTGGCGAGCTGCTGCTTGATCTCGAAGCGCTTGCGGCGTGCGTCGCCCAGCCCGACCTCCGGGTAGCTGCCGAGGGCCGTCAGGCTTTCGCGGCCATCGGGCTTCATGTACCTGAGCCACCAGCCTTTGGGGCCGTTGGGTTGCACAAGCAAGTAGAGGCCGTCGCCGTCGAAGAGCTTGTACTCGCGCTCTCTGGGCTTTGCCGTGCGATAGGTGGTGTCTGCGAGCGGGGCTGTGGTGCGGGCCATAAGGGTAGTCTCCAATATCGAAGCGGAGCTCTATCCTTAAAACTACCCTTATTAGCGCTGGCTACCCTCGGATTCCGATGGAACCCCCAAAACGAAAAAACCCGCCAGAAGGCGGGTTTTTCGGGGGTTCCAGAGATTTTGAAAGCCTTCTCTGCAACCTTGTATGGTGCCGGCACCAGGAGTCGAACCCGGGACCTACTGATTACAAGTCAGTTGCTCTACCAACTGAGCTATACCGGCGTGTGGGCGACGATTATAGCGATTGGCGAGGTTCTGTAAACCCCTGAAATCTGACTATTTTTGCAGATGCTCCGGCTACCTTGGGATCGATGTTCATATGGGGGCTCTTGGAGTGGTCCCTGCGGAAAGTGGTGTAACTCTCATCGGAGTCGCGTTATACCGCCGAACTGGCCGGTCAGGGGGCGCTGCCGGGGCCGCTGCTTGTATAACCTTGAGCACGCAGCCGGTCCTTGAGCGTGTACTGGCTGCTGAGTGCGGGCTGTTCGTTGAGTTTGTGCTGATAGGCGCTTAGCTCGGACAGCGGCACATCAAAGCGTTTCAACCATTGATCCGCCGACCACCCGGTAAGACGAACTTCGCCATCATGAGAGCCACCATGAAGGTCGCCCACTGTTTCGTAGCGCAGTTCCTTGAGCTCATGGTTCAGCAGCACGTAGGCGGGAGGCCGTGGGAAGTCGGCATCGCCTATCACGGCCGGTTCGTTTCCGGCCTGGATGATCACGCCGGCACCGTAGTCATAAAAAGCGAAATGGCTGTCGGGCAGCCTGGCCTGCAGTGGTTTCAAACCTCCTGCGCTTTCCAGGCGTGGCTTGTTGAGTACGGTCAGCCAGCTCACGGTTTTGATTTTGTTCTTCTGGAACTCGGGCCGGTTGGCCAAGAGTGGTGCCAGGCCTGCATCCAGCCCGGGCATGCTTTCGCTCATGTAGGCTTCTGTTGCTTCGTTACCGTCTCTTTTGGTTACGGACAGGTTTAGCGCATAACCTGCATAGCCCTGCTCCGCTTTCAGGCGGGCTGCACAATCGAGGAACAAGCGCAGGAAGTCGAGACGGTGCTTCTCGAAGAAGAGGATCGGGACTGAAAACTCCAGCACGCTGAGGTCATCCCCCATTTTTGCTTCCCAGCCACGCTGGCCGAATAACTCGAAAAACCAGGGACTGGCGTCGACCGCTTCACGGCCCCCGGTGTAGTAGAAACTCAGGTGATCGTTTTCCTTCATGGTGGCCAGCATCTCGGTCAGGGATCTGGCCTTGTTGTAAGGGGTCAATGCTGAACCTTCAGGTGGTTCTTCCCGCCATAGCCATCTCAACTCCGGCTCTGCCAGGCGCTTGTAGTCGTTGAAGCATCGACCCAGTTCTTCGCGTACCGGAATGGTATGGGCATCCTTGAAATACAAGGTGCCTCGGATGCAGAGCGCTGCTCCAATGTAGTCTTGCCGCCCCCCCTTCATCAGCAAATGGCCCGGTATCTCCAGGGCGAAAGGCATTTTTTCCAGCTCGGCGGCTAAGTCGAAAGGTTCACTCATAGTCGGTTCCTTTAAATCACATGGCGCCGGCGGGTACCGGGAATCTCGGGGCGGGTGTCTTGCCACGGCTCAGTAGCCACGCAGCGGCGGCGGCAATCGCTGCGGCCCATCCCAGCTCTTCAGACGGAACTTTGGACGTTTGCTCTTCCTGGGTGCAGTCGCACTCTCTGGCATCGAGGGTAACTACCTTATTGCTGCCCCCTGCAATTTTCGCGTATTCAGCAGCCTGTTTCGTGTTTGGAGAATCGGGTGGAAATTTCATTTCCACAACCTGTTTGATGTTGTCCTGGGTCGGGGGTTTTCTCGGGTCATTCACGATGACGACGTCCGGACGGCGAATCATGCCCGTACCTGCTTCGAACGGTGGGTGATCTGGGTCCTGATCCCAGTATTTCTTGATCCAGCCAGGGATCCAGCTATGAGGGTTATCGCCACTCTGACTGTCCATGATCGGAACGGGCGGTTTTTTGGTCATGTCGTAGCTGACTTCCGGCTTCAGCGTGCTTCGCCCCATAAGGAGTTTGTCCAGCCCGTTCAGGCGCGCGGCGACGCACTGCTGTTTCAGGTTTTTACCGTCCACCGCTACGTTAGGTGTCGCCTGGCAGTAACAGGCCGCCGAACAGAGAACTTTTTTGTCTCCAGGGGAGAGCCTGGGTTTTGTCAGGCCTACATCCGTTGTCTGCCCTGGTGCTGACATGCCGCCGGTCGACAAGGGGTTATCACCACTCATTGATCATCTCCATAGATCAGGTCGAACTTCAGTGTTTCCGGCTGTTCGTTGTTCACCCAGGATGTGTAGCCTTCGGCATCGGTACTTTGTATCGACTCCCCACTGCTGGAGCTGATACGCACTCGTTGGCCTGCGATGGCCTTGCCGGTTTCTCTGTCGAACACCCGGAAGCGGCCCTTGAATGGACTTGTGCTCATGCCCTGGATCGGTGCCATGGGGCTGGGGACGAAGGTATCGCCAATGATGATTGTCCCGGAGCCACCGATCACTACGTTGCCATGGGTGCCGAGGCTATCGACCGTTGCTGCGTTTTTCCCGTTTATGAACACCGTCGCCGAGAGGTTGCCGGACAGCTTTCCTCCGCATGCAGAAGGGTCATCCAGGCGAGCGGCCGGTAGTCCGTCGAACAGCACATCGGGGGAGCCTGAGGTGATTGGATGGGTACCGTGGCCGGGTAGTGGGCAGGCGGTAGGGTCGGTAACGCGAGCTGCAGGTTTTCCGCTCATATCGGGCTCCGTGCCAGGTCGGGCAGAAGAGATTGAATACGTGGCAGGCCGGTGTCTGGTCTGCGCGAAGCAGGGGAGGGAGCGAGGAGAGGCTGTGCCTTGGGATGACGCACGCTGTCCAGATGGTGCAATAGACATTCAGCCTGAGGGCCATGCCGCGTTTGTGGGCAAAAAGAAGTCATGGTCGTCTCGTCCTTGTGACCGTGCGTGTCTGATATCACCTCGCTGAAACATATCCCTGTCTGAGCTGAGGTAGTCGGAAATACTCTGTCGTCGGGACTGTTTTTGCAAGTCTGCCGGGAAGTGCGAGTCAAGCAGTCACGGCGCAGCACGAGGTTATTGCTTGATTGACGCTCTCAGCGACGTCCGCCGCGGACCAGCACTTTCTTGAGTTTTTCGAGGGCGCGCCACGAGCGGCTGTTGCGCAGGGCGTGCAGTGCAGCTTCGGCGCGATCGGCGCGTTGGCGTTCGGCGATCAGGGCCTGTTCCAGGTCGGTGGCGGGGGCGACGAAGCGGTGGCCGGGGCGGAACTGGAATTCGTCGAGGTTGCACGGCGGAATGTCGAAGGCGCCCTTGAGGTTCAGGTGTTCTTCGGCCAGGTAGAAGGTGTTGATGCCGTCGAACACCACCGGGTGGTAGCCGGCGCCGGTGACCAGGGTTTCCCAGGCCTGGTCGCGGTTCCATGGGGTTTCGATCAGCAGGATCCACGGCCGCCAGCGGTTGAAGTCCATGCTGCGCAGCACGGTTTCTTCGTGGCCTTCGACGTCGATCTTGAGGAAGTGGATGGGGCCGCCGACGTGAGCCTCGCAGATGTCGCTCAGGGTGCGTGAGCTGACGATCTGGGTCTGCACCTGCATGCCGGCGTCCTTGTGTTGCTGGGCGATGGCGGGGTCGAGGGTGGACAGGCCGGTGTCGGCGATGCCGTAGAAGGTCAGGGCCTCGGCGTTGTCGCCGGCGGCGCATTGCAGGTTGGTATCCCTGGGCCGCTCCTGGCACAGGGCGTGGTAATAGCTCGGCACCGGTTCGACGTTGATGCCGCGCCAGCCGCGATCGTAGAAGGCGCGGGTCACCGAGTCGGCGGTGGGGTGATTGGCGCCGACGTCGACGTAGAAGCCGTTTTCAACGTGTTTGAGCGCGCGCCACAGGCGGATGTCTTCGAAATTTTGTGCATAAGAAATGAACGTCACTGTCTTTTCCCGTCAATCACAAAGGTTCTGGAGCGGACGCGCCCGCGAGCGCCTGCGTCTGTATAACAAGCGTCGCCGACCGGCGCAATTTGCCTCGCCTGTGGTGCCGGTTTTCGGCTGTTATGTCCTTTGGCATTGACGCTTATGCACAATCGATGGCTGTCGCGCGGCTGTTTTCGCTGATTTTGTGGATCCGTTCTCAACTCGCCGCAACTGGCTGTTTTTTCGCTGATTTATTTTTATGAACAAAAAATGACCAGCTCTGTATTGAGGCTGTAGCAGGCGCTTTCAGCGGCTTTGGCGGGATTTCATCAACAGAGTTATCCACAGGCTGGATAGGATGATGGATCCAACTTATCCACGTTCCGCCAGCAGCATCAGGTTGCGTGGGGTGAGCGGTGCCGGGCAGAACAGGCCCAGTTGCACGCGGTAACCCTGTTCCTGCAAAAACAGCCCGCGATCGAGCACCAGCCACAGCTCCAAGGGCCGGCGAAACAGGCCGCGCAGCAGCTCCAGGTTGCGGACCTGGGCCAGGCGCTGCCAGCCGGCGGCTTCCAGCGCCGGCCAGTCCTGCGAACCGACTGTGGGTAAGTCCTTGAGGGCCGCCAGGTTGCGGCAGTAGCCGGCGAAGGGTTTGTCCAGCCAGCTGGCGGGCAGCGACGGGGTGGGCAGGTATTCGTCGACCCCGCGCAGCCGGCGTTGCAGCAGGTCGAAGGCCAGGCGGCGGGCCATGGAGCTGTCGCGTTGGCGGCGCACCCGGGCGCCGGCCGTGACGGTCTCGTTCAGGGGCAGGCCCAGGTCGTCGAGGGACAGTTGCAGCGCCGAGCCCTTGGCCGGGCCGGAGAGCGGCTGGTACTCGGCGTGGCTGATGCGGTTGTAGCAGCAGGGCGCGATAGCCAGCTGGCGGCAGCCGCGTTCGCTGGCCAGTTGCATCAGGCGTACATGCAGGTCGCCGCAGGCGTGCAGGGCCACCGGGGTGTGTTCGGCGCTCAGGCAGGCAGCGGCGTCGGCGGCGAGTACGTCCTGCTGCAGGTGGCTGGCCGGCAGCCGATGGTGTTCGCTCAACTGCCGGCCGCTGGCGACCAGCGCCGGGTCGTATTCCAGGCAGGTCAGCCGTTGCCCGGGTTGCAGCAGGCGGCGGCCGAGATGGCCCTTGCCCGAACACCAGTCCAGCCAGTGGCCGGGTGCCTGGGTGAATTCCAGGCAGGCGGCGAAGGCTTCGATCTGCTGCCATTTGCGCCCGGGCACATCGACGTTGAGGCGCTGGCGGGCGGCTGGCACCTCGTGCATCGGCAGCTCGGCCACGGCACCGAGCGCGGCGGCGGTCCGCGCCAGATCGGGGAAGGGCGCGGGAGCATCGAGCCGTTCTGGGTGGTTATGGCTGACCTCGGCATCGTCCAGGCTGCGCTGGCGCAGCCACTGGGCGAGTTCGCGGTGTCGGGCTTCCCAGGGCAGCTGCGGCTCGGTGAAGGGGCGTGGGCGCCAGAGCGATTGATGGTCCAGCAGGAAGCGGTCCAGGGCCTGGAAGCGGCTGAGGAGTTCGGGGCCTTGGAGGATGGAGGGCATGCTGGGCTCGGCGGTGTCTGGGGAGGGCGATCGCGAGCAAGGCTCGCTCCTACAGGTTAGCGGGGCGCCGGTAGGAGCGAACGGTTCAGCGGCCTTGGCATTGCTCGACGCGCAGCCAGCGTTCCAGCAGCTTGAAGCCTTGCACCAGCACATAGGACATCAGCAGGTAGAACACCCCGGCGGCGAAGAAGATCTCCACCGGCAGGTAGGTGCGGGCGATGATGGTGCGGGCCATGCCGGTCAGTTCCAGCAGGGTCACGGTGCTGGCCAGGGCGCTGGCCTTGAGCATCAGGATCACTTCGTTGCTGTAGGCCGGCAGGCCGATGCGCGCCGCCCGGGGCAGGATGATGTAGAACAGCGCCTTGGGCTTGGACATGCCCAGGGCCCGCGCCGCTTCGATCTCGCCCGGCGGGATGGCCTGGATCGCCCCGCGCAGGATCTCGGCGATATAGGCCGCGGTGTGCAGGGTCATGGTGGCGGTGGCGCACCAGAACGGATCGCGCAGGTACGGCCACATCGCGCTGTTACGCACTGCGTCGAACTGCGCCAGGCCGTAGTAGACCAGGAACAGCTGCACCAGCAGCGGCGTGCCGCGGAAGAAGAAAATGTAGGCATAGGGCAGGGCGCGCACGTACCACAGGCGCGACGAGCGGGCGATGCCCAGCGGAATGGCCAGCAGCAGGCCGGCGATGACCGCGATGGCCACCAGTTCCAGGGTCAGCGTGGCGCCCTGGGCCAGCTTGGGCAGCCACTTGATGATCACTTCCCAGTTCATGAAGCGCTCCTCGCGAAGCCGCGAGCGGCGCGTTTTTCCAGGAAATGCATGCCGGTCATGGCCAGCACGGTCAGGCCCAGGTACATGAAGGCCGCCACCATATAGAAGGTGAAAGGTTGCTTGGACACGGTCACGGCGATCTGCGAGTGACGCATGATTTCTTCCAGGCCGATCACCGACACCAGAGCGGTGTCCTTCATCAGGATCATGAACAGGTTGCCCAGGCCCGGCAGGGCGATGCGCCACATCTGCGGCATGATCAGCCTGGTGAAGATCCGCCATTTCGACAGGCCCAGGGCCACGCCGGCCTCACGATGGCCCTTGGGGATGGCGAGGATCGCGCCACGGAACACTTCGGTGGCGTAGGCGCCGAAGCACAGGCCGAGGGCGATGACCCCGGCGGCGAAGGCGTTGAGTTCCAGCTCCGGGTTGCCGAAGAACTCACCCAGGGCGCGCATCAGGTTGACGGTGCCGAAGTAGATCAGCAGCACCCAGAGCAGTTCGGGAACGCCGCGCACCAGGGTCGAATAGGTGCCGCCAAGCCATTGCAGCGGCTTGTACGGGGAAGTCTTGGCCAAGGCGCCGAGCAGGCCGAGCACCAGCCCCAGGCACAGCGCCGAAAGAGCCAGCTTGACGGTCATCAGCGCGCCAGCGGCAAGCGCCGGGCCGAATCCGTAGAGATCGATATTCATGGATGGTTATTCAAGTCACGGCAGGCTTTGCTAAGGACCGGCACCCTCGGGGAAGGGCGCCGGGCAGGCCAGTCAGTATCAGTAGATGCTGAACGGGAAGTACTTGTCGTTGATCTTCTTGTAGGTGCCGTCGGCCACGATTTCCTTCAGGGCGGCGTTGAGCTTCTCGCGGATCGGATCGTTCTTGCGCACGGCGATGCCGATCTTGTCGCTTTCTTCAACCGGGTCGCCCTTGAACTCGTAAGGCTTGCCCGCTTCGCTTTTGAGCCACTCGTAGTTGACGTACTTGTCGGCCAGGATCGCGTCCAGGCGGCCGGACGTCAGGTCGAGGAAGGCGTTTTCCTGGGTGTCGTAGAGCTTGATGGTGATGTCGTCGCCCAGGTTGTCTTCCAGCCAGGTGCCGGCCAGGGTGGCGCGCTGCGCACCGATGATCTTGCCCTTGAGGGAAGCCTTGTCGGTCTTGAAGTCGGCCTTGTCTTTAGGCGCGATGAACTGCAGCTTGTTGGAGTAGTACGGGTCGGTGAAATCCACCGCCTGCTTGCGCTCGTCGGTGATCGACATCGAGGAGATCAGGAAGTCGAACTTCTTGGCGTTCAGGGCCGGGATGATGCCGTCCCAGTCGGAGGTGACCACTTCGCACTCGACTTTCATCTTGGCGCACAGGGCATCGCCGACGTCTTTGTCGAAACCGACGACCTGGCCGCTGGCATCCTTGTTGTTGAACGGCGGGTAGGCCGCCTCGATGCCCATCTTCAGTTTGTCGGCGGCCATCGCATTGGCCGAGAACACCAGAGTGGCGGCAGCGGCCAGGAGGAATTTCTTATAGCTCTGCATGCGTGTTGCTCCGTTAGCGGTTGCTGGACATGAATTGTTTGCAGCGTGCCGAAAGCGGGTTCTCGAACACCTGCTGTGGCGATCCTTGCTCTTCCACCAGGCCCTGGTGCAGGAACACCACTTCACTGGAGACCTGACGGGCAAAGCCCATTTCGTGGGTGACCAGCAGCATGGTCCGGCCTTCTTCGGCCAGGGCGCGGATCACGTTGAGCACTTCCTGGACCATTTCCGGGTCCAGTGCCGAGGTCGGCTCGTCGAACAGGATGACTTTGGGCTGCATCGCCAGGGTGCGGGCGATGGCGGCGCGTTGCTGCTGGCCGCCGGAGAGCTGGGCCGGGTAGGCGTGGCGCTTGTCGGCGATGCCGACCTTGGCCAGCAGCGCTTCGGCCACTTCGATGGCTTCGGCCTTGCTCTGGCCGAGCACCCGGCGCGGCGCCTCGATGATGTTGTCGAGCACGCTCATGTGCGGCCAGAGGTTGAAGTTCTGGAACACGAAGCCGATTTCGCTGCGCAGGCGGTTGATCTGCTTGCCGTCGGCGGCAACCAGTTCGCCGTTCTTGGCGGCCTTGAGCTTGAGTTCTTCACCGGCCACCAGGATCTGGCCCTGGTGCGGGTTTTCCAGGAGGTTGATGCAACGCAGGAAGGTGGACTTGCCGGAACCGGAGGAACCCAGGATCGAGATCACATCGCCGTCGCGTGCGGTCAGCGAGACACCCTTGAGTACCTCCAGCGAGCCGTACCGTTTGTGCAAGTTGCGGATTTCAAGCGCGGGCGTGGCCTCAGCCATGTGCGGTCCTCATGAGTTCATTGCGCTCCTGCTGGTAGCGGCTTTTCTGGCGAGGCGCCAACCTAGCATAGCGTTCGAATGACAGCCAACAGCGCTTCAGGGTGTAAGCAGACGGCGTGTGACAGGTTGTCGCATCGGCACAGCAGACTGTCGCCCCGTCAACAACCGAACGCCCGTTTGAACCCTGTTCCCAGCGGGTGTCGCGTAAAAAAAGGCGCGATGGTGCCAGCTTTGGCCAGGTGTTGGAAGGGTAAAACGGCCAAAGGTTGCGTATCCGCCCTCTATTTGTGCGTCGCACACTTTTTGTGTGTGTTTCTGGTGCGCTGCTTCGTTCTACAAATGGGTGGTGCGGTAACGTTCTGGCGCAAGGCCATTAATCTCAAGGACTTGCGCTCATCCGTCGGTCGCCTTCGCAGGCCGCGCCGGCTGGGAGCCTGTAACATTTTGGCGCAAATCTTGCGTAAGAAATAAAGAACGTCCTGTTGGATTCTTTTTACGAGAAAGAATATCCAGGCCGGGTGGACGCTTTCGCTTTCTTCGCAAAGGTAGTTTCAATGAGCAGTACGCAGACCTCCAATGACCTCGAACAGGGGCTCAAACCGCGGCATGTCACCATGCTGTCGATCGCCGGGGTAATCGGCGCCGGGCTGTTCGTCGGTTCCGGCCACGCCATCGCCGAAGCCGGCCCTGCCGTGCTGCTGGCCTATGCGGCCGCGGGCACCCTGGTGGTGCTGGTGATGCGCATGCTGGCCGAAATGGCCGTCGCCTCGCCGGACACGGGTTCCTTCTCGACTTATGCCGACCGCGCCATCGGCCACTGGGCCGGTTTCACCATCGGCTGGCTGTACTGGTGGTTCTGGGTGCTGGTGATTCCGCTGGAGGCCAACGCCGCCGCGACCATCCTGCATGCCTGGTTCCCTGATATAGCGATCTGGGCGTTCACCCTGGTGATCACCTTGCTGCTGACCGCGACCAACCTGTTCAGCGTGAAGAACTACGGTGAGTTCGAGTTCTGGTTCGCCCTGATCAAGGTCGTGGCGATCATCGGCTTCGTGGTGCTCGGCCTGCTGGCGATCTTCGGCCTGCTGCCGACCAGCAATGTCAGCGGCGTCTCGCACCTGTTCGATACCCAGGGCTTTTTGCCCAACGGCATGGGCGCGGTACTCGCCGCCATGCTGACCACCATGTTCTCGTTCATGGGCACCGAGATCGTCACCATCGCCGCCGCCGAATCGAAGAACCCGGGCCAGCAGATCAGCAAGGCCACCAATTCGGTGATCTGGCGGATCGGCCTGTTCTACCTGGTGTCGATCTTTATCGTCGTGTCGCTGGTGCCATGGAATGACCCGAGCCTGGCCCAGGTCGGTTCCTACCAGACCGTGCTCGACCGCATGGGCATCCCCAACGCCAAGCTGATTGTCGATCTGGTGGTGCTGGTGGCGGTGACCAGCTGCCTGAACTCGGCGCTCTACACCGCCTCGCGCATGCTGTTCTCCCTGGGCAAGCGCGGCGACGCCCCGGCCGCGGCCAAGCGCACCAACACTAGCGGCACGCCTTACTGGGCGGTGATCCTGTCCACCGCAGCCGCCTTCCTCGCGGTATTCGCCAACTACGTGGCACCCGCCGCGGTGTTCAATTTCCTGTTGGCCAGTTCCGGCGCCATTGCCTTGCTGGTGTACCTGGTGATCGCGGTATCGCAGCTGCGCATGCGCCAGAAACGCACGGCGGCCGGCGAGAAGATCGCCTTCCGCATGTGGCTGTTCCCGGGCCTGACCTACGCGGTGATCGTGTTCATCGTCGGGGTACTGACCATCATGCTGTTCCAGGAAGGGCACCGTATGGAGATCGTCGCCACCGGCCTGCTGAGCATCGTCGTGATCGCGGCGGGCCTGCTGGTTGCGCGTCGGCGCAAGCTGGAGAAGCAGGCGGCCGGTGTATTGAGCCGCGCCTGAGTTTTTCCCGGTAACGAAAAAGGCCGCTGTCAGTGCTGACAGCGGCCTTTTTTATGGCCTGTACCGAGGCTTTCGCGGGCAAGCCTCGCTCCTACAGATGAAGGTGATCCGTAGGAGCGAGGCTTGCCCGCGATGACGATTGAACATTCGACGCAGCAGTGAGGGTCATGCAGGGCGCGCTGTAGCCGCAGGCTGCGCCAGCGGCTACAGATTGTGTTGAGGCTTATTTCTGCATCAGGGCTTCCGAGGCGGCCAGGTAGGCGGCCTGGAACTCCGGGCTTTCGATCCAGGCCAGGGCGCCGGCCTCGTCGCTCTCGGTGGACCACTGGCGGTACTCGATCAGGGCGGCGAGGATGAAGTCCATGGCGCCTTCCTCGCCTTCCTGCTCGTAGACGATCTCCAGCAGCGGGTCTTCCAGGAACGCCGCGCACATCGCCTGCTGGCTGATCTTCTCGGCGTCGATCATCTTCTTGAACAGCTCGGTCAGGTCCACTGATTCGAAGTCGATGCGGTCGTCGTTCGGGTCCAGTTCCACTGGCGCGGCGTTACGCTGGGTGCGGTTCTGCTTGGCCTTGGTTTTCGCCCGCTGGGCTCTTTTGTGTTGCTTGTTCGCAGATGCCATGGGCGTCGTACCTTTTGCGCAAAGAGGGGGCCAGGGATGGATACAGTGTCCGGCCTGGCTTTCAGGCGGCAGAGGATGCCAGTAAATGCGCTGCCTGGCACGCTCAACGGCTACCGCTGATCAGGCGTCCCGGGGTGTCGCTGGGCAATGTGGCGTGTTGCAGCCAGGCCAGGGCGATCGGCCACAGGCGGTCCTGGTAATGGCTGCGGAAAAACGCGAAGTGCCCGACTTCCCGCTCGCCGATGTCCTCGGGTTCGATGCGCCAATGGCTGCGCTGGCTGGCGGTGAAGTAGCCCAGCAGGCGCTCGATGGCCGGCACGGTGCCGTAAGGGTCGTCGCTGATGCTGATGGCCAGCAGTTGCGCCTTGACCCGGGCGAAGGGGAGCGCCGGATCCCGGCGCGCCAGGTGGCGCCCGCTGGGCCGCCGTTGATAGTGCGCGGTGGGCGTGGCCCAGTCGCGCACCACGCCGGCGGGGGTGTCCTCCAGCCAGCCCAGGCGCTTGCCGGGGAAGTAGCCGTAAATCGCCGTCAGCAGCGGCATCACGACATGCCATTTGCCCAGCATGCGCCAGCGGCTTTCCGGGGCGTAGTCGCGCCAGTAGGCGAACTGCGCGCCCACTGTCACCACGCGGCGGATCAACTGCCCGGATGCGCCCAGCCCTGCCGCGCAGCCGCCGAAGCTGTGCCCGACCACGTCGATGGGCTGGCCGGGGAATTCCCGCTGTGCGCGTTGCAGCATGGCTTCGAAGTCCAGGCTGCCCCAGTCCGACCAGGACGCCTTCAACTTGCGCATCGAGGCCGGCCGCGACTCGCCGATGCCGCGGTAGTCGTAGATGATGACGTCGAGGCCATGGCTGAACAGGTAATCGGCGAACCGCGAATAGTGCCGACAACGCACGGAGGTGGCGGCATTGATGATCACCACCGGGCGTGCGGGGTCCGGTTCGGCATGGCGCCAGGTGAAACCACCCAGGATAAAGCCATCGGCGGCAGGCTCGCGGAAAGCCGTGCCGGGGCTGCTGGTCACGGTGCTGGCCGGGTGCAGGGGCGAGGGTGGGGATTGCACGGTCATCGGCGCGTATTCCTTTGCGGGCGAAAAGGCGTGTCGGCTCTTTTTAGGTGCAAGCATTAATAACCGCCTTGTCCGCTCCGTGGCAACCGTCAGGATTGGCGCCGCTGCTAGGTACTTTTGGTTAAAAGCATCACACCGAATCGATCTAAACGGCCTGGTATCGGGGCGTACACTGAATATCAGGGCCTGGGGGCGATCACGGATGCATGACGCTTACGGGCTGTTCATTCGAGCATCGTTTGCCTGAGGCGTAGCTGGGCTATTCAAGATGAAAAGGGGAGACCCGGACGCCGCCGTTCTGGGGCTGGGCTCTTGGCGGTGGCGTTCCCATTCAGTGGTTCGAGACGAACCCGGGAGTGCTCATCATGAAGTCCTTTTACTTGTGTGTCGTAACAGGCGTTCTCGCGGCGTTCCTGTCACTCGCGCCGTTCAGCGTACAGTCCGCCACCCCCAGCAACGAACCCATCGACCCGGCGGGCGTGCAGCTGGAACCTCAGCAGCAGAACGGCATTACCTATCTGTCCGGCGGTATCGGCCTGGACGAATCGCGGGCGCTCTTGCAGACCAAGGGGTACAACCTGCACATGACCTTTTCCGTCGGCCCGGAAAACAAATACACCTCGGATGTCGACCTGGCGATCCAGAACCCGCAAGGGCAGCCGGTCCTGACCCTGAATCAGGTGGGCCCCATCGTCTTTGTGCAACTGCCGGCCGGCAAGTACCAGGTTGTCGCCACCCGTGGCGGGCGTACCGAGCGCAGCGCGGTGGATATGAAAGTGGCGGGCATTCGCGACCTCAACCTGCATTGGAATGAAGGTTATTGAGTGAAGGCTGCAATGCTGAAAACAGGCGCATCAAATCGCAGGCAATAAAAAACCCCTGAATCTTGCGATTCAGGGGTTTCGGTATTAGTGGTGCCCAGAGACGGAATCGAACCGCCGACACGGGGATTTTCAATCCCCTGCTCTACCGACTGAGCTATCTGGGCAACGGGGCGCATTAAACGGGTTTTTCGGGGGGGCGTCAAGCAAGTTTTGAAAAAAAGTTTAATTATTACCGCCGCTTACGTTCCCGCCCCGATTTGAGCGCAATTACTCGGACGGCGGCACGTAGCCGTCGGCCTTGGCGTATTCCTCGCCGGAGAAGAACTTGTCCATCTCGCCCTGCAAGTATTTGCGGTCTTCGGCGTTCATCATGTTCAGGCGTTTTTCGTTGATCAGCAGGGTCTGGTGTTTCTGCCAGTCGGCCCAGGCCTTGGCCGACACGTGCTCGAAAATCTCCTGGCCCTTGGCACCCGGGTACGGAGGACGCTCCAGGCCCGGCAATTGTTCTTTGTACTTGCGGCACATTACGGTGCGGGTCATTGCAACTCTCCTGCGTTCAATACGTCGGCCGCGCGTTTGAGCAGCTTTTTCACCGGGGCGGCAAGGCCCAGGCGCGGCGGGGTGGCGAGGTTATACCAGAGCCAGTCGGCCTCGGCCACGTGATGGGTAGATGCCTGGACCTGCACCAGCCAGGGCTCGATGGCCAGCTGGAAGTGACTGAAGGTGTGCACCAGCCCGGGCATTTCCTGTTGCTTGCCCAGCTCCAGCGAGTGCTGCGAAGCCAGGTGTTCCAGGTCCGCCAGGTCGTCCAGCTCCGGCAGGCTCCACAAACCGCCCCACAGGCCGCTGGAGGGCCGGCGGTACAGCAGAATGGCGCCTTCGTGGTTGGCCAGCATCGGCATCAGCGTGCGTTTCTGCGGGACCGTCTTGCGTGGCTTGGGAATCGGGTAGCGGGTTTCCAGGCCCAGCATGTGCGCTTCGCAGCCTCTTTCCAGGGGGCACAGCAGGCAGCTGGGTTTGCTCCGGGTACAGAGGGTGGCGCCCAGGTCCATCATCGCCTGGGTGTAATGGTTCACCCGGGTCTGCGGGGTGAAGCGCTCGGCCGCGGCCCACAGCTGCTTGGCCACCCTGGGTTCGCCCGGGTAGCCCTCCTGCGCGGTAAAGCGCGCCAGCACCCGCTTGACGTTACCGTCGAGGATCGGCGCGCGCAGGCCCATGCTGATGCTGGCGATGGCGCCGGCGGTGGACAGGCCGATGCCCGGCAGTTCGGTGAGTTTTTCCACGTCGCGGGGAAACTCGCCGCCATGCTCGGCGACCACGATCTTCGCGGTCTTTTGCAGGTTGCGCGCGCGGGTGTAGTAACCCAGGCCGGTCCACAGGTGCAGCACTTCGTCTTCCGGCGCGGCGGCCAGGGCCTGGACCGTCGGCAGCGAGGCCATGAACCGGTCGAAGTAGTTGAGCACGGTGCTGACCTGGGTCTGCTGCAACATGATTTCCGAGACCCATACCCGATACGGGTTGATCTCCTGCTGCCAGGGCAGGTCATGGCGGCCATGGCGGTCGTACCAGTCCAGTACCGCCGGTGCGAACTGCTCGGCCCTCATCGTTTGAACAGCCCTTTGAGCGCGTTTTTCAGTTCCGGGCTGACCTTGTCGCCCAGCTTCTCATCGAGTTTTTCGCTGAGGCGATCGCCGGCCAGCTTGGCCGCGACCTGGCCCAGGCCGTCGCGGTCCAGGCGGCAGGCCTTGGCGCCCAGTTCCAGCGGGCCGCGGCAGCGCAGCGGCAGTTCGATGCCGACAAAACGCTCGCCGACCTGGCAGGCCGGGTCCGGCATGTCGCTCTTGTCGCCTTCGACGACGATGCCAACGCGATAATCCATGCCCAGTACGCGCAGGTCGATGTCGCCATTGCCTTTGACGCTCATGCCCGGGATGCGCACTTTCAGGTCCGGGTTGCTGGCCACGCCGTTGCGCAGGGTCAGGTTGCCCTTGAGTTCCTGGAAGGGTGTGTCCTTGCCCCGCGGCTCGCTGCTCAAGGTCTTGCGGTTCAGCGTGGCGATGCCTTGGCACACTTGCTGTTCGAGGTTGGCATTGAGCAGCACGCCGTTGTTGACGACGAAGCTGGCGTTGCCGTTGAGGCCGTCGACCAGCGCTTTCTGGCTGTTGCCGCTGCTGGTCAGGTTGCTGTCGAGGGTCACCAGGCCCTTGACCGGCGGGGTCTGCCCCTGGCTTTCCAGGATGCGCTCCACCGGTACCCGGTTGATCCTGGTCTGCAGGCTCAACTGCGGCGTTGGCTGGCGCACGTCGAGGTTGCCGTTGGCTTCGAAGCTGCCGTTGTACAGCTCGCCGCGCAGGCCTTCGAGTTTCAGCAGGCCGCCCTGGCCGTTGGCCTTGAGCGTGGCGTTCTGAATCGGCAGCTTGTCCAGGGTCAACTGGCCGAAGCTCAGGTCGGCGTCCACATCCAGCTTGCTCAGGCGTTCCACCGGCAGCAGGCGCTCGGTGCTCCAGGCGCCCTTGGTCGGCGCGTCCGGCAGCGGCGAGTTGCCGGCCCCGGCGACGGCGCTGGCTTCGCTGCTCTGTACTTCGGCCTTGCGCGCGACCGCGGCGCTGTTGGCTTCGGCGGACTTCGGCGGCAGGTAGCGGTCGACGTCGAAGGTGTCGGCCTTGAGCTGGGCGCGCAGCGATTGCTTGGCCAGGTCTTCGACCGCCAGGCGGCCGCTGAAGCTGCTGTCGTCGAGTTTCAGGTTGATGTTTTCCAGGGCGATGCTGTTCGGCGTGGCGGACAGGCGGCTGACCAGCTCGACCTTGCTCAGGCTGCCTTCGGCCATGGCCGGCAGGGTCTGCCCAATGCTGTCGACGAACTTGGCCAGGTCGAACTGGGCGATGGAAATGCCGCCGTTGAGCTGCGGGGTCTTGTCCAGGTCGTTGACCTTGAGCTCGCCGATGGCGCGCAGCTGGTTGAGCGAGAGCTTCAGGCTGTTCCATTCGGCGACGTTGGCGGCCTTGTCCAGCAGCAGCTGGCCCTGGGCGGCGAAGGTCAGGGTCTTGCCTTGCAGCGGATCGCCGGCGGCTTCGCCGGACAGTTTCATGTCTTCGAACTGGTAGCGCTTGAGGACGCGGTCGAAGCGCAGCTCGCCCTTCAACTCGGTGCGCACGCGCACGGCCGGCTGGGTGCTGGCGAGGAAGGCGGTGAGCTTGACCGGGGTATTGGTCGCTTCGTGGATCGGGCCGGTGCTCAGTTGGATGCTTTCGGCGGTGAACTGCTTGCCGCTCTGCTCGTCGTTGTATTCCACCCGGGCGTTGTTCACGGTCAGGCTGTCGATATCCAGGCGGATCGGCTGCGCCGGTTTTTCCGTGGTGGCCGGGGTCGTGGTTGTGGTTTCGCCGGTGCTGGTGGCCGGGGTTGCGGCCTGCTTGTCGGCGGGGGCGACCTTGCCGATGTCTTCCCAGTTGCCGTGGCCATCCTTGTTGCGGGTCAGGCGCAGGTTCAGGCCTTCGACACGCACATCGCTCATCTGCACTTCGCGGCGCAGCAGCGGCAGCACGCGGACCGACAAACCGAGCATCTGCAGATCGGCGAACGGCTGGGTCGGGTTGGCCAGGGTGGCGACGCCGGCCTCATGCAGTTCGAGGCCGAGCCAGGGGAACAGGCTCCAGCCGATATCGCCATTGAGCGTCAGCTCGATGTGGGCCTTGTCGCGGGCTATCTGGCGAATTTCTTCTTTGTAGTCGTTGGGATCAAACAGGTGAGTCAGGGCGAAGCCGAGAGCCACGATGATCAGCAACAGCCCGAGAAGTACCAGACCCAGGATTTTGCCGAACGCTTTCATGGGCGAGTCCTTGTAGTGTCGAATTCGAATTTAGCCGGGGAGTATAACGCCCCGGACCTGGCCACTGGTCACTGATCGCTTTGCAGCACATCCAGCGGTATCTGCAGCTTGGCCGCCAGCGCCTGGGCTTCGAGGTGCCCGGCGGGGGCCAGCAGGCGCAAGGTGGCGCCGTGCCGGGCGGCCATTGTCCGGGCTTCGCTCACCAGTCGCTCGGCCACGCCGCGACGCCGGGTGATCTTGCGCACACACAATTGGGACAGGTGCCAGACGTCTTGGTGCCGTTGCAGGCGGGCGGCGCCCAGCAGACGGTCGTTGAAGCGCCCGGCGATCAGGCTGCCGTCGCCCAGGGCGGTCTCGATCAGTTCCATATCGTCGCGCTGCGGCGCGAACAACCAGGGCGGGGCGTCGCGGTAGATCTTCTGCAGGTCCTGTTGATCCTGATAGCTGGCTTGTTTCAGCGACTCGACAACGATGGGCATGGGGAATCCTGTGCAGAGCGAAGGAATGGCTGGCCATTATCGAGAGCAGCGCGCGGGCTGGCGAGGGGCAGGCTTCTGTAGGAGCGAGGCTTGCCCGCGAAGCGTTCTGCCTGACACACCGCATAACACCCATCGCCGGCAAGCCTGGCTCCTACAGCAGCGTTATTGCCGTCTTTCGGAGCAGATGACGCTGAAAAGGTGATGGCAGTTTGCTTTTTCTGTCACGAGCAAATGGTAATCTCTCGCAGTTCATCTGCCCTTCCGCGACCAAAAGTCGCACTCTATGGAGCTTCGCTCGATAAAACGGCCACGTCTGCGTGCAAAGGTCGTGAGTGGAGAGTGGCCGGCGAATAATTCCAATAATTGGGGGAAACACTCATGAGCACTAGCACCGAGGCGGGCGCGATTGCCGCCCAGCCGGCGTTCTTGTCCAAAGAACGCATCATCGCCAAGCCCGGTTTCAACCGTTGGCTGGTTCCACCGGCCGCTCTGGCCATCCACCTGTGCATCGGCATGGCCTACGGCTTCTCGGTGTTCTGGTTGCCGCTGTCCAAGGCCCTGGGCGTGACCGCCCCGGTGGCTTGCGCCCCGGACATGAGCTTTATCGCTCAGGTCTTTTCGTCCCAGTGCGATTGGCCGATCTCGATGCTCGGCTGGATCTACACCCTGTTCTTCATCTTCCTCGGCTGCTCTGCGGCGATCTGGGGCGGCTGGCTGGAACACGCCGGCCCGCGCAAGGCCGGTGTGGTGTCGGCGCTGTGCTGGTGCGGCGGCCTGCTGATTTCGGCGCTGGGTATCTATACCCACCAGATCTGGCTGATGTGGCTCGGCTCCGGCGTGATCGGCGGTATCGGCCTGGGCCTGGGTTACATTTCGCCGGTGTCGACCCTGATCAAATGGTTCCCGGACAAGCGCGGCATGGCCACCGGCATGGCGATCATGGGCTTCGGCGGTGGCGCGATGGTCGGTGCGCCATTGGCGGCGGCACTGATGAGCCATTTCGCTTCGCCAACCGGCGTCGGCGTCTGGCAGAGCTTCCTGGTGATGGCGGCGATCTACTTCGTGTTCATGATCGGTGGTGCGCTGTCGTACCGCGTGCCGCCGACCGGCTGGAAGCCCGAGGGCTGGACCCCGCCGGCGAAAAAAGCCGCGAACGCGATGATCACCCACCGTCACGTGCATGTGAACGTGGCCTGGAAAACCCCGCAGTTTCGCCTGGTATGGCTGGTGCTGTGCCTGAACGTTTCCGCGGGTATCGGCATCCTCGGCATGGCTTCGCCGCTGTTGCAGGAAGTCTTCGCCGGCAAGCTGCTGGGCAATGAGCTGGCCTTCGGTCAGCTGGACGCCTCGCAACTGGCGTCGATCGCCGCGATCGCCGCCGGCTTCACCGGCCTGCTGAGCCTGTTCAACATCGGTGGCCGCTTCTTCTGGGCGTCGTTCTCCGACTACCTGGGACGCAAGAACACCTACTTCGTGTTCTTCGCCCTGGGCTTTGCCCTGTACGCGCTGATCCCGAACCTCGGGCACCTGGGCAATGTCGCGCTGTTCGTGGCGGCGTTCTGCATCATCCTGTCGATGTACGGCGGCGGTTTCGCCACGGTTCCGGCCTACCTGGCGGACCTGTTCGGCACCCAGATGGTGGGCGCGATCCACGGTCGCCTGCTGACCGCCTGGGCGGCGGCGGGTGTACTGGGTCCGGTGCTGGTGAACTACCTGCGTGAATATCAGCTGAGCATCGGCGTCGAGCGTGCCGCGGCCTACGACATCACCCTGTACATCCTCGCCGGCCTGCTGGTGCTGGGTTTCCTGTGCAACCTGCTGGTGCGTCCGGTGGCCGACAAGTACTTCATGAGCGACGCCGAGCTGGCCGCCGAACAGGCGCTGGGCCATGACAAGGGCGCGGACAGCACCACCGTGCTGGAGTGGAAGGCCTCGTCCGGCAGCGTGCCGCTGGCGGTCGCCGCCTGGCTGGTGGTGGGTATTCCGCTGGCGTGGGGCGTGTGGGTCACCCTGCAGAAGACCGCGGTGTTGTTCCACTAAGTGATTGCGCCTGGTACTGCTGCCAGGCGCATCGACCTTTTTCTGTAGGAGCGAGGCTTGCTCGCGATGAGCGAACGATAGCGGGGTATACCTGATGCACCGCGCGATCCTGTTCGCGGGCAAGCCTCGCTCCTACAGAAGATTTGCGATCGGCCGTGGGTTTTCGGGAGGCTTCGGTAGCGGCCATCGATTTCATATTGCTTGTCATGACAGGTACAGCCCCGGCTTTATTGGCTTCAGCCCGTCAGGATCTTGTCCTGCGTGTTCCTGTTTAGCCGCCGTCCGGCCTATAATGATCGCCTTTTTCGCCCAATGATTTTGCGGAGCTGGTGATGGCCGAACGTAAGGCGTCCGTCGAGCGCGACACTCTGGAAACCCAGATCAAAGCCTCGATCAACCTGGATGGCACCGGAAAGGCCCGATTCGATATCGGGGTTCCCTTCCTTGAGCACATGCTGGACCAGATCGCCCGTCACGGGCTGATCGACCTGGATATCGAAAGCAAAGGCGACTTGCATATCGACGACCACCACACCGTGGAGGATGTCGGTATCACCCTGGGTCAGGCCTTCACCAAAGCCATCGGCGACAAGAAGGGTATCCGTCGCTACGGCCACGCCTATGTGCCGCTCGATGAAGCGCTGTCGCGCGTGGTGATCGACTTCTCCGGCCGCCCTGGCCTGCAGATGCACGTGCCTTACACCCGCGCCACCGTGGGCGGCTTCGATGTCGACCTGTTCCAGGAATTCTTCCAGGGCTTCGTCAACCACGCCAACGTCACCCTGCACATCGACAACCTGCGTGGGCACAACACCCACCACCAGATCGAAACCGTGTTCAAGGCTTTCGGCCGCGCGCTGCGCATGGCCGTGGAGCTGGATGACCGCATGGCCGGGCAGATGCCTTCCACCAAGGGCGTGCTGTAATGCAGACGGTCGCGGTTATCGATTACGGCATGGGCAACCTGCACTCGGTGGCCAAGGCCCTCGAGCACGTTGGCGCCGGCAAGGTGCTGATCACCAGCGATGCCAATGTGATTCGCGAAGCCGACCGGGTGGTCTTCCCCGGCGTCGGCGCGATTCGCGACTGCATGGCGGAGATCCGTCGCCTGGGCTTCGACGCGCTGGTGCGTGAAGTCAGCCAGGACCGTCCGTTCCTCGGCATCTGCGTGGGCATGCAAGCCTTGCTCGACCGCAGCGAAGAGAACGACGGCGTCGACTGCATCGGCCTGTTCCCCGGCCAGGTGAAGTTCTTCGGCAAGGGCCTGCATGAGGACGGCGAGCACCTGAAAGTCCCGCACATGGGCTGGAACGAAGTGAAACAGGCGGTGAGCCACCCGCTGTGGCACAACATCCCGGACCTGGCGCGTTTCTACTTCGTGCACAGCTACTACATCGCCGCCGGCAACGCGCGGCAGGTGGTCGGTAGCGGCCACTACGGCGTCGATTTCGCCGCGGCACTGGCCGAGGGCTCGCGCTTCGCCGTGCAGTTCCACCCGGAGAAAAGCCATACCCATGGCCTGCAATTGCTGCAGAACTTCGCGGCGTGGGACGGTCGCTGGTAAATGGCGGTCAAGAAGAAGGCGCCGATCCTGACCCTCACGCCCGAGCAGGAGAGTGAGGCCAATCACAAGATCCAGCGCTTCATGGCAGATCGTTTCGAGCTCGACCTGGGTTCGTTCGAGGCGGCCGAGATTCTTGAACTGTTTACCCGCGAAATTGCTCCGCACTATTACAACAGGGCGATTTTCGATGTGCAGGCCCAGCTCAAAGAGCGGTTCGAAAGCATCGAAAGCGACCTGTGGGCGCTCGAAAAAAATTAGGAGCAGCTGCAAGCCGCAAGCTTCAAGCTGCAAGAATTGGTACACCGCATGCTTGCAGCTTGTCGCTTGCAGCTTGCCGCTCTTTTGACGAAGGAAAAAGCATGCTGATTATCCCCGCTATCGATCTTAAAGACGGTGCCTGTGTACGTCTGCGCCAGGGCCGCATGGAAGATTCCACGGTGTTCTCCGATGACCCGGTGAGCATGGCTGCCAAGTGGGTGGAGGGCGGCTGCCGCCGTCTGCATCTGGTCGACCTGAACGGCGCCTTCGAAGGCCAGCCGGTCAACGGCGAAGTGGTCACCGCCATCGCCAAGCGCTACCCGAACCTGCCGATCCAGATCGGTGGTGGCATCCGCTCGCTGGAAACCATCGAGCACTACGTCAAGGCTGGCGTGAGCTACGTGATCATCGGCACCAAGGCGGTGAAAGAGCCGGAGTTCGTTGCGCAAGCCTGCCGCGCCTTCCCGGGTAAGGTGATCGTCGGCCTGGACGCCAAGGACGGCTTCGTCGCCACCGACGGCTGGGCCGAGGTCAGCAGCGTGCAGGTCATCGACCTGGCCAAGCGCTTCGAAGCCGACGGCGTGTCCGCCATCGTTTATACCGACATCGCCAAAGACGGCATGATGCAGGGCTGCAACGTACCCTTCACCGCCGCCCTGGCCGCTGCCACCAAGATTCCGGTGATCGCTTCCGGCGGCATCCACAACCTGGGCGACATCAAGGCCCTGCTGGATGCCAAGGCTCCGGGGATCATTGGCGCCATCACCGGCCGCGCGATTTATGAGGGCACGCTGGATGTGGCAGAGGCTCAAGCATTTTGTGATGGCTACGCGGCCAGCTCCAAGTCGTAAGCTGCAAGCTGCAAGTCAGGAGCGTGAACGCGATCCGCTCTTTCTTGCAGCTTGAAGCTTGAAGCTTGCAACTCGAGGATTAACCATGGCTTTAGCCAAACGCATAATTCCCTGCCTCGATGTCGACAACGGCCGGGTGGTCAAGGGCGTCAAGTTCGAGAACATCCGCGATGCCGGCGACCCGGTGGAAATTGCCCGTCGCTACGACGAGCAGGGCGCGGACGAGATTACCTTTCTCGACATCACCGCCAGCGTCGATGGCCGCGACACCACGCTGCATACCGTCGAGCGCATGGCCAGCCAGGTGTTCATCCCGCTGACCGTGGGCGGTGGCGTGCGCACCGTGCAGGACATCCGCAACCTGCTCAATGCCGGGGCGGACAAGGTCTCGATCAACACCGCGGCGGTGTTCAACCCCGAGTTCGTCGGCGAAGCGGCGCAGCATTTCGGCTCGCAGTGCATCGTCGTCGCCATCGATGCGAAGAAGGTTTCCGGGCCGGGCGAAACCCCGCGCTGGGAGATCTTCACCCACGGTGGGCGCAAGCCTACCGGGCTGGACGCGGTGGAGTGGGCGAAGAAGATGGAAGGCCTGGGCGCCGGCGAGATCCTGCTGACCAGCATGGACCAGGACGGCATGAAGAACGGCTTCGACCTGGGTGTGACCCGCGCCATCAGCGATGCCCTGGGCATTCCGGTGATCGCCTCGGGCGGGGTCGGCAACCTGCAGCACCTGGCCGACGGCATCCTCGAAGGCCACGCCAGCGCGGTACTGGCGGCGAGCATCTTCCACTTCGGCGAGTACACGGTTCCGGAAGCCAAGGCTTATATGGCGCACCGCGGCATCGTCGTGCGGTAGCCACTGGACAGCATGGCGGGCTCGCGGCACTCTTGGGCACGCCATGGATTCCGGTAGCCCGTCATGTTCAAACGTCTTCTTCTTGTTCTTGTCAGCGCTTCGGTCCTCTTCGCCGCAGGCGCTCGCGCAGCGCAAACGCCAGGCACCTCCCTGGTGCTGCTGACGGAAAATTTCCCCCCCTACAACATGGCCAAGAACGGCAAGAACTTTGCCCAGGGCGAGAATATCAACGGCATCGCCGTGGATATCGTCCGCGAAATGTTCAAGCGTGCCGGGATCAATTACAGCCTGACCCTGCGTTTTCCCTGGGAGCGCATCTACAAGCTCGCCCTGGAGCAGCCGGGGTATGGCGTGTTTGTCATGGCGCGGCTGCCGGACCGGGAGCCGCTGTTCAAATGGGTCGGCCCCATCGGCCCGGATGACTGGATCATGCTGGCCCGGGGCGATAGCAAGATCGCCCTGCAATCTCTGGAGCAGGCGCGCAAATACCGGATTGGCGCCTACAAGGGCGACGCCATTGCCGAGACCCTGGCCAAGCAAGGACTCAAGCCGCTGGTGGTGCTGAGGGACCAGGACAACGCCAGGAAGCTGGTCGGCGGCCAGATCGACCTATGGGCCACTGGCGATCCCGCCGGGCGCTATCTGGCCAGGCAGGAAGGTGTGACCGGGCTCAAGACTGTGCTGCGCTTCCACAGCGCCCAGCTGTACCTGGCGCTGAACAAAGAAGTCCCGGACGAGACCGTCGCCCGGCTGCAGGCCGCGCTGGATCAACTGCGCGAGGAAGGCGTGGTGGAAGAAATCATGGGGCGTTATCTGTAGAAGGGCAGCCGCAAGCTGCAAGCTTGGAGCTGCAAGTGACTTGAAGCTTGCAGCTTGAGGCTTGCAGCTGCTTCACCGATAAACCCCATCCTTGCCGTGCCCGGCCATGGCCTTGTTGCTGCGCACGCTGATCATCAACTTGATATCGATCCAGTCGATACCCTGGGCCTTGAGCTTGGGCAGTTCGCGTTCGAGCACGGCCAGGGTCTGCGGGTAGGGATGGCCGATCACCACCGCCGAACCCTGTTTGCGCGCCAGGTTGATCGCGGTCTGCAACTGATAGCTGATGGCGTCTTCGGTGCGTTCATCGTCGAGGAACACATCGCGGGACACGCTGGCCAGGCCGATCTTCTGCGCCTCGGCGGCGGCCACGGTCTTGGCGCTGGTGCGGCTGTCGACAAAGAACTTGTGGCGGCGCTGCAACTCGCCCATCAGCCAGGCCATGGCCTGGGGCTGGGAGGTCATGCGGCTGCCCATGTGGTTGTTGATGCCGCTGGTATAGGGCACGGCCTTGAAGGCGGCGTTGAGGCGCTTTTCCAGCTCTTCGATGGGCAGCTCGGGGTGCCAGGCGAAGGGCCCGGTGGCCGGGTCCATGGGCATGTGCAGGATGACGATCTTGCCGGCGCGATGGGCTTCGCGGGCGAACTCGGCGGCGTGGGGCGTGTCGGGCATGATCGCCGTGGTCACCGGGCCGGGCAGGGCCAGTACGCGGCGATCGCGGGGCAGGTTCTGCCCGAGGTCGTCGATGATCAGGCTCAGGTAGGCCTTGCGCGGGGCGGGCTCGGCGGCCTGGGTCGAGGTGAAGGCGAGGAGGCACAGAAGCCCGGTCATGAGCCTCCACGACAACCGTGGGAGGGGTTGGCGTTGGTTGATCATGGGGATTTGAAGCATAGGGTTCGGGTAAAGCCTTAGCGGGGTGTGGCGGTCATCAGGGCGCTATCGCGAGCAAGCTGCGCTCCTGCAGAGGAGGCGGCGGGCTTGCTCGCGATGGCTTCCATCACTTGCTGCGGGTGATGCTCAGGCCCTTGAGCAGGCTGAGGGCCTGGGCCAGCTGGTAGTCGTCGTCCTGTGGCATCGGCTTGGGCTTGCTGCCGGAAGCGGTCGGCTTGTCGGCGCCGCCGTTGCCATTGCCCAGGTGACCTTGCAGGTCGGCTTCCTTGAAGTACTCGTTGTCCTGCGCTTCGCTGGTGATCTTGGCGCGGCGCACCTCGATGTCCGGCACGATGCCCTGGGCCTGGATCGAACGGCCGTTCGGCGTGAAGTACAGCGCGGTGGTGATCTTCAGCGCGCGGTCGTTGTTCAGCGGCAGCACGGTTTGCACCGAGCCCTTGCCGAAGCTGGTGGTGCCCATCAGCACCGCGCGTTTCTGGTCCTGCAGGGCGCCGGCGACGATCTCCGAAGCCGAGGCGCTGCCACCGTTGATCAGCACCACCATCGGCACCGCTTCGCTTTCGTCCTTGCCGGTGGCGGAGAAGCGCAGCTCGGAGTTGGCGATGCGGCCCTTGGTGTAGACGATCAGGCCCTTGGTGATGAAGTGGTCGACCACTTCCACCGCCGATTGCAGCACGCCGCCCGGGTTGTTGCGCAAATCGAGGATGATGCCGTTGAGTTTCTTGCCATTGTCCTTGCGCAGCTTGGCCAGGGCCTTGGAGACTTCCTCGCCGGTCTTGACCTGGAACTGAGTGATGCGGATGTAGCCATAGCCCGACTCCAGCAGCTGGCTCTTCACGCTCTTCACCTGGATGGTGGCGCGGGCCAGGGTCACGTCGAACGGTGCACCGCCGTCGCGTACCAGGGTCAGGGTGATCTTCTGGCCGATCTTGCCGCGCATCTTGTCCACGGCTTCGGTCATGCTCTGGCCGCGGGTCGGCTGGCCGTTGATCTTGACGATCAGGTCGCCGGCCTGGATGCCGGCCTTGGACGCCGGAGTGTCGTCGATCGGCGACACCACCTTGATGATGCCGTCCTCGGCGCCGACTTCGATGCCCAGGCCGCCGAACTCGCCGCTGGTGCTTTCCTGCAGCTCGGCGAAGTCTTCAGGGCCGAGGTAGGCCGAGTGCGGGTCGAGGTTGCTGAGCATGCCCTTGATGGCGTTTTCCAGCAGGGTCTTGTCGTCGACAGGTTCGACATAGGCGGCCTTGATCCGGTCCATGACCTCGGCGAAGGTGCGCAGCTCTTCGAGCGGCAATGGCGCCTTGGTGGTCGTGGCGGCTGCCGACTGAGCGGTTTCGGCGGCGAACGCCAGGGGCGCACCGATCACCAGAGCGATCGTCAGGGCCAGCGAGGTGAGGCGGGACAAATGCAGCATGTCGAACGAACTCCTGAATGAGATGGCGCGCTTATCCTTGCGCGCGGCACCATTGTGCCGGGTCGCTTGGGCGACCCTGCTGGCGAATAGCGAAGTACAGTGCAGGCGCGCCCTGTCCGCCACTGCTACCGACAGTGGAGATGGACTCGCCGGCCTTGACGATATCGCCCGCTTCTTTAAGCAGCGTCTGGTTGTGTCCGTAGAGGCTCAAGTAGCCGTTGCCATGGTCGAGGATCACCAGCAGGCCGGCGCCGCGCAACCAGTCGGCGAACACTACACGGCCGCCATGGACGGCATGCACCTGGCTGCCGGCCGAGGCGCTGATCATCACCCCGTCCCACTTGGTCCGGGCATCGTCGCCGCGGCTTTCGCCGAAGCGCGCCAGCAGTCGACCATCAACCGGCCATGGAAGTTTTCCCCGGGATGAAGCAAAAGGGCCTCCATAGGAGGCGCCTGCGCTGGAAACCAAGGGGCCGGGCGTCGCTCGGGGCGGCTTGCTCGGGCTCTCGTCGGCACTGGCCTGGGCCTCACGCAAACGCTTTTTTTCGGCTTCCTGCTGGGCGATCAGCGCTTTCTGTCGCGCTTCTTCCGCCTCGCGGGCCTGGCGGGCCAGGGTTTCCTCGATGGTTTTCAGGACCTTGCCCAGATCGGCCTGGTCCTGTTCGCGGGCCTTGAGCTTGTCGCCACGGGCCTTCACGTCATCATTGAGCTTGGCCAGGGCCACCTGGCGTTCCTTGCGGACCTTGTCGAGTTCTTCACGCTGGGTGTCGAGGCTGCTTTTCTGCACCAGCAGCTGGGCTTGCTGCAGGGAGATTTCCTTTTCGACATTGGCCAGCTGGCGCAGGGTCTCGTTGAAATTCTTCAGCTGCTCCAGGCGGGCCTGGCTCAGGTAATCGTAATAAGTCAGGGTGCGGGCGAATTTTTCCGGGTTCTGCTGGTTGAGCAGCAGCTTGAGGTACTCCTGGCGGCCGTTCTGGTAGGCCGCACGGGCCTGGATGGCGATCAGTCGTTGCTGTTCAATGCGCGCGCTCTGGAGTTTTTTTTTCTCCTCATCGAGACGCTGCAGCTCGGATTCGCTTTTCTTCAGCTCTTTCTGCAGGGCATCGACCTGCTTTTCCAGCTTGCCCATCTCGGTTTCGGTGCCGCGCAGGTCTTTCTGCACGCCGGATTTTTCTTCCTGCAGCTTGCCCAGCAGCTTTTTCAGCTCGGCAATATCCTGACGCGTGGCGTCCAACTGCTGTTGGGTTTGCGCGCGCTCGTCGGCGAAGGCCGGTTGGAGCAGGCAGATCAGAGCAAGGGTAATCAGGGCGCGAAGCATAGAGGCGGGCGACACCAGGGAAAGGGACGGCCTAGTATGCCCGCCCCTCGCTGCAAAAAAAACGCCTCAAAGCCAACTGCTTTGAGGCGTTCGTCATAAAAAGCCGTTTGCGGCCCATTATTCGGTCTTTTTGATATCAGACCAGTATCGAAGTGCCAGTCATTTCCGCGGGCTGCGGCAGGCCCAGCAGTTTCAGCATGGTCGGCGCCACGTCGGCCAGGACTCCGCCTTCACGGACTTTCAGGTCGCGCTTGCCCACATAGATGAACGGCACCGGCTCGCTGGTGTGGGCGGTGTGGGCCTGGCCGGTGGAGGCGTCGGACATCTGCTCGACGTTGCCGTGGTCGGCGGTGATCAGGGCTTCGCCGCCGACCTTTTCCAGGGCATCGACGATGCGGCCGACGCACAGGTCCAGGCATTCGACGGCCTTGACTGCGGCGTCGAACACGCCGCTGTGGCCGACCATGTCGCCGTTGGCGTAGTTGACCACGATCACGTCGTAGCGCTGGTTTTCGATGGCGTCGACGATCCGGTCGGTGACTTCCGGCGCGCTCATCTCCGGCTGCAGGTCATAGGTGGCGACTTTCGGCGACGGAATCAGGATGCGTTCTTCGCCCGGGAACGGCTCTTCGCGGCCACCGGAGAAGAAGAAGGTCACGTGGGCGTATTTTTCGGTTTCGGCGATGCGCAGCTGGGTCTTGCCGTTTTTCGCCAGGTAATCGCCCAGCACGTTTTCCAGGCTGCCCGGGGCAAAGGCCGAAGGGGCCGGAATGCTTGCCGCGTATTGGGTCAGCATGACGAAACCGGCCAGTTTCGGCTGGCGGGCGCGCTCGAATTCCTTGAAACCGTCCTCGACGAATACCCGGCTCAGCTCGCGGGCGCGGTCGGCGCGGAAGTTCATGAACACCACGGCGTCGCCGTCTTCGACTTTCACCGGCTCGCCGAGGGTGGTGGCCTTGACGAATTCGTCGCTCTCACCACGCTCGTAGGCGGCCTGCAGACCTTCCTGGGCGGTGGCGGCGTTGAATTCGCCCTTGCCGTCGACGATCAGGTTGTAGGCCTGGGCCACGCGGTCCCAGCGGTTGTCGCGGTCCATGGCGAAGTAGCGGCCGATCAGGCTGGCGATGCGGCCCTTGCCCAGGGTCTTGAAGGTTTCATCCAGCAGTTCGATCGACGAGGTGGCGCTTTTCGGCGGAGTATCGCGGCCGTCGAGGAAGGCGTGCAGGTAGATCTTCTCGGCGCCACGCTTGAAGGCCAGTTCGGCCATGGCCACCAGATGGTCCTGGTGGCTGTGCACGCCGCCATCGGACAGCAGGCCGAGGATATGCACGGCCTTGCCGGCGGCCACGGCTTTATCCACGGCGGCGCAAATGGTCGGATTCTCGAAGAACTCGCCATCGCGGATGGCTTTGGTGACACGGGTGAAATCCTGGTACACCACGCGGCCGGCGCCAAGGTTCATGTGGCCGACTTCGGAGTTGCCCATCTGGCCGTCCGGCAGGCCGACATCCATGCCCGAACCCGAGATCAGGCCGTTCGGCACGCTGGCGCACAGGCGGTCGAGGACCGGCTTCTTGGCTGCATAGATAGCGTTGGATTCGTGGCTCTCGCTGTGACCGAAGCCATCCAGAATCATCAGGACCAAAGGTTTAGGCGTGGTAGTCATAGATTCCACTCGTGGCTGGATTGGGAGAATGTTGGAAAAAGGGAGTGGCAGTTTAAAGCGAAGTTCCGGTGGCGTCACCGCCGGGCGGGGTTTGGCCGACCCGGAGGGCTGTGTATACTGGCCGACATTTTAACGCCCTGGAACCTCCTTGATGGTTGCTCACCTGATTCAATTCGCCACTGAACACTACTTGCTCGTCGGCGCCTTCGTCATCTTGCTGGCTCTGTTGATCGCTCACGAGTTGAGCCGCGGCGGCCGTAGCCTCAGCACCCGTGAACTGACCGCGCTGGTGAACAGCGAGCAGGGCGTGGTGATCGATATCCGTCCGACCAAGGACTTCGCCGCGGGCCATATCGTCGGCGCGTTGAACATCCCTCAAGACAAACTGGCCGCCCGCGTGGGCGAGCTGGAAAAGCACAAGGCCAAGACCATCATTCTGGTCGATGCCCTGGGTCAGCACGCCGGCACCCACGCTCGCGAGCTGATGAAATCCGGCTTCACCGCCGCCAAGCTGTCCGGCGGCGTTGGCAGCTGGAAAGCCGACAACCTGCCGCTGGTGAAGTGATATGGCTGCCGTCGTCGTCTATTCCAGCGATTACTGCCCCTACTGCTCGCGGGCCAAGTACCTGCTCGAGAACAAAGGCGTAGCCTTCGAAGAGATCAAGGTCGACGGCAAGCCGCAGGTTCGCGCCGAAATGGCCCAGAAGGCCGGGCGTACGTCCGTGCCGCAGATCTGGATCGGCAGCACCCATGTGGGCGGTTGTGACGATCTGTTCGCCCTGGAGCGCGCCGGCAAGCTCGACGCGCTGCTCGCGGCCTGACTGACCACCCAAGTTCAGCAAACCCTACATGACCCCGAGATCAAGAAGGATCTGAGATGACTGACCAACAGAACACCGCTGCGACCGAAGACGAATCCGCACCGCAATTCTCGCTGCAGCGTATCTATGTGCGTGACCTGTCTTTCGAAGCTCCGAAAAGCCCGGCGATCTTCCGCCAGCAGTGGGAGCCGAGCGTCGGCCTGGACCTGAACACCCGTCAGAAGGCGCTGGAAGAGGGTTTCCACGAAGTCGTGCTGACCCTGTCGGTCACCGTGAAGAACGGCGACGAAGTGGCGTTCATCGCCGAAGTGCAACAGGCCGGTATCTTCCTGATCAAGAACCTGGACGACGCTTCGATGAGCCACACCCTGGGTGCGTTCTGCCCGAACATCCTGTTCCCGTACGCTCGCGAAGCGCTGGACAGCCTGGTGACCCGCGGTTCGTTCCCGGCCCTGATGCTGGCTCCGGTGAACTTCGACGCGCTGTACGCGCAAGAGCTGCAACGCCTGCAGGCAGCCGGTGAAGGCACTGTTCAATAAGCTGCCGGGTTCCATGAAAAAAGCGCCGTTTCAGGCGCTTTTTTCATGTTCGGGCCCAAGGTTTCGAGGTTGACGCCGAGAGCGGCGCCAAACCTGTAGCCGCTGCCGAAGGCTGCGATCGCCTCCGAAGGGGGCGCCAGGTCTTGAGCACGCTGAAGGCCTTCGGCCTTATCGCAGCCTGCGGCAGCGGCTACAAGGAGTCGTGCAGAGGTGGGGCTTATTTGAACCCCAGCTGGCGCCAGGCTTCGTAGACAGCCACCGCCACGGTGTTGGACAGGTTCAGGCTGCGGCAGCCTTCGCGCATGGGCAGGCGCAGGCGTTGTTCGGCGGGCAGGGCGTCCAGTACCTCGGCGGGCAGGCCACGGCTTTCCGGGCCGAACAGGAAGGCATCGCCCTCGGCGAAGCTGGCGTCGTGGAAAGGTCGCGAGCCCTTGGTGGTGAAGGCGAACAGGCGCGGATGGCCTAGGCTTTCAAGACAGCTGGCGAGGTCGGCATGGCGCTGCAGGGTGGCGTACTCGTGGTAGTCGAGGCCGGCCCGGCGCAGGCGCTTGTCGTCCATTTCGAAACCCAGCGGTTCGATCAAATGCAGGTGGCAGCCGCTATTGGCGCACAGCCTGATTACGTTGCCGGTATTCGGCGGAATTTCTGGTTGAAAAAGGATGACGTGAAACATGCACGGCTCCGAAGAAAAAGACAGGCCGCATTCTACGCCTGAAGCGGACGTCCGGCCGAAGCTAATGCTGCGGGTATTCGGCTCGCTGGCGATCCTTGGCGTGATGGTCGGGTTGATGATCGGTCGCCTGACGACCCCGGACCCCACCGAGTTGCAGGAAGTGCAGGTCCAGCCCAATGCCCTGGTGGTGTGGTTCAACAACGAGCCCAAGGTCCATGGCGAGCACATCGACGGGTCCGTGGCGCTGTTGTTCGAGGCCGAGGGGCGGGTGCAAAAGGGCCAGTTGAAGATCAACGACAAGGATGCCAACTGGCGAGTGCGGGCGGCTAAGGAAGGGTTGCTGCTGAACGTGGTCGCAGCAAGAGCGCTGCACGCCGAGTGGTCGGGCAGCGAGGTCGACGGGCGCTGGCGCCTGGAAGTCCAGCTGCGCGAGGAATAAAAGAGGGGATTCCCGGCCTGCCTGTACCAAGGTCCCCAAAAGCGTGAGGGCCGCGCTGATTGCGCTGGGCCCGGTGTAAAGAGGGAATCCCCGGCCTGCCTGTACCAAGGTTCCCGAAACGGGTGGGGGCTCGTCGCTGTGAGCGTGATGAGCCCGGGTGTTAAAGAGGGAATCCCTGGCCTGCCTGTACCAGGGTTCCCCAAACCGGGTGGAACCCGTCGCTGCGAGCGGTATGGGTTCCGGGTGTAAAGAAGGGGATTCTCGGCCTGCCTGTACCAAGGTCCCCAAAACGGGTGAGTGACTGCACTCATGATCTTGTCTTTGCAGGGGGCGTGCCAATTTCGGCTTAAACGGTTAAGCGAATTTTCAAGAAAATCTGAAAGCCCCGGTTTACGGGGCTTTCGCCGTTGTGTGGAGATGTTTTTGCGAGAAAAATCGAGATCACCCACCGGGAAATCCCACGTCCAGCCGCGCATTCGGGCAGTGCAGGCTCACCATTGCGGTGCACAAAAAGCTTCGCGGGCAAGCCTCGCTCCTACAGAACCCCTTCATCTATAGGAGCGAGGCTTGCCCGCGATTGGATCTGTCATTCGGCACAGCCCGAATGCCTTGCACTGTAGCCGCTGCCGAAGGCTGCGATCGCGACCGAAGGGCGCGCAGGATCTCAAGATCGCTGAAGGCCTTCGGCCTTATCGCAGCCTGCGGCAGCGGCTACAGGGGGTTACGCGGCTCAGCCCTCGTCGCTGTCGTCGTCATCCCCGCCGTCGACCTTCATCCCCAACTCCTTGATCTTGCGCGTCAGGGTGTTGCGGCCCCAGCCCAGCAGCACGGCGGCGTCGCGGCGGCGGCCGGCGGTGTGCTTGAGGGCAGTCTCGATCATGATCCGCTCGAAGCTCGGCACCGCGCTGTCCAGCAGGCTCGACTGGCCGCGTGCCAGGGCCTGGTCGGCCCACTGGCGCAGGGCCTGCTCCCAGTTGGTCACCGGCGCCGAATCCTGGGGCAGGCTCAGCAGTTCCGGCGGCAGGTCGCTGATATGCACCTCGCGACCCGAAGCCATCACGGTGATCCAACGGCAGGTGTTCTCCAGCTGGCGCACGTTGCCGGGCCACGGCAGGTTCTTCAGGTATTCCTCGGTCTCGCTTTTCAGCAGCTTGGGCTCGACGGCCAGCTCCTGGGCGGCGCGGCTGAGGAAGTGCTTGGCCAGGGTCGGAATGTCTTCGCGACGGTCCGACAGGCGCGGGATATGGATGCGGATCACGTTCAGGCGGTGGAACAGGTCCTCGCGGAACTTGCCGGCGTGCACCAGGGTTTCCAGGTTCTGGTGGGTCGCGGCAATGATGCGCACGTCGACCTTGACCGGCGTATGCCCGCCGACCCGGTAGAACTCGCCGTCGGCCAGCACCCGCAGCAGGCGGGTCTGGGTGTCGGCCGGCATGTCGCCGATCTCGTCGAGGAACAGGGTGCCGCCGTCGGCCTGTTCGAAGCGCCCGCGCCGAAGGTTGGCCGCGCCGGTGAAGGCGCCTTTTTCATGGCCGAACAGCTCGGATTCCATCAGGTCCTTGGGGATCGCCGCCATGTTCAGGGCGATGAACGGCGAAGCCGCCCGCGGGCTGTGGCGGTGCAGGGCGTGGGCCACCAGCTCTTTACCGGTACCGGACTCACCGTTGATCAGCACGGTGATGTTGGAGTGGCTGAGGCGACCGATGGCGCGGAACACCTCCTGCATCGCCGGCGCTTCACCGATGATTTCCGGGGTACGAGCCAGCGCCGGGATCACCTCCAGGCCCTGCTGCTCCTGGGCGTGCTGGTTGGCGCGCTTGACCAGGGACACCGCTTCGTCGACATCGAACGGCTTGGGCAGGTACTCGAAGGCGCCGCCCTGATAGGAGGCGACAGCGCTGTCCAGGTCGGAATGCGCGGTCATGATGATCACCGGCAGGCGCGGGTGCTGCTCGCGGATCCGCGCCAGCAGGTCCAGGCCACTGGCGCCGGGCATGCGGATGTCGGAAATGATCACGTCCGGTTGCTGGCGGGCCAGGCGACTCATCACACCATCGGCGCTATCGAAGCTCTGGGTGGTCATGCCTTCCTGTTGCAAGGCTTTCTCCAGAACCCAACGGATAGAACGGTCGTCATCGACGATCCACACGGTTTCACTACGGCTCATGTCGATGGGGCTCCTTGTTCCAGTGGCAGAAAGATCGAGAACGTGGTGTGGCCGGGATGGCTGTCACACTCGATCAGGCCCTGGTGCTGGCTGATGATGTTCTGGGTAATGGCCAGGCCCAGCCCGGTACCGTCCGGACGGCCGCTGACCATGGGGAAGAAGATGGTTTCCTGGAGTTCCGCGGGGATCCCCGGGCCGTTGTCGATGATCTCGATCTTGGTCACCAGGCGGTGGCGCACGTGGCCGATGGTGAACTGGCGCATGGTGCGGGTGCGCAGGCTGATGCGGCCCAGGCGCAGCTCGTTCTGGCTGCTGATGGCCTGCATCGCGTTGCGCACGATGTTGAGCACCGCCTGGATCATCTGTTCGCGGTCGATCAGTACATCGGGAATGCTCGGGTCATAGTCGCGCACCAGGGTGATGCAGCCCTGGCTTTCGGCTTCCACCAGGCTGCTCACGCGCTCCAGCACTTCGTGCACGTTGCACATCGCCAGCGACGGCAGCTTGTTGGAGCCGAGCATGCGGTCCACCAGGTTCCGCAGGCGGTCGGCCTCTTCGATGATGACGTTGGTGTAGTCCTTGAGGTTCTCGTCCGGCAGTTCGCGGGCCAGCAACTGGGCGGCGCCGCGAATCCCGCCGAGGGGGTTCTTGATCTCGTGGGCCAGGCCGCGCACCAGCATCTTGCTGGTTTCCTGCTTGGACAGCTGGGCCTCTTCCTTGGTGATCCGCAGCAGGCGGTCACGGGGATGGACTTCCAGCAACAGCAGGGTGTCGCCATTGCTCAGGATCGGCGTCACCGCGTAGTCCACGGTCAGGGTCTGGCCGGTCAGCGCGGTGAGCATGGCTTCGCGCTTGGTGAACGGGTGCGCCTGTTCCACCGCCTGGCGCAGGGAGCTCAGGGCTTCGGCCGACTCGGTGAACAGTTCGCTGATGAATTGCCCATGGCTGCGCTGGCCACTGATGGCCAACAACATCTCCGCCGCCGGGTTCATGTACTCAAGGCGCAGGTCGGCGTTGAGCAGGATGGTCGCGGTGGTCAGGTTGTCGAGTAGCAAGCGGTGTAGTTGATCGCTGATGGTCATGGGTAAATGTTGACCTCTTTTGAAACAAGGCAATCCCGGGCCGGCCCAGGATTGCGCGCGCGAACAAGGCGCTGGTATCGAGAAAATGCAAAAACCAAACCAAGGCTCCGAAAAGAAGCGCTCGAGCCCTGAAACAGACGTTTAAAGTTCTGTTTCGCAGCGCTTTGCCGGCTGCGCTGGGTACTTTCGAACCAAAATGGGCTGCGGATGGGTGCAGGTGCAGCTTGATGCACCAATATAGTGCGATTTATCCGAGGCTGCGCTAAAGAATGGCTAGCCGCGCGCCGGTCCAGAATTCGCCGCGCACGCAAAAAGGCCCGCGTGCTGGCGGGCCTGGAAGTGTGCGGCGGATAGCGTCTCAGTGGGCGGGATGTGGGTCCTTGTCGATACCCTGCTGCGTCGCGATCGGCTCCTCGTCCGGTAGCGTGGCGCGGGGTTCCCGGGCCAGTTCGTCGGCGTCCGCCTGCTCGGCGGTGGACAGGTCGGCGGCGTTGTGGCCGATGCGCTTGAGCAGCAGGAGCATGCACACCAGGGACACCAGGGCATAGCCAGCGGAGGCGATGGCCACGCCGAGAATGCTCCCGGTGTTGTTGAGAATGCCCTGGGCCAGGACCGGCGTGGCGCCGCCCACCAGCAAGGAACAGAGCTGGTAGGAAATCGACAGGCCGCTGTAGCGCACCCTGGTCGGAAAGGCGCGGGCCAGGATGCCGCCGACGGCGCCATAGAACATCGAGTGCGGCACGGTGGCCAGGCACATGCCGAGCACGGCGATCCAGTAGACGCCGGTTTCCACGGCGAAGAACATCGCCGGCATCAGGAAGAACTCCGGCAGCAGCATCAGCACCACGGCCTTGCGCATGTCCATCCTGGAAACCAGCACCGCGCCCAGGGGCTGGGTGATGAACTGCACCACCAGGGCGATGACGATCACGCTGAGAAAGGTGCTCTGGCTGTAGCCCAGCTCCTTGGTGGCCCAGGACAGGGCAAAGGTGCTCTTGAAGTAGGTGACATGGATGATCGGCAGCACGCCGGCCCCCAGCAGCACGATCTGCCAGTGTTTGCGCAGGACCTCCAGGATCGGCAGCTTGACGGTCTTTTTCTGCTGGATCAGGCGCTTCATGTCGTCCGATTCTTCGAGCTTGAGGCGAATCACCATGCCCACCAGGACCAGTGCCGCCGAGAGCAGGAACGGAATGCGCCAGCCCCACAGCAAAAAGTCCGGCGCGGGCAGGGCGCTGAGGCCGAAGAACACCAGGGTTGCCAGCAGGTTGCCAGCCGGCGAGCCCTGCTGGGCGAAGGCCGCATACAGAATGCCTTTGCCCTTGGGCGCACTTTCGCTGGCGATGAGGATGGCGCCGCCCCATTCGCCGCCCACCGCGATGCCCTGGATGATGCGCAGCACCACCAGGGCAATCGGCGCCCAGATACCGATCTGCAGGTAGGTCGGCAGCAGGCCGATGCAGGTGGTGGCCACGCCCATCATGATCAGGGTGATCACCAGGGTGGTCTTGCGCCCGATCTTGTCGCCCAGGTGGCCGAAGATGATGCCGCCGATGGGGCGGGCGATGAAGCCGGCCCAGAGGGTCAAAAACGACAGCAGGGTGGCGGTGCCCGCAGGCAGGTCGGCGGGGAAGAACACCTTGCCGAAGACCAGCGCGGCGGCGATTCCGTAGGCGTAGAAGTCATACCATTCGATGGTCGTGCCGATGAACGAAGCGATTCCTGCCTTGCGGGCTTTCTTGTGCGCGGCAGCGTGCTGGGCGGCATTCATATTCAATTCCTGCATGTTGTTATTGTTATTTGCGCCGCGGGAGGTTCGTCTGACGACGGCTCCGGATACTCATTGCACGAATGGGCGCATCACGTACTTGCAAGGTCCGACGGCACGGAGCCTATACAGGCAGGAATGAAAAAAATAATGATTAAATCTTATTGTGTGATACGGGATTTCGTATGGTCGACAGCCCTCAAAGTCCCGGCGCCACGGGCTTTTGCAGGGCCTTGAGGACACTCAGGAAACTCTCCGCGGCGGCCGACGGTTTGTCGGCATGACGGATGGCGTGGACCTCGGACAACGCCCCGTCGCCGCTGATTTCGCAGTAATGCACACCCTCTTTCCAGGTGCCGGCCAGGGTCTGCGGGACCAGGGCCACGCCCATTTCATACGCCACCATCGCCACCACCGTTTGCCACAGCCGGGTTTCGTGGCGGATACGCGGGCTGAACCCGGCTGCCACGCAGCGCGCGATGATCAGGTCGTGGTAGTGCGGCGAGACATTGCGTGGGAACAGGATGAAGTCGTCGTTGGCCAGCTGCGCCAGGTCGATGCGCGCCTTGTCCGCCAGCCGGTGACCCTGAGGCAGACAACAGAGGAAGGGCTCGGCGAGAACCGGCTCGCCGCGGATGCTCTCGGGAAAGTGGCTCCAGTGCACGAAGCCGATATCGATCTGCCCGCGCTGCAGTGCCTGGGCCTGCTCGGCGCTGTTCATCTCCATCAGCACGATCTCGGTGTCCGGGTGATCCTGCTCGAAGGTCCTCACCGCCTGCGGCAGGCCGCGATGCAGGATCGAGTTGACGAAACCGATGCTCAGCCGGCCGACGAAACCCTGGGCCGAACGCAGGGTCAGGCGCCGCGCCTGCTCGGCCCGCAGCAGCAGGTAGCGGGCTTCGTCGAGCAGCACCTGGCCGGCGTTGGTCAGGCTCACCGACTTGTTGTTGCGGCTCAGCAACTGCACGTCCAGCTGGCTTTCGAGCTTCTTGATGTCGAAGCTCAGGGCCGGCTGGGAGATGAACAGGCGAGTGGCGGCCCGGCCGAAATGCAGCTCTTCGGCGACCGCGACGAAGTAACGAAGCTGTTTGAGATCCATGCTGGCGTCCTCGCTTTACGATCTGGTTTTCTTATCGTAGTGGATTGATTTTGTATTAGATACTTATCGATGGCGACTCTAGTCTCGGGGCACAAGAGCCTGGAGAGACGCCATGACTGCCCTGCCTGAACCTATCCAAGACACCCTGAATATCCCCGATAGCCGAGGCCTGAACCTGTTCGATTGCGATGCCGGGCTGGCGGCCCTGCTCAAGGTCTACCTGGCGCCGCAACTGTACGCCCAGTGGTTACCGAGCTTGCGCCAGCTCGGTGCGCGGGCCGGTGGCGAGCTGGATGTGCTGGCGCTCTCGGCGGACAAGAACCCGCCGCAACTGCGACCGCGCACCCGCCGTGGCGAAGACCTGCAGAGCATTTACAAGCACCCGGATTTCATCGCCCTGGAGCGCGCCGCCTATGCCGAGCTGGGCCTGGCCTCCATGAGTCATTGCGCCGAGCCGGTGCTGCCGCTGGTCAAGTACGCCCTGACCTTCCTTTTCGTGCAGGCCGAGTTCGGCCTGTGCTGCCCGGTGAGCATGACCGACTCGCTGACCCGCACCCTGCGCAAGTTCGGCTCGCCGGAGCTGGTGGCGCGCTATCTGCCGTCCCTGGCCTCGCGGGATTTCGACCGCTTGTTCCAGGGCGCGATGTTCATGACCGAACAGGCGGCCGGCTCCGACGTGTCGCGCACCGAAACCCGCGCGCGCCTGGAGAGCGGCGAGTGGCGGCTGTTCGGCGACAAGTGGTTCTGCTCCAACCCGGACGCCGACCTGGCCATGGTCCTGGCCCGTCCGGAAGACGCACCGGAAGGCCTGAAGGGGGTCAGCCTGTTCCTGCTGCCGAAGGTCCGCCCCGATGGCTCGCGCAACGCCTACCGGATCCTGCGCCTGAAGGACAAGCTGGGCAGCCGCTCCATGGCCAGCGGCGAAATCAGCCTGGACGGCGCCACCGCCTACCTGATCGGTGAGGTCGGCCGCGGCTTCCAGCAGATGGCCGACATGATCAACATGTCGCGCCTGTCCAACGGGGTGCGGGCCGCCGGGCTGATGCGTCGCGGGGTCAACGAGGCGCTGTATGTCGCCCGCCAGCGCCGGGCCTTCGACCGCCATCTGATCGAGATGCCGCTGATGCAGCGCCAACTGCTGAAAATGATGCTGCCCGCCGAGCAGGCCCGTTCGATGTTCATGCAGATCGCCACGCTGCTGCCCAAGGCCGATGCCGGCGACGAGGCGGCGCGCAAGTGCGTGCGCATCCTCACCCCGCTGATCAAGTTCCGCGCCTGTCGCGATGCGCGCCGGGTCACCGGGGACGCCATGGAAGTACGCGGCGGGGTTGGCTACATCGAGGAGTGGAGCGATGCGCGGCTGGTGCGCGATGCCCACCTGGGCTCGATCTGGGAAGGCACCAGCAACATCGTCGCGCTGGACATCGCCCGCGCCGTGACCCGCGAGCAGGCCCTGGAGCCGCTGCGGCACTACCTCGCCGGCCTGCTCGCCGAGGCCGACCTGCCGGCGGCCAGCCAGCGCCTGTTCGAGACGGTCCTGCAACGTGCGGTTGCGGCCATCGAAAAGGTCGCGCAAGAGCGCCGCGACGACCAGGTGCGCCTGGCCGGCAGTGCCCTTTATCACACTGCCACGGCGATCTTCATGGCCTGGGAAGCGAGCCGCCAGGCCCCCGATTACCGGCGCCTGGCCCTGGCCCATCTGCTGCTCCAGCACAAGCTGCTGCCCCGCGATCCGCTGCGTCCGGAGGCATCGATTGAGCCTGAGCTGCTGACGCTCCTGGCCAATGAGAGCGCGCTGTCGAAAGCCGATGCGATGCAGCTGTTGCCGGCCTGAACGGCCTTGCCCATTTTTGTCAGAGAACTGCCATGAACCATTCAAAAGGGGCCCTGGCCGGCCTTAAAGTCATCGACCTCAGCCGCGTGCTGGGTGGACCCTACTGCTCCCAGGCCTTGGCCGACCACGGCGCCGAAGTGATCAAGCTGGAGCCCCTGAGCGGTGACGAGACCCGCGGCTGGGGCCCGCCTTTCGAGGGCGCCGACGCTTCGTATTTCAGGGGCGTGAACCGCAACAAACAGGGGATCGCCGTGGACCTGTCCCGACCCGCGGGCATCCAGCTGCTGATGCGCCTGCTGGAAGACGCCGACGTGCTGATGGAGAACTTCAAGCCCGGCACCCTGGAGCGTTGGGGCATCGGTTATGCCGAGGTGCTGAGCCAGCGTTTCCCGACCCTGATCCACTGCGCGGTTTCCGGTTTTGGCGGTGACGGCCCGCTGGGCGGGTTGCCCGGCTACGACGCGGTGATCCAGGCGATGGCGGGGCTGATGAGCGTGAACGGCGAAGCCGACAGCGGCCCGCTGCGCATCGGCCTGCCGATCGTCGATATGGTCACCGGGCTGAATGCCCTGGCGGGGATTCTCCTGGCGCTCAACGAACGCCACCGCAGCGGCCTGGGGCAGTCCCTCGACATCACCCTGTACGACTGCGGCGTGTCCCTGCTGCACCCGCATCTGGCCAACTATTTCGCCGCTGGCAAGACCCCGCAGCGCACCGGCAACGCCCATCCGAATATCGCGCCCTACGACAGTTACCGCACCGGCACCGAGCCGATCTTCCTGGCGGTCGGCAATGACCGGCAGTTCGCCAAGTTGTGCGAACAGCTGGACGCCGGCGCCTTGCTGGACGACCCGCGCTTCGCCGACAACGGCTGTCGCTCGGTCAACCGCGAGGCGCTGAAGCAGGCACTGGAGGCGCGCCTGGCCGAGCACGACGGCACGGCCCTGGCGCAACGGCTGATCCGCCTGGGCGTGCCCTGCGGCTCGATTGCCTCGATCGACAAGGTGGTCGCGCACCCGCATACCCGGCATCGCGGCCTGTTGGTGGAGATCGGCGACTACCGCGGCGTCGGCTCGCCGGTGAAGCTGTCGCGGACCCCGGCCAGCTATCGCAGTGCTCCGCCGGCATTGGGCGCGAATACCCGCGAGGTTCTCGAAGACCTGGGCCTCGACAACCAGACGATCGAAAACCTGTTCGAGCACGGCATCGTCCGCGAGTGAAGGGCTGCGCCCAGAGTCCCGACCGGGCCTCTGGCGCGCTTCTCAGGTTCCTATCTGCATCAGGAGACTCCATGAATCCCGAGTCCGTTAGCCCCCAACCCCTGGTCCTGCTGGAGCGCCCCGCACCGGGCGTGGCGCTGCTGCGGCTGAACCGCCCGCAGGCGCTCAACGCGCTGAACATGGCGCTGCGCGAGGAGCTGGCCGAGCACTTTCGCCGCCTGGACACCTGCCCGGATACCCGAGTCGTGGTACTCACTGGCGGCGATACGGTGTTTGCCGCCGGCGCCGACCTCAGCGAGCTGGTGAACGCCAGCGCGCTGCAGCTCTATGCCCGGTATGCCGAGCGCCACTGGCAAGCCATCTCGGCGTGCCGCAAGCCGGTCATCGCCGCGGTCAACGGCTACGCCCTGGGCGGTGGCTGCGAGCTGGCGATGCATTGCGACCTGATCGTCGCCGGCCACTCGGCGCGTTTTGCCCAGCCGGAAATCAAGGTCGGGGTGATGCCCGGGGCGGGCGGCACCCAGCGCCTGCTGCGCGCCATCGGCAAGTTCCAGGCGCTGCGCCTGCTGCTCACCGGTTGCCAGGTCCCGGCCGACGAGGCGCTGCGCCTGGGCCTGGTCAGCGAGGTGGTGGCGGACAGCGAGACCCTGCCGCGGGCCCTGGCCCTGGCCGCCAGCATCGCCGGCATGCCGCCGCTGGCCGTGGCGCAGATCAAGGAGGTGGTGCTGGCCGGCATGGACCTGCCGTTGGAGCAGGCGTTGGTGCTGGAGCGCAAGGCTTTCCAGCTGCTGTTCGGCTCCCATGACCAACGCGAAGGCATGCAGGCCTTTCTTGAGAAACGCAAACCGGAGTACCAGGGGAAATGACCACACAACCATTGCAACGCATCGGCCTGGTCGGCACCGGCGCCATGGGCCGGGGCATCGCCCAGGTCATGGCCATGGCCGGGCTCAAGGTATTTTTGTTCGATGCGCGCCCGGGTGCCGCGGGCATGGCCCGGGAGCAACTGGCGACGATCTTTGCCCAGCAGATCGAGAAGGCCCGCATCACCCCGCAGGACGCCGCGGCGGCCATGCTCAATCTGGAAGTGGTCGACAGCCTGGACGCGCTGCGTGACTGCCAACTGGTGATCGAGGCGATAGTCGAGGACCTGGCGGCCAAGCAGCAGCTGTTTAGGCAACTGGAGGAGGTGCTGGCACCGGACGCGATCCTGGCGAGCAATACCTCGTCGCTGTCGATCACCGCGATTGCCTCGGTGTGCCGCTATCCGGAACGCGTCGCCGGGCTGCACTTCTTTAATCCGGTGCCGCGGATGCGCATTGTCGAGGTGATCGACGGCCTTGCCACCCGCGTCGGCGCGCGCTTGCAGGAGCTGGTCCGCGCCATCGGCTACTACCCGGCGCGGGCCAAGGATTCTCCCGGCTTTATCGTCAATCATGCCGGGCGGGCCTTTGGCACCGAGGCGTTGCGCATCCTCAGCGAGGGCGTGGCCCCTGCATGGCGGATCGATGCGCTGCTGCGCGACAGCGCCGGTTTCGCCATGGGGCCGTTCGAGCTGCTCGACCTGATCGGTCTGGATGTCAGCGTGCCGGTGATGGAGTCGGTCTACCGGCAGTTCTATGAGGAGCCGCGTTATCGGCCTCACCCCGTGCTGCGGCTGATGCTGGCGGGTGGGCACCTGGGGCGCAAGAGCGGGCAGGGCTTCTACCTCTACGACGAGCCAGGCGATACGCGGCGCCCGCCACAGGCCGTGCCCTCTTGCGCGGTGCTGCCGCCGGTGTGGATCGCCGCCGACGACGAGGTCGGCCGGCTGCGTCTGCTGGACCTGCTCGAACGCCTGGGGGCCCGGGTCGAGAACGGCCTGCGGCCTTCCACCTCGGCCTTGTGCCTGGTGGCGCCACTGGGCGATGACGCCAGCGAAGCGGCCCTGCGTCATGCCATGGACCCGTCGCGCACTGTGGCGATCGACACCCTGACCGCGCTCGACAGCCAGCGCTGCCTGATGCTCAACCCAGCGACCCGTGAAGACATGCAGCACGCCGCCCACGCGCTGTTCAGCGCCGACGGCGGCACGGTGACGCTGATCCGCGACAGCTGCGGCTTCATCGTCCAGCGCACCCTGGCGTCCATCGTCAACCTGGCCTGTGACATTGCCCAGCAGGGCATCGCCTCGGTGGCCGATATCGACGCCGCGGTACGCCTGGGCCTCGGCTATCCGCTGGGGCCGCTGGAGTGGGGCGACCAACTGGGCCCCGAGCGCCTGCTGCAGATCCTCGAGCGCCTGCACGCCCTCACGGGCGACCCGCGTTATCGCCCCAGCGGCTGGTTGCGCCGTCGGGCCCTGCTGGGCCTGTCCCTGCGCCAGCCGGAAAACCCGCTGCCGGCCTGAGGCCTGCCGATCCCTACTGCTGCGAGAGTCCTTTCATGCTTGATGCCTATATCTACAGCGGCTTGCGAACCCCCTTCGGCCGGCATGGCGGCAGCCTCGCCAGCGTGCGCCCGGACGACCTGGTGGGGCCGTTGCTGGCGCGTTTGCTGGAAACCTCGGGGCTACCGGCCGAGGCGCTGGAAGAGGTGATCCTCGGGTGTACCAACCAGGCCGGCGAGGACAGCCGCAACCTGGCGCGCAATGCCTTGCTCAGCGCCGGGCTGCCTTGGCGCGTGCCCGGGCAGACGGTCAACCGCCTGTGCGCCAGCGGCCTGTCGGCGGTGATCGACGCGGCCCGGGCGATCACCTGCGGCGAAGGCCGGCTGTACCTGGCCGGCGGGGTCGAAAGCATGTCCCGCGCGCCCTTCATCATGGCCAAGGCCGAGAGTGCCTACAGCCGAAGCCTGGACGTGGCCGACAGCACCATCGGCGCACGCTTCGCCAACCCGCGGCTGGTCGAACGCTACGGCAACCACAGCATGCCCGAGACCGGCGATAACCTGGCCCGACTCTATGCCATCAACCGCGAGGACGCCGATCGCTTCGCCGCCGCTTCCCAGGCGCGCTACCAGGCGGCCTTGCAGGCCGGAGTGCTGGACGGAGAGATCATGGCCGTCGAGGTGGCGGCCGGGCGCAAGGGCCCGGCCTTGACCGTCTGCGATGACGAACATCCGCGCCCTCGCTCCGACCTGGCGGCCCTGTCGCGCTTGCCGACGCTGTTCGCGGAGGGCGTGGTGACCGCCGGCAACGCTTCGGGGATCAACGATGGCGCGGCGGTGTTGCTGCTCGGCAGCCGTGAGATCGGGAGGGAACATGGGGTCGCGCCCATGGCGCGCATCCTCTCGTCGGCGTCGGTCGGCGTGGAGCCGCAGTTCATGGGTATCGGCCCGCACAGGGCGATTCTGCTGGCGCTGCAGCGGGCCCGCATCGGCCTGGAGCAGCTCGACCTGATCGAGATCAACGAGGCATTCGCGCCGCAGGTGCTGGCTTGCCTCAAGGCCCTGGACCTGGATTTCGACGATCCGCGGGTCAACCCCAATGGCGGCGCCATCGCCATCGGCCACCCACTGGGCGCGTCCGGGGCCCGGCTGGTGTTGAGCGCCTGCCGTACCCTGCAACGCAACCACCAGCGTTACGCCGTGGTCAGCCTGTGCGTGGGCGTGGGCCAGGGTGTAGCCATGGTGATCGAGCGCGCCTGATCTACCGCTCGGCGTTGTTTCACTCCGGGCACTAGCCATAGTTATGCCGAGGTGGCGAGCAGCATCGGTTCGGCCTCCGCCGTGCGGGCCGTGGCCCGGGCCAATGGCGCCAATCAGATCGCCATCGTGATTGCCTGTCACCGGGTGATAGGTTCCGACGGTTCGCTCACCGGTTATGGCGGCGGGCTCTGGCGCAAACGCTGGTTACTTGAGCATGAGCGGCGCCTGTACCCGCAGATTTCGGCGCGCCAAAACCTCAGGGCCGATGAACCCGTTGCAGGGTGAAGGTCAGCGTCGGACTTTGCTGCACCACCCGCTCGCCATCGAGCACCTGCACCGCCAGGCGGTGCTCGCCGCGGTCGATGTTCACCAGTTGCAGGCTCGGCAGGTTACCGGGCTGGCCATAGGGTTGGTCGTCCAGCAGCAGGCGCAGGCGATGTTCGTTGTGCAGGGACGGTTGCAGGCTGACCTCGACATTGAAGGAGCCGTTGTTGGCGCGGATCACTCCGCCGTTCGGTACGCCGCTCAGCTCCAGGGTGGTGTAGGCCGGTGCGCTGGAGGGTGGTGTTTGCGCTGGCTCGACGCCGGGCGGTGTGGTCGGCCGGGGGGCCTCAATGCGATTCAGCGGCGCCAGCTCGACGGCCTGACCGGGCACGCCGGCCGGCGGCTGGTCGCTGTAGGCGGTATTGCCGTGGGCGTCGGTGTAGCGGTAGATCTGCGCGGCGGCCGGCAGGGCGGTCAGCAACAGCAGGTAGAGACAGTGCACACGCATGGCGGCTTTCCTGGGCGCTTGGGTCGGCGGCTGCAAAGATGAAACTGCCTCCAGCATAGAGCCGCGAACCGGGCCCAGGTTCGCTGCTTCAACCTTTGGACACACAAAGCTCGGCGGTGGCGCGGACCAGCGCCAGCTGGCGCAGCACCGGGCGGTCGCCGCCGTGGGTGGCCTGGGCCAGCCATTGTGGGCACTGCGGGTCATTGCGGTGGGGGCTGAAATCCGCCAGTTGCTGCAGCAGGCGTTTTTGTAACCGGTCGAGTTGCGGGCGGATCTGCCCCACCAGGTCCGGGCGCGGCGTGTCCGGCGCCTGGCCTTGCAAGGTCCATTCGGACAGATGGGCGTACTGCACCAGCTTGTTGGCCTCGATCTGCGCGGCGAAGAACTGTTCCACCGCCGCGCCGTCGAGTTTGTAGGCCGGCGCCTGGGCCACTGCGCCGGCAATCACCTCACGCTCGCGCGGGCGGTCTTCCACCGGTTTGTGGCTGTCCCATTTGCTCAGCGCCACCTGGTCGGCAATGGCCAGGCGTTCTTCGAGGGTGGCCAGCAGAGGGCCGAGGGTGGCGGGGGCGGCGCAGGCATTACCGGCCAGCAACAGGGTCAACAGGGCAAGGCAGAATCGCGAAGTCATGGGCAGTCTCGGTTTCCTGGGGACAAGTCGGCGGCCATGATGCACGCAAAACCGCAGTGCCTGGCAAGCGCCGGGTGCAAGGTGGGTCATTGGCCGGCCGCGACAGTCGCGGGCGCCCCGCAATTGGTTGGACTGGAAGACAGTCGCTGGCCGCTTTCGTCATAGACGATCCGGCAGGCGCTCAAGCCGTTGTCGATCAGCTCGCGGCTCTTGACCGCGCCGTTGCGGTGATAGCACAGCTGTTCGCCGACCAGTTGGCCGTTGGACTCATGACTTTTCACCTGTTGCTGGTTGATGGTCATCCAGGTGAAACCCACCGAGTTTTTCTGGCACTCGACCTGCCCATTGTCGTAGTAGGTGAGCTGAGTGATCTGGTCATTGTCGCCGATGATCTTCTCGCGGGTCTTTTGGCCTGTTTCATAGTTGTACTCGATGGAGCCTTGGGGGCTGCCAAAGAGAAAGTCCGTTTCCCAGGACAGCTTTCCGTGGGTGAACCGCCGTTGTTTTCCACAGCGTTCGACGGTTGAGCCGAACTTGTCGAAGCGGCACCAGTTGGCTTCCTCATAAAGCACTCCGTCCTGATCGTATTGTTTCATCAGGCCGACAAAGCGCCCTCCCTCGAAGCGCCCGACCGTGGCCGGCGTCCCGTCACGCAGGAAGGTCAGGTGAGGGCCTTCGTACCGATCGTTGTGCCAGGAAATATCGCTGATCAGCTTGCCGTCTTCGCTGTAACCCAGTGAGCGGCCTTCCCGTTTGCCATTCTCATAGTGCTGCGAGTACTGCAGGTTGCCGCTGGGGCTATAGCCTTCGCGGGTGCCGGACAGCACATCTGCCTGGTAATGCTCGATCAGGACCAGCACGCCATTGGCGTCGGTTTCGCGCAACTCGCCGTCTTTTTTATCGGCGACGAAGTTCACGCTCTGGCTATGGCCCTTGTCCGTCTTGAGTATCCAGGGGCCGCTTTTCAGGCCGTTCTCGAAGTTGCCGCGACCTGCTTGGGTAACCCATGGTCCTTCGCGTTTGTCGTTGCGGTAGCTGCCGCTTTCGGTGAAGCCGTCCACCTTCTCTTCGCTCGGGCCGTTGAGCACGCCATGGACATAGGTCTGGAAGCCAGTGACAGCGGATTCGCCTCCTTCGTCGTAGGACAGCACCCAGCGTCCCTCACGCAGATCGTCCCGATACTCGCCGGTTGCGGATTGCCAGCGGTAGGTTTCGGTCCACTGCCCCTGGCGCTTGCCATCGACATAGCGGCCATGGGTCCAGCCATCGTCCGGGTTGGAAAAACTCCATTCGCCGGTGCGTTGGCCGTGGGCATAGGCACCCTGGGCGGCAACGGCACCGCCGGAATCGGAGTATTCCACGCAGGCCCCGTCCTCGCTGCCAGTGAAGCGTCGCGGTTCGGTTTCCCAGGCGATGCGGCTGGCCCGGTAGTTGTACAGCAGGGGCTCGTCCTCCAGCGCAGGCGTTTCGCCGCGCCAGTAGGTGGCGGTGAGAAAGCGTCCGTCCTTTTCGGCGAAGGTCTTTTTGTAGCTGTACTGCTCAGCTCCGGGCGGATGGGCGGTGATGGGCTGCCCGTTCTGGTCGAAGTAACCCACCAGGGTGCCGGCCGAATGGTCGAGCCGGTCGAATTCCTCGATACCCGAGTCTTCGTAGAAGTAGCTGTAGTTCAGCGGTGTCAGTTGGCGCAGGGCCTGTTTCACCGTCGGGGCATCGAGTTTCTTGCGGTCTTTGGCGATGCGCTCCAGGGCGGGTTGCAGTTTTTCCAGGCGCTGGTAGAGGTGGTCGCTTTCGTTATAGCGATAGGCATGCACGCGGTATTGGCCGCGCTGTTTGAACAGCACCAGGCGGGTCAGGGACTCATCGTCCAGGGCGATGTTGAACACCGACTCGATGGTTGCATCGCCGAAGTCGTCGAGCAGCTGCGGCTGGCTCTCGTTCGGGTCGACCGAGTAATAACCTTTGACGCCGCCACCCTGCTTGATAAAGGCCAGGGTCGCCGAGCTTTCCGCCAGGCCGGTGATCAGCGGGTGGGCCAGTGACTTGCCGGCATAGAAAGGAGCGGCCTGGGTGCTGCCGAACGCCAGGCAGGCGATCAGGCCGAGAGAACGAGTCCACTGCATACGAATCCCTCGAGGCGCCGGACAGAGGGCGCGAGAGGCGCGGATTATCCATGGATGAATAACCCGGGGGAATGCTCCGGGGCTATGGGCGGGCAAGAAAAAAGGCCTCCCGAGGGAGGCCTTTTTTCTTGTTACGTAGCATGTCACGCCGCGTGGGGCGGCGCTACCGGATCAGCAGCTGTAGTACAGCTCGTATTCCAGTGGGTGTACGAAGGTGCGGACCTTGATTTCTTCTTCGCTTTTCAGGGCGATGTAAGCGTCGATGAAGTCGTCGCTGAAAACGCCGCCTTTGGTCAGGAACGCACGACCTTTGTCCAGCTCTTCCAGGGCTTCTTTCAGGCTGCCGCAAACTTGTGGGATCTCTTTCGCCTCTTCAGGCGGCAGGTCGTACAGGTTTTTGTCAGCCGCGTCGCCAGGGTGGATCTTGTTCTGGATACCGTCCAGGCCGGCCATCAGCAGGGCAGCGAAGGCCAGGTATGGGTTGGCAGCCGGATCCGGGAAGCGTGCTTCGATACGGCGGGCTTTAGGGCTCGACACGTAAGGGATACGGATCGAAGCGGAACGGTTGCGAGCCGAGTAGGCCAGCATGACCGGAGCTTCGAAGCCTGGGACCAGACGCTTGTAGGAGTTGGTCGAAGGGTTGGTGAAACCGTTCAGGGCCTTGCCGTGCTTGATGATGCCGCCGATGAAGTACAGGGCGGTGTCGGACAGGCCGGCATAACCTTCGCCAGCGAAGGTGTTCTTGCCATCTTTGGAGATGGACATGTGCACGTGCATACCCGAGCCGTTGTCGCCGTACAGAGGCTTAGGCATGAAGGTCGCGGTGCGGCCGTAGGCATCGGCCACGTTGTGCACGCAGTACTTCAGGGTCTGAACTTCGTCGCCCTTGTTGACCAGGGTGTTGAACTTCACGCCGATTTCGTTCTGGCCGGCAGTCGCCACTTCGTGGTGGTGAACTTCGATGACCAGGCCCATTTCTTCCATGGCATTACACATGGAGGTACGGATTTCGTGGTCGTGGTCGAACGGAGGAACCGGGAAGTAGCCGCCTTTGACGCCTGGACGGTGGCCTTTGTTGCCGCCTTCCACGTCCTGGTCGGACATCCACGAGCCTTGCTCGGAGAAGATCTTGAACATGGAGCCGGAGATGTCGGACTTGAACTTCACTTCGTCGAAGATGAAGAACTCAGGCTCTGGACCTACGAATACGGTGTCGCCGATACCGGTGGACTTCAGGTATTCCTCGGCACGCTTGGCGATGGCGCGTGGGTCGCGATCGTAGCCCTGCATGGTCGAAGGTTCGATGATGTCGCAGACCAGGATCAGGGTCGGCTCTTCGGTGAACGGGTCCAGGACGGCGGTTTCGTCAACCGGCATCAGGATCATGTCGGAGGCTTCGATGCCTTTCCAGCCAGCGATGGAGGAACCGTCGAACATTTTGCCGATTTCGAAGAAATCGTCATCCAGCGCATCACGGGCCGGCATGGTCACGTGGTGCTGAGTGCCTTTGGTGTCAGTGAAGCGCAGATCAATCCATTTGACGTCATGATCTTTGATGAGTTGAACCGACTTCGACATAGTGTCCTCCGGGTGGCTTCGGGCGAGTGTTGGTGTGCCCTTAGAATGTGGGTGATGCCGGCGCAGATACTCTGCCATGGCAACCTGCCTCACAAGGGAGCAAATTGCATGCCAGTGCCCCGAGTTGGGTTTTATGCCCCAAACTCACGCATTCCGGGGGGTATTTGGGCCAGATTGGCAAACCGGCGCACCGCAATGTTGCGTTTTTATCTGGCCATGACCTGTTTTGGTGCACGAAAAACCCGGTGCACATTAATTGGTTAAACCTTGAGCAATTTCCGCTATAATCCGCGCCCCCCTTTTTCGGCTGGCCCAGCGCGCGCTGTTTTCATGAAACTAATCGTTAAAGTTTTCCCGGAAATCACCATCAAGAGCCGCCCGGTACGGACGCGTTTCATCCGTCAGCTGGCCAAGAACATCCGTGCCGTGCTCCGCGATCTGGACCCGGCTGTGGTGGTCAATGGTGTGTGGGACAACCTCGAGCTGGAAACCGCCGTCAGCGAGCCGAAAGCCTTGAAGGAGATGACCGAGCGTCTGAGTTGCATGCCGGGCATCGCGCATTTCCTGCAGGTCGATGAATACCCGCTGGGCGACTTCGACGACATAGTCGCCAAGTGCAAGCAGCACTTTGGCGAGGCGCTGTCGGGGAAAGTTTTCGCCGTGCGCTGCAAGCGTGCCGGCAAGCATGAATTCAGCTCCATGGACGTGGAGAAATACGTCGGCAGCCAGCTGCGCCGACAGTGCGGCGCAGCCGGGATTTCCCTGAAAGAGCCGGAAATCGAAGTGCGGATGGAAATTCGCGACCAACGGTTGTTCGTGATCCACAGCCAGCACAACAGCATCGGCGGTTACCCGCTGGGCGCCCTGGAGCAGACCCTGGTTTTGATGTCCGGCGGTTTCGATTCCACGGTGGCGGCCTACCAGATCATGCGTCGCGGCCTGATGAGCCACTTCTGCTTCTTCAACCTGGGCGGGCGTGCCCACGAATTGGGCGTGATGGAAGTCGCGCACTATATCTGGAAGAAGTACGGCAGCTCCCAGCGCGTGCTGTTCGTCAGCGTGCCGTTCGAGGAAGTGCTCGGCGAAATCCTCGGCAAAGTCGACAACAGTCATATGGGCGTCATTTTGAAGCGTATGATGTTGCGTGCCGCGTCGAGCATCGCCGACCGCCTGCACATCGACGCGCTGGTCACCGGCGAGGCGATTTCCCAGGTGTCGAGCCAGACCCTGCCGAACCTCTCGGTCATCGACTGCGTGACCGACAAGCTGGTGCTGCGCCCGCTGATCGCCAGCCACAAGCAGGACATCATCGACCTGGCCAACGAAATCGGCACCGCCGACTTCGCCAAGCACATGCCGGAGTACTGCGGGGTCATCTCGGTGAACCCCAAGACCCACGCCAAGCGCCATCGCGTGGAGCATGAAGAGAAAGAATTCGACATGGCGGTGCTCGAGCGTGCGATCGAGCGGGCCAAACTGGTGCCGATCGATCGGGTGATCGACGAACTGGGCCAGGATTTGCAGATCGAAGAAGTCAGCGAGGCGCTGGCGGGCCAGATCGTGATCGACATCCGTCATCCGGATGCTCAGGAAGACGACCCGCTGACACTTTCTGGCATCGAGATAAAAGCGCTGCCGTTCTATGCATTGAATGCACGCTTCAAGGAACTGGACCCTACTCGCCAGTACCTGCTGTATTGCGACAAAGGCGTCATGAGTCGCCTGCATGCTCACCATCTGCTCAGTGAGGGACATGCCAATGTGCGCGTTTATAGACCGAGCTAAGTGCCCGGGGCTGTTTGCCTGTGGCTTGCGTCACCGGCCCCCCGACGCCACCGTCAAGCTGTAACGGCCTTGCCGGACTCTATTGTTAATCGCTGCCAGCAGTTGTCAGCACACCGAATCCTCTGATCGAGATACACAAGTGATCGAAAATCTACGCAACATCGCCATCATTGCTCACGTTGACCACGGTAAAACCACCCTGGTAGACAAACTCCTGCGTCAATCCGGCACCCTGGAGCGCAACGAGCTCAACGACGAGCGCGTGATGGACTCCAACGACCAGGAAAAAGAGCGCGGTATTACCATCCTGGCGAAAAACACCGCCATCAACTGGAACGGCTACCACATCAACATCGTGGACACCCCGGGCCACGCCGACTTCGGCGGCGAAGTTGAACGCGTAATGTCGATGGTCGACTCCGTTCTGCTGCTGGTCGACGCTCAAGACGGCCCTATGCCGCAAACCCGTTTCGTGACCAAGAAGGCGTTCGAAGCCGGCCTGCGTCCGATCGTGGTCATCAACAAGGTCGACCGTCCAGGCGCGCGTCCTGACTGGGTTCTGGACCAGATCTTCGACCTGTTCGACAACCTGGGCGCCACCGAAGAACAGCTGGACTTCAAAGTCGTCTACGCCTCGGCCCTGAACGGTATTGCCGGTCTGGACCACACCGACATGGCCGAAGACATGACCCCGCTGTACCAGTCGATCGTCGACAACGTTCCGGCTCCGGCCGTTGACCGTGACGGTCCGTTCCAGATGCAGATCTCCGCTCTGGACTACAACAGCTTCCTGGGTGTGATCGGCGTTGGCCGTATCGCTCGCGGTCGCGTCAAGCCGAACACCCCGGTTGTCGCTATCGACGTCGACGGCAAGAAGCGCAACGGCCGTATCCTGAAGCTGATGGGGCACCACGGTCTGCACCGTGTGGACGTTGAAGAAGCGGCTGCCGGCGACATCGTCTGCATCAGCGGTTTCGACGAGCTGTTCATCTCCGACACCCTGTGCGACCCGACCGCTGTCGAAGCGATGAAGCCGCTGACCGTCGACGAGCCGACCGTTTCCATGACCTTCCAGGTCAACGACTCGCCATTCTGCGGTAAAGAAGGCAAGTTCGTGACCAGCCGTAACATCAAGGAACGTCTGGACAAAGAGCTGCTGTACAACGTTGCACTGCGCGTTGAAGAAGGCGACTCGGCCGACAAGTTCAAGGTTTCCGGCCGTGGTGAGCTGCACCTGTCGGTACTGATCGAAACCATGCGTCGCGAAGGTTTCGAAATGGGCGTTGGCCGTCCTGAAGTGATCATCCGTGAAGTCGACGGCGTGAAGCAGGAACCGTTCGAAAACGTCACCATCGACATCCCTGAAGAATCCCAGGGCAAGGTCATGGAAGAAATGGGTCTGCGTAAGGGCGACCTGAGCAACATGGTTCCGGATGGCAAGGGCCGTGTACGCCTGGAATACAACATTCCAGCCCGTGGTCTGATCGGTTTCCGTAACCAGTTCCTGACCCTGACCAACGGTGCAGGCATCCTGACCTCGATCTTCGATCGCTACGCTCCGATGAAGTCCGGCCACATGTCCGGTCGTCAGAACGGCGTACTGGTTTCGGTCGAGACTGGCAAGGCCCTGACCTACTCCCTGGAAACCCTGCAGGCGCGCGGCAAGCTGTTCGTCGAGCACGGCCAGGAAATCTACAACGGTCAGATCGTTGGTCTGAACAGCCGTGACAACGACCTGGGTGTGAACCCAACCAAAGGCAAGAAGCTCGACAACATGCGTGCTTCGGGCAAGGACGAAACCATCGCCCTGGTTCCGCCGGTTCGTTTCACCCTGGAACAGGCTCTGGAATTCATCCAGGACGACGAGCTGTGCGAAGTGACTCCTAAGTCCATCCGTCTTCGCAAGAAGATCCTGGACGAAGGCGAGCGTACCCGCGCTGCCAAGAAAGCCAAGAACTGATCCTTTAGTTCAGGCTGAATGAAAACGCCCCCGGTCGAAAGGCCGGGGGCGTTTTTTTTGATCTGTGAAAAAGCTCGGGTCCTGTAGCCGCTGCCGAGCCTGCGAGGCTGCGATCGACCGCGTAGCGGTCGTAAAACGGTGTATCTGAAACTCTGCGGTGGCCCGTACTGCGGCTGCTTTGCAGCCGATCGCAGCCTCGCCAAGGCTCGGCAGCGGCTACAGGGCGGCAGGGTTACGCGGGGAACGGGGTTGCAGGCGCAGGTCGAGGCTCAGAAGCGTTCCAGGGTCCGGCTGCTGGTGTTGGTCGGGCGCTCCACCGGCTTGGGCTTGTACGCGCAATAGCCTGGGCGCGGGCCGATCTTCGGGTGGTTGCGGCAGGTGTCCGGGCGCTTGTCATAAATGGTGCACAGGCGGCTCTTACGATCCAGATACAGGCAGTCGTTGTTACTCATGCGCTGCAGGGTGAAGATTTCGGACTTCTGGTTGTAGCGCTCGACGATGCCTTCCTTCTGCAGGCGCTTGGCGATGTTCTTCGCCGGCTCGCCGCGCTCGAATTCGTCGACGATGCCGATGCGGATCAGATCCTTGATCTTGACCTCCACCGGCAGGGTGCAGCAGCTGGACATGCAGGAGCCGCACATGGGCGCGGAATACTTGGCCCAGGTATCGAGTCGGTCGATTTCCGCGGCGGCGATCAGGTTGGACTTCATCAGGCTTGTTTCCAGCGTGTGTATCAGGGCGCGCGATCATACCGGTACTGGTGGATTTTTGAACAACCATTTAACGGAATTTGCGCCTGCCCAAGGGGAGTGCGAGGGTCGGCACGGCATCTGCATCATTTTTGCCAGCTGCCGCGGGAGACGCCGCCTCTGCTCGGGCAATCGCACGACGCACCGAACCAGAGTCTTTGGCTCCTGTCAGACCGACTAGGCTCAGACAATTCCATGCTCACTGTCTATCTCGCTCGAGGTCGTATTCATGACTCAGGAACTGCAAGTTCGTGACGCTGAGGTGGCCGCTTTTCGCGACGCCGTCCTGACCAAACTCACCTACGCGGTGGGCAAAGACCCGGACCACGCCTTCGACCATGACTGGTTCGAAGCCATCGCCCTGGCGGCGCGCGATCACATGGTCGAGCACTGGATGGACCATACGCGGCAGATCTACCGCAAGGGCCAGAAACGCGTTTACTACCTGTCCCTGGAGTTCCTCATCGGTCGCCTGCTCTACGACAGCCTGAGCAACCTCGGGCTGCTGGACGTGGCGCGCGATGCGCTGAACGACCTGGGCGTCGATATGGAACGCATCCGCCTGCTGGAGCCGGATGCGGCGCTGGGCAATGGTGGCCTCGGCCGCCTGGCGGCGTGCTTCATGGAAAGCATGTCGACCCTGGGCATCGCCGGCCACGGCTACGGCATTCGTTATGAACACGGTTTGTTCCGCCAGGCCATCGTCGATGGCTGGCAGCAGGAGCAGACCGAGCACTGGCTGGACTTCGGCAACCCCTGGGAGTTCGAGCGCCCCGAAGTGATCTATTCGATCGGCTTCGGCGGCAGCGTCGAGACCGTCACCGACGAGGCCGGCCACGCCCGGCAGGTCTGGTGGCCGGCGGAAACCGTGCGCGCGGTGGCCTACGACACCCCGGTGGTCGGCTGGCGCGGTGCCAGCGTCAACACCTTGCGCCTGTGGCGGGCGCGGGCCATGGAAGACCTGCACCTGGAACGCTTCAACGCCGGCGACCACCTGGGCGCGGTGGCCGAGGTGGCCCGGGCCGAGAGCATCTCCCGGGTGCTCTACCCGGCGGACAGCACCGAAGCCGGCCAGGAACTGCGCCTGCGCCAGGAATACTTCTTTGTCTCCGCGTCCCTGCAGGACCTGCTGCGTCGGCACAAGAACATGCACGACTCGGTGCTCAGCCTCGGTGAGCATGCGGCGATCCAGCTCAACGACACGCACCCGTCGATCGCCGTGGCCGAGTTGATGCGCCAGCTGGTGGACCTGCACGGCATCGCCTGGGACGCGGCCTGGCAGATCACCGTCGAAACCCTGGCCTACACCAACCACACGCTACTGCCCGAAGCCCTGGAAACCTGGCCGGTGGGCCTGATGGAACGCATGCTGCCGCGGCACATGCAGATCATTTACCTGATCAACGCCCAGCACATCGATTCGCTGCGGGCCAAGGGCATCCACGACTTCGACGTGCTGCGTGCGGTGTCGCTGATCGAAGAAGATAACGGCCGCCGGGTGCGCATGGGCAACCTGGCGTTTCTTGGTTCCCATAGCGTCAACGGCGTGTCCGGCCTGCACACCCAGCTGATGCGCAGCACGGTGTTTTCCGAGCTGCACAAGCTGTATCCGGAGCGGATCAACAACAAGACCAACGGCATCACCTTCCGCCGCTGGCTGTACCAGGCCAACCCCAAGCTGACGGCGATGCTGGTCGAAGCCGTGGGCCCGGAGCTGCTGGACAACCCCGAGGAGCTGTTGCTCAAGCTCGAACCCTTCGCCGAGAAGCCGGCCTTTCGCAAGCAGTTCGCCGAACAGCGCCTGCACAGCAAGCGCGCGCTGGCGGCGATCATCCATGAACGGCTGGGCATCGCGGTCAATCCGGCGGCGCTGTTCGACGTCCAGGTCAAACGGATCCATGAGTACAAGCGCCAACTGCTCAACCTGATGCACACGGTGGCGCTGTACCAGGCGATCCGCGCCGAGCCGGAAATCGACTGGGTACCGCGGGTGAAGATCTTCGCCGGCAAGGCCGCGGCCAGTTACCACCAGGCCAAACTGATCATCAAACTGAGCAACGACATCGCCCGCACGGTGAACAACGACCCGACCGTGCGCGGCCTGCTCAAGGTGGTGTTCCTGCCCAACTACAACGTCAGCCTGGCCGAAAGCATCATCCCGGCGGCGGACCTGTCGGAGCAGATTTCCACTGCCGGTTTCGAGGCCTCGGGCACCAGCAACATGAAGTTCGGCCTCAATGGCGCGCTGACCATCGGCACCCTGGACGGCGCCAACGTCGAGATGTGCGAGCGGGTCGGCGCCGAGCACATGTTCATCTTCGGCCTCAGCGCCCAGCAGGTGGAGGCACGTAAACGCAATGGCGAATTCAGCGCGGTGCCGGACATCGCCGCCTCCCATCGTCTCAACGATGTGCTGCAGGCGATTCGTGGCGGGGTATTTTCGCCGGACGATCCGGCCCGTTACTCCGGGCTGATCGATTCGCTGGTCGACTATGACCGCTTCCATGTGTGCGCCGATTTCGACTCCTACTGGAATGCCCAGCTGCATGTCGAAGAGCGCTGGCGCGACAGCAATCAATGGTGGCGTTCGGCGGTGCTCAACAGCGCGCGCATGGGCTGGTTCTCTTCGGACCGGACCATTCGCGAGTACGCCACACAGATCTGGAAGGCTCTGGAATAGGCCGCTCGGCGGTCCCCGTAGCGTCTAAAGGGCGCAGGCTATCGCAGCCTGCGCCAACGGCTACGGATCGGATTTCGGGCTACGCTCAACCCCATGCATGAACTCTCTGTGGCGGATCTCGTCTCATAGGAGGAAATGCACCCCGACTCGCGTTAAACTGCGCGGGTTTTTAGCCCCCCATTCCTCCGGAGCCGTCCATGTCCCGCGTTACCCTGAGTCGCTATTTGATTGAGCAGACCCGCAGCAACAACACTCCTGCCGATCTGCGCTTCCTGATCGAAGTGGTGGCGCGTGCCTGCAAGGAGATCAGCCATGCCGTGTCCAAAGGCGCCCTGGGCGGTGTTCTGGGCAGCATGGGCACTGAAAACGTCCAAGGCGAAGTGCAGAAGAAGCTCGACGTGCTCTCCAACGAGATCCTGCTCGAAGCCAACGAATGGGGCGGCCACCTGGCCGGCATGGCGTCCGAGGAAATGGACAATGCCTACCAGATCCCGGGCAAATACCCGAAAGGCGCGTACCTGCTGGTATTCGACCCGCTGGACGGCTCGTCGAACATCGACATCAACGCCCCGGTCGGCACGATCTTCTCGGTATTGCGTTGCCCGAACGAATACCTGAGCCAGAACGAACCGCTCAATGAAAAGGCCTTCCTGCAGCCAGGCACCCAGCAGGTTGCCGCCGGTTACGCCATCTACGGCCCGCAGACCATGCTGGTGCTGACCCTGGGCGACGGCGTCAAGGGTTTCACCCTGGATCGCGAAATGGGCAGCTTCGTGCTGACCCACGAAGACATCACCATTCCTGAAAGCACCCAGGAATTCGCCATCAACATGTCCAACCAGCGTCACTGGGAAGCGCCGGTGCAGCGTTACGTGAGCGAATTGCTGGCGGGCGAAGAAGGCCCGCTGAACAAGAACTACAACATGCGCTGGGTGGCCGCGATGGTCGCCGACGTGCACCGCATCCTGACCCGCGGTGGCCTGTTCATGTACCCGCGCGACAGCCGCGAGCCATCCAAGCCGGGCAAGCTGCGCCTGATGTACGAAGCCAACCCGATGTCGTTCCTGGTGGAACAGGCGGGCGGCGCTTCCACCGACGGTCACCAGCGCATTCTCGACATCCAGCCTGAAGGCCTGCACCAGCGCGTAGCGGTGTTCCTCGGCTCGAAGGAAGAAGTCGCCCGCGTCACCGCCTACCACAAGGAATAACCCATGGCCGCGCCCTGGCAGCCCTTGCTCGACTGGTGGTTCGGTTCGGCCGAGAAACCCGCGGACATCAAGGCTGAAAAGGGCAGGCTGTGGTTTGGCAAGCGCGACAGCCAGGACCTCGAGGCGCACGAGCGTTTCGGGGATCTGGTGGAACAGGCCTTGGCCGGCGGATTGACCGAGTGGGCGCAACGCCCGCAAGGTTGGCTGGCCCTGGTGCTGCTGCTCGACCAGCTGCCGCGCATGCTGTATCGCGAAACCCCCAAGAGCTTTGCCGGCGATCTGCGCGCCCAGGCGCTGGTGGCCCAGGGTATTGCCGCGGATTTCGACCGCCAGCTGGCGCCGATGCAGCGCAGCTTTATCTACCTGGTGTTCGAGCATTGCGAAAACCTGGCGGTGCAGAACGAAGCGATCTCCAGGTTCGCCGCCTTGCACGACGAGCAGCCACTGGCCGACCAGCCGGTGTTCGCCGATCTGCTGGACTACGCCGAACGGCATCAGAAAATCATCGCCCGCTTCGGGCGCTTTCCCCATCGCAACCAGATTTTCGGGCGTGAGTCGACGCCGGAGGAACTGGCATTCCTGCGCGAGCCGGGTTCCAGCTTCTAGTTCTTCTGCGTTCTGTAATCGCTATCGCGGGCAAGCCTCGCTCCTACAGGCGCGTGTATGCATCCGTAGGAGCGGCCGGTCGACACTCGATTGCCCGCGATAGGGCTTCAGGACCCATGAATACTTAGCGCCTGGCGCGCAGTAACCGCTTCATCAGCAAGGTTTGCAGGTCTTGGCGGGTATCGGCGATGACATGGATGTAGACGGTAGCGTCTCGTACTTCATAGATGATTCGATTCATCCCCGAGAGTATCTGTCGGTAGTGGCCGACATGCAGTTGTTCGAGTTCTTCGGGAATCGCCCCGGCGTAGGGCAGGGTGGCCAGTTGGCGAATGGCTTGTTTCAGGCTGCTGTAGCTGTTGTGCCAGGTAGCGGTGGAGAGCCGCTGGGTGAGGTAGGTACGCAACTCGATGAGGTCGGTTTCCGCCGAATGCAGAAGCACTACCTTGAATGTCACGGTTGGTCGGCCTGGTCCAGTTCGTCGAACACGTCCTGGGCATCGCGGAATTGGCCTTCATCGATCTCACGATTACCGAGGGCGAGGATCTTCAGCAGCGCCATGGTTTCTTCCTGCTGCTCGAAGCTTTTCACATCCATGACCACCAGTTTTGCCTCGCCGTTCTGGGTAATGATCATGGGCTCACGGCTTTCGGTGATGGTTTTGACGATCTCGGCGGTGTGGCTTTTCAGGTAACTGATCGGTTTGATCTGAGAGGAAAGCTTCATGGGAGCATCTCGTCTGGGGAAGCAGGACTGAGTTTAGTCTTTATTCAGTCCTGTGTGCGCCGCGCCAGACGAGTTGAGTGTTGCTGATCGTTAAATCCGGAAACTGCCCACCAACTGCTGCAACCGCGCCGCTTGCTGCTCCAGGTCGGCGCAGGCGCGCAGGGTCGCCTGCAGGTTTTCCACGCCTTCCTGGTTGAGGGTGTTGATCTCGGTGATGTCGACGTTGATCGACTCCACCACGGCGGTCTGCTCCTCGGTGGCGGTGGCCACGGACTGGTTCATGCCGTCGATCTCGCCGATGCGCTGGGTCACGCTGCCCAGGCGCTGGCCGGCCTGGTTGGCGATGCCGACGCTGCTTGCGCTCTCGCGCTGGCTTTCGGTCATGGTGTCCACCGCCTGGCGGGCGCCGACCTGCAGTTCCTCGATCATCTTCTGCACTTGCTGCGCCGAGTCCTGGGTGCGGTGGGCGAGGTTGCGCACCTCATCGGCGACCACCGCGAAACCACGGCCGGCCTCACCGGCGCGGGCGGCTTCGATGGCGGCGTTGAGGGCCAGCAGGTTGGTCTGTTGGGAGATGCTGGTGATGACTTCGAGGATCTGCCCGATGTTCACCGTGTTGCTGTTCAGCGTTTCGATATGGCCGCAGGAGTCGCTGATCTTCGCCGACAGCTGCTGCATGGCGGCGATGGTCTGGTCGACCACGGCCTGGCCTTCGCCAGCCAGGTTGCGCGCATCGCTGGAGTGCTGCGACGCCAGGGCGGCGTTCTGGGCGATTTCCTGGGCGGCGGCGCCGAGCTGGTTGATGGCCGCAGCGACGCTGCTGGTGCGCGAGGCCTGCTGGCCGGAGTTGAACATCGACGAGTTCGAGGCGCTGACCACCCGCAGGGCGACTTCGTTGACCTGGCCGGTGGCCGAGGCGACTTCGCGGATCGAACCGTGAACCCGTTCGACGAAACGGTTGAACGACACGCCCAGGGTGCCGAACTCGTCGTGGCCATGGATGGTCAGGCGCTTGGTCAGGTCGCCTTCGCCCTCGGCGATGTCGTGCATGGCGCGACCCATCAGGTGCAGCGGCTGCATCAGCACGCGGATCAGCATGCCCAGCAGGCTGATGATGATCACTACGGCAATCAGCATGGCGATGATCGCCGAGGTGCGGAACTCGCTGAGCATCGAGAACGCGGTGTCCTTGTCCAGCACCAGCGCCACGTACCAGTTCGCCGCCGGCACGCCGTTGACGCGGGTGAAGGAGATGAGCTGGGTCTTGCCGCCCAGCTCGACTTCCTTCAGGCCCGGGCCGACCTGCGGGGCGCCATTGGGGTAGGCGTCGCTGAGGTTCTTGAGCACCAGCTTGCTGTCCGGGTGGATCAGGATCTTGCCGCCGGCGCTGACGATGAACGCCTGGCCATGGCCGCCGAAATTCAGCGAGTTGATGATGGCGCTGACGTTGGACAGGTCGATATCGGCGCCGGCGACGCCGATGAAGCTGCCCTGGTGCTGGACCGGGGTGGCGACGGTGATCACCAGCTTGCCGGACGAGGCGGCGATGTAGGGTTCGGTGACGATGGTCTGCTGGGCCGAGTTGGCCGCCTTGTACCAGCCACGGGCGCGCGGGTCGTAGTCGGGCGCGCGGTTGCCCGCCGGGACCGAGAACATCGCGCCGTCCTGGCCGCCGAAGTAGCTGAGCTGAAAGTTGCTGGCGTAGGCGGGGAGGCCGACGCTGCGTTTCAGGCCATCGGCGCCGCTGCCGTCCACGGCGATTTGCTGGGCCAGGGTGTGCAGCAACTGGATACGGCTTTCCAGCCAGGTCTGGATGTTGCTGCTGGTCAGGCTGCCGAGTTCCTGCATGGAGGACTCGTTGCTGCTGCGCAGGGCCTCGCGCTGTCGATAGTCGTTGAACAGGATAAAACAGGCGAACGCAACGGCGACCACAAGAGCGGCGGCAAGCAGGATCTTATGGCTGAATTTCATGTTTCTGGTCATTAGGTGAACTACCGCGAAAGGGTGGTCAGCGAGGGGGCGTCAATTTGCCATAACGGCAGCTTTTGCGCTGCTTTTATGTCGACTGGCCATCATGAAAAATGAGGCACGCCGACGTCTGCCCGACGAAATGCGTTTTGCCCCCGCAAAGTGGTTGATTCCGGAGGAAATGCTGGGCGCTGCGTCACAATAAATAGGCGTCTGGCTGGGGAACCAGATGGGGCTTTTCTCTTCTAAGCTTCTGGTTGGCAGCATGCCATCCCCCCGTTCGCCCAGGAGTTTCACCATGTCCCTGCGTTCTCTCGCTCTGTTGTCGTTCTGCGTGCTGTTGGCTGCATGCGGCAAGATCAATCAGGAAAACTATTCCAAGCTGTCGGCCGGCATGCCCAAGGCCGAAGTTGAAAAACTGCTGGGCAAACCAACCGATTGTTCCGGCGCGCTGGGCATGTCCAGCTGCACCTGGGGTGACAAGAACAGCTTTATCAGCGTGCAGTACGCCGGTGACAAAGTGCTGATGTTTTCCGGGCAAGGCCTGAAGTAAAAAAAACCGGGGCCACGTGCCCACGGGAGAAAAATAATGATGCGTTTGCTAGTCACTCTTCTGGCCGGCCTGTTGTTGGCCGGCTGCGCCACTTCCCGGGACGATTCACTGGCGCCCAAGACCGCGAATCACGTCGATCTCAAGCGTTACCAAGGGACCTGGTACGAGCTGGCGCGTTTGCCGATGTATTTCCAGCGCAATTGCGCGCAATCCGAAGCCCGCTACACCTTGCTGCCCGAAGGCAATATGGCGGTGCTCAACCGCTGCCTGACCGCCAACTGGCAATGGGAAGAGGTGCGGGGCACGGCAACGCCGCAGGCGCCGGATAAAACCGACAAGCTGTGGGTCGAATTCGATACCTGGTTTTCCCGGTTGATACCGGGCCTGGCCAAGGGCGACTACTGGGTGCTGTATGTGAGCGACGACTACAAGACCGCCATTGTCGGCAACCCGGATCGTCGATACCTGTGGCTGTTGTCGCGCCGGCCGAATGTCAGCGAGGCGGTTCGTGAGGACCTGCTGAGCAGGGCGCGCCAGCAGGGTTATGACACCACCCGCCTGATCTGGCGAGTGTCGGACAAGGCGATGGCCAAGACCTCGAAGTGAATCCATGCGGGAGCCAGCGTGCTGGCTCCCGCGGTGACGGGCTTCAGCCGAGCAGGTCGCGCAGCACCTGGGTAAAGGCCCGATTACTTTCTTCTTCGCCTGCGTGACGTCCGTCGCGCACGACCCACTGACCGTTGACCAGCACATCGCGCACCTGGCGATCGCCGCCGGCGAACAGCCAGCGGTTGAGAATGCCGTCGCCCTCGGCGGTGGCCAGGTAAGGATCGCTGCCGTCAAGCACCAGCCAGTCGGCACGCTTGCCCACTTCCAGGGCGCCGATCGGCTGTCCCAGGGCCTGGGCACCGCCGTCCAGCGCGGCGTCGTACAGGGTCCGGCCAACCATCGGCTGGTCGTTGCGATACAGGCGGTTGCGGCGTTGATCGCGCAGGCGCTGGCCGTATTCCGCCCAGCGCAATTCTTCCACCACGCTCAGCGACACATGGCTGTCGGAACCGATGCCCATGCGGCCGCCCTGGGCGAGAAAATCCACCGCTGGGAAAATCCCGTCGCCGAGGTTGGCTTCGGTGGTCAGGCACAGGCCGGCAATCGCTCGGCTTTGCGCCATGAGGCTGACTTCTTCGGCATTCGCGTGGGTGGCATGGACCAGGCACCAGCGCTGATCGACCGCGGTGTTTTCATACAGCCATTGCAGCGGCCGGCGCCCGCTCCAGGTCAGGCAGTCATCGACTTCCTTCTGCTGTTCGGCAATGTGGATATGCACCGGGCACTGCTTGTCGCTGGCGGCCAGCACTTCGCTGATCTGCTGCGGGGTGACCGCGCGCAACGAGTGGAAGCACAGCCCCAGCTGCTGGGCCGGTTGCCGGGCCAGCAGCGGTTGCAGGCGGCTTTGCAGCTTGAGGTAGTTTTCCGTGCTGTTGATGAAGCGGCGCTGGCCTTCGTTGGGCGCCTGGCCGCCGAAACCGGAGTGGCTGTACAGCACTGGCAGCAGGGTCAGGCCGATGCCGGCGGCGCTGGCGGCCTGGCTGATGCGCAGGGACAGCTCGGCCGGGTCGGCGTAGGGCTGGCCGTTGGTGTCGTGATGCACATAGTGGAATTCGGCGACCGAGGTGTAACCGGCCTTGAGCATTTCGATGTACAGCTGACGGGCGATGATGCCCAGCTGGTCCGGGCTGATCTTGCCCACCAGGCGATACATCAGGTCGCGCCAGGTCCAGAAGCTGTCGTTGGGGTTGCCGGCCACTTCCGCCAGCCCGGCCATCGCCCGCTGGAACGCATGGGAGTGCAGGTTGGGCATGCCCGGCAGTAGCGGGCCTTGTAGCCGCTCGGCGCCTTCTGCGCTGGCATCGGCCTGGATGTGGGTCAACAGGCCGTCGGCGCTGACCTCGAGACGTACGTTGTTGGCCCATCCGTTAGGCAGCAGTGCGCGTTCGGCAAAGAAGGCGGACATGGTTCAAGCACCCCGTCGTGTGTTATTTGTATATACATATACAGACGTTTGCCTGCTCGGTAAACTCCGGCAAGCTAGCCTCTTTCTTCAGCCAACAAGGATTTCCCGTGCCGACTCCGCCCGCCAACTCCCCGCTGGCCGCCCATCTGGGCGATAGTCCGGCGCCCCTGTACGCCCGCGTCAAGCAGATGATCACCCAGCAGATCGAGAGTGGAAACTGGCCGCCGCATTACCGCGTGCCCTCGGAAAGCGAGCTGGTCAGCCAGCTGGGTTTCAGCCGCATGACCATCAACCGCGCCCTGCGCGAGATGACCGCCGAAGGCCTGCTGGTGCGCATGCAGGGCGTGGGGACTTTCGTCGCCGAACCGAAAAGCCAGTCGGCGCTGTTCGAGGTGCACAACATTGCCGATGAGATCGCCTCGCGCGGTCATCGCCACACGTGCAAGGTCATCACCCTGGGGGAAGAGGCAGCCGGTTCCGAGCGCGCCGTGGCCCTGGAAATGCGCGAAGGGCAGAGGGTCTTCCACTCGCTGATCGTGCATTTCGAGAACGATATCCCGGTGCAGATCGAGGACCGCTTCGTCAACGCGCTGGTGGCACCGGACTACCTCAAGCAGGACTTCACCCTGCAGACCCCCTACGCCTACCTGAACCAGGTCGCACCGCTGACCGAAGGCGAGCATGTGGTCGAGGCGATTCTGGCCGAGCCGGAAGAGTGCAAGCTGCTGCAGATCGAGCGCGGCGAGCCGTGCCTGCTGATTCGCCGCCGGACCTGGTCCGGCCGCCAGCCGGTAACCGCCGCGCGCCTGATCCACCCGGGTTCTCGTCACAGCCTGGAAGGGCGGTTTCATAAGTAAGGGGCATCAATGACTCAGTTGAACGTTTTGCGCGCGGCCAACTACCCGCGCATGCCATGGAAGAACGGTGGCGGCAGTACCGAAGAGATCACCCGGGACGCCGGCGTCGGCCTGGAAGGTTTCGGCTGGCGGCTGTCGATCGCCGATATCGGCGAGTCCGGTGGCTTCTCCAGCTTCGCCGGCTACCAGCGGATCATCACCGTGCTGCAAGGCGCGGGCATGACCCTGACGGTGGACGGCGAGGACACCCGGGCACTGTTACCGCTGGACCCCTTTGCCTTCAGTGGCGCCAGCCAGGTCGCGTGCACCCTGATCGACGGGCCGATTCGCGACTTCAACCTGATCTACGCGCCGGACCGCTACAGCGCTCGCTTGCAATGGCTGCAGGGTGGCCAGCGTTTCTTCACCCAGGCCGGCACGGTGCTGGTATTCAGCGTGGCCGAGGAAATGCGCGCCGACCTGGGTGGCGGTGTCGCCGCCTTGCTTGAGCGCCATGACTGCCTGCAACTGCTCGGTAACCCCGACTTGCGGGAAGTCACCGTCAGCGGCGCTTGCTGCGTGATCGAACTGACAGCCATCTGACCTGTAGCCGCTGCCGCAGGCTGCGATAGGCCGGGGTCGCGCTCGACTCGAAGAGCCTTCCGGTCTGCAAGAGCGCGTCTCCTTCGGAGTCGATCGCAGCCTTCGGCAGCGGCTACAAGCCCACCTGTTTCTCTCCCTCCCTGATGTTGTTTCCCTCGCGCACCAATTTGTTACCGAACGCCCCAGCGTGGCGCAAAGCCCTGGCGAAGTAACAGCTCTCCCGCCTCTAGCCATAATCCCCGCGAAAAAATAATCGACGCTGAAACCCTTGATCCAAGGGCGTCTTCACCGGTTTCACGATTTTCTTGAAGGCTCATTAAACGAGTTGGCCGATCGATTGCATATGCTTGTATGTACAAGTAAAGACGTATGCGTATGAGTCACTGAAGACTCTTCGCAGCGTCCCCTGATTCGCTTGCTGCGCAGCGCCCTGCGCGCAGGCACGCTCGCCCACTGCCTGGGTTGGTTTGGATTGATCGCTGAGGAGTTTTTTCGTGACTGAGAATAAACCTACGAAATACCGGAACGTCGAAATTCGCGCTGCCCGCGGCAACAAGCTGACCGCCAAGAGCTGGCTGACAGAAGCGCCGCTGCGCATGCTGATGAACAACCTCGACCCGGAAGTCGCCGAGAACCCGAAAGAGCTGGTGGTTTACGGTGGCATCGGCCGCGCCGCGCGCAACTGGGAGTGCTACGACAAGATCGTCGAGAGCCTGACCAACCTGAATGACGACGAGACCCTGCTGGTGCAATCCGGCAAGCCGGTCGGCGTGTTCAAGACTCACAGCAACGCCCCGCGCGTGCTGATCGCCAACTCCAACCTGGTGCCGCACTGGGCCACCTGGGAACACTTCAACGAACTGGATGCCAAGGGCCTGGCCATGTACGGCCAGATGACCGCCGGCAGCTGGATCTACATCGGCAGCCAGGGCATCGTCCAGGGCACCTACGAAACCTTCGTCGAAGCCGGTCGCCAGCACTACAACGATGACCTCAAGGGCCGCTGGGTCCTGACCGCCGGCCTCGGCGGCATGGGTGGCGCCCAGCCTCTGGCCGCGACCCTGGCCGGCGCCTGCTCGCTGAACATCGAATGCCAGCAGACCAGCATCGATTTCCGCCTGAAGACTCGCTATGTCGACGAGCAGGCCAAAGACCTGGACGACGCCCTGGCGCGTATCGCCAAGTACACCGCCGAAGGCAAGGCGATCTCCATCGCCCTGTGCGGCAACGCGGCTGAAATCCTCCCGGAAATGGTCCGTCGCGGCGTGCGTCCGGACATGGTCACCGACCAGACCAGCGCCCACGACCCGCTCAACGGCTACCTGCCAGCCGGCTGGACCTGGGAGCAGTACCGCGAGCGCGCCAAGACCGAGCCTGCCGCGGTGGTCAAGGCGGCCAAGCAATCGATGGCTGTGCACGTCAAGGCCATGCTCGACTTCCAGAAGCAGGGCATCCCGACCTTCGACTACGGCAACAACATCCGTCAGATGGCCCAGGAAGAAGGCGTCGAGAACGCCTTCGACTTCCCAGGCTTCGTGCCGGCCTATATCCGTCCGCTGTTCTGCCGCGGCATCGGTCCGTTCCGCTGGGCCGCGCTGTCGGGCGACCCGCAGGACATCTACAAGACCGACGCCAAGGTCAAGGAACTGATCCCGGACGACGCGCACCTGCACAACTGGCTGGACATGGCGCGCGAGCGCATCAGCTTCCAGGGCCTGCCGGCGCGTATCTGCTGGGTTGGCCTGGGCCTGCGCGCCAAGCTCGGCCTGGCGTTCAACGAAATGGTGCGCAGCGGCGAGCTGTCGGCGCCGATCGTCATCGGTCGCGACCACCTGGACTCCGGCTCGGTATCCAGCCCGAACCGCGAAACCGAATCGATGCAGGATGGTTCCGATGCCGTGTCCGACTGGCCGCTGCTCAACGCCCTGCTGAACACCGCCAGCGGCGCGACCTGGGTTTCCCTGCACCACGGCGGCGGCGTCGGCATGGGCTTCTCCCAGCACTCCGGGATGGTGATCGTCTGCGATGGTACCGACGAAGCGGCCGAGCGTATCGCCCGTGTGCTGCATAACGACCCGGGTACCGGTGTCATGCGTCACGCCGATGCCGGTTACCAGATCGCCATCGACTGCGCCAAGGAACAGGGCCTGAACCTGCCGATGATCACTGGCAAGTAAGCTCCCGGCGGATTGCCGCCAGGATTAGGGAAGAAGCCGTCGCACGCTGCAGTGCGGCGGCTCGGTCCATGTAGCAGTGCTTTGACATGACAAGAATCTCCCGGGAGAACAATAACGATGTCCACGGCCAGCGATAGCTCCAAACCCCTGATCGAACGGCGCTCGATCAACTACATCCCCGAAGCCGAACGCCACGGCAAGCTCTACAGCCAGTTCACCCTGTGGTTGGGGGCTAACCTGCAGATCACGGCCATCGTCACTGGCGCTCTGGCGGTGGTGCTGGGCGGTGATGTGTTCTGGTCGCTGATCGGCCTGCTCATCGGGCAACTGCTGGGCGGCGGTGTGATGGCGTTGCATGCGGCGCAAGGGCCCAAGCTCGGCCTGCCGCAGATGATCTCCAGCCGGGTTCAGTTCGGCGTCTATGGCGCGGCCATTCCGATCGTCCTGGTCTGCCTGATGTACCTGGGCTTCACCGCCACCGGCACGGTGCTTTCCGGCCAGGCGCTGGGCCAGCTGTTCGGGGTCAGCGACAGTGTTGGCATCCTGATCTTCGCCAGCGTCATCGTGCTGGTCACGGTGCTCGGCTACCGGGTGATCCACTTCATCGGTCGCGCCGCCAGCGTCATTGGCGTGATCGCCTTCGTTTATCTGTTCAGTCGCCTGATGAGCCAGACCGACGTTGGCGCACTCCTGGAAATCCGCCACTTCAGCTGGAGCAGCTTCCTGCTCGCGGTGTCGCTCGCCGCGTCCTGGCAGATCGCCTTCGGCCCCTACGTGGCCGACTATTCGCGCTACCTGCCGAGCAAGACCTCTTCGGTGAAAACCTTCCTCGCCGCTGGCGCGGGCTCGGTGATCGGCGCGCAGGTGGCGATGATCCTCGGCGTGTTCGCCGCGGCCATGGCCGACGGGCAGTTCGCCGGCCACGAAGTGGCCTACATTGTCGGTCTGGGTGGCAGCGGTGCCACCGCCGCGCTGCTGTACTTCAGCATCGCCTTCGGCAAGGTCACCATCTCGACGCTGAACTCCTACGGCAGCTTCATGTGCATCGCCACCATCATCAGTGGCTTTCGTGGCCACCTGGAAGTGACGCGCTTGCAACGCCTGGTGTTCGTGCTGGTCATCGTCGGTACTGCGACCCTGATCGCCTTGCTCGGCCAGCACTCGTTCCTCGGTGCGTTCAAGTCTTTCATCCTCTTCCTGCTGGCCTTCTTCACCCCGTGGAGCGCGGTCAACCTGGTGGATTACTACTGCATCACCCGCGAGCACTATGACGTGCCGGCGCTGGCCGATCCGAACGGTCGCTACGGCCGCTGGAACATCCTCGGTATCAGCGTCTATGTGATCGGTGTGCTGGTGCAGCTGCCGTTCATCGCCACCAAGTTCTACACCGGCCCGCTGGTGGAAACCCTGGGTGGCGTGGATATCTCCTGGATCGTCGGCCTGGTGGTTCCCGCGGCGCTGTATTACGTCTGCGCGAAGAAATGGCATGGCGCCGTACCCGATCGCCTGATCCTGCCGGTAGAGCAGGACTCGATCACAGAACAAAAGCTGAGTGGGGCAGGCCGCGCTACTGCGGTCTAGACCTGATTGGACGTGGACGGGCTGGATGCCTCTTGACTGCCGTAATCCATTTCAATGATTGGGAGCGTCACACAATGAAAATGAATAAGACCCTGCTGACCACTTTGCTTTCCATGGGCCTGCTGGCCAGCGCCGGCGCTACCCAGGCGGCCGGCTGGTGCGAGTCCGGTAAACCGGTGAAATTCGCCGGCCTGAACTGGGAAAGCGGCATGTTGCTGACCGACGTGCTGCAAGTGGTCCTGGAAAAAGGCTACGGCTGCAAGACCGACAGCCTGCCAGGCAACTCCATCACCATGGAAAACGCCCTGAGCAGCAATGACATCCAGGTTTTCGCCGAGGAATGGGTCGGTCGCAGCGAGGTCTGGAACAAGGCCGAGAAGGCCGGCAAGGTGGTCGGCGTCGGCGCCCCGGTGGTGGGCGCCATCGAAGGCTGGTACGTGCCGCGCTACGTGATCGAAGGCGATGCCAAGCGCAAGCTGGAAGCCAAGGCCCCGGACCTGAAGAACATTGCCGATTTGGGCAAGTACGCCAGCGTATTCAAGGACCCGGAAGAGCCGAGCAAGGGCCGTTTCTATAACTGCCCGGCCGGCTGGACCTGCGAGCTGGACAACAGCGAGATGCTGAAAAGCTACGGCCTGGAAAGCAGCTACACCAACTTCCGCCCAGGCACCGGCCCGGCGCTGGATGCCGCGGTACTGTCGAGCTACAAGCGTGGCGAGCCGATCCTGTTCTACTACTGGTCGCCAACCCCGCTGATGGGCCAGGTCGACCTGGTGAAGCTGGAAGAAAAGCCGGGCGTGGACAAGAGCGTGACCATCAAGGTCGGCCTGTCCAAGACCTTCCACGAGGAAGCGCCTGAGCTGGTGGCCGTGCTGGAAAAGGTCAACCTGCCGATCGACCTGCTCAATCAGAACCTGGGTCGCATGGCGAAGGAACGTATCGAATCGCCGAAGCTGGCGAAAATTTTCCTCAAGGAACATCCTGAAGTCTGGCACGCATGGGTGAGCGACGACGCAGCCAAGAAAATCGACGCGGCCTTGTAGGTAGAGCCTTCCCGGCTGCCTGAGCGGTAGCCGGGAGCTTCACCACAACCCACTTGATCGAGAGTCTCTCTATGTTTCCTGAAAGCTTCACCTTTTCCATCGCCGACTGGGTCAACAGTTGGGTCGATTCGCTGGTGACCAACTACGGCGATGTGTTCCGCCACATCTCCGACACCCTGCTGTGGGCCATCGTCAACCTCGAAGGCCTGCTGCGCCTGGCGCCCTGGTGGCTGATGCTGGCGATCGTCGGCGGCATCGCCTGGCATTCGACCCGCAAGCTGGTGACCACCGCGGTGATCGTCGGCCTGCTGTTCCTGGTGGGCGCGGTCGGCCTGTGGGACAAGCTGATGCAGACCCTGGCGCTGATGCTGGTGGCGACCTTCATTTCGGTGTTGATCGGCATTCCCCTGGGGATCCTCTCGGCGCGCAGCAATCGCCTGCGTTCGGTGCTGATGCCGCTCTTGGACATCATGCAGACCATGCCGAGCTTCGTGTACCTGATCCCGGTGCTGATGCTGTTCGGCCTGGGCAAGGTGCCGGCGATCTTCGCCACCGTGATCTACGCCGCGCCGCCGCTGATCCGCCTGACCGACCTGGGCATTCGCCAGGTCGACGGCGAAGTCATGGAGGCGATCAACGCCTTCGGCGCCAACCGCTGGCAGCAACTGTTCGGCGTGCAACTGCCGCTGGCCCTGCCGAGCATCATGGCCGGGATCAACCAGACCACCATGATGGCCCTGTCGATGGTGGTGATCGCCTCGATGATCGGTGCCCGTGGCCTGGGCGAAGACGTGCTGGTGGGCATCCAGACCCTCAACGTCGGCCGTGGCCTGGAAGCCGGCCTGGCGATCGTGATTCTGGCCGTGGTCATCGACCGTATTACCCAAGCCTATGGTCGTCCACGCCATGAGGTGAGCAAATGAACGATGCAATCGTGAGCAAGATCGAAGTCAAGAACGTCTTCAAGATTTTCGGCAACCGTTCGGCCGACGCGCTGAACATGATTCGCCAGAACAAGACCAAGGATCAGGTGCTGGCCGAGACCGGCTGCGTGGTCGGGGTCAACGACCTGTCGCTGAGCATCGGCACTGGCGAGATCTTCGTGATCATGGGCCTGTCCGGCTCCGGCAAGTCGACCCTGGTGCGCCACTTCAACCGCCTGATCGACCCGACCAGCGGCGCGATCCTGGTGGATGGCGTGGACATCCTGCAATACGACATGGAAGCCCTGCGCGAATTTCGCCGGCACAAGATCAGCATGGTGTTCCAGAGCTTCGGCCTGCTGCCACACAAGACCGTGCTGGAAAACACCGCCTACGGCCTCAAGGTGCGGGGCGAGAGCAAGGAAGTCTGCACCGAGCGCGCGCTGCACTGGATCAACACCGTGGGCCTCAAGGGCTACGAGAACAAGTACCCGCACCAGCTGTCCGGCGGCATGCGCCAGCGCGTCGGCCTGGCCCGCGCCCTGGCGGCGGACACCGACATCATCCTGATGGACGAGGCCTTCAGCGCCCTCGACCCGCTGATCCGCGCCGAGATGCAGGACCAGCTGCTGGAGCTGCAAAAGACCCTGCACAAGACCATCGTCTTCATTACCCACGACCTCGACGAGGCCGTGCGCATCGGCAACCGCATCGCGATCCTCAAGGATGGCCGGCTGATCCAGGTCGGCACGCCGAAAGAGATCCTGCATTCGCCGGCGGACGAGTATGTCGACCGTTTCGTGCAGCGACGCGCGGCGGTGGTTTAAAGGCTTGGGGCGGGCCTCTCCCCTGTAGGAGCGAGGCTTGCCCGCGAAGGCGGCGGTAAAGCTGCATCAATGTTCAGGTTGTACCCGTGAGGTCGAAGATGTCGCAGGCTGAAAAAATCGTTATCGCCGACGCCCCGCTGCGTTGGCAGGATGTGGTCGCCGTGGCCCGGCATGGCGCGCAGCTCGAGCTGTCGGCCCAGGCCTGGGCGCGTATCGAGAATGCCCAGGCCATTGTCCAGCGCATCGTCGTCAGCGGCGAACGCGCCTATGGCATCAACACCGGTCTTGGCGCGCTGTGCAACGTTTCGCTGCAGGACGAACAGCTCAGCCAGCTGTCGCGCAACACCCTGCTCAGCCATGCCTGTGGCGTGGGTGCGCCGCTGGCCGACGAGCAGACCCGGGCGATCATGTGCGCGGCTGTCGTCAACTACAGCCACGGCAAGTCCGGCCTGCATCGCCGCGTGGTCGAGGCGCTGCTGGCCCTGCTCAATCGCGGTATCACCCCGCAGGTACCGTCCCAGGGTTCGGTGGGTTACCTGACCCACATGGCCCATATCAGCATCGCCTTGCTCGGTGTCGGCCAGGTCAGCTACCGCGGGCAGGTCGTGTCGGCCGAGCAGGCGCTGGCGGCGGAAGGCCTGGAACCGGTGCAACTGGGGGCCAAGGACGGTCTGTGCCTGGTCAACGGTACGCCGTGCATGACCGGCCTGAGTTGCCTGGCCCTGGCCGATGCCACGCGCCTGCTGCAATGGGCCGACGTGATCGGCGCCATGAGCTTCGAGGCCCAGCGCGGGCAGATCGCCGCGTTCGACGCCGAGATCATCGCGCTCAAGCCGCACCCGGGCATGCAGCAGGTCGGCATCAACCTGCGCGCCTTGCTCGACGGCAGCGAAGTGATTGCCGCCAGCAAAGGCATCCGCACCCAGGATGCCCTGAGCATCCGTTCCATCCCGCAGGTTCACGGCGCCGCCCGCGATCAGCTGGCGCACGCGATGCAGCAGGTCGAAACCGAGCTCAACTCGGTCACCGATAACCCGATGGTGCTGGGCACTCCTGACAACTACCGGGTGATGTCCCAGGCCAACCCCCACGGCCAGTCGGTGGCTTTGGCGGCGGACCTGCTGGCGATCGCCATGGCCGAGATCGGCTCGATCGCCGAGCGCCGCCTGGACCGCCTGATCAACCCCCATGTCAGTGGTTTGCCGGCGTTCCTGGTGAGCAACCCCGGGGTCAACTCCGGGATGATGATCGTCCAGTACGTCGCTGCCTCGCTGTGCGCGGAAAACCGCCAGCTGGCGCAACCGGCGGTGCTCGACAACTACGTCACCTCCGGCCTGCAGGAAGACCACCTGAGCCTGGGCACCAACGCCGCGCTGAAGCTTTCCCGCGCGCTGGAAAACTGCACCCAGATCCTCGCCATCGAATACCTGCTGGCGGCCCAGGCCTTCGAATTTCTCAAGGAGCAGCGTTTCGGTGCCGGCACAGATGCGGCCTGGAAGCTCCTGCGCCAGCGGGTTCCGGCCTATGACCAGGACCGCTGGTTGGCCCCGGACATCGCCAGCGCGGCGGCGCTGCTCAAGGCTCCGGCCTTGCTGCAGGAGGTTTTACCGGGCGTGCGCTGAACCGCGCCCTGCAAGAACAGGATTTTCCAAGACAACGGTTTCCACGAAAAACCAGCGTGCCAAGGCGCCACTCGCTCACAAACGGCGGGCTGCGACGGACAACGGAAGCTTCCGGAGCGACTGGTAGTTAATAACAAACTCTCAAAAGGAGCATAAATGTGACTGCGCTAAATCTGATTCCCGGCCAACTGACCCTGGCCCAACTGCGTGCCGTCTACCAACAGCCGGTAACCCTCAGCCTCGATAACAGCGCCTCGGCACAGATCGACGCCAGCGTCGCCTGTGTCGAGCAGATCCTCGCCGAGAACCGCACCGCCTACGGCATCAACACCGGTTTCGGCCTGCTGGCCTCGACCCGTATCGCCAGCGAAGACCTGGAAAACCTCCAGCGCTCCCTGGTGCTGTCCCATGCCGCCGGTGTCGGCGAGCCGATCAGCGACGCTCTGGTGCGCCTGGTCATGGTGCTCAAGGTCAACAGCCTGAGCCGTGGTTTTTCCGGTATCCGCCGCCAGGTGATCGACGCGCTGATTGCCCTGGTCAACGCCGAGGTCTACCCGCATATCCCGCTCAAGGGTTCGGTGGGCGCTTCCGGCGACCTCGCGCCGCTGGCGCATATGTCCCTGGTGCTGCTGGGTGAAGGCAAGGCCCGTTATAAAGGCCAATGGCTGGACGCCACCGAAGCCCTGAGCGTGGCCGGCCTCAAGCCGTTGACCCTGGCGGCCAAGGAAGGCCTGGCGCTGCTCAACGGCACCCAGGTTTCCACCGCGTTTGCCCTGCGCGGCCTGTTCGAAGGCGAAGACCTGTTCGCCGGCGCCCTGGCCTGCGGCGGCCTGACCGTCGAGGCGGTGCTGGGCTCGCGTTCGCCGTTCGATGCGCGGATTCATGCCGCCCGTGGCCAGAAAGGCCAGATCGACGCCGCCGCGGCTTACCGCGACCTGCTGGGCGACAGCAGCGAAGTCTCCAAGTCGCACCAGAACTGCGACAAGGTGCAGGACCCGTACTCCCTGCGCTGCCAGCCACAAGTCATGGGCGCCTGCCTGACCCAGTTCCGCCAGGCCGCCGAGGTGCTGGTGGTCGAAGCCAACGCCGTGTCGGATAACCCACTGGTGTTCGCCGCCGAGGGCGATGTGATCTCCGGTGGCAACTTCCACGCCGAGCCGGTGGCCATGGCCGCCGACAACATGGCCCTGGCCATCGCCGAAATCGGTTCCCTGAGTGAGCGCCGCATCTCGCTGATGATGGACAAGCACATGTCCCAGCTGCCGCCGTTCCTGGTGGCCAATGGCGGGGTCAACTCCGGCTTCATGATCGCCCAGGTGACCGCCGCGGCCCTGGCCAGCGAAAACAAGGCGCTGGCCCATCCGCACTCGGTGGACAGCCTGCCGACTTCCGCCAACCAGGAAGACCATGTGTCCATGGCGCCCGCCGCTGGCAAGCGCCTGTGGGAAATGGCCGAAAACACCCGTGGCATCCTCGCCGTGGAATGGCTGGCGGCCTGCCAGGGCCTGGACCTGCGTGATGGCCTGAAGACCTCGACCAAGCTGGAAAAGGCCCGTGCCACCCTGCGTAGCAAAGTGCCGTTCTACGAGAAGGACCGCTTCTTCGCCCCGGACATCAATGCCGCGGGCGAACTGCTGGCGTCCCGTTGCCTGAACGAGCTGCTGCCGGCCAAGTTGCTGCCGAGCCTGTAACGACCATGCCCGTAGCCGCTGCTGAGGTACGAAGCTGCGAAGCGGTCCGCAGGACCGCCGTCGGGGGCTGCTGCGCAGCCCATCGCAGCCTCGTACCTCGGCAGCGGCTACGGTTTGGGTTTTCTCCGATAAAAATAATTAGGAACGAGAAATGCAACAGCAAGCTCAAGGATTGAAACGCGGGCTGTCCGCCCGACATATTCGCTTCATGGCGCTGGGGTCGGCGATCGGCACCGGGCTGTTCTATGGTTCTGCCTCGGCCATCCAGATGGCCGGTCCCGCGGTCCTCCTGGCCTACCTGATCGGTGGCGCCGCGGTGTTCATGGTGATGCGCGCGCTGGGCGAGATGGCCGTGCACAACCCGGTGTCCGGCTCGTTTGGCCACTACGCCAGCAATTACCTGGGACCACTGCCGGGCTTTATCCTCGGCTGGACCTATGCCTTTGAAATGATCATCGTCTGCCTGGCCGACGTCACGGCTTTCGGCATCTATATGGGCTTCTGGTTTCCGGAAGTGGCGCGCTGGGTCTGGGTGCTCGGCATCGTGTTCCTGATCGGCGGCCTCAACCTGTGCAACGTCAAGGTCTTCGGCGAAATGGAGTTCTGGCTGTCGCTGCTGAAAGTCGGCGCGATTGTCGCGATGATCCTCGCCGGCTTCGGCATCATGTTGTTCGGTATCGGTTCGGCCAGCAACGAGCAGGCCACCGGGGTGGCCAACCTCTGGGCCCACGGCGGCTTCATGCCCCACGGCATCGGCGGCCTGATCGCTTCGTTCGCGGTGGTGATGTTCGCTTTTGGCGGCATCGAGATCATCGGTATCACCGCCGGTGAAGCCAAGGACCCGCAGCGGGTCATCCCCAAGGCGATCAACGCGGTGCCGATGCGCATCCTGCTGTTCTATGTGCTGACCCTGTTCGTACTGATGGCCATCTATCCATGGCCGCAGATCGGCAGCCAGGGCAGCCCGTTCGTGCAGATCTTCGACAACCTGGGCATCGGCTCGGCGGCGACCATCCTCAATATCGTGGTGATCTCGGCGGCGGTGTCGGCGATCAACAGCGACATCTTCGGCGCCGGACGCATGATGTACGGCCTGGCCCAGCAAGGGCAGGCGCCCAAAGGCTTTGCCCAACTGTCGAAACACGGCGTGCCGTGGATGACTGTGGTGGTCATGGGCGCCGCGCTGCTGGGCGGTGTGCTGCTGAACTACCTGATTCCGGAAAACGTGTTCCTGCTGATTGCATCGATCGCTACTTTCGCCACGGTCTGGGTCTGGCTGATGATCCTGGTCACCCAGGTGGCCATGCGTCGCTCGATGAGCGCCGAGCAGGTCGCCCAACTGAAATTCCCGGTGCCGTTCTGGCCCTGGGCGCCGGCAGCCGCCATCGTGTTCATGCTGTTCGTCTTCGGCGTGCTGGGTTATTTCCCGCAAACCCAGGCGGCGCTGGCGGTGGGGGCGGTGTGGATCGTGCTGCTGGTGATCGCTTATCTGTTGTGGGTCAAGCCGGCCGCCGGTCAGGCGGTCCAGGTGCACCGCGACCCTTCTTTGTCCCATCGATAACTAACGGAGTCCTCGGATGAAAACTCTCTGGCAACACTGTCACGTCGCAAGCATGGCGCAAGGTGCTTACTCGATCATCGAGGATGCCGCCATCGTGACGTCAGGAGCGCTCATAGAGTGGATCGGCCCGCGCGATCAGGTCCCGGCTGGTAACTATGCCGAGCTGCATGACCTGGCGGGGGCCTGGGTCACCCCGGGCCTGATCGACTGCCACACTCACACGGTATTCGGCGGCAACCGCAGCGGCGAATTCGAGCAACGCCTGCAAGGGGTGAGCTACGCCGAAATCGCCGCCGTCGGTGGCGGTATCGCCAGCACCGTGCGGGCCACCCGCGCGGCGAGCGAGGACGAACTGTTCGACAGCGCCCGCAAGCGCTTGAAAAGCCTGCTGCGCGACGGCGTGACCAGCGTCGAGATCAAGTCCGGCTACGGCCTGGACCTGGCCAGCGAACGCAAGATCCTGCGGGTGATCCGGCGCCTGGGCGCCGAGCTGCCGGTCAGTGTGCGCAGCACCTGCCTGGCGGCCCACGCCTTGCCGCCGGAATACGCCGAGCGCTCGGACGACTACATCGAGCACATCTGCGCCGAAATGCTCCCGGCCCTGGCGGCCGAGGGCCTGGTGGACGCGGTGGATGCGTTCTGCGAATACCTGGCGTTCTCGCCGGAGCAGGTGGAGCGGGTGTTCATCGCCGCGCACAAGCTTGGCCTGCCGGTGAAACTGCACGCCGAGCAGCTGTCATCGTTGCATGGCTCCAGCCTGGCGGCGCGTTATCACGCGCTGTCGGCCGACCATCTGGAGTTCATGACCGAGGAGGACGCCGTCGCCATGGCCGAGGCCGGCACCGTCGCCGTGCTGCTGCCGGGCGCGTTCTATTTCCTGCGCGAAACCCAGCTGCCGCCGCTGGATGCGCTGCGCAAGCACGGGGTGAAGATCGCCGTGGCCAGCGACCTCAACCCCGGCACTTCGCCGGCGCTGTCCCTGCGCCTGATGCTGAACATGGCCTGCACCTGTTTCCGTATGACCCCGGAAGAAGCCCTGGCCGGTGTGACTCTGCATGCGGCCACCGCGCTGGGCATGGAGCGGACCCACGGTTCGCTGGAGGCCGGCAAGGTGGCGGACTTCGTCGCCTGGCAGATCGATCGTCCCGCCGACCTGGCCTACTGGCTGGGCGGTGACCTGGAAAAACGCGTCGTGCGCCACGGCGTTGAAGTGGATTTATAGGAGAAGGGTTGTGGATAAGGTTCTGAACTTCAAACAAGGCCGGGTGCCGCTGCTGATCAGCATGCCCCACGCTGGCCTGCGCCTGACACCGGCGGTCGAGGCCGGGCTGATCCCCGAGGCGCAAAGCCTGCCGGATACCGACTGGCACATTCCCCAGCTCTACGCGTTCGCCGAGGAACTAGGCGCCAGCACCCTGGCGGCCGAGTATTCGCGTTTCGTCATCGACCTCAATCGCCCATCCGACGACAAGCCTCTCTATGTCGGTGCCACCACCGGGTTGTACCCGGCCACGCTGTTCGATGGCGTGCCGCTGTTCCGTGAGGGGCTGGAGCCGTCGAAGCAGGAACGGGCGACTTACCTGGAGAAGGTCTGGACGCCTTATCACGGCACTTTGCAGCAGGAGCTGGCACGGTTGAAGGCCGAGTTCGGCTATGCCTTGCTGTTCGATGCGCATTCGATCCGTTCGCTGATCCCGCATCTGTTCGAAGGCAAGCTGCCGGACTTCAACCTGGGCACCTTCAATGGCGCCAGCTGCGATGCCGAACTGGCCAGCCAGCTGGAAGCGGTCTGCGCCCGCCATGCCGACTACAGCCATGTGCTCAACGGCCGTTTCAAGGGCGGCCATATCACCCGGCACTACGGCAACCCGGCCGAGAACATCCATGCCGTGCAGCTGGAGCTGGCGCAGAGCACCTATATGGAAGAGTTCGAGCCGTTCCGCTACCGCGACGATCTGGCGGTGCCGACCCAGGTGGTGCTCAAGCAGCTGCTGCAAGGGCTGCTGGCCTGGGGGCAGAAGCGTTACGGGCGCTGAAGCCGACAGGAAGCCCTGTAGCCGCTGCCGCAGGCTGCGATAAGGCCGAAGGCCTTCAGCGATCTCAAGATCCTGCGCCTGCTGCGCAGTCGAGCGCAGCCTTCGGCAGCGGCTACAGGTGCGTCTGGCTTTCCGGGGGGAACAACCGCATTTTTTCCAAGGACATGCTCATTGCGTAATTCGGGTTTATGATGCCGGACGGCAGAATAATTGAAGTCCCCCCAGGGATGACCTCGACCCCTTACGGAGCGCGCAATGCAGACTTTGTACCCGCAGATCAAACCCTATGCCCGGCACGATCTGGCTGTCGACGAACCCCATGTACTGTATGTCGATGAGAGCGGATCCCCGGAAGGCTTGCCGGTGGTGTTCATCCACGGTGGCCCGGGAGCCGGGTGCGATGCTCAGAGTCGCCGTTACTTCGACCCGAACCTGTACCGCATCATCACCTTCGACCAGCGCGGTTGCGGGCGCTCCACCCCGCACGCCAGCCTGGAAAACAACACCACCTGGGACCTGGTCGCCGACCTCGAGCGGATCCGCCTGCACCTGGGCATCGAAAAATGGGTGGTGTTCGGCGGCTCCTGGGGTTCGACCCTGGCCCTGGCTTATGCGCAAACCCATCCTGAGCGTGTTCATGGCCTGATTCTGCGTGGGATCTTCCTGTGCCGTCCGCAGGAAATCGAATGGTTCTACCAGGCCGGTGCCAGCCGTCTGTTCCCCGACTACTGGCAGGACTACGTGGCGCCTATCCCGCTGGACGAGCGCGACGACCTGCTCAGCGCCTTCCACAAGCGTCTCGTCGGCAACGACCAGATCGCCCAGATGCATGCGGCCAAGGCCTGGTCGATCTGGGAAGGGCGGACCGCGACCCTGCGGCCGAACCCGCTGGTGGTCGATCGTTTCTCCGAGCCGCAGCGCGCGCTGTCGATTGCCCGGATCGAATGCCACTACTTCACCAACCATGCGTTCCTCGAGCCGAACCAGCTGATTCGCGACATGGGCAAGATCGCCCACCTGCCGGGCGTGATCGTGCATGGTCGCTACGACGTGATCTGCCCGCTGGACAATGCCTGGGAATTGCACCAGGCCTGGCCGAACAGCGAGCTGCAGGTGATCCGCGATGCCGGTCACGCTGCGTCCGAACCGGGCATCACCGATGCGCTGGTGCGTGCCGCTGATCAGATGGCCCGGCGCCTGCTCGACCTGCCGCCCGAAGAAGCATGAAGGGGCTGTTACAGCGCGTGCGCGGCGCGCGGGTCGAAGTGGCGGGGGAAATCGTCGGGGCGGTGGACCAGGGTTTGTTGGTGCTGGTGGCGGTGGAGCCCGAGGACACTCGGGCCAGTGCCGACAAACTGCTGCACAAGCTGCTTAACTATCGGGTATTCAGTGATGCCGAGGGCAAGATGAACCTGTCCCTGGCCGATGTGGACGGCGGTTTGCTGCTGGTCTCGCAGTTCACCCTGGCCGCGGACACCAAGAACGGCCTGCGCCCGAGCTTTTCCACGGCGGCACCGCCGGCCCTCGGTGAAGAACTTTTTGATTATCTGTTATGCAAGGCGCAACAGTTGCATGGCAAAGTAGCATCAGGGCGCTTCGGGGCGGATATGCAGGTCCATCTGGTCAATGATGGCCCGGTAACCTTCCTGTTACAGACCTGAAAGTGCTTGAAACATCTTTTTCGGCCGGAACCGGCCGAAAATAGGCGTTTTTCGCGATAAATACTTGGTCGCCCCTGATGCGTTGTAACGCGGGCTACTAGATAATCGCGCGCTACGGGGATCAGCGTTCGTTGGTCCGTTTTTGACTTAGGTAGAGACTTGTTCGGGACCGTTTGGGGAATCATTTAGCCCCATCGGAGTCGGAACAATGCTCGCCAACCTGGCATATAGATAGCTGGCCGTTGGTTTTTTGATCTGTTTTCGGCGAGGGTTGCTCGTGATTGTTAGTCCCTGTAATGCACCAAAATTGTCTGCCAAACGGTTACGAAACGCACTGGTGACGGGCTCTGCACTGCTTTGCCTGCTTAGCGCCGGCCAACTCTGGGCATTCAATCTGGATGATGTATCGGCCAAGGCTAAGGATCTGGCCGGGCAGAAGTACGAGGCTCCGCGCAGTAACCTGCCGAACGAATTTCGTGAGATGAAGTTCGCGGACTATCAGAAAATCCGCTTCCTGCCTGAAAAGGCCGAGTGGGCCAAGCAGAAAACCCCATTCAAGCTGTCCTTCTATCATCAGGGCATGCATTTCGACACGCCGGTGAAAATCAACGAAATCACCACGAACACCGTCGAAGAGATCAAATACGACTCGACTCGCTTCGACTTCGGCGACCTCAAGTTCGATCCCAAGGCCACCGAGCAGCTCGGTTATGCGGGCTTTCGCGTGCTGTACCCGATCAACAAGGCGGACAAGCAGGACGAAATCATGACCATGCTCGGCGCGAGCTACTTCCGCGTCGTCGGCAAGGGGCACGTCTATGGTCTGTCGGCCCGTGGCCTGGCCATCGACACCGCGCTGCCGTCCGGTGAGGAATTCCCGCGCTTTACCGAATTCTGGATCCAGCAACCCAAGCCGACCGACAAGCATCTGGTGATCTTCGCCCTGCTGGACTCGCCGCGCGCCACCGGCGCCTATCGCCTGACCCTGCGTCCGGGCAGCGACACCATCGTCGACGTCAAGGCCCGGATGTTCCTGCGTGACAAGGTCGGCAAGCTGGGTATTGCCCCGCTGACCAGCATGTTCCTGTTCGGCGCCAACCAGCCGTCGAAAGTCCTCAACTACCGCCGCGAGCTGCACGATTCCAGCGGCCTGTCGATCCATGCCGGCAACGGCGAGTGGATCTGGCGTCCGCTGAACAACCCGAAACACCTGGCCGTGAGCAACTTCTCGGTGGAAAACCCGCGTGGTTTCGGTCTGCTGCAGCGTGGCCGCGACTTCAGCCACTACGAAGACCTCGACGACCGCTACGACAAGCGTCCAAGCGCCTGGATCGAGCCGAAGGGCGACTGGGGCAAAGGCACCGTCGACCTGGTAGAGATCCCGACCGCGGACGAAACCAACGACAACATCGTGGCGTTCTGGAGCCCGGAAAAGCAGCCTGAGCCAGGCCAGCCGTTCGATTTCGCCTATCGCCTGCACTGGACCATGGACGAAGCTTCCCTGCATTCGCCGGACAGCTCCTGGGTCGAGCAGACCCTGCGCTCCACCGGTGACGTCAAGCAATCCAACCTGATCCGCCAACCGGACGGCAGCGTGGCCTACCTGGTGGACTTCGAAGGTCCATCCCTGGCGGCATTGCCGGAAGACACCGAGGTGCGCAGCCAAGTCAGCGTCGGCGACAACGCCGAGCTGGTGGAAAACAGCGTGCGCTACAACCCTGAAACCAAGGGCTGGCGCCTGACTCTGCGGATGAAGATCAAGGACCCGAGCAAATCCACCGAGATGCGCGCGGCCCTGGTCAAGAACGCCACCCCTGTCGAGCCGGCCAAGGCCGTGTCGCCAGCCTCCAGCGCCTCCATTGCCAAGGCCGACAAAGTCGCCGCCAAGCAGCAGGAGAAGAAAGAGGCGGATGCCAAGCAAGCCGAAGCCAAGCCGGCCAAGGACGCCAAGAACCACAAAGACGCCAAGCAGCCTGCTGCTGCCGAGGCGGCCCCAGCCACACCGGAATCTGTCCCGACCGAGCAAGTCCTGACCGAGACCTGGAGCTACCAGTTGCCTGCCGATGAGTAACGCTCAAGTACAGCCAGAGACTCTTTCCGAGTATCTGGCGCACCTGCCAATGACCGATGAGCAGCGCGCGGAACTCGCGGGCTGCAAGTCCTTCAGTGAACTGCACGAACGCCTGTCGTCGTCGACGTTCGACGCGCCCGCCGATGCCGCCCAGGCCTCGGTGGGCCGCCGGCTGACCCTGGGTTCCGCCGAGGAACTGCTCGATGCCGAGATGCTGGCGCTCGACGCCAGCGGTCGTGTGTGCCTCAAGGCCACGCCGCCGATTCGTCGGACCAAGGTCGTTCCCGAGCCATGGCGCACCAATATCCTGGTGCGTGGCTGGCGGCGCCTGACCGGTCGGACCAATCCGCCGCAGCCACCGAAAGATCAGAACGTGCTGCCGGCCGCCCGCTGGCGCACCGTCGGTTCGATCCGTCGCTACATCCTGTTGCTGCTGATGCTTGGCCAGACCATCGTCGCCGGCTGGTACATGAAAGGCATCATGCCGTACCAGGGCTGGTCGTTCGTCGACCTGGAAGAAATCACGCGTCAGCCATTGATGCAGACCGCCACCCAGGTACTGCCGTACGCCTTGCAAACCAGCATTCTGATCATGTTCGGTATCCTGTTTTGCTGGGTCTCGGCCGGTTTCTGGACCGCGCTGATGGGCTTCCTCGAACTGCTCACCGGGCATGACAAATACCGCATTTCCGGCAAAAGCGCCGGCAACGAGCCGATCCCCAAGGATGCCCGTACCGCGCTGGTCATGCCGATCTGCAACGAAGACGTGCCGCGGGTATTCGCCGGCTTGCGGGCGACCTTCGAGTCGGTCGCGGCCACTGGCGACCTGGACCGCTTCGACTTCTTCGTGCTCAGCGACAGTAACGAGACCGATATCTGCGTGGCCGAGCAACAGGCCTGGCTGGACGTCTGCCGCGAAACCAAGGGTTTCGGCAAGATCTTCTATCGCCGTCGCCGCCGTCGGGTGAAACGCAAGAGCGGTAACCTCGACGACTTCTGCCGTCGTTGGGGCGGCGACTACAAGTACATGGTGGTGCTCGACGCCGACAGCGTGATGAGCGGCGAATGCCTGACCAGCCTGGTGCGCCTGATGGAGGCCACACCGGACGCGGGTATTATCCAGACCGCGCCGAAAGCCTCGGGCATGGACACCCTGTATGCGCGCATGCAGCAGTTCGCCACCCGCGTCTACGGCCCGCTGTTCACCGCCGGCCTGCACTTCTGGCAGTTGGGCGAATCCCACTACTGGGGCCACAACGCGATCATCCGCATGAAGCCGTTCATCGAGCACTGCGCCCTGGCGCCGTTGCCCGGTAAAGGCGCCTTCGCCGGTGCGATCCTGTCCCACGACTTCGTCGAAGCGGCGCTGATGCGTCGCGCCGGCTGGGGCGTGTGGATTGCCTACGATCTGCCGGGCAGCTATGAAGAGCTGCCGCCGAACCTGCTGGACGAGCTCAAGCGCGACCGGCGCTGGTGCCACGGCAACCTGATGAACTTCCGCCTGTTCCTGGTCAAGGGCATGCACCCGGTGCACCGTGCGGTGTTCCTCACCGGGGTGATGTCCTACCTGTCGGCGCCGTTGTGGTTCTTCTTCCTGGTGCTGTCGACGGCGCTGCTGGCGGTCAACACGCTGATGGAGCCGCAGTACTTCCTGGAGCCGCGCCAGCTGTATCCGCTGTGGCCGCAATGGCATCCGGACAAGGCGATCGCGCTGTTCTCGACCACTATCGTGCTGCTGTTCCTGCCGAAGCTGTTGAGCATCATCCTGATCTGGGCCAAGGGCGCGAAAGAGTTCGGCGGCAAGTTCAAGGTGACCCTGTCGATGCTGCTGGAGATGCTGTTCTCCATGCTGTTGGCGCCGGTACGCATGATCTTCCACACCCGTTTTGTGCTGGCCGCGTTCCTGGGCTGGGCCGCGACCTGGAACTCGCCACAACGTGACGACGACTCCACGCCGTGGAGCGAAGCGGTGCGCCGCCATGGTCCGCAGACCCTGCTGGGCTTCTGCTGGGCGCTGCTGGTGATCTGGCTGAACCCGAGCTTCCTCTGGTGGCTGGTGCCGATCGTCGGCTCGCTGATGCTGTCGATCCCGGTGTCGGTGATTTCCAGCCGCGTCGGCCTGGGCCTGAAGTCCCGTGACGAAAGCCTGTTCCTGATCCCCGAGGAATACGCGCCGCCCCAGGAACTGCTGTCCACCGACCAGTACACCCATGAAAACCGTTGGCATGCGCTGAACGACGGTTTCATCCGGGCAGTGGTCGATCCGCAGCAGAACGCCCTGGCCTGCGCCCTGGCGACGTCCCGGCACGGCCTGGCCGAGCCGATCGAGTGGCTGCGTATCGAACGTGTCCGCCATGCCCTGAAAGTCGGGCCGGCGGCGCTGAACAACGGCGAGCGCCTGGCGCTGCTGAGCGATCCGGTGGCCCTGGCCCGCCTGCACGAGCAGGTCTGGAGCGAAGGCCACGCCGACTGGCTGAGCGCCTGGCGGCAATCGGTGGATGAAGATCCTCATGCACCGTTGTTGCCGTTGCGACCGCCAACGACAATCGCCCAACCGGCCTGATGACAACGCCCTTGAGAGCACTCTCAAGGGCGTTGTTGTTTGTGGGTTCGCACTTGTAGCCGTTGCCGCAGGCTGCGATCGATTGGGCGGCATTCCGTACCGAAGGGGGCGCAGGATCTTGAGATCGCAGGAGGTCCTGCGGACCTATCGCAGCCTGCGGCATCGGCTACAGGGAAATTGTCGTCCCCTCTGTAACAACAAATCCTGGTCAAGCCCTTGTGCAAATAGGCGGGTGAGTTAGCATCGCACCCCGAATTGCCGCGAGCGGGCCCATGGTGTCCGTATCTGCCGGTTTTCCAAGGGAAAACCGGCCGCGGGTTCACCTCACAATAAAATGGGTTCAGGGGACTTGAAGATGAAGAAGTATCTCTCGATGCTGCTGCTCGGCGTCACGGCAATGCTGGCGGTCAATGCAGCCCAGGCTGGCGCCATCGATGATGCGGTCAAGCGCGGCACGCTGAAAGTCGGCATGGACCCGACCTACATGCCGTTCGAGATGACCAACAAGCGCGGCGAGATCATCGGTTTCGAGGTCGATATCCTCAAGGCCATGACCAAGGCCATGGGCGTCAAGCTGGAGCTGGTTTCCACCGGCTACGACGGGATCATCCCGGCCCTGCTGACCGACAAGTTCGACATGATCGGCAGCGGCATGACCCTGACCCAGGAACGCAACCTGCGCCTGAACTTCAGCGAACCCTTCATCGTGGTCGGCCAGACCCTGCTGATCCGCAAGGAGCTGGAAGGCACCATCAAGTCCTATAAAGACCTGAACAGCGCCGACTACCGCATCACCTCCAAGCTGGGCACCACCGGCGAAATGGTCGCCAAGAAGCTGATTGCCAAGGCCAAGTACCACGGCTACGACAATGAGCAGGAAGCCGTGCTCGACGTGGTCAACGGCAAGGCCGACGCCTTTATCTACGACGCCCCGTACAACGTGGTGGCGCTGAGCAAGGTCGGTAACGGCAAGCTTACGTTCCTCGACAAGCCGTTCACCTATGAGCCCCTGGCCTTTGGCCTGAAGAAGGGTGACTACGACAGCCTCAACTTCATCAACAACTTCCTGCACCAGATCCACGAAGACGGCACCTACGATCGCATCCATGACAAGTGGTTCAAGAGCACCGAGTGGCTCAAGGACATGGAATAACACTCGGTCAGACAGACCGAGTCGCCCCCATTCGCGGGCAAGCCTCGCTCCTACGGATTCATGCAATTCCTGTAGGAGCGAGCCGGCTCGCGATGGCGTCCTGATCGGCAATACCGAACCTCCCCGCTGCAAACGGCTGGAACCTGCAAAGTGATCAAACATAAAAAAGCCCAATGGCCCTGGCACGTACTGACCGTGCTGGTGCTGATCGGCCTGGCCGGCGCGTTGTACTACGCCACCTCGCTGATGTCCTACGAGTGGCGCTGGAACCGCGTACCACAGTACTTCGCCTACCAGGCCGAGGAATCGCAGCGGGCGGCGGACATCTCCACCGTCAGCGAGCTGGTGCGCAAAGGCGGCAAGGCCGAAGTCACGCTGCGCAACGACGCGGGCGACGAGCAACAGCTGACGGTCGACGAGAACAGCCTGCAAGTTGCCCGTGGCGACGATGTGGCCGAAGGCGATGTGATCGGCGTGACCCGTCACTGGGCGGCCGGACCGCTGCTGCTGGGCCTGTGGACCACCTTGTGGCTGTCGGTGGTGTCCGGGGTGCTGGGGCTGTTCATCGGCCTGGCGACCGGGCTTTGCCGGCTGTCGAACAACCCGACCCTGCGCGATCTGTCGACCATCTATGTCGAACTGGTACGCGGCACGCCGTTGCTGGTGCAGATTTTCATTTTCTATTTCTTCATCGGCACGGTGCTGAACCTGTCCCGCGAGTTCGCCGGGATCGCCGCGCTGTCGTTGTTCACCGGTGCCTATGTGGCGGAAATCGTCCGCGCCGGCGTGCAGTCGATCGCTCGCGGCCAGAATGAGGCGGCCCGCTCCCTGGGCCTGAACGCCAGCCAGTCGATGCGCCATGTGGTGCTGCCGCAGGCTTTCAAGCGCGTGCTGCCGCCGCTGGCCGGGCAGTTCATCAGCCTGGTGAAGGACACCTCGCTGGTATCGGTGATCGCCATCACCGAACTGCTCAAGAGCGGACGTGAAGTCATCACCACCTCGTTCTCGCCGTTCGAGATCCTGTTCTGCGTGGCGGCCCTGTACCTGTTGATCAACCTGCCGCTGTCGAAGATGGCCAGCCGGCTTGAGCGGAGGCTCGCGCAAAGTGATTGAAGTTCGCGATCTGGTAAAAGTCTTCGACACCCGGGGCCAGGTGGTCCGCGCGGTGGATAACGTCACCACCCGCGTGGCCAAGGGCGAAGTGCTGGTGGTGATCGGTCCGTCCGGTTCCGGCAAGTCGACCTTCCTGCGTTGCCTCAACGGCCTGGAGCAGTTCGATTCCGGCTCGGTGAGCATCGACGGCCTGCAACTGGCCGACCCGAAGACCGATGTGAATGCCTATCGCCGCGAAGTCGGCATGGTGTTCCAGCACTTCAACCTGTTCCCGCACATGACCGTGCTGGAAAACCTCTGCCTGGCGCAGAAGGTGGTGCGCAAGCGCGGCAAGCAGGAGCGCGAGGCCAAGGCCCTGGCGTTGCTGGAGAAGGTCGGTATCGCGCAGAAGGCCAACGAATTCCCGTCGCGGCTCTCTGGCGGCCAGCAGCAGCGCGTGGCCATCGCCCGGGCGCTGGCCATGGAACCCAAGGTCATGCTGTTCGACGAGCCGACTTCGGCGCTGGACCCGGAAATGGTCGGCGAAGTGCTGGATGTGATGAAGACCCTGGCCCTGGAAGGCATGACCATGGTCTGCGTGACCCACGAAATGGGCTTCGCCCGGGAGGTGGCGGATCGGGTGCTGTTCTTCGATCACGGCAAATTGCTGGAAGACGCCTCGCCAGCGGCGTTCTTCGATGCACCCAAAGACCCGCGGGCCCAGGCGTTTTTGCGTCAGGTCCTGTAACCCACCCTGATACCCTGCTTGGCAATACGCCCTGTAGCCGCTACCGAAGGCTGCGATAAGGCCCGAAGGGCCTTGGTTCCCGATCTCAGGCCGAACATCTGACGGCCTTGAGATCGCTGCGCCCCTTCGGGGCGATCGCAGCCTGCGGCAGCGGCTACAGGGTGCGGATCAAACCCGGAAGCGCCCGACCAGGGCCTGCAAATGGGTCCCCAGGCGCGCCAGCTCGACGCTGGAGGCCGCTGTCTCTTCACTGGCTGCCGAGGTCTGCTCGGACACGTCGCGCACGTTCAGCACGCTTCTGTTGATTTCCTCGGCCACCGCGCTCTGCTGTTCGGCCGCGGCGGCGATCTGCTGGTTCATCGCCTGGATCGCCGAGACGGTGCGGGTGATGTTTTCCAGCGAGCCACCGGCACGGCGGGTCAGTGCGACGCTGCTGTCGGTCAGGCTGCGGCTGTTGTCCATGATGTTGGCCACTTCCTGGGTGCCGTTCTGCAGGCCGACGATCAGTTCCTCGATCTCTTCGGTGGACTTCTGGGTGCGCTGCGCCAGGCTGCGCACCTCGTCGGCGACCACGGCGAAACCGCGACCGGCTTCGCCCGCGCGGGCGGCTTCGATGGCGGCGTTGAGGGCCAGCAGGTTGGTCTGCTGGGCGACCGACTTGATCACGTCGAGCACGCTGCCGATCTTGTCGCTTTCCTGCTTCAGGTGGCCCATGGCGGCGGTGGAGTTGCCGACCTCGGCGGCCAGGCGCTCGATCTGTGCGATGGCCTCGCCGACCACCTTGTCGCCTTCGCGGGCCTGCTGATCGGCGGCGACCGCGGCTTCCGAGGCTTCTTCGGCGTTGCGCGCGACTTCCTGGACCGTGGTGGCCATTTCATTCATGGCAGTGGCGACCTGATCGGTCTCGACTTTCTGGCTGTTGACCCCGGCACTGGTCTGTTCGGTCACCGCCGACAGCTGCTCGGCGGCGCTGGCAATCTGGGTCACGCCATCGCTGATGCCGCCGATCAGCTCGCGCAGGCTCAGGGTCATGCGTTGCATCGCCCGTTGCAGCTGGCCGAGCTCGTCGCGCCGCTCGACCTGCAGGTTCTCGCTGAGATCGCCCGAGGCGACACGCTCGACCACTTTGAGAGTCTGGCGCAGCGGGATGACGATCTGCCGGGTGATGCTCCAGGCGGCGACCAGGCCGAACAGCAGGGCCAGCGCGGTAACGATGGCCAGGGTGCTTCTGGCCTGGGCAGCGTCGCTGTCGCGTTTGTGGGTTTGTGCGGCGGTCAGCTGCTTGCTGACTTCCATCAGACGGTCGCCCTGGGCCGCCATGCGTTTGAGGGCGGCGGCGCTGGCCACCTGGGAGTCGCGGAAGTCGCTGACCGCCGAGCGATAGCCTTTCAGGGCGTCGGTGGCCTGTTGCAGGTTGGCCAGGTGCTGTTCCGGCAGCTTGGCCGGCAGGCTGGCGAGGTTGTTCAGGGCGTTGTCGATGGCGTCCAGCGCCGGCTGCTCGGCCTCGGCCTTGCCGCTGTAGGTGTAGCCGCGGACCTGGAAGCGCGCCTGCTGGATCAGCTTGCTCAGGTCGATGACGCTGTTGAATTGCGCCACGCTGTCGCCCTGCAGCATGGATTTCTCCACTTCGGCCACCCGGGCCACGGCGTTATCGGCGGTGGCGCCCAGTTTGGCGCGGGCGGCTTCACGGCTGGCGGTGGCGCGGGTCATGTCGGCGAAGGCCAGCTTGTACTCGCTGACGGCGGCGATCTGCTGGTCGATCATGGCGATGCTTTCAGGCATTTCCAGCATCTTGCGCGCGCGTTGCAAGCCGTCGTCGAGCTTGGTCAGCAGCTCGCTGACCGGCCCCGGGCCTTGTTCGCCACGGCGCATTTCATAGTCCAGGCGCGCGTTGCGCAGGTCCTTGGTCAGCTCGTTGAGGCTGGAGATGTAGCCCAGCTTGTCGCCGCGCTCGATCACATTGCCCAGGCCCAGCCAGCCGGTCGCGGTGATCAACAGGGTCAGTAGCAGCACCAGGCCGAAGCCAACGCCGAGTTTGAGGTTGACGCTCACATTTCCCAGACTCTGGGCTAACCAACGGTACATGCCGCGAACTCCCTTGGGCTATTAATAGGTTTTGTACCAAGGCTATCGGCTGCGTCAGATTAATCTGAAGCATCCATGTAACAGCAGCGAGGCTTGCCGGCGATGGCGCTGTGTCAGGCACACGGCTATCGCGGGCAAGCCTCGCTCCTACGGGAGTGGGGGCTAATCAGAAGAGGCGGGCGAGAAGGGCGGTGACGGCGGTTTCGACCCGCAGGATGCGCTCGCCGAGCTGCACCGGTTGCAGGCCGGACTTGCCCAGCAGGTCAATTTCGTAGGGGATCCAGCCGCCTTCCGGGCCGATGGCCAGGGTCACCGGCTCATCCAGGCCGCGAGGGCAGGCCGGGTACTGGCCGGGATGGCCGACCAGGCCGAGGGTACCTTCGACCAGCGCTGGCAGACGGTCTTCGACGAAAGGTTTGAAGCGTTTTTCGATGACCACGTCCGGCAGCACGCTGTCGCGGGCCTGTTCCAGGCCAAGAATCAGTTGCTCGCGAATCGCCTCGGGTTCGAGGAAAGGGGTTTGCCAGAAGCTTTTCTCGACCCGATAGCTGTTCACCAGCACCAGCCGAGGCACACCCATGGCGGCGACGGTTTGCAGCACCCGGCGGAGCATTTTCGGACGGGGCAGGGCCAGCACCAGGGTCAGGGGCAGCTTGGTCGGCGGCGGCTGGTCGAGGCTGACCCGCAGTTCGGCTTCCCCGGGCTCCAGGCGCAGCAGTTCGGCCGAGCCCATCAGGCCGCCGATACGACCGACCCGCAGGCTGTCGCCCACCGCGGCACGATGGACTTCCTGCATGTGGGTCAGGCGGCGATCGCGCAGGATCACCCGGTCGGCCGCGATGAAGTCGGCCTCTTCAAGAAGCAGCAGGTTCACGCTTGGGTCGCTGGCGGCTGGTCGTTGTGGTCTTCAGCCGGCTGGTCGTCCGGATGGTCGCCGCGCTTGCTGATCAGGCTGCCGAACAGGATGCCGATCTCGAACAGCAGCCACATCGGTACTGCCAGCAAGGTCTGGGAGAAAATGTCCGGCGGGGTCAGGATCATGCCGACCACGAAGCAGCCGATGATCACGTACGGGCGGATCTTCTTCAGGTAGGCGACGTTGACCACGCCGATCCACACCAGCAGCACCACCGCCACCGGGATCTCGAACGCTACGCCGAAGGCGAAGAACAGGGTCATGACGAAATCGAGGTAGCTGGTGATGTCGGTCATCATTTCCACGCCGGCCGGGGTGGCCGCGGCGAAGAACTTGAAGATCAGCGGGAACACCAGGAAGTAGGCGAAGGCCATGCCGATGTAGAACAACAGGATGCTGGAGACCAGCAGCGGTACGGCGATGCGCTTTTCGTGCTTGTACAGGCCGGGGGCGATGAAACCCCAGATCTGGTGCAGGATCACCGGGATCGCCAGAAACAGCGAGACCATCATCGTCAGCTTGAGCGGGGTCAGGAACGGCGACGCCACGTCGGTGGCGATCATCGTTGCGCCCGCCGGCAGGTACTGGCGCAGCGGCGTGGAGACGATGGTGTAGATCTGCTGGGTGAAGGCGAACAGCCCGCCGAAGATCAGGAAGATCGCCGCCACGCAGCGCAGCAACCGGGTGCGCAACTCGGTGAGGTGCGACACCAGCGGCATATGTTGGTCGTTTTCCGGAATATCGCTCATGGGGCTCGCGGCGGCAAAGTAGGGTCGTGGGGGGCTGGCGTGACAGGCGTTGTCACGGGCGCAGCCGGTTCGGCCGGTGCAGTTGCGGCAGTGGGGCTCGCCGTGGTCGCGCTGGCTGGTGCTTCAGGCGCCGCGGCGGGCGCATGAATGCTCTGCTCGGCCACGGGCTCGACCGGTGTCGGCTGTTGCTGGGTCGGATTGAGGATCTTCCGCGCTTCCTGTTCCAGCGACAGAATGTGTTCGTTGTGCAGTTGCCGACGAATTTCATCGGCACCGATTTCCCGTTCAACTTCCTGCTTGATCGCATTGAAGCTGCGCTTCAAGCGGCCGATCCACAGGCCTGCCGTGCGCGCGGCACCCGGCAGACGCTCGGGGCCGAGCACCAGCAGGGCCACCAGGCCGACGAGCAGCAGTTCAGAGAAGCTGATACCAAACATTAGTCAGTGCTCACGAGTCTTTGCGGGTCGGCTCTTCGACTTTTTGCGCCTGCACGTCGATGGTGTGCGGCTGGTTCAACGGAGCGCTTTGCGGCTGGACCGGCGGAGCAGGCTGTGCGGTCGGTGGCACGCCGGGTTCGGCGGGTTTTTCGTCGTCGTTCATGGCCTTGCGAAAGCCCTTGATCGATTCGCCGACGTCGGTGCCGAGGTTTTTCAGTTTCTTGGTGCCGAACACCAGCACCACGACAACCAGGATGACGATCCAGTGTTTCCAGTCAAAAATGCCCATGCTGCGTTTCCTCTCTAAATGATGTTCAGGCGGACGGACGCGAGGCTTTCTCGGCGTGTCCGGACAAACCGAAGCGCCGGTCCAGTTCATCGAGAACGGCCTGCGGATGCTGCCCCAGCTGGGCGAGCATGACCATAGTGTGGAACCACAGGTCGGCGGTTTCGTAGATCACATCGCTGCAGTCGCCGCTGTGGGCGGCGTCCTTGGCGGCGATGATGGTTTCCACCGATTCCTCGCCGACTTTTTCCAGAATCTTGTTCAGGCCCTTGTGGTACAGGCTGGCGACATAGGAAGTGTCGGCGGCGGCGCCTTTGCGCTCTTCCAGCACCTGGGCCAGACGGGTCAGGGTATCGCTCATGTTCAGTGTCCTGCTTGATAGATCGCGTGCGGGTCTTTGAGTACCGGATCGACCGTTTTCCAGTCGCCGTTTTCATAAACGCGGTAGAAGCAGCTCTGGCGGCCTGTATGGCAGGCAATGTCGCCGATCTGTTCGACCATCAGGATGATGACGTCGGCATCGCAGTCCAGGCGCATTTCATGAAGCTTTTGCACATGCCCGGACTCTTCTCCCTTGCGCCATAGCTTGCCACGCGAACGTGACCAGTAGATGGCACGGTTTTCGGCAGCGGTCAGGCTCAGCGCCTCGCGGTTCATCCAGGCCATCATCAGCACGCGCCCGGTCTTGTGATCCTGGGCGATGGCTGGCACCAGGCCGTCAGCGTCCCATTTGATCTCGTCCAGCCAATCTTTCATCTTCGACTCCGACAACAGGGCTCGACGCGCTCGTCGAGCCTCGGCGATGGGAAACAGTGTGCCAGCCGCTAGCCCGGCTGGCTATCGGCGCACGACCAGATACAAGCCCACGGCAATCATGATTCCAGCCGGCCAGTGACCCAGCCCGTTCAGCGGTCCGCCGGCCGCGAGGATCGCCCCACCGCCCAGGTGCGCCGCGCCGAGAAGACGCAGGAACCAGTCGTCCTTGCGCCGTTTCCAGGGAGGAGAAGGGTCCTGGGCATGGGGCTGGGACATGCGTTCGAGCAAGTCGCGGGTCATGTTGGCCAGGTGCGGCAGTTGCTCGACCTGGCTGTGCAGGTTGCCCAGCAAGGCTTTCGGGCTGACGCGCTCGCGCATCCAGCGTTCGAGGAACGGCTGGGCGGTGTTCCACAGGTCCAGCTCCGGGTACAGCTGGCGGCCCAGGCCTTCGATGTTCAGCAGGGTCTTTTGCAGCAGCACCAGCTGCGGCTGCACTTCCATGTTGAAGCGGCGAGCGGTCTGGAACAGGCGCATCAGCACCTGGCCGAAGGAAATATCCTTTAACGGTTTTTCGAAGATCGGCTCGCACACGGTACGGATCGCCGCTTCGAATTCGTTGAGTTTGGTCTCTGCCGGCACCCAGCCCGAATCGATGTGCAACTGCGCCACGCGCCGGTAATCGCGCTTGAAGAACGCGAACAGGTTGCGGGCCAGGTAGTCCTGGTCTTCCGGAGTCAGGCTGCCGACGATGCCGCAGTCGATGGCAATGTACTGCGGGCTCCAGGGCTGCACGGTGCTGACGAAGATGTTGCCCGGGTGCATGTCGGCGTGGAAGAAACTGTCGCGGAACACCTGGGTGAAGAATATCTCCACGCCGCGCTCGGCGAGCATTTTCATGTCGGTGCGCTGGTCGGCGAGGGTGGCCAGGTCGGTCACCTGGATCCCGTAGATGCGTTCCATGACCAGCACTTTCGGCCGGCACCAGTCCCAGTAGACCTGCGGCACGTAGAGCAGTGGCGAGCCTTCGAAGTTGCGCTTGAGCTGGCTGGCGTTGGCCGCTTCGCGCAACAGGTCGAGTTCGTCGTAGATGGTCTTTTCGTAGTCACTGACCACGTCCACCGGGTGCAGCAGGCGGGCGTCGGCCGAGACCTTCTCGGCGGCGCGGGCGAGGATGAACAGCCAGGCCAGATCCTGGGCGATGACCGGTTTGAGGCCCGGGCGGATGACCTTGACCACCACTTCTTCGCCGCTCTTGAGCTGGGCGGCATGGACTTGCGCCACCGAGGCGGAGGCCAGGGGCTCGATATCGAAGCGGCTGAACACCTCGCTGATTTTCTTGCCCAATTGTTCCTCGATCAGCGCCACCGACTTCTTCGAGTCGAAGGGCGGTACGCGGTCCTGCAGCAGCATCAGCTCGTTGGCGATGTCTTCGGGCAGCAGGTCGCGGCGGGTCGAGAGAATCTGCCCGAACTTGATGAAGATCGGTCCCAGGTCCTGCAAGGCCAGGCGCAGGCGTGCGCCGCGGCTCAGTTCCAGTGGCTTGCGCGGGAACCAGCGCCAGGGCAAGGCGTAGCGCAGCGCCAGGAGGAACCAGGGCAGCGGCAGGGCGAACAGCAGGTCATCGAGGCGGTAGCGGATCACGACGCGCTGGATGCGCAACAAACGGCGGACGGCAAGCAGCTTCATGCGTTATCGCTTGGGTCAAGGGATCGGGAAAGGCGCTCGAAGCGCGCCTCGAGGCGTTCCAGGTCGAGCTTGACCCGGTCCAGTTCGCTGAAACGGGCTTCGGCTTCGCGCTGGCCCACCAGGGTGCGCGACTCTTCGGCCAGGTATTCGGCAAGGTTCTGGTTCAGGCTGGCGAAACCCTGGCGATACCAGCGCGCGCGGCTACGGATATGGCCGCTGAACAGCTGGGTGGCCACCGGGCCGAGCCAGCGCGAGAGTTCGTATTCCCAGTCCAGCTCCAGGTCCTGGAGGACGGCCGCCAGTTCCAGCAGCACGCCGCTGTCGCCTTCCAGCTCGACCTCGGGACCGTGCAGCACCGCGGTCTTGTCCTGGCTCAGGGCCAGGCGCACCAGGCTCGAGGCCGGCGCCCGCAGGGTGCAGTCGGCGTCGGCGGCCCAATGCGCGGCGAGGGTCAGGCCCTCATCGCCGGGAATGACGAACAACTGCACGCTCGGGCTGCGGCAATCGACGGCAATGACCTTGCCGTTCAAAGGCTGCAAGCGTGGCAAAGCCGTGCTGTCGAGACGCAGTACACGGTTGAGGCCGTGTTCGACGCTGGCGAGCAGGCCGCTGAACAACATCAGGGTTTGATGCCGCGGTGCAGGGCGACAATGCCCGCGGTCATGTTGTGGTAGGTCACGCGATCGAAACCGGCCTCGACCATCATCGACTTCAGGGTTTCCTGGTTGGGGTGCATGCGGATCGATTCGGCCAGGTAGCGATAGCTTTCCGAGTCGTTGGTGATCAGCTTGCCGGCCAGTGGCATGAAGGCGAACGAGTAGGCGTCGTAGACCTTGGACATCAGGGCGTTGGTCGGTTTGGAGAATTCCAGCACCAGCAGGCGGCCACCGGGCTTGAGTACCCGCAGCATCGAGCGCAGGGCATCTTCCTTGTGGGTCACGTTGCGCAGGCCGAAGGCGATGGTCACGACGTCGAAATGGTTGTCCGGGAACGGCAGTTTTTCCGCGTCGGCCTGAACGAATTCGATGTTGCCGGCCACGCCCTTGTCGAGCAGGCGGTCGCGACCGACCTTGAGCATGGAGGCGTTGATGTCGGCCAGAACCACCTGGCCGGTAGGGCCCACCAGATGGGAAAACTTGCGGGTCAGGTCACCGGTGCCGCCGGCGATGTCCAGCACCCGATTGCCGGGGCGAACGCCGGACAATTCGATCGTGAAGCGTTTCCACAGGCGATGCATGCCACCGGACAGTACGTCGTTCATCAGGTCGTACTTGGCGGCTACCGAGTGGAACACCTCAGCGACTTTTTCCGCCTTCTGGCTTTCCGGAACGTTTTTGAAGCCGAAGTGAGTGGTGGGTTCGGCATCGCTGCCTTTGCGCTGATCAGTCATATCGCTGTCACCAAAAGAGAATGCGGGACATTCTAATCCCGGTGGCGGTCTTTGTCTTGGCAAGGCTGAATGTAAGATAGTGAAGCGCCGGGGCGTTTTGACGCAGCGCAGCTCAAGACGCTCAAGGCAAGTCCCGATAAATCAGGAGTCATTCAATGGCCCGTATAAGTGTTGAGCGTGCCCACGGCCTGGGTAAGGAGGCAGCCCGCGAAAAGGCTGACCAGTTGGCGCAGAAACTGGCCGATCAGTATGGCCTGGAGCCGCAGTGGTCGGGCGATACCCTGAACCTCAAGCGTTCGGGGGTCAAAGGTGCGGTGCTGGTGGGCGACGATTCGATCAGGGTCGATGTCGAGCTGGGCCTGTTGATGTCCGCCATGAGCGGCATGATCAAGTCGGAAATTGAAAAGGCGCTGGATAAAGCCCTAGTCTGAGGCGCTTTCGCGGAAGTCGGCTTGCCGGCGATTTCGGGTGTTGTCATGACGCCTGGGAAAGCATCGTTGGCGAGCTGGCTTTTCCAATAATCGTCCACTCTTTTATGACATTGGTTAGGGTGCCGATTCTAATTTTTCTCACTACTTTGTGCCTGAGCCCACTTTCCTGCGGGCAGTTCCTCAAACCTTCTGCGCGTGAGGTGCACTATGGCCAAAGTAATTCTGAAGAAAAAAGTTGATGCCGCATCAACCACTCTGAGTGAAGTCAAATCCTATGCCCGCAAGATCTGGCTGGCAGGCCTGGGTGCCTACACCAAGGTTGGCCAAGAGGGCAGCGAGTACTTTCAAGAACTCGTTAAGGCTGGTCAAACTGTTGAAAAGAAAGGCAAAAAAGTTGTGACTGAACAACTTGAGGCCGCCAACAGTCAGATTGATAGTGTGAAGGGGGATGTCACCAGTCTCAGAGGCAAAGTCGAAGTGCAACTGGATAAAGTCGAGAAGGCTTTTGACACGCGCGTCGCAAGTGCCTTGAATCGCATCGGCATTCCGTCTAAACATGACGTTGAGACACTCTCTGCTAAGCTCGATGAGCTGACGGCATTGCTCGAACGTGTCGCGCGTAAACATTAAGGAGAACGGGATGGCTGGTAAAAAGAATACTGAAAAAGAAGGCAGCTCGTGGATCGGGAAGGTCGAAGACTACTCCCGTAAAATCTGGCTTGCTGGTTTAGGCGTGTACTCGAAAATCGACACTGACGGCAGCAAGCTTTTCGAGTCGCTGGTCAAGGATGGCGAGAAAGCCGAGAAGCTCACCAAAAGCGCTGTCGGCAAGAAAGTCGACGCCGCCAAGGACTCCGCGAGCTCGGCAAAATCGCGCATCAGTGGCGTCAAGGACCGCGCGCTGGGCAAGTGGGACGAGCTGGAAGGTGCATTCGACAAACGTTTGAACAGTGCCATTTCGCGTCTGGGCGTGCCTAGCCGCAATGAAGTCAAGGCACTGCACAGCAAGGTCGACACCCTGACCAAACAGATCGAAAAACTCACAGGCGCCAAGGTGGCTCCGATCGCGGCCAAGACTGCAGCGGCCAAACCGGCGGCCAAGCCTCTGGCTAAAGCAGCGGCCAAGCCGGCAGCCAAGGCTCCGGCCAAGGCAGCAGCCAAGCCTGCGGCGAAACCGGCAGCCAAAACTGCGGCGGCCAAGCCGGCTGCAAAACCTGCCGCCAAGCCGGTAGCCGCCAAGCCTGCGGCAAAACCAGCGGCCAAGCCCACTGCGAAACCGGTGGCGAAGAAACCAGCAGTGAAGAAACCGGCAGCACCCAAGGCCGCTGCACCGAAGCCTGCGATTGCCGCCAAGCCGGCAGCACCGGTCAGCCCTGCGAACTCCGCAGTGGCGCCAACCCCTGCTGTCACCCCGACTGCTGCGCCAGCACCCGCGACGCCAACCAGTCAGTCCTGAGTTTTTCGGGGCATACAAAAACGCCCGGCCTGCAAAGGTCGGGCGTTTTTGTTCGTGGGGCTCTTGCGGCGCTGGTCAATCGTGTTCGTCGAGGTAACGCAGGGCCATCTGCTCGGTGGCCAGTTTCGCCGGTGGCAACAGGTGCGGCGCCACCAGCATCATGATCTGGTAGACCACCACCCGTACCTCGCCCTCGCGATCGAGAATGCGCTGATAGTCCAGCGAGAACAGCAGGGTCATGGTGATCTGTTCCACCAGTTGCCCCAGCGCCTGGGTATCGCTGACCAGTTGGCCCGAAGCCTTGAGCCTGGCCAGCAGCGAGGCCAGGGTGCGCTTCAAGGCGTTGAGCAGGTTGCGAATTCCCTTGGCCAGCTTCGGCAGGCGTCCGGCCAGGTTGGACAGGTCCTGGAACAGGAAGCGGTAGTGCGCCAGGCGCTCGACGATCAGGTGCAGGAACAGCCAGTAGTCTTCGGGAGCCAGGTGCACATCGGCGGGCGGATCGAGCAGGGGCGCCAGCTCATTCTGAAAGCGCTCGAACAACCCGAGGACCAGCGGCTCCTTGCCGTGAAAGTGGTAGTAGAGGTTGCCGGGGCTGATCCCCATTTCGTTGGCAACTTCCATGGTCGAGACATTGGGTTCGCCCTTGTGATTGAACAGCAGCAGGGCACATTCGAGTATCCGGTCGCGGGTTTTCATCCAGTCTTCTTGGTTGTTCAGTCAGGCCGCGACCCTAGGGCCGCGGCGCGGGGAAATTCAGCGGACGCGCACGTAGGTGCCAGGCGCCGCCTCCATCGGTGGGTAATTCTGGTTACCCAGGGTCATCAGGGTTTCGCGCTGGGCGCCGGAACGCTGCTGGATCCACTCCAGCCATTGCGTCCACCAACTGCCGTCGACGTGCTTGGCGTCGTAGTACCAGGCCCGCGGATCGCTGCTGAGCTTGCCGTTTTCGACGTAGTTGGCCTTGGGGTTGCTCGGCGGGTTGAGGATGCTCTGCACATGCCCGCTGTTGGACAGCACGAAGCGCTTGTCGCCGCCCAGCAGCAGGGTTGAGCGATACACCGCATCCCAAGGGGTGATGTGGTCGTTGATGCCGGCGACGCTGAAGCTGTCGACCGTGACCTTTTGCAGGTCGATTGGCGTGCCGCACACTTCCAGGCCCCCGGGATGACTCATCGGGTTGTGCTTGAAGAAGTCCAGCAGATCGCCATGAAAGGCAGCCGGCAGCCGGGTGTTGTCGTTGTTCCAGTAGAGGATGTCGAATGCCGGCGGCTCTTTGCCCAGCAAGTAGTTGTTGACCCAGTAATTCCAGATCAGGTCGTTGGGCCGCATCCAGGCGAACACCTTGGCCATGTCGCGACCGTCAAGCACGCCGCGTTGATAGGAGCGGCGCTTGGCTGCCTCCAGGGTCTGTTCGTCGGCGAACAGGGTCGCCGGGCTGTCCAGCTGGCTATCCAGCAGGCTGACCAGGTAGGTGGAGCTGGAGACCCGACGCAGTTGTCGCTTGGCTTGCAGGTGGCCTTGCAGGGCGGCAATGGTCAGGCCGCCGGCACAGGCACCCATCAGGTTCACGTCACGACTGCCGGTGATCGCCCGGCAGGCATTCATGGCTTCCTCCACGGCCTCGACATAGCTCGACAGGCCCCATTCACGATGCCGGACATCGGGGTTGCGCCAGCTGATGATGAAGGTCTGCAGGCCGTTTTTCAGGGCGAACTGCACGAAGCTGTTGGTGGGGCTGAGGTCGAAGATATAGAACTTGTTGATCTGCGGCGGCACTATCAGCAAGGGCCGGGCGTACTGTTTTTCGCTCATCGGCTTGTACTGGATCAGTTCCAGCAGCTCGTTGCGAAACACCACCGAACCGGGGGTGGTGGCCAGGCTCCTGCCGACCTCGAAGGCCTGTTTGGTGACCTGGCTGGGCAGGCCGTTGTTATGCAGCAGGTCGTCGACCAGATGACCGATGCCGCGGATCACGCTGTTGCCGCCGGAGTTGAAGATTTCCTTGATCGCCAGCGGATTGAGCAGGGTGTTGGACGGTGCCACCGCATCGTTGAGCAGGTTGAAGGCAAAGTGCGCGCGAGCCCGGTCGTCCGCGCTCATGCCGCTGTCGTCGATCCAGCTTTTGATTTGCTTCTGCCAACTGAGATAGGCCTGCAGGCCGCGTCGGTAAAACGGGTTCAGGCTCCAGGTCGGATCGGAGAACCGGCTGTCCTGGGGGTTGGGTTTGTGCAGTGTTTCGCCCAGTAGTACACGGCCCAATTGGCCACCTAGCGCCAAGGTATGGCGGGCGCTGTGCACCGGGTTGCGCAGGCCATAAGTGGCCACGCTGCGCAGAGTCGACAACAAGTCACGGCCACGCAGGCCGGTGATGGCACTCTGGGCAGTGATGTAGGTGGCGGGCGTGGGCAACGAGCCCGCCGTTGGTTTGTCTCGCATGCTTCAACACTCCTTCGTCAAGCCATCAACAAGCACACCAAGACAAACACCATAGTCGGTCCTGAACCATCCTGCGCGCGACGATCCTGTCGGCAGACGCTTTTTGCTACGTACCGCTGAACGGCGTCGGATGCGGGTGCATCACTGCCCGTTGCCGTTCCTCCTCGAGGAATTTCATGATGATCGGCGCCACGGCCTCGGCCCGGGTAATCAGGAACAGATGCCCGTCGTCGATGATGTGTAGCTGGGCATTGGGAATGCGCCACGCCAGCATGCGCATGTTGATCAGCGGGATCAGCGGGTCGTCGTCGCCGGCCAGCACCAGGGTCGGCTGGTGGATCTTGTGCAGCCAGTGGATGCTGGTCCAGCCGAGGCCGGCGAACAATTGCCAGTAGTAGCCCAGCTTGCCCGCCGAGCGGACCTTGCTGGCATGTTCGGCGGCGAGGTTGGGATCACGGCGGAACGAGCCGCCGTAGATCAGGGGGGCGATGCGGATCACATGGGAGGGCTGGATGTAGCGCCGCGGGCTGGCCATCATCCACAGCACCTTGGGTTTGCCCGGCACCATGAAGGCGCCTGCGGCGGTGGCGGCCAGCACCAGTTTCTTGCAGCGTTCGGGGTAGTCGTAGGCGAACTGCTGGGCCAGTGCCCCGCCCCAGGACACCCCGACCACATTGACCTGCCCGTAGTCGAGGTAATCGAGCATGCGCGCGGTCAACTTGGCCAGGCCGGGAAACCGGTAGGGGCGGCTCGGCGTCGAGGAGCCACCCACGCCCGGTACGTCGAAGGCGATGACTTCCAGGTCCGGGTCCAGGGCCTGGACAAATGGAAACACCAGCTCCAGGTTGGCGCCGATACCATTGAAGATCAGCAAGGGTGTCAAGTGAGGCTTGCCTGGGCGTACCGCGGTGCGGATGGTCTGGCCATCCAGGTCGACGGTGCGAAAGATGAACGGTTGAGGCATGCCTTGGCCCTGTTGGTGGAATCGTTGCCTGTAGGGGAGAGTCGCTTGCGCAGCAGCATGCTCGCAAGCGGCCCGATCCTACAGGCTTGCTATCGGCTAACGTTCATGAACATAAGTACCCGGCGCCGCCTCGGCCGCTGGATACGCCTTGTTGCCGAGAATGCTCGGCGTCTTTTTCAGTTTGCCCGAACGCTCCGCCTGCCAGGCCTGCCAGTGCAGCCACCAGGAGTCGGTGTGCTTGGTCGAGTTTTCCTGCCAGACGTCGGCGCTGGCCGGCATCTCTTCGCTGGTCATGTAGCGCGACTTGGGGTTGCCTGGCGGGTTGAGGATGCTCTGGATATGCCCGCTGCTGGAGAGGACGAATTCGACCTTGCCGCCGAACAGCTGGGCCGACTTGTAGCAGGACTTCCACGGGGTGATATGGTCGTTGGTGCCGGCCAGGGAGAAGATGTCGGCGGTGACCTGCTTCAGGTCGATCGGCGTGCCGCACACTTCCAGTGCGTTGGGGCGGATCAGCGGATTGTTTTTGAACATTTCGATCAGGTCGCCGTGGAAGGCCGCGGGCAACCGGGTGGTGTCGTTGTTCCAGAACAGGATGTCGAACACCGGCGGCTCGTTGCCCAGCAGGTAGTTGTTCACCCAGTAGTTCCAGATCAAGTCGTTGGGCCGCATCCAGGCGAAGACCTTGGCCATGTCGCGGCCTTCCAGCACGCCGGCCTGATAGGAGTGACGCTTGGCGGCCTCCAGGGTCTGCTCGTCGACGAACAGCGCCACCTGGGTATCGAGGGTGGTATCGAGCACGCTGACCAGCAGGGTCAGGGCATTGACCTTCTTCTCGCCCAGGGCTGCGTAGTGCCCCAGCAGCGCAGTGCAGGTGATGCCGCCGGAGCAGGCGCCGAGCATGTTCACGTCCTTGCTGCCGGTGATGGCGGTGACCACGTCGACCGCTTCTTTCAGTGCTTCGATGTAGGTCGACAGGCCCCACTCGCGCTGCGCCTTGGTCGGGTTGCGCCAACTGACGATAAAGGTCTGCAAGCCGTTGCGCAGGCAGAAGCGCGCCAGGCTCTTGTCCGGGCTGAGGTCGAAGACATAGAACTTGTTGATCTGTGGCGGCACCACCAGCAGCGGGCGCTCGTGCACCTGTTCGGTCACCGGGCGGTACTGGATCAGTTCCAGCACGTCGTTGCGAAACACCACTGCGCCTTCGCTGGTGCCCAGGTTCTTGCCGATCTCGAAGGCGTCCATGTTGACCTGGCTCGGCATGCCGCCGTTGTGCACGAGGTCCTTGGCCAGATGGGAGAGGCCATCGAGCAGGCTTTTACCGCCGGTTTCGAAGAAGCGTTTGACCGCCGCGGGGTTGGCGGCGGTGTTGGTCGGCGCCATGGCTTCGGTCATCAGGTTGATGACGAAGTGGCCGCGACTGATGTCCTGTTCGGAGAGGTTGCTCTGGCCGATCCAGTCGTGAAGCTCCTTGCGCCACGCCAGGTAGGTTTGCAGATAACGCTTGTACAGTGGGTTCTGGCTCCAGGCCGGATCGTTGAAGCGACGGTCATCGCTCTCCGGCTGCAGCGTCGATTTTCCAAACATCACGTTCTTCAATTCGACGCCGAAATGGGCCACATGTTTGGCGCTGTGCAGCGGTTGTCTGATGGCCTGGGTCAGCACCATACGAGCAGAGGTAAGCAGATCTTTCCGACGTAAACCGATGACCGGATTCAGGCCCAGAGTATTTTCCGAGGCTTGGCGTTTCAGGTCATCGTTATTCTTGTTACTCATCTACGACGCTCCATTGTCCTGAGACGAGTACCGGACCTGCTGTGTAGTCACACAGCAAAGATGCCAGGTACTACTGCTCGGGTGACCGTTGATTCTGCATTACTGCTTTTTTGTTCAGAGAACACTGCAGGGAACTTGCCAGCTCCATTGGTTACCCGAGTTTAATTTTTTTCGCAAGCAGGCCAATCGTTGGCCATGCAGCCCAGCATTCAAACAGATGAATCTAGAAAATGCCCTCTAAAGCTTCAGAGGTCTGATCTAGAGCATCAGCTTGACGATAGACTCATTTGGATCGCGGGACTTTCCGGCTGCTTGAAGTTCGGCAAGATAATCCTTCCACAGATCGTCCTGACGCACCGCCAACTGGTACAGGTAGTCCCAGGTGAACAGGCCGCTGTCATGCCCGTCGTCGAAGGTCAATTTCAGTGCGTACTGACCGGCCGGTTCGACCTTGGTCAGGCCGACGCCGATCTTGCCAAACTGCAGGATGGGTTTGCCGTGGCCCTGGACCTCGGCGGAGGGGGAGTGCACCCGCAGGAATTCGGCGGGCAGGTGATAGACCTCGTCTGGCGCGTAGGTCAGCGTCAGGGTCTTCGAGGCTTTGTGCAGGTTGATGGCGGTGGGAAGTCTGGTCATGGGGGCAGCTTAAAGCTGCAAGCCGCAAGCTACAAGATGACGGCGGTCAACTTGCAGCTTGAAGCTTATGGCTTGCCGCTTAGAGGATGTAGCGGGACAGGTCTTCGTTCTGCGCCAATTCGCCCAGGTGGCTGTTGACGTAGGCGGCGTCGATGCGGATCGGCTCTTCGTTGTGGGCGCTGGCCAGGTCGCCGGCGCTGAACGACACCTCTTCGAGCAAGCGCTCGAGCAGGGTGTGCAGGCGGCGGGCACCGATGTTCTCGGTCTTCTCGTTGACCTGCCAGGCGATCTCCGCCAGGCGCTTGATACCGTCCGCCTGGAACTCGATGACCAAGCCTTCGGTTTTCAGCAGCTCGCGGTATTGCTCGGTCAGGGAGGCGTGAGGCTCGCTGAGAATCCGCTCGAAGTCTTCCGGCGACAGCGCCTTGAGTTCGACGCGGATCGGCAGGCGGCCTTGCAGCTCGGGCACCAGGTCGCTCGGCTTGCTCAGGTGGAACGCGCCGGAAGCGATGAACAGGATGTGGTCGGTCTTGACCATGCCCAGCTTGGTGTTGACGGTGCAGCCTTCGATCAGCGGCAGCAGGTCGCGCTGGACGCCTTCGCGGGATACGTCGACGCCACCGGAGTTACCGCGCTTGGCAACCTTGTCGATTTCGTCGATGAACACGATGCCGTGCTGTTCGACCGCTTCCAGGGCCTTGGCCTTGAGTTCTTCATCGTTGACCAGGCGGCTGGCTTCTTCGTCGCGGATCAGCTTGAGCGCGTCCTTGATCTTGAGCTTGCGGTTCTTGCGCTGGCCCTTGCCCATGTTGGCGAAGAGGCTCTGCAGCTGGTTGGTCATCTCTTCCATGCCCGGTGGCGCGGAAATGTCGACGCCGCTGACTTCAGCCACTTCGATCTCGATTTCCTTGTCGTCCAGCTGGCCTTCGCGCAGGCGCTTGCGGAACAGCTGGCGGGTGTTGGAGTCCTGGGCCGGGGCGGCGTCCTCGTTGCTGAAACCCATGCGCGCCGGCGGCAGCAGGGCATCGAGGATGCGTTCTTCGGCGGCGTCTTCGGCGCGGTGGCGCACGCGGGTCATTTCCTGTTCGCGGAACAGTTTGATCGCGGCATCGGCCAGGTCGCGGATGATCGATTCAACATCGCGGCCGACATAACCGACTTCGGTGAACTTGGTCGCTTCGACCTTGATGAACGGAGCGTTGGCCAGCTTGGCCAGGCGCCGGGCGATCTCGGTCTTGCCGACACCGGTCGGGCCGATCATCAGGATGTTCTTCGGGGTCACTTCGACACGCAGCTCCTCAGGCAGCTGCATGCGGCGCCAGCGGTTACGCAGCGCGATGGCGACGGCGCGCTTGGCATCGTCCTGGCCGATGATATGGCGGTTGAGTTCGTGGACGATTTCGCGGGGAGTCATGGGCATAGTAATTGGCGGTCCTCAAGCAAGAATGAATGCCGTGGCGCGATGGCCGAAACAGGCTTATTCCGCGAGATCCTGCTCCTCAATGGTCTGGGTGTGGTTGGTGAATACGCAGATGTCGCCGGCGATGCCCAAGGCGGTTTCGACGATTTCGCGGGCCGACAGGTCGGTTTTCTTCAGCAGGGCGCTGGCCGCGGCCTGGGCGTAGGCGCCGCCGGAGCCCATGGCGATCAGGCCGTCTTCCGGCTCGACCACGTCACCGTTGCCGGTGATGATCAAGGAGGCGTCCTTGTTGGCGACCGCGAGCATGGCTTCGAGGCGGCTGAGGGAGCGATCGGTACGCCATTCCTTGGCCAGTTCGACGGCGGCGCGTACCAGATGCCCCTGATGCTTTTCAAGCTGGCCTTCGAAGCGTTCGAACAGGGTGAAGGCGTCAGCGGTGGCCCCGGCAAAGCCGGCGATGACCTGGCCGTGATACAAGCGGCGAACTTTTTTCGCGTTGCCTTTCATCACGGTGTTGCCGAGGGAAACCTGGCCGTCGCCGCCCATGACGACTTTGCCGAAGCGGCGGACTGAAACGATGGTGGTCAAGGGGAGAGTCTCCACGCTGCGGGGCGAAAATGCCCTGATGGGAACTCATATGGGGGTGACGCGGGGTTTTTCAACTGCGGCGGGGGTTGTGGGACGAGCGGTATTTCTTGGTGGGAGAGTGGAAGCCGGGGGAGGATGCCATCGCGGGCAAGTCCGCTCCTGCAGGGGATGCGGAGCGGACTTGCTCGCGATCAGCCGCTTTAGCGGCTCTGGCGCTGTTGTAACAGCAGGTTGCTGAAGCCGGCGCCGGCCAATTGCTTCTGCGCGGTGGTCAGCTGTTCGCGGTTGCTGAACGGGCCGACCAGTACGCGGTACCAGGTCTCGTCCTTGACGGTGCCGGACTCGACGGACACCGATTGCCCCAGCAGGATGATCTGCGCGCGGACCTTGTCGGCATCGGTCTGCTTGCGGAACGAACCGGCCTGCAGGAAGAACCTGGTCACCGGCGCGGCCTTCGCCACCTGCGCCACCGGTGGTGCGGGCGGCGGGGTGATGCCGGCCAGGGCCGCCTGGGCTCGCGCGGTATCGATCTTCGCCGCTTCCGCCGGGGTCACCGGGGTGGTCGGAACCACTGGCGCAGTCTGCGGCGTCGGCAGGGTTTTTTCCGGCACGGCTTCCGGCGGCACTATCACCTCCGATTCCGGCAGCAGGGTATAGAAGTCGTACTTCGGCTTCACCGGTTGCTGCGGGCTCGGCGGGGTCTTGTTGGCCTCGGCGATCTTGGTGGTTTTCTGTTGCTCCAGCCGCTCGCGCTTGACGCTGTCACCGCCCTTGCCTGGCTCCAGCTTCATCAGGAACACGATGAAGGCGCCCACGGCCAGGCCGATGGCCATCCACAACCAACCCGGAATCGGTTGCTTCGCAGGAGCTTGGTAACGGCTGGCGCCACGCTTGGGTGCAGGTTTTTTCTTGGCAGCCAACTTACATTTGCTCCAGAACTTTCAGGCCCAGCAATTCCAGACCTTGCTTGAGGGTACGACGGGTCAGCTCGGTGAGGCGCAAGCGGCTCTGCATCTGCGTCGGCGATTCGGCACTGAGGATCGGGCAGTTCTCGTAGAAGCTGGAGAACAGCCCGGCCACGTCGTACAGGTAGGTGCACAGGATATGCGGTGTACCCTTGTCGGCCACGCCGTTCAGCACTTCGCCGAACTGCGCCAGCTTGGCCGCCAGCTCCAGCTCATGGGCGGCTTCGAGGGTGATCTGCCCCTGCACTTCGCTGAAGTCCTTGCCCAGCTTGCGGAACACACCGGCGGCGCGGGTGTAGGCGTACAGCAGGTAAGGCGCGGTGTTGCCTTCGAAGTTCAGCATCAGGTCGAAGTTGAAGCTGTAGTCGCTGGTGCGGTGCTTGGACAGGTCGGCGTATTTCACCGAGTCGATGCCCACCACCTTGGCGATGTTGCGCAGATCGGCCTCGGCCAGCTCCGGGTTCTTTTCCTTGACCAGGCTGTAGGCGCGCTCTTCGGCTTCGGTCAGCAGGTCGATCAGCTTCACGGTGCCGCCGTCGCGGGTCTTGAACGGACGGCCGTCGGCGCCGTTCATGGTGCCGAAGCCCATGTGCTCCATGTCCATCGGGTGGGTCACGAAGCCGGCCTTGCGGGCCACCGCGAACACTTGCTGGAAGTGCAGGGCCTGGCGCTGGTCGACGAAGTACAGCGCGCGGTCGGCCTTGAGCTTGCCGCTGCGGTAGCGCACGGCGGCCAGGTCGGTGGTGGCGTACAGGTAGCCGCCGTCGGCCTTGACGATGATCACCGGCAGCGGCTCGCCTTCGGCGTTCTTGAACTCGTCGAGGAACACGCACTGGGCGCCGTTGCTCTCGACCAGCATGCCCTTGGCCTTGAGGTCGTTGACCACGTTGATCAGGTCGTCGTTGTAGGCGCTTTCGCCCATCACGTCGGCCATGGTCAGTTTGACGTTCAGCAGTTCGTAGATCTTCTGGCAGTGGGACAGGGAGATGTCCTTGAACTTGGTCCACAGTTCCAGGCAGTCCGCGTCACCGGCCTGCAGCTTGACCACCAGGCCGCGGGCACGGTCGGCGAACTCTTCGGATTCGTCGAAGCGCTGCTTGGCGGCGCGGTAGAAGTTTTCCAGGTCCGACAGCTCGTCGCTAGTGATCGGGTTTTCCTGCAGGTAGGCCATCAGCATGCCGAACTGGGTGCCCCAGTCGCCCACGTGGTTCTGGCGGATCACGGTATCGCCGAGGAACTCCAGGACCCGCGCCACGCCGTCGCCAATGATGGTCGAGCGCAGGTGGCCGACGTGCATCTCTTTGGCCAGGTTCGGTGCCGACAGGTCGACCACGGTGCGCTGCAACGCGCCGGCCTTGCGCACGCCGAGGTGGGCGTCGGCCAAGGCGGCATCCAGGCGGGTGGCCAGGGCCTGGGTGTTCTGGAAGAAGTTGATGAAGCCGGGGCCCGCGATCTCGGCCTTGCTGACCTGTTCGTCGGCGGGCAGGGCGGCGATGATCTTTTCCGCCAGGTCGCGTGGTTTCATGCCGGCCGGCTTGGCCAGCATCATGGCGATGTTGCTGGCGAAGTCGCCGTGGGTCTTGTCGCGGGAGTTTTCTACCTGGATCGCCGGCGTCAGGCCTTCTGGCAACACACCTTCGGTGACGAGTTGGGTGATGGCTTGCTGGATGAGCTGGCGAATGGTGTCTTTCATGGTCTTCTCTTTCAACCGCTGGCGCGGCGGCGCTTCGATGCGCAGGTGGAAAAACTGGGCATTATCCGTTGCGAAGACGGGCTTGCCAACTATAGCCGGCTGTGCGGTGGCTGTTCGGGCCTTATCGCGGACAAGTCGGATCGCCGCCCGCTCGCTCCTACAGAGGTGCGCTTGCCTGAGATGGCCGTTCTTCTATCAATACAGGTCCACAGGGTCAACATCCAGCGACCAGCGTACCTGGCGCCCGCTGGGCATCTGTTCCAGCGCCAGCAGCCAGTGACTCAACAGCTTGTGCAGCGGCGCCCGGGCGTTGGCCTGTAACAGCAGTTGCGCGCGATAACGCCCGGCGCGGCGCTCCATGGGCGCCGGTACCGGCCCCAGCAATTCGATACCGCCCAGGTTCATCTCGGCCAGCAAGCGCTCGGCCTCGCCGCAGGCTTCGTCGAGGAAGCCTTCGGCCTGTCCCGGCTTGTGCGCCTCGGCGCGCAGCAGCGCCAGATGGGCGAACGGCGGCAGGCCGGCGGCGCGGCGTTCGCTCAAGGCCTGCTCGGCAAAGGCGAAGTAACCTTGCTCGGTCAGCTGCACCAGCAGCGGGTGGTCGGCCAGGTGGGTCTGGATGATCACCTTGCCTGGCTCTTCGGCCCGCCCGGCCCGCCCGGCGACCTGGACGATCAGCTGCGCCATGCGTTCGCTGGCGCGGAAGTCGCCGGAGAACAGGCCGCCGTCGGCATCGAGGATCGAGACCAGGGTCACCCGCGGGAAGTGGTGCCCCTTGGCGAGCATCTGGGTGCCCACGAGGATGCAGGGCTGGCCCTTCTGGATGGTGGCGAACAACTGGTTCATCGCGTCCTTGCGCGAGGTGCTGTCGCGATCGACCCGCAGCACCGGGTAGTCCGGGAACAGGATTGCCAGCCGCTCCTCGGCGCGCTCGGTGCCGGCGCCGACCGGGCGCAGGTCGACCTTGCCGCATTTCGGGCAATGCCGCGGCACGCGCTCGGAGTGACCGCAGTGGTGGCAGCGCAACTCGCCGTAGCGCTGGTGCACGGTCATCCGCGCGTCGCAGCGTTCGCACTCGGACATCCAGCCGCAGTCGTGGCACAGCAGGGTCGGCGCGAAACCACGGCGATTGAGGAACACCAGCACCTGCTGGCCTGCCGCCAGGGTCTGGCCGATGGCTTGTTGCATGGGGCCGGAAATGCCGCTGTCCAGCGGCCGGCTCTTCACATCCAGGCGCAGGAAGCGCGGCTGCTTGGCGCCACCGGCCCGCTCGTTCAGCCGCAACAGGCCATAACGGCCGGTGTAGGCGTTGTGCAGGCTTTCCATCGACGGGGTGGCGGAGCCCAGCACGATAGGGATGTTTTCCTGGCGGGCGCGGACCAGGGCCAGGTCGCGGGCGTGGTAGCGCAGGCCTTCCTGCTGTTTATAGGAGCCGTCGTGTTCTTCATCGATGATGATCAGCCCGGGGTTCTTCATCGGCGTGAACAGCGCCGAGCGGGTGCCGATAATAATGTCGGCCTCACCGTCGCGGGCTGCCAGCCAGGCATCCAGGCGCTCGCGGTCGTTGACCGCCGAGTGCAGCAGGGCGATGCGGGCGTTGAAACGTTGTTCGAAGCGCGCCAGGGTCTGCGGGCCGAGGTTGATTTCCGGGATCAGCACCAGCGCTTGCTTGCCGGCTTCCAGGGTTTCGCGGATCAGCTGCAGATAGACTTCGGTCTTGCCGCTGCCGGTGACCCCGGCCAGCAGGAAGGCGTGATAGCTGTCGAAGCCGGAGCGGATGGCCTCATAGGCGGCGCGCTGTTCGCTGTTGAGCGGCAGTTCCGGCTGGGCCAGCCAATGTTCGTGGCGTTCGCCCGGAGCGTGCCGGCGGACTTCCACCTGCACCAGATCCTTGGCCAGCAACAGGTCCAGGCTGTCCTTGCTCAGCATCAGCTTGCTCAGTAACTGGTGGGCGACGCCGTGAGGGTGCTGGGCCAGGGTCGCCAGGGCTTCGCGCTGGCGTGGGGCGCGGGCGATGCGTGGGTCGTCGAGACTGGCGCCGGGGCTGACCGACCAGAAGCGTTCTTGCCGGGCCTCGGCCGGCTCGCCCTGGCGCAGCAGGACCGGCAGCGCCCAGCTCAGGGTATCGCCGAGGCTGTGCTGGTAGTACTGCGCGGTCCACAGGCACAGCTTGAACAGCGCGGGCGGCAGCGGCGGGGTGGCGTCCAGCAGGGCCAGTGCCGGTTTGAGTTTATCGACCGGGACTTCGCTGCTGTCCGTGACCTCGACCAGGATGCCGATCATTTCCCGGCGACCGAATGGCACTCGCAGGCGCATGCCCGGATGCAGCTGGGTGCGCAGTACGCCGGCAGGGGCCCGGTAATCGAACAGGCGGCGCAGGGGGGAGGGCAGGGCGAGGCGCAAAATGGCGTCGGGCACGCGGGGAAATCTCATTGAACGGGCGGTGAAGAAGGCCCGGAGCCTAGCAGACGGTCGGTGCAAGGGACAGCTTGCGTGATCGCAAAGGTCTGGTAGAATCCGCGGCCTAATTACGTGCGGTATTCAACAATAGTGTTGGGTGGCGGCACGCTAGCCTGAGGAAGACACCATGAAAGCCGATATCCATCCAGAATACCCAGCAGTTGCCGTAACCTGCAGCTGCGGCAACAAGTTCGAAACTCGTTCGACCTTCGCTAAGCCGCTGGCGATCGACGTTTGCAACGAATGCCACCCGTTCTACACCGGTAAGCAGAAGACTCTGGATACCGGCGGCCGCGTTCAGAAGTTCGCCGACCGTTTCGGCGCTTTCGGCGCGAAAAAGGCCTAAGGCTGATCGGTCTGGAAAGCTGTTTCAGCTTCTCCTCGCTGATGAAAAAGGCGTCCCTTGCGGGCGCCTTTTTTGTGTCCGCGATTTGGCTCTCCAGCGCCCAGGCGTTCTGCCCGGCGCCGGTCGGGCTGGCCTCTGTGCAGGTCCAGCGGGTGGTCGATGGCGACACCTTGCGTCTCGTCGATGGCCGCAGCGTGCGCATGATCGGCCTCAATGCGCCGGAACTGGGCAAAAAAGGCCGCACCGACGAGCCTTTCGCGGTTGCCGCCCGCCAGCGCCTGCAGGCGTTGGTGAAGGCCAGCAACGGTCGGGTCGGCCTGCTTCCCGGTCGGGAAAGCAGGGATCACTATGGGCGGACCCTGGCCCATGTCTATGGTGCCGATGGCGCCAACCTTGAGGCGCAATTGCTTGCCGAAGGCCTGGGCTACCAGGTGGCGGTCGCGCCGAACGTCGATTTGTTCAGCTGCCAGCAAGCCGCCGAGCGTAGCGCCCGGCAGGCCCGGCTGGGGCTGTGGCGGCAATCGTCTGTACTGAAAGCGGATCAGATAAAGGCCTCCGGATTTGCGCTGCTCAGTGGTCGGGTGAGCAAGGTGCAACGCAATCGGGGCGGTGTCTGGATCGAATTGCAGGATTCGGTTGTATTGCGCATTGCACCCAATCTGCTTGGCCAATTCGCTGGCGTGCAGCTGGATCGCCTGCCGGGGCAGCAGATCGAGGCGCGCGGCTGGGTGCTCGATCGTTCACGCAAGGGTGGCTTGAAATCGGGTCAGGCGCGCTGGATGTTGCCGTTGACCCATCCCGGAATGTTCCAGCTGGTTCAATAAATAAAAAATTGTAGACATTTTTTATTTCGATTGTGAACAGTCTATCCCTTGTGTTCCGTGGCTCTTGGCCCAAAGTCGTAGCCTGCGGGCCTTGACAGGGGTGACTGGTCAGTCTTGTAGGGACTTTGCGACACGCGTATCCTCGGCGGTCCGTCTGTCCAACAGTAAAAAGCGGAATGCCCACATGTCTGATTTGAAAACTGCCGCTCTCGAATATCACGCCAATCCCCGTCCAGGGAAACTGAGTGTCGAGCTCACCAAGGCCACCGCTACCGCCCGCGACCTGTCGCTGGCCTACAGCCCCGGCGTAGCCGAACCAGTACGCGAAATCGCCCGCGATCCTGAACTGGCCTACAAATACACCGGCAAGGGCAACCTGGTTGCAGTCATTTCCGATGGCACCGCGATTCTCGGCCTGGGTAACCTCGGCCCACTGGCCTCCAAGCCGGTGATGGAAGGCAAGGGCGTGCTGTTCAAGCGCTTCGCCGGCATCGACGTATTCGACATCGAAGTCGACTCCGAAAGCCCGCAAGCCTTCATCGACACCGTCAAGCGCATCTCCATCACTTTCGGTGGCATCAACCTGGAAGACATCAAGGCGCCAGAGTGCTTCGAGATCGAGCGCGCCCTGATCGAGCAGTGCGACATTCCGGTATTCCACGATGACCAGCACGGCACCGCTATCGTGACTGCGGCCGGCATGATCAACGCCCTGGAAATCGCTGGCAAAACCCTGTCGGACGCGAAGATCGTCTGCCTGGGCGCCGGTGCCGCCGCCATCTCCTGCATGAAGCTGCTGGTGAGCATGGGCGCCCAGATCGAAAACATCTTCATGGTCGACCGTACCGGCGTGATCCACTCCGAGCGCGACGACCTGAACCAGTACAAGGCGGTCTTCGCCCACACGACCGACAAGCGCACCCTGGCTGACGCCCTCAAAGGTGCCGACGTGTTCGTTGGCCTGTCCGGCCCGAACCTGCTGAGCGCCGAAGGCTTGAGCTCCATGGCTGCCAACCCGATCGTGTTCGCCTGCTCGAACCCTGATCCGGAAATCGCCCCGGAACTGGCACACGCCACCCGCAACGACGTGATCATGGCCACCGGCCGTTCGGACTACCCGAACCAGGTCAACAACGTGCTGGGCTTCCCGTTCATCTTCCGTGGTGCCCTGGACGTTCGCGCCAAGCGCATCAACGAAGAAATGAAAGTGGCCGCGGCCAACGCCCTGCGCGAACTGGCCAAGCTGCCGGTGCCTCAGGAAGTGTGCGACGCCTACGGCGGCATCAAGCTGGAATTCGGCCGTGAGTACATCATTCCGAAACCAATGGATGCCCGTCTGATCACCGTGATCTCCGATGCCGTGGCCAAGGCCGCGATCGAGACCGGCGTGGCGACCCTGCCGTATCCGAAGAACTACCCGCTCAAAAGCGTGGATGACGTGTTCAACGGCTAAATAGCAGCCCATAAAAAAACCCGGCCTTCGAGCCGGGTTTTTTTATGGGGAAGTTTCAAGCCTCAAGCTGCAAGAGAAAGGCGGCGCCGCTCTGCTCTTTCTTGCCGCTTGAAGCTTGCAGCTTGCGACTGCTCTCTAGAACAGATCGATCGGCGCCGACTCGTCCGCCGGCAGCGGGCTGCCAGGGGCGTAGCCATTGCCCAGTTCGTTGACCGAAGGCGGGGTGTCTTCGCTCTTGAACAGTTCGAAGTAGGCGTTCGGCGTGCCCGGTGTCGCGGCGCGGCCGCTGACCGGATCGACCCGCAGGCTGAGAATGCCTTCCGGCTCGGCCTGGGTATGGGCCGGCTTGTCCTTGAGGGCGGCGCCCATGTAGTTCATCCAGATCGGCAGGGCCACGGTGCCGCCATACTCGCGGCGTCCCAGGCTTTCCGGCTGGTCGAAACCGGTCCAGACCGTGGTCACGTAGTCGGCGTTGTAGCCGGAGAACCAGGCGTCCTTGGATTCGTTGGTGGTCCCGGTCTTGCCGGCCAGGTCGGTGCGGCCCAGGGCTAGGGCGCGTCGCCCGGTGCCGAGCTTGATTACGTCTTCCAGCATGCTGTTGAGGATGTAGGTGGTGCGGCCATCGATGATGCGTTCGGCCACCGCAGGTGCCTGTACAGGGGCCTGGCTCGGGGTTTCGCCAGGGACGTTGTCCACCGTGAAGCCCTGCTGCGCCGGTGCCGCTATCCCGCTGCTGGCCGTGTCGCCAGCCGGTACGCTCGGCGGGTTGGCGGTGAACAGGGTTTCGCCGTTGCGGCTTTCGATCTTGTCGATGATGTACGGCGTGACCTTGTAGCCGCCGTTGGCGAACACGCTCCAGCCGGTGGCGATCTCCATCGGGGTCAGGGTCGCGGTGCCCAGGGCCAGCGACAGGTTGCGCGGCAGGTCCTGTTTGTTGAAGCCGAACTTGCTGATGTAGTCGATGGTGCGGTCCACGCCCAGGCTCTGCAGGAGGCGGATCGAAACCAGGTTGCGCGACTTGTACAGCGCCTCGCGCATGCGGATCGGGCCGAGGAAGGTGTTGGTGTCGTTTTTCGGACGCCAGACCTTGTCCAGGTACTCGTCGACGAACACGATCGGCGCATCGTTCACCAGGCTGGCGGCGGTGTAGCCATTGTCCAGCGCGGCGCTATAGACGAACGGCTTGAAGCTGGAACCGGGTTGGCGCTTGGCCTGCAGCGCCCGGTTGTAGTTGCTCTGCTCGAAGGCGAAGCCGCCCACCAGCGAGCGAATGGCGCCGTTTTGCGGATCGAGGGACACTAGTGCGCCCTGAACGACCGGGATCTGGCGGAACTTGAGCGAGTTGTCTGCCTGGCGCTGCACGCGAATCAGGTCGCCGACCTGGGCGACATCGCTCGGCTGCTTGGGAGCGGCGCCCATGCTGTTGGTGTTCAGGAACGGGCGCGCCCATTTCATGCTGTCCCAACCTACGTGCTCTTCGCCGGTGCGGGTCAGTACCTGCAGGCCGTTCTTGTCGACCTGGGTGACGATCGCCGGTTCCAGGCCGCTGATGCTGCGTTGCTTGGTCAGTTCCTGGGCCCAGGCAGCGTGGGTCTTGCCGGGCAGGCGCGACTCGGGGCCGCGATAGCCATGGCGCTGGTCGTAGGTGATCAGACCTTCATGGACGGCGGTGTTGGCCAGTTCCTGCAGGTCGCTCGGTACCGTGGTGGTGACGCGGAAACCTTCGGTATAGGCGTCGCTGCCGTAACGACCGACCATCTCGGCGCGGGCCATCTCGGCGATGTACGGTGCGTTCACTTCCGGCGTCGGCACGTGATAGCTGGCATTCAGCGGCTCGTTGATCGCCGCGGTGTAGTCCGCCTCGCTGATCTTGCCGAGCTTGTACATCCGCCCGAGGATCCAGTCGCGGCGCTCTTTACTGCGCGCCGGGTTGGCCAGCGGGTTGAAGCGCGACGGTGCCTTGGGCAGGCCGGCGATCATCGCCATCTGCGCCAGGCTGACATCGCGAATCGACTTGCCGTAATACACCTGGGCCGCGGCCTCGATGCCGTAGGCGCGGTTACCCAGGTAGATCTTGTTGACGTACAGCTCGAGGATCTCGTCCTTGGTCAGTTGGCGCTCGATTTGCAGGGCCAGGAGGATCTCGGTGGTCTTGCGCGAGAAGCTGCGTTCGCTGCTCAGGAAGAAGTTCTTTGCCACCTGCATGGTGATGGTGCTGCCGCCGGACTGGATGTGCCCGCTCTTGACCAGCTGGGTCGCGGCACGCATCAGGCTGCTGGGATCGACGCCGTAGTGGTTGGCGAAATTGTCGTCTTCAGCACTTAGTAACGCATTAATGAAGTTGGGGGGAATGTCGGCGAAACGGATTGGAGTGCGGCGCATTTCGCCGAATTCTGCAATCAACTTGCCGTCGCTGCTGTACACCCGCAGGGGAATCTGCAACTGGATACTTCTGAGCGCCTCTACCGACGGTAACCCAGGACTAAGATAGAGAAACGCGCCGGAGAGAGCGAGGAGCAGCCCGCAGAACACAGCGACGATGGACCACCCGAAAAACTTCAGCAGACGAATCAAGGCTTTTGGATTTCCAGAGAAAGGAATGAATTGGGCGTCAGGTATTCACAGTCAGGAATCGGCTCACGCAGCAGATAAATCGCGGAAAAATCGCTGGGCATTATAAGCATTTTTCCGCCAAGGGCGTCATTTGCCCGTCTGTCAAGACGTGGTGATTGAACGCAATGGACATTCCAGAGTCCGTAAGTCACGGATAGTCATAGGGAATTGGTAGTGCTAGGACTCTTCAGTAAAAAGGCGAGTTCCCTTCTGGGGATCGATATCAGCTCCACCTCGGTCAAGCTTCTTGAATTGAGCCGTGTCGGTGGCCGTTTTCGGGTCGAGGCCTATGGCGTGGAGCCGTTGCCGGCCAACGCCGTGGTCGAAAAAAACATCGTCGAGCCTGAAGGGGTCGGGCATGCCCTGTCTCGCCTGCTGGCCAGGGCCCGGCCGGGTGCGAAGCACGCGGCGCTGGCGATGGCCGGCTCGGCGGTGATCAGCAAGGTCATCGAGATGGAGGCCGGGCTGTCCGACGACGATCGGGAAAGCCAGCTCAAGGTCGACGCCGACCAGTACATTCCCTATCCGCTGGACGAGGCCGCCATCGATTTCGACGTCCTCGGCTATTCGGCCCGCAATCCCGAACGCGTCGATGTGCTGTTGGCGGCCTGCCGCAAGGAGCACATCGAAGTTCGCGAGGCGGCGCTCGAGCTCGCCGGGCTGACGGCCCGAGTGGTGGACCTGGAAGTCTGCGCGCTGGAGCGTTCGTTCGCCCTGGCGGCTGGCTCGCCGGCTGCCCGGACCGTGGCGCTGGTCGATATCGGCGCCACCCTGACCACCCTGAGCATCGTGCATGAAGGGCAGATCGTCTATTCCCGTGAGCAGTTGTTCGGCGGACACCAACTGACCGAACACATCCAGCGTCGCTACGGGCTGTCGAAAGAAGAGGCCGGCCTGGCGAAAAAGCAGGGTGGCCTGCCGGACGATTACGCCAGTGAGGTGCTGCAACCTTTTCAGGAGGCGGTTGTGCAACAGGTTTCGCGCTCGTTGCAGTTTTTCCAGGCCTCCGCCCCGCAACACCAGGTCGACTCCATCCTGTTGGCGGGTGGCAGCGCCTCGGTTCCGGGGCTTGTCCCGTTGATCGAGCAGCGCTTGGGCTTGCCTGCGCTGATCGCCAACCCCTTCGCTGGCATGAGCATCGGCGCCAAGGTCGACGCCGCGGCCCTGGTCAGCGAAGCCCCGTCCTTGATGGTCGCCTGCGGGCTGGCCTTGCGGAGTTTCGACTGATGGCGCGGATCAATCTTCTTCCCTGGCGCGAGGCGCGGCGCGAACAGCGGCGTCGCCACTTTTTCCTGGCCCTGGCGGCGGCTGTGACGGTGGCCCTGGGTGTGTTGTTCGCGGGCGACAGGATCATCGACCGGGCGATCGACAGGCAACTGGCGCGCAACAATCACGTAGGCGCTCAAATCACCTTGCTCGATCAACGGATCGCCAAGATCGGTGAGCTGAAGCTGCATCGCGAGCAACTGGTGGAACGGATGAAGATCATCCAGGACCTGCAAGGCAATCGCTCCACTAGTGCGCGGATGTTCGACCAATTGGCCCGCACCCTGCCGGACGGGGTGTATTTCACCGATGTCAGGATGAGCGGGCAGACTCTTTCCATCACCGGGGCGGCCGAATCGAACCATCGTGTTTCGGACCTGATGCGCAACCTGGACGCCTCGGACTGGTTCGATGCGCCGAGCCTGACAGAGGTCAAGGCCGCCGGGGCGGACAACGCCGACCAGGTCAATGTGTTTCAGCTGACCGTCCATCAGACCCGGCCCGCCCTGGGTGAGGAAGGGCAATGAACCTGTCCGGCGGGTGGGCGCAGATGCGCCGGATCGATCTCGGCGAGCTGGAAATGAGCAACATGGGGGCGTGGCCGGCGCTGGTCAAAGGCGTGGTCGTGGCGCTGGTCATGCTGCTGGTACTGGCCCTCGGCTACAACCTGTACCTCAAGGACCTGTTGCTGCAACTCGACCAGCGCCGGGTGGACGAGGCCGTGCTGAAACAGCAGTTCGCCAGCAAGGCGCGCCTGGTGGCCAACCTCGGGCCTTACACCGAACAGATGAAGGCCATGGAAACCGCCTTTGACCTCATGCTGCGCCAGTTGCCCAGCGATACCGAGGTGCCGGGCCTGCTTGAAGACATCAGCCGCACCGGGCTTGGCAGCGGGCTGGAGTTCGAAGAGATCAAGCTGTTGCCGGAGGTGGTCCAGCCGTTTTACGTCGAATTGCCAATCCAGATCAGGGTTACCGGCGGCTATCACGCACTGGCGACTTTCGTCAGCGGCGTGGCCGGTTTGCCGCGAATCGTCACCCTGCATGATTTCGAGATCAAACCGGTCACGCCGCAGGTCGGTTCGAACCTGCGCATGAACATTCTGGCCAGGACTTACCGCTACAAGGTGCCACGCCCATGAAGCGCGCTCACGGCTTGTTGCTGGTGCTGGCATTTGTCGGGCTGGCTGGTTGTGGCAACGATGACGACTTCAGTGATCTGGATGCCTACATGAACGAGGCGCGCTTGCAGTCGCCCGGCGAGATTGAACCAATGCCGGCATTCGGGTCTTACCCAACGTTCACCTATAACGCCGCACCCTTGCGCAGCCCGTTTCAGCCTGCGGTCAGGGTGGACCTGGCGGCACGTCGGGCAGGCTCGCCTGCGGTCAAGCCGGATCCGAACCGCAGCAAGCAGTATCTCGAGGGCTTCAGCATCGAACAGTTCGAGATGGTGGGCACCCTTTCCAATGCTTCCGGCTTCTTTGCGCTGTTGCGTGGCGCCGGTGGCGTGCATCGGCTGAAGGTCGGCGATTACCTGGGGCGTAACGACGGGCGGATTGTCGCGATCAGCGATTCACAGGTCGAGGTGGTCGAGATTGTTCCCGATGGAGCGGGAGCGTGGCTGGAGCGACCACGGACCATTCCATTAAAAGAACACTCATAGTGGAACTCGCATCATGAACAGGATCTTTTCAGCCTTCGGTATTGCGCTATGGATGGCGCTGCTTTCACCGATGGCCATGGCGGCCAGCCTCAAGGCCCTGGATGTCGCGGCACTGCCGGGGGATCGCCTGGAGTTGAAACTCACCTTCGATGGGCCGGTGCCCGAGCCGCGCGGCTATACCACCGACCAGCCAGCGCGGATCGCCCTCGATCTGCCTGGTGTTGTCAGCCAGCTGGCAGACAAGAGCCGTGACCTGGGCAATGGCAATGCGCGCAGCGTGACGGTGGTCGAATCGGGGCAGCGTACCCGGGTCGTCGTCAATCTGGTCGCGCTGGCGCCCTACAGCACTCGGGTCGCCGGCAATCAGCTGTTTGTGGTGATCGGCCAAGGGGCGACGGCGGCGCTGAGTGCGCCGGGGCAGCCGGCTGTCGCGTCCGGGCGGGCCAAGGCCGTGGCTTCCGTGGGGCGGTCGATTCGCAGCGTGGATTTCCAGCGCGGCGAGCAAGGCGAAGGTAATGTGCTGATCGATCTCTCCGACTCGGGAATGAGCCCGGATATACAGGAGCGCGGCGGCAAGCTCGTCCTCACCTTCGCCAAGGCCCGCCTGCCCGAGCCCCTGCGGGTCAGGCTGGACGTCAAGGATTTCGCCACCCCCGTGCAGTTCGTCAGCGCCCGGGCGGAGTCCGGCAAGGCCATCGTCACTATCGAGCCCGGCGGCACTTTCGATTACTCGACCTACCAGACGGACAACAAACTCACGGTGAGCGTCAGGCCGATGACCTCGGGCGACCTGCAGAAACGCAACGCCGAGCGCTCGGCCTACAACGGCGAAAAGCTCTCACTGAACTTCCAGGACATCGAGGTTCGCTCGGTGCTGCAACTGATCGCCGATTTCACCAACCTCAACCTGGTGGCCAGCGATACGGTGCAGGGCGGCATTACCTTGCGCCTGCAGAATGTGCCGTGGGACCAGGCCCTCGATCTGGTGCTCAAGACCAAGGGGCTGGACAGGCGCAAGGTGGGCAACGTGTTGCTGGTGGCGCCGGCCGATGAAATCGCTGCCCGCGAACGCCAGGAGCTGGAGTCGCAGAAGCAGATCGCCGACCTGGAACCATTGCGGCGCGAACTGCTGCAGGTCAACTACGCCAAGGCCGCGGAGATCGCCAAGCTGTTCCAGTCGGTCACCCGCGCCGAGGACAAGTCCGACGAACGCGGGTCGATCACTGTCGATGAGCGGACCAACAACATCATCGCCTACCAGACCCGGGAGCGCCTGGACGAGCTGCGGCGGATCGTCAGCCAGCTGGATATCCCGGTGCGCCAGGTGATGATCGAAGCGCGGATCGTCGAGGCCAACGTCGACTACGACAAAAGCCTGGGCGTGCGCTGGGGCGGCTCGATCCAGAACCAGGGCAACTGGAATGCCTCGGGGGTCAGCAACGGCACCAACGGTTCCTCCACCATAGGCACGCCGGGCAGCACCAGCAGCAACTCACCGTTCGTCGACCTGGGCACTACCGCCAATACCTCCGGCCTGGGTATCGCCTTCATCACCGACAATGTGTTGCTGGACCTTGAGCTGACAGCCATGGAAAAGACCGGTAACGGGGAAATCGTCTCCCAGCCCAAGGTCGTCACGTCCGACAAGGAGACGGCGAAGATCCTCAAGGGCACGGAAATCCCCTATCAGGAAGCCGCCTCCAGCGGGGCGACCTCGGTGTCGTTCAAGGAGGCCTCGCTGTCCCTGGAGGTGACGCCACAGATCACCCCGGATAACCGCATCATCATGGAGGTCAAGGTCACCAAGGACGAGCCGGACTACCTGAACAAAGTCCAGGACGTGCCGCCGATCAAGAAGAACGAGGTCAACGCCAAGGTCCTGATCAACGATGGAGAGACCATCGTCATCGGTGGAGTTTTCTCCAATACGCAAAGCAAGGTTGTAGATAAGGTGCCATTTCTCGGCGATGTGCCGTATCTTGGCCGCCTTTTCCGGCGTGACGTGGTGTCGGAGAAAAAATCCGAGCTGCTGGTATTTCTCACTCCGCGTATCATGAACAACCAGGCGATTGCTGTGAGTCGTTGATTCTGTGCGAAATTTGATTCTTGTTGGGCCAATGGGGGCTGGAAAAAGCACCATTGGTCGCTTGCTGGCCAAAGAGCTGCGCCTGCCATTCAAAGATTCCGATAAGGAAATTGAGTTGCGCACGGGTGCCAATATCCCGTGGATCTTCGATAAAGAAGGTGAGCCGGGCTTTCGTGATCGGGAACAGGCCATGATCGCCGAGCTGTGCTCCGCCGATGGCGTGGTCCTGGCGACCGGCGGCGGCGCGGTGATGCGCGAAGCCAACCGTCTGGCGCTGCATGCCGGGGGGCGTGTGGTCTATCTGCATGCTTCGGTGGAGCAGCAGGTCGGTCGCACTGCACGGGATCGCAATCGACCGCTGCTGCGCACGGCCGATCCGGCGAAGACCCTGCGGGACCTGTTGGCGATTCGCGATCCGCTTTATCGGGAAATCGCCGACCTGGTGGTTGAAACCGATGAACGGCCACCGCGCATGGTGGTGCTGGACATACTGGACCGCCTGCAGCAACTGCCTCCCCGTTAATGCGCAGCGTGAAATGCGCTATCCTCGGCGCCTTGCCATGATCGCTCGCGGTTGTGGCGCATGGCTATTGCGCGGCGTCAGAAAGCCAGGCGATGCCAGTCGTTAATGCAAGGCAGGACACCAGCTTCCATCTTCACTGTGGGGACACATGCAGACACTTAAGGTCGATCTAGGCGAGCGCAGCTACCCGATTCATATTGGCGAAGGTTTGTTGGACCGGCCCGAGTTGCTGGCTCCGCACATCGCCGGGCGACAAGTGGCGATCGTTTCCAATGAAACCGTAGCGCCGCTGTACCTTGAGCGTCTGAAACGCAGCCTCGCCCAGTTCTCGGTGATCTCGGTGGTTCTTCCCGACGGCGAAGCGTTCAAGAACTGGGAAACCCTGCAGCTTATTTTCGATGGCCTGCTGACCGCACGCCACGATCGCCGCACCACGATCATCGCCCTTGGCGGCGGGGTGATCGGCGATATGGCCGGCTTTGCCGCCGCCTGCTACCAGCGTGGCGTCGATTTCATCCAGATTCCTACCACCTTGTTGTCCCAGGTCGATTCGTCGGTGGGCGGCAAGACCGGTATCAACCATCCGCTGGGCAAGAACATGGTCGGTGCCTTCTATCAGCCGAACGTGGTGCTGATCGATACCGCCTCGCTCAATACCCTGCCGCCTCGCGAGCTGTCGGCCGGCCTGGCGGAAGTCATCAAATACGGTCTGATCTGCGACGAGCCCTTCCTTACCTGGCTCGAAGACAACGTCGACCGCTTGCGAGCCCTGGACCAGCAGGCGCTGACCTATGCTATCGAACGCTCCTGCGCGGCCAAGGCGGCCGTGGTGGGCGCCGACGAGCGTGAGTCCGGTGTGCGCGCCACGCTGAACCTGGGGCATACCTTCGGCCACGCCATCGAAACCCACATGGGCTATGGTGTCTGGCTGCATGGTGAAGCGGTTGCCGCTGGCACCGTAATGGCACTGGAGATGTCCGCACGCCTTGGCTGGATTAGCGCCGAGGAGCGTGACCGCGGCATTCGCCTGTTCCAGCGCGCAGGCTTGCCGGTCATTCCGCCCGAGGAAATGACCGAGGCGGATTTTCTCGAACACATGGCAATTGACAAGAAAGTGATCGATGGTCGTTTGCGTCTGGTGCTGTTGCGCCGCATGGGCGAAGCCGTAGTGACCGACGATTATCCGAAAGAGGTTTTACAGGCCACGCTGGGAGCGGATTACCGCGCCCTGGCTCAGCTTAAAGGTTAATAAGATCCCCATGACTAGTTTGCATGCCGACGAGGCTTTCCTCGGCCACTATCAATTGAGCCATGACCCTTTCGCTCCACGGGTGCCTGGCTTCAAGTTTTTCCCCGCCCAGCGCAAGCCGGTGCTGGGGCAACTGCATCACCTGGCGCGCTACAGCCAGTTGCTGCTGGTCGTGACCGGCCCGCAGGGCAGCGGCAAGACGCTGCTGCGTCAGGCGCTGGTAGCCAGCACCAACAAGCAATCGGTACAGAGCGTGGTGGTTTCCGCCCGCGGTGCCGGCGACGCGGCGGGCGTGCTGCGGCAGGTGGCCCAGGCGCTGAACGTCGAGCAGGCCGAAATCGGCCCGATCCTGGCGCAAGTGGTGCAACTGGCCCTGACCGGCCAGGAAGTCTATCTGCTGGTGGATGACGCCGAGCAGCTCGACGAGTCGGCGCTCGAGGCGCTGCTGGCGCTTGCCGCCGGTGCTCCGGAAGGTCGCCCGCATGTGTTCCTGTTCGGCGAGTCGTCGCTGATTGCCGGCCTGGAGCAGCTGAGTGCGGAAGAAGAGCGCTTCCATGTCATCGAACTGCAGCCTTACACCGAAGAAGAAACCCGCGAATACCTGGCGCAGCGTCTCGAAGGCGCAGGACGGGGTATCGAACTTTTCTCCGCGGATCAGATCAGTGATATTCACGAAGGCTCCGATGGCTGGCCTGGCAACATCAACCAGGTCGCCCGGGATGCAATGATCGAAGCCATGATTGCCAGCCGCTCAGCGGTCAAGCGTCCAAGTATGGGGTTCAACATGCCGAAGAAACACGTATTGGCGATATCCGCAGTCGTAGTGGTGGCCGTTGCCGCTGCCTGGCTGATGCCGGGTCGCAGCAAGGCACCAAGTACCGGTGCGCCAGCCAACGAACAGGCGCAGCTGCCGCTGGGCCAGACACCGCAACCGAACAGCAATGGCAGCCCGGCTGTCGAGTTCGCCGGTTCTTCCCAGCCAATGCCGCTGCCATTGGTCGGTCAGTCGCAACCGGTGATGCGCGGTCCTCTGGCCGAAGCCGCCGGCGGGATCACCGAGGGTGACGATGGCGTACCGGTGGAAGGCTCCAGCGCCACGCCGCCGACCGTGACCACCATTGCACCGCCAGCCGGCGTGCCGGCCGGTCCAGCGCCGACGCCTGAAGCCCGTCCGACCCCGGCACCGACTCAGGTCGCTGCCGCCAAGCCGGCTCCAGTGGTCAAGCCTGCGCCTGCTCCGGTCAGCAAGCCGGCTGCACCGGCTGCCAAGCCAGCCGAGAAACCTGTCACCGTAGCCAAGGCCGCCACCGGCGGTAGCTGGTACGCCGGTCAGGCGCCAGGCAACTACGTCGTGCAGATCCTGGGCACCAGTTCCGAAGCCGCGGCGCAGAGCTTCGTCAAGGAGCAGGGCGCTCAGTACCGTTATTTCAAGAAAGTCCTCAACGGCAAACCGCTGTATGTGATCACTTACGGCAGCTTCAGCAGCCGTGATGCAGCCGTTACCGCTATCAAGGCCTTGCCAGCGAAGGTTCAGGCTGGTAAACCTTGGCCTCGCACTGTCGCCAGCGTCCAACAGGAACTGGCAGCAACTCGCTGAAGATTCGGCGGCCTTACCCAGGCCGCCTCTCCCAGCACCTCAAAAAAATCCGCATGCGCATGCTGCCTTCAAGGCCGCGTGCCTTGTGGTGTCTGCGTCACAGTAGCTTTTGAGTCGTCGCGGTCCGAACTAAAAAAGTTTTGACTAGCACAGCATATCGCTTTAAACCTTTCATAAATGCGACATAGATTTGCGACATTTCGTCGCCAAATTTGTGAGCGTCTGTGTCGGTGTGTACAATGACCTCCCTTTTGCCCCCGCAAAGCCGGCGTACGTTCGGCGTGGATGGTAACTGGTTGAATTGAAAAGAAATTTGTCTCGACAAGAGGCAGCCTGGTGAGAAAGTGTCTATGAAAGCAGGTCTGTACCAACCAGATGAATTCAAGGATAACTGCGGTTTCGGTCTGATAGCCCATATGCAGGGCGAACCCAGTCATACCCTTTTGCAAACGGCCATCGAGGCCCTGACCTGCATGACCCACCGCGGTGGGATCAACGCGGACGGCAAGACCGGCGACGGTTGCGGTCTGCTGATTCAGAAGCCTGACGCGTTCCTGCGAGCCATTGCCCAGGAAACCTTCAGTGTCGAATTGCCCAAGCAATATGCCGTGGGCATGGTCTTCTTCAACCAGGATCCGGCCAAGGCCGAAGCCGCTCGCGAGAACATGAACCGCGAGATCCTGGCCGAAGGCCTGCAACTGATCGGCTGGCGCAAAGTGCCGATCGATACCAGCGTTCTCGGCCGCCTGGCCCTGGAGCGCCTGCCGCAGATCGAACAGGTCTACATCGGCGGCGAAGGCCTGAGCGACCAGGACATGGCAGTCAAGCTGTTCAGTGCCCGTCGTCGTTCGTCGGTAGCCAACGCCGCCGATACCGACCACTACATCTGCAGCTTTTCCCACAAGACCATCATCTATAAAGGCCTGATGATGCCGGCGGACCTCGCCGCCTTCTATCCGGACCTGGGTGACCCGCGCCTGCAAACCGCGATCTGCGTGTTCCACCAGCGCTTCTCCACCAACACCCTGCCGAAATGGCCGCTGGCGCAGCCGTTCCGCTTCCTCGCCCACAACGGCGAGATCAACACCATCACCGGCAACCGCAACTGGGCCCAGGCCCGGCGCACCAAGTTCACCAACGACCTGATGGATCTGGAAGAACTCGGCCCGCTGGTCAACCGCGTGGGTTCCGACTCCTCGAGCATGGACAACATGCTCGAGCTGATGGTCACCGGCGGCATCGACCTGTTCCGTGGCGTGCGGATGATCATCCCGCCAGCGTGGCAGAACGTCGAGACCATGGACGCCGACCTGCGTGCGTTCTACGAATACAACTCCATGCACATGGAACCGTGGGACGGCCCCGCGGGTGTGGTCATGACCGACGGCCGCTACGCCGTCTGCCTGCTCGACCGTAACGGCCTGCGCCCGGCGCGCTGGGTCACCACCAAGAACGGTTTCATCACCCTGGCATCGGAAATCGGCGTCTGGAACTACCAGCCCGAAGACGTGATCGCCAAGGGCCGTGTCGGCCCGGGCCAGATCTTCGCCGTGGACACCGAAACCGGGCAGATCCTCGACACCGACGCCATCGACAACCGCCTGAAGTCCCGTCATCCGTACAAGCAATGGCTGCGCAAGAACGCCCTGCGCATCCAGGCGACCATGGAAGACAACGACCACGGTTCGGCGTTCTACGACGTCGACCAACTCAAGCAGTACATGAAGATGTACCAGGTCACCTTCGAGGAGCGTGATCAGGTGCTGCGTCCCTTGGGCGAGCAAGGCTACGAGGCGGTCGGCTCCATGGGCGACGATACGCCGATGGCTGTGCTGTCCCAGCGTGTGCGCACGCCGTACGACTACTTCCGCCAGCAGTTCGCCCAGGTCACCAACCCGCCGATCGACCCACTGCGCGAAGCCATCGTCATGTCCCTGGAGATCTGCCTCGGTGCCGAGCGCAACATCTTCCAGGAATCGCCTGAGCACGCTTCCCGCGTGATCCTCAGCTCGCCGGTGATCTCGCCCGCCAAGTGGCGCTCGCTGATGAACCTCGACCGTCCGGGCTTCGAGCGTCAGGTCATCGACCTGAACTACGAGGAAAGCCTCGGCCTGGAAGCGGCGATCCGCAACGTCGCCGACCAGGCCGAAGAAGCCGTGCGCGCCGGTCGTACCCAGATCGTCCTCAGCGACCGCCATATCGCCCCGGGCAAGTTGCCGATCCACGCGTCCCTGGCCACCGGCGCGGTGCACCACCGCCTGACCGAGAAGGGCCTGCGCTGCGACTCCAACATCCTGGTGGAAACCGCCACCGCGCGCGATCCGCACCATTTCGCGGTGCTGATCGGTTTCGGCGCCTCGGCGGTCTATCCGTTCCTGGCCTATGAAGTGCTGGGCGACCTGATCCGTACCGGTGAAGTGTTGGGCGACCTCTACGAGGTGTTCAAGAACTACCGCAAGGGCATCACCAAGGGCCTGCTGAAGATCCTGTCGAAGATGGGTATCTCGACCATCGCGTCCTACCGTGGTGCGCAGTTGTTCGAGGCCATCGGCCTGTCCGAGGAAGTCTGCGAGCTGAGCTTCCGTGGCGTGCCGAGCCGCATCAAGGGCGCGCGTTTCGTCGACATCGAAGCCGAGCAGAAAGCCCTGGCTGCCGAAGCCTGGAGCCCGCGCAAGCCGATCCAGCAAGGCGGCCTGCTGAAGTTCGTCCACGGTGGCGAATACCACGCCTACAACCCGGACGTGGTCAACACCCTGCAAGCCGCCGTGCAGCAGGGCGACTACGCCAAGTTCAAGGAATACACCGCGCTGGTGGACAACCGCCCGGTATCGATGATCCGCGACCTGTTCAAGGTGAAGACCCTGGACACGCCGATGGACATCAGCGAAGTCGAGCCGCTGGAATCGATCCTCAAGCGTTTCGACTCCGCCGGTATCTCCCTGGGCGCGCTGTCGCCGGAGGCCCACGAAGCCCTGGCCGAAGCCATGAACCGCCTGGGTGCGCGTTCCAACTCCGGTGAAGGCGGCGAAGACCCGGCGCGCTACGGCACCATCAAGAGCTCGAAGATCAAGCAGGTGGCCACCGGCCGTTTCGGCGTGACCCCGGAATACCTGGTCAACGCCGAAGTGCTGCAGATCAAGGTGGCCCAGGGCGCCAAGCCCGGCGAAGGCGGCCAGCTGCCGGGCGGCAAGGTCAACGGCCTGATCGCCAAGCTGCGTTACGCGGTACCGGGCGTGACCCTGATTTCGCCACCGCCGCACCACGACATCTATTCCATCGAAGACTTGTCGCAGTTGATCTTCGACTTGAAGCAGGTCAACCCGCAGGCGCTGGTCTCGGTGAAGCTGGTGGCGGAAGCCGGCGTCGGCACCATCGCCGCTGGCGTGGCCAAGGCCTATGCCGACCTGATCACCATCTCCGGCTACGACGGTGGCACCGGCGCCTCGCCGCTGACCTCGATCAAGTACGCCGGTGCGCCGTGGGAACTGGGCCTGGCGGAAACCCACCAGACCCTGCGCGGCAACGACCTGCGCGGCAAGGTCCGGGTGCAAACCGACGGTGGCCTGAAAACCGGCCTCGACGTGATCAAGGCGGCGATCCTCGGAGCCGAAAGCTTCGGCTTCGGCACCGCGCCGATGATCGCCCTGGGTTGCAAGTACCTGCGTATCTGCCACCTGAACAACTGTGCCACCGGCGTGGCGACTCAGAATGAGAAGCTGCGCAAGGACCACTACATCGGTACCGTCGAGATGGTGGTGAACTTCTTCACCTACGTCGCCGAGGAAACCCGTGAGTGGCTGGCCAAGCTGGGCGTGCGTTCGCTGGAAGAGCTGATCGGTCGCACCGATCTGCTGGAAATCCTCGAAGGCCAGACCGCCAAGCAGCATCACCTGGACCTGACCCCGTTGCTGGGCAGTGACCATATCCCGGCGGACAAGCCGCAGTTCTGCCAGGTCGATCGCAACCCGCCGTTCGACCAGGGCCTGCTGGCCGAGAAAATGGTCGCCATGGCCAAGCCTGCGATCGCCGATCTCAGCGGTGCCGAGTTCGCGCTCGACATCTGCAACTGCGACCGTTCCATCGGTGCGCGGATTTCCGGTGAAATCGCCAAGGTCCACGGCAACCAGGGCATGGCCAAGGCGCCGATCACCTTCCGCTTCAAGGGCACTGCCGGTCAGAGCTTCGGGGTGTGGAACGCCGGCGGCCTGAACCTCTACCTCGAAGGCGACGCCAACGACTACGTCGGCAAGGGCATGACCGGCGGCAAGCTGGTGATCGTTCCGCCCAAAGGCAGCGCCTACAAGACTCAGGACAGCGCGATTATCGGCAACACCTGCCTGTACGGCGCTACCGGCGGCAAGCTGTTCGCCGCCGGCACCGCGGGCGAGCGTTTCGCCGTGCGCAACTCCGGTGCCCACACCGTGGTGGAAGGCACTGGCGATCACTGCTGCGAATACATGACCGGTGGTTTTGTCTGCGTGCTGGGCAAGACCGGTTACAACTTCGGCTCAGGCATGACCGGCGGTTTCGCCTACGTGCTCGACCAGGACAACACCTTCGTTGACCGGGTCAACCACGAGCTGGTGGAAATCCAGCGGATCAGCGGCGAAGCGATGGAAGCCTATCGCAGCCACCTGCAGCGCGTGCTGGACGAATACGTCGAGGAAACCGGTAGCGAGTGGGGCCGTAACCTGGCCGAGAACCTCGATGACTACTTGCGTCGTTTCTGGTTGGTCAAACCTAAGGCGGCGAGCTTGAAATCTCTGCTCTCCAGTACTCGTGCGAATCCGCAATAACGACGCAGCTGCAAGCGGCAAGCTTCAAGCCGCAAGTTAACAGCAGTGCGCGATATGCCTGCACACGTGATTGTCTTGCAGCTTGAAGCTTGTAGCTTTGAGCTGCTGTTAAGAGGTTTTAGTAATGGCTGAACGTCTGAATAATGACTTCCAGTTCATCGAGGTCGGGCGCAAGGATCCGAAGAAGAAACTGTTGCGTCAACGCAAGAAAGAGTTCGTGGAGATCTACGAGCCCTTCAAACCCCAGCAGTCGGCCGACCAGGCCCATCGCTGCCTGGGTTGCGGTAACCCGTACTGCGAATGGAAGTGCCCGGTGCACAACTTCATTCCCAACTGGCTCAAGCTGGTGGCCGAGGGCAACATCCTCGCCGCCGCCGAGCTGTCGCACCAGACCAACACCCTGCCGGAAGTCTGCGGCCGGGTGTGCCCGCAGGATCGCCTGTGCGAGGGTGCTTGCACCCTCAACGACGGCTTCGGCGCGGTGACCATCGGTTCGGTGGAGAAGTACATCACCGACACCGCCTTCGCCATGGGCTGGCGCCCGGACATGTCCAAGGTCAAGCCGACCGGCAAGCGGGTCGCGGTGATCGGCGCGGGCCCGGCGGGCCTGGGCTGCGCCGACGTGCTGGTGCGCGGTGGCGTGACCCCGGTGGTGTTCGACAAGAACCCGGAAATCGGTGGCCTGCTGACCTTCGGCATCCCCGAGTTCAAGCTGGAAAAGACCGTGCTGAGCAATCGTCGCGAAGTCTTCAGCGGCATGGGCATCGAGTTCCGCCTCAACACCGAGGTGGGCAAGGACGTGACCATGGAGCAACTGCTCGAAGAATACGATGCGGTATTCATGGGCATGGGCACCTACACCTACATGAAGGGCGGCTTTGCCGGCGAGGACCTGCCGGGCGTGCACGACGCGCTGGACTTCCTGATCGCCAACGTCAACCGCAACCTGGGCTTTGAAAAGTCGCCGGAAGACTTCGTCGACATGAAGGGCAAGAAGGTCGTGGTCCTCGGTGGCGGCGACACGGCGATGGACTGCAACCGCACGTCGATCCGCCAGGGCGCCAAGGCGGTAACCTGTGCCTATCGTCGTGACGAAGCGAACATGCCGGGCTCGCGCAAAGAGGTGAAGAATGCCAAGGAAGAAGGCGTGAAGTTCCTCTACAACCGCCAGCCGATCGCCATCGTCGGCGAAGACAAGGTCGAAGGCGTGAAGGTGGTCGAGACCCGTCTCGGCGAGCCGGACGCCCGTGGCCGTCGCAGCCCCGAGCCGATCCCGGGTTCCGAAGAGGTCATCCCGGCCGACGCCGTGGTCATCGCCTTCGGTTTCCGCCCGAGCCCGGCGCCGTGGTTCGAGCAGTTCAGCATCCAGACCGACAGCCAGGGCCGCGTCGTGGCGCCGGAGCAGGGCCAGTACAAGCACCAGACCAGCAACCCGAAGATCTTCGCCGGTGGCGACATGGTGCGCGGTTCCGACCTGGTGGTGACGGCGATCTTCGAAGGCCGCAACGCCGCCGAAGGGATCCTCGACTACCTGGGCGTCTGATACAGCAAAGGCCATCCCTGTAGCCGCTGCCGAAGGCTGCGAACGACCGCAACGCGGGCGCAGGATCGTGAGATCGCTGAAGGCCTGCGGCCTTATCGCAGCCTGCGGCAGCGGCTACAGAAGCGGCACTTGTGGCGCGACAAATTGACCCGATAGATAAAAGGCACGGCTCTCGCCGTGCCTTTTGCGTCGCGCTCTGAGAAAATGCCCGCACTTTTTTTCCGGATGCCGACATGACTGCCCTGAAGAACGACCGTTTCCTTCGTGCCCTGCTCAAGCAACCCGTAGACGTCACCCCGGTGTGGATGATGCGTCAGGCTGGGCGCTACCTGCCTGAATACCGCGCCAGCCGTGCCAACGCCGGTGACTTCATGAGCCTGTGCATGAACCCGGAGTTCGCCTGCGAAGTCACGCTGCAACCGCTGGACCGTTATCCACAACTGGATGCGGCCATCCTCTTCTCCGACATCCTGACCATCCCCGACGCCATGGGGCAGGGCCTGTACTTCGAAACCGGCGAAGGCCCACGTTTCAAGAAGGTCGTCAGTACCCTGGCCGATATCGAGGCCCTGCCGATCCCGGATCCGCACAAGGACCTGGGTTACGTGATGGACGCGGTCAGCACCATCCGCCGCGAGCTTAACGGCCGCGTGCCGCTGATCGGCTTCTCCGGCAGCCCCTGGACCCTGGCCACCTACATGGTCGAAGGCGGCTCGTCGAAGGACTTCCGCAAGACCAAGGCGATGCTCTACGACAACCCGCAAGCCATGCACCTGCTGCTGGACAAGCTGGCGCAGTCGGTCGTCAGCTACCTCAACGGCCAGATCAAGGCCGGCGCGCAAGCGGTGCAGATCTTCGACACCTGGGGCGGCAACCTGTCGGCGGCGGCCTACCAGGAGTTCTCCCTGGCCTACATGCGCAAGATCGTCAGCGGCCTGATCCGCGAGCATGAAGGGCGCAAGGTGCCGGTGATCCTGTTCACCAAGAACGGCGGCCTGTGGCTGGAAAGCATTGCCGACGCCGGTGCCGACGCCCTGGGCCTGGACTGGACCTGCGACCTCGGCGAAGCGCGCCGGCGGGTCGGCAACAAAGTCGCCTTGCAAGGCAACATGGACCCGACGGTGCTCTACGCCAAGCCGGAAGCGATCCGTGCCGAAGTCGGGCGCATCCTTGCCAGCTACGGCAAGGGCAGCGGCCATGTGTTCAACCTTGGCCACGGCATCACCCCGGAAGTCGACCCGGAGCACGCCGGCGCTTTCCTGCGCGCGGTGCACGAATTGTCGGCGCAGTATCACCAGTGATCGCGACCCGATAACCAGGCCCGGCATTCGCCGGGCCTTTTTTGTGCCCGGGAAACGGCCTGGCGGATTAAGTTTCAATTCAGCCTGACTGGTTAATCTGGCGCTATCGAAACCCACATTGGATCACTGCCATGAAAACCCGTTACCTCGTTCTGTTGCTCGCTCCGCTGTTCAGCACCGCCGCCCTGGCTGTCGGCTACACCGGTCCTGGCGCCCAGGCCGTCACCAGCGTCGCGGCGGCCAACGATGCCGCGGACGATACGCCGGTGGTGTTGCAGGGCCATGTGGTCAAGAAGCTGAACAATGACGACAAGTACGAATTCAAGGATGCCAGCGGCACCATCACCGTCGAGATCGACGACGAAGACCTGCCGCCAGTGGCGTTCAACGAGAAGACCCAGGTCAGGCTGACCGGTGAGGTCGAGAAGGGGTTGATGAAGCGTGAGATCGACGTCGACCTGGTGGAGATCGTCAAGTAAGCCGATCGACAGTCTTCAGCTATCGCCATGCCGGCGACCGGCCCCTGCGTATGGATCGCGGGGGGTGGTCTCCGGCATGTTCGTTTAGCAACTACCGAGTGGCCAGTGGCGGCAGTTTGGCCAGCTTCAACGCCACCAGCAGCGCCACCAACAGCAGGGCGCTGATAAACAGGCCGATGCCGTTCCACCCGGCCATGTGCCAGAACACCCCGCCCGCCGTCCCGGCGATGCTCGATCCGGCGTAATAGCTGAACAGGTACAGCGATGAGGCCTGGCCCTTGGCCTTGAGGGCGCGCCGGCCGATCCAGCTGCTGGCGACCGAGTGGGCGCCGAAGAAGCCGAACGTGAAGATCAGCATGCCGATGATCACCACCGGCAACGCGCTGAGCATGGTCAGCGCGAGGCCGGCGAGCATCAGCGAGATGGTGGCCCAGAGCATTTTGCGCCGTCCCAGGCGGTCGGCCAGGGCACCGATTTTCGCCGAGCTGTAGATCCCCGACAGGTACACCACCGACAGCAGGCCGACGAAGGCCTGATCCATGTGATACGGCGCGGCCAGCAGGCGATAGCCGATGTAGTTGAACAGCGTGACGAACGCGCCCATCAGCACGAAGGCTTCGAGGAACAGCAGCGGCAGGCCGGCGTCGCGAAAGTGCATGACGAAGCCGTCCAGCAGGCTGCGCGGGTGCAGCGAGCGGGCGCGGAAGTTGCGCGATTCGGGGAGGATTCTCCAGAACACCGCCGCCGCGATCAGCGCCAGGCCACCGATCACCAGCATTGCCGTGTGCCAGCTGACGAAGTCGATCAGCACCCCGGTGATCAGGCGACCGCTCATGCCGCCAATGGCGTTGCCACCGATGTACAGGCCCATGGCCAGGCCGATGTGCTGTGGGTGGATCTCTTCGCTCAGGTAAGTCATCGCCACCGCCGCCAGGCCGCTCAGGGACAGCCCTACCAGCGCGCGCATCAGCAGCACCCCGTGCCAGCTCGGCATCAGGGCGCTGGCGAGGGTGCACAGCGCGGCGGCGAACAGGGCGGCCACCATCACCGGTTTGCGGCCGATGCGGTCGGAAATCGGCCCGGTGACCAGCAGACCGATGGCCAGCAGGCCGGTGGCGACCGAGAGGATCAGGCTGCTTTGCGCGGCGTTGATGGAAAAATCCCGGGACAGCAGCGGCATCATCGGTTGTACGCAGTAGAGCAGGGCGAAGGTGGCGAATCCGCCGCAGAACAGCGCCAGCACCGTGCGCATGAACATCGGCGTGCCTTTTTCGATGTAGACCTCGTTCAGTTGCGCGACCACCTCATCGAGGGCGGTGGGAGGGAGTTCGTGGGCGAGTGGAGCGACAGCGGTTTTCACGGGGGACCTCGGGGGGAGCGCGGCCGGTCAGGCAATGGAAAAAAGCATATAGCTGGCTAATGTTTCTTTCCAATATATTGTTCGACCTGATTGATATGTTTTACGACCTAATGAGGCGATCATGGAATTGCGTCACCTGCGTTACTTCATCGCGGTGGCCGAAGAGCTGCATTTCGGCCGCGCCGCACAGGTCCTGGGCATCTCCCAGCCGCCCTTGAGCCAGCAGATCCAGGTGCTGGAGCAGGAGGTCGGCGCGCGTTTGTTCGAGCGTACCAATCGTCGGGTCGAGCTCAGCGAGGCCGGCAGGCTGTTCCTCGATGAGGCACGACAGGTGCTGGCCCAGGTCGACAAGGCCGCGGATGTGGCCCGCCGGGCGCAACGTGGGGAGCTGGGCGAACTGAAGATCGGTTTCACCTCGTCGGCACCTTTCAACTCCAGCATCCCCCAGGCGATCTTCGCCTTTCGCCAGCGTTTTCCCGACGTGCACCTGAAGCTGCGGGAGATGAGCAGCACCCAGGTGGCCGAGGCGCTGCTGGACGAGTCGATCCAGGTCGGGATCATGCGGCCGTTGCCGTTGCCGGATTCCCTGAGCGTGGTGGAGTTGCTGCGCGAACCGCTGGTGGCGGTGCTGGGCTCCAAGCACCCGCTGGTGGCCGGCAGCGAAGCCGGCCTGGCGCTGTCGGCCCTGGCCCACGAGCCTTTCGTGTTCTTCCCGCGCAGCTACGGCAGCGGCCTGTATGCGCAGTTGCTGACCCTGGCCCGGGATGTCGGCTTCACCCCGCACTTTGCCCAGGAAGCGGGCGAGGCCATGACCATCATCGGCCTGGTGGCGGCGGGGCTGGGTGTCTCGGTGTTGCCGGCGTCCTACCAGCGCATGCGCATCGACGGCGTGGTCTACCGACCGCTGCTCGACCCCGAGGCGGTCTCGGCGGTGTGGCTGGCGCAGCGCACCGACCAGCGCTCGCCAATGGCCAAGGCCTTTGTCGAACTGCTGACCCGCAAGGCCGAGTTGTAACCTGCTGGGTAGTATTCCGCGGGGTTCCGAAGGTGGACATCTCGGGTAACGGATCGGGTTTGCTCATCCGCCGGCCCATTGCGCAGACTTGGGTTCTTTGCGCGAGTGTCACGGATGTCACTTCACTATCAGCCCAGGGAGGGCAGTGTCCTGATTTGTGACTTCAGAGGTTATGAAGTCCCCGAGATGGTCAAGGTCAGGCTTGTTGTGGTCATACGCAGGCACAGGAGCAACCGGCATCTGGTGACGGTCGTTCCCTTGAGCACCACCGCGCCTGACGTGGTGTTGGGGCACCATCTGCAACTTGCCAACCGCATGCAGGGGCGACCGTGCGTCTGCTGGGCGAAATGCGACATGCTTGCCACGGTCGGCTTGTCGCGACTCGATCGGATCAGGCGCAAAGACCGCCATGGCCGGCGAATTTACGAAGTCTTGCAACTTACAGACGAAGAGTTCGCCGCCATCAAAGCCGCTGTGCGCAAGGCTTTGGGGATCTAAGGTCAACCTTTCCCAGGAATAAGGCCAATGGCCACGGTTGCCGGGCGGCAGGCTTCGAGCGACACTGCGCACGTACCCGAAAGGGACTTGTGAGACTCTGAGGATCCTGGGCAACCAGCCATCGCAGAGCCAGACAGGCAGAGCGCGATGACAAGCCAGCCTGTTTGTGAAAGGGCGCCGAAAGGCGCCCTTTGTCGTTTCCGGGGGGATGGAAACCTGTTGGCGCCTTACTCCACCTTCGCCAGGTCGCCGCGCAGCGCGACGCCTGCCATCAGGGCGCCCGCGTGGCATTCGTAGGTTTTCGCATCCTTGCGCTCGTTGCTCTTGTAGAAGCTGGCGATGTCGGTCACGGCATTGGCGCCGACTTTCTTGGCTGCCTGGTGCAGGGTGATCAGCGCCGATTGCAGGACCCATTCGCAGGCCACTTCGTCGCTCTTGTTGAAGGCGTTGGTCTTCTTGTTGGTGACCGCGCCGGCGCTGACCACCGTGACCTTGCCGGCTGGCTTGTTGCCGGCCAGGTAGAACTTCACGCTGCCGTCGATCTTGCCGGTGCTGATGGCTTCGGCGACGACCTTGTCGAACGGCAGGTACAGCGCGGTATCACGGGCCTGGCTGACGCCGGGCAGGGTGCAGAGCAGCAGGGTGGCGGCAGCGGCCAGGGTCTTCAGTTGCATGGTGGTCTCCTTGACATAGAAAGGGGGGCGGCGGCTGGCGCTCAATTAGGCGCGGCAATCGCCTGGGCCGAGCTGGACAGCTGTTGCGCGGTCCGCTCGTTCTGGTTGTCCTTCAGCTCGCGCAGGATGCCCTTGTCCAGCAGGCGCACCCAGCGGATGTAGTTCTTGTGGATCTTGCCGTCCGCGTAGTTCATGCCACGGCTGTCGCGGTAGAGGATCTTGTAGTGGGTCGGTGTGTACTGGATGTCGATTTCCACGTGGTACTGCTCGCGCACGGTGATCTCGGCCTGGATCAGCTCCGGGCTGATGCGCTGCACGGTCCACTTGCGGGCGACCAGGTTTTTCAGGATCGCCTGTTTCATTTCCTCGTGGTCGGCCTTGAGGGTGGCGGGCAGGACCCGGTCCGGGGTGTACATGCGCTTGCTGGTACACGAGACACAGGTCAGCAGGGCCAGCACGATCAGGCAGGCGCGAAGCAGGGAGGACATTCCATTTTCTCCGGGGGTAACGTCATTGAGGCCAGCGGCGGAAAATCAGCGAAGTGTTGACGCCGCCAAAGGCAAAGTTGTTGTTCATCACGTATTCGCAGCTCATCTGCCGGAATTCGCCGCGCAGGTAATCCAGCTCGCCGCAACGCGGGTCCACCGTGTCGAGGTTGAGGGTGTGCACGTAGAGGTCGCGGTTGAGCATTTCGATGCTGAACCAGGACTCCAGCGCGCCACAGGCTCCCAGGGTGTGGCCGAGGAAACTCTTCTGCGAACTGATGGGCATCCGGCTGCCGAACAGGCTGCTGGTGGCCAGTGTTTCGGCAATGTCGCCCTGTTCTGTAGCGGTGCCGTGGCCGTTGACGTAACCGATGGCCGAAGGCTCGAGGCCGGCGTCTTCCAGGGCCAGCTCCATGGCCCGGCGCATGGTGGCCTGCTCCGGACGGGTGGTGTGCTGGCCATCGGCGTTGCTGCCGAAGCCGACGATCTCGGCATGGATATGCGCGCCACGGGCCAGGGCGTGCTCCAGCTCTTCGAGCACCAGCATGCCGCCGCCCTCGCCGATCACCAGGCCGTCGCGGTCGCTGTCGTAGGGCCGTGGGCTGGTGTGCGGGGCATCGTTTTTCAGGCTGGTGGCGTAAAGCGCGTCGAACACCATGGCTTCGGTCGGGCACAGCTCTTCGGCGCCGCCGGCGAGCATCAGCGGCAGGCGGCCGAACTTGATCGCCTCATAGGCGTAGCCGATGCCCTGGCTGCCGCTGGTGCAGGCGCTGGACGTCGGGATCAGGCGGCCGGTGAGGCCGAAGAAGATGCTGATATTGGCCGCGGTGGTGTGCGGCATCATGCGCACGTAGGAGTTGGCGTTGAGGCCTTCGGCCACCGAGTTCAGCAACATGTTGCCGAACGCCTTGATCTCGTCGGTGCTGCCGGTGGACGAGCCACAGGCCACGCCCATGCGCCCATCCTTGATCGACTCGTCGCCCAGCAGGCCGGCATCGGCCAGGGCTTGCTCGGCGGCCCCCACCGCGAGCCGCGACACCCGGCCCATGCTGCGCAGCTGCTTGCGGGTCCAGTGCGCCGGTACCTTGAAGTCGTCCACGGGGCCGGCCAGGCGGGTATTGAGCTCGCTGAAGCGATCCCATTCGTCCATCCGGCGAATGCCGCTGCGGTTGGCGCCGAAGTTGGCGACGATGGTGTCCCAGTCGCTGCCCAGCGAAGTGATGCCGGCCATGCCGGTGACGACCACACGTTTCATCAGACCAGGCCTCCGTTGACCGCCAGCACCTGGCGGGTGATGTAGGCGGCCTCGGCGGACATCAGGAAGTTCACCGCGCCGGCGACTTCCTCCGGGGTGCCCATGCGCTGGGCCGGGATCATCTTCAGCAGCTCGTCCACTGGCACGTTCTCGTCGAGCATGGCGGTGTCGATCAAGCCTGGCGCCACGCAGTTGACGGTGATCTTGCGTTTGCCCAGCTCGATGGCCAGGGCCTTGGCCGCGCCGATCAGGCCGGCCTTGGAAGCGCTGTAGTTGACCTGGCCACGGTTGCCGACCTGCCCGGACACCGAGGCGATGCAGACGATGCGCCCGGCCGCGCGGCGCCGGATCATCGGCATGATCAGCGGGTGCAGCACGTTATAGAAACCGTCGAGGTTGGTACGCAGCACGGTGTCCCAGTCGTCTTCGCTCAGGGCCGGGAACGCGCCGTCGCGGGTCAGACCGGCGTTGAGCACCACGCCGTAGTAGGCGCCATGGGCTTCCACGTCGGCTTCGAGAGCGGCCTTGCAGCTGGCGCGGTCGGTCACATCGAATTGCAGGATGCGCGCCTGGCGCCCCAGGGCCTCGACTTCGGCCTGCACGGCCTCGGCTTCGCCGCGGCCACTGCGGCAATGCAGGATCAGGTCATAGCCGGCCTGGGCCAGGCGCAGGGCGATGGCACGGCCGATACCGCGGCTGGAGCCGGTGACCAATATGGATTCAGTCATGGCTGGACTCCTGTTGATAAAGCGGGTGATTCGTTCAGGTAGCTGTCCGCCTGTGGCGGACAGAACACGTTGAGGCGGGCGACGGCCTGAATGCCGGGGGCACTCAGGTGGCATTCGAATACGCCCATGCCGTTGTCGTCTTGCAGGGAGCGCAAGGCGTGAATCTGCAGTTCGCTGCCGGCGGGGAAGTGTTCCACATTGCATTCGAACTTGCGCGTGCCGAGCAGGAACCCCAACTCGACGGCCTGGCCTTTCTGGCGCGCATGGCAACCGGCGTAGGCGGCGACGCTCTGGGCCATCAGTTCGATGCCGACCCAGGCCGGCAGGCTGCCGTCGGCACGGTTGAACAGGCCATCGGGCTTGACGGTGAGGCGGGTGCGGATCTGCTCTTCATCGAACCCTAGGACCTGATCAATCAGGATCATGTCGCCCGCGTGGGGCAGCAGTTCGGCGAGCGGCCAGTCAATCATGGGGCATCTCCGATAATCAGGCTGACGTTGTTGCCGCCGAAGGCAAAGGAGTTGCTCATCAGGCAGCGCGGAGCGTTCTGCTCCAGACGTGTAGTGGCGGTGACCCAATGCAGCGGCGGCAGTTGCGGGTCGGCCTGGGCGTCCCAGACATGGGGCGGCAGGGCATGTGCGGCGTTGTCGCTGGACAGGCTCAGCCAGCAGAACGCCGCTTCCAGGGCCCCGGCGGCGCCCAGGGTATGGCCGCTCATGGGTTTGGTCGACGAGCAAGGCACGCCGGCCGGGAACAACTGGTCGACCGCCAGGCTTTCCATGGCGTCGTTGTGCTGGGTGGCCGTGCCATGCAGGTTCAGGTAGCCGATCTGTGCGGCGTGCAGGCCGGCGTTGTGCAAGGCCTTCTGCATGGCTTGCAGGGCGCCGCGGCCACTGGGTTCGGGGGCGGAAATATGGTGCGCGTCGGAACTGGCGCCGCCGCCGAGCAAGGCGATCGGTTGCGCGCCGAGGGTTTCCTTGCTCATCAGGAACAGCACGGCGGCTTCGCCGATATTGATGCCGTCGCGGTTGACCGAGAACGGATTGCAGCGCTGCGCGGACACCGCCTCCAGGGCCGAGAAACCGTTGAGGGTCAGCTTGCACAGGCTGTCGACGCCACCGCACAGCACCGCGTCGCACAGGCCCAGGTCGAGCAGGCGGCGGGCGCTCATCAGCGCCCGGGCGCTGGAGGTGCAGGCGGTGGAAATCACATAGGCCGGGCCACTGAGGTCGAGCCAGTCGGCGAGAAAATTCGCCGGCGCGCCGAGTTCCTGCTGCCGGTAGTCGTAATCGGCCGGGAAGTGCCGGTCGCGCAGGTAATGGGCGATGCCGCGGCTGGCTTCGTCGATGCCCGAGGTGCTGGTGCCGAGGACGATGCCGATGCGGCTGTGGCCGTAGCGGGCGATGGCCCGGTCGATGTCGCCACGGATCTGCTGGGCGGCCTCCAGCAGCAGCTGGTTGTTGCGGCTGCCCTGCTGCCTCAGCGGCGGCGGAATGCTCGCCAGCGGCCCCTGGACGGCGGCGACGGGCACGCTGCGCTCCGGCACCCAGCCGGCTTCGGCGCGCATGCCGGAGCAGTCGCCGGCAAACAGGCTGCGGGCCACTTGCTGCTTGTCGCGCCCAAGGGCACAGATCACCCCGAGGGCATTCAGGTAGGCCGTCATGAGGCGTTCTCGGCGGTCAGCGGGCTGATGTGGTAGTGCAAGCCACGAGGCAACTCCAGACGGAAATCCAGAGCCTGGCGATAGCGGACCTGCCAGTGCGGGACGAGGTCACGCTGCGCGCCGTGCTGCCGGGCGGCTGGATAATTATCTCGCAGTTCGCCCGCGGGCGTCAGGGCGAACAGCAATGCGGCGAACAGTTCGCGGGCCTCCGGGTTCGGCGGCAACAGGCCGTCGGCCTGCCAGCGACCGGCGATCAGTTGCTGGCGCGCCAGGGGAATGCCCAGCGGGTCGATCAGCGACCAACGGATGCCCGGCCCTTCGGCCTGGATCACCAGCAGCCAGTCCTGGCGCTGTCCGGCCTGTTGCCGCTCGACGTGCAGTTGCAGCGGCAGGGCCAGGCTCGGGGTTTTCTCGGGCAGCGGCGGCTGGCTGGCGCAGGCGCTCAACAACAGCAGGCAGCCGACGAGCAGGGCACGGATCATCCAGCGGCACCTTCGTGCAGGGGTTTGCGGGCGACCACATTGACCAGGGTTTCTTCCCGTTGGCCAAAGGGTTTCGGGCGGCGCAGGCCGAAGCGTTCGAGCAGCCCGAAATCCTTGGCACGGCTCCACCACAGATAGGGATAAGACACATTGCGCGGAGTGAATTCAAAACCCTGTCGGCGGATCATTTCCAGGTACTGCGCGGCGCTTTTCTGCACGTGCATCGGGTGGCGGAACAGCCAGCGGATCACCCAGGTGTCGATGTAGGCCTCGGTGGATTCGGCGAACAGCAGGTAACCGCCCGGCTTGAGCACGCGAAAGAACTCGGCCAGGGCCTTTTCCTGTTCCACCAGGTGGTGAAAGGTCTGGTGGCAGAACAGCAGGTCGACGCTGGCATCGGCCACGTCCAGGGTCGCGCAGTCGCTGCCGATCAGCTCGACCTGCAAGCCCTGGCGCGCCGCTTCTTCACTGCTGAGCCTGAGGCTGTGCGGGTCGGCGTCCAGGCCGATCAGGCGCCGCGGGGTGAACACCTGGCGCAGGTACTGGAACGACTTGCCTTGGCCGCAGCCGGCATCCAGCAGCACCGGGTTGCTCGGCGGCTGGTTGTCGAACAGGCGGTGCAGGTCGTTGATCGCCACCCGCAGCACATGGTGCTGCCAGGTATGGCTGCGCAGGAACCAGAAGCCGAAGCGGGTTTCCTCGACGTAGCTGGCGCTCAGGTACTGCGGCTGGGCGTCGCTCATGGAGCCTCCATGGCGCAGATTTCCGAGAGCATGCGCAGCCGGCGCTTGGGCTCGCTGACGAAGGGGTTACGTTCGTCCCAGGCATAACCGGCGAGGATCGAACTGATCATCCGGCGAATTTCCGGTGAGCTGCCCGGGTGGTAGATCACGTCCTGGAAGGTGCCGGCGTACCAGCCTTCGACGTAGCAGCGGAAGGTGTCGACACCGCGCTTGAGGGGGATGGCGAATTCGCTTTCCCAATCCACGCTTTCGCCCTGTAACTGCCGATGCAGCACGGCAGCGGCCATGCTCGCCGAACGCATGGCGATGGTCACGCCGGAGGAGAACACCGGGTCGAGGAATTCCGCGGCGTTGCCCAGCAGTGCGAAGCCCGGGCCGTGCAGGGTCTTGACGTTGGCCGAGTAGCCGCCGATGGCCCGCGCCGGGGTGTCCCAGACGGCGTTGTGCAGGACCTTGGCCAGGCTCGGGGTTTCCTCGATGAAACCGCGCAGGCACTGGTCCAGGTCGTCGCCACGGCCGTCGAAATGCTCCTTGGCCGCCACCACGCCGACCGAGCAGCGGCCGTTGCTGAACGGGATGGTCCAGAACCACACATCGCGTTTGCTGGGGTGAGTGGTGATGAGGATCTTTTCCCGCTCAAAGGCCGGGCTGTCGATACGGTCTTCAATGTGGGTGAACACCGCCTGGCGGACCGGGAAGTTCGAGGGCGCCTCCAGGTCCAGCAGGCGTGGCAGCACGCGGCCGTAGCCGCTGGCGTCGAGGACGAAGTCCGCTTCCACTCGGTATTCGCTGCCGTCTTCGCGCAGCACCTGCAACTGCGGCCTGGCCAGGTTGAAGTCGGCGCTGACGATGGCCTCGCCATAACGCAGTTCAACGCCTTGCAGGGCGGCCTGATCGGCCAGCAGCTTGTCGAAGTCGGCGCGTTGCACCTGAAAGGTGGTGGGCTTGCCCTCGCTGAAGGTGTCGCCGAAATCAAAAGCGCTGTAGCGCTCGCCCCAGGCGAACGCGGCGCCGTTCTTGCGTTGGAAGCCCGCAGCGTTGACCGCCTCGAGCATGCCGGCCTCTTCGACGAAATCCAGGCAGTGGGACAGCAGGCTTTCACCGATCGAAAACCGTGGGAAATGCTGGCGCTCGACGATCAGCACGTCGTGGCCTTTGCCCTTGAGCAGCGCGGCGGCGATGGCGCCCGATGGGCCAGCGCCGATCACCACAATCTGGCGGCGTTCCATTTCAACTGTTGGCACTGGGGCTCCTTGCCGGTTCGGCGATGTTCGGGTTCAAAGGGACCAAAGGTGTTCGGTGCAGCCCGGCCAGGGCCGGCATCAGGGTGGCGATCAGGCCCATGAGCATCAGCGCGAAGTACAGCGCCGGGCTGATCAGCTGTTGTTGCAGCAGCAGGTTGAGAAAGACGATCTCGCTCAGCCCGCGAATGTTCAGCAGCAGGCTTTCCCGCCAGCGGCTGGCGCCCTTGAAGGAGGCGCCGGCCCAGCCCAGGCCGAGCCAGTTGCCGAGCAGCTTGCTGGCAATCGGCAACAGCAGCAAGGCCCCCATCTGCACCCAGCCGAGGCTGTCCATGGCGCTGTGCACGTTGATCTGCACGATGCCGAACGTAAGGATCAGCGGGATGGCGATAAAGGTCTGCAAACGGCTCATCCAGGCCGCCTTTAACGGCAGCACCAGCGGCACCTTGAGGGCGGCCATGCACAGCAGGTAGCCGATGCCGAAAATCAGCGCGTTGAGCTTGTAGTGCTCGGCCACCACCAGCAGGCCGAAGAAACCCAGGCTGTGCAGCAGCGGCTGGCGCAGGCCGAGGCCGCGCAGGAGCAGCGGCAGGCAGGCTCCGGCCAGCGGTAGCAGCAGGCTGCTCAGGTGCAGGCTGCCCTGGGCGACGCCGAACAGGGTCCAGCAACTGAGGTCGATGAGGATCGCGGTCTGTACCAGGCGCCGGGTGGCCAGCGGCGGGTAGTCGATGTGCCGCAGGTACAGGTACAGCACCGGAATCGCAGTAATGGCGAACAGCAGGCCGACCGCCAGGGAGCTCAGCCAGGGTTGCGCCGGCAACAGCCAGACCGCCGTGGCCAGGCCGCAGGCGAAGGGAATGGCGAAGCTCGGCAGGGCGATCTTCAGGCTCTGGCGGTCCAGGCGCAGGTCGATCACGTCGCTGAGGATATGCCCCAGCAGCAGGGCGAAACTCAAGCCGTAGAGGTTCTTCAGCCAGGTCGGCGAGACCAGTTGGGCGCCACTCAGCTGCCAGTGCGGTTCGATCCAGAACAGCATCAGCAGCGGCAGGCCGAAGGTCGCCAGCAGCAACTGGCTGACGATCGGGATCAGGCCGAAACGGCTGCCGATACGGGTGGCGAGCGCGAACAGCAGCAGCGCCATGAGCCAGAACAGGGCGGTCATCACAGGACGGGCTCCGTAACGGGCTGGCGATGGCGCTGGCGACCGGCCCAGGGCGCCAGGATAAAACTGAAGGCCAGGCCCAGGCTCACCGACAGGCCGAAGTTGCTGACCGCCGGGGTGCTGGAAATCGCCAGCAGGCCGAACGACAGCCAGGTGGTCAGCGCTGCAAGTAAGGTGCCGAGCAGGCTCACGGCGGCCCCGCCGACCTGTTCGCGCATGAGGATGGCGTAGTCGACGCTGATGGCGGTCACCAGCAACAGGCCGAACAGGCTGAACAGGGTCAGCGGTTGCCCCAGCCAGCCCAGGCTGGCGAGGCTGCACAGGGCTGCCAGCAGCGGCAGGGCGACAAGGCGCAGGGCGCCACCGAGGCCGAACGGCAGGATCAGCAGCAAGACGATCAGCCCGCAGGAAGCGAGCTTGAGCTCGGCGGCGCTGACCTGGGTGGCGGCGAACACTTGGTTCAGGTCGCCCAGGCGGTCTACCAGTTGTACCCCCGGCAGATCCTGCGCCTGTATCCGCAGCAACTGCGGGTTGTTCAGCCCCTGCAGGCTGACCATCGCCGCCACACCGTTATCGGTGGGGCCCAGCCACAGGGTGCGGTAAGGCTCGGCCAGCGGGCCTTGCAGGGCGCTGTCGATGTCTTCGTTGGGCAGCGCGCGCAATTGCGCGAGTTCCGCGTTCAGGGCCGTGGCCGGGACTCCGAGATCCAGCAGCGGCTGCCAGTGCCGCGGCAGCGCGTCCAGGGCCTGGCGCAGGCGCTGTTGCTCGCTGGGCAGGCTCACCAGCTGGTTGAGCGACAGGTAGCCCTGGAGTTTCTCCAGGTTGACCAGTTGCTCCAGGCGCTCGCTCAGGGCGCCGAGGCGTTCGAGCAGCTGTGGCTGATCGGCGCCGCGCACCAGGAAGAACTGGCTGGTGGGCTGGTAGCCGGTGATCCGCGCGATGGCCTGGGCTTCGCTCTGCAGTTGTGGCGGCGCGCCGATCCACTGGCGGATATCGTTTTTGCTCTCGAGTTGCCACAGGCCGCCGGCGCAGAAGGCGATCACCAGCGCCAGCAGCCAGGGGCTGGACACGCGCTTGAGCAACTGGGTGCGCAGGTTCAGCAGCCACTCGGCTACCCGTAGCGGCCATTGCGCCGGTTGCAGCTCGACGCCGCGCAGCAGCGCCGGCAACAGGCACACCGCGCTCAGGTAAGCACCCAGCAGCCCGGCGGCGGAGAACACGGCAATCTGGGTCAGGGCCGGGAACGGCGTCCAGGCCAATGCCAGGTAGCCGATGCAACTGGTGGCCAGGCTCAGGCTCAGCCCCGGCAGGGTCAGGCGCAGCGCCGGCCAGCTGTGCCAGGGACGCAGGCTCCAGCTCTTGGACAGGTAGTGCAGCGGGTAGTCGACGGCGACGCCGATCAGGCTCGAACCCAGCACCAGGGTCATCACGTGCATATGGCCGAAGAGGGCGACGCAGGCCACCGCGCCGAACAGCATGCCCACCAGCACCGGCACGAACGCCAGCAACACCCGCCAGCGCCGGAAGGCCAGCAACAGCAGCAGGAGGATGCCGACGGTGGCGCCGCCGCCGACCCAGGTGATCTCGCGGGAGGCCTGTTGCTGGCCGTTGGCGGCGTAGAGCAGGCCGCTGGCGGCCAGCAGCTGGACGTCGGCCTCGGCGGCCTGTTCGCGGCTGTGCTGGAGCAGGGCCGCCACTTGCAGCGGCAGTTGCATGTCGAAGGCGTTGCCGGTGGTGCGCGCCCGCAGCAGCACCCAGCTCTTACCGTCGGCATCGGCGACCAGGGTGCCGCTGCCGATGTCCAGTTGCACCGCGCCACGTTGCGGCTGGCTGTTCTGGATGCGTCCGGTCAGGCCCAGCCAGTCGTCCTGGCTCGGGACCAGGCTGAAACTGTTGAAGGGGTCGAACAGCGCCTGGACGCGTTGCTGGATAAAGGCGTTGGGGTGCTCGATCAACTGCTGGCGGTCGGCGGCGCCAAGCATCGCCAGGCGCCCTTGCAGCAATTGCGTGCGCAGCGCCGGCAGGTCGGCCTGCAGGTTCCACTGGACCTTCTCGAACAGCCCGCTGGCCTGCCACTGCTCACCCAGGCGCTGGGCCATGGCGATGGCCTGCTGGCGCTCGGCGTGACCCACCAGCACCAGCATTTCGCGGTTCAGCGGCTCCTGCATGCGTTGCTCGGCCTTGAGCTCCAGGGCATCGGGGTCGGTGCCCGGCACCAGCTCCATGAGGTTGGCCGACAGCGGCGCGCCATGACGCCATTGCCAGCCGGCCAGGGCCAGCACGGCCACCAGCAGGAGCAGGAACAGCCGCGGCCACCAGCGTTCACTCGGCAAAGTCATGTTGCTCCGCGTCGCTCAAAGGCTGGTTGCTGATGCTGTCGTGCATCTTCAGCACGGTGCTGTCGCCCTGGGTTTCCAGCAGCTCGATGCGCTGCACCAGTTCGCCACCGTCGATGTTGATCTGGTTGAACACCTGCTTGAGCAGCAGCGAACGTGGGGTCAGGGTCAGTTTCCAGGCCTTGGCGTCGCCGGCCAGGGCCAGCTCGAAGTCCCGTTGCAGGCCGCTGCTGTCGCCTTGCAGCACGGCGAGGAACAGGCGGTTCTGTTCGGCCCCGGCGCTCTTGTTCGGCAGCATTTGCCAGCCGCTGCCGTCCCGGCGGGCGATGCCTTGGCCGGTGATGCGGTAGTCCTGTTGCAGCGGTGTTTTCAGCAGCCACAGCAGGCCATGGTTTTTCGCCAGGACGAAGCTGCCCTTGCTGGTCAGCGGCTGGGGCAGGGCGCGCAGGTGTTTCTCCTGGACGAAGCTGCCGTGGATCACCTCGGGCTTGGCCAGCTGGTCGCTGAGCTGTTGCAGGTCGAAGGCATTGGCCAGGCCCGGCATCCCCAACAGCACGAACACTGTAGGAGCGAGCTTGCTCGCGAAAGAACGCAGGGCGCCGCGGGGTGTCAGGTAACGTGCGTAAGGATTGACGATTTTCGCGAGCAAGCTCGCTCCTACAGGAAGCGGACGCGTCATGGCAGCGATCTCTCGACGGCATCGGTGAACACCTTGGGCGAGGCCAGTTGCATCTCGCGGCTGGCGATCTCCACCGCCACCTGCACCGAGCTGGCGCGGGTCAGGCGTTCGCCGGTTTCCAGGTCGCTGATCAGGTAGTTGATCTTCAGGCGGTTTTCCCACTCCACCAGGCTGGCGCGGACATTGAGCTTCTGCCCGAACACCGCGCCGCGCACATAACGCAGTTGTAGGTCGATCACCGGCCAGGCGTAGCCGGAATCGCGCATCTGCTGGTAGTTGTGGCCGAGCTTGTCGAGCAGGGCGCAGCGCGCCACTTCCAGGTACTTCACGTAATGCCCGTGCCAGACCACATGCATGGTGTCGACGTCGAAAAACGGCACCTGGATCTCGGTGTCCGCGTGCAGCACGCCCCGACTACGCATGCAGCCTCCAGTGTTGCTCGGCAATGCGTTGCAGGCACAGGCGCAGTTCGCCTTCCAGGGCGCGGTCCTCGATCACCGGCGGGAAGTCCTTGGCCAGCTCTTGGTGCATGGCGGCCAGGGCCGGCGGCAACGGCCGCGTGTCCTCGGCCCGGCCGCGCAGCCAGACGCCCTGGTTGGCGGCCAGCAGGGTAGCGGCGGCGACCTGTTCGGTCAGCTCCAGCACGCGGATCGCATCGCGGGCGGCGATGGTGCCCATGCTCACCTTGTCCTGGTTGTGGCATTCGGTGGAGCGCGAGAACACGCTGGCCGGCATGGTGTTTTTCAGCGCTTCGGCGGTCCAGGCGCTGGTGCCGATCTGCACCGCCTTGAAGCCGTGGTTGATCATGGCGCGGTCCGCCGGGGCGCCGGACAGGTTGCTCGGCAGGCCGTGGTTGTAGCGCTCGTCCACCAGCAGCGCGAGCTGGCGGTCCAGCAGGTCGGCGACGTTGGCCACCAGGTTCTTCAGGCTGTCCATGGCGAAGGCGATATGCCCGCCGTAGAAGTGCCCGCCGTGCAGCACGCGTTCGGCTTCGGCGTCGATGATCGGGTTGTCGTTGGCGCTGTTCAGCTCGGTCTCGATAAAACCGCGCAGCCAGCCCAGGCTGTCGGCCAGCACGCCCAGCACATGGGGCGCGCAACGCAGCGAGTAGCGGTCCTGCAGGCGGTGCAACGGTGCGGTCGGCGCATCGATGGCCAGGTCCTGGCGCAGCCAGGCGGCGACCTGCATCTGCCCCGGGTGTGGCTTGGCGGCGAACAGGCGCTCGTCGAAGTGCTCCGGGTTGCCCTGCAGGGCGACTACGTTCAGCGCGGTGATGCGCGTGGCCAGTTGCAGCAGGTAGTCGGCGCGGGCGAAGGCCAGGCAGGCCAGACCGGTCATCACCGCGGTGCCGTTCATCAATGCCAGGGCTTCTTTCGGGCGCAGCACCAGCGGTTCCCAGCCCAGCTCGCGGTGCACCTCGGCCGAGGTCCGGCGCTCGCCGCGGAACATCACCTCACGCTCGCCGGACAGGGTCGCGGCCACGTAGGACAACGGCGTCAGGTCGCCGCTGGCGCCCACCGAACCTTCTTCGGGGATCAGCGGCAGGATGTCGTGTTCGAGGAACGCCTGCAGGCGCTCCAGCAGTTCCACGCGCACTCCGGACACGCCATGGCACAGCGACTGCAAGCGCGCCGCCAGCACCGCGCGGGTGGCTTGCGCGTCCAGCAGCTTGCCCAGGCCACAACCGTGGAAGGTGTACAGATGACGGGGCAGCGCCTCGACGTGCTGCAGCGGCACCGCGACCACACAGGAGTCGCCGTAGCCGGTGGTCACGCCGTAGATCACGCCTTCCTTGTCCAGCAGCGAATCGAGGAATTGCGCGCCCTTGGCGATGCGCTGGCGGAATGCGCTGTCGCCTTGCAGTCGGGTCGGCGCCTGACGGTTGGCCAGGGCCAGCACGTCTTCGATGCGCAAAGGGAGTTCGCCGAAGGTTACCGGCTCAAGCGGATGCGTCGTCATCGGTCTTCCAGAAAGGGTAAAAGTTGAACCATTGTTGGGGCGCTTCGAGGCAGTACTGGCCCAGGCGCTCGGCGTAGCGGGCAGTCCACTGGGCGATGACCTGTTCGCGGTCGCTGCGCTTCCACGCCACGGCCTCGGTGAAGGGTTCGAGGAATACTCGATAGCGGCCATTGTTTTTCAGGCATAGCAGCAGGTTGACCGGGCATTTCAGCAGGCCCGCCAGCAGCCACGGCCCTTGTGGGAAAGGGGCCGGATGGCCGAGGAAATCCACCCGCACGTTGCGCCCGCCATGCAGCGGTACACGGTCGCCGGCAATCGCCAGCCATTCGCCACGATCCAGGCGCTGGCTCAGTTGCAGCATGACCGCCGGATCCAGCTCGCTGACCTGGACCAGCCGCAGGTTGGTGGCCCCGGCCTCGCCCAGCAGGCGGTTGAAACGCTCAGCGTGCTTGGTGTGCACCAGCACGTTCATGGTGACCTTTTCGCCTAGCTCGGCCAGGGCGCGGCAGACTTCCAGGTTGCCCAGGTGCGCGCCCACCAGCATCTGTCCGCGGGTGCCGCGCAACTGGTCGCGCAGCCGGGCCGGGTCGACGATCTCGATCTGTTCCAGGCGCAGTTTGCCGTTCCACACGTCGAGCTTGTCCAGCAGGGAGTCGGCGAATGCCATGAACTGGCCGAATACCCGCCAGTGGCTGGGGCGCAGCTCGGCCTTGCCGCTCCAGTCGGCCAGGCGCTGCTGGTACAACCAGGCGCTGCGGCGGGCGCCGCGGCCGAACAGGAAGAAATAGAACACGATGATGTACAGCACCGGGCTCAACACCCGGCGCCCGAGCACGCGCACGCCGAAGGCGGTGAGCTTCATCAGCCAGAAGCTGCCGCGCTCTTTGTGCTCGGCCCAATGTTGCTTGTCCTGCTTGTCGTGTAGCGCCGTCATGCTTGCCACCGTCGCCAGAGGATCAGCGGCGCGCGCAGCAACATGCCGAAGAACAGCCGGGCGTGCATGCTGGAAATCAGCAGGTTGTCGTGGAACAGGCGAAAGTGCGACAGGCCATCCGCCGGGTAACGGACCTGGGTCGGCAACCAGCGCATCGGCTGGTTGCGCCAGGACAGGCGCACCAGGATATCGGTGTCGAAATCCATGCGCTGGCCGATCTTCACCGAGTCGATCAGCGCCAGGATGGGCGGCAGGGGGTAGACCCGGAAGCCGCACATGGAGTCGGGGATCTGCAACGACAGGGTATTGATCCAGACCCAGACGTGGGTCAGGTAGCGCGCGTAAAAGCGGCCCTTGGGCACGCTGGCGTCGTACTGTGGATAACCGCAGACCAGCGCTTCGGGGTGGGTGCGGGAGGTGGCGATAAAGTTATCCACATCGCGCAGGTCGTGCTGGCCGTCGGCGTCCACTTGCAGGGCGTGGCTGAAACCCAGGCGCGAGGCTTCGCGCAGCCCGGCCATGACCGCGCCACCCTTGCCCTGGTTGACCGCGAGCTTGACCAGGAACACCTGTTCGCGCTCGGCCAACTGCTCCAGCACGGCGGCGCAGGCCGGGCTGCTGGCGTCGTCCACCAGCACGCAGGGCAGGCCGCTGGCGAGCAGGGCCTCGACCACCGTCGGCACGGCGGCTTCATGGTTATAGACCGGGATCACGGCGCAGGGGTTATGCATGGGGGGTGCCTCCCGGGCGTCCGCTGCGCGGCCGATCGCAGCCTTCGGCAGCGGCTGCAAGAAGCCGCTGGGGGCTGCGCTTGCCTGGGGTCAATAACTTATCCACAGGCGTTCTCCAGCAGGATGCGGCCGCTGGAGCAGGCGGCGCTGTCATTGCGATAGGCGAAGTAGAGTTTGCCGCGCTCATGATCGAAGCGCAGGTGCAATTGCACCTGGTCGCCGGGGCGCACCAGTTGCTGGAACTTCAGCACTTCCATGCCGGCAAAGCGCCCCGGCAGATCGAGCAACTGCTGGCCCAGCGCCAATGCCCAGTCCACCTGGACCACGCCCGGCAGCACCGGGGTCTGGGGGAAGTGGCCACTGAAGTAGGCCAGGTCCGGCGGGATCGCCAGTTGCAGGCTCCATTCGCCGTCGGCCTCGAGCTGTTCCAGCACTTCCGGCGCCCGCGGGCGCGGGGCCAGCAGCAGGGCTTCGATGTCGGCCTGGGGCAGCTTGCCCTGGCTGTTCAGGGGCAACTGGCGCAGCAGGCGCCAGCGGCGCGGCAGCGCCAGGGCCTCGCAATGCTGGCTCAGGTGCTGGCGCAGCGCTTGGGTGAGGGTCCTGCGACCCTGATTGCGCAAGGCGTGCAGGCCTTGTTCGCTGAGGACCAGCAGCGCGCCGAGGGAAGCGCGGTTTTCCCGGACCACCCCAAGGCGCGCTTCGGCGACCCAGGCATGCTCGGCCAGGGCCTGTTCCAGCATCGGCAGGGAAATGCGTTTTTCTTCCAGCTTGACGATCCGGTCCAGGCGCCCGAGCAGCTCGAAACGCCCATCGGCGGCGATGCGCGCGGCATCGGCGGTGTGTTCGACATGCCCGGTCGGCAGGTAGGGCGAGGCGATCAGCAGGGCGCCGTCGCTGTCCTGGCTCAGCTCGACCCCGGCGAAGGCTTGCCACAGGCTGTCGCCCTGGCGCCAGGCGATGCCGCCGGTTTCCGAGCTACCGAGGATTTCCGTTGGCCATTGTCCAAGACGCTGGTGCAGGCCTTGCGCGGCGTCGGCAGGCAGCGCGCCGCCAGAGGAAAACACCCGGCGTACCGGGCTCAGGGCCGGCCAGTCGAGGTTGTCGCCCATGCGCTTGAGCAAGGCCGGGCTGGCGACCCAGGCAAAGGCCGGGTGTTCGCGGCTGGCGCGCTGCAGGTCTTCCGGGAACGGCAACTGCCGACGCACGAAGGTGCGCCCGGCGCAGAGCGGCCAGAGCACACGGAACAGCAGGCCGTAGATATGCTGGGTGGCGACGCTGCCGATGATGCAGGCCTGGCCCAATCCCTCACCCCACAGTTGCTCCAGGGCCTCGACTTCGTTGGCCAGCTGGCGCAGGGATTTGTCGATGCGCTTGGGTTCGCCGCTGGAGCCGGAGGTGCACAGGCTCAGGCGGCAGCCGTCGAGATCGAGTTCGGCGGCGGGCAATGGTGGCGAGTCGAAGTCGGCCAAGTGGGCATCGCCCGGCTGGTCGGTCAGCCACAGATCGACCTGGGTCGACCAGCGTTGCCGGGTCTGCGGTTGCAGGTCGGCGGGCAGCAGCACGCTGACCCCGGCGCGCCAGGCGCCGAGCAGGGCGATGGCCAGTTCGGCGGCATCTTCCAGGTGCAGGGCCAGGCGCTGTACGCCCCTGGCCTGCAAGCCCGCGGCCAGGCTCAGGGCCTGGTGCCGCAGGTGGCTGTGATCGAGTGCCGGTTCGACCGTGACGGCCCGTTCCGGCAACGACTTGAGCAGCAGCTGCTCAAGCTTTATCCAATTCATGCGCGGCCTCGTACGCGTTGTCGTAACAGCCATTCAATGGCAAACAGCAAACCCATCAACCCGTAGGAGATCAGGCCGTTGTACAACGTCCACCAGCTCAGCGGCGCCCATAGGGTCAGGGCCGCGGCGAGCAATCCGTTACAGAGGAAAAACACACTCCAGGCGACAGTCACCTGGCGGGTATAGCGAATCGCCTTTTCCGGCAGCGCAGGCTCGCTGAGGCGGGCCAGGCGTTCAGCCACCGGCGGGCCGTATTTCAGGCTCAGGCCGAACAGCGTGAGCATGAAGCCGCTGATCAGCACCGGGTACCAGCGCAGTAACAACGGGTTATCGAACAGCGCCAGCAGCAGGCAGAAGGCCAGGGCGGCGCCCGCCATCCACAGGCTGCCGGGACGCCGTTCGCCGGTCAGGGCCCGGGCCAGCCACAGGCCGCCGAGCAACAGGCCGAACTGCCATGGCGCGAAATGCTCCATGCCGAAATACACCGCAAAGGGATACAACAGGCCCGCCAGCAGCAGGCCAAGGCCGATCAGCCGGCTCATGCGGCCGGCTGGACCAGACGGTATACCGCCTCGACCACGTCATTGACGGTACGCACCGACTTGAATTCCTCGGCGGCGATTTTCTTGCCGGTCTTGCGCTTGATGTGATCGATCAGGTCGACGGCGTCGATGCTGTCGATTTCCAGGTCTTGATACAGGTTGGATTCCAGGCTTACGCGTTCCGGTTCCAGTTCGAAGAGTTCCACCAGGGCATCACGCAGGGTGTTGAAGATGTCGTCACGAGTTTGCATGGTCCGGTCTCAAGCTGCCTGTTTTGCAGTGACGAACGCCGCAAGGCTCGCCACGTTGGTGAAGTGATTGCGGGTGTCCTTGGCGTCGGCGTCGATCTTGATGCCGTAGCGTTTCTGGATCGCCAGGCCCAGCTCCAGGGCGTCGACCGAGTCCAGGCCCAGGCCTTCACCGAAGAGCGTCTGCTCGTTGCCGATGTCTTGCACGCTGATGTCTTCGAGGCCCAGGGCATCGATGATCAGCATTTTAATTTCCTGGTGCAGATCGCTCATCTTCGGCGAGCTCCTTAATGAAGTAGTGATGCAAATAATCGTTGAGCTTGCGCGAGGCCTGCGGTGCGGGGCCTTGGGCGGCAAAGGCATACGGGTCTATATCGGCTCCGACGCGAAAACTGAAGTGCACGCGGCGCATCGGGATGCGATACCAGGGTTCGGCCTTGGTCAGGGTGGTCGGGCTGACCTTGATCACCACCGGGGTGATGATTCTCGCACCCCGCAAGGCGATTGCCGCGCCCCCCCGATGAAAGGCCGGCGCCTGGCCCGGCGGGGTGCGGGTGCCCTCGGGGAAGATCACCAGGGTCTGGCCGTTGCGCAGGGCTTCGCCGGCGGCGTCGAGCATGTCCATGCTGCCGTCGTTGCTGATGTATTCGGCTTCGCGTATCGGGCCGCGGGTAAAGGGGTTCTGCCACAGGCTCTGCTTGACCACGCAGTTGGCGTTGCGCACCAGGCCGATGAGGAACACCACGTCGATCAGCGATGGGTGGTTGGCAATGATCATTTGCCCGGGGCGGCCGAGCTTTTGTGCGCCTTCGACTTCATAGGTCAGCACGCCGCTGCGGGCCATGAAGCGGATGAACAGCCAGAACAGCCGGCCGATGGTGCGACGCGCGCGCTGGCGATGCGCTTCGGCGTCGCCGGGCAGGCAGGCGAGCAGCGGGAAAATCACCAGGCGCAGGCACAGGCCGCCCAGGCCGAACAAGGCGAAGCTTGCCGCGGTGGCGATCAGACGCCAGTAGTAGGCGTCGCGGGGCTTTGTATTTACAGGTTGCGTTGCCAGTTCCATACACGGTTCTTCCAGGCATGTTGGCAAAAGGTCTGCTCGCCGAGCAGGGTACGCAAGAGATTCAGGGCATGGGGCCACTCGGCGCGCGGCGCTCCCTCGGTGGCGGTGCCGAGCGTCAGTTGCCACTGCTGGCCGGGGGTCAGCAACAGACCGACCGCATAGGGGAAGGGCACGTCGTCGATCCAGGTGGCATAGGCGGCGGGCGGCTGCTCTTCGGTGACCACCAGCAGCACCGCCGGGGCGCCTTCCTCAAGCAGCGCCGCGGCCTCTAGCATGCCGTGTTCGAGGCCGTCGCCGGCAGCGGCGAGGGCGGTCATTTCGCTGGTTTCGCCACGCATGATCGACCACAGGCCGATCACCGCGTTGTGCACCGAGAGGCTGAACTGGGTCGGGGACAACGGCTGGCCGGCCGCCAGGTCACTGAGGATGTCGAAGGTGCGCGGCGTTTCGCCATGCCGGGAAATAAAGACCAACGGTAGCTGTTCCAGGCCTTCGGCCAGCGGCCAGCCCACGCTGAAGGCCATGCGCGCCAGACGGCTGAGGCGCCGGCGCTGCATGGCCGGTAGAAACGACACGTCCGGGGCCGCATCACTGCTCTGGAGCACGACCGGTTGTCGGCTCCAGGCCTGCCAATCGTCCACGCTTTCGAGCCCAGGGGCCCACGCGCGCCATTGGGCGATGTTGAAGTTGATCACTTGAAAATTCATCCCGCCCCTGCGGGCTTACTTGACGTGGTCAGGCGTTTCGATCGCGACTCACCTGCCACGGAGCTACAGCCGAGTGGCGCGCATTATCCCGGTGTGACTGGCTGGTAGCAAACATTGGTTATGTTTCGCTCAGTGAAAATGACCCGCTCGACAGCAGAAAAGTGTCATTTGGCCATTATCGAATGGTACAGGTCGGGAGCGCGGGGGCTTTACAAGAAAGTCTAGGCTGATTCTGGCCACTGGAACTGGTTTGGCGGTCCGCCGTCAGCGAGGTAGCGAAGCGGCGGTACTGGCTACTACACTCGGTGATCTTTGATGCAGGGAGGTTCTGACATGCGGCGCGTGGTGTTCAATCAGAAAGGGGGAGTCGGCAAGTCGAGCATTGCCTGCAATCTGGCGGCCGTGAGCGCCAGCGAGGGGTATCGCACGCTGCTGGTGGACCTGGATGCCCAGGCCAACTCCACTCAATACCTCACCGGCCTGACCGGCGACGACATCCCCATGGGGATCGCCGACTTCTTCAAGCAGACCCTGTCTTCCGGACCGTTCTCGAAGAAGAATCAGGTCGATATCTACGAAACGCCGTTCGACAACCTGCATGTGGTGACGGCCACCGCCGAGTTGGCGGATCTGCAGCCCAAGCTTGAGGCGAAGCACAAGATCAACAAGCTGCGCAAACTGCTGGACGAGTTGGCCGAGGACTACGACCGGATCTACCTGGACACCCCGCCGGCCTTGAACTTCTATGCGGTTTCGGCGCTGATTGCCGCCGATCGCGTATTGATTCCCTTCGACTGCGACAGCTTTTCCCGCCAGGCGCTGTACGGCCTGCTGGCGGAAATCGAAGAGCTCAAGGACGACCACAACGAGGATTTGCAGGTCGAAGGCATCGTGGTCAACCAGTTCCAGGCCCGCGCCAGCCTGCCCCAGCAAATGCTCGATGAACTGATCGCCGAGGGCCTGCCGGTATTGCCGGTGTACCTGGCCAGTTCGGTGCGCATGCGCGAATCCCACCAGGCCAGCCTGCCGCTGATCCACCTCGACCCCCGGCACAAGCTGACCCAGCAGTTCGTTGACCTGCACAACCTGCTGGAAAGCGCCTGACCTTCTTCCGTAGGAGCGGGGCCTACCCGCGATGAGTGCCTGACATTCAACATCGTCGTCGGCTGTCAGACCGTTATCACGGGCAAGCCTCGCTCCTACAGTTCAAGGCGATTTCGATAGCGGTCAGATGCCCTGGCTACGCAGCCAGCTCATCAGCTGCGGTAACGGGAAGGCGCCACTCTGGCGTGCCACTTCCCGTCCGTTCTTGAACAGAATCAGGCTCGGAATCGAGCGAATTCCCAACTGCGCCGACAATTGCTGGTTGGCCTCGCTGTCGAGCTTGGCCAGCCGGCACTTGCCTGCCAATTGCGCCGCCGCCTGCTCGAACACCGGCGCGAAGGATTTGCACGGCCCGCACCAATCCGCCCAGACATCCACCAGCAACGGCAGGTCGCCCTTGATCTGGCTGGCGTAGTCGCCTTGTTTCAGTTCGAAAGGCTGGTTCAGCAACACCTGGCCTTTGCAGCGCCCGCATTTGGGCTGATCGCCCAGGCGCTCGGCGGGGATGCGGTTGAGGCCGTTGCAGTGAGGGCAGGGGATTAGCAGTGGATCGGACATGAGGGGGGCTCCAGGAAAGTGGGCGATGGGCATGATCTGGAGTCTGGCGCGGGGTTTATCAAGCGAGGGGCGAGTCTGTTGCATTCCTTCATACATCTTTGAGCTGCGTGGCGGCTGGCGAATCTAGGCTGAAACGGAGCCGCGGGTTTATGCCGTTGGTCTGTTCAGGCGCATAGCAACTTGCTATGGCACGCTTCCGACACTACCGTCTATAGCAATATGCGATAGGGACATTGCATGCATATCATCACCGCCAAACGAATCTGGGAGGCCAAGAGCCGCTGGCCACAATCGGCCAATGCGCTGGAAACCTGGTACAGAAAAGCCAAAAGCCTCAATCCGGCCGATTTTGCAGCCATCAAGGCGGTATTTCCGGCCACCGACAAAGTGGGGGCGTTTCACGTCTTCGATATTGGTGGCAACAAGTTACGAATCATCGCCGTGGTGCGTTATGAAGTACGACGTCTCTATATCAGGCACGTGCTGGACCATCACGAATACGACAAAGGCAGGTGGAAGGAGGAGACCAGATGAACGTTCTGGTGAAGCAGGCGGCGGATCATTGGCATTTCGTGGCGCCTGTGTTGCGTAAACCCAAGACCGAAGCCGATTACGATGCATTGGTCGCGGCGCTGGATGAACTGCTGGATCTCATGGGAGAGGACGAGAACCATCCAGTGACTTCGCTGGTGGACATCATCGGCGACTGGATCGAAGCCTACGACGAAGAGCATCGACCGATGCCGATAGCCAGTGGTGTTGACGTCTTGCGCTCCCTGATGCACGAACACGGCCTGACCCAGAGCGATCTGCCAGGCGTGGGTGCACAGTCGGTGGTTTCGGAAGTATTGAGCGGCAAGCGCCAGCTCAACCTGCGGCAGATCCGCTGGCTGGCCGAGCGCTTCGGTGTTTCGGCCGAGGTCTTTATCTGAGGGTCAGGACGAGCAACTGATTTCCAGGTGCTTGCCCCATTCGGGCGGTCGTTCGGCGTAGCTGTCCATGCCGGCCTGTTGTTCGAACGGCTTGCTCAGCACCGCGTGCAGGCGGCGCACCTCGGAGTAGTCCCCTTGTTCGGCGGCGTCGATAGCCTTCTGTGCCAGGTAATTGCGCAGGATGTACAGCGGGTTGACCGCGTGCATGCGTTCCCGGCGCAGCTCCTGACCCTGGATCGGATCACGGGCGACCCGGGCCTTGTACAGATCGGCCCAGGCATCGAAGCCCTGGCGGTCGACGAAGTCGTCGCGCAGCCGGGCCAGGGCCAGTTCCGCCGGCTCATCCCCCAGGCGACGGAAGAACAGGCTGTAGTCCACGCCGCTACCCTGCATCAGTTGCAGCAGCCGTTCCACCAGCTTCTGATCCTCGTCTTCGGCGCTGGTCAGGCCGAGGCGGCGGCGCATCAGGTCCAGGTAATGGGCCTGGAACAGCGGCAGGAACAGGCCGAGGGTTTCCCGCAGGGCCTCGACACTGATGAAGGGCGTCAGCGCCTGGGCCAGGGCGCTGAGGTTCCACTGGCCGATTGGCACCTGGTTGCTGAACGAGTAGCGCCCCTGGTCATCGGAATGGTTGCAGATGAAATGCGCATCGAAATCGTCGAGGAAGGCGAACGGCCCGAAGTCGAAGGTCACGCCGAGAATCGACATGTTGTCGGTGTTCATCACCCCGTGGCAGAAACCGTAGGCCTGCCACTTGGCGATCAGTTCGGCATTGCGCTCGACCACTTCGCGGAACATCGCCAGGTAGGGTTCGGGCTGCTCCAGGCACTCGGGAAAGTGCATCGCCAGCACGTGCTCGCCCAGCTGTTTCTGCTGCTCGGGGCGTTTTGTGTAATAGAAGTATTCGAAGTGGCCGAAGCGGACATGGCTGGGCGACATGCGCAGCAGCATCGCCGCGCGTTCCTGTTTCTCACGCCAGACCGGGGTGTCGGAGCCGATCACGCACAGCGCCCGGGTGGTTGGAATACCCAGGGCGTGCAGCGCCTCGGAAGCCAGGAACTCGCGGATCGATGAACGCAGTACGGCGCGGCCATCGCCCATGCGCGAGTAGGGGGTCTGGCCGGCGCCCTTGAGGTGCAGGTCCCAGTGCTCGCCGGCGGCGTTGTACACCTCGCCCAGCAGCAAGCCGCGACCATCGCCCAACTGAGGGTTGTAGGAGCCGAACTGATGCCCGGAATAGACCATCGCCCGGGGTTCCGCTTCAGCCCACAGCTTGTGCCCGCCGAACAGTTCGGCGAACACCGGGCTTTCGGCAGCACCGGGGTCCAGGTCCAGCAGCGCCATGGCCGCCGGGCTGGCCACCACCAGGCGTGGGCGGTCGATCGGCTCGGGCAGCACATGGGTTGAGAACGCATCGCCCAGGCGGGCGAAGCGATTGTCGAAGGTCAGTTCGTCGAGGGCTTTCAACGGCCATCTCCAGCAGAATGTCCGAGCATTCTGCTAGGGATAGCGTCCTTAGTCGAGCCTGCTGGGAGGCGGTTCCTGCAGCGGTTTGCCGTCGGGCAGCGGGACAATGGTCTTGGTCTCCGGCTCGATGGGCACCATCTTGTATTCCTGGCCATGGAGGTTCTTCAGGTAGACCTCCATCTGGCGGAACGAGATGTTGATGTGCTGCTTCTTGAACTCGCGGTTGATGAAGCGGTTGACCTCGTCGAGCACCGGGTTGCGGTCCCCCAGCTCGCGCACGTGCATGCGCAATTCGTGGTCCAGGGTGCTTTCGCCGAAGTTGAGGAAGTACACATGGGGCTCGGGCTCTTTCAGGACCCGCGGGTTATCGCGGGCCGCCTTGAGCAGCAGTTCCTTGACCAGGTCCAGGTCCGAGCCGTAGTCGACGCCGAGCTTGAGGGTCACCCGGGTGACGGTGTCGGTCAGCGACCAGTTGATCAGTTGCCCGGTGATGAAGGTCTGGTTCGGGACAATGATGTCCTTGCGATCGAAGTCGGTGATGGTGGTGGCGCGGATGCGGATCCTGCTCACCGTGCCCGACAGATTGCCGATGGTGATGGTGTCGCCGATGCGTACCGGCCGCTCGAACAGGATGATGATGCCGGAGATGAAGTTGGCGAAGATCGCCTGCATGCCGAAGCCCAGGCCCACCGACAGCGCAGCCACCAGCCACTGTAACTTGTCCCAGCTGACGCCGAGGGTCGACAGGGTCGAGACGAAGCCGACGCCGGCAATCACATAGGACAGCAGCGTGGTGGTCGCGTAGGCGCTGCCCTGGGCCAGGTTCAGCCTGGACAGCACCAGCACCTCCAGCAGCCCCGGCAGGTTGCGCGCCAGGGCGAAGGTGATGCCGACGATGATCAGCGCGCCGAGCATGTCGCCGATGCTGATGGGCACCATGCTCATGTTGGCGCCGGTGCCGCTGGTGTATTCGTAGAGGGTGATGTTGTCCAGGTAGGAGAACACGCTGATCAGGTCCGACCAGACCCAGTACAGCCCGGCCATGAAACCACCGAGCAGGGCCAGGCGGATCAGGCGCAGGGATTGTTCGTTGACCTTCTCGATGTCCAGGGTCGGCTCTTCGACCACTGCTTCGCCGTCGCCGCTTTCCTTGGCGGCCTGGCGTTTGGTCAGGGCCCGCTGGTAGGCCAGGCGCCGGGCGGCGACGCCCAGTCCGCGGACGAAAGTGGCTTCGATCACCAGCCAGAACATCAGCAGGTACAGGGTATTGATCAGGCGGTCGCTGAGCTTCAGCGCGGTGTAGTAGTAGCCGAAGCACACGGCGATGAACAAGGCGATCGGCAGCGCGGTGAACAGCACCGCCACCGCCTTGCGGAACAGCGAGGCGTTCTGGTGCGTCGGGCTGCTCAGCAGCAGGCGGCTGAGCAGCCAGGCCATCAGGGCGTAGCAGGTCAGGACCACGGCGATGCCGAGTACGTCATCGGCCAGTGCCGCCGGTTGATGTTCGGCCACGGCGACCACGGCCACCAGGGCCATGACCACCAGCCCGAGGCGGCGGATCCAGCCCTGGAGGAATTCGACCTGGGGCTTTTCCCAGCGAAAGTGCAGTTCCGCCACGCCGCCGGGGGCGAGGATCCGGTAGGCGGTATAGAACACCAGCCAGGCCTGGGCCATCTGCAACAGCGCCGCGCCGAGGTTGGCATTCTGTCCGCGGGCGTCGATCTGCAAGGCCAGGCCGCACAGCGCCAGGCCGAGGGCGACCGGCATCGCCAGCAGGATGTTGACCAGGATCGCCTGCGGCGTGTGCCATTGGCTGTCGCGCTTGAAGTGACCGATGTCCTTGTGAACCTTGGTCAGGCGCTGGTACAGGTTCTTGCGCCGCCACAGCAGGGCCGCGATCAGGAGCAGCAATGGCAGGAACAGCAGCGGCCGTTGCGCCAGGCCGTCGGCCAGCTCGCTCAGGCTGGACGACCAGGGCAGGGTGGTGACCTGTTTTTCCAGGCGCAGCGGCACAGCTTGCAGCCATTCGCCGTCCAGCGGCTTGTTGCTGGGAATCCAGAACATCTGTTCGTCGAGGGTCGCGCGCAGGCTTTGCGAGGTGCTCAGCAGCTGCTTCTGATTGAGCTGCAGGGTGATGGATTCGTTGAGCAGGGCGCTCAGCTCGCGGCTCAGGCGTTCCAGCAGGTCGGCACGGGTGATGGCCAGGTCCAGCAGGGTTTTGCGCAGCTGCGGGGTGATTTGCTCGGACGGCTGGGTCGCCAGCAGGTTGTTGACATAGCTGCTGGGGCTGCTGATCAGTTCGCGTTGCTGGTTGACCTCGAACTGATACAGGCGGATGTCGGCGATCTGGTCCGCCAGGTCGCGGTCGAGCCGCAGGTGCGGCAGCGCCTGCTTCTGTTTATAGAGGATCTTCGACAGCAGCAGGCTGCCCTTGAGCACGCTGATCTGCTCGTCCAGCGCGGCATCGCTCTGGGTCACGCTGTCGAGTTGCTGCTTGGTCTGCAGGTTCTGCTGGGTCAGCTCATTGAGGCGGTCGGTGCTTTTGAGCAGATAGTCGGAGAGCTTCAGGTTGGCCGCGCTTTCGGTGGCCAGGAGGCTGCTGCTGCCGGCCTTTTGCGCTTCGATCGATTGCTGGGTGACGGTTTCCTGGGACTGGGCCAGGCGCTTCTGGTTGATCAGGGTCTGCAGGTCCTGGATTTCCTGCTCCAGGCGCGCGGTCTTTTCCATCAGCAGGTCGTGCTGGCTGTTGCCCAGGTCCTGCAGCTGGCTGTTGCCGGCCAGCTCCTGGCGGCGCAACGGGATCAGCGCGTTGATCGCCGCCAGTTCGGCATTGAGCTGATTGCGCTGGTCGGCGTTGATCGGCTTGCCGGAGTCCTTGCCGTTCTTGAGGATCGTATTGATCTGCTGGGTGCGGGTCTGGCTGCTGCTGATCTCGGCCTGGGCGCGTTCGGGGCGGGTCTGCGCGGTAATGGCCAGGCTGTTGGCCTCGGCCAGGGCTTTCTGCATGTCGCCCTGCTGGGTGGTGCGTTCGGTCAGCAGTTGTTCGAGCTGCGACACCGGCAGGTTGGCGTAGCGCTGGGCCACCGGCACCACCTTGGTGGCTTTCAGGCGGGTCAGCTCGCGCTGGTTTTCGCTGGTCTGGCGCGGGGCATTGCTCAGCTGCTGCTTGAGATCGTTCAGGCGCTGTTCGTAATCCTGCTTGTTCGACAGCAGGGTCAGCGTCTGTTGCAGCACCGCTTGCAGGGCCTTTTGATCGGCCTCCGGCAATTTGCGCTCGGCGATTTTATCCAGGCTCTGCTGGACGGACTCGGCACTGGGCGGCTCGGCCGCTTGCAGTGGGCCGACAGAAAGGCTCAGGCCCAGCAGGGCAATGGCGAAAAGGGTACGCAGGGTTGGCATAGAGACCGGTCAAGCTGGATGAGAAGTTAGGCAGTTTAGAGGAAGAGTCCGGGGCCCGGGCGACTTCCTTCGGGGAATCTGACGCCCACTTTGCTGATCTTGTTCCCCTCCATCACGGCAACCGTCCAGATGGTGTTGTTCCATTCCACCTGGTCGCCGACCACTGGAGCACCCCCCACTTTCTGGGTGATGAAGCGGCTCAGTGGCATGTCCGGATCGAGCCCTTCGAGCTTGAGTCCGTACAGCGCCGAAACCGCGCCCAGCTGGGCGTCGCCTTCGAGAACGAAGTCGCCGAAGAAGCGCAGATCGAGGCCCCGTTGCGGCGCCTGGCTGAAGAGTTTTCCAAGGGCCGGCAGGTTGTGTTCATGGCCGATGACGCAGAGCAAATCATCGGCTTCCAGCACCGTACTACCCGACGGATGGAGCAGTTGCTGGTGACGAAACAGGGCGGCGATACGGGTGCCTTCGGGCATTTTCAGCTCGCGCAACGCCGCGCCGATGCACCATTTTTCCGCGCCGAGGCGGTAGACGAACAGCTCCCATTCGCTGGTGACATGCACCTCCAGGGCGGCGCGGGAGATCGGCGCCGGCTCCGGTGGCACCGTGACTTTCAGCAACTTGGCGACCCACGGCAGACTGGTGCCTTGCACCAGCAGGGACACCAGCACGATAAAGAAGGCCAGGTTGAAGTACAGCTGGGCCTCGGGCAGCCCGGCCATCAACGGGAACACTGCGAGAATGATCGGTACCGCGCCACGCAGGCCGACCCAGGAAATAAAGGCTTTCTCGCGGCCGTGGAAGGCCTTGAACGGCAACAGGCCGACCATCACCGACAGCGGACGGGCGAACAGGATCATCCACAGCGCCAGGCCCAGCGCCGGCAGGGCGATGGGCAACAGGTCGTGGGGCGTGACCAGCAGGCCCAGCACCAGGAACATGCCGATCTGCGACAGCCAGGCCATGCCGTCGAGCATATGCAGGATGCCGTGGCGGCTGCGCACCGGGCGGTTGCCGATCACCAGGCCGCACAGGTACACCGCGAGGAAGCCGCTGCCGTGCAGGGCGTTGGTCAGGGCGAAGACCACCAGGCCGCCGGCGATCACCAGGATCGGGTACAGGCCGGTGGCCAGGTTGATGCGGTTCACCAGTTGCAGCATCAGCCAGCCGCCGCTCAGGCCGATCAGGCCGCCGATGCCGAACTCGCGCAGCAGATGCCCCAACAGGCTCCAGTGCAGGCCGGTCTGGCCGCTGGCGAGCATGTCGATCAGGGTCACGGTGAGGAACACCGCCATCGGATCGTTACTGCCCGACTCGATCTCCAGGCTGGCGGTGACCCGTTCGTTCAGGCCCTTGCCGCCCAGCAGCGAGAACACCGCCGCGGCGTCGGTGGAGCCGACGATGGCGCCGATCAGCAGGCCCTGGATCAGGTTCAGGTCGAACAGCCAGGCGGCCGCCATGCCGGTCAGGCCGGTGGTGATCATCACGCCGACGGTGGCCAGCGACAAGGCGGGCCACAACGCCACACGGAAGCTCGAGACCCGGGTGCGCAGGCCGCCGTCGAGGAGGATCACCGCGAGTGCGAGGTTACCCACCAGGTAAGCCGTCGGATAGTTGTTGAAGATGATGCCGCCACCGTCGACGCCGGCGGCCATGCCCACGGCCAGGATGATCACCAGGATCGGGATGCCGAGGCGGGACGAAAGGGAACTCACCAGAATGCTCGCACCTACCAGCAACGCGCCGATCAAGAACAGGCTGTTGATGGTCGTCGCATTCAAAGGCAGTACTCCAGAAGCAGAAAGGCGGGCACAAACTGACCATGCAGTCTGCGTGCCAGCGATTCTAACCTGTTGAAATACGATGCTGTCAAAAAGCTTTTGCGCCTGTTTACAGGCGGCGGAAAAGCGTCGCCTGGCGCCGGCCACCGACGGACTTCATGGCGTTCCGCAGTGGCTGGCGCAGGTGGCGATCAGCGCGATTGGCCGGGCATTACAGGGTGAATCGCGCCACCATGCCGTTCAGGTCCACGGCCAGGCGTGACAGCTCGTGGCTGGCATCGCTGGTCTGGTTGGCGCCGGTGGCCGATTGCACCGACAGGTCGCGGATGTTCACCAGGTTGCGGTCCACTTCGCGGGCCACCAGGGCCTGTTCCTCGGCGGCGCTGGCGATGACCAGGTTGCGCTCGTTGATTTCGTTGACCGCGGTGTTGATGGTGTCCAGGGCACCGCCGGCGCCGCGGGCGATGCTCAGGGTCGAGTCGGCGCGCTCGGTGCTGGTGCGCATCGACTCGACGGCATGCTCGGTGCCGCTCTGGATGCTGCCGATCATGCGCTCGATTTCGCTGGTGGACTGCTGGGTGCGGTGGGCCAGGGCACGTACTTCATCGGCGACCACGGCGAACCCGCGTCCGGCATCGCCGGCCCGGGCGGCTTCTATCGCGGCGTTCAAGGCCAGCAGGTTGGTCTGGTCGGCCAGGCCGCGGATCACGTCCAGCACCTTGCCGATGTCGCGCGATTCCTCGGCCAGTTCGCTGATCCTGTTGGCCGAACTCTGCACTTCGCTGCTCATCAGCTCTATGGCGCTGACGGTCTCGCGCACCAGGTTGCGGCCTTCGCTGGCCGACTGGGTGGCGTCGTTCGAGGCCTCGGCGGTGCTCACGGCGTTGCGCGCGACTTCTTCGACGGCGCAGGTCATCTCGTTCACGGCGGTGGCGGCCTGTTCGATTTCGTTGTTCTGCTGGGTCAGGCCGCGGGCACTTTCGTCGGTGACGCTATTCAGTTCTTCCGCGGCGGAAGCCAACTGGCTGGCGGAGCCGGAAATATGCAACAAGGTCTGACGCAGTTTTTCCTGCATGCTCGCCATGGCCTGCAGCAGGCGTCCGGGTTCGTCGCGCCCGTTGACCCGGATGCTTTGGGTGAGGTCGCCTTCGGCGATGTGTTCCGCGGCATGCAAGGCGCTGGCGATGGGTTGGGTAATGCTGCGGGTCAGCAACCAGGCAAACACCACGGTCAGGGTGGTGGACAGAACCAGCAGGGCGACTACCAGGTTGAATGCCGAAGCGTATTCCTCGGCGGCCTGCTCGTTGGCGTCCTTGGAGCGCTGGCTGTTGATCTGTACCAGCAGGTTCAGAACCTTGTTGATCTGCTGCGAGTTCTTCATCAACTCGTTGTTCAGCACCTCTTGCAGCTCACCCAGCTGGTTGTTGCGCGACAGCTCTTTGATGCGCTCTTCGAGCTTGCGGTATTCGGCCAGCAGCTTGAGGTAGTGGTCGTAGGCCTCGCTTTCCTCCGGGCTGCTGACCAGCTTTTCATAGGTGGTGCGGATTTTTTCGATCTGCTGGTTGCCGAGTTCGAGCGACTCGCGGGTCTTGGCCTGGACCTCGGGACCGCGGTTGATCACCAGGCGATAGGACAGCACTTGCAGGCGCAGCATCTGCTGGGTGAACTCATCGATGCTCTGGATGCTGGGCATGTTGTCGGTGGAAATGGTGACGGTCGCCGCGCGAATCTTGCTCATCTGGTTCAGGGCGAAGATGCCCAGGAACAGCATCAGGCAGCCGATGAATGCAAAGCCGAGAAATGCCCTCGGTGCAATGTTCATGTTGCGAAGAGACATGGGGATCTACCTCGAGAATGCGCAATCCATGCCGCGGTGGTTGATAGGGCTCCCCAGACCTATCGCGCGGAAAAATGGATTCTTGAAGCAGGAGCGAGAGTTTCAGAAAGATCTGATGAGCGACGAAGTGTCAGGAACCAGATGGGGGAATGACAGTCTTTAAAGTTCGCAGGCAAGGTCACCCGCCAGGCAAATCAAGGCGTTGCGCCGGGAAAATCTGGCATCCGGGGTGACTTTTCTTTATCGTACGCGCCCTTTGAAAAATGCTCGGAAAATCAAAATGTTGGAAGCATCCCTAAGCCAATTGGAACAGCTTGTCAGTGATCTGGTGCAACAGAACCAGGAACTGTCGGGCACGAACGAAACCCTCAAGGCAGAACTGGCCCAGGCCAAGGATGAGAACGAAAGCCTGCAACTGAGCCTGATGGAACAGGAAGAGAAACAAGGCGCCACCGCGGCCCGCATCCAGGCCTTGGTCGAGCGCGTCAGCGCCGGTCCTGTCAGCGCATGAGGCAGGGTGCCGACGGGGTAAAAGTCGTCTCGATTCTCGGCGAGGACTACTCGATCAAGGCGCCGGCCGGGGAAGAGCAGACCCTGCTGGACGCCGCATTGATGTTGAAGGCCACCCTGGCCGAGACCAAGAAGAAATACCCGACGCTGATCGGTGACCGCTTGCTGGTGCTGGCGGCGATGAACCTGTGCTCCCAGCAGCTCGAGATGCAAAAGCGTCATCAGCAGGAGCTCGACCGTTACCAAGAGCAAGTCAGCGCCACGGTCGAAGTGATCTCCAAGACCATCAGCCAGAACTGATGGGTTTACCCACAACCTGCAACGCCGTTGCGGTTGTGTCGGACTGATTGTTTTCGCGAGCAGCCGGGCGGCGCTCGATTGCTCGCGATGCTTTTAGCGCTTCAGAACCACTCGTCCTGCATGCCCAGGCAGGTATCGTCCCGCGCTTCCAGCAAGGCCAGTTCGTGATGACAGGCCGGCACTTCCCAGGTCAGGAAGTAACGCGCCGCCTGCAGCTTGCCCTTGTAGAAACCCACATCCGCCGGGTTGCCCTTGGCCAGGCCTTCCTGCGCGCGAATCGCCTGTTCCAGCCAGCGCCAGCCGATCACCGCATGACCGAAGGCTTTCAGGTACAGCGCCGAGTTGGCCAGGCTGCTGTTGACCTTGCCCTGGGCCAGGTCGCTGAGCAGGCCCAGGGTCACGCTTTGCAGGCGCGCCACCAGTTTTTCCAGCGGTTGGCGCAGCGCCGTCAGGGCGTCGTGGGCCCGGGCCCGCTCGCTGGTATCGGCGATCAGGCGGATCAGTTGTTTCAGGCCCGCACCGCCGTTCTGCGCCAGCTTGCGCCCCAGGAGGTCCAGTGACTGGATGCCGTGGGTGCCTTCATGGATCGGGTTCAGGCGGTTGTCGCGGTAATACTGTTCCACCGGGTATTCGCGGGTGTAGCCGTGGCCGCCGAGGATCTGGATCGCCAGTTCGTTGGCCTTCAGGCAGAACTCCGAGGGCCAGGATTTGACGATGGGCGTCAGCAGGTCCAGCAGTTCGTGGGCTTGCTTGCGCTGGTCTTCACTGGCCAGGGTGGTGGTGTCGTCGAACAGCCGCGCGGCGTACAGACCGAGGTCGAAAGCGCCTTCGACATAGGCCTTCTGGGTCAGCAGCATGCGCTTGACGTCGGCGTGCTGGACGATCGACACCGGCGCGGTAGTCGGGTCCTTGCTGTCCGGCAGGCGACCTTGCGGGCGTTCGCGGGCGTATTCCAGGGAGTACAGGTAGCCGGCGTAGCCGAGCATCACCGCGCCCATGCCGACGCCGATCCGCGCCTCGTTCATCATCTGGAACATGTAGCTCAGGCCGTGGTGCGGCTTGCCCACCAGATAGCCGACACACCCCCCGTTATCGCCGAAGTTCAGCGCCGTGGAGGTGGTGCCGCGCCAGCCCATCTTGTGGAACAGCCCGGCCAGCAACACGTCGTTGCGCTGGCCCAGGCTGCCGTCGTCGTTGACCAGGAACTTGGGCACGATGAACAGCGAGATGCCTTTCACCCCGGCCGGCGCGTCCGGCAGCTTGGCCAGCACCATATGCACGATGTTTTCCGACAGCGGGTGATCGCCGCCGGAGATGAAGATCTTGTTGCCCTTGAGCCGGTAGGTGCCGTCCGCCGCCGGTTCGGCGCGGGTGCGGATATCCGCCAGCGACGAGCCGGCATGGGGCTCGGTCAGGGCCATGGTGCCGAAGAAGCGCCCGTCGATCATCGGCTGCAGGAAGCGCCGTTTCTGCTCGTCGGTGCCGAAGCTTTCGATCAGGTTGGCCGCGCCCATGGTCAGGAAGGGGTAGGACGTGGAGGCTGCGTTGGCCGCCTGGAAGTGCGCGAAGCAGGCCTGGGACAACAGCGTCGGCAGCTGCATGCCGCCGGCCTCGAAGCTGCGTGCGGCGTTGAGGAAGCCGGCTTCGAGAAAGGCATCGACCGCGGGTTTGACTTCCGGAATCAGGATCGCCTTGCCGTCTTCATAACGTGGCTCGTTTTCGTCGCCCTTGCGGTTGTGCGGGGCAAAGAATTTCTCGGCGATGCTGCGCGCGGTGCCGAGGGCGGCGTCGAAGGTTTCCCGGTTGTGCTCGGCGAATCGCTCGCGCTGGGTCAGGCCCTCGGCATCGAGGACCTCATACAGCTCGAAAGCCAGATTGCGGGAACTGAGCAACGTCTCGGACATGGCGGCCTACCTGCTTTATAGGGAATGAGCCGAGTCTAGGCGGGTGAATAAACGCTGAACAGCAAGATTGATACGGGTGATAAAGATGCCAAACAGGCACAGCCTCTGTAGCCGCTGCCGAAGGCTGCGATAAGTCCCGCAGGGACTTCGGCGGCAATGAAATCGCTACGGCCGTTCCGGTCGATCGCAGCCTGCGGCAGCGGCTACAGGGAATTGCATCGGGCAAAAAAAGGGCGCCGGTGAGGGCGCCCTTTTTCATGCCGCGGACTATCGGCTTCAGCCGATGGTCATCAGGCTGGCGTTACCGCCGGCCGCCGCGGTGTTGACGCTCAAGGCGCGCTCGATCACCAGGCGTTCCAGGGCAATCGAGGTTTCGCCTTGCGACAGGCCGTGAACCCCAACGATGGCGCCGGCACGCTTGGCCACTTGCTGGCAGACCGCGCGCAGCTGGTCGGAATCACCGTGATGCAGGACCGCGTCGAACACCACGTCGTCCTTGGTCCAGTCGGCCACGCGCTTGATGCGCGCTTGCACCTCCGCAGGCAGGCGGGCGTAGAGCGCTTTGCCCGGTTCGCCTTCCGGCCAGACCGCCGAGCCACCCACGGCCAGGACCGCAGCCAGTTGAGTCAGCAGGTCGCCTTCGACTTCCGCCAGGCACAGCACGTGTTCGCGCGGCAGGATGGCGTAGCTGTTGCGTTCCCCGGTCGGGCCCGCCAGGACGCGGGTGACACCGCTCTGCGACTGCGCCGCGAACTGTACGCACAGGGCGCTGAGGTCCGCCAGCTTGTTGCTGTCGGCCCAGGCTTGCAGGGCGTTCAGCGGCTTGCTCATGGCATCGCGCAGGCGCACGTCCGGGGCGTTCAGGGCATCGCCACGGGCGAACGACTGCTCGATGGCGTCGGTCGGACGGGTCGACAGCAGGCGGTACAGGTACAGCGGGCCGCCGGCTTTCGGGCCAGTGCCCGACAGGCCTTCGCCGCCGAATGGCTGCACACCGACCACGGCACCGACGATGTTGCGGTTGACGTAGACGTTACCGGCGTTGACGTTGTCGATCACCTTGGCGATGGTCTCGTCGATGCGGGTGTGCACGCCGAGGGTCAGGCCGTAGCCGGAAGCGTTGATCTGCGCAATCAGCTGGTCGATGTCCTTGCGCTTGTAGCGCACCACGTGCAGCACCGGGCCGAAGATCTCCCGTTGCAGTTCGTCGAAGCTTTCCAGCTCGATCAGGGTCGGCATCACGAAGGTGCCGCGCTTGATCTCTTCGCCATCGGCGATCGCCACCTGATACACGCTGCGGCCTTTGTCGCGCATCGCCTGGATGTGTTTCTCGATGCCAGCCTTGGCTTCGGCGTCGATCACCGGGCCGATGTCCACGGACAGGCGCTCGGGGTTGCCCAGGCGACTTTCCGCCATGGCGCCCTTGAGCATTTCGATCACGCGGTCGGCAGAGTCTTCCTGCAGGCACAGTACGCGCAGGGCCGAGCAACGCTGGCCGGCGCTGTCGAAGGCCGAGGAGACGACGTCGATCACCACTTGTTCGGTCAGGGCCGAGGAGTCGACGATCATCGCGTTCTGGCCACCGGTTTCGGCGATCAGCGGGATTGGTCGGCCCTGGGCGTCCAGGCGGCCGGCGACGTTGCGTTGCAGCAGGCGCGCGACTTCGGTGGAACCGGTGAACATCACGCCTTTGACCCGATCGTCGCCGACCAGGCGGGCACCGACGGTTTCGCCACGGCCCGGCAGCAGTTGCAGCACGCCTTCCGGAATGCCGGCTTCGAGCATCAGGCGAACCGCTTGCGCGGCGACCAGTGGCGTCTGTTCGGCCGGCTTGGCCAGTACCGGGTTGCCAGCGGCCAGGGCGGCGGCGACCTGGCCGCTGAAGATCGCCAGCGGGAAGTTCCACGGGCTGATGCAGACCACCGGGCCCAGTGGGCGGTGCGCGTCGTTGCTGAAATCGTTGCGAGCCTGCACCGCGTAGTAGCGCAGGAAGTCCACGGCTTCACGCACTTCGGCGATGGCGTTGGCGAAGGTCTTGCCGGCTTCGCGGGCCAGCAGGCCCATCAGCGGCTGGATCTCGCCTTCCATCAGGTCGGCGGCGCGTTCGAGGATCGCGGCGCGCTCGGCCGGCGGCGTGGCCTGCCAGATCGGCGCGGCGTTCAGCGCGCACTGGATGGCGTTGTCGACGTCTTCGACCGTGGCTTCCTGGACATGGCCGACCACATCGCGGTGATCGGACGGGTTCAAGACCGGCGCCGGGGTTTCGCTGCTGGAAGCGCAACCGAGCATCGGCGCGGCTTTCCAGTGGTTGTGGGCAGTGGCCAGCAGGGCGCAGGACAAGGACGCCAGGCGGTGTTCGTTGGCCATGTCGATGCCGGCGGAGTTGGCGCGCTCGCTGCCGTACAGATCACGCGGCAATGGAATGCGCGGATGCGGCAGGCCGAAGCCACCTTCCAGGGTCGCCATCTGCTCGATCTGGCTGACCGGGTCGGCCACCAGTTCCTGGATGGAGATCGACTGGTCGGCGATGCGGTTGACGAACGAGGTGTTGGCGCCGTTTTCCAGCAGGCGGCGGACCAGGTAGGCCAGCAGGGTTTCATGGGTGCCGACCGGGGCGTACACGCGGCACGGACGGTTCAGCTTGCCATCGGCGACCTTGCCTACCACCTGTTCGTACAGCGGTTCGCCCATGCCGTGCAGGCACTGGAACTCGTACTGGCCCGGGTAATAGTTCTGACCGGCGATGTGGTAGATGGCCGACAGGGTGTGGGCGTTGTGGGTGGCGAACTGCGGGTAGATGACTTCCGGTACCGACAGCAGCTTGCGGGCGCAAGCGATATAGGACACGTCGGTGTACACCTTGCGGGTGTACACCGGATAGCCTTCCAGGCCTTCGACCTGGGCACGCTTGATCTCGCTGTCCCAGTAGGCGCCTTTCACCAGGCGGATCATCAGGCGGTGACGGCTGCGGCGCGCCAGGTCGATCACATAGTCGATCACATACGGGCAGCGCTTCTGGTAGGCCTGGATCACGAAGCCGATGCCGTTCCAGCCGGTCAGCTGCGGTTCGAAGCACAGGCGCTCGAGCAGATCCAGCGACAGCTCCAGGCGGTCGGCCTCTTCGGCGTCGATGTTCAGGCCGATGTCGTATTGCTTGGCCAGCAGGGTCAGCGACAGCAGGCGCGGGTACAGCTCGTCCATCACGCGCTCGTACTGGGCGCGGCTGTAGCGCGGGTGCAGGGCCGAGAGCTTGATCGAGATGCCCGGGCCTTCATAGATGCCACGGCCGTGGGACGCCTTGCCGATCGAATGGATGGCCTGCTCGTAGGACGCCAGGTATTTCTGCGCGTCGTGCTCGGTCAGTGCCGCTTCGCCGAGCATGTCGTAGGAGTAGCGGAAGCCCTTGGCTTCGAACTTGCTCGCATTGGCCAGGGCTTCGGCGATGGTTTCGCCGGTGACGAACTGCTCGCCCATCAGGCGCATGGCCATGTCGACGCCCTTGCGGATCATCGGCTCGCCGCTCTTGCCGATGATGCGGCTCAGGGACGAGGTCAGGCCGGCCTCATTGTGCGTAGACACAAGCTTGCCGGTCAGCAGCAGACCCCAGGTGGCGGCGTTGACGAACAGCGACGGGCTGTTGCCCAGGTGCGGCTGCCAGTTGCCGGTGCTGATCTTGTCGCGGATCAGCGCGTCACGGGTACCTTTGTCCGGGATGCGCAGCAGGGCTTCGGCCAGGCACATCAGGGCCACGCCTTCCTGGGACGACAGGGAGAATTCCTGCAGCAGGCCCTGGACGATACCGGCACGGCCGCCGGCGCTCTTCTGGTTGCGCAGTTTTTCGGCGATGGTCGCGGCCAGCTTGTTGGTGGCTTCGGCCATGGTGGCCGGCAGGCGCGCCTGCTCCAGCAGCATCGGCACCACTTCCGGTTCCGGGCGGCGGTAGGCGGCGGTGATCGAGGCGCGCAGCACCGATTGCGGCAGGATGCTTTCGGCGAATTCGAGGAAGCACTGGTGAGCGTGGTCGGTCTGCACTTCGCCAGCGTCATCGCCGTCGGTGCGGGTCGAACCGCTCAGCTCGGTCAGGGTTGCACCACCCTCGAGTTTTTCCAGGTAATTGAAAATTGCCTGCTTGATCAGCCAGTGCGGCGTGCGATCGATCGAGGTTGCGGCAGCCTTCAGGCGTTCGCGGGTCGGGTCGTCGAGTTTGACCCCAAGGGTGGTGGTAGCCATATTTTTATCCTCATGTTTACCACGGTTGCGTGGCATCAGCTGGCGGCAAGATTAGCCGTGAGCCGAGAGAGGTGCAACCGGGTGCAACCTGTTTTTTATCGGAATAATAGGCAGCTCATCAGGAATTAATTTCCGGTCCCTGGGCGGCGCTTCCGCTTGGTGCTTTTAATTCTGTCGCGATGGGTTTTTGCTCCAAAAAGGAGCAAAAACGGGGCGTTCGCCGGAAAAATCGCTTGGGTGCAACTTATTCTCGCGAAACAGGTTGCACCTTCTTTGAATTGTTGAATAGCATTCGCGCCCAAGGTGCAACCGGCCCTCGCGACCGGTTCATCGGCTGGTGGCTTTCCTGGGGAAACATCAGTCATAAATGCGCGGAGTACCCAGTCGTCTCTCAAACGTAGCCGTTTGAGAGCGGTGGTGCTGACCGCCGCTACATAAAAACAAAGCCAGGGCGTAACTCAATGAGTGCAAGCAATCCAACCTTGATCACGTTCGTGATCTACATCGCAGCTATGGTGCTGATCGGCTTCATGGCCTATCGCTCTACCAACAACCTTTCTGACTACATCCTCGGTGGCCGCAGCCTGGGTAGCGTGGTGACTGCGCTTTCCGCCGGTGCTTCCGACATGAGCGGCTGGTTGCTGATGGGCCTGCCGGGCGCCATCTACATGTCCGGCCTGTCCGAGAGCTGGATCGCCATCGGTCTGATCGTCGGTGCCTACCTGAACTGGCTGTTCGTCGCCGGTCGTCTGCGAGTACAAACCGAACACAACGGCGATGCATTGACGCTGCCGGACTATTTCTCCAGCCGCTTCGAGGACAAGAGCGGGCTGCTGCGGATCATCTCCGCGATCGTGATCCTGGTGTTCTTCACCATTTACTGCGCTTCCGGCATCGTCGCCGGTGCCCGTCTGTTCGAAAGCACCTTCGGCATGCCTTACGAGACCGCCCTGTGGGCCGGTGCTGCGGCGACCATCGCCTACACCTTCGTTGGTGGTTTCCTGGCAGTGAGCTGGACCGACACCGTACAAGCCACCCTGATGATCTTCGCCCTGCTGCTGACGCCGATCATCGTGCTGCTGGCCACCGGTGGCGTCGACACCACCTTCCTGGCGATCGAAGCCCAGGACCCAAGCAACTTCGACATGCTGAAAAACACCACCTTCATCGGCATCATCTCGCTGATGGGCTGGGGCCTGGGCTACTTCGGCCAGCCGCATATCCTGGCACGCTTCATGGCCGCGGATTCGGTCAAGTCGATCGCCAACGCCCGTCGCATCTCCATGACCTGGATGATCCTGTGCCTGGGCGGCACCGTGGCCGTGGGCTTCTTCGGTATCGCCTACTTCTCGGCACACCCGGAAGTGGCCGGTCCCGTGACCGAGAACCACGAGCGTGTGTTCATCGAACTGGCCAAGCTGCTGTTCAACCCATGGATCGCCGGTGTGCTGCTGTCGGCCATCCTGGCGGCGGTGATGAGCACCCTGAGCTGCCAGTTGCTGGTGTGCTCCAGTGCCCTGACCGAAGACTTCTACAAAGCCTTCCTGCGTAAACATGCTTCCCAGCTGGAGCTGGTATGGGTCGGTCGCGCCATGGTGCTGCTGGTTGCCCTGGTCGCCATCGCCATGGCCGCCAACCCGGAAAACCGCGTACTGGGCCTGGTCAGCTACGCCTGGGCCGGTTTCGGCGCAGCCTTCGGTCCTGTGGTGCTGATCTCGGTACTGTGGAAAGGCATGACTCGCGACGGCGCGCTGGCCGGCATCATCGTCGGCGCCGTGACCGTGATCCTGTGGAAGCACTTCAATGTGCTGGGCCTGTACGAAATCATCCCTGGCTTCATCTTCGCCAGCCTGGCCATCCTGCTGGTGAGCAAGATGAGCGCGCCGAGCGCCGGCATGGTCCAGCGTTTCGAGGCGGCCGAGAAAGACTACAAGCTCAACCACTGATCGGGAGCCGCTGAGGCGCTAACCCTGCAGTGATTCGAAAAGCCCGCATTCCCTGGGATGCGGGCTTTTTTATGGGCGTGCCTGCGCCGTGGAAGCTCCCGACACGACCTGACGCCGGCCGTGGCACAGGGTAAACTTCGCCCCCTGCGCAGGAGCAACCATGAACTATCGTCACGCCTTCCACGCCGGCAACCACGCCGACGTCTTCAAACACCTGACCCTGACCCGCCTCATCGCCCTGATGTCGCGCAAGGAGCAGCCGTTCGCCTACCTCGACAGCCATGCCGGCATCGGCCTGTACGACCTCCAGGGCGATCAGGCCAACCGCACCGGCGAGTACCTGGAAGGCATCGCGCGCCTGTGGGGCGAGCAGGACCTGCCAGCGCTGACCGCCGACTACATGGCGGTGCTGCACAAGATGAACCCCGATGGCGAACTGCGTTATTACCCGGGCTCGCCCGAGCTGGCGCGGCGCCTGACCCGTTCCCAGGACCGGGTGCTGCTCAACGAGAAGCATCCGGAAGACGGGTTGCTGCTCAAGGAAAACATGAAGGGCGATCGCCGGGTGGCGGTCCACCTGGGCGAGGGCTGGCATGTGGCGCGGGCGCTGCTGCCGGTGGCCGAGAAGCGCGCGGTGATGCTGATCGACCCGCCGTTCGAACAGCTCGACGAGATGCAGCGTTGCGCCGCGTCGTTGAAAGAAGCCATCGGCCGGATGCGCCAGACCGTGGCGGCCATCTGGTACCCGGTCAAGGATCAACGGGCGCTGCGCCGCTTCTACCAGGACCTGGCCGGTACCGGCGCGCCGAAGCTGTTGCGTGTGGAACTGCTGGTGCATCCGCTGGATACCCCCAACAGCCTGAACGGCTCGGGCCTGGCGATTGCCAACCCGCCGTGGGGGCTGGAAGAGGAGTTGCGCGAGCTGCTGCCGTGGTTGGCGCAGAAACTGGGCCAGACCCAGGGCGGCTGGCAGATGGATTGGCTGATCGCCGAATAATGGGGGGAGCTACAAGCTGCAAGCTGCAAGCTGCAAGCTGCAAGCTGCAAGCTACAAGCTGAAGCAGGACAGCTTGCAGCTTGTAGCTTGCCGCTGCTTTCAGATCGGGCAGGTCACGCCTGTGCCGCCGATCCCGCAGTAGCCTTCCGGGTTCTTCGCCAGGTATTGCTGATGGTAGGCCTCGGCGTAGTAGAAGGTCGGGGCTTCTTCGATTTCCGTGGTGATGGCGCCCAGCCCGGCCTTGGTCAGCTCGGCCTGGAACACTTTTTCGCTGGCCTTGGCCTGCTCCAGCTGGGTCGGGTTGGTGGCATAGATCACCGAGCGGTACTGGGTGCCGATGTCGTTGCCCTGGCGCATGCCCTGGGTCGGGTTGTGCAGTTCCCAGAACATCGCCAGCAGTTCCTGATAGCTGACTTTCTCCGGCTCGTAGACCACCAGCACCACTTCGCTATGGCCGGTCAGGCCCGAGCAGACTTCTTCGTAGGTCGGGTTCGGGGTAAAGCCGCCGGCGTAGCCCACCGACGTGCTGAACACACCCTCGCGCTGCCAGAACTTGCGTTCCGCGCCCCAGAAGCAACCCAGGCCGAAGATGGCGAATTCCACGTTGCCCGGGAACGGGCCCAGCAGCGGGTTGCCGTTGACGAAGTGTTCGGCTGGCACGGTCATCGGGGTTTCGCGGCCAGGCAGGGCTTGTTCTTTGGTAGGTAGCACGTTTTTGTTCACCAGAATTTCCGAGCGCAGAACCATGATCAGTCCTCTCAGTCAGGGTGGGATTGAGTAATTAACCAGACCCGCAGTTTGCCCGAGTGTTACGGCGCTGTCAGGCGATTGGGCCGCGCGGGTAACGTTTGAGCTTGTCGATCAGCTCCGAGCCGGGGATCGGCCGGTCGAACAGGTAGCCCTGGCCGACATCGCAGCGGTGGCGACGCAGGAAAGACAGCTGCTCCGCGGTTTCGATGCCCTCGGCCACCACCTGGATTTTCAGGTTGTGGGCCATGGCGATCACCGCCGAGGTGATTTCCATGTCGTCCTGGTTGGCGGGGATTTCATGGATGAAGCTGCGATCGATCTTGATGATGTCGATCGGGAATTTCTTCAAGTAGCTCAGCGACGAATAGCCGGTGCCGAAGTCGTCCATGGCCAGGGTCAGGCCGAGCTTTTTCAGCTGGTCGAGTTGCTGGTGGGTGTCTTCGGTGGCTTCCAGCAGCAGGCCTTCGGTCAGTTCCAGCTCCAGCAGCGAGGCGGGCAGCTGTTCCTCCTTGAGGATGCTGGCGATGGAGGCCACCAGGTCCGGGTCGGAAAACTGCTTGGGCGACAGGTTGATCGCCACCTGCAGATTTCCCAGGCCAGCGGCGGTGAGCTGCTTGCTCATGCGACAGGCCTGGCGCGCGATCCATTTGCCGATCGGGATGATCAGGCCGGTCTCTTCGGCGACGCTGATGAACTGGTCCGGACGGATCATGCCCTTTTCCGGATGGTTCCAGCGCAGCAGCGCCTCCAGGCCCAGCAGGCGTCCGCTGCGCAGGCACAGCTTGGGCTGGTAGAACACGTCCAGCTCGTTCTGGGTCAGGGCGCGGCGCAGGTTGTTTTCCACGAACAGCTTGTAGCTGGCTTCGGCGTTCAGGGCCTCGGTAAACACCTGCACCTGATGTTTGCCGTTGGCCTTGGCCTTGTGCAGCGCCAGGCCGGCGTTGCGCATCAGGGTCTGCGGGTCGCGGCCGTGCAGCGGTGCGCAGGCCAGGCCCACGGAGCCGGTGACGCTGATGAGTTGGTTGTCGACGAACATCGGCTTGTCGAGGGTCATCAGCAACTGGCTGGCGATCTGTTGGCCTGCCTCCAGGTCGGTGTCGTCCAGCAGCACGGCGAACTCGTTACTGGCGAAGCGCGCCAGGCTGCCGCTCGGGCTCAGGCTGTTGCGCAGGCGCCGGGCCAGGCTGATCAGCAGCTTGTCGCCGGTCTGGTGGCCGAGGCTGTCGTTGATCCGCTTGAAATTGTCGATGTCCACCAGCAGCAGGCTGATGGGGCTGTCGCTGTCGCGGGCGAAGCGTTCGTCGAGGTTGCGGATGAAGGCGGGGCGGTTGCCCAGGTTGGTCAGGTTGTCGGTGTAGGCCAGGCGCTCGATGCGTTGCTGGGCGAGCTTGGTCTGGGTGATGTCTTCGTAGATGCCGATGTAGTGGGTCAGTTCGCGGTTGTCGCCATAGACCTTGGAGATCGACAACTGGCCCCAGTACGGCTCCAGGTTCTTGCGCCGGCTCTTGAACTCGCCCTGCCAGCTGTTGCTCTTGGCCAGGCTGGAGGGCGCGTCGAACAGCAGTTCGCTGAGGTTCTCCAGCGCCGGCAGTTCCGCCAGCCGATGGCCGTGGACTTCCTCGGTGCTGTACTGGGTGATCGCCGTGAAGCTCGGGTTGACGTACTCCACCACGCCGTCGCAGTTGACCAGCAGAAAGGCATTGGCGCTTTGCTCGACCGCGCGCTGGAACAGGTGCAGGGCGCTGGTGGCGGTACGGCGGTTGTGGTTGTTGATGACCTGGGCGAACTGGTCGGCCAGCTCGCCGGCAAAGGCGATTTCATCGGATTGCCAGGCGCGGGTGTTGCCCACTTGTTCCAGGCACAGCACGCCGACCACCTGGCCGTCGATGCGGATACTGGCGTCGAGCATGGCGTTGATATTGCGCGGGCGCAGGCTCTCGGCCATTTCCCGGGTGCGCGGGTCACGCATGGCATTGTGCGCATCGATGGCCCGGCTGGTGTGCAGGGCTTCGAGGTAGTCGGGGAAGTCGCTGGCGTCGATCGTCTCCGGCAGGATGTATTCCTGCAGGTCGCGGTGATAGGCGCAGATGGGCACTAGCGACTGGCCTTCCAGGTTCCAGATGCTGGCACAGTCGATTTCGTAGATGTCGCAGGCGCTGCGGGTGATCAGCTCGGCGGCTTCCAGCAGGGAGTTGTTGGCGCTGTAGCGCTGGCGGGCCAGGAGCAGGATCAGGTCTTGCTGGGCGCGCACCCGTTCGAGGTGCTGGAGTTGTTCCTGCTGGGCACGCTGATTGAGTTCCAGGGCGATTTGCAGGCGACTGTTCTGGGTTTCCAGGTCGGGCGCGGAGAGCGGCTGATCGTTGTCGAGCAGGCCGTCGACCACCAGGAAATAGCCACGCAGCAGGTGTCGATTGTGCTGTTTGTAGGCTTCGCCGAGTTCCAGCAGGCTGAGTGAGCCCTTGGCGGTGTGCAGGGTGTAGCGAATCAGATAATGCGGGCTGTGGGTCAGTTGCTGCTGGATCGCATCGTGCAGCTGATAACGGGCTTCCGGCTCCATCAGGCTGGCATAGGGCGAGCCGACCAGGGCGCAGAGCTCGACGGCGGGCAGGCCGAATTGGCGTTCACAGTTCGGGTCGAGAAACAGCAGGGCCCAGCTCGCTTCATTCAGCCGTTCGAAACGCAGCATGCCGAGCCGCGAGGGCACGGGCAACTGCGTCACTACCTCGGCCACCATACGGCTGGCGGCATCGGGTTGGCTTTTCATGGGGAAACTCGCTTGGTAAATGCTGATCGCGCCGGGCTCGCGCCCTCTTTACTGTTGCCTGCGGCAAGGTTGCATCATGCGGCACTGACTGACAAGTGAGATGAAGGCTAAGTGCTATAAGAATCTATCGGCAGAACGGAAGATTTCTGAACGCTAATCTTTCCCGGTGTTTTACCGGGCTTTGGCGGCTGGTTACAGCGATTTTTCGGCAAAAAAAAGCCCCGCCAAATCGACGGGGTTGAGGTACGAGCGTGGCGCTCGAAAAGGGTGCAACGGCCGGCTTCCCCATGACAGGGAAGCCGGCCGAGTCTTACAGCAGGATGGTGCGGATATCCGCCAGCAGATCGCTCAGACGCTTGGTGAAGCGTGCGGCAGCGGCGCCGTTGATCACGCGGTGATCGTAGGACAGCGACAGCGGCAGCATCAGCTTCGGCTGGAAGGCTTTACCGTCCCAGACTGGCTGGATGGTGGCCTTGGAAACGCCGAGGATCGCCACTTCCGGTGCGTTGACGATCGGCGTGAAACCGGTGCCGCCAATGTGACCGAGGCTGGAGATGGTGAAGCAGGCACCCTGCATGTCGTCCGCCGAGAGCTTCTTGGTCCGGGCTTTTTCAGCCAGGGAAGCGGCTTCGGCAGCCAGTTGCAGCAGGCTCTTCTGATCGACGTTCTTGATCACCGGTACCAGCAGGCCATCCGGGGTGTCGACCGCGAAGCCGATGTTCACGTACTTCTTGCGGATGATCGCTTTGCCGCTAGGCGCCAGCGAACTGTTGAAGTCCGGCAGTTCCTTGAGCAGGTGCGCGCAGGATTTCAGCAGCAGCGGCAGGATGGTCAGCTTGACGCCGGCCTTCTCTGCAACGGCTTTCTGGGCGATCCGGAAGGCTTCCAGCTCGGTGATATCGGCCGAGTCGAACTGGGTGACGTGAGGCACGTTCAGCCAGCTGCGATGCAGGTTCGATGCACCAGCCTGCATCAGGCGGGTCATCGGCACTTCTTCGATCTCGCCGAAGCGGCTGAAGTCCACCACCGGAATCGGCGGGATGCCCGCGCCACCGGTTGCGCCGCCAGCAGCTGGCGCTTCCTTGGCCTTTTGCATCATCGCTTTGACGTAAACCTGCACGTCTTCCTTGAGGATGCGACCGTGCGGACCGCTGGCGCCAACAGCGCTCAGCTCGACGCCGAACTCACGGGCCAGTTGACGCACTGCAGGACCTGCGTGAACTTTGGCGCCAGGCTTGGCAGGTGCAGCGGCCGGGGCGGCAGCAGGTGCAGCGGCAGCCGGAGCAGCAGCGGCAGGTGCCGGAGCGCTTGGCGCAGCCGCGGCAGCTGGAGCCGGGGCAGCAGCAGGTGCCGCGCCTTTGACCTTCAGCTTGAGGATCAGGTCCCCGGTACCGACTTCGTCGTCCAGCTTGATCGCAACGCTTTCCACGATGCCGGCGGCAGGCGATGGGATTTCCATGCTGGCCTTGTCGGACTCGAGGGTGATCAGCGACTGGTCGGCTTCAACGCTGTCGCCAGCCTTGACCAGCACTTCGATGATCTTGGCCTTGCCGGCCGAACCGATATCCGGGACGTGGATGTCCTGGACGCTGTCGGCTACCGGGGCAGCAGGGGCAGCGGCAGCTGGCGCCGGAGCAGCAGCGGCCGGAGCGGCAGCCTGGGCAGGCGCAGCGGCGGCAGGGGCCGCAGCACCTGCCACTTCCAGATCCAGGATCAGGTCGCCGGTGCCGACTTCGTCGTTGAGCTTGACGCTGATGGCCTTGACCACGCCAGCGGCAGGCGATGGGATCTCCATGCTCGCCTTGTCGGATTCCAGGGTGATCAACGATTGATCAGCCTCGACCTTGTCGCCGACCTTGACCTGGATCTCGATGATCTGGGCCTTGCCCGACGAACCGATGTCCGGCACGTGCACTTGCTGAACCGAAGCGGCAGCAGGAGCAGCTGGCGCGGCAGCAGGAGCGGCAGCCGGTTTGGCCTCGGCTTTGGCAGCCGGTGCAGCGGCAGGCGCAGGAGCCGCTTGCGCGGCACCCTCGACTTCCAGTTCCAGCAGCTCGTCGCCTTCTTTCAGGCGATCGCCCAGCTTCACTTTCAGGCTTTTGATGACGCCGGCTTTGGGTGCCGGAACTTCCATGCTCGCCTTGTCCGATTCCAGCGTCAGGATGCTCTGGTCGGCTTCGATACGGTCGCCGACCTTCACAAACAGTTCGATTACTTCACCTTCACCGCTGCCGATGTCAGGTACGCGAATGAGTTCGCTCACAAAAAATCTCCTCAGCAGTCCAGTGGGTTGCGTTTTTCCGGGTTGATACCGAACTTGGTGATGGCCTCGGCCACGACCTTAGGTTCGATGTCACCACGGTCAGCCAAGGCTTCCAGGGCTGCCAACACCACGAAATGACGGTCGACTTCGAAGAAGTGACGCAGCTTCTTGCGGCTGTCACTGCGGCCGAAACCGTCGGTGCCCAGGACTTTGAATTCCTTGGACGGGACCCACTGACGAATCTGTTCGGCGAACAGCTTCATGTAGTCGGTAGAGGCGATGACCGGGCCCTTGCGGCCGCTCAAGCACTCTTCGACATAGCTCAGCTTAGGCTTCTGGCCCGGGTGCAGACGGTTGCTGCGCTCGACTGCCAGGCCATCGCGACGCAGTTCGTTGAAGCTGGTAACGCTCCAGACGTCCGCGCCCACGTTGAATTCTTCACGCAGGATCTTCGCCGCTTCACGGACTTCGCGCAGGATAGTGCCGGAGCCCATCAGCTGTACGTGGTGCGCCGCTTCGCGGGTGTCTTCCTCGAGCAGGTACATGCCCTTGATGATGCCTTCCTCGACACCGGCCGGCATGGCTGGCTGCTGGTAGGACTCGTTCATCACGGTGATGTAGTAGAAGACGTCCTGTTGCTCTTCGGTCATCTTCTTCATGCCGTCCTGGATGATCACCGCCAGCTCGTAGCCATAGGTCGGATCGAAGGTGCGGCAGTTCGGGATGGTGCCCGCCAGCATGTGGCTGTGACCGTCTTCGTGCTGCAGGCCTTCACCGTTGAGGGTGGTACGGCCGGCGGTACCGCCGATCAGGAAGCCACGGGTACGGCTGTCGCCAGCGGCCCAGGCCAGGTCGCCGATACGCTGGAAGCCGAACATCGAATAGAAGATGTAGAACGGCAGCATCGGCTGGTTGTGGCTGGAGTACGAGGTACCGGCTGCAATGAAGGAGCTCATGGCGCCCGCTTCGTTGATGCCTTCCTCGAGGATCTGGCCCTTCTTGTCTTCGCGGTAGAACATCACCTGGTCTTTATCGACTGGCTCGTAGAGCTGGCCGACGGACGAGTAGATGCCCAATTGACGGAACATGCCTTCCATACCGAAGGTGCGGGCTTCGTCGGGGATGATCGGCACGATGCGCTGGCCGATTTCCTTGTCCTTGACCAGCTGCGCGAGGATCCGCACGAAGGCCATGGTGGTGGAGATTTCGCGGTCGCCCGAACCGTCGAGGATGGCCTTGAGGGTATCCAGTGGCGGGGTCGGGATGTTGAAGCTCTTGGCGCGACGCTGAGGCACGAAACCGCCCAGCGCGGCACGACGCTCGCTCAGGTAACGGGCTTCGGCACTGCCTTCTTCCGGTTTGAAGAACGGCAGGTTTTCGATCTCTTCGTCCTTGACCGGAATGTCGAAGCGGTCGCGGAACAACTTCAGGCTGTCGACATCGACTTTCTTGGTGTTGTGCGCGGTGTTCTTCGCTTCGCCGGCGCCGGTGCCATAACCCTTGATGGTCTTGGCCAGGATGACGGTCGGTTGCTCTTTGTGGTTGACCGCCTCGTGGTAGGCCGCATAGACCTTGTACGGGTCGTGGCCGCCACGGTTGAGTTTCCAGATTTCGTCGTCGGACAGGTCTTCGACCATCGCCTTGAGTTCTGGCGTGTTGAAGAAGTGCTCACGCACGAAGGCGCCGTCTTTGGCCTTGTAGTTCTGGTACTCGCCGTCGATGACTTCGTCCATGCGGCGTTGCAGGATGCCGTCGGTGTCCTTGGCCAGCAGTGGGTCCCAGAAACGGCCCCAGATGACCTTGTTCACATTCCACTGGGCGCCACGGAACACGCCTTCGAGTTCCTGGATGATCTTGCCGTTGCCGCGAACCGGGCCGTCGAGGCGCTGCAGGTTGCAGTTGATGACGAAGATCAGGTTGTCCAGCTTCTCGCGGCCGGCCAGGGAGATCGCGCCCAGGGATTCCGGCTCGTCGCACTCGCCGTCGCCCATGAAGCACCAGACTTTCTGCTTGCCCGGCTGGATGAAACCGCGGGCTTCCAGGTACTTCATGAAGCGCGCCTGGTAGATCGCCTGGATCGGACCCAGACCCATGGAGACGGTCGGGAACTGCCAGAAGTCAGGCATCAGCCATGGGTGCGGGTAGGAGGACAGGCCGTTGCCATCCACTTCCTGACGGAAGTTGTTCATCTGGTCTTCGCTGATGCGGCCTTCCATGAAAGCGCGAGCGTAGACGCCAGGGGAGGCGTGGCCCTGGAAGTAGATCAGGTCGCCGCCATGTTCTTCGGTTGGCGCCTGGAAGAAGTAGTTGAAGCCGATGTCATACAGCGTCGCACTGGAAGCGAAGCTGGAGATGTGACCGCCCAGGTCAGAATCTTTCAGGTTCGTACGCATGACCATGGCCAACGCGTTCCAACGTACCAGCGAGCGAATGCGGCGTTCCATGAACAGGTCGCCAGGCATGCGTGCTTCGTGGGTGACGGGAATCGTGTTGCGGTACGGCGTGGTGATGGCGTAGGGCAGTTGCGAGCCGCTGCGGGTCGCGAGTTCGCCCATACGGGTCATCAGGTAGTGAGCACGGTCTTCGCCTTCTTTGTCGAGAACCGATTCCAGGGCGTCCAGCCATTCCTGGGTTTCGACGGGATCGAGGTCTTGCATGGCTTGCTCCAGGGCGGAAAGGCTTCCAGAATCGGTTGCCTGAGTTTGCGACTGGCCTTGTGGGCAGACGATAAAATTCTTGGATTGCCGGAGGTTGATACGGCGGCGTGTAGTTTTACTACAAATCGTCGGCCATTTCAGCCTTTCGAATGTATAGACGAGTAGTAAAACTACAGAAGATTGGCTTGTGGCCTCCTGCTGCGTTGTGAGAATAATCGTTACTGTTGGTCGATTTCCAACACCAATGGGTAAGAATTTGATGCTGGCTGCCAAAATAATAAAAAATTCAGCTATTTCTAACTTTTGTTCGACAGTCCTTCAAGGGCCGCGCCCGCAGAATTTGCCCCGACCGCCCCTTTCTACGCCGATCAAGGATAGCCCATGAGCCTGCCCGCGCTTGCCGAACTCCCAGCGACTCTCCTGCCTTTTGTCAGCCGTGCGGAGCAGTCGTTCCGTAGTGCCGTGTCGACCCTGGACGACGATCACGGGCTCGCCGCCTGGACCCCCGAGCGCTGGGCCGAGTTCGCCCGGGTGAGCGCCGCCAGCGACTTTTTCATTGAACAGAGCCTTCGTGACCCTTTGATGTTGCTGGAGCTGGTGCGCGGCGGCGAACTCGACCGCGGCTTCGGCCCAGGCGAGCTATGCGCGCAGATCGCCGCGGCGGTGCAGCAGGCCACCAGCGAAGACGAGCTGGGGCGGGTGCTGCGGCGTCAGCGCAATCGTCATCAGGTGCGGATCATCTGGCGCGACCTGACGCGCCAGGCGGATCTGGTGCAGACCTGTCGCGACCTCTCGGACATGGCCGACGCCTGCATCGACCAGGCCTATCAATGGTTGTACCAGCGCCACTGCGAGCAGTTCGGTGTTCCCACCGGTCGACGCAGCGGCGAGCCGCAGCAGATGGTCATCCTCGGCATGGGCAAGCTGGGCGCCGTCGAGCTGAACCTGTCGTCGGACATCGACCTGATCTTCGCCTACCCCGAAGGCGGGGAGACCGTGGGCGTGAAGCGTGCGCTGGATAACCAGGAGTTTTTCATCCGCCTGGGGCAGCGCCTGATCAAGGCGCTGGACCCGATGACCGTCGACGGTTTCGTGTTCCGCGTCGACATGCGCCTGCGGCCCTACGGTTCGGCGGGCGCCCTGGTGCTGAGCTTCAATGCGCTGGAGCAGTACTACCAGGATCAGGGCCGCGACTGGGAGCGCTACGCGATGATCAAGGCGCGGGTGGTGGCGGGTGACCAGATCGCCGGCGCGCAGTTGCTCGACATGCTGCGGCCCTTTGTCTATCGGCGTTACCTGGACTTCTCGGCGATCGAAGCGCTGCGCACCATGAAGCAGCTGATCCAGCAGGAAGTGCGGCGCAAGGGCATGGCCGACAATATCAAGCTGGGCTCCGGCGGGATTCGTGAAGTCGAGTTCATCGCCCAGGCTTTCCAGCTGATCCACGGCGGGCGCGACCTGAGCCTGCAGCAGCGTCCTCTATTAAAGGTGCTGACCACCCTGGAGGGGCAGGGTTACCTGCCGCCCGCGGTGATCGCCGAGCTGCGTGAAGGTTACGAATTCCTGCGTTACACCGAACATGCGATCCAGGCGATCGCCGACCGGCAGACGCAGATGCTGCCGGACAATCCACAGGACCAGGCGCGTATTGCCTTCATGCTGGGTTTTGCCGACTGGGCGGCGTTCCATGAGCGGCTGATGTATTGGCGCGGTCGGGTGGAGTGGCACTTCCGTCAGGTGATCGCCGACCCGGATGAAGACGAAGGCAGCGAATGCGAAGTGGTGGTCGGCGGTGAATGGCTGCCGCTCTGGGAAGAAGCCCAGGACGAAGAAGCCGCCTGCCGGCAGTTGCAGGAGGGTGGTTTCAATGACGCGCCCAAGGCGCTCAGGGCGCTGGCCGGCCTGCGTGGCAGCCCGCAATTGCGGGCCATGCAGCGTTTGGGGCGCGAGCGTCTCGACGCCTTTATTCCCCGCCTGCTGGCCCAGGCAGTGGAGCATGCCGATCCGGACCTGGTGCTGGAGCGGGTGTTGCCGCTGGTCGAAGCGGTGGCGCGGCGCTCCGCCTACCTGGTGCTGCTCACCGAGAATCCCGGGGCCTTGCGCCGCCTGCTGACCCTGTGCGCCGCCAGCCCGTGGATCGCCGAGCAGATCACCCGCTTCCCGCTGCTGCTCGATGAATTGCTCAACGAAGGCCGGCTGTTCAAGCCGCCACTGGCGCCGGAGCTGGCCGCCGAGCTGCGCGAACGCCTGACGCGCATCCCCGAGGACGACCTGGAGCAGCAGATGGAAGCGCTGCGCCACTTCAAGCTGGCACACCGCCTGCGGGTGGCAGCCTCGGAAATCGCCGGCAGCCTGCCGCTGATGAAGGTCAGCGATTATCTGACCTGGCTGGCCGAGGCGATCCTCGAACAGGTGCTGGCCCTGGCCTGGCGCCAGACGGTGGCCAAATACGGCGCTCCGCAGCGCACCGATGGCAGCTTGTGCGATCCCGGCTTCATTATTGTCGGTTACGGGAAAGTCGGCGGCCTGGAACTCGGGCATGGTTCCGACCTGGACCTGGTGTTTATCCATGACGGCGATCCGCAGGCGGAAACCGATGGGCCGAAACCGATCGACGGCGCGCAGTTCTTCACCCGCCTGGGCCAGCGGATCATTCACCTGCTGACCACCCAGACCAACTCCGGTCAACTGTACGAAGTGGACATGCGCCTGCGGCCGTCCGGGGCGTCGGGCTTGCTGGTGAGTTCGCTGGGGGCTTTCGCCCGTTATCAGGAGAACGAGGCCTGGACCTGGGAGCATCAGGCGCTGGTGCGCGCCCGGGTGCTGGTGGGTAGCCAGGATGTCGGCCAGGCCTTCGAGAAAGTGCGGGCGGCGGTGCTGGGTCGTGCCCGTGACCTGCCCAAGTTGCAGCAGGAGGTCAGCGAGATGCGGGCCAAGATGCGCGACAACCTGGGGACCAGGGCGACGGCTGCCGGAACCGCGGCAAATGCCTTCGAGGCCACGGCGCCGTTCGACCTCAAGCAGGACGCCGGAGGTATCGTCGACATCGAATTTATGGTGCAATACGCGGCCCTGGCGTGGTCGCAAGAGCACCCGTCATTGCTGCGCTACACCGACAATATCCGCATTCTGGAAGGTCTGGAGGAAGTCGGGCTGATGCCCGCGACCGACGCCAGTCTGTTGCGCGAGGTCTATAAGGCCTACCGCTCCGCGGCTCACCGCCAGGCCTTGCAGAACGAGGCCGGGGTCATCGCCGGCGACCAGTTCGCCAGCGAGCGACGGGAGGTATTGCGGATTTGGCGCGAGCTGGGGCTAAGCTAGGCAGCGTGCGCTGCGTTGCCACAAATGTATCCGGCGAGCCAGGTTGCGGCTCGTCCACAATGAGCTGGCGGTGAATGCCGCAGGGCTGGATTCTCGAGGCGGGGAGGCGTAAGCCTCCCCGGTTCGTTTTTGGAAACCACATGAATATTCTGATCGTTGGGCCCAGTTGGGTCGGTGACATGGTGATGGCGCAGACACTCTTCCAGTGCCTGAAACAGCGCCATCCTCAATGCGAGATCGACGTGCTGGCCCCCGAGTGGAGCCGGCCGATCCTGGAGCGCATGCCGCAAGTGCGGCGGGCCTTGAGCTTCCCGCTCGGCCACGGCGTGCTGGAACTGGCGACTCGCCGGCGCATCGGCAAATCCCTGGTCGGCCAGTACGACCAGGCCATCCTGCTGCCCAACTCGCTGAAGTCGGCGCTGGTGCCGTTTTTTGCCGGCATCGCGCAACGCACCGGCTGGCGTGGCGAGTTCCGCTACGGCCTGCTCAACGACGTGCGCACGCTGGACAAAGAACGTTATCCGCTGATGATCGAGCGCTTCATGGCCCTGGCTTACGAGCCGGGCGCCGAGCTGCCCAAGCCGTATCCGCGTCCCGACCTGCAGATCGATCCGGCCAGCCGCGAAGCGGCGCTGGCCAAGTTCGGCCTGACCCTGGACCGCCCGGTGCTGGCGCTGTGTCCGGGAGCCGAGTTCGGCGAGGCCAAGCGCTGGCCGTCCGAGCATTACGCCAAGGTTGCCGAACTGAAGATCCGTGAGGGCTGGCAGGTCTGGCTGTTCGGTTCGAAGAACGATCACGTGGTCGGCGAAGACATTCGCGCCCGGCTGATTCCTGGGCTGCGCGAAGAGTCGGTCAACCTCTGCGGCGGCACCTCCCTGGCCGAGGCCATCGACCTGCTGTCCTGCGCCGATTCCGTGGTGTCCAACGACTCCGGGCTGATGCACGTGGCGGCGGCGCTGAATCGCCCGCTGGTGGCGGTGTACGGCTCGACGTCTCCGGGGTTCACCCCGCCCTTGGCCGACCAGGTCGAGGTCGTGCGCCTGGGCATCGAGTGCAGCCCGTGCTTCGATCGCACCTGCCGCTTTGGCCATTACAACTGCCTGCGCCAGCTGCTGCCCGACTCGGTGGACCAGGCCTTGCAGCGGTTGCAAGGCACCGCGGTCGAGGTTCGGTAAGTGCGGGTACTGTTGATCAAGACCTCTTCCCTGGGCGACGTGATTCATGCGCTGCCGGCGCTGACCGATGCGGCGCGGGCGATCCCGGGGATCAAGTTCGACTGGGTGGTGGAAGAGGGGTTCGCGGAAATCCCGACCTGGCACCCGGCTGTGGATAAAGTGATCCCGGTGGCGATTCGCCGCTGGCGCAAGAACATCTGGCAGACCATCAAGAGTGGCGAGTGGCGGCGCTTCAAGCAAAGCGTGCGTGCCACCAAGTACGATCTGGTGATCGACGCCCAGGGCTTGCTGAAAAGCGCCTGGCTGACGCGCTACGTCAAGGCGCCGGTGGCCGGCCTGGACAAGCAGTCGGCACGCGAGCCCCTGGCGGCGCGTTTCTACTCGCGGCGCCTGGCCGTCGCCCGCGGCCAGCATGCCGTGGAGCGCGTGCGCCAGCTGTTCGCCGTGGCGCTGGGGTATGACTTGCCCCAAGGCCTGGGCGATTACGGCCTGAACGTCGAGAAACTGGTGGAGTTGCCGCGGCCCAAGCCGTTCGTGGTGTTCCTGCACGGCACCACCTGGGACACCAAGCACTGGCCGCAAGCCTATTGGCGCGAGCTGGCCGAACGCATGGGCCAGTTGGGCGTCGAGGTCAAGTTGCCGTGGGGCAACCCGGCGGAGAAGGCCCGGGCCGAGCGTATTGCCCAGGGCCTGAGCAACGCCACGGTGCTGCCGAAGCTGAACCTGGCGGGCGTCGCCAAGGTGCTGGCGCAAGCCCGGGCCTGCGTCGCGGTGGATACCGGGCTTGGCCATCTCGCCGCGGCGCTGGATGTGCCGACCATTTCCCTGTTCGGTCCGACCAACCCGGGCCTGACCGGTGCCTATGGCAAGGCGCAGATCCACATGGCCAGCGACTTCCCCTGCGCGCCGTGCCTGCAGAAAAAATGCACCTATCAACCGACGGCTGAAGATCAGCGGCGGTTCGACCTGAAACGCGAGTGGCCGCTGTGCTTCACGCGTCTGAATCCTGAGCGTGTCGCCAGCCGGCTGAGCAGGTTGTTACTGGCTGAGGAGCTGCGCTGATGCAATTGGCTTTTGTCCTTTATAAATACTTCCCGTTCGGCGGCCTGCAACGGGACTTCATGCGCATCGCCCTGGAGTGCCAGAAACGCGGGCACCGGATTCGCGTCTATACGCTGATCTGGGAAGGCGATGTGCCGCCGGGTTTCGAGGTGCTGGTGGCGCCGGTCAAGGCGTTCTTCAACCATCGTCGTAACGAGAAGCTCAGCGCCTGGATGGAGGCCGACCTGGCCAAGCGTCCGGTGGACCGCCTGATCGGCTTCAACAAGATGCCCGGCCTGGACGTGTACTACGCCGCCGACGGCTGCTTCGAAGACAAGGCGCAGAACCTGCGCCACTCGCTGTACCGCCGCTGGGGCCGCTACCGGCACTTCGCCGAATACGAGCGGGCGGTGTTCGCCCGGGACGCCAAGACCGAAGTGCTGATGATTTCCGAGGTCCAGCAGCCGCTGTTCATCAAGCATTACGACACCCCGGTGGAGCGTTTCCACCTGCTGCCGCCAGGCATCGCCCAGGACCGTCGCGCGCCGGCCAACGCGGCCGAGATCCGCGCCGAATTCCGTCGCGAGTTCGCCCTGAAAGACGATGATTTGCTGCTGGTGCAGATCGGCTCCGGGTTCAAGACCAAGGGCGTGGATCGCAGCCTCAAGGCTGTGGCTGCCTTGCCGCCGGAGCTGAAGAAACGCACCCGGCTATTTGTAATTGGCCAGGACGACCCCAAAGTATTCCAATTACAGAGCGCGGCATTGGGCCTGGGCGAGCATGTGCAGTTCCTCAAGGGGCGCAGTGATATTCCGCGTTTCCTGCTGGGCGCCGACCTGTTGATCCACCCGGCGTACAACGAAAACACCGGCACCGTGTTGCTGGAAGCGCTGGTGGCCGGCTTGCCGGTGCTGGTCAGCGCGGTCTGCGGTTATGCCCATTACATCGCCGAGGCCGACAGCGGCCTGGTACTGGACGAGCCACTGGAGCAGGGACAGCTCAATCAATACCTGAACACCATGTTGACCGACGACGCTGCACGCGCGACCTGGAGCCGTAACGGCCTGGCGTTCGCCGAGACGGCCGACCTCTATAGCATGCCGCAGCACGCTGCGGATGTGATTCTGGCGGAGCAACACTGATGAAGTTGATTCTTGCCGAACCGTTCAAGACCCTTTGGGCCGGGCGCGATGCGTTCGCCGAAGTCGAGCGTCTGGACGGCCAGGTCTACCGTGAACTGGAAGCCCGCCGTACCTTGCGTACCGAGGTGGCTGGCGAAGGGTTCTTCGTAAAGATTCACCGCGGTATCGGTTGGGGCGAGATCTTCAAGAACCTGCTCACCGTCAAGCTGCCGGTGCTCGGCGCGGGCCAGGAATGGCAGGCCATCCAGCGCCTGCAGGAAGCCGGTGTGCCGACCATGACCGCCGTCGCCTATGGCGAACGCGGCAGCAACCCGGCCAACCAGCATTCGTTCATCGTCACCGAGGAGCTGGCGCCGACCATCAGCCTCGAAGACTTCAGCATCGACTGGGTCAAGCAGCCGCCGCAGCCCAGGCTCAAGCGCGCGCTGATCGCCGAAGTGGCGCGCATGACCGGCATGATGCACCGCGCCGGGGTCAACCATCGTGACTGCTACATCTGCCACTTCCTGCTGCACACCGACAAGCCGGTGACGCCGGATGACTTCAAGCTCTCGGTGATCGACCTGCACCGCGCCCAGACCCGCCCGGCCATCACCCGGCGCTGGCGCGACAAGGACCTGGCGGCGCTGTATTTCTCGGCACTGGATATCGGCCTGACCCGGCGCGACAAGCTGCGCTTCCTCAAGGGTTATTTCCAGCAGCCGTTGCGCCAGATCCTGAGCGACGAAGCGCCTCTGCTGGCCTGGCTGGAGGGCAAGGCCAACAAGCTCTACGCACGCAAGCAGCGATACGGAGATGCGCTCTGATGGCGGGTTGGAACCTTGAACCTGGATATCAGGAGCTGGCGCAGGACTTCGGCAGTCTGGATGCGGTCTTTGCCCTCGAGGGCGAACACCTGACCCGCGACCCGTTGTCGGAGGTCATCCGGGTCGAACGCAACGGCATCAACTATTACGTCAAGCGCTACACCGGCGCCGGCAAGAACCTGCGGCGCTATCTGGGCAAGCCGCGGGTCAAGTCCGAGTGGCAGAACCTCAAGCGTTTCGCCAAGTGGGGCATTCCCACGGCGGAGGTGGTGGCCTGGGGTCTGGAGCGCCGTGGCCTGGCTTACGACCGGGGGGCGATGATCACCCGCGAGCTGCCACGCACCGAAGACCTGTCGGTCCTGGCCGAGCGCAACGACCCGCTGCTGGCCGATCGGGCCTGGGTGGACCGGGTCAGCCAGCAGCTGGCGCGCTACACGCGGATCATGCATGAGCATCGCTTCACCCATAACGACTTGAAGTGGCGCAACCTGCTGATCGACGATGAGGTCCGGCTTTACCTGATCGATTGCCCCAATGGCGATTTCTGGCGCGGTTTCTGGCTCAAGTACCGGATCACCAAGGACCTGGCGTGCCTGGACAAGGTGGCCAAGTATCATTTGTCCGCCACCCAGCGCCTGCGCTTCTATTTGCAGTACCGCCAGCGCACCCGGCTGAATTCCGCGGACAAGTGCCGCATCCGGCATGTGCTGAGATTTTTCGAGGGACGCGAATGACCGATTTCCTGGCGGCTCAGGACCGTGCGTTGCTGGAGCGCCACGGCCTCGACAGCTTCGACGCGTTGTGGGCCAAGCAACTTGAGGCGGTGGACGAGCCCAACACCGATGGTGGGGGCTGGAGCAGCGTGTATCGCCTTGACCTGGAAGGCCACGGCTACTACCTCAAGCGCCAGAGCAACTACCTGACGCGGACCCTGCACCGGCCGTTCGGCGAGCCGAGTTTCGCCCGCGAGTTTCGCAATATCAGCCGCTACCAGCAGTTGGGCATTCCAGCGCTGCAGGCGGCCTTCTTTGGCGAGCGCAAGGTGGCTGGCGAAACCCGGGCGATCCTGCTGACCCGGGCGCTGGATGGCTGGAACGACCTGGATTCGCTGCTGCAGCAATGGGCGCAGCTCAGCCCGGACCAGCACGCGGCGATCCTGCGGGCCTGTGGCCTGCTGGCGCGCCAGCTGCATGCGGTGCGCCAGGTGCACGGCTGTTTTTATCCCAAGCATATTTTCCTGCGGGCCACCGGCGACGGTTACCAGGCGCAATTGATCGACCTGGAAAAGACCCGTCCGCTGTTGTTCGGCCAGCGTGACCGGGTCAAGGACCTGGAGCCGCTGTTGCGTCGCGCCCCGGTCTGGAGTGAGAGCGATGTGCGCGCCTTGCTTGCGGCGTATCTGGATCAGCCGCGGGACAGCTCGCTGGTCGATGCCTGGCTGAACCGCCTGAGTGCACGCCGCAGCCACAAGGAGACTCGTTGATGCGTCTGTCCGAACTTGAACGGGCCGGTCGCGCGCCAAGCCTGCCGTTGAGCCTGGAGCTGGCCGACGCTGCCGGGCCGGCCACGCTGCAGTTGCTCAGCCTGCTGCGGGTGCTGCCGGGGCAGCGCTACGTCGGCGCCGGTGTATGGCGCGGGCGTCCGGTGCTGGCCAAGTTACTGGTGGGGGCCAAGGCGGCGCGGCATTTCCAGCGCGAACTGCAAGGCGTGCGCTTGCTTGAAGAGCAGGGCATGACCACGCCGTTGCTGCTGGCAGACGGCCTGAAGGAAGGCGAGGGCGGCTGGCTGCTGTTCGAGTTCCTGGAAGGCTCCGAGAGCCTGGGCGATGCCTGGAAACAGGTGGAATCGTTGCCAGCGTTGGCTGATGAGCAGCAGGCGGTACTCGCCGAAGCCCTGGCCGCCATCGCCGAATTGCACGGCAAGGGCCTGTGGCAGGAAGACCTGCATCTGGACAACCTGCTGCGTCATCAGGGCAAGTTGTACCTGATCGACGGCGCCGGGATCTGCGTGGAACAGGCGGGCAAACCGCTGTCCCGGCAGAAAGTCCTGGAAAACCTCGGGGTGTTTTTCGCCCAGCTGCCCAAGAGCCTGGAGCCCTTCACCGAAGAGCTGCTGGTGCATTACCTGCTGAACAATGCCGAGCATGCCTTGCCGCTGGAAGCCTTGCAGAAGCAGGTGGACAAGGTGCGCAGCTGGCGCTTGAAGGATTTCCTCAACAAGGTCGGTCGCGAGTGCACCCTGTTCAGCGTGCTGCGCGGGCCCTTCGCCTTGCGGGCGATTCGGCGCGAGGAAGAGGCGGCGATGCTGCCGGTGCTGGAGCAGGCCGACGCGCTGCTGGACCAGGGGCACCTGTACAAGACCGGTGGCGCCGCCAGCGTCGGCCGGGTCGAAGTGGCGGGCCGCACCCTGGTGGTCAAGCGCTACAACATCAAGGGTTTTGCCCATTGGCTCAAGCGCTTCTGGCGTCCCAGCCGGGCCTGGCATTCGTGGCAGGAGGGCAATCGCCTGGCGTTCCTCGGCATTGCCACGCCCAAGCCGCTGGCCTTGCTGGAGAAGCGTTTTCTCTGGCTGCGCAGTCGGGCCTATCTGGTGACCGAATACCTGGCGGGGCCGGACATCATCGAACGCTTCGCGCCCTATATCGACAGCGGCGCGGCTCCGGAAGCGGAGTTGCAGGCGCTGGACCGGCTGTTTGCCGAGTTGATCCGCGAACGCATCAGCCATGGCGACTTCAAGGGGCACAACCTGTTCTGGCAAGAGGACCGCTGGGCGCTGATCGACCTGGATTCCATGTGCCAGCACCACAGCCTCGGCAGCTTCGCCCCGGCCTACGCCCGCGACCGTGCGCGCTTCATGCGTAACTGGCCAGAAAGCAGCGCGCTGTATCAGGTCATCGACCAGCGCCTGCCTAAAACCGCCGAATCGTCCATGGGCTGACCTGCGACTTGTAGCCGCTGCCACAGGCTGCGATCGACTCCGCAGGAGGCGCTGCTTTTGAGGCCCTCGGAAGACCCTGCGGGCCTTATCGCAGCCTGCGGCAGCGGCTACAGGGAGTGAGGCGCTTCAGCCTTGGCGCTTGTCGCTAGAGGCTTGCCCCTTCTTTTACGTTATAATCCCGCCCTTTCGTTGTTTCTCGCCCCTTGCGAGCACACATCATTTTCAAGGCGCATCGCGCCCGCATGCAGACTAAACGAGGCTAGACCCCTGTGGCATTGACGATTCTTGGCCTGTCCGGCGCCCTTAGCCATGATCCTTCCGCAGCGCTGTACATCGACGGCAAGCTGGTGGCGGCGGCTGAAGAAGAGCGCTTCGTACGCGATAAACATGCAAAGAACCGCATGCCCTACGAATCGGCGAAGTTCTGTCTGGAACAGGCCGGCATCAAGCCTTCCGACGTTGACGTGGTGGCGATCCCGTTCGCCCCGATCAGCCTGTTCGGCAAGGCCCGCTGGCACTACGCCAAGCGTTACTGGTACGCCCCGGACCGCGCCCTCGACGCGATCCTGATGGGCAACCGCCGCTACAAGCGTTATCGCAACAAGATCGTCTGGTGCCTCGAGCAACTGGGCTTCGATCCGAAGAAGATCAAGATCGAGCCGGTCGAGCACCACCTGGCTCACGCTTCCAGCGCCTACCACTGCTCCGGCTTCAAGGAGAAGACCGCGATCCTCGGGATCGACGGCAAGGGCGAGTACGCCACGACTTTCTTCGGCTACGGCGAAAACGGCAAGATCCACAAGATCAAGGAATTTTTCGATCCGGACTCCCTCGGCGGCCTGTATGGCGCGATCACCGAGTTCCTCGGCTTCGAGATGCTCGACGGCGAGTTCAAGGTCATGGGCATGGCGCCGTACGGCGATGCCAGCAAGTACGATTTCTCCCGCCTGGCCAGCTTTGAAAACGGCGAACTGGTGATCAACACCGATTACGCCAACGTCATCGGCCTGCGCCGTTATAAAGAGAAGGGCAAGGGTTTCTACTTCTCGCCGAAGCTGATCGAGTGGCTGGGTCCGAAGCGCGAAGGCGATATCGCCGACGAGCCGTACATCCACTACGCGGCCAGCATGCAGGCGCTGTTCGAGAAGCTGGCGCTGCAGATGATCGACCACTACCTGGGCGACATCCTCAAGGAAACCGGCAAGCTGGCCTTTGCCGGCGGCTGTGCGCTGAACGTCAAGCTGAACCAGAAGATCATCGCCCGTCCGGAAGTCAAAGAGCTGTTCGTGCAGCCGGCGTCCGGCGATGCCGGTACCGCGGTCGGTGCCGCGGCCTATGTTTCCCACGCTCGCGGCGTGCCGGTGGAGAAGATGGAACACGTCTATCTCGGCCCGTCCTACAGCAATGAAGACGTGATCGCCGCTTGTGCCCGCCACCCGAACAAGCCGGCCTGGCGCCAGATCGACAACACCCCCGAGCGTATCGCCAAGATCATGGTCGACGGCAACCCGGTGGCCTGGTTCCAGGGCCGCATGGAGTTCGGTCCGCGCGCCCTGGGCGGTCGTTCGATCATCGGTTGCCCGAGCGCCACCGGCGTGGCCGACCGCATCAACGAGCAGATCAAGTTCCGCGAGCGCTGGAGGCCTTTCTGCCCGTCGATGCTCGACACCGTCGGTCCGCAGATGATCAAGGTCGATCACCCGGCGCCATTCATGACCTTCACCTTCGAAGTGGCGGAAGAATGGAAGACCCGCGTGCCGGAAGTGGTCCACGAAGACGGCACTTCCCGGGCCCAGGTGCTCAAGCGCGAATACAACCCGCGCTACTACGACATGATGAAGGCCCTGGAAGTCCTGACCGGCAACGGCGTGTCGCTGAACACCTCGCTCAATCGCCGTGGCGAGCCGATGATCTGCTCGCCGACCGACGCCCTGAACATGTTCTTCGGCTCCGATCTGCAGTACCTGATCATGGAAGACATCCTGGTAGTCAAAGACGGCGTGGATCCTTATGACACGCTCGGCTGAGCGCCACGTCCTGCAGTTCTGCCACGGCTATGACGGGCCGTTCCTGGACTGTGCCCGGCAATATGCCAGCCTGTTCGCGGGCAGCGGCTATCGCGTGACCACGGTGTTCCTCACCGGGGTCGCCGATGCCGAGGTGGCCGATGCCTGTGCCAGCGACGAAGTGCTGTTCATGGAATACAGCTCCAAGGCCATTCGTGGCCTGAAGCTGGGGGCGATACGCGACCTGCGCAAGATTGCCGCGTCGCGCAACTTCAGCTTCTGCATCGCCCACCGTTTCAAGCCGATCTACATCGCATTGCTGGGCACCGCGTTGCCGGTGATCGGCGTGCATCACGCGTTTGGCGATTACCAGCGCGGCAGTCGCCGCCTGTTCGCCAACCTGTTCCGCAAGCGCCTGAGCCTGCTCGGCGTGTCCGACGCGGTGCGCGATGACATGCGCAGTTGCCTGCCACAATGGCCGGCGGCGCGGATTCAGACGCTGTACAACCGGATCGACGTCGAAGCCTTGCAGGCTACCCAGTTGTCCAAGGCCGAAGCGCGCCAGGAACTGGGGCTGTCGCCTTCCGCCTGGATCGTCGGCAATGTCGGGCGTCTGCACCCGGACAAGGACCAGGCCACCCTGCTGCGCGGGTTTGCCGCGGCATTGCCGGGGCTGCCTCGGGAAAGCCAGCTGGCGATTCTCGGTAGCGGGCGTCTGGAGCAGAACCTCAAGGACCTTTCCCGCGAGCTGGGCATTGCCGACCGCGTGCTGTTCCTCGGCCAGGTCACAGAAGCCCGGCGTTATTTCCGTGCTTTCGATGCCTTTGCCCTGAGCTCCGACCACGAGCCATTCGGCATGGTGCTGCTGGAGGCCATGGCCGCTGGCGTGCCTTTGCTGGCGACGGCCTGTGGCGGTGCCAAGGAAGTGGTCGAAGGCGTCGGCATCCTGTTCCCGCTGGGCGATGCCGAGCATATGGCCCAGGGCCTGCAACACCTGGCCGGGATGGATGAGAACCAGCGCTTGCTGTGCGCCGAGCTGATGTTCGAGCGCCTGCGCGAGCGCTTCTCCGACCGTGCTGTACGCGACGCCTTCTGGCGTCTGCCGCAAGTTACCGATCTGACCGCGAGGCCCTGATGCTCAATCGATTCCAAGGCTGGCGCGAGCGTGGCTGGTCGGTCGTCGACGCCTCGACTTATGCCGCCGCCTGGCAGCGTTTTGGCGGCAGCGTCGCCACCCACCCACTGGTGGTGGAACGCCTGGCGAACCTGGCGGGCATCCCGGTCCGCTACCTGGCCTGGGAACAGGCCGGTGAACTGCGGGCGGCGATCCCGACCTGGGGGCGCGACCTGGCGCTGTCCAAGGACGTGCTCAAGCGCCGTGGCAAGAAAGGCCTGTTCGACCTGGGCAACGCCGAGCTGATCCTGCCGGCGGCGCCTGAGACCCAGGCCCCGCTGCGTCATCGCGGTCGTTATCTGTCGGCCTTGAACCAGGGCCGGTTCAGCACCCTCAAGCTCCAGGCCGAGCAATTGGCCATGGCCCGCACACCTGAAGAGCTGTCGAAGAAGTTCCGCTACAACCAGCGCCGCGAACTGCGCTTGCTGGAAGAGGCGGGCGGCGTGGTGCGCCCGGTCAGCGAGTTCTCCAGCCAGGAGCTGGCGGCCATCTACTGCGATCTGTTCCAGCGGCGCTGGGGGTTCCCGGCCACCGGTGCCGAGCGCATGGCCGAAGTCATCGAGTTGCTGCGCGAGTTACTGATCGGTTCGGTGATTTTCCTCAACGATGCGCCAATCGCCATCCAGCTGGTGTACCGGGTCGAAGCGCCAGAGTGGATCAGCGTCGAATACATCAACGGTGGCGTCGATCCTGAAACCCGCGAGTTCAGCCCCGGCAGCGTGTTGAGTTTCCTCAATACGCAAAGCGCCTGGGAGCAGGCGCGGGCCATCGACAAGCCGCTGCGTTTCTCCTTCGGTCGCGCCGATCGCGAATACAAGGATCGTTGGTGCAATCCGGTTCCGGTGTTCACGGTATGAATCAGCCTCCGAGTCGCAAGCAACAGTTGCTCAAACGCCATCGCCGGCAGAAGCGCCTGGGCCTGCTGATCGGCCTGCTGGTACTGGTGGCTATCGGTGTGCTGGTGGCCTGGTGGCTGCCGCTGCTGCTCGCGGTGCTGGCCTGGGTGGCCCATGAGGCCTGGTTCGCCGACCATCTGTTTTATTCGCCCCGGGACGATTATCAGTACAGCTTTCCGTTCGGCACCGAGCAGCCCAAGGTCCACCTGGACAAGCAGCGCTTGGTGCTGGACCAGGCGATCGACCTGGCGGGGGACGAAACCCTGATCCTCGCGGTAAAGGTCAGCAGCAGCTGGCTGGGGCGCTTTTTCGACCCCTCCGTCTCCTTGGCGGAGCAGGATCGGCAGACGTTCGAGCGTGGCGTGAACGGCTTGCGTTATCTCAACCTCAGCGGGCTGGCCCGACCTCTGGCCAGCGGCGAGCTGCAACTGCGCGGGCGTTTCTGCCGGGTGCACGGCGAGCCGCTGTTGTCGGTGTTCCGCGAGCCGGACTATCGCCACCAGCGGGTAATGGTCATCGCCCCCCATGCCGACGATGCCGAACTGGCGGCCTTCGGTCTGTACAGCCAGGCCGACGAAGCCTGGATCGTCACGTTGACCGCGGGCGAGATCGAAGCCGAGCATTACCGGCAGATGGGCATGAACGCTGCAGATGCGGCGCGGATCAAGGGTCGGCTGCGGGCCTGGGACAGCATTGCGGTGCCGCGTTGGGCCGGGGTCGCCGAGGAACGTTGTGTGCAGCTGGGGTATTTCTGCCTGCAACTGCCGGCCATGCAGGCGGCGCCGAACCGGCCTGTGGCGTCCCGCGAGGCCGAACTGTCGGATATCCGCCTGTTCCGCAAGTTCAACCCGTTCCCGTTGCCGGCGGATGCCGATGGCGCGCCGACCTGGAACAATCTCCTGGCCGACCTGCGGGCGCTGTTGCTCAAGGCCCGCCCCGAGGTGATAGTGCTGCCGCATCCGACACTCGACCCGCACCCGGACCACATCTGCGCCCAGCAGGCGGTATTGGAAGCGTTGCAGGGGCTGGAGTGGCAGCCGACCACCTTGCTCGGTTATGCCAACCATTTGCATGACAACGACCGCTGGCCGATGGGCGATTCAGGGGCGGGCATTGCCCTGCCGCCGGTGTTCGACCCGGCCCAGGTGCTCAGGCCCTGCTGCTTGCCGCTGTCGGTCGAACAGCAACGGGACAAGGCGATGGCCCTGGGCATGATGCACGACCTGCAGCCGCGAGCGCCGTTCAAGCGCCGGCTGCGACGGGTCCTGCAGCGTGTGCTGGCTGGCCGCGCCGCTTCGCCTTATGGCGAGAACGAGTTTTTCCGCAAGGCGGTACGCCGGCATGAGCTGTTCTGGCGTTTGTAAATTGATATTGCATGACACCCTTTTGCCTGTCGGCCAGGGTAGTTTCGCTCTTTTGTCCGGTTGCTCACGGCTGCAAGGAAGATGATGAAGGTTCTATTTCTGGTGCAGAAAGAACAGCGGGCCATTCTGGACCGCCTGTACGAAGGCGTTGCCGCTCATTGCGAATGCGACCTGCGGTGGTTGAGCAGTGACGAGCAGCGCAACCTGCGTGGCTATTTCCGCCGTGAGGTGGATGTATCGCGCTATGACCGCATCGTGTTCTTCCTGCGTTTCAAGCAGGAAATCCGCCAGGCGAGCTTCATCCGCAGCATTCCCAACCTGGTGATCCTCGAGCACGACGCCTACCAGAACTACATAACCTGCAAGTACACCGGCAAGTTCAGCGCACACTACCGCCGCCTGCCGTGGGCACGGGTGATCAGTTCGGGGTTCATGGTCAGCGAGCGCTTGCGCGAGGAAGGTTTCGACGCGGTATTCGTGCCCAAGGGCTACGACCAGACCCTGCTGCAGGATCAGGGCCGCGAGCGGGATATCGAGCTGGCATTCGTCGGCAGCACCAACAGCGTGGCCTACAGCGGGCGCAAGGCGCTGCTCGACGAACTCGGCCAGGTCGAGCCCTTGGTGGTGACGCGGACCAAGTCGGGCGAAGAGTATTGCGACACCCTCAACCGTATCCGCTTTTTCGTCAGTGCCGACGTCGGCATGGGCGAATACATGATCAAGAACTTCGAGGCCATGGCCTGTGGCTGTGTGTTGCTGGCATTCGACCAGGGTGAGGCGGAAAACCGCGCGCTGGGCTTGCAGGACCTGCACAACGTGGTCTTTTATCAGAACATCCCGCAATTGCAGGAAAAACTCGCCATGTTGCGCGCCGATCCGGCCCTGGCGCAGAGCATCGCGCGAAACGGCCGCGATATGGCGGTCTCTCAGTTCAGCTTCGCCCGTATCGGGCAGCGCATCGTCGAGGAACTCCAGCCCGCATTGCGGCCTCGTGCACCCTTGAGCTTTATCGAGCGCGTACGCTCGAAACTGGGTGTTTGACAGCGGTCACCGAGCCCTTAATAGTGATCGCACTTTGTCGTAGGTGAGAATCAAGTGCAGTTTAGTCAAGAGAGTGACATCACGTTGGTGGTCACCAGTTGCGGTCGCCTGGACCTGCTCAAGCTCACGCTGGAGAGTTTCGATCGCTTCAACAGCGCGCCGATCCGCGAAGTCTTCATCACCGAAGATGCTGGCGACGAGCGGGTGCGCACGGCTGTGCCTGCCCATTGGAAAGATCACTGTACCTTCTTCGTCAACCGGCCGAAGCTCGGTCAGTTGGCGTCGATCGACCTGGCCTACGAGCAGGTCAAGACCCCCTACATCTTCCATTGCGAAGACGACTGGGAGTTCTACCGCCCGGGTTTTGTCGAGGATTCGAAAGCGATTCTCGAGCGGCGCCCGGACATCCTGCAGGTCTGGTTGCGCAGTTATGCCCACGACCTGCGAATCCATAGCCCTTACATCCACTTGGGTGCCCGCGAGTTGATCGGTGGTGTGCCTTGTTATCCGCTGATCTCCGACAAACCCGAGTGGCAGAGCTTTTCCCTGAACCCGGGCTTGCGCCGGCTGGCAGAGTATCGACTGTGCGCGCCTTTCGCCGGGCACGGAGGCGAGAAAGCGCTGTCCAAGCGCTATGCTGAGCTGAACCTGACAGCTGTCAGCCTGGAAGGCGACGCGGTGCTGCATACAGGCTTCGGTCTGCATGTGGAGACTGCCGCCGAGCGGCAGCGTAAGGCTCGGCGCAGTCGTCGCGAGCAAATCAAGCTTGTTTTAGTCCTGTTGGTTGGAGTCGGTATTGGCTGGTTTATCAATTAGTTCTACCGGTTTCACTTTCCCGAATACCGCGAAAGGGCTATGTGCCCAATGAGCATTCTCAACATCATGTGGGCAGGCGGCAGTGCATTTGCCTCCGTTCACAAGGTTCACCAGCAGATCCTCTCTCAGGCCGAGCCAGGCACTGTGGTCAAGACCTGGCTGCTGCAAGGCTCGTCTACCGGATGCGTTGCCGAAGTGGGGGAATGCCGGGAGTGGAACCTGTCGTCGGCGCGGCTGAAGGGCAAGCATTTCTGGCGCTTGCTCAAACCCTGGCTGCGGGACAGTTTTCGCAAGGCGTTGCGGGAAAGCGATGCCCAGGTGTTGTTGCTCGATGGCCTGGGGGTGGCGCGTACCTTGTTGCCGGTCCTCAAGTCATTGCCGCACATGCGTGCGGTGGTGGTGATCCATGGTTCCACGCGCTTGCACCGCAAGGATCAACAGCTGTTCCGGCAGTTCCCCGCTTCGCAGCTGACTCTCGCGGCTGTTTCGCAGACCCTGGCTTCATCCCTCGAAGACGATTTGCAGATGCCGGTGACGGCCTTGCGCAGCGCGTTCAATCCGCACGAGTTCAACGCAAGGCTGCTACCGCGTGCCGAGGCCCGGGCCACCCTCGGCCTGCCCGCGGGCGATGCTCCGGTATTCGGCGCGGTCGGGCGTCTGGTGGACGATAAGGGTTTTGCTTGCCTGTTGGAGGCCTTCGCCAAGGCCCTGGCGAGCCGGCCGGAGATGCGTCTGGTGATTATCGGCGAGGGTTCGAATCGCGCAGCGCTCGAGGCCCGCATCAACCGGCTGGGCCTGCAAGACAAGGTTTCGCTGCCTGGGCATCTGAAGCATGCGGCGATGCTTTACAAGGCATTCGACTGGGTGGCCATCCCGTCGCTGGACGAGGGCCTGGGGCTGATCCTGCAGGAAGCAGTGATGTCCGGTGTGCCGGTATTGACCAGCGATTTGCCAGTGTTCCGTGAGCAGTTGGCTGAAACCGGGCGTTATGCGCCGGTGAATGATATCGACGCCTGGCAAGAGGCGATTCTTCAGGCCCTCGGCCTGCCCGCCCAGAGCATCGCGGCGGATCAGTACGCTGCTCTGGCCCCCGACCTGGCCTGGCAGCGCTTCAGCCAGGCGGCCACTACCCTGCTGTCATGCCGAAAGTAGGGCCTGTTCCAATGCTTGTATCGGAAAGCTCCCATTCAGCTTCTCCCGGGCAATATAGCGGGCGAAGTGTTGCAGGTTGCGTTTGATCAAATGGCGCGGCAATGGCCCGCGGAAGAAGCGCATGTCGGCCACGTCGATCAGGCCGAAGCGGTTATCCGGGGTGATGACGATGTTGCCCAGGTGCAGCGAGCGAAAGTAGATCCCCGAGGTATGCAGGCTACGAATCAGCTCGACCAGGGCCGGCAAGGTCTGCTGCCAGTCGAAGCCTTCCTTGCTGGCGACCTGGCGCAGGGTTTCGCCTGGCAGCGGTCGGTAAAGCACCGCGGTCATGCCGGGTTGTTCCAGGCGGTAGAAGTCCAGAACCTGCAGCGTGGGAACGCCGAGTTGTTCCAGGCGTGCGGCGTTGTCGATGAAGCGCGTCGAATAGGGCCGAAACAGGGCGGATGAAAAAAGACGCTTGCGCCGGAACAGTTTCAGAATATTCCCATCCTGCAACAGGTAGACTTTCGGGCCGTAACTGTCGGCCTCCAGAATCCTGGCGCCTTCAATCATCTGATTCAAAGTGGCTTGGGGAAGCCGGGAGCATTGCATCGTAGGAAGCCTTGTCGAAGTGGCGGGCACAGTGACGGGCAATGATGCCGAAAAGTTGTTGTTTTAACCATGCCGGTTTGGCTGGTGAACCATTTAGGAGCGAATAGATGCAGGCCACACGTTGGGCGCAAGTATGGATGACAATCGGGTTGCTATGGTTTTTGCTGGCCATCGCACTGGCGCCCACCAACAAGATCTACCAGCAGGGGCTGGTGGCCTTCCTGTGGTTGCCGGCAATGATTCTGGCCTGGTCCGCACGTGAGCGTCTGATCGAATGGTGGCGTTCCCAGCGCTGGATTGGTCTGGCATTGCTGGGACTGGCGATATGGGGGCTGATCAGCCTGACATGGACGCAAGCGGCGGACCCGTCACGCGAGGCCAAGCGCTTGCTGTACATCGCGGTGTTCCTGCTGTTCTTCCCGATTTTCGCCAATGCCCGCCCGGAGCGGGTGATTACTGTCATGCAGTGGGGCGGCATAGGGCTTGCGGTGACGGCTTTACTGTCCATTATCCAGTTCTACTGGATTCATGGAAATGTCTGGTGGGGACGCCTGGAAGGGCTGGGCGAGTTGGGCCATCCGATCCTGGGCGGTTATGTCATTGGCCTCACTGCTATCTGGTTGCTGCATTGGATGCCGCGCACTCGTTCTCTTCAAGCGGTATGGCTGGTAGCGTTGGCGCTGCTCGGCGCGTTCGTCGTGTTGTGCCAGAGCCGTGGTGCTGCCCTGGCTCTATTCCTGACCGTGTTGGCGATGCCGATCTGGTGCCGCGACCGACTCAGCCGTATGTTCGCGGCCGCGGCATTGTTGCTGGCGATGCTGGCGTTCTGGTTTCTCGAACCTTTGGTCATGGCACGTGGGGTTTCCTTTCGCCCGCAGATTCTGATGGCCAGTCTGCAGATGATCGCCGAACATCCATGGACAGGCCTCGGCCTGGGCTCGAGCTATGACGTGCTGGTCGACGGTTTGACATTCGACCATGCTCACAACCTGTTCACCCACATTGCCATTGAACTGGGTATCCCCGGACTATTGCTCTGGATCGTGGCCTGGTTTGCCGTCTTGCGCGAAGCCTGGCGCGCCCGTGAAACGCTTTATGGTCGGGGCGTCATCGGGATCTGGCTGTTCTCTTTCCTGGCCATGCAGTTCGATGCTGCGAGCCTGACGGGGACCCCTCGCGCCGAATGGTTCATCAGTTGGCTGCCGATCGGTCTGGCCACTGTTTTGGTCTGGGCACGGGGCGGTCACACAGGCTGTGATAAAATCCCGCGTTCCTCCTAAACAGTGAGCTCGACGATGAGTGATGCACCGCTCAAAGCGGAACAGGATTCCAGCCTGAAAATCTATTTTCGGCTGTTGGGGTATGTAAAACCCTACATAGGCATTTTCCTGCTGAGTATCGTGGGCTTCGTGATATTTGCATCCACCCAGCCGATGCTGGCGGGCATTCTCAAATATTTCGTCGACGGCTTGAGCAATCCCGAAGCGGTGCTCTTCCCCAACGTTCCCTATCTGCGCGACTTGCAACTATTGATGGCGGTGCCGCTGCTGATCATCCTGATCGCGGCGTGGCAGGGGCTCGGCTCTTTCCTCGGCAACTACTACCTGGCGAAGGTTTCCCTGGGGCTGGTGCATGACCTGCGGGTCGAGCTGTTCAACAAGCTGCTGGTCCTGCCGAACCGCTATTTCGATACCCATAACTCCGGGCATCTGATTTCCCGCATCACCTTCAACGTCACCATGGTCACCGGTGCCGCCACCGACGCCATCAAGGTGGTGATTCGCGAAGGCCTGACGGTAGTGTTCCTGTTCGTTTACCTGTTGTGGATGAACTGGAAGCTGACCCTGGTGATGCTGGCGATCCTGCCGTTGATTGCGATCATGGTTGGCAGTACCAGCAAGAAATTCCGCAAGCAGAGCAAGAAGATCCAGGTGGCGATGGGCGATGTGACCCATGTGGCCTCCGAGACCATTCAAGGCTATCGCGTGGTTCGCAGCTTCGGTGGCGAAAGCTACGAGCAGCAGCGTTTCGTCGACGCCAGTCAGAGCAACACCGATAAACAGCTGCGTATGACCAAGACCGGTGCGGTCTACACGCCGATGCTGCAGTTGGTGATCTACTCCGCCATGGCGGTGTTGATGTTCCTGGTGCTGTTCCTGCGTGGCGATGCCACCGCGGGCGACCTGGTGGCCTACATCACCGCGGCGGGCCTGCTGCCCAAGCCGATTCGCCAGCTCTCGGAAGTCAGTTCGACCATCCAGAAAGGCGTGGCGGGCGCGGAAAGCATCTTCGAACAGCTGGACGTCGAGCCTGAAGTCGATCGGGGACAGATCGAGCGTGAGCGCATCGAGGGTCGCCTGGACGTGCGCAACCTGAGCTTCACCTATCCGGGCACCGACCGGGAAGTGCTGAAGGACATCAGCTTCTGCGCGGCTCCCGGGCAGATGATCGCGCTGGTCGGCCGCTCCGGCAGCGGCAAATCGACCCTGGCCAGCCTGATTCCGCGCTTCTATCACCACGAAACGGGGCAGATTCTCCTCGATGACGTGGAAATCGAGGATTACCGCCTGCGCAACCTGCGCCGGCATGTGGCCCAGGTGACCCAGCATGTGACCCTGTTCAACGACAGCGTGGCCGCCAACATTGCCTATGGCGACCTGGCCGGGGCGCCGCGGGAAGACATCGAGAAGGCGGCGACGGATGCCTATGCCATGGACTTCATTTCGCAGTTGCCCGAAGGCCTGGACACCCAGGTCGGCGAGAACGGCGTGCTGCTCTCCGGCGGTCAGCGCCAGCGTCTGGCGATTGCCCGAGCCCTGTTGAAGAATGCGCCGTTGCTGATTCTCGACGAGGCTACCTCGGCCCTGGATACCGAATCCGAGCGGCATATCCAGGCGGCCCTGGACAAGGTGATGAAGGGGCGCACCACCCTGGTGATCGCACACCGCCTGTCGACCATCGAGAAGGCCGACCTGATTCTGGTCATGGATCAGGGGCGGATCGTCGAGCGCGGTACTCATGTCGACCTGCTGGCGCAGAACGGCTACTACTCGCGTCTGCATGCCATGGGCCTGGACGAGCCTGCCTCCGAAGGCATTGCCTGAGCCAGCGCCCGGGTGGGCACTGCCCACCCTGGAAACAGCCCCGGCGTGCAATGCGCCGGCGGTCTTTGTATCCCGCCCCTTACAGTCTTGACCAAGCCTAAATAATCCAGCGCCTCGTGCTTGTTATGGTTCCAGCCTCAATCGTCGACTGAATCGAGGGGGCCAACCCCGTCGCGCGGGTACTGGAATGCTGCAACGTTATCTGTGGAAGTTATTGCCCAAGTCGCAACGGGCGTTTTTGCTTGGGCGCCTGTCGGTGGTGGACCGGCAGGTGGTGAACAAGGCCATGTCCGCCAACGTCCGTTTTCCGGCGCCATTCCGTCAGCGCGGTTGTGTGTTCATCCATGTGCCCAAGTGCGCGGGGAGCAGCCTGTGTTCGGCATTGTTCGACGGCTGGACGCCCGGCCATCTGCCCCTGTACTGGTACGAGCAACAGTTTCCCCAGCAATTCGCCAGCAGTTTCAAGTTCGCCGTGGTCCGCGATCCCCTGGAGCGGGCCTATTCGGCCTATGCCTTTCTGCGTGGCAACGAGCTCAGTCGTCGCGACCAGGCCGCTCAGCGGCTGGTCAGCCACTATCGCGATTTCGATGATTTTGTCGGTCGCTGGCTGCACCCGGAAAATATCCACAAGCAACTGCACTTCGCCCCGCAGACCGACTTCCTGGTGGACTCCATGGGACGCCTGGACATGGACTTCATCGGCTATCAGGAGCACCTGCAGCGCGACTATCAGTTGCTCAGCGAGCATCTGGGCGTGAGCAGGACTCTGCCGCATCTCAATGAATCGCGGCAACGGAGCGAGGCGCCTGCCCGGGACTTCTGCACGGTGCGCACCCGACGACTGGTGCGTCGGGCCTACCAGCGCGACTACGAGATGCTCGGCTATGAATGAGCCCCTGCCACCGCGTTGCCCACAACCGGACATCCGCCCCAGCAGCCTGTCCCTGACCGCGATCGAGCGGGCGGCGCTCAAGCAGCAACGCCCGAGCTGTATCTGGCTGACCGGTTTGTCCGGCGCCGGCAAATCGACCCTGGCCAACCTGCTGGAGTTGCGGTTGAACGGGCAGGGCCTGCATACCTTTGTCCTCGATGGCGACAACGTGCGCGGTGGCCTGTGTCGTGACCTGGGCATGGACACCGAGGCGCGCAAGGAAAATATCCGGCGCCTGGCCGAGGTGGCGAGGTTGATGGTGGAGGCGGGGTTGATCGTGATCGTTTCGGCGATATCACCGTTTCGCGCGGAGCGCGCCGCTGCCCGGGCCTTGTTCGCGGCGGACGAATTTCTCGAGGTGTACGTGAGCACTGCGTTCGCTGTCTGTGCCCGACGCGATCCCAAAGGCCTCTATCAGGCGGCGAGCGAAGGGCGTATCCGGGACTTCACCGGGCTCGACAGCCCCTATGAAGCGCCACTGGATCCTGACTGCGAGATCGATACCGAAACGGTTGGACTGGCCTGCGCGACAGACCGGCTCATGGCGCTTTTGCTCAATAAATGAACAGTTTGGGGCGATCGTGAATACTCGTGCAGCGGTAGAACTAGGCAGCGTTCACCCTGTGTTAATATCGCGCCCCTGTTCATTTTGTATGTGGGTTGCTCCATGAAGTTGTCCATGCCGCGATTCGATCAAGCCCCTGTCTTGGTGGTCGGCGATGTCATGCTCGACCGTTACTGGCATGGTGGTACCTCACGGATTTCCCCTGAGGCGCCGGTACCGGTAGTCAAGGTCGAGCAAATCGAGGACCGCCCGGGCGGTGCCGCGAACGTTGCCTTGAACATTGCCGCGCTCGGCGCACCGGCCTCGCTGGTTGGCGTCACCGGCGACGACGAGGCTGCCGACAGTCTCTCCAACAGTCTTGAGGGGGCGGGCGTACGCGCCTTGTTCCAACGCATTGCCCACCAGCCGACCATCGTCAAGCTGCGGGTCATGAGCCGGCACCAGCAACTGCTGCGTATCGATTTCGAAGAACCTTTCGCCACCGACGCCCTGGCGTTGGGCGCTGAAGTCGACCGGTTGCTGGACGGCATCAAGGTGCTGGTGTTGTCCGACTACGGCAAGGGAGCCCTGAGGAATCATCAGGCGCTGATCCAGGCCGCGCGTGCCCGTGGCATCCCGGTGCTGGCGGACCCGAAAGGCAAGGACTTTTCGATTTACCGCGGCGCCAGCCTGATCACCCCGAACCTCAGCGAGTTCGAAACCATAGTCGGCGGTTGCATCGACGAGCACGACCTGGTCAGCAAAGGCGCCAAGCTGATGCACGACCTGGAACTGGGCGCCTTGCTGGTGACCCGTGGCGAACACGGCATGACCCTGCTGCGTCCCGACCACCCGGCGCTGCACTTGCCGGCCCGGGCCCGTGAAGTGTTCGACGTCACCGGTGCCGGCGATACAGTGATTTCTACCCTGGCGGCGGCAATCGCGGCGGGTGAAGAGCTGCCGCACGCGGTGGCCCTGGCCAACCTGGCCGCCGGCATCGTGGTCGGCAAGCTGGGTACCGCGGCCATCAGCGCACCGGAGCTGCGTCGCGCGATCCAGCGTGAAGAAGGTTCCGAGCGCGGTGTGCTGAGCCTCGACCAGCTGCTGCTGGCGATCGACGATGCGCGTGCGCACAAAGAGAAGATCGTCTTCACCAACGGCTGTTTCGACATCCTCCATGCCGGCCACGTGACCTACCTCGAGCAGGCGCGGGCCCAAGGCGATCGCCTGATCGTGGCGATCAACGACGATGCCTCGGTCAGCCGCCTGAAAGGGCCGGGCCGTCCGATCAACAGCGTCGACCGGCGCATGGCAGTACTGGCCGGCCTGGGCGCGGTGGACTGGGTCATCAGTTTCCCCGAGGGTACTCCGGAAAACCTGCTGGCCCAGGTCAAGCCGGACGTGCTGGTCAAAGGCGGGGATTACTCGGTCGACCAGGTGGTCGGCGCCGATATCGTCAAGGCTTATGGCGGTGTGGTGAAGGTGCTGGGCCTGGTGGAGAACAGTTCCACCACGGCCATAGTCGAGAAGATCCGCAAGACCGAATAAGGCTTGCCGCCAATCCGCCCACTCTCGCGAAAGCTGGAGTGGGCGGGAGGCGCTCAACGTTGCCGGCTGGTCTTGGTCGGTACCATCTTGCGCAATATCTGCCGTGCCTTGCCGGTAAGACGCTGGAGTTTGGAGTCCTTCTCCGGCGCGCTCAATCCCTGCTGCTTCAGCCAGTCCTTCCAGCGAATCCGCTCGTCACGCACCAGCCAGCCTTGCTGCCGAGCGAAGCTTTCGGCCAGATACAGGCCGCGGGTGCTCGCCGGGTGCAACTGATCCTTCTTCAACGTATAGAGCTCGGCGCAGGGCTGACCGTCCTTGAGTGGCATCAGGTACAGGTCCGGGCGCTTGCGATCCAGGCGAGCCACCAGCTGGTCGCCCTCCAGGCGTTCGTCGACATGGAACAGGCTCAGGGACTTGGCCTCTTTCGGCACGTCCAGGCGCAGGTCATAGATCAGTTGCAGTGAAGCGGTGGGCAGGTGCACATAGGCCCGCGGCCGTTCCAGCAACTGCAGGTTGGCGCAGCGCACCGGGCGTGCCGCGCCTGATAGCGGTGTCAGGCGAAAGGGCAGGGCCTCGCGATAATGCAGGGCCGCCGAGTAAGGGGCGGGCAGCCAGGTGTCGTTGAAGCGCCCGCCGAGCCAGCCTTCCGGGGTTTCCAGCAGGCATTCCTCGGCGATTTCCTGGATGGCGGTATGCAGCGGCAGGTTCAGCTCATGGGCCGGGACGTAGCCGGAAATCAGCTTGAGCACCACGTCGCCGCGATCCTGCCGGCGCTGGCGCACCAGCACCCAATAGTCGCGGTTCTGCCAATGCAGGGTCAGGCGTACCGAGACGCCGAGGTTGGCCAGCTCCAGGGCGAAGCGCTCGGCGTCGGCCACCGCAACCGGGCGCCGGCGCTGCAGGGTCTGCGCAAAGTTTAGCGGCATGCCGACGCTCTGGTAGCTGAGGCCTTCGGGCGTCGCTTCGACGAACAGCGGCAGGGTCTTGAAGTTGCTGGGGTTCTTTCTTATGAGCGTACGCGGCATGTCGGCTCCTTCTTGCGTCGGGGTCGGCCGCGTGGGCGGCATCAGTTCTTGCGCAACACCTGCGCGACAGTGGCGACATTATGGGCCAGGTGCAACGGATTGATGGTCCCGACAATAGCACTGGCGACGCCCGGTTGATCGAACAGCAGTTCGAAGCTGGCGCGCACCGGGTCGACACCGGGGCTCAGGCACACATGGCCGCTGGCCAGGGCTTTTTTCACCAGAATGCCCTTGCCGTGGGCTGTGGCGTAATCGATGACGGCTCGCTCGTTCTGTTCGTTCAGATTGTAGGTGACCATGGCACAGTCACCTTGTTCCAGGGCCTTGAGGCCGCCCTCGACGGTTTTCCCGGAGAGGCCGAAGCCACGGATCTTGCCTTCCTGCTTGAGCTCGGCCAGCGTCTGGTACACCTCGCACTGCTCAAGGATGTGCAGGTCATTGCCGTCGGAATGCACCAGCACCAGGTCGATGAAGTCGGTTTCCAGGCGCTGCAGGCTGCGCTCCACCGACAGGCGGGTATGCGCGGCACTGAAGTCGTGGCGCGACAGGCCGTTTTCGAACTCTTCGCCGACCTTGCTGACAATCACCCAGTCCTGGCGTTGCCCGCGCAGCAGCGGGCCCAAGCGCTCCTCGCTGCGGCCATAGGCCGGCGCGGTGTCGATCAGGTTGATGCCCAGGTCGCGGGTCAGCTTGAGCAGCATGCGGGCTTCGGCGTCATCCGGAATCTGGAAGCCGTTGGGGTACTTCACCCCTTGGTCGCGCCCGAGCTTCACGGTGCCCAGGCCCAGTGGGGAGACCAGCAGCCCGGTGCTGCCGAAGGGGCGATGCAGGTCGTGCAGGGTCGCTTGGCTCATGGCAGCAGTTGCTCCCAGGCCGGTTGCGCGATGGCGGGTTTCGGCAGCGTCGGCAACGCAGTCGCGGGGCCCGGCTTGATACCGTCGCGCTCGAGGGCGGCGAACACCCGGTCGGCGAAGTCCGGGGCCAGGGCCAGCTTGGTCGGCCAGCCGACCAGCAGGCGGTCCTGTTCGGCGAGAAAGGCATTGTCCGGACGGGTCAGGCCCGACTGCGCGGGCTCGGCGCGGTCCACCCGCAGGGTGGCCCATTGCGCCTGGCTGAGATCGACCCATGGCAACAGGTTGCCGAGTTCTTTCTGGGCGGCCGCGATCTGCGCCGCCGGCTCGCGCGCCACGCCTTCGGCTTCGGCGATGTCGCCGCCGAGGTACCAGACCCACTGGCCGTCGGCCGCCGGGTGGGTGGTCACGGTGATCCGCGGCTTCGGCCCGCCGCCCAGACAGTGGGCGTACAGCGGTTTCAGGCTCGGGCCCTTGACGATCACCATGTGCAACGGCCGGCGTTGCATGGCCGGCTGGCTCAGGCCGAGGCTGTTCAGCAGCTCGGCATTGCCGGCGCCGGCGCTGAGCACGATGCGTTGCGCGCGGATTTCCCGCTCATCGACCCGCAGGCCCAGCAATTGCCTGTTTTCCCGCAGGGGTTCGATCTTCTGCCCGGCCAGCAGGCTATCGCCGCCCAGTTCGGCCAGGCGTCCGATCAGGCTCGGCACGTCCACCACCAATTCGGCCAGGCGATACACCTTGCCCTTGAAGCGACGGTCCTGCAGGGCCGGCGGCAACTGGTCGCCCTTGACCTGATCGACACGGCCACGCACGGCCTTGCTGGCGAAAAAGCTGGTGAGGTTGCCGGCCAGGGTGCCGGGGGACCACAGGTAATGGGCCTCGGACAGCAGGCGCACACCGGACAGGTCCAGCTCGCCGTTGCCGGCCAGGGCCTCGCGCCAGCGGCGCGGCATGTCGGCGATGGCTTCCGAGGCGCCGGTCAGGGCGCCGTGCAGGGCGTACTTGGCGCCGCCGTGAATGATTCCCTGAGACTTGACGCTTTGTCCGCCGCCGAGGCTGGCACTCTCCACCAGCACGGTGGAAAAGCCCTGGCGACGCAGGCGGGCGTTCAGCCAGAGGCCGGCGACTCCGGCGCCGACAATCAGCACGTCGGTGGAAATAACGGATGGCATGCAGCGACCTCAGTGTTCAAGACTAGGGGCGCAGTATACAGGCTCGAGCCGCGCAGGCTTTGTTGGCGATCAAACTGGCAGGGGCGCGCTTGGCGAAGCGCTTTGTGTAGCCGCTGCCGAAGGCTGCGATCGAGCGCGAAGCGGTCGCGCTCTTGAAGGGCCTGCGGCAGTGGTCATGGATCAGTGCCCGGCGGTCTTGGAAAACAGCTGGATCACCACCACGCCCAGGACGATCAGGGCCATGCCGAGCATTGCCGGGATATCCAGCTTCTGCCCGTAGAGGAACAGCGCGGCCACGCTGACCATGACAATGCCCATGCCGGCCCAGACCGCGTAAGCCACGCCCACCGGCACGGTGCGCACCACCAGGGTCAGCATCCAGAAGGCCACGCCGTAACCGACGATGATCAGCAGCAGCGGCAGTGGAGTACTCAGGCCTTTGACCGCTTTCATCGAAACAGTGGCGATCACTTCGGCGCAGATGGCGATGGCCAGGTAGGTGTAAGCGTTCATGGGAGAGTCCTCGTGTTTGGGCTTGCTTGATGAGGTCGGCATTCTAGAGATTGTGCAGATGGGGTAAAGTCATTACCTATCTGTTTTGAAGATGGGTTGCCTTATGAATGTGCAGTGGAATCTGGAGCAGATGCGGCTGTTCGTCAGCGTCGCCGAGCAACGTTCGTTTTCCGCGGTGGCCCGTGACCAGCACAAGGCGCAATCGGCGGTCAGCAGCGCGATTGCGCTGCTCGAGGCCGATCTCGGCGTGCTCTTGTTCGAGCGCAGCAGCGGTCGCCAGCCGAAACTCACCGAGGCGGGTCGTGCCTTGCTTGCGGAGGCGCGGGAAGTGCTGCGCCAATGCGAGCGCTTGAACGGGCGGGCGCTGGCGTTGATGCGGGGTGAGGAGGCGCGCTTGCGGCTGGCCCTGGACGAGGCGATGCCTTTCCAGCCGGTGCTCGATAGCCTTGAGGCGTTGTCCGAACGTTTCCCCAGTCTTGAGGTTCAACTGGCCAGCAGCGCCCAGGGTGATGTGGCGCGCAAGCTGTTGGACCGTCGGGCCGACCTCGGTTTGCTGTTTCACCATGAACAGATGTCCGAGGCCCTTGAGCGACGGGCCCTGGGCAGCGTCGAGATGGTCACGGTGTGCGCGGTCGGGCACCCGTTGGCCGGCGAGAAACAGGTGGATCGCCAGCAACTGGGGCGGCATCGACAGTTGTTGATTTCTCCGCAGTTGAGCACTTACCCCAGTGGCGAGCAGGTCAGCCCGCAAGTCTGGCGCGCCGACAGCTTCTACGCGATGGCCGAGCTGCTGATGCGCGGCCTGGGCTGGGCCTGGCTGCCGCGGCATGTGGTGCAGTACCCGGCCTATCAGAACCAGATGGTCGAGTTGGCCAGCGAGTGGACCCCGCCGGCACTGGTGGTGGAACTGGTCTGGCGCCGCGATGAACCCCTGGGGCCGGCGGCGCATTGGCTGGCGGAGCGTTTTGCCGTGCACTTGCGGGCGATTGGCTGAAAAAGCCGATAAACTCCGCCGCCATGAATAGAACTCTCTACACCGCGCTGTTTTACCTGGGGCTGCCATTGGTGGCGATTCGTCTGTGGCTGCGGGCGCGCAAGGCGCCGGCCTATGCCCGGCGGATTGGCGAACGTTTTTCCTGGGGGCTGCCGGCGATGCAGCCGGGCGGGATCTGGGTGCACGCGGTGTCGGTAGGCGAGAGCATCGCCGCCGCGCCGATGATCCGTGCCTTGCTGGCGCGTTATCCACAGCTGCCGATCACGGTCACCTGCATGACCCCCACGGGATCGGAACGTATCCAGGCGCTGTTCGCCAACGAGCCGCGCATTCAGCACTGCTACCTGCCTTACGACCTGCCTTGCGCCGCCGCGCGTTTTCTCGATCGGGTCCGGCCGAAGCTGGCGGTGATCATGGAAACCGAGCTGTGGCCCAATCACATTCACCAGTGCGCCAGGCGCGGGATTCCGGTGGCGCTGGCCAATGGGCGGTTGTCGGCGCGCTCGGCCCGGGGTTATGGGCGCTTTGCCAAGCTGACCGCACCGATGCTCGCTGAAATGAGCCTGTTCGCGGTGCAGACCGAGGCCGAGGCCGAGCGTTTTCGCCAGTTGGGCGCGCGCCCGGAAACAGTCGAGGTGACGGGCTCGATCAAGTTCGACCTGAGCGTCGACCCGCAACTGCTGGTGCGCGCCAGCGAGCTGCGCGAGCAATGGCAAGCCGGCGAACGCCCGGTGTGGATCGCCGCCAGTACCCATGAAGGCGAAGACGCCGTGGTGCTGGCTGCTCATCGCCAACTGCTGGCCAGCCACCCGGATGCCTTGCTGATCCTGGTGCCGCGTCATCCGGAGCGTTTCAATCCGGTGTTCGAGCTGTGCCGGCAGCAGGGCTTTGAGACCATTCGCCGCTCGAGCGCCGAGCCGGTCAGCGCCAGCACCTCGGTGCTGCTGGGCGACACCATGGGCGAGCTGCTGTTTCTCTATGCCCTGGCGGACAGCGCCTTTGTCGGCGGTAGCCTGGTACCCAATGGCGGGCACAATTTGCTGGAGCCGGCGGCCCTTTCCAAGCCGGTGCTGAGCGGGCCGCACCTGTTCAACTTCCTGGAGATCGCGGCGATGCTGCGCGAGGCGGGCGCCCTGCAGGAAGTGGACGATGCCGATGGCCTGGCGGTGGCGGTGCAGCGCCTGTTCGAGTTGCCCCGGGATGCGCAGAAGATGGCCGATGCCGGACTGCGGGTGATGCGCAGCAATCAGGGCGCCCTGCAGCGTCTGCTCGACGGGTTGGATCGCTTGCTGTAGCCGCTGCCGCAGGCTGCGATCGACCGGAACGGTCGTAAAAAAGGCCACCGCCATTCAATCGAATCGCGGTGGCCTTTTTGCGTGTCCTGCGGACAGGATCACAGCCAGCGGTAGCGGCTACAGGTTACTGCCCCGGCCGGGCCTTGAGCTGTTCCGCCGCGGCCTTGGCCAGGTCCGGCGGCAGGAAGTCGCGGTCCGGGTTGTAGTCGGCTTTCAGGTAGCGCGACAGGTCCTGCAAGTCACCCGGATTGAGGGTGCCGGCGGCTTGCTTGAGGCGCAGGTTGTCGAGGATGTAGTCGTAGCGGCTGTTGTTGTAGTTGCGCACCGAGGTGTACAGCTGGCGCTGGGCGTCGAGCACGTCGACGATATTGCGCGTACCGACCTGGTAGCCGATTTCCGTGGCTTCCACGGCGCTCTGGTTGGAGATGATCGACTGGCGCCGGGCCTGGACCTGCTCGACATCGGTGTTCACCGCGCGGTGCAGGTTGCGGGTGTTTTCCACCACCTGGCGCCGCAGGGCTTCACGGCGCTGCTCGCTCTGGGTCAGGCGCGAGTAGGACTCGCGGACCTGGGAGCTGGTCAGGCCGCCGCTGTAGATCGGAATGCTCAGTTGCAGGCCGATGCTGCGTTGTTCGACGTCACTGCCGTAACGCTGGCCCAGCGGGGCCGGGTTGCTGAAGCCGAGGGCGTCGTTGTCGCCTTTCTTGTATTGCGCCACGGCGTCGAGGGTCGGGGCGTGGCCGGCCTTGCGCTGCTTGAGGGTTTCCTCGGCGGCGCTGACTGCGTAGTTGCTGGCCAGCAGGTTGAGGTTCTGCTTGGCCGCGGTATCGACCCAGGCCTTGGCGTCATTCGGGGCCGGCGCCAGCACCGGCAGGCTGTGGACGATGCCCTGGATCGCGTTGTACTGGCGGTTGGTCAGGGTGATCAGGGCTTCGAAGGCGTCATCCACCTGGCGTTGGGCGAGGATCCGGTTGGCCCGCGCGGTGTCGTAGCTGGCCTGGGATTGCAGGACGTCGGTCTTGTCCGACAGGCCGACGTCGAAGCGTTCGTTGGACTGGTCGAGCTGACGCTTGAAGGCGGCCTCTTCGGCCTTGGTCGAGGCCAGGTTGTCCTGGGCGCGCAGGACCGAGAAGTAGCTCTCGGCGCTTTGCAGGATCAGGTTCTGCTCGGTGGCCGAGAGTTCCAGCGCGGCTTGTTCGTTGACGTCCTTGGCCGCTTGCAGCTGGAACCAGCGGTCGGCGCGGAAAATCGGCTGGGCCAGGGTCGCCTGGTACACGGTGCCGCTGCGGGTGGCGGTCATCGACGGCTCGTCGAACTTGGTCCGGGTGTTGTTCAGGTCGGCACCGGCCGAGAGGTTGGGCAGCAAACCGGCGCGCGCCTGTGGCACCACTTCCTTGCGTGCGTCGTAATCGGCGCGGGCGGCGGCGAGGTCGGCGTTGTTGTCCACCGCCTCCTGGTAGACGCTGACCAGGTCGGTTTTGGTGGTCAGGGGCGCTTCTGCTGCCCAGGCCATTCCATTGGACGCACAAGACACGGCGATGGCCAGTGAGAGTTTGCGCAGCATTCGGCGATCCCTAGAGTTGATATTACGAGGATAATTCTGGCGCCAAGGCTAAGTCTCGGCCTGTGCAGCGTCAAGGTTCGACGCAACCTGAGCGAGTGTAGATGCGCCTGCGAAGGGCAACAATCCTGCATTTACGCCATTCATCATGCTGTTTGCCGTGGGGTTGGCGTTCTGCACCGGCTTTGTCTAGACTGGCCGGGTTCTTGTCGGGGTGCCTTGCTATGAGGCTGAGATCGGATAATCCGGATCCCGTTGAACCTGATCAGGTTAGCGCCTGCGTAGGGAACAAGATTTCTCGTCACCCGGCGAGTCCTCTTGTGCTTCGTCCGGGATGTTGTTCGACAATCGAACACCCCTCGAGCACCAAGCACTGCACCAGCTGGTTTTCGCCTCTGGCTCCAGCCATGGTTGCGTCCGTTCGTTACAGGTTCGCTCCGACAAAAATCCACTGCCTGGATGCTGTCTGGAGAGCCCGTGATGACTACAAAATTAAAAAACGCTACCCACCTTAGCGAATCGGCCAAGGTCGATGAGCAGTCGGTTCAGCCCTTTACCCGCTCGCAAAAAATCTATGTCCAGGGTTCGCGCCCGGACATTCGCGTGCCGATGCGCGAAATCAGCCTCGACGTGACCCCGACCGACTTCGGCGGCGAGATCAACGCGCCGGTCACCGTCTATGACACCTCCGGCCCGTACACCGACCCCAACGTGGTGATCGACGTGCGCAACGGTCTGGGCGATGTGCGCTCGGCCTGGATCGACGACCGTGGCGACACCGAGCGCCTGCCGGGCCTGAGTTCCAACTTCGGCCAGGAACGCCTCGCCGATCCCGAGCTGACCAAGCTGCGCTTTGCCCACGTCAACAACCCGCGCCGGGCCAAGGTCGGGGCCAACGTCAGCCAGATGCACTACGCGCGCAAGGGCATCATCACCGCCGAGATGGAATACGTCGCCATCCGCGAAAACATGAAGCTGCAAGAGGCTCGCGCCGCGGGTCTGCTCGATCAACAGCACGCCGGCCACAGCTTCGGCGCCAGCATCCCGAAAGAAATCACCCCCGAGTTCGTCCGTGAGGAAATCGCCCGCGGTCGCGCGATCATTCCGGCCAACATCAACCACGTCGAACTGGAACCGATGATCATCGGCCGCAACTTCCTGGTGAAGATCAACGGCAACATCGGCAACAGCGCCCTGGGTTCGTCCATCGAAGAAGAAGTGGCGAAGCTGACCTGGGGCATCCGCTGGGGTTCGGACACCGTCATGGACCTGTCCACCGGCAAGCACATCCACGAAACCCGTGAGTGGATCATCCGCAACTCGCCAGTGCCGATCGGTACCGTGCCGATCTACCAGGCGCTGGAGAAGGTCAACGGCGTGGCCGAAGACCTGACCTGGGAGCTGTTTCGCGACACCTTGATCGAGCAGGCGGAGCAGGGCGTCGACTACTTCACCATCCACGCCGGCGTGCTGCTGCGCTATGTGCCGCTGACCGCCAAGCGCGTGACCGGCATCGTCTCCCGCGGCGGTTCGATCATGGCCAAGTGGTGCCTGGCGCATCACAAGGAAAACTTCCTCTACACCCACTTCGACGAAATCTGCGAAATCATGAAGGCCTACGACGTCAGCTTCTCGCTGGGCGACGGCCTGCGTCCGGGCTCGATCGCCGACGCCAACGACGAAGCGCAGTTCGGCGAGCTGGAAACCCTCGGCGAGCTGACCAAGATCGCCTGGAAGCATGACGTGCAGTGCATGATCGAAGGCCCTGGCCACGTGCCGATGCAACTGATCAAAGAGAACATGGACAAGCAGCTGGAGTGCTGCGACGAGGCGCCGTTCTACACCCTCGGCCCGCTGACCACCGACATCGCCCCGGGCTACGACCACATCACCTCCGGTATCGGCGCGGCGATGATCGGCTGGTTCGGCTGCGCCATGCTCTGCTACGTGACGCCGAAGGAGCATCTGGGCCTGCCGAACAAGGATGACGTGAAGACTGGGATCATCACCTACAAGATCGCCGCGCACGCTGCGGATCTCGCGAAAGGTCACCCGGGTGCGCAGATCCGTGACAACGCGCTGTCCAAGGCGCGTTTCGAATTCCGTTGGGAAGACCAGTTCAACCTCGGCCTCGACCCGGACACCGCGCGCGCCTACCACGACGAGACCCTGCCCAAGGATTCGGCCAAGGTCGCGCACTTCTGCTCCATGTGCGGGCCGAAGTTCTGCTCGATGAAAATCACCCAGGAGGTCCGTGAGTACGCGGCCAACCAGCGCATCGAAGCGGTGGACGTGGATGTCGCCAAGGGGCTGGCGGAGCAGGCTGAGCGCTTCAAGCAGGAAGGCAGCCAGCTGTACAAGAAGGTTTAAGCGACAAGTTGCAAGCTGCAAGTTAAAGGCAAAAGTGGTCCTGCTTTTTCTTGCAGCTTGAGGCTTGCAGCTAACGCGCCCTTTTCCTGCCCCGAGATAACCGTCTTGAACACTTATTCACCAGACACCGCGGTCCCCGCAGACAGGCGCGTATTCGGCGCGCGCGATCTGTTTTCCCTGTGGTTTTCCCTCGGCATCGGCCTGATGGTGTTGCAGACCGGCGCGCTGCTGGCGCCAGGCCTGGGCCTGTCCGGTGCCTTGCTGGCGATCTTTCTCGGTACGGCGGTCGGCGTCTTGCTGCTCGCGGCGGTCGGGGTGATCGGCAGCGATACCGGCCTGTCGTCCATGGCGGCGCTCAAGCTCAGCCTCGGTACTTACGGCGCGAGCCTGCCGGCGTTGCTCAACCTGTTGCAACTGGTGGGCTGGGGCTCGTTCGAGATCATCGTCATGCGCGATGCCGCCAGCCTGTTGGGCACTCGTGCGTTCAGCGAAGGCAGCCTGCTGGCCAGTCCTTTGCTCTGGACCCTGTTTTTCGGCGCACTGGCGACTTTGCTCGCGGTCAGCGGGCCGCTGACTTTCGTGCGCAAGGTCCTGCGCAAGTGGGGCATCTGGCTGCTGTTGGCGGCCTGCCTGTGGCTGACCTGGAACCTGTTCGCCAAGGCCGATCTGGCCGCGCTCTGGGCCCAGGCCGGCGACGGCTCCATGCCGCTCGGCGTGGGCTTCGATATCGCGATCGCCATGCCGCTGTCGTGGTTGCCGCTGATTGCCGACTACTCAAGGTTCGGCAAGCGTGCGCGCAATGTCTTTGGTGGTACGGCGCTGGGGTTCTTTATCGGCAATCTGTGGTTGATGAGCCTGGGCGTGGCCTACACCCTGGCCTTTGCGCCGAGTGGCGAAGTCAATGCGCTGCTGCTGGCTTTGGCCGGCGCGGGCCTGGGGATTCCGCTGTTGCTGATCCTGCTGGACGAGTCGGAAAACGCCTTTGCCGATATCCATTCGGCCGCGGTTTCCTGCGGCATTCTGTTGCGTCTGAAAGTCGAGCACCTGGCTTTGGCCATTGGCGTGCTCTGCACTCTGATCGCCTGCCTGGCGCCGTTGGCCCAGTATCAGAACTTCCTGCTGCTGATCGGCTCGGTGTTCGCGCCGCTGTTCGGCGTGGTGCTGGTGGATCACTTCATCCTGCGCAAGCGCAGTGCACAGGAACTGTCCGTGGGGTGGCGCTGGCCGGCGTTGCTGGCCTGGCTGGGCGGGGTCAGCACCTATCACCTGCTGGCCAACTTCTATCCGGATGTTGGCGCAACCCTGCCGTCACTGGTGTTGGCAGGGCTGCTGCAGGGGCTGCTGGGATGGGCCTTCAGCCACGGCCAGGAAACAGCTCGGGCTTGAGAATGCCGTTCAGGCGGTTGTAAGGGATCTTCAGTTCAATGTGGCCCAGCGCGTAAGGCGCGATCACCGACACGTTGTACTTGAGGATCACGCCGCCGTAGGTCAGCGCCACGTTCGGGGTTTTCTGGAACGGCCAGCTCTTGATGAACTCCGGCTCCTGGTCCAGCTTGGTGCTGATCAGCCAGCTGTTGTGAGCCACTTGGGCGGCTTTCCAGAACGCGGCTTCCTGGCCCGGGCGCAGCATGTCGGACAGGGTCAGTTCCTTGTGCAGCTCGCGGGAGTAGTTGATGAAGCCGCGACCGGGCGTGCCGTGGGCGCCGCCGGTGTCCAGGTAGCTGGCCAGTTCGATGATCACCAGGCCGTCATGCTGTTCGCGTACCTTGGCTTGCAGGTACATGCTGTTGCGGCTGTCGGCCTCGCGCAGGAACTTCTCCCGATAGGCGCTCAGCGTCGCTGGCACGGCCTGGTCCGCGGTGGTGCGGGTCATCTGCAGCAGGCGCTTTTCAATCAGCGCATCCAGCTGCGGCTCGTCGGCGAAGTGCACGGTGTCGATGTTCACCAGCGGGCAATCCTGATTGCTGCAGCCGGGCTTGATCTGTTCCGACTTGTCGCTGGTGCTTTGCAGGGGCTTTTGATAGCTGGGTTGGAACAGGCTTTGGCAGGCGCCCAGAGTCAGGGCCAGGCAAGCCACGGAGGCGATTTTAAGAAGCGACATGTGCGTCCTTGATAAACCAGAGGTAGGCAAAAGTTACCGGCTTCGACTGCCTGCGGGGCAATCAGTTCGCCACTAAGCTCAATAGAGGCAATTAGATTAGGTTTGCCCCCTTGCCGTCTATCCCGCTGATGGCAAAGGGGCTGCATCATCGGTCAGCGGCGCGTTAGGATGGCGCGAAGTCGAGGGGGAGCCTCGGATCGAATTGCAGGAAACGAGGATTGCTATGACGGACTTTGCCAACACCACGCCGACCACTGTCGATATCGTTCGGCGCGAGAAATGCTTCCAGGGTTTTTATCAGCTCGACCGTGTGCACCTGCGCCACGAGCTGTTCGCCGGTGGCATGGGGCGCGAAATCAGTCGTGAAATCTTTGTCCGTCACGATGCTGTCTGCGTCCTGCCATACGATCCGCAACGCGATGAAGTGGTGTTGATCGAGCAGTTTCGCGTCGGCGCCATGGGGAAAACCGCGACCCCCTGGTTGATCGAGCTGGTCGCCGGTCTGATCGACAAGGACGAGCAGCCGGAAGAAGTTGCTCACCGCGAGGCGCAGGAGGAAGCTGGACTGACATTCTCCGCGCTGTGGCCGATGATCCAGTATTTCCCGTCGCCGGGGGGCAGTACCGAGTTCGTGCATCTGTACCTGGGGCGCTGCGACAGCAGCGGTGCCGGTGGTCTGCACGGGCTGGAGGAAGAGGCGGAGGATATCCGTGTGTCGGTCTGGGCTTTCGAAGACGCACTGCAGGCGGTAAGGGATGGGCGGATTTCCAACGCGGCGAGCATTATTGCCTTGCAATGGCTGGCTTTGAACCGCGTTGAAGTGAGGGGGTTATGGTCGTAAACAAAGTGCGCGATCGCTATCGGGTCGATCTCGTGGGGCTGCAAGCGTCCTGCGAGGCGAACTATGCCCGACTGATGCGCCTGTTGCCCGACATGCGCAACCAGCCGGTGGCGCGGCGGATCGCGGTGACCCAGGGCGACCAGATGCTGGGCGTGCTGGCGCTGGAGGTGCTGCTGGCCTGTCCCTACACCACCACCCTGCAGGTGCGTCAGGAGCACAGCCTGCCCTGGCTGCCGGTGCCGCAGCTGGAGGTCCAGGTCTACCACGACGCGCGCATGGCCGAGGTCATCAGTGCCGAGCACGCTCGGCGCTTTCGTGGCATCTATCCGTATCCGAATGCCTTCATGCACCAGCCGGACGAGAAGGCCCAGCTCAATGTATTTCTCGGTGAATGGCTGAGCCACTGCCTGGCTTGCGGTCATGAGTTCGAGGCCGTGCGGTAGATGTGAACTGCGTCCGGTTCGCCGGTTTCCTCTTTTGAATTTCCCCCAGCATAATTGCCCCCATTCCTCACTTCCCGTGACACGCCCTGGGAGGCCGCCTTGCCGAGCGTATCCACTCTGACCACCGACGATCCTGTGTTGCTGGTGCAGTTGTCCGACAGCCATCTGTTCGCCGAAGCGGACGGCACGCTGTTGGGCATGAATACCCGCGACAGCCTGCAGCGGGTGATCGATCTGGTGCTGGAACAGCAACCGCGGATCGACCTGATGCTGGCCACGGGCGATTTGTCCCAGGACGGTACGCTGGAGTCCTATCAGCTGTTTCGTGACATGACCCGGCAGATTCCGGCGCCGGCGCGCTGGATTCCCGGCAACCACGACGAGCCGCAAATCATGGCGCAGGCGGCGACCCAGAGTTCGTTGCTGGCGCCGGTGGTGGATATCGGCAACTGGCGGATCACCCTGCTCGACTCGGCCGTACCCGGTTCGGTGCCGGGCTATCTGCAGGACGATCAATTGCAGCTGCTCGCCAGTGCCCTGAGCGAAGCCCCCGAACGCCATCACCTGGTATGCCTGCACCATCATCCAGTCTCCATCGGGTGTGCCTGGATGGAGCCCATCGGGCTGCGCAATCCGCATGCGCTGTTCGCCGTGCTGGAGCGCTTTCCACAGGCGCGCGCGGTGCTCTGGGGCCATGTGCATCAGGAAATCGACCGCCAGCAAGGGCCTTTGCGCCTGCTGGCGTCGCCCTCGACCTGCATCCAGTTCGAACCGGGCAGCGAGGATTTCCAGGTCGGTGAGACCGCGCCGGGTTATCGCTGGCTGCGCCTGCTGCCCGACGGGCGCCTGGAAACCGGTGTCGAGCGGGTCACCGGCTTCGATTTTCAGGTCGATTACGGCAGCGACGGCTACTGATTCCGGCCCGGAGCCGCAGTCTGCGGCGGCAGGACAAAGGGATACACCTGAACACAAGTCAAGCGGCGATACACCCTGTAAACTGCGCCTTTTTGCACGATGCAAAGGGAGTGCGCATGTCCGGTTCGATCCTGTATATCCACGGCTTCAACAGCGCACCGGCGTCGAAGAAAGCCAGCCAGCTGATCGCTGTCATGGAGGCGCTCGGCCGCGGTGAACAGCTGCGGGTGCCGGCCTTGCATCATCATCCACGCGAGGCCATTGGCCAGTTGGAACAGGCGATTGCCGAACTCGGACGGCCGCTGCTGGTCGGCAGCTCTCTCGGCGGCTACTATGCGACTCACCTTGCCGAGCGTCACGGCCTGAAAGCCCTGCTGATCAACCCCGCGGTCAGTCCGCACCGGATGTTCGACGGCTTTCTGGGCACGCAGACCAACCTCTATACCGGGGAAACCTGGGAACTGACCCACGACCACGTGACGGCCCTGGCCGAGCTGGAAGTGCCGGCGCCCCAGGACCCGCAGCGGTTCCAGGTCTGGCTGCAGACAGGTGACGAGACGCTGGACTATCGCAGCGCCCAGCTGTATTACCGAGCCTGTGCCTTGCGCATCCAGGCCGGCGGCGACCATAGTTTCCAGGGTTTTGCCGGACAATTGCCGGCGTTGTTGAATTTTGCCGGCATCGGCCCGGATCAGTACCAGGCGATCGATTTCACCTCGCTGTGAACCCTCGCTTCTATTTCATTGAACGACTAACGACGAGACCCCATGGCCACTCCCAGCGCTAGCTCTTATAACGCAGACGCCATCGAAGTCCTCTCGGGCCTCGACCCGGTGCGCAAACGCCCGGGCATGTACACCGACACCACCCGGCCGAACCACCTCGCCCAGGAAGTCATCGACAACAGTGTCGACGAAGCCCTGGCGGGGCACGCGAAGTCGATCCAGGTCATCCTGCATGCCGACCATTCCCTGGAAGTGTCCGATGACGGTCGCGGCATGCCAGTGGACATTCACCCCGAAGAGGGCGTGTCCGGTGTCGAGCTGATCCTCACCAAGCTCCATGCGGGCGGCAAGTTTTCCAACAAGAACTACCAGTTCTCCGGCGGTCTGCACGGGGTGGGTATTTCCGTGGTCAATGCCTTGTCGAACCAGGTGCGGGTGCGGGTCAAGCGTGATGGCAACGAATACCAGATGACCTTCGCCGACGGCTTCAAGGCCACCGAGCTGGAAGTGGTCGGCAGCGTCGGCAAGCGCAATACCGGGACCAGCGTGTACTTCGCCCCGGATCCGAAATACTTCGATTCGCCGAAATTCTCCGTCAGCCGCCTCAAGCATGTGCTCAAGGCCAAGGCCGTGTTGTGCCCGGGGCTGCTGGTCAGCTTCGAAGACAAAGGCACCGGCGAGAAGGTCGAGTGGCATTACGAAGACGGCCTGCGCTCCTATCTGGTGGACGCGGTCAGCGAATTCGAACGCCTGCCGGCCGAACCTTTCTGCGGCAGCCTGGCCGGTAACAAGGAAGCGGTGGACTGGGCCCTGCTGTGGTTGCCGGAAGGCGGCGACAGCGTGCAGGAAAGCTACGTCAACCTGATTCCGACCGCCCAGGGCGGTACCCACGTCAACGGTTTGCGCCAGGGCCTGCTGGACGCCATGCGCGAGTTCTGCGAATTCCGCAACCTGCTGCCGCGTGGCCTGAAGCTGGCACCGGAAGATGTCTGGGAGCGCATCGCCTTCGTTCTGTCGATGAAGATGCAGGACGCGCAGTTCTCCGGCCAGACCAAGGAACGCCTGTCGTCCCGCGAGGCGGCCGCCTTCGTTTCGGGCGTGGTCAAGGACGCGTTCAGCCTGTGGCTCAACGCCAACCCGGAACTGGGCATGCAACTGGCGGAGCTGGCCATCAGCAACGCCGGCCGTCGCCTCAAGGCCAGCAAGAAGGTCGAGCGCAAGCGCATCACCCAGGGGCCGGCATTGCCAGGCAAGCTGGCGGATTGCGCCGGCCAGGACCCGATGCGTTCCGAGCTGTTCCTGGTGGAAGGTGATTCCGCCGGTGGTTCGGCCAAGCAGGCGCGGGACAAGGAATTCCAGGCGATCCTGCCGCTGCGCGGCAAGATCCTCAACACCTGGGAAGTCGACGGCAGCGAAGTCCTGGCCAGCCAGGAAGTGCACAACATCGCCGTGGCCATCGGGGTCGACCCGGGCGCCGAGGACATGAGCCAGCTGCGCTACGGCAAGATCTGCATCCTCGCCGACGCCGACTCCGACGGCTTGCACATCGCGACGCTGCTCTGCGCGCTGTTCGTCCAGCATTTCCGTCCGCTGGTGGATGCCGGTCACGTCTACGTGGCGATGCCGCCGCTGTACCGCATCGACCTGGGCAAGGAGATCTACTATGCCCTCGACGAAGCCGAGCGCGATGGCATTCTCGATCGCCTGGTGGCCGAGAAGAAGCGTGGCAAGCCGCAGGTCACCCGATTCAAAGGCCTGGGTGAAATGAACCCGCCACAACTGCGCGAAACCACCATGGACCCGAACACCCGGCGCCTGGTGCAGTTGACCCTCGGTGAAGACTTCGCCGCGACCTCGGAAATGATGGACATGCTGCTGGCGAAGAAACGCGCCGGCGATCGCAAGAGCTGGCTGGAGTCCAAGGGCAACCTGGCCGAGGTTCTGGCCTGATGCGCAGAGGCTTTGCCCTGGCGTTACTGCTATTGGCAACCTCGGCGATGGCCGACCCCTTGCCCGAGTTGAGGCTGCTGGCCGAGCATCCGGTGGACGGCATGCGTGGCGGTAACCTGTCGGGGCTGGCGTTGTGTGGCAAGGCGCTGTGGACGGTCTCCGACCGCGACGACGACCAGATCTATCGGCTCGATACCAGCGATCGGGTCTGGCAGGCCGAGACCGTGCGCATCGATGTGCCGCCGGTGCCGGACAGCGGTTTGCCCTGGGGCTTGAACTCGCGTACCTGGGTCGCGTCGTTCGTGCGCGGCGGCGACCTGGATTTCGAGGGCATTACCTGCGACAGCGCCGGCAACAAGTATGTGGTCAGCGAGTCCCATGCGGCAGTGTTGCAGCTGCCGCCGACGGGTTCGGCCGCCTGGCTGAAGATTTCGCCGATCATGGTGCGCGAAGCGCGGGCCAGCGGTATGTTGCTGCACTTCAATGCCCTGTTCGAAGGCCTGGCGGTCAACCCGGCCGGCGACCGGATCTGGCTGGCCGCCGAGCGCGAGCGCCGCGGGCTGCTGTTGATCAAGCGCCAGCAGAGTGTCTGGGACTGCGACGGCGGCTGTGTGCTGCTCAGCGAGGCCGGGTTGGAAATGCAGCCGCCGCAGATGCCCAAGGCCAAGGCGGTGTCCCGGGATTTCGCCGACCTGTCGCTGTTCGAGGGCAAGTTGTTCACCCTCGAGCGCAATGCGTTCCAGGTCTGTCGTCGTGATGCGTCGACGGCCAAGGTCGAGCGTTGCTGGTCGTTTGCCGCCGAGGCGTTGCAGGAAAACCGGCGTTATCCACAGGCCTATGGCCTGACCGAGGCCCTGGTGGTGGATGCCGACGGCGCCTGGATTGGTGTGGATAACAACACCGGAGCCCGTGCCGACGGTGAAAAACGCCCGATCGTCTGGCGCTTCGCCGCGCCCGAGGGCGGTTGGAGTGCCAAGCCGTGAGCCAGCAGCCACCGGGCAAACGTGCCGGACGCGTGCTGCTGGTGCTGGCCTGGGGCGCCGGCCTGTTCCTGGCGACACGTTTTTTTGGCGAGTGGGAACAGCGTCAGGAGAACCCCAATGCTGTCGTCACTTCGCAACAACATGAGGGTTACATCGAAGTGAAACTGGTCGACAACGGCCAGGGGCATTTCGTCGCCAGCGGCCAGATCAACGGCCAGCCGGTGAATTTTATGCTCGATACCGGAGCGACCGATGTGTCGATCCCGTCCGGGCTGGCCGAGCGTCTTGGCCTGGAGAAGGGCGCACCGGTGACCCTGAGTACCGCCAACGGTCGTAGCGAGGGTTATCGAACCCGCCTCGACCGCCTGCAACTGGGCGATATCGTCCTGCGCGATGTCCGTGCGCTGGTCGCGCCGGGCCTGGGTGGCGAGCAGGTGTTGCTGGGCATGAGCGCTTTGAAAAAACTTGAATTTACCCAGCGCGGCGGCACTTTGCTGCTGCGCCAGACAACGAACTGATGAGGCCCGCATGAGCGACTCCCTGGATCTCAGCCTGGATGGCGTAGAACGCCGATCGCTGGCTGACTTCACCGAAAATGCCTACCTCAACTACTCCATGTACGTGATCATGGACCGTGCTTTGCCGCATATCGGCGACGGCCTGAAACCGGTACAGCGGCGTATCGTCTACGCCATGAGTGAGCTGGGGCTGGATGCCGATTCCAAGCACAAGAAGTCCGCCCGTACGGTCGGTGACGTGCTGGGTAAGTTCCACCCCCACGGCGACTCGGCCTGCTACGAAGCCATGGTGCTGATGGCGCAGCCTTTCAGCTATCGCTACACGCTGGTGGACGGCCAGGGTAACTGGGGTGCGCCGGACGATCCCAAGTCCTTCGCCGCCATGCGTTACACCGAAGCGCGCCTGTCGCGTTACTCCGAAGTGCTGCTCAGCGAGCTGGGCCAGGGTACCGCGGACTGGGGGCCGAACTTCGACGGTACCCTGCAGGAACCCCTGGTATTGCCGGCACGTTTGCCGAATATCCTGCTCAACGGCACCACTGGTATCGCCGTGGGCATGGCCACTGACGTGCCGCCGCACAACTTGCGCGAAGTCGCCACCGCTTGCGTGCGCCTGCTGGATGAGCCCAAGGCCACGGTCGAGCAGCTCTGCGAGCACATTCAGGGTCCGGACTATCCGACCGAGGCGGAAATCATCACGCCGCGCGCCGACCTGCTGAAAATCTATGAAACCGGTCGCGGTTCGGTGCGCATGCGTGCCGTCTATCGCATCGAGGATGGCGACATCATCGTCACCGCGCTGCCGCACCAGGTGTCCGGCGCCAAGGTGCTGGAACAGATCGCCGCGCAGATGCAGGCCAAGAAGCTGCCGATGGTCGCCGACCTGCGCGACGAGTCGGACCACGAGCACCCATGCCGGATCGTGATCATTCCGCGTTCCAACCGGGTCGATCCCGACGAGCTGATGCAGCATCTGTTCGCCACCACCGAGCTGGAATCCAGTTACCGGGTCAACGTCAACATCATCGGCCTGGACGGCAAGCCGCAACTGAAGAACCTGCGCGCCCTGCTGGTGGAGTGGCTGGAGTTCCGCGTACTGACGGTGCGCCGCCGCCTGCAGTTCCGCCTGGACAAGGTCGAGCGCCGCCTGCACCTGTTGGACGGCTTGCTGATCGCCTACCTCAACCTGGATGAAGTGATCCACATCATTCGTACCGAGGACCAGCCGCGAGCCAAGCTGATCGAGCGTTTCGCCCTGAGCGAAGTGCAGGCCGACTACATCCTCGATACCCGCCTGCGTCAGTTGGCGCGGCTGGAAGAGATGAAGCTGCGCGCCGAGCAGGACGAGCTGCTCAAGGAGCAGGCCAAGCTGCAAGCCCTGCTCAACAGCGAAGCCAAGCTGAAGAAGCTGGTGCGCACCGAATTGCTGCAGGACGCCGAAACCTACGGCGACGACCGTCGTTCGCCGATCGTCGAGCGCGCCGAGGCCAAGGCCCTGTCGGAAAATGAGCTGATGCCGACCGAGCCGGTCACCATCGTTCTGTCGGAAAAAGGTTGGGTACGCTGCGCCAAAGGGCATGATATCGACGCCACGGGGCTGTCCTACAAGGCCGGCGACGGCTTCAAGACCTCGGCCATCGGGCGCTCCAATCAGTTCGCGGTGTTCATCGACTCCACCGGGCGCAGTTATTCGGTGGCGGCGCATACGCTGCCATCGGCCCGTGGCCAGGGCGAGCCGCTGACCGGACGCCTGACGCCACCGCCTGGGGCCAGTTTCGAATGCGTACTGCTGCCGGACGATGAGGCGCTGTACGTGATCGCCTCCGACGCGGGTTACGGCTTCGTGGTCAAGGGCGAGGATCTGCAAGCCAAGAACAAGGCCGGCAAGGCGTTGTTGAGTCTGCCGAACAACGCCAAGGTGCTGTTGCCGCGGCCGGTGAGTGATCGTGAACAGAACTGGCTGGCTTCGGTGACCACCGAAGGGCGTTTGCTGGTGTTCAAGATCAGCGACCTGCCGCAGTTGGGCAAAGGCAAGGGCAACAAGATCATCGGGATTCCGGGTGAGCGAGTGGCCAGCCGCGAAGAGTACGTGACCGATATCGCGGTACTGCCGGAAGGCGCGACACTGGTGCTGCAGGCCGGAAAACGTACCCTGTCGCTCAAGGCCGATGACCTTGAACATTACAAGGGCGAGCGCGGTCGCCGGGGTAACAAGCTGCCACGGGGCTTCCAGCGAGTGGATGCGTTGTTGGTAGAAACTCTCAATTGATGCGGGTTAGAGCGTCCGATCTGCGATTTAACCGGTAGATCGGCGCTACAACACTGGAGTCATGGCGCATATTCACGGATGATATGCGCTTTCAAGCGCCGGCGTGGCTGAGCGTTATTCAGGGTTATTTTGAGTATTTACACTGTGGCTAGCCTTGTGGCCGCCACCTGGATGGGATGATGACTGCTCTGCGCCTTCCTCTTGTTTTCTTGCTCGCTGGCGTTCTTGGCCTGGCGGGTTGCAGCGTACACCAGCCGGTGTCGCTGTATCAGCTGGACAGCGGAAGTCCAGCTCAACCGGCACAAAGCGCCGGCATGGCCGTATTGCTGGGGCCGGTACTGGTTGCCGACTACTTGCAACGTGAAACCTTGCTGCAACGTCAGAACGACGGCAGCCTGCAGGCTTCGACCGACGGTCGCTGGGCCGGCAGCCTGTCTTCCGATATCGATCAGTTGCTGCTGCGTCAGGTCGCCGGCCAGCTGGACAGCCAGCGTGTAGTGCTGGCGCCGGCGAGCACCGGTTTCACTCCGGATGTGCAGGTGCTGCTGTCGATCACTCGCCTGGATTCGGGCGCCTCGCAACCGGCGGTTCTCGATGCGCAATGGCGCCTGATCGATCGTCGTGGGCAGGTTCGCGACAACCGTATCGTTCATCTGCAGGAGCAGCATGCGGGTACCACCGCGTCCCAGGTCCAGGCCCAGGGCGTATTGCTGCAACGCTTGGCCGAGCAGCTGTCGGGTGCCCTCAAGCCGCTGGCCAACCAGCCTACGGTAGCCGAGGTACCCCGCAAGGCGGCGCCTGCGCCGGCGGCAAAGCCGGCCGAGCAGGAGAAGCAGCCGAAGATTCCAATGGCCACGCCTATCCGCACGGATATGGAAGTGTTCCGCTTCTGAGTGTTGCGGTTCCAGGACAAAGCCCGCTGATCAGCGGGCTTTGTCGTTTCTGGGGGGGGGGCAGGTTGAGCCTGAGGTAATGGTGCGCCCTTGATGGAGTATCGCGAGCAAGCTCGCTCCTACAGAGGGGCGACTGGCTTGCTCGCGACGACTGTGCCGCAGCCACAAAAAAGCCCGCATCGCTGCGGGCTTTTTGTTGGGCGGCTGGCTTACAGCTTGGCGCGAGTCTCGTGCATCCGCGCCAGTTGCCGTTCCAGCATCGATGGGTAGGGCTCCATCAGGCGTTCGACGCAGCAGGCGCCTTCCGGGCTGGCGATCGGACGGATGCGCGCGCGCTGACGAATCAGGGCGTCATCGTTGATCTTGCGCTCGACCAGCAGCAGGTTGCGGCTGTGCTGGGACAGCGCCAGGGCGTCCTGGGCGGTCTCGGTCAGCAGCAGGTCGATCTGGCTCAGGCCGAACAGCTCTTCGCCAAGGGTCAGGCCCAGTTGCAGCTGCAGGGTGATGCCGCTGTCGGCCACTTCGATTTGCAGGGCGTGGCCCAGGGCGCGCAGCAACTCGCCACAGCAGATGGCATTGGTCAGGTAGTCGTCGCCGCTGTCTTCGCTGTGGAACAGCATCAGCGTGCTGCCGTCGTTCAGGGTGTGCAGTTCGCTCTGGTACAGCGAGGCGGCCTGGTCGAGGCAGTCGCGATAACGTTCCAGCAATTCCGTCAGGCGGGCGCGGGGCAGGCGGCGCAGTTGCTCCTGGGCGCCCAGTTGCACGGCCAGGACCGCACTGTGCTGCGGCTGTGCCGGTACCGTGGGTTTCACGATCGGCTTGGCAGCGGTCGCGGTGGACGAGCTGTCGCGAAGGTCGGCGAACGGGTCTTCATCGTCGGCCAGGTCCTCTTCGGCATTGATCACGTGCCGCGGTGCGGGCTTGAGCCCGGCTACGGGAGCGCTTTCATCGAAGCTCGGGTCACGCAGGTTGCGCACCTCGAAAGTCGGTTCCGCGTCTTCGCTGTCGTCGTAGTCGGTATCGTCGATCTCGGCTTGCGGTTCGGGTTCCGGCTCGACCTTCTCGGGGGCGAAGCTGGCGTGCAGCTGGCGCGCCAGGTCGCCAATCTCGTCCTGGCGCTGGGTGGCCGGGGTGTTTTCGTCGATATCCCGCAGCCAGACCCGCAGTTGCATCAGCGGTGTGGAGATGTGCCGTCCCAGGCGCAGGCTCAAGGCCAGGGCCAAAGCCAGCAGGATCGCGCTGAGAATGCCCATGCTCTGCAGGCTGATGGTCATCGGCTGCTGGAATTGTTCCATGTCCAGGCTGATGCGCAGGTTGCCCGCGGTCACGTCCTGGAAGGTGATCTTGGTCTGGTAGACGCCTTCGGTTTCACCCAGCAGGCTGCTTTTCGGGCGCTGACCGGCTTCGGCGAGGATGCGGTTGTCCACGCTGTAGATCGCCGCATGGGCAACCAGCGGGTTCTTGGTCAGGTTATTCAGCAGCACGTTGAGGCTGAGGATGTCGTTGGACACCAACAGCTCGGTGGCCGAGGTCGCGGTCTGGGTAGTCAGGCTCTGACCCAGGGCGTCGGCTTGTTCGTGCATGGCCTGCTTGAACTGCAGGCCCATCACGCAGGCATAGATCACCAGGGCCAGGGCGACCAGGATCACGTTATGGCTGGCAATGCGCAATGCAATCGGTACACGGCGGTGACGCAGTGCACGGAAGATCAGCAGGAAGAAGTTATCGGTTTTAACTGGCGTGGGCCGGTTCACTGAGCTCGGCTCTTTTGTCCGTGAAGTTGAGGCGCAGTATAGCGACAGGCCCTAGACCGGCAAAGCGCTGGCTGTGCCCGATGGTCACTGAAAGTGGGTAGAATGCGGTTTTTTTCCACCTGCGGGGGTGCGCCTTGCGCGAAATCGTCCTGATAAACATCACTGGTGAAGACCGTCCGGGTCTCACTGCGGCCATTACCGGCGTTCTGGCCCAGGGTGGTGTGAACATTCTCGACATCGGTCAGGCGGTGATTCACGACACTCTGTCGTTCGGCATCCTGGTTGAAATTCCGGACAACGAGCAGAGTTCGTCGGTGCTCAAGGACATTCTGTTCACCGCCTATGAGCTGGACCAGCAGGTCCGTTTCACGCCGGTTTCCGAAGAGGATTACCAGCAGTGGGTCGGCGGTCAGGGCAAGAAGCGCCATATCGTCACCTTGCTGACCCGCAAGGTCACGGCCGAGCAGTTGCAGCGCGTCAGTTCGATCACCGCCAAGTACGGCTTGAACATCGACCACATCGATCGCCTCTCCGGGCGCATGCCGCTGGACACCCCGGCCGACAAGGGCAAGGGTTGCATCGAGTTCTCTGTGCGGGGCGAAGCGGCCGATCCGCAGGCATTGCGTGCCGAGTTCCTCAGCGTCGCCCAAGAGCTGAACGTCGACATCGCCTTCCAGGAAGACTCACTGTTCCGTCGCAACCGCCGCCTGGCGGTGTTCGACATGGACTCGACGCTGATCGAGGCGGAAGTCATCGACGAACTGGCCAAGGCGGCCGGCGTGGGTGACCGCGTAGCGGAAATCACCGAGCGGGCCATGGCCGGCGAGCTGGATTTCCGCGCCAGCTTCAAGGAGCGCCTGGCCTTGCTCCAGGGCCTGGACATCAAGGTGCTGGACTCCATCGGCGCATCGCTGCGCCTGACAGAAGGGGCCGAGACCCTGTTCGCCGAACTCAAGCGCCTGGGCTACAAGACCGCGATCCTCTCGGGTGGTTTCACTTACTTCGCCAAGCAGCTGCAGGCCAAGCTGGGGATCGACTACGTATTCGCCAACGAGCTGGAAGTGGTTGACGGCAAGGTGACCGGTGTCGCGGTCGAGCCGATTGTCGACGCCCAGCGCAAGGCCGATCTGCTGCGCGAGCTGGCCGCCAAGGAAGGTTTGCGCCTGGAGCAGACCATCGCGGTCGGCGACGGCGCCAACGACCTGCCGATGCTAGCTATCGCCGGCCTGGGCGTGGCCTTCCGCGCCAAGCCGCTGGTCAAGCAGTCGGCCAAGCAGGCGATCTCCACCCTGGGCCTGGATGGCGTGCTGTATCTGCTGGGCTTCCGCGATCGCGACGGCCAAAGTTGATCCAGTAGGAGGTGCGCCGTCGCCAGGCTGCGCACCGCGGAACCTGAGTCCGCTGCCGGTCCGATGCTCTCCAGGCCGGCAGCGGGAGGCCTAGTCCAAGGCTTTGCCCGCGGTTTCCGGCACCATGGCCAGGCCGATCAGCGACAACAGAATGCAGACCATCACATACCAGGCCGGCGAGCTGGGGTCGCCCGTGAGCTTGATCAGGCCAGAGGCGAAGAACTGCGCAAAACCGCCGAACACCATGACTCCCAGGCAATAGACGATGGACATGCCGCTGGCACGGATGCGGCGTGGAAACAGCTCCGGCAACACTGCAAGGGAGGGTACCGAGGTATATACCAAAGGCACGCTCAGCAGGCTGACTACCAATAGCAGCATTGGCAAGCCGGGCATGGCATGCAGCAGCAGGAAGCCAGGGTAGATCAGCGCCAGCAACGCCAGCCGCGGCAGCAGGATCGATCGGCGCCGGCCGATCCGGTCGCTCAATCGCCCCGCCGGGACCGACAGCAGCACCGTCAGCAGTGCCGACGCCGAGGCCGCCCAGATCGCCACCGACAGGGGCATGCCGAGCAAGGTCACGGCGTGGTTGGCCAGGTAGTGGCTAATGATAAAGGTCGGTGCCGTTGCTCCCACCGCCACTAACACTCCGGCGATAATCTGCCGCGAGTGCTGGCGCAGCAACGGCCCCGCCGGTTCCTGGTCTGGCGCAGGCTCACCTTGGGGCGAACTGGTGCTAACGGCGGCAGTTTCATCCAGCCGGTGGCGAATGTATTCACCTACCGGAATCGTCAGCACGCCGACCGCGAACACCATCCGCCAGCCCCAACTGTCCATGGCTTCCGGTGACAGAACTGCGCCCAGCAACGCCACCACCAATGTGCCGCAGAGTACCCCCAGGCCCTGGCTCAACAGCTGCCAGCTACAGTAATAGCCGCGTGTTCGGTCGTTGGCGTACTCCATCAGCATGGAGGTGGCCGCACCGACCTGGCCACCCACGGCAAAGCCTTGCACCAGGCGCGCCAGCAGCACCAGCAGCGGGCCCAGCAGGCCGGCCTGGGCGTAAGTGGGGGCGATCACTAACAGCAGCGAACCAATGGCCATCAGCCAAAGGCTTAGTCGCAACGCCGGTTTGCGGCCTCGACGGTCGGCATACAGGCCAATCAGGATGCCGCCGATGGGCCGGCTGATAAAACCGGTGCCAAATACCGCCAGCGACAGCATCAATTGCAACAAGGGTTCATCGGTAAATGGAAAGAACAGGCGCCCCATCAAGGTGGCCAGGGCGCTGTAGACGATGAAGTCGTAGAACTCCAGGGCGTTGCCCAGTGTGATGGCGATAATTGCGCGCCGACTGGGAGCCGACGCATTGAGCACCGGCGCTTTCTGTAAAGTGGTCATGGCAAGTGCTCCCGGAGTCAGGCCAGATAGCGTTCCACCAGCTTGACCCAGTAACTTGCCCCGATCGGCAGGGCCTGGTCGTTGAAGTCATAACCTGGGTTATGCACCATGCAGCCGCCTTCGCCGTCGCCATTGCCGATAATCAGGTAGCAGCCTGGTACCTGCTCCAACCAGAAGGCGAAGTCCTCGCTGCCGGTCAGCGGCTGCATGTTCGTCGCCAACCCTTCCTCCCCGAGCCAGTCTCGCGCCACTGCCTCGGCCAGCCGGGTCGCCGCGACGTCATTGACCAGCAGCGGATAGCCATACTCGTAATCCACCTCGGCACGGGCGCCAAATCCCGCGGCCTGGGCCTCGGCCAGGGCCACGATGCGTTGACGCAACAGCTCGCGGATGTCCGGGCACAAGGCGCGTATGCTCAGGCGCATTTGCGCGGTTTCCGGAATCACGTTGGGGGCCTCGCCGGCCATGATCGCCCCCACAGTGATTACGGCCGTCTCCAGTGGGGGCACGTTGCGCGACACAATGCTTTGCAGGGCCATCACCAGGGAGGCACAGACCACGATCGGGTCCACGGCCTTGTGCGGCATCGCACCGTGGCCGCCGGTGGCCTGGATGCGGATGGTGGCGGTATCGGTGGAGGCCATGAATGGCCCAGGCAGGAAGCCCAGCTTGCCCAGGGGCACCCCCGGCATATTGTGCATGGCGAAAATCGCCTGGCAGGGGAACAGATCGAACAGGCCATCATCCAGCATGCGCTTGGCCCCGGAGCCGCCATGACCTTCTTCGGCCGGCTGAAAGAACAGGTGCAGGGTGCCACGAAAAGGCCGGCGCTTGGCCAGGTCCCAGGCCGCGGCCAGCAGCATGGCGGTATGGCCGTCGTGGCCGCAGGCGTGCATCTTGCCCTCGACCCGGCTGGCCCAGGGCAGGCCGGTGGTTTCCTGGATCGGCAGGGCATCCATGTCGGCGCGCAGGCCGATAGCGGGCCCTTCTCCATTGCGGAGTGTGCCGACCACGCCGGTTTCCCCCAGCCCTTCGTGAATGTCGTAGCCCCAATTCTGCAGGCAGCGAATCACCTGGGCGCGGGTCTCGAACTCTTCGAATCCCAATTCGGGATGGGCATGGATCTCATGGCGCAGGGCGATCATGGATGGGGTGATTTCACGGATACCGGGCAAGATGGTGGACGCGCCCATGGCGATGTCTCCTTTTTATTGTTGGGGTTATGACCTAGGCCTGGGGATACTAGAAGCAACCCAGAACACCGGGAAGGCGCAAAAAAGTTGTCAGTAGCACTTCTGGTTGATGGTGGGAGAGGAACAATGAAGATCCATCAGTTGCAGGCATTGATCGCCATGGCGGAGCACGGCAGCATCCGCGCCGCTGCCAAGGCGCTGGCCCTGTCGCAAGCCGCGGTCAGCAAGACCTTGCGCGAACTGGAGGCCGAACAGCAGTTGCCCTTGCTACAACGCCATGCCGGCGGTACGCGGCTGAACGATGCCGGACGGGTACTGCTCAAGCATGCCCGGCAGGTGCTCAGGCAACTGGAGCGAGCCGAGGATGAACTGGCCGCTTTGCGCGGCCAGCACGCGGCCCGCCTCTGCGTCGGGGTCACGCCCTGGCTGGCTGAAACGCTGTTGCCGGATGTGGTGCGGTTGTTTCGCCAGCGCATGCCGGAGATTCGCCTGGAATTGTTCGAGGGATTGCTGGCGGTAGCCTTGCCCCTGCTACGGGATGGTCAAATGGACTTCGCCATCGGCCCGCTGTTCAGCAGCATTTCCGCCCAGGAGTTCCATTGCCAGCCGTTGTTGACCCACCCTTGTCGGGTCTTCGCCCGCCATGGCCATCCGGCGTTGCGGGCCAGTTCCCTGGAGGAGTTGCTGGAGCAGGACTGGGTGGTCAACTACAGCCCGGTCACTTATGAGCAGGTGATGCACTCGTTGTTCGGTCGGCATGGATTGGGCATCGGTCCCGAGCGATTGATCTGTGCCCATTCGATGACCCTGCTGTCGAGCATGGTGCTGCAAGCCGGCATGTTGAGCTTCGGCCCGGAGCCATTGTTGCTGTGCCATGGCTTCCAGCCCCATGTGCAAGCCTTGGCGCTGCGCGAGGAGATGGATAGGCAGGCCATGGGCATCATCAGTCATCAGGGGCATACCCACAGTTATGCCGCGATGTGTTTTATCGACTGCCTGCAACAGAGCCTGAAGCAGAAAAGCCGTTCGTCGCACCCGACGGATCGTGCCCTGAGCGAGATGCTGAGCTTGTTGTTCTAGTAGCCCCAGTGGTACTGCGTCGGGAGCCTGCGACGGGCAAAAAAAAGCCGCCTGTCGAAAGACCGGCGGCATTCTTCGGACACTCCCCCGAACTGGCGGGGCTTCATCGCGCCTGGAGCTGTTCGCTCTTCATTGCGCAGTCAACCGCCTCAGGCGTTTGCCGACGTCAGGCTCTGGCCCATCTGGACCGGCGAGCCGGCCGCCAGTTCTTCGGCCCACTGCACTTGCTCCGGCCCGAACAGCACGATCGCGGTGGAACCCAGCTTGAAGCGGCCCAATTCGGCGCCCTTTTCCAGGTGGATCGGCGCGCGGGCGGCTTCGTCGTAGCGCACGGTCTTCAGTTCGCGCTTGGGCGGAGTCACCAGGCCGGCCCAGACGGTTTCGATCGAGGCCACGATCATCGCGCCGACCAGGACCACGGCCATCGGGCCGCGCTCGGTATCGAAAACGCATACCACACGCTCGTTGCGGGCGAACAGCTCCGGCACGTTTTCCGCGGTGGTCTGGTTGACCGAGAAGATCCGTCCCGGCACGTAGACCATTTCCCGCAGGGTGCCGGCCAGCGGCATGTGCACGCGGTGGTAGTCCTTCGGCGACAGGTAGATGGTGGCGAAATCGCCGCCCATGAACGGGGCTGCCAGGGCCGAGTCGCCACCCAGCAGTTCCAGCACGCTGAAGCTGTGGCCCTTGGCCTGGAATACCCGACCGTGCTCGATCGGGCCAAGCTGGCTGACCGCGCCGTCGGCTGGGCTGAGGATCGCGCCCGGGGTCTGGTCCAGCGGGCGGGCACCGTCTTTCAACGCGCGGGTGAAGAAGGCGTTGAAGTGCTCATAGGCGGTCAGGTCTTCCACCAGCGCTTGGGACATGTCCACCTGATAACGCTTGGCGAACCAGGCGGTGAAGGCATTCTTGAACCAGCGCACGCGGCACTCGGCAATGCAGCCGGCCAGGCGCGACAGCAGGTGGTGAGGCAGCAGGTACTGGCTGAGGATAAACAAACGCTTTTTCATTAACTGTCCTTAAAACCTTAAATCTCTACGGGCGTGTCAGGGTGGTTGCCCCATTCGCCCCAGGAACCGGCATAGCCTTTGACTCGCGGATAACCGAGCGCCTTGGCCACCAGATAGGTGAAGCCAGAGCGATGGTGAGTCTGGCAGTGGGTGATCACTTCTTTGTCTTTGCTGATGCCGAGCTGTTCGAGGATCTGCGGCATGTCGCTGCGGATCCGCAGGTTGCGCGTCGGGTCCATGCCCGCCGTCCACTCGAAGTTGATCGCACCGGGAATGTGCCCACCCTTGGCGGCGAGGACTTTCTCTCCCGAGTACTCCAGGGGGCCGCGGGCATCCCAGATCGCCAGGTCGGCCGCGCCAAGACGACTTTGCAGGTATTCGCGGGTGGCGGTCGGTTCGTCGTGCAGGGTCAGGGCGACAGGGCCGCCGACGGCCGCCGGGACTTCATTCGAGACCGGCAGGCCGTCGGCCAGCCAGGCCAGCAGCCCGCCGTCCAGGTAGTGGTAACGGGAGTGGCCGATGACATCCAGCAGCCAGATGAAGCGCCCGGCCCAGCCGCCGCCTTCGTCGTCATAGACCACGTAGACCGCGTCCGGGTTATGCCCCAGTTCGCCGAACAGGGCCTCAAGGGCTGCCTGTGGCGGCATCAGCCCTGGCGCCGGTGCCTGACCGAGCTGGGTACGCTTGGGGTCGACGAAGTGCGCGCCGGGGATATGGCCCGCGGCATAGCGGGCGGCGCTGGTCAGGTCCACCAGAATCAGTTCGCGGGCGTCGAGGCGAGGGAGCAGGTCGCTCGGCTCGATCACCAGCGGCAAGCCAGAGAAGTCAGGCATGTGAGGTCTCCAGGGCACAAAGGGAGGGATTGTAGCGCAAGCGTCAGCGGCTGCGGTTGGTAAAGCTGTGCAGGGCCTTTTCGATGCACTGCGCGGTCTTGCCGAACGCCTGCACGGAGACTTCCGAGAAGGGTTGGCCGCCCTGGTCGGCGACGATCAGCATGATCACCCGGCCATTGCTGGGCACCGAGCGCATCAGCAGGTGCTCGCCACGAAACAGCGTGCGCAGGCTGGCGGGCAGGCGGGCGGAGAACTGGGCGTTGTTGGTCGGCGTCAGGCGCACTTGCGCCGGAGCATCCAGCAGCCTTTGCAGTACGCTGCTCTGGTTGATCGTCAATGCCAGGTTCATGGCGGGGGCGGGCAGTCCGGCGATCTGATGCACGCGCAACTGGGTCCGCGTGCGGTCGACCATCAGCAGCATCACCCGGCGCATGCCGCACGCCACCAGGGCGTCGCGGGCAAAGGTGGTCAGGTGCATGGCATTGCTGAAGCGGCTGGGCTCCACCAGCAATTCGCTGCATTGCTTGCGCCACTTGGCCAGATCTTCTGCGGTTGGTGCGGGAACCGGGAGCTCGCCGCGATGCACGCGCCGGGCCTCCCAGGGCCAGAGCAGCGCCTCGGCCGGATGCCACAGGTCGGGCATGTGGTGATGCCGGGCACTCTGCGCGGCTTGCTGGTGCAGCTGTTGTTGCAGCTCGTCCATCGACATCTGCAGGTACAGGCTGGTCAGGTATTGCCAGCGCATGCAGTGCGGGCCGGTCCAGGATTCTTGCGCCGAGAGGGCCAGGGCGTTGGCCAGCAACACACTGTTGGCCGGCTGGTTCAGCCAGCGCTGCAGGGCCGGGTCGGCATCCAGGCATTGTCGCTGGTGCAACGGATGGGCGTTGTCCCGGGCGATATGCAGGGCCTTGACCAATTGGTCCTGCTCGTCGATCAGCAGGCGGTAGCCTTGCTGTACCCAGATCGGCAAGTGCCAGGCCTCCACCAGGGCCTGGCCCAACTGAAGCAGGCCGACGCCGAACAGTTCCTGCTCGACCTCCTGGGCCGGTTCGGCTTTATGGACGACACGCAGCTCCCACTCTTCGAGCAGTTTTGGATAGGCCAGCGCCAAGGGCCACAGCGGCGAGAGAAACAGCAGGCTGCCCCAGTGAATGTCCTGCCAGAGCCTGGCCAGGCGCCCGGCGAAAAAGCCGTTGGCCTGTTGGGTCGCGTGCTGGCTGATCAGTTGCAACTGGCGCAGCCCGACCGGGATCTCCTGCTCGGGCTGGGCGGGCAGGCGGGCGAGCAATTCTTCGGTACGCGCCAGGCCCAGGCGGTTGAGGGCGACCTCGAGGTTCTCGGCCGGCTCGCCCATGCTGCCGTGGGTGTGGCGATTGGCTTCGCGAATCACGCTCAAGGCCAACGCGGGGCTGTCCTGCATCAGGTCGGCAATGTCGCGCAATGAGCTGCGATTGTCCCTGATGGCTTTGCAGACCCGGTCATGGCTGGCCTGCGGCACCGGCAGGCGGACCGCGTCAAGCAGCTTTATCCAGGATTCGAGGGAGTGGGGGGCGGTAGTTGGGACTGTCGTTTCATTAGACATGGCTGGGCGCAATCATCGTCTGCTGTAAACACGCCCAGAGCGGGCCAAACTGGCTTTTCGCCTTAACGGCCTATAGTCTGGCGCAGTTTTGCCGATAAGTAGAAGAAGAGTTTTAAGAACTTCCGAATATGACCTTGAACCCGACTCAGTAAGTACCTTCCTACCTATGGCTAAAATTATCGGCATCATCGTCGTGTTCGCGAGCGTGCTCGGCGGATACGTGCTTTCTCACGGCAAGATTGCCGCCCTGATCCAGCCTTTCGAGGTCTTGATTATCGGCGGCGCCGCGCTGGGGGCGTTCCTGCAGGCGAACCCCGGCTACATGACCATGCACGTGCTCAAGAAGTCCTTGGGGATGTTCGGTTCGCGTTTTTCCCAGACCTTCTACCTGGAAGTGCTGGGCCTGATCTACGAGATCCTCAACAAGAGCCGCCGCGAAGGCATGATGGCGATCGAGGGCGATATCGAAGACGCTGCCGCCAGCCCGATTTTCGCCAAGTACCCATCCGTGCTCAAAGACGAGCGCATGACCGCGTTCATCTGTGACTACCTGCGCATCATGTCCTCCGGCAACATGGCTCCCCACGAGCTGGAAGGCCTGTTCGACATGGAGCTGTTCAGCCTCAAGGAAGACCTCGAGCATCCGTCCCATGCGGTCAATGGCATCGCCGACGGCATGCCGGGTTTCGGTATCGTCGCGGCGGTACTGGGTATCGTGGTGACCATGGCGTCCCTGGGCGATGGCGACCAGAAGTCCATCGGCCTGCACGTAGGTGCGGCACTGGTCGGTACCTTCTTCGGTATTCTCGCGGCCTACGGCTTCTTCGGCCCGCTGGCCCATTCCCTGGCCCACGACGCCAAGGAAGAGCTGAACGTCTATGAAGCCATCAAGGCCTCCCTGGTGGCCTCGGCTTCCGGCATGCCGCCATCGCTGGCCGTGGAGTTCGGGCGCAAGGTCCTGTACCCGGCGCACCGTCCGAGCTTCGCCGAGCTGGAACAAGCGGTTCGCGGTCGCTAAGCCATGGAAAACAATCAGCCGATTATCATCAAGCGCGTCAAGCGCTTTGCCGGCGGGCATCACGGCGGGGCATGGAAGATCGCCTTCGCCGACTTCGCCACGGCGATGATGGCGTTCTTCCTGGTGCTGTGGCTGCTGTCCACCGCCACCCCGGAACAGAAGATCGCCATTGCCGGTTACTTCAAGGACCCGATCGGCTTCTCGGAAAGCGGCACGCCCTACATCATCGACCTGGGCGGTTCTCCCGAGCTGGCGCCGGAAAACACGCTCAACCCCGAGATCAAGTCGCAGCCGCAACCGGACAAGGTCACGGTCGACACTGATCAGGTCGAGAGCATGGCCGAGCAGGTGGAAAGAGAGCGTCTGGAGCTGTTGCTTCAAGAGCTGCAGAACAAGGTCGAAGAAAACCCGCAATTGCAGAAGTTCAAGGACCAGATCCTGTTCGAGATCACTCCGGACGGCCTGCGTATCCAGATCATCGATTCGGAAAACCGGCCGATGTTCGACTCCGGCAGTGCGCGCCTGAAGCCGTATTTCGAGGACATCCTGCTGGCCATGGCCGACACCATCAAGGCGGTGCCGAACAAGATCAGCATCAGCGGTCACACCGATGCCAAGCCTTACTCGGGCACCGGCGATTTCGGCAACTGGGAGCTTTCGGCCAACCGTGCCAACGCCGCGCGTCGGGCGCTGGTGGCGGGCAGCTATCCGGACGGCCAGGTGGCTCGCGTGGTGGGGTATGCCTCGTCATCGCTGTTCGATCGCAAGGACCCGTTCAACCCGATCAACCGGCGTATCGACATTGTGGTGCTGACCAAAAAGGCCCAGCGCGCGATCGAAGGCGAAGTCGCTCCCGAGGCCCCGGCACCGACCCAGGGCCAGGGCGCCCCAGGCGAAGTGCCGGTCGACCCGAACGCCTTGCCGCCGGAGCAGGAGCCGCTGCCGGCCCATGAGCTGCGCGAGCGCCTGAATATCTTCGATGACGCAGCGCCGAAGACCGAAGGCCCGGCTGCACCCGCCGCTACGCCTCCAGCCGCGCAGTAACCGCTGGCAACAGGCCCTATAAAAGAGGGCCCATGAAAAAGGCCGCGATCATCGCGGCCTTTTTTGTTTCTGCGTGGGGGCTACCTATTAATAGCTGCTGTCCGGCAGGCTGGCGATGATCGAGCGATAGCTGTTCATCCGCTGCTGCTGGATCCGGCCGTCTTCCAGGGCCTTGAGCAGGGCGCAGCCCGGTTCGCGGTCATGCTTGCAGTCGCGGAAACGGCAGGTGCCCAGCAGGTCGTTGAACTCGATGAAGCCCGCTTCGACATCGGCGCGGCTGACGTGGCCCAGGCCGAATTCGCGAATCCCCGGGGAGTCGATCAGTTCGCCACCGCCCGGGAAGTGGAACAGGCGCGCGGTGGTGGTGGTGTGGGTGCCCTGGCCGGACAGCTCCGACAAAGGCCCGACGCGGGTTTCGACTTCCGGCAGCAGGCTGTTCACCAGCGACGACTTGCCCACGCCCGACTGGCCGACGAACACGCTGATCCGTCCGTCCAGCTGTGCTTGCAACTGTTCCATGCCATTGCCGTGGTGCGCCGAGACTTCCAGCACCGGATAGCCCAGTTGCCGGTAGACCGCCAGCAAGGCGTTCAGGGCGGGGGCATTCTGCTCGTCGATCAGGTCGAACTTGTTGAGCAACAGCAGCGGGCGGATACCGGCATGTTCGGCGGCGACCAGGTAGCGGTCGATCAGGTTGGCATGGGGTTCGGGCAGCGGGGCGAAGACGATCACGATCATGTCGACGTTGGCGGCCACCGGCTTGAGCTGGCCGCGGCTGTCGGGACGGCACAGCTCGGTGTGGCGCGGCAGTTGCGCGACGATCACACCGATGCCCTGGTTGCCCGGACGCCAGACCACCTGATCGCCGGTCACCAGCGCCGGCAGGTTGGCGCGCAAGTGGCAGCGGAACACCTGGCCGGCCAGTTCGCCCTCGCGCGCCTCGACCTCGACCTGCACACCGAAGTGGGCGATCACCAGGCCGGTCTGTTCGGGGCCGAGATCGCCGCCTTCCAGTGCTTCCACGGCAGAGGATTCACGTTTGGCGGCGCGGGCGGCGCGTTCGCCTTGAATCTTTTCGATGCGCCAGTTTTGGCGACGATTGAGCTGGCGTTTGGCCATTGGTGTTCCGTGTCGATAATGCGGCGGTTAGGTAAAACGGCCGCGAGTTTAGCACGCCGGCAGGTCCCTCTAGGCTAAACTGCGCAACTACGCCGAGGAGCCCACACATGCAAAACCCGCAGAATCTGATCTGGATCGATCTGGAAATGACCGGTCTGAACCCTGATACCGACGTCATCATCGAGATGGCGACCATCGTCACCGATAGCAATCTCAATACCTTGGCTGAAGGTCCGGTCATCGCCATCCACCAGAGCGATGAAATTCTCGCCGGCATGGATGAGTGGAACACCCGCCAGCATGGCGGTTCGGGGCTGACCCAGCGCGTGCGTGAAAGCCGCATCAGCATGGCTGAAGCGGAAGCGCAGACCATCGCCTTCCTGGAGCAGTGGGTGCCCAAGGGCAAGTCGCCGATCTGTGGCAACAGCATCTGCCAGGATCGCCGCTTCCTGTACCGCCATATGAAGGCACTGGAAAGCTACTTCCACTACCGCAACCTTGACGTTTCCACTCTCAAGGAACTGGCGGCCCGCTGGGCGCCGGACGTGCGCGACAGCTTCAAGAAAGGCAGCACCCACCTGGCCCTGGACGACATCCGCGAGTCGATCGCCGAGCTGCAGCATTACCGCAAGCACTTCATCAAGCTCTGATGGTGCGGTGGCGTCTGTTCTGACGCCATCGCGGGCAAGCCTCGCTCCTACGGGTTCGCGCAAGGCTTGCTCGCGATAGATCGCTCCGGGGGCTCCAGCAATTCCAGCCGGCGCCCCCTTTTGGTGCCGGCAGCAACTGAGTAGACTGCGCGCCTTCCTGTAAGGACCGCCATCATGCTGCTGATGCTTTACCTGATTGCCATTACCGCCGAAGCCATGACTGGCGCCTTGTCCGCCGGTCGTCGCGGCATGGACTGGTTCGGGGTGGTGTTGATCGCCTGCGTCACGGCCCTGGGTGGCGGTTCGGTGCGTGACGTGCTGCTGGGGCATTACCCGCTGACCTGGGTCAAGCACCCTGAGTACCTGGTGTTGACCTCGGTTGCGGCCCTGGTGACGATCTTCATCGCGCCCTTGATGCGCCACTTGCGTTCGCTGTTCCTGGTGCTCGACGCCGTGGGGCTGGTGGCGTTCACCCTGATCGGTTGCATGACCGCCCTGGAAATGGGCCACGGCATGGTGGTGGCATCGGTCAGCGGGGTGATTACCGGGGTGTTCGGCGGCATCCTGCGGGACATCTTCTGCAACGATATTCCGCTGATTTTCCGTCGCGAACTGTATGCCAGCGTCTCGTTCGCCGCGGCCTGGTGCTACATGCTCTGCATCTATCTGCAATTGCCCGGCGAGCAGTCGATCCTCATCACTCTGTTCGGCGGTTTCCTACTGCGCCTGCTGGCGATCCGTTTCCACTGGGAAATGCCCAAGTTCGTCTACAACGACGAGCAATGACGGCTGGCATGCTGCTTCAGCGCCCATTCCACGTGTTCGCGCACCAGTTCTGATGGGTAATCCCGCCGGGCTTTCAGGGCTTCCAGCACCGGAATGCTCGACGGTGCGTTACCCAGCCCCACCGCCAGGTTGCGTAGCCAGCGCTCATAGCCGGCGCGGCGCAGCGGCGAGCCTTCGGTGCTGCTGAGAAACTTGTCCTCGTCCCACATGAACAGTTCGGCCAGCTCGGCATTGTCGAGGTTGTGGCGTGGCTTGAAGTCGCCTTCGCCGGAAGGGCGGGCGAAGCGGTTCCACGGGCAGACGATCTGGCAATCGTCGCAGCCGAACACCCGGTTGCCGATCAGCGGGCGCAGATCCTCGGGAATGGCGTTTTTCAGTTCGATGGTCAGGTACGAAATGCAGCGCCGGGCGTCCAGTACATAAGGGCCGACGAAGGCCTTGGTCGGGCAGATGTCCAGGCATGCCGTGCAGCGGCCGCAATGCTCGGTGGCGTGTGGCTCGTCCACCGGCAAGGGCAGGTCGACGAACAGTTCGCTGAGGAAGAAATAGCTGCCGGCCTTGCGGTTGAGTACCAGGGTGTTCTTGCCGATCCAGCCGAGCCCGGCTTGTTCGGCGATGGCTTTTTCCAGCACCGGGGCGCTGTCGACGAAGGCGCGATAGCCGAACGGGCCGATTTCCTTCTGGATGCGCTCGGCCAGTTGCTGCACGCGCTTGCGGATCAGCTTGTGATAGTCGCGGCCCAGGGCGTAGCGCGAGACATAGGCCTTTTCCGGCTGGGCCAGGCGCTGCGCCATCTGGGTGTCGCCGGGCAGGTAATCCATGCGCAGGGACACCACGCGCAGGGTGCCGGGCACCAGTTCGTCCGGATGGGAGCGTTTGCTGCCGTGGGCGCCCATGTAGTCCATTTCGCCGTGGTAGCCCGCCTCGAGCCAGCGCTCCAGGTGCTGCTCATGCTCGGCCAGGTCCAGGCCGCTGATGCCGACTTGCTGAAAGCCCAGCTCGCGGCCCCAATCCTTGATCGATTGGGCCAGGGCGGGCAGATCGGTGGTAATGGCAGGCATGAGGCGAGAGAAACCGGGGCTGAGGTGCGTATAATTCTGCCAGACATCGGAGCCCGAAGACGCATGCCGCAGACAAAACACCCTTTACCCGACATTCAGCCGTTGATGCCCAACACGCTACCGCGACTGGCTGCCCGTTCGCCAAGTGCCCATAAAGGCCAGTTCGGGCACCTGTTGCTGATCGGCGGCGATCGCGGTTTTGGCGGCGCGGCGCTGCTCTGCGCCGAGAGCGCCCTGCGCAGCGGTGCCGGGATGGTTTCTCTGGCGACCCGCAGCGAGCACGTTGCGGCCGCTCTGGCGCGGGTCCCGGAGGTCATGGCCCTGGGCACCGACTCGGCCAACCAGTTGATGGGCTTGCTGGAGCAGGCCTCGATCATCGTGGCGGGGCCCGGGCTGGGGCAGGCGGCCTGGGGGCGCAGCCTTTTATCTGCCGCCGCCAATGCGCCGCGGCCCCAGGTCTGGGATGCCGATGCGCTCAATCTGCTGGCCAAAGGCGGTTTGACCTTGCCGTCGGGCAGCGTGATCACCCCGCACCCGGGGGAGGCCGCACGGCTGCTGGGAATCTCAACCGCGCAGGTGCAGGCGGATCGCCCGGCCGCCGCGCGGGCACTGAGCAAAAAATACACAGCTGTCGCTATCCTGAAGGGCGCCGGAAGTCTGGTAGCCAGCCCGGATGGCCGCCTGGCCCGTTGCGACCGGGGGCATCCGGCCATGGCCACGGCGGGGTTGGGGGATGTGCTGGCCGGTCTGGTCGGAGCGCTGCTGGCCCAGGGGATGCCGGCGTTCGATAGTGCTTGCCTGGCGGTCTGGCTGCATGCCGTCGCGGGCGAGCATCAAGGTAAATTGGGCCGGGGGCTGGCGGCCAGCGATCTGATCCCGGTCATTCGTCAGTTGCTGGAGGAACAATCATCGTGTCTGAAATAACCCTGTATCTGGCAGACGAAGACGCCATGATCGCCTTTGGCGCGCGCCTGGCGCAGGTCACTCAAGGGGTGGGTGTGATCTTTCTGGAAGGTGATCTGGGGGCGGGGAAAACCACATTGTCCCGGGGGCTCATCCGTGGCCTGGGACATGCCGGCGCGGTGAAAAGCCCGACCTTTACCCTGGTCGAGCCCTACGAGATCGGCGATGTGCGGGCCTTCCACTTCGATCTTTATCGCCTGGTCGATCCGGAAGAGCTGGAGTTTCTCGGCATCCGCGATTATCTCGAGGGGGATGCACTGTGTCTGATCGAGTGGCCCCAGCGTGGTGCGGGCTTTTTGCCAAAGCCGGACCTGACCATTACCATTAGCCCGCATAACAGTGGGCGTTCCCTGCATTTGTTGTCGCAAGGCTCGCGTGGCGAGGCCTGGTGTGCCGCTTTGGCGTTGGAATTCAAATAATTGATGGGGTTAGGTATGCGCATTCGCGCGTTGGTTGCTGTCGTAGGACTGTTGCTTACGGCATTGGCCGTCGACGCTCTGGCCGCTACACAGGTCCGTAGCGTTCGCCTGTGGCGGGCACCGGATAACACTCGACTGGTATTTGACCTGTCCGGGCCGGTCCAGCACAGCGTCTTCACCCTGACGGCCCCTGATCGTCTGGTGATCGATATCAACGGTGCGACCCTCGGCGGGCCGCTGAATGTCTCCACGGCGAATACGCCGATTACCGCCATGCGTTCGGCCCAGCGCACGCCTACCGACCTGCGGGTGGTCATCGACCTGAAAAAGGCCGTCACCCCCAAGAGTTTTACCCTGACGCCCAATGCCCAGTACGGCAATCGCCTGGTGGTCGACCTGTTCGACAACCCGGCCGACGCCGCGCCAACGCCGCCGCCCGCGCCGAATGTCGCGACTGTGCCGGCGGTCCCGGTAACGCCGACCAAGCCTGAGATCAAGCTGCCACCGGCCCCGGCCGGCAAGCGCGATATCGTCGTGGTCATCGATGCCGGTCACGGTGGCGAGGACCCGGGTGCCTCCGGCTCGCGCGGCCAGCATGAGAAAGACGTGGTGCTGGCCATCGCCCGCGAACTGCAGCGCCAGATCAACGGCCTCAAGGGCTTCCGCGCCGAGCTGACCCGTACCGGCGACTACTTCATCCCGCTGCGCGGCCGCACCGAGATCGCCCGCAAGAAAGGCGCCGACCTGTTCGTCTCGATCCACGCCGACGCGGCACCGTCCCGCGCGGCCTTCGGGGCCTCGGTGTTCGCGCTCTCCGACCGTGGCGCCACGTCCGAGACGGCCCGCTGGCTGGCGGACAGCGAAAACCGTTCCGACCTGATCGGCGGGGCCGGCAACGTCAGCCTCGATGACAAGGACCGGATGCTCGCCGGAGTACTGCTGGACTTGTCCATGACGGCCTCGCTGACTTCCAGTCTCAACGTCGGCCAGAAAGTGCTCAGCAACATCGGCCGGGTCACCCCGCTGCACAAGCAGCGCGTCGAACAGGCCGGGTTCATGGTGCTCAAGTCTCCGGACATTCCGTCGATCCTGGTGGAAACCGGCTTTATCTCCAATGCCAACGAAGCGTCCAAGCTGGCCACTGTCAGCCACCAGCAGGCACTGGCGCGCTCCATCAGCAGCGGTGTGCGGCAGTTCTTCCAGCAGAATCCACCGCCGGGCACCTACATCGCCTGGCTGCGTGATTCCGGGAAGATTGCCCAGGGACCTCGCGACCACCGCGTGAGCCCGGGGGAAACCCTGGCGATGATCGCCGTGCGTTATCAGGTTTCCGCCGCCACCCTGCGCAGCGCCAACAACCTGAGCAGCGATGAGCTGAAAATCGGTCAGACCCTCACCATCCCGGGTACAGAACTGGCGGCCAAGGAATGAATGACGCAGTCATCAGCAGCGCCCGGATCGAGCTGCTCAGCCCGCGACTGGCGAACCAGATTGCCGCCGGTGAGGTGGTCGAACGTCCGGCCTCGGTGATCAAGGAATTGCTGGAGAACAGCCTGGACTCCGGGGCCAAGCGTATCGATGTGGATGTCGAGCAGGCGGGTGTCAAGTTGCTGCGGGTACGCGACGACGGTAGCGGCATTTCCGCGGACGATCTGCCGCTAGCCCTGGCGCGCCACGCCACCAGCAAGATTCGCAACCTTGAGGACCTGGAGCAGGTCATGAGCCTGGGTTTTCGTGGAGAGGCACTGGCTTCCATCAGTTCGGTCGCGCGATTGACCCTGACTTCCCGTACCCGCGACGCCGATCAGGCCTGGCAGGTGGAAACGGAAGGCCGCGACATGGCCCCGCGCGTGCAGCCGGCGGCCCATCCGGTCGGTACCTCGGTGGAAGTCCGCGACCTGTTCTTCAATACCCCGGCCCGGCGCAAGTTTCTCAAGGCCGAGAAAACCGAGTTCGATCACCTGCAGGAAGTGATCAAGCGCCTGGCTCTGGCGCGTTTCGACGTGGCTTTTCACCTGCGCCATAACGGTAAAAGCGTTCTCAGCCTGCATGAAGCCAACGATGATGTGGCGCGTGCGCGGCGTGTAGCGGCGGTGTGCGGTTCGGGCTTTCTCGAGCAGGCGTTGCCGATCGAGGTCGAACGTAATGGCCTGCATCTGTGGGGTTGGGTAGGCTTGCCGACCTTTTCCCGCAGCCAGGCGGACCTGCAGTATTTCTACGTCAACGGTCGTGCGGTGCGCGACAAGCTGGTGGCCCATGCGGTGCGCCAGGCTTACCGCGACGTGCTGTTCAACGGTCGGCATCCGACCTTTGTGCTGTTCTTCGAAGTCGACCCGGCGGTGGTCGACGTCAACGTGCACCCGACCAAACACGAAGTGCGCTTTCGCGACGGACGCATGGTCCACGACTTCCTGTATGGCACCCTGCATCGCGCCCTCGGCGATGTCCGGCCGGAAGACCATCTGGCGGCGCCGGCAGCGGTCGCCGGCATTGTGCGGCCGAGCGGGATCGAGGCCGGCGAGTTCGGCCCCCAGGGCGAAATGCGCCTGGCGGCGAACATGACGCTGGAGCAGCCGCAGGCCCAGCCGGCGTTCAATCCGTCGGGGACTGGCTCGGGCGCGGGTTATCAGTATCAGTACACGCCGCGTCCGCAGCCAGTGTTGCCGGCGGCCGAGGCGCAAAGCGCCTATCGTGAGTTCTTCGCGCCACTGCCGGAATCCGGCGCAGCGTCCTTGCCGGATGCCCAGGGCGATATCCCGCCGCTGGGCTATGCGCTGGCGCAGCTCAAAGGCATCTATATCCTCGCGGAAAACGCCCAGGGCCTGGTGCTGGTGGACATGCACGCGGCCCACGAGCGGATCATGTACGAGCGCCTGAAGGTGGCGATGGCCAGCGAAGGCCTGAGTGGCCAGCCGCTGCTGGTGCCGGAGTCGATCGCGGTCAGCCAGCGCGAAGCGGATTGTGCCGAGGAGCATGTCGGCTGGTTCCAGCGCCTGGGCTTCGAGTTGCAGCGCCTGGGCCCGGAATCGCTGGCGATCCGGCAGATTCCAGCCTTGCTCAAGCAGGCGGAAGCCAATCGCCTGGTGCATGACGTCCTGGCCGACCTGATGGAGTACGGCACCAGCGATCGTATCCAGGCGCACCTCAACGAGTTGCTGGGTACCATGGCCTGCCACGGTGCGATCCGTGCCAATCGCCGCCTGGCCCTGCCGGAAATGAACGGCTTGTTGCGCGACATGGAAAACACCGAGCGCAGCGGTCAATGCAACCATGGCCGACCGACTTGGACCCAGTTGGGCCTGGACGATCTGGACAAACTCTTCTTGCGCGGTCGTTGATGAGCCAGCTTCCTCCAGCGATCTTCCTGATGGGCCCGACTGCCGCTGGCAAGACCGACCTGGCCATCGAGCTCACCAAGGTTCTGCCTTGCGAACTGATCAGCGTCGATTCGGCGCTGGTCTACCGTGGCATGGACATAGGCACCGCCAAGCCGTCCAAGGAAATCCTGGCCGAGTTTCCACACCGTCTGATCGATATTCTCGACCCGGCCGAGAGCTATTCGGCGGCGGATTTCCGCACCGATGCGCTGGCCGCCATGGCCGATATCACCGCGCGCGGCAAGATTCCGCTGCTGGTGGGCGGCACGATGCTCTATTACAAGGCTTTGCTCGAAGGCCTGGCAGACATGCCGCCGGCCGACCCACAGGTTCGCGCGGAGCTGGAAGAAGAGGCCGCACGCCTTGGCTGGCAAGCCTTGCATGACCAACTGGCGATAATCGACCCCGAATCGGCGGCGCGGATTCATCCCAATGATCCGCAGCGCCTGACCCGGGCGCTGGAAGTCTATCGGGTCAGCGGCCTGAGCATGACCGCCCACAGACTGCGACAATCTGCGCAAAGTACTGAAGCAGCCGCTTCGGGACGGGGACAATTGCCCTATACTGTCGCGAACTTGGCCATTGCCCCGGCAAACCGTCAGGTACTGCATGAGCGTATTGCACAAAGATTCACAATTATGTTGGAACAGGGATTCGTCGACGAGGTCGTAGCTCTGCGCTCTAGAAGTGACCTGCATGCCGGGTTGCCGTCTATACGTGCTGTAGGCTACCGACAGGTCTGGGATCATCTGGATGGCAAGCTGACATTCGCCGAGATGCAGGAGCGCGGCATCATTGCCACGCGCCAATTGGCGAAGCGCCAGTTCACCTGGTTACGCAGCTGGGCTGATTTACACTGGCTGGACAGCCTGGATTGCGACAATCTGCCACGCGCCTTGAAATACCTGGGAACGGTCTCCATATTGAGCTGAGTCCTTGCAATTGCCGTCTATCCTTGGGGGTGGGGCGGTTTTAGCCATCTGTTTTCCGATTTTTTATTATTGATCCTTAAAGGAGTGCGGCACATGTCAAAAGGGCATTCGCTACAAGACCCTTACTTGAATACTTTACGTAAAGAGAAAGTTGGGGTTTCCATCTATCTGGTCAACGGGATCAAGCTGCAAGGTACGATCGAGTCTTTCGACCAGTTCGTCATCCTGCTGAAGAACACCGTCAGCCAAATGGTTTACAAGCACGCTATCTCGACAGTGGTGCCGGTTCGTCCAATTCGCCTGCCTAGCGCATCCGAATCCGAACAGGGTGACGCTGAGCCAGGTAACGCCTGATAGGAGTCTCCTTTGTTCTTTGAGCGCCACGGTGGTGGTGAACGTGCAATTCTCGTTCACTTGGATGGTCAGGACCCTGAGGCGCGCGAAGATCCGCAGGAGTTTCAGGAGTTGGCAATATCGGCCGGCGCCGAGACCGTCGCGTTTGTTAACGTGCCGCGTCATCGGCCAACCGCCAAGTACCTGGTTGGCAGCGGCAAGGTCGAAGAATTACGCGACCTGGTCAAAGCCGAACAGGTCGACCTGGTGATTTTCAATCACATCCTCACACCCAGTCAGGAACGTAACCTCGAACGTGCTTTCGAGTGTCGCGTGATTGACCGCACGGGTCTGATTCTCGATATTTTCGCCCAGCGCGCCCGCACTCACGAAGGCAAGCTCCAGGTAGAACTGGCCCAGCTTGAATATATGAGTACCCGTCTGGTTCGTGGCTGGACTCACCTTGAGCGGCAGAAGGGCGGTATCGGCTTGCGTGGTCCGGGTGAAACCCAGCTCGAGACCGACCGGCGTCTTCTGCGGGTTCGCCTGCGGCAGATCAAGGCCCGGCTGGAGAAAGTTCGCAGCCAGCGTGAGCAGGCTCGTCGCGGGCGCAAGCGTGCCGACATTCCTTCGGTATCGTTGGTGGGCTACACCAACGCCGGCAAGTCCACCTTGTTCAACTCCGTGACCGAGTCCGATGTATTTGCGGCCAACCAACTGTTCGCCACCCTCGATCCGACCTTGCGCCGGCTCGAACTGGACGATCTTGGTCCGGTCGTGTTGGCCGACACCGTGGGGTTCATTCGTCATCTGCCGCACAAACTGGTCGAGGCGTTTCGGGCTACGCTCGAAGAGTCGAGCAACTCCGACCTGCTGTTGCATGTGATCGATGCCCATGAGCCGGAGCGCATGGCCCAGATCGAACAGGTCATGGTGGTGCTCGGCGAGATCGGGGCCCAGGACTTGCCGATACTGGAGGTCTATAACAAACTCGATTTGCTCGAGGGAGTAGACCCGCAGATCCAGCGTGATGCCGACGGCAAGCCGCAGCGGGTCTGGTTGTCGGCTCGTGAAGGGCAAGGGCTGGACCTGCTCAAGCAGGCCATTGCCGAGTTGCTCGGCGAGGATTTGTTTGTAGGCACCTTGCGCTTGCCGCAGCGTTTTGCTCGACTGCGAGCGCAGTTCTTCGAGTTGGGCGCAGTGCAGAAAGAAGATCACGACGAGGAAGGTGTCAGCCTGCTGGCTGTCCGCTTGCCGCGAGTCGAGCTGAATCGACTGGTAAGCCGCGAAGGCATGCAGCCGCTGGAGTTCATCGAGCAACACACTTTGCAATAAAAGCCTGAGAAAGCGGTTGTGCCGCTGTAGCAGGCATTCTGTAGCATTGGTCGGCGCGCCGTGGGTGCGTCTTTGCTTTATCAGATGGAGAGCGCTATGGCTTGGAATGAGCCGGGTGGCAACTCGAATAATCAGGATCCTTGGGGTGGTAAGCGCCGCAACAATGGCGACCGCAAGGGGCCACCGGATCTCGACGAGGCCTTCCGCAAGCTGCAGGAAAGCCTGAATGGGTTGTTCGGTGGTGGCAAGAAACGTGGTGACGATGGTGGCAGTTCCGGCAAGGGCGGCGGTCTCGGCCTGCTCGGTATCGGTCTGGTCGTGCTGGCGGCCGTGTGGCTGTACAGCGCGGTGTATGTCGTGGACGAGCAGGAGCAGGCCGTGGTGCTGCGCTTCGGCAAGTACTACGAAACCGTCGGCCCGGGCCTGAACATCTACTTCCCGCCGATCGATCGCAAGTACATGGAAAACGTCACGCGCGAGCGTGCCTATACCAAGCAGGGTCAAATGCTGACTGAAGACGAGAACATCGTCGAAGTGCCGCTGACCGTGCAGTACAAGATCAGCAACTTGCAGGACTTCGTGCTGAACGTCGATCAGCCGGAAATCAGCCTGCAGCACGCCACCGACAGTGCGCTGCGCCACGTAGTGGGTTCCACCGCGATGGACCAGGTGCTGACCGAAGGTCGTGAGTTGATGGCCAGCGAAATCAAGGAGCGTCTGCAACGCTTCCTCGATACCTATCGCACCGGTATCACCGTTACCCAGGTGAACGTACAGAGCGCAGCGGCACCGCGTGAAGTGCAGGAAGCCTTCGATGACGTGATCCGTGCCCGTGAAGACGAGCAGCGTTCGCGCAACCAGGCTGAAACCTACGCCAACGGCGTCGTGCCGGAAGCCCGTGGTCAGGCCCAGCGCATCATCGAGGATGCCAACGGTTACCGTGGCGAAGTGGTTTCCCGCGCCAAGGGTGAGGCCGATCGCTTCACCAAGCTGGTGGCCGAATACCGCAAGGCGCCTGAAGTGACCCGTGAGCGTCTGTACCTGGACACCATGCAGGAAGTCTTCAGCAATACTAGCAAGGTTCTCGTGACCGGCAACAAGAACGGCCAGAGCAATCTGCTGTACCTGCCGCTGGACAAAATGGTCGAAAGTGGCCGTAGCACCAGTGCTCCGGTGACCGGCGCAGCAGCCAGCAGCAACGAAGCGAATGCGCGTGCGGCAGCTGATCTGCAGCAACAGCAAGCGCGTACCAGGGAGAGTCGCTGATGAGCAATAAATCGCTGATCGCCCTTATCGTTGGCGTCGTCGTGGCGATCGCTGCCTGGAACTGCTTCTACATCGTCGCTCAGACCGAGCGCGCGGTGTTGCTGCAGTTCGGTCGTGTGGTCCAGGCTGACGTTCAGCCGGGCCTGCATGTGAAAGTGCCCTATGTGAACCAGGTGCGTAAGTTCGACGCTCGCCTGATGACCCTGGATGCACCGACCCAGCGTTTCCTGACGCTGGAAAAGAAAGCCGTGATGGTCGATGCCTATGCCAAATGGCGCGTGAAGGATGCGGAGCGTTTCTATACCGCGACTTCCGGCCTCAAGCAGATCGCCGACGAGCGTCTTTCCCGTCGTCTGGAGTCGGGCCTGCGTGACCAGTTCGGCAAGCGCACCCTGCACGAAGTGGTTTCCGGTGAGCGTGATGCGCTGATGGCGGACATCACGGCTTCGCTCAACAAGATGGCCGAGAAAGAGCTTGGCATCGAAGTGGTCGATGTCCGGGTCAAGACCATCGACTTGCCGAAGGAAGTGAACCGCAGCGTCTTCGAGCGTATGAGCACCGAGCGTGAGCGTGAAGCGCGTGAGCATCGCGCCAAGGGTAACGAGCTGGCGGAAGGTATTCGTGCCGACGCCGATCGTCAGCGCCGCGTACTGCTGGCCGAAGCCTATCGTGAGTCGGAAGAGATTCGCGGTGATGGTGACGCCCAGGCTGCAGCCATCTACTCCAAGGCCTACGGTCAGGACCAGGAATTCTACGGTTTCTACCGTAGCCTGCGTGCCTATCGTGAAAGCTTCGCGAACAAATCCGACGTCATGGTCCTGGACCCAAGCAGCGACTTTTTCCGTTACCTGGAAAAGGCCAAGCCTTGATGCGACGTTGACCTGAATCGCCCCGCCCGGCGGCTAAAGTGTCTGGCGGGGTGATCCTTTGGGAAAACGAGTGTATGATGCGGCAGCCGGGAAATTCCCGGCTTTTTTGCGTCTGCACGTTTGATTGTGGTTGTTGGTGCAAGACGACGAGTTGAACGACTCGACAGTTTTTTCGAGGAAAGTGAGTGGCGAAGCCGGTTTCAGGCTTTTCGCCCCGTCGCCCATGCGCGTGGTTTGCACATGGGCCGATCATTTTCTGCTTCACTCAAGGCCCGCCCATAGGCTGGCCGCCTGGATCACAGGGGAATGGCGTAATGGCAACGGTAGACCGCTGGCTGCTGCCAGATGGCATCGAAGAAGTACTGCCACCTGAGGCGGCGCGCATTGAAGTTGCGCGTCGCCAGGTGTTGGATCTGTTCCAGAGCTGGGGTTACGAGTTCGTCGTGACCCCTCATATCGAGTACCTGGAATCCTTGCTGACTGGCGCGGGCCAGGACCTCGATCTGCGTACCTTCAAGGTCATCGACCCGCAATCGGGTCGGCAGATGGGTTTCCGCGCCGACATTACGCCGCAGGTGGCCCGTATCGATGCGCATACCCTGCGTCGTGAAGGCCCGAGCCGCCTGTGTTACGCCGGTAGCGTGCTGCATGCGCAGCCGCGTGCCTTGTCATCCTCGCGCAGTCCGATCCAGCTGGGTGCCGAGTTGTATGGCGATGCGAGCCCGAGCAGCGACGTAGAAGTCATCAGCCTGATGCTGGCGATGCTGCAACTGGCCGATGTGCCGGATGTGCACATGGATCTGGGGCATGTCGGTATCTACCGTGGCCTGGCCCGCGCGGCCGGTCTCTCCGGCGAAGTGGAACAGCAGCTGTTCGATGCCCTGCAACGCAAGGCCATCGATGAAGTCATTACCTTGACCGAAGGCCTGCCGGCCGACCTGTCCGGCATGCTGCGGGCGCTGGTCGACCTGTGCGGCGGCCGTGAAGTACTGGCTGCAGCCCGCGAACGCCTGGCCAATGCGCCGGCGCCGGTGCTGGCGGCCCTGGACGACCTGTTGGCGATTGCCGAGCGTCTTTCCGTGCGTTTCCCTGAATTGCCGCTGTACTTCGACCTGGGCGAGTTGCGTGGCTACCACTACCACACCGGTGTGGTATTCGCGGTGTTCGTGCCGGGCGTTGGCCAGTCCATTGCCCAGGGCGGTCGTTACGACGACATCGGCGCCGACTTCGGTCGCGCCCGTCCGGCAACCGGCTTCTCTACCGATTTGAAAACCCTGGTGACCCTGGGGCGTGCTGAGATCGAGCTACCGTCTGGCGGTATCTGGATGCCGGACAGTACGGATGCAGCCCTCTGGCAGCAGGTTTGCCAGTTGCGCAGTGAGGGTCAGCGCGTGGTTCAGGCCTTGCCTGGACAACCATTGGCCGCCGCCCGTGACGCGGACTGCGACCGGCAATTGATTCAGCAGAACGGGCTTTGGCAAGTATTGCCGCTGGCTTCTTGAGTTTTCCCGCCGGCCGTTGCCGGCACCAAGTTTGCGCGAATGAGGACAAGTGTTATGGGTAAGAATGTCGTAGTCCTGGGCACCCAGTGGGGTGATGAGGGCAAAGGCAAGATCGTTGATCTGCTGACCGAACATGCTGCCGCCGTAGTGCGCTACCAAGGTGGCCACAACGCTGGCCACACCCTGGTGATCGACGGCGAGAAAACCGTCTTGCACCTGATCCCTTCGGGTGTGCTGCGCGAAGGCGTCCAGTGCCTGATCGGCAACGGCGTGGTGGTTGCGCCGGACGCCTTGCTGCGTGAAATCGTCAAGCTGGAAGAGAAAGGCGTACCGGTGCGTGAGCGCCTGCGTATCAGCCCATCCTGCCCGCTGATCCTGTCCTACCACGTAGCGCTGGATCAGGCGCGTGAAAAGGCCCGCGGCGAGCAGAAGATCGGTACCACCGGTCGCGGCATCGGCCCGGCTTACGAAGACAAGGTCGCTCGTCGCGGCCTGCGTATCGGCGACCTGTTCCACCGCGAGCGTTTCGCCGCGAAGCTGGGCGAGTTGCTGGACTACCACAACTTCGTACTGGTCAATTACTACAAAGAGCCGGCCATCGACTTCCAGAAGACGCTCGACGAGTGCATGGAATACGCCGAGCTGCTCAAGCCGATGATGCTGGACGTGACCGCCGAGCTGCACCAGCTGCGTCGCGCGGGCAAGGACATCATGTTCGAAGGCGCCCAGGGCTCGCTGCTGGACATCGACCACGGTACCTACCCGTACGTCACCAGCTCCAACACCACTGCCGGCGGCATCGCCACCGGTTCGGGCGTTGGCCCGATGTACCTGGACTACATCCTCGGTATCACCAAGGCCTACACCACTCGTGTAGGTTCGGGTCCGTTCCCGACCGAACTGTTCGATGACGTGGGCGCTTTCCTGGCCAAGCGTGGCCATGAGTTCGGTGCAACCACCGGCCGTGCCCGCCGTTGCGGCTGGTTCGATGCCGTCATCCTGCGTCGCGCCATCGACGTCAACAGCATCTCGGGCCTGTGCCTGACCAAGCTGGACGTACTGGACGGCCTGGAAACCATCAACATCTGCGTGGGTTACAAAAACCAGGATGGCGCAGTCATCGACGCGCCAACCGACGCAGACAGCTATATCGGCCTGGAGCCGGTATACGAGCAGATGCCAGGCTGGAGCGAGTCGACCCTGGGGGCCAAGACCCTGGAAGAGTTGCCGGCCGCTGCCCGTGCCTACATCAAGCGTATCGAAGAGCTGGTCGGCGCGCCGATCGACATTATTTCGACAGGCCCGGACCGCAATGAGACCATCGTTCTGCGTCACCCGTTTGCTTGATAAGCTGTTGATGTAAAAAACAAAGGCCCCTTCATAGGGGCCTTTGTCGTTTCTGCCTGCCGAGCGGCACGACCCTTGCTGTGATTTGCTCTTCCAGAGTGCCATCAATTTGATGGCGTTGAAGTAGAGGGATTTCCTGTGTCGGCCGTTCTCTCACTGTTACAAAGCCGTTTGTTGCGGCCTGTGTTCGTTACCCTTGGTATCGCCCTTTTGGTGCAGGTGCTGGTTGCCGTTGCCCTGACCCGGAGCACGGTAACGGCGCTGGAGGCGGATCTGGCCGCTCGTCTGGGCGTCGATAGCCAGAAGCTGTCCGGCGAACTGGAGCAGGCGGCTCGTGAGGTCACCTCGAGCCTGGAAAGCCTTTCCAGCAACACCCGGCAACGCTTGACCGCCGGGCTTTCCTCGCGCCTGGAAGAGGAGCAGGCGCAATTGCGCGCAACGCTGGAGAAGGATCTCAAGGATTCAGCCAACGATATGGCCCAGTTGCTCGCTTCGGTGGCCCCGCGCGCCATGTGGGACAGCGACGTTCCGACCCTCTCCGAGTTCGCCCGGCGCGCCCAGCGCAATCCCAACGTGCTGTTCGTGGTGTACGACGATGCCAATGGCGAGCACCTGACCCGCTATCTGAACCGGGAAAACCCGATCAACAAGGCGCTGCTGGAAAAGGGCAAGGGCGAGCGTGCCCTGGACAAGGTGCTGGACGCGGCCAAGAACGATCCATCGGTCTACTACCTGGAAGCCTCCATCAGTCCTAACGGCGTGGAGATCGGCAAGGTGCTGATGGGGGTTTCCACGGCGTCGGTCGAGGCGGATGTGGCGGCGCTGGACAAGCGTTTCGAGGCCTTGATCGCCAGCAGCGATCAGCTGGTCGGCGATAGCCTCAAGGGCGCTTCGGCGGACAGTTCGGCGGCCATGCGTGCGCGCCTGCAGTCGGCGCAGACCACCGCTTCGGACATGCAGGCCAACACCGCGGGTACCGTGCAGGACGCGGCGGCCACCCTGCGCTGGCGCATCGGCATGGGCCTGGCGCTGGTCGGCTGCGGGGTCTTGCTGTTGCTGGCGGTGGTGCTGGGGCGGCGAGTGGTCAGCAAGCTGCATCTGCTGATCGCCGCGCTAAACGATCTGGCCGCCGGTGAGGGTGATCTGACCAAGCGGGTCCAGCTCAACAGCAATGATGAGATCGGCGACATGGCCTCGGCGGTCAATCGTTTTGTCGACAAGTTGCAGCCGATCGTGCGTGAGGCCGGCGATGTGGCGCAGCGTACTGGCGTCGAAATCGGCGCGATGAGCCTGCGTAATGCTGGGGCGGACGCCGCGGCCGAGGCCCAGCGTGACGAGGTGGCGGAGAGTTTGCGGGCGCTGTCGCAGATGGCTGACGAAGCCCAGGCGGAAAGCCAGGCGATGCAGGCGGCCTTGCAGCAGGTGGTGGAGATCCGTCAGGCGACCGACGAAAACACTCGGACCTCGGCCCAGGTGGGCGGTCTGATCGAGGCACTGGCGGGGCAGGTCGACACGGGGGCCAAGGTCATCGAGCGCCTGGCGCAGCAGAGCGAACAGATCGAGGTGGTGTTGACGGTGATTCATGGGATTGCCGAGCAGACCAACCTGCTGGCCTTGAATGCGGCCATTGAAGCGGCGCGGGCCGGGGAAACCGGGCGCGGCTTTGCGGTGGTAGCCGATGAGGTCAGGGCGCTGGCGAGCAAGACGCAAAGCTCTACCGGCGATATCCAGGCGCATATCGGTGCGCTGCAGCAGGGCGCGCGCGAGGCGGTGGCGGCGATCGGCCAGGCTGGAAGGCAGGCCAGCGAAGGGTTGCTGGTGTTGCGCGACAGTGCGCGGCTGCAACAATCGGTGCAGTCGTCGGTGGAGCAGGTGCACGCGGCGATTGGCCTGGCGACCCAGGCGGCTGCCCATCAGGCTCAGGGCGCGCAAGCGGTGCGCGGTAGGGTCGAGACCATCCATGCCCAGGCTGAGCGGGCAGCTCAGGCTGTGGTGGAGACCACGGCCAGCGGCAAGGTACTGGATAGCCTGGCAGCCCAATTGAAGGCCAGCCTGGGGCAGTTCCGGGCTTGAGTGTTCACGAGGCTTGAATGCTCGGGGCGGGGCTCCTACAGAAAGCTTTCTGTAGGAGTGGGCTCAGCGGCTCAGATACATCCGTGTCGTCAGCAGATAGACCGGTAGTCCCGATACCAGGATCAACAGCGCCGCATAAGGCGCTGCGGCGGCAAACTCCACATTCGCCGTGTGTGCCCAGACTTCCGTTGCCAGCGTATTCAGCCCAGTCGGGCTGAGCAGCAGGGTGGCCGTCAGTTCCTTCATGGCATCGAGGAATACCAGGGCAAAGGCGGCGCCCAAAGCCGGAAAAATGATCGGCAGGGTCACGCGGCAGAAGGCCGTGAATGAGGAGGCGCCCAGGGTGCGGGCGGCTTCCTCGAGTGGCGGCGCCGCCTTGTTCAGGGCGGTGCGGATCGGTGCCTGCGCCAGGGGCAGGAACAGCAGGGCGTAGGCGATCAGCAACAGGGCTGAGGTCTGATACAGCGCCGGCACGTAGTGCAGGGCAAAGAACACCAGCGTCAGGGCGATCACCAAGCCTGGCAGGGCGTGCAGCAGGTAAGGCAGGCGTTCGGCCCAGAGTGCCAGGCGGCCCTTGTGGCGCACCACCAGCAGTCCGACCGGTACCGCCAGCACCAGGCACAGCGCCGCGCCACCCAACGATAGCGCCAGGGAGGAGAGCAGGGCTTCGCTGATGGCAGCTACCGGGAAAGCGGCTGATGAGCCGACGGCCAGCCAGTACGCCAGCATGCCCAGCGGAATGCCGCTGCCGATCAGGGTCAGCAGCGCGCAGTACAGTTGTCCGCCAATTGCCCACTTGCCGAGGCGCACCTGCTCGGCATGTCGCGCCGCGCCCTGGCCGGTTCGTACATGGCGGCCTTTGCCGCGAACCCGCAACTCCAGCCACAGCAGGGCCAGGCACAGCGCTAGCAGCACGGCGGAAAGCATCGCCGCGTTGGCATTGCTGAACTCCAGTTCGAACTGTTGGTAGATCGCGGTGGTGAAGGTTTGCAGGCCGATAATCGACAGTGCACCGAACTCCACCAGCATGTGCAGGGCGATCAGTAGCGAACCGGCCAGCAGCGAGGGCCAGAGCAGGGGCAGGGTGATCCGGAAGAAAACGCCCCAGCGATTCTGCCCGAGGGTGCGGGCCGATTCCTCCAGGGAGGGGTCGAGATTGCGCAGGGTAGCCGCCACAGGCAGGAATACCAGCGGGTACTTGGACAGGCTCATGACCAGGATGGCCCCGCCCAGGCCTTCGAAGCTGGCGCTGAGGGAGACCCAGGTGAAGCTGCTGACAAAGGCCGGTACGGCAAAGGGCAGGCACAAGATCACGCCCCAGAGGCGTCGCCCCGGCAAGTCGCTGCGTTCCAGCAGCCAGGCCAGGGACAGGCCGACGATAGCGCAGGTAACGGTCACGCCAATGAGCAATAGCAGGGTGTTGCGCAGCAGGCCGAATACATAGGGGCGCCACAGCAGGTGCAGGGCTTCGGCCCAGCCAGCCTGCCAGGCCTTGAGCCCGACATAGAGCAATGGCAGCAGGCTGAGCCCGACCAGCAACAGGACCGGTAGCAGCAGCCAGATCGATGGCCCCTTGCGCCTCGGTATGTGGTTCGTGCGCGAGGCGGGGGCGGGCAGTGATGGGCTCATCAGTTCAGGCCGACTTCGCGTTCCAGTTCCAGGGCTTCTTCGGCGTTGCCGAGGTCGGCCGGGGTGACTTTCGGCGCTTGCAGTTCACTGAACGGCTTGAGGCCTCGATCCGACTCCAGGCCTTTGCGCAGCGGATATTCTGCGGTGGTCTGGGTGATTACGCGCTGGCCTTCTTCGCTGGCCATATAAGCGAGGAATTGCTGGGCTTCTTTGGGGTGTTTGCTGGACTTGAGTACCGCGGCGCTGGATACGGTGATTAATCCGCCGGCATCGCCGCCGGTGAAATAGTGCAGCTTCGAGTCAAGCTGGCCTTTCTCCCGTTGCAGGGCGAACCAGTAGTAGTTGTTCACCAGCACGGTGGCGACTTCGCCGTTTTCCACGGCCTTCAAGGCCACCATATTATTGCTGTAGGTCTTGCCGAAAGCGCGCAGGCCGGTCAGCCATTCTTCGGCGGCGTCCATCCCGTGCAGCTTGATGATTGCCACGGCCTGTTCCTGAAATGCACCGCTGGTGGGGACGAAGCCTACCTTGCCTTGCCATTGTGGCTGGGAGAACTCCATCACTGATGCAGGCAGGTCTTTTTCGTCGATCAGCTTCGGGTTGAACGCTACCACGCGAACTCGGGCGGTAATGCCGATCCAGGTGCCGTTACCGGCGACGTAGTCCTTGGGCAGGACTTCAAGGGTCGCAGCATCGGTTTTGGCCAGCAGGCCTTGCTCGCCGAGTTTGTTCAGGGGCGGCGATTCTTCGGTGTAGATCACGTCGGCGGGGGAGCGCTCGCCTTCTTCCGCGATCTGGCTGGCGAGCTGGTTGCTGCTGCCCTTGCGCACATTGACGTGAATGCCGGTCTTGGCCTCGAAAGCCTTGGCGATGGCGTCGCCGACTTCCTTGTGCTGGCCGTTGTACAGCGTCAGGGAAACCGGATCGGCTGCTTGAGTGAAGGGAGATGCCAGGGCCAGGCCCAGCAAAGTGATGGTCAAGCCACGCAGAAGGGATGTTGGAAGGGGGATGTTTCTAAACATCATTCGCAGGGTTCCTCACTGTGGTGCCGCAAAAACTTGTAACAATCATAAACGATATTGTTTCTCATGTGCGGCTTGGCGGGCTGGATAGTCCTGGAGGAGGGGCGCTTGGGCGGGGGAAATGATTGTTGTGGGCCAGAAACGCAAAAACCCGCTTTCGCGGGTTTTTGTGAGGCTTCACAGCTATGCTGTGAAACTTGAATGTGGTGCCCAGAAGAAGACTCGAACTTCCACGGCCTTGCGGCCACCAGCACCTGAAGCTGGCGTGTCTACCAATTTCACCATCTGGGCAGTATCAGCAGCGTTGCCGCTGTTGATGGGGCGAACTATACGGAGCGCCTTTGAATCTGTAAAGCCCTGTTTTGACTTAGATTCAATAAATCAAACACTTAGAATGCAAAAACCCGCTTTCGCGGGTTTTTGGAGGAGCCTGAAGATTCAAGCGATCTACAGCTCTGAATTGGTGCCCAGAAGAAGACTCGAACTTCCACGGCCTTGCGGCCACCAGCACCTGAAGCTGGCGTGTCTACCAATTTCACCATCTGGGCAGTATCGGCAACGTCTCCGTCGTCGATGGCGCGCACTATACGGACCACCTTTTGAGCTGTAAACCCCTGATCTTGAAAATATTGAAAAAAATTTGCCGACGGCTTTTGCAGGATGGTTCTGAAGCCTCTAAAGGACTTTTCGGAGCCTGTCTTAGCCTGAAATTTCCCGTTTCAATACGCGTATGCCAAACTAACCCGCATATAGACAAGGTGAAATTTATCTAATGGCCGATTGGCAGTCCCTCGATCCCGAGGCCGCTCGTGAAGCGGAAAAATATGAAAACCCTATCCCTAGCCGCGAACTGATCCTTCAGCACCTTGCTGATCGGGGTTCGCCTGCTAACCGCGAACAGTTGGTCGAAGAGTTTGGTCTGACCACAGAAGACCAGATCGAAGCCCTGCGCCGCCGCCTGCGCGCCATGGAGCGCGATGCCCAACTGATCTACACCCGTCGCGGCACATATGCACCGGTGGACAAGCTCGACCTGATCCTCGGCCGCATCAGCGGTCACCGTGACGGCTTCGGCTTCCTGGTTCCCGATGACGGCAGCGACGACCTGTTCATGAGCCCGGCGCAGATGCGCCTGGTGTTCGATGGCGACCGTGCACTGGCCCGGGTTTCCGGTCTGGATCGCCGCGGTCGCCGCGAAGGCATGATCGTCGAAGTAGTGTCCCGTGCCCACGAGAGCATCGTCGGCCGTTATTTCGAAGAAGGCGGAATCGGTTTTGTGGTGGCGGACAACCCGAAGATCCAGCAGGAAGTGCTGGTGACCCCGGGTCGTAATGCCGGCGCCAAGATCGGCCAGTTCGTCGAGGTGAAGATCACCCACTGGCCGACTCCGCGCTTCCAGCCGCAAGGCGACGTGGTCGAGGTCGTGGGCAACTACATGGCCCCGGGCATGGAAATCGATGTTGCCTTGCGCACCTACGATATTCCTCACGTCTGGCCCGAGGCGGTGCTGAAGGAAGCCGGCAAGCTCAAGCCGGAAGTCGAAGAGAAGGACAAAGAGAAGCGCATCGACCTGCGTGATCTGCCGTTCGTCACCATCGACGGCGAAGACGCTCGCGACTTCGACGATGCGGTCTATTGCGAAGCCAAGCCCGGCAAGCTGCGCCTGTTCGGCGGTGGCTGGAAGCTGTACGTGGCGATTGCCGACGTTTCCAGTTACGTGAAGATCGGTTCGGCGCTGGATGCCGAGGCTCAGGTGCGCGGCAACTCGGTGTACTTCCCCGAGCGCGTGGTGCCAATGCTGCCGGAACAGCTGTCCAACGGCCTGTGCTCGCTGAACCCGAAAGTCGATCGTCTGGCCATGGTGTGCGAGATGACCATCTCCAAATCCGGCGAGATGACCGACTATCAGTTCTACGAAGCGGTGATCCACTCCAAGGCGCGCCTGACCTACAACAAGGTCAGCACTATCCTCGAACAGCCGAAAACCAGCGAGGCTAAGCAGCTGCGTGGCGAATACGCCGATGTCGTGCCGCACCTCAAGCAGCTTTATGCGCTGTACAAGGTTTTGCTCGGTGCCCGTCATACCCGTGGCGCCATCGACTTCGAGACCCAGGAAACCCGGATCATCTTCGGTTCCGAGCGCAAGATCGCGGAAATTCGCCCGACTACCCGCAACGATGCGCACAAGCTGATCGAGGAATGCATGCTGGCGGCCAACGTGGCCACCGCCGAATTCCTCAAGAAGCACGAAATCCCCGCGCTCTATCGCGTTCACGACGGCCCGCCGCCAGAGCGCCTGGAAAAACTGCGCGCCTTCCTCGGCGAGCTCGGCCTGTCCCTGCATAAAGGCAAGGACGGCCCGACGCCGAAGGACTACCAGGCCCTGCTGGAAAGCATCAAGGATCGTCCGGACTTCCATCTGATCCAGACCGTGATGCTGCGCTCCTTGAGCCAGGCGGTGTACAGCGCTGACAATCAGGGCCACTTCGGCCTGAACTACGAAGCCTATACCCACTTCACCTCGCCGATTCGCCGTTACCCGGACCTGCTGACGCACCGGGCGATTCGCAGTGTCATCCACTCCAAGCAGAACACGCCTCATGTGCGTCGTGCCGGTGCGATGAGCATTCCGAAGGCGCGCATCTATCCCTACGACGAGGCGATTCTCGAGCAGCTTGGCGAGCAGTGCTCGATGAGCGAGCGGCGTGCCGACGAAGCGACCCGCGACGTGGTGAACTGGCTCAAGTGCGAATACATGAAAGATCGCGTGGGCGAGGCGTTCCCGGGCGTGATCACTGCGGTGACCGGTTTTGGCCTGTTCGTCGAACTGACCGATATCTATGTCGAAGGTCTGGTGCATGTCACGGCGCTGCCAGGCGACTACTACCACTTCGATCCTGTGCATCACCGCCTCGCCGGTGAGCGCACCGGCCGCAGCTTCCGCCTGGGTGACAGCGTGGAAGTGCGGGTCATGCGCGTCGATCTGGACGAGCGCAAGATCGACTTCGAGATGGCGGAAAAAACCATCAGTGCGCCGATCGGTCGCAAAAAGCGTGGTGCTGTCGATGCGCCTCCGGCCAAGACGGCTGCCGAGCCCGCTCCAGCCAAGGCCGGGCGTCGTGGCCCGGCCAAGGAGAAGCCGGTCGAGGCCTACCGCTCCAGCGATGCGGCGGCGAAAAACGCCGAAGTGCGCAAGAGTCGTGAAATGAAGCAGGCGTTGCTGGCCGAAGCCAAGAGCGGCGGTAAAGCGGCGTCTGGGGGAAAGTCCGGAAAGCCGGCGTCCAGCAAGCCGAGCAAACATCGTAAAGGTCCGCCGAAAGCGGGCGCAGGTCCTGCAACGAAAAGCGGCGGGGCGCGTAAACCCAAGGCCAAGTCATGAGTCAGTTGGAAAAGATCTACGGCGTGCACGCTGTAGAAGCATTGCTGCGTCACCACCCCAAGCGCGTCAAGCAGATCTGGCTGGCCGAAGGCCGTAGCGATCCGCGTGTACAGGTGCTGGTGGACCTGGCCGGGCAGAATCGCGTGGCGGTCGGGCAGGCCGAGCGTCGCGAAATGGATGCCTGGGTCGAAGGCGTTCACCAGGGCGTCGTGGCTGAAGTAAGCCCAAGCCAGGTCTGGGGCGAAGCGATGCTCGATGAGTTGCTCGACCGTACCGAGGGTGCGCCGCTGCTTCTCGTGCTGGACGGCGTGACCGACCCGCATAACCTTGGCGCCTGCCTGCGCACTGCCGATGCGGCCGGTGCGCTGGCGGTGCTGGTGCCGAAAGACAAATCGGCGACCCTGACCCCGACCGTGCGTAAAGTGGCGTGCGGCGCCGCGGAAGTGATTCCGCTGGTGGCCGTGACCAACCTCGCGCGCACCCTGGAAAAGCTTCAGCAGCGCGGCCTGTGGGTCGTCGGCACGGCTGGCGAAGCCGAGCAGGAACTGTATGACCAGGACCTGACCGGGCCGACCATCCTGATCATGGGCGCCGAAGGCAAGGGTATGCGTCGCCTCACCCGCGAGCATTGCGATTTCCTGGTGCGCCTGCCGATGGCCGGTAGCGTCAGCAGTCTCAACGTTTCGGTGGCTACCGGCGTGTGCCTGTTCGAAGCCACGCGCCAGCGTGCGGCCAAAGCCAAGAGCGCAGCCAAGAAGGCCTGAGTTTCCTCCCTCCTATGCAGGCGCGAGCTTGCTCGCGATAGCGGCCCGACCGAGGTGCCGCAGTCGTGAGCAGGCCTGTCTGGCAGGTTTGGCGCGCCCTGGCGCCCAGTTGTTCAAATAATCACCAATTGCCTTGCGCCGCTGTTCCCCCTTCTCTACAATTGCGCCCCTTGCCGTTGCGGCAGGCGCATATGTGCCTATCTCTGAGGCAAGACACACAAGTGTCATTCACTCCTTGTCTGACCGCTTTTGAGCGGCAGGCTACAACCCGTAAGGAGCATTCATGCGTCATTACGAAATCATCTTTCTGGTCCACCCTGACCAGAGCGAGCAAGTCGGCGGCATGGTTGAGCGTTACACCAAGCTGATCGAAGAAGACGGCGGCAAAATCCACCGTCTGGAAGACTGGGGCCGTCGTCAACTGGCCTACGCAATCAACAATGTTCACAAGGCTCACTACGTGATGCTGAACGTTGAGTGCACCGGTAAAGCCCTGGCTGAGCTGGAAGACAACTTCCGTTACAACGATGCTGTGATCCGTAACCTGGTCATCCGTCGCGAAGAAGCCATCACTGGCCAATCCGAGATGCTCAAGGCTGAAGAGAACCGCAGTGAGCGCCGTGAGCGTCGTGACCGTCCTGAGCATTCTGACAGCGCCGATGGCGATGACAGCGATAACAGCGACGCCAGCGATAACGCTGACGAGTAATCCACGGACCTTTTGAGGAGCCAATTACATGGCACGTTTCTTCCGTCGTCGTAAATTCTGCCGCTTCACCGCTGAAGACGTGAAAGAGATCGATTACAAAGATCTCAACACTCTGAAAGCCTACGTATCCGAGACCGGCAAAATCGTTCCAAGCCGTATCACCGGTACCAAAGCTCGTTATCAGCGTCAGCTGGCCACCGCTATCAAGCGCGCCCGCTTCCTGGCCCTGCTGGCCTACACCGACAGCCACGGCCGCTGAGACCGGGCAGTCGACAAGTAGTAAGGGATTGAATGCATGCGCGCCTTAGCTGAGTTCATCATGCGCGGCCGTATGCAGGCCACTCTGGTAGTGGCCGGATGTGCGGCATTGCCGTTGTTGTATTGGTTGGGTGCTGCTGCGGGAAGCCTGGTGCTCCTGCGGCGCGGTTTGAGCGACGCCCTTGGTGTCCTCGCCCTGGGATTGCTGCCGGCATTGTTCTGGTGGCTGTATTCCGACGATCCACGCGCACTCATGGTGTTGCTCGGGTCTTCGGGCCTTGCGTTGGTTTTGCGCGCAAGCGAATCCTGGAACCGTGTGCTGCTGGTCAGCATAGCGCTGGGCCTGGTGTTTGCTGGAGTGCTGGGTGTGGCTTACCGCCCCCAGATCGAGATGCTCTCGCAGGAGTTGGTAAAAATCCTGCCGTTGGCCCTCGGTGATCTCTACCAGCAGCTGTCGGTTGAAGAGCGGGCTCGTCTCGCCTCACTGATCGCACCGGTCCTGACCGGCCTGATTGCGGCTTTGTTGCAGGTCGTCAGTGTGCTGAGCCTGATTGTCGGGCGCTACTGGCAGGCGTTGTTGTACAACCCGGGTGGTTTTGGGCGCGAGTTTCGCGCTATCAAGCTCCCGCTGGGACTGGCGATGTTGCTGCTGGCCTGCATGCTGCTGGGACCGAACCTCGGTCCACAGATGGCGATGCTGACGCCGTTGTGCAGCGTACCGCTGGTGTTCGCCGGGCTGGCCCTGATTCACGGGCTGGTGGCGCAAGGGCGACTGGCCAGGTTCTGGCTGGTGGGGTTGTACGTAACGCTGTTGCTGTTTATGCAGCTGATCTATCCGTTGCTCGTGGTGTTGGCCATAGTCGACAGCCTGATTGATTTTCGCGGTCGTTCGGCGCCGAAAGACGCCGATAACGGTCCTGCGAACGGTGAAGGTTAAAAGTTAAGAGGTTATTACCAAATGGAACTGATCCTGCTGGAAAAAATCGCCAACCTGGGCAACCTGGGCGATAAGGTAAACGTTAAGGCTGGTTACGGCCGTAACTACCTGCTGCCTTTCGGCAAAGCCACCGCTGCTACCGCTGCCAACCTGGCTGCGTTCGAAGCGCGTCGTGCCGAGCTGGAAAAACTGGCTGCAGAGAAAAAGGCTTCTGCCGAAACTCGCGCTGCCCAACTGGCTGAGCTGGAAGTGACTATCACTGCCACCGCTGGTGACGAAGGCAAGCTGTTCGGTTCGATCGGCACCCACGACATCGCTGATGCACTGACCGCCTCCGGCGTTGAAGTTGCAAAAAGCGAAGTTCGTCTGCCGAACGGCACCATCCGCAACGTAGGTGAATTCGACGTAGCCGTGCACTTGCACGCTGAAGTTGAAGCTACCGTACGCGTTGTCGTGGTAGCAGCTTAAGCAGTACTTGTCGGCTGGCACCCTCGGGAGCTAGCCGGTAACATCGGGCACGATCCTGTTTACAGGTCGTGCCCTTTGTCTTTCTGTACCCTCAGTTTTTCAAACCCCTGCTTTTCCTAAAAAACCAAGTGGCCATGAACGATATCTCCGCTCCCGAGCAATACGATCTGCAAACCGCTGCCCTGAAGGTGCCGCCACATTCCATCGAGGCCGAACAGGCCGTGCTCGGTGGTTTGATGCTGGACAACAACGCCTGGGAGCGGGTGCTCGATCAAGTCTCCGACGGCGATTTCTATCGACATGACCACCGCCTGATCTTTCGTGCGATCGCCAAGCTGGCCGATCAGAACATGCCGATCGACGTCGTGACCCTGTCCGAGCAGTTGGACAAGGAAGGCCAGACGTCCCAGGTCGGTGGCCTGGGTTACCTGGGCGAACTGGCGAAGAACACGCCGTCGGTGGCCAACATCAAGGCCTATGCGCAGATCGTTCGCCAGCGCGCCACCCTGCGCCAGTTGATCGGCATTAGCACCGAGATCGCCGACAGCGCCTTCAACCCCGAAGGCCGCACTGCCGAAGAGATTCTCGACGAAGCCGAACGGCAGATCTTCCAGATCGCCGAAGCGCGTCCGAAGACCGGCGGCCCGGTGGGCGTCAACGAGTTGCTGACCAAGGCCATCGACCGCATCGACACCCTGTTCAACACCGACAACGCCATCACCGGCCTGTCCACCGGCTACACCGACCTCGACGAGAAGACCAGCGGCCTGCAGCCCGCCGACCTGATCATCGTCGCCGGTCGTCCGTCCATGGGTAAGACCACCTTTGCCATGAACCTGGTGGAAAACGCCGTACTGCGCAGCGACAAGGCGGTGCTGGTGTACTCCCTCGAGATGCCAGGCGAATCGCTGATCATGCGTATGCTGTCGTCCCTCGGCCGTATCGACCAGACCAAGGTGCGTTCCGGCCAGCTGGAAGACGACGACTGGCCGCGCCTGACCTCGGCGGTCAACCTGCTCAACGATCGCAAGCTGTTCATCGACGACACCGCCGGTATCAGCCCTTCGGAAATGCGCGCGCGGACCCGCCGCCTGGTGCGTGAGCACGGCGACATCGCCCTGATCATGATCGACTACCTGCAGCTGATGCAGATCCCGGGTTCCAGCGGCGACAACCGGACCAACGAGATTTCCGAGATCTCCCGTTCCCTCAAGGCCCTGGCCAAGGAATTCAACTGCCCGGTAGTGGCCTTGTCCCAGCTCAACCGCTCCCTTGAGCAGCGCCCGAACAAGCGCCCGGTGAACTCCGACTTGCGGGAATCCGGAGCGATCGAGCAGGACGCCGACGTCATCATGTTCGTGTACCGGGACGAGGTGTATCACCCCGAGACCGAGCACAAGGGCATTGCCGAGATCATCATCGGCAAGCAGCGGAACGGCCCCATCGGCTTTATCCGCCTGGCGTTCATCGGCAAGTACACCCGCTTCGAGAACCTCGCGCCGGGCAGCTACAACTTCGACGACGACGAATAAACAGCCGTAGCCGCTGCCGCAGGCTGCGACAGAGGCCGCAGGGCCTTCGTTCGATGGGTGAGCGTTGCGTCTGCCGCGCAGCCGATCGCAGTCTGCGACAGCGGCTACAGGCCACCGATTTCCGACCATAGTCGTCGGAATTGGTTATTTTTTGTGCTATATTCCGCGCCCGCGAATTTCTCTGTAAATAAACGCGCCCTCATCTACACCTATACCGGTCATCGACATGCAAGCAGCCAAGCCGTTATTTGACTATCCCAAGTACTGGGCCGAATGTTTCGGACCGGCGCCGTTCCTGCCGATGAGCAGGGCGGAAATGGATCAGCTCGGCTGGGATTCCTGCGACATCATCATCGTCACCGGCGATGCCTACGTCGATCACCCGTCGTTCGGCATGGCGATCATCGGCCGGCTGCTGGAGTCCCAGGGCTTCCGCGTCGGGATCATCGCCCAGCCGAACTGGCAGTCCAAAGACGACTTCATGAAGCTCGGCGAGCCGAACCTGTTCTTCGGCGTCGCAGCCGGCAACATGGACTCGATGATCAACCGCTACACCGCGGACAAGAAAATCCGCTCCGACGACGCCTACACCCCGGGTGGCCTGGCGGGCAAGCGTCCGGACCGCGCCAGCCTGGTCTACAGTCAGCGCTGCAAGGAAGCCTACAAGCACGTGCCGATCGTCCTGGGCGGCATCGAAGCCTCCCTGCGCCGCATCGCCCACTACGACTACTGGCAGGACCGGGTGCGCAACTCGATCCTGATCGACGCCAGCGCCGACATCCTGCTCTACGGCAACGCCGAGCGGGCGATTGTCGAAGTCGCCCAGCGCCTGTCCTACGGGCACAAGATCGAAGACATCACCGACGTGCGCGGCACCGCGTTCATTCGCCGTGACACGCCGCAGGGCTGGTACGAAGTCGACTCCACGCGTATCGACCGTCCGGGCAAGATCGACAAGATCATCAACCCGTACGTCAACACCCAGGACACCCAGGCCTGTGCCATCGAGCAGGAAAAGGGCCCGGTCGAAGATCCCCAGGAAGCCAAGGTCGTGCAGATCCTGGCCAGCCCGAAGATGACCCGGGACAAGACCGTGATCCGCCTGCCGTCCATGGAAAAGGTGCGTAACGATCCGGTGCTCTACGCCCACGCCAACCGCGTGCTGCACCTGGAAACCAACCCGGGCAACGCCCGTGCGCTGGTGCAGAAGCATGGCGAGATCGATGTCTGGTTCAACCCGCCGCCCATCCCGATGACCACCGAAGAGATGGACTACGTGTTCGGCATGCCGTATCAGCGCATCCCGCACCCGGCGTACGGCAAGGAGAAGATCCCGGCCTACGACATGATCCGTTTTTCGGTGAACATCATGCGTGGCTGCTTCGGTGGCTGCACCTTCTGCTCGATCACCGAGCACGAAGGGCGGATCATCCAGAACCGTTCCGAAGAGTCGATCATTCGCGAGATCGAAGAGATTCGCGACAAGGTTCCAGGTTTTACCGGGGTCATTTCCGACCTCGGCGGCCCGACCGCGAACATGTACCGCATCGCCTGCAAGAGCCCGGAAATCGAATCCGCGTGCCGCAAGCCGTCCTGCGTGTTCCCTGGCATCTGCCCGAACCTGAACACCGACCACTCGTCGCTGATCCAGCTGTATCGCAGCGCCCGCGCCTTGCCGGGGGTGAAGAAAATCCTGATCGCTTCCGGCCTGCGCTACGACCTCGCGGTCGAGTCGCCGGAGTACGTCAAGGAACTGGTGACCCACCACGTCGGTGGCTACCTGAAGATCGCCCCGGAACACACCGAGGAAGGTCCGCTCAACCAGATGATGAAGCCGGGCATCGGTAGCTACGACCGGTTCAAGCGGATGTTCGAGAAGTACTCCAAGGAAGCGGGCAAGGAGCAGTACCTGATTCCGTACTTCATCGCCGCGCACCCGGGCACCACCGACGAAGACATGATGAACCTGGCCCTGTGGCTCAAGGGCAATGGTTTCCGCGCCGACCAGGTGCAGGCGTTCTACCCGTCGCCGATGGCCACCGCCACCGCGATGTACCACTCGGGCAAGAACCCGCTGCGCAAGGTCACCTACAAGAGTGACGGGGTGACCATCGTCAAGAGCGAGGAGCAGCGTCGCCTGCACAAGGCGTTCCTGCGTTACCACGACCCGAAAGGCTGGCCGATGCTGCGTGAAGCGCTGACCCGCATGGGTCGCGCCGACCTGATCGGGCCGGGCAAGAACCAGTTGATTCCTTTGCATCAGCCGTCGACCGACAGCTACCAGAGCGCCCGTCGCAAGAACTCGACGCCGGCTGGCAGCCACAAAGTGGCCAAGGAAACCACCAAAATTCTTACCCAGCACACCGGCCTGCCTCCACGCGGCAGCGACGGTAGCAACCCGTGGGACAAGCGCGAACAGGCCAAGGCCGCCGCGATGGCCCGCAACAAGCAGGCCGCCAAGGAACGCACGGATGCGGCCAAGGGCAAAGGCAAGAAGCCGGCCCGCAAACCGGTCGTGCCCCGCTAAGGCCACTGCTGTACGGACCCAATGCCACAGACACAACGCCAACCCCAGGGTTGGCGTTGTGCATTTCGGCGTTCGGGTTTGTTAAGGTGCGCCCCCAGGATTGGCATCAACTCAAGGAAGCGCCGCGTGTTACGTCGCCGCAAAACCCCGCAACAACGGCAGGTCGAAGACCGGCTGCTACGCCTCAAGACCGCCGAATGGCTTGCCTGGCAGCCCTATGTGCGGCGTTTCGGGGTGATTCACATCGCGGTGATGATGACGACGGTCTTCAGCATCTCGCTGACCGCCGCGCAGGTGCCCCATCTGTATTTCCCCCGTGACTTCCAGGTCGCCAACTACGCCGCGATGGCCATGCTGGGCGCTGGCCTGCTGATGAGCCTGTGTTTCATGCTGGTGATCCGCGGCTACCCGCGTGGCGCCTGGGCCTTGTTCGGCGCGCTGGTGTTCTGCCTCGCATGTGCGCTGCTGGTCCTGCTGGACTCCCGCCAGCGACTGTTCCCGGCCTTTGTCCTGTGCATTCCCCTGGCCGGGCTGTACCTGATGAGCACCCGGCGCTACCAGCGCGGGCTCAAGGTGCTGCAAGTGGCGGCGCGCAAACGCCGGCGCCTGCAGCGACTGGAAGCCGGCCTGAAGCGGGTGCGCTGACCGCCGGTTACATCCTGTCGCCACATTTATGTGCAACCCTGCGCACGCCGAAGCACGCACCGCTCGCTTTTGGTGCTGTACTGCCCACAGCCGTTGGGGAAAGCCCCGGGACTGGTGCTCTGGCATAAGTCTTGCGCGCTTTCGTGTACGTTCAGGCCCGCAGGAGGCACGCCGTGTCGATCCATGTCGCATTGCACCATGTCACGCATTACCGCTACGACCGCGCGGTCGAACTCGGCCCACAGATCGTTCGCCTGCGTCCGGCGGCCCATAGCCGCACGCGGATTCTCTCCTATGCGCTGAAGGTTCAGCCCGAGCAGCACTTCATCAACTGGCAGCAGGACCCCCAGGGCAACTACCTGGCGCGCCTGGTCTTCCCGGAGAAGACCGACGAGCTGCGGATCGAAGTCGATCTGCTGGCGGAGATGGCGGTCTTCAATCCGTTCGATTTCTTCCTTGAGCCCTACGCCGAGAAAATCCCCTTCGCCTATGCCGCCGACGAGCAGCGCGAGCTGGCGCCTTACCTGGAAACCCTGCCACTGACGCCGAAGTTCAAGGCGTACCTTGAGGGCATCGACCGCACGCCGATACCGGCGGTGGATTTCCTGGTGGCCCTGAACCAGCGCCTGAGCGAAGACATCGGCTACCTGATCCGCATGGAGCCCGGTGTGCAGACGCCGGAGCAGACCCTGGACAAGGCTTCCGGCTCCTGCCGCGACTCCGCCTGGCTGCTGGTGCAACTGCTGCGCAACCTGGGGCTGGCCGCGCGCTTTGTTTCCGGCTATCTGATCCAGCTGACCGCCGACGTCAAATCCCTCGACGGCCCGTCCGGCACCGAGGTCGACTTCACCGACCTGCACGCCTGGTGCGAGGTGTACTTGCCCGGCGCCGGCTGGATCGGCCTGGACGCCACTTCCGGGCTGTTTGCCGGGGAAGGGCATATCCCGTTGGCTTGCAGCCCCGATCCGTCCTCGGCGGCGCCGATCAGCGGCCTGGTGGAGCCTTGCGAATGCGAGTTCGGCCACGAGATGTCGGTGGAGCGGGTCTGGGAAGCGCCGCGGGTCACCAAGCCCTACACCGAGGAGCAATGGCTGGCGATCCAGGCCCTGGGCCGGCAGATCGATGCCGACCTGCTGGCAGGCGACGTGCGCCTGACCATGGGCGGCGAGCCGACCTTCGTCTCGATCGACGACCCGGATGGCGCCGAATGGAACACCGCGGCTCTCGGGCCGAACAAGCGCCGGTTGTCCGCCGAGCTGTTCCAGCGCCTGCGCAACCACTACGCGCCCAAGGGCCTGGTGCACTTTGGCCAGGGCAAGTGGTACCCGGGCGAGCAATTGCCGCGCTGGTCGCTGAACTGCTACTGGCGCCGCGACGGCGTGCCGATCTGGCACAACGCCGCGCTGATTGCCGACGAACATGAAGACTATGGCGCCGACAGCGAGCTGGCCGGGCGTTTCCTCGCCAGCGTCGCCGAACGCTTGAAGCTGCCCGCGCGCTTTGTATTCCCGGCCTACGAAGACAATTTCTACTACCTGTGGCGTGAAGGCACCTTGCCGCAGAACGTCAGCGCCGAGGATTCGCGGCTGGCGGACGAGCTGGAGCGGGCGCGCCTGCGCAAGGTGTTCAGTCAGGGCCTGGACAAGGTTATCGGCCAGGTCCTGCCGCTGGCCCGTACTGCGAGGGGCGACCAGTGGCAGAGCGGCCGCTGGTACCTGCGCGATACCCATTGCCGGTTGATCCCGGGGGATTCGCCCCTGGGTTATCGCCTGCCGCTGGCGTCCCAGCCCTGGGTGACAGCGGCGGAGTATCCCTATGTGCACCCCACCGACCCGAACCAGGAGCTGCCCGAGCTGCCGGACAGTGCGCAACTGCGCGAACACGGCGAAGCGGCCGAGGCCGATGAGCGGGTGCCGCAGATCGACCAGTCCGCCGACTGGCTGACCCGCACCGCGTTCTGCGCCGAGGCGCGGGGCGGGCGCTTGTACCTGTTCATGCCGCCCCTGGAGCGCCTGGAGGATTACCTGGAGCTGGTCAGCGCCATCGAGGCCACCGCCGAGGAGCTGCATTGCCCGGTGCTGCTGGAGGGCTACGAGCCGCCGAGCGATCCGCGCCTGAGCAACTTCCGCGTCACCCCCGATCCGGGCGTGATCGAGGTCAACGTGCAGCCGTCCGCCAGTTGGGACGAGCTGGTGGAGCGCACCGAATTCCTCTACGAGGAAGCCCGGCAGACCCGCCTGACCACCGAGAAATTCATGATCGACGGGCGCCATACCGGCACCGGCGGCGGCAACCACTTCGTATTGGGTGGCGCGACGCCGGCGGATTCGCCGTTCCTGCGCCGGCCGGACCTGTTGCGCAGCCTGATCAGCTACTGGCACAACCATCCGTCGTTGTCCTATCTGTTCTCCGGGTTGTTCATCGGCCCCACCTCCCAGGCGCCGCGGGTCGACGAGGCGCGCAACGATGCGTTGTACGAGCTGGAAATCGCCTTCGCGCAGATGCCCGAACCGGGCGAGGAGTGCCCACCGTGGCTGGTCGACCGGCTGCTGCGCAACTTGCTGATCGATGTCACCGGCAACACCCATCGCGCCGAGTTCTGCATCGACAAGCTGTACTCGCCGGATGGCGCTACAGGCCGCCTGGGCCTGCTGGAACTGCGCGCCTTTGAAATGCCGCCCCATGCGCGCATGAGCCTGGCCCAGCAACTGTTGCTGCGGGCCTTGGTCGCGCGCTTCTGGCGCGAGCCCTACGCACCGGCCAAGCTGGCGCGCTGGGGCACCGAGCTGCACGACCGCTTCCTGTTGCCGCACTTCATCGAGCAGGACTTCGCCGATGTCATCGTCGAGCTCAACGCCGCCGGCTATCCGCTGCGCGCCGAGTGGTTCGCCGCGCACCTGGAGTTCCGTTTCCCCAAGGTCGGCGATTACGCGGTCGGCGGTGTCGAACTGGAGCTGCGCCAGGCCCTGGAGCCTTGGCATGTGCTGGGGGAGGAGGGCTCCGCTGGCGGCACGGTGCGTTATGTCGACTCATCGCTGGAGCGCCTGCAGGTCAAGCTCGCCGGGTTGGCGCCGCAGCGCTACCTGTTGACCTGCAACGGTGTCGCGGTGCCGCTGCAGCCCACCGGGCGGGTCGGGGAGTTCGTCGCCGGCGTGCGCTATCGGGCCTGGCAGCCGTTCAACTGCCTGCAACCGACCATCCCGGTGCACGCACCGTTGGTGTTCGACCTGCTCGACACCTGGATGCAGCGTTCCCTGGGCGGTTGCCAATACCATGTGGCCCACCCGGGCGGGCGCAACTACGACAGCCTACCGGTGAATGCCAACGAGGCCGAGAGCCGGCGCATGGCGCGCTTCTTCCGCCTGGGGCATAGCCCCGGCACCTTGTCGGTGCCGAGCCTGACGATCAACGACGAGTTGCCGATGACACTCGATTTGCGACGTTTCTAAAGCAGACACGACGCCCGAATGTTTCGCATATCCGGGCGTCATGTGTCTGCGTTAATCTGACTTACCTTGCCGTCTGCCGAGCTTTCCATGCCTGACCTGCTTGACCACTACCCGCTGACGGCGGGTACCTACCACGAACTGCTCGACGCCAGCGGCGCGGTGCGCCCGCACTGGCGCCGGCTGTTCGACCAGTTGCAGCGCAGCACGCCGGCGCAGCTGATGCAGCGCCAGGCGCTGCTGACCCGGCAGATCCAGGAAAACGGCGTCACCTACAACGTCTATGCCGACCCCAAGGGCGCCGACCGGCCGTGGGAACTGGACCTGTTGCCCCATGTGATCGCCGCCGATGAATGGCAGCAGCTGTCCGCCGGGATCGCGCAGCGGGCGCGTTTGCTCAATGCGGTACTGGCCGACCTGTACGGGCCCCAGCGGCTGATCAGCGAGGGCCTGCTGCCGGCCGAACTGGTATTCGGCCATAACAACTTTCTCTGGCCGTGCCAGGGCATCCAGCCGCCGGATGGCGCCTTCCTGCACCTGTACGCGGTCGACCTGGCGCGCACCCCGGACGGGCGCTGGTGGGTCACCGCCGACCGTACCCAGGCGCCGTCCGGTGCCGGCTACGCCCTGGAAAACCGCATGATCGTGTCCCGGGCCTTTCCGGACCTGTACCGCGATCTGCAGGTGCAGCACCTGGCCGGGTTCTTCCGCACCCTGCAGGAAACCCTGGCCCGCCAGGCGCCCCGGGACGACGAAGCGCCACTGATCGTGCTGCTGACCCCGGGACGTTTCAACGAGAGCTATTTCGAACACCTGTACCTGGCGCGCCAGCTCGGTTATCCGTTGGTAGAGGGCGGCGACCTGACTGTGCGCGACGCCACGGTCTACCTCAAGACCCTGAGCGGCCTGCGGCGGGTGCACGCGATCATGCGCCGGCTCGACGACGACTTCTGCGACCCGCTGGAACTGCGTACCGACTCGGCCCTCGGCGTGCCGGGGCTGCTGGAGGCGGTGCGGCGGGGGCGGGTGCTGGTGGCCAATGCCCTGGGCAGCGGCGTGCTGGAGTCGCCAGGCCTGCTGGGTTTCCTGCCGAAGATCAGCGAGCACCTGTTCGGCGAAGAACTGATTCTGCCGTCCGTCGCCACCTGGTGGTGCGGCGAGGCGCCGGTGCTGGCCCAGGCCCTGGAGAAACTCCCGGAACTGCTGATCAAGCCGGCGTTCCCGTCCCAGAGCTTTGCCCCGTTGTTCGGTCGCGACCTTTGCGAGAAAGAACGCCAGGCCCTGGCCGAACGCATGCGGGCGCGACCTTATGCCTATGTCGCCCAGGAGCTGGCGCAACTGTCCCAGGCGCCGGTCTGGCAGGCCGAGGACGGCCAGCTGCAACCGCGGGCCATCGGCATGCGGGTGTATGCCGTGGCCAGCCGCGACGGTTACCGGGTACTGCCGGGCGGCTTGACCCGGGTGGCCGCCGAGGCCGATGCCGAGGTGGTATCGATGCAGCGCGGCGGCGCCAGCAAGGACACCTGGGTGCTGGGCGAACGTGCGCCCAGCGGCGAACAGTGGAAAGGCCAGCGGACCATCGGCGTGCATGAACTGGTGCGGCGCGATCCGTACCTGCCGTCGCGGGTGGTGGAAAACCTGTTCTGGTTCGGCCGTTACTGCGAGCGTTGCGATGGCAGTGCGCGGCTGTTGCGGATCATGCTGGCACGCTATGTCGACGGCGATGACCCGCAGGCCTTGCAGGCGGCGGTCGAGCTGGGTGAAAGCCTGATGCTGTTGCCGGACGAAGGCGAACTGCCCGAGCGTTTGTTGGCGGCCCTGCAGGGGGACGACTGGTCCTTCAGCCTGCGCTCCAACCTGCAGCGTCTGCAGTGGGCGGCGTCCCAGGTGCGCGGCAAGCTTTCGCGGGAAAACTGGCAGGCGCTGGTGGAATTGCAGCGCGAAGCCTTGGCGCTGGAAGCCCGCGAGCCGGACTTCGGCGAGCTGCTGGACTTCCTCAACCGCCTGGTGATGTCCCTGGCGGCGCTGTCGGGCTTCGCCCTGGACGACATGACCCGCGATGAAGGCTGGCGCTTTTTGATGATTGGCCGGCGCATCGAGCGCCTGCAGTTTCTCAGCAGCAGCCTGGCGGCCTTCCTGCGCAGCGCCACCGCGTTCGACCAGGCCGGGCTGGAGTGGCTGCTGGAACTGGGCAACAGCAGCATCACCTACCGTTCCCGCTACCTGGCGGTGGCGCAGTTGATCCCGGTGCTCGACCTGTTGCTGCTCGACGAACAGAACCCCCATGCGGTGCTGTTCCAGCTGAAGCTGGTGACCCGGACCCTCAATCGCTTGAACGACGAGTTCGGCGTACCGCGCGAGGCCGGTTTGCCCAAGCTGGTGGGGCGTCTGGGGCGCTTCGACCTGGGCTGCCTGGAAAACCCGCTGTTCGGCGAGGCCAGCGTGCGGGCGGCGCTCGAAGGTCTGGCCGACCTGTTGCAGGAAATCGCCGATGCCAGCGGGCAGGTCTCCGACCGCCTGGCGCTGCGGCATTTCGCCCATGTCGACGATGTCAGCCAACGAACGGTATCCGTCTGATGAGCGCTCATTACCAGATCTTCCACGATACCCATTACCACTACGACAGTCCGGTTTCCCTGGCCCAGCAGCTGGCGCACCTGTGGCCGCGCGCCTGCGCCTGGCAGCATTGCAGCCAGCAGGAACTGCTGATCAGCCCCGACCCCACCAGCCGTCGCGACGAGCTGGACGTGTTCGGCAACCCGCTGACCCGGCTGGCGTTCGAGCGGCCCCATGACGAACTGCTGGTCAATGCGCAGCTGACGGTGGAGGTGCTGGCCAGGCCCGCGCTGGACTTCACCCGTTCATTGCCCTGGGACGCCACCCGCAGTGCGCTGACCTACAGCAGCCGGCCGTTGTCCGCGGCCTTGATGGAGGCGTGTCGTTACCGCTTCGAGTCGCCTTATGTGCACTTGAAGAAAAGCTTCGTCGAGTTCTCCGAAAGCTGTTTCCCCGCCGGGCGTCCGTTGTTGCTGGGGGTGCAAGCGTTGATGGAAAAGATCTTCAGCGAGTTCACCTTCGATGCCGAAGCCACCCAGGTGGCGACGCCGCTGGTGGAAGTGCTGGAGCGGCGGCGCGGGGTCTGCCAGGACTTCGCCCACCTGATGCTGGCGTGTTTGCGTTCCCGTGGCTTGGCGGCGCGTTATGTCAGCGGCTACCTGCTGACCCAGCCGCCACCGGGGCAGCTACGCCTGATCGGCGCGGATGCTTCCCATGCCTGGGTCTCGGTGTTCTGCCCGGTGCTCGGCTGGGTGGATTTCGACCCGACCAACAACGTGCAGCCGGCGCTGGAGCACATCACCCTGGCCTGGGGCCGGGATTTTTCCGATGTCTCGCCGTTGCGTGGGGTGATTCTCGGCGGCGGCAGCCACGACCCGGAAGTGCGGGTAACGGTGATGCCGCTGAATGAACGGATCTCTCTGTAGCCGCTGCCGCAGGCTGCGATAAGGTTCGCAGAACCTTCCAGCGGTCTAAAAAACACGGCCGCTACGCGCCCGAGCGCAGCCTTCGGCAGCGGCTACAGGCTTACAGGAGTTACTTATGTTCCCGGTATCGATCAAGGGCGTGCTGCAATCCCCCGAGGGGTTGGTGGTGCTGATGCTCAACGAGCGTGACGAGTGGGAGCTGCCCGGCGGGCGGATCGAGCTGGGGGAGACAGCGCCCCAATGCCTGGCGCGGGAGATCGAGGAGGAGCTGGACGTGCGGGTGGCGGTGGGCGAGCCGCTGGATTCGTACCTGTTCGAAGTCATCCCCGGCAAGCAGGTCTTTATCTCGACCTATCGCTGCCGGCTCCTGGGTGGTTTTGTGCCGACCATCAGCCACGAGCACAAGGAAATCGGCCTTTTCGCGCCGGACCAGCTACCGGCCAACTTGCCACAGGGTTATCGCGATTCGATTGTCAAAGCGTTGGGTATCCGAGGGTCGGCAACGGATGGCCGACCCCAGATCCCGAGGGCCTGATAGAGGTATCGGGCCTGGCGGGTCTCAGGCCTTGGGGGCCTGATCGTCTACTGCATCGGCGTTGTCGACGGCCACGTCGTCTTCTGTATCCGGGCTTGGTGCGCCGGCTTCTTCAGCGGCCGCTTTCTTGCGTTGCAGCTTTTCCTCTTTCTTCTGCTCCTTTGCCAGGTCTCGCTGACGTTTGGCGAAGGAGTAATTGGGTTTAGCCATGGGCGATCCTCTGGGGTCGAAGGTGAGGTTTGAGCGGCGCGTATTCTGCCTTGTATCGGGGCTCGGCGGTTAATCGGGTTTCTGCTCGACCCATTTTGGGACTACCGTGGGTTGCCAGGCCTCCAGCGCCTCCAGCAGTTTGCGCGGCGATTCGCTCACTTGCAGCATGTCACGGTGCGGGGCGCGAACGAAGCCTTCGCCGACGATATGATCGAGAAAACCCGTGAGCTTCTCGTAGAAACCATTCACTTCCAGCAGCCCCAGGGGCTTGGCGTGATAGCCCAACTGCCCCCAGGTCCAGACTTCGAACAATTCTTCCAGGGTACCCAGGCCGCCCGGCAGCGCGATAAAGGCGTCGCTCAACTCGGCCATGCGTGCCTTGCGGGCGTGCATGCCGTCGACCACCTCCAGGCGCGTCAGGCCCGGATGGCCGATTTCCTTGTCCTTGAGGCTCTGGGGAATGATGCCGATGACTTCGCCGCCAGCCGCCAGGGCCGCGTCGGCGACTATGCCCATCAGGCCGACGGCGCCACCGCCATAGACCAGGGTCAGCTTGCGCTCGGCCAGCTGGCGCCCGAGGGCTTCGGCGGCCTCGCGGTAGGCCGGGTTGGTGCCGGTGCTGGCACCGCAGAATACGCATACAGACGCTAAAGACATGCCTTACTCCATGGTCGGTGAGGGCCACAGAGTAATGGCTGGCCGGCCGCGCTCCAAGGGTCAATCCTCGCCGCGGGGGCTTTCATAGGTGCCGCTGGCGCCACAGGCATAGGCGGCGAGCAGGCTGCGGAACAGACTGTTGAGGTGCATGGCAGACACTCCGATAGTGATGTGCGCCGAGCATAGGCCCGCGGCTGGCGGCTGGCTGTTTGATTCTCTCGATCAGGCCGATAGCGCAAAGTTGTATACAATTTCTTGATGTAAATCATAGGAACTTGTGAAAAATTCAGGCAGTCTTCACCTTCATGGATTCAGATGGATTTTGTTAACCCTGCCTTGGAGATTCACCATGTTTGCCAAACTCGTTGCGGTATCCCTGCTGACACTGGCCAGCAGCCAGCTGATGGCCGCCGAATGTAAGGTCGATGTCGACTCCACCGACCAGATGTCCTTCAACACGAAGGAAATCACCATCGACAAGAGCTGCAAGACCTTCACCGTGAACCTGACCCACTCCGGCAGCCTGCCGAAGAACGTCATGGGCCATAACTGGGTATTGAGCAAAAGCGCGGACATGGCCGGTATCGCTACCGACGGCATGGCCGCCGGCATCGACAAGAACTACCTGAAAGAAGGCGACAGCCGCGTCATCGCCCACACCAAGATCATCGGCTCCGGCGAAAAAGATTCGGTGACCTTCGACGTGTCGAAGCTGACCGCTGGCGAAAGCTACGAGTTCTTCTGCTCGTTCCCGGGCCACAACTCGATGATGAAAGGCGCTGTGGTGCTGAAGTGATCGGTTGATTCGGTGTGATGAAAAAGCGCCCTGCGGGGCGCTTTTTTTGTGCCTGGAACTGCGTATACAGACTTGTAGCCGCTGCCGAGCCTGCGTACGAGGACGCAGTCCTCGCAAAACCTGCCCACGCGGTCCATCGAACATAACGTGGCGCCTGGTTTGGCGACCGCTCTGCGGCCGTGCGCAGCCTCGCAGGCTCGGCAGCGGCTACGGGCTGTTTATGGCGCGAATGGCATCACGCGTTTGTGATGGGTCTTGTTGTAGGTGTTGCAGATGATCTTGAACGCCTCCTCGCGCACCGGCTGGCCGTGGAGGAAGGCGTCGATCTCGGCGTAGGTCACACCGTGGGACGCTTCGTCCGGCTTGCCGGGAGACAGGTCTTCCAGGTCGGCGGTAGGGATCTTCTCCACCAGCGACTCCGGCGCGCCGAAATGCCGGGCAATGGCCCGCACCTGGTTTTTCACCAGCCCGCTCAGCGGGGCCAGGTCGCAGGCGCCGTCACCGAACTTGGTGAAGAAACCCATCACCGCTTCGGCGGCGTGGTCGGTGCCGATCACCAGGCCGTGGGCGGCGCCGGCGATGGTGTACTGCGCGACCATGCGCATGCGTGCCTTGGTGTTGCCAAGGACGAAGTCCCGGGTTACCGCCTGATGGCCTTCGAAGGCCGCCACTTCATTGGCCAGGGACTTGACCGCCGGCCCGATGTTCACGGTGTGGCGCTCGTCGGGTTCGATGAAGTCCACCGAGGCCTGGGCATCGTGTTCGTCGAACTGCACGTCGTACGGCAGGCGCACGGCGATGAAACGATAGCCCTGGTCGCCACTGCTGGCGCGCAGTTCGCGCATCGCCCGCTGGGCCAGCAGGCCCGCGGTCAGGGAGTCGACGCCACCGCTGATGCCCAGCACCAGGGCCTTGAGCCCGGAATTGAGCAGGCATTGCTGGATGAACGCGACCCGCCGGGCGACTTCTGCCTCGAGATCGGCCTGGTCCTTGAAAGGGGGTTGGACCTTGAGCTGTTCAGCAATCTCACGCTGTACGGCTTGCATGATTCACTCCTTGCTTGATGTGCCAGAAAGGGCGGCAGGTACTTGGAAAACGTGGCGCAAATAAGCGACGAAGTTGGGATCCTTGCAATGGGTCTTGCCCGCTTCGTCGGAGATCTTGGCGACGGGCTGGCCATTGCAGGCGGCCATTTTAAGCACGATGCTCATCGGCTCGACACCGGGAATATCGCACGTCAGGTTGGTGCCGATACCGAAGCTGACATTGATCCGACCGCGCAACGCACGAAAAATCTCCAGGGACTTGGGCAGCGTCAGGCTGTCGGAGAACACCAGGGTCTTGCTCATCGGCTCGATGCCCAGTTTCAGGTAATGGGCGATGGCTTTTTCCGCCCAGGCGATCGGGTCGCCCGAGTCGTGGCGCAAACCGTCGAACAGCTTGGCGAAGTACAGATCGAAATCGTTGAGGAAGGCGTCGGTGGTGATGCAGTCGGTCAGGGCGATCCCCAGCAGGCCGCGGTACTCGCGGACCCAGCAGTCGAGGGCGGCGATCTGGCTGTCGATCAGCCGCGGCCCCAGTTGCTGGTGGGCCATGATCCATTCGTGGGCCATGGTGCCCAGGGGTTTCATGTCCAGCTCGCGGGACAGGTGCACGTTGCTGGTGCCGACGAAACGCCCGGGGAAGTCGTGCTTGAGCACGTTCACCACTTCTTCCTGGACCCGGTACGAGAAGCGCCGGCGGGTGCCGAAGTCGGCCACCTGCAGGTGCGACAGTTCATCGGCGCTGGCGTTGGCGCTCAGCCAGTCGAACTTGCGATACAGCTGTTCGCGCGCCTGTTCCAGGACGACTTCGCGGTAGCGATAGCGGTTACGCACCTCGCTGACGATCGCCAGCATCGGCACTTCGAACAGGATCACATGCAGCCAGGGCCCGCGCAGGCGGATGAACAGCTCGCCGTTCTCGATACCGGTATGCACATACCGCAGGTTGAAGCGGAACAGCCCGAGAAAACGCAGGAAGTCCGGTTTCAGGAAGCTGATGCGCTCGAGAAAACTCAACTGGTCGGCGCTCAGGCTCAGGTCGGCCAGGCGCTCGAACTGATAACGGATCTCCGCCAGATAGGGGCGCAGGTCCTCGCTGTTGCGGCAGCGGAATTCCCATTCGACTTCCACATTGGGGTAGTTGTGCAGCACCGCCTGCATCATGGTCAGTTTGTAGAAGTCGGTGTCGAGCAGGTTCTGCACGATGCGATCGGCAAACACACTCTCGCTCATAACGGGAATCTCCATACTGGCCGCGATCAAGGGCGCGGCTTTCCAGCTTGTTCAATGAAGGCAGTAGTGGCGCATATCCGCCGTGGGTTTTGCCAGTGTTTTTTGCTTGGGGACGATGTCGAGGCTGATGGCCCCATCGCGGGCAAGCCTCGCTCCTACAAGAGCGGTGCCGTACCAGTAGCGCGATGGCGTCCATCCGTCTGGCTCCCATCCCGGATCAGGCCGGCGCCGGGCTGTCGATCTGTTCCAGCATCCAGCGTACGAAGTCCCGTACCTTGGGCACTTCGGCCGCATGCTCGGGGTAGGCCAGGTAATAGGCATCGTGGCTGGGCATGGCGTAGTCCCACGCCAGCACCAGCTTGCCCTCGGCCAGCTCTTCTTCCACCAGGAACCGCGGTAGCAGGGCCACGCCGCAGCCGACCTGGGCGGCCCGGATGCACATGTAGAAGGTTTCGAAGCGCGGGCCGTGATAGCTGTGCTCGGTGTGGTAACCCTGGCTGTCGAACCAGTCATGCCAGGCCTGCGGCCGCGAGGCCAGTTGCAGCAGCACCAGCTCGGCCAGCTGCGTCGGGTCGGTGAACGGCTTCTGCGGCAGGCTGCCCGGGGCGCAGACCGCCACCAGCTCTTCGCCGAACAGCTTCAGGCACTCGGTGCCGGGGCGCGAACCCTGGCCGAAGTAGAACGCCATGTCGCTGCGGCCCTGCAGCAGGTCGTCGGCTTCCTGCTCGTTGCACAGGTCCAGATGGATCTGCGGGTGGCGCAGGCGCCATCCCTTGAGGCGCGGCACCAGCCAGCGCGCACCGAAGGTCGATGGGGTGGACACCCGCAGGACTTCGGTTTCGCCGCCGTAGGAGCGCAGGTAGTGGGTCGACATCTCGATCTGCGAGAGGATCTTGCGCACTTCCACCAGGTACAGGTCGCCGGCCGGAGTCAATTGCAGGCGCCGACGTACCCGGCGAAACAACAGGTGTTGCAGGAGTTCTTCCAGCTGCGCGACCTGCTTGCTGACCGCGCTCTGGGTCAGGTTCAGCTCCTCGGCGGCGCGAGTGAAGCTCAGGTGCCGGGTGACGGCCTCGAAACACTGCAGGGCGGTGATCGAGGGCAGGTAGCGTTTGTTCAGCATCGAGGGTTCCTTGTTCTTGTCCCGGCTGCGCAGCATGAATAAACGGAATGATATCTCGCCTAATCGTCGTTTGTTGGCAAGTCTCGGGCCGGCTACAACTACAGTCCTGAATGGCTGTGTCAACGGCTACGACTTTTTGCTTTCCATTTGTAAGGAGTGACCCATGGTTGCCGCATTGCTTGATCGTCTTGGTGTGAACCCGGCCCTGTATCAATCGGGCAAGCAGCCCGTGCATTCTCCGATCGACGGCAGCCGCATCGCCTCGGTGAACTGGCAGGGCGCGGCCGAGGTGGAGCAGCAGGTCAGTCGCGCGGAGCATGCGTTCGAGTTGTGGCGCAAGGTGCCGGCGCCGCGTCGCGGCGAGCTGGTGCGCCAGTTCGGCGAAGTGCTGCGCGAATACAAGGCCGACCTCGGTGAGCTGGTGTCCTGGGAAGCCGGCAAGATCACTCAGGAAGGCCTGGGCGAAGTGCAGGAAATGATCGACATCTGCGACTTCGCGGTCGGCCTGTCGCGCCAGCTGTACGGCCTGACGATCGCCTCCGAGCGCCCGGGCCACCACATGCGCGAAACCTGGCACCCGCTGGGCATCGTCGGGGTGATCAGCGCGTTCAACTTCCCGGTCGCGGTCTGGGCCTGGAACACCACCCTGGCGCTGGTCTGCGGCAACCCGGTGATCTGGAAACCCTCGGAAAAGACCCCGTTGACCGCCCTGGCCTGCCAGGCGCTGTTCGAACGCGTGCTGAAGAACTTCAGCGATGCCCCCGAGTACCTGAGCCAGGTGATCATCGGCGGGCGCGACGCCGGCGAAGCGCTGGTGGACGACCCGCGCGTGGCCCTGATCAGCGCCACCGGCAGCACCCGCATGGGCCGCGAAGTGGCGCCGAAAGTCGCCGCGCGTTTCGCCCGCAGCATCCTCGAGCTGGGCGGCAACAACGCGATGATCCTGGGGCCGAGCGCTGATCTGGACATGGCCGTGCGCGCCATCCTGTTCAGCGCCGTCGGTACCGCTGGCCAGCGCTGCACGACGTTGCGCCGGCTGATTGCCCATGAATCGGTGAAGGACGAAATCGTCACCCGCCTCAAGGCCGCCTATTCCAAGGTGCGCATCGGCCATCCGCTGCAAGGCAACCTGGTCGGCCCGCTGATCGACAAGCACAGCTTCGACAACATGCAGGATGCGCTGGAGCAGGCCCTGAGCGAGGGTGGCCGGGTGTTCGGCGGCAAGCGCCAGCTGGAAGACCAGTTCCCCAACGCCTATTACGTGTCGCCGGCGATCGTCGAGATGCCGGAGCAGAGCGACGTGGTGTGCAGCGAAACCTTCGCGCCGATCCTCTACGTGGTGGGCTACAGCGATTTCGCCGAAGCGCTGCGCCTGAACAACGCCGTGCCGCAAGGCCTGTCGTCCTGCATCTTCACCACCGATGTGCGTGAGGCCGAGCAGTTCATGTCGGCGGTGGGCAGCGACTGCGGCATCGCCAACGTCAACATCGGCCCGAGCGGCGCGGAAATCGGCGGCGCCTTCGGTGGCGAGAAAGAAACCGGCGGCGGCCGCGAGTCCGGCTCCGATGCCTGGCGCGCCTATATGCGCCGGCAGACCAACACCGTGAACTACTCGCTGGAGTTGCCATTGGCGCAGGGTATTACCTTCGATTGATCGACCCCGATCGCGCCCGCCTGCCGGGCGCTGTAGCCGCTGCCGAAGGCTGCGATAAGCTCCGAAGGAGCTTGGTTCCCGATCTCCTGTCGAGCCTGCGGCGGCCTTCAGTTCGCCGCGACCGTAGCGGTCGATCGCAGCCTGCGGCAGCGACTACAGGGGAGGTGCTGGTTCATGGTCTGTGGTTCGTTGATTTCGGAGTCTGGCAATGCCGTTACGCGAAGAATGCCTGTGGGAAAAACTGACGCCGCAAAGGCCTGACAATGCCTCGCTCAAGGGCGAGGTCAGGGTGGATGTCTGCGTGATCGGCGCGGGTTTTACCGGCCTGTCGGCCGCCGTGCACCTGCTGGAGCAGGGCAAGAGGGTTTGTGTCCTGGAAGCCCACCGCACCGGTCACGGCGGTTCGGGACGCAACGTGGGGCTGGTGAATGCCGGGATGTGGATCCCGCCGGACGAGATCGAGGCCGGTTTCGGCGAGGCGGTCGGCAGCCAGCTCAACCGCATGCTGGGGGCGGCGCCGGCCCTGGTGTTCAGCCTGATCGACAAATACCGCATCGATTGCCAGCTGCGCCGCGAAGGCACCCTGCACATGGCGCACAACGCCCGGGGCGAGGCCGACCTGCGCAGCCGGGAAGCCCAGTGGAAACGTCGGGGCGCGCCGGTCGAGCTGTTGACTGGCGCGGCTTGTGAAACCGCCACCGGCACCAGGAAGATCGCCGCCGCCTTGCTCGATCGCCGGGCCGGCACGGTCAATCCGATGGCCTATGTCAGTGGCCTGGCCAAGGCCGCGGTCGACCTGGGTGGCCAACTGTTCGACCATTCGCCGGTGACCCGTCTCGAACGCCAGGGCCAGCGCTGGTCGGTGCAAACCGCCCAGGGCTCGGTGCTGGCCGAGCAGGTGGTGATTGCCTCCAATGCCTACACCGAGGGCGACTGGACCGAATTGCGGCGCAATTTTTTCCCCGGTTACTACTATCAGGTCGCCTCCAGGCCGCTGACCGAGGAAGCCGCGCAGCGGATCCTGCCGGGTGGCCAGGGTTCCTGGGATACCCGCCAGGTGCTCAGCAGCATTCGCCGGGACGCCGACGGCCGCCTGTTGCTGGGCAGCCTGGGCAATGGCAACCAGAAGCCGGCCTGGTTCCTCAAGGCCTGGGCCGACCGGGTACAACAGCACTATTTCCCTTACCTGAAAACGGTGGAGTGGGAGTGCACCTGGACCGGTTGCATCGCCTTTACCCCCGATCACCTGATGCGTCTGTTCGAGCCGGCGCCCGGTCTGGTGGCGGTCACCGGCTACAACGGCCGGGGCGTGACCACCGGTACCGTGGTCGGCAAGGCGTTCGCCGATTACCTGTGTAACGGAAATCCTCAGGCCTTGCCGATTCCCTTCGCCCCCATGCAGCCCCTGGCCGGCGTGGGCTTGCGCAGTTGCCTGTACGAGGCCGGGTTCTCCCTGTATCACGCGGGCCAGTGCCTGCGGATCGTTATCTGACAAAGGAAATATGTTGCCGGGTGCGGCGCTTTTCGGCGCAGCGACTAGCCTGTAGTGGTGCGGGGCGTAGCAGTCCTGCACCAGTAGTGTGCAGTTCGGTTACGCAGGCTGTTACAGGCTGGTTGCACGTTGATTTGCGTCGCGGTTGCAATGATGGCGCAGTCGGGTTGCGCCTGATGTTTTGTAAGGTTTCACCTTCCGCGGTTTAGACGGTTGCACGCCCAATAAAAAAGGGCTCGAAACAGTCGAAATAACAATAAAAGAGCGACTTTTTTCAGAATAAAAAACCAATGGCACGGCCCTTGCTCTGAGCATTCGGTGAAGTCGCAGTGCCAACTAAAAAAACCTTGGAGCACCACCTCATGTCCCAGACGTTTTACAAGAAAGGCTTTCTGGCCCTCGCAGTGGCAGCTGCGTTGGGTGTTTCTGCGTTTGCTCAGGCCGACCTCAAGATCGGCGTAGCGGGTCCCATGACAGGCGCCAACGCGGCATTTGGCGAGCAGTACATGAAGGGTGCACAGGCAGCGGCTGACGAGATCAACGCCAAGGGCGGCGTCAACGGCGAGAAGATCGTCCTGGTCAAAGGCGACGACGCCTGTGAACCGAAACAGGCCGTGGCCGTGGCCAACCGCCTGGTGGACCAGGACAAGGTGGCCGGTGTGGTCGGTCACTTCTGCTCGTCGTCGACCATTCCGGCTTCTGAGGTTTACAGCGATGCGGGCGTGATCGCCATCACCCCGGGCTCCACCAACCCACAGGTCACCGAGCGCGGCCTCTCCGCCATGTTCCGCATGTGCGGGCGTGACGACCAGCAGGGCATCGTCGCCGGCGACTACATCGTTGACGTGCTCAAGGGCAAGAAAGTCGTGGTCCTGCACGACAAGGACACCTACGGGCAGGGCCTGGCGGATGCCACCAAGGCCCAGTTGAGCAAGCGCGGCGTGACGCCTGTGCTGTACGAAGGCCTGACCCGCGGCGAGAAAGACTTCAGCGCCGTGGTCACCAAGATCCGCGCCGCCGGTGCCGATGTCGTCTACTTCGGCGGCCTGCACCCGGAAGCCGGTCCGCTGGTACGCCAGATGCGCGAGCAGGGCCTCAAAGACGTCAAGTTCATGTCCGACGACGGTATCGTCACCGACGAACTGGTGACCACCGCTGGCGGTCCGCAATACGTCGATGGCGTGTACATGACCTTCGGCGCCGACCCGCGCCTGCTGCCGGACAGCAAGACCGTGGTCGACGCTTTCCGCAAGGCCGGCACCGAGCCTGAAGGCTACACCCTGTACGCCTACGCGTCGGTCCAGGCACTGGCTGCCGGCTTCGGCGGGGCCAAGTCCAACAAGGGCGAGGACGCCGCCAAGTGGCTCAAGGCCAACCCGGTGAAAACCGTGATGGGCGAGAAGACCTGGGATGCCAAGGGCGACCTGAAAGTCTCCGACTACGTGGTTTACCAGTGGGACAAGGACGGCAAATACCACCAGCTGGAAAAACAGAAGTGACATGAGCGTCTGGGCAGGCCGGTCCTTCCTCCAGGGGAGGGCGCAGGCCTGCTGCATGCGTGTCCGTGCAGTACCTGTCTTTTCTCGTAGAGCTGCACAACTGTTGTGTTGCGCGGGTGGTTGAACCCCAGGCCGTCGTATCCGCTGTGTGCAGTCTCTCAAATGCGTGAGATTGCGTTATGGATGGTATTTTCCTGCAGCAACTGATCAATGGACTGACCCTCGGGTCCGTCTATGGTCTGATCGCCATCGGCTACACAATGGTCTATGGCATCATCGGCATGATCAACTTCGCCCACGGCGAGGTTTACATGATTTCCGCTTACCTCGCGGCAATCAGTCTGGCTCTGCTGGCCTACTTCGGCATCGAATCCTTCCCGCTACTCATTCTCGGTACCCTGGTCTTCACCGTCGTCGTGACGGGGATCTATGGCTGGGTCATCGAGCGCGTCGCCTACAAACCCCTGCGTAACTCCACCCGCCTGGCGCCGCTGATCAGCGCCATCGGTATCTCGCTGATCCTGCAGAACTACGCGCAGATCAGCCAGGGCGCCAAGCAACAAGGTGTACCGACGCTGCTGGCCGGCGCCTGGAAGGTCGACATCGGCACCGGTTTCGTCCAGCTCACCTACACCAAGATCTTCATCCTGGTGGCGGCATTCGCCGGCATGGCCGTGCTCACCTACATCATCAAGTACACCAAGCTCGGCCGCATGTGCCGCGCCACCCAGCAAGACCGCAAGATGGCCTCGATCCTCGGGATCAACACCGACCGGGTGATTTCCTACGTGTTCATCATCGGCGCCGCCATGGCGGCGCTGGCGGGCGTACTGATCACCATGAACTACGGCACGTTCGACTTCTATGCCGGCTTCATCATCGGCATCAAGGCGTTCACCGCGGCGGTACTCGGCGGCATCGGCTCGCTGCCGGGCGCGATGCTCGGCGGGATCATCCTCGGGATCTCCGAGTCGCTGTTCTCCGGTCTGATCAACTCCGACTACAAAGACGTGTTCAGTTTCTCGCTGCTGGTGCTGATTCTGATCTTCCGTCCCCAAGGCCTGCTGGGTCGCCCACTCGTGGCGAAGGTATAAGTATGTCTGCTGCCAATAAACCGATTGATATCAAAAAGAGCCTCATCGACGCCGTACTGGCCGGGCTGATCTCGCTGATCGTGTTCGGTCCTATCGTGGGCGTGGTACTCGAGGGCTACAGCTTCAACCTGCAACCGGCCCGCGTCGGCTGGCTGGTGGCGATCGTGATGATCGGCCGTTTCGCCTTGAGCCTGTTCCTGCAGACGCCCAAGGGGCTGAAGATCCTCCAGGGTTTCGAGAGCACCGGCTCCGGCGTGCATGTGCGGGCGCCGGACTACAAGTCGCGGCTGCGCTGGATCATCCCGGCGCTGATCGTGATCGCTATCGTCTTCCCGTTCTTTGCCAACAAGTACCTGCTGACCGTGGTCATCCTCGGCCTGATCTACGTGCTGCTCGGCCTGGGGCTGAACATCGTGGTCGGCCTGGCCGGGCTGCTCGACCTGGGGTACGTGGCGTTCTACGCCATCGGTGCCTACGGCCTGGCGCTGGGTTACCAGTACCTGGGCCTGGGCTTCTGGACCGTGCTGCCCCTGGCGGCCCTCGCCGCGGCGCTGGCGGGGTGCATACTCGGCTTCCCGGTGTTGCGCATGCACGGTGACTACCTGGCCATCGTGACCCTGGGCTTCGGCGAGATCATCCGCCTGATCCTCAACAACTGGCTGTCCTTCACTGGCGGCCCGAACGGCATGCCGGTTCCGTCGCCGAGCATTTTCGGCCTGGAATTCACTCGGCGGGCGAAGGATGGCGGGGTGCCGTTCCATGAGTTCTTCGGCCTGGAATACAACCCCAACCTGAAGTTCCTGTTCATCTACATCGTGCTGTTCATCGTGGTGCTGCTGGTGCTCTACATCAAGCACCGCCTGACCCGCATGCCGGTCGGCCGGGCCTGGGAAGCCTTGCGCGAAGACGAGATCGCCTGCCGCGCCATGGGCCTGAACCACGTGTTGGTGAAGCTCTCGGCCTTCACCATCGGCGCTTCCACCGCCGGCCTGGCCGGGGTGTTCTTCGCCAGCTACCAGGGCTTCGTGAACCCCTCGTCCTTCACCTTCTTCGAGTCGGCGCTGATCCTGGCCATCGTGGTCCTGGGCGGCATGGGGTCGACCGTGGGCGTGGTGATCGCGGCGTTCGTCCTCACCGTGGCGCCGGAACTGCTGCGCAGCTTCTCCGAGTACCGGGTGCTGCTGTTCGGCATTCTCATGGTGTTAATGATGATCTGGCGGCCGCGAGGCCTGATTCGTATCAGCCGTACCGGGGTGACCCCGCGTAAAGGTGCCTTGGTCGAGAGGAGCGTGCCATGAGCGATGAAGTCATTCTCAAGGTAGAGAACCTGATGATGCACTTCGGTGGCATCAAGGCCCTGAGCGACGTCAGCCTGGAGGTCAAGCGCAACTCCATCTTCGCCCTGATCGGCCCCAACGGCGCCGGCAAGACCACGGTGTTCAACTGCCTGACCGGTTTCTACAAGGCCACGGGCGGGCACATCGCCCTCAATACCCGAGGCAAGCCGACCAACGTCATCAAGCTGCTGGGCGAGCCGTTTCGCGCGACCGACTTCGTGTCGCCCAAGCGCTTTGCCAGCCGACTGTTCTACAAGATGTTCGGCGGTACCCACCTGGTGAACCGGGCGGGCCTGGCGCGGACCTTCCAGAACATTCGCCTGTTCAGGGAAATGTCGGTGCTGGAGAACCTGCTGGTGGCCCAGCACATGTGGGTCAACCGCAACCTGCTGTCCGGCATCCTCAATACCAAGGGTTACCAGAAGGCTGAAAGCGACGCCCTGGACCACGCCTTCTACTGGCTGGAGGTGGTGGACCTGGTGGACTGCGCCAACCGCCTGGCCGGCGAGTTGTCCTACGGCCAGCAACGCCGCCTGGAAATCGCCCGCGCCATGTGCACCCGGCCGCAGATCATCTGCCTCGACGAACCGGCCGCCGGCCTCAACCCCCAGGAAACCGAAGCGCTCAGCGCGATGATCCGGCTGCTGCGCGATGAGCACGACCTGACCGTGGTGCTGATCGAACATGACATGGGCATGGTGATGAGTATTTCCGACCATATCGTGGTGCTCGACCACGGCAACGTGATCGCCGAGGGCGGGCCCGAAGCGATCCGCAACGACCCGAAAGTGATTGCCGCCTACCTGGGTGCGGACGAAGAGGAACTGGTATGACGACTGCGCCTATCCTCGAACTCAAGGACCTGGACGTGTACTACGGGCCGATCCAGGCCCTGAAGAAAGTCTCGCTGCACATCAACGAAGGTGAAACCGTGAGCCTGATCGGCTCCAACGGTGCCGGCAAGTCCACGCTGCTGATGTCGATTTTCGGCCAGCCGCGGGCCGAGTCCGGGCAGATCATCTACCGCGGTGTGGACATCACCCACAAATCCTCGCACTACATCGCCTCCAACGGCATCGCCCAGTCGCCGGAAGGGCGCCGGGTGTTTCCGGACATGACGGTGGAAGAGAACCTGCTGATGGGCACCATCCCCATCGGCGACAAGTACGCCAGCGAAGACATGCAGCGCATGTTCGAACTGTTCCCGCGGCTCAAGGAGCGTCGGACCCAGCGGGCCATGACCATGTCCGGCGGCGAGCAGCAGATGCTCGCCATCGCCCGCGCGCTGATGAGCCGTCCCAAGCTGCTGTTGCTGGACGAACCGAGCCTGGGGCTGGCGCCGATCGTGGTGAAGCAGATCTTCGCCACCCTGCGCGAGCTGGCCTCCACCGGCATGACCATCTTCCTGGTCGAGCAGAACGCCAACCACGCGTTGAAGCTGTCGGACCGCGCCTATGTGATGGTCAACGGCGAGATCCGCCTGAGCGGCACCGGCCAGGAACTGCTGGTCAACGAGGAGGTGCGTAACGCGTATCTGGGCGGGCACTGAGCCTGTGTACTGTGGATAAGACCTGCCCCGCCGGCTCACGCCGCCGGGGCATTTTTTATCCCCTTGATCTTGTGGGAGCGAGCTTGCTCGCGATGCTCGTCAACGATGACGCTGGCTGTCTGGATATACGCGTCGTTCTCCGGTTCTTCGCGAGCAAGCTCGCTCCTACAGAGGCTGGATGACCTTGTCCACAGCAGAAAACGCAAATTGTGGAAAACATTCTGCGCAAGCTGGCAAAGCGCGGCATAAAGACGCTGCAAATAGTTGTTTTGCCAAGGTTTTGACTTGTCCCCGTTTGCTGTGGAACTGGCTGTGGGTAACGTGGGAGTAGCTGGCTGGACGCCTTGAATGGCGTGGCCTGCAGGCTGGCGATCGTTTTTTGATCAGGCGTTTTTGCCGGACCTTGAGCGGCCGTTGTCAACCTTTTTATTGTCGCAGGCAAAGGGCGGAACCCCCCTGGACAAGCCTGTGGATAAGTCTGTGATTAAACTCTGGAAAGACTCGCCGAGGCAGCGTCGTTACTGGCTTGAAGGCATCCCTTGCCTGACCGTTCGGTCGCCTGTATCGGTCGGGGCTGCATGGACGCCATGCCCAGGTCAAGCAAAAAACTTTCTAAAACCGCCTGCAGCCCCTGTGGATAGCGGCTTGCGGACTTTTGCACTTGCCCCCAAAGACTGTGGAGCGTCCTGTGGATAAGGTGCGTGCATGTGGCTGCGGGCCACGACCTGCCTGGCTTGGCGGTTGTTGGTCGTTTTTTGTACAGTTGCGTCTCTGTAGCCGCTGCCGAAGGCTGCGATAAGGCCCGGAGGGCCTTTCAACGATCTTGAAGAGCACGCCCTCTTCGAACGCAATGCCGCCCAGACCGATCGCAGCCTTCGGCAGCGGCTACAGGGGAGGCTGATAGCCGGGCTCGCACAACCTCCGGTTGCCGCTGCGATTCAGGCCGGGCATGCTGCGAAACGATTTTTCATTTCCACGGCGGTTCGACGCCCAGCAAGGAGAACACCATGACTTCCACCCTGTTTATTACCGGCGCGACCTCCGGTTTTGGCGAAGCCTGTGCCCGTCGTTTTGCCGAGGCCGGCTGGTCGCTGGTGCTGACCGGGCGCCGCGAAGAGCGTCTCGACGCCCTGTGCGCCGAGCTGTCGAAGCAGACCGAAGTGCACGGCCTGGTGCTCGATGTGCGGGACCGCAAGGCCATGGAAGAAGCGATCGCCAACCTGCCGCCGTCCTTTGCCAAGCTGCGCGGGCTGATCAACAACGCCGGCCTGGCCCTGGGGGTCGATCCGGCGCCCAAGTGCGACCTGGACGACTGGGACACCATGGTCGACACCAACATCAAGGGCCTGATGTACAGCACCCGCCTGCTGCTGCCACGGCTGATCGCCCATGGCCGCGGCGCCGGCATCGTCAACCTCGGCTCCATCGCCGGTAACTACCCGTATCCGGGCAGCCACGTGTATGGCGCGAGCAAGGCGTTCGTCAAACAGTTCTCCCTGAACCTGCGTTGCGACCTGCAAGGCACCGGTGTGCGGGTGACCAACATCGAGCCGGGCCTGTGCGAAAGCGAGTTCTCCCTGGTGCGCTTCAAAGGCGACCAGGAGCGCTACGACGCCACCTACGCCGGTGCCGAGCCGATCCAGCCGCAGGACATCGCCGACACCATCTTCTGGGTGCTCAACACCCCGGCCCACGTCAATATCAACAGCCTGGAACTGATGCCGGTGAGCCAGACCTGGGCCGGCTTCGCCATCGAGCGCAATGCCAAGGGCTGAATGCTCCCCCTGTAGCCGCTGCCGAAGGCTGCGATCGACCTCGAAGAGGGCGTGCTCTTCAAGATCGCCGAAGGCCCTCCGGGCCTTATCGCAGCCTGCGGCAGCGGCTACACTCCGCGTGCCGATGCGTTTGGCAACACAGCCGTTCAGGCCTGAATCAGCCCGCACAAGGTAGACTCCCGCTCCGCAACCCACCGCAGCCTTGCATCAAGGCCGCGAAGTCAAAGGTTCTCGAGGAGGAAATGTGAGTAACCGAGGTGAGCAGGTACTGCTCAAACAATCGACCGTCCTGATGTTCGCCGTGGCGATCGCCGCTATCGTCACGGGTTTTTTTTCCGGTTCCCAATCGATTCTGTTCGATGGTTTTTTTTCGCTGATCGCGACCGTCATCAAGGTCTTGATGCTGATCACCGCCAAGCTGATCGCCAAGGAAAGCAACCAGCGCTTTCAGTTCGGCTTCTGGCACCTGGAACCGATGGTGCTGCTGATCGAAGGCAGCTTTTTGTTGCTGATTGCGATCTACGCCTTTCTCAGCGGTATGTTCGGCATCATCAACGGTGGCCGCGAGATCGAACTGGGCCTGGTGATCCCTTTTGCGATGGTGCTTAGCGTCGTCTGCTTCGCCTATTTCTTCTACGTCCGTTATCGCAATCGCACGTTGAAATCCTCGTTGATCCAGTTCGACAACGTCAGCTGGCTGGTGGACGCGATGCTCTCGATCGGCTTGCTGGTGAGCTTTCTCATCGCGTTGCTGCTCAAGACCCAGGGTTATGGCCAGTGGGCCGCTTATGTCGACCCGTCGATCCTGATCCTGCTGGCCCTGAGCATGCTCGCGCCGGCCCTCAATATCCTCAAGCCAGCGTTACGCGATGTACTGGGAATTGTCCCGGACCAACTGGATGACAAGGTTCGCCAAGTGATGGACGAGGCGACAGTCGAGCACGGCTTTGCCGACTACGTCTCGTATGTGCAGAAGCACGGACGGGCGCGGTTCATCGAGATTCACATCGTGCTGCCGCAGGACTATCCATTGCAGGGCGTGGCGACGCTGGACAAGCTGCGCGAGGAGATATCCACACAGCTCGGCAAGGCGGATGCGGCGCGCTGGCTGACCATCAGCTTTACCGGCGATCGCAAGTGGATTGCCTGAGGCCTTCCTGAGCGCAGGCGCGCAATTGCGAGCTTCGCTCCTACACAGGCATACCCTTTTCTGTAGGAGCGAAGCTCGCTCGCGATAGCGATGTAAAGATCAGCCGAAGTATTCAGCCAGGCCGAGATAACAGGTCGCCAGGTGATAAGGCGTGGTTGACGGCATGTCCCGGCGGCTGAGTACGCCATGGGCATCCAGGCATTCGTTCCAGCCCTTGGCATGCAGGAAGTGTCGTTGCAGCGCCAGCAACTGGTGCTGCAGGCGTTCGGCGCTGTCCTGGCGCAAGGTCAGGGCGCGCAGGTATTCGGCCTGGGCCCAGATGCGTTGGGTGGGGTCGAGCACGTCGCCCTCGACACTCAGCATCCCGCTCACCGCACCGCTGGAGTTATCCACTCCAACCTGCTCGGCATAGGCGAAGGCCCGCTCCAGCGAGGCGTGCAGCGGGCAGCCGCGCAGCAAGGCCGAGGATTGCAGCAGGAAGAACCATTCGAACTGGTGCCCCGGCTCGAACCAGTTATCCACAGCCCCCAGCGGTTTCTCCATCATCAGGCCATGCCGTGGCTCGATGAAGCGCTGCTGCATGGCCGTGCACAGGGCCAGCAGCGCGCTTTGCACGGCGGCGTCGTCACGCACGGCCAGGGTGGCGAGGAAGGCTTCGGCCAGGTGCATCAGCGGGTTCTGCAAGGGGCCGCAAGCCAGGGACGACCAGTCTTCGGCGAGGACCGCTTCGTACAGGCCATCGCCGCTGGCAAAACGTTCGGCCACCACTTTCAGCGCGGCATTGAGCACCGATTCCACCAGCGGCTCGCGGACCCTGGCCCAGTAATGGGCGCAGGCAAAGACGATGAAGGCGTGGGTGTAGAGGTCCTTGCGCCTGTCCAGCGGCGCGCCCTGGGCATCGATGCTGTAGAACCAGCCACCGTGCTCGGCATCGTGGAAGTGCCGTTGCAGGGAACGGAACAGCGCTGCGGCGCGCGCTTCGGCAAGCGGCGTACGACCATCGCCGATCAGGCTGGAAAACAGGTACAGCTGCCGGGCGCAGGCCATGGCCCGATAACGCTGAGGCGGCAGCGGGGCATGTTCGGCGTCCAGCGCCTCGAAGGGCAACGCCAGTTCCGGATTCCAGCCCGGCCCCTGCCAGAGCGGCACGATCACGCTGTGGAAATGCTGTTGCACGGCCGTAAACAGGGCGGTCGATTCAGACGGGGAAGTGGGGCTGGAAACATCGGGCATTGGCTGGCGTCGTCACGGCAGGGTGGAATGCGCGACATGGTAGCAGAGAAGGCCCCGGGGATCGTGGTGTGCGGGGTAGGAGCGAAGCTTGCTCGCGATCCAGGCGACGGGGTATGTCGCCAAGAACGCATCGCGAGCAATCGAGCTTCGACCGGCGCTCCTACAGGAGCGCCGGTATTGGGCGACTCAGCCGGCCAGCAACCACACGCCCGTCGCGGCGGACGCCGCGCCCGCCAGGCGCACCAGCGGCGCAGCGGCCTGTGGCAGGACCCGGACCACGGCGTAACCGGCCGCGTGCAGTGCCGCGGTGGCGGCGACGAAGCCTGCGGCATAGGTCCAGGGGCTGGACATGTCCGGCAGTTCCAGGCCGTGGGCCACGCCGTGGAACAGGGCGAACAGCGCGGTGGCGGCCACCGCCAGGCTCAACGGCGGACGCACCGCCAGGGCCACGGCCAGGCCGAGGGCCAGGACCGAGGCGGCGATCCCGCTTTCCAGGGCCGGCAGGTTCAGCCCTGCAAAACCCAGCACGCCGCCGATCAGCATGGTGCCGACGAAGGTGCAGGGCAGTGCCCAGCGCGCCGCGCCTTGCTGCTGCGCGGCCCACAGGCCGACCGCAACCATCGCCAGCAAGTGGTCGAGGCCACCGATCGGGTGGCTGATGCCGGCCATCAGGCCGTTGTCGCCGTGGCCCGGGTGAGCGAAGGCCAAAGCTGGAGTCAGCAGCAGGGCGAGGGTGCCGAGAATGCGTTTGAGTGTCATGGACAGGCTTCCTTGTTGAGCTTTTTGAAAAGAGCGATCAGGCCGCGATCAGCAGTCCCTGGCGTTCGATAAAGGCGATGATTTCCTCCAGGCCCTGGCCGGTCTTCTGATTGCTGAAGACGAACGGCTTGCCACCGCGCATGCGCTGGGTATCGCCGTCCATCATCTCCAGCGAAGCGCCGACCAGGGGCGCCAGGTCGATCTTGTTGATCACCAGCAGGTCGGACTTGCAGATGCCCGGGCCACCCTTGCGCGGCAGCTTGTCGCCCGCCGACACGTCGATCACGTAGATGGTCAGGTCGGACAGTTCGGGGCTGAAGGTCGCCGACAGGTTATCGCCGCCGGACTCCACCAGAATCAGGTCGAGGCCGGGAAAACGCCGGTTCAGCTGATCCACCGCTTCGAGATTGATCGAGGCGTCTTCGCGAATCGCCGTGTGCGGGCAGCCGCCGGTTTCCACGCCGATGATGCGCTCGGGCGCCAGGGCCTGGTTGTGCACCAGGAAGTCGGCGTCTTCGCGGGTGTAGATATCGTTGGTCACCACCGCCAGGTTGTAGCGTTCGCGCAGGGCCAGGCACAGGGCCAGGGTCAGGGCGGTCTTGCCGGAGCCCACCGGGCCGCCGATGCCGACGCGCAGAGGTTGTGCGTTCATGTGACTCTCCACAATAAAAGGCACCAAGTAAAAGGCGCCAAACTAAAAAGACCTAGGAGCGGAACAGGCGGCTGTACTGGCGCTCATGGGCCATGCACGCCAGGGACAGGCCGAAGGTGGCGCTGCCGTAATGTTCGGGGTCGAGGTTCGAGGCATTGCGCTGGGCCTCTTGCAGCAACGGCAACAGTTCGCTGGTCATGCGCTGAGCAGCCTGCTGGCCCAGGGGCAGGGTTTTCATCAGCACCGCCAGCTGGTTTTCCAGCCAGCTCCACAGCCAGGCGGCCAGGGCGTCCTGCGGGCTGATCCGCCAGGCCCGCGCGGCCAGGGCCCAGCCCAGGGCCAGATGCGGCTCGGCGATCTGCGCGAGAAAGGCGCGGGCCGGCGGATCCAGCTCCGGCAGGCCGTTCAGCAGCTGTTGCAGGGAATAGCCCATTTGCCGGCTTTCCTGGTGCAGCTCGCGGGTTTCGCGGCTGGCACGATGTTCCTGGCACAGCTGCAGCAATTGCGCCCAATCCTCGTCGGTGGCCGCCTGACAATGGGCCAGCAACAGCGGTGCTTCGAAGCGCGCCAGGTTGAGCAGCAACTGGTCGCCGATCCAGCGTCGGGCGCTGTGCGGGTCGTTGACCCTGGCCTGTTCCACGGCCATTTCCAGGCCCTGGGAATAGCTGTAGCCGCCAATCGGCAGTTGTGGGCTGGCCAGGCGCAGCAGGGCCCAGGCCGGGTTCATGGGCGGACGCCGAACTGATGCAGCCGCGGCGCGTAGTTGAAGTCCTCGTCGCCGTGGCGGGAATGATGATGGCCGCCGCCGTAGGCGCCGTGTTCCGGCTGGAACGGCGCCTCGATGGTTTCGGTATTGGCGCCGAGCTGTTCGAGCATGGCCTTGAGCACATAATCGTCGAGCAGGCGCAGCCAGCCATCGCCGACTTGCAGCGCGACGTGGCGGTTGCCCAGGTGGTAGGCGGCGCGGGTCAGTTCGAAGGCATTGCGGCAGGTGACATGCAACAGGGTTTCCGGACGCGCACAGACCCGCACGATCCGGCCGTCTTCGGCTTGCAGGCATTCGCCGTCGTGCAGCGGCGGCTGGCCACGCTCCAGAAACAGCCCGGCGTCTTCGCCGTCGGCACTAAAACAGCGCAAGCGGCTTTTGCTGCGGGCTTCGAAGGTCAGGTGCAACTCGGCGGACCAGTCGGGTTGCGGCGCGATTCTGCGATGAATCACCAGCATTGGAAGGCTTCCAGCTATGAGCGATGCAGGGTGTAGAGCAAGTGCCTTGCCAATCGCGCGGTCTGATCGGAAACGGGTGGAAAGCGCCTGAAAATGGGGCAGGCTTTTGTTTTATTTTGTTACAAATTCAGGGCGTGCGCTGATTTATAGCACTGACTTGGTGCGTTGTGCTGTTTTTTGATGCGCGGCGAAGCGCCGCTCTGGCGCGAGCCATGGCGGGCAGATGAGGTGGTGGAGGAGGTTGTGCGGTTGAGCGCAGCGACGGGGGTTATTCGGTGCTGCCCAGCCCTTGCCAATGCTTGAGGCCGATAAAGATGAAACGCAGTTGCTGGGTGATTTTCGCCTGGGGCGTGAGGTGCTCGGGCAGGGCTTGCGCAGGCGGATCGATGATGTCCGGCAAGGTGGCGAACACGCTTTTGACGATCAGGTCGGCCATCACCGTCAGGTCGGCGATGTTCAGGTGTTGCAGCTTGGGCATCAGGGTCAGGTCGGCCGCCAGGTCGGCGCTGATGTTTTCCCGCAGGTTGGCGATCGCCTGGCGCACCGGCAGCGAACCGCCGTACTGCTCGCGGGCGAGGAACAGGAACTGCGAGCGGTTGGCTGCCACTACATCGAGGAAGATCCGCACCGAGGCATCAATGATGCCGCCCATGACAAATTCGTTATGGCGCACCAGGCGGATGGTTTCGCGAAAGGTCTGGCCGACTTCGCTGACCAGTACCAGGCCGAGTTGGTCCATATCGTCGAAATGCCGGTAGAAACCGGTCGGCACTATGCCGGCGGTTTTCGCCACTTCGCGCAGGCTCAGGCTGCCGAATCCGCGGCCGCATTCCATCAGGTGGCGGGCAGCGTCCATCAGAGCGTTGCGAGTCTGTTGTTTCTGTTCGGCGCGGGGCAGCATCGGCGGGCTGGTTTTCTGATCAAGAGAGCGGCGCACTCTAGCAAATCAACTTTGCCGGCGTCGAACCTAGTGGGGGCGGTAGGCTGAAGGCGAGACCTGGATCGGAGCGGTGGACGCAGAAAAAAAACGGCGCGGCTCAGGAAAAAACAAAGCCCGATCCAGGGACCGGGCTTTTCTGTAGAGGCATCATGGGCTTGACTCACAGCTGGGTTGCATTAGGCCAAACGGTCGTTGCCGTCTTAAACCAGACCTTTCTCTTCCAGGCGATCACGGCCGCCTTCGGCTACAGCCTGGCCCAGGGGAGTGCGATCGAAGCCGTCTTCAGCCAAGGTCTGACCTTGTGGGGTACGGTCGCCACCATCGGAAGCCAGGGTTTGGCCTTGTGGGGTGCGGTCGCTGCCATCGGAAGCCAGGGTCTGACCTTGTGGGGTACGGTCGCCACCATCGGAAGCCAGGGTTTGGCCTTGTGGGGTGCGGTCGCTGCCGTCGGAAGCCAGGGTCTGGCCTTGTGGGGTGCGGTCGCTGCCATCGGAAGCCAGGGTCTGGCCTTGTGGAGTGCGGTCGCCGCCGTCGGAAGCCAGGGTCTGGGTGAATACCGAGGTGCTGGCCTTGACTTGGGGGGTAGCCTGTTCAGCGGCTGGCAGGGCGAAAGCGTTGGCTGCCAGGATCGAGAGGGTCAGGCTAAGCAGTAATTGGCGTTTCATGATGGGTTGCTCCTTGGGAGGGCGATAAAGTGGGTACGGAGCCAATGTTACGCGCGCAAAATCGATATAAAAGTTCATAAAGACAATGGTAATAATCAACAGAATTGATTGTTCTGCCCGAGGGCTCTAGAACGGGCGTTTCCGAAGAAGGGTTTTGCACCGGGGTGGGTATTTTCGACCCATCTGCGCCTCGCAAAAGTGCGGCGGCGGTAACGCCAAGCTGGCGCTTCGGTCAGGAAAATCCGTGCTTTTGTGTCTGATTCGCGGCTTCGGGTTAAACCTGCGGGCCGTTTGTCAGTCCTAGTTTCCATGACCGGTGGATTTCAACCCCGGCAGTTCATAAGGGCGTCACCATCCAGGCGCCCGTCAGGTAGTCAGGAGCCCCGTGCAATGACGCGCACTCGTAAAATTCTCGCCTGGACAGTCGGTAGCCTTTTCCTGCTGCTGGCCGTGCTGGTACTGATCATCGCGTTCTTCGATTGGAACCGGATCAAGCCGCCACTCAATGCCAAAGTCTCCGAAGAACTGCATCGCCCCTTCGCCATCAACGGCAACCTGGCGGTGATCTGGCAACGCGAACTTGACGAAGGCGGCTGGCGGGCCTGGGTGCCGTGGCCGCATGTGGTGGCCGAAGACCTGACCCTGGGCAACCCCGACTGGTCCAAGGTGCCGCAGATGGTCAGCCTCAAGCGCGTCGAGTTGCGCATTTCGCCCCTGGCATTGCTGGCGCAGCGCGTGCGCATTCCGCGCATCGACCTCACCGAGCCGAACGCCGCCCTCGAACGCCTGGCCGACGGCCGCGCCAACTGGACTTTCCAGTTCGACCCGAAAGACCCGAACGCCGAACCCTCCAACTGGGTGGTGGACATCGGCGCCATCGGCTTCGACAAAGGCCATGTCATCCTCAATGACCAAAGCCTGAAAACCCGCCTCGACCTGCTGATCGACCCGTTGGGCAAGCCGATTCCGTTCAGCGACATCGTTGGCGACAAGGCGGCGAAGAAAGCCGAGGAGAAGGGCGCGGCTCCCCAGTCCTACGCCTTTGCCTTCAAGGCCAAGGGGCAATATCACGGCCAGGCGCTCACCGGCTCCGGCAAGATCGGCGGCTTGCTGGCGCTGCAGGACGCGAGCAAGCCGTTTCCGCTGCAAGTTCAGGCAACGATCGGCGATACCCGCGTCGAACTGGCCGGCACCCTGACCGACCCGCTCAACCTCGGCGCCCTGGATCTGCGCATGAAGCTCGCCGGCACCAGCCTGGGCAACCTGTACCCGCTGACTGGCGTGACCCTGCCGGACTCGCCGGCCTATGCCACCGATGGCCACCTGAGCGCGCAGTTGCGCGACCCGGCCGGGGCGAAGTTCCAGTACCAGGATTTCAACGGCAAGATCGGCGACAGCGACATCCACGGCAACCTGACCTACGTCGCCAGCCAGCCGCGGCCCAAGCTGACTGGTGCGCTGGTGTCCAATCAGTTGCTGTTCAGCGACCTGGCGCCGCTGATCGGCGCCGACTCCAACGCCAAGCAGAAGGCCCGGGGCGGCGACAGCAAGCAGCCGGCGGACAAGGTGCTGCCGGTGGAAGAGTTCCGCACCGAGCGCTGGCGCGACATGGACGCCGATGTCGAGTTCACCGGCAAGCGCATCGTCCATAGCGCCGATTTGCCCTTCACCGACCTGTACACCCACCTGGTGCTCGACGACGGGCGCCTGAGCCTGGAGCCGCTGCGTTTCGGCGTGGCCGGCGGCAAGCTGGATGCGCAGATTCGCCTCAACGGCCAGGCCACGCCGCTGGAAGGCCGTGCCAAGCTGACCGCGCGCAACTTCAAGCTCAAGCAGCTGTTCCCGACCTTCGAGCCGATGAAAACCAGCTTCGGCGAACTCAATGGCGATGCCGATATCGCCGGGCGCGGCAACTCGGTGGCGGCCCTGCTCGGCAGCGCCAACGGCGAGCTGAAGATGCTGATCAACGACGGCGCCATCAGCCGCAGCCTGATGGAGATCGCCGGGCTCAACGTCGGCAACTATGTGATCGGCAAAATGTTTGGCGACAAGGAAGTGAAGATCAATTGCGCCGCCGCCGACTTCGGCATCAAGACCGGCCTGGCCACCACTCGCCTGTTCGTGTTCGATACCGAGAACGCGATCGTCTACATCGACGGCACCGCGAACATGGCCAGCGAGCAACTGGACCTGACCATCACTCCGGAATCCAAGGGCCTGCGCCTGTTCTCCCTGCGCTCGCCGCTCTATGTGCGAGGCAAGTTCATCAAGCCGGAGGCTGGGGTCGAGGCCGTGCCGCTGATGTTGCGCGGCGCCGGCATGGTGGCGCTGGGGGTGATCGCCGGGCCGGCGGCCGGATTGCTGGCGCTGGTGGCTCCGAGCGGTGGCGAGCCGAACCAGTGCGCGCCGCTACTCGAGCAGATGCGTTCGGGCAAGGCGCCGGTGGCGGTCAAGCCGACGCGTTGAGAGCAAACGGAGTTTTCCTGTAGGAGCGAGCTTGCTCGCGATAGCCGCGAAGCGGCGACCTGTCTGCCAAAACTGGTCATCCTTGGCGATCTTTTCGCGAGCAAGCTCGCTCCTGCCTGGTCCCTGGGGCATTAGCCAGCGGCGAGCATCGGATGCCCGGCCGCCTGGGCCTCTTCGCGCAACCACTGGAAAAACGCCCGCACCGGCGGATGCCGTTCGCGCCCGGGTACGCACAAGGCGCTGTAGCCCGCGCCGTCGACATGGATCTCCGGGCGATACGGCAGCAACAGGCCGCTGGTCACGCTTTCCGACACCAGGATATTGCTGGCCAGCACCAGGCCCTGGCCGGCAATGGCCGCCTGCAGGGCGTAGTGTTCCTCGTCGTATTCGCGAATCACCGGGCGGCCCTGCATCCAGCTTTCCTGCGCCTTGTCGCACCAGGCCTCCCAGCCATGGGCGTAGAGCTTGGAATTGTGCCAGCGCACGCTGATCAGCGTCGGCGTCTGTTGGCGGGCCAGGGCCACCTGCTCCGGCGAGCCGTAGACCGCGAAGCACTCGTCGAACAGGCACAGCCCATAGAGATTGGGGTAGTCGTCCAGGCTGTAGCGGATCACCAGGTCGACACTCGCATCCTGTTGCAGGTCGATGACCTCGCAGTTGGTGTCCAGGCGCAGGTTGATGTTCGGGTGCCGGGCATAAAAGCGCCCCAGGCGCGGCACCAGCCACAGCGCGGCGAAGGCCGGCGTGGTGGAGATCATCAGGTTCGCGCCGCTGCGTTGCGGGCGCAGGCTGTCGACGCTCTGCGCCACTTCCAGCAAGGCGCCGTGCAGGCTGTGAAACAGCCGTTCGCCGCATTCGGTCAGGCGCACCTGGCGCGGCAGGCGCTGGAACAGCGGCACGCCCAGCCAGCTTTCCAGGGAGCGGATCTGGTGGGAAATCGCCGTGGGCGTAACCGACAGTTCCTCGGCGGCGGCCTTGAAACTCAGGAGCCGGGACGCCGATTCGAAGGCGCGCAGGGCGGTCAACGGCAGGTTGGCAAACATACTGGGTCACCTTATGGGTGAAATGGATTCATCCTGATCAACTATTGCTCATTTGTTCCAGGGGGCCTGCATCAATAGCTTTATTCCTCGCCCAGGAAGGCTTTTACGGTCTTCCAGAATGATCCAGGATGAGGAATGACAGATGAGCAGAATTCTAGCAGTACATGGCAGCCCCCGTGGTGAACGTTCCCATTCGCGGCGGCTGACGGAGCGCTTTCTCCAGGCCTGGCTCGAGGCCCATCCCCAGGGCCGGTTGACCCGCCGGGAAATCGGTCGCGCTTCGCTGCCCCATGTCAGCGAGGCCTTCGTCGCCGCGGCGTTTTATCCCGAACCCCAGGCGCGGCCCCTGTCGATGCAGGCCGACCTGGCCCTGAGTGACGAGCTGGTGACGGAGCTGCTGGAACATGAGCTGCTGGTGATCTCGGCGCCGATGTACAACTTCAGCGTGCCCAGCGGCCTCAAGGCCTGGGTCGACCAGATCGTGCGCCTGGGCCTGACCTTCAATACCGTCCAGGACAACGGCATCGCCCAATACGAGCCGCTGGTGCGGGGCAAGAAAGCGCTGATCGTCACCAGTCGCGGCGGCTTCGGCTTCGGCCCGGGCGGCGAGCTGGAGGCCATGAACCATGCCGATCCATGGTTGCGCACGGCGCTGGGCTTTATCGGTATCGACGACGTCACGGTGGTCGCGGCCGAAGGCGAGGAATCGGCCGAGCGCACGTTCCAGGTGTCCTGCGCCGAAGCCGAGCAGCGCCTGCTGGCACTGGCGCGAACCTTCTGAGGAGGCGACATGGCCTGGCTGTTCTTGCTGATCGCCGCCGCCTTCGAAGTCACCTTCGCCATGGGCATGAAGTACGCCGAGGGGTTCACCCGGTTGTGGCCGTCGCTGCTGACGGTGGTGGCCGCGCTGGGCGGCATCTACTTCCTGACCCTGGCGATGCGTGAACTGCCGGTGAGCATCGCCTACCCGATCTGGACCGCCATCGGCTCCCTGGGCACGGTGTTCCTCGGTTTCGCCTTGCTGGGGGAGAGCCTGACGCTGGTCAAGCTGCTGTCGGTGGGGCTGATCGTGGCCGGGGTGGTGGGGCTGAAGTAGAAGGGGATGGATCCCGGGGAATGTCATACAGTGGTCGTGAAGCTGTCATCTTGGCTGTCGATGCTCTTGGCTGCTGTCCTGCATCCAGCCTTGGGCGCCGCGGTCCCTGATACAAGTCCGATCACAAGGATGTTCCCATGTCCCAAGAGCTTGCCACGCGTTACCCGCTGGTCCTGGTCCCCGGCATGCTGGGGTTTATCCGGCTGGTGCTGTACTCCTACTGGTTCGGCATCGAGTCGGCGTTGCGCCGCGGCGGGGCCACGGTGATTGCCGTGCAGGTCTCGCCGCTGCACTCCACTGAGATGCGCGGCGAGCAGTTGCTGGCGCGGATCGAGGAGATCCGCCGCGAAACCGGCGCGGACAAGGTCAACCTGATCGGTCACAGCCAGGGCTCGCTCACCGCCCGCTATGCCGCGGCCAAACGGCCGGACTGGGTGGCCTCGGTGACCTCGGTGGCCGGGCCCAATCATGGCTCCGAACTGGCCGACTACATCGAGCGCCACCATTCCATCGACACCCTGCGCGGGCGTGTGCTGAGTTTTATCCTGCGGGTGATTGCCGTGCTGATGAGCTGGCTCGACACCGGCTATCGCGGGCCGAAGCTGCCGGCGGATATCCATGCCTCGCACCGCTCGCTGACCAGCGAGGGCGTGGCACTGTTCAACCGCCAGTATCCCCAGGGCCTGCCGGACACCTGGGGCGGGCAGGGGCCGGAAGAGGTCAACGGGGTGCGCTACTACTCCTGGTCCGGCACCTTGCAGCCGGGCAAGACCAATCGCGGGCGCAACCTGTTCGACGGCACCAACCGCACTTGCCGGCTGTTCGCCAGGACCTTTGTCCGCGAGGCCGGGCAGTGCGATGGCATGGTCGGCCGCTACAGCTCGCACCTGGGCACGGTGATTGGCGACGATTACCCCCTGGACCACTTCGATATCGTCAACCAGTCGCTGGGGCTGGTGGGCAAGGGCGCCGAGCCGATCCGGCTGTTCGTCGAGCATGCGCAGCGGTTGAAGGCGGCGGGGGTATAGCCAGAGAGGGATGTGGCGGTCTTGAGGTGTATCGCGAGCACGCTCGCGATGACGATCTGTCAGGCGGCGCTGGCCTTGCGCCCCAGCGCGGTGGTCCAGCGTTCCGACAGAATCACCCCGCCCAGGGTCAGCACCCCACCCACCAGGTGATACAACGCCAGCTGTTCATGCAGCACCACGGCGGCAATCAGCGCGGTGATCAGCGGCAGCAGGTTGAAGAACAGCGTGGTGCGGCTCGGTCCCAGGCGTACCACTGCCTGCATCCACGCCAGCGGCGCGAGCATCGAGGCCAGCAGGCAGGCATAGAGCACCAGGGGAATGTTGTGCAGGGTCAGGCCGGTTTTCGGCGAGGCCAGAAACAGCGGAAACAGCACCACCACGGCCACCAGCACCTGCAGGTACAGCAGCACCAGCGGCGGCAGGCGCAGCTGCCATTTTTTCAGCAGGGTGCTGTAGATCGCGTAGGCCAGGGTGGCGATCAGCATCATCGCGTCGCCCAGGTTCACCCCCTGTTCCAGCAGCACGTCGAGGCTGCCGGACGACACCACCACCAGCACCCCGGCAAACGACAACACGGCACCGGCCAGGGCGCCGGCCGTCAGGCGCTGGCCGAGGCTGGCGATGGCCATGGCCAGCGACATCAGCGGCATCAGCGAGAGGATGATGCCCATGTTGGTGGCCGAGGTCAGGGTCGCGGCGAAGTAGGCCAGGCTCTGGTACACCGCCATACCCAGCACGCCGAGGATGAAGATCTTGCCCAGGTTCGGGCGGATCACCGCCCAATGGGCGACCACTGCCTTGAGCATGAACGGCGTGAACAACAGGCCGGCCAGCAGCCAGCGATAGAAACCGATCTCCGCGGGGAAGATCGCCCCGACCGCCAGTTTGTTGATGACGGTATTGCCGGCCCAGATAAAGACGGCCAGTAACGGATAAGCGTATTGCATGAGGAAAACCAGAACGTTGATGAAGGGTGATTATCCCTCTGTCTGGATCCAGGCCTATACTTCGATCCAGACAACCCGCCCCTGAATCCGGACAGCATGAGCAAAAAACACATCGACCTGCTGCCCTTCAGCGGTCTGCCGGCGCCGGTGTACTTCCGCTATGCCGATTTCGACGCCCACAGCCATGCGCTGGAACATCGCCACCCCTGGGGTTGCCTGGAGTACTCGGCCCATGGCGTGATGCACATGGAAATCGCCGGCCAGCGCTTTATGTCGCCGCCGCAGTACGCCATCTGGATTCCGCCGGGTACCGAGCATAGTTTCTATAGCCCGCAGCCGATCGTGTACCGCGCCGTGTGCCTGGCCCCGCAGTTGTGCCAGGCGCTGCCGCAGCAGGCCTGTACCCTGGCCATCAGCGATATCCTCAAGGCGATCCTCAAGGACTTCGCCGCGCGCGATGTGCAGATCCCCGAGCAGGAAGCGGACGGCCGCCTGGCCCAGGTAATGCTCGACCAGTTGCAACAGGCGCCGGTGCATGACGGTTACCTGCCGTATGCCAGCAGCCCGGCTTTGCTCGGAGTGCTGGAAGCGTTGCAGGCCGCCCCGGGGGATAACCGTGCGCTGGCCGATTGGGCGCGGCAGATTCATGTCAGCGAACGCACCCTGGCCCGGCAATTCGTGCGCGAGCTGGGCATGAGTTTCGGCGAGTGGCGCCAGCGCCTGCGCTTCCTGGCGTCCATCGAGGCGCTGGACAGCGCGCGCAGTGTCCAGGAGGTGGCGTTCGACATGGGCTACAGCAGCGCCTCGGCATTTATCGCGATGTTCCAGCGCCAGGCCGGTTGCACCCCCGAGCAGTACCGGCGCACCAGCCTACAGAACAGGTGAACCTGTAACAGGGTTTGTCTACACTGCGCTGGAGGCCGCGCCCGTCGGTGCGGTAACAAGGAGAAAACTCCATGAAGATGCTGCGTATCCCTTTGTTGATGGTCGGTCTGCTGCTCTGTTCCCAAGGCTTTGCCGCCACCGCCCAGCAGAACAAAATGACCACTTGCAACGCCGACGCCACCGCGAAAGCCCTCAAGGGCGATGAACGCAAAGCCTTTATGAGCACCTGCCTGAAAGCCACCCCGGCTGCCGCGGCAACCCCGCAGGAACGGATGAAGACCTGCAACGCCGACGCCACTGCCAAAGCCCTCAAGGGCGATGAGCGCAAGACCTTCATGAGCACGTGCCTGAAGAAGCAATAACCTTCTCCCTCGCAGGCGCGAGCTTGTTCACGGTCCGGTCGCGGCGGTTTGCCTGACACACCCTGTATCGTTGATCGCCAGCAAACCCGCGCCTGTCGGCCTCGCATCGCCAGTGCAACGCTGGCAGACTGCCAATCCTTTCACGCTGTTTGTTTGAGGCTGTATGCCAACGTTTTCTCAGCGTCATCTGTTGTTGTTCAGTTGGGTGATCATCTTCGGCGGCCTGTTGCTGGTAATACCGTTGCGGCTATTACCGAGCCTGCTGGCGGGCCTGCTGGTGTTCGAACTGGTCAACATGCTCACCCCGCAACTGCAACGGCTGATCGAAGGTCGGCGGGCGCGCTGGTTGGCGGTGGCCCTGCTCGGCACCCTGGTGGTCAGCGTGCTGACGCTGCTGTTCGCCGGCGCCATCAGCTTCCTGCTGCACGAAGCGGAGAACCCGGGGGCTTCCCTGGACAAGTTCATGACGGTGGTGGACAAGGCGCGCGGCCAGCTGCCGCCGTTCCTCGACTCCTATCTGCCGGCCAGCGCGGCGGAGTTCCAGGTGGCCATCGGCGCCTGGGCCAGCAAGCACCTGAGCGAGCTGCAACTGGTGGGCAAGGACGCGGCGCACATGTTCGTGACCTTGCTGATCGGCATGGTGCTGGGGGCGATCATCGCCTTGCAGCGCGTGCCCGACCTGACCAAGCGCAAGCCATTGGCGGCCGCGCTGTTCGACCGCCTGCACCTGCTGGTCCAGGCCTTTCGCAACATCGTCTTCGCGCAGATCAAGATTTCCCTGCTCAACACCTTCTTCACCGGGATCTTCCTCGCGCTGATCCTGCCGATGTTCGGGGTCAAGCTGCCGCTGACCAAGACCCTGATCGTGCTGACCTTCCTGCTGGGGCTGTTGCCGGTGATCGGCAACCTGATCTCCAACACCCTGATCACCATCGTCGGCATGTCGCTGTCGATCTGGGTGGCCGCGGCGGCGCTGGGCTACCTGATCTTTATCCACAAGCTGGAATACTTCCTCAACGCGCGGATCGTCGGCGGGCAGATCAGTGCCAAGTCCTGGGAGTTGCTGTTGGCGATGCTGGTGTTCGAGGCGGCGTTCGGCCTGCCGGGGGTGGTGGCCGGGCCGATTTACTACGCCTATCTGAAGAGTGAATTGAAGCTGGCGGGGTTGGTTTAAAAGCAGCTGCAAGCTGCAAGCCGCAAGTTTGAGGCAGATAAGGCTTCTGCTTTTACTTGCGGCTTGTAGCTTGCAACTTGCCGCTGCTTTTATCCGTACCGTTTCTTCGCTTCGATCGCCAGGCCGCTGCCGATACTGCCGAAGATGTTGCCTTCGACGTGGCGGGCGTTGGGCAGCATGTCCGCGACGCTCTGGCGCAGGGCCGGGATGCCGCTGGAACCGCCGGTGAAGAACACCGTATCGACCTGGCCGACGCCGACATTGGCATCGCCCAGCAGTTGCGTGACGCTGCCGCGGATGCGCTCCAGCAGGCTGTCGATCGACGACTCGAACAGCGCCCGGCTCAGGTCCACGCTCAGGCCGGCCTCGATACGGTCCAGGGGCACCACGCGGTTGTCGGCGTGGGTCAGCTGGATCTTGGTCTCTTCCACCTCCATGGCCAGCCAGTGCCCGGCGCGCTGTTCGATCAGCTTGAACAGGCGGTCGATGCCGCCGGTGTCTTCGATGTCGTAGCGCATGCTGCCCAGGGCCAGCTGGGACTTCTGCGAGTACACCGAGTTGATGGTGTGCCAGGTCGCCAGGTTCATGTGGGTGCTGGTGGGCATGTAGGCGCCGCTCTTCATCCGGCTGCCGTAGCCGAACAGCGGCATCAGGCCGGCCAGCGAAAGCTGCTTGTCGAAGTCGGTCCCGCCGATGTGCACGCCGCCGGTGGCGAGGATGTCCTCGTGGCGGTTGTCCAGGCCACGGCGCTCGGGCGACAGGCGCACCAGGGAGAAGTCGGAGGTACCACCGCCGATGTCGACGATCAGCACCAGCTCTTCGCGCTCGATGGTCGACTCGTAGTCGAAGGCCGCGGCGATCGGCTCGTACTGGAAGGAGACTTCCTTGAAGCCCAGCTTGCGCGCCACTTCCACCAGGGTGTCCTGGGCCTCCTGGTCGGCGGCGGCGTCGTCATCGACGAAAAACACCGGGCGACCCAGCACCACTTCCTCGAACTCCCGGCCGGCGGCGGCTTCGGCGCGGCTCTTGAGCTGGCCGATGAACAGGCCCAGCAGGTCCTTGAACGGCATCGCCGTGCCCAGCACGCTGGTGTCGTGCTTGATCAGCTTGGAACCCAGCAGGCTCTTCAGCGAGCGCATCAGCCGGCCTTCGTAGCCTTCCAGGTATTCGTGCAGTGCCAGGCGGCCATACACCGGACGGCGTTCTTCGATGTTGAAGAAGACCACCGACGGCAGGGTGATCTTGTCGTCCTCCAGCGCAATCAGCGTTTCCATGCCGGGGCGCAGCCAGCCGACCGTGGAGTTGGACGTGCCGAAGTCGATACCGCAGGCACGGGCCGCAGATGCGTTTTTCATGTCTTTCGAGTTCCGGTTGGAAAAAACGGCCGCGCAGTGTATGCCAGTCGTTCGCAGAATCGAAGGCCGACTATCCGCTAAATCGAAACCCGCAAGCCTTGAAAGACTATTCTTCACCCCAAACTTGCAGGCATGGGCCGGGCAGCCATCGGGCGGTCGCAAGAACCGCCGCCAGCTGCCGATAAACTTCTGCTGCGCCGCGTGAGTCACAGTATTGAGATCGATCAGCCTTGACGCTGTTCAAGAGTGCATGCTGTACGTCCCGCCGCGCCATATTGATAACGGATGGTGATCCTTAGATGGACTTCAAAGACTATTACAAGATTCTCGGGGTGGAGCCGACGGCGGACGACAAGGCGATCAAGGCCGCCTACCGCAAGCTGGCGCGCAAATACCACCCGGATGTCAGCAAGGAAAAAGACGCCGAAGCCAAGTTCAAGGACGCGTCGGAAGCCTACGAAGCGCTGAAAAGCGCGGACAAGCGGGCCGAATACGACGATCTGCGGCGTTACGGCCAGCACGGCCAGCCGTTCCAGGGCCCACCGGGCTGGAAGGGTCGCGCGGATGCCGGCGGTTTCGGCGATGGCGGGGATTTTTCGGACTTCTTCAGTTCGATCTTCGGCAACCGCGGGCCGGGTTTCGGCGGTGGACAATCGCGCAGCGCCGGGCGCAGGGGGCAAGACGTGGAAATGGAATTACCGATCTTCCTGGAAGAGACCCTGTCGGCCGAGTCGAAGAAGGTCAGCTTCAAGGTGCCGCAGTACAACGCTGCCGGCCAGCACGTCAGCAACACCAGCAAGAGCCTGAACGTGAAGATCCCGGCCGGCGTCACCGACGGCGAGCGTATCCGCCTCAAGGGCCAGGGCGCGCCGGGTGTCGGTGGCGGGGTCAATGGCGACCTGTACCTGACCATTCGTTTCGCGCCCCATCCGAAGTTCGATATCGAGGGCGAGAACCTGATCATCACCTTGCCGCTGGCCCCTTGGGAGCTGGCGCTGGGGACCGAGGTCGCGGTGCCGACCCTGACCGGCAAGATCAACCTCAAGGTGCCGGCCGGCAGCCAGAACGGCCAACGCCTGCGCGCCAAGGGCCATGGCCTGCTGAACAAGGCCGGGCATCGCGGTTATCTGTTCGTGCAGCTCAAGGCCGTGATGCCCAAGGCCTCCGGCGACGACGTCAAGGCGCTGTGGCAGGAGCTGGCGAAAAAGGCCGCCTTCAATCCGCGGGAGCATTTCTGATCTGCAACCCATTCTGATCTGAAACAAGGAGTCGCTAACCATGAGCACCCTGATCGTTCAGCTGGATATGGAAGAGTTCTGCGAGGTGGCCGATCTACCGGCCGCCTATGTGATGGAAATCGTCGAGCACGGGATCCTCGATCCCCATGGCTCGGCGCCACGGGACTGGCGTTTCACCGATTACGAACTGGCGGTCGCCAAGCGCGCCGCCAAGTTGCGGCGCGATCTGGAACTGGAGTGGGAAGGCGTCGCCCTGGCGCTGGAACTGCTCGATGAAGTCCGCGAATTGCGCACGGAAAACCAGATGCTCAAGCAGCGCCTGGGGCGTCTGCTCAGCGAGTGACGAGCGTCTGTAGGCGCTGCCGAGCTCGCGAGGCTGCGTTCGAGGACGGAGTCCTCGCAAAACCTGTATTAGCGGTTTACCTGAAGGAAAGCAGTGCCTGGTTTACGACCGCTTCGCGGTCGAGCGCAGCTTCGCAGGCTCGGCAGCGGTTACAGGGATGTCGGCCGTTTGCTCTCTACGACTATTCGGCGTGGGACACCCGCGGCAGGGTCACGGTGAAGGTGGTGCCATCGGCCTCGCTGGAGCTGACCTCGATGCTGCCCTGGTGGGCGGTGACCACTTCCTTGACGATGAACAGGCCCAGGCCGAGGCTGGTGGAGGAGCTGCCGAGTTCTTCGTTGGCGCTGCGTACCAGCGGATCGAAGAGGGTACTCAAGGCTTCCTTGGGGATCGGCGGGCCGTAGTTGTGGATGGTCAGCAGCACCTGCTCGGCGGCGCCGGTGAGGGTGACGGTCACGGTGTGGTTATTGCTGCCATGCTGCAGGGCGTTGCCGATCAGGTTCTGCAGCATCTGCTCGATGCGCCCGCGATCCCAGATGCCATGGCTGTCGCCATGGAAGTTCAGCGCCGGCGTGCAGTCCGGCCAGCCGGCGCAGGCTTCGTCCATGGCTGCCTTGGCGGCACTGGCCATGTCCATGGGCGCGGGCTCGATGGGCAGGCTGCTGCCCAGGCGGCTGCGCACGAACTCCAGCAGGTCGCCGACCATCGTCGCCATGTGCCGGGAGCTGCTCTTGATCCGCGACACGTAGGCCAGCGCATCGGCGTCCAGCGCGACTTTGCGCGCCAGCATCTCGGTGGACATGCTCACCGCCTGCAAGGGGGTTCGCAGGTCGTGGCCGAGAATCGCCAGGAAGATATCCCGCGAACGGTTGACCTGTTCGGCATAGGCCGCGGTGGACTCGGCCAATGCTTCGTCTATGGCTTCGTTGAAACGGATCATGTCCTGGAAATAGGCCAGTTCCGGCGACTCCAGGCTGGCGACCCAGAGGCGGATCACGCAGGCGCGCAGGTGGCGGAATTCCGAGGTCATCTGCACCAGGTCGAAGCCCACGTTGTGGCGCAATTCGCCATGGCTGGCGGCGGCTTCGTCGAGGCTCGGGGTCTTTTCCGGGCCTTCGCCTCGCGCCTTGGCGGCCTGTTCGCTGGCGGTCTGGGCAGTGCGCATGTCGCGAGCGGCGGCCAGCAGGATGGACTTGGCGTGGTCGCGCAATTGCAGGCGGGTCAGGGAGTCGGTATCGGGGGCAATGGATCGGGCGAACCGCTCCCACTCATCAACGATGCGATCAACCTGTTGCACGATGAAATCGGGTAGACGCATGGCCGGGAACCTTGTCAGGCAGCAGAGTGAGGACGGCGTGTCGAATTCTAGTCGCGATTGAGCCGTTCAACACGGTAAGACGTCCGGCTTTGCTGACCGTTGGGCGGCCCGGATGGGCGCCCGTTGGATCCAGGTTTCTAGAACAGCCAGCTTTCTAGAACAGGAAGTAGCGCTGCGCCATCGGCAACACCTCCGCCGGTTCGCACCAGAGCAGCACGCCGTCGGCCTTGACCTGATAGGTCTGCGGGTCGACCTCGATATCCGGCAGGTAGTCGTTGTGGATCAGGTCGCTCTTTTGCACGTCGCGGCAGCCCTTGACCACCGCGATCTGCTTTTTCAGCCCCAATTGTTGCGGCACCCCGGCCGCCAGCGCGGCCTGGCTGATAAAGGTCAGGCTGGTGGCGTGCCGGCTGCCGCCGTAGCTTGCGAACATTGGCCGGTAATGCACGGGTTGCGGGGTCGGGATCGAGGCGTTGGCATCGCCCATCAGGCTGGCGGCGATGGCCCCGCCCTTGAGGATCAATGTCGGCTTGACCCCGAAGAACGCCGGACGCCAGAGCACCAGGTCGGCCCATTTGCCGATTTCGATGGAGCCCACTTCGTGGCTGATGCCGTGGGTGATCGCCGGGTTGATCGTGTATTTGGCGATGTAGCGCTTGACCCGGAAATTGCTGTTACCGGCGCCGTCGCCCGGCAGCGGGCCGCGCTGGCGGTGCATCTTGTCGGCGGTCTGCCAGGTGCGGGTGATGACCTCGCCGACCCGGCCCATGGCCTGGCTGTCGGAGCTGATCATCGAGAAGGCGCCCAGGTCGTGGAGGATGTCTTCGGCGGCGATGGTCTCGCGGCGGATGCGGCTTTCGGCGAAGGCCACGTCCTCGGCGATGCTCGGGTCGAGGTGGTGGCAGACCATCAACATGTCCAGGTGTTCGTCGATGGTGTTGCGGGTGAACGGCCGGGTCGGGTTGGTCGAGCTCGGCAGCACGTTGGGCAAACCGCAGGCCTTGATGATGTCCGGGGCATGGCCGCCGCCGGCGCCTTCGGTGTGATAGGTGTGGATGGTGCGGCCCTTGAACGCGCCGAGGGTGGTTTCGACGAAGCCCGATTCGTTGAGGGTGTCGGTGTGGATCGCCACCTGCACGTCGTACTGGTCGGCGACGCTCAGGCAGTTGTCGATGCTGGCCGGGGTGGTGCCCCAGTCCTCGTGGAGCTTGAGGCCGATGGCTCCGGCCTTGACCTGTTCGATCAAGGGTTCCGGCAGGCTGGCGTTGCCCTTGCCGGTGAAGCCGATGTTCATCGGGAACGCGTCCGCCGCCTGGAGCATGCGCGCCATGTGCCACGGCCCCGAGGTGCAGGTGGTGGCGTTGGTGCCGGTGGCCGGCCCGGTGCCGCCGCCGATCATGGTGGTGACGCCGCTCATCAGCGCCTCTTCGATCTGCTGCGGGCAGATGAAGTGGATATGGGTGTCGATGCCGCCGGCGGTGAGGATCATGCCCTCGCCGGCGATGACTTCGGTGCTGGCGCCGACGGCGATGGTCACGTCGGGCTGGATGTCCGGGTTGCCGGCCTTGCCGATGGCGGCAATGCGCCCGTCCTTGAGGCCGACGTCGGCCTTGACGATGCCCCAGTGATCGATGATCAGCGCGTTGGTGATCAGGGTATCGACCACCTCGGCCGCCAGCAGTTGGCCCTGGCCCATGCCGTCACGGATCACCTTGCCGCCGCCGAACTTCACTTCTTCGCCGTAGGTGGTGAAGTCCTTCTCGACTTCGATCCACAGCTCGGTGTCGGCCAGGCGCACCTTGTCACCGACGGTGGGGCCGAACATGTCGGCATATGCCTGACGACTGATTTTCATTGCCATGATCCTCGCCTATGAGCTGCAAGCTTCAAGCTGCAAGCCTCAAGTAAAAACAATGTAGGGGGAGCGCCGCGAAGTGCTTTTTCTTGCAGCTTGCAGCTAGAGACTTGCGGCTGAAGTCTACAAGTCGCCCATGATTCGTCCCGCGAACCCGTAAACTCGCCGCAACCCAGCCAGATCGACAAGCTCGACTTCCCGGGTCTGCCCCGGCTCGAAGCGCACGGCGGTGCCGGCCGGGATGTTCAGGCGCATGCCACGACTGGCGGCGCGGTCGAAGGTCAGGGCGTCGTTGGTTTCGAAAAAATGATAGTGCGAGCCCACCTGGATCGGCCGGTCGCCGCTGTTGGCGACGCTCAGGCTGAGGGTGCGGCGGCCGGTGTTGAGTTCGATGTCGCCGGGCTGGATCTGGTATTGGCCTGGAATCATACGGGTTGCCCCAGAGTCTTGAAGTAAATGGCGGTCGGGCTGTAGGTGCCGTCCGGGCTTTGGCAGTAGTTCGGCAGTTCGCCGACGCGGGTGTAGCCCTGGGCGCTGTAGAAGGCTTCGGCGTCCGAGCCGGCTTCGGTGTCCAGGTACAGCAGGCCGCGCTTGTGCTGGCGCGCCGCCTGTTCCACGGCGTGCATCAACTGTTGGCCCAGGCCACGGCGGCGGGCGTCGTGGCGCACCTGCAGCTTTTGTACCTCGGCGCGATTGAGGCCGTTGGGCTTCTGGCACAGCGCCAGTTGCACGCTGGCCAGGACCCGCTCGTCCTGCACCACCACCCACAGCAGCAGGCTGCCGTCGGTCACGCTGGCCTGGACGCTGTTGACGTAGGCGCGGGCCTGTTCCTCGTCGAGGTCGGCCATGAATCCGACCGAGGCGCCGTGGCCCACGGCGTCGAACAACAGATCAATCAACCCCTGGCGATAGTGGGCAAAGCTCTCCGCATGGACTCGACGCAGTTGGGCGGCGTTCATCGGGTATCACTCCTTGTGGACGGTGGGCGGTGGCGCCCCCGGATCGAGGGTCAATTGCATGAACGTCAGGTCCAGCCAGCGCCCGAACTTGGTGCCCACTTGCGGCATCTGGCCGGTGGTGACGAAGCCCAGGCGTTCATGCAGGCGGATCGAGGCGGCATTGCCGCTTTCGATGGCCGCGACCATCACGTGTTTGTCGCAGGCCCCGGCGCGTTCGATCAGCGCTTGCATCAGGCGCGGGCCGAGGCCGTTGCCGCGCTGGTCGTTGCGGATATACACCGAGTGCTCGACGGTATGGCGGAAGCCGTCGAAGGGCCGCCAGTCGCCGAACGAGGCATAGCCGAGCACGCTTTCGTCGGCGTCGACCGCCACCAGGATCGGATAACCCTGGGCCTGGCGGGCGCTGAACCAGGCCTGGCGATTGCCCAGGTCCACGGCCTGTTCGTTCCAGATCGCCGTGGTGTTGAGTACGGCGTCGTTATAGATATCGCGGATCGCCGGCAGGTCGGCATGCACGGCATCGCGGATGGAGTACGTCATGGGCGGCCTCAGGCGATCGGTTGGTGGACGGTGACCAGCTTGGTGCCGTCGGGGAAAGTCGCTTCCACCTGGATTTCCGGAATCATCTCCGGGATGCCTTCCATTACTTGTTCGCGGGTCAGCAGGGTGGTGCCGTAGTGCATCAGCTCGGCCACGGTCTGGCCGTCGCGGGCGCCTTCGAGCAGCGCCGCGGAGATATAGGCCATGGCTTCCGGGTAATTGAGCTTCACGCCACGGGCCAGGCGCCGTTCGGCCACCAGGCCGGCGGTGAAGATCAGCAGTTTGTCTTTTTCGCGTGGGGTCAGGTCCATCGTTCAAAATCCGTTGTTGAGCCGTTGAAAGGGGGCATGGCGCGATGCATCCGTAGCCGCTGCCGCAGGCTGCGATCGGCTCCGCAGGAGACGCACCCTGGTTGACGCGATCTGCCTGATACACCGCGGCGTCTGGTTTGGCGCCCGCTACGCGGACGATTGCAGCCTGCGGCAGCGGCTACAGGAAAGTCGTGTCGCTGTGTCATGTGTTCCAGATCCTCGGCGGCAGCGCCTCGCGCCCCAGCAGGGCCGGGCGCAACAGGCGCCACAGGTCGATCAGCCAGGCGCGGGCCAGCAGCGCTTCGCTGGCCAGGCAGCGGGCCACCAGCAGGCCGGGCAGTTGCGTCAGGTCGCCGCGCACGGCATGAGGCAGCGAACGGCAACGCTCCAGCAGCTGGCTGTCGATTTCGCCGGTGGCCAGCAGGGTGGCGAAGACCGGCTGGCCGTCCAGGCCGATCGGTGAGTCGAGCAAACCGTCGCCGCCGCCGATGCGCTGGCGTTCGTGCCAGAGCAACTGGCCGTCGCGGCGGATGTCCAGGTGCGACTGGAAATGCCCGAGGTCGAAGCGCTCGTCGCTGGCCGGGCGGCCGAGCGCCACCACATCCCAGTAGAACAGCCGGGCGTCGCCTTGCAGCTCGATACGGGTGCTCAGTTCGGCCTGGGCGGCGCTGAACACGATGGTTTCCTGGGGCAGCCATTCCAGGGTGGCGCCGGCGGCGACGTTCAATTCCAGGGTCTGATAGGCGGGCCCGTTGGCGCGATACCACTTGGCGGCGCCGGGGCTGGTCAGTTGCGCCCAGGCATCGCGCTCGACGCTGGCGCGGATCTGCAGGCGGTCGCCGCCGGCAATCCCGCCGGGCGGATGCACGATGATGTGCTGGCAGACCTCGGGGCCTTCGGCGTACAGGTGTTTCTGCACCCGCAGCGGGCCCTTGTGCCGGCGCTGCACTGGGCGCGTGCTGTCGTCAAAGCGGGCGTAGCCGAGTTCCAGCTCGGCATGCCAGCTGGGGGTGAACAGGGCGGTGTGGGCTGGCAGGTTCATGGTTCGTGCTTAATGTCTGGACGTTACAGGCTAGATCGTAACTTAGATGGTAACCAGGCCGCGTACACCCTCGGCTTGCATATTTTCACCGCGGCCCTGCTGGACGATTTCGCCCCGGGACATCACCAGATACTGGTCGGCCAGTTCGGCGGCGAAGTCGTAGAACTGCTCCACCAACAGGATCGCCATGTCGCCGCGGGCTGCGAGTTTCTTGATCACCGCGCCGATTTCCTTGATCACCGACGGCTGGATGCCCTCGGTGGGCTCGTCGAGGATCAACAGCCGTGGCCGGCTGGCCAGGGCCCGGCCGATGGCCAGCTGCTGTTGCTGGCCGCCGGACAGGTCGCCGCCGCGCCGCTGTTTCATTTGCAGCAGCACCGGGAACAGCTCGTAGATGAAGGCCGGCACTTCCTTGGCTTCTTTCGCGCCAAAACGGGAAAGCCCCATCAACAGGTTTTCTTCCACGGTCAGGCGGCCGAAGATCTCCCGGCCCTGGGGCACGTAGGCGATGCCGGCATGCACCCGTTGATGGGGCTTGTAGGCGGTGATGGCCTGGCCTTCCCAGTTCACCGTGCCTTCCTTGGCCGGCAGCAGGCCCATCAGGCATTTGAGCAGGGTGGTCTTGCCCACCCCGTTGCGTCCGAGCAGGCAGGTGACTTCACCGACCTTCGCCTCGAAGCTCAGGCCGCGCAGGATGTGGCTACCGCCGTAGTACTGATGAAGGTGTTGGACCTGTAGCATTGGAACTCCGTTAGTAGGGCTTCAAGCGGCAAGCTTCAAGCTGCAAGTAAGAGCGAGGTGCATGGCTTTGCTGTTCACTTGCCGCTTGAAGCTTGCGGCTTGAAGCTGGCCGATTCATCGCCCCAAATAAACTTCAACAACGCGTTCATCGGCCTGCACCTGTTCCAGCGACCCTTCGGCCAGCACGCTGCCCTGGTGCAGCACGGTGACGTGGTCGGCGATCGAGCCGACGAAGCCCATGTCGTGCTCCACTACCATCAGCGAATGCTTGCCCGCCAGGCGCTTGAACAGCTCGGCGGTGAACTCGGTCTCGGCATCGGTCATGCCCGCCACCGGCTCGTCGAGCAGCAGCAACTGCGGGTCCTGCATCAGCAGCATGCCGATTTCCAGGAACTGCTTCTGGCCGTGGGACAGCAGGCCGGCCTGGCGTTCCACCGAGGCGGTCAGGCGAATGGTTTCCAGCACTTCGTCGATGCGGTCTTTCTGCTCACCGGAGAGTTTCGCCCGCAGGCTGGCCCATACCGACTTGTCGGTGTTCTGCGCCAGCTCCAGGTTTTCGAACACGCTCAGGGCTTCGAACACCGTGGGTTTCTGGAACTTGCGGCCGATGCCGGCCTGGGCGATCTGCACCTCGCTCATCTGCGTCAGGTCCAGGGTTTCGCCGAACCAGGCCTTGCCGTGGGTGGGCCGGGTCTTGCCGGTGATCACGTCCATCAGGGTGGTCTTGCCCGCGCCGTTGGGGCCGATGATGCAACGCAGCTCGCCGACGCCGATGTACAGGTTCAGGTCGTTGAGCGCCTTGAAACCATCGAAGCTGACGCTGATGTCTTCCAGGGTCAGGATGGTGCCGTGGCGGGTGTTCAGGCCCTTGCCGGCGGCCTGGCCGAGGCCGATGGCGTCGCGGCTGGCGCCTGCATCCTTGTTGGCATCGAGGATAGGTTCGAGCATGAATTCGGCCGTCGGTGTGATTCTCATGATTCGCCCCTTTTCTTCAGCAAGCCGATGATGCCTTTGGGCAAATACAGGGTGACGATGATGAAGAGCGCCCCAAGGAAGAACAGCCAGTATTCCGGGAAGGCCACGGTGAACCAGCTCTTCATGCCGTTGACCACGCCGGCGCCGAGCAGTGGGCCGATCAGCGTGCCGCGACCGCCCAGGGCGACCCACACGGCAGCCTCGATGGAGTTGGTCGGCGACATTTCGCTGGGGTTGATGATGCCCACTTGCGGTACGTACAAGGCCCCCGCCAGGCCGCACAGCACCGCGCTCAGCACCCAGACGAACAGCTTGAAGCCGCGTGGGTCGTAGCCGCAGAACATCAGGCGGTTTTCCGCGTCCCGCAGCGCGGTCAGCACCCGGCCGAACTTGCTCCGGGCCAGGCGCCAGCCGATATACAGGCTGGCCACCAGCAACAGCACGGTGGCCAGGAACAGTACCGCGCGGGTCCCGGGCTCGGTGATGCCGAAGCCGAGGATGGTGCGGAAGTTGGTGAAGCCGTTGTTGCCGCCAAACCCGGTCTCGTTGCGAAAGAACAGGAGCATGCCGGCGAAGGTCAGGGCCTGGGTCATGATCGAGAAATACACGCCCTTGATCCGCGAGCGGAAGGCGAAGAAACCGAACACCAGCGCCAGCAAGCCCGGCGCCAGCACCACCAGGCACAGGGCCCAGAGGAAGCTGCCGGTGCCGCTCCAGTACCACGGCAGCTCGGTCCACGAGAGGAAGGTCATGAACGCCGGCAGGCTGTCCCCCGCGGCCTGGCGCATCAGGTACATGCCCATGGCGTAGCCGCCGAGGGCGAAGAACAGGCCATGGCCCAGGGACAGCAGCCCGGCATAACCCCAGACCAGGTCCAGGGCCAGGGCGACGATGGCGTAGCAGAGGATCTTGCCCACCAGGGTCAGGGTGTAGGCCGAGACGTGCAGCGGGTTGTCCGGCGCCAGCAGCGAGAGCAGCGGCAGGGCCAGCAGCACCGCCAGGATCAGCGCGCCGACGGCGACCGAGACCTTGGGCCCGGCCTTTTGTGTAGCGGTAACCAATAGAGGCTGATTCATCAGTCGATCACCCGTCCTTTCAATGCGAAGAGGCCTTGCGGACGTTTCTGGATAAACAGAATGATCAGCGCGAGGATCAGGATCTTGCCGAGCACGGCGCCGATCTGGGGTTCGAGAATCTTGTTGGCTACCCCCAGGCCGAACGCGGCGAACACGCTACCGGCCAGTTGGCCGACGCCGCCGAGCACCACCACCAGGAACGAGTCGATGATGTAGCTCTGGCCCAGGTCCGGGCCGACGTTGCCGATCTGGCTCAGGGCCACGCCACCGAGGCCGGCGATGCCGGAACCGAGGCCGAAGGCGAGCATGTCGACCCGTCCTGTCGGTACGCCGCAGCAGGCGGCCATGTTGCGGTTCTGGGTGACCGCGCGCACGTTCAGGCCCAGGCGGGTCTTGTTCAGCAGCAGCCAAGTGAGCACCACCACAAACAGCGCGAAGGCGATGATCACGATGCGGTTGTAGGGCAGCACCAGGTTGGGCAGCACCTGGATCCCGCCGGACAGCCAGGCCGGGTTCGACACCTCGACGTTCTGCGCGCCGAATACCAGGCGCACCAGCTGGATCAGCATCAGGCTGATGCCCCAGGTGGCGAGCAGGGTTTCCAGCGGCCGGCCGTAGAGATGGCGGATCACCGTGCGTTCCAGGGCCATGCCGATGCCGGCGGTGACAAAGAACGCCACCGGCAGGGCGATCAGCGGGTAGAACTCGATGGCCTGCGGGGCGTAGCGTTGGAACAGCAGCTGCACCATGTAGGTGGAGTAGGCGCCGAGCATCAGCATCTCGCCGTGGGCCATGTTGATCACCCCGAGCAGGCCGAAGGTGATCGCCAGGCCCAGGGCCGCCAGCAGCAGGATCGAGCCCAGGGACATGCCGCTGAAGGCCTGTCCGAGCACCTCGCCCACCAGCAGTTTGCGCTTGACCTGGGCCAGGCTGGTTTCGGCGGCGGTGCGCACCCCGGCATCGGCTTCCACGCCGGGTTCGAGCAGGCCTTCGAGGCGGGTACGGGCCAGCGGGTCGCCGGTTTCACCCAGCAGGCGCACCGCGGCCAGGCGCACGGCCGGGTCGCTGTCCACCAGTTGCAGGTTGGCCAGGGCCAGGCTCAGGGCGTCGTGTACGGCCTGGTCCTGTTCGGCGGCCAGGCTGGCATCGAGGAATTTCAGCTGCGCCGGCTTGGCGCTTTTCTGCAACTGCTGCGCGGCGGCCAGGCGGACTTTTGCGTCGGCGGCGAGCAGTTGATGGCTGGCCATGGCGGTGTCGATCAGACCCCGCAGGCGATTGTTCAGGCGCAAGGTCTTGGCTTGGCCATCGACGGTCAGCTGGCCTTGTTGCAAGGCGCCAAGCAGTTCGAGGCGCGCCGGGTCGGGCTGCGCGGCCCAGCTTTCCAGCAGCCTGGCCTGTTGCGTGGCGTTGGCCGCGACGAAGTCTTCGGCGTCGCCGGCCCTGGCGGCCAATGGCAGCAACAGCAGGCAGGCGAGAATGAAACGGTAGAGGGCAGTGGGCATATCAATGGCCTTGCGCGGAGCGTGGGTCTGTAGCCGCTGCCGCAGGCTGCGATCGGCCTCGCAGAGGACGTGCTCTTGAGGGCCTCGAAGGTCCTGCGGACCTTATCGCAGCCTGCGGCAGCGGCTACAGAGGTTGTGCCGGACGCGGGAGCGGCGGCCGGCATCCATCCGTTGCTTAGTTGCTCTTCACCGCGTAATCCGGCTTCTTGTCGTTGCCCGGGATGAACGGGCTCCACGGCTGGGCGCGGATCGGGCCTTCGGTCTGCCAGACCACGTTGAACTGACCGTCCGGCTGGATCTCGCCGATCATCACCGGCTTGTGCAGGTGGTGGTTGGTCTTGTCCATGGTCAGGGTGTAGCCCGACGGCGCGGCGAAGGTCTGGCCGGCCAGGGCTTCGCGGACCTTGTCGACGTCGGTGGACTTGGCTTTCTCCACCGCCTGGGCCCACATGTGGATGCCGACGTAGGTGGCCTCCATCGGGTCGTTGGTCACGGCTTTATCCGCGCCCGGCAGCTTCTTGGCCTTGGCGTAGGCTTTCCAGTCGGCGACGAACTTCTGGTTCACCGGGTTCTCCACGGACTCGAAGTAGTTCCAGGCCGCGAGGTTGCCCACCAGTGGCTTGGTGTCGATGCCGCGCAGTTCTTCCTCGCCCACGGAGAAGGCCACCACCGGTACGTCGGTGGCTTTCAGGCCCTGGTTGGCCAGCTCTTTGTAGAACGGCACGTTGGAATCGCCGTTGACCGTGGAGATGACCGCGGTCTTGCCGCCGGCGGAGAACTTCTTGATGTTGGCGACGATGGTCTGGTAGTCGCTGTGGCCGAACGGGGTGTAGACCTCTTCGATGTCCTTGTCGGCCACGCCCTTGGAATGCAGGAACGAGCGCAGGATCTTGTTGGTGGTGCGCGGGTAGACATAGTCGGTGCCGAGCAGGAAGAAGCGCTTGGCGCTGCCGCCGTCTTCGCTCATCAGGTATTCCACCGCCGGGATCGCCTGCTGGTTAGGCGCCGCGCCGGTGTAGAACACGTTCGGCGACATCTCTTCGCCTTCGTATTGCACCGGGTAGAACAGCAGGCCGTTGAGCTCCTCGAACACCGGCAGCACCGACTTGCGCGACACCGAGGTCCAGCAGCCGAACACCACGGCGACCTTGTCCTGGGTCAGCAGCTGGCGGCCTTTCTCGGCGAACAGCGGCCAGTTCGACGCCGGGTCGACCACCACCGCCTCGAGCTGCTTGCCGTTGACGCCGCCCTTGGCGTTGATCTCGTCAATGGTCATCAGCGCCATGTCCTTGAGCGAGGTTTCGGAGATCGCCATGGTCCCCGACAGCGAATGCAGGATGCCGACCTTGATGGTCTCGGCGGCCTGGACGGTCCAGGTCATGCCCATCGCGGCAATGCTTGCCGTGAGTGTGAAAGCCTTGATCAAGCTGCGACGCTTCATTGTGCGATCTCCATGAACTTATGAGTTTTCTTGGTTGGCAGATGCGGACTACTGAAGGGCTGTTTTGCAAGGGGTGTGCCTAGTCGGCACAGGGCATGAAAACGTCGCTTTCATGGCGTGGAGGGGAGGGGTGGCGCACCAATGCGGGGCCGCCAGGCGGCTTTGGTGCGCACGAATGCGCCGCGCTGGTGCCAGTGATGACCTGTAGCCGCTGCCGCAGGCTGCGATCGCGACCGAAGGGCGCGCACGGCTTCAAGATCGCCAAAGGCCTTCGGCCTTAGCGCAGCCTGCGGCAGCGGCTACAGGGCTTCGTCGGACATTGTTCTTCTGTAGGACGTCTTTCAGCGGCGGCGCATCAGGCCGATAAAGAACAGCCCACCGATGGCCGCCGTAGCCACGCCTATGGGCAGGTCTTCGGGGGCGATCAGGGTGCGAGCGGCGACATCGACCCAGACCAGGAACACGCTGCCCAGCAGCACGCACACCGGCAACAGCCGCCGATGCTCGGCGCCCACCAGACGCCGGGCGATGTGCGGTACCATCAGCCCGACGAAGCCGATGGAGCCGCTGATGGACACCAGCACCCCGGTCATCAGCGAGGCGATCAGGAACACCCGCAGCCGCACGTTGCGGGCATTCAGGCCGAGGGTCACCGCGGTCTGCTCGCCCGCCATCAGCGCGTTCAACGGCCGTGCCATGCCCAGCAGCAGGACCAGCCCGAGCAGCACGCTGGCCGCCGGCACCGCGAGCAGTTCCCAGCGCGCCAGGCCCAGCCCGCCGAGCATCCAGAACATCACCGCCGAGCTGGCGCGGTGGTCGCCCATGAACAGCAGCAGGTTGGCCACCGCCATCATCACGAAGGACACCGCCACCCCGCACAGCAGCAGGCGGTCGCTGTCGAGCCGACCGTGGCGCGCGGCGATGCCGAGCACCAGCAGCATGCTCGCCAACGCGCCGATAAAGGCGGCGATAGGCAGGGTCAGCAGGCCGACGACTTCACCCACATGCAGCACCACGATCACCGCGCCCAGGGTGGCGCCGGAGGTCACGCCGAGCAGGTGCGGGTCGGCCAGCGGATTGCGCGTCACTGCTTGCAGCACCGCGCCGATCAAGGCCAACCCGGCGCCGACCAGGGCCCCGAGCAGCATGCGCGGCACGCGGATCAGCCAGACGATATGTTCCTGCCCGGCGCTCCAGTCCGCCTCGCCCAGGCCGAGGGTCTTGTGCAGCAGGATGCGCCAGACCACATCCACCGGCACCCGCGCCGAGCCGAAGCCCAGGGACAGCACGCAGGACGCCAGCAGTAACGCGCCGAGGGCAGTCAGCAACAAGGCATAACGACGATCGATCATGCGCCGTGGAAACCCTTGGCCAGGGTTTGCACCGCTTCGACGTTATCGATGCCCGGCGTGGCCTGCACGTAAGGGATCACGATGAAGCGCTGGTTACGGATCGCATCCACCGATTGCAGGGCCTTGTTGTTGAGCAGGAACTGCTGTTTCTGCTCGGCAGTGACTTCGCTGTAGTCGACGATCACGATCACCTGCGGGTTGCGTTCGACCACGGTTTCCCAGTTGACCCGGGTCCAGCTGGCCTCGACATCGTCGAGGATGTTGCGTCCGCCGGCGGCGTCGATCAGCGCCTGGGGCATGCCCAGGCGGCCGGAGGTCATGGCGCGGTCTTCGCCGCTGTCGTAGAGGAACACCCGCGGTTTTTCCGTGGGCAGGTCCTGCTGGATCGCGGCGACCTGCTGCTGCATGCCGGCGATCAACTGGTTGGCGCGGTCCTGCACGTCGAAGATCCGTCCCAGGTTGCGCAGGTCGTTGTAGGTGTCGTCGAGGCTGGCGGCCGGGCGCTTCATCACGAAGGCGCAGGACTCGGTCAGCTCCAGCACATTGATGCCCAGCGGCGTCAGGGTCTGTGGAGTCAGGTCGCCGCCGACGCGCATGCCGTAGTCCCAGCCGGCGAAGAAGAAATCGACATTGGCGTCGAGCAGGGTTTCCACCGACGGGTACTTGGCCGCCAGCTCCGGCAGGCCGTCGAGGATGGCCTGCATCTCGGGCGTCACCGCCTTCCAGCCGCTGATGCCGCTGTAGCCGACCATGTGCGACTTGAGGCCCAGGGCGAGCATCATCTGGGTCATGTTGATGTCGTGGCTCAGGGCGTGCTTCGGTGCTTCCTTGAAGGTCACCTCGCGGTTGCAACTGTGGACGGTCAGCGGGTAACGGGTGGCTTCGGCGCAGGCCTGGCTGGCGAGCAGCGACAGGGCCAGGCCGGCAGGGATCAGGCAGTTGAGGGAGACGCGCGGGGTCATGGTTGGGTTATCCAAGTGATTCGTGGGTAGCCGGACAACGGGTGTCGGTCGACCAGGGCGTCGACGCCGAACACCTCGCGCAGCAGCGTGACCGTCAGCACTTGCTCGGGCGTGCCGCTGGCGACGATGCGTCCGTGATCGATCACATACAGGCGATCGCAGAAGGCGGCGGCCAGGTTCAGGTCGTGGATGCTGGCGAGGGTGCCGATGCCCAGGCGCTTGACCCGTTGCAGCAGCTCCAGCTGGTAGCGCGGGTCGAGGTGGTTGGTCGGCTCGTCGAGGATCAGCAGTTGCGGTTGCTGGGCCAGGGCGCGGGCCAGGATCACCCGCTGCTTTTCCCCGCCGGACAAGGTGGCGAAGGCATGCGCCTCGAAACCCAGCAGGCCCACCGACTCCAGCGCCTGGCGGGCGATGGCGCGGTCGGCGGCGCTGTCACCGTCGAACAGGCCCTTGTGCGGCGTGCGGCCCATGGCGACCACTTCTGCGACGGTCAGGCCGAAGGCATCGGGGAACTCCTGCAACACCACGGCGATGCGTTGCGCGCACCAGCGCGGTGTCTGCTTCCAGACGTTGTAGTGATCGAGCCGGACTTCGCCCTGGTCCGGCCGGCTGAAGCGATAGCTGCAGCGCAGCAGGCTGGTCTTGCCGCTGCCGTTGGGTCCGATCAGCCCGACGAACTCCCCCGGCGCCACGCGCAGGCTGGCCTCACGCAGCTGGAACTGGTGATGACAGTGGCCCTGGCCCAGGGGTGTCCAGGCCAGGTTGGTGAGGTTCAGCGAGGTCATGCGGTGTCCGTGTGATGCCCTGTAGCCGCTGCCGAAGGCTGCGAAAAGGTCCGTAGGACCTTCCGAGGACCTCAAGAGCGCGTGTGCTGCGTCGGAATGCCGCGCAGACCGATCGCAGCCTTCGGCGGCGGCACAGGTATTGGTTAAAAGGCGTAATCGGCGGTCACGAAAAACGACCGTGGTTCGCCGAGGATCCATTGCTGGCCCTCATTGTATTGGCTTTGCGCGTATTGCCGGTCGAACAGATTGTTCAGCTGCAAACCGAAGGTGGTATCGCGCAGGGCTTTCCACGACAGCACCGCGTCGACCACGGTGTAGCTGGGCAGCTCGTTGCGGTTGGCCAGGTCGGCGTAGCGGGTATCGACATAACGCACCCCGGCGCCGGCCTGCAGGTTATCGGTCACCGCCTTGTTCAGCCACAGGTTGGCGGTGCGCCGTGGCACGTCCACCGGGCGATTGCCGCTGCGCGAGACGAACTGGTTGCCGACCTGTTCTTGGAAGTCGTCGTACTCGGCCTTGACGATGGCGGCATTGGCTTGCAGTTGCCAGGCGTGGGGCAGTTGCAGCTCGAGGCTGGCTTCCAGGCCGCGGGACGATTGCTGGCCGACCTGCTGCTTGAGCGTCGGGTTGCCCGGGTCGTCGGTCAGCAGCTTCTTCTTGACGATGTGATAGGCCGCCAGGGTCCACTCGCCGCGCTGGTCCCAGAACATCTGCTTGAGGCCGATCTCGCTCTGCCGGGCGCGGGCCAGGTCGTATTGCTGCTGGCTCGGGCTCAGGGAAATCAGGCCGCCGATGCCGTCGGTGCTGGTGGCGTACTGGCCGTAGAACGAGGTGTCCGGCGTCAGCGCGAACACCAGCCCGGCCTTCCAGTTGTTGCCGGTCAGGGTCTTGTCGCTCTGGCTGCCGTCCACCAGGTTGTCGCGATCCACCTGCACGTAGTCGCGGCGCACGCCGGTCACCAGCGACCAGCGCTCGCTCAGTTGGGTACGGTTTTCGGCGAAGGCCGACATCTGTTTGGTGGTGCTCTGGAATTGCGGGCGATAGGCCGAGGCGCTGTCGAAGCGGCCCTTGTCCGGGTGTTGCAGATCCAGCGGCTGGCCATCCGGCAGCGCATCCTTGAACGGCGAGTTGCTATTGAGCTGGAAGCGGATGCGGTTGTAATCGACCCCGGCCAGGGTCTGGCTGTCGAGGCCGAACAGGCTGTGCTTGACGGTGAAGGTCTGGCGATCGCCGACCTGCTCCTGCTGGTGCTTGATGGCAAAGTTGCCGCTGCGCAGCAACTGCTGGCCGGCGGTGTCCCAGCTGTAGTTCTCGGCGTTCTGCCAGCGGCGCTGGGCCTTGAGGTAATACAGCTCGTTGCTGGCGCTGACGCTGTCGGAAAGCTGCCACTCGCTGGTCAGGCGCGTCCACTGATCGTTGTAGTGCTGCTTGTCGTTGCCGATGTTGTAGTTCTTGTCCCGCAGGCCCTCATGGAAGCGGCCATTGACCAGCGGGGTGCCGAAATCATTCATCGGCTGCTGGTCGCCGTAGTCGTGGGCGAGGGTGAACGCCAGGTCGTCCGTGGCCTGCCAGCGCAGCGCCGCGCTGATGAAGTCGCTGGTGCTGTCGCCGCGATCGATCCAGCCGTTGCTGCGCAGGCGGTTGAGGTTCAGGCGATAGCTCAGGGTGTCGCTCAGCGAGCCGCCGCTGTCGAGGGCTTGCTGCTGGCTGTCGTAGGAACCGTAGCCGAGGCGCAGGTGGTTTTCGATCTCGCCGGCGAAGGGTTTCTTCGGGATCACATTGACCACCGCGCCGGTGGCGCCTTCGCCATACAGCACCGAGGCCGGACCGCGCAGCACATCCACCCGCTCCACCGACCAGGTGTCCACCGGGAAGGTCACGGTGCCCATGCCGCTGTACAGGCGATTGCCGTCGTACAGCTGCATCACCGAACCCTGGCCGGTAAAGCCGCGCGCCGACAACGAAGTGCCGCCGTCGCCGGGCGTGCCGGTGCGGCTGATCCCGGTGCTGCGCGACACCGCGTCCTGCACGCTGCGGTCGCCGCGCTGGCGAATGCGCTCGCCGTTCAGGCTCTCGGTGCTGGCCGGGGTTTGCAGGGCGCTCAGGCCCAGGCGCGAACCGGCGGTGGTCGGGGTGTGCAGGCTGATGTCCTGCGTATCGATGGCTGGCGCGCTGATGGTGCCGGTGGGCAGTATCAGGGGGGCGTCGTCGGCCTGGGCGGAGTGATTCAGGACCAGCAGGCAGAGGCTGGACGCCAGGAGCTTAGTTGTCGGGCGGTTCATCGGGGCGGCTGAGTCGCTTCTTCGAGAGGGTTACCCGCAGCATGGGCGGCTGCGGGTAGGGGATCTTACACTTTAATGTTACAAGGTAACATTATGCGTGTCGTAAATTGAACCGACAGCAGTCTACAGATCCCTCTAAACCGCGCATCTCGCCTGATTCATGATGAAGATGAGGCTGATTCAGTCGAGCGGTTCCAGCGCGACAACAGCACGCGATCCAGCAGCCACACGGCCACCAGCGAGGCCCCGACCAGGGGAAAGGCCACGGCCAGCGCCAGCATGATCGCCATCGCGGTTTTCCATTTCGGCAGGTCATGGCGCAGCGGCGGTACACCGAGGCGCCCCTGAGGACGACGCTTCCACCAGATCACCAGGCCACTGACGGCGCTCAGCAGAATCATCAGGCAGATCAGCAGCACCACGATCTGGTTGAACGGGCCGAACATCTTGCCTTCGTGCAGCATCACCCCGACTTCGGTGGCGCGGGCGACGTTGCTGTACTGCTGCCAGCGCACATCGGCCAGGACCTTGCCGGTGTACTGGTCGACATGCAGGGTGGCGTCGTTGCGCGGGTCGTCGGCGAACACGGCGATGGTGAACACGCCGCTGGCGCTGGTCGGCAAGGTGATGCTGTAGCCGGCTTCGACCTGGCGCTGGGTGGCGATGTCCTGCACCTGCTGCAGGCTGACCGTGGGCGCCGCCGGGCCTTCGTGCGCGGCACCGTGGGCCATGTGTTCGGCATGGTCGCCGGACATCGGCAGCGGTGTGTTCTCCATGGCCCAGGGTACGGTCTGACGGCTGGCGGTGTTGAGCTCGCCGGCCTGCTGGTCGGACTTGGGCACATCGTTCCACATCGCCGCCGGGAAGCGGTTCCACAGCTCGGCGTATTGCTTGCCCCAGAAGCCGGTCCACGTCATGCCGCTGAGCAGCATCACCAGCAGGAACGCCGCGCCCCAGAAGCCGACCACGGCGTGCAGGTCGCGCCACAGCACACGGCCGCGGCTGCTGAACCGCGGCCACAACACCCCGGCCGAAGACTTGCCGCGCGGCCACCACAGATACAGCCCGGACACCACCAGGACGATGCCCCAGCCCGCCGCCAGCTCTACCAGCCGGTCGCCGAGGGTGCCGATCATCAGCTCGCCATGAATGGCCCGGGCGATGGCTTGCAGATTGTTCTTGGCGTCTTGCTCGCCAAGGATATTGCCGTGGTAAGGGTCGACGAACACATTGAGTTCGCCACCTTCCTTCTGCACCACGAACTGCGCGCTGCGTCCGGCTTCGAGCGGCGGCAGGTACTGTTTGACATGGCCCTGGGGATACGCGGCCCGGACCCGCTGGAGTTGTTCATCGGCGCTGAGCATGTGGTGCCCCGCCGGCACTTGCAGCAGGTGGCCGTACATCAGCGGGTCGAGTTGGGGTTTGAACAGGTAGATGATCCCGGTCAGGGACAGCATCACCATGAAAGGGGCCACGAACAGCCCGGCGTAGAAATGCCAGCGCCAGGCCAGGTTGTAGAAAGACACTTTCGGTTGGCTCATCAGGGAACGCTCCGCATGGGCAATTACTCTCTGTAGCCGCTGCCGATAGGCTGCGATCGGCCGGAACGGCCGCAACGTACTCAATAGCGCTGAAGGCCTTCGGCCTTATCGCAGCCCTTGGGCAGCGGTTCCATTTGTTGTTGTGTTTAGAAGCTCAGATCCACCTTGGTCCAGAGCGTGCGCCCCGGTTCGTTGATGGCTTGCGGGTCATTGGCCGGGTAGCCGAACCCGGCGTTGCCGGCCAGGTTCAGGTGCTCGGCGTAGGCCTTGCCGAACAGGTTGTCGACGCCGGTGCTGACCTTCAGGTTCTTGTTGATCCGATAGGCGCCGTTGAGCGAGAACACGCCGAAGCCGCCGCTCTTGCCGAAGTCCTTGCCGACCACGTTGCCCTTGTTTTCATCGATGCGGTTCTGCGCCGCCACCACTCGCCACAGGGCGCCTGCGCTCCAGTTGTCCGCGCTGTAGGTCAGGCCGAAACGCGCGTCCAGCGGCGGCATCTGCGGTAGCGGCGAGCCGTCGCTGCTGTTCTTGCCCCAGGCGTAGGCGAGGGTGGCGTCGGCCTTCCAGTTGTCGGTCAGCTTGTAGGCCGCGCCGAGTTCGCCACCCATGATGCGCGCGTCGATGTTCTCGGCTTGCGAGGTCATGCCCATCATCCCCGGGCGGTAGTTGAACAGGATGTAGTCGCGTACCTGGCCGATGTAGCCCGAGGCCCAGGCTTCCAGTTCCGCGGTCTTGTATTGCAGGCCGAAGTCGAGCTGGGTGGTTTTTTCCGGCTTGATCGAATCGAAGGCGTTGACCGATCCGGCCGGGCCCATTTTCGGCGAGAACAGCTCCCAGTAATCCGGGAAGCGTTGCGCGTGGCCGAGGCCGGCGTAGACCGTGGTCGGGCTGTCGGCCAGGTCATGCTCGTAGCGGATGAAACCGCTGGGCAGGGTGTCGGCGCGGGTATCGCCGGCGGTCGGGTTGGGCCGGGTCATCATTCCGGAGCCGATGCTCTGGCGGTAGTCCTTGGCCGAGGCGCGGTCCACTCGGGCGCCGCTGATCAGCCGGTCGCGATCGGCGGCGTACCAGGTCAGTTCGCCGAATGCGCCGTAATTATGGAAGTCGGCGTCCTTGGTGCGCGGCTGGTCCTTATAGGTGTCGATGCCCATGGCGCTGCGTTGGCGATGCTCGTTGGTCTGCGCATCGATACCGCTGATCAACTGCACATCGGCCCAGCGCCAGGTGGCCTTGATCCGCGCGCCGAGGGTGCGGCGGTCGACGTTGCTGGCCATGGGGCCGGCCATCATCCCGGTGCCGGACGGCGTGCGCAGGCTGTAGTTGTCCATCACGTGGTCGGCGTAGTTGTAGTAGACCTGCGCCTCGACCTTATCCAGCACCTCGCCGATATTGGAACGCTCGAAACGCAGGCCCAGGCTTTCCCGCTTGAACTGCGAGCCGTCCATGCCGCGCCCGGCGTAACGCGCTTCGCCGTCGCCCTTGCCGGCGGTGAGCTCCAGCAGGGTGTCGGCGTCCGGGGTCCAGCCCAGGGCCACGTCACCGTTCCACTTGTCGTAGCGCGACGGCACGGTGTCGTTGTTGCCGTCCTTGTAGTCGTCGGAATGGGCCTGGTTGCCGATCACCCGCACGTAACCCCGCGGTCCGCCGGCGGCGGCATCCACCACCTTGTCGAAGCGGCCGTTGGAGCCGGCCAGGACGCTGGCATTGACCCGGGTACCCAGCTCGCCGAAGTTTTCCGGCTCGCGGTCGAAGAGGATGGTCCCGGCCGAAGCGCCCGGCCCCCAGAGCACGGTTTGCGGACCCTTGATCACCGTCAGCTTGTCGTAGGTTTCCGGCGAGATATAGGAGGTCGGCGCGTCCATGCGGCCAGGGCAGGCGCCGAGCATCATGCCGCCGTTGGTGAGGATGTTCAGGCGCGAGCCGAACATGCCGCGCAGCACCGGGTCGCCGTTGGTGCCGCCGTTGCGCACCAGGGCGAAGCCGGGAATGGTCTTCAGGTAGTCGCCGCCATCGCTGGCCGGGACCGGCTGGCGCGGATCCTTGGGGTTGGTGACCACGGTCAGCGGTGAGCTGGGGGCGATGGCGGTGATCACCGTCGGGCTCAGTTCTTCGCCGTGCTGGCTGTGATCCACCGGTTGTTCGGCCGCCAGGGCCAGCGGCGTGAGCAGGGCGCCGCAGAGCAGGGCGATGGCGTGGTTGAAACGTACGCGAGGTTCGTTCAGGGCAAAGGTAGCGGGGGCCTGGGCGGAGCACAGGCGAGTGTCAGCAGAAAACCTGGACATAAAGGTTCCATCAATCATTTCGTAAACAACACGGCCAGCAGCCTGCGGCTGTCTTTTCTACAGTCGGCCGGGTGAAGTGCGGTTGAGGGGTTTACGCAATGACAGGTGGCGCGCGGGTCCGGGCGCCGGGGAACACCGTCTGCCGGGCATGGCCCAGGCGCGGCGAGGGGGTGAGGAAGTGGCTGGACGGTGAACTGTCGAGTGCTGTGAACGACAGGCTGCCAGGCAGTGCCGGGCAGTTGAACAGCAGGCTGCAATAGCCGCATTTTTCCCAGAGCGCATGGTGTTCGCCCTGGACCTTGCCGTGCTCCGTGCCGTGAGGGTTTTCACCGTGGCAGCCGGGCTCGCCCATGTTCATGTCCATCGACATGGACAGGTTCATCGGCATGGCCTGATCCATCGGCATCGACTGGGAAATCAGTGGACCGATAAAGATCATCAGCATGGCGAACAGGCTGATCCAGCTGCCGCGCCGTACTTTCAGGGGCGTGCGCACGGATCGCCGGGTGCCAGGCGAGCGCAAGGCATTCACGGTAACGATGGCCGGGGCTTATTGGGCGTGCATGTGTTCCTGGTTGCCCACGGGCGCCTGCTTCTGCACTGCCACCTCGACCGTGACGTCGCCGGATTTCTCGAAGTGCAGGGTCAGCGGGAAGCGCTTGCCGTCGCTGAGCAGGCTGCGGTCTTTGAGCTCCAGCAGCATCACGTGATAGGCCATGGGGGCGAAGGTGACGGTCGCACCTGGGGCTATCGCCACGTTGGGCACCTGCTGCATTTTCATCAGGTCGCCCTGCTGCACGTGTTCATGCAGCTCGGCCTTGCCCGAGATCGGCGAGTCGACGCCGAGCAGGCGGTCGGCATTCTTGCCGGTGTTGTGAATGACGAAATAGGCCGCCACCGTCGGTGCGTTGGGCGGCAGCTCCTGTGACCAGGGGTGGGCAATCTGCAACTCGCCAGCCTGGTATTCATGGGCGGTGGCAAAACCAGCGGGCAACAGCAGGGCGGCCAGCAGCAGGGCTTGCAGGGCCTGTACGGATTTCAACATGGCAGTTCTCCAGAACGATTCGACACGCAGATCAATTGCGAGGTGGAATCAGACCAGAGGTGAAGCGCGGGGATTGAGGCTCGGCCATTGCTGGCGTGGCGTGGGCATGACCAGCGCGGGTGGCGCGACGCTGCGGTTGGACTCGAAACGGGCGAAATACAACTGCGGCGCATGGCCTGGCAGGGCGACCAGGGGTGCCGAGCCGGAACAGCACCAGCAGTGCTGCATCGTGGAGTGATCGTCGTTCTGCGGGGCTTGCTGTTCCAGCTTGCCCAGGGAGATCGCCACCAGTTTGGTGCCGCTGGAGGAACAGAAACTGCCCCATAACAGTTGCTCGGCAGGTGCTCGATCGGCCTGCTGCATGGCTCCCGAAAGCGGCATGGCAAGCATGTTGAACAGCACTGCGAAGCAGGCGATCCAGGCAAATGCGAGCCGTTGTCGGGACATGGTGACGATCCGTCAGGTTGAGCGAACAGGGGGGTATTTAGCCTGATCGCTGTGGATAAGTAAAAAGGCGCCGTGCGGTGTGGTGTCGCAGAGCCACCTGGATTGGCCGTTCCTCAGTGAGCCGGTACCGCGCGGACCTCGATGGCCACGCCGAGCTTGGCGCGGATGGCGGCGAAGATTGCGGCCAGGTTGTCCATGCTCGGGTTGCCGCTGGCGGACAGCATGCGATGCAGGCTCTTGCTGGGCTTGGCGGTCTCGCGGGCCAGGGCTTCGAAGCCGACGGTGGCGTTGACCAGGTCGCGCAGAATGATCCGCGACATCTCCGGTTCGCCGTTGAGAAACAGCGTAGCAGCCTCGTCCAGCAGCGCCTGGGAAAACGCCGGGTCGCGCTCGGCGCGTTCGGCAATGCTGTGCTTGAAGCTTCGAGTCAGTGCCATGGGTGTCACCTCGTTTTCAGTTCGGCCTTCTTGCGGTGATGGAATTCGGCGATCAGTTTTTTTGCCTGCCTGATGTCGGCCTGCTGGCTGGACTTGTCGCCACCGCCAAACAGGATCACCAGGTGCCGGCCTTCCTGGATCAGGTAGATCCTGTAGCCGGGGCCCCAATCGATGCGGTATTCGCCAAGCCCGTCGAACCACTTGATGTTGGATGTGTTGCCCATTTCCAGGCGCAGCAGCGCGGTGGAAACCTTGACGGCTGCCTGGGTATCCAGCGTTTCGAACCAGCGACCGAAGGGGCTGCGCTGGTTCTCTTGCTGGTATTCCTCGACTGTGATCATCGTCGGCCTTAAAGGTAACAAATAAGTTACTATATGGGTAGGCCTTTGATCGTGCCGCAAAGCCTGTCCGTGGCCAACGCCGCAAGTGTTTCCTCTGTCTTCAATACGCGAAGGTCCCGTGGCGCGGCGGCCAGGGCTGCGTCCTACCGTTCAGCGGGGGATTTGGTAACTCGATGTATCGGCCGGGTTTTGCGCGGCCAGGCGGTCAGCGCAGGGCCTGGAGCAACTCGCCCAGGTCATGGAATTCCCGATCGACGGCTGGCAACGACGGCCGTTGCAGGATCAGCACCGGCACCCCACGCTCGCGCGCCACTTCCAGCTTGGGTTCGGTGGCGCTGCTGCCGCTGTTCTTGCTGATCAGCACGTCGATACGGCGGCGTTCGAACAGCTCGCGTTCGCTGTCGATCAGGAAGGGGCCGCGTGCGCCTATCACTTCGCACCGGTCATTGCCGGGGTACGGGTCGAGGGCGCGCAGTGTCCAGAACTGCCCGGAGGGGATCTCATGCAGATGCTGCAAGGGTTCGCGGCCCAGGGTGAACAGCGGGCGCTTGAAGGGTTCGAGTGCCTGGACCAGTTCGGCCCAGTCGCGGACTTCGCGCCAGTCGTCGCCGGCCTGTGCTTGCCAGGCCGGTCGGCGCAGGGCCCAGCAGGGGATGCCACACAGCTGCGCGGCCGTGGCGGCGTTCTGGCTGATTTGGGCGGCATAGGGATGAGTGGCGTCCAGCAGCAGCTCGATGCCTTGCTCGCGGATGAACCGGGCCAGGCCCTCGGCGCCGCCGTAGCCGCCGACCCGCACCTGGCAGTCCAGGTCTGCGGGCACGCGCCCGATGCCCGCCAGGCTATAGATGTGCTCCGGCCCCAGGGTCCGGGCGATGGCCAGGGCCTCGGTCACGCCGCCCAGCAGCAGTATGGGTTTCATCGAAAAGCTCCGGCATGGCCAACGATGCCGCCCTGGCGATCGATGGCGAAGACTTCGACCTGGACCTGTGGCGGCACCACGCTGCGGGCGAAATCCAGGGCGTGCTGGCACACCGCGTCGCCCAGGGCGATGCCGGCGGCGCTGGCCATGGCCAGCGCTTGCTGGCTGGTGTTGGCGCCACGGATGGCGCTTTGCAGCGCCGGGTCGGCGCCGACCGCTGCGGCCCACTCGGCCAGTTGCGGCAGGTCGATGCTGGAGTGGCGGCTGTGCAGGTCCATGTGCCCGGCCGCAAGCTTGCTGATCTTGCCGAAGCCGCCACACAGGCTGAGTTTGTCCACCGGCACTTTGCGCAGGTGCTTGAGCACGGCGCCGACAAAGTCGCCCATTTCGATCAGGGCGATTTCCGGCAGGTCGTAGACGCGGCGCATGGTGTCTTCGCTGGCGTTGCCGGTACAGGCGGCGATGTGCAGGTAGCCGTTGGTCTTGGCGACATCGATGCCCTGGTGGATCGAGGCGATATAGGCCGCGCAGGAAAACGGCCGCACGATGCCGCTGGTGCCGAGGATTGACAGGCCGCCGAGAATGCCCAGGCGCGGGTTCATGGTTTTCAGCGCCAGGGCTTCGCCATCCTTGACGTTGACCGTGACCTCGAAGCCGCCCTGGTAGCCGCGTTCCCGGGCCAGCGTCGTCAGGTGCTCGCTGATCATCCGGCGCGGTACTGGATTGATCGCCGGCTCGCCCACACCCAGCACCAGCCCTGGGCGGGTCACGGTGCCCACGCCTTGGCCGGCGATGAAACGAATGCCGCTGTCCGGGCTCAGGCGCACCTGGGAATAGAGCAGGGCGCCGTGGGTCACGTCGGGGTCGTCGCCGGCATCCTTGATCGTGCCGGCTTCGGCGCCGGTGTCGGTGAGGCGGCAGAACTCCAGGCGCATCTGCACCTGCTTGCCCTTGGGCAGGACGATCTCCACGGCGTCGCTGCTGGCGCCGCCGAGCAACAGGCGCGCCGCCGCCAGGCTGGTGGCGGTGGCGCAGCTGCCGGTGGTCAGGCCGCTGCGCAGCGGGGCCGGTTGTTCCGCCGTTTCTTCACGCATGCCGCGCGGCCTTGTGCAGGCGCGAGCTTGCTCGCGATAGCGTCCGCCAGACGGACCGCGTGGTCTGGATCGCGAGCACGCTCGCTCCTACAGGGGAGGGCAGGGTGCTCATAGCGGTTTGACGAGGTCGAGCAAGGTAATGGGCAGGGCCTGGCGCCAGGTGTCGAAGTCCCCCAGCGGCAGGGCCTGGGCGACATGGATGCGGGTCAGCTCGCCGCCATGCCGTTCGCGCCAGGCCATCAGGGTCGTTTCGCTTTGCAGGGTCACGGCGTTGGCCACCAGCCGGCCACCGGGCTTGAGCCGGGCCCAGCAGGCGTCGAGCACGCCGGGGCGGGTCACGCCGCCGCCGATGAAGATCGCGTCCGGGGCTTCCAGGCCATCCAGCGCCTGGGGCGCGCTGCCGCGAACCAGTTGCAGGCCGGGCACGCCGAGGGCGTCGCGGTTGTGTTCGATCAGTTGCTGGCGGCCTGGGTCGGCTTCGATGGCCAGGGTCCGGCAGCTGGGGTGCGCGCGCATCCACTCGATGCCGATCGAGCCGCTGCCGGCGCCGACATCCCACAACAGTTCGCCAGGCACAGGGGCCAGGCGAGCCAGGGTAATGGCGCGGACGTCGCGCTTGGTCAGCTGGCCGTCATGCTGGAAGGCCGAGTCGGGCAAGCCGGCCAGGCGCGACAGGCGCGGCGTATCGGGCTCGGCCAGGCATTCAATGGCCACCAGGTTGAGGTCGGCGATGGCCGGGTCGCTCCAGTCGTTGGCGGTACTGTCGGTCCGTCGTTCGGCCTCGCCGCCCAGGTGCTCGAGCACGCTGAGACGGCTCGGGCCGAAGCCGCGTTCGCGCAGCAGCGCGGCGATGGCCGAGGGGCTGAGGCCGTCATTGCTCAGGACCAGCAGGCGCACGCCGCTGAACAGCTGGGCGCTGAGGGCCGCCACGGGGCGGGCGACCACCGAGAGCGTCACCACCTCTTGCAGCGGCCAGCCCAGGCGCGCGGCCGCCAGTGAATAAGAGGAAGGCGAGGGCAGGACGTGCATTTCTTCCTGAGCCACCTGCCGCGCCAGGCTGGCGCCGACGCCGAACAGCATCGGGTCGCCGCTGGCCAGCACGCACACCGGCTCGCCGCGCTTGGCCAGCACCGGCTCCAGTGAGAAAGGGCTCGGCCACAGTTGCCGCTCGCCGCGGATGCACACCGGCAACAGGTCCAGTTGCCGCTGGCCGCCGACGATCCGTGAAGCGCCCATCAGGGCCCACCGGGCGTTCTTGCCCAGGCCCTTGAAGCCGTCTTCACCGATTCCCACTACTGTCAGCCAGGGCGACATCGCTATTCCTCGAGGGTAAAACCTGTTCTTCCGACAGGCAGGCTTTTCATGCCTTCGGACAAAGCAGGCATAATACCGCGCCTTCGCCCGCGAAGCGCCTTTCCCACACAGCCGGTCACCCCCTTGAACGAACGTCCGATGTCCACCGCCTTACGCCCCTCGGCCTGTCCGGGGTTGCTGCGTATCGTCCCGGCGCTGGACGGCGGTATCTGCCGGATCAAGCTGGCCGGCGGGGCGATCAGCGCCGCCCAGGCCCGCGCGGTGGCTGCTGCGGCCGAGCGTTATGCCGGCGGGGTGATCGAGGCGACCAACCGCGCCAACCTGCAGATTCGCGGGATCGGCGCCGAGCATCAGGCGCTGATCGCCGATCTGCTGGCCGCCGGCCTGGGACCGACCACCGCGGCCGGCGATGACGTGCGCAACCTGATGCTCAGCCCCACGGCCGGGATCGACCGCACGATGATCCTCGACACCCGTCCCCTGGCCGGGCAGATTCTCGCCACTGTGCAAAGCCATCCGCGCTTTCATGAGTTGTCGCCCAAGTTCGCCGTGCAACTCGACGGCGGCGAGGCCCTGGCCATGCTGAAGCATCCCCATGACCTGTGGCTCTCGGCGTTCGAAGGCGCGGGCGAGCCCTGGCTGGCCTTTGGCCTGGCCGGCTGTCCTGGGGACCGACCCCTGGCCAGCGTGGCGCTGGAGGATGGGCTGGCCCTGGTGGTGGCGGTGCTGGAGCTGTTCCTCGACCTGGCCCGCCCCGAGCAGACCCGCATGCGCCAGCTGTCGGCGGAGCACTCGGCGGACGAACTGCTGGCGCAGGTGTCCGCGCGCTTGTCGGGGCCGGTAATCAGGGTGGGCGATTGGCAGCGCGTGGCCCCTTCCGAGCCGCTGCATATCGGCACTTATCCACAGCGGCAACCGGGCCAGGTCTATGTCGGCGCGGTCACGCCCCTGGGGCGGCTGGACCCGTCGATGCTGCGCGGCGCGGCGCAGCTGGCCGAGCAATGGGGCGACGGCAGCCTGAGGTTCACCCCCTGGCAGAGCCTGTTGCTGCCAAATCTGCGGGCCGAAGACGCAGTTGAAGTCACACATCACCTGCAACAGCTGGGTTTTCTCTGCTCGCCAGAGCAGCCCCTGGTCCACCTGATTGCCTGCACCGGTTCCAGTGGCTGCGGCAAGGCCCTGGCCGACACCAAGGGCGACGCGGTGAAGCTGGCCGCCTTGCTCCAGCGCCACGGCCATCAGCTGGACGTGCACCTGTCCGGCTGCTCGCGTTCCTGCGCCGCCGCCCATGTGGCACCGGCTACCTTGCTGGCCGTCGCCCCCGGTCGTTACGACCTCTATTTTCGCGATGCCGCGCAGCCGGGTTTCGGCACGCTGCACGCACGCAACCTTTCCCTTGAAGCGGCCGGCGCATTGCTCGATGCCCGCCCACGGAGCAACACCCATGATTGATTACATCCGCGACGGTCAGGAGATCTATCGCAACTCCTTCGCGATCATTCGCGAGGAGGCCAGGCTCGATCGCATCCCCGCGGACCTGGAAAAGCTCGCGGTGCGGGTGATCCACGCCTGCGGCATGGTCGATGCCATCGACGGCCTGCAGTTCTCCGAAGGCGCGGGCCAGGCCGGGCGCGCTGCCCTGGCGGCCGGCGCGCCGATTCTCTGCGATGCGCGGATGGTGGCCGAAGGCATTACCCGCGCCCGTCTGCCGGCGAACAATCAGGTGATCTGCACCCTGCGCGACGAAAGCGTGCCGGAGCTGGCCCGCGAGCTGGGCAACACCCGCTCGGCGGTAGCCCTGGAGCTGTGGCGGCCGTACCTGGAAGGCAGCGTGGTGGTGATCGGCAACGCCCCGACCGCGCTGTTCTACCTGCTGGAAATGCTCGACGCCGGCGCGCCGAAGCCGGCGCTGATCCTCGGTTTCCCAGTAGGTTTCGTCGGCGCGGCCGAGTCCAAGGCGATGCTCGCCGCCGACAGCCGCGGCGTGCCTTTTGTGATCATGCAAGGCCGCCTGGGCGGCAGCGCCATGGCCGCCGCCGCCGTCAACGCCCTGGCCACGGAGATCGAATGATGCAGCAACCTGGACGTTTGATCGGCCTGGGCGTCGGCCCCGGTGATCCGGAACTGATTACCGTCAAGGCCCTGCGCCTGCTGCGTGAATCGCCGGTGGTGGCGTACTTCGTCGCCAAGGGTAAAAAGGGCAATGCCTTCGGCATCATCGAAGCGCACCTGCAAGGCGCGCAGACCCTGGTGCCGCTGGTCTATCCGGTGACCACCGAAGTGCTGCCGGCGCCGCTGTCCTATGAGCAAGTGATCAGCGACTTCTATGACAGCGCCGCCGAAGACCTGGCCAGGCATCTGGACGCCGGCCGCGACGTGGCGGTGATCTGTGAAGGCGACCCGTTCTTCTACGGCTCCTACATGTACCTGCACGACCGCCTGGCCGAGCATTACCCGGCCGAAGTGGTGCCGGGGGTGTGCTCGATGCTCGGTGGCGCCTCGGTGCTGGGTGCGCCGCTGGTGTATCGCAACCAGAGCCTGTCGGTGCTCTCCGGCGTGTTGCCCCATGACGAACTCAAGCGCCGCCTGGCCGATGCCGACGCGGCGGTGGTGATGAAGCTGGGGCGCAACTTCCCCAAGGTGCGCCAGGTGCTCGAAGAGCTGGGCCTGGCCGAGCGCGCGCTGTACGTCGAGCGCGCGACCATGGCCAACCAGAAGATCGTGCCGCTGGATGAAGTGCAGCCGATGTCCTCGCCGTATTTCTCGTTGATCATCGTGCCCGGTGAAAGGTGGCAAGGTTGATGGCCCGTCCCGCACCGGCCATCGTCATCCTTGGCCAAGGCAGCCTGGCGACTGCACGCAAACTTCAGCAGCTGTACCCGGACGCGCTGATCCACGGCCTGGCCGAACGGGTCGAGGGCACCGACCGCCCGTACCAGGAGTTTGGCGCGACCTTGCGTCAGCTGTATCAACAGGACACGCCGATCATCGCCCTGTGCGCCGCGGGCATCGTTATCCGCACCCTGGCGCCGCTGCTGCTGGAGAAGGGCGCGGAGCCGCCGGTGCTGGCTGTGGCCGAAGACGGCAGCGCCGTGGTGCCGTTGCTCGGTGGCCTGGGCGGAGTGAACGTCATGGCCCGGGAAATCGCCGCCGGCCTGGGTGTGGCGGCGGCCATCACCACCAGCGGCGAGCTGCGCTTCGGCACCTGCCTGCTCAACCCACCGAGCGGCTATGCCCTGGGTGATCTGGAGCTGGGCAAGCGTTTCGTCTCCGACCTGCTGGGCGGTGAAAGCGTGCGCATCGAAGGCGCCGCGCCCTGGCTGGCCGAAGCCAAGTTGCCGGAAGACCAACAGGCCCGGCTGACCATTCGCGTCGGCTCCGCCGAGTGCGAGCCATCCGCCAATGAGCTGCTGATCTATCCGCGCAGCGTCCTCATCGCCCTCACCTGTAGGAGCGAGCTTGCTCGCGATAGCGGCCCCGAACTCGCCGCGCATCTGCGAGCCGCCCTGCACACCGCCAAAATCGCCGTGCAGTCCGTCGCTTGCCTGCTGGCCGCCGATACCGAGATGGCCAGCCCGGCCTTGCGCGAAGCCGCCGCCGAGCTGGGCGTATCTTTGCGTTTCGCCCCGGCCGCCAGCAGCGTGGCCGAACTGGCGCAACAGGCTGTGCCGCAACTGTTGCCGCCGCTCAGCGTGGGTGAAGACATCGCCATTGCCGTGGCCAGCCAGCCGCTGGACCCGCAGCAGATCGGCCGCCCCCGTGGCCGCCTGGCGGTGATCGGCCTGGGCCCTGGCGCCGCCGAACTGATGGTGCCGGCGGTGAAAGCCGAACTGGCGCGGGCCAACGATATCCTCGGCTACGAAACCTATGTGCGCATGGCCGGCCCGTTCCGCGCCGACCAGGTCATGCACTGCACCGACAACCGCGAAGAAATGCAGCGTGCCCGCCACGCCTTCGAGCTCGCGGCCCAAGGCCGTTCGGTGGTGGTGGTGTCCTCCGGCGACCCGGGGGTTTTCGCCATGGCCGCGGCGGTGCTGGAAGCGTTGCACGAGTCCAGCGAGCCGAGCTGGCATCAGGTCGAGCTGGAAATCCTTCCCGGGGTTTCCGCTTCCCTGGCCACCGCCGCCCAGGCCGGTGCGCCCCTGGGGCATGATTTCTGCGTGCTGTCGCTGTCGGACAACCTCAAGCCCTGGGCAATCATCGAGAAGCGCCTGGACCTGGCGTCCCAGGCCGACCTGGCCTTGGCGTTCTACAACCCGATCTCGCGCTCGCGCCCTTGGCAACTGGGGCGCGCGCTGGAGATCGTGCGCCAGCACCGCACGCCGCAAACGCCGGTGGTGCTGGGGCGGGATATCGGGCGTCCGGGGCAGACGTTGCGCGTTATCACCCTGGGCGAGCTGACAGCGGAGCAGGTGGATATGCGGACCATGGTGTTGGTGGGGTCATCCACGACCTGTGTGTTTCCCAAGGTTGGAGGGGGGGAGTGGGTGTATACGCCGAGGTGGTACGGGCAGAAACCTTAGGCAACTTCGAACCGCTGTAGGGGCGAGGCTTGCCTGCGATGGCGTCTGTGCTGGCGCTGCATTTTTTGGACGGTGTATATATCCGTTGCTGCGGTAACGGCCACTTAGGGTTCCGCCCTTACGGCGGGTCACTTTTTTTCAAACGCCAAAAAAAGTAACCAAAAAACGCTTGCCCCTGCGTACGGCCTTCGCTGCGCTCAGGTTCCCTCGCTCCGGCGTCCATCAGGGGGCATCGACTCCGGTCGGCTTCGCTTCGACCTCCATACGATGTCCTCGACTGCGTCGAGGGGCGCTGCGCGCCATCCCCCTGATGAACACCTCCACTCGGCCTCCCGATGGGGCGGGTAGATCAAGATCAAAAGCCGGGCGCGACCTACCGGTCGGCGCTAACCCTGTAGCCGCTGCCGAGCCTGCGAGGCTGCGATCGGCCGCGAAGCGGACGCAGGGTCTTGAAACCGCTGGAGGACCTTCGGTCCTATCGCAGCCTCGCGGGCTCGGCAGCGGCTACAGGAAGCGTGGGGGCCGTCAGAGGGAAAGAATGGCAACACATTGAGGGTTGTCGCAGTTTTTTTGCGAAGCCATAGTTGCCCGGTCGCCGACGCATCGGCGGCCGATCTTAGCCGGTCGGAAAGCGAGCCTATGAATGCAGAAATGCTAACCATGGAGCTTCCCAATGACCGAGTTCATCCCACTACAAAGCAATCTCACCCCCACCCCAATTTTCCACCTCGACCGCAACGCGCCCGCAGCCGATCTGCATGGCGGCGCGGTACAGCGCATCAAGGCTTCGCGGGATTTGATGCACAGCCTCAATTGCCTGAGTGTCAAAGGTGTGGGCGATCAGGATCTGATTCACTTCGTCAACGCCGCCCACCTGTTGCTGCAAGACGGCTGCGACGCGCTGGATGCCTTGCAGTGGCAACTGCAGGCGTAAAAAATCCCACCCCAGAAAAAGCCCAGGCTCACTGTCCCCAGTGAGCCTGCTTGTTCTTGCCGCTTGTAGCTTGAAGCTTGCCGCTGCCTCTACCCCAGATACCCCTTGACCCCGGTAAAGATGATCTGCGCCGCCAGGGCGCAGACGAACAGGCCCATCAGTCGGCTGACGATCTGCAAGCCTTGCTCGCCCAGGATGCGTTCGATGCGGTTGGACAGGTAGAGCACCACGCCGACCGTGAAGCTGGCCAGGGCGATGCTGAGGATCGCGGTGAGTTTGTCGTCCCAGTGCGGCTGGCTGACGCCCATTACCAGCAGGGCGCCGATGGTGCCGGGGCCGACGGTCAGGGGGATGGTCAAGGGCACTATGGTCACGTCCTGCTGCACGTTGTCGGTCTGGATCGCCGACTTGCCCTGGGCCATGCCCAGTGCCGAGATGAACAACACGCTACCGGCGCCGATGCGGAAGGCGTCCACGGTGATGCCGAACACATTGAAGATCACCCGTCCGAACAGATACAGCAGCACGCTGGAGGCCAGGGTCGCCAGGGCGACGTTCCATGCCAGGCGCCGACGCTCCTTGCTGGAGTAGCCGCGAGTCAGGCTAATGAAGCAGGACAGGACGAAGAAGGGGCTGTAGAGCACCAGCATCTTCAGGTACACGCTGAACAGCACATGGAGCATGGCGCAAACTCACAGCGAAGGAGGGCGAGCGGAGTTTAACAGGCGTTTGCCGGACTGTCGGCTCAGGACGGTTGCGCCGTGGTGCGGTCCTGCAGGTCGCGCTGCGCCACCCAGTGTTCGATCAGTTCGCGCAGTTGCGACAGCTCCACCGGCTTGGCCATGTGCCCGTCCATGCCGGCCTGCCGCGCGCGCTCCTTGTGCTCGGTGAGGATGTGCGCGGTCAGCGCCACCACCGGCGTGCGCACGCGCTGGTTGCCGACTTCCCAGGCCCGCAGCTGCTGGGTGGCGGAGAAACCGTCGAGGATCGGCATTTCGCAGTCCATCAGCACCAGGTCGTAGCGCTGGGCCTTCATCGCTTGCAGGGCTTCTTCGCCGTTGCTCGCGGTATCGGGCTGCAGGTTGAGCTTGCCGAGCATGCCGCGAATCACCTTGGTGGAGATGCTGTTGTCCTCGGCGACCAGGATGCGGAAGTCGCTCGGCACCTTGACCGGCACCGCAACCCCGCTCAGCGAATGGGGCTGATGGGGGACCAGTTGGCCCTTGTTGCGCTGGGTCAGCTCGTCGGCCAGGGTGGTCTTGAGGGTATAGCCGGCCACCGGTTTGGCGAGGATGCGCTTGACCCCGGCGTTGCGCGCGATGACCTTGCTCGGCGCGTTGCTGATGCCGGTGAGCATGATCAGCAGGATGTCGTGGTTCAGGCTCGGGTCTTCCTTGATCTTGGCCGCCAGTTGCATGCCGGTCATGCCGGGCATGTTCTGGTCGAGCAGCACCACATCGAAGTAGTCGCGCAGGTGCGCCTTGGTGCGCAGCAGGGCCAGGGCTTCCTTGCCCGAAGGCACGGCGCTGACGTTCAGGCCCCAGGCGCTGCATTGCTGCACCAGGACCTTGCGGCAGGTGTCGTTGTCGTCCACCACGAGTACCCGGGCGCCTTGCAGCGGGCCATCCAGGTCGGACGTCGGGTGCTCCAGGCGCTCAGGGTCCAGCGGCAGGGTCAGCCACAGGGTGCTGCCCTGGTTGGCGCTGGTCTTGACCCCGAACTCGCCATGCATCAGCAGGATCAGCTGGCGGGCGATGACCAGGCCGAGATTGCCGCCCAGGCGGGTGCTGGCGAGGAAGTTCTTGCTGTGCAGTTCCGAATGCAGCAGGGCATCGCGCTCTTCGGCTTCCATCGGCTGGCCGCTGTCCTGCACGGCGATGCGCAGGCGCGGTTTGCTGGTGCGCTCGTCCAGCGCGACCACCACCAGGACCTCGCCTTCGTCGGTCTTCTTCAGGGCGTTTTCCAACAGGCTGAGCATGGCCTGGCGCAAGCGCGTCGGGTCGCCGCTGATCACGCGCGGCACCTGCGGCTGGATGAAGCTGATCAGCTCGACGTTCTGCTGCTCGGCCTTGGCGCGGAAAATACTCAGGCAGTCTTCGATCAGTGCATTGAGGTCGAACTGCACGTCGTCCAGCTCGATCTGCCCGGACTCGAGCTTGGAGATGTCGAGGATCTCGTTGATCAGGGTCAGCAGCTCGTTGCCGGCGCTGTGGATGGTCTGCACGTAGTCGCGTTGCTTGACCGACAGTGGCGTGCCCAGCAGCAGCTCGGTCATGCCCAGCACGCCGTTCATCGGTGTGCGGATCTCGTGGCTGATCTTGGCCAGGAACTCGGCCTTGGCATTGACCTCGGCGTTGCTGGCGGCGAGGTCGCGGCTGACGCTGAACTCGTTCTCGGTGATGCTGCGCTGGCGCTCGCCCAGGGCGATGCTCATCGCCCACCCGCTCAGGCACATGGTCACCAGCAGGGTGATGATCAGGCCCTGGGGCGCGACCATGGTCAGCCCCAGCAGCGCCGGCAGCACGATCAGCGCGCCGATGTTGAAGATGCCCATGCCGGCCACGAAGTAGCGCGCCGGGCGGTAGCCTTTGTGCCAGTGATAACCGGCGATGAACAGCATGCTCAGGCCGACCAGGGCCACCAGGCCGTAGGTGATGAGGTTCAGCGGGAGCGAATCGACGAACAGCAGCAACAGGCTGCACAGGCCGACCATCAGGATGTCGACCAGCAGCAGCTTGTTCAGTGGGTGCGGGCCCAGCGGGGCAAAAAAACGATAGACGAACATCAGCCCGCAAGGGGTGGTCAGCAACAGCGCCAGGTAGGCGCCAGGGGTCTGTATCGCGTGCCAGTCCGGCAGCCAGGGGCCGAACAGGTTGAGCATCAGCGCCAGGCTGAGCATCACCAGGGCTTCGCAGGACGCCAGCCACAGGCTGCTGCGCGAACGGGTGTAGGCGTAGCGCACCAGGTTGTGCAGCATCAGCATGCCCATGCAGCCGAACAGCAGGCCGTACAGCACGCTCTGGCCTTGATTGGCCGCGGTCATGACCGCCGGTTGCAGGGTGATGTAAGGGCGCAACTGATGGTCGGAGACCAGGCGCAGGTAGACATCGAGGGTCTTCTGGTTCTGCGGCAGCGGCAGCATGAAGTCACTGCTGGGCAAAGGCCGTTCGGCCTGGGGCTGCTGGGTGCCGGAGGTCAGTTGCTCGACCAGGTTGTCGCCGTCCAGCACATACATGTCCAGGCGTGACAGGTCGGGCGCGAAGATCCGCAGCAGTTGTTCGTGCTTGCCCGGTTGCAGTTTGAAACGCAGCCATAACGCGCCTCCGGGTTCGGCGGCGGTGATGCGTTCCAGTTCGATCGGGCTGAATTGATTGGTGTAGCGCGGGGAGCGGATATCGCTCAGTTGCAGGTCGGCCTGTTCATCGAGCAAAACGGCCCAGTTACTGCCTTGTGCGGCCTGGGCCGGGATCAAGCAGAGCAGGGTCAGCAGAGTGACGGTGAAACCTATGGCAGTCCTGAGCCAGCGCACGGCGAAATCCCTTCGTAGGTTGATGCCAGATTATAACTATGCGCGGCGCTGGAGCCGTCCGGCAAGGGCCTGGGGCCCCTGCCGGACAGGAAGACAGGATTACTCCTGACTTTCGCCACGCTCGCGGGCAATGGCCCGGTAACCGATGTCTTTGCGGTAGAAGCAGCCTTGCCAATCGATCTTAGCTGCCAGTTGGTAGGCCTGCTGCTGCGCGGCACCCACGCTTTCGCCCAGGGCGGTGGCGCAGAGCACGCGGCCGCCGGAGGTTACCACCTGACCGTCCTTGAGCGCGGTGCCGGCGTGGAAGACTTTGCCTTCCAGTTTGGCGGCCGCGTCCAGGCCTTCGATCACCGCGCCTTTGGCGTAGTCACCAGGATAGCCGCCAGCGGCCAGGACGATGCCCAGGCTCGGACGTGGATCCCATTGCGCTTCGACCTTGTCCAGCGCCTGGGCCAGGGCGGCCTCGACCAGCAGCACCAGGCTCGATTGCAGGCGCAGCATCACCGGTTGGGTTTCCGGATCGCCGAAGCGGCAGTTGAACTCGATGACTTTCGGGTTGCCGGCCTTGTCGATCATCAGGCCGGCGTACAGGAAACCGGTGTAGACGTTGCCTTCGTCGGCCATGCCGCGCACGGTCGGCCAGATCACCTGGTCCATCACGCGCTGGTGCACGTCGGCGGTGACCACCGGGGCAGGGGAGTAGGCCCCCATGCCGCCGGTGTTCGGGCCGCTGTCGCCGTCGCCGACGCGTTTGTGGTCCTGGCTGGTAGCCATGGGCAGCACGTTCTTGCCGTCGACCATGACGATGAAGCTGGCTTCCTCGCCGTCGAGGAACTCTTCGATCACCACGCGCGAACCGGCGTCGCCGAAGGCATTGCCGGCCAGCATGTCGCGCACGGCGTCTTCGGCCTCGCTCAGGGTCATGGCGACGATCACGCCTTTACCGGCGGCCAGGCCGTCGGCCTTGATCACGATCGGCGCGCCTTTTTCCCGCAGATAAGCCAGGGCCGGCTCGATCTCGGTGAAGTTCTGGTAGTCGGCGGTCGGGATCTTGTGGCGCGCCAGGAAATCCTTGGTGAAGGCTTTCGAGCCTTCCAGCTGGGCCGCGCCAGCGGTCGGACCGAAGCAATCCAGGCCACGGGAGCGGAACAGGTCGACCACGCCAGCCACCAGCGGTACTTCCGGACCGACGATGGTCAGGGACACGTTCTTCTCGGCAAAGTCGGCCAGCTGCTCGAGGGCCAATACGTCGATGGCCACGTTCTCGCACTTGGCTTCGATGGCGGTGCCGGCGTTGCCCGGGGCAACGAAGACTTTCTCGACCCGTGGGTCTTGAGCGACTTTCCAGGCCAGGGCGTGTTCACGACCGCCGCTACCAATGATCAGTACATTCATTTCAAAAACCTCGGATGACGCTAATTCTGTTAGGAGCCTAAAGCTCTTCACGCTTCAGGAGGTCGCAATGAAGTAGGTAGATGCAAGGCGCAGTCGCTTGCGATGAGCGGAGTTGCCTTCTGGCAATGAGCATCATCGCAAGCGGCTGCAACGCAGCAGATGCCTGCTTCAGTGCGGCCGCTGCCGTATTAGTGGCGGAAGTGGCGCATACCGGTGAATACCATTGCGATTCCGGCTTCGTCGGCGGCGGCGATCACTTCGTTGTCGCGCATCGAGCCGCCTGGCTGGATCACCGCGGTGATGCCGACCTTGGCCGCGTTGTCGATGCCGTCGCGGAACGGGAAGAACGCATCGGACGCCATGACCGCGCCCTGCACTTGCAGGCCGGCGTGTTCAGCCTTGATCGCGGCGATACGGGCGGAGTTCACGCGGCTCATCTGGCCGGCGCCGACGCCGATGGTCTGACGGTTCTTGGCGTAGACGATAGCGTTGGACTTGACGAACTTGGCCACTTTCCAGGCGAAGATCAGGTCGTGGATTTCCTGTTCGGTCGGGGCGCGCTTGGTCACCACTTTCAGGTCGTCGGCGCCGATCATGCCGATGTCGCGGCTCTGCACCAGCAGGCCACCGTTGACGCGCTTGTAGTCCCAGGCCGGAACGCGGTCTGCCGACCATTGGCCGCAGGCCAGCAGGCGCACGTTGGCTTTCGCGGCAACGATGGCACGGGCTTCGTTGCTGACCGAAGGGGCAATGATCACTTCAACGAACTGACGCTCGACGATGGCCTTGGCGGTCTCGGCGTCCAGTTCGCGGTTGAAGGCGATGATGCCGCCGAAGGCCGATTCGGTGTCGGTGGCGTAGGCCAGTTCGTACGCCTGGCGGATACCGCCTTCGGCGTCCGGGCTCACGGCCACGCCGCACGGGTTGGCGTGCTTGACGATCACACAGGCCGGCTTGACGAAGCTCTTCACGCATTCCAGCGCGGCGTCGGTGTCGGCCACGTTGTTGTACGACAGTTCCTTGCCTTGCAGCTGGGTGGCGGTGGCGATGCCGACTTCGGCAGGCTTGGCTTCCACGTAGAACGCCGCGCTCTGGTGCGGGTTCTCGCCGTAGCGCATTTCCTGGGCCTTGATGAACTGGCTGTTGAAGGTGCGCGGGAATTCGCTGCGACCTTCGGTGGTCAGGGTTTCGGCCGCCTGGTTCACGGTGCCCATGTAGTTGGCGATCATGCCGTCATAGGCCGCGGTGTGTTCGAAGGCCTTGAGCATCAGGTCGAAACGCTGGGCGTAGGTCAGGCCGCCGGCCTTGAGGCTTTCCAGCACCTGGCCGTAGTCGCTGGCGTTGACCACGATGGCCACGTCTTTGTGGTTCTTGGCCGCCGAGCGGACCATGGTCGGGCCACCGATGTCGATGTTCTCGATGGCGGTCGGCAGGTCGCAGCCCGGCTTGGAGATGGTGGCTTCGAACGGATAGAGGTTGACCGCTACCAGGTCGATCGGCTTGATGCCGTGCTCGTTCATGATGGCGTCGTCGATACCGCGACGACCGAGGATACCGCCGTGGATTTTCGGGTGCAGGGTCTTCACCCGGCCGTCCATCATTTCCGCGAAACCGGTGTAATCCGCGACTTCCACTGCGGCCACGCCGTTGTCCTGCAGCAGTTTGAAGGTCCCGCCGGTGGAGAGGATCTCCACGCCCAGGGCTTCCAGCTCCTTGGCGAATTCGAGGATCCCGGTCTTGTCGGAAACACTGATCAAGGCGCGGCGGATCGGCAGGCGGGTAGTCTGGTCGGTCATCTCAATTTCCATCAAAAGCAAAGGAGTCAGCAAAAAAGGCGACCGGTTTTACGCGGGCGCCTTTCTGGTTTGATTGAATGCTTACAGCAAATCGTACTGCTTGAGTTTCTTGCGCAGGGTGCCGCGGTTCAGACCGAGCAGCTCGCTGGCCTTGGTCTGGTTGCCCTTGACGTAGTTCATCACGCTTTCGAGCAAAGGAGCCTCGACTTCGGAGAGCACCAGGTTGTACACGTCCGTGACGGCCGCGCCCTCAAGGTGGGCGAAATAATTGTGCAGCGCCTTCTCGACACTCCCGCGAAGGGTCTGGCCTTCTTCGCTCGGCGTATTGAGGTGCTGTTTCAAATTCACGTTGTCGCTCACGGGTGCTGTTCCACTCACTAAAGTCTCGGTCATCATCGTCATGCGGCCACCCCTTCTCCGTCCCCTGTCACCAGGCTCTTGTAACGCTCGGCAAAGAACTCACGAACGTTGGCGCACTGTGCTTCCGTATCTTCCAAACGATTGAAGTGGGCGCGAAACTCCCTGGCGCCCGGCAGAGTTGCGAGATACCAGCCCACATGCTTGCGAGCAATGCGTACGCCCATGACATCGCCATAGAAGGCATGCAGCGCGGCCAGATGCTCAAGCAGAATACGTTCCACTTCGAACAGTTCAGGTGCCGGCAGGGTTTGACCGGTACGCAGAAAATGTTCGATTTCACGAAAAATCCATGGCCGCCCCTGAGCGGCCCGGCCAATCAACAGCCCGTCGGCACCGGTAGCGTCGAGGACGTAGCGGGCCTTCTCGGGCGAGTCGATATCGCCGTTGGCGAAGACCGGGATCGACACCGCCTGCTTGATCGCAGCGATGGTGTCGTACTCGGCAACGCCCGTGTACAGGTCGGCCCGGGTCCGGCCATGGACCGCCAATGCCGTGATGCCTGCCTGTTCGGCGATCTTCGCCACCGTCAGGCCGTTCTTGTTCGCCCGGTCCCAGCCGGTACGGATCTTCAGGGTGACCGGCACATCGACTGCGGCCACCACGGCCTGCAGGATCTCGTTCACCAGATCTTCATCTTTCAGTAACGCGGAGCCGGCGGCCTTGTTGCAGACCTTCTTCGCCGGGCAACCCATGTTGATATCAATAATCTGTGCGCCCAACTCGACGTTGGCGCGGGCGGCATCCGCCAGCATCTGTGCATCGCCACCGGCGATCTGTACCGAGCGCGGCTCGGGATCGCCCTCGTGGATCATGCGCAGGCGCGATTTGCGACTGTTCCACAAACTCATGTCGCTGGTGACCATTTCCGAGACTACAAGGCCTGCACCCAGCCGCTTGCAAAGCTGACGAAAGGGCTGGTCGGTGACGCCCGCCATGGGGGCGAGAATCAAGCCGTTGTGCAATGTATATGGGCCGATGCGTACCGCCGACATAGGACTTCCCTGTTGTGGGGCCGGATCATGAGAGTTCGAAAAAGGGTTGGCATGATACCCGCTCTCGATGACTGGATAAAGGCTGAATTGGATAAAATCTGAACAGTTATTCTGTTATTGCCAACGGTTTGGTCCGCTGGGCAGCAGTCAGAAAACCGCCGTCAATCCCGGGCGGCCTTTGCTCGGATGGCGCGCCTTACTCGGGCGAGTGAAAGCTCAGGCTGTAGTTGACGGCCTTGGGGCCCGGATCGAGGATGTCCAGCGCGATATGGATCGGTGTCTGCGGCGGCATCTCCGACACCCCTTCGAGCTCACCCTTGACGTATTCGCCGGGTTTGAAGCGACGACTGGCGATCAGATGGCCGTTGAGGTCGGCGAAACGCAGTTCCAGCAGCGGGAAGGGCTGGGAGAACGGCGCGCGGTTGTAGATGATCGCATCCACCACCAGGGCGCCGCTGAAGTCCGGGTGGCTGCGCACCACCAGGTTGCTGCTTTTGATGCGGCCGATATCGACCTTCGAGGGCACCGTGCAGCCCAGTTCCGGGCAAAACTGCTGGAACCAGGGGCGGTACTGGTCCTGGCGCGCCAGTTCGTCGAAGTGATAGGCGATGTACTGGCCCGCCAGGCCGGCGGCGGCCAGCAGGATCAACAGGCTCCAGAGCAGGCGGCGGCCCCAGGGCGAGCGGCGCTTTTGCCAGTCCAGCTGGATCGGGTCGTCTTCCAGGTCCAGCAGCACGGCGTCCGGCGCCTCGGGCTCGGCGCGCCCGCGCTTGTTGCGTGGCGCCGGGCTGGCTGGCGGCTCGATCTCATCGGGCTCGTCGGCCTTCAGGGAGCCGTGCGCTGGCGTGGGCTCCAGGTCGTCGTCCAGGAGCAGGGAGGGCGCCTTGGGTTCGTCTTCCAGATCGTCCAGGTTGAAGGACAGCGACGGTTCGGTACGCCCGGAGCGGCCGGCGTCGACGGGCGGCTGTTCAGGTTTTTCGTTCAGGTCGCCGCTGGTGCCGGGTGGCTGGCTGAACAGGCTGTCGGGCCAGTGTTCCTCTTCGGCATCCGGCTGGTCGCGGCGGGCGCTGAGGGCGTCTTCCCTGGAGGCGCGTTCCTGGCCGAAGGCCTTGGTCGGCTGGATTTCCCGCTGTTCGAGCTTGGCCAGTTCCTCGTCCAGGTCGAGGCTGTCCAGGTCGAGCTCGGTGGCGCTCCACTGCTTCTGGCTGATGGCGCGCGGTGGCGGCGGGGTCAGCGGTTCAGCAGGGGCCGTCGGTGCGGGAGGTGTGACGACAGCGTCCTTGCCAGCGCGTTGCTCAAGCAACTGCCGTGCGGCGTTGAACACCTGCAGGCACGAGCCGCAGCGCACCACGCCCCGGGCCACGCTCAACTGGGCGTGGCTGACGCGGAAGCTGGTTTGGCAATGCGGACACTGGGTGACGAAACTGTCGGTCATGCGGCGATCCGGTTTATACAGGCGGCCATTCTAGCGCCGACGGCCGGTGATGCGTACCCAGCCATCGAGGTTGGCGATCGGATCCAGGTCGAAGTCCCGGGCGTAGGCGGCAGCGACTTCTTCACCCTGTTCGGCGAGGATGCCCGACAGCGCCAGGCGTCCGCCGCTCTTGACCAGGCTGGACAACTGCGGCGCCAGGGCAACCAGCGGGCCAGCAAGAATGTTGGCGACCAGCACGTCCGCCTGGACCTGCGGCAGGTCTTGCGGCAGATAGAGCGGGAACAGCGCTTCGGCGATGTTGTTGCGCCCGGCGTTGTCGCGGGAGGCTTCCAGGGCCTGCACGTCGATGTCGGTGCCCACCGCCTGTTTGGCGCCCAGCAGCAGGGCGGCGATCGCCAGGATCCCGGAACCGCAACCGAAGTCCAGCACGTTGCAGCCTTTCAGGTCCTGACCGTCGAGCCATTCCAGGCACAGGGCGGTGGTCGGGTGCGTGCCGGTGCCGAAGGCCAGGCCCGGATCGAGCAACAGGTTGACCGCGTCCGGCTCGGGAGCGGCGTGCCAGCTCGGGACGATCCACAGGCGCTGGCCGAAACGCATCGGCTGAAAGTTGTCCATCCAGCTGCGTTCCCAGTCCTGGTCTTCGATCACTTCGCTGTGATGTTCGGGCAGCGGGCTGCCGGTCAGCAGCTCAAGGTGGGCCAGCACGCTGGCGGCCTCGGTGCCGTCTTCGAACAGGGCCAGCAGGTGAGTGTGGTTCCACAGCGGGGTGGTGTTGAGTTCCGGTTCGAAGATCGGTTGATCCTCGGCGTCCATGAAGGTCACCGAAACGGCGCCGACTTCGAGAAAAGCGTCTTCGTAGGTTTCGGCTTGTTCTGGGCTGATGGCGAGACGGACTTGCAGCCAAGGCATGGCGGGCACCTTTGAAATATGTAATGTGCAGCCTAGCGGGCTGCGAGAAGCGCGCAAGTTTACGCGAGCGAGGCGCAGAAGACGACACGCCAGGCACCATTTCCACTTGCCCGCACCGCCTCTCTGTAGGGGCGAGCTTGCTCGCGATGCCTGCAAGGGCGCCGCATAACACCAGGAAAATGCGCGCTGTCGCTGATGGCCCTATCGCGAGCAGGCTCGCTCCTACAAGGGGGCAGAAACGACAAGGCCGCTCGAAAGCGGCCTTGTCGTTCTGGTGCGGTGTCGATCAGTGTTGACCGGCCAGCTTGTGCTCCAGGTAGTGAATGTTCACGCCACCTTTGCAGAAGCCTTCGTCACGGGTCAGGTCGCGGTGCAGCGGGATGTTGGTCTTGATCCCGTCGACCACGATTTCGTCCAGCGCATTGCGCATGCGCGCCATGGCTTCTTCACGGGTTGCCCCGTAAGTGATCAGCTTGCCGATCAACGAGTCGTAGTTCGGTGGAACCGCGTAACCGCTGTACAGGTGCGAGTCGACGCGTACGCCATTGCCGCCCGGAGCATGGAAATGCTTGACCGTGCCTGGGCTTGGCATGAAGGTTTTCGGGTCTTCGGCGTTGATCCGGCATTCCAGTGCATGGCCACGAATGACCACGTCCTTCTGGGAGATCGACAGCTTGTTGCCAGCGGCGATGCTCAGCATCTCCTTGACGATGTCGACGCCAGTGACCATTTCCGATACCGGGTGCTCTACCTGCACGCGAGTGTTCATCTCGATGAAGTAGAAACGGCCGTTCTCGTACAGGAACTCGAAGGTGCCGGCGCCGCGGTAGCCGATGTCGATGCACGCCTTGACGCAGCGGGCGAAGACTTCCTGGCGCGCGGTTTCGTCGATGCCCGGAGCCGGCGCTTCTTCAAGCACCTTCTGGTGGCGACGCTGCAGGGAGCAGTCACGGTCGCCCAGGTGGATCGCGTTGCCTTGGCCGTCGGACAGCACCTGGACTTCCACGTGACGTGGGTTGGTCAGGAACTTCTCCAGGTAGACCATCGGGTTGCCGAACGCCGCGCCCGCTTCGGAGCGGGTCAGCTTGGCCGAGGAGATCAGGTCTTCTTCTTTATGCACCACGCGCATGCCGCGACCACCGCCGCCGCCAGCGGCCTTGATGATCACCGGGTAGCCGACTTCACGGCCGATGCGCAGCGCGGTTTCTTCGTCTTCCGGCAGCGGGCCGTCGGAACCGGGAACCGTAGGTACGCCGGCAGCGATCATGGCGTGCTTGGCCGATACCTTGTCGCCCATCAGGCGAATGGTCTCGGCTTTCGGGCCGATGAAGGCGAAGCCGGAGTTCTCGACCTGCTCGGCGAAGTCGGCGTTTTCCGCGAGGAAGCCGTAGCCTGGGTGAATGGCGGTGGCGCCGGTCACTTCGGCGGCCGCGATGATCGCCGGAATGTGCAGGTAGGAGTGCGCGGCGGAGGCCGGGCCGATGCAGACGGATTCGTCCGCCAGACCCAGGTGCATCAGTTCCTTGTCGGCCTTGGAGTAAACGGCGACGGTCTTGATACCCATCTCTTTGCAGGCACGCAGAATCCGCAGGGCGATTTCACCGCGGTTGGCGATCAGAACTTTTTCCAACTTCGCAGACATCGTTGGCTCTCCGCGGTTCAAACGATGGTGAACAGCGGTTGGTCGTACTCAACCGGCTGGCCGTCTTCGACGAGGATGGATTCGATCACACCGCTGGTTTCAGCTTCGATGTGGTTCATCATCTTCATGGCTTCGACGATGCACAGGGTGTCGCCTTTCTTCACGCTCTGGCCGACTTCAACAAAGGCTGGCGAGGTTGGCGAGGATTTGCGGTAGAAGGTGCCGACCATCGGCGAACGGGCAACGGTGCCGTTCAGCGCTGGGGCAGCTGGAGCTGCTGGTGCGGCAGCGGCGGCCGGAGCGGCAGCGGCAGGCGCGGCAACTGGAGCAGCCATCGGTGCCGGTGCGTAGTACTGCTGGGCTGGAGTCTTGCTGTGGCGGCTGATGCGTACGGACTCTTCGCCTTCCTTGATCTCGAGCTCGTCGATGCCGGATTCTTCCAGCAGTTCGATCAGTTTCTTAACTTTACGGATATCCATGAATCATCAACTCCCAAGGGTCGGTCAGGGGCGTTTAGCTTGTTGTTCAAGCTGCTCTAGTGCGGCCTCCAGGGCCAGTCGGTAACCGCTGGCGCCAAGGCCGCAGATCACTCCCACCGCAACGTCGGAGAAGTAGGAGTGATGGCGGAAAGGTTCGCGTTTGTGCACGTTAGACAAATGCACTTCGATGAATGGGATGCTCACCGCCAGCAGCGCGTCACGTAATGCGACGCTTGTATGCGTAAAAGCTGCTGGATTGATCAGAATGAAGTCCACGCCTTCATCGCGGGCGGCGTGGATACGGTCGATCAATTCGTACTCGGCGTTGCTTTGCAGGTAGAGCAAATGGTGGCCGGCCTCGCGGGCCCGGCGTTCCAGGTCCTGATTGATCTCAGCCAGGGTGACTGCACCGTAGACCCCCGGTTCACGGGTGCCGAGCAGGTTCAGGTTGGGTCCGTGAAGAACCAGTAGGGTCGCCATCTGCCGTTCCTTGTTATTGCGCAGTGATTGGAATGTGCGGTTATCAGAACCCGGCGACTATGCCGCAAAGCCTTTGTGACTGTCCAGTTCTCTGCAATAGGCAGCACGATGACCGATGTTTACCTAAAATATGTGACCAACTGACTAAATCCGGTCATTTGCTGCAGCAATGCGTTCAGCGAAGTCCGCGGCGCTGATTTCGCCGACCACACGCACATCGGCACGTTCGACGCCATCTTTGCCGAAGAACATCAGCGCCGGCGGGCCGAACAGTTGGTAGCGGTCCAGCAGGGCGCGCTGTTCGCGGTTGCTGGCGGTGATATCGAAGCGCACCAGGCGGTAGCCCTGCAGGCGTTCGACGACCTGGCGGTCGTTGAGCACCTCGTGTTCGATGACTTTGCAACTGATGCACCAGTCGGCGTACCAGTCGAGGAGCAGCGGGGTACCGGCATTCCGGGCATCGGCCAGGGCCTGCTCCAGCTCACCGGGGGTGGTGATGGTCTGCCACTGGCCGGCGCTGGTTTGTCCGGCGCTGTTGCTGGTGGCCGCGACCGGTGGGCGGGCGAGCGGGCTGAGCGGGTCGGTCTGGCCGCTGAATGCGCCGTACCAGCAGGCCAGGGCATAAAACAGCAGGAACAGCCCGCCCAGCTGCGCCAGGCGCGCGCGCGGTGCCTTGTAGACAAACTCCAGGGCACCGAGAAACAGGCCGACGCCGGCCGCCAGCGCGCCAATCAGCAACAGGCTGATCTGGCCCGGCAAGACCCGGCTCAGCAGGCCGATCGCCAGGCCGAGCAACAGCACGCCAATGGCGTTTTTCACGTAGACCAGCCATGGCCCGCTTTTCGGCAGCCAGGCCGCGCCGCCGGTGGCCACCAGCAACAGCGGCGCGCCCATGCCCAGGCCCAGGGCGAACAGTTTCAGGGCACCGCCCAGGGCGTCGCCGCTGGCGCTGATATACAGCAGGGCGCCTGCCAGCGGCGCCGAAACGCAGGGCGATACCAGCAGGCTGGACACCACCCCGAGAATCGCCGCGCCCCACAGCGAACCACCCTCGGTACGCCCGGCGATGCGTTCCAGGCGCTGGCTGATAAAGCGCGGAAGCTTGAGTTCGAAGACATCGAACATCGCCAGGGCGAACACGACGAAGAACAACGCAAAGGGTACCAGCACCCAGGCCGATTGCAGGCGTGCCTGCAAATTGAGCTGGGCGCCGAACAGCCCCATCAAGGCGCCGAGCAGGGCGAAACAGGCGGCCATCGGCAACACGTAGGCGAGCGACAGATTGAAGCCGCGCCAGCCGCCGACCTGGCCCTTGAGGACCACGCCGGACAGGATCGGCAGCATCGGCAGGACGCAGGGGGTGAAGGTCAGGCCGATGCCGGCCAGGAAGAACAGCGCCAGTTCGCGCCAGCTCCAGGCGGTTTTCCCATTATCGGTAGCGGGGCCGCCGGCACTTGAGGCATTTGCCGAGGAGGCCGCGGCATCGATCTGCAAACGCTCGGTTTCCGGTGGATAACACAGGCCCTTGTCGGCGCAGCCCTGGTAGGTCACGGCCAGGGTGAAGCCCCGTTGGTCCGTGGCGCTGCGCGGCAGTTCGACATCGACAATGCCGTGGTAGACCTCGACGTCGCCGAAAAACTCATCGTGTTTCTGTTCGCCCTTGGGCAGTTGGGCGGCACCCAGGGTGATATCGGCGGGCTCGGCGCGGAACTGGAAGCGGTGGCGATAGAGGTAGTAACCCTCGGTGGCGACGAAACGCAGCTTGATCGACTGCGGCGTGCTTTGCAGCAGGCTCAGTTGGAACGCTTCGCGCACCGGCAGGAAGTCGGCGCTGTTGTTGATCGAACCCAGGGTCGAACTGGGGCGGCTGTCCAGCAACCCGGCGGCGTTCGCCGGCAGGGCAAGCACAAACAGCATCAGGCAAAGCAGGCGACGCATGGCAATCTCGCGAATCGAAGGTGTGCGCATGATAGCGGAGAGCGGTGGGGTATGCGTATGCGCCCCGTAGCCGCTGCCGAGCCTGCGACCGCGTTCTTTCAGGCAACCTGCATAGGCCGGTTTTGCGAGGACTGCGTCCTCGATCGCAGCCTCGCAGGCTCGGCAGCGGCTACAGGACTATAGGGCTAGACGCGGAATGCCTGCACCGCCGTGTGCAACTGGCCGCCCAGGGCCAGCAGGTTCTCGCCTTGTTCGCGGCCTTCGCCGATGCGTTGCAGGTTATCCCCGCCCAATTGATGGATGCGCTCGCTGTGGTCGCGGATTTCGCTGACGGCGCCGCTTTGCTGGGCCGTGACATCGGCGATGCGGATGGCGGTGTCGGAAATGGTCTGGATCGCCCCGACGATTTCATCCAGCGCGCCGTCGGCGGCCTGGGCCTGGCTGGCCGTGGCTTCGGCATGTTCGACCTGGGCGCGCATGCCTTCCACCGATTGCCGGGCGGCGGCCTGCAGGCCGGCGATCAGGGTCTGGATCTCGGCGGTGGCACCCGCCGTGCGTTGGGCCAGGGAGCGCACCTCTTCGGCGACCACGGCAAAACCGCGGCCCATTTCCCCGGCTCGCGCGGCTTCGATGGCGGCGTTCAGGGCCAGCAGGTTGGTCTGGTCGGCGATGGAGCGGATCACCGTGAGCACGCCGCCGATGGTTGCCGACTCCTCGGCCAGCTGTTCGATCATCTGCGCGTTGCCTTGCACTTCGCCGACCAGGGCATGTAACCCGGTCAGGCTCAGGCCGATCACTTTCTGCCCCTGTTCCACCGCCATTCCGGCACTGCGGCTGGCATCGGCGGCCTGGCTGGCATCGCCGGCGACTTGCTGGATGGTCGCTTCCAGCTCGCCCAGGGCGTCGCGGATCTGCGCGGTGTCGCCGGCCTGGCGCTCGGCCCCGCCGTGCAGGCCACTGCTCAGTTCCGCCAGGGCGCGGCTGCTGCCGGCGACCTGTTCGGCGTTCTGCCGGATGGTGCCCACCAGGTCCACCAGGTAGGCGCGCAGGCGGTTCAGGGATTCTTCGATGTCGTGCAGTTCGCGGTTGGTCCGGCCCAGCTGGATGTCGCGGCTGAAGTCGCCTTCGGCCCAGGTCGACAGGGCCGGCGCCAGGTTGGTCAGGACCCGTGCCAGCCGACGCTGCAAGGTGTCGATCAGCAGGGCGATCAGCAGGATCAGGCCGATCATCAGGCCCTGCATCAGCCGCACTTCGCCCTGGATCTGCCCGTGCTGGGCGCGCACGACCGGTTCCAGTTCGGCGATGGCCTGCTGCACGGCGGTGATTTTCAGGTGGGTGGCGGCGCTGAGGTCGGCGCGTTTCTGGATCTGTTCGCGGGTGCGGTTCAGCTCGGCGGGGTAGCGGCCGAGCAGGCTGTTGAGTTCGCGCTTGAGGCCGATGCCGGCGTCTTCGACGGCGGCCTTCTCGGTGTTCTCCAGGCCCATCATGGCCGCGAAGTCATCGGTGTTCGACGCATTGCTGGCCGCGACACCCAGCAACGGCAGGGTTTCCAGCTGCTCGGCCTGGGCGCGCATGTTGCTCACTTCGCGCTCGACATCGGCGGCCAGTTCGCTGCGGCCGCTGCTCACCAGTTTGTCGCGGGCCAGGGACAGCTTGCCCAGGTGCTGGGAGGCGGTCAGCAGCAACGGCAGGTAGGTCGCGGCGCTCGGATTGCTGGCCGCCCCGGTCGCGTACTGGCTCAGTTGTTCGAGGCTGGCCCCCAGCTCGCGCTCGGCCTGCAGCAGCAGCGCTTGCGGATCGCCGGCCAGTTTGCCGGCGGCCAGCAGGTCGGTCTTGCTGAACTCGGCCAGGCCCGACAGGCTCGGGCGCAGGCTTTGCGCCAGTTCCGCGGGCAGTTCGTCGAGCTGGGCCTGCTGGGTTTCGATGGCCTGGCTGGCGCTGCTCAGGCGCAGGGCGTCGCCGCTGGCCAGGTAGTCCTCGATGTTGCGCGCCACCTGGTTCTGGAACTGCTGGGACAGCCCCAGGTAGCGCTCCATCAATAGGTAGGGGCGCTCGAGGGCGCGTTGCGACCACCAGAGCGTTGTGCCCAGGGCCAGGCAAACGGCAACTAATAGCAGGGTATTGAGATTGGTCAGCAGCTTCAGGCGCATCGCGTCCTACCAACGACTTGAATGGTAAGCGCCTGAACTTATTGCGTTTGTATTACAGGGTTATGACCGAATCGGTGGATTCCGGTGAAAAAGTGGCGCTTTGATGGCGCGCTGCCTGGACCCGGTTGCGCCCGCTGTCCTTGGCACGGTAGAGCGCTTCGTCGGCCTGGCTGGCCATCATCAGGCTGTCGGAGTCTTCCCGCAGTTCAACCACTCCGGCGCTGAAGGTGCACCACAGGTCCTGGGGCTGGGCCGGGTAATGGATTTCGGCAAAGCGCTGGCGGATTTCATCCAGCACCTTGCAGGCCGCTTCCAGGTCGGTGTCGGGCATGACGATGGCGAATTCTTCGCCACCGTAGCGGCCGATGAAGTCGGTCTTGCGCAGGCGTTGCTTGAGAAACAGCGCCAGGCTCTTGATCACCCGGTCGCCCATGGGGTGGCCGTGGCTGTCGTTGACCCGCTTGAAGTGGTCGATGTCGAGCATGGCGAAGCTCAGCGGCTTGTTTTCGCGGCGCGCGCGGAAGCTGCAGTCTTCGAGCAGTTGCAGGATATGGGTGTGGTTGTACAGCCCGGTCAGGCTGTCGCGGACCATGCGCGCCTTGAGGTTGCGCGCGCGGGCGGCGCGGTTGCGCACGGTGGTGATCAGGTGGCGCGGCTTGATCGGCTTGGTCAGGAAGTCGTCGCCGCCTTCGCTCATGGCGTCCAGCTGCTTGTCCAGGTCGTCTTCGGCCGACAGGTAGATGATCGGCACGCTGACATAACGGTCGTTATGGCGGATTACCTTGGCCAGCTCGGTGCCGGTACAGGCCGGCATGTACATGTCGAGGATGATCAGGTCCGGCTGGAAGTCGGCCAGTTCGGCCATGGCCTGGATCGGTTCGATCAGCGTCCGGGTAATGATCCCGGCGCTGTTGAGCAGGCGCTCGGTGTGCAGGGCCTGGGCGCGGGAGTCGTCGATGATCAGCACTTTATAAGGTTCGTACTGGGCGACGCAGGTGAGGATCTCGATCTTCTCCAGCAGGCTCGAGGCTTCCAGGGTGCCGGTGAGGAACTCCTGGCCGCCGGCGCGCACGGCGGCCAGGCGGGTCGGGGTGTCGGTTTCGTGGAGGCTGAAGAACAGCAGGGGCAGCTTCTGCTCCAGGCCTTCCTGGGCTTCGGCGGCCAGTTGCAGGCCCATGCCGTTGCCGCAGAAGTCGACGTCGATGACGATCGCCGCCGGCAAGCGCTCGACCATCGAGGAGCGGAACGCGGCGATGCTGTCCAGGGACTGGGCGCTGAGGCCGAAGAATTCCAGCTGCTTGGCCAGGCGCTCGCCGCGATCGTGGTCTTGCAGCATCACGTAGATCGGCTTGCGCAGGGGCGGCAGGAAGGTCTGCTCCAACTGGTCGCCATGGCGCAGGCCGGTGCGCGACAGGCGTTGCATCAGGCGGTTGAGGTCGGTGATCAGGCCGCTGCTCAGGCGCCCGCGGTTGGCGTCCACCGCTTCCAGCGAGTCGCTGATGCTGCGCGCCAGCTGGGTATGTTCGGGTTGTTCGAAACGTTCGGCGAAACGCAGCAGGCGCAGGTTGGCCTCGCTGAGTTCGGACATGTCGGCTGTCGACCATTCGCTGCGCTGCAGGCGCTGCCATATCTCGAGGATCTGACGCGCCTGGTGAATTACCCGCTGGGCAAAGTGGTGCTTGAGGCGCTCACGGCTGGGGTCTTCTGGCTCGGTCATATCCTGACTACTAGTTAGGGTGCATGCTGAGATCGACTGGTGGCTCTATGCTAGCACCTCTTATGGATTGTACGAGTGTCGTACGTCAACAATCTGCAACGCGACCTTATTCAGTTCCCGACCGACTGGTCGCATAGGTTCTGAACTGTGCTTCATTTATAGTGGCCGCTCGATGTACACCCGGCATGTGGCGCCTTGCGCGGCGGATGATTTTTAATCCGCTCGGTTCGAGGCACGATGGAGTAGGGTTGTGGTCGAACCGATGAACCCAAGTGATTGAAAGGATATAGCCATGCTGGACTGGAAGAACCGCGCGGGCAGCGCGCCGGATCGTGCTGCCGAACCCAAGTCGGCGACACGCAGCTACTTTGGTGGCCTGCTGTTCAGCCGCGCCCTGGGCACCCTGGTGGCCTTGTACCTGCTGGTGGCCGGTGCCCTGGGCTGGTACTGGAGCCAGGAACCGTCGCTGTTCCCCGTCCAGCAAGGCGCGCAAATTGCCGCCGAGAAGGAAGGCAAGCAGATGGTCGTGGGCTACACCACGGTGGAAACCCTCAAGACCGTGGCCGGCACCCTGCTGAACAAGCCGGGTGGCTATATCTCCAACGACCGTTTCCCGCCGGGCCTGTGGATGGACAACATGCCGAGCTGGGAATACGGCGTGCTGGTGCAGGTCCGCGACCTGACCCGGGCCCTGCGCAAGGACTTCGCCCGTTCCCAGTCGCAGTCCGCCGAGGACGCCGACCTGGCCAAGGCCGAGCCGCGCTTCAACTTCGACAACAAGAGCTGGGTGCTGCCGTCCAGCGAGTCCGAGTACCAGGAAGGCATCAACTCCCTGAGCCGCTACCAGGCACGCCTGTCCGATCCGAACCAGAAGAGCGCGCTGTTCTACGCCCGTGCCGACAACCTGAACAACTGGCTGGGTGATGTCGGGACCCGCCTGGGTTCGTTGTCCCAGCGCCTGTCGGCCAGCGTCGGCCGGGTCAAGCTCAACACCGCGCTGAAAACCGAAACCCCGGCGCCGGGCCAGTCGCCGCAGGTCGACGAAGAGGTGGTGGAAACTCCTTGGATGCAGATCGACAACGTGTTCTATGAAGCACGCGGCCAGGCCTGGGCCCTGTCGCACCTGCTGCGTGCCATCGAGGTCGACTTCGCCGACGTGCTGGCCAAGAAGAACGCCACCGTCAGCGTGCGCCAGATCATCCGTGAACTGGAAGCGTCCCAGGAGCCGATCTGGAGCCCGATGATTCTCAACGGCAGTGGCTTCGGCGTGCTGGCCAACCACTCGCTGGTCATGGCCAACTATATTTCCCGCGCCAACGCGGCTGTCATCGACTTGCGTCAATTGCTCAATCAGGGTTGATTCATGGTGGTTACCTCCAATGAGGCCGCGCATCGCGCGGCCTCCGATGCCGAACAAGTCGCCTGGGTCGATGGCGAAGACCAGTTGCTGGGCACGCTGGCCCGCTCGGAGTTGCGCGAGCGCGGCCTGATCGGGCGCGGCACCTATATCCTGCTGTTCAATTCCGCCGGTGAGCTGTGTGTGCATCGGCGCACCCTGAGCAAGGCCATTTACCCCGGTTATTGGGACGTGGCCGCGGGCGGCATGGTGCTGGCCGTCGAAAGCTACGCCGAGTCGGCGGCCCGGGAGCTGGAGGAAGAATTGGGGGTGAGCGGGGTGGAATTGACCGCCCATGACCATTTCTTTTTCGAAGACACCGACAATCGTCTCTGGTGCTCGGCCTTTTCGGCGGTCTGGGACGGGCCTCTGCGCCTGCAGCCGGAAGAGGTGCTGGAAGCGCGCTTCATTGCGATCGACGAAGTGATGCGGGAAATCACCGAAAAGCCCTATTGCCCGGACTCCCTGGCGGCCTTGCAGCGCTATCTGGCGCGGCGTCGCTAAAGTTGTATAAATTGGCGCGGTTAGGCTCTTAGCAAGTCGGCTTTTTGCCGTTACACTGCGCGACCTTTTTCAAGCTGAGCCGGCGTTGCTTCTTATATAAGCGCACCGGTCCAGTAGCGCTGCCCCTGCCTGAGTGGGGCTTCGCGGTCGATGGCACAGGCCATGTGCTTCGACCAGTCTTTGTCCTCCCAAGAGGATTGCCGGTGGCCAAAAAAGCCGCATCCTTCGCCGCCCTTGGTGGCCTGGTATTTTCCACCGACGCAGGTCGACATTGCCCGGACTGTAGCCAGCCGGTGGCAGCCTGCATCTGCAAACAAACCGTTATCCCTGCCGGCGACGGCATCGCTCGCGTGCGTCGCGAAAGCAAGGGCCGCGGCGGCAAGACGGTGACCACCATCACCGGCGTGCCGTTGGCCGAAGACGCGCTCAAGGAGCTGGCGACCACGTTGAAGAAACGTTGTGGCACCGGTGGCGCGCTGAAAGACGGCGTCATCGAGATCCAGGGCGATCATGTCGAGCTACTCTTGGCAGAGCTGATCAAGCACGGTTTCAAGGCGAAGAAGTCCGGCGGCTAGCAGCCTCTGTGAAAACCACCCCCGACTTGATGCAGCCCAGATCCGATTCAGGCTTGCCGTCGTCTTCATGGTTTTCACAGAGCCTGTTCATGACCGGTTTCTAAACTCAGCGCTGTAACCGAGGTCTATGTCCTCGTTGCAGGCTAATCGTCATTTTCATTCTTTAGACTGCGCCAGCCCCGGACCGGGGTGGCGCTCTATGACTTCTTTATAGGGGACTTCGATGTCCGTACGACGCACACGCAAAGACGATGGCAGCCAATGGACAGTTGCGGACAGCCGCAGTGTTTATGGGATTCGCCATTGGGGGGCCGGGTATTTCGCGATCAATGACGCCGGTCGCGTCGAAGTTCGTCCGAACGGCCCGAACAGCTCGCCCATCGACCTGTTCGAACAAGTCGAGGAGCTGCGCAAGAGCGGCTTGTCCCTGCCGCTGCTGGTGCGCTTCCCGGATATCCTGCAGGACCGGGTGCGCCAGCTGACCGGTGCCTTCGACGCCAACATCGAGCGCCTGGAATACCAGAGCAAGTACACCGCGCTGTACCCGATCAAGGTCAACCAGCAGGAAGCGGTGATCGAGAACATCATCGCCACCCAGAACGTCTCCATCGGCCTGGAAGCCGGCTCCAAGCCCGAGCTGCTGGCGGTGCTGGCGCTGGCGCCGAAAGGCGGCACCATCGTCTGCAACGGTTACAAGGACCGTGAGTTCATCCGCCTGGCGCTGATGGGCCAGAAGCTGGGCCACAACGTGTTCATCGTGATCGAGAAAGAATCCGAAGTGGGCCTGGTGATCGAAGAGGCCGCCTCGCTCAAGGTCAAGCCGCAGGTCGGCCTGCGCGTGCGCCTGTCGTCCCTGGCGTCGAGCAAGTGGGCCGACACCGGTGGCGAGAAATCCAAGTTCGGCTTGTCGGCGGCGCAGCTGCTGTCGGTGGTCGAGCGTTTCCGTGGCGCCGGCCTGGACCAGGGCATCCGCCTGCTGCACTTCCACATGGGCTCGCAGATCGCCAACCTGGCGGACTACCAGCACGGTTTCAAGGAAGCCATCCGTTACTACGGCGAGCTGCGCAACCTCGGCCTGCCGGTGGATCACATCGACGTCGGCGGCGGTCTGGGCGTGGACTACGACGGTACCCACTCGCGCAACGCCAGTTCGATCAACTACGACATGGACGACTACGCCGGTGTCGTGGTCGGCATGCTCAAGGAGTTCTGCGACGCGCAGAGCCTGCCGCATCCGCACATCTTCTCCGAAAGCGGCCGTTCGCTGACCGCGCACCACGCCATGCTGGTGGTGCAGGTGACCGACGTCGAGAAACACAACGACGACGTGCCGCTGATCGAGAACAAGGAAAGCCTGCCGGAAACCGTGCAATGGCTGGTGGATCTGCTGGGCCCGACCGATATCGAGATGGTCACCGAAACCTACTGGCGCGCCACCCACTACATGAGCGACGTGGCCGCCCAGTACGCCGACGGCAAGCTGACCCTGGCCGAGAAAGCCCTGGCCGAGCAGTGCTACTTCGCCGTGTGCCGGCGCCTGCACAACTCGCTGAAGGCGCGCCAGCGCTCGCACCGCCAGGTACTGGACGAACTCAACGACAAGCTGGCCGACAAGTACATCTGCAACTTCTCGGTGTTCCAGAGCCTGCCGGACACCTGGGCCATCGACCAGGTCCTGCCGATCATCCCCCTGCATCGCCTGGACGAAGAGCCGCTGCGCCGCGCCGTGCTGCAAGACCTGACCTGTGACTCCGACGGCAAGATCAACCAGTACGTCGACGAGCAGAGCATCGAGACCAGCCTGCCGGTGCATGGCCTGAACGAGGGTGAGGACTATCTGCTGGGCGTGTTCCTGGTCGGTGCCTACCAGGAGATCCTCGGCGACATGCACAACCTGTTCGGCGATACCGACTCGGTGAACATCTACCAGAACCCGAACGGCACCGTGTACCACGCCGGGATCGAGACCCATGACACCATCGAAGACATGCTGCGTTACGTGCACTTGTCGCCGGAGGAGTTGATGACTCATTACCGCGACAAGGTGGCTAGCGCGAAGATCAGCGCCAGCGAGCGTACCCAGTTCCTCGACGCCCTGCGTCTGGGCCTGACCCGCTCGTCGTACCTGTCTTCCTGAGGTTTCGACGGCTCAAGAAAAACCACCGCTTGCGGTGGTTTTTTCATGCGCGCCGCAAAGCTCAGCGGGCCGGGCTGAACCAGCCATCGTGCCGGCGCAGCCCGAGGGCGAAGGCCAGCAGAGTCAGGCTGCGCACCAGCATGAACAGCAGGAACGTCAGCCACAGGCCGTGGTTGCCCAGGCCCTGCAAGGCCCAGGCGCAGGGCAGGGTGAGGAGCACGCTGAGCAGCATGCCGTTGCGCATTTCCCGGGCGCGGGTGGCGCCGATGAACAGGCCGTCCAGCAGGTAGCTCCAGACCGCGATCAACGGCAGGGCGGCGAGGTAGGGCAGGTAGGTGAAGGCGGTCTGCCGCACTTCGGCGATGTCGGTCTGCATCTCGATGAACAGGTGCCCGGCGCACAGGAACAGCACGGCAAAACCGATGCTGGCCAGCAGCGACCAGCCGCCGGCGACCACCAGCGAACGGCGCAGCGCCAGGCGATCGCGGGCGCCGATGGCGTGACCGCACAGGGCTTCCACCGCGTGGGCCAGGCCGTCCAGAGCGTGGGCGGTCAGCAGCAGGCCGTTGAGCAGCAGCGCGTTGGCGGCCACGGTCGCGTCCCCCAGGCGCGCGCCTTGCACGGTGATCAGGAAGAACACCGATTGCAGCGCCAGGCTGCGGATGAAGATGTCGCGGTTGACCGCCAGCAACGGCCGCCAACTGGCCCAGCGCTGCAACGCCGCCCAGGCAATCTGCCCCGGGTAGGCGCGCAGGGCTGGGCGGGTCATGGTCAGGCCGATCAGCGCACCGGTCCATTCGGCGATCACCGAGGCCCTGGCCGAGCCGGCCACGCCCCAGTCCAGGCCCAGCACGAACCACAGGTTGAGGGCGATGTTGATCAGGTTGGTGCTCAGCAGGATCGCCAGCGGCGCCCGGGCGTTCTGGGTGCCGAGGAACCAGCCGACCAGGGCCATGCTGGCCAGCGCCGCCGGCAGCCCGAGCAAGCGGGTATGGAAGAAGGTGCGGGTCATTTCGTCCAGCTCGGCCGAAGGCTGCATCAGCTGCAAGGCCGCGCCGCTCAGCGGCACGCCTATGGCGCCCAGCAGCAGGGCCAGACCCATGGCCAGCAGCAGGCCTTGCACCAGGATCTGCCGCAGCGCCGCACCGTCGGCGCGCCCGGCGGCCTGGGCGGCAAAGCCGGTGGCGCCCATGCGCAGAAAGCCCATGGCCCAGGCCAGGAAGGTATAGAGGCTGGCGCCGACCGCCACCGCGCCGAGCTGGTGGGCATGGGGCAAATGGCCGATGACGGTGCTGTCGACCAGCGCCACCAGCGGCACGGAAATATTGGAAAGAATCATCGGCGCGGCCAGCGCCCACACCCGAGCATGGGTCGGACGGTGGCGCCAGGCAGAAATCAGGCTGGACATGCAGGCTCCTTGAGAGCGGGCATTGTAGCCGCTTGCCCGCCCGGCCATGCCATCCCGATCACGGCCCGAATCCTACAAAGACGCTGCGGGTGACAGGCCCTCTGTCGATCAATGTGCGCTGCGCCACAGCCAGCCGGACGGCGGTGAGATATAGTTCAACCCTTCGATACTCCTGCCAATGAGTGCCCCATGTTTAACAAAGGATTGTTCCTGGCCTGTGCGCTGGCCTTGCTGAGCGCTTGCGATTCCTCGACCTCCGACAAGGCGGCGACCCCTTCGGCTCCGACAGCGGCAGTGCCCGCGGCCAAGGCCCGGCCCGTGCAGGATGTCGCTGTGCTCAAGCAACGCTACGCCGGTCGCGAGTTGAACGTGGTGGACGTGTCCGAGGTGCAACTCGACGGGGCCAGCACCCTGTCGGTGAGTTTCTCGGTGCCCCTGGAGCCGCAGCAGAAGTTCGCCGACAAGCTGCATCTGGTGGACAGCAAGAGCGGCAAGGTCGACGGTGCCTGGGAGCTGTCGGACAACTTCATGGAGCTGCGCCTGCGCCACCTCGAGCCGCAGCGCAAACTGGTGCTGACCGTCGACACCGGGCTGCGCGGGGTGAACGACGCGACCCTGGCCGCCGAATACGTCAGCCGCCTGGAAACCCGCGACCTGCAGGCCACAGTCGGGTTCGCCAGCCGCGGCACCCTGTTGCCGACCCGCCTCGCCGAAGGCCTGCCGGTGATCGCGCTGAACGTCGACAAGGTCGACGTCGAGTTCTTCCGTATCAAGCCCGAATCGCTGCCGATGTTCCTCGCCCAATGGGGGCGTAATAACAGCCTGCACAGTTACGAGTCCCGGGAACTGCTGCCGATGGCCGACCTGGTGTATGGCGGCCGCTTCGACCTCAATCCGGCGCGCAATACCCGGGAAACCCTGCTGCTGCCGATCGCCGGGCTCAAGCCGCTGCAACAGCCGGGCGTGTACCTGGCGGTGATGCGCGCCTCGGGCACCTACAATTATTCGCAACCGGCGACCCTGTTCACCCTCAGCGACATCGGCCTGTCGGTGCACCGTTACCAGAACCGCCTGGATGTCTTCACCCAGGCCCTGGAAGGCGGCAAGGCGCTGGACGGCGTCAGCCTGGAACTGCTGGACGGCGAAGGCCGCGTGCTCGGCCGGGGTAAGACCGAGAAGGGCGGCCATGCCGAGTTGCCGCTGCCGAAGAAAGCCGAAGTGCTGCTGGCCCACCAGGGCGAGCAGACCAGCCTGCTGCGCTTGAACGGCGCCGCCCTGGACCTGGCCGAATTCAATATCGGCGGCCCCCAGCCCCATCCGTTGCAGTTCTTCGTGTTCGGCCCCCGCGACCTGTATCGCCCGGGCGAAACCGTGCTGCTCAACGCGCTGCTGCGGGACAAGGACGGCAATGCGGTCAAGCCGCAGCCGGTGAGCGTCGAAGTGCGCCGACCGGATGAGCAGGTCAGCCGCAAGTTCGTCTGGGACGCCGACGCCTCGGGGCTCTATCAGTACCAGCTGCAACTGGCCGGCGAAGCGCCGACCGGGCGCTGGCAGTTGGTGTTCGACCTCGGCGACGGCAAGCCGCAGCTGTATGAATTCCTCGTGGAAGACTTCCTGCCCGAGCGCCTGGCGCTGGAACTCAAGGGCAGCGACACACCGCTCAAACCGGACGAAACCGTCGAGATCAGCGTCAACGGTCGTTACCTGTATGGCGCCCCGGCCGCCGGCAATCGCCTGAGCGGCCAGATCTATGTGCGACCGCTGCGCGAGGCGGTCAAGGCCTTGCCGGGCTACCAGTTCGGCTCGGTCACCGAAGAAGAGCTGAGCCAGGACCTGGAGATAGAAGAGTCGACGCTGGATGAAAACGGCGAAGAGCTGATCGCCCTGGAAAGCAAATGGGCCGAGGCCCGTTCGCCGCTGCAACTGATCGTCCAGGGCAGCCTGCAGGAGTCGGGCGGTCGTCCGATCACCCGGCGGGTGGTGCTGCCGGTATGGCCAGCGGACAGGTTGCCGGGGCTGCGCGCGCTGTTCGACGGTGCGGAAACCGACGGCGACGGCCCGGCCGAGTTCGAACTGCTGGTGGCCAATAATGAAGGCCAGAAGCTGGCGGCGGACAACCTCAAGGTGCGCCTGGTGCGCGAGCGCCGTGACTACTACTGGAATTACTCGGAAAGCGACGGCTGGAGTTATCACTTCAACGAGAAATTCCTCACCCAGGACGAACAGGTCCTGAGTATCAAGGCCGGCGATACCGCGAAGGTCAGCTTCCCGGTGGAGTGGGGCCCTTATCGCGTCGAGGTCGAAGACCCGCAGACCGGGCTGGTCAGCAGCCTGCGTTTCTGGGCCGGCTACCGTTCCCAGGACAACGCCGAAGGCGGCGCGGTGCGGCCCGACCAGGTCAAGTTGGTGCTGGACAAACCGCTGTATGGCGACGACGACACCGCCAATGTCACGGTGACCCCGCCGGCCGCCGGCAAGGGCTACCTGCTGGTGGAGTCCAGCGACGGTCCGTTGTGGTGGCAGGAAATCGACGTACCGGCCGAAGGCAAGAGCTATGCGATCAAGCTCGATCCGAAATGGGCGCGCCACGACCTGTACGTCAGTGCGCTGGTGATCCGTCCCGGCGAGCGCAAGGCCAACATCACCCCGAAACGCGCGGTGGGCGTGTTGCACCTGCCCCTGGATCGCACCCAGCGCAAGCTCGGCCTGACCCTGACGGCGCCGGAAAAAATGCGCCCCAAACAGCCGCTCAAGGTGAAGATCCAGGCCAGGAACGCCGATGGCAGCGTGCCGAAACAGGCCCATGTGCTGCTGGCGGCGGTGGACGTGGGCATCCTCAACATCACCGAATACCCGACCCCGGACCCGTACTCCAGCCTGTTCGGGCGCAAGGCCTATGGCGCCGACCAGCTGGATATCTACGGCCAGTTGATCGAAGCCGGCCAGGGCCGCTTGGCCAGCCTGGCCTTCGGTGGCGACGCGGCGTTGGCCAAGGGCGGCAAGCGTCCGGACACCAGCGTCACCATAGTCGCCCTGCAAAGCGCGCCGGTGACCCTGAACGAGCAGGGTGAAGGCGAAGTCAGCGTCGACATCCCAGACTTCAACGGCGAACTGCGCCTGATGGCCCAGGCCTGGACCGACGAGCGCTACGGCATGGCCGAAGGCAAGACGGTGATCGCCGCGCCGCTGATCGCCGAACTGTCGGCGCCGCGTTTCCTCGCCGGCGGCGACCAGACCACCCTGGCGCTGGACCTGTCCAACCTGTCGGGCAAGGCACAGAAACTCGATGTGCAACTGAGCGCCGAAGGCCAGCTGGCGCTGGTCAACGAAACCCGTCAGAGCGTGCAACTGACCCAGGGCCAGCGCACCACGTTGCGGATTCCGGTGCGGGCGCTGGGCGGCTTCGGCCAGGGCAAGGTCAAGGTGCTGGTCAATGGCCTGGACCTTCCGGGCGAGAGCCTGCCGCCGTTCAGCCGCGAATGGACTCTGGGGGTGCGACCGGCTTACCCGGCGTTGCTCAGGCATTACCGCGTGGTACTCAAGGATCAGCCGTGGAGCCTGCCGGAAGGCGAGCTGGCGGCATTCGAGCCGGCCGGGCGTGAAGCACTGTTGAGCCTGTCGAGCCGGCCGCCGCTGAACCTCGGCGAGCAGATCCGCGCACTCAAGGCCTACCCCTACGGCTGCCTGGAACAGACCACCAGCGGCCTCTACCCGGCGCTGTACGCCGATGCCGTCAGCCTGAAACGCCTGGGCCTGGAAGGCGAGCCGGATGCCGAGCGCAAGCGCAAGATCGAGCTGGGCATCGAACGCCTGCTGGGCATGCAGCGCTACAACGGCAGCTTCGGCCTGTGGGGCGCGGACGGCGAAGAGGAATACTGGCTGACCGCCTATGTCACCGACTTCCTGCTGCGGGCACGCGACCAGGGCTTCGCGGTGCCGGCCGAGGCGCTGAAGAAGGCCAACGAACGCCTGCTGCGTTACCTGCAGGAGCGCAACCTGATCGAGGTCAACTACAGCGAAAATGCCGAGCACACGCGCTTTGCCGTGCAGGCCTACGCCGGGTTGGTGCTGGCGCGCAGTCAGCAGGCACCGCTGGGCGCGCTGCGCAGCCTGTTCGAACGGCGTACCGATGCGCGCTCCGGCCTGCCATTGGTACAGCTGGCCATCGCCTTGCAGAAAATGGGCGACCAGCCACGGGCCGAGCAGGCCTTGACCGCGGGCCTGGCGGCTTCGCGCAACAGCAAGGACTGGCTGGCCGACTACGGCAGCCCGCTACGGGATCAGGCGCTGATCCTGGCGCTGCTGGAAGAGCACGACCTGGCCAAGGGCAAGCGCGAGGAGCGGCTGTTCGAGCTGTCCGACCAACTGGCGGCCAGCCCGTACCTGTCGACCCAGGAGCGCAACTCGCTGTTCCTCGCCGGTCGCGGCCTGCTGGGCAAGCCGGAAGCCAACTGGACCGCACAACTGAGCAGTGGCGCCGAAAGCCGCGAGCTGAACAACAGCCAGCCCGGCCTGAAGCTGCAAGGCGCGTTGCTGGCGTCGCCGTTGTCGATCAGCAATCAGGGCAGCGAGCCGGTGTACCAGCAACTGACCATTTCCGGTTATCCACAGCAGGCGCCGCTGGCCGGTGGCGAGAACCTGAGCATTCGGCGCGAATACCTGGGGATGAACGGCCAGCCACTGAATCTGCGGGCCCTGGGCAGCGGCGACCTGGTGCTGGTGCACCTGGCGGTCAGCGCCAAGCAGCGGGTGCCGGATGCGCTGGTGGTGGACCTGCTGCCGGCCGGCCTGGAACTGGAAAACCAGAACCTGGCGCAGAGCGCCGCCAGCCTGGAAAACGCCAGCAGCCAGGTCAAGGAATGGCGCGAGTCGATGCAGAACGCCAGCCTCAAGCACCAGGAGTTCCGCGATGACCGCTACGTGGCGGCGCTGAACCTGGACGGCTACGACAGCGTCACGCACCTGCTGTACCTGGCACGCGCAGTCACGCCCGGCACTTACCGTGTGCCGCCGCCGCAAGTGGAGTCGATGTACCGGCCGAACTGGCAGGCCGTGGGTGAAACCCTGCCGGAGATGGTGATCAAGGCGCGTTGAGAAGGGTGATCGCGGCAAGCGCGTTCCTCATGTAGGAGCGAGCTTGCTCGCGATACGACCGCGCAGCGGTCGTCTATCGGTCAGTGCACCACCCAGCTCAGCAGCCACAACCCCAGCAGCAGCCAGATGATGCCCATGACGATCGAGGCGCGCATGAAGGCGCGGACCGCCGAGTACAGCAGCATCAGCCCGACGATCAGGGTGATGATGCTGATGATCGAGGTGTCCATGCCCAGCGCCCGCGACAAGCCGTCGATAAAGTTGCCGCCGGCGTTGGTCAGGGCGTTGAACAGACCGCTGAGGCCATCGACGATAAACCGTATGACCGAGCCCAGCGCCTGGCCGAGCCATTCAAAGAAGCTTTCTACCTGCATGCGTGCATCCTGATGAAAAAGTTGGCGTGCTTGCCAGACCTGAGCCTTTGGCCATCAATCGCGCTGGCGAGTTCCGTTCCAAGCATAGAGGTTCGCGGGTTTGATTTTTCGATTAGTTGCATCGCGCCTGCGCAGTTTTTGGTGGCGAATATTTGGCCAGGCACAGTCGCCCGGCTTGCCATCGCCGCAACCAAGCGGTCGCCGAGGCTGGCGCATCCTGCGGACCGTGCTGGGCGGCCTGTTGCTGCTGTGGGCCGGGCTTTGGCTGGCCGACCGCATCTGGCCGCTGCCGCTGCCCAAGGATGACCTGGCGCGGGTGGTGCTGGCCGAGGATGGCACGCCACTGTGGCGCTTTGCCGATGCCAATGGCGTCTGGCGCTATCCGGTGCGCACCGACGAAGTCTCGCCCTATTACCTGGACGCGCTGCTGACCTACGAAGACCGCTGGTTCTACAGCCATCCCGGGGTCAACCCGATGGCGCTGGCGCGTGCCGCCTGGCAGAACCTCACGGGCGGGCGGGTGTTGTCCGGCGGCAGCACCCTGTCGATGCAGGTGGCGCGCCTGCTCGATCCTCACTCGCGAACCTGGCACGGCAAGCTGCGCCAGCTGTGGCGCACCGCGCAGCTGGAATGGCACCTGAGCAAGCAGCAGATCCTCACGCTCTACCTCAACCGCGCTCCGTTCGGCGGCACCTTGCAAGGGGTGGCCGCGGCCAGTTGGGCTTACCTGGGCAAGTCGCCGCAGCACCTGACCCACGCCGAAGCGGCGCTGCTGGCGGTACTGCCCCAGGCGCCGAGCCGGCTGCGCCCGGACCGGCATGCCACGCGGGCACAGGCGGCCCGGGACAAGGTGCTGCAGCGCCTGGCGCAGTTCCAGGTCTGGCCGCAATCGGCGGTGGCCGAAGCCTTGCAGGAACCCCTGTTGCTGGCGCCGCGGCTGGAGCCGAGCCTGGCGCCCCTGCTGGCGCGCCGGCTGAATCGCCCGGACAGCCCGCCGCTGATCCGCACCACCCTGGACGCCAACCTGCAACGGCGCCTGGAAGACCTGCTTTTGGGCTGGCGCGCGCGCCTGCCGGAACACACCTCGGCGGCGATCCTGGTGGTCGAGGCGCAGACCATGGCCGTGCGCGCCTACCTGGGCTCGGTGGATATCAACGACGCCCGGCGCTTCGGCCATGTGGACATGATCAGCGCCATGCGTTCGCCGGGTTCGACCCTCAAGCCCTTCCTCTATGGCATGGCGCTGGATGCCGGGCTGATCCATTCCGAATCGCTGCTGCAGGACGTGCCACGGCGGTATGGCGACTACCGGCCGGGCAACTTCTCCATGGGCTTCAGCGGCGCGGTGTCGGCCAGCACCGCCCTGGCCACCTCGCTGAACCTGCCGGCGGTGCAACTGCTGGAAGCCTACGGGCCGAAACGCTTTGCCGCCGAGATGCGCATCGGCGGCATGCCGCTGACCCTGCCGGCGCTGGCGGAACCGAACCTGGCGCTGATTCTCGGCGGCGCCGGCAGCCGCCTGGAGGATCTGGTCAGCGGCTACAGCGCCTTCGCCCGTGGTGGCAAGAGCGCCAGCCTCCGCCTGCAACCGGACGATGTGTTGCGCGAGCGGCCGCTGCTGTCACCCGGTTCGGCGTGGATCGTGCGGCGCATTCTCAGCGGCCAGGCGCGCCCGGACCGCGACCCGCGAGCCGAGCTGGTACAGCGCCCGGTGCTGGCCTGGAAGACCGGCACCAGTTATGGCTTTCGCGACGCCTGGGCGATTGGCGTCGGGCCGCGCTACCTGATCGGCATCTGGATCGGCCGCCCGGACGGCACCCCGGTGCCGGGCCAGTTCGGCCTGGCTTCGGCAGCGCCGTTGATGCTGCAAGTGCACGATGTGCTGATCAACCGCGACAGCCAGCGCGGTATCAGCGCGCCGGTGCAGCCGGTGCCGATGAATGTCGGGGTGGCGGCGATCTGTTGGCCGCTGGGCCAGCCCATGAGCCGCAGCGATCCGAACTGCCGCCGCCAGCGTTTCGCCTGGACCCTGGACGGCACCACGCCGCCGACCTTGCAGGCGGCGGATCAACCCCTGGGCGTCGGCCTGCTGGAAAAAGTCTGGGTCAATGCCAAGGGCCTGCGGGTCGACGCCAAGTGCCCGGGGGCGCAGGCGCGGGATATCGCGCTGTGGCCGGCGCCGCTGGAGCCCTGGCTGCCGCGCATCGAACGGCGTGAAGCGCGCCTGCCGGCCAACGACCCGGGGTGCCCGGGGCCGGCCCTGGCGGCAGCGGCGCCGTTGTCCATCGTCGGCGTGCGCGAGGGCGATCGCTTGCGCCGCCCGGCGGCCAGCCAGGAACTGCTGCGGCTCAAGCTATCGGCCCTGGGCGGCAGTGGCCGGCGCTGGTGGTTCGTCAATGGCGAGCCGCTGGGCGAGAGTGCCAACCAGGACAGTATCAACGCCAGCTTCGAACGGTTGGGGCCATATCAACTCAGCGTGCTGGACGAAGGCGGGCAGACGGCGCGGGTCGAGTTCAGCGTTATCGATTGAGGGGGCGGTGCGGGCCTTGCCTTCATCCGCCATCCCCCCGAAGCTATACGCCTTCAGGAGACCCCGATGAACCTAGACGAACTGACCCAACGCCTGCACGCCATTCGCGACCGCAATGACTGGCGGCCATTTCACAGCCCGAAGAACCTCGCCATGGCCGCCAGTGTGGAGATGGCCGAGCTGGTGGAGATCTTCCAGTGGCTGAGCGAAGACCAGTCGCGGCAACTGCCGGCCGACAAGCTGGCCCATGCCGGCCAGGAAGTCGGTGACATCGTGCTGTACCTGTTGCTGCTGTGCAGCGAACTGGGCCTGGACCTGGAGCAGGTGGTGCGCAGCAAGCTGGCCGACAGCGAACGGCGGTTCGGCTGATGAGCGACCGTCATTTCGACCAGCTGGCGACCCGTTTCGCCGAAAAGATCTACGGCGGCGCCAAGGGCGCGATCCGCCTGGCGGTGCTCCAGGCCGACCTGGCCGAAGCCTTGCCGGACCGCCCGCTGCGGGTGCTGGATATCGGCGCCGGGCTGGGGCATATGTCGCTGTGGCTGGCCCAGCGTGGCCATCAGGTGACCCTGGCCGAACCGGCCGAACCGATGCTCGAGGGTGCCCGCCAGCGCTTCGCCGAGGCCGGCCAACAGGCGACCTTTATCCAGGCGCCCTGGCAGGACCTGCTGGGCCAGCTCACCGAACCCTATGACCTGGTGCTGTGCCATGCGGTGCTGGAATGGCTGGCCGAGCCCCACGCGATCCTGCCGGTACTGCATCAACTGACCACCCAGGACGGCTGGCTGTCGCTGGCGTTCTACAACCGCGATGCGCTGATCTATCGCAACCTGCTCAAGGGCCACTTTCGCAAGATGCGCAAGAACGACATGGCCGGCGAGAAGCAGAGCCTGACCCCGCAACAGCCCCTCGATCCGCGGGAACTGGCGGCGCAACTCGACGGTTTGTGGCGGGTCGAAACCCAGAGCGGGGTACGGGTTTTCCATGACTACATGCCGGTGGAATTCCAGGCCCGCGCCGAGTTGCTGGACCTGTTGGAAATGGAATTGGCCCATCGTCGTCACCCAAGCTTTGCCGGGCTTGGGCGTTACCTGCACTGGATTTGTCGTCCGGTCTGAGCGGAGCTCGAAATGAAACGCCACGCTGGTTTGCTTGTGCTGTGCCTGGGGCTGGCGGCCTGCCAGAGCCCCAACCCCTATGTCGCCAGTTCCAATCCACTGCCGCCGGCGCCGCCACAGGCGGCCGGGACCTTCGACCGCAGCGCCTACCCCGCGCCCCAGCGCGACTATGGGCGCTATCGCAGTTGGGCCTGGCGCAACGGGCGCCTGCCCAATGGCTCGGCCTGGGCCGATTCGGCGCAGGTCGTCGAGGCGGTCAGCAACGCTCTCGACCAGCGCGGCCTGCGCCCGCTGCACGACAACCGTCCGGCGGACCTGTGGGTCAGCGCCGACCTGCACCTGGAAAAGCGCCTGCGCCAGGTGCAGGACGACTATGGCTACGGTTACGGAGGATATGGCTACAACCGCTACGGCCCCGGCTACGGCATGTACAACACAGTGCCGGTGGTGCGTACCTACGAGGTAGAAGTCGTGGTGGTACGGGTCAACCTGTTCGACGCTAGCAGTGGCCAGCCGGTGTGGAGCGCCAGCGCGGAAACCTCGAGCCAGGGCAGCCTGAGCGAGCGCGCCGATGCGCTGCGCGAGGCTGTGGAAAAGGCCATGGCGGCGTATCCTCCTAGTTAGGCTCCGTACGAAGCTGCACGCTGGGCTGGGTTAAAGCAGGCTTGCCTGACCTTCGCTCGCCGACTTTCGTACAGACCCTAGCGACATCCCTTCAGGTGCATTTGCTCTTCTGGAGAAACATCATGTTCCGCCCTCTTGCTTTACTGGCCCTGGCCGCGCTGCTCAGCGCCTGCGCCGCCAACCAGGTCAACCATGACTTCGACGCCAGCCGCGACTTCGCGGCCTATCGCAGCTGGAGCTTCAAGGAACCCGCCCTGCAGTACCGCCCCGACGATCCGCGGATCAAGAGCGACCTCACCGAGCAGCGCATCCGCCAGGCCGTCAGCGATCAGCTCGACCAGCGCGGCCTGCGTCCAGCCGCGGCGGGCAAAAAGGCCGATCTCAACGTCCAGACCTACCTGATCGTCGAGAACCGCCAGCAACAGGTCACCACCAATTACGGCGGCGGCTGGGGTGGCCCGTGGAACGGCTACTGGGGCGCGCCGATGTACAACGAAACCCGCAACATCACCTACAAGGTCGCCACCATCCAGATCGACCTGCTCGATGGCAAGGACGGCAAGCTGGTGTGGCGCGGCAGCGACGAGCAGATACTCAGCAGCACGCCGAACCCCGCCGATCGCAGCACGGCGATCAGGGAGACCGTCGGCCGGATCCTGGCGAACTATCCGCCCAGGTAAGTTGCTGCATTCCACCACGGGGCGAGGGCTGCATGGGCCCTTGCCCCACACGGCACCCTGCCCAAACACAGCGCTGGCAAGTCGCCAGCGTTGTATTCCAGCCTTGACTACACTCCTTTCACCCAGCGGAGGTTGCGCCCGGCGGTGCGCCGGCAAAGGAGTGCTCCATGTTTTCCCGCACGCAGTTTTCCGGACCGGCTCGGCAGCGTGGCGCTATTGGTCTGATAGGGGCGCTGGCGCTGAGCACGGCGGTGTTGTGCACCCTGGTGGTGGTCGACAGCGGGCGCCTGTACCTGGATCAGCGTGAGTTGCAGCGGGTGGCCGATAACGCTGCATTGGAGGCGGTGGCGCGGGGCGGCAATTGCCTGGCAGGGGGCAGCGCGGCGGTATTTGCAAGAGAAAGCGCGGCGCGCAACGGCTTTGCGGTGGGAGACGACAGACCGCTGACAGCCACCTGTGGCTCACTGCAGACCGGTGCCGACAACCTGCGCACCTTCAGCCCCAACGCCAGCCAGGCCAGCGCCATCCGAGTGGTGGTCAGTGAAGCGGTGCCCACCAGCATCGCCCTCGGCGTAACCAATCTGTTTTCCGACAATCCCGTCAGCACCACGACCTCGTTGGCTGCCACGGCGGTAGCGGCTCAACCCAAGCCACCGCTGGCGCAATTGACGATTCGCAGCACGCTGGTCGACCTCAATCTGTTGAACGGCGCCCTCAGCGGCCTCGCGGGTAGCGCGATCAATGTCAGCCTGCTCGGTTGGCAGGGCCTGGTCGATACCGACATCAGCCTGCTCGGTTACCTGAAGCAGTTGGCCGTCGACCTGAATGTGAGCGCCGGAAACTACAGCGAACTGCTCGACGTTGACACCGACATTACCCAGCTGCTCCAGACCAGCATCAGCGTGGCCCAGAAGAACGGCGCCACCGCCGAGGTCCTGACGGCCCTGGGCAGCATCAAGGCCGCAGCCATCAATACGGCTCCGGTGAAACTGGGTGACCTGTTGAAGTTGCAGACCGGCACCGCGGACGCCGGGCTGGATGCCAACGTCCAATTGCTGAGCCTGGTCGAGGCGTTCCTGCAACTGGCCAGCAGCCAGAGCGCCGCGGCCGTCGAGCTGCCGGTGAGTGTGTTGGGGCTGGCGGGCGTCACCACCCGGGTCAAGATCGTTTCACCTCCCGAGTTCGCCATCGGCAACCCGGAACTGGCCGCCGTCGACCCGCTGGGACCCAATCGCATCTATGTACGTACCGCTCAGGTGCGGGCGTTGCTGACGGTGGATCTCTCGCTGATCAACAGTGTGCTGCAGGCGGTGAATACCCTGCTGTCGCCGGTGGTGGTCACGCTCAATACGGTGCTCAGTGCCAATCTCAGCTGTGTGCTCGGTGGCTCCTGTGTAAAGACTGACCTGCTGATCCTGCCGAACGGCGCGAACCTGGATGTCAGCCTCGAAGTGGCGGCCGGCGACAGTCATGTCACCGGCTATACCTGCGTCAGCGACAGCGACAACAGCCTTTCCGTCGACACCACCACCTCCGCGGTCAAGCTCAAGGTCGGTCGAGTGGACGCCAGCAACTGGGCGTCTTCGACCGCTCAAGTCAGCGTGAGCCCGTTGCCGCTGGTGGATATCGGCGCGAGGACCTGCCAGGGGCTGCTTGGCCCTTGCGGGACGCGCGTCCCTTTTGCCGGGGGCGGTAGCGAGTTGATGATCGACGCGCCGGGTGCTGGCGAGTGGATCGCCGGCACCCACGAGCCGAATTTCACCTTCGTCAATCCGCCGAAAATGAAGCAGGAACTGGCGGACGACGATTGGCACAGCGTGACCGCCTCCAATGTGGTCAGCAGCCTGCGCGCGTCGTTGACCGGCATCACTCTGATTACGCATCCGCCCAGCATCGGCAGCCTTCTCGGGGTGGTGCTCAATACCTTGCTGTCGGCGTTGAACACCGTAGTCGGCCTGCTGGCCACGGCTATCGGCGCCTTGCTCGGCCCGTTGCTGGACCCATTGCTGAACAATGTCCTGGCGGTGTTGGGCATCGATCTGGGCAAGGTCGAGGTGGGCGCCAACCTCACCTGCGGCCAAACCGGCCGGGCCTATCTGGTGATCTGATCGGTCTGTACCAACGGCAGTTCGATGCAGAAACAGGCGCCTTCGCCGGTGTTGCTCACGCTCAGGCGCCCGCCCATGTTCTCGACTATGCCGTAGCTCACCGAAAGCCCCAGACCGGTGCCCACGCCGACCGGCTTGGTGGTAAAGAACGGCTCGAAGATGCGCCCCAGCAGACGCGGGTCGATGCCGCCGGCATTGTCTTCGACCAGCAGCCGCACCCGCTGCGCGTCATGTTCGGCGCGTATGGCGATCCAGGGCCGCAAGTCCGGATCCTGCTCGCGCCGGCCGAGCAGCGCATCCCGGGCATTGACCAGCAGGTTGATCAAGACTTGCTCAAGCTGATCGACATGGCCCCGCACCTGCACGTTGAAGTCGATTGGCGCGACACGCAATTCAACGCCTTTGCCGCGCATGCCGTCGGCCAGCAGCGACAGGCAGCCTTCCACCGCCTGGGCCGGATCGAAAGGTTGTTGCTCGATCTCCGAGCTGCGGCCAAACACCCGCATATGGTCCACCACCCGGCCGGCCCGCTGGACCTGGGCATCGATGCGCTTGAGCTTGTCCTGCAGGTAGTCGAGTTGCACGTCGCCGTTGTTCAGGCGCTTGAGCACGTTGACGATGGCCATGCGCATCACATTCAGCGGCTGGTTGATTTCATGGGCCAGCCCGGTGGCCATTTCGCCCAGGGTGGCCATCTTCGCGCTTTGCATGAGCTGCAGTTGGGAGCGGCGGACTTCGGTGTTGTCGCGGCCGACGGCCTGGATCTCCCGCAGGCGTCCTTGCTCGTCGAACACCCCGCGGTCGGACCAGACCCACCAGGCATGTTCGCGCCCCGGCAGTTGCAGGTTGATTTCCGCGGTGCTGACCGGAAATTCCGGGGTCAGCTGGCGGATGCGTTGCACGAAGGCGGCGTGTTGTTCGGCGGACAGCCAGTCACCGAGGTTGGCTCCGGCCAGTTGTTCGGGCGGGCATTCCAGGTAGGTCGCCAGGGGCCGGTTGCCGAAGGTCAGGGTCAGGTCGGGCAGGTAGCGGCAGATCATCGCCGGGGAGTCTTCCACCAGGATCCGGTAACGCTCCTCGCTGAGTCGTATCTGCTCGGCGGCCAGGGTGGCGTCGGTGACGTCCAGCCACAGGCCGACGGCTTCGACCGGCATGCCCAGGTCGTCGCGCAGCAGCCTGGCCTCGTCGAGCACCCAGTGGTATTCGCCACGGCTGTCGAGCAGGCGATAGCGGCTGCGCACCGCGCCTTCGCGCAGCAGTTGCCGGTTGCGCTCGAAGTAGCGGTCGCGGTCGTCGGCATGCACCCGTTCCGCCAGGGCGCCGTCGTTGCAGTCGTCCAGGGTCCAGCCGAGCAACGGCTGCAGGCTGTCGCTGAAAAACGTCGGCTGCAGCGCACCCTCGACATAGCGCTGGACATAGATCACTGCTGGCGAATGGGCGATCAGGTTGTCCAGCCGGGCGTGGGCCGCGGCCGCCTGCTGCTCCTGATTCTTGATGTCGCTGATGTCCAGCATGAAACCGACGAAGCGCTGGTTCTGGCCAATGCCCAGGGCTTGCCCCTGCAGGCGGTACCAGATGGCCGGCAACTGCGGGTCGGCCCGCTGCAACCGTACGCAGAGCAGCAGCGGTTTGCCCTGTCGCAACTCTTGCAGGCGGCTGCTCAGTTCCTGGCGATCGGCGGGGTGGATCAGGGCCAGCCAGGCCTGCAGCGACAAGCGCCGGGTCTGGGGTTCCAGCAGCAGGTTGAGGGCCAGCTGCGGCGCCAGCTGGATCTCGTTGTCCTGCGCGAACAACTCCCACCAACCGGTGCCGAGCAAACCTTGCAAGGCCTCCAGGCGCTCCAGCTGGTGATGGTGCTGTTGTTCGCGTAGGCGTCCGAGCAAGGGCCCGGCCAGGGCGGCACTCAATTGCAGCCAGTCCCGTTCGCTCAACTGCGGTGCCTGCTGGCGTACCGGGTAGAAGCCGCAGAGCAGCCAGGCCGCGACACCGTGATCGTCGCGAAAGGGCACGACAAAGCCCTCGCTGCTGCCGAACGCACGTTGCAGGCGCGGATGCTCTCCAAGGCCTTGAGTGAAGATCAGCGACTGCGGGGCATTGCCGTTCAGGCTGTCCAGCCCGGTGCCCAGGACCTGGCCCTTGTGCCACAGCTGCGGTGCATCGGCGGCCTGATACAGGCCATGGATGTACCAGCCCTGTTCCAGGTCGTCGAGCAGCGCCAGGGCGAGGCAGGGGACATGCCAGTGCCGGGCCAGGGCATGAAGTTGCTCATGCAGCACCTCGGGCAGGCGAAAGAGGCTGCACAGGCGCAGCTGTTCGCTGATCTGCGCGGCGAACTGCTGGCAGTCCTGGCGTTGCTGCGCCTGCTGGCGTTCCAGCAACAGGTCGCCGATGTCCAGCAGGTGCAGGAGCCAGCCTTGGGTGGACGGTTGCACCCAGCCGCGCAGGTGCAGGGTTTGCCCGCCGGCGCCATGGAAGTCCAGGTCGAGCATGTGCCCCTGCCAGTCGCCAGGGCTGCCTTCGACACTCAGCGCGCTGTGCGCCAGCAGGTAGTCCAGCAGCGGCGCCGGCCCTTCGGCGGCCGGCGGCTGGGCCAGGGCGTGGCGCAGCGGGCCGGTCATTTGCAGCACCTGGGCGTTGTGGTCCAGGTGCACTAGCAGGCCGACCCCGGGCGTGGCCAGGGGCGGCGCGGGAGGAAGCGCCTGGGGCGTCGTCCGGCCGAGAAAGCGCCCGAGGAGTTTGTCGCCCGAGCTCAAAATTGCAGACTCGACTGGGCGCTGAGGTTCGCGGGCAGTACGGGCACGCTGCCCAGGCCCGGCAGCACCAGGAAGGGGATGACCTGTCTGAGCTTATCGGTGGAGTAGTGGACACGGACCGTGAGCAGGCCACCCGCGTAAGTCACGGTGGCATCGCTGGCGTTGTTGGCATTGAAGTTGAAGGCCTGCGGAATCCAGGTCAGTTGCTCGCGCAAGGTGTTCTTCGCGCGTGCTATCAGGGCGGCGTCATAGCCGGGCGTGGCGGGGTCCAGGGCGACGCTGCGCCGCACCGCTTCGGCAGTGGCCTTATTGAAGGACTGCACCATCAGAAGCGGCACGCTGTAGCTGACCAGGGCATAAAACACGGCGAAAAAAATGATGAAGACCATGGCGAACTCGATGGCCACGGCACCTTTTTGTTTTTCTGGCAGGTCGACTTTCACGGCGGCGTCTACCCTGACTGCTAGTAGGTCATGTCAGCATAGAATCATTCAGCCAGAAGGGATGTTTTTTAACCGATGCAGCATTGGATTCTATTGGCTTGGCTGGGGCTGTGCGCGGTGCAGGATATCCGCCAGCGTCATCTCGCCAACGGCTTGACCCTGGGGGGCGCGCTGCTGGCGCTGGGGTACTTGCTGTGGGCCGGCAACACCTGGCTGGGCGCCGACGCGGTGCAGGGGGGCAAGGCGCTGTTGCTGGCGTTGCTGCTGACCGTGCCGGGCTATGTGCTGGGCCGGATGGGCGGCGGCGACGTGAAGCTCCTGGCGGCCCTGGGGCTGGCGTCCGACCCCCCGCACCTGCTGGGTACCTTCATCGGTGCCGCGTTGGCCAGCGGCCTGTGGTGGTTGCTCGCGCCCAGGCTGTTGCCCGCGGCCGACCAACCGCTGGCAAGGTCCTTGCGATACCTCGATCCGCGGCAGGGGCAAAAGTACGCCTTTGCCCCTTTCGTCCTGGTCGGCATGGCCCTGACCCTGCTGTGGGCACGCTAGTCGTGCCGCCTATCTCTATGTACATAGTCGGAAAGTAGTCTACGTTTATTCTGTACCTGCCCGAAGTGGACGCGGCAGGGCAGGAACATTCGTCTTGGGCTTGCCAGGCATGGAGTTGCGCGTGAACAAGCTTGTATCCCGCATCAAAGTACTCGTGGTCGACGACCAGCCGTTGATAGTCGAAGAGCTTTGCGAGTTTCTTGAAGGCAGCGGTTATCGCTGCGTCCCTTGTGAGTCCAGCCGCCAGGCGATCCAGCAGTTCAATGAAGATGCCGAAATCGGCCTGGTACTGTGCGACCTGCACATGCCCGATCTCGATGGCATCCAGTTGGTGCAGGAGCTGCAGCGTATCGCCGGCAAGCATCGGGTCTTCGAGGCCATCATGCTCACCGGCCAGGCCGACAAGCAGGATGTGATCAAGGCCTTGCGCGCCGGCATCGCCGATTACTACCAGAAACCGATCGACCTCGATGAGCTGCTGGCCGGTCTGCAACGCCAGGAGGAAACGTTGCAGGAGCGGCAGAAAAACCTGCAGCTGGGGCACCTGAACCAGAAGCTGCAGTTCCTTTCCGAATCCATTGACGATCTTTACCAGGATCTGGACAAAGTACGTCGCGCGCCACTCGCGCCACCGACGACGCAGGCGTCGGACCAGGGCGGCGGCGAGGCGGAGCAGATCGAAATCCCGGCGATCTTCAATCAGCTGTCGCCCCGGCAACTGGATGTGGCCCGCCTGGTAGGCAAGGGGCAGACCAACTACCAGATCGCCTGTGAACTGGGGATCACGGAAAACACCGTGAAGCTCTACGTGTCCCAGGTGCTGCGCCTGACCCATATGCACAACCGTACCCAACTGGCATTGGCGCTGGCACCGAGCAACTCGGGGTTGCGCCAGCGCGTGACCGCCCACTGATTACTCCCCATGTGCAGCACCCCCCGACGGTCGCGAGGGTGTGCTGCGCATGCAGGCCGCTGCATCCATCTATTGGTGGGCGAAAGCCCGGGCAATGGCGCTGACGCCAGGGCCGGCCAGGACGATCAGTAACGCCGGAAAGAGAAACAGCATCATCACGACGGACATTTTCGCCGACATCTTCGAGATGTATTCCTGCAGGCGCGTCAGGCGCCGGTCATCGAGCAGCAGCTTGAGCGACTGCAACGACTTCATTGCCCCGCCGCCCTGGTAAATCAGCTGTTGCAGGATCACGCAGGTGTCGGTGAACTCATCGACGGCCAGCAGCCGCGCGGACTTGTTCAGTTCGTCCCCCAGTTCCAGGCCGGAATCCACCCGGGCCAGCACCATGCGCAATTCCTGGGTCAGGGCCGGCAGCAATTTCTGCGCGTCCTTGCTCAACACCCGCAGGGCCTGTTCCACCGCCATGCCTGACTCGAACAGGATGCGCACCAGGGGAATGAAGGTGGAGATATCGACCGCCAGTTGTTTCTGCCGCCTGCTGGCGGCCATGGCCAACAGACGCTTGGGCAACAGGTAACCGAGGCTCAGGGCGAACAGCGGGGCGACCCAGTGGTTTTTCGCCGCCGGGAAAAACACTGCCTGGATCACCAGGGTCAGGCCCAGGGCGAGAATCGGTGCGCCGATCTGGCAGGCGGCGAACAGCGAGCGTTGCCGCGCGCTGCGCCAGCCCAGGCGGTTGAGCAGCAACTGGGTTTCATTGTCGAGCCTGACCGCGTGCTGGCCGACCTTGCTGTCGCCCAGCACGTGCAGCCAGTTGCCGAGTGTGTTGTCGCGCGCCAGGTGCCCCTGCAGACGTTCGGTCACCTGACGCGTTCGCCGACGCTGTTCCAGCAAGCTGCCCAGCACCAGCAGCATGGCCGCGAGAAACAGCAGTGCACTGATCAGCAAGGCCGTCATGTCAAACACTCCGCAGCATGCGCCACAGCAGCGCGCAGCCGATGACCTGCAAACCGAAGGCGGCCAGCAGCATCATCCGGCCGCCGCTCTGGTTCCACATGCTCATCAGGTAGGTCGGGTTGGCTATCAGGAAATAGCCGGCCAATGACACCGGCAGGGCCGCGAGGACCATCGCCGTGATACGGGTTTCGCCGGTCATCGCGCGCAGTTGCCGGGCGGCCTGGTCGCGTTCGCGGATCAGCTTGATCAGGTTTTCCAGCAGCTCGCTGGCATTGCCGCCATAGCGGTGGTTGACCTTGAGCCCCAGGGCGAACAGGCGCAGTTCATCGCGCTCGTACAGTTCGGCGAAGTCCGCCACCGCATCCGGCAGGTTGACCCCCAGCTGCACGTTGCGCTGGACCCGGCCCATGGCGTGCTGCAACGGATTGTCGGCGGCCTCGATGCCGCCCAGCACCGCATCGGCCAGGGTGCGTCCCGACTTGAGGCTGCGCACGGCATGGTCGAGCAATGGCGGTAGCTGCTCGATCATGCGCTTGAGGCGCCGTCGGTACAGCCAACTGATGCACAGGCGCAGCAGCACAGGCGGTGCGACGAGCAGGGCGAGCAGCCCCGGCCCCTTGCCCAGCCCATACCCGAGCATGCAACCCAGGGCCCAGACCATCAGCCATAGCCCCAGGCGTTCGGTGGGACGACCGAGGCCCGCGCGCAGAAAGGCCCTTTCGAGCCGGTTCCACGAGGTCTTTTCCACGCTCGGTTGCGGTTGCCCCTGGGCCAGGCGGTCGAGCACCCGGGCGGTGCGGGCCTGGCGCAGGCCGCTGTAGAACATCCAGCCCGACAGCCCCAGCAGGGTCAGGCACAGGAGGGCAAGCAGCACGGGACCTAACATGCGGTGGCGCTCCCTGGCTCAGTTGACGGGCAGGTCGGCGTCGCGTCGCAGCTTGTCGCCAGCGGGGTTGGCCGCTTCGCGCAGAAAGCCGAAACCGCTACGTCGGTTCAGACGGAACAGGGTGTTGGTGACGTAGATGTTTTCGCGTACGCCGACCACTTCCACCACTTCGCTGACGCAGCGCCGGCCATCGGGCAGGCGCGTCAGTTGAATCACCACGTCCAGGGCCGCGCAGATCATCTGCCGCAGGGTGCGTTCGGCCACCTGGCGCCCGGTCAGGCCCACCAGGGTTTCCAGGCGCAGCAGGGCATCCTGGGCATTGTTGGCGTGCACGGTGCTCATGGAACCGTCGTGGCCGGTGTTCATCGCCGTCAGTACATCGAGCACTTCGACGCCACGGATCTCGCCGAGGATGATCCGGTCCGGGCGCATGCGCAGGGCGTTGCGGATCAGGTCGCTGGCCTTGACCTCGCCATGGCCTTCGGCGTTCGGCGGACGGGTTTCCAGGCGCACCACATGGGGATGGCCCAGTTGCAGTTCGGCCACGTCCTCGATGGTCACCAATCGTTCGTGAGGGTTGATCAACTGGCTGAGGATATTCAGCAGGGTGGTCTTGCCGGTGCCGGTGCCGCCGCTGATCAGGATGTTGCAACGCTTGCCCACGGCCTCCTGGACGAATTCGAAGATCGCCTGGTCGATGGTCTGCATGGCCATCAGGTCGCTGCTCTTGAGCATGTCCTTGCGGAATTTGCGGATCGACAGGCAAGGGCCGTCGAGGGCGATCGGCGGGATGATCGCGTTGACCCGGCTGCCGTCGGGCATCCGTGCATCGACCATGGGCGAGGACTCGTCGAGGCGTCGGCCCAGGGGCGCGAGGATGCGTTGCATGACCCGCTCCACATGGTGCGCGTCGATGAAACGCAGGTCGCTCTGGTGCAGCACGCCATCGCGCTCGACGAACACCCGGTGCGGGCCGTTGACCAGGATCTCGGTCACCGCCGGATCGCACAGCAAGACTTCCAGTGGGCCGAAACCGGTGAGCTCGTCCACCAGTTCTTCGGCCAGGCGCTCCATTTCATAGCGGGAGATCGCCAGGTGCAGGCGCGAGATGTACTCGGCCACCTTGTCGGTAATGAAATGCGCCAGAGCCTGGCGCGAACCTTCCAGCAGGTTTTTCCCCGACTCTTCGATGGCGTCGATGACGTAGCGATGCAGCACCAGTTTCAGGCCCTCGTGATCGGTGTTGCCGACCGGGCTGTGGGACTGGGCGCCGAAAAGTTTTTCTCTGCTCATCGACTTCCCCTGAGGCGCTCGAACCAGCCGGGCTTCGCCGTGGGCAGCCCTTGGGAGCGTCTGGCCAGGCGCTCGCCGAGGGTCTTCAGGGCTTGGGTCAGGCCTTCGCGGGGGGCCAGCTCGAACAGCGTGACGCCCTGGTTTTTCGCGTTGAGGCGTACCTCGGGGCTATAGGCCAGGACCGCGATCACTTCCAGGGCAAAGGTCTTGCCCAGGGTTTCCGCATCCGGAGCGACCCCGCGCAGGTAGCGGTCGACCAGCAGGCGGGCGTGTTCCAGCTTCATGCCTTTTTCACGCCAGATATTGAGCACCGCCAGGTTGCGGCGGCAGTCGAGCACGCTCTGGTCGGTGTACCAGAGCAACTTGTCGCAATGGCCGACGAAAGTGCGCAGGGCTTCGCTGTCCGGTTGTCCGGTGAGGTTCACCACGATGTGCTGGAAGTGCTGGCGCAGGGCGCTGAGCAGCATATACAACTCGGCGGCGCTGGTGCGTTCCAGCGGCTCGTCATGGCCGGCATAGGCCAGGATCCGCAGCCCGGCTTCGGTGCTGGTGAAGGCACTGTCGATCAGGGTCGCATCCAGGCGCCGCAGATGGCGCAAGGCATCGCCGAAGTGGAACGAGCTTTCCAGTCCCAGCAGCGCCAGGCTGTCGCCGCGCGGCAGGCCGAGGTCGAGCAACAGCGTCTGCTGGCCGCTCTTCTGCACCACCAGCGCCAGATGGCTGGCGAGCAGGGCGCCATCGGCATCACTCTGGGTGCCGTAGAGCACGGTCAGGCCGCCGAGCTGGGTGCTCGGCGTGACCTGGGGCAGGCGTTTGCTCAGGCGCCGTACCAGGCCGGCCACTTCGCTGGAGCGCGAGCCGTAGGCCACGAAGTCGCGGGCCCCGGCGCGCATGGCGTTGAGTACCAGTTGGTTGTCCATGCCGTCGCCCAGGGCGACGATGGCCAGCATCGGCTTGGCCTCCAGCGCGCCCTCGATCAACGCCGACTGGGTGACCACATGCTCGCGATCGAGACCGACGAAGACCAGGCTGGCGAATGTCACATCCACCAGCGCCAGCAATTCGTCGAGGCTGCCGCTGCCAGCGCTGACCACCTGCCCGAGTGGCGCCAGGGCGCCTTGCAGCCATTCCAGGTCGGTGCCGTTGCGGGTGATCGCGAGGAAGGTCTGGCTCAGGTTCTGACTCATTGCGATAGCCCACTGCGTTGATTGAAGTTGCGGTTTTCCAGGGAGTACCCGTTCGGGTCGTGCGTACGCAGCGGGGCGTCGCCCCCGGCAGGTACACCGCTCGACATCAGGGGGCGGATCAGGCCTTTGAACAGGGGCTGGGAATCATTGGACATGAAGAGGTGTCCTTGCATGATCAGGGTGTTTGTTGGCTCGCTTCGATGCCGCGTATGACTTCTATCTGGGCGCGACGCGATGTGGCGTCGAACGTTCTGACGGTGGAGGGGGAGGGGGTGGACAGGGCCAACTGGTTGAACTGGATCAAGGATCTGTCGGCGTTTTGCAGATGCTTCGACGCGCTTTTTTCGCCGGCCCAGTAATGCGCCAGGCGTTTCTCGTCGGCGCTGCGTACCGCCAGGCGCAGAACGCCGGCTTGAGCCGCGAGCATCAAGCGGCTCAGCAAGGGTTCCGGGACGGCCAGCAACACGCTGCGCGCGTTCAGGCGACGCTGATCCTGTTTGAGTTTTTCCTCGGCACTGGCGGGCGGCGAGCCCGGCTTGCCATCGTTGGTCAGGCCCAGTTGCTCGCCAATGCCCAGCACCCGCAGGGCCGGCACCACGACCTGGGCCGAGGGCAGCAGGTTGTTGCTGTCCTGGCGCAGGAACAGCAGCACATCGACGTAGTCGCCAGGGCTCAGTTGCCCGCTGGCGCCGATGACTTCGTCTACCGCGACGGCCAGGGCGCGCTCGTCGGCACGGATCATGCGGGCCACGCTGCCCCCGGCTTCGAAGCTTTCCTCGCTCAGCCAGGTCCCCGCCGGCAACGCCCGCCATGGCGTGCGTCCGATGACTTGATCGAGGCTTTTGAGGCTGCCGGCGGGCGCGGTGCGCAGCCGCTCCAGCGTGACATCGCCGGCCTTGATGGGAACGAACGGAGGTATGTCGCGTACCAGCACCGCGACGGGCTGGCGAGTCGCATCTTCGGCGGAAGCAGTGACGGTTTGCACGGCGTCGGGGGAAGGCTGCGCTACAGGTTGCGCTGCGGGCCGGCGACTCAATGCCAGACCCCAGTAACCGGCAATGAGAGCCCCCACCAGAAACACCCCAGCCAACCCCATAGTGATACGACTGTTCATGACGGCTCTCCCTTTCCCGCTGCATTACCGACTCGCACATCCAATGAGTCAATTTCGCAATCAGGCAGCTATGAACAAGCAACTATTTCGCTATTTGAAGGTAGAACAGCTGCAACAAAACGCCATTACTGTCGAGAAAATAACTTGGCTCATCCGTGCCCTGTCCGATGTCGCGTTTTTTTGACGCCAAAGGGCCGAGCTAATACTTAATGATTAATTCGTTCTTACAGTTGTTGGCTGGAAGTTTGTTGACAATGCTGTGGTGGCACAGGGGAATCATGTTGCAACGCTGCAACACTCAGTGCGTTGAGGAGAAACTAGATGTTCTTCATTCTCGCCACCCAATGGATCACCCTTCTGGCCTCCCGGCTCCTGCGTTTCCTCAAGAATAACGAGGGCGCGTCAGGGATCGAGTACGCACTTATCGCCGGTATGGTGGCCGTGGCCATCGCGGCATTCGTACCTGACATTTCAAGCGCTATCACCACCACCTTCACGACTTTGCAAGGGGCGTTGGAGGGCGACACTAGCGCTGCTGCTCCTAGTACCCCGTAACACCGGTCCTCAAGGCTTTATCGAGGCGTCGATACCCATCGGTATTCAGTCACTTTCAGGTATTGCCCATGAGCTCCTCTTCGTTTCCACGCCAGCAGCTTCTTCTCGTGGACGATGAAGAGGACGCGCTGCTCGAGCTCGCCGAATTGCTGGAGGGTGAAGGCTTTTGCTGCTTCACCGCGACCTCGGTCAAGCTCGCCCTGGCCCATCTCACTCAACACCCGGACATCGCGCTGGTCATCACCGACCTGCGCATGCCGGAGGAGAGTGGCCTGTCGCTGATCAGGCGCCTGCGCGACCACACCTCCCGCCAGCACCTGCCGGTGATCGTCACCTCGGGTCATGCCGACATGGATGACGTCAGCGACCTGCTGCGCCTGCAAGTGCTGGACCTGTTCCGCAAACCCATCTATCACGTGCGCCTGCTGGAAACCCTGAACACGCTGTTCCCGCTGCCACGTATCCATCTGGTCAATCCCTGAACCTTCGCGCTCCTCCCGATGCTCGGTTTTCGTCGCCGTCGGTGTGATTTTTTGATGGTGTCATAATGATGGCTCTTGTACATTTGCCGCCGCTTGTCCGGGCGTTTGCCGACAAGCCGGTAGGGATGCCTGAAAGACACCGGCGCGCCTGCTGAAACCTGTCGTCCGCGTTTCTGGAAGGGATACCCCCATTGAATACTTCATACCTGCGCCGCTCTCTGCTGGCGCTGTCTGTGGCCGCCGCCGTGCCCCATGCGTCATCGTCGATGGCGGCGGACCAGAACTACGACCTCGGTGGCGGTGCCTTGAACAGCACGCTGCAGACCTTCGACAATGTGCGGTTGAGCGGGACGTCGCAGAACACTGGCGCCGATTTCAGGGGGTTGACGGTCCAGGGCGGTTTTATCAATGACGGGGCGGTCAATTTCAGCAGCGGCTCGACCCAGGCCGGGTTGTTCTTCGCTTCTCAGGCGTCGACCGCTTCGACCTTTACCGGCGACTTCATCAACCGCGGTTCGGTGCGGATCGACGGCCTGGATGCTTCTGCCTTGCCGAGCGGTATCCTGCATTCCGGCAGCCGCATCGGTGGCAACCTGATCAACGAAGGCGATATTTCCGTGTCGGCCACGGGGGCCGCGGGCCTGGATCTCTATCAGTCGAATATCACTGGCCAGGTGCTCAACAAGGGGACGATTGCGGTCAGGGGGGATGACGCCCATGGCCTGCTGGTACTTTCCAGGCTGTCCAATATCGACAACAGTGGGACGATCAGCGCCCGTGGGCAGAACGCCAAGGGCATCGAAATTGAAAACGCTGTCCTCTCTGGATTTGCCCGCAGCCATATCAACAACAGTGGCACGATTTCGGCTGATGGCATTGGCATCCATATAATCAGCCTGGCCAATAACCCGTCTTCTTTTTCCATCGTCCAGACCGCTGGTCTTATCGAGGGCGGTACCGCAGCGATTCAGGACGATCACCAGCGTACTTTTTTCTACTGGGACGGGGGGCAGGTCAAAGGCGATCTGCTCGGGCTTTTCGGTGTGCTGGCTGGTGGTGAGGTGAGCTTCGATGGCTCGACCATTCGGGCCTTGTATGTGGATATCGATGACGCTCGCCTGACCCTGTTACGTCCGCAAACCACCCTCGATGGTGGGCTCGACCTGGACTCTTCGACCGCCATCTTGCGCTTGTTGCTGGACAACGATACCCACCCGACGACGCCGATCCTGAAGGTCACGGGCTCTACTTATTTCGGCGAAGGCAGCCGCATTGAACTGGCGGCGCGCTCCAGCGATTTCCGCACCGGTGCCGATGGCACGCGCTACACCCTGATCAACACCGGCACTTGGGAAGAGCCGCAGAACGCCAATGTGGTGTCGTCGTCCGCGTTGCTGGAAGTCAAAAGCTTCGGCATCGAAGGCAATGACCTGAAGGCGCTGGTCACCACCAAGAACCCTGCGGTGGTCGAGGAGAACATCATCCAGGCGGACGGCTCGCAAAACGCCGCGAACGCCATCAAGCCGTTGTCGAACAGCCTGATGACACGGCTCGATGAAAACGATCCGGTGTTTCGCGCCTTTGCCAGCGCCTCCTCGGATGCCGAGCTGGCCAGGCTCTCCGAGACCCTGGGCCCGGACGTCAGCCGTGGGGTGATTCATGCCGCCACCAGTGGCCAGAACCTGGTCAGCAATGTGATCACCAACCGCTCCAGCAGCGCTCGCAATGGCTTGTCTTCGGGCGACGTGTTGGCCGAGAAGGGCGTGTGGCTCCAGGCGCTGTCCAGTGACGCCGACCAGGACAGCCGCAAGGGTGTCGAGGGTTATGACGCCAACAGCCACGGGATTGCCGTGGGTGCCGACGGCCAGCTCAATGCCGACACGACACTGGGCCTGGCCTACAGCTACCTGGACAGCGACGTGAAGTCCTCCACTGGCAACAAGACCGATGTCACCGGCCATGCCCTGACCCTGTATGGCGACTGGACCCACGACAACTTCTTCGTCGACGCTTCGTTGATGTACGGCTGGAACGACAACGAGTCCAAACGCTACGTCGCCGGCACCCGCGCCAAGGGCGATTACGACAGTGAAATCTTCGGCGTCAATGCCCTGGCCGGCTACAGCCTGCGCCTTGACCGGCACCTGCTGCTCGAACCGCAGGTCGGTGCCCGTTACGCCAACGTGATGATCGATTCGTACCGCGAAAAAGGCAGCTCGGCGGCCTTGAATGTCGCCAGCCAGCGTTATGAAGTGGGCGAGCTGGGCATTGGCGCGCGCCTGGCCGCCGCGTTCGATCTGGGCCGGGGCAGCCTGGAGCCGGAAGCCAGGGTCATGGCCTGGCACGACTTCATCGCTGACAAGGCCAACACCACCTCGACCTTTGTCCTGGGGGGCACGCCATTCACCACCAGCGGCGCATCGCCGGAACGCGACAGTTATGAAACGAGCCTGGGCGCGACCTATCGCGTCGGTGCCTGGAGCCTGGGCGGTTCGTACAACTACCTGACCAAGACCGACTTCTCTGCCGATACCTTCAGCGCCAAGGTGCGCTACGACTTCTGATGCTCGCCTGAACACAACGACCCGCCTTGGAGCGGGTCGCTTTCGTTTGGCTTGAGGGGCTTTTTACAGCTGGTAGCTGAAACTCAGGGTGTAGCGCGGGCGCCGGTTGTGGGTGTCCAGGGCTTCATCGGACATCGGCTTGGCCGCTTCGAGGGAGATGTTGTAGTACTTGGCGTCGCCAAAGCGCAGGCCGACGGCGGCCGACGACAGGTCGTTGCCCTGGACCGGCAGTTCGTTGAACCAGGTCCGCGAGCGATCCAGCACCACGTACGGCTGGAGGATTCGCAGCCAGCGGTCTTCGCGATTGAAGCTGTAGTTCACCTCGTAGGCCGCGCCCCAACCCTTGTCGCCGGACGCCTGGTCGTCGGGGTAGCCTCGGCCGAAGTTCTGCCCGCCGAACACCGCGCGCTCGCTGTCGGGCAGGTTGTCGCGGCTCCAGTACAGGGCCGCCGACAGCACCCCTTGCCAGTTGTCGAAGAACTTGTCGCTCTGCACGCCGGACAGGCGCACGCGGAAGAAGTCCAGGTCGTAGAGGTTGTCGTTGGTCTTCGCGCCCAGGGCGTCCAGCCCCTGGTACACCCCGGCACTGAGAATCCTTAGTTGGCGTGCATTGGCCTTGCGCCAGTCGCCCTCGAAGGCCAGGGCGCGAATGTCGGTTTTCAGTTCGACGCTCTGCGGATAACCCACCACTTGATAGCGGGTCTTGTCGTTGACCGCATACAGGCGCGAACCCAGGATCAGCAGCTCGTTGGGGGCGGCGATGACCGGGTGGCTCAAGCCTATGGAGTAGCGGTCGTTCTCCCGGCGGGGCTTGAGTTCGAGGCCGTTGTCGAGCCGCACATTGGTCCCCGGGTCGGCGCGGTAGCGCGTGCCGTACAGGCTCAGCTGGGTGCCTTCGTCATTGAGAAACTGGTTGTAGTCCAGGCGGTAGTAGTGCTCGTGATCGTCCCCCGGCGGGAACAGACCGCTGAGGGTTACCTGCTCGCCCATGGAGGTCTGCGAGTTGCTGCTGACCGCCAGCAGGGCTTGCAGGCCATTGCGGTTGTCGTCGGTGGTGCTGAGGCTGCTGGTGAACGGTTTGCGGCTGGCCTGGGCAATCAGGTAGGCCGCGCCGTCGGTGGTTCCCGGTGGCGGCACCTGGGCTTGCAGGGTGACCCCGGGAATGCGGCTCATCAGGGTGGTGTAGTGCTCGAAGGTCTTGCGGGTCAGCGGCCGTTCGGCCTTGAGTTTTGCCACCAGTTTGTCGAGGTAGGCCGAGACCGGGCCGATATCGCCCTGCAGCTGGTAGTCCTTGATGTAGCCCTCCACCAGGACTACGCGCACGGTGCCCTGGTCGAAGCTCTGTTGCGGCAGGAACGCATAGGACAACAGATAGCCGTCCTGCTGGTAGCGGCGGGTGATTTCCCGGGTGGCTTCGATCAGTTGCCCCAGGGTGCTTGCATGGCCGATCAGCGGCTTGTAGATCTCTGCCAGCTCGCTCAGCGGATAGAGGGTGCCGCCCTCGATCTGCACGGTGCTGACGTTGACTGTGGTGCCCATCATCAGGGGCTGGGCCTGGGGTTCCGTGGGGGGGGCCAGTTTGGGCGCCGGGGTCGTGGGGCGGTAGGCGTCGGCCGGCAGGTTGGGCACCGGCAGGTTGCGGATGGTTTCGTTGCTATTGAGAAAGCTGGGAAGGTTTTCGGCGTGGACGTATGAGCAAAGCGAGACTAACAGCAAGGGAGCCAAAGCGCGCATAGGACACTCCATGGTCAAGTCGCAGCAACGCGAGAGGTACTTCAGTCGGCGGCGCTTGTCAGGGTCTTGGCCTTGATCAAGGACTGCAACCGTCATGCTCCAGGCAAGAAAAAGACGAGAGACTCAATCGAATCCCTCGTCTCCAACCAAGCGTAGGCGCTGTAGGTAGGGCCGTCGAATCGGCCAGGTGCAAAACGCTTATCGGGTGCCGCCCAGGGTTCCGGTCAGCCCGCCGAGCACGCCACCGAGGCTGCCCGTGGTGCCGCCGGTGGTGCCACCGTCGACCAGGGTCCCGACCGAGGTGACCGTGGCCCCCAGGGTGTTCACGGTCTGGCCGACGGTGCTCACCACAGGGTTGGGGGCGCTGGCGGTGAGGGTGGTGCCTACTGTGCTGACGGCGCCTCCTACCTGGGTGAGCAGGCCGGCGATGGGGGTGCCGGTGCCGGTCGTGGCGCCCACTTGCTGGGTCAGGCCGGTGACGGTGGTGGTGACCGGGTTCAACGCTGCGCCGACGGTGGCGCCGACACCGGCCAGTGGCGCAGTGGCGCCAACATTGGCCACACCCGTGCCGCCCAGGGCTCCGCCCACCGAGGCTACGACGTTGCCGACCGAGGCTGTGCTTACCCCTGTGGCGCTGACCAGGGTGTTGGTGTTGCCGGCATTCAAGCCGGTACCCAGGTTGACCACCGCACCGCCGACGGTTTCCAGCAGGCCGGCGCCGCCAATGGTTCCCCCGCCGGTGCTCGGGGCGGTCGTCAGGTTGCTGGTATTGCCGATGGTGGTGGCGACATTGTTCAGGGTGCCGCCCAGGGTATTGGTCAGCGTGTTGCCACTGCCCGTGGCGGTGACTTTGTCGCCCAGGCCGTCGACGGTCGTTGCCACCTTGTCGATCAGGCTGCCGACCGGAGCGCTCAGGCCCGTGGCGCTGACCACCTTGCCGGTCAGGCCTTCTGCCAGGGTGACGACCGGCACCAGCAGGTTGTTGCCGACCTTGTCTGTCGCTGTCCCCAGGGGGCCGCTACTGGTCACGGTGGTGAGGGTGTCGCCGAGCATGCTGACCTTGTCGCCGACGCCGTCGAGTACCGGCGCCACCCGGGTGACCACGCCGCCCACCAGGGGAATGCTGCTGGTGCTGGTGGCCAGCTTGCCGCTGATGTCCGAGACGCCATCGCCGACGTCCGACACCACGTTGCCGACTATGGCCGTGGTCTTGCTCAAGGCCTGTGGATCGCTACCCAGTTGGCCGAGGCCATTGGTCAGGCCATCGCCTACGGTGTCGACCACATTGCCGGAAGTGTTCACCGCGCTTTGCAGGACCCCGCCGACTACCGGAAGCGGAGCCAGCGCGCTGCTGAGGGTGCTGACACCGTCGCCGACGCCGCTGATGGTGCTGCCGAGGTCGGACACCAGGGTCGAGGTGACCAACGGGGTAGTGGTGGGGGTTGTCGGGTCGGTCGGATCCGTTGGGTTGGTCGGGTCGGTGCCGCCACCTCCACCGGTACCGCCACCCGTGCCTCCGGTCCCGCCAGTGCCACCCGTCCCTGCAGTGCCGCCGCCGGTTCCACCTGTACCACCCGTACCGCCGCCGATCCCGCCTGTACCATCAGTTCCGCCATCGATTCCGCCGGTCCCGCCTGTGCCCGCGGTGCCGCCACCGGTGCCGCCGGCACCGCCCGAACCATCGCCGGAGCCGCCAGAGCCACTGTCGGTACCTGCCGCGCTGTCGGGCGAGGAGCTGCCGGAACTGCTCTTGTGGCCGCCACCGCCGCTGCTGCAACCGGTCAGGCCGAGGGCCAGGATCAGGGCCAGCGCTGTGCTTGTTTTCAACCAGACTTGAGTTTTCATGAGTGAGATTCCTTGCACCTGTTACAACGTTTTGTTGTCTTCGATAACTCTCCAGTTCTGTTGCTGGAGATGTTTTCGTCCGTAGCCGCTATAAAAGGTCCAAGTACTTTTTTTCACCATTCTCAAGTTGGTATTAACAACTTATATATTGACTGTTTTTGCTCCTGCAGAGGGACTAATACCAAAGGTGTGATAAGCGAATATGTTTTTTAAAAGGTGTTGTTAATCAGTATGTTGTGTTTTTTCAAGTGAGAACTATTAGGGGGCGTCAACGAAAGTTATATATATACAATTAATTGCCTGGCGACCCCGTCACGAATTTGGCGTCAACTTGCCTTATAATCCGCGGCCTGGCTTTTTTTCTGGAGAAACTTTATGCCTGCCCCTGTCTGGTGGCTGCTTTGCCTGCCGGTGATTGCCGGTGCTTTTTTACCCCTGCAAGCGGGAATCAACGGCCAATTGGCCAAGCAGGTTTCCAGCGTGCTGGCGGCGGCGCTGATTTCGTTTTTTGTCGGCACCGTGGCCTTGCTGGTCCTGGCCATGGCCCAGCGCGAAGTGCCCGGCCTGACGGCCTTGAAAAGCCTGACCTGGTGGCACTGGTGCGGCGGTCTGCTGGGAGCGTTTTTCATTGCCACCGCGGCTTTCGCCGGCCCGCGGATCGGCGCCATGCTGTTCATGGCCCTGGTGCTGGCCGGGCAGTTGGGCATGGCCCTGGCGCTGGACCATTTCGGCTGGGCGGGGTTTCGCGAGGCGCCCATCAGCCTCGGCAAGATTGCCGGGCTGGTGCTGATCCTGGCGGGCGTGTTCCTGATTCGTCGCGGTTGAGGCGGGCTCAGGCCAGCGGCTGCCAGTGCCCGCTCATATGTTCCAGGTCGCCAGCGCCGGTCAGGCGCAGGTCGCCGCTCGAACCCGCGGCGCTTGCCAGCAGGCACACCTCGCTGGGCAGGCGCACCGGCTTTCGAAAGTCCACGGCAATCTCGACAGGGGCCGCCGGCAAATGCTCGCTCAACGCCGCCAGGGTCCGCGCCTTGTTCCACAGGCCGTGGGCGATGGCCTGGGGGAAACCGAACATTCGGGCGCTGATGGCGCTCAGGTGAATCGGGTTGTAGTCGCCGGACACCCGGGCGTAACGCCGGCCGATGTCGGCGGGGGCTTGCCAGCGCGTCAGCTCGCTGAGGCTGGCCTCGGCCGACGGCTCTTCGGCCGATGCTTCGCCCGGCAGTTGCACACCCCGACAGAGCATCCGGCTTTGTGCTTCCCACAGCGGTCCCAGGGCGTCGTCGACGTAGGTCAACAGATCGAAAACCGCGCCTTTGGCATGGGGCTGCACGTTGTCCGCACGCACCCCGATGCTCAAGTTGCCGACCCCACCCATGGGCCGTAGCACGCGAATGCGGTTGGCCAGATGGATCAGCCCCAGCAGTGGAAAGGGGAAGTCCCTGGCGGTCAGTAATTGCATCTGCAGGGCGAACGCCAGCACATGGGGGTAGGTCGGCGGCAGCAGGCCGTTCTCGGTAAAACCGCAGACCTGGCGATAGGCCGCAAGCTTTGCCGGCTGCACGCTCACCTGGCGGCGCAGGCCATATTCAGGCAGCTCGATGCCGGTGATCTTGCGGCGGATCGCGGCCTTCCAGTACAGCTCGGGCAGGTTCGGCGGAGTATCCAGCTCATGCCATTGCAGGCTCATGTTCACGCTCCCAATACGCTTTGCCCACAGACTCGCAGCGCTTGCCCGCTGACCGCGCCACTGCCCGGCTGGGCGAGCCAGGCCACGGCTTCGGCGACGTCCTGCGGCAGTCCGCCTTGCCCCAGCGAACTCATGCGCCGCCCGGCCTCGCGCAGGGCGAACGGAATGTGCGCGGTCATCTGGGTTTCGATAAAACCCGGGGCCACCGCGTTGATGCTGATGCCGCGCTCTTGCAACAGCGGGGCCCAGGACTGGGCCAGGCCGATCAGCCCGGCCTTGCTCGCCGCATAGTTGGTCTGCCCGCGATTGCCGGCGATACCGCTGATGGACGCCAGCAGGATCAGCCGGCCGTTGTCGTGCAGGCAGCCGCTGTCCAGCAGGGCCTTGGTCAGTACCTGCGGGGCATTGAGGTTGACCGCCAGCACCGCGTCCCAGAATTCCGGGGTCATGTTGGCCAGGGTCTTGTCGCGGGTGATGCCGGCGTTGTGCACCACGATGTCGATGCCGTCCGGCAACTGTTCCACCAGCCGGGTCGCGGCGTCTTCGGCGCAGATATCCAGGGTGATCGCGTGGCCGCCCAGGCGCGCGGCCAGGGCTTCGAGGTCGGTCTTGGCGGCGGGCACGTCCAGCAGCACCACCTGGGCGCCATCCCGGGTCAGGGTCTCGGCGATCGAGGCGCCGATGCCGCGCGCCGCGCCAGTGACCAGTGCCCGCGCGCCGGCCAGGGGCCGGGTCCAGTCCTGGACCTGGGTGGCGCAGGGGGTCAGGCGGATCGCCTGGCCGGAGATGTAAGCGCTTTTTGGCGAGAGGAAGAAGCGCAGCGCGCCTTCCAGCTGGCTTTCGGCACCCTCACCGACGTACAGCAATTGCAGGGTGGCACCACCGCGCAGCTCCTTGGCCAGCGAGCGGCTGAAACCCTCCAGGGCACGTTGGGCGCTGGCGGCGAACGGATCGCCGAGGGTTTCGGGGGCGCGGCCGAGAATCACCAGGTGCGCGCTGGGTTCGAGGTTCTTCATCAGCGGCTGGAAAAATTCGCGCAACTGCTTGAGCTGGTCGGTTTGCAGGAGGTCGCTGGCGTCGAACACCACGGCCTTGAGCTTGGGGCCGTGGCCGGGAATCCAGGCGGTGGCGAGGGTCGGATCGGTGCCGTAGCTGTAGATGCTCTCGGTCAGCCGCGGGGCGATGGCGCCGACCTGCTGGGTCAGCGGGCCGCCGCCGATCAGCAGCGCCCCCTCGACCGGGCGCATGCGGCCGGCCTGCCAGCGCTCCAGACGTACCGGCGACGGCAGGCCAAGGGCCCCGACCAGGCGGTGGCCGATGGACGAGTTGGCGAAGTCGATGTAACGATCTGACATGGAACACGCTCCAGGAACTGAGGTTCAAAGTGTGGACCACGAGGGGCCTTTGGTCGTTCGGTCCATGAGATACAAGCTGGGTTCTGCATATGAACGGCCTGATCGCCGCTCGGCGACTTTTCTTACAGAACCTACGCTTGTCGGTTGTGCCACTCACAGAATAGGGAGCTTTCCATGACTCAGCTGCGTCGTGTTGCGATTATCGGCGGCAACCGTATCCCCTTTGCCCGTTCCAACGGGCCTTACGCCACCGCGAGCAACCAGGCCATGCTTACCGCGGCCCTGGAAGGCCTGATCGAGCGCTACCGCCTGCACGGCCTGCGCCTGGGCGAAGTGGCCGCTGGCGCGGTGCTCAAGCATTCCCGGGATTTCAACCTGACCCGCGAATGCGTGCTCGGCTCGCGGCTGTCGCCGGCCACCCCGGCCTACGATATCCAGCAAGCCTGCGGCACCGGTCTGGAAGCGGCGTTGCTGGTGGCCAACAAGATCGCCCTGGGGCAGATCGAATGCGGCATCGCCGGCGGCGTCGATACCACCTCGGACGCGCCGATCGGGGTCAACGAGGGGCTGCGCAAGATCCTGCTGCAAGCCAACCGCGGCAAGACCCTGGGCGACAAGCTCATGACTTTCCTGCAACTGCGCCCCTGGCACCTCAAGCCGGAACTGCCGCGCAATGGCGAACCGCGGACCGGCTTGTCCATGGGCCAGCACTGCGAGCGGATGGCGCAAACCTGGAACATTCCCCGCGACGAGCAGGATCAGTTGGCGCTGGAGAGCCATCAGAAAATGGCCGCCGCCTATGCCGAGGGTTGGCACGACGACCTGATGACCCCCTTCCTCGGCCTGACCCGCGACAACAACCTGCGCCCGGACCTGACCCTGGAAAAACTGGCGTCGTTGAAGCCGGTGTTCGAACGCGGCGACAAAGGCACCCTGACCGCGGGCAACTCCACGCCGTTGACCGATGGCGCGTCCCTGGTGCTGCTGGGCAGTGAGGAATGGGCGAAGGAACGTGGCTTGCCGATTCTCGCCTATCTGCGCGACGGCGAAGCGGCGGCGGTGGATTTCGTCCACGGCGCGGAAGGGCTGTTGATGGCGCCGGTCTACGCGGTGCCGCGCTTGCTGGCCCGCAATGGCCTGAGGCTGCAGGACTTCGATTACTACGAAATCCATGAGGCCTTCGCCGCGCAGGTGCTGTGCACGCTCAAGGCCTGGGAGGACGCAGATTACTGCAAGACCCGCCTGGGGCTGGACGCGCCCTTGGGTTCCATCGACCGCAGCCGGCTGAATGTCAAAGGCAGCTCGCTGGCCGCCGGGCATCCGTTCGCCGCCACCGGCGGGCGCATTGTCGCCAACCTGGCGAAGCTGCTGGAGGTGGCGGGGCAGGGGCGTGGCCTGATTTCGATCTGCGCCGCCGGTGGCCAGGGCGTGACGGCGATTGTCGAGCGCTGAGGGGCCAGGTGTTTGCGCAGTGGCGGCCCCTCTGTAGGAGCAAGCTTGCTCGCGATCGAGCGCGAAGCGCTCGCCAGCTTCTGTCACATTTTCCCCGGCCTTTAGTAACGGGCAGCCGCCGAGCACTGGGCTATGATCCTGGTCGGTCGAGCCTGTCGACATGACGGGTTGACCTGGCACATTGAGTGCATCGGCACTGTCGTAGGTCGGTAACCTCTCCCCGTGGTGCGAGGATTGCCGTATAACGAGTGACATTCGCGTGTTTGGTAATAAAGGACCCCTGATAAAAGCTGATGAAGACTCCAAAACGCATTGAACCCCTGATCGAGGACGGTCTGGTCGACGAGGTGCTGCGCCCACTCATGAGTGGTAAAGAAGCAGCTGTTTATGTGGTGCGCTGCGGCAACGAATTACGTTGCGCCAAGGTTTACAAGGAGGCGAACAAACGAAGTTTTCGTCAGGCGGCCGAGTATCAGGAAGGCCGCAAGGTGCGCAACAGCCGTCAGGCTCGCGCGATGGCCAAGGGGTCCAAGTTCGGGCGCAAGGAGACCGAGGACGCCTGGCAGAACGCCGAAGTGGCGGCCCTGTTCCGCCTGGCCAACGCCGGGGTGCGGGTGCCCAAGCCGTTCGACTTCCTCGAAGGCGTGCTGCTGATGGAACTGGTGGCGGATGAATACGGCGATGCCGCGCCGCGCCTGAATGACGTGGTGCTGGAGCCGGATCAGGCCCGCGAATATCACGCCTTCCTGATTTCCCAGATCGTGCTGATGCTGTGTACCGGCCTGGTGCACGGTGACCTGTCCGAGTTCAACGTGCTGCTGACCCCCGACGGCCCGGTGATCATCGACCTGCCCCAGGCGGTGGATGCGGCGGGCAACAACCACGCCTTCAGCATGCTGGAGCGGGATGTCGGCAACATGGCGTCCTACTTCGGGCGTTTCGCCCCGGAGCTCAAACGCACCCGCTACGCCAAGGAGATGTGGGCCCTGTACGAAGCGGGCACCCTGCACCCGGCCAGCGTCCTGACCGGCGAGTTCGACGATCCGCAAGAACTGGCGGATGTCGGCGGCGTGCTGCGGGAGATCGAGGCGGCGCGCCTGGACGAGGAACGGCGCCAAGCCATACGCATGGCCGACGACGCGCCACCGGCCAAGTCCGAGGAACCACCGCCTCCGCCCTGGATGCAGTGATTCACGGGCACAAAAAATCCGGCTATTGCCGGATTTTTTGTACCCGTGAATCACGTAGCCGCTGCCGATAGGCTGCGATAAGGCTCGAAGAGCCTTCCAGCGATCACGAAGAACATGTCCTCTTCGCACGGAGTACCGCCCAGAGCGATCGCAGCCTGCGGCAACGGCTACAGGTCATGGGGGCGTGCAGCATCCGCCGGAGGCCAGGTCCTTGAGAATCGGGCAATCCGGGCGATGGTCGCCGTGGCAGTGCTGCACCAGGTCCTGCAGGGTGTCGCGCAGCCCGGCCAGCTCGGCGATTTTCCGGTTGAGCTCGTCGATGTGCTGGCGGGCCAGAGCTTTGACATCGGCGCTGGCGCGCTGGCGGTCCTGCCACAGGGTCAGCAGCTTGCCCACTTCCTCCAGGGAAAAGCCCAGATCCCGCGAGCGCTTGATAAAGGCCAGGCTGTGCAGGTCGTCGTCACCGTACAGGCGGTAGCCGCTGTCGCTGCGATGGGCCGGCCGGAGCAGGCCGATGGACTCGTAGTAGCGGATCATCTTGGCGCTCAGGCCGCTCTTGCGGGCTGCTTGGCCGATGTTCATCGAGCGTCCTCCAGGTCTTTGGGTTTCCAAGTTTTCAACAGTAGCGCATTGCTCACCACGCTGACGCTGGACAGCGCCATGGCCGCACCGGCCAGCACCGGGTTGAGCAGGCCGAACGCCGCCAGCGGAATGCCGATCAGGTTGTAGACGAAGGCCCAGAACAGGTTCTGGCGGATCTTCGCGTAGGTCTTGCGGCTGATCTCCAGGGCCGCCGGCACCAGGCGCGGGTCGCCGCGCATCAGGGTGATCCCCGCCGCGTGCATCGCCACATCGGTCCCCCCGCCCATGGCGATGCCGATATCGGCGGCGGCCAGGGCCGGGGCGTCGTTGATGCCGTCGCCGACCATCGCCACCACGCCGGTCTTTTTCAGTTCGGCGACGGTGGCGGCCTTGTCGGCGGGCAGCACTTCGGCGTGCACGTCGGCAATGCCCAGGGCCTCGGCGACCACCTTGGCGCTGCCGCGGTTGTCGCCGGTCAGCAGGTGGCTGCCGATATGGCGCACACTCAGTTGCTGCACCGCTTGCAGGGCGCCGGGCTTGAGGGTGTCGCCAAAGGCGAACAGGCCCAGCACCCGTGATTGCGGCTGTTGTTCGATCAGCCAGGACAGGGTGCGGCCTTCGGTTTCCCAGGCCTGGGCCGAGGCCGCCAGGTCGCCGGCCTGCAGGCCGCTTTCTTCGAGCAGGCGTCGGTTGCCCAGGGCCAGTTGGCGGCCGTCCAGGGTGCCGGCGATGCCGCGGCCGGTCAGGGACTGGCTGGCGCTGACGTCGGCCACCGCCAGCTGGCGTTCGGCGCACAGGTCGAGAACCGCCTTGGCCAGCGGGTGTTCGCTGCCGCGTTGCAGGGCGCCGGCCAGTTGCAGCAAGCGGTCTTCGTCGCCGTCGACCGCATCCAGGTGGGCGATGCGTGGCGTGCCGGAGGTCAGGGTGCCGGTCTTGTCGAAGACCACCGTGCTGACTTCATGGGCGCGCTCCAGGGCTTCGGCATCCTTGATCAGGATTCCGTGGCGGGCGGCGACGCCGGTGCCGGCCATGATCGCGGTCGGCGTGGCCAGCCCCAGCGCGCAGGGACAGGCGATGACCAGCACCGCGACCGCATTGATCAGCGCGGTTTCCAGCGGCGCGCCATACAGCCACCAGCCGACCAGCGTCGCCAGGGCCAGCACCAGCACCGCCGGCACGAACACCTGGCTGACCCGGTCCACCAGTTTCTGGATCGGTGCCTTGCCGGCCTGGGCGTCCTCCACCAGGCGGATGATGCGCGCCAGTACGGTTTCCGCGCCGAGGGCCAGGGTCCGCACCAGCAGCCGGCCTTCGCCGTTGATGGCGCCGCCGGTGACCGGGTCGCCGGGCTGTTTCGGCACCGGCAGGCTTTCACCGCTGATCAGGGCTTCGTCGGCATGGCTCTGGCCTTCGACCACTTCGCCGTCCACCGGGAAGCGCTCGCCGGGCTTGACCAGCACCAGGTCGTTCAGGCGCAGGGCGCTGATCGCCACTTCCTGCTCACGGCCATCGACGACCTGGATCGCCCGTTCCGGGCGCAAGGCTTCGAGGGCGCGGATGGCGCTGGCGGTCTGGCGTTTGGCGCGGCTTTCCAGGTACTTGCCCAGCAGCACCAGGGCGATGACCACGGCCGAGGCCTCGAAGTACAGGTGCGGCATGCCGCCGGCGGGGGTGATGGCCCATTGGTAGAGGCTCAAGCCGTAACCGGCGCTGGTGCCCAGGGCCACCAGCAGGTCCATGTTGCCGGCGCCAGCGCGCACGGCTTTCCAGGCGGCGACATAAAAACGCGCACCGAAGATGAATTGCACCGGCGTGGCCAGGACGAACTGTGCCCAGGCCGGGAGCATCCAGTGCAGGCCAAAGGGTTGCACCACCATGGGCAGTACCAGCGGCAGGGCCAGCAGGATCGCCAGCACCAGGGACCAGCGTTCGTGCCGCAGGCGTTGTTCCTGATCGTCGCGCTCGGGGTGTTCGGCTTGCCACAGGGTGGCGGAGTAGCCGGCCTTGCTGACGGCGGCGATCAAGTCGGCGCTATCGACCTGGCCCAGCAGATCGATGTGCGCGCGTTCGTTGGCCAGGTTGACGCTGACCCGGGTGACCCCGGCCACCTTGCTCAGCGCGCGTTCCACACGGCCGACGCAGGAGGCGCAGGTCATGCCGCCGATATTCAGCTCCAGGCTGTGGGCCGGCACGCTGTAGCCGGCATCCTGCACCGCGGCCATCAGCGCCGGCAGGCTGTCGCTGGGCGCCTGGACACGGGCCTGTTCGGTGGCGAGGTTGACGCTGACGGCCGCAGCGCCCGCGACCTTGCTCAAGGCGCGCTCCACGCGCCCGGCGCAGCTGGCGCAGGTCATGCCGGCAATCGGCAGGTCAAAAGTGGTTGATTCGGACATCACTGACACTCCCTGTAAACGGTGGTCTACAGGATCAACCTTGCCATGCTGGCAAGGTCAAGCGCCATGGTGCGGGGTGCTTCAATCTGTCTCGGGGGTAGCGCCCGGATCGTCGCCCGTGCCGGTTCCGGGGAGGGACAGGGCGCAGGCGACGACCCGGGGCCTCAGTATCCCAGGCCGGTGCGCTGGAGGTGCAGGCCCGACGGGGTCATGGCGATGCGGAACTTCAGCACGTCGCCGGCCTTGAGGCTGATGTCCTGGGAGCCTGGCGCGAGCATGCCCGGGTTGCAGCCCGGCATCTGCCCCGGCAGCAGTTTCAGGCGCAGCGAGACTTTGCCCGGCGGCAGGTTGAAGGACGTGGCTTGTTCCTGGAACAGCCGGCCCGCCAACTGGTCCTCGATGTACAGGCCGATTTCGCAGGAGGTGGCGACTTCCAGGCGTTCCCGGGAAATGATCAGGACGCCGTAGTCCTCACCGGCGGCGTTGACCGAAGGGGATGCTGCGATCAGGCCGAGGAGGCTGAACAGGCTGATAACCGACCAGCGCATGGCTGAATCTCCTAGTGTCGTGTCGTTGAGGGGTGAAGCTTGGCCGAGCGCGTCGCCGATTGCCAGCCCGGCAGATGCATCCAGAACTTGACCTTGCCATGATGGCAAGGTCGAGACTGGCGACAACCCTCACTACAGGAGAAGCGTCATGCAAGTGTTCAATGTCGAAGGGATGTCCTGCGGTCACTGCGTCCGGGCCATCACCCAGGCGGTGCAGAGCAAGGACCCGGCAGCCAGCGTCAAGGTCGATCTCGGGGCCCGGGAAGTGGGTGTGGAAAGCCGCTTGTCCGCCGATGAGGTGATCAGCCTGATCAGCGAAGAAGGCTATGCGGTCAAGCTGGCGTGAGCGGATTTAGCCGGTCTTTTTAATAGTTAGCGACCTATCGGAATGTTCAAGGCCTCCAAGCGCGGATAAACTGTCGGGCTGCCGACCGACCCGTACCTGGATGCCTGATGAACCTTCGCACAATCCTGATTCTCGGCGCCCTGAGCGCCTTCGGTCCTCTGGCCATCGACTTCTATCTGCCGGCGTTCCCGGCGATGGCGCTGGCCTTTGGCACCGATGAAAAACACGTTCAGCTGACCCTGGCGGCCTACTTCCTCGGCCTGTCCATCGGCCAGCTGGCCTACGGCCCCGTGGCCGACCGCTTCGGCCGGCGCATCCCGTTGCTGGCGGGGGTGGGGCTGTTCACCCTGGCGTCCCTGGCCTGTGCCTACGCGCCGAACCTGGAATGGCTGATCGGCGCGCGGTTCGTCCAGGCCCTGGGCGGCTGCGCGGGCATGGTGATTTCCCGGGCGGTGGTCAGCGACAAGTGCGATGCGGTGGGTTCGGCCAAGGTGTTTTCCCAGCTGATGCTGGTCATGGGCCTGGCGCCGATCCTGGCGCCGATGCTCGGCGGCCTGCTGGTGAATCTCTACGGCTGGCAGTCGATCTTCATCATGCTGACCCTGTTCAGCGCCCTGGCCGGCCTGGCAGTAGCGCTGGGCTTGCCGGAAAGCCTGCCGGCCCATGTGCCGCGCCAGCCGTTGTCCGGGGCCTTGCGCCAGTACGGTCGGTTGCTGGCTGACCGGGTGTTCCTCGGCCATGCCCTGACCGGGGGCATCGCCATCGCCGGGATGTTCGCCTACATCGCCGGTTCGCCTTTTGTCTTCATCAAGCTCTATGGCGTGCCGGCCGAGCACTTCGGCTGGTTCTTCGGGATCAACGCCGGCGGCTTCATCCTGGTGGCGCAGATCAATGCGCGGTTGCTGGCCAAGCGTGGCCCGGCGTTCCTGCTGGCACGCACAGTGTGGATCTACCTGCTGGGTGGCCTGGCCTTGCTCGCTGTCAGTTCGCTGCACCCGGCACAACTCTGGCCGCTGCTGGCGCCGCTGTTCATTTGTATCGCCAGCCTGGGCTGCATCCTTCCCAATGCCTCGGCCTGCGCCATGAACGGTCAGGGTGCGCGGGCCGGCAGTGCCTCGGCGATGCTCGGCTGCCTGCAGTTCAGCGTGGCGGCCGGCGCCGCGGCGTTGGTGGGCGTGCTGCACGATGGCAGCGCCGTGCCGATGGCAACGGTCATCAGCCTGTGTGGGGGTCTGGTGGTGACGCTGGCGATGGTCACCCGCAAATTGCAGAACGCCAGGGCGCTGCAAGCCGCCCAGCTGTAATCAGCCGGCGGCGCGCTGTTGGCTTTCGGGGAATCGGTGGGGGGCTTGCAGACGCGTTTCCAGCGTATTGGCGAAGGCTCGGGCTTCGGCCTCGCTGCGGAAAGTCACCGCATGCTGGTCGAGTTGAACCTGCCATTGGGTACCTTTGGATTTTGCCAATTCTTTTATCAGGATCTTCATTGCTGACCTCCTAGCGTAAAAGACTGCATTGCAAAGGCCCCCAGTGTAGACCCGAATACGGTCACAAGTATGACAAGGATCAACTGTCGGACTGACGGCATCCTGCCCCTTTTTAGCGCAGGCAGGACGCCATCCGCTCCGGCCTCAGAAGCCTTCGAGCACGATCTTGCCCTTGGCTTTGCCACTTTCCAGCAACGCGTGAGCGCGCCGCAGGTTGGCCGCGTTGATCGTGCCGAAGTGCTCGCCCAGGGTGGTCTTCAAGGTGCCGGCGTCGATCAGCTCGGCGACGCGATTGAGCAGCTTGTGCTGCTCCTGCATGTCCGCGGTTTCGAACAGCGAGCGGGTGTACATGAACTCCCAGTGCAGCGACAGGCTCTTGCGCTTGAGCTTGGTCACGTCGAGGGTTTTCGGATCGTCGATCAGCGCCAGCCGGCCCTGGGGCGCGAGGGCCTCGACCAACTCGTCCAGGTGCGTATCGGTCTGGGTCAGGCTGGCGACATGGGTGACGCTGGCCTGGCCGGCTTTTTTCAGTTCCTGGCTCAACGGCTGGCTATGGTCGATCACCAGGTCGGCGCCCAGCTCGCGTACCCAACCCTGGGTTTCGGCGCGCGAGGCGCTGCCGATGACCTTGAGCCCGGTGAGCTGGCTGGCCAGTTGGGTGAGGATCGAACCGACGCCGCCGGCCGCGCCGACGATCAACAGGCTCTGCTGCCGATCGGCCTGGCCTTCGGCGATCTGCAGGCGTTCGAACAGCAGTTCCCAGGCGGTGATCGCGGTCAGCGGCAGGGCGGCGGCTTCGGCGAAGCCCAGGCTCTTGGGCATATGGCCGACGATGCGTTCGTCGACCACGTGCAATTCGCTGTTGCCACCGGCGCGGGCGATCGAGCCGGCGTAGAACACCTTGTCGCCGGCCTTGAACAGGCTGACGTCGCTGCCCACCGCCTTGACCACCCCGGCCACGTCCCAGCCCAGCACCTTGGCGGCACCACCTTCAGGCTGGACGTTCTGGCGGACCTTGGTGTCCACCGGGTTGACCGAGATGGCTTTGACTTCCACCAGCAGGTCGCGCGGGCCGGCGAGCGGCTCCGGCAGTTCGATGTCTTGCAGGGATAGCGGATCGTCGATCGGCAGGGAGGCGTAGTAGGCGATGGCTTTCATGGTGGGTTTTCCTGATGAAGATGAAGGTTGGGTCAGAGGAGCAGCAGGCGCTTGAGCTCGAAATGCTCGATCGTCTCGCGGGTCTGGCTGAGAAAATGCTGGAAGTGCGCCGTGGCGTTGTGAAATTCCAGGGCCGCCTCGTCGTTCCAGCGCTCCAGTACATAAAAGGTGCCTGGGGCTTCGGCGTCCTGATGCAGGTTGTAAAACTGGCAGCCGGCTTCTTCACGGCTCGGTTGCACCAGGGCGCTGAGTTCGCGCTTGAGCACGGCCTGCTGGCCGCTCTTGGCGACCAGGGTGGCGATGGCGGTAAAAGCTTGCGACATAGGGAGTTCCTTCAAAGGCTGGTGTGACGAGCTGATATGACGGTAGGCCGATCATTGGCCATTTCCCCTGAAGATAAAACCGGCTAAAACAGCAGTCTCTTTCAACATTTTTTTGATAATGCCCGGTGAGCCAGATGCTGCGTTTCGATGACCTGCAATTGTTCGTGCGCGCCGCCGACCTCGGCAGCCTGTCCGCCGCGGCGCGGGTCATGGACCTGTCGGCGGCGGTGGCCAGCGCTGCGCTCAAGCGTATCGAGCAGCAGCTCGGCGCCCGGCTGCTGGCGCGTTCGACCCGCAGCCTGCGCCTGACCGCCGAGGGCGAAGGGTTTCTCGAATATGCCCGCGCGGCCCTGAGCAACCTGGAGGAAGGCCGGCGCCTGCTGGCCAGCGGGCAGGATCAGGTCAGCGGCGTTCTCCAGCTGTCCGCGCCCTCGGATTTCGGCCGCAATCTGTTGCTGCCCTGGCTCGACCAGTTCCAGCTGGAGCACCCCAAGCTCACGCTGCGCCTGCTGCTGGGCGACCGTATCGCCGACCTGTTTCGCCAGCCGGTGGACATCGCCCTGCGTTACGGCGAACCGGAAGATTCCAGCCTGGTGGCCTTGCCTGTCGCGCCGCAGAACCGCCGGGTGCTGGTGGCCGCCCCCGACTACCTGGCCCGCCACGGCGAGCCGCGTCAGCTGGAGCAACTAGCCCAGCACAATTGCCTGCTCTACATGCTTGGCAGCCGGGTACATGACCATTGGAGTTTCCATGACGGCAAGCGCGAGGTCGGCCTGACGGTCAGCGGCGATCGTTTCAGCGACGACGCCGATGTGGTGCGCCTGTGGGCGGTGGCGGGGCGGGGTATCGCCTACAAATCCTGGCTCGACGTGGCGGCCGATGTGCTGGCCGGGCGGCTCAAGGTGCTGCTGCCGGAGCTGCGCTGCGAATGGGCACCGTTGAACCTGTTGTGCGCCCATCGGGCGCAACTGAGCAAACCGGTGAAGCTGCTGCGGGACATGTTGCAGGCGCGCTGCGCTGAAGTTTCCGCGCATTACCCCAAGCCCACCCACGCCGATCACTGACCCTGACCGGCGGCGTCGTTGCCGGGTGCGGGCAGGTCGCATCCAGCACTGAGCGGCGGCGTCGATCTTGCACACTCGATTGCAGACCATTCAATCGGGGGGACGGGGCATGGCAAGTCAGGGATACAGTGCGGCAGAGCGTCTGGAACGCTTGCCCATCAGCGGTTATCACCGGGTCATTTTCATCATCATCGCCCTGGCGTTTTTCTTCGACTCCATGGACCTGGCGATGATGACGTTCCTGCTCGGCTCGATCAAAGCCGAGTTCGGCCTGAGCACCGCCCAGGCCGGCCTGCTGGCCAGTTCGAGCTTCTTCGGCATGGTGGTCGGCGCGTCGCTGTCGGGCATGCTCGCCGACCGCTTCGGGCGCAAGCCGGTGTTCCAGTGGAGCATCGTGCTCTGGGGCATCGCCAGTTACCTGTGCTCCACGGCGCAGACGGTGGACAGCCTGACCCTGTTCCGGGTGCTGCTGGGGATCGGCATGGGCATGGAGTTTCCCATCGCCCAGTCGATGCTCTCGGAGATGATCCCGGCCAAGCGGCGCGGGCGCTATATCGCCTTGATGGACGGCTTCTGGCCGCTGGGTTTCGTCGCGGCGGGCGTGCTCTCGTACTTCCTGCTGCCACTGATCGGCTGGCGCGACATCTTCCTGGTCCTGGCGATCCCGGCGGTGTTCGTGCTGGCGATCCGTTTCTTCATCCCCGAGTCGCCGCGTTGGCTGGAGCAGGCCGGGCGGCACGCCGATGCCGACCAGGTGCTGCGGCGGATCGAGGATAAGGTCCGCGCCTCGCTGCAGCGCGCGGACCTGCCCGAGCCGGTGCGCCTGCCGCGGGTGGAGAGCGTACCGGGGCACTTCTTTTCGGCCTTGCGCGAGATCTGGTCGCCGCTCTATCGCCAGCGCACGATGATGATCTGGAGTGTGTGGTTCTTTGCCCTGCTGGGTTTTTATGGCCTGACCTCGTGGCTCAGTGCCTTGTTGCAGCAATCGGGTTTCGCCGTGACTCAGTCGGTGTACTACACGGTGCTGATTTCCCTCGGCGGGATTCCCGGCTTCCTCATGGCCGCCTGGCTGGTGGAGCGCTGGGGGCGCAAGCCGGTGTGCGTGATCACCTTGCTGGGCGGTGGAGTCATGGCGTTCTTCTACGGGCAGAGCGCGGTGTTCGGCGGCAACGTGGCGCTGCTGATCAGCTCCGGCCTGTTGATGCAGTTCTTCCTGTTCGGCATGTGGGCGGTGCTCTACACCTACACGCCCGAGTTATATCCCACCTCGGCGCGGGCTACCGGCTCCGGGTTCGCCTCGGCGGTGGGGCGCATCGGGTCGCTGCTCGGGCCGTTGGTGACCGGCGTGGTATTCCCGATGACCGGGCAGGGTGGGGTGTTCGCCCTGGGCGCGCTGTGTTTCGCGGTCGCCGCGGCGGTGGTCTGGCTGTTCGGGATGGAGACCCGGGGCAAGACGCTGGAGGAGTTGAGCGAAGTCGGCGCCTGACTCGTAGCCGCTGCCGCAGGCTGCGATAAGGTTCGAAGAACCTTTCGAGGCCCTCAAGAGCGGCGCCCGCTTCGCGGTCGAGCGCAGCCTGCGGCAGCGGCTACAGGGGGATCGCGGGCAGGTTGCCCGCGATGGCGGTTTACGGCTTGACCAGGCGCGCATCCAGGCTGTTCTGCGCCAGGCGTTTGGCCTGGTCCTGGGTCATGCCCAGATGGGTGTACAGGGCGTGGAAGTTCTCGGTGACGTAGCCGCCGAAGTAGGCCGGGTCATCGGAGTTCACCGTGACCTTCACCCCACGCTCGAGCATCTCGAGGATGTTGTGCTGCGACATGTGATCGAACACGCAGAGCTTGGTGTTCGACAGCGGGCAGACGGTCAGCGGGATCTGCTCGTCGATGATGCGCTGCATCAGTCGTTCGTCCTCGAAGGCGCGCACGCCGTGGTCGATGCGCTGGATCTTCAGCAGGTCGAGGGCTTCCCAGATGTACTCGGGCGGGCCTTCTTCACCGGCGTGGGCGACGGTGAGGAAACCTTCGCTGCGGGCCCGGTCGAACACCCGCTGGAACTTGCTCGGCGGGTGACCCATTTCCGAACTGTCCAGGCCGACCGCGACAAAGGCTTCGCGGAACGGCAGCGCCTGGTCGAGGGTTTTCTGCGCTTCATCTTCGCTCAGATGGCGCAGGAAGCTGAGGATCAGGCCGCTGGTGATGCCCAGTTGCTGCTCGCCATCCTTGAGCGCGCTGGCGATGCCGTTGAGCACCACTTCGAAAGGAATTCCGCGATCGGTGTGGGTCTGCGGATCGAAGAAGGGTTCGGTGTGGATGACGTTCTGCTCTTTGCAGCGCAGCAGGTAGGCCCAGGTCAGGTCATAGAAATCCTGGGAGGTGCGCAGTACGTCCGCGCCCTGGTAGTACAGGTCGAGGAACTCTTGCAGGTTGTTGAAGGCATAAGCCTTGCGCAGGGTTTCCACATCGCTCCAGGGCAGGGCGATCTTGTTGCGTTCGGCCAGGGCGAACAGCAGCTCGGGCTCCAGGGATCCTTCGAGGTGCAGGTGCAGTTCGGCCTTGGGCAAGGCGTTCAGCCAGTCGTACATGGGTGTGATCTCATCAGGTGCAGTCGAGCGCTGCGTGAACGTATTGCGCTCCATCATCCTGCGGCGAAAAGCCCACCGCAAGGTTCGATGACAGGCGCCGGCCCCGGGTTTCCCCAGGGCTGCGCGGGCGCGTCAGGTTCCAATCGCGCCCATAAGGGCAGGCATTCTACAGGCGCACGCGGACTATTCGGCAAAACCTGACCCGCCGGGCGATCAGGACGCTTGCGGTTCCCGGCGATAGGCATAGGTATCGGCGAACCGCGACAAGAGGAATTCGGCGCAGGTGGTGACCGGGTACTTCGGCGGATGCCCGGCATCCTGGCAGCCGGGCAGGCATTCGATGCGGGTATCCGGATGGGGTTCGGCGAAGAACGGCATCGAGTAGCGGTCCACCCCCAGCGGGCTGATCACCCGGTGCGGCGTCGACCGGTAACGGTCGTTGCTCCAGCGCGCCATCATGTCGCCGAGGTTGACCACGAAGGTGCCCTCGATGGGCGGGGCGTCGATCCACTGGCCCTGGACATTGCGCACCTGCAGGCCGCCGGCGCTGTCCTGGTAGAGCAGGGTGATGCAGCCATAGTCGGTGTGGGCGCCGGCGCCTTGCTGCTCGTCGCTGCTGGCGGTATGCCGCGGCGGGTAATGGATCAGGCGCAAGACGCTGACCGGCTCCTTGAAGCGGCTGTCGAAAAAATCGCGCTCGATGCCCAGGGCCAGGGTCATGGCCCGCAGCAGGGTCTGGGCCAGGGCCTGCATGTCCAGATAGTGCTGCTCCATCAGGGTTTCCCAGCCGGCGATATCCGGGTGCCGGTTGCTGCCGCGCAACGGTTTTTCTGCGAGCACTTCGGGATGCTCGGCCGGCAGGTGCAGGCCCATGTCGAAGGTTTCCTTGAGGTCGCTGGGTTTGTCCGGGTCCAGTTGCTCGGTGGCGATCGCGCCATAGCCGCGATGGTGGCGGGTCTGGGTGATATCGATCTTGAGTTTCTCGGCGGCCGGCAGGGCGAAGAAATGCCGGGCGGCGTCGAGCAACTGGCCGATGCGCCCGGAGGTGATCGGGTGGCCCTGGATATAGAAGAACCCCCACTCGCGGCAGGCGCGGTCGATCTGCTGGGCGACGCTGTTCCAGCCGTGGGCGTCGTCGCCGTAGAGCGGGCTGATGTCGATGATTGGCAGCTGGTTCATATAAATGCTCTCAAGGTACTCACCGCCCTGTAGCCGCTGCCGCAGGCTGCGATCGATCTGGGCGGCACTCCGACGAAGGGGGCGTGCTCTGGATATCGAGCAAAGGACCTTCGGAACTTGGTGCAACCCGCGGCAGCGGCTACAGGCGAGTCATTTCGGAATGTCGGCCTTCATGCCTTCCACGTAATAGTTCATCGACGCGAGCTCTGCATTGCTGGCGCTGACCCCGGCGGCGAGTTTCTCCACGCCGGCCTGGTCCTTGATCGGCCCGGTGAACGGGTGGAAGGCGCCGCTCTTGATGTCGGCGATGATCTGCTCGGCCTCACGCTTGACGTCGGCCGGCACCAGGTCGCTGATCGGCAATTGGACCGTGCCTTCCTTCAAGCCACCCCAGTAGTCCTGGGATTTCCAGCTGTGGTCGAGCACGCCCTGGGTGGCCTGGATGTAGTGCGGGCCCCAGTTGTTGACGATAGAGGTCAGCACCGCTTTCGGACCGAAGTGGGCCATGTCCGAGGCGTAGCCCACGGCGTACACGCCTCGGCGTTCGGCGGCCTGGATCGGCGCCGGGCTGTCGGTGTGCTGGAAGATCACATCGGCGCCCTGGTCGATCAGGGCGTTGGCGGCGTCGGCTTCCTTGCCCGGGTCGAACCAGGAGTTGACCCACACCACCTTGATCTCGGTGCCCGGGTTGTATTTGTTCAGGGCCAGCTGGATGGCGTTGATGTCGCGGATCACTTCCGGGATCGGGAAGGAGGCGATGTAGCCGACCTTCTTGCTCTTGGTCATCTTCGCCGCGAGGAAACCGCCGACGTAGCGACCTTCATAGGTGCGGGCCAGGTAGGTGCCGAGGTTCTTGTCCTGCTTGTAGCCGGTGGCGTGTTCGAAGGTGGTCTTGGGAAACTGCCTGGCGACTTTCAGGGTCGGGTTCATGTAGCCGAAGGAGGTGGTGAAAATCAGGTCGTACTTATCCTTGGCCATGTTGCGGATCACCCGCTCGGCGTCGGCGCCTTCGGCGACGTTCTCCACGTAGTTGGTCTTGATCTGCTCACCGAACTTCTCCACCAGCGCCTTGCGCCCCTGTTCATGCTGATAGGTCCAGCCGTGGTCGCCGATCGGGCCGATATAGACGAAGCCGACCTTCAACGGATCGGCGGCGCTGGTGCCCAGCGAGACGCTCAGGCCGATGGCCGCGGTGAGGGCGCACAGCAGTTTTTGCAACGCACGTTTATGCATGAATCCGGACTCCATTTTGTTGTGGGACGTGGCTGGGCTCTAAGGCTTGAATGGCTCAATGCAAATAGCTGACCAACAGGACAACAAAATCTTCGGGACCAGGGTGAAGCCTGCGCGGGCAAGCCTCGTGCCTGCAGGGGCTGCATGATCCTGTAGGCGCGAGGCTTGCCCGCGAAGAGGCCCGCCGGATCACCCAAGGCTCATCCTGGTGCACCCTCGCCCATCAACGCCATTGACTGGTGCACTAAGGTGTAACGAAACGTTAGTGACTTCAGGCAGTCTTTAGCTCATCTCTTTCTGCTCGATTTATCCGGTCAAAGGACTGCAATGTTCACTTCACTCAAGCAAGAAAGTTTTCTGTTGCTGGCGCTGCTCGCGGCGCTGGTTGCCTATCCGCTGGAGCATGCGTTGCTCAACGGCGGCCAGGGCGTGGCGCTGATCTCCGGGTTGGTGCTGATCGGTTTTATCGTCGCAGCCTCGATGCGCGTCGCCCATCACGCCGAGCTGCTGGCGGAGAAGGTCGGCGACCCCTACGGCACCATGATCCTGACCCTGGCCGCGGTCCTGGTGGAGGTGGTGATCCTGGCGATCATGATGAGCAACGAGGCCTCGCCGACCCTGGTGCGCGACACCATCTATTCGGCGGTGATGCTCGACATCAACGGCATCCTCGGCCTGGCCGCGCTGATGGGCGGGATCAAGCATGGCGAGCAGGCCTACAACGACGACTCGGCGCGTTCCTACAGTGTGATGATCCTCACCGCCATGGGCGTGTCGATGGTGGTGCCGGAGTTCATTCCCGAGTCGAAGTGGAAGCTCTACTCGGCCTTCACCATTGGCGCCATGGTGCTGTTGTACACCCTGTTCCTGCGCATGCAGGTCGGCGCCCACAGCTACTTCTTCAGCTACAGCTACCCGGAAAAACGCCGCAAGAAAGAACCGACGGAAGATCAGCCGGCGCCTGTCAGCCTGGCGTTTTCCATCGCCACCCTGGTGTTCGGCGTGGTACTGATCGGCGCGTTGGCGGAGGTGATGTCCAAGACCCTCGACCTGGGGCTGGAAGGCACGGGCGCGCCGCCGGTGATCACGGCGATCCTGGTGGCGGCGATTTCCGCGGCGCCGGAAATCCTCACGGCCCTGCGCGCGGCGTTAGCCAATCGCATGCAGTCGGTGGTCAACATTGCGTTGGGCGCGTCGTTGTCGACGGTGATCCTGACGGTGCCGGTGATGGAGGCCATGGCGCTCTACACCGGCCAGCCATTCCAGATGGCGATGACCCCGGTGCAGACGGTGATGATCTTCATCACCCTGATCGTCAGCGCGATCAACCTCAATGACGGTGAGACCAATGCCATCGAAGGCATGACCCACTTCGTGCTGTTCGCGACCTTCATCATGTTGTCGCTGTTGGGGCTGTAAAAGCTTCGCGGGCAAGCCTCGCTCCTACAGATGCATGGAGCGTGGCTTGCCCGCGAACGCGTCCGGTGTCAGGCGCCGGCGATCAGCTGCCGGGCCGCCTGGCTGTGATCGGCAATCAAGCCCTTCAGATCCAGGCCCTCGACCTGCCCGTCAATCACCCGCCACTGGCCGCCGACCATCACCCGGTCCGCCCGGTCCGCGCCGCACAGCAGCAACGCCGACAACGGATCATGGCTGCCGGAGAAGCGCAGCTCATCGAGCTTGAACAGCGCCAGGTCGGCCTGCTTGCCCACGGCCAGCTCGCCGATATCGCTGCGCCCCAGCAGCCGTGCCGAACCCTGGGTGGCCCAGCCCAGCACCAACTCCGGGGTGATCTTTTCGGCGCCGTAGCGCAGGCGCTGCAGGTACAGGGCCTGACGGGTTTCGAGAATCATGTTCGAGGCGTCGTTCGAGGCCGAGCCATCCACGCCCAGGCCGACGGGCGCGCCGGCGTCGGTCAGTTCCAGGGTCGGGCAGATGCCCGAGGCCAGGCGCATGTTGGAGCTCGGGCAATGGCAGATGCCGGTCCCGGCGGCCCCGAGGCGGGCGATTTCATCCGGGTTGAAATGGATGCCGTGGGCCAGCCAGGTCCGCGGGCCGAGCCAGCCGACGCTGTCCAGGTAGTCCACGGTGCGCAGGCCGAAGCGTTGCAGGCAGAAGTCTTCCTCGTCGAGGGTTTCCGCCAGGTGGGTGTGCAGGCGCACGTCGAGTTTTGCCGCCAGATCGGCGCTGGCCGCCATGATCTCTGGGGTCACCGAGAACGGCGAGCAGGGCGCCAGGGCGATCTGGATCTGCGCGCCGGCGCCGCGTTCGTGGTACTCGGCGATCAGCCGCTGGCTGTCGGCGAGAATCACCTCGCCCTGTTGCACGGTCTGTTGCGGCGGCAGGCCGCCATCCGCTTCGCCGAGGCTCATGGAGCCGCGGGTGAGCATGGCGCGCATGCCCAGTTCGCGCACGCTGGCCACCTGCACGTCGATGGCGTTTTCCAGGCCTTCGGGGAACAGGTAGTGGTGGTCGGCGGCGGTGGTGCAGCCGGACAGCAGCAGTTCGGCCAGCGCCACTTTACTGGCCAGGGCGAGTTTCTCCGGGGTCAGCCGGGCCCAGACCGGGTACAGGGTTTTCAGCCAGGGGAACAGCGGCTGGTTGACCACCGGCGCCCAGGCGCGGGTCAGGGTCTGATAGAAGTGGTGATGGGTGTTGATCAGCCCCGGCAGCAGCACATGCTCGCGGGCATCGAAGACCTGTCCACAGGGCTGGGCGGGTTGCTGGCCGGCGCCGAGCACTTCGACGATCAGGCCGTTTTGCAGCACCAGGCCGCCGCGGGCGTCGAGGGCATTGCCAGTGAAAATGGCGAGGGGATTCTTTAACCAGGTACGGGTCGCAGGCATGGTGGCCGGCTCCTCTGAAAGTGGGTTCAGGTTAGCCAGCTCAGTGTTGCCCTGTCTGCTGATCCAGGGGCGTCAGGATCGACGCGGGGTGCAGTTTACGGCGAGACCGCGTTGCGGTCTATCGCCGGCCAGCTCGTCCTCCGTAGGCGCAAGGCTTGCCCGCGATGACGTCCTGTAGCCGCTGCCGAAGGCTGCGCCCGACCACGCAGTGGGCGCTGCGCTGTCAGCCGCGGGAAGGCTCTTCGCGCCTTATCGCAGCCTCCGGCAGCGGCTACAGGTGCAGGCTTACCAGGGAATGGTTTCGCCCTTGTAGTTGACGAAATGGTGCCCGCCCTTGCCGGTATAGGCATTGATCTGCTCGATCAGGCCACGGGTGCTGGTCTCGACGTCGATGTCCGCGCCCTCGCCGCCCATGTCGGTCTTCACCCAGCCCGGGTGCAGCGACAGCACGGTGAGCTTCTGCTCGAGCTGGGTCACGAAGCTGTTGGTCATGGAATTCAGCGCCGCCTTGCTGGCCTTGTACAGTGCCAGCTCCGGCGCGTCGGGCATGGTCACGCTGCCCAGCACCGAACTCATGAACGCCAGCACGCCGCTATCCGGACGGATCTGCGGGAGGAAACGCTGGGCCAGGTTGATCGGCGCCACGGCGTTGGTGAAGAACAGCTGGCCAACTTCCGCCAGGGTCGCCTTGCCTGGCGTCTGGTCGTCCGGCCCCTTGACCCCGGCGTTGACGAACAGCAGGTCGAACACTTCGCCTTTGAGCTTCTGGTTCAGGGCGATCACCGCCTGCTGGTCGTCCATGTCCAGTTGCTCGATACGGACCGGGCCCAGGGCCTTGAGCGCCTCGGCTTTTTGCGGGTTGCGCACGGTGGCGGTGACCTGCCAGCCAGCCTCCAGCAGACGTTGCACCAGGCCCAGGCCCAGGCCTCTGGAGGCGCCGATGATCAGTGCGGTTTTTGGCGTAGACATGCGGGGATTCCTTGATGAGTGAAGATCATGGATTTAATGGGCAACGCTGGCCGAGCCGTTGTCGCAGCTCCTGGCGCAACTCGCCCAGTTCGCTGATGCGGGTCTCGATCAGGGCCAGTTTGTCTTGCAGCAGCTGCGTCACGGCGCTGTCCGGATCGCTGGCATGCCAGATCGCGGCAACGCTGCTGCCGATCTCGCCGAGGCTGAAGCCCAGGCGCTGCGCGGTCTTGATGTAGAGCACCAGCTGCACCATGTCGCTGGGGTATTCACGATAGCCGTTGGCGCTGCGTTGCGCCGCGATCAATCCGCGCTGCTCGTAGAAGCGCAGGGTATCGCGGCTGACGGCGCAGGCCTGGGCAAGTTCACCGATGCGCATGCTGGAGTCTCGGAAGGGCTTGACCCTGGAGCATACTCCAGGCTTTAGCTTGTGTGCTCCTTGAATATCCGGAGCGATCCTTTATGTGGAGCACAACGCAATACCGTCAATTGGTGCGGGCCAGCGGTTGGTACGACCTGATCGTCACCGCCGCCTTTGTCACCCCCTGGAGCTTTCTCGCCCTGCACGGCCTGATGCAGCAGTGGAGCCAGGCCCTCGACCTGCCCGGCGCACTGCCGCCGTTCGAGCCCATGCACATGCTGATGGTCAACCTGATGGGCTCGATCGTCTGCGTGTGGTCGGTGCTGCGCATCCGCGATCCGCAGCGGGCCTTCGGACGCTACGACGCCGCTGGCCGGCTGCTGTTCGCCACCTGGCAGATCTACGCCCTGGCCCAGGGTGGCACGGCCTTGATCGGCGTGATCCTGCTTTTCGAGCTGGCCTGGGCGGTGGCGCAGTTGTGGCCGGTTCGCGAGCAGGACAGACGCCTCGAGCCCTTGCCAGGGATTCCGTAGGAGCGAGGCTTGCCCGCGATAACGCCCGCCCGAACGCTACCTATCGCCCCGCCTGCCACGGCTGCCCCAGCGACACCGGCGCATACAGGCGGGTGCGCAGCGCATCCCGGGACAGCAGCACCAGCACCAGGATGGTCGCGGCATACGGCAGCATCGCCAGCAGGTTCGAGGGGATCGCCAGGCCCAGGCCTTGCGCCACCAGGTGCAGGATGCTGGCGAGGCCGAACAGGTAGGCGCCGAGCAGCAGGCGCCACACCCGCCAGCTGGCGAACACCACCAGCGCCAGGGCGATCCAGCCGCGCCCGGCGCTCATGTTTTCCGCCCACATCGGCGTGTAGGCCAGGGACAGGTAAGCCCCGGCCAGGCCAGCCATGGCGCCGCCGAACAGCACCGCCAGGGTGCGTACCCGCAGCACCGGCAGGCCCATGGCGCTGGCCGCGTCGGGGTTTTCGCCGACCGCCTGGATGATCAGGCCGACCCGGCTTTTCAGGATCACCCAGGCCACCAGGGCGAACAGGGCGAAGGACAGGTAGACCAGCAGGTCCTGGGCAAACAGCATGCGCCCGATCAAGGGGATTTCGCTCAGCAGCGGAATCGCCATGGGCTCGAATCCGGCCAGCGGTTTGCCGACCCAACTGGCGCCGACGAAGCTCGACAGCCCGACCCCAAAGATGGTCAGGGCCAGGCCGGTGGCCACCTGATTGGCGTTGAACACCAGTGCCACCAGGGCGAACAGCGATGACAGCAGCATGCCGGCGAGCATCGCCAGCAGCACGCCGAGCCACAGGTTGCCGCTGTTCAGGGCGACGATAAAACCGATCACCGCGCCAAACAGCATCATGCCTTCCTGGCCGAGGTTGAGGACGCCGCTCTTTTCGCAGATCAGTTCGCCCAGGGCCACCAGCAGCAGCGGCGTACCGCAGCGGATCATGGCGTAGAAAATATTGCTCAACAGATCGATATCCATCACAGCGCTCCTGTCTGTACACAAGGGTTGGCGGCGCGACGTTCCCAGCGCAGATTCAGGCGCGGCCGATAGAGAATCAGCACGTCACTGGCCAGCAGGAAGAACAGCATCATGCCCTGGAACAACTGGGTGATGGCTTGCGGCAGGTTGAGGCTCATCTGCGCGTTCTCGCCGCCGATGTACAGCAGCGCCATCAGCAGGCTGGAGAACAGAATGCCGATCGGGTGCAGGCGGCCGAGAAAGGCCACGGTGATCGCCGCATAGCCATAGCCGGGCGATACCTGGGGCACCAGCTGGCCGATGGGGCCGGTGACTTCGCACACCCCGGCCAGGCCGGCCAGCCCACCGCTGATCAGCAGCGCCAGCCAGATCAGGCGCTTCTCGCGAAAACCGACGAAGCCGGCGGCGCGCTTGTCCAGCCCCAGCACCTTGATCTGGAACCCGACGAAGCTTTTTTGCAGCAGCACCCACACCGCCACCAGGGCCAGCAGGGCAAAATACACCCCGGCATGCACCCGGCCGTCTTCCAGGAGCAGCGGCAGGCGGCTGGCATCGCCGAACATCGCCGACTCGGGGAAGTTGAACCCGGTCGGGTCTTTCAGCGGCCCGTGCACGCAATACAGCAGCAGGTTCAGAGCGATGTAGTTGAGCATGATGCTGGTGAGGATTTCATTGGCGTTGAAGTGCGTGCGCAACCAGGCGGTGAGGCCGGCCCAGGCGGCGCCGGCCAGGGTGCCGGTGAGCAGGATCAGCACCAGCGCCCAGCGGCTTTGCAGGTCGATGATGTTCACCGCCAGCGCGCTGCCGGCCAGGGCACCGAGCAGCAGTTGGCCTTCGGCGCCGATGTTCCAGATCCGCGCCTGATACGCCACGGCCAGGCCGAGGGCGCAGAGCAGGATCGGCAGGGCCTTGACCAGCAGTTCAGATACGCCATACAGGTCGCTGATCGGGGCGATCAGCAAGGTGTGCAGGGTTTCCAGCGGATCGTGGCCCAGGGCGACGAACAGCAACGAGCCACAGCCCAGGGTCAGGGCCGCGGCCAACAGCGGCGAGCACCAGAGCATCAGGCGCGATTGCTGGCCGCGGGGTTCGAGAGAAAGCAGCATAAATAAACAGCTCCGTTACGCTGGCTGAGCGGATAGGTGGACGGGGGTATCGAACTGGCCGGCCATCCAGCCGCCGACTTCGACCAGGCTGGTGTCCGCGGTGGCCTTGAGGGCCGACAGGCGACCGCTGCACAGGGCCGCCAGGCGATCGCTGATCTGGAACAGTTCATCGAGGTCTTCGGAGATCACCAGGATCGCCGCCCCCGCATCGCGCAGGGCCACCAGGGCCCGGTGGATAGTCGCGGCGGCGCCGACGTCGACGCCCCAGGTCGGGTGCGCGGCGATCAGCAGCCTGGGGCGCTGGAGGACTTCCCGGCCGAGGATGAATTTCTGCAGATTGCCGCCGGACAGGCTGCGGGCGGCGGTCTGGCTGTCCGGCGTTTTCACCGCGAAGCGGCGGATGATGTCTTCGGCCAGGGCCAGCACTTTGCCGCGCTGAATCAGGCCTTTGCTCACCAGCCCTTGCTGGAAGGCGGTCAGCAGGGCGTTGTCCGCCAGGCTCAGTTCCGGCACGGCGCCGTGGCCCAGGCGCTCGGCCGGGACGAACGCCAGGCCCAGCCCGCGACGGGCGTCGGGGCGCAGGTGGGCGATGGCTTGCCCGGCGAAGCGCAGGGTGGCGCCTTGGGCGCGGCCAAGGCGCTGTTCGCCGCTGAGCAGGGCCAACAGTTCGTCCTGGCCATTGCCGGCGACCCCGGCGATGCCGACGATTTCACCGCTGCGCACGTCCAGGTCGATGTCCTGGAGCGAGCAGCCGAACGGGTCCGGATTGGGCCAGGAGAGTTTCTGTACCTGCAGGAAGGCCTCGCCGCCCTTGGCCTTCGGGTAATCGGTGATCAGGCTCGCGGCTTCGCCGACCATCAGCCGCGCCAGTTCCTGGTCCGAGCATTCGGCGGGTATGCAGTGCCCGGCCACCCGTCCACCGCGCAGCACCGTGGCGCTGTGGCACAGGGCGCGGACTTCGCCGAGCTTGTGGCTGATGAACAGAATGCTGCAGCCCTCGCTGGCCAGACGGCGCAGGGTGACGAACAGTTCGTCGGCCTCCTGGGGCGTCAGCACCGAGGTCGGTTCGTCGAGGATCAGCAGGCGGATGTCCTGCATCAGGCAGCGAATGATCTCCACCCGCTGGCGTTCGCCGATGGACAGGCTGTGCACCAGGCGTTCCGGCTCCAGGGCCATGCCGTAGCGCTGCGAGACCTGGCGGATCTTCGGTTCCAGCTGCTTCGGCGTACCGGCCGCGGCGCCCATGGCCAGGGCGATGTTCTGCGCCACGGTCAGGGTCTCGAACAGCGAGAAGTGCTGGAACACCATGCCGATCCCCAGGCTGCGCGCCTGGGCCGGATTGCGCATGAGCTGATGCTGCCCCTGCCAGATCACCTCGCCCGAGTCGGCCTGGGTCACCCCGTAGATGATTTTCATCAGAGTGCTTTTGCCGGCGCCGTTTTCACCGAGCAGGGCGTGGATTTCCCCCGGCTGGATACTCAGGTCGATCCCATCGTTGGCCAGGCAACCGGGGTAGCGTTTGGTGATTCCGCGCAGTTGCAGGCGGGGTATTGCAGCGAGGATGGGAACAGGGTTGGGCATGACGGACTCGGGTTGCTGAACGTTATGCCGGTGGACAAAGCAATTTCCTGGCCAGTGAGTCAGGAAACTACCGAGACCCCGATGAACTGCGGCCTCGTGCCCCCTTTGCTCGTTAGCTGCACCGCTATTCGGCACCAGTTCAGGGCAAGGTGCTTGAAAAGGCGGCGGTTTTGCCCGAACGGTCTGGTCGAAAAATGATCAGGTGCCTGCAAGCCTTGCGCTCTATGCGGCTGGCGCAGCCTTGCACGGGTTATCCACAGCTTGTTCCACAGTATTTGTGTGCAAGCCCGAAGACCGGGCATAAGCACTGTGTGGCTTTCTTCTAAAAGCGATAAACCAGGCTAACTTACTGTTTTAATTTGAAAAATATGTTTTTGGTGGGTGATTGGCTGAAAAGTGAGCAATCGCTGCAAAGCCACGTGACAGAAGGGTTACAGGCAAGTGTGCTCAGGTTATCCACAGTCGGGTGCACAGCAGGTGTGGGCAAGTCGGCTATCCACCGGGCCGTTGTGCACAGGATGATTTCGAGGCGTTGGTGCGTATTGGTGCGCTCAGCGCTGCAAGAGGATGCGCCCGCGACTCAGGTCGGCCAGCTGGCTTTGCAAGGTGGCGATCTGGCTTTCGCCCAGGGCCAGTTGCAGTTCTACGCCGTTGGCCGTGAAGTGTTCCTCGACCAGCAGTCCGCCGAGTTCGGCGACCCGCAGCTTGACCAGTGCCAGCTCGCTGAAGCTGCAGGCGCAACGCAGGGCTACGCGGCTGATCAGTTCGATGCGTTCGGCGCCTTGCAGGCATTTGTTGGCGCTGCCGCCATAGGCGCGGGCCAGGCCGCCGGTGCCCAGCTGAATGCCGCCGTACCAGCGAATCACCAGCACCGCGACCTGATCGCAGTCCTGGGCTTCGATGGCCGCGAGGATCGGGCGGCCGGCGGTGCCGCCGGGCTCGCCGTCGTCGCTGCTGCGGTATTGCTCGGCGAGTTTCCAGGCCCAGCAGTTGTGGGAGGCATTGGGATCGCTGTGCCGTTCGATAAAGGCTTGGGCCTCGGTCGCGCTGCTGATTGGCGCGGCGAGGGCGATAAAGCGGCTTTTGCGAATCTCTTCGCGGTATTCGCAAAGGCCGGCGAGGGTAAAGGGCATGCGTTGTGTTCTTTATAAGGCAGGCTTGAGGCCGCACCCCTTGAGGATGATGCGGATCAGGTTGTTGCCGGCGTCTTCCATGTCCTGCTTGGTCAGCTTGCTGCGACCGGTGACGCGGCAGATCTGGGTGGCGAAGTCGGCGTAATGCTGGGTGCTGCCCCACAGCAGGAAGATCAGGTGCACCGGGTCCACGGGGTCCATCTTGCCGGCGTCGATCCAGGCCTGGAACACCGCGGCGCGCCCCTGGAACCAGGCGCGGTAGTCCTGGCTGAAGTATTCGCTGAGGCATTCGCCGCCGCTGATGATCTCCATGGCGAAGATTCGCGAGGCCTGCGGCTGGCGCCGGGAGAATTCCATCTTGGCGCGGATGTAGCGGGTCAGCGCTTCGGCCGGGTCGTCCTCGGCGGTCAGGGTGTTGAAGGTGCTGTCCCACAACTCGAGGATGTTGCTCAGCACCGCGACATACAAACCAAGCTTGTTGGTGAAGTAGTAATGCAGGTTGGCCTTGGGCAGGCCGGCATTCTGCGCGATGGTGTTCATGCTGGTGCCTTTGAAACCGTGACGGGCGAACTCGTCTTCGGCGGCCTTGATGATCGCTTCTTCGTTTTTCTGACGAATACGGCTGGCGGGCTTGGCGGTTTGAGGGCCGGCGTGGGCTGGGACTTCAAGGGTCATAGGCATTTCCGAGCTGTTCTGTGGGTGCAACCAGTGCGTTGATAGCGCACCCACAGGCCTCAGACAAGTCTTAATGGGCAGAAAACCCTCAAAGCGGTTCCAGGGTGTCGCTTTCGCCGGCCGGATTTGCGTCACGCAGCGCGGCCCGGTCTTCCGGCAGCAACAGGCACATGAGGATTGCGGTCAGGCCGCCGCTGGTGATCGCCGAGTCGAACAGGTTCTGCACCACCTTGGGCAACAGGTGCAGCAGGTTTGGTTGCGCCGCGATCCCCAGGCCGACGCCGAAGGAGGTGGCGATGATCAGCATGCTGCGCCGGTCCAGCGGTGCCTGGGCGAGGATGCGCACGCCGGCCGCGGCGACGCTGCCGAACATCACCAGGGTGGCGCCGCCGAGCACTGGCTTGGGGATTTGCTGCAGCACCGCGCCGATCAGTGGAAACAGGCCCAGGCAAAACAGCACCAGGCCGATGTACAGCCCGACATGGCGGCTGGACACGCCGGTCAGCTGAATCACCCCGTTGTTCTGGGCGAAGGTGGTGTTGGGGAAGGCGCTGAAGGTCGCGGCGATCATGCAGCTGACGCCGTCGCCGAGAATGCCGCCCTTGAGCCGGCTTATATAAGAAGGGCCGCTGATGGGCTGGCGGGCGAGCATGCAGTTGGCGGTCAGGTCGCCGACGGTTTCGAGGGTGCTGATCAGGTAGATCAGCGCCACGGGCAGGAACGCCGTCCAGTCGAAGCTGAAACCGAACCGGAAGGGCGTCGGCAGGCTGATCAGCGGCAGGTCGGGCAACGCCTGGGGCACCAGCTTGCCGCTGAACCAGGCGGCGAGGCTGCCCAGGGCCAGGCCGATGATGATCGCCGACAGTCGTACCCAGGGCGTGTTCGAGCGGTTCAGCAGGATGATGGTCAATAGCACCAACAGGCCCAGCGCCAGGTTGCCCGGCGCGCCGAAGTCCGCGGCATTGAAGCCGCCGCCCAGGTCGGTGATGCCGACCTTGATCAGGCTGACACCGATCAGGGTAATCACGATGCCGGTGACCAGCGGCGTGATGACCCGGCGCAATTGGCCGATGAAGCGGCTCAGGACGATCTGCACCGCCGCGCCGAAAAAGCACACGCCGAAAATCATCGCCAGGATGTCTTCCGGGCTGCCGCCCCGTTGCTTGACCAGAAAACCCGCGGACAGCACCGCGCCGAGGAAGGCAAAGCTGGTGCCTTGCAGGCAGATCATCCCCGCGCCGATTCCGAACGGCCGACGCGCCTGAATGAAGGTGCCGACGCCGGAAACCATCAGCGCCATGCTGATCAGGTAGGGCAGGTGGGCGCCCAGGCCCAGGGTCGAGCCGATCACCAGCGGCGGGGTGATGATGCCGACGAAACTCGCCAGCACATGCTGCAGGGCGGCGAGGATCGCGGCGAGTGGTTTCGGGCGATCGTCGAGACCGTAGATCAGGTCGCTTTGGCGCAAGGTGTCTGGCTGCATGGACGGGGAACTCAGGGCTGATGGTTCAAGGTCATCGTGTCCTGCAAAAAGCTGTCCAAGTGCTCAGGTTATTGCGTGTGTTTGCCGTTATGGGGCAATGGGGGCGGGGCTTTTATAGTGTCGTAGATTTTTTTCAGCGGGTGGCCGCCAGGCTGTCCAGAAAGCTTTCCAGCACCAAATGGGGGCGACGGCCCTTGCGTGTGACCGATGCCAGGCTCAGGTCATAAAAACGTGAGCCGGGCTTGAGCGCGCGCAGTCGTCCCTGCTGGACCCAGAGGCTGGCGTAGTGGTCCGGCAGGTAGCCAATGTAGCGTCCGGTGAGGATCAGGAACGCCATGCCTTCGCGGTCCGAAGCGCTGGCGGTGCAATTGAGCGCCTGGTAATGGGCCTGGATCTCGGCGGGCAGGCGGAAGGTCGGGGCGATGGCGTCCTGCTCGTTGAGGCGCCGGTCGTCCAGTTGCTTGTCGTCGACATAAAACAGCGGGTGGCCGACGGCGCAATAAAGCAGCGAGCGTTCGCTGTACAGCGGTTGGTATTCCAGCCCGGACAAGGCACTGGCCTGGGGCACTACGCCGACATGCAGGCGCCCGTCGAGCACGCCTTGTTCGACTTCGTTGGGGGCGATCATGCGGATCTGGATCTGCACGTCCGGCCCGCGCTCCTTCAGTTGCGCCAGGGCATGGGTGATGCGCATGTGGGGCAGGGTGACCAGGTTGTCGGTCAGGCCGATGATCAGTTCGCCACGCAGGTGCCGGTGCAGGCCGTTGACCTCGGTACGAAAGCTTTCCAGGGCGCTCAACAGCTGCTGGGCCGATTGATACACCTCGCGACCCTCTTCGGTCAGCGAGAAGCCGGCGCGTCCGCGTTGGCACAGGCGCAGGCCCAGGCGTTGCTCGAGGTCGCTCATCTGCTGGCTGATGGCCGAGCGACCGATGCCGAGCACGGTTTCCGCGGCGGAGAAGCCTCCGCACTCGACCACGCTGCGAAAGATCCGCAGCAGGCGGATATCAAAGTCGCTGACTTGCGCCAGCGGGTCGGCGCGACGGCTGCTCATAGTTTAGTGGGCCACTGACTGAAGGTTATAAAAGTTGGATTTCACCGACTTTATAGCCGTGGCAACTTAGCTGCAACAACGCTTTCCGATCCCTGCGCCGCTTATTGCCCTGCGAGGTTTTGCCCCATGAACATGCATGAAAACGCTCCGGCTTCCCTGGCCAGCCAGCTCAAGCTCGATGCTCACTGGATGCCCTACACCGCCAACCGCAACTTCCAGCGCGATCCGCGCCTGATCGTCGCCGCCGAAGGCAGCTGGCTGGTCGACGACAAGGGGCGCAAGGTCTATGACTCGCTGTCCGGCCTGTGGACCTGTGGCGCCGGCCACACCCGCAAGGAAATCCAGGAAGCGGTGGCCAAGCAACTGGGCACCCTCGATTACTCGCCAGGCTTCCAGTACGGTCACCCGCTGTCGTTCCAGCTGGCCGAGAAAATCACCGCGCTGACCCCGGGCAATCTGAACCATGTGTTCTTCACCGACTCCGGTTCCGAATGCGCCGATACCGCGGTGAAAATGGTGCGCGCCTACTGGCGCCTGAAAGGCCAGTCGACCAAGACCAAGATGATCGGCCGTGCCCGTGGCTATCACGGCGTGAACATTGCCGGTACCAGCCTCGGCGGGGTCAACGGCAACCGTAAACTGTTCGGCCAGGCGATGATGGATGTCGACCACCTGCCGCACACCCTGCTGGCAAGCAACGCGTTCTCCCGTGGCATTCCGGAGCAGGGCGGTATCGCCCTGGCCGACGAACTGCTCAAGCTGATCGAACTGCATGACGCCTCCAACATCGCCGCGGTGTTCGTCGAGCCTCTGGCCGGTTCCGCTGGCGTGCTGGTGCCGCCACAGGGTTACCTCAAGCGCCTGCGGGAAATCTGCGACCAGCACAATATCCTGCTGGTGTTCGACGAAGTGATCACCGGTTTCGGCCGTACCGGCAAGATGTTCGGTGCCGACAGCTTTGGCGTGACCCCGGACCTGATGTGCATCGCCAAGCAAGTCACCAACGGCGCGATTCCGATGGGCGCGGTGATTGCCAGCTCCGAGATCTACCAGACCTTCATGAACCAGCCGACCCCCGAGTATGCGGTGGAATTCCCCCACGGCTATACCTACTCGGCGCACCCAGTGGCTTGCGCGGCCGGTCTGGCGGCACTGGATCTGTTGCAGAAAGAAAACCTGGTGCAGAGCGTCGCTGACGTGGCACCGCATTTCGAGAAGGCACTGCACGGCATCAAGGGTACGAAGAATGTTATCGACATCCGTAACTACGGCCTGGCCGGTGCCATCCAGATTGCCCCGCGCGATGGCGATGCCATCGTGCGTCCGTTCGAAGCGGGCATGGCCCTGTGGAAAGCCGGTTTCTACGTACGCTTCGGCGGCGACACCCTGCAGTTCGGGCCGATCTTCAACAGCAAGCCGCAGGATCTGGACCGTCTGTTCGATGCCGTCGGCGAAGTGCTGAACAAGCTCGACTGATTTCCAAAAACTGTAGGAGCCGAGCTTGCTCGCGATGGCGTACTCATGGGCGCCATCGTGGTTCGGCTCATATTCAACGTCATCTTTATAAAGCAGGCGCCCCTTGGCGGGCGCCTGTGGACAACTTCAGGAGTTCCCCGATGAGCGTTATCCCGCATTTGATCAATGGTGAACTGGTGACCGAGAGCGGTCGCGCGGTCGATGTGTTCAATCCGTCCACCGGTCAGGCGATCCACAAGCTGCCGCTGGCCAGCCGCGAAACCATCCAGAGCGCCATCGATGCCGCCAAGGCTGCCTTCCCGGCCTGGCGCAACACGCCGCCGGCCAAGCGTGCCCAGGTGATGTTCCGCTTCAAGCAATTGCTGGAGCAGAACGAATCGCGCATCGCCCAGTTGATCAGCGAAGAACACGGCAAGACCCTGGAAGACGCCGCCGGTGAGCTCAAGCGTGGTATCGAAAACGTCGAGTTCGCCTGTGCCGCTCCGGAAATCCTCAAGGGCGAGTACAGCCGCAACGTCGGCCCGAACATTGATGCCTGGTCCGACTTCCAGCCGCTGGGCGTGGTTGCCGGCATCACCCCGTTCAACTTCCCGGCGATGGTGCCACTGTGGATGTATCCGCTGGCGATCGTCTGCGGCAACTGCTTCATCCTCAAGCCATCCGAGCGTGACCCGAGTTCGACCCTGCTGATTGCCCAGCTGCTGCTGGAAGCCGGCCTGCCGAAAGGCGTGCTGAGTGTGGTGCACGGCGACAAGGCCGCGGTGGACGCGCTGATCGAAGCGCCGGAAGTCAAGGCACTGAGCTTCGTTGGTTCGACGCCGATTGCCGAATACATCTACGCCGAAGGCACCAAGCGCGGCAAACGCGTGCAGGCACTGGGCGGCGCGAAGAACCACGCCGTGCTGATGCCGGATGCCGACCTGGACAACGCGGTCAGTGCCTTGATGGGCGCGGCCTATGGTTCCTGCGGCGAGCGTTGCATGGCGATCTCGGTTGCCGTGTGTGTCGGCGACCAGGTGGCCGATGCGTTGGTGGCCAAGCTGGTACCGCAGATCAAGGCGCTGAAAATCGGTGCCGGCACTTCTTGTGGCCTGGACATGGGGCCGCTGGTCACAGGGCAGGCGCGGGACAAGGTCAGCGGTTATGTCGAGGATGGCGTGAAGGCAGGCGCGAAACTGGTGGTCGACGGCCGTGGCCTGAGCGTGCCGGGCCATGAAGAAGGCTTCTTCCTTGGTGGCTGCCTGTTCGACAACGTCACCCCGGAAATGCGCATCTATAAAGAAGAGATCTTCGGGCCGGTGCTGTGCGTCGTGCGGGTGAACAGCCTGGAAGAGGCCATGCAACTGATCAACGATCACGAATATGGCAACGGCACCTGCATCTTTACCCGTGACGGTGAAGCGGCGCGTCTGTTCTGTGACGAGATTGAAGTCGGGATGGTAGGCGTCAACGTACCGCTGCCGGTACCGGTGGCGTACCACAGCTTCGGCGGCTGGAAGCGTTCGCTGTTTGGCGACCTGCATGCCTACGGTCCGGACGGCGTGCGCTTCTATACCCGTCGCAAGGCGATCACTCAGCGTTGGCCACAGCGTGCCAGCCATGAAGCCTCGCAGTTCGCCTTCCCTAGCTTGTAATTAGTAGAAGGGTATTAAAGGCCGCCCCTTGGGGGCGGCCTTTGCTTTTAGGGGCGGTTTTGACCGATATGACAGATTTGTGAAAATAAGTGTTGACGGCAGATTCTGGAAGTCTATAATTCGCCCCACTTCCGGCGCAGTCGAAACGGAAAACTCCTTGAGATTCAACGAGTTACGCGGTTTTCGGCAGTGGTTACGCTTCAGTTCATCGAAGCCCGAAGGAGTTGATTCGGCAGTAAGTTTTCGCCGAGTTAACGATTCGATCTTCTCGGTCGAAAGCGGAGAAAAAGAGGTGTTGACAGCAGCGTGTAACGCTGTAGAATTCGCCTCCCGCTGACGAGAGATCGAAAGCGCAAGTGGTTGAAGTTGCAAAGGAAACTTTGAAAACTTCTTAAAATAACCGCTTGACAGATGCAGAGGCTGCTGTAGAATGCGCGCCTCGGTTGAGACGAAAGACTTAACCAACCGCTCTTTAACAACTGAATCAAGCAATTCGTGTGGGTGCTTGTGGAGTCAGACTGATAGTCAGAAAGATTATCAGCATCACAAGTTACTCCGCGAGAAATCAAAGATGTAACCAACGATTGCTGAGCCAAGTTTAGGGTTTTCTCAAAACCCAAAGATGTTTGAACTGAAGAGTTTGATCATGGCTCAGATTGAACGCTGGCGGCAGGCCTAACACATGCAAGTCGAGCGGTAGAGAGGTGCTTGCACCTCTTGAGAGCGGCGGACGGGTGAGTAATGCCTAGGAATCTGCCTGGTAGTGGGGGATAACGTTCGGAAACGGACGCTAATACCGCATACGTCCTACGGGAGAAAGCAGGGGACCTTCGGGCCTTGCGCTATCAGATGAGCCTAGGTCGGATTAGCTAGTTGGTGAGGTAATGGCTCACCAAGGCGACGATCCGTAACTGGTCTGAGAGGATGATCAGTCACACTGGAACTGAGACACGGTCCAGACTCCTACGGGAGGCAGCAGTGGGGAATATTGGACAATGGGCGAAAGCCTGATCCAGCCATGCCGCGTGTGTGAAGAAGGTCTTCGGATTGTAAAGCACTTTAAGTTGGGAGGAAGGGTACTTACCTAATACGTGAGTATTTTGACGTTACCGACAGAATAAGCACCGGCTAACTCTGTGCCAGCAGCCGCGGTAATACAGAGGGTGCAAGCGTTAATCGGAATTACTGGGCGTAAAGCGCGCGTAGGTGGTTCGTTAAGTTGGATGTGAAATCCCCGGGCTCAACCTGGGAACTGCATCCAAAACTGGCGAGCTAGAGTATGGTAGAGGGTGGTGGAATTTCCTGTGTAGCGGTGAAATGCGTAGATATAGGAAGGAACACCAGTGGCGAAGGCGACCACCTGGACTGATACTGACACTGAGGTGCGAAAGCGTGGGGAGCAAACAGGATTAGATACCCTGGTAGTCCACGCCGTAAACGATGTCAACTAGCCGTTGGGAGCCTTGAGCTCTTAGTGGCGCAGCTAACGCATTAAGTTGACCGCCTGGGGAGTACGGCCGCAAGGTTAAAACTCAAATGAATTGACGGGGGCCCGCACAAGCGGTGGAGCATGTGGTTTAATTCGAAGCAACGCGAAGAACCTTACCAGGCCTTGACATCCAATGAACTTTCCAGAGATGGATTGGTGCCTTCGGGAACATTGAGACAGGTGCTGCATGGCTGTCGTCAGCTCGTGTCGTGAGATGTTGGGTTAAGTCCCGTAACGAGCGCAACCCTTGTCCTTAGTTACCAGCACGTTATGGTGGGCACTCTAAGGAGACTGCCGGTGACAAACCGGAGGAAGGTGGGGATGACGTCAAGTCATCATGGCCCTTACGGCCTGGGCTACACACGTGCTACAATGGTCGGTACAGAGGGTTGCCAAGCCGCGAGGTGGAGCTAATCCCACAAAACCGATCGTAGTCCGGATCGCAGTCTGCAACTCGACTGCGTGAAGTCGGAATCGCTAGTAATCGCGAATCAGAATGTCGCGGTGAATACGTTCCCGGGCCTTGTACACACCGCCCGTCACACCATGGGAGTGGGTTGCACCAGAAGTAGCTAGTCTAACCTTCGGGAGGACGGTTACCACGGTGTGATTCATGACTGGGGTGAAGTCGTAACAAGGTAGCCGTAGGGGAACCTGCGGCTGGATCACCTCCTTAATCGACGACATCAGCTGCTTCATAAGCTCCCACACGAATTGCTTGATTCATTGAAGAAGACGATTGGGTCTGTAGCTCAGTTGGTTAGAGCGCACCCCTGATAAGGGTGAGGTCGGCAGTTCGAATCTGCCCAGACCCACCAATTACTGGTGCACCCTGTAGCGATACGGGGCCATAGCTCAGCTGGGAGAGCGCCTGCCTTGCACGCAGGAGGTCAGCGGTTCGATCCCGCTTGGCTCCACCATTACAGATTGGTGTCCATCGTTTAAAGCTTAGAAATGAGCATTCCATCAAGTTGATGGTGAATGTTGATTTCTGATCTTTATCAGAATCGTTCTTTAAAAATTTGGGTATGTGATAGAAAGATAGACTGGATAGCACTTTCACTGGTGTTGTTCAGGCTAAGGTAAAATTTGTGAGTTTAATCGCGAATTTTCGGCGAATGTCGTCTTCACAGTATAACCAGATTGCTTGGGGTTATATGGTCAAGTGAAGAAGCGCATACGGTGGATGCCTTGGCAGTCAGAGGCGATGAAAGACGTGGTAGCCTGCGAAAAGCTTCGGGGAGTCGGCAAACAGACTTTGATCCGGAGATGTCTGAATGGGGGAACCCAGCCATCATAAGATGGTTATCTTGTACTGAATACATAGGTGCAAGAGGCGAACCAGGGGAACTGAAACATCTAAGTACCCTGAGGAAAAGAAATCAACCGAGATTCCCTTAGTAGTGGCGAGCGAACGGGGACTAGCCCTTAAGTGGCTTTGAGATTAGCGGAACGCTCTGGAAAGTGCGGCCATAGTGGGTGATAGCCCTGTACGCGAAAATCTCTTAGTCATGAAATCGAGTAGGACGGAGCACGAGAAACTTTGTCTGAATATGGGGGGACCATCCTCCAAGGCTAAATACTACTGACTGACCGATAGTGAACTAGTACCGTGAGGGAAAGGCGAAAAGAACCCCGGAGAGGGGAGTGAAATAGATCCTGAAACCGTATGCGTACAAGCAGTGGGAGCAGACTTTGTTCTGTGACTGCGTACCTTTTGTATAATGGGTCAGCGACTTATATTCAGTGGCGAGCTTAACCGAATAGGGGAGGCGTAGCGAAAGCGAGTCTTAATAGGGCGTTTAGTCGCTGGGTATAGACCCGAAACCGGGCGATCTATCCATGGGCAGGTTGAAGGTTAGGTAACACTGACTGGAGGACCGAACCGACTACCGTTGAAAAGTTAGCGGATGACCTGTGGATCGGAGTGAAAGGCTAATCAAGCTCGGAGATAGCTGGTTCTCCTCGAAAGCTATTTAGGTAGCGCCTCATGTATCACTGTAGGGGGTAGAGCACTGTTTCGGCTAGGGGGTCATCCCGACTTACCAAACCGATGCAAACTCCGAATACCTACAAGTGCCGAGCATGGGAGACACACGGCGGGTGCTAACGTCCGTCGTGAAAAGGGAAACAACCCAGACCGTCAGCTAAGGTCCCAAAGTTATGGTTAAGTGGGAAACGATGTGGGAAGGCTTAGACAGCTAGGAGGTTGGCTTAGAAGCAGCCACCCTTTAAAGAAAGCGTAATAGCTCACTAGTCGAGTCGGCCTGCGCGGAAGATGTAACGGGGCTCAAACCATACACCGAAGCTACGGGTATCACGTAAGTGATGCGGTAGAGGAGCGTTCTGTAAGCCTGTGAAGGTGAGTTGAGAAGCTTGCTGGAGGTATCAGAAGTGCGAATGCTGACATGAGTAACGACAATGGGTGTGAAAAACACCCACGCCGAAAGACCAAGGTTTCCTGCGCAACGTTAATCGACGCAGGGTTAGTCGGTCCCTAAGGCGAGGCTGAAAAGCGTAGTCGATGGAAAACAGGTTAATATTCCTGTACTTCTAGTTATTGCGATGGAGGGACGGAGAAGGCTAGGCCAGCTTGGCGTTGGTTGTCCAAGTTTAAGGTGGTAGGCTGGAATCTTAGGTAAATCCGGGGTTCTAAGGCCGAGAGCTGATGACGAGTTACCTTTCAGGTGACGAAGTGGTTGATGCCATGCTTCCAAGAAAAGCTTCTAAGCTTCAGATAACTAGGAACCGTACCCCAAACCGACACAGGTGGTTGGGTAGAGAATACCAAGGCGCTTGAGAGAACTCGGGTGAAGGAACTAGGCAAAATGGCACCGTAACTTCGGGAGAAGGTGCGCCGGTGAGGGTGAAGGACTTGCTCCGTAAGCCCATGCCGGTCGAAGATACCAGGCCGCTGCGACTGTTTATTAAAAACACAGCACTCTGCAAACACGAAAGTGGACGTATAGGGTGTGACGCCTGCCCGGTGCCGGAAGGTTAATTGATGGGGTTAGCTAACGCGAAGCTCTTGATCGAAGCCCCGGTAAACGGCGGCCGTAACTATAACGGTCCTAAGGTAGCGAAATTCCTTGTCGGGTAAGTTCCGACCTGCACGAATGGCGTAACGATGGCGGCGCTGTCTCCACCCGAGACTCAGTGAAATTGAAATCGCTGTGAAGATGCAGTGTATCCGCGGCTAGACGGAAAGACCCCGTGAACCTTTACTATAGCTTTGCACTGGACTTTGAATTTGCTTGTGTAGGATAGGTGGGAGGCTTTGAAGCGTGGACGCCAGTTCGCGTGGAGCCATCCTTGAAATACCACCCTGGCAACTTTGAGGTTCTAACTCAGGTCCGTTATCCGGATCGAGGACAGTGTATGGTGGGTAGTTTGACTGGGGCGGTCTCCTCCTAAAGAGTAACGGAGGAGTACGAAGGTGCGCTCAGACCGGTCGGAAATCGGTCGTAGAGTATAAAGGCAAAAGCGCGCTTGACTGCGAGACAGACACGTCGAGCAGGTACGAAAGTAGGTCTTAGTGATCCGGTGGTTCTGTATGGAAGGGCCATCGCTCAACGGATAAAAGGTACTCCGGGGATAACAGGCTGATACCGCCCAAGAGTTCATATCGACGGCGGTGTTTGGCACCTCGATGTCGGCTCATCACATCCTGGGGCTGAAGCCGGTCCCAAGGGTATGGCTGTTCGCCATTTAAAGTGGTACGCGAGCTGGGTTTAGAACGTCGTGAGACAGTTCGGTCCCTATCTGCCGTGGACGTTTGAGATTTGAGAGGGGCTGCTCCTAGTACGAGAGGACCGGAGTGGACGAACCTCTGGTGTTCCGGTTGTCACGCCAGTGGCATTGCCGGGTAGCTATGTTCGGAAAAGATAACCGCTGAAAGCATCTAAGCGGGAAACTTGCCTCAAGATGAGATCTCACTGGAACCTTGAGTTCCCTGAAGGGCCGTCGAAGACTACGACGTTGATAGGTTGGGTGTGTAAGCGCTGTGAGGCGTTGAGCTAACCAATACTAATTGCCCGTGAGGCTTGACCATATAACACCCAAGCAATTTGCGCTTAACAGCCAGATTGCGGTGTGTGAAGACGAAACGAACCGAAAGTTCGAAAAAACACACAAACTATCGCATACCCAATTTGCTGAAGCGTCGAAAGACGACTCGGCACACCGAATTTCTTGACGACCATAGAGCATTGGAACCACCTGATCCCATCCCGAACTCAGCAGTGAAACGATGCATCGCCGATGGTAGTGTGGGGTTTCCCCATGTGAGAGTAGGTCATCGTCAAGATTAAATTCCGAAACCCCAATTGCGAAAGCAATTGGGGTTTTGTTTTTGTGCGACAAAAAATGCCTCATTCCTCGCAACACTCACGTTGGTCCTCTCAGCTGTCACCGCTGCGTGACAGTGCTAAGGTTCGGCCCTAGCTTTTGCATTTTCCAAGGAAGCCCTTATGCCGGACGCCACGTCCCTCAGCGCTGGTTTTATGGTGGTTCACGGTAACCGCCTGGACGAGTTGCGCAGCCTGGTGGTCAGCTGGATGCGGCGTTACCCCTTGGCGCCGCTGGAGAATGAGATCGCCCTGGTCCAGAGCAACGGCATCGCCCAATGGCTGAAGCTGGCCTTGGCTGAGGATCCTGAGGATGACGACATGGGCGGCTGTGGCATCGCTGCTGCCATCGATGTGCAGCTCCCCGGCAGTTTCATGTGGCAGCTCTATCGCATGGTGCTGGGACGCGATGAAATCCCGCCTAAATCCCTGCTGGATAAAGCGCCGCTGACCTGGCGTCTGATGCGGCTTCTGCCCGAACTGATCGATCAGCCGCACTTCGAGCCTCTACGACGCTTCCTCACTCACGACACGGATCTGCGCAAGCGCTATCAATTGGCCGAGCGCCTGGCTGACCTGTTCGACCAATATCAGGTCTATCGCGCCGATTGGCTGGAAGACTGGGCCGCAGGCAGGCATCAACTACGCAGCGCTCGAGGCGAAGCCAAGGCCCTGACCCCCGCCAACTGCTGGCAGGCCGAACTGTGGCGGGCGTTGTTGCTGGATGTGGGGGAGGAGGGCATGGCGCAGAGTCGCGCCGGTGTTCACCAGCGTTTCATCGAACGTATTCTCAGCCTGGAAACGGCGCCACAAGGGTTGCCCTCGCGAGTGATCGTTTTCGGGATTTCCTCCCTGCCGGCGCAAGCCCTGGAAGCCCTAGCTGGACTGGCCCGCTTCAGCCAGGTACTGCTGTGTGTACACAACCCTTGTCGTCACCATTGGGCGGATATCGTCGCCGACAAGGACCTGCTGCGCCATCAATACAAGCGTCAGGCGCGCAAGGCGGGAATGCCGGTGGTGCTTGATCCGCAGACCCTGCATCAACATGCCCACCCGCTGCTCGCCGCCTGGGGTAAACAGGGTCGTGACTACATCAATCTGCTCGACAGTTATGACGATCCCAACAGCTATCGCTCGGCCTTTCGCGACGGCCGTATCGACCTGTTCAGCGAGAGTCAGCCGCAGACCCTGCTGAATCAGCTGCAGGACGATATCCTCGAATTGCGCCCGCTGGAGGAAACCCGCCAGTTATGGCCGGCGGTCGATCTGCACCAGGACAAGTCGATCCGTTTTCACATTGCCCACAGTGCCCAGCGCGAAGTGGAGATCCTCCATGACCAGCTGCTTGCGCGCTTCAGTGAGGACCCTGAATTGCGTCCGCGGGATGTGATCGTGATGGTCCCGGATATCGACAGTTACGCACCGCATATTCGTGCGGTCTTCGGCCAGTTGGAGCGTGACGATCGACGTTTTATTCCGTTCACCCTGACGGACCAGGGCCAACGTGGCCGCGACCCACTGCTGATTGCCGTGGAGCATCTGCTCAAGCTGCCGGACAGCCGGTTCCCCGTCAGCGAAATCCTCGACCTGCTGGATGTTCCGGCATTACGCGCACGTTTTGGCGTTGATGAGGCCGATCTTCCGACCTTGCATCGCTGGATCGAAGGCGCCGGCATCCGCTGGGGCATGAACGCCGAACAACGGGCCGACCTGGGATTGCCGGAGGAGCTGGAGCAGAACAGCTGGCGTTTCGGCCTGCGCCGCATGTTGCTGGGTTACGCCGTGGGACGCTCCGATGCCTGCGAGGGGATCGAGCCTTACGACGAGATTGGTGGCCTGGATGCGGCACTGATCGGGCCGCTGGTGGCTCTGCTCGATGCCCTGGAGATGGCGTATCAGAACCTCACTTTACCGGCTTCGCCGCCACAGTGGGGCGAACGCCTGCAAGCACTCACGCAGCAATTCTTCCTGGCCAGTACCGAGCATGACGACTACCTGCTGAGCCAACTCGAAGACTTGCGCGAAACCTGGCTGGAAACCTGCGAATCGGTTGGCCTGCATGATGAGCTGCCGCTGACCGTGGTCCGCGAAGCCTGGCTGGCTGGCCTGGACCAGGGCCGCTTGTCCCAGCGTTTCCTGGCCGGTGCGGTGAACTTCTGCACGTTGATGCCGATGCGCGCGATTCCCTTCAAGCTGGTATGCCTGCTGGGGATGAACGACGGCGACTACCCGCGGGCGCAACCGCCGCTGGATTTCGACCTGATGGGCAGCGACTACCGGCCCGGCGACCGCTCGCGGCGCGAAGACGACCGTTACCTGCTGCTGGAGGCGCTGCTTTCGGCGCGGGATCAGCTGTACGTCAGTTGGGTCGGTCGCAGCATTCGCGACAACAGCGAGCGCCCGGCCTCGGTGCTGATCGGCCAGTTGCGCGATCACCTGGCCAGTGGCTGGAAGCTGGCGAATGACCAGGACAATCTGCTCGACGCCATGACCCAGGAGCATCCACTGCAACCTTTCAGTGCCCGCTACTTCCATGAAGGCCATGGGCTGTTCAGCTATGCCCGAGAGTGGCAGCTGTTGCACCAGGCCCAAGCGGCTCCTCAAACGCTCGAACTTCTGGCGCCCTATGTCCAGGAAGAGCCGTTGAGCCTGGGGCAGTTGCAGGACTTCCTGCGTAACCCGGTACGGCATTTCTTCAGTCAGCGCCTCAAGGTGTTCTTCGAGGCGGCCGACGCGCCATTGGCCGACGAGGAACCCTTTGTACTCGACGCGCTGCAACGCTACAGCCTGAGCGACAGCCTGCTGGAGGCGGCGTTGAACTGCGCCGATGATCCGGACCAGGCCCTGCAGGCCCAGGCGCAACGGCTACAGGCCAGCGGCTTGTTACCCATGGCCGGTTTTGGCGAGAGCCTGCAACGAGAGCTGATCGAGCCCTTGCCGGATCTGTTGATGCGCTATCGGCAATTGCTGGAGTTATGGCCAACGCCGGTCACCAGCGCCTTGCCGATTACCCTTGAACTCAAGGAAGTGAAACTCGAAGGCTGGCTGAGCGGCCTGCACCAACGTAGCGACGGCGGGCTGCTGTCGGTCACCACCATCCCGAACAGCATCGGCTCGCCCAAGACCCGCAAATGGCACCGTCTGACCCGGCCCTGGGTCAATCATCTGGTGGCCTGTGCCAGCGGTTATGCCTTGACCACCGCGCTGGTGGCCAGCGACGACACCTTGTTGCTGCCGCCTCTGGACCGCGATGTGGCGCTGCAAAGCCTGGGCGATCTGCTGCTGGCCTGGCAGGCGGGCATGTGCCAGCCGTTGCCGGTAGCCGTGAAAACCGCTTTTGCCTGGTTGGGCCAGAGCGATCCGGGCAAGGCCGAAGCGGCGGCGCGCAAAGCTTATGAAGGCGATGGCCAGACCAGCGATGGCGAACGTCGGGAAAGCCCGGCCCTGGCGCGTCAGTACCCGGACTACAACGCGTTGATCGCCGACGAAACCTTCAGCGGCTGGGTTGATGCGCTGTACCGCCCACTCTTACAGGCGCCCTGGCGCTCCGCGGCCAATGGGGAGGCTGACGCATGACCCGGCAAGCACCTTTGGCCCTGGCGTTCCCGCTACGAGGCAGCCAACTGATCGAAGCCAGCGCCGGTACGGGCAAGACCTTTACCATTTCGGCGCTTTACCTGCGCCTGGTGCTGGGGCACGGCGGCGAGCCGGCCGGGTTCGGTCGCGAGTTGTTGCCGCCGCAGATTCTGGTGGTGACCTTCACCGACGCGGCGACCAAGGAACTGCGTGAGCGGATCCGCACCCGCCTGGCTGAAGCCGCACGCTTCTTCCGCGATGAAACCGCCGCGCCCGACGCGCTGATCGCCGAGTTGCGCGATCAGTTCGCCGCCGAACAATGGCCGGGCTGTGCCAGCCGCCTGGACATCGCCGCGCAATGGATGGACGAGGCCGCGGTCTCGACTATCCACAGTTGGTGCCAGCGCATGCTGCGCGAGCATGCGTTCGACAGTGGCAGCCTGTTTACCCAGACCCTGGAAACCGACCACAGCGATCTGCTGGGCGAAGTGCTGCGCGACTACTGGCGGCTGTTTTGCTACCCGATGCAGGGCGATGCGTTGAACTGGGTGCGGGCCAACTGGGGCGGGCCCGCGGCCTTGCTGCCCAGGGTACGCGCGCTGTTTGGCAGCGAGCGAGAAGTGGACGCGGAGCAGACGCCGGCGCAGTTGATCGAAGCTTGCTTGCTGGAGCGTCGCGTGGCGTTGGTGCAGCTCAAGGCGCCTTGGCGGCAATGGGCTGAGCAACTGCGGGAGATCTGCTTGCAAGGCGTCGCCAGCAAGGCGGTCGATGGCCGCAAAATGCAGGCGCGTTACTTCGAGCCCTGGTTCGAAAAGATCACCGCCTGGGCCGAAGACGAATCCATAGAGCAACTGGATATCGGTACCGGCTTCAGCCGCCTGACCCCCGAAGGCATGGCCGAGGCCTGGAAAGGCGATGCGCCGGATCATCCCGCGCTGGACGCCATGGCCGGGCTCAAGGTCGCGCTCGATGCCCTGCCGAGCCCCGACGCTGCGGTGTTGCAACACGCCGCGCGTTGGGTCGGCGCGCGCTTCGAGGAGGAGAAGCGCCGCCGTGCCGAGATGGGCTTCGACGACATGCTGCTGCGCCTCGACGCCGCGTTGCAGGCCGAGGGTGGCGAGCGTCTGGCGACGCTGATTCGCGAGCAGTTCCCGGTGGCCCTGATCGACGAATTCCAGGACACCGACCCGGTGCAGTACCGGATCTTCGAAAGTATCTACCGCATCGAGGACAACAACCCCGAGACCGGGCTGTTCCTGATCGGCGACCCCAAGCAGGCGATCTACGCCTTCCGTGGGGCGGACATTTACACCTACCTGCGCGCTCGCCAGGCCACCAGCGGCCGCTTGCATACCCTGGGCACCAACTTCCGTTCCAGCCACGCCATGGTCAAGGTTGTGAACCATGTATTCGAGCGTGCCGAGTCCCGTGAACAGGGACGCGGCGCGTTCCTGTTCCGGGAAAAGAGCGGAGAGAACCCGGTGCCGTTCCTGTCGGTGGCCTCCCAGGGGCGCAAGGAGCAGCTACACAGAGAAGGGCAGGTGGTGCCGGCGCTGAATGTCTGGCACCTGTCCACGGAGCAAGCCATTTCCGGTGCGCTGTATCGGCAGCAACTGGCGGCGGCCTGCGCCAGCGAAATCGTCGCCTTGCTCAACGGCGGACAGCAGGCCAGCACCGGCTTCGCCCGCGACGGCCAGCCCTTCAAGGGGCTGCTGCCGGCGGACATCGCCATCCTGGTGCGCGATGGCAAGGAGGCCCAGGCCGTGCGCGGCGAACTGGCCGCGCGCGGGGTGCGCAGCGTGTACCTGTCGGACAAGGACTCGGTGTTCGCCGCCCAGGAAGCCCACGACCTGCTGGCCTGGCTCAAGGCCTGTGCCGAACCGGATATCGAGCGCCCGCTGCGCGCCGCGCTGGCCTCCATCACCCTGAACCTGCCGCTGGTTGAGCTGGAGCGCCTGAACCAGGACGAGCTGGCCTGGGAGAGCCGGGTCATGCAGTTTCGCGGTTATCGCCTGATCTGGCGTACCCAGGGTGTGCTGCCGATGTTGCGACGCCTGCTGCATGACTTCCAGTTGCCCCAGGCCCTGATCGCCCGCAGCGATGGCGAACGGGTCCTGACCAACCTGCTGCACCTGTCCGAACTGTTGCAGCAGGCGGCCGCCGAGCTGGATGGCGAACAAGCGCTGATCCGCCACCTGGCCGAGCACCTGGCCTTGTCCGGGCAGGCTGGCGAAGAGCAGATCCTGCGCCTGGAAAGCGACGAACAACTGGTCAAGGTGGTGACCATCCACAAATCCAAGGGCCTGGAGTACCCGCTGGTGTTCCTGCCGTTCATCTGTTCGGCCAAGCCGGTGGATGGCAGTCGTCTGCCGCTGCACTACCACGACGAGTCGGGCAAGGCCCAGGTGACGCTGCGGCCGACCCCGGAGCTGATTGCCCAGGCCGACGACGAACGCCTGGCCGAAGACCTGCGCCTGCTCTACGTGGCGCTGACCCGCGCGCAGCATGCCTGCTGGCTGGGTGTCGCCGACCTCAAGCGCGGCAACCACAACAGCTCGGTGCTGCACCTCTCGGCCCTGGGCTACCTGTTGGGCGGCGGTGCGTTGTTGAAGGAGTCCAGTGGCCTGGCGCGCTGGCTGCAAGACCTGCAACAAGGCTGCGAGGCCATGAGTGTCAGCGAAATGCCCGGCGCCTCCGACAGCCGCTTCCATCCGCCGCGCAACGACGCCACCCTGCTGGCGCCCCTGGCTCCCAAGCGGCGCGCCGCGGAGAACTGGTGGATCGCGTCCTATAGTGCTCTGCGCATCAGCGACAGCCTGGGGGCCGGCAATACCGAGGCGCCGGAAAGCCCGCAGGCGCAGAAACTCTTCGACGATGAACGCCTCGACCCCGATGCTCCGCGTGAAGTCGTGGCCAGCGGCGCGGACATCCATCGCTTCCCCCGTGGGCCGAACCCGGGGACCTTCCTCCACGGCCTGCTGGAGTGGGCCGGTGGCGAGGGGTTCGCCGCCGACCCCGTCGCCATCGAGGACGCCATCGCTCGGCGCTGCAATCGCCGCGGTTGGCAAGGCTGGATCAAGACCCTGAGCGACTGGTTGCGGCATCTGTTGCAACTGCCTTTGCCAGCCGGGACGGGGCGACTGCCGGTGGTGCTCGCACAGTTGAGCCAATACCGGGTCGAGATGGAGTTCTGGTTCGCCAGCCACAAGGTCGATGTGCTCAAGCTCGACGAGTTGGTGCGCCAGTACACCCATCAAGGCGTGCCTCGGGTGACCGCCGAACCTGTCCTGCTCAATGGCATGTTCAAGGGCTTCATCGACCTGACCTTCGAACATGAAGGGCGCTATTACGTGGCCGACTACAAATCCAACTGGCTGGGCGTGGATGACGCCGCCTATACCGAGCAGGCCATGGAACAATCGATTCTCGACAACCGTTATGACCTGCAATACGTGCTGTACCTGCTGGCCCTGCATCGCCAGTTGCGGGCACGCCTGGCGGACTACGATTACGACCGGCACATGGGCGGTGCCCTGTACCTGTTCTTGCGCGGCACGGGCTCGGCCAGCCGCGGCGTGTTTTTCACCCGGCCACCCCGTGAGCTGATCGAGCGCCTGGACCGCTTGTTCCAGGGCAAGCCCGAGCAGCCCAGGGCCGAGCCGGCGTGGGAACAGGGAGTATTGCTGTGATCGAGGATCTGCTGACGCCGCTGGAACCCCAGCCCGACCTGGCGCCCCTGGTTCGGGCCGGCGATTTGCTGCTGTTGCTCGATCGTTGGGTCGAGCGCGGATGGTTGCGCGCCCTGGACAAGGCTTTCGTAGGCTTCCTCCATGAACTGGAGCCACAAGGCGATCCACTGGTGCTGATGGCCGCGGCGTTGACCAGCCATCAACTGGGCCACGGGCATGTTTGCCTGGACCTGTTCGAAACCCTCAAGGAGCCGGACTTCGCCCTGTCCCTGCCGCCGGAAGGCGACCTGCAAAGCACGGCGGCGGTACTGCCGTCGCAGGTGCTGGCGACGCTGGACGGCGCACACTGGTGCAAGGCCCTGGCGGCCAGTCGCCTGGTGGCGTTGGCGGCCGACCAGAGCGAGCAGGCCCGCCAGCGGCCGCTGGTGTTGTCGGGCAAGCGCCTGTATCTGCGCCGTTACTGGGCCTATGAGCGGCGCATTGATAATGCCTTGCGCCAGCGCCTGGCGGTGCAGGAGGAAACTCCCACGGATTTGGCCGAGCGCCTCGGCGGTCTGTTCGGTGCGGCCAAGGCAGCGGGGCCGGTGGACTGGCAGAAGCTTGCCTGTGCGCTGGCCACCCGAGGCGCCTTCAGCATCATTACCGGCGGGCCGGGAACCGGTAAGACCACCACCGTGGTGCGCCTGCTGGCCTTGCTCCAGGCCCCGGCTGTCGAAGCCGGAAAGCCTTTGCGCATCCGCCTCGCCGCGCCTACGGGCAAGGCGGCGGCGCGCCTGACCGAATCCATCAGCCTGCAAGTGCGCTCCCTGTCGGTCGACGACAGTGTGCGCGAGAAGATCCCCAGCGACGTGACCACGGTGCACCGCCTGCTGGGCAATCGTCCGGGAACCCGGCACTTTCGCCATCACGCCGGCAACCGCTTGCCCCTGGATGTGCTGGTGGTCGACGAAGCCTCGATGATCGACCTGGAGATGATGGCCAATCTGCTCGATGCGCTGCCGGTGCACGCGCGCCTGGTGTTACTCGGGGACAAGGATCAACTGGCCTCGGTGGAAGCCGGTGCGGTGCTTGGCGACCTGTGCCGCGATGCTGAGGCCGGCTGGTACAGCCCGCAGACCCGCAGCTGGCTCGAGGCCGTCAGCGGCGAACAACTGGCGGACAGCGGACTGCAGGAAGACAACGCCGGCACTCACCCGCTGGCCCAGCAGGTGGTGATGCTGCGCCACTCCCGGCGCTTCGGCGAAGGCAGCGGTATCGGCCAGCTGGCGCGCTGGGTCAACCAGCAGCAGGCCGAGGAAGCGCGCCGGCTGCTGGCTGCCCGCAGCCACGCCGACCTGTATGGCCTGAGCCTCAAGGGCGAGCAGGACCGCGCCCTGGAGCGCTTGCTGCTGGAAGGCCACGGCGACGGGCCGCAGGGTTACCGGCATTACCTGAGCCTGTTGCGCGGCCAGCGCCCGCCTGCCGATACAGCGCTGGAAGATCCGCGCTGGACCGCCTGGGCCCGCGATGTGCTGCTGGCCTTCGACCAGTTCCAGTTGCTCTGCGCGGTGCGCAAGGGGCCTTGGGGTGTCGAGGGGTTGAACCAGCGGATCACCGCTGCCCTGTTCAAGGCGCGGCTGATCGAAAGCGATCAGCAGTGGTACGAAGGTCGTCCGGTGCTGATGACCCGCAACGATTACGGCCTGGGCCTGATGAACGGCGATATCGGCATTGCCCTGAAACTGCCCGAGCACGAAGGCACGCAAGACGGACGCCTGGTGCTGCGGGTGGCCTTCCCGCGCAACGACGGCCAGGGAGGCGTGCGTTTCGTGCTGCCGAGCCGGCTCAACGATGTGGAAACCGTGTACGCCATGACCGTGCACAAATCCCAGGGCTCGGAGTTCGCCCACACCGCGCTGATCCTGCCCGAGGCGTTGAACCCGGTGCTGACCAAGGAGCTGATCTACACCGGTATCACCCGGGCCAAGGACTGGTTCAGCCTGATCGAGCCGCGGGCCGGGGTGTTCGAAGAGGCGGTGCGGCGCAAGGTCAAGCGCCTGAGCGGGTTGATGCTCGACCTGGGTTGAACGCCGAGGCACTGGCGTTCGGCACTCGATCAGAGCGCCGCTGCCAGTGCCGTCGCGCTTGGCTGCTCCAGCCCCATGAAGCGTCTGACCCGTTCCCCCGCCGCTTCTTCGCGGATCGCTTGCGGGCTGGCGTCCAGCTGGATATTGCCGCCCTCCATGAAGATCACCCGATCGGAAATCGACAGGGCAAAGTCCATCTCGTGGGTGACGATCAACATGGTCATGCCCTCTCGGGCCAGGTCGCGGATCACATTCAACACATCGCCCACCAGCTCGGGATCGAGGGCCGAGGTCGGCTCGTCGAAAAGCATGATCTGCGGCTCCATCGCCAGGGCCCGGGCAATCGCCACGCGCTGCTGCTGGCCGCCGGACAACTGGTGCGGGTACTTGTGGGCGTGGGCCAGCAGGCCGACCTTGTCCAGCAAGGCATAGGCCTGCTGCTCGCTCAAAGCCTTGCTGCTGCCGTGGTAACGCGGCGCCAGGCAGATATTGTCGAGGATGCTGCGATGGGGGAACAGGTTGAAGTTCTGAAAGACCATGCCGATGTGCCGCACGCCCTCGCGCACCTGCGGGCTGTTGAGGTTGTCGCCGGCGCTGATGAAGCTGTTGCCGAACAGCACGATCTCGCCCTGGTCGATGCGCTCCAGGCCATTGATGGTGCGGATCAGCGAGGTCTTGCCCGAGCCGGACGGACCGATGATGGAAATCACCTGGCCACTGGCGACGTTCAGGTCGACGCCCTTGAGTACCTGATGATCGCCGTAGCGCTTGTGGATGTTTTGCAGTTGCAGGGCCGGGGCGCTGCCGGCTACCGGTCGTGGGCGAGTGCGGCTGTGCTGCGGTTGTGCCTGTTGCCGGAGCCGCTCGGTGCCGGCTTCATCCAGGGTTTGCGGGGTGCGCAGGTTCAGGTCCAGGTGGCGCTCCAGGCGCTGCAGCAGCCAGGCGAACAGGGTGACGATCAGCACGTAGTACACCGCCACCGCGGCCAGGGTCTCCATCACCAGGAAGTTCTGCGCATACAGGCGCTGGCCGACGGTGAGCAGTTCGGTCAGGGAGATTACCGAGATCAGCGAAGTCAGCTTGACCACGGTGATGTACTCGTTGATCAGGGTCGGCAGGGAAATGCGGAAGGCCTGGGGGATGACAATCAGCCGTTGCAGACCGATCAGGCCGATGCCCAGCGCGCGGCCGGCTTCCTTCTGCCCCTTGGCCACCGAGATCAGCCCGCCGCGATGGATTTCCGCCATGTACGCCGCTTCGGTCACCACCAGGGCGAGCAGCCCCGAGTAGAAGGGGTTGGACAGCACCGAACCGGTGGCCGGAAACAGCTGGGGCAGGTTGTAGACGAAGACCACCAGCACCAGCAGCGGAATGCTGCGAAAGAACCAGATGTACAGCGCTGCCGGGGTTCTGATCCAGGCGGCCGTGGAGAGTTTGGCCGAGGCCAGGAGAAAGCCCAGCAGCATGCCGATGAACCAGGCCAGTGCGCTGAGCTGGACCACGGTGACGCAGGCGTGCCAGAAGCTGGGCAGGGAGAACAGGGAGATGAAGTAGGACCAGTCGAATTGCATAAACACCTCGGGCGGCTTCGGATCGCAGGCATCAGGACGGGCGCTGCGCGCTCGATCGGGGGCCGGTCACGGGCGCATCCCTGCGCCGCAGTGGCTTGTCAGTCAGTCACCGGTTCCAGGTTGTATTTGCCGAGGATCGCGGCGTACTCACCGTTCTTGCGGCTCTCGGCGAAGGCTTCCTGCAGCGCCTTGTAGGTGGCGTCGTTGCCTTTCTTGACGAAGATGCCGAGGGTTTGCTGATAGATCAGGTGCTGGCTGGTGACCACCACCCGACCCTGGGTGCGTTCGGCGATCATCTTCGCCGCGCCGGCGATTTCCACCTGGGCCTGGATGTTCTTCGACAGCAGGGCCTGGGTCACCTCAGGTGCCGAGGGGTATTCGCTGACACTGATCGCGCCCTTGTTGTTCGGCACGCAGTAGTCGCTGGAGAGCTTCTGCAACTGGCTGACCCAGGTGGTGCCCTGCTCCAGCCCGACCTTCAGGCCGCACAGGTCTTCAGGGGTTTGCGGGTTCAGGCCGCTGTCCTTGGACGTCATGATCGCCGCGCCGGTTTTCGCATAGGCGATGGTCATGGCTTGGGTCTGCCGTTCCGGAGTGATGTACATGCCGGAAATGATCGCGTCGTAGCGACCGGCGTTGAGGCCGAGGATCAGGCTGGGGAACTTGGTGTCGACGAACTCGGCCTTGGCGTTCAGGTGCCTGGCCAGGGCGTGGGCCAGTTCCGGGTCGGAGCCGACCACGTTCTTCTCGCTGTCATAGGACTCGAACGGTGGGTAGGTGATTTCCATGCCGATCTTCAGCTGTCCGGGTGTCGCGGTCGAGGCCAGGCCGGCGGTGGCGCACAACAGGCCGGCGGTGAGCAGGGTCAGGCGAGCAACGTTGTTTTTGTTAAGCATCGTGGGTCTCTCCAGGGGATGGAAGCAAAGGGCAAAAGGGTGGTCAGGACGCTTGCGACTGGTGTTTCAGGTGGCCGAAGCTCGAAGGCTTGCGGGCCTTTTCCGGCAGGAGGATCTCGCCGTTCTCCACGCGCTTGCGCAGGTACTGGTAGGTCTGCAGGGCCTGGCCATACATGTGCTCGCCGATGGTGATCTGCTCGTAGTCGTCCGAGGCCTTGGCGAACTGCGGTAAAGGCTTGATCTGGGTATGGAAGTCGCAGGCGTAGAACAGCGGGAACGAGTAGCGCTCCTCGCTGACGCTGCGCACCCGGTGGGCGGTGGCGACAAAGGCGCCGGCGGTCATCACCTCCAGCATGTCGCCGATGTTCACCACGAAGGCGTCGGCAATGGGCGGGGCGTCGATCCACTGGCCCAGGTTGTTCATCACCTCCAGGCCCGGCTTGTCGGCCAGCAGGATGGTGAAGCACTCGTAGTCGGTGTGGGCGCCGATGCCTGGCGCATCCTGGGCCGCGTCGTCGAACGGGTAGTGGATCAGGCGCAGCTTGGAAGGCGGGCGGGTGACCAGGGCGTCGAAATAGTTTTCCTCCAGGCCCAGGGCCAGGGCGAACCCGCCGAACAGGCGCCTGCCGAGGGCGAAGACGGCCGCGTAATAGGCTTGCACCGCCTTCTTGAAGCCGGGCAGTTCTGGCCACTCGTTCGGCCCCAGCAGCGGCGTGTTGGCCAGGACCAGGGGATCGTCGGCCGCGACTTCGAAACCGATGTCGAAGGCTTCCTTGTGATCCGGCTTGCCCTTGGAATACACCTCCTCGCCCTCGGGGACGAAACCCTTGTGGCTTTTCGAGGTGCCGATGTAGTGCTGCATCTTGCTGTCCAGGGGCTGGGCGAAATAGTCCCTGGCGGCCTGGCGCAGGCCGGCGATCAACTGCGGGTCGATGCCATGGCTGGTGATGTAGAGAAAGCCCACTTCGCTGGCGGCCGCTCCCAACTGCTCGGCGACGGCCAGTCGGTGCTCCAGCTCGATGCTGAACAGGCCGGCGATGTCCACCACCGGAATGTGCTTGAAGTTGGCCTTGGCCGGGGTGTTATCGATCTTCTCGGGCATGACGCAAGAACCTCACGGACGGGTTGAGTGGGTGAAGCGGTCGAAGTGTTCGCGCTCGGTCCTGGCCATCCACTGGTTCAGCGACCAGAGGTCGGCCACCGGCACGTTGGTGAAGGGCAGGTGATGCAGGTAGCCGTCGGCGCCGAACTCCGGGGTCAGGGTGCTGACCTGATAGCCACGGGCCTTTTGCGAATGCCAGACGGCTTCCCAGTGCTGCTGGTGGAACGCCAGTTCACGGGCATATTCCGGGGCGGCGGGGTGCGGGACTTGCGGCCCCTGGTCATAGCCGACCCGGGCCTGGATATGGTGAACGCGCTCGACGAAGGCGCTCAGGTCATCGAAGGGGTCATCCAGCAGGCGTTCGCAGGTGACGACCCAGTGGCTGATATCGCTGGTGAACCGCAGGTCGGGCAATTGCCGGATCAGCTCCAGGGTGACCCAGGGATTGAACAGCGAACGGGCTCGGTGAGTCTCGAAGCTGCAGAACTGGCCATGCTTGCGCGCCAGCTCCATGGCCTGGCCGAAGAACTCCACTTGCTGGGCCAGGGGCCAGCGGTCGTTGCCGGCCAGCAGATTGACGAAGCGCGGCGCCAGTTCGGCGGCCCAGGCGAGCTTGCGCTCCAGGTCCAGCAGGTGTTCCTGGAACGCGGCCGACTGTTTTGGCAGGACGTCGTAGGCGGTGAAAACCGTGCAGATGTAGGCGAGGCGATTGTCCCGCAGGAAAGTGCCGAATTCGCCGCGTTCGCGGGCTTGCAAAGGCAGGCGGGCTTCCATACCGTCGAAGCCGGCGGCCAGCAGCTCGTCGAGGGCCTGGGCCGGGCTGGCGGTATAGCCCCAGAGTGTGCGGAATATTTCCAGTTGCATCGGCTAACCTCAAAGATGTCCTGGGCTACTCATGGCACCGCAAAGGCACTGGGCCGAAGCGGCGATACTGGGCAGTAGCAAAAGACATTCCTTGAGCCGGGTCTCTGCGGATCCGGTCTCACCGAGGGCGGTCTGGACGGCTCGCTCTCTGGCGCCGATCTTAAGCAGGCGATGCAGGCATGAAGAATAGGAAGGCTCAAATCGTTACTTCATTTTTTTCTAAACCAATAGCCTGCTACCCATACCTGGGAACCTCGCGGCGGTTTCACCGGCTGTGCTATCGTTGCGGCATCATTGTATGAAGATCAAAGAGAATCCCTGCATGAACGTGGCTGTCTCGGCGACAGAGCGCTTTTCGGGCTGGAGGCAGGTACTGCTGTCCGCCCTGGTCTGTCTGCTGAGCACTTTTGCCGTCGCGCAACCCGAGCCTGCTGCTGTCAGCCTGGCAGACCAGCGCGCCAAGGCGGTGACTCAAGTGGTGCTGGGGATTCTCAGTTATGCGCGCTGGCCGGTGGAGCCGGCGCAATTGCGTCTGTGCGTGGTGGGGCCGACCGAATACACCGACGACCTGGTCAAGGGCACGACCCAGGCCACGGGCCGCCCGGTTCTGGTGCGGCGCTTGCTGGCCGACAACCCGGCCATCGTCAGCGAGTGCGATGCGGTGTACATCGGCAAGCTGACCGACGACCAGCGCGCCCGCCTGTTCACTTCCCTGGTCGGTCATCCGGTATTGAGCATCAGCGAGGGCGGCGACCAGTGCACGGTCGGTAGCCTGTTCTGCCTGCGCGTCAGTGACAATCAGGTGTCATTCGAGGTCAACCTGGATTCGGTGGCCCGCAGTGGCGTGCGGATTCATCCAAGCGTGCTGCAACTCTCCCGTCGTCGACCGGCGGCGCCATGAGCTTCTTCAAATCTCCTGCTCGCCCTACATTGCGTTCGGTCATTGGCCGCGGGCATCTGATTGTCGCCCTGCTGGCCATTTCCATGGCCAGCCTGTCCCTGACATTGCTCGGGGTGCTGGCGTTGCGGGTGTATGCCGATCACAACCTGCATCTGATCGCGCGTTCGATCAATTACACGGTCGAAGCGGCGGTGGTGTTCAACGACAGCGCCGCGGCGACCGAAGCCCTGGCCCTGATTGCCTCCACCGAAGAGGTGGCCGATGCCCAGGTACTCGATGCCCGGGGGCGCGTGCTGGCCCATTGGGAGCGGCCGGAAATCGGTTTGCTGACCGATCTGGAAATGCAGATCGCCCGGGCCTTTCTCGAAAAGCCCATCACCGTGCCGATCATGCATCAGGGCCAGGAAATCGGCAGCATCGCCCTGACCGGGCACGGCGGCAGCCTGCTGCGCTTCCTGCTCAGTGGGCTGGTGGGGATTGTCCTATGTATCGCGGTGAGCGCCTGGGTGGCGCTGTACCTGGCGCGCCGGCAGTTGCGCGGCATTACCGGGCCGCTGCGCAGCCTGGCCGATGTGGCCCATGCCGCGCGCCGCGAGCGGGCATTCGACGTCCGGGTGCCGCCGGCGGAAATTGCCGAGCTGGACAACCTGGGCAACGACTTCAATGCCCTGCTCGATGAGCTGGAAGCCTGGCAAACCCACTTGCAGAGTGAAAACGAAACCCTGGCCCACCAGGCCAGCCATGACAGCCTGACCGGGTTGCCGAACCGGGCGTTTTTCGAGGGCCGGCTGATCCGCGCGCTGCGCAGCGCCAGCAAGCTCAACGAACGGGTGGCGGTGCTGTTTCTCGACAGTGACCGTTTCAAGGGCATCAACGACAACTTCGGTCACGCCGCCGGCGACGCGGTGCTGATGGCGGTGGCGTCGCGGGTGCGCGCGCAGTTGCGCGAGGAAGACCTGGTGGCGCGCCTGGGGGGCGACGAGTTCGCCATTCTGCTGACCCCGCTGCACCGCATCGAGGATGCCGAGCGTATCGCCGAAAAAATCATCGCCAGCATGGAGATGCCGATTGCCTTGCCGGGCAGTACTTCGGTACTGACTTCACTCAGCATCGGTATTGCCGTCTACCCTGATCATGGCACCACCCCGGGAGCTCTGCTCAATGCCGCCGATGCGGCGATGTATCAGGCCAAGCGTGTCTCTCGAGGCGGGCAACACACCGCGGGGTCGGAGCCCCCCGTCGTTCACGTTCAATCCAGGAGCTAATTCTTTGTTTTCACTGACTCGACCTTGCTTGCGACTTTTCACCACCGGCCTGTTGCTGGCGCTGCTTTCATTGACCGGTTGCCAGAGCGTACCGCCCAAGGGGCTGACCCCGCAGCAAGTAGCGGTGCTCAAGCAGGAGGGCTTTGAGCTGACGGACGAGGGCTGGGCCTTCGGCCTGTCCGGCAAGGTGCTGTTCGGCAGCGACATCGATAGGTTGAATGCTGCGAGCACCGGCATCGTTGAGCATATCGGCAAGGCGCTGGTCAGCGTGCACATCGACAAGGTCCGGGTCGATGGCCACACCGATGGCTCCGGCAGGGAAAGCTACAACCAGCAACTGTCCCTGCGCCGGGCGAAAAGCGTGAGCAAGGTACTGGTGGCCACGGGCATGCGCGAAGAAAACATCCAGCTGCGTGGCCTGGGTAGCAGCGAACCGGTGGCCTCCAACAGCACGGTGGCCGGACGCACCGAAAACCGTCGCGTCTCGATCGTGGTCATCGCCGACTAATCGGCGAAGACCATCATGCCAGCAGGCCCTGATTCTTCCTTTACACTGCGGTTCCCACAGCGGGGTGATCCGCTAGGTCTTCGCGATAGCAGGACCAGGCTGTGCCGAGTGGATTTTGCAGCGGTGCTGGCAGGGTGACCTCATAGTGGTGATGCTTGGAGTTCTTAAGGATCAGCAGGGTCCGTAGTGCACTTCTTCAAGCGATCCGTATCCGTGCCGCTCTCTGGGCTGGTATCAATATTGCCATTTAGGTCGAGGTAAATATCCGTTCTTCGCCATTTAGGGGTGATATTGACGCAATGATTACGGCCCGTATCACTCCACCAATAGAACTCCATGAAGAACCCGGCATCTGGAAAAATATGACCAAAATCAGATGTCGCCTCTCCTGGAAATAGGCCCCCGCGTCCACTCCGATAAATTCGGTGTTCGGTATTCCAGGTCATAGAGAGCTTCTCTTTTCCTTCCTTGGAGTAGTGAACCGTGACCACTGGGGTCGCTACCCTCCAAAACACAAAGGGGGACAGCAGTAGCAGAAAGAGAATGCCAAAAATGTACCTGTATTTAATGGGCCTTACATTTGTGGACACGGATACCTTCCCCCCATTCCTTCGGTTGTACTGCAAGAACTTCGTCCATGATCATCTTTGCTGTTATGCCTCCGTTGGGGCGTTGTCGATAGAGTTTCACGCCGATACTAATGGATATTCGGTCAGGTGCATCATCCCAGGCCCTCATGCCCTCGATATCAGCAGAGCGATGCGGGCCGGGCCGTTCCCATTCTGCTTTAGGTTTTTCAAAAATCTCTTCAACCTTCCGAGCAGCGTCCGACCCTATCTGCTCTATACCTGCGCCGTCCAAGAGGACACTTTCAGAGAGTCCACCAGCCAGTCCAACATAGCCATAGTGGATGTTCGACCAGATGTCATAGAAGTAGTCGTAGCCCCCTTGTTTGTTCCAAACATCCTTGAACATTGCTTGTAGCTTCGGCTTGTGGTCCCAGGGTCGGCCCTGACCGACTCGCTCAGTCCAGATAGCCAAAGCTTTCGCTTTCTTTCCCAGCGCTAAGCTATAGAAGTCAGGGCTTTGGCCAAGACGAAGATAGAAAGGAAGCTCCTTATACTTCTTTGTTTCAGCTGTTGGACTAAAGCTGTTGAGGTCTTTCATTTGTCGCACAGACGGGCTGTTGATATTGGTATTCATCTCGCCCGCAATGTAGCTCGCCAGTTCTTCCATCTGGTCTGGGTCATTACAGACCTTTTCTTCTGGCTTCTCTTCAGGCGTCTTAGAGGCCACATTGGGATCGACTAAAGCATTTGCAGCGGTGGCCTTCTCGGTCAGCCTCGGGTCGGCCAGCAAGGTCGCCATCTTTTCATCGTCTACCGAGCCGTCTGGGCGGAACACGCCGAGGGCTGCGAAGTTAATGATTACCGCGTCAGGAGTGGGTTCAAAGACAAAGCCGCCGAAGGTGTTACCCGAGCCCGTGATAATGGTCCCGCCGTGGCTGGTAGGGCTCCCTAAGTGGGCCATAGGACGACCATTCAGGATAATCGATGGAAACCCCGTGGTGATGACCGCGCCACAGCCGCAAGTGTCACCGACTCGGGCTGCTCCCATGAAGTTGATGTTGATGTCGCCAGAAGCGCAAGCAATAGGTGTCGTGCCGTGACCGGGAAGAGGGCAGAGGTGTTTGTCGCCCAGGCGAGCAGAAGAAAGCATTTATCGTCCTTGCATTAGCTGATCCGCGAGGCTCTTTGTCGAGCTTCGCGAACCTAGCAAGTAGCGATGGCTAAGGCTTTAGGACGATTCTGAACTTGGATGGAGAGTCTGTCGGGCTCCGGCAATTACGATCAATCCCTGCCACAAAGCCTTGGCAGGGCCTGCTGATCTTTCTGCAGGACTATGAGTCAGCAAACACCATCTCCCGGCTCTGCCCCATCAGCAGGCCCTGATTCTGTTCGGTCACGCTGCGGATGTAATCCCACAACAGGGTGATCCGCTTGAGCTTGCGCAGGTCCTCGCGGCAGTACATCCAGAACTGCCGGGTGATGTCTATTTCCTCCGGCAGCACTGGCAGCAGGCGCGGGTCCTGGGCTGCCAGGAAGCACGGCAGGATCGCCAGCGAGCGTCCTTGCTGGGCCGCCACGTATTGGGCGATGACGCTGGTGCTGCGCAGGTTGGCGCTGGCGCCGGGCAGCACGTTGGCCAGGTACAAGAGCTCCGAGCTGAACGCCAGGTCGTCCACGTAGCTGATGAATTGATGCTCGCTCAAGTCCGCCGGGCGGCGGATCGGTGGGTGCTGGTCGAGGTATTCCTGGGTCGCATAGAGCCGCAGACGGTAGTCGCAGAGCTTGCAGCAGACGTAGGGGCCATGCTCCGGGCGTTCCAGGGCGATGACGATATCGGCCTCGCGCTTGGACAGGCTGATGAAGTGCGGCAGCGGCAGGATATCCACCGAGATCGCCGGGTAGGCGTCGACGAAATGGCTCAGTTGCGGGGTGATGAAAAAGCTGCCGAAACCTTCGGTACAGCCCATGCGCACATGCCCGGACAGGGCCACGCCCGAGCCCGAGACCTGTTCGCAGGCCATGTGCAGAGTGCTTTCGATCGACTCGGCATAACCCAGCAGGCGCTGGCCCTCGGCGGTCAGGACAAAGCCATTGGTCCGGGACTTTTCGAACAGCAGGGTGCCCAGCGCGCCCTCCAGCGAACCGATGCGCCGCGACACCGTGGTGTAGTCCACCGCCAGGCGCTTGGCCGCGCTGCTGGCCTTGCGGGTGCGCGCCACTTCGAGGAAAAACTTCAGGTCGTCCCAGTTCAGCGAGCCGAGGGAGGTGATGTTTTTTTGCATGATGGACCGGCTTTTATGTGCGTTCTTATTAGAAGTTTGCACATCTATACTCCAAAAACAGTCCGACAACCAACTCGCGACGCACGCCTCATTTCAAGGCGGTCCCACGCCTTGGCTCCCTGCATAAGAACCTCAAGAAGTCAGGAGACCCGTATGAACGCATCCCTCAAGTCCGACGGCACTACCTTGCAGCAGGTCAAGCTGCTGATCGACGGCCAGTGGGTCGAATCCCAGACCCGCGAGTGGCACGACATCACCAACCCGGCCACCCAGCAGGTGCTGGCCAAGGTACCTTTCGCCACGGCGGATGAAGTCGACGCCGCCATCGAAGCCGCGCATCGCGCCTTCCAGACCTGGAAGCTGACCCCGATCGGCGCGCGGATGCGCATCATGCTCAAGCTGCAGGCGCTGATCCGCGAACACTCCAAGCGCATTGCCCAGGTGCTCAGCGCCGAACAGGGCAAGACCATCGCCGATGCCGAAGGCGACATCTTCCGCGGTCTGGAAGTGGTCGAGCATGCCTGTTCGATCGGCAGCCTGCAGATGGGCGAGTTCGCCGAGAACGTCGCCGGTGGCGTCGATACCTACACCCTGCGCCAGCCGATCGGTGTCTGCGCCGGGATCACCCCGTTCAACTTCCCGGCGATGATTCCGCTGTGGATGTTCCCGATGGCCATCGCCTGCGGCAACACCTTCGTCCTCAAGCCTTCGGAACAGGACCCGCTGTCGACCATGCTGCTGGTGGAGCTGGCGCTGGAAGCCGGGGTTCCGCCTGGCGTGCTCAACGTGGTGCATGGCGGCAAGGACGTGGTGGACAAGCTGTGCACCCACCCACACATCAAGGCGGTGTCGTTCGTCGGCTCCACCGCGGTGGGCACCCACGTCTATGACCTGGCGGGCAAACACGGCAAGCGCGTGCAGTCGATGATGGGCGCGAAGAACCATGCCGTGGTGCTGCCCGACGCCAACCGCGAACAGGCGCTCAATGCCCTGGTCGGTGCCGGGTTCGGCGCGGCCGGCCAGCGTTGCATGGCCACCTCGGTGGTGGTCCTGGTGGGCGCGGCGAAACAATGGCTGCCGGACCTCAAGGCGCTGGCGCAGAAACTCAAGGTGAATGCCGGCAGCGAGCCGGGCACCGATGTCGGGCCGCTGATTTCCAAGCGCGCCAAGGAGCGTGTGCTGAGCCTGATCGAAAGCGGCATCAAGGAAGGCGCCAAGCTGGAGCTGGACGGCCGCGACGTCAAGGTGCCAGGTTTCGAGCAGGGCAACTTCGTCGGCCCGACCCTGTTCTCCGGGGTGACCACTGACATGCAGATCTACACCCAGGAAATCTTCGGCCCGGTGCTGGTGGTGCTGGAAGTGGACACCCTCGACCAGGCCATCGCCCTGGTCAACAGCAACCCCTTCGGCAACGGCACCGGCCTGTTCACCCAGAGCGGCGCGGCGGCCCGCAAGTTCCAGACCGAAATCGATGTCGGCCAGGTCGGGATCAACATCCCGATTCCGGTGCCTGTACCGTTCTTCAGCTTCACCGGTTCCCGTGGTTCCAAACTGGGCGATCTGGGGCCCTATGGCAAACAAGTGGTGCAGTTCTATACCCAGACCAAGACCGTCACCAGTCGCTGGTTCGACGATGACAGCGTCAACGATGGCGTGAACACCACCATCCATTTGCGTTGAGGAGTCCGCTCATGAAAATCGCATTCATCGGTCTGGGCAACATGGGCGCACCCATGGCGCGCAACCTGCTCAAGGCCGGGCATCAGTTGAACCTGTTCGACCTGAACCAGGCCGTGCTCAAGGAACTGGCCGAACTGGGTGGCAGCATCAGTACCTCGCCGCGCGCCGCCGCCGCAGACAGCGAGCTGGTGATCACCATGCTGCCGGCCGCGCCCCATGTGCGCAGCGTCTGGCTGGGTGACGACGGAGTGCTGGCCGGTATCGCCCGTGGCACGCCGGCGGTGGATTGCAGCACCATCGACCCGCAGACCGCCCGCGACGTGGCCGCGGCGGCTGCCAAGCAAGGCGTGGCCGTGGCCGATGCGCCGGTATCCGGCGGTACCGGCGGCGCGGCGGCGGGCACCCTGACCTTCATGGTCGGCGCCAGCGCCGAACTGTTCGCCACCCTGCAGCCGGTGCTGGCGCAGATGGGCCGCAATATTGTGCACTGCGGTGACGTGGGCACCGGACAGATCGCCAAGATCTGCAACAACCTGCTGCTGGGCATCTCGATGATCGGCGTCAGCGAAGCCATGGCCCTGGGCGATGCCCTGGGGATCGACACCAAGGTGCTGGCGGGCATCATCAATAGCTCCACCGGGCGTTGCTGGAGTTCCGACACCTACAACCCCTGGCCCGGTGTGATCGAAACCGCGCCGGCCGCCCGTGGCTACACCGGTGGCTTCGGCGCCGAGCTGATGCTCAAGGACCTGGGCCTGGCCACCGAGGCCGCCCGCCAGGCGCACCAGCCCGTGGTGCTGGGCGCCGTGGCGCAGCAGCTGTACCAGGCCATGAGCCAGCGCGGGGAAGGGGGCATGGACTTCTCGGCTATCGTCAACAGCTATCGCAAGCCGAGCTAGGCACTGCAAAGCCTGCGCTCTTTAAAGAGCGCAGGTTTCGCCAACCTCTGTGAACGCTGCAAGCTTTCCGGGACTCACGTCGGGTGGGTTCCCGGTTTTTTGCATCTGCAGCCGGGGGGCGTGCGGATTTGGTGCGATCGCAGTAGCACTGCAAAAATCACTGGCTATTCCCGTTATTCTGATCGGTTACAAGTGGGCTATTGATTGCGATCTACAGTCAATCTGAATGCCACAGGGAGGGCTGAAAGATGATTGACGAACTGACGCATGCCAAGGAGATTCTGGCCGCTCAAGAGCAGAAATACCGCAGGTCAGCGTTCAAGTGGAAGCTTGGCTACAGGACCCTCTTGATCATCTCGGCAGTTCTGGCTTCCGCTGCGGCAATCGTCTCGAAGCTATCCATTATCGAAAGTAAGGAAACCGCCGCCGACCTGTCATCGATCTTGGCGGGCGCCGCGGCTGTGGCGATGACCATCATTGCTTCGCTGGATTTCGAGTCGAACTTCCGCGTAAATCGACGTTCTCGTCACCAGGTCCAGCTCCTGCTGCTCGAGGCGCAGAAGTCCGAGGTTAAAGCGGATACTTTGCTGGATGGGCTGAAGGACGTAGTCAACCGTCGCACTCTTGAACTGGACAAACCTGATTGATCGTCGCTGTAGAGAGCATCAGGGGGGGCAGCCGACTCATGAGCACTGAGCTTCGACAGGAGAGCCAATATGACAACGGAAGAGCAGATCGCAAGGCTGGAGTCAGAGGTGGCGAAGCTCAAGGATCGAGGAAAAGACGGTTGGGACAAGTTTGGTGTCGCCTGCTCGGCGCTGATACCGATCACCATTGCAGGAGTGGGTGGGTTTTACTCCTACTACTCTCAGAGTACTGCTACGGCAGTGGCGGACATTCGAGCAGTGGCCGAATCAAAGATCAAGCAGGCCGAGCTGGTCTCTAAGTTCTTCGAGCCCTTGATGGGGAGTGATCAACGGCGCAGTGAGTTTGCAGTACGGGCGCTGCTGGTTGCTGCTCCGGACTATGGCCCGACCCTGGTTCGAGTGGTTGCCGAGAATACCAAGGCGCCCGTCGAGGCGGCCTATGCTACTGACGCACTGGGCGAGCGACGGGATGCACTGATCAGGCAGATGTTTAGCGACGACGCTCGTCAGCGAGTGGATGGCTACCAGCAGTTGCTGGCGTCATGGGGAAGCGACGAGCTCTTGATCCCGGCGGTCATCGCCTATGGCAGTGGCAATACGTCCAATGGCAATGGTATTTACAACTCATTGGTGCTGCTGAGTCATATGCAGCGCGACACTATTCAAAAGCGTAAGGCAGACATCATCGCCTTCACTAAATTGGTGGAAGGAAAGGGCGATAAAATTCGTGAGCGTGCGGATGTCCTGCGTTCACGTCTCGGAGCCTGAGGCTTGGTTTTGGGGGCTTTCAGGGGGCGGTCTGGCTGGTGAAAGGAAGAGAAGCAGTTCCTCGATAGGGATTGCAGCAACCTGTATCGAAGCATTTGTTTCTCTCCTTTCCGGAGATTCGTCAGGCGAACACGAAATACTTGCGCACGGTCTCGACCACTTCCCAGGTGCCTTTCATCCCCGGCTCGACCACGAAGATATCGCCGGCGCGCAGGTGGAGAGGGTCCATGCCGTCCGGGGTGATCACGCAGTAGCCTTCCTGGAAATGGCAGTACTCCCATTTCACGTAGTCCACGCGCCATTTGCCGGGCGTGCAGATCCAGGTACCCATGATCTTGCTGCCGTCTTCGCTGGTGTAGGCGTTGAGGTTGACGGTGTGCGGGTCGCCTTCGAGCTTTTCCCATTTGCAGGCATCGAGAACCGGCAGCGGGTGGGTGTCGCGCAGAACGGTGATGGGGGCAGTCGCGGTCATGAGGACTCCGGGGTGTTGGCTGATAACTGAAGTCGCACCCTATAGCGCCCGGCACCCGGCCAGTTGTCTGTACTCGACATCGGGGTGCCCAGAAACGCAGTACCCGCCCGTGAAGTGTTGCCGCGGTTTGCATTGAAATTTCCGAGCGCGAATCAGTGATTTCCTGGCAGTTCATGCGAAAGATTCCGCGGTCGCCGGAGCATTTCGCAAGAATCTTCACGGGCATCGCTCGTATGATTCAGGTCGAAATGGCCGAGAGCAGCGCTATGAGCACAACCCCAAGCTGGTGGGACATCAGCCCGCCCCTGAGTACCGCGACCCCGACCTGGCCCGGCGATACGCCATTCCAGGAAGAGCGGGTCTGGCAATACGGGCCCGAATGCCCGGTGAACGTCGGGCGCATCACCCTGTCGCCGCACACCGGTGCCCATGTCGACGCGCCGCTGCACTACAGCGCCGATGGCGCGCCGATCGGCGAGGTGCCGCTGGATGTCTACCTCGGCCCGTGCCGGGTCGTGCATTGCCTGGGCTGCGGGCCGCTGGTCTTGCCCCGACACCTGGAGGGGCACCTGGACAACCTGCCCGAGCGGGTGCTGCTGCGTACCTATCGACAGGCGCCGTTGAGCACCTGGGACCCGGATTTCAGCGCCGTGGCCAAGGAGACCGTCGAGCTGCTGGCCAGCCACGGCGTGCGCCTGATCGGCATCGACACCCCGTCCCTCGACCCGCAGCAATCGAAAACCATGGAGGCCCATAACGCCGTGGCCCGCCATGGCCTGGCGATTCTCGAGGGCATCGTGCTCGACGAGGTGGCCGAAGGCGACTACGAACTGATCGCGCTGCCCCTGCGTTTCGCTCATCTGGATGCGAGCCCGGTGCGCGCCATCCTGCGGCCTTTGCCGCGATAATTCCTACAATAGTATTTACAACAACGAAGCTTCGGCCCCGCGCGCCCTCGATCAAGGTCGGCGCCGGGTGATCGACCGGCCGCGACCTGACATGAGGAGCCCACGCGATGAGTCAATGTCCCTATTCGAACAACCCGCCGCCCGACAACTGGCATAACGCCGAGCTGAATTTTTCCGATTCCATGAGCTACGGCGACTACCTGGACCTGGGGCGCATCCTCAATGCCCAGCACCCCTTGTCGCCGGACCACAACGAAATGCTCTTCATCATCCAGCACCAGACTTCGGAGCTGTGGATGAAACTGATGCTGCACGAGCTCAAGGCGGCTCGCGAGCACGTGCATCAGGGGCAGCTGCCACCGGCATTCAAGATGCTGGCGCGGGTGTCGCGGATCTTCGACCAGCTGGTGCACGCCTGGGCGGTGCTGGCGACCATGACCCCGTCCGAGTACAAGTCGATCCGCCCGTACCTGGGGCACTCGTCGGGTTTCCAGTCGTTCCAGTACCGCGAGATCGAGTTCATCCTCGGCAACAAGAGCGCGACCCTGCTGCGCCCCCATGCCCATCGGCCGGAACTGCTCAAGGAACTGGAGCTGGCGATCGCCACGCCGTCGCTGTACGACGAAGCCATCGGCCTGATGGCCAAGGCCGGGCTGGCCATCGACCCCGAGCGCCTGGCCCTGAACAGCCAGGCGCCGACCCAGCATGACCCGTCGGTGGAAGCCGCCTGGCGCGAGGTCTACACCGACCCGTCGCGCTACTGGGACCTGTACCAGTTGGCGGAGAAGTTTATCGACCTGGAAGACTCCTTCCGCCAGTGGCGCTTCCGCCATGTGACCACGGTGGAGCGCATCATCGGCTTCCAGCCCGGCACCGGCGGCACCGAAGGCGTCGGCTATTTGCGCAAGATGCTCGACACCGTATTGTTCCCCGAGCTGTGGCGCGTACGTTCGACGCTGTAAGCGGCAGGCCAACAAAAAGGCCCGGCATTCATCGAATGCCGGGCCTTTTTGTTTATGCCAATCCCTGTAGCCGCTGGCGCAGCCTGCGATCGGCTCCGCAGGAGCCGTAAAACCGGCCACTGCGGTGGGGCAGGCTGAACACGGTCGCCTGTTTTACGGCCGCTGCGCGCCCGATCGCAGCCTCGCGGGGCTCGGCAGCGGCTACCGGGGCTGGTGCCGCAGACGTCAGGCCACCGCGCGAGCGCCGGACCTGGCCACCCGCAGACGGTAGAACACCCAGATCAGCGCAACCCACACCGGGATGGCGTAGACCGACACCCGTATGCCGGGAATCATCAGCATCACGCTGACGATCATCAGCATGAAAGCCAGGCACAGGTAGTTGCTGAACGGAAACCAGAAGGTCTTGAACGACGGCACTATGCCTTGCTGGCCCATGGACTTGCGGAACTTCAGGTGGGTCAGGCTGATCAGCGCCCAGTTGATCATCAGGGACGCAACGACCAGCGCCATCAGCAACTCCAGGGCTTCTTGCGGCGCCAGGTAGTTGACCACCACGCAAAGCAAGGTGATCAGCGCCGAAACGCCCAGGGCCAGCAGCGGCACGCCCTGTTTGTTCAGCTTCATCATCGCCTTGGGCGCGTCGCCCTGTTCGGCCAGGCCGTAGAGCATGCGGCTGTTGCAGTACACGCCGCTGTTGTACACCGACAGCGCCGCGGTCAGGACCACGAAGTTGAGGATGTGCGCGGCGGTGTCGCTGCCGATCAGGGCAAAGATCTGCACGAACGGGCTGCCGCTGTAGGAGTCGCCGGAAGCGTTGAGGGTCTGCAGCAACTGGTCCCAGGGGTACAGCGACAGCAGCACGGTGAGGGCACCGACGTAGAAGATCAGCACCCGGTACACCACCTGGTTGATCGCCTTGGGGATCACTTTGCGTGGCTCGCTGGCCTCGGCGGCGGTGATGCCCACCAGTTCCAGGCCGCCGAAGGAAAACATGATGAAGGCCATGGCCATCAGCAGGCCGGTGCCGCCATTGGGGAAGAACCCGCCGTGGCTCCACAGGTTGCTCACCGCCGCCTGCGGGCCGCCGCTGCCGCTGGCCAGCATGTAGCAGCCCAGGGCAATCATGCCGATGATGGCCACCACCTTGATGATGGCGAACCAGAACTCGGCTTCGCCGAAGAACTTCACGTTCATCATGTTGATCAGGTTGACCAGTACGAAGAACACCGCCGCGCTGACCCAGGACGGGATTTCCGGCCACCAGAACTGCACGTACTTGCCCACGGCCGTGAGTTCGGCCATGCCCACCAGCACGTACAGCACCCAGTAATTCCAGCCGGCGAGAAAGCCGAAGTAACCGCCCCAGTATTTGTGCGCGAAGTGGCTGAAGGACCCGGCCACCGGTTCCTCGACGATCATTTCGCCGAGCTGGCGCATGATCAGGAAGGCGATGAACCCGGCTATCGCATAACCGAGGATCATCGAAGGGCCGGCGGACTTGAGCACGCCGGCGGAGCCCAGGAACAGTCCGGTGCCGATCGCCCCGCCCAGGGCAATCAGCTGAATATGGCGGTTCTTCAAGCCACGCTTGAGTTCGCCGGGTTTCAGGATGTCATCCACTAATCACGCTCTCTTCTCATTGTTATCGGATCTGTCCGTATTCGCGGCCAGATCGCGGCTGACGGCGGACGGATCAGATATTACTCTCGGTGAACTTCTCGTAATACAGCTGAACGCTCTCAAGTTGCTGATCTTGCAACCAGTTCTTGATCGACTCGACCATCGGTGGCGGTCCGCAGACGTACATGTCCACCGGAGCATCGCGCAGTTCGCTGCAATCGAAATGCTCGGCGATATAACCGCGCTTGCCCGGCCAGTCCGCCGTCGGCTCGCTGATCACCGGAGTGTAGCGAAAGCCCGGCAGTTGGCCGGCATAAGCCTCGATACGCGCGGTTTCGCACAGGTCGGCGACGTTGCGCACCCCGTAGTACAGGTGCACCGGCTGGGTACAGCCGTCGGCGACCAGTTGCTCGAGCATGGCCAGCAGCGCCGACAGCCCGGTGCCGCCGGCCACCAGCACCAGCGGCCGGACGATATGGCGCAGGTAGAAGGCGCCCAGCGGCGCCTCCAGCTCGATGCGGTCGCCGACCTGGCAGCGTTCGCGGAGGTAATTGCTCATTGCCCCGTCGGGCAGCAGGCGCAGGAGGAATTGCAGCTGCTGGCTGCCCGAGCGGTTGGCGAACGAGTAGGAGCGTTTGCTCGAGGTGCCGGGGACCGACAGCCGGGCGTATTGCCCCGGCAGGAAGTCCAGCGCCGCCTGACCCTCGTCGAGCTGCAGTTGCAGGATCGCCGTGCTGTCGGAGACCTGGCGCACTGCGCTGACTGTGGCGCCCAGCTGTGCAGGCCCCGCGGCGCTGCACAGGCTGGAATCGAAGTCGAAGTAGAAGGTGGCATCGGACTGCACCCGGGTCTGGCAACTGAGCATCTTGCGCTGCTCCAGGTCGGCGCTGGAGAGCGCTTCCTCGTCCACGTAGTCCTGGCTGTAGTTGCCCGATTCGCAGCGGCCCTGGCAGGTGCCGCAGACGCCCTCGCGGCAGTCGAGGGGGATCTTGATGCCGTTGCGCAGGGCGGCGTCGAGCAGTATTTCGTTGGCGTTTACAGGGAAGAACAGCGTCTTGCCGTCGGCAAAGCTGAACGCGACCTTGTGATTCATGCCCGGTCTCCGTCAGAGGTGGTAGAAATCGAGCACCGAATTGATGGTGTCGTTGAGCAGCAGCACATGCTTGCGAGTGATCAGCCAGCTGTCGCCGTGGGCCTTGAGGTTGTAGGTGGCATGGCCGAAGAACTGCTCGGCGGTGGCCAGGCGATAGAACAGCGTGTGCCAGTTCAGCCGCACTTGCAGGCTGCCGTCGGCCAACTCGGCGATCCGCACGTTGCTGATGTTGTGCAGGGTGCGCGGCATCGGAATGGTCGAGGCGGCCTTGCCGGTACGCAGGCGGAACACCCGGTCTTCCAGGCCCGAGCGGTTGGCGTAGTAGATCAGCGACATGCCGCGTTTCGGGTCGGTGGTGTAGACATGCTCGGAGTCCCACTGCGGCAGGTGGAACTCGCTCTGCGGGTCGAAGAGTTCGAGGTAGGCATCCCAGTCCTGGGCGTCGCACAGCTCGGACTTGCGGTAGAAAAACTGCTCGATACGGTATTGCAGTTGCGCACTCATGTTCACACCTCACGCAGTTTCAGGGATTGCCGGGCCAGCCCGTCGAGGAGGAATTTCTGCCAGTTGCGGTGCTGGTTGACGTACAGCCCTTCGTGGGTGAACTCAGTACCGGTCATGGCCGGCTGGATGCCGATGGCCTCGCTGTTGCGGGTCGGCCTGGTTTCCCAGCGGTGGCTGCCGCGGGAGATATCGCTCCAGCGTTCCAGGCGGCCCTGGAAACCGCGCTGGGCTTCGCGGAACTCCACCAGGTCGTCGGGGGTGCCCATGCCCGAGACGTTGAAGAAGTCCTCGAACTGGCGGATGCGGTTTTCCCGGTCGGAGTCGGACTCGCCCTTGACCCCGATGCACTGGCTGATGATCTCGGTCTTGTTCCAGGCCAGCGGGCGGATGATCCGCAGCTGCGAGCTGATCTGGTCGAGGAAGAACAGGCTCGGGTAGACGTTGAGGTTGCGCAGGCGGTGCATCATCCATTCGGCCTTTTCCTGGCCGTACTCCTCCACCAGCCGCGGCATGATGGTGGCGTAGCCGGAGCGCACCGCAGGGTTGGGCATGTCGCTGAACAGCACGCTGTGGCCGTTGTTGAAGGCGAACCAGCCGTCGTCGGTGTTGGCGTCGCCGGCGCCGAGCTTGCTGTAGTCGAGGGTGGCGCTGGCGCCGCCGTTCTCGCTGTTGACCTGCTGGCGGTGTTGCACCGTGGCCACGTAGTTGTAGTGCACGGTGCTCACGTGATAACCGTCGAGGCCGTTTTCGTTCTGCAGTTTCCAGTTGCCGTCATAGGTGTAGGCGGACTTGCCGGGCAGGACTTCCAGCTCACCGGTGGGCGACTGGGCGACCATCATGTCGAAGAACACCTTGGCGTCGCCGAGGAAGTCTTCCAGGGAGTTGTCGGCGTGGACGTCGAGGCTGATGAAGACGAAGCCCTTGTAGCTGTCGATGCGGGCCTTCTTCAGGCCGCGGGTGGCCTTGTCGAAGCCTTCGGGGTATTCCCCCGGCGCCTTGACCTTCACCAGGCGCCCGTCGCTCTTGTAGCACCAGGCATGGAACGGACAGGTGAAGGTGGACTGGTTGCCCTTGCCGACCCGGGTCAGGGTGGTGCCGCGGTGCTGGCAGGCGTTGATCAGCGCATTGAGCCGGCCTTCGCCGTCGCGGGTGATGATCATCGGCTGGCGCCCGGCGCGCATAGTGACGAAGTCGTGGTTGTTGGCCAGCTCGCTTTCGTGGCAGGCGTAGATCCAGTTCTTCTCGAAGATCAGTTCCATCTCCAGGTCGAACAGCTCGGGCTCGGTGAACATGTCCCGGGCGATGCGGAATACGCCGTCGTCCGGACGAAAATCCAGGCAGCCGTCGATGAAGCTTTTCCATTGTTCTGTGTTTCTTGCACCACTCATGAGTGAGTACCTTTCTTGTTCAGGCCAATCGGTGCATGCATTAGAGAGAGTGCGGGGCAGAGGTGGCTATCCGCTTAGTCGGCCAAGGCCATCCACAAAATTGCATGGCCACGCTCATCTGTAGCCGCTGCCGCAGGCTGCGATCGGCTCGGTCCGCGTTCGGGCGCAGCAGGCGCAAACCAGGTATCGCGGTGTTTCAGGAGGATCGCGGGCTCAGGTCTTGCGACGACTGCGTCGTCGATCGCAGCCTGCGGCAGCGGCTACAGCGGCTACAGCGGCTACATGGGCTGGAGGTGTGGTGGAAATACCCAGGGCCTGCGCCCCAGGCGATCAACGGCTGCACCGCGATGTCGCGATGAGCTACTGTTTGGCGCAGTCTTGCGTGGGTTTTGCGCACCGGGTGGACGGGTTCTATCCACTTAGTCGGCGATTGCTATCCAGTCGGTTGGCAGTGCCGGGCGGTGGCGCAAAACTTGCTGTCGGCTGTTGCAAGCAAGCCAGTACTTCAAGCCAGACGCGCCGTCAGAGCGCGCAAAAAAAATATTGCCGTGGGTGCGCCGTGATGAATAGCAAGGCTGATTCGCAGTTTCGCGATATTCGTATCGATCGCTTCGACCTCGAGGGGGCGAGAAGCTGGATGTCTGGCATTTGCGGGCCGCATCGGCTCGAGACCGCGACCCCCGAGCGCATCCGCTTTCACCACAGCGCCAACGTGTTCAAGTCGCGGGCCACGACCCTGGGCACCATCGAATACGGCACCGACGTCACCATCGATATCGAAGACGCCGAGCGCTTCAGCAGCTACAGCCTGAGCCTGCCGCTGAGCGGTGATCAGGAACTGAGCAAGGACGGCCGGCTGCTGCGTTCCAACCGCGACCAGGGGGTGATCATCGCGCCCAATGAAAGCCAGATGCTGGCGATCTCCGGCGACTGCCGCAAAGTCCAGGTGGTGATTACCCGGGCGGCCATGAGCGAGGCCCTCGAAGCCTTGCTGCAACGCCCGCCGCAAGCGCCGCTGCGCTTCGAGGCGGTGATGGATGCGGTGGAGGGGGCGTCGGCGTCCTGGTGGCGCATGGCGCGCTATTTCATCGCCGAGCTGGAGCGCAGCAGCGAGCTGTACGAACAGCTGGCCTTCACCCGGGACCTGGAAAGCTCCTTGATCAAGGGCCTGATCCTGGCCCAGCCGAACAACTACTCGGCGGAGCTGCGCGAGGTGCTGGAGGTCAAGTTGCCCCACTACCTGGTCCGCGCCCGCCAGTACATTCACGCCAACGCCCGCGAACCGCTGGGCCTGGAAGACCTGGAAGCCGCCGCCGGGGTTTCGCGCTTCAAGCTGTTCGAGGCCTTCAAGAAGTATTTCGCCCTGTCGCCGATGGTCTACCTGAAGAAGTACCGGCTCAACGCGGTGCGCCAGGAGATCCTCGAACACGGCTCGGCGCGGACCATTTCCGAGATCGCCCTGGGCTGGGGCTTCAGCCATCTGGGGCGGTTCTCCGCCGAATACCGCAAGCTGTTCGGCGAGTCGCCCAGCGTCACCCTGCAGCGCCACGACGCGCGGCGCCTGGGTGGTTTCTAGGCAAGCCTACTTGCGCAGCACCAGGTCCAGCAGGCCGTCCTGTTCCTTGATTTTCTGCAAGACGATTTCCGAGCGGATGTCGGTGACCCCGGACGTGCGGTTCAGGTGATTGACGATGAAATCCGAGAAGTGCTTGAGGTTGCGCGCCTGGACCCGCAGCACATAGTTGCTGGCGCCGGTGACCACATAGGCGGTCACCACTTCCGGCCACTGCTGGACCTTCTTGATAAAGGTCTCGTGCCAGTCCGCCACGTCCTGGCGCAGCGACACATGAACGATGGCCTCCAGCTCGATCCCCAAACGCTCGGCATTCAGTACCGCGCGATAGCCGCTGATGATGCCTTCGCCCTCCAGCAGGCGCAGGCGACGCAGGCAGGCCGAGGGCGAGAGGGCGACTTTCTCCGCCAGCTCCTGGTTGCTGATACGGCCGTCCTGTTGCAGGAAGTGCAGGATTCGCAGGTCTGTAGAGTCGAGAATCATGGTTGGCATTTATCCGCGTTTTTTTAAGTTGTAGTCGAATAATCTTCGAGACTGTGCCGCTCTCATAGCGCATTTTGCACGAAAATTCTCCAGGGCTTCGTTCATTATTTCTTCACCGCGCAGCCGCCGATGCCGCCCCTGGCATGGCGTGTGCCGCCGCATGCCTTAGTGAAAACAGGACTTCCCATGACAACAAGAAACCACTGCCTGACCCTCGACGCACAGGACCCGCTGGCACCGCTGCGCAACCAGTTCGCGCTGCCCGACGGGGTGATCTATCTCGACGGCAACTCCCTCGGCGCCCGCCCGGTCGCGGCCCTGCAACGGGCGCAACAGGTGATTGCCGAGGAATGGGGCAATGGCCTGATCCGCAGCTGGAACACTGCCGGCTGGCGCGACCTGTCGCAGCGCCTGGGCGACCGCCTGGCCAAACTGATCGGCGCCGATGCCAACGAAGTGGTGATCACCGACACCACCTCGGTCAACCTGTTCAAGGTGCTCAGCGCCGCCTTGCGGGTGCAGGCGCTCAAGGCGCCGCAGCGGCGGGTGATCGTCAGCGAGAGCAGCAACTTTCCCAGCGACCTGTACATCGCCGAAGGCCTGACCGAGATGCTGCAGCAGGGCTATTCCCTGCGCCTGGTGGACAGCCCCGAGGCGCTGCCCCAGGCCATTGGCGAAGACACCGCGGTGGTCATGCTGACCCACGTCAACTACAAGACCGGCTACATGCACGACATGCAGGCGGTAACCGCGCTGACCCACGAATGCGGCGCGCTGAGCCTGTGGGACCTGGCCCACTCCGCCGGCGCGGTGCCGGTGGACCTGAAGCAGGCCGGCGCCGACTACGCCATCGGCTGCACCTACAAATACCTCAACGGCGGCCCGGGCTCGCAAGCCTTCGCCTGGGTCTCGCCGGCCGTCTGCGATCTGGTCAGGCAGCCGCTGTCCGGCTGGTTCGGCCATGCGCGGCAGTTCGACATGGACGTGCAATATCAGCCGAGCAGCGGCATCGCCCGCTACCTGTGCGGCACCCAGCCGATCACGTCGCTGGCCATGGTCGAGTGCGGCCTGGAGATTTTCGAGCAGACCGACATGGCCAGCCTGCGGCGCAAGTCCCTGGCCCTGACCGACCTGTTCATCGAACGGGTGGAACAGCGCTGCGCGGCCCATGGCCTGAAGCTGGTCACCCCGCGCGAACACGACAAGCGCGGCAGCCATGTCAGCTTCGAACACCCCGAAGGTTATGCGGTGATCCAGGCCCTGATCGCCCGGGGCGTGATCGGTGATTACCGCGAACCGCGGATCATGCGCTTCGGCTTCACGCCGCTGTACACCCGCTTCAGCGAAGTCTGGGACGCGGTGCAGATCCTCGGTGAAATCCTAGATGAAAAAACCTGGGCCCAGCCGCAGTTCCAGATCCGCCACAGCGTGACCTGAAACACCCCCCCTGTGGCCGCTGCCGCAGGCTGCGATCGGCTCGGTCCGCGTTCGGGCGCAGCAGGCGTAAGACCGGTGCACGCGGTGTAACCGAAACACCGCGTTGCCCGGTTTCACGACGACTTCGTCGCCGATCGCAGGCTGCGCCAGCGGCTACAAGCCAAGCCATTCCGTGTGCAAATAACAATAAAAGAGGCTCACAAACGTGACCACGACCAACAAGGGTTTTGCAGCGATTTCCAATCGTGAACAGGGCTTGCGCCGCCAGCTCACAGCCGGGCAGATGAGCATGATCGCCATCGGCGGGGCGATTGGCACCGGCCTGTTCATGGGCAGCGCCTACGCCATCGGTTACGCCGGGCCCAGCGTGCTGCTCAGCTACGCCATCGGCGCGCTGATCACTCTGCTGCTGATGGGCTGCCTGGCGGAAATGACCGTGGCCCATTCCACCTCCGGCTCCTTCGGCGCCTACGCCGAGTTCTACATCAGCCCGCTGGCCGGGTTCCTGGTGCGCTACGCCTATTGGGCGGCCATCGTGCTGGCGGTCGGCGCCGAGGTCACGGCCATCGCCATGTACATGAAGTACTGGTTCGCCCACGTGCCGGAATGGGTGTGGATCGTCTCGTTCTCCAGCGTGCTGATCCTGCTCAACGCCATCAGCGTGAAAACCTTCGGCAATTTCGAGTACTGGTTCTCCACCATCAAGATCGCCGCCATCGTCGGCTTCATCATCCTCGCGGTGTACGTGGTGTTCGGCTCCGGCAATGCCGACTACGGCCTGCACAATTACACCGCCCACGGCGGCTTTTTCCCCCACGGTGTGCAGGGCATGTGGGTCGCGGTGATCGTCTCGATCTTCAGCTACCTGAGCGTGGAGATGATCGCGGTGGCCGCCGGCGAAGCCGAGGATCCGCAGCGGGCGGTGAAAAAGGCCTTTCGCGCGACCATGGTGCGGCTGGTGGTGTTCTACCTGCTGACCCTGGCGCTGATGCTGGCCATCGTGCCCTGGGTCCAGGCCGGCAAGGCGCAGAGCCCGTTCGTCACGGTGATGCAGACCATCGGCATTCCCGGCGCCACCGGGGTGATGAACTTCGTGATCCTGATCGCCGCGCTGTCGGCGATGAACAGCCAGCTGTACATCACCACGCGCATGATGTTCAGCCTGTCCCGCGGCGGTTATGCGCCCAAGTCCATGGGCGCCCTGAGCAAGAGCGGCATCCCGTTGAACGCCTTGCTGCTGTCCAGCTCGGGCATCGGCCTGGCGACCCTGATCAACGTGCTGTACCCGGAAAGCTCGTTCACCCTGATGATGGCGATCTCGATGTTCGGCGCGATCTTCACCTGGTTCATGATCTTCCTCACGCACTACTGCTTCCGCCGCTACCACCAGCGCCATGGCGAGCAACAGCTGTCGTTCCGCATGCGCCTGTTCCCCTGGAGCACGTTGCTGGGCCTGGTGCTGATGGGCGCGGTGATGATCACCACCTACTTCACCGAGGCCTTCAAGATGACCCTGGTGTTCGGCGTGCCGTTCCTGCTGATCCTGACGGCGGTCTACTTCGCCTGCTTCAGAAAAACCCGGGCCGCCGCCGAGCTGAACCCGTCCAAGGTCTGATCCCAAACCTGTAGGAGCGAAGCTTGCTCGCGATCCGCGCAGCGGCCATTTACCGCAGCGTTGCGACGAACGCTATTCGCGAGCAATCGAGCGTCGACCGGCTGCTCCTACAGGTGTCCCAGCGCTTCCAGGAGGGCCTTGGCGTAGGGCGGCAGGGCGTTGAAGTCGCGGGCGCAGAGCAGCAACTTGCGTTGCGCCCAGGCCTCCACCAGCGGCAGCACCTTGAGCGATGCATCCGGCCCCCGGCGTTCGATGGCGGCGCGGGGCACCACCGCCAATCCGGCGCCCCGGGCGACCATGCGCATCACCCCGTCGAAGCCGTCGGCGCGGATGCGGATCGCCATCCGCAGCCCCAGGTGCAAGGCCTGTTCTTCCAGGTACACGGCCAGGGCGCTGTGGGCGGCGAGGCCGACATAGTCGTGGTGCAGGCTGTCGCTGAAACTCACCGCCCGACCGTCCGCCAGCGTGTGGTGGGCGGGCAGGACCAGCACCAGCGGGTCGTCGCGAAACGCCAGGGTCTGCAGGTCCTGGGTATCCACCGCGTCGGAGACTATCCCCAGGTCCGCCGCGCCCTGGCGCAGGGCGTGGGTGATGCGCTGGCTGGGCAGCTCCTGCAGGTCGATGTCGAGGTTGGGGTGGGCGCAGAGAAAGTCCGCCAGCGGCTCCGGCAGGTATTCGGTGATCGCCGTGGTGTTGCACAACAGGCGCACCTGGCCTTTGACGCCCCGGGCATATTCGGCCAGGTCCTGGCTCAGGTGCTCGGCCTGTTGCAGCAGGCCGCGTGCGTGCTGGGCCAGGGCCTTGCCGGCGGGCGTCGGGCTCACGCCTCGGCGGCCGCGCTGCAGGAACTCGGTGCCCAGGGATGCTTCCATGGCGCGGATTCGTGCGCTGGCCGCGGCCAGGGACAAATGGCTGCGGCTGGCGCCGGCGGTGATATTGCCGGCGTCGAGGATGTTCAAGTACAGGCGCAGGTCGGTCAGGTCGAAGTGCATGGGGGGTGTCCTTGATAACGCCGCTGTGCGGCCATCACAGCCACTGAAAATCTACAGCCTCTCGCCAAACAAGAGGCTGCCTCAGTATATGGCAGATTTTCAGCCCACCGCCGCGGGCGCAGGATAGCGCCATGAACACTTCCCTCGCGTTTTACCAGAACCTCGGTTTGATCCTGTCCTTGCTGGTGATCGGCACCTTTGTCCTGGCCGGCATGATCAAGGGCGTGATCGGCCTCGGCCTGCCGACCATTGCCATGGGCCTGCTCGGCCTGGCTATGGCGCCAACGCAGGCTGCGGCGCTGTTGATCATCCCGGCGACCCTGACCAATGTCTGGCAGCTGGCATTCGGTGGGCATCTGTGGACGTTGCTCAAGCGCTTGTGGCCGCTGCTGCTGGCGATATTCATCGGCACTGGCCTGGGCAGCCTGTGGCTGGGCATCGACGGTGGGCATTGGGTGGTGCGGGCGCTGGGGGCGGCGTTACTGCTCTATGCCCTGAGCGGGTTGTTGCTGCCGACCCTGCGGCTGCGGCCGACAACGGAAGCCTGGCTGGGCCCGGCCTGTGGCCTGGTGACGGGCGTCATCACCTCGGCCACCGGGGTGTTCGTGATTCCGGCGGTGCCTTATCTACAGGCGTTGGGGCTGTACAAGGACGAACTGGTGCAGGCCCTGGGGCTGTCGTTCACCGTCTCGACCCTGGCCCTGGCGGCCGGCCTGTACTGGCGCGGCGCCCTGGGCGGCGGCGAACTCAGCGCCTCGCTGCTGGCCCTGATCCCCGCCCTGCTCGGCATGTGGCTGGGCCAGGCACTGCGCCAGCGCATCAGCGCCGTGCTGTTCAAGCGGGTGTTTTTCAGCGGCCTGGTGCTGCTTGGTGCCCATCTACTAATCAGCGGCTAGCGGACGACGGGCTGAGCATGTCGATGCGGCGGATATCGAAGTCGCGCTCCAGGTAATCCATGCGCTTGTCGAAGAACGCCTTCATGTGCGGCAGGTTGGAGTGCACGTCCAGGTGCGCCTGGGATTCCCAGATCTCATAGAAGATGAACAGGCTCGGGTCCTGCTGGTCGCGCAGCATGTGGTATTCGATGCAGCCAGGTTCGGCGCGGCTCGGCTCGACATAGGCGCGAAACAGCGCCTCGAAGGCCTCGGACATTTCCGGGCGGGTCTTGGCGTGAAGGATAAAACCGTGCTGTTCGGACATGCTGCGTTCCTGAGTAAAGGGAGTTTTAAAAATTCTACGACACGAATCCGTCGTCTATTCGTGCGTATTGGTCAAATGCTTTTTGTCTGGATCGCGCTTATTCATATCGTCTTTCAACGATATTCTCCGCCCCATCGTTTTTTAATTTTCTCGACCCGGCCCTGCAGCGCAGCGCCAAAGGGTTGTTCCTGATGAGGCTGGATCATGAAAAAAGTACTGTTGCTCAACGGTGGCAAGAAGTTCGCCCACTCCGACGGCCGCTATAACGCGACCCTGCATGAAGCCGCGGTGGCGGTGCTGGACCGTGGCGGCGTGGACGTCAAAGTCACCCACATCGACGAGGGCTACGACATCCAGGAAGAAGTGGCCAAGTTCCTCTGGGCCGACGTGATCGTCTACCAGATGCCGGGTTGGTGGATGGGCGCGCCGTGGATCGTGAAAAAGTACATCGACGAAGTCTTCACCGAGGGCCACGGCAGCCTCTACGCCAGCGATGGCCGCACCCGTTCCGATGCCTCGCAGAAGTACGGCAGCGGCGGCCTGATCCACGACAAGCAGTACATGCTGTCGCTGACCTGGAACGCTCCGCAGCAAGCCTTCGACGACCCGACCGACTTCTTCGAAGCCAAGGGTGTGGACGCGGTGTACTTCCCGTTCCACAAGGCCAACCAGTTCCTCGGCATGCGCGGCCTGCCGACTTTCCTCTGCGTCGACGTGATGAAGCGCCCGAACATCGAGGCCGACGTGCAGCGCTACGAAGAACACCTCAAGGCGGTGTTCAACCTCCCTGCGTAAATCCGGCTACTATCGGTGGCGTGCCACAAGCCTGACACAGGATGTAGCCGCTGCCGCAGGCTGCGATCGCCACCGAAGGGGGCGCAAGGTCGTGAGATCGCTGAAGGCCTTCGGCCTTATCGCAGCCTGCGGCAGCGGCTACAGGCGCCCAACCGAGATAGAGGACTTACGTGAAAGCCAGATCCGACGAACTCCAGATCTTCGTCTGCGTCATCGAGTGCGGTTCGATTTCCGCGGCGGCCGAGCAGGTCGGGCAGACGCCGTCGGCGGTCAGCCGCACCCTGTCGCGCCTGGAAGCCAAGCTCGACACCACGCTGATCAACCGCACCACGCGGCGCATGGACCTGACCGAGGAGGGCAAGTATTTCTTCGAGCAGGCCAAGCTGATCCTCGACCAGATGGACGAACTCGAAGAGCGTCTGTCGTCCCGCCAGCAGACGCCGTCCGGGCGCCTGCGCATCAACGCCGCCTCGCCGTTCATGCTGCATGCCATCGTGCCCTACATCGCCGAATTCCGTAGCCTGTACCCGGACATCCAGCTGGAGCTCAACAGCAACGACCTGATCATCGACCTGCTGGAGCAGAGCACCGATATCGCGATCCGCATCGGCACCCTGGCGGACTCGACCCTGCATGCGCGCGCGCTCGGTTGCAGCCCGCTGCACATCCTCGCCAGCCCCGACTACCTGAAGCGGCACGGCACACCCGCCAGCGTGGCCGAGCTGAGCGACCATACCCTGCTGGGCTTCACCCAGACCGAAACCCTCAACCACTGGCCGCTGCGCCATGTGCACGGCGACCGCTGGCCGATCCAGCCGGGCATCAGCGCCTCCAGCGGCGAGACGGTGCGCCACTTGGCGCTGGCAGGGCAGGGCATCGCCTGCCTGTCGCACTTCATGACCATCGACGACATCCGCGCCGGGCGCCTCACGCCGCTCCTCGCCCAGTTCAACAGCGGCTATCGCCAGCCGATCAACGCCGTGTACTACCGCAACTCGCAGCTGGCCCTGCGCATCCAGTGCTTCCTCGACTTTATCCAGGGCAAGCTGGCCGAGTACGCCAACCCGCAGTTCGAAGGCTGAACCGGGCTCCTGTCGCCGCCTGCCGGTGCGCCATCGCGGTTGCGACCTGACTGATCCATCCACGACAAACGGCTGCCTGCGGGCGGCCGTTTTGCGCTTGCCGTTTGCTCGAATCGCACCAATACGCCTAAGGTTCGTCTGGCCTGATAACAACTAAAAAGGACGGACTCCATGCGTATCCTGCTGTGCAAAACCCTGGCCCTGAGCGTGGCAATCGCCGCCAGCTCGCCGACCTTCGCCGCGTTGCTGGAGGGCGGTGCGGTCGCCGCGCCGAACCAGTATGGCGCCGACGTCGCGGCGCAGGTTCTGAAGAAGGGCGGCAACGCGGTGGACGCCGCGGTCGCCACCGCCTTCACCCTGGCGGTGACCTACCCCGAGGCCGGCAACATTGGCGGCGGCGGTTTCATGACCCTGTTCATCGACGGAAAACCCTACTTCCTCGACTACCGCGAAACCGCGCCCAAGGCCGCGACCCGCGACATGTACCTGAATGACAAAGGCGAGGTGATCGAGAACCTCAGCCTGGTCGGCGCGCGCGCCGCCGGGGTGCCGGGCACGGTGATGGGCCTGTGGGAGGCGCACAAGAAGTTCGGCAAGTTGCCCTGGAGCGAACTGATCACCCCGGCGGTGGGCTATGCGAAAAACGGTTTCAAGGTCGCCGACAAGCAGTATCAGTACCGCGAGGATGCGCTGAAGCTGTTCAAGGACAGCACCAACTTCGGCGACTATTTCGGCAGCATGAAAGTCGGCGAAACCTTCCGCCAGCCGGAGCTGGCCGCGACCCTGGAACGCATCGCCGACCAGGGCGCCAAGGAGTTCTACGAGGGCAAGACCGCCGACCTGCTGGTGGCGCAGATGCAGGCCGACAAAGGCCTGATCACCAAGCAGGACCTGCAGGACTACAAGGTCGCCTGGCGTGAGCCGCTGCAGGTCAACTGGCGCGGCAACACCCTGTACACCGCGCCGCCGCCCAGCTCCGGCGGCGTCGCCCTGGCGCAACTGATGACCATCAAGGAAGAACGCACGGCGGACTTCAAGGGCGTCGAGCTGAACTCGGCCAAGTACATCCACCTGCTGGCGGAAATCGAAAAACGCGTGTTCGCCGACCGCGCCGATTACCTTGGCGACCCGGCGTTCTCCGAGGTGCCGGTCAAGCAGCTGACCGACCCGGCCTACCTGAAAAAACGCGCCGCCGAGATCAACCCGACGGCCATCTCGCCCACCGAAAAAGTCCGCCCGGGCCTGGAGCGGCACCAGACCACGCACTTCTCCATCGTTGATGCCGACGGCAACGCGGTGAGCAATACCTACACCCTCAACTGGGACTACGGCAGCGGCGTGGTGGTCAAGGGCGCGGGCTTCCTGCTCAACGACGAAATGGACGACTTCAGCGCCAAGCCCGGGGTGGCCAACGCCTTTGGCGTGGTCGGCGGCGACGCCAACGCCATCGCGCCGGGCAAGCGCATGCTGTCGTCCATGAGCCCGAGCCTGGTGACCCGCGACGGCAAGGTCACCCTGGTGCTGGGCACGCCGGGCGGGTCGCGGATCTTCACCTCGATCTTCCAGGTGCTGAACAACCTCTACGACTTCGACCTGCCGCTGGAAAAAGCCGTGGCCGCGCAGCGCGTGCATCACCAGTTGCTGCCCAAGGACACTATTTACTACGACGCCTACGCACCGCTCACCGGCAAGGTCGCCGACGAGCTGAAAGCCCTGGGCTACACCCTGGAAGACCAGGGCTGGGAGATGGGCGATATCCAGGCGATCCGGGTCACCGGCCGCCAGCTGGAAACGGCCTCCGACCCGCGCGGACGCGGCGTGGGCAAAGTCGTCAAATAACCTGCACCTGTAGGAGCGAGCTTGCTCGCGATGGCGTCCTGCCTGACCCACCGCGTGGTCTTGATCGCGAGCAAGCTCGCTCCTACAGAAAGCCATTCCTCCCCGTGGCCACTGGCTACGGGGTTCTGCTCCTTGCGCTACAGCGGATGAAAATACCCCTCGCCAATTTTCATTATTCGCGACACGACCTGTCTGTCCGCGACAAAGCATGTCTCTGTGCGAAAGTTAGTTTCATGTGGTTTGAAAATCCGGTCACGAAATGATTTATGAGTTTCACAAGCATTCGACGTGACCCTTTTTCGAGGAGTACCGCATGACACCTGCATCGGGCTACTGGCTGCTGGGCTATGCCGCCATCGCCATCATCGCGCTGATCGTCCTGATCGCGCGTTACCGGATCAATCCGTTCATTGTCATCACCCTGGTCTCGGTGGGCCTGGCGTTGATGGCCGGGATGCCGCCGTCCGGCGTGGTCGGGGCCTACGAGGCGGGTGTCGGCAAGACCCTCGGGCACATCGCCCTGGTGGTGGCCCTGGGCACCATGCTCGGCAAGATGATGGCCGAGTCCGGCGGCGCGGAGCAGGTGGCGCGGACCCTGATCGACCGTTTCGGCGAGCGCAACGCGCACTGGGCGATGGTCTGCATCGCCTTCCTGGTGGGCCTGCCGCTGTTCTTCGAGGTCGGTTTCGTGTTGCTGGTGCCGATCGCCTTCACCGTGGCGAAGCGTGTCGGTGTGTCGATCCTGATGGTCGGCCTGCCGATGGTCGCCGGCCTGTCGGTGGTGCATGCCCTGGTGCCGCCGCACCCGGCGGCGATGCTGGCGGTGCAGGCCTACCAGGCGTCGGTGGGGCAGACCCTGCTGTACGCGATCCTGATCGGCATTCCCACGGCGATCATCGCCGGCCCCTTGTACGCCAAGTTCATCGTGCCGCGCATCCAGCTGCCGGCGGAAAACCCGCTGGCGCGCCAGTTCATCGACCGTGAGCCGCGCACCCGCCTGCCCAGTTTTGCGATCACCATGGCCACCATCCTGTTGCCGGTGGTGCTGATGCTGATCGGCGGCTGGGCCAACCTGATCTCCACCCCGGGCAGCGGCCTCAACCAGTTCCTGCTGTTTATCGGCAACTCGGTGATCGCCCTGTTGCTGGCGACCCTGCTGAGCTTCTGGACCCTCGGCCTGGCCCAGGGTTTCAACCGCGAATCGATCCTCAGGTTCACCAACGAATGCCTGGCGCCGACCGCCAGCATCACCCTGCTGGTGGGCGCCGGTGGCGGCCTGAACCGGATCCTGGTGGACGCCGGGGTCACCGACCAGATCGTCGGCCTGGCCCATGAATTCCAGCTGTCGCCGCTGCTGATGGGCTGGCTGTTCGCCGCGCTGATGCGCATCGCCACCGGCTCGGCCACCGTGGCCATGACCACCGCCTCGGGCGTGGTGGCGCCGGTGGCCATCGGCCTGGGGTATCCGCACCCGGAACTGCTGGTGCTGGCCACCGGCGCCGGCTCGGTGATCTTCTCCCACGTCAACGACGGCGGCTTTTGGCTGATCAAGGAATACTTCAATATGACCGTGACCCAGACCTTCAAGACCTGGACGGTGCTGGAAACCCTGATCTCGGTGGTCGCCTTCGCCCTGACCGTCGGTCTTGCCCAACTGCTTTGAGCCCAGGTGCCGTTCATGGACATCCTCTACCAGATCCGTTCCCGCCAGGATTCCTTCAGCGCCGGCGAAGGCCGCATCGCCCGGCTGATGCTGGATGACGTCGGTTTCGCCGCCTCGGCCAGCCTGGAACAGCTGGCGCAGCAGGCAGAAGTCAGCGCCGCCACCCTGTCGCGGTTTGCCCGCAGCGTCGGCTGTCGCGACCTGCGCGACCTGCGCCTGCAACTGGCCCAGGCCAGCGGCGTCGGCAGCCGCTTTCTCGACCCGGCGGGTACCCCGGAGCAGTCGGGTTTCTACCGGCAGATCGTTGGCGATATCGAGTCGACCCTGCACCAGCACCTGGCGGGGTTCGACGAGTCGCGCTTTCGCGATGCGGTGCGCTTGCTGGGCAAGGCGCAGATGATTCACGCCTTCGGCATGGGCGGCTGTTCCACCTTGTGCAGCGACGAATTGCAGGTGCGCCTGGTGCGCCTCGGCTACCCCATCGCCGCCTGCCACGACCCGGTGATGATGCGGGTGACCGCCGCGGCCCTGGGCCCGCAACACGCGCTGATCGCCTGCTCCCTGACCGGCATCACCCCCGAATTGCTGGAGACCGTCGAACTGGCCCGCAGCTACGGCGCCAGCGTGCTCGCCATCACCCTGGCCGACTCGCCGCTGGCGGAACTGGCAGACGTGCTGCTGCCGCTGCAGAGCGCCGAGACCTCCTTCATCTACAAACCCACGGCCGCGCGCTACGGCATGCTGCTGGCCATCGATGTGCTGGCCACCGAGCTGGCGCTGGCCCTGCCCGAAGACAACCAGGAACGCCTGCGCCGAATCAAGCTGGCCCTGGACGATTACCGCGGCGGCGACGATTGCCTGCCGCTGGGAGACTGACATGCTTTACGACACCCTGATCCGCAATGCCCTGGTGATCGACGGCAGCGACCGCCCGGCTTACCCCGCCGATGTCGCCCTGTTCGAGGGCCGCATCGCCCGTATCGGCGACCTGCAAGGCGCCCGCGCCAGCGAAGAAGTCGACGCCGCCGGGTGGGTGCTGGCCCCCGGTTTTATCGACGTGCACACCCACGACGACACCGTGGTGATCCGCCAGCCGCAGATGCTGCCCAAGCTCAGTCAGGGCGTGACCACTGTGATCGTCGGCAACTGCGGTATCAGTGCCTCGCCGGTGAGTCTGCGCGGCGAGCCAGCGGACCCGATGAACCTGCTGGGCAGCCAGGCGGCCTTCGTCTACCCGCGTTTTCGCGACTACCGCGCGGCGGTGGACGCCGCGCAGCCGGCGGTCAATGTGGCGGCGCTGATCGGCCACACGGCGCTGCGCAGCAACCACCTGGACGATCTGTATCGCACCGCCACGGCCGAGGAAATCGCCGCCATGCGCGAGCAGTTGCGGGCCAGCCTGGAAGACGGTGCCCTCGGCTTATCCACAGGCCTGGCCTACGCCAGCGCCTTCTCGGCCGAGACCGACGAGGTGCTGCAACTGGCCGCGGAACTGAGCGCCTTCGGCGCGGTGTACACCACCCACCTGCGCAGTGAATTCGAGCCGGTGCTGGAGGCCATGGATGAGGCGTTCCTGATCGGCCGCCAGGCCAAGGCACCGGTGATCATTTCCCATCTCAAATGCGCGGGGGCGGGCAACTGGGGCCGCAGTCCGCAATTGCTGGCGTCCCTGGAGCAGGCGGCGAAAGACCATCCGGTGGGCTGCGACTGTTACCCCTACGCGGCCAGTTCCTCGACCCTCGACCTCAAGCAGGTCACCGATGCCTTTCGCATCACCATCACCTGGTCCACCCCGCACCCGGAACTGGGCGGCCGCGACCTGATGGACATCGCCGCCGAGTGGGGCACGACTCTGCTGGAGGCCGCGCGGCGCCTGCAACCGGCCGGCGCGGTGTACTACGGCATGGACGAAGCCGATGTGCGGCGCATTCTTGCCCACCCGCTGTCGATGATCGGTTCCGACGGCCTGCCGGAAGACCCGTTCCCCCATCCACGGCTGTGGGGCGCTTTCCCGCGGGTGCTCGGGCACTTCAGCCGCGACCTCGGCCTGTTCCCGCTGCACACCGCGGTGCACAAGATGACCGGGCTGTCGGCGGCGCGTTTCGGCCTCCAGCAGCGTGGCGAAATCCGCGAAGGGCACTGGGCCGACCTGGTGCTGTTCGACCCGGTGCGGGTCCGTGATGTGGCCGACTTCAAAAGCCCGCAACAGGCGGCCGAGGGGATCGACGGCGTGTGGGTCAACGGCGTGCGCAGCTATGCCGAAGGCCAGGCCAATGGCCGCCGGCATGGGCGCTTCCTGGCGCGGCAAGGGGATTTGCGTGAAGGGTTCAACGGCTGAAGGCGTGCGGTGCCGAATAGGTGAACGCCGTCACAATGATGGCCTGATGATATTAAAGAATGCCTTGGCCTAGCCGAAGTGCTGACATCCACCTGCTATACCGTGGACATCTTTCATCAGGGAGTCGCGCAATGAGCTTTGGCAAAACCACCCCCATCCTGCGGATTTTCGACGAGGCCAAGGCGCGGGAGTTTTATATCGACTTCCTGGGCTTCACGCTCGACTGGCAGCATCGCTTCGAAGACAACTTCCGCTGTATATGCAGGTGTCGCGTGGGGAGTGCGTGCTGCACCTGTCGGAGCACCATGGCGACAGCACGCCGGGCTCTGCGTTGCGCATCGAGACCGACGAGCTGGAAGCCTTCCAGCAGCAGTTGCTGGCCAAGGATTACCGCTTCGCCCACCCACAGATCCAGGCCATGCCCTGGGGTAGCCAGGACCTGACGGTGCTCGATCCGTTCGGCAATCGGCTGGTGTTTACCAACGCCATTTGCGTCTGAGCCAGCGCTTCGCATCTTGCGCCTGGACCTTGTAGCCGCTGCCGAGCGCAGCGAGGCTGCGACAGGACCGCAGGTCCTCCAGCGGTCTCAAGAACCTTGCGCCCCCTGCGGGGACGATCGCAGCCTCGCGGGCTCGGCAGCGGCTACAGGGAAGGGCGATACACCTGGCATGCCTGGACCTTGTAGCCGCTGCCGAGCGCAGCGAGGCTGCGACAGGACCGCAGGTCCTCCAGCGGCCCCAAGAATCTTGCGCCCCCTGCGGGGACGATCGCAGCGAGGCTGCGATAGGACCGAAGGTCATCCAGCGCTCCCAAGAACCTTGCGCCCCCTGCGGGGTCGAGCGCAGCCTCGCGGGCTCGGCAGCGGCTACAGGGTTAGGGGGTTCGCTGGGTGTGGCGGAATTCTCCCGGGGTCATGCCGGTGCGGCTTTTGAAGGTCCGGTGAAAGGAGCGCTGTTCGGTAAAGCCCAGGTATTGGGAAATATCGTGAATCGCCAGATCGCTGTGCAGCAGGTAATGCTCGGCGAGCTCCTGGCGCAGGTCATCGAGAATCTGCTGGTAGCCGGTGCCGGCCTGTTGCAGCTGGCGCTGCAGGGTGCGCACGGAGGTGGCCAGTTGTTTCGCCACCTGCTCCTTGCGTGGCAGGCCTTCCTTGAGCAGCTGGCGCAGGACGTTTTTCACCTGCTGCGGCAGCGGCGCATCGCTTAGCGAGGCCATCAGGCCCAGGGCATGTTCCTCCAGGGTACGCAGCAACTGGGCGTCGGCCTGGCGCAGGGGCAACTGCATGTATTGCGCAGGCGCGATCAGCGCTGAGTAGGCTTGGTCAAACAGTACCGGGCTGCCGAAAAATGCCTCGTACTGGGCCAGCTCGGCCCTCGCCGGCAGCGAATGCTCGAACCACACGGCGATGGGGCTCAACCGGGTATCGGCGATCCACTGTGCGTACAGCAGCCACGACGCCAGCACGTTCTCCACCATGTGCCGGCGCGAGGTGGGGCGCTGGTGGCGGCAGCTCCAGGTCAAGTGGATTTGCCCGTCGACCTGCTCGGCGCGGCTGACGCCCATGTCGCCCACCAGCTTCTCGAACGGCATGATCCGGTTCATCGCGTCGCCCAGGGTCGCGCAGTTCATGGTGATGTAGCCCAGCACGTTCCACGAGTTGGGCAGCACGAACCGCGCCGAGTTGAGCCCGAACAGCGGGTCTGCCGAATGCTCGCAGAAATAGTCCAGCAAACGCTCATGGGCCTCGCCGGGCAGGCGCAGGCTGTTGTCGCTCAATTGCCCGGCCTGCAAGCCCGCGGCCGCCAGCGCAGGTTCGATGGCGATACCCAGCTGCTCGGCATAGCGCAGGTACTTGAGCAGCGGTGGGACCGAGGTGTAGCCGAGGCTGTGCATGGTGGGTTTCCTGGCGCCGGAACGTGGATGGACGCGCGCGGGAACCGAGTGGGAGGCTGTTCCAGCAGGCGTCGGCGCCCTGAAAGGTAATTTGAAAGCGGGACTAAAGTAAATGCTTCGGGCCCCTTGTCCCCGGCTGACCCAATTGGCTACTCGAACTGGCCTGATGCGACCGTGACACCCGTGCGCCGCGAACTAGTATGGAGGCCTTGCAAACCAACACTTACAAGCACGACACAAGGGGCACAGGCATGCGACGCTGGAACGGCTGGGGCGAACAAAGCACGGTGGTCGAATTGCCCGCCCAGGGCGCGGGGTTTCTTGCGCAGCGTATCGGCACCGGGCGCCGGCTGGCGGATGCTTCGCTGGAAGCCGCGTTGGCCCGGGTGCCGCCGTCGCGCCTGATGCCCCATGCGCTGTACAGCATCGAGGCCCATGACCGGCTGCTGCATGCCCGCGGCCAGAGCCTGCCGGACTGGCTGGCCCTGCGCGAAGGCACGCTGGAGCGCTACCCGGACGGCGTGGCCTTTCCCGATAGCGCCGAGCAGGTTCGCCAGTTGCTGGCCCTGGCCGAACAGCAGGACCTGTGCCTGATCCCCTACGGCGGCGGCACCTCGGTGGCCGGCCACATCAACCCACCCGTTTCGACGCGGCCGGTACTGACCGTGTCCATGGCGCGGATGAATCGCCTGCTGGAGCTGGACGAAAGCAGCCTGATCGCCACCTTCGGCCCCGGCGCCAGCGGCCCGCAGGTGGAAAGCCAGTTGCGCGCCCGCGGCTATACCCTGGGGCACTTCCCGCAGTCCTGGGAGCTGTCGACCCTGGGCGGCTGGGTCGCCAGCCGCTCCAGCGGCCAGCAGTCCCTGCGCTACGGGCGCATCGAGCAGTTGTTCGCCGGCGGCACCCTGGAAACCTTCGCCGGCCCCTTGCAGATTCCCGCTTTCCCGGCGTCGGCCGCGGGGCCGGACCTGCGCGAGGTGGTGCTGGGCTGCGAGGGCCGCTTCGGGATCATTTCCTCGGTCAAGGTGCGGGTCAGCGCGCTGGTCGAGGACGAGCGCTTCTATGGCGTGTTCCTGCCGGACTGGCCCAAGGCGCTGCAGGCCATCCGCCAACTGGCCCAGGCCCGGGTGCCGCTGTCCATGCTGCGGCTGTCGAACGCGGTGGAAACCGAGACCCAGCTGGCCCTGGCCGGCCATCCGCGGCAGATCGCCTGGCTGGAGAAATACCTGAAGCTGCGCGGGGCGGGGCAGGGCAAGTGCCTGCTGACCTTCGGCGTGACCGGCAACCGCCAGCAGAACGCCCTGTCCCTGCGCCAGGCCAGGCAGCACCTGAAGGCCTTCGGCGGGGTGTTCACCGGCACCTTGCTGGGCAACAAGTGGGCGCATAACCGCTTTCGTTTTCCCTACCTGCGCGAGAGCCTCTGGCATGCCGGCTATGTGGTCGACACCCTGGAGACCGCCACCGACTGGAGCAATGTCGACAACCTGTTGCAGCGCATCGAGGCCAGCCTGCGCGATTGCCTGGCGGCCGAAGGCGAACAGGTCCATGTCTTCACCCACCTGTCGCATGTCTACGGCGAAGGCTCGAGCATCTACACCAGCTACGTGTTCCGTCCGGCCGCGGATTACCCGGCCACCCTGGCCCGCTGGAAGGCGCTCAAGCATGCGGCCAGCCAGACCATCGTCGAGCACGGCGGCACCATCAGCCACCAGCACGGCGTGGGCAAGGACCACGCGCCCTACCTGGTGCACGAAAAAGGCGAACTGGCGATCGCTGCCCTGCGCAGCCTCAGCCGGCACTTCGACCCTGCCGGGCGCCTCAACCCCGGCACCCTGCTGGAGGAATAAGGCCCATGAGCACGGATTGGAATGCGCAATGGCGCCAGGCTCAGCTGCCGACCCTGGCGGGCCAGAGCTGGGACCTGATCGTGATCGGCGGCGGCATCAGCGGGGCCGGGATCCTGCGTGAGGCGGCGCGGCATGGCTGGCGCTGCCTGCTGCTGGAACAGCGCGATTTTGCCTGGGGCACTTCCAGCCGTTCCTCGAAAATGGTCCATGGCGGCCTGCGCTACATCGCCAAGGGCCAATGGCGCCTGACCCGCGATTCGGTGCGCGAACGCCAGCGCCTGCTCGACGAAGCCCCCGGGCTGGTGGAGCCCATGAGCTTTCTGATGCCGCACTATCGCGGTGTGTTTCCCGGGCCGCGGGTGTTCGGTGGCCTGCTGGCGGTGTACGACGCCCTGGCCGGGCGGCGCAACCATCGTTTCCACGATGTCGAGCAGATGCGTTACCTGGCGCCCGGCATCAAGGCCGAAGGCTTGCTGGGCGGCTCATGTTTTCTCGATGCCCTGACCGACGATGCCCGGCTGGTGATGCGGGTGCTGGCCGAGGCGCGGGCCGATGGCGCCCAGGCGTTCAATGGCCTGCGCGTGCAGCAGGTGCTGCGCGAACGGGGGCGAGTGTGCGGGGTGTCGGTCGAGGACGTGGAAAGCGGCCAGGCGCTGACCCTGCGTTGCGCGGTGCTGGCGGTGGCGAGCGGGGCCTGGGCCGGGCGTTTTGCGCCGCCTGGCGAGAACCGCCACTTGCGGCCCCTGCGCGGCAGCCACCTGTTGCTGCCCGGCTGGCGCTTGCCGGTGGCCCAGGCATTCAGCTTCCTGCATGACAGCGATCGGCGCCCGGTGTTCGTGTTTCCCTGGGAAGGCGCCACCGTGGTCGGCACCACCGACCTCGATCACCGCGAAGACCTCGACCAGAGCGCGCGCATCAGTGCCGAGGAGCTGGCCTATCTGCTGGCGGCCTGCGAGCAGCAATTTCCCGAGGCGCGCATCGGCGCCGCCGATGTGCTGTCGACCTGGTCCGGGGTGCGCCCGGTGGTGGGCAGCGCCGACGCGGCGGGCAAGCCTTCCAATGAAACCCGCGAGCATGCGCTGTGGTGCGAGCCGGGCTGCGTGACCCTGGCCGGCGGCAAGCTGACCACCTTTCGTACCCAGGCCATCGAGGTGTTGCAGGCCTGTGCGGCGATGCTTGGGCGCCCTCTGGACGCTGCCGACGCGGCGGTGTTCGCGGCCGTGCCGGCGGTGGAGGTCGCGGGCCTGAGCAGCGGCCAGCTGCGCCGCCTGGCCGGGCGCCATGGGCGCGACCTGCCGCGACTGGCGCAATGGCTGGCGCAGCTGGGATGCGGCTGCGTCGCCAGCAGCGACACCTTGTGGGCCGAGCTGGCGTTTGCCGCCCAAAGCGAGATGGTCCTGCACCTGGACGACCTGCTGCTGCGCCGCACCCGCCTGGGCCTGTTGCTGGCCAACGGCGCGGCGGCCGAGCTGCCGGCGATCCGCGCCCTGTGCCAGCCCCTGCTCGGTTGGGACGACGCGCGCTGGGAACAGGAACAACAGCGTTATCACGACCTGTGGCTGCGTTATCACAGCCTGCCCGAGGTTGCCTATAGAAGCCTACCCAAGAGCCATCCATGAACAACGACAAGCCCTATCTGCTGGCGATCGACAATGGCACCCAGAGCGTGCGGGCCCTGTTGTTCGACCTGCAAGGCAACCTGCTGGGCAAGGGCAAGGTCGAGTTGCAGGCCTACTATTCCAGCCAGCCCGGCTGGGCCGAACAGGACCCCGATTACTACTGGCGCAAACTCGGCGAGGCCTGCCAGCAGTTGTGGCAGCAGACCGGCATCGATCGCCGGCAGATCCGCGGCGTGTCGCTGACGACCCAGCGCGGCACCCTGATCAACGTCGATGCCGACGGCAAACCCTTGCGTCCGGCGATCCTCTGGCTCGACCAGCGCCAGACCGAAGTCGAGGGCGACCTCAAGGGCCCCTGGAGCTGGCTGTTCAAGCTGATCGGGGCCCAGGCCACGGTGGACTACTTTCGCGCCCAGGCCGAGGTCAACTGGATCGCCCGGCACCAGCCCGACGTCTGGGCGGCCACCGACAAGCTATTGCTGCTGTCGGGCTTTCTCACCCATCGGCTGACCGGGAACTTTGTCGACTCGGTCGGCTGTTGCGTGGCCTTTTTGCCCTTCGACTACAAGCGCCTGCGCTGGGCCGCGCCCCGTGACTGGAAATGGCAGGCCCTGGCGGTGCGCCCCGAGCAGCTGCCGAGCCTGTGCAAGCCGGGCGAGGTCCTGGGGCATATCAGCGCCGCGGCCAGCCAGCTGACCGGGATTCCCGAAGGCTTGCCGCTGATTGCCGCGGGGGCCGACAAGGCCTGTGAAGTGCTGGGTTCCGGGGTGCAGGACAGCAGCACTGCCTGCCTGTCCTACGGCACCACGGCGACCATCACCACCACCCGGTCCCGCTACCGGGAAATCATCCCGCTGATCCCGCCTTACCCCTCGGCGATGCCCGACCATTACAACTGCGAAGTGATGATCTATCGCGGCTACTGGATGGTCAGCTGGTTCAAGCAGGAGTTCGGCCTGCGGGAAATGCAGCAGGCCCGCGAGCAGGGGCTGGAGCCGGAGGTGTTGTTCGATGCGCTGGTCAACGCGGTGCCGCCCGGCTCCATGGGGCTGATGCTGCAACCTTACTGGTCGCCCGGAATCCGCGAGCCGGGCGTCGAGGCCAAGGGCGCGATGATCGGCTTTGGCGACGTGCACACCCGGGCGCATATCTACCGGGCGATTCTCGAGGGCCTGGCCTACGCCCTGCGCCAGGGCAAGGAACGCATCGAGCAGCGCACCCGCACCCCGATTACCTGCTTGCGGGTGGCCGGCGGCGGTTCCCAGAGCGACGCGGCCATGCAATTGACGGCGGACATTTTCGGCCTGCCCGCCGAGCGTCCGCATGTGTACGAAGCCTCCGGGCTCGGCGCGGCGATTGCCTGTGCGGTCGGGCTGGGCCTGTACCCGGATTTCCCCACGGCCATCGCCGGCATGACCCGCGTCGCCGAGGTCTTCCAGCCGCAACCCCAGGCGCAGCAGCTCTATCAGCGGCTGTACCGTGAGGTGTACGTGCGTATGTACCGCCAGCTCAGCCCGCTGTACCGCAGCATTCGCGAGATCACCGGTTACCCGGCCTGAACCCGGCCGCATGCCAGCGGTTGTCGCGCCCGGGTTTTGCCGGCGCGCGGCGTTGGCGGCTGCGTGGATTCGCGGGCAACGGTGTGGCGCTATCGGAGAGTTTTTTTGGCCAGATTGGACAGTGTCAGGCCCGGGGGCGGTTGTTAGGCTCGATCCCCACTGCCGATTGATCCAATAAGAGCGAAAAGCCGATGAAGTTGTCTGTAGCGCTGTGGTGGGGGCTGGCGTGGGGAACCTGCGCGATGGCGCCCGATGCCCAGGCCTGGTCCAACCACACCGTGGGCAGCTACCTGGCCTTGCAGGCGTTGCCGCAACTGCGTGACGCGCCCGAAGTCGAGGTCGAAGCCCTGGAGCCGTTCCTCGTGCAGGAGCATGTGGGGCTGGTGGTCTTGCTCGAGCGGCAGGAGCAGTTTGCCCGTGAACACTTCGCGCACTATCCGCCGCGCCCGGACGGGCTGAAGCTGGGCGAGCAGCCGGGGGACAATCCGCGCCAGGCATTCCTCCAGGCGCTGCGGCTCAACCCGAAGATCCACCTGGCGCTGGCGATCCAGCCGATGGTCGGGCAAGACCAGCCCCGGCGCCAGCACCTGGCGGCGGACCAGGTGATGGTCGAGCAGACCCTTTCGCCCTGGAACATCCAGCGCTTCATTGCCCTGGGTCCCGCCGAGCGCGTCGCGCCGCTGGCGGTGCTGGCCAGTGCCGCCGACGAGCCGGACTACGGCCACGACATCAACCTGTTCAGCGACAACCCCGGCGATGTCGGCGCGCGCTATGGCTTCGGCCAGCAGCCCTTCGGCGATGCGCGATTCCAGTACAGCTCCCAGGCGCCGTTCCACATGGGGTTTTTCCACGAAAACCCGGTGGTGTATGCCGCCGCGCCGTTCCTGCAACGCAACTGGCCGCACTGGCGGGCCTATCAGTTTCTCGACCTGGCGCGCTTCGCCTTCGCCAAGGGGCATCCCTATTGGGGTTACCGCTTTCTCGGCTGGGGCCTGCATTACATCCAGGACCTGACCCAGCCCTATCACGCCACGGCGCTGCCGGGTGTCGACCTGGCCGACATGCTGCTGATGGAGAGCAAGGCCCTGGCCGGTTACGACGCGGACAAGAAGGCCGCGATCGAACGCGCGGCCACCCGCCACACGGAAGTGGAGAAATACCAGTTCAACTGGCTGCACGGCCTGCTGCTGGCCGGGCAGCCGCACCCGATGCTGGCGGCCTATGCCGACACCGAGCGTGATGCGAGCTACCCGCCCTATTCGGTGGACTACCCGCGCGAGGTGATCAGCGCCGAATCCAGCGCCCAGGCCGCGGCCTTCGACGAGGCCATCGGCCAGTGGCTGCAGACCCCGGCGGCCAACCAGAGCTTCAGCGCCGGCAACGCGCTGGCCCGGGAACGTTATGAGCATGCGGCGCTGAACGGGCAACTGTTGCAACTGATCCGGAACCTGGGCGCCCACAGCCGCAATTTTGTGCGCGCCGGGATCGAGGCAGATGCCGGGCCAGGCACCGAGTAGTGCAGCGCAAGCGGACAGAAAAATAACAAGAGTCAGTCAGGGGGATGCAAGCGATGGCGATCAGCGTGTGGAGTCGGCACCCGGGAGCACCGGGCAAATGGTACGCGGCACCCAGCTATGCCGGGGTCGGGCTGCTGGGCGTGTTGCAATGGTGCGCGGTCGATGCGGTGCAGGCCATGGAGTTCAGCGTGCTGGACAACCAGGTCACCGGCTCGTTCGACAGCACCTTGTCCTACGGCCGCCTGTGGCGGGTCCAGGGGCGGGACAAGAGCAACGATGACGTCAACACCAACGACGGCAATCGCAATTTCGACACCGGGCTGGCTTCGGAGGTCTACAAGATCACCTCGGAGCTGGAGGCCAACTACCAGAACTACGGCATGTTCGTGCGCGGCACGGCGTTCTATGACACCCAGGTCATGGACAAGCGCAACGACTACTACAAAAACAACCAGCCCTCGCAGCCGAGCCAGAGCAACCCCCGGGACGATCACTTCAGCAGCCAGACCCGCGACATCGCCGGCAGCCGCGTGGAGATGCTCGATGCCTATGTCTACGGCAACTGGGATGTGGCGCAGATGCCGCTGTCGGTGCGGCTCGGGCGCCAGGTGTTCAACTGGGGCGAGGGGATTTTCTATCGCGGCGGGGTCAACACCACCAACCCGGTGGACGCCGCCAAGTACCGTCTGCCCGGCGCCGAGGTCAAGGAAGTGCTGATGCCGGTGGAGGCCATCAGTTTCAACATCGGCCTGAGCGACAACCTGACCCTGGAAAGCTTCTACCAGTGGAACTGGAAGGAGACGCGCATCGACCCGGTCGGCACCTTCTACTCGCAGACCGATCTGTTCGCCGACGGCGGCCGCACGGCTTACAACAACTTCAGCGGCACCGCGCTGGACACCCCGGTGCCGGGCTTCGGCAACGTCATCGGGCTGTATGAGTCCCTGGGCAACAACCCGGTGCTGGGCAACGTGCTGCGCAGCACCGGCCTGTACGCCAACGGCATCACCCCGGCATTCGGCAACACCCTCAAGGTGGCCTCGGTGGGCAAGGACATCAACGCGCGCAACGACGGCCAATACGGCTTTGCCTTTCGCTACATGGCCGAGTCGCTCAACAGCACCGAGTTCGGCCTGTACCTGGTCAACTATCACGCCAAGGAGCCCACCATTGCCGCCGACCTGGGCGGGTACCAAGGTGTCGACATGGATGCCCTGGCCAATCTGCTGCGCCCGGTGGCCGGCAGCCAGGCCGAGGCGCTGGCCAACGGCCTGGCCACGGCCGACGTGATGGGCAATATCCAGGCTCACCGCCGGTACGCCGAAGACATCCGCATGTATGGCTTCAGTTTCAACACCACCCTGGGGCCGGCGTCGGTGTTCGGCGAACTGGCTTACCGGCCGAACCTGCCGATCGGCATCGCGGCCACCAACGACCTGGTCGGCGACCTGGCCAATGGCGCGGCGGCCGCGGCGGCCGGCCGGACCGTGAATGTCGGCGGGCAAATGGTCCGGCTCGACAGCGAGATCAATAACGCCGAACGGATCGAAGCCTTCAACGCCTCCCTGGGCAGCATCTACAACTTCGGCCCAAGCCTGTCGTTCGACTCGTTGTTCGGGGTGTTCGAACTGGCCTCCGAACACCTGCGCGGCAGCAGCCTGAAATACAGGGCCCATGACGGCAGCACCCGCTATTACGCCGGCACCGGCAACTTTTCCTACGTCTCCGGGGGCGAGCGCGACGATCAGGTCAACCGCAACGCCTACAGCTACACGCTGATGTTCAACGGCACCTGGAACGACGTGTACGCCGGGGTCAACGTGTCGCCCTACGTGGTCTACAAGGACGACTTCGAGGGCAACTCCTACCAGGCCGGCAACTTCATCGAGGGACGCAAGGCCTACACCCTGGGGGTCAAGGCCAACTACCAGAACAAGCTGGAAGCCGAGTTGCAGTACACCGAGTTTTTCGGCGGTGGCCAGAACAACGGCGTGCGTGACCGCGACAACATCGGTTTCAACCTCAAGTACTTCCTGTGAGCCATCAGCCTGCGGCACCTGTCGAGCCGCTTCGGAGAGCATCCATGTTGCACAAGCACCGATTGATCCACGCCGGCCTGGCGCTGGCCCTGGGCATGGCCGCCGCCAGCGCCCTGGCGGCGAACGGCGATGAGGCGCAAACACTCAAGGGCCGCCTGACGCCGCTGGGCGCCGAGCGTGCCGGCAACGCGGCCGGCACCATTCCAGCCTGGGATGGCGGCATCACCCAGGCGCCCCAGGGCTATCAATCCGGCAAGCACCATGTCGACCCGTTCGCCGGCGACACGCCGTTGTTCACCATCACCAAGGCCAACCTGGAACAGTACAAGGCCAACCTCACCGCCGGTGAAGTCGCCCTGTTCAACAACTACCCGGACACCTTCCAGATGCCGGTGTACAAGAGCCGCCGCTCCGGCTCGGCGCCGCAATGGGTGTATGACAACACCTACAGGAACGCCACCAGCGCCAAGCTGCTCGACGGTGGCAACGGCTTTGCCGACGCCTACGGCGGGGTGCCGTTCCCGATCCCGAAAAGCGGGGTCGAGGCGTTGTGGAACCACATCACACGCTACCGCGGCACCTATGTGGTACGCCGCGCTTCCGAGGCGCCGGTGCAGCGCAATGGCAGCTTCGCGCTGGTGACCTCGCAGCAGGAAGGGCTGTTCAACTACTACCGCAAGGACGGGCAATTCGCCGGTTTGAAGAACGTCCTGTTCTATTACCTGGCCTTCGTGAAAAGCCCGGCGCGCCTGGCCGGTGGCGCCGCCCTGGTGCATGAGACCCTGGACCAGATCAAGGAGGCCCGCCAGGCCTGGATCTACGACGCCGGCCAGCGTCGGGTGCGGCGTGCGCCAAACCTGGCGTACGACACGCCGATCGCGGCGTCCGACGGGTTGCGCACGGCCGACGACACCGACATGTTCAACGGCTCGCCCGACCGCTACGACTGGAAGCTGCTGGGCAAGCGGGAAATCTACATTCCGTACAACAACTACAAGGTGTCCAGCCCGGCGGTGAAGTACGCCGATTTGCTCAAGGCCGGGCATCTCAACCCGCAGTACAGCCGTTATGAGTTGCATCGGGTGTGGGTGGTGGAAGGCACCTTGAAGCCCAATGCCCGGCACATCTATTCCAAGCGAGTGCTGTTTCTCGACGAGGACAGCTGGGGCGCGGCGGTGGTGGACCAATACGATGGCCGCGGGGATCTGTGGCGGGTGTCGATGGCCTATCTGAAGAACTTCTACGACCTGCCGACGACCTGGAGCGCGCTGGACGTGTTCCATGATCTGCAGGCGCGTCGTTACTACGTGCAGAACCTGGATAACGAGGAGGCGCAGACCGTGGACTTTGCCCAGCCGGTGCCGGAAGACGCTTACTTCATGCCGTCGGCGTTGCGCTTGCGCGGGACCCGGTAAGGGGCGGCTTCGTCTTGCCTCGGGCTGGCTGGCGCGGCGGCGCAGGGTTCAAGACGCTGCAGCGGGTGCCGATACGCAAGAGGCAGGCACGCTTGGGGGAGCGCGAAAGCTCCCCTGACCCTTTCAGGAACGGAGTCCAAAAAATGCAGACAGCCATTGCATGGCCAGAGGTTTTTCTCGGGGCGTTTGATGCGATCAGCGAGCGCATGGCGCAGGTGCTGGAGCTGAGCGATTGCCGGGAGCACTGGATTCAGGCCGAGCTCAGCCTGTATGCCTGGCAGCAGGGTCATACCGATGTCTGGACCGGCGGCAATGCTGGAGGACGCACCAAAGTCGACCTGTACACGGAAGATCTCGATATGGCGGCCGAGGTGAAATGCTTGGGGGATGTGTCGTTTCCCAAGTGCCTGATGGGCAAGGGGATGGCCGAGACCCGATCCGTTCTTCGAGAGGATGGCGATGGGCGACTCTGGTTTCCGCAGGTTGATCCGGGGGAGTCTCTGGTCTGGTCGGTGTTTGCCGATCTGCATCGGTTGCGACGGATGGAGGGGGTTCGGAATAAGTTTCTGATTCTGGTGATTGCCAAGGACTATGTGGCAGAGACGCAGATGGGGGAGACGCTGCGGCGGCTTCGTTTGTCGCAAGAGGAGTGGTCGTTGGAGTTGAAGAACGCCACGGTGCGGATTTGGCGGATCGAGTAATTCGGGCTGGCTGCCGTAGGAGCGAGGCTTGCCCGCGATGGCGTCCGTTCTGGCGCTGCATTTCTTGGACGGGGTACATATCCGTTGCTGCGGTCACGGCTGCTGGCGGTTTCGCCCTTACGGCGACTCACTTTTTTCAGACGCCGGAATGCCGGCCCAGCAAAAAGTAACCAAAAAACGCTTGCCCCTGCGTACGGCCTTCGCTGCGCTCAGGTTCCCTCGCTCCGGCGTCCATCAGGGGGCATCGACTCCGGTCGGCTTCGCTTCGACCTCCATACGATGTCCTCGACTGCGTCGAGGGGCGCTGCGCGCCATCCCCCTGATGAACACCGGAACGAAGCCTCCCGATGGGGCGGGCAGATCAAGATCAAAAGCCAAAGCTGCGTCATGCGCGACCTACCGGTCGGCGCTTTGTAGCCGCTGCCGAGCCTGCGAGGCTGCGATCGACCCCGCAGGGGGCGCAGGGATTTTGAAACCGCTGGAGGACCTTCGGTCCTATCGCAGCCTGCGGCAGCGGCTACAGGGGGGCGCATCGTCTCGTTTGGATGACGTGTTTTGTCGTGTAGGACGCTGTCTGAAAGTGAGGCTCTTCGCTTTATCTTGTAAGGCTTTTCCGAGAAACTCCGGGGCGCTTGCGTCTGGGAAGGGCGCTGTCTAGCCTCGGGTTTGTCACCGGTTTTTCGGTGATCGGGTTTAGCAGCTCGAGGAAAATCCAGACGTACAAGCTCCCTATCTAACTCGTTGGCATTTCTTGTTGACTTGTTTGTTATGGCAGCTGTGCGCGGGGCACCCTTGGGTGCGCTGGGTCTCTGGAGTCCTGGTCTGCTAACCCGCGTATAGCTGCCACCCTATTTTCGTTTAGCAGCGACGGGTGATGGCTCCACTACTCCGGAGTTACGCCATGAAAAAGCTCGTCCCCGATCCACCCGTTTCCCTTCCGTGCTCGCGTAGAAATCCTGAGCATGATCGTGCCAACGAAAGCATTCTTCAGGCGCTGTGCCGGCATCGTGGTGATGGTTCGCCGATGGAGGCGCTCAAGCCAACCGTGGGCACTGTCGTTGGCCAGGATTCGTTGTTTTGTGTACGCGAAGGCATCAGCGCCGAGGAGGCGTTGCTTCACGTTTCGATCCTGCTCAAGGCGGCCGAAGAGGTGTCCGATGAAATCACCGAGCGGGCCAGCGGTGTGGAGCGTGGCCTGATCTGGTCGTTGATCCATAACGTGGAGATGGCACGGGGTGTGGTGGATGCGCTGCTCGACGGCGGCCGCCGGCCCACGCAAGCCTGAACCCGAACCCCGAACCCCGAACCCCGAACCCCGAACCCCGAACCCCGAACCCCGAACCCCGAACCCCGAACCCCGAACCTTGGAATCTGGAATCTGGAATCTGGAACCTGGAACCTGGAACCTGGAACCTGGAACCTGGACCCGAACCCTGTAGCCGCTGCCGAGCCCGCGAGGCTGCGATCGGCCTGGGCGGCATTCCGACGAAGCGGACGCAAAGGTCCTGAGACCGCCGAAGGCCTTCGGCCTTATCGCAGCCTGCGGCAGCGGCTACAGGGATTGGGGAGGGTGGGCGGCCTATCGCGAGCGAGGTTGCTCGCGATAGGGCCTTGAGGGTCAGACGCGGAAGTGGCTGACCATCATTTGCAGCTGGTTGCCCAGGCGCGCCAGTTCGACGCTGGAGGCGGCGGTTTCATCGCTGGCGGCGGCGGTCTGTTCCGAGACGTCGCGCACGTTGATGATGCTGCGGCTGATTTCCTCGGCCACGGCGCTCTGCTGTTCGGCAGCGGCGGCGATCTGCTGGTTCATCGACTGGATGTTCGACACCGTGCGGGTGATGTTCTCCAGGGAGACGCCGGCCTTGCGGGTCAGGTCGACGCTGCTGTCGGTCAGGCTGCGGCTGTTGTTCATCACGTTGGCCACTTGCTGGGTGCCGTTCTGCAGGCCGGCCACCAGGCCTTCGATTTCCTCGGTGGATTTCTGCGTGCGTTGCGCCAGGGCGCGGACTTCGTCGGCGACCACGGCGAAACCGCGACCGGCTTCACCGGCGCGGGCGGCTTCGATGGCGGCGTTCAGCGCCAGCAGGTTGGTCTGTTCGGCCACGGCCTTGATCACGTCCATGACGCTGCCGATCTTCTGGCTTTCCTGTTGCAGCACGCTCATGGCGTCGGTGGAGCGCACCACTTCGCTGGCCAGGCGTTCGATCTGGGCGATGGCTTCGGCCACCACCTTGTCGCCTTCGCGGGCTTCGCCGTCGGCGGCGGCCGCGGCTTGCGAGGCTTCTTCGGCGTTGCGCGCGACTTCCTGCACGGTGGCGGTCATCTCGTGCATGGCGGTGGCCACCTGGTCGGTCTCGACCTTCTGGCTGTTGACCCCGGCGCTGGTTTCTTCGGTCACCGCCGACAGCTCTTCGGCGGCGCTGGCGATCTGGGTCACGCCGTCGCGGATGCCACCGATCAGTTCGCGCAGGGTCACGCCCATGCGGCCGATGCCTTGTTGCAGCACGCCGAGTTCGTCGCGGCGGGTGACGCGCACGTCCTGGGTCAGGTCGCCGGACGCGATGCGCTCGACCACGGTCATGGTTTCACGCAGTGGACGGGTGATCTGGCGGGTGATGATCACCGCGGCCAGGATGCCCACCAGCAGCGCCAGCAGGGTGCTGATCAGTTGCAGGCTGCGGGCCTGGACGCTTTCTTCGTCGCGGCGGTCGAGCTGGAACTGGTACAGCTCTTCGCTCTGGCTGACGATCAGGGCGCCCTGTTCGGTCATTTCCTTGCGCGCCTGGCCGGCTTCGCTGACCGCGGCCTTGAAGGTCAGCAGGGAGGTGCGGTAGTCATCCAGCGCGGTTTTCAACTGGCGCAGGGCATCGCCCTGGGTGCTGCTGAAATGGCTGTCCAGGCCACCCAGCGCGGCAATCGCCGCGTTGATCTGGGCGGCGGCATTGCGTTCGGCTTCCGCGGTGCTGTTGTAGATGTATTCACGGACTTCGAAGCGCGCCAGCAGGAACTCCTCACGGGCCTTGGTGATGGCCTGGAACTGTTCGAAGCGCTGGTCGCTCAGGGGCATTTGCTGAACGCGCGTGGTGATGCTGTTGATCAGGTTGCGCGCCGTTTCCGAGTTGCCGTTCATCACCGCGCGGGCAGCATTGGCGTTGCGGTAGGCGTTGCGCATCTTGTTCAGGGACGCCTGGTAGGCGCTGATGGTGGTGCCCTGTTCCTTGAGCAGCTTGATGTTGGCCGGGTTCTTGAAGCTGTTCTGCAGCTTCTGTTGCTGGGCCGAGAAGTCGTCCAGGGAGGCCTGCACATTCTGCGCGGCGGTTTCGTCGCCGTTGGTCAGCATGTATTGCAGGCGGGTCACGCGCAGCTTGGTCAGCCCGGCGTTCAGTTGGGTGATGTCGCTCATCCAGTTGCTGCGGTCGATCAGACCGCCCAGGCTGGTCCAGCCCGTGATGGCGAGGATGGTAGTCAGGGCCAGGACCAGGCCGAAGCCCAGGCCTAACTTGAGGTTGACGCTGATGTTGCCGAACCAGCTATTCATGCAATTCCTCCAGGAACGTTGTGCTGCTTGATCATGTATCGCTGGAAGATTGTTGTTATTGGTGGCCAGCAAGGATTTGTTCGCAGGTGTGTATCGGCGGCAAGGGCAATAGCTGAAACGATTTCGTCGCATTAGTTTTTTGCACCATTTTGGGGCTTTCCAAGGGCCTGATTTCGCTCCAGAAACCGCCTGGCCGATTGAGCTTTTTTTCACATCCGTTTCACTGGGCGGCCACGCCTCGCTGCCTAAAGTCCGACCCTCGATCGGGTGCCACGCACTCGATTTGTCATGAGCGGCGGTTAGCGTCTGCTGCGCTGCTCAACTCAATGTCTGGTGGTCATATAGGGGCGGCTCGCACGTGGCGTCAGGACTCAGTCTTCCGGTGGCAAAGCCCGCGCTCGTCGCGAGCCGTTTTGCCCGTTATCGCAATACCCTGGTGATTGCCCTGGTGGCCTTGCTGGTGCTGCCGCTGGTGTTCTTTGTGCTCAAGCCCGCGGCGGTGCCGGACCTGGCCCACGGCAACCTGGCCGGCGCCAGGGCCTTGAGCGCCGGCTGGGCCAAGGGCCAGATGATTGTGCTGATTCGTCATGTGGAGCGTTGCGACCATTCCAGGGCCGCCTGCCTGAACGTGCCCGACGGCATCACCGACCGTGCCCGTGACGTGGCGGTGGGGGTCGGCGCGCAGTTCGAGCACCTGGGGCTGGACAAGGCCGACATCTACCACAGCCCGCTGACCCGCGCGGTACAGACCTCAGGTTATATGTTCAGCAAGGCCGGCAGTGGCGAAGACTGGCTGTTCGACTGCAAACGCAGCCTGTTGCGCGATGCCCTGGCGCACAAGGTGGCCGGGCGCAACCTGGTGCTGGTGACCCACAGCGAATGCATGGCCGCGCTGGAGAAGGCGCTGAAGCTGCCGTCTTCGACCCTGGGCTACGGCGCCTCGTTGTTCGTCTCCACCGATACCCTCGACGGGCGTCCGCACATGCTCGGCTTCATCGAAGCCAGCGACTGGCGTTCCGTCGCCTTCAACCGCCCCTGACCGTCCCTTGTCCGAGACTCTGACTATGCCGGCGTTTTCCCGTCCCCGCTTTACGGCCTGGAGCTTTTATAAATGGAACCTCGGCCTGCCGCTGCTGTGCGCGGCGCTGGTGTTCCTGATGTTCGACATGACCCGGATCGACATCGCCTTCAGCGACCTGTTCTTCGATCCGGTGAGCCAGACCTTCCCGCTGGATCACTCCCATCTGTTCGAGAAGATCACCCACAAGTGGGCGCGGATCATCCCCAACTGGACCGGCGAGCTGGCGCTGATCGGGCTGCTGCTGTCGTTTGTCTGGCCGCTGTTCAAGGGCGCAAGGTTTGGCCGCGGCAAGACCTTGCTGGAGAAGCTCCGCGTGGCGCCGGTATTGCGTTTTACCGCGCGCCATCGCCGGGACCTGCTGTTCGTGGTGGTGGCCTTCGCCCTGTGCACCGGGGCGATTCACTACCTCAAGGGCCACACCAGCGTGTACTGCCCGGTGGAAACCACCCAGTACGCCGGCAAGATCGAGCACAAGGAGTGGTATGAGAACTTCGAGCTGTTGAAGACCGCCGGTGACGGCCGCTGCTGGCCGGGCGGCCATGCCTCGGGCGGTTTCACCATGCTGGCGCTGTACTTCGTGGCCCGGCGTTATCGCTGGCGCCACGCCAAGGCGCTACTGTACGGCTCGCTGCTGCTGGGTTTCGTCTATGGCACCACCCGGGTGCTGCAGGGCTGGCATTACATGTCCCATACCTTCTGGGCGGGGATCGTGGTGTGGCTCACCTGCCTGCTGACGGCGCTGCTGTTTTATGGCCGCGCGCGCCTGGAGCAGCCGGTGCTGGCGCACAGTGAGCCGGGGGCCGGGCAGTCCGCGGCGCCGATCGATAACGGTGCTTCAGTAGCTGACTGAATCGTCAATGCCAGGCGCCCGGCGGGAGAGGGCCCCGGCGCAATTTTTGGCGCTTGCCGATGTTTTTTGGGTGACCAGAACTGTTAGGGTGCGCGCCCCGGAGAAAAGAGTTCCCGGGTTCCTGGTTTATGGAGTCATGCATGAAACACTTGAGCAAAATCGCCGCCTCTGCGCTGGTTGTCCTGGCCCTGGCTGGCTGCACCGGCACCGCGATGAAAACTCAGCAACTGGATAGTAGCCAGTACACCGTGGTCGGTCACAGCGAAGCAACGGCTACCGGCATCATGCTGTTCGGGGTCATCCCAATCCGGCAGAACAACCGCTTCGTCCGCGCCCAGACCGCGGCTATCCAGGCCAAGGGCGGTGACGCGATGATCAACACCCAGATCCAGGAAAACTGGTTCTGGGCCTGGGTCCTGAGCGGTTACACCACCAAGGTCTCCGGCGATGTGGTCAAGCTGAAAACCGTTCAGTGAGCCATGCTGGCGCCGGTGCGAAAGCCTGGCGACGAGATAAAAAAAGGCACCCCATGAGGGTGCCTTTTTTATGGGCGCTCACTGTGCCGGTCAGTGGCCGACAAAGTAGTAGGCCTGGCGACTGACCGTGACCTTCTTCAGTACCTTGAGCGGTGGCTTGGGGTCTTCCTGCAGGGCCATGACCGCCACGTTGTTCGGCGAGGTGCCGAGAAACTCATTCAGCTGGGCCACGGTCTGCACGTCCTTGAGCAGGCTCTGGGTGTAGAACACGCTGGCGCCGGCCGCGCGTTCGTTGGCCTGATACAGCGCCACCTGCTGCCCGGCGGCCTGTAGCGTCTGGATCTCGCTGATCAGCGGTACAAAGGACAGCTGGCGATCGGCGCGTGGCGCGGCCCACTGCGCGGCCACCAGGTAACTGCACACCACCAGCGTCAGCACGCCTAGGGCCAGGCCGCGGCGCCGACGCCCCACGACGCTCCAGAACCCATCGCCCGCGGCGCGCTGGCGCAGGCGTTCGTACAGCACTGCCGCGTATTCGGCCGCCAGCACCGCCGCGGCCGGGGTCAGCGACATCAGGTACACGGTGCGCTTGCTCGACGCCAGGCACAGCAGGGTGAACTGGGCTACGAGCCACAGGCTGAAAAACAGCAGGTAGCGGTTTTTCACCAGACTTTTGCGAAAGTGCCACAGGCCCAGGTAGACCAGGATGTTCCACGGCAGGAAGGCTTGCGGCAGCTTGGCCAGGTAGTAATAGAAGGGCTCGTAATGCCCGGCCTCGACAAAGGAGCCATCGAAGCGCCCGACGCTGTTGGTCCACAGCACTTCGCCCAGGGCTTGCAGGCCCCCGCGCTGGTACAGGAAATACAGCCAGATCAGCAGCGGCACCAGGCCGAGCAGGGTCAGCAGGGCGGGTTTGAGCCAGTGGCCGAGGGCGAAACGCTTTTCGATCAGGCTGTCGGCCAGCAGCCAGGCGAAGATCACCACGCCCGGCATCGCCAGGCCCAGCACGCCCTTGCTCAGGGTGGCGATGGCGATGCCGAGGGCGAACAGCAGCCAGCCCAGAGTGGCCGGCTGGCGTTCGGCCTGGCGCCGTTGGGTGTGGAAAAACGCCAGCAGCGCCAGGGTCACGCCGAGGCTGAGCAGGGCGTCTTCACCGACCCCGCGCACATTGCCCCAGTAACTGGCCATGGTCGCCAGCATGGCGCCGGCGAGCCAGGCCACCGCTGGCGGGCGGCCGAAGCGGCGCAGCATGGCGTACAGCAGCATCACGCTGAACAGCCCGGCGAAGGCCGAGGCCAGGCGCACCGCCCACGGCGTGCCACCGAATACGCGGATGGCGCTGGCGTCGAGCCACAGGCTCAGCGGCGGTTTTTCCAGGAAGGGCTGGCCGAACAGGCGCGGCGTCACCCAGTCATCGTCCAGGTGCATCTGCATGGCGATCCCGGCGACCCGGGCTTCGGTGGAGCCCTGCAACTGGTGGTTGCCCAGGGCGAAGAAGAACAGCAGGGCGGCAAGCAGAAACAACAGCGGTGCGGGTCGCGACATGAGGGGACTGCCGAAGAGGTTGCGCCGGGGAGGATCAGGCGGTCCGAGTATACGGAGGCGATTCTTAACAAATCGTGAACGAGGGAGGATTGGGTAACAGCAGGCTCCTGCCTGTTTTCCTTGTTGAACGGGGTGTACCGCATGGGGTTGAACGACCGCAAGCAGGTTGCGGCAATCGTCACTACGCTGGGAGGTGCGCCCGGCGGGTGATTGATCTTTGAAAACGCCCTGGGCGTCTTTCTTTCCTGCGGCCGAACAGGTGCCTTGAACATGCGCAAACTGTGGCGAAAGTATCTGGACCTGCTGGACGGCGACCTGAACACGCGGGTCTTCGACAACGTCAAGAACCTGCTGGTCTGCGCTTTGCTGTTCGCCGCCGGGACCAATGCGCTGCACAGCGACCACCACCTGTTCCTGGGCCTGTTCGGCTCCGGCCTGACCGGATGGGGGTTGATCGGGGTGTCGGCGCTGCTGATGCTGCTCAATGTCAGCGACGGCCTGCGCCGCTTGGCCAGGCTGCCCTATCACCGGCTGCTGCAGGTCGCGCTGTTCCTGGTGTACCTGGTATTGGCGGTGCGGGTGGTGGAGATCGTCTGGAACTTCCGGGCCGAGTAGCGAAGGCTTTTCTGGTTGGCGGCATTGGCCCCTGTGGCGGCGAACAGACAAAAACTCTACAAAAAACGCGTGTCGACCACCCCGGAAATACCCTATACAGAGAGCGGTCCGCAATCGTCCATGGCGTTCGCGGGCGCCCGTACCACCCACCACGCAGGAGATGGACATGTTCAGGTTCCTCACGGTCACTGAATTAGAGCAAACCCCTCGGCATCGTCATGGCGGCTCCGTCAGCGGAGCCATTGCTGCCTGGGAGCTGAAAAATCTGGCTCTCAATACCAAGGGGTTTGTCATATGTCCAAAGAATTACTCGGAGTTTCTGCTGTAGGGCTGATGGTGCTGGGCGAGTTCTGCGCGATCTACAGCGAAGTGGTCGCCGCCCGCCTGGCGCAGACGGGCAACACGTCATGGCCGGACCTGGCGTTTCCCGTACTGATCATGTGTTTCGCCGGTATCTGCCTGATTGGCGCCTATTGGCTGGGCTATTTGGCGGTCGGCGATATCTGGATGATCACGGTGGTGTCGGTGACCTCGCTGTTGCTGCTCGAACCGCTGGTGATTTGGTCGGTGTTCCGTGAGTTGCCGGGGCGCGGCACCTTGATCGGCTGTTGCCTGGGTGCGCTGGGCATGCTCTCGGCGGTCTTTCTGTAAATCGCGTAATGACTCGAATACGGCCTGGCGGCGATCCCGCCGGGCCGTTTTTTTGTCCGCGATTGGCTGCTCGCAAGTGTTAAGTGGCCGCTTCGGTTTGCGCATCGAAGGCCGCCATGGCCATGGGAATCATCGCCAATAGGCGCGACCTGCCGATGCCATCCCGGGCCTGCACCGACAGCCCATGCAGCACCGTGGCATAGCAGTCCCCGAGGGACATCACGTCGGTGCGCTTGGGCAGCTCGCCAGCGCGCACGGCCTGCTCCAGGCGCTCGATGATGGAGCGGGTCCTGTCGCGGCGGTGTTCGGCCAGCCATTCTCTGATGCCGTCGTTGTCCGCCGAGCAATTGGTGGCGGAGGACACCACCATGCAGCCCAGGGGCCGGTCGGGCTGGGTATAGAGTTCGACGGCTTCCCTGAGCATGCGCTCGATGGCATCGCGGGCACTGATGTCGTCGCCCAGGGCCGCGTCGGCAAAGGCGCCGTCGCCCGACTCGTAGACTTCGATGGCTTCGCGAAACAACGCTTCCTTGGAGCCAAAGGCCGCATAGATGCGCGCCGAGGCAATGCCCAGCGCGTCCACCAGATCGGACATGGAAGTGGCCTCGAAGCCGCGCTGCCAGAACACATCACGCGCCTTGTACAGGGCCTGCTTTCGGTCGAATTCGCGGGGTCTGCCAGCCATGTCCAGTTCTCGATGCAAAGGGAGTGCTGCCAATTATTGGTCGATCGACAAAAAAATCAAGCCATCGTATTGACGGGGTGTCGAGGGCAGCCCTATTGTTTGTCGAACGACAAACAATAGGGCGTTAACCATGAAAACCCTCAAGGGACCGAGCCTGCACCTGGCTCAATTCAGTGATGCGGCACCGCCATTCAACACCCTGCCCGCCATTGCCGCATGGGCGGCGGGGCTGGGGTTCAAGGCGCTTCAAGTACCAGCCTGGGATGAGCGCCTGTTCGATGTCCGCCTGGCGGCCAGCAGCCAGGATTATTGCGATGAGGTCAGCGGCACCCTGGCCGAACACGGGCTGGTGATCAGCGAACTGACCACCCACCTGTTCGGCCAGTTGGTGGCGGTGCATCCCGCCTACGACAGCCTGTGCGATGGCTTCGCCCCGGCGGCTCTGCGGGGCGACAGTGGCGCCAGGACCCAGTGGGCCCTCGAACAGCTGAAACTGTCGGCCAAGGCTTCGCGCCGCTTGGGGCTCAGCGATATGGGGAGCTTTTCCGGCTCGTTCGCCTGGCCCTATTTCTTTCCCTTTCCACAACGCCCGGAAGGCTTGGTCGACTCGGCGTTCAATGAGCTGGCCAAGCGCTGGCTGCCGATTCTCGACGCCTGTGACGAGCAGGGGGTGAACCTGTGCTACGAGATCCACCCGGGCGAGGACCTGCATGACGGCGTGAGCTTCGAGATGTTCCTGGAGCGGGTCGGCAACCACCCGCGCTGCAAGATGCTCTTCGACCCCAGCCATTTCGTCCTGCAGCAACTCAATTACCTGGACTACCTGGATATCTACCACGAGTTCATTCGCATGTTTCATGTGAAGGACGCCGAGTTCAATCCCACCGGCCGCCAGGGCATTTACGGCGGTTATCAGCCCTGGGCCGAGCGGGCCGGGCGGTTCCGGTCGCTGGGCGACGGGCAGGTGGATTTCAAGGGGATCTTTTCCAAGCTGGCGCTTTATGACTATGCCGGCTGGGCGACCCTGGAATGGGAGTGCTGCCTGAAAGACCAGGAGCAGGGCGCGCGCGAAGGCGTGGCCTTTATCAATGAGCACATCATCCAGGTGACGGACAAAGTCTTCGACGACTTCGCCGGCGCGCCGCTGCACCAGGCCCAGATCAACCGACTGCTGGGCATTGCCCAGCCCTCCCATCAAGGACGCTGAGCATGGATCTTTTCGAGCAGCAGGCTTTTGCCGGGCGTGACTACCGCCATGGCTACGTACAGGTGGACGGCGGGCGCATTCACTATGTCAGTGAGGGCCAGGGCAAACCCGTGCTGTTGATCCCCGGGTGGCCGCAGACCTGGTTCACCTGGCGCCATGTCATGCAGGCGCTGGCCGGGCAGGGTTACCGGGCGATCGCGGTCGACCTGCCCGGCATGGGCTTGTCCGATCGCCCCGAGCAGGGCTACGACACCGGCACCACGGCGTCTCGCCTGCAGGCCTTGATGCTGGCGCTCGGTTACAGCCAGTACTCGGTGGTGGGGCACGATGTCGGCATGTGGGTGGCCTACGCCCTGGCCTGCGACTATCCGCAGGCGGTGGAGAAACTGGCCCTGACGGAGGCGGTGATTCCCGGCCTGGCCGAGGCGCCGTCGATCTTCGCGCCTGCGGGGCAGAACATCTTTCTCTGGCACTTCATGTTCAACCAGTTGCAGGACCTGCCGGAGGTGCTGATCGCCGGGCGGGAGGCGCAGTACCTGGCTTACATGTTCGAAAAGTGGTCGGTGCATCAGGAGCGGGTCGCGGTCCAGACCTATGTCAGAGCCTACTCGGTGCCCGGTGGGCTGCGGGGCGGGTTCGCCTATTACCGGGCCATCCCCGAGAGCATCCGGCAGAACCGCGAGCGTGCCAGCCGCCCACTGGCAATGCCGGTCCTGGCGATTGGCGCCGAACACGCCACTAACGATGCGCCGTTGCTGACGATGAAGGGCAATGCCCTGAGACTTCAGGGGGCGATAGTGCCGGGGTGTGGCCACTTCATTACCGAGGAGGCGCCCGAAGCCTTTATTACTCATCTGCTGCCATTTCTGCGGCAGGAGAACTGAGTACGCCAGGCTGAGCGATCAGGAGGGAGTGGGACGCCAGCCTGTCTTTGCGAGTAGGGCTGATGGAAGGGCCGGGATTTTTTGCGGCCTGTTCAGGGATGGTTCAGGGCCTGCGGCTGCAACATGGCAGCCGGCATGCCCAAGCCTTCGGGCAACGCACCCTCTGACGGATCATCCATGGACCACCACCGCATTCGCATCGAGATGTTGGGCGTCTTTCTGCTCGCTTTGTTCCTGTTCACTTTCGGCATCTGGGACCAGCCAGCGCAAGGCTTCGACGGGCGCTGGTGGTTGTTCCTGCAGGAGATGTTCCGCCACGGCGCGAGCCTGTTCCCCACCACCTACGGCGAGCCTTACCCGGACTATCCGGGCACCGCCACCTTGTTCAGCTATGGCTTTGCCCAGCTGTTCGGCGCCCCTAACGAATTGGCCAATATCCTGCCCACGGCGCTGGCCTCGGCCGGGGTGCTGGCGCTGCTGTACCGCCTGCTGGCGCCGCTCGATCGCACCTGGGCATTGCTGGCGGTGCTGCTCACGGCGCTGACCACCCAGTGGCTGGAGAAGTCGCGCTCGGTATGCCTGGACCAGATGGTCTCGCTGCTGTGCCTGGGCTGTTTTTACCTGCTGCACAGCGGCGAGCAGCTGGGTTCCAAATGGCGCCAGTACGCGATTTTTCCGCTGTTCGTCATCGCCTTCGCCATCCGCGGCCCCCTGGGGCTGATCGAGGTCTGCGGCATGGCCTGTACCTACTGGGCATTGAGTATTTGCCGGGCACCGGGCGACGGCTGGCGACTGTTGAGCAAGGTACTCGCCCATGGGCTGATCGGCCTGATCCTGCTGGCTGCCTGCTGGTGGGCGTTGGTGCAACTGGCGCAGTTCAGTGGCGGCGAAGCCTTCGCCCGACAGGTCTACCAGATGCAGGTCGGCGGGCGCCTCGATGAAAGCGGCGAGCCGCTGTATTTCTACTTTCAGCTCAGCCTCTACCGGTACTTCCCGGTGGTGCCGCTGGCGCTGGCGACGCTGTTCGTCCTGCGTCGGCAATGGTCCATGCGGCACACGGACGACAAGCTGCAACTGCTGGCACGCCTGGGCGCCTGTGGATTGATGATCCTGCTCGGCTTGTCGGTGCCGCACTTCAAGCGTGCCTATTACATCCTGCCCATGGTGCCGATGTTCGCGGCGGTCGCGGCTTACGGCCTGCTCCATCCGCAGCGCTGGCTGCTCAGGGTGCGCTGGTTTTATCTCGGCCTGGTCGGGTTACTGCCGGGCTTGTGCGCGGTGGTGTTGCTGGTCTGTCGGCACAGCTGGCAGAAGCACGGTTATTGGCCGGCGCTGTCATTGCCGCTGATGATGGCGGTGTTTTTCGGCCTGCAGGTGCTGGCGCTGCATGGCTGGCAAACCACTCGCAATGCGCCCGGGCGGCGCTTGGTGCTGCTCAGCCTGTTGGCCCTGGCGGCGCAGTGGTGGCTGCTGGTGAAGGTGATCGAGCCGGCCAAGGACCTGCAATTCGCCACCCGGGGTTTTGTCGCCCAGGTCGAGCAACTGCGTGGGGAGGACCGCGGCACCCTGGTGTTTCTCAACCTGGGCAAAGACACCTGGGCGGTGCGCTACATGATGAACCTGGACCACGATGAGCAGCCGCGGTTTATCGGCAAGGACGATCTGTCGCCGCTGGCGTCGTTGCCGCGTCCGGCCTGGGTGATCCTGGCGCGCAAGGATCGGGCATTGCTGGCGGGAACTGCGTTGGAACAGGCGACCCCGGTGTTCGAGGGGCGCTTGAATGACAATCCCTGCCTAGTGTTCGAGCTGAAGTGAAAGCCTGGCAGCCCCAGGGCGGGGCTGCCTGAGGGCGGATTATTTATCCGACTTGATGCTGGTCCAGACCCGGGTGCGCACACGTTCCAGCTTTTGCGGCAGCGGCTGCACCACATAGAGTTTTTTCAGGGCTTCGGGGGTTGGCGTCAGGTCGGTATTGCCGGTGATCTCCTTGTTGATCAACGCAATCGAATCCTTGTTGGCGTTGGGGTAACCGAGGAAATCACTGATGGGCGCGATGACTTTCGGGTCCAGCAGGGTATTGAGGAACTCATGGGCCTCGGCGACATTCTTCGCGCTCTTGGGAATGGCGAAGGTGTCGAACCAGATCGGCGCGCCTTCCTTGGGCAGGCGCCAGTCCACCACCACGCCGTTGCCGGCCTCTTTGGCGCGATTGCCGAACTGGTAGAAGCTGCCGGAGTAACCGATGGCCACGCAGATGTCGCCATTGGCGATATCGGTCATGTATTTGGCCGAGTTGAAGTAGGTGACGTAGGGGCGGATCTTCAGCATCAGATCCTTGGCTTTTTCATAGTCCTGCGGGTTCTGGCTGTTGGGGTCCAGCCCCAGGTAATGCAGGGCCAGTGGCAGGATTTCCGACGGCGAGTCGAGCATGGCCACGCCGCAGGACTTGAGCTTCTCCATGTACTCTGGCTTGAACACCAGGTCCCAGCTGTCCACCGGCGCGTTGTCGCCCAGCGCGGCCTTGACCTTGGCCGGGTTGAAGCCGATCAGCACCGTGCCGTACATGTAGGGCACGCCGTACTGGTTGCCCGGGTCGTTGCTGTCCAGCAGCTTGAGCAGCTCGGGGTCCTGATGCTTCCAGTTGGGCAGCTTGGACTTGTCGAGCTTCTGGAACACCCCGGCCTTGATCTGGGTGTCGAGAAACTGGTTCGACGGCACCACCAGGTCGTAGCCCGAGTTGCCGGTCAGCAGCTTGGCTTCGAGGGATTCGTTGGTGTCGAAGGTGTCCCAGGTGACCTTGATGCCGCTGTTCTTGGCGAAGTCCTTGGGCACCGACGGCAGGATGTAGTCGGCCCAGTTGTACACCCGCAGCTCGCGCTGCTCGGCCTGTGCCGCGCCGGCCAGCAGCGACAGCCCACAAACGGTGGCACTCAGTATGCGTTTCATAGTGGCCATGAATGGTTTCCCCAGCGTGGCGATGGTTTTTATGTTCTGTACGCGGCAGGCGGTCCTTGAAAGGCAAAGGACAAAGAGGGTCAAGGTTCACAAGGGCGGTTGTGGTGACAGCGTAGGTCACTCGAGTCGGTGGTCCGGGTTCGATTCTTGCTGAGGGTGCTTGTGATTCACAGCACGGGGTTGGCCAAAAGGGGATCGTAATGGCCATTGATCGTGTCCATGGCAGGCAACGCGCTTGCCCTGGGTTCAGGGAATGAAGCCCGGCAAGCGCGCCACCCGCTCGGCCAGGTACTCCATGAGCAAACGCACGCGCAGGGGCCGGTAGCGGCGCTCGGGGTAGATCAGGAATGCCTCGTTGGCTGGCCCGCTCCAGTCGGGCAGGACCCGCACCAACTGCCCGCTGTCCAGCAGGTCGCTGACCAGCCAGGCCGGGGTGATGCACAGCCCGGCGCCCTGCAGCACGCCGTCGCGGATGGCCAACGAGCTGTTGCTCCGATAGCGCCCTTGGGGGGTGATGCTGACCTTCTCACCGTGTGGACCGCTCAGTTCCAGACGGTCGCCCGCCGCCAGCCAGGCGAAGCGCAGGAAGTTGTGTTCGCCCAGGTCGGCTGGGCTGTTCAAGGGCGCATGCTGGCGCAGGTACTCCGGGGCCGCCACCAGGTAGCGCGGCGACGTCGCGATGCGCCGGGCGATGGCGTTGGGCGGCAGGTCACCGCCCAGGCGCAGGGCCAGATCGACGTTTTCCTCGGTGAGGTCGACGAAGCGATCGTTGAAGATCAGCTCCACCTCGATGTCCGGGTATTGCGCCATGAACGCCAGCAGCAAGGCATTGAGGTGCAGCACGCCCAGGCTCACCGGCACATTGACCCGCAGCACGCCTTCGGGGCGCTCGGTCAGGCCGCGCACCTCGGCCACCGCTTCGCTGTATTCCTCCAGCACGGCTTTCGCCCGCTCGTAGAAACGCTTGCCCTGTTCGGTGGGCGTCAGCCCGCTGGTGCCGCGGGTGAGCAGGCGGGTGCCCAACTGCTGTTCCAGGGCCGCTACCAGCTTGCTGACGGTGGGCTGGGTGCTGCCCAGCTCGCGGGCGGCCGATGACAGGCTGCCCAGCTCGACGGCGCGGACGAAACAGTGCATCGCTTTGAGGCTGTCCATGGGTATTCGATATCGGAATGGGCTGTATGAAGTTATGCCTTCTATCACGGTTATTTCGAATGGAGCAATCTGGCTCGCCTCAGCCTTACGGCCTCAAGGAGCTACCCGGATGAAAGCCCTGTACTCAAAATTTTCCCTGCCGCTGATGGTGACGGCCCTGCTCGCCGCGGGCCCGGTCCTGGCCCAGGACAACTGGCTCACCACCTGGATGGCCAGCCCGCAACCGACCTGGGGCAACGAGCTGCCGCTGCCCACGCGGATTCCCGCAACCCTGGCCGACAGCACCGTCCAGCAGAAGCTGCGCGTCAGTGTCGGTGGCAGCCGGGTGCGGGTGGTGCTTTCCAACGAATACGGCCAGCAGCCGCTGCTGATTGGCGCGGCGCGGGTCGCGGCCGTGGAGGAGGGGGAGTCTGGTCGTGCAGGTTCCGGGCACATCCTGACGTTTGGCGGCAAGGAACAGGTCAGCATCGCACCAGGCGAAACCCGCACCAGCGACCCGGTGGCGTTGGCGGTGCCGGCCCTTGGTGAGCTGGTTGTCTCGCTGTACCTGCCGCAGCCCACGCCGCTGACCACCTTCCACTGGGACGGCAAGCAAACCGCGTTTATCGCCCCGGGCAACCACGTCGATACTCAGCAGTTAGCGGGTGAGCGGCAAGCGGAAGCGAGGCTGTTCCTCAGCGACATCCTGGTGGACGCCGCGCCCGACAGCCGCGCCCTGGTGGTGCTCGGCGACTCCATTACCGACGGCAACGGCTCGACCCTGGACAGCAACCGCCGCTGGCCCGACTTCCTCGCCCAGCGCCTGGCCGCCAAAAACATCGCCGTGCTCAACGGCGGCATATCCGGTGCGCGCCTGCTCGAAGACGGCATGGGCGCCAGTGCACGGGCACGTTTCGAGCGCGACGTGCTGAGCAAACCCGGGGTGAAAAGCGTGGTGCTGATGCTGGGAATCAACGACATCAGCTGGCCCGGCACCGCCTTCGCGCTCAACGCACCCTTGCCTGCACTGGACAAGCTAATCGCCGGTTATCGACAACTGATCGACCAGGCGCATCGCCACAACCTGCGCATCATCGGCACCACACTGCTGCCCTTCGAAGGCGCCCTGGAAGGCAGCATCATCGAGCGCTACCACAGCCCGCAAAAGGAACAACTGCGCCAGGCGCTCAACCAATGGATACGCAGCAGCCGGGCATTTGATGCGGTGATCGACTTTGACCAACTGACCCGCGATCCGCGGCATCCGACCCGGTTGTTGCCGTTGATCGACTCGGGCGATCACCTGCATCCGGGGGATGCGGGGAATAGGGCGATGGCGGAGGGGGTGGAGTTGGAGGTGCTGTTTTGAGTGTTTGGCAGGTGCGCAGAACTGCTGAAAGGAACCTTATCCTATAAATGTCTTGTGATTCACAAATCACAATCGTCGTACACGAGAAACACCAGTAGCAGTTCCCTCTAGAATTAAGAATGCTACCTGTACACAGTTGCCCCAACAATTTGGTGGGTACGATAGACTGAGCTGCACTGTCGTCATATAGAGCTTTGCGTGTGAAGGCAGCTGTCTTTGGAGAGAGGTGAAAAGGGGAGGCGGGCTCAATAATCTAAAACATAGCCTATTGTTGTAGGAGTTTTCTTTATGCCTTTTTTGTGTAGAAGGGAGCGGTATTTCTCACTGTGTATAAAAGAGAGGGCTTAGTGTTCTTATGGTTTTTTAAGCCTTTCGGAAAGCTCTAGTAGACGCTGTCGAGTGCGTTGTAGGCTGGGCGAGCGCTCTGCTGCCCGAGTAGGACTCCAACTCTCACTAACCCATTGTCCTAGAACTGCATTATATCCAACTCCTTGACTTGATACCGAACCTCTTTGAATAACAAGCTCTTCTTTTATATTTTTGGGAGCGTTTTGTGCTAATGATAAAAAGGTACTTTTAGGGTCTGCAAGCTCATCTGGACGATGAGGGAACTGTCCTTTCTTTCCTAGAAGCTTTCGTAAGGCCTCTTGATCAGCGAGGATCCAGGACTCTACTTCCCGGATTGCAACTCTAAATAGAAAGTTTTCTGGTTTTTCATGATTGCCTAGCCACTCATCAATTAGGGTGTTGGCGCATTGTTTTCTATCTAGGTCTGTAATTAAAAGTACAGGTGCTTGTCTCGCCATTTGGCAGAAATTCGCTACTCTACTTTTAAGGTATCCAAAGCCATTCCGCCTCAAGCACTGGCCAATTTCGAGTCCAGCTTCGGCCGCTAGGCGAATGCCAACTTTTTCACTAAGTTCATCTTCTGTAGCAAGGAATATCCATTTCATTGCCATAAGCTCATCTGCTCTGCTAGCTCGGGGCGCGTTTTTGGTAAAATGACTTCAGCCACTGATAGACCATTTTCTAAAGCGAAGGCTTCTTTTTCATCAATTCCACGCACTCTTGTCCCTTCAAGCTCAGGCTTTAAGAGCAAGACTCCTCTTCCATCAATACCTGGATTGCTTAAAAGTGCTTCACTATGAGTGCTTATAAGAACTTGACGTTGTTTTTTTCCTCGAAGTGCGCGCTGAAGTAGACGAGGAATCTCTCTAACAATTGAGTCGTTTAAAGAGAGCTCAGGCTCTTCGAGTAATAGTAAGGAGTCTCCTTCAAGTAATACCCATAAAAGTCCTAAAAGACGCAGGGTCCCATCCGAGAATTGTTCTTCACGCTGCCAGCCGGCATTTGGCCTGTAGTGGCTGTAGCGAGCTTCGAGATGAGGATGGCCCTTGATCTTGTCTGGAGCAAAGCGTAATTCTTTAAATTGCGGTACAGCCAAAGTTAAAGCCGCTTCAATTTTCTTAAGGCGAGAGTCACGAGTCTTAGGTGGTGTTAAAGCAATGCGCTCAAGGAAACCCTGACCAAAAGGGTCATCCTCTAAACGCTGGCCACCAATTTGTTCCGCGTATTTCAATAATTGTGGTACCAGATGAAGATAAGTTGTGTCCCCAAAAAAGTTCGCTAGTTCACGAAAGCTAGCGTTGGCTTGTATTTGCTCCAGCGCAGTTTGAGTGAGACGCACCGGGTCACCACGATCTAATTTGTCTGGACGGTCTAGTAGTAGTTTATGTTTTTGCCAAACTTGTTCTACCGAAATCAGGGTTCGTTGCGCACCTTTTCCTTCTGGTTTAAAACCTAAGATATAACGCCAAAGAGGTTCATTATCATCCGCGCTGTCAGAAAGATGAATTTCAATTCTGACCTCTGGGTCACGTCGAGCATGTAAGCAGCGAAGTTTCTGTACTCCACCTCTATCGTAAATTGCCTTCTGTAGTCCCCCTCCTTGAGGTTTGCTTATGTCTCGAAGAAAGCGGAATACGTCAAGAAGATTGGATTTGCCAGCGGCGTTTGCACCTAGTAGGTAGGTGCGCTCTCGTAGCGGAATGTCCACGCTACGAAAATTACGCCAATTTTTCAGAGTTAGATGAGTAACGATCATTGAGTCGATCTCACGGATTGAGCATCTGCGGTAGCAGAGCCAGAATTTATAAAGATTTTAAAGTCATGACTTCAGTGAAAAGTTTCAGAGTATAAGGCAGAGAGATTGCTAGCAACAGGCTAGAATGATTCCCTATTATTTTTTGGGAAGTCAACACATCTAAGGGATAGATCTGTGGCTTCTGGGGGGAGAGGGTGAGGGCGTAGAAAATAGGTTTGTTGAATGGATGGGTATTATCTGAAGCCTCTCTTCGGGGAGGGTGGCCGCCAGAAACGACAAAGCCCGCACAAGGCGGGCTTTGTTTTTGCTTCGTTTGGTGGAGCCGGGGGGATTTGAACCCCCGTCCGCCAGTACTCCGCTGTCGGTACTACATGCGTAGCCGTGTCTATTGAGTTAACCCTCAGCGACCCGACGGGCAGGGTGCTTTGGGCGAGTTGTGTAAGTTTTAGCCGCTTCGTCCACAACGTACTGCACGGCGATTCTGTTCTGTATGACAATCATTTCGGGTTTACAGACATCCCCTGATGATTGCTGGACCCGAAGGTACCAGAAGGAAGGCTAGCGCCGCTTACGCAGCGAGAGCGTATTCCCCGTAGGTTTCGTCATTGGCAACTATAGGAAGTTGCAACAGTGGATTTACGAGTTCTGTTACCAACTCGGCATGCACCTAAAGTTTCGCAACCGGCGTCGAATCCTAAACGGCCCCGAACCTGCTGTGCATTACCAGCAGGTTTGTACAGTCTACGCCAAAATGGCCCGCAAGGCCATCCCGAAGGCGGGGCCTGTTAGCCGCCGCCTTCACCCTTGGCGCTGTTCTGGATGCTCTGGATCGCGCGGGTGGTCAGGGCGATGCATTCCTTGGTGCCTTCCTCGGTGTTTTTCGCCTGGGCCGCCTGGGCTTGTTGCACGGTGGCGTCGATGTTGGCCTGCAGGTCCGCGGCCTGGATGGTGGTCCGTGCATCACGGATGGTTTGCAGGTTCACCTGGCACAGGTCTTCCTGGTTCCCGGCGAAGCCGGGGGAAGCCAGGATCGAAGCGGTGACGAACAGGCCTAACAGTACAGAGCGTTTCATGGGCGTCTCCTTGAACTGAAGGGCCAGGCGCTGCTGGCCATCAGTACGAACTGCCGAGATTTCAGGAAGCTCCCGTTTTCGGGAGCTTGATCGGTGGACTGCGGTGGTTCGCCAGGGTTCTACTTTTCTGCCCAGGGTCGCGACCACTGAACCTGCGGACGTAAAAAAAGGGGCGAAACGCCCCTTTTTATCTGGTGCCGATCAGGCTTGCCTGGGCTGGGTCACCCGGTCCACCAGGTACACCAGCCCGTGATAATCGATCCCGCCATGCTGGCTCAGGCCGATTTCACAGGTGCGGCTGGTGGAGATGCCCTCGCTGCAATATTGCACCGCGTCCTTGAGGCTGCGCAGGGAGTGGGCATTGAGCTCCGGTGTGGTGAACCCTTTATCGCCCGCGAAGCCGCAGCAATGGATGCCTTCCGGGATCACCACGTTGTTGCTGCAACGCCGCGCCAGGTCGATCAGCGCCTGGCTTTCGCCCAGGTGTTGGGTGCTGCAGGTGACGTGCACGGCGACCGGCGCTTCCTGAGGGGTGAACTCGAGCTTGTCCATCAGGTGGGTGCGGATGAAGCGCACCGGGTCGTACAGGTCCAGGCGCACGTCGCCCAGGTCCTGCACCAGACGCAGGGTGCAGGGGCTGGTGTCGCAGTAGATCGGGTCGAGGCCGCCGCGGCTGGCGTGAAGCAGGGCGCCGATCAGTTCCTGGCGCTTGTGCTCGGCCTGTTCCGCGTAGCCCTTGGAGGCGAACGGCTGGCCGCAGCACAGGCTTTCGACGTTGTCCGGGATCACCACCTGATAACCGGCTTTTTCCAGCAGGCCGCGGGTCTTGTCGTAGAGCGAGCTTTGCTCCTTGTCCCCGGCCGCCGGGCCCATGACCCGCGATACACAGGCCGCCAGGTAGACCACCCGTGGCCGCTGGTCGCTGACGGCCGGGCTGAAGCGAATGGCCCGTTCCGGCTGCGGCATGGCGCTGGTCCATTGCGGCACCTGGCCCTTGGACAGTCTGGTCAGCGCCGCCGAAACCCTGGCCAGGCGTGGCGCCCCCAGCAGCATCCGCGCGCCGTTGGCCACATGCAGGCTGAACCGCGCTCCCTGCAGGGTGGTGGCGAAGTGCGAGCCCAGCCAATCGGCCGCCTTGGTGTGCGTGGCGTGCTGGCTGCGCAGCTTCTTCACCAGCTCGCCGGTGTTGATGCCCACCGGGCAGCGCTGGGCGCACAGGCCGGTGGCGGCGCAGGTGTCGATGCCCTGGTACTGATAGGCCGCTTCCAGTTCCGTGGTGTCGACGCCGGCGCGCTTGCGGGCCTGAATATCGCGCCAGATCACAATGCGCTGGCGCGGGCTCAGGGTCAGCCCCTTGGACGGGCACACCGGTTCGCAGAAACCACACTCGATGCACTTATCCACAATCTCGTCGGCCGCCGGCAGCGGCTTGAGGTGCTTGAGGTGGATCTGCGGGTCTTCGCTGAGCACCACGTCCGGGTTGAGGATGCCGTTGGGGTCGAGCAGGCGCTTGAGTTGCCACATCAACTGGTAGGCATCGCTGCCCCATTCCAGCTCGACGAAGGGCGCCATATTGCGCCCGGTGCCGTGTTCGGCCTTGAGCGAGCCGCCGAACTCCACCGCCACCAGCTGCGCCACGTCCTCCATGAAGGCCTGGTAGCGCGCGACTTCCTCGGCGCTGTTGAAGCCCTGGGTGAAGACGAAATGCAGGTTGCCCTCCAGCGCATGGCCGAACAGGATCGCTTCGTCGTAGCGGTGTTTGTCGAACAGCGCGATCAGGCGATTGACGCCGATGGCCAGCTGTTCCACCGGGAAGGTCACGTCTTCGATGATCACCGTGGTGCCGGTCTTGCGCACCGCGCCGACGGCGGGAAAGGTGTCCTTGCGGATCGCCCAGAGCTTGGCGTTTTCCTTCGGGTCTTCGGTGAAGTCGACCTGCTTCTCCACCGGGAAAGAGGCGAGGGACGCCATGATCTGCGCCAGTTGTTCCTGCAGCAGCGCGGAAGATGCCGCGCGGGACTCGATCAGCAGCGCACAGGCATTGGCGGACAGTTGCTGGACGAAGGCCGGCATCCCGGGTTTGTCCTGCACCGAACGCAGGCTGCGGCGGTCCAGCAGTTCCACGGCGGACACCGGCTGGTTTTTCAGCACGGTTACCGCGTTGCAGCAGGTTTCCACATCCGGGAAGACGATCAGCGCCGAGGCTTTGTGTGGGTGGTCGATCACCGTGTCGTAGGTCACCGCGCTGATAAAACCCAGGGTGCCTTCGGAGCCCACCAGCAGGTGGCTGAGGATGTCCAGCGGCTCATCGAAATCCACCAGGGCATTGAGCGACAGGCCGGTGGTGTTTTTCAGCCGGTACTTGTGGCGGATCTTCGCCGCCAGCTCACTGTTGGCGCGGGTCTCGCGGCCGAGGCTGGCCAGGCGTTCCAGCAGCTCGCCGTGGCTGCTGCGAAAGGCCGCGACGCTGGCGGCGTCTTCGGTGTCCAGGCGAGTGCCGTCGGCCAGTACCAGGCGCAGGCCGGCCAGGGTGTGGTAGGTGTTTTGCGCGGTGCCGCAGCACATGCCACTGGCATTGTTGGCGACGATGCCGCCGATCTTGCAGGCGTTGATCGAGGCCGGATCGGGGCCGATCTTGCGTCCGAACGGCGCCAGCCAGGCGTTGGCCTGGGCGCCGATCACCCCCGGTTGCAGGCGGATCTGCTGGCCCTGGTCGCGGATCTCGCGGCCATTCCAGTTATCGCCGAGCACCAGCAGCACCGAATCGCTGATGGCCTGCCCCGACAGGCTGGTACCGGCGGCGCGGAAGGTCACCGGTACGCGGTCGCGCTGGGCCAGCTTGAGCAGGGCCACCACTTCGTCTTCGGACTCGACGCGGATCACCAGTTGCGGAATCAGCCGATAAAAACTCGCATCGGTGCCGAAGGCCAGGGTGGAGAGCGGATCGTCGAAACGCCGCTCCTGGGGGATCAGTTGTTGGGTATCACACAGAAAAGCCGCCGGTAGACTCATTGGTCCTCCAGAATCAGCACCACCAGGTCTTTCGGGCCGTGGGCGCCGTAGGCCAGGACCTGCTCGATATCGGCGGTCTTCGACGGGCCGGACACCAGCAGCGCGTTGGTCGGCATGCCCTGGGCCCAGGCGTATTCCTGCTGGACCTGATAGAAGTTGTCGCGGATCTCGCTGGCCTTGAGCAGGGCGAAATGCACCGGTGGCACCAGGCTCATCAGCCGCGGTTCTTCGCGGGTCGGCCAGAGGATCAGGCTGCCGGTGGCGGCGATGGCGCCGAGGGTGGTGGTGAGGCTGGCCGGGGTGTCGTTGAACAGCTCGGCTTTCCATTCCTCGACGGGCCGATCGTAGGCCTTCAACTCCGGCAACCCGGGATGCTCGGCCCAGTATTGGCTGACGCGCCGGCCGTGGGGCGTGGTCGGGGCGATCAGCAGGCTCGGTAATTGGCGTTCGCCCAGCAGGCGGGCGAGCAGCGCCGGCCAGTCCTGGGCGGTGGTCTGATGAATCTCGGTGTGCACCGCTTCCATCTGCTTGCGCAGCTGCGGGATGCGTTGTTCCGGTGTGTAGGTGTAAGGCTCGGTGACCAGGGCCTCATCGAAGTTATCCACAATCGGCGTGGTGCCGCTCAGGCTGCTGCGCAGCTTGCCGAGGATGTTCTGTTTGGCGCTCATCGACGTTCTCCCTGTTTGGCCAGATGCTCGCGGGCCAGGTCGTGCAAGGACCGGGCGGCGGGTTTCGGTGCGCTGTGGTTTTGCGTCCAGGGGCCGACGTTGCTCGGGGTCAGCGCGCGCAGGCGGGTGGCCGCCAGGCTGAACAGGCGGTACAAGGTCGGCGAACTGTTGAGCCTGGCCCAGGCGTTCCAGATAAAACGTTCCTTGCGCGAGTACTTGCTGCCCTGGCCGCGCATCACCTGATGGGGGCTGTCCGGAGCCTTGACGTTCTCTTCGCGCAGGCGGCGCAGCAGGCTCGGGATCGGGATCTTCACCGGACACACTTCGCCGCAGGCGCCACACAGCGAAGACGCACTCGGATGGTCCGGCACCTTGGCCAGGCCGACCATGTGCGGGGTGATGATCTTGCCGATGGGGCCGGGGTAGACCTCGCCGTAGGCGTGGCCGCCGATGCGGGTGTAGACCGGGCAATGATTCATGCAGGCGCCGCAGCGGATGCAGTTCAGGGTCTGGCGCAATTCGCTGTCGGCGAAGGCCTGGCTGCGACCGTTGTCGAGCAGCACCAGGTGCACTTGCTGCGGGCCGTCCAACTCATACTCCTTGCGCGGGCCGGAGATCATGTTGACGTAGGTGGTGATCGGCTGGCCCAGCGCCGAGCGGGTCAGCAGCGACAGCAGCGGCACCACGTCACGCAGGTTCTCGACGACCTTCTCGATGCCGGTGACGGCGATGTGCACGGGTGGCACCGTGGTCGACATGCGGCCGTTGCCTTCGTTTTCCACCAGCAGCAGGGTGCCGGTCTCGGCCACGGCGAAGTTGACGCCGGAGACGCCGATGTCCGCTTCGAAGAATTTCTGCCGCAGGACCCTGCGACCGATCTGAATGAGTTGGTCAACGTCCTTGGTGTACTCCACGCCAAGTTTGTCGTGGAACAAGGACGCGACCTGACCGGCGTTCTTGTGGATCGCCGGCATGATTATGTGTGAAGGCTTCTCGTGGTCGAGCTGGACGATGAACTCGCCCATGTCCGACTCAAGGCATTCAATGCCTTGTTCAGCGAGGACATGGTTCATCTCCATCTCTTCGCTGACCATCGATTTGCCCTTGATCACTTGCCGCGCCTCGTGAGCTCGGATGATCGAGAGGACGATGCCATTGGCCTCGTCCACCGTTTCCGCCCAGTGCACTGTCACACCGTTGCGGGTCAGGTTCTGTTCAAGCTGCTCGAGCAGGTCGGGCAGCTTGGATAACGCACGGGCCTTGATCGCATTGCCCAGGGCCCGCAGGTGTTCGCGCTCGTGGGCATCGCTGAACGACGCCGCACGTTTAGCCATGAGGGAATCCATGGCGCTGCGAAAGTTGTTTCGCAGTTGTCGGTCACCCAGGGCCTGGTGGGCCCGGGTGCGAAAATCGTCCGACACGGTCAGGGTCGGAATAAGCTCCGGGGCGCTCATCGGGCACCTCCGGTACGCTGCCAGAGGAAGCTGGCCAGGTGTTGGCCGCGCAGCGCTTCCCGTTGTTTCTCCAGCGAGCCGTTGATGTTCATCAAGCAGCCGCAGTCGGCGCTCAGCACCTGGTGGGCGCCGGATTCCTTCAGTGCGCGGGTCTTGTCCGCGACCATCGCGCCGGAGATGTCCGGCATTCGGACGCTGAAAGTCCCGCCAAAGCCACAGCATTCGCTTTCGTGGTCGTGTTCTACCCGCTCCACGTTGCCCAGTTGTGCCAGCAGCTCACGACCGTGCAGGTGGGTGTTCATCTCGCGCCGTGCCGAGCAGGAGGTGTGCAGCGCCACCTTGATCGGCTCGCCACTGTCCTTGAGCTGCACCTTGCATACGTGCAACAGGAACTCCGCCAGCTCGTAGGTGCGTTCGGCCAGGGCCTGCACCTGCTTCAAGGTTTGCGGCTCGTCCTTGAACAAGTCCGCGTAGTGCTCGCGCAGCATGCCCGCGCAGGAACCCGATGGCACCACCACCGGATAGTCGCCGGCGAACAGCGCCAGTTGCGAGCGGGCCACGGTGCGCGCCTGCTCGGTGTAACCCGAGGTGTACGCCGGTTGTCCGCAGCAGCTTTGCCCTTGCGGGTACTCCACGCGAATGCCTTCGCGCTCGAGCAGGTGAATCGCATCCATCCCGGCTTCGGGATAGAACAGGTCGACCACACAGGTGCCGAACAGGTAGACCCGCGACGGTTTCTCGCTGGGGTACTGGCGTGGTTCGGCCAAGGGCGGTGCGACACGGGTCGCGTTAGGCAAGGCGTTGTAAAAAAGCTCGCTCATCAGGCGTGTCTCCGGGTGGTCCCGGTTATCCGTCTGCGGCGGCTGCTGAATATAGAGAGGCAAGCTTTCAGCAGCCTTGCAGACCGGGTTGTGAGTTGCAGGCGCCGCAAGGATGCTCCGGCGCCGGTTCTTTCGGTGTTGCGATCAGTGCACCAGCATGCCGGTGAACCAGTAGGCCTGGGCCAGGGTGATCAGGCCGACGATGGTGGCAAAGAATAGGCTGTGCTTGAGGGTGAAGCGGAACAGGTCCGATTCCTTGCCTACCAGGCCGGTGGCGGCGCAGGCCACGGCGATCGATTGTGGCGAGATCATCTTGCCGGTCACGCCGCCGCTGGTGTTGGCCGCTACCAGCAGGGTGTCGTTGACGCCGATCTGGTGCGCGGTGGTGGCTTGCAGCGAGCTGAACAGGGCATTGGACGAAGTGTCTGAACCGGTCAGGAACACCCCCAGCCAGCCGAGGAACGGCGAGAAGAACGGGAACGCCGCGCCGGTGCCGGCCAGCACCAGGGCCATGGTCGAGGACATGCCGGAGTAGTTGGTGACAAAGGCGAAGGCCAGCACCATGCCGATGGACAGGATCGGCCAGCGCAGTTCGTAGAAGGTCTCTTTCAAAGTGGTCAGACCAGTTTTGAAATTGATCTTCAGCACCAGCATCGAGATCAGCGCGGAGAAGAAAATCGCTGTGCCGGTGGCGGAAATCGGGTCGAGCTTGAACACCGCCGGAATCGCGGTCGGGGTGGCGACGATCGGCGCGCTCTTGATCACCAGTTGGTCCAGATGCGGAATCGCGAAGTTGAATACCCAGCTGTACATCGAGCCGCCGGCGGCGAACATCGCCTTGAACGGCTTGAGCGTCCAGATAGTGACCAGCACGGTGAGGATCAGGAATGGCGACCAGGCCTTGAAGATTTCACCGAAGCTGTAGGGCGAAGGCTGGGTGGTGCGCGGCTGGCCGAAACCACCGTTGCGCACGGCAGCGGCGCCGACGCTGGCAGTGGCCGCGGCGAACGAACGCTTGGGTTGCCAGACCTTGAGGAACAGCGTCAGGGAAACCAGGCTGGCCAGGGCCGAGGTGATGTCCGGCAGCTCCGGGCCGATGAAGTTAGAGGTGAAGTACTGGGTCACGGCAAAGCTCAGGCCGGCCACCAGCGCCGCGGGCCAGGTCTCCTTGACGCCACGCAGGCCGTCCATCATGAACACCAGCCAGAACGGCACGAACAGCGACAGCAGCGGCAGCTGGCGGCCGGTCATGGCGCCGATCTTGAACGCGTCGATGCCGGTTACCTGGCCAGCCACGATGATCGGGATGCCCAGGGCGCCAAAGGCCACCGGGGCGGTGTTGGCGATCAGGCACAGGCCGGCGGCGTACAGCGGATTGAATCCCAGGCCCACCAGCAGCGCGGCGGTAATGGCGACCGGCGCACCGAACCCGGCGGCACCTTCGAGAAAGGCCCCGAAGCAGAAACCGATCAGCAGCACCTGCAGGCGCTGGTCGTCGGTGATCGACAGCACGGAGCTGCGGATGACCTCGAACTGGCCGCTCTTGACCGTCAGTTTGTAGAGGAACACGGCGGCGACGATGATCCAGGCGATGGGCCACAGACCGTAGGCAAATCCATAGCCAGCGGCGGCAAGCGCCATGTCGGTGGGCATCTGGAAGGCGAAGATCGCCACCAGAATCGATAGCGCCAGGGTGATGCTGCCGGCAACGTGTCCTTTGAGGCGGAACACGGCCAGAGCCAGGAAGAAGAAGACGATCGGGATGACGGCGGCGAGGGCGGACAGGCCGAGGCTGCCGAGCGGGCTGTAAAGCTGTTGCCAGGTTTGCATATGGGGTGGCCCCTAATTGTTGTTGGTCAGGCACTGGTCAGCGTATTTGGTTAATTGGTAAGACCAATTTACAATCGCTGTTGGCTAGGGTAAAAGCCTTGTGAGCGGTGTGTCAATTTGCCGCCCTAAAACTTTTGTCGAAGGTGCGGTGCAGATGGCATCTGATCCGCTCGCCGACATGCGTTCTGATAGGTGCTGGCGGGGCCCCGATAGGCCAGAATAGAGAGCCCGGCGCGCGGTCGGGATCGTGGAGAGTGAGTTATGGGGTTTGATCAGATTCGTCAGCGCCGTTTGTCTGACGATATTGTCGAGCGGCTCGAGGGGATGATCCTCGAGGGCACGCTGAAGTCCGGTGAGCGCCTGCCGGCAGAGCGTGCGTTGGCGGAACAGTTCGGTGTCTCGCGACCGTCGTTGCGCGAGGCGATCCAGAAACTCACGGCCAAGGGCTTGCTGGTCAGTCGCCAGGGCGGCGGCAACTATGTGGTGGAGTCGCTGGGCTCGACCTTCAGCGATCCGCTGCTGCAGTTGTTGGAAAGCAACCCTGAAGCCCAGCGTGACTTGCTGGAGTTTCGTCACACCCTGGAAGCCTCATGCGCCTATTACGCAGCATTGCGTGCCACCGAGGTGGATCGTGAACGGCTCACCGCGGCCTTCGAGGAGCTGCAGGATTGCTATTCCCGGGCCGGCGATGTGAGCCGGACGGAAGAGGGTGCGGCAGACGCGCAATTTCACCTGGCGATTGCCGAGGCCAGTCACAACGCTGTGTTGCTGCACACCATTCGCGGGCTGTTCGATCTGCTCAAGCGCAACGTGGTGACCAACATTGGCGGCATGTACAAGCAGCGCACCGAAACCCGCGACATGCTGATCAGCCAGCACCGCGATCTGTACCAGGCGATTATCGAAGGACGTGCCGAGCAGGCGCGCGAAGTCTCCAGCCGGCACATTCTGTATGTGCAGGAAGTGCTGGAAGAGGTGCGTCAGGAAGTGCAGCGCGTGGCCCGGGCGGAGCGGCGCAAGGGGATTTAGTTGGGAGATTCATCGCTGGCCAGCTCGCTCCTGGTAGGAACGAGCTGGCTCGCGATCATGGCATCAAGGCAGAAGGGCGTTACTCTTCCTTGCCCTTGTTGCGCACCGCGCGATGCAGCTCACGATCGGAGTCGCGCTCGCGTTCGGTATGACGCTTGTCGTATTCCTTCTTGCCCTTGCCGAGTGCGATCTCGCACTTGACCATGTGCTTGCTCCAGTAGAGCGACAGGCACACGCAGGCATAACCCTTCTGCTGCACGGCAGCGAACAGCTTCTCCAGCTCGCGCTTGTTGAGCAGCAGTTTGCGCGAGCGCACGGGGTCGGCGATCACATGGGTGCTGGCGGTGGTCAGCGGCGTGAAGTGGCTGCCCAGCAGCCAGGCTTCGCCGTCCTTGAGCAGCACGTAACTGTCGACCAGTTGTGCCTTGCCCGCACGCAGACTCTTTACTTCCCAGCCGGCCAGGACCATGCCAGCCTCGAACCGATGTTCGATGAAGTAATCGTGACGCGCCTTTTTATTTTGCGCGATGGTCCCTGTTGGGTGTTTCTTCTGTTTAGCCATAGGGGCGGCATTATAGGCAGTTGCACGCGTGTCGGCTACGGTGAAGCTGCGTGCTTGAGCAGGTTGAGTGAATCCCGGACAATGCGCCCTCTTTTTTCTCGGTTGGGCGCGTTTTTGATGTCGACGGACAAGGTTTCTGTCCACGGCGGCTGGGCCAGTCGCTGGGTTTTCATACTCGCTGCGACTGGTTCTGCCGTGGGCCTGGGAAGTATCTGGAAATTCCCCTATATGGTCGGCGTCTACGGTGGCGGCGCCTTTGTCCTGGTATTTCTCGCCTGCATCGCGCTGATCGGTGTGCCGGTGATGCTGGCGGAAACCCTGATCGGCCGTCGCGCCCGGCAAAGCCCGGCCAATGCCTTGAAGGCGCTGGCCTTGGAGGCCGGGCATTCGGCCAAGTGGTCCTGGGGCGCGTTCGCCGGGATGATCACGGCCTTGTTGATTCTTTCCTTCTACAGCGTCGTTGGTGGTTGGTCGCTGGACTACATCATCGATATGGGCCGTGGTGATTTCCAGGGCGTGACGGCGGATCAGGTCGGAGCCTATTTCGGCACGGTGATTGCCGACCCCTGGCGGCTGACGCTGTGGCACACGCTGTTCATGCTGTTGTCGGCGGCGGTCATCGCCAAGGGCGTGGTGGCCGGGCTTGAGCGCAGCTTGCGGATCATGATGCCGCTGTTGTTCGTGATGCTGCTGATCCTGCTGGGTTACAGCCTGACCACCGGGCATTTCATGGAAGGCGTGCATTTCATGTTCGACTTCAGCACCGACAAACTGCTCGACGGCCTGTTGCCGGCCATGGGGCATGCGTTCTTTTCCCTGAGCGTCGGTGTCGGTTCCATCATGATCTACGGCGCTTACATGCCGAAGCATTCGTCCATTTCCGGCACTATTGTCGGCGTGGCGCTGCTGGACACCTTCGTTTCGCTGCTGGCGGGTCTGGCGCTGTTCCCGATCGTGTTTGCCGCGGGGTTGAACCCGAGTGAAGGTCCGGGGCTGATGTTTGTCAGTTTGCCTTTTGCCTTTGGTAATGTGGCGTTCGGCCAGCTGATGGGCGTGGTGTTTTTTGTCCTGGTGGCCATTGCCGCCTGGAGCTCGGCGATCTCGCTGCTGGAGCCGATGGTGGCTTACCTGGTGGAGCGGACTCGAATCCGTCGCGGCTGGGTGACATTCTGGCTGGCGTTTACCTGCTGGTTCGTCGGATTGGGAACGGTGTTCTCCTTCAATATCTGGCAGCAGGCCAAGTTTTTCGTGAACGAAGGCGGGGCTTTCCACCTCTACCAATGGGGGGCGGCGGGTGGTCTGGATTTCTTTGGGGTGATCGATTTCTTCACCTCGCGGATCATGTTGCCCTTGGGTGGCCTCTGCTTTGTGGTGTTCGCGGGTTGGGTAATGGGGCGCGAGGCGGTTCGTGATGAGCTGTCGATCCGCAGTCCGCTGCTTTTTGCCCTGACCCTGTTTTTGATGCGCTATGTGGCGCCCATCGGCATTCTTATAGTGTTTGCCGCCCAGTTGTGGAAATGACGCTGACATGACGACACATATTCAACGCTCGGCCCTGTTGCCTTATCCGGCACAGTTTTTGTACGACCTGGTCAACGACGTGGCGCGCTACCCGGAGTTTTTACCCTGGTGCTCGTCGGCCGAGGTGCTGGAGAGCAGTGAGGTGCAGATGCGCGCCAGCCTGGCCGTTGCCAAGGGCGGGCTCAGCCAGCATTTCGTGACGCGCAATACCCTGGTGCCGGGCCAGTCGATCGAGATGAACCTGGAGGAAGGGCCGTTCAACCAGTTGCACGGCGTGTGGATTTTCAAACCGCTGGGCGAGAAGGCCTGCAAGATCAGCCTGGATTTGTCGTTCGACTACGCCGGTCCACTGGTTCGCGCGACCTTGGGGCCTTTGTTCAATCAGGCGGCCAACACCCTGGTCGATGCGTTTTGTCAGCGGGCCAAGCAGTTGCATGCCTGAGCCAATGATCGAAGTCGAGGTGGTGTATGCCGCGGTCGACCGGCAGGTATTGCTCAGTGTTGCGGTGCCAACGGGGACTACTGTTCGTGCGGCAGTGAAAGGCTGTGGGATAGGCATGCAATTTCCAGAATTGGATCTGGACAATTGTCCGCTGGGGATCTTTGGCAAAGCGGTTGCGGACCCGGGGAAGCAGCCGGTTCGGGCGGACGACCGCATTGAAATCTACCGCCCGCTGCTGGCTGACCCTAAAGAGGTCCGACGTCTGCGCGCGGCAAAGGCGGCGCAGGCCCGGGCTCGTACTTCAGAGTCCTGAACAAATCGACAGGCAACAAAAAGCCCGGACTCGCCGGGCTTTTTTATTCCACCACAAATTATTGCGGCGAGGTGTCCAGAGGTTCTGGTGTTGGCACCGGAACGGTCTCGACGTTGTCGACGTCCTTCTGGATCTGATCGAGCAGAGAGCCAGGCTTGGCCGGTTTTTCCGGTTTTGGCTGCTCGGCGTTTTCAGTAGGGGCGGTCACGGTAGTGCCACTGTCCTTGCCCAGGATGGCTTCGTCACGGCTTACGCCAGGCATGAAGTCACCGGAAAGGCTGACCAGTTGGTCGTTACCGTTGAAGATAACGCTGACGCGTTCCTGCTGGCGTTCACCGCCACCTGGTTGCAGGCTGTACAGATAATCCCAGCGATCGGCGTGGAACGTGTCGGTCAACAGAGGGTTGCCCATGATAAACCGTACTTGCCGGCGGGTCATTCCCGGGCGTAACTGGTCTATCATGTCCTGCGTGACGACATTGCCCTGCTGGATGTCGATTTTGTAAACCCCGGGGAATGAACAACCGGCGAGTGCGAGCAGTCCCACGAAGGTGAAACTGGTTAGCAAGAGCTTGGTGTTTTGCATCGGTGGGCGACTTCCACTATCTTGGCTGGGACAACGTAAACCCCGATCATACCCGCATTAAGAGAAGCTGCGAAGCAGCATCCGCGAGAAAGCTGACCATGGTTGAAAATAGCGAACTACGTAAAGCCGGCCTTAAAGTGACTCTGCCACGGGTCAAAATTCTACAAATGCTCGATTCCGCCGAGCAGCGACACATGAGCGCCGAGGATGTTTACAAGGCGCTGATGGAAGCTGGCGAGGATGTCGGTCTGGCCACGGTTTACCGTGTTCTGACCCAGTTTGAAGCAGCAGGCCTTGTGGTACGCCACAACTTTGATGGCGGTCATGCGGTATTCGAACTGGCTGACGGCGGTCACCACGACCACATGGTCAACGTGGATTCCGGTGAGGTGATCGAATTCTTCGACGAAGAAATCGAGAAGCTTCAGAAGGCGATTGTCGAGAAGCATGGCTTCGAGTTGGTGGATCACAACTTGGTGCTGTACGTACGCACGAAGAAATAAGCATGTCGCGCGGACATAGTCCGCGAAACGATCGAAGGCGACCCAAGGGTCGCCTTCGTGCTTTCTGCTCTATTAAAGTGGCAGGGACTCAAGCCTTGGCGGTAACTACCATTTTTTTCGCGTGGGCCAGCGACTCCTTGGTCAGGTCGATGCCGCCCAGCATCCGCGCTACCTCTTCGATCCGCTCGGTCTTGCCCAGTTTGGAAACCGCGGTGTGAGTCGCATCGCTGCCGCGCACCTTGTGCACAAAAAGATGTTGATGGCCCTGGGCTGCCACCTGCGGCAAGTGGGTGACCGTCAATACCTGGCCGCGCTCGCCGAGGCGACGTAGTAGTTGGCCGACGATCTCCGCGGTCGGGCCGCCGATGCCGACGTCCACTTCATCGAATACCAGGGTCGGGACACGAGAGGTCTGTGCGGTAATCACCTGGATTGCCAGGCTGATCCGCGACAGTTCGCCCCCGGATGCGACTTTAGCCAGGGCCTTGAGCGGCTGGCCGGGGTTGGCGCTGACCAGCAGCTCGACCTGCTCGAGGCCGTTGGGCTGCAGTTCATCGCCGCTGTTGGCGTGCAGTTCGATGGTGAAGCAGCCGCCAGGCATGCCCAGGCGCTGGATTTCCTGTTCGACGGCGCTGGCCAGGCTGGTTGCGGCCTGCTGGCGCAGCTCGCTCAGCTCCCTGGCTTTTTCGTGATAGTGCCGGGCATAGGATTTCAGCTCATCGCCCAGGCGCTCAATGGATTCGTCATTGGCATCCAGAGTTTCGATTTCCTCCAGCAGTTTCTGCTGCATGGCTGCCACCTCGGTGGGCTGGATCCGGTGTTTGCGGGCCAGGGTATAGATGGCGTCCAGCCGCTCCTCCAGTTGTTGCAGGCGCGCCGGGTCCGCATCGAAATGGTCGACGAAGCGATTCAGTTCGCCGACGGCTTCTTCGACCTGGATTTGCGCGCTGGCCAGCAGGTTGGTGGCTTCCGCCAGGGCGCCGGAGGTGTTGCCGATGCTCGACAGGCGATTGAGGCTCGCTGTGAGGGCGCTGAGGACGTTGCCCGAATCACTTTCGCTGCAATGCTCGACGACCTGCCGGCAGATGCCCAGCAGGCTTTCGGCATTGGTCAGGTTCTTGTGTTCGAGTTCCAGTTGCTCGAGTTCGTTTTCACCCAGGGCCAGGTTTTCCAGTTCCTCCAGCTGATAGCTGAGGAGCTGGTGGCGAGCCCGCTGCTCGTCCCCGGAGTTGGACAGACGCTCCAATTCCTGGCGGGTCTGGCGCCAGCGCTGGGCCGCCAGCGATACCTGGCGAGCCAGGTCGGTGGCGCCAGCGTATTCGTCGAGCAGGCGGCGGTGGGTATCGGTTTTCAGCAGCGACTGGTGTTCATGCTGGCTGTGGATGTCGATCAGCAGTTCGCCGAGTGCCTTGAGGTCGCCTAGCGGACACGGGGAGCCATTGATGTAGCCACGGGAACGGCCTTCGGCGGTGATGACCCGGCGCAGGATGCATGGGCTGTCGTTGTCCAGGTCGCGTTCGGCGAGCCACGTGCGGGCCTCTGGAATGTCTTCCAGGTCGAAGGTGGCGAGAATGTCGGCCTTGTCGGCACCTGGGCGTACTACGCCACTGTCGGCGCGATCACCCAGGGTCAGCCCCAGGGCGTCGAGCATGATCGATTTGCCGGCGCCGGTTTCACCCGTGATGACGCTCATCCCGCGATCCAGTTCCAGATCGAGATGCTCAACGATGGCGTAGTTGTGTACGGACAGGTGCACCAGCATAAAGGCCGCTCCCAAGCTTTAGGTCTGGTTATTTATACAGTGTTTTGTTTTCGGCTGACAATGCCCGGCCTTAGCTCGATTCACTTGCTTGGCGGATTTTTTTATCGCGTGCGGGAATAATTGGCGGCCGGCGTTTGGGGCCGTCCAATGATTTTTGCCAAGGGCGCGGCCCTTGAACCTGGAAAATGCGACCCCATATACCGGGGCAGAAGCGTGAGTTGAGCTCGCGGACGATATTGAAAGGAGAATTTTATGGCTGACGAACAGACGCTGGATACGCAAAATCTCGACGCCAATCAGGCCCCCGAGGCCTCGGGCGAAGATCTGGCGGCTCGTGTGCAAGTGCTCGAAGAGCAGTTGGCTGGCGCTCAGGATCAGGCATTGCGTGTTGCGGCCGATCTGCAGAACGTCCGCCGCCGTGCCGAGCAGGACGTAGAAAAAGCTCACAAATTCGCCCTCGAGCGCTTTGCTGGCGACCTGCTGCCAGTGATCGACAGTCTCGAGCGCGGTCTTGAGTTGTCCAGTCCGGACGACGAAAGCATTCGCCCGATGCGTGAAGGTATCGAACTGACCCTGAAAATGTTCCAGGACACCCTGAAGCGTTATCAGCTGGAAGCGATCGATCCGCATGGCGAACCGTTCAACGCTGAACAGCACCAGGCGATGGCCATGCAGGAAAGTGCCGACGTCGAGCCGAACAGCGTTCTCAAGGTGTTCCAGAAGGGCTATCAGCTCAACGGTCGCCTGCTGCGCCCGGCCATGGTCGTGGTCAGCAAGGCACCCGCACCGGTTTCGCCTTCGATTGACGAGAAGGCTTGAAATCGCGCGCAGGGCCCCCATTTATAGGTCAAGCGTTTAAGTGCTACCGCAGTCGGCCACCACTGCTGCGGCAACAAAATCTAAAGTTTCGGGAGAGTTAACATGGGCAAAATTATCGGTATCGACCTGGGGACTACCAACTCCTGCGTCTCCATTCTTGAAAACGGCAACGTAAAAGTTATCGAAAACGCTGAAGGCGCGCGTACCACGCCGTCCATCATCGCTTACGCCAACGATGGCGAAATCCTGGTTGGCCAGTCGGCCAAGCGTCAGGCCGTGACCAACCCGCACAACACCCTGTACGCGGTGAAGCGTCTGATCGGTCGCCGTTTCGACGAAGAAGTCGTGCAGAAAGACATCCAGATGGTCCCTTACAAGATCGTCAAGGCTGACAACAATGACGCCTGGGTTGAAGTGAACGGCCAGAAAATGGCTCCGCCACAGATCTCGGCTGAAATCCTCAAGAAAATGAAGAAGACCGCCGAAGACTACCTCGGCGAGGCCGTGACCGAAGCGGTGATCACCGTTCCGGCCTACTTCAACGACAGCCAGCGCCAGGCGACCAAAGACGCCGGCCGCATCGCGGGCCTGGATGTAAAGCGCATCATCAACGAACCTACCGCGGCCGCTCTGGCTTACGGCATGGACAAGGCCAAGGGCGATCACACCGTGATCGTTTATGACCTGGGTGGCGGTACCTTCGACGTATCCGTGATCGAAATCGCTGAAGTCGATGGCGAGCACCAGTTCGAAGTACTGGCAACCAACGGTGACACCTTCCTCGGTGGTGAAGACTTCGACATCCGTCTGATCGACTACCTCGTGGACGAGTTCAAGAAAGAAAGCGGCATGAACCTCAAGGGTGACCCGCTGGCCATGCAGCGCCTGAAAGAAGCCGCTGAAAAAGCCAAGATCGAGCTGTCCTCGAGCCAGCAGACCGATGTCAACCTGCCGTACATCACTGCAGATGCCACCGGTCCTAAGCACCTGAACGTGAAGATCTCACGCGCCAAGCTGGAATCGCTGGTTGAAGACCTGGTTCAGCGCACCATCGAACCTTGCCGCATCGCCATGAAAGACGCCGGTATCGACGTCAGCAAGATCGACGACGTGATCCTGGTTGGCGGTCAGACCCGCATGCCGCTGGTGCAGAAGCTGGTCACCGATTTCTTCGGTAAAGAAGCACGCAAGGACGTGAACCCGGACGAAGCCGTTGCCATGGGTGCTGCCATCCAGGGCGCGGTACTGGCCGGTGACGTGAAAGACGTACTGCTGCTGGACGTCAGCCCGCTGACCCTGGGTATCGAAACCATGGGTGGCGTGATGACCGCGCTGATCGAGAAAAACACCACGATTCCTACCAAGAAATCGCAAGTGTTCTCGACTGCCGACGACAACCAGGGCGCAGTGACCATTCACGTGCTGCAGGGCGAGCGTAAGCAAGCCGCGCAGAACAAGTCCCTGGGCAAGTTCGACCTGGCCGAGATTCCACCAGCTCCACGTGGCGTGCCGCAAATCGAAGTGACCTTCGACATCGACGCCAACGGCATCCTGCACGTAGGTGCGAAAGACAAGGCGACCGGCAAGACCCAGTCGATCGTGATCAAGGCCAACTCCGGTCTGTCCGAGGAAGAAATTCAGCAGATGGTTCGTGATGCTGAAGTCAACGCCGAAGAAGACCGCAAGTTCGAAGAGCTGGCCAGCGCGCGCAACCAAGGCGATGCCCTGGTTCACTCGACTCGCAAGATGATCGCTGATGCGGGCGACAAAGTGACTGCTGAAGAGAAGGCTGCGATCGAAGCTGCCGTGGTTGCCCTTGAAGCCGCTATCAAAGGCGACGACAAGGCTGCCATCGACGCGAAGGTCGAAGAGCTGTCGAAAGTGTCCGCTCCGGTCGCTCAGAAGATGTACGCCGAGCAGGCTCAGCCGGCAGAAGGCGCAGCTTCGCAGGGTGAATCGGCCGAGAAAGCCGACGACGTCGTCGACGCTGAGTTCGAAGAAGTAAAAGACCACAAGTAAGACTGCTTGTTGGTCGGCCGGTTGACTGCCTTTGTGCGGTGACTGGTAGGATGTCGCCGCGCGGGAGCTTGCTCCCGCGTTGGCGTGTCTGGAGCAAGCGAATTTTTTACGGCGTGCGGCTCTTTTCGCGCGCTGGCGGTACGGTCGGAAATGCTCCTGCTTTCCGTTCGGGATTACCGCAGTTGTCGGCCAGTCTGTTGGTCGTCTATCCAAGACCAGGATCGTTGAATTGACGTGAGTTGGGTCCGGGCCTGTATTGGGGCTCAACGAGTTTGACGAGGCTCAGGAGAGCGTTGTCGAACGTCCTTAAGAGTGCGAAGACTTATGGCAAAGCGTGACTATTACGAAGTATTGGGTGTGGAGCGAGGCTCGAGCGAAGCCGACCTGAAAAAGGCTTACCGCCGCCTGGCGATGAAGCACCACCCGGACCGTAATCCCGGCGACAAAGCGTCGGAAGATATGTTCAAGGAGGCCAACGAGGCCTACGAAGTATTGTCTGACTCGAGCAAGCGCGCGGCTTATGACCAGTACGGTCACGCCGGTGTCGATCCGAGCATGGGCGGTGGTGGCGCCGGCTTCGGTGGTCAGAACTTCTCCGACATCTTTGGCGATGTCTTCAGTGATTTCTTTGGTGGTGGCCGTGGCGGCTCCCGTGGCGGGGCTCAGCGTGGCAGCGACTTGCGCTACACCCTGGAGCTGAATCTGGAAGAGGCGGTGCGCGGCACCACCGTGAATATCCGCGTTCCGACGCTGGTCAACTGCAAGCCTTGCGACGGCTCGGGCGCCAAGAAAGGCTCCTCGCCTGTGACCTGCCCGACCTGTGGCGGTATCGGCCAGGTGCGCATGCAGCAGGGTTTCTTCTCGGTGCAGCAGACCTGCCCGCGTTGCCATGGCCAGGGCAAGATCATTTCCGATCCGTGCGATTCCTGTCATGGCGAAGGTCGCGTCGAAGAGTACAAGACACTGTCGGTGAAAGTGCCGGCGGGTGTCGATACCGGCGACCGCATTCGTCTGTCCGGCGAAGGCGAGGCGGGGACCCAGGGCGGCCCTACGGGCGACCTGTATGTGGTGATCAATGTGCGTGAGCACTCGATCTTCCAGCGCGACGGCAAGCACCTGTTCTGTGAAGTGCCTATCAGCTTCGTTGACGCGGCGCTGGGCGGCGAGCTGGAAATCCCGACGCTGGATGGCCGGGTCAAGCTGAAGATCCCTGAGGGCACCCAGACCGGCAAGCAGTTCCGTGTGCGCGGCAAGGGTGTGGCTCCGGTGCGTGGTGGCGGTGCTGGCGACTTGATGTGCCGGGTTGCGGTGGAAACGCCGGTGAACCTGAGTCGTCGTCAGCGTGAATTGCTCGAAGAGTTGCGTGGTTCCCTGGCGGACGACAATACCCACTCGCCGAAAACCACTGGCTGGTTCGAAGGCGTGAAGCGCTTCTTCGGCGACCTGTAAGGAGCGAAGCATGCGACGTATAGCTGTGATGGGCGCCGCAGGGCGCATGGGTAAGAACCTGGTGGAGGCCGTGCAACAGCGCTCGCCGCTCTCCGGGCTTACCGCGGCGATCGTGCGGCCTGGCAGTTCGTTGGTCGGTGCCGATGCTGGCGAGCTGGCATCGCTGGGGCGCATCGGTGTGCCGATGTCCGACAGCCTGGAAAAGGTTGCCGATGAATTCGATGTGTTGATCGATTTCACACTGCCGGAAGTGATGCTGAAGAACCTGGCGTTCTGCCGCAAGGCAGGCAAGGCCATGGTGATCGGTACCACGGGCTTGGGCGCCAAGGAAAAGCAGGTGCTGGCCGAGGCGGGCAAGGATATTCCGATCGTGTTCGCCGCCAACTTCAGCGTTGGCGTCAATCTGTCGCTGAAGCTGCTCGACATGGCGGCCCGTGTGCTGGGCGATGATGCAGACATCGAAATCATCGAGGCGCATCACCGGCACAAGATCGACGCGCCTTCGGGGACTGCCTTGCGCATGGGCGAGGTGATTGCCGATGCGCTGGGGCGTGATCTGCAGAAGGTCGCGGTGTATGGCCGTGAAGGCCATACCGGCGCTCGTGAGCGTGAAACCATTGGTTTCGCCACGGTCCGGGGTGGTGATGTGGTGGGCGATCACACGGTGTTGTTCGCTGCTGAGGGCGAGCGTCTGGAGATCACCCACAAGGCCTCCAGTCGCATGACTTTCGCCAAGGGGGCGGTACGTGCTGCGTTGTGGCTGGACGGTCGCCCGGCGGGTCTTTATGACATGCAGGATGTGCTGGATCTGCGTTGAGATGCATCCAAAACAGGGCCAGGCTTCGCGCTTGAGCCCTGTTTTACCCCGCTAAGCGATGTTCTGTCGCATTCCTCTGCCTTTAAGGCTCTTTAGCGGTGGACCAAAAAAGCCTTTTTCTGTAAGCTACAGCTTTAGTGTGTCCACTAAAAGCGCGCAGAATAATTCGGTGAAGAAGCGGGGTGACGTGTCCATACGTCACTCCGCTTTTTTACAACCTGCGATCGCCCTTTCAGGCTTTATTTACGGGAGGTCTTCTTGACTAAGCCAGCCATACTCGCCCTTGCTGATGGCAGCATTTTTCGCGGCGAAGCCATTGGAGCCGACGGTCAAACCGTTGGTGAGGTGGTGTTTAACACCGCAATGACCGGCTATCAGGAAATCCTTACCGATCCTTCCTACGCCCAACAGATCGTTACCCTGACTTACCCGCATATCGGCAATACCGGCACCACGCCGGAAGACGCCGAGTCCGATCGTGTCTGGTCGGCCGGTCTGGTGATTCGCGACTTGCCACTGGTTGCGAGCAACTGGCGTAACACCCTGTCCCTGTCCGACTACCTGAAAGCCAACAACGTTGTGGCGATCGCCGGTATCGACACCCGTCGCCTGACGCGCATCCTGCGCGAGAAAGGCGCGCAGAACGGCTGCATCATGGCCGGCGACAACATTTCCGACGAAGCGGCGATTGCCGCAGCGCGCGGCTTCCCTGGCCTGAAAGGCATGGATCTGGCGAAGGTCGTCAGCACCAAGGAAAGCTACGAGTGGCGCTCCAGCGTCTGGAGCCTGAAGACCGACAGTCATCCGACCATCGAGGCTTCCGAGCTGCCGTACCACGTGGTTGCCTACGACTACGGCGTCAAGCTGAACATCCTGCGCATGCTGGTCGAGCGCGGTTGCCGCGTGACCGTAGTGCCTGCGCAAACTCCGGCCAGCGACGTCCTGGCACTCAAGCCTGACGGCGTGTTTCTGTCCAACGGCCCTGGCGACCCCGAGCCTTGCGATTACGCCATCCAGGCGATCAAGGACGTGCTGGAAACCGAGATCCCGGTCTTCGGTATCTGCCTGGGCCACCAACTGCTGGCACTGGCCTCCGGCGCCAAGACGGTGAAGATGGGGCACGGCCACCACGGTGCCAACCACCCGGTCCAGGACCTGGACAGCGGTGTAGTGATGATCACCAGCCAGAACCACGGTTTTGCGGTGGACGAAGCCACCCTGCCAGGCAACGTGCGGGCGATCCACAAATCGCTGTTCGACGGTACCTTGCAAGGCATCGAACGTACCGACAAGAGCGCGTTCAGCTTCCAGGGTCACCCTGAAGCGAGCCCGGGCCCGAACGATGTGGCGCCGCTGTTCGATCGTTTCATCAACGAGATGGCCAAGCGACGCTGAGTGCTCGCCCCTGAAGGTGGCCCCGGCCTCGGCGGCCCCTTCAGCGCTTCAGAGATTTGATCAAGACGGCTTGCCGACTGACCTGCGGATTTGAGTGACAACCCATGCCAAAACGTACAGACATTAAAAGCATCCTGATTCTCGGCGCTGGCCCGATCGTGATCGGCCAGGCTTGCGAATTCGACTACTCCGGCGCCCAGGCCTGCAAGGCCCTGCGCGAAGAGGGTTACCGGGTCATCCTGGTGAACTCCAACCCGGCGACCATCATGACCGACCCGGCCATGGCCGACGCCACCTACATCGAGCCGATCAAGTGGCAGACCGTTGCCAAGATCATCGAGAAAGAACGTCCGGACGCTCTGCTGCCGACCATGGGTGGCCAGACTGCGTTGAACTGCGCCCTGGACCTGGAGCGTGAAGGCGTTCTGGAGAAGTTCGGCGTGGAAATGATCGGCGCCAATGCCGACACCATCGACAAGGCCGAAGACCGTTCGCGCTTCGACACCGCGATGAAGGCGATCGGCCTGGAGTGCCCGCGCTCCGGTATCGCCCACAGCATGGACGAGGCCAATGCGGTCCTCGAGAAGCTTGGCTTCCCGTGCATCATCCGCCCGTCCTTCACCATGGGCGGCACCGGTGGTGGCATTGCCTACAACCGTGAAGAGTTCGAAGAAATCTGCGCTCGTGGCCTGGACCTGTCGCCGACCAAGGAACTGCTGATCGACGAATCGCTGATCGGCTGGAAAGAATACGAGATGGAGGTGGTCCGCGATAAGAAGGACAACTGCATCATCGTTTGCTCGATCGAAAACTTCGACCCGATGGGCGTGCACACCGGTGACTCGATCACCGTGGCTCCGGCACAGACCCTGACCGACAAGGAATACCAGATCCTGCGCAACGCCTCCCTGGCGGTACTGCGTGAGATCGGCGTGGAAACCGGTGGCTCCAACGTCCAGTTCGGCATCTGCCCGAACACTGGCCGTATGGTGGTGATCGAGATGAACCCGCGGGTATCCCGTTCTTCGGCCCTGGCTTCGAAAGCCACCGGCTTCCCGATCGCCAAGGTCGCCGCCAAGCTGGCCGTGGGTTACACCCTGGACGAACTGTCGAACGACATCACCGGCGGCAAGACCCCGGCGTCCTTCGAGCCGTCCATCGACTACGTCGTGACCAAGCTGCCACGCTTCGCCTTCGAGAAGTTCGCCAAGGCTGACGCCCGCCTGACTACCCAGATGAAGTCGGTGGGTGAGGTGATGGCCATCGGCCGGACCTTCCAGGAGTCCCTGCAGAAAGCGCTGCGCGGCCTGGAAGTGGGTGTCTGCGGTCTGGATCCGAAGCTCGACCTGAGCAACCCGGAAAGCATGAACGTGCTCAAGCGCGAGCTGACTGTGCCGGGCGCCGAGCGTATCTGGTACGTGGCTGATGCCTTCCGTGCCGGTATGACCGTCGAGCAGATCTTCGGCATGAACATGATCGACCCTTGGTTCCTGGTACAGATCGAAGATCTGATCAAGGAAGAGGAGAAGGTCAAGACTCTGGGTCTGTCGGCCATCGACCGCGACCTGATGTTCCGCCTCAAGCGTAAAGGCTTCTCCGACCAGCGTCTGGCCAAGCTGCTGGGCGTGACCGAGAAGAACCTGCGTACCCACCGTCACAAGCTGGAAGTGTTCCCGGTCTACAAGCGCGTCGACACCTGCGCGGCCGAGTTCGCCACCGATACCGCCTACCTGTACTCGACCTATGAGGAAGAGTGCGAGGCTGCACCTTCGGGGCGCGACAAGATCATGATCCTGGGTGGCGGTCCGAACCGTATCGGCCAGGGCATCGAGTTCGACTACTGCTGCGTGCACGCGGCACTGGCGCTGCGTGACGATGGTTACGAAACCATCATGGTCAACTGCAACCCGGAAACCGTTTCCACTGACTACGACACCTCCGATCGCCTGTACTTCGAGCCAGTGACCCTGGAAGACGTACTGGAAATCGTCCGCGTCGAGAAGCCAAAAGGCGTGATTGTCCAGTACGGCGGCCAGACTCCGCTGAAACTGGCGCGTGCCCTGGAAGCGGCCGGCGTGCCGATCATCGGTACCAGCCCTGACGCCATCGACCGTGCCGAAGACCGCGAACGCTTCCAGCAGATGGTCGAGCGCCTGAACCTGCGTCAGCCGCCAAACGCCACCGTGCGCAGCGAAGACGAAGCGATTCGTGCCGCGGCCAAGATCGGCTACCCGCTGGTGGTGCGTCCGTCCTATGTGCTGGGCGGCCGGGCGATGGAAATCGTTTACGAAGAAGAAGAGCTCAAGCGCTACCTGCGTGAAGCGGTGCAAGTGTCCAACGACAGTCCGGTGCTGCTGGACCACTTCCTCAACTGCGCCATCGAGATGGACGTGGATGCGGTCTGCGACGGCAAGGATGTGGTGATCGGCGCGATCATGCAGCACATCGAACAGGCTGGCGTGCACTCCGGTGACTCCGCTTGCTCGCTGCCGCCATACTCGCTGCCTGCGCACATCCAGGACGAGATGCGCGAACAGGTCAAGAAGATGGCCCTGGAGCTGGGCGTGGTCGGCCTGATGAACGTGCAGCTGGCCCTGCAGGGCGAGCAGATCTACGTCATCGAAGTGAACCCGCGTGCTTCCCGTACCGTGCCGTTCGTTTCCAAGTGCATCGGTGTCTCCCTGGCGATGATCGCCGCGCGCGTCATGGCGGGTAAGACCCTGAAAGAGCTGGGCTTCACCAAGGAAATCATTCCTAACTTCTACAGCGTCAAGGAAGCGGTGTTCCCGTTCGCCAAATTCCCGGGTGTCGATCCGATCCTCGGCCCAGAGATGAAGTCGACCGGCGAAGTGATGGGTGTCGGTGACACCTTCGGCGAAGCCTTCGCCAAGGCCCAGATGGGCGCTAGCGAAGTGCTGCCGACTGGTGGTACCGCGTTCATCAGCGTGCGTGACGACGACAAGCCGCTGGTTGCGGGTGTGGCTCGTGATCTGATCAACTTGGGCTTCGAAGTGGTCGCTACTGCCGGTACTGCCAAGCTGATCGAGGCGGCAGGCCTGAAGGTGCGCCGTGTGAACAAGGTGACTGAAGGTCGTCCGCACGTGGTCGACATGATCAAGAATGACGAAGTCACGCTGATCATCAACACCACCGAAGGTCGTCAGTCGATCGCTGACTCTTATTCCATTCGTCGTAACGCCTTGCAGCACAAGATCTACTGCACCACCACCATTGCTGCGGGCGAGGCCATCTGTGAGGCGCTCAAGTTCGGTCCGGAAAAGACCGTGCGTCGCTTGCAGGATCTACATGCAGGATTGAAGGCATGAATAAATACCCAATGACCGTCCAGGGTTCCAAGGCCCTGGAAGAAGAGTTGACGTTCCTAAGCAAGGTCGAGCGGCCACGCTTGAGTCAGGCCATCGGTGAGGCTCGAGAACTCGGTGACCTCAAGGAAAACGCTGAATACCATGCTGCCCGCGAGGAGCAGGGAATGGTTGAAGCGCGCATCCGTGATATTGAAGGTCGCCTGCAAAACTCGGTTGTCATCGATGTGACGAGCATTCCTCATACAGGCAAGGTGATTTTCGGCACTACCGTCGAAATCGCCAACGTCGAAACCGATGAGAGCGTCACTTACCAGATCGTTGGTGAGGATGAGGCTGATATCAAGCTCGGAAAGATCTCTGTAGGTTCGCCCATTGCCCGTGCCTTGATCGCCAAGGAAGAGGGTGATGTGGTTGCCGTTAAAACGCCTAGCGGCGTGATCGAGTATGAGATTGTCGAAGTCCGCCACGTCTGAACGAGGGCGCCTGCTGAATGCAGGCGCCATGCTTTGGCAACTGACTCAGATGTTGTGGGTCGGTGGTGTGTGGTTGTTGCATGTCGGCTTGTTGCCGGTGCTGGGCCAGATTGGCCTGGCGCCGCTGCTGATCGAAGAGATCGGTAATGTGCTGAATGCGCTGCTGGTTGGTTTTTCAGCGGTATGCATCGTTCTTCAGGTGCTGGTATTGGTGCGTGCTGAAGGGCTGGCGAGCCTGTGGCGGGATATGCGAGGGCAGCTGCTGTTGGTGGCGTTATGTGCGTGCACGATGTATTTCGTGGTGCGCTTCGGGCTGTCGGATGTCGAGCGCTGGCAGCTGTTCAGCTATCTTGTCTTGGCTTTTTCCGGTCTGGTGCTGGTATTGCAGCCGGTGCCTGGGTGGAGTGGCAGGGCGCGCGAAGCACGCCCTTGACCCCTGTCGACGTCAGTGGAAGCGATGGACGTTGGACAGTTGCTTGTTTACCTTGGCGTTCTTGCGATAAATCAACGCCATTTTGCCGATGACCTGCACCAGATCCGCTTTGCCGGCCTTGCACAGTTCTGCAATGGCTTCCAGGCGGGATTCGCGTTCGAGGATGTTGAGCTTGATCTTGATCAGCTCATGATCGCTCAAGGCGCGTTCAAGTTCGGCCAACACACCTTCGGTCAAACCGTTGTCAGCCACAGTCAATACTGGTTTCAGATGGTGGCCAATGGATTTGTACTGTTTCTTCTGCTCTTGAGTGAGCGGCATAATCTGACCCCTGCGTCTGATCTTGTAAAAAGCGGCGGCCAGTTTACCCGAGCGCGTCCGGGACCGCCCAGTTAATCACGACCCGTTTTATTTTTTGAGGTGGCCCGTGGCCCGTTCCAAGACAAGCCATAACTGGCTGAAAGAGCACTTCAACGACCCATTCGTCAAAATGGCGCAAAAAGATGGGTACCGTTCGCGTGCCAGCTACAAGCTGCTGGAAATCCAGGAAAAGGATCGCCTGATCCGTCCTGGAATGAGTGTTATCGATCTGGGCGCGGCACCAGGGGGTTGGTCGCAGGTGACCAGTCGTCTGATCGGCGGGCAGGGGCGACTGATCGCTTCCGACATTCTGGAAATGGATAGCATCCCTGATGTCACCTTCATTCAGGGCGACTTCACCGAAGATGCAGTGTTGGCTCGAATCCTCGAGGCGGTCGGAAATTCCCAGGTGGACCTTGTGATTTCCGATATGGCCCCCAATATGAGTGGTACGCCTGCCGTAGATATGCCGCGGGCGATGTTTCTGTGCGAGTTGGCACTTGATTTGGCGGGGCGGGTTCTGCGTCCCGGTGGTGACTTCCTGATAAAGATTTTCCAGGGAGAAGGTTTCGACGAATACCACAAGAACGTTCGCAAGATGTTCGACAAGGTGGTGATGCGCAAACCGAGTTCTTCCCGTGATCGTTCTCGCGAGCAGTATCTGCTGGGACGTGGCTTTCGCGGGCGTATCGAGTAAAGGTTGTTTTTGACCGGGTTGATAGTTTTTTCGTATTTCGCCCCGGGGGCTTAAGCGAATATTGTGTAATCTGGGTTTCACAAAGGGTTACAGACAGCGCCTGCCAGAGCTGTAGGTAATGTAGTAAGTTAGGTCGGTGAATATCATGCGAAGCGCGCGCCAGCAGCGGAGCTTGCTTCAGAGGGTAGTTAATTGAACGATATGGCAAAGAATCTGATCCTGTGGTTGATCATCGCGGCTGTCCTGGTGACGGTGATGAACAACTTCTCCAGCCCTAACGAGCCGCAGACCCTCAACTATTCCGACTTTATCCAGCAAGTTAAGGATGGCAAGGTCGAGCGCGTAGCCGTTGATGGTTATGTGATTACCGGCAAGCGCAACGATGGCGATAGCTTCAAGACCATTCGTCCTGCGATTCAGGACAACGGCCTGATCGGTGATCTGGTGGATAACCACGTGGTCGTCGAAGGCAAGCAGCCTGAGCAGCAAAGCATCTGGACCCAACTACTGGTCGCCAGCTTCCCGATCCTGGTGATCATCGCCGTCTTCATGTTCTTCATGCGGCAGATGCAGGGTGGTGCTGGTGGCAAGGGCGGGCCGATGAGCTTCGGCAAGAGCAAGGCGCGTCTGTTGTCCGAAGATCAAGTGAAAACCACATTGGCGGATGTCGCGGGTTGCGACGAGGCCAAGGAAGAAGTGGGTGAACTGGTCGAGTTTCTCCGCGATCCGGGCAAGTTCCAGCGCCTGGGCGGTCGTATTCCTCGCGGCGTGCTGATGGTTGGCCCGCCGGGTACTGGTAAGACTTTGCTGGCCAAGGCCATTGCTGGTGAAGCCAAGGTTCCATTCTTCACCATCTCCGGTTCCGACTTCGTCGAAATGTTCGTTGGTGTAGGTGCCAGCCGCGTCCGCGATATGTTCGAACAGGCCAAGAAACATGCTCCGTGCATCATCTTCATCGACGAGATCGACGCCGTTGGTCGCCATCGTGGTGCCGGCATGGGTGGTGGTCATGATGAGCGCGAACAGACTCTCAACCAGCTGCTGGTAGAGATGGATGGCTTTGAGATGAACGACGGCATCATTGTTATTGCCGCCACCAACCGTCCTGATGTGCTGGACCCGGCGCTGCTGCGTCCTGGTCGCTTCGACCGTCAGGTTGTGGTTGGTTTGCCGGATATCCGTGGCCGTGAGCAGATTTTGAAAGTTCACATGCGTAAAGTGCCTATGGGTGAAGATGTCGCCCCGGCAGTGATTGCCCGCGGTACGCCCGGCTTTTCTGGTGCCGACTTGGCCAACCTGGTGAACGAGGCGTCGCTCTTCGCTGCCCGTAGCGGCAAGCGCATTGTCGAGATGAAAGAGTTCGAGCTGGCAAAAGACAAGATCATGATGGGCGCCGAGCGCAAATCCATGGTCATGTCCGAGAAGGAAAAGCAGAACACGGCCTATCACGAAGCAGGTCACGCCATTGTCGGTCGCGTAGTGCCTGAGCATGATCCGGTCTACAAGGTTTCGATCATCCCGCGTGGTCGGGCTCTGGGTGTAACCATGTTCCTGCCGGAAGAGGATCGCTACAGTCTGTCCAAGCGTGCGCTGATCAGTCAGATCTGTTCGCTGTACGGCGGTCGTATCGCGGAAGAAATGACGTTGGGCTTTGACGGTGTAACTACCGGAGCTTCCAACGACATCATGCGCGCCAGTCAGATTGCGCGGAACATGGTGACCAAGTGGGGGCTTTCCGAAAAGCTGGGTCCGTTGATGTACGCCGAAGAAGAGGGCGAGGTCTTTCTGGGGCGCAGTGCTGGCAGCCAGCATGCAAGCCTGTCTGCGGAAACCGCCAAGCTGATCGACTCCGAAGTTCGTAGCATCATCGACCAGTGCTATGGCACCGCCAAGCAGATCCTCACGGATAACCGCGACAAGCTGGATGCTATGGCCGATGCCTTGATGAAGTATGAAACCATCGATGCCGAGCAGATCGACGACATCATGGCTGGTCGTACCCCTCGCGAGCCTCGCGATTGGGAGGGCGGCTCGGGTACCACGCCTCCGGTGGTGCAGAACGAACGTCCAGAGACACCGATCGGCGGCCCGGCTGCTGACCACTAAGGTTTGAAATGACTTCTATGTCGTCCTCGACCCGGTTGCCTTGCGGCAACCGGGTTCTTGATTTGGCCCATACGCATGTCATGGGCATTCTTAATGTAACTCCCGACTCCTTCTCCGATGGTGGCCGTTTCAGCCAGCTTGATGCTGCCTTGCGCCATGCCGAAGGTATGGTGCTGGCGGGCGCGACGCTCATCGATGTGGGGGGCGAGTCCACTCGTCCTGGTGCACGGGCAGTATCGCCGCTTGAAGAGCTTGAGCGGGTAGCACCTATCGTCGAACGCATCCATCGTGAACTGGATGTCATTATTTCGGTCGATACATCCACGCCTGCTGTCATGCGCGAAACTGCGCGTCTGGGTGCGGGGTTGATCAATGATGTCCGTTCGTTGCGGCGGGATGGTGCGCTGGATGCGGCGGCGGCCACAGGCTTACCGGTTTGCCTTATGCATATGCTCGGTGAACCAGGCGATATGCAGGACAATCCGCAGTATCGGGATGTAACCAAGGAGGTGGGTGAATTCCTGGCTGAGCGTATGGCTCAGTGCGCTGCAGTGGGTATTGGGCCGGAACGGATCATTCTGGATCCAGGTTTTGGTTTCGCGAAGACCCTGCAGCACAACTTGATCCTGTTCAAGCATATGGACGCCCTGCATGCCCTTGGTCGACCTCTGCTGGTCGGAGTTTCACGAAAGAGCATGATAGGTCAGGCATTGAACCGTCCTGTCGGAGAGCGCCTGTATGGCGGGCTGGCTCTTGCTGCTCTGGCAATGTCCAAAGGCGCAAAGATCCTGCGGGTCCATGATGTGGCCGAGACGCTGGATGTCGTGCGGATGATTACAGCTGTGGAATCAGCCGAATAAGAATGATGGAGCACTTATGAGCAAGAAATACTTTGGCACCGACGGCATTCGCGGTCGTGTGGGTGTGTACCCTATTACCCCTGATTTCATGCTCAAGCTGGGCTGGGCCGCGGGTATGGCTTTCCGCAGCATGGGCGCCTGCCGCGTGTTGGTGGGCAAAGACACGCGCATTTCCGGTTACATGTTCGAGTCCGCGCTTGAAGCGGGCCTGTCCGCTGCCGGTGCGGATGTGATGCTGCTGGGGCCGATGCCCACTCCTGCTATCGCCTACCTGACCCGCACTTTCCATGCCGAGGCGGGGATCGTGATCAGTGCGTCGCATAATCCTCACGATGACAACGGCATCAAGTTCTTCTCGGGTGAAGGCACCAAGCTCCCGGATGAAGTCGAGTTGATGATCGAAGAGTTGCTGGATGCGCCGATGACTGTGGTGGAGTCCAGCAAGCTGGGTAAGGTATCGCGCATCAATGACGCCTCGGGCCGTTACATTGAATTCTGTAAGAGCAGCGTTCCTTCCAGTACCAGCTTTGCGGGTCTGAAGATTGTTGTCGATTGTGCCCATGGTGCGACCTACAAGGTAGCGCCAAGTGTTTTCCGTGAGTTGGGCGCTGAAGTAGTGGTGCTCTCCGCACAGCCTAACGGTCTGAACATCAACGACAATTGCGGCTCGACCCACATGGGGCAGTTACAGGCTGCGGTATTGGCCGAGCACGCCGATCTGGGTATCGCCTTCGATGGCGATGGCGACCGGGTGTTGATGGTCGACCATACAGGCGCCATCGTCGACGGCGACGAACTTCTGTTCATCATTGCCCGAGACCTGCATGCGCGTAACAAACTGCAGGGCGGTGTGGTTGGTACCTTGATGAGCAATCTGGGTCTCGAGCTGGCCTTGGCTGATCTGGGTATTCCATTCGTGCGCGCCAATGTCGGTGACCGTTATGTCATTGCCGAGCTGCTTGAGCGTCAATGGCTGGTAGGCGGTGAAAACTCCGGCCATATCGTGTGCTTCCAGCACACCACTACGGGTGATGCGATCATTGCCGCCCTGCAGGTGCTGATGGCACTGAAGCGGCGTGATGAAGGCTTGGCACAGTCGCGTCAGGCGCTGCGCAAATGTCCGCAGATTCTGGTCAATGTCCGTTTTGGCGGTGGTGCCAATCCTGTCGAGCATCCGGCTGTGAAAGAGGCCTGCGCGCGCGTCACTACCGCGATGGCTGGGCGTGGGCGGGTGTTACTGCGCAAGTCGGGCACCGAGCCTTTGGTTCGCGTCATGGTCGAGGGCGATGATGAAGCCCAGGTCCGTGGCTATGCTGACGAACTGGCAAAACTGGTTGCGGAAGTTTCTGCCTGATTTCGGCTTGCCAGTGTTGATGCGGTTGGGTAACATCTGCGCCCACTTTGACCGACGAGGTACAGCATGCGTCGCCCTATGGTAGCTGGTAACTGGAAAATGCACGGTACCCGCGCCAGCGTCGCTGAGCTGATCAATGGCCTGCGTCATCTGGCCTTGCCTAGCGGTGTTGATGTCGCGGTATTCCCGCCTTGCTTGTATATCAATCAAGTGATTGATGGCTTGAAAGGCAAGTCGATTTCGGTCGGCGCGCAGAATTCTGCGGTGGAGCCCATGCAAGGTGCGCTGACAGGAGAGATTGCTCCGAGTCAGCTGGTGGATGCAGGTTGTTCCCTGGTGTTGGTTGGGCATTCCGAGCGTCGCCTGATGATGGGTGAGCGTGACGGTACGCTGAATCGCAAATTCGCAGCAGCACAGGCTTGTGGCTTGAAGCCGGTCTTGTGTGTAGGGGAAACCCTCGAGCAGCGCGAGGCTGGGAAGACTCTTGAAGTTGTCGGGCGTCAGCTGGGTAGCATCATCGAAGAGTTGGGTGTTGGCGCGTTTGCCAATGCCGTTATCGCTTACGAGCCGGTCTGGGCCATTGGTACCGGGCTGACTGCTTCGCCGCAACAGGCCCAGGATGTGCACGCAGCCATTCGGGCGCAGTTGGCGGCAGAGAATTCTGAAGTGGCACGAGGTGTGCGGCTTCTATACGGCGGCAGCGTGAAGGCGGCCAATGCGGTCGAACTGTTCGGCATGCCGGATATCGATGGGGGGCTCATTGGTGGAGCTTCCCTGAATGCAGATGAGTTCGGTGCGATTTGTCGCGCCGCGGGAAACTGAAAAAATGCTGGAAACAGTCGTAGTCGTTTTTCATCTGCTGGGTGCGCTGGGCGTAGTAGCTCTGGTATTGCTGCAGCAGGGTAAAGGTGCGGACGCTGGCGCGTCTTTCGGGGCAGGTGCTTCAAATACTGTGTTCGGAAGCCAAGGTTCCTCTACCTTTCTTAGTAAGTTTACTGCTATACTTGCCGCAGGTTTTTTCATAACCAGCTTAGGGTTAGGTTACTTTGCTAAAGAGAAAGCTCATGAGCTGACTCAAGTAGGTTTGCCAGATCCAGCGGTGCTTGAAGCGCCAAAGCAAAAACCGGCTTCTGATGATGTTCCGGTGCTCCAAGAGCAAAAGTCGGCAACCAATGCGACTGACGTACCTCCAGCTCAAGAGCAGAAGTAAGAAGAGTTTCACGCAGTAACGTAGTCTATGCCGAGGTGGTGGAATTGGTAGACACGCAACCTTGAGGTGGTTGTGCCCATAGGGTGTAGGGGTTCGAGTCCCCTTCTCGGTACCAATTATCAGGAGAGCCCGCTGTTGCGGGCTTTCTTGTAGGTGGAAGGTTACATTGACCCAAAAAGGGATCGGTCGTATACTTCCGCCCCAGCTTTGTCGCGGGGTGGAGCAGTCTGGTAGCTCGTCGGGCTCATAACCCGAAGGTCGTCGGTTCAAATCCGGCCCCCGCAACCAGTTTTAGCGGAGCCCCTTTTCAGGGGCTTTTTGTTAGCTGGACACTTTATAACGCCGCTATTCAACGGCGTTTCCGGGATGGGCGCTTCGCCCATTTTTTATTTGCACAAGCATGCACGAGGGGGTTCAGGTGTCGAGCAAGCTAGAACAGTTGCAGGCCTTGTTGGCCCCGGTGGTCGTGGCCCTTGGCTATGAATGCTGGGGTGTCGAGTTTTCGGCTCAAGGTCGCCACTCACTGTTGCGCGTTTATATCGATAAAGAAGGCGGTGTGCTGGTGGACGACTGTGCCATCGTCAGCCGTCAGATCAGCGGCGTTCTGGATGTCGAAGATCCGATCTCCGTTGAATACACCCTTGAAGTTTCCTCTCCTGGCATGGAACGCCCGCTGTTCACCCTTGAACAGTTTGCCAAGTATGTCGGTGAACAAGTGAAGATCAAGCTGCGCTCGCCTTTTGAAGGCCGGCGTAATTTTCAGGGCCTTCTCCGCGGGGTGGAGGAGCAGGACGTCGTGGTGCAGGTGGAAGACCACGAGTTCCTGTTGCCGATCGACATGATCGACAAGGCCCACATAATTCCCAGTTTTGACTGAGACGCGGATCCCGCGGATCCAATGGCTTGCGAAAGGCGAGGCGTACGATGAGCAAAGAAGTACTGCTGGTTGTTGAGTCGGTATCCAATGAAAAGGGTGTACCGGCAAGCGTAATTTTTGAAGCGCTGGAGCTGGCTCTGGCCACTGCTACCAAAAAGCGTTTCGAGGACGAAGTCGATCTGCGTGTGGAAATCAATCGCCACACCGGTGCTTACGAGACTTTCCGTCGCTGGACGGTAGTCGAGGAAGCCGATCTGGACGATCCGGCTGTGGAAACCTGGCCGAGCAAGGTCCAGGAAACCCATCCGGGCGCGAAAGTCGGTGATGTCGTCGAGGAAAAGATCGAGTCGATCGAATTCGGCCGCATTGCTGCGCAGACCGCCAAACAGGTCATCGTGCAGAAAGTCCGCGAAGCCGAACGTGCTCAAGTCGTTGACGCTTACCGCGAGCGCTTGGGTGAAATCATCTCCGGCACCGTGAAAAAAGTGACCCGCGACAACGTGATCGTCGACCTGGGTAACAATGCTGAAGCGCTGTTGGCCCGTGAAGACATCATTTCCCGCGAGACTTTCCGTGTTGGCGTGCGTCTTCGTGCGCTGCTCAAGGAAATCCGCACCGAGAACCGCGGCCCGCAGCTGATCCTGTCGCGCACCGCGCCGGAAATGCTGATCGAGCTGTTCCGTATCGAAGTGCCGGAAATCGCTGAAGGCCTGATCGAAGTCATGGCTGCCTCCCGTGATCCGGGTTCGCGCGCCAAGATTGCGGTCCGTTCCAAAGACAAGCGCATTGACCCTCAGGGCGCGTGCATTGGCATGCGCGGTTCGCGCGTCCAGGCCGTTTCCGGTGAGTTGGGCGGTGAGCGAGTGGATATCGTCCTGTGGGACGACAACCCGGCGCAGTTCGTGATCAACGCCATGTCGCCGGCTGAAGTCGCGGCAATTATCGTCGACGAAGATGCCCATGCCATGGACATCGCCGTTGGCGCAGACAATCTGGCTCAGGCCATCGGTCGCGGTGGTCAGAACGTGCGTCTGGCCAGCCAGTTGACTGGCTGGACCCTGAACGTGATGACCGAATCGGACATCCAGGCTAAGCAGCAAGCTGAAACCGGCGACATCCTGCGCAACTTCATCGACGAGCTGGAAGTCGACGAAGAGCTGGCACAGGTGCTGGTTGATGAAGGCTTCACCAGCCTGGAAGAGATTGCCTACGTACCGTTGGAAGAAATGCTCAACATCGACGGCTTTGACGAAGACATCGTCAACGAGCTTCGCGCTCGTGCCAAGGATCGCTTGTTGACTAAAGCCATCGCTACTGAGGAAAAGCTGGCAGACGCCCATCCGGCCGAAGACCTGCTCTCGCTTGAGGGTATGGACAAGGATTTGGCGATGGAACTGGCGGTGCGCGGCGTAATTACCCGCGAAGACCTGGCCGAGCAGTCTATTGACGACCTGCTCGACATCGACGGCATTGACGATGATCGTGCCGGCAAGTTGATCATGGCCGCCCGAGCCCATTGGTTCGAGTAATAGGCGCGGCCTGAGGAGAGAAGTGCATGACGCAAGTCACGGTGAAACAACTGGCCGATGAGGTCAAAACACCGGTAGAGCGCCTGTTGCAGCAGATGCGTGAGGCAGGTCTGCCGCACACCGCCGCCGAGGAACATGTGACCGACAGTGAGAAGCAATCGTTGCTGACTCACTTGAAGAGCAGCCACAAGGCGAAAGTGGAAGAACCGCGCAAGATCACGTTGCAGCGTAAAACCACCAGCACCCTGCGTGTGGCCGGCAGCAAAAGCATCAGCGTTGAAGTACGCAAGAAGAAGGTCTTCGTACAGCGCAGCCCGGAAGAAATCGAAGCCGAGCGCCAGCGTGAACTGGAAGAGCGTCGCGCAGTAGAAAATGCTGCACGTCAGAAGGCTGAAGAAGAAGCCAAGCGTCGCGCCGAAGAAGAAGCGCGTCGCCAGCCTGCTGCTGCGCAACCTGCTGCCGTTGAAGCGGTTGCCGCACCTGCGGTGGTTGCCGAGCCGATTGTTGAAGATGTCCCTGTTGTCGCTCCAGCGCCGGTCGCTGAAGTGCGCAAGAAGGACGAGCAGCGTCGCCCGGACAAGAGCCGTAACGACGACAATCGTCGTGGTGGCGATGGCGAGCGTAAAAACGCTCCGCATCGTGCTTCCGTCAAGGAAAAGGCTCCGGCTCCACGCGTTGCCCCACGTACCACCGACGAAGAAAGCGATGGCTTCCGTCGTGGTGGTCGCGGCAAGGCCAAGCTGAAGAAACGCAACGCTCACGGTTTCCAGAGCCCAACCGGCCCGGTCGTGCGTGAAGTGAAGATCGGCGAAACCATCACTGTTGGCGATCTCGCCCAGCAGATGTCGGTCAAGGCTGCCGAAATCATCAAGTTCATGTTCAAGCTGGGCACCCCGGCCACCATCAACCAGGTACTGGACCAGGAAACTGCCCAGCTGGTTGCTGAAGAACTGGGCCACAAAGTGACCTTGATCAGCGACACCGCCCTGGAAGATTCCCTGGCCGAGTCCCTGAAGTTCGAAGGTGAAGCGGTTCCTCGTGCACCAGTAGTGACCGTAATGGGTCACGTTGACCACGGTAAGACCTCGCTGCTCGACTACATCCGTCGTGCCAAGGTAGCGGCTGGCGAAGCCGGCGGCATCACTCAGCACATCGGTGCGTACCACGTTGAAACCGAACGCGGCATGGTCACCTTCCTCGATACCCCGGGTCACGCCGCGTTTACCGCCATGCGTGCTCGTGGTGCCAAGGCGACCGACATCGTGATCCTGGTGGTTGCAGCGGACGACGGCGTGATGCCGCAGACCGTTGAAGCCGTTCAGCACGCTCAGGCGGCTGGCGTACCTCTGGTGGTCGCGGTGAACAAGATCGACAAGCCGGGTGCCGACCTCGATCGCATCCGTAGCGAACTGTCGGTTCACGGCGTGACTTCCGAAGACTGGGGTGGCGATACTCCATTCGTTCCGGTTTCCGCGAAGATGGGTACCGGTGTCGACGAATTGCTCGAAGCCGTACTGCTGCAGGCCGAAGTGCTCGAACTGACCGCCACTCCTTCGGCTCCTGGCCGAGGTGTCGTGGTTGAATCGCGTCTCGACAAGGGCCGTGGCCCGGTCGCGACCGTACTGGTTCAGGACGGTACCCTGCGTCAAGGCGACATGGTGCTGGTCGGCTCGAACTATGGCCGCGTGCGCGCCATGCTCGACGAGAACGGCAAGCCGATCAAGGAAGCAGGTCCGGCCATCCCGGTCGAGATCCTCGGCCTGGACGGTACCCCGGACGCTGGCGATGAGATGAGCGTGGTTGCCGACGAGAAGAAAGCCCGTGAAGTGGCTCTGTTCCGTCAAGGCAAGTTCCGCGAAGTCAAACTGGCTCGCGCTCACGCTGGCAAGCTGGAAAACATCTTCGAAAGCATGGGCCAGGAAGAGAAGAAGACGCTCAACATCGTCCTCAAATCCGACGTCCGTGGTTCGCTGGAAGCCCTGCAAGGCGCTCTGAACGGCCTGGGTAACGACGAAGTGCAAGTGCGCGTAGTCGGCGGCGGCGTCGGTGGTATCACCGAAAGCGACGCCAACCTGGCCCTGGCTTCCAACGCTGTACTGTTCGGCTTCAACGTGCGTGCCGATGCCGGCGCTCGCAAGATCGTCGAGCAGGAAGGTCTGGATATGCGTTATTACAACGTGATCTACGACATCATCGAAGACGTCAAGAAAGCCCTGACCGGTATGCTGGGCAGCGACGTTCGGGAGAACATCCTGGGTGTTGCCGAGGTTCGTGACGTGTTCCGTTCGCCGAAGTTCGGCGCGATCGCCGGTTGCATGGTGATCGAGGGTGTCGTTCACCGTAACCGTCCAATCCGTGTACTGCGTGAAGACATCGTTATCTTCGAAGGCGAGCTGGAATCCCTGCGCCGCTTCAAGGATGACGCTTCCGAAGTGCGTGCCGGCATGGAATGCGGTATCGGCGTGAAGAGCTACAACGACGTCAAAGTCGGCGACAAGATCGAAGTCTTCGAGAAGGTTCAGGTTGCTCGCAGCCTCTAACTCGCGCACTTCAAGAGCCATGATGGCCAGTTGCATGCAAATGCACGGCGCATCGTCCGGACTCTAAACGCAACGCCCGGTCTGGCTTCTGTCAGGCCGGGCGTTTGCCGCTTTCAGACCTTGCGGGTTTCACCGTGAGGCAGCAACAGGTAACAAGACATGGCAAAAGAATACAGCCGCACCCAACGTATCGGCGACCAGATGCAGCGTGAGCTCGCTCAGCTGATCCGTCGTGAAGTCAAAGATCCGCGCGTCGGCCTGGTCACCATCACCGCCGTTGAAGTCAGCCGTGATGTCGGTCACGCCAAGATCTTCATCACCGTGATGGGCCAGGACAACGCTGACGATATCGCTCAGAGCATCAAGGTGCTCAATTCGGCCGCCGGCTTCCTGCGTATGCAGCTGGCTCGCGAGATGAAGTTGCGCAGCGTTCCACAGCTGCACTTCCACTACGACGAAAGCGTCGTGCGGGGTGCGCATCTGTCGGCCCTGATCGAGCGCGCCGTGGCCGAAGACAGCCAGCACGCCGCTACACCCGAAGACGCCAAGGAGTAAGCGGTGGCTCAGGTCAAGCGTATCCGTCGTAACGTCAGCGGTATCATCCTGCTCGACAAGCCGCTGGGGTTCACCTCCAACGCGGCGCTGCAGAAAGTCCGCTGGTTGCTCAACGCCGAGAAGGCCGGGCATACCGGCAGCCTCGATCCCCTGGCCACCGGCGTGTTGCCGTTGTGCTTTGGCGAGGCGACCAAGTTCTCGCAATACCTGCTCGATTCCGACAAGGGTTACGAAACCCTGATGCAGTTGGGCAAGACCACCACCACGGCCGATGCCGAGGGTGAAGTCCTGCAGACTCGCGAAGTGACCGTTGGTCGCGCCGATATTGAAGCGGTGCTGCCGGAATTTCGTGGGCAAATCAGCCAGATACCGCCGATGTACTCAGCCCTCAAGCGTGATGGCCAGCCACTTTACAAGCTGGCCCGTGCCGGCGAAGTGGTGGAGCGCGAAGCGCGTTCTGTTACTATTGCGCGCTTGGAATTACTGGCCTTTGAAGGCGATACTGCGCGGCTAGCGGTGGACTGCAGCAAAGGCACCTATATCCGCACCCTGGTGGAGGATATCGGTGAGAAGCTGGGGTGTGGTGCATACGTCGCGGAACTGCGTCGCACCCAGGCCGGCCCTTTCAGTCTGGCCCAGACCGTCACGCTGGAAGAGCTTGAAGCGGTACATGCCGAAGGCGGCAACGAAGCGGTGGATCGCTTCCTGATGCCATCGGACAGCGGCCTGCTGGATTGGCCGCTGCTGCAGTTCTCCGAGCACAGCGCGTTCTACTGGCTCAACGGCCAGCCGGTACGGGCTCCCGATGCACCGAAGTTCGGCATGGTGCGGGTACAGGATCACAACGGTCGCTTTATCGGTATCGGTGAAGTGAGCGAAGACGGGCGCATCGCGCCGCGTCGACTGATTCGGTCGGAATGACCGGAACCAGCCTGTGTAACCGCAGGCTGGAGAGGGTGGCTGTTAACAGGCACGGTCACAGCTCATTTATAGATACGGGGATTTGTCCCTGGCCTGTTGGTGGCGTTTCTCGAAACGCTGCCTTTTGAGAGGAAAGCCAAATGGCACTCAGCGTTGAAGAAAAAGCTCAAATCGTAACCGACTACCAGCAAGCTGTTGGTGACACTGGTTCGCCAGAAGTGCAAGTTGCACTGCTGACCGCCAACATCAACAAACTGCAAGGTCACTTCAAGGCCAACGGTAAAGACCACCACTCCCGTCGTGGTCTGATCCGCATGGTTAACCAGCGTCGTAAGCTGCTGGACTACCTGAAAGGCAAAGACCTGAGCCGTTACAGCGCTCTGATCGGTCGCCTGGGTCTGCGTCGCTAATCAGCGATTGCGCTAGAGGTTGGTTGTTTGCCGTGCGTCAGTGGGTTTCCCGCAGGCGCATGGCAGGCTCCCAGCCTCAAGTTTTATCTGGACCGTAGTTTTACCTGGACAATCAGGCCGGGCCGATTCCCGGAGTTGCCCAAGAATTTCGCAAGAAACCAGTTCCCCCAAGAGCCACAAAGAAGGTAGGACACCGTGAACCCGGTAATCAAAAAATTCCAGTTCGGTCAGTCGACCGTTACCCTCGAGACTGGCCGTATCGCCCGTCAGGCCTCCGGCGCAGTATTGGTCACCGTTGACGACGACGTCAGCGTATTGGTGACCGTGGTTGGCGCCAAACAAGCCGATCCAGGCAAGGGTTTCTTCCCTCTGTCTGTTCACTACCAGGAAAAGACTTACGCTGCCGGTAAGATCCCTGGCGGTTTCTTCAAGCGTGAAGGCCGTCCTTCCGAGAAAGAAACCCTGACCTCGCGTCTGATCGACCGCCCGATCCGCCCTCTGTTCCCAGAAGGCTTCATGAACGAAGTGCAGGTTGTCTGCACCGTGGTTTCCACCAGCAAGAAGACCGATCCGGACATCGCTGCGATGATCGGTACCTCGGCCGCGCTGGCGATTTCCGGCATTCCTTTCGATGGTCCGATCGGTGCTGCCCGCGTTGCTTTCCATGAAAGCACCGGCTACCTGCTGAACCCGACTTACGAGCAGCTTCAGGCATCTAGTCTGGACATGGTCGTAGCCGGTACCGAAGAAGCGGTACTGATGGTTGAATCGGAAGCCAAAGAGCTGACCGAAGACCAGATGCTGGGCGCCGTACTGTTCGCCCACGACGAATTCCAGGCCGTTATCCAGGCCGTCAAAGAGCTGGCTGCCGAAGCCGCCAAGCCAACCTGGGACTGGGCTCCGGCTCCAGAAGCCACCGACCTGCTGGGCGCTATCCGCTCCGAGTTCGGCGAAGCGATCTCCCAGGCTTACACCATCACCGTCAAGGCCGACCGTTATGCACGCCTGGGCGAGCTGAAAGACCAGGTCGTCGCCAAGCTGTCCGGCGAAGAAGGCCAGCCTTCCGCCGGCGACGTCAAAGCCGCTTTCGGTGAAATCGAATACCGCACCGTTCGCGAAAACATCGTCAACGGCAAGCCACGTATCGACGGCCGCGACACCCGCACCGTACGTCCGCTGAACATCGAAGTCGGCGTTCTGCCGAAGACCCACGGTTCGGCCCTGTTCACCCGTGGCGAGACTCAGGCCCTGGTCGTCGCGACCCTGGGTACTGCCCGTGACGCACAGCTGCTGGACACCCTGGAAGGCGAGAAAAAAGACCCCTTCATGCTGCACTACAACTTCCCTCCGTTCTCGGTGGGCGAGTGCGGTCGCATGGGTGGCGCTGGTCGTCGTGAAATCGGTCACGGCCGTCTGGCCCGTCGTTCGGTTCAGGCCATGCTGCCAGCCGCCGACGTGTTCCCTTACACCATCCGCGTAGTATCGGAAATCACCGAGTCCAACGGTTCCAGCTCCATGGCTTCCGTGTGTGGTGCTTCCCTGGCACTGATGGACGCTGGCGTGCCGATGAAGGCACCGGTTGCCGGTATCGCCATGGGCCTGGTCAAGGAAGGCGAGAAATTCGCCGTCCTGACCGACATCCTGGGTGACGAAGACCACCTGGGTGACATGGACTTCAAGGTAGCCGGTACCGCCAAAGGCGTCACCGCGCTGCAGATGGACATCAAGATCAAGGGCATCACCGAAGAAATCATGGAGATCGCCCTGGGCCAGGCCCTGGAAGCTCGCCTGAACATCCTCGGCCAGATGAACCAGATCATTGGCCAGTCGCGTACCGAACTGTCGGCCAACGCTCCGACCATGATCGCGATGAAGATCGACACCGACAAAATCCGTGATGTCATCGGTAAAGGCGGCGCGACCATCCGTGCGATCTGCGAAGAGACCAAGGCTTCGATCGACATCGAAGACGACGGCTCGATCAAGATCTTCGGCGAAACCAAGGAAGCCGCAGAAGCTGCGCGTCAGCGCGTTCTGGGTATCACCGCGGAAGCCGAGATCGGCAAGATCTACGTTGGCAAGGTTGAGCGCATCGTCGACTTCGGCGCATTCGTCAACATCCTGCCTGGCAAGGACGGTCTGGTTCACATCTCCATGTTGAGCGATGCTCGCGTCGAGAAAGTGACCGACATCCTGAAAGAAGGTCAGGAAGTGGAAGTGCTGGTGCTGGACGTGGACAACCGCGGCCGTATCAAGCTGTCCATCAAAGACGTGGCAGCAGCCAAGGCTTCGGGCGTTTAAGACCCCTGACGCTGTAAGCTGAACAAGCAGACGCCCCGACTGGTTCGGGGCGTTTTGCTATGTGCCGTTTGTGCCTTGCTCCCTGTCGGGCGGGTGACATGGCAAAACCCCGGTCCCGGTGCTAGGTTTAGCCCAGCGCCCGTGTAGCTCAGCCGGTAGAGCAGCGCACTCGTAACGCGAAGGTCGCAGGTTCGATTCCTGTCTCGGGCACCAGTCAGCCGTTTCAAACAATCCATGAATGCCTGTCAGATACCTACAAAGCCCGCCCAGTGCGGGCTTTGTCGTTTCTGGTGTTCGTGATGTGTGCCCGGGCGATTGATGGATGTCCCGGCTCCGCCAGGAAACCTGCTCAAGCCTTGCCAAGGGCCCCGGCCAGCCAGTCGCAGAAGCTGCGGGTGAGGGCATCGCCTTCGCTGTCGCGGTGCACCAGCCAGCTCCAGTTCGGGCCGCGTACGGTCTGCTCCGCCAGCGCCACCAGCAGCCCCTGATCCCGGGCGCGGCCGGCCAGCAGCTGGCTGACCAGGGCTATCCCCAAACCTTGGCTGGCGGCGTCCAGCAACAGGCCGGGGTCGGAGAAGTTCAGCCCCTGGCTGTGCTGGCCGACGTCGATGCCGCCCTGGACCTGCCAATGGCTCCAGTCCATCTCGCGCTCGCCGTGCAGGGTGGTGCGCGCGTCCGCTGCCTGTTCCAGCAAGGAGGGATGGCAGGCCGGGTACAGGCGGTCTTCCAGCAACACGCGAAAGCTGCATTCGGCCTGGGCGCTGAGGTCGTCGCGCACGGCGATGTCGATGGTCTGGGTGGCCATGTCGGGTGTTTCGTCGGTGGTCAGCAGCCACAGGTCAACCTGCGGATGAAGCCGATGAAAGTCCGCCAGGCGCGGCACCAGCCAGTGGCGGGCAAAGGCCGGGGTGGTGTTGACCACCAGTTGATTGGGTTTGCGGTACTGGTCCAGGCGACGGATGCCCACGGCCAGTTGTTGCAACAGCGACTGGGTGGTGCTGAGCAGGTCGAAGCCGGCATCGGTCAAGGCCACGCTGCGGCCGTTGCGGAAGAACAGCGGCTGTTCGAGGAAACTTTCCAGGCTGCGAATCTGCTGGCTGATGGCCGACTGGGTGAGGTGCAGCTCTTCGGCGGCCTTGTGGAAGCTGCCTAGGCGGGCGGCGGCTTCGAAGCCGCGCAGGGCATTCAGGGGTGGCCAGTGTTTAAGCATGATTGATAAGACCAGCTAATCAGAATTCGACAAAATCTATCGTTTGTTCGGTCGTTTTTACAGGCCTAGCATACAAGTCATGGCCGCGGTCGCGGTTTTCAGTGATAACAAAATCTTAACTGAAGGTACTTGTATGCAATTCAACGATGCGCAGAACGGCTGGTTCATGCCCGCCGAATGGGTACAGCACGCCGCCACCTGGATGGCTTTTCCCCATAACCAGGCCCTGTGGGGAAACAGCTGGGGCGTGACCCTGGCCGAGGTGCAGGTCGACTTTGCCCGTGTGGCTAACGCTATCGCCCGTTTCGAACCGGTGAAGATGGTGGTTGACCCCTGTGCAGTGGCGCGAGCCCGTGAGTTGTGTGGAGCGAATATCGAGCTGGTCGAGCTGGCGATCAACGACAGCTGGTGCCGCGACTCCGGCCCGAGTTTCGTCTGCCATCCGCGCCTGGGCACGGCCGGAGTCAACTGGCGCTTCAACGCCTGGGGCGGCAAGTCGGCTTGCGACCTGGACCAAAGCCTGGCGCGGCGGATCCTCGACAGCCTCGGCCTGCAATGCTTCGACACATCGCTGACCAACGAAGGCGGCGCCATCCATGTGGACGGGCAGGGCACCCTGATCACCACCGAATCGGTACTGCTCAACGGCAACCGCAACCCCGGCATGAGCAAGGCCGAAATGGAGGAGATCTTCGCGCGCCTGCTGGGCGTGAAGAAAACCATCTGGCTGCCCGGCGATCCCGACTACGTGACCGGCGACATGACCGACGGCCACGTCGACGGCGTCTGCGCCTTCGCCCGACCCGGTGTGCTGCTGGTGGACGCGACCCGGGATTCATCTTCGGTGTACGCCGAGGTCGTGCGCGAGAACCGCCGCGCCCTGGAACTGGCCACCGATGCCCAGGGACGCCGCTTCGAAATGCTCGAACTCTTCGAAGCCAGCGATGCCGTGGACCAGGAGGCCGAGGTGTTCTGCGCTTCCTACACCAATTTCTACATCGCCAATGGCGCGATCATCATGCCGGCCTACGGTATCGCAGCCGATGACGAGGCCGCGGCGACCCTGCGCCTGGCTTTCCCCGGGCGTGAGGTGGTGCCGGTGCGGATCAACCAGCTGGCCCACGGCGGCGGTGGTGTGCACTGCATCACCCAGCAGCAACCGGCCTGGCCGCTGAAGGGGTAATGCCATGACTCATCTGACCGTCGCCACCACCCAGTTCGCCTGCAGCTGGAATCTGGAGGACAACCTCGACCAGGCCGAGCAACTGGTGCGGGAAGCCGCCGCCAAGGGCGCGCAATTGATCCTCCTGCAGGAGCTGTTCGCCACCCCGTACTTCTGCATCGAGCAGGACCACAAGCACCTGGCCCTGGCGCAGGAATATGGCAAAAGCGCCGTACTCCGGCGCTTCGCCGACCTCGCCCGGGAACTGGGTGTGGTGCTGCCGCTGAGCTGGTTCGAGCGTGCCGGCAATGCCTTCTTCAATTCGCTGGCGGTGGCCGATGCCGACGGCCGCCTGCTTGGCGTCTACCGCAAGACCCACATCCCCAACGCCATCGGCTACCAGGAGAAGGAGTACTTCAGCCCCGGCGATACCGGCTTCCGCGTCTGGGATACCGCTTTCGGCCGCATAGGCGTGGGCATCTGCTGGGACCAGTGGTTCCCCGAGACCGCCCGCTGCCTGGCCTTGATGGGCGCGCAGGTGCTGCTCTATCCCACGGCCATCGGCTCCGAGCCGGGCGCCGCCGGGCTGGACTCGCGCGACCACTGGCAACTGACCCAGCGTGGCCACGCGGCCGCCAACATCCTGCCGGTGATAGCGGCCAACCGTGTCGGGCAAGAGGCGGCAACCACCGATCCGCAGTTGCGGATGAGTTTCTACGGCTCGTCCTTCATCACTGATCACAAGGGCAAGCTGCTGGCCGAGGCTGACCGTGACACTACGGGCGTGCTGGTACAGCGGCTGGATCTTGCCGCCATGGCCGAGGAACGCCTGAGCTGGGGCATCTACCGGGATCGCCGCCCGGAAATGTACGGCCCGCTGCTGGGCCTGGACGGTTGCCGAACCCATGAACACTGGTCGCGCCAGGGAGCCTGAAGATGAATCTCATCAAGAAACTGTCGGTGCTTGCCTTGGGCCTTGGCCTGGGTTGTTCGCAGTTCAGCGTCCAGGCCGAGGACAAGGTCCTGCGCCTGTACAACTGGGCGGACTACTTCGCCCCGCAGACCCTGGCTGCCTTCACTCACGAGACCGGTATCCAGGTCATCTACGACGTGATGGACAGCAGCGAGACGCTGGAAGCCAAAATGATGTCCGGCCACAGTGGTTATGACCTGATCTTCCCCGGCGACACCGTGGCCGAACGCCTGATGCGCGCCAGTGCCCTGCAGAAGCTCGATCAGGGCAAGCTCGAGCACCTGGATGACATCGAGCCCGGCTTGCGCACGTTGCAGGCCCTGTATCCACATTCGCGGAATGCCACCGTGCCCTACACCTGGGGCACCATCGGCCTGACCTGGAACCAGGCGATGATCGACAAGCGTCTGAATAATGCGCCAGTGAACAGCCTGGATATGATCTTCAAGCCCGAGGTCGCGGCGAAGTTCGCCGATTGCGGCATCTCCATGATCGACTCGCCCGACGAAGTGCTGGCCGTGGTGCTCAACTACCTGGGCCACGACCCGCGCAGCAGCAAGCCGGACGAACTGGCCGAGGCGGTGGCGTTGCTCAAGGGCATCAAGCCGTACATCCGCAAGTTCCAGTCGCAGCCGGTGACCCAGCTGGTCAATGGCGACATCTGCCTGTCCCTCGGCTACAGCGGCGACATGACCCAGGCCCAGCGTACCGCCGACGAGGCCGGCAAGGGGGCGCGCTTCCAATACCGTATTCCGCGGGAGGGCACCACGGTGTGGATGGACACCATGGCCATCCCGGCCGATGCCCGCCACCCGGAATACGCCTATGCGCTGATCAACTTCATCATGCGCCCGCAAAACATGGCGGCGATCAGCAACGCCACCGGCTATCCCACCTCCAGCGCCAAGGCCAGGCCGATGGTGGCGGCCGACATGCGCAATAATCCGGATATCTATGTGGACGCGGCCACCTATGGGCGGCTGATCCCCGGCAAGGACATTGCGCAGCGCGACATGCGGGCGCGAATGCGCGCCTGGACCACCTTCAAGACCAGCCTTCACGACTGAGGCCAGCAACCGCCAGAGCAGGGCGGGCACCCGGTAATCGGGTGGCCACGCCCTTCGAGATTCACTCAACAGAGAACACCTCATGCCTACACGCCGTGACTTCATCAAGCAGCTGATGGCGGCCAGCGGAGTCGGTGCCGCCGCCTCCCTTGGCCTCGGCTTTGGCGCCCCGCGCATTTTCGCCGCCTCGGCCGGCAACTGGTACATGCCCGACGAGCACGGCCCGCAGGAGCGGGTGATCCTGGCCTTCGGCGCGTCGTCCCGGGTCTGGGAGGACTGGGCGGGCGCGGTGAACGACACCATCGCCCTGCTGGCCAGGACCATCGCCAAGTATCAACCGGTGACCGTGCTGTGTCGCGCCAGCCAGCTGTCATTGGCCAAGAGCAAGTGTGGCACCAGCAATATCGACTTCCTGACCTTGTCGCTGGACGACGTCTGGGTGCGCGACTACGGCGGCTGCTTCGTGGTCGACGGCGCGGGCGGCCTGGGCCTGGTGGATTTCAACTTCAACGGCTGGGGCGACAAGCAGACCTCGGCCAACGACACCCGCGTGGCCGATACCCTGAGCGAGGAGATGGAGGCCGACTACGTTCGTAGCGCGCTGGTGGGCGAGGGCGGCGGCATCGAGGTGGACGGGCATGGCACCGCGATCATCACCGAGAGCTGCTGGATCAACGACAACCGCAACCCGGGGCTGGGCAAGGCGCAGATCGAAGCCGAGCTGAAGGCCAACCTCGGCCTGCGCAAGATCATCTGGTTGCCGGGTATCAAGGACAAGGACATCACCGATGCCCATGTCGATTTTTATGCGCGCTTCGTCAAGCCCGGCGTGGTCATCGCCAACCTGGACAATGACCCCGGGTCCTACGACTACGCCGTGACGCGCAGGCACCTGGAAATCCTCAATGCCGCCACCGACGCCGATGGCCGCAAGCTGGTGGTCCACACCCTGCCGCCGCCGACCAGGATGCGCAGCAACCTGTATACCCGCGACAACCCGGATTTCGCGCCGGGTTACATCAACTTCCTGCCGATCAACGGCGCGGTGATCGCTCCGCAGTTTGGTGACGCGGCGGCGGACCAGTACTGCAAGGACCTGCTGGCCAGGCTTTATCCGGGGCGGGTGGTGGAACAGGTCAATATCGACCCGATCGCCGCGGGTGGCGGCGGCATTCATTGCGTGAGCAAGCATCTGCCACGGGTGTGAGGTGGCTTTTGGGTGCGTAAGACCTAGGGAGCGGATCTGACTCGATTCTTCTATACAACAAAGCCCGCATCGAGCGGGCTTTGTCGTGTTTACTGGCTTTGAATCACTTCACCTTGCTTCTCAGGTCCTCGAGGCTGCGTTTGAGTTGGTCCAGGTTCTGGCCCTGATTGCTGACCTCGCTCTTGAGGCTGGACAGCTCGCTGGAACTCGAACTGGAGCTTGAGCTGCTGCCGCGCTTGAGGTCATCGATCTGACTTGCCAGCTTATCCAGGGTGCTGGCTTGAGTACTGACCGTGCTCTTGAGGCTGGTCAGTTCGCTGGAGTTCGAGCTGGAGCTTGAACTGCTGCCACGCTTGAGCTCCTCGATCTGCTTGCCGAGCTTGTCCAGTTCGTTGGCCTGGTCGCTGGTAACGCGCTTGAGGCTGTTCACTTCACTGGTGCTCGAACTGGAGCTTGTGCCGCTGTTGCGCTTGAACTCTTCAAGCTGGGTTTCCAGCTTTTTCAGCTGGTTGGCTTGCTCGCCGGTGGTTTTCTTGAGGTTGCTCACCTCACTGGCAGTGGAGCTGGAGCTGCTGCCGGTGTTGCGTTTGAACTCTTCGATCAGGCGCGCCTGGCTGTTGACGACGTCCTTGAGCTTTTCCAGTTCGGCGCTGCTGCTCTTGAGGCCGTCCTGCAGCTTTTGCAGGTCGTCCACGGTGAAGCCGCTGGGGCGGACGGTGTACTTGAGGTCTACTTCCTGGTGCAGGGCCGAGATCCTGTCCGAGTACGAGGCGCTGCTGGAGTTGAATTCGACGGCCTGGGCGGAGAGTGACAGGCTGCTGAGGATCAGGGTGGAGAGGCTGGTGGCGAGGAAGGCGGACGAACGCTGAGTGCGGCTGAACATCACTGGGTTTCCTTGTGAAGTGCCGATATGGCACATCGCTATGACTGCGTCCTTGCCTTCTTGTTCCAGGGGCAAGAAGGTGGCTCGGGGAGTGGAGTGTAACAACGTATTTTTCGTGAAAGTGCCTTGAGCGAACGGACAGGTTTTTTGTCGGTGCGCTGTAACGATTCGTATGCATCCGCAGACAAAGGCCCTATATTCGCAGCCTGTCTGAATGGTTTTCAGATGATCCCGAATGGTTCACGGCCAGATAAATCGGCTTTCACAGCGCTTTTTTGCGGCAAAGAGATCCCAACGATCCAGATCCATCTTCCATTCCCATGATCAGAGAGAACGAGATGATTCCTAAAGAAGCCAGAATTGACGTAGCCCTTGAAAAGTACCTGGCTGCCACGCCTTCCTTGCAGGAAGAAATCAGCGCCCTGAGCCCGCAGGAGCAGAAGCAGCAGGCCCAGTGGGCGTTCGAGGACGAAGCGGAGTCGCGCGGCATCGAGCCGTGGGAGCTTGTGCTGGAGTTGGTGGCCGAGTCGCCCGAGGAGCTCAAGGCCATGCGCCTGGAGGTCCATCAGGAGGTGGCCGAGGCCCTGGGCATGGACCTTCAGGACTACCTGGAACTCAACGAAATCGACGACTGATGCAAAAACGCCAGTCTTTCAGGGGCTGGCGTTTTTCTTTGGGGGTATCGCGCAGGCTTTTGAAAATCAGAGGCTCAAGCGCATCGACAGGTCGACCGCCTTCACATCCTTGGTCATCGCCCCGATCGAAATGTAGTCGACGCCGGTCTCGGCGATCGGGCGCAAGGTGCTTTCATTGATCCCGCCGCTGGCTTCCAGCTTGGCCTTGCCGGCATTCAGGCGAACCGCTTCACGCATGTCGTCCAGGCTCAGCTCGTCGAGCATGATGATGTCCGCGCCCGCCGCCAGGGCTTCCTTGAGTTCTTCCAGGCTTTCCACTTCGACTTCCACCGGCTTGCCCGGGGCGATCCTGTGGGCGGCGCTGATCGCCTGGGCGATACCGCCGCACGCGGCAATATGGTTTTCCTTGATCAGGAAGGCGTCGTACAGGCCGATGCGGTGGTTGTGGCAGCCACCGCAGGTCACCGCGTACTTCTGCGCCAGGCGCAGCCCCGGCAGGGTCTTGCGGGTATCCAGCAACTTGACCTGGGTATCGGCGACGAAGTCGGCGTAATACTGCGCGCGGGTGGCCACGCCGGACAGCAGCTGCAGGAAGTTCAGGGCGCAGCGTTCGCCGCTGAGCAGCGAACGGGCCGGACCTTCGAGGTGGAACAAGGCCTGGTTGGGGCTGACGCGCTCGCCGTCACGCACCTGCCAATGCACGGCGACCCGCGGATCGAGCTGGCGGAACACCGCGTCAACCCAGGCCGTGCCACTGACGATCGCCGCTTCGCGGGTAATGATGGTGGCTTTGGCCAGGCGTTCGGCCGGGATCAGTTGCGCGGTGATATCGCCGCTGCCGATGTCTTCCAGCAACGCACGGCGCACGTTGGCTTCGATTTCGGCGGTCAGGTCGGCGAGGCGTAGATTCGGCATAGCAGGCTCCACAAACAAAGTGGCCCGATTATAGGGCCATGGCGCAAGCGAACCCAAGGCGGCGCCCCTCCAGTACCTGCATTTGGTCGCCTGGCATGAGCCGTTTGCGAGAAAGGGCGGTCGCTATAGGAGCACTATTTCAAAGCCCGCGCAGAGTCTGCTGGCACAAGAAGGGGCTTTTGCCAGATAATCCGACTTCTAATTGACGTCATAGCTTTGACGTTTGCTTGGCTCCCCAATATTTGAAATGCAGCGGTGCGTATCGATGCCTGCTGGGACTCGACTGTGAGCGTCGACCGACCTTTTATTGCGCGGCAGAGAAAACCTTTCAGGAGGCTTGGATGCACAACGACGGGAATGTAGTGCCTTTGCACAAGGTGGCTACGGATCAGGCGAACCCTTCGCCGCTCGCCCGCCTGCCTGTGATTCTGCTTCAGGTCCGTGACAAGGCCGCCCAGCAACTGCGCCATGGCCTGCAGGAACTGTTCGATAACGCCGACGACACCTTGTTCGAGATGGCCGACCGGGCCCAGAACAATGTCGACCAGAACACCTTTTTCGAAGCCATGCGCGACCTGCGCCTGAAACGCAAAAGCATCGAGCGCGGCTTCCTGGAAAAACTCTTCGAGGCCTTTGTCGGCCTGGTCCAGTACGACCCTGCGCCGGCGATCGCCCAGGCCGTCGCCTACGTCCCACCCGCTGACACCTGCCAGGATGACCTGGAGCGCACCGTGGCCCTCGAGGCGATGGTCGCCAAGGCCGGCAACCGTGACGGCTTTGCCCTTGGCCAGCTCACCGCGCGCCTGAACGCGCTGCTGGGCAAGCGCCTGGATGACCGCAGCAACCCCTTGGGCCCGGCCATGCTCTGCGAGTATTTCCTCGAGTCCGGGCGCAGCCTGGGGGTGGAGATCAAGGTCAAGCTGATCATTCTCAAGCTGTTCGAACGTTATGTGCTCAGCGAAGCCGACCAGCTGTACGCCGAAGCCAATCAGCTGTTGGCCGCCACGGGCGTGTTGCCGGAGCTCAAGCCCGCGCCGGCGCGCCGGTCTATCGATCAGGCGGCCGCGAGTATCCAGGCCACGCCGGAGCCCGGCGAGGCGCAAATGGACGAAAGCGTTCAGCAAGTGTTCGCCGCCTTGCAGGAGCTGCTGTCGCATGTCCGCGGCAGCGTGGTGCCGACCCTCGAGGCGAGCGCCGAAACCCAGCCCATTTCCACCCGTGACCTGCTGCGCCTGCTGTCTCACCTGCAGCACTACGTGCCGGCGGGCACCCAGGACGATTTCGACCTGCGCAACCACTTGGAACAGCTGTTGACCCGGGTCAGCGTAAAGAGTGGCAAGTCGCGGGTGGTTGGAGTGGCCGACGAGGACGTGATCAACCTGGTGGCCATGCTCTTCGAATTCATCCTGGCCGATCGCAACCTGCCGGAATCCTTGAAGACCCTGATCGGCCGCTTGCAGATCCCCATGCTCAAGGTCGCGGTGCTGGACAAGAGTTTCTTCAGCCGCAGCAGCCATCCGGCACGCCGCCTGCTCAATGAAATCGCCGCCGCGGCCATGGGCTGGGGCAGTTGCGACGATTATCAGCGCGACAGCCTGTACCTGCGTATCGAGCAGGTGGTGCAGCGGCTGTTGAGCGACTTCGTCGACGACCCGGCGATCTTTTCCGAGCTGCTCGCCGAGTTTCTCGCCTTCACCAGTGACGAGCGGCGCCGCAGCGAGCTGCTGGAACAGCGCACTCGTGACGCCGAAGAGGGCCGGGCCAAGGCCGAACTGGCGCGCCGTCGCGTCGAGCAGGCGTTGAACGAAGGGTTGCTGGGCAAGGTCCTGCCGCTGACGGTCGTCGAGTTCGTGCAACAGGCCTGGAGCAAGGTCTTGCTGTTGACCTGTCTCAAGCATGGCGAGCAGTCCAGCGAATGGCGCCAGGGGCTGCAGACCATGGAGCAACTGATCTGGAGCGTGCAGCGTCACACCGATCCGGATGCCGCCATGCAGCTGCTGGCGCTGGTGCCCGACCTGCTCAAGGCGCTGCGCGACGGCTTGAACAGCGCAGCGTTCGATCCGTTCGCCACCAGCGAGTTCTTCAGCCAGCTGGAAGCCTTGCACCTGCAGGCGTTCGAGCACTTTGCTCAGGACGCCGGGCAGCATCGGCCAGGTGTGGCGGACGAGCAGCCGGCGATGGTCGCGGTCGAGGAGCACATCATCCTGCCCTGCGCCGAAGAGGGCCCGCTGGAGGCCGCGCCCCTGGCGCTGGCGGCCAACGATCCCGGGTTGCTGCGGGTCGAACAGCTGCGGCTGGGGGCCTGGGTCGAATTCCTCGAGGACGAGGACAACAGCGTGCGCTGCAAGCTGGCGGCCATCGTGCAACCCGGCGACAAGTACATCTTCGTCAACCGCACCGGCATGAAGGTCCTGGAGCGCACCCGGGTCGGCCTGGCCCTGGAGTTTCAGCGCGGGGCCGTGCGTGAGCTGGACGACACCTTGCTGTTCGACCGGGCGCTGGAATCGGTGATCGGCAATTTGCAGCGACTCAATCGCGGCAAGTGATCGCAACCTGGGCGTGGAACGCGGCATACTGAGCCGTCACAGGCTTCGTTGAAGGAATCGGTATGCAGTTGGACCCCGCAAGCGGCTGGTGTCACGGCGTTCGCCATTGCCCGTCACCCAATTTCAACGCACGCCCCGCGGATGAAATTTCCCTGCTGGTGATCCACAACATCAGCCTGCCGCCGGCGCAGTTCGCGACGGGCAAAGTGCAGGAATTCTTCCAGAACCGTCTCGATGTCACAGAGCACCCCTATTTTGCCGGGATCGCCGACCTGCGCGTGTCCGCGCATTTTTTGATCGAACGTGACGGAACCGTGACTCAGTTTGTCTCCTGTCTGGACCGCGCCTGGCACGCTGGCGTGTCGTGGTTCGACGGGCGCGAAAGCTGCAATGATTTTTCCCTGGGGATCGAACTGGAAGGCACCGACGAGCTGCCATTCACCGATGCCCAGTACGACGCGCTGGTTGCCTTGACCCGGCAGTTGCGGCAGGCCTTCAAGGCCATTACCCCACAGCGGATTTGTGGGCACAGCGATATCGCTCCGGGGCGCAAGACCGATCCGGGGCCCGGATTCGACTGGGTACGCTATCGCGCGGCCCTGAACGAAGGGGAAGGACAATGAGTTTTCTGGTGTTGTTGCTGGCGGTCTGGATCGAGAAGTTCTCGGCCTTGCGCCAGCGCGTTCAGCATGACGAGCCGTGGCTGCGTCAATTGCTTGGGCAGGAGGCCAGTCCGCGTCTGGCCAAGCGTCCCTGGTGGGTGCTGGCGCTGCTGGTGCTGCTGCCGGCAGTGCTGCTGGGGTTGCTGTTGCTGGTACTGGAGCCGCTGGCCTACGGCCTGCTGGCGTTGCCGGTGCATCTGCTGGTGGTGATCTACAGCCTGGGGCGGGGCGACCTGCTGGGCGAACTCGGACCGTTTCGCGATGCCTGGCGCCGCGAGGACCTGCAAGCCGCGGCACATGTCGCCAAGCGCGACCTGGATATCTGCGCCGACAGTGGCGAGCAGTTGCTCGAGCGGGTTCAGGGGCACCTGTTGTGGCAGGCCTACCAGAGCTTTTTCGCGGTGATCTTCTGGTACTTCCTGCTGGGCCCGGTGGCCGCATTGAGCTATCGCCTGCTGGCGCTGGCCGCCGAGCACAGCAAGAACCCGGCGGTCGCCGAGCGCGCCGGGCAACTGCGGCATGCCTTCGACTGGTTGCCGGTACGCCTGCTGGCGGCCAGCTTCGCCCTGGTGGGCAACTTCGTCGCGGTCAGCCGCGTGATGCTCCACGAACTGCTGAACTGGAACATCAGCGCCGCGCAGCTGGTGGAAAAGGTCGGCCTGGTCGCCGCGGAAATCCCCGCGCCGATCACCGGGCCGGACGGCATTCTCAGCCTGGACCGGATCTGGGAACTGTTGCTGCGGGCCGCGGTGCTCTGGTACGCCGGTTTCGCCCTGTGGACCGTGCTGCCCTGACGACGAGCCGCGAGTGAGCGCTGGCGAGCCCCGGTCTCGCCAGCGCAACTGAAGCCTTCCATCCGTCCGCCGTCCCCGCGGTTAACCTTAAGTTACAAACCCTTTTGCCGATTTGAGCTATACAGAAGCAGCGCCAAATAGTGGCTATCTGCCGTCTTCGCGTACCTGCCAATAAAAATAAAAGCAAAAAGGGAGACTTCTTGTGAAGAGCTTGCTCTATCCCGCCATTGCCCTGATGAACCGCCTGAGCTTCGGCATGAAGTTCAGCCTGATCAGCGTGCTGTTTTTCCTGCCGATGCTGGTCACCAACTTTTATCTGGTGCGCGATTCCTACCGTGAATTCCAGGGCACCCAGGTCGAGCTGCAAAGCCTGGACCTGTTGGGCAGCAGCCTGACCCTGCGCCGCGACCTGGAAACCCTGAACAACATGGTGCAGATCAACGCGACCCTGGGGCAGTCCGGCAAGGCCGGGGATATCGAGAGCAAGATAGGCACCCTGGAAAAGTCCGTGCTTGAGCGCTTGCAGGGCTTGGCTGCGGTCACCGTGGACCCTGAGCAGATCGGCGTGTTCGACGGCAAGCGCGATGAAATGATCGCCGCCTTCAAGGCGCAACAGGCGGAAAGCTCGCTGCAAAGCAAAAGCGCGCTGATTGGCAAGCTCCTGGGCAGTGCGCAGATTTTCAGCCAGATCATCGCCAGCCAGTCGGGCCTGAGCCGCGACACCCAGAGCGATGTGCGGCAGTTGAGCGAACTGCTGACCAGCGTCACGCCCCAGGTGACCCAGGTCCTCGGCGAAGGGCGGGCGATGGGCGCGTATTCCCTGGGCCAAGGCTTTCTCAACTCATCCGCCAGCACCCGTTTCGACGAGTTGCTGGTGCAGATCGAAAAGCTCCAGGCCGAATACGGCCTGAAACTGCAGGATGCGCTGGGATCGAGCAAGGCCGCCCAGGGCGCGCTGGACGCCCTGGCCAGCGCCAGTAAAGGCAGCCTCAAGCAAGCCAGCGAGCTGTTCGAAGAGCAGGTGGTGATGGCCGATACCCTGGATGCGCCCTGGCAGGGCTTTTACGACCAGGTCAGCGGGTTGATGGCGCAGACCTACCAGCTCAACGAGGCGACCCTGAAGTTCCTCGGCGAGGAACTGCAACAGCGGCTGGGGCAGAACCGCACGCACATGGTGCTGCTGGTGGTGGCGCTGGCGGCGGTGTTCCTGCTGATCTTCTATCTCTACGGCGCGTTCTATGTCTCGACCCGCACCACCCTCAAGCGCCTGGGCGCGATGATGGACAAGGTGGCGGCCGGCGACATGACCGTCACCTTCGATGCCCAGAGCCGCGATGAACTGGGGGAACTGGGCACCGTGTTCAACGGCACCGTGGCGAAGATCCACGACCTGATCGAGCTAGTGGGCAAGACCGTCGGTGAAGTCGAGCACCAGGCCGGGCAGGTGGAAGCCGTGTCGGCCCAGAGCAACCAGGCGGTGGCGGGGCAGCGCAGCCAGATCGAGCAGGTGGCGACGGCGATGAACCAGATGTCCGCCACGTCCCAGGAAGTCGCGCGCAGCGCTGCGGCCGCGGTCAGCAGCGCCCACAGCGTCAACGACGAGACCGTCAGCGGGCGCGGCTTGGTGGAATCCCAGCAAGGCAGCATTGCCCAGTTGGCCAGCGAGATCGACCAGTCGGTGCTGGTGATCAACCAGCTGGCCAGCGACAGCCAGGCCATCAGCCGGGTGCTGGAGGTGATCAAGAGCATCGCCGAGCAGACCAACCTGCTGGCCCTCAACGCCGCCATCGAAGCGGCCCGTGCTGGCGAGCAGGGGCGCGGCTTCGCGGTGGTGGCCGACGAGGTGCGGACCCTGGCCAAGCGCACCCAGCAATCGACCGAGGAAATCGAGCAGATGATCGTCAAGCTCCACGGCGGCGTGGGGGCGGCGGTCAAGGCCATGGGCATCAGCCACCAGATGGCCAATGGCACGGTCGGACAGTCGGAAAAGGTCCAGCAGGCGCTGGAGAACATCCTCGGGGCGGTGGGCATGATCGTCGACCAGAACCAGCAGATCGCCGCGGCGGTGGAGCAGCAGACCGCGGTGGCCCACGACATCGATCAGAACATCGTCGAGATCAACCGCGCCGGCGAGCGCACCGCCGAAGGCGCGTACCAGACTGAAAACGCCAGCCGCCAGTTGTCCGCGCAGGTGGTGCAGTTGAAGCAGTTGATCAGCGCGTTCCGGGTCTGATTCAGGCGCTGTGGGGCCAGCCGAACAGCGCGCAAGCGTTGGCGGTACTGGCCGCCGCCAGTTGTTCGGGGCTGATGGCCATGATTTCGGCCAGGGCCGTGCAGATGTCGGGCAGGTGCTGCGGGCTGTTGCGCTGGCCGGGGTACATGGCCGGCGCCATGTCCGGCGAGTCGGTTTCCAGCACCACCGCGTCCAGCGGCAAGTCGGCGATGACCTTGCGCAGGCGCAGGGCCTGCGGCCAGGTCGCGGCGCCCCCCAGGCCCAGTTTGAACCCCAGCTTGAGGTACTCGCGGGCTTCCTCGCGGCTGCCGGCGAAGGCGTGGATGATGCCGGCGCGCTTGAGCTTGAAGCGCTTGAGGGTGGCAATCACCGCGGCATGGCTGCGCCGTACATGGAGCAGGGCCGGCAGCTGGAAGTCCGCGGCCAGTTGCAGTTGCGCTTCGAACAGCTGCTGCTGGCGCTGGCGATCCAGCTGTTCGAGAAAATAGTCCAGGCCGATCTCGCCCACCGCGCACAGCTGCGGGTGGCCCGCCAGGCGGGTCAGCCAGTCGCCCAGCTCAATCAGGTCGGCTGGGCTGTGCTCGTCGAGATAAACCGGGTGCAGGCCGAAGGCGGCGTGCAGGTTGGCATCGCTCTGCACCAGCTCCCAGAGCCGCTGCCAATTGCGCTGATAAACCCCCAGCACCACCATCCGCCGCACGCCGAGGGCGCGGCTGGCCGCCAGCAGCGCCTGACGATCCGCGTCGAAATCCGGAAAATCCAGATGGGTGTGGCTGTCGATCAGTTCCACGTTCAAGCCTCGTGAATGCGCTGCTTGAAGGTCCGGGCGATGGCGTTCACGCCGGGTTGGTAATGGGCTTCTTCAATGGCGGCCAGGGCCAGTTGCAGGGCCTTGTCGGCGATCAGCTGGTGCTGCTGGGCCATGGCATTGACCGGCAGCGGCAAAAAGTCCAGCAGTTGGGTATCGCCGAAGGTGCCCAGGCGCAGCGGCCGCGACTTGAGCGGAAAGTCATGCAGCGCGTCGAACACCCCTTGCAGCAACACATAGGAGGTGGTCACCAGGGCATCCGGCAGATGGCCCAGGCGCTCCAGCAGCGCCTCCATCAACTGGCGCCCGCAGTCGCGGCTGAAGGCTTCGCCCTGTTCGATCAGCACCTGGCCGTCGAAACCTTCCAGCGCCTGCTTGAAGCCGGCGGCGCGTTCGCGGCTGATGCCCAGCTCGGGGCGGGCGCCGATCAGGGCGATCTGCCGCGGCTGGGGCTGCAGCAGGCTGCGGGTCAATTGCAGGCTGGCTTGCTGGTCGTCGCTGATCACCGAGCAGAAAAACTCCGGCTCCATCACCCGGTCGATGGCGATGATCGGCAGGCCCTGGGCCTGCAACAGGCGATAGATGTCATCCTCCGGCGGCAGGCAGCTGGCGACGAACAGCGCATCGCAGCGGCGCGCGCGGAACAGTTGCAGCAACTGCCGCTCGCTGTCCGGGGCATCGTCGGAGCTGGCGATCAGCAACTGGTAACCACGGGCGCGGGCGCCTTGCTCGAGCAACTTGGCAATGCGCGCGTAACTGGGGTTTTCCAGGTCTGGCAGGATGAAACCCAGGGTCCGGGTCCGCCGACTGCGTAGCCCGGCGGCTTGAGGGTTGGGCGTGAAGCCATGCTCCTCGACCACCGCCCGGACCCGTTCGACGGTCGCGTTGCTGATGCGTTGCTGTTCGGCCTTGCCGTTGATGACGTAGCTGGCGGTGGTGACGGACACACCGGCCAGTCTGGCGATATCGCTGAGTTTCAACCCGGGTTTTCCTTGTTTTCTGGAGCTTGCCCCGACATTTTCGCCAATCCTAACCGATATGGGCAGGCGACCAATGTCGGAACGTGCAGCCGACAGGTAGGACTTCAAGGATGATTGATTATCGAGTAACGTGCCCGTCATTGTAGATTAAACGTTTCAGCACGCGTATTTTCTAGGAATATGAGCAAACGGAAACAGGGCCTCGCCAAGCCGACGGTCCCGTTTGTGGCATTAACGCCGCCTGACTGATTCACTCAAAACAATACCTAGCGCCCCAGCGCTAAATAGGAGAAAGCATGCTCGAGCTCACTATTGAGCAGATATCCATGGGCCAGTCGGCCGTGGATAAGTCCGCCGCACTGCACCTGCTCGCCGACAAACTGGTGGCCGACGGCCTGGTCGCCGAAGGTTACCTGGCTGGCCTGCAGGCCCGCGAAGCCCAGGGCTCGACCTTTCTCGGTCAAGGTATTGCCATTCCCCACGGCACCCCGGAAACCCGCGACCAGGTGTTCGCCACTGGCGTGCGCCTGCTGCAATTTCCCGAGGGCGTGGACTGGGGCGATGGCCAGATCGTCTATCTGGCGATCGGCATCGCCGCCAAATCCGACGAACACCTGCGCCTGCTGCAACTCTTGACCCGCGCCCTCGGCGAAACCGACCTGGGCCAGGCCCTGCGTCGCGCCAGCTCGCCCGAAGCCCTGCTGAAACTGCTGCAAGGCGCGCCACAGGAGCTGGCGCTGGATGCGCAGATGATCGGCCTGGGCGTGGCCGCCGAAGATTTCGAAGAACTGGTATGGCGCGGCGCCCGCCTGTTGCGCCAGGCCGATTGCGTCAGCAACGGTTTTGCCGCCGTGCTGCAACAGGTCGAGGCGCTGCCCCTGGGCGATGGCCTGTGGTGGCTGCACAGCGAGCAGACCGTCAAGCGCCCGGGCCTGGCCTTCGTCACCCCGGACAAACCGATTCGTTACCTCGGCCAACCCCTGGCCGGGCTGTTCTGCCTGGCCAGCCTGGGCGAGGCCCACCAGGCCCTGCTCGAGCGCCTGTGCGCGCTGCTGATCGAAGGCCGTGGCCATGAACTGGGCCGGGCCACCAGCAGCCGTGCGGTGCTGGAAGTGCTGGGTGGCGAACTGCCGGCCGACTGGCCGAGCGCGCGCATCGTGCTGGCCAACGCCCATGGCTTGCATGCGCGCCCGGCGAAGATCCTGGCGCAGTTGGCGAAAAGCTTCGAGGGCGAGATCCGCGTGCGCATCGTCGACACACCGGGCTCCGCCGTCTCGGTGAAGAGCCTGAGCAAGCTGCTGAGCCTCGGCGCCCGCCGTGGCCAGACCCTGGAGCTGATCGCCGAACCGAACATCGCCGCCGACGCCCTGCCAGCCTTGCTGGCGGCCATCGCCGAAGGGCTGGGGGAAGAAGTCGAGCCGGTGGCGCAAGCCAGTGCGCCCCAGGAAGTGCCGGAAGAAATCGAGGTGCCCATCAGCGCGCCGGCTTCCGGCAGCCTGGTCCAGGCCATCCCGGCGGCGCCCGGCATCGCCATCGGCCCGGCGCATATCCAGGTGATCCAGCCATTCGACTACCCGTTGCGCGGCGAATCCACCGCCAGCGAGCGCGAGCGCCTGCAACAGGCCCTGGCCGAGGTCCGTCATGACATCGACGGCCTGATCCAGCGCAGCAAGGCCAAGGCGATTCGCGAGATTTTCGTGACCCACCAGGAAATGCTCGACGACCCGGAACTGACCGACGAAGTCGACACCCGCCTCAAGCAGGGCGAAAGCGCCGCAGCGGCCTGGATGACGGTGATCGAAGCCGCCGCCCGGCAACAGGAAGCCTTGCACGATGCGCTGCTGGCCGAACGCGCCGCCGACCTGCGGGACATCGGCCGCCGGGTGCTGGCCCAGCTGTGCGGAGTGCAGACCCCGGTCGAGCCGGATGAACCCTACATCCTGGTGATGGATGAGGTCGGCCCGTCGGACGTGGCGCGCCTCGATCCGGCGCGGGTGGCCGGCATTCTTACCGCCCGTGGCGGCGCCACCGCCCACAGCGCGATCGTTGCCCGCGCCCTGGGGATTCCGGCGCTGGTCGGCGCCGGGGCTGGCGTGCTGCTGCTCAAGCCGGGCACGCCGCTGCTGCTCGATGGCCAGCGCGGTCGCCTGCATGTGGATGCCGATGCCGGCACCCTGCAACGGGCCACCGAAGAGCGCGATACCCGCGAGCAACGGCTCAAGGCCGCCGCCGAACAGCGCCATCAACTGGCGCACACCACTGATGGCCATCACGTCGAGGTCTTCGCCAATATCGGTGAAAGCGCGGGCGTGACCAGCGCCGTGGACAACGGCGCCGAAGGCATTGGCCTGCTGCGCACCGAGCTGATTTTCATGGCCCACCCGCAAGCGCCGGACGAAGCCACCCAGGAAGCCGAATACCGCCGCGTGCTCGATGGCCTGGCCGGGCGGCCGCTGGTGGTGCGCACCCTGGATGTCGGCGGCGACAAACCGCTGCCGTACTGGCCGATCGCCAAGGAAGAAAACCCCTTCCTCGGCGTGCGCGGCATCCGCCTGACCCTGCAACGTCCGCAGATCATGGAAGCCCAGCTGCGCGCGCTGCTGCGCTCGGCGGACAACCGCCCGCTGCGGATCATGTTCCCCATGGTCGGCAGCGTCGACGAATGGCGCGCCGCCCGCGACATGACCGAGCGCCTGCGCCAGGAAATCCCGGTGGCCGACCTGCAACTGGGGATCATGATCGAAGTGCCGTCCGCCGCCTTGCTGGCGCCGGTGCTGGCCAAGGAAGTGGACTTCTTCAGCGTCGGCACCAACGACCTGACCCAATACACCCTGGCCATCGACCGTGGCCACCCGACCCTGTCGGCCCAGGCCGACGGCCTGCACCCGGCGGTGCTGCAACTGATCGATATCACCGTGCGCGCGGCCCATGCCCACGGCAAGTGGGTCGGCGTGTGCGGCGAGCTGGCGGCCGATCCGCTGGCGGTGCCGGTGCTGGTCGGCCTGGGTGTGGACGAACTGAGCGTCTCCGGACGCAGCATCGCCGAGGTCAAGGCACGCATTCGCGAACTCAGCCTGACCCAGGCGCAAACCCTTGCTGAACAGGCCCTGGCCGTCGGCAGCGCGAACGATGTGCGCGCCCTTGTGGAGGCCATGTAATGGCAAAGATTCTTACCCTGACCCTGAACCCGGCGCTGGACCTCACCGTCCAGCTGACGCGCCTGGAACCGGGGCAGGTCAACCGCAGCGAAGCCATGCACACTCACGCCGCAGGCAAGGGCGTGAACGTGGCCCAGGTGCTGGCCGACCTTGGCCATCAGCTGACCGTCAGCGGCTTTCTTGGTGCAGACAATCCCCAGGCCTTCGAGGCGTTGTTCGCCCGGCGCGGTTTTGTCGACGCCTTTATTCGCGTGCCGGGGGAAACCCGCAGCAACATCAAGCTGGCCGAACAGGATGGGCGCATCACCGACCTCAACGGCCCCGGCCCGGAGGTCGACGTGGCGGCGCAACAGGCGCTGCTCGAACGCCTGGAACAGATCGCCCCGGGGCATGACGCGGTGGTGGTGGCCGGCAGCCTGCCGCGCGGCGTCAGCCCGCAATGGCTGCACGCCTTGCTGACCCGTCTCAAGGCACTGGGGCTGAAAGTGGCGCTGGACACCAGCGGCGAAGCCCTGCGCGCCGGCCTGGCCGCCGGGCCCTGGCTGGTCAAGCCGAACACCGAGGAACTGGCCGAGGCCCTGGGCAGCCCGCTGCTGTCGCTGGCGACCCAGGCCGCAGCCGCCAGGCGCCTGCACGCCCAGGGCGTCGAGCATGTAGTGATTTCCCATGGCGCCGAAGGCGTGAACTGGTTCAGCGCCGCGCCGGCCTTGCAGGCGCTGCCGCCCAAGGTCAGCGTGGCCAGCACCGTCGGCGCCGGCGACTCGTTGCTGGCCGGCATGCTCCACGGCCTGCTCAGCGCCCATGGTTTCGAACAGACCCTGCGCACCGCCACGGCCATCGCCGCCATGGCCGTGACCCAGATCGGTTTCGGCATCACCGATGCCGCGCAGTTGGCACAGCTTGAACAGGGGGTGCGCGTTCATCCCCTCATAGAACAATAAGAGGGTTGGTCATGAAGTTAGCCATTGTTACCGCCTGCCCGAACGGCATGGTCACCAGTGTGCTGTGCGCCCGGTTGCTGGACGCCGCGGCCCAGCGCCAGGGCTGGAGCACCAGCGTCGAAGTGCATGACGAGGCGCACCCGGAGCGGCAATTGTCGGCCGCCACCCTTGAAGCGGCCGAATGGGTGCTGGTGGTCAGCACCGGGCCTTTGGACATGTCGCGTTTTGTCGGCAAACGGGTGTTCCAGAGCTCGCCCTCCGTGGCCCTGCAGGACGTCGACGGCGTGCTGCGCCGTGGCGCCGAGGAGGCCCAGGTGTATGCCGCGGCCGAAGCCGTGGCCGAGCCGGCGCCGGCCAGCAAGAACGCGCCCCGGCTGGTGGCGGTCACCGCTTGCCCGACCGGCGTGGCCCACACCTTCATGGCGGCCGAGGCCTTGCAGCAGACCGCCAAGCGCTTGGGGTACGAGCTGCAAGTGGAAACCCAGGGCTCGGTGGGTGCGCGCAATCCGTTGAGCGCCGAAGCCATCGCCGCGGCGGACGTGGTGCTGTTGGCCGCGGACATCGAAGTGCCCACCGAGCGCTTCGCCGGCAAGAAGATCTACCGCTGCGGCACCGGCATCGCCCTCAAGCAAGCCGAGGCGACCCTGAACAAGGCCCTGGCCGAAGGGCAAGTGGAATCGGCAGCGGCGGGCGCTGGCGCGGCGCCGGCCAAGCAGGAGAAAACCGGGGTCTACAAGCACCTGCTGACCGGCGTGTCGTTCATGCTGCCGATGGTGGTGGCGGGGGGCTTGATGATCGCCCTGTCCTTCGTCTTCGGCATCACCGCGTTCAAGGAGGAGGGCACCCTGGCCGCGGCGTTGATGCAGATCGGCGGCGACACTGCGTTCAAGCTGATGGTGCCGCTGCTGGCCGGTTACATCGCCTATTCCATCGCCGACCGCCCGGGTCTGGCGCCGGGGATGATCGGCGGCATGCTCGCCAGCACCCTGGGCGCGGGCTTTATCGGCGGGATCATTGCCGGTTTCATCGCCGGCTATGCGGCCAAGGCCATCAGTAAATACGCGCGCTTGCCCCAGAGCCTGGAGGCCTTGAAGCCGATCCTGATCATCCCGTTGCTGGCCAGCCTGTTCACCGGCCTGGTGATGATCTACGTGGTCGGCAAGCCGGTGGCGGGGATGCTCGCCGGCCTGACCCACTTCCTCGACAGCATGGGTACCACCAACGCGATCCTGCTGGGGGTATTGCTCGGCGGCATGATGTGCGTCGACCTGGGCGGGCCGATCAACAAGGCGGCCTATGCCTTCTCCGTGGGGCTGCTGGCGTCGCAGAGTTATGCACCGATGGCGGCGACCATGGCCGCCGGCATGGTGCCGCCGATTGGCCTGGGCATCGCCACCTTTATCGCCCGGCGCAAGTTTGCCCAGAGCGAGCGGGAAGCCGGCAAGGCGGCGTTGGTGCTGGGGCTGTGCTTTATCTCCGAAGGGGCGATTCCGTTCGCCGCCAAGGACCCGTTGCGGGTGATCCCGGCGAGCATCGCTGGCGGCGCGCTGACCGGGGCGCTGTCGATGTATTTCGGCTGCAAACTGATGGCGCCCCATGGTGGGTTGTTTGTGATGTTGATTCCGAATGCGATCAATCATGCGTTGTTGTATTTGCTGGCGATTGTGGCGGGGAGTTTGTTGACGGCGGTGGTGTATGCGGTGGTGAAGCGGCCGGAGGCGGCTGAGCTGGCGCTGGAGCCGGTCAAGGCCTGAGTGCCTCAGGCGGGCTTGCCTCGTTTCCGTAGGAGCGAGGCTTGCCCGCGATGGCGTTCGCGCTGGCGCTGCATTTTTTGGACGGGGTACATATCCGTTTCTGCGGTCACGGCTGCTGGCGGTTTCGCCCTTACGGCGACTCACTTTTTTCAGACGCCAAAAAAGTAAGCAAAAACGCTTGCCCCTGCGTACGGCCTTCGCTGCGCTCAGGTTCCCTCGCTCCGGCGTCCATCAGGGGGCATCGACTCCGGTCGGCTTCGCTTCGACCTCCATACGATGTCCTCGACTGCGTCGAGGGGCGCTGCGCGCCATCCCCCTGATGAACACCTCCGCTCGGCCTCCCGATGGGGCGGGTGGATCAAGAGCAGAATCAAAAGCCAAAGCCAAAGCCAAAGGCATGCGCGACCTACCAGTCGGCGCTAAACCCTGTAGCCGCTGCCGAGCCTGCGAGGCTGCGATCGACTGCGCAGCAGGCGCAGGATCTTGAGCCCGCTGGAGGACCTTCGGTCCTATCGCAGCCTTCGGCAGCGGCTACAGAGATCGCGGTTATATCGGAGCCTTTTGTAGGAGCGAGCTTGCTCGCGATCAGGTCCCGCGGCTGACAGGTTTGTCGTGTAAGACGCTGTCTGAAAGTGAGGCTCTTCGCTTTATTTTGTAAGGCTTTTCCGAGAAACTCCGGGCCGCTTGCGTCTGGTAACGGCGCTATCTAGCCTCGGGTTCGTCACTGACTTTTCGGTGATCGGGTCTAGCAGCCCGGGTCAAGACGCAAGTCGCACCATCAGCACTGCATTTTCCATTTGCAGTGTTCTGTTATGGCGGCTGTGCGTGGGAGCGCCTTCGGGCGCGCCGGTTTCCTTGACCCGGTCTGCTAGCCCGCGTACAGCCGCCACCTTTCTATGCCGTCTAGCAGCGGTGGGTGGTGGCTTCATGTCGAGGAGCCACACCATGAAAAAACTCGTCCCCGATCCACCCGTTTCCCTGCCGTTCTCACGCCGCAATCCAGAACACGACCAGGCCAATGAGCAGGTCCGTCAGGCGTTGGCCAATCATCCGGTGGAAGGTTCGTTGCTCGCAGCCTTGAAACCCACCGCGGCGGGGCCTGCGGGTAACGATTCGCTCTTCACCGTCCGCCCCGGCATCAGCGCCGAAGAGGCGTTGCTTCACGTGTCCATGCTGCTTAAATCCGCCGAGGAGGTTTCCGACGAGATCACCGAACACGCCAGCGGTATCGAGCGTGGCCTGATCTGGTCGCTGGTGCATTCCGTGGAAATGGCGCGCGGAGTGGTGGATGCCTTGCTCGACGGTAATCGTCGCTGATCGGCAACGGCCCGCTGGCCGCGATCCTTCTTGATATTCGCGGCTGGTCGGGCCAGACAAAACAAATCCATGACGCTAGTCTGAGCACCGGTGCTCTGCTCCCTGACGCTGACCCTTTTTTCCGAGCGGATTCCGGACCTATGTAAATCAAGCACTTACAAAGGTCCCCGAAAAGAGGGGTAAATACGGTGTTCAGCATGATTTCTCTTTGAAATCATGGTGCTATTGGGATATTTGTCTAGTTCACTGCCGAATAGGCAGCTTAGAAACTGGTGCAGGAAAAGTTCGAGGAGCCCTGTTTGTTCACTGCCGAATAGGCAGCTTAGAAAGCCAGCAGATTGCCCGCATCAAAAGCAATCGCGTTCACTGCCGAATAGGCAGCTTAGAAAAGACGGTGCCGAGCTGCTCGGTGGCGCACTTGGTTCACTGCCGAATAGGCAGCTTAGAAACGACAGAGCAAGCATGCCATGACGCACGAGCGGTTCACTGCCGAATAGGCAGCTTAGAAATGAAAAAGGCCGGTCTGCCCTCCGACTACCGCGTTCACTGCCGAATAGGCAGCTTAGAAAAGTCCAGCGCCGGCCCAATCAGGTCGGTAGTCTGTTCACTGCCGGATAGGCAGCTTAGAAATTTCCCAAACCAACACTCAACTTTCAGAAGCCGTTCACTGCCGGATAGGCAGCTTAGAAATCCCGCTGGTTGCCGATGGGCGCGGGGTGAGTGTTCACTGCCGAATAGGCAGCTGCCATAAACGCATTGAAGGTATGGCCCAACTCGCTTTAACGACTGGCGTTAATGGTCGGTAGAGTGGGAGCTCGCCTCGATCCCGATCGGGGCGTTTTTTTGTCTGTAGACCCGTAAGAGGCGAGCTACCAAAACAGCCACGTCATCAAAGTTCAGAATCGTCTTACAGCCTTGCCTTTCGCCACTTGCTAGGTTCGGGGAGTTGCAAAGAATCAGAGCCTCCCTCACGGATCAGCTAAGGCAAGGATGATAAATGCTCCCCTCTGCTCGTCTGGGCGACAAACACGTCTGCCCACTTCCAGGTCATGGCACCACCTCGATTACCTCCGCTTCCAGTGACATAAACATCAACTTCATGGGTGCCGCCCGAGTCGGTGACATCTGCGGTTTTGGTGCGGTTATTACCACGGGGTTTCCCTCGATCATCTTGAACGGGCGCCCAATGGCTCACCTGGGCAGTCCTACCAATCACGGCGGAACGATCATCTCGGGCAGCCCCGATACCTTCGGCGGCTTCCAGTTCGGCGGTGCAGCAACCCAGGCTATCGTTGACTTCGCCAAGCTCGGTGCCGTGCGCCCGGACGGCTCAGTGAACGATCAACTGATGTCTGAGCTGTTGGCCGACCCACAACTGGAGCAGCGCGCCTTGCTCTCGGGCGCTCTGGTGCAACCTGGCAATTCGTCCTTAACAACCCCGAAGGAGCCGTTGACTCCCGAGCTAATCGCAGTCGCCGGCAGCCAGCACGACACAGGCTCGGGTAACCAAATGATGTTCATCGGCCAGGCTGTGCGCGAGCTGGCTGAATTCAAGCGCAGCAAGCCTGCCCTGGCGCGGACGCTGGTAGTGTTCACCCCGTCATACAGCGAAGCAATGCTCAGTGCGGCACGTGAATCCGCTGATGCCTATGATGCTGGCTTTATTGGCGTAACCAACGTTCAGGAACTGATCGACTACATGAACCAGGGCAAGGACCGCAAGCAATCACCCATCCAACACCTATCGCTGTTCAGCCACGGCGTGCCGCATCGGATCGCCTTCGGCTATCAGCTTGCCGGGGACTTCCAAATGTCCCTGGACGTACTGAGCTACGAGAAGATTTCACCTTCGGCGTTTGCCAGTTCGGCGCAGATCGACAGCTACGCCTGTAGGACCGGCATGGGCAATCGGTCAGACTTCCCCGTCGAAGATGGTATCCAGTTCTTTCCGCAGACGAATGAGAGCCTGGCGCAGTTGATGGCCAATCACCTGCAGATCAAGGTGCACGCCTTTGTTCGACGCTCGGACTACAAGAACACCTGGGGTTCGTTCGATGAGCGCCGCATGGGCGATCTTTGCGGAATCAGTGGCAACGCAGCACCTGGGAAAGAATGGTGCAGGAAGTGGGAAACACTGGAAAAGGAGCGAAAGAATAGCCATCGTTTACTCGAATTCACTTACCAGACCATGGGCGCTATCAATCCCGTGATTTCTGGTGATACACCCCTTGGCGTACCGGGAGGCCACTTTGAGTTTTTACCGAAGTAAAGGCTTCTGGATAGCCTTTAGCATTTTTTCTCCTTTGTTGCTGATTGCGGCCAACTACGGATTCAAAGTAATGACGAGCGTATACAAGACGGACTTGGGCAACGGCGTGGTGATCTACGCCGACGACTATGTGAAGACTGGTCGCTGGGTGTTTGACTGCCAGTATTCTCGGTTGATCAGTCGAGAACCGCTGCCTGTACCGATAGCAGAACTAGAACGAACTGGAAAACTCATCATTGGCAAAATGTATGAGTTGAATGAGACCGATAAGGGACTCGCAAAAAACGCCATTAGAGCAATTACGGCGATACCTAACTGGTACAAGAGTCTGCATTATCGCTACTCCTTTCTAGGTGAAAGCAGTGATCTGAATAGCCATACTTTTGACTTGGTAGCATCGCAGAATGGTCGGAAATGGGCTCTGGAAGTCTGGCAGGAGATCGGCTCAGACGGAGAGTCGAGCTTTGAAATAACCGCCGAACCTTACGATCTAGAAACCTACGTGGACTACGCAAAGGCGCTCCAGGCCGCCGCCAAGAGCTGTCCTGCTCCACAGTAAATGGCGGGCCTGATCCTTTCCGTCCTTGAATCACCCTGAATGAGCACACGCTGACAGCTGCGGCGGGCAGGTAGCATTCGATTACGAGCAGCTCGCCACAGATAATCGAGCCTGAACGAATGTCTGCACTCGCGGAACAGGCGTTCACTGCCGTATAGGCAGCCCCAACGCTTATCCCCCAGCATCCGCCAGTGCCGGGAATAACACCGCGTCCCGTTTTTGCAGCCATGACATTTGCCAGCCCCGTCCCTTGTCATATCCCCTTCATCGCCGCCTACTAAGGTTGCCTTTTGACAGGTGGTCAGGGAGCAACCATGAGCGATTTCACTCTCGGTCGGCGGCGTTTGATTCAGGTGGCGGGGGCGGGGTTGTTGCTGCCGGGGCTGGCGCCGGCGGTGATCGCGTCGCCCAAGGACCGGCCGAAGATGGTCGATGGCGTGCAGTCCGGGGACTTGCTTGGCGATCGGGCGATGGTCTGGAGCCGTACCGACCGGCCGGCGCGGATGGTGGTGGAGTGGGATACACGCAGCCTGTTCAGCAACCCGCGCAAGTTTGTCTCACCCCTGGTCGATGCTCGCACCGACTTCACCGCGCGGGTCGAGTTGGGCGGGCTGCCCACTGATCAGGCGATTTTTTATCGGGTGTATTTCGAGGACGCGCAGACCGGCGTGCGCAGCAAGCCCTGGTTCGGCCATTTGCGCAGCGTGCCACAGACTCGCCGCGATATCCGTTTTGTCTGGAGCGGCGACACCGTCGGCCAGGGTTTTGGCATCAACCCGGACATTGGCGGCATGCGTATCTACGAGGCCATGCGCCGGCGCCTGCCGGACTTTTTTATCCACAGCGGCGACACCATTTACGCCGACGGCCCGGTGCCGGCGCAGCTGACCACCGAGAACGGTCGGGTGTGGCGCAATATCACCACCGAGGCCAAGAGCAAGGTCGCCGAGACCCTCGACGAATACCGCGGCAACTACCGCTACAACCTGCTGGACGAGAACGTGCGGCGCTTCAACGCGGAGGTGCCGCAGATCTGGCAGTGGGACGACCATGAGGTGGTCAACAACTGGTCGCCGAGCAAGATGCTGGATGAGCGTTACACCACTAAAGATATCCACACCCTGGTGGGGCGTGCGCGGCAGGCTTGGCTGGAATACGCGCCGATGCGCTTGCAGAGCGCCGACCAAGGCGGGCGGATCTATCGCAAGCTGAGCTACGGGCCGCTGCTGGATGTGTTCGTGCTGGACATGCGCAGCTATCGCGGTGGCAACGACGACAACCTTGGCGCGGCCAAGCCGTTTCTTGGCCGTGAGCAGCTGGACTGGCTCAAGCAGGGGCTCAAGCACTCCAAGGCGCAGTGGAAGGTGGTGGCGGCCGACATGCCCATCGGCCTTGGCGTGCCGGACGGCGAGGTCAGCCCCGGCGTGCCGCGCTGGGAGGCGATCGCCAACGGCGACCCGGGCCCGGCCCAGGGCCGCGAGCTGGAGATCGCCGAGTTGCTGGCGTTCCTGCGCAAGCACAAGGTGCGCAACCATGTATGGCTGACGGCGGATGTGCATTACTGCGCGGCGCACCATTACCACCCGGACCGCGCGGCATTCCAGGACTTCGAACCGTTCTGGGAATTCGTCGCCGGGCCTTTGAATGCCGGCAGTTTCGGGCCCAACGCGCTGGACCAGACCTTCGGCCCGGAGGTGGTATTCCAGAAGGCGCCGCCGGCGCAGAACACCTCGCCGTTCGCCGGGTTCCAGTTCTTCGGCGAGGTGCAGATCGAAGGGCAGAGTGGGGAGTTGAAGGTGACGCTGCGGGACCTGGACGGGGTGGCGGTGTTCGAGCGCAAGTTGCAGCCGGTGTAGTCATGTAGGAGCGAGGCTTGCCCGCGATGGCGGTATCAAGGCCGCTACCGGCCTTTGGCCTATCGCGAGCAAGCTTCGCTCCTACATAAGCGTGGAGTGGGTCAGTAGACGTCGCGGCGATAGCGGCCTTGCTCGATCAGCCGTTCGACGACCTCGGCGCCCAGCACTTCGTTGAGCACCTGATCCACGCCCGAGGCCATGCCTTGCAGGCTGCCGCAGATGTAGATCGCGGCGCCGTCGGCCAGCCATTGCTTGAGGCGTTCGGCCTGTTGGCGCAGGCGATCCTGGACGTAGATCTTCTCGGCCTGGTCGCGGGAGAAGGCCAGGTCCAGGCGGCGCAGGTCGCCGGCGGTCAGCCATTCCTGCAACTCGTCCTTGCAGTAGAAGTCATGCTCGGCGTTGCGCTCGCCGAAGATCAGCCAGTTGTCTTGCAGGCCGTCGGCGATGCGCGCCTTGAGCAGGCTGCGCAAGCCGGCCAGGCCTGTGCCGTTGCCCAGCAGGATCAGCGGGCAAGGCTCGGCCGGCAGATGGAAGCCGCTGTTGCGCCGCACCCGCAGGCTGATGGCCGAACCGACCGGCGCATGCTCGGTGAGCCAGCCGGAGCCGATGCCCAGGCTGCCGTCGGGGTGGCGTTCCTGGCGCACCAACAGTTCCAACTGGCCGTCGCTGGCAATCGAGGCGATGGAGTATTCGCGCATGGCCAGCGGCACCAGGGCATCCACCAGCGCCTGGGCATGCAGGCCCACCAGGTGGGCACGGTTTTCCGGGAGCTGGCGGCTGGCCAGGGCCTGGGTCAGGGTTTCCGTCAGGCCGTCGAGCTGCACCGTGGCGCTGCCGTCCAGGCCGAGGCCGTCGAGGAAGAACTCGATGGCCCACGCGCAATTGCGCGGCAGCACTTCTACCAGGTCGCCGGCCAGCCAGCTGCTCGGCTGCGGTGGGGTGAGGCCCAGCAGGTAGACGCCCGAACCGCTGCTGTCCGGGTTCAACAGCTCGCGTTGGTTCAGGGTCCAGTTGTCGTAGGCGGGCGCCTGCCACAGGTCCACCGGCGCCTGGCCGATCAACTGGCCCAGTTGCTGCTGCCAGTGGCGCAGGGCGTAGCTGTCGCCGCTGTCGACTTCCACCGGAGCGAACAGGGTGTTGCCGCCATGCTCGGCCAGCCAGCCATGCAGGCGTTTGGCAAAACCACAGAAGTGCGGGTATTGCCGGTCGCCCAGGCCCAGTACGGCGTACTTGAGGTTGTCCAGGGACAGGGCGCGGCCCAGCACCTTGCGCTCGAAGCCCCGGGCGCTGTCCGGCGCTTCGCCGTCGCCGAAGGTGCTGACCACGAACAATGCGTTCTGGGTATTGAGCAGGTCCTGCTCGCTGACGCTGGCCAGCGGCTGGACCCTGGTCGGTACACCGGCGGCCTGCAATTGTCCGGCGGTCTGCCAGGCCAGTTGTTCGGCGAAACCGCTCTGGCTGGCGAAACCGATCAGCCAGGCCGAGGTATCGCCGGTGTCGGCGCTCAGGCCCTGGCGCGCGTCCTTGATCTGGCGTTTCTTGCGCCGGCGATCCAGGTACAGCAGCCAGCCAGTGATGAAGAACAGCGGCATGGTCAGCGAAGCAATGGTCACCAGGATCCGCCCGACAATGCCGAAGTAACTGCCCACGTGCAGGGCATAAATGCTGGTCAGCAACTGCGCCTTGAGGCTCTTGTCGCTGTAGCGGTCATGGCGGCTGACTACGCCGCTGTTCGGGTCGATGGTGATCTGGTTCAGCGCCCGGTCATGGGGCGAATTCTTCAGCAGATAGAACACGGTCGCCGGCTGGCCGGCCACCGCCGGCATGCGGATGTTGTAGGAACTCAGGTCCTTGCCGGCGGTGCTGTAGATGCCCAGCCACATGGCGTTGTAGTCGGCGGTCGGCGCCGGGCCCTGGGGCGGCGCGCCCCGGTTTTTCATGCGTTGGCTCTGTGGCGAGTCGGCCAGCAGTTTGTTCAGGCCCTTGTTGTACCACTCGTAGGACCAGGACAAGCCAGTCAGCGCGGCCAGTAGATAGAACAACAGGCACCAGGTCCCGGCCACGGCGTGCAGGTCCCAGTTGAAGCCACGGCCTTTTTTCGCCCAGTCCAGGGTCAGCCAGGCGCGCCAGCTCGCCACCTGGCGCGGCCAGCGCAGGTAGAGGCCGGACAGGCAGAAGAAAATCAGGATCAGGGTGCAGGCGCCGGTGATCTGCCGGCCGCTGTCGCCCATGGCCAGGAAACGGTGCAGTTGCAGCATCAGGCCGAAGAAGTCCTGGCCAAGGGCGGCGCCCATGAATTCGCCGGTGTAGGGGTCGAAATAACGCATTTCGCCACGGCGCTGGCCCGGTGGCGGGGTGAACCACACGCGGGCGGCGTTTCCGCTGTCGGCTTCCACGGTGAGCATCGACACGGTCTTGCCCGAGGCCGCCTGGATTTTTTCCACCAGCTCGGCGGGCGGCAGGACCCCGGCCGGCTGTTTCTCCACCTGCAGTGTGGAGGGGTTGAGGGCACGCAGGATTTCATCCTGGAACGACACGGTCGCTCCGGTAATGCCCATCAAGGCCAGGACCAGGCCGGCGCTGATGCCGAAAAACCAGTGCAACTGGAACAGGGTTTTCTTCAACACATCGACCGCCTCGTTGGTTCTTAAGTCTGTGCCACGGCGCGCATTATGCCGTGAGTTGTCGAGAAACATTCTTTCTTACGCACAAAAGCCCCACTTGCCGAAACAGGTGGGGCTCATGCGTTTGTAGCCGCTGCGGAAGGCTGCGATAGGACCGCAGGTCCTCCAGCGATCGGCTTGGGCGGCATTCCGACGCAGCAGTCGCCAAACCCGACGCCCGTACAGGTCAGGCATACCGCAGCGCCAGCTTTGCGGGGCTGCGCCCCGATCGCAGCCTGCGGCAGCGGCTACAGGTGAAACCCGTCAGAAGTGGAAGTTGGTGGTGAACAAGGCGGTACGGCCGGCTGCCTGGTTGGCAAAGTGCGCCGAGTAGGCTTTGTCGTAGTAGGTCTTGTCGGTCAGGTTCTGCACGTTCAACTGCAGGTCGACGTTCTTGCTCAGCTTGTAGCTGGCCATGGCGTCGTAGCGGGTGTAGGACGGCACATACACGGTGTTGCCGGCATCGCCATACACCTCGTCGACATAGAACGCACCGCCGCCGACGGTCAGCTTCGGCAGCACTTCATAAGTGGTCCACAGGCTGAAGCTGTTTTTCGGCGTATTCGGCATTTCATTGCCTTTGTTCGAACCGGCGCTGACGACCCCGTTACGCCCGTTGAGGCCGGCGTCCACCAGCTCGCTTTTCAGGTAGCTGTAGCCGGCGAAGACTTGCCACTTGTCGGTGATCTTGCCGCTGGCCGACAGCTCCAGGCCGTCGACGCGGGACTCACCGGCGTTCTGGTAGGTCAGGGCATCCACCAGGATGCGGGTGTTTTTCTTCTCGGTACGGAACACCGCGGCGGTCAGGGACAGGCGGTCGTTGAACACGTCCCACTTGGTGCCCAGCTCGTAGTTGACGGTTTCTTCCGGTTGCAGATCGCTGACGCTGGCGCCGGCGGACAGCGGGTTGCCGTCCGCGCCTTCACCCACCAGGCCGCCCGCTGGCGAGGCCGAGGTCGCGTAGGAGGCATAAACGCTGCCGTTGTCCGTCGGTTTCCACACCAGGCCGGCCTGCCAGTTCCAGAACTGGCTGTCGTCCTTGATCTTGGTGCGCCCGGTGGCGGTGTCGGTATTGGCCACGGTGTCGAAGGTGTCGTAGCGCAGGCCGACGTTGAGCAGCCATTGCGGATCGAGTTCGATGGTGTCGAACACATAGGCCGCGCGGCTGGTGGCTTTGGTGTTGGTGCCGTAGTAGTTGCGGCTGATCGCGCCGGTCCAGGCATCGTCCGGGTTCGGATTGCTCAGCGAGGTGCAGCTCGGGATGCTGCCCGGGTTACAGACCTTGGCGGTGTTGCCGGCGATGTTGTAGCTGCTGACGCGAGTCTCTTCGCCAGTGAACTCCAGGCCGGTGGAGTAGGTGTGCTTGAAGCCCAGGGCCTGGAATTCGCCGAACAGGTCGGTCTGGTTGGTGGTGGTTTCGGTGGTGGACACCCGCGAGTTGGCGCGACGCCACACGGTGCCGTACTTGTTGACGTTGAACTTGCTGTCGTCCGGCTGGGTGAGTATGTAGTCCTGGCCGGTGTTGCCATGACGCAGGGTGTTTTTCAGCGTCATGTTGTCGTTCAGGTCGTGCTCGATGGAGACGGTGCTGATGTCCGCGCGGGTTTTGCGGAAGTCCCGATCCTTCAAGCCATAGAAGTTGTCGCTGTCGCCGCCGTCGGTGGGTTTGTCGTGCTTGTGGGCGGTGGCGCTGGCCGAGCTGTAGCCGTAGGGAATGCCCGAATCCGGCAGGTCGTCGCTTTCCATGTGGTAGTAGCTGAAGTTGACGCGGGTCGGGGTGCCCAGGCCGAAGGTCAGGGACGGTGCCACGCCCCAGCGGTCGTAGTTGACGGCGTCGCGACCGGCCACGTTCTGCTCGTGGCTCATCAGGTTCAGGCGGAAGGCGGCGCTGTCGAGGAACTGGCGGTTGACGTCCAGCACATAACGGCGGGTCTGGTCGGAACCGTAGGTGAAGCCGCCGTTGAGGAAGTCTTGCTGCTTGGGCGTCTTGCTCACCAGGTTGAGGCTGCCACCGGCCGAGCCGCGACCGCCGAAGGAGGAGTTGGGCCCCTTGCTGACTTCGATCGATTCGATGTCGAAGATCTCGCGGCTCTGGCCGCCGGTATCGCGCACGCCATCGAGATAGGTGTCGCCCTGGGCATCGAAGCCACGGATGAACGGACGGTCGCCTTGCGGGTTGCCGCCTTCGCCGGCGCCGAAAGTAATGCCCGGCACGGTGCGCAGTGCGTCCTGCAGCGAGGTGGCGGCGGTGTCCTTGAGCACTTGTTGAGGCACCACGGTGACCGAGCGCGGCGTGTTGACCAGCGGCGCGGTGTACTTTTGCGACGAGGCTTTTTCGACCTGGTAGGACGTCTGGTCCTGGGCTTCACCGGTGATGCTGGTGGCGTCCAGGGAAATGGCATTGCCGGCGGCTTTCTTCTCGGTGTTTTCCGCGGCAAAAGCCATATGGGCTGCGGAGCCGGCGGTGATCGCCACGCCAATCGCAGACGCCAGCAGGCGTGGTGAACCGAGCGGTAATTGTGGTGGTTGGCGCGACATGGTGATTCCCCTCCCCAAGGATTTGAGGCGGCGGAATATAAGGCGAACAAGTCTATGTATCAATTGCGAAATATTGCTATTCGCGCGGAATTTACATTCTTTACAATTTCGCTTTACGGTTTTTACGTTTTCATTCGTCCGCGCATTTTACATTTGCAATAAGAATCAATATCATTTGCACCCCCTTTGCTTTCAGGTATTGCCTCATGCTCCTGCATATTCCCGGCCTGTTCTCCCGTGAAGAAGTGCTGCGTATCCGTGAGGCCCTGGAGCAGGCGGACTGGGCCGACGGCAAGATCACTGCCGGTTACCAGTCGGCCAAGGCCAAGCACAACCTGCAACTGCCCGAAGGCCATCCGCTGGCCCAGGAGATTGGCGCGGCGATGCTCGAGCGCCTGTGGCAGCACCCGCGCTTCATGTCGGCGGCGCTGCCGCACAAGGTTTTCCCGCCGCTGCTCAACTGCTACACCGCCGGTGGCAGTTTCGACTTTCATATCGACAACGCCGTGCGCCAGCCCAAGGGCAGCGTCGAGCGGGTGCGGACCGACCTGTCGTCGACCCTGTTTTTCAGCGACCCGGAGGACTACGACGGCGGCGAGCTGGAAATCCAGGACACCTTCGGCACCCAGCGGGTGAAGCTGCCGGCCGGCGACATGGTGCTGTACCCGGGCACCAGCCTGCACAAGGTCAATGCGGTTACCCGCGGCACCCGTTACGCGTCGTTCTTCTGGACCCAGAGCCTGGTGCGCGAAGACAGCCAGCGCGCCCTGCTGTTCGAGATGGACGAGGCGATCCAGCAACTGACCCGCGACATGCCGGAGCATCCGTCGCTGATCCGCCTGACCGGCACCTACCATAACCTGTTGCGTCGCTGGGTCGAGGTGTAAGCCATGAGTTTCCAGTTACGCCGCGAGGAAGTCCTCGACGGCGAGCAACTGCGCGCCATGCTCGAACAGAGCCCGGCCCGGGCCGCTCAGGCGATCCTGCTGGCGGCCGGGCAGGGCGTGCCGGATGCCCAGGCGCTGCTCGGGCAGATCCTGCTCGACGGTCTGGGCATCGAGCGCGACCAGGCGCTGGCGCTGCGCTGGTTTGCGATCGCCGCCAAGGGCGGGCAGTTGATGGCGCGCAACATGCTGGGGCGTTGCCATGAGCATGGCTGGGGCTGCGAGGCCGATGCCCAGGTCGCCGCCGGGCATTATCGCCAGGCCGCCGAAGCCGGGCTGGACTGGGCGCTGTACAACTACGCCAACCTGCTGGCCACCGGTCGCGGGGTCGCTGAAAACCAGGCCCTGGCCTTGAGCTGCTACCAGCGGGCGGCCGCCATGGGGCACGCCAAATCCATGAACCTGTTGGGCCGTTATCTGGAGGAGGGGCATCACTGCCCCAGGGATGTCGCGGCGGCCTGTGACTGGTATCGCCGTTCCGCCGAGGGCGGGGATTTTCGTGGGCAGTTCAGCCATGCCGCGGTGCTCGCCGATGCCGGGCGTATCGACGAGGCGCTGGGTTGGCTAAACAAGGCCCTGGAAGGCGGCAACCTGAACTTCTTGCGGGTCGCCCGCGGCGCCTTGTTGCAGGCGGCCCATCCACAGATCCGTGGCCTGGCCCTGGCGTATCACCAGCGCGCGGCGCAGTTGGGGGATGAAACCGATCGCGAGGCACTGGCCCGGTTGTAGCTTCTGTAGGAGCGAGGCTTGCCCGCGAAGGCGGCCTCAAGGCCACCCCGGCCTTCGGCCTATCGCGAGCAAGCTTCGCTCCTACGGAGGCATTTTTTCAGCGTTTATCGCGCAGGCATAAAAAAGCCCATGACTGGTCATGGGCTTTTTCGTTGCGGCGTATCGCTTACACGTAGAAGGATTTCAGGGGCGGGAAGCCGTTGAATTCCACAGCGCTGTAGCTGGTGGTGTAGGCACCGGTGGACAGCCAGTACAGGCGGTCGCCAATGGCCAGGTTCAGCGGCAGGCCGTACTTGTAGTTCTCGTACATGATGTCGGCGCTGTCGCAGGTCGGGCCGGCGATTACCACTTCTTCCGTCTCGCCTTTCTTCTCGGTCCAGATCGGGAACTTGATGGCTTCGTCCATGGTTTCGATCAGGCCGGAGAACTTGCCCACGTCGGTGTAGATCCAGCGTTCCACGGCGGTCCGGGATTTACGCGCCACCAGCACCACTTCGCTGACCAGGATGCCGGCGTTGGCGATCAGCGAACGGCCTGGCTCGAGGATGATTTCTGGCAGCTCGTCGCCGAAGTCTTCCTTGAGGAAGCGGATGATTTCCTCGGCGTAGGTTTCCAGGCTATTGGTGCGGGTGATGTAGTTGGCCGGGAAGCCGCCACCCATGTTGATCAGCTTGAGGTGGATGCCGTCTTCTTCCTTCAGGCGTTCGAAGATCACCTTGACCTTGGCGATCGCCGCGTCCCAGACGCTGATATCGCGCTGTTGCGAACCCACGTGGAACGACACGCCGTAAGGCACCAGGCCCAGGTCGCGGGCGAGGATCAGCAGGTCCATGGCCATGTCGGTCTGGCAGCCGAACTTGCGCGACAGCGGCCAGTCAGCGGTGGTCGAGCCTTCGGTGAGGATGCGCACATAGACTTTCGAGCCCGGCGCGGCCTTGGCGATGTTGCGCAGGTCGGCTTCGGAGTCGGTGGCATACAGACGCACGCCCTTCTCGTAGAAGTAGCGGATGTCCTTGGATTTCTTGATGGTGTTGCCGTAGCTGATCTGGTCCGGGCTGACGCCGCGGCCCAGCACCTTGTCCAGCTCGTAGATCGAGGCGATGTCGAAGTTCGAACCTTTTTCCCGCAGCAGGTCGATGATTTCGACGGCCGGGTTGGCCTTTACCGCGTAGTAGACCTTGGCGAACTCGAAACCGGCACGCAGGTCATCGTAGGCCTGGGCGATCATCTGGGTGTCGATCACCACGAACGGGGTTTCTTGCTTGTCGGCGAACGCCTTCATTTTCTGAAAGGTTTCGCGCGCGAAATAGTCTTCGACCTGAATCGACATACCTGGGAGCTCCTAATGGCAAACGGGTAAAAACAATGGGTGCAAATGAACGTCCTCCGTATCCCCACTTTGGTTCGCCTACTTCCCAAGGCATTGCCGCCGAAAGCAAAAAGGCCACCCGGATCGTTTGAGAGCTACTGCGTGCTGTGCGCCTTCGGCGCTACGCGAGCAATACTGCGTTGGGAAGAAGCTCGGAATGCTCATTTACAACCAGTAAACTCCGCTTCCTCGCCTCTTCCCGCCTTGTCTTGCCTGCGCTCGCTACGCTCTCAAACGATCTGCAAAAGGTTTCCCTATGGCCTTGCTGTCTCGTCGTCAGTACTTGAGCCGGATGGATCGTTTCCAGCATGGACGTTCGGCGCGAACTTTAGGGCGTGAGGGGCCTGAGATCAACAAAAAATGTCGCGTTTTTGCACGCGTTCGTCGCGTGGTCCGAGCCAGTCATTTATGTAACCGACCCAGATGACAGGCTGATGTTCCCCAGGGTGGGGAATCCGTGGCGTGAGGCGCCCGGTTCCCGGTCGAGTGCGGGCTGGTGTCGCGAGGCACTGTAGCCGCTGCCGAGGTACGAGGCTGCGATCGACTGCGAAGCAGGCGCAGACCCGGCACCTCGGTATATCAGGGCACCGAGGGCAGGGGGGCACGGCCGCTTTGCGGCCGATCGCAGCCTCATTCTTCGGCAGCGGCTACAAGATCGGGCCGATGCGGCAGGTCAGGCCAGTGCAGTCTCGGCCGGCGAGACGATGTTGGTTTTCATGCCGCGCGAGCGGCCGGAGCTGAGGTAGGCGGCAATCGATTCCTGGGTCACTTCGCCGAGGAACACCCGCTCGGCATCCAGCACCGGCAGCCACGAACGGTTGAACTCGTACATCCGCGACAGCAGGATCCGCAGGTGTTCGTCGTAGGCGGCGGTGGCGTTGAATTCGCGCAGGTACTGGGCGCAGGTGCCGGTCTGGCGGTGCAGGTCGCGGCGGCGCACATACCCCAGGGCCTTGTTGTCGGCGCAGGTCACCACCAGGTAGCGGCGGTCGTGTTCGTCCATCAGTTCCAGGGCGTCGGCCACCGGGGTTTCCGGGCTCACCGACGGCGCGTTGTCGGCGGCGTCCTCGGCCTTCACCAGCAGCAGGCGCTTGAGGGTGCTGTCCTGGCCGACGAAGTTGCTGACGAACTCGTCCGCCGGATGGGCCAGCAGGGTATCTGGATGGTCGATCTGCAACAGCTTGCCGGCGCGGAAGATGGCGATCTTGTCGCCGAGCTTGATGGCCTCGTCGATGTCGTGGCTGACCATGATCACGGTCTTGTTCAGCGCCCGCTGCATTTCGAAGAACTCGTTCTGGATCATCTCGCGGTTGATCGGGTCGACCGCGCCGAAAGGTTCGTCCATCAGCAGCAACGGCGCATCGGCCGCCAGCGCGCGGATCACGCCGATCCGCTGTTGCTGGCCGCCGGACAGTTCCCGTGGGTAGCGATGCAGATATTGCTTGGGCTCGAGCTTGATCATGCTCATCAGCTCGCGGGCGCGGTCATGGCATTTCTGCTTGTCCCAACCCAGCAGCTTGGGCACCACCACAATGTTTTCCTCGATGGTCATGTTGGGAAACAGGCCGATCTGCTGGATCACGTAGCCGATGTTGCGGCGCAGGGTCACTTCGTCCAGATCGGTGGTGTCTTCGCCATTGATCAGGATCTTGCCTGAGGTCGGTTTGATCAGGCGGTTGATCATTTTCAGCGTGGTGCTTTTGCCGCAACCCGATGGCCCTAGGAACACGCAGATTTCGCCTTCATTGACGGTCAGGCTTACGGAGTCGACGGCGGTGATGGTCTTGCCGTTGCTTTGGAAGGTCTTGGTCAGGTTTTGAAGTTCGATCATTTGAGCAGTCCTTTTGGAGTCAGCGAACGTTGCAGCCATTGCAGAAGCAGGTCGGCGAAGATGGCCAGGAGGCTGACCAGCACCGCGCCGACGATCAGCATCGACATGTCGCTGCGGCTGATGGAAGCAAGAATGAGCACACCCAGGCCGCCGGCGCCGATGGTGGCGGCGATGGTCATGACGCCGATGTTCATCACCACGGCGGTGCGTACGCCGGCGAGGATCACCGGCACGGCGATCGGCAACTCGACCATGCGCAGGCGCTGGCCGAAGGTCATGCCGATGCCGCGGGCCGCTTCGCGAATCCCCGGCTCGACGCCGGTCAGCGCCAGGTAGGTGTTACGCATGATCGGCAGCAGGGAGTAGAGAAACACCGCGGTGATCGCCGGCAGCGGCCCCAGGCCCTGGCCGAACCTGGAGTAGAACGGCAGCAGCAGGCCGAACAGGGCAATCGACGGAATGGTCAGCAGCACGGTGGCGCTGGCTTGCAGCGGCCCGGCCAGGCTCGGGAAGCGGGTCATCAGGATGCCCAGGGGCACGCCGAAGAGGATCGCCAGGGTCACGGCGATGCCCACCAGGGTGATGTGCTGCCAGGTCAGCTGGATGACTTGCTGCCAGTCGAGATGGGAAAAGGCGTTGAGAAATTCCATGGCTCTTTCCTCCCTCAATTCAGTGGATGCTGGCGCAGGAAATCTGCGGCAACGGCGGATGGGCTTTCATGGTCGACGTCGACCCGGGCGTTGAGCTGGCGCATGGTTTCGTCGTCGAACAGTTCGGCCAGTGGCTTGAGGTCGGCGGCCAGTTGCGGGTGGGCGTCGAGGTAGGTCTGGCGCACCACGGGGGCCGCGGTGTAGTCCGGGAAGTAATGCAGGTCGTCGTTGAGCAATTTCAGGTTGAAGGCATTGAGCCGGCCGTCGGTGGTGTAGACCAGGCCGGCGAACACCTGGCCGTTGCGCAGGGCGGTGTAGACCAGCCCGGCGTCCATCTGCCGGATGTTCTTGCGGGTCAGGTCCATGCCGTACAGCTTGACCATGCCTTGCAGGCCGTCGGAGCGGTTGGCGAACTCGGTGTCCAGGGCGATCAGGTGGTGGTCCTGGCGTTCGGCGTCGAGGACGTGTTTCAGGTCGCTGACGCTGTTGATCTGCGGGTATGCGTCCGCGACGTTTTTCGGCAAGGCCAGGGCGTAGGTATTGCTGAATTTCGACGGGGTCAGCCAGACCAGGCCTTTTTTCCCGTCGAGTTCCTTGACCCGCTCATAGGACTGTTGGCTGTCGAGTTTTTCCGTCACGTGGTTGTAGGCCACCAGGGACACCCCGGTGTATTCCCAGAGCATGTCCAGTTGCCCGCTTTCGTGGGCGCTGCGTGCCAGGTTGCTGCCCAGGCCGCCGGTGACCCGGGTGTCGTAGCCCTTGCCGCGCAGGTACTGCGAGGTGATTTCCGCCAGCAGTGTCTGCTCGGTGAAGACCCGGGCGCCGATGCGGATCACCGGCTTTTGCGCGGCCTGGGCAATTCCCGCGCACAGCAGGATGCAGCCTATGATCAAAGCTATTTTTTTCATGTGAATTCCTTCGCGCAGGCTTAAGACGGGCGCAGGCCGCGTTCCAGCCAGAGGCGGCTGGCCAGTGTCACCAGGCCGTCGAGCAGCAGCGCCAGCAAGGCGGTGCAGGCCGCGCCGAGCAGCAGTTGCGGCTGGTTGTTCAGGGCGATGCCGGGGAAGATCAGGCTGCCAAGGCTGTTGGCGCCGATCAGGAAGGCCAGCGGCGCGGTACCGACGTTGATCGCCAGGGCCACGCGCACGCCACCGACGATGATCGGCACGGCGTTGGGCAGCTCGACTTTCCACAGCACCTGGCGCGGCGTCATGCCGATGCCGACGGCGGCTTCCTTGAGGGAACCCTGGACGTTTTTCAGGCCTTCGTAGGTGTTGCGCACGATGGGCAGCAAGGAGGCGAGGAACAAGGCGAAGATGGCCGGCCCGCTGCCGATGCCGAGGATCCCCAGGGCGATGGCCAGGACGGCCAGGGGAGGGACGGTGTTGCCGATGTTGAACAGCTGCATGAAGCGCTCGGCACGCCCGACCATCTGCGGTCGGCTGAGGAAGATGCCGGCGGGTATCCCCACCACGAGGGCGGCGAACATTGAAGCGAGTACCAGGTACAGATGGGCTTGCAGGTAAAACAACAGATCGTCGCGGTAGTGTTCGATCGTACTGATGCCGATCCAGTGGACCAGCAGGGCCAGGAGAGCGATGACCGCCGCGCCTCCTATCAGCCCTTTGCCATAGCGAATAGCCACAGGCGGACTCCTTTTTCATGTCGGCGAGCATTCTTTCGTGTGGCAAGGCCATACCTGGCTGCCAAAAGAACGGTCGCGAGAAGCAGCTCGTCGCTGCGCTGGAAACAGCGCGGGATCGAGCCATACGCATAGCCTCGTCAGGCTAACTTGCTGATTTTTCTACCCCTGACGAATGCTCGTAACAGGGGAGTGGACGCCTCCACCTTTTAAAAGGTTCCATATTTGGCAGCGTTTGGCCACCCTCCATCCCATAACTCCGATATCTCTGATGCCTGGCATCTGTAGCCGCTGCCGAGCGCAGCGAGGCTGCGATCGGCGGCGCAGCCGTCGCAAAACCTGCCCCCTCGGTATACCTGACAGAGCGCATCGCAATGCCGCCCGGGCCAATCGCAGCCTCGCGCTGCTCGGCAGCGGCTACAGGGCAAGGGTTGCAGGGGCGAGGGCCGAACGGTGGTCCGTGGAGCTTGCTTTGCGCTATACTCGCCGCCCTTTTTTTGAATCACCTGCCAGGCGATTTCCCATGACCAAACAGGCCGCCGAAGTCGCGAAACGCCGCACTTTCGCCATTATTTCCCACCCGGATGCGGGTAAAACCACCATCACCGAGAAGCTCTTGCTGATGGGCAAGGCGATTGCCGTTGCCGGTACGGTGAAGTCCCGCAAGTCCGACCGCCACGCCACCTCCGACTGGATGGAGATGGAGAAGCAGCGCGGTATTTCCATTACCACGTCGGTCATGCAGTTCCCTTATCGCGAACACATGATCAACCTGCTCGACACCCCGGGCCACGAAGACTTCTCGGAAGACACCTACCGCACCCTGACCGCGGTGGATTCGGCGCTGATGGTGCTCGACGGCGGTAAGGGCGTAGAGCCACGGACCATCGCCCTGATGGACGTCTGCCGTCTGCGCGACACGCCGATCGTCAGCTTCATCAACAAGCTCGACCGTGACATCCGCGACCCGATCGAACTGCTCGACGAAATCGAAGCGGTCCTGAAGATCAAGGCGGCGCCCATCACCTGGCCGATCGGTTGCTACCGCGACTTCAAGGGTGTGTACCACCTGGCGGGCGACTACATCATTGTCTACACCCCCGGCCACGGTCACGAGCGCACCGAAACCAAGATCATCGAGAAGCTCGATTCCGATGAAGCCCGCGCCCACCTGGGCGACGAGTACGAGCGCTTCATCGAGCAGTTGGAGCTGGTGCAGGGCGCCTGCCATGAGTTCGACCAGCAGGCGTTCATGGACGGCCAGCTGACCCCGGTGTTTTTCGGTACCGCCCTGGGCAACTTCGGTGTGGACCACGTGCTCGACGCCGTCGTCGACTGGGCGCCGCTGCCGCTGGCGCGCGTGGCCAACGAGCGTACCGTGGAGCCGCAGGAAGAGAAGTTCACAGGCTTCGTGTTCAAGATCCAGGCGAACATGGACCCCAAGCACCGCGACCGTATCGCCTTCATGCGCATCTGCTCGGGCAAGTACGAGAAAGGCATGAAAATGCGCCACGTGCGCACCGGCAAGGACGTGCGCATCGGCGATGCGTTGACCTTCTTCTCCTCCGAGCGTGAACAGCTCGAAGAAGCCTACGCCGGCGACATCATCGGCTTGCACAACCACGGCACCATCCAGATCGGCGACACCTTCACCGAGGGCGAGGCCCTGGGCTTCACCGGTATCCCGCACTTCGCCCCGGAGCTGTTCCGCCGCGTGCGCCTGAAGGACCCGCTGAAATCCAAGCAACTGCGCCAGGGCCTGCAACAGCTGGCCGAAGAAGGCGCGACCCAGGTGTTCTTCCCCGAGCGCAGCAACGACATCATCCTCGGCGCCGTCGGTGTGCTGCAGTTCGATGTGGTCGCCAGCCGCCTGAAAGAGGAATACAAGGTCGAGTGCTCCTACGAGCCGATTACCGTGTGGTCCGCGCGCTGGATCGATTGCAGCGACAAGAAGAAACTCGAGGAATTCTCCAACAAGGCCGTGGAAAACCTGGCACTGGACGGTGGCGGTCATCTGACCTACCTGGCCCCGACCCGGGTCAACCTGGCGCTGATGGAAGAGCGCTGGCCCGACGTGAAATTCCGCGCGACCCGCGAGCATCACTAAGGTCTGAGCGACGCCCCAAGCAAAAGCCCCGCTGCCAAACAGCGGGGCTTTTTTATGTCCCTATGCAGTTGTAGGAGCGAGGCTTGCCCGCGAAAGCGCCGGTTCGGGCAATGAATTTTTTCAGGCAGAGCGGCGGTGGCAGGTTTTGGGGCCGCTGGGCGGGATCCGGCTCAGTTGTACACCAGCACGTAACTGACCACCGCATCGGCTTTACCGGCTTTCACCTCGCCACCGCTCGGGACGTAACGGGCCTGGCCAGCAAAATGGTAGACCTCGGCGTCGGGTTGGCTGTGCTGCCAGTCGAGGTTGAGGGCCTGGCTCGGGGTGAAGGGAAGCCGGGTGCCCTTGCCATTGGTGAGTTCGATGGCCGCGCCGCTGGCGACATGGCTTTGCCCGGCATCGTTGAACTTGAGCAGGCCATCGCTGGTGGTGGCGCCCTGGAAATAGATCTTGACCGGCGCCGGCTGGGTGGGGCGCAGGCCCTTGCAGTACACGTTCAAATTGAAGTTCTGCGCCTGGGTGTTGCCTGTACGGATATTGGCGGAGGCGACTTTCCCCATGGGGACGATGAGGCTCTTGACCTGTGCTTCGCAGGCGCTGAAGTAGATGTTATTGACCACTTCGGTCTTCAGGTTCGTACCGACAATATTGATCGGGGTTAAACCGGTTGCCTGGAAATAGGCGCTGAAGTTGAATGAGATCGGCCCCTTGCCCACCGCGGTGCCGGTGCGGATAAAGTCAATGACCACTTGGGAAGGAAGGGGATATAACCAATTCGGATAGGTTTGAGACTCAAACGGGGGGTATTTGACGCTCCCCCAGGTCCCATTGCGTGGGCTGTCAAAGCCGATTCTTATTCCGACGCCTTCAACATTGGTCTTGTACACATTGGGCAACCCGGCAGATTCCAGGCCCGAGACATTCAGGTTCATGCCCCATTTATCGCCGGTTGCACAGTACACGATCTCGGCATTGCCAGAGTAAAAACTGATTTTCTGCGATGCCATGGCCTGGCCGATCGGTGCCGGGGACAAGCTAGTGGTGCCTGCCAGGGGAGGGGTCGTGATCTTAGCTGGCGGCTGATTCCACCAGCTACATGCGGCAAAAGCCGAATGGGCTCCGGCTAGCGTGGTAACCAGAACCAATGCCGATAACATTTTCTTGAAGAGCATGGGGTACCTGTCTGGTCGCGAAAGTGAGCGGGGCAGGGCTTTCCCTGCCGTTCCTTGAGCAGAGGTTCGATTAGCCTGCTCTGCTGAGTGTTCTGCTCGACGATAGGGCTCGATGGTGTTGTGGATAAGTTTCAGCCGGGGGAAGGAATGTTATCGATCCCGGGCATATCGATGAATCAGATGAATCTGATATGCCTGCGCGCAGGTCCTGGTTTTGCGCGAGTATTTCCATTGCTGCTGCGACGCCTTCTCCCCGTAGGAGCGAGGCTTGCCCGCGATGATGTCCGTTCGGGCAATGAATTTTCCCCGGCAGAACGGCGGTGGCAGGTTTTGGGGCTGCTGCGCAGCCCATCGCGATCAATCGAGCGTCGACCGGCAGCTCCTGCGGACGCGGGGCATAACCGCAGGTTTTAAGGCCTAGTCGAAAGCCGTCTATCCAGTGGGCGGATAGCTAGCTTCCTATCTGGAAAAGCGCCGGCTTCGGGGCTAGGTTTCAGGGGCTAGGTTTCATACGAAGCCGCGTCTTGCAGGTCAGGGCCTGTGGCCATCATTGATTCACCTACATAAAGGGACGGAATCAACATGAATGTCTTCCAACGGGGTGTGCTGTTACTCAAGGTGCTGGTGCTGTTGTCGCTGGGCATGTCCGCGGCCTGGGCCGGCGACCAGGCCGCACGGGTGCCGGGTTTCTGGGGGCCGGGGCATTTGCAGAACGGGGTACAGATGATCGCCAAGTCGGAATCCGAGCCGGGCGATCAGGGACAGGGTGGTAGCGAGGGCGATGACGATTCGACCACCGACGAGCCGGATCCCGACAGTGATGACGAGGCTAGCCAGGGCTGAGCCAGGCTGGCGGAAAAAAGAAACCCCTCCTGCCGGACTGATGCGCAATCCGGCAGATGGGGTTTGGTCAACACGAGTGAGGCGCCGCGGGTCACCGCGGCGCCTTTTTTTGCCGGCTCAGCCGAGGAACTGCTCGGCGTAGTGGCAGGCCACCTGGCGGGTGTCGAGCAGGCGCAGGGCCGGCTCTTCGTTGCTGCAACGCTCGGTGGCGTATGGGCAGCGCTTGTGGAACGCACAGCCGGATGGCGGGTTCAGCGGGTTGGGCAATTCGCCGACGATCTTGATCTTCGGCTTGTCCGGGTCCGGGTGAATGGTCGGCGTGGCCGACAGCAGCGCCTGGGTGTAGGGGTGCAGCGGACGGGTGTAGATGTCCTCTTTCGGGCCCATTTCCACCGGCCGACCGAGGTACATCACCATCACGTGGTCGGCGACGTGACGCACCACCGCCAGGTTGTGGGAGATGAACACATAGGCGGTGTTGAACTCCTGCTGCAGGTCCATGAACAGGTTCAGCACCTGGGCCTGGATCGACACGTCGAGGGCCGAGGTCGGTTCGTCCGCCACCAGCACTTTCGGTTGCAGCATCATCGCCCGCGCCAGGGCGATACGCTGGCGCTGGCCGCCGGAGAACATGTGCGGGTAGCGCTGATAATGCTCGGGGCGCAGGCCCACCTGCTTCATCATCGCCTGGACCTTTTCCCGCCGCTCGCTGGCCGACAGTTGGGTGTTGATCAGCAGCGGCTCGGCCAGTTGATCGCCGATCTTCTGCCGTGGGTTGAGCGAGGCGTAGGGGCTCTGGAACACCATCTGCACGTCTTTGCGCAGTTGCTTGCGCTGGGCCTTGTCGGCGCCGGCGACTTCCTGGCCGGCGATTTTCAAGGAGCCGGAAGACGGTTCTTCGATCAGGGTCAGGGCCCGGGCCAGGGTGGATTTGCCGCAGCCGGACTCGCCGACCACGGCGAGGGTCTTGCCGGCTTCCAGCTCGAACGACACGCCGTTGAGGGCGCGCACGGTCGCATGGCCCTTGAACAGGCCGCGGGACACTTCGTAGTGACGGGTCAGGTTGCGGGCGGTAAGAACGACGGCCATTACGCCACCTCCTGATTCAGCGGATAGAAGCAGCGGGCGAGGCTGGCGGCTTTCGGGTCGAGGCCTGGACGCTGCTGGCGGCAGTTTTCCTGCACGTACGGGCAGCGCGGCGAGAGCAGGCAGCCTTGCGGACGGTCGTAGCGACCGGGAACGATGCCCGGCAACGTCGACAGGCGCGCGGCACCCATGCTGTGCTCGGGAATCGCTGCCAGCAGCGCTTCGGTATAGGGATGGGCGGGGATGTCGAACAACTCCGGCACCTGGCCCACTTCCACCGCTTGCCCGGCGTACATCACGCACACGCGCTGGGCGGTCTCGGCGACCACCGCCAGGTCGTGGGTGATCAGCACCAGGCCCATGTTCTGCTCGCGTTGCAGGTTGAGCAGCAGCTCCATGATCTGCGCCTGGATGGTCACGTCCAGGGCGGTGGTCGGTTCGTCGGCGATCAGCAGCTTCGGCTCGCCGGCAATCGCCATGGCAATCGCCACGCGCTGGCTCATGCCGCCGGACAGTTGGTGCGGGTAGGCGTCCATGCGGCTGGCGGCGCCCGGGATCTCGACTTTTTCCAGCAGTTCGATGGCGCGCTTGCGGGCCGCCTTGCCGGACATCTTCAGGTGCAGGCGCAGCACTTCCTCGATCTGGAAGCCCACGGTGTAGCTCGGGTTCAGAGCGGTCATCGGGTCCTGGAACACCATGGCCAGGTCCTTGCCGACGATCTGCCGGCGTTGCCGGGCGCTGAGCTTGAGCATGTCCTTGCCGTCGAAGCTGAGGGCGTCGGCGGTGACGATGCCGGGATGCTCGATCAGCCCCATCAGCGCCATCATGGTCACGGACTTGCCGGAGCCGGATTCGCCGACGATGGCCAGGACTTCGCCCTTGTCCACGTTCAGGTCCAGGCCATCCACCACGGGAACGGCCTGGGCGTCGCCGAAGCGCACGTTGAGATTCTTGATTTCTAGCAGTGACATGGGAATCTCCTCAGGCGGCGTTCTTGAGTTTCGGGTCCAGCGCGTCGCGCAGGCCGTCGCCCATCAGGTTGATTGCCAGCACGCTGAGCAAAATGGTCAGGCCGGGCAGGCTCACCACCCACCAGGCGCGTTCGATGTAGTCGCGGGCCGAGGCCAGCATGGTGCCCCACTCAGGGGTGGGCGGCTGGACGCCAAGGCCGAGGAAGCCCAGGGCCGCGGCATCGAGAATCGCCGAGGAGAAGCTCAGGGTCGCCTGGACGATCAGCGGCGCCATGCAGTTGGGCAGCACGGTGATGAACATCAGGCGCGGCAGGCCGGCACCGGCCAGGCGCGCGGCGGTCACGTAGTCGCGGTTGAGCTCGCCCATCACCGCGGCGCGGGTCAGGCGCACGTAGGACGGCAGGGACACCACGGCGATGGCGATCACGGTGTTGATCAGGCCTGGGCCGAGGATGGCGACGATCGCCACGGCCAGCAGCAGGGACGGCAGGGCCAGCATGATGTCCATCAGGCGCATGATGGTCGGGCCGAGCAGGCGCGGGAAGAAGCCGGCGAACAGGCCCAGGAGGATGCCCGGGATCAGCGACATGACCACCGACGACAGGCCGATCAGCAGCGACAGGCGCGAACCGGTGATCAGGCGCGACAGCAGGTCGCGGCCCAGTTCGTCGGTGCCGAGGATGAACTGCCATTGGCCGCCTTCGAGCCAGACCGGCGGGGTCAGCAGGAAGTCGCGGTATTGCTCGCTCGGGTTATGCGGGGCGACCCAGGGCGCGAAGATCGCGCAGAAAATCACCAGCAGCATGAACAGCAGGCCGGCCACCGCGCCCTTGTTGCGCGAGAAGGCCTGCCAGAATTCCTTGTACGGCGACGGGTACAGCAGGCTTTGATCCACGGCCACGGCGGATACGGCTACTGAGGAGGTTGGAGTGCTCATGAGTATTGTCCTCAGCGCTGGTGACGAATGCGTGGGTTGGCAAAGCCGTAGAGGATGTCCACCACGAAGTTGACGAGGATCACCAGGCAGGCGATCAACAGGATGCCGTTCTGCACCACGGGGTAGTCCCGGGCGCCGATGGCTTCGATCAGCCATTTGCCGATGCCGGGCCAGGAGAAGATGGTTTCGGTCAGGACCGCGCCGGCCAGCAGGGTGCCGACTTGCAGGCCGACCACGGTCAGCACCGGGATCAGCGCGTTGCGCAGGCCGTGCACGAACACCACGCGCGCCGGCGACAGGCCCTTGGCCTTGGCGGTGCGGATGTAGTCTTCGCGCAGCACTTCGAGCATCGAGGAACGGGTCATCCGCGCGATCACCGCCAGCGGAATGGTGCCAAGCACGATGGCCGGCAGGATCAGGTGGTGCAGGGCGTCGAAGAAGGCGCCGGTGTCATCGGCCAGCAGGGTGTCGATGAGCATGAAGCCGGTTTTCGGCTCGATGTCGTAGAGCAGGTCGAGCCGCCCGGAAACCGGGGTCCAGCCCAGGCTCACGGAGAAGAACATGATCAGGATCAGGCCCCACCAGAAGATCGGCATCGAATAGCCGGCAAGAGAGATGCCCATCACCCCGTGGTCGAACAGGGATCCTCGTTTCAGCGCGGCGATCACTCCGGCCAGCAGGCCGATCACAGCAGCGAACAGCATCGCGGCCGAGGCCAGTTCCAGGGTCGCCGGGAACAGGGAGCTGAACTCGCTCCACACACTCTCGCGAGTACGCAGGGATTCACCCAGGTCGCCCTGGGCGAGTTTGCCGATGTAGTCCAGGTACTGGGCATACAGCGGTTTGTTCAGACCAAGGCGTTCCATTGCCTGGGCATGCATCTCAGGGTCGACCCGGCGCTCGCCCATCATGACTTCCACGGGATCGCCGGGAATCATGCGAATCAATGCGAACGTCAGCAAGGTGATGCCGAAGAATGTGGGAATCAACAACCCCACACGGCGGGCAATAAAACTAAACATCTTCTGGTGTACCTCATCAGCCGGTTAGGCGTGTCCGGCATCCCTGGGGTCAGGGATGCCGGGCGTTTCTTATCTACTTCACCTGGGTGGTAGCGAAGTTGTTGGTGGTCAGGGGACTCTGGTGGTAGCCCTCGACGTTCTTGCGCATTGCCGTGAACATTTTCGGATAGGCCATGGGGATCCAGGGTTGTTCCTTGTCGAAAATATCCTGGGCCTGTTCATAGAGTGCGGTCCGTTTGGCCGGCTCGGATTCGGCGCGGGCCTGATCGATCAGGCTCTGGAACGCTTTATTGCACCAGCGAGCGTAGTTTTCGCCGTTTTTGGCGGCCTCGCAACTGAGGTTGGGGGTCAGGAAGTTGTCCGGGTCCCCGTTATCCCCTGCCCAGCCGGCGGAAACCATGTCGTGCTCGCCGTTCTTGGCGCGCTTGAGCATCTCGCCCCATTCCATGACGCGGATATCGATCTTGAGGCCGATCTTCGCCAGGTCGGACTGCATCATCTGTGCGCCGAGCAGCGGGTTGGGGTTGGTCGGGCCACCGCCGTTGCGGGTGAACAGGGTGAAGACCGTGCCTTCCGGCACGCCGGCTTCCTTGATCAGGGCGCGGGCCTTGTCCAGGTCGCGGGCCGGGTTGCCCAGGCTGGTGTTGAAGCCCAGCAGGGTCGGCGGGTAGGGGCCGGTGCCGACCACCGCGTTGCCCTTGCCGTACAGGCTGTTGACGTAGGCTTCCTTGTCGAAGGCGATGTTGATGGCCTGACGGACACGCGGGTCGCTCATGTACTTCTTGGTGGTGTTCAGGGCCACGTAGCCCACGGTCATGGCGGCCAGGTCGTCGACCTTCAGGTTGGTGTCGGCCTTGATGCTCGGGATGTCGTCCGGCTTCGGATACAGGGCGACCTGGCACTCATTGGCCTTGAGCTTCTGCAGGCGCACGTTGTTGTCGGTGGTGATCGCCAGGATCAGCGCGTCGGCCGGCGGCTTGCCACGGAAGTAGTCCGGGTTGGCCTTGAACCGCACCTGGGCGTCCTTGGCGTAGCGCTGGAAGACGAACGGGCCGGTGCCGATCGGCTTGCTGTTCAGTTCGCCGGGCTTGCCGGCCTTGAGCAACTGGTCGGCGTATTCGGCCGGGAAGATCGAGGCGAAGGCCATGGCCACGTCGGCCAGGAACGGTGCTTCGCGACGGGTCAGGGTGAAGACCACGGTGTGGTCGTCGGTTTTCTCGACGCTTTTGAGCAGTTCCTTGAAACCCATGCTCTCGAAATAGGGGAAGCCCACGCTGGACTTGTCATGCCACGGGTGTTTCGGGTCCAGCTGACGCTGGAAGCTCCAGAGCACGTCGTCGGCGTTCATCTCGCGGGTTGGCTTGAAGTAATCGGTGCTGTGGAACTTGACGCCTTTGCGCAGGTGGAAGGTGTAGATCAGGCCGTCCGGGCTGATCTCCCAGGACTCGGCCAGGGCCGGCTCGATGTCCGTGGTACCGGGCTTGAAGTCCACCAGGCGGTTGAAGATGGTTTCCGCCACCGCGTCGGCAGTGACTGCAGTCGTGTACTGGACCATATCGAAGCCTTCCGGGCTGGCTTCGGTACAGACCACCAAGGGCTTGGCCGAGACGCCTGCGGCGACGCTCAGCAGTGCGGCAGCGATGGCCGCTTTCAGGGGAAGCATTTTCATCTAGAACCCTCTGCAATCGGTTGAACCAGAGTAGCTGGAGTGGCGAATTCGTCATGAATTCGCCAACCAGCCGATGTGTTTTTTAGAGAATCTTGAACGGGATGGTGGTGACCAGGCGGAACTCGTTGATGTTACCGTCGGCCTGGTTTTCGCTGGCGCGGTGGGTAGTGTAGGTCGCCCGGATCGCGGTTGCCTTCAGCGGACCGCTCTGGACTGCATAAGACGCGCCAATACCGTATTCGTAGTGGGTTTCGCCATCCATCAGGCTCAGGTCGCCGCGCTGGGCGCCTGGATCGGTGTAGGCGGTGCCGCGGTAGTGGGTACCGTCGATGCCCCAGCCGCGTGCCGAGTAGATGTTGAACTTCAGGCCTGGCACGCCGTATTCGGCCATGTTCAGACCGTAGGCGATCTGGAAGGACTTCTCGTTCGGGCCGTTGAAGTCCGAGAGCAGGGAGTTGGCCAGGTAGATACCGTTGGTTTCATGCAGGTAGTCGAAGTACTCGTTACCGTTCACTTGCTGGTAGGAGAAGGTCAGGCTGTGGGCCTGGTGAGTCAGGCCGAGCGACAGCGAGTAGGTGTCGTTGTCGATCTCGCCCATCAACTTCTTACCTTCGTCGACGGTCTTGTAGTAGTTCAGGCCGGTGGTCAGGCTCAGTACCTGGCTGTCACCCAGCTCGTGGGTGGCGCCGAAGTAGTACTGGTTCCAGAAGTCTTTGACGTTGGCGCCATACAGGCTGGTTTTCAGGCTCTTGAACGGCTGGTAGTTCACACCTGCGGTGTAGACCTTGTCGGTTTCCACGCCGGTGGCGGAGTACTCGGTGCGGAATTTCGACAGGCTCTGTTCGGTACGCGGCGAAACGCGATCGAAACCGGCCAGATCGAACGACAGGTTGTTGAACTCTTCGCTGTGCAGGCTCACACCTTCGAAACTTGAAGGCAGGGCACGGTTGCCGATGACGTCGACGATCGGCGTGCTGAAGTTCTGGCGACCGGCGGTCAGGGTGGTGTTGGAGACGCGGAACTTGACGTTGGCCAGGCCCAGTTTGCTCCACTGGCCGACAGCGTCGCCGTCGGAGTGGGTCAGGGTACGGTTGTTCTTGCCGGCGATGTCCTTGCGGTCACGATCCAACGCGATGGCGTTGTAGGCGGCCACCTCGGTGCTGACCCCGACAGTGCCTTCGGTGAAGCCCGAGCTGTAGTTGAGGATGGTGCCCTGGACCCAGTTGATCCGGCGTGGGGTCGAAGTCGGCTGACCGTTGTGGTTGTAGGAGAAGCGGTCGTCACGACGCTTCAGCTCGTTGGCGTACCAGTTGCGGGTCGTGCCCGACAGGCTCTGGCCTTCGACGAAGCCCTTGGCCTCCGCCTGGGCGCTGGTGCCGTTCAGTTCGGTCGGAACGAATTCCTGACTCACGCTTTCCGCATGGGCCATGGCCGTGATGCTGCTGATGGCCAGGGCCAGTAACGCGGTGTTGCTCGGTTTCATGGGTGAAGCTCCTTTGCTTTCTTTATTTTTATGCCGGTCTTTTTGGGTTGACCGGCTTTTGCTTTACAACTCATTCAAGGCATCGCAAACGTTTGCATGAGGCTTGATCGCCGAATTCAGGCAACAGATTTGCGTGGGGGCGAATATCGCCCCCAGCGGCCTGGCTAATCATTTATTGGTCGATGCTGACGCCCGAGAACACGTTGCGGCCGAAGGGGCTGACCTTGAATCCTTCGACTTTGGCGCTCAACGGCTGGTTGACCGTCGAGTGGGCGACCGGGGTGATCGGTACCTGCTGCTTGAGCAACTGCTGGGCCTGTTGGTAGAGCACCGTGCGCTGTTCGCGATCGGTGACGATCTTGGCCTGCTTGATCAGCTTGTCGTACTGCGGGTCGCACCACATGGAGTAGTTGTTGCCGCCAATGGCGTCGCAGCTGTACAGGGTGCCGAGCCAGTTGTCCGGGTCACCGTTGTCGCCGGTCCAGCCGATCAGGCTGATGTCGTGCTCGCCATTCTTGGTGCGCTTGATGTACTCGCCCCACTCGTAGCTGACGATTTTCACTTTCAGGCCGATCTTGCCCCAGTCGGACTGGAGCATTTCGGCCATCAGCTTGGCGTTGGGGTTGTAGGGACGTTGCACCGGCATGGCCCAGAGGGTGATTTCCGTGCCTTCCTTGACCCCGGCGGCCTTGAGCAGCTCACGGGCCTTTTGCGGGTTGTAGGCGGCGTCCTTGATGCTGGTGTCGTAGGACCACTGGGTCGGCGGCATGGCGTTGACCGCCAGCTGGCCGGCGCCCTGGTACACGGCGTTGAGGATGCCCTGCTTGTTCACCGCCATGTCCAGCGCCTGGCGCACTTCGAGCTGGTCGAAGGGTTTGTGGCGAACGTTGTAGGCGATGTAGCCGAGGTTGAAGCCGGGCTTTTCGATCAGTTGCAGTTTCGGGTCGTTTTTCAGCGCTTCGACATCGGCCGGCCGCGGGTGCAGGGTGACCTGGCATTCGCCGGCCTTGAGTTTCTGCACGCGCACCGAGGCATCGGTATTGATGGCGAAAATCAGCTGGTCGAGCTTGACCCGGCTCGGGTCCCAGTACTGCTTGTTGGCGGTGTAGCGGATGTTCGAGTCTTTCTGGTAACTCTTGAACACGAACGGCCCGGTGCCGATCGGCTTCTGGTTGATGTCGCTGGGTTTGCCGGCCTTGAGCAACTGGTCGGCATATTCGGCCGAGAGAATCGCGGCGAAGCTCATGGCGATGTTCTGGATGAACGCCGCATCGACCGAGTTCAGGGTCATCACCACGGTCAACGGCCCGGTCTTCTCGACCTTGGCGATGTTCTTGTTCAGGCTCATCCCGTTGAAGTAGGGAAACTCGGTGGGGTAGGCCTTGCGGAAGGGCTGCTCGGGATCGAGCATGCGGTTGAAGGTGAAGAGCACGTCGTCGGCGTTGAAATCACGCGTCGGCTTGAAGTACGGCGTGGTATGGAACTTCACCCCTTCGCGCAGATGGAAGGTGTACTGCAGGCCGTCCGCGGAAATATCCCAGCGGGTGGCCAGGCCCGGCACCACATTGGTCGCGCCTTTTTCGAACTCCGCCAGGCGGTTGTACAGCGGCTCTGCCGCGTCGTTGTCGGTGGCGGTGGTGTATTGCGCGGTGTCGAAGCCGGCCGGGCTGCCTTCGGAGCAGAACACCAGGCTGTTGCCGGCCGCCAGGCTGGCGGAGGTTGCGGTCAACAGACCGGTGCCCAGCAGGGCGGATAAAACCAGGGAATGACGCATGACGATCCCTCTTCCTTTTTATTGTTTTGATCGATGAGCAGTCGCCCCATCCGGAGGCGGTCATGTCATTGATCCCAAGTCTCGCTTGCAGCAAATGCCGGGCAATGGATGCACCACTCCATGCTTTGACGGTAGGGGTCGCCGCATGGGTAGTAAATGCCAAAGAGCCTGAAAGACATGTAAGGAACTTCCGAAATGCCCGTACTCACCACGATGGGGCGCAGCAAGAGGAAGAGCGTTCGAGTTCCGGCAGTCCTGGCAGGTAAGGCAACGGCGACGTCAGCTGACGTCGCCGTTGCAGACCCTTATTTGCTGATGCTGACGCCGTAGAACGAGTTCAGGCCAAAGGGGCTGATCTTGAAGTCCTGCACGTTGGCGCGCATGGGTTGGAACACCGTCGAGTGGGCGATAGGTGTCATCGGGACCTGGTCTTTGAGGAGGTGTTGCGCCTGCTTGTACAGCTCGGTGCGTTTGGCCACGTCCGGGGTGGCCTTGGCTTGCTTGATCAGTGCGTCGTACGGCTTGTCGCACCATTTGGAGAAGTTGTTGCCGTTCATGGCGTCGCAGCCGAACAGGGTGCCGAGCCAGTTGTCCGGGTCACCATTGTCGCCGCTCCAGCCGATGATCATCGCCTGGTTCTCGCCACCCTTGGAACGCTTGATGTACTCGCCCCATTCGTAGCTGACGATGTTGACCTTCAGGCCGATCTTCGCCCAGTCGGACTGCAGCATTTCAGCCATCAGCTTGGCGTTCGGGTTGTACGGACGCTGCACCGGCATGGCCCACAGGGTGATCTGGGTGCCTTCCTTGATGCCGGCTTCCTTGAGCAGCGCCTTGGCTTTCTCGGGGTCGTACTTGGCATCCTTGATGGTGTCGTCATAGGACCACTGGGTCGGTGGCATGGCGTTGACCGCCAGCTGGCCCGCGCCCTGGTAGACCGAGTCGATGATCTGCTGCTTGTTCACCGCCATGTCCAGCGCCTGGCGGACCTTGAGGTCGGCCAGCGGGTTGGCGTCGGTGCGGCCCTTGAGCACAGGCATCACGTTGTAGGCGATGTAGCCGAGGTTGAAGCCGGCTTGCTGCGGCAGCTTGAGGGTCTTGTCCTCGCCCAGGGCCTTGAGGTCGGCCGGGCGCGGGAACAGGGTGACCTGGCATTCGTTCTTTTTCAGCTTCTGGATGCGTACCGACGGGTCGGTGGTGATGGCGAAGATCAGGTTGTCGATCTTCACGTCTTCAGGCTTCCAGTACTCCTTGTTGCCGGTGTAACGGATGTTGGAGTCCTTCTGGTAGCTCTTGAACACGAACGGGCCGGTGCCGATCGGCTTCTGGTTGATGTCGCCCGGCTTGCCTTCCTTGAGCAGATGGTCGGCGTATTCGGCGGACTGGATGGAGGCGAAGCTCATCGCCAGGTTCTGGATGAACGCGGCGTCTACGGTTTTCAGGGTGAACTTGACGGTCTTGTCGTCGACTTTCTCGACCTTGGTGATGTTGGTGTCCATCCCCATGTCGGTGAAGTAAGGGAATTCGGTGGGGTACGCCTTGCGGAACGGCATGTCCTTGTCGAGCATGCGGTTGAACGTGAAGAGCACGTCGTCGGCGTTGAAATCACGAGTCGGCTTGAAATACGGCGTGGTGTGGAACTTCACCCCATCACGCAGATGGAAGGTGTAGGTCAGGCCATCGTCGGAAATGTCCCAACTGGTCGCCAGGCCAGGAATGACGGCGGTGCCGCCACGCTCAAACTGGCTGAGGCGGTTGAACAGGGTCTCTGCTGAGGCGTCGAAGTCGGTTCCGGTGGTGTACTGGCCTGGGTCGAAGCCGGCCGGGCTCCCTTCGGAGCAGAACACCAGGTTAGTCGCCGCCTGGGCGAAGGGTGCGCTGGCGAGCAAGCCGGCGCTGACTAAAAGCGGAATGACTGCTTGTTTGAACATGGTTGCCTCATGATTTGTTGTCATTTTTGGTGTAGAGGGCGACCTTATGAGTCGACCCGCCGATACTTATGCAGGCCCCATACCCAATGCAAGATGCGGGGCCGTCACAAGTATCAAGGAGTGGAACGAACGTACAGGAATGACGCATTTGTATAAATATTGACGAATTTGGCCCTATGCGCTGGTTTTTTCTGGTGCATGGGTTGCCTTCTTGCGGGGCATCCGGAGCGAGTCGTGCCTCCGCTTGGTGCGTCGCTGGAGCAGGTGTCGACCGGCTTCTGGTTGAACCGCCTGGCCTTGCCTGCCTGGCGCAAGTGTTTGGCGCATTGGGTTGACCGGATGAAGTAGGACGGTTTGGTGAGGGAGGCCGTGGAGAACGGATGCCCGGGACCTTGCAGGCGATGGCGGGTGCACAGCACATCGGCGGCGGCGTTGACGTTGTGGCTCGCAGTGAGGTTGTCACTGTGGAGGTTGCGGGTGGCGTGCGACAGTGGGATGCCGAGGATCAGCCCCGCTGTCTGCCAAACCTGGAGCGGAAAGGTCTTACGCATGCAAACCTCATTTTTTCTTTTTCTAGGGCATATCTGAGGATTGGCCTTGTGGGCCGGGGCAACTCGCCTTCTATGGGGAGTGGATGCAGCCCCATGGACCCTGTGCGGCGATGGCGATCGCTTTGTTGTGGGGGTGATTGACGATTCGCCGATGCCGAAATTAAGTCATGCTGAAATCGTGGTCAACGAAAATTAAGCGTGACTAACATTTCTCTTGCGCGCGGGGTGTCTGTGAGGTTGCGCAGGCGGCCACGGGGCGGGTTCAGGCCGCTGAATGGTCGTCGAACAGGCCCATGGTCGTGACGGTCAATACTTCTGCCGGGCCGTTGCCGGCGTTAGCCAGGTAGTGAGGTTTGGTCGAGTCGAAGTGCACCGAGTCGCCGGCGCCGAGGGGATACTGCTGCCCCTCGATGGTGTAGACAATTTGCCCCGAAAGAACGTAGGAGAACTCGGCGCCATCATGGGAAATCAGTTCCGACTGGTAGCCCACGGGTATGTTCATCTTCACCGCGTTGATCAGGTTGCCGGGAAAGGAACTGGACAGCCGCTCGTAGGCCAGGGGCTGGCCTTCGATGGTGTAGCGCACCCGCTTGCCGTCGTGGGAGTCGGGTTGTGCCTGGGTCGGCTGGTCGAATAGGGCGTTCAGCGGAACGTTCAGAGACTTGGCAATGTTGACCAGGGAGGAGATCGAGACGCCGGTGAGATTGCGTTCCGCCTGGGAGAGGAAACTGGCGGTCAGGCCGGATTCGCTGGCGATCTGGCGCAGGGTTTTCTTGGCGGCGCGGCGATAGCGACGCAGGCGTTCGCCGATGCGGTCTGCGGTCATTGGAGAGACTCTTATAGGAAAGGCGCAGTATACCCGGTGGACGTCAATGACGTCTGATAGGCGCCATACCGGGGGCCGTAACTTTAGCATCACCGATGTGGCCGAGTTCAGCCCCTCTATTCCAAAAAAGGGCGAGTCCCTCAGGCTGGGTTGAAACAGTGGGTAGCAAAAAAAACGCGGTAACCTCATTGGTGCTGGAGGTCACCGCCGTTTTTTTGGGGACGGGCAGGGAAAACGTTACGGCATCAGGACTTCGATCGAGCCATCGGCGGTCATGCTGACCTGGCTGGTACCGGCTTCGACTTCCGGAGTGACCGGCGCCGCATCCATGCCCGCGGCTTTCATCATCATCTGGCCACGCAGGTACGGTTGTGGATAACCGTTGCTGTTGAGGTTCAGGTTGACGATCTTGTAGCCCTTGCCGCCCAGCGCTTCGGTGGTCAGTTGCGCGCGAGCCTTGAAGGCATCGACCGCTTCCTTGAGCAGCTTGTCTTCGCTGGCCTTGCGGGTCGGGTCGGCGATGGCGAAATCCATCCCGCCCATCTTCAGGTCGGTCAGCAGTTCGCCGGTGAGCTTGGACAGCGCGGCGAAGTCCGAGCTTTCCAGGCGCAGTTCGGCGCGCTCGCGCCAGCCGGTGATCTTCTGGCCCTTGGTGTCGTAGATCGGGTAGCTGTTGCGGCTGCCCTGGCGCAAGGTGATGTCCTTGACCTGGCGTGCCTGGCCCAGGGCCTTGTTCATGGTGGTGGTGATTTCCGCGGCGAGCTTGGCCGGGTCGGCGTTCTGCGATTCGCTGTAGAGGGTGACGATCATCAGGTCGCGGGCCACTTCCTGACTGACTTCGGCGCGCAGGGAGATCTGGTTGTAATGAAGCTCATCGGCGGCCAGGGCCGGCAGGCTGGCGAGGGTGCCGGCGCTGAGGGCGAGAAGGGCGGCGCTGCGACTGAATGTATGCATGAAAACTCCTTGAGTGCGGTCCGCAGGTATTGGGTCCCAGCCTGCGTGAAACCATCAGACTCTAGCTTTTATTGTCTGGTTCGGCCCGTTAACAACTTCTATACATCTATTACCCAACGCCAACTACGGAGGTTTTTGTAGCCGCTGGCGAAGCCTGCGCTCGACTGCGCAGCAGTCGTAATCTGTTCTCGAGCCGGACTCTGAGATGGGGATGGCGAGCGCTTTGCGCTCTGTCGCGGGCAAGCCTCGCTCCTACAGGCAGGTGGTGTTTTTGCAGGCAAGGCTTGCCCGCGATTGGCCATTGCCCAAGACTGTGGCGGTTTGCCGCAGTTTTGCCTGTCCGGGCCGCTGCTTGGTTATACTCGTCGCGATCCGCCTGGAGCGCTCATCAGGAGAGCTCATGCTCGCCCCCGTACAACTGCTTTCCGCCACTCGCCAGAACCTCTGGCGTCTGACTTTCATCCGCATCCTGGTTCTGGCCGCTCAGGCTGGCTCGGTGGGGCTCGCCTACTGGTTCGACCTGTTGCCGCTGCCCTGGCTGCAACTGGCCGTCACCCTGGGCCTGTCGCTGATCCTCTGCGCCTTCACCGCCATTCGCCTGCGCACCTCGTGGCCGGTCACCGAGCTGGAATATGCCGTGCAACTGGCTTGTGATTTGTTTATCCACAGCGCCCTGTTGTATTTCTCCGGCGGCTCGACCAATCCCTTCGTCTCCTATTACCTGGTGCCGCTGACCATCGCCGCCGTGACCTTGCCATGGCGCTATTCGGTGGTCCTTTCCGGTATCGCGCTGACCATGTACACCTTGCTGCTGGCGCAGTTCTACCCGCTGCAGACTTTCCCCATCGCCCGGGAGAACCTGCAGATCTACGGGATGTGGCTGAGCTTCGCCCTGGCCGCGGCGGTGATCACCTTCTTCGCCGCGAGAATGGCCGAGGAGCTGCGGCGGCAGGAGGAGCTGCGGGCGATCCGCCGCGAAGAGGGCCTGCGCGACCAGCAGTTGCTGGCTGTCGCGACCCAGGCCGCTGGCGCCGCCCACGAGTTGGGAACGCCCCTGGCGACCATGAGCGTGCTGCTCAAGGAAATGCGCCAGGACCACCTCGACCCAATGCTGCAAGATGACCTGGGCGTGCTCCAGGACCAGGTCAAACTGTGCAAGGAAACCCTGCAACAGTTGGTGCGCGCCGCCGAGGCCAACCGCCGGCTGGCGGTGGAGATGCAGGATGTCACCGTCTGGCTCGACGAAGCGCTGAACCGCTGGCACCTGATGCGCCCCGAAGCCAGCTACCGCTTCCAATTGCTGGGCAAGGGCACGATGCCGCGGCTGGCGCCGCCGCCGGACCTGACCCAGGCGTTGCTCAACCTGCTGAACAATGCAGCCGATGCTTGTCCGGAAGGGCTGGAAGTCCAGCTGGATTGGGACGCCGAGAACCTGACCATCAGTATTCGTGACCACGGCGCCGGTGTGCCGCTGGCCATCGCCGAGCAGATCGGCAAACCGTTTTTTACCACCAAGGGCAAAGGTTTCGGCCTGGGCCTGTTTTTGAGCAAAGCCAGCGTGACACGCGCCGGTGGCTCAGTGAAACTCTACAGTCATGAGGAAGGCGGCACGCTCACCGAGCTGCGTCTGCCCCACGGCGCCCGAGGAGACCAACATGAGTGACGAAATCCAAGTCGAAGGCGAAGAACTGCCGCATCTGTTGCTGGTGGATGACGACGCCACCTTCACCCGGGTGATGGCGCGAGCCATGAGCCGTCGCGGCTTTCGCGTCAGCACCGCGGGTTCCGCCGAGGAAGGCCTGGCCCTCGCCCAGCAGGACCTGCCGGACTTCGCCGCGCTGGACCTGAAGATGGACGGCGACTCCGGCCTGGTGCTGCTGCCCAAGCTGCTCGAGCTCGATCCGGAAATGCGCGTGGTGATCCTCACCGGTTATTCGAGCATCGCCACCGCGGTCGAAGCGATCAAGCGCGGCGCCTGCAACTACCTGTGCAAACCGGCAGACGCCGACGACGTGCTGGCCGCGCTGCTCTCCGAGCACGCCGACCTCGACACCCTGGTGCCGGAAAACCCGATGTCGGTGGACCGCCTGCAATGGGAGCACATCCAGCGGGTGCTGACCGAGCACGAAGGCAATATCTCCGCCACTGCCCGCGCCCTGGGCATGCACCGTCGAACGCTGCAACGCAAGTTGCAGAAGCGCCCGGTTCGTCGCTGAACCGCGACTGAACGAATGTCCTCAGGACAAGTGAAAAAACGAGCCGATCCTCTATGATCGGCTCGATGCTTGTTCCTATCCCAATCGAGCCTTGATGATGAATCAGAACGCTGAGTATTCCGCGGTCAACGATGCTGTGCGCGGGCAGTTTTTCCGTCGTGTCTGGGAAATGACTACGCCTTACTGGCGCAGTGAAGAGAAGGGCAAGGCCTGGTTGCTGCTGTTCGCGGTGGTGGCCCTGACCCTGTTCAGCGTGGCGATCTCGGTGTGGATCAACAGCTGGTACAAGGATTTCTACAACGCCCTGCAAAAGAAGGACGAGGCGGCGTTCTGGCAACTGATCCTGTATTTCTGCGGAATTGCCGCGGTGGCCATCCTGGCCGCGGTCTACCGGCTCTACCTGACCCAGATGCTGACCATTCGCTGGCGCGCCTGGCTCACGGAAAAACACTTCGCCCGCTGGCTGGGCCACAAGAACTACTACCAGCTGGAGCAGGGCGGCTACACCGATAACCCGGACCAGCGGATTTCCGAAGACCTCAACAGCTTCACCAGCAATACCCTGGGGCTCGCCCTGGGCCTGCTGCGTACCGTGGTCAGCCTGGTGTCGTTCTCGATCATCCTGTGGGGCGTGTCGGGCAGTATCGAAGTCTTCGGCTACACCATTCCCGGCTACATGTTCTGGTGCGCCCTGGTGTACGCCGCCGTCGGCAGCTGGCTGACCCACTTGATCGGTCGACGCCTGATCGGCTTGAACAACAACCAGCAACGTTTCGAGGCGGACCTGCGTTTTTCCATGGTGCGGGTGCGGGAGAACGCCGAGAGCATTGCCCTGTACGACGGCGAGCCGAATGAGAACAAACGCCTCAGCGCTCGCTTCGGCATGGTCTGGCACAACTTCTGGGACATCATGAAAGTGTCCAAGCGGCTGACCTTCTTCACCTCGGGCTACGGCCAGATCGCAATCATTTTCCCCTTCATCGTCGCGGCCCCGCGTTACCTGACGGGCAAGATCGAACTGGGCGAGCTGATGCAGATCAACTCGGCATTCGGCAACGTCCAGGAGAACTTCAGCTGGTTCATCACCGCCTATTCCGAGCTCGCGGCATGGCGCGCCACCTGCGACCGGCTGCTGAGTTTCCGCCAGGCTATGAGCGAAAACGAAGAGCGCGCGCCAGCCATCGACGTGCAGAGCCAGGGTGAAACCCTGCAGGTGCATAACCTTGGCCTGGACCTGGCGGACGGCCGGCACCTGCTGGCCGGTGCCGAGATGACCGTGACTCCCGGTGAGCGACTGATGCTCAGCGGCCGTTCCGGCAGTGGCAAAAGTACCCTGCTGCGGGCGATGGGGCGGCTCTGGCCGGCCGGTCACGGCAGCATTCGCATGCCTGCCGAGCGTTATCTGTTCCTGCCGCAAAAGCCTTACCTGCCGATCGGCAGCCTGCGCGAAGCCTTGAGTTATCCACAGTCGGGCGACACCTACCCGCAGGAGCGTTATGCGCAGGTGCTGGAAACCTGCCGGCTGCCGCACCTGGTTTCTCGTCTGGACGAGAGCAATCACTGGCAGCGCATGTTGTCCCCGGGCGAGCAGCAGCGCCTGGCCTTTGCCCGTGCGTTGCTCTATGCGCCGCAGTGGCTGTACATGGATGAGGCCACCTCGGCCATGGACGAAGAAGACGAGGCGACCCTGTACCAGGCGCTGATCGACCAGCTGCCGGGGCTGAGCATTGTCAGCGTCGGGCATCGCAGCAGCCTCAAGCGTTTCCACCCGCGGCACATCCGCATCGAGCGCGGGCATCTGGTCGACCAGGCGGTGACGGTGTAGTCAACAGTGATCGTACAACCCGGCTGAGCTATGATGCGTCATCAGTTTTCGGAGAAAGAACTTCACCATGGACAACCAGAACACGGCGCCCCGCCTTCCACGCAAGCGCCGTAGCCTCGCCCAGGAGCTGGTGACCGTGCTGTCGGAGCAGATTCGCGACGGTCAGCTCAAGCGCGGTGACAAGTTGCCCACCGAGTCGGCGATCATGGAGGCCCATGGCGTCAGCCGGACCGTGGTGCGCGAGGCCATTTCCCGCTTGCAGGCCGCCGGCCAGGTGGAAACCCGCCACGGCATCGGCACCTTTGTGCTCGACACGCCGAGCCCGAGCGGCTTCAGGATCGATCCGGCGACCGTGGTGACCTTGCGCGATGTGCTGGCGATCCTGGAACTGCGCATCAGCCTGGAAGTGGAGTCGGCCGGGCTGGCCGCGCAGCGGCGCAGCACCGAGCAACTGGCGGCGATGCGGGCGGCGCTGGATGCCCTCAATGAGAGCGCGGCCCACGACAGCGATGCGGTGGCCTCGGATTTCCAGTTCCACCTGCAGATTGCCCTGGCCACGGGCAACCGCTATTTCACCGACATCATGACCCACCTGGGAACCAGCATCATTCCGCGCACCCGCCTGAATTCGGCACGCCTGGCTCACGACGATCAGCAGCACTACATGAGCCGCCTGAGCCGCGAGCATGAAGAAATCTATGAAGCCATTGCCCGCCAGGATTCGGACGCGGCCCGGGCGGCCATGCGTCTGCACCTGACCAACAGCCGCGAACGGCTGCGCCATGCCCATGAAGAGGCAGAGGCGCAGCGCGGGTAATGCGGTTGGGGCGGTTATTGCGTTGCCCTTTGCTTCTTATCGCGAGCAAGCTCGCTCCTACGGAGAGGGGAGGTGACCCTGTAGGAGCGAAGCTTGCCCGCGATGCTTTTAGCGGTTTTTGAGAATCGAGCGATCCACCCTCACGGCCAGTTGCCCGGCGCCGGGTTTGGCATTGAAGGTCACATGCCCTTGCTGGTCGACGGTTGCCCGCGCGACGGGAGCGCCGTTGACCAGCAGTTCCAGGGGCGCGCCCTGCAGGGATTGGCCCGAGGCCAGTTCTAGAGTCAGATTGATAGCCATGTCGATGTCCTTATCAGGCATTGCGGTCGATGTAAGTGGTGGCGGTCTTGTCGATCGAGGCGATCAGCTCCGGCGAGCCACCGCGGAACTGGCGGAAAATGTTGCGCCCGCTGGAACCGCCGCCGGTATCCACCGGCACATTCAGGGTTGGCTGGAAGCGCTCGCTCAGTTCGGCGTAGGCGGACCACGGGCCGATGTAAGACTCGTTCAAACCGTTGGTGTAGCTGAAGGCATAACGCACGGCATTGCCGGGCAGCCAGTTGGGTTCGCTGGGTGTCTGGCTCTGCCAGCCATCGGCCTGGATGCTCGGGGCAAGCGTCGGTGCTTCCAGGTAGCCCGCCGGCTTGTTGGGCTTGTAGTCCTTGAGCAGCAGGTAGGTGCTCCAGCCCCACCAGTTGTCGATGGTCTTGGTGTCGTTCAGGTTGTTCACGTCGCTGCGTCGCAGCACCTTGTCGCCCTGCATCACGAACAGTGGTGAAAAGTTGCCGCTCTTCGCCGCGTTCAGGTCCGGCAACAGCTTCAGCGCCGTGAAGTTGCCGGGCGTCGGGGCCGCACCGCTGAGGTAGCTTTCGAAGATTTCGTCCGCCGAGCGTTGCACGGCCAACTTGACCTGCTTGCGGTTGTTGCTGTCGAGGGTGTCGAAATAACGCTTGTCGCCATAGGCATGCCAGCGGTCGCCCTGGGCGTTGCTGACGTTGAGGCCGAACTTGCTGTCCTCGTCGTGCATGAAGCGGGTGATCAGCGAACCGAGATCGCTCGGCGTGACCACCGCCGCCAGTTGCTTGCGCGGTACCCGTACATGGCCGGCGGAGAACAGGTCGGTGAGGAAGTGATCGGCGAAGGCGTTCATGGCGTAGGCCAGTTCCAGCTGCTTCTCGTCGGCGTTCTTGTGCGCCAGTACCGCTTGCTGCAGGGCCGCGGTGTGCCCGGCGATATAGGCCAGCAGCGCCCACTCGCCGAAATGGTCGGCATTGTTGGCCGCCAGCTTCAGGTAGCGACCCAGGGGGAACAGCGCCGAGGCGAAGCTGCCGCCGCCGGTGATCTTGTTCCACTCTTCGGACAACGTATCTCCCAGGGCGTCATAGGCTTCGTGAGGTTGCCTGCCGTCCTTGAGCGCCTGGTTGGCGGCGGCGACTTCCTTCTGCATTACCGCGAGAATCTGTTTCGCCTCGTCCTTGGCCGCTGGCAACACGGCGAGGGAGTTGAACGCGGCGGTAAAACGCTGCAAACGATCCACCGGCGTCGCGCCTTCGCAGATCGGCTGGTCGGGGATGCCGTAGAAATCGCCGCCCAGCGCCACCACCTGGCCGTAGGTCAGGGCCAGGCCATTGGGCAGGTGCAATTCGACCTGCCAGGCTGGAACGCCGGGGGCGTCCTTGACGAAACGCAGCAGGGTGGCATCGCCGATGGCGGTGTGTTCGCCACCCTCGAAACGCAGCTGGGGCAGGGCCTTGAGGTTTTTGCCCGGTACCGCGGGGAGGAGCCCGGGCTGGTGATACTTGATGGTGTGATGACCGTCGGCGATCAGCACCAGGTGGTCGCCATCACCGGAAATGGCAATGCCGCGTTCGCTGAAAAGGCTGTCCAGATCGGCAACGACCTGGCTTTTGTGTTGCAGCTGTTCCCGCTGCTGAGTGTGTAGACCTGACATTTCTAGCTCCTTGATATGTCGTAGGTATTTCAAGAAATTAACTGTATGTATATACAGTTAATTGCGAGCATAAAGCAAAACCCTGACTCGTCAAGCAGGTATTTTTTACCGCGTATTTTGGCGATGGCTGACGAATTGCTGTTGACGATTGTTTTTTAAGTTGTACGATGACTTACAACTTCAGCCAAGGCTGATGTGTTTTTCATCACAATGTGCGTCCCAGGGTGTTCGAATAATGAATCCACAAGAACTGAAGTCCATCCTCTCCTCCGGCCTGCTGTCTTTCCCGGTGACCGATTTCAACGCCCAGGGCGATTTCCATCGCGCGGGCTATATCAAGCGCCTGGAATGGCTGGCTCCATATGGCGCCTCGGCGCTGTTCGCGGCAGGTGGCACCGGTGAGTTTTTCTCCCTGGCGGCCAGCGAATATTCGGAAATCATCAAGACTGCGGTCGACACCTGCGCCACCAGCGTGCCGATCCTGGCCGGCGTCGGCGGCTCGACCCGCCAGGCCATCGAATACGCCCAGGAGGCCGAGCGCCTGGGGGCCAAGGGCCTGTTGCTGCTGCCGCACTACCTGACCGAAGCCAGCCAGGATGGGGTCGCCGCTCATGTGGAGGCGGTGTGCAAATCGGTGAAGATCGGTGTGGTGGTCTACAACCGCAACGTCTGCCGCCTGACCGCGCCGCTGCTGGAGCGCCTGGCCGAGCGCTGCCCGAACCTGATTGGCTACAAGGACGGCCTGGGCGATATCGAGCTGATGGTGTCGATCCGTCGCCGCCTCGGCGATCGCTTCAGCTACCTGGGCGGCCTGCCGACCGCCGAAGTCTACGCCGCGGCCTACAAGGCCCTGGGCGTGCCGGTGTATTCCTCGGCGGTGTTCAACTTCATCCCGAAAACCGCGATGGATTTCTACCACGCCATTGCCCGGGAAGATCACGCCACGGTCGGCAAGATCATCGACGACTTCTTCCTGCCTTACCTGGATATCCGTAACCGCAAGGCTGGTTATGCCGTGAGCATCGTCAAGGCCGGAGCCCGCATCGTCGGCCATGACGCAGGCCCGGTGCGGGCGCCGTTGACCGACCTGTTGCCGGAAGAATATGCAGCGCTGGCGGCGTTGATCGACGCCCAGGGCGCGCAGTAATCCATCCCCGGGGCCGCTGAGCAATCAGCGGCCTTTTGCGTAAGGCTTTTGTGTAAGGAGAGGGCGCGTGGCAGAGGTAAAACGCTTCGATAACTACATCGGTGGCCAATGGCTTGCCGGTGCCGACTACTCGACCAATATCAACCCGTCCGAGTTGTCCGATGTCATTGGCGAATACGCCAAGGCCGACCTGGCTCAGGTGCATGCCGCGATCGATGCGGCGCGCGATGCATTCCCGGCCTGGTCGACTTCCGGTATCCAGGCGCGCAGCGATGCCCTGGACAAGGTCGGCAGCGAGATCCTCGCCCGTCGCGAAGAGCTCGGCACCCTGCTGGCCCGGGAGGAGGGCAAGACCCTGCCCGAGGCCATCGGCGAGGTGACCCGCGCCGGCAACATCTTCAAGTTCTTTGCCGGCGAATGCCTGCGCCTGTCGGGGGATTACCTGCCGTCGGTGCGTCCGGGGGTCAACGTCGAAGTGACCCGCGAAGCCCTGGGCGTGGTCGGCCTGATCACCCCGTGGAACTTCCCGATCGCCATCCCGGCGTGGAAGATCGCCCCGGCCCTGGCCTACGGCAACTGCGTGGTGCTCAAGCCCGCCGAGCTGGTGCCGGGCTGTGCCTGGGCCCTGGCGGAAATCATCTCCCGCGCCGGCTTCCCGGCCGGGGTGTTCAACCTGGTGATGGGCAGCGGCCGGCTGGTCGGCGATGCCCTGGTCAACAGCCCGAAAGTCGACGGCATCAGCTTCACCGGTTCCGTGGGCGTGGGCCGGCAGATCGCCGTCAGCTGCGTCTCGCGCCAGGCCAAGGTGCAGCTGGAAATGGGCGGCAAGAACCCGCAGATCATCCTCGACGATGCCGACCTCAAGCAGGCGGTGGAACTGGCGGTACAGAGTGCCTTCTATTCCACCGGGCAGCGTTGCACCGCTTCCAGCCGGCTGATCGTCACCGCGGGCATCCACGACCGGTTCGTCGCGGCGATGGCCGAACGCATGGGTTCGATCAAGGTCGGCCATGCGCTGCGGGCCGGCACCGATATCGGTCCGGTGGTGTCCCAGGCGCAGCTCGAACAGGACTTGAAGTACATCGATATCGGCCAGTCCGAAGGGGCGCGGCTGGTCAGCGGCGGCGGCCTGGTGACTTGCGATACCGAAGGTTATTTCCTCGCGCCGACCCTGTTCGCCGACAGCCAGGCCTCGATGCGCATCAGCCGCGAAGAGATCTTCGGCCCGGTGGCCAACGTGGTACGGGTGGCTGATTACGAGGCGGCGCTGGCCATGGCCAACGACACCGAATTCGGCCTGTCGGCGGGCATCGCCACCACGTCGCTGAAATACGCCAACCACTTCAAGCGCCACTCCCAGGTCGGGATGGTCATGGTCAACCTGCCGACGGCCGGCGTCGATTACCACGTACCTTTTGGTGGCCGCAAAGGTTCATCCTATGGTTCCCGCGAGCAAGGTCGCTACGCGCAGGAGTTCTACACCGTGGTGAAGACTTCCTACATCGGATCCTAAGCCCCGCCGTACCCCCGCCGGCCGTTGCCTGAGGCTCGGCGGGGTCGATGAAACGCATGTTTACCCGCATAAAAATAACTAGTGGGAGTACATCCATATGCAAGCGACCAAGCCGACTCGCGTCCGCTACCTGATCCTGTTCATGCTGTTTTTGGTGACCACGATCAACTATGCCGACCGCGCCACCATCGCCATCGCGGGTTCCAGCCTGCAAAAAGACCTCGGCATCGACGCCGTCACCCTCGGTTATATCTTCTCCGCATTCGGTTGGGCTTATGTAGCGGGGCAGATCCCCGGCGGCTGGCTGCTCGACCGCTTCGGCTCGAAAAAAATCTATGCCCTGAGCATCTTCACCTGGTCGCTGTTCACCGTGCTGCAGGGTTATGTCGGTGAGTTCGGCGTTTCCACCGCGGTGGTGGCGTTGTTCATGCTGCGCTTCCTGGTGGGGCTGGCCGAGGCACCGTCCTTCCCCGGCAACGCGCGGATTGTCGCGGCCTGGTTCCCCACCGCCGAGCGCGGTACGGCTTCGGCGATCTTCAACTCGGCGCAGTATTTCGCCACGGTGCTGTTCGCGCCGCTGATGGGCTGGATCGTCTATCACTTTGGCTGGCAGCACGTGTTCATCGTGATGGGGGTGATCGGCATCGTCTTCTCGCTGGTCTGGCTCAAGGTGATTTACAGCCCGCGCCAGCACCCGCTGATCAACGAGGCCGAGTTCAAGCACATCGCCGACAACGGCGGCATGGTCGACATGGACCAGGACGGCAAAGGCAAGCGCAGCGACGGCCCGAAATGGGACTACCTGCGCCAGTTGCTGACCAACCGCATGATGCTCGGCGTGTACCTGGGCCAGTACTGCATCAACGGCATCACTTACTTCTTCCTGACCTGGTTCCCGGTGTACCTGGTGCAGGAGCGTGGCATGACCATTCTCAAGGCTGGCTTCATCGCCTCCTTGCCGGCCATCTGCGGTTTTATCGGTGGGGTGCTTGGCGGGGTGATTTCCGACTACCTGCTACGCAAGGGGCATTCCCTGACCTTCGCCCGCAAGGCGCCGATCATCGCCGGCCTGCTGGTCTCCAGCAGCATCGTGGCCTGCAACTATGTGGACATCGAATGGATGGTGGTGGGCTTCATGGCCCTGGCGTTCTTCGGCAAAGGCGTGGGCGCGCTCGGCTGGGCGGTGGTGTCCGACACTTCGCCGAAGCAGATCGCCGGCTTGAGCGGCGGCCTGTTCAACACCTTCGGCAACCTGGCGTCGATCACCACGCCGATCGTCATCGGCTACATCATCAGTTCCACCGGCTCGTTCAAATGGGCGTTGGTGTTCGTCGGCTGCAACGCGCTGCTGGCAGTGTTCAGCTACCTGGTGATCGTCGGCCCGATCAAGCGCGTGGTGCTCAAGGAGCCGCCGAGCAACGGCCCCGAGCTGACCCAACTTTCCCAAGCGCATTCCTGAAGGGGCGGCGTCATGCAGTTGATTGAACATTCCGATTCGCCGCGCTACATCCGCCTGCACGAGCGGGACAACGTGGTGGTTGTGGTCAATGACCAGGGCGTACCGGCAGGCACGGCGTTCGCCGACGGCCTGGTGACCCTGGACTTCGTCCCCCAGAGCCACAAGGTGGCGCTGGAAGATATCGCCGAAGGCGACCCGGTGATCCGCTATGGCCAGGCCATCGGTTATGCCTTGCAGCCGATCCTGCGCGGCAGCTGGGTCAGGGAAGAGCAGTTGCGCATGCCCAGCGCGCCGCCGCTGGACAGCCTGCCGCTGTCCACCGAGGTGCCGGCGGCCCAGGCACCCCTGGAGGGTTTCACCTTCGAGGGTTATCGCAATGCCGACGGCACGGTCGGCACACGCAACATTCTGGGAATTACCACCACCGTGCAATGCGTGGCCGGGGTGCTCGATCATGCGGTCAAGCGCATCAAGGACGAACTGCTGCCCAGGTATCCCCATGTCGACGATGTGGTGGCGCTGACCCACAGCTATGGCTGCGGCGTGGCGATCACCGCCACCGATGCCTATATCCCGATCCGCACCGTGCGCAACCTGGCGCGCAACCCGAACCTGGGGGGCGAAGCCCTGGTAATCAGCCTGGGCTGCGAGAAGTTGCAGGCCGGGCAGGTGATGCACGAAGGCGACAGCTCGGTGGACCTCAGCGAGCCCTGGCTGTACCGCCTGCAGGACGCCAGCCAGGGTTTTACCGAGATGATCGAGCAGATCATGCAGCTGGCCGAAGTGCGTTTGCAGAAGCTCGATCAGCGGCGCCGGGAAACCGTGCCGGCCTCGGAGCTGGTCCTCGGTATGCAATGTGGTGGCAGTGATGCCTTTTCCGGAATCACCGCGAACCCGGCCCTGGGCTATGCCTCGGACCTGTTGCTGCGGGCCGGCGCGACGGTGATGTTTTCCGAAGTCACCGAGGTGCGCGATGCCATCTACCTGCTGACTTCCCGCGCCGAATCCACAGAAGTGGCCCGGGAGCTGGTGCGCGAGATGGACTGGTACGACCGCTACCTGGCCAAGGGCGAGGCCGACCGCAGCGCCAATACCACGCCGGGCAACAAGAAGGGCGGGTTGTCGAACATCGTCGAGAAGTCCCTGGGGTCCATCGTCAAGTCCGGCAGCAGCGCGATCAATGGCGTGCTGGGGCCGGGCGAGCGCTTTACCCGCAAGGGCCTGATCTTCTGCGCGACGCCGGCCAGCGACTTTGTCTGCGGCACCTTGCAGCTGGCGGCGGGGATGAACCTGCATGTGTTCACCACCGGGCGTGGCACACCTTACGGGCTGGCGATGGCGCCGGTGGTCAAGGTCTCGACCCGCTCCGAACTGGCTCAGCGCTGGCCGGACCTGATCGACATCGATGCCGGGCGCATCGCCACCGGGCGGGCGAGTATCGAAGAGCTGGGCTGGGAGCTGTTCCACTTCTACCTGGACGTGGCCAGTGGCAAGCAGCAGACCTGGGCCGAACGGCACAAGCTGCACAACGACATCACCTTGTTCAATCCGGCGCCGATCACCTGACGGGCTACAGGGTTTGTGCTGGGCTCGGTTGAATGGCAGGTCGCAATCCGGGTAGCCGCTGCCGCAGGCTGCGATCGACCGCGGAGCGGGCGTGGCTTTTGAAATCGCTGGAGGTCCTGCGGACCTATCGCAGCCTTCGGCAGCGGCTACAGGGTTGTGCTGGGCGTGGGTGGATGGTGGTGCTGTGCAGGCTGCGATCGGGCGTGGCGCGGGCGTGGCCTTGGATGGCCGCGAACGCCTGCGGCCCGATGGATCAGCTTGCGGTTAGGGCAAATCCATCGGGCTTAAGCGCGCGGGCTGGCTTATCATTAGCCGCCTAACGACAGGTTCAAGGTTGACCCGGCATGCTGGCCATTTTTCTCGAAACGCTGAATATCACCGCGCCGGTATTCGCCATGTTGTTTCTCGGTGTGCTGCTCAAGCGCATCGGCTGGATCAACGACGGTTTTATCCACACAGCGTCGGCCCTGGTGTTCAACGTCACCATGCCGGCGCTGCTGTTTCTCGGGATTCTGCATGCCGACCTGCATTCGGCGCTCAAGCCCGGGCTGCTGATCTATTTTGCCGTGGCCACCCTGGCCAGCTTTGCCTTCGCCTGGGGCTGGGCGATCTGGCGCTGCCCGCGGGAAGATCGCGGCATCTACACCCAGGGCGCCTTTCGCGGCAACAACGGGGTCATCGGCCTGGCGCTCGCGGCCAGCATGTATGGCGACTACGGGATTTCCCTCGGGGCGATTCTCGCGGCGCTGGTGATCCTGTTCTACAACACCCTGTCGACCATCGTCCTGGCGGTGTACAGCCCGGTGATCAAGTCCGATCCGTGGAGCATCTGCAAAAGCGTGGTCAGCAACCCGTTGATCATCAGCGTCCTGGCGGCAGCGCCTTTCGCCGTGTTCCAGATCGGCCTGCCGACCTGGCTGGAGACGTCTGGCCAGTACCTGGCGCAGATGACCCTGCCGCTGGCCTTGATCTGCATCGGCGGTACCCTGTCCCTGGCGGCGTTGCGCGAGAGCGGCGACCTGGCCTTGAGTTCGAGCCTGGTGAAAATGGTCGGCCTGCCGATCCTCGCCACCCTGGGGGCCTGGCTCTGCGGATTCCGCGGGGCGGAACTGGGGATTCTGTTCCTGTACTTCGGCAGCCCGACTGCGGCGGCGAGTTTTGTCATGGCCCGGGCGGCCAATGGCAATCATCAGCTGGCGGCGGCAATCATCGTCATCACCACGCTGATGGCGGCGGTGACCACCAATATCGGGATCTTTCTGCTGCAGTGGGGCGGGTGGATCTAGTGCTCTTGTAGAAGCGGCCGGTCGACGCTCGATTGCCCGCGATGTGGCAGTGAATCCACCAGCGGCCCTTGGCCAATCGCGAGCAGGCTCGCTCCTACAGCGGGAAGGGTTATTCCGGCTTCTGGTAAGTGTCGATCACTTCCTGGGCGGCGCGGAACGCGTCGATCGCCGCCGGTACGCCGGCATACACCGCACAATGCAGCAGCGCCTCGCGAATCTCTTCCACCGTGCAGCCGTTATTCAGGGCGCCGCGGACATGGCCTTTGAGCTCCTGCGGGCACTTGAGCGCGGTCAGGGCGGCGAGGGTGATCAGGCTGCGGGTTTTCAGCGGCAGGCCTTCGCGGTTCCAGACGCTGCCCCAGGCATGTTCGTTGACGAAGTCCTGCAGCGGCTGGCTGAACTCGGTGGCGTTGCCCAGGGCGCGATCGACAAAGGCATCGCCCATCACCTGGCGGCGCATTTCCACGCCCTGCTTTTTATTCTCGGTCATTGCGTTTCCCCTTTTTTATGTTGGCGGCGCCAGGCCCGCAGCGAACTGAACAGCAGGAACGCCACCAGCACTGGCAGGACGAAAAACAACATCAGGTCTTCCAGCTTGCCAGCCAGTGGCATGCCGGTGGTGAAGGACACCACGTGCAGCCCGTAGGCCAGGTACAGGCCGAGAAACAGCAGGCCTTCGGCGCGGGTGACCCGATAACCCGAATAGAACACCGGCAGGCACAGCACGGCGACACCGAGCATCACCGGCAGGTCGAAGTCCACGGCATTGGGCGATACCGACAAGGGCGTCGGCGCCACCAGGGCGGTGAAACCCAGGACTCCCAGCAGATTGAACAGGTTGCTGCCGATGACGTTGCCCACGGCAATGTCGCGCTGGCCACGCAAGGCGGCGATCAGCGAGGTGGCCAGGGCCGGCAGGGAGGTGCCGACGGCGACTATGGTCAGGCCGATGATGCGCTCGGACAGCCCCAGGTCGGTGGCGACTTCCACCGCCGCCTCGACCAGCAGATGGCCGGCGAACACCAGCAGGAGCAGGCCGCCGATCATCCACAGCAGGCTGCTCAGCCAGTGCGCGCGGGGTGCGTCGGAACCTTGCTGGGACTGTGGGCGCGCCGAGTGCCGTGACTGGCGCAGCAGCAACCCCAGGTAGAGGATCAAGGTCGCCAGCAGGATCAGGCCGTCGAGGGGCGTCAGTTCTTCGTTGTAGGCCAGGGCGAACACCAGCAGGCTGGCGAGGATCATCAACGGGATGTCCAGCCGCACCAGCTGGCGCGATACCCGCAGCGGAATGATCAGGGCGGACAGGCCGAGGGTCACCAGGATGTTGAAGATGCCGCTGCCGATCACGCTGCCGACGGCGATATCGGTGTTTTCCGCCAGGGTGGCTTGCAGGCTGACGGCCATCTGCGGGGCGCTGCTGCCGAAGGCGACGATGCTCAGGCCAATGATCAGCGCTCGTACGCGCAGGCGGGCGGCGAGGCGGACCGCGCCGCGTACCAGCAATTCGGCGCCGGCGACCAGCAGGACCAGGCCACTGAACAACTGGAGAACGCTGAGCAGCGGTAAATCGGTTAATCCGAAAATGATCAGGGCTCCGTGGGTCAGTCGCTGATGGCTTGCACGCGCACCTTGGCGGTGCCGCTTCTGATCATACCCAACTGTTGCGCGGCGGCACGCGACAAATCGATCAGGCGGCCACGGGTATGCGGGCCGCGGTCGTTGATCCGGACCACGACGCTCTTGTCGTTATTGAGGTTGGTGACTTTGACCCGGGTGCCGAATGGCAGCTCGCGGTGCGCGGCGGTCATGCCGTGCTGGTTGAAGGGTTCGCCGCTGGCGGTGCGTTTGCCATGGTGCTTGGCGCCGTAATAGGAAGCGACGCCGGTCTTGTCGTAACCCCGCGGGTCGATGACATGACTGGCGCAGCCGGCCAGGAGTGAGAAAAGGGCCAGGCAGCCCAGCAAGCGTTTCATCAATACGGGACCCCAGATACAAGAGTAGGAGCGAGCTTGCTCGCGATAGCGTCCTGTCTGAGACAACGCAATCGCGAGCACGCTCGCTCCTACAGGGGCGGAATTTTCGAACTCCGCCATCAACACTGCAGTCAGCCTTCGAGTTTGCTTTTCAGCAATTCGTTCACTTGCTGCGGGTTGGCCTTGCCTTTGGAAGCCTTCATCGCCTGGCCGACGAAGAAGCCGAACATCTTGCCGCGCTTGGCTTCATCGGCGGCGCGATACTGTTCGACCTGCTCGGCGTTGGCCGCCAGCATTTCGTCCAGCACGGCGGAGATGGCGCCGGTATCGGTGACCTGTTTGAGGCCGCGCTTGTCGATGATTTCGTCGGCGCTGCCTTCGCCATTGGCCATGGCTTCGAACACGGTCTTGGCGATCTTGCCGGAGATGGTGTTGTCCTTGATGCGCAGCAGCATGCCGCCCAGTTGCTCGGCCGAGACCGGCGCCTCGTCGATTTCCAGGCCTTGCTTGTTCAGCAGGCTGCCCAACTCGACCATGACCCAGTTGGCGGCGAGCTTGGCGTCACCGGCGATGCTGGCGACCTTCTCGAAGTAGTCCGCCTGTTCGCGGCTGGTGGCCAGCACGCTGGCGTCGTAGACCGACAGGCCGAACTGCGCCTGGAAGCGCTCGCGTTTCTGCGGTGGTAGCTCGGGCAGGGTGGCGCGTACCTGGTCGAGGAACGAGTCCTCGATGACCACTGGCAGCAGGTCCGGGTCGGGGAAGTAACGGTAGTCGTTGGCTTCTTCCTTGCTGCGCATCGGACGGGTCTCGTCCTTGTTCGGGTCGTACAGGCGGGTCTGCTGGATCACCTTGCCGCCGTCCTCGATCAGTTCGATCTGACGCTGGACTTCCGAATTGATGGCTTTCTCGATGAAGCGGAACGAGTTGACGTTCTTGATCTCGCAGCGAGTGCCGAACTCGGCCTGGCCTTTGGGGCGTACCGAGACGTTGCAGTCGCAACGCAGGGAGCCTTCGGCCATGTTGCCGTCGCAGATCCCCAGGTAACGCACCAGGGCGTGGATCGACTTGACGTAGGCCACGGCTTCCTTGGCGCTGCGCATGTCCGGCTCGGAAACGATTTCCAGCAGCGGGGTGCCGGCGCGGTTCAGGTCGATGCCGCTGGCGCCATTGAACTCTTCGTGCAGGCTCTTGCCGGCATCTTCTTCCAGGTGCGCGCGGGTGATTCCGACGCGTTTGACCGTGCCGTCTTCCAGCGGGATGTCCAGGTGGCCCTTGCCGACGATCGGCAGTTCCATCTGGCTGATCTGGTAGCCCTTGGGCAGGTCGGGGTAGAAGTAGTTCTTGCGGGCGAACACGTTGTGCTGGCCGATCTCGGCGTCGATGGCCAGGCCGAACATGACCGCCATGCGCACTGCTTCCTGGTTCAGCACCGGCAGTACGCCGGGCATGCCCAGGTCCACCAGGCTGGCCTGGGTGTTGGGCTCGGCACCGAAGGCGGTGGAGCTACCGGAGAAAATCTTCGATTTGGTGGTGAGCTGGGTGTGAATCTCCAGCCCGATCACGACTTCCCATTGCATGTGTTTCTCCTCAGAAGCCGGTTGGTGTGCGGGTATGCCAGTCAGTGTTCAACTGATACTGGTGGGCAACGTTCAACAGACGGCCTTCCTGGAAATACGGGGCGAGCAGTTGCACGCCGACCGGCAAGCCGTCGACGAAGCCGGCGGGCATGGACAAGCCCGGCAGACCCGCGAGGTTGGCGGTGATGGTGTAAACGTCTTCCAGATACGCAGCGACCGGGTCGCTGCTCTTGTCGCCGATTTTCCAGGCCGGGTTCGGCGTGGTCGGGCCAAGGATGATGTCGACTTCATTAAAGGCAGCCATGAAGTCGTTCTTGATCAGGCGACGGATCTTCTGCGCCTTCAGGTAGTAGGCGTCGTAGTAACCGGCCGACAGGGCGTAGGCACCGACCATGATCCGGCGCTGCACTTCGCTGCCGAAACCTTCGCCACGGGAGCGCTTGTACAGGTCTTCCAGGTTTGCCGGGTTCTCGCAGCGGTAGCCGAAGCGCACGCCGTCGAAACGCGACAGGTTGGAGGAGGCTTCCGCCGGCGCGATCACGTAGTACGCCGGGATGGCGTGCTGCATGTTCGGCAGGCTGATTTCCTTGATCACGGCGCCGAGCTTTTCCAGCTCCTTGACGCTGTTGTGGATCAGCTCGGCGATGCGCGGGTCGAGGCCGGCGCTGAAGTATTCCTTGGGTACGCCGATGCGCAGGCCCTGCAGCGAGCCGTTGAGGCTGGCGCTGTAGTCCGGTACCGGTTCGTCGATGCTGGTGGAGTCCTGCGGGTCGAAGCCGGCCATGCCTTGCAGCAGGATCGCGCAGTCCTCGGCGGTGCGTGCCAGCGGGCCGCCCTGATCGAGGCTGGAGGCGTAGGCGATCATGCCCCAGCGCGAAACGCGACCGTAGGTCGGTTTCAGGCCGGTGAGGTTGGTCAATGCAGCCGGCTGGCGGATCGAGCCGCCGGTGTCGGTGCCGGTGGCGGCAGGCAGCAGGCGCGCAGCGACCGCGGCCGCCGAACCGCCGGACGAGCCGCCCGGAACGCGTTCCAGGTTCCACGGGTTTTTCGCCGCGCCGTAATAGCTGGTCTCGTTGCCCGAGCCCATGGCGAATTCGTCCATGTTGGTCTTGCCCAGGGTCACGGTCCCGGCGGCGGCCAGCTTGGCGACCACGGTGGCGTCGTAGGGCGCCTTGAAATTGTCGAGCATCTTCGAGCCGCAGCTGGTGCGGATGCCCTGGGTGCAGAACAGGTCCTTGTGGGCGATCGGCGCGCCGAGCAGGGCACCGCTCTCACCGTTCGAGCGACGGGCGTCAGCGGCCTTGGCCTGCTGCAGCGCGAGATCTTCGGTGAGGCTGATGAAGCTGTTGAGCTGCGGGTCGAGCTGGGCGATACGCGCCAGCAGGGTCTTGGTCAGCTCTTCGGAGGAAAACTTCTTGTCGGCGAGTCCGCGGGCGATCTCGGCCAGGGTCATGTGATGCATTGCAGGCTCTTTCCCTTTAGTCGATGACTTTCGGAACCAGGTACAGGCCGTTTTCGACCGCTGGTGCGATGGACTGATAGGCCTCGCGATGATTGGACTCGGTCACAACGTCTGCGCGCAGGCGCTGGCTGGCTTCCAGCGGGTGGGCCAGGGGCTCGATACCGTCGGTATCGACTGCCTGCATTGCATCCACCAGCCCGAGAATGCTGTTCAGGTCGCAGGTGATGTGTGGAAGATCGGCTTCATTGAGGCCAAGGCTGGCCAGATGAGCGATTTTTTCCACGTCGGAGCGTTCAAGCGCCATGGGATTCTCCAGTGGAAAACAGAACGGATCTCGTCCGTGTGTTAGATTGTCGGAACACTACCGCATTTCTACGGTCATAAGGCCGCGATTGTGGGGGTTGGTGCACAGAAAAGCGGTCAATTTAACATATTGGCGCCTTGCCCAAAATCCCTGTCGTTGTTAGAGTTTGCCGCACTTTTTTACCCACGCGTTGCCTAGGGTCCCTTTCCCATGTTCAAGAAACTGCGTGGCATGTTTTCCAGCGATCTTTCCATTGACCTGGGCACTGCCAACACCCTTATTTACGTGCGCGAGCGCGGTATTGTCCTGAATGAACCATCGGTTGTGGCCATTCGGACCCACGGTAATCAGAAAAGTGTCGTGGCTGTCGGTACCGAAGCCAAGCGCATGCTCGGTCGTACTCCGGGCAACATTGCTGCCATTCGTCCGATGAAGGACGGCGTGATCGCCGACTTCAGTGTCTGCGAAAAGATGCTGCAATACTTTATCAACAAGGTTCACGAAAACAGTTTTCTGCAGCCCAGCCCCCGTGTGCTGATCTGCGTTCCATGCAAGTCCACCCAGGTCGAGCGTCGTGCCATCCGTGAATCGGCCCTCGGTGCCGGTGCCCGTGAAGTGTTCCTGATCGAAGAGCCGATGGCGGCCGCGATCGGTGCCGGCCTGCCGGTCGAAGAAGCCCGCGGTTCGATGGTCGTGGATATCGGTGGCGGTACCACCGAGATTGCCCTGATCTCCCTGAACGGTGTGGTTTACGCCGAATCCGTACGTGTCGGCGGCGACCGTTTCGACGAAGCGATCATCACCTACGTGCGTCGCAACTACGGCAGCCTGATCGGCGAATCCACCGCCGAGCGCATCAAGCAGGAAATCGGTACTGCCTACCCGGGCGGCGAAGTCCGTGAAGTCGACGTTCGTGGCCGTAACCTGGCCGAAGGCGTGCCACGCGCATTCACCCTGAACTCCAATGAAGTGCTGGAAGCTCTGCAAGAGTCCCTGGCAACCATCGTTCAGGCCGTGAAAAGCGCGCTGGAGCAATCGCCTCCGGAACTGGCTTCGGACATCGCCGAACGCGGTCTGGTGCTGACCGGTGGTGGCGCCCTGCTGCGTGACCTGGACAAGTTGCTGGCCCAGGAAACCGGTCTGCCGGTGATCGTCGCCGAAGACCCGCTGACCTGCGTAGCCCGCGGCGGTGGCCGTGCATTGGAAATGATGGACAAACACACCATGGACTTGCTCTCCAGCGAATAATCGCGCCGGGTGCATCCATGTGTTCCGCTCGCAGGCAGCACTTTGCAGTGCTGCCTGTTGGCGTTTATCTTCTGTCATTCTGCTCCAGGCCGGTTTGAAGCCGTATGAATAAAGAGAACATTTGCCTGGGAGGAGCGGCTTATTAAACCGCTTTTCGCCAAAGGCCCCTCATTGGGCGTACGCCTGTTGGTGCTGGTCGTGCTATCGGTCGCGCTGATGGTGGTCGATGCCCGCTTCACACTGCTCAAGCCAGTGCGTAGCCAAATGTCGCTGGTGCTGATGCAGTCCTACTGGATCACCGACCTGCCACAACGGCTATGGCAGGGTGTGGCCAGCCAGTTTGGCAGCCGCACCGAACTGGTCGCCGAAAACGAAAAACTCAAGACCGAAAACCTGTTGCTCCAGGGCCGCATGCAAAAGCTTGCCGCCTTGACCGAGCAGAACGTTCGCCTGCGCGAGTTGCTCAACTCCTCCGCGCTGGTCAACGAGAAGGTCGAAGTGGCCGAGCTGATCGGCATGGACCCCAATCCCTTCACCCATCGCATCATCATCAACAAGGGTGAGCGCGACGGCGTGGTGCTCGGGCAACCGGTGCTCGATGCCCGTGGCCTGATGGGGCAGGTGGTCGAGCTGATGCCTTATACCTCCCGTGTGCTGCTGCTCACCGACACCACCCACAGCATTCCTGTCCAGGTGAACCGCAACGGTCTGCGGGCGATTGCCAGCGGTACCGGCAATCCGGAACGCCTTGAGCTGCGTCATGTGGCCGACACCGCGGACATCAAGGAAGGCGACTTGCTGGTCAGTTCCGGCCTGGGCCAGCGTTTCCCGGCGGGTTACCCGGTGGCGACGGTCAAGGAAGTGATCCATGACTCCGGCCAGCCATTTGCCATAGTGCGGGCCGTGCCGACGGCCGCCTTGAACCGCAGCCGTTACCTGTTGCTGGTGTTCAGCGATAACCGCACCGCCGAAGAGCGTGCCAACGATGCCGCCCAGGCTCAGGAAGCGCAGGACCAGCAGGGCGGCACCGCCATGCCGGTGGTCCCGGCGACCGTGCCCAAGCCTGTCGTGCCCGCGACGCCGGCCACCGCGACCGCTCCTGCCGCACCAGCCGCTGCACCCGCGACGCCAGCCGCCACGACGCCGGTCAAACCCGTGGCCCATCCGGCTCCGGTCAAGCCAGCCGCCACCAGACCCGCCGCGCCCAAGCCGCCTGCAGCGGCCCCGGCCCCCACGGGAGGAAGAGAATAATGTCCCGAAACGGCTGGATGGTCTGGCTGACCTTCGCCATCGGCATGCTGCTCAGCGTGTCGCCTTTGCCACAATTCATGGAAATCCTGCGCCCGCTCTGGCTGGCCTTGCTGCTGGCGTTCTGGGCCCTGGCCCTGCCGCACAAGGTCGGCATGGTCACGGCCTGGTGCCTGGGGCTGGCCGAGGATGTGCTGTACGGCACATTGCTGGGGCAGAACGCGCTGATCCTGACCCTGATCACCTTCCTGGTGCTGTCGTTGCAACAGCGCTTGCGCATGTTCCCGATGTGGCAGCAAAGCCTGGTGATCCTGGTGATCTTCGGCCTGGCGCAACTGGTCCAGCTGTGGCTCAGCGCCTTGACCGGTAACCGTCAACCGACCCTTGCACTGGTGCTGCCGGCATTGGTCAGTGCCTTGCTCTGGCCTTGGGTCAGCTTCGGTTTGCGCGGGTTGCGCCGACGTTTCAAAATCAACTGATTCGGTCAGGCATTTGCCCGTACCTCGACAGGGAGATGTCTTGATGAAATCGCTTTACCTCGCCTCAGGCTCGCCGCGTCGACGGGAACTGCTCACGCAGATCGGTGTGCCTTTTACCGCCATCAGCGCGGATATCGATGAAACCCCTCTCCCCGATGAAAACCCAGCGGCCTATGTCGAGCGCCTGGCGCGCGACAAGGCGGCGGCCGGGTATGCGCTGATCGCCGATGGCCAGTCTGCGGCCTGTGTCCTGGGCGCCGACACCGCGGTGGTACTTGATGGGCAGATCCTGGGCAAGCCCCTGGACCAGGCCGATGCGCAGTCGATGCTCATGGCTCTGTCGGATCGCGAACATGAAGTGCTGACCGCCATTGCCGTGCTCGATGGCCAGCGCTGCGAGTCGCGGGTGGTCCGCAGCCTGGTGCGCTTCCGGGCGATCGGCGATGACGAGGCGGCCCGCTACTGGGCCAGCGGCGAGCCCCGCGACAAGGCTGGCGGCTATGGCATCCAGGGGCTTGCGGCGGTATTCGTGGCAGGGCTCAATGGCAGTTATTCCGCTGTCGTCGGCTTGCCGGTATGCGAAACCGCAGAACTACTTGGCCATTTCGGCATACCCTGTTGGCAAAACCTTGCAGTGCGCTAAGCGCCGTACCTACCGATGCGGCCATCCATAGTGAATATGCCTGAACGAGACCCTGCCATGAGTGAAGAGATTCTGATCAACATCACGCCGATGGAGTCGCGCGTGGCGGTGGTCGAAAACGGTGTGCTGCAAGAAGTCCATGTCGAGCGGACCCAGCGTCGTGGGATTGTCGGCAATATCTATAAAGGCAAGGTGGTCCGGGTTCTGCCCGGCATGCAGGCGGCGTTCGTGGATATCGGCCTGGATCGCGCGGCATTCATTCATGCCTCGGAAATCTCCCTGCGCGAAGGGCCGGCGGTGGAAAGCATCGGCGCCCTGGTCCATGAAGGGCAGAGCCTGGTGGTGCAGGTGACCAAGGACCCGATCGGCTCCAAGGGCGCGCGCCTGACCACCCAGCTGTCGATCCCTTCGCGCTACCTGGTGTACATGCCGCGCACCGCCCATGTCGGCATCTCTTTGAAGATCGAGGACGAAGCCGAGCGCGAGCGCCTGAAACAGGTGGTCAGCGATTGCGTGGCTCAGGAAGGCATCAAGGAAGCCGGTGGTTTCATCCTGCGTACCGCCGCCGAGGGCGCGGGCGCCGACGAAATCATGATGGACATCCGTTACCTGCGCCGCTTGTGGGACCAGATCGGCGCGCAGATCAAGACCATCGGCGCCCCCAGCGTCATTTACGAAGACCTGGGCCTGGCCCTGCGTACCCTGCGTGACCTGGTCAGCCCGAAGATCGAGAAGATCCGCATCGATTCCCGGGAAACCTTCCAGAAAACCACGCAGTTCGTCGCCGAACTGATGCCGGAAATCGCCGATCGCCTGGAACACTATCCGGGCGAGCGGCCGATCTTCGACCTGTATGGCGTCGAAGATGAAATCCAGAAAGCCCTGGAACGCAAGGTACCGCTCAAGTCCGGCGGTTACCTGGTGGTCGACCCGACGGAAGCCATGAGCACCATCGACGTCAACACCGGGGCTTTCGTCGGTCACCGCAACCTCGAAGAGACCATCTTCAAGACCAATCTCGAAGCGGCGACCGCCATTGCCCGCCAGCTGCGCCTGCGCAACCTGGGCGGGATCATCATCATCGACTTCATCGACATGGAAGATGAAGAACACCAGCGCCAGGTGCTGCGCACTCTGGAAAAACAGCTGGAGCGCGATCACGCCAAGACCAACATCATTGGTATTACCGAGTTGGGCCTGGTGCAGATGACCCGCAAGCGTACCCGGGAAAGTCTTGAGCAGGTGCTCTGCGAGCCCTGCAGCAGCTGTCAGGGCCGCGGCAAGCTGAAAACCCCGGAAACCATCTGCTACGAAATCTTCCGGGAAATCCTGCGTGAGGCGCGGGCCTATCAGGCCGAAGGTTATCGGGTCCTGGCGAACCAGAAAGTGGTCGACCGGCTGCTCGACGAAGAGTCGGGCAACGTCGCGGAGTTGGAGGCCTTTATCGGCCGGACCATCCGTTTTCAGGTCGAAACCATGTATTCCCAGGAACAATACGACGTGGTGCTGCTCTGAGTCCGCGTACCCTACATTTACCGGATACAGCTGGCCCCGGTTTTCACATGACTCTTGCCACGGGGGCCAACTGACATGGAGCGTCTGATGCGCTTTCTCGCTGCTCTGACCCGCTGGGGGCTGGGGCTTTGTGCATTACTGCTGGTGCTGACGGCCTTGTACGTCAGCCTGGGTCGGGAGCTGACCCCGCTGGTGGCTGAATATCGGGCCGAGGTCCAGGCCAAGGCTCAGGAAGCCTTGGGCATGCCGGTGCAGATCGGCCGGCTGGAAGGCAGCTGGAGCGGTTTCTCGCCCATCCTGCTGGCCCACGATGTGACAGTCGGCGAGGGCGCCAACGCCTTGCGCCTGGATCAGGTACGGGTGGCGCCCGACCTGCCCGGCAGTGCCCTGGCGCGCCAACTGCGGGTCAAACACCTTGAATTCAGCGGCCTCAACCTGAGCCTGAAGGAAGGTCAGGATGGGCGCTGGGCGCTCGAAGGCCTGCCGGTGCAGGATAACCAGCCTCTCGACCCCGAGCAGTTGCTCAACCGCATGCAGATGGTCAGTGAGCTGTCGGTGCTCGACAGCCAGGTGACCCTGCAACCGCTCGATCATCCCGCGATTGCCTTGACCTACGTCGGCCTCAATCTGCGTGTTGGCCCCAGCCGTCAACGCCTGGATGCGCGCCTGACCCTGCCGGACGGTCAGCCTCTGGCTGTCAGCTTGCGCACGCGAATCCGCGCCAGCGCCTGGCGCGAAGGGCAGGCCGACGCTTACCTGAGCCTGCCGCAAAGCGACTGGGCGAAATGGCTGCCGCCGCGCGTGACCCAACAGTGGACGTTCTCCGAACTCAAGGCTGGTGGCGAGTTCTGGCTCAGTTGGGGCGATGGCCTGCTGCAGAGCATGGTCGCGCGCCTGAACGCGCCGCAGGTCAGCGGGGCCTATGACGAGCGCAAACCGGTCACCGTGAAGAACCTGGCGCTCAATGCCTATTTCCAGCGCAACGAGCAGGGCCTCAGCGTCGCCTTCGACTCGCTGGCCATGAACATCGGCGAGACGCGCTGGGAGTCCCGCCTGCACCTGCAGCAGACCGGTACCGTCAACAGTGCCGAAGAACTCTGGCACTTGCAGGCCGACCGCCTCGACCTGACGCCGATCACGCCGGTCCTGGATGCCTGGGCGCCGTTGCCGGAAAAGGTCGCGACCCTCATCGACAGCCTCAAGGTCACGGGCGCGCTGCGCAACATCCTGTTCGACTTCCGGCCGCAGGTCAGCGGCGATCAGCGCCTGAGTTTTGCCGCCAACCTGGAGCAGATCGGGTTCAACGCCTATCGCGGCGCGCCGGCGGCCCGTAACGTCAGCGGCAGCATCAGCGGCGACCTGGGGCAGGGCGAGCTGCGCATGGACAGCAAGGACTTTGCCTTGCACCTGGACCCGATCTTCGCCAAGCCCTGGCAATACCTGCAGGCCAATGCCCGGCTGACCTGGAAGCTCGATCAGCAGGGGTTCACCCTGATCGCGCCGTACCTCAAGGTCCTGGGCGAGGAGGGCAAGATCGCCGGCGACTTCCTGATCCGCCTGCATTTCGACCACACCCAGGAAGACTATATGGACCTGCGGGTCGGTCTGGTCGATGGCGACGGTCGTTATACCGCCAAGTACCTGCCCGAGGTGCTCAGCCCGGCCCTGGACGAATGGCTGCGCACGGCAATCCTCAAGGGCGCGGTGGATGAAGGTTTCTTCCAGTACCAGGGTTCGCTGAACCATGGTGCAGCCGACACCGCGCGCAGCATCAGCCTGTTCTTCAAGGTGCACGATGCCGAGCTGGCCTTCCAGCCGGGCTGGCCGCACATCGGCAAGGTCAGCGGCGATGTGTTCATCGAGGACAGCGGCGTGCGCATCCTGGCCAGCCAGGGTCAGTTGCTCGACACCCAGGTGAAGGATGTCTACGTCAATATTCCCCATGTGCCCGCCGGGCAAAGCCCCCACATGTTTATCGACGGCGAGTTCGCCGGCGGCCTGGGCGATGGCTTGAAGATCCTTCAGGAAGCGCCGATCGGCACGGGCCCGACCTTTGCCGGCTGGCAGGGCGATGGCGACCTGCAGGGCAAGCTGAAACTGGATATCCCGCTGGTCAAGGGAGAAGAACCGAAGGTGCTGGTGGACTTCAAGACCAGCAAGGCACGGCTCAAGTTGAGCGAGCCGGAGCTGGAGTTGAGCCAGCTCAAGGGCGATTTTCGCTTCGACAGCAGCAAAGGGCTGAGCGGCCAGGGCATCAGCGCCCAGGCCTTCGAGCGCCCGGTGACCGCGCAGATCTTTGCCGACGGTCGCCCCGGCAAGCTCGATACCCGGGTCGTTGCCAAGGGCCAGGTGTCGGTCAATAAGCTCACGGAGTGGCTGAAATACAACCAGCCACTGCCGGTTTCCGGCGACATTCCCTACCAGTTGCAGCTCAACCTCGATGGCGCGGACAGCCAACTGATGGTCAGCTCCAGCCTCAAGGGGGTTGCCGTCGACTTGCCAGCGCCTTTCGGCATGGCGGCCGGCCAGGGACGTGACAGCGTATTGCGCATGACCTTGCAGGGCGCCGAGCGGCGTTACTGGTTCGATTACGGCGATCTGGCCAACTTTACTTTCGCCGCGCCGAGCGGCAATTTTGCCGATGGCCGTGGCGAGTTGTTCCTCGGCGAGGGCGATGCCGTGCTGCCGGGGGCCAAGGGCCTGCGGGTACGCGGCGTGCTGTCGGAACTGGACGTGGAGCCGTGGAAGGCGCTGGTCGATCGGTATGCCGGGCAGGACGCGGGCGGTAGCGCCAAGCAGCTGCTCAGCGGCGCCGACTTCCGGGTCGGCAAGCTCAGCGGTTTCGGCACGACCCTGGACGAGGCCCGCGTGCAGTTGACGCGCAAGCCGTCCTCCTGGGCCCTGCAGCTCGACAGCCAGCAAGCCAAGGGCAACGTGGCGATTCCCGATGCCAAGGCGGCGCCGATGGCGATCAATCTGCAATATGTGCGCCTGCCGGCCGCCGATCCGACGGTGCAGGCCGACGAAAACGCGCCGGACCCGCTGGTCTCGGTCGACCCGAAGAAAGTCCCGGCGCTGGATCTCTCGATCAATCAGCTGTACCAGGGCAACGACCTGATCGGCGCCTGGTCGCTGAAAGTGCGCCCGACCGCCAAGGGCATGGCTTTCAACAGCCTCGACCTGGGCCTCAAGGGCATGGTCCTGCAAGGCTCCGGCGGCTGGGAAGGCGAACCCGGCGCGGCCACCAGCTGGTACAAAGGCCGCCTGGGCGGCAAGAACCTGGCGGACGTGCTCAAGGGCTGGGGCTTTGCGCCGACCGTGACCAGTGAAGAGTTCCACCTGGATGTGGACGGGCGCTGGCCTGGCTCGCCGGCCTGGGTCGGGCCCAAGCGGTTCTCGGGCAGCCTGGATGCGACCCTGCGCAAGGGCCAGTTCGTGGAAGTCGAAGGCGGGGCGCAGGCCTTGCGGGTATTCGGCCTGCTGAACTTCAATTCCATCGGCCGGCGCCTGCGCCTGGACTTCTCCGACCTGTTCGGCAAGGGCCTGAGCTACGACCGGGTCAAGGGTTTGCTGGTGGCCAGCAACGGTGTCTACGTGACCCGCGAACCCATCACCCTGACCGGGCCGTCGAGCAACCTGGAACTCAATGGCACCCTGGATCTGGTGGCCGACCAGGTGGATTCGAAGCTGCTGGTGACGCTGCCGGTGACCAACAACCTGCCGATCGCCGCGCTGATCGTCGGTGCGCCGGCGGTCGGCGGGGCGCTGTTCCTGATCGACAAGCTGATCGGCGACCGGGTGTCGCGCTTCGCCAGCGTCCAGTACAGCGTCAAGGGGCCCTGGAAGGACCCGAAAATCACCTTCGACAAACCTTTTTGAAAAACCGCGGCCCGGGCCTATGGAGTAGCATGGCCACATATCCAACCTGGAGTGCGCCATGTCTCTTGCGGTGATTCAGATGGTCAGCCAGAGCGACGTGCTGGCCAATCTACAGCAGGCGCGCCAACTGCTGGAGCAGGCTGCTGCCGGCGGTGCGCGACTGGCCGTGCTGCCGGAGAACTTCGCCGCCATGGGGCGCCGCGATGCGGCGGCCATCGGTCGGGCGGAGGCCCGGGGCGAAGGCCCGATCCTGCCCTGGTTGAAACAGGCCGCCCGCGACCTCAAGTTATGGATAGTCGCCGGTACCTTGCCGCTGCCTCCGGTGGATCAGCCGGAGACCAAGGCCCGGGCCTGCTCGCTGCTGATCGACGAGCATGGCGAGCAAGTGGCGCGTTACGACAAGCTGCATCTGTTCGACGTCGACGTGGCCGACAATCGCGGCCGTTACCGTGAGTCGGATGACTATGCTCATGGAGAGCAGGTGGTGGTGGCGGATACGCCGGTGGGCCGGGTTGGCCTGACCGTGTGCTACGACCTGCGTTTTCCGGAGCTGTACAGCGAATTGCGAGCCGCCGGGGCGGAGTTGATCAGCGCTCCTTCGGCGTTCACCGCCGTGACCGGCGCGGCGCATTGGGACGTATTGATCCGCGCCCGGGCCATCGAAACCCAGTGCTACCTGCTGGCGGCGGCGCAAGGCGGCATTCATCCGGGGCCCCGGGAGACCTTCGGCCATGCGGCCATCGTCGACCCCTGGGGCCGGGTGCTGGCGCAGCAGGATCAAGGCGAGGCCGTGCTGCTGGCCGAGCGCGACAGCAGCGAACAGGCGTCCATCCGGGCGCGCATGCCGGTGGCCAGTCACCGGCGCTTTTTCTCGCAAGGCGCGCAGCGACTTGCTTAAGAACGACGAATTTAAGGCGTAAAGCATATGAGCGGGTTGTTATCTTCAGTCAGTGAACACCTTCTGGCGCCCGGTGGCGTGACCCTGGAAAGCCTGCAGGGCGTGCTCGGCGATCTGGCCGGCCCGGGTATCGATGCCGCCGACCTGTATTTCCAGGGGCAGATTTCCGAGTCCTGGTCGCTGGAAGACGGCATCGTCAAGGAAGGCAGCTTCAATCTGGACCAGGGCGTTGGCGTGCGGGCGCAATCGGGTGAGAAAACCGGTTTTGCCTACAGCAATGCCATCACCCTCGAAGCGCTCGGCCTGGCTGCCAGGGCCGCACGCTCGATTTCCCGCGCCGGGCAGAACGGTACCGTGCAGGCCTTTACCACCCAGGACGTGGCCCAGCTGTATGCGCCGGACAACCCCCTGGAAGTCATCAGCCGCGCGGAAAAGGTCGAGCTGCTCAAGCGTGTCGACGCCGCGACCCGTGCTCTCGATCCACGTATCCAGCAGGTCAGCGTCAGCATGGCCGGGGTCTGGGAGCGCATCCTGGTGGCCTCCACCGATGGTGGCCTGGCGGCGGATGTGCGGCCTTTGGTGCGCTTCAACGTCAGCGTGATCGTCGAGCAGAACGGTCGCCGCGAGCGTGGCGGCCATGGCGGCGGCGGGCGTACCGACTACCGTTATTTCCTCAGTGAAGACCGTGCCATGGGGTATGCCCGTGAGGCATTGCGCCAGGCCCTGGTCAACCTGGAAGCCATCCCCGCGCCAGCCGGCACCTTGCCGGTGGTACTGGGTTCGGGCTGGTCCGGCGTGCTGTTGCACGAAGCAGTGGGGCATGGCCTGGAAGGCGATTTCAACCGCAAGGGCAGCTCGGCCTACAGCGGTCGCATGGGCGAAATGGTGGCCTCGAAACTCTGCACCATCGTCGACGACGGCACCCTGGCCGGGCGGCGCGGCTCGCTGAGCATCGACGACGAAGGCACCCCGACCGAATGCACCACCCTGATCGAGAACGGTGTGCTCAAGGGCTACATGCAGGACAAACTCAATGCCCGCCTGATGGGCGTGGCCCGCACCGGCAACGGTCGCCGCGAATCCTATGCGCACCTGCCGATGCCGCGCATGACCAACACCTACATGCTGGGTGGCGAAAGCGATCCGGCGGAAATCATTGCTTCGGTGAAAAAGGGTATCTATTGCGCCAATCTGGGTGGCGGTCAGGTGGACATCACCAGTGGCAAGTTCGTGTTCTCCACCAGCGAGGCGTATCTGATCGAAGACGGCAAGATCACCGCGCCAGTCAAGGGCGCGACCCTGATCGGCAACGGGCCGGAAGCCATGAGCCGGGTGTCGATGGTCGGTAACGACCTGGCGCTGGACAGTGGTGTGGGGACCTGTGGCAAGGATGGGCAGTCGGTGCCGGTGGGTGTCGGCCAGCCGACCTTGAAGATCGATGCGATCACCGTGGGTGGCACGGGCGCTTAAGAAGTGAAGCGGCGGGTGAGTTGCCGGGCAACCCACCCGAGTCGAGGCTCAGCGCAGGCCGCGTTGAGTCTCGTCCAGCTCGCGGATGTATTTGAAGATTTTACGGCTGGAGGCAGGCGGCTTGTTATGGGCCACCTCATGCTGGGCCTGACGGATCAGGGAGCGCAGCTGCTGACGATCCGCTTCTGGATAGTCGGTGACGAACTTTTCCAGGACCGCGTCATCGCCCGCGATCAAGCGATCGCGCCAGCGCTCCAGGCCATGGAAACGTTCGTTGTACTGGCGAGTCGAGGCGTCGAGTTGGTCCAGCAGCACCAGGATCGCGCTGGTGTCCTGATCGCGCATCAGCTTGCCGATGAATTGCAGGTGGCGTTTGCGCGCGATATGGGCGACATGCTTGGGTGCATCCGCCAGGGCCCGGCGCAGGGCGTCGGTCAACGGCAGTTTGTTCAGCAAGTCGGGCTTGAGTGTTGTAAGGCGCTCGCCGAGATCAACCAGAGCATGCAGCTCGCGTTTGACCTGGGATTTGCTTTTCTCCCCATCGAGGGAGTTGTCGTAAGAATCAACCATGGTGGCAGTCCGCAAAGAAACGCCGCCATGATAACCAGTCGGGGGCCGCTTGTCCGGCCCGGTCGCTCGAAGGCCTTAACCGAAAGCAGAATTTGAGTGGAGAAAACCATGAGTGCAGCACAAAGCGTCGGCCCGCAGGCTTTGCCGGCACTGCAGGAACAAGTCGAGCAGATCATCGCCGAGGCCAAGCGCCAGGGTGCCAGTGCCTGCGAAGTGGCGGTTTCTCTGGAGCAGGGCCTGTCGACTTCGGTTCGCCAGCGGGAAGTGGAAACCGTCGAGTTCAATCGCGACCAGGGCTTTGGCATCACGCTCTATGTCGGCCAGCGCAAGGGCTCGGCCAGTACCTCGGCCAGTGGTCCCGAGGCGATTCGCGAAACCGTCGCCGCGGCCCTGGCCATCGCCAAACACACCTCGGAAGACGAAAGCTCGGGGTTGGCCGATGCCGCCCTGATGGCCCGGGACGTGCCGGACTTCGACCTGTTCCACGCCTGGGACATAACCCCGGAGCAAGCCATCGAGCAGGCGCTGGCCTGTGAGGCTGCGGCTTTTGCCGCCGACAGCCGGATCAAGAACGCTGACGGCACCACCCTGAGCACCCACCAGGGCTGCCGTGTGTACGGCAACAGCCACGGTTTTATCGGCGGTTATGCTTCGACTCGGCACAGCTTGAGTTGCGTGATGATCGCCGAGGCCGACGGCCAGATGCAGCGTGACTATTGGTATGACGTCAATCGCCAGGGCCATCTGTTGACGGACCCGGTGACCATCGGCCAGCGCGCCGCGCAACGTGCTGCGAGCCGCCTGGGCGCCCGCCCGGTGCCGACCTGCGAAGTGCCGGTGCTGTTTTCCGCGGAACTGGCCGGCGGCCTGTTCGGCAGCTTCCTGGGAGCGATTTCCGGCGGCAACCTGTACCGCAAATCGTCCTTCCTCGAGGGTGCGCTGGGGCAGCGACTGTTCCCCGAGTGGCTGACCATCGATGAGCGTCCGCACTTGATGCGCGCCCTGGGCAGTTCGGCGTTCGACGGCGATGGCCTGGCCACTTACGCCAAGCCTTTCGTCGAGAACGGCGAACTGGTGTCCTACGTGCTGGGAACTTATTCCGGGCGCAAGCTCGGCCTGCCCAGCACCGCCAACGCCGGTGGCGTGCACAACCTGTTCGTCACCCATGGCGAGGAAGACCAGGCGGCCTTGCTGCGCCGCATGGGCCGGGGCCTGCTGGTCACCGAACTGATGGGCCACGGGCTGAACATGGTCACCGGCGATTATTCCCGGGGCGCGGCCGGTTTCTGGGTGGAAAATGGCGAAATCCAGTTCGCTGTCCAGGAGGTGACCATTGCCGGCAACATGCGTGACATGTTCAAGCAGATCATCGCCGTCGGTAACGATCTGGAGTTGCGCAGCAACATCCGCACCGGTTCGGTATTGATCGAACGCATGACGGTCGCTGGCAGCTAAGTCGTAACGGCGTCAGCGAAAGCGCGCGTCCCGTCCGGGGCGCGCGCTTTTTTATTGCCCGGTTTTTTTGAACGTTGACGATCCAGGTAGGAGCGAGCTTGCTCGCGAAGCGCATTGCTTGGCGCCGCATCCTTGTCTGAAAAAACGCTATCGCGAGCAAGCTCGCTCCTACAGGGAGGGGGGCGAGCTTGTTTTGATTCTCAATATCATATAATAATAAATCTCATTATCGAATGAGCCCAGGTCATGAGTTCTGCCTTGCACGAGCAGCCTTATCTCGAAAGCTGGCGTTGGATGAGTCGCCAGATCCGTTGTGCCCTCGATCCGGACGAGCCGCGCCTGATCGAGCATTACCTGGCCGAAGGGCGCTATCTGGCGTGTTGCACCGCCACCTCGCCCTGGCTGATCGCCGAAACTTCATTCCGCCTGCTGCTCGATACCGCCACCGATACCGCGCTGCCCTGGCATTGGCGCAGCCAGTGCCTGGACCAGGCCTGGCGCCCGTTGCGTGACCTGGAACGCCTGTCTTTCTGCAAATGCCGGCTCAAGCGCTGGCAAAGCCATGCCTGGCAGTTGGCGACCTGCTCGTTGCTGCCATCCATTCCCCTTATCGAACTGGTGCAAGGATTTCCCGATGAGTAATACCCGTATCGAACGCGACAGCATGGGCGAACTGCATGTTCCGGAGCAGGCGCTGTATGGCGCACAGACCCAGCGCGCGGTGGATAACTTTCCCATCAGCCACCAGCGCATGCCGGCGCAGTTCATCCGTGCGCTGATCCTGGCCAAGGCGGCCGCGGCCAAGGCCAACGTCGAACTCAAGCAACTGAGCGAATCCCAGGGCAAGGCCATAGTCGACGCTGCCCAGGGCCTGCTGGAAGGTGACTTCATGCAGCATTTCCCGGTGGATATCTTCCAGACCGGTTCCGGCACCAGTTCCAACATGAACGCCAACGAAGTCATTGCCACCCTGGCCAGCCGTTTGCTCGGCGAACCGGTCAACCCCAACGACCATGTGAACTGCGGGCAGAGCAGCAACGACATCATTCCGACCACCATCCACGTCAGCGCCGCGCTGGGCTTGCACGAACAACTGCTGCCGGCGCTGGTGCATCTGGTGCAAGTCATCGAGCGCAAGGCGGTCGAGGTCCATCCCTTCATCAAGACCGGCCGCACCCACCTGATGGACGCGATGCCAGTGCGTATGAGCCAGGTGCTGGAAGGCTGGGCGCAGCAGCTCAAGGCCAATATCGGTCACCTGCAGGATCTGCTGCCGAGCCTGCAATCCCTGGCGCAGGGTGGCACGGCCGTGGGCACCGGGATCAACGCTCACCCGCAGTTCGCCGCGGGTTTCAGCCGGCAGTTGAGCAGCCTGACCCAGGTGCAGTTCACCCCGGGCAAGAACCTGTTCGCCCTGATCGGCTCCCAGGACACCGCGGTGGCGGTCTCGGGCCAGCTCAAGGCTATCGCGGTCACCTTGATGAAGATCGCCAACGACCTGCGCTGGATGAACTCCGGGCCGTTGGCCGGCCTCGGCGAAATCGAGCTGGAAGGGCTGCAGCCGGGGTCTTCGATCATGCCCGGCAAGGTCAACCCGGTGATTCCGGAGGCCACGGCGATGGTGGCGGCCCAGGTGATCGGCAACGACACCACGATCACGGTGGCGGGGCAGTCGGGCAACTTCGAGCTGAACGTCATGCTGCCGATCATCGCCCAGAACCTGTTGAGCAGCATCGAGTTGCTGGCCAATTCCAGCCGCCTGCTGGCGGACAAGGCGATTGCCAGCTTCAAGGTCAACGAGCCCAAGCTCAAGGAGGCGCTGTCGCGCAACCCGATCCTGGTCACGGCGCTCAACCCGATCATCGGCTACCAGAAGGCCGCTGAAATCGCCAAGACCGCCTACAAGCAGGGGCGCCCGGTGATCGATGTCGCCCTTGAACACACTGATCTGTCACGCAGCCAGCTGGAGATCCTGCTCGACCCGGAAAAACTCACCGCGGGCGGCGTGTAAATCCCGACATTGCTTTGGAGGTTCACCATGGAGCACTGGAAACGCACGATCGAAAGGGCAAACCGTTTCTTCATGCAGGGCGACCTGGTGGATGCCCGCGAGTATTACTTGCAGGCCCTGGCCCTGGCGCAGGTGTTGTTCGAGCGCTGGAGCGATGCCGACGAAGCGGTGGCGGCCTGTGTCATCTCCCATCACAACCTGGCGGACCTGCACCTGCGCCTGAACCAGCCGGAGGAGAGCGCGGAGTACCTCTGCGCCATCCATCAGCGGTTGTTGCAGACCATGCAGGACAGCCGCCTGGCGCCGGCGCTGCGGGAAGCCGCGCTGCGTCAGAGCAGCAAGACCTATGTCGAGTTGCTCAACTTCATCAGTGAGCACGGCGAATACCCCCGTACGCATCGCCTGCTGGAGAGCAATGTCGCGCAATCGACTGCCGGCACCGCGACCCCGAATGCCCCTCATTACGGAGCACATTGATATGTCCTTTACCTTGCCTGCATTGCCCTACGCCTACGACGCCCTGGAACCGCACATCGATGCGCAGACCATGGAAATTCACTACACCAAGCATCACCAGACCTACATCAACAACCTCAACGCGGCCGTGGAAGGCACCGAATGGGCCGACTGGTCGGTGGAAAAGCTGGTGGCCGGGGTCCAGCAATTGCCGGAGAAGTTGCGTGCAGCGGTGATCAACCAGGGCGGTGGTCACGCCAACCATTCGTTGTTCTGGGCGGTGATGGCGCCGAGCGGCGGAGGCAAGCCAAACGGTGCTCTGGGCCAGGCGATCGACGAGCAGCTGGGCGGTTTCGAGAGTTTCAAGGAGGCCTTCACCAGGGCCGCGCTCACGCGTTTTGGCAGCGGTTGGGCCTGGCTCAGCGTGACCCCGCAAAAGACCCTGGTCGTCGAGAGCAGCGGCAACCAGGACAGCCCGTTGATGAGCGGCAATACCCCGATTCTCGGTCTGGACGTGTGGGAGCACGCCTATTACCTGCGTTACCAGAACCGGCGGCCGGAATACATCAACGCGTTCTACAACGTGATCAATTGGCCTGAAGTAGCCCAGCGCTACCAAGCCGCACTGGTTTGAGCCCCCTCCTATAAAAAAGACCTAAGGCTGACTATGGGCACTGAAACACTGACGATCAGCAGCGGGCGGATGTTTCGTTACGCATTCGGTTCGCTGTTGCTGTTGGCGGGTACTGCATTGCTGGTTGCCCAGGGCTTGTCCTGGCTGGACCTGGAGCCGCGCTTGTTGCGTGCATTGCAGGGTGGGGCGGTCTGTGCCCTGGGAACCGCGCTGGGGGCAGTGCCAGTGCTGGTCATTCGCAAGATGCCGCTGGCGCTGAGTGACGCCCTATTGGGATTCGGCGCCGGGGTGATGCTGGCGGCTACGGCCTTTTCGTTGATCGTGCCCGGGATTGCCGCGGCGGAAAAACTCGGACTGTCGCCCTGGGCTTCGAGTGGCCTGATCAGCTTCGGCATCATGCTCGGTGCCTTGGGGTTGTTTCTGGTGGACCGCAAAGTCTCGGGGGGCAACCCGGAGAAACTGGTGGGTACCCTTGAGCATCCGGTCATCCCGCCGCGAATCTGGCTGTTTGTGTTTGCCATCATCGCCCACAACATTCCCGAAGGAATGGCCGTGGGTGTGTCTGCGGGCGGCGGCATGCCGGAGGCGGACAGCCTGGCCATGGGCATCGCCTTGCAGGATGTGCCGGAAGGGCTGGTGATTGCTTTGGTGCTGGCTGGCGCCGGCATGTCCAGGGTCAAGGCATTCCTGATCGGCGCCGCTTCAGGCCTGGTGGAGCCGGTGTTCGCGTTGCTTTGTGCGTGGCTGGTGAGCCTGGCCGAGATGCTGTTGCCGCTCGGGCTGGCGTTGGCGGCGGGGGCGATGCTGCTGGTGGTGACCCATGAAGTGATTCCCGAATCCCGACGCAACGGTCATGAGAAGCTGGCCAGCCTGGGCTTGTGTGTCGGCTTTTGCCTGATGATGGTCATGGATACGGCACTCGCTTGAGTACCTTTCGGGAGGTTTGCCCTGCCGACCTTACTCGCCTTCGTCGAAGAAGTTGTTGATCAGTGCCACCAGCGCTTCCAGCGCTTCCTGCTCCTGTTCGCCTTCGGTCTTCAGATGAATCCTGGTGCCCTTGCCGGCGGCCAGCATCATCATTGCCATGATGCTCTTGCCGTCGACCATCGACTCCGGCGTTTTCCCTGCGCGGATCTGGCAAGGAAACTGACCGGCCACGCCGACGAACTTTGCCGAGGCACGGGCATGCAGGCCCAGTTTGTTGATGATTTCAATTTCCAGAGCAGGCATCGCGGGGTAGATCCTTTCAGCTAAGGTCGCGGTGGCGAACCTGGACATTCTTCAGGGACTTTTGCAGGACTTGGCCCAAGCGTTCGGTCAAGTAGACCGAACGATGGTGGCCGCCCGTGCAGCCAATGGCAATAGTGACGTAGGCGCGGTTGCTGGCGGCGAAACGGGGCAACCATTTCAGCAGGTAGCTGGAGATGTCCTGGAACATTTCCTCGACGTCCGGCTGGGCGGCCAGGTATTCGGCAACCGGCTGGTCGAGCCCGGACTGGGCACGCAACTCGGGTTTCCAGTACGGGTTGGGCAGGCAGCGCACATCGAACACCAGGTCGGCATCGACCGGCATGCCACGCTTGAATCCGAAAGACTCCACCAGAAAGGCGGTGCCCGGCTCCGGCTGGTTCAACAGGCGCAACTTGATGGTATCGCGCAGTTGATACAGGTTCAGGTTGGTGGTGTTGACCTTGAGATCGGCCAGGTCGGCGATCGGTCCCAGCAGGTGGCTTTCGTCCTGGATCGCCTCGGCCAGCGAGCGATTGTTGCTGCTCAAGGGATGACGGCGGCGGGTTTCGGAAAAGCGCTTGAGCAGGGTTTCTTCGTCAGCGTCCAGGTACAGCACATCGCACTGGATATGCCGGCTGCGGACTTCCTCGAGCAGTTCGGGGAAGCGCGACAGGTGGCTGGGCAGGTTGCGGGCGTCGATCGACACGGCGACCAGGGGCTGTGTCAGTTCGGTGTGGATCAACGCCCGTTCGGCCAGCTCGGGCAACAGCCCGGCTGGCAGGTTGTCGATGCAGTAATAGCCATTGTCCTCGAGTACATCGAGGGCGGTGCTTTTACCTGAGCCGGACCGGCCGCTGACGATGATCAAGCGCATGATTACTGACCGTTCTGTTCGTCCAGGACAACCTTGTACAAGGCTTCGTTGCTGGTGGCGCTGCGCAGTTTGTCGCGCACTTCTTTGCGGTCCAGCATGCTGGCAATCTGCCGGAGCAGTTCCAGGTGCGCATCGGTGGCGGCTTCCGGGACCAGCAGTACGAACAGCAGGTCGACCGGTGCGCCGTCGATGGCGTCGAAATCGATGGGAGCGTCCAGGTGCATCAGGGCACTGATGGGCGACTCACAGCCTTTGAGGCGGCAGTGTGGAATGGCTATGCCGTTGCCAAAACCGGTAGAGCCCAGTTTTTCACGGGCAATCAGGCTTTCGAAGACATCTTGCATCTCCAGATCAGGCACTTCGCGGCTGATCAGGTTGGCAATTTGTTCGAGGGCGCGTTTTTTACTGCCGCCCGGCACGTTCACCAGGGAACGGCCGGGGGTCAGGATGCTTTCAAGTCGGATCATGGGAGGGGAGTGTTAGCGACCCGTGCCTTGGAGAAGGTGGAGTTGCTTTTCCTTATGCTTTTTCAGTTGGCGGTCAAGCTTGTCCGTGAGCAAGTCGATTGCGGCATACATGTCGTCATGCTCTGCATTGGCGACGACTTCCCCACCATGGATGTGCAGCGTGGCCTCGATTTTCTGCTTCAGTTTTTCGACGGCCAGCGTTACCTGCACATTGGTAATCTTGTCAAAGTGCCGCTCAAGTCGGTCGAGTTTTTCGCCGATGTAAGCGCGCAGAGGTTCGGTCACTTCCAGTTGGTGTCCACTGATGTTGACTTGCATACAGCTTCTCCTTCGTTGCCAGTGCATAAAGCGGCAGGTCGATTGACCTGCCACTGGAACGCTGTGGCGAGCCCGGCGGCTACATCAACCGCTTCCGTTCGCTGGAAGGCGCGATCCCCAGGGATTCACGGTACTTGGCGACGGTACGACGGGCTACCTGAATGCCTTGTGCCTCCAGTAAACCAGCGATCTTGCTGTCACTCAACGGCTTTTTCTGATTTTCCGCGGCGACCAGTTTTTTGATGATCGCGCGGATCGCCGTGGATGAGCATTCACCGCCTTCGGAGGTACTTACGTGGCTGGAGAAAAAGTATTTCAGTTCATAAATGCCCCGTGGGGTATGCATGAATTTTTGCGTGGTCACCCGTGAAATCGTCGACTCGTGCATGCCGACTGCTTCGGCGATGTCATGCAGGACCAGCGGTTTCATCGCCTCATCGCCGTACTCGAGGAAGCCGCGCTGATGCTCGACGATCTGGGTGGCGACTTTCATCAGGGTTTCGTTACGGCTCTGCAGGCTCTTGATGAACCAGCGGGCTTCCTGCAACTGGTTGCGCATGAAGGTGTTGTCGGCGCTGGTGTCGGCGCGCCGCACGAAGCCTGCGTACTGTGGGTTGACGCGCAGGCGCGGCACGGACTCCTGGTTCAGCTCCACCAGCCAGCGTTCGTTGTCCTTGCGCACTATGACGTCGGGGACCACGTATTCGGCTTCGGTGGATTCGATTTGCGAGCCCGGCCGTGGGTTGAGGCTCTGTACCAGTTCGATGACTTGGCGCAGCTCGTCTTCCTTGAGCTTCATGCGCCGCATCAGCTGGCTGTAGTCGCGGCTGCCGAGCAGGTCGATGAAGTCGCTGACCAGGCGCTTGGCTTCAGTCAGCCAAGGGGTCTTGGCAGGCAGCTGGCGCAGTTGCAGCAGCAGGCATTCGCCCAGGTTGCGGGCGCCGATGCCGGCGGGCTCGAATTGCTGGATACGATGCAGGACAGCCTCGATTTCGTCGAGTTCGATGTCCAGTTCCGGATCGAAGGCTTCGAGGATTTCCTCGAGGGTTTCGTCCAGATAGCCCTGATTGTTGATGCAGTCGATCAGGGTCACGGCGATCAGGCGATCGGTGTCGGACATGGGCGCCAGGTTCAACTGCCAGAGCAGATGGCTCTGCAGGCTTTCGCCGGCCGAGGTGCGGGTGGTGAAATCCCACTCGTCGTCATCGTTGCTGGGCAGGCTGCTGGCGCTGGTCTGGTAGACGTCTTCCCAGGCGGTGTCGACCGGCAGGTCGTTGGGAATGCGTTCGTTCCATTCGCCGTCCTCGAGGTTGTCCACCGTCGGGGCGGTTTCCTGGTAGGAGGGTTCCTGGATATCGGTATTGGGTTTCTGCTCGGCGTTGTCGGCCAGCGGATCGGTGTTATCGAAGTCGTCGCCTTCTTCCTGGCGCTCGAGCATCGGGTTGGACTCCAGGGCCTCCTGGATTTCCTGTTGCAGGTCCAGGGTCGACAATTGGAGCAGGCGGATGGCCTGTTGCAGCTGCGGTGTCATCGTCAGCTGCTGGCCCATTCTGAGGACTAGCGATGGTTTCATGGCAGGGGCTTAACACCTTATTCGCCGGCGCACATGCGCCATCCACTACAGGGCGCGTGAGCGCCAAACATAAGCAAATTATATGCCTGAAACTGAAGTGTTTGCCTAGAGCGCTGTAACAATAAAAACAGCAGGGTTTTATTGGGGCGGGCGCTCTGGCGACCAGCCAAACACCTCAGGGCTTACAGGCGGAACTCATGGCCCAGGTAAACTTCCTTGACCAGCTCGTTGGCGAGGATGGTTTCGGCGTCGCCTTCGGCGATCAGTTGACCGTCGTTGACGATGTAGGCGGTTTCGCAGATATCCAGGGTTTCACGGACGTTGTGGTCGGTGATGAGCACGCCGATACCCTTGGCCTTCAGGTGATGAATGATCTGCTTGATGTCGCCTACCGAGATCGGGTCCACGCCGGCGAAAGGTTCGTCGAGCAGGATGAACTTGGGGGCGGTGGCCAGGGCGCGAGCGATTTCCACGCGGCGACGTTCACCACCGGAAAGGCTCATGCCCAGGTTGTCGCGAATGTGGTTGATGTGGAACTCCTGCAGCAGGCTTTCCAGCTCCTGGCGACGGCCGGCCTTGTCGAGCTCCTTGCGGGTCTCGAGGATGGCCATGATGTTGTCGGCCACCGAAAGCTTGCGGAAGATCGAGGCTTCCTGCGGCAGGTAGCCGATCCCGGCACGGGCGCGGCCGTGCATCGGCTGGTGGCTGACATCCAGGTCGTCGATCAGGATGCGACCCTGATCGGCCTGGACCAGGCCGACGATCATGTAGAAGCAGGTGGTCTTGCCGGCGCCGTTAGGGCCGAGCAGGCCGACGATCTGGCCGCTGTCGATGGACAGGCTGACGTCACGCACGACCTGGCGGCTCTTGTAGCTCTTGGCCAGGTGCTGAGCTTTCAGAGTTGCCATTACTGGGCCTTTTCGTCAGTTTTCTTTTTCGGCTGGATGACCATGTCGATCCGTGGGCGCGACTCGGTGACCTTGCTGCCGGTGGCGCGACCGGCGCTGGCCAGCTTCTTGTTGGTGTCGTAGACGATTTTCTCGCCCTGGGTGATGTTGCCGTCCTTGTCGACGACTTTGGCGCGGTCGATCAGTACGACGCGGTTCTGCGCGGCGTGGTACTGGATGGTCACACCGTAGCCCTGGACCGGCTTGGTGTCGCCCTGGGTTTGAATCTGCTCGAAGTAGGCCAGGTTGCCCACCGAGGTCACCACGTCGATATCACCGGTCTGGGTGCGGGTGATGGTCACGGTATTGCCGGTGACCTTCATCGAGCCCTGGGTGATGATCACGTCGCCTCTGTAGGTGGCTACGCCATTCTTGTCGTCCAGTTGAGCGTCGTCGGCCTGGATGCGGATCGGTTGCTGGCTATCGTTCGGCAGAGCCCAGGCGCTCACGCTTCCCAGTGCTGCGCCCAGACCGAGCAAAATAGGGAGGGTTTTAACGAGCCTCATACTGTCCTCTTACGTTCGATAGCAGGTTCATCCTGCCGTCTTTCAAATACGCTTTCATTCCCTTGCCAGTCGTCACGCCGCCGGCGCCGTCGATTCTAACGTCTTGATCGGTCTGCGCATATTGCTTCTGCGGGAATACTGTCATGCGGGTCGTGGTGATCAGCAGGTTGCGATTTTTCTCGTCGGTGCGCGAAACCCGTACCGAATCGATCAACTCGACCTCGGTGCCGTCCGGGTTGACTTCGCCGCGCTCGCTCTGGACATGCCAGGGGAAGGTGGTACCGCGATACATCTGCAGGTCCGGCTTGGTCAGCAGGGTCACCTCGGTGGCCTTGAGGTGCTCGACCTTGTCGGAAGTCATTTCGTACTGCAGCTTGCCGTCGGGCAGGTACTGCACGCTGCGGGCGTTGATGGCGTAGTAGTCGATGGCGCTTTCGTCGACCTGCGCGACCGGCTTGTCGAGGAAGCGTTCCGGGCTGATGTTCCAGTACCCCACCGCCAGGAACAGCACGGTGATGATGCCGAAGATCAGTATGTTGCGAATCTTTTTGCTCAGCATGGGAGGCTCTATAAGTAGGCGGCGTGGGCCGCTTCAAGGCTGCCTTGGGCGCGCAGGATCAACTCGCAGAACTCGCGGGCGGCGCCTTCGCCGCCACGGGCCTGGGTGACGCCATGGGCGTGTTCACGGACAAAACTGGCGGCATTGGCGACGGCCATGCCCAGGCCGACCCGGCGGATCACTGGCAGGTCGGGCAAGTCGTCGCCCAGGTAGGCGACCTGCTCATAGCTTAGGCCCAGTTGGGCAAGAAGCCCGTCCAGCACCACCAGTTTGTCCTCGCGACCCTGAAATAGATGGGGAATCCCCAGGTTTTTCGCCCGACGCTCGACCACCGGCGTCTTGCGGCCGCTGATGATCGCCGTCTGCACGCCCGTGGCCATCAGCATCTTGATGCCCTGGCCGTCGAGGGTGTTGAAGGTCTTGAATTCGCTGCCGTCTTCGAGGAAGTACAGGCGACCGTCGGTCAGTACACCGTCGACGTCGAATACCGCCAGCTTGATGTTCTTGCCGCGTTGCAGCAGATCCGTGCTCATTACATGACTCCCGCGCGCAGCAGGTCGGACAGGTTGAAGGCGCCGATCGGGCGATCGTCCTTGTCCACCACGACCAGTGCGTTGATTCGATTGTCCTCCATGATCTTCAGGGCTTCGGCCGCGAGCATTTCGGCGCGGGCGGTCTTGCCGTGAACGGTCATGACTTCATCGATGGTGGTGTGGTGGATGTCGATGGTGCGGTCCAGGGTGCGGCGCAGGTCGCCGTCGGTGAAGACCCCCGCCAGACGCCCGTCGGCCTCGACAATGACGGTCATGCCCAGGCCCTTGCGGGTCATTTCCATCAAGGCGTCCTTGAGCAGCGTGCCACGCTGGACCTGCGGCAGTTGCTCGCCGGCATGCATGACGTTCTCGACTTTCAGCAGCAGGCGCCGGCCCAGCGCGCCGCCCGGATGGGAAAAGGCGAAGTCTTCGGCGGTAAAGCCGCGGGCTTCCAGCAGCGCCACGGCCAGGGCATCGCCCATGACCAGGGCGGCGGTGGTCGAGGAGGTCGGAGCCAGGTTCAGCGGGCAGGCCTCTTGCTCGACCTGGACGTTGAGGTTGACCTCGGCGGCCTTGGCCAGTGGCGAATCAGGGTTGCCGGTGATGCTGATCAACTGGATGCCCAGGCGCTTGATCAGCGGCAACAGGGTCACGATTTCATTGGTCGAGCCGGAGTTGGACAGGGCCAGGATCACATCGTCCCGGGTAATCATGCCCATGTCGCCATGGCTGGCTTCGGCCGGATGGACAAAAAACGCGGTGGTGCCGGTGCTGGCCAGGGTGGCGGCGATCTTGTTGCCGATGTGCCCGGACTTGCCCATGCCGACCACTACTACGCGGCCTTTGCTGGCCAGAATCATCTCGCAAGCGCGTACGAAATCTGCGTCGATATGTGGCAGCAAGCCTTGTACGGCTTCTATCTCGAGGCGGATGGTGCGTTGTGCCGATTGAATCAGGTCGCTGGATTGGCTCATGTCAGAAATCGTATAGCCTGATGAAAAGGCGGCGATTATAGCGGTAATGATCGATTCCCTCACGCAAGTTCGTCAGCCTTTGTCCTTCTATAGGCAGGAATTGTCCTGTAAAGCCTGTTTTAGGCTGTCGTGATCCTGAACGCGGATGGCTTCGGCCTTGGGGGCTCCGTATCAGCAGTGATATAGTTCGCCGCCAGTTCGGCCTGCCCTGGGTGCATGTACTCCCGGCAGGGAGCCAAGCGTCCGAGTGAGAGGCTGCATCGCAAGGAGTTTAGATGAGTGCCGATAACGCCTACGCGGTCGAGCTGAAGGGACTGTCCTTCAAGCGCGGTGCGCGCAGCATCTTCAATAATGTCGATATCCGTATTCCGCGGGGCAAGGTCACCGGCATCATGGGGCCTTCCGGTTGCGGCAAGACCACGCTCCTGCGGTTGATGGGCGCGCAATTGCGCCCCAGCAGCGGTGAAGTCTGGGTCAATGGCCAGAACCTGCCCAAATTGTCGCGCGGCGATCTGTTCGACGCCCGCAAGCAGATGGGCGTGCTGTTCCAGAGCGGCGCGCTGTTCACCGATCTCGATGTGTTCGAGAACGTCGCCTTTCCGCTGCGCGTTCATACCCAGCTGCCGGATGAAATGATCCGCGATATTGTCCTGCTCAAGTTGCAGGCGGTCGGGTTGCGCGGTGCCATCGACTTGATGCCCGACGAGCTGTCCGGTGGCATGAAACGTCGCGTGGCCCTGGCCCGGGCCATCGCCCTGGACCCGCAGATCCTAATGTACGACGAGCCGTTCGTAGGCCAGGACCCCATTGCCATGGGCGTGCTGGTGCGTCTGATCCGTCTGCTCAACGACGCGCTGGGTATTACCAGCATCGTGGTTTCCCATGACCTGGCGGAAACCGCGAGCATCGCCGACTACATCTATGTGGTGGGCGATGGCCAGGTGCTGGGGCAGGGCACGCCCGACGAGCTGATGGATTCCGATAACCCGCGGATCCGCCAGTTCATGAAAGGCGACCCCGACGGTCCGGTACCCTTTCACTTTCCAGCGCCGGACTACCGCGCAGATCTTCTGGGGAAGCGCTGATGCGCAAAGTATCTTTATTGGAGCGAATTCGTCTGTTCGGCCACTCGGGCATCGACGTTCTCGCGGTGCTCGGGCGTTCGAGCCTGATGCTGTTTCATGTGTTGTTCGGCCGCGGCAGTATCGGCGGCGGCTTCGGCTTGCTGGTCAAGCAGTTGCATTCGGTGGGCGTGATGTCCCTGGTGATCATCGTGGTCTCCGGGATATTCATCGGCATGGTACTGGCGCTGCAGGGCTTCAATATCCTGTCCAGCTACGGTTCGGAGCAAGCGGTGGGGCAGATGGTGGCCCTGACCTTGTTGCGTGAGTTGGGGCCGGTGGTCACGGCATTGCTCTTCGCCGGCCGGGCCGGTTCGGCGCTGACCGCGGAAATCGGCAACATGAAAGCCACCGAGCAGCTCTCCAGCCTGGAGATGATCGGTGTCGACCCGCTCAAATACATTATCGCGCCACGGTTGTGGGCCGGTTTCATTTCCCTGCCGTTGCTGGCGATCATTTTCAGCGTGGTGGGCATCTGGGGCGGTTCGTGGGTGGCCGTCGACTGGCTGGGAGTCTATGAAGGTTCCTACTGGTCGAACATGCAAAACAGCGTGACGTTCAGCGATGACGTGCTCAATGGCATCATCAAGAGCATCGTTTTCGCCTTTGTCGTGACCTGGATCGCCGTATTCCAAGGCTATGACTGCGAGCCCACTTCAGAGGGGATCAGTCGTGCCACTACCAAGACCGTTGTGTACGCCTCGTTGGCCGTACTCGGCCTGGACTTTATTCTGACCGCCTTGATGTTTGGAGATTTCTGATGCAAAACCGCACCCTGGAAATCGGTGTCGGCCTATTCCTGCTGGCTGGCATCCTGGCTTTGTTGTTGCTTGCCTTGCGGGTCAGTGGCTTGTCCCCGACCTCGAGCACCGATACTTATAAACTTTACGCATATTTCGACAATATCGCCGGTTTGACGGTCAGAGCTAAAGTGACCATGGCCGGTGTGACCATCGGCAAGGTCACGGCTATCGATCTGGACCGCGACAGTTTCACCGGTCGGGTCACGCTGCAGTTGGAAAAGCGTGTAGATAACCTGCCGACCGACTCCACTGCATCTATCCTGACCGCTGGGTTGCTCGGCGAGAAATACATTGGTATCAGCGTCGGCGGCGAAGACACGTTGCTCAAGGATGGCGGGACCATCCACGACACCCAGTCTTCACTGGTGCTTGAGGACCTGATCGGTAAATTCCTGCTCAATACCGTTAGCAAAGACGCCAAATGAGGATTTTTTCATGATCTCTACCTTGCGACGTAGCCTGTTGGTATTACTGGCGGCGTTGCCGTTGATGGCTCACGCCGTGGCGGCGCCTTCCGCGCATGATCTGGTACAGGACACCACCAACCGTCTGCTGGCCGACCTGGCCGCCAACAAAGAAAAGTACAAACAGGACCCGCAGGACTTTTATACGGCGCTGAACAGCATCGTGGGTCCGGTCGTGGATGCCGAAGGTATTTCCAAGAGCATCATGACGGTCAAGTACTCGCGTAAAGCCACGCCGGAACAGATGCGCACCTTTGAAGAGAACTTCAAGAAGGGCCTGTTCCAGTTCTACGGTAATGCCTTGCTGGAGTACAACAACCAGGGCATCGTCGTTGACCCTGCCAGGGACGAGTCGGGTGACCGTACCAGCGTCGGCATGACGGTCAAGGGCAGCAATGGCGCGATCTATCCCGTGTCGTACACGCTGGAGAAGATCAATGGTGAGTGGAAGCTACGCAACGTGATCATCAACGGCATCAATATCGGCAAGCTGTTCCGCGATCAGTTCGCCGATGCCATGCAGCGCAACGGCAATGACCTGGACAAGACCATCAACAACTGGGCTGGCGAAGTGGCCAAGGCCAAGGAATCGACCGAAAACTCTCCAGAGAAGGTTGTGAAATGAGTGAGTCGGCCGTCCGTCTGGGTGAAGCCGGCGAACTGCTGATCAGCGGTGTGCTGGACTATCGTTCCGGCCCGGGCCTGCGCAAGCAGGGGCAGGCCCTGATCGCCTCCAGCACCGCGGCGGTGCTGGTGCTCGACTGTTCTGCGGTGGAGAAGTCCAGCAGCGTCGGCTTGTCGTTGCTGCTGGCCTTCATGCGCGATGCCGCGGCAGCCGGCAAGGCCGTCAGCATCCGTGCGTTACCTGAAGACATGCGCGAAATCGCCGAGGTTTCCGGTTTGACCGAGCTGCTGGCACAGCCTTAGCAACCCATCGACAAGCAAGCCCCCCGTCAGAGTCCTGCTATGCGGGGTTCGCAGGCGCGGGGCTTTTTTGTATGATGTCCGACCCGCGCGCACAGGGCGCCGATTGAGGTTGAGCATGCAGGCCAACGAAGTGAAGAGCTTCCTTGAAGGAAAGCTGTCCGAGACTCTTTCATCCGTTCAGGTAGAAGTTGAGGGCGAAGGCTGCAACTTTCAGCTGAACGTGATCAGTGACGAACTGGTGGCCTTGAGTCCGGTCAAGCGTCAGCAGAGCATCTATGCCCATTTGAACCCGTGGATCGCCGATGGCAGCATCCATGCGGTCACTATGAAATTTTTCAGCAGCGCGGCTTGGGCCGAGCGCACCTGAGCCCAAGGGCGTCGAGATTCTTATGGATAAATTGATTATTACCGGCGGCGTTCGTCTTGATGGCGAAATCCGCATTTCCGGGGCAAAGAACTCTGCCCTGCCGATTCTGGCTGCAACCCTGCTGTGCGATGGCCCGGTCACGGTCGCCAACCTGCCGCACCTGCACGACATCACCACCATGATCGAGCTGTTCGGTCGCATGGGCATCGAGCCTGTGATCGACGAGAAACTCAGCGTCGAAATCGACCCACGCACCATCAAGACCCTGGTCGCGCCGTATGAGCTGGTCAAGACCATGCGTGCCTCGATCCTGGTGCTGGGCCCGATGGTTGCCCGTTTCGGCGAAGCCGAGGTCGCGCTGCCTGGCGGTTGCGCCATCGGTTCGCGTCCGGTCGACCTGCACATCCGCGGCCTGGAAGCCATGGGCGCGGTGATCGACGTCGAAGGTGGCTACATCAAGGCCAAGGCGCCTGAAGGCGGCCTGCGCGGCGCGCACTTCTTCTTCGATACCGTGAGTGTGACCGGTACCGAGAACATCATGATGGCAGCGGCCCTGGCCAAGGGGCGCAGCGTGCTGCAGAACGCCGCCCGCGAACCGGAAGTGGTCGACCTGGCAAACTTCCTCAACGCCATGGGCGCCAAGGTTTCCGGCGCCGGTACCGACACCATCACCATCGACGGTGTCGAGCGCCTGCACTCGGCGACCTACAAGGTCATGCCGGACCGTATCGAGACCGGCACCTACCTGGTCGCCGCTGCCGTGACCGGTGGCCGCGTGAAGGTCAAGGACACCGATCCGACCATCCTCGAGGCCGTCCTGGAAAAACTCAAGGAATCCGGCGCCGAAGTCACCACCGGCGAGGACTGGATCGAGCTGAACATGCACGGCAAGCGTCCGAAGGCGGTCAACGTGCGTACCGCGCCGTACCCGGCGTTCCCGACCGACATGCAGGCCCAGTTCATTTCCCTCAACGCCATTGCCGAGGGCACTGGCGCGGTGATCGAGACCATCTTCGAAAACCGCTTCATGCACGTTTACGAACTGCACCGTATGGGCGCGAAGATTCAGGTCGAAGGCAACACCGCCATCGTCACCGGTACCGAAATCCTCAAGGGCGCCCCTGTCATGGCCACCGACCTGCGGGCTTCGGCCAGCCTGGTGATCTCGGCCCTGATGGCCGAAGGCGACACCCTGATCGATCGTATCTACCACATCGACCGTGGTTACGAGTGCATCGAAGAGAAGCTGCAGATGCTCGGCGCCAAGATCCGCCGCGTACCGGGCTAGTTTGCGTGATGGGCACAGGGACGTGCCCCAAGGTTTGGTTCCAAGTCGAGCCTGTGTTCAGGCTCGATGCGTGTCTGGCGCCATTTGCGACCGGGCATGAGTATCCTGATAAGGACTTACGTTTCCCATGTTGACCATCGCACTGTCCAAGGGCCGCATCCTTGATGACACCTTGCCGCTTCTGGCTGAAGCCGGCATCGTGCCCACCGAGAATCCGGACAAGAGCCGCAAGCTGATCATCCCCACGACCCAGGCCGACGTGCGCTTGCTGATCGTGCGCGCCACCGACGTGCCGACTTATGTCGAACATGGTGCCGCCGACCTCGGCGTTGCCGGCAAAGATGTGCTGATGGAATACGGCGGCCAGGGCCTGTACGAGCCGCTGGACCTGCAGATCGCCCAGTGCAAGCTGATGACCGCCGGTGCCATCGGCGCGGTCGAGCCCAAGGGCCGCCTGCGCGTCGCCACCAAGTTCGTCAACGTTGCCAAGCGCTACTACGCCGAGCAGGGCCGCCAGGTCGACATCATCAAGCTGTACGGCTCGATGGAGCTGGCGCCGCTGATCGGCCTGGCGGACAAGATCATCGACGTGGTCGACACCGGCAACACCCTGCGGGCCAACGGCCTGGAGCCCCAGGAGCTGATTTCCATGATCAGTTCCCGTCTGGTGGTCAACAAGGCCTCCATGAAAATGCAGCACGCCCGCATCCAGGCACTGATCGACACCCTGCGCAAAGCAGTGGAGTCGCGACACCGCGGTTGATTCACTCGCGCGGCGCCAGCCGCGCCCGTCTATCCGTGTCATAGCCAATTTTCTCAGGTGCCCGCGCGAATGGACTGGTAGCTTAGGGTGCCTGAGCATTAGCCATTCAATGAGGCCCTCGCTATGACCGCTCCCACTGCAATTCGCCGACTCAACGCTGCTGACCCGGATTTCGCGCATCATCTGGATCATCTGCTGAGCTGGGAAAGTGTGTCTGACGACTCGGTCAATCAGCGGGTGCTGGACATCATCAAGGCGGTGCGCGAGCGCGGCGACGCGGCGCTGGTGGAATTCACCCAGCGTTTCGACGGCCTGCAAGTGGCATCCATGGCCGACCTGATCCTGCCGCGCGAGCGCCTGGAACTGGCCCTGACCCGGATCACCCTGGCCCAGCGCGAAGCCCTGGAGAAAGCCGCGGCGCGGGTGCGCAGCTACCACGAAAAACAGAAACAGGACTCCTGGAGCTACACCGAGGCCGACGGTACGGTGCTGGGCCAGAAGGTCACGCCGCTGGACCGCGCCGGCCTGTATGTGCCGGGTGGCAAGGCGTCTTATCCCTCCTCGGTGTTGATGAATGCCATCCCGGCCAAAGTGGCGGGCGTCACCGAAGTGGTGATGGTGGTGCCGACCCCGCGTGGCGAGGTCAATGAACTGGTGCTGGCCGCGGCCTGCATCGCCGGCGTCGACCGGGTGTTCACCATCGGTGGCGCCCAGGCCGTTGCCGCCCTGGCCTACGGTACCGAGAGCGTGCCGCAGGTGGACAAGGTGGTCGGCCCGGGCAACATCTATGTGGCCACCGCCAAGCGTCACGTGTTCGGCCAAGTGGGTATCGACATGATCGCCGGCCCTTCGGAGATCCTGGTGGTATGCGACGGCCAGACCGACCCGGACTGGATCGCCATGGACCTGTTTTCCCAGGCCGAGCACGACGAAGACGCCCAGGCGATCCTGGTCAGCCCGGACGCGGCGTTCCTCGATCAGGTCGCCGCCAGCATCGCCAAGCTGCTGCCGACCATGGAGCGCGCGCAAATCATCAATACCTCGATCAACGGCCGTGGCGCGCTGATCCAGGTGCGCGACATGCAGCAGGCCATTGACGTGGCCAACCGCATCGCTCCGGAGCACCTCGAGCTGTCCGTTGCCGATCCGCAGGCCTGGTTGCCGCAGATCCGCCACGCTGGCGCGATCTTCATGGGCCGTCACACTTCCGAGGCCCTGGGCGACTACTGCGCGGGCCCGAACCACGTGTTGCCGACTTCCGGCACGGCGCGGTTCTCCTCGCCGCTGGGGGTGTATGACTTCCAGAAACGTTCGTCGATCATTTTCTGCTCGGAGCAGGGCGCCTCCGAACTGGGCAAGACCGCCTCGGTGCTGGCCCGTGGCGAGTCGCTGAGCGCCCACGCCCGCAGTGCGGAATACCGGATCATCGCTGACCAGGAACAGGGGCAATAAGCATGAGTAAATTCTGGAGTCCGTTCGTCAAGGACTTGGTGCCCTACGTGCCGGGCGAACAGCCGAAGCTGACCAAACTGGTCAAGCTCAACACCAACGAAAACCCTTACGGCCCGTCGCCCAAGGCGCTGGCCGCGATGCAGGGCGAACTGAACGACAACCTGCGCCTGTACCCGGACCCCAACAGCGACCTGCTCAAGCAGGCGGTGGCCCGCTATTACGGGGTACAGAGCAACCAGGTGTTCCTCGGCAACGGTTCCGACGAAGTGCTGGCGCACATCTTCCACGGCTTGCTGCAGCACGACCGACCGCTGCTGTTCCCGGACATCAGCTACAGCTTCTATCCGGTGTATTGCGGCCTGTACGGCATCGACTTCGAGACGGTGCCGCTGGATGAGCAGTTCCAGATCCGCCCAGCCGATTACGCCAGGCCCAACGGCGGGATCATCTTCCCCAATCCGAACGCGCCGACCGGTTGCCTGCTGGCCTTGGAGGCCGTCGAGCAGATCCTCAAGGCCAGCCCGGATTCGGTCGTGGTAGTGGACGAGGCGTACATCGACTTCGGCGGTGAAACCGCCATCAGCCTGGTGGACCGCTATCCGAACCTGCTGGTGACCCAGACCCTGTCCAAGTCCCGTTCGCTGGCTGGCCTGCGGGTCGGCCTGGCGGTGGGGCACCCGGACCTGATCGAAGCGCTGGAGCGGATCAAGAACAGCTTCAACTCCTACCCGCTGGATCGCCTGGCGATCGTTGGCGCCGCGGCGGCGTTCGACGATCGCGAGTACTTCGCCAAGACCTGTCAGCTGGTGATCGACAGTCGCGAGCAGGTGGTGGCGCAGTTGCGCGCCAAGGGCTTTGAGGTGCTGCCGTCGACCGCCAACTTCATCTTTGCCCGTCATCCACAACACGATGCGGCGGGCCTGGCGGCCAAGCTGCGGGAGCAGGGGGTGATTGTCCGGCACTTCAAGCAGGAGCGGATTGCCCAGTTCCTGCGGATCAGTATCGGCACGCCGGAGCAGAACCAGGCCCTGATCGACGGCCTGGGCGAGCTGTAAGCCCTATCGCGAGCCAGCTCGCTCCAATAGGAGAGAGCTGGCTGGCGATGCCTTTACTCTTTTTCCTTGACCGGCGCCGGTGGCGGGCGCAGGCCGATTTCGGCGGTGAGCTTGAGCTCCTTGCCGTTGCGCATTACCTGGATGCTGACCTTGTCGCTGGGTTTGATCCGCGCCACCTGGTTCATCGAGCGACGGCCATCGCCGGCCGGTTCGCCATCGATGCTGAGAATCACGTCACCCAACTGCATGCCGGCCTTTTGCGCCGGACCGTCGCGGAATATCCCCGCCACCACAATGCCCGGGCGCCCGGACAAGCCGAACGATTCGGCCAGTTCCTGGGTCAGCGGCTGCACCTCGATACCCAGCCAGCCACGAATCACCTGGCCGTGCTCGATGATCGACTTCATCACCTCCATGGCCAGCTTGATCGGGATGGCGAAGCCAATGCCCTGGGAACCGCCGGACTTGGAGAAGATCGCCGTGTTGATCCCGGTCAGGTTGCCGTTGGCATCCACCAGCGCGCCGCCGGAGTTGCCCGGGTTGATCGCCGCGTCGGTCTGGATGAAGTCTTCGTAGTTGTTCAGGCCCAGCTGATTGCGCCCGGTGGCGCTGATGATGCCCATGGTCACGGTCTGGCCGACCCCGAACGGGTTGCCGATGGCCAGGGTCACGTCGCCGATGCGGATGCTGTCGGAGCGCCCGACGGTGATCGAAGGCAGGTTCTTCAGGTCGATCTTGAGGACCGCCAGGTCGGTTTCCGGATCGCTGCCGATCACATGGGCCAGGGTTTCACGACCATCCTTGAGCGCCACCACAATCTGTTCGGCACCGGAGGTCACGTGGTTGTTGGTCAGCAGATAACCTTCGGGGCTCATGATCACCCCGGAACCCAGGCTCGATTCCATGCGCTGCTGCTTGGGCAGGTTGTCGCCGAAGAAGCGGCGGAACTGCGGGTCCTCGAACAACGGGTGCGCTGGTTTGTTGATGACCTTGGTGGTGTACAGGTTGACCACCGCCGGCGCGGCGATCGCCACGGCATCGGCATAGGACACCGGGCCTTGTCGAAGCGCCTTGGTTTGTGGGGCTTGCTGCAGGTTGACGTCCAGGCTGGGCAGGCCGACCCATTGCGGGTAGCGCTGAATTATCAGCAACGCGATAAGCACGCCGGCCAACAGTGGCCAGCCAAAAAAACGCAGAGCCTTGAGCATTGAGCAAGTCCTGAGAGGTTGCAGGCCGCCCGGGACGGCCCATAATGTCGCGCATTATACGAGGCCGCGCGCGCCTCTGAACGGGATATTTAGGAGTCTTTTATGGCCGTTGCCCTGAGCACTCTGGTAGAGGAAGCGGACCGCTACCTGGGCAGTTCGCGAATCGCCGATTACTGCCCCAATGGCCTGCAGGTCGAAGGCCGGCCACAGGTACTGCGCATCGTCAGCGGCGTCACGGCCAGCCAGGCGTTGCTCGATGCCGCGGTGGAGGCCAATGCCGATCTGGTGCTGGTGCATCACGGCTATTTCTGGAAAGGCGAGAATCCCTGCATCACCGGCATGAAGCAGCGTCGGCTGAAAACCCTGCTCAAGCACGATATCAGCCTGCTGGCTTATCACCTGCCGCTGGACCTGCACCCGGATGTCGGCAACAACGTGCAGCTGGCGCGGCAGCTGGATATCACCGTGGAAGGTCCGCTGGACCCGGACAACCTGAAGATCGTCGGGCTGGTCGGCTCCCTTGCCGAGCCCATGACCGCGCGGGACTTCGCGCGCAAGGTCCAGGAGGTGATGGGGCGCGAGCCGCTGGTGGTCGAAGGCAGCAAGATGATCCGGCGTGTCGGCTGGTGCACCGGCGGTGGCCAGGGCTACATCGATCAGGCGGTGCTGGCCGGGGTCGATCTGTACCTGAGCGGTGAGGCCTCGGAGCAGACCTTCCACAGCGCCCGGGAAAACGACATCAGTTTCATCGCCGCCGGCCATCACGCCACCGAGCGTTACGGCGTGCAGGCGCTGGGGGATTACCTGGCCCGCCGCTTCGCCCTCGAACACTTGTTCATCGACTGCCCGAACCCTATATAAAGCCTTGTCCTGTAGCCGCTGCCGCAGGCTGCACCAACGCCCGCAGGGCCTTCAAGAGCACGCCTGCTGCGCAGTCGATCGCAGCCTGCGGCAGCGGCTACAGAGAGGCGTAAACACAGCAAACAGGCGGGTATATTCATATACCGTTTCGATCTAGCTGGCGTCCTGATTAGAAGAGGTCGCTGTGCTAGCATGCCCCGCTCGAACACGGCCCGCAGGCCGTCCATAAGAAAGCTTTCGTGAGTAGCCATGGTCGACAAACTGACGCATCTGAAACAGCTGGAGGCGGAAAGCATCCACATCATCCGCGAGGTGGCCGCCGAGTTCGACAACCCGGTGATGCTGTACTCCATCGGTAAAGACTCCGCCGTGATGCTGCACCTGGCGCGCAAGGCGTTCTTCCCGGGCAAGCTGCCGTTTCCGGTGATGCACGTCGACACCCAGTGGAAATTCCAGGAGATGTACAAGTTCCGCGATCGCATGGTCGAAGAGCTGGGCCTGGAACTGATCACCCACGTCAACCCGGAAGGCGTTGCGCAGGGCATCAACCCCTTCACCCACGGCAGTGCCAAGCACACCGACATCATGAAAACCGAGGGCCTCAAGCAGGCGCTGGACAAGTACGGTTTCGATGCGGCGTTCGGCGGTGCCCGGCGTGACGAAGAGAAATCCCGCGCCAAGGAGCGCGTGTACTCGTTCCGCGACAGCAAGCATCGCTGGGACCCGAAGAACCAGCGCCCCGAGCTGTGGAACGTCTACAACGGCAAGGTCAACAAGGGCGAGTCGATCCGCGTCTTCCCGCTGTCGAACTGGACCGAGCTGGACATCTGGCAATACATCTATCTGGAAGGCATCCCGATCGTGCCGCTGTACTTCGCCGCCGAGCGCGAAGTGATCGAGAAGAACGGCACCCTGATCATGATCGACGACGAGCGCATCCTTGAGCACCTCTCCGACGAGGAGAAGGCCCGCATCGTCAAGAAGAAGGTGCGTTTCCGTACCCTTGGCTGCTACCCGTTGACGGGCGCGGTGGAGTCCGAGGCCGAAAGCCTGACGGACATCATTCAGGAAATGCTCCTGACGCGAACTTCCGAGCGCCAGGGCCGGGTCATCGATCACGATGGCGCCGGTTCCATGGAAGACAAGAAACGTCAGGGGTACTTTTAAGCTTCGAGTTACAAGCGGCAAGCTGCAAGTTAAAGGCGGTATGCGTAATTTTGCAGTTTGGTGCTTGCAGCCGGTTGTTGCGAGCCGCTATCGAGTGACTCGCAATGGACTTCGAGAAACTGGTTGTTTGGCAGAGAAGCAGATGTTTAGCAGTGGGGATTTATAGAGAGCTTGCAGGATGCGGAGACTTTGGTTTCAAGGATCAAATTACCCGGTCTGCACTTTCGGTGCCTTCCAATATCGCAGAAGGCATGGAACGTCACAGCATTAAAGAAAAAGTTCGCTTTCTTTGGATCGCGAAGGCTTCTTGCGGGGAGCTACGTACCCAGATCCTCATTGGTCGTGACATTGCTTACATAGCCGACCCACTGGCTGAAAACTGGATTACAGAAACTCGCGAGCTCTCAAAAATGCTCTGCGGCCTGATCAACAAAATTTCTGACTAGCTGTACGCCGACAAGCTTGCCGCTTGAAGCTTACAGCTTGGAGCTTGAATGCAATGAGCCATCAATCCGAATTGATCAGCGAGGACATCCTCGCCTACCTGGCCCAGCACGAACGCAAAGAACTGCTGCGCTTCTTGACCTGCGGTAACGTCGACGACGGCAAGAGCACCCTGATCGGGCGCCTGCTGCACGATTCGAAGATGATCTACGAAGACCATCTGGAAGCCATTACCCGCGACTCGAAAAAAGTCGGTACCACCGGCGACGACATCGACCTGGCATTGCTGGTCGACGGCCTGCAGGCCGAGCGGGAGCAGGGCATCACCATCGATGTCGCCTACCGCTACTTCTCCACCGCCAAGCGCAAATTCATCATCGCCGACACCCCCGGCCATGAGCAGTACACCCGCAACATGGCCACCGGTGCTTCCACCTGTGACCTGGCGATCATCCTGGTGGATGCCCGCTACGGTGTGCAGACCCAGACCCGTCGCCACAGCTTCATCGCCTCCCTGCTGGGCATCAAGCACATAGTCGTGGCCATCAACAAGATGGACCTCAAGGACTTCGACCAGGGTGTGTTCGAATCGATCAAGGCCGACTACCTGAAGTTCGCCGAAGGCCTGAAGATGAAGCCCACCAGCCTGCACTTCGTGCCGATGTCGGCCCTCAAGGGCGACAACGTGGTGAACAAGTCCGAGCGCTCGCCGTGGTACACCGGCCAGTCGCTGATGGAAATCCTCGAGACCGTGGAAGTGGCGGGTGACCGCAACTTCAGCGACCTGCGCTTCCCGGTGCAGTACGTGAACCGTCCGAACCTGAACTTCCGTGGTTTCGCCGGAACCCTGGCCAGCGGCATCGTGCACAAGGGCGACGAAGTCGTGGTGCTGCCGTCGGGCAAGAGCAGCCGGGTGAAATCCATCGTCACCTTCGAAGGCGAGCTGGAGCATGCCGGCCCGGGCCAGGCCGTGACCCTGACCATGGAAGACGAGATCGACATCTCCCGTGGCGACCTGCTGGTGCATGCCGACAACGTACCGCCGGTGACCGACAGCTTCGAAGCCATGCTGGTCTGGATGGCCGAAGAGCCGATGCTGCCGGGCAAGAAATACGACATCAAGCGCGCTACCAGCTACGTGCCGGGCTCCATTGCCAGCATCGTCAACAGGGTCGACGTGAACACCCTTGAAGAAGGTCCGGCCAGCGCCCTGCAACTGAACGAGATCGGCAAGGTCAAGATCGCCCTCGACGCGCCGATTGCCCTCGACGGTTACGACAGCAACCGCACCACCGGTGCGTTCATCGTCATCGACCGCTTGACCAACGGCACTGTCGGCGCCGGCATGATCGTCGCCCAGCCTGTGGTGCATGGCAGCAGCACGCATCATGGCAAGCTGGCCCATGTCGCCACCGAGGAGCGTGCCCAGCGCTTCGGCCAGCAACCGGCCACCGTGCTGTTCAGCGGCCTGTCCGGCGCCGGCAAGAGCACCCTGGCCTACGCGGTCGAGCGCAAGCTGTTCGACCTGGGCCGCGCGGTATTCGTCCTCGACGGCCAGAACCTGCGTCACGACCTGAACAAGGGCCTGCCCCAGGATCGCGCCGGGCGTACCGAGAACTGGCGGCGTGCCGCGCACGTGGCGCGCCAGTTCAACGAAGCCGGCCTGCTGACCCTGGCGGCGTTCGTTGCGCCGAGTGCGGAAGGTCGTGAACAGGCCAGGGACCTGATCGGCAAGGAACGTCTGTTGACGGTCTACGTCCAGGCCTCGCCGGCGGCTTGCGCCGAGCGTGATCCGCAGGGCTTGTACGCCGCAGGCGGGGATAACATCCCGGGCGAGTCCTTCCCGTACGACGTGCCGCTGGATGCCGATCTGGTGATCGATACCCAGTCCGTGTCGCTGGAAGAGGGCGTCAAGCAAGTGCTGGAACTGCTGCGCAAGCGTGGCGCGATCTAAGCTTTAGCGGCCAATGAAAAGCCCGCCGTCGAGTGATCGACGGCGGGCTTTTTTGTGGCCTTGAAAAGCTATCGCGAGCGTTCCGTTATTTGCCCGGATATTCCCGATGCATCTGTTCCAGCAGCGCATCCTTGTTCTGCCACAGCTGGTTGATCCAGCCCTGGAACTCCAGGCGGTACACGCCATCCTGGTCGTAGTTCTTGCCGATGAACTGCGGCGGGATCGGCAGCTCCTCGAAATGCACCACCACCTCGTTGACCTTGCCGCACAGCAGGTCCCAATAACCCGGCTGGCCCGCCGGATAATGAATGGTGACGTTGACGATGGATTCCAGCTGCTCGCCCATGGCGTCCAGCACGAAGGCGATGCCGCCGGCCTTGGGCTTGAGCAGGTAGCGGAACGGTGAGGCCTGCTGCGCGTGCTTGGCCTGGGTGAAGCGTGTGCCTTCGACGAAGTTGAAGATGCCCACCGGGTTGTCGCGGAATTTCGCGCAGGTCTTGCGAGTGGTCTCCAGGTCCTTGCCCTTTTTCTCCGGGTGTTTTTCCAGGTAGGCCTTGGAGTAGCGCTTCATGAACGGGAAGCCCAGGGCCCACCAGGCCAGGCCGATCACCGGCACCCAGATCAGCTCCTGCTTGAGGAAGAACTTCAGCGGGCGGATACGCCGGTTGAGCACGTACTGCAGGACCATGATGTCGACCCAGCTCTGGTGGTTGCTGGTGATCAGGTACGAGTGCCGGTAGTCCAGGCTGTCGAGCCCGCTGAGGTGCCAGCGGGTGTGCCCGAGCAGGCTCATCCAGGCCTTGTTGTTGCTGATCCAGGCTTCATGGATGTGGCTCATCAGCCAGTCGGTGAAGCGCTGGGCCGCCGGGAAGGGCAGCAGCAACTTGAAGATCGCCACCACGAACAGCGGGGTGCAGCAGACGATGGTGTTGAGCGCCAACAACAGCGAGGCGATCACGCCTCGCAGCGGTGCAGGTAGAAAATCCAATTTACACATCCAGGGGTCGGTTGGCGGCTTGAATCGCGGTCAGGGCGATGGTGTAGACGATGTCGTCGACCTGGGCGCCGCGCGGCAGGTCGTTCACCGGCTTGCGCAGGCCTTGCAGCATCGGCCCGAGGCTGACGCAGTCGGCGCTGCGCTGCACGGCCTTGTGGGTGGTGTTGCCGGTGTTCAGGTCGGGAAACACGAACACCGTGGCCTTGCCCGCGACCAGGCTGTTGGGCGCCAGTTGCTGGGCCACGGCCTCGTTGGCCGCGGCATCGTATTGCAACGGACCGTCGATCAGCAGCGAGCTCTGGGCTTCATGGGCCAGCAAGGTGGCTTCGCGGACCTTCTCCACTTCTTCGCCACTGGCCGATTCGCCGCTGGAATAGCTGATCATCGCCACCCGCGGGGTGATGCCGAACGCGGCCGCCGAGTCGGCGCTTTGCAGGGCGATCTCGGCCAGCTCGCTGGCGCTCGGGTGCGGGTTCATCACGCAGTCGCCGTAGACCAGCACCTGCTCGGGAAACAGCATGAAAAACACCGATGACACCAGGGTGCAGCCCGGCGCGGTCTTGATCAGTTGCAAGGCCGGACGGATGGTATTGGCGGTGGAGTGGATCAGGCCGGACACCAGGCCATCGACTTCGTCCAGGGCCAGCATCATGGTGCCGATCACCACCGGGTCTTCCAGCTGCTGTTCGGCCATCGGCGCGTTGAGGCTCTTGCTCTTGCGCAGCGCCACCATCGGCTCGACGTAGCGTTCGCGGATCTGGTCCGGGTCGATGACTTCCAGGCCAGGCGGCAGCTCGATGCCCTGGGCCCGGGCGACGGCCTCGACATCCGCCGGCTTGGCCAGCAGCACGCAACGGGCGATGCCGCGCGCCTGGCAGATCGCCGCGGCTTGCACGGTCAACGGCTCGCTGCCTTCGGGCAGGACGATGCGCTTGTTGGCTTCCTGGGCGCGCTGGATCAACTGGTAGCGGAACACCGCTGGCGACAGGCGCATTTCCCGCGGCGTGCCGCAGCGCTGGTGCAGCCACTTGGCGTCCAGGTGGCTGGCGACGAAGTCGGTGATGATCTCCGCGCGCTCGCGGTCGTCGATGGGGATTTCCTTGTTCAGGCCGTTCAACTGGTTGGCGGTGTCGTAGGAGCCGGTACTCACCGACAGCACTGGCAGGCCGGCATTCAAGGCGCCGCGGCACAGCTCCATGATCCGTGGGTCGGGCAGGGTGTCGCTGGTCAGCAGCAACCCGGCCAGGGGCACGCCGTTGATCGCGGCCAGGCTCACGGCGAGGATGATGTCGTCGCGATCGCCGGGCGTCACCACCAATACGCCGGGTTTGAGCAGCTCCACGGTGTTACGCATGGTGCGCGCGCAGATGATGATCTTGGTCATGCGCCGGCTTTCGTAGTCGCCGGCGTTGAGCACCTGGGCGCCCATCAAGTCGGCGACGTCGCGGGTGCGCGGCGCGTTCAGTTCCGGCTGGAAGGGGATGCAGCCGAGCAGGCGGAAGTCGCCGCTGCGCAGCAGGGGCGAGTGCTCTTTCAGGCGGGCGGAAAAGGCCTCCATGCTTTCGTCGGTCCGCACCTTGTTGAGGATCACCCCCAGCACTTTCGGATCGCGCGGGCCGCCGAACAGCTGCGCCTGCAACTCCACGCGACCGGACAGCTCGGTGAGCACTTCGTTTTCCGGGGCTGATACCAGGATCACCTCGGCATCCAGGCTTTTCGCCAGGTGCAGGTTGACCCGTGCGGCATAGCTGGCGCTGCGGGTCGGCACCATGCCTTCGACCACCAGCACGTCCTTGCCGACGGCCGACTGCTGGTACAGGGTGATGATTTCTTCCAGCAGTTCGTCCAGCTGGCCGTCGCCGAGCATCCGTTCGACATGGGCCAGGCCCAGCGGCTGCGGCGGTTTCAGGCCATGGGTGCGGGCTACCAGCTCGGTCGAGCGTTCAGGGCCGGTATCGCCTGGGTGAGGCTGGGCAATGGGTTTGAAGAAGCCGACCTTGAGGCCGGCCCGTTCCAGGGTACGCACCAGCCCGAGGCTGATGGAGGTCAGACCCACACCAAAATCGGTGGGCGCGATAAAAAAAGTTTGCATGCGGATTCTCGACGGGTGCATGGCAACGGTGAGTCGCTTATGTTTACTGCTCTACCGGAAATTCAGGCGCCAAGGTTAGCGCTAACCGAGCCTTGTGCGCACCAACCGCAGGCAAAGGGCTGGCCTATTTTTTCCGCACGCTTGAGCGGATCCAGGATCCAGGCCCGGGATTGCCAGGGCGGCTGGTGGCGCAGGTGCTGGGTATGGCCACAGGACAGCTCGACGACCCAGTGGCCGTCTTCATCCTGATGAAAGCCGACGATCGTCGAGCCTGGCGTCAGGTTCCGTTTGTCCGGGTTCCGTTCGCTTTCGGGCGATTGCTTCGCTAAACTTGGACGTTCTTCATTCTTATGCAAAAGGTCTCGCCCCATGCTGATCGCCGCCAACAAGGCTGTCTCCATCGACTATACCCTCACCAACGACGCTGGTGAGGTCATCGACAGCTCCGCCGGCGGCGCACCGCTGGTCTACCTGCATGGCGCAGGAAACATCATTCCAGGCCTGGAAAAGGCCCTGGAAGGCAAGAACGTCGGCGACGAGCTGAGCGTTGCCGTTGAGCCGGAAGATGCCTACGGCGAATACGCCGCCGAGCTGGTCAGCACCCTGAGCCGCAGCATGTTCGAAGGTGTCGACGAACTGGAAGTGGGCATGCAGTTCCACGCTTCCGCTCCGGACGGCCAGATGCAGATCGTCACCATCCGCGACCTGGACGGCGACGACGTGACTGTCGACGGCAACCACCCGCTGGCCGGCCAGCGCCTGAACTTCAAGGTCAAGGTTGTCGACATCCGTGACGCCAGCCAGGAAGAAATCGCCCATGGCCACGTCCATGGCGAAGGTGGCCATCACCACTGATTTCTGCGCTAAGCTCAAGTCTGACTGGAGAGGCGCCCGAGGGCGCCTTTTTAGTCGGCGGCTTTTATCGCCGGGCAACAGGCGGTACTGTCGAGTGGCTGTTTTCTGCAAGAACACGGGAATTTGGAGTTCGTCATGAGTGCTTTTCACGACCTTAAATTGAAAGCCCTGGATGGTCAGGAGCTACCGCTCGCGCCTTTCAAGGGGCACGTCGTGCTGGTGGTCAACGTCGCCTCCAAGTGTGGTCTGACACCACAATACGCGGCGCTGGAGAACCTCTACCAGCAATACAAAGGCCAGGGGTTCAGCGTGCTGGGCCTGCCGTGTAATCAGTTCGCCGGGCAGGAGCCAGGCTCCGAGCAGGAGATCCAGGAATTCTGCAGCCTCAACTACGGGGTGACCTTTCCGTTGAGCAGCAAGCTGGACGTCAACGGTCCGGAGCGCCATCAGTTGTACCGTCTGCTGGCGGGCGAAGGGGCGGAATTCCCGGGCGACATCACCTGGAATTTCGAGAAATTCCTGCTGGGCAAGGACGGCCGCGTCCTGGCGCGTTTCTCCCCACGCACCGCGCCCGACGATTCGACGGTCATCCAGGCCATCGAAAAAGCCTTGAGCTGAATCTGCACGCCGGGCCCCGCTGCCCGGCCGGTTTTACCGCGCGTTCGCGCACCTTCGCTTTCCTCCGCTTTGGCACCTTAATCACCCCGATCAATAGTGCTGGGCGTTGCCTGGGGTACGGAATATTATCGCCATCATAAGGCCGTCGGTGTACCCGCCCGACTTGCCATTTCCCGCGATTAAGACCGTCAGCCCTGGAGTACCGCATGCCCGTTCAAGCCTTGTTCAAACCCTTTCAGCTGGGTGCCCTGGAGCTGTCGAGCCGGGTGGTGATGGCGCCGATGACCCGCTCGTTTTCCCCGGGTGGCGTGCCGAACTCGAAAGTCATCGAGTACTACCGTCGTCGCGCCGCGGCCGAGGTCGGCCTGATCATCACCGAAGGCACCACGGTCGGGCACAAGGCCTCCAACGGCTATCCGAACGTTCCGCGCTTTTATGGCGAAGCGGCCCTGGCCGGCTGGAAGAAGGTGGTGGACGCGGTGCACGCCGAAGGCGGCAAGATCGTTCCGCAGCTGTGGCATGTGGGCAATGTGCGCCGCCTGGGCACCGAGCCGGACGCCAGCGTGCCGGGTTACGGCCCGTCGGAAAAACTCAAGGACGGCCAGGTGGTGGTCCACGGCATGACCCGGGACGACATCGGCGAAGTGATCGCCGCCTTCGCCCAGGCCGCCAAGGATGCCCAGGACATCGGCATGGACGGCGTGGAGATCCACGGCGCCCACGGTTACCTGGTCGACCAGTTCTTCTGGGAGGGCAGCAACCAGCGTACCGACGAGTACGGTGGCGACCTGGCCCAGCGTTCGCGGTTTGCCATCGAGCTGATCCAGGCCGTGCGCGCCGCGGTGGGCCCAGGCTTCCCGATCATCTTCCGTTTTTCGCAGTGGAAGCAGCAGGACTACAGCGCCCGCCTGGTCCAAACCCCCGAGGCCCTGGGCGAGTTCCTCAAGCCGCTGGCGGACGCTGGCGTGGACATCTTCCACTGCTCCACCCGGCGTTTCTGGGAGCCGGAGTTCGAGGGTTCCGAGCTGAACCTGGCCGGCTGGACCCGTCAGCTCACCGGCAAGCCGACCATCACCGTGGGCAGCGTCGGCCTCGACGGCGAGTTCCTGCAGTTCATGGTCAACACCGACAAGGTGGCGCAGCCGGCGAGCCTGGAAAAGCTCCTGGAGCGTCTGAACAACGACGAATTCGATCTGGTAGCGGTAGGGCGCGCGTTGCTGGTGGACCCGGACTGGGCGCAGAAGGTGCGGGACGGTCGCGAGCAGGACATCCTGCCGTTCAGCCGTGAGGCGTTGATGACGCTGGTCTGAGTGCAGCCGGGAAACGTTATCGCGAGCAAGCTCGCTCCTACAACGGGCACTGTCTATGTAGGGGCGAGCTTGCTCGCGATGTTTTCAGGGCAACAAGCGCCCCTCAGACACCACCACTTCTTCCGTGCAAGCGCCGCGCAGCTGGGTTTCAAACTGCTCGATGATCGCCGCCCAGCCCTGGCGGCTGGCGTGCTGGCGGGCATTGAGGCGCACTCGGCGCAAGGTCTCGGGTTCTTCCAGCAGCCAGCTGGCGGCATCGCAGAACGCACATTCGTCCCCGGGCATCGCCAGCACACCGTTGTAGCCATGGCGAATATGCTGGGCCGCCGCAGCCTGGTCGTAAGCCACCACGGCCAGCCCCGAGGCCAGGGCCTCGAGCACCACGTTGCCGAAGGTTTCGGTCAGGCTCGGGAACAGGAACAGATCCCCCGACGCGTAGTGACTGGCCAGCGCTTCGCCGCGCTGCGAACCGCAGAACACCGCGTCCGGCAACTCCTTCTGCAGGACCGCGCGTTGCGGGCCATCGCCCACCACGATCAATTTCATGGACTGCTGTGGATAAGTGTCCTGCAGCTGAGCGAAGCAGCGTTTGAGCAGGCCCAGGTTCTTCTCCGGCGCCAGGCGGCCAACGTGAATCACCGCGATATCGTCGTTGCCCAGCCCCCAGCCTTGGCGCAGTTCGTTGAGGCGCTTGGCCGGGTGGAACAGCTGGCTGTCGACCCCGCGCGACAGCAGCGCCAGGCGTTCGAAGTTGCGCCGCTCCAGCTCCAGGCGCTGGCTGGCGCTGGGCACCAGGGTCAGCTTGGAACGGTTGTGGAACCAGCGCAGGTAGTGGGTCAGCAGGCGGGTCAGCAAACCCAGGCCGTACTGGCTGGAGTACTGCTGGAAGTTGGTGTGGAAACCGCTGACCACGGAAATCCCCAGGCGCCGCGCCGCCCGCAGCGCGGACAGGCCCAGCGGGCCCTCGGTGGCGATGTACAGCACATCCGGGCGATGACGTTTCCAGCGCCGCAACAGCTTGTGCATCGACGACTGGCCCCATTGCAGCCCCGGATAACCCGGCAGCGGCCAGCCACGGCACAGCAGCAGACCCTCGTCGCTGATCCGGCTCTGATCGGCGCCCTGACGTGGGCGGATCAGTTCCACCTGGTGTCCACGGGCGCGCAATCCATCGCACAGGCGGCCAAGGGTATTGGCCACGCCATTGATTTCCGGTGGGAAGGTTTCGGTGATCAGAGTGATATGCAGAGCTGTCGTCATGGCCTCAGTGTCAGCCGAGGCCATGTCGTCATTGTGACGTTGCGATGATGGATTTGTGACCCGCTCAGCGTTGCTGGGCCACCAGGCTCTCCGCGCCGCGCTCACGCACCCAGAACAGCGTCGCCCCGGCCACCGCCGCCGGCATCATCAGGATGTTGACCACCGGGATCAGCAGCACCAGATAGACGATCCCGCCAAAGCTCATGCTCTGCCAGCGCTTTTCCCGCAGCCAGGCGAGCATCTCGTTCCAGCCCAGCTTGTGGTTGTCCGCCGGGTAGTCGATGTACTGGATCGCCATCATCCACACGCCGAACAGCAGCCACAGCGGCGCGGCCACCAGGTTCACCACCGGAATGAAGGACAGGATGAACAGGCCGATGGCCCGCGGCAGGAAATAGCCCAGCTTGCGCATTTCCCGGGCCAGGGTGCGTGGGATCATGGCCAGCAGTTCGGCCCAGCTGAAGGGCGGGAAATCGTCGGTGCCACGGACCACCACTTCGACTTTCTCCGCGAGAAACCCGTTGAAGGGCGCGGCAATCACGTTGGCCAGCATGGTGAAGGTGAAAAACACCATCAGCAGCACCAGCACCACGAACAGCGGCCAGAGGATGTAGCTGAGAAAGCTCAGCCAGTCCGGCAGGGACGGCATCAGGGTGTCGACCCACAGGCTGAACTGATGGCCGGCGAAATAGATCAATCCGACGAACAGCACCAGGTTGATGGCCAGGGGCAAAAGGACGAACAGACGCAGGCCGGGGCTGAGCACCAGCTTGAGGCCTTCGCGCAGGTATTGCGGGCCGGACAGAACGGGGGCGGGCATAAGGAGCTCCGTGCAAGGGGAAAACGCGCCGACCTTACCGGCTTTGCCCCACCGGCGAAAGCGCGGTCGTTAGGTCGACATCAACTGTAACAAAGGCGCCGGTAAATACGCCGATACCGGATAGAGACCTCCTATGAGCTGGATTGTTAAACCGTATTTCCTTAATCTTCGCCCCCTCTATACGCTGCACCCATTATTTTTCGGACGGGCGAACCTGAAGCCTTCCCCAAGTGCTTTCGCCGTCCTTTTTTATTCCAGCCGGCAATCCGGCGTTCCGCGCCAGTGATCCGGGCCGGTCGATAGGAGTGAGTCATGTCTGATGTACGTCATTCGCGTGTGATTATTCTCGGTTCCGGCCCTGCCGGTTACAGCGCCGCGGTCTATGCCGCCCGCGCCAACCTGAAGCCGCTGCTGATTACCGGCATGCAGGCCGGCGGTCAGCTGACCACCACCACCGAAGTCGACAACTGGCCGGGCGACGTCCACGGCCTGACCGGCCCGGCGCTGATGGAGCGCATGCGTGAACACGCCGAGCGTTTCGAGACCGAAATCGTCTTCGATCACATCAATGCCGTGGACTTCGCCGCCAAGCCTTACACCCTGACCGGCGACAGCGCGACCTACACCTGCGACGCCTTGATCATCGCCACCGGCGCCAGCGCCCGTTACCTGGGCCTGCCTTCGGAAGAAGCGTTCATGGGCAAAGGCGTGTCGGCCTGCGCGACCTGCGACGGTTTCTTCTATCGCAACAAGCCAGTGGCCGTGGTCGGTGGCGGCAACACCGCTGTCGAAGAAGCCCTGTACCTGGCCAATATCGCCAGCAAGGTCACCCTGATCCACCGTCGCGATACCTTCCGCGCCGAGAAGATCCTGATCGACAAGCTCAATGCCCGGGTTGCCGAAGGCAAGATCGAACTCAAGCTGAACGCCAACCTGGACGAAGTGCTGGGCGACAACATGGGTGTCACCGGCGCGCGCCTGAAGAACAACGATGGCAGCTTCGACGAAATCAAGGTCGACGGTGTGTTCATCGCTATTGGCCACACCCCGAACACTTCGCTGTTCGAAGGCCAGCTGGAGCTGAAGGACGGCTACCTGGTCGTGCAGGGCGGCCGTGAAGGCAATGCCACCGCCACCAGCATCGCAGGCATCTTCGCCGCCGGCGACGTGGCCGACCACGTGTACCGCCAGGCCATTACCTCGGCCGGCGCCGGTTGCATGGCCGCCCTGGACACCGAGCGTTACCTGGACGACCTGCAGAACGCTTGATTCTCAGACCGTTGCAATGAAAAAACCGGCCCAGGCCGGTTTTTTTGTGTCTGTTGTTTCCGTAGGAGCGAGCGGGCGGCGATCCGACTTGCCCGCGATAGGCTCCACGCGGTCTATCTGCAGCACCGCGTTGTCTGGATCGCGGGCAAGCCTCACTCCTACAGGTCAGCGGCGCTTGAGTGGTTGCTGGGCAAACTTCACGCCCGCCAGGCCATGGGCGATCAGCGCGCGGATATTGCCATGGTCGCTGCCTTCAGGGGTGGCCAGCACCGAGCGGTAATGCTCACCGAACGCCAACAGCGCTTCTTCGTCGCTCAAGCCTTCCAGCAGGGCCAGGCCCAGGGTCTTGCACGAACCTTCGTTCTGCCCGGCGGCGTTTTCCACGCCACCGTTGTTGAAGGCCTGTGGCTGGTAATCGTAGCCGGCGGCGATAAAGGCCAGGGTGTCGGCGAAGGCGTGCTCGCCGCTCTTGAGGCTGGCGCGCAGGGTGTTCAGGTCAGTCATGGGGTTTTCCTTTGGCGAACGCTGCTTGCTGCTCGGCGCTGGCTTCTTTCTGGTAGAGGTTCTTCCACTCGGCGTAGGGCATGCCATACACCACTTCACGGGCGTCATCGAGGCTGACCTCGATCTGGCGCTCGTCGGCCTCGGCCTTGTACCACTTGGACAGGCAGTTGCGGCAGAAGCCGGCGAGGTTCATCAGGTCTATGTTCTGCACGTCCTTGCGGCTGTCCAGGTGCGCGACCAGGCGGCGGAAGGCGGCGGCTTCGAGTTCCAGGCGTTGTTGGGGGGTCATAGGTCTCTCTGAGACAGCTTCAAGCGGCAAGCTTCAAGCTGCAAGATGGATTGCGGTGGCTGGAAGTTTACAGCTTGAAGCTTGCCGCTTGTAGCTAGCGGCTCGCTGCAAGCGTGATCGACACCGACTCGGCGAAACGCAGGGCGTGGGGTTTGTCGACTTCGACCTCGGCGTACAGCACCGATTCGTTGGCCATGATCAGATCGAGGATTTCCTGGGTCAGGCGCTCGAGCAGGGCAAAGCGGTTGCCCTCCACGTGGGCGATGATTGCCTTGGTGATGGTGCGGTAGTTCAGCGCATGGTCGATGTCGTTGTCGCGCACGGCTTCCTGCGCGGCATACAGGATGGTCAGGTTGATCAGCACATCCTGCTTGTTGAGGATCTCGTCCTCGTTGATTCCGATGAAGGTTCGCAGGCACAGGTCCTTGACCCGGATGCGAGCCATTCCTGGCTGAAGTTGTGGCATTGCTACTTGCTCCGTCCGATCAATTGCAGGAATTCCTGGCGCGTGGTGCTCGAATCGCGAAAGGCGCCGAGCATCACCGAAGTGTGCATGGTCGAGTTCTGCTTCTCGACACCGCGCATCATCATGCACATGTGCTGGGCTTCGACGACCACCGCGACGCCGGCGGCCTGGGTTACCCGCTGCACCGCGTCGGCGATTTCCCGCGTGAGGTTTTCCTGGATCTGCAGGCGGCGGGCGAACATGTCGACGATCCGGGCGATCTTCGACAGGCCCAGCACCTTGCCGGTGGGAATATAAGCCACATGGGCCTTGCCGATGAAGGGCAGCAGGTGATGTTCGCACAGGGAGTAGAGTTCGATGTCGGCGACTATGACCATTTCATCGTTGTCGGAGGCGAACAGCGCGCCATTGACCACCTCATCCACCGACTGGCTGTAGCCATGACACAGGTACTGCATGGCCTTGGCCGCGCGTTGCGGGGTGTCGAGCAGGCCTTCGCGCTCGGGGTCTTCGCCGAGACCCTTGAGGATCTCGCGGTAGTGCTGGGGCAGGGAAAGCGTCATGCAACGTCCTCGCGGGAAGCCTTACTTGAGGTGCCGCCCGCCGTTGACGGTCAGGGTCGTGCCGGTGACATAAGGGTTGTCGAGCAGATAACGCAGGCTCTGGTAGACCACCTCGCAACCGGGTTCGATGCCCAGGGCGGACTTGGCCAGGGCCTTGGCGCGGTACGCCGCGTCGTCGTCGGGATTGAACATTAACAGAGCCGGGGCGATGCCGTTGACCTTGATTGTCGGGGCATATTTCGCCGCGAAGGACAGGGTCAGGCTGTCGAGGCCGGCCTTGGTGGCGCAATAGGCGATGTGCTTGCTGCTGCCGCGGCGCGTGACGTCGTCGCCGATGTGCACGATGTCGGCGGGGCTGGAGCGCCGCAGCAGGTCCGCGCAATGCAGGTTGATCAGGTAGGGCGCGAGCATGTGCACGCTGAACATGTCGGCGAAGGCCGCGCTTTCCTGGCCGGGCGTTTCCTCCAGCCATTGCGAGGCGTTGTGCACGATCGCCCGCAGGCTGTCGGTGTGCTCGTGCAATTGGCTGATGAAGGCCTGGATCCCGGCTTCGCTGGAGAAGTCGGCGAACAGGGCAATCGCGCCACGCTCGCGCAAGGCCTGCACGCCGGGGCGTTCGGTGCGATAGCTGATGATCACCCGGTGACCGTCTTCCAGCAGGCGCAATGCGCAATGCAGGCCGACACGCTGGCCGGCGCCGGTGATCAGGATCGAGGCAGGGGAAGTAGTCATGAACGGCTCGCGTCGCAGGTAGAGCAAAACTATACCAGCGCGGGGCGGGGTTCGCCCAAGCCGCTGCAGGAGCGAGCGGGCGGCGATCCGACTTGTCCGCGATGATGGTGCCGCGGTCTGTCTGGCAGACCGCGTTATTGCTCATCGCCGGCGAGCCGGTGCTACACGTGGCTCTGTGGGGAAGGTGCTGCCGGCAGCGGACGGGGCGGCGTGCTGTTCAGCCACCCGGACAACAGGCGGGTGGACAGCGGAATGAACCAGTAGACCATCAGCGGCGTCAGGGCCAGGGTGCTGACGAGCACGCGCGGCGCCAGGCTGAGTTCGCCCAGCAGCGGGCTGAGGATGAAGTTGAAAATCAGCGACACCGGGAAGAACGCCAGCCAGATGGCCACCGCCTGCTTCCAGCGCGGAGGGCGCTGGCCGGCCGCGCCGAACCAGCCGTCGATGCCGCTGACCCGGTGTTCATGGGGATGGGCGAACAGGTCGCTGCCGCGGGCCAGCCAGGCGGTGCGCGAGGCGGAGTGCTCCCAGACGTGCAGGGTCTGCTCGTCGGCGAAGCGGAAGATGATCTGGAATTCGTCATCGTCGGGCGGCGGAGCGAGCACGCCGGAGCCGAGATAACCGGGGAAGTCGGTGGCCAATTGTTCGCCTTCGCGCAGCCAGGCGATCAGGTCCTGGTAACGGCCATCGGCGACACGCCGGGCGACCATCAGGGTGACGGGTGAGGTAGACATTATGTATCTCCGTAAAACCAATGCGCTGCCTGGGTAAGGCCGTACGCCGGACGCAGCACCGGGGTGTTGGGCTGCGTCTTGAAAGCAAGCAAGGATTATTCCTGATTGTGACAAATACACCAGAGGCAGCGGTCGCTTTGCCCTGTGTTGAAGAACTGTCACCGATGGGGAGTAGAATGGCCGTCACTTTATCCATCGGTGTTTTCTGCCCAGATGCCCGTTATTACTGAACTTTCCCGCCCGACACAGCCCCTCGACCAACCCTCGCAGGACGATCTGTTTCCAATCCGGGAAGTTTCACGGCTCACGGGGATCAACCCGGTGACCCTGCGGGCCTGGGAGCGTCGTTATGGATTGATCCAGCCGACGCGCACCGAAAGTGGGCATCGTTTGTATTCGATGCACGATGTCGAGACGGTCCGCGAGATCCTCGGCTGGATCGATCGGGGTGTCGCGGTCAGCAAGGTCGGCAAGATCCTCGCCAAGACCCGGGCCGCCCGCGAGGCGCCGCAGGCCATGCCGGGCGACAGCGCATCGGGCGATTACCTGCAGTGGCAGGGGCAACTCAAGCGGGCGGTCGGCGGCTTCGACGAGCCGCACCTGGAGCGGCTGTACGGCCAGATCTTCTCCAGCTATTCGCTGTCGGTGGTGTTCCAGGACATCCTCATGCCGTTCTGGCGGCAGCTGGCGCAGCACCAGGAACCTTACGGCCACACCAGCGAATGGCTGTTCTTCGATCACTTCCTGCGTTCGCGGGTCTCCCAGCGCCTGCTGTTGCAGCGCGGCCAAGCGCTGCGCCCGGTGCTGCTGGCGGCGCTTGCCGAGCAATGCCGGGAGCTGGAATTGCTGGTGGCGGCGCTGATGCTGGGCAGTGCCGAGTTGGAAGTCCGGGTGTTGGCGCCGGGGCAGCCGTTCGACGAGCTGACCCTGGTCTGCGAGAAGATCAAGCCCCAGGCGCTGGTGCTGTTTTCCAATCACGCGCCGGCGCCGGAGCTGCCTCGACGCTTGAACCGCATGGCGCTGACCCTGGAGTGTCCGCTGATGCTGGCGGGAGACGTCGCCGAGCTGGCCCAGGACAGCCTGAGCGCTTCGCCGGTGGGCTGTCTGGGGAGTGACGGGCGTTTGATGATGCAGCGCCTGCGGCAGTTTCTCAGCGGTACGCTCGATACCTGAACTCATGCCCAGGCAGCCAAAAGCTGCGATTTCAGATGTGCAGGTTGGGGTGTGCCAGGCGGTGCTGTTGCAGGATGAACTGGCGCAGGCGCTCGGTTTCATCCGTGTCGCTCTGGTTCAACCGATAGGCATAGAAGCCGGCGTCGGTCTGGCGTTCGAGGCGGCCGCGCAGGGCGATGCGCTCGTAGCCCGACGGGCTGAACCACTGGGCGAACTGCTTTGGCGCTTTGGCCCGGTTGTGGATTTCCAGCAACACGCTGTTGAACGACACCTCATGCACCCACAGCGCAGTGGGCTGCCCCTTGGCGTTTTCCAAGGCCACCGGCTCCGCCAGCGTCAGGCGCCAGGGGCGGACCCTCGGCCCATCCTCGAAGATGCTCGGCACGCCCAGGCGCAGATGCAGCGCGTGGAACTCGTCTTCCACCAGGTGCAGGGGAAAGGTCATCTGCTGGTTTTCAAAGTGCGCCTGAATGGTCACTTGCTCATTGGCCGCCAGGCGGGTGAGCAGGTCGCGGATCTGTGAACCCCCATTCACCAGCAGGCTCGAGTTCGCATCCCGCACGTTGAGTTGCGGGTTGTGCTGCATGGTCTGAATGAAGTCCAGTTCATCCTGGGTGAGGAGAGCGTCACGGCGCATGATGTTGCTCGAAGGGGAAGATGACAAAATCATTGGTGATTAAGCGTACTGACAACTAATTCGACATCTTGTTAGAGCCGCTCGTCGCCTGGAAAGCGGCGAGTTCCGCGCGGGTTTCGGCCAGCTCCTTTTCCACCTGCGCCAGCCGTTGCTGGGCCTTGACCTGGACCGTCACATCTTTCTGCACCCCGACAAAATAGGTCAACTGGTCGCTTTCGTTGAACACCGGGGTGATCGACAGTTCGTTCCAGAAGTGGCTGCCGTCCTTGCGGTAGTTGCGCAGCACCTGGCGGCAGGGCTGGCCGCTATCCAGGGCCTGGCGAATCAGCGGGATTGCCGGCTGGTCCCGGTCGCCCGACTGGAGAAAGCGGCAATCCTGGTACAGCACCTCGTCGGCGCTGTAGCCGGTGAGCCGTTCGAACGCCGGGTTCACGTAGATGATGATGTTGTCTTCGCCTTCCTGTTCGGCCACGACAATCCCGTCGTTGGAGGCGTTGATCACCAGTTGCAGCAGATGGGCGTTGATCATCGGAGGCTTTCCGCAGTCGATCGGCAGGTGGCGGCAATTCTAAGACATGGCGCGAAGCTGTCCACTGGCCATTATGGGTAAATCACGCTACAAGGCTGGATTTTTTCGTGCAACTGTTAATATCCCAGTCTTTTACTCAGCTTCAGGATCAGATTGATGAAAGTCGCCATCCTTTCCGGCACGGTGTACGGCACGGCTGAAGAAGTCGCCCGGCATGCCGCCAAACTCCTCAATGCCGCAGGTTTCGAGGCCTGGCACAACCCGCGCGCGACCCTGGCGGATGTCCAGGCGTTCGGCCCCGAGGCGTTCCTGGCCGTGACCTCGACCACCGGCATGGGCGAGTTGCCGGACAACCTGTTGCCGCTGTATTCGGCCATTCGCGATCAACTGCCGGCGGCCTGGCGCGGTTTGCCCGGCGCGGTGATCGGCCTGGGCGATTCGAGCTATGGCGACACCTTCTGTGGCGGTGGCGAGCAGATGAGCGAACTGTTCGCCGAACTGGGCGTGCGTGAAGTGCTGGCAATGCTGCGCCTGGACGCCAGCGAAAGCGTGACCCCGGAAACCGACGCCGAGCCTTGGCTGGCCGAGTTGATCAGCGCTCTGCGCGGCTGACCGGCCGCTCGCGCAGCAGCGCCAGCCAGGCTTGCGCGGCCTTGGACAGATAGGCGCCCTGGCGCCAGATGAAGGCGATGTCCCAACGCAGGTAGTCGGGCGCTTGCAGCGTCAGGCGTACCACGCCGGGCCGCACCAGGCCGCGCGCCACCACGCTGGGCAACAGCACCACGCCTTGCCCGGCGGCCACCAGGGCGGCGAGAAAGTCCGCCTGGCCGCTGCGGCCACCTTCCTTCGGGGTGAACCCCACCTGCTGACAGGCCTGCAACAGCCGGTCGTTGAGCACGAAACTGCGCTGATAAAGCAGGAACGGCGTGTCCGCCAGTTCCTCCAGGCGCACCTGGGCCTTGATCGCCAGTGGATGATCGGCCGGTAGCAAGGCATCCAGAGGTTCGTCGCAGAAAGGCTGGTAGGCGAAGGTCGGGTCCTTGGGCGTCAGGCTGCCGCCGATCTCCAGTTCGCCGTTGAGCACCGCCTGCTCGATATTCAGGCTGCCGCCTTCAAGCAACTGCACGCTGATGTTCGGGTAGCGCCTGCGGTACTCGGCGAACAGGCCGGCGAACAGTGCGTCGCTGCCCAGCAGGGGCAGGCCCAGACGCAATTCCCCGCGGGCCAACAAGCTCAGGTCGTCCAGCTCGCTGAGCAGCTCATTGCGCAGGCGCAGCATGCCTTCGGCGCGTTGCAGCACCACGCTGCCGGCGGCGGTGAGATGAATGTGCGAGCCCTGGCGATCCAGTAATGGCGTGCCCAGGCTCTGTTCCAACTGGGCGATCTGCTTGCTCACCGCCGACTGGCTGATATGCAGGGTCTTGGCGGCCTGGGTGAAACCGCCCTGGTGAATCACTTCGACAAAACTGCGCAGTTGTTTGAAGTCCATGTTTTGGGTCCGTGCTCTTAATTCCATTCTGGAATGGCTTCTAGTCTAACAATTCGCTTCGGTGATGGCAGGCGCTTGCCTAAAATGCAGGCCTGCGAGGACCGAATTCCATGAACGCTTCCACCTTGAAACACCTGGGTCGCCTGTTATCCGAACTGGCGGTGTTGCTGGCTATTTATCTGTTCGGCTGCCAGTTGGCCGGGTGGCTGGCGTGGCCGATTCCTGGTGGGGTGATCGGCCTGGCCCTGCTGCTGTTGGCGTTCGCCCTGGGCTGGGTCAAGCCGGCGGCGCTGCAAATGGGCGCGGGCCTGCTGATGGCCGAGATGCTGCTGTTCTTCATTCCGGCGCTGATGAGCCTGCTGGACTACGGTGGCCTGCTGCGCCAGGACGGCTGGCGGATCCTGCTGGTGATTGGCGCCAGTACGCTGATGGTGATGCTGGTCACCGCGTTCACGGTGGAATGGGTGTGCCGCTGGAGAATGCGCCATGACGCTTGAGCCCATGCCGATGTTCTGGCTGCTGCTGACGCTCGCGGCCTATCTGTTCAGCCGCTGGATCTACCGGCGCACCGGGCGCTACCTGCTATCGCCGCTGATCCTGGTGCCGGCCCTGTTGCTGGCGATCGCCGTGCCGCTGCACACCGCCTATGCCGAATACGCCGCCAATACCCATTGGCTGATGCTGGTGCTGGGGCCGGTCACCGTGGCTTTCGCAGTGCCGATCTGGCAGCAGCGGCAGCTGTTGGCGCGGCATTGGTCGGCCTTGCTCCTGGGCATGCTGGCGGGCAGTGCGGCGTCCATCGCCAGCTCCTTCGGCCTGGCGCGGGTGCTGGCCCTGGACAGCTCGGTGACCCTGTCGCTGGTGCCGCGTTCGATCACCACGCCCTTCGCCATGCCGCTGGCCCATGATCTGGGCGGCGTGCCCGAACTGACGGCGGTGTTCGTGATGTTCACCGGGGTGTTCGGCGCCATGCTCGGCGGTGTCCTGCTCAAGTGGCTGCCGCTGCGCAGCGCCCTGGCTCGCGGTGCTTTGTTCGGGGTCGGCGCCCACGGCGCGGGGGTCAGCCGCGCCCATGAAGTCGGCGGCGAAGAGGGCTCGGTGGCTGGGTTGGTGATGGTCCTCACGGGCCTGCTGAACCTGTTCGCCGCCCCTTTACTGGCGTCGTTGCTTTGACGTTTGACCTGTGCCGATTGCAACTAAAATGACCACTGACCCGCTCGGTCAGTAAGCTGGCTGCAAAGGCAACTACCCGAACCCGGGTGGCTGACTAGACTGATCCCCACGTCCGAAAAAATAATAAAAACTGCCGTCACTGAGGTCCTTGCCGTGAGCCTATCCTCCGTTCAATCGACATCGAGTGTGAAAGACCAGGTCAGCACCGCCGAATGGCAAACCCGCGTCGATCTGGCCGCCTGCTACCGCCTGGTGGCGATGCATGGCTGGGACGATCTGATCTTCACCCACATCTCCGCCAAGGTCCCTGGCACCGAAGATTTCCTGATCAACCCGTTCGGCCTGATGTTTCATGAGATCACCGCCTCCAGCCTGGTGAAGGTCGACCAGGCCGGCAACAAGCTGATGGACAGCCCCTACGAGATCAACCCCGCCGGCTACACCATCCACAGCGCCGTGCACGAAGTGCGGCACGATGTGGCCTGTGTGCTGCACACCCACACCGCGGCCGGGGTCGCGGTGTCCGCGCAGCAGCAGGGGGTGTTGCCCATCAGCCAGCAATCGCTGTTCGTGCTGTCGAGCCTGGCCTATCACGCCTATGAGGGCGTGGCCCTGAACCACGAGGAAAAGGCCCGGCTGCAGGCCGACCTCGGCGACAGCAATTTCCTGATGCTGCACAACCACGGTCTGCTGACCTGTGGCGGCACCATCGCCGACACCTTCCTGATGATGTTCACCTTCCAGCGCGCCTGCGAGATCCAGGTGCTGGCGCAGAACGGTGCGGCGCAACTGATCGCCATCGAGCCGCAGATTCTGGCCGGGGCCAAGGCGATGATCGCCGGGGTCACCAGAAGCGCTCAAGGCATGGGCGGCGCGCTGGCATGGCCGGCACTGCTGCGCAAACTCGATAAACAAGACGCGGGTTATAAACTCTGATGCCTATGGCCGAGATTCCTCTGTGCGTGTGGCGCAAGCGCGGACATAGCTTCGCGTTTCGCGGCCATGCCATTCGCTACTGGACCGCGGGGCAGGGCGAGCCGCTGCTGCTGATCCATGGTTTTCCCACCGCCGCCTGGGACTGGCATTACCTGTGGCAGCCCCTGGCGCAGCGCTATCGGGTGATCGCCTGCGACATGCTGGGGTTTGGCGATTCGGCCAAGCCGCGGGACCACGAGTACAGCCTGCTGGAACAGGCGGACCTGCAGCAGGCCTTGCTCGAGCATCTGGGGGTCGATAGCCCCGTGCATCTGCTGGCCCACGACTATGGCGACAGCGTCGCCCAGGAAATGCTCGCCCGGCACTACGAAGAGCGTTGCAACATGGCCAGCTGTGTGTTCCTCAACGGCGGCCTGTTTCCGGAAACCCATCGCCCGGTGCTGACGCAGAAGCTGCTGCTCAGCCCGCTGGGCTGGATGCTCGGCCGCGCCTTCAGCCGTGAGGGCCTGGCCAAGAGTTTCAGCCAGATTTTCGGCCCGCAGACCCGGCCCAGCGAAAGCGTGCTGGATGACTTCTGGAGCCTGGTGGAGGCCAATAACGGCCCGCGGATCCTGCATAAATTGATCGGCTACATTCCCGAGCGCCGGGTGCAGCGCGACCGTTGGGTGAGTGCGATGCAGCGCGGCGAGGTGCCGCTACGGGTGATCGACGGCGCGGTGGATCCGATTTCCGGGGCGCACATGGTCGAGCGCTACTGCCAACTGATCCCCGCCCCGGATACCGTGCTGCTGGCCGGGATCGGTCACTACCCGCAGACCGAGGCCCCGGTCCAGGTGCTCAAGCACTATCTGGCCTTTCGCGAAAGCCTGGAGTTTCCACCGCGAAAACTGGCCTGCTCCTGAGCGCCCCGCGTTGTCCGTGGCTACCGCGGTTCTGCGGCCTTGGCCTGTGCATGCCAGACGTCGATGCGGCCCACGCCGTGGTTCCCCCTCGATCATCCCCCTGCCTTATTGCGCACCATTCAGCTTCAGCCGTGTTTATTGTGACCGCCAGCCGCGTGCCTGACACTCGAAGCCATTGTCCGTCTGTTGTCCATCTGGCCTGTGGGAGTTCGGTATGAGTGAGTCTGTGCGCTTCGAGAATAAAGTCGTGATCGTCACCGGTGCCGGCGGCGGTCTGGGGCAGGCTCATGCATTGCTGTTCGCCCGGCACGGGGCGAAGGTCCTGGTCAACGACCTGGGCGGTTCGACCCAGGGCGAGGGCGCCAATGCCTCGGCGGCCGACCGGGTGGTGGCGCAGATTCGCGAAGCCGGCGGCATCGCCGAGGCCAACCACGATTCGGTGACCGACGGCGACAAGATCGTGCAGAACGCCCTGGATGCCTTCGGCCGGGTGGATGTGCTGGTGAACAACGCCGGCATCCTGCGCGACAAGACCTTCCACAAGATGGAAGACGCCGATTGGGACCTGGTGTACCGCGTCCATGTCGAAGGCGCCTACAAGGTGACCCGCGCCGCCTGGCCGCACATGCGCGAGCAGGGTTATGGCCGGGTGATCTTCACCGCGTCCACGTCCGGCATCTACGGCAACTTCGGCCAGTCCAACTACGGCATGGCCAAGCTCGGCCTCTACGGCCTGACCCGCACCCTGGCCATCGAAGGTCGCAAGAACAACATCCTGGTCAACGCCATCGCGCCAACCGGCGGCACGCGGATGACCGAAGGGCTGATCCCGCCCCAGGTGTTCGAGCAACTCAAGCCGGAACTGGTCAGCCCGCTGGTGGTGTACCTGGGCAGCGAGAACTGCCAGGAGACCTCCGGCCTGTTCGAGGTCGGCGGCGGCTGGATGGGCAAGGTGCGCTGGGAGCGCAGCCTGGGCCTGGGCTTCGATCCGCGTGAAGGTTTTTCCCCGGAAGATGTCGCCGCCCACTGGCAGCAGATCTGCGACTTCGAGGGCGCGGCGCACCCCAAGGACAACATCGAAGCCTTGAAAGAGATGATGCAGAACCTGCAGAAATACGCGATCTGAAGCAGCGCCCGCCAACCCGAACAGCCGCGGCCTGCGCGGCTGTTCGCCTTATGCCTTCATCACTGCCTTTGGCCTGACCCTGGTGCTGTCAGTCCATCGCCTGTTGCAGCGTTTCCATTGCCACGGCGAGCAGACATCTTGAGTATCGACTTGGCTTTCTACCGGGCATAAAAAAGGCCGCTGCAAGGCAGCGGCCGAAGGAAGACGTTAGATCAAGGAGCAACAAATCAACGTCAGTGAACACCCGGTGAAGATCTGAATATCGTTGCTTCAAACCTTCTGAATCCTCTTGCCCCCAAGGTGGCGTGATCACACCTCTGGGCGACTCTGCGTGGCTGTTTGCCGTGAGAGCGAGGCCAGAATAAGGGCTGGCTGTGCAATGAAAAATAGCGATTGTGGACAAGGACTGTTACAGCCTGGGCAATAGTAGTGCACGTCGCGCGGACATGCCCCGCAAGGGCGCAATCCATCCACCTGATACCCATCCATCCAGCCCGTCGATGCACCGCGCAAAGGTCCGAATGGCGGGGGCATTCATCCTTTCGAACGACAACGCGAATACCTCCTTGGTGCGCTTATCGCTCCTGTGCGCCGGCAGTAGGGTGAGGCCTTCTGTCACTCACCGGGGAAGACGCATGACAAAAACAACAATGCGCGCCATCTTCACACCGCGGGCGCTGGCCGTCGCGGTGGCCTTGGGGGGCTGCGCCCAGGCGCAAGCCGTTTCATTCAACATCGGGGAGATCGAGGGGCAGTTCGATTCTTCGCTGTCCATCGGCGCCAGCTGGGGCATGCGCGATGCCGACAAGGACCTGGTGGGTGTGTCCAACGGTGGTCGCGGGCAGTCTTCCACCGGCGACGACGGGCGTCTGAATTTCAAGAAGGGCGAGACCTTTTCGAAGATCTTCAAGGGCATCCACGACCTTGAACTGAAGTACGGCGACACCGGCGTCTTTGTCCGTGGCAAATACTGGTACGACTTCGAACTCAAGGACGAAGACCGCGAGTTCAAGCCCATCAGCGACCACAACCGCAAGGAGGGCGCCAAGTCGTCCGGCGGGCAGATCCTCGATGCCTTCATCTATCACAACTACTCCATCGCCGACCTTCCGGGCACCGTGCGCGCCGGCAAGCAGGTGGTCAGCTGGGGCGAAAGCACCTTCATCGGCAACTCGATCAACAGCATCAACCCGATCGACGTCTCGGCGTTTCGCCGCCCGGGTGCCGAGATCAAGGAAGGCCTGATCCCGGTGAACATGCTGTTCGCTTCCCAGGGCCTGACCGACCAGCTGACCGTGGAAGGTTTCTATCAGCTGGAGTGGGACCAGACCGTGGTCGACAACTGCGGCACCTTCTTCGGCAACGACGTGGTGGCGGACGGCTGCACCACTGGCTACACCGTCGGCAGCCCGGCGATCCGCCCGCTGCAACCGATTGCCGCGGCGTTCGGCCAGGGCTTCACCGTGGCCCCCGAAGGCGTGGTGATCGGCCGCGCCGGCGACCGCGATGCCCGCGACTCCGGGCAGTGGGGCACCGCCTTGCGCTGGCTGGGCGACGACACCGAGTACGGGCTGTACTTCATGAACTACCACGCGCGCACCCCGACGGTTGGCACCATCACCGCCGGGAGCAGCACCCTGGCGAGCATCCCGGGGATCGTCAGCACCGCCAACCGTATCGCCCCGGGCACCGGTTCGGCCCTGGCCCAGAGCGTGATGCTCGGGCGCGGCCAGTACTACCTCGAGTACCCGGAAGATATCCGTCTGTATGGCGCCAGCTTCTCCACCACGCTGCCCACCGGCACCGCCTGGACCGGCGAGATTAGCTACCGGCCCAACGCCCCGGTGCAGATCAACACCAACGACCTGACTCTGGCCCTGGTCAACCCCATCGCCGGTGGCCTGGCGTCGCCGGTGCGGACCTCGGCGGGCGCCGACAACACCGGTTACCGGCGCAAGGAAATCACCCAGGTCCAGAGCACCCTGACCCAGTTCTTCGACCAGGTGCTGGGCGCCGACCGCCTGACCCTGGTGGGCGAGGCGGCGATCGTGCATGTCGGTGGCCTGGAGTCGAAAAGCCAGCTGCGCTACGGCCGCGATTCGGTCTACGGCCAGTACGGTTTCGGTGGCGATACCGACGGTTTCGTCACCGCCACGTCCTGGGGTTATCGCGCCCGGGCGATCCTCGATTACAACAACCTGATCGCCGGGATCAACCTCAAGCCCAACCTGTCCTGGTCCCACGACGTCAACGGCTACGGCCCCAATGGCCTGTTCAACGAAGGCGCCAAGGCGGTGAGCCTCGGGGTCGATGCCGACTACCGCAACACCTACACCGCCAGCCTCAGTTACACCGACTTTTTCGGCGGTGACTACAACACCCTCAAAGACCGCGACTTCCTCGCGTTGAGCTTCGGCGTGAACTTCTGATCCGGCCCTGAAGAAGGACAACTTTATGCGCAAGACGATTTTGCAATGCGGCGCCCTGGCCTTGACCCTGCTGGCGGCCAACGTGATGGCGGCGGTCACCCCGCAGGAAGCGGACAAGCTCGGCACCAGCCTGACCCCGCTCGGCGCGGAAAAGGCCGGCAATGCCGACGGCTCGATCCCGGCCTGGACCGGCGGTATCGGCAAGAACGCCGGGGCGGTGGATGCCAAGGGCTTCCTCGCCGACCCGTTCGCCAACGAGAAGCCGCTGTTCACTATCACCGCGGCCACTGTCGACAAGTACAAGGACAAGCTCTCCGACGGCCAGGTGGCGATGTTCAAGCGCTACCCGGAAACCTACAAGATCCCGGTCTACCCGACCCACCGCACGGTCGGCCTGCCGGCGGACATCTACGAGTCGGCCAAGCGCAGCGCGCTGAACGTCACCTCGATCAACGAAGGCAACGGCCTGGCCAATTTCACCGGCAACCGCTACTACGCCTTCCCGATTCCGAAGACCGGCGTGGAAGTGCTGTGGAACCACACCACCCGTTATCGCGGTGGCAACCTGCGCCGGATCATCACCCAGGCCACGCCGCAGACCAACGGCAGCTACACGCCGATCCGTTTCGAGGAAGAGGTGGCGGTGCCGCAGCAGATCCCCGACCTGGACCCGGAGAAAGGCGCCAACGTGCTGACCTTCTTCAAGCAGGCGGTGACCGCTCCGGCGCGCCTGGCCGGTAACGTGCTGCTGGTGCACGAAACCCTCGACCAGGTGAAGGAGCCGCGCCTGGCGTGGATCTACAACGCCGGCCAGCGCCGTGTGCGCCGCGCCCCGCAAGTGGCCTACGACGGGCCGGGCACCGCCGCCGACGGCCTGCGCACCTCGGACAACTTCGACATGTTCTCCGGCGCGCCGGACCGCTACGACTGGAAGCTGGTGGGCAAGAAGGAGATGTACATCCCCTACAACAGCTACAAGCTGGATTCGCCGAGCCTCAAGTACGACGACATCATCAAGGCCGGGCATATCAACCAGGACCTGACCCGCTACGAGCTGCACCGGGTCTGGGAAGTGGTCGGCACGGTCAAGCCGAGCGAGCGGCATATCTATGCCAAGCGCCACATGTACATCGACGAGGACAGCTGGCAGGTGGCGCTGGTGGACCACTACGACGGGCGTGGCCAGCTGTGGCGGGTGGCCGAAGGGCATGCGCAGTTCTATTACAACGCCCAGGTGCCGGCCTACACCCTCGAAGCGCTGTACGACATCATCGCCGGGCGCTACCTCGCCCTGGGGATGAAGAACGAAGAGAAGCACAGCTTCGAGTTCGGTTTTGCCGCCAAGGCCGCCGACTACACTCCGGCCGCCCTGCGCGCAACCGGCGTTCGGTAAGGCCCGGGATACAAACGATGGCAAAAGGCGACCGATCGGTCGCCTTTTTTATGGGCGCGGATCAGCGTGCTGAATACTTCTCAACAAGCACCGGCGACAAGGCTAGGGTGGGGGCACGCAGGCTAAAACTATAAAAAGGCACGCCGCAATGACCGCCATGACTCCCTGTCCTGGATTCCTGCCCCGTTTGTCCTCCCATCACCTGGCCCGCAGCCGTCTGAGTGCCCCGCTCCTGGCGTCGCCCGCCCGGGTGAAACTGCTCTGTGCGCCGGCCGGCAGCGGCAAGACGGCCCTGCTCGCCGAATGCCTGTTGCAGGCGCCGCCCGGGTGCCGGGTGTGCTGGTTGCCCCAGGCCGGGGCCGCGCAGACACCGCTGCAATTGTGCGGCGAGCTGGCGCGGGCGCTGGGCCTGGCCGTATCGGACGAAGCTGCCGTGCTGGACCATCTGGCGCAGGTGCAGACTCCGACCTGGCTGTTCCTCGACGACTATTGCCGGGTCGCCGCGCCGCCGCTGGACCTGCTGCTCGACCGCCTGCTGGCGATCAGCAACCCGGCGCTGACCTGGTGGCTGGGCGGCCGCCGCCGGCCGCAATGCAACTGGCCGCGGCTGCTGCTCGACGACCAGCTCTACGAATGCACGGGGCCCGAGCTGGCGTTCACCCAGGAGGACATCGCGCGACTGCTGCAACAATTGCCGCAGCCTTTGTCGATCCACACCGCCAGCCGGATTTTCCAGCGCAGTGCCGGCTGGTGCGCCGGGGTGCGCATCGCCCTGCTCGAAGGCAGCGAGCTGGTGGCCACGCCATGCCGGCAGGGGCGGCCCAATACCCTGCTGGAATACCTGGAGTACGAACTGTTCAGCGTGTTGCCGGCGGAGCTGTCCGAGGTCTGGCATGTGCTGGCGCACCTGCCGCGCTTCAATGCGCCGTTGTGCGAGCACCTGTTCGGCGCCGGGGAGGGTGCCCAGTACCTGCGGACATTGCAGGAACTGGGCTGCTTCATCGAACCCTGGGAGGCTGCGCCGGAGTGGCTGCAAGTGTTCGCGCCCCTGTCCCGGCTGATGCGCGACGAGCCCTGGCCGGCGGGACGCTCCTGGCATCGCCGTGCCTGCCAGTGGTTCGCCGCGCAGGAGGACTGGCAGGCGGCGTTCGAGCAGGCGTTGCTGGCGCAGGAATACGAAGTGGCGGTCAGCCTGTTGCAGCACTTCAGTTTCGAGCACCTGTTCGAGCAGCAGAATGTGGTGTTGCTGTTGCGTTTGCATGAGCAGCAGGGCGAGGAACTGCTGCTCGGCAGCCCGCAGTTGGTCGGGCTGTTGACGGCGGCCTTGCTGTTCGCCGGGCGTTTCGACCAGGCGCAACACTGCGTGGCGCAGATGGCGCGTTTCACGCCGCAGCCGACGGCCTCCGGGCAGCGGCAACTGGTGGCGCTCTGGCAGGCGCAGCAGGGCTGGCTGCTGCATCTGCAAGGGTTGATGGAACCGGCGCGGATGCATTTTCTCGAGGCGCTGACCGAACTGCCGGCCCATGCCTGGCCGACCCGCCTGCTGTGCCTTTCGGGCCTGACCCAGCAGGCCTTGCTCCGGGGCGAACTGGACGTGGCGCAGATGCTCAACCGCGAGGCGCTGTGCCTGGCCCGGGCCCAGGGTTCATTGCTGTTCGAAGCGCTGCTGGAGCTGGACCATGCCCAACTGCTGGAGCAGCGTGGGGTGCCCCACAGGGCGCAGAGCCTGCTGGACGATGTGCAGCAATTGTTGAGTCGCCAGGCTTATCGGGTCGGCCCGCTGCTGGGTCGTATCGCCTTGCGCCAAGGGCGCCTGGCCTTGCGCCAGGGGCAGGCGGAACAGGCCGCCGGGCACTTCCAGAGCGGGCTCGAACGCTGTCTGCTCAGTCACGACAAGCGCGCCCTGTACGGGTTTCTCGGCCAGGCGTTCCTGGCCGCCAACCAGGGTGACTATGCCCACGCGTTTGTGCGCCTGCGCGATGCCGAGCGGCTGATGCAGCAACGGCAGATCCCGGACACGGTGTACCGCGCCGTGCTGCTGCAGGTCAGCAGCGTGTTCTGGTTGCAACAGGGGCGGCCAGAACTGGCCCAGGAGGCCTTGAGCCGGGTGCTGCGTCACTACCGCGGGCCCCAGGCGCGCCAGGCGCCACCGGCCACCCTCGAGCTGATTCCGCGTATCGAGTACCTGCTGGTGCTGGCCGAGGTGTACCAGCAGCGTGCCGAGGCACCGGTGGCAAACTTGCAGCGCCTGCTCGAACAGGCCCGGCAACGGGGCATGCTGTGCCTGCAGACCGAGTTGCACCTGGCCCTGGCCGAGGTCGCCTTTGTGCTGGGGGATCGGGCGTTGTCCGCCGGGGCCCTGCAGGAGGGGCTGGAGCTCGGTGCCCGGTGCAACCTGCACCAGGCGCTGCATGAATTGCGTCTGCGTCAGCCGCGGATGTTTGACGTCCAGCCGGTGGCCGAACCCGAAGCGCCCATGCCGCTGCTGGCGGCAGGGGAGAGCCCGCTGAGCCAGCGGGAACTGGAGGTGCTGCAACTGATCGCCCTGGGCAGCTCCAACCAGCAGATCGCCGAGCAATTGTTCATTTCCCTGCACACGGTGAAGACCCATGCGCGGCGCATTCACAGCAAGCTCGGGGTGGAGCGCCGCACCCAGGCCGTGGCCAAGGCCAAGACGTTGGGATTGATGTAGTGGTCGGACAGATATCAGGGCCGCCACTCTGACAACGCGGCCTCCCGCCAAACCGCGCGGCCCGCTTTGACGACGGCTACGCCGCCGATCGCAGCCTTCGGCAGCGGCTACAGAGGTCGGGGTTGTTGTAGCCGCTGGCGCAGCCTGCGATCGGTCGCGCAGCGGCCGCAAAACCTGACGGCGCGGTGCATCTGCTAAACCGCGTGGCCCTCTTTTACGACGGCTGCGCCGCCGATCGCAGCCTTCGGCAGCGGCTACAGAGGTCGGGGTTGTTGTAGCCGCTGGCGCAGCCTGCGATCGGTCGCGCAGCGGCCGCAAAGCTGACGATTGGATGGATCCGCGTCTAGGGTTGGTAACCCATGCGCCAGCTCACCGCCTGGGACGCGGCCAGCAGGCGTTGCGCCGCCGGGCCGTTTTCGTCGGCGTGGAACAGCGAGGTCGGGCCGACCACCGTCAGCACGGCGGCGACCTTGCCGGTGGCGTCGAACACCGGCGCCGACAAGGCATCCACGCCGGGCATCAGCAGGCCGTGCACATGGTGCAGGCCGCGCTGGCGGATCTGCTCGCACAGGGCGGCATAGGCCTGCTCGTCCGCCAGCGCATGGGGTGCGTGGGCCTTGAGTTCCTGCTCGCGCAAATCGACGGTTTCGCGATTCGGCAGGTAGGCGCCGAACACCAGCCCGGTGGACGAGCTGAGCAAGGGCAGCACCGAACCCAGTTGGGTCACCACCGTCACCGCGCGCACGGCCGGTTCGATATGCACCACGGTCGCGCCCTGGTTGCCCCATACCGCGAGGAAGCAGGTCTCGTTCAATTCATCGCGCAACTCGGCCAGGGGCAGGGCGGCGACCTTCAGTACATCCATGCTGCCCAGCGCGGCCATGCCCACCCGCAAGGCCTCGCGGCCCAGGCCATAGTGGTTGGTGGCAGTGTTCTGTTCGGCGAAACCACTGGCGATCAGCGCTTGCAGATAACGGTGGACCTTGCTCGCCGGCATCTGCACATGTTCGGCCAGGCGCGACAGCGAGGTCGCCGGCGACAGCTCGGCCAGAGCCTTGAGGATGTCGGTGCCGACCTCGGCCGAGCGGACTTTCTGTTTACCGTTGCTGTCGCTGGTGCTGCGCGGCTTTTCCATGGAGGCGGTGTGATCCCGGGACGAATGGGCGTCTTTATAGCTTGACGGTCAATACCAATCAAATTACGTTATCCGTAATTGGATTACGATAAAAATAACGCAGGCGTGCCGAGAGCTCTTCCCATGGAGTCGCTGGCCGCTGCCAACTCCACTTCCAGGAGGCTCCATGAACCTCGATTCCACGGTGTCCGGGCTGGCGTACCAGTCGGGCTTCGGCAACCAGTTTTCCAGCGAGGCCCTGCCAGGCGCCTTGCCCGTCGGCCAGAACTCCCCGCAAAAAGCCCCTTACGGCCTCTACACCGAACTCTTCTCCGGCACGGCCTTCACCATGGCCCGCAGCGAGGCGCGGCGCACCTGGATGTACCGTATCCAGCCATCGGCCAACCACCCGGCCTTCGCCAAGCTGGATCGCCAGCTGGCAGGCGGGCCGCTGGGCGAGATCACGCCCAACCGGTTGCGCTGGAACCCGCTGGATATTCCGAGTGAGCCGACCGACTTCATCGACGGCCTGGTGAACATGGTCGCCAACTCGGCAGCGCAGAAACCCGCCGGGATCAGCATCTACACCTACCGTGCCAACCGCTCCATGGAGCGGGTGTTCTTCAACGCCGACGGCGAGTTGCTGCTGGTGCCCGAACAGGGCCGCCTGCGCATCGCCACCGAGCTTGGGGTACTGGAAGTCGAACCGCTGGAGATCGCGGTATTGCCCCGCGGCCTGAAGTTCCGCGTCGAACTGCTGGACCCGCAGGCGCGCGGCTATATGGCCGAAAACCACGGCGCGCCCCTGCGCCTGCCCGACCTGGGGCCGATCGGCAGCAACGGCCTGGCCAACCCGCGGGACTTCCTGACCCCGGTCGCCCACTACGAAGACCTCAAGCAGCCGACGACCCTGGTGCAGAAATTCCTCGGCGAGCTGTGGGGCTGCGAGCTGGATCATTCGCCGCTGAACGTGGTGGCCTGGCACGGTAACAACGTGCCGTACAAATATGACCTGCGCCGTTTCAACACCATCGGCACCGTCAGCTTCGATCACCCGGACCCGTCGATTTTTACCGTGCTGACCTCGCCCACCAGCGTGCACGGCCTGGCCAACCTCGACTTCGTGATCTTCCCGCCGCGCTGGATGGTGGCCGAGAACACCTTCCGGCCGCCGTGGTTCCACCGCAACCTGATGAACGAATACATGGGCCTGATCCAGGGCGCCTACGATGCCAAGGCCGAAGGCTTCGTGCCCGGCGGCGCTTCGCTGCACAGCTGCATGAGCGCCCACGGCCCGGATGGCGAAAGCTGCACCAAGGCCATCAACGCCGAGCTGCAACCGGCCAAGATCGACAACACCATGGCCTTCATGTTCGAGACCAGCCAGGTGCTGCGTCCGAGCCAGTTCGCCCTGGAGTGCCCGCAATTGCAGAACGACTACGATGCTTGCTGGGCCTCGCTGCCCGCCACCTTCAACCCGAATCGGAAATAACCCATGAATCAGCCAACCATCACCCGCAGCTGGGTTGCCTCCGCCAACGACCATGCCGACTTCCCGCTGCAGAACCTGCCGCTGGGGGTGTTCAGCCACAAGGGTTCGGCGCCGCGCAGCGGCGTGGCCATCGGCGAGCACATCTTCGACCTGGAAGCGGCGCTCGACGCCGGGCTGTTCGAGGGCCCGGCCAAGGCCGCGGTGGATGCCACCCGTGGCGGCCAGTTGAATGCCTTTTTCGAACTGGGCCGCCCGGCCCGCGTGGCCCTGCGCGAGCGCCTGCTGGAATTGCTCGGCGAGGGCAGCAGCCTGCGCGGCAAGGTCGAGGCCCAGGGCGCGAAACTGCTGCCCCTGGCCGCCGATTGCCAGATGCACTTGCCGGCAAGGATCAATGACTACACCGACTTCTATGTCGGCATCGAGCACGCGCAGAACGTCGGCAAGCTGTTCCGCCCGGACAACCCGTTGCTGCCGAACTACAAATACGTGCCGATCGGTTACCACGGCCGCGCTTCCACCATCCGTACTTCCGGTGCCGACGTACGCCGGCCCAAGGGCCAGACCCTGCCCGCCGGCCAGAGCGAGCCGACCTTCGGCCCATGCGCCCGGCTGGACTACGAACTGGAGCTGGGCATCTGGATCGGCCAGGGCAATGAGCTGGGCGAGCCGATCGCCATTGGCGACGCTGCCGAGCACATCGCCGGCTTCTGCCTGCTCAACGACTGGTCGGCGCGGGATATCCAGGCCTGGGAATACCAGCCGCTGGGCCCGTTCCTGTCGAAAAGCTTCATCACCAGCATCTCGCCCTGGGTGGTGACGGCCGAAGCCCTGGAACCGTTCCGCCGTGCCCAGACGCCACGTCCCGAAGGCGACCCGCAGCCGCTGCCGTACCTGCTGGACAAGCGCGACCAGGCCGCCGGTGGTTTCGATATCGAGCTGGAAGTGCTGTTGCTCACCGAAGCGATGCGCGAGCAAGGCCTGCCGGCCCACCGCCTGACCCTGAGCAACACCCAGTACATGTACTGGACCGTGGCGCAGATGGTCGCTCACCACAGCGTCAACGGCTGCCAGTTGCAGGCCGGCGACCTGTTCGGTTCGGGCACCCTGTCGGGCCCGCAAAGCAACCAGTTCGGCAGCCTGCTGGAAATCACCGAAGGCGGTAAGAAACCGATCGAACTGGCGTCCGGCGAAGTGCGTAAATTTCTTGAGGACGGCGACGAAATCATCCTGCACGGCCGCTGCCGCCGCGAGGGTTTCGCCTCCATCGGTTTCGGCGAATGCCGCGGTAAAGTCCTGCCTTCCCGTTAAGAAGAGGTGCGCGTCATGGAGCTCTATACCTACTACCGTTCGACCGCGTCCTACCGGGTGCGCATCGCGCTGGCGCTCAAGGGCCTGGACTACCAGGCGCTGCCGGTCAACCTGTTGGCGGCCGGCGGCGGTGCGAACCGCCAGCCGCAATACCTGCAAATCAACCCGCAAGGCCGCGTGCCGGCCTTGCGCACCGATGACGGCGAGCTGCTGATCCAGTCGCTGGCCATCGTCGAATACCTGGAAGAACGTTATCCACAGGTGCCGCTGCTCTCCCAGGAGCTGGCGGCCCGCGCCCACGAGCGGGCGGTGGCGTTGCTGATCGGCTGCGATATCCATCCGCTGCACAACTCCAGCACCCAGAACCTGCTGCGCCAGTGGGGCTACGACGAGGCCCGGGTGCTGGAGTGGATCGGTCACTGGATCAGCAATGGCCTGGCGGCGGTCGAGCAGTTGATCGGCGAGCAGGGTTATTGCTTCGGCGAGCAGCCGGGGCTGGCCGACACCTTCCTGATTCCCCAGCTGTACGCGGCCGAGCGCTTCAAGGTGCCATTGGACGCCTACCCGCGGATTCGCCGGGTCGCCGCCCTGGCCGCCGAACATCCGGCGTTCCAGAAGGCCCACCCGGCCAACCAGCCCGATACGCCCGCCTGACCTGTGTAGCCGCTGCCGCAGGCTGCGATCGACCGGAGCGGTCGCGAAGATCTCAGGATCGCTAGGCCTTCGGCCTTATCGCAGCCTGCGGCAGCGGCTACAGGAGACAGGCCTGCGGCAGCAGCGTGTTCCCGCGCCTGAAGATGTACACAAGACCGATCCTTGTCGCCCAAGAGCAATGACGGTCTGCCGGCTTCCATAACCATAAAAAACAGCAGGTACCTTGCGATGCACAATCAGATTGCCAGCTTCCGGGCGGCCCTCGACGCCCGTCCGGTGTCGCGTTATCAGTGGTTGCTTCTTCTGCTCCTGGCCCTGTTGCTGGTCACCGACGGCTACGACGCCCAGGTGCTGGGTTATGTGGTGCCGGCCCTGGCCCAGGATTGGGGCCTGGAAAAGGCCGCGTTCGGTCCGGTGTTCAGTGCCAACCTGCTGGGCCTGACCCTGGGCTCGCTGGCGGTGACGCCGCTGGCGGACCGGTTTGGCGTGCGGCGGATTCTGCTGGCCTGCGTGCTGGTCTACGCCAGCCTCACGGTGATGATGGTGTTCGCCGATTCGCTGAACAGCCTGATGGTCGCGCGCTTTATCTGCGGCATCGGCATGGGCGGGGCGATGCCCAGCGCCATGGCGCTGATGTCGGAATATTCGCCGCCGCGCCTGCGCACCCTGATGGTGACCCTGGCCGCCTGCGGTTTCTCTTTCGGCGGCGCGGCCGGCGGTTTTGTCGCCGCGGGTTTCATCGACCGCTTCGGCTGGCAGGCGGTGTTCCTCGCCGGCGGCGTCACGCCGTTGCTGCTGTTTCCCTTCCTGGCCTGGTTCCTCCCCGAGTCGTTGCCGCGCCTGCTGCGCGATCAGCCGCCTTATGCCCGCCTGCGCAAGGTCACCGCGCGCATGCTGCCGGACTGGCAACCACCGGCCGCCTCGGCCGCGCAGAACCAAGCCGAGCAGGGCAGCAAGCTCACGGTGATCGAGCTGTTCCGCCACGGTTATGCGCGCCCGACGCTGCTGATCTGGTCGACCTTTTTCGTCAGCCTGATCCTGCTGTATTTCATGATCAGCTGGTTGCCGTCGCTGCTGCTGGAAAGTGGCCTTGGCCTGAACGAAGCGAACCTGGTGACCTCGATGTTCCTGTTCGCCGGCACCCTGGGGGCGATCTGCATGGCCTGGTTCGCCGACCGCCTGCAACGCAAGGTACGGCTGCTCTCGGCGGTGCTGGCCGGGGCGGCGCTGTGCACCCTGCTGTTGGGCCTGAACCACGATAATCCGCGTTACCTGGTGGCCTTCGTCTTCGCCGCCGGCTTCTGCATCATCGGCGGCCAACTGACCCTCAACGCCTTCGCCAGCAACTTCTACCCGGCCCATGTCCGCGCCACCGGCACCGGCTGGGCCCTGGGCGTCGGCCGCTTCGGCTCGATCCTCGGCCCGCTGTTCGGCAGCCTGCTGCTGGCGATGCACATCCCGGTGCAGCAGATCTTTTTCTTCTGCGCGATTCCAGCGGTGATTGCGGCGCTGCTGATCATCCAGGTGCGCTCGCCGTCCGAGGCGCCTTCGGCAGGCGCGGGGCCTGCACCAGAACTGCAGGCGCCGCTCAAACCCTGAAGGCGCGCGGGCTCAGCGTGCCAGATGCTTGATCATCGGCACGCAGGCCAGGGTCAGGCCCCGGGGCGAATGGTACTGGGTAACCTGCTCGCCGACGAAGCCGCAGTGGCGATAGAAGTCTGCGGCGTTCAGGGTCGAGTCCAGGATCAGGTGCGGTAGGCCGGCCTGCAGTGCCAGCTGTTCGAGGTAGTCCATCATCTGCCGGCCGATCCCGCGGCCCATGTACGCCGGATCGACAAACACCGCATCGACCTGCCCCGACTCCGGATCGAGCATGCCGCTGGCGGCGATCTGGTCGTCGATGACGGCTACGTGCCCGGTCTTCTTCAGGACTTCGACGAAGTAGTCCCCCAGGCTGCCGGCGGTCCAGACCTGCAGGTCGGCGGCGGGGTAATGGCCGCTGCACTGGTGGTTGATGGCTTGGTTGCGAATGACGAAGACGCGTTGCGCGTCGTCGCCATGAGCTTTTCTGATCAGCATGCTGTGCCCATTCCTTGGTGTGAGCCGAGCATCCTGCCAGAGCCCGGGCGGGGCTGTCATGCCGCCCTGGCCTGGATCAGCAGCAGCCCCCAGCCGGTCAGCAGCGTGCCGTCCGCTCGGAGCAAGGGTTGTGTGGCCGTGCGCAGTTCGCTCTTCATCAATGCGCGATTGGCGGGTGTCAGGCGATCCAGGTCGTAGGTTTCTGCCAACGAATCCCAGAGCTCCTCGAAGGTGGGCGTCCACTCAAGGTCCAGTTCCTCGAAGTGCAGCGAGGTGAAGCTGTGGCCCAACAGCTCCCGCCATCCACGCTGTGACTGAGTACGGGGATCCACCAGGGGCAAGGGACGGAGCTGGTCGCGTCGGGCGGCGGTGCGAAAGGCCTGCAAGTAGTGCTGGCCCGGCTCGCCCAACAGAAAGGCCCGGCCGACGATGGCCGAGAGTTGCCCGCCCTTGGCCAGAACCCGATGGATTTCCCCCAGCACCTGTTCGATATCGCTCATTAGCATCAGGGCCAGGTGCGAGACCACGGCATCGATGCTGCCGGTGGCAATCGACAGGCACTGGGCCCGCTCATTGAGCAGCACGCTGCGGTTCGCGAGGCGGGTGCGGGCCGCCTGCAGTTCGGTTGCGCTCATGTCCACGCCGGTCAACCGGGCATCGGGATACTTCCTGGCCAGCAGATCCAGCAGGAAACCGTCGCCGCAGCCCAGGTCCAGCACCCGTGCGCGAGGCTGAGTGGTGGCGAGCGTGGCTGCCAGCATCTCGTAGGATGAACCGCGCCCCGGCAGGCTAAGCCCGGAAAAAGCCGGCGGCGTGGTGCCGGGGCGACGTTGGTGAAAGTCCTGAAGAAAGCGTTCGGCGCTGTTCATGCTGTTCATCCTTGAAGCAAACGGAGAGTTGTCGCCGGGCATTGTGGCATGGGAGGCAGAGCGCCCCATCAGTGCACGATGGTATTGGGTGGCAGGTGCCCCAGGCGTTCGGTCAGGCGCAGGCGCTGGATCGGGTCTTCGCTGAGCAGCAGGGCGTGCTCCAGGTCGAAGCGTTCGGCGTTGGGGCAGTCCAGGTGCTGGTAGAGGCTGGCGCGGGCCAGGTAGTCGGAGGCGCTGCCATTGCCCAGTTCCAGGACCCGCTCGGCATCGATCAGCGCATTGAGGTGGTCGTCGTGGCTCAGGTGCAACTGGCGCAGGTTGCGCGACAGACGCTGGAGCATCTGCTGCGGGCTGGCCGTGGCAAGGTGCTCGGCGGCCAGCTTGATGTTCGGCCCGTACTGGCGCTCCAGCAGCTCACGGCAGTCGTTGGGGTACAGGCGGCGCCCGCCGCAAGGGTCGAGCAGGTGATCGGCACCGGGCACGCGCAATAGAAAGTGCCCGGGGAAGTTGACCCCGACCATGGGGATTTCCAGGCGCCGCGCCAGCTCCAGGGCGATCAGCCCCAGCGCCAGCGGTTGCCCGCGCCGGGTGTGCAGCACCTTGTCCAGCAGCGCCGCCTGCGGGCGCAGCGGCAAGAACTCGTCCTGCTGGAACCCCAGGTCGTTCATGCGCCGCAGCAGCGGCTGGCCCAGTTCGCTGACCGGCAGCAGCGGCAAGCCTGCGCTGACCCGCTGTTGCAGTTCCTTGAAGTCTTGCAGCAACTGCTCGGGCGACACCTCTTTGTCGTGCTCGGCGGCGATCCACAGCGCCGCCTCGAAAAGGGCGGGCGGGGACTGTTGCAGGCAGGCGAAAAAAGCTTGACGCGGGTTCATCGAAATCTCCAGCGAATGCCTCGTTTTAGCCCCGTCGCGGGCGTTCGTCCAGTGCCGCACACATGCCGTAGCAGGTTATTTCCTAAAGCCCGGTAAGGCACCGGGCTTATTCCCGCGCGCTCCAGCAATTTTCATGCACAAGCCTATACTGGCGACTACAAGAAGTGATTCGGGAGCCCGACGATGTTCGCTCTCATGCAAAGCACTCGCCTTGAATCGCTGCACCTGAGCGTTGACCCGGCCACCGGGTTGAAGGCGGTGATTGCCATTCATAGCAGCCGCCTGGGGCCTGCCTTGGGAGGCTGTCGTTACCTTGCCTACCCCGACGACGAAAGTGCCGTGGTCGATGCCGTGCGCCTGGCCCAGGGCATGAGCTACAAGGCCGCCCTGGCCGGCTTGCCTCACGGCGGCGGCAAGGCGGTCATCATCCGTCCGCCACACGTCGAAAGCCGTGCCGCGCTGTTCGAAGCCTTCGGTCGCTGCGTCGAACAACTCGATGGCCGCTACATCACCGCCATCGACAGCGGCACCTCGGTCGCCGACATGGACTGCATCGCCCAAACCACCCAGCACGTCACCAGCACCACCGCCTCCGGCGATCCGGCACCGCATGCCGCCATGGGGGTGTTCGCCGGCATCCGCGCCACCGCCATGGCGCGCCTGGGCAGCGACAACCTCGAAGGCTTGCGGGTGGCGATCCAGGGCCTGGGCAATGTCGGCTTTGCCCTCGCCGAGCAGTTGCATGCCGCGGGCGCCGAACTGCTGGTCAGCGATATCGATTCCGGCAAGGTGCAACTGGCCATGGAGCAACTGGGCGCCCATCCCATCGCCAACGAAGCCTTGCTCAGCACCCCGTGCGACATCCTCGCGCCCTGCGGGCTGGGTGGCGTGCTCAACAGCCACAGCGTGGCGCAACTGCGCTGCTCGGCGGTCGCCGGCTCGGCCAACAACCAGCTGACCAACCTGCAGGTCGCCGACCAGCTGGAAAACCGCGGCATCCTCTACGCGCCGGATTACGTGATCAACGCCGGCGGGCTGATCTACGTTTCGCTCAAGCACCGCGGTGAAGACCTGGCGACCATCACCGCCCACCTGTCGAAGATCAGCCAGCGGCTCACCGAGGTCTTCGCTCATGCCCAGGCTGAAAAGCGCTCCCCGGCGCGGGTGGCCGACGACTTGGCGGAGCGCGTGCTGTACCGCTAGGCGCGAGGGCCTTACCCGGCCTTTCGCCCTGTAAGCCCCGCGCCACAAGCGCGAGGCGCAACAACTGCACGCTGACCCGGCGTGCCAGGAGCCATGTGATGCCTCACAAGGTTGCACTTCCCTATACCCGCTATTTGTCCCCGGACGGCCAGTTGCTCGGCGACCTGCCGGCCTGGGCCGACGACTTCAATCTGCTGACCCGGCTCTACCGGCAGATGGTCCTGACCCGCCTGTTCGACCAGAAGGCCGTGGCCCTGCAACGCACCGGACGCATCGGCACCTACGCGCCGACCCTCGGCCAGGAAGCCATTGGCGTGGCCATCGGCAGCCTGATGCGGCCCGAAGACGTGCTGGTGCCCTATTACCGCGACACCGCCGTGCAACTGATGCGCGGGGTGCGCATGGAGGAGATCCTGCTGTACTGGGGCGGCGACGAGCGCGGCAGCGATTTCGCCGACCCGGCGGTGGCCGAGGACTTCCCCATCTGTGTGCCGATCGCCACCCAGGCCCTGCATGCCTGCGGCGTGGCCAGCGCATTCAAGATCCGTGGCGAGCACCGGGTGGTGGTGACCACCTGTGGCGATGGCGCCACCAGCAAGGGCGACTTCCTCGAGGCCCTCAACGTGGCGGGCACCTGGCAGTTGCCGGTGGTGTTCGTGGTCAACAACAACCAGTGGGCGATCTCGGTGCCACGGCGCATCCAGTGCGGCGCGCCAACCCTGGCACAGAAGGCCATCGGCGCCGGCTTCCACGGCGAGCAGGTCGATGGCAACGACATGCTCGCGGTGTACGACCGGGTGCAGGTGGCCCTGGAGCGTGCCCGGCATGGCAAGGGACCGGTGCTGCTGGAATGCCTGAGCTATCGCCTGGGCGACCACACCACCGCCGACGATGCCACGCGCTATCGGGCCGCGGATGAGGTCAAGCAGGCCTGGCTGGAAGAGCCGATCAAACGCCTGCAACGCTTCATGGTCGGGCAGGGTGTCTGGGAGGGAAACCGCGAGCAGGCGCTGATGGTGGAATGCCAGGCATTGGTGCAGCGTGCTGTGGATAACTTCGAGGCGGCGGGCACCCAGGCCCCCGAGTCGATACTGGACCATGTCTACGCACAGTGGCCGGCGGCCCTGGCCGAACAGCGCGAGATGTTCCTCGAACGGCTGGCGCGGCGTGCGGGAGGTACGGACCATGAGTAACGGCACATTCAGCCTGCTGGAAGCGGTGAACCTGGCGCTGCACCGGGCCATGGCCGAGGACGAGAACGTGATTGTCCTGGGTGAGGACGTGGGGGTGAACGGCGGGGTGTTCCGCGCCACCCTGGGGCTGCGCGACAGTTTCGGCTTCAAGCGGGTGATCGATTCGCCACTGGCGGAAACCATGCTCGGCGGTCTGGTGATCGGCATGGCCGCCCAAGGCCTGAAGCCGGTGGTGGAAATCCAGTTCATGGGCTTTATCTACGCGACCATGGAGCACCTGGTGTCCCATGCCAGCCGCATGCGCAACCGCACCCGCGGGCGCATCACCTGCCCGATGGTGCTGCGCACGCCCATGGGCGCGGGCATTCGCGCGCCGGAGCACCACAGCGAAAGCACCGAGGCGCTGTTCGCCCATATCCCGGGGCTGCGGGTGCTGGTGCCGTCCTCGCCGGCGCGGGCCTACGGCCTGCTGCTGGCAGCCATCGACGATCCCGACCCGGTGCTGTTCCTCGAGCCGACCCGGCTCTACCGCATGAACCCGCAACCGCTGGTGGACGACGGCAAGCGCCTGCCGCTGGACAGTTGCTTCACCCTGCGCGAAGGCAGCGACATCACCCTGGTCAGCTGGGGCGCGAGCATCGTCGAGACCTTGCAGGCCGCCAACGCGCTGGCCGAGCAGGGCGTGTCGGCGGAGGTGATCGACGTCGCCAGCATCAAGCCGCTGGACCTCGACACCCTGGAAGCCTCGGTGCGCAAGACCGGGCGCTGCGTGATCGTGCACGAGGCGCCGCGCACCTGCGGCGTCGGCGCGGAAATTGCCGCCAGCCTCTACGAGCGGGTATTGCTGGAATTGCAGGCGCCGATCCTGCGGGTCACCGCGCCGGACATTCCACCGCCGCTGTATCGCCTGGAGTCGCTGTACATCCCCGGCGTCGAAGACATTCTTCACGCCTGCGACAGCACCCTGAACTTTGCCTGAGGAGGCTGCGATGAAATATTTCAAACTGCCCGATCTGGGCGAAGGCCTGCAGGAAGCGGAGATCGTCGAATGGCACGTCAGGGCCGGCGATACGGTCAAGACCGATCAGTTGCTGGTGTCGGTGGAAACCGCCAAGGCCCTGGTGGACATTCCCGCGCCCTATGACGGGGTGGTGGCGAAAACCTACGGCGCGCCGGGCGACATCCTGCATGTCGGCGAACCCTTGCTCGGCTACGAAGGCGAGGCGGATGCCGGCACCGTGGTCGGGCGCCTCGAAGGTGGCGGGGCCAGTCAGGAAGACCGGTTTTTTGTCGGCGCCGCGCCCTCGACCCGCGAGCATATGGCAGTCCGCGCCACGCCGGCGGTGCGCCAACTGGCCCGGCAACTGGGCGTGGACGTGAATGCCTTGAGCGGTTCGGCCAAGGATGGGCTGATCAGCCGCAGCGATGTGGAAAACGCCGCGCAGCAGGAACGCGAGCGGTTCGGCGGCGACCGGCTGCGCGGGGTACGTCGGAGCATGGCGCTGAACATGGCCCGCTCCCACGCCGAGGTGGTGCCGGTGACGATTTACGGCGATGCCGACCTGCACCGCTGGGGCCAGGCCCGCGACCCGTTGATCCGCCTGGCCAAGGCGCTGGCGGCGGCCTGTGCGGTGGAACCGGTGCTCAACAGCGCGTTCGACGGCAAGACCCTGTCGATCAAGCAGCACCAGCACCTCGACCTGGGCATCGCCGTGGACACCCCCGATGGCTTGTTCGTGCCTGTGCTGCGCAATGTCGGCCAGCGCGACGCGGTGGACCTCAAGGCGGGGGTGACGCGCTTGCGCGCCGATGTGCAGGCACGCTCGATTCCGCCCAAGGAGATGATGGGCGCGACCCTGACCCTGTCCAACTTCGGCACCCTGTTCGGCCGTTATGCCAACCCGGTGGTGGTGCCGCCGCAAGTGGCGATCCTCGCCGCCGGGGTGATCCGCGACGAGCCGGTGGCCGTGAACGGCGCGGTGGCGGTGCATCCGCTGTTGCCGCTGTCCCTGACCTTCGATCATCGGGTGGTCACCGGTGGCGAGGCGGCGCGGTTTTTCAAGGCGTTGGTCGAAGCGCTGGAGCAACCTGAAGCCTAGGAAGGGGGCAACTTTAGCTCATACTGGAGTCTTGGCTTTCTCGGTCTTGCAGATCACTGTAGCCAAACTGGCTGATGTATTCGGTGTTGGCGAAGGTCGTTTATTTCATCGGAAAATCTGGGCGGTGGGATTGGTATGTTTCATCAGTAAAAGTAAGTGTTTATAGGGGGGTAGAAAAGCCCGACGCAATGGGCGGGCTTTTCTAGTGTTGCACTCAGATAAATAAAGCCGACGTTATAAAAAAAGCAGGGGCTAAGTGCACGAAATTATTTGTTTGTACAGTAAGCCTCGTCGGTATCGAAACACAACGCTTACAGCTATTGCTTGATCTCCAGATACGGATCAAAGGTTAATGTTTTTCCATTCAACTTAAGGTCCACCGAGTACTGCTTGCGTCCTTTGAAACCGCGCGCCTCGACCCGGCCTTGCCAGAACTCACTCTCACCCTCAGGGGTGTTGAACGGCTTAGGATTGCAAGTGCCGTCACTCACCATCTGACCGACGAAGCGACTGATCTGTACATCACTTGAAGGTGAGACACCTGTAACGCCCCAGTTGATTAACTGTCCATCCTTACACGCCGTGTGGAGTCCGTTCGTCCCCTCCCCGGTACTCGATCCAACATATTTGTTGGTATCTATCATATACACATTATTTGATAGATCACCGCTTGACAGAGCACCTTCAACATCGACCACTATCAGAACATCAATTTGCTTCATCACAATATTCCTTTTGTGTAAGTTTTCCGTCAACTTTAAGTTTGATGGCTCAGACGGAACGCTGAGAGTAGCACTGAGCTTTTTAATGTGAAGTCATGATGGTTGAAAGTTTAATGGGGTTCTGGTCGCGTCATGCTTTTGGCAGTTCTTTGTTTTTGCTGATATGGCCCTGTAATGGGATGTTAAGCTATTGATATTGAATGAGCGTGGTGTTTCTGCTTTATGGTGGGGCTTTGGATGTTTTGAAGAATAACTTCTTTTCGTTGCGGTACATGAAGCCGTTTATTAGTACAAATGGCTGCATTGATTGCGTAATATTCTATATGGTTCTGTATTAAAACCAGATCAGACACTAACTGAAGACTAAGGATGGTCTTAAGTCGTCATGTATTTCTGGCCGACTTCAGTACCGTCGATTTTGAGTGTGGAGATTGATCAAAAGCGGTCAGGCCTGATTTCCACAGGCATAAAAAAGGCCCTGGGCGGGATACCCAGGGCCTTCTCGATTCGCAACCGGCTTACTTGGCGGCTTTGCTCGCCTTGGCGGGCTTGGTCAGTGCTGCGGGTTCCGCGGCTTCCGGCGCTGCCAGCGGAGCCTCTGGCTCGGCTGCCGCAACCGGCGCGCTGAGCAGTTCGGACAGGGCGTCCGGCTGGCTCTTGAAGGCCTTGGCGAACACATCGCGGTTCTTTGCCATGTAGATCCCGGCTTCTTCCACCTGTTGCTCGCTCAGGGACGGCACCGCTTTTTGCAACACTTGCGCCAGCAATTCAGCCAGTTCGAGCATTTTGTCATGACGGTCAGCTTCGGCTTTATCCATGAACAAGCGCTCCAGATCTCGGCTGCTGCGGTATACCACTTCGACGGCCATTCACCACCTCACATGCCTTCACGATAATGGGTATTTGCTACCACTGTATTTATATACAGGCGAGAAGAATAAGCGAATCCTTATGCTTTGAATAGTGGCTTTTTAATCTAGACGGGTTTCAGGGTTTGTCAGGTGATTACGCGTCGATCCCCATCGCGGGCAAGTCGGATCGCCGCCCGCTCGCTCCTACAGCGAAGACGCCCTTGAAAGCCCCACAGAAGTGTCCAGCCGACCCCGGCCGCCATCTCATTCCCCAGACGCTGGCCTTTTTTCTGCATGCAGAACAACCGTCACGTCCAACCCGCATCATCCGGTCGAGTCGACCTAAGGAAAAACCATCGTGAAAATCAATTGGGCCGAGAAACTGCGGCAGAACGTCCATCAGTTGGCCGAGTCCCTGGGCAACCTGTTCGTCGAGACCTTTCACTACCTGGCGCTGTTCGCCATCGGCGCGGTGACGGCCTGGGCGGCGGTGATGGAGTTTCTCGGGATGCTCGAAGAAGGTCATATCAAGATCGATGACATTCTCCTGCTGTTCATCTACCTCGAACTGGGCGCCATGGTCGGCATCTACTTCAAGACCAACCACATGCCGGTGCGCTTCCTGATCTACGTGGCGATCACTGCGCTGACCCGCCTGCTGATCTCCAACGTGTCGCACCACAACCCGCCGGACCTGGGGATCATCTACCTGTGTGGCGGCATCCTGCTGCTGGCGTTCTCGATCCTGGTGGTGCGCTATGCCTCGTCGCAGTTCCCGTCGGTGAAGATCGAACACCCGCAACGCAAAGTCGGTGCGGGTTCCAGCGAGCACCCGGAAGTGGAGAAGGGCGAGCTTTAAATCGCCACGCTCAGGGGCGGCCGGCCCTTGGCGGCCGGCAGCGGCAGCTTGAAGCTGTCGCTGTTGGTCATGGCTTCGAGGATGGCCACGGCGCTGTGGCCCTGCTCGATGGCGATGCCGAACTGAATGCTTTGCACCAGGCGCTTGAGTCGCTGTGGATCGTTGCGCTGCTCGGCGCTGATCATGCGTTTGGCCACGACCCGGCCGGCCTTGGAGAGGGTCAGCATGATGCTGCCGTCCAGGCCCTGGATGCTCAGGTTGACCCGGTATTCCGGGGCGAAGGCATCGGTAATCAGCTGAAAGGGGTTGTCCATGTGCGTCACCGCCTGATTGTATCGTGCAGTCATTGACCGGCCGGGATCGGGATTAGTTCGCATTTCCAGACCACTGGCAGGCCGTTCGCCGAGGTTTGATAACGTCCGTATTCCTCGGGTCTTGCAAAGCAAAGGGCATGCCGGGAAAAGCGCCGCCCAATAAACCCGGGGGCGAAAAAAAACGGACCAATAGGTCCGTTTTTCTTTGGCTACCCGTTTCAGGGCATGAACGAATAAATGATCGCTGACAGTGCGATCAGGCCGATCAGCACCACGAACAGATTCGACAGCTGGCCCGAATACTGGCGCAGCGATGGCACGCGCCGGATCGCGTACATCGGCATCAGGAACAGCAGGCAGGCGATCACCGGCCCGCCCAGGGTTTCGATCATGCCGAGGATGCTCGGGTTGAAGGTGGCCACGGCCCAGCAGGTGAGGACCATGAACAGCGCGGTGCAACGCTCCAGCCAGCGCGACGACAGGGTCTGGCCGCGGCTGCGCAGGCTTTTCACGATCAACCCCTGGAAACCTTCGCTGGCGCCGATGTAGTGGCCGAGGAAGGATTTGGTGATGGCCACCAGCGCGATCAGCGGCGCCGCATAGGCGATCACCGGCGTCTGGAAGTGGTTGGCCAGGTACGACAGGATCGAGATGTTCTGCGCCTTGGCCGCGGCCAGGTCGGCCGGCGACAGGGCCAGCACGCAGCTGAAGCAGAAGAACATCACCGTCAGCACCATCATGCCGTGGGCCACGGCGAGGATGCCGCTGCTCTTGCCTTCGGCCTGGGCGCCGTAGTGGCGCTTCTGGTCGACGGCGAAGGCGGAGATGATCGGCGAATGGTTGAACGAGAACACCATCACCGGGATCGCCAGCCACAGGGTCTTGAGGAACAGCGGCGTGGACATGCCGTCATTGGCCGAGGCGAAGAAGGCGCCGTTCCAGTTCGGGATCAGGCTGAGGGCCAGCAGCAACAGCGCGGCGACAAAGGGATAGACCAGCACGCTCATGGCCCGCACGATCACGCCCTGGCCGCAGCGCACGATGGCCATCAGGCCGAGGATCAGCACCAGCGACAGGATCGCCCGTGGCGGCGGCGTCATGTGCAGCTGGTGCTCCATGAAGCTGCCCAGGGTGTTGGTCAGCGCCACGCTGTACACCAGCAGGATCGGGAAGATGGCGAAGAAGTAGAGCAGGGTGATCAACTTGCCGGCGCCGATGCCGAAGTGCTCTTCCACCACCTCGGTGATGTCGCCGGAACGCCCGGACAGCACGAAGCGGGTCAGCCCGCGGTGGGCGAAGAAGGTCATCGGGAAGGCCAGCAGCGCCAGCACGATCAGCGGCCAGAAGCCACCGACCCCGGCGTTGATCGGCAGGAACAGGGTACCGGCGCCGATGGCGGTGCCGTACAGGCCGAGCATCCAGGTGGTGTCGTGTTTGCTCCAGCCCTGGCTGGCGGTCGTGGTGTCGCGGGCGGTCTCTACGGCAGGGTTTTCGGCAGCGGGTGTTCGTACATCGGTCATCGGTATTGCCTCGTTATTATTTTTGCTCGGGCTCACGTGGGGCGGACGGTCAGGCCGTTTGAAAACGTAGCGAGCGAAGGCAAGACAAGGCAAAAACAGGCGAGGAAGCGGAGTGTAGGGACCTACATGAGCATTCCGAGCCTGTTTTTAACGCAGTATTGCCGAGCGCAGTAGTTTTCATACGGCCTGGGGGAATGCTCCTCAGCACTCCACCCAACTCACGGCCAGGCCGCCCCGTGAAGTTTCTTTGTATTTGTCGTGCATGTCGGCGCCGGTATCGCGCATGGTGCGGATCACCCGGTCCAGGGAAATGAAGTGTTTGCCGTCGCCGCGCAGGGCCATCTGGGTGGCGTTGATTGCCTTCACCGCGGCGATCGCGTTGCGCTCGATGCACGGCACCTGCACCAGGCCGCCGACCGGATCGCAGGTCAGGCCGAGGTTATGTTCCAGGCCGATTTCGGCGGCGTTTTCCAGTTGCTCCGGGGTGGCCCCAAGCACCTCGGCCAGGCCGGCGGCGGCCATGGCGCAGGCGGAACCCACCTCGCCCTGGCAGCCGACTTCGGCGCCGGAGATCGAGGCGTTTTTCTTGCAGAGGATGCCCACCGCGGCGGCGCCGAGGAAGAAGTCGACCACGTCGTCGTCCGACGCTTCGGGGTTGAATTTCATGTAGTAATGCAGCACCGCCGGGATGATCCCCGCCGCGCCGTTGGTCGGTGCGGTGACCATGCGCCCGCCGGCGGCGTTTTCCTCGTTCACCGCCAGGGCGAACAGGTTGACCCACTCCATGGCCGACAGGGTCGAGCTGATGACGTTGGGCTTGCCGATTTCCAGCAGGTTGCGATGCAGCTTGGCCGCGCGGCGCGGCACATCCAGGCCGCCGGGCAGGGTGCCTTCGTGGCGCAGGCCCTGCTCGACGCATTCGCGCATCACCGCCCAGATGTGCAGCAGGCCGCTGCGGATTTCGGCGTCGCTGCGCCAGGCCCGTTCGTTGGCCATCATCAGTTCCGAGACTCGCAACTGGTGCCGTTGGCACAGGGCCAGGAGTTCCACCGCGCTGTTGAAGTCGTAGGGCAGTTCGACGCCGTTGGCCGCCGGGGCGCCTTCGGCCACTTCGGCTTCCTCGACGATAAAACCGCCGCCCACGGAGTAGTAGGTCTGCCGCCACAGCAGGCCGTCCGCAGCGAAGGCTGACAGCGACATGGCATTGGGGTGGTAGGGCAGGCTCTCGTCGAGCAGCAGCAGGTCGCGGTGCCAGTCGAAGGCGATGCGCGAGCGGCCGCCGAGGCTCAGCTCGCCGCTTTCGCGCAGTTGCTGGATGCGCGGGCCGATGCTGCTCGGGTCGATGCTGTCGGGCCATTCGCCCATCAGGCCCATGACGCAGGCACGGTCGGTGGCATGGCCGACGCCGGTGGCGGACAAGGAGCCGTACAGGCGGATTTCCACCCGCTGCACCTGCTCCTGCAACCCTTGCTCGAACAGCCCCTGGGCGAAGGTCGCGGCGGCGCGCATCGGGCCGACGGTGTGGGAGCTGGATGGGCCGATACCGACTTTGAAGAGATCGAAAACACTGATAGCCATGCTAAAGCCTTACAAGCAATGGAAGAGAAATCGCTGCCATTTTTTGTAGGCCGAGCGTCAGGTCGGCGATACTGCCTAGCTCGGTCAAGACTGACCAACGAATTTTCCTAAGACAGCCTTTAGCAGGACTAAACGATGAGTCGTCAGTTTCATGCCCAGACCTACGTCTGGCTGCATGTGTTTTCCTGTGCCGCGCGGCACTTGTCGTTCACCCGTTGCGCGGAAGAACTGCACATCACCCCGGGGGCGGTCAGCCAGCAGATCCGCCTGCTGGAAGAGCGGCTCGGCTTTCGCCTGTTTCACCGGCGCGCCCGTGGGGTGGAACTGAGCGCCGAGGGGCAGCGGCTGGCGATCACGGTGAACGAGGCCTATGGCAGCATCGACGCCGAATTGCGCCGGCTGGATGCCGGGATGATCAGCGGCACCTTGCGCCTGCGCTCGATCCCGTCGTTTCTCGGCAAATGGCTGACTCCGCGTTTGCCCCGGCTACAGCAGCGTTTTCCGGACATTCAGCTGCGGCTGGTGGCCGAGGACAGCAGCGTGGCCTTGCACGAAGGCGATTTCGACCTGGCCATCGACCTCAACGACGGAAGCTATCCGGGGCTGTTATCCACAGCCCTGCTGGATGAACAGATCTTTCCGGTCTGTGCCCCGGGCCTGTTGCGCGGGCGGCCGCCGTTGCACGGCCCGGCGGACCTGGTGCATTTCCCGTTGCTGCACGACATCACCGCCTGGCGCGGCAGCTATGAGTACGCGGAGTGGGAGTTCTATCTCAATGCCATCGGCTGCGAGGGCGCGGATGTGCGGCGTGGGCACACCTTCAATCGCAATCACCTGACCATCGAGGCGGCGATCGCCGGGATGGGGGTGGCGATTGCCCGGCGTACCCTGCTCAACGATGAGCTGGAGCGCGGCACCCTGATCGTGCCGTTCGGCCTCGCGGTGCCCAATCACAAACGTTATGTGCTGCTGTATGCGCCGGGTGCGCTGAGCCATCCGGGCGTGTGCGCGGTGCACGACTGGCTGGTGGAGGAGGCGGGGATTTTTCGCAGCCAGCACCCTCTGGGAGAGGGGCAGTTGTGAGTGAAAAAGGCCAGGGACAGAGGCGACCCAACTCCCGACATTAACAGCGCTTTTGCTCCTTGTCCGGCTTTATTTGCGAATAGATATTTATCTTTTTTTAGGGGTTGAATTGTTCCGCGCTCTGCCCAACTCTGTAACCAAGAGGCCGCAAAAAGTACGCCCTCAGGGGCACGCGGTTCCTCTCGCGAGCTAGCTGAAATAAGGGAAGAACTATGCAAATCCAGGTCAATAGCGATAACCATATTCAAAGCAGCATCCGACTGGAGGAGTGGGTACGTACTACCATTGAGAGCACGCTCGAACGCTACGAGGAGGACCTGACCCGAGTCGAGGTTCACCTGCGGGACGAGAACGGCGAAAAGCCCGGTCCCCACGATTTGCGCTGCCAACTGGAGGCGCGGCCAAAAGGCCATCAACCGATTTCCGTGACCCACAAAGCCGAATCCCTGGAACTGGCCATCGAAGGAGCGGCCACCAAGCTGGAGAATTCCCTGGAACACCTGTTCGGCCGGTTGCGCAACAAGCGCGCCGCGGTAGCGCCAAGCGCCCGCGAAGGCCAGGCCGACGCCTTGCTTGAAGAGGAATTCCTGGAAAACGAACAGGCCGCGCTCAATAGCTGACGGCTGATTTCTCCACAGACAGGGCCTGCAATTGCAGGCCCTTTTTTGTGCGCCACGTTTCTGTAGGAGCGAGCGGGCGGCGATCAGGCTTGCCGGCGATGAAGGCGGTGCGGTGTGTCAGGCCGGATGCTATCGCGAGCAAGCTTCGCTCCTACTGCCAGGCGGTGGCCGTGGATCAGAACGCCACGGAGGTCTGTACGTACAGGGTCCGCGGTTCGCCCACGTATTTGCCTTTGTTGTTGTCGTCGAACGAGCGGGTGAAGTACTGGTGGTTGAAGATGTTCTTCATCCCGACCGCCACGCTCAGGTCCGACAGTTGCGGGCCGAAGTCGTAGGCGGCGCGGCTGCTGAAGAGCATGTAGCCGGGAATCCGCCCGGTGCTGCCGTCGGCGCTTTCGGCGGAGGTGTTGGCATTGTCGGCGAACTGGCTGCTCTGGTAGCTGCTGTCGAAGTTCAGCTTCCACGGGCCTTCGGTGTAGCCGATGCCGAGGGTGCCCTTGTGCTTGGACGAGAACGGCACGCGGTTGCCCTTGTTCGGCCCGTCCTCACGGATGGTGGCGTCGACGTAGGCGTAGGTGGCGTACAGATCGAAACCGGCCAGTGCCGGGCTCAGGCCGTCCAGCGCGTAATTGACGCTGGTCTCGATGCCCTGGTGACGGGTTTCGCCACGGGCGATCACCGAGTCGTTGGTCTGGTTGCTGTCGTACTGGTTGTCGAAGTTGATCAGGAACGCGCCGATCTCCGCCCGCAGGGCGCCGTCGTCATAGCGGGTGCCCAGTTCCCAGGTGCGGGCCTTCTCCGGTTTCACTTCGCCGCTGCTCACACGGTTGGGCATCTGGCTGTACTGCACGCTGCCGAACGAACCCTCGGTGTTGGCGTAGAGGTTCCAGCTGTCGGTCAGGTGGTACATCACATTCAGCGCCGGCAGCGCGGTGTTGTAGTCGCCCTTGTATTTGACGTTGGTCAGGTTGTTGGTCTGCTGGGACTCGATCATCTCGTAGCGGATGCCCGGGGTGAGGGTCCACTTGCCGATGTCGATGCGGTCGTCGACGAAGAACGCATTGGCCTCGGTGCCGCCGCGGGTATCGCGGTCGTTGCGGCTGCTGGTGCTCGGCAGTTGCTGGTTGGCGCTGATCGGCGTGCGGTAGCGCAACTCGTGGCCGGCCTCGTTGACGTAGCGGTAGCCGATGCCCAGCTCGTGGCTGGTCGGCCCCAGGTCGAAGCCCTGGGCGAAGCGGGTTTCGATGCCGCGCACCCAGTATTCGCGCGGCGACAGCGAGAGGAAGCTGCCCTGGTCCAGGTAGCCGCTGCGCAGGGTCTTGGTGAAGAAACTGTTGACGGTGAATTCGCGACGATCTTCCTGGTAGCGATAACCGAAGTTGATCAGCGTGCGACGGCCCCAGAACTTGTCGTACGGACGGGTCGACTGATACGGGTCGGCCTTGTAGTCGGCGACGTTGAGGCCGCCGGGCATGTCGGCCTCGCCCTCGTAGTACTGGGCCATGGCGTTGAAGCTGTTGGCGTCGTCGAGCTGGTAATGGCCCTTGAGGATCAGGTCGTCGATTTGCGTGTCGCTGTGTTCGCGCCAGTCGCCGCCACGGGTGCCGGAGTACAGCAGGGCGCCGCCCAGGCCGTTGTCGGCGGTGCCGCCGGCCAGCAGGTTGCCGGTGGTCTTGAAGCCGTCGTGGCTGGAGGACGGGCTGGTCTCGGTCTGGAAGCCGCCCTTGACCGTGGGTGCATCGGGGATGGAACGGGTCACGAAGTTGACGATGCCGCCGACGTTCTGCGGCCCGTAACGCACCGCGCCACCGCCACGCACCACATCCACCGCGTCCATGTTGCCCATGCTGACCGGGGCGAAGGACAGCTGCGGCTGGCCATAGGGCGCGAAGGGCACCGGAATGCCGTCCATCAGTACCGTGGAGCGCGAGGCCAGGCGCGGATTGAGCCCGCGAATGCCGAAGTTCAGCGCCATGTCGTGGCTGCCGGTGCCGTTGTTTTCCGGGGCGTTGACCCCGGGGATGCGGTTGAGCACGTCGCGGGCCTGGGTCGCGCCCTGGCGTTCGAATTCTTCGCGGCGGATCACATCCCGCGCACCTGGATGCTCGAAGACGTTGGTCTGCGCCGCGTCGCCCAGCCAGTCGCCGACCACGCTGGAGGCGCCCAGCTCCAGGGCCGCCGGTGCGCCTTCGGTGCTCACCGGTTGCAGGCTGAAGGCATTGCCGCCTTCGGCGCGGGCTTGCAGGCCGGTGCCCTTGAGCAGGGCATTCAGACCTTCTTCGGTGGTGTAGCTGCCTTCCAGGCCCTGGCTCTGCACGCCGCTGGTGACCTGGGAGCCGAAGGAAATCAGCACCCCGGCCTCACGGCCGAACTGGTTCAGGGCGTTTTCCAGCGACGCCGCCGCGATGTGGTAATCGCGCGTCGGGCCGTCGGCGGCCATGGCCAGCGGCAGGGCGGAAAAGCTCAGGCTGGCGCCCAGCAGCAACTGGCGCAGGGTACGGGCAAGGGGCGTAAGGCGAGTGGGGTGCTGGGGCATGGACATCGATCCTGAGAAGGTTGCAGTCAAGGGGGGCTTTCCTTCTCTGTCACGCGAGTGCTGGAAAACGGCTCACACAAAATGAAAATAATTCGCACGTCGGAAAAAACATTGAATCGGTGCCGATTGGTAGCCGCTGCCGCAGGCTGCGATCGACCCCGAAGGGGACGTGCTCTTGAGGCCCTCGAAGGTCCTTCGGACCTTATCGCAGCCTGCGGCAGCGGCTACAGGTTCAGGCACGGGCCTCGACCGTGACCCAATAACGGGTGAAGCGCCGGACCTTCACCGGCAGGCTGATTTCCAGCAGGTCGAGGATCCGTTCGCTGTCGTCCAGTGGGTAACTGCCGGAGATCAGCAGGTCGGCGACCCGTGGATCGCAGTTGAGCTGGCCGCGACGGTAGCGGCCCAACTCGTCGAGGAAGTCCGCCAGGCGCATATGGGCAGCCACCAGCATGCCCTCGCTCCAGGCGCCGCTGCCGGCGTCCAGCGGCCGCGGGTTGTCCCAGGCGCTGCGGGTGAAGCTCAATTGTTGCCCCTTGCTTACCTGCAATGGCGCTGCCGAATAATCCGACGGGCTGAGGCTGACGTTGCCCTCGAACACCGCCAGCTGGGTGCGCTGGCTGAACTGGCGCAGGTTCAAGCGTGCACCTTGCGGGCGCAGCAGGCCCTGGGCGCTCTGGATCAGCAGCGGCCGGCGGTCGGCCGCGGCGGTCAGCAGGATCTCCCCGGCCAACAGCCGGATCAGCCGTTGCTGGCCATCGAAACTCACGTCCACCGCGCTGTCGGTATTGAGCTGCAGCTGGCTGCCATCGCTCAGTTGCAGCGTGCGCCGCTGGCCCACCGGGCTGCGGTAGTCGGCCATCAGCGGGGTCAGCGGATTGTGTTCGCGCAAGCCCCAGGCCGCGGCGGAACCGGCGCCGAGGATCAGCAGCAGTTTCAGCGCCTGGCGCCGGCTGGAGGATTTCGGCACGTTGAGCGCGGCATGGGCCAGGGGCGAAGACAGGCCGCGCAGCCGCTGGTTGACCCGCTGGATATGTTCCCAGGCCCGTTGATGTTCGCTGTGGGCGTCGTGCCACTGCTGCCAGGCCAGTTGTTGGCGCGGGCTGAGCGGCCCCGCCTGCATTTCGAGCAGCCAGTGCACGGCCTGGTCGGCGACCTGGGCGCCGATGTCCGGCGGGCGGGGGAGTGCAGCGTTCATAGGGCGAAGTAGCAGCGCAGGGCTGCCTTGTGCAGGTGGCGCTTGACCGTGGCGATGGAAATCCCCAGTTCGCGGGCGATCTCGCTGTGTTTCAGGCCATCGACCTGGGCCAGCAGGAACGCGCGTTTCACCAGGCGCGGCAAACCGTCGAGCAACTGGTCCAGCTCCATCAGGGTCTGCAGGATGATCGCCTTGTCCTCCTCGGACGGCGCCAGCAGTTCCGGCATCTGCGCCAGCGTGTCGAGGTAGGCCCGTTCCAGGTCCTGGCGCCGGTAGTGGTTGCACAGCACCCGTTTGGCGATGGTGGTGAGGAACGCCCGCGGCTCGACGATCGACGGCGTTTCTCGGGCGCTGAGCACCCGTATGAAGGTGTCCTGGGCCAGGTCGGCGGCGCTGTCGGGGCAGCCGAGCCGACGCCGCAACCAGCCGTTCAGCCAGCTGTGATGGGCGTGATAGAGGACTTCGACGGTAGAGGAGTGAGCCAAGCCGAACGCTCCGGCAGCATGAAAATGCTTAAGAGAACAAGAATTGTTCGCATTGTAGTGGCCTGACATGGCATTGGGCAATCAACCCGGACCGGCGGAAGAGCCCTCGGTGGGTTGGGGATTTTTTGCACATGAGAATATTTATCATTAATATTGCGCCGACTTGAGCCCGCGTGAGGTATTTGCCAATGCCGGGCTGTCCTGGTTTCAAGGTCGAAACATGAAAAGCAAAGTTGCTGCGATCCCTTTTTCCTATCGTCTGGCCGTGACTTCGCGGGTGCTGGCCGCGGTGTTTGGCGGTTACCTGCTAGCGGCGTTGTCCAGCCTTTGCATGACCCTGCTGCTCCCTGTGTCCCGCGCCGATGCGGTATTCGGCGGCATGATGGCGTCCTTCCTGTTCTACCTGGTGGCGGTGCTCTGGTGCTTCGCCTGCCGCACGGCCTGGCAGGCCTGGTTCGGGTTGCTGCTGGCGGCGCTGGTGTTGGCGGCGATTTCTGCGTTGGCGTATTGGATGAATCTCTCATGAAGGAGGGATTTCGCCAGTCCATGGCCTGGTTGCACACTTGGGTCGGACTGGTATTCGGCTGGCTGCTGCTGGCGATTTTCCTGACCGGCACCCTGGCCTATTTCAAGGATGAAATCAGCCATTGGATGCAGCCCGAAGTGCCGTCGCGCTCGGTCAGCAACGAAACCAGCGTGATCCTCGCCCAGAGCTACTTGCAGCAGCACGCCCAAGGCGCCTCGCGCTGGTTCATCAACTTGCCCGATGCCCGCGAGCCGGTGTTGTCGGTGATGTGGCAATTTCCGGGCAAGCCCGGCGAGCGCGGCGCCTTCACCCAGAAACTGCTGGACCCGGCCACCGGCGCCGAGCTGCAGGCCCGCGATACCCGCGGCGGCGAATTCTTCTACCGCTTCCATTTCCAGTTGCAGATGCCCTATCCCTGGGGCCGCTGGCTATCCACCGCGGCGGCCATGCTGATGTTCGTCGCCTTGATCAGCGGCATCATCATCCACAAGAAAATCTTCAAGGACTTCTTCACCTTCCGTCCTCGCAAGGGCCAGCGCTCCTGGCTCGACGGGCACAACGCGGTGGGTGTGCTGGTGCTGCCGTTCCACCTGATGATCACCTACAGCAGCCTGGTGATCTTCATGTCGATGGTCATGCCGGCGAGCATCCTCGCCACCTACGGCGAAGACAGCCGGGCACTGTTCAATGAGGCGTTTCCCGCCACCAGCAACGCACCGGCCGCGGGCCGGCCGGCGCCGCTGGTACAGCTCGAACCGCTGTTGCAGCAGGCCCGCGAGCAGTGGCCGGGCGGCCGCGTGGGGCGTATCACGGTGAACAATCCCGGGGATGCCCATGCCTCGGTGAATGTCATGCGCCACGGTGGCGACCAGGTGGTTCGCGATTTTGGCAGTGCGGTTTCGTTCGACGGCGTCAGTGGCAAGCTGCTGCAGGTTGCCCCGCCGCAGTCGCCGATCGTTGCTATCCGAGGCGGTTTCTACGGGCTGCACATGGGCCTCTTCGCCGGGCCGCTGCTGCGCTGGCTGTACTTTATCTGCGGCCTGGCCGCCACCGCGATGATCGGCACCGGGCTGGTGATCTGGCTCGGCAAGCGCCAGCTCAAGCATGCCAAGAGCGGCGTGACGCCCTTCGAGTTGCGGCTGGTGGAAGTGCTGAACATCGCCAGCATGTCCGGCCTGGTGCTGGCTGTCGCCACCTTCTTCTGGGCCAACCGCCTATTGCCGGTGAGCCTCGCCGGGCGGGCGGACTGGGAAGTGAACAGCTTCTTTATCGTCTGGGGCCTGAGCCTGCTGCACGCCGCGCTGCGTCGCGGGCGCAAGGCCTGGGTCGAGCAGTTGGGCACGGCGGCGTTGCTGCTGGCCAGTGTGCCGCTGCTGGACGCGCTGACGGTGCCCGATGTGCTGGATGGTTTCCTGGTGCACGGCGACTGGGTCCGGGCCGGGTTCGACCTGACCTGCCTGGCGGCGGGGCTGTTCCTGGCCTGGGCGGCCTGGAAGATGTCGCGTCCTGCCGTCTATCCCTCCGCTGCCGCCCGCTCGCGACGGGCCGCCCTTGAAACCGAGGTGAACTGAATGCTCCTGGCGCTGCTGCTGTGTTACCCCGGTTTTGCCGGGTTGTGCCTGTCGATGGACCGTCACCACGCCGAACTCCTGGGCTACAAACCCACGGCCCGGCGCCGCAGTGGCCTGCGCCTCGGCGGCTGGTTGCTGCTGGCGGGTTCGCTGTGGGCGGCGATCGCGGCGGCCGGTTGGGCTTTCGGCCTGGTGCAGTGGTGCGCGGCCCTGATGCTCAGCGCCTTGTCGCTGGTGCTGTTGTTGCCGTATCAACCACGCCTGGCGCTGCTGGCGGCCGGGCTGGGGTTGCTGGTCAGTCCGCTGGCCGCGTTGGCGCAATGAGCGCTGCGCAACGCCCGACCTGAGGCGCCGGCTGCGATTGTTCGTTGACACGCGCCCCTCGCCAATCGTTATCTGGGCGCCCGCCACAGCCGCAAGGCTGTCGGCGGTGGGTTCGAGGTCATCAAGGAAATACCTTTCTCATGGGTTCAGTACATCGTTTTTACACTCGCGGGCTGGGGTTGTTCCTGGCCTTGTCGCTGGCGGCTTGCGCCAGCCATCCCGGCGCCCGGTACGCCGCCAACCTGGATCAGGTCCTGGCCGACCCGGCGCTCCAGGGCGCCACGGTATCGCTGACGGTGCGCGATGCCGAGAGCGGTGCGGCCTTGTATCAGCACAACCCCGACAGCCGCCTGATCCCGGCTTCGAGCCTCAAGCTGCTGACCACCGCCGCCGCGCTGGACGTCCTCGGCCCCGACTACCGTTTCGCCACCGAGGTGCTGGGCGACGGTGCGCAACAGGGCGAGCGGCTGCACGGCAATCTCTACCTGCGCGGCTCCGGCGACCCGAGCATGCAGGCCAAGGATTATCAGGCGCTGGCGGCGGCGGTGGCGCGTACCGGCATTCGTCAGGTCGCGGGTGACCTGGTGCTCGACGACACCGCTTTCGACGATCAACGACTCGGCATCGACTGGGCCAGCGACGATGAAAGCCTGTATTACGCGGCGCAGATTTCCGCGCTCAATATCTCCCCCAACGACGACTTCGACGCCGGCAGCGTACTGGTTGCGGTAACCGCACCGACGGTGCCGGGAGCGCCGCTGGCGGTGCGCGTCAGCCCGGAAAACCGGCTGATGAGCTTGCGCAATCAGGGCCGGGTCGGGACGGCGGACAGCCTGCAGGTCGGCCGTGAGCATGGCAGCAATCTGCTGCTGGTCAGCGGCGCCTTGCCGCCGGGGCAGTCGCGGCGCAACTGGGTCAGCGTGTGGGAGCCGACCCGCCTGGTGGCGGACGTGTTCCAACAAGCGCTGGCCGAGCAGGGCGTGACGGTGCAGGGCCAGGTGCGTCTCGGCCAGCCCACGGCGCCCGCCGCCCGGGTGTTGGCCAGCCACTCGTCGATGCCGCTGGCGGGCCTGATCACACCCTTGCTCAAGCTGTCGAACAACAACATGTCCGAAGTGCTGCTCAAGGCCATGGGCCGCAAGACCGCCAATGCCGGCACCGCCGCTGCCGGGGTGGCGGCCATCGAGGGCTTCCTGCGGCGCCAGGGCCTGAGCCCGCAAGGGTTGGTGCAGGTGGACGGTTCCGGGCTGTCGCGGCGCAACCAGATTTCCAGCCAGAGCCTCAGCGACCTGCTGCTGGTGGCGCGCAAGCAGCCCTGGTTCGCCACCTGGTACGCGGCGCTGCCGGTGGCCGGCGATGCCCAGCGCATGACCGGCGGCACCCTGCGTTATCGCCTGCAAGGCACCGAGGCTGTGGATAACCTGCACGCCAAGACCGGCTCGATGCAGGGCGTGTCGTCGCTGTCCGGGTATCTGCGCGCGGCCGATGGTCGCCGGTTGGTGCTGGTGATGCTGTCGAACAACTACCGTGCCGATGGCGCGCAGATCAAGGCCCTGGAAGACCGGGTGACGCGGGTGCTGTTGCAGTAAAAGCCTGGAACGACGGAGGGTAACCGATACACCGTCTTCGCGGGCAAGCCTCGCTCCTACAGGCGCCGCGTTCGTAGGAGCGAGGCTTGCCCGCGAAAAGGTGCGACGCGGTACGCCTGCCGATCACTCGCCGTCAGCCGAGAAACGCCTGGCGATATTCTCCGGGCGTGCCGCCCAGGGCCTGGCGAAAGCGGTTGGTGAAGTGGCTGGCGCTGGCGAAGCCGCAGGCCAGGGCAATCTCGCCCAGGGGCAGGCGGGTGCCGCGCAGCAGGTCGCGGGCATGTTTCAGGCGTCGCGCCAGCAGGTATTGATGGGGCGGCAGGCCGAAGCTTGCGCGGAACATCCGTGCGAAGTGGTATTCCGACAAGGCGCAGCGCGCGGCCAGTTGGCCCAGGCTGATCGGCTCGGCCAGCTGGCTGTCGATGTATTCCACCAGTTGCCGGCGCTGGTGCGCCGCCAGCCCGCCCTTGAGGCGCAGGCCCTGGCGCTGGCCGACCTGGGTCAGCAGGGCGTGGCTGAGCATCTCGTGGGCCAGGCTGCTGGTCAGCAGGCGCTCGCCGGGCTCGTCCCAGTTCAGCTGGATCAGTTGCCGAAAGCGCCTGGCCTGCTGCGGGTCGTCGAGGAAGGTGGTTTCCTGCAATTGCAGCTCGCGGGGTTCGCGGTCCAGCAGGGTCACGCAGCCCAGGGCGAATTGTTCCGGGCTGAAATACAGGTGGGCCAGGCGGATCCCGCCGTTGATCACCCAGGCTGACTGGTGCTCGGCGGGCAGGATGCACAGCTTGTCCGGGCCGCCCTTGGTCCCCGGCTGGCCGCGGCGAAAGGTCCCGGTGCCGCCGGCGATGTAGCACGACAGGGTGTGATGGCTCGGCGCTTCGTAGTCCTGGGCGTCGTGATGGTTGCTCCACAAGGCTGCGGCCAGGCCGTCACCGAGCTCGGCGCTGTGCTCCAGGCGAGCATTGGGCGAGCGGTTCAGGGCTTGAAAGACTTGCAGGGTTTCCAGTGCGGGCATGGCGGTCAGGTCTGAAATTGAACGGCATTCTGTAGCCGCTGCCGATAGGCTGCGATAAGGCCGAAGGCCTTCAGCGATCTCAAGGGCACGTCTCCTGCGGAGCCGATCGCAGCCTGTCGGCAGCGGCTACACGATGTTCTGCATCCTACTCCGTGGGCGGCGCGCTGCCAGCCCGGCAACCGACAAAAGCGCAAGTTTATGCAAGCGCCCGGGCAGGCAATGGCCTGAGACTGGGTTGCCCTGCACAGGAGTCCCGCGCCATGAACCTCTCGCTTTATCTGCTCACCGTCCTGATCTGGGGCACCACCTGGATTGCCCTCAAGTGGCAGTTGGGGGTGGTGGCGATTCCGGTGTCCATCGTCTATCGCTTCGCCCTGGCGGCCCTGGTGCTGTTCGTCATGCTGCTGCTCAGCCGCAAGCTGCAGGTGATGAACCGCCGCGGGCACCTGATCTGCCTGGCCCAGGGGCTGTGCCTGTTCTGTATCAACTTCATGTGTTTCCTGCACGCCAGCCAGTGGATTCCCAGCGGCCTGGTGGCGGTGGTGTTTTCCACGGCGACCCTGTGGAACGCCCTGAATGCCCGGGTGTTCTTCGCCCAGAAGATCGCCCGCAACGTACTGCTGGGCGGGGCGTTGGGGCTGCTGGGGCTGGGCCTGCTGTTCTGGCCGGAACTGGCGGGGCATAGCGCCAGCCCGCAAACCCTGCTCGGCCTGGGCCTGGCGCTGTTGGGCACCTTGTGTTTCTCGGCGGGCAACATGCTGTCCAGCCTGCAGCAGAAAGCCGGCCTCAGGCCGCTGACCACCAACGCCTGGGGCATGGCCTATGGCGCGGCGATGCTGGCGGGCTATTGCCTGGTCAAGGGCATCCCTTTCGATATGGAGTGGAACGCGCGCTACATCGGCTCGCTGTTGTATCTGGTGATCCCGGGATCGGTGATCGGCTTCACCGCCTATCTGACCCTGGTCGGCCGCATGGGCCCGGAGCGGGCGGCCTACTGCACCGTGCTGTTCCCGGTGGTGGCGCTGAATGTCTCGGCCTTTGCCGAAGGTTACCAGTGGACCGCCCCGGCGCTGGCCGGGCTGGTCCTGGTGATGCTGGGCAACGTGCTGGTGTTCCGCAAGCCCAGACTTGTGCCTGCATCTGCATCCGGATTTGAATCTGTAGTCGCTGCCGAGCCTGCGAGGCTGCGAACGGCGGCGCAGCCGTCGCAAAACCAGGCGACCTGATTCTGCAGGTCTATCGCTGAAGGTCCTGCGGACCTTTTCGCAGCCTCGCAGGCTCGGCAGCGGCTACAGGTGGTGATAGGCAGTGGTTTCAGCCTTTCCACACCTGCGGGTTGACCAGGTCTTGCGGACGCTCGCCGAGCAGGGCGCTGCGCAGGTTGGCCAGGGCGCGGTTGGCCATGGCGTCGCGGGTTTCATGGGTGGCCGAGCCGATATGCGGCAGGGTCACGGCGTTTTTCAGCTGGAACAGCGGCGACTCGGCCAGCGGTTCCTTCTCGTAGACGTCCAGGCCGGCGCCGCGAATGGTGCCGTTCTGCAGGGCTTCGATCAGCGCCGGCTCGTCCACCACCGGGCCGCGGGAGATATTCACCAGGATCGCGCCCGGCTTCATCAGCGCCAGTTCGCGGTGGCTGATCAGGTGCTTGGTCTTTTCACTCAACGGCACCACCAGGCAGACGAAATCCGCTTCGGCCAGCAACTGCTCGAGGCTACGCAACTGCGCGCCCAGCTCCTGTTCCAGCGCGGGCTTGCGGCTGTTGCCGCTGTAGATCACCGGCATGTTGAAGCCCAGGCGACCGCGTCGGGCGATGGCCGCGCCGATGTTGCCCATGCCGACAATCCCCAGGGTCTTGCCATGCACATCGCAACCGAACAGCGGTGCGCCGACGCTGGCCTGCCATTGCCCGGCCTTGGTCCAGGCGTCCAGTTCGGCGACGCGCCGGGCGCTGCTCATCAGCAGGGCGAAGGCCAGGTCGGCGGTGCTTTCGGTGAGCACGTCCGGGGTGTTGGTGAGCATGATCCCGCGTTCGTTGAAGTAGGCCAGGTCATAGTTGTCGTAGCCCACCGAGACGCTGGAGACCACTTCCAGCCGGCTGGCGTTTTCCAGCTGCGCGCGGCCCAGCTTGCGACCGACGCCGATCAGGCCGTGGGCGTGGGGCAGGGCTTCGTTGAATTGCGCGCCGATATCGCCCTGCTTGGGGTTGGGCACTATCACCTCGAAGTCCTGGCGCAGGCGCTCGATCATGTCCGGGGTGATGCGGCTGAAGGCAAGTACGGTCTTTTTCATCGCGGGAAAGCTCGTCAGGCAGAGGAGAATGCCAAGCAAGCTAACATTCCCCACGGGCTTTTTGTAGCGGCTGCGCAGGCGGTCAGGGCCGGATGATTCTGCGAATGTAGCCGCTGCCGCAGGCTGCGATCGGCCGGCACGGCCGTGACGTTCCAGCAGCCGCAGGAGGTCCTGCGGACCTTTCGCAGCCTGCGGCAGCGGCTACAGGGGGATACATGAGAAAGCCCCGATCAAGGGGCCAGGCGCACGCCGCTGAGTCCGCCGCTCAGTTCATAGGCCGTCAGCTCCGCCTGATGGGCGGCGAGAATCTCCGGCAGGGTGTTGCGCAGGTACTCGACCCAGGTCTTGATCTTGGCGTCCAGGTACTGGCGCGACGGGTAGATGGCGTACAGGTTCAGCTCCTGGGAGCGGTATTTGGGCATGACCCGCACCAGGGTGCCGTTGCGCAGGCCCTCGATGGCCGCGTACACCGGCAGCACGCCCAGGCCCATGCCGCTGGTGATCGCGGTTTTCAGCGCGTCGGCGGAGTTCACCAGGAACGGCGAGCCGTTGAGGGTGACCCCTTCCTGGCCCTCGGGGCCGTCGAACAGCCATTTGTCCAGGGCGATCACCGGGCTCACCAGGCGCAGGCAGGCATGGTTCGACAGGTCGCTGGGGCTGCTCGGGCAGCCGTTGGCTTTCACGTAGGCCGGCGAGGCGCAGACGATGCTGTAGGTGATGCCCAGGCGTTGGGAGACGAAACCCGAGTCCGGCAGCTCGCTGGCCAGCACGATGGACACGTCGTAACCCTCGTCCAGCAGGTCCGGCACGCGGTTGGCCAGGGTCAGGTCGAAGGTCACGTCCGGGTGCGACTTGCGGTAACGGGCGATGGCGTCGATCACATAGTGCTGGCCGATGCCGGTCATGGTGTGCACTTTCAACTGCCCCGACGGCCGCGCGTGGGCATCGCTGGCCTCGGCCTCGGCTTCTTCGACGTAGGCCAGGATCTGCTCGCAGCGCAGCAGGTAGCGCTTGCCGGCCTCCGTGAGCGCGATGCGGCGAGTGGTGCGGTTGAGCAAGCGGGTTTGCAGATGGGCCTCCAGATTGGAGACCGCGCGCGAGACATTCGCCGTGGTGGTGTCGAGCTGGACGGCGGCAGCGGTGAAGCTGCCGGCTTCGGCGACACAGCTGAAGGCACGCATGTTTTGCAAAGTGTCCATGGGGTGCTCTCTGGGGAGATGGCAAATTGTGACACGAAGTAACAGATTGTTGGCTATTGCACCAAGGGATTATCGCGCGAACGGTAATAAAGATTCACAGGAATCCCAGCTTATCGCCGTAAAGCCCGCCGCCTAGAATTGCGCCGATCTGTAGGGGCCGGCTGCCGGAGCCCGTGCAATGCGGTGGCTCAGTGACACCGTCTCGCGAGCACGCTCGCTCCTACAGGGATCCGCCTTCTCCCTATTTCAGGAATTCGCAGCAGTGCCGCGTCGCATCAGCAGAGAGCTGAAGACTCTCAGTGTTTGGGCTTTATCGTTAGCAATCAGCGGCTGCATCGGAACCGGGGGCATTGCCCCGCAGGGCAAGGCACTACCGGCCAATACACTGGCCACCGACGAGGCGATCCAGAGCGCCGCGCGCGACGCCCGCTGGCCCGCCGCCCAATGGTGGCAGGCCTATGGCGATGCGCAGCTGAACCACTGGGTGAGCCTGGCCGTGCAGGGCAGCCCGAGCATGGCCATGGCCGCCGCCCGGGTGCGCCAGGCGCGTGCCATGGCCGGCATCGCCGAGTCGGCCGAGTCGCTGCAGATCAAGGGCGACGCTACCCTCAAGCGCCACAACTGGCCCACCGATCAGTTCTACGGCCCGGGCGAACTGGCCAACAGCACCACCTGGGACAACAACGCCGCGCTCGGCTTCAGCTACGCCCTCGACCTCTGGGGCCGGGAAAGCAATGCCAGCGAGCGTGCCGTGGACCTGGCGCACATGAGCGCCGCCGAGGCGCGCCTGGCCCAGCTGGAACTGCAGAACAATGTCGTGCGCGCCTATATCCAGATGTCGCTGCAATACGCCCAGCGCGACATCGTCCTCGCCACCCTGAAGCAGCAGGAACAGATCCTCGAACTGGCGCAAAAGCGCCTGGCCGGCGGCATCGGCACCCACTTCGAAGTCAGCCAGGCGCAGACTCCGCTGCCGGAAACCCATCGCCAGCTGGACGCCCTGGACGAAGAAATCGCCCTGGGCCGCAACCAGATCGCCGCCCTGGCCGGCAAGGGACCGGGGGCGGGCGCGCAGTTGCAACGGCCGAGCCTGTCCCTGGCCGCGCCGCTGAAACTGCCGTCGGCCCTGCCCGCCGAACTGCTCGGCCAGCGCCCGGACGTGGTCGCCAGCCGTTGGCAGGTGGCGGCCCAGGCCCGCGGCATCGATGTCGCCCACGCCGGCTTCTACCCCAACGTCGACCTGGTGGGCAGCCTCGGCTACATGGCCACCGGTGGCGGGGCGCTGGAGTTCCTCACCGGCAAGAAGCTCAACTACAACGTCGGTCCGGCCATCAGCCTGCCGATCTTCGACGGCGGCCGCCTGCGCGCCGAGCTGGGCGAGGCCGCGGCCGGTTATGACATCGCCGTGGCCCACTACAACCAGACCCTGGTCAACGCCCTGAAGAACATCTCCGACCAGCTGATCCGCCGCGAGTCCATGGACAAGCAGGCCGAGTTCGCCGCCGAGTCGGTGGCGTCGGCGCAGAAGACCTACGACATCGCCATGGTCGCCTTCCAGCGCGGCCTCACCGACTACCTCAATGTGCTCAATGCCCAGGGCATGCTGTTCCACCAGCAGCAGATCCAGCAGCAGGTCCAGGCCGCGCGCCTGAGCGCCCATGCCGAGCTGGTGACGGCCCTGGGCGGCGGCCTGGAGGCGGGGCGCGATGTGCCCGAGGACAGCCGGACCCAACCGAGCAAGACTCCGGCGGCGCTGGCCATCTTTGACCATTAAAAGCTGACCATTAAAAGCCGACCACCAAGTGCTGATCACCGAGTAAGCCCCCATGACTCCCTTGCCTGCTCCCTTGCGCTGGCTGTACTCCCTTGAATGGCGCCGGGGTTTCTTCGACTGGGCACGCAGCGACGGCGTGACCTGGGTCTATATCTTCAAGGTCCTGGCCGCCGCGTTCCTCACCCTGTGGCTGGCCATGCGCCTGGAGTTGCCGCAACCGCGCACGGCAATGATCACCGTGTTCATCGTCATGCAGCCGCAGAGCGGCCAGGTGTTCGCCAAGAGCTTCTATCGGTTTCTCGGCACCCTGGCCGGGTCGGCGGTGATGGTGGCGCTGATCGCCCTGTTCGCCCAGAACACCGAACTGTTCCTCGGTTCGCTGGCGATCTGGGTCGGCATCTGCTCGGCCGGCGCCGCGCGTTATCGCAACTTCCGCGCCTACGGTTTCGTGCTGGCCGGCTACACCGCGGCGATGGTCGGCTTGCCGGCCCTGGCCCATCCGGACGGGGCCTTTATGGCGGCGGTATGGCGGGTGCTGGAAATCTCCCTGGGGATTCTCTGCTCGACCCTGGTCAGCGCCGCGATCCTGCCGCAGACCGCCAGCGCGGCGATGCGCAACGCCTTGTACCAGCGCTTTGGGGTGTTCGCCCTGTTCGTCACCGACGGTTTGCGCGGCCGCAGCCAGCGCGACGCGTTCGAGAGCGGCAACGTGCGTTTCATCGCCGAGGCGGTGGGCCTGGAAGGCCTGCGCAGCGTCACCGTCTTCGAAGACCCGCACATGCGTCGGCGCAACGGTCGCCTGAGCCGTTTGAACAGCGAGTTCATGGGCATCACCACCCGTTTCAACGCCCTGCACCAGTTGCTCGAACGCCTGCGCAGCAGCGCCGCCGAGTATGTGCTGGCGGCGACCAAACCGGGGTTGCAGGACCTCGCCGAACTGCTGGACGGTTTCTCCGGCCGCGCCCTGACCAGCCCCGATGCCGCGCGCCTGGCCGAGCAGCTGGCGAGCTACAAGGCCGAGCTGCCGACGCGGGTGCGCAGCATGCGCGCGCTGTTCCAGGAGCACGAACCGAGCGATGCCGAGCAACTGGATTTCCACACCGCCTATGAGCTGCTCTATCGCTTCGTCGACGAGCTGCACAGCTATGCCCAGACCCACGCGTCCCTGGCCGAACACAGCCATGAGCGCGAGCGCTGGGACGAGCCCTTCACCCCGCAGACCAACTGGCTGGCCTCGGCCGCCTCGGGGATTCGCGCCTCGTTCATCCTGATCGTGCTCGGCAGCTACTGGGTCGCCACCGCCTGGCCCAGCGGCGCCACCATGACCCTGATCGCGGCGGCCACCGTCGGCCTCTCGGCCGCCACGCCGAACCCGAAACGCATGGCCTTCCAGATGGCCTGCGGCACCTTGATCGGGGCCGTGGTCGGCTTCGTCGAGATGTTCTTCGTGTTCCCCTGGATCGACGGTTTTCCACTGCTGTGCGTGATGCTGGCGCCGGTGATCGTGCTCGGCTCGTTCCTCGCTTCCCGCCCGCAGTACGCCGGGGTCGGCCTGGGGCTGCTGATCTTCTTCAGCACCGGTTCGGTGCCGGACAACCTGACCGTCTACAACCCCTACGCCTTCATCAACGACTACATCGCCATGGTCATGGGCATGCTGGTCTGCGCCGCCGCCGGGGCGATCATCCTGCCGCCCAACAGCCGCTGGCTGTGGCGCCGCCTGGAGCAGGACCTGCGCGGCCAAGTGGTATACGCCATCAGCGGCAAGCTCAAGGGCCTGGCGTCGAGCTTCGAAAGCCGCACCCGCGACCTGCTGCACCAGGCCTATGGCCTGGCGGCGGGGCAGCCGCAGGTGCAGCGCGAGCTGCTGCGCTGGATGTTCGTGGTGCTGGAGGTGGGCCACGCGATCATCGAGCTGCGCAAGGAGCAGGCGATCCTCCCGGTGCACCCGGCCTATGCCGAATCCCAGCCGTGGCGCCAGGCGATCCGGGTCATGGGCCGTTCGCTGGTACGGCTGTTCCTGCAACCGGGCCAGAGCAACCTTGCGCGCGCGCTGGTCGCGGTCGATCACGCGATCGGCCGGGTCCAGGCCAGCGACGAACCCTTCGCCCCGCACTTCGATACTTCGGTCTTGCGCCGGGTGAAGAGCTACCTGCACTTCATCCGCAGCTCATTGCTCGACCCGCAATCGCCGCTGGCCGCCTACGCCGCACAGCCCGTACAGGCCCCGACCCAAGGACTTGAACATGCCTCGTGAAATCGCCTTCCACGGCGTGTACATGCCGACCATGACCCTGATGTTCTTCATTGCCGCGGCCCTGGCCTGGGCCCTGGACCGCTTCATCTCGGGTTATGACCTGTACCGTTTTTTCTGGCACCCGGCGCTGCTGCGCCTGAGCCTGTTCTGCTGTCTGTTCGGCGCCATGGCGCTGACTGTCTACCGTTGAGAGTCCTTTGATGAAAAAGTTTTTCAGCCTGCTCGCGACCCTGCTGGTGCTGGCCCTGGCCCTGTGGATCGGCCGCACCCTGTGGGTGCATTACATGAACACGCCGTGGACCCGCGACGGCCGGGTGCGCGCCGATATCATCAACGTCGCCGCCGACGTCACTGGGGAAGTGGTGGACGTGCCGGTGCGCGACAACCAGCTGGTGAAAAAGGGCGACCTGCTGATGCAGATCGACCCCGAGCACTACCGGATCGCGGTCAAGCAGGCGCAGTCGCTGGTGGCTTCGAGAAAGGCCACCTGGGAGATGCGCAAGGTCAACGCCCACCGCCGCGCCGACCTGGACAACCTGGTGATCTCCAAGGAGAACCGCGACGACGCCAGCAACATCGCCGACTCGGCCCTGGCCGACTACCAGCAGGCCCAGGCGCAACTGGAGGCCGCCGAGCTCAACCTCAAGCGCACCCAGGTACGCGCCGCGGTCGATGGCTACGTGACCAACCTCAACGTGCACCGCGGCGACTACGCGCGCATCGGCGAACCGAAGATGGCGGTGGTCGACAGGCATTCGTTCTGGGTCTACGGCTTCTTCGAGGAAACCAAGCTGCCCCATGTGCGTGTCGGCGATAAGGCCGAGATGCAGCTGATGAGCGGCGAGGTGCTCAAGGGCCATGTGGAGAGTATTTCCCGCGGCATCTACGACCGCGACAACCCGGAAAGCCGCGAGCTGATCGCCGACGTCAACCCGACCTTCAACTGGGTGCGCCTGGCCCAGCGCGTGCCGGTGCGCATCCATATCGACGAGGTGCCGGAAGGCGTGCTGCTGGCGGCGGGGATTACCTGCACGGTGGTGGTGAAGGAGGGTGGGGATGCGCAGTGATCGGGCCGCTGCCGGGCGTGCCTGGGCGGCATCTCTGGAGAACCGGCTCCCGCGACATATTGCGGGAGCCGGCGGGCGACCAGGCGCTATCGAGCTGGAGAGCGAGGGTTACTTGTAGCTTTTCTGCATGATCGCCAGGGACTTCTTCGCCGTAGCCTCCAAGCCGTCGTCAACGTGGTTGATGGCGACCACCAGCTTTGGGTTCTGCAGCACGTCGACACTGGGGTAACGCTGCTGGGCCAGCCGCGAGACGATGATGTACTGGGTCACCGCGTAATGCAGTTTGAACTTGCCGCTGTCCCGGGCCTTGGCGATGGCCGTTTTGACAAAGGCCTGGCGCTCGGCCGTCGTCATGCCCTTGAACAGGTCGGGGATATCGAAATGGATCTCGGCCGAGAAAATGGCCACCTCCTCAGCTCGCGCCTCGTCGTACATCACCTGCTTGCTGGTCACGCGCGCCTTCAGCTCGCTGAAGCGTTGTTCGCCTTCGGCCAGTTGCTCCGGGCTCATCTTGCCTTTCAAGGCATCCAGCTGGCTGGTGTCTTCGGTGTTATCGATGACCTTCAGCCAGGCATAGGCCTTCACCAGGTCGCCAGACTCTTCGGCTGCGTCGGCCAGGCTCTGCTGCGGCTCCGGGTTGCCGTGCAGCGCCGAGCGCTCCAGCCAGCGCACCGCCAGCTGCCGGTCCTGGGGGATGTCCTTGTCGCCGAACCAGTAGGTGGCGTACATGCCGTACTCGGCGCACCAATCGTTCTGCGACGCCGAGTAGGCGATGTAGTTGAAGGACTCGCGGTCGCGCTCGGCCTTGGGTCTGTCCGTTTCCTGATCGGTGCTGGTGGACAGGTAGCAGAACGCCCGGGTGTAGTTCGGCGCGGCCATGGCGAAGCAGCTCTTGGCGTTCGTGTAGTCCTCGGCCTCGTAGAGTTTGTAACCGGCGCCGTACAGCACATCGGCGTCCATGGCCGGGTTGCAGTACTCGTTGGCGCTGACCTTGGGCAAGACGCTTTCCAGCGTCAGCTTGGGCAGGGTGTCATTCAGTTCGGGGACTTTCGGCTCGGTTTTTTCTGGAGCCGTGGTGGCGCAAGCCGCCAGCAAGACAGCCAATGCCAGTGGCAGCACGTTGAACAATTTCAATGGACATTCCCTGATCTGCGATTGAATGAAGAGGCGCATGGAATGCAGCAGGGACAGGACGGGAGAGGGGGGAGCTTGAGCAGTTCCGTGCTTTCAGTGTCGACGCCAGCGATTCCATGCTGTGTTGAGCGCAAGCGCTCAAGAGGCGCGCATTCTACTGGGATTGCGAGGGGGCACAACCGAAACCGCAGCATCTGTTTGGCAACGGCAAAGGGCTCTTGGGCCTTGCGCACGCGACACCTCGGCGGCGCTTCAAAAGAACTAGCGCCAGCCTCTCAAGCTATTGCTTGCGCTTGGCCAGGATGGTTTTGGCCTTGGCCACGGTGTCTTCCACGCTCAGGTCATCATTGACCAGCAAGGCATGCAGTGCCGGGTCCTGCCACAGGTCCACGGCCGGCCCGGTACTTTGCACAAGGCGGGAAATCAAGGCGTAGGCCACCACTTGGCCGCGCGTGTGGAACTTCGGGTAGAGGTCCAGCATGTCCACCAACTGGGCCACGAAAGCATGCCGTTGCATAGGGGACATGCCCTCGAATACCTCCGGGTGGCTGTAGTACAGATCCCCTGAGCTCAGGGCGATGAGGTCCTTGCGCAGCGCCTGCTCAATATCCTTTTCGGGGGTGAGTTGGCTGAGCAGCTGGGTGTAGTGCTGCTCGCCCTCGGCCATTTGCCGAGGGCTCATTTTGCGCTTCACTGCCTCGATTGTTTTTGCCTCATTCAGGACCCTGGCCCAGGCATAGGCCACCGGGAAATTGTCCTGTTCGCTGCTCCAGCGCACCATGTCCTGTTGCGACTCCTGGTCGCCGTGCCGAGCGGCGCGCTCAAGCCAGCCCATGGCCAATTCCTTGTTCGGTGGATGGCCCAGCTTGCCAACGCTGTAGATGTCGTACAGGCCTGCTTCCGCGCAGGATTCATTGTGCTTGGCGGCGTAGGCGATATAGTTGAAGGCTTCGCTTTTGTCGTAGTCGTTTTGCCTGGCGCCGACAATGCTGCCCAGGATGCACAAGCTCGTGGTGTAGCGGGGGGCGGCCATGATCAGGCAGCTGCGGGCCATTTTTATTTCCTTGCTCGCCAGCAAGGTACGGCCTGCGCCATACAGTACCTCGTCCTCATCGATCAGGCGGATGCCGAGGCCGAGCAGCAATTCGCTGTCCATCTCCGGTGTGCAGTACTGGTTGGCCTCGACCTTGGGCAGGATCTGTTCGAGGCTCAAGTCCGGCAGGGAATTATTGAGTTTTTCGTCCGGTGACGAGGCATTGCAGCCCAGCAGCAGAGTGAAGATAGCCAAGGGCAGCAGGCTACGAGATTTCAATGGAGAGTCCCTGAGGTTCAATCGTAAAAGTGAGGACGCCAAGAGGGCATGAGCAGGGGCGGGATGCAGCCGTTCCGTGCTTGAGGTACCGCTTCCTTGCGATTGGAGTGCGGGCATTCTACTGGGATTGCCTGGGTGAACAACCTGACCCCGCCCCCTTGCAGGAGCCGGCACCTACAAGACAGCGGCCATGTATAAGGCCCCTGTAGGCGCGGCCGGCGGTGTTCCCGCTGTTACAGGACGGCCTGGCCGAGGATCACGTCGGCTTTCTTCACTGCCTCACTCACTTCCAGCTCTTTATCGTTGAGCAGTTCCACGATCTGCGGGTTCTGCAGCACATCGACGCCGGCCTGCTTCAATTGCGCCTGCCGCGCGATGATCACATAAGCGTACAGCTGGCCACGGGTGCTGAACTCGGGACGGCCGCTCACCGTGGCCACGGCCTGCTCCATGAGGGTATGACGCTCGGCCACCGAGAGGCCCTTGAAGGTCTCGGGGTATTCCATATGGATGTTCGCCGAGTACACCGCGATGTTCTCCTCGCGGGCCTCTTTGCGCACCGCGTCCTTGCTGGTGACGATCTTGCCCAGTTGCTCGAAGCCCTGTTCGCCTTCGCTGATTTGCTGCGGGTTCATCCGTTGTTTCAAGGCGTCGATCTGTGCGCTGTCATCCAGGACCCTGGCCCAGCTGTAGGCCAGCGGCAGATTGTTCTTGTTGCTGTGCAGGCGCACCAGGGTCTGTTGCGCGTCCGCATCGCCATGGCGCGCGGAGCGCTCCAGCCAGCGCAGGCCCAGGTCGCTGTCCGGGGCCTGCCCGCGCATGCCGTAGGTGAAGTTCTGGAACATGCCGAACTCGGCGCAGGAGTCGTTCTTCACTGCGGAATAGGCCATGTAGCCGAAGGCTTCGCGGTCGCGCTCGGCGCTGTCCTTGCTGCTGTCCTGTTCCGCGATGCTCGCCAGGTAGCACAGGGCCCGGTCGTGGGTGGGCGCGGCCATGATCAGGCAACTGCGCGCCTGCTCGGGTTTGTCGTCGTTGTACAGCTGGTAGCCGATGCCATACAGCAGATCGCTGTCCAGCTTGGGGTTGCAGTACTCGTTGGCGACGGCTGGCGGCAACAGCTCCTTGAGGCTGAGCTGGGGCAGGGTGGCGTTCAGCTCCTCGTCTGGCGATGGCGCGCAGCCGATAAGCGCGGTGGCCAGTACCAGCGGCAGCAAGTGTTGAGGTTTCAATGGATATTCCCTGATCGACGATTGAGTGACGGCGAGCATGGAAGAGGGGGGAGTTTCAGCGGTTCGCCAGCGATCCATGCGGCCTGATCGAGGCCCTGGGAGCCTCGAGTGCGCGCATTCTACTGGGATTGGGAGAGGGTACAACCTAGGCGACTAAAAGACGTTCCGCTGCCGGTGATCGGCCGTTACAGTTTTGCGCCCAGGCCAAAACGCTTCATCAGCGCCTTCTCCAGCAGACCCTTGGGCAACAGACTGGCCATCAAGGGCAACGCCCGACTGCCATTACCGATCCGAACCAGGCGTGGCGGTTTGTCCTGCTGCACGGCCTTGAGCAGCCTGGCGGCAAATTCGCCGGTGGGCGTCGGGTGGTCCTGGGAGGCCCTGGCCCGTGCGCGGATGCCTTCGCGCAATGGCCACCAGGGCGATCGTTCGGTCAACAGCTGTTCGGCTTCGTGCCCGGCATTCTTGGCAAAGCTCGAAGCGATAGCCCCGGGCTGGACCTCCATCACCCGGATGCCGAACGGCGCCAGTTCCATGCGCAGCGCATCGCTCAAGGCATGCACCGCCGCCTTGGAGGCGCAGTAGGCACCGGCAAAAGGCGTCACCAGGACGCCCGACACACTGCCGATATTCACCACCAGCCCGCGGCTGCGGCGCAGTACCGGGAACACGGCCCGGGTCACGCCGACCAGGGCGAACACATTGGTTTCGAACTGCCGCTGCATGGCCTCGACACCGCCATCGAGCAGCGGGCCCATGGCGCCGTAGCCGGCGTTGTTGATCAGCAGGTCGAGGCCGCCATATTGCTGGTTGATGCGTTCGCCCAGGGCGGTGAGCGCCGGGCCGTCGTTGACGTCCAGTTGCACCGCGTCAAAACCCGCGGCTCGCAGCATGGCCACGTCCTCGGCCCTGCGGGCGGTGGGCAGGACGGTGAAACCGGCGGCCTTGAAAGCATCCGCCAGGGCGCGGCCGATGCCGCTGGAACAACCGGTGATCAGCGCAACGGGCATGGCGCGGTCCTTGTACAAAAAGAGGGAAGGGGGGAATCAGTCGGAGAAACTGCCCTGCAAGCGTTCGGCGCGAAACTCCAGGGTTTGCGGGCGGTAGCCGGGGCGCAGCGGCGGCAGGGGCAGGCAGTCTTCCCAGTTGGCGCCGGCCTGCAACTCGCCGGGGCCGCGATAACGCGGGGCGCTGTACTGGTTGTCGGCCAGGTTCACGGTGTCGCCCGGGGCGTAGGCGGCGACGCGCCAGCGCAGTTCGGTCAGTGGCACATCGTTGCCGTTGTTCATCTTCAGCAGCAGCGGGCGATCCGCCGGGCAATGCTCGGGGGCATAACTGATGCGCAATTCCAGGCGCGCCAGTTGCTGGGCTTCGCGGTTGTCCAGCCAGACCACCCACACCGCCACCAGGCCCAGCCCGACAGCGGCGGCCATGGACACCGGCAAGGCCTTGGCGGGGTAACGGACCAGCAGGATCAGCCAGGTGATAACCAGCAGAACGCCGATGAACATGAGGAGAACCTCGGGGGAAATAGAGCAGTCATCCTACCTAAGCGTAGGTGGGGTTGGCGATGGATGATGCCTTGGCTACGTTTTACTCAATGCCTCGTAGCCAATATTTTTGTTATGGGTAATATAGGGTCTCTTATTGTTAATTTTTTACTATAATGGATCCTATGTTGTCCATATGATTGATTCATAATCAGCAGGCCGGAGGCAGACGCAGCGTTATGTCGCTTACCCGTTTTATGTACACACCGTCCGAGATCACGGCCGAGATCGGAAAAAACGCACAGGCCCTCAGATTGTCAAAAAACCTGTCGCGCAGAACCCTGGCCGAGAAATCCGGGGTACCCGCTTCGACGATCAAGCGCTTCGAGCTGCATGGGGCAATTTCCCTCGAATCGATGGTGCTGATCGCGGCAGCTTTGGATGAACTCGATCCGATGCTCAAACTGTTCAAGCCACCTTCACCGAACACGCTGTTTGAGTTGCAAAACTCAAAACGCCAAAGGGGAACCCGATGACTGAACCAGGCATCAAGAAATACAAGCCGATCGAGGCGTTGGGGGTCTTCATGCATGGCCGGCAGGTGGGGCTGCTTAGCTGGAACCGCCAAGGTACCTACTTCACCTACGCCAAGGACTGGTTGACCCAGGGTTTCAACCTATCCCCCCAACTGACCTTCGACGAGAAGCCGCAGCAGCCCGATACCCATCTGTTTCTCGGTATCCATGGGGCCTTTGCCGATTCCCTTCCCGACGGTTGGGGGTTGCTGCTGATGGGGCGTTTTTTTACTGCGGAGTATGGAGCGCGGGTCACCCATGGCCTGACTCAGCTCGACCGGCTTGCCTACATCGGCAACCGGGGGATGGGCGCCCTCGAGTACTACCCCATGTCGGAAAAAGTGGCTCGGGAGCCCATCAGTCTTTCAGCGTTGTATGAGGCTTCGATCCAGGTCCAGGTGGGGGAGACGGTTGAGGTCCTGAAGGCTCTGCGGATTGCCGGTGGCTCACCGGGGGGCGCGCGTCCCAAGGCAGCCGTTGCGTTTTCGGAGGATCTGTCCCATGTGGTTTCCGCCTTTGAACCCTTGCCTGAGGGCTATGCGCACTGGATCGTGAAATTCAGAGCCCTTCAGGAGCCGTGGTCGATGGGCGCAATTGAATGTGCCTATGCCCGCATGGCCCGCACGGCCGGGGTTGATATGGCCCATTGCGAACTGATCACAGTGCCCTCGGAGCAGGGATGGAACGAGCGCTTCTTTGCGACTCGACGCTTTGATCGACAGCACAACCGGAAAGTCCACATGATGACCGCTGCCGGGATTCTGCATGCGGACTTCAGAATTCCATGCCTGGACTACAAGGACTTGCTGAGGCTGACTTTCGCGCTGACCAAGAGCGCCAAGGAAGTGGAGAAAATGGCCCGGCTCATGGTGTTCAACGGCCTGGCCCACAACTACGACGATCACGCGAAGAACTTTGCCTTTCTGTACGAAGAGGGGCAGGACGGCCTGGAGGGGCAATGGGTTCTCGCGCCCGCGTACGACCTTACCTTCTCCACCGGCATGGGAGAACACACCACCGCGTTCGACGGCCAGGGGCGCCCCTCCAGAAAGGCGATCAGGCGTTTGTGTGCGGACTACAAGTTTCTCAAGCCTGACGACTACATCGATCAGACGCTGGAAGCGCTGGGCAACTGGGAAACGGTGTTTGGCGAACTGAATATACTGGCCGCCGATGGGAAAGAGATCTTCGAGACGCTCGAGGATGTACATGTGCATCTTTAAAAATAAAACCTGATGAAAAGATGCCCCCCCAGGCTAGGGCAAGTATTGTGATACTCCTCAGATTTGAGGGGCGGTATGGGAAGGCTCAAGGGGCGCTTGGCCCAGTTCTCCGGGAGCGCCTTGGGAGGCGCGCGGCGTGCCCGCGATGGCGACCCATGGGGGTGTATAATTTTCAGGCTTTGGCAAAGGTCATGGGGTCGAATGATGGACGTATCACTGCAGCAGATTTTGAAAACTACACATGTTAGCGATCTAAAGACGCTGGGAAAATTTCTTGAAATAAAACGCTTTGTCGAGGCCCAACTTTACTTAAAGTTGGGGGCTAATGGATGGAGCTCGTTACTTCTTAAGCTACAGTCCCTCAACGCCCTGGAAGGGGTGAGTGACGACTGTGAAAGTTGTGTTTGTGATGCAATGCCATATTCGGCTGTCCGGGCTGAATTTTCAAAAAAAATCGGTTTTAAAATAACAGCAAGAAATTGGACGGAACTCAAGGCGGCGCTACATGTTTTGTCGACATGCTCCGCCCGCCTTGAATTCGACCCGTATAAGCGTTTCGAAAAAAAGAAACATAAGAACTTTATAAGTAGCTCAAAGCTGGAAGGTATAGACATACCTGTTTTTGAAGAAAAAACCTCTTTGGAAAAACTCTTGGCCAAACATGGAAGGCATTTGAATGGATAAGTATGACGCGTCTAATGATCATTACTGCTATCCCAAGTCGTCGGTGCTTAAAAACAAGCTGAATATCCAGGATATGGAAGCCCTTGAAGCGGCAGAGAGGGAAATTACTGCGGTTACGCTTGATGGGGTTGAGTATGTTGCTCCCCCCTACAGCTTGGAGAATTTCAAGCTACTGCATCGACAGTTGTTTTCCGCGCTTTATACATGGGCAGGAGAGATAAGAAATGTCGATATCTCCAAGGGAGGAACCCGTTTCTGTACTTGTGGAAGAATTGAAGCTGAAGCACTCAAGATTTTTTCCGCTCTTCAAGAAAATAAATGGCTGAGCGGACTTGCGAAAAACGAGTTTTGTGAGAGGTTGGCAGAGTTCTATTGCGAACTGAATATGATTCATCCGTTTCGCGAAGGCAATGGCAGAGTTCAGCGGATTTTCTTTGAGCACCTTGCGTTATCGGCGGGTTACGAACTCGACTGGGAAGATGTCAGTCAAAGCGAATGGCTTAAAGCTAATATTGATGGGGTCAATGTGAACTACGCTCCCATGGCGGAAATATTTAAACGTATCGTAACTTCGTAACAGTAAGCCCTCTCTTAGCTTGAAAAAACGACTATATAGATCGTTCCCACACCTTCGATGCTGAAGTGTGGGAACGATCAATGGCTAGTTTTAGCTTAGGTATGGACTGCCATTAATACGTCGCCCCAGCACATCCAATAGATCACAGCCGTCACGCAACAGAATGGCGCTGGCGTGGGCGATCTGTGTCAGGTCGGTAGCGTCGGCATGGCGGCTGTCCAGATGGACGATGCTTTCCATCAGCTGGGTCACTGCGAGGATGCGGTAGGCAGCGCTGGCATGGAGTTCGTCCAATGGGGCTCGAGTGTCGATGAACAGGGTAGGGGTGGAGGATTCGTTGCTGGTTAGCGCGATGCGGTCCGTCATGGTGTGTTGCTCCTGAAATAAAGAGAGCTGCCACAGGAATCGCCGTCAAACGAATTGGGTGGCAACTGTACGCAGGTTGACGGACCGGTTTCAGGAACCCGGCGCATCCGAAGATGCCCCACGCACAGTTGCCATAAGACTTTTTTTGCGAGCGCAGAAGAGCGCAAGCAGAGTCGAGGAACCATGCGTCCTGAAAGTGTTACCGAGCCGTCAAACCCGATCACGAATGAGTCGTGACAGGCGCGAGGATAGGGAGCGATGAATAGGTGGTCAACCCGATATTTGTACCCTGACGCTACCACCTGTAGCCGCTGCCGCAGGCTGCGATCGACCGCAACCGGGCGCAGGATCTTGAGGGCGCCGGAGGACCTTCGGTCCTTTCGCAGCCTCGCGGGCTCGGCAGCGGCTACAGGTCTTATGGCAGCCTGCGGCAGCGGCTACAGGAGGTCCTCGTTCAGGCGCGCGGACATAAAAAATCCCCCGCCCAACCGCCTGCGGATAGGGAACGCAGTCGGTCGGACGGGGGGCAAGGACTTGCTGGCAACGACTCCCTGCTTTTACTTGCAGCTTGCCGCTTGAAACTTGTCGCTGTGATTACTGGGCGATGGTTTTCACCGAGATACCGCGTTCCACCGGGGTGGAGCGGCCGTAGATGTCTTCGAAGCGTTCGATGTCGTCTTCGCCCAGGTAGCTGCCCGATTGCACTTCGATGATCTCCAGCGGGATCTTGCCCGGGTTGCGCAGGCGGTGCACCGAGGCGATCGGGATGTAGGTGGACTGGTTTTCGGTGAGCAGGAACACGTTCTCGTCGCAGGTGACTTCGGCGGTGCCGCTGACCACGATCCAGTGTTCGGCGCGGTGGTGGTGCATCTGCAGGGACAGGCAAGCGCCCGGCTTGACCGAGATGTGCTTGACCTGGAAGCGCCCGCCCATGTCCACCGAGTCGTAGGAGCCCCACGGACGGTAGACCTCGCAGTGGTTCTGGGTTTCGCTGCGGCCCTGTTCGTTGAGGGTGTTGACCATCTGTTTAACGCCTTGGACCTTGTCCTTGTGGGCGATCATCATGGCGTCCTTGGTTTCCACGACCACGATGTTTTCCAGGCCGATCACCGACACCAGCTTGCCGTTGCCGTGGATCATGCAGTTGCGGCTGTCCTGGATCACCACGTCGCCCTTGCTGACGTTGCCGTTGACGTCCTTTTCATGCACGTCCCACAGCGACGACCAGCAGCCCACGTCGCTCCAGCCGGCGCTCAGCGGCACCACGCAGGCGCGCTGGGTCTTTTCCATCACCGCGTAGTCGATGGAGTTGTCCGGGCAGCAGGCGAAGGTGGCCGGGTCGACGTCCACGGTGTCGGCGTCCTGGGCGCTGCGTTCCAGGGTCAGCAGGCAGGTGTCGTAGATGTCCGGGTCGTGCTTTTTCAGCTCTTCGAGGAAGCGGCTGGCGCGGAACAGGAACATGCCGCTGTTCCAGAAGTAGCCGCCGGCCTCGACGAACTCGGCGGCACGCTTGACGTCGGGTTTCTCGACGAAGTGCGAGACGCGGCTCACGCCTTCCGGCAGCAGCGCATCGTTGGTCGACTTGATGTAGCCATAACCGGTTTCCGGCTTGGTCGCCGGCACGCCGAACAGCACCATCTCGCCACGCTCGGCGGCCACGGTGGCCAGGGCCAGGGCGCGTTGCAGGGCCTTCTGGTCTTCCAGCACGTGGTCGGCCGGCAGCACCAGCATCAGCTCGTCGCGACCTTCGTTGACCAGCATCATCGCGGTCAGGGCCACGGCCGGCGCGGTGTTGCGGCCGAACGGCTCCATCAGGATGCGCTGCGCTTCGAGTTTGCGCGCCGCCAGCTGCTCGTTGACGATGAAGCGGTGGTCCTTGTTGCAGACCACGATCGGTGTGTCCATGCCTTCGAACACCAGGCGCTCGAGGGTTTGCTGGAACAGGGTGTGTTCGCCGGTCAGGGCGAGGAACTGTTTAGGGAATTGCTTACGCGAAAGCGGCCAAAGACGTGAGCCACTACCACCTGACAAGATCACCGGAATCATGTTGTTACTCCTTCAAAAATCGTTTGGGTTAGAGCTACTGCGTTCTGTCGTTTCACTCTCTTGTTTTTGTTGCTTGCCGGGCGGTGTATGCCGATCCCTGTAGCCGCTGCCGTCAGGCTGCGAACGATCGCGAAGCGGTCGTGATTCAGGCGCTACGGTCTTGCTGAAAGACCGCGTGAGCCGTTTTCACGATTGCTGCGCAACCGATCGCAGGCTTCGCCAGCGGCTACAGAAATGGCCTTCACCTGCCCGATCGATTCATCAGCGTGTCGAGACCGGGCGCTTGACCCAGACTGGCGACAGGCTGCTGCCGTTGCCGGTGACGTAGAGCACCGCGGCTTCGCCGCGCTCCAGGGCGACCGGCTTGAGGTCGCTGACTTTTTTCTCGCCCTCGTACAGCGCGAAGCTGACTTTCACCGGGTTGATTTCTCGTTCGCCACGGCCCTTGGCGGCCACCGACTGGACCACGTCGGTCTTGCCGTCGGCGGTCTTCAGGGTCAGGGCCTTGTCGCTCAGGTTCTGCACCCGGACCAGGGACTTCTGCTTGTTCTTGAACGGCGGTTCTTCGATCAGTTGTGGCTGGCCGCTGGCGTTGTTGACCAGGGTGTAATAGTGGTCGGCGGCGAGTTTCACCGGCACGCTCTGGCTGCCGACCTTGGCGGTGTAGTCGCCGCCGGGCATGAAGCTGAAGTCACTGCTGGCCAGCGGCGCGACGTCGCTGAGGCTGGTGCTGCCGACGGTGGCGCTGACTTCCTGGTTGCTGGCGTTGTAGATACGCACGAAGGACGAGCCTTTGGGTGCGGTTGGGCCGTACAGCGCGGCGTCGCCACCGGCGAAGGCGGGCAGGGACAGGACGCTCATGCCGGCAGCCAGTGTGATTGCCTTGGCGAGACGACGCGGAGTGATAGTGAAAGTCATGGGTGTCACCTCTCTTTCAGTTTTGCGCCCGATCGGGCGTCTCGGATTTGTTGAGTGCAGCTACGTTCTGTTGGCGGGCGCCGGCTTGTTTGAGCTCTGCGACCCACTGCGGGTCGGCGTCGCCGATTTCGTTATTGACCGGCAGATATCGTTCGGGGAACTCCCAGATCAGCACCTGGGGCGGGCTGTTCTTGAAGGCATCGCTTTTCAGGTAGCTGAGCATCGGCAACACCGGGCCGTGGCCGTCCTCGGCGTAGCTGACCACGTCGCTGTGCAGGGCCTGCTTGAGCGCGCCGACGAAGTTCCAGTTCGGGTTGGCGCTGTAGCTGGTGCCCACCAGGGCCACCGGTACTTCGTTGTCGGCGAACAGCGCGTCGTCGGCGGCCGGCTGATCGTCGGCGGCACGGGTCACGCGTTTCTGCAGCGGCTCCTTGGCCGGCATCAGGTTCTCGAACAGCGGGTCCAGGGGCAGGAACAGGCGCAGGTCGCCCTTGTGCACCACGGTCTGCTCGGCTTCGGTGACGAAGCGTTGCGGCTGGCCCATCAGCGGCGCCTTGTCGGCGATCGCCTTGGCCAACTGGTTGGCGGCGACTTCGGCGCCGGCCGGGGTCCAGTGGGTGTCGGTGCGCAGGAACACTTGCTGGCCGTTCTGCTTGGCCTGTTGCAACGGGCCCAGCAGGTCGGGGGCGAGGATCTTGTCGGCCGCCACCCGGGCGTGGAAGTCCTGGTAGAGGTTGGCGTGGATGCTGGCCGGCTGGACGTCGCCCAGGTGTTCCGGGTACAGGCGCACCTTGGCCGGCACGATCGCCATCACCAGTTTCACGCCTTTCTCTTTCAGGGCCTGGCGTACGCCTTCGACCAGCGCGTAGTTGCCTTGCAGGTTGAGTTCTTCGTTGACGATCGGGTGGAACTCTTCATCGCTGTACAGCCACTGGTCGCGGCCGAGCACCACGCCCGGACGACCTTCGTTGAACAGCTTGAAGTCCAGGGCCGCCCACAGGTTGGTACCCAGGCGCTTGATCGGGAACTCGTCGTCGTAGTGGGTTTCCACGGCCTTGGCCCAGCGACCGTTGAGCACGGTGGCGTCGTTGTTGGTGCTGAAGCCGAAGAAGCTGCGCACCGACCACAGACCCAGGACCATCAGGGTCACCAGGAACAGGGCGATATAGAAGACGCGTAATGAGCGGGTCATGGTCAGATCCCTCAGAACTGGAAGTAAAGGAACGGCGAGAAGCTTTGCGCCGAGAGTTTGAGAATCGAAGCGATGAACAGCAGCAGCACCAGGGTGCGCATCACGTAACGCGGCCAGTCGGCGACCCAGTAGGCCGGCTGGACCTGGGCTTCGACGCCCACGGTGTAGCCCGGCTGGTGGATGCTGTCCGGCTTGTCCCCCGGTACAGCCTTGATCAGCCCCGGCTGGGCGGTGGCCGGACCGTCGGCCTCGATGTTGATTTCAGGCTTGCTCTTGACCGGCGTCGGGTTGCGATACAGGTCACGCAGGCCGAAGAACGCCAGGGTGGCGTAGGCCACGACCAGGGTTGCCACTTGCAGGCCGGTGAGGCTGGCGCGGTTGAGTTCCGACAGCGACCAGTCGCCGAAGCTGAACATGGCGCCGTACATGCGACCGGCGACGTGCAGGTTCTCGGCGCGGAAGATCACCCAGCCCATTACCACCAGCAGGAAGGTCAGCACCCAGCGGATCGGGTTCAGGCTGCGCGGCGAAGTGTTGATGCCGAGCATCTTCTCGATCGCCAGCCACATGCCGTGCCAGGCGCCCCAGACCACGTAGGTGATGTTCGCGCCGTGCCACAGGCCACCGAGCAGCATGGTCAGGAACAGGTTGCGATAGGTCATCAGCGTGCCTTTGCGGTTGCCGCCCAGGGTGATGTACAGGTAGTCGCGCAGCCAGGTGGACAGGCTGATGTGCCAGCGCCGCCAGAACTCGGTGATCGACTGGCTGATGTAGGGCTGCTTGAAGTTTTCCATGAAGCGAAAACCCATCATCAGACCCAGGCCGATGGCCATGTCGCTGTAGCCGGAGAAGTCGAAGTACAGCTGCGCGGTGTAGGCCAGGGCGCCCAGCCAGGCGTCGCCCGTGGTCGGGTTCTGCAGGGCGAAGCAATGGTCGGCGACCACCGCCAGGGTGTCGGCGATGAACACTTTCTTGATGAAGCCCTGCATGAAGCGCGTGCAGCCTTCGGAGAACTTGTCCAGGGTGTGGGTGCGGTTGTTGAACTGGTCGGCCAGGTCGCGAAAACGCAGCACGGGGCCGGCGATCAGGTGCGGGAAGATCGCCACGAACGCCGCGAAGTCGATCAGGTTGCGGGTCGCCGGGGTGTCGCCGCGGTAGACGTCGATGATGTAGCTGATGGACTCGAAGATGTAGAACGAGATGCCGATCGGCAACAGCACGTGGGTCAGGATGAACGGGTTCAGACCAAAGCTGGTGATGATCGCGTTGAGGCTGTCCACGCCGAAGTTGGCGTATTTGAAATAGCCGAGGATGGCCAGGTCCACGCCCACGCCGAGCAGCAGCCAGCGCTGGGCCGGTTTGGTGCGCACGCCGGCGGCGCCGACTTTCAGGCCGATCCAGTAGTTCCACAGGGTGACGCCGGCGAACAGCGCCAGGAAGTCCACCCGCCACCAGGCATAAAACACATAGCTGGCGATCAGCAGCAGCAGGTTGCGATAGCGTTGCCCGCTCAGGTAGTACAAGCCGAGAAAGATCGGCAAGAACAGGAACAGGAACACGTTGGATGAGAAAACCATCCCGATCTCTCCATGTTTGACCAACAGTAAAGGGCCAGAGCCCCCCCAAACCCCCCCGTGAAAAACCGGGGGCGGCGTATTGCATTCGTCCGTAGCCGCTGCCGAGGTACGAGGCTGCGATCGGCCGCGAAGCGGTCGTGCTCTTGAGGACCTCGGAAGGCTCTTCGAGCCTTGTCGCAGCCTCGTGCCTCGGCAGCGGCTACAGGTGTCGCTTACGAGCCTTTGTTGCCCTTCTCGTGCGAGGGGTCGTAGACCTTGGTCAGGTCGCCACCCAGGCGGAAGGTCTTGAACGGTTGCATCTTGTGCTTGCGTTCCAGTACATCCGGGGCGCAGGTGTAGAGGCTGCAGAAGGGTTCGAGCCAGGCGAATTTCGAGTCGACCTTGAGGTCGGTCATGTCCTGTTCCTTGCCGTTCTTTTCCTCGAACTCGTCCGGGTCTTTCACCCCGGCCAGCACCCGCTCGCCCAGGCGTTTCAGGGCGCCGTTGTTTTCCTGGCGCAGGTCGACGCCGTTGACCTGGGCGAAGCTGGCGATCATCGCCAGCGGCGGCAGGGCGTAGTTGTGATAGGCCAGGGCGCGTTGCTGGCGCTTGAGTTCGTTGGGCAGGAAGCCGTTGGCGTCGACCTGATTGGCGCCGACCTTGTATTCCTTCACCGCCCAGTCGAACAGGTCGCGGCGGTTGGTCGCCACGGCGGTGGCCATCACCGACCAGGCGGCCCAGTACGAGTGGTTGTTGGTCTGCTCCAGCGGCAGGTTGTCCCAGTCGCTGACCACCTGGTCGGCCATCTTGCTGAACCAGGCCTCGATCTGCTGCGCCTGCTGCTGGTGAGTGTCCAGCGGATGGGAGTCGGAGAACTTCAGGCGCAGGTAGGCCGAAGCCATGCTGCCCAGGGCCCATTTGCGCATGGACTTGCCGGTGTGGTTGAAGTCCTTGGACATCAACGCATCGGCCTGGGCCCAGGCGCTCAGCCAGCTCAGGGTGCAGTCCAGTTGTTCCGGACGGCCGTCGCGCATGAACTGCATCACCCGCTTGCTGGTGCCGCGCTCGATCTTGGTGATGTCGGCGGTGCTGTCGCGAAAGGCCTTTTCCGATTGCACGTTGAGGGTCGCGCGAGCCTTGTCCGACCCTTCGTACTTGCTGCGAAATTGCAGCGAGCCGGTGTAAGGCGCGGGCATGGCGTCGCAGCCTTCGCTGTGGTCGCCGCTCTTGAATTTATCCACCGGCGCGTAATAACCCTGGGGCGGGCGCAGTGGGGCCGCGGCCTGGGTTGCGCCTGCGAACATCGCCAGGCTCAACAGGCTCGGTGCCAGTAACTGTTTCAGCGTTTTGCTTTGCATAGGAACCTCATTGCCCGATTTGCGCGGTGCGTTGACCGGCATCCGGGAATACGTTGCGTTTGCAAATTTTCGCTTCGACTTTCTGTGCCGCGGCGCCGGCTTCCGGACCCTGGACTTCGACCGCCAGCAGGTTCTGCGAGGCCCAGTCTTCGTCGGTGCGCAGTTCAAAGGCGAAACGCCCGTCGGTGTCGGATGTTTCCGGTTTGTCGATCTTGATGTCCTCGTGGCGCCCGTTCATGTACCAGAGGGTGGCTTGCAGGGTTTTCACCGAGGTGTCGGCGAAGCGGATATCGACCTGGTGGCTGCTGTTGCGCAGGTCCATGTTCTTGCTGTTGACCATCAGCTCGTTCTTGCCGGGCTTGAGGGTGGCGCTGGCGCTCATTTGCGCCGGCTTGCCTTCGCAGCCGTTGTCGAGCAGGGCCATCATCTGCCGGTAGATGGTTTCCTGGTCCAGGCGGTACAGCGGCGAGAATTCCCAGATCAGGATCTTCGGTGGCTTGGTCTGGAATTCCTCGCTGCCCAGGTACTGCAGCATGGAGCCTTCGAAGCCGCCGCCGGGGAAGGCGACGTTGAGAATGTCGGCGCCGATCTCTTCCTGCAGGAAGCCGGCGAAGTTGTAGTTCTTGCCGCTGTGGCTGGTGCCCACCAGGGTGATTTCCGGGTTGCCGGAATCGCCGAACAGGTCGCCGTCGCCGGCTTCGCCCTTGGGTTCGGTGGTGAACTGGTCCATGTACTGGATCGCGTAGCTGGTGCCGCAGAGCTGGCCGGCCATGTTGTGCAGGGTGCCGGTCTTGCCCATGCGCCCGGACTTGTGGGTCTCGAACTCACGCTTGGGAATGTCGGCGAAGGCCGGCAACTGCTTGACCTTCTGCGCCACGATCTTCGCCGTGCGCTGGGCGCCGTACGGGGTCCAGTGCTGGTCGCCGCGGAAGTAGAAGTCGTGGGCCGGCAGGGTCTCCGGCAGTTGCTCGTTGGTCAGCGGCGACAGGTCCGGCACCACGTAGCCCATCTGGGCGAAACGGCCGAGCATGCCCTGGTAGTTTTTCAGTGCCTTGTCGTAGTCGAAGCTGGCCTTCTCCTGCGGGTTGAGCTTGTTGCGGTTCACCAGGCCGCGGGTCGGCTGGTAGACCAGCACCAGCTCCACGCCCTTGCTCTTGAAGGCGTCGTGCAGCTGTTGCAGGCGGCGATAACCTTCCGGCGTGGTGTTGAATTCGGTGCGCAGGTCTTCCTGGGTACGGAACAGCCAGTCGCCCTGGGCTTGCACCAGGGTGGTGAAGTTCTGCTGGTAACGGGTGGTGTAGTTCTTCGCGTCGTGGGCGGCCGGGCACAGGTTGCAGCACGGCTCGGCGGTGAACTTCGGTGCCTGGGTTTCGTCGGCGCGAGCGCTGTTACTGGCGGCGAGAATGCCCGCGGTCAATGCCGAGAGGCTCAAGAGTTTGATCAGGTGTGGGCGCATGACAGTCATCCTCAATCGCGCATTTCGGTCTGGCGTTCGACAGGGTCGATCAGCACGGCTTTCTGCTGGCGCACCAGCAGGTCAAGAATTTCGTCCTGGCGCTCGCCGAGGATCCCCGAGAAGCTGATGCCGCTGCTCTTGGTCGGGGCGAGCATGGACACGCGGTACAGCTCGACGCTCAACGGCGAGTCGATGGACATCGGGCCGCTGCCATTGGCGGCCAGCTCACCGCCGACCACGATCAGCGACACCTGGGCGTCGAACGGGTCGAGCTTGATGTCGCGGTCGGTGTCGGAGAGGTCCTTGATGTGGCCGTAGACGCCGGTCAGGCCGTTGGCCATGGCGACGTTCTCGTACAGGCGGATGTTCACGCTGTTGCGAATGCGGATGCCATGGCGCCGGTTGCTGATCACCTTGTTGCCCCACAGCAGGTTGTCGGCACTCTCGTAGAGGGTGATGCCGTCGGTGTGGTTGCGGTAGATCTCGTTGTCGGCGATCAGGTTGTTCACGCTGTTACGGTCGATCACCAGGCCCGAAAGTTTGTTCTCGTAGCTGCGGTTGTTGAAGATGAAGCTGTCGTTCACTTCCCGGGAAATAATGATCCCGTGCTTCTTCTTGGTCCCGTAGACGGTGTTGTCGGCGATGATCAGCCGGTGCGAACGGTCGTGGGGGTCGATGCCGTAGACGATGTTGTCCTTGTAGGTGTTGCCCTTGACCACGAAGTCGCGGGTCTCGTAGCAATAGAAGCCGTACCACATGTCCGAGAACTCAGAGCCGATGATCCAGCCGGTGGGTTCGGGGCGCTTGAGCACCTTGGCCATGTTCGGCGTGTACTGGGAAATACTCACGCCGTAGGACTTACTGTTGGCGTAGCCGAAGCTGGCCATCTTGCTGTTGACGATGTAGGTCTCGGTGCCGCCCCAGGCCAGCAGGAACGGACGGAATTCCTTGGGCGAGTTGAACGTCGCCGGGCCGTTGTCCTTCTCGCGCCAGCCGGTGACCTTGGTGTCGCGCACGAACAGCTGGCCGTCGTTGACCAGGAACGAACCGCCTTCCTGGGACAGGCGCAGCTCCTGGGTCTGCTGGTCGATTTCCAGGATGCCCTTGCGCCCGACCACGATCGGCAGCCGCGCCAGGTACACGCCCGGCGAGGTTTCGCTGATGTACTGCTTGGGCAGCTTCTTCGCCAGCTCCTTGAGGTTGACGTAACCGTCGTCGATAAAGATCGCCTGGGGGATGCCGTGCTGGCGCACCACCCATTCGGCCATCTTGTTGTCACCGCCGATAAAGTCCTTCAGCGCGTCTTCCTGCATCATGCGGCGCACGCTGATCTTGCCAGGCTTGCTGCGCACGATCTTCGCCGCCACCGCTTCGGCGGTGTAGCCGGAGAGGTCGGGCAGGGCCGGCTTGGCCAGGTTCAGCGGCGCGGTGGGCGCGCTGCTGACGGTGTAGGTCTTGGCCTGTTGCAGCTCCTTGGCCACGGTCGGCTGCTTGCCGGACGTGGCGGCCGGAGCCGGTTCGACGTTGGCGAAGGCGGCGCTGCTGGCCAGCAGCATGGCGCCGGCCAACAGGCTGATCGAGCCTCTTATCGCTGGGCTGTTCATCGGGCTGTTCATCTCAGGCACTCCCTTGGCGACTCGCATCAGAAACGCCAGATCACGTCGACAAAGGCGCGGTGCATGTACGAGTCGACGTTCTTGCCATAGGCATCGCCCGGCTTGAACACGCCGCCACGAAAGCGCACCAGCGCCGAAGGCTCGTCGATCGACTGGCTGAGCGCGGCCGGCAGCAGGCCTTGCTTGAAGTACTTGGTGACCACCAGGTCCACTTCCTGGCCAAGGTCTTTCTCGCCATCGCGCAGCGGCAGGGACGAGCTGGAGAGCAGGGCGCCGGTGGCGTCGTCGTAGTTGTTTTCCACGGCGTTGATACCGTTGCTGCCCACCGGCTTGTTGCCGTCCACGCGCCAGAACTTGTGGTAGATCAGGCTGGCGTCATATTCGTCGGCGAGCATCCAGGAACCGAACAGGGTGGCGGTCTGCATGTTGTTCATTTCGCCGCGGAAGGCTTCGCCGAAACGGTGCACCCGCGAGCGGGTCCCGGTGTAGTTCGAGCGGTTGCTTTCCAGGCCGTTCTGTTCGTAGTCGCCGCTGGCGCGGGCGTAGGCCGCGCCGACCTGCCATTTCGGGTCCAGGCGCAGGCGCACGCCGAGGTCGGTGGCCCAGCCATCGAGGCTCTCGCCGCTCTTGGCCTGGGCCGGGCGGGTGCCGTCGGCGTTCAGCGCGTTGACCTTGTCGCGGTCGCCGCTCATGCCGGTGATGCTCGCCCAGTAGTTGACGGTGTTGGTGTTGCGCCAGTTATAGGCGTCGCTGTTGGCTTCCAGGCCGAGCCAGGTCAGGTCGCCGTTCTGGCGCTTGTCCAGGGAGTCGGTGGCTTCGCCCGGAACCGGGTAGTCGAGCTTGCCGTCGTCGTGGCTGTGGTGCGCGCGCACGCCAGCCCAATGCCCCGGGGTCCACTGGTAGGCCACATCGCCGTAGACGTGCAGGCGATCCTTGTCTTCCGGCGCCAGCTCCTTGAGGTCGGTGCGGTACTCGCTGAAGCGCTCGGCGATGCCGACGTTGGCGCGCAGCAGGGTGGTGTCGAAGGTCCAGTTCAGGGCTTCGATGTTGGTGTCGCGCCATTGGCCGTCGTCGTTGCGCAGGCGCTGGCGACCGAACTTCAACTGCTCGCCCGGGTAGGGGGTGAGGCCGCTGTAGCCGATCCAGAACTCGCGCATCGCCAGGTAGTTCTTCTTGCTCTTGCGGTCGCTGTTGTTGCTGCTTTCGGTGCTGGCGCCGTCGGACTGCTGCAGGGTGTCGGTCTCGATGATATCGGTCGAGGTCACCGCCTGGCCCATGGCGTAGGCGCTCCAGTTGCCGCTTTCGCCGTAGACCCAGGGACGCAGGTCGAGGCCGACGCCATTGACGTCGCCGCCGCCCAGGGTGCCGAGGTCACGGTCGTCTTCGGACTGGCCGGTGATTTTCACTTCCAGGCCGAAGTTCTTGCTCTCGGTGATGGCCGCCAGCGTCGGGTTGGACCAGACCAGGGCAAAACCCAGGGCCACACCCAGCTTCGACAGGCTGAACAGTTTTCCCGTAGCCGCTGCCGCAGGCTGCGATCGGCTGCGCAGCAGCCGCAAAACCTGCGCACGCGGTGCGGCTGAAAGATCTCGGGCGCCTGGACGACGTCCGCTGCGCGGTCGATCGCAGCCTGCGGCAGCGGTTACAGGATTGGCGTGGCTGGATGGAGTGAACTTCATAGGGATTCCTCACCGTCTTCTTCCTGCAACGCGTGCAGTTCCAACGTGTTCTGGCTCAAGGCGCCACGTACGGCCTGCTCCTGTTGCAGCAGGCGTTGGGCCTCGGCGCGTTGGCCTGGCGGCAGTTGGGCTTCGAGTTGTTGCGCAAGCTCGTTGGCTTGCGGGGTGTCCTGGGTCTTGGCCAGCTGGCTGAAGACATAGGCGTTGAGCGGGTCGGGCTTGGTGCCCTTGCCCTGGGAGAACAGCTGGGCGATGGCGAAATCGGCGCTGTTCTGGCCGTTGCGCGCGGCGGTCAGCAGGTGGTCCAGGGCCTTTTGCGGATAGACCTGGCCCAGGTAGCCACGGCGGTAGATCTGGCCGAGGTAGTAATCGGCGGCGACTTCCTTGCCCTGGGCCTTCTTGAAGTGTTCTTCGGCGACCTTGGCGTCGGCCGGGACCATCTTGCCTTCGTAGTAGAGCTTGCCCAGCAGCAGTTCGGCGCGGGGCTGGTCGGCGGCGCGACCGTTGTCCAGGTACTGCATCATCTTGTCGACGTCGCCGAGTTCAGGGAAGTCGTAGAGCAGTTGCGCCAGGGTGACCCAGGAGGCCGGGTAGCCGGGAGCGATCGGCTCCAGCAGCGCCTGCGCGGTTTTCTCGTCGGTCTTGCCCAGGCTGGCGTCGCCCAGCACCCGGGCCACGCTGTCGACCCGTTGCGCGCTGATGACGCCGCGGGCGTGGCCGGCCTGCAGCTGTTTGAGCAGCTCGGCCTGTTGCTCCGGCTGGCCGCGTTTCTGGTAGACGGTGGCCAGTTCGACGTAGCAGATATCGGTGACGTTCAGCGCCGCCTTGCAGATGGTTTCCACCTCGGCCAGGTGCTGGTCGTAGGTACCCTGGGTGCGGTACAGCAGCACCTGGGCCAGGCCGGCTTCCGGGTAGCCGGCGCTGCGCCATTGGCTGATCTGCTGCTGGGCGTTGACCTTGGGGAAGCTCTGCGGATATTGCAGGTAGAGCATCGCCAGCGGGATCAGGGTGTTGCCTTCACCATTGGCGAAGGCCTTTTTCAACAGGCCTTCGGCTTCGTGGTGCTCGGCTTCGGTGGAGCCGGGCTTGGCCACCAGCAGGCGACCCAGGCGCGCCTGGGCCCGCGGCGAGGTGTCGGCCGCGGCGCGGTAGGTCGCCTCGGCTTGCTTGATCTTCGCCGGGTCGCGGGTTTCCATCTGGATATCGGCCAGGCCGACCTGGGCGTCGCTGTAACCCAGGTCCGCCAGCTGCCGGTAGTTCTGCTCCGCGAGCACAGTGTCGCCGCGCTTCAGGGCTTCGTTGGCCAGGCGCTGGTCGGGCAGGCCGGCGCAACCGGCCAGGGCCATGGCGGTCACCAGAGGCAACAGCAATGCCGAACCCTGTAGCCGCTGCCGCAGGCTGCGATCGGCCGCGTAGCGGACGGGTTCCGGACGGCGCGCTGTGTTCGCCAGACCGCATTCATCCCCTTCACGAGTGCGTTGCACTCGATCGCAGCCTGCGGCAGCGGCTACAGGGGCCGTTTTCGTCATCGGGAGTGGGGTATGAATAGTCATGGTTAGAGACCGGCAGCCATGGCTTTGTCGATCAGCCAGTTCACGGACGGGCCGCGGTCGCTGCTGACTTCCACCGGGCGGCCGGCGAAGGAGCTGCTCAGCGGGGCGTCGGGTTTGATCTGCACGCGAATGTCCGAGGACAGGTCGTTGCTGTTGAGGCTGGTGCTGCTGACGATGGTGCCGGTGCGTACGTCGTCTTCGCCGGCGATCTGGAAGCTGACCTTGGTCCCCGGACGCACGTCGGCGAACTGGCGGTAGGAGAAACGCGCTTCGACGTTGGCCTGGCTGTTACGCGGGACCAACTGGAAGATCACGTCGCCCTTGCTGGCGTACTGGCCGTCGGCAACCATTTGCTGGGCCACGGTGCAGTCGCAGGGCGAGGTCAGGGTGCCGGTCATCTGCTTGCCGAACAGCTCCTCGACCTTGGCCGGTTGCAGCTGGTCTTCGTTCAGGTGGCCCTTGAGCACGTCGAGCATGCTGGTGCTGAAGGTTGCCAGCGGGGCGCCCTTGGCGGCCACGCCGTCGGCCTGGATCAGGCTCTGCACGGTGCCGTCGCGCGGCATGGTGACGTTCATCCCCGGCGCGCTGACCAGGCCGGCCTGGGCGTGGCTGACGAAGTACATGCCGTACACCGACTTGAGGATGAAACCGAAGGCCGCCAGGCCAACGACGAAGATCCCGGCGCTGAAGGTCACCGCGCGCAGGCGGCCCAGGGCGCTCATGCCGTGGCCGGCGTCCTTGCTCTTGCGCGCCTTGGTGAAGTTGTCGCGCTGCAGGGTGGCGAGCACGTCGCCCATGGTCACGATGTCGCCGGCCAGGTGCGAGGTGATCAGCTGGCGCAGGGTCGAGATGTCCTGGGGCTCGAGGTTCTGGAACTGGCAGCCGACCCGGCCGCTCTGGCGATCCACGGAGCGCACCTGCAACTCCACGTCCATGGCCAGCCCGAGGTTGTCGATGACGAACTGCAGGCGGCCCTTGTGCACGTCGCCGACCTTGATCGGCAACTGCCCGCAGTTGAAGCTCAGGCCGCCGGCGGAGAGGTCGATGACCCGCGCCTCGACTGGGGTCCGGTCGGGGCCGAAGAAGCGCAGCTTGGCCGGGATCTTGACCCGGGCGTGTTGGCGTTGGGCTTCGGATTCATGCACTACATTGACGTTCACGGCGGTGTTCATAAGGGCGATTTCCTAGTTAATTCAGGCAAGGCGGGTCAGACCATCAGCAGCAGCGCGGCGACGAAAATGCTGCCGGCGGAGAAGGTCATGGTCCGAGACGACCAGGTGTTGAACCAACGTTGAAAGCTGGCGAGGTCACGGGACAGAGCAGTCGGTTGGCGGGTCCAGGACTGTTGGTCGAGGCGGAAGAACACGTAGATCTTCACCAGGGCCCCGACGATCTGGTTGTAATAGAGGATCAAAGGGTAGGCCGGGCCGATCCTGTGCCCCGAACAGGACAGCAGCAGGGTCAGCAGCAGGCGGGTGATACCGATCCACAGCAGGTACACCAGGATGAAGGCGGTGCCGTACTTGAAGCTGGCGATCAGGGCCACGGTCAGGCCCAGCAGGGAGGTCCACATCGACACGCGCTGGTCGAACAGCACCACGCTGGTGAACAGCCCCAGGCGCTTGAGACCCAGCCCCAGGGCCCGGGAGTTCTGCCGCAGGTTGTTGCCGTACCAGCGGAACATCAGCTTGCGGCTGGCCTTGATGAAACTCTTCTCCGGCGGGTGTTCCACGGTATTGATCGCCGCATCGGGCACGTAGAAGGTGTCGTAGCCCAGGCGCATCAGGCTGAACCAGCTGGACTTGTCGTCGCCGGTGAGGAACTTGAAGCGGCCCAGGCGCCAGTGTTGCAGCGAGTCGCTTTCCACGTCGGCGATGAAGTCCGGGTTGGTGACCACGCTGGCGCGGAACACCGACATGCGTCCGGTCATGGTCAGCACGCGCTTGGACAGGGCCATGGAGCACATGTTGATGTGGCGCTGGGCGAAGCGCAGCTTGTGCCATTCGCTCATGATGTAGCCGCCGCGCACTTCGCAGAACTCGTTGGTGGTCAGGCCGCCGACGTTGCCGAACAGCTGGAACCAGGGCACGGTCTTGCGCACCACGCCTTCGCCGAGCACGGTGTCGCCGTCGATCACCGCTACCACGGCGCGGTCGTCCGGCAGGTGGCGGGAGATGGCGCGGAAACCGAAGGCCAGGCCGTCGCGCTTGCCGGTGCCGGGGATGCGCACGAAGTCGAGTTTGACGTGGGCTGGCGGGTTCATGCGGGCCCAGAGGCTTTTCACCAGCAGCTCGTCGGACATCTCCACGATCGAGCAGACCACGGTGGTAGGGAAGCCGCAGTCGATGGCTTCACGGATCACCGAGCCATAGACCTGGGCGGTGGTCAGGGCGTCGATCCGGAAGCTGGTGACCATCAGGTACACGTGGGACGGATCGGCGGCCTTGCCCAGCTTGCGGACCTTGCGGCGCAGGTGCGGGTAGACCACGTAGAGAAACAGCATGCCGCGCACGAAATGCGTGGCACCCATCGAGTAGCGCCAGATACCCACGGCGCCAATCAGGAAGATGAAGTCCTTCGATTCGGAGTCGAATGTGGACGCGGGCAACGCCAGGGCGAGACCCATCAGTAAACTCAAGAAAAACAGCCAACCTGCGGCCTGGAGTAGGCCGTGCTTTAGCCTGTGCATAATCTGCATCCGTCTCGATCTCGGGCGAGCCTGTGGGGTGGCCCGATGGGGTTAAGGCAGGCGAAAAAAGCCGGGGTGGCGTTGGCGCCCTGGCGGACGCCATCGCCAGCAAGCTGGCTCCTACAGGTGCGATGCGATCCTTGCAGGAGCGAGCTTGCTCGCGATCAACCGCGAAGCGGTCGCCGTGCTTCCCGAATCTGCCGGCTTACCAGCAGATACCTTCGGTCCGGCCGCTCGCGCTGGTGGCCTTGGACATGAACCCGACCAGGTCGATGACCTGTTTGCCATGCGGCACTTCTTCGGCCAGGGCGCGGAACTTCTCGTCGCGGTTGCCGAGGATGATCACGTCGGAGTTGTCGATCACCGAGTCGAAGTCCGCGTTGAGCAGGGACGAGACGTGGGGGATCTTGGACTCGATGTAGTCCTTGTTGGCACCGTGGACGCGGGCGTACTCGACGTTGCTGTCGTAGATGCTCAGGTCGAAGCCCTTGCCGATCAGCATTTCCGCCAGCTCCACCAGCGGGCTTTCGCGCAGATCGTCGGTGCCGGCCTTGAAGCTCAGGCCGAGCAGGGCGACTTTGCGCTTGTCGTGGCTGGAGACGATGTCGAAGGCGTTCTGCACCTGGGACTCGTTACTGCGCATCAGCGAGTTGAGCAGCGGTGCTTCGACGTCCAGGGAACCGGCGCGGAAGGTCAGGGCGCGCACGTCCTTGGGCAGGCAGGAACCGCCGAAGGCGAAGCCCGGGCGCATGTAGTACTGGGACAGGTTGAGGGTCTTGTCCTGGCAGACCACGTCCATCACTTCACGACCGTCGACGCCGACGGCCTTGGCGATGTTGCCGATCTCGTTGGCGAAGGTGACCTTGGTGGCGTGCCACACGTTGCAGGTGTACTTGATCATCTCGGCGACAGCGATGTCCTTGCGGATGATCGGAGCGTCGAGTTCTTCGTACAGCGATTGCAGGACGTCGCCCGAAGCCTTGTCGAACTCGCCGATCACGGTCATCGGTGGGAAGTCGTAGTCCTTGATCGCGGTGCTTTCACGCAGGAACTCAGGGTTGACCGCGACGCCGAAGTCGACGCCGGCCTTCTTGCCGGAGCAGTCTTCGAGGATCGGGATCACCACGTTGGCGACAGTGCCCGGCAGTACGGTACTGCGCACCACGATGGTGTGGCGGGAGGTCTTGTCACGCAGGACAAAACCGATCTCGCGGCATACCGCTTCGATGTAGTTGAGTTCCAGGTCGCCGTTCTTCTTGCTGGGCGTGCCGACACAGATCATCGACAAGTCGGTGTCGCGAATCGCCTCGGCGAAATTGGTGGTTCCGCGCAGACGACCGGTTTGAATACCTTGCGCCAGAAGTTCACCCAGACCCGGTTCAACGATCGGCGATTTACCGGCGTTGATCATATCGATCTTGTCCTTGGCAACATCGACGCCAACGACCTCATGGCCCCGTGCAGACAGGCAACCGGCACATACTGCACCGACGTAACCCAAACCAAATATGCTGATGCGCATCGCATTTACCTCTGTGTTATTCACGCCATTAGATGGCCGGAGTTAATGTTTGCCAGCTGTAATTACGCACTCGGAAGTTCAACGAACAGGCGTTGAAATATCCAGTGCAGGCAGACTAAGTTCCGAGTGTCTAAATAAGTGCACTCAAGTTGTGCGCAACTTGGCCTTGTTGTAGGGGCTGCCCTTAAATGTTGCCGTCCTTCCTGTTGGAAGGCTGCTCCGAGGTTGGCGATAATCCTGATTTATAGGAACAGGCCCATGATAATCAGGTAGTTACACGCTCCCGGAAGCGCTTTAAGGCGGGCTATGCCATGGCCTTGTAGGGGATAGTAATGGTGCATTATCTCCTGTGTATTGACCCTGAGTTCGAGTTCCTGAGCAGTAGGTCAGGACAATATGACAACTTCGCTACTGTCGTTGGATCCCATGTAAGTCATCTCCTACAAACTCGCTGAGAATCGTTACCGGTGGTATGAGCGGTGGTTCAGGACATAGTTCCAGACCGCTGATCCTGTTTTCTGAAATTTCTTGAAATATTGCAAAAGATGGCACTGCTTTCATATTGATAGCACTTACCATTTCAGCCTTTAGTTATGGGGAGTTAAAGCGCGGGGATATTTTTATGCCACTACCGCTAAAAAATTTGTGTGCCACTACTGAAAAAAATGACCTCTGTCGAGTGAAACAAAAGTTATAAATTCAGAAGAAAATATTTTGGCGCCAATTGTTTGGCGTTTTGGTGGAAGTCAAAGAGGAAAGTGACCGCTCGTCGACGCACTCGTTTGCGCGAAACCAGTGCATCGACCGCGTGCGTTATTCCGGTGCGTGATCGCGCAGGAAAACCAGATTGTCGGGTTTCGACTGTTCGGCGCTGTAGCGGTAACCCTGGACATCGAATTGCTTGAGGGTCGCCGGGTCGTTGATGCGTTCTTCTATGACGAAGCGGCTCATCATGCCCCGGGCCTTCTTGGCGTAGAAACTGATGATCTTGTACTGGCCGTTCTTCAGGTCCTTGAACTCGGTATTGATGATCCGGGCGTTCAGGGCCGTGCGCTTGACCGCCGAGAAGTATTCGTTGGAAGCCAGGTTGAGCAGCAGGTCGTCGCCCTGTTCGGCCAGGGCTTCGTTGAGCCATTCGCTGATGCGCGTACCCCAGAAGGCGTACAGGTCCTTGCCGCGGGCGTTGGCCAGCTTGGTGCCCATTTCCAGGCGATAGGGCTGCATCAGGTCCAGCGGGCGTAGCAGGCCGTACAGGCCGGAGAGCATGCGCAGATGCTGCTGGGCGTAGTCGAAATCGGCTTCGCCCAGGGTTTCGGCATTCAGGCCGGTGTACACGTCGCCCTTGAACGCCAGCAGCGCCTGCTTGGCGTTGGCCGGAGTGAAGGCTGGGGTCCAGCTGCCGAAGCGCGCGGCGTTGAGGCCGCCGATCTTGTCGGAGACGTGCATCAGTTCGCTGATTTGCGCCGGGCTCAGTTCGCGCAATTGCAGGATCAGTTCCTGGGAGTGATCGAGGTACTGCGGCTGGGTGAAGCGTTGAGTGACGGGCGGGGTCTCGAAATCGAGGGTCTTGGCGGGTGAAATCACCATCAGCATGAAGTCGTCTCCTGTAAGCGTCGGGGGATTCTAGGGGCTTGGGCGCTTTGACTCCACCTATGAAGGCAATAGGGCATGCCGCCGGTCGTCCGTCGATCGGCGATGGCCTGCTGCAGGGAGGCGCGTGTCCGCTCTCTATAAAGGGAAGGGGAGCGGCCTAGGCAATAGGGCCGAGAGGCCGGCATCGGCTATAGTGCCGCGCGGGTTTTGTTATGGAGACATCCCTTTGCGCAGCGCGTTTTTTCTTTCGATCTGGCTGTTGAGTTTCGGCGCCCTGGCGGCGCCGAACGAGGTGGCGACCCTGGATCGCAGCACCTGGCCGGAACAACTCGGCAACCCGACCCTGTTCGACGTGGCGTCGCGGGCGGAGATCCTCACCTTCGCCCGCGCCCTGCTGGACAGCGAGGCCTGGGATGAAGCTTCGTTGAAGCAGCGCCTGGGCCTGCGGATTATCAACATGGCGTCGATCGATGCCGTCCGCCAGCGGCTCTGGCGGCAATTGCTGACCAACTACAACTTCGCCCAGCAGAGCTGCGACCAGGACGCTTCCTTCTGTTTCCTGGTGGAAGACATGGACACCCTGCGCGAGCAGGCCGGCAAGTTCCAGTTGGGCGACGACTCCTATTACGCCCGCTGGGCCGAACCGAGCCGGGCCTTCCATGAACAGTATCTGGACGAGCTGCTGCGCAAGGCTGCGCTGTTTCCCCAGAGCGCCAGCGAGATCGAGCGTTTTGGCGACTACGAGCGCAATGGCGACGAGCTCAATGACCGGCTGTTTTTGCTGACCTTCGACAGCGCCGCCAATCTCGCCCCGGACAACACCCCGTGGCTGACCGAGTACCTGCGCAAGTCGAACATGAACGGCACCTTCTTCGTGCTTGGCAGCGAGTTGCAGAGCCGCCTGGAGCAGCGTTCGGTGGCCAGCCTGCAGGCCCTGTATTCGCAGCAGTGCGTGGGTGTGCTGGGCTGGGAGTATCGTTCCCACAGCCATTGGCAGGACTGGCAGGACTCGATCGAGCGCAGCGTCGAACTGGCCAAGGGCAAGCTGCCGGAAAACTACGTGCCGCTGTTTCGCCCGCCCTACGGCCAGCGCCGGGCGGATGCGCAGGCCTTCTTTAATGCACAGGGCTTGCAGGTGGCGCTGTGGGACATCGATCCGCAGGACGGCGCCGGCAAGCTCAAGGGCGAACAGAGCGGCCAGCGGGTGTTGACCCTGATGCTGTTGTGGCGACACGGGGTGATCAATTTCAACGCCCGGCAGGACGCGGTGAAGACGGCATTGCCCTGGTTGCTGACGCAGACGGCGCAGAGCGGAATCGGTTGGGAGGATTGTCAGGACGCGTTTCGCTAGAAACGACGAAAGGTCCGTATTTACGGGGGGAGAGGAGGTTTTTGCCGATTTTGGCCAGGATTTCGAGGCAGGCGGACTTCCGACTTTAACGGTGCCGGGGCAGCGCGCCAAGGGCTATTCGTCACTCTGCAAAATAAACTTAAAAAAAGCGTCAAAGTGCTTTTTCCTGTCACAGGTTTTGGAGTATTACGAAGTCAGACCGCCGAAACCTGCAACACAGGTGGCGTCTCCCAAGACTCCTTTTGTGTGCACTTCACTCGAACCCCTGCGGGTGAATTCGACGGTCAATTCGAGGCGCAGCACCGCCATGGTATTGCGTCGACTGGCCCCCACATAAGGTGACCGAGTATGGATGACCACGGACGTAGCCCTTCCTCCAACCAGCCAATCCTTTATGTACTCGATACCAATGTATTGATTCACGATCCAAACGCCCTGCTGAACTTCGAAGAACACCATGTGGCGATCCCGATGATCGTCCTGGAGGAACTCGACAAGCTCAAGAGCGGCCATCACAGCGTTGCAGCGGAATGCCGCCAGGCCATTCGCCTGATCGACAAGACCCTGGGTGAGGCCTCGCCTGAAGACGTCGAGCTGGGTGTGCCTATCCAGCGTGGCAAGAGCGGCCCCAAAGGCCTGCTGTCGATCCTCATGAGCAAGCGCTCCGAGCCCAACAGCCTGCTGCCGGAAAACCTCAACGACAACATCATCATCAACCAGTTGATCGACCTGCACGCGCGCGACAAGGAGCTGCGCGTGGTGCTGGTGACCAAAGACATCAACATGCGCCTCAAGGCGCGCGCCTGCGGGATCGCCGCCGAGGACTACAGCACCGACCAGCTGGTCGACGACGTGGCTTTGCTGCCCAACGGCTTCCACAACATGACCGGTTCCTTCTGGGACCGTGTGAGCAAGGTGGAAACCCGCCAGGATCACGGCCGCACCTGGCACCAGGTGCAACTCACCGACAACCTGCCGGCGGTGCACATCAACGAGTTCATCATCGACGAACAGGGTTTCGTCGGCTGGATCAAGGAGATTCGCGCCGACGTGCTGCTGATTCTCGACCTGCATCAGGAACCCCTGTTGCACCAGGAAGCCTGGGGCCTGAAACCGCGCGACATCTATCAAGGCCTGGCGCTGTTCGCCCTGCTCGATCCGGACATCCATCTGGTCAACCTGTCCGGGGCTGCCGGTTCAGGCAAGACCATCCTGGCCCTGGCCGCGGCCATCGAGCAGACCATGGTCAGCAAGCGTTATCGGCGCATCATCGCCACCCGCAGCGTGCAGGGGCTGGACCAGGAGATCGGCTTCCTGCCGGGCACCGAAGCGGAAAAGATGGAGCCCTGGCTCGGCGCCATCACCGACAACCTCGAAGCCCTGCACATGGATGACGAAAGCACCCATGGCAGCGTCGACTACATCCTTAGCAAGGTGCCGCTGCAGTTCAAATCCCTCAACTACATTCGTGGCCGCAGCTTCCAGCAGAGCCTGATCCTGATCGACGAATGCCAGAACCTCACCCCGCACCAGATGAAAACCATCATCACCCGTGCCGGCGCCGGTTCCAAAGTGGTGTGCCTGGGCAACCTGGCGCAGATCGATACCCCTTACCTGTCCGCGACCAGCTCCGGGCTGACCTACCTCACTGAACGCTTCAAGGACTTCCCCAACGGGGTGCACATCACCCTGCAAGGGGTGCCACGCTCGATTCTGGCCGAATACGCCGAATCCCATCTGTAACCCTCACCAGACGGGCGGCCGCGAGGCCGCCCGTTTTTTTGTGCCCGAAGCAAACCTATCTTCCGTGGGAGCGAGGCTTGCCCGCGATCCAGGCAACGCGGTGCAGCAGGTCAGGCGCGGTGATGCCTTCGCGGGCAAGCCTCGCTCCTACAGGGGCGGAGTGCGTGGATAATCAAACGTGCGGAAATTTGACCCTCGGGTTTACAATCGCCTTTCCTGATCAGGAGTAAGGCTGTGCTGACTCATCTCGATTCCCAAGGTCGCGCCAATATGGTCGACGTCACCGACAAAGCCGTGACGTCCCGCGAAGCCACGGCCGAAGCCCGGGTGCGCATGCTCCCGCAAACCCTGCAAATGATCGTCAGCGGCGGTCACCCCAAGGGTGATGTGTTCGCCGTGGCGCGCATCGCCGGCATCCAGGCGGCGAAAAAGACCAGCGATCTGATCCCCCTGTGCCATCCGCTGATGCTTACCAGCGTCAAGGTCGAGCTCAGCGCCGAAGGCGAGGACAGCGTGCGCATCGTTGCTCGCTGCAAGCTGGCCGGGCAGACCGGGGTGGAAATGGAAGCCCTGACCGCCGCCAGCGTCGCCGCGCTGACCATCTATGACATGTGCAAGGCCGTGGACCGCGGCATGACCATCGAAGGCGTGCGCTTGCTGGAGAAGCTGGGCGGCAAGAGCGGTCATTACCAGGCGGATGAACAATGAACCTGACTGTGAAGTTTTTCGCCCGCTATCGCGAGGCGCTGGGTGTGGATTCGCTGCGGGTCGCCGGCGATTTCGCCACGGTCGACGATGTGCGCGCCCTGCTGGCCCAACGCGAGGGCGCCGAGGTGCTCAGCGAGCAGAACCTGATGTGCGCCCGCAACGAAGACCTGTGCCAGCTCGACGAGCCAGTGAGCGACGGCGACGAAGTGGCGTTTTTTCCTACCGTGACCGGGGGCTGACATGGCGATTCGTGTGCAATCGGGCGCCTTCGATCCGGGGGCGGAAGTCAACGCCATGCATGCGGCGAATGTCGGCGTCGGCGCGGTGGTGAGCTTTGTCGGCTACGTGCGTGATTTCAACGATGGCCTGGATGTGGCCGGGATGTTTCTCGAGCATTACCCGGGCATGACCGAAAAGGCCCTCGGCAAGATCGCCGCCGAGGCCGAACAGCGCTGGCCGTTGCTCAAGCTGGAAGTGCTGCATCGCATCGGCGCGCTGGAGCCGGGCGAGCCGATCGTCTTCGTCGGCGCCGCCAGCGCCCACCGCCAGGCGGCGTTTGACGCCTGTGCCTTTGTCATGGACTACCTGAAAACCCGCGCACCGTTCTGGAAAAAGGAAACCACCGCTGATGGCCCACGCTGGGTGGAAGGTCGCGACAGCGATCATGCGGCGGCGGATCGTTGGAAATTATGACGGCCTGATCCCTCTGTATTGACCGCAAGTCCGTTATCGCGGGCAAGCCTCGCTCCTACAGAAGCACCTGGCCATGTAGGAGCGGCCGGTCGGCGCTCGATTGCCCGCTATTGGCCTTCAGCTGCACCCTCCATTTTCCTGCTTTTCCCATTTCTGTCTCTCGACCAAAGGCCAGTTGAACCGCGTCCGCTGCGTTGACGAGATATACGTAAAAGTCCAGTATGGATTTACAAGTACAAACAAGGCTCCACTGTTTCACTCCTTTCTTCTGTCTTGCCAAACCAACAACAACCCGCGAGAGAACGAATATGAAGAAACTCCCCCTCATCAGTGGCCTGGCCCTGAGCCTGTTGGCGTGCAGCAGCCTGTTCGCCGCCGAGAAAACCCTGCGCATCGGCATCGAGGCGGCTTATCCGCCGTTCGCCTCGAAAACCGACAAGGGCGAGATCGTCGGTTTCGACTACGACATCGGCAATGCCCTGTGCGCGCAGATGCAGGTCAAGTGCCTATGGGTCGAGGGTGAATTCGACGGCCTGATTCCCTCCTTGAAAGTGAAAAAAATCGACATGGCGCTGTCGTCGATGACCATCAACGAAGACCGTAAGAAGTCGGTCGACTTCACCCACAAGTACTACTTCACTTCCTCGCGGCTGGTGATGAAGGAAGGCGCCACGGTCGATGACCAATACGCCAGCCTCAAGGGCAAGAACGTCGGAGTGCAACGGGCGACCACCACTGACCGCTACGCCACCGAGGTGTTCGAGCCCAAGGGCATCAACGTCAAGCGCTACAGCAACAACGAAGAGATCTACATGGACCTGGCGGCCGGGCGCCTCGATGCTATTTTCGCGGACACCATTCCGCTGAATGACTTCCTGTCGATGCCGCGCGGCAAGGGCTATGCGTTTGTCGGGCCGGAGCTGAAGGACCCGAAATACGTGGGCGAGGGCGCGGGGATCGCGGTGCGCAAGGGCAATGCCGAGCTGGTCGGCCAGTTGAATAGTGCCATCGATGGCATTCGCGCCAGTGGCGAATATCAGAAGATTTCCGAGAAGTACTTCAAGTCCGACATCTACGGCGACTGATGTCGTGTGGCGTTCGTGAGGACGCCATCGCGGGCAAGCCTCGCTCCTGCGGTTTTGTAGGAGCGAGGCTTGCCCGCGATGCTTTTAGAGGCTGTCAGCCCTTCAATTCCTTCAGGTGCTTGTACACCGTCGCCCGCCCCATGTTCAGCACGTTGGCCACATAGTTGGCGGCGCTTTTGCCCTTGAACGCGCCTTCGGCGTGCAGCGCCAGCACCAGTTCGCGCTTGTGTTCGCGGGTCAGCAGGTTCAGGCCCAGCTGCCGTTCGCGCAGCCAGTTGTGCAGGAAGGTGTTGATGCGCTCCTGCCAGTCGTCGCGAAACAGCGAGTCCGGTTGCGGGATCAGTTTGCTCGGCGAGAGGAACAGGTCCAGCGCCGCCTTGGCATTCTCGAACAGCGAAATATTCAGGTTGATGCACAGCACCGCCAGCGGCTGGCCGCTGCCGTCGCGCAGCACGCTGCTGAGGCTGCGGATCTTCTGGCCGTCCCAGTTGAGCTTTTCGTAGGGGCCGATATTCCGCTCATTGGCATCCTCGCCGAGCATGTCTTCGAGGGCGGAGTCGTCGCCCACTTCGCGCTTGGAGATGTTGTTGGCGATGTAGTCGATCTTCTGCGTGCGCAGATCGTGGATGACCACCTCGGCATGGGGGAAGAACAGCGTGGCGATGGCATCGGCGATCGCCCGGAAGTTATCCAGGGCAGGGTCCTGCGCGGGTGAGGTCATGGGTGGTTCTCCAGGCGGTGTCAGCGCCCTGCGAGGCAGGGCGCTGCGAGTGTGCCGCAATCGTTGGGGCGCGTCACTGAGCGGGGTCAGCCGAGGCGGGCGGGGGAGAGCATGGCGGCGTCCAGGCCAAAGCGCGCCAGTTGCTCCGGCAAGGCTTCGCCACGTACCAGGGCGGCGCTGGCCTGGCCCATGGCCGGTGAGGTCTGGATGCCGTAGCCGCCTTGCGCGGCGACCCAGAACAGGCCCGGTACCTGGGTGTCGAAGCCGGCCAGCAAGTCGCCGTCGCTGACGAAGCTGCGCAGGCCGGCCCAGGTGCGGGTCGGGCGGCGAATGGTCAGGGTGGTGGCCTCTTCGATCTGGTAGATGCCCATGGCGATGTCCAGCTCTTCCGGCTGTACGTCGTGGGGCTCCACCGGGTCGGCGTTGGCCGGCGAGCCGAGGAACATGCCGGCGTCGGGCTTCATGTAGAAGGATTCGTCGAGGCTCACCAGCATCGGCCAGTGGTGGATATCGACGCCTTCGGGGCCGGCGAAGATAAAGGCTGCGCGGCGTTTCGGCTGCAGGCCCAGGGGCCGGGCGCCGGCCATGGTGCCGACCTGGTCGGCCCAGGCGCCGGCGGCGTTGATCAGGATGGGCGCGCTGAAGGTCTGGCCGGCAGTCTGTACCTGCCATTGGCCTTGTTCGTCGCGGCTCAGCCCCAGCACTTCACAGTCGGTACGCACCTCACCCTGGTTGCGCCGGATACCGCGCAGGTAACCCTGGTGCAGGGCGTCGGTGTCGATGTCGCTGGCGCTTGGGTCGTAGAGGGCGCCGTGGACCTTCTCGCGACGCAGGATCGGCAGGCGCGCGCAGGCTTCGTCGGCGCTCAGCAGCTGCATTTCCGGCACCGTGGCCTTGGCGCTCAGGTACTGGTTGTTCAGCTCGCTGGGGTCGCCGGTGAAGTCCACGGTCATTTCGCCGCGCGGGGTCAGCAGCGGGTGCTCGCAGAACCCTTGCGGCGGGGCATCGAAAAAGTCCCGGCTGGCCAGGGTCAGGGCGCGTACCTGGGGTGTACCATAGGCGGCGGTATAGAGCGCCGCGGAGCGCCCGGTGGAGTGGTAGGCCGGATGCGATTCGCGTTCCAGCACCAGCACCCGGCCATGGCGCGACAGCCAGTAGCCGGTGGAGGCACCGGCAATGCCGCCGCCGATGATGATGAAGTCTGCCTGGGTCATTCGAGCCTCCAAAAAAGGGGATAACGCGCGTCTGTAGGAGCGAGGCTTGCCCGCGATCGATCCTGAGCCTGTCACCGTGGTTCGCTCGGGGCCGTCGATCGCGAGCCAGCTGGTGTTCCATTGGTATTTAGTGAGTGCACTGCAAGCGGTACAGCGCATTGGCCAGGGCGATGTCTTCCAGGCCCAGGCCGATGGAGCGGAAGAACACGTGGCGCCCCGGCTCCGGTCGTTGCGCCAGGTCGCTGAGCAGTTCGGGCAGGTCGCCGAGAATCGCCGCCTTGTCCCAGCCATGCCGTTCGCCGGCGATCAGCATCTCGCCGGCCGAGCCGGGGGTGGTCTGACGATAGTCGCAATACACCTGCATGTCCTTCAGTGCGGCGGGCGGCACTTCGTGGGCCCGTGGCGCGTTGGTGCTGATGGAGGTGATCAGTGCCGGTTTGCGCAAGGTGCGCGGGTCGATCACCGGGCCGGCGGAGGAGGTGCAGAGCATGATGACGTCGGCGTCCTGCAGGGCATCATCGAGCTGGCTGGCGACCTGCAGGCGCGGGTCGAGGGCCTTCAGGTGCGCGATGTTCTCGGCGGATTTGCCGGCCAGGCCAGGGGAGTACAGGCGGATGGATTGCCACTCGCGCAGGGCTTTCACGTAATGCAGATGGGCCTGGGCCACCGGGCCGCTGCCAATGATCGCCAGGTGCCTGGCGTCGGCCGGCGCCAGGGCGTCGACGGCCACGGCGGTGGTGGCCGCGGTGCGCGCGGTGGTCAGTTCGCCAGCGTCACAGAGCAGCAGCGGCTGGCCGCTGTCCATGGACATCAGCAGGGTCCAGGCGGTGACCAGCGGACCTTCGGCGCGGACGATATAGGGCGAGGTCTTGACCCCATAGACCCGCTCTTCGGCCAGCACGCCCAGGTAGTTGATAAAGTCCCCGGCGCCCTGGGGAAACTCCACCAGCTGTTGCGCCGGCTGCACGGCAAGCCCGGCGGCCAGGTCGTGGAACAGCTTGCGCAGGATCTGCGGCACGTCGACCTGCGCCAGCAACTGGCGGGCTTGAGGCTGGGTAATCACGCAAGGCGTGCTGGACATGCGGGTGCTCCCAAGAAATAAACTAATTTGTCCATTATGGACTTTTAGTTTTGTCGGGCAATATCCAGGCGAAAAAAAACGCAGCCTGTGGTCGGGCTGCGTTTTTTTGCGGGCAGGCTTGTATCTGTAGGAGCGAGGCTTGCCCGCGAGGCGTCATTGCTGACACTGCGCGTTATCGTTCATCGCGAGCAAGCTTCGCTCCTACAACGATGCTGCTCAGGCTTTCGGGCGTTTGCGCTCCACGGGGCGCAGCAGCTCGGTCGGCGGCATTTCGCAGCTGATCTTGCGACCCAGCAGCGCCTCGATCGACGGCAACTGATAGGAGTCGTCCTCGCCGGCGAAGCTGATGGACACGCCGTCGGCGCCCGCCCGGCCAGTGCGGCCGATACGGTGCACGTAGTCATCCGGCACTTCCGGCAGGGTGAAGTTGATCACGTGGCTGATGCCGTCGATGTGGATGCCACGCCCGGCGACATCGGTGGCCACCAGCACGCGGATCTTGCCTTCGCGGAAGCCTTCCAGGGTCTTGATGCGCTTGTGCTGCGGCACGTCGCCGGACAACTGGGCGGCGTTCACGCCGTCGCGTACCAGGCGTTCCTCGATGCGCCGCACTTCATCCTTGCGGTTGGCGAAGACCATGACCCGTTCCCAGCCGTTGTCGTTGACCAGGTTGTACAGCAGCTTGTACTTGTCGGCGCCGGCCACCGCGTAGATATGCTGTTCGACGTTGGCGTTGGCCACGTTCTCGGCTTCGATCTCGACGATCGCCGGGTCGGTGGTCCATTGCTTGGCCAGGTTCATCACGTCGTCGGTGAAGGTGGCGGAGAACAGCAGGGTCTGGCGTTCGCTTTTCGGCGGGGTCTGGCGAATGATCTGGCGTACCTGGGGGATGAAGCCCATGTCGAGCATGCGGTCGGCTTCGTCCAGCACCATCACTTCGACCATGTCCAGGTGCACGTCGCCGCGCTGGTTGAAGTCCAGCAGGCGGCCCGGGGTGGCCACCAGAATGTCGCAATGCCGGGCTTCGAGGTGCTTGAGCTGTTTGTCGAAGTCCATGCCGCCGACAAAGGTCATCACGTTGAGACCGGTATATTTGGTCAGGCTGGCCGCATCCTTGGCGATCTGTACCACCAGTTCGCGGGTCGGCGCGATGATCAGCGCCCGCGGCTCGCCCATGTAGCGCTCTTTCGGCGGTGGGGTCTGCAGCAGCTGGGTGATGATCGAGATCAGGAACGCGGCGGTCTTGCCGGTACCGGTCTGGGCGCGGCCGATGGCGTCTTTGCCGGCCAGGGTGAACCCCAGTACCTGCGCCTGGATCGGCGTGCAGTAGGGGAAACCCAGGTCGTGGATCGCGTGCATCAGTTCCGGCGCGAGTTTGAAGTCGTGGAAGCGGGTCTTGCCTTCCTGCGGTTCGACGACGAAGTCTTCCAGGTTCCAGGTGCTCACCGGTGGTTTCGGCGCGCGTGGGCGGCGCGGCTGTTCGGCCTTGGGTTTGTCGCTGCGCGGCGCGGTCTGGGCCGTCGGGGCGGCTGGGGCCACCGGCTCTTGCCTGGCCACGGAGGCGGGCGCGGTCCGTTCCGGCTGATGGCCGTCGGTACGGCTGCTGGGGCTGGAGGAAGATGGGCTGGAGCCTGGCGCGAGCTGCTCAGCCTCGCTTTTACCGAAGATTTTCTTGAGTGCTTTGAGCACGGTCATCTCATCAATTGGTTAAGGAATGTACGCCGGGCAGTGTAATGCAAGAATCGGGCGCGGCGTAGTGGATTGCTCAACGGGCTACCTAACTTATCGATTCAGCGCAAACGCTCGCCGAGCCAGGCGCCGATATCGCGAATTTCTTCGGGTAACACTTCGTGGCCCATTGGGTATTCCTGCCATGTCACGGTGACACCATGGTGTTTCAGGTACTCGTAGGCGGTGCGGCCCATGGCGTTCTGCACCACTTCGTCGTACTGGCCGTGCAGGCACAGGGTCGGAATCCGCTGCTGGCTGGCCGACAGTTCCAGTTCATCGCTGAAGGTCGGGGCATAGGTGGAGAGGGCAAGCACGCCACCCAGCGGGCCCTGCCATTTAAGGAAGGCGGTGTGCAGGACGACCGCGCCACCCTGGGAAAAACCGGCGAGGAAAATCCGCGAAGGGTCTATTCCGCTGGCGCGCTGTTCTTCGATCAGGTCGCTCAGGCGTTTGGCCGACTCGTCCAGCTGTTCGCGGTTGATCGCGCGCGCCGGGCTCATGGCCAGAATGTCGTACCAGCTGGGCATGGCATAACCGCCATTGATGGTCACGGCGCGGGTCGGTGCCTGGGGCAGGACGAAGCGGGTGGTCAACAGGCTTTCCTGCAGCGCTTCGGCCACCGGCAGGAAGTCGTAGCGGTCGGCGCCCAGGCCATGGAGCCAGATCACACAGGCGTCGACGGGCTTGCTGGGCTGAAGAATCAAGGGCTCGGTCATGGTTGCTCCAAATATGTGCGCACGCGCCCAAGCGGGGCGTGATCGAGGTGCGCGGTCGGTTGATCAGTGAAGAAGATGTCGCAAGGCTGCAAGTTTTGCTCTTGACCCCGGGCTGAACCGCTTTAGCCGGCACTCTGGTACGGGCTTTGCTATAGCCGTTGCGTGAAGTGATTACGTTCACCCTGCCGGTAACACTATCAGGCTACTGGCGGGTGTGGGATAGCAAAGATCCGATGATGGACGTTCGCCAGTGGCCGCTACGGGCTTCGCGAACATGCAAGGGCTACAGCCCGTTCGGTCGCTTGGTGAGTATGGGTTTTCTCTTAAATGGATTTTCTCCTACTAGACTCATAGCTAAAGTCCTACGCCGCTTGACCCTATAAAAAGCCAACACGGGTCAACAGTGCCTCATAAGGGTGCGGCAGGACTCAAGCTCCGACACAACAAGAGCAAAACTGGAGGTTTGAATGAAGATGTTGAAATCCACCCTGGCTGTGGTCACGGCCGCCGCGGTACTGGGTATGAGCGGCTTCGCGCAGGCGGGTGCGACCCTGGATGCGGTGCAGAAGAAAGGCTTTGTGCAGTGCGGTGTGAGCGACGGTCTGCCGGGCTTCTCGGTACCGGACGCCACCGGCAAGATCCTCGGCATCGACGCCGATATCTGCCGCGCCGTGGCCGCCGCGGTATTCGGCGACGCGACCAAAGTGAAATTCAGCCAGTTGAACGCCAAGGAGCGTTTCACCGCGCTGCAATCGGGCGAAATCGACATCCTGTCGCGCAACACCACCATGACCAGTTCCCGCGACGCGGGCATGGGCCTGAAATTCCCGGGCTTCATCACCTACTACGACGGCATCGGTTTCCTGGTGAACAACAAGCTGGGCGTCAAGAGCGCCAAGGAACTGGACGGCGCGACCATCTGCATCCAGGCCGGCACCACCACCGAGCTGAACGTGTCCGACTACTTCCGCGGCAACGGCCTGAAATACACCCCGATCACCTTCGACACCTCCGATGAAAGCGCCAAGTCGCTGGAGTCCGGGCGTTGCGACGTGCTGACCTCCGACAAGTCCCAGCTGTTCGCCCAGCGCAGCAAGCTGGCTTCGCCGAAGGACTATGTGGTTCTGCCGGAAACCATTTCCAAGGAACCGCTGGGCCCGGTCGTGCGTAACGGCGACGACGAGTGGCTGGCCATCATCCGCTGGACGGGCTACGCCATGCTCAACGCCGAAGAGGCCGGCATCACGTCGAAGAACGTCGAAGCCGAAGCCAAGTCCACCAAGAACCCTGACGTTGCGCGTCTGCTGGGTGCCGACGGCGAATACGGCAAGGACCTGAAGCTGCGCAAGGACTGGGTGGTACAGATCGTCAAGCAAGTCGGCAACTACGGCGAAGTGTTCGAGAAGAACCTCGGCAAGAGCACTCCGCTGGAGATCGATCGCGGCCTGAACGCGCTATGGAACAACGGCGGCATTCAATACGCACCACCAGTGCGCTGATGGTTCTATCGCCCGGCGGGCCAACCGCCGGGTGATGTTCTTGTTCCATTATTTCCGGGGCACTTCATGCAAAACTCAATCGGCGCACCTAAGCAGAGGCTCAGTCTCAGCGATCCACGAGTGCGTGCGTGGCTATTCCAGATCATCACCGTTGTGGCCGTGATCTCGCTTGGCTGGTACTTGTTCGATAACACGCAAACCAACCTTCAGCACCGGGGGATTACCTCCGGCTTCGACTTTCTCGAGCGCAGCGCCGGCTTCGGCATCGCTCAGCACCTGATCTCCTACACCGAAGCGGACAGCTATGCCCGGGTGTTCGTGATCGGCCTGCTCAACACCCTGCTGGTGACGTTCATCGGCGTGATCCTGGCGACCATCCTCGGTTTCATCGTCGGTGTGGCGCGCCTGTCGCAGAACTGGATCATCAGCAAACTGGCGACCGTGTATGTGGAAGTGTTCCGCAACATTCCGCCGCTGCTGCAAATCCTGTTCTGGTATTTCGCGGTGTTCCTGACCATGCCGGGGCCGCGCAACAGCCACAACTTCGGCGACACCTTCTTCGTCAGCAGCCGTGGCCTGAACATGCCGGCGGCACTGGTGGCCGACGGCTTCTGGGCGTTCGTGATCAGCCTGGTGGTGGCGATTGTCGCCATCGTGCTGATGTGCCGCTGGGCCAACAAGCGCTTCGAAGACACCGGCGTACCGTTCCACAAGTTCTGGACCGGCCTGGCGCTGTTCCTGGCGATCCCGGCGCTGTGCACGCTGGTGTTCGGCGCCCCGCTGCATTGGGAAATGCCGGAGCTCAAGGGCTTCAACTTCGTCGGCGGCTGGGTGCTGATCCCGGAACTGCTGGCCCTGACCCTGGCCCTGACCGTCTACACCGCGGCGTTCATCGCTGAGATCGTGCGTTCGGGGATCAAGTCGGTGAGCCACGGCCAGACCGAGGCGGCCCGTTCCCTCGGCCTGCGCAACGGTCCGACCCTGCGCAAGGTGATCATCCCGCAAGCCCTGCGGGTGATCATTCCGCCGCTGACCAGCCAATACCTGAACCTGGCGAAGAACTCGTCCCTGGCGGCCGGTATCGGTTATCCGGAAATGGTTTCGCTGTTCGCCGGTACCGTGCTCAACCAGACCGGCCAGGCCATCGAAGTCATTGCCATCACCATGAGCGTGTACCTGGCGATCAGCATCAGCATTTCCCTGCTGATGAACTGGTACAACAAGCGCATTGCGCTGATCGAGCGGTGAGGAAACGCGCATGAGCACTCATACTTTCAAACCCGACATGCCACCACCGAGCAGCAGCATCGGGATCGTGGCGTGGATGCGGGCACACATGTTCTCCAGCTGGATCAACACCCTGCTGACCCTGTTTGCCTTCTACCTGATCTACCTGGTGGTGCCGCCGATCCTCAGCTGGGCGATTTTCGACGCCAACTGGGTGGGCACCACCCGCGCCGACTGCACCAAGGAGGGCGCCTGCTGGGTGTTCATCCAGCAGCGCTTCGGCCAGTTCATGTACGGCTACTACCCGGCGGACCTGCGCTGGCGCGTGGACCTGACCGTGTGGCTGGCGGTGATTGGCGTGGCGCCCTTGTTCATCGCCCGGGTTCCGCACAAGGCCATTTATGGCCTGAGCTTCCTGGTGCTGTACCCGATTATTGCCTACTTCCTGCTGCATGGCGGCCTGTTTGGCATGGCCAACGTCGCCACCAGCCAGTGGGGCGGCCTGATGCTGACCCTGGTGATTGCCACCGTCGGCATCGCCGGCGCCTTGCCGCTGGGCATCGTGCTGGCCTTGGGGCGACGCTCGAACATGCCGGCGATTCGTGTGGTCTGCGTGACCTTCATCGAGTTCTGGCGTGGCGTGCCGCTGATCACCGTGCTGTTCATGTCCTCGGTGATGCTGCCGCTGTTCCTGCCCGAAGGCATGAATTTCGACAAGCTGCTGCGGGCGCTGATCGGGGTGATCCTGTTCCAGTCGGCCTACATCGCCGAAGTGGTGCGCGGCGGGTTGCAGGCGATTCCCAAGGGGCAGTACGAAGCGGCCGCGGCCATGGGCCTGGGCTACTGGCGCAGCATGGGCCTGGTGATCCTGCCGCAAGCCCTGAAGCTGGTGATCCCCGGCATCGTCAACACCTTCATCGCCCTGTTCAAGGACACTAGCCTGGTGATCATCATCGGCCTGTTCGACCTGCTCAACAGCGTGAAACAAGCCGCCGCCGACCCGAAATGGCTGGGCATGGCCACCGAAGGCTATGTCTTCGCGGCCCTGGTGTTCTGGATTTTCTGTTTTGGTATGTCCCGCTACTCCATGCATCTGGAGCGTAAGTTGGACACAGGCCACAAGCGTTAGGAGTATCTCCATGAGTGAAGCGATCAAAAAGCCTGTGAGCCCTGAAGGCATTATTCAGATGCAGGGCGTGAACAAGTGGTACGGCCAGTTCCACGTGCTCAAGGACATCAACCTCAACGTCAAGCAGGGCGAGCGCATCGTCCTGTGCGGGCCTTCGGGCTCGGGCAAGTCCACCACCATCCGCTGCCTGAACCGCCTGGAAGAACACCAGCAGGGCCGCATCGTGGTCGATGGTGTGGAACTGACCAACGACCTCAAGCAGATCGAGGCGATCCGCCGTGAAGTCGGCATGGTGTTCCAGCACTTCAACCTGTTCCCGCACCTGACCATCCTGCAGAACTGCACCCTGGCGCCGATGTGGGTGCGCAAGATGCCCAAGCGCAAGGCCGAGGAAATCGCCATGCATTACCTGGAGCGCGTACGCATTCCGGAGCAGGCGAACAAGTACCCGGGCCAGCTCTCCGGCGGTCAGCAGCAGCGCGTGGCAATTGCCCGGGCGCTGTGCATGAAGCCGAAGATCATGCTGTTCGACGAGCCGACGTCGGCCCTCGACCCAGAAATGGTGAAAGAGGTTCTGGACACCATGATCGGTCTGGCCGAAGACGGCATGACCATGCTCTGCGTGACCCACGAAATGGGTTTTGCGCGCACCGTGGCCAACCGGGTGATCTTCATGGACAAGGGTGAAATCGTCGAACAGGCCGCGCCTAACGACTTCTTCGACAACCCGCAGAACGAGCGGACCAAGCTGTTCCTGAGCCAGATCCTGCACTGATCCAGGTACCGTCTTGAAAATGAACCCGGCCTGGCGCCGGGTTTATTTTTGCCTGGGATTTCACGACGTCGCGACGCGTGCCTGGTGCGGATCGTTGTCGGCCGCGGGCGCTTGTTGTTCGCTGAGTGCCTGCACGTCGGCCATCAGCTGCGGATGACGATCGAGCAGGCGCATCAACATGAACAGCGGCTGGGGCGGGGCGACCTCGCCGCGTTCGTAGCGGGAGAAGGCGTTGTGCCCGCCGCCGGAGAGCAGCTTTACCGCATCCTTCTGCGAGAGGTGCAGCTTGCGGCGGATGCGTTTCATCTCGCTGGCCATGAACTGCCGGCAATCTTCCAGCAATTGGTCGCCGGCGCTGGCGTAGCGTTCGGCGCTGGTCGGGTCGAATTCGACTTCCCCACAGGCCTGGCATTCCCAGCCATCCAGGCCGTCGATTTGCCGCAGCAGGTGCTTGTAATCGATCAGCTCGCTGCGATTGTTGAACGGCTGCATGCCGGCCGGGGCACCGCAGCTGACGCATTGTCTTTGTTTCATGGGTGTTTCTCCTTGAAGGAGATCACTGGGGGACCGCCGCCGGGGCGGTAAGTGACTTTGATGTACAGCTCCACGGAATCGATGTGCGTGTAATACACGTCCTGCCAGATTCGATGATCGAGATAGCTGGTCATCGACTTGTAGAGCATTTTCCCCTGCAGCCCGGCAATCACCTGCTGCATGTCCCGGCAGGTCAGGCCGAGGTGTCGACCGCTGACCAGGGCGGTCCGGGTAAAGGCGGCTGCCCCCAGCCGGGCGACATCCGCCTTGATCACCGACAGGTCGTAATGAGGTGTGTGCTTTTCCATAAGACACCTGGAGTCGAGATGAAATTACCCTTAAAGGGTTTTTTTAGCAATCGGATTTCCTTTCCGCTTGCTACATGCATGCATCGGCTTTGTTGTTCACCCATGCGAAGCTGACTAATATGCCAAAAAAATTCATCCGATGATTGGATGAAAAGGCGACAGCACATGACAGAAAATTCTCCTTTGATTAAACGTTCCCTGGTCGATCAGGCCCTGGAACAGCTGCGCCAACGCATCAATGACGGTGCATGGAGCATCGGCCAGCGCCTGCCGACCGAGCCGGAGCTGGCGGCGGAACTGGGCATCAGCCGCAATACCGTGCGCGAGGCCATGCGGGTCCTGGCGTTTTCCGGTCTGGTGGAGATTCGCCAGGGCGACGGTAGTTACCTGCGTGCGGTGGTCGATCCGCTGGACACCCTCAAGGCCCTGTCCCAGTGCTCCCTGGAGCAGGCGCGCGAAACCCGGCAGATCATCGAGACGGAGGCCATCGGCCTGGCGGCCCTGCGGCGTACCGACCAGGACCTGCTGGCGTTGCGCGAAGCCCTGGCTCTCAGTGGCGATCACTATCACGGCGATCTGGAGAGTTACATCGCCTGCGACCTGGTGTTTCACGGGCGCCTGGTGGACGCCGCGCATAACCCCACCCTCAGCGAGCTGTACCGCTATTTCTCCAGTGTGGTCGGCGCGCAACTGCGCCAGACCCTGAACATCCATCCCCGGCGCCAGGCGGTGTTCGATCTGCACATCGACCTGCTGGACGCCGTCGAGCAGCGCGACCCGGAGCGGGCCAAGGCCATTTCCAGGCAGCTGATCAATGAACCTTGAGACCGAGAGCACCATGTCCAGCCACCAGGCCAATAACCCACCACCTATTGCTGTCCCTCGACGCGAGGCCGAGCTCGAAGAGTTGTTGATCGACGCCGAAGCCGACGATGCCGAGGTCCAGCAGAGCCACCCGGCCCCAAGTCGCCCGTGGCTGTTGCTGCTGGGGCTGATCCTGGTGGCGCTGAACCTGCGCCCGGCACTGTCGAGCATGGCACCGCTGCTCAGCGAGGTGTCGCGCAGCCTCGGGCTGTCGGCGGCCCAGGCCGGCCTGCTGACCACCTTGCCGGTGCTCTGCCTGGGCCTGTTCGCCCCCCTGGCCCCGGTGCTGGCGCGGCGCTTCGGCGCCGAGCGCGTGGTGCTTGGCATCCTGCTGACGCTGGCGGGCGGGATCATCCTGCGCAGTTCCCTGGGGGATGTCGGGCTGTTCGCCGGTAGCATCCTCGGTGGCGCCAGCATCGGCGTGATCGGGGTGTTGTTGCCGGGCATCGTCAAGCGCGATTTCGCCAAACACGCGGGCACCATGACCGGCGTCTACACCATGGCCCTGTGCCTGGGCGCGGCGATGGCCGCGGGGGCGACCGTGCCCTTGAGCCAGCACTTCGATAACAGCTGGGCGCTGGGCCTCGGCTTCTGGGTGCTGCCGGCGCTGGTAGCGGCGCTGTTCTGGCTGCCCCAGGTCGGCAAGCGGCAGGGCGCGCACCATGTGGCCTATCGGGTGCGCGGGTTGCTGCGCGACCCGCTGGCCTGGCAAGTGACGCTGTATATGGGCCTGCAATCCTCGCTGGCCTACATCGTATTCGGCTGGTTGCCGTCGATCCTTATCGGTCGCGGCCTGAGCCCGACCCAGGCGGGGCTGGTGCTGTCCGGCTCGGTGATCGTCCAGCTCGCCAGTTCGCTGGCCGCGCCCTGGCTGGCAACGCGGGGCAAGGACCAGCGCCTGGCGATCGTAGTCGTGATGCTGCTTACCCTCGGCGGCCTGTTCGGCTGCCTGTATGCCCCGCTCGATGGCCTGTGGGGCTGGGCGATCCTGCTGGGCGTGGGGCAGGGCGGTACTTTCAGCCTGGCGCTGACCCTGATAGTCCTGCGTTCGAAGGACGCCCATGTGGCCGCCAATCTGTCGAGCATGGCCCAGGGCTTTGGCTACACCCTGGCCTCCATGGGGCCGTTCGCGGTCGGCCTGGTGCACGACTGGACCGGTGGCTGGACGGCCCTGGGCTGGATTTTCGCGGTGATCGGCCTGGGGGCCATAGTCGCCGGCCTGGGGGCCGGGCGCTCGCTCTATGTGCAGGTCGAAAGCGAAAAAATCTGAGCCAACCCACTGTCGGTATTTGCGCGGCGAATGCCGATAGTGTTTCCCGGGTTTGCAGACTATCGTGCAGGCATCTTTCCCCGAGTCGGAGCCTGTTTCATGAGTGACGCCCACCGCGCCTTGATCACTGAGTTCTATAGCGCCTTCCAGCGCCTGGATGCCGAGGCCATGGCCGCCTGCTACACCGAGGATGTGCTGTTCAGTGATCCGGCGTTCGGCGAACTGCGCGGCCGCGATGCCGCTGACATGTGGCGCATGCTCACCACCCGGGCCAAGGACTTCTCCCTGGTCTTCGACAATGTCCGCGCCGACGAGCGCAGCGGCGAAGCCCACTGGGTGGCGACTTACCTGTTCAGCCAGACCGGCAATACTGTGGTCAACGATATCCAGGCGCGTTTCGTGTTCCGTGACGGCAAGATCTGCGAGCACCACGATCATTTCAATATGTGGCGCTGGGCCCGCCAGGCCCTGGGGACCAAGGGCCTGGTCCTCGGCTGGACCCCGCTGCTGAAAAACGCCGTGCGCGCCCAGGCCCGCAAAGGCCTGAAAGCCTTCCAGGCCGGCCGCTGAATCTTCGCCTCTGGTAAGATCGCGGCTTGTTATCCACACGCCGCGATCACCGTGACCCGCCCCAGCCCATCCCCCGTCAACGACGCAGAATCTGTACCCGTGGTGAGCAAACCCTGGTTTGTCTACCTGGTACGTGCCGCCAACGGCGCCCTGTACTGCGGCATCAGCGACGACCCGGTCAAGCGTTTCGCCAAGCATCAGAGCGGCAAGGGCGCGCGCTTCTTCCTCTCCAGCCCGGCCATCGCGCTGGTCTACACCGAAGCCTGTCGCGACAAGAGCGAAGCCCTGCGCCAGGAACGGCTGATCAAGAAACTCCGGAAAAGCGCCAAGGAATGCCTGGTGGCCTCGGCCGTCGTGGCTTATCAAACTGACTGATACGTTGCCATCAGGCAGAGCGGTGGGCTGCCAGGCGTTTGCACGCTAAGCTGGTTCTTCCTACTTATCCGGTGGACCCCAGCATGTCAGAGTTGATTCTGCATCATTACCCGACCTCGCCTTTCGCGGAAAAAGCCCGGCTGTTGCTAGGCTTCAAGGGCTTGTCCTGGCGCTCGGTGAAGATCTCGCCGGTGATGCCCAAACCCGATCTCACCGCGCTGACGGGTGGTTATCGCAAGACCCCGGTGTTGCAGGTCGGTGCCGATATCTATTGCGACACGGCGCTGATCGCCCGGCGGCTGGAGCAGGAAAAGGCCTCGCCGGCACTGTTTCCCGAGGGCCGGGAAATGGTCAGCGCGACCTTCGCGGCCTGGGCCGATGCGGTGGTGTTCCAGCATACGGTGAGCCTGGTGTTCCAGCCGGAGTCGGCGGCCGTGCGTTTCGGCCATTTGCCGCCGGAAGCGGTCAAGGCTTTCATGACCGACCGCGCCGGGCTGTTCAGCGGCGGCAGTTCCAGCCGCGTGCCGCTGGAGTTGGCCAAGCATCAATGGCCGACGCTCATGGCGCGCCTGGAGCTGCAGTTGCAGCGTGAGGAGGGCGACTTCCTGTTCGGCGAGCCGTCGATTGCCGACTTTGCCATGGCCCACCCCCTGTGGTTCCTCAAGGGCACGCCGGTGACTGCGCCGCTGGTGGACGCCTATCCGGCGGTGTCGGCGTGGCTGGCCCGGGTACTGGGGTTCGGTCATGGTGCTTCGAGTGCCATGACTTCCGAAGAGGCACTCGAAGTGGCGCGCAGGGCTACACCGGCAGCCTTGCCGGATGAAGCCTTCATCGATCCGAACGGTTTCCAGGCTGGCCAGCAGGTGCGGATCGCGGCGACCGACTATGGCGTCGATCCGGTGGAAGGGGAGTTGCTGTTTGCCGGGCGCGAGGAGCTGATCCTGCGCCGCGAAGACCCACGCGGCGGATTGGTGCATGTGCACTTCCCGCGTTTCGGGTTCCGTATCGAGGCGCTATAAGGCGGCAGGTCTATCGCAAGCAAGCTCGTTCCGACAGAGGTTGTTCGGCCCTTGTAGGAGCGAGCTTGCTCGCGATGCGTTTAGCGCTGCAACGCCGCCATGATCTGGTCCGGGTCGTAGTTGCGGATCAGCGTGCCATTTACATCGAGGATCGGAATCCCTCGTCCACCCAGGGCTTCATAAGCCTTGCGCGCCTCGGCATCCTTCTCGATATCGAACTCGCGAAAGGCAATGCCCTTCTGATCGAGAAAGCGCCGGGTGGCCTTGCAGTAGCCGCACCAGTCGGTGGCGTAGAGCACCACCCGGGCATTGGCCCGGACCTGCTCGGAGGCGGCCTGCGAGGGGTTGAACAGGTGTTCGAGCTTGCCCCAGTTCTGGTACGCCACGACCACCAGCAGGATCAGCAGGAATTTCTTCAGCACGCCCTGCAGCATCAGTTGCGGCGCTTGAGCTGATCGGTCAGTTGGGTCGGCAGGCCCTTGATGATCAGGGTCCCGGCTTCTTCGTCATACTCGATCTTCGAGCCCAGCAGGTGCGCCTCGAAGCTGATGGACAAGCCTTCGGCGCGGCCGGTGAAGCGGCGGAACTGGTTGAGGGTGCGTTTATCCGCCGGGATTTCCGGCGACAGGCCGTAGTCCTTGTTGCGGATGTGATCGTAGAACGCCTTGGGGCGGTCCTCGTCGATCAGCTCCGAGAGTTCTTCCAGGCCCACGGGTTCGCCGAGCTTGGCCTGGCTGCTGGCGTAGTCCACCAGGGCCTTGGTCTTTTCCCGGGCGGACTCTTCCGGCAGGTCTTCGCTTTCGACGAAGTCGCTGAACGCCTTGAGCAGGGTACGGGTCTCGCCCGGGCCATCGACGCCTTCCTGGCAGCCGATGAAGTCGCGGAAGTACTCCGAGACTTTCTTGCCGTTCTTGCCCTTGATGAACGAGATGTACTGTTTCGACTGTTTGTTGTTCTGCCACTCGGAGACGTTGATCCGCGCGGCCAGGTGCAGTTGGCCCAGGTCCAGGTGGCGCGACGGGGTCACGTCCAGCTCGTCGGTCACCGCCACGCCTTCGCTGTGGTGCAGCAGGGCGATGGCCAGGTAGTCGGTCATGCCTTGCTGGTAGTGGGCGAACAGCACGTGGCCGCCGACCGACAGGTTGGATTCTTCCATCAGCTTTTGCAGGTGCTCGACCGCGACGCGGCTGAAGGCGGTGAAGTCCTGGCCGCCATCGAGGTATTCCTTCAGCCAGCCGCTGAAGGGAAAAGCGCCGGACTCCGGGTGGAACAGACCCCAGGCTTTGCCCTGTTTGGCGTTATAGCTTTCGTTGAGATCGGCGAGCATGTTCTCGATGGCCGCGGATTCAGCCAGTTCGGAATCGCGGGCGTGCAGAACTGCGGGTGTGCCGTCGGGTTTTTTGTCGATCAGGTGGACGATGCAATGGCGGATCGGCATGGGCTTCTCGGCTGGTTGGCGGGAGAGGGCGTGACTCCCCGAAAAAGTGCCCAGTGTACCGCACCCGCTGGTTTTGGCGCTGTTTGAAGGGGGCGGAAGGCGGCCTGGGTCAAGCTTATGCATTTTTTTACGGATTTAGAGCAATAAAGCTGACCAAATGGCTAGGTAGAGGCGGATATTTCCCCGTCTCTGTGCTAGTTTTGCCCCGTCTTACGCGATGTCTCGGCGTTAAGCGTGCATTCAGCATTTGTCAGGTCGAACCAAACCCTGATTTCGGTATCTATAACCCCGATCTTTCGTGGTTGTGACCGGGGTGCCAGATCCACAAGATCTGGCTCGATGGCTGACACTGCACTCTGCAATCCAAATGAATTTGATAGGGAAGGAACACCACAATGGCTATTACTAAAGACCAACTGATCGCTGATATCGCTGAAGCTATCGACGCGCCGAAAACCACCGCGCGTAACGCTCTGGACCAACTGGCCCAGATCGTTGCTGATCAATTGGAAAATGGCGGCGAAATCACTCTGCCAGGTATCGGCAAACTGAAAGTGACCGAGCGTCCTGCCCGTACTGGCCGTAACCCATCGACTGGCGCTGCCATCGAAATCGCTGCCAAGAAAGTTATCAAGCTGGTTGTGGCTAAAGGCCTGACCGACTCGATCAACAAGTAAGACTGCAGTAAGACCGTGCCTCGGAACACTTCCAGGCACGGTTTTCAGGCTCTAAGGCCGCAACGATTTACGCAAGGTAAATCGCCGTTTTGCCCCTCGTATCTATCCCTTTTGAACCCAACGCTCCTGGCGCCAGGCCTGTTGCTGTGCCTTGTCCTTGAAGGTCCAGGCGACGAAGCGGCTCTGTTTCTGTCCCTGTGACATCTCCACCACCTGGCTCTCCAGGGCTCCGGCCTTTTTCAGCGCGGCCTGAATCGCCGGCAGGTTCGAGGCTTTCGACACCAGGGTGCTGAACCACAACACCTGTTGCGCCACCTGGGCGCTTTCGCCGATCAGCTGGGTCACGAAGCGCGCTTCGCCACCTTCGCACCACAACTCCGCCGCCTGGCCGCCAAAGTTCAGCACCGGCAGCTTGCGCTTGGGATCGGCCTTGCCCAGCGCTCGCCATTTGCGCTGGCTGCCGCGCGTGGCTTCCTCCAGGGAGGCATGGAAGGGCGGGTTGCACAGGGTCAGGTCGAAGCGTTCGTCGCTTTCCAGCAGCCCCAGCAGGATCTGCTTGCGGTTGCTCTGCTGGCGCAGGCCGATGGCCTTGTTCAGGCCGTTGGCCTGGACGATCGCCTTGGCGGCGGCGAGAGCGGTGGTGTCGATGTCGGAACCGAGGAACTGCCAGCGGTAATCGCAGTGGCCGATCAGCGGGTAGATGCAGTTGGCGCCGACCCCGATGTCCAGCACCCGCACCGCCGCGCCGCGGGGAATTACGCCTTCGTTACGCTCGGCCAGCAGGTCGGCCAGGAAATGCACATAGTCGGCACGACCGGGGACCGGAGGGCAGAGGAAGTCGGCCGGAATATCCCAATGGGCGATGCCATAGAACGCCTTGAGCAATGCCCGGTTGAACACCCGCACTGCCGCCGGGTTGGCGAAGTCGATGCTCTCCTTGCCATAGGGATTGATGATCACGAAAGCCCCCAGCTCCGGGGTGCTCTTGATCAACTGGGGAAAGTCATAGCGGCCTTGATGGCGATTGCGCGGGTGCAGGCTGGCCTTTTCCCGTGGCGCGACGGCCTTGGCCGGAGCTGCAGGTTGAGGCTTGGTGCGCGAAGCTTTGGGAGGGCGGGGGGCAGTCATGGGCGAAATCGGTTCGGGTATGGCTCAAAGTGGCGTGCATTGTCCCATATCTGCCCAAGCCGCGTGGCTTCTGTAGGAGCGAGGCTTGCCCGCGAAGCGTTATCCCAGGCACACCGCGTTTTCCTTTATCGCCAGCAAGCTGCGCTCCTACAGAAGTGCCAAGCCTGTCGGCCGGGCACAAAAAAGGGAGCCCCTTTGCAGGGCTCCCTTTTTTACCGCTCGGGTCGCCGTTACAGGCTGGAAATCCGTGCGTGCTGCTCGGCCAGCTTGCCCAGGGCCTGTTCGGCCTCGGCCAGTTTGGCGCGTTCCTTGTCGATGACTTCGGCCGGGGCCTTGTCGACGAAGGCGGCGTTGGACAGCTTGCCGCCGACCCGCTGGACTTCGCCCTGCAGACGCTGGATTTCCTTGTCCAGGCGCGCCAGTTCGGCACCCTTGTCGATCAGCCCGGCCATCGGCACCAGCACTTCCATCTCGCCGACCAGGGCGGTGGCGGACAGCGGTGCTTCGTCGCCGGCCTTCAGCACGGTGATCGATTCGAGTTTGGCCAGCTTCTTCAGCAGGGTCTCGTTTTCGCTCAGGCGACGCTGGTCTTCGGGGTTGACGTTCTTCAGGAACAACGCCAGTGGCTTGCCCGGACCGATGTTCATTTCGGCACGGATGTTACGGGTGCCGAGCATCAGGCCCTTGAGCCATTCGATGTCGTCTTCGGCAGCCTGGTCGATGCGTGCTTCATTGGCCACCGGCCAAGGCTGCAGCATGATGGTCTTGCCTTCGGCCCCGGCCAGCGGCGCCAGGCGCTGCCAGATTTCTTCGGTGATGAACGGCATGAACGGGTGGGCCAGGCGCAGCGCCACTTCCAGTACGCGCACCAGGGTGCGGCGGGTGCCGCGCTGGCGCTCGACCGGCGCGTTTTCGTCCCACAGTACCGGCTTGGACAATTCCAGGTACCAGTCGCAGTACTGGTTCCAGATGAACTCGTACAGCGCCTGGGCCGCCAGGTCGAAGCGGAACTGGTCCAGCTGGCGGGTCACTTCGGCTTCGGTGCGCTGCAACTGGGAGATGATCCAGCGGTCGGCCAGCGACAGCTCGTAGGCTTCGCCGTTCTGACCGCAGTCTTCGCCCTTGTCCAGCACGTAGCGCGCGGCGTTCCAGATCTTGTTGCAGAAGTTGCGATAGCCTTCGACGCGGCCCATGTCGAACTTGATGTCGCGGCCGGTGGACGCCAGCGAGCAGAAGGTGAAGCGCAGGGCGTCGGTGCCGTAGCTGGCGATGCCGTCGGCGAACTCCTGGCGGGTCTGCTTCTCGATCTTCTTCGCCAGTTGCGGCTGCATCATGCCGGTGGTGCGTTTCTGCACCAGGGCTTCGAGCTCGATGCCGTCGATGATGTCCAGTGGGTCAAGGACGTTGCCCTTGGACTTGGACATCTTCTGGCCCTGGCCGTCGCGTACCAGGCCGTGTACGTACACGGTCTTGAACGGAACCTGCGGTGTGCCGTCTTCGTTCTTCACCAGGTGCATGGTGAGCATGATCATCCGGGCGACCCAGAAGAAAATGATGTCGAAACCGGTCACCAGCACGTCGGTCGGGTGGAAGGTCTTGAGGAACTCGGTCTGCTCCGGCCAGCCCAGGGTGGAGAAGGTCCACAGGCCCGAACTGAACCAGGTGTCGAGGACGTCGTTGTCCTGTTGCAGTGCAACCTCAGGCCCGAGGTTGTGCTTGGCGCGCACCTCGGCTTCGTCGCGGCCTACATAGACCTTGCCCGACTCGTCGTACCAGGCCGGGATGCGGTGGCCCCACCACAGTTGGCGGCTGATGCACCAGTCCTGGATATCGCGCATCCAGGAGAAGTACATGTTTTCGTACTGTTTTGGCACGAAGGCGATGCGGCCGTCTTCCACGGCGGCAATGGCCGGCTCGGCCAGCGGCTTGGTGGAGACGTACCACTGGTCGGTCAGCCACGGCTCGATGATGGTGCCGGAGCGGTCGCCTTTCGGCACTTTCAGGGCGTGGTCGTCGACGCTGACCAGCAGGCCGGCGGCGTCGAACGCAGCAACGATTTCCTTGCGCGCCTGAAAGCGGTTGAGACCGGCGAACTCGGCCGGGATCTTGCCGTCGATGCTTTCGTTCAGCGTGCCGTCCAGGTTGAACACCTGGGCGGCTGGCAGTACTTCGGCGTTCTTGTCGAAGATGTTCAGCAGCGGCAGGTTGTGGCGCTTGCCGACTTCATAGTCGTTGAAGTCGTGGGCCGGGGTGATCTTCACGCAGCCGGTGCCGAATTCAGGGTCGCAGTAGTCGTCGCCGATGATCGGGATGCGACGACCCACCAGCGGCAGCTCGACGAATTTGCCGATCAGCGCCTTGTAGCGTTCATCGTTCGGGTTAACGGCCACGGCGGAGTCGCCGAGCATGGTTTCCGGACGGGTGGTGGCAACGATCAGGTAGTCCAGGCCTTCAGCGGTCTTGGCGCCGTCGGCCAGCGGGTAGCGCAGGTTCCACAGCGAGCCTTTCTCGTCGTGGTTTTCCACTTCGAGGTCGGAGATCGCGGTGTGCAGCTTGGTGTCCCAGTTGACCAGACGCTTGCCGCGGTAGATCAGGCCGTCTTCATGCAGGCGCACGAAGGCTTCCTTGACGGCTTCGGAAAGACCGTCGTCCATGGTGAAGCGCTCGCGGCTCCAGTCGACGGACGAGCCCAGGCGGCGGATCTGACGGCTGATGTTGCCGCCGGACTGATCCTTCCACTCCCAGACTTTCTCGAGGAATTTTTCCCGACCCAGATCGTGACGATTCTGGCCCTGGGCTTCGATCTGACGCTCCACCAGCATCTGGGTGGCGATACCGGCGTGGTCGGTACCCGGCTGCCACAGGGTGTTGCGGCCCTGCATGCGGCGGAAGCGGATCAAGGCATCCATGATCGCGTTGTTGAAGCCATGGCCCATGTGCAGGCTGCCAGTGACGTTCGGTGGCGGAATCATGATGGTGTACGAGTCGCCCGCGCCTTGCGGGGCGAAGTAATTCTCTGACTCCCAGGTCTGGTACCAGGAAGTTTCAATGGCGTGCGGCTGGTAGGTCTTATCCATGCGCGGCGGGACCCTATTGGCATTTATTCAGGAAAAGCCGGGAAGTATAGCGGAGGGGGGCAGTTGCAAGCTACAAGCCGCAAGCTGCAAGAGGTGGGCGTCCTTCCTGGCTTTTACTTGCTGCTTATAGCTTGCCGCTTGAAGCTGCGGCGAGCAGCCGTTCCATCCGCGCATCGAGGCGGCGCTTGATCTCGGTTTCGATGTGCGGGGCGAAGTCGTCGATCACATCTTGCATGATCAGTTGCGCGGCGGCGCGCAGTTCGCTGTCCAGGTGCAGCAGGGCATCCTGGCTCTTGGGTGCTGGCGCGGGTTTCGGTGTCGGTGCCGGTGTAGGGGCTGGCGCGGCAACTACGGGGGCAGGTTGCGGTTCGACCACCGGAGCGGAAGCCGGTTGTGGTTCTGCCGGCGCCTGTTCGTGGGTTTCGACGGCAGGCTTGCCGCCGACCATGTCGAACAGCAGCGGAATCTGCACTTCGCCGTCGACGGTCTCGGTCAGCAGCGGAGGTTGCAGGTCGTCATCGCCGAGCAGTTGGCGGATGGACTCGAGGTCATCCAGCAGGTGCGCGGACTTTTGCAGCGGTTTGGGAGTGTCCATCGATGGCTCAGAGTCGCTGTAAACGGTGATCTTGCAGAGGATAGCCCTGTTCGCGGTAGAAACGGAAACTCTCGCGAGCGGCCTGGCGGATAGTCGGGTCTTCCACCACCACTTCGGCGATGCGGGCGAAACGCTGGGCAAATGCCGGGACTTTCAGGTCCAGGTTGACCAGCAGGTCATGGTGCTCGCCGGGGTCATCGCCCAGGCCGAGAACGATCAGGCCATCCGGTTCGCTTTCGGCGGGGCCGTGGGGCACGAAGGTTTCGCCCTTGAAGCGCCACAATCGGGCATCGAGTTCATCGCGCTGGGCCGCGTCGCTGCAATGCAGGTAGATGCGGTGCCCCATGCGCCAGGCCTTGTCGGTGAGCTTGCAGGCGAAATCCAGGCGCGCCGAAGGATCCGCGCTGGGAAGGATATAGAAGTCGACTTTGGTCATTGCGGTTCCTGAACCCGGGAGTGCGCCGCGTGTGGGCGCACCCCGAGGTCATAGGTTTCAGGCTTTGGCGCGGTCCAGCAGGTACTGGGTCAGCAGGGGAACCGGACGGCCAGTGGCGCCCTTGTCCTTGCCGCCGCTGGTCCAGGCGGTACCGGCGATATCCAGGTGCGCCCAGTTGTACTGCTTGGTGAAGCGCGACAGGAAGCAGGCAGCGGTAATGGTGCCGGCTTTCGGCCCGCCGATGTTGGCGATGTCGGCGAACGGGCTGTCCAGCTGTTCCTGGTACTCGTCGAACAGCGGCAGTTGCCAGGCACGGTCGTCAGCCTGAACGCCGGCGCTCAGCAACTGGCCGATCAGTTCGTCGTTGTTGCCCAGGAGGCCCGAGGTGTGGGAGCCGAGGGCGACCACGCAGGCGCCGGTCAGGGTGGCGATATCGATCACCGCCTGTGGCTTGAAGCGCTCGGCGTAGGTCAGTGCATCGCACAGCACCAGGCGGCCTTCGGCGTCGGTGTTGAGGATTTCCACGGTCTGGCCGCTCATGGTGGTGACGATGTCGCCCGGACGCGAAGCGGTGCCGCTCGGCATGTTCTCGGCGCAGGCCAGGATGCACACCAGGTTGATCGGCAGCTTGAGTTCCAGTACGGCGCGCAGGGTGCCGAACACGCTGGCGGCGCCACCCATGTCGTACTTCATTTCATCCATGCCGGCGCCAGGCTTGAGGCTGATGCCGCCGGTGTCGAAGGTGATGCCCTTGCCGACCAGGGTGTACGGCTTCTCGGACTTCTTGCCGCCGTTGTATTGCATGACGATCAGGCGCGGCGGCTGGGCGCTGCCCTGGCCCACGGCATAGAACGAGCCCATGCCCAGTTCCTTGATCTTCTTCTCGTCGAGGACTTCGACTTTCAGGGCCTTGAATTCCTTGCCCAGGGCCTTGGCCTGTTCGCCGAGGAAGGTCGGGTGGCAGATGTTCGGCGGCAGGTTGCCCAGGTTGCGGGTGAAGGCCATGCCGTTGGCGATCGCCTTGGCGTGGGCCACAGCGCGCTCGACTTCGGCCAGCGCGGCCTTGATGGTCAGCAGGGTGATTTTCTTCAGGGCGCGCGGTTCGGCCTTCTGGCTCTTGAACTGGTCGAAGCTGTATTCGCCGTCCACCAGGGTTTCCGCCAGCAGGCGGGTCTTGCCGTAGCTGTCGCGGCCCTTGACCACCACTTCGTCCAGCGCCAGCACGGCATCGCTGCCGCCCAGGCCCTTGAGGGTATTGAGGATGCCACTGACGATCTTGCGGAACGGGCGGTCGCCCAGTTCGGCGTCCTTGCCGGTACCGACCAGCAGGACACGTTCGGCCTTCAGGTTCGGCAGGGCGTGCAGCAGCAGGCTCTGGCCGACCTTGCCGTCCAGGTCGCCGCGCTTGAGTACCGCGCCGATGGCGCCGCCACTGAGCTCGTCGAGTTGTTTGGCAACGCTGCCGAGCTTGCGGCCTTCGCCGACGGCGACCACCAGGGTGGCGGTCTTCAACGTTTCCGGGCTAACGCTTTTTACAACCAGTTCCATGTCCGGGTCCCTGAATTAATGGTCAAAGAGCGCAGGGCCAATGCCGTGCGCCAGGCTTGTCATGTCTGTAGCTTTTATTAAGGAGAGGCGTCGGCAGCGGCCAACGACAGGGCCGCCAGTTTGAACCCGGGCGGTCGAGGCTGACAACCCTCCCATGAGTGAACTTCGCCGCTTTAGAGGCCGGCGTGAGCGTGCGCAGTGACAGGCGCATGCAATCACAGGATAATGCGCCATCTTTTTCGGCGGCTCGGCTTCACGGGCCGTGTTTGCTTGTTTGGCCGCCTTAGCCTGACAACCCTGGAGTGTCTGGTTTGATCGTCTTCCGTTATCTATCCCGCGAAGTGTTGCTGACCCTGAGCGCCGTGAGCGCTGTACTGCTGGTCATCATCATGAGCGGACGTTTCGTCAAATACCTCGCGCAAGCGGCCTCGGGCGCACTGGACCCGGGCTCGCTGTTCCTGATCATGGGCTTTCGCCTGCCGGGCTTTTTGCAACTGATCCTGCCGCTGGGGTTGTTCCTCGGCATTCTCCTGGCCTACGGCCGGCTGTACCTCGAAAGCGAAATGACTGTGCTGTCGGCCACCGGCATGAGCCAGCAGCGCCTGCTGGGCATGACCATGATCCCGGCCGCGCTGGTGGCCCTGCTGGTGGCATGGCTGAGTCTGAGCCTGGCGCCGCAGGGGGCCAATCAGTTCCAGTTGCTGCTGAACAAGCAGGACGCCATGACCGAGTTCGACACCCTGGTGCCGGGCCGCTTCCAGGCGCTCAACGACGGTACCCGGGTGACCTATACCGAACACTTGTCCGATGACCGGGCCAACCTGGGTGGCGTGTTCATCTCGGAAAAGCGCCTGAGCCAGGACAAGAAGGACCAAGGCATCTCGGTGCTGGTGGCGGAGAAGGGGCACCAGGACATTCGTCCGGACGGCAACCGCTACCTGATCCTGGAGAATGGCTATCGCTACGACGGTAACCCGGGCCAGGCCGATTACCGGGTCATCAAGTACGACACCTACGGCGTATTGCTGGCCAAGCCGGATGTCAGTGAAGAAGTTACCGACCGTGACGCCATGCCGACCCGCGACCTGATCGGCAACCCGGACCTGCGCGCCCATGCCGAGCTGCAATGGCGTATTTCCCTGCCGCTTCTGGTGTTTGTCGTGACCTTGATGGCGGTGCCGCTGTCCCGGGTCAACCCGCGCCAGGGCCGCTTCCTCAAACTGCTGCCGGCGATTCTTCTTTATATGGCTTACCTGACCATCCTGATCGCGGCCCGTGGCTCGCTGGAAAAAGGCAAGCTGCCGCAGGCGCTGGGCCTGTGGTGGGTACACGGACTGTTTCTATTGATTGGCCTCGGGTTGCTGTACTGGGAACCCTTGCGCCTGAAACTGGCGAGCCGCCGCAGCATGAAGGAGGTGGCTCGTGGTTAAGCTCGATCGCTACATCGGTAACAGTGTCCTGCTGGCCATCCTGGCGGTACTGGGGATCATTCTCGGCCTGGCGTCGCTGTTCGCCTTCATCGACGAGATGGGCAGTGTCAGTGACAACTACACCGTGATGGATGTGTTGAGTTTCGTGGTCATGACGGCGCCTCGCCGGCTTTACGAAATGCTGCCGATGGCGGCCCTGATCGGCTGCCTGATCGGCCTGGGCAGCCTGGCCAGCAACAGTGAGCTGACCATCATGCGGGCCGCTGGCGTGTCCATCGGGCGGATCGTCTGGGCGGTGATGAAGCCGATGCTGTTCCTGATGGTGGCGGGTGTGCTGATCGGCGAGTACGTCGCTCCTGCCACGGAAAGCCAGGCGCAGGCCAGTCGTGCGCTGGCCCAGGGTTCGGGCGACGCGCAAAGTTCCAAGCGCGGCCTGTGGCACCGCCAGGGTGAGGAGTTCATCCACATCAACGCCGTGCAACCCAACGGCCTGCTGTATGGCGTGACCCGTTATCACTTCGACGATCAGCGGCATATGCTGTCCTCGAGCTTTGCTCGCCAGGCCCGTTTCGAAGAAAACTACTGGCAGCTGAGCGACGTCACCACCACCTATTTCCGCGAGGGCAGCACCGAAGTCATCAACGTCCCGCAGGAACGTTGGGACGTGGCCTTGAGCCCGCAATTGCTGAGTACTGTGGTGATGGCGCCGGAGTCGCTGTCGATCAGCGGTCTGTGGGGGTATATCCATTACCTGGCCGACCAGGGCCTGAACAACGGTCGTTACTGGCTGGCGTTCTGGGTCAAGGTGCTGCAACCGCTGGTCACCGCGGCCCTGGTATTGATGGCGATCTCGTTCATTTTCGGTCCGCTGCGTTCCGTGACGCTCGGCCAGCGGGTGTTCACCGGCGTGCTGGTGGGGTTCACCTTCCGCATCGCCCAGGACCTGCTGGGGCCGTCGAGCCTGGTATTCGGTTTCTCGCCGCTGTTCGCGGTGCTGGTTCCCGCCGGGATCTGTGCCCTGGCCGGGGTCTGGCTGTTGCGCCGGGCCGGCTGACCGGCGCCAATGCCGCCACTCTTACGCAAAACGCCCCTGTCGAAAGACCGGGGCGTTTTGCGTTTGCGCGCCCCTGACAGGCGAACGTGACGCTTGCGTCGTCTATCAGGTACAATTCCCGGCTATTTTTCGGCGGGCTATGCCTGCAGCCTTTTTGAGTGTTGATCCGTGAGTGATTTGAGTCATATCCGCAATTTCTCCATCATCGCCCACATTGACCATGGCAAGTCGACTCTGGCCGATCGCTTCATCCAGATGTGCGGCGGCCTGGCCGAGCGTGAAATGGAAGCCCAGGTCCTGGACTCCATGGACCTTGAGCGGGAACGCGGGATCACCATCAAGGCCCACAGCGTTACCCTCTATTACAAAGCCCGCGACGGCATCACCTACCAGCTGAACTTCATCGACACCCCTGGCCACGTGGACTTCACCTATGAAGTCAGCCGGTCGCTGGCCGCCTGTGAAGGCGCCTTGCTGGTGGTCGACGCCGGCCAGGGCGTGGAAGCGCAGTCGGTCGCCAACTGCTACACCGCCATCGAGCAGGGCCTGGAGGTCATGCCGGTGCTGAACAAGATCGACCTGCCACAGGCCGATCCGGACCGGGTCAAGGAAGAGATCGAGAAGATCATCGGTATCGATGCTACCGACGCCGTGACCTGCAGCGCCAAGACCGGCCTGGGTGTCGACGAGGTGCTGGAGCGCCTGGTCACCACCATTCCCGCGCCGACCGGCAACATCGAAGATCCGCTGCAAGCGTTGATCATCGACTCCTGGTTCGACAACTACCTGGGCGTCGTGTCCCTGGTTCGCGTGCGCCATGGCCGCGTGAAGAAGGGCGACAAGATCCTGGTGAAATCCACCGGCAAGATCCACCTGGTGGACAGCGTCGGTGTATTCAACCCGAAACACACCGCCACCACCGACCTGAAGGCCGGTGAAGTAGGCTTCATCATCGCCGGTATCAAGGACATTCACGGTGCGCCGGTAGGTGACACCCTGACCCTGAGCTCGACCCCCGACGTCGAAGTGCTGCCCGGCTTCAAGCGCATTCAGCCGCAGGTCTACGCTGGCTTGTTCCCGGTCAGCTCCGACGACTTCGAAGACTTCCGCGAAGCCCTGCAAAAGCTCACGCTGAACGACTCGTCGCTGCAATACACCCCGGAAAGCTCCGACGCACTGGGCTTCGGCTTCCGTTGCGGCTTCCTCGGCATGCTGCACATGGAAATCATCCAGGAGCGCCTGGAGCGCGAATACGACCTGGACCTGATCACCACGGCGCCGACGGTGATTTTCGAACTGCAACTGAAGAATGGTGAGACGATCTACGTCGATAACCCATCGAAGTTGCCGGATCTGTCATCCATCGAAGACATGCGCGAGCCGATCGTGCGGGCCAATATCCTGGTGCCGCAGGAGCACCTGGGTAACGTCATTACCCTGTGCATCGAGAAGCGCGGCATACAGCACGACATGCTGTTCCTCGGCAGCCAGGTCCAGGTGACCTACGACCTGCCGATGAACGAAGTGGTCCTGGACTTCTTCGACCGCCTCAAATCCACCAGTCGTGGCTATGCTTCGCTGGATTATCATTTCGATCGCTACCAATCGGCTAATCTGGTCAAGCTGGATGTGCTGATCAACGGTGAGAAGGTCGACGCCCTGGCATTGATCGTGCACCGTGATAACGCGCACTACAAAGGGCGTGCGTTGACCGAAAAGATGAAGGAACTGATTCCTCGGCAGATGTTCGACGTGGCAATCCAGGCCGCCATTGGTGGGCAGATTGTGGCGCGGACAACCGTCAAGGCGCTCAGAAAGAACGTACTGGCCAAATGCTACGGTGGTGACGTTAGCCGTAAGCGCAAGCTGTTGGAAAAGCAGAAGGCCGGTAAGAAACGCATGAAGCAAGTGGGTAACGTGGAGATTCCACAAGAAGCCTTCCTTGCTGTGCTCAGGTTGGATAGTTAGGTCCTATGTCGCTAAATTTCCCGCTGTTGCTGGTCATCGCCGTCGCCGTCTGCGGTCTGTTGGCGTTGCTCGATCTGGTCTTTCTGGCGCCGCGTCGGCGTGCCGCCATTACCAACTATCAGGGCAGCGTCAGCCAGCCGGATGGACTGGTCATCGAGAAACTGAACAAGGAGCCGATGCTGGTCGAGTACGGCAAATCGTTCTTTCCGGTGCTGTTCATCGTGCTGGTGCTGCGTTCGTTCCTGGTGGAACCGTTTCAGATTCCTTCGGGATCGATGAAACCGACCCTGGATGTGGGCGACTTCATCCTGGTGAACAAGTTTTCTTACGGGATCCGCCTGCCGGTGATCGACAAGAAAATCATCGAGGTCGGTGATCCGCAGCGCGGCGATGTGATGGTGTTCCGCTACCCGAGCGATCCGAACGTCAACTACATCAAGCGTGTGGTCGGCCTGCCGGGCGACGAAGTGCGCTACACCAGCGACAAGCGCCTGCTGGTCAACGGCCAGTCGGTCGCCGAGCAACTGGTCGGCTCCGAGCCGGGTACCCTGGGCAGCGCGGAGCTCTACAAGGAAAAACTCGGCGCCGCCGAGCACCTGATCCGCAAGGAAATGAGCCGCTACCGGGCCACCCCGGATCGTCAATGGACCGTGCCTGCCGGGCACTACTTCATGATGGGCGACAACCGCGACAACTCGAACGACAGCCGCTACTGGGATGACCCAAGCATTCCCAAGGACCTGCTGGGCATGGTTCCCGACAAGAATATCGTCGGCAAGGCCTTCGCAGTCTGGATGAGCTGGCCCGAACCGAAACTCAGCCACCTGCCGAATTTCTCGCGGGTTGGCCTGATCAAGTAATCAAACACGGCGCTGTTGAACACAGCGCCGAATGCTTTTCTGGATCTTGTAGAACACCGGCCCGCCAGGCTCGGCAGCCTCCCAGGCGTCACCAGAAGCAGCAGTCAACGATATTCAGGATGTGGATTTGAACACAGCGTTAATTGCCACAGGCACCTCGTGCCTTGTCTCCAAGGTGGTGAAATTCAACCACGAACTCAGCGTGGGTAAACCGTGAGCGTTTCTTTGAGCCGTCTCGAGCGTCAGCTCGGTTACACCTTCAAGGACCAGGAACTGATGGTCCTGGCCCTCACTCACCGCAGTTTTGCCGGGCGCAACAACGAACGCCTGGAATTCCTCGGTGATGCCATTCTCAACTTCGTCGCCGGCGAAGCGCTGTTCGAGCGTTTTCCCCAGGCTCGCGAAGGCCAGCTGTCGCGTCTGCGCGCGCGCCTGGTGAAGGGTGAAACCCTGGCCGTACTGGCCCGTGGTTTCGATCTGGGCGAATACCTGCGCCTGGGCTCCGGTGAGTTGAAAAGCGGCGGCTTCCGTCGTGAGTCGATCCTCGCCGATGCCCTGGAAGCGCTGATTGGTGCGATCTACCTGGATGCCGGCATGGAGGTCGCGCGTGAGCGCGTGCTGTCCTGGCTGACGTCCGAGTTCGACAGCCTGACGCTGGTCGACACCAACAAGGACCCCAAGACCCGCCTGCAGGAATTCCTGCAGTCGCGTGCCTGTGAACTGCCCCGCTACGAAGTGGTGGATATCCAGGGTGAGCCCCATTGCCGGACGTTCTTCGTCGAATGTGAAATCACCCTACTGAACGAAAAAAGCCGAGGTCAGGGTGTGAGCCGTCGCATTGCCGAACAGGTAGCGGCCGCCGCAGCACTGATTGCCCTGGGCGTGGAGAATGGCCATGACTGATACAACCGCAACACGCTGTGGCTATGTCGCCATCGTCGGCCGTCCGAACGTGGGCAAGTCCACGCTGCTGAACCATATCCTGGGGCAGAAGCTGGCCATTACCTCGCGCAAGCCGCAGACCACTCGGCACAACATGCTCGGCATCAAGACCGAAGGCGCCATCCAGGCGATCTACGTCGACACCCCGGGTATGCACAAGAGCAACGAGAAGGCGCTGAACCGCTACATGAACAAGACCGCCTCGGCGGCCTTGAAAGACGTCGACGTGGTGATTTTCGTCGTTGACCGCACCAAGTGGACCGACGAAGACCAGCTGGTGCTGGAGCGTGTGCAGTACGTGCAGGGCCCGGTGATCCTGGCGATCAACAAGACCGACCGTATCGAGGACAAGGCCGAGCTGATGCCGCACCTGACCTGGTTGCAGGAGCAGTTGCCGAATGCCGAGATCGTCCCGGTATCGGCCCAGCAAGGCCACAACCTGGAAGCCCTGGAAGGCCTGATCGCCAAGCACCTGCCGGAAAACGATCACTTCTTCCCGGAAGACCAGATCACCGACCGCAGCAGCCGTTTCCTCGCCGCCGAACTGGTGCGCGAGAAGATCATGCGCCAGCTGGGTGCCGAGCTGCCGTACCAGATCACCGTGGAAATCGAAGAGTTCAAGCAGCAGGGCAAGACCCTGCACATTCATGCCTTGATCCTCGTCGAACGCGACGGCCAGAAGAAAATCATCATTGGCGACAAGGGTGAGCGCATCAAGCGCATCGGCATGGAAGCGCGCAAGGACATGGAGCTGCTGTTCGACTCCAAGGTCATGCTCAACCTGTGGGTCAAGGTCAAGGGTGGTTGGTCCGACGACGAGCGTGCCCTGCGTTCGCTGGGCTACGGCGACCTGTAATCCTGCCCCGTCGCCGGCGCCTCGTTTCTGCAACGTGCAGGGGGCGAGCCGCTGGCGATAAAGGTTCAACGAACCTCCCCGTGGACCTGTCACTTTCTCAAGCCTTGAGATCCCCCCGACACCTATGTCCAGTAACGCTCCCATCGGCCAGCCCGCTTATGTCCTGCACAGTCGCGCCTATCGCGAGAGCAGTGCATTGGTGGACTTCCTCACGCCCCAGGGGCGGCTGCGCGCGGTGTTGCGCGGCGCGCGGGGCAAGGCCGGGACCCTGGCGCGGCCGTTCGTGCCGCTGGAAGTCGAATTTCGTGGGCGCGGCGAGCTGAAAAACGTCGGGCGCATGGAAAGCGCGGGAACCTCCACCTGGCTCAACGGCGAGGCGCTGTTCAGCGGCCTCTACCTCAATGAGCTGCTGATCCGCCTGCTGCCCGCCGAAGACCCGCATCCGGCGATCTTCGAGCACTATGCGGCAACCTTGCTGGCTTTGGCCGAAGGTCGCGCCCTCGAACCCTTGCTGCGTGCGTTCGAATGGCGCCTGCTGGACGACCTGGGCTATGGCTTCGCCCTGGACATGGATATCCACGGCGCGCCGATTGAGGCGCAGGGCATGTATCGCCTGCAGGTGGATGCCGGCCTGGAGCAGGTTCACCTGTTGCAACCGGGCCTGTTCAACGGCACCGAGCTGCTGGCCATGGCGCAAGCCGACTGGAGCGCCCCCGGCGCGCTGGCGGCGGCCAAGCGCCTGATGCGCCAGGCACTGGCGGTGCACCTGGGCGGTCGTCCCTTGGTCAGTCGCGAATTGTTTCGCAAGCCCTAGTCGTCCCATTACGCCAATACGCTCGAATCCTGCCTGGCTTGCTCGTGCGACCGAAAGCCGGCAGTTATTTTCGCCAGCGGACACTATATGCTGTGCACCGAATCTCTAACTCCTCAGGAGCGCTTCCGTGACCACCAGCAATCGCATTCTTCTTGGCGTGAACATCGACCACGTAGCCACCCTGCGTCAGGCCCGGGGCACCCGTTACCCTGACCCGGTCAAGGCGGCGCTGGACGCGGAAGAGGCGGGGGCCGACGGCATCACCGTGCACCTGCGCGAGGACCGCCGGCATATCCAGGAACGCGATGTGCTGCTGCTCAAGGACGTGCTGCAAACCCGCATGAACTTCGAGATGGGCGTCACCGAGGAAATGATGGCGTTCGCCGAGCGCATCCGTCCGGCGCACATCTGCCTGGTTCCGGAAACCCGCCAGGAGCTGACCACCGAGGGCGGCCTGGATGTCGCCGGGCAGGAAGCGCGGATCAAGGCGGCCGTAGAGCGGCTGTCGAAGATCGGCGCCGAAGTGTCGCTGTTCATCGACGCCGATGAGCGGCAGATCGCTGCCTCCCGCCGCGTGGGCGCGCCAGCCATCGAGCTGCACACCGGGCGTTATGCCGATGCCGAAACGCCGAGCGAGGTGGCCGAGGAACTGCGGCGCGTGGCCGACGGCGTGGCTTTCGGCCTGGGCCAGGGCCTGATCGTCAATGCCGGCCACGGCCTGCATTACCACAACGTCGAGGCGGTCGCGGCGATCAAGGGCATCAACGAGTTGAACATTGGCCATGCGCTGGTGGCCCATGCGCTGTTCGTCGGTTTCAAAGGTGCAGTGGTGGAGATGAAGGCGCTGATCCTGGCGGCGGCCAAGGCCTGACGGAAACTCTGTAGCCGCTGCCGCAGGCTGCGATCGACTGGAACGGTCGTGGCGATTTTACGGTTGTTCAAGTCCTGTGGACTTGTCGCAATCGTCGGCAGCGGCTTTCTACGCAGAGGGTTTAAAGCGGCGGGGTTTCCTGGGTCGGCCTGGTCTTGTCCACGCCCGGCACGTGCAGGTTGCCCTCGGCCACCTGGTCGCCTTCCAGCTGCGGCTGCGTGACCCAGGTCAGGATGTCGTAGTAGCGACGGATGTTGGCAACGAAATGCACCGGCTCGCCGCCCCGCGCGTAGCCATAGCGGGTCTTGCTGTACCACTGCTTCTGCGAGAGACGCGGCAGCATCTTCTTTACGTCTAGCCACTTGTTCGGGTTCAGCCCTTCCTTTTGCGCCAGCTTGCGGGCGTCGTCCAGGTGGCCGCTGCCGACGTTATAGGCGGCGAGGGCGAACCAGGTGCGGTCCGGCTCTTCGATCTTGTCGTCCAGCTGATCCTTCATGTACGCCAGGTACTTGGCGCCGCCCTGGATGCTTTGCTTGGCGTCCAGGCGGTTGGACACGCCCATGGCCTGGGCGGTGTTCTGGGTCAGCATCATCAGGCCGCGCACGCCGGTCTTGGAGGTGACGCTCGGTTGCCACAAGGATTCCTGGTAGCCGATGGCCGCCAGCAGGCGCCAGTCGACCTTTTCTTCCTTGGCCGAGGCCTTGAAGTGCTTCTCGTATTTGGGCAGGCGCTGCTGCAGGTGCTGGGCAAAGGTGTAGGCGCCGACATAACCCAGGACGTCCACATGCCCGTAATAACGGTCCTTCAGGCGCTGCAGGGTGCCATTCTTCTGCACCTTGTCGAGGAAGGCGTTGATTTCGTTGAGCAGGCTGTTGTCTTCGCCGGCGGCCACGGCCCAGCTCTGGTTGCTGGCATCGCCAAGGTCGAAGGCCACGCGGATATTGGCGAAATACACCTGGTTCATCGCCACTTCGTTGGAATCCACCAGGGTCAGGTCGATCTGCCCCTCGTCGACCATGCGCAGCAGGTCGACCACTTCAACCTCGTCGGACTCTTCGTATTGAATGCCGGGGTATTTCAGCTTGAGTGCGGCCAGTTGCTCGGCGTGGGTGCTGCCCTTGAGCACCATGATCTTCTTGCCGACCAGGTCGCCCGCATCGGTGGGGCGGGACTGGCCGTTGCGGTAGATGATCTGCGGGGTGACTTCCAGATAAGTGTGGGAAAACCGGACTTGCTGCTTGCGTTTCTCGCTGCTGACCAGACCGGCAGCAGCCAGCACCGGGCCGTTAGGTTTACCCAGCTGGTCGAAGAGGTCGTCGAGGTTGTCCGCGGTTTCGATCTTCAGCGTCACCCCCAGGTCGTCGGCGAAACGTTTCACCAGCTCGTATTCGAAGCCGGTTTCACCGTTGCGATCCTGAAAATAGGTGGCCGGGCTGTTACGGGTGACCACCCGCAGCACGCCATCCTCCTTTACTCGCTCGAGCGTGCTGGGTTTCTCAACGCAGGCACTGAGCATCAGGAAGAGTCCGGTTGCGATGAGCCATCGGGCACAGCGCGGACGTAAAGCCATAGGGGAAAACATCTGCGCAGTATACGCAAAGGACAACAACCGCCATATCTCGACAGCGAAGGGCTTGTCTGCTAGAGGTTCCAGCCCCCGGCCAGAGCCCTCGGGAATGGGCCTTCGGGGCCCGTGGAGAGGGGTGAAATAACCCTGCTGAATGGTCCTGACGAGCCTTTGTCACAGGGTGCTGCGCGCGGGCCGACGTCTGGCCGCGCTCGGGCGTGCCGTTTCGGGTGCCGTCGCGGGCGGTTTAGGCTAGAATGCACGGCCTCAAAGCACACCCCCTTCCCGAGGCTGTCCCGAAGATGTTGATCCTGCGCGGCGCTCCTGCCCTTTCTGCCTTTCGCCACAGCAAACTCCTTGAGCAACTGAGCCAGAAGGTTCCAGCTGTCAGTGGCCTGTATGCTGAATTCGCTCACTTCGCCGAAGTTACCGGCGTCCTGACCGGCGACGAACAGCAGGTGCTTGCGCGCCTTCTGAAGTACGGCCCAAGCGTACCGGTGCAAGAACCTACCGGTCGTCTGTTCCTGGTGCTGCCGCGTTTCGGCACCATCTCGCCATGGTCGAGCAAGGCCAGCGATATCGCCCGCAACTGTGGCCTGAGCAAGATCCAGCGCCTGGAGCGCGGCATTGCCTTCTATGTGGCCGGTGAATTCAGCGACGCGCAAGCGCAGTTGATCGCCGACACCCTGCACGACCGCATGACCCAGATCGTGCTGGGCAACCTGGAGCAGGCTGCCGGCCTGTTCAGCCATGCCACGCCGAAGCCGCTGACCGCCATCGATATCCTCGGTGGTGGCCGCGCCGCGCTGGAACAGGCCAACACCGAACTGGGCCTGGCCCTGGCCGAAGACGAAATCGATTACCTGGTCAACGCCTTCCAGGGCCTCAAGCGCAACCCGCATGACATCGAACTGATGATGTTCGCCCAGGCCAACTCCGAGCACTGCCGTCACAAGATCTTCAACGCCAGTTGGGACATCGACGGCCAGAGCCAGGAAAAAAGCCTGTTCGGCATGATCAAGAACACCTATCAGATGCACAACGAAGGTGTGCTGTCGGCTTACAAGGACAACGCCTCGGTGATCGTCGGCAATGTCGCCGGCCGTTTCTTCCCGAACCCTGAAACCCGCCAGTACGGCGCGGTGCAGGAGCCGGTGCACATCCTGATGAAGGTCGAGACTCACAACCACCCGACCGCCATCGCCCCGTTCCCGGGCGCATCCACCGGTTCCGGTGGCGAGATCCGCGATGAAGGTGCAACCGGGCGTGGCGCCAAGCCAAAGGCCGGCCTGACCGGTTTTACCGTATCCAACCTGCAGATCCCGGGCTTCGAACAGCCGTGGGAAGTGCCGTACGGCAAGCCTGAGCGCATTGTCACCGCGCTGGACATCATGATCGAAGGCCCGCTGGGCGGCGCCGCGTTCAACAACGAATTCGGTCGTCCGGCCCTGACCGGCTACTTCCGTACCTTCGAACAGTCGATCGCCACCCCGCACGGTGATGAAGTGCGTGGTTACCACAAGCCGATCATGCTGGCCGGCGGCATGGGCAACATTCGCGAAGAGCACGTCAAGAAAGGCGAGATCGTCGTCGGCTCCAAGCTGATCGTCCTCGGCGGCCCGGCGATGCTCATCGGCCTGGGTGGCGGCGCCGCTTCCTCCATGGCCACCGGCACCAGCTCGGCGGATCTGGACTTCGCTTCCGTTCAGCGTGAAAACCCGGAAATGGAGCGTCGTTGCCAGGAAGTCATCGACCGTTGCTGGCAGCTGGGCGACAAGAACCCGATCAGCTTCATCCACGACGTCGGCGCGGGCGGTCTGTCCAACGCCTTCCCGGAACTGGTCAACGACGGCGACCGCGGTGGCCGTTTCGAACTGCGCAACATTCCAAACGACGAGCCGGGCATGGCCCCGCACGAAATCTGGAGCAACGAATCCCAGGAACGCTACGTTCTGGCCGTCGGCCCGGCCGACTTCGAGCGCTTCCAGGCCATCTGCGAACGTGAGCGTTGCCCGTTTGCCGTCGTCGGTGAAGCCACCGCCGAACCGCATCTGACGGTCACGGACAGCCACTTCGGCAACAGCCCGGTGGACATGCCACTGGAAGTGCTGCTGGGCAAGGCGCCGCGCATGCACCGTTCGGTGGTTCGTGAAGCCGAGCTGGGCGACGATTTCGACCCGTCGAACCTCGACATCGGCGAAAGCATCGAGCGCGTCCTGCATCACCCGGCCGTCGCGAGCAAAAGCTTCCTGATCACCATCGGCGACCGCACCATCACCGGCCTGGTGGCCCGTGACCAAATGGTCGGCCCATGGCAGGTTCCGGTGGCCGACGTGGCCGTCACCGCCACCAGTTTCGACGTCTACACCGGTGAAGCCATGGCCATGGGCGAGCGTACTCCGCTGGCGCTGCTGGACGCCCCGGCGTCGGGCCGCATGGCCATCGGCGAAACCCTGACCAACATTGCCGCGTCGCGCATCAACAAGATCTCCGACATCAAGCTGTCGGCGAACTGGATGTCCGCCGCCGGCCACCCGGGCGAAGACGCACGGCTGTACGACACCGTGAAAGCGGTCGGCATGGAACTGTGCCCTGAGCTGGGCATCACCATTCCAGTGGGCAAGGACTCGATGTCCATGGCCACGCGCTGGAACGACAACGGCGAAGAAAAAACCGTGACCTCGCCGATGTCGCTGATCGTGACCGGTTTCGCGCCTGTGGCGGACATCCGCCAGACCCTGACCCCGCAACTGCGCATGGACAAGGGCACCACCGACCTGGTCCTGATCGACCTCGGTCGTGGCCAGAACCGCATGGGCGCCTCGATCCTCGCCCAGGTGCACGGCAAGCTCGGCAAGCAGGCCCCGGACGTCGATGACGCCGAAGACCTGAAAGCCTTCTTCGCGGTGATCCAGGGCCTCAACGCCGACGGTCACCTGCTGGCTTACCACGACCGTTCCGACGGTGGTCTGCTGACCAGCGTGGTGGAAATGGCCTTCGCCGGTCACTGCGGCCTGAACCTGAACCTCGACGCCCTGGCCGAGAGCTCGGCCGAGATCGCCGCCATCCTGTTCAACGAAGAACTGGGTGCGGTGATCCAGGTGCGCCAGGACGCGACCCCGGATGTGCTGGCGCAGTTCAGCGCCGCCGGCCTGGGCGACTGCGTGGCGGTGATCGGCCAGCCGGTCAACAACGGCCATATCAACATCACCTTCAACGGCGAGAATATCTTCGCCGGCGAGCGTCGCCTGTTGCAGCGCCAGTGGGCTGAAACCAGCTACCAGATCCAGCGCCTGCGGGACAACGCCGACTGCGCCGAGCAGGAATTCGACGTCCTGCTGGAAGAAGACAACCCGGGCCTGAGCGTCAAGCTGAGCTTCGACGTCAACCAGGACATCGCCGCGCCTTACATCAAGAAAGGTGTGCGTCCCCAGGTTGCCGTGCTGCGCGAGCAGGGCGTCAACGGCCAGGTGGAAATGGCCGCGGCGTTCGACCGTGCCGGCTTCAACGCGATCGACGTGCACATGAGCGACATCCTCGCCGGTCGCGTCGACCTGAACGACTTCAAGGGCATGGTCGCCTGCGGCGGCTTCTCCTACGGCGACGTACTCGGCGCCGGCGAGGGCTGGGCCAAGTCGGCACTGTTCAACAGCCGTGCCCGCGACGCCTTCCAGGGCTTCTTCGAGCGCAGCGACACCTTCACCCTCGGCGTGTGCAACGGTTGCCAGATGATGTCCAACCTGCACGAGCTGATCCCGGGCAGCGAGTTCTGGCCGCACTTCGTGCGCAACCGGTCCGAGCAGTTCGAGGCCCGTGTGGCGATGGTCCAGGTCCAGGAGTCGAACTCGATCTTCCTGCAGGGCATGGCCGGTTCGCGTATGCCGATCGCCATCGCCCACGGCGAAGGCCATGCGGAATTCGAAAGCGCAGAAGCGCTGCTTGAAGCCGACCTGTCCGGTTGCGTGGCCCTGCGTTTCGTCGACAACCACGGCAAGGTCACCGAAAGCTACCCGGCCAACCCGAACGGCTCGCCGCGCGGGATTACCGGCCTGACCAGCCGCGACGGCCGCGTCACCATCATGATGCCGCACCCTGAGCGGGTATTCCGTGCCGTGCAGAACTCCTGGCGTCCGGAAGAGTGGAACGAAGATGCGGCGTGGATGCGCATGTTCCGTAACGCTCGCGTGTGGGTGAACTAAGGCCCGTGTACAAGCTCAGCTTTTTCGTCCCGCCCAGCCACGTGGATGTGGTCAAGAACGCCGTATTCGCCGCCGGTGGCGGACGGATCGGCGCTTACGACCAGTGCGCGTGGCAGGTGCTGGGCCAGGGCCAGTTTCGCCCGTTGGACGGTAGCCAGCCGTTTCTCGGGCAGACCGGCCTGGTCGAGCAGGTGCAGGAATGGAAAGTCGAGCTGGTGGTGGCCGACGAGTTGATCCATAGCGTGGTGATGGCCCTCAAGCAGAGCCATCCCTACGAGACACCGGCTTATGAAGTCTGGCGTCTGGAAGACTTCTAAGGTCCCGCCCATGAAAAAGCCCGCTGAACCGGTAACGGTCAGCGGGCTTTTTTGTGCCTGCTCTCCGGCAGGAGAGGGTCAGACCTTGGCGCTGACCTCGCTGCGGTTGATCAGGCTATCCAGGGCTTGGCTCAGGCTCGCGGCCTTTTCCCCGATCAGCAGGTGCCAGACACCATCGTCGAGCTGGCTGGAACCCTGGCAGCCGAGGTTCTTCAGCTGGCATTCCGACAGCGCCTTGTTGTCGCCCAGTTGCACCCGCAGGCGGGTCATGGCCACGCAGTCCAGTTGCAGCACATTGTCGCTGCCACCGAAGGCGTCCAGCCATTTCACGGCTTCCTGGGGCGCAATGCTCACCGCTGGCGGTGCTTCGAAGGCGGCGGCAGGGCCTGGCTGTTCCAGTGGCTTGCCGCCGCTGGGCATGGCCAGGCGGATTTCATCGGCGATGCTGTCGGCCAGCGGGCCGACCACCACCTGCAGGCTGCCGCCCTTGCCGGGACGCACCACGGCCATGGCGCCAAGGGCCTTGAGGTCGCTGTCCGATGCTTTGCTGCGGTCGGCCAGTTCCAGGCGCAGGCGGGTGGTGCAGGCGCCGACGGTTATCAGGTTGTCCGCTCCGCCCAGGGCCTGGATATAGGCACCGGCGCGCTGATTGTTGGTCATGGCGGCTTTTTCGCTGCCCGGGGTGTCTTCGCGGCCCGGGGTTTTCAGGTTGAAGCGTTTGATGCAGAAGTCGAACACCAGGTAGTAGATCACCGCGTACAGCAGGCCCACCGGGAATACCAGCCAGCCGTTGGTGGAGCGGCCCCAGCCGAGGGCCATGTCGATGGCGCCGCCGGAGAAGGTGAAGCCCAGGTGGATGTTCAACAGGTTGGTCAGGGCCATGGACAGGCCGGTCAGCAGGGCATGCACCAGATACAACATGGGGGCGAGGAACATGAAGGCGAATTCGATCGGCTCGGTGACCCCGGTGAGGAACGAGGTCAGGGCCATCGACAGGAAAATCCCGCCCATCACCTTGCGCCGCTCCGGCAGCGCATTGCGGTACATGGCCAGGCACGCCGCCGGCAGGCCGAACAGCATCATCGGGAACATGCCGGTCATGAACTGGCCGCCCTTGGGGTCGCCGGCGAAGTAGCGGGTCAGGTCGCCGGTGACCACGGCGCCGGTGGCCGGGTCGGTGAAACTGCCGAAAATGAACCAGGCCATGTTGTTCAGGATGTGGTGCAGGCCGGTGATGATCAGCAGGCGGTTGAACACACCGAACACGAAGGCACCGAGGCTGCCGCTTTCCATCAGCAACTGGCCGAAGCTGTTGATGCCGTGCTGGATCGGCGGCCAGATCAGGCCGAACACCACCCCCAGGCCGACGGCGCTGAAACCGGTGACAATCGGCACGAAGCGCCGCCCGCCGAAGAACGCCAGGTATTCCGGCAGCTTGATGTCCTTGAAGCGGTTGTACAGGGCTCCGGCCAGCAGGCCGCTGATGATCCCGGCGAGCATGCCCATGTTGATGCTGGCATCGAGCACCTTGAGGGTCGCGACCATCACCAGGTAGCCGATGGCCCCGGCCAGGCCGGCGGTGCCGTTGTTGTCCTTGGCGAAGCCCACGGCGATGCCGATGGCGAAGATCAGCGCCAGGTTGGCGAAGATGGTCTGGCCGGCATCGTGGATGATCGCGATGTTCAGCAGGTCGGTGTCGCCCAGGCGCAGCAGCAGGCCGGCGATCGGCAGGATCGCGATCGGCAGCATCAGGGCGCGGCCCAGGCGCTGCAGGCCTTCGATGAATAATTGGTACATGGCGTGTCTCCCGGTGTTCTTGTTATTCAGCTCAGGGGCCAGTGTTGGTGGCAGGCATGACGCACCGCCGAGGCACTGCTCAGGTTCAGCAGCTCATGGCTGAGGCGTCGGCATTGCGCAGCGTCCAGTTGGTGGACCCGCTCCTTGATTTCGCCCACTTGCGGTGGGCTCACCGACAGCTCGCTGACCCCCAGGCCGATCAGCACCGGCGTCGCCAGCGGGTCGGAGGCCAGTGCACCGCACACGCCGACCCAGCGCCCATGCCTGGCCGCGCCGGTGCAGGTCTGGGCGATCAGCCGCAGCAGCGCCGGGTGCAACGCATCGACCCGCGCGGCCAGGCCGGCATGGTCACGGTCCATGGCCAGGGTGTATTGCGACAGATCGTTGGTGCCGATGGAGAGGAAGTCGGCGTATTCGGCCAGTTGCTCGGCGAGCAGGGCGGCGGCCGGGACTTCGATCATCACCCCCAGCTCCGGGCGCTGGCTGATCCCCAGCTCGGCGCACAGGCAATCGATGCGTTCGCGGATATGCAGCAGTTCGTCGAGCTCGCTGACCATCGGCAGCAGGATGCGGCAGCGTTGCAGCGGGTTGACCTGCAGCAGGGCCCGCAGTTGCTGGTCGAGCAGTTCCGGGCGGGCCTGGGCCAGGCGAATGCCGCGCAGGCCCAGCACCGGGTTGGCTTCCACCGGCAGCGGCAGGTAGTCCAGTTGCTTGTCGCCGCCCACGTCTATGGTGCGGATGATCACCGACTTGTCGCCCATGGCGTCGAGCACGGCCTGATAAGCCAGACGCTGCTCCTGTTCGTCGGGGGCGGTATGCCGGTCGACAAACAGAAACTCGGTACGCAGCAGGCCGACGCCATCGGCACCGTTGGCATGGGCGTCCTGGGCTTCCTGGCTGGAGGCGACATTGGCGGCGACCTCGATCGCCTGGCCGTCGAGGGTCCTGGCCGGCAGCTGGGCCTGTTGCTGTTGTTGCTCGCGCCGCTGCTGGCGGAGCAGATGGCTCTGCCGGACCTGTTCGATACGCGCGCTGTCCGGCGTCAGTTCCAGGCGACCGTGGTCGGCATTCAGCACCACTTGCTGGCCTTGCGGCACATCGAGCAGCTCCGAGCCCAGGGCCACCAGGCAGGGCAGGCCCTTGCCGCGTGCCAGGATCGCCACGTGGGAGGTGGCGCCGCCGGCCGCCATGCACAGGCCGGCAGCGCCTTGCTCGCTCAGTTGCAGCAGATCGGACGGGGTCAGCTCGTGGGCCGCGACTATGGCGCCGGCCGGCAACTGATAATGCCAGGCCTCGCCGAGCAGGGCGCGCAGGACCCGCTGTTGCAGGTCGCGCAGGTCGTTGGCGCGTTCGGCGAGCAGGGCATTGCCCAGTTGCAGCAGGATCTCGCACTGTTCGCCGATGGCGTCGCTCCAGGCGTGGGTGGCGGCGCGTCCCTGGCCGATGCTCTGGCGGGCGGCGTCCAGCAGCGCCGGGTCTTCGAGCAGGGCCAGATGGGCGGCGAAGATCGCTTCTTCCTGATTGTCCTTGCGCTGCCGGGCATGGTCGAGGGTGCCGCGGATGTCGCTACGAACCTTGTCCAGGGCCAGGTCCAGCGCCTGCAGTTGTTCCTGGGGCGGGTGATCGCCGCTGTCTTCGGGCAGGGTCATGGCGGTCAGGTGAAACAGCGGCCCGCAGACCAGCCCGGGGGCGGCGCAGACCCCCTGGATCACCCCGGCTTCGGCGGGGTGCTGGGGCGCGACGGCCTTCACCGCTGGCGCCGCGGCATGGCCGTCTTCGGCCAGCGGGGTGGCGAGGGCGTCCAGCAGCGCCAGCAGGGCGGCCTTGCAGTCCTTGCCCTGGCAACTGACCCGCACCTCGTCCTGCTCGCCGACCCCCAGCCCCATCAGGCTGACCAGGCTGTCGCAGGACGCCGACTTGCCGTTGAAATGCAGGTGCGCCTTGCTGCTGAAGCCCTGGGCGGTCTGGCGGATCAGCGCGGCCGGCCGGGCATGCAGGCCGCCGCGATGATTGACCCGGGTCTGGCCTTCCACCTCGTCGGTCGAGGAGTCACCCGCTTCCGCCTGGGCCGTATTGGCCGCGCGCGGCACGATGTGCAGCAGCGGTTCGCCGACTTTCACCGATTTCAGGGTGATGGGCAGGGTCTGGAAGTGTTCGCCGTTGGTCAGGATCATCAGGCTGATCAGGCTTTTGCTGTTGCGTGCGACCTGGTCGAGATCGAAGCGCAGCAGGGCCTGGCCGCTGCTGACCCGGGCGCCTTCCTGCACCAGCATGGAGAAACCCTCGCCTTGCAGCTGGACCGTGTCCAGTCCCAGGTGCAGCAGTAGTTCCGCGCCATTGTCGGCGCGCAGGGTCACCGCGTGGCCGGTGCGGGCGGCATGCACCACCACGCCGGCGCAGGGGGCGTGCAGGGTGTTGTTCAGCGGGTCGATGGCGATCCCGTCGCCCATGGCGCCGCTGGAAAACACCAGGTCGGGCACCCTGGCGAGGGTGAGCACCGGGCCGCTCAAGGGAGCGCCGAGCGTCAGGTCTTTATTGTTGTTGTGCATGGCGCAGTACTCATCCGTTGAAGGAAAGGCTCAGTGGGTGCGGGTCACTTTGCTCAGGTGCCGTGGCTGGTCCGGGTCCATGCCCCGGGCCTCGGCAAGGCTTGCGGCCATGCCGTAGAAACTCTGGATCGCCAGGATCGGATCGAGGGCCGGGTGTTCGGCCCGGCCCAGGGTCAGGTCGCGTTCGACGATGTCGTCCGGCGCCGCCAGCAGCACCCGGGCGCCACGCTGGCGCATGTCGGCGGCAAGGCTGATCAGGCCGGCCTGCTCCGCTCCCCGTGGGGCGAACACCAGCAGCGGGTAGTTGTCGCCGATCAGCGCCATCGGGCCGTGGCGAACTTCCGCGCTGCTGAAGGCTTCGGCCTGGATCGCCGAGGTTTCCTTGAGTTTCAGCGCCGCTTCCTGGGCGATGGCGAAACCGGCGCCACGGCCGATCACCATCAACCGTTGGCTATCGCGCAAGGCCTCGACGGCCGGGCTCCAGTTCTGGGTCGCGGCTTCGCGCAGCCCCTGGGGCAGGGCGAGGCCGGCTTCCAGCAACTGCGCGTCCAGTTTCCAGTGGGCGATCAGGCGGGCGCTGGCGCTGAGGGTGGCGATAAAGCTCTTGGTTGCCGCCACGCTGCGTTCGGCGCCGGCGTGCAGCGGCAGGCAGAACTCGCTGGCGGCTTCCAGCGGGGTGTCCTGGGCGTTGACCATGGCCACGCTCAAGGCCCCGCGTTTGCGCAGCAGGCGCATGCTGTTGACCAGGTCGGGGCTCTGCCCGGACTGGGAAAAGGCGAATGCCGCCTGGCCGCTGACCCGCAGCGGCGCCTGTTGCATGGTCACCACCGACATCGGCAGGGACGCGACCGGGAAGCCCAGCTGCTGCATGGTCAGGTAGGCGAAGTAGCTGGCGGCATGGTCGGAGCTGCCGCGGGCGACGGTCATCACCACTTGCGGCGGCTGGCGGTTCAGGCGCCCGGCCACCTCGATCAGTTGCGGGTCCAGGTGCTGCAACTGGCCTTCGACGGCCGCGGCGGCGGACAGCGCCTCTTCAAGCATTTTTGAAGTCAATGTCTTCTCCTTCGACCATCACGGCGGTCAGTGTGAGTGAGCGGTCCAGGCACACGCAGTCGGCCCAGCTGCCGACCTGCAAGCGCCCGCGTTCGGCCAGGCCGAGATAATCGGCGGGAAACTGTGACAAGCGTTGCGAAGCCTCGGCCAGGGGCAGGCCGATCTTCACCAGGTTGCGCAAGGCCTGGTCCATGGTCAGGGTGCTGCCGGCCAGGGTGCCGTCCGGCAGACGCACGCCGCCCAGGCATTTGGTCACGGTGTGGCTGCCGAGCTTGTATTCGCCGTCCGGCATGCCGGCTGCCGCGGTGGAGTCGGTGACGCAGTACAGGCAGGGGATCGAGCGCAAGGCCACGCGCATGGCGCCGGGGTGCACGTGCAGCAGGTCGGGGATCAGTTCCGCGTACTGGGCGTGGGCCAGGGCGGCGCCGACTATGCCCGGCTCGCGGTGATGCAGCGGGCTCATGGCGTTGTACAGGTGGGTGAAGCTGGTGGCCCCGGCGTCGAGTGCGGCCACGCCTTCCTCATAGCTGCCCAGGGTGTGGCCGATCTGCATGCGGATACCGCGGGCGCTGAGGGCGCGGATCAACGCGTCATGGCCGGCGATTTCCGGGGCGATGGTGATCACCCGGATCGGCGCCAGGCGCAGGTACGCCTCGACTTCGGCCATCAGTGCGGTGTGGGCGAAATTGGGCTGGGCACCGAGCTTGCCCGGGTTGATGTACGGGCCCTCCAGATGCACACCGAGTACCCGGGCGCTGCCGCTGGGGCGCTGTTCGCAGTATTCGCCCATGGCGCCCAGGACCCGGGTGATCTCCTCGGTCGGTGCGGTCATGGTGGTGGCCAGCAGCGAGGTGGTGCCAAAACGCACGTGGGTGCGGGTGATGGTCTCGAACGCCGGGGCGCCTTCCATGATGTCCTTGCCTCCGCCGCCGTGCACATGCAGGTCGATGAAGCCCGGCAGCAGGTAGGGCAGGTCGTTGTCCGCCGGGTCGCAGGGGCTGCCTTCGATGCCGGTGACCTTGCCGTCCCGGTGGTTCAGGCGGCCGCGAATCCAGCCTTGTGGGGTGAGGATGTTGTGTTCGGACATGGGCAGCTCTCTGGGACGGATTCTTGGCGACTCGGCGGCCAGGCTCAGCGACGCAGCTCGGCGACGAAGTCGTAGTAGTCGTTGCGGCAATAGGTGTCGGTGACTTCGATCGGGGTGTTGTCCTCGAGGTAGCCGACACGGGTCATCAGCAGCATCGCGGTGCCGGGGGCGATGCCCACCAGGGCGGCAAACTCGGCGCTGGCGTTGATCGCCTGGATGTGCTGCAGGGCACGGACCACCGGGCGGCCGATGCCATCGAGGTAGGCGTAGAGCGAGTCGCCCACGGCATCCGGCTGGGCAATGATCGTGGCCGGCAGGGTGCTCATTTCGATCGCCATCACCGTGTCGTCGGCTTTGCGCAGGCGCTTGAGGCGCGCCACCTTGTCGTTCGGCGACAGGCCGAGGCGGATCAGTTCTTCGTGGGTCGGCGTGGTGATTTCCCGCTCCAGCCATTGGGAACCGGGCACGAAGCCCTTGAGGCGGAGCATTTCGCTGAAGCCCGACAGCCGCGACAGCGGTTGTTCCAGGCGCGGGGTAATGAAGGTGCCGGAGCCCTGGCTGCGGCGGATCAGGCCTTGTTCGAACAGCACTTCCAGGGCCTTGCGCGCGGTGACGCGGGAGATATTGAGCATCTCGCTCAGGTTGCGTTCCGAGGGCAGGGCCTGTTCGGCTTTCCACTGTCCGGCATGGATCGCGGCTTCAAGGTTGCGCGCCAGTTGCAGGTACAGCGGGGTCGGCTGGGTATCGTCAGGGCGCAGGGCCAGGATGTGGTTCATCTGTCGAGATTCCGATGCGTTATTGGTTTGTTGTCGCCCGGTAATGTGGCAAAAACTAATACCACTTAAATACCATGTCAACGCCAGTAGTGTGACGATGACGCACGAAAACAGGCGCTTTATGGGCGTTGGCGGGGATGGTTTGGGAAAGTGGTATTAGGGCGGTCTGGCCGTGAATGCGAAAATCGCAGGGGCGGCGGTTTTTCGAACGGGAATTGGTATTCACCTTTCGAAGCCGGCGCGGCCTGCGATTTTTTTTGTAACGGAGGTGTTTTAGCGGCGTTTCAGCGAGGAATCAGGGGCGGATTTCGATCATCGTGCCGTCCGGGACCAGGCCCCAGACTTCGCGCATGTCGACGTTGCGCATGGCGATGCAGCCGTCGGTCCAGTCCAGGGTATGGAAGTACTGCTCGGGGTAGTCTTCGCTGTCCGGGGTACCGTGGATCATGATCATGCCGCCGGGCTCCACGCCCTCGCGGCGCGAGCGGGCGGAATCGCTGATGTTCGGGTAGGAGATATGCATGGCCAGGTTGAAGCGGTCGCTGGTCTTGCGCCAGTCCAGCCAGTAGAAGCCTTCCGGAGTGCGCTTGTCGCCTTCCATGAGCTTTGGCCCCTTGGGTCGTTTACCCAGGGAAATGCGGTAGGTCTTGATGGGTTTGCCGTCGTTGATCAGTTGCAACTGATGGGCCGACTTGAGGACCAGGACTTTCTCGATGACCTTGCCGTTCAGGGTATCCGTCGCGGAGGCGTGGGAGACCGCGATAACCGAGTAGCAGAAAAGAGCGAGCAACCAGCGCATGAAACGATATCCCTAAGAGTACACAGGTGCCGCGTACGTTTTGTTGTTTAAGTGAGGGCAGGCTGAGCCAGGGGCGGAATGGACTCGGAACGCACGGGGTAGTCCTCGTTCCGCCGGTCAGCGAAGAAACATTCTAAGGTACGCCCGACCGTGCGAAAAGCCAGCTCGGACCAGGGAATGTCGGCTTCTTCGAAAAGCCGAACTTCCAGGCTCTCTGCGCCAGCGGCGAAATCCAGGTCCGCCAGCTCGGCGCGGAAGAAGACATGCACCTGGCTGATGTGCGGGACGTCGATCAGGGTATAGATGCTCAGGTTGCGGACCCGGGCGCAGGCCTCCTCGAACGTCTCGCGAATCGCCGCCTGTTCGACGGTCTCGCCGTTCTCCATGAAACCGGCCGGCAGCGTCCAGTAGCCACGACGCGGCTCGATCGCGCGTCGGCACAGCAGCACCTGGGTACCCCAGGTAGGCAGGCAGCCGGCGACTATGTTCGGGTTCTGGTAATGGATGGTCTGGCAGTTGTCGCAGACAAAACGCAGGCGTGAATCGCCTTCGGGAATGCGCTGGGTGACCGGGTGACCGCACTGGCTGCAGAATTTCATGCTGGGTATCCGAAAAGGCTGCGCCTATCTTGGCGTGCACGGGGCTTTGTCGGCAAGTTGTCGTTACGCGACATGGCGTGGATCGGGGCTTGGGCGGTCGGTTTGTTTGGTGCATGATGCAAGGTAGTCGACAGATCGAGAAGACTCATGCTGGACGAGCTACTGCACCGGGTAAGCAACCATACGCCGCGACCGCTGGAGACGGATCGACGTTTCCCCGAGGCCGCCGTACTGGTGCCCATTACCCGCAGTGACGAGCCCGAGCTGGTGCTGACCCTGCGCGCCAAAGGATTGTCCACCCACGGCGGCGAAGTGGCCTTCCCCGGCGGCCGCCGCGACCCGGAAGACCCCGACCTGGTTTTTACCGCCCTGCGCGAAGCCGAAGAGGAAATCGGCCTGCCCCCGGGGCTGGTGGAAGTGATCGGCCCCCTGAGCCCGCTGATTTCCCTGCACGGGATCAAGGTCACGCCCTATGTCGGGGTGATTCCCGATTACGTCGAATACCTGGCCAATGACGCCGAGATCGCCGCGGTGTTCAGCGTGCCGCTGGAGTTTTTCCGCCAGGACCCGCGCGAGCACACCCACCGCATCGATTATCAGGGCCGCAGCTGGTACGTGCCGAGCTACCGCTTCGGCGAGTACAATATCTGGGGCCTGACGGCGATCATGATCGTCGAGCTGATCAACCTGCTGTATGACGCCCAGATCAGCCTGCACCAGCCGCCCAAAAGCTTTATCAATATTTGAAGCCATCGCTCGTATGGCCTGAACCCCACTGTGTATATGAACCTGCCTGGCCTTGAGGACAACAATATGAAATACCGCCTGGGCGACGCCCGTGTCGAAACCCACCCGCAAAGCTGGGTCGCACCCAATGCCACGCTGGTGGGCAAGGTCAAGCTGGAGGAGGGGGCCAACGTCTGGTTCAACGCGGTGCTGCGTGGCGACAACGAGCTGATCCTGATCGGCAGGAACAGCAACGTGCAGGATGGCACGGTGATGCATACCGACATGGGCTTTCCGCTGACCATCGGCACCGGCGTGACCATTGGCCACAACGCCATGCTGCATGGCTGCACCGTCGGCGACTACAGCCTGATCGGCATCAATGCGGTGATTCTCAACGGCGCGAAGATCGGCAAGAACTGCATCATCGGCGCCAACTCGCTGATCGGCGAAGGCAAGGAGATCCCCGACGGTTCGCTGGTGATGGGCTCGCCGGGCAAGGTGGTCCGTGAACTGACCGAGCAGCAGAAGAAGATGCTCGAAGCCAGCGCCGCGCACTATGTGCATAATTCCCAGCGTTACGCCCGCGATCTGGCCGAGCAAGAACAATGACCGAACCCGAAAAACCCGTCCGTTCGCCCTGCGTGAGCATTTGCGCGCTGGACGATGACGATATCTGCACCGGTTGCCAGCGCACGGTGAGCGAGATCACCCGCTGGAGCCGCATGGACAACGCCGAGCGCCGTGAGGTGCTGGCGCTGTGTCATGAGCGCGCCAAGTCCAGCGGGGTGCTGTGGATGATCGGCACCCAGTCCGGCTAGACGGCTATCTCGGGCCAGCTCCCGTCTGGCCCATCCCACCCGCCTGAAGTACCCTGTGCGCCTTACTGACAGGTACTTTTCGCCCCATGCTCTTCCTGATCGCCTATATCGGCAGTGTCGTACTGATCAACTACGCTTTTTCTACCGCTCCGCACCTGGACATCATCTGGTCGGCCTGGGGCGGGCTGGTGTTCGTCCTGCGGGACATGGTGCAGACCCGCTTCGGCCATGGCGCGCTCGTCGCCATGCTGGTGGCGCTGGTGCTGTCCTACGTGACCTCCGACCCGGCCATCGCCCTGGCCAGCGCCACGGCGTTCGCGGTCTCCGAGTGCATCGACTGGCTGGTGTTCAGCATCACCAAGCGCCCACTGCACGACCGCCTGTGGATAAGTTCGGCGTTGAGCATTCCCCTGGACACCTTTATCTTTTTCGGACTGATCGACGCCTTGACCCCGGGCGTGATCCTCACGGCGCTGGGGTCGAAGTTCGCCGGCGTGACCGTGGTCTGGCTGGCCATGGCCTGGCGTTTGCGCAAGGCGGCGTGCGCCAGCTGAGGCCAAAGCCCGCGGTTCATGTAAAATGCCGCGCTTTCTTCCCCATGGGCCGCCCGCCTGGTGCGCGACCCTCGATGATCCGCTCCTTTTTGAGGACTTTCAGATGACCCGTATCGGAACTCCATTGTCGCCAACCGCGACCCGCGTTTTGCTGTGTGGCTGTGGTGAGTTGGGCAAGGAAGTGGTGATCGAGCTGCAACGCCTGGGCGTTGAGGTGATTGCCGTGGATCGCTACGCCAATGCGCCGGCGATGCAGGTTGCCCATCGCAGCCATGTGATCAACATGCTCGACGGCGCTGCGCTGCGTGCAGTGATCGAGGCGGAGAAGCCGCACTTCATCGTGCCGGAGATCGAAGCCATCGCCACCGCCACCCTGGTGGAGCTGGAGTCCGAAGGGTTCACCGTGATCCCGACCGCCCGGGCCGCCCAGTTGACCATGAACCGTGAAGGCATCCGTCGCCTGGCCGCCGAAGAACTGGACCTGCCGACCTCGCCTTACCACTTCGCCGATACCTTCGAAGACTACCGCAAGGCGGTGGACGACCTGGGCTTCCCCTGCGTGGTCAAGCCGGTGATGAGTTCCTCGGGCAAGGGCCAGAGCCTGCTGCGCAGCGTCGACGACGTGCAGAAGGCCTGGGACTACGCCCAGGAAGGCGGGCGTGCCGGCAAGGGCCGGGTGATCATCGAAGGTTTCATCGATTTCGATTACGAAATCACTCTGCTGACCGTGCGCCACGTTGGCGGCACCACCTTCTGCGCGCCGGTCGGCCACCGTCAGGAGAAGGGCGATTATCAGGAGTCCTGGCAGCCTCAGGCCATGAGCCCGAAAGCCCTGGCCGAGTCCGAGCGTGTGGCCAGGGCCGTGACCGAGGCCCTGGGTGGCCGTGGCCTGTTCGGCGTCGAGCTGTTCGTCAAGGGCGACCAGGTCTGGTTCAGCGAAGTGTCGCCGCGTCCCCATGACACCGGCCTGGTGACCCTGATTTCCCAGGACCTGTCGCAGTTCGCCCTGCATGCGCGGGCGATTCTCGGCCTGCCGATCCCGTTGATCCGTCAGTTCGGCCCGTCGGCTTCGGCGGTGATCCTGGTGGAAGGCCAGTCGACCCAGACCGCTTTCGCCAACCTGGGCGCGGCCCTGAGCGAGCCGGATACGGCCCTGCGCCTGTTCGGCAAGCCCGAAGTCAACGGCCAGCGCCGCATGGGCGTGGCCCTGGCGCGCGACGAGTCGATCGAGGCCGCGCGGGCCAAGGCGACTCGCGCTTCCCAGGCGGTCGTTGTCGAGCTGTAAAAAACATCGCGGGCAAGTCGGATCGCCGCCCGCTCGCTCCTACAAGGGTTGCGCTGAACCTGTAGGAGCGAGCTTGCTCGCGAAGCACTCTTTTCAGGCGACCTGGTTCAGGTCGTTATTGCGCGTTTCCTTCAGGCACAGCACAGCGATCAGGCTGAGTACCGCTGCCGCCGACACATAGCCGCCAACCCAACTCAATCCCCCCATCGCCACCAGCTTCTGGGCGAAGAACGGTGCCGCCGAGGCGCCGACAATGCCGCCCAGGTTATAGGCCGCCGATGCGCCGGTATAACGCACGTGGGTCGGGAACAGCTCGGGCAGCAGGGCGCCCATCGGGGCGAAGGTCACGCCCATCAGGAACAGCTCGATGCACAGGAACAGCGCCACGCCCCAGGTCGAGCCCTGGGTCAGCAGCGGTTCCATGGTGAAGCCGGAGAGAATCGCCAGCAGGCCGCCGATGATCAGCACCGGCTTGCGTCCATAGCGGTCGCTGGCCCAGGCCGACAGCGGCGTGGCCGCGGCCATGAACAGCACCGCGAAGCACAGCAGGCCGAGGAAGGTTTCGCGGCTGTAGCCGAGGGTCGCGACGCCGTAGCTCAACGAGAACACCGTCGAGATGTAAAACAGCGCGTAGCACACCACCATCGCCGCAGCGCCCAGCAACACCGGCAGCCAGTACTGGCTGAACAGCTCGACCAGCGGCATCTTGACCCGCTCCTGGCGGGCGATGGCGTTGGCGAATACCGGGGTTTCATGCAGTTTCAGGCGCACATACAGGCCGACCAGCACCAGGGCGGCGCTGAGCAGGAACGGAATCCGCCAGCCCCAGGAGCGGAACTGTTCGTCGCTCAGGCTCATGGCCAGGGTCAGGAACAGGCCGTTGGCCGCCAGAAAACCGATCGACGGTCCCAGCTGCGGGAACATGCCGAACCAGGCGCGTTTGCCTTTGGGCGCATTTTCCGTGGCGAGCAGCGCTGCGCCGCCCCATTCGCCGCCCAGCCCCAGGCCCTGGCCGAAGCGCAGCAGGCACAGCAGGATCGGCGCCCAGGCGCCAATGCTGTCATAGCCGGGCAGCACGCCGATCAGCGTGGTACACACGCCCATCAGCAGCAGCGATGCCACCAGGGTCGACTTACGGCCGATCCGGTCGCCGAAGTGGCCGAACAGCGCCGAGCCCAGGGGGCGGGCGAGAAAAGCGATGCCGAAGGTCAGGAACGCCGAGAGCATCTGGGCGGTGCCGGACGTCTGCGGAAAGAATACCGGGCCGATCACCAGCGCGGCGGCAGTGGCGTACACGTAGAAGTCGTAGAACTCGATGGCGGTGCCGATAAAGCTGGCGGTGGCCACGCGGCTGGCGGAGTTGGTCGGCTGGGCAGGCACGGAGGCGCTGTAAGTGGTGCTGGTCGTCATGCGGTTATCCCTGACAGTCATGTGCTCCATGGGAGCGAATTATTATGGTCGAACACCCAGGGATGTGGGTTTGGCGCGGGCGCGGCTCGGGGTGGGAGCGAGGCCTGCCAGAAGCGGGCGGAGCAGGGCAGAAGCCGCTGGGTGCGGGTAGCACGCGGGTGCTGCGGGGCTTGGGTAAGCGGATCGATTATAGGAAGGCCCCTAACGATCAAACAAGCGCGACTTGCCGCCCTGTAGCCGCTGGCGCAGCCTGCGTTCGACGGCGCAGCCGGCGCAAAGTCTGCCTGCGCGGTGTGTCAGGCAGAAGGTGGATGCAGGGTTTGCGACCGCTTCGCGGTCGATCGCAGCCTCGCGGGCTCGGCAGCGGCTACAGGGCTACAGGGCGGGCGCGGTGAGCGGCTTGGTGTGCCAGATCAGCACGCGACTGACCCGGTTGTCCTCGGTTTCGAGGATTTCCAGGCGGTAGCGGCCGATCTTCAGGCAAACGGCGCTGTCGGGGATAGTCTCCAGCGCTTCGGTGACCAGGCCGTTGAGGGTTTTCGGGCCGTCGCAGGGCAGGTGCCAGCCCAGGCTCTTGTTCAGCTCGCGAATCGAGGCCGCGCCTTCGATCACGAAACGTCCGTCGGCCTGGGGATGGATATGTGGGTTGTCGAGGCTGTGCTCGCTTTCGAATTCGCCGACGATTTCTTCGAGGATGTCTTCCAGGGTGACGATGCCCAGCACTTCGCCGTACTCGTCCACCACCATGCCCAGGCGGCGCTGCTGCTTGTGGAAGTTCAGCAGTTGCAACTGCAGCGGGGTGCTTTCCGGCACGAAGTAAGGTTCGTGGCAGGCCGCCAGCAGCGCCTCCTGGGTCAGGCTGGCATCCGGCAGCAGGTGACGGATCTGGCGGGTGTTGAGGACCGCCTCGACCTGGTTGATATCGCTGTGGAACACCGGCAGGCGGGTGCGCTTGGATAGGCGCAGCTGTTCGATGATGTCGGCGATGGGGTCGTCGAGGTTGATCCCGTCGACCTCGCTGCGCGGCACCAGGATGTCATTGACGGTGATGTTGTCCAGGGCATGGATGCCCGACACCGGGTGCGGCCGGCCGTTGGCATGTTCTTCGGCGTCGTCCGGGTCGACAGCCTGTTCGTCTTCGCTCTGCTTGACGGCGCCGGCCTTGCGGGTGAAGGGGCGCAGCAACAGCTGGCTGATGCTGTGGAGCAGCCAGGCCGCCGGGTAGATGATCTTCAGCGGCACGCCCAGCAGGGTATTGCCCAGGCTGAGGATCGCATCCGGATAACGGGTGGCCAGGGTGCGCGGGAGGTAGTCGGCGAGTACCAGCAACACGCTGGTGGCGAGCAGGCAGGCCAGCCAGGGGCCGTTTTCCGCCCACTGCAGGAGCGCCAGCAAGGTACTGATGATGACCGCCAGCACCCGACACAGGGTGTTGCAGAGAATCAGGCTGTCGCGCGGGAAGCTCAGGCGCGCCAGCGGTTTGTCGCCGGAGCGCGAAGCGGTGCGCAGGGTCAGCAGGTGTTGCTGGGCGGCTTCGATGGCGGTGAACAGCCCCGACCACAGCACCAGCAAGGCCAGGACCACGAGCATCGGCTCTGTGGGCAGGTTGTCCATTATCGCCGCTCGTCAGATATGCAGGATGTATTCACGGACCAGCTTGCTGCCGAAGTACGCCAGCATCAGCAGGCAGAAGCCGGCCAGGGTCCAGCGAATCGCCTTGTGTCCGCGCCAGCCGAGGCGGTTGCGGCCCCACAGCAGCACGCTGAACACCACCCAGGCCAGGCAGGCCAGCAGGGTCTTGTGCACCAGGTGCTGGGCGAACAGGTTCTCGACGAACAGCCAGCCGGAGATCAGCGACAGCGAAAGCAGGGTCCAGCCGGCCCAGAGGAAGCCGAACAGCAGGCTTTCCATGGTCTGCAGCGGCGGAAAGTTCTTGATCAGCCCGGACGGGTGCTTGTGCTTGAGTTGGTGGTCCTGCACCAGCAGCAACAGGGCCTGGAACACGGCGATGGTGAACATGCCGTAGGCGAGGATCGACAGCAGGATATGGGCGAGGATGCCTGGCTCTTCGTCGATCACCGGCACCGTGCCGGTGGGCACGAACTGCGCCAGCAGCACGGTCAGCGCCCCCAGCGGAAACAGCAGGACCAGCAGGTTCTCCACCGGAATGCGCGAGCAGGCCAGCAGGGTCAGGGCAATCACCGCGGCGGCGATCAGGCTGGCGGCGCTGAAGAAGTCCAGGCCCAGGCCCACGGGCGTCATCAGGTGGGTCAGGAGGCTGGCGCTGTGGGCGAGCAGGGCAAGGATGCCGAGCGAGACCAGCAGGCGCTTGTTCGTCTTGGCGGCTTGAGCCAGACGAGTGCCTTGATAGAGGGTCGCAGCGGCATAGAGACAGGCGGCGGCGAGGGTGGTTAGCAAGCTGGGTGACAAGGGGAGCATAAATCCTGTTAGGCAAGCCCGAAAGTCGTTGAGTTTGGCATAGAACCGCCATCACACGAAAGACCGTGCAACCAGACGGCGGCTGTGCGTCGCACGCAGTCTTCGCTATAATCCGCGACCTGCCCACGGAGCACCTCTTTATATAGGGGCCCCGAGCCGCCATTACCTCGGTCTACTTAGGGCCTGAAAGGATCGCGCATGTTTGAAAACCTAACCGACCGTCTCTCGCAGACGCTGCGCCATGTCACCGGCAAGGCCAAGCTGACCGAGGACAACATTAAAGACACCCTGCGTGAAGTGCGCATGGCGTTGCTCGAAGCCGACGTCGCCCTGCCGGTGGTCAAGGACTTCGTCAACTCGGTGAAGGAACGTGCGGTCGGCACTGAAGTGTCGCGCAGCCTGACCCCGGGCCAGGCATTCGTGAAGATCGTCCAGGCCGAACTCGAAAGCCTGATGGGCGCGGCCAACGAAGATTTGAACCTGAGCGCCGTGCCGCCTGCCGTCGTGCTGATGGCCGGTTTGCAGGGCGCCGGTAAGACCACCACCGCCGGCAAGCTCGCGCGCTTCCTTAAAGAGCGCAAGAAGAAGAGCGTGATGGTGGTATCCGCCGACGTTTACCGTCCGGCGGCGATCAAGCAGCTCGAGACCCTGGCCAACGACATTGACGTGACCTTCTTCCCGTCCGACCTGAGCCAGAAGCCGGTCGCGATCGCCGAAGCGGCTATTAAAGAAGCCAAGCTCAAGTTCATTGACGTGGTCATCGTCGACACCGCCGGTCGTCTGCACATCGACGCCGACATGATGGACGAGATCCAAGCGTTGCACGCGGCGGTCAAGCCGGTGGAAACCCTGTTCGTGGTCGACGCCATGACCGGCCAGGACGCCGCCAACACGGCCAAGGCCTTTGGCGACGCACTGCCGCTGACCGGCGTGATCCTGACCAAGGTCGACGGCGATGCCCGTGGCGGTGCCGCGCTGTCGGTGCGTGCGATCACCGGCAAGCCGATCAAGTTCATCGGTATGGGCGAGAAGAGCGAAGCGCTCGAACCGTTCCACCCTGAGCGTATCGCTTCGCGCATCCTCGGCATGGGCGACGTGCTCAGCCTGATCGAGCAGGCCGAACAGACCCTCGACAAGGAAAAAGCCGACAAGCTGGCGAAAAAGCTGAAAAAAGGCAAAGGCTTCGACCTCGAAGACTTCCGCGACCAGCTGCAACAGATGAAGAACATGGGCGGCCTCGGTGGCCTGATGGACAAGCTGCCGAATATCGGTGGCGTGAACCTGGCGCAAATGGGCAATGCCCAGGGCGCGGCCGAGAAGCAGTTCAAGCAGATGGAAGCCATCATCAACTCCATGACCCCGGCGGAGCGCCGCGACCCTGAGCTGATCAGCGGTTCGCGCAAGCGTCGGATCGCCATGGGTTCCGGCACCCAGGTGCAGGACATCGGTCGCTTGATCAAGCAGCACAAGCAGATGCAGAAGATGATGAAGAAATTCTCCGCCAAGGGCGGGATGGCGAAAATGATGCGCGGCATGGGCGGAATGTTGCCCGGCGGCGGCATGCCGAAGATCTGAAGAATCCACGCCGGCAGCCATGCCGGCGTTTCCCGCGGGGACGCGGGACCTCCAGCAAACCCGCGCTTGGCGGGAGCTGACTTGCCGTTGTTGCCAACGGCCCTATAGCAAATCTGGATGGCAGCCGGTAGGCGCCGGAAAAAGTCATTTGCAAAAGTCCGGATATTCCTTAGAATATGCGGCCTTTCGGGCACCCATGCCCGCTGTGCATTTAGATTTGCAGCACCGACTACAGGAACGATGTTCACATGCTAACAATCCGTCTTGCCCTTGGCGGCTCCAAAAAGCGCCCGTTTTACCACTTGACCGTGACCGACAGCCGCAACCCACGCGACGGTTCGCACAAAGAACAAGTTGGCTTCTTCAACCCGATCGCTCGTGGTCAAGAAGTCCGCCTGTCCGTGAACCAAGAGCGCGTAGCCTACTGGCTGAGCGTTGGTGCACAACCGTCTGAGCGCGTTGCTCAGCTGTTGAAGGAATCGGCTAAGGCTGCAGCCTGAACCCTATGAACGCGACGCCTGCTCCTGCTGATGATTTGATCGTTATCGGCAAAATCTACTCTGTTCACGGCGTTCGCGGCGAAGTGAAGGTTTATTCCTTTACTGATCCGATTAAAAACCTGTTGGATTACAAAACCTGGACGCTCAAGCGCGAAGGTAGCGTGAAACAGGTTGAGCTGGTCAGCGGACGCGGGAATGAAAAATTCCTGGTCGCAAAGCTCAAAGGTCTCGATGATCGTGAAGAAGCGCGTCTTCTGGCTGGTTATGAGATCTGCGTGCCGCGCAACCTGTTCCCTGAACTGACCGACGGCGAGTACTACTGGTACCAGCTGCAAGGTCTCAAGGTCATCGACACTCACGGACAACTGTTCGGGAAGATCGATCACCTGCTGGAGACCGGCTCGAACGATGTAATGGTGGTCAAGCCTTGCGCTGGCAGCCTGGATGATCGCGAACGCCTGTTGCCCTATACCGAGCAATGCGTGTTGGCCGTCGACCTGGCAGCGGGCGAGATGAAGGTGGATTGGGACGCGGACTTCTGAACGTGGCTAGCCTGCGCGTAGAAGTGATCAGTTTGTTTCCCGAGATGTTTTCCGCCATCAGCGACTACGGCATAACCAGCCGCGCGGTGAAACAGGGGCTCTTGCAGCTGACCTGTTGGAATCCGCGAGACTACACCACGGATCGACATCACACTGTGGACGATCGCCCATTTGGCGGTGGCCCGGGCATGGTGATGAAGATCAAGCCCCTGGAAGATGCTCTGGTTCAGGCCAGGCAGGCAGCCGGGGAGGGCGCGAAGGTGATTTACCTGTCGCCCCAAGGCCGCAGACTGACTCAGTCGGCGGTACGCGAGTTGGCGAATGAGGATGCATTGATCCTGATTGCCGGTCGTTATGAAGGCATTGACGAGCGTTTTATTGAAGCTCATGTCGATGAAGAGTGGTCGATTGGCGACTATGTACTCTCCGGTGGCGAGCTGCCGGCGATGGTCCTGATTGATGCGGTTACGCGACTGCTGCCCGGAGCTTTAGGGCATGCGGATTCCGCGGAGGAGGATTCCTTCACGGATGGTCTGCTGGATTGCCCGCACTACACCCGACCGGAGGTGTATGCGGATCAGCGTGTTCCCGACGTGTTGCTGAGTGGCAACCACGCACACATCCGGCGTTGGCGTTTACAGCAGTCCCTTGGTCGGACCTATGAACGACGCGCCGATCTTCTGGAAAGCCGCTCGCTTTCTGGAGAAGAGAAGAAGCTGCTCGAGGAATACATCCGCGAGCGGGACGATAGTTAACAACGTATCGATGGTAGATCTGACGATTTACCTTAGGAGCACAGCATGACCAACAAAATCATTCTTGCACTCGAAGCAGAGCAGATGACCAAAGAGATCCCAGCCTTTGCCCCGGGCGACACCATTGTCGTTCAGGTGAAAGTGAAGGAAGGCGATCGTTCCCGTCTGCAAGCGTTCGAAGGCGTTGTAATCGCCAAGCGTAACCGCGGCGTGAACAGTGCATTCACCGTTCGTAAAATCTCCAACGGTGTTGGCGTAGAGCGTACTTTCCAGACCTACAGCCCGCAAATCGACAGCATGGCTGTCAAGCGTCGCGGTGACGTACGTAAAGCCAAGCTGTACTACCTGCGCGACCTGTCGGGTAAAGCAGCTCGCATCAAGGAAAAACTGGCTTAAGTCCAGCTTCCGATGCAGAAAAAAGCAGCCTACGGGCTGCTTTTTTGTTGCCCGTCATTTATCCCCAAATTGTGTTTCAGGCAGTAGAACCATGAGCCCCCGCGAGCAAGAAATCCAACGCCGGACCGAGCTGTCGGTGACCCGCGTGACCAAGGCGGTATTCCCGTCGACCACCAACCACCACAACACCCTGTTCGGCGGCACGGCGCTGGCCTGGATGGACGAAGTGTCGTTCATCGCCGCGACCCGTTTCTGCCGGCTGCCGCTGGTGACCGTGTCCACCGACCGTATCGACTTCAATCACCCGATTGCCGCCGGATCCATCGTCGAGCTGGTGGGACGGGTGGTGAAGGTCGGCAATACCAGCCTCAAGGTCGAGGTTGAGGTGTTCGTCGAGAGCATGAGCTGCGATGGGCGAGAGAAGGCCATCCACGGCCTGTTCAGCTTTGTCGCCATCGATGACGACAAGCGCCCGGTACCGGTGCTGCCGGGGTTTGTCGACTGATCGCGAGCAAGCCTCGCTCTTGCGGGATTTCACCGTTCTGTAGGAGCGAGGCTTGCCCGCGATGGGCTATCAGGCCGCCGTATCCTTCTGAATCAACGCCACCAGGGTCCAGCCCGCGGAGGGCTTGAGGGCGCTGCCTGGCGTCAGCACATGCACCCAGCCGCTGTTGTCGCGAGCGAACAGCAGGGTCGCCCGCTCACCATGCAGCGCCTGGTAATCCTCCCAGCCAAAACCTTCGGTCAGGTTGGTGCTGTACAGCTCCGCACCCTGTCCCAGCAGGCTGGCCAGTTTGCTGTAGGACAGCGTCTCGTTACCCAGTAGGTGCCCGCGATGTTCATGGCTGGCCCGGTGCTTGTCGGTGCGCCGGCTTTCCTGGCTGTTGGCCAGGCCGAACAGGCGCTGATGGCCGAAGTCGTGGCGAAAACGCATGGAGGCCAGGGTGTTCAATTCGCCGGAGGGCGACAGCGCCAGCAGATGGCCAAGCCCCACCAGGTCCAGATGGGCATCGGCGTGTTGCGATGCCGGGTTGCCGAAGTAGGTCGGCAGGCCGTCCATGCGCGCGGCCCGGATGTTCTCCCAGCTCGAATCGGTCAGCAGCACGCGGCTGCCCAGTTGTTGCAGAGCCTTGCCGATGGCTCGCGCCGGGGCGTTCGCACCGACGATCAGGAAGCCGCTCGGTGCCGGTTCCGCGACCTTCAGCAGACGTGCCAGCGGCCGCGCGGTGGCACTTTGCAGCACCACGGTGCCGATGATCACGGCAAAGGTCAGCGGCACCAGCAGCAGCGCCCCTTCATGACCAGCCTGGTCCAGGCGAATGGCGAAGATCGCCGAGACCGCCGCGGCAACGATGCCTCGGGGCGCGATCCAGGCCAGCAGGGCCCGCTCGCGCCAGCTCAGGTTCGAACCAGCGGTGGACAGCAGCACGTTCAAGGGCCGGGCGATGAACTGGATCACCAGCAGCAGAATCAACACCAGCGGCCCCAGGGCGATCAGGGCGTTGAGGTCCAGGCGCGCCGCCAGCAGGATGAACAGCCCGGAAATCAGCAGCACGCTGAGGTTTTCCTTGAAATGCAGGATGTGCCGGACGTCGACGTCCTTCATGTTGGCCATCCACATGCCCATCAGGGTCACGGCCAGCAGGCCGGACTCATGCATCACCTGGTTGGCGCCGATGAAGATGCCCAGCACCGCCGCCAGCGTGGCCAGGTTGTGCAGGTATTCCGGCAGCCACTGGCGGCGCATGATGGTCCCCAGCACCCAGCCGCCGACGATGCCGAACAGGCTGCCGCAGAGGATTACCCCGCCGAAGGTCATCAGGCTGTGCTGCAGGCCCTGGCCCTCGGCGCTGGCGATGATGAAGCTGTAGACCACCACCGCCAGCAGGGCACCGATCGGGTCGATGACGATGCCTTCCCAGCGCAGGATGTTGGCGATTGACGCCTTGGGCCGCACCACCCGCAGCATGGGCACGATCACGGTGGGCCCGGTGACCAGGGTCAGGGTGCCGAACAGCAGCGCCAGCAGCCAGTCGAAGCCCAGCAGCCAGTGGGTGGCCAGGGTGATCACCGCCCAGGTCGAAAGGGCGCCGATGGTCACCAGCCGGTGCACCACCTTGCCGATCTCGCGCCACTCCGACAGGTGCAGGGTCAGGCTGCCTTCAAACAGGATCAAGGCCACCGCCAGCGACACCAGTGGCATCAGCAGCGGTCCGAACAGTTCCTGCGGGTCGAGCCAGCCCAGGACCGGGCCGGCGAGAATGCCGCTCAACAGCAGGAACAGAATGGCCGGCAGTTTCAGGCGCCAGGCCAGCCATTGGCAGCCCACTGCCGCCACGCCTATGCCGCCAAAGGCCAACAGAATCTGTTGTTCGTTCATTGAAGCTCCCTGTTCCTTGAAATAGCGGGCTATGAAAGACTAGCGACCCTCTGCACAGTTCACTATTTATTTGCGCCCGGCCTCAAGGCCGCGCCTTTCGAGTATTTATGCCTGCCATCGACCATCCCCTGATAGACCGTTTCCTCGATGCGCTATGGCTGGAAAAGGGTCTTTCGGACAACACCCGCGAGGCTTATCGCAGTGACCTGGCGTTGTTCAACGGCTGGCTACAGGAAAAGGGACTGGAGCTGGTAAATGCCGGTCGCGAGCTGATTCTCGACCACCTCGCCTGGCGGGTGGAGCAGGCCTACAAGCCACGCTCGACCGCGCGTTTTCTCTCCGGGGTGCGCGGCTTCTATCGTTACCTGCTGCGGGAAAAGCTGATTGCCGTGGATCCCACGCTGCAAGTTGACATGCCGCAGTTGGGGCGGCCGTTGCCCAAGTCTTTGTCGGAGGCCGATGTCGAGGCCCTGCTGGCCGCTCCCGACCTCAGCGAGGCCATCGGCCAGCGCGATCGCGCCATGCTTGAAGTCCTGTATGCCTGCGGCCTGCGGGTCACCGAGCTGATCAGTCTGACCCTGGAGCAGGTCAACCTGCGCCAGGGTGTGTTGCGGGTGATGGGCAAGGGCAGCAAGGAGCGCCTGGTGCCGATGGGCGAGGAAGCGATTGTCTGGGTCGAGCGCTACATGCGCGATGCCCGTGGCGAGCTGCTCGGCGGGCGGCCCAGCGATGTGCTGTTCCCCAGCCAGCGCGGCGAGCAGATGACCCGGCAGACCTTCTGGCACCGGATCAAGCATCAGGCCAAGGTCGCCGGGATCGGCAAGTCGCTGTCGCCGCACACCTTGCGACATGCCTTCGCCACCCATCTGCTCAACCACGGCGCCGACCTGCGGGTAGTGCAGATGCTGCTTGGCCACAGCGACCTGTCGACCACCCAGATCTACACCCATGTCGCCCGGGCCCGTTTGCAGGAGCTGCATGCCAAGCACCATCCTCGCGGTTGAGTGAGGTGTCGGTCGCCGCGAACACCGGCTGCGGCGACCCGGGAGCGGTTCTGCGCTGATCGGCAAATGACCGGCTTGGCTCAGCGGGAGCCCGCCAGGCGGGCCTTATGTGGTAGGCTTTGCCGGTTTACAAAGTGGGCCGTTATGACCCGGTGTTCCAGTACGGGCGTTCTGACCGTCCCATTTGTCCGCCTTCAGGAGTTCCCAATGCGCGTGACCCAGATAATCGCCGCCGCAGCCATTGCGTTGGCCAGTACCTTTGTTATGGCCGATGACGCCGCCGAAAAAGCGATTCGTAAAAGCCTCCAGGGCCTGCAGCTCGAAGTCCCGGTAGAAAGCATCAGCGCCAGCCCGCTGCCCGGTGTCTATGAAGTCAAGCTCAAGGGCAGCCGCGTGCTGTACGCCAGCGCCGACGGCCAGTTCGTGATGCAGGGCTACCTGTTCCAGCTCAAGGACGGCAAGCCGGTCAACCTGACCGAAAAGACCGAGCGCCTGGGCGTGGCCAAGCTGATCAACGCCATTCCGGTCGCTGAAACCGTGGTCTACCCGGCCATCGGCGAAACCAAGACCCACATCACCGTCTTCACCGACACCACCTGCCCGTACTGCCACAAGCTGCACGCCGAAGTGCCTGAGCTGAACAAGATGGGCGTGGAAGTGCGTTACGTTGCCTTCCCGCGCCAGGGCCTGGGTTCGCCGGGCGACGAGCAATTGCAGGCGGTCTGGTGCTCGGCCGACAAGAAAGCGGCCATGGACAAGATGGTCGATGGCAAGGAAATCAAGGCCGCCAAGTGCGCCAACCCGGTTTCCAAGCAATTCGCCCTGGGCCAGTCGATCGGGGTGAACGGCACGCCGGCCATCGTTTTGGCCGACGGCCAAGTGATTCCGGGCTACCAGCCTGCGCCACAAGTCGCCAAACTGGCGCTGGGCGCGAAATAATCCTGCGTCGTCGAGCCTTTGACGATCATGGCGCGGCGGTTGTGGCCGACGCGTCATTAATAGAGAGCCGTGTGGGTTGCGGCTGTTTTCCACGGCCGACCTAGTGTCGGCCGTTTCATGGGGAGTTCAGAGTGAATCCGGTCAAAGTGGGCATCTGTGGGCTGGGTACCGTCGGTGGCGGTACCTTCAATGTACTTCAGCGTAACGCCGAGGAAATTGCTCGTCGTGCCGGGCGTGGAATCGAAGTGGCACAAATTGCCATGCGCACGCCAAAGCCTCAGTTCCAAACGACCGGTATTGCGATTACCAACGATGTGTTCGAAGTGGCCACGAACCCTGAGATCGACATCGTCATAGAGCTGATGGGCGGCTATACCGTTGCCCGCGAGCTGGTACTCAAGGCCATCGAGCATGGTAAACATGTGGTCACCGCCAACAAGGCGCTTATCGCCGTACACGGTAACGAAATTTTCGCCAAGGCCCGTGAGAAGGGTGTGATCGTGGCGTTCGAGGCCGCTGTGGCGGGTGGTATTCCAGTCATCAAGGCGATCCGCGAAGGCCTGTCGGCCAACCGTATCAACTGGGTGGCCGGGATCATCAACGGCACTGGCAACTTCATTCTCACCGAAATGCGCGAGAAGGGTCGCACCTTCGAAGACGTGCTGGTCGAGGCCCAGGCCCTGGGTTACGCCGAAGCCGATCCGACCTTCGACGTCGAAGGCATCGACGCGGCGCACAAGCTGACCATCCTGGCGTCCATCGCCTTTGGTATCCCGCTGCAGTTCGACAAGGCCTACACCGAAGGCATCACCAAGCTGACCACCGCCGACGTGAACTACGCCGAGGCCCTGGGCTATCGCATCAAGCACCTGGGCGTGGCCCGCCGCACCGATGCCGGTATCGAGCTGCGCGTGCACCCGACGCTGATCCCGGCCGATCGCCTGATCGCCAACGTCAATGGCGTGTTCAACGCGGTGATGGTCAACGGCGACGCCGTCGGCTCCACCCTGTACTACGGCGCCGGTGCCGGCATGGAGCCGACCGCTTCGTCGGTGATCGCCGACCTGGTGGACGTGGTTCGCGCCATGACCAGCGACCCGGAGAACCGCGTGCCGCACCTGGCCTTCCAGCCGGACTCGCTGTCGGCGCACCCAATCCTGCCGATCGAGGCCTGCGAAAGCGCCTACTACCTGCGGATCCAGGCCAAGGATCACCCGGGCGTACTGGCCCAGGTGGCGAGCATCCTGTCCGAGCGCGGCATCAACATCGAGTCGATCATGCAGAAAGAGGTCGAAGAACACGACGGCCTGGTGCCGATGATCCTGCTGACCCACCGGGTGGTGGAACAGCGTATCAACGATGCGATCACCGCGCTGGAAGCCCTGCAGGGCGTGGTCGGTCCGGTCGTACGGATCCGCGTCGAGCACCTGAACTAATCCGCTTCGTTGCGGGAGCCCCGGCGGCTCCCGCTTGAGAACTCTTTTTAGAGGAGCCAGTCATGCGTTATATCAGCACCCGCGGCCAGGCACCGGCCCTGAATTTCGAAGACGTCCTGCTGGCCGGCCTGGCGAGCGACGGCGGTCTGTACGTACCGGAAAACCTGCCACGTTTCACCCAGGAGGAAATCGCTTCCTGGGCTGGCCTGCCGTATCACGAGCTGGCCTTCCGGGTGATGCGCCCGTTCGTCACCGGCAGCATTCCGGATGCCGACTTCAAGAAAATCCTCGAAGAAACCTACGGTGCGTTTTCCCATAACGCCATCGCCCCGCTGCGCCAGCTGAACGGCAACGAGTGGGTCCTGGAGCTGTTCCACGGCCCGACCCTGGCGTTCAAGGACTTCGCCCTGCAACTGCTGGGTCGCCTGCTGGACTACGTGCTGGAGAAGCGTGGAGAGCGCGTGGTGATCATCGGCGCCACTTCCGGCGATACCGGTTCGGCCGCCATCGAAGGCTGCAAGCGCTGCGACAACGTCGATATCTTCATCCTGCACCCGCACAACCGTGTGTCCGAAGTGCAGCGCCGGCAGATGACCACCATCTTCGGCGAGAACATCCACAACATCGCCATCGAAGGCAACTTCGACGACTGCCAGGAAATGGTCAAGGCCAGCTTCGCCGACCAGGGCTTCCTCAAGGGCACCCGCCTGGTGGCGGTGAACTCGATCAACTGGGCGCGGATCATGGCCCAGATCGTCTACTACTTCCACGCGGCCCTGCAGCTGGGCGGCCCGGCGCGTTCGGTGGCGTTCTCGGTGCCGACCGGCAACTTCGGCGATATCTTCGCCGGTTACCTGGCCCGCAACATGGGCCTGCCGATCAACCAGCTGATCGTCGCCACCAACCGCAACGACATCCTGCACCGCTTCATGAGCGGCAACCAGTACGTCAAGGAAACCCTGCACGCGACCCTGTCGCCGTCGATGGACATCATGGTCTCGTCGAACTTCGAGCGCCTGCTGTTCGACCTGCACGGTCGCAACGGTGCCGCGCTGGCCGGGCTGATGGACTCCTTCAAGCAGGGTGGCGGTTTCAGCGTCGAGCAGGAGCGCTGGACCGAAGCGCGCAAGCTGTTCGACTCCCTGGCCGTGGACGACGCCCAGACCTGCGAGACCATCGCCGAAGTCTTCGCCCAGACTGGCGAAGTGCTCGACCCGCACACCGCGATCGGCGTCAAGGCCGCCCGTGAGTGCCGTCGCAGCCTGGACATCCCGATGGTGGTGCTGGGCACCGCGCATCCGGTGAAGTTCCCGGAAGCGGTGGAGCAGGCCGGGATCGGCAAGGCCCTGGAATTGCCGGCGCACCTGTCCGATCTGTTCGAGCGCGAAGAGCGTTGCACCGTCCTGGCCAACGACCTGAAGGCCGTCCAGGCCTTCGTCAGCCAGCACGGCAATCGCGGCAAACCGCTCTGATCGACTGACATCGATCGTCAACAAGGCCCGTCTCTGACGGGCTTTGTCTTTTTATACACAGGCTGTTTATCGCGGCGCGTCTTCCAAGGACAGAACTTAAGGCCAGAGCTCAAGGACAGAGCATCTAGAATAGGGCGGCGACGCGTCGAGGATCACCCACAGGATGCTTATGTTGCTGCGCCCGGTTTTGTGCACATTGATGGTTTTGGCGACGCTGGCCCTGGCCCCGTGCCTGATGGCGGCGCAGAACCTGCCCTTCAAGCTGGTGCCGGCCTTCGTCGAACTGGAGCCGCTCACCCTGGCCCCGGTCGAACGGCAATGGCTGGCGGGCCGTGGCACCTTGAAGGTGGGCATTTCGATCGATGACTACCAGCCGATCGACATCACGCGCGACCGCAATCGTTACCAGGGCATCAGCGCCGACTACCTGAGCCTGGTCGGCGAACGCCTGGGCATGCCCATGGAGGTGTTGGGATTCTCCGAGCGCGAGCAAGCGGTCGAGGCGCTGCGCAATGGCACGATCGACATCCTCACCAGCGCCAACGGTTACGAGCGCGGGGTCGCCGGGCTGCACTTCTCCAGCGACTACATGCCCGACCGGGCGGTGGTGGTCGTACGCCGGGACGAGGCCCAGATCCCCGAGGACCTGGCCGGCAAGAAAGTGGTGCTGCTGGAAGGCTATGCGGACGCGAAGGTCGCCCACGCGGCTTATCCCCACAGCCAGATCATTCTCTCGCCCAATCTGTACAGCGGCCTGGAAGCGCTGAATCAGGGGGATGTCGATGCCTTTATCGGCAATGAAGTGATAGTCCGTGCCTACAAGGCGCTGCGTCCTTACCTGGGGTTGCAGGTCCGCACCGGCAGCCGGCTGCCGCCGATCGGCTTTGCCTTCGCCACGCGCCAGAGCGACCCGTTGTTGAGCCGCCTGATCGAGCGAGCGCTGGAGAGCATCGACGATTCCACGGACCGGGAAATCCTGGCCCGCTGGACCACCGGGCTGGGCGCCAGCACCGGCGACGAGCGGATCAAGTTGAGCAAGGCGGAGCGCGCCTGGCTGCTCGAACATCAGCATGTGGTGGTGGCTTCCCAGCAGTACCCACCCTATGTGTTCAAGGACAAGGACGGCCAGTGGACCGGGCTGAACATCGACCTGCTCAACCGCATCTCGAGAATGACCGGCCTGCAGTTCATCCAGGAGGAAAGCTTTTCCACGACCCATACCCTGGACCTGCTGCTCAAGGGCCGGGCCCAGATGAACACCACCTTGTCGGCCAATGACGAGCGCTGCGGCTTCCTCGACTTCACCCACCCCTTCGGCGGTTCGGCCTGGGTGTTCGTGGTCCGCGCCGAGGACATCCAGCTCAACACCTTCAGCCAGTTGGCGGGCCGGGTGCTGGCGCTGCCGGCCAAGCATGCGCTGGAAAGCTACGTCCGGCAGAACTACCCGAAGGTCCGCCTGCGTTCGGTCGCTACCTACCAGGAGGCGCGGGCCCTGGTGGCCAATGGCGAGGCCGACGCGACCATCCAGAATGAAGTCGAGGTGCAGGGGTATCCGGCGAACGGGCTGCGCATCGGCCGCAGCGTCGAAGGCAAGTGGTCGGCCGACGAGTTGTCGGTGCGCCGGGACCAGCCCGAGCTGCTGAGCATTCTGAACAAGGCCCTGGAAGCCTTCCCGGTGGCCGAGCTCAGCGCCATCCGCCTGAAATGGCTCGGGGTGACCCCGGTGCCGGTGCCCATGTGGCAGCGGGTGCCGGTGTGGATCTACTGGGTCACCTTCACCGCCATCCTGTTCGGCCTGCTGTCCCTGGCCTGGAACACCCGGCTCAAGGGGCAGATCCGCCAGCGCCTGCAAGCCGAGCAACGCCTCAACGACCAGGTGGCGTTCAAGCGCGCCTTGCTCGACGGTATCCCCAACCCGATCTTCGTCCGCGACCTGGCCGGGCGCCTGATCACCTGCAACAAAAGCTACGAAACCCAGACCGGCATGCGCCTGGAACAGATCAAGGGGCTGTGCCTGACCGAGCTGGATGTGTTGCCCGAGGCCACGGCCCGGCAGTTGCACCGCGAGTTCCTGGAGCAGCTGGAGTCCCAGGAGTCGGTGTTCGTCGACCGTCAGATCGAGTCCAGAAGGGGCCCGGTGCATGTCTATCAATGGACGGTACCGTTCTACAGCGCCCAGGGTGAATTGCAGGGGTTGCTGGGGGGCTGGATCGATATCACCGAGCGCAAGCGCCTGGAGGAAGAGCTGCTGCAAGCGCGTCGCGCGGCGGATCAGGCGAACTACGCCAAGAGCGCCTTTCTCTCGACCATGAGCCACGAGATACGCACGCCGATGAACGCGATCATCGGTTTGCTGGAACTGGAAAAGGAACAGGCGCGCCTGCGCGGCATGCCGTTTTCCGATGCGCTGCGCGTGGCCTACCAGTCGGCACAGGAGCTGGTCGGCCTGATGGGCGACAACCTCGATCTGGCCAAGATCGAGGCCGGGCACATGCAGCTGGCGCCGCAGACCGTGGCCCTGCGAGGCTTCTTCGAAGACATACAGCAATTGTTCGAGGTCACCGCGCGCAACAAGGGGCTGCACCTGACGCTGGCCTTCGACAAGGCGGCGGACGGCTTCTACTGGCTCGACCCGCTGCGCCTGCGCCAGGTGCTGCACAACCTGCTGAGCAATGCCCTGAAGTTCACCCAGGCCGGTGAGGTGCGGGTGTCCGTGGAGCGCCAGGCCGATGAACATGGCGCCGACCGTTTGTGCATCAGCGTGGCCGACACCGGGTCGGGCATCAGCCCCGAGAAGCAGGCGAGCCTGTTCGATCCGTTCATCCAGGCCCATCTGCAGACGACGCCGGAGCAGGGCGGCACCGGCCTGGGCCTGAGCATCTGCAAGCAACTGGTGGAGCTGATGGGCGGGCGCATTCTGCTGCAAAGCCAACCTGGCGCGGGAACCACCGTGACCCTTGAGCTTTACCCGGAACAGGTGGTCGAGGATTTCAGCCAGTCGCCCCAGGTGACCCGCGAGCGCCCGCAGAGCCGTCGCATGTCGGTGCTGGTGGTCGACGACGTACGCGCCAATCGCATGGTGCTCAGCCAGCAACTGATGTTCCTCGGGCACAAGGTGGTGGCGCTCGACAGCGCCGAGGTGGCGCTGGCGCGCTGGCAGGGCGAGGCGTTCGACCTGGTGATGACCGACTGCCACATGCCGGGCATGAGCGGTTATCAGCTGAGCGAAGCGATACGGCAGATCGAGGCCCGGGAAGGGCGTGACGCCTGCCCGCTGATCGGTTGCACGGCCAATGCCTTCGAGGATGAGCAGCAGCGCTGCGAGCAGGCCGGCATGGATGAACTGCTGGTCAAGCCGGTGACCCTGGACCGGTTGGCGCAGATGCTTGCGCGCTTCTTGCCGCCGCCGTCCTTCGACATCCAGACCCTGCGCACCATGACCCAGGCGGACGAGCCGATCCTGCAACGCATGCTGCGCGAGCTGTGGAGCAACCTGGGGCAGGAGCAGGCGGCCCTGGAATCGGCGGTGCTGGAGCAGGACTGGGCGCGTATCGGCGCGTCCACGCACCGCCTCAAAGGGGTGTGCTGCCTGATCGATGCGCTGCCGCTGGCCCAGGTCTGCATCGACCTGGAGGCCGTTGCCCGGGCCCGCTCGACGGCGGTGCTGGCGGAGCACTGGCTGCGCCTGAAGGAGGCCATCGGTTGCTTGCGCAGCGATATCGAGCCGCATCTGGGTCGCGATTAAGACTTGTCTTATGGGGCGGCCTGCCCGCTGCGATTAACGTACCGGCCCGCTGCGGATTCTCGCCGCTCTCGCCGTATCGGAGGTCGTTCCATGCACAGGTTGAAAGTGCTCGTTCTTGAAGACAATTCGTTCCAGTTGATGGCCCTGCACCAGATGCTCAACGCCAATGGCGTGTTCAACGTGTTGAATGCCGAAAGCGTTGCCGCCGCCCGACAATCCCTGGACAACAAGGGGCCGGTGGATATCGCCATCTGCGATCTGTACCTGGAGCAGGCCGACGGGCTGGAGCTGATTCGTTACCTGGCAGAGCAGCAACGGGCGAAGGCGCTGATCATTCTCAGCGACGCGCAAGCGGATGTCCGCGAAGGCGCCGCGGCCATGGCCCGGCAGCAGGGCCTGAATGTGCTGGGCTGTCTGCCCAAGCCGGCCTCGGTCACCCTGCTCAATGAACTGCTGGGCCTGTACCAGCAATGCTTCGAGCCTGGGCCGCAAGACTTGTCGCTGGCCCAGGTGCGCGAAACCCTGGCCCTGGATGTGTTCCAGCCGGAGGTGCCGACCGCCGAGGAAGGGCTGGCGGCGGTACAGCGTCATGGGGTCGCGCACTTCCAGCCGGTGGTCAGCCAGGACGGCGAGGTCCTGGGCGTCGAGGCGCTGGCGCGCTGGCAGCACCCGGAACACGGCTTGATGCTGCCCGCCGAGTTCCTGCCAGTGATCGAATTCGCCGGCCTGGAGGAAGCCTTCACCTGGCTCATGCTGGAGCAGGCCCTGCAATTGTCGGCCGGAGTGCGCCTGGTCATGGGCCGTTCGCTGGCGATCTCGGTGAATATCCCGGTGGGCATGCTGGAACTGCCGAACTTCGCGCGCCAGCTGGAAACCCTGCTACGGCGTTTTGAAGTGCCGGCACGCCTGCTGACCCTGGAAATCGTCGAGACCACCGAACTGGAAACCGATATCGCCCATGTGGAGGCCCTGCTGCGCCTGCGCATGATCGGCTGCAAGCTGTCGATTGGCGACTTCGGCACCGGCGGCACCAGCCTGCAGCGCCTGTTGGAATTGCCGTTCACCGAGCTGAAGATCCCGCCGGCCTTCGTCTGCGGGCTGGCTGGCGATGAGCGCAAGGCGGCCGTGGTGGCCGGCGCCATGAGCATGGCCCGGCGCATGTCGCTGGGCGTGGTGCTGGCGGGTATCGAGAGCGCCGCCGACTATCAGGAGGCCAAGAAGCTGGGGCAGGCGCGCCTGCAAGGCTGTTTCATCGCCGAGCCCATGAGCGCCGTCGCCGTGCGCCAGTGGATCGCCCGGCGCTTGCATGACGAGCTCGACGAACAGGCCGGCTGAGCCGGGGCTCAGGCGAGCCCGTGTTCCTGCACGTAGATGTACAGCGCCGCGGCGCTGGACAGGCCGAGCTTGCGCATGGCGCTGACCTTCTGGGTGCTGACGGTCTTTTTGCTGCGGCTGAGCTTGGCGGCGATTTCCCCGACCGTCAGTCCGGCCGCCAGCAGGCGGATGACCTCGAGCTCGCGGGGCGACAGCTGTTCCCCGGACAACAAGCGATCCGGCCCGACCTCGCCCGCCAGGCTGAGAAGTTGCTGGATGGCCTGGGCGACAAACACCTTGTCGCGGCGCACATGGCTGATCGCCGCTGGCAGCTCGTCGGCCAGGCTGGCCTTGCTCAGCAGCCCCGAGACGCCCAGGTCGAGAATCGAACGGAACAGCCCGGCATTGTTGAGCATGGTCACCACCACGATCGGCAGCCGGGGATGATGCCGGCGCAGTTGCTCGATCAGGCGTAGACCATCGTTCTGCTGTTCGCCCGGCATCATGAAGTCGGTGACCAGTACGTCGCAGGGACAGCTTTGCAGCAGTTCGCCGAGGGCGGTCGGGGAACTGGCTTCGCCGACGATCTCCAGGTGGTCGTCGCGCTCCAGGACGGCCCGCAGGCCGATGAGGAAAATCGGGTGATCGTCGGCCAGGACGATCCGCAGTTTTTTATTGGACGTTTGATTCAAGACTCGCTCCGGTGAGAAGGCAGCATTTCGGACAGGCCCTGCAACCGGGCACCGTCATCGCTGCGCCGCCGGGCTTTGCCAACCGCTCGAGGAGAGGGCCCCCATGGCCACACCCCCACCTGCCAGAAAGACCTGCGCCAGGCCTGAAAATCCGCCTCGGGAGCAGGTCGCGATGCCGGTTCGGATCGACCCTCGGCGCTATTCCTGCCAACAGGCGGTATTGCGCTACAAGAAGGTCGAGGCGCTGATCGATCAGCCGGCTCCGTCGCGTTCGTTTCTGGTTTGAGTGCCGATTCTAGTCTGATCCGGGCTGTTTTTTATCTGTCATGTTTTGCGGGCATGCTGGATCGACTCAGGTCGGCAACCGCTGGCGGTTGCGAACTTTCTTCTCTGGGCGATGGTCACTTGAATGCCAGAAAGCTACCGGCATTGGTGTATTCGAGCCTTAATTCCAGCTATTGAGTGGTGATCGAGATGGAAAGTATCAGCCTATTGTTGGGTGAAGCTTTGAGCCCGTATCAGGTAACTCTGACCCCGCGCGCGCAGGGGGAATGCCTGGTGACCCTGAAGAATGCCTTGGGGGCCATCGTGGTCGAGCGCGAGTTCAGCCAGGCCCAGTTGACCGACAAGCGCCAGTTGACCGATGTCGTCGACGGTCTGCATCGCGACGTATTGATCGCCGAAGGCCGTCTGGAACCCTGTGTCATCGCGGCCTTGCGCAATGTGGCCCGGGAGAAGGCGTTCGACAGCGCACGCTGACTGGAATTTTCGGGAACCTTCGCAGCAAGCCATCAGTCAGACCCTTGGCAACAGGATCGAGCATTGTGCTCCGGTGCTTGTCGCCTGTTGCGCGGGTCTGGTTTCAGGCCACGTTTAACCCCGAGTCGTCTCCCCACTGCTCGGGGTTTCTTTTTGCCCGGATTTTTTATCGCAGCGGCGTGTCGCGGAAAAACGCCAGGGCATCGCTGCGGTATTGCTCGCGCCGTGACGGTTCCAGCCACTGGGCATAAAGCTCCAGCAAGGTGTGCGGGCGCAGTTCGAGCAGCGCCCGGTTGATGCGCTCCACCGCCTGCCTGCCCTGCGCTGTGTTCGAGCAGCCGACGTTCACTGACTGGTATCTGGGCATGCCCTGGATCGGGTAGAACTCCAGCTCATCGGGATCGATCCCTTGCTGTTGCGCCTGGAAACGGATTTCTGTCTGGTAACCGATCAAGGCTTGCAGGCGCCCGTGGCGTTGCATCTGCAGCAGGTTGCCGATGGCGCTGTTGCCGTAGTGGGCCATCAGCGCGCCGAGCGGAGCCTGTTTGAGCAGGCTGTCGATCGGTTCGCCATAGCTGCGCTCGGCCACCACGCCCACATTGTGCAGGGGGCTGACCAGCAGTGCGCCCAGGTCGATCTGGCCGTCATGGATAAACGGCAGCAGGTCGGGACGGTCCTGGCGCCGTACCGCCAGGCCGTTGCTGAACATGCGAAAAGTGGTGATGGAAAACGCCAGCCATTGCGCCCGCTGCGGGGTGAACAGCAGCGCCGGATCGCAGACGAAGGGCAGTTCCCGGAGCATCTGCATGGCCCGGGCGCGGTTGACGTGCACGAACTGATGGTCGTACTCCGGCAGGCTGGCCATCAGCGCGGGCAGGGCCTGATCGATCACGCCCAGGCCTTTTTGCGGACCTTCGAAAATCGTCATCGGCGGCAGGTCGCGCAACACCCAGATCAGCGTGTCCCGGGCCTGGCTGGCCGGTGACCAGGCGCCGAGCGCCAGCAGCATCGACAACAGGCGTATGCCACGAATCATTCGCCTGCTACGGCATGGGGTCATCAGGCTGCTGATCCTTGTCGGTAAAAGGCATTGCTTTTCAAACTAGATCGCGCCGTTGTCACGCAGGCTTTTGATCTGCTGCTCGTCGTAGCCCAGGGCGCCCAGTACCTGGGCATTGTGTTCGCCGAGCGCGGGGCCGACCCATTCGGACGAGCCTGGGGTGTCCGAGAGTTTCGGCACGATGCCGGGCATCTTGAATGCCTTGCCGTCCGGCAGCTTGGCCTGGAGGAACATTTCCCGGGCGAGAAACTGCGGATCGCTGAACATGTCCTCGGCGCTGAAGATGCGGCTGGCAGGGACTTGTGCCTGGTTCAGCAATTCGAGCACAGGCTCCAGCGGCAGCGAGTTGACCCAGCGATCGATGACCCCGTACAGCTCGTCGCGCCGGCTGTCGCGGCCGTCGTTGCTGGCCAGGGCCGGGTCGTTGGCCAGGTCGTCGCGGCCGATCAGCAGCATGAAGCGCTTGAAGATCGCATCGCCGTTGGCGCCGATCTGCACATGCTTGCCATCGGCGCTGGTATGAATGGAGGAGGGCGTGATGCCGGGCATGATGTTGCCGGTGCGTTCGCGGATGAAGCCGAAGACATCGAACTCCGGGACCATGCTTTCCATCATGGCGAAGATCGCTTCGTACAACGCCACGTCCACCACCTGGCCCTGGCCGCCGTTCACCTCACGGTGCCGCAGGGCCATCAGCGCGCCAATCACGCCCCAGAGGGCGGCAATCGAGTCGCCGATGGAAATGCCGGTGCGCACCGGCGGCCGGTCCTCGAAACCGGTGATGTAGCGCAGCCCGCCCATGGACTCGCCGACCGCGCCGAAACCGGGCTGGTCCTTCATCGGCCCGGTCTGGCCGAAGCCGGACAGGCGCACCATCACCAGCTTGGGATTGAGCGCATGCAGGGTGTCCCAGCCCAGGCCGAGCTTTTCCAGGACCCCGGGGCGAAAGTTCTCGATCAGGATGTCGGCCTCGGCCAACAGCTTCTTCAGCACCTCCAGGCCGTCCGGGTGCTTGAGGTTCAGGGTCAGGGACTTTTTGTTGCGCGCCTGGACGAACCACCACAAGGACGTGCCTTCATACAGCTTGCGCCACTTGCGCAGCGGGTCGCCGCCGTCCGGCGATTCGACCTTGACCACTTCGGCGCCGAATTCGGCGCAGATGCGCGAGGCGAACGGGCCGGCGATCAGGGTGCCGAGTTCGACGACTTTCAGGCCGGCAAGGGGTTTGGCGGTAAGCGGCATGGAAGATCCTTGTAGGACAAAGATTGGACGGTAGAGCGTTTTAACATAGCCCGGCGCTCCCTCGCCAAAGGATGATGGTGCGCGATTCGTGGATTGGCGCGTGCATCGGTTAGACTTGCCGCCTTTCCTCGTATCAAGAAGCCCCGTCCATGGCCCAGCCGTCTACCACCTACAAGTTTGAATTGAACCTGACTGACCTCGATCGCGGGGTGTACGAAAGCGTCAAGCAAACCATCGCCCGCCATCCGTCGGAAACCGAAGAGCGCATGACCGTGCGTCTGCTGGCCTACGCCCTTTGGTACAACGAACACCTGTCGTTCGGTCGTGGCCTGTCGGAAGTGGATGAGCCGGCCCTGTGGGAAAAAAGCCTGGACGACCGCGTGCTGCACTGGATCGAAGTCGGCCAGCCGGACGCCGAGCGCCTGACCTGGTGTTCGCGCCGTACCGAGCGCACCAGCCTGCTGGCCTACGGCAGCCTGCGCGTGTGGCAGACCCGCGTAGTGGACGCGGTGAAGAACCTGAAGAACCTCAATATCGCCGGCGTGCCTCAGGACGTCCTGGAAGTCCTGGCCAAGGACATGCCGCGCGTTATCAAGTGGGACGTGATGATCAGCGAAGGCACGATCTTCGTCACCGACGATCGCGGCCAGCACGAGGTCCAGCTGGAATGGCTGTTGGGCGAGCGCTGAGTTCGCCACGCCGCGTTGTTTCGCCGTATCCCCCGTATCGAAGAGAAGCTTCTGTCACCCCATGCGTATCGAACCTCGTGAGTTGCCCGCCACCCTGCCGTTTCTCGGTGATCTGCCGCCGTTGCTGACCCGCCTGTACGCCGCCCGTGGCGTGCAGTCCGAGGCCGAGCTGGACAAGAGCCTGGCGCGGCTGATCCCGTTCCAGCAGCTCAAGGGCATCGAGGCGGCAGTCGACTTGCTGGTGACGGCGCTGGAGCAGCGCGAACGCATCCTGATCGTCGGCGACTTCGACGCCGACGGCGCTACCGCCAGTACCGTGGGGCTGCTCGGCCTGCGCCTGCTGGGCGCGGCCCATGTCGATTACCTGGTGCCGAACCGTTTCGAGTACGGCTATGGCCTGACCCCGGAAATCGTCGCGGTGGCTCTGGAGCGCAAGCCGCAGTTGCTGATCACCGTGGACAACGGCATCTCCAGTGTCGAGGGCGTGGCGGCGGCCAAGGCGGCCGGGCTGAAAGTGCTGGTCACCGACCACCACTTGCCGGGCCACGAGTTGCCGGCGGCCGACGCCATCGTCAACCCGAACCAGCCCGGCTGCGAGTTCCCGAGCAAGGCGCTGGCCGGGGTCGGGGTGATCTTCTATGTGCTGATGGCGCTGCGCGCCCGCCTGCGCAGCCTTGGCTGGTACGAAGCCAAGCCGCAACCGAATATCGGCGAGCTGCTGGATCTGGTGGCGCTGGGCAGCGTGGCCGACGTGGTGCCGCTGGACGCCAACAACCGCATCCTGGTGCACCAGGGGCTGGAGCGGATTCGCGCCGGGCGCGCGCGGCCGGGGATCAAGGCGATCCTCGAAGTGGCCAAGCGCGAGGCGTCGCGCATCACCTCCACCGACCTGGGCTTCATCCTTGGCCCACGGTTGAATGCCGCCGGCCGCCTGGACGATATGAGCCTGGGCATCGAATGCCTGCTCAGCCATGACATGGCCCTGGCGCGGGAAATGGCCAGCCAGCTGGACGAGTTGAACCAGGATCGCAAATCCATCGAGCAGGGCATGCAGCGCGAAGCCCTGGCCCAGCTCAAGGACTTGCCGGTGGAATCAATGCCGTTCGGCCTGTGCCTGTTCGAGCCCGACTGGCACCAGGGAGTGATCGGGATTCTCGCTTCGCGGCTGAAGGAGCGTTACCACCGGCCGACCATCGCCTTTGCCGACGCCGGCGAAGGCATGCTCAAGGGGTCGGCGCGTTCGGTGCCGGGCTTTCATATCCGCGACGCCCTGGACGCGGTGGCGGCCAAACATCCGGACCTGATCAGCAAGTTCGGCGGTCACGCCATGGCCGCCGGCCTGTCGCTGCCGGAGCAGAATTTCCCGGCCTTCGCCGAGGCCTTCGATGCCGAGGTGCGCCGCCAGCTGCGCGAGGAAGACCTGACCGGGCGCCTGCTGTCGGACGGCACCCTGGCGGTGGAAGAGTTCCACCTCGAACTGGCCCGCGCCCTGCGCCATGCCGGGCCCTGGGGCCAGCACTTTCCCGAGCCGCTGTTCCATGGCGTGTTCCAGCTGGTGGAGCAGCGCGTCGTCGGCGATCGCCACCTCAAGGTGGTGCTGCGCAGCGAATGCGGTTCGGTGAAACTCGACGGCATTGCCTTCGGCATCGACCGCGATATCTGGCCGAACCCGACCATCCGCTGGGTGGAACTGGCCTACAAGCTGGACCTCAACGAGTTCCGCGGCCAGGAAACGGTGCAACTGATGATTGCCCATATCGAACCGCGCTGACCCGCGCGGACGCTTTCGCGGGCAAGCCTCGCTCCTACGAACGGTGGGCGCTGCTTCTGTAGGAGCCAGGCTTGCCGGCGAAGAGGACGCTGCGGTGTACCAGGCCGGGCACTGACAAAGTGCATCGGAACCCTGCTGGTCGCGCCGTTGTCGACTAGGCTCTAAACACTGCTTGATTGGCCTTGTGACGTTTTGTCCTTTTTCTCCCGCGGGGGCGGGCGCTGTTCCTTTCCAGTCACTCGTCGACTTTTCAAACAGAACCCTGGAGCCTGACCACTGATCGAGAGGTGCCCCATGAGTCTGCTGCTTGAGCCCTATACCCTTCGTCAATTGACCTTACTCAACCGCATCGCGGTATCGCCCATGTGCCAGTACTCCAGCGTAGATGGACTGGCCAATGACTGGCACCTGGTGCACCTCGGCAGTCGTGCCGTGGGCGGCGCCGGACTGATTTTCACCGAGGCCACGGCGGTCACCGCCGACGGGCGCATCACCGCCCAGGACCTCGGCCTGTGGAACGACGAACAGATTGCACCCTTGCAACGCATCACCCGGTTCATCACCGCCCAGGGCGCGGTTGCCGGCATCCAGCTGGCCCACGCCGGACGCAAGGCCAGCACCCATCGGCCCTGGCTGGGCAAGCACGGCAGCGTCAAGCCCGAGGAGGGCGGCTGGGTCCCGGTTGGCCCTTCGCCGATTGCCTTCGACCCGCAACACACGCCGCCGACCCAGCTCGACGAAGGGCAGATCGCCGCGATCGTCCAGGCCTTCGTCGATTCGGCCAAACGCGCCCTGGTCGCCGGTTTCAAGGTGGTCGAAGTGCATGCCGCCCATGGCTACCTGCTGCATCAATTCCTCTCGCCCCTGAGCAATCAGCGTCGCGACCAGTACGGTGGCTCCTTCGATAACCGCATTCGCCTGGTCCTGCAGGTGTGTGAGGCGGTGCGGGCGGTCTGGCCGGAAGAGTTGCCGCTGTTCGTCCGGGTGTCGGCCACCGACTGGGTTGAGGACGGCTGGAATCCGGACGAAACCGTCGAGCTGGCATGCCGCCTGAAAGCATTGGGTGTGGACCTGATCGATGTCTCGTCGGGCGGCACCGCGGTCAATGCCGAAATCCCCACCGGCCCGGGCTACCAGACCCGCTTCGCCGAACGGGTGCGCAAGGAGTCGGGGATCGCCACCGGCACCGTGGGCATGATCACCGAGCCGGCCCAGGCCGAGCATATTCTGCGCACCTGCCAGGCCGACATCATCTTCCTCGCCCGGGAGCTGCTGCGCGACCCGTACTGGCCGCTGCACGCCGACGACGACCTGAGCGGGCACAAGGCGATCTGGCCGGCGCAGTACCAGCGCGCGACCCATCGCGACCAGCCGATTCACGAGTCGGATCTGCGCGAGTGAGCTGCGCGGAGGCATAAAAAAACCGGCCTGTGAGGGCCGGTTTTTTGTGCTGGCGGGCAACCTGTAGCCGCTGCCGCAGGCTGCGATCGACCGGGAACCGGTCGCAAATCGGGCGACGTGGATCGACTGAAGAGCCTGGGTCCGCTGCGCGGCCCATCGCAGCCTGCGGCAGCGGCTACAGATAGTGCTGCATCAGCTGTACTTGCGCTTGTCCGGTGCCGGCGGGAAGTACTGGTACAGCCAGGTTTCGCTCAGGGTGCGATCGTTGCTGCGGATGAACAGCCGCAGCTCCACCGGATCGACGCTGTCGTTGGTCGGGTACCAGTCGAAGAGCACGCGATAACCCTGGATCTCGTCCAGCTTCAGCACGTGGAAATCCTTGACCTGACCGTTCGACGCAGTGACCACGGGCTCGATGCCGGTGCCCTCCGGCAGCCGCTCCAGCCCGCCGCCGTTGAAGTCCACGGCGAAGCGCCGGGCCCAGACCGGCGGATAATGCTCGCCCGGCGCCCAGCCCTCGACGAAGCCGCCCATGCCCGAACGGGTGGCGTTGACCCGCGCCAGCGGCGTGCCCACCGGTGGCAGGGCGCTCCAGTACAGCTTGTAGCCGTAGTTCAGCGAATCCCCGGCGGCCAGCGGTGTTTTCGGGGTCCAGAAGGCCACGATATTGTCCAGGGTCTCGCCGGTGGTGGGGATCTCCAGCAGGTCGACCGAGCCTTCGCCCCAGGCGGTGGTCGGCTCGACCCACAGGCTCGGGCGCCGGCTGTACCAGTCCACGGTGTCCTGGTAGTTGGCGAACTCATGGTCAGTCTGCACCAGGCCGAAACCCTTCGGGTCCTTGTCGGCGAAGGCGTTGAACTGCAGGGTCGCCGGGTTGTTCAGCGGACGGCAGATCCACTCGCCGTTGCCGCGCCACATGGCCAGGCGGTCCGAGTCGTGGATCTGCGGATGGATGGTGTCGCACATGCGCCGCTCATGGGTGCCGCAGCTGAACATGCTGGTCATCGGCGCGATGCCCAGTTGTTCGATGGCGGTGCGGGCGTTGACGTGCGCATCGACGTCCATCACCACGCGCTCGGCCTGGCAGTCGATGTCGAAGCGGTAGGCGCCGGTGGCGCTGGGCGAATCGAGCAGGGCATAGACCACGAAACGGGTGCTGTCCTTGTCCGGGGTCTCGAACCAGAACTGGGTGAAGTCGGGGAATTCTTCGCGCTTCTTGGCGTAGGTGTCGATCGCCAGGCCGCGGGCCGAGAGGCCGTACTGGCCGGTCTTGTCCACCGCGCGGAAATAACTGGCGCCGAGGAAGGACACCACATCGTGCCTGTCCAGCTCCGGGGCCTTGAACAGCTTGAAGCCGGCAAAACCCAGGTCGCCCTTGAGCTGCGGGGTGTCGACGCTGGTGTTCTGGTAGTTGAACAGCGACGGGCGGAAATGCACTTCCCGCGCCTGCCGGGTCTTGGCGTCGACGCTGTGCATGCGCACCGGCTGCTTGAAGCCCATGCCGACGTGGAAGAACTGCACGTCCAGCTGGCCGTTCAGCTCCTTCCACAGCGAGTGGTTGCCGTCGTACCGGATCGCGTTGAAGTTCTGCGGGGTCATGGTCGCCAGGGTCGGTGGCAGCACCTGCTTGGTGTCCACGTAGGGCTTGCCGGCCAACTGCTTGGCCCGGGCCTTGAGAATCTCGAAATCGAAGGCTTGCGCTTCGCCGTCGGCGGCGCCCGCCCAGGCCCGGGTGGCCAGCAGACCCGTGGCCGACAGGCCGGTGTAGGCGGCCAGCGCCATGGATGCTTTCAGAAGATGCCTGCGATGCATAAGTGAACCTTGTCAGGAGATCCCGAGCCCTTCCTGGCTGCGCTGGATCGGAAATGGAGGTTCGGTCATGCCTTCGGCCAAACACAACGGACTTTTAACCGCGGGCGGATAGAATAATCGGTTCGCCCGAGGCAAAAAATGCCCCGCGTGTATCGATACGTAAAACCACGGATGGCTTCAGGAAAACCCACATGCTCAATGAACGCCTTTTGACCTCGCAAGACATCCCGCTGTTCAAACTGATTGACCGTGCAGAGCTGATCGAGGCGTTCTACCGCCAGCAGGACGGGCAACTGCTGGGTTATCCCCAGCGCGAGGTGGTGACCGGCTGGCCGCCCGGCGAAGCCGAGCATGACGCGCAGGTCTTGCAGGCGTGTGAACAGCGCGGCGGCTGGCTGTACGGGGTGTTCGACGAGCACCGGCTGGTGGCCGCCGCGGTGGTCGATTGCCTGGTGATCCACAACGCCGGCCTGCAGCTGCGGCAGTTGAAGTTCCTGCATGTCAGCCAGGCGTATCGCGGGCGCGGCCTGGGCCAGCGCTTGTTCGGCCTGGCCGCCGAGCAGGCACGGCGCATGGGCGGCGAGGGGCTGTATGTCTCGGCCACGCCGTCGCGCAATACCGTGGATTTCTATCGCCGCCTGGGCTGCAAGCTGTTGGCGGCCCCCGATCCAGAGCTGTATCGCCTGGAACCCGAGGACATCCATCTGTACCTCAGGCTGGCCTGATCTTCAGCGGGCTTTGCGCCAGGCCGGCCAGGCGAGGAGGGTTACGGCCCGCAGCAGCCATTCGCAAGGGCCATATTGATGGCCGCGCATCCACAGGGTGCTGAGCCACAGTTGCAGCGCGTAGAGAGCGATCACGATCAGTAGGATCCAGGCCGAGCCCAGCTGGTTGATCAGGCCCAGGCCGTAGCCGGTGAATATCAGGCTCAGGAGCAAGGATTGCAGTAGGTAGTTGCTCAGCGACATGCGTCCCATGGGGGCCAGCAACCTGCACACTCGTTCGCCCAGGGGCGAGTTGAACGCGCCAAGGAACAGCAGCACGTAGCTGGCGGTGAGCAGGGGCGCGGTCAACTGGCCTATGCCGTATCCCAGGGCTTCCAGGCCAGCGCCGGGGGCATAGGCGGCGGTATAGCCATAGATGAGCGCGCCGCCGAGGCCGATGGGCAGCATCAGGCTCAATAACCTGTCCTTCCAGGCGTCGAAGACGTAGGGCGCCACCAGCCAGCCGCGGCGTCCGGCTACATAGCCGAACAGGAACATTGCCAAGGTACTGGGGCCCTGCAACAGCCATAACGCGAGGATGGTCTCTGGCAGGTGACTGAGGTTGAAGCTCAAGGTGCCCAAGGCGCTCGAGCCGAGCAGGAAGGCCTTGTCCACGGGTTCCCATTCCATGCTGCCGACGTAATTGCTTTCGGCTAGTTGCAGCAGGCCCAGCGCCATGAAAATCAGCGCCGAGCACACCAGCAGTCCCACCGCCAGCTTGAGCGCGCGTCGCGGGCAAAGGTTGCGCAGCCCCAGCAATACCAGGCCGAGCACTGCGTAGAGAGACAGAATCTCACCGTAGAACAGCACGGAGCCGTGGATCAGTCCGATCGCCAGCAGCGCCAGTTGCCTGCGTACCATGCGCGGTACGAACGCGCTCTGCGAGCGCTGCGCCGAAGCCAGTTGCAGGGTGAAGCTGTAGCCGAAGAGAAAGGAGAACAGCAGGTAGAACTTGGTTTCGAACAAGGTCGAGATCAGGAAGCGGATGGCGTGATCGATGGCGGCGGGGTAGGCCGGATTGCTCACTGAGGCGCCGTAGTAAGGGTCGGTGAACACCCAGATGTTCACCGCCAGGATGCCTAGCAAGGCGAACCCGCGCAGGGCATCGATGTGCAGCAGGCGAGTGGCGGACGTGATTTTCTCGAGGCCGGGGCGAGCGGGGCTGTTCATCTGGGTCAGCGTCCTTGCAGCAGGTGGGCCACCAGTTGTTGCAGCACCTGGGATTGGTCTTGCGGGTTGAACAGCGGGTCGGCGGCGACCCGGGCGAACAGGCCGTCGACCAGCGCGGCCAGCCAGGTGGCGGCCTGTTCGGGGCTCAGTTTGGTGTGCAATTGCCCGGCTCGGCCTGCGGCGTCCACCAGAGCGACGAGCCCTTCGCGCAACACCAGATCGTTGGCCTTGACCAGGTGTGCCACGGCTTCGTCGCGGTGGCCGAGGGCGGAAATCTCCAGGGCCAGGCCGGCGTAATGGCGGTCGCTGGCCAGTTGGCAGACGTGCTCGAGGAAGCCTGACAGGGCCGCCATCGGGTCTTCAGCCGCGACCAGTGCAGCCATCGCGGCGGCGGTCTCTTCACCTTCCCGGGCGATCAGCGCCAACAGCAGTTCGTGCTTGCTGCTGAAGTAATGGAACAGATTGCCGGAGCTCATGCCCGCGGTGCTGCAAATGTCAGCGGTGCGGGTGGCGACAAAACCGGCTTCGGCAAAACACTGGGCAGCGGCATCCAGCAGGGCGGTTCGCTTGGCTTCGCGTTGCAGGGGATTGGCGGGGCGCATGTGGGCTCATTAGTTAATTGACTGATCACTCAATTAAAGGATGAACCTGAATGCTTGGCAAGCCTTGTCTGCAAAAAATCAGTCGACGGGATGACTTCCGCCACGCGCTCCCCGGTCTATCGCTGGCCGAGCAGGAGGATCGACGGGGCACCCGTGAGTCCAGGGATTCATATGCCGCTCCCCGCCAACGGCATGAACCGCGGCACGGCACACAGCACCAGCACGCAGCCCAGCCACAGGCCCAGCCAGCGATAGTGGGCCGGCATGCGGCAGGCGTGCCAGCCTTTGGCGGCGGCATACACCAGGCTGATCTGGATCAGCACCAGGGACAGGACCCCGGTGGGGATCGCCAGGGCCGAAATAAAAGGCGCGGCGACGGCGCCGGTCAGTACCAGGCCGAGTTGCAGGGCGGCGAACGGTAGCACCAGCCAGACGGCCACTTGCAGCATCAGGCTGACGATTCGCGAGGGCATGGGCGCATCCTGGCTGCCGGAGAGGTTTCAGCGCCGCGGGCTGCGGAGCCTGGCGCTGTGTGGCGGCGGATGGTGCCGCAACTTGATCGGCTTGGCCAGACCTCGTTCAATAGCCGCCTTTCAAGGAGATCGGGCAAATGAATTGCAGTTTTTTGGCGGGCGCGCGATGAAGTACAGGAAGACGCTGACGGTGCTGGTTTTACTGCTGTTCGCCTGCGCGCTGGTGTTCGTCTGCGCCTTGAACACCGTGCTCGAGCGCAAGCCCTATTCGAGCACCAGCCCCTCCGGCCGTTACCTGCTGCAGCATGCCTCGGCCGGTGGCCTGCTGGTGCCTTTCGGCGGCCTGGGCTACTTGCAAATCATCGACCTCAAGGAGCCGCAACGGGTCTATCGCACGCCCTTGATCGAAGACTGGTCGCTGGACCTGCGGATGTACGAGGACGACAACAGCATCCGCATCTTTGGCCTGGAGTTCATCAAGGCCAGCAAGACCTACATCATTCAGTGGCCGGACTGGGAGCACCACTGGCTCGATGGGTTCATCAGCAACACGCCCTACGAGTTCTGTGCTGAAACCGACGGTAATTGCTATTAGCCGGGCCGCCGGGCCTGGCCACATCGTTCTTTCATGCGTGTCGTGACCATCGCGGGCAAGCCTCGCTCCTACGGGTTGTACAGGTTCGTAGGAGCGAGGCTTGCCCGCGATGCCGGTCAGTGCTTGAACATCACATGGCGCACGACGCTGTAGTCCTCCAGCCCGTACAGGGACATGTCCTTGCCGTAGCCGGAGAGCTTCTGCCCGCCGTGGGGCATTTCGCTGACCAGCATGAAGTGGGTATTGACCCAGGTGCAGCCGTATTGCAGGCGCGCCGAGAGGCGGTGGGCGCGGCCGACATCGGCGGTCCATACCGAGGACGCCAGGCCGTACTCCGAGTCGTTGGCCCAGCCCAGGACCTGGGCCTCGTCAGCGAAGCGGGTGACCGAGACCACCGGCCCGAACACTTCGCGGCGGACGATTTCGTCGTCTTGCCGGGCGTCGGCCAGCACCGTCGGTTCGAAGAAGAAGCCGTTGCCGTCCACCGCCTTGCCGCCGGTGACCAGGCGGATATGCGGCTGGGCGATGGCGCGCTCGACGAACCCGGCCACGCGGTCGCGGTGCTGGGCGCTGATCAGTGGGCCCAGTTCGGTATCCGGGTCGCCCTGCAGGCCGTATTTGATGCTGGCGACCGCCGCGCCGAGCTTCTCGACGAAGCGCTCATAGATACCCTCCTGGGCATAGATGCGGCAGGCAGCGGTGCAATCCTGGCCGGCGTTGTAGAAACCGAAGGTGCGGATGCCTTCCACGGCGGCGTCGATGTCGGCGTCGTCGAAGATGATCACCGGTGCCTTGCCGCCCAGTTCCATGTGCAGGCGTTTGACGCTGTCGGCGGTGCTGGAAATGATGTTCGAGCCGGTGGCGATGGAGCCGGTGAGCGACACCATGCGCACCTTCGGATGGGTCACCAGCGGTTGGCCCACGGTGGCGCCGCGGCCGAAGACCAGGTTGAGCACGCCAGCGGGAAAGATCGCCGCCGCCAGTTCGGCCAGGCGCAGGGCGGTCAGCGGGGTCTGCTCCGAGGGCTTGAGCACCACGGTGTTACCGGCGGCCAGGGCCGGGGCGATTTTCCAGGCGACCATCATCAGCGGGTAGTTCCACGGCGCGATGGAGGCGATCACTCCCACCGGGTCGCGACGGATCATCGAGGTGTGCCCCGGCAGGTATTCGCCGCCGGCCGAACCGCTGAGGCAACGGCTGGCGCCGGCGAAGAAACGGAACACGTCGGCAATCGCCGGGATCTCGTCGTTCAAGGCCGCGCTCAGCGGCTTGCCGCAGTTGTCCGACTCCAGCCGGGCCAGCTCCTCGCCATGGGCTTCGATGCTGTCGGCCAGCTTGAGCAACAGCAGCGAACGTTCTTTCGGCACGGTTTGCGACCAGCTCTGGAACGCCGCGTCGGCGGCGCGCACCGCGGCATCGACCTGGGCTTCGCTGGCCTCGTTGATTTCCACCAGCACCTTGCCCAGCGCGGGGTTGAATACCGCCTGGGCAGGGCCTTCGCCGCTGACCAGTTGGCCGTTGATCAAGAGTTTGGTTTGCATGGCTGTTCTCCTGAAATATCTGTTGGATGTTCTGCGATCTGTAGCCGCTGCCGCAGGCTGCGATAAGGCCGAAGGCCTTCAGCGAACCGGAGGGCGCCACGACCCTGCGGGTCGATCGCAGCCTGCGGCAGCGGCTACAGGGTTATTTCCCACCGCTGCCCGCCACGCTTTCGCCGCCGCGGGTCAGGTAATAGGCGCCGAGGATCGGCAGCATGGTCACCAGCATCACCAGCATGGCGACGACGTTGGTCACCGGTACGTCCCGCGGCCGGCTGAGCTGGTTGAGCAGCCACAGCGGCAGGGTGCGTTCATGGCCGGCGGTGAAGGTGGTGACGATGATTTCGTCGAACGACAGGGCGAACGCCAGCATGCCGCCGGCCAGCAACGCCGAGCCGAGGTTCGGCAAGATGATGTAGCGGAAGGTCTGCCAGCCGTCGGCGCCCAGATCCATCGAGGCTTCGATCAGGCTGTGGGAGGTACGGCGCAGGCGGGCGATCACGTTGTTGTAGACAATCACCACGCAGAAGGTCGCGTGGCCGACGATGATGGTGAACATCCCCGGCTCGATCCCCAATGTCTTGAAGGTCGCCAGCAGGGCGATGCCGGTGATGATCCCCGGCAGGGCGATGGGCAGGATCAGCATCAGCGAAATGCCCTGCTTGCCGAAGAACTCCCGCCGGTACAGCGCCGCCGAGGCGAGGGTGCCGAGGACCATGGCGATCAGGGTGGCGATGGCGGCGATCTGCAACGACAGCTTGATGGCCTCGAGTACGTCGGGGCGGGCGAAGGCCACGCCGAACCATTTCAGGGTGAAGCCCTGGGGCGGAAAGCTGAAGGCCGCGTCTTCGGTATTGAAGGCGTAGAGGAAGATGATCAGGATCGGGAAATGCAGGAACAGCAGCCCGCCCCACGCGGCAAGGCGCAGGCCCAACGAGGCTGGTTCTCCGTGCTTGGCTGAGTCAGAGCGCATCGAAGGCCCCCAGGCGTTTGACGATGGACAGGTAAATGGCGATCAGCACGATCGGCACCAGGGTGAAGGCGGCGGCCATCGGCATGTTGCCGATCGCCCCTTGCTGGGCGTAGACCATGCTGCCGACGAAGTAGCCGGGCGGGCCCACCAGTTGCGGCACGATGAAGTCGCCCAGGGTCAGGGAGAAGGTGAAGATCGAGCCGGCGGCGATGCCCGGCACCGACAGCGGCAGGATCACCTGCATGAAGGTCTGGCGCGGCTTGGCGCCGAGGTCGGCGGAGGCTTGCAGCAAGGACGGCGGCAGGCGTTCCAGGGAGGCCTGGATCGGCAGGATCATGAACGGCAGCCAGATGTAGACGAACACCATGAAGCGCCCCAGGTGCGAGGTCGACAGGGTGCTGCCGCCGACCCCGGGAATCCCCAGGATGAACTGCAACAGCGGCTCCAGCCCAAGGTGCTGGACGAACCACTGGGCCACGCCGCCCTTGGCCAGCAGCAGGGTCCAGGCGTAGGCCTTGACGATGTAGCTGGCCCACATCGGCAGCATCACCGCGATGTAGAAGAACGCCTTGGTCTTGCCGCTGGTGTAGCGCGCCATGTAGTAGGCGATGGGGAAGGCGACCACGGCGCTGGCGAGCGATACGGCGATGGCCATGCTCAGGGTGCGCAGGATGATGTCGAAGTTCGACGGCTGGAACAGCGCGGCGAAGTTGGCCAGGGTCAGGTCCGGGGTGACCGCCATGGTGAAGTCATCGAAGGTGTAGAAGCCCTGCCAGAGCAGGATCAGCAAGGAGCCCAGGTAAATCGCGCCGAACCAGAGCAGCGGCGGCACCAGCAGCAGCGCCAGGTACAGGTTCGGCCGTCGGTACAGCAGGTTGGAAAAGCGCCGCAGCGGCGAGCCGCCGGGGCTTTGGGAAGTGATCGCCAGGGTGTTCATGTCACACCCCGCTCGCCAGGGTATCGGCCAGCGGGATCATCGCCTCGCGAGCCCAGCGCGCGCTGAGGCGTTGCCCGGTCTGGTGCTGGGCGCCGCTGTCCAGCCATTGGTCGTTGGCCCGGCTGATGCTGAGGGTCTGGCCGTTGTCCAGTTGCAGCTCGTAGCGGGTGGCGCTGCCCTGGTACTGGATATCGTGCAGCAGGCCGCTGACTTCGATCTCGTGGCTGGGCAGCGGGCCTTCGGCGAAACGCACATGTTCCGGGCGGATCGAGAAGGGCCGCTGGCTGCCGCTCAGGCGTTCGGCCAGCTCGCCGCGAATCACGTTGGAGGTGCCGACGAACTCGGCGACGAAGGTGGTGGCCGGTTTCATGTACAGGTTGCGCGGGCTGTCGACCTGCTCGATGCGGCCCTTGTTGAACACCGCCACGCGGTCGGACATCGACAGGGCTTCGGTCTGGTCGTGGGTGACGAAGATGAAGGTGATGCCGAGCTGGCGCTGCAGCTTCTTCAGTTCGCCCTGCATCTGTTCGCGCAGCTTCAGGTCCAGCGCCCCCAGGGGTTCGTCCAGCAGCAGGACCCGCGGCCGATTGACCAGCGCCCGGGCCAGGGCCACGCGCTGGCGCTGGCCGCCGGACAGCTGCACCGGCTTGCGCTCGCCGTAGCCTTCCAGGGCGACCATGGCCAGGGCTTCTTCGGCGCGCTTGAGGCGTTCGGCCTTGGCGACGCCTTTGACTTTCAGGCCGTAGGCCACGTTGTCACGCACGTTCATATGGGGAAACAGCGCGTAATCCTGGAACACGGTGTTGACATCGCGCTGATAGGGCGGCAACCCGGTGGCTTCGGCCCCGTGGATGTGGATCGAGCCGGCGCTCGGCTGTTCGAAACCGGCGATCAGGCGCAGGCAGGTGGTCTTGCCCGAGCCGGAAGGGCCGAGCATGGAAAAGAACTCGCCGTCCTGGATATCGATGGACACCCGGTCAACGGCCTTCACCTCGCCGAACTGCCGGGAAACGTTGGTGAACTGGACTGCAAGCGTCATGGTGCGGTGCTCCGGGAAAGCGCGGAATCAGGTTTGGCGAAGAGCGCAGGAACCTGTAGCCGCTGCCGAAGGCTGCGATCGACCCCGAAGGGGGCGCAGGATCTTGAGATCGCTGAAGGCCTTCGGCCTTATCGCAGCCTGCGGCAGCGGCTACAGGGAACTCACCTGCCGCCCATGATTGCGATGTAATCCTGGGTCCAGCGGCTGTACGGCACGAACTTGCCGCCCTCGGCCTGCGGGGTTTTCCAGAAGGCGATCTTGTCGAACTGGTCGAAGCCGTTGGTCTTGCAGCCCTCGGCGCCCAGCAGTTGGCTTTCCTGGCAGGCCGCCGGCACGGCTGGCAGCGAGCCGAACCAGGCAGCGACATCGCCCTGGACCTTCGGCGTGAGCGACCAGTCCATCCACTTGTAGGCACAGTTGGGATGCTTGGCCTCGCTGTGCAGCATGGTGGTGTCGGCCCAGCCGGTGGCCCCTTCCTTGGGAATGGTCGAGGCGATCGGCTGTTTCTCGTTGACCAGGCCGTTGACCTGATACGGCCAGGAGCTGGCGGCGACCACGCCTTCGTTCTTGAAGTCGCTCATCTGCACCGTGGTGTCGTGCCAGTAGCGGTGGATCAGCGGTTGCTGGGCGCGCAGCAGGTCGAGCACCGCCTTGTACTGGGCCTCGGTCAGTTCGTAGGGATTCTGGATCCCCAGTTCCGGTTTCGTGCTCTTGAGGTACAACGCGGCATCGGCGATGTAGATCGGCCCGTCATAGGCCTGCACGCGGCCCTTGTTGGGCTTGCCGTCCGGCAGGTTCTGCGCGTCGAACAGCACGCTCCAGCTGGTCGGTGCCTGCTTGAAGACGGTGGTGTTGTACATCAGCACGTTCGGGCCCCACTGGTAGGGTGTGCCGTAGGTCTGCTTGTCGACCACGTACCAGGGCGCGTCCTTGAGGCGCGGGTCGAGGTTTTTCCAGTTGGGAATCAGCGCGGTGTTGATCGGCTGCACGCGCTTGCCGACGATCAGCCGCAGGGAGGCGTCGCCGGACGCGGTGACCAGGTCGTAGCCGCCCTTGGCCATCAGGCTGACCATCTCGTCGGAGGTGCCCGCGGTCTTGACGTTGACCTTGCAACCGGTCTCCTTCTCGAAGCCGGTGACCCAGTCGTAGTTCTTGTCGCTCTCGCCACGTTCGATGTAGCCGGGCCAGGCCACGATATCCAGCTGGCCTTCGCCGGCACCGACGGCCTTGAGCGGTTCGGCGGCCTGGAGGCTGGCGCTGGCCAGCAGGGCGGTGGTGATTGCACTGAGCAGTGCGGTCTTGTGCACGAACATGGGGAAACCCTCTTCTTCAAATTATGGTCGGGGCAGTTGTGAACGTGGTGGAGCGCGCCCTAAGGGCTTGTTATCAGCTTAGTGCCGTTATTCCAGGTCATTGCCGTGGCGGGCCATGATGTGGCGCACCACGCTGTAGTCCTGCAGCGAATCGCTGGACAGGTCCTTGCCGTAGCCGGAGCGTTTCAAGCCGCCGTGGGGCATTTCGCTGGCCAGCATGAAATGGCTGTTGATCCAGGTGCAGCCATATTGCAGGCGGGCCGCCACCTGCATGGCCTTGTCCAGGTTCTGGGTCCAGACCGACGAGGCCAGGCCGTATTCCGAGTCGTTGGCCCAGTCCACTGCCTGCGCCAGCTCGTCGAAACGGGTGACGGTGACCACCGGGCCGAACACTTCGCGCTGGACGATTTCATCCTGCTGCCGACAGCCGGCCAGCAGGGTCGGCTGGTAATAGAAGCCGGCGCCCGAATGCACCGCCGCGCCGGTCACCCGTTCGATATGCGGTTGGCCCAGGGCGCGTTCGACGAAGCTGGCCACTCGGTCGCGCTGGCGAGTGCTGATCAGCGGGCCGATCTCGTTGTCGGCATCGCGCTTGCCGGCGAACCGCAGGCTGCTCACGGCGGCGCCCAGTTCGGCCACCAGACGGTCATGGATTCCGCCCTGGGCATAGATCCGGCAGGCCGCGGTGCAGTCCTGCCCGGCGTTGTAATAGCCGTAGTTGCGCACACCCTCGACCACGGCCTGCAGGTCGGCGTCGTTGCAGACGATCACCGGGGCCTTGCCGCCCAGTTCCAGGTGCGTGCGTTTCAGGGTTTTCGAGGCGGCCTGGAGGATCTTCTGCCCGGTGACGATATCGCCGGTCAGCGACACCATGCGTACCTTGGGGTGGCTGACCAGGTGGCTGCCCACGCCTTCGCCACCGCCGCAGACAATGTTCAGCACGCCGCGCGGCAGCAGTTCGGCCAGGGTCGGCGCCAGGGCCAGGATCGACAGCGGGGTATGCTCCGACGGCTTGAACACCAGGGTATTGCCGGCGGCCAGGGCCGGAGCGATCTTCCAGGCGGCCATCATGATCGGGTAGTTCCACGGCGCGATCGACGCCACCACGCCGATAGGGTCGCGCCGCACCATGCTGGTGTAGCCCGGCAGGTACTCGCCGGCGAGCTGGCCGGTCTGGCAGCGCACGGCGCCGGCAAAAAAACGGAACACGTCGACGGTGGCGCCCAGATCGTCCTGGCGCGCCAGGTGCAGCGGCTTGCCGCAGTTCAGCGATTCCAGGCGGGCCAGGTGGTCGGCCTGCTTTTCCACGGCATCGGCAATCGCCAGGAGGATGTTCGAGCGTTGCTGGGGCGTGGTGCGCGACCAGTCGGTAAAGGCGCGGTGGGCGGCGAGGATCGCGCCTTCCACCTGTTCGCTGCTGGCCTCGGCGATCCGGGTCAGCACTTCGCCGGTGGCCGGGTTGAGGATAGGTTCGACAAGCCCCTGGCCGGCGACCAATTCGCCATCGATCAACAAAGCGGTGGACAGCGGAGTCTGCGCGCCAGCCATTTTCCGGGTTCTCTTTTCTTGTATGGCCATGGTGCTCTCCAGTGACGGAGGCCCGGCCCTCTCTGGACGGATGATCAGAGACTAGTGGCGGGGCCGGTGCTCGACAAATACCAAATACTGAATGCAGCATTCGATTAAATAGATGGCTTGCGCCCGCCGTGGGGCTGTTCACGAGCCACGGTCAGGAACGGGTCGACCAGCGCCGGGCGCGCCGTGCCCCGGCGCCAGGCCAGGCCGACATCGAGGGTCTGGCTGAGGTCGGCGATGGGCCGGGCCTCGATGATGTCGCCCTCCAGCGACCAGGGGCGATAGGTCATGTCCGGCTGGATCGACACCCCAAGCCCGGCCGCCACCAGGCTGCGCACCGCTTCGGTGGAGGCGGTGCGCAGGGTGATGCGCGGTTGCAGGCCGGCGCCGGACCACAGGCGCTGGGCATTGCGGTCCATTTCATCGACGTTGAGCTGGATCAGCGGCTCGCGAGCGACATCCGCCAGGCTGATGCTGTCGTGTTCCAGCAGCGGGTGCTGGGCGGGCAGCCACAGGCGGTGGGGGGAGTGGGTCAGCACTTCGGTCTGCAGGGCGTGGCGGTCCTCGAGATTGGAGAGGATCAATACCCCGACGTCGATTTCGCCGCTGACCAACAAGTGCTCGATGTAGGGGCGCTCATCCTCCATCACGCGGATTTCCACATTGGGGTAGGCGCGCTGGAAACGTGTGAGCAAGTCCGCCAGGTAGTAACCGGCGACCAGGCTGGTCACGCCGACGATCAACTGGCCGGCCACCTGGTCGGTGCTCTGTTGCAGGCTGCGCTTGGCATTGTCGACCGTGGCCAGGATCAGGTGCGCCTGGCGCAGGAACTGGTGGCCCTGGTGAGTCAGGGTCATGCCCTTGGCGTGGCGGTTGAACAGGTTGACGCCGATTTCCTGTTCGAGCTGCTGGATCGCCAGGGTCAGGGTCGACTGGGAAATGAACACCGCCTGGGCGGCAGACGAGATCGAGCCGGTCTCGGCCACGGCGATGAAGTGACGGATCTGGCGCAAAGTCATCATGGGCAATCACCGGTCAGGCGGTTTTATCGATTTTTTCGAGTGTATATCTTTTTAATCGAAGGGCTGCCCAGGCATACGACCGGGCCTGGTGAAGCAACATCTGGAAGCACACTCGAGCCCAGGATCGGGGCACTTCGATCTAGGCTGGTGGCCTTATTAGTTGCTGGAGGTTTGGATGAACACCCGTGGATTGCTCGATCAATTGCTCAAGTCTGGCCAGGACCTGTTGCAGAACAAGGCAGGGGCGCAGCAGAACAAGGCATCCGCTGCCGACAAGGGCGCGCTGGGCGGGTTGCTCGGTGGCGGTTCCGGCGGGCTCGGCAGCCTGTTGTCCGGTGCTGGCGGCGGGGCGTTGGCGGCCGGCGCCATGGGCCTGCTGCTGGGCAATAAAAAAGCCCGCAAATTCGGCGGCAAGGCGCTGACCTATGGCGGCCTGGCGGCGTTGGGCGTGATCGCCTACAAGGCCTACGGAAACTGGCAGGCGCAGCAGGCCGGTGCACCGAAAAGCGAGCCGCAGACTCTCGATCGCCTGCCCGTGCAGCAGGTCGAACAACACAGCCAGGCGATCCTCAAGGCGCTGGTGGCAGCAGCCAAGGCCGATGGCCATATCGACGAGCGCGAGCGCGCCCTGATCGAAGGTGAGTTCATCCGGCTGGACAACGATCAGGAACTGCAGCACTGGCTGCACGCCGAACTCAACAAACCCTTGGACCCGGCGGATGTGGCGCGGGCCGCCGGCACCCCGGAAATGGCCGCGGAAATGTACGTCGCCAGCGTGATGCTGGTGGACGAGGAAAACTTCATGGAAAAGGCCTATCTGGATGAGTTGGCGCGTCAACTCAAGCTGGAGCCGGGGTTGAAACTCGAACTGGAAAAACAGGTGCGCCAGGCCAATCTTTGACGCCAGTCGGGCGTGCGCTGGAGAAAGCTTCGCACGCCCTCTTTGATGGCAGAAATGCCCTCTGCTTGTGCCGGATCATCACTGGCGGCGCTCGAGTCATCTGGCGGAAAGTAGCTCTCCAGAGCGGACCCTGCCTTTCGCTCTGAGTGAGACGTGGTGCGCAATACGCTGATAAATGATGGCACGCCCTCGGCTATACTCCCCACCATTTGAATGGCCCCGAGGACTGACTGTGAAGAACTGGACGTTGCGCCAACGCATTTTGGCGAGCTTTGCGGTGATTATCACCATCATGCTGCTGATGGTCATAGCCTCGTACTCCCGTTTGTTGAAGATCGAGGCCGGCGAAGACCGCATGCGCTCCGATGCCATTCCCGGGGTCTATTTCAGTTCGATGATTCGCGGTTCGTGGGTCGACAGTTTCCTGCATACCCAGGAAATCATCGGCCTGAACGAAGGCAAGGGCGTCAGTGCCAAGGACGAGGCCGATTTCAAAAGCTTCGAGCAACGCCTGCAGAAATACATGGCCAGCTACAAGGAAACGCTTCGCGGTGAGACCGACCAGCTGGAGTTCGACGAGTTTGAAAAACGCCATCAGGAATTTCTCAAGATCCAGGCCATGGTCCTGGATCTGCATCGGCGTAATCAGGAAGCCGAGGCTGTCCGCGTGTTCCATGACCAGTTGACGCCCACCTGGATCGCCGGTCGGATGAAACTCAACGACATTATCGACGAGAACAAGGGGGTCGCCGATTCGGCCGCCTTGCAGATCGACGATGCGGTGGCCGCGGCCAAAGTCACCATGGGCGTTTCCCTGCTGGTGGCGGTGCTGGCGGCGGGCCTGTGTGGCCTGTTGCTGATGCGCGCGATCATGGCGCCGATGAACCGTATCGTGAAGATCCTCGACGTCATGCGCACGGGCGATCTGACCAGCCGCCTGAACCTGGATCGCAAGGACGAATTCGGTGCCGTGGAAACCGGCTTCAACGACATGATGACCGAGCTCAACTCCCTGGTGTCCCAGGCGCAGCGCTCCTCGGTCCAGGTCACCACCTCGGTCACCGAGATCGCCGCCACCTCCAAGCAGCAACAGGCGACCGCTACCGAGACCGCGGCGACCACCACCGAAATCGGTGCGACCTCCCGGGAAATCGCGGCCACCTCTCGCGATCTGGTGCGCACCATGACCGAAGTCTCCACCGCCGCCGACCAGGCTTCGGTGCTGGCTGGCTCCGGCCAGCAGGGCCTGGCGCGGATGGAAGAAACCATGCATTCGGTGATGGGCGCGGCCGACCTGGTCAACGCCAAGCTGGCGATCCTCAATGAGAAGGCCGGCAACATCAATCAGGTGGTGGTGACCATCGTCAAGGTCGCCGACCAGACCAACCTGCTGTCGCTCAACGCCGCGATCGAAGCCGAGAAAGCCGGCGAGTACGGGCGCGGCTTTTCCGTGGTGGCCACTGAAGTGCGGCGCCTGGCGGACCAGACCGCGGTCGCCACCTACGATATCGAGCAAATGGTCCGGGAGATCCAGTCGGCGGTCTCGGCCGGGGTCATGGGCATGGACAAGTTCTCCGAAGAAGTGCGCCGCGGCATGGCCGAGGTGCAGCAGGTCGGCGAGCAGCTGTCGCAGATCATCCATCAGGTCCAGGCCCTGGCGCCGCGGGTGTTGATGGTCAACGAGGGCATGCAGGCCCAGGCCACCGGTGCCGAGCAGATCAACCACGCCCTGGTGCAACTGGGCGATGCCAGCAGCCAGACCGTCGAGTCGCTGCGCCAGGCCAGTTTCGCCATCGATGAACTGAGCCAGGTGGCGGTGGGGCTGCGCAGCGGCGTCTCGCGTTTCAAAGTCTGATGAACGAGCTCGCAGCGAAAGGCGGCGCAGGGACGGCGACGAAAGACGCACTGTTCCTGGTGTTCCGCATCGGCACCGAACGTTACGCCTTGCAGGCCATCGAGGTGGTCGAGGTATTGCCGCGCCTGCAACTCAAGCCGATTCCCCGGGCGCCGTCCTGGGTGGCCGGGGTCTTCGCCCATCGCGGCGCGGTGGTGCCGGTGCTCGACCTGAGTGCCCTGACCTTTGGCGAGCCGGCGCAGGAGCGCACCAGCACCCGCCTGGTGCTGGTGCATTACCGCCCGCAGGCGGCACAGCCCGCTCAGTTGCTGGGGCTGATCCTCGAGCAGGCCACTGACACCCTGCGTTGCAATCCGCAGGACTTCAAGGCCTACGGCCTGGATAACCGCAATGCGCCGTACCTGGGCCCGGTCTACGAAGACGCCCAGGGCCTGCTGCAATGGGTGCGTGTCGACGATCTGCTGGATTCCGAGGTGCGTGCGCTGCTGTTTCCCTCGCTGCCGCTGGATCCGGCGTTGCTCGGGGAGTCGTCATGAGCAGCGACCAGCGATTTTTCGATTTTCTCAAGGAGCGCATCGGCCTCGATGTGGCCTCGGTGGGCCCGGCGATCATCGAGCGCGCGGTACGCCAGCGCAGCATCGCCCAGCAGGCGCCCAGCGCCGACCATTACTGGCAGACCCTGCAAGGCTCGCGGGATGAACAGCAGGCCCTGATCGAAGCGGTGATCGTTCCGGAAACCTGGTTTTTCCGTTACCCGGAATCCTTTGCGACCCTGGCCAAACTCGCGCGCTCGCGGCTTGCCGAACTCAAGGGCATGCGGGCCTTGCGCATCCTCAGCCTGCCGTGTTCCACCGGCGAGGAGCCGTACTCGATTGCCATGGCCCTGTTCGATGCCGGGCTGGCCCCTCATCAGTTCAAGGTCGAAGGGTTCGATGTCAGCCCGCTGTCGGTCGAGCGGGCCAGGCAGGCGGTGTATGGCAAGAACTCCTTTCGCGGCCAGCACAGCGATTTTCGCGAACGGCATTTCATCGCCGAAGATGAGCGCTACAGCCTTAGCGAGCGGGTGCGCGAGCAGGTGCGCCTGCAGGTCGGCAACCTGCTGGACCCGACCTTGCTGGCCAATGAGCCGCCCTACGATTTTGTCTTCTGTCGCAACCTGCTGATCTATTTCGATCAGCCGACCCAGCGCCAGGTGTTCGAAGTGCTCAAGCGCCTGACGCATGTCGACGGCGTGCTGTTCATCGGCCCGGCCGAAGGCAGCCTGCTGGGCCGCCTGGGCATGCGCTCGATCGGCATTGCCCAGTCCTTTGCCTTCAGCCGGCATAACGAACCCGAGCCCGAACCCGCGCCGGCCTTTGTCCCAAGCGCATTGCCGGCGCGCCAGCCGGTGCGCAGCATCGCGCCTCCCGTGCGCAGCCGACCGTTCTCCAGTGCCGCCGTGGCGAGCCAACGCCCCGCGCCGACCAGGCCGACCAGCGATGCCACGACGTTGCTGGCGAGCATCGCGGCCCTGGCCAACGAAGGCAAAAGCGCAGAGGCCCGGGTGGCTTGCGAGCATTACCTGGACACCCACGAGCCGGTGGCGCAGGTGTTCTATTGGCTGGGGCTGCTCAGCGACGTGGCGGGCAGCGCCCTGGAAGCCCAGGGTTTCTATCGCAAGGCCCTGTACCTGGATCCGCAGCACGCCGAAGCGCTGGCGCACCTGGCCGCCTTGCTGGCTTCCCAGGGCGACGTCGCCGGTGCCCGTCGATTGCAGGAGCGCGCGGCCCGCAGCGGCCGTGCAGCAGACAGTGAGCGTAAATCATGAGCGGCTCTGTTTCGTTGAACGTGACCCACGAAGATGCACAGGCCATCGACGATTGCTGGAACCGTATCGGTATCCACGGCGACAAGAGTTGCCCGTTGCTGGCCGGGCATGTGCATTGCCGCAATTGCTCGGTGTATTCCGCCGCGGCCACCCGCCTGCTCGACCGCTATGCATTGCAGCAGGAGCGCCATGAGCAAGCGGTCGAGGCCGATACGGATGTCGTCACCCGTTCGTTATTGATGTTCCGCCTGGGCGAGGAATGGCTGGGCATTGCCACCCGTTGCCTGGTGGAAGTGGCGCCGCTGCAGCCGATCCATTCCTTGCCGCACCAGCGCTCGCGAGCCTTGCTGGGCGTGGCGAATGTGCGTGGTGCGCTGGTGGCGTGCCTGTCGTTGGTGGAGCTGCTGGGGCTGGACTCCACCAGCACGGTCGTGTCGGGAGCGCGGGTGATTCCGCGGATGCTGATCATCGCCGCCCAGGGCGGCCCGGTGGTGGTGCCGGTGGACGAGGTGGAGGGCATCCATGCCATCGACGAGCGTACCCTGGACGCCGCCGCGGTTTCCGGCCAGCAGGCCAGTGCCAAGTACACCCGTGGCGTCCTGCAATGGAAGGGCCGCAGCCTGCGTTGGCTGGATGAAGAGCAGTTGCTGTCCGCCGTGACCCGGAGCCTGACATGACCCCCGATCAAATGCGCGACGCCTCGCTGCTCGAACTCTTCAGCCTGGAAGCCGAAGCCCAGACCCAGGTGCTCAGTGCCGGCCTGCTGGCGCTGGAGCGCAATCCGACCCAGGCCGACCAGCTGGAAGCCTGCATGCGCGCCGCCCACTCGCTCAAGGGCGCGGCGCGGATCGTCGGGGTCGACGCCGGGGTCAGCGTGGCCCATGTGATGGAAGATTGCCTGGTCAGCGCCCAGGAAGGGCGGCTGTACCTGCGTCCCGAACATATCGATGCGCTGCTGCAGGGCACCGATTTCCTGATGCGCATCGCCACGCCGGGCAGCGAGGTCAGTGAGCAGGACATTGCCGCCTACGTGGCGCTTATGGAGCAGTTGGTCGGCTCGCCGGGCGCGGCGCCTGCGGGCGTTGTCCTGCCCCGGATCGAGCCGCACCTGCCGCCCATGGCCGAGCTGCAACTGCAAGCCCCGCGGGTCGAACCCGAACCACAGGTCCCGCCGTTCGAGATGCCGCAGGAGGTATTGCAGGAAACGCTGCAAGAGACAGCCGCGGCGATTACGCACAAGGGCAAGAAGCTCGCCGAGGGGGGCGAACGGGTGTTGCGGGTCACGGCCGAACGCCTGAACAGCCTGCTCGACCTGTCGAGCAAGTCGCTGGTGGAAACCCAGCGCCTGAAGCCCTACCTGGCGGCTCTGCAGCGCCTCAAGCGCCTGCAGAGCAACGGCCTGCGCGCTTTGGAAAACCTCAATGGGCATCTCAAGGAGCAGGTGCTGGGCCTGGAGGCCCTCGAAGCCCTGGAAGATGCGCGACGCCTGCTGGCGGAATCCCAGCAGGTGCTGACGGAGAAAACCGCCGAGCTGGATGAATTCGGCTGGCAGGCCAGCCAGCGTGCCCAGGTGCTCTACGACACCGCGCTGGCCTGTCGCATGCGGCCGTTCGCCGATGTGCTGGTGGGCCAGGTGCGGATGGTTCGCGACCTCGGGCGCAGCCTGGGCAAACAGGTTCGCCTGGAGGTCGAGGGCGAGAAGACCCAGGTCGATCGCGACGTGCTGGAAAAACTCGAGGCGCCGCTGACCCACCTGCTGCGCAACGCGGTCGATCACGGCATCGAAACGCCCGAACAGCGGCTGCTGGCGGGCAAGCCGGCCGAGGGCCTGATTCGCCTGCGCGCTTCCCACCAGGCCGGGCTGCTGGTGCTGGAGCTGAGCGATGACGGTAATGGCGTCGACCTGGAACGGGTGCGCCAGAGCATCGTCGAGCGCCAGTTGTCCCCCGCCGAGACCGCTGACCAGCTGAGCGAAGAAGAGCTGCTGACCTTCCTGTTCCTGCCGGGCTTCAGCCTGCGGGACAAGGTCACCGAGGTCTCCGGGCGCGGTGTCGGCCTGGACGCGGTGCAGCACATGGTGCGTCAGTTGCGTGGCGCGGTGCAGCTGGAGCAGGTGGCGGGGCAGGGCAGTCGTTTCCACCTCGAAGTGCCGCTGACCCTGTCGGTGGTGCGCAGCCTGGTGGTGGAGGTCGGCGAAGAGGCCTATGCCTTCCCGCTGGCGCATATCGAACGCATGTGCGATCTGGAGCCCGACGACATTGTCCAGCTGGAAGGACGCCAGCATTTCTGGCACGAAGGCCGCCACGTCGGCCTGGTCGCGGCCAGCCAGTTGCTGCAACGCCCGGCGGGGCAGAACAATGAATCCACGCTCAAGGTCGTGGTGATTCGCGAGCGCGACGCGGTCTACGGCGTGGCGGTCGAGCGTTTCATCGGCGAGCGGACCCTGGTGGTGCTGCCGCTGGACGACCGCCTGGGCAAGGTCCAGGACATTTCCGCCGGAGCCTTGCTCGATGACGGCTCGGTGGTGCTGATCGTCGACGTCGAGGACATGCTGCGTTCGGTGGACAAGCTGCTCAATACTGGCCGCCTGGAACGCATCGCCCGGCACAACCGCCATCAGGCCGAGACGGCGCGCAAGCGCATCCTGGTGGTCGACGACTCGCTCACCGTGCGTGAGCTGCAACGCAAGCTTTTGCTCAACCGTGGTTATGACGTAGCGGTCGCCGTCGACGGCATGGATGGCTGGAACGCCTTGCGTTCGGAAGACTTCGACCTGCTGATCACCGACATCGATATGCCCCGAATGGATGGGATTGAATTGGTCACACTCCTGCGCCGTGACAATCGCCTGCAGTCGTTGCCGGTGATGGTGGTTTCCTACAAGGATCGCGAAGAGGACCGGCGCCGTGGACTGGATGCCGGGGCCGACTATTATCTAGCCAAAGCCAGTTTCCATGATGACGCCCTGCTGGATGCGGTGGTGGAGCTGATTGGAGGAGCGCGGGCATGAAAATCGCGATCGTCAATGACATGCCCATGGCCGTGGAGGCCCTGCGCCGGGCCCTGGCCTTCGAACCCGCGCATGAAGTGGTGTGGGTCGCGACCAATGGCGCCGAGGCGGTCGAGTACTGCGCGCAGCTGACGCCCGACCTGATCCTGATGGACCTGATCATGCCGGTGATGGACGGCGTGGAGGCGACCCGCCGGATCATGGCCGAAACCCCTTGCGCTATCGTGATCGTCACGGTGGATCGCCAGCAGAACGTGCATCGGGTGTTCGAGGCCATGGGACATGGCGCGCTGGACGTGGTCGATACACCGGCCCTGGGGGCCGGCAATGCGCAGGAAGCGGCGGCGCCTTTACTGCGCAAGATCCTCAATATCGGCTGGCTGATCGGCCAGCAGCGCGGCAACCACGTGCGTTCGGCGCCGGTGCCGATGCGCACCATGGCGCAACGCCAGGGCCTGGTGGCGATCGGCTCGTCCGCCGGTGGCCCGGCGGCGCTGGAAGTGTTGCTCAAGGGGCTGCCCGCCCATTTTCCGGCCGCCATCGTGCTGGTGCAGCACGTCGACCAGGTGTTTGCCGCAGGCATGGCCGAATGGCTGAGCAGCGCCTCCAGGCTCAAGGTGCGCCTGGCCCGCGAAGGCGAGCCACCGCAGAGCGGTACGGTACTGCTGGCCGGGACCAATCACCATATCCGGCTGTTGAAGAACGGCACCCTGGCCTACACCGCCGAGCCGGTAAACGAGATCTATCGGCCATCGATCGATGTGTTTTTTGAAAGTGTCGCCAGTTACTGGAATGGCGATGCGGTCGGCGTACTGCTGACCGGCATGGGCCGCGATGGCGCTCAGGGCCTGAAACTGATGCGCGACCAGGGTTATCTGACCATCGCCCAGGACCAGGAGAGTAGTGCGGTGTATGGCATGCCCAAGGCGGCCGCTGCCATCGACGCTGCCGTAGAGATTCGCCCACTGGACAAGATCGCTCCACGATTGCTGGAGATATTTGCCAAATGACCGACAAACGCAGCTGTCCTGGCCAGGTAGCAACTCAGGTGACAACCCATGAATGATTTACAGCTCGACGATTTTAAGACCGATGAAAATGCTGCGATGGTGCTGCTGGTCGACGACCAGGCAATGATCGGTGAGGCTGTGCGGCGTGGGTTGGCGAATGAAGAAAACATCGACTTCCACTTTTGTGCCGACCCGCACCAGGCCATTGCCCAGGCGATCCGCATCAAGCCGACGGTGATCCTGCAGGACCTGGTGATGCCGGGCCTGGACGGGTTGACGTTGGTGCGCGAGTACCGCAACCACCCGGCGACCCAGAACATTCCGATCATCGTGCTTTCGACCAAGGAAGACCCGCTGATCAAGAGTGCGGCCTTCGCCGCCGGGGCCAACGATTACCTGGTCAAACTGCCGGACAATATCGAGCTGGTGGCGCGCATCCGTTACCACTCGCGCTCCTACATGACCCTGTTGCAGCGGGACGCGGCCTATCGCGCACTGCGGGTCAGCCAGCAGCAGCTGCTCGATACCAACCTGGTGCTGCAGCGCCTGATGAACTCCGATGGCCTGACCGGCCTGTCCAACCGCCGGCATTTCGACGAGTACCTGGAGCTGGAATGGCGCCGGGCAATGCGCGACCAGACCCAGTTGTCGCTGCTGATGATCGATGTCGATTACTTCAAGTCCTACAACGACAACTTCGGTCATCTGGAAGGCGATGAAGCCCTGCGCAAGGTGGCGACGGCGATCCGCGAAGCCAGCAGCCGACCGTCGGATCTGCCGGCGCGTTATGGCGGGGAGGAGTTTGCCCTGGTGCTGCCGAACACCTCGCCCGGTGGGGCGCGGCTGGTGGCCGAGAAACTGCGCCAGACCGTGGCCGCGCTGAAGATTCCGCATATCGCGCCGACCGAAGGGGCGAGCCTGACCATCAGCATCGGCCTGTCCACCATGACGCCGCAGCCGAGCACCAGTTGCCGGCAATTGATCTCGGCCGCCGACAAAGGCCTGTATCTGGCCAAGCACAATGGTCGCAATCAGGTGGGGATCGAGTGAAAAAAACCGCCACCGCGGGGGCCTAAAGCCGCCAGGCGGGCTGCCGCACCAGCTTGATTACGTTATACTCGCCGGCTTTCAAAAGTTCGCCAACGAGTGCTGCCTGCCATGGAAATCAACCCGATCCTTAACACTATCAAGGACCTGTCCGAGCGCTCCGAAACTATTCGGGGGTATCTTTGACTACGATCAAAAGCATGAGCGTCTGACCGAGGTCAACCGCGAGCTTGAAGATCCGAACGTCTGGAACAAGCCTGAATACGCCCAGGAACTGGGCCGCGAGCGCTCTGCGCTGGCACAGATCGTCGAGACCCTGGACGAGTTGTCCGGTGGCCTGGCCGATTGCCGCGATCTGCTGGAGATGGCCGTCGAAGAGAACGACGAAGGCGCGGTAGGCGATGTGGTCGCCGAACTGACCCGTCTCGACGAGGCCCTGGCCAAGCTGGAATTCCGTCGCATGTTCAGCGGCGAAATGGACATGAACAACGCCTACCTGGATATCCAGGCCGGCTCCGGCGGCACCGAAGCCCAGGACTGGGCCAACATCCTGCTGCGCATGTACCTGCGCTGGGCCTCCAAGCGTGGCTTCGACGCCACCATCATGGAACTGTCCGAAGGCGAAGTCGCCGGGATCAAGGGCGCCACCGTGCACATCAAGGGCGAGTACGCCTTTGGCTGGCTGCGCACCGAGATCGGCGTGCACCGCCTGGTGCGCAAGAGTCCGTTCGACTCCGGCGCCCGCCGCCACACCTCGTTCTCGGCCGTATTCGTCTCGCCCGAGATCGACGACAAGGTGGAAATCGAGATCAACCCGGCGGACCTGCGCATCGACACCTATCGTTCCTCCGGTGCCGGTGGCCAGCACGTAAACACCACCGACTCGGCCGTGCGTATCACCCACGTACCGACCAACACCGTGGTCAGCTGCCAGAACGAACGTTCCCAGCACGCCAACAAGGACACCGCCATGAAGATGTTGCGGGCCAAGTTGTACGAGCAGGAAATGCAGAAGCGCAACGCCGCTTCCCAGGCGCTGGAAGACACCAAGTCCGACATCGGCTGGGGTCACCAGATCCGCTCCTACGTGCTCGATGCCTCGCGGATCAAGGATCTGCGTACCAACATCGAACGCAGTGACTGCGACAAGGTGCTCGACGGCGACATCGACGAATACCTGGTGGCCAGCCTGAAATCGGGGCTGTAAGCCGCGACACCCATGCCGCGGGCACGGCGCGCTTCTGTAGGAGCGAGGCTGGCCCGCGATCCCTTGCCACAGGCAAGGGGCAACGTACCTGTGATGGAAAATTTAAAGACATGAGCGACCTACAACTCGACCAGGCCCTGCAACAGGAAGAAAACACCCTGATCGCCCTGCGCAAGGAAAAGCTTGCTGCCGAGCGCGCCAAGGGCAATGCCTTCCCGAACGACTTCCGCCGCGACAACTACTGCAACGACCTGCAGAAGCAATACGCGGACAAGACCAAGGAAGAGCTGGCCGAGGCTGCAATCCCGGTCAAGGTTGCCGGTCGCATCATGCTCAACCGTGGCTCGTTCATGGTGATCCAGGACATGACCGGGCGGATCCAGGTCTACGTCAACCGCAAGACCCTGCCGGAAGAAACCCTGGACGCGGTCAAGACCTGGGACCTGGGCGACATCATCGCCGCCGAAGGCACCCTGGCCCGTTCCGGCAAGGGCGACCTGTACGTCGAGATGACCCAGGTACGCCTGCTGACCAAGTCGCTGCGTCCGCTGCCGGACAAGCACCACGGCCTGACCGACACCGAGCAGCGCTATCGCCAGCGCTACGTCGACCTGATCGTCAACGAAGACGTACGCGAAACCTTCCGCGTACGTTCGCAAGTCATCGCCCATATCCGCAGCTTCCTGATGAAGCGTGATTTCCTGGAAGTGGAAACGCCGATGCTGCAGACCATTCCCGGCGGTGCGGCGGCCAAGCCGTTCGAGACCCACCACAACGCCCTGGACATGGAAATGTTCCTGCGTATCGCCCCGGAGCTGTACCTCAAGCGCCTGGTGGTCGGTGGCTTCGAGAAAGTGTTCGAGATCAACCGCAACTTCCGTAACGAAGGCGTTTCGACCCGGCACAACCCTGAATTCACCATGTTGGAGTTCTACCAGGCCTACGCCGACTACGAAGACAACATGGACCTGACCGAAGAGCTGTTCCGCGAACTGGCGCAATTGGTCCTGGGCAGCACCGACGTGCCGTACGGCGACAAGGTGTTCCACTTCGGCGAGCCGTTCGCCCGCCTGTCGGTGTTCGACTCGATCCTCAAGTACAACCCCGAGCTGACCTTTGAGGACCTGAACGACATCGACAAGGCTCGCGCCATCGCCAAGAAGGCCGGTGCCAAGGTGCTCGGCTTCGAAGGCCTGGGCAAGCTGCAGGTGATGATTTTCGAAGAGCTGGTCGAGCACAAGCTGGAGCAGCCGCACTTCATTACCCAGTACCCGTTCGAAGTCTCGCCGCTGGCCCGTCGCAACGACGAGAACCCGAACGTGACCGACCGTTTCGAGCTGTTCATCGGTGGCCGCGAAATCGCCAACGCCTACTCCGAGTTGAACGACGCGGAAGACCAGGCCGAGCGTTTCATGGCCCAGGTGGCCGACAAGGACGCCGGTGACGACGAAGCCATGCACTACGATGCCGACTTCGTTCGCGCCCTGGAGTACGGCATGCCGCCGACCGCCGGTGAAGGTATCGGCATCGACCGCCTGGTGATGCTGCTGACCAACTCCCCGTCGATCCGCGACGTGATCCTGTTCCCGCACATGCGGCCGCAAGCGTAAATATGTTGAATAAAAAGCCGCCGCTAACAGGCGGCTTTTTATTGTCTGTGTGGCACTGACGTACTGCTTTTTTCATTTTTTATGTGAGAGGAATACCTGTCGTGAACCGTGCAATTGCTCAAGAAGGTGCAGCTGGCATCGCCACTGCGGTCGCTGAAAGTGTTCAGTACCAGGGCCGCAAGGCCAGCCGACAGGGCAGTGAGCAACGTCGCCAGGATATTCTCGACGCGGCCATGCGCATCGTCGTGCGCGATGGCGTGCGCGCCGTGCGCCATCGCGCGGTCGCCGCCGAAGCCGGTGTGCCGCTGTCGGCCACCACCTACTACTTCAAGGATATCGATGACCTGCTCACCGATACCTTTGCCCAATACGTCGAGCGCAGCGCCGCCTTCATGGCCAAGCTGTGGGCCAACAACGAGGGCTTGCTGCGGGAGATGGTCGCCTATGGCGACGGCAGCCCGCAGTCCCGCGCGCAACTGGCCGATGACATTGCGCGCCTGACCGCCGATTACGTGCAGCGCCAACTGCACAACCGCCGCGAGCATCTGATGGCCGAGCAGGCGTTTCGCCAGGAAGCGCTGCTCAACCCGCGCCTGGCGTTGCTGGTGCGTTCCCACCAGCAGATCCTGCTGCAGGGCACCTGCCAGTTTTTCCAGGTATTGGGTTCCCGCGAGCCGCAACAGGATGCCAAAGTGTTGACGTCTATAATCGGACGGATGGAATATCAGGGCCTGCTCAACGGGGCAGAGCCTCTGGCCGACGAGGACATGCTGGGCATTCTGACCCGGTACATGCACCTGGTATTGGCCTCGGTGTGATCCGCCCGCCCGAACGCAGGCTGCGCTAGCGGCTACGGGTCGACTGCTGATAGGGAGTGTTGAATGAAAGCCTGGCGCGTTGTGATCGCCTTGTCGTTCCTGCTGCTCAGCGGCTGCCTGGTGTCCTTCAAGGAACCCTTGCCGGCCGACCAGGCTGCGCCCGCGGCGTTGCTCGGCAAATGGACCAGCAAGAATGCCTGGGGCGAACCGCTCACCCTGCAGCTGAGCCGTATCGGCAACAACCGCTACAAGGCCGTCACTTCCGTCAAGGCCAAGCCGCAGCAGCACGATACTTACGAGTTCACCGTTTCCCGCCACGGCAGCCGCTGGTATCTCTCGGCGGCGGTGCCCCAGGCGCTGGGTGGGCACTTCACCATCGCCGGTTTCGAGTTGACCGACGAACACGAGCTGGTGCTCTACCAGCTCGATCTCGAGCAGATCAATCAGGCCCGCGGGCAGAACGCCCTGCGGGGCGAACCGTTCGACACCAAGGACGGCGAGGGCGTGCTGATCGACAGCGCGCTGCCACAGGTTTTCGCCTATCTGGACGATCCCGCCAACTCCGACGTGTTCGTCGAGGCGGCGCGCTTCCAGCGGGCAGGCAAGTAAACGCAGTACAGACGTTTTAACGGGAGTTTTGGGGTGGACGATTACCAGCAGACGATACGCACCTTGTCCGATCGCATTGTGCTGGCACAGACGCCGATCCGCGTACTGGATGCGGTGAAGTGGGATGACAACATCCGCAAAGGTTTCCTCAAGGCCAATGGCAAGGAAATGCCGGCGGTGGACCGTGCCTATTACGAAGGCCGGCCGCTGTCTTTCGACTCCAGCGCGGTGAAGCTGGAGTTCCAGAACATCGAGCGTGACATCACCCGGCAGCTGGGCCAGTTCAACCCGGTGGGGCAGATCATGCGGCGCATGTGCAAGGAGTACCGCATGGTAGTGCGGATGCTCGAGGCCCGTGGCACCGAGGACTTCGGGCTGATTTCCCAGGAGCTCTACGGCGCGGCCTCCGACGCCTTTCATGCCGGCGACCCGACCCTGGCCGACCTGGGCCTGATGCTCTCGGATTACCTGAACAATATCGACGGCCGTGGCGATCTCAAGGACGAACCCAAGACCCTGAGCGCCAAGGAAGCGGTGAACCTGCTGCAAAGCCGGCTGAACAAGGTGTTCGGCGAGGCCGAGGAAACCATCCGGGTCTTCGAGTCCGATGGCATAGTCGCGGACGCGGCGGCCGGCGCCGACTACATCAAGATCCGCGCCGACGCGCTGTTCAACGATCGCGATGTGCGCGCCCTGGAAGTCCACGAAGGCCTGGTCCACGTGGGCACCACCCTCAACGGCCTGAACCAGCCGATCTGCACCTTCCTGTCCAAGGGCCCGCCCTCGTCGACCGTGACCCAGGAAGGCCTGGCGATTCTGATGGAGATCATTACCTTCGCCTCCTACCCGAGCCGTCTGCGCAAGCTGACCAACCGCACTCGCGCCATTCACATGGTGGAGGAGGGTGCGGACTTCCTGCAGGTGTTCGAGTTCTTCCGCGAGCAGGGTTTCGAAATGGCTGAAAGTTATGGCAATGCCAGTCGGGTGTTCCGCGGTTCGGTGCCGACGGGCCTGCCATTCACCAAAGACTTGTCCTATCTCAAGGGCTTCATCATGGTTTACAACTACATTCAGTTGGCCGTGCGCAAGGGCAAGCTCGAGCAGATACCTTTGCTGTTCTGCGGCAAGACCACCCTGGAGGACATGCGGACCCTGCGCCAGTTGGTCGACGAAGGCCTGGTGGTGCCGCCCAAGTACCTGCCGGACCAGTTCCGCGACATGAACGCGCTGTCGGCGTGGATGTGCTTCTCCAACTTCCTCAATCACCTGAGCCTGGACCGGATCGAGGCGGATTACTCGAACATCCTGTAACCACCCCCTGTGTAGGAGCGAGCTTGCTCGCGATGGCGGTGTGCCTGACACCACGTATCGCGAGCAAGCTCGCTCCTACAGGGGGCGTTTTTCACCCTCGGCATAAGGCTTCAAACGGATGCGAGTCCTCGGCATTGTCTGCCTGCTGCTGACCCTGAGCGGTTGCAGCTCGCTGCTGTTCTATCCCGAGCGGGGCCTGCCGTTCACTCCGGACAAGGCCCGGCTCGACTACCGCGACGTCACCCTGACCGCCGCCGACGGTACGCGTTTGCACGGCTGGTGGCTGCCGGCCAAGGCCGGGGTGCCGGTCAAGGGCACGGTGCTGCACCTGCACGGCAATGGCGGCAACCTGTCCGGGCACCTCGGCGGCAGCTGGTGGTTGCCGGAGCAGGGCTACCAGGTGCTGCTGGTGGACTACCGTGGCTACGGGGTGTCGCAAGGCAAACCGAGCCTGCCGGCGATCTACCAGGACGTCGACGCGGCCTTCCAGTGGCTGGACCGGGCGCCCGAGGTCCAGGGCAAGCCGCTGATCGTCCTGGGCCAGAGCCTGGGCGGCGCCCTGGCCATCCACTATCTGGTGGAGCAGCATCCGGAACGCCAGCGCCAGCTCAAGGCCATTGTCTTCGACGGGGTACCAGCCAGTTACCGCGAGGTGGGCCGTTTTGCCCTGAGCACGTCCTGGATGACCTGGCCGTTCCAGGTGCCGCTGTCGTGGCTGGTGCCCGATGGCGACAGTGCGATCAAGGCCATGGCGCGCCTGGATGGCGTGCCCAAGCTGATCTACCACAGCATCGACGATTCCCTCGTACCGCTTTCCAACGGCATCCGTCTGTATCAAGCTGCGCCCCCGCCCAGGGTGCTGCAACTGACCCGAGGCGGTCATGTGCAGACCTTCGCCGACCCGGTCTGGCGCCAGGTGATGTTGCGTTACCTTGAGGACCCGCAGCATTTCAACGGCCTGCGCCGCCTGGGCGAAATCCCCAATTACCCCACACCTTTGAATCCAGTCGTAGAACCTCCAGAGAGTCCGCAATGAGCGAAGAACGTAACGCTATCCCCCTGATCATCACCGGTATCTGCAGCATCATCGGCACCGTGGCGTGCCTGTGGTACTACGGCTACCTGCATTTCGCCAAGCCGGAGGATGCGTTGCTGCTCAACGATTTCACCATGCTCAAGACCGTGCCCGGCGAAGACTACAAGGTGTCCCTGGAGCCGGCGGCCGAGGTGGCGCAATGCATCGATGGCGTGCTGGTGCTGTTCGACACCGAGCAGAAGGGGCTGACGGGCGTGCTGATCAACAACAAGAAGCGCGCCGTGCGCTGCATGGGCCAGGAAACCCCGAAGCTGGAGCAGTGACCGCTCGGCATGCCAGCGCAAGCCGCGATCCGGTTGCCGGATAAAAAAGCCCCGCCGATCAAGGCGGGGCTTTTTATTGGGTGCACGGTTTATCGTGCGGGGCCGGGCTTAGTTGGCGCTGATGGCCGAACGTGGCGCGACCGGCTGGTTGTCGTTGGAAATGGTCACTTCCACGCGACGGTTCATGGCGCGCCCGGAAACGCTACCGTTGTCGGCAACCGGGTATTGCTTGCCATAACCCTGGGCGACGATGCGTGCCGGATCGACACCCATCTTGATCAGGGCGACCTGTACCGAAGTGGCGCGACGCTCGGACAGCGACTGGTTGTAGGCCGCGCTGCCGGTACTGTCGGTGTAGCCTTCGACTATCACTTTGCGGTCAGGGTTGTCGCGCAGGAACTGCGCCAGCTTGTTGATGTTGACCAGGCCGCTGGACTTCAGGTCGGCCTTGTTGGTGGCGAACAGCACGTCACCGAAGGTCACCAGCGTACCGCGGTCGGTCTGCTTGGCGTTGAGGCTCGATTGCAGTTGCTTGATCTGCGCGTCGCGGGCATCGAGAAGCGCCTTGGCGCGCTGGTCGCCGGCGTCCTTGAGCTGGGTTTCCGCGGTGCGCAGGGCGATGGTCTGCTTGGCCACTTCAATCCGCTGGTTGGTCAGGTAGGCCAGTTGGTCGACCTTCTTTTCGTCCTCCTTGTTCAGGTAGGCCTTGTCGGCCTTGTCCAGCCATTCGCTGGCGTCCTTGGTCTCCAGGGCCGCCACCTTGGTGGCCTGCGGGTTGGCCTGCAGGGCCGAGTAGTTGGTCCGGGCGTTTTCCAGGTTGGCGTTAGGCGGGGTGGAGCATGCCGCCAGCGCTACGCTCAGGGCCAACAGGGCAGGGATCATCAGTTGTTTACGCATAATGGTTTCGTCCTTTTATCGATTGCGAATACGTGGGAATCGGCGCCCGCGGCTCATTGCACGCTGCGCATGCCTTCCTGACGTAGTTCCTGAACGCCTTTCTGAGAGTCCTTCAATGCCTGTTCGGCCTTGGCTGCCTGAGCCTTGCGCTCGGCGACGCGGGCGTCCCATTCGGCCTGCTCGGCCAGACGCCGGGCTTCGTCGTAGTTCTTGTCGTGCATGGCGAGCTCGGCTTGCTTGAGCTTGTCCTGAGCCGATTTCATTTCCACCGCGGCAAATTCGGTACCGCCTGCGCTGACTGCGCTGTTGACCGCAGATTGCGTCACCGCGTATTGCTCGCTTGGCGGATTACCGGCGCAACCGGCCAGGACCAGGCTGCTACCGAGAGCCAGCGCGGCCAGTTTCAGCCCGCGCAGAGAGGTTGACGAGGATTTGGCAGTGCTGATCTTCATGGTCTTCAACTCCATTGGATAACTCCTGAAAAACATCAAAATCCATCCCGGTTCCGACGCCGTAACGCTGAGTGACGACAAGGCTGGGGGCGTTGAAAATGAAACGGCCGTTCCAGTGATGGTTATTGGCTGTGACCCGAGGCTTTTTTGAATAGTTCAGAGAAGATGGCCTATCGCCCGGAAATTTCCTGACTGTGTAGACAAGGCTCTAAATAAGGAACTTTTGCCGTGCGCAGGGGTACTCCTGACCCGATCCGGGGTCAGGAATAACGCTCTTATCGGTGAGAAATGCAGGCGTGGATCAGTGTTTCTGCTCGTCTGCCTGAGCCGACAGATCGTGCAGATAACGCCGCGACAGGGCGAGAAAACGCGGGGTAGGGCCGATGTCTTCGTAGAGTGGATCGCCTTCTTCGTCGGTGGCGACCACATGCTGGCCCTGGACATAAGGGAAGCTGGTCTCGAGTTCCTCCAGGGCGGCCCCGATCAGTTCGCCGAGCAGTTCCTCGGTCCGGCGTTTGGGATACATCTCGGAAATTGCCGCCAGGCGTGCGGCGGCTTCGACATCCAGATAGATCGTGTAGCCGGTCTGGGTCAGGCGACCCTTGGCGTTTTCTTCCCAGTGTTGCGCGAGCTCACGGATTTTCATGGCAACCTCAATGAACACCTGCTTGTGGCAGGGCTTGGTGAGTGACCGGCCTGTGCCGGCGCTAAGCCGTTGTGCGGCTTACTCTTGAGACTAGCTCCATAGTGCAAGGTTTAAAGGCGCTTCGTCGTGCACCGGTGTTGCCCGTAGCTGTTCGCGTCAAGACCGCCCTTGCTAATAGCCATGTGCTGGCGGCACTCTTGGGGCTTACCAGGAGCCCCGAGTCCGCTGGAGAACAGGTAGATGACCGATATTGATGCGCGCTTGCGCGAAGATGTTCACCTGCTGGGTGAGCTGTTGGGCAACACCATTCGTGAACAGTATGGCGAGGGTTTCCTCGACAAGATCGAACAGATTCGCAAGGGTGCCAAGGCCGACCGGCGCGGTTCGCTGGATGCCGAACTCAGCGCCAGCCTCAACCAGCTCAGCGAGGATGAACTGCTGCCGGTGGCGCGGGCGTTCAACCAGTTCCTCAACCTGGCCAACATCGCCGAGCAGTACCAGTTGATTCACCGTCGCGAGGAGACGCAGCCGGCGCCGTTCGAGTCGCGGGTGCTGCCGGAACTGCTGGCGCGCCTGCGGGCCGAAGGCCATGGCGCCGAGGCGCTGGCCCGGCAGTTGGGACGGCTGGAGATCGAGCTGGTGCTGACCGCCCACCCCACCGAAGTCGCTCGCCGCACGCTGATCCAGAAATACGATGCCATCGCCGCGCAGTTGGCTGCCCAGGACCATCGCGACCTGACCTTGGCCGAGCGCGCGCAGATCCAGACACGCTTGCAGCGGCTGATCGCCGAGGCCTGGCACACCGAAGAAATCCGCCGTACCCGGCCGACCCCGGTGGACGAAGCCAAGTGGGGCTTCGCGGTGATCGAGCATTCGCTGTGGCAGGCCATCCCCAACTATTTGCGCAAGGCCGACCAGGCTTTGCACGCGGCCACCGGCATGCATTTGCCGTTGGAGGCGGCGCCGATTCGCTTTGCTTCGTGGATGGGCGGCGACCGTGACGGCAACCCCAATGTCACCGCGGCGGTGACCCGCGAGGTGCTGTTGCTGGCGCGCTGGATGGCCGCCGACCTGTACCTGCGCGATGTCGATCAACTGGCTGCCGACCTGTCCATGCAGCAAGCCAACGCGACATTGCGGGCACTGGCCGGCGACAGCGCCGAGCCGTATCGCGCGGTGCTCAAGCAATTGCGCGAGCGCCTGCGGGCCACCCGCAACTGGGCCCAGGCCTCGTTGAGCGGTAGCGTGCCGGCGACTGCCCAGGTGCTGCAGAACAACCGCGAGCTGCTGGACCCGCTGGAGCTCTGCTACGAGTCCCTGCACGAATGCGGCATGGGCGTGATCGCCGACGGTCCGTTGCTCGACTGTCTGCGCCGCGCGGTGACCTTCGGCCTGTTCCTGGTGCGCCTGGACGTGCGCCAGGACTCCTCGCGGCACACCGCGGCCATGACCGAAATCACCGACTACCTGGGCCTGGGCCGCTACGGCGACTGGAGCGAGCAAGAGCGCATCGATTTCCTGATGCGCGAACTGGGCAGCCGTCGTCCGCTGTTGCCCGGTTATTTCAAGCCCTCGGCCGACACCGCCGAAGTGCTGGCGACCTGCCGGGAAATCGCCGCGGCCCCGGCGGCTTCGCTGGGTTCCTATGTGATCTCCATGGCCGGCGCGGCATCCGATGTGCTCGCCGTGCAACTGCTGCTCAAGGAAGCGGGCGTGCTGCGGCCGATGCGCGTGGTGCCGCTGTTCGAAACCCTGGCCGACCTGGACAACGCCGGCCCGGTGATCGAGCAGTTGCTGCTTCTGCCGGGCTATCGCTCGCGTCTGCAGGGCCCGCAGGAAGTGATGATCGGTTATTCCGACTCGGCCAAGGATGCTGGCACCACCGCTGCCGCCTGGGCGCAGTACCGGGCCCAGGAAAAACTGGTGGATATCTGCCGTGAGCAGCAGGTCGAGCTGCTGCTGTTCCATGGTCGCGGTGGCACCGTGGGGCGTGGCGGCGGCCCGGCCCACGCGGCGATCCTGTCGCAGCCGCCGGGTTCGGTGGCGGGGCGCTTCCGTACCACCGAGCAAGGGGAAATGATTCGTTTCAAATTCGGCCTGCCGGACATCGCCGAGCAGAACCTCAATCTCTACCTGGCGGCGGTGCTGGAAGCGACCTTGCTGCCGCCGCCCCTGCCGCAGCCAGCCTGGCGCGACCTGATGGACGAACTGGCCGACGATGGGGTGAAGGCCTATCGCGCGGTGGTGCGGGAGAACCCGCAGTTCGTCGAGTATTTCCGCCAGTCCACGCCGGAGCAGGAACTGGGGCGCCTGCCACTGGGCAGCCGGCCGGCCAAGCGGCGTGCCGGCGGCATCGAAAGCCTGCGGGCCATCCCGTGGATTTTCGGCTGGACCCAGACCCGCCTGATGCTGCCGGCCTGGCTGGGCTGGGAAACCGCCTTGAGCAAGGCCCTGGAGCGCGGGGAGGGCGAGTTGCTGGGGCAGATGCGCGAACAGTGGCCGTTTTTCCGCACGCGTATCGACATGCTGGAGATGGTGCTGGCCAAGGCCGACGCGGATATCGCCCGTTCCTACGACGAACGATTGGTCGAACCGGCGCTGCTGCCATTGGGTGCGCATTTACGCGACTTATTGTCGCAGGCGTGTTCGGTGGTCTTGGGGTTGACCGGTCAGTCGCAGTTACTGGCACATAGCCCCGACACCCTGGAGTTCATTCGCCTGCGCAATACCTACCTGGACCCGCTGCATCTATTGCAGGCCGAACTGCTGGCTCGTTCGCGACGCCAGGACGGCGCCCAGGACAGCCCGGTGGAACAGGCGCTGCTGGTGTCTGTGGCGGGGATTGCCGCCGGTTTGCGCAATACCGGCTAAGGTAATTGCCGGGGTTTTCAGTGGCTTGGCACGGTACTTCGAGCGCTGGCCCGAGAGGGCTGGCGACCGTCGCCAGGCGACACTTTGTTATGGGGTTGCGACCAGCAATACCCTGTCGCCAGGGCATAAAGGCGGCGGGTTGCTCCGACTTTCGGCTGCTTGTGTGCGCTGTGTCGGCTGTGTATCTTGATCAGCCTTTGGCCGTTTGGGCGGCCACTATCCCATTTCCGAGATTGGCCCCACGAGGCGAATCCGAGCGTTTCTAAATAAAAAATTGAGGAGCACATCGATGCGCGTAATTCTGCTGGGAGCTCCCGGGGCCGGTAAAGGTACTCAGGCAAAGTTCATCACCGAAAAGTTCGGCATTCCGCAAATCTCCACCGGCGACATGCTGCGCGCAGCGGTCAAGGCCGGCACCGAACTGGGCCTGAAAGCCAAGAGCGTGATGGACGCCGGTGGTCTGGTCTCCGATGACCTGATCATCAACCTGGTCAAGGAACGCATCAGCCAGGCCGATTGCGCCAAGGGTTTCCTGTTCGACGGCTTCCCACGCACCATTCCTCAGGCCGAAGCGCTGGTCAAAGCCGGCGTCGAGCTGGACAACGTGGTCGAGATCGCCGTCGACGACGAAGAGATCGTCCAGCGTATCGCCGGTCGCCGTGTGCACGAAGCCTCGGGCCGCGTTTACCACACCGTCTACAATCCGCCGAAAATCGCCGGTAAAGACGACATCACCGGTGAAGACCTGGTCCAGCGTAAAGACGACACCGAAGAAACCGTGCGTCATCGACTGTCGGTCTACCACTCCCAGACCAAGCCGCTGGTGGAGTTCTACCAGAGCCTGGCCGCCAGCCAGGGCAAGCCGAAGTACAGCCACATCGCGGGCGTCGGTTCGGTCGAGTCGATCACCGGCAAGGTGCTCGAAGCGCTGAGCTGATCAGTCGTACCGGCTTGATCTTCAACGGCCCGCTTGCGGGCCGTTGCTGTTTATAATGCGTCACTTTTTTCAACTCCCTCTGCCTTATGGAAACATCGATGAGCACCTTGCTGGCCCTGGACACCGCGACTGAAGCCTGCTCGGTCGCCTTGCTGCACGACGGCAAGGTGACGAGCCACTACGAGGTGATCCCGCGCCTGCATGCACAGAAGCTGCTGCCGATGATCCAGAAACTGCTGGCCGATGCCGGCACCAGCCTGCAGGCCGTCGATGCCATTGCCTTCGGTCGCGGGCCCGGGGCCTTTACCGGTGTGCGGATCGCCATCGGCGTGGTCCAGGGCCTGGCCTTCGCCCTGGAGCGCCCGGTGCTGCCTGTGTCGAACCTGGCGGTGCTGGCGCAGCGCGCATTGCGCGAACACGGCGCGACCCAGGTGGCCGCCGCCATCGATGCGCGAATGGATGAGGTCTACTGGGGCTGCTACCGCGAAGTGGCGGGCGAGATGCGCCTGGCAGGGGCCGAAGCGGTGCTGCCGCCGGAAGCCGCTGCGTTGCCGGCGGACGCCAGCGGCGACTGGTTCGGCGCGGGCACCGGCTGGGGCTACGCCGAGCGTATCGGGGTCAATCTCAGTGGCCAGGACGCGGGCATGCTGCCCCACGCCGAAGATTTGCTGACCCTGGCGCGCTTTGCCTGGGAGCGCGACGAGGCGATCCCGGCGGATGAGGCGCAACCGGTGTACCTGCGGGACAAGGTGGCGACGCCAAAAGCGCGCTGACAGGCCGCTGCAGAGCTGTTCGCCATCACGAGTCCGCGTGGCGAGCGTGTCAATCGTCAGGTTTTCGTGCCAGTTTTCGGTGGCTTTTAAACCTTTTGCATTTTCTGTGTTCTAGTTATCACTCGGGCATTTGCGTAGTCGGCGAGGTGCCGCTAAATTGCCATCATCGATATCGAGCATGTGATTATGCGCATAGACGGCATTTCCTCTCAGTCCTACCCCATCAAGCGCAAGCCTCGCAAAGGCAGCGTGCTGCTGGACGACTCCCTCGAGGACGCAGATGCCGTCGAAGTCCAACCCGAGACTCCTGCCCAGGCGCGCTCCCAGGCTTCTGCCGGGCGCACCAGCAATCTTCCCGCCCGTCCACAGGACATGATCTTCCAGCGCGCCATGAAAAGAAGCGTCGCCAACGCTCTGGCCAGCTACCTGACCACCGCCGGTTTCGTCGATTGGGATATGGAAGTGGTGGGTCTCGACCTGCACATCTGATGTTGCTGCCTTATTACCTCGGTTGTCCTTCCTGGAGCGAAAACGCTTGGCGTGAGTACCTGTACCCGGAAAGCGCGCGGCCGACGGACTTTCTCGGCCTGTATTGCCAGGTCTTCAATGCCGTGGAAGGCAATACCACCTTCTATGCGCGCCCCGCCGAGGCCACGGTGCAGCGCTGGGCGCAGACCATGCCCGAACATTTCCGCTTCACCGCCAAGTTTCCCGGCGACATCAGCCATGGCGGCGACCTGCGCGAACAATTGGGCGCGGCCGAGAGCTTCCTGCAGTTGCTCAGCCCGCTGGGCGAACGTGTTTCGCCGCTGTGGCTGCAACTGCCCGCGAGCTTCACACCGCAGCGCCTGGCGGAACTGGCGGGCTTTATCGACGGCCTGGAGCGGCCGTTGGCGGTGGAAGTCAGGCATCGGGATTTCTTCGCCAAGGGCGATGCCGAGCGCATGCTCAACCGCCTGCTGCTGGATCGTGGGGTAGAGCGCATCTGCCTCGACCCGCGCGCCTTGTTCAGTTGCACTTCCAGCGAGCCGTCGGTGCTCCATGCGCAATCGAAGAAACCCAAGGTACCGCCGCGCCCGGCCGCCTTCACCCAGTTTCCCCAGGTGCGCTTTATCGGTCATCCGGAGCTTGAGGCCAACGATCCGTTCCTGGAGCCCTGGATCGACAAGGTCGCCGGCTGGATCGAGGAAGGGCGAACCCCCTACATCTTCCTGCACACCGCCGATAACCGCCTGGCTGCCGAGCTGGCGCGGCGTTTCCATGTGCGCCTGATGGAGCGCCTGCCTGGATTGCCAGCCTTGCCTGAGCTATACAGAGAGCCCGCCGCGGAGCAACTCGGCTTGCTCTGAACGGGATCATTTCCCTGTCCAGGAGTCCGCCAATGGATGCGCAAACCCTTCGTGCCCAAACCTTCAAGGCCCTGCATGAGCGTGATCGGGCTTTCGTGATTCCCAACCCCTGGGACGCGGGCTCCGCCAAGATGCTGGCCAGCCTCGGCTTCGAGGCCCTGGCGACCACCAGCGCCGGTTTCGCGTTCTCCCTGGGCCGCCCCGACGCTGAAGGCGCCTTGTCCCTGGAGGACACCCTGGGCAACGTTCGCGCCATAGTCGGCGCCAGCAGCCTGCCGGTGGCGGTGGACCTGGAGAACGGTTTTTCCGACAGCCCCGAAGGCTGTGCCCGGACCCTGCGCCAAGCGGCTGCCTGCGGGGCGGTGGGCGGCTCCATCGAAGACGCCACGGGCCGGGCCGATGATCCGATCTATGACTTCAAGCTGGCGGTCGAGCGTATCGAGGCGTCGGTCGCCGCAGTGCGGCAATTGCCTTTTCCCTTTGTGCTCACGGCACGGGCGGAAAACCTGCTGCATGGCCGGCAGGACCTGCCGGACACCCTTCGCCGCCTGCAAGCCTATGCCGAGGCCGGCGCCGATGTGCTGTATGCGCCTGGGTTGCGCTCGGCCGAGGAAATCATCGCCGTGGTCCGCGCGGTGGCGCCCAAACCGGTCAACGTGCTGATGTCGGGTGGCGTGAAATTGACCCTGGCGCAGTTGAGCGAGCTGGGGGTGAAGCGGATCAGCGTCGGTTCGGCCCTGGCGCGGGCCGCCTATGGCGCCTTCTATCAGGCGGCGCAGGAAATCCGCGACCACGGCAGCTTCGACTTTGCCGACCAGGCGTTGCCGTTCGGGCAGATCAATCGGTTGTTCAAGGGCTGAGCGGCCGGGTTGTCGCTAGGTGCCATTGCCGGTAGTGGATCTGTCGGTGAAACCGGCTTGAGGTCAGGCGGCGATCCGCAGGTTCTGCAGGATCAGCGGACGCGCCCAGCCGGTATCGAAATCGAACTGTTTCTGCTGCTCGATGAGTTCTTGCGGCGGGAAGGGCGGGAAGGGTTTGTCCAGCAGCTCCAGTTCGAGTTCGGCGATCGGCAGGTGCAACGGCCGCGGTTGCGGCGCCGGGCTCGGCTCGGGCAGGGGCTGGCCGGCATTGAGGACAATGGGGCGTACCCAGCCGCTTTCGAAGTCTTGCTGGTGTTGCTGGGCGGCGATTTCTTCCGGCGGGAACGGCGGAAACGGTTTGTCCAGCAGCTCGGTCTCGAACTCGGCGATCGGTAGGAACAACGGTTCCGGCGGGCGGATCTCGGTGTCCTGGACGTCGCAATGACGCTGGGTAACGATTTGCGCCAGCAGGTCGCTGCCGCCATGGGGTTCGGTCGGGCCGTCCACGGCCACCGGAGAATTGTCGTCAGTGACCTTCGCGCCATCGCCGCGTTGCTCGGCCAGCGCCTGGGCAAAGAAATCCTGCCACAGATGGCTGACGCCGCTCAGTGCCTGGGAATTTTTGAGGCCGTAATCGCCGTGGGGCGATATGACGCCAATGGATAGGCTTCGAATGTCTGACATTTCTCTCGGGTCGACGCTCAGCTCTGGCAAAATGCCGGATAGTTCTTTTATCGGCAGTTTTTGCCGATCATTAATTTTTTGAGCGTGTTTTCAGATGAGTGAGCAACCAGCGGCCTGCCGCATCAAAGTCGAGGCCTTGGCCGATGCATTCCAGCCGCAGGCGGCGCACTGGGCCGAGCGACTGGGGCTGCCATTGCAGATCGACGAGGCGGAATTCGCCCTGCAGGTCGGCGAGCAGGGCTTGCAACTGCAGCAGCTCGGCGCCGATGCGCCAGGGCCGGTGCGGGTGGACTTTGTCGAGGGTGGCGCGGCTCACCGACGGCTGTATGGCGGCGGTAGTGGGCAGATGATCGCCAAGGCGGTGGGCATCGCCCAGGGTGTGCGTCCGCGGATCCTGGATGCCACGGCGGGGCTGGGCAAGGATGCGTTCGTCCTGGCCAGCCTCGGTTGCGAGATGAGCCTGATCGAACGCCAGCCCTTGATCGGCGCCTTGCTGGAAGATGGCCTGGCCCGGGCGGGAGAGGATTTCGAGGTGGCGCCGATCGTGGCCCGCATGCGCCTGCTCAAGGGCAACTCGATCGAGGTGATGCGCAACTGGGAGGGCGAGCCGCCCCAGGTGATCTACCTGGACCCGATGTTCCCGCATCGGGAAAAGACCGCGCTGGTGAAAAAGGAAATGCGCCTGTTCCGCCCACTGGTCGGGGACGACCCGGACGCCCCGGCGCTGCTGGAGGCCGCCCTGGCCTTGGCCAGCCACCGGGTGGTGGTCAAGCGCCCGCGCAAGGCGCCGTGCATCGCAGGCCCCAAGCCGAGCCATGCGCTGGATGGCAAATCCAGCCGTTACGATATCTATCCGAAGAAGGCGCTCAAGGCCTGATCTTCATCGGTTTTTTCGCCAGCGAGCTCGCTCCTACAGGGACTGCGCATGACCTGTAGGACCGAGCTTGCTCGCGATAGGGTCTTCAGGCTCGATACGCCCGCATGAACAACCCCACCACTTCCCGCACATGCTCCTCGGCGGCTTCGTCGCTCAGCGGCGCGCCGCAGCCGTAGAGCAGGCGAAAGTTCGCCGCGCCCTTGAGCAGGCAGAAGAAATGCTCGGCGGCGTTACGCGGTTTGTCGATGCGCAGGGCGCCGCTCTGGTCGATCCTGGTCAACAGCCGTTCCATGCCTTGCAGCATGCGCTGCGGTCCGGCCTCGAAGAAGATCTGCGAGAGCTTCGGGTCCTGGCTGCCCAGGGCCATGATCAGGCGATGCAGGTTCAAGGATTCTTCGCTGTTGATCAGCAGGTGAAAGCCCCGGGCGATATTCAGCAGCACGTTTTCGATCGGCATGCCGGCGGGCAATTCGAAGAACAGCGTTGGCAACTGCTCCTCGCACTTGGCCATCACCGCGGCGGAAAACAGGGTCTCCTTGTCGTTGAAATGGCTGTACACCGTCAGTTTGGAAACACCCGCTTCGCCAGCCACCGCGTCCATGCTGGTATTGGCGTAGCCGTTGCTCAGAAACAGCGTTTTCGCGGCTTCGAGAATGGCCTGGCGTTTTGCCAGGTCCTTGGGGCGGCCGGGGCCGTTTGAGGTAGAAAGATTGTCGGACATTCTTCGCTTTAATACTGGACTGGTGAGTTTGCTATTAATAACATACCCACCAGTATAATTATTCGAAGCACCCTTAGCGAAAGGTCCCTCACCATGTTCCGCTATGCCTTATCCCTCGCGTTGCCAGTCAGCCTGGCCGTTCTGCTGTCCGCGTGCGGCCATGAAGAAACCGCGCAAACCACCGTCCGCCCGGCCATGGTGGTGCAGCCAGAGCCCGCGGCGCAGGCCATGGACAGCTACCCTGGCGAGGTCCGGGCGCGTTACGAACCGGACCTGGCGTTCCGGATCGGGGGCAAGGTCAGCCGACGACTGGTCGATGAGGGGCAGCGGGTAAAGGCCGATCAGCCATTGGCCGAGCTCGATCCGCAGGACGTGCGGCTGCAACTGGAAGCCACTCGGGCCCAGGTGGCGGCGGCCGAAGCCAACCTGAACCTGGTGCGCTCCGAGCGTGACCGCTACAAGACCCTGATGGATCGGCAACTGGTCAGCCGTTCCCAGTACGACAACGCCGAGAATCTATATCGCTCCGGTCTGGCCCGGCTCAAGCAGATCAAGGCCGAGTTCGACGTGGCCAGCAACCAGGCCGGTTACGCCGTGCTGCGCGCGCCCCAGGACGGCGTCGTGGCCCGGCGTACGGTCGAGGTCGGCCAGGTGGTTGCCGCCGGCCAGACCGTTTTTACCCTGGCCACCGACGGCGAGCGGGAAGTGCTGATCAGCCTGCCGGAGCAGGGTTTCGGCCGTTTCCGCATCGGCCAGCCGGTGTCGGTGGAGCTGTGGAGCCAGCCCGACCAGCGCTTCGCCGGGCAGATCCGCGAGCTGTCGCCGGCCGCCGACCCACGATCCCGTACCTTCGCCGCCCGCATTGCCTTTACCGCCGGCAAGGTCCCGGCCGAACTGGGGCAGAGTGCCCGAGTGTTCATTCAGACAGCGGGCAGTGTGCCGCTGTCGGTGCCGCTGTCGGCGGTGACCGCGGAAAACGGTGCCGCCTATGTCTGGCGGGTAGACGCCAACAACACCCTGAAAAAGACCCCGGTGCGTCTCGGCGCCTTTGGCGAGAAGAGCGTACCGGTACTCGAAGGCCTCGGAGTCAGCGACTGGGTGGTGGCGGCGGGTGTGCATGTGCTCCATGAGGGGCAGCAGGTGCGCCCGGTGGATCGCTCCAACCGCGTAGTCAATCTGGCGGCCAAGGAGTAATCCCCGATGGGTTTCAATCTTTCCGAATGGGCGTTGCGCAACCGCCAGATCGTGCTGTTCCTGATGCTGTTGCTGGCCATAGTCGGGGCGTTGTCCTACACCAAGCTGGGCCAGAGCGAAGATCCGCCCTTCACCTTCAAGGCCATGGTGATCCGCACCAGCTGGCCGGGCGCCACGGCCCAGGAGGTTTCCCGGCAGGTCACCGAACGTATTGAAAAGAAGCTGATGGAAACCGGCGAGTACGAGCGTATCGTCTCGTTTTCCCGCCCGGGTGAATCCCAGGTGACCTTCATGGCGCGCGACTCGATGCACTCGGCGCAGATCCCCGAGCTCTGGTATCAGGTGCGCAAGAAGATCAGCGATATCCGGTATACCTTGCCGCCGGGTATCCAGGGCCCCTTCTTCAACGACGAGTTTGGTGACACCTTCGGCAATATCTATGCACTGACCGGCGACGGTTTCGACTACGCGGTGCTCAAGGATTACTCCGATCGCATCCAGATCCAGCTGCAGCGGGTCAAGGACGTGGGCAAGGTCGAGTTGCTGGGCTTGCAGGACGAGAAGGTCTGGATCGAGCTGTCGAACGTCAAGCTGGCGACCTTGGGTCTGCCCCTGGCGGCGGTGCAGCAGGCTCTGGAAGAACAGAACGCGGTGTCCACCGCCGGTTTCTTCGAGACCAGCAGCGAACGCCTGCAATTGCGGGTGTCCGGTAATTTCCAGAGCGTCGAGCAGATCAGCAGTTTCCCGATCCGGGTGGCCGACCGTACCTTCCGCATCGGCGATGTGGCGGACGTGCGTCGCGGATTCAACGATCCACCGGCACCGCGCATGCGCTTCATGGGGCAGGATGCGATCGGCCTGGCGGTGGCGATGAAGGACGGCGGCGACATCCTGGTGCTGGGCAAGGCGCTGGAACTGGAGTTCGCCCGGATTCAGAAAAACCTTCCCGCCGGCATGGAGCTGCGCAAGGTCTCTGACCAGCCGGCCGCGGTGAAGACCGGCGTCGGCGAGTTCGTCCGGGTGCTGGTGGAAGCCCTGGCGATCGTGCTGCTGGTGAGTTTCTTTTCCCTGGGTGTGCGCACCGGCATGGTGGTGGCCCTGTCGATCCCGCTGGTGCTGGCGATGACCTTCGCCACCATGTATTACCTGGGGATCGGCCTGCACAAGATCTCCCTCGGCGCGTTGGTGCTGGCCCTGGGCTTGCTGGTGGACGACGCGATCATCGCGGTGGAGATGATGGCGATCAAGATGGAGCAGGGCTATGACCGGCTCAAGGCTGCCAGCTACGCCTGGACCAGTACCGCGTTCCCGATGCTCACCGGTACCCTGATCACCGCCGCCGGCTTCCTGCCGATCGCCACGGCGCAGTCCGGCACCGGCGAATACACCCGCTCCATCTTCCAGGTGGTGACCATCGCCCTGCTGGCCTCATGGATCGCCGCGGTGGTGTTCGTGCCCTACCTGGGCGAGAAGCTGCTGCCGGACCTGGCCAAGCTGCACGCGGCCAAGCACGGCGGCGCCGACGGCCAGCCCGATCCGTACGGCACACCGTTCTATCAGCGGGTGCGGCGGATGGTGGAGTGGTGCGTGCGCCGGCGCAAGACCGTGATCGCCCTGACCGTGCTGTTGTTCATCGCCTCGGTGATGCTGTTCCGCTTCGTGCCGCAGCAGTTCTTCCCGGCTTCCGGGCGCCTGGAACTGATGGTCGACCTGAAACTGGCCGAGGGCGCGTCCCTGAGCAACACCGCCGATCAGGTCAAGCGCCTGGAGACCATGCTCAAGGATCATGCCGGCATCGATAACTACGTGGCCTACGTCGGTATCGGTTCGCCGCGTTTCTACCTGCCCCTGGACCAGCAACTGCCGGCGGCGAGCTTTGCCCAGTTCGTGGTGTTGGCCAAGACCATAGAGGAACGTGAAAGCCTGCGCAGCTGGCTGATCGAAACCCTCGACGAGCAGTTCCCGGCCCTGCGCTCGCGAGTTACCCGCTTGGAAAACGGCCCGCCCGTGGGCTATCCGGTGCAGTTCCGCGTCACCGGCGAGCACATCGAAGAGGTGCGGGCCCTGGCGCGCAAGGTGGCGGCCAAGGTGCGCGAGAACCCCCATGTGACCAACGTGCACCTGGATTGGGAAGAACCGAGCAAGGTGGTCTACCTCAATATCGATCAGGACCGTGCGCGGGCCCTGGGCGTGAGCACAGCCAACCTGGCGAAGTTCCTGCAAAGCTCGCTGACCGGCTCCAGTGTCAGCCAGTACCGCGAAGACAACGAGTTGATCGAGATCCTGCTGCGTGGGACCTTGCATGAACGTACCGAGCTGTCGCTGCTGTCGAGCCTGGCGGTGCCCACCGACAACGGCAAGAGCGTGGCGCTGTCGCAGGTCGCGACCCTGGAGTACGGCTTCGAGGAAGGCATCATCTGGCACCGCAACCGCCTGCCGAACGTCACCGTGCGCGCCGATATCTATGGCAAGGAACAGCCGGCGACCCTGGTGCAGCAGATCCTGCCGACCCTGGAGCCGATCCGCGCCGAACTGCCGGACGGTTACCTGCTGGACGTCGGGGGCACCGTGGAAGACTCGGCCCGCGGGCAGAACTCAGTGAAGGCCGGCGTGCCGCTGTTCATCGTGGTGGTGCTGACCCTGCTGATGCTGCAACTGCGCAGCTTCTCGCGCACGGCGATGGTGTTCCTCACCGCGCCGCTGGGGTTGATCGGCGTGACCCTGTTCCTGATGGTGTTTCGCCAGCCGTTCGGCTTTGTGGCCATGCTCGGGACCATCGCGCTGTCGGGGATGATCATGCGCAACTCGGTGATCCTGGTGGATCAGATCGAGCAGGACATCGCCGCCGGGCTCACTCCGTGGCAGGCGATCATCGAGGCGACGGTCAGGCGTTTCCGGCCGATCGTGCTGACCGCGCTGGCGGCGGTGCTGGCGATGATCCCGCTGTCACGCAGCGTGTTCTTCGGGCCGATGGCGGTGGCGATCATGGGCGGGCTGATTGTCGCGACGGCGCTGACCCTGCTGTTCTTGCCGGCGTTGTATGCGGCGTGGTTCCGGATCAAGAAAACCTGATTCGCCTGTAGGAGCGAGGCTTGCCCGCGATCTAGACGCCGCGGTGTGTCAGGCACACCGCGGCGTCTAGATCGCGAGCAATCGAGCGTCGACCGGCCGCTCCTACAGGTAGGGGTTACAGGGTTCCGAAGACTTTTTTCGCCAGGCTGGTGGCCGCTGCCGCCGGGTTCTCGCGAATGGTCGCTTCCTGTTTGCCGATCATCTCGAACAGGCCGTTGAGCGCCTGTTCGGTCACGTAGCTTTCGATATTCGCGTTCTTCGCATCCAGCACGCCGAAGGTGGCGGCCTGGCCGGCGAAGGCGTTGTACTGCTTGGCCAGGCCCACCTGGTCGGTGGCCTGTTTGACGATCGGCAGGAACTTCACGCGGATCTGTTCGCGGCTGGTCTTGCTCAGATACTGGGTGGCGGAATCCTTGCCACCGCTGAGAATGCCCTTGGCGTCCTCCACGCTCATCTTCTTCACGGCATCCACCAGCAGCGCCTGGGCCTGCGGCACGGCGGCCTCGGCGGCCTTGTTCATGCTGGTCTCGAGTTCCTCGACCTGGGCGCCCATGCCGAACTGCTTCATTTTCTTCGCCACTTTGCCGAGGTTGCCCGGCAGTTCGATGCGCACGTCCGGGTTGTTGCTGAAACCGCCGGCGGTGCCCAGTTGTTTGACCGCGACCTGGGCTCCCTGGGTCAGGGCGTCCTTGAGGCCGCCGGTGGCGTCTTGCTGCGACAGGTCGCCGAGGGACAGCGCCAGGGCGCTGGCACAGATCAGCAGGCCGGCGCACAGGCTGGTGAAGCGAAGGGAAGAACGGAGCATGGCAGCTTCCTTGTTCGAGAGAAGGGATTAGCGAACCGCATCGACGCGGATTTTCAGCGGTTGCGGATCGCTGCCGTCGAGTTTCACCCCGTTGTGCTCGGTGGTGACGAACAGCAGTTTGCCAGCCACTTCGATCCGCGCGCTGACCGAATAACGGTGCCCGGGTTTGACCTGGGCCGGGTCGTAGCTGAGGTGGAAGGGCAGCGGCACCTGGCCTTTGACCGGGCCCTTCTGTTCGGCCAGCAGCACCGCGGGGGCGTCGGCCAGCGACACGTCCTGCAGGCTGACGCTCAGGGTGGCGGCTGGCGGCAGGGCGATGCGTTGCAGGTAGAAGACTTCCCCATCGAGGCTGGCTTTGCTGGCAGGTTGCATGCTGTTACAGGCCCCGAGCAGGGTGGCAAGGGCGAGCAGGGTGAACTTTTTCATGTTGGATCTCCGTATCGGGGGGCGCCAGAAACCGCCTGGCGCCGATAAGAATCTAGTCGCTTTGCTGCGGTGCGGCGACCTGCTCGGCGGCATCTTCGCTGCGATGCAGGGCCACCTGGCGGATCGACAGGCGAATCTCCGCCGGCAGCACGCGCTTGGCCGCGCCCTCGGCCAGTTCGCCGAGCAGTTCGTGGTAGCTCAGCTTGCCGGCCTCGTCGCGGCGCAGCACGTCCTGCTCCAGCAAGGTCTGGATGAAGTGGCGGAACAGGCTCTTGTCGAAGAACTCCGGGGCATTCAGGCCATGCAGGATCGACAGGCGCTGGGCCATGACCGTGCACAGGTCTTCCAGCTCTTCGGCGCTGATGCTGCGCTGGCCGCTGTTGAGCAGCAGCGAGATGGCCATGTAGAAGCGCTGCAGGGTCTGGGCGATGCTCTTGGACAGCAGGGTCAGCAGCACGAAATGCCGCGAGCTTGGGGCCGGACGCAGGTACAGCTCCTTCTCGAAGCGCAGCAGGCCTTGCTCGACGAAGGCCTCCAGCCATTGGTCGATCACCCCGTCCAGTTCGTCCAGGGACCAACGGATGAACAGCTCCGACTGCAGGTAGGGGTACAGCGCCCGGGTGTAGCGCAGGATCTGTTCGCGGCTCATGCGCGACGAGCTCTGGAAGAAGCTCGCCAGCAACGCCGGCAGGGCGAAGATGTGCAGCACGTTGTTGCGGTAGTAGGTCATCAGGACGGCGTTCTGCTCGTCCAGGTAGAGGATCTTGCCCAGGGCATCGCTCTGCTCGGACAGCAGGTCCATGTCCTTCACGTGCTCGATCAAGGCCCGGCCATCGCCTTCCGGCAGGGTGGTGTGGGGCGAGTAGGGCACCTTGCGCAGCAGCGCCAGGTACAGGTCCAGGACCCGGGCCATGGCGCGGTCGTCGAGGGCCAGGCGGCTGGTGGACAGCAGCGCCAGGGCCACCAGGTTGACCGGATTGATCGCCGCCGCCTCGTTCAAGTGCTGGGCGACTTTTTCACCCAGGCGGTTGGTGGTTTCGTTGAGCCAGGCCGGCTTGAACTGCGGGCCCAGCTCCTGGGCGCGCCAGCCCGGCTGTTCCTGGTCGAGGAACTCGGCCAGCTTGATCGGCTCGCCGAAGTTCACCGCCACCTGGCCGAAACGCTGCTTGAGGGCGCCGATGACCTTGAAGATGTCGAAGATCGACTCTTTCTTCTTGCTCGCCCCGCGCAGCTCGCCCAGGTAGGTGCGGCCTTCCAGCACGCGCTCGTAGCCGATGTACACCGGGACGAAGACGATCGGCATGCGCGAGGAGCGCAGGAAGCTGCGCAGGGTGATGGCCAGCATCCCGGTTTTCGGTTGCAGCATGCGCCCGGTGCGCGAACGCCCGCCCTCGACGAAGTACTCCACCGGGAAACCCTTGGTGAACAGGGTGTGCAGGTATTCGTTGAACACCGAGGTGTAGAGCGGGTTGCCCTTGAAGGTGCGGCGCATGAAGAACGCTCCACCCCTGCGCAGCAGGCTGCCGATCACCGGCATGTTCAGGTTGATCCCGGCGGCGATGTGCGGCGGGGTCAGGCCGTTGCGGAACAGCAGGTAGGACAGCAGCAGGTAGTCGATGTGGCTGCGGTGGCAGGGCACGTAGATCACTTCGTGGCCCGGGGCGACTTTCTGCACGCTTTCGATGTGGTTGACCTTGATCCCGTCGTAGATCTTGTTCCAGAACCAGCTCAGCACCACTTCGAGGAAGCGGATCGCGGTGAAGGTGTAGTCCGAGGCGATCTCGTTGCCATAACGCAAGGCCACGGCCTTGGCTTTTTCCGGGGAGATCTTTTCCCGTTCGGCTTCGTCGAGGATCGCCTGCTTGACCAGCGGCTGGTTCAGCAGGCCCTTGACCAGGTTGCGCCGGTGGGAAATGTCCGGGCCGATCACCGCGGCCTTCAGGTTGCGAAAGTGCACCCGCAGGATGCGCTGGGCCATGCGCACGGTGCGCTCGTGGCCCTTGTTGTGCTCGATCAGTTCGCGCAGGTGGATCGGCGCGGAGAATTGCACCCGGGTCTTGCGGCCCAGGATCATGATGCTCAGCAGCCGGCGCAGACGCCCGGTGACTGCCCAGCTGTCGGCGAACAGCAGTTTCCACGGGCTCGATTCGCTGTCGGGCGACTGGCCCCAGAACACGCTGACCGGAATGATCTGCGCGTCTTCGGCGGCATTCTGGCTCAGGGCGCTGACCAGACGGGTCAGGGTTGGTGGCGCGCCGCGCTTGTCCTGGCGGCCGAGCCAGTCCGGGGCCGGGGTCAGGTAGAAAAACGCGGCGGGTTCCAGCAGGTTACCCACCGAGACCGGCAGCACCGGGCGCGGCAACCCGGCCTTGGTGCACTCGGTATCGACCACGGCAAGGTCGGTGAGCGAAGGGTTTTGCAGGACGTAGAACACCGGACGACTGCGGTCGAGGTTGAGGGTGAAGGACGACTGGTTGATCGTCTCCGAGCGAACCCAGAGGTACAACAGTCGGCGCAAGGTGCCAAACACAAGACGGCGGAACGGGGAGCGGGTCATACGGCTTCTGCTTTAGTGGAAAAAACCGAGCAGTTGCTCGGGGCGGCTAGTGTGCCGGATTCACCGAAAATCGGCAAAAAAGCGGCAAACAAGATTGAGTTGAGAGTTTTTCTGCCTGTCATATACTCGCCCGACTGACGCCTGGGCATGCGGGGCCCATCAATAGAAACCCAGGTCCAGGCGAAAGTTCTCACGGCTTCGTTTCAGTAAGCCGACTGATAATAAAAAGACGGAGGATGGATTGATGGCAACTCGCGAGACCGGCAGCGTGAAGTGGTTCAACGACGCCAAGGGCTACGGCTTCATTCAGCGTGAAGGTGGTGCCGATGTATTTGTCCACTACCGTGCTATTCGTGGTGAAGGCCACCGCTCGCTGACCGAAGGGCAGCAGGTTGAATACGCCGTGGTAGAGGGGCAGAAGGGTTTGCAGGCAGAGGATGTAGTCGGTTTGTAAGCGCTGTGCCTTGTAGGAGCGAAGCGTGCTCGCGATAACGCTATCGCGAGCACGCTTCGCTTCTACAGTAAGCAGAATCAGGCGGTACGCCAGGTAATCTCTTCTTCCCCGTCGGCGCTGATGCGAATCCAGCGGTCGGCCGATTCCTCACCTTCTTCCTCGACCCAGCTGCCCGGTGCGCAGCGCACTTCGACGTTCAGCGCGGCGAAGGCGGCGCGGGCACAGGCGATGTCGTCGTCCCACGGCGTCTGGTCGCTTTCCAGGTACAGGCTGTTCCATTTGCCCACGGCTTTCGGCAGCCAGGTCACTGGCACGCTGCCCGCCTTGCATTTGTAGGTCTGGCCTTTCTGCACCCAGTCGCTGCACGGGCCCAGGGCCGCGCCGAGCCAGGCGGCGATGGCCTTGTGGTCGACGTCGGCGTCTTTCAGGTAAATCTCGATATCCGGTTGGCGCATGGATGTCCTCACTGCGGGTCTGAAAAATCCATTCGCGGATTTATTCGGCCTCGAGTCGCTGCTCGAGGCCGTGGATTAATGGGTTATTGCAGCACGAAGTAATCGTAGCGCATCGACACGCTGACCTCGAAGGGCTCGGCCTGCTCGATCACGCTGGCCCGGCGTTCGGCACTGGCGCGCCAGCCGTGGGGCGTCATGGCCAGCAGGTTGGCGCGATCCTGCGGATTGCTCAGCGTCAGCTTGAAGTCCAGGGTTTCACTGTGTTGCAGCGCCATGCCCGCGGGCACCAGCGCCAGGTGTTTGTCGTCGGTGTATTCGCGGACCTCGTCGTACAGGCGCTCGCGCAATTCCATCAGGTGGCCGCTGGTCGGTCCGACCTTCATCAGTCCGCCGCCAGGGCTGAGCAGGCGCTTGGCTTCCTGCCAGTCCAGCGGGCTGAAGACACTGGCGAGGAACTGGCAACTGGCATCGGCCAGGGGCACCCGGGCCATGCTGGCGATCAACCAGGTCAACTGCGGGGCACGGCGGCAGGCGCGCTTGACCGCTTCCCGGGAGATGTCCAGGGCATAACCGTCCGCCTGGGGCAGGGCTTCGGCGATCTGGGCGGTGTAGTAACCCTCGCCGCAACCGATATCGACCCAGCGCTGCGGGGCGCGCTCGGCGGCCAGTTCGGCCAGGCGCCTGGCCACCGGGGCGTAATGGCCGGCATTGAGAAAGTCGCGGCGGGCTTCGACCATGGCCTGGTTGTCGCCCGGGTCACGGCTGTTCTTGTGCTGCACCGGCAGCAGGTTCAGGTAACCCTGGCGGGCGCGGTCGAAGCGGTGCCCGGCCGGGCATACGACACCGTTGTCGACGGCGCTCAGGGGCGCCGCGCAGATAGGGCAGGCAAGCATCAGGCGAGCAACTTGATCAGGGTCTGGTAGTAGATTTCGGTCAGCACGTCGAGGTCGCTGGCCAGCACGCGCTCGTTGACCTGGTGGATGGTGGCGTTGACCGGGCCCAGCTCGACCACCTGGGTGCCGAGGGTGGCGATGAAGCGCCCGTCGGAGGTGCCGCCGCTGGTGGAGGCCTTGGTCTCGCGGCCGGTGACGTCCTTGATGCTGGCCGACACCGCGTCGAGCAGGGCGCCCGGCTCGGTGAGGAACGGCAGGCCCGACAGCGCCCACTCCACATGCCAGTCCAGGCCGTGCTTGTCGAGGATGGTGGCCACGCGCTGTTGCAGGCCTTCGACCGTGGATTCGGTGGAGAAGCGGAAGTTGAACACCGCCACCAGCTCGCCGGGGATCACATTGGTCGCGCCGGTACCGGAATTCAGGTTGGAAATCTGGAAGCTGGTGGGCGGGAAGAAGGCATTGCCGTCGTCCCAATGCTCCGCGGCCAGTTCGGCCAGGGCCGGGGCGGCCAGGTGGATCGGGTTCTTGGCCAGGTGCGGGTAGGCCACGTGGCCCTGCACGCCGCGCACCGTGAGTTTGGCGCCGAGGGAGCCGCGACGGCCGTTCTTGACCACGTCACCGACCAGGCTGGTGCTCGACGGTTCGCCGACGATGCACCAGTCCAGGCGCTCCTTACGCGCCGCCAGGCGCTCGACCACCGCCTTGGTGCCGTGGTGGGCCGGGCCTTCTTCGTCGCTGGTGATCAGGAAGGCCACCGAGCCTTTGTGGTCCGGGTAGTCGGCGACAAACCGCTCGGCCGCCACCAGCATCGCCGCGAGGCTGCCTTTCATGTCCGCCGCGCCGCGCCCGCAGAGCATGCCGTGCTCGTCGATCAACGCGTCGAACGGGTCGTTCTGCCAGGCCTGCACCGGGCCGGTGGGCACCACGTCGGTATGGCCGGCGAAACACAGCACCGGGCCTTCGTGCTTGCCGTGGCTGGCCCAGAAGTTATCCACATCCTCGATGCGCATCGGCTCCAGCTTGAAGCCGGCATCGCCCAGGCGCTGCATCATCAGCTTCTGGCAGTCGGCGTCGACCGGCGTCACCGACGGGCGGCGGATCAGGTCACAGGCGAGTTGCAGGGTCGGCGAAAGGTCGGCGTGGGCCGTCATGGGGAAACTCCGGTGCAAGGCGTTATGTGTAGGCGCGAGGCTTGCCCGCGATGGAAAACCTGGGGTGTCTCAGGCAAACCGCGTCGTGGCTATCGCAGGCAAGCCTCGCTCCTACGGTAATGGGGCAAGGCGCGCAAAATGGCGGATATCTTAAAGCAAAACGGCGGCCAGAGGCCGCCGTTTAGTGCTTTGCCGCGATTTATGCGGCCGCCACCGGTGCGCTTTCGGCAAGCGGTTTTGGCAGCGACGACAGGAAGGCCATGACCAGTGCCGCCACATACGGCAGCGACTGCACCAGCAGCATGGTCACCCAGAAGCGCATGTCGTTGCTCGGCAGGCCGCCCTGCACCAGGTAGATGCCCAGCGCCGCGCCCCACAACAGCAGCATGATGAACAGCTCTTCCCGGGCTTCCGAGATCGCCATCCAGAAGCCGTGGTTGTCGGCGTTCTTCGGCGTGCGGAAGAACGGAATGCTACTGGTGAAGAAGCCGTACAGCACCGCCTTGGCGATGGTGTGGGACAACGCCAGGCCCGCCACGGCCGCGCAGAACGCGTCCTTGAGGTTGACCCCGACCGCCCGGCGGTAGAGGAAGATGATCTTGCCGACCTTGAACACGAACAGCGCCAGGGGCGGGATCGCGAAGATCAGCAACGGCGGATCGACGCGCTGCGGCACGATGATCATCGCCGCCGACCAGAGCAGGGCGCCGAGGGTGAAGAAGATATTCATGCCGTCCGCCACCCACGGCAGCCAGCCCGCGAGGAAGTGGTAGCGCTGGCCACGGGTCAGCTCGGTGTCCTTGCCGCGCAGCAGGCTGGCTGTATGGCGCTTGATGATCTGGATCGCCCCATAGGCCCAGCGGAAACGCTGTTTCTTGAAGTCGATGAAGGTATCCGGCATCAGGCCCTTGCCATAGCTTTCGTGGTAGTACGCCGCCGACAGGCCTTTCTCGAACACCCGCAGGCCCAGCTCGGCGTCTTCGCAGATGCACCAGTCGGCCCAGCCCAGTTCTTCCAGGACCGAACGGCGGGTCATGGTCATGGTGCCGTGCTGGATGATCGCGTCACGGTCGTTGCGGGTGACCATGCCGATATGGAAGAAGCCTTTGTATTCCGCGTAGCAGAGTTTCTTGAAGGTGCTTTCGTTCTGGTCGCGGTAATCCTGCGGCGATTGCACCACGGCGATTTTCGGGTCGGCGAAGTGCGGCACCATGTGCTTGAGCCAGTTGCGATCGACGCAGTAGTCCGAGTCGATCACCGCGATCACTTCGGCGTCCTTGGCGGTGTGCGGGATCAGGTAGTTCAGCGCGCCGCCCTTGAAACCGGCCAGGGGCGCGACGTGGAAGAACTTGAAGCGCGGGCCGAGGGTTTCGCAATAGGCCTGCACCGGCTCCCAGACCGCCGGGTCCTTGGTGTTGTTGTCGATGATCAGGACTTCGAAGTCCGGATAATCGAGGTTGGCCAGGGCATTGAGGGTCTGTTTGACCATTTCCGGCGGCTCGTTGTAGCACGGCACATGGATCGAGACTTTCGGCCGGTAGCTGGAGTCGCCTTCGACCGGCAGGAACTCGCGCCGGCGCTTGTGCACCCAGACCGCCTCGGCCAGTTCATGGGCCTCGGTGAGCAACACGATGAACACCCCGAGTGCACCCAGGGCGAGCAGGAAGCCCACCGTCAGGCTGAACCAGGTGCTGTATTGCTGGCTGTAGTCGTAGCCGATCCACACCAGCACCGAGCCGCAGAGGAAGGCGATGAAGGTCAGGAAGGTCCGCCCGCGCTGGCGCAGGGCCGAGCCGTCGATCATCAGCAGGGTCAGGGACAGCAGCGCCAGGACCACCGAGCCGATGGCCAGCACGCGCCATTGCGGGATCGCCACCACCGGGCCTTCGAAGTTGAATTTCTGCTGGCGCGCGGCGTTGAACACGCCCCAGTAGGCGCCTACCGAGCCTTCGTCGCTGGCCTTCCACGGCTGGTCGAAGGCTTCGATCACGAAGTAGTTGTAGCCCTGGCGGTTGAGCTTGTTGACCAGGTTACGCAGGTAGATCGCCTGGTCCGCCGGGCTGGCGTCGGCGCCGCCACGCATGCGGCCGTTGCTCGGCCAGCCCACCTCGGACAGCAGCAGCGGTTTTTTCGGGAACATCTGTTTCAGGTCGCGGGCGCGGTCGAGGACGAACTGCCCGGCCTTGTCCATTGGGATGGACTCCCAGTAGGGCAGGACGTGGGCGGCGATCAGGTCGGCGTGCTGGGCCAGTTCCGGGTGTTCTTTCCAGACGTGCCACTGCTCGGAAGTGGTGACCGGCACCTTGACCGCGGCCCGCACGCGATCGAGCAGGACGCTCAACTGGTCGGCGGTGATTTCCTTGCGGAAGATCGCTTCGTTACCGACCACCACGCGCACCACGCTGCGCGAGTTGTTGGCGATGTCGATGGCGCGGGTGATTTCACGCTCGTTGCGCTCCAGGTCCGGGCTGATCCAGATCCCGAGGGTCACGCGCAGGCCGAACTCTTCCGCCAGCTTGGGGATGTTCTCCAGCGTGCCGTCGACCGAGTAGGTCCGAATGTTGTCGGTCAGCTTGCTCATGATCTCCAGGTCGCGACGCATTTCGTCGTCGGTCGGGAACTGGTCTTTCTGCGGGAACTGGCCCAGCTGGAAAGGCGAGTAGGAAAAGCCGGAGATTTGTGCAGGCCAATTGGGGGCGGAAACCGGGCGGTTGACCAGTGCCCAGAAGCCGGTGAACAGGGCGGCGATTGCCAGAACCACCACCAGGTTGAGTCCAAATTTACGCGATGACATAGCTATTTCGGGTTCCAAAGGGTGTGGAACGGGGGAACGGTCGGCATGCGCCAAGCGGCGCGCATCCTACACTGGCCTTCGGCTGAGCGTACAGCGCACAGGGGAAAGCCGCAGGTTGGGCAATTCAACTTGATTTAAGTTCTCGGCGACGAAATTTTCAGATTGTTCCCTCATTAAAGCAGCCCCGACTGCCATTCATAGGGCAAAGATGCTCTTGGCGGGCATCGGCCCTATAATGCGCGCCGGTTTTTGGGGTAATGGTCATGAGTACAGAAGATCCGCGGTTTGCTGGCGTCGCCCGGTTGTATGGCATCGAGGGGCTGGAACGCTTGCGCGCCGCCCATGTGGCGATCGTCGGGGTCGGCGGGGTCGGCTCCTGGGCGGCGGAAGCCATTGCCCGTTGCGGTGTGGGCGAGATCTCGCTGTTCGACCTGGACGACGTCTGCGTCAGCAACAGCAATCGGCAGCTGCACGCCCTCGACAGCACGGTCGGCAAAGCCAAGGTCGAGGTCATGGCCGAGCGCCTGCGCGGGATCAATCCGGCCTGCACCGTGCATGCGGTGGCGGACTTCGTCACCCGCGAGACCATGGCCGAATACATCACGCCGAACATCGACTGCGTGATCGACTGCATCGACAGCGTCAACGCCAAGGCGGCGCTGATCGCCTGGTGCAAACGGCGCAAGATCCAGATCATCACCACCGGCGGCGCGGGCGGGCAGATCGACCCGACGCTGATCCAGGTCTGCGACCTGAACCGCACCTTCAACGACCCGCTGGCCTCGAAAGTGCGCTCGACCCTGCGGCGCGACTACGGGTTTTCCCGCACCGTGACCCGTCACTACAGCGTGCCTTGCGTGTTTTCCACCGAACAGCTGCGCTACCCGAAACCGGACGGCAGCATCTGCCTGCAGAAGAGCTTTGTCGGCGATGGCGTGAAGCTCGACTGCGCCGGCGGTTTTGGCGCGGTGATGATGGTCACCGCGACTTTCGGCATGGTCGCGGCGACCAAGGCGGTGGACAAGCTGGTGGCTGGCGTGCGGCGCCCGGCGGACAGAGTCAAACCCATCTGACGCAATAGATTCCTGTAGCCGCTGCCGCAGGCTGCGATAAGGCCCGAAGGGGCTTCCGGGGGCCTCAAGAGCACGTCTCCTGCGGAGCCGATCGCAGCCTGCGGCAGCGGCTACAGAGATTCGGGTCGGGTAGATCGCGATTGGATCAGTAGTTGCCAGCCAGCTCGCGCATCCGCTGCAATACCGCGTTCAGCCCATTGCTGCGCGACGGCGACAACTGGCGCGACAGGCCCAGCTGAATGAACCAGTCCGGCAAGTCCACCCGTTGCAGTTCCTCGGCGGACAAGCCGTTGACCCGCGCCAGCAGCAGGGCCACCAAGCCACGGATCAGGCGTGCATCGCTGCTGGCGGCGAACTGCCAGTGACCGTCCTGCAAGGTGCCCACCAGCCAGACCTGGCTTTCACAGCCATGCACCCGATTGGCCTCGACCTTGTCGGCGTCGCTCAGCGGTGCCAGGCGTTCGCCCCATTGCATCAGCAAGCGTGCGCGCTGTTCCCAACCGGGAGCGCCCTGAAAGCTGTCGAGGGCGGCCAGGGCCTCGGCGGGCAGGCTCATCGCAACAGCTCCAGGGCCTGATCGAGGGCCTCGAAAAAGCGCTCCAGGTCCTCGGAGTCGTTGTACAGCGCCAGGGATACGCGGGTCGCCCCGGCCAGACCGAAGCTTTTCAGCAGCGGCATAGCGCAGTGATGCCCGGCGCGCACGGCGATGCCCTGTTCGGTCAGCAGGTGAGCCAGGTCGGCGTTGTGCACGCCATCGACCACGAAGCTGACCAGCGCCAGCTGCGGCTTGCCCAACAGGCGCAGGCCTTTGCGGGCCAGCAGGCCGTGCAGCAGGTAGTCGTGCAACGCGGCTTCATGGGCGCTGACAGCGTCCTGGTCGAGACCGCTGAGGTAATCCAGGGTCGCGCCCAGGCCAATCACGCTGGCGATTGGCGGGGTACCGGCTTCGAAACCCAGCGGGGCGGGGCGGAAGCTGGCGTGCTGGTATTCGGCCTGCTGGACCATCTCGCCACCAAACTGCCAGTGACGCAGGCCTTGCAGCGCCTCGGTGCGCCCGTACAGCACGCCGACGCCGTCCGGGCCGTAGAGCTTGTGGCTGGAGAACACATAGAAATCGCAGCCCAGCGCCTGCACATCGTGGCGGCCGTGGACCACGCCCTGGGCGCCGTCGACCACGGTCAGGGCGGCGTGCGCCTTGGCCAGGGCCAGCAGCTGCGGCAGGGGCTGCCAGGCACCGAGCACGTTGGACAGCTGGCTGACGGCCAGCAGCCGGGTGCGCGGGCCGATCAGGCGTGCCGCAGCGTCGAGATCGATCAGGCCGTCGTCGTCCAGCGGCAGGACCACCAGGTTGAGGCCGCGGCGGTGCGCCAGTTGCTGCCAGGGCAGCAGGTTGGCGTGATGCTCCAGGGCGCTGATGACGATTTCGTCGCCCGGGTTGAATTGGTGTTCCAGGCCATAGGCCAGGAGGTTCAGCGCGGAGGTCGCGCCGTGGGTAAAGATGATCTGCCCGCTGTCACCGCTGTTCAGCCACTGCGCCACCTTGTGTCGGCTGTTCTCGAACGCCTGGGTGGCGTGAGCGCCGGGCAGGTGCTGCGCGCGATGCACATTGGCCGCGCCATTGGCGTAGTAGTGCGCCAGGGCGTCCAGCAGGGCTTGGGGTTTTTGCGTGGTGGCGGCGTTGTCCAGATAGGTCTGGTCCTGCCGTTGCAGGGCGGCGATGGCCGGGAAGTCGGCACGCCAGAGAGAAGGAATCATCATGCTATCGGGCCCTGGTGAACATGGGCGGGTATACGCCGGACCTGTAACCGGTAGGAGCGAGGCTGCCCGCCAAGGGGGCCTCGAGGCAGCCCAAAGCTTTGCGGGCCAGCCTCGCTCCTGCAGGTAGAGGTGCGTGACGCTTAGTTGTGAGCGTGCAGCGCTGCGTTCAGTTCGATGGCCGATTTGTGGGTCTTGCACTCCACGGCACCGGTCTCCGAATTTCGACGGAACAGCAGGTCAGGCTGGCCGGCCAGTTCGCGGGCCTTGACCACCTTGACCAGCTGGTTGTTCTCGTCCAGCAGCGCCACCTTGGTCCCGGCGGTCACGTACAGGCCCGATTCCACGGTGTTGCGGTCGCCCAGCGGGATACCGATACCGGCGTTGGCGCCGATCAGGCAGCCTTCGCCGACCTTGATCACGATATTGCCGCCGCCCGACAGGGTGCCCATGGTCGAGCAACCGCCGCCCAGGTCCGAACCCTTGCCGACGAATACGCCAGCGGACACCCGGCCTTCGATCATGCCCGGGCCTTCGGTGCCGGCGTTGAAGTTGACGAAGCCTTCGTGCATCACGGTGGTGCCTTCGCCGACATAGGCGCCCAGGCGGATACGCGCGGCGTCAGCGATGCGCACGCCGGCCGGTACCACGTAGTCGGTCATTTTCGGGAACTTGTCCACCGAGAACACTTCCAGCAGCTCGCCGCGCAGGCGGGCTTCCAGCTGACGCTCGGCCAGTTCGCCGAGGTCCACCGCGCCCTGGTTGGTCCAGGCCACGTTCGGCAGCAACGGGAAGATCCCGGCCAGGTTCAGGCCGTGCGGCTTGACCAGGCGGTGGGACAGCAGGTGCAGCTTCAGGTAGGCCTCCGGGGTGGAGGTCAACTGGGCGTCTTCGGCCAGCAGGGTGGCGACCAGCGGCTTGTGGCTCTCGGCCAGGCGGGTCAGCAGCGCGGCCTGGGTGGCGTCGATGCTTTTCAGGGCGTCGGCCAGCTCTGCGGCCTGAGTGGTGGTGAAGGTGATGGCCTGGTTGCCTTCGCTGTAACCCAGCACCGGGGCGATGGCGGCAACGATTTCCGCGGACGGCTTGAGCAGGGGCGCGGCGTAAAACACTTCCAGCCATGCGCCTTGACGGTTTTGAGTGCCGACACCAAAGGCCAGGCTGAACAGGGTAGTGGACATGCTGTTACCTCTTACAAAATTGAGCGGGCAGGCGTTATTTGATTTCTGCCGCGTAGATATCGGGCTTGAAGCCAATCAGGGTTCGGTCGCCGAGATCGAGCACCGGGCGCTTGATCATCGAGGGTTGCGCGAGCATCAGTTCGATCGCTTTCGCCTGGTCGAGATCGGCTTTGCGTTCGTCGTCGAGTTTGCGAAAGGTCGTGCCCGCACGGTTCAGCACCACCTGCCAGCCGTGCTCGTTGCACCACTGGGCCAGGTGTTCGCGGTCGATTCCGGCCGCTTTGTAGTCATGGAAGTCATAGCTGACAGCGTGTTCATCGAGCCAGGTGCGCGCCTTTTTCATGGTGTCGCAGGCTTTGATGCCGAAAAGGTGCAACGTTTTGCTTGAAGCGGTCAAGGAATTGCCCCCTTTTGAGATGCTGGAGTTAAAGGTCACGGATTATGCCATGCCCGCGCCGGTTCGGCGTCGGCGAAGGCCCGGCTTTGTAGCTTTGTGTGACAGCGGCATGGGCCGCTTGCGACTTTTGTGCAGCGGCGAGGCCCCAGCTTAAGCGGCTAATATGGCACTTCGACGGTAACCTGTTGCCTGAAGTCCGCTGCTGATCGATTGGGAAAACCGCTTTATGCAAACCGCTTATACCGTCCTTATCCTGCTGATGCTGGTGAGTCTCTCGCGGCTGGTCGGACGGGTGATTCCGTTGCCGTTGCCGCTGCTGCAGATCGCCGCCGGGGCGTTGCTGGCCTGGCCCACCCTGGGGCTGCACGTGGCCCTGGACCCGGAATTGTTTCTGTTTCTGTTCCTGCCGCCGCTGCTGTTCTCCGATGGCTGGCGCATGCCCAAGCGCGAGCTGTGGCGCCTGCGCGGGCCGATCCTGACCCTGGCCGTGGGCCTGGTGCTGTTCACCGTGGTGGGGGCCGGTTATTTCATTCACTGGTTGCTGCCGACCATTCCCTTGCCGGTCGCCTTCGCCCTCGCGGCTGTCTTGTCGCCGACCGACGCCGTGGCGGTCTCGGCGATTTCCCAGAACCGCCTGCCGACGCCCTTGATGCACATGCTGCAGGGGGAGGCGCTGATGAACGACGCCTCCGGCCTGGTGACCTTCAAGTTCGCCCTGGCGGCGGCCGTGACCGGGGTGTTTTCCCTGGCCAATGCCAGCCTGACTTTTGTCCTGGTGGCCGTCGGCGGCCTGGCGGTCGGCGTGGCCCTGAGCTGGCTGGTGGGGCGCTTGCGAGCCTGGATGATCGCCCGCGGCTGGGACGACCCGGCGACCCATGTGGTGTTCATGCTGTTGCTGCCGTTCGCCGCCTACGTGCTGGCCGAGCGCCTGGGAGCCTCGGGCATCCTCTCGGCGGTGGCGGCGGGGATGATGCAGAGCTGGCTCGATCTGTTGCCCCGGCAGACCAGCACGCGCTTGCTCAACCGCAGCGTCTGGTCGCTGCTGGAGTTCGCCTTCAACGGCCTGATCTTTCTGCTGTTGGGCCTGCAACTGCCGGACATCATCAAGGCCGTGGTCAGCCACGAAACCACCTTGTGGCCGACCCTGTTCTATCGCTGCCTGGATGTGGGAGCGATCTTCCTGGTATTGCTGGTGCTGCGGTTCATCTGGGTGCAAAGCATCTGGCGCCTGTCCGGCCTGTTGCGCCGCTGGCGTGGCAAGGGCGAACTGACCCTGGTGCCGACCGCGCGCTCCTGCTGGTTGCTGACGGTGGGCGGGGTACGCGGGGCGGTGACCCTGGCGGGCGTCATGTCGGTGCCGCTGTTGCTGGGAGCGGGCGAGGCTTTTCCCGAGCGCGACCTGCTGATCTTCATTGCCGCCGGGGTGATCCTGCTGTCGCTGGTGGCCGCCTGTATCGCCTTGCCGCTGTTACTGCGGGGCATCCAGAAGAGTCCTGATGAGAAGCGGCATGCCGAAGTGCGTGACGCCTGGCGCAAAACCGCCGAGGCGGCGATCCATGCCCTGGAGGCCGAGGAAGTGGCCGATGGGGCCAGCTCGCCGGATGCGGCCCAGGCGGCGCTGGCCACCGAACTCAAGGGGCGGCTGATGTCGGAGTATCGCCATCAACTGGAGGTGTTCAACGATTCCGCCGAGGCCCAGGCGCTGGCGTTTCAGATGGACTTGCTGGAGCGCAAATTGCGTTTGAAGGCGCTGCGGGCGCAGCGGCTGGAGTTGTATCGGTTGAGCCGCCAGCACCAGATCGGCGACGACGTGTTGCGCGAGGTATTGGGCGAGCTGGACCTCAGCGAGGCCAATCTGGGGCAGGTGAAATAACGTCGGTCTGCTTGTAGGAGCGAAGCTTGCTCGCGATGAACGATAACGCGGTGTATCAGTTGTACGGCGTCGTTTCTATCGCGGGCAAGCCTCGCTCCTACAGGGGGGGAGTTACTGGCGGCGCAACACGAAATCGCGGATCCGCTCGGCGGCTTCCACGCATTCGGCCAATGGCGCCACCAGGGCCATGCGCACCCGACCGGCTCCCGGGTTGCTGCCGTCGACGTCGCGTGACAGGTAGGAGCCCGGCACTACGGTCACATGTTCCTGTTCGTACAGGTCGCGGCAGAACGCTGTGTCGTCGCCCGCCACGTTCGGCCACAGGTAGAAGCTGCCGTCCGGGCGCTGCACGTCGAGTACCGGCGCCAGGATCTCCAGCACCGCATCGAACTTCTCGCGATACAGCGCGCGGTTGGCGCGCACATGCACTTCGTCGTTCCAGGCGGCGATGCTGGCCAGCTGGGTCTGAACCGGCATGGCGCAGCCATGGTAGGTGCGGTACAGCAGGAAGCCCTTGAGGATCTCGGCGTCGCCGGCGACGAAGCCGGAGCGCAGGCCCGGCAGGTTGGAGCGCTTGGACAGGCTGTGGAACACCACGCAACGCTTGAAGTCCTGGCGTCCCAGCTCGGCGCAGGCACTGAGCAGGCCGGGTGGCGGCGTTTGCTCGTCGAAGTACAGCTCGCTGTAGCACTCGTCGGCGGCGATCACGAAATCGTACTGGTCGGCCAGGGCGATGAGTTTCTTCAGGGTTTCGATCGGGATCAGCGCGCCGGTCGGGTTGCCCGGCGAGCACAGGAACAGGATCTGGCAACGCTGCCAGATCTCGGCCGGTACCGCGTCGAAGTCCGGATTGAAGCCGTTTTCATCCAGGCACGGCAGGTAGTGCGGCTTGGCGCCGGCGAGGAAGGCCGCGCCTTCGTAGATCTGATAGAAGGGGTTCGGGCTGACCACCAGTGCGTCGTCGCCACGGTTGACCACGGTCTGGGTGAAGGCGAACAGCGCCTCGCGGGTGCCGTTGACCGGCAGCACATTGCGCGCCGGGTCTATCCAGCCGTCGGGCACGCCAAAACGCCGTTCGCACCAGCTGGCGATGGCTTCGCGCAGGGCTGGAAGCCCCAGGGTCGTCGGATACACGGCCATCTGGTCGAGGTTATTGGCCAGGGCCTCGGCGACAAAACTCGGCGAGCGGTGCTTGGGTTCGCCGATGGACAGTGCGATAGGGCGCTTGGCCGGGTTGGGTTGGACGCCGCCGAGCAGGGCGCGGAGTTTCTCGAACGGGTAGGGCTGCAGCTGGTTCAGAGCGTTGTTCATCGGGGCGGTGTCTCACTCAAAGCGGGTCGTGGCGCGTGGTCAGAAGCTCAGGCGCGTCAAGGCGGTAGGCGGTTCTTGGCTGACGCTCAGCTGTTCGACGATGGCGTCCTGCAGTCGGCTGCACAGCTGGGGATCGGACAGTTGCTGGTTGTGCGCGTCGGTAATGAAGAACACGTCTTCCACGCGCTCGCCCAGGGTGGCGATCTTGGCGTTTTGCAGCGACAGGTCGAACTCCAGGAAGATCTTGCCGATGCGCGCCAGCAGGCCGGGGCGATCGGGAGCGCTCAGTTCGAGCACGGTGACCGGGCGCTGGGCGTCGTTGTGGATAGTCACTTGCGGCGGGAACGCGAAGTGCTTGAGCTGACGCGGTACTCGACGCTGGATGATGGTCGGGTAGTCGTCAGGATTGCGCAGGGCCTCGGTAAGGCCGTCGCGGATCTGTTTGACGCGTTGCGGGTTGTTGCCGATCGAGCCGCCGTCGTTGTCGAGCACGATATAGGTGTCGAGGGTGAACTGGCTGCTCGAGGTGATGATCCGGGCGTCATGGATGTTCAGGTTCAACTGGTCCATCGCGGCCACGGTCACAGCGAAGAAGTCGTGCTGGTCCGGGGCGTAGATGAAGATCTGCGTGCCACCCTCGAATTCGCGCTGGGTGGTTTCCTTGATCAGCACCAGCGGGCCGTCGTCGGCTGGCTGCTGGAGGATCGCATCGCTGTGCCAGGCCACATCGCCGGCGGTGTGGCGCAGGAAGTAGTCGTCACCCAGTTGCGCCCAGAGCTGCTCGACGTCGTCCGGGTCGGTGCCGGCGCGGACCAGAATGTCCAGGGCCGCGCTTTGCGTCTGGCGGATCTGCTCTTCGCGGTCCACCGGGTTTTCCAGGCCGCGGCGCAGGGCGCGCTTGGTCTCGGTGTAGAGCTGGCGCAACAGGCTGGCGCGCCATGAGTTCCACAGCGTCGGGTTGGTCGCGTTGATGTCGGAAACCGTCAGCACGTAGAGATAGTCCAGGCGGGTCTGGTCGACCACGACCTGGGCGAAGTCATGGATGACTTGCGGGTCGGACAGGTCCTTGCGCTGGGCGGTGGTCGACATCACCAGATGGTTCTGCACCAGCCAGACGATCAGGCGCGTGTCCCACAGCGGCAACTGGTGGCGGATGCAGAAGGCTTCCGCGTCCACGGCGCCGATATCCGAGTGGTCACCGTGCCGGCCCTTGCCGATGTCGTGGTAGAGCCCGGCCAGGTAGATCAACTCGGGCTTGGGCAGCTTGGCCATGAGCTTGCTGGCCAGCGGGAATTTCTCCGAAACCTGGGTGTACTGCAGTTTGCGCAGGTGTTTGATCAGGTTCAGGGTGTGGGCGTCGACCGTATAGATGTGGAACAGGTCATGCTGCATCTGCCCGACGATATGGCCGAACTCCGGCAGATAACGCCCGAGAATGCCGTAGCGATTCATCCGCCGCAGGTTGCGGTGGATGCCGATCTCGCACTTGAACAGCTCGATGAACAGGCTGGTATTGCGAATGTCGTGGCGGAAATCGTCGTCGATCAGGTGGCGATTTTCGCGCAGCAGGCGAATGGTGTCGGCGCGTACGCCCTTGATCTCCGGGTGCTGGGCCATGAGCACGAAGATTTCCAGCATGGCGAACGGCGTACGGCGGAACACGTTGGCGTTGATCGCCTCGATGTAGCCGTCGTGCAACTGGAAGCGCGAGTTGATCGGCTGCGGCGGCGCTTCGTCTTCCGGGGCGAGGATGACTTCCTCGAAATGCTGGATGATCAGGTCGCTGAGCTGGGCGATGCTCATCACCACCCGGTAGTACTGCTGCATGAAGCTTTCGATGGCCTGCTTGGCATCGTTGCCCTCGAACCCCAGCAGCTTGGCGATCGAGCGCTGGTGATCGAACAGCAGGCGGTCTTCGGCACGCCCGGCGAGCATGTGCAGGGCGTAGCGGACTTTCCACAGGAACTCCTGGGACGAGGCCAGCAGCGCGTTCTCGCTTTCCACCAGGAAACCTTCGCCGGCCAGGGCCCGCAGGTTCAGCGTGCCGTACTGGCGACGGGCGACCCAGAGGATGGTCTGGATGTCCCGCAGGCCGCCGGGCGAGCCTTTGACGTTGGGTTCCAGGTTGTATTCGGTATCGTTGTACTTGTGGTGCCGGGCTTTCTGTTCGGCGCGCTTGGCCAGGAAGAAGTCCTTGCTCGGCCACATGTGCGCCGTGCTGGTGACGTCGAGCATGCGCTGGCGCAGGCGTTCGGGGCCGCAGATGGTGCGGCTTTCCATCAGGTTGGTAACCACCGTCAGGTCGGCGCGGGCCTCTTCGGCGCATTCTTCCACCGAGCGCACGCTTTGCCCGACTTCCAGGCCGATGTCCCAGAGCAGGGTCAGGAAGCGTTCGATGGAGTCGCGGAAAATCTCGTGGTCGGCGCTGTCCAGCAGGATCAGCAGGTCGATGTCGGAGTAGGGGTGCAGCTCGCCGCGACCGTAGCCGCCGACCGCCACCAGGGCGATGTCGGCGTCGTCGCTCCAGTCGAACTGGTCCCAGGCCTTTTGCAGGATGTTATCGACGAACCAGGCGCGGTCCTCGATGAGCCGGCGGATATCCCGTCCGCTGCGAAAGCGCTCGTCGAGCACTTCACGTGCCTGACGAATGGCTTTCTTGAAGGCAGCGATAGGGCTTGCCTTCAGGGCCAGTTCCGCCTGGAACTGGCCGCGGTCGAACAATTCGGGATCCACCTGCGGCATCGATTGGCTTTCCTTTCTATCTATAGGTCAGGGCGCAGCTGCGTGGATCAGGCCGAGACGCGCGCGATGGTGTCATCGCTGCGCAGGGTGAAGATCTCGTAGCCGGTCTCGGTCACCAGCAGGGTGTGTTCCCACTGCGCGGAGAGCTTGCGGTCCTTGGTGATCGCGGTCCAGCCGTCGCCCAGCACCTTGGTGTCGGCCTTGCCCTGGTTGATCATCGGCTCGATGGTGAAGGTCATGCCAGCTTTCAGTTCCATGCCGGTGCCGGCGCGGCCGTAGTGCAGGATCTGCGGCTCTTCGTGGAACACCTTGCCGATACCGTGGCCGCAGAACTCGCGCACCACCGAGAAACCGTTCTTTTCAGCGTGTTTCTGGATGACTTCGCCGATGTCGCCCAGGCGGCAGCCCGGCTTGACCAGTTCGATGGCCTTGTACATGCATTCCTGGGTGATCTGCGACAGGCGCTCGGCCCAGACCGGCACGGTGCCGACGTGGAACATGCGGCTGGTATCGCCGTGGTAGCCGTCCTTGATGACGGTGACATCGATGTTCAGGGTGTCGCCATCCTTCAGCGGCTTCTCGTTCGGGATGCCGTGGCACACCACGTGGTTGATCGAGGTGCAGATGGACTTGGGGAAACCCTTGTAATTCAATGGCGCGGGAATCGCATGCTGCACATTGACGATGTAGTCGTGGCAGATGCGGTCCAGCTCTTCGGTGGTCACGCCGGGTTTGACATGCTCGGCAATCATTTCCAGCACTTCGGCGGCCAGTTTGCCGGCGACACGCATTTTTGCGATGTCCTCGGGAGTTTTGAGGGTGACGGTCATACAGGCTCTCTTGACGCTCAGTGGCGCGGATAAACACGGAATGGCTTGAAAACGGTGCATCGAAGGCTGAACCCGTTGTGGGGTCGCCGCGCTTTCAAAAGCCTCAAAGGTGCGATTCTAACAGAGCCCCGGGGCAAATCTGAGGCTCTGTGCGTCGCTTCTTTCTATAACAGTGGAGCATTCTGGCCCGATTCCAAGGGGGGAGCAAAAAAGCCCTCCAGGGGAAATGAGAATCCGGGTTCCGTTTTTAGCCTTCTTGTGGTATAAAATGCGCCGCTTTCCGGGGATGCCCCGAAAAGCCTAAACCCACACACGTGTCGACACGATGACCTGGGTGCCCTCAGCACAAGCTGTTGGTTGGTCATTGGGATACGTGGAGGCCTAACCCGACTTATTAAGGAACTATCATGTCCCAAGTCAACATGCGCGATATGCTGAAGGCCGGTGTGCACTTCGGTCACCAAACCCGTTACTGGAATCCGAAAATGGGCAAGTACATTTTCGGCGCGCGTAACAAGATTCACATCATCAACCTTGAAAAAACCCTGCCAATGTTCAACGAAGCTCTGACTTTCGTAGAGCGTCTGGCCCAGGGCAAAAACAAGATTCTGTTCGTCGGCACCAAGCGTTCCGCTGGCAAGATCGTTGCTGAAGAAGCAGCACGTTGCGGTTCGCCGTACGTCGATCACCGCTGGTTGGGCGGCATGCTGACCAACTACAAGACCATCCGTGCTTCCATCAAGCGTCTGCGTGACCTGGAAGTTCAGTCGGAAGACGGTACCTTCGCCAAGCTGACCAAGAAAGAGGCGCTGATGCGCACTCGCGATCTGGAAAAGCTGGATCGTAGCCTGGGTGGTATCAAGGACATGGGCGGTCTGCCTGACGCACTGTTCGTGATCGACGTTGACCACGAGCGCATCGCGATCACCGAAGCCAACAAGCTGGGCATCCCGGTCATCGGCGTTGTCGATACCAACAGCAGCCCGGAAGGCGTTGACTACATCATCCCAGGCAACGATGACGCCATTCGCGCCATCCAGCTGTACATGGGTTCGATGGCTGATGCCGTGATCCGTGGCCGCAACAACGTTGCTGGCGGCACCGAAGTATTCGCTGAAGACGCTCCAGCGCCGGCAGCTGAAGCCTGAGTAACTGACGCTTAGCGTTTACTCAGTACGCAAAAAGGGGGCTAGGCCCCCTTTTTGCCACCTCGGAAATCATTTACCGATGGCGCCCCTGCAGTTCTTGTCATGTGTGGCGGCTATCAAGGGTTTTCGAGAGCGCAGCTCAAGAATTGATCGCCCGTTGAGTCGGGTGGAATGGTTGAAAACCTATCCAAGAGGAATTTGAAAATGGCAGAGATTACTGCAGCGTTGGTTAAAGAACTGCGCGAGCGTACCGGCGAAGGCATGATGGACTGCAAGAAAGCCTTGACCAAGGCTGGCGGCGACATCGAGAAAGCCATTGATGACATGCGTGCTTCGGGCGCCATCAAGGCTGCCAAGAAAGCAGGCAACATCGCTGCTGAAGGCGCCATTGCCATCAAGGACGACGGTAAAGCCGCCGTTCTGCTGGAAGTCAACTCGCAGACCGACTTCCTGGCTCTGCAGGACGACTTCAAGGCATTCGTCGCTGCCAGCGTGGAGAAAGCTTTCGCTGACAAGCTGACCGATGCCGCTCCGCTGATCGAAGCTCAAGAAGCCGATCGTCTGGTCCTGGTTGGCAAGACTGGCGAGAACGTCAACATCCGTCGTCTGGCTCGCGTTGAAGGTGACGTGGTCGGTACTTACCTGCACGGTAACAAGATCGGTGTTGCGGTTGTCCTGAAAGGCGGTTCCGTGGAACTGGCCAAGGACATCGCCATGCACGTGGCTGCAAGCAACCCTGAGTTCCTGCTGCCATCGCAAGTTTCCGCTGAAGCCATCGAGCGCGAAAAAGCCGTGTTCCTGCAGCTGAACGAAGACAAGATGAAAGGCAAGCCAGCCGAAATCGTTGAAAAAATGATCGGTGGCCGTATCAGCAAGTTCCTGGCCGAAGCCAGCCTGGTTGAGCAAGCTTTCGTCAAGGATCCAGAAGTCACCGTAGGTGCCCTGGCCAAGAAAGGCGGCGCAGAAATCGTTTCGTTCACCCGCTTCGCGGTAGGTGAAGGCATCGAGAAGAAAGAAGACAACTTCGCTGAAGAAGTTGCCGCGCAACTGGCTGCTGCCAAGCAACAGTAAGACGGTTTTTCAACTGTCGCCCGAAAGAGGCTGCCCGCTCACGCGCGCAGCCTCTTTTCAAATGGGGTAACCAATTTATTGGGTTGCCTTCGGAACCGGTTTACAAAGTCGTGTTCTGATGGCGCTGTGACAGCGTCAAGCTAGAGTGAACGCAGGCTGCAAACAGCTTGCAGAGAATTTTTAAAATACGCCGCAGGAGAGATTCGCAATGGCTCAGCAGGGCAGTGGTTATCAAGCTCGCTATAAACGCATTCTACTCAAGCTTAGCGGCGAGGCCCTGATGGGCTCGGAAGAGTTCGGGATCGACCCTAAGGTGCTCGATCGCATGGCGCTGGAAGTCGGCCAGCTGGTGGGCATCGGTGTTCAGGTCGGCCTGGTCATCGGTGGTGGCAACCTGTTCCGTGGCGCGGCGCTCAGCGCGGCAGGCATGGATCGGGTAACAGGCGACCACATGGGCATGCTGGCCACTGTGATGAACGGCCTGGCCATGCGCGACGCTCTGGAACGTGCGAATATCTCGGCGATCGTCATGTCGGCCATTTCCATGGTGGGTGTGACCGATCACTATGACCGTCGCAAGGCGATGCGCCATCTGAACTCCAAGGAAGTGGTGATCTTCGCTGCCGGTACCGGCAACCCGTTCTTCACGACCGACTCCGCAGCATGCTTGCGGGCGATCGAGATCGATGCCGACGTAGTGCTCAAGGCAACCAAGGTTGACGGTGTGTACACCGCAGACCCATTCAAAGACCCGCATGCCGAGAAGTTCGATCATCTGACCTACGATGAAGTGCTGGATCGCAAGCTGGGTGTCATGGATCTGACGGCGATCTGCCTGTGCCGCGACCATAAGATGCCGTTGCGCGTATTTAACATGAACAAGCCCGGCGCCCTGCTGAACATCGTGCATGGCGGCGCTGAAGGAACCCTGATCGAGGAAGGCGAACAATGATCAACGAAATCAAGAAAGACGCTCAAGAGCGCATGAAGAAGTCCCTGGAGTCGCTGGCTCACGCGTTTGGCCAGATCCGCACCGGCAAGGCGCATCCGAGCATCCTGGGTAGCGTGATGGTGCCTTACTATGGCACTGACACCCCATTGAGCGGTGTGGCCAACGTTACCGTGAAAGACTCTCAGACCCTGCAGGTGGTGCCATTCGAGCGCAACATGCTCGGAGCAATCGACAAGGCCATCGGCAGTGCTGGCCTGAACCTCAATCCGACCAATCTTGGCGAGCTGCTGCTGATCAAAATGGCGCCGCTGACTGAAGAAACCCGCAAAGGCTTCACCAAGCAGGCGCGTGCTGCTGCTGAAGATGCCCGTGTTGCCGTGCGCAATATTCGTCGCGATGCCTTGGGCGATCTGAAGAAGCTGTCCAAGGACAAGGAAATCAGTGAAGACGAAGAGCGTCGCGCCGGTGCTGAGATCGACAAGCTGATCAAAGAGTTCGAGGCTCAGATTGCTAAGGCAACTGACGAAAAAGAAAAGGACCTGATGGCCGTATAAGGGTCGGGCTTTAAATGGACAAGACCAAGCAGAGTGCGCCGTCCTCGGTGCCGCGCCATGTCGCGATCATCATGGATGGCAACAATCGCTGGGCGAAAAAACGCTTCATGCCCGGCGTCGCCGGGCACAAGGCGGGTGTCGATGCTGTTCGCGCGGTGATCGAGGTGTGCGCCGAGGCCAAGGTCGAGGTGCTGACCCTGTTTGCCTTCTCCAGTGAGAACTGGCAGCGGCCGGCCGATGAAGTCAGCGCCTTGATGGATCTGTTCTTCAAGGCATTGCGCCGCGAGGCCAAGCGCCTCAACGAAAACAACATCAGCCTGCGCATCATTGGCGATCGTTCGCGCTTCCATCCCGAGTTACAGGCGGCGATGCGCGAGGCGGAGGCAATGACTGCGGGTAGTGACCGCTTCATTCTGCAGATCGCTGCCAACTATGGCGGTCAGTGGGATATCGCCCAGGCCGCTCAGCGCCTGGCGCGGGAAGTTCAGGCGGGGCACCTGCGTCCTGAGGACATTACCCCTGAGTTGTTGCAAACCTGCCTGGCGACTGGCGACCTGCCGTTGCCGGACCTGTGCATTCGTACGGGTGGCGAACACCGCATCAGCAATTTCCTGCTCTGGCAGCTGGCTTATGCCGAGCTGTACTTCTCCGACCTGTTCTGGCCGGACTTCAAACACGATGCCATGCGCGCTGCGCTGGCCGATTACGCTTCTCGCCAGCGCCGCTTCGGTAAAACGAGCGAGCAGGTCGAGGCTGGAGCCCGGGTTTAATGCTCAAACAACGAATCATCACGGCACTGATCCTGCTGCCGATCGCCTTGTGCGGTTTTTTCCTGCTCGAAGGTTCCGCCTTCGCCCTGTTTATCGGGCTGGTGGTGACCCTTGGGGCCTGGGAGTGGGCGCGTCTGGCAGGCTTCGAGGCTCAGCCGACCCGTATTGCCTATGCAGTAGTGGTCGCTGCGCTATTGTTCCTGATGCAGTTGCTGCCGGGTATCGCGCCTTGGGTGTTGGGGGCTGCGGTGCTCTGGTGGGGGCTGGCGACTTTCCTGGTGCTCACCTACCCACGCACCAGCGAGCATTGGGCTGGTGCCGCGGCCAGGCTGGTGATCGGTCTGCTGATTCTGCTGCCGGCCTGGCAAGGCCTGGTCTTCATCAAGCAGCAGCCTTTGGGCAACTGGTTGATCATGGCGGTGATGGTGCTGGTCTGGGGCGCTGATATCGGTGCCTACTTCTCCGGCAAGGCGTTCGGCAAGCGCAAGCTGGCGCCGCAGGTCAGCCCGGGCAAGAGCTGGGAGGGAGTGTACGGTGGCCTGTTGCTGAGCCTGGTGATCACTGCGGTGGTCGGTCTGGTTGCGGGCTGGTCCGTCGGGCAGATCATTCTAGGCTTGCTCGGAGCGGCTATCGTGGTGTTCATCTCGGTGGTCGGCGACCTGACCGAAAGTATGTTCAAGCGCCAGGCCGGGATCAAGGACAGCAGTAACCTGCTGCCGGGGCATGGTGGCGTGCTCGATCGTATCGACAGCCTGACCGCGGCCATTCCGGTATTTGCCGTGCTGTTGTGGATGGCTGCATTGTGAGTCGCCCACAGCAGATTACGGTTCTCGGAGCCACCGGCTCTATCGGCCTCAGTACGCTGGACGTCATTGCCCGTCATCCCGAGCGTTATCAGGTCTTCGCCTTGAGCGGTTTCAGTCGTCTGGCTGAGTTGCTGGCGCTGTGCATCCGTCACGCTCCCCGTTTTGCCGTCGTCCCGCATATCGCTGCCGCGCGCAGCTTGCAGGAAGACTTGCGTAATGCCGGTTCGCGCACCCGTGTACTGGTGGGCGAAGAGGGGTTGTGTGAGGTGGCGTCCGACCCTGAAGTCGATGCGGTCATGGCGGCTATCGTCGGTGCTGCGGGCTTGCGTCCGACCCTGGCTGCCGTCGAGGCTGGCAAGAAAATTCTCCTGGCCAATAAAGAAGCACTGGTCATGTCCGGCGCGCTGTTTATGCAGGCGGTGGGCAAGAGCGGTTCGGTATTGCTGCCTATCGACAGTGAACACAATGCCATCTTCCAGTGCATGCCCGCGGACTTTTCCCGTGGGTTGAGCAATGTGGGGGTGCGGCGTATTTTGCTGACAGCATCCGGTGGCCCGTTCCGCCAAACTCCGCTGGCCGAACTGGAGCAGGTAACGCCCGAGCAGGCGTGTGCCCACCCTAACTGGTCCATGGGGCGCAAGATATCCGTCGATTCGGCCAGCATGATGAACAAAGGCCTCGAGTTGATCGAAGCGTGCTGGTTGTTTGATGCCAAGCCTGCCCAGGTCGAGGTGGTGATTCATCCACAAAGCGTGATTCATTCGCTGGTCGACTACGTGGACGGTTCGGTGCTGGCCCAGTTGGGCAACCCGGATATGCGCACGCCGATCGCCAATGCCCTGGCTTGGCCGGAGCGGATCGACTCCGGCGTGCCACCCCTGGATCTGTTCGCCGTGGCACGCCTGGATTTCCAGGCGCCTGATGAACAGCGGTTCCCTTGCTTGCGTTTGGCGCGCCAGGCCGCGGAAGCTGGCAACAGTGCTCCGGCCATGTTGAACGCGGCCAACGAGGTGGCTGTTGCCGCGTTTCTCGAACGGCGCATCCGCTACCCCGAGATCGCGAGTATCATCGAAGAAGTTTTAAGCCTCGAGCCGGTTGTTGCAGTCGATGAACTGAGCGCCGTGTTCGCGGCGGACGCCAAAGCCCGTGCCCTGGCTGAGCAGTGGCTGGGTCGCAACGGCCGGTAAGGATTGCGACAAGCCTGAGCGTATCGGCACTGGATAGGATTGCGGAGAAAGTAGATGAGCGCGCTCTATATGATTGTCGGCACCCTGATCGCCCTGGGTGTGCTGGTCACCTTCCATGAATTCGGTCACTTCTGGGTGGCGCGTCGTTGCGGCGTCAAGGTTCTGCGTTTCTCCGTGGGCTTCGGCATGCCGCTGCTGCGTTGGCATGACCGGCAGGGTACCGAGTTCGTGATTGCCGCCATTCCGCTGGGCGGCTACGTGAAGATGCTCGACGAGCGCGAAGGTGAAGTGCCTGTCGATCAGCTTGATCAGTCGTTCAATCGCAAGTCGGTGCGCCAGCGTATCGCTATCGTTGCCGCCGGTCCTGTCGCCAACTTCCTGCTGGCGCTGGTGTTCTTCTGGGGGCTGGCGATGCTCGGCAGCGAGCAGGTGCGTCCGGTCATCGGCGGTGTCGAGGCTGGAAGTATTGCTGCCAAGGCAGGTCTGAGTTCCGGCCAGGAAATTGTTGCAATCGATGGCGAACCCACCTTGGGGTGGTCGGCGGTCAACCTGCAGCTGGTTCGGCGTCTGGGCGAAAGCGGCACCTTGCAGTTGTTGGTTCGCGAGCAGGGTTCGACTGCCGATTCGCCCCGCGAGCTGGTGCTCGACAATTGGCTCAAGGGGACCGATGAGCCGGATCCTATTCGTTCCCTGGGGATTCGCCCCTGGCGTCCGGAGCTCGCCCCCGTTCTGGCCGAGCTCGACCCGAAAGGCCCGGCCCAGGCAGCTGGCCTGAAAACCGGCGATCGTTTGCTGACGCTGGATGGTCAGCCGCTGACCGATTGGCAACAGGTCGTCGACTGGGTGCGTGTACGTCCTGATACCAAAATTGTGCTGCGCGTCGAGCGTGATGGTGCTCAAATCGACGTCCCGGTGACCTTGGCCGCGCGCGGTAAAGAGAAAGTTGCCAGTGGTTATCTGGGGGCTGGGGTGAAGGCAGTCGATTGGCCGCCGGAAATGCTTCGCGAGGTCAGTTATGGCCCGCTGGCTGCGATTGGCGAAGGTGCCCGGCGTACTTGGACCATGAGCGTGCTGACCCTCGATTCACTGAAGAAAATGTTGTTCGGCGAGCTCTCGGTAAAAAACTTGAGTGGACCGATAACCATTGCTAAAGTGGCGGGCGCTTCTGCCCAGTCGGGCGTTGCTGATTTCTTGAATTTCCTTGCTTATCTGAGTATTAGCCTAGGGGTTCTGAACTTGCTGCCCATTCCTGTACTGGATGGGGGGCATCTGTTGTTTTATCTGATCGAGTGGGCGCGTGGTCGTCCCTTGTCGGATCGGGTGCAAGGTTGGGGGATACAGATCGGTATCAGCTTGGTGGTCGGGGTGATGTTGCTTGCCCTGGTCAACGATCTGGGTCGTCTGTAACGCTTCGCTGAATTGCGAATCTGCCGCATTTTGCGGCAGTTTCTTTATTGCCAGTTGGAATAAGAAAGGACTTCATGAAACGTCTGCTGCTAACTGCGGTTCTCTCCGTATTGATGATCGCCGAAGTTCACGCCGAGTCCTTCACTATCTCCGATATCCGCGTCAACGGCCTCCAGCGGGTCTCCGCGGGTAGCGTCTTTGGGGCCTTGCCGTTGAACGTCGGTGAGCAGGCGGACGATCGTCGCCTGGTGGAATCCACACGTGCGCTGTTCAAAACCGGCTTCTTTCAAGATATCCAGCTGGGCCGCGATGGCAATGTCCTGGTCATCACGGTAGTCGAGCGTCCGTCCGTCGCCAGTATCGAAATCGAAGGCAACAAGGCGATTTCCACTGAAGACCTGATGAAAGGCCTCAAGCAATCCGGTCTCGCAGAAGGCGAAATCTTCCAGCGTGCGACCCTTGAAGGTGTGCGTAACGAACTGCAGCGCCAGTATGTCGCCCAGGGCCGCTACTCGGCCACCGTCGATACCGAAGTGGTTCCGCAGCCGCGCAACCGTGTGGCGTTGAAGGTCAACATCAACGAAGGCACCGTCGCTGCCATCCAGCACATCAACGTCGTGGGCAACACCGTATTCCCGGACGAAGACCTGGTCGAACTGTTCGAACTCAAAACCACCAACTGGCTGTCGTTCTTCAAGAACGACGACAAGTATGCGCGTGAGAAGCTGTCCGGTGACCTGGAGCGCCTGCGTTCCTACTACCTGGATCGTGGCTATATCAACATGGATATCGCTTCGACCCAGGTTTCGATCACCCCGGACAAGAAGCATGTCTACATCACTGTGAACGTCAACGAAGGCGAGAAGTACAGCGTTCGTGACGTGAAACTCAGCGGTGACCTGAAAGTGCCTGAAGACCAGGTCAAGTCGCTGCTGCTGGTCGAGAAGGGCCAGGTGTTCTCGCGCAAATTGATGACCACCACTTCCGAGCTGATCACCCGCCGCCTGGGCAACGAGGGTTATACCTTCGCCAACGTCAACGGTGTTCCGCAGCCTCATGACGAAGATCACACGGTCGATATCACGTTCGTGGTCGATCCTGGCAAGCGTGCCTATGTGAACCGCATCAACTTCCGCGGCAACACCAAGTCCGAGGACGAAGTGCTGCGTCGCGAAATGCGTCAGATGGAAGGTGGCTGGGCTTCGACTTACCTGATCGACCAGTCCAAGACCCGTCTGGAGCGTCTGGGCTTCTTCAAGGAAGTCAACGTCGAAACCCCGGCCGTGCCAGGTGTCGACGACCAGGTAGACGTCAACTACGCAGTAGAAGAGCAGGCTTCCGGTTCGATCACCGCCAGCGTCGGTTTCGCCCAGAGCGCCGGTCTGATCCTCGGTGGTTCGATCACCCAGAACAACTTCCTGGGTACCGGTAACAAGGTCAGCATCGGCCTGACTCGCAGCGAATACCAGAGCCGTTACAACTTCGGTTATGTCGACCCCTACTGGACCGCCGATGGTGTGAGCCTGGGTTATAACGCGTTCTATCGCACCACTGACTACGACGACCTCGATGTCGACGTGGCGAGCTATGCGGTAGACAGCCTGGGTGCCGGCGTCAGCGTTGGCTACCCGATCAGCGAGACTTCGCGTCTGACCTTCGGCCTGACCGCGCAGCAAGACAAGATCAAGACCGGTCGTTATACCGTCGACGAAATCTTCGACTTCGTGAACCGCGAAGGCGATAACTACCTGAACTTCAAGGCTTCGGCCGGCTGGTCCGAGTCGACCCTGAACAAAGGTGTCCTGGCGACCCGTGGTCATTCCCAAAGCCTGGTGCTGGAAGCCACTACTCCAGGTAGCGACCTGTCGTTCTTCAAGCTCGACTACCGCGGCCAGTTGTTCCAGCCGCTGACCGATACCTACACCATGCGCCTGCACACCGAGCTGGGTTATGGCGACGGTTATGGTTCGACCGACGGCTTGCCGTTCTATGAAAACTACTATGCTGGTGGTTTCAACTCGGTTCGTGGTTTCAAGGACAGCACTTTGGGTCCTCGCAGTACTCCGAGTCGTGGTGTGGGTGCGACAGGCAACGCCGGTACCTCGCTTGACCCGGACCAGGATGCCCTGCCATTCGGTGGCAACGTGCTGATCCAGGGTGGTGTCGAGGTGTTGTTCCCGATGCCGTTCGTCAAGGATCAGCGTTCGCTGCGGACTTCCGTGTTCTGGGATGTGGGTAACGTATTCGACTCCAAGTGTGAGAAGACCACCAACACCAACGGCACGCCGTCCAATACACAGTGTAACGACATCAGCCTGAGCAATCTGGCCAGTTCCGTGGGTGTCGGCGTGACATGGGTAACCGCTCTGGGCCCGCTGAGCTTTGCTCTGGCGATGCCGATCAAGAAACCTGACGACGCTGAAACCCAGGTGTTCCAATTCTCCCTCGGTCAGACTTTCTAAGAGTCCGACCCAAGATAACGACAATGGATTTTGTAGGAGTGCATCGTGCGTAAGTTGACTCAATTGGTTCTCCTGGCGACTGTCCTGGTAGCAGGCCCGGCCTTCGCTGACATGAAAATCGCCGTGCTGAACTATCAGATGGCACTGCTGGAATCCGATGCTGCGAAGAAATACGCAGTGGATGCCGAGAAGAAGTTCGGCCCGCAGTTGAACAAGCTGAAAACCCTGGAAAGCAGTGCCAAGGGCATTCAGGATCGTCTGGTTGCTGGTGGCGACAAGATGCAGCAAGGCGAGCGTGAGCGTCTGGAACTCGAATTCAAGCAAAAAGCCCGTGACTTCCAGTTCCAGTCCAAGGAACTGAACGAAGCCAAAGCCGTTGCCGATCGTGAAATGCTCAAGCAACTGAAGCCGAAACTCGACAGCGCCGTGGAAGAAGTCATCAAGAAAGGTGGTTTTGACCTGGTGTTCGAGCGTGGCGCAGTGATTGATGTCAAACCTCAGTACGACATCACTCGCCAGGTTATCGAGCGCATGAATCAGCTGAAGTAACCCATGACAGCGACTATAAAGCTCGGCCAGCTGGCCGAGTTCCTCGGAGCCACCCTGCGTGGCTCCGCAGAGAAAGAAATCACTGGGCTAGCCACCTTGCAGGAGGCTGGCCCAGCTCAGTTGAGCTTTTTGGCAAATCCCCAATACCGTAAGTATCTGACTGATAGCCAGGCGGGTGCCGTGCTGCTGAAGGCGGCGGATGCCGAAGGTTATGCCGGTGATGCCCTGGTCGTGGCCGATCCCTACCTGTCGTACGCGCGGATTTCCCACCTGTTCGATCCCAAGCCCAAGGCGCCGGCCGGTATTCATCCGACTGCGGTCATTGCCGAGGATGCTGTGGTCGACGCAACGGCCAGTGTTGGCGCGTTTGCGGTCGTCGAGAGCGGCGCGCAAATCGCCGCGGGTGTCACGATCGGTGCTCATTGTTTTATCGGTGCTCGTTGCCAGATCGGCGAGGGCGGTTGGCTGGCTCCACGCGTGACGCTTTATCACGATGTGCGTATCGGCAAGCGTGTGGTCATTCAGTCTGGTGCGGTACTGGGCGGCGAAGGTTTCGGTTTCGCCAACGAGAAGGGCATCTGGCAGAAAATCGCGCAGATTGGCGGTGTCACCATTGGCGATGATGTCGAGATCGGCGTGAATACCGCTATCGATCGCGGTGCGCTGGCCGATACTGTCATCGGCAATGGCGTGAAGCTGGATAACCAGATTCAGATCGCCCACAACGTCCAGGTCGGTGATCACACCGCCATGGCAGCCTGTGTGGGTATTTCCGGCAGCACCCGGATCGGCAAGCACTGCATGCTAGCCGGCGGTGTCGGGCTGGTTGGTCACATCGATATTTGCGACAACGTTTTCCTGACCGGGATGACCATGGTGACCCACTCGATTACCGAGCCGGGTGCCTACTCTTCCGGTACAGCCATGCAGCCTGCTGCCGAGTGGCGCAAAAGCGCGGCACGCATCCGTCAGCTCGATGATCTCGCGCGACGCCTGCGGCAACTGGAAAAGCGCGTTGGGGAAGTGACCCCCGACGGTAAAGCTTCATCAGATGGCTGATACCATTTCCATATCAAGTGTGCACAGCCGTTAGACTGCCTCCTTGATTTGCTAGAGGAGTGTGCGTTAGTCGCACGCTCCCAATCTTTACTACAGGCTTCCCCCCGAAATGATGGACATCAACGAGATTCGCGAATACCTGCCTCACCGTTACCCGTTCCTGTTGGTGGACCGGGTAGTGGATCTGGATGTTGAAGGCAAGTGCATTCGTGCCTACAAGAATGTCAGCATCAACGAACCTTTCTTCAATGGTCATTTCCCCGCGCATCCAATCATGCCGGGCGTGCTGATCATCGAAGCCATGGCTCAGGCTGCGGGCATTCTTGGTTTCAAGATGCTGGACGTGAAGCCGGCCGATGGCACCCTCTATTACTTCGTCGGTTCCGACAAGCTGCGCTTCCGCCAGCCGGTGCTGCCGGGTGACCAGTTGATCCTGGAAGCCAAGTTCATCAGCTGCAAGCGCCAGATCTGGAAATTCGAATGCCAGGCTTCGGTCGACGGCAAGCCAGTCTGCTCCGCTGAAATCATCTGTGCGGAACGCAAACTATGAGTTTGATTGACCCTCGCGCAATCATCGATCCGACGGCCATTCTGGCCGACGACGTTGAGGTTGGCCCGTGGTCGATCGTTGGCGCCGGTGTGGAAATCGGCGAGGGTACGGTGATCGGGCCTCATGTAGTTCTCAAAGGCCCGACCCGGATCGGTAAGCACAATCGTATCTACCAGTTCTCCTCGGTAGGCGAAGACACTCCCGATCTGAAGTACAAAGGCGAGGAAACCCGCCTGGTGATTGGTGACCACAACGTCATTCGTGAAGGCGTGACCATTCATCGCGGCACTGTCCAGGATCGTTCCGAGACTACTCTCGGCGATCACAACCTGGTCATGGCGTACGCCCATATCGGTCACGACAGCGTGATCGGCAACCATTGCATCCTGGTCAACAATACGGCGTTGGCTGGCCATGTGCATGTGGACGACTGGGCGATCCTGTCCGGTTTCACCCTGGTTCACCAATACTGCCATATCGGCGCCCACAGCTTTTCCGGCATGGGTACGGCGATCGGCAAGGATGTTCCGGCTTTTGTCACAGTGTTCGGTAACCCGGCCGAGGCACGCAGCATGAACTTCGAGGGCATGCGTCGTCGTGGTTTCAGCGAAGACGCGATTCACGCCCTGCGTCGAGCCTATAAAGTGGTGTATCGCCAGGGCTTGACTATCGATCAGGCGCTCATCGAGTTAGCAGAAGCTGCTGCACAATTTCCCGAAGTCGCGGTATTTCGTGACTCGATCCAGTCTTCGACCCGCGGTATCACCCGTTAATCATGAGCAAACTGCGTATTGCGCTGGTGGCTGGCGAAGCTTCCGGCGACATTCTTGGCGCCGGTTTGATGCGCGCGCTCAAGGCCCAGCATCCCGCCGTTGAATTCATCGGTGTCGGAGGCCCGCTGATGCAGGCCGAAGGGCTGACCTCTTACTTCCCGATGGAGCGCCTGGCGGTCATGGGGCTGGTGGAAGTCCTGGGACGCTTGCGCGAACTGCTGGCCCGGCGCAAGAAACTGGTTCAGACTCTGATCGCCGAGAAGCCGGACGTGTTTATCGGCATCGATGCCCCCGATTTCAACCTCAACATCGAACTCAAGTTGCGTCAGGCCGGCATCAAGACCGTGCACTACGTCAGCCCCTCGGTCTGGGCGTGGCGACAAAAGCGCGTGCTGAAGATCCGCGAAGGTTGCGACCTGATGCTGACGCTGTTCCCGTTCGAAGCCAGATTCTATGAAGAGAAGGGCGTGCCGGTGCGGTTCGTCGGGCACTCCCTGGCTGACGCCATTCCGCTGGAGGCTGACCGGGCCGCGGCTCGCACTGAGCTGGGCTTGCCCGAGGGCCCGCTGGTGGCCCTGATGCCGGGCAGCCGTGGCGGTGAAGTCGGGCGCCTGGGAGCCTTGTTCCTCGACGCGGCACAGCGCTTGCGCGCTTTGCGTCCAGGGGTGCGTTTCGTCATGCCCTGCGCGAGCCCCGAGCGACGCACTCAGTTGGAAGAGCTGCTGGCCGGTCGCGACCTGCCGCTGACCCTGCTCAACGGCCAGTCGCATCAGGCGCTGGCGGCTTGCGACGCGGTATTGATCGCTTCCGGCACCGCGACCCTTGAGGCGCTGCTGTATAAGCGCCCAATGGTCGTCGCCTATCGCCTGGCACCGCTGACCTTCTGGATTCTCAAGCGCATGGTCAAGAGCCCTTATATTTCCCTGCCGAACCTGCTGGCCCAACGCCTGCTGGTTCCCGAGCTGCTGCAGGACGACGCCACTGCAGAGGCCCTGGCCCAGACCCTGTCGCCCTTGATCGAAGACGGCCAGGAGCAGACCCGCGGGTTTGACGAGATCCATCGTACCTTGCGCCGGGATGCCTCCAACCAGGCGGCTGACGCGGTGTTGAACCTGATTGGCAAACCGGCATGAGTAACGAAAAGATGCAGATGGGACTGGATTTCTCGCTGGTGGCCGATGCCGAAGACCTGGTGGCCGGTGTCGACGAAGTAGGGCGCGGCCCCTTGTGCGGCGCTGTGGTCACGGCTGCGGTCATCCTCGATCCGAGTCGGCCGATTCTCGGCCTGAACGACTCGAAGAAACTCACCGAGGCCCGTCGCGAAAAGCTTTACGACGAAATTTGTGAGAAAGCCCTGAGCTGGTGCATTGCCCGCGCCGAAGTCGAGGAAATCGACGAGTTGAATATCCTGCATGCCACCATGCTGGCCATGCAGCGCGCGGTAGAAGGGCTGAGCGTGACCCCGAAACTGGCGATGATCGACGGTAACCGTTGCCCGAAACTGTCGATGCCTGCCGAAGCCGTGGTCCAGGGCGATAGCAAGGTGCCTGCGATCGCCGCGGCGTCGATTCTGGCCAAGGTCAGCCGGGATCGCGAGATGGCGGCGTTCGAGCTGATCTACCCCGGTTATGGCATCGGCGGACACAAGGGCTATCCGACGCCCGTTCATCTGGAAGCGCTGGCCCGCCTGGGGCCGACGCCGATTCACCGGCGCTCGTTCGCGCCGGTACGCCAAGCCTACGAAGCCCGTGAGAACGTGGGCGAGATTCAGTCCTGAGGCTGATGTTTTAGCGAAGGCCCGGTACAATCCGGGCCTTGTTGTTTTCGCGCTTTCTTACAGGATCACTATGCCGGCTTCATTCGTTCATCTACGCCTGCACACTGAATATTCCCTGGTTGACGGTCTGGTGCGGATCAAACCGCTGGTCAAGACGTTGGCCGGCATGGGCATGCCCGCCGTGGCGGTTACCGACCAGAACAACATGTGTTCTCTGGTCAAGTTCTACAAGGCGGCCATGGGCACCGGGATCAAGCCGATCTGTGGTGCCGACTTGTGGCTGTCGAACAAGGATCCCGAGAATCCACTGAGCCGCATCAGCCTGCTGGTGATGAATGCCGTGGGCTATCGCAACCTGACCGAGCTGATTTCCCGCGGCTTCATCGATGGCCAGCGTAATGGCCAGATCATCATCGAGCGCGAGTGGGTGGCCGAGGCCGCCGAGGGCCTGATCATGCTCTCGGCCGCGAAAGAGGGTGAGATCGGTATCGCCTTGCTCTCTGGCGATCTGCAAGAAGCGCAAACCCTGGCGCGCGAGTGGATGGCGGTGTTCCCGGATCGTTTCTATCTGGAAGTGCAGCGTACCAACCGTCCCAACGACGAAGAGCAGTTGCACGCAGCTGTGGCCCTGGCGGACAAGATCGGCGCGCCGCTGGTGGCGACCAACGATGTGCGGTTCATCAAGCGCGAAGACTTCGAGGCCCATGAAACCCGGGTCTGCATCGGTGAAGGCCGTGCCCTCGACGACCCGCGCCGTTCGAAGAACTACAGCGACCAGCAGTACCTGAAAAGCGCCGAGGAAATGGCCGAATTGTTCAGCGACCTGCCCGAGGCCCTGGAAAACACGGTCGAGATCGCCAAGCGCTGCAATATCGAAGTGAAGCTGGGCAAGCACTTCTTGCCTGACTATCCGATTCCCGATGGCATGACCATCGATGAGTATTTCCGCAAGGTGTCGTTCGACGGGCTGGAAGAGCGCCTCAGCGTGCTGCTGCCCAAGGACACCACCGAAGACTATGAAGCCAAGCGCCAGGTGTATGTCGACCGGCTGAATTTCGAGCTGGATATCATCATCCAGATGGGGTTCCCCGGTTACTTCCTGATCGTTATGGACTTTATCCAGTGGGCCAAGAGCAACGGTGTGCCGGTGGGGCCAGGCCGGGGATCGGGTGCCGGCTCCCTGGTGGCCTACGTGCAGAAGATCACCGACCTCGACCCGCTGGCCTACGACCTGCTGTTCGAACGTTTCCTCAACCCGGAACGGGTTTCCATGCCCGACTTCGACGTCGACTTCTGCATGGACGGTCGTGACCGGGTCATCGACTACGTGGCCGAGAAATACGGCCGCAACGCGGTAAGCCAGATCATCACCTTCGGTTCCATGGCCGCCAAGGCGGTGGTGCGTGACGTGGCGCGGGTGCAGGGCAAGTCTTACGGCCTGGCTGACCGTCTGTCGAAGATGATTCCCTTCGAAGTCGGCATGACCCTGGAAAAAGCCTACGAGCAGGAAGAAATCCTGCGTGACTTCATCAAGGTCGATGAAGAAGCGGCGGAAATCTGGGAAATGGCGCGCAAGCTCGAGGGCGTGGTGCGTAACGTCGGCAAGCACGCCGGTGGTGTGGTTATCGCCCCGACCAAGCTGACCGACTTCTCGCCGATCTACTGCGACGAAGCCGGCGACGGCCTGGTGACCCAGTTCGACAAGGACGACGTCGAGGCCGCCGGCCTGGTGAAGTTCGACTTCCTCGGCCTGCGGACCCTGACCATCATCAAGTGGGCGATGGAGACCATCAACCGCGAGCAGGTCAAAAAGAACCTGCCCGACGTCAACATCGACTTCATCCCGCTGGACGACAAGAAGACTTACGAGCTGTTGCAGAAGGCCGAGACCACTGCGGTGTTCCAGCTCGAATCCCGAGGCATGAAAGAGCTGATCAAAAAGCTCAAGCCCGACTGTCTGGAAGACCTGATCGCACTGGTAGCGCTGTTCCGTCCTGGTCCGTTGCAGTCGGGCATGGTGGACGACTTCATCAACCGTAAGCACGGTCGCGCCGAACTGGCCTATCCGCATCCGGATTACCAGTACGAGGGCCTGCGGCCGGTACTGGCGCCGACCTACGGCATCATTCTGTATCAGGAACAGGTGATGCAGATTGCCCAGGTGATGGCGGGCTACACCCTTGGCGGGGCCGACATGCTGCGTCGTGCCATGGGTAAGAAAAAACCCGAGGAGATGGCCAAGCAACGCGGCGGCTTCATCGAAGGTTGTGCCAACAACAATATCGATGCCGACCTGGCGGGCAACATCTTCGACCTGGTGGAAAAGTTCGCCGGCTACGGTTTCAACAAGTCCCACTCGGCCGCCTACGGCCTGGTGTCCTACCAGACTGCGTGGCTCAAGACGCATCACCCGGCGCCTTTCATGGCCGCGGTACTGTCCGCGGATATGCACAACACCGACAAGGTGGTGGTGCTGATCGAAGAAGTGCGCAGCATGAAGCTGCGCCTCGATGCTCCGGATGTGAACAGTTCCGACTTCAAGTTCACCGTTAATAACGACGGCCGCATCGTCTATGGCCTGGGAGCGATCAAGGGCGTGGGCGAGGGGCCGGTGGAGGCGATCGTCGAGGCCCGTGCCGAAGGTGGTCCGTTCAAGGATCTGTTCGACTTCTGCAGCCGGGTCGACCTCAAGCGCATCAACAAGCGTACCCTCGATGCGTTGATCCGCAGTGGTGCCCTGGACCGCCTGGGGCCCTACTTCCACGACGAAATCAAGGCCTACCAGGCCAACATTGACCGCAACCGCGCGGTGCTGTTGTCGGCCCTGGAGGAAGCAGTCAAGGCGGCCGAGCAGACCGCGCGTACCGCCGACAGTGGCCACGCCGACCTGTTCGGCGGGGTCTTCGTCGAAGAAGATGCGGACGTCTACGCCAATCATCGCAAGGCCAAGGAACTGACCCTCAAGGAGCGCCTGAAAGGGGAGAAAGATACCCTTGGCCTGTACCTGACCGGGCACCCGATCGACGAATACGAAGGTGAGATCCGCCGTTTCGCCCGCCAGCGCATCGTCGACCTGAAGCCGGCGCGCGATACCCAGACCGTCGCGGGCATGATCATTGCCCTGCGGGTCATGAAGAACAAGAAGGGCGACAAGATGGGGTTCATTACCCTTGACGATCGTTCGGGGCGGATCGAGGCTTCGCTGTTCGCCGAGGCCTTCCATTCGGCCCAGTCCCTGCTGCAGACCGACGCGATGGTGGTGGTCGAGGGCGAGGTCAGCAACGACGACTTCTCCGGCGGTCTGCGCCTGCGGGTCAAGCGGGTGATGAGCATGGAAGATGCGCGCACCAATCTGGCGGAAAGCCTGCGCCTGAAGGTGCATACCGAAGCCCTCAAGGGCGATCAGCTACGCTGGCTGGGGGAGTTGTGCAAACGCCATCGCGGCGCTTGCCCGATCTCCATGGAGTACACCAAGGAGGACGCCAAGGCCTTGCTGCAGTTCGGCGAAGCCTGGCGGATCGATCCGGCGGATGCCTTGATTCAAGCCCTGCGTGACCAGTTCGGGCGAGACAACGTCTTCCTCCAATACCGTTGACGGTCTGGCGCCATAAAAGTGCGCCGATCTCGACCCGAATTTTTAATCTCGACCTGAACGCGCCTCTCCCTTAAGGTAGGGCGCGAATAGACAACCGGCCGGCCCAAGCTTTCTTGGACGTCGACCCAAGACGGACGCCTATGAACCCGAATTTTCTTGATTTCGAACAGCCGATCGCCGACCTGCAAGCCAAGATCGAAGAGTTGCGCTTGGTCGGTAATGACAATTCGCTGAATATCGGCGATGAGATCTCCCGCCTGCAAGACAAGAGCAGCACACTGACCGAGGACATCTTCGGCAAGCTGACCAGCTGGCAGATCGCACGCCTGGCGCGTCACCCGCGTCGTCCGTACACCCTGGACTACATCGAGCACATCTTCACCGAGTTCGACGAACTGCATGGCGATCGCCACTTCTCCGACGACGCTGCGATCGTCGGCGGCGTTGCCCGTCTGGACGACCAGCCGGTCATGATCATCGGTCACCAGAAAGGCCGTGAAGTGCGCGAGAAGGTCCGTCGCAACTTCGGTATGCCGCGTCCTGAAGGCTATCGCAAGGCCTGCCGCCTGATGGAAATGGCCGAGCGCTTCAAGATGCCGATCCTGACCTTCATCGACACCCCGGGCGCCTACCCGGGCATCGACGCCGAAGAGCGCAACCAGAGCGAGGCCATCGCCTGGAACCTGCGCGTCATGGCACGCCTGAAAACCCCCATCATCGCCACCGTGATCGGTGAAGGTGGTTCCGGCGGTGCGCTGGCCATTGGTGTCTGCGATCAGCTGAACATGCTGCAGTACTCCACTTACGCGGTAATTTCGCCGGAAGGCTGCGCCTCGATCCTGTGGAAAACCGCCGAGAAAGCACCGGATGCCGCCGAAGCCATGGGTATCACCGCCGAGCGCCTGAAAGGCCTGGGCATTGTCGACAAGGTCATTGGCGAGCCACTGGGTGGTGCGCACCGTGATCCGGCTGCCGCTGCCGCTCTGATCCGTACCGAGCTGACTTCCCAGCTGGCGATGCTCAAGAAGATGGATAACGACACCCTGTTGGCCCGTCGTTACGATCGCCTGATGAGCTACGGTCTCTGATAGATCGACGCTCCTTGTAGGGGTGGGCTTGCTCGCGAAATGGGCGCCTCGGCCATTCAGGTCGAGGCTTTTCAGGCACTGCGAGCACGCTCGGTCTCTACTCAGGATCCGCTCCATTCATGAGCCCATTCGATACAGCCCTCACGCAAAAACTGTTGCAACGCCTCCTGCCCTGGCTGGATCGATCGGCCTGGCGCATCGCATTCTCTGGTGGCCTCGATTCCACCGTCCTGCTGCACCTGCTTGCCCAACTCAAGCAGCGACACAGACTTCCCCCTTTGACCGCCATACACGTGCATCACGGCCTTCAGGCTGCGGCTGACGCCTGGCCGGAGCATTGCCGGGCCCAGTGCGAGGCTTTGGCTGTGCCGTTGCAGGTAGTGGCGGTGCAGGTGCAACCAGGAGCCAGTCTCGAGCGCGCGGCGCGGGAAGCGCGTTATGCCGTGTTCGAAGAGATAACCGGCAGCAATGAGTTGCTGCTGACGGCCCAGCACCGCGACGATCAGGCGGAAACCCTGTTGTTCCGTCTGCTGCGTGGGGCCGGAGTCAGGGGGCTGTCGGCCATGCCGGCGTCGCGTGCGTTGGGACAGGGGCATTTGCTGCGGCCTTTGCTCGACGTCTCCCGCGACGAACTGGAGCGTTACGCTCGGGATCACCAGTTGCACTGGATCGACGACCCCTCCAACCAGGACCGGCAGTTCTCCCGCAATTACCTGCGCCATCAGGTATTCCCATTGCTGACCGCCCGCTGGCCACAAGCTGCCAGCAGCATGGCGCGTAGCGCGGCGCATTTGCGTGAGGCCCGGGAGTTGCTGGATGAGCTGGCCATTATCGATCTGCAAGAGGCGGTCAAGGGCGTTGAGTTCGAATGGCTGAGGTTGCCGTCCCTGGCGCTGGCGCCTTTGCTCGGCTTGTCGCAGGCGCGTCAGCGCAATGCCCTGAGTCACTGGTTGAGCCGCTTCACGCCACTGCCGGACAGCGATCACTGGGCGGGCTGGCAGACGCTGCGCGATGCCGCGTGCGACAGCCGTCCGGTATGGCGGCTGGGGCAGGGCGAGTTGCAGCGGGCGGCAGGGCGCGTCTGGTGGTTGTCGGATAGCTGGCTGCAACCGGTACTGTCTGCACCGAGTTGGGTCGATACCGCTGCGCCTCTGTCGTTGCCGGGTAATGGTCAACTGCAACTCATCGGTGGCGCGCCGCAAGGACCTTTGCAAGTGCGTTACCGTCAGGGGGGCGAGGTGATGCAATTGCCAGGACGCGGCCACCGCGACCTTAAGCGTCTGCTCAACGAGGCAGGTCTGCCAGCCTTCGTCCGTGGCAGATTGCCGCTGCTGTATCGAGGCGAAGAATTGCTCGCGGTGGCGAACCTGCCAGGTCTTGACGCAAATGCCCATGAAGGTTGGCAATTGCATTGGCAGCCGCCTTCGAGCGATCAAGGTTTGAGCTGAAAGTCCCTTTCCGGTAGACTACGCTCCCTTCTTGATACAACTTCTGTGGATTCGCCTGAATTGCAGGAGTTGCCGATTACCAAGCAGTCTTTGCTGGGCGATTCCAAAAAATGTGTAGCGAGCAACGTACCGGTGTTTTTTCTTCCGGTCTGTCCCAACGCGGCGGTTTTTTTGAAAGGTGCACTGTGATTAATGCAGGTGATCGGGGGCTTCGGCCTTCCTTCGCTTTCCCCGGCGGCTCGGACCGCTTTAACGCAGACTTCTAGGGTTTTTCATGACGCGCTACATATTCGTCACGGGCGGTGTTGTTTCTTCATTGGGGAAAGGCATTGCCTCGGCTTCATTGGCGGCCATCCTGGAGGCGCGGGGACTTAAGGTCACCATGCTCAAGCTGGACCCGTACATCAACGTCGACCCGGGCACCATGAGCCCGTTCCAGCACGGTGAAGTGTTCGTCACCCACGACGGCGCCGAGACCGACCTGGACCTGGGCCACTACGAGCGGTTCATCCGCACGACCATGACCCAGAACAACAACTTCACCACCGGTCGTGTCTACGAGCACGTGCTGCGCAAAGAGCGCCGTGGTGATTACCTGGGCGCCACCATCCAGGTGATTCCGCACATCACCGACGAAATCAAGCGTCGCATCATCAAGGGCGCCGGCGATGCCGACGTGGCCCTGGTAGAGATCGGCGGCACCGTGGGCGACATCGAGTCGCAACCGTTCCTCGAGGCCATCCGCCAGCTGCGTGTCGAAGTCGGTTCCAAACGCGCGATGCTGATGCACCTGACCCTGGTTCCGTACATCGCTACCGCTGGCGAGACCAAGACCAAGCCAACCCAGCACTCGGTGAAAGAGCTGCGTTCCATCGGCCTGCAGCCTGACGTGCTGATCTGCCGCTCCGACCATCCGGTGGATGTGTCCTCGCGTCGCAAGATCGCGCTGTTCACCAACGTTGAAGAGCGCGCGGTAATCTCCCTGGAAGACGTCGACACCATCTACAAGATCCCGGCCGTGCTGCACGCGCAGGGTCTGGACGATTTCGTCGTCGAGCGTTTCGGCCTGCAATGCAACGGTGCCGATCTGTCCGAGTGGGAAAAGGTGGTCGACGCCAAGCTCAACCCCGAGCACGAAGTCACCATCGCCATGGTCGGCAAGTACATGGAGTTGCTCGACGCCTACAAGTCGCTGATCGAAGCGATGAGTCACGCCGGCATCACCAACCGCACCAAGGTCAACCTGCGCTATATCGATTCCGAAGACATCGAGAACCAGGGCACCGCGCTGCTTGAAGGCGTCGATGCGATCCTGGTTCCAGGCGGCTTCGGTCTGCGTGGCGTGGAAGGCAAGATCACCGCCGTCCAGTACGCTCGCGAAAACAAGGTGCCGTACCTGGGTATCTGCCTGGGCATGCAAGTGGCCGTGATCGAGTTCGCTCGTAACGTCATGGGCTGGAAAGACGCCAACTCCACCGAGTTCGATCGCGCCAGCGGCCACCCGGTCGTCGGCCTGATCACCGAGTGGGCAGATGCCACCGGCGCCGTCGAAACCCGTACCGAGGCCTCCGACCTGGGCGGCACCATGCGTCTCGGCGCTCAGGAATGCCTGCTCGAAGCTGGCTCCAAGGTGCACGATTGCTACGCCAAGGACGTGATCGTCGAGCGTCACCGTCATCGCTACGAAGTGAACAACAACCTGCTGCCGCAGATGATCGACGCCGGTCTGAAAATTTCCGGTCGTTCCGGCGATGGCGCGCTGGTTGAAGTGGTCGAGGCGCAGGATCATCCATGGTTCGTCGCCTGCCAGTTCCACCCTGAGTTCACCTCGACCCCACGTGACGGCCATCCGCTGTTCAGTGGCTTCGTCAAGGCGGCTTTGGCTCAACACCAGAAGAAGGCGTAACCCCGATGGCACAGAAGATCATCCGCGTCGGCGACATCGAGATTGCCAACGACAAGCCCATGGTGCTGTTCGGCGGCATGAACGTGCTGGAAAGCCGTGACATGGCCATGCAGGTCTGCGAAGAGTACGTGAAGGTCACCGAAAAGCTCGGTATCCCTTACGTGTTCAAGGCCAGTTTCGACAAGGCCAACCGGTCTTCTGTGACCTCTTATCGTGGTCCTGGCCTGGAAGAGGGCATGCGCATCTTCCAGGACATCAAGCAAGCCTTCGGCGTGCCGATCATCACCGACGTCCACGAGCCCTACCAGGCCGCGGTCGTCGCCGAGGTCTGCGACATCATTCAGCTGCCGGCCTTCCTGTCGCGCCAGACCGACCTGGTGGTCGCGATGGCCAAGACCGGTGCGGTGATCAACATCAAGAAAGCCCAGTTCCTTGCGCCCCAGGAAATGAAACACATCCTGAGCAAATGCGAGGAAGCGGGTAACGATCAGTTGATCCTCTGCGAGCGTGGTTCGAGCTTCGGCTACAACAACCTGGTGGTGGACATGCTCGGCTTCGGCATCATGAAGCAGTTCGAATACCCGGTGTTCTTCGATGTGACCCACGCGCTGCAAATGCCCGGCGGTCGCGCCGATTCGGCTGGTGGTCGCCGTGCCCAGGTCACCGACCTGGCCAAGGCCGGCATGAGCCAGTCCCTGGCCGGCCTGTTCCTGGAAGCCCACCCGGACCCGGACAACGCCAAATGCGACGGTCCATGCGCCCTGCGTCTGGACAAGCTCGAACCTTTCCTGGCCCAGCTCAAGGCCCTGGACGAACTGGTTAAGAGTTTTCCGACGGTAGAGACCGCGTAAAACCGATTTCTCCGGTAAAGTACCGCACGATTAATTGCTCAGGCCCGCGGGCCTGAGCCTTATCGTCCGCAAGTCTGCCTCCTGTTCCCTGCTTGCCGATGGTAAAGAGATTCCCTTCAGCTGCGTCGTTTTCGTCAACTTTGGAGTGTTTACAACAATGGCAAAAATCGTCGACATCAAAGGTCGTGAAGTTCTCGACTCCCGTGGCAACCCCACCGTCGAAGCGGACGTGCTTCTCGATAACGGCATCATCGGCAGCGCCTGCGCGCCGTCCGGTGCCTCCACCGGCTCGCGTGAAGCGCTGGAGCTGCGTGATGGCGACAAGAGCCGTTACCTGGGCAAGGGCGTACTGAAGGCCGTAGCCAACATCAATGGTCCGATCCGTGACCTGCTGCTGGGTAAAGACCCAAGCGACCAGAAAGCCCTCGACCAGGCAATGATCAAGCTGGACGGTACCGACAACAAGGCCACCCTGGGCGCCAACGCGATCCTCGCCGTTTCCCTGGCCGCGGCCAAGGCAGCAGCACAGGACCAGGACCTGCCGCTGTACGCGCACATCGCCAACCTGAACGGCACACCGGGCGTCTACTCGATGCCAGTGCCGATGATGAACATCATCAACGGTGGCGAGCACGCCGATAACAACGTCGACATCCAGGAATTCATGGTGCAGCCGGTGGGCGCCAAGTCCTTCTCCGAAGGCCTGCGCATGGGCACCGAGATTTTCCATCACCTCAAAGCCGTGCTGAAGGCCCGTGGCCTGAGCACCGCCGTGGGTGACGAAGGTGGTTTCGCGCCGAACCTGGCTTCCAACGAAGACGCCCTGAAAGTGATCTCCGAAGCCGTGGCCAACGCTGGTTACAAGCTGGGCACCGACGTGACCCTGGCTCTGGACTGCGCAGCCAGCGAGTTCTTCGAAGACGGCAAGTACAACCTGTCCGGCGAAGGCCAGGTGTTCACCGCTGAAGGTTTCGCCGACTACCTGAAAGGCCTGACCGAGCGTTACCCGATCATCTCCATCGAAGACGGTCTGGACGAGTCCGACTGGGCTGGCTGGAAGATCCTCACCGACAAGATCGGCGAGAAGACCCAACTGGTGGGCGACGACCTGTTCGTGACCAACACCAAGATCCTGAAAGAAGGCATCGACAAGAAGATCGCCAACTCGATCCTGATCAAGTTCAACCAGATCGGCACCCTGACCGAAACCCTGGAAGCCATCCAGATGGCCAAGGCTGCCGGTTACACCGCAGTGATTTCGCACCGTTCCGGCGAAACCGAAGACTCGACCATTGCCGACCTGGCCGTGGGCACCTCGGCTGGCCAGATCAAGACCGGTTCGCTGTGCCGTTCCGACCGCGTGTCCAAGTACAACCAATTGCTGCGTATCGAAGAGCAATTGAATGGCAAAGCCAAGTACAACGGCCGCAGCGAGTTTCGCGGTTAAGCGGTAGATGGTACAAAGACACCGGATTGGGTCAGAAAAATCGCATCAGCGAGATTTTTGCCACTAATCTGATGCCTTAAGAGCACAAGCCTGGTTCTTCCAGGCTTCGTGCTGTCAGTAGGTTCGAAGTTGTTGGCATGGCTGTCTTTTTTCACTGGATACCCGATATTCGATGCGCAGTCCCAATTGGTTGTTCCTCGTCTTGCTCTTGCTGCTGGCTGGCCTGCAGTACCGCCTCTGGGTGGGGAATGGCAGCTTGGCGCAGGTAACCGACCTGACTCAGCAAATTGCCGATCAGCGCGCTGAAAACGAGCGCTTGCTGGAGCGCAATCGTGTACTCGACGCGGAAGTCATGGAATTGAAGAAAGGCATGGAGACCGTGGAAGAGCGGGCTCGTCATGAACTGGGCATGGTCAAGGAGGGCGAAACCCTCTACCAGTTGGCCCAATGATCCAGTCGTTACCGGCCTTCTGGGCCGTGATTCCTGCCGCGGGCGTCGGTGCCCGCATGGCCGCGGACCGTCCCAAGCAATACTTGCAACTGGGCGGGCGCACTATTCTCGAACACAGCCTCGGCTGTTTCCTCGACCATCCTTGCCTGAAGGGGCTGGTGGTCAGCCTGGCGCTTGACGATCCTTACTGGCCGACCCTGGCCTGTGCCCATGACCCAAGGATCCAGCGGGTCGAAGGCGGTGCGGAGCGTTCCGGATCGGTCCTCAATGCCTTGCTCCATCTGCATGCCCAGGGCGCTGCGGATGAAGACTGGGTGCTGGTTCACGATGCCGCACGGCCGAACCTGTCCCGTGATGACCTGGACAAGCTGCTGAGCGAACTGGCGGATGACCCGGTGGGCGGCCTGCTCGCGGTGCCGGCCCGTGACACCCTGAAGCGGATCGACAAGCACGGACGGGTGCTGGAAACCGTGGACCGCAGCCTGATCTGGCAAGCCTATACGCCGCAGATGTTCCGTCTTGGCGCCTTGCATCGCGCCTTGGCCGACAGCCTGGTGGCGGATGTGGCGATTACCGATGAAGCGTCGGCGATGGAATGGGCCGGCCAGGCGCCACGCCTGATCGAAGGGCGTTCGGACAACCTCAAGGTGACCCGTCCGGAAGACCTGGAGTGGCTGCGCCAGCGTTGGGCCAATCGCCGCTGAGCGTAGCTTTTCGCGGGCCCCTGTAGCCGCTGCCGCAGGCTGCGAACGGCCCGGAACGGGACGCGTTTTTGTAGTCGTCATGTACTTCAAGCCGATCGACCGCGTTGTCCGCTATGACGGGTATTGCGTAGCCGATCGCAGCCTGCCGCAGCGGCTACGGATCAATCCTTGTACTCCGGCCGTTTGGCCAACCCCTCCTTGAGATAGTCCACCAGCTTGCGCACCTTGGGCGACAGATGCCGTTGTTGCGGATACAGCGCCCACACCGCGGTATTCGGCGGCTGATGCGCCTCGAGCAGGGAAATCAGGCTGCCCTGATGCAAATGCTCCAGCACGTAATAATCCGGTAGCTGGCAGAGGCCAACCCCCTGTAGCGCTGCATCCAGCACGGCCTGCCCGCTGTTGCAGCGCCAGTTGCCTTGCACCCGCTGGGAGAACTCGCGGCCGTCCTGCTCCAGCTGCCAGATGTCCGAGCTGCCGATCAGGCAGTTGTGGCGACTCAATTCCGACAGGCTGTGGGGGCGGCCGTAGCGTTCCAGGTAGGACGGCGAGGCGCAGAGGTACATGCGGCGTGGCGCCAGGCGGGTCGCCACCAGTCGTGAGTCCTGCAGGCGACCGAGGCGAATCGCCAGGTCCAGGCCCTCGTGCACCAGGTCCAGGGGCCGGTTGCTCAGTTCGATATCCACCCGCAGTTGCGGATAAAGCCCCATGAAACTGGTGACCAGCGGCACGATAAACCGCTCGCCGTAGGCCACCGCGCAGGTCATGCGCAGCATGCCCTTGGGTTCGCTGGTCAGGTCGCCGACGGCGCGCAATGCCTCTTCGCGCCCGTCCTGCAGGCGCTGGCAATGCTGCAAGAAAGTCTGCCCGGCCTCGGTCAGGGTCACTCGGCGGGTACTGCGATACAGCAGGCGGGTCTGCAGCCGTTCTTCCAGGCGGACGATCTGCCGGCTGATATGGGAAGACGACACCCCGAGGCGCTCCGCGGCGGCAGTGAACTGGCTGCACTCGGCCACGGCGACGAATTCGTCGATGCCTTCCCAGCGGTTCTCGTTCATGGTGATTGTCCCTGTACAGCAATAATGTTTTGCTTTTGTCCGGATTATTCATCGTCAGGCGCTGTTTTACACTCCCTGTCTCGTTTTTATTCGCTGGAGACCCAGGATGATCAAGTCGCGCGCTGCCGTTGCCTTCGAGGCCAAGAAACCCCTTGAGATCGTTGAAGTCGATGTCGCCATGCCCAAGGCCGGCGAAGTGTTGTTGCGGGTCGTCGCTTCCGGCGTGTGCCACACCGACGCCTACACCCTGTCCGGGGCCGACCCGGAAGGCATCTTCCCGTCGATCCTCGGTCACGAAGGCGGTGCCGTGGTCGAGGCCATCGGCGAGGGCGTGACCTCGGTGGCCGTGGGCGATCATGTGATCCCGCTGTACACCCCGGAATGCGGCAAGTGCAAATTCTGCCTGTCGGGCAAGACCAACCTGTGCCAGGCGATCCGCGCCACCCAGGGCAAGGGCCTGATGCCGGACGGCACCACCCGTTTCTCCTATAAAGGCCAGCCGATTTTCCACTACATGGGCACCTCGACCTTTTCCGAGTACACCGTGTTGCCGGAAATCTCGGTAGCCAAGATCCCTAAAGAAGCGCCTCTGGAAAAAGTCTGCCTGTTGGGTTGCGGCGTCACCACCGGGATCGGTGCGGTGATCAATACCGCCAAGGTCAAGGCCGGCGATACCGTGGCGATCTTCGGTCTGGGCGGCATCGGCCTGTCGGCGGTGATCGGTGCCGTGAAAGCCAAGGCTGGCCGGATCATCGCCATCGACATCAACCCGGCCAAGTTCGAGATCGCCAAGCAGCTGGGCGCCACCGATTGCGTGAACCCGAAAGACTTCGACCGGCCGATCCAGGAGGTCATCGTCGACATGACCGACGGCGGCGTGGACTTCTCCTTCGAATGCATCGGCAACGTGCAACTGATGCGTGCCGCACTGGAGTGCTGCCACAAGGGCTGGGGCGAGTCGGTGATCATCGGCGTGGCCGGTGCCGGCCAGGAAATCTCCACCCGTCCGTTCCAGCTGGTTACCGGTCGAGTCTGGCGCGGTTCGGCGTTCGGTGGCGTGCGTGGTCGCTCCGAGTTGCCAAGCTATGTGGAAATGGCCCAGAGCGGCGAAATCCCGTTGGATACCTTCATCACCCACACCATGGGGCTGGAGGACATCAACAAGGCCTTCGACCTGATGCATGAAGGCAAGAGCATCCGTACCGTCATTCATTTCTAAGGAGCAGTGGCAAGCTGCAAGCCGGAAGCTGCAAGAGCGATCACCGCCAACTTGCAGCTTGAAGCTTGAAGCCTGCGGCTGAAATGCCCATGAGTCTGGAAAACCTGTCCTGCCAGAAAAGCTTCGGCGGCTGGCACAAACGCTACAAGCATCATTCCGAGGTGCTGGGCTGCGACATGGTGTTCGCCGTGTACCTGCCGCCGCAGGCGGAGCAGGGCGGCAAGCTGCCGGTGCTGTACTGGTTGTCCGGCCTGACCTGCACCGACGAGAACTTTATGCAAAAGGCCGGTGCCCAGCGTCTGGCCGCCGAGCTGGGGTTGATCATTGTCGCGCCGGATACCAGCCCGCGTGGCCCTGGCGTGCCGGGCGACCCGGATGGCGCCTGGGACTTCGGCCTGGGGGCCGGGTTCTATCTGAATGCCACCCAGCAGCCCTGGGCCGAGCATTACCGCATGCATGACTATGTAGTGCAGGAGCTGCCGGCATTGGTCGAGGCGCATTTCCCGGCCTCGGACAAGCGCGGCATCAGCGGGCACTCCATGGGCGGCCACGGTGCTCTGGTCTGCGCGTTGCGCAATCCGGGGCGCTACCAGTCGGTGTCGGCCTTCGCACCGATCAGCAACCCGATGGATTGCCCATGGGGGCAGAAAGCCTTTTCCCGTTACCTGGGCGAAGAGCGCTCCCGTTGGCGCGAATGGGATGCCAGCGTGCTGATCCAGGAAGCCAGTGAAAAGCTGCCGTTGCTGGTGGACCAGGGCGATCGTGACGATTTCCTGGCCAATCAGCTCAAGCTCGAAGTGCTGCAACAGGCGGCGAAAGCCGCCGGTCATCCGCTGACGTTGCGCCTGCAACCCGGCTACGACCACAGCTATTTCTTCATCGCCAGCTTCATCGGCGACCACCTGCAGCATCATGCGCGCGCTCTGAGCGGCTAATGTCCGCCAAAGCAGGTAGAATCACGCCCTGACTCAATCAGGGCGTTTTTTTATGCGTATTGGCCACGGCTACGATGTGCACCGTTTCGCTGAAGGCGATTTCATCACTCTGGGCGGCGTGCGTATTGCACACAGCTTCGGGCTGCTCGCCCACTCCGACGGCGACGTGCTGTTGCATGCTCTGAGCGATGCCTTGCTGGGTGCTGCCGCACTGGGCGACATCGGCAAACATTTCCCGGACACCGATCCGCAGTTCAAGGGCGCCGACAGCCGTGCGCTGTTGCGTCATGTCGTCGCACTGATCCATGCCAAGGGCTGGAAGGTCGGCAACGTCGATAACACCATCGTGGCCCAGGCGCCGAAGATGGCTCCCCATATTGAAACGATGCGCGCGCTGATTGCCGCGGATCTGCAAGTCGAGTTGGATCAAGTGAACGTCAAGGCCACCACCACCGAAAAGCTCGGCTTCGTCGGGCGCGAAGAAGGCATCGCCGTGCATTCCGTTGCCTTGTTGCTGCGCGCATGAACGAACTGCAACTGTTGGGCCCGCGGGCCTATGGCCAAGCCCTGGGTAGTGCGGTATTGAAGGCCACGGCCGAAGACTTCCAGGTCGACGAAGTTCTGGACATTCCCCTGACCGGCGAAGGCGAACACCTGTGGTTGTGGGTGGAAAAGCGCGGCCTGAACACCGAAGAAGCGGCGCGGCGGATTGCCAAGGCCGCGGGTGTGCCGTTGCGCACCGTCAGCTATGCCGGCTTGAAGGATCGCCAGGCGCTGACCCGGCAGTGGTTCAGCATCCAACTGCCTGGCAAGGCGGATCCCGATCTGTCGGCGGCTGAAAACGACACGCTGAAGATCCTCAAGCTGACCCGCCACAAGCGCAAGCTGCAACGCGGCGCCCATGCGGCCAACGGCTTTACCCTGCGCCTGACCGAATTGAAGGCAGACAAGGCGGGGATCGAGGAGCGCCTGCAATCGATCGTCAAACACGGCATCCCCAATTATTTCGGCGCCCAGCGTTTTGGCCATAACGGCGGTAATCTGGTCGATGCCCGCGATTGGGCCGCCCGCAAGGCCTTGCCGGAGCAGCGCAATGTACGTTCGCGGCTGCTTTCCACCGCGCGCAGCTATCTGTTCAACCGGGTGCTGGCGGCGCGCGTGGCCGATGGCAGCTGGCAACGGGCCCAGGTCGGCGACCTGCTGGCCTTCACCGACAGCCGCAGTTTTTTCCCGGCCGGCGAAGCCGAATGCAGCGATCCGCGCCTGGCCATCCTCGACTTGCACCCGACCGGCCCGCAGTGGGGCGAAGGCGAATCGCCTGCCGCCGGGGCGACCCAGCTGCTGGAACAGCAGGTGGCTGCCGACGAAGCGGATCTGCGCGATTGGTTGATTAAAGCCGGAATGAGCCACGAACGTCGCATCCTGCGGCTGCCCATTGGCGGGTTGACGTGGCATTATCCCGAGCCTGACATTCTGCAACTGGAATTCGTCCTGCCGGCCGGATGCTTCGCCACCGTATTGGTGCGTGAACTCGTCGATCTGGTGCCGGTGGGGCAGACGGACAGCCCATGCGTATTCTGATTTCTAACGACGATGGTGTAACAGCACCCGGTCTCGCCGCGCTTCATGCTGCGCTGGCGGATTACGCCGAGTGCGTGGTGATCGCCCCGGACCAGGACAAAAGCGGCGCCAGCAGCTCGCTGACGCTGGACCGGCCGTTGCACCCGCACACCTTGAGTAACGGTTTCATCAGTATCAATGGCACCCCCACCGATTGCGTGCACCTGGGCCTCAACGGGCTGCTGGAGCGCGATCCGGACATGGTCGTGTCCGGAATCAACCTCGGGGCGAACCTGGGTGACGATGTGCTGTATTCCGGCACCGTCGCCGCAGCCCTGGAAGGGCGTTTCCTGAACCTGCCGGCGTTTGCCTTTTCGTTCGTTTCGCGTCAGGTGGATAACCTGCCGACGGCTGCCTATTTCGCCCGCAAACTGGTCGAGGCCCACGGGCAGCTGGATCTGCCACCACGTACCGTGCTGAACGTGAACATCCCCAATCTGCCCCTTGATCATATTCGCGGCATTCAGCTGACCCGCCTGGGCCATCGCGCCCGGGCGACGGCGCCGATGAAGACGGTCGACCCGCGCGGCAAGGCCGGTTATTGGATCGCCGCAGCAGGGGACGCCGAGGACGGTGGCCCGGGTACGGACTTCCACGCCATCATGCAGGGCTATGTCTCGATCACGCCGTTGCAGCTCGATCGCACCTTCAATGATGCCTTCAGAAGTCTTGATGGCTGGCTGGAGGGGCTGCGCTGATGGCTCGCGAACAGGACGATTTGTTGCGTCGCGGTATCGGGATGACTTCCCAGCGTACCCGCGAACGCCTGATCCAGCGTCTTTACGATGAAGGCCTGTCCAACGCCCAGGTACTGGAAGTCATTCGGCGTACACCGCGGCATCTGTTCGTCGACGAGGCCCTGGCGCATCGCGCCTATGAAGACACGGCCCTGCCGATCGGGCACAACCAGACGATCTCGCAGCCTTATATGGTGGCGCGCATGAGCGAGTTGCTGCTGGCGGCTGGCCCGTTGGACAAGGTGCTGGAGATCGGCACCGGGTCGGGTTACCAGACAGCGGTATTGTCGCAACTGGTGGAGCGGGTGTTCTCGGTCGAGCGCATCAAGGTGTTGCAGGATCGGGCCAAGGAGCGTCTGGTCGAACTGAACCTGCGCAACGTGGTATTCCGCTGGGGCGACGGCTGGGAGGGCTGGCCGGCGCTGGCGCCGTACAACGGGATCATCGTGACGGCGGTCGCCACCGATATCCCCCAGGCCCTGCTGGACCAATTGGCGCCCGGTGGCCGGATGGTGATTCCAGTCGGTGCCGGCGAAGTGCAGCAACTGATGCTGGTCATTCGTGAGGAGCAGGGGTTTTCACGGCAGGTTCTCGGCTCGGTTCGCTTCGTTCCCTTGCTCAACGGGCCATTGGCCTGAGCATTTGTTTGGAACGGGTGAATTCTGTTTGATCGGCTTGGTCTTACAGCTTGATCAATCGGTTAAGTAACCTTGAACCCTGATCGATATGCTGGTGCCTGCCGATTTCGCTTTGCCGGGAATAAAGCGTGGGTAGCCGGTTATACTTGCGACATTTCATGCCTGAGCCAGGCACTAATTATCTTCAACCACCACAAAGGGAGCGGCGGGTGAGTCTCACAGTCATTGCGCAGCGTATGGGTACAACAAGCTTTCAGCGACTGGTGATTGGCCTTGTCTTGAGTTCTCTGTTGGTCGGCTGTTCGAGCAATAAGTCGAGCAGCGCCCGGGTCGTCGATCGCACCAGCGCGGTACCGCAGCGCCCGACGGTGACCACGGGGCAATACACGGTTCGTCGCGGCGACACCCTGTTCTCCATCGCCTTCCGTTATGGCTGGGACTACAAGGCCCTGGCCGCGCGCAACAATATTGCCGAGCCGTATACCATTCACCCGGGGCAGACCATCCGCTTCGACGGCCGCTCGGGTTCGGCCCCGACAGCCGTGGTTACAAAGTCGGCTTCCAGTGCATCTTCTTCAAGTAAAACCACGGTAATTCGTCGTCCGGCAGGGGCCGCGCCAACGATTGCGAGCCAGCCCGCGCCGGCTCCATTACCGCCTGCAGGCCCCGCGCCAAAGGGCTGGGGCTGGCCTGCGAACGGTATTCTGATTGGAAAATTCTCTTCAAACGGTAGTTTGAATAAAGGCATTGATATCGCCGGGGATTTGGGACAGCCTGTTTTAGCTGCGTCTGATGGGACGGTGGTTTACGCCGGGAGTGGCTTAAGGGGCTACGGCGAACTGGTCATCATCAAACACAGCGATACCTACGTCAGTGCTTACGGCCACAGCCGTAGGCTGTTGGTTCGGGAGGGGCAGCAGGTCAAAGTCGGACAGACAATTGCCGAAATGGGATCAACTGGTACAGACCGGGTGAAACTGCACTTTGAGATTCGCCGACAAGGTAAACCTGTAGATCCGCTGCAATTCCTGCCACGTCGTTGATCCGTTACCAAGCCTGTTCCGTCACGTAGAGGGAACAGGTTCCAGCGTTGCCAAGGATAAAGGCGTCGCTTGAGCCTGAGGTCGAACTCACCAAAGGACTATAACAATGGCTCTCAGTAAAGAAGTGCCGGAGTTTGACATCGACGATGAAGTTCTCCTTATGGAGACGGATATCGCCACTGATTCGATGTCGAATGAGGGATCTGCTGTACCTTCAGTTCGTGCCAAATCCAAACACTCCGCTTCATTGAAACAACACAAATACATTGATTACACGCGAGCGCTCGACGCGACGCAGCTGTATCTCAATGAAATCGGCTTTTCCCCATTGCTCTCTCCGGAAGAAGAAGTTCATTTTGCGCGTCTGTCGCAAAGTGGCGATCCGGCCGGGCGCAAGCGCATGATTGAAAGCAACCTGCGTCTGGTGGTGAAAATCGCCCGACGTTATGTCAATCGTGGGCTTTCGCTGCTGGACCTGATCGAAGAGGGCAACCTCGGTCTGATCCGGGCGGTGGAGAAGTTCGATCCGGAGCGCGGTTTCCGCTTCTCGACCTATGCCACCTGGTGGATCCGTCAAACCATCGAACGGGCAATCATGAACCAGACCCGGACTATCCGGCTGCCGATTCATGTGGTCAAAGAGCTCAACGTCTACCTGCGGGCAGCACGGGAGCTGACACAGAAACTCGACCATGAACCCTCCCCTGAAGAAATCGCCAACCTGCTGGAGAAACCGGTAGGTGAGGTCAAGCGCATGCTGGGCTTGAACGAGCGGGTTTCTTCAGTCGACGTCTCGCTGGGTCCGGATTCGGATAAAACCCTGCTGGACACCCTCACCGACGATCGTCCTACCGATCCGTGCGAGCTGCTGCAGGATGACGACCTGTCGCAAAGCATCGATCAGTGGCTTTCCGAATTGACCGACAAGCAGCGTGAAGTGGTGGTTCGCCGCTTCGGCTTGCGCGGCCACGAGAGCAGCACCCTGGAAGATGTGGGCCTGGAGATCGGGCTCACCCGAGAGCGGGTACGCCAGATCCAGGTCGAAGGTCTCAAGCGTCTGCGTGAGATCCTCGAGAAGAACGGCCTCTCCAGCGAGTCGCTGTTCCAGTAACGGCACGAGCGATCCTGCCGTGAAAAGCCCCGACACGTTCGGGGCTTTTTATTGGGTAATAGATAGGAGTCAGATGAAATACGCAGGCGCATGTTCAATAGCTGAACGAGCATGTAAGTAAAGGCTGACTCTTTCGTAAGTGTTCGGTTTTTATGCAGTATGAAAGTTGTCTGTTTGATCTGAGGTTTTTAGTTATCTTGTTGATTTATAAAAACTTATTTTAATGCTTAGAACAGTCTTCGACACGTTTTCTACCTGTCAGTGCCATTGCTCTGTCATGGAAACTCTCTAATATCAGCCCTGTGTCAACGGATAGACACAGCCATCAAGGATGATGGTCAGGACATCGCAGGACGCGATTCATCAGGACGATGAAAAGGAACACAGGGACTAGGGAAAAAAGGTGGGCGGGTCATACCGCCCCTTTTTTTGCCTGCGTAAAAGTGAATCCGGAACAGCAAAAAGGCCCGCAACGGGCCTTTTTGGGGAACGCGAGGTAATCAGCGTTCGAGATCCTTGATCTTGCCTTTGACGCCATCCCACTCTTCGGCATCGGGCAGGGAATCTTTCTTTTCAGTGATGTTGGGCCAGATCTCGGCCAGCTCAACGTTCAACTGAATGAATTCCTGCATCTCTTCTGGAACTTCGTCCTCGGAGAAGATCGCTACAGCGGGGCATTCAGGCTCGCACAGCGCGCAATCAATGCACTCATCCGGGTGAATCACCAGGAAGTTCGGGCCTTCGTAAAAGCAGTCCACCGGACAGACTTCTACGCAGTCGGTGTACTTGCACTTGATGCAGTTGTCGGTGACGACGAAGGTCATTTCTAATTCTCTCCTCAGGCGGCGGCAGCGGAGCCCCTTCAGGACGGGGTCGCCAGGTTCGGGAGCGATAGTCTGCGGACCAGGCTAATAGTCCGCAGCATCCCAAACCGCGCGAGATTCTAACAGCTTGAAAGCATCAGCGTTAGATGCGTGTCTTCAATGTATAGAGCATTTCCAGTGCCTTGCGCGGGGTCATGTCGTCCAGATCGAGCTTGGCCAAGTCATCGAGTACCGGGTGCGGCAGGCTGGCGAACATGTCGCTTTGCTGCGGGACCGAAGGCTTGCCCGCTACCGGAGACGGCGCTTCATGGGGCAGGCTGGTGGTCTCCAGGCGACTCAGGTGCTCGCGGGCACGGACGATGACATCGCTCGGAACCCCCGCCAGCTGGGCCACGGCCAGGCCATAGCTCTGGCTGGCAGGACCTGGCAGCACGTGGTGCAGGAACACGATGCGTTCGTTGTGCTCGGTGGCATTGAGGTGCACGTTGGCCACCAGCGGTTCATTTTCCGGCAGGACGGTGAGCTCGAAGTAGTGGGTGGCGAACAGGGTGTACGCCCGCAGCTGGGCGAGACGTTCTGCCGCAGCCCAGGCCAGGGACAGACCATCGAAGGTACTGGTGCCGCGACCCACTTCGTCCATCAGCACCAGGCTGCGCTCGGTAGCGTTATGCAGGATGTTGGCGGTTTCGCTCATTTCCACCATGAAGGTGGAACGGCCGCCGGCCAGGTCATCGCTGGAGCCGATCCGGGTAAAGATCCGGTCCACCAGGGACAGCTCGCAGCTCGCTGCCGGCACGAAGCTGCCGATATGGGCCAGCAGAACGATCAGCGCGGTTTGCCGCATATAAGTGGACTTACCACCCATGTTCGGGCCGGTGATCACCAACATCCGGGTCTGATCGTCGAGGCTCAGGTCGTTGGCCACGAACGGCGTGGTCAGGACCTGCTCGACCACCGGGTGGCGACCCTGGGTGATGCGCATGCACGGCTCGCTGACGAAGCGCGGGCAATTGAGGTCGAGATTCAGCGCTCGCTCGGCCAGGTTGCTCAGCACGTCCAGCTCAGCCAGCGCCCCCGCGGTGTCCTGCAACGGCGGCAGGTGACCGATCAGGGTCTCCAGCAAGGCTTCGTAGAGCATCTTCTCGCGGGCCAGGGCGCGGCTCTTGGCGGATAGCGCCTTATCCTCGAAGGCCTTGAGCTCCGGAGTGATGAAGCGTTCGGCGCCCTTGAGGGTCTGGCGGCGGATGTAGTCCGCCGGGGCCTGTTCCGCCTGTTTGCTTGGCAATTCGATGAAGTAGCCGTGAATCCGGTTGTAGCCGACTTTCAGGTTGGCCAGGCCGGTACGGGCCTTTTCCCGGGCTTCCAGGTCGATAAGGAACTGGCCGGCGTTTTCGCTCAGCGATTGCAGTTCGTCCAGCTCGGCGTCGTAACCGGTCTTCAGTACGCCGCCATCGCGGATCACCGCCGGCGGGTTGTCGATGATGGCTTTCTCCAGCAGCGCGGCCAGTTCCGGGTAAGTGCTGGTGGTCACAGCCAGTTGGCTCAGGTGCTCGGCCTCGAGTTCGGTCATCGCCACTTGCAGTTCCGGCAGCGCCGCCAGGGCATCGCGCAGGCGCGCCAGGTCGCGGGGGCGGGCGTTGCGCAGGCCGATACGGGCGAGGATCCGCTCGATGTCGCCGATCTCCTTGAGCTGCGGTTGCAGCCTTTCGAAACGGTAACCGTCCAGCAGGCAGCCAATCGAAGTCTGTCGCGCCTGCAAGACTTTCAAGTCGCGCAGCGGGCGGTTCAGCCAGCGGGTCAGCAGGCGGCTGCCCATGGCGGTCTGGCAACGGTCGACCACCGACTGCAGGGTATTGTCGCGGCCGCCGGCGAGGTTGGTGTCCAGCTCCAGGTTGCGCCGGCTGGCGCCGTCGAGCACCACAGTGTCGTCCAGGCGCTCGTGACGCAGGCTGCGCAGGTGGGGCAGGGCGGTGCGCTGGGTTTCCTTGGCATAGCTCAGCAGGCAGCCGGCGGCGCCGATGGCCAGGGTCAGGTTCTCGCAGCCGAAACCCTTGAGGTCCTGGGTGGAGAACTGCTGGCACAGGCTCTTGTGGGCCGAGTCGCGTTCGAAGTCCCAAGGCGCGCGACGGCGCACGCCACGGCGTTTTTCCGCCGGCAGGCCTTGTGGCCAGTCGTCCGGGATCAGCAGTTCCACCGGGTTGATGCGTTCCAGCTCGGCCAGCAGGTTTTCCCAGCCCTTGATTTCCAGGACCGTGAAATTGCCGCTGGTGATGTCCAGCACCGCAAGGCCGAACAGGCGCTCGTCGCCCAGCACCGCCGCGATCAGGTTATCCCGGCGTTCGTCGAGCAGGGCCTCGTCGCTGACGGTCCCCGGGGTGATGATCCGCACCACCTGGCGCTCCACCGGGCCCTTGCTGGTGGCCGGGTCGCCGACCTGTTCGCAGATCACCACCGACTCGCCGAGCTTCACCAGCTTGGCCAGGTAACCTTCGGCGGCGTGATAAGGAATCCCGCACATCGGAATCGCCTGGCCAGCCGACTGCCCGCGCGCGGTCAGGGTGATGTCCAGCAACTTGGCGGCCTTCTTCGCGTCCTCATAGAAGATTTCGTAGAAGTCGCCCATGCGATAGAACATCAGCTGGTCGGGGTGCTGGTTCTTGAGGCGCCAGTACTGCTGCATCATCGGCGTGTGGGAGGACAGATCGGTGAGCGCTTTATTCATCGGGTCGTCAGGTTGATTCGTTGAAAGGGTGGGCAAAAGCAGAGGGCATGGGCCCGGCTTTTTCGCGATGGGCGCAAGGTTACCATGGGCGGTCCGACCTTCGCAGGGATGAACCCGGTAGGATTTCGGGTGTTTTATGCATAGATATGCATTTTAGCATTTGCCGTCGGCGAAAATAACCCGCAATATGCGCGTTATGCAAAAGCGCAACGTTTCTACCGTCTTAAGAGAGCTGCTCGATCGCGATGGCATTTCCCCCACGGAACTCCATCGGCGTACCGGTGTGCCTCAATCCACCCTTTCGCGGATCCTCAGCGGCAAGATTGTCGATCCTTCGGACAAACACATCTCGCGGATCGCCGAGTACTTCCTGGTGAGCACCGATCAACTGCGCGGACGCGCGGCTGTCGCTCCTGCCCGGTCGGCCGATCCGCATTCGGAACTCAAGGACATAAGTCTGTGGGACGACGATACCCCCGTCGATGACGACGAGGTGTCGGTCCCCTTTCTTCGCGAGGTTGAATTGGCTGCGGGATCAGGAAGATTCGTCATCGAGGAAAGCGAGCGTTCCAGCCTGCGCTTCGGCAAGCGCAGCCTGCGGCACAATGGCGTGCAGTTCGACCAGGCCAAATGCGTGACGGTCCGCGGCAACAGCATGCTGCCGGTGCTGCGCGACGGCGCCACGGTGGGGGTCAATGCCGGCAAGTGCGGTATCGGCGACATCATCGACGGCGACCTGTATGCCATCAACCACAACGGCCAGCTGCGGGTGAAGCAGCTCTATCGCCTGCCTTCCGGTATTCGCCTGCGTAGCTTCAACCGCGACGAACATCCGGATGAGGACTACAGCTTCCAGGAAATGCAGGAAGAGCAGATCGTCATCCTCGGTCACGTTTTCTGGTGGGGCATGTACGCCCGTTAACCGCAGCCCATAACGCCAAAGCCCGCCATCGAGCGGGCTTTTTTGTGCCCGAGGAAAACCCTCCACGCCTTTATTTATGCGGTGCTCATGCGCAGGTGCATTTGCTGAGCATAAATAAATGCATTTGTGCATTGACTGTATATGCACTAATGCATATTATTCGTTCCAAGCCGCCCGACAGCGGCGAGCAACACCGCTCTTTAGTGGCAAAAGCAAAGGCAGCGATGAACCGGCCTCGACGGTTCAGAGGGTTGGCAACTGACCCGGGTGTGCAGCGTAAAGCACCGTGAACAGTTATCCGGCGGGCAGGGACCGCGGTCGGAGGAACAATTTGAATGGACTCGTACCGCGCCAGTAGCGCCGAAAAGTCAGTTTCCTTTTCGTTTAGCCACTTAAAGGAAAGCGAAGGACCGCATTACTGAAAAGCCCGGGCGACCGGGCTTTTTGGAATGCCTACCTACCGTGGGCCATGCCGGGATATGCACCGTTGATACACAAGCCAATTGATTACCGGGCCAGCGCATTGGCCTTTTCCACTCAGGAGGAGTGACATGACAAACGAGCAACAAGCGTTGCTGGACATGCCCATCTGGCTTGTCATCGTCCTTGCCCTGGTGGGTGGGGTGTCCGGCGAAATGTGGCGCGCCGACAAGGAGGGCGCCCGCGGCTGGTTGCTGCTGCGGCGCCTGGCCCTGCGCTCCGGGGCCTGCGTGATCTGCGGGGTCTCGACCATCATGCTGCTGTACGCCGCCGGCGTATCGATCTGGACCGCCGGCGCCTTCGGTTGCCTGACCGCCATGGCGGGCGCCGATGTGGCCATCGGGCTCTACGAGCGCTGGGCGGCCAAGCGGCTCGGTGTGTGTGAGGTGCCGCCCAAGGATCCCCGCTCGGACTCCTGAATAACGACCAAAACAGATCGTCGATTCATTGAGTCGACGCTGCCGTGATACCCGCCTGACGCAGGACGCGTACTCGTATTGAACGAGCTCAATCGGTCCTCCCGGCAGGGAGGCGCCAGATACGGCCCAGCGCCTTACACCCATCCGTTTCAAAGAGAGGCAAAACCATGATCCCAATCGACTACAACAGCTACCGCACCCTCGCGCCCTACAACAAGCGGGTGCGTTTCCTGGTGCTGCATTACACGGCCCTGAATTTCGAGGCGTCGGTCAAGGCGTTGACCACCGGTGCGGCGAGTGCCCATTACCTGATCCCGGCGCTGCAGGATCCGACGTATCAGGCCGCGGGTTTCCAGGAGCAACGAATTTTCAACCTGGTGGCCGAAGAAGACCGCGCCTGGCATGCCGGTGTCAGTGACTGGGCCGGTCGCAGCGGCTTGAACGACACTTCCATCGGCATCGAGATCGTCAACGAAGCCACCGACGTCAACGGCGTCTTCACCTTCCCGGATTACGAACGCTCCCAGGTCGAGGCGCTCAAGCAACTGGCCCTGAATATTCTCCAGCGTTATCCGGACCTGTCGCCGAAAAACGTGGTGGGCCACTCCGATATCGCGGTGGGCCGCAAATCCGATCCGGGCCCCAAGCTGCCCTGGAAAGAGCTCTACAAAGCCGGCATTGGCGCCTGGTACGACGAGCCGACCAAGAAGAAATACGTCCAGCAATTCCGCGCCGCGGGACTGCCCGAGCGTGCCGAAGTGCTCAAGGCCTTCGCCACCTATGGCTATGGCGTGCCGGCCCAGGCAACGGATGACTTCTTCCAGTCGCTGGTGCGGGCGTTCCAGATGCACTTCAGGCCGAAGAACTATACCGGGAAACTGGACGTGGAAACCTGCGCGATCCTGTATGCGCTGAACGAGAAGTACGCCTGATTCGATCAGGGTGAACCGCTCGCAGGGCAGGGGGCTCCATCGACGGTGATGCCGGACCTCAACGAAGTCTCGTGAGCCATCCGTTGCATCACCCATCCCGTCCCTGACGTCGCTCGCCGATCTGGCGATCAAGAATCCTGCCCAAATCGACATTCGCTGTTCCTCCACCTCGCGCGACATCCGCAGCGCTCCTGCGCAACTTCAACCCCTGATATCTGAACAGGAGGCCTCTCTATGCCCGCAGTCATCGACAAGCCGTCGCAGCTGTTTTTCGCCATTGCCGAGACCCTGCGAGGGGCTGGCCTTGGCCTCAAGGTTGGCAGTCACCAGGACTTCGATGGTCTGCTCGACCCGGCCTGGGTGCTGATTGCGATCGAGCGCGATGCCCCGGGCATGCGCAGCCAGGAAGGGCGTATCGCCCATGCCCTGACAGTCTCGCTGCAAGTTGTGGCGGCCGTGGGGGCCGAGCGGTCCGGGTTCGAGCCCGGTGATCTGGCCAGCGCGCTGAAGGATCTGGCCACGGATAACCGCTGGGGATTACCGGCAGCGCAGTGCGACCTGCCGATGAACCTCGAGGGCCTGCCTTCGACCCTGATTCGCGGCGAGCAGCAGCACGCGGCCTGGACGCTGTCGTTCACCCAGACGCTGTACCTCGGGCAGCCCTTGCTGGACGACCCGACCGGCATACCGAAGTTCGCCCGCACCTGGGAAGTCTCGAACATCGACGACCCCGACCAATACCAAGCACTGGAGGGCTGAGCCATGTTTGACGAGCTGCTGCGCATGCAGCTGGGCCCGATCATCGAGCGGCTGGCCGAGATGGAAACCGAACTCGATGACTTGCACCGGCGGACGGAAAACCATTGTCGGATCGGTGTGTGCCAGGCGGTCGATGCGGCCAGCAACACCTGCCGGGTCAGCCACGGAGAGCTGCTGACCCCGGCGATCCGCTTCTTCAACCCCAGCGCCGGCGCGCAAAGCGAATCGCGCATTCCCTCCGTGGGCGAGCAGTGCCTGCTGTTCAACTACGGTGGCGGCGACGGCGGCGCGCAGTCGGTGGCGCTGTTCGGCCTCAACTGCGACCGCTTTCCACCGGTGTCGACCCTGGCCGCGCTGACCCGCCGCCAATACGCCGATGGCACCCAAAGCAGTTATGACGATGCCGGCCATGTCTTGAGCTGGAGCAATGGCCCGACCGCGCTCACCGCTTCCCGCGAGGCGGTCGAGTTGAGCATCGGGCCCGCCCGGCTGGCGATGAGGCCCGAGGCGATCGAGCTGCGGCTGGGCGCGGTCGGCATCTTGCTCGACAGCGCCGGCATCCACTTCAGCGGCCCCCTGGTGGAACACCAGGGCCGCGTTATCAGCCCTTGATTAAGAGGCTTCCCATGATTGGAGTCGATAGAAACACCGGCGCCGCGGTCGATGACTGGCTGCAGTTCGTGCAGCGCGCGACCCGCGCCCTGACCACGCCGCTGGGCACGCGGCAGAAGCGCCCGTTGTACGGCTCGCTGATTCCCGACCTGCTGGGCCAGAACCTCGGCGATGACTTGCTGATCCTCGCCCAGAGCCATGCGGCGCAGGCGTTCTACAACGAGCAGAACGGCATCGGCGATTTCGAGCCGCAGGTCATAGTCGCCAGCCGGCGCGGCGCCGGGTTGCTGTTGCGTTTCGCCGGCACCTGGAAAAACCGCCAACAGACGTTCGAGGTCGTGACATGAGCATGCTGATACCCGGTGAACACCAGTTGGCCGAGCCGGTCATTGTCACAGTCGAAGAATTCGAGCCACTGCTCGCCGAGTTCAAGACCTTCGTCGTCGATTACGTGGCCCAGCGTTCCCCCGCCAATGCGCAGAAGCTGCAGGCCAGCCTGGCCAATGAAAGCGAACTGCTGACCCTGGCGCTGGAAGCCTTCTGCCTGCGCCTGCAAACCCATGAGCGCAAGTACAACGCCCGCATCAAGCAGATGCTGGCCTGGTGGGCCACCGGCAGCAATCTCGATGCACGCCTGGCGGACATGGGCCTGGAGCGGCAGTTGCTCGACCCGGGCGATCCGGCGGCCTTTCCGCCGGTGCCCGCGGTCTATGAAAGCGACGAAGATGCGCGCCTGCGCTATTACCTGGCGCCCCACGCGCCGGCCGCCGGTTCGCGCATGCAGTACCGCCGCGAAGTCTTCACCCTCGGCGAGCGGCCGACGGTGAAGGTGGATTCCACCGAGGCGGGCGTGGTGACCGTCATCTACACCTTCGACCCGGACGGTTTCGCCGCTCAGGTCAAGGATGGCAACGGACGCCGTACCGCGCCGGGCGAAGTCCAGGTCACCGTGCTCTCGCGGGAAGGCGACGGCACCCCATCCGAGGACCTGCTCGAAGGCGTGCGCAAACACTTTGCGCGACCGGACGTGAAGCCGGAAACGGATCGGGTGACGGTGCAGGCGGCACAGATCAAGCCCTACAAGATCCGCGTGGTGGCCAAGATCAACCCGGGCCCCGATTCCGGACTGACCCAGCTCGCCACGCAGCAGCAATTGCAGGCGTACGCCGACAGCTGCCATCGCCTGGAAGGGCGGGTGGATCCGAGCTGGATCGATTACACGCTGCATACGGCAGGGGCGGTACAGCTGGAGATTCTCGAGCCGGTGCAACCGATCGTGACCACGGCTTTCCAGGCGCCGTATTGCACGGAGGTTGAAGTGGAGGTGCGTACCCTATGAGTGACGACACTGTTCGCTTGAGCCTGCTGCCGGCCAATAGCTCAGCGCTGGAAAAGGCCCTCGATCTCGGTTTCGCCCGCTTGCTCGAACGTGTGGACCCGCCTTTTCCCCAACTGATGAGCCCTACCCGGACTCCTGTGGACTTCTTGCCTTATCTGGCGGCAGATCGTGGGGTCAGCGAATGGGATGCGGGAGCCAGTGAGGCCGAAAAGCGCCTCACCGTTTCGCTGTCCTGGCAGATCCAGCGGCAGGCCGGGACTAACAAGGCATTGAGCCACGCCGTCGAGTCCCTGGGCTTCATGCCCAACATCGCGGCCTGGTACGAACAGCGACCGCAGGGGCATCCCTATACCTTCGATGTGCAGGCAATCATTGTCCGCGACTGGTCCAGCGGTGATCACAACCGCTTGATACGCCGCATCAACGCCGCCAAGAGCGAGCGCGACGAAGGCACCATCACCATCGTTCATCAAACCACGGGTGGGTTGCGACTGGCCGCTGGCGCCGATCCTGGCCTGAGCATCAGCGATGACAGCCAGCCTGGGGCCTTGCCCGAGGTCAAGCTGCGCGGCTCGCTGACCATGAGCGGCGGCATGGATACAGCGCTGAGTGATGGCGAACTCTTTCTTGATGGAGTGCTGCCTGAATTTGAACTCGGCGCTCGCCTTAACAGTGCCGGGGTTTCCCAGCACTACACCATTAACGACTACGACCTCAGGGCGCAGCTATGACAGAAGACATTACGCGCTTGGTTCGCTTCACTTCCGCCGGTCTGGATGAAGTGTTGGCGGCAAAGAACCAAGGCTTGAAAGGGGAGATCACCCACATCGGCGCCGGTACCGGCCGCTACAACCCGGACGGTACGGAAACAGCCCTGCGCGATGAGCGCCAGCGGGTGGCGATCGTGGACTACGAGGACCTGGGCTCGCGCCAGTTGCGGATGGCAGCGCTGTTCGACGGTCCGGACGAATACGAGATCGGCGAGTTCGGTTTCTACCTGGCCAGCGGCACCCTGCTGGCGGTGTATTCGGTGGCTGGAAAGTTGCTGACTTACAAGGCCGGTGCTGCACGGGTGCTGCAAAAGTTCACGCTGGATATTTCGCCGTTGCCTGCGGACAGCGTGACGGTGGTGGTGGGGGCCGAGAATCTCAACATCTTGCTGGCAGAGGAGTTGGCCACTCTTTCGGCGGCCAGCATCGACAACATGGCCCGTGGGCTTGGGGTGCTCTTTCGTGTGAGAGCGCTGGAAGAAAAGGTCATTTGAAAATCAGCAAGTCAGGTTTCGCAGGTGCCGATGGCCTGTCCTTTGGCTCCGAATGGGAAGTGTCGTTGTGAGCAAGATCAATGGAATCTAAGGAGTTAAGACTTTGAGTACAGAACAGCAACTGGCCGCGGTGGTAAGCGCGGCGAATAATTTGACGAATACTGTCACAGGCAAGGTTGGCGAGATCGACCAGGCCGTAGCAGAAGCCCGCCGACAATATGACTCGCAGCTTCTTGATCTGAAAACCCGGTTGCCTCGATTGGCCGTCACGAAGAACTTCACCCTACTGCCCAATAGTGCGGGGACATTGATTGATAACTGGGGGATTCATGGGCAGGTCACTGCGACGAAGTTGCGGTCGATCACCCCAACGTCCCAGGCCACCGGCCGGCCGGCAGCAGACGTTGAGTTCATGCTCAAGGTTCAGGCCGACGTGCGGGAGCAGTTCCCCAATTTCGATATCCGGGCAACGGACTATTGGCGCGGGGCGATCAACGTCTGGCAAATGAAATGGACGGAGGCCGATAGCAGTCCCTGGCTCGCCTTTCCTTATGCCACTGACCAGACGCTGGCCAATGGCGCCGCCGCGGTGCCATTGAACTCTTATCTGACCCTGGGCGCTTTCGTGCGTGTCGTTGATGGCTCGATCAGTGGCGCCTGGAGTACCGGCTCGCAGAAAGGCAAATGGCGTTGGTGCTCCGCGGTGGTTTCTCCTTCTGGAGCATTCGGTGCCTATTTCCACCTGCACCCGATGCGTACTTCGAGCACCGGGTTGATTGAAATCATGCTGGCCGGTGCCTGCACCGGCGTAGTCACCGACCCGGGCGACTGGGGCACCATGCTCGCTATTAGTTAAGGAAAAGCACAATGAAACCAACTTTTGTACCTGCTGAACTGCACCCGATCATCAAGTGGGAAATGATTCGCAAGGCTCGCGATGAAGACTTGGCGGCGAGTGATTACGCGGCCATGCCCGACTACCCCATGAGCGAGACCAATCGTCCGGCGTTTACTGCCTATCGTCAGGGGCTGCGCGATATTCCCGATCAGGGCAGTGATCCGGATGCGGTTGCCTGGCCGGTCAAGCCCGATTTCCTGAAGTAAGACCTCCACCGCGAAAGCGGTTTTTTTTCGCCCGCACAAAGCCCCGCAGAGGGGCTCTGGCGCTTTTGCGTCTGGAGAAATTCGCACATGTCCATCCGACAAACCTACACCGTCCTCGTGCCATTCCCCACCGGCGGCGGCCACTGGTCGAAGGTCGACCAACAGCTCGACCTGCTCGACGTCGAGGCCAGCGCCTTGCGTGCCGCCGGTCGCCTGGAACTGACCAGCGTCCTCGCGGCGCGCCAACCGGCCGAAGCGGCCACTCCATCCACCAAGGCCTTGAAGGCCGCTGCCAAGAAGGCTGAATAACCATGGCTGAGGTTCTGAACTTCGAGCACAACGGCATTACCGTCAATGCCACCGAATCCCCCGAGGCCATGGGTGGCCTGGGTGACAACGTCATCGGCCTGGTCGGCACTGCGCCGAAGGCCGACCCGCTGATTCCGCGCAATGCGCCGTTCCGCATCAACAGCTTCACCACCCAGGCCCTGCTGGACCCGACCGGCGCTGAGTCGGGCACCCTGTTCCAGGCGGTGTACCAGATCCTCAAAGTGGTCAAGGTCCCGGTCTATGTGGTGATCGTCGAAGAGGGCGCGACCCCGGCCGACACCGTCAACAACGTGATCGGCGGCGTCGACGCCACCACCGGCCGCAAGCTCGGCCTGGCTGCCCTGGGCAGTGTCCCGGAAGACCTGACCATCATCGGCGCGCCGGGCTTTACCGGCACCAAGGCGGTGGCCGGTGAGTTCGCTGCCTTCGGCAAGCGCATCAAGGCCCGTGTGGTGCTCGACGGCAAGGACGCCGCGGTCGCCGATCAGGTGACCTACAGCAAGGAACTGGGCGGCGCGGACCTGGGTTTCGACCGCTGCCTGGTGGTGCACAACATGCCGGCCGCGTACTCCAAGGCGGCGAAGAAGAACGTGTTCCTGGCGCCGTCGAGCCTGGCCATCGCCGCGCTGGCCAAGGTCAAGCAGTGGGAGAGCCCGGGCAACCAGGTGACCTTCGCCGAAGACGTCTCGCGCACCGTGGAATACAACATTCTCGACACCTCGACCGAGGGCGACCTGCTCAACCGCTACGGCGTCAGCTACTACGCCCGCACCGTGCTCGGCGGCTTCTCGCTGCTGGGTAACCGCTCCATCACCGGCAAGTTCATCAGCTATGTCGGCCTGGAAGACGCCATCAGCCGCAAGCTGGTCAAGGCCGGGCAGAAAGCCATGGCCAAGAACCTGACCAAGTCCTTCATGGACCAGGAGGTCAAGCGCATCAACGACTGGCTGCAGACCCTGGTCGCCGACGAAACCATCCCGGGCGGCAGCGTGTACCTGCATCCCGAGCTGAACAGCGTCGAGAAGTACAAGAACGGTACCTGGTACGTGGTCATCGACTACGGCCGCTACGCGCCGAACGAGCACATGGTGTATCAGCTCAACGCCCGCGATGAAATCATCGAGCAGTTCCTGGAGGATGTTCTCTAATGTTTACCAACCGCGTAAGACAGGCCATCGCGGCCACCCTGCAAGGCCTGCCGTTGTCGGCGACCGTGGAAGAGTTCACCCCGCCGAAGATCGAATTCGAAATGGAAGCGATGACCGGTGGGCGCTTTATCGCCGAAGAAATGGCCAAGAGCGGCAAGGCACTCACCGCCACCCTCAAGCTGCAGGGCCTGGGGCCGGAAATCATGCTGGCGCTGGGCGTGAAGCTGGGCGACGACATCCTGCTCAATGTCCGCGAGGCGGGCCAGGACCAGGATGGCAAGACCTGGTTCACCTACCACACCGTGGGCGGCAAGCTGAAATCCCTGGCCGAAACGGCCATGAAGATGAATGAAAAACCCACCACCACCCTGGAACTCGCCTGCCGTACCTACAACCGTATCGAGAACGGCGTGCCGGTGATCGACATCGACGTGCGCACCCAGAAGTTCGTGCTCAGCGGCGTCGACATCCTCGGCGACGCCCGTCGTGCGGTGCTGATGCCGTAACCCCCTGGCAACACCCTTTGCAATACCCCCTGCAACACTCTTGTAGGAGCGAGCTTGCTCGCGATGGCAATGCAGCAGCCACATCACAGTCGTCGCTCAATCCCCAATCGCGAGCAACTCGCTGCTACCCCCTTTTATCAAGGAATTCATTCATGTCCTGGACGCCTCCGATCCATGTCCTGCTGTGCCCGATTACCGCCGACGATGAGTCGCAGATCGCGCAGATTCAGCTCAAGCCATTGTTCTACGCCGCGCAGAAAGAAGCGCTGGCCCGCGCCGGCGATGATGAGGACGATCAGTTCTTCGAGCTGGCGAAGCTGGCCACCGGGTTGTCGGCCAATGAGCTCGACCAGCTCAAGCGGCCGGACTACGTGAGCATCGCGCAGTACGTCCATGACATGTCGACACGCCCGGCTGCGTACTTCCTCCAGCAGGGCGCCGAGCCTGAAACGGCCAGCGACACCCCTGGCGATACCTCGGCGCAGGGCGACCTGGACCAGGTGGACCTGCTGTTGCCGCTCGATGTGGCGGGCCGGCGCCTGACGTCCCTGACCCTGGAAATGCCCGCGTTGCGAGCGACCAAGGTGATGAAGAAGCTCAAGACCAACAAGGAGCGCGCCGAGTTCATCACCGCGCATTGTACCGGCCTGATGCTGCCCGACCTGGCGCTGCTCAGCGTGCCTGACTGGACGCAGCTGCAAGAGCGCATCGACGATTTTTTAAACAAACCGGCGGCCTTCTTTCGGAGCGCGACATCGAAGTGATTCTCGATGTGGTGCCGCTCATTTACTCGGTAAGTGAGGCGGAAATCCTGGAGTGGGACGCTGGCAAGGCCTTGCGCCGCTACGACATCGCGATCACTCGCCTTGGCGTGAAAGAGGAGTAGAGCGAAATGGCGAACAATCAGTTTTCGCTCAAGAACGCCACCGTGCAACAGCACGGGCTGGCGCCTGTAGGCGTCATGCAGCCAGGCGCCCCCGTGGCAAGCCCGGCGGATGCCGGCCTGTCATCCAGCAGCTTCGTCCTGGCCCTGAATGCCGCCAGCGTGGACATTCGCTTGCTGACCACGGCCATCGACTCGTTGAAGTTGACGCTGTCGTCGCAACGCCCGTTGCAGCTGGCATTCGCCGGCAGCGTCAAGGCCGAGGCTAAAGCCCCGGACAAGGCCGCAGGCGGGCTTCAAGCGCCTGACCTGTTCAAGTCGGCGATGGCGATGGATGCGGCGCTGGCCGATCTGGGGAGGGTGGTTTCTCTCCCCGGCAATGAGCGTGAGGAACTTGCGCAAGACAACTACCGCATGGCCAGTTATCCAGGCATCGCCGCGGGTGGAACCACGGCGGTTGATCTGGCGAAGCTTGAATACGCCGCGGCCAAGGCAGGGATCGAGAACGATAAAGGCGCGTCCCGACGGCAGACCCTGACGGCATTCGGCGGTGATGCCGCGCTCATGGCAACCGCGTTCAAGATGCCGGGCAAGGATGCCGGGGACATGCTGGCCGGTTGGCGCACCTCGATGAAGCTGGACCGCAACCAGGCCCTCGATCTGGCGGATGCGACCAACCACCTCGGCAAGCGTCCGGGAGACGCCGAGGCGGCCGATATCGGGGTGATCCTGCAACGGCATGGCGCTGCCGCCACGGCGGTGGGGCTGGCCCCGGAGCAGGCGGCGGCGCTGACGGCGGCATTGCTCAACACCGGCACGCAAAAGGCCGATGCCGGGGCCGCGCTGAAAGGTATCGCTGCCGTGCTGGGCAAGGGAGAACCCAAATCCGAGGCGCAGCAAGTGGCTTTGCAACGGTTGCACATCGACCCGCTGAAGCTGGATGGGGCAGGTGGTCTGACCAAGGTGCTGGAGGCACTGCAAGCGCCCGACGTTTCGAGTCGGGAGCGCTCCGCGTTGGCCACTACCCTGTTCGGCAGCGCGGATGAAGCAGCGTTGCGCCTGTCGCAACAGCTGCCTGAAGTTCAAAAGGCCTTGGCGCAGGTCGCCGACAAGCAGCAGTACGCCACCTCGGAGCTGGGCGACAAGGGCTCGGTACGCCAGTCCGCATCGGCCCAGGCGAATACCTTCGACGCCCGCTTGAACCGGATGAACACCGCGTTCGGTTCCGCCCTCGCGCCGGTGGCGGAAGGGGCGATGGTGCCTATCGGTGGGGTGGTCGATGGTTTGAGCAGCCTGGCTACGGAGTTTCCGAAGATCGCTGCCGGCCTGGCCTTGGCGGGTGCTGCCATCGCACCGGTGGTGGGCCGCCTGCTCAAGTCGGTGCTGGACGAAGTCTTTACCCAGGTGGCGAAAAAACTGTTGAGCCTGGCGGCTCCGAGCCTGCCATCGAGTATTGGCAAGCTGTTCGGCGAAGGCGCAGGCTGCTGTGGCGGCCCTGCGGGCGGTACTGAAAGTCGCGGCCCCAACAGAAGAGAGCGCAGGCAGCGCGACAGGCAAGAGAAGAGAGACAGGCAGAAAAACCAAGCCAGGACGGCAAAGCCTGCAAAAAGAGCCGTCTCTGCAACAGCTCCGCGTGGCGGGCTGCTTTCCCGTATCGGTCGCGGATTGAGCGGCAGTTTCGCCGGCTTGCGTTCAGTGGCCGGCCGCGTGGCCAGTCGACCGCTCAAGCTGCTCAGGGCCGGCGTGAATGTGTTCAAGGGGGTGCGCAACCGCGACCCCAAGGCCATCGGTTCTGGCCTGGGCACCTTGGGCGGCGCCTGGGCCGGCAGCGCATCCGGTGCTGCGCTGGGGGCCGCCCTGGGTAGCGTCGTGCCGATCCTCGGCACGGCTGTCGGCGGGTTGCTCGGCGGCGCCATCGGCGGCTGGTTGGGTAGCGAGGCCGGCGGCCGGTTGGGGGAGGAGGCAGGTGGACACCTGGGAGGCGAGCCGGCGGACCGCTTGAAGTCGCCGGATGAAGTGAGCAAGAACCTCGCAGCCAGCTCGGCTTCCAGCCAGCAGGTCACCTTCGCCCCGGTCGTCAATATCTACGGCCAGGATCAGGCCACCTCCAGGCAACTGGTGGACATGGTGATCCAGCAAATGCAGATGCAGGTCATGCCTCTGATGATGAGCAACCCGCTCGCGGTACGGCGCGGCGCGGCCCTGACCGATGGAGTGATGTGATGCGACAGCAGATGGCGTTGGGCAATTTCATTTTCGGCTTGTCCACCGGCTTCGCCTACGACCGGCTTGAACGCAAGACGGACGGTGGCTGGGCCAGTATCGACATCATCACCAGCAAGCCGAAATCGCAGCAGGCCGGGCAGAAGCTGGAAACGCTGCAGATCAGTGGCAAGTCGATGTACGCCACGGGCATGGCGCGCCTGGACCAGCTGCGCGAGTTGCAGGCCGCTCGCGTGCCCTTGCCGTTGGTGGATGGCATCGGTCGCAACTGGGGGCGCTGGCGCGTCAACCTGGTGACGGAGGTGCAGACTTCCATCATCGATGACGGCACCGCGCTGGTGATCAACTGGACCATCAACCTCGAGGAATTCGTCAATGCGTAGGGTTCGAAGTATTGCCGGCGATTCGGTCAACCTGCTGCTCTACCGCGAGGTGGGACGTTGCGACGATGCGGTCGAGGAAGCGCTCTGGCGCCTCAATCCGCTGCTGGCCGAGAAAGGCCCGGTGCTGCCGGCGGGTGTCTGGGTGACAGTGCCCGAGATCGAGTCGCGGCCGGTGGCTGCAATGCCCGTTTCGGCCTGGGACTGAGGAGGCGTCATGACCCTGGGATTCACCCCGAGCATTGAGCTCTACGGCGCCAATGCCGCACGCCTCAACGAACGGCTGATCAGCTGGACCCACATCGACGCCGCGGGCATCGAGTCCGACCAGCTCTCGCTGACCCTCGATATCGAAGGCCTGGAAGGGCTCCCCGAGCTGGGCGGGAAGGTCGGCCTGCGGGTGGGCTATCTGGAGTCGGGGCTGGTGGATCGTGGCGAGTTCGTCATCACCCGCCGCACGCCCAACCTGTTCCCGCCGCGCCTGACCCTGGTGGCTACCGCAGCCCCCTTCAAGGTGGCGGATGCGACCGGCTTCAAGCAGCGCCGCTCCGCCAGCCATGGCCCCACGACCCTCGGCGCGCTGTTTCGCCAGCTGACCTCGCGCCACGGTTTTTCACCGCGGGTGGCGCATGAACTGGACTCGATCCCGATCCCGCATGTCGATCAGTGCAACGAGACCGACATGGGCTTTCTGACGCGTATTGCCCGCCCGCACGATGCCGTCACCAAACCGTTCAACGAGATGTATGTACTGGCGCTGCGCGGGCAGGCGAAGTCGCTCTCCGGGAAAATCCTTTCGCCGGTGCGTTTGAGCGTGACCCGGGATAACCGCCCGGGGGATACGGCGTTCATCTCGGCCAGCATCGATGAAAACGGCCGGGCCAAGCACAAGGGCTGCAAGGCTACCTGGTGGGATTCGGCGGCCGGCAAGGAGCGTGTGGTCAGCCTGGGGCAGGCTCCTTTCCAGGTCCTGCGCCAGCGTTACCCGGCAGAGGGCGAGGCCCGCGGCGCAGCCCAGGGCGCCATGCGCCGAATCGAGCGCGAAGCGATCAAGTTGAAGATCGACTGCCCCGGTGATCCGGCGCTGTCGGCCGAGGGGCTGGTGTCGCTGGACAACAGCTGGCCGGGGTTCATGCAGGGCACCTGGTCGATCGACAAGGTGACTGCCAGCGGCAATCGCGAAAAAAATTATCGCTGCCTGATCGAGGCTACCTGCCTGGAGCAACAGCCCTAGTTACCGGGCCTTGCCCGGCTGTTCTGATCTTGCGCGCCGTTGTTTCCACGACTCCATCCTGTTGCCCGGGCGCCCGCAGCCTGGGCGATCGCTTGTGGCCGCGCCTGAAGGTTTCCCATTCACCCCGTTGTGGAGCTTCTTCATGAAGATCACTCCGATCCTCACGCAACTGCGCGATCACTGCCCCGGCCTGGCCAATCAGGTGGCCGTCGGCGTCGATCTCGCGCTGTTGCAAAGCAATACCGCGTTGCCCACCCCCAGTGCCCATGTGACGCCGATCGCCGATCTGGCCAGCCCGAGCACCGGGCAGAACGTTACCCGCCAGGCCATCCGCGACCGCTTGGTGATCACCCTGGTGCTGGACGCCAGCGACGGCCGGCAGGCCCTGGAGCAACTCGAAAGCCTGCGTGCCGAGTTGTGGCGGGCGCTGGTGGGGTTCAAGCCGGGCGCGGACTACAACCCGATCGAATACGACGGGGGCGAGCTGGTTTCGCTCAGCGCCACGCGGTTGTTCTATCAGCTGCGCTTTTTCGCCGAGTTCCAGCTGGGACGCAACCTGGCCAGCCAGCCGGCGGAAACCTGGCGCGAGCGTGAACTGGACGGCCTGCCGTCCTTTACCGGGGTCACGGTACGGGTCGATGCCATCGATCCGGCGGACCCCAACCTGCAACACCCGGGGCCCGACGGGCGCCTGGAACTGACTTTCTCTGGAGACGTAACGCAATGAGCAAACGCATCACTGTGCTGCCGGCCGCGGGCCGCGCCGTGCCGGACCCCGAAGCCGGCGACCTGCTGCCGCTGGAAGGCCGTGAAGTCGACGACAACGCCTGGTGGCGCCGGCGTCTGGCCGATGGCGATATCACCCTCAAGGCCGCGAAGGCGGCCAAACCACAAGGAGCCAAATAATGGCGATCGGATTCAGCAATATTCCGGCGGACATTCGTGTGCCGCTGTTCTACGCCGAGATGGACAATTCGGCGGCCAATAGCGCTTCTTCGGCCATGCGCCGACTGATCGTGGCCCAGGTCAACGACAATGTCGCGCCGGCCGAAACCGGCAAGCTGGTGCTGGTGTCCAGCGTCGCGCTGGCCAAGAGCATCGGCGGTCAGGGCTCGATGCTCGCCTCCATGTACGAGACTTGGCGCAAGACCGACCCGATTGGTGAAATCTGGTGCCTGCCGCTGCACAACGTCGAAGGCAGCGTGGCCAAGGCCGAGCTGAAGTTCACCGGCACCGCCAGCGCCAGCGGCGTGCTCAACCTGTATGTCGGTGGTGTGCGGGTTCAGGCCGCCATCGTCAATGCCGCCACCGCGGCTCAGGCCGCCAGCGCGCTGGCGCTGAAAATCAATGCCGCCGCCGACCTGCCAGTGAGCGCCGAGGCGGTCGAAGGCACCCTGACCCTGACCGCCAAATGGACCGGCGACAGTGCTAACGACATCAGCCTGCAGCTCAACCGCCTGGGCAAGAGCAATGGCGAAGAAACCCCGGCCGGCTTGAGCGTGACGGTCGGCAAAATGGCCGGCGGCGCCGGCGTGCCGGATCAGGTTGCCGCACTGGCGGCCCTGGGCGATGAACCTTTCGAGTTCATCTGCATGCCGTGGACCGACACCGCGACCCTCAACGCCTGGCAAGCCGTCATGGATGACAGCACCGGTCGCTGGTCCTGGGCCAAGCAACTGTTCGGTCACGTCTACAGCGCCAAGCGCGGCACCGTCGGCACCCTGGTAGCGGCAGGGCAAGCACGCAACGACCAGCACATCACCATCCAGGCCCTGGAACCGGGCGTACCGCAGCCGTTCTGGGTGCAGGCCGCGGCACTGGCCGCGCGCACCTCGGTGTTCATCTCCGCCGACGCCAGCCGTCCGACCCAGAGCGGCAGCCTGCCGGGTGTCGATCCGGCGCCGGCCAGCGAGCGTTTCACCCTGACCGAGCGTCAATCGCTGCTCAGCTACGGCATCGCCACCGCCTACTACGAAGGCGGTTACGTGCGCATCCAGCGTTCGATCACCACCTACCAGAAGAACGCCTACGGCCAGGCCGACAACTCCTACCTGGACAGCGAAACCATGCACCAGTCGGCCTTTATCGTGCGCCGCCTGCAAAGCGTGATCACCAGCAAGTACGGGCGCCACAAACTGGCCGCCGACGGTACCCGCTTCGGTGCCGGCCAGCCGATCGTGACCCCGAGCACCATCCGCGGCGAGCTGATCGCCCAGTACGCCAAGCTCGAACTGGAAGGCCACGTGGAGAACGCCGAGCTGTTCGCCGAGCACCTGATCGTCGAGCGCGACAGCCAGGACCCGAGCCGGGTCAACGTGCTGTTCCCGCCGGACTACATCAACGGCCTGCGAGTGTTCGCGCTGCTCAACCAATTCCGTCTGCAGTACGACGCGGCGGCCTAAGCCGAGCCTCTTTCACTGCGCTTTTCCAGCCCGCCTGGTGCGGGCTCATTTTTTGGGAGAAACACCATGGGTCAACTGATTGCGGGCACCTGCTACGTCAAAGTGGACGGCGCTCAACTGACCATCAACGGCGGCTGCGAAGCGCCGCTGATGTCCGTGAAACGGGAAACCATCGTGCCGGGCTTCTACAAGGAAACCGACATTGCCCCGTCCTTCAAGGTCACGGCGCTGCACACCCCGGACTTCCCGCTCAAGCAGCTGGTGGCCGGTTCCGACATGACCGTCACCTGCGAGTTCAGCAACGGCAAGGTCTACGTCCTGGCCGGCGCCTACCTGGTGGAAGAGCCGGTTTCCAAGGGTGACGACGCGAGCATCGAACTGAAGTTCGAAGGCATCAAGGGGACCTGGCAATGAGCGATAGCGTAAAGCTGCGTGTGGCCATCGAAGCCCACGGCGAGCCGCTGACCGAACTGACCCTGCGCCGCCCGACGGTGCAGGAAGTGCGGGCGATCAAGGCGCTGCCGTACAAGATCGACAAGAGCGAAGAAGTCAGCCTCGACATGGACGTCGCGGCCAAGTACATCGCGGTCTGTGCCGGCATTCCTCCGTCCTCGGTCAACCAGCTCGACCTGGCTGACCTCAACGCCCTGAGCTGGGCGGTCGCGAGTTTTTTCATGAGTGCGGCATCGGAGCCATCAGCGACCTGATCGCGGTTGCCTATGACCTGGCCTGGTTCTGGAAGGTTGACCCCGAACAGATGATGGCCAGGCCACTGGATGTGCTCCGGGAGTCCCTGGAGCACGCGCAACGGATCAATGCGATGCAGCAGGTGCAGTGATGGCGAACATCAATCAAAGCTTGAATCAGACGAGCATCAAACAGCGCCTGAGCGTGACCAACGTGCAGACCACGGTGAACATGCTGGTGGTCATGCAAGGCATGCAGAAACTGGACGCCGAGCTGGGCGAGGTGCGTTCGAAAGTCAGCCGCTTCAAGAAAAGCATCGAAGACAGCGGCCTGGGCGGGCTGGATTTTTCCGGCCTGATCAAGGGCGGTGGCCTGGCCGCGCCTTTCGTGGCGGGGGTCAACTCCGCCATCGAATTCGAGAACCAGGCGGCGCGGGCCAAGCTGGTGGCGCAGGGCATCGAACCGCCCAAGGATGTGCTGGGCGAGACGGGCACTAACCTGAAGGCGTTCAGCGACAGCGTCGACGACATCTCGCAAAAGTTCGGCAGCGCGCTGCTGCCGGCGGTCAACTCGGTAGTGACCGCCGTGCAACCGCTGCTGGGCTTTGTGGCCAAGGTCATTGAAAGCAACCCGCAGTTGGTCCAGGGCCTCGCCGCCGGCGCCTTGGCCTTCACCGCGATCCGCGGCGCCATGACCCTGGCCTCGTCCGCCGTGACCCTGTTCAGCAGCGGCCTGCTGGCCTCGCCCATCGGCCTGATCGCCCTGGGGATCGCGGTGGCGGCGGGCCTGATCGTGGCCAACTGGGAACCGCTGTCGGCGTTTTTTGTCACCCTCTGGGCGAGCATCAAGGACGCCGCCACGCAGTTGATGGCGGGGTTGAAGACGGTCTTCGGCTGGACCCCGCTGGGGATGGTGATCGCCAATTGGGGATCGATCACCGGCTTTTTTGCCGGCCTCTGGGAACAGCTCAAGACGATGGCCGCGTCCGTGGTCGATTTCTTCAAGCAGGTGTTTTCCTGGACGCCGCTGGGGCTGGTGATTGAAAACTGGACGCCCCTGAGCGGCCTGTTTTCCGCGTTGTGGGCGTTGCTCAAGGCGTTGTCCGTTCCGGCGATGGACTTCCTCAAAGGCCTGTTCGCCTGGACGCCGCTGGGGATGGTGATCAACAACTGGGGAGCGATCAGCGGTTTCTTCGCCTCGCTCTGGGCCGGCCTGCAAGGTCCGGCGCAGCGGGTCAAGGCCTTCTTCATCGGGCTGTTCGACAGCTCGCCACTGGGGCTGGTGATCAACAACTGGGGCGCCATCAGCGCTTACTTCGCTTCGCTCTGGGCCGGCCTGCAAGGTCCGGCGCAACAGGTGAAGGACTTCTTCGTCACGTTGTTCGATACCTCGCCACTGGGGATGGTGATCAATAACTGGGGCACGATCGGCACCTACTTCGACGCCATCTGGGCGACTCTGAAAAGCGCGGCGCAGGTCATCAAGGACTTTTTTGTCAGCCTGTTCGAGTGGTCGCCCGTGGGGCAGATCATTGCCAACTGGCAGCCCATCAGCGATGTGTTCGCGGCCCTCTGGGAGGTGTTGAAAGCCCTGGCGGCGCCGGCCATCGAATTCATGCGTGGCCTGTTCGAGTGGTCGCCCCTGGGGCAGATCATCAAGAACTGGGAGCCGATCACCGAATGGTTCAGTGGCCTGTGGCAACGGCTGCAGGCGGTGATCGCACCGATCAGGGAACTGTTCGACGGTGGTTTCGCCGGTTTCGTCGCCCGCGTCACCGGCAAGGTGGAAAACCTGACCGAGGCGCAGCGGCAAACCAATGCCGAAGGCAAAGGCGCGCTGGCGCCGGCGTTCTTCGGTGGCGGCCAGCCGGCGCCGGGTTCTTCGGCGCTTTCCGCCGGCCTGCCGCAAAGCTCCACCTCGCTGTTGCAGCAGAGCGCGGCCAACAACCGCACGCAATTGCAGGGCGGGCTGACGGTGAGCTTCGAAAACGCCCCGGCGGGCCTGCGTACCAGCGCGCCGCAAATCAACCAACCCGGCGTGGCGCTGTCGTCGCGTGTCGGCTACCGCTCACTTTCGCTAGGAGGTTCCAATGAGCTGGCGTGATCGTTTGTTGCCGGCGTCGTTTCGTGGCGTCGGGTTCTGGGTCGACCAGGCGAAAACCCCGGTCGGCCACAAGGGCCAATTGCACGAGTACCCGCAGCGTGACCTGCCGTTCTACGAGAGCCTGGGGCGGCAGGCGCGGACCCACGACCTGACGGCGTTCATCGTCGGCGCCGATTGCCTGGAGCAGCGCGACAAGCTGCTCCAGGCGCTGGAGCAGGGCAGCGGTGAGCTGGTGCACCCGTGGCTGGGGCGCCTGCAGGTCAAGGTCGGCGAATGCGAGATGACCCAGAGCCGCCAGGACGGCGGCCTGGTGACCTTCACCCTGAAGTTCTACCCCGACCAGCCGTTGCAGTTCCCCAGCGCCACGGTCAACACCCGCCAGCTGTTGCTGGTATCGGCCGACAGCCTTATCGGCTCGGCGGTGCGCCGCTTCGAGGAGGCCATGACCCTGGTCAAGGCCGCGCGCATCGGCATCGCCGACCTGCGCAACAGCCTCAAGGAGGTCTACCAGACCATCGAGCAGGAGCTCAAGCCGCTGATCGACACCTACCGCGATCTCAACCTGCTGGTGCGGGCGATCAAGGACCTGCCCAAGGAAGTGAGCGCTGAGTTCAAGGGCTTGCTGGGGGACATCAAGGACCTCAAGGACTATGCGCGCAACGGTTACCGCGGCGTGCTGGCCAACGTCTCGCAGCAGGTCGAGGCGGTGAAGAAGATCGACACGCCGAAACTCACCACCGGCAAGGACACCACCGCCGCGGCGCAAGCCATGGCCGACCTGGTGCAGGACGCCGTGCTGGTGCGGATCGCCCAGGCGGTGGCCTCGCTGCCGGTGGCGACCCCGGCGGTCAAGCTGAGCGGCACGCCGCCTTTGGCCAAGCAGGCGATCCAGCCGGTGACCCGCGCGGAAGTGCCGGTGGCCGATGAGGTGCTGGCGCTGCGCAACGCGATCAACGAGGCGATCTGGCAGGCCGCGGAAAAAGCCGACGCCCTGCATTACGAGGTGCTCAACGGCCTGCGCCAGCTGGTCTACGGCCACCTCACCGCGGTGGCTTCGTCCGGCGTGCGGCTGGTGGTCAAGAACCCGATGCAGAGCCTGCCGACGGTGGTGCTTGCCTATCGGCTGTTTGGCGATGCCACCCGGGCGGCCGAAGTGCAGCAGCGCAACGGCGTGGCCCATCCCGGCTTCCTGCCGCCGACCAACGTCAAAGTGGCGGGGGAGTGAGCCATGGGCAACTTCGATAACCGGGTGCTGTTGACGGTGGACGGCCAGGATTACGGCGGCTGGAAAAGCGTCGAAATCAGCGCCGACCTGGAGCGGCAGTTTCGCACCTTCAAGCTCGACGTGACCTGGCAATGGCCGGGCCAGACCCTGGACCAGCGCATCCGTCCCGGCGCCAAGTGCCAGGTGCGCATCGGCGCCGACCTGTTGCTCAGCGGCCATGTGTTCAAGGCGCCGATCAGCTATGACGGTCGGCAGATCGGCTTGAGCATCGAGGGCAGTTCCCTGACCCAGGACCTGGTGGATTGCGCGGCGATCAACCAGCCCGGCCAATGGCGCGAGCAGAGCCTGCTGAAAATCGTCCAGGCCCTGGCCGCGTCCTACGGCGTCGGGGTGGTCAGCGAGATCGCGGAAACCACGCGGTTGAGCAGCCACAGCATCGTGCCCGGGGAAACCGTGTTCCAGTCCATCGACCGCCTGCTGACCTTGTTCCGGGTGTTCTCCACCGACGACGCCGAAGGCCGGGTGCTGTTGGCCCGGCCAGGCAGCGGCGGGCGTGCGGTGGATGTGCTGGAGTTGGGCAAGAACATCCTCTCGGCCAGCGCGCCGATGGACTTCAGCCAGGTGTTTTCCGAGTACCGGGTGATCGGCCAGCACAAGGGCAACGACCAGAAAAGCGGCGCCGCGGTCAGCGAAGTGTCGGGCGTGGCCAGCGACGGCACGGCCAAGCGCAAGCGGGTCACGGTGATCAACGAACCAGCCCAGCTGACCCAGGAGCTGGCCCAGCAACGGGCCGACTGGGAAAGCGCCATTCGCACCGGCAAGGCCCTGACCAGCACCTACAAGGTGCAGGGCTGGCGCCAGAGCAACGGCGAGCTGTGGCGCCACAACACCCTGGTGCGGGTGATCGACCCGGTGCTGGGTTTCGACCAGGACCTGCTGATTTCCAAGGTCACCTACTCGCTCTCCGAGCAGGGCTCGATCACCACCCTGCAGGTGGCGCCGCCCCATACCTTCGACGCCAGTCCGGTGCCACCGAAAGCCTAAAACCCCCCGGTAATGTAGGAGCGAGCTTGCTCGCGATGGGGGGCGACACGGTGTGCCTGTAAGGCCGCTATCGCGAGCAAGCTCGCTCCTGCACAAGGGGCAAGGAAAAAACCATGAGCCTACTGACACGCCTGTTGGCGCGCGGCACTGTCGTGCTCGCCAACTCGGCCAACAAACTGCAATCGCTGCAAATGCGCCTGACCGCCGGCGAAGTGAACGACGACATGGAGCACTTCGAACCCTACGGCTTCACCAGCAACCCGCTGGCCGGCGCCGAAGGCATCGCCACCTTTCTCGGCGGCGATCGCTCCCATGCCATCGTGCTGGTGGTCGCCGACCGCCGTTTTCGCCTCAAGGCCCTGGCCCCCGGCGAAGTGGCGATCTACACCGACGAAGGCGACAAGATTCATTTCAAGCGTGGGCGGATCATCGACATCGAGACCGCCACCCTCAATATCCGCGCCAGCAGCGCGGTGCATATCGACACCCCGACCCTGACCCAGACCGGCAAGATCGTCTCCCAGGGCGACCAGGTCGCTGGCGGCATCAGCCAGATCAAGCACGTGCATGGCGGCGTGCAGTCGGGTAGCGGGCAGACCGGCGCGCCGGCGGGAGGCCAATGATGTTTATCAGCCAAGACCTGCACCGCGCACTGACCCGTTCCGTGCTGATCAGCCTGTTCACCTGGCGTCGCGCGGCGGACGACGACCCGCTGGACGACGAGGAGCGCTTCGGCTGGTGGGGCGACAGCTTTCCCACCGTGGCCGACGACCGCATCGGCTCGCGGCTGTGGCTGCTGCGGCGGGTCAAGCTGACCCGCCAGACCCAGCTCGACGCCGAGTTCTATGCCCGCGAAGCCCTGCAATGGCTGATCGACGATGGCCATTGCAGCGCGGTCGAGATCATCAGCGAACGTCTCGACGACCAGCGCCTGAACCTGCGCACGACGCTGGTCCTGGCCAACGGTGAACGCCTGGACATCAACCCCGATAACAGTTGGCAGGTGACCTATGCCCTTTGATACCCCTTCGCTGCCGGTGCTGATCAAGCGCACCCAAAGCGACCTGGCCAGCGATGCGCTGCGCCAGTCCGATGCGCAAGTGCTGGCCCGCGCCCTCGGTGGCGCCGCCTATGGCCTCTACGGCTACCTGGACTGGATCGCCGATCAGATCCTGCCGGACAAGGCCGACGAGTCAACCCTGGAACGCATCGCCGCGCTGCGTTTGAACCAGCCGCGCAAGGCCGCCCAGGCGGCCAGCGGTTCGGTGAGCTTCACGGCGGCGGCAGGCGCGGTGCTGGACGTCGATACCCTGCTGCAGGCCAGTGACGGCCGCACCTACAAAGTCACCGCCGCCCGCACCACCAGCGCCGGCAGCAACAGCACCACCGTCCAGGCCCTCGACGCCGGCACCCTGGGTAATGCCGAGGCCGGCCTGAACCTGATCCCGGTGCAACCGATCCAGGGCATCGGCAATACCTTCACCGTGCTCGCCCCCGGCCTGAGCGGCGGCGTCGCCGCGGAAAGCCTGGAATCGCTGCGTGCCCGGGTGATCCGCTCCTACCGCATCATCCCCCACGGCGGCTCGGCCCAGGACTATGAGACCTGGGCGCTGGAGTGCCCGGGGATTACCCGGGCGTGGTGTCGTGGCAGCTACCTGGGGCCGGGCACCGTGGGGCTGTTCGTGATGCGCGACGACGATGCGCAACCGATCCCGAACGCCGAGCAACTGGCGGAGGTAAAGACCTACATCGAACCCTTGCGTCCGGTGACGGCCGAGTTGCATGTGCTGGCGCCGCAGCAGTCGCCCGTGACCTACAGCCTGCGGTTGTCGCCGGACACCAGCGCGGTGCGCGCGGCGGTCGAGGCCCAGTTGCGCGATCTGCACAACCGCGAGGCCGGCCTGGGCGACACCTTGCTGATTAGCCATATCCGCGAGGCCATCAGCAGTGCCGCCGGCGAGAACGATCATCGGCTCAGCGCGCCGGCCGCGGATGTTCCCGCCGCCAGTAACCAGTTGCTGACGTTCGGAGGTTGCGTATGGCTGGAGTAAGAACCGCCGCGCAATACCAGAGCCAGCTGCGCAGCCTGCTGCCCAGCGGCCCGGCCTGGGACCCGGAGCGGGTGCCGGAGCTCGAGGAGGTGCTCGAAGGCGTGTCCCAGGAACTCGCCCGTCTCGATGCCCGCGCTGCCGACCTGCTCAATGAAATGGACCCGGCGGGCGCCAGCGAGCTGGTACCGGATTGGGAGCGGGTGATGAACCTGCCCGACCCCTGCCTGGGTGCGACCCCACTGTTCGACGACCGCCGCCTGGCCGTGCGCCGGCGGCTGCTGGCTGTCGGCAGCCAGGCGCTCGCCTACTACGTCGAGATCGCCCGCAGCCAGGGCTATCCGAACGCCACCATCACTGAGCACGAAGCCCCGCGCATGGGCCGCGCACGGTTTGGTGAAGCGCATTTCGGCACCTGGCAGGCGCAATTCATGTGGACGCTCAACACCGGTGGACGACTGCTCCTGGGCCGCCGTTTCAACGCCAGCTACTGGGGCGAACGTTTCGGCATGAACCCGGGCTCGGCCCTGGAATGCCAGATCCACCGCAGCGCACCGGCCCATACGCGGGTGCATATCAATTATGACTAGGGGATAGACCGATGGATTATCCGAAGAGTGTGCCCAGTGCCGGGTTGGTCAACGGCAGGTTCGTCGATGAGAACCCGCTGACCGGCACCCCGGGTTCGCTGATTCCGGCGGACTGGGGCAATGGGGTGACCCAGGAACTGCTGGCCGTGATCACGGCGGCCGACCTGACGCCCAGCGAGGCGAACCTGACACAACTGCTGAGCGCGATCCGCAGCATCAGCCGCAAGAGCGCAGGGCTCGGCATTCAGCGCTTCACCGCCAATGGCAGCTTCACCGTGCCGGAGGGCGTGACGAAGATCTGGCTGAGTGGGTGTGCGGGTGGGGGTGGGGGAGGTTCATGTCCAGCTGGAACCACCGGATCCGCATCCGGTGGCAGCGGCGGCGGTGCAGGCCAGCCGGCCATCAAGGTACCCGTCACCGTCACTCCTGGCCAAGTGATCCCCATCACGATTGGAGCGGCGGGTGTGGGTGGCGTCAGCGGAGTCAGCAACCCGACAAGCGGAGGAAACACGCTTGTGGGGGTGGGAGGCGCTTTGCTGGTGCTGAGTGGCGGAGGCGCTGGTAACTCGGGGGCAAATCTTCCTGTAGACCGTGTGGCCGGTCCAAGAGGGGGAGAGGGATTTCCCGCCGGTGGCGATGCTACCGATTCTCAGGCCCAGGTGACGGCGGGATTGTCGGGGGCTGGCGCAAGCGGGCCATTCGGTGGCGGTGGCAGCGCCTGTCGATATGGAACATCGGGAGGGTACGCGGCACGGGATGCCTACGGCTTCGGCGCTGGCGGCAGCGGCGCGGGAGGCTGGTATGTGTCTGGTGCCTTGGCCGTCTCGGGGGGGCGCGGTGCTCCTGGTCTGATGATCATTGAGTGGTGAGCATATGAGTAAGCAAGTTCTTTACTGCCTTGCGTCCGGGGTGGTCATCGAGTGGCAGGACACTGAAGTACTGGCCTACGCGGCGACAGACGAGGGCAACAGCGTCCTGCCGGTGACGGCCGAGCAATGGAAGCAGAGGGAGGCATTGCACTACGTCTTCGATGGCGAACTGACCAAGGTCGGACAGCCACCGCCTTCGTACGCCCACAGATGGGACGGTGCTCAATGGACGCTCGATGCCGAGCAGGCAAAACAGCTGGAGCAGGAGGAAGGCGCGCGGCTTTGTGCGCTGGTCGACTCTGCCGCCGACAAGGTTCGTCTCGTGATCGTTGGCGATCCGCTACGTACCTTGGAGTACGAAAAGGCTGCCATGCAGGCGCAGTCCTTCAAGGACGCCGGTTATCCACCCAAAGCTGTCCCGCTGTCCGTGAGTGCCTGGGCCGTCAAGGGGCGAACGGTTCAAGAGGCTGCCGAGGATATTCTGCGTAAATCAGCCGAATTAAATGACCGTTTGTTGGCCCTGCGCACTCTGCGCTTGAAGGCCAAGGAAAAGATCAGGGCACATGTTGCCAAGGGCAAGATGGAGCAGGCCAGGGCCGTAGCTGACGGTGCAACCCAGGCGATTCACAACTGCGTACAGTCTTGACCGTTAAACCTCTTCTAAGGGCTGTCCCTTTCTGAGCTGGATCGGGTAGTCCTTCCTGACGCCCATGATCCAGTGGGCGTTTTCATTTTCATTCAAGGATCCCGGTCTGACAGAGCGGGAGGGCAACGGTATGGATTATCCAAAAAGTATCCCCAGCGTCGGGCTGGTCAATGGCTGGTTTGTCGATGAGAACCCCCTTCTCGGAACGCCGGGTTCCTTGATTCCCGCTGCCTGGGGCAACGGGGTGACGCAAGAAATCCTCAATGTCATCAAGGCTGCCGGCCTGGCGCCGGACGAAGCGAAAAACGACCAGTTGACGCTGGCGATTGCCGCACTGGTCGACTTCACCAAACTGAAGAACACCCCAACCACCTTGAGTGGATATGGCATCACTGATGCCGGTGGGCGTCTGTTGGCGGTGAAGCAGTTCGACACCGTTGGCGTCACGGTCTATCGCCCCAACCCCAAGGCCAGGCGGATTCGGGTCCGTCTGGTCGGTGCGGGAGGCTCAGGTGCCGGTTGTCCGCCGGTAGCGGCCACTTATCAAAGCCTGGGCGGTGGCGGAGGGGCTGGTGCCTATGCGGAAAGCTTCTACGACGTGACTCCGGAAATGTTGGCGGGTGTACCCGTCACATTGGGGGCCGGTGGGGCCGCTCGAACCAGTGCGGGGGCCGCGGGAGGCGCAGCGTCGTTTGGCAGCCTCATGAGCGCCGCAGGGGGAGGAGGGGGGCAGATTCTGACCTTCGTGTCGAACACCCCTGGATTTGTCCAGGGCGGCATGGGTGGCCAAGTCGTAACGGGTGGCAACCTTGCCAATGCGCGTGGTGCAACGGGTGGTTATGCGATGAGTAATCCCAATTGGGGCCTGCTTTCCGGATGGGGGGCTGCCAGTCCATTCGATGGCGGCGGCCCCTTCAACGGGGTGAATGGCAATGGCAATGCGGGACAACGAGGTTCCGGCGGCAGCGGCAGCTGCTCGAGCAATCCATCTGCTTCGTATGTGAGCGGCTCCGGCGGCAATGCCTTTTGTGAAATCTGGGAGTACGAATAATGGCCCTCTATGCACGAGTCGAAGACGACGTAGTCGTCGAGCTGATCGAGACCGGTGGCTTCATGATTTCCCAGCTGTTTGCCGCGGATTTTCTCAGTTCGATGGTCGCTGTCCCTGAGGGTGTCGAGGTTGAGCTGGGGAAGCCGATCCACCTTCCCGAACAGGTTGCGCCGCTTTCCCCCATGGTGGACGTGGCGGCAGCAGTGGCGCTTGCTTCCGAAGTACGGGGCAAGGCGACTGAGGAGGATGCTCCGGACCAGGCGCGCAAATGGCGCCAGTCCGTGTTGACGGACAGCCAATGGCTGGTAACCCGCCATCGTGATGAACAGGAGCTGGGACGGGGCACGACGCTGACGGCGAAACAGTATCTGGAGTTGCTCGAGTATCGCCAGGCACTGCGCGATTGGCCCGCCTCCGATAGCTTTCCCGAAATGACCGCCCGTCCGCCGATTCCAGAGTGGTCAGTGAGTTTTTTTCAGATAGCTGATTGATCGAGTGCTGCGTTTATTTCAAATAGATCAGCAGCGTATTTATCTGCGTCGCGCTCATCAATAAAAACGCCCGCTTCAAGCGGGCGTTTTTTTTGCGCGCAGTTGGCCGCTGTATGGCCCTGGTCCGCAGGTGGGGCAACAGAATTTATTATCAGGAGTAAGACATTGGATTATCCAAAGAGTGTGCCCAGTGTAGGGCTGGTGAATGGAAGGTTTGTTGATGAAGACCCGCTGGCCGGCACGCCTGGTTCGCTTATTCCGGCAAGTTGGGGGAATAGCGTTACCCAGGAAATTCTCGGCGTAGTTCAGGCGGCGGGCATGACGCCGGACGAAGGGGCGAATGATCAACTGCTGGGTGCATTACGCAGTTCAACGCTCTTTTCTACGCCTCCTCGTTTTGACGTGAGTCGCTCGGTCGCTACTCCAGAGTTTGTACAGCGCGCGCTGGGTAATTACTCCAGCGCTCGAGGAATATCGGAAAGCACGCAACTGACCATTGCCGATGTCGGTTGTTCGATCGGCCTGGGTGGGACCACCGGTTATACCGTCACACTGCCGGATGTTTCGACTGTTCCAAGTGGTGCGACAATCAGCTTGCATTGCCGTAGTAGTGCAGTGGTTACCATTGCCAGCAAGAGTGGGGCGCAAATCAGTCCACAAGGGAATTTTCTGAACTCCATTGTGATGAGTAGTGGTGAAAGCGCGAATCTGGTTCGGGAATCAGGTGTTTGGACCCTTTATGGTACGGCCAGTCTTAAATACTCAGCACTGTATGGGGCTCAGCTTTCGACAGCGGGTTATCAAAAATATCCGAGCGGTTTGATTGAACAGTGGGTGTTAGGTGGGTCTGACGCCAATGGCGTTATGTCCCTGTCATTACCCATAAAGTTTCCCAATGCAATATTGGGAGGTATTGCTGACGAAGGCTATCCCGCAGGTTGGGGCGGTGCGAACGTTACGGTCTGGTCGTTTGATTTGAGTGCATCAAATACTTCAACCGCTGTTGCCCGTGTCAGATCGGTCGAAGTTGGGACCATTAGAGTGGCCGCGGGTATAACCGGGCGCATAGTTGTGTGGGGGCGATAACCATGAAGATTTATTTCTTTGCGAAAACCCTCGGTTTCGATGTTGTCGCCTCTGCGAACGAGGCCCCGCCAGAAGGCGCGGCTGAAATCAGCCAGGCTGAATATGCCGAACTCTTTGCCGGGCAGGGCGTGGGCAAGAGGATTGTGGCCAATGACAACGGTGCGCCCATTCTTGTCGACCCTGCCGGTCCCTCGCCTGAACAATTGATTTCAATTGAACGCGCCTGGCGTGACTCGGAGTTGCTCAAGAGCGACGGGCTGGTCGCCCGGCACCGCGATGAACTGGAGTCGCAAACCGCCACCACCTTGTCCGATGCCGATTACAACGCCTTGCAAGCCTATCGCTGTGATTTGCGCAGTTGGCCAAAGTCTCGAAAGTTTCCTGCCGTCACAGATCGCCCCGTGCTGCGAATGACTTCCGGCACTACAGGAGCGACGGTGAAAAGAAAGAGGGTGAGAAAGCCGGTGCAGATGACCGAGTCCGTTTGAGTTTGTCGACTCTGTATTGGGCTTTGTCGAATGCTGAAGTTTTTTATGTTTAATTTGTATGAGGGCTAGACAGTGGACTACCCAAAGAGTGTACCTAGTGCCGGTTTGGTAAACGGAAAGTTTGTCGATGAAAACCCGATCGCTGGAACGCCAGGGTCTCTAATCCCAGCGAGTTGGGGGAATGCGGTCACTCAAGAGATTGTTAATGCAATCGATGCGGCAGGAATGTCTCCTGTAGAGGATCAGAACAATCAGCTAACACTGGCTATCAAAGAGCTTGCCAAGCTGGATCCGTTGCAAGCATTTCCGGTTCAGGTCTATCGAAAGAATCATGTGATTAATGGGAACTTCGATATTTGGCAGCGGGGGGGCGCTAACCAGGGGACCAATGTTGGAGGATATGTTGCAGATCGGTTTCGTTGTGACTGGAATGGCAATGCTGGAGTCAATATTTCGCGTCAGAGCTTTACTTTAGGACAAACAGAAGTTCCCAATGAGCCACGATTTTTTCTACGTTGGCAGCAAGTCACGGCCGGTGCTGGGGCAAATACACATAAGATTTCACAGTATGTTGAGTCTGTTAGAACCCTGGCCGGAAAGCTGGCAACTGTGACTTTCTGGGCAAAAGCGGATGCGGAGAGAAACATAACGGTGACGGTGACTCAGTCTTTTGGCGGTGGTTCGGAGTCTGTGGTCACGACTGTGGGGACGTTCAAGTTAACCAGTACATGGGCGCGTTATACAGCGACTGTGAAGATTCCAACGATTGCAGGCAAAGTCCTGGGCGGCGCGGAGAACGACTCTCTTAGGTTGGCCTTCGATTTGCCGTTGAATGTCTTGCAAACAATCGACCTGGCGCAAATTCAACTTGAAGAAGGCGCAGTTTCAACGCCTTTTGAGTTTAGAACTCCCGCCGATGAGTTGATACTGTGTCAACGTTATTACGAGAAAACACTCAGGCAGGACATTCAGCCAGGCGATACATCAAGCTCTATTACGGGGGCTCTCATATCAATCGTCATCGAGGGACAGGTGGGCTCGGCTTCCCAACCCTTGGCACAGTGGTCTTTCAAGGTAGAAAAAAGAACGACTCCCAGTATTACCCTGTACAGGACCTCGCAGACCGGAACTGTTGGTCAGTGGCGCTCTGGCACCGATGCAGTTTCGTCCGGCAATGCGCGTCCCTATTCAGTCTCTACCCGAGGAGCCTGGGTGTACAACTCGGATGTGGCAGTGGCACCTCAGACCTATTACATCCACGCAACGGCTGATGCCGAACTATAGGGGGGAAACCATATGAGTTATCAACTGACTGCTAATGGGGTCTATCGCCTTGCCGATTCAGTTTTTATTCCAGAAGACTTGGCCAATCGCGATTGGGCTGCCTACTTGCAATGGCTGAGTTATGGCGGAGAGCCACAACCGATCACGATCAATACTGAGTCGGATGGGGCTGAGCGTGTCTGGCGTGATTCGCAGCTGCTACAAACCGATGGCATCGTCGCAAGGCATCGCGATGAGCTGGAGGCTGGGATCGATACAACGATATCAATTGCTGACTATGAGAACTTACAAGCCTACCGCCGGGATTTGCGTAGCTGGCCGGAGTCCTCGAGTTTTCCTTCTATTGTCGCAAGACCGTCCCTCAGCATCGGTTTGATTTCTGCTCTTGCTGTATCGACTGCAGGCGCTTCTGCGCGGAAAGCCGAGGCGATTGAAAGGGCATGGCGCAGCAAGATGCTGGAGTCCACTCAGTGGCTGGTTATTCGTGATAACGAAGAAATGGACATGGGCGAAGGTACGACGCTGAGTGCCGAGCAGTTCAAGGAGCTGCTGGCCTATCGACAGGGGTTGCGGGATTGGCCTTCGGCCGCCGATTTTCCGAACGCCGAGTATCGGCCTGTCGAGCCAGGTTGGCTTGAACCTGTTCTGCAGGAGCATAAATGACCCTGTTTGTTCTGAACGTCCTCGATGCAGAGGAGGTAGAGTGAAATGCCTGTTACCCTTGAAATGATTCAACGCATCATGCCCAACGCCCGCTCCCAAGCGGGCGTTTTTGTTTCTGCGCTTAACACCGCCATGCTGAACCGCCATATCAACACGCCCAAACGCATGGCTGCCTTCCTCGCGCAGGTCGGTCATGAGTCGGGGCAGTTGCGTTATGTGCGGGAGCTGGGCAATGACCAGTACCTGAGCAAATACGACACCGGCAGCCTGGCGGCCCGTCTGGGCAATACCCCGGAGGCCGATGGCGACGGCCAGAAATACCGTGGCCGCGGTCTGATCCAGGTCACCGGTCGCGACAATTACCGGCAATGCAGCCTCGGGCTGTTCGGTGACGAGCGTTTGCTGGCGTTGCCGCAATTGCTGGAACAGCCACAGTGGGCCGCTGAGTCGGCCGCCTGGTTCTGGCAGCAGAACGGTCTTAACGAACTGGCCGACCGCGACCAGTTCAACAGCATCACCCGGCGTATCAACGGCGGCCTGAACGGGCTGGAGGACCGCCTGCAACTCTGGGCGCGGGCGCGGGAGGTGTTATGCCAGCCTTCGGCCTGATGCCCCTGTCTTCCCGGGCAATGGCTGTCGTCGTGCTGCTGGCCGTGGTGGCCGGCGTCGCGGGGACGCTGGCCTGGCAGGTTCAGGAGTGGCGTTTTGGCCGGCAACTGGCGGAGCAGGCCAGGCTGCACGGCGAAGCGCTGAATCAGTTGAACCTGGCGGCCGCTGCCCGGCAGCGGGACGAGCAGGATAAACGCCTGGCCCTGGAGCAACAGCTGCAAGCCAGCGACCAAACCCATTACCGAGCCTTGAACGATGCACAACGTGATCAAGGTCGCCTGCGCGACCGTCTTGCCACTGCTGATCTGCGCCTGTCAGTCCTCCTCGCCGCCGATGACAGCGCCGGCGGCTGCCCGGTGCCTGCCACCCCCGCCACCGGCGGCGTGGTTCATGGAGCCCCGCGAGCCCGACTTGACCCGGCGCATGCTCAACGAATTATCGGCATCACCGATGCCGGCGACCAGGGACTGATCGCCCTGCAGGCGTGCCAGGCCTACGTCAGGGCGTTGAACCGCTAAACATTTTGATCCGCTCCGTGCCTTGCAAGCGCGTATCGCTCGTGTACGGTAAGACCTCCGCCAACCCGATCAGGAGAGGACCGTGAACGAAATCACCCAGCTTGCCGCTGAACTTGGCAGGCGCCTGCAGATTCTGAATACCCACGTCACCACCGCCGAATCCTGCACCGGTGGCGGGATTGCCGAGGCCATCACCCGCATTCCCGGGAGTTCGGCCTGGTTCGAAGCGGGTTATGTGACCTACTCCAATCGGCAGAAGACCCAACAGCTAGGGGTGCCGGAAGCGCTGTTCGCTTCCGTCGGCGCGGTCAGCCGCGAGGTGGTCGAGGCGATGGTGCGGGGCGCGCAGGGCAAAAGCAGGGCGCGTTTTGCCGTGGCGGTCAGCGGCGTGGCCGGCCCGGACGGCGGTTCGTCACAGAAGCCGGTGGGCACCGTATGGCTGGCCTGGGGCGTGGGAGAGGCGGTAACGGCCGAGTGCCGACACTTTGCCGGGAATCGGGACGACGTCCGCCGACAAACGGTGAGGGCCGCGCTAGAGGGCTTGCTGCAACATGCCGCGGCAGAAATCTCAAAACAGGGGTAGGCGATCCACGAACGCTGTGGAATAATACTGGCTACTTATACAGGTGTTGGCCGTCAGGCCTTATTGATTACGTGAGGACTTTAATGGACGACAACAAGAAGAAAGCCTTGGCTGCGGCCCTGGGTCAGATCGAACGTCAATTCGGCAAGGGTGCCGTAATGCGTATGGGCGATCACGACCGCCAGGCGATCCCGGCCATTTCCACTGGCTCTCTGGGTCTGGACATCGCACTCGGCATCGGCGGCCTGCCAAAGGGCCGTATTGTTGAAATCTACGGTCCGGAATCGTCCGGTAAAACCACCCTGACCCTGTCCGTGATTGCCCAGGCACAGAAGATGGGCGCCACTTGCGCCTTCGTCGACGCCGAGCACGCACTGGACCCGGAATATGCCGGCAAGCTGGGGGTCAACGTTGACGACCTGCTGGTTTCCCAGCCGGACACCGGTGAACAGGCGCTGGAAATCACCGACATGCTGGTGCGCTCCAATGCCATCGACGTGATCGTGATCGACTCCGTGGCGGCACTGGTGCCCAAGGCCGAGATCGAAGGCGAGATGGGTGACATGCACGTGGGCCTGCAGGCTCGCCTGATGTCCCAGGCGCTGCGCAAGATCACCGGCAACATCAAGAACGCCAACTGCCTGGTGATCTTCATCAACCAGATCCGTATGAAAATCGGCGTGATGTTCGGCAGCCCGGAAACCACCACCGGTGGTAACGCGCTGAAGTTCTACGCTTCGGTTCGTCTGGATATCCGTCGTACTGGTGCGGTGAAGGAAGGTGACGAAGTCGTCGGTAGCGAAACCCGGGTCAAGATCGTCAAGAACAAGGTGGCTCCACCGTTCCGCCAGGCTGAATTCCAGATCCTGTACGGCAAGGGTATCTACCTGAACGGCGAGATCATCGATCTGGGCGTGCTGCACGGTTTCCTCGAGAAGTCCGGTGCCTGGTACAGCTACCAGGGCAACAAGATCGGTCAGGGCAAGGCCAACTCGGCCAAGTTCCTGCAGGACAACCCGGAAATCGGTAACGCCCTCGAGAAGCAGATTCGCGACAAGCTGCTGGCTCCGACCGCTGATGTCAAAGCTTCGCCGGTCAACGAGACCATCGATGACATGGCCGACGCGGATATCTGATCGATCCGATGACCGCCGTACTCGATACCCTCGTCGCGGTGCGGCGAACCGCAATGGACCTGCTCGCGCGACGCGAGCACGGTCGAGTCGAGCTGACGCGTAAACTGCGTCAGCGCGGCGCCTCTCCCGAGATGATCGAAACAGCCCTTGACCGTTTGACGGAAGAGGGGCTGCTATCCGAATCCCGCTACCTCGAAAGTTTCGTTTCCTATCGTGCCCGTTCCGGCTACGGCCCCATGCGTATTCGCGAAGAACTCAGCCAGCGCGGTTTGCAGCGTGCCGATATCGAACTCGCCTTGCGTGAGAGCGGCATCGACTGGCAAGCACAACTGGAGGATGTCTGGCGGCGCAAGTTTGCCGGGCATTTCCCGATAGATGCCAAGGAGCGTGCCAAACAAGGCCGCTTTCTGGGGTATCGGGGATATTCGATGGACATGATCGGCCGCTTGTTGAGCGGCCGAAGGGTGGGCGATTGACCTGTAGGGCCCGCGAGTCGAATGCGCGGGCCGCTGCTTCTCCGCTCAAGTGACCTTGATCGGTTCTCTATTGCGTTGTGGCGTCCTGGCCTGATTCATCGCCCAGTTTTCCGGCAGGTTGATGAAGTCGATCAGTTCGCGCAGGCGACCATTGTCGCGGGCGTTGAAGGTGAACGACAGGCGTGCCAGATGGCTGAACTCCGGTTCGTTGTGCTCCTCGACATTGTAGGCATGTTGATGGAAGCGATCGCTCAGGCACAGGTCGGCGAAAGCCGTCTGCATCTGCTCGAGCGCCGGTTCGCTGAGCTTGTGATTCATGCGAATGACAAACTGATGTTTCAGCCAGCGACTGGAGTGGAAGTTGCTGTAGAACTGGTTGATTTCTTCGACCGCCTCCTCGGTGTTGTGCGCCAGGCGCATCAGCTTCATGTCGGTTGGCAGGATGTAGCGGTTGTTCTCGAGCTGGTTGTGGATAAAGTCCAGCGCCCCTTGCCAGAAGGTTCCTCCCGGGACATCCAGCAGCACCACCGGTACCAACGGGCTCTTGCCGGTCTGGATCAGGGTCAGTACTTCCAGCGCCTCATCAAGCGTGCCAAAGCCACCCGGGCATAACACCAGGGCATCGGCTTCCTTGACGAAGAACAGCTTGCGGGTAAAGAAGAAGTGGAAGGACAGCAGGTTCTCCGTGCCGTCCACCGTCGGGTTGGCATGCTGCTCGAAGGGCAGGGTGATATTGAACCCCAGGCTGTGATCGCGACCCGCACCTTCGTGGGCCGCGGCCATGATGCCGCCTCCGGCGCCGGTGATGACCATCAGGTCGGAGCGGGCCAGGGCTGCACCGAGTTCTCGCGCCAGGCCATACAGCGGGTGTTCGATCGGGGTGCGCGCGGAGCCGAATACCGTCACCTTGCGTCGGCCCTTGAACTGCTCCAGCACGCGAAAAGCATGTTCCAGTTCGCGCAGGGCCTGCAGGGTGATTTTCGCGTTCCAGCGGTTGAGATCGTCCTGGGCCATGCGCAGGACGGTGAGAATCATGTCGCGATAAAGAGGAATGTTGGGGCTGTTGGGGGCGATCAGGTTGAGTTGTTCTTCGACCTTGCTGAGGTCGATACCGTTGCTCTGAAAATGACGACTGAGGAGGTCATTCGGTTCGTAAGGCATTCAACTTCTCCTTCTGCACAGAACCTTTGACACGAACGAAGCATTCGTTGGTATCACGACACTGCATGTGTCGCTGTCAGCCCGGCTTTGGCGGCTGATTCGCCAGGGTGGAAAAACCCTGACGTGGCCAGCGGGCCATCCATACAGGTTCTGCTATTCCTTGATTTAGAAAGCATGTGCACTGCAAGACGCGCTTGGGCGGCCTCCGGATCCACCCAGGAAAATTCAGCATGAACACTTTGAAATCTAGACCTTCATGATGATTCGCGCTGACTTGATCATGGGCCTTGAAAGTCGGGGCTGGCAATCACTTATTAGCGGTGACGTGCGGCGTTTTCACCGCCTGTCTGAACGCATGCCGACCGGTGGAGGCTCTGATTTACTAAGTTACAGCGCTAGCAAGACAGCTTGGCGTCAAAGGGCAGGATGCACAGGTCGGGGTTGTCGCGCAGGTAATGGCGAGTGGGGCACGGAGGCTGGTCATGCACAAAGTCGTACTGGAAATAGATGCGCAACTGTATCAACTGCTGAAGTCAGCGGCAGACGCCAATCATCTGACTCTTGAAGAGGAATGCCGACGCCGGCTTGAAGGTGGGGAGCGCCGTTCGAGCTATTTGCAGGCCCTGTTGGCGGAGCTGCGGGCCGATGATCAACAGCGGCACGCAGCGGGGCACTGAATTACTTTTTCTTCTTCGTCGGGGCCGGGCAGTCCGACTCCTGGAAGCGTGCCGAGGCGACCGGGCGGTTGGTGCGGTTCTCGGTGAATTCGTAGCGCATGATCGCGCCCTTGGCCATCAGCTTGCGGTAGTTCGGGTCACGACAAACGCTGGCACCCAGTTGCAGGTAGACCGCCTTGGGGTTGGCGCGCATTTTTTCCGCGTGTTCGGCCTGGACGCTGAGGTGGTTGATCAGCTCCTTGCCTTCGACGGTATAACCCTGGTCGAGGATGTTCTCGTTGACTTCCCGAGGCGTGCCGACGTTACTTTCCTCGGCGGTTTTCTGCAGAGTCTTGTTCAGTTCGAAGTCTTGCAGCGATGCAGCCTGGGCACTGAACGGCAAGGCCAGCAGAAGGGCGGCGGTGGGAACGATAAAGCGCAACATGAAACTCTCCTGGTTCAGTGACTGATGCTTCGACCAGCCACGCGACTGTGCGTTCAGTGGCGGCGAATTATAGGGGAGCGAGGGTAGGCGGTACAGGTTTGAGCAGAGAGCTCTGATAAACTTGTGCGAATTTTCAGCTTTCCGAGTTCTTTTCGTGTCGATTCCTTCTTTCTGCCAGGGCGGCTTCTAATGAGTCATGCCGTATCCCGCCTGCGTGCTCAACGTCTTGCGCGTGCCGTCAGGCCTTTTACCGCCCGGGGTTCCCGGGCGGAGCGCTGTGCGGGCTGTCGGGTGATTCCCAGCCACTGCATGTGCGCCTGGCGCCCCAAGGTTTCCGCGCAGTCGGCGATGTGCCTGATCATGCATGACGTCGAACCCATGAAACCGAGCAATACCGGTTGGCTGATCGCCGATGTCATAGAAGACACCATGGCGTTCCCCTGGTCGCGAACAGAAGTCGACCCACAATTGCTGGCCTTGCTGGCCGATCCCCAGTGGCAGCCTTATGTGGTGTTCCCCGGAGAGTTCGTCGCGCCACAGCGGGTGGTGAGCGAAGTCCGCCTGGAGGCGGGCAAGCGCCCGTTGTTTATCCTGCTGGATGCGACCTGGAGCGAAGCGCGCAAGATGTTTCGCAAAAGCCCTTATCTTGAGCATTTGCCGGTATTGAGCCTGGAGCCCGAGCAGTTGTCGCGCTACAAGCTGCGGCGTTCCAAGCGCGATGACCATTTCTGTACCGCGGAGGTTGCGGCGCTGTGCCTGGAGTTGGCCGCGGACCGGCAGGCCGGCGAAGTGCTGGATGCTTATCTGGATGTGTTCAGCACCCATTATCTGTCGGCCAAGTTCCAGCTTGAGATCGATCCCGATGATGAGACGCACACGCGCCTCAAGCCTTTTCTGTAAGACCTGAGGCAAGGGACTGGAATTTTTTCGGCCAGAGCTGCGCCACCAGCATCCCGCTCAGCATCGAGGCGCAGCCGCGCGGGCGTGGCTTTGCATGATGGCACTGTTATTAGTTAGCAAGCTAAGATGCCGCACAGCCCGAAGCTTGACCACCCTGGCTTCGCTGGGCATGCTTGGCGCCGATTAGGGCGCGACCGATCTTTGAAACGCCGCATTTCCGGGCTCTTGGCGTTGATCGTGCTCTTTGGGTGCAGCATTCTGGCTGACACCTGTGTTGCTTTGGCGAGGACCGAATGCATCGGTGCTCCCATAAAAAACAGGATCATTTGAAAAATGGCCACATACGAAATCCTGATTGCCGATGACCACCCCCTCTTTCGTAGCGCACTGCATCAAGCGGTGACCCTGGGCCTCGGCCCGGATGTCCGTCTGGTGGAAGTGGCGAGCATTGCCGAACTGGAAGCCCGCCTGACCGAAAAGGCCGATTGGGACCTGGTGCTGCTGGACCTGAACATGCCTGGTGCTTACGGTTTTTCCGGTCTGGTGCTGTTGCGCGGTCAGTACCCGCAGATTCCGGTGGTGATGGTGTCGGCACAGGAAGAAGCATCGGTGATGGTGCGTTCACGCGAATTTGGCGCCAGCGGTTTTATTCCCAAGTCCAGTTCTCTCGAAGTCATTCAACAAGCCGTGCGCAGTGTGCTCGACGGCGATGTCTGGTGGCCGCCACAGGCCTTCGAAGAGGTCAGCGTCTCCGCCGAGGCCAAGGCGGCCAGCGAAGGCCTGGCGAGCCTGACGCCACAACAGTTCCGTGTGCTGACCATGGTCTGCGAGGGGTTGCTGAACAAACAGATCGCTTATGAGCTGAGCGTTTCGGAAGCCACCATCAAGGCCCATGTGACGGCAATCTTTCGTAAGCTGGGGGTGCGGACCCGCACTCAGGCGGCGCTGCTCCTGCAACAACTTGAGTCAATTTCCAGCCAGTAACTGGCTCTTTCTTCACGCTTTTTTGACTTTTGTTGAACTAGCTTGCCCATTCCTTATTGTTCTAGTTGCCTATTTATGTCGCCTTTCAAAGGTCAAACCGGTCTTAAACGCATCCTCAATGCCTCGGGATACTCCTTCGATGGCCTGCGGGCCGCCTTCACCGGCGAAGCTGCGTTTCGTCAGCTGGTGCTGCTCAACGCGATTCTGATCCCCGTGTCTTTCCTGCTGAATGTCAGCCGGGTCGAGCGGGCGTTGCTGATTGCTGTCTGCTTGCTGGCGCTGATTGTCGAACTGCTCAATTCGGCGGTCGAGGCGGCGATCGACCGCATCTCCCTGGATCGCCATCCACTGTCGAAAAATGCCAAGGACATGGGCAGCGCCGCGCAACTCGTGGCCTTGAGCATGATTACCGTGGTCTGGGCCGTGATCCTTATCTAAGGAATGCTCGGCAGCACGATCTCGTCGCTGCGCTGCACCCCGGCGGTAAAGGCGCGGCAGAGTTCGAGGAATTCGCGCATCGCCGAGGTCTGATATTTCTGTTTGTGCCAGATGAAATAGAACTGCCGGGCCAGGTCCAGGTCCGGCGTCTCTACCGGCACCAGGCTGCCACGCCGGAAAGCGTCGCGCAGCGCCAGCCTGGAAATGCAGCCAATCCCCAACCCCGACTCCACCGCGCGCTTGATCGCTTCGGTGTGTTCCAGTTCGAGCCGGATATTCAGCGCGCTGCGATGATGACGCATGGCCTGGTCGAAGGTCAGGCGCGTGCCCGAGCCTTGTTCGCGCAGAATCCAGGCTTCGTGGGTCAGTTCCTCCATGCTCGCATGGCCGCGTTTGGCCAAGGGGTGCTGCGGGGCGCAGAACACCACCAGCTCATCCTCGACCCAGGTTTGCACTTCGATGTCCGGATGGCTGCAGTCGCCTTCGATTAGACCCAGGTCAATTTCGTAGTGGGCGACCTGTTGCACGATATGCGCAGTGTTCTGCACGTGCAGTTTGACCTGGCTCTCCGGGTGGACCTGCATGAAGCTGCCGATCAACAGGGTCGCCAGGTAGTTGCCGATGGTCAGGGTCGCGCCCACCGACAACGAGCCGAAGCCGGATTTGCCGTTGAGCAGGTCTTCGATTTCCTTGGCCTGGTCCAGCAACGCCACCGCCTGGGGCAGCAGCTGTTTGCCCAGGGCGTTGAGGCTCAGGCGCTTGCCGGCGCGATCGAACAACTGGCAACTGGATTGCCGTTCCAGTTCGGTGATTGAAGTGCTTGCCGCGGATTGGGAAAGGGCCAGCAGGCCGGCAGCACGAGAAACGCTCTCTTGCTGGGCGACGGCGACGAATACTTGCAGTTGACGGAGAGTAAATCGCATATCGATATAACCGATAACCCTTATCTTAATAATCCAGTTAACAGATATTGTCGCCGCCATTAGAATGCTGTGCAATTGCGCTCGGCTCGCTTGTCGCAGAGCAGGCGCCGACAACTTTCCAGGAGTCCCCCGTACATGAGCAACATGAACCACGAGCGTGTCCTCAGTGTTCATCACTGGAACGACACTCTGTTCAGCTTCAAGTGCACCCGTGATCCGGGCCTGCGCTTCGAGAACGGTCAGTTCGTGATGATCGGCCTGCAACAGCCCAACGGCCGCCCGCTTATGCGCGCTTACTCGATTGCCAGCCCGAACTGGGAAGAGCATCTCGAGTTCTTCAGCATCAAGGTTCCCGATGGTCCGCTGACTTCCCAGCTGCAGCATTTGAAGGAAGGCGACGAGATCATCATCAGCAAGAAGCCTACCGGTACCCTGGTACTGGACGATCTGAAGCCTGGCAAGCACCTGTACCTGCTCAGCACCGGCACCGGCCTGGCGCCGTTCATGAGCGTCATCCAGGATCCGGAAACCTACGAGCGTTTCGAGAAAGTGATCCTGTGCCACGGCGTGCGTTACGTCAACGAAGTCGCCTACCGTGAGTTCATCACCGAGCACCTGCCGCAGAACGAGTTCTTCGGCGAAGCGCTGCGTGAAAAACTGATCTACTACCCGACCGTGACCCGCGAGCCGTTCGAGAACGAAGGCCGCCTGACCGACCTGATGCGCAGCGGCAAGCTGTTCAGCGACATCGGCCTGCCGCCAATCAACCCGCAGGACGACCGCGCCATGCTGTGCGGCAGCCCGAGCATGCTCGACGAGACCAGCGAAGTGCTCAACAGCTTCGGCCTGACCGTTTCGCCACGCATGCGCGAGCCGGGTGACTACCTGATCGAGCGCGCCTTCGTCGAGAAGTAAGCGACTCGCAGCACAGAAAAAGCCCGCGTTGCCTGAGAAGGCAGCGCGGGCTTTTTCGTTTCCGGTTGCCGGTCAGCGTGCGGGGACCACTTCCAGTATCTGGATCAGGCCCGGCTGCGGGTAGTGCCAGCGCACGTCCAGATCCCAGAACTGCGCGCCGTATTCGCGTTCCGGGGTGGGCGTCTGGTAGGCCGGGCGTGGGTCCTGGGCCAAACATTGCTCGATCAGCTCCACCAGCGGCTCCTGCAGGCGTTGAGCGTGCGTATGAGCCTGTTGCAGGGCGTTGTCGCTCCACTGCACCGGTATCAACTGCGGCGCCGCGCTGGCGATGCTGTTGCTCGCGCTGTCGATGATGTCGGCGTAAGGCACGTAGGGCTTGATATCGAGAATCGGCGTGCCGTCCAGCAGGTCGATGCCGGAGATCCACAGGCGATTGGCCTCGACCTTGTCCAGCTTGACCACCGACTGGCCAATGCCGTTGGGCCGGTGGGTGGCGCGGGTGGCGAAGACGCCCATGGACTTGTTGCCGCCCAGGCGCGGCGGGCGGACCTTGAGCCGCGGTTTGTCTTCCAGCGCCTGGTGAAACAGGAACAGCAGCCAGATGTGGCTGACCTGTTCCAGGCCCTGCACCGCGTCGCCCTGGTCGAAGGGTGCCACCAGCTCCAGCACGCCACGGGCCGCCGGGGCCAGTTGCGGCTGGCGCGGGATGGCGAACTTTTCCTTGAAGCAGGAACGCACGAAGCCGATGGGGGAAACGCTGTAGGTCATTTTGCAAGCCTCAAGCTGCAAGCTACAAGCGACAAGCTTTGGACTTCAGCTTGCAGCTTGAGGCTTGCAGCTTATAGCTGCCTTACGCTCTGACGCGCAGGGTCAGGCCCTTGAGGAAGTTGCGCAGCAACTGGTCGCCGCACGGGCGGTAGTTGGTGTGGCCGAACTTGCGGAACAGCGCGCTCAGCTCTGGCTTGGACACCGGGAAGTCGGCGGCCTTGAGGATGGCGTGCATGTCGTCTTCCTTCAGCTCGAAGGCGACCCGCAGCTTCTTCAGGATGATGTTGTTGGTCACTGGCAGTTCGATCGGCAGCGGCGGACGGCTTTCGTCCTTGCCACGCTTGAAGATCACCAGTCCGTCGAGAAAGTGCGCCATGACCTCGTCCGGGCAATGCACGAAACCTTCTTCCTCGTCCTTTTTCAGGTAGCCGACTATGTCGTCCAGGCTCACGTCAAAGCCGGTGAGCTTGATGATCTCGACGACCTTCTTGTCGCTGATGTCGAGCATGTAGCGCACGCTGCGCAGTACATCGTTATGAATCATGTCTACAGTCCTGGTCTGTTCACGTTGAGCGCCGCATGCACGCGCGGCGTCTGAATGGGTGTCGGCCTAGAATTTCTCTTTGGCGGACAGGTAGCGCCATTGCCCGACCGGCACCTTGCCGATGGAAACTCCACCGATACGGATGCGGCGAATGGCGATCACCTTCAGGCCTACCGCCTCGCAGAGCTGGGCGATCACGCCCGGTTGCGGGTTCTTCATGGCGAAGCGCAGGCGGTTTTCGTTCTGCCAGCTGGCCTTGACCGGCGGCAGTTCCCGGCCCTTGTAAGTCAGGCCGTGGTTCAGGCGGTTGAGGCCGTGGGCGACCATCTCGCCTTCCACCTCGACCACGTACTCCTGCTCGATCTTGGCCGCATCGGCGGTCAGCTTGCGCAGGATCTTCCAGTCCTGGGTGAACACCAGCAGGCCGCTGGCATTGGCTTGCAGATCGGCGCTGGCGGTCAGGCGCAGGAAGTGGCCCTTGAGCGGCCGTTTGCCGAAGCGGTGTTCCTCGGACAGGCTGGCGGCGCTCAGCGACTGCATGGCGCTGTCGACGTCCTGGCCGGCCGGTACGTTCAGCAGCAGGGTCACCGGCTCCGGCGCGGTGGCCTTGGCCTGCGGGTCGAGCTCGACTTTCTGGGTGTCGACCTTGAACTGCGGCTCGTCGATGACCTCGCCATCCACGGTGACCCAGCCGCCCTCGATGAACAGCTCAGCCTCCCGGCGGGAGCAGCCGACGAGTTCGATGAGGCGTTTGGAGAGACGAATCGGGTCAGTCATGACAGGGGCCGTAGCAAAAGGGGGCAGGCATTGTACCTGCCCGGCGCCGGTTAATCGCGGGTCCATTTGCCCGCTGTGGCTTTTAGCCGCGCAGCGCTTGCTGCTGGGGCTGTTTCAAACGCATGTGCAGCAGCGGATAGGGCTGGCCCATGCCGTCGTGCTCGGAGCGACCGATGACCTCGAAGCCCTGCTTGAAGTAGAAGCCCAGGGCTTGCGGATTCTGCTCGTTGACGTCGAGTTCGTCGGCGTTCAGGTGTTCGATGGCGTACCTGAGCAGTTGCTTGCCCAGGCCCTGGCCGCGATGGGCGGGATCGATGAACAGCATCTCGATCTTGCCGGCGGCGACCCCGGCGAAGCCGGTGATGTGCTGGCGCTGGTCCCGGGTGCAGATCAGCATCACTGCATCCAGATAACGGTTCAGCACCAGGTTTCTCAGCAGTTCGATGTAGCTGTCCGGCAGGAAGTCGTGGGTGGCGCGCACCGAGGCCTCCCAGACCCGGGTCAGTTCCGGGTAGTCGCTGTGTTTCGGGGTATGGATGACCGAATGATGGCGCATGCCGCCTGCTCCTTTGTGGTGACGCATCCGTGGTCCTGAGCAAACGATAGACGTAAAAAAGCCCCGCATCTCGCGAAGAGAGCGGGGCTTTGCGGTTTTTTACGCCTTACAGGACTTCGGCCCAGAGGTCGTATTCGTCGGCGTCGGTGACCCGGCACCAGACCTTGTCGCCTGGTTTGAGGTCGCCGGCACCGTCGATGAACACGTTGCCGTCGATCTCCGGGGCGTCGAAGAAGCAGCGACCCACGGCCCCCTGTTCGTCGACTTCATCGATCAGCACTTCGATTTCCTTGCCGATGCGCTGTTGCAGGCGCGCCGAGCTGATTGCCTGCTGGTGCGCCATGAAGCGCTCCCAACGGTCCTGCTTGACCTCGTCCGGGACCACTTCCAGGTCCAGGTCGTTGGCCGGCGCGCCTTCCACCGGCGAGTACTGGAAGCAGCCGACGCGGTCGAGCTGGGCTTCGGTCAACCAGTCGAGCAGGTATTGGAAGTCTTCTTCGGTTTCGCCGGGGAAGCCGACGATGAAGGTCGAGCGGATGATCAGCTCGGGGCAGATCTGGCGCCAGTTCTTGATCCGGGCCAGGGTCTTGTCTTCGAAGGCCGGGCGTTTCATGGCCTTGAGCACTTTCGGGCTGGCGTGCTGGAACGGGATGTCCAGGTACGGCAGGATCTTGCCGGCGGCCATCAGTGGGATCAGCTCGTCCACGTGCGGGTACGGATAGACGTAGTGCAGGCGGACCCAGACGCCCAGGGTGCTGAGGGCTTCGCAGAGCTCGGTCATGCGGGTTTTCACCGGCGCGCCGTTCCAGAAGCCGGTGCGGTACTTGACGTCGACGCCATAGGCGCTGGTGTCCTGGGAGATCACCAGCAGCTCCTTGACCCCGGACTTGACCAGGCGCTGGGCTTCGTCCAGCACATCGCCGACCGGGCGGCTGACCAGCTTGCCGCGCATCGACGGGATGATGCAGAAGCTGCAGCTGTGGTTGCAGCCTTCGGAAATCTTCAGGTACGCGTAGTGGCGCGGCGTCAGCTTGATGCCTTGTGGCGGCACCAGGTCGATCAGCGGGTTGTGATCCTGTTTCGGCGGCACCACTTCGTGCACCGCGCTGACCACTTGCTCGTACTGCTGCGGGCCGGTCACGGCCAGCACGCTCGGATGCACGTCGCGGATATTGCCTTCTTCCACGCCCATGCAGCCGGTGACGATGACCTTGCCGTTTTCCTTGATGGCTTCGCCGATCACTTCCAGGGATTCGGCCTTGGCCGAGTCGATGAAACCGCAAGTGTTGACCACCACGACGTCGGCGTCCTGGTAGGTGGACACCACGTCATAACCTTCCATACGCAGTTGCGTGAGGATGCGCTCGGAGTCGACCAGCGCTTTCGGGCAACCCAGGGAAACGAAGCCGACCTTGGGGTTGGCTGGCGCGGTAGGGGTGGACATGTCTAACCTCGGTATAGGTGTCGGGCCGCTCGGCAATCTGGATAAAACCGCTGGCGACGGATGGGCGCTAGGGGCGCCTCTGATCAAAAAGTGCGCAATTCTAGCGATGGCCGGCGCACTTGACCAGCTTTATGCAGGGAAATACGACGAGTGCTGCGCTATGCTTCGCGCCGTTGCGCCCGGGTGAATTCTTACTAGTCAACAGAACGTCTGTAACTGTAAGTAAAAGGGCGCATGCTGCATGGGCATTCACGAGAGTCTTGCAAGCTTGGCGTTGTCTTGAATGTCATGCCTTTTATAAGAAGCCCCGATCTGGGTAGTAGGAGTGGTGGATGGGTCAGGCAAGTAGTCAGGCGGTAAGCGGCGAGCATTCCAGGGCCAGGCCCCTGGGGATGCTGGTGGCGGCGGTCGGGGTGGTTTATGGCGACATCGGGACCAGCCCGCTTTATACCTTGAAGGAGGTATTCGCGGGGCATTACGGGGTTCCGGTCAACCACGACGGTGTATTCGGCATTCTTGCATTGATCTTCTGGTCGCTGGTCTGGGTGGTCTCGATCAAATACGTGTTGTTCATCCTGCGGGCCGACAACCAGGGCGAGGGCGGCATCATGGCCTTGACCGCCCTGGCCCGGCGGGCGTCGACGCCCTATCCGAGGCTGCGGGTGGTTCTGGTCATCCTGGGCCTGATCGGCGCGGCCTTGTTCTACGGCGACAGCATGATCACCCCGGCGATCTCCGTACTGTCGGCGGTAGAGGGGCTGGAGATTGCCTTCGACGGGCTCGAGCACTGGGTCGTACCTATGGCGCTGATCGTGCTGGTGGCGCTGTTTCTGATCCAGAAACACGGTACCGATCGCATCGGCAAGCTGTTCGGGCCGGTGATGGTCCTGTGGTTCGTGACCCTGGGCGGGCTGGGGGTCTACGGCATCGCCCAGCATCCGGAAGTGCTGCAGGCACTGAACCCGGTCTGGGGCGTGCGGTTTTTCATCGTGCATCCGGGCATGGGCGTGGCCATTCTCGGCGCGGTAGTGCTGGCATTGACGGGTGCCGAAGCGCTGTACGCCGACATGGGCCACTTCGGGCGCAAGCCGATCGCTCGCGCCTGGTTCGCCCTGGTGCTGCCGGCGCTGGTGCTCAACTATTTCGGCCAGGGCGCCTTGCTCCTGGAGAACCCGGAAGCGGCACGTAATCCGTTCTATCTGCTGGCGCCGAGCTGGGCCCTGATCCCGCTGGTGGTCCTGGCGACCCTGGCTACCGTGATCGCCTCCCAGGCGGTGATCTCCGGCGCGTTCTCCCTGACCCGCCAGGCGATCCAGCTGGGTTATATCCCGCGCATGTACATCCAGCACACCTCCAGCGCGGAGCAGGGGCAGATCTACATCGGCGCGGTGAACTGGGCGCTGATGGTCGGGGTGATTCTCCTGGTGCTGGGCTTCGAGTCTTCCGGCGCACTGGCTTCGGCCTACGGCGTGGCGGTGACCGGGACCATGCTGATCACCAGCATCCTGGTGTCGGCGGTGATGCTGTTGCTGTGGAAATGGTCGCCGGTGCTGACGGTGCCGATCCTGCTGGGCTTCCTGCTGGTGGACGGGCTGTTCTTCGCCGCCAACGTGCCGAAAATCTTCCAGGGCGGCGCTTTCCCGGTATTGGCGGGGATTGTGCTGTTCGCCCTGATGACCACCTGGAAACGCGGCAAAGAACTGTTGATGGACCGCCTCGGCGAGGGCGCGTTGCCGCTGCCGATCTTTATCAACAGCATCCGTGTGCAGCCACCGCATCGGGTCCAGGGCACCGCGGTGTTCCTCACTGCGCGCTCCGACGCCGTGCCCCATGCGCTGTTGCACAACCTGCTGCATAACCAGGTGCTGCACGAGCAAGTGGTGCTGCTGACCGTGGTCTATGAGGATATCCCGCGGGTGCCGACGCAACGGCGCTTCGAGGTGGATTCCTATGGCGAAGGTTTCTTCCGGGTGATCCTGCACTTCGGTTTCACCGACGAGCCGGACGTGCCTGAAGCGCTGAAGCTGTGCCACCTGGACGAGCTGGACTTCAGCCCGATGCGCACCACCTACTTCCTCAGCCGCGAGACGGTCATCACCTCCAAGATCGTCGGCATGGCGCGCTGGCGCGAGACGCTGTTCGCCTTCATGCTCAAGAACGCCAACGGCAACCTGCGCTTCTTCAAGCTGCCGGTGAACCGCGTGATCGAGCTGGGGACCCAGATCGAGATGTAAGCTGGCGCGAGAGCAGAAGCCCCCGTCACCGCTGTGGTGACGGGGGCTTTTTTGTTGGAGGAGGGCGCTTTCCCCTGCAGGAGCGAGCTTGCTCGCGATGGCGCTCTACCTGACAGCCAGCGCTGATCGCGAGCTAGCTCCGCTCCCGCAGAGGGGGATTTCAAGGATGAAAAAGCCCCCGGTGCCGGTGGGCAGCGGGGGCCTTGTCTGGGGAACTCAGATCACTCTTCGACGACCTTGTCCTTGCCCTGGCGTTTCTCGATGACGTTGACCAGGCGCTGGGCCAGGGCCGGGTAGTTTTCGTCGAAGTGATGGCCGCCCGGCAGTTTCATGGCTTCGCCGACGGCGGTCTTGTCGGTGCAACCGCTTTCGTCGACTTCTTCCTCGCCGTAGATGCACACCACCTTGGCTGCTGGCAGCTTGGCCATTTCCGGGCCGGTGGCGGCTTCCTTGCCGGCGTTGCCCAGCCAGCCTTCGACTTCGATCTCGAAGCTGCCGGTGCGGGCGAAGGCCAGCAGGATAATGGCGTCGACCCGCTGCTGCTCGGCTTCCGGCAGGCGGTTGTAGATGGCTGGCAACACGTCGGCGCCGAACGAGTAGCCGGTCAGCACGAAGCGCTTGGTGCCCCATTTCTGCCGGTAGTGCTGCATCAGTTCGGTCAGGTCGGTGGCGCTCTGTTCCGGGGTCTTGTGCTGCCAGTAGTAGCGCAGGGTGTCGATGCCGACCACCGGGTAGCCGATCTTGGCCATCTCGCCGGCCACGTCACGGTCCAGGTCGCGCCAGCCGCCGTCACCGGAGAGGAACAGGGTCACGGTGTCCTTGGCCTGGCCGGCCGGCACTTCGACCACCGGGATATTCAGGCCGCCGTTGTCCGAACCTACCAGCAGCTTGCGCAGCTCGTTGTTCAGCACCTGAGGCAGGTGAATGTCGTAGTCGCTGATGCTGGTGCTGGCATTGGGGGTGTCACGCACGAAGCCGGCGCTTTCGTCATCCGGGTTGTCGTTCCAGGCCACCAGCCAGTGGCCGTGGGCCAGGGTCTTGGGCAACGGGTCGGTGCAGCCTGGGGCCGGGTTGATGGTAAAGCCCACCGACACGGCCTGGGCCTTGTCGTCGTTCTGGGTGGCGATCCAGCGCCAGGCCAGGGCGGCACCAGGGCCGATGCCGCTGACCAGGGTCGCCTGGCCCGCGAGTTGGCCAAGGGCGGTCTGCAGGGCTTGTTCCTGCAGCTTGCAGTCGTCCTTGGGCAGGATCACCTGGACGATCTGCGCCGCGCCGCCGCGGCTCAGGGCCAGGAGTTGGGTATCGGTCAGGGCTTCGTCGGCGAGGACGGCCACGGCGACCCGGGCCTTGGCCTGGGCGGCCGGGGTGACACGGGTCAGGGTCGAGCCATCGGTCTGGGCCAGGTGTTCCAGGGTCGGTTGTGGTGCCGGACGATTCCAGTACCAGTAGCCGCCTCCTGCTATCAGGGCAAGCACCACCAGAGTGGCTAATACATACCGCCAGGAGCGTTGAATCATCAGCGTTTCACCAATCCAGTCAGGCCGCCCGCAATCAGGGCGGCGGTATCGGCCAGTGCCACCAGCGGATCCAGTCCGGCGGGCACGGCCATGTAACGAGGTTCCCAGTCAGGCTGGAATTTGTCTTTGAAACGGCGCAACCCTTGGAAGTTGTACAACTGCTCACCCCGACGGAAAACCATCGATCCAAGGCGCTGGGTCAGTGGCGCGCCACGCCGGGGTTGCAGACCCGACAACGGCACCATGCCCAGACTGAAGCGGGCATACCCATGGTTTTTATAATGCTGGATCAGGCCGACCATCATGAATTCCATGGTCAGCTTGGGAGCCTCCGGGTGGGCGCGCATCAGGTCGAGGCTGGCCAGGTCATGGCTGTAGGTCTCGAGCAGGTTGGCGAAGGCCACCGGACGTCCTTCAAAACGGATGATCGCGATACGGAAATGCTTGAGGTAGTCCTCGCTGAAACGCCCGAGGGAGAAGCCTTTCTCGCGGACATTCTTACCGGTCAGCCAGGCATCGGAAATGACTTTCAGCTCGTCCATCGGCGCCTGCCCGGCCTCATGGATTTCCAGCGCCAGACCGTCGCGGGTACCGCGGTTCCAGGTGTAGCGCAGGTCCTTCATCTCCTTGCCCTTGGCTTCGAGGTCAAAGCGGTTCAGGTCGACCCGGGCTTCTTCGCCAAGCTTGATCGCGGTCAGGCCGATGTCCATGTAGTACGGCAGGTTTTCCGCGCGCACTTGGTAGAACACCGGACGCGCATGGTGGACGTCGCACAGGTCGCGGAACTGCCAGATCATCTCGGCCCGTTGCTGGGTCGGCCCGATCGGGTCGTACAGCGCCACCAGGCTGCGGCCGCGCCGGGCATACATGAGGAAGGCGTCGTCGTTGGGATGGAACAGCAGGGCCTTGTCGCCGGTCAGGGACAGGCCGCCGTCGGGCTGGGAAGAGGCCATGAGGATCTTCGCCGCGCGGTCCAGCTCCTCGCCATTGGGCAGGTGAATCACCGGGCGCGCGGTGCGCAGCAGCCAGGTCAGGGACACCACCACCAGCAGCACCGCGGCCCCCAGCAGCGAGCGCAGGCCCCGTGGGGCATCGGCGTCGAGGGTGAACTGCCACCACAGCTGATGGCTGTAGGGCACGTCCTGATAGGCGAACAGCAGCAGCCAGATCGATGCGCCCAGCACACAGACGCTGGCCACCAGGTACAGCGGCGAGAACGGCAGTTCGGTGAGGCGGCTCGGCCGGTAGAAGGAGCGCCGGAAGACCGCCAGCAGGCTGGCGGTCAGGGTCATCAGGCTGGCTTCTTCCCAGTCGAAACCCTTGAGTAGCGAGAGCACGGCACCGACCAGCAGCAGGATAGTGGTCAATATCCAGGCTGCGGACAGGCGCCGGCGCAGGCCCTGGGCCAGCAGCAGGCAAAGCACCCCGACCAGGCTGGCGCCGAAGTGCGAGGCATCCACCAGGCGGTGCGGGATCAGAAAACCGATGTGTTGCAGGCGGGTGTCGATTTCCGGGGTCACGCCGGAAAACAGCAGCACCACGCCGGACAGGAACACCAGCACCGCGAGGATCGGTGCGGCCAGGCCCGAGGCCACCCGCAGCGATTGACGGGTCTGGAACAGGCGCTGGGCCTCATTGATCAGCAGCAGGACGCAGGCCACCAGCATCGGCAGGATCACGTAGATCAGCCGGTACAGCAGCAGGGCGGCGGCCAGTGGCGCCGCGCCGAGCTTGTCGGCGAAGGCGGCCAGCAGAATCGCTTCGAACACCCCGACGCCGCCGGGTACATGGCTGAGCACGCCGGCCGCCAGGGCCAGCAGGTAGACCAGCAGGAAGGCGCCGAAGGGCGGTGCCTCGGGCAGCAGCAGATACAGCACGGTGGCTGCGGCGGCGACGTCGAGGGCGGTGATCAGCAGTTGCAGGAGCGTCAGGCGGCGTCCAGGCAGGCGCAGGGTACGGCGCCCGGCCTTGACCAACAGGTTGTCCGGCAATGGCTGTTCAGGCAGGCGGCGCCGGTAGATACCGATGACCAGGATCGCGCAGAGCAGCAGTACGGCGCCGGCAATGCTGGCCAGCAGGCCTTCGGAGAGGCGCAGGGCGGCGGAGGCGGCGGGCAGGTTGCTCAGGGTCGCCAGGGCCGCGAGCGGTGGCAGGGCGCAACCCAGGGACAGGCTGGCGAACAGCGTCATATGGGCGACGTCGCCGGCACCCACGCCATGCCGGGCATAGAGGCGGTAACGCACCGAACCACCGGAGAGCAGCGACAGACCGATGGCGTTGCCGATGGCAAAGGCGGTGAAGCCCCCGAGGGCCAGGGTGCGCGGCGGCAGGTTCACCCCGGCGTAGCGGCTGGCGGACCATTCGTAGCCGAGCAGGATGACGAAACCGACCACGGTCGCGGCCAGGGCGCCGAGCAGGGCCGGCTTGGGCACGTCGAGGATCGAATCATGCAGGGCATACAGATCCAGCTCGCTGAGCAGGTGACGACAGGCAATCAGGGCGATGCCGAACAGCAGCAGGGTCACGACCATGCCGATGGGCTGGCGGTATTTGCTCAGTAGCTCCAGCCAGCGCAAGCGGGTGGCAGCAACCGGTTGGTTCGCTGTAACGGTATCGGTGTCTTGTGAGTCAGACGAGTTGGCGCGCATCAATCACCTCGTGGATTGTGCGCGACAGGATGGGGGTATCCAGCCAAGTTACCAATCCCTGCAGAAAAAATAGTTTCAAATATTAACGCGTCTCACCATGGCCCTGCGAGCCCGGACGGCCAGCGTTTTCAAGCGGCTGCCTGGCAATGAGCATAGCGGGTTGGAAAGGGTGGGGGAGGTGACTGACGGTTCACAGGAGGTTGCCAGGTCATTGTTGCGAAAAGATTTTTTCGACAGATACAAAAAAGGCCACTCTTTCGAGTAGCCTTTTTTGTTGTTTGGTTGCGGGAGCCGGATTTGAACCGACGACCTTCGGGTTATGAGCCCGACGAGCTACCAGGCTGCTCCATCCCGCGTCTGTGTGGCGGCATTCTACAGACGAACGCCGGAGTGTCAACCGTTAATGGTCCATTGAGTCAAATAAGTATTGAATGACTCGCAAGGCGGGTTAAGTCCCGGTGCTGCAAAGGGTTTTGTTTTGCGCGACAACAAAACGAGCGCGCACAAAAAAGGCCACTCTTTCGAGTAGCCTTTTTTGATGTTTGGTTGCGGGAGCCGGATTTGAACCGACGACCTTCGGGTTATGAGCCCGACGAGCTACCAGACTGCTCCATCCCGCGTCTGTGTGGCGGCATTCTACAGAGGATCGCCGGCCTGTCAACCGATTGGCCGAAAAAAACTGTTCTCGTTCAATTGCTTAGCTTGAAAATACCGCCCCTGGATCGACCCTGAGGGCATGCTGCACAAGGCTTTCAGCTCTATTGAGGGGCTTTGACCGATTGAGAAAATAAATTCATCTTCCGATTTTTCTGGTGGTAGGCAGGAGAAATCAAACTACTGGTGCTATATACAGTTCTCGGTGAGATACTGTCGCCCTGTCTTGTGATCGACCTCTTGCTTCCATGAACTCTGCCTTTATATGACGCAGCGCAAAATCATCCACATCGACTGCGATTGCTTCTACGCCGCCATCGAAATGCGCGACGACCCGCAGTTGGCTGGCAGGCCGATGGCGGTGGGCGGCTCGGCGGAGCGACGCGGGGTGATCGCCACTTGCAACTATGAAGCCCGCGCTTTTGGCGTGCGTTCGGCCATGTCCTCGCGGCATGCGCTGACGCTGTGCCCCGACCTGCTGATCGTCAAGCCGCGCATGGAGGCCTACCGGGAAGCGTCGAAAGAGATCCATACGATCTTTCGCGACTACACCGACCTGATCGAGCCTTTATCCCTGGATGAGGCCTACCTGGACGTTTCCGACAGCCCCAACTTCGCCGGCAGCGCCACGCGCATCGCCCAGGACATTCGTCGCCGGGTCTCCAACCAGCTGCATATCACGGTGTCGGCCGGGGTGGCGCCGAACAAGTTCCTGGCCAAGATCGCCAGCGACTGGAAAAAGCCCAACGGCCTGTTCGTGATCACCCCGGACCAGGTCGAGGACTTCGTTTCGGCCTTGCCGGTCAACAAGCTGCATGGCGTGGGCAAGGTCACAGCTGACAAGCTGGGACGCCTGGGCATCGTCAGCTGCGAGGCATTGCGCGAATGGAGCAAGCTGGCGCTGGTGCGCGAGTTCGGCAGTTTTGGCGAGCGGTTGTGGAACCTCGCCCGGGGTATCGATGAGCGGCCGGTGCAGAACGACAGTCGCCGGCAGTCCATCAGCGTGGAAAACACCTACGACGTCGATTTGCCCGATCTGCAGAGCTGCCTGGATAAACTCCCGGAGCTGATGCAGACCCTGGCCGGCCGGATCGAGCGAATCGACAGCAGCTATCGTCCGGGCAAGCCCTTCGTCAAAGTGAAGTTTCACGATTTCACCCAGACCACGCTCGAACAGGCGGGGGCAGGGCGGGACCTGGAGAGTTACCGGCAGCTTTTGACCCAGGCGTTCAAGCGCGGGGACAGGCCGGTGCGGCTATTGGGGATTGGTGTGCGTTTGCAGGATCTGCGTGGCGGGCATGAGCAGTTGGAGCTGTTCAGCCGTTCCTGAAACAGCATCGCGAGCCAGCCCACCCCCGCAGTGCGGAAACAGGCTGGCTCGCGATGGTTATCTGATCAATGGGCGCCGGGGTCGGCGACCAGGCGGCCGGCGTTCTTGGTCAGCGACTTGAGAAATTCGCTTTGCAGTTCCGGATCGTTGCGGGTCAGCTCGATCAGGCTCTGCTCCAGTTCGCTGGCTTCTTCTTCCAGGCCCAGTTCGGAGAGACGCTTGACCCGGTGCACCCACTGGCTCACTTCGTCATCTTCGAGGTCGTCGTAGATCAGGTTGTGCGCTTCCAGCAGCTTGCCGCGCAGGGTGTTGCTGATGGCCAGCGACGAGTCGGAATGCACGTCGTCCTGGGCATCCGCGACGCTGATCTGCAGCTTGCCGATGTGGTTCAGGTCCTGTTCGGAAAACGGGCTGTCCAACAGGTTCAGGCGCAGTACGCCGTTGCGGTCGGTGCTCAGCTCGTGGGTTTCCTTGCCGGCCTTGACCTGCACCGGGCGTTCGCTCCAGGGCAGGCTCGAATACTCCACGCGCTTGTCGCGCTGGACTTCATCGATCCCCGCCAGGTTCTGCTGCGCCCGACCGTGGGACTGCACGTTCATGAACGGGTTGAGCCCGGCCACGCCGTAGCTGATCCAGTCCTTGGTGACGCTGTCCGGCAGGTTGCCCAGGGCAAACACATTGACCACGTTGGCGCCGACACCCGCGACCACGGCTACCGCGCCCAGTGGGATCTCGTAGAGCTCCCGCCAGGGTTGATAGGGCGTGTAGCGATCGTAGCGACGCGTGACTTCGAACTCGGTGACCTCGAAGGTCTTCTGCTCGTGGATGCGTACCCGGCGTTGCGGCAGCTCAAGCACCTTAGGCTCACCGACATCGATCTGCAGGCTGTGATCGAGCAATTTGCGCTCGACACGTTCCTCGTGCTCGCTGCGTTGCGACATCTGGTTGGCACAGCCGCTGAGCAACAGGGCGCCGCACAAGGCGGCGCCACCGAGGCTTAAGGTGTTTCGCTTGAACATGACTTCTCTATCTGGTTTCAGCGACGGATACGGGCTTGGAGGAAGGACAGCACGTCAGCCACCGGCAGCGCTTGCGCCTCGGCTTCGGTACGGCTCTTGTATTCCAGGTTGCCTTCGGCGAGGCCGCGGTCGCTGACCACGATCCGGTGTGGAATGCCGATCAGCTCCATGTCCGCGAACTTGATGCCCGGGCTGGTCTTCTTGTCGCGGTCGTCCAGCAGCACTTCGAAGCCGGCGGCGGTGAGTTGCGCGTACAGCTTGTCGGTGGCTTCGCGAACCTGCTCGGTTTCATAACGCAGCGGTACCAGGGCGATCTGGAACGGGGCCAGGGTGTCGCTCCAGATGATGCCGTTCTCGTCGTTGTTCTGCTCGATGGCCGCGGCCACCACGCGGGACACGCCGATGCCGTAGCAGCCCATTTCCAGGGTGACCGGCTTGCCGTTCTCGCCCAGCACTTCGCACTTCATCGCCTTGCTGTACTTGTTGCCCAGCTGGAAGATGTGCCCGACTTCGATGCCGCGCTTGATTTCCAGGGTGCCCTTGCCGTCCGGGCTTGGGTCGCCGCTGACGACATTGCGCAGGTCGGCCACGGTCGGGACCGGCATGTCACGTTCCCAGTTGAAGCCGAAATAGTGCTTGTCGTCGACGTTCGCGCCGATACCGAAGTCGCTCATCAGGGCCACCGAGCGGTCGACGATGATTGGCAGCGGCAGGTTCAGCGGGCCCAGGGAGCCGGCGCCGGCGCCGATGGCGTCACGCAGTTCGGTTTCCGAAGCCATCACCAGCGGGCTGGCGACGCCAGGCTGGTTGGCAGCCTTGATTTCGTTCAGCTCGTGGTCGCCACGGATGATCAGGGCGATCAGCTTGCCGGCTTCCTCGGCGTGCACCACCAGGGTCTTGACGGTCTTTTCGATCGGCAGGTTGTAGCCTTCCACCAGCTGCGCGATGGTTTTCGCGTCAGGGGTGTCGACCAGGCGCAGTTCTTCGCTCGGCGCCGGGCGCGAGGTTTCCCGTGGCACGGCTTCGGCTTTCTCGATGTTCGCCGCGTAGTCGGAGCCGTTGCTGAAAACGATGTCGTCTTCGCCGGACTCGGCCAGTACGTGGAATTCGTGGGAGCCGGCGCCGCCGATGGAGCCGTTGTCGGCTTCGACCGGACGGAACTTCAGGCCCAGGCGGGTGAACACGTTGCAGTAGGCCTGGTGCATGCGGTCATAGGTGACCTGCAGCGATGCCTGGTCGGCGTGGAAGGAATAGGCGTCCTTCATGATGAACTCGCGACCGCGCATCAGGCCGAAGCGTGGGCGGATTTCATCGCGGAATTTGGTCTGGATCTGGTACAGGTTGATCGGCAGCTGCTTGTAGCTGCTCAGCTCGTTGCGGGCCAGATCGGTGATCACTTCTTCGTGGGTCGGACCGGCGCAGAAGTCGCGACCGTGGCGATCCTTGAAGCGCAGCAGTTCAGGGCCGTACTCCTCCCAGCGCCCGGATTCCTGCCACAGTTCAGCCGGCTGCGTGCTCGGCATCAACACTTCAAGCGAGCCGGCGGCGTTCATTTCTTCACGAACGATGGCTTCGACCTTGCGCATCACCCGCAGGCCCATCGGGAGCCAGGTGTACAGGCCCGAGGCCAGTTTGCGGATCATGCCGGCGCGCAGCATCAGCTGATGGCTGATCACGACCGCATCGGAAGGCGTTTCTTTCTGTGTGGCGAGCAAAAATTGACTGGTGCGCATGGTAGGCCGTTGTCGGTTGCTGAAGACTAGAAATGACGAAGCATTGTACGGGCGAGAACCGTTGGCGTACAGGATTGCGGCCGGGGGAGGTCGGGGCGCCGGGTGAATGCCGGTATGCCCCGGGGTTTCCTAGGGTTCTTCGCTGACAGCTGTAGCGGGTGGCGTGGCCGGCGGTGTGGCTTCGGGCGCTTGCGGCGGTTCGGCGCGACGGTTTTCCTGGAACCAGTGCAGGGCGATCAGGACCAGGGTCGGCACGCCGAGCAGGGCGGTGATCAGGAAGAAGTCGTGATAGCCGAACTTCTCCACCATGACCCCCGAATAACCGCCGATCAGGCGCGGCAACAGCAGCATGATCGAGCTGAGCAGGGCGTACTGGGTCGCCGAGAACTTCAGGTTGGTCAGGCTCGACAGGTAGGCGACGAAGGCCGAGGTGGCCAGGCCCGAGCTGAAGTTGTCCAGGGAAATGGTCACCACCAGCATCTGCAGGTTGGGGCCCATGTCGGCCAGCATCAGGAACAGCAGGTTGGTCGCGGCCGAGGCGGCGCCGCCGATGAACAGGATCGGCAGGATGCCGAAGCGCACGATCAGCAGGCCGCCCATGCCGGCGCCGACCAGGGTCATGATCAGGCCGAAAATCTTGCTGACGCTGGCGATCTGGTCCTTGGTGAAGCCCTGGTCGATGTAGAACACGTTGGCCATCACGCCCATCACCGTGTCCGACATCCGATAGGTGGCGATCAGGCCCAGCAGCAGCAGGGCTTGCCAGCGGTAGCGCAGGATGAAGTCGTTGACCGGCGTCAGCACCGGGGCCAGGCCGCGGCGGCCCATGGCCGACAGGCACAGCGCGGTCAGGATGGTGTAGAGAATGGCGCGCAGGAACGCTCGGTCTTCCAGCAGCAGGTCCAGCAGGCTGGCGCCTTCGAACAGCACGCTGGCGAAGTCGGTGTTGTACAGCTGGGTGAACATCGCCGGCACCGACACCAGCAGCACGATCAGCACGAACACCGACACCAGCTGGTGCATGAAACTGTAGCGCCCGGCCGACAGCTGGGTGCGCAGCGGCACCGGCGGTTCGCGCATGAACAGGGTGGTCAGCAGGGCCGGGATCATCAGCACGCCGAACAGCACGTAGGTGCCGGTCCAGGCCGCGTGTTTATAGCTGAAACCGGTGGAGCCGAAACCTTCGGCGAAGAACAGGGCGCCAGCGGTGGCCAGCAGGGCGGCGACGCGGTAGCCGGACATATAGGCGGCGGCCAGGGCGGCCTGGCGGCTGTCTTCGGCGATTTCCAGGCGGTAGGCGTCCACCGCGATGTCCTGCGTGGCAGAGGCGAAGGCGACGATAACCGCAATGGCGATCAGCCAGGACAGGTGCTTTTGCGGATCGCAGAACCCCATGCCGATCAGCCCGAGCAGCACCAGCGATTGCGACAGGACCAGCCAGGAGCGGCGGCGTCCGAGTTTGCCCAGCAAGGGCAGGCGCCATTGGTCGAGCAAGGGCGACCAGACCCATTTGAAGGCGTAGGCCAGACCAATCAGGCTGGCGTAGCCAATGGTTTCGCGAGCCACACCGGCTTCGCGCAACCAGACTGAAAGTGTCGAAAACACCAGCATGTAAGGCAGGCCGGCGGCGAAACCAAGCAGCAACAGCACGAGCGTCGAGGGGCTGGCATAGGCGGCGAGCGCGGCGCGCCAGGTTTTACGGGGCATGGGCTGGAGTCTGCCTCAAGAATTACGGAAACAAAGCGCGCACTCTAACCGCTGTGCTCTACCGGACGCCAGCCATGGCGCCGAATATCCACACGATTGTTCAGGATCGAGACACCTTCCATACGCAGTCGCGCGCGCTGTTCGTCGCCCGAAGCGCTGCCCACGGGCAGGCTGATGCGCCCGCCCGCGCCCAGTACGCGGTGCCAGGGCAGGGTGGTGTCGGCGGGCAACTGGCTGAGGGTGCGTCCCACCCAGCGCGCGGCGCGACCCAGGCCCGCCATTTCCGCCAGTTGCCCATAGCTGACTACCTTGCCTTCCGGGACCTGGGCCAGGGTCAGGTAGAGCGCCGTGCGTCGGATTTCGGCAGGGCTTTGGTCGACGTCGAGCGGTTCGATCACGTTCGGGTTTCCTGATGCAGGCCTGTAAACCGTCTGTAGGACAAAGGGTTTATTAATAATTGAGAATTGAACTCACTATAGATAGTCGAGTCAGTCCCTACCTGAGGTTTTATTCATGTGGATAATGCCGGTTTTTTTCGCGAACTCGAGCCTTGTATCTGTTTATGTTGTCCAGAACCCTGCTGTGCCTTGCCGTTTTCAGTACCGCCACGCCTTTGCTCGCCGATACCGTCTGGTTGAAGAACGGTGACCGTCTGAGTGGCAAGATCAAGGTGTTCGACGGTGGCAAGTTATTGATCCAGACCGAGTATGCCGGGGCCATCCCGATCGACTGGAAGCAGGTCAAGACGCTGGAGAGCGATCAGGAACTGCTGGTCAAGCAGGATGCCTACACCGGCGAGAAGGCCAAGTCCCTGCACGCGGCGGAAGACGGCAAGGTCACCCTGGCCAATGGCGAGGCGCCGAAGACTGTCGAGCTGGCGAGCATCCAGCAGATCATGAAGCCCAAGCCGGTGGTCGAGGACCTGGTATGGAAGGGCAATGTCGACATGGCGCTGGATTATCAGCGGGCGGAAAAGGACACCGACGACTACGACATCGACTTCAAGACCTCGGCGCGCCACGGCAAATGGCGGCACACGGCGGAAGGCGAGTACAACCGCGAATTCCAGAACGATGTGGTCACCACCGACAACTGGCGCGGCGAATACGCACTGGACCGCTTCCTCACCGATAAATGGTTCTGGCAGGGGCGGTTGAATTACAAGCGTGACAAGGTCGAGGCGCTGGCGCGCCAGCGCGTGGTGGGTACCGGTCCGGGTTACCAGTTCTGGGATAACGAATTGGGTGCGTTCTCCCTGGGTTCGCTGCTCAACCGCACCGACTACGAGTACAAGGATGGCGGCAAAGACAACTTCTATTCCCTGGCCATGAAGTGGGACTACAACCGTTACCTGATTGGCAAGCGGGTCGAGTTGTTTACCAATGGCGAGGTGGGGCGGCCGCTGTCCAATATTGCCGATTACGCCCTGGATGCCGAGATCGGCCTGCGCTACAAGGTCACGGAATGGGCGTCGCTCAACCTCAAGGCCGAACGGGACATCATCAGTGGCACCAAGGACAGCGATCTCAACAAGACCCGCTACACCGCGGGGTTTGGCGTCGCCTGGTAAGCTCGCAGGCCTGGAAATGAAAAAGTCCCGCGGTTTGCACCCGCGGGACTTTTTTGTTTGGCAGCGCAAGAGTGCTGTCTCAATAGCGCTGCGTTATGTCAGCCTCAACTGCATGCACCTTGACGGGGGCCCGTCTGGTACTGGCATTCGCTCTGCAGGCTGCCGTCCTCGTTCCAGAGGCGCATCCAGCCATGCTCTTTGCCATCCAGGTAATCGGTAGATGATTCCATCTGACCGCTGTCGTACCAGGTGACGGCGGGGCCTTCGAGTTTCGCGTCCTTGTAGACCTTGTGCTCCTTGAGCTGGCCGTTGTCGTACCAGGCCTTGAAGTCGCCCTGCTCGCGGTGCTGTTCATCCCATTGCCACTGAAGCGTCTGCACGCCCTGTTCGTTCCAGAGGGCATAACTGCGCTGGGTGCCGTGTTCGTCGTTGAATTGCTTCTGTTTTACCTTGCCGTTGGGGTGGTACTGGATTTGCCAGCCCACGGGCTGGTTGTCCACGTAATCGACGGTGCTTTCCAGTGTGCCGTCAGGGTAATAGGACGGGCTGGGGCCGACTTTCTTGCCGGCAACGAACTGTCCGCTGTCTTTGAGCTTGCCATCCGGGTAATAGCTGGTGATCGGTCCGTCCGGCAGATTCGCCCGGTAGGTGATGCGCCCGACCCGCTTGCCGTTCTCGTCGTATTCCAGGTATTCGCCGTCGACGCGTTTGCCCTGGCGCCAGTTGTAGGATTCGGCGACTTTTCCATTGTCGTGGTAGGTGCTCTGCCAGCCCTCGAGGAGGCCATCCCGATAGTTCGAGCGTTTAACCACGACACCGCTCTCGGAGTAGGTCAGCGCCTCTCCCTGGCGTTTGCCATTGAGGTCATAGCCAGCGCTGTGGCGGACCTGGCCGTCCGGATAGTAGGTTTTCGAGGCATGAACGGCCTTGCCCGAAACGAAGTCCTCGGCGCTGACGAAATAGTCCCGGCGCAGGGTGCCTGATTCGACGTAGAAGATTCTCGCGTTCCAGGCTTTTTGCCGCTTGTCGTAGCTCATCGGCATCGTCAGGAAGTACGAGGCCTGGCCTTGGCCCGTCGGCGCATAGCGCTCGTCGAGGTAGAGCTTGCCGTCGACCTGGGATGCGGTCAGCTCGCCGCATTCCTGGGCGGTGCAGGGCCGGACCTTTTCGAAAAAGGCTCGTTTTCCGTCGCAGTCCGAGAGGGTCAGCAGGAGTGGGGTCTGGTCATCGATCAGTTGCTGGATTTCTTCCAGGACCTGGCCGAACGACTCCGCGGGGATGCCTGAGGATTCGGGGGTGAGGTAAACCTCGTTGCTGCCGCAACGATGGGCGCTGGAAAGCTCCAGCAGTACCGCGCGTCGCAACTCGGGTTGTTGCTGCGAGTCCTTGGCAATGTAGCTGGCGCCGCTGTCCATGCCGACGATGATCGTTGGATGGTCGGGGCGAGGTGTGGCGTTGAGTGCGAGAGGGAGGGCGAGTGTGAGCACCGCTGCGCTCAACAACTTCCGGTGTCTGAACGGCATCCTGCAGTTTCCATATGATTGTCCGAGGGGGCGGATCATATAGCCTGGGTGCCATTAAGCAAAAACATCCGGGCACAAAAAAGCCCCGCTTTGAGGGCGGGGCTTTCTACTGTTTCAGTACAAGTTAGATAACTTGAACTTCTTCAGCTTGCATGCCTTTCTGACCGCGGGTAGCGATGAAAGAAACCTGTTGGCCTTCTTTCAGGCTTTTGAAGCCGTCGGATTGGATAGCTTTGAAGTGTACGAACAGGTCGTCACCGGATTGTGGAGTGATGAAGCCGAAGCCTTTTTCATCGTTGAACCACTTAACGGTACCGGTTTGGCGATTAGACATGGTGTATCTCCTTGGACAAAGTTAACTGCGACTCAGGAAAAGCCCTGGCCGAGACTGAGTGCAAAGAGCAGGAAAAATTCTTGGAGATGGTTGGATCGAAATTCAACATCGTGTAGAGATTCTCAGTGACACAAGCAGCACAGTGGCGCCACCTTAACCCTTTTTCCGGAACCTGCCAATGTTCTTTGCCAAGGATTCGCGCTTTTAGTGACTGGCGGTGCCGTACATACCTTCCAGCCCGCAAGTATTGCGGCTTTCAGCGAGAAAAGCGGCCCAGACTTTGAACCCGCAGGCGCACCCCGGTAAGATGCCGGACAGAATTTTTCCACCTCGCTATTTCAGGACACCCGCCATGAGCATCAAATCGGACAAGTGGATTCGCCGCATGGCGCAAGAGCACGGCATGATCGAGCCTTTCGTGGAGCGCCAGATGCGCGGCGAAGGCGCGGAGCGGCTGATTTCCTTCGGTGTGTCGAGCTACGGCTACGATGTGCGTTGCGCCGATGAGTTCAAGGTGTTCACCAATATCAATTCGGCCACCGTCGATCCGAAAAACTTCGACGCCGGCAGCTTCGTCGATATCAAGAGCGACGTGTGCATCATTCCGCCGAACTCCTTCGCCCTGGCCCGCACCGTCGAGTACTTCCGCATTCCGCGCAACGTGCTGACCATCTGCCTGGGTAAAAGCACCTACGCCCGTTGCGGCATCATCGTCAACGTCACCCCCCTCGAGCCTGAGTGGGAAGGTCACGTGACCCTGGAATTCTCCAACACCACCACCTTGCCGGCGAAGATCTACGCCAACGAAGGCGTGGCGCAGATGCTGTTCCTGGAGTCCGACGAAGAGTGCGAAGTGTCCTACAAGGACCGTGGCGGCAAATACCAGGGCCAGCGTGGCGTGACCCTGCCGCGTACCTGAGTTCGTCGTCTGACGAATAGCGGGAATTCCTCAGCGGGCAGATACTCTAATCAGGGGACTGCCCCGGTTTGCGCACAGCGGACCGTGCTTAGCTCAGGAGTGCCTCATGAAGATCGATCCGCTTATAAGCGCCACACTTGCCAGACTTGAGCCCAATCAGGTCGGCGTCCTGGCCTGGTCATTGCTGGCACACCCCAGCGCGGCAGGCGGCATTCCCGGTCAACCCGACCCGGACACCCCGCAACCCGCCGAGCCGACCGAACCTGGCGAACCGACCTTGCCGGACGAACCGCCTCCCGCTCCTGTCGCCTGATTGACGCCAATTCATAAAAAAGGCCAGCCCGCCGGACTCCACCGGCGGGCTGGCCTTTGTCCATAGCGGCGCCTGGCTTACTTCAGGTTACCGCTGAGGAACTGCTGCAAGCGCTCGCTCTTCGGGTTGCCCAGCACCTCTTCCGGCGCGCCTTCCTCTTCCACCAGGCCCTTGTGCAGGAACAGCACCTGGCTCGACACCTTGCGGGCGAAGCTCATTTCATGGGTGACCATGATCATGGTCCGGCCTTCCTCGGCCAGGCCCTGGATCACCTTGAGCACTTCGCCCACCAGCTCCGGGTCGAGGGCCGAGGTGGGTTCGTCGAACAGCATCACTTCCGGCTCCATCGCCAGGGCTCGGGCAATTGCCACCCGCTGTTGCTGGCCACCGGAGAGAAAGGCCGGGTACTGGCCGGCCACGCGGGCGGGCAGGCCGACCTTGTCCAGGTAGCGCCGGGCGCGGTCTTCGGCGTCCCTCTTGCTGATCCCCAGCACCCGGCGCGGCGCCATGGTGATGTTCTCCAGCACCGTCATGTGGCTCCACAGGTTGAAATGCTGGAACACCATGGCCAGACGGGTGCGAATCCGTTGCAGCTCGTCGGCGTCGGCCACGTGCATGCCATGGCGGTCCTTGACCATGCGGATCGGCTGGCCGTCCAGGCTCATGGCGCCGTCGTCCGGGGTTTCCAGGAAGTTGATGCAGCGCAGAAAGGTACTTTTGCCCGAGCCGCTGGCGCCGATCAGGCTGATGACGTCGCCGGTCTTCGCCTTGAGCGAAACGCCTTTGAGCACTTCATTGTCGCCGTAGCATTTATGCAGGCCTTCAATGGTCAGTTTGTACATGGGGCATGCATCCTCAAGGCGAAAGTAGGTAGCCGCTGTGATAGGCTTCGCGGCCGGCGACATGGGCGATCACCATGCCGGCCGTGGCCATGCGGCGCAGCGAGCGGGCGTAGAGCAGGCCGGCGCAGCTGCAATGAATGGGGGTGACGCGATCGTTGATCGGGTCGATGACTTCGGCCACCTGTTGCCCGGCTTCCAGGTACTCCCCGGGCAGGGCGGTGAACACCAGCAGGCCGCCCACAGGCGTGGCCACAGGTTCCACGCCGGCCAGCGGGGTGGCCGGGTAGGGCAACTCGGGCATGGGCGGAGCCTCGCCGGCGATAGCGCCGAAATGGCTCAGATAATCCAGTATGGCCTGGCAATCCCGGCTGGCCAGGTCGTGGTTGACGTCGCCCTGGCCGCGCAGCTCGACGGTGACCGAGAAGCTGCCGTGGGGAATGGCGAAGCGCTCGCCGAAACGCTGCTGCAATTGCCACCAGAGCAGGGTGAAGCACTCGTCGAACGACTGGCCGCCGGAATCGGTGGCCAGCAGGCAAGCTTGCGAGCCGATATAGCGGGCCAGCGGTTCGACCTGCGGCCAGGCCTCGGGCGTGGTGTACAGATGGGCCACGGCTTCGAAATCGCAATGCAGGTCCAGCACCATGTCCGCGTCGCAGGCCAGGCGCTGCAGGGCCAGGCGCTGGGACTGCAACTGGGTGCCGGCGGTCTGCCGCGCCAGGGCGTTGCGCAGGCTGGCGCGGATGATTTCACGGTTATGCCGCGGATCGTCGCCCAGTTGGCCTTCGATGTCGTTGCCGACCTCTTCGCCGAGGTCGAGGAACCAGCGATTGAAGTTCTGCCCGCTTTCCAGCTCGTAGCGGCCCAGCGGCACGTCCATCAGCACCTGTTCCAGGCCGGCCGGGTTGGCCACTGGCACCAGGACGATTTCGTTGCGCAGGCGGCCCTGGGCCTCCAGTTCCGCCAGGCGTGCCTTGAGGTGCCAGGCCACGAGCATGCCCGGCAGTTCATCGGCGTGCAGCGACGACTGGATGTAGACCTTGCCTTCGGCCCGCTCGGGGCCGAAGTGAAAGCTGTGGATCTGGCGCGAGGTCCCCGGTAGCGGGGCGAGCAGATCATGAGTCTGTTGGCGCATGGATGATGATTTGCCTTGTTCTAGTGAGTCGGCCCGAGGAAGGCCAGCCAGCGGCGTTCGGCGAGGCGGAACAGGCCGACCAGGGCGAAGGTCACGGTGAGGTAGATCAGTGCGGCGATGCCGAAGGACTCGAAGGTCATGAAGGTGGCCGAGTTGGCGTCGCGGGCGACTTTCAGCACATCCGGGATGGTCGCGGTGAAGGCCACGGTGGTCGAGTGCAGCATCAGGATCACTTCGTTGCTGTAGTAGGGCAGCGAGCGGCGCAGGGCCGACGGCATGATCACGTAGGCGTACAGCTTCCAGCCGCTGAGGCCGTAGGCCTTGGCCGCCTCGACCTCGCCGTGGGCCATGCTGCGGATCGCCCCGGCGAAAATCTCCGTGGTGTAGGCACAGGTATTCAGGGCGAAGGCGAGGATGGTGCAGTTCATCGCGTCGCGAAAGAACGCATCGAGCACGGGCTGGGCGCGGATCGCGGCGATGCTGTAGATCCCGGTGTAGCAGATCAGCAGCTGGATATAGAGCGGCGTGCCGCGAAACAGGTAGGTGTAGAACTGCACCGGCCAGCGTAGGTAGAGCTTGGGCGAGACCCGGGCGATGGACAGCGGGATCGACACCAGGAAACCGATGAAGATCGAGGCGCTGAGCAACCACATGGTCATGGCCAGGCCGGTGACGTTGTAGCCGTCGCTGTAGAGGAAAGGTCTCCAGTATTCCTGCAGGAGCTCGATCATCGCACCGCCTCCCGCGAGCCCGCGGCATAACGGCGTTCGAGCCAGCGCAGGACAATATTGGAGGCGCTGGTGATGACCAGGTAGATCAACGCCGCCAGCACCAGGAAGTAGAACAACTGATAGGTGCTCTTGCCGGCATCCTGGGCCGCCTTGACCAGGTCGGCCAGGCCGATGATCGACACCAGCGCGGTGGCCTTGAGCATCACCATCCAGTTATTGCCGATACCCGGCAGGGCAAAACGCATCATCTGCGGAAACACCACGAAGCGAAAACGCTGGCCGCGCTTGAGGCCGTAGGCGGTGGCGGCTTCTATCTGCCCGCGCGGCACGGCGAGGATGGCGCCACGGAAGGTTTCGGTGAAGTACGCCCCATAAATGAAGCCCAGGGTGATGACCCCGGCGCTGAACGGGTCGATCTCGATGTATTCCCATTCCATGAAGTTGGTGAAGGTGGTCAGCCAGGTTTGCAGGCTGTAGAAAATCAGCAGCATCAGCACCAGGTCCGGTACGCCGCGGATCAGCGTGGTGTAGAGCTGGGCGGGCAGGCGCAGCAGGCCCAGCCGCGAGAGTTTGGCGCTGGCGCCGAGCAGGCCGAGCAGGACACTGAGTAACAGCGACAATACCGAGAGTTTGATGGTCATCCAGGTGCCTTCCAGCAACAACGGACCGAACCCCTTGAGGCTGAAGGCGGAAAGCCCGAGGGTTTGCAGAAGTTCTTCGAACATAAATCAGAGACCTGTGGCGATAAAAAAGGCGCCCATCGAGGATGGGCGCCAGGAGCTTATTTACCGCTGTAGAGATTCAGATCGCCAAAGTGCTTTTTCTGAATGGTGGCGTAGGTGCCATCGTCGTGTAACGCTTTGATACCTTTATCCAGAAGCGCCTTGAGCTCTTTGTTACCTTTGGAGATACCGATAGCTGTCTTGGCCGGCAGCAGCGGGCTGTCCACTGGCTTGCTCACCTCGTAGTCGGCGCCTTGTGGCGACTTCAGGAAGCCCAGCTCGGCTTGCAGCATGTCCTGGATCGAGGCATCGAGGCGTCCGGAAATCAGGTCGGCATACACCTGGTCCTGGTTCTGGTAGGCCTGGGTTTTCACCCCAGCCTTGTCCAGCACGGCCTTGGCGTAGGCTTCCTGGATGGTGCCCTGCTCGTAGCCGACAGTCTTGCCCTTGAGCGAGGCGGTGTCTTCGGTCAGGCCGGAACCTTTCTTGAACACGAAGGAAGTCGGGCCGGAGAACAGTTCGTTGGAGAAATCGATGACTTTCTCGCGGGCCGGGGTGACGGTCATGGATGAGATCACGCCGTCGAATTTATTGGCTTTAAGGCCCGGGATCATGCCGTCGAAGTCGCTTTCGACCCATTTGCACTTGACCTTCAGTTCGGCACAGATGGCATTGCCCAGATCGATGTCGAAGCCGACCAGGCTGCCGTCGGCGGCCTTGGATTCAAAAGGTGCGTAGGACGGGTCAACGCCGAAGCGCAGTTCCTTGTATTCCTTGGCCAGCGCGGAGCCGGCGGCCATGCAGAGAGCCAGTGCAGAAAGGGTCAGCAATGCTTTTTTCATTATTCAATCCCTAAAAACCAATATGAGCGCTTGTGGCGCATTAGTACTGTTACTGCAAAGCGTCAGACTTAATGAAAGTAGCAATTTCCGAACCAGAGTCCCGAACAACTGTTTTAAAAGGTGGTGCGAGAGCCTGCCGTGGGTCGGCTGCGCCCCAAAAAAGAGCGTGTGGGAAGCCTTGCATCAATAGGGCGCGTGGGAGATTTCGCGCAGGAAAGGGCGCGGCTGCCGAGAGCGTGGCAGGGACGGATCGGTGAGGGGATTGAAGCGTTACCGGGCGCCAGCCCGCCCCTTGTGCAGAGGGACGGGCTGGCCGGTGTTACTTGCCTGGCGCCAGGGTCAGGCGGGTCTTGCCATAGAGGCGGTCGAAGTTCTGCGGTTGCAGCGGCAGGCTCAGGTACTGGCCCTTGAGCCAGGCGTCGATGCCGTTCAGGTAGTTCGGGCTGGCCGGGTTGCCGGACTGGCCGCTGCTGTTCATCACGCTCAGCGGTTCGCTCTGGCCGAAATCGACGACCAGCCGTAGTGCCGGAGCCTGGGTCACATTGAAGTCCTGGCCCCAGCGGTACGGCGAACTGTTCAGGGTGCTGTGATCGCCACCGGCCTGCAGCGGCCCGCGAATCACCTGGCCACTGGCGTTCTTCCAGTTGTAGCTGTGCAGCTTGCCCCATTGCCAGGCCCGGCGGTCGCCACCCAGCTGGCTTTCACCGGCGCTGATGGCGGCGGCCAGGCTGCGGGCGAGGATCGCCGGCTTGTCTTCTTTCTGCGGGGTGCGGCTGTCATCCCAGAACGGGCTGTCTTCCTGGCCCAGCAGGTGGTCGGCCTGGGCCGAGTAGGACAGCGCGCCGTTGGCCACCAGGGCTTTCCAGGCGGGGCTGGACTCCGGGCCCAGTTTGTCGAGGAAGATCTGCCGGGCGCTTTCCTGCAGGAACAGCTCATAGATCGCCGCATCGGCCGACACCGGGCTGAGTTTGCCGTCGAACGCCATCAGGCGGCTGTAGGCCTCGCGGGCCTTGCTGCGGTCTGCTTCGGGCAGGGCGTCGATGGCTTTCTTCAGGGGCTGCGCCATGCCGGGGGCTTCGAACATTTTCTTCAGCTTGGTGGCGAAAGTGGTGGTCTGGTCGTACTGCATGGCGATCATGCTGCGCCCGTCGTGCTTGCCGCTGCCGGCCAGCTCGGCCAGGCGTTCGCCACGCTCGGGGTAGTACCAGGAGTTGGACAGCTGCATGCCGTAGCCGTGGGGGATGATCCGCTGGTTGGCGGTGCCCAGCCAGCCTTGTGCCGGGTCCTGGTCATAGGGGTGGAGCATCGGGTCGGCATAACCGTCCCAGTCGTAGCGGCCTTCCCAGCCCGGCGATGGCAGCAGGCCTTCGCCTTCACGGCGGTTGGGGAAGCGGCCGGTGACCTGCCAGCCGATATGGCTGGCATCGGCGAACAGCATATTCAGGCCGATGGCGCGGATCTCGCGGCTGGCGTCGGAGGCCCGTTCCACGTTTTGCGCCCGCGTCAGGTCGAAGAACGCATCCAGGCTCTTGTCGTCCGCAAGGTCCGGCTGTTGCAGGGCCAGGCCGTAGCCGGCGCTCAGGTTGCTGGCGCTGTTGAGCAGGGCGCCGTGACGGGTTTCATAGACCGCCTCGCGAATCGGCCGCTGGCCTTTGACGAAGTAGGTTTCGTTACGCACCACGGCCGGCAGCCATTTGCCGTTGGCTTCGTAATACAGCGCATTGCCCTGGCGCTTGAGTTTCTCCAGGAACAGGTCCTGGTTGTCGCCGGCGACCGAGGTCATGCTCCAGGCCACCTGGCCGTTGAAGCCCTGGACGATCATCGGCAGGCCGGCGATCGAAGCGCCCGCGGCCTGGTACTTGGGCGCGCGGATCTGCACCAGGTTCCACGCCGGCGAGTGGCTGTCGGCGGCCAGCAGGCTTCTGCCGCTGCGGCTGCGCTGTGGCGCGATGGCCCAGTTGCTGGCGCCGGCCACGCTCAGCGAGTTGAGTTCGCCGAGCTTGCCGGCGGCGCTGCTGATTTCGCTCAGGCCCGGGACATTCAGGTTGAGACCCTTGAGCTTGTCGCTCTCGGCCAGCGGCAGCGCTTCGTCCGGGTAGCTTGGGGTTAGCCAGGCGAGCTTGTCGGCGCCGACTTTCTGCGCCAGCACCAGGGCGTTGATTTCTTCCGGCAGGTTGGCCGACTGGCTGAAGTTCAACAGGCAGAAAATCAGCGCCGAATCTTCCGGCTTCCAGTATTCGGGCTTGTAGCCGGTGGCGGCCAGGTCCGGCGGCAGCTTGTCGCGATAGCGGAACAGGTAGGCGTTGACTCCGCGGGCGTAAACCTCGAAGAAGCGCTTGATCCGCGGGGACGAGGCTTTGTACAGCTCGCCGGCACTGTTCTTCAGGTTGACCGCGCGCATGTAGCGGTCGATGTCCAGTGCATCGGCGCCGGACATCTCGGCCAGCCGGCCCTGGGCCAGCAGGCGCAGGGTCACCATCTGGTTGATCCGGTCGCTGGCGTGCACGTAACCCAGGGCGAACAACGCATCGTGAAAGGTGTTGCTTTCGATCAGCGGCATGCCCATGGCATTGCGCCGCACCGAAACGTTCTGGGCCAGGCCCTTGAGCGGCTGCACGCCGGAGGTCGGCGGCAGGCTGTCCTGGGTGTTCCATGACTGGCAACCGGCCAGGCTGAGAACGCCGGCCACTGCCGCGGCAACGCCGAACCGGGGAAGAAAATGTGAGAAGGCTGGCGAGGCCATGGCAAAGCTCCTGCGGGGGGTAGCGTCGATAAAGGCGCTACGTTAGTGAGCAGGCGAGTGCCGCGCAAGCGGGGGCCGAGAGTATTTCTGCGTTGCCGGGTAAATAGCCCGCACCGCCCGCCCGGTGGTTGCTCGAAACGGAGCAACTACCGCAGTTGGCGGGCCGGCGATGGGCTATCGGGCCTCAGGATTTGGGTGGGTTGATCCGTGCGGCGATGGCGTAGGCGCGCGCGGTCGCCGGGCGATCGAGGATGCGGTTGAACCAGCGGTGCAGGTTGGGGAAATCTTCCAGGTTCTGGCTTTGCCACTTGTGGGAAACGACCCATGGATAGATCGCCATGTCGGCAATGCTGTATTCGCTGCCGGCGACGAAATCCCGGTCCGCCAGGCGTCGGTCCAGCACCCCGTACAACCGCGCGGTTTCATCGACGTAGCGTTTGATCGCGTAGGGGATCTTCTGCGGGGCGAACTGGCTGAAATGGTGGTTCTGCCCGGCCATCGGCCCCAGGCCGCCCATCTGCCAGAACAGCCACTGCAGGGCTTCCTGGCGGCCACGCAGGTCCTTGGGCAGGAACTGCCCGGTCTTTTCCGCCAGGTACAGCAGAATCGCCCCGGACTCGAACAGCGACAGCGGCGCGCCGCCGTCGGCCGGCTGATGGTCGACGATGGCGGGGATCCGGTTGTTCGGCGCGATCTTCAGGAACTCGGGCTTGAACTGTTCGCCCTGGCCAATGTTGACCGGGTGCAGGCTGTAGGGCAGGCCGGTTTCCTCGAGGAACAGGGAAATCTTGTGGCCGTTGGGGGTGGTCCAGTAATACAGATCGATCATGGAACTCTCCAGGTAAACGAAGGACATTCTGCTACGGACAGCAAACAGCGGTATTCGGTGGTCCGGTTTACGTTCGACGGCTTGCCTGTCGGGAGAGGTGATGTTGAAGTGCGTGGAATTCAATGACCCAAGGTGAGAAAAGTCAGCATGGAGCTTCAGACCAATGCGGCGCTGATCCTGATCGATCAGCAACAGGGCATCCTGCATCCCCGGCTCGGGCGGCGTAACAACCCCGAGGCCGAGGAACGCATCGTCGAGTTGCTGGCTTACTGGCGCCAGACGGCGCGGCCGTTGATCCATGTGCAGCATCTGTCCCGTAGCGAGCAGTCGGTGTTCTGGCCGGGGCAGTCGGGAGTGGAGTTTCAGCAGCGGTTCATGCCGCTGGGCGCTGAGGCGGTGATCCAGAAGCAAGTGCCGGATGCCTTCTGCGCCACGACCCTGGAGGCCGATTTACGCAAGGCCGGGATAGGCCAGCTGGTGATCGTCGGCGTGGCGACCCACAACTCGGTGGAGTCGACGGCGCGGACCGCCGGCAACCTGGGGTTCGATACCTGGGTGGTGGAAGACGCCTGCTACACCTTCGACAAGGCCGACTTTTTCGGCCAGGCCCACAGCGCCGAGGAGGTGCATGCCATGTCGCTGGGCAATCTGCATGGCGAGTATGCGACGGTGACTACAACCCAGCAGATTCTTCACTCGCCCTTGTAGGCGCGAGCTTGCTCGCGATCAGAACGTCTTGGCACCGTAAGGTCCGAGGCGCCTGCATCGCGAGCAAGCTTCGCTCCTACAGAAGATAAAGGCCGGGCGTTACGCCATCAGGCGCCGTGGCACTTCTTGAATTTCTTGCTGCTGCCACATGGGCAAGGGTCATTGCGGCCGACATCTTTCAAGGCGTTGCGCACCGGCTCCTGGTGAGCGTGGTTGCAATGCGGACCGTGAACATGGCCGTGGTCGTGATCGTGGTGGTCATGATCGTGGTTGCAGTCAGGGCCATGGACATGGGGTTGCTGGGTCATCGAGGTTGCTCCGGAATAAAATCGGCGGGAATTATCTCGCCTTTGCGCGCCAGGTGCACGTCATGGCCGATGAATAATCCGGTTTCCAGCAAACCGTCCAGACGATAGGGGATCGGTTGCTGCGGTTCCTTCAGCCATTTCACCACCTGGCGAATCTGCGGCCACAGGTTGGTGCGCACGGGGACCTGGAAGTAGGCGCTGTGTTTGGGGCCGATGGTGAACCAGTGTTCATGCTCACCCTCCGCCAGCAACACGTCGCCAAGATGAACCCGGTATTCCAGGGCGCGGACGGTCAGGTCGGCATCGTTGGGGTTGTCGACCCGAAAGTGCAGGAGCAGGCGCTGCTCCAGCAAATTCGCCTTGATCACCTCGACCTTGACCAGGTGCACCTGCGGGTCGAGGGTGTCGTCGACGAACCACGAGGCGCAGCCTGAAAGCGCCAGCACCGTGAGCAGTCCGAGGGTCCGTAGTGCGCGCAGCTGAACGACCATGGCGTTACTCCGTTTGAACTCCCAGTCTAGCAACCATGGAGCGCACGCGAGGACAGGCTCAGGGGCGGGTATTCAGCTGGTGAAGTAGCCGGCGCAGCACTTCTTGAATTTCTGCCCGCTGGCGCAGGGGCAGGCGTCGTTGCGGCCGGCCTTGAGTTGCACGGTCGGGTCGATGAAATACCAGTGCCCGCTGTTCTGCACGAAGGATGAGCGTTCGCGATGGCTGTGTTCGCCGTGGCTGTCGTGCCAGCGCGCGGTGAAGGTGACAAAGGCGTGCTCCGGCTGGCCGCCGAAGACTTCCGAGCTTTCGACTTCCAGGCCCAGCCAGGTGCTTTGCGCGCTCCAGTCGCCGATGGACTGGCGATCCAGGCCGCTCTGTTGCGCCGGCAGCGTGGTGGCCACCAGATAATCCACCAGGCCCAGCACGTAGGCGCTGTAGCGCGAGCGCATCAGGGCCTCGGCGCAGGGCGCGGGGTGGCCGGCGTGGTAGTGGCCGCAGCAGGCATCCAGCAGGTTGCCGCTGCCGCAGGGACAAATAGAGGTACTCATTGCATTACCACCAGTACTTTCCGAAGTTTTCCGGGTTCGCCCAGAACCTGGAATTGAGCCAGTCGGGCACTTGTTTGTATTCAAGCAGATCGTAGGTGAACAGGGTCAGGACCTGTTCGTCGCGCTGGAAACGTTCGCTGGCCTGCAGGGCCAGGGAGAAAAAGTCGGTCTCCTGCCAGCCGCAGGCGTTCAGGTCGGCCAGTACCGCGATGCGGCTGGCGTTGAGGTTGCGGATGCCGCCGAGCAGGTTCAGGCCGTCGCGTTTGGGCAGATGCTCCAGGCAGTCGACCGCCAGCGCCAGGTCGAAACGGCGCGCCGCCAGTTCCGCCGGCAATGGGCCGGGCGCTGTCTGGGCAATGACGGTCTCGGGGTGTGCCTGGCGAAACGCCTCCAGGGCCGGAAACCCGCTGGCACCGATCAGCAGCAGCTGTTGCGGGGCGTAGCGATCGAGCAGGGCGGCCAGGGCCTGCTGGGGCGTGCGCGAAGAAATACCTGCGGTCATCGAAGTTCCTCACTCTTTGAGTGGCAAAGACTAGCCTGCCCGGACCCGCGGGCCTAGAGCCGTTTTGTCTGAAATGACAGCCGATCCTGGGTAAATCCAGGGGCAAAGCCCGCCGGCCTGATGCTGGCGGAGATTTAAAGCCAGGTCTTTACTCCCCCAATCGGTTCTAAGCCGATTCCCTCAGGAGATAACTAGATGAGCATAGTTCGGACAGCATTACCCTTGGTTCTGCTAACCAGTGTGTTGACTGGTTGCGCAGGTTTGCAGAAAACCGATTGGCCGACCTGCGCTGCTGTCGGGGGTGTCGGTGGGGCTGCGTTGGGCGCGATTGAAAGCTCGTCCTGGGCGGGATACGGCGCCTTGCTGGGCGCCGGCGTCGCGGCCGGTTATTGCTGGGTGCATGGAGATGGCGACGAAGACGGCGATGGCGTGCCGGACAGCCGCGACAAGTGCCCTGGCACGCCTAAAGGCGTGCAAGTGGACGCCAACGGTTGCCCGCCAGAGCCTGTAGCAGTGGTCGAGGAAGTGGTGGTGGTCAAGGAAGAGACCATTGTCATCCGTGACGTGCACTTCGAATTCGACTCGGCCAAATTGACGACCGCTGACAAAACCAAGCTCGACACCATCGCCACACGCCTGAAACAGGAAGCCCCGAGTGCGCAGCTGCGCGTGACCGGGCACACCGACAGCGTGGGCAGCGATGCCTACAACCAGCGCCTCTCGGAAAAGCGCGCGCGCTCGGTGACCGAGTACCTGATCAGCGCGGGCGTACCCCGCAGCAGTTTCGTTTCGGTCGTCGGTGCTGGCGAAAGCCAACCGGTTGCGGATAACAAGACCGCCGATGGCCGGGCGATGAACCGTCGCACGGAAATCAAAATCAACCGCTGATTGCCCGGCGTGATTGCCTGGCATGGGCGGCTTGTGCAGCCGCCCATGCGGGTCTTTACTCCTGTGTGACCGGTATGGGCCGGTGACACAGGAGCATTCATGATGAGTCTTCTCTCGCGAGCCGCCTTGCCGGTTCTACTGCTCGGCAGCCTGCTCACAGGCTGTGCTACCCACAGCGACGGCACTGCCCCCCTCAACCAGCGTACGTGGCCGGTCTGCAGCCTGCTTGGCGGCCTGGTGGGCGGCGGCCTGGGCGCCATTGAAAGCGGTGGCTGGGCCGCGGGCGGAGCGGCGTTCGGCCTGGTGACCGGTGGCTTGATCTGCTACGCCCAGGATGGCGACAAGGACGATGACGGCGTGTTCGACCGCCGTGACCGTTGCCCGGATACCCCGGCCAATACCCCGGTCGACAACCGCGGCTGCCCGCTGCCGCAATACCCGGCCGCACCGGCAGCCGAGCCGGCGGCGCAATCCGAGGTGATCACCCTCAGCGATCAGGGCGATGTGCTGTTTGCCTTCGACTCGGCGCAGCTGACCCCCGAAGCGCAAAACCAGCTGCTGGGGCTGCTGGCCAAGCTTCAGGGCGCCGACGTGCAGAGCATCAAGGTGGTCGGCCACACCGACAGCCAAGGGACGGATGAATACAACCAGAAACTCTCCGAACGCCGCGCCAGCAGCGTCGTCGCATTCCTCCTGAGCCAAGGCCTGGCACCGGACAAACTGACCAGCCAGGGCAAGGGCGAGAGCGAGCCGGTCGCCGACAACGCCACCGAAGAAGGGCGGGCGCAGAACCGTCGGGTGGAGCTGCATATTCAGCGTTGATCACCAGGCGCCAGGGCGGCTTGGCAGGCGGCGGCGGGAGAATTTTCGCCGCCCTCTGGCTTATGCCTCGCCGAAGTCGTTACTGTGCGCGCAAAGAAAAACTCGCAAAGGGGGGCATATGAAGGTGTTTTGGGGGCTGGGCAAGTTGTTGACGCTGCTGTTCTGGTTGCTGGTGCTATTTAATCTGGTCAGCCCGCTGATCAATCCGATTCATCTGTTGCTCAATCTGGCAGGCAGCCTGTTGCTACTGACCCACCTGATGGAGTTGCTGCTGTTCAACGGCAGCCTCAAAGGCCGTGCCCACCCTTGGCGCGATCGCCTGCAGATTCTCCTGACCGGTATTTTCCACTTGCAAACCTTCAAGGCGGCGAAGCCTGTGGAGGCCGCTCATGCGTAAGCTCTGCCTGCTCGCGGCATTGTGCAGCCCACTGGTCCAGGCCCAGGTGGTGACAGTCGAGACCCACTCCCTGATGCGCCTTCCCAACACCACCAGCAGCCTGCAACTGGAACGCCTGGAAGTGGCCGACTACGGCACCTTGCTGATTCCGTCCACGGTCACCGAGGTCAAGGTCGGCGAGTTGCGCCTGGGGCGCGAAGCGCGGATCGCTATCGTTCCAGCTGAACAAAGCCTGCAACTGGACATCGACCATGCCGATCTGGAGGCCGGCAGCCAGATCACCTCCCGCGGGGCTCCGGGGACCTATGAGAAGGCGGCCAAGCCCGGACGTAACCTGACGCTGCGCATCACCTCGCTGCAGGCCGGGGAGCTTTCGGTGGATGCGCGCGGTGGCACCGGCGCGCCGGGTTATGTCGGCCTCGATGGCGCCAACGGCGAGGAGCCGGGTTGCACCTGGGGCCAGGCCGGGCGTGGCGCCGATGGCGACAACGGCGGTGATGGCCAGCCGGGGGCGGCGGGCGCCCAGGTGCGGGTCGAGCTGCCGCGGGATTATCCGGCGGAGCAGATCAAGGTCTTAGTCGATGGTGGGGCCGGCGGTGTGGCCGGTGCGGGCGGCAAACCCGGGGCCGGTGGCAAGGCCAAAGGCTGCTTCGTCTATCGCGCCGACGGTGGCAAGAGTGGCCGTCCTGGCGCCGAAGGCCATGCAGGGCCGGCAGGCCCCGCGGGTTCGGTAACCGTGCAACGCCTGTAGGCGGCCTTCGAACAGGCGCTGCTGACTCTGACGCTATCGCGGGCAAGCCTCGCTCCTACACGATTGTGCTGTCTGTAGGCGCGAGGCTGCCCGCGATGCTTTTTCCGGTATCGGCTTTTAGAACATCGGCCGGGCCGCCGCCACGGCCACCAGCAACAGGCCGATGATCAGATTGATCCCTACCAATTTCCGAATATTGCCCAAGGTCGTGGCCCCCGTCGGCCAGTCCTCGGCCGCCACCGCCTGACGCAGCGCTGGCAGCTGCAACGACTGGATCCGGATAAACAGCGCGGTCATCACCACATACAGGCCCATCATCACCTGCACATAACGCGGTGCGGTCTCGAAGCCGCTGAAACGCAGGTGGATCAGGCCGACGCCGCTGATCGGCAACAGCACCACCGCGACCCAGACCCAGACGAAAAACCGTGGGAACACTTCTGCCCACAGCTTCAACCGCGCCGGCCCCTCAAGGGCCACCGCCGCCGCGGGGCGCAGCACCATCCAGGCGAAAAACATGCCGCCGACCCAGACCAGGGCGGCCAGGACATGCAGGGTGTAGGCAAGGGCAAAGGCTGTCATTCGGGTACTCCGTTCTGCGCGGGATGAATTAGCGGGGTATGATAGCGGCCGATCCGAACCACTGAAAATTTATCCAGCGTTTCTCGCGCCCGAAGAACCATGATCAGCAACGAACTCAAAACCACGATCCAGGGCGCCTACTCGCGTTTTCTCGAAGCCAAGAGCCTGAAACCGCGTTACGGCCAGCGCCTGATGATCGCCGAAGTGGCCAAGGTCCTGGGCGATGTCGACACCGATGACGAAGGCCGGCGCTCCGGCGACCCGGCCGTGGTGGCCGTGGAAGCGGGCACCGGTACCGGCAAGACCGTGGCCTACAGCCTGGCCGCGATCCCGACCGCCAAGGCCGCCGGGAAGCGCCTGGTGATCGCCACCGCCACCGTCGCCCTGCAGGAGCAGATCGTCTACAAGGATCTGCCCGACCTGATGCGCAACAGCGGGCTGAACTTCACCTTCTCCCTGGCCAAGGGCCGTGGCCGCTACATGTGCCTGTCCAAGCTCGACATGCTGCTGCAGGAAGGCCACGCGCAAACCGCCACCGCCCAGCTGTTCGAAGAAGAAGGCTTCAAGATCGAGGTCGACGAGGCCAGCCAGAAGCTGTTCACCAGCATGATCGAGAAGCTCGCCGGCAATAAATGGGACGGTGACCGCGACAGCTGGCCCACCGCCCTGGAGGACTCTGACTGGGCGCGCCTGACCACCGATCACAGCCAGTGCACCAACCGCCATTGCCCGAACTTCGGCCAGTGCGCCTTCTACAAGGCCCGCGAAGGCATGGGCAAGGTCGACGTGATCGTCACCAACCACGACATGGTCCTGGCCGACCTGGCCCTGGGTGGCGGCGCGGTGTTGCCGGACCCGCGCGACACCCTCTATGTGTTCGACGAAGGCCATCACCTGCCGGACAAGGCCATCGGCCACTTCGCCCATTACACTCGCCTGCGCTCCACCGCCGACTGGCTGGAGCAGACCGCCAAGAACCTCACCAAGCTGCTGGCCCAGCACCCGTTGCCGGGCGATCTGGGCAAGCTGATCGAGCAGGTGCCGGAGCTGGCGCGGGAGATCAAGACCCAGCAGCAGTTCATGTTCACCGCCTGCGAACAACTGGCCGACTTCAAGACCGGCGAAGACATGGAAGGCCGCGAGCGGCCGCGCCATCGTTTTGTCGGCGGGCTGATCCCCGACCATATGCGTGAAATGGGCATCGAGCTGAAAAAAGGCTTCTCGCGCCTGACCGACCTGTTCACCCGCCTGACCGACCTGCTCAAGGAAGGCATGGACGGCGAGGTCAATATCGGCATCGCCAGCAACCAGGCCGAAGAGTGGTACCCGCTGTTCGGCAGCCTGCTGTCCCGCTCCTCGGGCAACTGGGAGCTGTGGACCGCCTTCACCACCGAAGACCCGGAAGACAACCCGCCGATGGCACGCTGGCTGACCCTGGCGGAAAGCGGCTCGCTGTTCGACATCGAGGTCAACGCCAGCCCGATCCTCGCCGCGGAGATGCTCCGTCGCAACCTGTGGAACGTGGCCTATGGCGCGCTCGTGACCTCCGCCACCCTGACCGCCCTGGGCTCCTTCGACCGCTTCCGCATGCGTGCCGGGCTGCCGAAAAAGGCCGTGACGGCGGTGGTGCCCAGCCCCTTCCATCACGCCGATGCCGGGGTGCTGCGCGTCCCCGACCTGCGCGCCGACCCACGGGATGCGCCGGCCCACACCGCAGCGATCATCCGCGACCTGCCGGAACTGGTGGAAGGCTCGCGGGGCACCCTGGTGCTGTTCTCGTCGCGCAAGCAGATGCAGGACGTGTTCGACGGCCTCGACCGCGACTGGCGCAAGCAGGTGTTCATTCAAGGCAACCTGTCGAAACAGGAAACTTTGAACAAGCACAAGGCGCGGGTCGATGGCGGCGATTCCAGCGTGCTGTTCGGCCTGGCCAGCTTTGCCGAGGGTGTGGACCTGCCCGGCGCTTACTGCGAGCACGTGGTGATCGCCAAGATCCCGTTCTCGGTGCCGGACGATCCGGTGGAGGCCGCGTTGGCCGAGTGGATCGAAGCCAGGGGCGGCAATCCGTTCATGGAGATCTCGGTGCCGGACGCCTCGCTCAAGCTGGTCCAGGCCTGTGGTCGCCTGCTGCGTACCGAACAGGACCGCGGCACCATCACCCTGCTGGACCGGCGCCTGGTCACCCAGCGTTATGGCAAGGCTATTCTCAATGCGCTGCCGCCGTTCCGCCGGGAAATTTCCTGAGCGCGGTCGGCCTGTAGGCCGGCCGCGTTGTCCATTGCATATCCCTCTGATTGCACACAGGCCGCTCATCGGCCGTTAAGGAGCACCAGGTCCCTATGATTCGCCGTTCGTTACCCGCTGTCTTTGCTCTGCTGTTCGCCACGCCGCTGCTCGCCGCGCCCGCGGGGCAACAGACGCTGTTCAACTTTGTCCGGCCTGCCGATGTGGTGCAGGTGGCGACAGTAGATGCCAGCCTGCCGCAATCCAACGCGGAGCAGACAGCCGAGGGCGAAGTGCTGCGCCGGGTGACCTTCAATCCGGCGATTCAACCCAGCCTGCGCCTGACCCCGCAGACCGGTGCCTGGGACTGGTCGCAGTCCGGGGTCATGAGCCTGCGGATCCAGAGCGCGATGAACTGGGCCCTGACCCTGTACGTGAAGATCCAGAGCAATGACGGCAAGACCCTGGTCAGTCGCATCGACCTGCCGGCCGGCCCGGCGCAGACCCTGCTGGTGCCGCTGGTTGCCAGTTCGCCGCTGAGCCAGGGCATGAAGGCCGGTCCGCCGATGCCGATGACCTTCGAAGGCCAGCGCGTACTGCTGGCCAGCAGCGAAGGCGAGCTGGACCGTAGCCAGGTGGTCTCGGTGACCTTGTCCATGGATCACCCGAAAGCCGCCCAGAGCATCCTGCTCGAACGTTTCGGCGTCCAGGACGGCGAGGCGGTGGCCAAGGCGGCCTACGGTGGTCTGGTGGATGCCTATGGCCAGTCGACCCGGGCCAAGTGGCCGGAAAAGATCGCCAGCGACGAGCAGCTCAAGGCCGCCGCGAGCAAGGAACAACAGCAACTGAAAACCTGGCTGGCCGAACGTGAGCGCGCCTCCCTGGACACCTTCGGTGGCTGGAGCAACGGGCCGGCCTTCAAGGCCAGTGGTTTCTTCCGTACCGAGAAGCGCGATGGCCGCTGGTATCTGGTGACGCCCCAGGGGCATCCGTTCTATTCCCTGGGGGTCAATGCGGTCGCGGCGGACAATAGCCAGACCTACGTTGCCGGTCGTGAGTGGATGTTCGCGACACTGCCCAACGTCGGCGAGCCGCTGGCCGGTTATTACGGCGAAGGGGACAACCGCGGCGGCAATGGCGCCGACCAGGGCCGTGCCTACAACGCCGGTCGCTGGTACGACTTCTATGGCGCCAACCTGCAACGCACCTACGGTGTGCCTTGCACCCCGGGCAGTGAAACCAAGGCCGGTGTGGCGGATGCCGCCAAGGCCGACGCCCAGGAGGCACAGGCCGGGTCGGGCACCGAGCCGCCAGCCGCGCCAGCTTGCCCTGCCGCAGCCCTGGACCAGAAACGCTGGGCCAGCCACACCCTGGATCGCCTGCAAGCCTGGGGTTTCAACACCATCGGCAACTGGAGCGCGCCGGCGCTGGGCCTGAACGATCGCGTGCCCTACACCTTGCCGCTGTCGATCGTCGGCGACTATGCAAGCATCAGCACCGGCACCGACTGGTGGGGCGGCATGCCCGATCCGTTCGATCCGCGTTTCGCCATGGCCACCGAGCGCGCCGTGGCCATTGCCGCCCGCGATCACCGCGACGATCCCTGGCTGATCGGCTACTTCGCCGACAACGAACTGGCCTGGGCCGGCCCCGGCGACGACCCCAAGTCGCGTTATGCCCTGGCATACGGCACGTTGCGCATGACCACCGACGTGCCGGCCAAGCGTGCGTTCCTCAAGCAACTGCGCGACAAGTACCGTAACCAGGAGGGCCTGTCGAAGGCCTGGGGCATCAACCTGACCGCCTGGGAGCTGATGGAAGACCCGGGGTTCGAGCCGCCTTTGCCTAGCCCTGAGCATCCGGAGATCGAAGCCGACTTCAAGTACTTCCAGAAGGTCTTTGCCGACACCTACTTCAAGACCATTTCCGATTCGCTGAAATGGCACGCGCCGAATCATCTGCTGCTGGGTGGACGCTTCGCCATCAGCACCCCCGAGGCTGTGGCGTCCTGCGCCCAGTATTGCGATGTGTTGAGTTTCAACATGTACACCCTCAAGCCACAGGACGGTTACGACTTTGCCCGGCTGAACACGCTGGACAAGCCGGTCCTGATCACCGAGTTCAACTTCGGCTCCCGGGATCGCGGCCCATTCTGGGGTGGTGTGACCGAGCTGGTGCGGGAGGAGGATCGCGGCCCGGCCTATACCCAATTCCTCAAGCAGGCGCTGAACGAGCCGTCGATTGTCGGTGTGCACTGGTTCCAGTACCTTGATCAACCGGTCACCGGCCGTCTGCTGGACGGCGAGAACGGCCATTTCGGCCTGGTGGGCATTACCGATGTGCCGTTCCAGGGGTTTGTCGACAGCGTGCGCAAGAGCAACCTGCAGGCCCTTGAGCAGTTGGGCAAGGAAGCCGGGAAGGCCAAGGCAGAGGCCGACAAGACCGCTGGTCATGCCGATGGTGGCAAGCCGGGCCATGATGGCAAGGGCGCAGGGCAGGGCGGCGGCCATGCGGGTGGTCATTCGGGCAATGGCCATTGATCGCTGAGCCAGGCCTTTAGGGTACGGCTTCCCTCACGCGGGCCGGTCCGCCTCTGCTGTCACCCGTAGGGGCTGACCGGCCCGCGCTGCGTTCAATGTCTGTCGATTTCTGAACAATTCTTCCGGTGGATCGCCACCGGGCTCGCTTCTGTTCCCAAAACCCTCAAGGGCTGGAACAATGCGCACCACTTTGTAGAGCATGGTCTGGGGGAGTCACGGGTGCAGATTCAGGGTCATTACGAGCTTAAATTCGAGGCGGTGCGCGAAGCCTTCGCGGCACTCTTCGAGGATCCCCAGGAGCGCGGCGCGGCGTTGTGCATTCAGATCGGCGGGGAAACCGTGCTCGACCTCTGGGCCGGCACCGCCGACAAGGACGGCAGCGAGGCCTGGCACAGCGATACCATCGCCAACCTGTTTTCCTGCACCAAGACCTTTACCGCGGTCACCGCCCTGCAACTGGTGGCCGAAGGCAAGTTGCAGCTGGACGCGCCAGTTGCCCGGTATTGGCCTGAGTTCGCCGCGGCCGGCAAGGAAGCGATCACCCTGCGGCAGTTGCTCTGCCATCAGGCCGGGCTTCCGGCCTTGCGTGAGCTGCTGGCGCCGGAGGCGCTCTACGACTGGCAAACCATGGTCGATGCCCTCGCGGCGGAGGCTCCTTGGTGGACACCGGGTGAAGGTCATGGTTATGCGGCCATTACCTACGGCTGGCTGGTGGGTGAGCTGCTGCGTCGGGCTGACGGGCGCGGTCCCGGCGAGTCCATCGTGGCACGGGTCGCCAGGCCGCTGGGGCTGGATTTCCATGTCGGCCTGGCGGACGAGGGGTTTTACCGCGTGGCACACATCGCCCGGGGCAAGGGCAATGTCGGCGATGCGGCCGCGCAGCGCCTGCTGCAAGTGACCATGCGCGAACCCACGGCCATGACCACCCGGGCGTTCACCAACCCGCCGTCGATCATGACCAGTACCAACAAGCCGGAATGGCGGCGCATGCAACAGCCAGCGGCCAATGGCCATGGCAATGCCCGCAGCCTGGCCGGGTTCTACAGCGGTCTGCTCGATGGCAGCCTGCTGGAAGCGGACATGCTCGAAGAGCTGACGCGCGAACACAGCGTCGGCATGGACAAGACCCTGTTGACCCAGACCCGTTTCGGCCTGGGTTGCATGCTTGACCAGCCGCAGGTGGCCAACGCGACCTTCGGTCTCGGCCCACGCGCCTTCGGCCATCCGGGAGCGGGTGGCTCCATCGGCTTTGCCGATCCTGAGTACGATGTGGCCTTCGGTTTTGTCACCAATACCCTGGGTCCGTACGTGCTAATGGATCCAAGGGCGCAGAAGTTGGTGAGGGTTCTGTCGGATTGTCTGTAAAAAAGTTGCTGTCAGGAATTTTTTTGCCTAAACATGAGTAAAAGCATCAGCAAGGAACCCTGTGGCTTTTATACTTTCAAAGCGTCTGTTTGTACGGTTCGTAGAGACCGTAATTTTTGATCTCATTTTGTGGATATCCCATGTCGTCGAACAAGTCTTTAGCCTTGGCTCTTTGCCTCACTGTCACCGGTTGTGCACAAACTCCACAAAATGACGCAGAAGGAGGGCACTGGTGGTCTTTCGGTTCCGATAAGGCCGCCAGCAAGGAAGCGGTGCAACCGGTAGCAAAAGCAGCTGCCAACGAAGTTTCCGCGGCCAAGTCCGCCGCCACATCCACCGCCAAGTCCGCGACCGCTCCTGCAGCGGCCAAGGTCGAAAACGCAACCGCAACCGCAACCGCTTCCGCCGCTGCTCCGGCCGCCAAGGCCGAAACCACCAACTGGTGGTGGCCGTTCCCTTCCAAGGACACGAGCAAAGAAGCAGTCAAAGAGCCAGTAGCCGACGCCAAGGCCAAGGCGGACGCCGCGACAGCGGCCCCGAAGGTCGCTAAGACCGAGACCGGCAACTGGTGGTGGCCTTTCAATCAGCAGCCCACGTCTCCGACCAAGGCAGATGTTAAAGACATCCCGATGCCGGATCCAAAAATCACCCAGGCCTGGCTGGACGACTACGAGCCGCGCCTGCGTGAAGCCATCAAGGACAGCCGCCTGCAACTGGAGCGTCGCGAGAACACCCTGGTGGTGACCGCCCCGGTCGACGGTTCGTTCAACCCGGATCGCCCGGCCATGTTGCTGCCGGTCACCCTGAGCCCGTTCACCCGCGTGGCCAAGGCCGTGGGTACCGACGCCAAGACTTCCGTGCTGGTACTGGGCCATGCCGACACCACCGGTGCCGCGGCGGCCAACCAGAAGCTGAGTCGTGACCGTGCGCAGTCCGTCGCCGCGATTTTCAGCCTCACTGGCCTGAAGCGCGATCGCCTGATGCTGCGTGGCATGGGTTCGGTGATGCCTCGTGCGGCCAACGACAGCGCCGAAGGGCGTGCGCTGAACCGTCGCGTGGAAATCATCGTCACCCAGCGCAGCACCATGCTGGCCCTGCTGAGCAAGTACAACCAGCCGACTCCATCCGAGGCTGAACTGGTTGCCGTACAGGATGTGAAACCAGTCGTTCCTGCTGCTTCCTCGAAGAAAGCCGTCGCGGCGAAGAAAGCCGCTCCGGCGAAAAAAGCCCCAGCCAAGAAGCCTGTAGCGAAGAAAGAAACCGCCAAGAAGACCACCACTGCCAAGGCTCCGGCCAAGGCCGCGACCGAACAGGCGAAGAACTGATTCATCAGGCATCGGGCAAAAGGAACCTGCAATGACCCAGGGACTGGCGGACATGCGCCGCGACTACACCCGTGACGGACTGACCGAAGCCCAGGCTCCGGTCGAGCCCTTCACACTGTTTCACCAGTGGTTCGCACAGGCGGTGAAAACCGAGCAGCCGCCGGTCGAGGCCAACGCCATGACCCTGGCGACCGTTGACGAAGAGGGGCGCCCCCATTGCCGCATCCTGCTGCTCAAGGGGCTGGATGCGCAGGGGTTCACCTTTTTCACCAATTACGACAGCGCCAAGGGACAGCAACTGGCCGCACGGCCTTTTGCCGCCATGACCTTCTTCTGGCCGGCCCTGGAGCGTCAGGTGCGTATCGAGGGGCGGGTGGTCAAGGTCACCGCCGAGGAGTCCGATGCCTACTTCCAGGTCCGCCCGCTGGGCAGCCGCCTGGGCGCCTGGGCATCGCCGCAGAGCCAGGTGATCGCCGATCGCCAGGAGCTGGAAGCCTTGCTCAAGAACACCGAGGAGCGCTTCAGCGATACCCAGCCCCATTGCCCCGAGCACTGGGGTGGTTATCGCCTGTTACCGGAGCGCATCGAGTTCTGGCAAGGGCGCGCGAGCCGTTTGCACGATCGCTTGAACTACCGCCTGCAAGGTGCCGACTGGGTGCGTGAGCGCCTGGCCCCCTGAACCAGGAATCAGGTCATTCGCCGGGATAACCGGCCGCGGCGGCTTCTAGCCACTGTGGCAGGTCCCGGCGTTTTACTTTCTGGCGATGAGCATTCGCCAGCTGTTGCAGCATGAAGGATTTCTTCTTCTCGTCCCCGCCGGCCAGCGACAGCGCCAGGTCCCGGTCCATCCAGCGCTTGATCCGTACATACAGCCACCAATGGAAGTACAGGCCGGCAACGGTGGTCACGACGATGATGAAGTAATCCATGGAAAATCCTTTGGCCGGTGGCGCAACTCGGGAAATAAGCGCTACCGTGTGAAGAGTTTTTATAGGCAAGCAGTCTGTACTGCTGCTGAATGGAACACATTTTATCCGGGCGACGCCGTGACAGGCGTCAAGCTGCGGAGTTTAATGATTATCTGTCCTTTGGAGTTGATCCTATGCGTAAGTCTGTTTTGCTGGTTGCTTCCTTTTCCACGATGGCCATGTTGCTCACCGGTTGCCAATCCAATCTGTCCGGTGACTCTTACTCCCGTGACGAGGCGCGTCGCGTACAGACCGTTCGCATGGGCACCATCGAATCCCTGCGTCCGGTGAAAATCGAAGGCACCAAGACCCCGATCGGCGGCCTCGCTGGTGCAGCGGTCGGCGGCGTTGGCGGCAGCGCCATCGGCGGCGGCAAAGGCAGCATCGTGGCGGCGGTCATCGGTGCGGTGGCGGGCGGCCTGATCGGTTCCGCCACCGAGGAAGGCCTGACCCGTACCCAGGGCGTGGAAATCACCGTGCGTGAAGACGACGGCAGCATGCGTGCCTATGTACAACAAGTTGAACAAAACGAAGTGTTCCGCGTTGGCGAGCGCGTACGCATCATGAGCGTCAACGGCACCAGCCGTGTCGCCCACTAAGCGTTAACCGCGACAAAACAAAACCCCGGCCAGGCAACTGGTCGGGGTTTTGTGTTTTCAGCCCTGGCAACGCCGGCGGTTATGCCGGCAGTTGTGGGTTCTTGCGGCTGGCCGCGGCCGTCACCGCGTAGCCGATCAGGGCGGCGAAGAGCGAGCCGGTGAGGATGCCCATGCGGTCCATGCCGGCGTATTCGCTGCTGCCGGGCACAAAGGCCAGGGAACCCACGAACAGGCTCATGGTGAAGCCGATCCCGCAGAGGATCGCCACGCCCAGCACCTGGCCCCAGTTGGCGCCGCCGGGAAGGGCGGCCAGCCCCATCTTCACCGCCAGCCAGGTCAGGCCGAACACGCCGACGGTCTTGCCCAGCAGCAGGCCGATGGCGATGCCCATGGGCACATAGTGGGTGAAGCTTTCCACGGTGATGCCCTGCAGCGACAGGCCGGCATTGGCGAAGGCGAACAGCGGCAGGATGCCGTAGGCGACCCACGGATGCAGCGCATGTTCCAGGCTCAGCAGCGGCGAAGGCTCGGCATTGCGGGTGCGCAGCGGGATGCAGAATGCCAGGGTCACGCCGGCCAGGGTCGCGTGGACGCCACTCTTGAGCACGCAGACCCAGAGGATCAGGCCGATGATCATGTACGGCCCGAGCTTGACCACCCCCAGGCGGTTCATCGCCACCAGCGCCGCCAGGCAGGCAGCCGCGAGTACCAGCGACAGGGTCGACAGGGCGCCGGAGTAGAAAATCGCGATGACGATGATGGCCCCCAGGTCATCGATGATCGCCAGCGTCATCAGGAACAGCTTCAGCGACACCGGAACCCGCTTGCCCAGCAGGGCCAGCACGCCGAGGGCGAAGGCGATGTCGGTGGCCATGGGGATCGCCCAGCCGCTGAGCGCCGGCGGGTTGTCCTTGTTGAGGAACCAGTAGATCAGCGCCGGTACCACCATGCCGCCGATGGCGGCGGCGCCCGGCAGGACGATCTGTGAAGGCTTGGACAGGTGGCCGTCGAGGAGCTCGCGCTTGACCTCCAGGCCGATCAGCAGGAAGAACATGGCCATCAGGCCGTCGTTGATCCACAGCAGCAAGGGCTTGGCGATTTTCAGGGCGCCGATCTGGGCGACCACGGGAGTGTCCAGCAGGCCGTTGTACAGCCAGGACAGCGGTGAGTTGTTGATGATCAGGGCAAGCACGGCAGCGGCAATCAATAACAGACCGCTGGCAGCTTCCAACTGAAAGAAACGCGTGAAAGTGCTACGCAGAGGCAAGGTCGCTCTCCATCAGAAAACCAAAAAGGTGGCACACCCTAACCCGTACTGTTAGTTGTTAAAACAAAAGTTATATTCTTTTTTGTTATATGCAGCGCGGCAGCGGCCTGCTGGAAAACCAGCCTAGCAGTTGTGTATCCAATTGATTCAAAACTGTACCTGTGAGAGACCGGGGATGTTTCCTAACATGTCCGGCCCCATCCCGACGGGCCGGGGACTTTTGCCTGTTGCAGCGCCCGATTTTCCTTGTGCCTGGATCGCCTATGCTGGGTGCACTTCATCTTTCTGCGTCCTGTGTGGCGTTCGAGCCAACGAGAAAACACCATGAGCGACAACCGTCAGTGGGCCCGCGAGGCCATCCGGATCATCGAAGCCGACTTCCAGCGCAGCGCCGACACCCACCTGATCCCCTTGCCCCTGCCGGGCCTGCCGGGCATCGAGCTGTATTTCAAGGACGAGTCCAGCCATCCCACCGGCAGCCTCAAGCATCGCCTGGCGCGTTCGTTGTTCCTCTATGCGCTGTGTAACGGCTGGCTCAAGCCCGGGGCGCCGGTGATCGAGGCGTCCAGTGGTTCGACGGCGATTTCCGAGGCCTATTTCGCGCGCCTGCTGGGCTTGCCGTTCATTGCGGTGATGCCGGCCACCACGTCCCAGGAAAAGATCGCGCAGATCGCCTTCTACGGCGGCAAGAGCCACCTGGTGCAGGACCCGACGCAGATCTACGCCGAGTCGGAGCGCCTGGCCCGGGAGGGTGGCGGGCATTTCATGGACCAGTTCACCTACGCCGAGCGCGCCACCGACTGGCGGGCGAACAACAACATCGCCGAGTCGATCTTCCAGCAGCTGCGCTTCGAGCGCTACCCGGAGCCCAAATGGCTGATCTCCAGTCCGGGCACCGGCGGCACCACCGCTACCCTGGGGCGTTATGTGCGGTATCGCCAGCATTGCACCCGGGTACTCTGCGCCGACGCCGAGCGTTCGGTGTTCTTCGATTACTACCAGAGCGGTGACGCCAGCCTGCGCCTGGATTGCGGCTCGCGCATCGAAGGGATCGGCCGGCCACGGGTCGAGGCGTCGTTCCTGCCCAAGGTGATCGATGCGATGGTCAAGGTGCCGGATGCCCTGTCGCTGGCGGCCATGCATTACCTGGCGCAGCGCCTGGGACGGCGGGTGGGCGGTTCCAGCGGTACCAACCTGATCGGCGCGCTGATGGCGGCGCAGCAGATGAAACAGGCCGGCGAGAGTGGTTCGATCGTCGCCATCCTGTGTGACGGTGGCGAGCGTTATGCAACCACCTATTACGATCAGGACTGGCTGACCGCCCAGGGTTACCAGTTGACGGCCTTGATCGAGTCGGTGGCGGCGAGTGTGGAACGTGGCGAGGCGTTGCCGGCCAGCGTATTGCGCGCTGGCATCTGAGGCTGCAAGCCCGCTCCTTGGGGAGCGAGCCTGCCTGTGAAAAGGCCCCTGTAAAGGGGCCTTTTTTTACGCCTCGATCCCGAGGATGTTGCGTGCCACCGCTTCGGCGATGCGGATCCCGTCGACACCGGCCGACAGAATGCCGCCGGCATAACCGGCGCCTTCACCGGCCGGGTACAGGCCTTTCACGTTCAGGCTCTGCATCGATTCGTCGCGGGTAATGCGCAGCGGCGACGAGGTGCGGGTCTCGATCCCGGTCAGCACCGCGTCGTGCAGGGAGTAACCCTTGATCTGCCGCTCGAAGGCCGGCAGCGCTTCGCGGATCGCCTCGATGGCGAAGTCCGGCAGGGCCAGGGCCAGGTCGCCCAGGGCGACGCCCGGCTTGTAGGACGGCTCGACGCTGCCCAGGGCGGTGGACGGCTTGCCGGCGATAAAGTCGCCGACCAGTTGCGCCGGTGCTTCGTAGTTGCTGCCACCGAGCACGAAGGCGTGGGATTCCAGGCGTTCCTGCAGCTCGATACCGGCCAGCGGGCCGCCCGGGTAATCCACTTCCGGGGTGATGCCGACCACGATGCCGGAGTTGGCGTTGCGCTCGTTGCGCGAGTACTGGCTCATGCCGTTGGTGACCACGCGGTTCGGCTCGGAGGTCGCCGCCACCACGGTGCCGCCCGGGCACATGCAGAAGCTGTAGACCGAACGGCCGTTCTTCGCGTGGTGCACCAGCTTGTAGTCGGCGGCGCCGAGCTTCGGGTGACCGGCGTACTTGCCCAGGCGTGCGCTGTCGATCAACGACTGCGGGTGTTCGATGCGGAAACCCACGGAGAACGGCTTGGCCTCCATGTACACGCCACGGCCGTGGAGCATGCGGAAGGTGTCGCGGGCGCTGTGGCCGAGGGCCAGGATCACGTGTTTCGAGTGAATCTGTTCGCCGCTGTTGAGCTCGACGCCGACCAGCTGGCCGTCTTCGATCAGCACGTCGGTCACCCGTTGCTCGAAGCGCACTTCACCGCCCAGGGCGATGATCTGCTGGCGCATGTTCTCGACCACGCCGGTCAGGCGGAAGGTGCCGATGTGCGGCTTGCTGACGTAGAGGATCTCTTCCGGCGCGCCGGCCTTGACGAACTCGTGCAGGACCTTGCGGCCGTGGTGTTTCGGGTCCTTGATCTGGCTGTACAGCTTGCCGTCGGAGAAGGTCCCCGCGCCGCCTTCGCCGAATTGCACGTTGGATTCCGGGTTGAGCACGCTTTTGCGCCACAGGCCCCAGGTGTCCTTGGTGCGCTGGCGCACTTCCTTGCCGCGCTCGAGGATGATCGGCTTGAAGCCCATCTGCGCCAGCAGCAGGCCGGCGAAAATCCCGCAGGGGCCGAAACCCACCACGATCGGGCGCTGTTCCAGGTCGGTGGGCGCCTGGCCGACGACCTTGTAGCTGACATCCGGCGCCGGGTTGACGTTACGGTCGTCGGCGAACTTGTGCAGCAGCCTGGCCTCGTCGCGCACGTTCAGATCGAGGGTATAGATGAAGCACAGCTCGGATGACTTCTTGCGCGCGTCGTAGCTGCGCTTGAACAGGGTGAAGTCGAGCAGGTCCTCGCTGGCGATGCCCAGGCGCTGCAGGATGGCAGGGCGCAGGTCTTCATCGGGATGGTCGATCGGCAGCTTGAGTTCGGTGATTCGTAACATGACAGGGTCCGGTTCGCGGGACGCACCAATGCGTCAGGGCGGTTTTACAAACCGGCGATTATAAGCCGCAAAGCCCGGACCCCGTGAGGTTAAAACGGTTGCCCGTCGCCTCAGTCGCTGCGCGAGCCGCCGAAATAGGCGCAACCGCGCTGGACCTGGCCATCGACCCGCAGTTCCGCCGTCAGGTGCTGCACGCTGCCGGTCTTGCTGTCCACGCAGCGCTGCGGCGCGACCCAGAGTTCGACGTGGCGGTTGTTGGCTTCGCTGCTGAGGTTGAAACGGCCGTCGCCCAGTTGCTCTTCCAGGTAGGGCAGCGCCAGCGCCGGTTGGCCGGCGCGTTCGATGCGCATGCCCTTGGCGCTGACGTCGACGTTCCAGTCCGGGGCCTTGCCACTGGCCCGCAGGATCAGGCGCGGGAAGTCGGGATCGCTGCAGGCGTCGTTCGAGCGTTCGACGCGATACAGCTGGCTCAGCGCCACTTCACTGTCGGCGCCGCCGGACTTGCTCGGGGAGAAATGCCCGCGCAGGTCGGCGAACAGCGTGCCCTGCTGGTCGGCCAGGCTGGCGGCTTCCTGGAGGATGCTGGTACCGCCGTTGTCCTTGACCACATAACGCTGCTCGCCGACGCAGGGCTTGAACAGCAACTGGCCGTCGGCGGCGGTCAGCGTGCCCTGCATGCGGGTCTGGCCGGCCTGGGACTGCGTCCGGGACTGGCCATCGAACACCGACAGCATCTGGCAACCGGCAAACAGGGGGAGCAGGGCAATACAAACAAGGGAACGGGCGGCACGCATCGTCGGGTCTCCAATCAAGTGTCGCCACGTTACGCAGCCTGACCGTTCATCACAACCCTGGATCCACTCATGTCTCTGTAGGAGCCAGGCTTGCCGGCGATCCAGGCGCTGCGGTATGCCGGGTGCAATGTTATCGCGAGCAAGCTTCGCTCCTGCAGAGGCGTGGGTCAGCCGACGATAAAGGTCTGGCCAGTCTGCAGGCCTTCCACGCTCTTGGCGTAGGCCAGCGCCACATCGGCGCCGGGAACCGGTTTGTAGCCACGGAAGTACGGGGCGTAGCTGTCCATGGCTTCTTCCAGCACGGTCGGGCTCACCGAGTTCACCCGCAGGCCGCGTGGCAGTTCGATGGCGGCGGCGCGGACGAAGCCGTCGATGGCGCCGTTGACCAGGGCCGCCGAGGCGCCACTGCGGATCGGGTCGCGGTTGAGGATGCCGGAGGTGAAGGTGAACGAGGCGCCGTCGTTGGCGAACTCGCGGCCGATCAGCAGCAGGTTGACCTGGCCCATCAGCTTGTCCTGCAGGCCCAGGGCGAAGTGCTGGGCGCTCATCTCGCCCAGCGGCGCGAAGGTGACATTGCCCGCGGCGCAGATCAGCGCGTCGAATGTGCCGGTTTGCTCGAAGAGTGCGCGGATCGAGGCGCTGTCGCTGATATCCACCTGGAAATCACCGCTGTTGCGGCCGATGCGGATGATTTCATGGCGTTGCGACAGCTCTTTGTCGACGGCCGAACCAATGGTGCCGTTGGCGCCGATCAGAAGAATTTTCATGGGGTTGTTCCTCGCGTGGGTTGAACGAGGTTGCAGTCTAGTGCTGGTTTTTCCTGTTGATTAGCGCGCTAATAGGCAACCTTTGGTTTTCAAATGGAAACAATCCATGAGTGAGATGGATGACCTGGCGGCGTTCGCCGTGCTGATCGAGGCAGGCAGTTTTACCCTGGCCGCCCAGCAACTGGGGTGCAGCAAGGGGCAATTGTCCAAGCGCATCAGCGCCCTGGAGACGCAGTTCGCGGTGGTGCTGTTGCAGCGCACCACACGGCGCTTGAGCCTGACCGCGGCGGGCGCCGCCTTGTTGCCCCAGGCCCAGGCGCTGCTGGTTCAGGTCGAGCGGGCGCGCCAGGCGCTGGCGCGGCTCAAGGACGACATGGCCGGGCCGGTGCGGCTGACGGTGCCGGTGTCCCTGGGCGAGACCTTCTTCGAAGGCCTGCTGCTGGAGTTTTCCCGGCAGTACTCCGAGGTGCAGATCGAGCTGGAGCTGAACAACAACTACCGCGATCTGTCCCGGGACGGTTTCGACCTGGCGATCCGTTCGGAAGTGGCCAATGACCAACGACTGGTGGCCAGGCCGCTGCTGGCCTGGCACGAGATGACCTGCGCCAGCCCGGCTTACCTGGAACAGTATGGCGAGCCACAGGCGCCCAGGGACCTGGCCGAGCATCGCTGCCTGCTCAACAGCCATTACAGCGGCCGTGAGGAGTGGCTCTATCACCAGCAGCACGAACTGTTTCGGGTACGGGTGTCGGGACCTTTCGCCAGCAATCACTACAACCTGCTGAAAAAGGCCGCGCTGGTGGGGGCGGGGATCGCCCGACTACCGTCCTACCTGCTGCAGGCGGAACTGGCCGACGGGCGTTTGCGCGGGCTGCTGCGCGATTACCAGACCCGCAGCATGCCGATGTACCTGGTGCATCCGTATCAGGGCGGGTTGCCCAGGCGTACCCAGGTCCTGGCCGATTACCTGATCGGCTGGTTCAAGCGCAGCGGCGAAGCGCTGGATCGCCTTTGACCTGACGGTTTGCGCCTGTAGCCGCTGCCGCAGGCTGCGATAAGGCCGAAGGCCTTCAGCGATCTCAAGACCTTGCGTCCCCTTCGGGGCCGATCGCAGCCTGCGGCAGCGGCTACAGCGCTACAGCGGGGGCTCAGCGATAGCGGCGGGCGATCAGGTGGTCGATGGACAGCTTGCCGGGGCCGCGGGCCATCAGGTACAGCAGGACCGCCGCCCAGGTGCCGTGGGTCGGGTAGGCGTCGGGGTAGACGAACAGCTGGATGGTCAGGGTCATGCCCAGCAGCGCCAGTGCAGAGAAGCGCGTGGCGAAACCGACCAGGAGCAGCAGCGGGAACAGATGCTCGGCGAATGCCGCCAGGTGTGCGGCCAGTTCGGGGGAGAGCAGCGGTACCCGGTACTCGCTCTGGAACAAGGGAATGGTCGAGTCGGCCAGGCGCGGCATGCCGAACTCGAACGTCCCGGAGAACAGGTCGATGGCCAGGCCCTCGATTTTGGTCTGGCCGGACTTCCAGAACACCGCGGCAATGGAGAAGCGCGCGATAAAGGCGATCAGGCTGTGGGGAATACGCTCCAGCAGCTGGATGAGCCGGTTCACCCCATGGGTGAGCGGGTGATGCTTGGTGCAGTGGGTGTGCATGTTCAGACCTCGGAATGGGGGGACAGGCGAGTGATGGCGCCGCGACCGATCAGCAGCGCCAGGGCCTGGCTCGGCTCGAACGCCGGATCGACAGCCAAGGCATTGGCCGCGGCGACTTGCAGTGGCTGCGAGTGGTGCAGGGCATGGATGAAGCAGGCGACCCCGGCGTCGATGGCGAACACCTCGACCTCCAGCTCATGACGCAGTACCAGGGCGTCTTGTCCTTGGCACAGGTCGATGTTCTTTAGGTCGACGCCTTGCCAGTCGTCATCGCCCTGGTGGGCGGCCCATACATCGACCACCGGATAGGGCGAGTTCAGCAGGCCGAGCGAGGGATGGAGTTCCAGGCGCAATTGCCCCAGCGTTTGCGGTTCGGCCATGGCCGTCGCGAGCTGCGCCAGTGGCACCGGGCAGGCGTCGGCGGCGTGGTAGGCGGTGACCCGCAGGCGCTCCAGGCGCGCGACATCGGCCAGGTAAGGCACGGCGGCGGCGGGAGGGAAACCGCCGATGAAATCGGCGAAGTCATGGCCATAGTCGCTGAGCACGGCGCTGGTGGGCGGGAAGCACCTGACGTAGAGCGCGGCCATGGCCCGGAAGAACTCATCGCCCACCAGTTGCGCCACCACCGGATAGGCATCGGCCAGGGCGTTGATCAACGAGCTCTGCACATTGTTGCGGTACACCGCGAAGCGGCTGGCCGGGTCGGCGCCGTTGCCGCAGTACAGGTCCGCAGGGCAGGGTTGCTCGGAGTCGAACAGGGCGCTGGCGAAGCTGGCTTGTGTGTTCACGGCAGCCTCCTGGCGCATTGCAGCAGCTCATCCGCCTGGCGTACTTCAGCGTGCAGCACGGAAAACGCCGGCACCTGGTTGTCGCGCTCGATCAGGGTCGCGGTCGCTCCGATCCGTTCCAGCAGCCGCAGGTACAGCGCCCATACGGCGTTATCGATCGGCGCGCCGTGATCGTCGATCAACAGCCGGTCGCCCAGGCTGTCGGTGTCTTCGGCAAACCCGGCCAGGTGGATCTCGCCCACCGCGTGCAGCGGCAGGGCATCGATATAGGCCAGCGGGTCGCGCCGGTGGTTGATGCACGCCACGTAGACATTGTTCACGTCCAGCAACAGGCCGCAGCCGGTGCGGCGTATCACCTCGCGGATGAATTCGGCCTCGTCCATGCTCGACTGGCGAAACTCCAGGTAGGTCGCCGGGTTCTCCAGCAGCATGGGGCGGCGCAGTGTGCTCTGCACCTGGTCGATGTGTTCGCAGACGCGGTTCAGGGTCGGCCGGTCATAGGCCAGGGGCAGCAGGTCATTGAGAAACACCGGGCCATGGCTGGACCAGGCCAGGTGTTCGGAAAAGGACTGGGGTTGATACCGCTCGATCAGCACGGCCAGGCGTTTCAGGTGCTGTTGGTCCAGCGGACCTTCGGCACCGATCGACAGGCCGACGCCGTGCAGCGACAACGGATACTGTTCGCGGATCAGCCCCAGGTAGTGATGGAACGGCCCGCCAGCGACCATGTAGTTTTCCGCATGGACTTCAAAGAAGCCGATATCGGGCTGTTCCTTCAGGACCTGGCGAAAGTGCTCGGTCTTGAGCCCCAGCCCGGCGCGTTGCGGCAGGCTGGAGACGGTCGCCTGAGTGGCGGGATGGAGGGGGAGTGGTACGGCCATGTTCATCATCGACACTCAGGCAGGTTGCTTACGACTTGGCTTTGTAGGCTTGCAGTTGGCCGAAACCGGTAGGCGAGGTGCTGCTGGCGGTTTTCTCGCAGGTACCTTTAGGAACCAGCTTCCAGGCGTTGGCCTGGTGGTCGACCTTGGCGGTACCGGCACAAGTGGTGCCCGCGCCTGCCGCGCAATCGTTCTTGCCCTTCATGGCGACGCCAAAGCATTTCTCCATGTTGTCGGCGGCCTGGGCGGTGGTCGGCAGCGCGGCGATGCTCAAGGCAGAACCGAGGGCCAGGGCCAGGGCGGCGGCGGACAGGGTGCGAGTGGTAGCGGTCATGGTGTTTCTCCAGAAAAGGTAGTGGTGTAGGCAGGCATTCGTGCCTGCTTACCCCTCTAGAGAAAGGTCGCTGGGGTTTGTTACAGCCCAGGTGAAAAAAATCCAGTTGTAGCCGCTGCCGCAGGCTGCGATCGACGGCGAAGCCGGCGCAATCACTGGCAGCACGGTGTACCGAGCCTTCCGAGTGGTCAGCCTGTGCGGGGGCGTTGCCCCGATCGCAGCCTGCGGCAGCGGCTACAGGAGGGGCGATTTCCAGGCGAAAAAAAACGGCCCCGCAGGGCCGTTCTTGTTTGCAGCAAGTGCTCAGCCGCCCAGATAGGCTTCGCGCACCTTGGGGTCGGTCAGCAGGGCTTCGCCGGTGCCTTGCATCACCACCCGGCCGTTTTCCAGTACATAGGCACGGTCGGCGATCTTCAGCGCCTGGTTGGCGTTCTGTTCCACCAGGAACACCGTCACGCCGTCACGGCGCAGCTGTTCGATGATGTCGAAGATCTGCTGGATGATGATCGGCGCCAGGCCCAGGGACGGTTCGTCGAGCAGCAACAGCTTGGGCTTGCTCATCAGCGCGCGGCCGATGGCGAGCATCTGCTGTTCGCCGCCGGACATGGTGCCGCCGCGCTGGTTGAAGCGCTCCTTGAGACGCGGGAACAGGCCCAGGACCTTGTCCATCTGCTCCTGGTAATCGCCCTTGTCGGTGAAGAACCCGCCCATGGCCAGGTTCTCCTCCACGGTCAGGCGGGCGAACACCCGACGACCTTCCGGCACCACGGCAATGCTCTTGCGCATGATCTGCGCCGAGGTTTGCCCCACCAGTTCCTCACCCAGGTAACGGATGCTGCCGCTGTGGGCCTGCGGCGAACCGCAGAGGGTCATCAGCAGGGTGGATTTGCCGGCGCCGTTGGCACCGATCAAGGTGACGATCTCGCCCTGGCGGATCTCGACGTTGACGCTGTGCAGCGCCTGGATCTTGCCGTAGAAGGTGGAAACGTTTTCGAACTGCAGCATTTACGCTTCCCCCAGGTAGGCTTTGATCACTTCAGGATTGTCGCGGATCTGTTCCGGCGTGCCGTCGGCCAGGGGCGTGCCCTGGTTGATCACGACGATGTGGTCGGAAATGCTCATGACCAGTTTCATGTCGTGTTCGATCAGCAGCACCGTGGCGTTGTGCTCTTCGCGCAACACGCCGATCAGCGCCTTGAGGTCTTCGGTTTCCCGCGGGTTGAGGCCGGCGGCCGGTTCGTCGAGCATGAGGATCCGCGGACGGGTCATCATGCACCGGGCGATTTCCAGGCGCCGCTGCTGACCGTAGGCCAGGGTGCCGGCGGGACGGTTGGCGAACTCCTTGAGGTTGACCTTTTCCAGCCAGTACTCGGCGTATTCCATGGCCTCGCGCTCGCTCTTGCGGAACCCCGGGGTCTTGAACAGGCCGGCCAGGAAGTTGGTGTTCAGGTGACGGTGCTGCGCGATCAACAGGTTCTCGACCGCGGTCATGTCCTTGAACAGCCGCACGTTCTGGAAGGTGCGCACCACACCCTTGAGGGCGATCTTGTGGCCGGGCAGGCCCTGGATCGGCTCGCCGTCGAGCAGGATGCTGCCGGCGGTGGGCTGGTAGAAACCGGTCAGGCAGTTGAACACCGTGGTCTTGCCGGCGCCGTTCGGGCCGATCATCGATACCACTTGTTTCTCTTTGACGGTCAGGGCCACGCCGTTGACCGCCAGCAGGCCGCCGAAGCGCATGCTCAGGCCCGTTACTTTGAGGATCTCACGGCTCATTTGCGCAACTCCATGTGTGGGCGTTGCATGGGCAGCAGGCCTTGAGGACGCCAGATCATCATCAGCACCATCATGGCGCCGAACATCAACATGCGGTATTCGCTGAATTCGCGCATCAGTTCAGGCAGCAGGATCATCACGGTGGCCGCCAGGACCACGCCCAGCTGCGAGCCCATGCCGCCCAGCACGACGATGGCGAGGATGGTCGCGGACTCGATGAAGGTGAAGGACTCCGGCGTCACCAGGCCCTGGCGCGCGGCGAAGAAGCTGCCGGCGAAACCGGCGAAGCAGGCACCCAGGGTGAAGGCCGACAGCTTGATCACGGTCGGGTTCAGGCCCAGTGCGCGGCAGGCGATTTCGTCTTCACGCAGGGCTTCCCAGGCACGCCCCAGGGGCATGCGCAGCAAGCGGTTGATGACGAACAGGGCGAACAGCGCGAGCAACAGCGCGACCAGGTAAAGGAAGATCACCTTGTTGATCGAGTTGTATTCGATGCCGAAGTACTCGTGGAAGGTCTGCACGCCCTCGGCGGCCCGGCGTTCGAAGGACAGGCCGAAGAACGTCGGTTTATCGATGTTGCTGATACCGTTCGGACCACCGGTGAGGTCGGTCAGGTTACGCAGGAACAGGCGGATGATCTCGCCGAAGCCCAGGGTCACGATCGCCAGGTAGTCACCGCGCAGGCGCAATACCGGGAAGCCCAGCAGGAAGCCGAAAGTGGCCGCCATCAGGCCGGCGATAGGCAGGCAGATCCAGAAGCTCAAGCCGTAGTAGTGCGACAGCAGCGCATAGCTGTAGGCGCCCACGGCGTAGAAGCCGACGTACCCCAGGTCCAGCAGGCCGGCCAGGCCGACCACGATGTTCAGGCCCAGGCCGAGCATCACGTAGATCAGCACCAGGGTGGCGATGTCCACTGCGCCGCGGGAGCCGAAGAACGGCCAGACCAGCGCACCGATGATCAACGCAATGATGATCCAGCGCTGGGTGGTCGGCAGGGTCAGGAAGTTACTGGCCTTGGCCGGGATCACCGGCATATTGGGCGAGGACTTCCAGGCCGCGCTGATCTGCTGGTCGAACAGCACCCGCAGGAACATCAGCACCGAACACGCGGCGATGATCATCAGCGTGGTGGGGCTGGTGCCATGGACTTCCAGGTTGATGCCGACGATGGTCAGTTTCAAACCGAGTATCGGGTAGGCGACGGCCCACACCAGCAAGGCGCTGAAGAACGCCTGTCGAAGATTCCTAGTCATACTTTCTCAACCTCCGGACGGCCCAGCAGGCCGGTTGGCCGGAACAACAACACCAGAACCAGCAGGCCGAACGCCACGACGTCCTTGTACTGGTCGCCGAAGATATCGGCACCGAAGGCTTCCGCCACCCCAAGTACCAGGCCGCCCAGCATGGCGCCCGGAATGCTGCCGATGCCGCCCAGTACCGCGGCGGTGAAGGCCTTGAGACCGACCAGGAAGCCGGCGTTGGGGTTGATCACGCCGTATTGCATGCTCAGCAGCACGGCCGCGATCGCCGCCAGCGCGGCACCGATCACGAAGGTCAGGGCGATGATGTTGTTGGTGTTGATACCCAGCAGGTTGGCCATCTTGATGTCCTCGGCGCAGGCACGGCAGGCGCGGCCCAGGCGGGAACGAGAGATGAACAGGGTCAGGCCGAGCATGGCGATCAGGGTCACCACGAACACCACGATTTGCATGTAGGAGATCAGCACTTCATGTGCGCCACCCGGCCCGATGGAGAAGTTGCCCGGGATCAGGTTGGGGATGGATTTGTCCTTGGAGTCTTGCGCCAGCAAAACCGTGTTCTGCAGGAAGATCGACATGCCGATGGCCGAGATCAGCGGGATCAGACGGTTGCTGCCGCGCAGGGGGCGGTAGGCGATCCGTTCGATGCTGTAGCCGTAGGCACTGGTAACGACGATGGTCGCGATGAAGGCCGCGGTCATCAAGAGCGGGACACTGTCGAGTCCCATCATGGTCAGGCCCGCGATGGCAATGAACGCCACATAGGAACCGATCATGTACACCTCGCCGTGGGCGAAGTTGATCATTCCAATGATGCCGTAAACCATCGTATAGCCGATGGCGATCAGGGCATACGTGCTGCCAACGGTGAGACCGTTAACCAGCTGTTGGAAAAAGTGATAGAGGTCAGGCATTACAGCGCTCCTAAAAACCTGATACGCATTTCACTGGTGGAGTCATTTTCCCGCCTGCGCCCCGTGGATCTGCATCCACTTCGGGTCAGGTTTTGCCAGCGAACCGCTGATGACGGTTTTGAGATTTTCAGGTGGGCGGGCTTCCGGATCACGGAAAACAGGCCCAATACGTTCGCAAAACAAAGCCCACGGCACGCCGTGGGCTTTATTGGCAGTCAGTCAGACAGGGCCTTATTGAGGCGAGACTTCGGTTTTAGGTTTGCCGAAGTGCCACTCGTAGACCACGAACTTGAAGTCTTTCAGGTCGCCCTTGGTGTCGAAGCTCAGGTCGCCGGTCGGGGTCTTGAACGTACCGGCGTGGATGGCTTCGGCCACTTTGGTGGCGTCTTCGGACTTGGCGGCCTTGATGCCTTCGGCAATCACTTGGACAGCCGAGTAGGAAGGGAACACGAACGGACCGCTCGGGTCTTCTTTCTTGGCCTTGAAGGCATCCGCCAGGGCCACGTTGGCCGGATCCTGGTCGAAGGATTTCGGCAGGGTCACCAGCAGGCCTTCGGAAGCGTCCTTGGCGATCTGCGAAATGGAGTCGTTACCCACGCCTTCCGGACCCATGAACTTGGCCTTCAGGCCTTTTTCCTGGGCCTGGCGCAGGATCAGGCCCAGCTCAGGGTGGTAGCCGCCGTAGTAGACGAAGTCGACGTTGGCTTGCTTGAGCTTGGCGATCATCGAGGAGAAGTCCTTGTCGCCGGCGTTGATGCCTTCGAACACGGCAACCTTGGTGCCTTTCTTCTCGAGGGTCTGTTTAACGGCGGTGGCGATGCCTTCACCGTATTGCTGCTTGTCGTGCAGCACGGCAACGATTTTCGGTTTCACGTGGTCGGCGATGTAGTTGCCGGCGGCAGGGCCCTGGGCGCTGTCCAGGCCGATGGTGCGGAACACCATCTTGTAACCACGGGTGGTGATGTCCGGGCTGGTGGCGGCGGGGGTGATCATGACCACGCCTTCGTCTTCGTAGATGTCCGAAGCCGGTTGAGTGGAGCTGGAGCACAGGTGACCGATCACGAACTTGACGCCGTCGTTGACGACTTTGTTGGCTACGGCGACGGCTTGTTTCGGATCGCAGGCATCATCGTATTCGACGGCCTGGAGCTGCTTGCCATCGACGCCGCCCTTGGCGTTGATTTGTTCGATGGCCATTTTGGCGCCACTGAACTGCATGTCGCCGTACTGGGCTACAGGGCCGGTCTTGGGGCCGGCGATGCCGATCTTGATGGTGTCAGCTGCGAACGAATGGCTGGCGACTCCGGCCAGAACCATAGCGGCAAACAGTTTGGAAATCTGCTTAGTAGCCTTATTCATAGTGCTCCACTCTTACTGTTGTAATTTTTATAGTCCTGGCGCCGTAGCAGCAGAACCGGGTCAGATATCTCTTGGATATCCCCGGAAAATGCCCCCGGCAACTGTACCGGTACAGTGTAGAGCGCCGATTGTTAGCCTGGGAAGCTGGCGCCAGGGGGCAAAATCAGGGGGTGTCGCTTTATTGAAAGAAAAAGACAGAATCGCGGCGGGGTTTTGACCGTATTCAGCGAGCAATCCCTGGCTCTCCTGCACTTCTCTATCGTTGACGCAATTGCAACCGGGTTTGTCTGCCAGAGCACCGACGTTATCATTGCGCCGATTTCTTTTCGGGACAGGCCCATGACTCAAGAACCTAGCACCCTCTATGCCAAGCTGCTTGGTGAAACCGCATCCATTACCTGGAAGGAGCTGGAACCGTTCTTCGCCAAGGGTGCCCTATTGTGGGTCGACGCCAGCCTGGATTTGATCGAGGCAGCCGAGGCCATGGCCGAGAACCAGGCCGAGAAAGTCTCTGCCTGGCTGGCCGCCGAGAAGGTGGGCAAGGTGTCTGCGACGCGGGCGCTGGATCTGGTGGAGCGCGATCCGCTGCTGTGGGCGGTGGTGGTTTCGCCGTGGATTCTGGTCCAGGAAAGGGCGCAGGGCGAAGGCTGAGCACCAAAATAGTGCCTGGTTTTTCCGGTTGAAAGTGTGTAGCCGAGTAACCGCGATCAGGGTGATGGCAAGTTGCCCGTGGAGAAAGGCCCCACCCATTTCAGGCTGACGGTGACGTAAGCGGAATGGGAACAGTTTGCAAGGCAGCCCGAGGGCTGCCTGATTGTTCCTGGAGACTACCGTCCTTCTATATATCGCCTTGCAGAAACCGTCGGTCGGACGCTGGCGAAAGCCATCGACCGGCGGCACCTGCAGAGGCGACCGGCGGTCAGTAAGCGGTCCTGCCCGTGTGGTTGTTCAGCGAGATGACCTTGGTCTTGCCGATGCGGTGGCGGTAGATCTCGCGCAGGTACTTGATGGCCTTCTTCACGCAATCGCGGGACAGGCGGATGTCGTTGATCGAGACGAACTTGTCCTTGTCGTTGATCAGCTCGCGGTACTTCTTCTCGTACATCGGCTTGATCGCGTACCAGTTGGTATCGAGGATCTTCGCCGGGTTCTCGAACTCGTTGAGCAACTCGTCGATGCGGCCTTCATCGAATGCCTCGCTGACGATGAAGTCGAGGATCGAGTTGTCCAGGGTCTCGTCGAAACGGTACGGGTTGCGGGCGAAGCAACGCTTGATAAAGGCCACGATCAGGGTCAGGAAGTCGTCCGACAGGCACGGACTCTTGGCGATCAGGGTGGTCAGCGAGAGGTTGGCCGAGGCGCCGATCACCAGCGCGTAACGCTTGAGGGTGGTGTTGGGGAACAGGCTGTTGAGGTGGGTCTTGAGCCGGTTCAGGTCCATGTACGACAGCTTGTAGTCCTTGGGCAGGGAGACGATCGACACCACCGACGAGCAGTTCTTGAAGAAGTGCAGGTCGTGCAGCGCGGCGGCGTCGTAACCGGAAGCCTTGTATTGCTCCAGCGCCGCGCGATAACGCTTGGACTCGATCGGCAGCAGGCTGATGCCTTCGATGGCCTGGGTCACCTTGTTGAAGTGCGGCAGGTCGATGGAGCGGAAGAACAGGTCGTCGATGTTCAGGCGCTGCGGCTCTTTCTCGAACACCTTGAACTTGTCGCCGCTCGGCACCGGGGTTTCCGGGACCACGGACTCGGCATAGGCGATCGCCACCGGGCCGGCCAGGCTCATGAACAGGTCGTTGGCATCCAGGCGGATGGTCTCGCCGATGTCGATGCCGGCGCGGCGGAAGTAGTTCTGGTCGTAGTCGGTGGTCACCGCCTGGGCGGTGAGGATGTTGAAGATCTGCTGGGAGATGTACTGGTTGGCGTGCTTCTCCATGGCGTTGACGTCGATGTTCTGGATGTTGCCGTCATCGCTCTCTTCGGCATAACGCATGATGTCGTTGGAGATCAGCATCATCGCGTTCCATGGGCGGATGCGCCCCATGACGCTGGCTTCGCTGCTGTCTTCGTTATCGAAGTTGTAGGAGAAGTCCCATTCTTCCGACAGGTATTTGCACAGCAAGCGTCCGGCGTTGATGTGCAACGCTTCGGACATTTCGCTGCGGTGATCGGAGATGTTCGGCAGTACGCAGATGCCGCTGGTGAAGATCGGCTCGAAGACGAAGGAGTGGCCGCTCTTGCTGTCGTGCTCGTCGATTGGCTTGGTGTCGAACGTCTTGTTCATGTACGAGTACTGCTGGGCCAGGCCGAACTCCGAGGCCATGCCCGAACCGGTACCGCCGCCGGCGCTGAAGATCGAGAAGTACAGGCGCGACTGGTTGGCCTTGATGCCGCAGGAGTCGATCAGGTACGAGTGGATCATTTTCCAGTCGGGGCTGGAGAAGCGCTGCGTGTCCTTGTTGAGGATGATCTTGGCCAGGTACTGGCCGAGGATCGGCGCGTTGCCGGCGCCGCCGGCATGGACTTCCGAGAGGTCCATGATCTTCATTTTGCTGTAGTCGCGGATGAAGCCGCTTTTTTCGCCCTTGCGCGAGAAGCGGATGCGCCCGGCGATGTCCTTGTCCAGGTCGCCCAGCATCACCAGCGGCTCGACCAGGAACACCGGTTTGCTGGCCTTGCTCTGGCCCAGGCGCAGGTTGTGGCGGATCCACTGGGCGGGGCTGTAGCCCTTGTCGGCATAGGCCTTGTCGTCGGTGTTGAATTCGTTGAGGTAGAACTTGCGGGCGTTGTACACCAGCTCCGCCACATCCAGGGCGATGTTCGACCCGCAGCGGCCCAGGCCGATCAGGCAGACCGAGGGAAACTCCTGCTCGCGGCGCGCCTCGAGTTCGTCTTCCAGGTGCGGCGCGCGGGGAAATACCGAGTCGCGCAGGCCGTCGAGGTTGTCGAGGATGCGGTCGGTGTTGGTTTCGGTGAAGTAGAGGTATTGCTGGGGCGCCTGCGGGCGCGAGCTGGACAATGGCTTCGAATCTGAAAAGCTCTGGCTGCCCGGGGTCAGCGTCAGTTCGGATACTGCGTTGGCAGAATTGTTTTTAGAAGTCATTGTGCGCCGTGTGTCTGGACTGGTCGGCTCGGTGACAAGATATCAAAGAGCCATCAAGTGGGATCTCGCGACTTTACAGCGCGATATTGGCCCCAGCGATAGGGATAAGTCTGATGGCCGCTAGGGGGAATCCTTTCCTAAGCCCAGATAAATCGGCCAGATTTTGGTGATCTTTAATCAAAAGGAGGCAAGATGATGGCAACATTACCCACCCTCGGGTTCGCCGGTATTGGCCTGATGGGCTTGCCCATGTGTCGCCGTCTGCTGGCGGCGGGTTATCCCCTGGTGGTGTGGAACCGCAACCGGGAAAAATGCGCGCCGCTGCTGGAGGCGGGCGCGCGACTGGCCGAGACTCCGGTCCAGCTGTGCGAGTCCGCGGACCTGGTGCTGCTGTGCCTGGCCAATACCGAGGTGGTGCGCGAGGTGGTGTTCGGTGCCGAGGGTATCGCCCAGGGAGCCCGGGCCGGCCAACTGCTGGTGGACCTTTCCAGCCTGGAGCCGACCGCCACCCGGGAAATGGCCGCGCAACTGGCCAGCAGCACCGGCATGGGCTGGGTCGATGCCCCGGTGTCCGGCGGCACGCCCGGTGCCGAGGCCGGCAGCCTGGCAATCATGGTCGGCGGCGAGGCGGCGGATATCGAGCGGGTGCGCCCGGTCCTGCTCAATCTGGGGCAACGGGTGACTCATATGGGCGGCGTCGGCGCCGGCCAGGTGACCAAGGCCTGCAACCAGATGATCGTCGCCTGCAATGCCCTGGTGATCGCCGAAGTGGTGGCGCTGGCCGAGCGTTCCGGGGTCGATGCGTCATTGCTGGCCGAGGCGCTGGCCGGTGGTTTCGCCGATTCCAGGCCGTTGCAGATTCTCGCCCCGCAGATGGCCGAAAGCCGCTTCGAACCGATCAAATGGCATGTGCGCACCCTGCTCAAGGATCTGGACGGGGCGGTGAAGTTCTCCCGCGAGCAGGGCTCGGCCACGCCGATCAGCGGATTGGCTGCACAACTGATGCGCCTGCATGGCGGCCAGGGCTATCTGGAGCAGGATCCCGCGACCCTGATCCGCCTGTATCGCGAACCGACGTCAGAGGGCTGACCGCGGCGACGGCGGGCAGCATGCGCTGCTCGATCTCGTCGATCACCCCGGGCAACTCTTCCAGGGGCAGCGCCCGGCTGAGCAGGTAACCCTGGATGAAGTCGCAGCCGTACTGGGCGAGAAACTCGTACTGCTGCAGGCTCTCGACGCCTTCGGTCACCACCTGCAGGTGCAGGGTATGGGCCATGACGATGATCGCCTGGACGATTTCCTTGTCCTGGGTCGACTGGGGCACGTCCTGGATGAACGAGCGGTCGATCTTCAGGGTGTTGAGCGGCAGGCGCTTGAGGTAGGCGAGGGACGAATAACCGGTGCCGAAGTCGTCGATCGACAGTGACACCCCGAGATTGCGGATCTGCCGCAACAGGGCCACGGTGCTGTCGATGTTACCCATCAGGGCGTTTTCCGTGACTTCCAGTTCCAGGCGCTGGGGCGCGACACCGGCGCTGCTCAGGGTGTTGGCGATCTCCTCGGCCAACTCCTCCCGCGCCAGGTTCAGGGCCGAGCAGTTCACCGCGATTTTCAGCTCGGCAAAGCCGTGGCGGGACAGGGCGGCCAGGTCCTCGCAGGCCTTGCGCAGGACCCAGTTGTCCAGTTCGGCAATCAGCCCGTTGGCTTCGGCGATCCCGATGAAGCGATCCGGGGCCAGCAGCCCGTGCAACGGATGCCGCCAGCGAACCAGCGCTTCGAGCTTGCTGACCTTGCGGCTGCCCAGGTCGTAGATGGGTTGGTAATACAGGGTCAATCCGGCTTCGTGGCGCAGGGCGTTGCGCAATTCTTCCTCCAGTTGCAGTTCCAGGCTCGCCCGGGTCTTCAGGTTGGTGCTGAAGAAATGCAGGCTGTTGCGACCGCTGCCCTTGGATTGATAGAGCGCCAGGTCGGCATGCTTGAGCAGTTCTTCGCAGGTTGTGCCATCGTCGGGAAAGACGCTGATGCCGATGCTGGTGGTCATCACCATGCGCCTTCCTGCCAGCTCGATGGGCTCCTTCATCTTGTTCATGATGCGTTGCGCCATGTGCTGGGCTTCGTCGCGGTGGCTCAAGCTCATGAGGATGCAGAACTCGTCTCCACCGAAACGCGCCACCACGTCTTCATGGCTGCGGGTGGAGCTTTTGATATGGCCGGCAATCACCTTCAACAGTTCGTCGCCGGCATCGTGGCCGAGGCTGTCGTTGATCCGCTTGAAGTGATCGATGTCGAGGAACATCACCGCCAGCATGCCGCTCTGCACGGTCTTTTCGATGAGCTTTTCGGCGAACAACTGATTGAAGCCACGACGATTGATCAGGTTGGTCAGGGCGTCGTAATGCGCCACCTGTTGCAGCGCCACCCGGGCCTGGTCCAGTTGGCTCAACAGGGTGTTGACCCGGCGCAGGTCCTGTTCCTTGTGCTGGAGTTTCTTGTCCGCCAGGGCCGCGCTGATGCTGCTGCCGATGATCAACAGGGCGATGACGGCGATGGTCAGGCCCAGTTGCAAGGGGTTGTCGTCCACCGCTATCGAAGGCGTGCCCGCCACTGGCATCACCAGTTTCAGCGCCCACATGCCGGTGAAATGCATGGCGACTATGCCGCCCCCCAGCAGCAGGCTGGCCGCGTATTTGAGCAGTTGGTGGAGCACGCCGCTGCCATTGCTCAGGTAGCGGGACAGCAGCAAGGCGACCAGGCTCGCGCTGATGGCGATGGCAATCGACAGGCCGAAGAGGTCGGGTTGGTAGTAGGCCGTGGCTTGTGAGCGCATCGCCGCCATGCCGACATAATGCATGACGCAGATGCCCAGGCCGATCCAGATCGACGCCAGCAGGTAGCGCCACAGTTGCAGCTGGGTATGGCTGAGGGTCTTCATCGCCAGCCAGGATGCAATCACCGCGATCAGCAGCGACAGCAGGGTCATCGGCAGGTCGTAATGGGTTTCGATGGGGATTTGCAGTGCCAGCATGCCAATGAAATGCATGGCCCAGATGCCGCCGGCCAGGCAGAAGGCGCCGATCCAGCGCCAGCGTTGCTGGGCGGCTGCCAGGTCGACGTGGCGCACCCGTTCGGCCATGTCCAGGGTGGCGAAGCTGCCAGCGCAGGCCACCAGATAGGCGAGGATCACCAGCACGGGGTTGTGGCTGCAGGTGAGTAATACCTGCCCGCCTTCGGGGAGCTCGGTAAAAAAATGCAGACCAAGCCATTCCATCGCAGGCCCCGTTTCTTGAGTCATCCAGGGCCAGCCCTGATGGCTGACCAATGGGAGTGAGTATAGGGAGCCGAGGCAAGGCCGGGAGCGATGGTGGCAGATTGACTTAAATGATTTTGGAATTCATCCCATAGCCAATCGAGCTAAGCACTCTGTTCGAAGTACAGCGTCGGCTCCAGGGGCGCGAGCCCGAATGCCGCGCGCGCGGCGTCGCAATCGACGTTCTGTTGGCCATTTTCCCAGGACGCCTCGAACTCGCGGCAGGTACTGGAACGCTGGTGATAGATCGAACAGCTGACTTCCTTGCCGACCTCGCCGGTCAGCGCGGTGCAGCGGGTCGGCTTGCAATCGGTACCGAGCATGGCGACCCGGCTGGGGCTGATGGACGCCACCAGATCGTCGGGGACCGTACCGCCGGAAGAGGCGCATTCACCCCAGAAAAAAGACACACGAAAGTGTGAACAGCAGGCACCGCAATTCAGACACGGACTGGCTTCGGACATGGGCGTATTCAAAGGGGAGGAGGTTGATGAGGGGGGCAGCAAGGCCGCTATTCTAGGCTTCGCAACGGCCTTGGGAAGGGGGCGCGCGAGGTATTTTTCAGGCCCTGTGCAAGCCCTTGAAAAATCGGGCTTTAGCCCCGGTATCCGGGGGCTTTCGGCGAATTTGGCGGGGGCGATGGCGTTGTTCGGGCGGCCGTCGAGCGCGGTCGATGGCCTGTGCTTCGGATTGCCTGGTATCAGCCTTACGAATCATTACAGACAAGCGCGGCGGGGCTGACTAGATTGCAACTTCCAGGCTCGGTTGCGTCTGGCCGAATAACAATAAAGAGACCGACCCATGCAGAACTCGACCCAAGCGGCGAATGCCTGGCGCATTCTGTTCCTGTTGTTCCTGGCTAACCTGTTCAACTTCTTCGATCGCACCATTCCGGCCATCATCATCGAGCCGATCCGCATGGAGTGGCACCTGAGCGACTTCCAGATCGGCATCATCGGTACCGCCTTCACCATCGTCTACGCCATTGCCGGCCTGCCCCTGGGGCGCATGGCCGATACCGGGTCGCGCAGCAAGCTCATGGGCTGGGGCCTGGCGGTGTGGAGTGGGCTGACCGCGGTCAACGGCCTGGTGGGCAGCTTCTGGAGTTTCCTCGTCGTGCGCATGGGCGTCGGCATCGGCGAAGCCAGCTATGCGCCGGCGGCCAACTCGCTGATCGGCGACCTGTTCCCGGCCCATCGCCGGGCCCGGGCCATGGGCATCTTCATGCTTGGCCTGCCGCTGGGCCTGTTGCTGGCGTTCTTCACCATCGGCGCCATGGTCAAGGCCTTCGACAGCTGGCGCGCGCCGTTCTTTATCGCCGCGGTGCCGGGGCTGTTGCTGGCGGTGTTCATGTTCTTCATCAAGGAGCCCAAGCGTGGGGCGGCGGAAGCCGTCAAGGTCTCCCAGGAGCGCGTCGACCGGCCGATCCGCCGGGTGTTGGCGATTCCGACCTTTCTCTGGCTGGTGCTGGCCGGGCTGACTTTCAACTTCGCCACCTACGCCTGCAACTCGTTCCTGGTGCCGATGTTGCAGCGCTACTTCCTGATGCCGTTACAGGAAGCCGCGGTGGCGACCGGGGTGATAGTTGGGGTGACCGGCCTGTTCGGCCTGACCCTGGGCGGCTGGGTCGCCGACAAGATTCACCAGCGTGTCGCCAATGGCCGGTTGCTGTTCGCCGCCTTCAGCATGTTGATCTCGACCCTGTGCACCGCCTGGGCCCTGCATGCCGGGCGCATCGAGATCGGGGTATTCGTCGCGGTATTCAGTGTCGGCTGGCTGTTCGCCTACAACTTCTATACCTGCGTTTACACGGCGATCCAGGATGTGGTCGAACCACGTCTGCGGGCCACGGCCATGGCGCTGTTCTTCGCCGGCCTGTATCTGCTGGGCGGAGGCCTGGGGCCGGTGGTGGTGGGGGCGCTGTCCGATCACTTCGCCCATGCGGCGATGTACGCCGCAGGAGCCGGGCAGATGACCGAGGCGTTCAAGGCAGTCGGCCTGCATGACGCCATGTACCTGATCCCGGTGGCGTTGCTGCTGACCATGCTGTTCCTGTTCCTGGCCTCGCGCTGCTTCGTGCACGATGCGCAGCGGATGAAGGACGGGTTGGTACCGGGCGAGCCGGCGGGGGCGGCGGTGGCGGCTTGAACAGTGCTTCTACAGAAGCAGATAAAAAAAGGCCCGCATTGTGCGGGCCTTTTCATTTACCGGCAGAGCAGGGGGGATCAGCCCGCCACCAGGACCCGGATCGCTTCCAGGCGCAGCGCGGCTTTCTCAAGCATCGCCAGGCCTTGTTCGCGTTGTTGACGCAGGGCCACCAGTTCGCTGTCGCGCACGGTCGGGTTGACCGCCTGCAACGCGGTCAGGCGCGCCAGTTCTTCGTCGGTGTCGGCGGCCAGGCGCCGTTGCGCCTCGGCCACGCGCTCGGCGTGACGCGGGGCGATCTTCGCTTCGCCGGCGTTGATCTTCGGCGTCAGCTGGTCGCGCTGGGCCTGGATGAACTTGTTGGCGCTGGCCCGTGGCACGCTTTCCAGCTGGTCGTTGAGGGTCTCGAAGGCGACGCGCGCCGACAGGTCGTTGCCGTTGGCGTCCAGCAGGCAGCGCAGGGCAGCCGGTGGCAGGTAGCGGCCCAGTTGCAGCGAGCGCGGTGCCACCACTTCACTGACATACAGCAGTTCCAGCAACACGGTGCCGGGTTTCAGCGCCTTGTTCTTGATCAGCGCCACGGCGGTGTTGCCCATGGAACCGGACAGCACCAGGTCCATGCCGCCTTGCACCATCGGGTGCTCCCAGGTGATGAACTGCATGTCTTCGCGAGACAGCGCCTGGTTGCGGTCGTAGGTGATGGTCACGCCTTCGTCGTCGCCCAGCGGGAAGCTGGCGTCGAGCATTTTTTCGCTCGGCTTGAGGATCAGCGCGTTGTCCGAATGGTCTTCGCTGTCGATGCCGAAGGCGTCGAACAGGGTTTCCATGTAGATCGGCAGGGCGAACTGGTCGTCCTGCTCGAGGATCGCTTCCACCAGTGCATCGCCTTCGCCGGCACCGCCGGAGTTGAGCTCCAGCAGACGGTCGCGGCCGGTGTGCAGCTCGGCTTCCAGGCGCTCGCGCTCGGTGCGCGCCTCGTCGATCAGTGCTTGCCACTCGCCGTCGTCGGCTTCTTCCAGCAGCGGCAGCAGGCGCGGGCCGAACTGATGCTGCAGGGCGTTGCCGGTCGGGCAGGTATTGAGGAAGGCGTTCAGCGCTTCGTGGTACCACTGGAACAGGCGCTCTTGCGGGCTGGTTTCCAGGTACGGCACATGCAGCTCGATCACGTGTTTCTGGCCGATCCGGTCGAGACGGCCGATCCGCTGCTCCAGCAGGTCCGGGTGCGACGGCAGATCGAACAGCACCAGATGGTGGGCGAACTGGAAGTTGCGACCTTCACTGCCGATTTCCGAGCAGATCAGCACCTGGGCGCCGAACTCTTCGTCGGCGAAGTAGGCGGCGGCGCGGTCGCGCTCGAGGATGTTCATGCCTTCGTGGAATACCGTGGCCGGGATACCGGAGCGCACGCGCAGGGCGTCTTCCAGATCCATGGCGGTTTCCGCGTGGGCGCAGATCACCAGGACCTTGGTGCGCTTGAGCATTTTCAGCTGGTCGATCAGCCACTCGACGCGCGGGTCGAACTTCCACCAGCGCTCTTCTTCGCTGGCGTCCGGCTGGGCCTGGAAGCTGACTTCCGGGTACAGCTCGGCGTGCTCGCCCAGCGGCAGTTCCAGGTACTCGTCCGGGCATGGCAGCGGGTACGGGTGCAGCTTGCGCTCGGGGAAGCCTTGCACCGCGGCGCGGGTGTTGCGGAACAGCACGCGGCCGGTGCCGTGGCGGTCCAGCAACTCGCGCACCAGACGCGCGCTGGCTTCAGTGTCGCCGTCGTTGACGGCGGCGAGCAGGGCTTCGCCTTCGTTGCCGAGGAAGTTGTGGATGGTCTTGTGCGCTTCGGGCGACAGGCGTCCTTTATCCAGCAACTCCTGCACGGCTTCGGCCACCGCGCGATAGTTTTCGCTCTCGGCGCGGAAGGCGGCCAGGTCGTGGAAGCGGTTCGGGTCGAGCAGGCGCAGACGGGCGAAGTGGCTGTCCTGGCCCAGTTGTTCCGGGGTGGCGGTGAGCAGCAGGACACCGGGGATCACCTCGGCCAGCTGTTCCACCAGCGCGTATTCCGGGCTGACCTGGTCTTCGTGCCACACCAGGTGGTGCGCTTCGTCGACCACCATCAGGTCCCAGCCGGCGGCGAACAGCGCGTCCTGGGCCTTCTCGTCGTCCACCAGCCATTCCAGGGCCACCAGGGCGAGCTGGGTGTCTTCGAAGGGGTTGGCGGCATCGCTTTCGATAAAGCGTTCTTCGTCGAACAGCGCAACCTGCAGGTTGAAGCGCCGGCGCATTTCCACCAGCCACTGGTGCTGCAGGTTCTCCGGGACCAGGATCAGCACGCGGCTGGCGCGGCCCGACAGCAGCTGGCGGTGGATCACCAGGCCGGCTTCGATGGTCTTGCCCAGGCCCACTTCGTCCGCCAGCAGAACCCGCGGCGCGATACGGTCGGCGACCTCACGGGCAATGTGCAGCTGGTGGGCGATCGGCTGGGCGCGTACGCCACCCAGGCCCCACAGCGACGATTGCAGCTGGCGGCTGGTGTGTTCCAGGGTGTGGTAGCGCAGGGAGAACCAGGCCAGGGGGTCGATCTGCCCGGCGAACAGACGGTCGCTGGCCAGGCGGAACTGGATGAAGTTCGAGAGTTGGGTTTCCGGCAGGGTGACGACTTCGTTCTGCCCGTTGAGGCCGTGGTAGACCAGCAGGCCGTCGACGTCGTCGACTTCGCGCACGGTCATTTTCCAGCCTTCGAAGTGGGTGATGGTGTCACCCGGGGAAAACCTCACGCGAGTGAGGGGCGCATTCCGTAGCGCATACTGGCGAGTGTCGCCAGTGGCCGGATAGAGCACGGTCAGCAAGCGGCCGTCCTGTGCCAGAACGGTGCCTAGACCTAGCTCGGCTTCGCTGTCACTAATCCAGCGTTGCCCCGGTTGATACTGCTGCGCCATGCTGCCTGACTCCCGCCTTGAAAAAGCCGACTATGTTAACGGATCGGCGGCCTCAGGCCAAAGGACTCTAACAAAAACAACTACGCTGGAAGGTAGCGTATCGGGCGCATTTGTCGGGGCTCGGGGCACTATCGGGTGACGACTGGGTCACAAGTTTGCGACCGATGGCTCAAGTCGCCCCCGCAGCAGCCGACAGCCTGCCGACAGGAGACCAATAATATGCTGCCCCCGATGCTGCCCTTGAGTGCCGTGCCCGTGACCTCCCAGCAGGATCCGATCCGGCCGCGCCCGGATATCCCGCCGGTGGTGCCGGTGCAACAGAGTTCCAACGAAAGCACCATCGACCTGCAAAAGCGCGATACCGAACAGTCGGCGCTACTGCTGCGCGAAGAACAGCAGCGCCAGCAGCAAAGGCACAAACGCCAGCGCGAAGCCGAGGCTGCGGACGATCCCGAACTGCACCTGGCTGTGCCCGGGGACGAGTTGAATGCCGACAACACCGTGCCGGTGGCGCCGCTGATCGAGGACGCGCCACGCCAGGGGCTGTGGGTCGACGTCGAGGTTTAGATACCGCTCTTTAAATACCTGCGACAGCGGAGCAGGGGATCACACACCGCAATCCGCGCGGTGCTGGTCAAACGACGGGCCTCCACCTTTAATTGCGCTGAATATCTGCCGATCACTGGTCAGCCGCCGTGTCACGCCGCATTATTGGCAAACCCGCAAGGGCCGTAGCCACACTCTATATAGAGGCTCCGGTCGACATAGACCTGAACGATGCAAGCCAACGCCATGAGCCAAGACGACAACCTGATCGACCTGAACGCCGAACGTGCCAAGCGTGTGCATGACTTGAAGGAAAAGCGCCTGAACGAAGTGCGCCAGGCATTCGAGCAGGCAATGCCCCTGGGCAAACCGAAGAAGAAACCGAAAAAGCCGAAAAAGCGCTGAACCGGGCGCGATCTGTTGATGTAAGTCAGTTATTTCCCCTCCCTGTCGTCCTGTCTTGGGCGACCATTGACCCCGGTCAATTTTCCCCGCCGCCTCTTTGGTTAACTTAGCCCCATCGCAACAGGGCAAGAGCAGGAGGCCAGTCATGTTTTTCGACAATGTGGTGATCGCCGGAGTGCTGACTGTCGGCCTCATGGTTCTGTTTTTCGCCGGGTTTGGATTTTTCATCTGGAAAGATGCGCATAAACGCAAAAAACCTTAAGTCTTTCCGGTAACGAGCACGCAAGGCATTTTGGGCAACTTCGGTTGCCCTTTTTTTTGCCTGTGTGTTTTGTGGCAAAGCCCTCATTTATTTCAGGCACAAAAAAAGGTGCGACCCGAGGGGCGCACCTTTTTTGTCGCGGACTGAACGAATCAGGTCCCGAGGGCTTTCGAGGCCAGCCAGAACAGACCGGCCGACAGCGCCACGGTTGCCGGCAGGGTCAGCACCCAGGCCAGCAGGATGGTGCGTATGGTGCCGCTTTGCAGGCCGCTTTTGTTGGCGACCATGGTTCCCGCCACGCCCGACGACAGCACGTGGGTGGTCGATACCGGCAGGCTGAAGATATTGGCCATGCCGATCAGGCCGGCGGCGGTGATCTGCGCCGACATGCCCTGGGCATAGGTCATGCCTTGCTTGCCGATCTTCTCGCCGATGGTCTGTACCACACGTTTCCAGCCGATCATGGTCCCCAGGCCGAGGGCCAGGGCCACGGCCAGGATCACCCAGAACGGCGCGTACTCGGTGGTGGCGGTCAGGTCTTTGCGCAACTTGTCCAGGTCAGCCTTTTCACGGGCCGCGAGGTGCGGCAGCTTGCCGACTTTCTTCGCGGTGTCATCCAGGCAGAGCAGGTAGCGACGCACTTCGATACGGCTTTCGGCCGGCAGCGAGTGATAGTCGGCGACACCCTTGAGGGTGCCCAGCAGCGCGGCGATGGTCGGTTCGGTCTGCTGCGGGTTGCAGCGGAACTTGCCTGGCAGGTCGTCTTTCACGCTTTTGCCCAGGGCCAGGAACTCGCCCAGGGAGTCCTCGTTACGCTGATAGAACTGGCTCAGGTGCAGGGTGGCGTCGCGGGTACGCTCGATCTGATAGGTGGTGCTGTTCAGGTCGAGCACGAACTGCGCGGGCACGATACCGATCAGTACCAGCATGATCAGGCCGATGCCTTTCTGGCCGTCGTTGGAACCGTGCACGAAGCTCACGGCCATGGCCGAGATCACCAGCACCAGGCGATTCCAGAAGGGCGGGTGTTTCTTGTCGTCGACCTTGCGGCGTTGTTCCGGGGTCTTGTGCATCTTCGAGATCGGGCGCCACCACTTCAGGCCGATCAGCACCAGGGCGGCAATCAGGAAACCGGCCATGGGCGAGAACACCAGGGAAGCACCGATGTCGATCGCTTTCTGCCAGTTCACGCCATCGCCCAGCGGGATGTCGTTGAGCAGGGCATTGGCCAGGCCGACACCGAGGATCGAACCGATCAGGGTGTGGGAACTGGAGGCGGGAATACCGAAGTACCAGGTGCCCAGGTTCCAGGTGATGGCCGCGGCCAGCAACGAGAAGACCATGGCCAGGCCGTGGCCGGTGTTGACATTGATCAGCAGCTCGACCGGCAGCAGATGGACGATGGCATAGGCCACGCCGACACCGCCCAGCAGCACGCCGAGGAAATTGAATACACCGGAAAAGAATACGGCCAGGTGCGGCGGCATGGCTTTGGTGTAGATAACAGTGGCAACCGCATTTGCGGTGTCATGAAAGCCGTTGATGAACTCGTAGGCGAGGACAAAAGCCAGGGCGAGCAAGAGGCTCACAAGCACCCAAGCATCCAGTCCGCTGAATAAATCGATCATGAAGGTTTTCTGACCCGGTCATAAGGGGGCGCGATTATGCCAGAAAACCCTGGTAATCGATGCACTAGGTGCTGGTTGGTAACATTCTTCAACGAAAAAGCCGGAGGCAGGCCAATGGCCATGCCTTTTTTCGGGGCATGGGCAAGCCATTGATTTTACTGGGGCTCATCCTTATGGCCAGGGGCACAACGCTGGGCCAAACGTCTCAAACGTTTGTATGAAATTTCAGTGCCATGACACTTTTTGAGCCCTTTGGGGCCATTCGCTGCAACACGGCGGATGCCAGGCCGACCTTGCGATCGACCTTTATCTGCAAGGGCATCGAGCCGTGCGAAAGTTTCAGGCGAACAGCGTCACGGCTGGTCTGCCTTGAGCTCTTTTTCCATCTTTTGCAGTTCTTGGGTGAAGGCCTGGTCGAGAACGCTGGCGCGCTTGCGCCAGGGTTTGCGTTCCGGTTCAGGCTGGGCGGCGTAGGTGGTGACTTCGCCTCCGTAAACTTCCTTGTAACGTTGTTCCTGGCGCTCAAGTTCCGCGCGCAGTTCGTCTTTCGTCACAGTGTTACCTAACTGAGTTGAGATTATCCCGATGATACGCATTGCCTAGATCGGGTTTATCAAACCGCCTCGTACTCGGCTCGATTAAAGGAGCCAGGATTGCGATGGGGCTCGCCAAACCGCTTCTTGTTGCATGCGGCCACGCCACCGGACAAGAACAGCTGTCGTAGCAACAGTTACTTTTTTGCAAACGCATTGGCCGGGCATATTGAGATGAGCGTCAAGCGCTTGCTGCAGGAGGCGTCATTTACTCTACGCAGCCTGATGATGCTGCCGGACGCAGAAAAGCGTCGGTGATCACTTTGCTCATTATAGCGGCGGCCATGAATAACTCTATCGGCAATAAGTTAAAAATCATCAACTTGATATCAGGGTTTTGTTACACGAAAGTTTTAATCCGGATGACGAGAGCAGTTCTGTAACAAGGCCTGACAAGTTGCCTGGACTAATGCGGAAGAGTTTTATTGGCGACGAAAAAGCGGCACATCGCCTGGCAGGCATTTATCGCGATGGATTGCGATTATCGGTCGATGGTTCGATAATCGCCCAATGTTGGCCGTGCAGGCTTGTGCATCCTCTCCAGTACGGCTTGTAATAAGCCGGACTTCCGTCGCAGAGAACCTGAAATGAACGATCAATTGCGTAATTCCTTCGCTTCCGCCGCGCCGCCGATTGTCGCTTCGCCGGCCAAGCGGATTCAGGCGCTGACGGGTGATCCGGATTTCATGACCTCTCTGGCTCGCGGCCTGGCGGTGGTCCAGGCCTTTCAGGAGCGCAAGCGCCATCTGACCATCGCCCAGATCAGCCACCGTACGGAGATTCCCCGTGCCGCCGTGCGCCGCTGCCTGCATACCTTGATCAAGCTCGGTTACGCCACCACCGATGGCCGCACCTATTCGTTGCTGCCCAAGGTGCTGACGCTGGGGCATGCCTATCTGTCTTCCACACCGCTGGCGGTATCGGCCCAGCCTTACCTGGACCGCATGAGCGAGCAACTGCACGAAGCCTGCAACATGGCCACCCTGGAAGGCGACGACATTCTGTACATCGCCCGTTCGGCCACCACCCAGCGCCTGATCTCGGTCGATCTCTCGGTGGGTGGGCGCCTGCCGGCCTACTGCACATCCATGGGGCGGATCCTGCTGGCGGCGCTGGATGACGCCTCGTTGCGCGAATACCTCGACCATGCCGACCTGCAAGCCAAGACCAGCCGTACCCTGCACACGCCGCAGGCGCTGCTCGAATGCCTGCAACAGGTCCGGCAGCAGGGCTGGTGCATCGTCGATCAGGAACTGGAACAAGGCCTGCGCTCGATCGCCGTACCGGTGTACGACGCTTCGGGCCAGGTACTGGCTGCGCTCAACGTCAGTACCCATGCCGGCCGCGTCAGCCGCGCCGAGCTGGAGCAGCGCTTCTTGCCGGGCCTGCTCAGCGCCAGTCGCGACCTCAGCGCCCAATTGTTCGCTTGAGGGCTGCCTGCTTAAGCTGTTCGATAAACGCACAGATACGCGCTTGCTGAATTGACGCTCTTTCCCTTGCCTCATTAATGTCGCGGCAGCGTCATCCGGCCACTGGAGCACCGCCTCTGCAATGGCCGCGTGACGCCCCCATAATAATGAAGAGGCCAACCCCCCATGAGCATCGCCCGCGCGCCCAGCCGCGCTCCTCTATTCTGCCTTCGCCTGCCGACGGCCTGATCCCGCAAGACCCTTTTCGATCTGAACCGACCAGCTCTGGCTGGCACCTGTGCGCCTGCGTTTTTCGCGTGGAATAAAAATAATGAACCAGCCTCAATCCGCTGTAGGGAACTGCCTCGATGTGCAGTCCTTTATCAATACCCAGCCGCTGTCGCGCTATCAGTGGCGGGTGGTGATCCTGTGTTTCCTGATTGTCTTCCTCGATGGCCTCGATACCGCGGCCATGGGCTTTATCGCGCCGGCGCTGTCCCAGGATTGGGGCATCGACCGCGCCAGCCTCGGCCCGGTGATGAGTGCCGCGCTGATCGGCATGGTCTTCGGGGCGCTGGGCTCCGGCCCGCTGGCTGACCGCTTCGGGCGCAAAGTGGTGCTGGTGGGGGCGGTGCTGCTGTTCGGTGCCTTCAGCCTGGCGTCGGCCTACAGCAGTAATGTCGACCAGTTGCTGGTGCTGCGTTTCCTTACCGGCCTGGGCCTGGGCGCCGGCATGCCGAATGCCACCACGCTGCTGTCCGAATACACCCCCGAGCGCCACAAGTCGTTGCTGGTGACCAGCATGTTCTGTGGTTTCAACCTGGGCATGGCCGGCGGCGGTTTCATTTCCGCCAAGCTGATCCCGGCATTTGGCTGGCACAGCCTGTTGCTGATCGGCGGGATTTTGCCGCTGATCCTGGCAGTGGTGCTGCTGGTCTGGCTGCCGGAGTCGGCGCGTTACCTGGTGGTGCGCAATCGTGGCACCGACAAGGTGCGCAAGGCCCTGGCGCCCATCGAGCCGGGCACGGTCGGCCAGGCCGCGAGCTTCAGCGTGCCGGAACAGAAGACGGTGAAGGCGCGCAATGTGTTTGCGGTGATTTTCTCCGGGACCTACAGCGCAGGCACCTTGCTGCTGTGGCTGACCTATTTCATGGGACTGGTGATCGTGTACCTGCTGACCAGCTGGCTGCCGACCCTGATGCGCGACAGCGGCGCGAGCATGGAGCAGGCGGCCTTTATCGGCGCGCTGTTCCAGTTCGGTGGGGTACTCAGCGCCGTGGTGGTGGGCTGGGCCATGGACCGCTTCAACCCGCACAAGGTCATCGGCACTTTCTACCTGCTGGCCGGGGTCTTCGCCTACGCGGTCGGGCAAAGCCTGGGTAACATCACCTTGCTGGCGACCCTGGTGCTGATCGCCGGCATGTGCGTCAACGGTGCGCAATCGGCGATGCCATCCCTGGCCGCGCGCTTCTATCCGACCCAGGGCCGCGCCACCGGCGTGTCGTGGATGCTTGGCATCGGTCGCTTCGGGGCGATCCTCGGGGCCTGGATGGGCGCCACGCTGCTGGGGCTGGGCTGGAATTTCGAGCAAGTGCTGACCGCGCTGGTGATCCCGGCCGCGCTGGCGACCACGGCGGTGGTGATCAAGGGCATGGTCAGCCATGCGGATGCGACCTGATCGAATCAGCAAGGCGCTCCTCAAGGGAGCGCTGAATACCTGTAGCCACTGCCGCAGGCTGCGATAAGGCCGAAGGCCTTCAGCGATCCTGAGATCTTCGCGACCGTTCTCCGAACGCGGCCCGGGTCGATCGCAGCCTGCGGCAGCGGCCACAGCACAATCGATAGTCAGACAACAATCTGTTCGATAAGCGAACGCTCAGTCGATTATCGGATTGTTTGGGTTTTTCCCTCGGCTTAATCTTCAGTCACTCCGGCGCATCCTTCGGCGCCTTTTTCTTCCAGTCGCTCAATAACAATCGGGAGATCCCCCATGGCTGAAATCCTTTCGCTGCACGACGCGGTGAAGCAGTTCGTCAACGACGGCGATACCGTCGCGCTCGAAGGCTTCACCCACCTGATCCCCACGGCCGCGGGTCATGAAATCATTCGCCAGGGCAAAAAAGACCTGACCCTGGTACGGATGACCCCTGACCTGATCTACGACCAGTTGATCGGTGCCGGTTGTGCCCGCAAGCTGATTTTCTCCTGGGGCGGCAACCCGGGCGTCGGCTCCCTGCATCGCCTGCGGGATGCGGTCGAGAAGCAATGGCCGCACCCCCTGGAAATCGAAGAACACAGCCACGCCGACCTGGCCAATGCCTACGTGGCGGGCGCCTCGGGCCTGCCATTCGCGGTCTTGCGCGCTTATGCCGGCTCCGACCTGCCGAAGGTCAACCCGCTGATCAAGAGCGTGACCTGCCCATTCACCGGTGAAGTGCTGGCGGCGGTGCCATCGGTACGTCCTGACGTCACCGTGATCCATGCGCAGAAAGCCGACCGCAAGGGCAACGTGCTGTTGTGGGGCATTCTTGGCGTACAGAAGGAAGCCGCCCTGGCCGCCAAGCGCTGCATCGTCACCGTGGAAGAAATCGTCGACGACCTGAACGCCCCGATGAACGCCTGCGTGCTGCCGACCTGGGCCCTGAGCGCGGTCTGCCATGTGCCGGGCGGCGCCCATCCGTCCTACGCCCACGGCTATACCGAGCGCGACAACATCTTCTACCAGGCCTGGGACCCGATCGCCCGCGACCGTGAAACCTTCACCGCCTGGATCAACGAATACATCCGCGGCAGTGCTGACTTCAGTGAATTCCAGGCCAAGCTGGCCGCAGCAACGGGGGCCAAATAATGACTTACTCCACCAATGAAATGATGACCGTTGCCGCCGCCCGCCGCCTGCAGAACGGCTCGGTGTGTTTTGTCGGGATCGGCCTGCCGTCCAAGGCCGCCAACCTGGCGCGCCTGACTTCGTCGCCGGACGTGGTGCTGATCTACGAGTCCGGTCCGATCGGCGCCAAGCCCAGCGTGCTGCCGCTGTCCATCGGTGATGGCGAGCTGGCCGAGACCGCGGACACCGTGGTGCCGACCGGCGAGATCTTCCGCTACTGGCTGCAAGGCGGGCGTATCGACGTCGGTTTCCTCGGCGCCGCCCAGGTCGACCGTTTCGGCAACATCAACACCACGGTGGTCGGCGATTACCACCAGCCGAAAGTCCGCCTGCCGGGCGCCGGCGGTGCGCCGGAGATCGCCGGCTCGGCCAAGAGCGTGCTGATCATCCTCAAGCAATCGTCGCGTTCCTTTGTCGACAAGCTCGACTTCATCACCTCGGTCGGTCACGGCGAAGGCGGCGACTCGCGCAAACGCCTGGGCCTGCCAGGGGCCGGGCCGGTGGGGATCATCACTGACCTGTGCATCATGGAGCCGGAAGCCGGCACCCATGAATTCGTGGTGACCTCGCTGCACCCGGGCGTGACCCGCGAGCAGGTGGTCGCCGCCACTGGCTGGGCGATCCGTTTCGCCGACCAGGTGGCGGAAACCGCCGCCCCGACCGAGATCGAGCTGACCGCCTTGCGTGACCTGGAAGCCCGCACCGCCGCGGCCCATGGCCAAACCCCGGGAGAAGCCTGATGCGCGAAGTGTTTATCTGTGACGCCATTCGTACCCCCATCGGCCGCTTTGGTGGCGGTTTGTCGACGGTGCGGGCCGACGATCTGGCCGCCGCGCCGATCAAGGCGCTGATCGAGCGCAACCCGTCGGTGGACTGGAGCGCGGTGGACGAGGTGTTCCTCGGCTGCGCCAACCAGGCCGGCGAAGACAATCGAAACGTGGCGCGCATGGCGCTGCTGCTGGCCGGGCTGCCGGACACCATTCCGGGCGTGACCCTCAACCGCCTGTGCGCTTCGGGCATGGATGCCATCGGCACCGCCTTCCGCGCCATCGCCAGTGGCGAGATGGAGCTGGCCATCGCTGGCGGCGTCGAGTCGATGTCCCGCGCGCCCTTTGTCATGGGCAAGGCCGACACCGCCTTTTCGCGCAACATGAAGCTGGAAGACACCACCATCGGCTGGCGCTTCATCAACCCGCTGATGAAGGCTCAGTACGGCGTGGATGCGATGCCGCAGACCGCCGACAACGTCGCCGACGATTATCAGGTGTCGCGTGCCGACCAGGATGCGTTCGCCCTGCGCAGCCAGCAGCGCACCGCCGCGGCGCAGGCCGCCGGGTTCTTCGCCGAGGAAATCGTTCCGGTGCGTATCGTCCACAAGAAGGGCGAGACCGTTATCGAGCAGGACGAGCACCCGCGGGCCGATACCTCGCTGGAAACCCTGAGCAAACTCAAGCCGGTCAACGGCGCGGACAAGACCGTCACCGCCGGCAACGCCTCGGGCGTCAACGACGGGGCGGCGGCGCTGATCCTGGCGTCGGCCGAAGCGGTGAAAAGGCACGGCCTGACCGCCCGTGCCCGGGTGCTGGGCATGGCCAGCGCCGGCGTGGCGCCACGGGTGATGGGCATCGGCCCGGTGCCGGCGGTGCGCAAGTTGACCGAGCGCCTGGGCGTGGCGGTCAGCGATTTCGATGTGATCGAACTCAACGAAGCCTTCGCCAGCCAGGGCCTGGCAGTATTGCGCGAACTGGGCCTGGCGGACGACGCGCCACAGGTCAACCCCAACGGCGGCGCCATCGCCCTCGGCCATCCGCTGGGCATGAGCGGCGCGCGCCTGGTATTGACCGCGCTGCACCACCTGGAAAAGACCGGTGGCAAAAAAGGCCTGGCGACCATGTGCGTGGGTGTCGGCCAGGGCCTGGCATTGGCCATCGAGCGCGTCTGACGCGCTTCTTATAAGAACGAGGAACGAGCATGACCGACAAGCCCGGTTACCGGCGCCCGCAACCAGGTACTCAGCCTGATTACCTGCACCCGGCCTACAAATCCACCAACACCCGCTCGCCGTCCAAGCCGCTGGTGTTCCTGCCCCATTCGCTGTCGGAAATCACCGGCCCGACCATCGGCGCCGATTACCTGCAGGACAAGGACAACGACCTGACTGCCCAGCATGCCGGCGAGCCTCAGGGCGAACGCATCATCATCCACGGCCGGGTGCTGGACGAGAACGGCCTGCCGGTGCCGGGGATCCTGGTGGAGATCTGGCAGGCCAACGCCGCCGGTCGCTACAACCACGACCGCGACCTGCATGACGCACCGTTGGACCCGAATTTCACCGGCACCGGGCGCACCGTCACCGATGCCGATGGCTGGTACCAGTTCCAGACCATCAAGCCCGGTGCCTACCCCTGGGGTAACCACCACAACGCCTGGCGTCCGGCGCATATCCACTTCTCGCTGTTCGGCCCGAGCATTCTCACGCGCCTGGTGACCCAGATGTACTTCCCCGGCGACCCGCTGCTGGCCTACGACCCGATCTACAACTGCGTGCCGGACACCCGCGCCAAGGAACGCCTGATCGCCAGCTTCGACCTGGAGAAAACCATTCCGTCCTACGCCCTCGGCTACCGTTGGGACATCGTCTTGCGCGGCCGCGATGCCACGCCGATGGAGAAATAAGATGACGCTGACTGCGACCACATCCCACACCGTCGGCCCGTACTACCACATCGGCCTGACCTGGCTGAACCGCGAAGACCTGACCCGGGCCGAGACCCTCGGCGAGCGGGTGGCGATCAGCGGCCAGGTGGTGGACGGCAACGGCGATTTCGTCAACGACGCCATGCTGGAAATCTGGCAGGCCAACGCGGCCGGCAAGTACGACCACCCGGAAGACGATCAGGCCAAGGCCCTGGACCCGAACTTCCAGGGCTTCGGCCGGGTGCCGGTGGATGGGGAAGGGCGTTTCCGCTTCACCACCATCAAGCCGGGTACCGTACCTGGCCTGAAAGGCTCGACCCAGGCGCCGCACCTGGTGGTGCTGGTGTTTGCCCGGGGCCTGGTCAAGCACCTGCTGACCCGTATCTACTTCGACGGCGAGCCGGCCAACGCCGCCGATCCGCTGCTGGCCTGCGTGCCCGAAGAGCGTCGCGCCACCTTGCTGGCCAAGGCGGATGCCGCGGGCCACTACCAGTGGAACGTGATCCTGCAGGGGACCGACGCGGAAACGGTGTTCTTCGATTATTGAGTGTGCCTGGGGGGATCGCGAGCTGGTTCGCGATAAGGCTGAACCGGTCGCTTCCCCCAAGGTCGTCTTGCGGAACGGGACTGTTACAAAGTATGTCTAGACTCACCACGTCCCCAAAGAGTGAAAACCCATGACAACGTTAACCAGTCACTACACGACCGAGGAGCGCAGCAAGAGGATCTTCGCGATCGTCGGCGCTTCCTCCGGCAATCTGGTCGAATGGTTCGACTTCTACGTCTACGCCTTCTGCGCGATCTATTTCGCCCCGGCGTTTTTCCCCTCCGACGACCCCACGGTGCAACTGCTCAATACCGCCGGCGTGTTCGCCGCCGGGTTCCTGATGCGTCCTATCGGCGGCTGGCTGTTCGGCCGGGTGGCCGACAAGCACGGGCGCAAGAATTCCATGATGATTTCGGTGCTGATGATGTGCACCGGCTCCTTGGTCATCGCTTTCCTGCCGACCTACGCCAGCATCGGCGCCTGGGCGCCGGCGTTGCTGTTGATGGCGCGGCTGTTCCAGGGCCTGTCGGTGGGCGGTGAGTACGGCACCACCGCGACCTACATGAGTGAAGTCGCACTCAAGGGCCAGCGCGGGTTCTTCGCGTCCTTCCAGTACGTGACCCTGATCGGCGGGCAATTGCTGGCGGTGCTGGTGGTGGTGATCCTGCAACAGTTTCTCGACGAGGCGCAGCTCAAGGCCTGGGGCTGGCGGATTCCGTTCGTGATCGGCGCCATTGCGGCCCTGATCTCCCTGCTGCTGCGGCGCTCGCTGAAAGAAACCACCAGCAAGGAAATGCGTGAAGACAAGGACGCCGGCAGCGTGGCCGCGCTGTTCAAGCATCACTCGAAGGCCTTTGTCACCGTGCTGGGCTACACCGCCGGCGGCTCGCTGATTTTCTACACCTTCACCACCTATATGCAGAAATACCTGGTGAACACCGCCGGCATGCACGCCAAGACCGCCAGTTACATCATGACCGGCGCTCTGTTTCTCTATATGTGCATGCAGCCACTGTTCGGCATGCTGGCGGACAAGATCGGCCGGCGTAACTCGATGCTCTGGTTCGGCGCGCTGGGCACGCTGTGCACCGTGCCTATCCTGCTGACCCTGAAAACCATTACCAGCCCGTTCCTGGCCTTTGTGCTGATCACCCTGGCCCTGGCGATCGTCAGTTTCTACACCTCCATCAGCGGCCTGGTAAAGGCCGAGATGTTTCCGCCGCAAGTGCGGGCGCTGGGGGTAGGCCTGGCCTATGCGGTGGCCAACGCGCTGTTCGGCGGTTCGGCGGAATACGTGGCCCTGGGCCTGAAATCCCTGGGCATGGAAAACACCTTCTACTGGTACGTGACGGCGATGATGGCGATTGCCTTCCTGTTCAGCCTGCGCCTGCCGAAACAGGCGGCGTACCTGCACCACGATCTGTGACCTGTCCGCGTGCGTCCGTCGCGGACGCACGCCCCAAAGGATTGTTTATGAGCACACCGGCGAGCAACCAACTGTTCGATGCCTACTTCACCACCCGCGATATGCGCGCGGTGTTCTGCGACCAGGGGCGGGTCCAGGCCATGCTCGACTTCGAGGCCGCGCTGGCCCGGGCCGAGGCCCGGGTCGGGGTGATCCCGGCCGCCGCGGTGGCGCCGATCGAGGCGGCCTGCCGGGCCGGGCTCTATGATTTTGCCGCCCTGGGCCAGGCCATCGCCACGGCGGGCAATTCGGCGATTCCACTGGTCAAGGCCCTAGGCAAGCAGATCGCCAAGAGCGATGCCAGCGCCGAGCGTTATGTGCACCTGGGCGCCACCAGCCAGGATGTGATGGACAGTGGGCTGGTCCTGCAAGTGCGGCAGGCGCTGAGCCTGATCGACAACGACCTGGCGCGCCTGGGCGGCATCCTGGCCGCGCAGGCCCAGCGCTATGCCACCACCCCCATGGCCGGCCGCACCTGGCTGCAACATGCCACGCCGGTCACTCTCGGCATGAAGATCGCCGGCTGGCTGGGGGCGCTGACCCGCAGCCGCGAGCGTCTGGCGCAGCTCAAGCCACGCCTGCTGGTGCTGCAGTTTGGTGGGGCCTCCGGCACCCTCGCTGCCCTGGGCGAGCAGGCCCTGCCGATTGCCCAGGCCCTGGCCGAGGAGTTGCAATTGAGCCTGCCGGAACAGCCCTGGCATACCCAGCGCGACCGGCTGGTGGAGTTCGCCTCGGTACTCGGCCTGATCGCCGGCAGCCTCGGCAAGCTCGGCCGTGACATCAGCCTGCTGATGCAGACCGAGGCGGCGGAAGTCTTCGAGCCGTCGGCGCCGGGCAAGGGTGGTTCCTCGACCATGCCGCACAAGCGCAACCCGGTGGGCGCGGCGGTGTTGATCGGCGCGGCGACCCGGGTTCCCGGGCTGCTGGCGACGATGTTCAGCGCCATGCCCCAGGAGCACGAACGCAGCCTGGGGCTGTGGCACGCCGAATGGGAAACCCTGCCGGAGATCTGCTGCCTGGTGTCCGGCGCCTTGCAACAGGCGCTGCTGGTGGCCGACGGGCTGGAAGTCGACGCTGCGCGCATGGCCAGGAACCTCGACCTGACCCAGGGGCTGGTGCTGGCGGAAGCCGTGAGCATCGCCCTGGCCCAGCGCCTGGGCCGCGAGACCGCGCACCATCTGCTGGAGCAATGCTGCAAGCGCGCGGTGGCCGAACAGCGGCATCTGCGCGCGGTGCTGGGGGACGAGCCGCAAGTGACCGCCGAGCTGTCGGCGGCGGAACTGGATCGCCTGCTGGACCCGGCGCATTACCTCGGCCAGGCGCACGCCTGGGTCGAGCGCGCCGTGGCCGAACATTTAGCTTTGAACGCCTGAAGGAGACTGCCGTGGGATTCGTACAACTCGCCGATGGCGAACTGCATTACCAACTGGACGGCCCGGCCGATGCGCCGGTGCTGGTCCTGTCCAACTCCCTGGGTACCGACCTGCACATGTGGGACATCCAGATTCCGATCTTTACCAAGCACTTCCGGGTGCTGCGTTTCGACACCCGTGGCCACGGCAAATCCCTGGTCACCGAGGGCCCCTACAGCATCGAGCAGTTGGGGCACGATGTGCTGGCGCTACTGGACGCGCTGCATATCCAGCGCGCGCATTTCTGCGGCCTGTCCATGGGCGGGTTGATCGGCCAGTGGCTGGGTATCAATGCCGGCGAGCGCCTGAACAAACTGGTGGTATGCAACACCGCGGCGAAGATCGGCGACCCGTCGGTATGGAATCCACGCATCGAAACCGTGCTGCGCGATGGCCAGGCGGCCATGGTCGCATTGCGCGATGCCTCGATCGCCCGCTGGTTCACCCCGGACTTCGCCGCGGCGCACCCGGACCAGGCCAAGCTGATCACCGACATGCTGGCGGCCACCTCGCCCGAGGGTTATGCCGCCAACTGCGCGGCGGTGCGCGATGCGGATTTCCGTGATCAATTGTCGGCGATCGAGGCGCCGACCCTGGTGGTGTCCGGAACTGAAGACGCGGTCACGCCGCCCGCGGGCGGGCACTTTATCCAGGAGCGCGTGCGCGGCGCCGAATACGCCGAGTTCCATGCGGCGCACCTGTCCAACGTCCAGGCTGGCGCTGCGTTCAGCGAGCGGGTCGTGGCATTTTTGCTGGCCGACCAGCGTATTTAAGGAGCCCCCCGTGGACGAGAAACAACGTTACGCCGAAGGCATGCAAGTGCGTCGCGCGGTGCTGGGCGATGCCCATGTCGATCGCAGCCTGAGCACCCTGACCGAGTTCAACTCGGAGTTCCAGGAAATGATCACCCGGCATGCCTGGGGCGATATCTGGACGCGTCCGGGCCTGCCGCGCCATACCCGCAGCCTGATCACCATCGCCATGCTGATCGGCATGAACCGCAACGAAGAGCTCAAGCTGCACCTGCGCGCCGCCGCGAACAATGGCGTGAGCCGCGCCGAGATCAAGGAAGTGATCATGCAGAGCGCGATCTACTGCGGCATTCCGGCGGCCAACGCGACCTTCCATCTCGCCGAGTCGGTGTGGGACGAACTGGGCGTCGAATCCCGCGGCTGATAACCCACGACCTATAAACAAACGCGGCGCCGAGCAACTCGGCGCCGCTGCGTTTTCCCTGTCGGAGCGAGCTTGCTCGCGATGAACCTGAGGGTGCCGCGTTCAGCCCGTCAATACGCGCCATCGTCGACGATCATCGCGAGCAAGCTTCGCTCCTACAAAAACAAGGCCAGCCCCGGGGAACGGGGCTGGCCTTGTTTTTGGTGTGGGCGAGCGAGTGGGCTTACAGCAGGCTGATCGGGTAGCTGATGATCAGGCGGTTCTCGTCGAACTCGTTGGTGCTGAAGTCGCGGCGCATGGTCGAGTTGCGCCATTTGACGTTGAGGTTCTTGAGCGTGCCGCTTTGCACGGTGTAGGCCAGCTCGCTCTCGCGTCCCCATTCCTTGCCGTCGGTGATGGTGCCGGTGTGCACGTTGTCGCCCTTGATGTAGCGGTTCATCAGGGTCAGGCCGGGGATGCCGACCGCGACGAAGTTGTAGTCATGACGCAGCTGCCAGGATCTTTCCTGGGCGTTGTCGTAGCTGGCGTTGTAGCTGTCGTTGGCCAGGGTGCCGCCGCTGGTGCCGTTGACGCGCATCCAGGCGTTGTCGCCGGTGAGCTTCTGCAGGCCGACGTAGAAGGTGTGGCCGCCGTACTTGGCCGAGAACAGGCCCGACCAGGTCTTGTTGTCCAGGTCGCCGGCGCGAGCGCTGCCATCTTCCTTGCCGTAGAAGAAGCCGATGTTGGCGCCCAGGGTCCAGTCGCCCAGCGGCTGGCTGTGGATCAGGTTGAGGTATTGCTGGCTGTAGATGTCCTTGAGCTGGGCGTTCCACACCCCGACCTGGGTGCGCTTGTCGTTGAAGCTGTATTCGCCGCCCTGGAAGTTGAAGCGGTCGGAGGTGAAGGCCGCTTTGCCGGTCATCGACATGTCGCTCATGCTGCTGTCGTCACGCGGGCTGTTGGCGCGGAACTGGCCGCCGTAGAGGGTCAGGCCGTCGATTTCCTTCGAGGTGACCTGGCCGCCGCGGAAGGTCTGGGGCAGGGAGCGACCGTCGTCCGAGCGCAGGATCGGCAGCACCGGCATCCATTCGCCGACCTTGAGCTCGGTCTGCGACAGGCGGGCCTTGAATGCCACGCCCGTGCGGCCGAAGTGGTCGGCCGGGCGCCCGTCGTGATCCAGCGGCAATAACTGGGTACCGCCGGTGCCCTTGCCGCCATCGAGCTTCAACGAATACAGCCCCAGCACGTCCATGCCGAACCCGACGGTGCCCTGGGTGAAGCCGGACTTGGCGTCGAGGATGAAGCTCTGCGTCCATTCTTCAGCCTTGCCCTGGGCCTTGCCCGGGTTGGTGAAGTTGCGGTTGATGTAGAAGTTGCGCAGGTTCAGGTTGACCTTGGTGTCTTCGAGAAAGCCGGACTCCGCGGCCATGACCGGCAGGGCCGTGCTGGCGATGCTGACAGCCAGCAGGCTGGGCAGCAGTGAATAGGGAGTGCGAGTGGATGGCTTCATGGATCGGGCTCTCTAATTGTTAGGGGTGAGGCTGGGCGCTGCCGCAACGTCAGGTTGCAGACAAGGTTGAAACCGGGAGGGTGGAGGGAACGGAATCAGCCGGAGCGGGCAGGGCGCGGGGTCATGATGACGAACCTGTTGTTATTGGTTTTTGTAGGTGCGGGGAATGGTGCGTTGGATCAACGGCCCTGTTCAATTGGCCTTGGCGGGTTTTGGGCGATTAACGAACACAAGTGACGGCGGTCTGCGGCCCATAAAAAAACCCACCGCAAGGTGGGTTTTTTTCAAGCGTCATGCACTCAGAACAGCTTCAGTGGCGGTGCCTCTTTGCTCACTTCCGCTTGCTGCGAACCTTGCTCGTTCCAACCGCCGCCCAGGGCCTTGTACAGGTTGACCTCGCTGGTCAGCTGCGCAAGCCGGTCGGTGATCAACGCTTGCTGCGCGCTGAACAGCGAGCGCTGAGCGTCGAGGAAGGTCAGGTTGCTGTCGACACCGATGCGGTAGCGACGCTCGGCCAGGCGGTAGTAATCCTGGTTGGCATTGACGAAGTCACGCTGGGCCTGCAACTGCTGGTTGTAGGTCTGGCGTGCGGCCAGGCCATCGGAGACTTCCTGGAAGGCGGTCTGGATGGACTTCTCGTACTGCGCGACGTTGATGTCTTTCTGGATTTTCGAGTAATCCAGGCTGGCGCGCAGGCTGCCGGCGTTGAAGATCGGGATATTGATCTGCGGCGCGAACGACCAGGTGCCCGAGCCGCCCTTGAACAGGCCGCCCATATCCGGGCTCAAGGTCCCGGCATTGGCGGTCAGGCTGATACTCGGGAAGAACGCCGCGCGTGCCGCGCCAATACTGGCGTTGGCGGCTTTCAGGTTGTGCTCGGCGGCGAGGATGTCCGGACGGCGTTGCAGCAGTTCCGACGGCAGGCCGGCGGGCAACTCGCTGAGCAGGTCGGCCGACAATGGCTGCGGGCTCGGCAAGTTGGCCGGGATCGAGGTACCCAGCAGCAGGGTCAGGCTGTTTTCGTCCTGGGCCACCTGGCGGGTATAACGCGCCAGTTGTACCCGGGCGTTTTCCACCGAGGTCCGTGCCTGGCTCAGGTCCAGGGCCGAGGCCACGCCAACTTCGTTGCTGCGCGAGGTCAGGCGGTAGCTCTCCTCGTAGGCCGCCAGGGTGTCCTGGGTCAGCTTGAGCAGTTCCTTGTCGGCCTGCCAGGTCAGGTAGGCGTTGGCCACGCTGGCCACCAGGCTGATCTGCGTGCTGCGCCGGGCTTCTTCGCTGGAGAAGTAGGTCTGCAAGGCCTGCTCGCTCAAGCTGCGAACGCGACCGAACAGGTCCAGCTCATAAGCGCTGACACCCAGGGTTGCCGAGTACTGGCTGGAGATGGCCGCTTCACCGGTCTGCGACAGCCGTGCCGGGGTGCGTTGACGGCTGCCGCTGCCGTTGGCCGAGATCGCCGGGAACAGATCCGCGCGCTGGATCTGGTACTGCGCGGCGTAAGCGTCGATGTTCAGCGCCGCGACCCGCAGGTCACGGTTGTTCACCAGCGCGGTCTGGATCAGCTGCTGCAGGGCAGGGTCATGGAAGAACTGCCGCCAGCCCTGTTCGGCGGCTGCCTGGTTGGCAGCCTCCGCAGGCGAATAGGCCGGCCCTTGCGGGTATTGCGCCGCGACCGGCGCTTGCGGCTGCTGATAATCCGGTATCAGCGAGCAACCACTCAGCACGGCGGCGGTGATTGCGAGGGAGAGTAGCGACTTGCTCATTGGCCAGCCTCTTCAGGAGTTTCGGTAGGTTGCGCTTCGATTGCCTTGCGGCGGCTCATCGACGACACGGTGACGAAGAACAAAGGTACCCAGAATATCGCCAGGACAGTCGCGGTGAGCATACCGCCAATCACCCCTGTACCGATCGCATGCTGGCTACCCGAGCCGGCGCCGGTGGAGATGGCCAGCGGTACCACACCGAGCACGAAGGCCAGGGAGGTCATGACGATCGGACGCAGACGCATGCGGCAGGCTTCGATCGCCGCGTCCACCAGGCTGCGGCCCTCTTCGTGCAGTTCCTTGGCGAACTCGACGATCAGAATGGCGTTTTTCGCCGCCAGGCCGATGGTCACCAACAGCCCCACCTGGAAGTACACGTCGTTGGACAGGCCGCGCAGGCTGGTTGCCATCAGCGCACCGATGATCCCCAGCGGCACCACCAGCATGACCGCGATCGGAATCGACCAGCTTTCATACAGCGCCGCCAGGCACAGGAACACCATCAGCAGCGACAAGGCGTACAGCGCGGGAGCTTGCGAGCCCGACAGGCGTTCCTCGTAGGACAGGCCGGTCCAGGAGATACCGACACCGGCCGGCAGCTTCTTGGCGATGGCTTCGACTTCGGCCATGGCTTCACCGGTGCTGTAGCCCGGCGCCGGGGCACCCAGGACTTCCACCGCTTCCACGCCGTTGTAACGGGCCAGTTTCGGCGAACCGTAGATCCACGTGCCCTTGGCGAAGGAGGCGAACGGCACCATGGTCCCGGCGCTGTTGCGCACGTACCACTTCTTCAGGTCCTCGGGGCTCATGCGAGCGTTAGGCTGACCCTGGATGTACACCTTCTTCACCCGACCGCGGTCGATGAAGTCGTTGACGTAGCTACTGCCCAGGGCAATCGACAAGGTGTTGTTGATGTCGGAGATGGTCACGCCCAGGGCGCTGGCCTTCTCGTCATCGATTTCCAGCTGGTACTGCGGCTCGTCGTTCAGGCCGTTCGGACGCACCTGGGACAGGATCTTGCTTTGCGCCGCCATGCCGAGGAACTGGTTGCGCGCTTCCATCAGTTTCTCGTGGCCGATACCGGCGCGGTCCTGCAGGAACACGTCGAAACCGGTGGCGTTACCCAACTCCAGTACCGCCGGCGGGGCGAAGGCGAACACCATCGCGTCACGGAAGCTGAAGAAGTGCTGCTGGGCACGGGCGGCCAGGTTGAACACGCTGTTTTCCACGGAGCGTTCGTCCCACGGCTTGAGCATGATGAACGCCATGCCCGAGCTCTGGCCACGACCGGCGAAGTTGAAGCCGTTCACGGTGAAGACCGAGGCCACGGTGTCCTTTTCCTTGTCCAGCAGGTAGGCGCGCATTTCATCGACTACCACCTGGGTTCGCTCGGAACTGGAGCCGGCCGGGGTCTGTACCTGGGCGAACAGTACGCCCTGGTCTTCTTCCGGAAGGAACGCAGTCGGGATGCGGGCGAACAGCCAGATCATGCCGACCACGATCAGCGCGTAGGCCAGCAGATAAGGCGCCTTGTGCCGCAGGATGTTGCCCACGCCACGCTCGTAGCTTTTGACGCTGCGGTCGAAGGTACGGTTGAACCAGCCGAAGAAGCCGCGTTTCGGCGCGGCGTGTTCGCCGTGGGGAATGGCCTTGAGCATGGTGGCGCACAGGGCCGGGGTGAAGATCAGGGCAACCAGTACCGACAGGGCCATGGCCGAGACCACGGTGATCGAGAACTGCTTGTAGATCACACCGGTGGAACCGCTGAAGAACGCCATTGGCAGCAGTACCGCCGACAGCACCAGGGCAATGCCGACCAGGGCGCCCTGGATCTGGCCCATGGACTTCTTGGTCGCTTCCTTGGGGGACAGGCCTTCCTCGGCCATTACCCGCTCGACGTTTTCCACCACGACGATGGCGTCGTCCACCAGCAAGCCGATGGCCAGCACCATGCCGAACATGGTCAGGGTGTTGATGCTGAAGCCGGCGGCCGCAAGGATACCGAAGGTACCCAGCAACACCACCGGAACGGTCATGGTGGTGATGACAGTGGCGCGGAAGTTCTGCAGGAACAGGAACATCACCAGGAACACCAGCACGATCGCTTCGACCAGGGTTTCAACCACACCCTTGATCGACTCGGTCACCACCGGGGTGGTGTCGTACGGGAATACCACTTTCATCCCTTCCGGGAAGAACGGCTCCAGGTCGCTGATGGTCTTGCGCAGGGCCTTGGCGGTGTCCAGGGCGTTGGCGCCGTTGGCCAGTTTCACGGCCAGGCCGGAAGCCGGGGCACCGTTGAACTGGGCACTGACGGAGTAGTTTTCACCCCCCAGGGCCACATCCGCGACATCGCCCAGACGCACTTGCGAGCCGTCCGCGTTGACCTTCAGCAGGATCGCCTTGAACTGCTCGGCAGTCTGCAGGCGGGTCTTGCCGATGATGGTGGCGTTCAGTTGCTGGCCTGGCAGGGCTGGCAAACCACCGATCTGGCCGGACGACACCTGGACGTTCTGCGCCGCCACGGCGGTTTTCACGTCGACCGGAGTCAGGTTGAAGTTGTTCAGCTTGGCCGGGTCGAGCCAGATACGCATGGCGTACTGGGCGCCGAACACCTGGAAGTCACCCACGCCCGCGGTCCGCGAGATCGGGTCCTGCATGTTGGACACGATGTAGTTCGACAGGTCGTCCTTGGACATGCTGCCGTCCTCGGAAACCACACCGATCACCAACAGGAAGTTCTTCACCGCCTTGGTCACGCGGATACCCTGTTGCTGCACTTCTTGCGGCAGCAGCGGGGTGGCCAGGTTCAGCTTGTTCTGTACCTGGACCTGCGCGGTGTCCGAGTTGGTGCCCTGCTCGAAGGTCGCGGTAATGGTCATGCTGCCGTCGGAGTTACTTTCCGATGACACATAACGCAGGTTGTCGATACCGTTGAGCTGCTGCTCGATGACCTGGACCACGGTGTCCTGCACGGTCTGTGCGGAAGCGCCTGGGTAGGTCACGGAGATGGCGATCGCTGGAGGCGCGATGCTCGGGTATTGGTTGATCGGCAATTTGAGGATCGATAGAGCCCCGACCAGCATGATCACCAGGGCGATTACCCAGGCGAAAATCGGACGGTCGATAAAAAATTTCGACATGGTTTACTCCCCTTTGCCGCCTGCAGCTTTGTCAGTTGCCTGTGCAGTGGCCGGGTTTTTGGCTGGAACGTTGGTCGCTTCGCTGGCTTTGACTTCGACGCCAGGTCGGACGAATTGCAGCCCTTCGGTGATCAGGCGATCACCGGCCTTCAGGCCGTCCTCGATCAGCCACTGGTTGCCGACGGTGCGGCTGGCCTTGAGCTGACGCAGTTCAACCTTGTTGTCCGGACCAACCACCAGGGCGGTCGGTGTGCCCTTGAGGTCGCGGGTCACGCCTTGTTGCGGGGCGAGGATCGCCGCGGCATTCACGCCGGCCTGCAGTTGCGCATGCACGAACATGCCGGGCAGCAGGGTGTGTTCCGGGTTCGGGAACACCGCGCGCAGGGTCACGGAACCGGTGGTTTCGTCGACCGACACTTCGGAGAACTCCAGCTTGCCGTCGAGCTTGTACTGGCTGCCGTCTTCCAGGGTCAGCTTGACCTTGGCGGCGTTGTCGCCGGCCTTCTGCAGGCGACCACTTTCCAGCTCGCGGCGCAGTTCGAGCAGTTCCACCGACGACTGGGTGACGTCGACGTAGATCGGGTCGAGCTGCTGGATGGTTGCCATGGCGGCGGATTGACCGTTGCTGACCAATGCGCCTTCAGTGACCGAAGAACGGCCGATACGCCCGGAGATCGGCGACAGCACCTTGGTGTAGCGCAGGTCGATCTGGGCGCTCTGCAGCGCGGCTTCCGATTGCAGGCGGTTGGCGACGGCGGTGTCGTATTCCTGGCGGCTTACGGCTTGCTCGTCGACCAGCTGCTTGTAGCGATCGGAGATCGACTTGGTCGATTGCAGGTTGGCCTGGGCGCTCTTGAGGGTCGACTCATAGACCGACGGATCGATCTGATAGAGCTGCTGACCTTCCTTGACGTCGCCGCCTTCCTTGAACAGACGCTTGAGAATGATGCCGTTGACCTGAGGACGGACTTCGGCGATCCGGAACGCAGTGGTGCGCCCTGGAAGCTCGGACGTCAGGGTAAAGGCTTGAGGTTGCAGGGTGACTACGCCGACCTGAGGGGCTTGTGGGGCGGGAGCCGCCTCTTCCTTTTTACATCCGCTGAGCAGCGATGCCAGGGCGACGGCAGTGACCAGAGCGGTAACAGCTGGCTTGAGTTGCATGAAGATCCTCGGGTCAGGCGCGCAAAATGCGCACTCGAAAAGTGGAAGGGTAAAAAACGGGTGCTGAGTGGATAAGTAGCTTGCTAAGGAATATACTTACGTTCATGGTTGTTTGTAAATACCTTGGCGGCGTACCCATTCGGTTACAAAAGCCGTTGCAAACGTTGAATTGTAGGCTGGGCAAACGGCACCCGAGATGCCGTTCCATATTTATTCAGATGAGCTTCATGCATCGCTGAAACATCCTGATCGAGGTTTACTGCCATGGTCCGTCGTACCAAAGAGGAAGCTCAAGAAACCCGCAAACAGATACTCGAGGCGGCCGAAAAAGCCTTCTATGAGCGCGGTGTGGCGCGTACCACCCTGGCCGATATCGCGACTTTGGCCGGTGTCACGCGTGGAGCTATTTACTGGCATTTCAGCAACAAGGCGGATCTGGTACAGGCCATGCTCGATACCTTGCGCGAGCCGCTGAATGAAATGGCCAGGGCCAGTGAAGACGAAGAAGAAGTCGATCCGCTGGGGTGCATGCGCAAGCTGCTGATTCATTTGTTTCATCAAATTGCCCTGGACCCGAAAACCCGACGCATTAATGAGATTTTGTTTCACAAGTGCGAAATCACCGATGAAATGTGCGACATGCGGCGCCAGCGTCGCGCGGCCAGCCTGGATTGCAACGTGCATATCGAGCTGGGGTTGCGCAATGCCGTGAAGCGGGGACAACTGCCCGAGAACCTCGATACTGCCCGGGCGGCCATCAGCATCCACGCCTATATTGATGGCATTCTTTATCAGTGGCTGTTGGCGCCGGACAGTTTCGAACTCCATAAGGAAGCGGAGCGCTGGATCGATACCGGATTGGACATGCTGCGCCTGAGTCCCAGCCTGCGTAATTGAGACAAAATGCGGAATTACGTCGGCAGATGTCAACGTTTGCGCGTTATAAAACGCGATGTTTCATTCGTCACGGCTCACCGGGATGCCTTTATATACGTGCCGACCTTATCTTGATAGATAGCGAGCTACGTATTTTGTAGGGAAATTGTTGCGAGTATGTGAATGAGTGTGAGTACCGCGGCTTACAAGGGCACCGAGCAACCGGTCAAAGGTATAGCACTGATTTGCCTGGCGGTTTTGCTGTTCGCCAGTCATGACACCCTGTCCAAATACCTGTCCGGGTTCTATCCCATCGTCATGGTGGTCTGGGCCCGGTATGTGGTGCACACGCTGTTGATGCTGGTGGTGTTCGTGCCGCGCAGCGGTTTCTCCGCCGTGGTGCGTACCAAGCGTCCGGGCCTGCAACTGTTGCGCGCCTTGTGCCTGATCGGCACCAGCCTGTTTTTCACCACCGGCCTGCGTTATATCCCCCTGGCCGAGGCCACCGCGGTCAACTTCCTCGCGCCTTTGCTGGTTACCGCCTTGTCCGTGCCGCTGCTGGGCGAGCGGGTGACCCGCAGCCAGTGGCTGGCGGTGCTGGCCGGTTTCGTCGGGGTATTGATCGTGATTCGTCCGGGCGGCGCCTTGTTCACCCCGGCGATCCTGCTGCCGCTGTGCTCGGCCTTGTGTTTCGGCTTCTATCAGTTACTCACCCGCAAGCTCAGCGGTGTCGACAGCCCCACCACCAGCAACTTCCTCACCGGGATTCTCAACAGCCTGATCATGAGCGCGGCGCTGCCGTTCTTCTGGAGCACGCCGACCCTGGGGCATGCCCTGTTCATGATCGGCCTAGGGACCTGCGGCATGCTCGGCCACCTGTTGCTGACCCAGGCTTTCCGCCATGCAGCGCCGGCGATGCTGGCGCCATTCAGCTACGGGCAGATCCTGTTCGCCGGCATGTACGGCTACCTGATTTTCGATCACACCCCGGACAGCTTCGCCATAGTCGGGATCGCGGTGATCTGCCTCAGCGGCCTGGCCGTGGCCTGGGGCCAGCGCAAACGCGGCTGATCGCGCCCCACCTTCAGGTGAACGTGCATGAAAAAGCCCCGGCTCTTGCGAATCCGGGGCTTTTTTATTGAGGCCTGTTACAGCGTCGGGTAGTCGATATAGCCGACCGGGCCCTTGGCGTAGAACAGCTCGGGACGCGCGTCGTTCAGCGGCGCATCGGCCTTCAGGCGGGCCGGCAGGTCCGGGTTGGCGATGAAGGGCACACCGAAGGCCACGGCATCGGCCTTGCCGCTGGCCAGCCAGGCGTTGGCGCTGTCCTTGGTGAAGCGTTCGTTGGCGATGTAGGGGCCGCCGAAGGCTTCTTTCAGTTGTGGGCCGAGGCTGTCGGCGCCTTCTTTTTCGCGCGAGCAGATAAAGGCGATACCGCGTTTGCCCAGCTCGCGGGCGAGGTAGGTGAAGGTTTCCGAGAGGTTCTCATCGCCCATGTCGTGCAAGTCGGCACGGGGCGACAAGTGCACGCCCACACGGCCGGCGCCCCAGACTTCAATCGCCGCGTCAGTCACTTCCAGCATCAGCCGCGCACGGTTTTCCAGGGAGCCGCCGTACTGGTCGGTGCGCTGGTTGGTGGAGCTTTGCAGGAACTGGTCGAGCAGGTAGCCGTTGGCGCCGTGGATTTCCACGCCGTCGAAGCCGGCGGCCTTGGCGTTCTCGGCACCGACGCGGTAGGCGTCGACGATGTCGGCGATTTCAGCGGTTTCCAGGGCACGCGGGGTCGGGAAGTCGGCCAGCGGACGCACCAGGCTGACATGGCCCTTGGGCTGGATGGCGCTGGGCGCGACTGGCGCTTCGCCGTTCAGATAGCTCGGATGGGAGATCCGGCCCACATGCCACAGTTGCAGGAAGATCTTGCCGCGCGCGCCATGAACGGCCTTGGTCACGTTGCTCCAGCCGCGCACCTGGTCGTTGGACCAGATGCCCGGGGTGTCCGGGTAACCCACGCCTATTGGGGTCACCGAGGTGGCCTCGCTGAGGATCAGGCCGGCGGAGGCGCGTTGTACGTAGTACTCGGCCATCAGCGCGTTCGGCACGCGGCCTTCGTCGGCGCGGCAGCGGGTCAGCGGCGCCATGATGATGCGGTTGGCCAGCTCGAGGTCGCCGAGTTTGATCGGATCGAAAATAGTCGTCATGGAATACACCCTTCTATAGATGAACGTATCAGTTGGTGGCAGGAGCCAGTTCGGCATTGCCGCCCTGGCGAAAGGTAATCAGCGTCACCAGCAGGGCCAGGACCGCCAGCGCGGCGGCCGCCAACGGCACGTTGACCAGGCCGTAGCCGTGGGCGATGACGCTGCCGCCGACCCAGGCGCCCAGGGCGTTGCCGATGTTGAAGGCGCCGATGTTCAGCGTGGACACCAGGTTCGGCGCGGCCTTGCCGAAGGTCACCACGTTGACCTGCAGGGCGGGCACCGCGGCGAAGCAGGCGGTGGCCCAGAGGAACAGGGTGACTTCGGTGGGGATCAGCGCGACGCTGGTCCAGGTCAGCACGGAGCTGGTCACGGCCATGGCGATCAGCACGCCGACCAGGGTTCCCGACAGGCTCTTGTCGGCCATCTTGCCGCCGATGATGTTGCCCAGGGTCAGGCCCAGGCCGATCAGCACCAGGGTCCAGGTCACGCCCTGGGGCGAGACGCCGGTCACCTCGCCCAGCAGCGGGGCGACATAGGTGAACAGGGTGAACACCGAGGCGGAGAACAGCGCGGTCATGCTCAGCGACAGCCAGATCCCGGCGCCCTTGAGGGCGATCAGTTCCGAACGCATGTCGAGCTTCTCTTCGTCGCGCTTGGCGGGCAGGAAGCGGATCAGGCCGATCAGGGCAATCACGCCGATCACGGTCACCGCCCAGAAGGTCGAGCGCCAGCCGGCCTGCTGGCCCAGGGCGGTGCCCAGCGGTACGCCGAGCACGTTGGCCAGGGTCAAGCCGGTGAACATCAGGGCCACGGCGGAGGCACGCTTGTTGGCGGGCACCAGGCCTGCCGCGACCACCGAACCGATACCAAAGAAGGCGCCATGGCACAGGGCGGTGACCACACGGGCGAACATCAGCACGTCGTAGTCACTGGCCAGCGCACACAGCAGGTTGCCGACGATGAAAATCCCCATCAACGCCACCAGGGCGGCCTTGCGCGGCAGCCTGGCGGTGGCCAGGGCCATGAACGGCGCGCCGATCGCCACGCCCAGGGCGTAGCCGGTCACCAGCCAGCCGGCGCCGGGGATCGACACACCCAGGTCGTTCGCCACATCGGGCAGCAGGCCCATGATGACGAACTCGGTGGTGCCGATGGCGAAGGCGCTCAAGGCCAGGATGAGAAGCGAGAGGGGCATTGTCGGGTCCTTGTCAGTCTTTGATGCGAAGTTCTGCGGTCAGCTTCTCGAGGAAGGCCTGGATCACATCTTCGTTGCGTTTGAAAAAGTGCCATTGGCCGGCTTTCTGGCTGCTGATCAGGCCGGCCCGCTGCAAGGTCGCCAGGTGCGCGGAGACGGTCGACTGCGACAGGCCGCAGCGTTGGTCGATCTGTCCGGCGCAGATGCCGTACTCGTGGTTGTGGGTCTGATCGGGGAACTGGACCTTCGGGTCCTTGAGCCAGATAAGGATGTCTCGTCGTACTGGGTGCGCCAGGGCTTTTATTATTTCGTCGAGGTCGATGGACATGGCGGTGCTCGTTTTCCGTAAAACGTTATATCGCGATGAGGCGAACTTTAAATCGCTATTTCGCGATATACCAATATGATTTTGATCTGAGATCAGCGTTAATCGGTATATCGGGTTATAACGATATGTTAGGCGCGGTGCTAAGCTGCGCGAATGAATTATCTCGCACATCTGCATCTCGGCGGCCAGCGCCCCGGTCAATTACTCGGCAGTTTGTATGGCGACTTTGTCAAAGGGCGCCTGCAGGGCCAGTTCGACCCGGAAATCGAGGCGGCGATCCAGCTGCATCGCAGCATCGATATCTTTACCGACCGCCATCCGTTGGTGGGCGAGTCGCTGTCGCGTTTTTCCCTGACCCGCCGGCGTTATGCCGGCATCGTGCTGGACGTGTTTTTCGACCACTGCCTGGCCCGGGACTGGGCGCTTTATGCCGACCGGCCGTTGGAGTTGTTCACTTCGGATGTGTACCGGGTGCTGGCGGCCGAACCCCGGTTGCCTGGGCGTCTGGCGCAGATCGCACCGCATATGGCCGCCCATGACTGGCTGGGTTCCTACCGCGAGTTCGAGGTGCTGGAGCAGGTGTTGCGGGGGATTGCCCGGCGCCTGTCACGCCCGGAAGAACTGGCGGCGGCGATGGGCGAGCTGGAGCGGCTGTATCAGCCGTTGAGCGAAGACTTCCGGGCGTTCTACCCGCAGTTGCAGGCATTCGCCGCGCAACATATGCAGCCGCGGTAGGAGCCGGCAAGGCCGGCTCCTCCAGGCTCAGGCAGCGATCAGGTCGCCGGCACGCCGTGGTTCGGCTGGCTGGGCGATGTCGCCAAACAGAACCTTCTGCACCGCCTGTTGCGCCTGGAACGCCAGCGCGGCGCGCTCCTGGCCCTGACAGGCAATCGGCTGCAGCAAATGGATTTCCACCCGGCCCTGATCGTTGGCGAACAGGCGCATCAGGTGCGACAGCAAGTCGTCGTCGCCGATGAACGGCGCCAGCGGATCGATATCGCCATCGCGCAGGTAACGAATGGCCACCGGCTGCAACGCCACATCGGCGTCGATGGCGCTGGCCAGCAGGCGACCGTGGAACGTACGCAAGCTGCGGCCGTCGGTGGTGGTGCCTTCTGGGAACATCAGCAGCGGGTGGGTCTGCTGCAGATGGCGGGTCATCTGCTTGCGGATCAACTGGCTGTCGCCCGAACCGCGGCGGATAAACAGGCTGCCCGCCTTGGCGGCCAGCCAGCCGGCGACCGGCCAGGTGCGCACTTCGGCCTTGGACAGGAACGACAGCGGTGTCAGTGCGCCGAGCAACGGGATATCGGTCCAGGACACGTGATTGCTGACCCACAGCATCGGCTGCTTCGGCACCTCGCCGTGCACCGTCACGCCGAAGGGCAGGGCATTGCTCAGGCGCGCCATGAAAAAGCGCGACCAGCGCTGGCGCCGGACCATGGAATGGGCGACGCCCAGGCGCTCGAACACGCCGAACACACTGGCCATGCTCAGGCCCAGCGCCACCACCAGCAGCACCCGGGCGATGCGCCCGTAGACCCGTAGCCGGCGCATCACACGGCCGCCTTGAAGTGACGGGCGTAGCGCGGGCACAGCTCATCGCGCTTGAGCAGGATGAACACGTCGGCCACCTGGAAATCCTGGTCCCAGCACGGCTCGCCGCAGATCTTCGCGCCCAGGCGCATATAGGCCTTGAGCAGCGGCGGCATTTCGGCGATGACGTTGGACGGGATATCGAGGTTCGGCAGCGGGTTCTTCGGTTCGGCGCGCAGGTGCTCGGTGCACAGGTAGCGTTCGCGCAGGCGCTGCATGATCGCGTGGGCCTGCACGCCGCCGTCCTGCATCGGGATACTGGCGCAGCCCATCAGGTAGCTGTAGCCGCCCTGGTTGAGCACTTCGGCCAGCTCGCCCCAGAGCACGGCGATGGTGCCGCCGTTGCGGTAGGCCGGGTCGACGCAGGTCCGGCCGATCTCGAGGATCGGGCCCTTGAGCTGGACCAGGCCGTGCAGGCTGAATTCTTCTTCGCTGTAGAAGCGCCCCAGGCTGCTGGCGGCCTGGTGGTCGAGCAGGCGGGTGGTGGCGACCAGGCGGCCGCTGTTCAAGTCACGCACGCCGATGTGGCTGCAGTGGACATCATAGTCATCCATGTCCAGACCCAGTTCCGCGCCTTTCAGTTTGGCGTTGAACTCGCCGCTGAAGACGTTGAAGCGCAGGGCCTGGGCTTCTTGCAGGGCCGCGGCGCCCACCAGGCGCTCGGCTTGCAGGCGGCGTTCATTGCCGGTGTCGCTGATGCGGGCGATCTGAGTCATTGTGAATCTCCGTGCGGGCCACTGACCCGCCTTGGGTTGCAGCCGATCGACTTTGTTGTGCAAAGTCAGGCTATGTAGCCCCGGTGTCATCGCCATGAAGCTTTGGTGATGCTTATATGACAGCCCCTGAGGACCCGCTTATGCCCTGGCAAGCCCTGCTGCACAGCCGTCGCCGACTGCCCGCCCACCTGGACCTGGCCGAAGGTTATGCCGCGTTGTTGGAGGAGCTGGGGCCAGTGACGCCCTTCGAACTGGCGGTGCGCGGCGGACGGTTGATGGCCACCCCGGGTCTGGCCTTCCTGGTGGGCTACCAGGCGGCCTTGCGCATGCTCTGGCCCAGCGCGCCGCTGAGCCTGGGTGCGCTGTGCGCCACCGAGCAGCGCAGCCTGCGCCCGGCCGACATGCAGACCCGCCTGCAGGACCTGCACCTGAACGGGCGCAAGGATTTTGTCACCGCCGGCGATGCCGCCGACTGGCTGCTGATCGCCGCCCGCTGCGAAGCGCCAGGCGAGTCGCCGCGCCTGAGCCTGGCGGTGGTCCATGCTGGCGAGCCCGGGGTCAAGGTCGACAAGCTGCCGGCGATCCCGCTGATGCCGGACATCAGCCACGGCCGCCTGCAACTGGATAACGCCCTGTGCGAGCTGTTGGCGGGCGACGGTTGGGATGCCTACGTCAAACCCTTCCGCACCCTGGAAGACATCTATGTACTCAGCGCCATGACCGCCTGGCTGTATGGCGTCGGCCAGGACAACGACTGGCCGCAGACCCTGCTCCTGCAATTGCTGGCCTTGCTCGCCGGTTGCGCGGAAGTCAGCCGGCAGAACCCCTCGCTGGGCAGCGGGCATGTGTTGCTGGGTGGCCTGTTCGCCCAGTTTGACGGGCTCAAACCGGCCCTTGAGCAGGCCTTTGCCGATGGCCCGCCGCAATGGGCAGAATTGTGGAAGCGCGATCGGGCGGTGCTGGACCTGGCGGCGGGGGCGCGGAGCAAACGCCTGGCCAAGGCGCTGGCTCTATAAATAGAAGGGAGTCGCGGGAGCGCCGGCCGGACAAAAACTGTCATCTCCCTGGTCTACCCTCAGCGGGTTCCCTTGCCCGAGTTCCCGCCATGCTCAAAGGCTCGACCCTGCTGCTTGCGTTGCTGTTGATGCTCCCACCCGCCTGGGCCGAGAACTGGCCCGGCGCGCAATGGAGCAAGGGCCCCGCGGCCAGCGGCCCGGCCCTTGAGGCATTGGAGGCCTATGCCTTCGCCCCCCGCAACGACGCGACCCGCCTGGGCATCCGCAGCGACGCCTTGCTGGTGATCCGCGACGGCCAGTTGATCTATGAGCGTTACGCCGGCCCGACCAACGCCGACACCCCGCACCTGACCTGGTCCATCAGCAAGAGCCTGTTGGCCGCGGTGCTGGGCGTGGCCTATGGCGAAGGGCGTTTCCAGTTGCAGGACAAGGCCGTCCGCTTTCTTCCGGCGTTGCGCCAGCACCCGGATATCCGCATGGCCGACCTGCTGCACTGGGCCTCGGGCCTGGACTGGCAGGAGGATTACGAGTACGCGCCCCTCAAGTCCTCGGTGGTGGCCATGCTCTACACCCGCGGCCACGGCGATATGGCGAGCTTTACCGCCGAGCACCCGGCCTTCAGCCCGCCGGGGCAGGTGTTTCGCTATTCCAGCGGCGACAGCAACCTGCTGTCGGCGGCCCTGAAAGGCATGCTGGGCGCCCAGCGTTATGCCGATTACCCGTGGCAGGCGCTGTTCGAGCCCCTGGGCATTACCCACGCCGTGTGGGAAAGCGACGCCACCGGCACCTTCGTCGGTTCCTCCTATGCCTACCTCACTGCCCGCGATCTGGCGCGGGTCGGTTTGTTGATGCTGCGCGACGGGCGTTGGGGCGAGCGCCAGTTGCTGCCCAGGGACTGGGTCGAGTTCAATCGCACGCCGTTCGCCGGTTATCAGGCCAATCAGGACGAGTTGGTGCCTGGCGGCCATTGGTGGCTCAACCGCGCCGTTGGCGGAGCTCCGCCGCCCTGGCCGGATGCGCCAGCCGATACCTTCGCGGCACTGGGGCATTGGGGGCAGGCGTTGTACGTGATCCCCAGCGCCGGGCTGGTGATCGTGCGTTATGCCGACGACCGCGACGGCAGCTATAGCCACAACACATTGCTCAAGCTGGCCCAGGCGGCCTTCGCCCGGCAGGTGCAGCCATGAGCCGGCATCCATGGCTCCTGCGCCATCCCTTTGCCGGCCTGCTGTTGCTGGCGCTGTTGGTCTTGCTCGGCTGGGGCTGGAGTGAGCGGGTCGCCCTGCGGGCCTTCCCGGACATCCTCAGCGCCTACAGCGCCAAGGAGTACTGCTCCTGCCGGTACGTGATGCACAACGCCGCCGAGTACTGCGAAGGTTATGTGCAGCAGTACCTGCCACTGAAAAGCCTGCAGGACGATGCCGAGCACAAGCGGGTCAGCGCCAGCGGCCTGGGACGCAGCCACAGCGCGGTCTGGCTGGGCGAACGCCAGGGCTGTCGACTGGAACCCTGAACGGCACCGCGTAAAGATCGGTAATCCTTTCCCGGGGCTTCCAGCCCCATGCTTATTGGCTCCCCACACAAGGTTCCACCCTGTGGAACCACATTTGATTGTCGCGGGCGACGGCTCGCGGTTATCTGAGGGCACGCCGCGATCACGCCTTGCCGCACCGTGAGACGCTCCGAAAAAAGAACGGGATTACACCCGGCCCGAGGAGATACGTCATGACCCGTTTCCCGCATATCTTTGCCTGGCTCGACGACGTCGCCAGCGACCTGCGCGCCGTGCGCCAGGACATCCACGCCCATCCCGAGCTCGGTTTCGAGGAGAACCGCACCTCGGCGCTGGTCGCCCGCTCCCTGGAGGAGTGGGGTTACCAAGTGCATAGCGGTATCGGCAAGACCGGCGTGGTCGCTGTGCTGCGCAATGGCAATAGCCCGCGCAGGCTTGGCCTGCGCGCCGACATGGACGCCTTGCCGATCATCGAGAACAGCGGCGTGGCCTACAGCAGCCGCCACCGCGGTTGCATGCATGCCTGCGGGCACGACGGCCACACCGCCATGCTCCTCGGCGCGGCGCGTTACCTGGCGGCCACGCGCCAGTTCGACGGCACCCTGACCCTGATTTTCCAGCCGGCCGAAGAAGGCCAGGGCGGCGCCGAAGCGATGCTCGCCGACGGCCTGCTGGAGCGTTTCCCCTGTGATGCGCTGTTCGGCATGCACAACATGCCGGGGCTGCCGGCCGGTCACCTGGGCTTTCGTGAAGGGCCGATGATGGCCTCCCAGGACCTGCTCACCGTGACCCTTGAAGGCGTGGGCGGGCATGGCTCGATGCCGCACCTGACGGTCGACCCGCTGGTGGCGGCGGCCAGTGTGGTGATGGCCTTGCAAACCGTGGTGGCGCGCAACATCGATGCCCAGGAGGCGGTGGTGGTGACGGTCGGTGCGCTGCAGGCCGGCGAGGCGGCCAACGTCATCCCGCAACAGGCGCTGCTGCGCCTGAGCCTGCGGGCGCTGAACGCGCCGGTGCGCGAGCAGATGCTCGAACGGGTCAAGGCGATCATCCACACCCAGGCCCAGAGCTTTGGCTGCTCGGCCAGCATCGAACACCGCCCGGCCTATCCGGTGCTGGTCAACAGCCCGGAGCAGACCGAATTCGCCCGCCAGGTCGGGGTGGCGCTGCTGGGCGAGCAGGCGGTCGACGGCAATACGCGCAAGCTGATGGGCAGTGAAGACTTCGCCTGGATGCTGCAACGCTGCCCCGGCAGCTACCTGTTCATCGGCAACGGCCTGTCCCGGCCGATGGTCCACAACCCCGGCTACGACTTCAACGACGATATCCTGCTGACCGGCGCCGCCTATTGGGCCGCGCTGGCCGAGAGCTGGCTCGAGCCGGCCTGAGTTTTCCCTTTCTTCTGCCGCTGAATCGGGCGCCGTGGCGCCCGGCACTTCCCATAAGGGCCCGACTCGTTACCCGAGAGGCCCGACAAGAATAGAAGGACAGCGCTCATGCACACCTCGAGTTCCAGTGTTTCGCGTACCCGGCAAGTGGTCGCCGCGGTGATCGGCAACGCCCTGGAGTGGTACGACTTCATCGTCTACGGCTTTCTGGCCAGCATCATCGCCCGGCAGTTTTTTCCCTCCGACGACGAATACGCCTCGTTGCTGATGGCCCTGGCCACCTTCGGCGTGGGCTTTTTCATGCGCCCGGTGGGCGGCATCCTGCTGGGCATGTATTCCGACCGCAAAGGCCGCAAGGCCGCCATGCAACTGATCATCCGCCTGATGACCGTCTCCATCGCCCTGATCGCCTTTGCCCCCAACTACGCGGCCATCGGCATGGGCGCGCCGCTGATGATCGTGGTCGCGCGGATGCTGCAGGGCTTCGCCACCGGCGGCGAATACGCCAGCGCCACGGCCTTCCTGGTGGAAAGCGCGCCGGCGCACCGCAAGGGCCTGTATGGCTCCTGGCAATTGGTCGGGCAATGCCTGGCGGTGTTCTCCGGGGCGGCGATGGTGGCGTTGGTCACCCATCTGTTCTCGCCCGAGGACCTCGATCTGTGGGGCTGGCGCCTGCCGTTCGTCATCGGCTTGCTGATCGGCCCGGTGGGCCTGTGGATCCGCAAGTACATGGAGGAGCCGGAAGCCTTCGTCGAGGCTCGCAGGCAGGTGCGCGGCAACGGCCCGGGCCTGATGCAGGTGCTGCGCGAGCACCGGCGCAGCATCCTGGTGTCCATGGGCCTGGCCTGCGGGGCGACGGTGTCGTTCTACGTGGTGCTGGTGAACATGCCGACCTTCGCCCACAAGAACCTCGGCTTGCCGCTGGACCAGGTGTTGCTGGTGCAGATGTTCGCGGTGGCGCTGATGACGGTGGTGATTCCATTGTCCGGCGCTCTGTCGGACCGGCTGGGGCGGCGCCCGGTATTGCTGGCCTTCACCCTGGCGTTTTTCGTCATGGTGTACCCGCTGTATGTCTGGGTCGCCGCGGCGCCCTCGATCGAGCGGCTGCTGGTGATGCAGGTGCTGCTGTGCAGCGCCATCGGCGGCTTCTTCGGCCCGGCGCCGACGGCACTGGCCGAACAGTTCCCGGTGCAGGTGCGTTCCACCGGGGTATCGGTGGCCTACAACGTGGCGGTCATGGTCTTCGGCGGCTTCGCCCCGCTGATCGTGACCTGGCTCAGCAAGGTGCTGGGCACCCCGGTGGCCCCGGCGTTTTATGTCTTGTTTGCCTGCGTGTTGACGCTGCTGGGCACTTATTGCCTGCATGAGGCACCCAAAGAGAAGAAACCGAGCACACTGAATTTCGGGGTGAAGCCTTGATGGATATCGCAATACAAGACCTTGGACCCATTGTCGAGCTGGGCGCCGTCGAGCTGTCCCGGGCGATCCACGCCCGCAGGTTTTCCTGCCGCGAAGTGATGTCGGCCTACCTGGACCGGATCGAGCGCTGCAACCCCCGGGTCAATGCCCTGGTGTCGTTGCGCGAGCGCCAGGTACTGCTGGCCGAGGCCGAGGCGCGCGACCGCCATCTGGACCGGGGCCAGTCCCTGGGCTGGATGCACGGCATGCCCCAGGCAATCAAGGACCTGGCGGCCACCGCCGGGCTGCGCACGACCCTGGGCTCGCCGCTGTTCGCCGAACAGATCCCGGCCCATGACGCCATCTGCGTGGAGCGGGTCCGGGCCAGCGGGGCGATCATCGTCGGCAAGAGCAACGTGCCGGAGTTCGGCCTGGGCTCGCAGACCTACAACAAGGTGTTCGGCACCACCGGCAATGCCTACGACCCGACGTTGAATGCCGGCGGCAGCAGTGGCGGGGCGGCGGTGGCCCTGGCGCTGCGCATGCTGCCGGTGGCCGATGGCAGCGACATGATGGGCTCGTTGCGCAACCCGGCGGCCTTCAACAATGTCTTCGGCCTGCGCCCGTCTCAGGGCCGGGTGCCCCACGGCCCGGCGCCGGAGCTGTTCGTCCAGCAACTGGCCACCGAGGGCCCGATGGGCCGCAGCGTGGTCGATATCGCGCGCCTGCTGGCCACTCAGGCCGGGTACGACTCGCGGGTGCCCTTGTCGCTCAAGGACGACCCGGCGATCTTCAACGAGCCTTTGCAGCGGGACTTTCGCGGCACGCGCCTGGGCTGGCTGGGGGACTACGACGGCTATCTGGCCATGGACGATGGCGTGCTGGCGCTGTGCGAGTCGGCGCTGGGGGATTTTCGCCAGTTGGGCTGCGAGGTCGAGGCCTGCCAGCCGGCGTTTTCCATGGCGGCGCTGTGGCAGTGCTGGCTGGTGCACCGGCATTGGCTGGTCCAGGGCAACCTGGGGCCGCTGTATGCCGACCCGCAGAAGCGCCAACTGCTCAAGCCCGAGGCGCAGTGGGAAGTCGAGGGCGGGCTGCGCCTGAGCGCGGCGGATGTCTACCAGGCCTCGCAGATTCGCAGCGACTGGTACCGGGCCCTGGAGCGCCTGTTCGAACGTTACGATTTCCTGCTGTTGCCCAGCGCCCAAGTGTTCCCTTTCGATGCAGGGGTGCCTTGGCCGCGCCTTGTCGGAGGGCGGGAAATGGACACTTACCATCGCTGGATGGAAGTGGTGATCGGCCCGACCCTGGCCGGCCTGCCGAGCCTCAGCGTGCCGGTCGGCTTCAACCCGGCGGGCTTGCCCATGGGCGTGCAGATCATCGGCCCGGCCCAGGCCGACCGGGCGGTGTTGCAGCTCGGTCATGCCCACGAACAACTGACGCAGTGGGTCAGGCGCCGGCCGCCGGGTCATCCGTTGTAACCCTCGAACCGGGGTGTGCGGGTTTATCGGGCCCGCATCTTGCTGCGTAAAACGCTCATCCATCCGCTTATCAGGGAGGTCGGCATATGGCCAGCAAGGTAGAAACCGGCAGTGTGCGTTCGGTCGAACGGGCGTTGGCGATCGTCGAACTGCTGGGCCAGCACCAGGCCCTGGGCCTGGAGGAACTGCACTACCTGACGGCGCTGCCCAAGGCCACGGTGTCGCGCATGCTCCTGACGTTGCAGGAGCAGGGCTGGATCTATCGCGGCCTGAGCGACCGGCGTTACCGGCTGTGCGCCAGGCGGCTGTTCGGCGACCAGCAGCAACGCTTCAAGCGGCAACTGGTGGAGCGCGCCGCGCCCTGGTTGCAGGCGTTGAGCGAGCGCACCGGGTTGGTGGTCGACCTGTCGTGTTTCGACGGCGAGCGCCTGGAGGTCATGGAAAGTTCGATCCCGGCGGTGCTGCGCAAGCGTTATCCGCATAACTGTCAGATCGTCGGCCACTATTCGAGCCTGTTCCATTCGGCGATGGGCAAGGCGTGCCTGGCCGAGCTGGATCACGAGCAGGTCCAGCGCCTGGCCGTCCGCGAGCGGGTGCCCCAGGAGGACCAGTACCGCGCCTGCGAGCAATCCCAGCATCAGGGTTTCGGCCAGCGCACCGAAGGTTATTGGGAGTACCCGGTGCGGCTGCCGTTCCTGATCCGCGCCGTGGCCTTGCCGATTCGTGACCAGGGCCGGCTGGTGGGCAGCATGGCCCTGCACTGGCCGATGGACCAGGCGCCGGTGGAGCGGGTGCTGAGTTTGCACCTGGACAGCCTCGCGGCGACTGTCCACGATGTCGAGCGCAGCCTGTAGCCGCTGCCGCAGGCTGCAATCGGCCGGCACGGCCGTGACATTCTCGCGGGCGCAGGAGGTCCTGCGGACCTTTCGCAGCCTGCGCCAGCGGCTACGGAATTCACCGTTCGGGGCTGGTCGCTGTTTGCAAGCGCGCGCGGGCCGGTTAAGGTTCGGCTCAGATTTCTCGACCCCATGAGTCTTCCATGTTCAACGCTTCTTTCCCCAAAGCCCTGGGCGCTTTGCTGCTGGCCTGCGCGGCCTGGCCGGCCCAGGCCAACTGGTACCTGGACAACGAGTCCTCGCGCCTGTCGTTCGTCACCACCAAAAACGCCAATGTTTCCGAAGTCCAGCGCTTCCTGGTCCTGCACGGCAAGGTCGACGCCAAGGGCATGGCGCAGCTGGAAGTCGAGCTGGACTCGATCAACAGCGGGATTCCGCTGCGCGACGAGCGCATGCGCAAGGAGCTGTTCGAAATCGAGCGGCATCCGGATGCCCTGATCAACGCACAGATCAACCTGCGCCCGATCAACGACCTGGCGCCCGGCGCGCAGATCGAATTGCGTTTGCCGGTCAATGTCACCCTGCACGGCAAACAGCACGAATATAGCGCCGAGCTCCTGGCCACGCGCCTGGACGATCGGCGTTTCCAGGTGGTGACCCTGGAGCCGCTGGTGCTCAACGCCGCCGATTTCGACCTGGTGCCGGGGCTCGAAACCTTGCGCAAGGCGGCCGGCCTGTCGGCGATCAGTCTGTCGGTGCCGGTGGGTGCGGTGCTGATCTTCACGGCGCGCTGATATGGCGGGCGCGGTCTTTCCCTGGCGTGAAGGCAATCGCTTCGAGTTGCTGATCGACGGTCCGAGTTTTTTCCCGCGGATGCTGGTGGCGATCGCCCGGGCCCGTGAGCAGGTGGAACTGGAGCTGTACCTGGTGGAGGCGGGCGCCTGCGCCGAGGCCATGGTCCAGGCCCTGACCCAGGCCGCCGAGCGCGGGGTGCGGGTGCGTTGCCTGTTCGACGACTACGGCAGCCTGGCCTTCACCCTGGGTCTGCGCCAGCGCCTGACGGGCGCCGGGGTCGAACTGCGCTTCTACAATCGCCTGAGCTGGCGTCGCGGGGTGCGCAACCTGTATCGCGACCACCGCAAACTGTTGCTGGTGGATCAGGAACTGGCGGTGGTCGGCGGCACCGGGGTGACCGATGAATTCTGGAACCCGCTGCAAGACAGCTGCGACTGGCATGAAGTCATGGTGGAGATCAGCGGCCCGCTGGTGCTCGACTGGCAGATGCTGTTCGACCGGCAGTGGATCGCCAACCGCTATCGCACCGCCTGGAAGCCGGCGTCGAACTTCGGTCTGCCACGCCTGCCGCGGGTGCCGGCCCAGGGCGAGGGCATGGGCCGGGTGGCCTATGCCGACGCCCGGCAACACCGGGACATTCTGCAATCGCTGGTGCGCGCGCTGAACAGCGGGCACCGGCGAATCTGGCTGGCGACCCCGTATTTCCTGCCGACCTGGAAGGTCCGCCGCTCACTGCGCCGCGCTGCCGGACGCGGGGTGGACGTGCGCCTGCTGCTGACCGGGCCACGCACCGATCACCCGTCGGTGCGTTATGCCGGGCATCGTTATTACCCGCGCCTGCTGCGGGCCGGGGTGAAGATCTTCGAATACCAGCCGCGTTTCCTGCACCTGAAGATGGTGCTGATCGACGATTGGGTGAGCATCGGCTCGTGCAACTTCGATCACTGGAACCTGCGTTTCAACCTCGAGGCCAACCTCGAAGCCCTCGACCTGCCGCTCACCGATGCGGTGCTTGCAAGCTTCCTCGCCGACTTCGACCAGAGCCAGGAAGTCAGCCTAGAAGCCTGGAAAAACCGCCCGCTGTGGCGGCGGATCAAGCAACGGATCTGGGGCTGGGTGGACCGGCTGGTGGTCAACCTGCTCAATCGCCGCGACTGACCCGGCCCGGCGCGGCTTTGGCTTCTGTAGGAGCCAAGCTTGCTGGCGATACGGGCAACGCGGTGTGTCAGCAGAATCGCTATCGTGGGCAAGCCTCGCTCCTACATGGGGGGGCAGGAGCGAGGCCGAGGGGGAGGGTTACAGCAGTTCGAAGCTCTGTTGCTTGACGTCCCGGGAGTCCAGGCCGATCTCGACCTTGAACTCGCCCGGTTCCGCGGCGTACTTGAGCTGGGCGTTGTAGAACTTCAGGTCGTCTTCGCTGATGCTGAAGTGGATCACCTTCTGTTCGCCGGCCTTGAGCTGCACTTTCTGGAAGTTTTTCAGTTCCTTGATCGGGCGGATCATGGAGCCGGCGACATCCTGGATATACAGCTGCACCACGGTTTCACCGTCGCGCTTGCCGGTATTTTTCAGGGTCACGCTGGCGTCGAGCTTGCCGCTCTTGTTCAACGTGGTCGACGACAGGGCCATGTCCGACAGGCTGAAGGTGGTGTAGCTCAGGCCATAACCGAACGGAAACAGGGGACCGGTGGTGTCGTCGAAATACTGCGAGGTGTAGTTGCCTGGCTTGCCCGGGGTGAACGGCCGGCCAATGGTCAGGTGGTTGTAGTAGGTCGGGATCTGCCCCACCGAACGTGGGAAGGTGATCGGCAGCTTGCCGGACGGGTTGTAGTCGCCGAACAGCACGTCGGCGATGGCGTTGCCGCCTTCGGTGCCGCTGAACCAGGTTTCCAGGATCGCGTCGGCCTGTTCGTTCTCGTCGAGCAGCGCCAGCGGCCGGCCATTCATCAATACCAGTACCAGCGGCTTGCCGGTGGCCTTGAGGGCCTTGATCAGCTCGCGCTGGCTGGCCGGGATGTGCAGGTCGGTACGGCTGGAGGATTCGTGGGACATGCCCCGCGATTCGCCTACCGCCGCCACCACCACGTCAGCCTGCTGCGCGGCCTTCACCGCTTCGTCGATCAACTGCTGGGCCGGGCGCGGGTCGTCCACCACTTCCGGGGCATCGAAGTTGAGGAAGTTCAGGTAGTCGACCACCGCCTTGTCGGCGGTGATGTTCGAGCCACGGGCGTAGATCAGCTGCGCCTGGTCGCCCAGGGCGCGGCTCATGCCGTCGAACAGGGTGACCGATTGCGCCGGTACGCCGGCGGCGGCCCAACTGCCCATCATGTCGATCGGCGCCTTGGCCAGCGGACCGACCAGGGCGATCTTGCCGGCCTTTTTCAGCGGCAGGGTTTCATTGGCGTTCTTCAGCAGCACCAGGCTGCGGCGCGCCACATCGCGGGCATCGCTGCGGTGCAGGCGGCTTTCGGCGTTGGTGTCGGCCGGGTCTTGCTCGGCCTTGCCGATACGCAGGTACGGGTTGGCGAACAGGCCCATGTCGTACTTGGCGGCCAGCACTTCGCGCACGGCGTTGTCCAGGTCGCGCTGGCTGACGTCGCCGGACTTGATCAGTCCCGGCAGCTCCTTGGCGTACAGCGAGTCGTTCATGCTCATGTCGATGCCGGCCTTGATCGCCAGCTTGGCGGCTTCGCGGCCGTCCTTGGCGACGCCATGGCGCATCAGCTCGACGATGGCGCCGTGGTCGCTCACCGCCAGGCCCTTGAAGCCCCACTCCTTGCGCAGCAGGTCGTTCATCAGCCAGGTGTTGGAGGTGGCCGGCACGCCGTTGATCGAGTTCAACGCCACCATTACCCCGCCGGCACCGGCGTCGATTGCGGCGCGGTAGGGCGGCAGGTAGTCCTGGTACATCTTCACCGGGCTCATGTCGACGACGTTGTAGTCGCGACCGCCTTCCACCGCGCCGTACAGGGCGAAGTGCTTGACGCTGGCCATGATGCTGTCGGCGTTCTTCGGGCTGTCGCCCTGGTAGGCCTTGACCATGACCTTGGCGATGCGCGAGACCAGGTAGGTGTCTTCGCCGAAGCCTTCGGAGGTGCGGCCCCAGCGTGGGTCGCGGGAGATGTCGACCATTGGCGCGAAGGTGATGTCCAGGCTGTCGGCGCTGGCTTCCTGGGCGGCGATGCGCCCGGAGCGGCCGATGGCGTCCATGTCCCAGCTCGACGCCAGGGCCAGGGGGATCGGGAAGATCGTGCGGTGGCCGTGGATCACGTCATAGGCGAAGAACATCGGGATCTTCAGCCGGCTGCGCATGGCCGCGTCCTGCATCGGCCGGTTTTCCGGGCGGGAGATGGAGTTGAAGGTGCCGCCGATGCGCCCGGCGGCGATTTCCTTGCGGATCAGCTCGCGGGGCATTTCCGGACCGATGCTGATCAGGCGCAACTGGCCGATCTTTTCATCCAGGGTCATCTGCTTGAGCAGGTTGTCGATGAAAGCGTCCTTGTTCTGCAGGACCGCGTCCGAAAAGGGTTTTTCCTGGGCCGATACCGGCGTGGTGGCGGCGAGGGCAGGGTGACTGGCCAGGTTGATCAGCAAACCCAGCAAACACAGCTTCTTCATGAATATTGTTCTCTAGGGCCTAAGACAGACGCGATCAGTACGCGTCGAGCGGCCGAAAATTGGGAGAGCGGCTAATAAAGGAACGACTATTGTTGTTCGGATAAATGCAGCACACTTCTGAACTCTTTTTCGCGCTGGGCATCTTTTAGCCGATTGGCCCGATGCAATCCAGTGGTGGCGGCAGATTATGCCCGATGCACTCGATTCAAAGGGTTACAGGTTCCATCCCCTAGGTTGCAAGGAGCGTCACCACCATGAACGTACGACAGAGCCTTCGCTCAAGCTGGCCCGTGATGGCATTGCTGCTGCTTGGCAGCCTGCTCAGCGGCTGCGGGATCAACAACATCCCGACCCTCGACGAACAGGCCAAGGCGGCCTGGGGGCAGGTCCAGAACCAGTACCAGCGTCGCGCCGACCTGATCCCCAACCTGGTGGAAACGGTCAAGGGCTACGCCAAGCACGAACAGGAGACCCTGACCGCGGTGATCGAGGCGCGGGCCAAGGCGACGTCGATCCAGGTCGATGCCAGCACCCTGGACAACCCGGAAAAACTCAAGCAGTTCCAGCAGGCCCAGGACCAGCTGACCGGCGCCTTGAGCCGTTTGATGGTGGTGTCCGAGCGGTATCCGGACCTCAAGGCCAACCAGAACTTCCTGGCCCTGCAGTCGCAGCTCGAAGGCACCGAGAACCGCATCGCCGTGGCGCGTCGCGATTTCATCCTCGCGGTGCAGAAGTACAACACCGAGATCCGTACCTTCCCCGGCCGCCTGTGGCACAGCGTGATGTACAGCAACCTGCCGGTGCGCGAGACCTTCGAGGCCACCAGCCCCGACGCCGACAAAGCCCCAGAAGTGAAGTTCTGATCAGCCGCGGCTACCCGCGGATCGCGCGAGCGGCCGCGGGATCCGCCCCGGCGTTACCACGGATGAGGTTCCAATGCGCGTGTTGAGAGTGGGTGTGGTGCTGTTGCTCTGGGTGTTTGCGATAACGGCCCAGGCCGAGCTGAAGTTCCCGGCGCTGAGTGGGCGGGTGGTGGACAACGCCCAGATGATCGAGCCGGCGGTGCGCCAGCAACTGACCCAGGAGCTGGCCTCCCACGAACAGTCCACCGGCGAGCAGGTGGTGGTCGTGACCCTGCCGGACCTGCAAGGCACCAGCATCGAGGACTTCGGCTATCAGCTGGGGCGCTACTGGGGCATCGGCCAGAAGGACAAGAACAACGGCGCCTTGTTGATCGTCGCCCGCGATGATCGCAAGCTGCGCATCGAAGTCGGTTACGGCCTGGAAGATCGCCTGACCGACGCGCAAAGTTCGGTGATCATCAACCAGGTCATCACCCCGGCCTTCAAGGCCGGCCATTTCAGCAAGGGCATCAGCGATGGCGTATCGGCCATGCTGCTGGTGCTGGGCGGCAATCCGCTGGACGAACCGAGCGCTGCCTATGACGGTGGCGGCGAGCGTGGCAGTGAGTTTTTCGAGCGGCATCCCGGCGCCCTGGTGTTCCTGGTGCTGCTGTTTATCGTGACGATCTTCGTCTGCCAGTTGCTTGGCATCCTGCCCAGCGGTGGCGGCGGGCGTGGCGGTTCCGGAGGCTTCGGCGGGGGCGGTTTGGGTGGCGGAGGCTTTGGCGGCGGAGGCGGTGGGGGCTTCAGCGGCGGCGGTGGTAGTTTTGGCGGCGGCGGATCGTCAGGCGGCTGGTGACTAACAATAATCGATGAGTATGGGAAGACATGGCACTACTGAGTGAGTACGAACAACGGCAGGTCGCCGAGGCGATCGCCCGGGTCGAACAGCAGACCGATGCCGAACTGGTCACCGTGCTGGCCGCCCGCGCCGACGACTACGCCTATATCCCGTTGCTCTGGGCCAGCCTGCTGGCGCTGATCGTGCCGGGCGTGGTGCATTACGCCACCGGCTGGATGAGCATGCACCTGTTGCTGCTGGTGCAATGGGTGACCTTTATCGTGCTCTGCCTAGTGTTTCGCATCCCGCGGATCACCACCCGCCTGATTCCGCGCTCGGTACGCCACTGGCGCGCCTCGAACCTGGCCCGCCGCCAGTTTCTCGAACAGAACCTGCACCACACCGTCGGCAGCACCGGGATGCTGATCTTCGTCTGCGAAGCCGAGCGCTATGTGGAAATCCTGGTGGACGAGGGCATTTCCAGGCGCCTCGACGACAAGACCTGGGACGCCATCGTCCAGGCCTTCACCCAGCAGGTGAAGCAGGGGCAGACCCTGCAAGGCTTCATCAACTGCATCGAGGCCTGCGGCGAACTGCTTAAGGTGCATGTGCCGGTGACCCATGTGCGCAACGAACTGCCCAACCGCCTGGTGGTCCTGGCCTGATTTCCCCCATCCCTGTAGCCGCTGCCGTAGGCTGCGCAAGGTCCGCAGGACCTCCAGCGATCTTGAGAGCGCCACGGCCTTTCGGCCGATCGCAGCCTTCGGCAGCGGCTACAGGAGGCCCCATCGCCTGGAATTCTGCGCCGTCGGGTAAATAACTCCGTGCCCCGGCGGGCCATCCCCCCTAAAATACCCGCCATTCCCCGATTCACACCCCGCATCGCCCGAGGCACCTTTTACATGTCTGCAACCGCAACCCCCGCCAGCCTCGCGCCGGATCATCACGCCCAGTTTCTCGAATTGCTGGAAACCAGCCTGGCGCAGAACGCCTTTATCAAACTGGTGCTGGCCAAGCATGTGGGGGCCGAGGCGGATTTGCAGCGGCTGATCATCAAGCAACTGACGGTCAAGGAGCAGCCGTGCCTGTCCTTCGTCTACCGCTACAAGACCCGCGACATCACCAAGAACTTCCCCCTCGATGAAGGCGTGGCGCTGATCGCCGGGCTGCTGCCGGCGTCGTTCAAGAACGCGCACCTGCTGTCGCTCACCGATGAGGTGCAGCTCGAATACAGCAAGAAGGGCAAGAGTTCGCTGTTCAAGGGCAAGGCCCAGCAGCAGCGCGAAGTGCCGTCCGCCGAGCACAACCGCGAAAAGAATCGCTACCTGGAGCTGAGCCGGCCGTTCCTCACCGACCTGGGGGTGACCAACAAGCAGCACGAACTGATCCCGGCGATGTCACGCAAGTGGAAGCAGATCAACAAGTTCATCGAGGTTTTCAGCCATGCGCTGAGCTCGTCGCCGATCGATCTGCAACAGCCGGTGCGGGTGGCGGACTTCGGCTCCGGCAAGGGCTACCTGACCTTCGCCATCCACGACTACCTGTGCAACACCTTGCAGGCGCAAGGGCAGGTGACCGGCGTGGAGCTGCGCGAAGACATGGTGACCCTGTGCAACGCCGCGGCGGCGCGCCTCGACCATCAGGGCCTGGAGTTCAAGTGTGGCGACGTGCGCAGCGTGGCGCCGAGCGAGCTGGATGTGATGATCGCCCTGCATGCCTGCGATATCGCCACCGACTACGCGATCCACACCGGCATTCGTTCCGGCGCGGCGATCATCATGTGCTCGCCGTGCTGCCACAAGCAGATCCGCCCGCAGATGCAGAGCCCGGTGCTGCTCAAGCCGATGCTGCAATATGGTCTGCACCTGGGCCAGCAGGCGGAGATGGTCACCGACAGCCTGCGCGCGCTGTTCCTCGAAACCTGCGGCTACGAGACCAAGGTCTTCGAGTTCATCTCCCTGGAACACACCAACAAAAACAAGATGATCCTCGCGGTCAAACGCGCCGAGCCCCAGGACCCGACCCAGCTGCTGGCGAAGATCGGCGAGCTCAAGGCGTTCTACCACATCAGCGAGCACTGCCTGGAAACCCTGTTGCGGGCCGACGGCTACCTGGGCTGAGGGTTGCCTGCTGCTGTAGGAGCGAGGCTTGCCCGCGAAAAACGATGACGCGATGTACGGATACGTTGCAGGCGTAGTACCGGGTTATTACCCGGCCCCGCGGATAGGGACTACCTTGAATACTCCTGTTTTCCCTTGAAGAGGAGTCATCTCCATGGCCGCGAAAAAAATCCTCATGCTGGTCGGCGATTACGTCGAGGACTACGAAGTGATGGTGCCGTTCCAGGCGCTGCTGATGGTCGGCCACACCGTGCATGCGGTGTGCCCGGACAAAAAGGCCGGGCAGACCGTGCGCACCGCGATCCACGACTTCGAAGGCGACCAGACCTACAGCGAAAAACCGGGCCATCAGTTCGCCCTGAATTTTGACTTCGCCAAGGTCGAGGCCGCCGATTACGACGCGCTGCTGATCCCCGGCGGTCGCGCCCCGGAATACCTGCGGTTGAACGAAAAAGTCCTGCAACTGGTGCAAGCCTTCGACCAGGCCGGCAAGCCGATCGCCGCCGTCTGCCACGGCGCCCAGCTGCTGGCCGCGGCGGGCATTCTCGAAGGCCGCGAGTGCAGTGCGTACCCGGCCTGTGCCCCGGAAGTGCGCCTGGCCGGCGGTACCTACATCGATATTCCCGTGACGGACAGCCACGTCCAAGGCAATCTGGCGACGGCCCCGGCCTGGCCGGCGCACCCCAGCTGGCTGGCCGGTTTCCTCGGTTTGCTGGGCACCCAAATCACCCTGTAAGCGGATGAGCCGCCGGCGCTGCTTTTCTGTCAGGAAGCAGCGCCATCGTCCTACCCCTACAACCGAGGAGCGCCCAGCATGTGCGAGCTCTACGTCAAAGCCGACCCGATCCTCTACGAGTCCCGTTCGCGCTCGCTGCGCATCTGCGGGGTGGTCACCACCCTGCGCCTGGAAAACCAGTTCTGGGACATCCTCAGCGAAATCGCCGAGGTCGATGGCATGACCACCAACCAGCTGATCGCCAAGCTCTACGAAGAGGTGATGGACTACCGCGGCGAAGTGGTGAATTTCGCCTCGTTCCTGCGGGTCAGCTGCACCCGCTACCTGAGCCAGCGCCGCAGCGCCACGCCGGAACTCAGCGTGGTGCGCAGCGCCACCCAATAACCCCGCACCCTGTAGCCGCTGCCGAGCCTGCGAGGCTGCGATCGACTTGGGCGGCACTCCGACGCAGTGGGCGCCAAGCCAGACAACACCCTACCCGTAGGAGCGAAGCTTGCTCGCGATGGACCCGAGAGCGCCACCTGAGCCACTGAGCAGGCGGCATCGTTCCAGGCATACCGCGTCGTCAGGTTTTACGGGGCTGGGCCCCGATCGCAGCCTCGCCAAGGCTCGGCAGCGGCTACAGGTGGCGCAGTTGGTGGGGCGGGTGCTCTCGCGATCACCAGAGCAGCGCCGAAGTGGGATTACTGGTACGACGGCAAGCCGGCCCGGGAAGAGTTGCCGGGCAGTGACGGCGGGCCGCTGATCGATATCGGCGAAACCCGCGATGGCGGTTCCTATCAGCAGCGCATGGGGCATATCGCCGTGTGGAACTCAGTGATGGACGAGCACAACTATCTGGTGCGGCGCTGGGGGATTTCCTTCGGGCGGGCAGGGTCGTTGGCAGGGGTAAAGGCTGAGGGCTAGAGCGCCAGGCGCGTCAGTTGGCGCAGGTCGGCGATCACCGCCGGGTTGCCCCCTTCGAGCACATCCAGGCGAATCTGCGCGATCAGCGATTTCAGCAACTCGGTCTGGGTCATCCGGGTCGTCTCCAGCAGGCGGGCGAGATCCTCGGCCACATAATGGTTCACTTTCAGCGACAGGCGCTTCATCGAACGGGCGGCAGGCAACTGGCGGGCCTCGACCTGCTCCGCCAGATACGCGGCGAAGCCGCTATGCACCTGCTCCAGACCAGACACGGCGGGTGCGCTGAAGTAGTAGCTGAAGAACAGTTTGCGCATCTGCACCCCGGCGTCCTGGGCCACGGAGTGCATCGCGGCATCCAGGACGTCGAGGTAGACCGCAGGCAGCCGCGCCTCGATGGAGGTCAGTTGCTGCTTGCGGGCGTCCTTGATCGCTGGTGTCGACTGGGGCGGGATGGCCACCGTGGTGGCGCAGTGGTCGCAGACTCCCACCAGGATCTCCCGGGCCTGGCCATGCCCATCGCTGAAAGGGACGTCGCGACGGATGTAGGTGATGCCGACGACCTGTTGGCAATGCTCACAGAGCGCCTTGCCTTGGTCGCCCTGCAGAAAAAGTTTCATGGGGTGCCCTCATCGGTGAACGCTGATGAACCACGCATCGGGTTCGATAAAGTAGAACTTGATGTACCAGCCCGCCTTTTTCAGCACATGGACCGCGATGCCCGGGACGCTGTGATGTGCGCTGCAACTGTGGTCCGTGCCCTTGCAGGCGCTGATGATCTCGATCAATTGCCGGGCCGAGACCTCGCCTGTGGCCAGCAGGTTCTTGATCTCGATCGAGCCACGCGCCGCATGCAGATAGTTTTCCGTTTGCAGCGCGCTGATCAGGTCTCTCCGGACCTGCCTGAAGCCTCTGTCCATGATGCTTTCTCGTTTGTACGATACTTGTCGTACGAATTCAACAGGAAATCAACTGAAAGCGCCCGAAGGCATCCCTGTGGTTTTCAGGGGGAGATCGATCTTAGCCCGGCAGGAGCGGGCAGGAGGGCTTGGCTAAAGGCTTGCAACACATCCTTGGCGGCCAGCGGCAGGTGCGGGCGATCTGCATGCTGCGGTGCATCGAGTACACCGCAGCCGGATGCAGTCAGAAGAACCGGGTCACGCTGATCTTGGCGTTACGCCCAAGGCTGGAGGCGTTTTCGCCGCTCAGGGGCGGGCGGTAATCGCGGTTGAACATGTTGTCCAGGGTGAAGTTGACTTCCGTGCCCTTGAGGTACGGCTGCTGCGGTTTCCAGTTGGCGAACAGGCCCTGCACGTTGTAGCGGTCGTTCTCGTACTGGTCCCAGTAGGAGTCGCCCAAGGCGCTGGCCGGGCCGCTCGGGTAGACGTCGCTCGGCACGCGGTCGGTCTGGCGTACCCACTGGCCCTGCCAACCCACCTGCGCATCCCACTGCGGGATTTTCACCCCCAGGGTGGCGACCCACTTGCGCGGCGGAATGTCCCGCGCCCAGACATTCGGCCCCCAGGGATTGGTGTAGGCGCCTTCATGCTTGCCGGTGATCCAGGAGTAGGACAGCGAGCCGAACAGGTAGGTCGAATCGTAGAAGCTCTCGACCTCGAAGCCCTTGATGGTCAGGTCGCCGATATTGCGGTAGACCCCGATCGTCGGCTGGTTGCACACCTGGCCGATGTTCTTGCCGCTGCTCAGTTGCTCGGGGCAGCCGATCCCCAGGTTCTTCATGATTTCGTCCTTGATCTCATTGCGGAACACGGTGGTGCGAATCTGCACGCTATCGGCATCGCTGAACACATTGGCGAAGCTGGTGATGTTACCGGCGCGCAACGCGGTGATGCGCTCCGGGTCGAGGTCGCGGCTGGTGGCCGAGCGGGTGGTGCCCGGCGCCTGGACTTCGTACTGCTCGTCGATCACTGGCGCGCGCCAGGTCTTGCTGTAGTCGGCGAACAGGGCGAATTGCGGGGTGACCGTCCAGAACGCCGACAGCCGTGGCGACCAGCCGGTGTAGGTCTTGTCGCCATAATCGTGGCCGACCACCGGGTTGGGGCTGTTATAGATCGGCGCGTCGTTTTTCTGCCCACGGTTGCGCACATGGTCGTAGCGCAGGGACGGGGTCAGGGTGAAGTCGCCCAGGGTGATCGCGTCCTGGATATAGAAGGCGTTGTTGTCGACCTTGCCATGGGGCATGAAGCCCGGCTGGTAATGCCCGTTGTTGTACTTGGGCACCTCATAGGTCTTGCCCGGCATCCACATGTCCACCTCGCGGGTGTGCTTGCGGATCTGGATGCCATGGGTCAGGGCATGTTCCAGCGGGCCGGTGTTGAAGCGGCTGGTGTTTTTCAGCGAGAGGATCCTGTCCTCGTAACCCACGGTGATCTTGCGTCCACCGGAGGCGGGCTGGGTATAGGCGTTCGGGCCGCGCTCGTCGGTCTGGTCGGTCTTGGAATCGGAGTACTTGGCCTCGAAGTCAATCCACGGGTTGTCCAGCGGCGTGTACTGGTACTTGGCCTGCCAGGTGGTGTCGACGGTATTGCGCTGGGCCAGGAAGCGCCGGGTGGCGCCGTCGTAGCCGTACTTGTCGATATCGCTCTGGGTCGGTGGCGTCGGGTAGCTCTTGGCCGAGAAGGGCGCCCAGATATCGCTGTTGGAACGCATGTAGCTCAAGCCCAGGCGATGTTCGTCGGTCAGTTGCATGTTCAGCTTGAACAGCTCGCCGTCCAGGTCCTGGGCGGTGTTGGGCAGGCGCTTGGGGTTGATCGGGTAGGCGTTGCGCGGGTCCGGCTGGGCGCTGGCCAGCTTCATGTCGTCGCCGTCGCGTTTGGTCCAGTAGGCCAGGGCATCGAAACGCCGGTCCTCGGTGCGTCCGTACACCGCGCCGGTGTAGGCCTGCTCATGGCTGTTGCTGCTGTAGCCGTACTTGAGCATGGCGCCGCTGTCGCGGCCTTCCTGCAGTAGGTCGGGGGCGTCCTTGGTCTCCATGTGCACGGTGCCGCCGAAACCACCGTTGCCGGTCTCGGGCGAGTGCGGGCCCTTTTCCACTTCGATGCGCTTGATCAGTTCCGGCTCGATGAAGATCGAACCCTGCTGGTAGCGTTCGAAGCCGCTCTTGGTCGCGCCGTCGACGCTCATCGGCACGTCTTCGGCGTCGCCCAGGCCCCAGATGTTGATGGTCTGGCCGCCGGGCTTGAGCGAGCCGCCGAGGCTGACGCCGGGCAGGGTGGCGATCAGGCTGGGAATGTTGGTGGCCTGGTGGCGATCGATCTCGGCCTGGTTCAGGGTCGAGCGGCCGACCGTGGCGGAGTCCACTTCCAGGCCGCTGCCGATGACGCTCATGGCCCCCAGCTGCAGCGCCGAACTGCGGGTGCTGCTGTTTTCCGCGGGGCGCACCACGTAGGTCTTGTCGACCTTGACCAGGCTGAACTCGCTGCCACCCAGCAGTTGCCGGATCGCCGCCTCGGGGCTGAAATCGCCCTTCAGCGCCGGGGCCTTCACGTTGCGCAGCAACTCTTCGTCGAACAGCAACTGGATCTTCGCCTGCTGCGCCACCTGGCTCAGCGAGGCCGCCAGCGGTTGGGCGGGCAGGGCAAAGTTGAACGATTCGACTTGAACCTGGGCCTGGGCCTGCAGGCTGAACGCCAGGCAGGTGGCGAGCAGGGTCGGACGCGAACAGATGAGCTGCAAGTGATAAGGCGCGCGAAACATGAAATCCCCCGGAGCGGCGACAAAGGCCAGAAAAGGTGTGCGTAAACAACGCAGACCGGAGGAAGACGCGTCAGCAAAATAAAACCTCATATGCGAATGCAAAATATTCGCATATAGGTTTCAGCGTCGGGCTTCGATACGCACGCGGCCGTCGGCCAGGGCCACGGTTTTCACCGGGATCAGCGCCGGCAGGGCCTTGATCAGGGCGTCCGGGTCCTGCACATCGAGGTTGCCCGAGACCTTGAAGTTGCCCAGCGCGCCATCGGCCAGCAACACCGGCTGGCGGCGATAGAGGTTCAGCTCGTCCACCAGGCTGGCCAGGTCGCGATTGCGAAAGGCCAGGTGGCCGCCGCGCCAGTCGGCGACCTCATCGAGGTTCACCGCCTGTTCCCGCAGGGTGCCGCTGGCGTAGTCATAGATGCCGCGCTGGCGGGCGCCGAGCAGCAGCGAATCGGGCTTCTGCGCGTCGGGAACGAACGCCACCTGGCCGTGGGCGACGCTGACCACCAGTTGTTTCTCACCGCGGCGCACATCGAAGCCGGTGCCGACCACCCGCACCCGGGCGTTGCCTGCATGCACCCACAGCGGCCGTTCCTTGTCGGCGGCCACTTCCAGGTACAGCTGGCCCTGGTCCAGGTAGAGGTTGCGTTGCTGCGCGGTGAAGTCGATGCGCAGGCGGGTGTTGGCGTTGACGTACAGGGTGCTGCCATCGGGCAGGTTGAAGCTGCGCATGCCCGTGCTCTGGGCGGCGATCTGTTGCGAATGGATCGCCGGCGGGGCGCCCAGCTCGATGGCCAGCAGCGCGCAGACCAATGCGGCGGCCACCGCCAGGGCCGGGCGCCAGCGCGGCTTTTTGCGCACCGGCAGCGGCGTCGGTTGGTTCAGTGGTTCGAGTTCGGCCAGGTCGGCCCACAAGCGCTCGAACTCGGCGTAGGCTCGGGCATGGGCCGGTTCGCGGGACCAGATCTTGAAGGCGTCGCGCGTGGCCTGGCTGCGATCGTCGCGATTGCGGGTGAACCAGCCGGCCGCCTGGGCATCGATGCTGTCGATCTGCTGCTCGTGCTCATGTTGAGGGTCGCGGGGGCGGGTCATTGGGCTTGCTCCTTGCCGTGTTCCTGCTCCAGGCGCTGCTTGCAGTGCAGCAGGGCAAAGGCGATGTGTTTTTCCACCATGCTCAGGGAGATGCCCATGCGTTCGGCGATCTGCGCCTGACTCAGGCCTTCGAAGCGGTGCAGCATAAGGGCTTCGCGGCGGCGCGGCGAGAGTTCGGCGAGCACGCTCTTCAAGCGCTCCAGGCGTTGCAGGCGCTGGGCCGCGGGCAGTGGCTCGTGGTGTTCGTCGGCCAGCGGCTCGGGTTCTGTTGCATGCGGTTCGTGGTGCACCTTGTGCCTGACCTTCTGCCGGCGCCAGTGGTCGCGCAGCAGGTTGCGCGCCATCTGGAACAGAAAGGCGCGGGGTTGTTCGACCTTGGCCCGGTCGCGGTAATCGAGCCATTGGGTGAAGACGTCCTGGGTCATGTCCGCCGCATCGCAGGCGTTGTCCGTGCGTTTACGCAGGTAATGCAGGATGTCCGCATAGAACCCGCGGACGGGGTCCGCCGAGGTGGGGTCGGGCTTGAAGCGAGACATGAAAATCCTTCGCAAGTACTGCCGGGCAGAAAGGTCGTGAATGATATCGAGAATTATTACTATTTGTCTGCATGAGTTTCGCGTCATGAACCGGATGCGATTTTTCCTGTCTGATGCTGCGTGCCTCAGCAACACACCCCAAACGCTGGTAAACCGGCAAAGACAAGCTTTAATCCGAAGTGCATTCGCATCTTTGGACACTCAGGAGCAGGACCATGGCTGGATGGTATGAATTGAGCAAAAGCAGTGACGGGCAGTTCCGCTTCGTTCTCAAGGCTGGCAATGCTGAAACCATTTTGACGAGTGAGTTGTATTCCTCCCGCAGCGCCGCCGAAAACGGCATCGCTTCGGTGCAGACCAACAGTCCCAACGAGGCCCGCTACGCCAAGGAAGTCTCCAAGGACGGCAAACCTTATTTCAACCTCAAGGCCGCGAACCACCAGATCATCGGCAATAGCCAGCGCTATTCGTCCGAGGCGGCGCGCGACGCGGGCATTGCCAGCGTGCAGACCAACGGTCCGAGCACGACCATCAAAGACAAGACCGCCTGACGTTTTGCACTGAAACAAAAAAGCCCGACAGGACAACCTGCCGGGCTTTTTGTTGGGCGGTGATTTTGTGGGAGCCCAGGCAATGTGTGTTGTGCCTGATGCAGCGCTATCGCGGGCAAGCCTCGCTCCTACGCAAGCCTGGGCGCGCGGACCTGTAGGAGCCAGGCTTGCCGGCGATGAGGCCCGCAAGCTTGCCCCTACAGCCAGGGCCCGATCAGCGCACTGCGTTCAACATGGCCTGCAACTGATTGCGCCCGGTTTCATTCAGCGGGAACACCGGCAGGCGCGGGTCGCCGACCTGCAGACCGGTCATGTTCAACCCGGCCTTGATGGTGGTCGGCAGGCCGCCCTTGAGGATGAAGTCGAGCACCGGCAACTGGCGGTAGAACAGTTCGCGCGCGCGCTCCAGGTCGTTGTCCAGCACCGCCTGGTACAGGTCCAGGTTGAGCTGCGGGATCAGGTTCGCCGCGGCGGTGCACCAGCCCTTGGCGCCAGCGGCGAAGGCTTCCAGGGCCAGCGGGTTGCAACCGTTGTAGAACGGCACCTGGCCTTCGCCCAGCAGTTGCAGTTTGTGCATGCGCTGGATGTCGCCGGTGCTCTCCTTGACCATGGTCACGTTTTCCACCGCATGGAAGATCCGCAGGATCAGCTCCACCGACATGTCGGTGCCGCTGGTGGCCGGGTTGTTGTAGAGCATGATCGGCACGCCGACGCTGTCGCCGATGGCGCGGTAGTGGGCGAGGATCTCGGCTTCGCTGAGCTTCCAGTAGGACGTCGGCAGGACCATCACCGCATCGGCGCCCTTGGCCTCGGCAAACCGCGCGCGGCGCACGGCCTTGGCGGTGGTCAGGTCGGAAACGCTGACGATGGTCGGCACGCGCCTGGCGATGTGGCGGATGCTGAACTCGGCGACCTGGTCCCACTCGGCGTCGCTCAGGTAAGCGCCTTCGCCGGTGCTGCCCAGGGGCGCGATGGCCTGCACGCCGCTGTCGATCAGGCGATCGATGGAACGGCCGAGGGTGTCCAGGTCCAGTTGCTCACCGTTGGCGGTGAACGGGGTGATGGTGTAGCCGATGATGCCGTGAATGTTGGCGTTCGACATGGCGACGCTCCTTTAGCAAATGAGGTGGGTTCAGTTCAGGCAATCGGCGTGTTGCTTGAGGTTCTGCCGAGCGTAGTAGTTGAAGGCGGCGGCGTGACGCTTGGGCTTGGAGATCCAGTCATGGGCCTCGCGGCCGAGCTCCGGCAGGATCGGTTTGATGGTGCCGGCGGCCATGGCCAGCAATTGCAGTTTGGCGGCGCGCTCGATCAGTTGGGCGATCACGCAGGCTTCCTCGATGCTGGCGCCGGTGGACAGCTGGCCGTGGTGCGAGAGCAGGATGGCGCGCTTCTCGCCCAGGGCCGCGGAGATGATCTCGCCTTCTTCGTTACCCACCGGCACGCCCGGCCAGGCCTCGAGAAAGGCGCAGTCGTCGTACAGTGGGCACAGGTCCATGTGGGAGATTTCCAGCGGCACTTCGATCATCGACAACGCGGCGACGTGGGTCGGGTGGGTGTGGATGATGCAGTTCACATCGGGGCGGGCGCGGTACACCCAGCTGTGGAAACGGTTGGCCGGGTTGGGCATGCCGTGGCCTTCGAGCACCTCCAGGTCTTCGTTGACCAGCAGCAGGTTGCCCGCGGTGATCTCGTCGAAACCCAGGCCCAGTTGCTGGGTGTAGTAAGTGCCCGGTTGCGGGCCACGGGCGGTGATCTGCCCGGCAAGACCGGAGTCGTGGCCGTTCTCGAACAGGATGCGGCAGGTCAGGGCCAGCTTTTGCCGGTCGGTCCACGTATTATCCGCCAGGGTGTTTTGCATCTGGGTCAGGGCTTGCCTGACCAGTTGCTCTTTGGGTAGTGCTAATGTCTTGGCCATATCGGTGTCCTTTGGTCGTTGCAATGGACGTCGGATTTGCCAGCCCCCGCTGCTCGCAAGGTCGTTGGGTGAAAGCAAATGACACTAAAGAGGCTATATGACACTTTGTGTCATTGGCAAGGGCAAATCGTCGCCTCCTTGATGGGTTAACCGTTCTACATGTCTATCCGTTTGAAATTATTGAGAAAAAAACTTGGCGTGACGCTGGAGGCCCTGGCCGAGAAATCCGGCATGACCAAGAGCTACCTGTCGAAAGTCGAGCGCGGCCTGAACACGCCCTCGATCGCCGCGGCGTTGAAACTGGCCAAGGCGTTGAACGTGAACGTCGAGGAGCTGTTCGCCGAAGACAAGGTCAGCCTCGACAGCTACAGCCTGGTGCGCAGCGACGAACGCCAGTCGCTGGCGGCCAACGACCAGGCGCCGGGTTATGCGGTGCTGGCGCATCAGGTCAGCGAGCGCAGCCTGTTGCCGTTCATCATCTACCCGCCCAGGGAGTTCACCGACAAGAGCTTCAAGGAACACCTGGGGGAGGAGTTTCTGTTTGTCCACGAAGGGCAGGTGGAAGTGGATTTCATGAACGAGCGGGTGATCCTCAACCGGGGCGACGCGCTGCACTTCAACGCGCAGAAACCCCACCGCCTGCGCTCGGTGGGCGAGGTGCAGGCGCAGTTGCTGGTGGTGGTGCACAGCGGCGAGGAATAAGGGACACGATGTAGCCGCTGCCGAAGGCTGCGATAAGGCCGAAGGCCTTCAGCGATCTCAACACCGTGCGCCCCCTTCGGGGTCGATCGCAGCCTCGCGGGCTCGGCAGCGGCTACAGAGGTGGCGCTCCGCAGACGCCTGCCCGCGATCTTTCAGCGCTCGACCGGCACCGACAGCGCAGGATCGCCCAGCGCATGGCTCTTCGAATCGAAGAAGCGCAGCGTCACTTCCATCCCTGCGAACAGCTTGGCGTAGCGCCGCTTCTGGTTCTGGATGAAGGCCTTGCTGCGCGGCTGGATCGAGATCGCCAGGGTCCGCACTTTGGACTGGCGGATGGCACTCACCAGGTGGCTGTCCTGGGAGCCGAGGTCGTGGCCGAAGATGCACAGCGCGTCGCTGTGATTCAGCAACTGCTGGTAGCAGAACGACAGGTAGTCGCTGCCGCGAATGGTCTTGAGCTTGTCCGCCACCGGGCCCTCGCTGACGAACAGCGGCACATCGTCGAGGGTCTTGAGGGTGTTGTTGATGGCGAAGTTGCCCAGCAGCGTGCCTTCGGTGGAACCCAGCTTGCGCGCGGTGCCGTCCTGGTTGCGCACCAGATGCAGGCCGCCGTGCAGGTACAGCACGCGGGTCCGTTCGCTGGCGGTCTGGCTGATGTCGAAGCTCGGGTCGGCGCCCTGAAACAGGTCGTCGATGCCCTGGGCATCGTGCTGGATCGCCCAGTAGTTGAGCAGGTCGTAGTTGCTGGTGAACACCGTGCGGTAGCGGCGCAGTTCCTGGTTGATCTGCGACAGCGTCGCCGGCTGTACCAGGCGCCACGGAATGTGCACCGCGTGCACGGTATTGATCAGCGCTTCCTTGATTGCGTAGTAGCGATTGCGCGGCGCCGCGGAGCTGACGGCCAGGGCCTTGTTGACCCGGCTGGTGGTCTTCAGCGCGCCCAGCACCTGTTCGAAACTGCGGGTCTGCAGGGCTTCGAACACGCTCAGCTCGGAGGGGCTCAGGGGCTTTTCCTCGACGGTGCGGGCGTTCTCGAACAGCGAATCGTAGGCGAAGTCTTCCCACACCGCGCGGCTGGCGCCGTTGCCGATCAGCAGGCCGGTGATCGGCGTGCTGGCGCGCAAGGCGTTCCAGTCTTCAAGGTCGGCATCAAATTCCTGGAAATCCATCATCGCGGTTCGTCGTCTCAAGGCAGAAGGTGTACAGGGCGCCGACTTTATCACGACCGACCCTTGAGCCAGATCAACAACGCGCGTGACCGATGGGTCGATCCTGTGCGCATTTGCCGGATCGGCACGGCTGATCCAATCCCAGCCTGGAGGACGCGCCATGAGCAGCACTTTTTTCATTCCCGCCGTGAACATCATGGGTATCGACTGTCTCGACGAGGCCATGGTCGCGATTCGCAACTACGGTTTTCGCAAGGCGCTGATCGTCACCGACACCGGCCTGGCCAAGGCCGGGGTGGCCGGGATGATTGCCGAGAAGCTGGCGATGCAGGACATCGATTCGGTGATCTTCGACGGCGCCAAGCCCAACCCGAGCATCGGCAACGTCGAGAAGGGCCTGGCGCAATTGCAGCAGAGCAGCTGCGACTTCGTGGTCTCCCTCGGCGGCGGTTCGCCCCATGACTGCGCCAAGGGCATCGCCCTGTGCGCCACCAATGGCGGGCATATCAGCGACTACGAGGGTGTCGACCGTTCGGCCAAGCCGCAACTGCCGTTGATCGCCATCAACACCACTGCCGGCACCGCCAGCGAAATGACCCGTTTCTGCATCATCACCGACGAGCAGCGCCACGTGAAAATGGCCATCGTCGACCGTAACGTCACGCCGCTGCTGTCGGTCAACGACCCGGCGCTGATGGTCGCCATGCCCAAGGGCCTGACCGCCGCCACTGGCATGGACGCGCTGACCCACGCGATCGAAGCCTATGTGTCCACCGCGGCCAACCCGATCACCGATGCCTGCGCGCTGAAAGCCATGACCATGATCAGCCAGAACCTGCGCCAGGCGGTGCACGACGGCAACGACCTGGTCGCCCGGGAAAACATGGCCTACGCCCAGTTCCTCGCCGGCATGGCCTTCAACAATGCGTCGCTGGGTTTCGTGCATGCCATGGCGCACCAGCTGGGCGGTTTCTACGACTTGCCCCACGGCGTGTGCAACGCCGTGCTACTGCCCCATGTGCAGAGTTTCAATGCCATGGTCTGCGCCGGGCGCCTGACCGACGTGGCCCACGCTATGGGCGCGGACATCCGTGGCTTCAGCCCGGAGGAGGGCGCGCAGGCAGCCATCAGCGCCATTCGCAACCTGGCCCGGGATGTCGAGATCCCCAGCGGCTTGCGTGACCTGGGCGCCAAGCTGACGGACATTCCGGTCCTGGCCGCCAACGCCCTGAAAGACGCCTGCGGCCTGACCAACCCACGCACCGCCGACCAGCGCCAGATCGAAGAGATCTTCCGCAGCGCGTTCTGATACCTACAGATGTTCTACCGCGCGCTCGGGCCCTTGCTGTCCTGGGCGCACCGCCGCAGGCCCCAATGCACGAGCTATTGGCGGTCGCCTTGCCAACCGGCAGGCGGCAAGCGCCGGGTATGGAAAATCCGCAGTATCTGCAGGCGTCCCTGACGTACGCGGTAGGGGATCAGGTAAGGACGATTGGGAACCAGGCGAAGTCGCCTGCCTCTGTTTTAGTCAGGGCTTTCTGGATCTCGTCGATTTGCCAGGCTTCGCGGGCCAGATATTCTTTCAGTGCATCCACAGCGAGGAATGACTTGCTGCGGCCTGTCGCCTTGGCCAAGTGAGCCAGGGAGTTGGCAAGATCATCGGGCAGGCGCAAGGACATGACGGACAGGGTGATCTCGATGTAGTGGTGTGTGATGCAGCACACTACATCGCCACCCGTGGCTCGCCGCCAGAGCCATTCGTCCAGTGCGAGCGCTGCTTTGATTCAAGACGATTCAGGACCTTCCTCTTACAAGGACTTTGCATGCTGACCGGCCTCAACCATCTGACCCTCGCCGTGACCGACCTGAACCGCAGCCTGGGGTTCTACCACGACCTGCTGGGCCTGCGCCTGGACGCCAGTTGGGACAGCGGCGCCTATCTGTCGCTGCCGGGCCTGTGGTTGTGCCTGTTGCTGGACCCGTCGCGCCGCTTGGCCGAAGTGCCGGACTACACCCACTATGCCTTCGGCATCGAGGCCGGGCATTTCCTGGCGTTCGTCCAGCGCCTGCGGGCTGCTGGCGTGCGGGAGTGGCGCGACAACCGCAGCGAAGGCGCCTCGTTCTATTTCCTCGACCCCGACGGCCACCAGCTGGAAGCCCATGTCGGCGATCTGGCCTCGCGTCTGCGCGCCTGCCGGCAGCAGCCCTATGCCGGGATGACGATCTTTACCGACGAATGACCGCTCGCCGCCGCTTCAAGACGGCTGGCTGTCGTTATGGTGACCCTGGTGGGGTGGTGCGGGAGCGCACAAGCCGGCAGAATCCTGCGATCAAAACCGCGCCACCTTCGGCGCTTCGGAGTGTGGCATGACTTCTTCGCTGTTACTGGCCGTTCTCGCCTCGGGCTTTATCTACGGCATTACTCCCGGGCCGGGCGTGCTGGCGGTCTTCGGTATCGGCGCGGCGCGCGGGCGGCGCGCCGGGGCCGGCTTTCTCTGCGGGCATCTGCTGGGCGACGTGATCTGGTGCAGCACCGCGCTGATCGCCATCGTCGGCGCGAAGGAGATCGGCAGCAGCGCCTTCGATGTGCTCGGCGTGCTCAGCGGCCTTTATCTGTTCTGGCTCGGCCTGCGGGCGATCCGCAGCCAACGCAGCAACGGGCAGGAACCCCAGGGCCCGGCGCGCCAGCCGTTCTGGCACGGCATCCTGTTCGGCCTGACCAACCCCAAGGCGTACCCGGTGGCCGTGGCGACTTTCACCGCGCTGCTGTCCAGTCGTGCCGAGCTGCTCAACTGGTCGATGCTGCCCTGGCTGATCTTCCTCAGTTTCCTCGGCGGCATCGGCGCATACGCTATTCTGATTGGCATCGTCGGTGCGCGGCGGGTGCGGACCCTGTATCAGCGCCACGAGCTGGCGATCACCCGGCTTTGCGGCGTGATGTTCATCGGGTTTGCCATCAACGCCTTGCTGCATGCCGTTCCGGGATTGCTGGCGAACAAGGCATAAAGGCTGTCCGCAAGGTTGCGACAGCCACGGACAAGCAACGGCTTTGCGCCGCTGCCGGAACCCAGGGATTGATACTCGGCGCTTTATCTTCACAGGCAGTGTCGTTCCCTGATGGCAACCAACAATTCCGAGCCCCTGGCCAGTTTCATCGACCTTCTGTTGGACGCCGTCTGTGCGGTGGATGTGGAGGGTCGTTTCGTCTTCGTCAGCGCCGCCTGCGAGCGGATTTTCGGTTATACGCCGGACGAACTGGTCGGCCGGCGCATGATCGAGCTGGTGCACCCCGCGGACCGCCTGCGCACGCTGCAGGCCGCCGAGCGGATCATGGCTGGCGAACCCATGCCCAACTTCGAGAACCGTTACCTGCGCAAGGACGGGCAGGTCGCGCATATCCTCTGGTCGGCGCGCTGGTCCGAGGTCGACCAGCTGCGCATCGCCGTGGCCCGTGACATCACCGAGCGCAAGCAGGCCGAGTCGCGGCAGGCGGCGCTGTATGCGATTTCCGAAGCGGCCCATGCCACCGAGGACCTGCTGGCGTTGTTCCGGCGCGTGCACCGGATCATCGGTGAATGGCTGCCGGCGCTGAATTTCTCCGTCGCGCTGTACGACGAGCAATGCCAGGCGCTGAGCTTTCCCTATCACGTCGACGACCGCGAGCGTTGTCCGGAGCAGCCGGGCACGCTGACCGGCAGCCTGTGCACCGAGGTGATCCGCAGTGGCCAGCCGTTGCTGCTGACTCCCGGCAATTATGGGCCGCTGTCCCCGCCGTCGGATGCCGCCGCCCCGTACTCGCCCTGCTGGCTCGGGGTGCCACTCAATTCGCAGAAAGGCACCATCGGCGCGCTGATCGTCAAGAGCGCGCCGGGCGACGAGCGATACACCGAGCAGGACAAGGAGCTGCTGCAATACGTCTGCGCCCAGCTCGCCACCGCCATCGAGCGCAAGCAGCTGCATGCGCGCCTGCAGTACATGGCCCAGTACGACCAGCTGACCCAGTTGCCCAACCGCGAATTGCTCCGCGAGCGCCTGCGCAGTGCCCTGGCCCGTGCTCGTCGCGAGTCCGGGCGCATGGCCTTGCTCTACGTCGACCTGGACCGGTTCAAGCAGGTCAACGACACACTTGGCCACGCCGTCGGCGACATGTTGTTGCAGGCGGTGGCCAACCGGCTCAAGGCCTGCGTGCGCGAGAGCGACACCGTGGCGCGGATCGGTGGCGATGAGTTCGTGGTGCTGCTCGGCTGTATCCAGCATGCGGAAGATGCCGGCATCGTCGCCGGGAAAATTCGCCGGGCGCTCGACGAGCCGCTGCGCCTGGATGGCCATCAGTTGAGCATTCTGCCGAGCATCGGCATCGGCCTGTTCCCCGAACACGGCCATGACGAAAAGCAGCTGTTCAAGCACGCCGACGAGGCGATGTACGCGGCCAAGCGCGCCCAGCGGAGCCCGTCCCGGGCCTGAAAGAAGCGGCCGATCAGGGTGTTTTTTTGCCAACCGTTCGTCGTGGCCGATGCAACTTTTTCAAACCTTCGATGGCCTGAAAACTCTCACTCTGTGCAGGCGCCGTGCGCCGTCAACTGATCAAAGGAGGCCGATACCATGAGCTTCATGGCCACCCATCTGTCCCGCACCTGCCTCGCGCTGCTGCTCGGCCTGAGCGCCAGCGCGGCATTCGCCCAGTCCCCCGCGGAGTTTATCGATGAGGCTTCGGCCAAGGGCATGGCAGACATCGAGGCCAGTCGCCTGGCCCACCAGAAGACCTCTTCCAATGCGGTCAAGGACTACACCATCGTGGTCATCAACGACCGCACCACCGCCAACCAGCACCTGGCGAAAATCGCCAGGAAACTCGACCTGCCCGTGGCGCCCCGGGAAGAAGTGATCAACAAGGCCAAGGCGCTGATCCCCGAGGTTCCGGAAGGCGAAGCCTTCGATGCCGCCTATGCCGAGAGCCAGGTCAAGGCCACCGAAGAAGCCATCGAACAGATCCAGCAACAGGCCGAAATCACCGAGGTCCCCGAACTCAAGGCCTTCGCCGAAGAGACCCTGCCGAAACTGCGCAATCACCTGCAAATGGCCAAGGCCCTCAAAGCTGGCCAGCCCCTGGATCAGTTGGATGGCTGAGTGCCGTCCCACCGCCGATGCGCCTTCGGGCCTAATCTGAAGGCGCGTCGCGTCCGGTGTCGCCGTCTCTCCCTGGCATTTTCAGCATCGATTCAACTCGGCTTCTGCTGTTGCTCCGGCGGTAGTTCATCCAGCTTCAAGGGCTCGCCCTCGCCGATTTCCTTGTATTCCTGGCGCAGTTTCTCCAACTGCTCGAGATCCAGCCCATCCAGGCTCAGCAACGCATTGTGCGCATCCTTGGTGGCGCGCAGCAGTTCGTCGATCTTCAAGTGCAGGATGTCGTTATCGCGGTTCTGGGTGTTCTGGATCAGGAACACCATCAGGAAGGTGATGATGGTGGTAGAGGTATTGATGACCAGCTGCCAGGTATCGTTAAAACCAAAGACCGGCCCGCTCATGCCCCAGATTGCAATCAATGCCAGCGCGATCAGAAAGGTCCCCGGACTGCCGGCCCACAGCGACAGCTTCTGCGAGAGTTTGGCGAATTTCATTGGCGTTTCCCCTGTGCGGCGGCATCTGAAATTCAGACAGCGGCGGTAGAGGGAAAATTCTTTTTCTCTTCAGTCGAGCTGGCTCCCTGCCTGCTGTCTGACGTTGCCCGGTATAGATCCGCCAAAGGGGCCGCTTGGCGATAGAAAAAAACACTCATCAAGAGCACTTGAACGGGATCGCGGATTAGCCGTGGAAGCCGCTGATTTCGCGCTGGAACGCCGCTTGTGCCCGGGCGCAGGTGAGGATGCGGTAGCGTGTGCTGCGTGAGACGGTTTGGTCGCGAAAGCGCCGGTACACCGGCTGGAAGACGGTGCGATCCAGGTTGGGGTGCTCCGCGTTCAGGTACGCCTCGCAAAGTCGGTCGTAATCCTGCTGCGCGATGAAGCGCCGGAACCAGAAGCGGTAGAAGTAACCCAGCAGGAAACCCAGGCTGAAGTCGCGGTCGAGTACCGAGTGGGCGCAGCACTCGAAGTCGATCAGGCGCAGGCGGCCATCGGCGGCGAGCAGAATGTTTTTCGGGTGGGGGTCCATGTGCACGAAGTCGTCGTCGAGCATCTGGCCGAACAGCCGGAAGATTGCCGACAACAGGGTTTCAGCCTGCTCGGGATGGGCCAGCAGGCGGTCGTCGACGCTGCAATGATCTGCCCAGAAACCCACCAGCAAGTACTCTTCGCGCAGGAACGGAAAACGCCCCTTGTAGCCAAACGCCGAGACCCGGGGCGAGAGGGCGGATTTGCCCGACACCACCGACAGGTTGATGAATTCATTGGTCAGGTCGTGCAGGCCGAAGCTGCGCTTGAGGCCGAGGAAGTTCTGCAGCTGCTTTTTCCAGTGAGTCAGGCGGTTGCGCTTGAGCACCCATTGGCGTTCGCCTTCGAGCAGGAACACGCCCCGGGTGTCTTCCGGAATATCCAGCGTGGGATATTGCTCGGGCTTGGCCAGAAAACGCCGTAGCAGCGGGGCCAGTTCGTGCCGATGGGATGGATCGAAATGGAAGGTCACGCCATCGATCTGCTGTCGATGCAGCGTTCGGGTGAAGCTCCTGAGGTGAAGCATGTAGGGTTCCTGACCTGGGATTACGAACGAGGGGGCGCTGTGAGCCTGCGCTGAAACGCTAGCCGAAAGGGCGCGCATCATAATTCATCGCAAGTCCTGGCGTTCACGAAATTCATCCGGGTGCCTTCTGTGCCCTTGCGAGGGAAAAGGACCTCTGGCCGGCCACAGCCTGTTTTGGCCGGGGTTGGACCGAGTAGGCCGGTAGACGGGGTCAATGCGCGGCACTCTGCCTGCCGCAGGCCAGGATTTCGGACGACCCGTGTTAGTTGTCCACTTTCTGACAGCTGGGCACCCAAGGGTTGCTGGGGTTGGGAACCGCCATTCAGGCGGTGGCCTTGCGTGGAGTGGGGGGCCGTTGCCCTGGCCACTGATGAACCTGTAGAACACCACCGCGGTTTCGAAGCTCTGCGACAGGCTGGTTTCGCGCCAGCGGATCAGGTTGCTCTATCGACGAACACACACCTTCACACTCTAAAACAGAATTTTTCTGGAGGGCCCAGGTGCTCGGGGTTACCGTGGATTGAAGAGCGCGACACAGGGGGCGCGAGCAGATTCAGGAGTGAACACGATGTCCAGCGTTACGCAGTCCCGTACGGTCGCTCTCTATCATCAGGCAGAGGACCTTTTTTTCTCGGCCATTTCACAAGAAAACTGGCATTTTAACGATAGTCTTGCGGCGTACTGCACGGGTGTTGTCGCCAGCAGTCTGAACCTGCTGTTCGTCAAGCGAACAGGGCCGGACCTGGCCGTGGGGGTGCTTGCAGGCATCGGGTTTCTTGAACGCGCGGGGCTGCCTTTTTGTGTGGTTGTGCAGGATAACCTGGTGGCGCAGGTCCGTGACCTGCTGCTGGAGCAGCACTTGTTGGAAGGCGATAGAACCACGTCGATGTGGGTCGATCTGAGCGTCCATGAATTGCCACCGGATGTGGCGGTGAGCTTCGACATTCGCTGTACCGATGAGCTGCTCGAGGATTGGGCCGATCCCGTGGAAAGTGCCTTCGAGTCGGGTGATGCGGGAGCGGGGCAATACCTGGCCCGGCATCGGGTGGCGCTGCAAAACGGCCAGCCGTTGATGCATTTCACCCTATATGAGCAGTCGCTGCCCGTCAGTTCGCTGACCCTGTCGTTGGGGCAGGCGGTGGCGCGTCTGGATGATATCGGCACCCGGCCCGAATACCAGGGCCGGGGCTATGCCAGCGCACTGATTCGACAAGCGCTGGCGTATGCGAAAAAACAGGGGATGAGCCTGTGTGTGCTGGAGGCCTCCCAGGAGGGGCTGTCGATCTACCGGAAGGCGGGGTTCGACGCTTTGTTCGGGTACACGACCTTTTACCGCGAATGAGCAGGTGGTGGGCAAACACTTCGCTCAATGCGTGGCGTTCTGCCGGAACTGCCGTGGGCTGATGCCGGTCAGCGCCTTGAACTGGCGGCTGAAGGCGCTGTGGTCGGTGTAGCCGCATTGCAGGGCGACGTCGGTGATCGGCAGTTCGCCGAGCAGCAGGCGCGAAGCGTGTTCCAGGCGCACCTTGTGAATCATCTGCCGTGGGGTGAGGTGGAAGATGCGTTTGCAGTAGCGCTCCAGCTGGGCGATGGACAGGTCGGCGATATGGGTCAGGTCGTCGAGGCGGATCGCTTCGTTGTAGTGCTCGCGGATATGCCGGTCCACCGCGGCCAGGCGTTGGTAGGCCGGGTGCGCGTCGCGGGCGGCCTGCAGGTCGAGGGAGATGCCGGCCATGCCGATGATCTGCCCGTCGCGTCCGTGCAGCGGCAGCTTGTGGGTCAGGCACCAGCCGGGTTCGCGGCTGCCGTACAGGTGCAGTTCCAGCTGGCCCTTGATGGTGACGCCCTGGCGCAGCACGCGCTGGTCCTGCTCGGTATAGACCGGGCCGAGCACGGCGGGAAACACCTCGGCCGAGGTCTTGCCCAGCAGCGGCGCGACGTTCTTGAAGCCGCAGCGCTGGGCCAGGGTCAGGTTGGCGGTGAGGTAGCGGGCCTGCAGGTCCTTGATGAAAAACACCGCGTTGGGCAGGGTGTCGAGCAGCGGGATCACCAGGGCCATGCTGCCCAGCAGGCTGTGAATATCCTCGGGCGCCTGGCTGGCGATGGCTTCGGGCAGACGGTGCAGCTGAGCGGTATCGATCATCAAGGGCTGCTCTTGTTATGGGGTGGGGCGCGCCCCGCGACTTTGGGTCTACTGGCTCATCCTTGAATTGCGCGGCGCCGTTGGCGGGCGGCCCACGGCAACGGTCTGCGCCTCACTTCACGCCGGGCGTCGACGATTCCATCAGCAGCGTCTCGATCCGCGCCGGCACCAGGGGCGCTCGTGGCGTCGGCGCGGCCCAGCCGAACAGGGCCTGTGCCGCCGTGGCGCAGACTCGCCCCTGGCAGGCGCCCATGCCGCAGCGACTGTGCAGTTTGGCCTCGGTCCAGCTCGCTTCGCCAGCTACCTCGGCGTAGGGCACATCCTCGCAGCGGCACAGCAGCGTATCAGGTCGCGACAGGCGCAGAAGCGCGGGTCGCAGGGCGAAGGTTTCCCGCACTCGCTCGGCGAAAGCCTGCCAATGGGCCCGACGCTGGATCAGCGCGATGGCCTCCCGGGTCTGCCCGCTGGCGGCCAGCCCGGCGATCTCGCCTTCGACCCTCGCCAGTTCGCTGCCGCCGACCCCGGTGCATTCGCCGGCCGCGTAGACCTGGGTGAGGCTGGTAGCCTGGTAGCGATCCACGGCAATGGCATTGGCCTGCAGCTGGCAGCCGAGGTGACTGGCCAGGGTGGTGTTGGGCACCAGCCCGAAACCGCAGGCGAGACGTTCGCAGGGTATTTCCCGAACCTGCTCGCCCTGCTGGATACGCACCGCTTGCAGGCGATCTTCACCCAGGGCTTCGAGCACATGGGCGTTGTAGCGATAGGCCGTGGTGGCCAGCCCGGCGGCCTGGCCGAGCTTGGCCGGCCAGCGCCAGAGCCCGGCGGCGAATGTCGCCAGTGCGGCCAGCGGGGCCTGCTCCAGGACCGCCTGCACCCGGGCGCCGGCCTGGCGGGCGGTGGCGGCGCTGGCCAGCAGCAACGGCCCGCTGCCGGCGATGACCACTCGCTCGCCGGCCAGCGTCAGGCCGTTTTTCAGCAGCGCTTGCAAGGCTCCCGCGCCCGTCACTCCGGGCAAGGTCCAGCCGGGGAAGGGCAGCAGCAGTTCGCGGGCGCCGCAGCACAGGATCAGGCTCTGGTAGCGGACCAGCAAAGCCTGCTCGGCATTTTCCAGCAGCAGGGCATTGGCGCCGGCGCCGGCCACCACCCGGGTGCCCGGCAGGTAACGCAACCGAGGATGCTCCAGCACCTGCAAGGCGTCGCGGGCGATGCCGGCGAGCGTGACGCCCGGCCCGTTGCGCCAGATCTGGCCGCCGGGGCGCGGGTTGTCGTCGAGCAGGACGATGGAGAGATCGCTGCGGCTCGCCGCCCGGGCCGCCGCGAGGCCGGCCGGGCCACTGCCGACGATAAGGATGTCGCAGCTCAGGCGCTGTTGACTCATGGCGTGCGCTCCACGTGCATGCCTTCGCGGCACAGGGTCTGGCAGGCCAGTTGGCGCCGGCCGTCGATGGTCATGCGGCATTCCTGGCAGATGCCCATGCCGCAGAAGGGCGCCCTGGGCTGGCCGGTGCAGGAGGTTCGGGTACGTGGGTCGCCGCTGGCGGCGACGGCGGCGGCGACGCTCAGGCCATCGCGTACGGTCAGCGCCTGACGGTCCAGGTAGATGATCATGGGGCAGTTCCAGTCAGGGAGGCGGTCAGCTCGGCGAAGCGTGCGGGGCGATAGGCCTGGGCGTCGATATCCGGCCGTTCGCCGAGCAGCAATTGGGTCAGCAGCCGGCCGCTGCCGGGGGCGGTGGTGACGCCCAGGCCTTCATGCCCGACCGCCAGCCACAGGCCTGTGTGGCGTGGATGTTGGCCAAGGATCGGCAGGCCGTCCGGGGTGGCGGCGCGAAAGCCGGTCCAGGCGCGGATGCCATTCAATTGCGCCAGCCCCGGCAGATAGGCCACGGCCCGTTGCAGCATTGGGGTCAGCACTTCGGGCTCGATGGCCGGGTCGAGGCTGTCGAACTGCCGGGACGAGCCGATCAGCAATTGCCCGGTTGGCCGTGGCTGCACATTGAACGCCACCGAGGTGCCGTTGCTGGCGTGGGCGCTGGCGGCGTAGCCCAGCTCCACCAGTTGGTGGGATACCTGCCGGGGGTAACGATCGGTGATCAGCAAATGGCCTTTCTTCGGCCGCAGCGGCAACTCCGGCAGCAGGTTCTTCGCCGCCAGACCGTTGGCCAGCACCACGTACTCGGCACGCAGCACGCGGCCGTCATCCAGCGCCACGCGGTGGTCGGCGATGGCGCTGACCGTGGCCCGCTCGCAGCTGATCCCTGGCGTGTTGTGCAACAGCCAGTGGGCGGTGGCCGGGGCGTAGAGAATGCCGTCGCCGGGGATCTTCAGGGCGCCGCCAAGACCTTTGCGCAACAGGGGTTCGAGTGCAGCCAGGGTCGCGCTGTCGAGCAATTCGCCCGCCACTCCGTGCTGGGCCAGGTTGATTTGCTTGGCCCGGGCCAGGTCCATTTCCGCAGCGTCTGCGGCCAGCCACAGGGTGCCGCAATTGCGGTAGGCGCAGGTGGCCGGCAGTTGCGCGCGCAGCTGGTTCCACAGGCCGATGGAGTAGTGACTCAGCGCCAGTTCGGCGCGGTTGTCGTCCATCGCCACCAGGTGGCCCATGCCCGCGCCGGTGGCGCCGCCGCTGGCGTTGTCGAGCACCCGCACCCGCAGGCCGCGGCGGGCCATTTCGTGGGCGCAGGCGGCCCCGACTATGCCGCCGCCAATCACCAGGACGTCGGCTTCGGCCGGCTGGCTCACGAGACGATGCCCCAGCCGAAAGGATCGCTGTCTTCGATCAGCAAGGTGGCTTCGGCGCTGATGTGGGCGGTGCCGCGGATGGTCGGGATGACCTGCTCGCCTGCCTGCTCGTAGCTGGCGCTGAACTGGCTGCCGATCACGCTGGCCTGACGCCAAATCGCCCCGGGCGCGAGTTTGCCGTCGGCGGCCAGGCAGGCCAGCTTGGCGCTGGTGCCGGTGCCGCAGGGGGAGCGGTCGTAGGCCTTGCCGGGGCACAGCACGAAGTTGCGGCTGTCGGCCTGCGGGTCGTCGGCGAACAGCTCGATATGGTCGATCACACCATCGTCGGCGCCGCTGATGCCGGCGGTCTCCAGGGCTTCGCGCACGGCCCAGGTGTAGTGGGTCAGGGCTTCGACGTTATCCAGGGCGATGCGCTGGCCATGCTCGCTGATCAGGAAGAACCAGTTGCCGCCCCAGGCGATATCGCCACGGACTTTGCCGTGGCCGGGCAGTTGCAGTTCGACGCCGCTGCGGTATCGGTAGGCCGGCACGTTGCGCACGCTGACCGAGAGGTCGTCGTGCAGGGTGGCGCTGACGGTGCCCACCGGGGTTTCGATGCGGTGCACGCCGGGTTCGATGCGCCCCAGGTGATACAGCGAACGCACCAGGCCGATGGTGCCGTGGCCGCACATGCCCAGGTAACCGCTGTTGTTGAAGAAGATCACCCCGGCACAGGCATCCGCCGCCTGGGGTTCGCACAGCAGGGCCCCCACCAGCACATCGCTGCCCCGTGGTTCCAGCACGCAGGCCGTGCGCCAACGATCGTGGCGTGCTTGCAGGACGGCCAGCCGTTCGGCCATCGAACCGTTGCCCAGGTCGGGAAAGCCGTCGACAACCAGGCGAGTCGGCTCGCCCCCCGTATGTGAATCGATGACGGTTATTTTTTTCATGGCAGCACCTGACGGAAAAGGCCTACAGAGTGGCTCGGGAAAGGGCCGCATCGCTTGTGGGTTTTCTCTGCGGCGGATGACGAAATCGGCACAGGTGTGCAGTGCGGCTGCTGGTGCAGGGGGGCAGGCGGGTCGAAGGAGGCGCAATGGACGGAAAAGGTCGGTGGACGATTGGGTAAATGTGCCGATTTCGTCTTGCTTGAGCGGGAAAAACCTCAAGCTCCAGGGCGGTGAAAGGCGGAATCTGTTTTTCGTTTCCAACGCCTGTCGGCCCGGCCGACTCAACCAACAAGGACAAGACCATGAGCCGTAAAGCCATCCACTGGAGCGGTGTGTTCCCTGCCGTCAGCACCCAGTTCAAACCCGACTTTTCCCTGGACCTGGACGCCACCCACAGCGTCATGCGCAACCTGGTGGCCGACGGTGTGTCGGGCCTGGTGGTGTGCGGCACCGTGGGCGAAAACACCTCGCTGAGCACCGCGGAAAAACTCTCGGTGATCGAGGTCGCCAAGGACGCCGCCGGCGGCCGCGTACCGGTGATCGCCGGGATCGCCGAGTTCACCACCGAGTTCGCCCGCAACACCGTGCGCGAAGCGGCCAAGGTCGGGGTCGACGGGGTGATGGTCATGCCGGCCCTGGTGTATTCGGCCAAGTCCCATGAAACCGCCGCGCACTTTCGCGCCATTGCCACCGGCACCGACCTGCCGGTGATGGTCTACAACAACCCGCCGATCTACAAAAACGACGTCACCCCGGACGTGTTGATCGCCCTGCAGGACTGCGAAAACATCGTCTGCTTCAAGGACTCCTCCGGCGACACCCGGCGCTTCATCGACCTGCGCAATGCCGTGGGCGACCGCTTCGTGCTGTTCGCCGGCCTGGATGACGTGGTAGTGGAAAGCATCGCCGTCGGCGCCGAAGGCTGGGTCTCCGGGATGTCCAACGCCTTCCCGAAAGAGGGCGAAACCCTGTTCCGCCTGGCCAGGGAAAAACGCTTCGAGGAAGCCCTGGCGCTGTACCGCTGGTTCATGCCGCTGCTGCACCTGGATGCGCGTCCGGACCTGGTGCAGTGCATCAAGCTCTGCGAGGAACTGGTCGGTCGCGGTTCCTCGATCACCCGCCCGCCGCGCCTGGCCCTGCAGGGCGAGACCCTGGCCGAGGTCAAGGCGATAGTCGCCAAGGCCCTGGCCGAGCGTCCGCAGTTGCCGGACGTCGGTCTGTAAGCCAGCCGACAGGCCGCCCCGCGCAGTGGCTCGCGGGGCGGCCTGGTCCACGAGAAGAACCATCAGGCACTCGCGCAGTGCCGTGTTTCACCCCGTCGGCAGCCTGCTCGCAGGAGGCCGGCGCGACATTCGATCTGCCTACTCCAATAACTCAATAAGAAGGCGCGCCTATGTCAGGCCAAGGCAAATTCAAGAAACAGCTCTCTCTGGTTGACCTCACCTTCATCGGCCTGGGGGCGATCTTCGGTTCCGGCTGGTTGTTCGCCGCCAGCCATGTCTCGGCCATCGCCGGGCCGGCGGGGATCTTCTCCTGGCTGCTCGGCGGTTTCGCCGTCCTGCTGCTGGGCATCGTCTATTGCGAACTGGGCGCGGCCCTGCCGCGAGCGGGCGGGGTGGTGCGTTATCCGGTGTTCTCCCATGGGCCGCTGCTGGGCTACCTGATGGGCTTCATCACGTTGATCGCGTTTTCCAGCCTGGTGGCCATTGAAGTGGTGGCGGCGCGGCAATACGCAGCGGCCTGGTTTCCGGGGCTGACCCATGCCGGCAACAGCAACCCGACCCTGCTCGGCTGGCTGGTGCAGTTCGCCCTGTTGTGCCTGTTCTTCTGGCTCAATTACTCCAGCGTCAAGACCTTCGCCAAGTCCAACAACCTCATCAGCCTGTTCAAGTTCGTCGTGCCGCTGCTGGTCATCAGCGTGCTGTTCACCTTCTTCAAAGCGGAGAATTTCCACGTCCAGGGCTTTGCTCCCTTCGGGCTGTCCGGCATCGAAATGGCGGTCTCCGCCGGTGGCATCATCTTCGCCTACCTGGGCCTGACGCCGATCATTTCGGTGGCCAGCGAAGTGCGCAATCCACAGCGCACCATTCCCATCGCGCTGATCCTTTCGGTCCTGCTCTCGACCCTGATCTACGGCCTGCTGCAACTGGCGTTCCTCGGCAGCATTCCCACCGACATGCTGGCCAACGGCTGGAGCAGCATCAGCAAGCAATTCTCCCTGCCGTACCGCGACATCGCCCTGACCCTGGGCGTCGGCTGGCTGGCCTACCTGGTGGTGGCCGACGCGGTGATTTCCCCCAGCGGCTGCGGCAACATCTACATGAACGCCACGCCACGGGTGGTGTACGGCTGGGCGAAGACCGGGACTTTTTTCAAGATCTTCACCCGCATCGACGAGCAGTCCGGCATCCCGCGCCCGGCGCTGTGGCTGACCTTCGGCCTGTCGGTGTTCTGGACCTTGCCGTTCCCGTCCTGGGAAGCGCTGATCAATGTGGTGTCGGCGGCCCTGGTGCTGAGTTACGCGATTGCCCCGATCAGCGTGGCGGCGCTGCGCAAGAGTGCGCCGGACCTGCCGCGGCCGTTCCGGGTCAGTGGCTTCGGCCTGTTGGGGCCGGTGTCCTTCGTCATCGCCGCGCTGATCGTCTACTGGTCCGGCTGGAGCACGGTGTCCTGGCTGCTGGGCCTGCAGATCCTGATGTTCGTCATCTACCTGGGCTGCAGGCGCCTGGTACCCACCGACCACCTGAGCCTGACCGAACAGGTACGCTCGTCCCTGTGGCTGATCGCCTTTTACGCCCTGACCATGGTCATTTCCTACCTGGGCAGCTTCGGCGGGATCGGCGTGCTCACTCACCCCTACGACACCCTGGTCGTCACCCTCATGGCCCTGTGCATCTACTACTGGGGCGCCAACACCGGGGTGCCAGGCAGCAAGCTGCTGTTGGAAGGGGCAGACGAATGAGCACAGCCCAGGCATCCATTCAGCTCACGCCATTTATTCAGAGAGGTAACCCATGCCTGTAACAGGACAACTGCTGATCGGCCAAACCCGCGTGCGGGGTGGCCACGGCGAAGTGCATGCACTGGCTGCCGCCACCGGCGAGATCCTGGCGCCGGGTTTTGGCGGCGCCGGCCCGAACGACCTGGAACGCGCCTGTGCCCTGGCCGAGGCGGCATTCGACCGCTACCGGGAAATCAGCCTGGAACAACGGGCGGCTTTTTTGGAGAGCATCGCCGGCAACATCCTCGCCCTCGGTGATGAGCTGATCGAGCGCTGCATGAGTGAAACCGGCTTGCCCCGTGCCCGCCTGGAAGGCGAGCGCGGGCGCACCGTAGGCCAGCTGCGGTTGTTCGCGGCGGTGGTGCGCGACGGCAGCTTCCTGGAGGCGCGCATCGACCCGGCCCAGCCGGAGCGCCAGCCCTTGCCCAAGGTGGATCTGCGCCTGCGCCAGATCGCCATCGGGCCGGTGGCGGTGTTCGGTGCCTCGAACTTTCCCCTGGCGTTTTCCGTGGCCGGCGGCGACACCGCCTCGGCGCTGGCCGCCGGTTGCCCGGTGGTGGTCAAGGCGCATTCGGCGCACCCCGGTACTTCGGAACTGGTAGGGCAGGCGATCCAGCAGGCGGTGCACAGCCACGGGCTGCCGGAAGGGGTGTTCTCGCTGCTGTTCGATGCCGGCCGCAGCATTGGCCAGGGGCTGGTGGCGGACAGTCGGATCAAGGCCGTGGGCTTTACCGGTTCGCGCAACGGCGGCGTGGCGTTGATGAAGATCGCCGCGGCCCGCGAGGAACCGATCCCGGTCTATGCCGAGATGAGTTCGATCAACCCGGTGCTGCTGTTGGCCAATGTACTGGCGGAGCGCGGCGAAGCCATCGCCCAGGCCTTTGTCGGCTCCCTGACCCTGGGCGCCGGGCAGTTCTGCACCAACCCGGGTTTGCTCCTCGCGGTCGACAGCCCGGCGTTGCGCGCATTCGAAGCCGCGGCGGCAGCCGTGCTCAAGCTGGCGCCGGCGCAGACCATGTTGACGCCAGGTATTCATGGCAGCTACTGCCAGGGCGTCGAGCGGCTGCTGCGGCATGCCGAGGTGGAGCCCTTGGGGCAGGGCGCCGATGGCCAGCGCTATCAGGCCCGTGCCGCGCTGTTCGCCACATCGGCCGAGGCCTTCATGGCCCGCGCTGCACTGCGCGAGGAGGTCTTCGGCCCGGCCTCGTTGATCGTGCGTTGCAGCGATGCCGCGCAGATGAAAGCGCTGCTGGCGAGCCTGGAAGGTCAGCTGACCATCGCCCTGCACCTGAGTGACGACGACCATCCGCAAGCCCGGGAACTGTTGCCGTTGCTGGAGCGAAAGGCCGGCCGCCTGCTGGTCAACGGTTTTGGCACCGGTGTCGAAGTTGGCCATGCCATGGTCCATGGCGGGCCGTTCCCCGCCACCTCGGATACGCGCACCACCTCGGTGGGCAGCCTGGCGATCCAGCGTTTCCTGCGCCCGGTGTCGTACCAGGACTTGCCGCCAGCACTGCTGCCGCAGGCTTTGCGCAACGACAACCCCTGGCAGGTTCCACAGCGTCTCAACGGCGAGCGCCCGTTGTAGCCGCTGCCGCAGGCTTCGATCAGACCGCAGGCCTGCGGCGTTCTCACCCTCAACTCCATAGGGCCGGGTTTCCCGGCCCCCACGGTTTTTATCGGAGCACAAACCCCATGTCCGATCTCGTCACTCTTTCCCTCGCCGAAGTCCATGAGCTGTCCCTCAAGGTGCTGACCCGCCACGGCCTGTCCAATGCCCATGCCCGGGCCATTGCCGAGGTCATCACCCAGGGCCAGCGCGACGAGTGCCATTCCCACGGGGTGTACCGCCTGCTGGGTTGTGTGCGCTCCGTGCGCGAGGGCAAGGTCGACCCGCTGGCCGAGCCGAGCCTGCGGTCTATTTCCGCGGGCGTGCTGGAGGTGGATGCGCACTACGGCTATTCCTTGTTGGCGTTCCAGACCGGCTTGCCGTTGCTGGCGGAAAAGGCCCGCAATCAGGGGCTGGCGGCCATGGCGATCAAGCGGTGTTTCCACTTCTCGGCGCTGTGGCCGGAGGTCGAGGCGATTGCCGCCGAGGGGTTGGTGGGCATCGCCATGAACCCCAGCCACAGCTGGGTGGCGCCGGCCGGCGGCAGCAAGCCGGTGTTTGGCACCAACCCCCTGGCGTTCGCCTGGCCACGGCCGGCGGGCCAGCCGTTCGTGTTCGACTTCGCCACCAGCGCCATCGCCCGCGGCGATATCGAATTGCACGCGCGCCAAGGCAAGGCTATCCCCGAGCATTGGGCCATCGACGCCCAGGGCCAACCGACCACGGATGCCAGGGCAGCCCTGCAAGGCGCCATGCAAACCTTCGGCGGGCACAAGGGTTCAGCCCTGGCGGCGATGATCGAACTGCTGGCCGGCGCGCTGATCGGCGACCTCACCAGCGCTGAGTCCATGGCCTTCGACGCTGGCGTCGGCGCCGCGCCTTGCCATGGCGAGCTGATCCTGGCGTTCGATCCGCAGGTGTTTTTGGGGCAGGACTACGAGAAAGGTCTGGAACGCGCCGAAGGACTGTTCGCGGCCATCACGGGGCAGGGCGCGCGGCTGCCGTCGCAGCGGCGTTTCGAAGCCAGGGCCCGCAGCACGCAACACGGCGTAAAGATCCCCCGCGCGCTGTTCAACGATATCCAGGCGCTGTTGGCGCAGTAACCGCGATTCTTGTAGCGAGCAAGCTCATCTACAGAGGGGCCGTAATCGTTCAACAAGTGATCGTTTCAGTTCCGGGCTATGAATGAACGTCTTCTTGAATCGGCATACCGATGCAGCGCTCGAATATCTGATTCAGATGGTGATCATTGCCGTGGAATGAACTGATGTTGGCTGCAACCCATTCTTGTTGGTCAACCGCCCACCAATCGATTTCATAGCCGGCGTTGACGATGATCCATTCGAAAAGGATGCGTTGGGTTCGCCCGTTGCCTTCCCTGAAGGGATGCAGGACGTTGATCGTTCCGTAAGACTCGGCGCAGGCAACTACCAGCTGTTCACGTGAATAACCGTCAAACCAGCCTGCAGCCTTGAGCCGGCTGAATTCTTTGGTCGCTTCCGGTTCGATGCGCTCGGGGATACAGGACTGATTGCCACCCTTGCTGATCTTCACTGTTCTCAGTTCGCCTGCCCAACTGTAGATCCGCGAAAACAGCGTGTGATGGATGTCTTTCAAGGTTGCCAGACTGTAGGGCGGTTCCTGGAATTCGAACTGCGTTGCGCACTTCTCGGTGAGATAGCGTTCTGCCTCGTTGAGGTCTCGCTCATCACGCAAATCCAGGAGGTTTTTCAGGACATCGGTTCCCGGGTAGCAATCCGGGTCATGGCCAACGCCGTACTTGTCGGTATTCACACTTTGAGTTGTTGAACGGCTTTGAGTGCTGCTTTGCGGGAGGGCAGTTTGCATTCCTCATCGTTGAGCGATGTGGCGAAACCTTCAAGGCGCAGACTGGCGCTGAAGTTGGATTTACGATGCTTGGCGAAGTAGGCTTTTTTAGCTTGAAAACTCAGCTTTTCCATATCCGGCCCCTCTGTGCGAGTGATGGGAAATTATAGCTGATAGCAGGGGGGGCTTTGTTATCGTTCATCGCTCGTTTCAATCTTCCTGAATACGGATATCCAGTTGATGAACCTTCACTTCGAAACCCCCAACCTGTTGCTGCGCCCGCGTACCCTCGAACACTTCGAGGCGTGCATCGCCATGGACCTCGATCCGCACGTCACCCGTTACCTTCCCGGCCCCTGGGACGGTGGCGAGGAGCACCGCGATTTCGTGCGTTCGCGTATGGAGCGCGATTTTGGTGAGCACTGCGGCTATTGGGCGATCTTTGCCAAGTCCGCGCCGGAGGAGTTTCTCGGCTGGGTGTCGTTCATTCCCTACGAGGCTGTCGGCCCGGAACTGGAAATGGGCTGGCGCCTGGTGCGCCGGGCGTGGGGCAGGGGTGTTGCGTCCGAGGCGGCGGGGCGCATCGTCGAGCACGCTTTTCTCGGGGCAAGGGTCGAGCGCATCGTCGCCGATGCCCATGCCTTGAACGAGGCCTCGCTGGGGGTGGCGCGCAAGCTGGGTTTTCGTTTTGTGCGCGATGGCGAGTTCGAGGGACTGCCGAGCAAGTTTTTCGAGATGACCCGGGCGGATTTCGACGCCCGAGGACGTTGATCTGCCGCCGCTGACTGGCCGTTTGTCGCCACCTTGCTGCCGCTATCTGCCTGCTGCTATCAAGTTCAGCTAGCAGACAGTTTCGAGCTGTTAAAACACGTCTTACGCCTGGCAGGAGCCGGGTGGTTGCAGGGGGCGTTGTCAGCAGTTCAAGCGTCGGCGTCAAGCGCCGGGGAGGCAGCATGTTGTTACGTTACACGGCTCTGGTGGCGGTGGTCGTAGTGGCCTCCGGGTGTGTGCAGGAACGGGTGGTGCATGAGCGGCGGGTGGTCGAACGCGCGGCGCCGGTGGAATACGCCGAGGTGGTTGCGCCGCAGCCACCGCCGGTGCGGGTCATCGAAGTCGAGCCCATGCATCGCCCGGGTTATGTCTGGTCCAGGGCTTACTGGCACTGGGATGGCCGGCAGTATGTGGCGGTCCATGGTCACTGGGAGCCGTTGCGTCCCGGGTACCATTATGTGCACCCGTTCTGGGAGCGTCGCGGCGATGGCTGGCACCTGCATGCGGGTGGCTGGGCCAGTTGAGCGAAGGCGAACCGGCACACAGGCAAACCTATGAAAACGACCCGAACGGGTCGTTTTTTTTTGCGCTCGCAGAACGCTGCATGCCTTGGCGTCAGGAGCGCCACGAACCTTCGGGCAGTTCGACTTCTCGTTGCGCCTGTGCCAGGGCCGCGCGCAGCCCCGGTTTATCCAGCGGGATGCAGTAGGCCGGTTTGGCCCGTTCGAAACGCCAGCTGTCCGCCAGGCCGCCGCCATCGACCGTGTCGAAACCCAGCTCGTCGAGCAATTGCACGACCTGCGCCTTGGCCTGCGGATCGTCGCCGGCAATCGGCAGGGCGCGGCGATCAGGGGCACCGCCGGGGCGGGCGTCGGTCAGCAGGTCCTGGGCGAGGATGGCATTGAACACCTTCACCACCCTGGCGCCTTCGAGGTGTTCGGCGAGCAATTGGCTGGTGGTGGTTTCGAAGCGGTCCAGGGCTTCGATATGGCCGTCGCGGTTTGGGTAATAGTTATTGGCGTCCAGCACCGTCTTGCCGGCCAGCAGGGCCGCGGGGAGGCTACGGTAATGGGCCAGCGGGATGGCCACCAGCACCAGCTCGCCGAACTGTACGGCGTCTTCGACGCTGCCGATGCGGCTGCCGCGAATGCCGCTGGCCACGCTGCTCATGGTCTGCGGGCCGCGGGAGTTGCTGAGCATCGCCTCATGCCCCGCCGCCAGGGCCAGTTGCGCCACGGCGCGCCCGATAAAACCTGCTCCGATAATGCCGATACGCATGTCCATGCTCCGTTGAAAGGGTCGAGCGGCTATGATGATTCGACACTAGATGGCGATAAATAAGCGCCTGGTACTTGGTCTCGTTACTGGGAGTGTTGAATGATGGATCGTCTGACCAGCATGGAGGCCTTTGTCGCGGCCGCCGAAAGCGGTTCCTACGCTCGTGCGGCGACCCGCCTGGGACTGTCGCCGCAGATGGTCGCCAAGCATGTGGCGGCGCTGGAGCAGCGGCTGGGCGCGCGCCTGCTCAACCGCACCACGCGCCGGCAGAGCCTGACCGAGCTGGGCAGTGCCTACCTCGAGCGCTGCAAGCACATCCTCGGCGAAGCCCAGGCTGCCGATTCCCTGGCGCAGATCATGAACGCCACGCCCCGGGGCAAGTTGCGCATCAGTGCGCCGGTGACCTTCGGCTCCTACAGCCTCATGCCGTTCGTGACGGCGTTTTTGCGCGAGCATCCGCAGGTGGAAATCGACCTGCACCTCACCGATCGCTACATCGACCTGGTGGAGGAGGGCTACGAGGCGGCCTTTCGTATCGGCCCGCTGGCCGATTCCAGCCTGACCGCCAGGCCGCTGGCGCCCTATCGCCTGATCGCCTGCGCGGCACCTGCCTACCTCGCCGCCCGGGGCACGCCACGGGTGCCGGCCGATCTCGAACAGCATGAGTGCCTGGGGTACGCCTACTGGTCGCGGCCAGCGGACAACCAATGGCAGTTCCGCCGCGACGGCCAGGTACATGAGGTTCAGGTGCGCAGCCGCTTGCAGGTCAACGAGAGCAAGGCCCTGCTGTCGGCGGCCGTGGATGGCTTCGGCATCATCCTGGGGCCGGCGGATTTTCTCGAACCGGCGCGGGCCGCGGGGGAGTTGGTGCAGTTGCTACCCGGCTATGAGGCGCCGAGTCGCGCCATGCATCTGCTGTACCGGCCGGACCGGCAGATGACCGCCAAGCTGCGGCACTTCGTCGATGCGGCGATCGCTCGTTTCGGCGCCTGAGAGCAACGTCGTCAACCCTCGAAGCGCTCTAGCTCGAAGGTCTTGAGAACCAAGCTTTTTTGTAACCAATACCGTTCGTCCGACGGATGGGTTTGGCAAGCGCCTGCCCGTCAGTCATTCTGGTGGCCGGGATGTCCTAATGCCACTATCGCTTTCATCCCCGTCGCTCCCCCTCCAGCCTCCCTGCGAATAGGTTGTTTATTGTGATGATCGCGTTGTCCCGGCCCGAGGTCGTGTATGCCCGATAAGGCGATTGCCGAGGAGCGGCGCCTGGCCGCCCTGCATGCCCTGGAGTTGCTGGACACCGCCAGTTGCGAGAATTTCGACCGGATCTGCCGCATGGCGGCCGAGTACTTCAAGGTGCCTACCGCCTTGATCAGCCTGGTGGACCGTGATCGTCAGTGGTTCAAGTCGCGGGTGGGTTTCGATGAGCCGCAGACCCCCATCAGCCAGTCGTTCTGCGCCTTCACGGTGCAAGGCCGCGAAGTGCTGGAGGTGCGCAACGCGGCGCTCGATCCGCGCTTCCAGGACAACCCGCTGGTGACCCGAGGCCAGGGCATCCGCTTTTACGCCGGGGCGCCGCTGTTGACCGCGTCCGGTTATGCCATCGGCAGCCTGTGCATCATCGACAAGGTCGAGCAGCAGTTGAGCATCGTCGAACGCCAGCAGTTGCGGGACATGGCGGCGATGGTCATGGAGCAGGTCGAGCAGCGCCAGCGCCAGCGTCGTCGCGACCCGGTCAGCGGCCTGGCCAATCGCGAGCAGTTCCAGAGCGACCTGCGTGACCTGGTCGAGCACCACATCGGCGAACAGCGCGTGCTGGTGCTGATCGATGCCCTGGACATGAAGGTGGCCCACGAACTGACCCTGGCCCTGGGACTGGCGCCTTTCGAGACCATCATCCGTTTTCTCGCGCTGCGTTTGCAGGAGTACCTGGGGCGGCATGTGCGGGTCTATCACGTGTCGGTCAAGCGCTTCGGCTTCCTGCTGCCGGCGCCGGCCGAGGGGCTCGATAGACTGCTCGATGCGCTGGTCAGTCGCCTGCGTCGCCAGCCGCCCGGGCTGGGGTTTCCCATGATTCCCACGGTATGCGCCGGAACCGTGGAGTTCGAGATCGATACCCAGTCGGTGGACGATGCCTTGCGCAAGGCCATGTTCGCCCTGGAGCTGGCCATGGCCGGGCGCAGTTTCTGGGCGCATTACGATGCCGGGCGCGATCACGCCCAGCGCCGCGCGTTCAACCTGGCGTCGGACCTCAACGACGCCTTGCACAGTGGCCAGATCTACCTGATGTTCCAGCCACGCTTCGCCCTGCCCGACGGAGCCCAGGTCAGTGCCGAAGCCTTGCTGCGCTGGGAACATCCGTGGCTGGGGCCGATCTCGCCCGCCGAGTTCATTCCGGTGATGGAGCGCAACGGCCTGATTCATCAGGTGACCCGCTGGGTCATCGATACGGTGTTGAGCAAGTTGCGCACCTGGGGCCTGCCCGAGAGCTGCAAGCTGTCGATCAATCTGTCGCCCAAGGATTTCGAGGACCAGGATATCGCCGAGCTGATCCGCCGCGCCTGTGAGCTGCATGGCATCGACCCACGGCGGCTCGAAGTGGAGATCACCGAGGGCGAGTGGCTGCGTTCCAACCCGAATGTCCTGGCGCAATTGACGCGCATTCGCGAGCTGGGCATGGACGTGGCCATCGATGATTTCGGCACTGGCTACAGCAACTTTGCCTACCTGCACCAGATCCCGGCCAACGTGGTGAAACTCGACAAGTCGATGATCACTGACCTTGAGCGCAACACCCAGCACCAGAAGATCACCCGCTCGATCATCAGCCTGGCCCGCGAGCTGGGTTATCGCACCGTGGCCGAGGGCATCGAGAGTTTCAAATGTTTGCAGATGCTCTACACGTTCGGTTGCGATGAAGCCCAGGGTTATTTCCTCGCCAGGCCGATGCTGCAGGAACGCTTCCTGGCCTGGAGCGGGGCGAACCGGTTCCCGTTGCAGCTTTGTGTCTAGGGCAGGCCTGCTGCTCGCCGGCGAGGCTGTGCCTTAGCGGGCCTGGCCGAGGGTCTTGGCCATGGCTTCGCCCGCCAGGGCATGGACTTTGCGGGTCGGGTGCCATTCATCCCAATAGAAATATTCGTCTGGATGGGCGCACGCCGGCTTCACCTCGGGATAGGTCGGCTGGCACGGTCGGTCGAGCTGGGCCAGGCCATGCTCGGCAGGCCGGCGGCGCAGTTGATCGCTGAAGGCGATGTGGTCGAAGTAGGTGATTTTTACATTGAGCTTTTTGCTCTCGGCCACCAGCAGCGACGGCAGTTGCCGTTCAAGTATCCGTTGATAGCGCAGCGCCTGTTCGCTCTGCCCGCTGGCCACCACCGCCGGGGCATGGCGCAGGTCGGTGCTGCCGACCACCAGGAAATGCCTGGCGCCGGCCTTGGCCAGACGACTGACGGCATTCTGGATATGGTCGATGCTGCTGGTGGCCAGTTCGTCGATCGGCTCCTTGTGGCCGAAGTCGGCATGCTCGAAAAAGTCGTTGGCGCTGATGAAGATGAAGTACAGCGCGCGAGGGTCGGCCTGGCCTTTGGCGTTGGCCAGGTAGTCGTCGATCTGCCCGCTCACTCCTGTGTCGCGGTACGCAGTCATCCAGGCGTAGTAATTGTTCTGCCCGCTTTTCGCGCCGCCAACGGCGTGGTCGGTGAGGGGCAACCGCAGGCTTTTGGCAAGTACTTCCACGGCGGTCGGGCCGTTGCTCCAGTGGCCTTGCCAATACAGCTCGCCGGGCAGTTGCTGGGCGTCCTTGAACTGCTGGGCGAGCATGTCCCGGGTCAAGCGGTCGCTGGCGCCGTTGTCGGAGTAGCTGTCGCCGAAGGCGTAGAGATGATCGAACGACGGGCCCGCCAGGCAACTGCCGGCGGCCAACGAAAGTGCGAGCAAGGGAGCGAGCAGGATCAGGCGCATGGGCGGTCTCTACGGTGAAAGGCGAGGGTTCATCGTAGAAGTTTCGAGCGTTGCCGATGCGCCGGATGCGACCTGGGCTTAGCCGTACTCGTCCGCGCGTGCCTGTGGGCGACCTGTACGACTAAAGTTTCACCGCGGCGAACGGGCGAGCAGGGCCTCGACCTTTTGCCGGAACGCCTCCAGCGCGGCCTGTTCCTCGGCGCTGTATTGCCTGGCGCTTTCATCCAGTGCGCAGACGGTGCCGAACACCTCGCCATCGGCATCGCGCACCGGGTAACCCAGGTAGTTGCTCAGGCCGAATTCGACCTCGTCCTCGTTGCCTGCCCACTCGGCTTCCAGGCGCGAATCCTTGACGTACAGCGGCTGGCCGCTGTCCACCACGCGCTCGCAATACAGCGCCTGGCCGTTGTGCGCGAGGCTGCTTTTCTGGCCCTGGGCACCAATCGGATAAGTGTCCTCATGCCGCCCGCCCGAAGCTTCGACCTGCATGTGCTGGGGCAGCGAACGCATGATCAGGATCGAGCTGACGCCCAGTTGCCTGGCCAGGGCGTCGATATCGGCCTGCAGCGAGTCGAACAACGGAGAAGACTTGGCCACCTGGGCCTCCTGTCTGTTTAACCTGGGGAGGGCCGACTATAACGGGGCGGGTGGGGCGGCTTTAAATACCGAATGGGTCCTTGCTTATATTCGTTTGCAGTTCGTTGCCGAGGCAGCGCTGGGGGACAAAAGAATCGGCCACGCCGGGCCGATTCTTCTTTTGCGCGAGCGCTAGCCGGTCCAGCGTTGAGCGGCCACCAACAGCCTTATTGGCTATTCACGTTCTTCGGTCAGGGCGGTGTGTTCAGTCTTGCTGCAAAACCTTCAGTGCAGCCGAAGCGAGAAACCCCGAGCGGCTCTTGGCTTCCGGGTGATGCAGCACGTATTCGTCGATGCGGTTCAGCAAGTAACCGGGCAGGGTGATGTTGAGCTTCTGCGCCTTGCCCAGGTACTTGGTGACATCGATGTCGATCAGCGCCCAGGTGCAGCCTGCGTACTGAGGGTTGGCCGCGTGCAGGGTGACCTTGTTGGCGTGCGGGATGGGGGCACCGTCTTCGGCGAGAATCTCGAAGTGCCCTTCGATGGCTTCGCGGGCCATGGCCATGGCGTCGTCGAGGTCGTCACCGGCCGAGAAACAGCCAGGAATATCGGGGACTTCCACCCCCCAGGCGTGTTCGTCATCGCCCATTGAAATTGCAATCGGGTAAAGCATGTGCGGAACCTCCAGGGCGCGGTGAATCACCTTCACATAAGCAGCGCCTGTTTCAGAATGCTGATGGCGGTTTTTCTCAGCAGGTCCTTTTTGGGATGTGGCACTGTCACCAGCCCCGGTTTACTGGGATGCCTGAAATGATGGTGACTGCCTCTGACCCTGACCAGATACCAACCGTCTGCGACGATTTGGCCGATCAAATACCGACTGTCCACATCACCTCCTTGTGATGCCGGTGGTTACTATACCTACCAAAAAAATGTGTTCAATACCTGGCCCGCCCGACGGTCGTTGGCAGGGGAACTCCGCAGGCTGAAGTGTAGAAAGAGCGAGTTTGGAACGCGGCGGATAAAAGCGCTGGCTGTGTTGCAGGATCCTTCTCGAACCGCGATATCTGCCGAAGTACTGGCCAAGCTGATTGCGTTGAGGACCGACAGGAGTACTCGATGGTCATCTTTGAAGATGAGCGAACCCGGCCGAGGCGTTGGAGGACAGCACGGGGCTATTCGGGGTTATTGCCATTTCCGCGCTCGTTTATCGTGGCCGCAGGTTGATAAGGCGCCCATAAAAAAACCGGTCACTCGAGGACCGGTTTTTTTGTTTCTGTATCCCGCGTCGGCAGGGCCTGACGCTGGACTCGAATGAAGTGGAGCGGGTGAAGGGAATCGAACCCTCGTTATCAGCTTGGGAAGCTGGAGTAATGCCATTATACGACACCCGCTCGGAGCGGCTGACTTTGTACCAGAAGTGCGCGCGGATTTGAAGTTTTTCTTTGCCGGGCCTGTGTTTGCGAAGCGGTGGGAAATGCACGCAGGCACGCTTCTACGCCGTCATCGCGGCGACGGGGCGACGGGGCGAAGACCGGCTTGCGGTCTATCGCGGGCAAGCTCGCTTCTGGGGCAGGGGACGAGTTGCTCGCGATGACGCCACTTCAGATAGCCAGGGCATGGTGGTCCTGCAGGTAGTGATAACGCGGACGACTGGTGTGCTGGGTCGGTTTGAGGAACCCCATCAGCGCGTTACGGCTGTCCCGGCAGGCGGCCTTGTGTTCCATGTCGAGGAAGTGCCCGGCGGCCTGGATGGTGCTGAACGTCGAGTGCCGGACATGGTTGCCGAACAGCCGGGCGTCATTGGCGGCGGTGTATTCGTCCCATTCACCGTTCATGAACAGCACCGGTACCTCGATGTTCTTCGCCGCTTTCAGGTAGCACTGGCGGTCGCTGCTGAGGACATGGCTGATGTGGAAGTGCATCTGCCCGTATTCATGCTCGGCCAGGGTGCTGACGTGGCGATAGTTGAAACGCTTGAACAGTGACGGCAGGTGCTTGCCGATGGTCTCGTTGACCAGGTGCCCGACACGGTCGCCGTCCCGGCTGCCGAGGTAATCGACACCGCGTTCGAGGTAGTCGCGCATCGGCTCGTTGATCACTGGCGAGAACGAGCTGATCACCGCCTTTTCAATGCGCCGCGGGCGCTGCGCCAGGGCGAGCAGCGTCGGCGCGCCACCCCAGGAAAACGACATCACGTGCTCGGCGGCGAAGTGGTCGATCAGCTCCAGCAGGATCAGCCCCTCGACTTCCTTGGTGAGCATTTTCTCGTGCCTGTTGTGGGCTTTCGAACGACCGGCATAGGGCTGGTCGTAGAGCACCACATTGAATTGCGGATGCAGGTTCTTCACGGTCTGCGCAAAAGAGGCAGTGGTGGCCATTGAGCCGTTGACCAGAATGATGGTCTTTTCTGCGGCATCTGCGCGATAGAACTCCGTGTAAACCCGATACTGACCTTGTATATCCAGCACAGCGATTTCTGGCCTCATGTCATAAGACTCCTGGCAAGCGGGTATGCGCGCAACCGAGGGTGCACGAGATTTGTGACAGGTAGGCATACGCCTGGAATTTTTTAGCCCATGTCGATCCGCACAGATGGTCGACGGGTGTTGTTATAGGCGGGCAATTTGCCGGACAACAGGAATGAGCACAGGCGGCTCGGACGGCAAAGGATTTCTTAGAAGTATATTCGTGACTCATCGGTCACATTTCGGCCGACGGACTGATTCAAGCAGGGAGAACGCCGTCTCGCAAGTGCCGTTGGTAAATTGTTCGACAACTTCGGCTGAATGGTCATCGCATCGTCGATGGCTTACAGCGGCTACGGAAATTGTAGGCGCTCAGACCAGGCGGATTTCTTCATCGGTCAGCGGCCGGTACTCGCCGGGCGCCAGGTTTTCGTCGAGGGCCAGCGGTCCCATGCGTTCGCGGTGCAGGCGCAAGACCTTGTTGTCGAAATGACCGAACATGCGTTTGACCTGGTGGTAGCGGCCTTCGACGATGCTCAGCCGCGCACACTGGGGGCCGAGGATCTGCAGTTCGGCGGGCAGGGTGGTGAGGTCCTCGAAAGCGAAGTACAGGCCCCGGGCGAAGGTCTCGGCGTACTCCGGGCCTATGTCCTGCTCGGTCTCGACGTAGTAGCGCTTCGGCAGTTTGGTCTGCGGCTGGGTCAAGCGCCGCGACCAGCTGCCATCGTTGGTGAGGATCAGCAAACCGGTGGTGTTGTAGTCCAGGCGACCGGCGATGTGCAGCTCGTGCTTGTCCGGTTCGTCCAGCAGGTCGAGCACGGTGCGGTGTTCGGGATCGCGGGTGGCGCTGACGCAGCCCATGGGTTTGTGCAGCATGAAATAGCGCGGCGGCTTGCCGGCCTGCAGCACTTCGTCGTCGAGCTCGACCCGGCTGAACTCGCGCACCTCGGCATGGGGGTCGCTGACCACCTGGCCGTCGATACGGATGCGCTTTGCCACCAGCAGCAGGCGCACCTGCTGGCGGTTGAAGCGGGGCAGGTTACTGAGGAAACGGTCAACGCGCATGGCTATCGGCAGGCTGGCAAAAGGCTGCGCATCTTACGGGATCGGCCGGGCGGCCGCTTGCAGTTGCGCATCGACCCGGGCACAGCGCGGGCACAGGCAGGCGCGATCGCGCAGCTCCGGCGGCAGGGCTTCGAGCACCGCCGGGTCGATGCTCACGCTGTAGCACCAGCAGGCCTGGTCGGCGGTACGCGGGTCGGCCAGGCTGCAGTCGTTGCGGGCGCCGCAGGCCGGGCAGAGGCTGGGGTTGTTCAGGGTCGGTTCATTCATAACGGGAGTGAGGCATTTCCACGCAGGTTCGGTTACGGCCGGTCTGCTTGGCACGGTACATCGCATGGTCGGCGCGCGATAGCAGGCTGTGCAGGGTATCGTCCGCCTGCAATGTGGTCACGCCGATGCTGACGGTCAGCCGCATATTCCTGCCCTCATAGGTGTAGCGCTGTTGCTCGATCAGCAGGCGGATTTTCTCGGCGATCTTCAGCGCCGTGGCGCTGTCGGTGTCCTTGAGCAGCACGATGAACTCTTCGCCGCCCCAACGGCAAACGATATCGGACTGGCGCAGGCAGCTTGCCAGGTGCCGGGCGAAGCCGCTCAACACCTGGTCGCCGGCGAGGTGGCCGTAGGTGTCGTTGAGGCGTTTGAAGTGGTCCAGGTCGAGCAGCAGGGCGGCCAGCGGCTTGGGCTCACGCTGGGCTTCGAGCATGGCCTGGGCGGCCAGCAAGTCGAAGCCGCGGCGGTTGGGCAGGCCGGTGAGGCTGTCGAGGGTGGCCTGGGTTTCGATCTTGCGCTGGAAGCGTCTGACTACGCTATTGAGCAGGGTCAGCACGATCAGGGTGATCGCCAGGCAGATCAGCAGGTTGAGATACAGCGAGCGGCGGATATCGCCCAGGGCGCTGTCCTCGCGCTTGTCGACGAGCAGGTACCAGTTCAGTTCGGGAATGAACCGCACATTGAGGAAGTGCCGCTGGTCTGGGGCGCTGTACTCATAGTTGCCGCTGTGGGGCTTGGGCAGCCTGGCCTGCAGGTCGCGCAGGTTTTCCAGTTCGAACAGCAACTGTCCGGCCCGAGCGCCCTGCGGGCCGCCCTCGGCCCCGGTGAGGACGATCCGGCCCTGGGTATCGACGAAATACACGCTGCGCTGATAACGCTGCTGGTAGCGGTCGATCAGCTTGATCACTGCATCTACCTTGAGGCCGACACCGGCGGCGCCGATGAAATTGTCCTGGTAGTCGTAGACCTTGTAGTTGATGAAAAACGTCAGGTTGTTCTGGTTGGCCTGATCCGGATCGACGTTGATTTCATACGGGGTGGCCATGTCGCGGACCCGGAAATACCAGGCGTCGCGGGGGGTATCAGGAGCGATTTTCTTCAGCACGCCTTTGGCGTGGTAGTAGGTCAGGCTGCTGTTGGAGACGAAGAAGGCGGTGTAGGCGCCGTAGTGGGTCATCACCTCATTGAGGTAGCGGGTCATCTGCTCTGGATCGCGTTCGCCAGCCATCACCCAGTCGCGCATGAAGGTGTCGCGGGACATCATCGAAGAAATCAGGATCGGTCGTACCAGGTCTTTCTGGATCTCCGAATACACGGTGTCGGAGGTCAGCGGCAGCTCGGTGTTGACGATGTTGTCGCGGATCGAGGTTCGCGAGGCGTAATAGCTGAGTAAGGACGTGGCCATAAAACCGCCGCCCAGCAGCGCGATGAGCGTGATGATCAGCCAGCGTTGCGAATACAGCGGGGAGCTAAGCGGCATGGGCGACTCCGTGGCAGTGACCCGATGCAAGCATTCTAGTGGTCGCGCCGACGGGTAGCTGCGCCATTTGATCGCTCGCCAGCAATGGCACACAGCCCGCGAAAACCGGGCGTTTTCGGATCCAAAATCCTTGCCTGGCGACTTGTATCAAGGTGTAACCAAAATCGCACCAGACCCGGTTTTCGCGGTCAGATATTCCGTCAGCCAGAACATCCTTGGCTGCCGCCGGCCAGCGTCGCTGGCATGGCCCATCAGCGGTCCAGGAGGCCGCCATGTATCGTCGAATTCTTCTCACTGCGTTCCTGGGTTTGGCTCTTTCTGCCTGCGTTCCCTATTACGACTACGACGGAGGTTCCACTTACTACCGCTCTGAGGTCTATACGACGCCGGCGCCGGTCTACTACGGCGGTTCCTATTATTCTTCCGGCCGCGGCTATTACGCGCCGCGTTATTACCAACCAGCGCCACGGTACTACCAGCCCCGGTATTACCAGCCGGCACCGCGTTACTACCAGTCGGCGCCGCGGGCCGTTTATCGCGCCTACCCGAACCGTGGCTGGGATGGCCACCGCCAGGGCTGGAACAACGACTACCGGCATGACGGCCGCCGCGACCATGACGGCCGGCGTGGCGGTCGAGACTGGAGCGATCGCGGTCGCGACGATCACCGCCGTGACCGCCATCACAACCGCTGATCTGCCTATAACAAACAAGCGGCGCCTGGAGCGCCGCTTTTTCATGGCTGGTTTTCAGAAATCCGACAGATCCGCCAAGGGGTGACGGCCTTCCCAGGCCTTGTGGAAATGCGCCTCGACCACGGCGTCGGGGATGCTGTTGATGTCCGGCCAGTGCCAGCGGGGCTTGTGGTCCTTGTCGATCAGGCGCGCCCGCACCCCTTCGCTGAATTCGGGATGCCGGCAGCAGTTCAGGCTCAGGGTGTATTCCATCTGGAACACCTGGGCCAGGGACAGGTGCCGGGCCTGCTGGATCTGTTCCCAGACCAGGCAGGCGGTCAGCGGGCAGCCTTCGCTGAGGGTTTTCGCCGCCCGCGCCAGCAGGGCATCGGAGTGATTGTGCAACTGGCTGATGGCTCGCCAGGCACAGCGTACGTCGCTGACGTCCAGCCACTCGTCGATCTGCTGGCGCCGTGGTAGCCACTGGGCTGCGGGCATTTGTTCGACGGCCTCCTGTTGCAGGGCCTTGAGCAGACTGTTGAGCTGCATCGGCGTCTGTTCCTGCCAGTTGAGCTGCAGCAGCCCGTCGATCAGCGCTTCTTGCTGGTCGTCTCGCAGGAAGCGGTCGGCCAGGTCCAGGTCGATGGCGTCGCGGCCGTTGATGTGCGCGCCGGTCAGGCCGAGGAACAGCCCGAGCTTGCCTGGCTGGCGCGAGAGGAACCAACTGGCGCCGACATCCGGGTACAGGCCGATGCTGATTTCCGGCATCGCCAGGCGGCTGCTCGGTGTGACGATACGAATGCTGGCGCCTTGCAGCAGGCCCATGCCGCCACCGAGCACATAGCCGTGGCCCCAGCAGATCAGCGGTTTCGGGTAGGTGTGCAGACGGTAGTCGAGACGGTATTCCGCGGCGAAGAACTGCGCGGCCAGCGGCGGTACTTCGCCGGGGTGGGCCAGGCAGGCCTGGACCAGGCTGCGCACTTCGCCGCCGGCGCAAAAGGCCTTGGCGCCGTTGCCGCGCAACAGCACACAGACCACTTGCGGGTCCTTGGCCCAGGCTTCCAGGCGGTCGCTCAACAGATGGATCATTGGCAGGGACAAGGCGTTGAGGGAGTGTTCGGCATCCAGGCTGGCAATTGCGATGCGCGCGCCGTCGGTGCCGGTGAGTTCTTCGAAGTGCAGATTCATCGTGACCTCGATCGGGAATTTGAGCGTTCAGTATGATCGCTATAGGCGAAAGTGGCGGTTCTGCGTCAGATCAATTGACAAGCGTGGTGGGCTTTCCTAGGGTGCGCCCATTGATTTTACCGGGTGCAACCATGACCGATGACGACCGTATCAAACTCGAACCCAGCTGGAAGCAGGCGCTGCGTGCCGAATTCGACCAGCCTTATATGGCGGAGTTGCGCGAGTTCCTGCGTCAGGAACATGCCGCTGGCAAGGAGATCTACCCGCCGGGCCCGCTGATTTTCAATGCGCTGAATTCGACCCCGCTGGACAAGGTCAAGGTGGTGATCCTCGGCCAGGACCCCTACCACGGCCCGGGCCAGGCCCACGGCCTGTGCTTCTCGGTGCAGCCGGGCGTACCGGCGCCGCCGTCCCTGGTGAACATCTATAAAGAGCTCAAGCGCGACCTGAACATCGACATGCCCAACCACGGCTACCTGCAGAGCTGGGCCGACCAGGGCGTGCTGATGCTCAACACCACCATGACCGTGCAACGGGCCAACGCCGCTTCTCACGCGGGCAGGGGCTGGCAGCACTTCACCGACCGGATCATCGAAGTGGTGAGCGAGCACCAGCCGCACCTGGTGTTCCTGCTGTGGGGGGCCCATGCCCAGAGCAAGCAGAAGCTGATCGATGCCACCAAGCACCTGGTGCTGACCTCGGTGCACCCGTCGCCCCTGTCGGCCTACCGCGGCTTTATCGGTTGCGGGCATTTCAGCCGGACCAACAAGTACCTCGAGCAGAATGGCGAGACGCCGATCGAATGGCGGTTGCCGGCGGTTTGATGGGGGGTTGAAGGCCGTTATCGCGGGCAAGCCTCGCTCCTGCAGAATCAACGCAAAACCCTGTAGCCGCTGCCGCAGGCTGCGATAGGTCCGAAGGACCTCGGCGACGCTGAACATCGCGCCCCTCGCAGCCTGCGGCAGCGGCTACAGGGGACCGGCTTCAGTCCGGTTTCTTGTCCCAATGCCGGAACAGCGGCTCGGCCAGAAACAGCACGAACAGCAAGCGCATCACCTGCATCGCCGTCACCAGCGGCACCGACAGTTGCAGGGTCTCGGCCGTCAGGCTCATTTCCGCGATGCCGCCGGGCATCATGCCCAACGTCAGCGAACGCAAGTCCAGATGAGTCAAGGCGCTCAGGGCCACGGCCGCGAGGCTGGCGATCAGCATGGTCAGCGCCGTGCCGATCAGGGTGCGGCCCATGAATGAGGGCGCGCGACGGAAGAACTGGCGATTGAAGTGACAACCCAGGCCGCTGCCGATCAGCCACTGGCCGATCTGGCTGCCGCCGTCCGGCAGGCCGATATGCAGGTCCCAGCCGATACTGACCGCGGCGCTGACCAGCAGCGGCCCGAACAGCCAGGGGTTGGGCTGGCGCAGGCGTTGCCAGAGCCAGGCGAGCAGGGCGCCCGCCGGAAACAATACGGCCAGCCAGCGCCAATCGACGCTGGCCGGATGCAGTTGGGGCACGCCTTCACCGAGCAGGTACTTGAAGGCCGCCGGTACACACAGGACCACCACCAGCACCCGCAGGCTCTGCCCGGCCGCCACGCGGCTGAGCACCGCGCCGTTGCGCGCGCCGAGGTTGACCATCTCGCCGGAGCCGCCCGGCATGCTGGAGAAGAACGCGGTGGCCCGGTCCTCACCGGTGCGCCGCAGCAGCCAGACCCCGACCACGCTGGACAGGCTGGTGACCAGGGCACCGAAGAAGATCAGGCCGAAGTGGCTCATGACCTGTTCCATCACCACTGGTGTGAAGTGCAGGCCGATGCCGATCCCCACCACCCATTGCCCGCATTTGCGGCCGCCGGGAATTTCCCCCAATTGCCAGGGCGTCAGGCAGCGCACCAGGATGATCGCCAGCAACGAGCCGACCATCCACGGCAGCGGCCAGCCGATCTGGCTGGCGAGGTAACCGCCGGCCAGACCGACCAGGGGCGTACCCCACCACTGTTTGAAGCTGACCTCAGACATCGGCCACGGCGCGTTGCAGGGCCGAACGCTTGCGCCAGATGCGGATCATCGGCATCAGCAGCATGATCACGGTCAGCACCCAGACGCCGACGGTGATCGGGCTGGACCAGAGGATTTCCATCGCGCCGTTGGAGATCGACAGTGCGCGACGCAGGTTCTGTTCCATCAACCCGCCGAGGATAAAGCCCAGCAACACTGGCGACAGCGGGAAATCCAGCTTGCGCAGGATGTAGCCGAAGATGCCGATGCCGACCATCAGGAACAGGTCGAAGGTGGTGGCGTGCACCGCGTAGACGCCGATCCCGGTGATGATTGCGATCACCGGCACCAGGGCCCAGTTCGGCACGGCGAGGATGCGGGTGAAGACGCGGATCATCGGAATGTTGAGGATCACCAGCATGATGTTGGCGATGAACAACGAGGCGATCAGGCCCCAGACGATGTCCGGCTGCTGCTGGAACAGCAGCGGACCCGGGGTGATGTTGTACAGCGACAGGGCGCCGATCATCACCGCGGTGGTGCCCGAACCCGGGACGCCGAGGGTCAGCATCGGTACCAGGGCGCCGCAGGCCGAGGCGCCGATCGCGGTTTCCGGTGCCGCCAGGCCGCGCTTGTCGCCCTGGCCGAACTTGCCGCTGGCGCCGGCGATGCGTTTTTCGGTCATGTAGGCCACGGCGCTGGCCAGGGTCGCGCCGGCACCCGGCAAGACGCCCATGATGAAGCCCAGCAGGCCGCAACGGATGTTCACCACGAACACCGACGCCGCTTCCTTGAAGTTGAACATCATGCGCCCAGTGGCTTTCACCGCTTCCTGGCCGCGATGGGTTTTTTCCAGCAGCAACAGGATTTCGCTGATGGAGAACAGGCCCAGTACCAGCACCACGAACTGGATGCCGTCGGTGAGGTGGATGTTATCGCCGGTGAAGCGGTACACGCCGCTGTTGGCGTCGATGCCGACCGACGACAGGAACAGCCCGATCAGTGCGGCGATAAAGGTCTTGATCGGACGATCGCCGGCCATGCCGCCGAGGCAGACTATGGCGAACACCATCAGCACGAAGTACTCCGCCGGGCCGAAGGCGATCGCCCATTTCGCCAGCAGCGGGGCGAACATCACCATGCCGCAGGTGGCGATGAAGGCGCCGATGAACGAGCTCCAGGCCGACAGCGACAGAGCCACCCCGGCCAGGCCCTGGCGCGCCATCGGGTAGCCGTCGAGGGTGGTCATCACGGTGGAGGCTTCGCCCGGGATGTTCAGCAGGATCGAACTGATCCGGCCACCGTATTCGCAACCCAGGTAAACCGCCGCCAGCAGGATCAGCGCCGACTCCGGTGGCAGGCCGAGGGCGAAGGCGATCGGGATCAGCAGTGCCACGCCGTTGATCGGGCCCAGGCCCGGGAGCAGGCCGACCACGGTGCCGATCAGGGTGCCGGTCAGGGCGGTGACCAGGTTGTAGGGGCTCAGCGCGACGCCGAAACCCTGGCCCAAATAGCCAAGCGTATCCATATCAGTTCTCCAGAACGTCGAGCAGGCCCAGGGGCAGTGGTACGTCCATCACCCGGTCGAAGAGCACGTACAGACCGATGGCCATCAGCGTGGTGACCACGGCGCTGGGCACCCAGCGACCGCCGTACAGGCGCGCCATCGGAATGCCGATCAGGATGCTGCTGAGAATGAAACCCAGGGGTTCGAACAGACCGGCGAAGATCAGCAGCAGGAGCACACAGATGCTGATTTTGGTCAGGGTTTCACGGTCCAGTGGCGGCTCGTCTTCGCTGTGCTTGATCGGCGCCGGGCGAAACACCATGTACAGCAGCGCCAGGCCCATCAGGCCGAGCATCAGCAGGGGAAAGGCGCGCGGGCCGACCGGTTCGTAGGAAAAGGCGGCCTGGTAGGGCCAGGCCATCAGTGCCAGGCCCAGGCAGACCAGGAGCAGCAGCGAGGCGAAAAGGCGTTGTAAGAGCATGGGAAACTCCTGGGCCCCGCCCCCGAGAAAGGGGCAGGGCCGCTAGACAGGGGCGATTACTGGATCAGGCCGAACTCTTTGGCCAGGGTCTTGTAGTCGGCCACCTGTTTCTTCACGTAGGCGTCCAGTTCCGGCCCGGTCATGGCGAACGGGAAGAGTTCGCGCTGGTCGCGCAGCTTGGCGAACTCTTCGGAAGCCAGCAGCTTGTCGAAGGCGTCTTTCCACCAGGCGTAGTCTTCGTCGCTGACCTTCGGCCCGAGGTAGAAGCCGCGCACCACTGGCCAGACGATGTCGTAGCCCTGCTCCTTGGCGGTCGGGATGTCCTTCATTTCCGGCTCGTCCAGGCGCTTGTCGGAGAACACCGCGAGCAGGCGCATGTCGCCGCTCTGGATGTGCGGCATGGAGTCGGAAATGTCGGTACTGCCAACCTGGATGTGCCCGCCCAGCAGCGCGGTGGCGATTTCGCCGCCGCCTTCCAGGGCCACGTAGCGCAGGTCGCGCGGGTTGATCCCGGCGGCCTTGGCGATCAGCGCGGTCTGCATCCAGTCCTGGCTGCCGACGGTGCCGCCGGAGCCGATCACCACCGAACTCGGGTCTTTCTTCAGCGCCTTGACCAGGTCGTCGAGGGTCTTGTACGGCGAGTCGCTCTTCACCGCGATGGCGCCATAGCTGGTGCCGACCGCGGCCAGCCAGCGCACCGCGCTTTCATCGAAGCGGCCGAACTTGCCCTGGGCCAGGTTCAGCAGCGAACCGCTGGACCAGGCCACCAGCGTGCCAGCGTCAGCAGGGCGCTGGGCCACCACCGCGTTGTAGGCCACCGCGCCGACACCGCCGGGCATGTAGGTCACGCGCATCGGCTTGGTCAGCAGCTTTTCGTTGACCAGCGCGCTCTGCGCCAGTTTGCAGGTCAGGTCGAAACCGCCGCCGGGGGAGGCCGGGGCGATGCATTCCGGGCGCTTGGGTTCGGCGCTGGCGGCGGCGAGCAGTTGACCGGCGAACAGCATACAGCCGGCGGCGAGGGCCAATTTACGCAGTGATGGGTTCATGCTTGTCTCCACAGGAGTTGTTGTTGTGTGTTGCATGCCAGGGGCCTTGGCAGGCGTGGCGCCTGCTCAAGGTCGGTCGATTACCAGAGCGCCAGGCTGTAGCTCACCAGCAGGCGCACTTCATCCGCATCGCGGGCCGAATAGTTGGAGCGGTAGGTGGCGTTGCGCAGGCGCACCGCGACGTCCTTGAAGGTGCCGCTTTGCACCACGTACTTGATCTCGGTGTTGCGTTCCCATTCCTTGCCGGTATCGCCGTTTTTCAGGGCGATGTTGTCGCCGCTCAGGTAGCGGGTCATGAAGGTCAGGCCGGGGATGCCGAGCTTGCCGAAGTCGTAGTCGTAGCGGGCTTGCCAGGAGCGTTCTTCGGCGCCGGCGAAGTCGTTGATCTGCACGAAGTTGACCAGGTACGGGTCGGCCCCGTCGAGGTAGGGGAAGGCGCTGTCGCCGGACATGTGCTGGTAGCCGGCGCTGAGTTTATGCCCGTTCAGGGCGTAGCTCACCAGGCCGTTGAGGGATTTGTTGTCGATCTTGCCGCCGCGGGCCTGGCCCTGGTCGTCACTGACGGCGAAGCGCAGGTCCGTGGCGAAGGTGCCCGGGCCCATCGGCTGCGAGGCGAGCAGGCCGAAGAAGTGCTGGTTGTAGACCTCGGCGAGCTGGGCAAAGTGGTAGCTGCCGGTGATCTTGTCGGTGAACTTGTAGTCCAGGCCGCCGAAGTCGAAGTGCTTGCCGGCGACGGTGCCGGCGAAGCGGCTGTTCTTGTTGTTGAGGGCGATGTCCTCGAAGTCGGTGCTGTCGCGATCCTTGGCTTTCTCCAGGCGGCCGCCGGTGAAGGTCAGGTTCTTGATTTCCCTGGAGGTCAGCAGGCCGCCCTCGAAGGTCTGCGGCAGGATGCGCCCGTCGTTGGGCTTGATGGTCGGCAGTTCCGGGATCAGGCTGCCAATCTTCAGTTCGGTGGCGGAGATTTTCACTTTGCCGGTCAGGCCGACTTTGGAGTACTCGTCGGCGGCGCGCCCGTCGTCGTGGGTCGGCAGCAGGCCGGTGCCGGTGCGGTCGGGGCTGGAGTCGAGCTTGATGCCGAGCATGCCCAGCGCGTCGACGCCAAAGCCCACGGTGCCGTCGGTGTAGCCCGATTGCAGGTTGAGCATGAAGCCCTGGGCCCATTCGTCGCGCTTGGATTGCTGGGCACTGGTACCGCTGCGGAAATCGCGGTTGAAGTACATGTTGCGGGTTTCGAGGGTGGCGCTGCTGTCTTCGAAGAAGGCGGCCTGGCTGATCGGTGAGAAACCGGCAAGGGCGGCGGCGCTGGCGAGGGCGGTGTGGCTGAGACGGGAAAAACGAACAGGCTGGCAAGCCTGAGGCTGCATGGACAGCATCGTGTTGTACTCCGTTATTGTTCTTATTGGCGAAAACGCTTCGAGGCGTTTTTCGGGAGGCCACCGGGAGGTAGCCACGGAAGTCGAAACAATCCGTGACAGGACTCTAAAGGGCCAACCTTTCGCTAACCTTTCAGCAGACTTTCACGGTTTTCGGGCTTCACAGCAGCGGTCCCGGCTGTAAACTCCGCGGCAATAAAAAGTGCCGTCGATCCCCTGAACGAGGTAGGAAATCCATGCGTGTGCTTCTCGTCGAAGACCACCTGCAGCTGGCTGAAAGTGTCGCCCAGGCGCTCAAGAGCACGGGTTTGACCGTGGATGTGCTGCACGACGGAGTCGCCGCGGACCTGGCCCTGGGCAGCGAGGATTACGCCATGGCGATCCTTGATGTGGGCCTGCCGCGCATGGATGGTTTCGAAGTGCTGGCGCGCCTGCGTGCCCGGGGCAAGAACCTGCCGGTGCTGATGCTGACCGCGCGCAGCGATGTCAAGGACCGGGTCCACGGCCTCAACCTGGGGGCGGACGACTACCTGGCCAAGCCCTTCGAACTGACCGAGCTGGAAGCACGGGTCAAGGCCCTGCTGCGGCGCAGCGTGCTCGGCGGTGAGCGGGTGCAGCGCTGCGGGGTGCTGGCCTACGACCTCGATACCCGGCGCTTTACCCTGGGTGAAGAGCTGCTGACCCTGACCTCCCGCGAGCAGGCGGTACTCGAGGCGCTGATCGCCCGGCCGGGTCGGGTCATGAGCAAGGAGCAACTGGCGTCCCAGGTGTTCGGCCTGGATGAAGAGGCCAGCCCGGACGCCATCGAAATCTATGTCCATCGCTTGCGCAAGAAACTCGACGGCCAGCCGGTGGCCATCGTTACCTTCCGCGGGCTTGGCTACCTGCTGGAAAGCCGCGATGCATAGGCCCAGCAGCCTGCGCTGGCGCCTGCTGTGGAACCTGGCGCTGCTGCTGGTGGTGCTGATGCTGGCCAGCGGCCTGAGTGCCTACTGGAACGGCCGCGAGGCGGCAGATACGGCTTACGATCGGACTTTGCTGGCCTCGGCCCGGACCATCGCTGCCGGTTTGTCCCAGCGTGACGGTGGCCTGAGCGCCAATGTGCCCTATGTCGCCCTCGATACCTTCGCCTATGACAGTGCCGGGCGGATCTATTACCAGGTCAACGATATCCATCAGAAGCTGATTTCCGGTTACGAAAACCTGCCCGGTCCGCCGCCGGGCACGCCGCGCACCGACGATTATCCGGCGCTGGCGCGGTTCTACGATGCTACTTATCAAGGGCAGAACGTCCGAGTGGTGAGCCTGCTCAAGGCGGTCAGCGAGCCGAACATGAACGGCATGGCGGAGATTCGCGTGGCGGAGACCGACGAGGCGCGGGTCCGCATGGCGCGCAGTCTGATGGCCGATACCCTGTTGCGCCTGGGCATGCTGGCCATCGGTGCGTTGTTGCTGGTGTGGTTCGCGGTCAGCGCCGCGTTGCGTCCGCTGGAGCGTTTGCGCAGCGCGGTGGAGGAGCGCCAGCCCGACGACTTGCGGCCTTTGCCGCTGGTCGAGGTGCAACGCGAGTTGTGGCCCTTGGTGCGGGCGCTCAATCACTTCACCGAGCGACTGCGTGGCCAGTTCGAGCGTCAGGCGCAGTTCATCGCTGACGCCGCCCATGAATTGCGCACCCCCCTGGCGGCGCTGAAGGCGCGCCTGGAATTGGGGCTGCGGGCCTCGGAGCCCGAGACCTGGCGCAATACCCTGGAAAGCGCCGCCCAGGGCACCGATCGTCTGACCCATCTGGCCAATCAACTGTTGTCCCTGGCGCGGATTGAAAACGGCGCCCGGGCGATTGCCGAGGGCGGCGCGCAATTGCTTGATCTCAGCCAGTTGGCCCGCGAGTTGGGCATGGCCATGGCGCCCTTGGCCCACGCCCGGGGTATCGCCCTGGCCCTGGAAGCCGATGAGCCGGTGTGGCTGCGCGGCGAACCAACCCTCTTGAACGAACTGCTGAGCAACCTGGTGGACAATGCCCTGGCCCACACCAAGCCGGGCGGAAACGTGATCCTGCGGGTCAGCGCGCCGGCGGTGCTGGAGGTGGAGGACGACGGCCCGGGGATTCCCCTGGAAGACCGCGACCGGGTATTCGAGCGCTTCTACCGACGCAACCCCCATGTCGCCGGTTCCGGCCTGGGCCTGGCGATCGTCGGTGAAATCTGTCGCGCCCATCTGGCGCAGATCAGCCTGCACGATGGCGCGCAGGCGGGGCTGAAGGTGCGGGTGAGTTTTAACGCGGGCTAGAGGCTTGTGGCACAGGTTCAGTAGAGCATTGATTCAATAGAACATTGACTGCGACTCGGCCAGATCGCTGCACATCACTTTGTTCTCGGGGTCGATCCCGAGTTTTTTGAAGGCTGGCACGCTGAGGATATCGATCTTCGCCAGTGGGTGGTCGGTGTCCTTGTGGCAATAGAGGCTGGCGATCTGCACCAGGTCGACGTAGTCCAGGCGCGCGGACTGGCGCTGGAAGTCCAGGTACTGCCCCGGCAATTTGGCCAGCTGTTCCGGAAACTCCCAGACTTGCAGCAGCTTGTCGCCCAGCAACGGATGGATGTGCTCGATCACGTGGTTGAGGCTGACCGGGTCGGACAGCAGCTCATAGTGATCTTCCGCATAGGTCAGGATCGGCAGTACGCCGATCTGGTGCACCAGCCCGCCGAGGGCGGCCTGGTCGGGCTTCAACTGGGTATGGCTGCGGCACAGGGCATAACTGACTCCGGCCACTTCCAGGCTTTTGCGCCAGACGTCATGCATCTTTTGCGCGATCACCTCCGAGCGGGCATGGAAAATCTGTTCCATGACCAGGCCGATGGCCAGGTTGCTGCTGTAGTTCACGCCCAGCCGGGTAATCGCGGTGTGCAGGTCGGTGACTTCCTGGGTGGCGCGCAGCAGGGGGCTGTTGACCACTTTGATCAGGCGCGCCGACAGCGCCGTATCACGGCCAATCACTTTGCTCAGGGTACTGACGCTGATTTCCGGATCTTCAGCGGCCCGGCGAATCTGCAGGGCCACTTCCGGTAGCGTTGGCAGAACCAGGTCATCGTTGTCGATGGCCTCAACCAAATCCTGTTGGACCTTTTCCGCCAGCTCACTCATTTCTGTTCTCTAGGGGTATTGCAGGAAGTTGCGGCAATCAGCGCTGGATTTCTCGATCGCGATCCAGCTGGTAAGGCAGGTCCAGCAGGTGCAGCCCGGGACCTTCGAGCGCGCCAAGATGGAGATTGCCATCCTCTGCAGCTTCGGCTTGCAGTACGGCCAGGAGTTCAATGTTTTGTTCGGCACGCGCGGCGATCACTACCTCACCGATGGCGCTGCCGTGGGTCGGGGAGAACAGCGGGGTGCCGGGTTCCGGCAATTCTTCGGCGTTCAAGGCCAGGCGGTAGAGGCGGCGCTTGAGTTTGCCCAGGTACTGCATGCGCGCGACGATTTCCTGGCCGGTATAGCAGCCTTTCTTGAAACTGACGCCGCCGATGGCCTGCAGATTGAGCATCTGCGGGATGAACAGCTCACGAGTGGCCGGCATGACCTGGCCGATGCCGGCGCGGATCTGGCCCAGCAACCATTGATTGAGGTCGCCTTCGGGCAGTTGCGCGGACAGCTGTTCGCGCAAGACCTCAGCTTGATCTGCGGGGGCCCAGAGCTCGGTCCGGTCCGCTGAAACACGAATGGCGATCAGGCCGTCGTTGCGGGCGACCGCGCCGTCTTCCGGCGGCAGTTCCAGCCCGAGACCGGCCAGCAGCGTATCGGCGTTGCCCAGGCCGAAGCGCGCCCACAGGGCACTTTCATCGCTGAGCTTGGCCTTGGAAAACACGGCGTATTTTTTCAGGTCCGCCAGTTGCGGCTCCAGCAACTCGGTGGCCATGGCCAGCAGGCAGCCATCGCCTTCGAGCAGGATGCGAAAGCTCGATTGCATGCGGCCTTTCTGGGTGCAACGGGCGCCCAGGCTGGATTGGCTATCGCTGAGGTAATTGAGATTGCAGGTCAGCTGGCCCTGAAGGAACTTGCTGGCATCGGGGCCGCGGACGGCGAGAACGCCCTCGTGGGACAGGGAGCAGAAAAAAGCGGAATCAGCCATGGGTCATCGCAGGGTAAAAAGTCTGGCGAACATCATAAGGGGGCGCCCTTGAAATGGGTAGTTCACAAAGGATGGGTGGTGACCGACCAAAGCCGACTGTTCTGGTGTCCGTCGGGCTGTATACTTGCGCTCTATTTGAGGAGCGCTCCATGGTCGAAGATGTTGAATTGAACCGCCTCTACTGGCACAGCCGCCGCGGCATGCTGGAACTGGACGTGTTGCTGGTGCCATTCGTGAAAGAAGTCTATCCGCATCTGAACGATGTTGATCGTGCCTGCTACGTCAGGCTGCTCGAATGCGAAGATCAGGACATGTTCGGCTGGTTCATGGAACGCTCCGAATCCGAAGATCCCGAGCTGCAACGCATGGTCCGCATGATCCTGGATCGTGTCCAACCCAAGTAACGCCTTCGAATGCCGCTGGCAGCCTTCCAGGCAATTGCTGGCGGCCTATCTCCTGGCCCAGCTGTTCGCGCTGGGCGTCTTGCTGATGCTCGATATTCCACTCTGGGCCCGTCTGCTCGGGGTGCTGCTGTGCCTGGGCCACGGAGTCTGGGCGTTGCCGCGGCGGATTTTGCTGAATCATCCCTCGGCCTTCAGCGGTCTGCGTCGTAATGCCGATGGCTGGCAGTTGTGGTGCGCCGGGCAGGGCTGGCGGCCGGTGCAACTGCGGCCTGACAGCCTGGCGCTGCCGCTGCTGGTGGTGTTGCGTTTTCGCCTGCCGGGCGAGCGCTGGGTGAGGTCGGTCTGTGTGCCACGGGACGCGCAGGCGGCCGATGTGCATCGGCGCCTGCGCGTGCGGCTCAAGTTCAGTCGCCGTAGGTGGGCGGCACCAGAATAGTGTCCAGTGCCTCGGGCAGCAGGTTCGGGTAATCGAGGGTGTAGTGCAGGCCCCGGCTTTCCTTGCGCTCCATGGCTGAACGAATCATCAGCTCGGCGACCTGGGCCAGGTTGCGCAACTCGATCAGGTCGCGGCTGACCTTGTAGTTGCTGTAGAACTCATCGATTTCGTCCAGCAGCAGACGGACCCGGTGCTGAGCCCGTTGCAGGCGCTTGTTGGTGCGTACGATGCCGACATAGTCCCACATGAATCGCCGCAGTTCGTCCCAGTTGTGCGCAATGATCACGTCTTCGTCGGAGTCGGTGACCTGGCTGGCGTCCCAGACGGGCAGGGCGATCGGAATGGCGATCTGCGGCAGTTGTTCGAGAATGTCGGCTGCCGCGGAACGGGCATAGACGAAGCATTCCAGCAGTGAGTTGCTGGCCATGCGGTTGGCGCCGTGCAGGCCGGTAAAACTGGTTTCGCCAATGGCATACAGGCCCGGAACGTCGGTGCGGCCCTGCTGGTCGACCATCACCCCGCCGCAGGTGTAATGCGCGGCTGGTACCACCGGGATCGGCTGTTTGGTGATATCGATGGAGAATTCCAGGCAGCGCTCGTACACGGTCGGGAAGTGGCTTTTGATAAAGGCTTCCGGTTTGTGGCTGATGTCCAGGTACACGCAATCGATACCCAGGCGCTTCATTTCATGGTCGATGGCCCGGGCGACGATATCCCGTGGTGCCAGTTCGGCACGCGGGTCGAAACGCGGCATGAAGCGTTCGCCGTTGGGCAGCTTCAGGTGCGCGCCCTCGCCGCGCAGGGCTTCGGTGATCAGGAAACTCTTGGCCTGCGGATGGTAGAGGCAGGTCGGGTGGAACTGGTTGAACTCCAGGTTGGCCACCCGGCAGCCCGAGCGCCAGGCCATGGCGATGCCATCGCCACAGGCGCCATCGGGGTTGCTGGTATAGAGGTAGACCTTGGCGGCACCGCCGGAAGCGAGGATGACAAAACGCGCACCGTAGGTATCGACCTCGCCAGTGGCGCGGTTGAGTACGTAAGCGCCGAGGCAGCGATCGCCTTCCAGTCCCAGGCGCTTTTCGGTAATCAGATCGACGGCGACCCGTTGTTCCAGCAGTTCGATATTCGGGCGTTGCCGGGCCTGCTCCAGCAATGTGGTGAAGATGGCCGCGCCGGTGGCGTCGGCGGCATGGATGATGCGGCGATGGCTGTGGCCGCCTTCGCGGGTCAGGTGAAATTCGAAACCGCCGTCTTCATTGCCCGATTGCTCGTCACGGGTGAAGGGTACGCCCTGGTCGATCAGCCATTGAATGGCCTCGCGGCTGTGCTCGACGGTAAACCGCACGGCGTCTTCATGGCACAGGCCGCCGCCGGCATTGAGGGTGTCGTCGACGTGGGATTCGACGGTATCGGTGTCGTCCAGCACTGCCGCGACGCCACCCTGAGCCCAATAGGTCGAGCCATTGGCGAGATCGCCCTTGCTCAATACGGCAATGCGCAGATGACCAGGCAAGGTCAGCGCAAGGCTCAAACCGGCAGCGCCGCTGCCTATCACCAGAACATCGTGTTGAAACTGTTGGCTCATTGGAAGATTCCGCTCAAAAGCGACCCGGGTCGGGGTTGGCGCAAGACGCCTGGATCGGCGAGTCAAAGCAGCCATGCAGCCCACTAGTATATAGAGGGGGGGATCGGCACAATAGCGGTGCCTTCGTGGCATTATGAAATTATGAGGGCGAGAAAAGCGGTCTGGCGAGGCAGTGATGGGTGGCTCGATTTTTCCGTCAAATCGGGGAGCTGGCGACTGTATCGAAGATGTAGCAACCTTTTTCTCTTCATGGTTACACAATGTTCGCTCCGTACGGCTATAAAGATTGGGAACTTTTGACACGGCCCCAAACTCAATAGAAGGTTGCCTGATAGAAGGGACAGCGTCGGTTTTATGCAGGACTTGTGTCGTGGTCATGCAGCTCAATTCGACGACAGGATTATTCGCGCAGCCGGCCTTGCCCGCGCTGCGTTTTTCGTGCGTGCCAAATCAGAGCCCGCAGGAAACTTGCTTGGAGGGGGAGAACTTTTGCGAAAAGCCCGAGTCTATGTTTGCAAGCCTGATCGTTTAGTTATGCAAGCCTCCTCCGAGCTTATCGAGGAGTGTTCATGCTAACCCAGGAAGAGGATCAGCAGCTGGTCGAGCGCGTTCAGCGCGGCGACAAGCGAGCTTTCGATCTGCTAGTGCTGAAATACCAGCACAAAATTCTCGGGTTGATCGTGCGTTTTGTGCACGACACCCATGAAGCCCAGGATGTTGCACAAGAAGCCTTTATCAAGGCTTACCGTGCGCTTGGTAATTTCCGCGGTGACAGTGCGTTTTATACGTGGCTGTATCGTATCGCCATCAACACGGCGAAAAACTATCTGGTTTCGCGCGGCCGCCGGCCGCCGGATAGCGATGTCAGTTCCGAGGATGCGGAGTTCTACGATGGCGATCATGGCCTCAAGGATCTCGAATCGCCGGAGCGCGCATTGCTGCGGGATGAGATCGAAGGCACCGTCCATCGAACCATTCAGCAACTGCCAGAAGATTTGCGTACGGCTTTAACTTTACGTGAATTCGATGGTCTGAGTTACGAGGACATTGCCAGCGTCATGCAGTGTCCGGTGGGTACCGTGCGCTCCCGGATTTTCCGCGCTCGGGAAGCCATCGACAAAGCCCTGCAGCCGTTGTTGCAGGAAACCTGAGACAGCGGCGACAGCCAAGAGAGGAACCGCCATGAGTCGTGAAGCCCTGCAGGAATCGCTGTCCGCGGTGATGGATAACGAAGCGGACGAACTGGAATTACGTCGGGTATTGAATGCCGTCGACGAAGTGGAAACCCGTGAGACCTGGGCTCGTTACCAGATCGCCCGGGCGGCCATGCACAAGGAATTGCTGCTTCCGCGTCTGGACATCGCCGCGGCTGTTTCTGCTGCGCTGGCTGACGAAGCCGTACCGGCCAAGGCCACTCGTGGTCCATGGCGTAGCCTGGGTCGCCTGGCTGTTGCCGCATCGGTGACCGTTGCCGTATTGGCGGGTGTTCGCCTGTACAACCAGGATGAGATCGCTGGTGTCGAACTGGCACAGCAATCGAACCAGCCAACCCTGGCCGCTCCTCAAGTAAAAGGCCCAGCTGTATTGGCCGGCTACAATGAGAGTTCGGAAGCCCCTGGCCCTATGGCCAACGGCGTATTGCAAGGTCAGCCAGGCTGGCACGATCAGCGTCTGCCAAGCTACCTGCGTCAGCATGCTCAACAAGCTGCACTGAAGGGCACTGAAAGCGCTCTGCCTTATGCTCGTGCGGCGAGCCTGGAAAACCGTTAAGGAGGATCATGCGCGCCATCCCTCTACTCTCGCTTCTGCTCAGTGGCTGGTTCATTGTTCCAGCCCACGCCGACGAAGCTCAGGATTGGTTGAAACGTCTTGGGCAAGCCGAACAGCAGCAAAGCTTTCAGGGTACTTTCGTCTACGAGCGTAATGGTAGTTTTTCTACCCATAACATCTGGCATCGCGTCCAGGATGGCCAGGTCCGCGAGCGACTGATTCAGCTCGACGGTTCCGCTCAAGAGGTTGTGCGTGTTGATGGGCGTACCCAATGTGTCAGCGGTACGCTGGTGGCTGGACTGGGGGACGCCCCCAACTCTTCGGCCCACTCACTCGATCCAGAAAAACTCAAGAATTGGTACGACCTTGCCGTCATCGGCAAGTCGCGTGTGGCTGGGCGCTCCGCGGTCATTGTTTCCCTGACCCCGCGGGACCAGCACCGTTATGGTTTTGAATTGCATCTGGACCGCGAGACGGGCCTGCCGCTGAAATCGCTGCTGTTGAACGATAAGGGGCAGTTGCTCGAGCGTTTCCAGTTCACTCGCCTGGATACGGCGGATGTGCCGAAGGACAGCGAGCTGCAGGCCAGCGCCGAATGCAAGGCCGTGGCCCTGGACAGCGACAAGGCCTCCGCGGTGAAGGCTGCGCAGGCCTGGCATTCCGACTGGCTGCCGCCAGGCTTCGAGCTGACCAGCAGCAGTGCGCGTAAAGATCCCGACACCAAGACCATGGTCAACAGCCTCATGTATGACGATGGCCTGGCCCGCTTCTCGGTGTTCCTCGAACCGCTCAATGGCGCGACGGTGACCGACACCCGCACTCAACTGGGTCCGACCGTGGCGGTATCCCGACGCCTGACCACGCCTGAAGGCGAAATGATGGTAACGGTGGTGGGTGAGATACCTATCGGTACCGCCGAAAGGATCGCCTTGTCGATGCGTACCGACGCCGCTGCGCCCAAGGCGCAGTGAGTAAGCCCCGGGTGTTCATCGAGCGTTAATGTTGGTTGTGTAAGAGGTCTGCAATGCCAGCTCTGCAATCGAGATATCTAAATGTTCGGTGAGCATTTTCATTTGCAAAACCCCCTGTTTTTTCTTATAGGTCAGAGCCACTAGGTTCTGGCCTTGTTTGTCGTTTCCGGGACAAAAGTACTGCGCGAATCGCCTGGTATTTCTTGTCCCTATCGCTTAATCACGCTCGTTGTAATGGGAGCCGTATGTCGATACCACGTTTGAAATCCTATCTCTCCATTTTCGCTACTGTGCTGGTGCTCGGTCAGGCCGTTACCGCGCAGGCGGCGGACTTGCCTGACTTCACACAACTGGTCGAGCAGGCGTCGCCTGCAGTGGTCAACATCAGTACCACGCAGAAGCTCCCGGACCGCAAGGTTTCCGCCCAGATGCCGGACCTCGAAGGTCTGCCGCCGATGCTGCGCGAGTTTTTCGAGCGTGGCATGCCGCCGCAGCCGCGTTCGCCACGGGGTGATCGCCAGCGTGAAGCCCAGTCCCTGGGTTCTGGTTTCATCATTTCGTCGGACGGTTACATCCTGACCAACAACCATGTGATTGCCGACGCGGATGAAATCCTGGTCCGCCTGGCCGACCGCAGCGAATTGAAAGCCAAGCTGATTGGCACCGATCCACGCTCCGACGTGGCGTTGCTGAAGATCGATGGCAAGGACCTGCCGGTGCTGAAGCTGGGCAAATCCCAGGACCTGAAGGCCGGCCAGTGGGTAGTGGCTATCGGCTCGCCGTTTGGTTTCGACCACACCGTCACCCAGGGCATCGTCAGTGCCATCGGTCGTAGCCTGCCGAACGAAAACTATGTGCCGTTCATCCAGACCGACGTGCCGATCAACCCAGGTAACTCCGGTGGTCCGCTGTTCAACCTGGCCGGTGAAGTGGTGGGTATCAACTCGCAGATCTACACCCGTTCCGGCGGCTTCATGGGTGTGTCCTTCGCTATCCCGATCGATGTCGCCATGGACGTTTCCAACCAGCTGAAAGCCGGTGGCAAAGTCAGCCGCGGCTGGCTGGGCGTGGTTATCCAGGAAGTGAACAAAGACCTGGCGGAGTCCTTCGGCCTGGAGAAACCGGCCGGTGCGCTGGTGGCCCAGATCCAGGACGACGGCCCGGCGGCCAAGGGCGGCTTGCAGGTGGGTGATGTGATCCTGAGCATGAACGGTCAACCGATTATCATGTCGGCGGACCTGCCGCATCTGGTCGGTGCCCTCAAGGCGGGTGCGAAAGCCAATTTGGAAGTGATTCGTGACGGCAAGCGCAAGAACGTCGAATTGACCGTTGGTGCGATTCCGGACGAAGACAAGGCCCTGGACGCCATTGGCAAGTCCGGTGCTGAGCGCAGCAGCAACCGTCTGGGCGTTGCGGTGGTCGAGCTGACCGATGAGCAGAAGAAAACCTACGACCTCAAGGGCGGTGTGGTGATCAAGGAAGTTCAGGATGGCCCAGCCGCGCTGATCGGCCTGCAGCCGGGCGACGTGATCACTCACCTGAACAATCAGGCGATCACTTCGACCAAGAACTTCACTGAAATCGCCCAGGCGCTGCCGAAGAACCGTTCGGTATCGATGCGGGTTCTGCGTCAGGGACGTGCCAGCTTCATTACCTTCAAGCTGGCCGAGTAGTCCGTGTAGCGGATTGATCGCGCAATAAAAAGCCCGCCTCGAAAGAGGCGGGCTTTTTTGTGGGCGCCGGTTGGGCTCAGCGCATCATGTCCTTGACCATCTGCTCCTGGTCCATCAGCTCACGCTGACGTGCATCGATCCGTGAAGACAGGGGAAAGTTGCTGCCGGCGCGACGTTTGGCGAAATCCAGCTGCTGGATCGCCTGGCGATAGTCGCCGACCAGGGCAAAGTATTCGGCCCGCGCCTGATGCAGGCCGATGATATTGCCCGACAGACCGCGGGTTTCCGCCACCGAGTACCAGACGTCCGGATCGTCGGAGCGGGTCTTGAGCAGGCTTTCCAGGGCCTTTTCGGCGTCCGCCGGGCGATTCTGCTTGAGCAGCAGGTCGACCCTGACCTGGTTCAGTGGGTAGTTGCCAGGATACTGCGCAAGCATTTTATCTACCCGGGCCTGGGCGTCGGAAAAGCGGCTGGTGGCGGTATCCAGGTCGATCTGGGCCAGGTTGTAAGTGATGTCGTTAGGTTGCTTGGCCAGCAGCTGCTTGAGGTTTTCCCGGGCGTCGTTGAACTGGCTGCCCTTGATCTGGGCGATGGCGAGGCCGTAGCGGGCGATGTCGTTTTTCGGGTTTTCGTCGAGCTGGGCGCGGAAACGCTTGGCACCCATGCCGGGGGACTCTTCGTAGATCAGCTGTACTCGTGCGCGAATCAGCTGGTAACGCAGGCTGTCTTCCTTGCCGCCGGCCTTGGCCTGTTCGGCGCGGTTGCGGGTGTCGGCGATCCGCGATTCGGTGACCGGGTGAGTCAGCAGGAACTCCGGCGGCTTGGCGTCGAAACGGTACTGGCGCATCAGGCGCTCGAACATGGTCGGCATGGAGCGCGGGTCATAACCGGCCTTTTCCAGGTTGAGGATGCCGATGCGGTCGGCTTCCTGCTCGTTCTGCCGGGAGAAGCGCCGTTGTTCCTGGATGGCCGCGGCCTGGGTGCCGGCAATGGCGGCGATCCCGGCGTCGCCACCGCCCGCCGCGGCGATCACGATCCCGGCCAGCAGGGCGGCCATCATCGGCACCTGCATGCGTTGCGAAGCCTCGACGCCACGGGCGAAGTGGCGTTGCGACAGGTGCGCCAATTCGTGAGCCAGAACCGAGGCATATTCGCCTTCGGTCTGGGCGTTGAGGAACAGTCCACCGTTGACCCCGACAATCCCGCCGGGAGCGGCAAACGCGTTGAGCTGCGGGCTGTTGATCAGGATGAACTCGAGGCGTCGGTCGTTGACCTGGCTGGTCTCGACCAGTTTGTAGACGCTGGTTTCGACGTAATCCTTGAGTTGCGGGTCGTTGAGTTGCGAAACCTGGCTGCGCAGCAACGCCAGCCAGGCGCGGCCCAGTTGGTGTTCCTGTTGGGGCGAGACAATGGCAGAACTGGCGTCACCGAGTGATGGCAGGTCGTCGGCGAAGCCTGGTGAGGCGAGCAGGCAAGCGAGCGTCAGCAGGGTAGGGCGCAAAAAAGTCATGCACAAAGCCTTAGTCGACAAAGAGTCTACTGTAGCCGGACACCAGGCCTTGGACCAGATATTCTAGGCACCTCGACGACCCTCCCGGAGTGACGCAATGACTGATGCTGTAGCCCACGACGCCGAGCTCGATGCCAGCGGACTGAACTGCCCGCTGCCGCTGCTCAAGGCCAAGATGGAACTCAATCGCCTGGCCAGCGGCGCGGTGCTCAAGGTGATCGCCACGGATGCCGGCTCCCAGCGCGACTTTCGCACCTTTGCCCGTTTGGCCGGTCATACCCTGCTTCGCGAGGAAGACGAAGCCGGGGTCTATCGTTACTGGCTGAAGAAGGCTTGAACCGCCCCGGAAATCATCGCGCCTCTGTCTAAGGATCATTGATGTTCAAAGTGTTACGCGACTGGATTCAGCGCTACTTCTCCGATGAAGAGGCCGTGGTACTGGCCGTTCTGTTGTTCCTGGCCTTCACCGCGGTGCTGACCCTGGGCGGTATGCTCGCGCCGGTGTTGGCGGGGATGGTGCTGGCCTATCTGATGCAGGGGCTGGTGCTCACGCTGGAACGCTGGCGTTTGCCTGGTGGGGCGGCGGTGGGCCTGGTCTTTGCCTTGTTCATGGGGCTGCTGCTGGTGTTCATCGTGGTCGTCGTACCGCTGTTGTGGCATCAATTGATTACCTTGTTCAACGAGTTGCCGGGAATGCTCGCCAAGTGGCAATCGTTGCTTCTGTTGTTGCCGGAGCGTTATCCGCACCTGGTGTCCGACGAACAGGTGTTGCAGGCGATCGAGGTGGCACGCGGCGAGATCGGCAAGTTCGGCCAGTGGGCGCTGACCTTCTCGCTGTCCAGTCTGCCGCTGCTGGTCAACATCATGATCTATCTGGTGCTGGTGCCGATCCTGGTGTTTTTCTTCCTCAAGGACCGGGCGATGATCAGCCAGTGGGTGCGCGGTTACCTGCCGCGCGAGCGGGCCCTGATCACCCGGGTGGCTCAGGAGATGAACCGGCAAATCGCCAATTACATTCGTGGCAAGGTGATCGAGATCGTCATTTGCGGCGGGGTGACCTACATCGCCTTCGTGGCCCTGGGACTGAACTACGCGGCCCTGCTGGCGCTGCTGGTGGGGATTTCGGTGGTGGTGCCCTACGTCGGGGCGGTGGTGGTGACCGTGCCGGTGGCGCTGATTGCCTTGTTCCAGTGGGGCTGGAGCGACCAGTTCATCTATCTGATGGCGGTCTACGGGATCATTCAGACCCTGGACGGCAACGTGCTGGTGCCGCTGCTGTTCTCCGAGGCGGTGAACCTGCATCCGGTGGCGATCATCTGTGCAGTACTGTTGTTTGGCGGGCTGTGGGGCTTCTGGGGGGTGTTTTTCGCGATTCCCCTGGCCACCCTGTTCAAGGCGGTACTGGATGCCTGGCCGCGCAAGGAGCCGGTTGTGGCGCCCTTGCTCTAGAGCGGCCCTGCTCTGGAAATGAAAAAGGGGGGCGGCTGAATCAGCCGCCCCCCTTTTTTTAATCGGTTACCTTTTAGTCGGCTACCACGCTCAGGCCTTGTTCAGCGCCTGCGCAGCAGCCAGTACCGCATCCACGTGGCCTGGCACTTTCACGCCACGCCATTCCTGGCGCAGCACGCCATTTTTGTCGATCAGGAAGGTGCTGCGATCGACACCCATGTATTCCTTGCCGTAGAGCTTCTTCAGCTTGATCACGTCGAACAATTGGCAGACGGCTTCGTCCTTGTCGCTGATCAGCTCGAAGGGGAATTCCTGCTTGCACTTGAAGTTCTCGTGGGACTTCAGGCCATCGCGGGAGACGCCGAACACCTCGGTGTTGGCGGCCTTGAACGCGGCGTATTGATCGCGAAAGCCCTGGCCCTCGGTGGTGCAACCCGGGGTGCTGTCCTTGGGGTAGAAGTAGATCACCACCTGCTTGCCCTTGAGCGCGGCGAGGCTGACGGTCTGACCGCTGGTGGCCGGGGCTTCGAAGTGGGCAACAGGTTGGTCGATGGCAACGGCCATTAGGGCTTCCTTACATTGGGTTCTGTGGGCGCCAGGGTTCGATCAGCGCATCGAGATTCATTGCGTCGGCGAAGTCCAGGAACTGATCGCGCAGCCAGCTGATCTGGGTGCCGGCCGGCAAGGTCACGGTAAAGGTGGCGTTGAGCATGGTGCCGCCGGTCTGCGGGGCCTGATAGGTATCGCAGGTCAGGTTTTCCAGCTCGACATGGTGATCGATGAAGAACTGGCACAGTTCATTGACGATGTCCGGGCGGTAGGCGGCGCTGACGTAAGCCACATAAGGCAGGGCCTGCGGGCGGTTTTCCAGGGCCGCGCTGCGCACCACGTTGACGGTGAAGGCGTATTTCTTCGCCAGCGACGGCAGGCCGGCCTCCAGGCGCGCCAGGGCATCCCAGCTGCCGGAAACCTCCAGGACCAGCGCACTGCACTCACCATGGCGGGTCAGGCGGGAGGTCACCACGGCGCAGCGGTTTTCATGGCTGGCGCGGCACAGGACGTTGGTCAGCTCCATGGGGTTGGCGCCGAGGGCACTGATGACAAGGAATTGTTCGCGGACTGTGGGGGTGGACATGCAGCATTCCTAAAGCGATGAGCGGTCGATACTTTTGCAGGCTCGAGTACTGGGTAAACGTCCGGATGCGGTTTCAGAAGCCCTGAACCGCCAGGTTGCGACGAGCTCCATAAAAGGCGAGAGCGAGGGGCGGCAACACAGGATTGGGGCTTCGGATGCCGAAAAGGGAGGCTGGAACCCGGCGTACAAGCTTAGCAGTACCGATCAAAGCCTGAAGGGTAGCGAAATACATCGCTCAGGGGAATGCTCGCAGCGCGGTACTTCGCTTGTGCAAGCATCTTGGCGCCAGTACCATTACCGCTCTCTTTTTCCGGCAGGAGCGGTTGCATGATTGCGGGCAGTATGGTGGCACTGGTCACACCCATGGATGCACAGGGTCGTCTCGACTGGGACAGCCTGAGCAAACTGGTGGACTTCCACCTGCAAGAGGGCACCAACGCCATTGTGGCGGTCGGCACTACAGGTGAGTCGGCTACCCTCGATGTGAACGAACACATCGAAGTGATTCGTCGCGTGGTCGCTCAGGTTGCAGGGCGTATCCCGGTGATCGCCGGTACCGGCGCGAACTCGACGCGCGAAGCGATCGAGCTGACCACCAATGCGAAGATCGCCGGTGCCGACGCATGTCTGCTGGTGACCCCTTATTACAACAAGCCGACGCAAGAAGGCCTGTATCAGCATTTCCGTGCCATCGCCGAAGCCGTCGATATCCCGCAGATCCTCTATAACGTGCCGGGCCGCACCGCTTGCGACATGCAGGCCGAGACCGTGATTCGCCTGTCGACCGTGCCGAACATCATCGGCATCAAGGAAGCCACCGGTGACCTGCAGCGCGCCAAGGACATCCTGGCCGGCGTGAGCAGCGACTTCCTGGTGTACTCCGGTGACGACGCAACCGCCGTCGAACTGATCCTGCTGGGTGGCAAGGGCAATATTTCGGTGACCGCCAACGTGGCGCCAAAAACCATGAGCGAGATGTGCGCCGCCGCGATGCGTGGCGATGCCGCCACCGCCCGGGCGATCCACGAGAAGCTGATGCCGCTCAACAAGACTCTGTTTATCGAATCCAACCCTATTCCCGTGAAATGGGCCCTGTGCGAGATGGGCTTGATGGCGAACGGTATCCGTCTGCCGCTCACCTGGCTCAGTGCTGCCTGTCACGAACCGCTGCGGCAGGCCATGCGCCAGTCCGGCGTATTGGTTTAATTGAGGAAGTACTACGCATGAAGCGATTGGCCGGACTTTCCGCACTTGCCTTGATTATCTCCAGCACCAGTGGCTGCGGTTGGATTTGGGGGCCGGAAGGCTACTTCCGTGACCGCGGCAGCGATTACCTGCAAGCGCAACAGACCGCACCGATGCAACTGCCGTCGGATGTCAGCACCTCCAAGCGCCTCGATCCGCTGCTGCCGATTCCGCGCAATGTGGCCGACGACACCGTCAAGGGCGAATACATCGTGCCGCGTCCGCAGCCGTTGGGCTCGGTGGCCGATGCCAGCGACTACACCCTGCAGAAGAGCGGCGATGCGCGTTGGGTCATGGCCCAGCACGCCCCGGCCGAAGTCTGGCCGGTGGCCATGCAGTTCTTCCAGGACAACGGTTTCCGTATTGACGAACAACGTCCGCAAACCGGCGAGTTCACCACCGCCTGGCAGCGTTCCGACGAACTCTCCGCATCCATGGCCAAGCGCCTGGGCAGCGTAGGTTCGGCCGATAACGAAACCCGCGTGCGGGTGCGTATCGAGCCAGGCGTGCAGCGCAATACCAGTGAAGTCTACGTGGTCAGCGCCGAACGTCCTGTCGGCAGCACCTCCAACGTCGATTTCACCAACCGCTCGGTCAACACCAGCCTGGATGCCGCGCTGGTCGACGAAATGCTCGCCAGCATGAGCCGCAGCGCCGAGAAGGGCGGTTCGGTCTCCCTGCTGGCCGCGCGTGATTTCGATACCCCTAGCCGTGTCAGCCTCACCGAAGACGGCAGCGGCAACGTGGTGCTCAACCTCGGCGAAGACCTCGACCGCGCCTGGTCGAGCGTCGGCCGTGCCCTGGAACAGGGCGAGTGGCGCGTTGAAGACATCAACCGCAGCCTGGGCCTGTACTACATCAACCTGGCGGAAAAAGCCGAGAAGAAAAACGACGAGCCGGGCTTCTTCGGCAAGTTGTTCGGCAGCGCACCGGCCAAGGAAGAAATCGAGGCCCGCGCCGAGCGTTATCAGGTTCGCCTGAGTAAGGTGGGCGACAACGTCCAGGTCACCGTCGAGAAAGACATCAACACCGTTGCTCCGCCTGAAGTGGCGCGCAAGGTCTTGACTGTGATTCAGGACAACCTGGGCTGATCCGATGCGTTTCGCCGTTCTCGGCAGTGGCAGTCAAGGGAATGGCACGCTGATAGCCAGTGACGACACCTACGTCCTGGTGGATTGTGGTTTCTCCTTGCGCGAAACCGAGCGGCGCCTGCTGCGCCTGGGGGTAGCCCCCGCGCAGCTGAGCGCGATTCTGGTAACCCACGAACATGCCGACCACGTGCATGGCGTGGGTTTACTGTCTCGGCGCTACAATTTACCGGTCTACCTCAGTCGCGGCACGTTGCGCGGGATGCGCAAACCGGTGGACGCTGCGGGTTTTCTCGCCGGGGGCGAGACGCTTCAGGTCGGTGCCTTGAGCATCGACGTGACCCGCGTCGCCCACGATGCGCTGGAGCCTGTGCAGTACGTGTTCAGTGACGGCCGGCGGCGTTTTGGCCTGCTGACCGACCTGGGTTCCTACTGCAACACGGTGATCGACCGCTATCGCGGGCTGGATGCCTTGATGATCGAGGCCAATCACTGCCGCGACATGCTGGCCCGAGGTTACTACCCGTATTTCCTCAAGCAGCGGGTCGGTGGGGAAATGGGACATTTGAACAACCATCAGGCCGCAAGCCTGGTGGCCGAGTTGGGCTGGCAGGACCTGCAGCATCTGGTACTGGCCCATCTCAGCAGCAAGAACAACCTGCCGCAGCTGGCCCGGCAATGTTTTGTCGACACCCTCGGGTGCGACCCGGACTGGCTGCAACTGGCCGATCAAGATTCAGGGCTCGACTGGCGCCACATCGCCTAGCCCACCTACTTAGCAAGCGGAGCCCATCATGGAAAAACGTGAAGAACTCTACCGTGGCAAAGCCAAATCGGTTTACAAGACCGACGACGCCGACCGCCTGGTCCTGCTGTTTCGCAACGACACCTCGGCGTTCGACGGCAAGCGTATCGAGCAACTCGATCGCAAAGGCATGGTGAACAACAAGTTCAACGCCTTCATCATGCAGAAGCTCGAAGAGGCCGGCGTGCCGACTCAGTTCGACAAGCTGCTGGGCGACAACGAGTGCCTGGTGAAGAAGCTGGACATGATCCCGGTCGAATGCGTCGTGCGTAACTACGCCGCCGGCAGCCTGGTCAAGCGCCTGGGTGTGGAAGAGGGCCTGAAGCTCAATCCATACACCTTCGAACTGTTCCTGAAGGACGACGCCAAGGGCGACCCGTTCATCAACGAATCCCACGTCGTGGCCTTTGGCTGGGGCACCGCCGAGCAACTGGCGCGCATGAAAGAACTGTCGCTCAAGGTCAACGAAGTCCTGAGCAAGCTGTTCGACGACGCTGGCCTGCTGCTGGTGGACTTCAAGCTGGAGTTCGGTGTGTTCAGCGACGGCTCCATCGTCCTGGGTGACGAATTCAGCCCGGACGGTTGCCGCCTCTGGGACAAGGACACCAAGAAGAAGATGGACAAGGACCGCTTCCGTCAGGGCCTCGGTGATGTGATCGAAGCCTACGAAGAAGTCGCAAAGCGTCTGGGCGTACCGCTGTAATCGACGCAACCGACTGATAGCACGGAAAAAATTTGCCCGAGGGGCTTCGCTTCGGGCAAAGGTGCTGTTATGATGCGCGCCGTTGGAGAGATGCCAGAGTGGCCGAATGGGACGGATTCGAAATCCGTTGTACCTTCGCGGGTACCTAGGGTTCGAATCCCTATCTCTCCGCCATTATTGAAGTAGCCGAAGCCCCTGAAAACGTTAACGTTTTCAGGGGCTTTGTCGTTTCTGGCTGTTTTTATTCCCCCCGCTTGTTCCCCCATCTGGATTTCGAAAAGCTGACTGCGGGGCCACTCGATTCACATCGAGCATACTGACCCTCCCAGCCAGCTCCAGCCCAATGCATCACGCGGTCAGCGTATGGTCGGCCTCCCCGAACCAGGTGCGTACCAGATCGGGGCTGGGGGTGCCAGCGTGGTCAAGCACCGCCACATCGACGAAGTGCTTGCCATTGTTGGCGCCATCGGGATCCACCTGCACCGTGATGTCGCTGCCGGACTGCGCCAGTTGGACAAAGTCGGCTACCTGGCTGGTGCCGCTGACGAAGTTGGCGTTGAGCAGCGTGGAGAGGTCGACGGTGTCACCTTCGGCAAAGTTGTAGTCGAGGATATGGTCGCCGCCTTCATTCGCGTTGAGGTAGGCGAACACGTCGGCTCCCGCGCCGCCGCTGAGGGTGTCCTCGCCGCCACGACCCACGATGATGTCGTTGCCGTCGCCGCCACTGAGCGTATCCGCGAGCATGCTGCCCACCAGTGTGCCGCTGGATTCGCCGTGGAAGCTGACTTGGGTGCCGGCTTCGCCACCGTCGGTGACCTGGAAGTCTTCTACCGAGTAGTGCCCCAGCAGGTTCACCTCGGCTCGATGCGTACCATCGTCCACCGTCAGCAGGCCACCGGCGCCAGAGGCGTTGGCGGTGTAGCCGAGCTGGGTGTTGGCGCCAAAAGCGAGATCGCCGAACGTCAGCAAGTCATCGCTCTCGAGGCCGAGGATGCCGACCAGCGAGCCCGCTGCTTCAGCCTGGGCGATCACCAGCGAGCCCGCACCTTCGCCGTGAAAGGCGACGGAGGTGTGTGCGGCGCCAGCGAAGGTCAGGCTGGCATTGCCGTCGATGGTTGCGCTGCCATTGCCGGTCACGTCGGCCAGCAGGTGCAGGTCACCACCGTTGGCCCACAGATGGCCGGTGTTTTCGACCGTGCTCGCCACCGTCATGCCGCCTGTGCCTGTGGACTCCAGCACACCACTGTTGGTGATGGTGTGGGTGCCGGTGTCGAGCACCAGGCTGTTCAAGCCGCTGGCGAGGATCAGCCCCGCATTGGCCAGTATCATTTGCCCGGCGCCCAACTGGCCGGCGCCGGAAATGCGGTTGTCGACATTGGTCAGCACGGTGTCGGCGCTACCGCCGAAAATCACGTTTTGCGCGTTGTCGGATAGCAGCACCTGGCCGCCACCGGTCAAGGTCGCGCCACGGAACAGAATCTCAAGACGGGTCTCGTTGCCAGCGGAGCCGAGTTCGATGGTGCCGCTATTATCGAGGCTGCCACCGAACGGCATGATCGCGCCGTCGGCAATGGTGAGGGTGCCGGTGTTGCTGGTAAGCGGGTCCCTATCGAACTGGAAGTTCGCTTCGCTCAGGTCCGCTGCATCGACACCTCTCAAGGTGACCGTCTGGCCGGAGCCGATGCTGACCAGGGCATTGCCGTTTACGTCGTTGCTGATGCTCAAGTCAGCGAAGGTGGTGACGCCTGTGAAGCCGATCAAGTCGATCTTGTCCGCCATGACGTCGAAATTGTAGATCTGGTTGTTACCGATTGGCTGGGCGAAGACGAACGTGTCGGCACCGGACGAACCGGTCAGGTTGTCATCAGCGGACAAGGCAAAGATCGGCGAGCCTGGGGCATAGACTTCGACGTTGTTGAACACGTAGGCGCTTGCGGTGCTGCCGTCACTGTTGCTCCAGTACATGTTGACATCAAGTACCAACGCACCTGCGAAGTCGCTTGGGGTTGTCACGGTCAAGGCGCCGGGATCGTTGGTCTGCACGGTCCAGGTGCCGTCGCCGTTGTCGGTTCCAGCATTGAACACCCACCCCGAAGGAATGCCACTGATGGCCACCGTTACGGGGCCGTTAATCTCGGCCAGTGGAATGTCGAGGGCCAGATTGATGGGTTCGCCGGCAACGCCTGCCGGAAGGTTTGCACTGCTCCCGGCAGCCCCGGGATTACCCGCCAGGTCGGTGTAGCTGTTCGCGGCAACGTCGACTTTTATGCTACCGCCCAGCGTTCTGGTCAGCGTCGCGGTGTAGGTATCGCCATCGACCTGGGTAAAGTTACTGAAGGTTCCGCGGGGCGCTCCGCTCGTCGTAGTCACCGAGACATCCGAGAGGTTGAAACCGCTCACTGTCTCACTGAACTGGAATGTGACCGTCGACGTCGAGCCGATCGAACTGCCTAAGGCTGTCCCCGTCACCGTCACCGTTGGCGGCACACTGTCGACTGGCGTCTCGACGACGTTCTGCACATTCACCGTAATGGTCTGCGTATCGGTTCCGCCATTGCCGTCGGCCACCTGAACGTCCACGACGTAGGCATTGTCGCCGTCGGTGCCGCCGACATCCTGGGCATTCTCGTAATCGGGCGCCGAATTGAACGTCAGCACTCCGCTGGAACTGATCGAGAATTTGCCGAAGTCCGTCCCGGCCGTATTCAGGATCGAGTAGCTCAGCGTCTGCGCTGGTAGATCAGCATCGGTCGCCACCACTGTTGTGACCGCCGCAGTGTTCTCCGCCACGTTGACCGAAGCCGTCGCACCACCGCCGTTGGAGGTGATCACCGGGCTGTTGTCGTTGACGCCCGTCACGGTTACCGCGATCGCCTGGTCGTCAAACAGCGTGCCGTCCGACGCCCGCACAATCACGTCATAGACATTGTTCGTTCCCGAATCCGCCGGCGCTTCAAAGTTGGGTGCAGAGATAAAGCTCAGCGCGCCTGTGCCTGAAACGATCGAGAACTTCGCGGCATCCGCTCCGCCGACGATGCTGTAGCTCAGTGTTTGTGCGGGTAGATCAACATCGGTTGCCGCCACTGTCGTGACTGCCGTGCCGTTCTCCGCCACGTTGGCCGAAGCTGTCGCACCCCCACCGTTGGAGGTGATAGTCGGCAAATCATTGCTGCCGGCGATATGCACGGTGACCGAAGAGAGGGTGCCATCGGCACTGCTCACCGCGAAGGTATCGGTGTAGGTGATGCCGGCGGCGAACTCGTTGTGGGCGGTATCGGCGACGTAGGTCCAGGCACCGCCGGTGCCGATGGAGAATTGGCCATAGTTGCCGGCGGTGTTGGTTTGCGCGACGAAGGTCGCGGCGCTGTCGACGTCGCTGATGGTCAGGGTGCCGGCGGTGGAAATGTCAGTGGCGGCATTGGTCTCGGTGAGATTGGCGATGCCGGCGGACAGCACGGCCGCATCGTTGGTGCCGAGAATATGCACAGTGACCGAGGTGAGGGTGCCATCGGCACTGCTCACCGCGAAGGTGTCGGTGTAGGTGATGCCGGCGGCGAACTCGTTGTGGGCGGTATCGGCGACGTAGGTCCAGGCACCGCCGGTGCCGATGGAGAATTGGCCATAGTTGCCGGCGGTGTTGGTTTGCGCGACGAAGGTCGCGGCGCTGTCGACGTCGCTGATGGTCAGGGTGCCGGCGGTGGAAATGTCAGTGGCGGCATTGGTCTCGGTGAGATTGGCGATGCCGGCGGACAGCACGGCCGCATCGTTGGTGCCGAGAATATGCATAGTGACCGAGGTGAGGGTGCCATCGGCACTGCTCACCGCGAAGGTGTCGGTGTAGGTGATGCCGGCGGCGAACTCGTTGTGGGCGGTATCGGCGACATAGGTCCAGGCACCGCCGGTGCCGATGGAGAATTGGCCGTAGCTGCCGACGGTGTTGGTCTGCGCGACGAAGGTCGCGGCGCTGTCGACGTCGCTGATGGTCAGGGTGCCGGCGGTGGAGATGTCGACGGCGGCATTGGTCTCGGTGAGGTTGGCGATGCCGGCGGACAGCACGGCGGTATCGTTGGTGCCGAGGATATGTACCGTGACCGAAGTCAGGGTGCCGTCGGCACTGCTTACCGCGAAGGTGTCGGTGTAGGTGGTGCCAGCGGCGAACTCGTTGTGAGCGGAGTCGGCGGCGTAGGTCCAGGCGCCACCGGTGCCGATGGAGAATTGGCCGTAGCTGCCGACGGTGTTGGTCTGGGCGACGAAGGTCGCGGCGCTGTCGACGTCGCTGATGGTCAGGGTGCCGGTGGTGGAGATGTCGACGGCGGCATTGGTCTCGGTGAGATTGGCGATGTCGGCGGACAGCACGGCGGCATCGTTGGTGCCGAGGATATGCACCGTGACCGAAGTGAGGGTGCCGTCGGCACTGCTTACCGCGAAGGTGTCGGTGTAGGTGGTACCTGCGGCGAACTCGTTGTGGGCGGTATCGGCGACGTAGGTCCAGGCACCGCCGGTGCCGATGGAGAATTGGCCGTAGTTGCCGGCAGTGTCGATTTGCGCCTGGAAGCTTTCCGGGCTGTCGATATCGCTGACGGTCAGGCTGCCGCCGGTGGTCAGCGGAGCATTGGTTTCGCTCAGCGTGACGCTGGCCGAGGAAAGCACGGCAGCGTCATTGGTACCGGTGACAGTGACAGTCACCAGTTGGGTATCCACGCCGCCGAGGCCATCACTGACCTGCACACTGAACACTTCGTCATGACTTTCGCCGGCCTTCAGCGACTGCACGGCACTGGCAACACCATCGGTGCCGTTGGCCAGGGTGTAGGTCCACTGGCCGCTGTTGTCCACGGCGATCGAGCCATAGCTGCCGGTATTTGTTCCGACGATGCTCCAGGTGGCCGTGGCATCGTGGTCGATGTCGGCCGAGCTGAACTGACCACTGACGCTGAGGGTGGTGTCTTCCTTCACGGCGCCGGCATCGTTGCCGGTGGCGAAGCTGAGTACCGGCGCGTCATTGCTGCCGGTAATGGTGATGCTGACCGTCTGCGTCGCCGAAGCCGCGTTAGCCGCGCCGCTGTCATCGGTGGCGACCACCGTGTACGAGAAGGTGATGGTTTCACCGGCGCCGAGGAAATCGAGGTTCTGGCTGCTGCTGTAGTCCCAGCTGTTCTGATCGACCGAGAAGCCGGCGACCAGTGCCGAAGCCACGCCCGCATTGAGTGTGCCACCGCTCCAGGCGATGTCACCGTTGGCGGTGTGCGACACAGTCACCACGTCGATGTTGTCCAGGTCGGCAAAGCTCAGGGCGTCGCTGTCGCTCAGTGTGGCAGTGCCATCACCTTCATTCATCGCTCCGGTGGTGTCGGCAATCGTCAGGGTTGGTTGGTCGTTGGTGCCGGTGAGGGTGATGGTCACGGTCTGTGTTGCCGATGCAGCGTTAGCCGTGCCGCTGTCATCGGTGGCAACCACCGTGTACGAGAAGGTGATGGTTTCACCGGCGCCGAGGAAGTCGAGGTTCTGGCTGCTGCTGTAGTCCCAACTGTTCTGATCGACCGAAAAACCGGCGACCAGTGCCGAAGCCACGCTCGCATTGAGTATGCCGCCACTCCAGGCGATGTCGCCGTTGGCAGTGTGCGACACCGTCACCGTGTCGGTATTGTCCACATCGGCAAAGTTCAGGGCGCCGCTGTCGCTCAGTGTGGCAGTGCCATCACCTTCGTTCATCGTTCCGGTGGTGTCGGCAATGGTCAGGGTTGGTTGGTCGTTGCTGCCGGTGACGGTGACGGTCACCAGTTGGGTGTCGACGCCGCCTAGGCCATCGCTGACCTGCACGCTGAACACCTCGTTGTGACTTTCGCCCACCTTCAGCGACTGCACTGCACTGGCAACGCCATCGGTGCCGTTGGCCAGGGTGTAAGTCCACTGGCCGGTGCCGTCCACGGTAATCGAGCCGTAGGTGCCGGTGTTTGACCCGGCAATGCTCCAGGTGGCCGTGGCTGCGTGGTCGATATCGGTCGAGCTGAACTGGCCGCTGACGCTAAGGGTGGTGTCTTCCTTCACTGTGCCGACATCGTTGCCAGTGGCGAAATTGAGTACCGGCGCGTCGTTGCTCCCGGTGACGGTAATGGTTACCAGTTGGGTATCCACGCCGCCCAGGCCATCGCTGACCTGCACGCTGAACACCTCATCATGACTCTCGCCCGCCTTCAGCGACTGCACGGCACTGGCAACGCCATCGGTGCCGTTGGCCAGGGTGTAGGTCCACTGGCCGGTGCCGTCCACGGTAATCGAGCCGTAGGTGCCGGTGTTTGACCCGGCAATGCTCCAGGTGGCCGTGGCAGCGTGATCGATATCAGCCGAGCTGAACTGGCCGCTGACGCTGAGGGTAGTGTCTTCCTGCACGGCGCCGAGATCATTGCCCGTTGCGAAACTGAGCACCGGGGCGTCGTTACTGCCGGTAATGGTGATGCTGACGGTCTGCGTCGCCGAGGTCGCGTTTGCCGCGCCGCTGTCATCGGTGGCGACGACCGTGTACGAGAAGGTGATGGTTTCACCCGCGCCGAGGAAGTCGAGGTTCTGGTTGCTGCTGTAGTCCCAGCTGTTCTGATCGACCGAGAAGCCGGCCACCAGCGCCGAAGCCACGCCCGCGTTGAGCGTGCCACCACTCCAGGCGATGTTGCCGTTGGCGGTGTGCGACACCGTCACCGCGTCGATGTTGTCCAGGTCGGCAAAGCTCAGGGCGCCGCTGTCGCTCAGTGTGGCCGCAGCGTTGCCTTCGCTCATGGCGCCGGCAGTGTCGGCAATCGTCAGCGTCGGCCGGTCGTTGGTGCCGGTGATCGTAATGGTCACGGTTTGCACCGCGCCGTCGCCGATCGCCACGTCATAGGTCTGGGTGAGGGTCTGGCCTTCACCCAGGAACTGCAGGGCGGCGTTGTCTACCGCGAAGTGCCAGCCCAGCGAGCCGCTGCCCGTGCCGGTGCTGTCGTTCAGCGGGTCTGTAGTGAAGCTGCCCAGGTAGCCCGAAGCACCCGGCGTGACGGTAACGCTGTGGGTGTCGATCAGGTCGGCGTCGGTAAAGGTGATGTTGCCGCTGGCAGCGTAGTCGCCGCTGTCTTCCTTGGCCTCTCCGGCCTGCACGCCGCTGGTGATTTGCACCTGGTCGTTGGTGCCGGTGATGGTGATGATCACATTCTGCGTTGTCGACGAGCCATGCCCGTCACTGATGGTGACCACATAAGTTTCGCTGGCCGTCTGCCCCTGGGCCAGGGACTGGGCTGCCGCGTTATTCAAGGTATAAGTCCAGTTGACGGTGCCGTTGGCCGCGTTGGCGGCTTCAGTCACCGAAGCGAGGACGAAGTTGCCCAGCGCTGTGGCATTGCCTGGCGCCGCCACGAAAGAGGCGGTATGCGTGTCGCTCAGATCGACATCGTTAAACGCAATCGTGCCCGTCGCGCTGTGCGAGTCGGTCGGGCTAGGTGTCGTGGCCGCATCTTCGGTTACGGTACCGGCCTGGGCGCCAAGGCTCATCGTCACGCTGTCATTCGCACCTGCAAATTGCACCTGCGCAGTGGCCCAACTGAGCGTGCCATTGCCGAGACGAATCGCATACGTAAAGCTGTCTGTCAGGGATGCTCCGGCAGCAAGCGCCTGAAGTTGCGCCTTGAAAGCAGTCGATAAAGTCGCGGCGTCGTAGCCGACTTTTCCATCGGACGTAATCCAGATTTTTGCACCATTGAAGCTGGTGTCAGAACTCGTCGCCTCGACTCTGCCCGTGTCCTGGACCAGGAGATCGGCCGGAGCATAAACCTTGGTGGCAGTAGAAAGGCTGGTTGCGTTATCGAGTGACCAGAGTGTCTTTGCATTGCCGCCCAGGTCATTGGACATGACGTCCAGATACACGACTCCCAGCAGGTCTTCAGTGATGCTTGCGCTGCTCGTGCCAATGACGCCGGTAGTGAAAATGTCGTCCTGCGCCTGCGGTGTATTGGAAAACGAGGTTGTGGTGCCGCCGCTGGTCGTTGTGGTGGTAGCCATGTCTTTCTCCCGAAAATGCTTTTTTTAGAATTGCCAGGTCCTGTTGACAGGACGAAGTCCCGTGCTTGTACCGCTCAGGGTGTCAAGGAGCGGTGCGAGCTGATCCCGGACATCGTCGGCCGCCTGGGCCTGCCGGAAGAGGGACGCAGATGGCGTGCTGGTGAAGAAGTTCGCCGTGCTTGAGAAGCGAATCGCAGGCGCGGTTGGGCGAACATGGGCCCAAGCCCGGGGCTGCGCTGCGCATGGTGCGCAATAGCCTGAGAGCACCCATATGAAAGGGACTCCTGAAGTAATGGCTGGATGAAGCCGTGTCTTGGGGTCGTTCTGATTCAGGGATACGGCCTTTCCTGATATCAGTTTGATAGTTGTTTAGTTGTGGGGTCAGGCCTTGTAAAGGTGTTAACCGGGAGTAACAGTACGAAGTGCCAATATTCCGACAGGCGGATGTTTTGGTGTCAATATTATGTCGATGTGTTTTTGGCGAAATGCTCGCAAGCACCCGGCACTGATGCGGCTCAATGAGCTGAAACCCTTATGTGGCAAGGGCTGGCTGCGTCTGCCAGTGCTGGGCAGCGGCAAACTGCAGTGTCAGTTATTAAAAAAACTCCAGAGCATTTTTCTGTCGGGATTTTTCAGGCTGTCCGGATTTCGATGCCTGGGGCGTGGCGCCCCTGAACAAAGTTGCCTGTCCCGCGCTTTGAGAAATGTCTGATATTCGCTTCAAGGAGTTTTGCCTAGCCTGACCCGTATTCGGTGAATGCACCGTGGCATATTCAGGTGAGGCAGGGAGGCGGATATGAATAGGCTGGATGTACAGGCCGGTGCAACGCCGGAGGCGGCAGATTTCAACGCGGGCGTGAGCGCGGATGACGAGGTGCTTCAGGCTATCCGGGTCGGTTCCGCCGTGTCGTTGCTAGAGGTGCTTGGCAGGCTCATGGACCTTGCTGGCGACAATGAACAAATCGCACGACGGCTCATAGACGACGTAAGGACCTACCAGATCAAAGACCTCGAGTTGTTGCGGGCGTACTGCGCACAAAACGATCGGCAGGCCATTGCCAGGCTGTGCCACAAGATGGCGGGTGCAGCTTGTGTGTTGAAGTACCAGCCGCTGATTTCCAGCTGCCAGCAGTTGAGGGACGTCAGTCTCGCGGGGAGTTGGCCGGTGCTGTTGGAAAGGGTGCAGTTGGTCGAGCAGGCGTTGCTCAACCTCAAGGACATCTGTCTTGTAGCCATACAGGATGATGGGCCAATCAATCTGAGAGAACTGCCTCGTGAGCGCTGATTCCTCTGCTGCTCTAAGGGAGTAGTACTCGATGTCCCGTCGCAAAACCGATAAGACGCCGATTCTGAAACGGACAGATGTCCATGCGCTGCTGGGTTTCGCAAGAGGCCTATATGATTCCTTTCTGCCTGGCTATTTCAATCAGGGACAGAAGGTTGGTGGTGTTGAATTTCTTCAAGAGTCTTACTTTGTAAGTGCTGACTGTTTTATGACTGATAAGCAGAGTCGCTGCAATCTCCCTATTGTTAAGACCCTGTGCCAATAACCTTAATGTGGTGATTTCCCTGTTGGTCAGCTGGGAAGCGGCAATACTTTGCATCTGGTTGGTGTGAATGCTTTCCTGCAACAGGAGCAGAGAACTTTCAGGGAAATAGGTATGCCCCGATAACAGTGCCTTTACTGCATCTCCGACCTCATCCAGCGCTTCGTCCTTGCAAATGAAACCTGCTGCGCCTCCATGCAAACAACGTACGGCAAAATTCTTTGAGTCACTGGAAGTCAATATCAGCGTTTTTACCAGGAAGTTATTTGCCTTGAAGTGAGTGAGTACCGATAACCCGTCCAGTTGCGGTAGATCGAGGTCAAGTATCACCAGGTCCGGTTTATGTATGCGAACGACTTGAATGGCATCGACGCCATTGTCTGCCTCGGCGGCGATATTGTGACCGTTACGCTCAAGAATGACTTTCAATGCGACTCTGACCAGGGGGTGGTCGTCGACTATTACTATGGATCCCATAGTGTGCTCTCTCTATATTGATTATGCGTGTAGGTTTTATATTTTTACTCTCTATATTCAATTCTTCTCATTGAGGTTGGGCCTTTTGTCGGCGCTCACTGCGCAGGCCGGCGGGGTAGACTCCTTTCATTTTTATTGATTAGTTTAGTTAGCCTGACTCAGGCTACTGTGATGCGAGCACTTGGCAGAGTTCAGCTGAACGCAATGCGTTGAAGAAGTACACAGTCTTGCCTCATAAGTAAAGACGAAATCAATGGGCGGTTTATTAAGATATTTCTGATGGGTGCTTCGGCCGTCTCTCAATTCAAATTCGAAGGTTGATCGGTAAGCTACGGCTTCCTTTGGGCGTCCTTCATGGGCTGCCAAGGGGGCTTGCTATTGTTGTCGACCAATCGACTTAGACTTTGAATGAGAGAGGCTAGGGCTGCTATGGCTGGCGTGATTTGGTCATGGCTGAACCGGGAGGACGATCAAATAGATTGCACTTCTTTTGCCGATCAACGTGAACAAGGAAATCACATGAAACGAACATCTTTACTATCCCTGGCAACTTCCAGCTTGATGCTTGCCGCACTTGTTCCTTCGTTATCTCATGCCACTGATGGCGTGGTTAACTTCTCTGGCAGCATCACTGACGTGACTTGCAATATCAACGGCAAGGCCCCGGGTGAAGACAACGTCACCAACGTGGAACTGGGGCGCATCTCTCCTTCGATCTTCAAGGCCATTGGCGATGCTTCTCCGTTCAAGGGCTTCCAATTGGTGCTGTCCGGCGCGGATTGTTCCAATGGAACCAAGGTCGTCGTTGATTTTGACCAGGTGGGCAACGTCGACGCGGCGACCGGAAACCTCAAGCTGATCGGCGCCGCGCCTGCTACCGGCGTGCAGATTCAGGTGTACAACGACAATGTCGCTGCTGGCACGAAAGTCCCACTCGGTATGTCGGAGGCCACGCCACAGGTCGCCACCGTTGCAGGCAACACGGCAACCCTGAAGTTCAAGGCGAACTATGTCGCGACCGCTGCTAGCGTTGGCGCGGGTTCGGGTAACTCCTTCGTTCGATACACCCTGTCGTATAAGTAAAGGCCAGCGCCCGAGGAGTGGGTCATGACGCCGAAAGCGCGTATTTTTTCTTCTTTCGTTCTCGGCGTCATGTTCTTGGGCGTATGTTCTGGAATCGTGCAGGCGTCGGTAGTCATCCAGGGCACTCGGCTGGTTTATCCGTCGGATGCTCGTGAAGTTACTATAAAAATGAACAATACCGGTGTCTCTGCTGCATTGGCCCAAAGTTGGATTGATGATGGCGATTCAACTAAAGGCCCCGAGGAAATAAAGGTTCCATTTTTGCTGTCCCCTGCGGTGATCCGTCTGGATCCGGGTAGTTCGGCTTCACTGCGTGTTTCCTATACGGGTGAAAAACTTGCAGAAGATCGGGAGTCCTTGTTCTGGCTCAATGTGCTGGAAACGCCTCCGCGCAAGGAAGTCGATGAAAATGTCTTGCAATTTACGTTCAGAACTAGAATCAAAGTGTTCTTTAGACCCAAGAACTTGAAGTCGGATGTGGACTTGGTGGCGAACAAGCTCGATTGGCAATTCAAGCAAGCCAGTCCTTCGGATGGAAAAGGCAAAGTCGGGCATCGCCTGGGGATTCAGGTAAGCAATCCGACGGCGTATTACGTTTCTTTCGGCAAGGTCGAAGTTGCTCTGGATGGGCGACGGATTGCAGTTAAAGATGAAATGATCGCGCCTTTCAGTAGTGGTTTTTTTTCATTGCCCGAACAGGCTCCTCAGGCTTATCGAAAAGCCTCTGTTCATTACGAGGTCATTAATGACTTCGGTGGGCGGCGCGTACTTGAAAAACCGTTGTCCCTGTAACTTTTCTCACCCTGCAGTTCTGTCATTTCTATGACCTGGCTGCATGCCGGTATCGAATATGTTGAACGTCCAGCGTAGTTATCTGGTTGTTTTTGCTTGTGCGTTAGTTTCGTACGGTTTGAGCTCAGGTCGGTTTTTTCTATGTCTTGTTTCTACGGCGGCTATTGTCATGACGACTGAAACATGGGCTGAAACTTCCACTGCCGAGCCCGCGGGGCAGGGCGTGGTATTCGATTCGCAGATGTTGTTTCAGACCGAAGGTGCCCCCATCGATACCAGCCGCTTTGAGCGCCAGGGCTTTCTCATTCCGGGCAATTACCGTATCGACCTGCTGGTAAATGGTCAGTGGCGTGCCACGCAGAACATCGAGTTTCGCGACACGCATGGGCCGCAAGGCGGCCAGCCTTGTTATGAGCGTTCGTTGCTGGTCCGCGCTGGTATCGATCTGGACAAGGCGGCTTCGGCGCAACCTTCCGCAGAAAGCATGCCGGAGGGCACCTATTGCGCCGACCTGGCTCGCTACATTCCGGGTCTCACCACGAAAATCGATCTCAAGGAGCTGACGATCGATCTTTCGGTCCCACAATATTTCCTGCAGAAGAACCTGTCGAAAACCTACGTCGATCCGGCCAATTGGGATCATGGCGTTTCCGCGGGGCTACTCAACTACAACACTAACCTGTTCAGCGTGCAAAACAGCGGCCGCACCATGACCAATGGTTATGCCGGGCTGAACATGGGGGTCAATGCCGGCTCGGTGCGCTTGCGGCATAACGGCACCCTGACCTGGTCGCCGCAAACGGGTGGCCATTATCAGCGCGGGCAAGTTTATGCCCAGACCGAGCTGCCAGGCTGGCGCTCGCAGCTGCTGGTGGGAGAGAGCGCCACCGATGCGGATCTGTTCGACTCGGTGTCGTTCCGTGGTGTGCAGTTGTCCAGTGACGATCGGATGCTTCCTGACACTGATCGTTATTACGCACCTGTGGTGCGCGGTACAGCCAGTTCGAACGCCAAGGTGTCGGTCTATCAGCGCGGTTATCTGATCTCCGAAACCTCGGTGGCGCCAGGGCCATTCGAGATCAGCGATCTGCAGGCCGCCAGCTTCGGTGGCGACCTGAGCGTCACCGTGACCGAGGCTAACGGGAAGAGCAGCAGCTTCATCGTGCCCTTTGCCACGACTGTTCAGTTACTGCGTCCTGGAAACTCCCGATATGGCTTCACCGCCGGCCAGATCATCGATCCTGGACTGCGTGGCAATAACCAGTATGTGCTGCAAGGGACAGCCCAGCACGGTCTGGATAACGACATTACCGGGTACATCGGCAGTGCTGTCACGGGCAGTTATATGTCGGTGCTGATGGGGAGTGCGCTCAATACCGATGTGGGGGGCTTTGCTTTCGATGTGACCCAGGCCAAAACCAACGTGCCCAGAAGGGGCCGTCTGAAGGGGACGAGCCTGCGTCTGTCCTATAGCAAGAACCTGCCCAATAGCGGTACCAACTTCTCGTTACTGGCTTATCGCTACTCGACCCGTGGTTATTTGGGACTGCATGACGCGGTCGCGTTGCAGGACTTCGTCGAGAGCGGCGAACGGGTGGAAGCCTTCTCCCGAATGCGTGACCGGCTGGATGTGAATATCAGTCAGCAGTTGAAGGCCACTGGCGGGCATTTCTATGCCAGTGGTTCGGCGCTCAATTATTGGAACAGACAAGGCAAGGCCCTGAGCTTTTCCACGGGTTACAGCAATCAGTGGCGGGGCAATAGCTATTCCTTCGCCGTACAGCGCACGCTGGGTCAGAACCGGTATTCAGGGCGTCGGGCAGTCAGTAGCAATACGACCTTGAGTTTGACCCTTACGATCCCGCTGGGCCGTGAGACCCGGGGCGCAACGGTGCTCAATAACTTCGTCAGTCACGACCAGAGCACGGGAACTCATCTGACCAGCGGCGTTTCCGGGACAGTGGACGACGCGGGCAAAGCATCCTATGCCGTGTCCGTTTCCCGTGATGACAAGCAACGGGAAACCAGCCACAACGCTAGTCTCAATTATTCCTTGCCCCAGGTGGCCTTAAGTTCCAGTTTTTCCCAGGGCAGCGATTACCGCCAGGGCTCCATCGGTGCGTCCGGCGGCATGATCCTGCACCCCGGCGGCCTGACGTTTGCCCAGACCCTGAGCGAGACCAGCGGCCTGGTCTACGCGCCTCATGCCAAGGGCGCAGGTGTCGGCTACAGCGGCGCGCGGGTGAATGGCAGCGGTTACGCGGTGGTGCCCAGCCTGACGCCTTTCCAGCTCAACACCGTGGATATCGACCCGCAAGGCATGCCCGACGACGTCGAGCTGCAGGTCAGTTCGCGCAACACCGCGCCGGTGGCGGGAGCCGTGGTGATGCTGTCTTACCCGACCCGCAAGGCGCGCGCTTTCCTGATCAACAGCCTGCAACCCAATGGCGCGCTCCTGCCGTTTGCCGCGATCGCGACCGACGCCGAGAGCGGGGTGGAAATGGGCGCGGTCGGCCAGGGCAGTCGCCTGGTGCTGCGCAGCGAAAAGGACCAGGGTTCGATCCGCGTCGAATGGGGTGATCAGCCTGGGCAGCAATGCCTGATCGACTACCGCTTGTCCAAACGCGATGCAGCGTCTGCCAAGGCGGCTGAGGCGAAGGGCTATGAGGTATTCGACCTGCCATGCCGCCCGCTACCTCCCGACGCTGCCGGCGCGCCCGCTCAGGCGAGGAGCGGCTGATGCGACAGGCAGGCGGCTTGTGCTGCCCCTCGGCCATGGCTCGGCGAATCTGTGAGGGCCTGATGGCGGCCTGGCTGCTGATGTCGCTTTGCGCCGACGTCCAGGCGGCGCTGGCCATTACCGGTACGCGCTTCATCTACCCGGCCAATACCCCGGCGTTGACGGTCAGGGTCGGCAACACCGGCGATGCGCCGATCCTCCTGCAAGCCTGGCTGGACCGGGGGGATACGCGCGCCGACCCGAGTCGTTTGACGGTGCCGTTCGTACTGTCGCCGCCGATTTCACGGCTCGACCCGCAACAGCGCAGCGCCCTGGTGGTGCGTTACACCGGTGAGCCCTTGCCCGGCGATCGCGAGTCGGTGTTCTGGATCAACTTCCTTGAAGTGCCACCGGTGACGACCAGCGACAGCAATGTGCTGCGCCTGGCCTATCGCATGCGCATGAAGCTGCTGTACCGCCCTTCGGGCCTTGCCGGCAAGGCGGACGAGGCAATCGGGCAAGTGGTCTGGAGCCTCGACAAGGCACCCGGAGCGGACGGGCAGATGGCGCTGCAGGCCACCAGCCGGGCGCCTTACTACGTGTCCATCCCGCAGTTGGAACTGGGCAGCGGGGCTCAATCGATCAGTTGGCAGGGGATCACGCTCGAGCCTTTTGGCACGACACGTATCGCCCTGCCCGCAACAAAAAAGGCAGCCGTCGCCAATGCGACGGTCGTTCGTTACCAGGTGGCGATAGACAGCGGGGAGACGCTGAGTGGAAGTGCGCGGTTACAACAGTAGTTTTGCGATGGACAGATTCGCGGCGAGTGCATCGTCATGCGGTTGCGGTCGAGCGCCCGAGGGTGCGCGACCGGTGGGCATGAGTCTGGGGCGGCGTGGGTCGTGTTTCGTGCTGGCGGCGCTGCTGCCCCTGGCGGTGCCCGATATCGCCCTGGCCTTGCAGGTGCCTAGCGCCGGTCAGGCGATGCGTGACATCGAGTCGGTCCAGCCGGTCCAGCCAGTCCCTTCGGAGCTGGAACTGGATCTGCCCAAGGCCGAGACGCCCGCCGCGCCCGCAGCCCCGGACACCTCCGGGATCCGGGTGCAGGTCCAGGCGTTTGCCATCGAGGGCAACCAGGTTTTCGCCACCGAGCGTCTGCAGCCGCTGCTGGCCGACCTGCAGGGCCAGGAGCTGGACCTGAACGGTTTGCGCGCAGCCGCGCAGCGTATTACCGACTACTACCAGAAGCGGGGTTATGTACTGGCCCGCGCTTTCCTGCCGCCCCAGGACATTGAAAACGGCCTGGTGCGGATCGCCGTGGTGGAGGGGCGTTACGGACGCATCGAAGTGCAGAACCGTTCGCGCGCCCTGGATCAGGTGGTGCATGCGCCGTTGTCGGCGCTGAACAGCGGCGAGGCGGTATACGACGCGGACCTGGAGCGCAGCCTCTTGCTGTTGAGCGACCTGCCCGGGGTCCAGGCTCGCGGCACCTTGCGTCCTGGCCAGGAGTACGGGACCACCGACCTGGTGATCGACGCCGAGCCCGGGCCTCTGCTGAACGGCACCCTGGAGGCGGACAACTTCGGTGGCTACTACACCGGTGAATACCGCCTGGGCGGCAGCCTCAACCTCAACAACCCCTTGCGCCTCGGCGACCAGCTCAGCCTGCGGGCGATGCGCAGCGACGAATCGCAGCGCTATTACCGTGCGGCCTACCAGTTACCGGTCGGGCCCTGGTCGACCCGCATCGGCGGTGCGTACTCGGAAATGAGCTACCGCCTGTACAGGGACTTCGAGGTCCTCGACTACCACGGTACCGCCAGCTTCCGCAGTTTTTTCGTCGCCCAGCCGCTGGTGCGCAGTCGCACCTTCGACCTCACTGCGCAACTGCAATACGAAGACAAACGGCTACGCGACGATATCGACCTGTTCGAATTCAGTAACCGCAAGCGGATCGGCCTGTGGACGCTGAGCCTCAGCGGCAACAGCCAGGACCGTTTTTTCCGGGGAGGCCAGAACTTCTTCGATCTGTCCTACGGCAGCGGCCGGTTGCGTTTTGGCGACCCCGAGGAAGAGGTTCGCGATGGTCGTACCGCGGGCAGCTCGGGCGGGTTCGCCAAGCTCAATCTCAACGCTGCGCGCCTGCAGCGCCTGAGCGACCGTTTCCAGCTCTATACCCGACTGAGTGCGCAATGGGCCAACAGCAACCTGGACAACTCGGAAAAGCTCGGCCTTGGCGGTCCCTACGGTGTGCGTGGCTATCCACTGGGCGCCGGCAGCGGCGACCAGGGCTGGCAGGCCAGTGCCGAACTGCGCTACGCCCTGGCCCCGCGCTGGCAGCTCAGCGCCTTCGCCGACAACGGCACGGTCAAGGTCGATCGCCAACCCTGGACCTCCGAAAACAATACCCGCCGGATCACGGCGACCGGTATCGGTGCCAGCTGGGCGGGGCCTTCGCAGCAAGTCAACCTGACGCTCGCCTGGCCGCTGCATGACAACGGCAAGACCCGGGACAAGCCGGAGCGCCGCCCCCAGGTCTGGATGAACGCGACGCAATATTTCTAGTACCTGCTCGTAGCAGGAGTGGTGTCGTTCTGCAAATGGTTTGCAGAACGTTCTTTAGTGAAGAGGGCGTTACCGTGAACAAAATGTATGCACTGGTTTGGAACCAGGCCCTGGCATGCTGGAATGTGGCTCATGAAGGGGCACGTCGCCGGCGCAAGTCGGGTGCGCGCAAGGGGATGGTCGTGGCGGCTGTCAGCCTGCTGGGAGCGGGCGCCATGTCCTCGGCATTCGCCCTGCCGACGGGGGGAACCGTGGTGCACGGTACGGGCGATATTCTGATCTTCGACAATAACAAGGAAATGTCGATCAACCAGCATACCGACAAGCTGATCACCAACTGGAACGACTTCAGCGTCGCAAAGGGCGAGAGGGTTACCTTCAACCAGCCCGGTAAAAGCTCGGTTGCGCTGAACCGCGTCATCGGAACCAATGCCAGTAACATCCAGGGCCGGATCAATGCCAATGGCCAGGTGTTTCTGGTCAACCCCAACGGCGTAGTGTTCGGCCAGGGCGCCCAGGTCAACGTGGGTGGTCTGGTGGCTTCGACCCGAAGCATCAGCGACGATGACTTCAAGGCCGGCAAATACAATTTCTCGGGCAACTCGTCGGCGGAGATCATCAACAACGGCGACATCATTGCCGACCAGGGCGGCAACGTGGCGCTGCTGGGGACCAACGTTCGCAACGATGGGGTGATCCAGGCGCAAATGGGGCGGGTGGTACTGGGGGCGGGGGACAAGTTCACCGTGAACTTCGACGGCAACAACCTGCTCAACCTGCAAGTCGATGGTGCCGCAGTGGATGCCCTGGTGAAAAACGGTGGCCTGCTCAAGGCTGACGGCGGCCAGGTGCTGATGACCGCCAAGAGTGCCGGCGACATGTTGCGGACCGTGGTCAACAACCAGGGCACCATCGAGGCCAATACCCTGCGTGGCACAGCCGGCAAGATCACCCTCGATGGCGGCGATATGGGCAAGGTGCTGGTGGGCGGGGCGATGACTGCCAGTGCCATCGGCGCCGTGGGTAATGGCGGTGTGATCGAGACCAAAGGCGCGAATACCGAGGTGCAACTGGCGACCCGGGTCAATACCCAGGCCAGCAACGGCCAGACCGGCAGTTGGAAGATCACCTCGCGCGAGGTCAAGGTCAACCCGACAGCGGCATCGGGCAGCGACACCGCCTACGCTGATACCTTGTCGAACAACCTGGCGACCACCAATATCGAACTGGCCAGCAGTGCCGGCGATGTGGTGGTGGGTGGTCCCGTCACCTGGAACAGTGGCAATCAGCTGAAGCTGTCTTCCAAGCGCGACATCGAGGTCAATGGCGGACTGGCCAGCACCGGTATCAAGGCCCGGGTCGAGATGAATGCCGATAAAGCCATCCGGCTCAACGGCAACGTGACCCTCAGTGGGGCCAATGCCAGCCTCGGGATGAACCATGGCAGCGGCTATGCCCTGGGGCAGGACGCGAAGGTCACTCTGTCCGGTACCGGGGCCTCGTTCGATTCGAACGGCGCGCTTTACGATGTCATTCAAAACACCGCCCAGTTGCAGGCGGTCAATAACAACCTCAATGGCTTGTATGTCCTGGGGACCGACATCAAGGGGTACGGCAACTTCAAGTCCATTGGTGGCAATGGCACCTTCTCTGGCGTCTTCGATGGCCTGGGCAATACCGTCAGCGGTTTCACGGTGACCAATACCGGGCCTATGGTTGGTCTGTTCGCCGGCAACTCGGGCAGTATCAGTAACCTGAAACTGGCCAACATGACCGTCAATGGCACTACCTCCGGAGTGGGCTTCAGCTATATCGGCGGCCTGGTGGGGGTGAACACCGGGACCCTGACCAACGTCAGCGCCACTGGCCTGCGCGTCAACGCCAACGCCTCGAACACCAACGTCGTGGGTGGTTTGGTCGGGCTCAATGCTGGCGGTGCGATCGATCGCGCATCGGTGGGGGGCAACTCCTACGTGAATGGCAACAGCTATACCACGTCGGTGGGTGGCCTGGTCGGTGAAAACGTTTCAGGGGGTGCGGGTTCCGCGAGCATTACCAACAGTTTGGCGAATGTCGCCATCGGCGGGTACCTGGCGCGCAACTTCGCTGGTGGTGCGGGCGGCCTGGTCGGTACCAACAGGGGCGGTTATATCGCCGACTCTTCCAGCAGCGGTTCAGTCGGTAACTACTCGTACAGTTATGTGGGCACGAATATAGGCGGGCTGATCGGTTACAACCAGGCAGGCACGGTCGAGCGGTCCAGCTCCTCGGCAACGGTGCAGGGTCACAGCGCCAGCAACATTGGCGGCCTGATCGGGTTCAACACCAACAGTGCGGTCAGGGAGTCCAGCTTCAGCGGTAAGGTCAACGGTTACGGCAGTGCCTCGGCAGGCGGGCTGATCGGTTACAACCAGAACAGCACGCTGAACGACGTCAAGACCAGCGGTACGGTCTACGACACTTCGGGCACCAATGTCGGTGGCCTGGTCGGCCAGAACTTCTACGGCAAAATAGACACCGCCGAGGCCTTGGCCAATGTCACCGCGGGCGCCAACAGCAATACCGGCGGGCTGATCGGCAGCAACTACGGCGGTACCGTCAGCCACGTCGTGGCTCGCGGCAAGGTCGTGGCAGGCAGCAACAGCAATGTCGGCGGGCTGATCGGCAACAACGACGGTGACCTGAGTTCGGTCGAAGCCAGTGGTGAAGTCCGGGCCGGGAGCAACAGCTTCGTGGGTGGCCTGGTGGGTACCAACGGTCGCACCCTGGGCTCGACTATCGAAACCGCTACGGCCAAGGGCACTGTCTACGGTGATCGGGACAGTAACATCGGTGGGTTGGTGGGGCAGAACCATGGCCAGATCTCCAACTCCCTGGCCCTGGGCTCGGTGAGCGGCGGTTACTACACCAGGCTCGGCGGCCTGGTGGGGCTGAACATGGGCAAAGTTCGTCAATCGGTGGCCAGTGGCAAGATCAACGCCAATTACCCGAGCTACCAGACTTACGGCGGCCTGGTCGGCGTCAACTATGGCGAGATGAAATACAACTCGGCACTGGGCGAGGCTGCCCAGGTACCGCTTTCCGGCATGAACCTGGGAATCATCCAGTAACCCTCGGCACCACCCGCTGATACCCAGGTATCGCGGGTTCCCGATACGTCATGCCGCGGCATGGCGTATCGGTTTTTCAGGATTCATCACCTCTTTCAGGATGACCCGCGATGCGGGTCTTCCATGAGCAACGAAACCCGGTCGGCCAACACGGCCGGGCTCAAGCAGAGCATGGAGAATGGCCCCATGACCCACCTATTGGCGTTGAGGCCCGCCGGCCACGTACGTCGGTTCTACCGCAGTGCCCAGGTACTGGCTTGTCTGCTCCCGGGCTTGATCGGCGCGACGGCCCAGGCCGCCTTGGTGGAAAGCCAGGCGATCGACTGCTCGTTCAGTAACGGTGCCGGCCGGCCCTGGGTGGAAGTGACGCCGTTGACCAGCACCACGCCGGTAGGCTCCGTCCTGTGGCAACGACCGGTGGCCCTGATCACCAACTACCGATATGGCGGGGCTACGGGTAACAAGGCCCATGAGCTGGTCTCTGCCGGATACTGGACCGCGGGTACCCCGCTGCCCGACGCCATCGCCCCGACCAACATCGACGGCATCGGTTTCAAGATCGCGGTGAACTCCTCCGACGGCGTCCTCAGGAATATCACCCAGGTGTCCAAACCCGTAGCGCTGGAAAAGAACCAGGTTATCTATGACCCCAGCGCAGGCCAGAACCAGCGCTCGCTGATGGTGACCAACTATCTGCAATCGCTGATCCTCACGGTGCCCCCCAGCCAGTTGCCCAGCGGCGAGCTGGTGATCGACCGTGTCGCCGGCAGCTCGGGGCTGATGCTGTATGCGGTCGACCTGCTCAAGGGGGTGGCCAGCCTGGGAGGGGAGGTCACCATCCCGAGCGACAACATGCCCATCGGCATCTGCCGCAAGCCCTACTCGTTGATGGGCCCCGCCATCATCAATATGGGCGGGGGAGGCGGGATCACCGTTCCCAACACCTGCGTGGTGGAGTCGTACAGGACCATCCCGGTGAAGCTCGGGCGTTTCTCCCTGGCCAATTTTCCCAAGGTGGGTTCGACCTCGTCGCCGGTACCGTTTCGCATCGAGCTGAGCCAGTGCGCATTGAATGCCAGGCCGCAGATCACCTTCACCGACAAAGTTGCCGCTCACACCGACCCGTCGGTACTCAACCTGGCGGCTTCGCCCAACAGCGCCAAGGGCTTCGGCATCATCATGATCAACGACCTGAACGGGCAGCGGGTCAAATACGACGGCACCCGCTACGACATGCAACGGGTGGGCGACAGCGCGATCATCCCGCTGCGGGCCGGCTACATCCGCACCGGCAGCGATGCCGAGGTCAAGGTCGGCGACGCCGATGGCGCGGCGGAGTTCACCTTTACCTTCCCCTGAGTCATTCAGGGTTGAACCAAGCCCCTTCGATGGCGATAGACGCCGTTGCGGGGCCTTTCTACACTGGGCTCCGACCTGGGGATGGAGCACGCGGATGAATCGCAACGAACTGCGCAAGGCCGATATCAACCTGATGGTGGTGTTCGAAACCCTGATGCTCGAGCGCAATGTGACCCGGGCGGCGGAGAAGCTGTTTCTCGGCCAGCCGACCATCAGTTCGGCGCTCAATCGCTTGCGCGCGATCTTCAACGATCCGCTGTTCATTCGTGTGGGCCACAGGATGGAGCCGACCGCCCGCGCCGAGGAGCTGATCCAGCACCTGTCGCCGGCGCTGGATGCCTTGTCCTCGGCCTTGAGCCTGACCCACGATTTCGATCCCGCCAGCAGCACCATGACCTTTCGCATCGGCTTGTCCGACGACGTCGAGTTCGGCCTGTTGCCGCCGCTGCTGCGGACCTTGCGCCAGGAAGCGCCGAAGGTGGTGTTCGTGGTGCAGCACGCGGACTACTGGCGGATCCCGGACCTGCTGGCCGCCGGCGACATCACCGTGGGCATCAGCCAGACCCGCGGGCTGCCGGCCAATGCCAAGCGCAAGCTGCTGCGGCATATCCAGCCCAGCGTGCTGCGCGCCGATGCCAGCGACACGCCACTGACCCTCGACGAATACTGTTCCCGTCCGCATGTGCTGGTGTCGCACACGGCCAATGTCAGCGGCTTTGCCGATGAATGGCTGGCCGAGATCGGTCGACAGCGCCATGTGGTGTTGTCGGTGCCGCAGTACAGTTCGCTGCCGGCGTTGCTGGCGGGGACCGACATGATCGCCAGCCTGCCGGACTACACGGCGGCGGCCATGGCGGCGTCGGGGCAGTTGTTCCAGGAGCCGTTTCCGTTCAAGACCCCGACCCTGGACCTGTCCATGGTCTGGCTCAGCCATGTCGACACCGACCCGGCCGAACGCTGGCTGCGTTCGCGGCTGGAGGCGTTCATGAGCGACCGTGACCTGGCGCCGCTCAAGGCGCGTTGAACTCTTATCCCTTCGTAGAGGACTCAGGCAGGCGGTCGCGAGGCGTGTAGTATGGAGCGCCTTTTCACCCCCACCTTTCAGGGAGCTCCGCCATGCCTCATCTGCATATGGAATACACCGCCAACCTGTCGCAACTGGATGCCGACAAGGCCTTGCTGCGGTTCAACAACGCGTTGGTGGCATCCGGGCAGTTCGCTGAATACGACATCAAGAGCCGCGCGCGCAAGGTCGAGACGTTTCGCGTCGGCACCGGCCTCGGCGAGCGGGCGTTCGTGCATGTGAAGCTGTCGTTGCTCAGCGGGCGTTCGCCAGAGATCAAGAAGCAGCTTTCGCAAAGCCTGCTGGCGGTGCTGCAGGAACTCTGTGAATGGCCGGCTGGCGTCGAGTTGCAACTGGCGGTGGAGATCCTGGATATCGACCGCGAGTCCTACGGCAAGCTCAGCATCGGCCACTGAGCCGGAATGCCACAGGGCCTGGACCTACAATAGGCCCTGCTGCGCGCAGACCTTGACCACTTGCTCGCGGAACCAGGTGTTGGCGCTGTCCTGGTCGGTGTGGGCGCTCCATTGCATGTCCAGGGTAAAGCCCGGCAGGCCGTTGGGCGCTTCGCAATGGCTGAACACCGCGTCGTTGGTCAGCAGCGCCTGGATGCGCCGCGGCAGGGTCAGGATGAAGTCGGTGCCGGTGATCATTTTCAGCGCCGCGCTGTAGCTGTTGGAGCGCGCGACGATCTGCCGCCGGTGGGCCTGGCGGGCCAGCCAGCCATCGACCATGTTGGTGGTCGAGGTCCAGGGCGTGGGGTAGACGTGCCGGCGCTCGACGAACGACTGCAGGCTGAAACGCGGCTCCAGCGGCGGTGTCGCGCGCTTGTCGAAGACACACACCAGGTCATCCTCGAGCAGCACCTGAGACTTGAGGTCGGGGTGGTTGTGGTGAAAGTTCGGGCCGAAGCAGATCACCAGGTCCAGGCTGCCATCGCGCAGTTCCTCGGCGGGGATGTCGGTTTCCAGCTTGTGCACATTGACCGACACCGGCAGGTCGGCGAAGTCGAAGCCCTTGAGCAGGCGGGGCAGGATCAGCAGTTCGAAGTATTCCGGCGCGCAGATGTTGAAGGTAACGGCCTGGCGGGTCGGGTCGAAAGCCTGGACCCCGGAATGGCACAGGTTGATGCTCTCGAGAATCTTCAGCACATGGCTGTACATGGTGGTGGCTTTGTAGGTCGGACGCATGCCGGTGCGGGTATTGATGAACAGCTCGTCCTCGAAGCCGGTGCGCAGTTTTTTCAGGCAGTAACTGACGGTCGACTGACTCACGCACAGGGTTTCCGAGACCCCGGTCACGCTGCTTTGCTCGTACACGGCGACGAACACCATCAGGTCCTGCATATCGAGCTTTCTAAGCAAGTTACTGTTCAGCATCAGTTCCGTCTCGTTGAGCACCTCGCGCGGTCGTGCGCAAACCTGCCTGATGCTAACGGAACGATCGTCCTAATTGAATCCTTGCCCCGGGGTTTCACGGATAGCGAAGGGACAATTAATTCCGAGAACACGACCTGTGCGGTATGGCGCGGCGCGTAGCGGCTTGTCCCTTGGTGTTGTGCCTTCAACCGGGCACCGGGACTGGCCGGCGGCTGCCGAGGATCAGGGCGAGCATGCCCAGGCCCACCAGCAGCGCGCCGAGCAGCTCGCTCGGCAAGGGATGCCGGCCCAGCCCGAACCAGTGGAAGAGGGTGATGAACAGGGTGCTCAGGTAGATGTAGGAAATCACCGTGGCCGGTGCGATCACCCCGATGGCCCGGTGCAGCAGCCAAAAAGTCGCCAGGGTGGCGAACAAGGCCAGGTACAGCAGCCACACACCGTCGTTGAGCGTGAGCAGGACGGCGCTGCGCCAGCCACCACCCGGCAGGCAGAAGGCGAACAGGAACAGCGCGCCGAACAGCATGTTCCAGAAGGTCATGGCGGCCGGGCTGCGATCTTTCAGGCTGGTGGTTTTCAGCCGTTGGCTCAGCGGTGAATAACCGGCCATGGCCAGGCAACCGACTCCATACACGCCGACCGCGTAGAGCGACGGCATGCCCTCGGGGCCCGAGCCCCTGAAGGTCAGCAGCATGGCCCCGGCGGCCGCCAGCAGCATCGGCAACAGGCGGTTTTTTGCTGGGTTGTCGCTCAGCAGGAGGCCCTCGAACAGCAGGGTCAGCAGCGGTACCAGGGCGAACAGGATGCCGGTATTGACCGCCGAGGTATGCCGCAGGGCCTCGAACAGCGAAGCGAAATAGATCGCCAGCAGCAACCCAAGCATGGCATGCGCCCGCAGCCCGGCGCGGTTGATCCGGAACGTGCCGTTGAGCCACAGCGCCGGCACGAACATCAGGGCCGACAACAGCAGGCGCAGGCCCGTCAGCAACAGCGGGTCGACGGCCTGGCTGACCCGGGCCGCGGCGAAAAAAGAAGCGGCGATCAACACCGCCCACAGCAGCATGCCGAGATGGGCGTTGAGCAAGCTGGTGGGCTTCATGAGCGCGTTCTCCGGGTCATTGGAAGTGGCGGTGGTAGTGCCGCGGATCGAAGCGCAGGACCATCAGGATCATCAGCGCCATGACCGCGGTCAGCGACCACCAGGCCCATTCGAAACTGCCCAGGCGGTCGCGGATGATCCCGGCGAGCAGCGGCGACAGGCCGGCGATCAGGTAGCCGATGCCTTGCACGAAGGCCGTCAGGCCACCGGCGCGCCGCGGATTGTCCAGGTGGTCGAGGGACACGATCAGGCTCATGGGAAACAGCCCGCCGATACCCAGACCGAGCAGGAACGGCCAGAGCAGGCTCAGGTGCCGGGGGCTGAGGATCAGCCCGCAGAAGCCGGCGATGATCAGCACCAGCAAGGCCACCAGCACCCGGCGACGGTCCTGGCTGTGGTTGGCGATGGCCGGCGTCACCAGGCCCGAGACCACCTCCATGGCGGTGAGAAATCCCAGCAGCAGGCCGGCGTCCTGTTCGCTCCAGCCCTGTTCCACGTAATAGGGGGCCAGCCACGCCAGGACGCAGGTGTAGGACGCCGTGCCCAGGCCGAAGAAGATCGCCAGCAGCCAGGCGCGACGGTTGCCGGCAAAAGATTCGTGGTGCGTCGCGGCGCCCGGCAGTTTCGGCATGGCCGCCCGTTGCGCGTACCAGAACAGCAGCGCCAGGACCGCCAGCGCCGCCCAGATCGCCAGGCCCAGCCGCCAGCTGCCGGTGCGGCTCATCACCAGCGGGGCAAAGGACGCCGCGACCGCCGCGCCCCCCATGATCGAGGTGACGTACAGGCCCATGAACAGCGAGACATTCTCGGGAAAGCGCGACTTGATCAGTGCCGGCATCAGCGACTGGATCAGGGCGATGCCGAGGCCGGCGAGCACGGCGCTGAGGATCAGTTCGGCGGCCGAATCGAGGAACAGCCGCGACAGGGTGGCCAGGCCAATGACCAGCAGCGAAACCACCACGCTGCGGTGGTCGCCCAGGCGCTGGCCGATGCGCACGCCGAAGAACATCGCCAGGCCCATGGCCATGACCGGCAGCATGGTCAGCAGCGCGGCGCCGCTGAAACTCAGGGCGATATCACCACGAATCCCGGACAGCAGGGGGCCGACGGCGGCCATCGACGGCCGCAGGTTCAAGGCCACCAGCGTCACGCTGAGCATCAGCCAGAAGACGGGGCGGGTTGTCGCGCGAACGTTTTCCATAACCAGACCTTGAACAATTCAGGCGCTGATTAGGCGGGGAGGGGCGTGGCCGGAGCAAATCAGAAAGTGTGCAGGACTATCTAGAAATCAAATAACACCTGTAGCCGCTGCCGCAGGCTGCGCTGGGCTGCGAAGCAGCCCCCAAACCTGCACACGCGGTCTGCCGGAAGCACCACGTTGCCCGGGCCAGTCCTGCGGCCTGGATCGCAGCCTGCGGCAGCGGCTACAGAGGCCCGCGACGGTGCGCGGGCCTCGGGCGATCAGAACGGCTTGGTCGGCAGGTACTTGCCATCCAGGGTGATCACCGCGCGGGAACCGCCCTCCGGGTCTTCGACTTTCTTGATGTCGAGCTTGAAGTTGATGGCGCTGATGATGCCGTCGCCGAACTGCTCGTGGACCAGCGCCTTGAGGGTCGAACCGTAGACCTGGAGCATTTCATAGAAGCGGTACACGGTCGGGTCGGTGGGGATGCCGCCGGGGATGCTGCCGCGCGACGGAATGCTTTGCAGCAGGCGGCTGGCGTCCTGGTCCAGGTCGAGCTTGCTGCAGACCAGGTCGGCGGCCGCGGCCGGCAAGGCATGCTGGCCGAGCAGGGCGGCGGTGACGAACGCCAGGCTCAGGCCGGTGCCGTCGGTGAGCTGTTGCCACGACAGGTTCTTGCGCGCCTTGGCGTCGATGATGGTGTCGGCCAGGGCCAGGCGTGGGGCTTGGGCGAATTGGGATTGCAGCATGTCGAGTTCCTCGTTGGGGATGGTGAAACGGTTGTTGAACGAGCCGTTGAAAAAGGCTTGTGAAAAGAGAGCACTCACGCCGCGTGTCGCGGTTTGCCGACCAAGGCGCAGGCGTCGGGGTGTTCGGCCAGGGACACGAAGCCCTGGCTCGGGCCGTCCAGCGCGGCAATGGCGCCGCTGGCGATGTCGTAGACCCAGCCGTGCAGGTTCAGCCGGCCCTGTTCCAGGGCCAGGGCGACCGCGGGATGGGTCTTCAGGTTAGCCAACTGGGCGATCACGTTTTCCCGCACCAGGGCATCCAGGCGGGCTGCGTCCGAGGCATGGCTGCGGGCGGCATTGACCACCTTGGCCGACTCGGCATGGCGCAGCCAGTTGGCCACGGCCGGCAGATGGTCCAGGCATTTGCAGGTGGAGATGGCGGTCATGGCGCCGCAGTCCGAATGCCCGCAGATCACGATGTCGCTGACCCCGAGCACGGCCACCGCGTACTCCACGGTGGCCGACACACCGCCCGGTTCCGGCCCGTAGGAGGGCACGATATTGCCGGCGTTGCGGATCACGAACAGATCGCCTGGCTCCTGCTGGGTCAGCAGTTCCGGCACTACCCGGCTGTCGGAGCAGGTGACGAACAGGGTGCCGGGGTTCTGGGTGGTGGCCAGTTGCTTGAACAGCTCGCTGCGTTTCGGGAAGGCTTCGCGCTGGAACTTGAGGAAGCCGTCGATGATGTGCCGCATGGTGGTTCTCCTTGCATCGCTGATGGCGCAAGGATGGGAAATTTCAGCTATAGCGTCCAAGACTGGCTTGTTATGCTGGCCATAAGTACTGCCTATAGTTGGCGGTCCTGGCCTGGAGACACCATGCTGCTACGTCATATCCGTTACCTGCTGGCCGTCGCCGAGCACGGCAACTTCACCCGCGCCGCCGAAGCCTTGCACGTGTCCCAGCCGACGCTGTCGCAACAGATCAGGCAACTGGAGGACAGCCTCGGCGCGCCGCTGTTCGACCGCTCGGGGCGCACCGTGCGCCTGACCGACGCCGGCGAGGCCTATGTGCGTTATGCGCGGCTGGCCCTGCAGGACCTGGAGGCTGCCAGGCGCGCCATGCATGATGTGCAGGATCTGCGGCGCGGCTCGTTGCGCCTGGGCATGACCCCGACCTTCAGCACTTACCTGGCGGGGCCGCTGTTGACCCGTTTCAACCAGCGGTATCCGGGGATCGCCCTGAGCCTTGAAGAGATGACCCAGGACCGACTGGAAGCGGCCCTGGCCGAAGACCGCCTGGACCTGGGCATTGCCTTTGCCGGGCAGCACCTGCCGGACATCGACAGCCAGCTGTTGTTCGAGGAGAGCCTGAGCCTGATGGTCAGCCGCGAGCAGCAGCCCGAGCTACCGCGGGAACTGACGGCGGCCGAGCTGGAGCGGCAGCCGCTGGTGCTGCTCAGCGGCGATTTCGCCACCCGCCAGCATATCGACCGTTATTGCCGCGAGCAGGGCATGACGCCGCGCATCGCCATCGAAGCCAACTCCATCGGCGCTATTGTCGAAATCGTTCGCCGCGGACAACTGGCGACCATCCTGCCGCTGGCCATTACCCAGGAGCAGCCGGGCCTGAGGCCGGTGATCCTGCAACCGCCCCTGGCGCCCCGCAGCGTGGCGCTGCTGGGGCGCAAGGGCGCTTATCGCAGCGCCGCGTGCCAGGCTTTTCGCGAGCTGCTGACGGCTGCTTGTCGCGAGCGGCTGACGGCTCAGGGCGTGGGCGCCGCCAGCCACTGATTGACCACGCCGCTGTAGAAACCGGTGGCCTTGCTCAGGTGCAGCCACTGGTCGACGTAGCTTTTCCAGGCGACGTCGTCCCGTGGCAATAGGAAGGCTTTTTCACTGTATTGCAGGTACTGCTCGGGGTTCACCGCGCACAGCCCCGGCTTGAGTTTCTGCTGGAAGCGCGCTTCGGAAGCGTCGGTGATCATCACGTCGGCCTTGTTCTCCAGCAGTTGCTCGAAGATGGTCACGTTGTCGGCGAACAGGGTCAGGCTGGCCTTGGGCAGGTGGGCCCGGGCGAAGATTTCGTTGGTGCCTCCCGGCGGTTCGATCAGGCGCACCGAAGGCTGGTTGATCTGCTCGACGGTCTGGTAGCGCTGCTTGTCGGCGCACCGCACCAGGGGGATTTTCCCGTCGACGCCCAGGGTGTCGCTGAAGAAGGCTTTCTTCTGCCGCTCCAGGGACACGGAAATACCGCCCACGGCGATGTCGCACTGGTTTGCCAGGAAGTCCGGCATCAGGGTTTTCCAGGTGGTCTTCACCCACTTCACCTCGACCCCCAGGCTTTGCGCCAGGGACTGCGCCATCGAAATGTCGATGCCTTCGTAGGCACCGTCCGCGCGCAGGTAGGTGTAGGGCTTGTAGTCGCCGGTGGTGCAGACGTTCAGGTGTCCGCGTTCGATGACCTGATCCAGGTGCGAGGTGCTTGGCGCGGCAAAGGCCGGGGCGCTGAGGGTCAGCAGCGAGCAGAGCAGAAGGCGTGCTTTCATGCGGTCGATCCTTGATGACGAGGGAGTGGCCGAGGGCGGCTCATTATTTGCGCCAGGCTCGAATGGGGCAAGGCGCATCGCTCGCCAGTGCGCGCGGGTCGTTTTCGCCGAAAAAAGTTTTGGCAAAGGGCTATCCAACTATTTGTTGGCTTCTTTTTCACGAAACGTTGATGGTCGGCTACCTAAAGTTCGTGCTGTCGTGGGCGGTCATTGAATAACAGGCCTGACGACGCACTTCTTTCAAGGAACAAGTCGATCGTCATGCTAAACATCAAACCCCTGCGTCCCGAATGGGTGACGTTGATTGCCTGCGCCTTTTTATTGCTTGGCTGCAACTTTGTGCTCTGGCAGCACCTGTTTAGCATTACCGCCTCGGACACCCGCGGCATTGCCATGCGCGTGGCTTTCGGGGTGATGATCTTCTGTGCCTTCAACCTTATCCTGACCTGGCTGGCGTTTCGCCGGATATTTAAGCCGGTGCTGGTTTTATTGTTTATGGTCAGTGCCGGCGTGGCTTATTTCATGAGCCAGTACGGAGTGCTGATAGATGCCGGAATGTTTCGCAACTTTGCCGAAACCAATGCAACGGAAGTGCGTGACTTACTTTCCCTGAAGTTGCTTGTTTATATTCTGCTGCTGGGTGTATTGCCTTCCTGGTTATTGTGGAAAGCCCCGATCAATTATCGTCGCTGGCACCGCGAGTTATTGAGCAAGTTGCTGGTTTCCGTTATGTGCGCGGCGGCCATTGGCGGGGTCGCCCTGGCCAACTATCAGGGGCTGGCCTCGTTGTTTCGCAATCACCATGAATTGCGCCTGATGATAGTGCCGAGCAACTACGTGGGCGCTTCCTTCGGTTATCTGCGTGAGCAAGTGGTCTCGGCGCGCCAGCCCTTCGTCAAGATCGGGGAAGATGCCCAGCGCAATCCGACCTGGCAAAACCATGCGCGCAAGTCGCTGACGGTGCTGGTGGTCGGCGAAAGTGCCCGGGCCGAGAACTTCGGCGTGCTGGGCTACGAGCGCGACACCACGCCGAAACTCAGCCAGGAAAACGGCCTGATCGCCTTTACCGATGTGTCTTCCTGCGGCACCGAGACCGCGGTCTCGGTGCCCTGCATGTTCTCCAACATGGGGCGCAAGAACTACGACGCCAGCAAGGCGAAGAACGAGGAAGGGCTGCTGGACGTGCTCAAGCGCGCCGGGCTCGAGGTGATCTGGCGGGACAACCAGTCCGGCTGCAAGGGCACCTGCGACCGGGTGACCCTCGATGACGTCAGCAAACTCAAGGACCCGGCGCTCTGTGCCAACAGCGAATGCCGCGACGAGATCCTGCTCCAGGGCCTGCAGCACTTCATCGATACCCTGGACAAGGACACCGTGCTGGTCCTGCACCAGATGGGCAGCCACGGGCCGGAATACTTCAAGCGCTACCCCAAGCAATACGAGCGCTTCACCCCGGTGTGCCAGAGCAACGCCCTGAACAATTGCAGCCGCGAGAGCATCGTCAACGGCTACGACAATACGCTGCTGTACACCGACCACGTGCTGGCGACCCTGATCGACCTGTTGCGCAGCAACCAGGACAAGGTCGATACCGCCATGCTCTATCTGTCGGACCACGGCGAGTCCCTGGGCGAATACAACCTGTTCCTGCATGGCACGCCCTACATGCTCGCGCCGTCGCAGCAGAAACATGTGGCGATGCTGGCCTGGTTCTCGGACAGCTATCAGAAGGCCTTCTCGGTGGACACCCATTGCCTGCAACTGAGCCGGGAAAAACCGCTGAGCCAGGACAACCTGTTCCACTCGATGCTCGGTCTGCTGGAGGTCGACAGCCGGGTCTACCAGCCCGACCTGGACCTGTTCGCCGGCTGCCGGGGTAGCGTGGTCGACGGCGTGCTGGCGCGGCAATGAAGCCTTGATCGGCGTTCGACCTTTTTTTCACGATCGGGGCAGTAACCTGTTTTTCATCCAAGACTTACAAGAGCCAGCAGATCCATGTCCGCGCACCCTCCATCCCCCCTCGAGCTCGAGTTCGCCAGGCGTTATGACCAGGCGCACGCGCGCGTCTGTGGCGACGAGCGCCCGCTCGGGCTGGGGCGGCGCCTGTCGTTGTGGCGCGACGAGTGGCTGGTTCGCCGCGCGTTGAAGGTGGCGGGCGAGCCGGGGCTGATTCTCGATCTTGCGTGCGGCGCGGGGCGTTTCTGGCCGGTGCTGGGCGAGCACAGTAATCGGGTGATCCTGGCGGCGGACCCGTCCCAGGACATGCTCAACCACGCCCAGACCCATCACCCGGCGAGCCTGCTCAGGCGGGTCAGGACTTTCCAGAGTTCGTCGTTCAGCATCGGCCTGTCGGCCAACGCGGTGGACTGCATCGTTTGCCTGCAACTGTTCCCCCATGTCGCCAGCAGCGAGGCGCGGCTGGCGTTGCTGGGCGAATTCCATCGGGTCAGTCGCGACTCGGTGATCCTCGCGGTGCGCATCGACAGTCGCTTGAAAGTCATGCGCGACCGGCTGGAGGGCAACGACACCCTGCAATTGCAGCGTGCTCCACGCATGGACGTCAGCCGGGCGCGGGTCGAGGCCGAGTTCAAGGGCGCGGGGTTCGAAGTGCTCAGCCACCAGGATTTCATTCCCGGCTGCGCCGCCTGGCGGGTTTACGTCCTGCGCAAACAGGGGTAGCCGACGGCGTTCGGACTATTCTTGTGGCCCGGGCGCCGATTTCGCGCAGGCTCTTGTCGAGTGAATGCTCAGAAATCGCCGAGGGCGATATATACTGCGCGCCATTCTTCAAGGGAGAGCCGTGTGGCCATCGATATTCACTGGATTCGCGACAACGATAGCCTCGGTCAATTCTGCACCGAGTGGCAGAAGCTGCCATTCGTCGCCCTCGACACCGAATTCATGCGGGTCGACACCTTCTATCCGATCGCCGGCCTGTTGCAGGTCGGCGATGGCCAGCGCGCTTACCTCATCGACCCCTTGACCATCGACGACTGGCAGCCGCTGGCAGCCTTGCTGGAGAACAGCGCGGTGGTCAAGGTGGTGCACGCCTGCAGCGAGGACCTCGAAGTCCTGCTGCGCCTGACCGGCAGCCTGCCGGCACCGTTGTTCGACACGCAACTGGCGGCCGCCTACCTGAACCTGGGTTTCTCCATGGGCTACTCGCGGCTGGTCCAGGAAGTGCTGGGCATCGAGTTGCCCAAGGGCGAGACCCGCTCCGACTGGCTGCAACGCCCGCTGTCGGAAACCCAGGTCAGCTACGCCGCCGAAGACGCCGTGCACCTGGCGGAGGTCTTCACCCGGCTGCGGCCGAAACTGTCCGAGGACAAATACAACTGGGTGCTGGAAGACGGCGCCGAGTTGGTGGCCAACCTGCGCCGCGAAGTCGATCCCTATGAGGTCTACCGCGAGGCCAAGCTGGCCTGGAAACTGTCCCGCGCGCAACTGGCGGTGCTGCGTGAGCTCTGCGCCTGGCGCGAGCGTGAGGCGCGGGCACGGGACCTGCCGCGCAACCGGATCGTGCGCGAGCACTCGCTGTGGCCGTTGGCCAAGAGCCAGCCGGACAACCTCGGCGCCCTGGCGAAAATCGAAGACATGCACCCGCGCACTGTGCGTCAGGACGGCGAGTTCCTGCTGGGCCTGATCAAGCGTGCCGCCAGCGTCAGCCCTGACCAGTGGCCGCCGGCCGTCCCCGAGCCGTTGCCGATGGAAGCCTCGGCCCTGCTCAAGCGCCTACGCGCCGTGGGCCAGGCCGAAGCCGAGCGCCTGGGCATCGCCCCGGAACTGATGCTGCGCAAGAAAACCCTGGAAAGCCTGCTCAAGAGCGGCTTTCCCAACGGACCCTACCAATTGCCCGATTCGCTGCGTGGCTGGCGCCGCGAATTGATGGGCCAGGCGCTGCTCGACAGCCTGGCCACCGCCGGAGAACAGCCATGAAACGTATCTGCTCGATCTACAAAAGCCCGCGCAAGAACGAGATGTACCTCTATGTGCTCAAGAGCGATGCCCTGGAGCGCGTGCCGGAAAACCTGCTGGCGGCGTTCGGCAAGCCGCAGCACGCCTTCGACCTGGTGCTGAGCCCGGAGCGCAAGCTGTCGCGCGAGGACATCCACCAGGTGCTGGAAAACCTTGAGAAGCAGGGTTACCACCTGCAGATGCCACCGGCCGAGGACGAGTACATCGAGCACTTGCCCGAAGAGCTGCTGCGCCGTAATGATCCGGTCTGACGGACACCTGTAGAGGCCCTGTCCGGGGCATCGTTGAAAATGGAACTGATTCTATCTGGCGGCTGCCGCGATCGATGGAGCGATACTCCGTCGGTGGCTGCCTGCACCGTTTTGTAAGGTTTGAACCATGCGCGTTCTGATTGCCGAACACGATCACGCTATTTATGCCCGTTTGTTGCGTCAGCTGGCACCTGACCTGGAAGTGCTCACCAGCGGCGATTCCGCCGAGCTGTCGAAGCTGGCCGCGGACTGCCCGGTCTGGCTCGGCCAGCCGGACCTGCTGGCCACCCTGTTGCGCCAGGGCCACCAGCCGCAGTGGCTGCAATCGACCTGGGCCGGCATCACGCCGCTGCTCGCCGACGGCCTGCCACGCCATTACCGTCTGACCCGCGCCGTGGGGATCTTCGGCCAGGTCATGGCCGAATACGTGCTCACCTACATGCTCGGTCACGAGCGCGAAGTCTTGGCGCGCCTGGTCAGCCAGGTCGAGCGCAAGTGGGATAACCGCACGGGCCAGAGCCTGGCCGGGCGCAAGGTGCTGATCGTCGGCGCGGGCGATATCGGCCAGAGCGTGGCGCAGTTCCTGCTGCCATTCGGCGTCGAGCTGTACGGCATCGCCAGCGAAGCCCGGGAGCAGGCGCCGTTTGTCGAAGTGGCGGCGTTGGCGGAGCTGGGACGCCTCGTGGGCGAAGTGGATTATGTGGTCAACCTGCTGCCCAACACCCCGCACACCCATGACCTGTACGACGCGGCGCTGTTCAAGCGTTTCAAGCCGACCGGCCTGTTCATCAACGTCGGTCGCGGGGTCGCGGTGGTCGATGCGGATCTGGTGGAAGCCTTGAAGGAAGGGCATCTGGCGGGGGCGGTGATCGACGTCTGCCGCCAGGAACCGCTGCCGCAGCGCCATCCGTTCTGGACCGCCTGGGGCCTGCTGCTGACCGGCCACAGCTCGGCGCCGACCTCGCCGACCCTGATGGCGCAGCTGTTCATCGACAACCTGCGGGCCTATCAGGCCGACACGGCGTTGCGTGGCGAAGTGGATTTCACCCGCGGGTATTGAGGCGCTGCGCAGAGGGGGGCTGATGCCGCCTTTTGCGTGGACCCTGTAGCCGCTGCCGCAGGCTGCGACCGGCTCCGAAGGCGACGTGCTCTTGAGGGCCTCGGAAGGCCCTTCGGGCCTTATCGCAGCCTGCGGCAGCGGCTACAGGTTGCTGGTTTACAGGCTGAAATCGCCTTCGGCCGCGGTTTCGCTCAGCGGGCGACGCGGGCTTGGCTCTTCGCGGGCCTGCAAGTATTCGGCGAGGCTCGCCTTGTCACCCAGCTTGCCGACGGCCACGGCGGCATGCAGGGCATAACCTTCTGGAATCTTCAGCTCCTTGCGGGTCAGCTCCTGGTCGAACCCGGCCATGCCGTGGGTGTGCCAGCCGCTGATGCTGGCTTGCAGGGCCAGGTGGCCCCAGGCCGAGCCGGTGTCGAAGGTGTGCCACAGGGCCGGGGTTTCCTCGCTGGCGCCAGGCGCGGTGAAGGTGGTTTTCGAGATCACGATCACCAATGCCGAGGCGTGCTGCGCCCAGCCACGGTTGAACTCGTTGAGCAGGCCGAGGAAACGTTCCCAGTTCGGCGTGTCGCGGCGCGCATACAGGAAGCGCCACGGCTGCGAGTTGTAGGCCGACGGCGCCCAGCGCGCGGCTTCGAAGAAGCTCAGCAGGGTTTCCTCGGGAATGGTTTCGCCGGTGAAGGCGCGCGGCGACCAGCGCTCGGTGAACTGCGGGTGGATGGCGTACTCGGCAACGCGGGGATTGGCGCTCATGACAGGGATTCCTGGCTACGTTTGAGAATGAAAGGTGGATAAACCGGCAAGCGCAGTTGAACTGAGCAACGGGGTTTTTCCTGACCCTGGGCGATTCACCGGTGCGACGCGGTCGAGCGTTAATGGCACGCGGACATAGGGCTTTGCGACAGGCAAAGCTACTGCGCGGCATGCCACCTGACAAGTAGTGCCTTACCGACAGTCGCCAGCGCTTGGCCCGCGGGGCCTTGGGCACTAGACTGGCGGCCTTTTCCCTGTCCGATACCGATTACCTGAGCCATGGCCGCCAAAGTTGAACCCTTCTGGATCCGCAAAACCCTCGAACAACTCGATCAGGAGGAGTGGGAGTCGTTGTGCGACGGTTGTGGCCTGTGCTGCCTGCAGAAGCTCGAGGATGAAGAAGACAACAGCGTCTACTACACCCGCATCGCCTGCAAACTGCTGGACCTGAAGACCTGTCAGTGCAGCGACTACGCCAACCGCCGGGCCTCGGTGCCGGATTGTATCCAGCTAACCCCGGGTAAGGCCGATGAGTTCAAATGGCTGCCGCCGACCTGCGGTTATCGCCTGGTCAGCGAGGGCAAGGACCTGCCGCTCTGGCACCATCTGGTGTGCGGTGACCGCGATGCGGTGCACCACGAGCGTATTTCCCAATCCGGACGGATGCTCGCCGAAGGCAGCGTGGCCGAGGAAGACTGGGAAGATCATCTGATTTTCCGCGCCGGCTGAGGGTACGCCGCGCTCGCGTTCAAGGTTGTTTCACGAAGGAGTGTGTATGGCTGTGGGGGCAAGGCTGGCGCTGGCCGGCTGGCTGCTGGTGCTCAGTGCGCCGGGGTGGGCGGCGAAAAAAGTCGATCTGGATTACCACGTGCGCCTGTTGCCGCAGAGCGACCAGGCCGAGGTGCGCCTGACCCTGGCGGACGGCGCGGCGGTGCGCAGCCTGGATTTCGACCTGGGCACGCATGGCGATTACAGCGACTTCAAGGCCGACGGCCAATGGCAGTCCGGCGCGCCCAAGCCTCCCGCGGTACAGCGCGGCGTATGGCGCCCGGTCGGCGGCAAGGCCAGCCTGAGCTACCGGGTGCGGATCAGCCACAGCCTGAAGAAGGACAGCTTCGACAGCCGCATGACCCCGCACTGGGCCTTGTTGCGTGGCGACACGCTGGTGCCGGCGGCGAAGCTCGACCAGCAGGACGGCATCGAGCTGGTGTCGCGCCTGGAGTTCGAGTTGCCCGCGGGCTGGAAAAGCGTGGAAACCGCCTGGCCGCGGATCGGCAAGAACCGTTTCCGTATCGATAATCCCGCGCGCCTGTTCGACCGGCCCACCGGCTGGGTGCTGGCCGGTGCCCTGGGCAGTCGTCGCACCCGGCTGGGGGAGACCGAAGTCACGGTGGCCTCGCCGCAAGGGCAGGGCATGCGGCGCATGGATGTGCTGACCCTGCTGACCTTTGTCTGGCCGCAGATCCAGGCGACCTTTCCCCGTCATCCAACCAAGTTGCTGATCGTCGGCGCGGCCGACCCGATGTGGCGCGGCAGCCTGGCCGGGCACGATTCGCTGTTCTTGCACAGCCGCCTGCCGCTGGTCAGCGAGAGCGGCGCCAGCCCGCTGCTGCGCGAAGTGATCCAGGTCTTTGCCCGGATCAATGACAGCGAGCGCAGCGACTGGATCGGCGAGGGCCTGGCGGAGTACTACGCCATCGAATTGATGCGCCGCGCCGGCGGCATGAGCGACGAGCGTTACCAGGCCCTGGAGACCCGGTTGGCCAAGAGCGGCCACGGCGTCAGCAGCCTGCGTGGCGAACAGGTGGACGCGCCGGTGGTGGCCAGGGCGGTGCTGCTGTTGCAGGAACTGGATCGGGAGATCCGCCTGAAGACCCGCAACAAGCGTTCGCTGGATGACGTGACCCGGGCGGTGATGCGTCTGGAGCGTGTCAGCACCAAAGAGTTCATCCAGCTCAGCGAGAGCGTGCTGGACGGCTCGTCGAAGGTGCTCGACAGCGATTTGTTGCGCTAGTGGGGTCGACCGCTTTGCGGTCATCGCGAGCGAGCTCGCTCCTACAGGTTTTGCGCAATCCCCTGTAGGAGCGAGCTTGCTCGCGATAGCGCCGGTTCATTCAACGCGGCGTTCGAGGCCGCCGATCAAACCCCGGCCTTGGGCGATTTCAACGAATCGTTGCCGGTTACGGTCGCGGTACGGGTGGCCGCCTCGGCATTGGCCTTGAGGGTTTTCAGCTCCGCGCCGGCACGCTCGATCTTCGCCCGCACGTTATTCATATCCTGGCGGCTCTTCTCCAGCAGGCTTTTCGCCGAGCTGTGGCCGGTGATGCCACGGGCCAGGGCGACCCCGCCGATGGCGACCTGGATCAGGCCGAACACACCGCCACGGCGCAGGCCCTTGCCGACCATTACTACGCCGCCGGCCAGCGAGCCGATGCGCTCCCAGCCTTGTACGTTCTGCTCCGCCGGGCTCTGGAAAGGGGTGGTTGCGATGGGTTCCAGTTGTTTGCTGTCGCTCATGATCTGTCTCCAGGGGGGATGGATATAAAGCTGACTGCGCTGGCACGGCGCTCGTTCCATCGAATGTACCGCGAACTTGAAGCAGTGCTCAGAACTTGGGGCCGGAGCGGGTGTTGTTGCCCTTGGCCAGGCGGTCGTAGAGCACCACGTTGACGGTGGCGGCGAGGTTCATGCAGCCGGTGGTCGGGATGTAGACCACGTCTTCGCACCAGTCGCGGATGTCCTTGTCCAGGGAGCCGTCTTCCGGGCCGAAGATGTACAGCGCGCGATCCGGGTGGGTGTATTCCGGCAGCGAGCGGGCGCCTTCCACCAGTTCCACCGCCACCGGCACGCAGCCCAGGGGCAGGATCCTCTTCAGGTCGTCGATGCCGATCAGCGGGATGTCCTGGTGGACCTTCTTGGTGTCGGTGACAAAGTCGCGGGCCCGTTCATAGCGCTTGCCGGTGTAGAACACCGACGCGACGCCATAGCAACCGGCGGCGCGCATCACCGAACCGACGTTCTCCGGTGACTTGGGGTTATACAAACCAATGCAGCTGTACCTTTTGTTTGCCACGAGCGGGGTGCCTTCGAGAAAAATCGCGATTATACGGGGATTGTCGGCCGGCGGTTGGATCCGGCAAATGCATCGCGGGCAAGCGGCGCATCTGCAGGATCAGTGTCTGCCGGTGCGCCGCTTGCCCGCGAGAGACCGGTCCTGTCGAACCGGAAAGAGCGGAGGTTACTCTTCGTCTTTCTTCATCAACCCCGCCAGCGCGGCGAAGGGGTTGTGGGTGGCCTTGGCGACTTTCGGCGTGCTCAGGGAGCCTTCGCCGAAGTACTGCTGGTCGGTGTAGCGCGAGTGTTCGTTGTCATGGCAGTACAGGCACAGCAGTTCCCAGTTGGAACCGTCCTGCGGGTTGTTGTCGTGGTTGTGGTCGCGGTGGTGCACAGTCAGCTCGCTCAGGCGCTTGCCGGAGAACTCGCGGGCGCAGCGTCCACAGACGTGCGGGTACATCTTCAGGGCCTTGTCGCGGTAGCCCATCTCGCGGTCGCGCTGGGCGTCGGCGAGGATGCGGTCGAGCTTGGAGGTGTTGGTCGAACTCATGGGTTCACCTTTATGCAAAGACTAATGACGGTAATGAGCCCAGTTTAGCTCAGGCCTTGAGCTTCTCGGCAATCCAGATGGTGTGGCGGGTGCCCTTGTTGCCGTGGGCGAAGACCTGCACTTGCTCGGCCTTGAAGCCGGCCTTGCGCAGCTTGTCGGAGTATTGCTTGTCGGCACTGGCCGACCACACGGCCAGCACACCCTTGGGCCGCAGGGCCCTGGCGCAGGCCGCCAGCCCGGCGGCGGAGTACAGCCAGCTGTTGGCCTTCTGGGTCAGGCCTTCGGGGCCGTTGTCGACGTCGAGCATGATCGCGTCGAACCCCTGGGGTTCGGCCTGCAGCACCTTGGCCACATCTTCCAGGCGGATCACCGTGCGCGGGTCGAGCAGCGGCCGGCCGGATTTCTCCCCGAGCGGTCCGCGGTTCCATTCGACCACCCCCGGCACCAGCTCGGCGACCACCACTTCGGCGCCCTTGCCCAGGTGCTTGAGGGCCGAGGCGAGGGTGAAGCCCATGCCCAGGCCGCCGATCAGCACCCGCGAATTCGGCCGCCCGGCGACCTTGCGGCAGGGGATCTCCGCCAGGGCGTCTTCGGAGCCGTGCATGCGGGTGTTCATCAATTGCCCGCCGTCGCCGCCCTGGATCTTGATGACAAAATCCTCGCCGTATTCGAACAGGCACAAGGCACCGCCATTTTCGGGAATCGGGGTGGTGTCCAGCAGAACGAAACGTTTCATGAGGGTCTCAATGAGGAAGGCAAACCGCCCCGGTTGGGAGTAGCCTGAGGGCTGACAATAGCGATGGAGCCATTGATGAAGCGCACTATTCTAACGGTCATTGCCCGCGCAGCGCTCTTGCTAAGTGCGGCGCTCGCGATGAGCGCCGTGCACGCCGAGGAACTGCAGGCGGTGCCCGTGACTCCGGTCCCCGCCGCTGGCTCGCCCGGCACCGCGACCCCGACCCCTTATCCGCAAATCACACCCCCCAGCACCCCCAAGGCCACGGCCCATGGCGGTGCGCCATTGCTGCCGCCGATCGACATGCCCAAGCCGCCGAAGGACCAGACCTTGCCAGGGTTGCAGCAGAACGAGACGAAAACCAGGACCCCGGGCAGCTAGACCTGTTGCGACAGCAACTGCCCGTCGGCCATGCGCAGGCGCCTGGACAGTGACACGGCGAGGGCGCGGATGATCTTGGCGGCGATCTTCGGCGCGTCGTTGAGCATTTTCTCCAGCGAGTCCTTGCCCAGGTTGAGCAGCCGGCAATCGCTGGCGGCCACGCAACTGGCCGAACGCCGTTCGCCATCGAGCACCGCCATCTCGCCAAAGGCCCGACCGCTGCGCAGGGTGGCGATGGTCACGCGCACGCCTTCGCTGTTGGTCTTCTGCACCGCCACCTGGCCGGAATGGATGATGCACATGAAGCTGCCGGCATCGCCTTCGCGGAAGATCTCCTGGCCCTGGGCGATGCTGCTGATGCTGAAGTAGCCAGCGGCGGCATTGAAGTCGGCCGGCAAGAGCTGATCGAACAATCCGCAGTCCATCAGCCAGTCGCGGATTTCATTGTTCAACAAGGTAGGTTCTGGCATGTCGTCACGGTCTTTTTCTTGTGTCTGTTGCGGTCCCGGGCAGGTGCGGTATGGCTCGGGGCCGGCGGTCCTGGGTTAAGACAGGAGCGCCGGCCGGAGTTCCTCAGGCAATGCCCAGAATCTTGAAAACAAATGCATATTCGAGCGCTACGTCACGCAATCCCTGGTAACGCCCGCTCATCCCGCCGTGGCCGGCGCCGAGCTCGGTCTTGAGCAGCAGCAGGTGGTCGTCGGTCTTGGTGGCGCGCAACCGGGCCACCCACTTGGCCGCCTCCCAGTACTGCACGCGGCTGTCGTTGTAGCCGGCGATCACCAGGGTCGCCGGATAGGCCTTGGCCTCGACATTCTCATAAGGCGCGTAGGCCTTGATCCGCGCGTAGACCTCGGGCTCCTCCGGGTTGCCCCATTCGTCGTACTCGGTGACGGTCAGCGGCAGCTCGGGGTCGAGCATGGTGTTGAGCACATCGACGAACGGCACCTCGGCGATCGCCGCCTTGAACAGTTCCGGGCGCTGGTTGAGCACCGCACCGATCAACAGTCCGCCGGCGCTGCCGCCGCTGATGGCCAACTGCTCGGAAGTGGTCAGGCCCTGGGCGATCAGGTGTTCGGCGCAGGCGATGAAGTCACTGAAGGTGTTCTGCTTGTGTTCCTGCTTGCCGGCGCGGTACCAGGCTTCGCCCAGCTCGCCGCCGCCACGCACGTGGGCAATGGCGAAGGCCACGCCGCGCTCCAGCAGGCTCAGGCGCGCATGGGAGAACCACGGGTCGAGGCTTTCGCCGTAGGCGCCGTAGCCGTAGAGGTACAGCGGTGCCGGCCGGCCCAGGGCTTCGCGCTTGATCACCAGGCTGATCGGCACCTGGGTGCCGTCGGCCGCGGTCGCCCACAGGCGCTGGCTGACATAGGCGTCCGGGTCGAACACGCCGAGCACCGGGGTTTCCTTGAGCACTTTCTGTGCGCCGCCGGCCAGATCCAGCTGGCGGATCTGCGCCGGACGGTTCAGCGCTTCGTAGCGCAGGCGGATGCGCTGGCTGACGAATTCCAGGCTGTTTTGCACATGCAGGCTGTAGGCCGCATCCGGCAGTTGCACGCGATAGGCTGGCAGGCCCTCGGGGTGCACCTCGATGATCGGCAGGCCGCCTTCGCGCAGGCTCAGGGTCATGGCCGAGCTGTTCAGGTTCAGGCCTTCGAGCATCACGCTATTGCTGTGGGGGATCAGGTTCTGCCAGTCGGCTTCACCCGGCACCGTGCCCTGGTCCGGCGCCTGGTAGAGGGCGAAGTTGATGCCGTCGCGGTTGCTGCGGATAAACCAGGTCCACTGGCCGTCGAGCAAACCGTGATCGACGTCGTATTCATGGTGTTCGACCCGCGGCGCCAGGCAGGTAAAGGCCTGCTGCGGCTGCGCCGCGTCGAGTACCCAGACCTCGCTGGTGGTCTTGCTGCCCAGGGACAGCAGCAGCTGTTTCTCCGAGCTTGAGCGGTAGCAATGCAGGAAAAAGCGCCCGTCCGGCTCATGGAACACCTCTTCGGCGGTGGTGCCGTCCAGGCGATAACTGAACAGTTTGTGCGGGCGGTGGGTGTCGTCCAGCTCACCGAAGAACAGGGTCAGGCTGTCGTTGGCCCAGGTCATGCTGCCGTCGCAATCGGCGAACGCCAGTTCGCTGACCTTGCCGCTGGACAGCTCCTTGACGAACAGGGTGTAGACCTCTTCGCCGCTGGTATCGAGGCTGTAGGCCAGGCGCTGGTGGTCGGGGCTGATGCTGAAGGCGCCGAGGGAGAAGAAACCACCCTTGGCCAGCTCGTTGGGGTCCAGCAGCAGCTGTTCCTGGCTTTCGTCGACGCTCAGGCTGTCGTCGGCCGGGCGTGGGCAGCGGTAGTGCCGGGCGTATTCGTCGCCGGCGGTGGTGCGGGTGTAATACAGGTACGGGCCCCAGGGGGAGGGCAGGGACAGGTCGGTCTCGAGGATCCGGCCCTTGATTTCCTGGAACAGGGTTTCACGCAGCGCCGCCTGGTCGGCGAGGGCCGCTTCCTGGTAGCTGTTTTCGGCCTTCAGGTAATCGAGCACGGCATCGGTGTCGCGCTCCTGGAGCCAGGCGTACGGGTCCGGGCCTTCGGCCTTGCGGGCGATCGGGGCGCTGGTGACGTGGGCGGATACGGGCATGAAGGGCTCTCGGGGCGGTGACAATTAAGGGCGCGGCAGACGGCGGTGCAGCCTGGCATGCGAAAAGCCGTTATCATAAGCGCCTCTTTGCCTGCCTTGCCATGGACACCATGACCGAGAACGACTATCTGATCGCCTGGGGGCTCTACGCCTTCGCCGCCTTGGGCTGCCTGCTGGTGTGGATGCGCCTGACCCGCTGGATGTGGCGCTGGCTGCGCGAGCCGCTGCGAGTGCTGGTGGCGGTGCTGCTGTTCAGCCCGACCGTGGTCGACCCGGCCAAGGAGATGTTCGCCCCGGCCGTGGCCATCACCGCCCTGGACATGCTGTTCAAGGTCGGCAACAACGCCTGGCGCGCGGTCTCCGACCTGTTCATGTATGGCGTGATCGCCTTCGGCATCTACCTGGTGTTCGTCCTGATCCGCTGGCCGATCGAGCGCGCCTCCAAGGCCCGCAAGGAACAGGCCGAGGCCGCCAAGGCCGCGGCCCGTGCCGAAGAGTCGGACGACCAGCCTTTCGGCGGTGCCGGCGACGATCGCTACGGCCGCCCGCCAGTGCCCAGCAACCCCCAGCGTTCGCGGATCGAACCGCGCCTGTAACACGCATTGAAGCGAGAGTCCGAGCATGTGTGAGTTATTGGGCATGAGCGCCAATGTACCGACCGATATCGTGTTCAGCTTTACCGGGCTGATGCAGCGCGGCGGGCGCACCGGCCCGCATCGCGACGGCTGGGGCATCGCTTTCTACGAGGGCCGCGGCCTGCGCCTGTTCCAGGACCCGGCGGCGAGCAGCGAGTCGGAAGTGGCCAACCTGGTGCAGCGCTACCCGATCAAGAGCGAAGTGGTGATCGGCCACATTCGCCAGGCCAACGTCGGCAAGGTCTGCCTGTCCAACACCCATCCGTTCGTGCGCGAGCTGTGGGGGCGCAACTGGTGTTTCGCCCACAACGGCCAGCTGGCGGACTTCCAGCCTCCCACCAGCTTCTATCGTCCGGTGGGCGATACCGACAGCGAAGCGGCTTTCTGCGACCTGCTCAACCGGGTGCGCGAAGCCTTTCCCGAGCCGGTGGAAGTCGAGGAACTGCTACCGTCGCTGGTGGCCGCCTGCGCCGAATATCGCGGCAAGGGCGTGTTCAACTGCCTGCTCAGCGATGGCGACTGGCTGTTCTGCTATTGCTCGACCAAGCTGGCGCAGATCACCCGCCGCGCGCCCTTTGGCCCGGCCCGCCTGAAGGATGTCGATGTGATCGTCGACTTCCAGGCGGAAACCACGCCCAACGACGTGGTGACGGTGATCGCCACCGAACCTTTGACCGAAAACGAAACCTGGACTCGCTACGAGCCGGGCCAATGGAGCCTGTGGCGGCGCGGTGAATGCGTCCTGCACGGCCAGACCGAATAAGGACATCCCCTATGTTGCTCAGTTATCTGCGGCTGGTGCTGTTTGCGGCGGGCCTGTTGATCGGTGTACAGGTGCCGGGTTTCATCAGCGATTACGCCAAGCGCGTCGAGGCTCACCTGATCGAGGCCCAGGCCGGCCTGCAAGGGTTCCAGGGCACCGCCAACCAGTTCTTCAAGGGCGATCTGCAGGCGCTGGTCGCCCACTATCGGGCCAGCGACGATCCGGTGTTTCGCAGCGACGCCGACAGCCTGGGCAATCTGCTGGTTCGCCAGCGCGCCCTGGACAAGCAGTTCCAGGCCATGCAGGGCCCGTGGTACATCCGCCTGCTGCAAGTGGTGCTGGCTGCCGACCCGGATATCCGCCAGGAAACCTGGAACGGCTACAGCTACCAGATCCTGCTGACCCCGCAAGCGATGATCTGGGCCATGAGCGGCGCCTTGCTGCTGTCGTTCGGCCTGGAATGCCTGTATCGCCTGATCGACTGGGTGGTGCTCGGCGGCAAGCGCCTGCGCCAGAGCCGGCCGATCGAAGAGCGTGACTTGAAGGGCTTGTGATGTAGCCGCTGCCACAGGCTGCGATCGACGGCGCAGCCGTCGTAAACCAGCCGACGCGTTTTTCCAGGCAGATCGCGGATGCAGGTTACGCAGCAACTGCGTTGCCGTTCGCAGCCTCGCAGGCTCGGCAGCGGCTACACGGACGCCGCGATCCCTGTAGCCGCTGCCGCAGGCTGCGATCGGTTGCGCAGCAAGCGCAAAGATGGCTGGCTCACAAACGCTCATCGAGCCGGTTCACGCAGGCTGCGCCCGCGATCGCAGCTGCGGCAGCGGCTACAAAAGCATTCGCGGCGGATCAGCCCGCCAGGACGATGTAGTTCTCGCCGACCTTTTGCGCATAACGCTCCAGCACTTGCTGGCACAGCACCACCACCTCTTCCACCAGTTCGACCCCCACCCGCCATGACACCACCACCTGCAGGTTCGGCGGGCGCTGGTCGATGGCCAGCAGGGTCAGTTCGCCGCGCGCCAGTTCCTCGCTGACCAGCACCGGCGGCAAGGCGCCGATGCCGAAACCGTCGCGCAGCAGGCGGGTAATGGCCGACACCGAGTTCACGCAGTTGAGCCGTGGCGCGGTCACCCCGTTGGCCTGCATCAGGCTCAGCACTTCCTGGTGCGGCAGGGAGTTCTTCGAGTAGGTGATGATGCGTTCCCGGGCCAGCTCGGCCAGGTTGGCGTACTCGCGGTTGTAGATCGAGTGGCTGGCGACTATCCAGCCCATCGGGTGGCTGGCCAGTTCCAGGCTGCGAATGGATTCCTGGCGCAGCAGGTCGGTTTGCAGCACCAGGTCGAGAAAGCCTTTCTGCAACTGGTCGCAGAGGTTCAGCGAGGTGTCGGCCACCAGCTCGATTTCCACCTGGGGATAGCTGTCCATCATCCGCGCCACCAGGGGGCTGAGCCAGGTGTGGATCACCGTGTCCATGACGCCGATGCGAATCCGCCCGACCTTGCTCGAGCGGGTCTCGATCGACTGTTTGAGCGCCTGCATGGTGTCCATCATCTGCTCGGCATAGTCGAGTACCTTGAGGCCTTCCGGGGTCAGGGTCACGCCGCGCGAGTCGCGCAGGAACAGCTTGACCCCCAGTTCGCCCTCGAGCACGGCGATGCGGCTGGAGATCGACGCCTGGGTGGTGAAGAGTTTGTCGGCGGTCAGGCGAAAGCTTTTCAGGCGCGCCACCCAGACAAAGGTTTCAAGAAACTTGAGGTTCATGCGATCAACTTTTCTTATGTCTGGAGGCGGTTTTTATTAGTTGGACGGAGCAGGGCGCGGGCGCCAAAAATCGCTGCGTCTCACGATAAGCGTCGTCGGGACCCAGAACAATATTAATAAAGTGGAGATTTGCCATGAGTGCGCCCGACACGCTCGCCGCCAGCAAGGCCAAAGGCCGCGCCGGCCCCTTCGACTGGTACCGCGACATCAATCAGCAGGAGCGCCGCACGTTCTGGAGCTGCAAGGCCGGTTACGGCCTGGATGGCATGGACACCCAGATGCTCAGCTTCGTCATCCCGACCCTGATTGCGCTGTGGGGCATCAGCTCCGCCGAGGCCGGCCTGATCCACACCAGCACCTTGCTGGCTTCCGCCCTGGGTGGCTGGATCGCCGGCATCCTGTCCGATCGCATCGGCCGGGTGCGCACCCTGCAACTGACCGTGCTCTGGTTCGCCTTCTTCACCTTCCTGTGTGGCCTGGCGCAGAACTACGAGCAACTGTTGATAGCCCGGACCCTGATGGGCTTCGGTTTCGGCGGCGAGTGGACCGCCGGCGCGGTGCTGATCGGCGAAGTGATCCGCGCGGAAAACCGCGGCAAGGCGGTGGGCATGGTGCAGTCCGGCTGGGCCTTGGGCTGGGGCATCACGGCACTGCTCTATGCGCTGATGTATTCCCTGCTGCCGCCGGAAGACGCCTGGCGCGCCTTGTTCCTGCTGGGCATCCTGCCGGCGATCTTCGTGATCTTCGTCCGCCGCCTGGTCAAGGACCCGGAGATCTACCGGCAAACCCGGGCCCGGGAAGTGCCCGACAACCCCTCGCGCTTCTACGAGATTTTCGCCCCCGGCATTCTCAGCACCACCCTGCGCGCGTCGCTGCTCGCGGCCGGCGCCCAGGGCGGTTATTACGCCATCACGTTCTGGCTGCCGACCTTCCTCAAGACCGAGCGGGGCTTGAGCGTGCTGAGCACCGGCGGCTACCTGGCGATGGTGATCTTCGGCTCCTATGTGGGTTATGTGATCAGCGCCTATCTGACCGACATTCTCGGGCGCAAGAAGAACTTCGTCCTGTTCGCCGCCGGCTCGTTCACCATCGTCCTGCTGTACACGCAAATGCCGGTGAGCAACGCGGTGATGCTGTGGCTGGGCTTTCCCCTGGGCTTCTTCGCTTCGGGGATCTTCAGCGGCATGGGCGCCTTCCTGACGGAGCTGTTCCCCACGCGGATCCGCGGATCGGGCCAGGGCTTCTGCTACAACAGCGGCCGGGCGCTGGCGGCCCTGTTCCCGCTGCTGATCGGGCTGCTCAGCCAGCACATCCCGCTGGGCGCGGCCATCGGCACCTTCGCCGCTGTGTCCTACGGCATCGTGGTCCTGGCGGCCCTGAGCCTGCCGGAAACCCGTGGCAAACAACTCGAAGCGCGCTAACTGATAATCTGTGGGCATCCCGCGCGATCCCCGCAGCCAACATGACAAACGCTACAGGAGCACTGACCGTGAGCCGCCTGTTATTGAATTGCGACATCGGCGAAAGCTTTGGCAACTGGACCATGGGCCTGGATGCCGAGGTGATGCCGTTCATCGATTGCGCCAACATCGCCTGCGGTTTCCACGCCGGCGACCCGAGCATCATGCGCAAGACCGTCAGCCTGGCCCTGGCCAATGGCGTGCGCATCGGTGCGCACCCGGCGTACCAGGACCTGGCCGGTTTCGGCCGCCGTTCCATGGCCTACGGCGCCCAGGAACTGCAGGACCTGCTGCACTACCAGATCGGAGCCCTCGACGGCATCTGCCGGGCCCAGGGCACTCGGGTGAGCTACGTCAAACCCCATGGCGCCATGTACAACGACATGATGGCCAACCCGGCGCAGCTGCGCGCGGTGATCCAGGCGGTTGCCGCCTACGACAAGACACTGCCGCTGATGTTGATGGCCACCCGTGACAACGGCGCGGCCCAGGCCCTGGGCGACGAGTTCGGCGTGACCCTGTGGTTCGAAGCCTTCGCCGACCGTGCCTACGACAACGCCGGTCACCTGGTTTCGCGGCAACTGCCGGGGGCGGTGCATCACGACCCGGAAAAGATCATTGCCCAGGCCTTGACCATCGCCCGCGGCGACGCGCTGCTGGCCAGTGACGGCAGCGCCTTGCACCTGCAGGCCAATACCCTGTGCGTGCACGGCGACAACGCCAGTTCGGTGGCCGCCGTGCAGCGTATTCGCGCGGCCCTTGCGCAGTTGCCAGCATGAAAATACGCCTTGAAGTGGTGGCCATCGATTGCCTGATGGTGCGCCTGTTCGATGCCATCGCCGAGGCCAACATGCCGTGGATGCTCGCTGCCAGCGAGCGCCTGCGGACGGCCTTCGGCGGGCAGTTGATCGATCTGGTGCCGTCCTATACCACGCTGATGGTGCACTACGACCTGCGGGCCCTGAGCCCGTCCCAGGCGCGGGAGCTGATCGATCTGGCCCTGACCGACCTCACGCCGGACTCGCGCACCGGCGGCCAGCGCCATGTGCTGCCGGTCTGGTACGACCTCAGCGTCGGCCCGGAGCTGAGCCTGTTGTCGCGGCGCAGCGGCCTGTCGGTGAACGAGGTGATCCGTTGCCACAGCGAGCGTGAATACCAGGTGTTCGCCCTGGGGTTCGCCCCGGGTTTCGCCTTTATGGGGCTGGTGGACGAAGTGCTGGCCGCGCCGCGCCTGGATACCCCGCGCAAGCGGGTGGCGGCGGGCAGCGTGGGCATTGCCGAACGGCAGACCGCGGCTTATCCGGTGGTGTCGCCGGGAGGCTGGAACCTGATCGGGCGCACACCGAGCCGCCTGTTCGATCGCGAGCGCGATGGCTACAGCCTGATGCAACCGGGCGACAGCGTGCGTTTCACCGCGGTGGACCACGCCGAATTCATCCGCCTGGGCGGTGACGACACGCCACTTCCGGAGGCACTGGCATGAGCCGCCTGACGATCGAAGCCAGCACGCCCTTGTGCCTGTTGCAGGATGCCGGTCGCTTTGGCGTGCGGCACCTGGGCGTGACCCAGGGCGGCGCGCTGGACTGGGTGTCGATGTCCTGGGCCAACTGGCTGCTGGGCAACGCCCTGGATGCGCCGGTGATCGAGATCACCCTGGGTGGTTTCAGCGTGGTCGCCGAGGAGTTGTGCCTGCTGGCACTGGCGGGCGCCGACCTGGGGGCCTGTATCGACGAGCGTCCGCTCAGCCCGGGGCGCAGCTTTATCCTGCAAAAAGGCCAGCGGTTGCGTTTCACCCAGCCGTACCTGGGCGCGCGGGCCTATCTGGCGGCGCCCGGCGGTTTCAATGCGCCCAAGGTGCTGGGCAGTTGCGCCAGTGTGGTCCGCGAGGAACTGGGCGGGCTCGACGGCTTCGGCCGGCCACTGGCCGCGGGCGCGCGGCTGGAGTATTGCGGGGCAGGGGTGAACCTCAAGGTGCTGTCGGGCAAGCAACTGCCGGACCTGCAATCGAAGGCGCCGCTGGAGGTGATTCTCGGGGCGCAGATTGGGCAGTTCAGCGGGCAGAGCCTGTTCGATGCCTTCAACAGCGCCTGGGCCCTGGACAGTCGCGCCGACCGCATGGGCATGCGCCTGCTGGGGCCGTCACTGCGTTATCAGGGGGCGCCGATGATCTCTGAGGGCATTCCCCTGGGCGCGATCCAGGTGCCGCCGGACGGCCAGCCGATCGTGCTGCTCAACGACCGGCAGACCATTGGCGGGTATCCGCGGCTGGGGGCCTTGACGCCCCTGGCGCTGGCGCGGCTGGCGCAATGCCTGCCGGGCAGCGAAGTGCGCCTGACGCCGGTGGTGCAGGAGACGGCGTATCGGCAGCAGATCGAGTTTCTGCGGCGCTTCGCCTGATCCCTGTAGCCGCTGCCGCAGCCTGCGGCAGCGGCTACAGGGATCGCGTTGGATGGGATCCTATTTGGAGAGAAACCGCATCCCTTCTTCCAGGCCGCGCAAGGTCAGCGGGTACATCTGGTCTTCGATCAGTTCGCGCACGATGTTGGTCGAGGCGGTGTAGCCCCAGGTGTCTTTCGGGTAGGGGTTGATCCAGATGAGCTTCTTGTACTTCTCCATGAAGCGCTGCATCCACACATAACCGGCTTCTTCGTTCCAGTGCTCGACGCTGCCGCCGGCCTGGGTGATTTCGTAGGGCGCCATGGCGGCGTCGCCGACGAAGATCACTTTGTAGTCGGCGCCGTATTTGTGCAGCACGTCCTGGGTCGAGGTGCGTTCAGAGCCGCGGCGCAGGTTGTTCTTCCACACCGACTCATAGATGAAGTTGTGGAAGTAGTAGTACTCCAGGTGCTTGAACTCGGTCTTGCAGGCCGAGAACAGCTCCTCGCAGATCTTCACGTGGGCATCCATGGAGCCGCCGATATCGAACAGCAACAGCAGCTTGATGCTGTTGCGTCGTTCCGGGCGCATCTGGATGTTCAGCAGGCCGGCGTCGCGGGCGGTGTGGTCGATGGTACCGTCGATATCCAGCTCGTCCGCCGCGCCCTGGCGGGCGAACTTGCGCAGGCGGCGCAGGGCCACCTTGATATTGCGCGTGCCCAGTTCCACCGAGTCGTCGAGGTTCTTGTACTCGCGCTGGTCCCAGACCTTGACCGCCTTGCCCTGGCGCTTGCCGGCATCGCCGACGCGGATGCCTTCCGGGTTGAAACCGCCGGAGCCGAAGGGGCTGGTGCCGCCGGTGCCGATCCACTTGTTGCCGCCGGCATGGCGTTCCTTCTGTTCTTCCAGGCGCTTCTTGAACTCTTCGATCAGCTTGTCCAGGCCGCCGAGGGACTGGATCTGCGCCCGTTCCTCATCGCTCAGCGAGCGTTCGAACTCCTTGCGCAGCCAATCCTCGGGGATCAGCGCCTGCAGGTGGTCGTCGAGTTTTTCCAGGCCGTTGAAGTAGGCGCCGAATGCGCGGTCGAACTTGTCGAAGTGCCGTTCGTCCTTCACCAGGATCGCCCGGGACAGGTAATAGAACTCGTCCATGTCGGCGAAGGTCACGCGCTGCTTGAGCGCGTTGATCAGGTCGAGCAGCTCGCGCACCGACACCGGAACCTTGGCGGCACGCATTTCATTGAACAGGTTGAGCAGCATGACAATGCCCTCTCAGCGGGTGCCACGACGGCTCATGAACGCCAGGCGTTCGAGCAGCTGTACATCCTGCTCGTTCTTCACCAGGGCACCGGCCAGCGGCGGGATGGCCTTGGTCGGATCGCGTTCGCGCAGCACCGCTTCGCCGATGTTGTCGGCCATCAGCAGCTTGAGCCAGTCCACCAGTTCGGAGGTAGAAGGCTTCTTCTTCAGGCCCGGCACCTTGCGCACATCGAAGAACACGTCCAGCGCTTCGCTGACCAGGTCCTTCTTGATGTCCGGGTAGTGCACGTCGACGATTTTCTGCAGGGTGGTGCGGTCGGGGAAGGCGATATAGTGGAAGAAGCAGCGGCGCAGGAAAGCGTCCGGCAGCTCTTTCTCATTGTTGGAGGTAATGATGATGATCGGGCGCTGCTTGGCCTTGATGGTCTCGTCGATTTCGTAGACGTAGAACTCCATCTTGTCGAGTTCCTGCAACAGATCGTTGGGGAACTCGATGTCGGCCTTGTCGATCTCGTCGATCAGCAGGATCACCCGCTCCTCGGATTCGAAGGCCTCCCACAGCTTGCCTTTCTTCAGGTAGTTGCGGATGTCATGCACCTTGTCCACGCCCAGCTGCGAATCGCGCAGGCGGCTCACTGCGTCGTATTCGTACAGGCCCTGGTGAGCCTTGGTGGTGGACTTGATGTGCCAGGTGATCAGCCTGGCACCGAAGGATTCGGCCAGTTGCTCGGCGAGCATGGTCTTGCCGGTGCCCGGTTCGCCCTTGACCAGCAGCGGCCGCTCCAGGGTGATGGCGGCATTGACTGCCAGCTTCAGGTCATCGGTGGCGACGTACGCGCTGGTGCCTTCGAACTTCATCTGCAATTCCTCGAACGGTAACGCCGACGTGCATCGAGCAGGTCGGAAGAATAAAACACGAATGGCCGACTATAGCGCGCCGCCCGGCCGACTGTGAACGCAGACGCCCCATTCAGTCTCTGAATGGGGCGTCACGTGGTGACTCAGTCAGCGGATGGTTTGGGACGCTCATACTGGGCATTGAAGGCCTCGATGAAACCATTGCGTAAAATCTGCAAAAAAGCCTGGAATGCGCTGATATCACGCTGATGTACGTTGCCTTTGAGTTCGACCCGGGTGGCGAACTGGTTTTTCCCCTGGTTTTTCAGCACGGTTTCGCTGACCCCCACCAGGGCTTCCCAGATCGAACGGAATATCCCTTTGTCCTTGTTCTCGACATCCTGTTGCCAATTGAACACATCGACATCGCGCAGCAGCGGCTTGATATAGCCGGTGAGCTGGCCCTTGTTGGCTTCGGCTTCGATCACCAGGTCGCCGTGGCCGGCGTTGAAGTCGAATTTGCCATAGGCGGCGGCGAAGTCGTTCAAGCGCTTGAGTTCGATATCCCGCACGCGCAGGCGGAACTCGAAGTCCTGGAAGTCGCTCAGTGGGTCGAAGGTGGCGTTGGTTTCCAGCGGCGCATGCCCCAGCAGCAGGGCCTTGCCTTCGAGGCGGGCGTCGCGTTTGCCTTGGGTGTCGACCACGTTGGTCAGGTTGTAGGCGCTGGCGTTGACCTGGGTGGCGCTCATGTTCACCGGCGGTTTGGAGTTGAAGTTGCGGAAACTGATCTTGCCGTCGCTGACCTGTACTTCGTTGAGGGTGATGGGCAGCAGTTTGTTCAGCTGGGCCCGCCAGTCGGTGCCTTCACCGGTTTGCGAGTTCTTTTTGGTGGCACCGTCGACGAAGTTGACCTGCGGCCCGACGAATTGCACTTCGGCCACCACCGCATGGTCGTACCACAGGGAGCGCCAGCTCACTGACAGATCGACCAGCGGTGCATTGACGAACGGCACCGGCACCTTGCCGTCGACCTTGACGATTTTCAGGCCGTTGATCCGGTAGGCACCGCGCCACAGGGCCAGGTCGACATCGGCGATCTGGCCGCGGTAGTCGCCCATGTTGGCGAGCCGGTCATTGAGGTAATCGCGCACCAGATAGGGCAGGGCGATATGCAGGGCAACCAGCAGCACCAGCACCCCGGCGAGGGTCCACAGGGGCCAACTGTAGCGACGTTTCATGAGCGTGAGTCTCCAGCCATGTGCCTTATAGCGATTGACTCCCCGGCATCGCAGACGTTCGTCCCGACTGGACGCTCATGGGTGCGAGGCATACCCTTGAAGACTTCCTTTCACGCTGTACAAGGACCCAGCCATGAGCCGCATTTTCGTTGACAACGCCCATTCCATCGGCAATACGCCGCTGGTGCAGATCAACCGCATCGCGCCCCGCGGCGTCACCATCCTGGCCAAGATCGAAGGGCGCAACCCGGGTTATTCGGTGAAGTGCCGGATCGGCGCGAACATGATCTGGGACGCGGAAAGCAGCGGCAAACTCAAGCCGGGCATGACCATCATCGAGCCGACCTCGGGTAACACCGGTATCGGCCTGGCGTTCGTCGCCGCGGCCCGTGGTTATAAGCTGGTCCTGACCATGCCGGCGTCGATGAGCATCGAGCGGCGCAAGGTGCTCAAGGCCCTGGGGGCCGAACTGGTGCTGACCGAGCCGGCCAAGGGCATGAAAGGGGCGATCGAGAAGGCCGCGCAAATCCTCGCCAGCGATCCTGACAAATACTTCATGCCGCAACAATTCGATAACCCGGCCAACCCGGCGATCCACGAGAAAACCACCGGTCCGGAAATCTGGAATGACACCGATGGCGCGGTGGACGTGCTGGTGGCGGGCGTCGGCACCGGCGGCACCATCACCGGGGTTTCCCGCTACATCAAGAAGACCCAGGGCAAACCTATCTTGTCGGTGGCGGTGGAGCCGAGCGTCTCGCCGGTGATCACCCAGAAGCTGGCCGGCGAAGAGATCAAGCCCAGCCCGCACAAGATCCAGGGCATCGGTGCCGGTTTTGTGCCGAGCAATCTCGACCTGTCGATGGTCGACCGGGTCGAGCTGGCGAGCGACGAGGAATCCAAGGCCATGGCCCTGCGCCTGATGCAGGAGGAGGGGATCCTCTGTGGCATCTCCTGCGGCGCGGCGATGGCGGTGGCGGTGCGCCTGGCGGAGACCCCCGAGATGCAAGGCAAGACCATAGTGGTGGTGCTGCCGGATTCGGGTGAACGTTATCTGTCGAGCATGCTGTTCAGCGACCTGTTCACCGAGCAGGAGAACCAGCAGTAAGGCAGTGGGAAGGTGATCGCCGGCAGGCTCCGCAGGAGCCCGCTTGCCGGCGATCGAAGGCGTTGCAGGGCATGTTGCATGGGTACTGACCTGCATCAGCTGGCGTTCAGCTGGCGTATGTTAATCAGCGTTTTATTGCACGACTGTTAACACTGATTGTCGGTTTGTGCGGGTTTTTCCAGGGGCCAGGAGTGTTTATCATGGCCGGCTGCCATGCCGGATGAATGCTGCCCCGCCGGTAATTATTTCAAGGAGATATTGCATGAGCCTTTCGTTTGCCGCCAAGTCCGCGGTGTTGCTGCTATTCATCGGCAGCACTCTCTACGTGCATTTACGCGGCAAGGCTCGACTGCCGGTGCTGCGTCAGTTCGTCAACCATTCGGCGCTGTTCGCTCCTTATAACGCCTTGATGTACCTGTTTTCCGGTGTGCCTTCCAAGCCCTATCTGGATCGCAGCAAGTTCCCCGAGCTGGATGTGCTCAAGGACAACTGGGAAGTGATCCGCGACGAAGCCATGCATTTGTTCGACGAGGGTTACATCCGCGCTGCGGAGAAGAACAACGACGCCGGTTTCGGTTCGTTCTTCAAGAAGGGCTGGAAGCGTTTCTACCTCAAGTGGTACGACAAACCGCTGCCGTCGGCCGAGTTGCTGTGCCCGAAGACCGTTGAACTGGTCAGCCGCATTCCCAACGTCAAGGGCGCGATGTTCGCCCTGCTGCCCGGTGGCAGCCATCTGAACCCGCACCGCGATCCGTTCGCCGGCTCCCTGCGCTATCACCTGGGCCTGTCCACGCCGAACTCCGACGACTGCCGGATTTTCGTCGACGGCCAGGTCTACGCCTGGCGCGATGGCGAAGACGTGATGTTCGATGAAACCTATGTGCACTGGGTCAAAAACGAGACCGACAAGACCCGGGTCATTCTGTTCTGCGACATCGAGCGTCCGCTGAGCAACCCGCTGATGACCCGCATCAACCGCTGGATCAGCGCCTGGCTGGGGCGTGCCACCGCGCCGCAGAACCTCGACGACGAGCGCGTCGGCGGGATCAACCAGGCCTATGCCTGGAGCAAGCGCTTCAGCGATCGCATCAGTGGCGTGGTCAAGCAATGGAAACGCCGCAATCCGAAGCTCTACCGCGTCATGCGTCCGGTGCTGGCGGTGGTGGTCCTGACCGCCCTGGGTTACTGGTTGTTCGGATAAGGCGTTGCAATGAATATCGGGCGCTGGTTATAGTCGGCGCCCGGTGTATCAGAAGATTCACCTTCCACTTCAGAAAGATCAGCACATGCCTCATTCCCTCATCAACGCGGTAGTCGATTCAGCGGTCAACGCTGGCGTCGTGCCGTGCGGGAACCCGCAGCCTGTGCAGATCAGTCATTACCCCCCACCTGTCAGTAGCACGCCGGTGTGCGCCGTCGTATCGCCGCCGGGCGTCGTCGTACGGGGCTGATCGGCAACCTCTGCTGTTGCCCGCGCCCGCCAGAAAAAACTACTGAATTTCAGCCTCGGCTGAGTTGGCTATTTGCCTGATTACAGGTGGTATTCATGTTGTTCATATCGAAAAAGTCCGCGCTTGCGGCGGCTTCCACGAGCCTGTTCGTCCTGCTCTGGAGCAGTGGGGCGATCTTCTCCAAATGGGGGCTGGCCCATGCCTCGCCCTTTGCCTTCCTGCTGTTCCGTTTTGCCATCGCCCTGTGCGGGCTGGTGCTGTTGATTCCCCTGCTCAAGCTGCGTTTGCCCCGCGGACGCAAGCCGATGCTGTACGCGGTGGCCACCGGGCTGGTGTTGCTGGGGGCATACCAGATCTTCTACCTGCTGGCCCTGGACCTGAAGGTCACCCCCGGAGTGATGGCCACCATCATGGGAGTACAACCCATCCTCACCGTGGTGATCATGGAGCGTCAGCGCTCCTGGAGCCGGATGTTCGGCCTGGCGCTGGGTTTGGCCGGGTTGATCATGGTGGTCTATCAGGGCATCGGCCTGGCCGGCATGTCGCTGGCCGGGATGCTCTTCGGCCTGCTGGCCCTGGTGAGCATGACCCTGGGCTCGATCATGCAGAAGCGCATCAGCGACAACCCACTGGGCACCCTGCCGGTGCAGTACCTGGCCGGGCTGTTGCTGTGCGCGCTGTTCGTGCCGTTCCAGCCGTTTCACTTCGAGCACAGTGTCGGCTTTATCGTCCCGGCGCTGTGGATGGGGCTGGTGGTCTCGGTGCTGGCGACCTTGCTGCTGTACCGGCTGATCGCTCGCGGCAATCTGGTGAATGTCACCAGCCTGTTCTACCTGGTGCCGGCGGTGACGGCCGTGATGGACTACCTGTTCTTCGGTAATCGGCTGGCGCTGCTGAGCGTGCTCGGCATGCTGTTGATCATCATCGGGTTGGTGTTCGTGTTCCGCAAAAACGGCTGATTCATGAGGGCCGGGCGCAGCTTTCGACTTGAGCGAGGGCTGCGCCTTTTTTTGCCTGGGCGGACCCTTCAGATTGGCCAGGGCTGGCCGATAGCAATGATGGCTCATTGCCATTAATTTGTATTCGCTTTTACCCTATTTATTGGTTATTTGGGAATAGGACAAACCTTAAAAATTAAAGATTTCTTCTACACTGACGACATACTCTTCAGGCCCAATGGAGAAAGTCAGAATGAGTACCAAGCTGGTTTTGGCAGGTGTCGGCATGTTTCTAGGCTTGAGTGGAATCTGTTCCGCAGCCCCTCAAAGCATCCAGGGAACGATTTATTTTCACGGCAGCATCGTCGAGGAGCCTTGCACGCCAAGCTCGACTGCCCAAGGCGGGGCTGCGTTGAGTCTTCGCCAGTGCCCGCAGTTTTCCCGCAGCAACGACATTCGTGTACACGGCGTCGGCCCATCGAGCTCGGTGACGGCCATCGGCAAATCGCCAGTCAACGTCAAGCTGGTCACGGACAGCGGCAAGGAAGGGCGCTACTACGATCAGCAATATGCGTTGGTCGATGAGGCGGGCAAACCGGTCAACTCGGGGATGTACCTGATTACCTTGACGTCGCCATAAGTCAGGTATAGGCCAATGCCCGGCGCTAGAGCGCCGGGTATTGAATGACCGTCACGGATGCCCCCGTTGTTGCTGGAGGCATGCCTTGACGAAAGGCAAAAAAAAGACCGGCAAGTGTACCTTGCCGGTCAATCCACAACACGCAGCGGCGGGGCCGCCGCTGCGTGATCAGGGCGGGGTTAGAAGCGGTAGCTGGCGTTCAGGCTCAGGCCATGCTCGCTGGCACCGCTGCCCAGTTGCCCGTTGTAGGCGGCGCCCAGGCTCAGCTCGGGAGTCACCCGGGTTTCCACTCCGGCTTCGACCACTGCACTATTACGCGAGTAGGCCGCACCTTCGATACGGAACGCATCGCTGCCGTCGAAACGGTAGGTGTTGGACGGTGTGATGCCGTTCAGGGCGTGTTTCCAGCCGGCGCTGCCGAACACGGTGAGCAACTTGCCGTTGTCCAGCTGCTTGTCGGCGCTGGCGCGCAGACCCAGGGTGGAGAAGGTCTGCTCGTCCGACGCGTGCTTGGCGCGCAGGGCCGCGGGGCCGCCACTTTCCTTGAAGCCTTCGCTCTTGACCTGCACATAGGCCAGGTTGGCGAAGGGTTCCAGCTGTACCGAAGGGCTGAGGTCGAAGCGCCGGCCCAGTTCGCCGAAGGCTTGCAGGGTGTTGGCGTCATGCTTGGACTTCAGGTGGTCGCTGTAGCCGGCGAAGTTCACCGAACGCTTGGCGTCGATCCGGCTCCAGGTGTACGCCATGCCGCCGCGCAGGTCGAAGCCGCTGACCTGTGTTCCGCCATAGACACCCAGGTGGATGTTGTCGTTGTCGCTCGAGGAGTCGCGTGACGAGCTCTTCAGTTCGGTGCGGCTGTAGCCGGTCAGCACGCCGACATGGCCGCGGTCGCCGACCGCGGTATCGACCCCGGTGAGCAAGCCCTTGGTGTCACTGCGCAGGTTGGCGGTATTGCTGTCGCCCTTGACTTCGCCCCAGTTGCCCAGCGTGGTGATCCACGGGGTCAGGCTGGAGTGAGTGTCGCTCGCGGTGTCACGGGCCTGGGCGGCGCTCGCCGAGCGCAGGCGGGTGTTCGCCGCGTCGCGAACCAGGCGGCTGTCCTGGACCAGCGCCGAACGGGTGGAGTTGTGGAACTCGCCGGACAGTTGATCGAAGGCATCGCGAGCCTGGTGGTCATCGGGCAGATAGGCGATGGCCTCGAACAGCTTGTTGTGCACCGGTGGCGTCAGCGCCGGCACGGCCGCGCCTTTCAGGCTTTGTGCCGCAGTGGCCGTGGCCCGCTGGTTGGGGGTGAAGGCGGCTTCCTGGAACAGGCGCGTCTGTTGCACATCCAGGTAGGCGTTGTGGCTGTCGTAGTTGTCCACCAGGTCATAGAAGGTCGAGACCCAGGTATCACCCGTCAGCTTGTAGCGCCCGCTCAGGCCTTTCTCGGTCGCCAGCACCAGGTAGCGACGGTCCAGCTCGTAGCGTTTGCTGTCGAGTTTGTCCGCCTTGATGATGCTGCCGTCCTCGAGCCGCGCCGCGCCGTTCACCAGCAGCCGGTCGTTGGCCCCGGTACTCAGCAGTTCGGCGTGGAAGGTCGAACCGCTGTGCTGGTCGAGATCGCCGGCCAGGGTCAGGGTGCCGATGGAGTTGCCGGGGGCGATGGTCGCGCCTTTGTGCAGGGTGACGTTGCCGACCTGGCCGTTGCCGGCCAGGGTCGCGCCGTCATACACGTCGGTCGAGCCGCCGAGCTTGCCGTTGACGGCGAGGATGCCCGATTCGACGAGGCTGCGGCCGTGGAAGGCGGAACTGTCGCCGCTCAGCTCGGTGCGCCCGGCGCCGCGCTTATAGAGCGTGCCGGTGCCGGAGAGGGCGCCGCCGAAGGTGTAGCCGTTGGCACGGTTGAACACCAGGCTGCCGGGCGCGTCGATCTGCACGTCGCCAAGGATCGAGCCGCTGTTGCCGCCGTTCGCGCCGGCACCCAGTTGCAGGGTGCCGTTGCTGATCAGCGTGCCGCCCTTGTAGGTGTTTTCGCCGGTGAGCACGGTGGTCCCCGTGCCGCGCTGCTCGACCGAGCCGCTGCCGTAGATGACGTGGTCGTACTGGTACTGGTTGTTACGGTCGAACACCACCTTGCCATCGTTGCCGATATCGCTGAGCACTTCACCTTGGCTGCCGTTGAAGGCACCGATGTGCAGGCTGGCGTTCTTGTCGACCTGTACTTGCCCGGCCATGACGTTGTTCAGCAGCAGTTCGCCGCCTTTGACATTCAACTGGCCGGTGAAGCGGCTGGAGTCACCGTTGAACACGGTCTGCCCGGCGATATGATTGATGCGGCCCTGACCTTCGAATCCGGCATCGAACTGGTAGTCACGGTCGTTGTGGTTGAACTGGACCAGGCCCTGGCCCTGGCCGAAGACCACGCGTTTGGCTTCCAGCTTGCCCGCGCCCTTGGCGTCGGCGGCTTTGTCGCTGGTCGCTCCCACATAAAGAGCGGCATTGGAGGTGCCGTCGGCGGCGATCCGTAGGATGCCGCTGCCGACTTTGGCCACGCCCTGGTTGGCGAGCACCAGGCTGGCGTTACCGCCCTGGCCCACAGTCAGGTCGCCGAGGGTTTCCCAGAGGCTGCCCGCGCCGTCGATGCTGGCGCTGCCATTGGCGCCCTGGTTGGCACCGATGATGCCGTCCTGGCTGTTTACCTGACCGCCATTCTTGATCTCCAGGGTGCCGTTGCCAGCGCCGCCGACGATCAGTGTCTTGTCGGTGGACAGCGTGCCGTTGTCGACGCTGAGCGTACCGCTTGAACCTTTGCGTGCGCCGAGGACGGTGTTGCCAGCGGTCTGCACCTTGGCCCCGTTGGTGAGCGACAGCGAGCCGTTGCCGGCCTGGCCGACGATCATGTCGCCGAGGGTCTTCCACAGGCTGTTGGCGCCATCGAGGCTGGCGCTGCCATTGGAGCCCAGGTCGGCGGCGATGATGCTGTCCTGGCTGGTGACCTGGCCGCCGTTCTTGATTTGCAGGGTGCCGTTGCCGGCGCCGCCGACGATCAGGGTCTTGTCGGTGGACAGCGTGCCGTTGTCGACGCTGACCGTACCGCTACCGCCTCTGAGCGCACCGAGGACGGTATTGCCAGCGGTCTGCACCTTGGCCCCGTTGGTAAGCGACAGCGAGCCGTTGCCGGCCTGGCCGACGATCATGTCGCCGAGGGTCTTCCACAGGCTGCCGGTGCCATCGAGGCTGGCGCTGCCATTGGCGCCCAGGTCGGCGGCGATGATGCTGTCCTGGCTCTCTACCTGGCCGCCGTTCTTGACCTGCAGGGTGCCGTTGCCGGCGCCGCCGACTACCAGCCGCTTGTCGCTGGTCAGCGTCGAGCCGCTGTCGACGATAAGGGTGCCGGAGGCACCGCGGTCTGCGCCGATCAGGGTATCGCCCTGGGAGCGGGCCTTGGAGCCGTCTTTGAGGGTCAGGTCGGCCGATCCGCCTTTGCCGACGATCAGGTCGCCGCCGGTGTTCACTGTCGCGCCGTTGTTGAAGGTGGCCTTGCCCGTGGCGCCCTGGACGGTGCCCAGGGTGAAGCTGTCACCGATGTTCAGCTTGCCGTTGGCGCCGACATTCAACTGGCCCAGGCCATTGTTGGCGGTGCCGACGTTCAGGCTGCCGACCGTTCGCGCGCTGTCCAGTTGCGCGACCTGGTTGTTGCGCCCGGCGAGCGGCCGGTCGATGTTGACCGCCTCATCGCTGGCGGGAGCGCCGTTGCTCCAGTTGCCACTGTTTTCCCAGGCGTTGCTGTCGTCGACGCGATGGGGATTACCGTCTTCGTCATAGACAATGTGATGGGCGTCTCCGGTCCAGTTCGTCGTGGCGAATACGGCTGGGGCGAAGGAGCTCAACGCCAGGGCGACGGCGAGCGCGGTGCTGGAGGGGCTGAAATTATGGGGTGTCATGGTTTTCTTTTCCAAGGCGGTGCCTGTGTGGTCGGAGGGGGAAAATGGCGTTGAGTGCGCTATGGATCAGCGGCGCGCGCCGGGGGTTGAAAGCGTTCGATGGCCGCACGGAAGCGCGAAGCGCCTTTTGGCCGGGAGAGGAGTTTTCTGGCTATGAAGTGCAATAGGACCGGTGCTGTAACAGTGCGGCCTGAGTGATCTGTTCATAAGCGTTGAATAACTGATCAAGTTGTCCTGGCAAGTTGTGAACGGGCCGGTAACTTAATAAAGAAGAAGGCGGGAATATACGTGGGGAGAGAGGTTGGGAACTTTTTTGAAGCTTTTCAGAAATATCTTTATGGTGATCGAGAATAATCTTTGTTGGTAATGGTTAGTTCGTTGTTGTTATCAGTGGAACTCTCTGGTGCGGGCTTCTTTTGCGAATTGCATTCAAGTTTTATGGGGTTTGGACGAGGGGGTGAAAGAAGGGGGTAAAAAATAAAGACGGCGGGGTAATGATTTTTTTTGCTTGAGGGGATGTTTTTGTTGAGAGAGCAGTATTTGTTTTTAGAAGGTGATGATTTTTTATTGTTTTAAGTTCTTTTGCCGAAGGTCGGAAGTTACGGTGTCCGATAGGCAGTTCGATTCCGCTCAAGCCTGATCGAGACTGTCATGCAAGTGGCGAGCGCGCCCATGTTTCAGGACCGCTCGCAATGCCGGGGAATCGACGCGATCAGCGATCCGCCAGTTCCCGGGGCGAGGCGACCCGGGCCCCTGGCTTGAGGACCAGCCACAAGGCCGCGGCGATCAGCACGCCGCCATACAGGTGAGCCATGGACAGCGGCTCGTCCAGCAGCAACGCGCCCCACAGCACCCCGAACGGCGGGATCATGAAGGTCACGGTCATGGACTTGACCGGGCCGATCGAGCTCAGCAGGCGGAAATACAGGATGTAGGCAAAGGCGGTGCAGGCCAGGCCCAGGCCCAGCAACGACAGCCAGACGCTCCAGCCGCCCCAGTTGGCGGGCGGCTGGCTGATGGCGCTGTAGGCGAAGACCGGCAGCAGGAACAGGCTGGCACCGAGCATGCTGCCCAGGGCCGAGAGGCGACTGTCGAGGCCGCCGGCCTGGTCCAGCCAGCGTCGCGCGAGGAAGCCGGCGAAGCCGTAGCAGGTGGTGGCGAGCAGGCAGGCCAGCGCGCCCAGCAGCAGTTCCAGGTCGAATGCCATGGGGCCGGCGCGGGTCAGGATGCCCACGCCAAACAGGCCCAGGCTGACCCCGGCGATTTTTGGCGGGGTCAGTTTTTCATGGAAGAACAACCCGCCGATCAGTACGCCCATCAACGGCGTGGTGGCATTGAAGATCGCCGAATAACCGGCCGGCAGCACCAGGGCCGCCACCGAATACATAGTGGCGGGGATGCCGGAGTTGATTACGCCGAGCAGCAGCACGGTCTTGAACTTGCCCTGGAAGTCCCAGCTGATGCGCATCAGCGCGAGGATCACCAGCAGGCCGGTGGCGGCGATGGAGACACGAAAGAATGCCGTGGGAATGCTGCCGATCACTGGAGCGATGATGCGCATGAACAGAAAACTCGCGCCCCAGATCGCGGCCAGGGACAACAAACGCAGGGTATCGACAAGTCTCACGGCGCAACTCCTTTAATAGGCCGTTCAACGGCCCTTTTTTCAGCAGGGCGAGAGTGTTGCCGAGAGACGGGACGCGGGCAATCGCTATCTTGCGGTTGAATTGGCGGCCGCCTTTGCTATCTGCGCAAAATTGCACTTCTCCTGTACCCGGTTCACTGGCTAAGCTCAGGCCTTTCCGAATTCCCGCAGAGGTCTCACCATGCCGCAGAAATGGCCCGCCGCCGATATCGCTCGAACGATCCTCGATGGCTTCGACGATTACCGCGAGCATTTTCGCCAGATCACCGACGGTGCCCGGGCACGCTTCGAGCAGGCGCAGTGGCAGGAGGCGCAGACCGCCTCGGCGGCACGGATCAACCTGTACGAGGAAAAGGTCAGCGAGACCGTGCAGCGGCTGCGTACGACCTTCGACCTGGAGACCCTGCTCGACGTCAATCAGTGGCCGCTTGTGAAAAGCGCCTATATCAGCCTGATCGACCTGCGCTTCGACGATGAGCTGTCCGAGACCTGGTACAACTCGGCCTTCTGCGGCCTGTTCAGCCATGACCTGATCAGCGACGGCTGTATGTTCATCCACACCACGCGGCCGAGCCTGCGCCGCGCCCGGGCCGCGCAGACCCGCACCTACCGGCCGCAAGGTCATCTGTCGACGATGCTCGAACAGATCTTCGTCGACTACAGCTTCAGCGAAGCCTATGCCGATCTGCCTGGCGACCTGCGGCGCCTGGAGTCGCAGCTGCGGGAGAACCTGCCGGACTGGGTGTGCAAGGACCCGGAGCTGGCGGTGGAGTTGTTTTCCTCGGTGTTGTACCGCAACAAGGGCGCCTATCTGGTGGGCCGCATCTACACCCACGACGAGCAGTGGCCGCTGGTGATTCCGCTGCTGCACCGCGAAGGGCGGGGGATCCAGATCGACGCGCTGATCACCGACGAAGCCGATGTGTCGATCATCTTTTCCTTCACCCGCTCCTATTTCATGGTCGACGTGCCGGTGCCGGCGGAGTTCATCGGTTTCCTCAAGCGCATCCTGCCGGGCAAGCACATCGCCGAGCTGTACACCTCCATCGGTTTCTACAAGCACGGCAAGTCCGAGTTCTACCGGGCGCTGATCAACCACCTGGCCAACACAGACGACCAGTTCATCATGGCCCCGGGCGTGCGCGGCATGGTCATGAGCGTGTTCACCCTGCCGGGCTTCAACACCGTGTTCAAGATCATCAAGGACCGCTTCTCGCCGTCGAAAAACGTCGACCGCGCCACGGTGATCGAGAAGTACCGCCTGGTGAAAAGCGTCGACCGGGTCGGGCGCATGGCCGATACCCAGGAGTTCGCCGATTTCCGCTTTCCCCTGGGCAAGTTCGACCCCGCGTGCCTGGAGGAACTGTTGGAAGTCGCGCCGTCCACGGTGTCGGTGGAAGGCGATACGGTGCTGATCCGTCACTGCTGGACCGAGCGGCGCATGACCCCGCTCAACCTTTACCTGGACCACGCCAACCCGGCCCAGGTGCGCGAGGCGCTGGAGGACTACGGCCTGGCGATCAAGCAACTGGCCGCGGCCAACATCTTTCCCGGTGACATGCTGCTGAAGAACTTCGGCGTCACCCGCCATGGCCGGGTGGTGTTCTACGACTACGACGAGATCTGCTTCCTCACCGAAGCCAACTTCCGCCACATCCCGGCGCCGCGTACCCCGGAGGACGAGATGGCCTCCGAGCCCTGGTATTCCATCGGCCCGCTGGACGTGTTCCCCGAGGAGTTCCCACCGTTCCTGTTCGCCGACGCCGGGCAGCGCAAGCTGTTCGACCAGTTGCACGGCGAGTTGTACAACGCCGATTACTGGAAAGGCCTGCAGGAGGCCATTCGCGCCGGCAAGGTGATCGATGTGTTCCCGTACCGGCGCAAGGACCGGGATAACGAATAGAAGGGGCAGCGGCAAGTTACAAGCTGCAAGCTAAAAGCGTAAAGCTGCGTTAATCTTGCGGCTTTTCGCTTGAAGCTTGCCGCTGCTTTCCTATGACTTCCGAATCGCCTGCAATCGACCAACTGCTGAAAAACCTCGACCACGCCATGCTTGCTGACCGCCACCGGTTGCGTCGGCAGCTGCTTGAGCTGCGCAAGAAGCCCGACGAGGCCAAGCTTGTGCAGTGGGTCGAGCGCATGCAGGCGTCCTGCGCCCAGGTGCTGACGCGGCGCGCCAGCGTGCCGTCGATTCGCTACGACGACAGCCTGCCGATCGCCGCCAAGCGCGACGAGATCAAGGCGGCGCTGCAAAAGCACCAGGTGCTGATCATCGCTGGCGAAACCGGCTCGGGCAAAACCACCCAGTTGCCGAAGATCTGCCTGGAAATCGGCCGCGGCCAGCACGGCCTGATCGGCCACACCCAGCCCCGGCGGATCGCCGCGCGCAGCGTGGCCAGCCGGGTCGCCGAAGAGCTGGCGACGCCGCTGGGTGCCCTGGTGGGTTACCAGGTGCGCTTCGAAGACCAGAGCGATTCCAACACCCTGATCAAGCTGATGACCGACGGCATCCTGCTGGCGGAAACCCAGAACGACCGCTACCTGGAACGCTACGACACGATCATCGTCGACGAAGCCCACGAACGCAGCCTGAACATCGACTTCCTGTTGGGCTACCTGAAGACCCTGCTGCCGCGGCGTCCGGACCTCAAGGTCATCATCACCTCGGCGACCATCGACCTGGAGCGCTTCTCCAGGCACTTCGACGACGCGCCGATCGTCGAGGTCTCCGGCCGCACCTTCCCGGTGGAAACCTGGTACCGCCCGCTGACCCTGGAGCAGGACGAAGAGGGCAACCGGGTCGAGGACGACCTGACGGTGGACCAGGCGATCCTCGCCACCCTCGATGAAATCGCCGCCCATGAGCGCAGCGAGCGCCGCAGCCCGGGTGACGTGCTGGTGTTCCTGCCGGGCGAGCGGGAGATTCGCGACGCCGCCGAAATGCTGCGCAAGGCCCAGCTCAAGCACACCGAGATCCTGCCGCTGTACGCGCGCCTGTCGCCGGCCGAGCAACAGCGGATTTTCCAGTCGCACCCGGGCCGCAGGGTAGTGCTGGCGACCAACGTCGCCGAGACCTCGCTGACCGTGCCGGGCATCCGCTACGTGATCGACAGCGGCACCGCGCGCATCAGCCGCTACAGCTACCGGGCCAAGGTCCAGCGCCTGCCCATCGAGGCGATTTCCCAGGCCAGCGCCAACCAGCGCAAAGGCCGCTGCGGCCGGGTCGAGCCGGGCATCTGCGTGCGCCTGTACAGCGAAGAGGATTTCAACGGCCGTCCGGAATTCACCGACCCGGAAATCCTGCGCACCAACCTGGCGGCGGTGATCCTGCAGATGCTCCATCTGCGCCTTGGTGAAATCACTGCCTTCCCCTTTATCGAGCCACCGGATGGCAAGGCCATCAGCGACGGTTTCAACCTGCTGCAAGAGCTCTCGGCGGTGGATCGCAACAGCCAGCTGACGCCGCTGGGCCGCCAGCTGGCACGGCTGCCGGTGGACCCGCGCATGGGCCGCATGCTGCTGGAAGCGGCGAAGCTGGGCAGTCTGCAGGAAGTGCTGATCGTCGCCAGTGCCATGTCGATCCAGGACCCGCGCGAGCGGCCGCCGGAGCGCCAGCAGGCGGCCGACCAGGCCCACGCGCAGTGGAAGGACGCCGACTCGGATTTCGCCGGGCTGGTCAATCTGTGGCGCGGCTTCGAAGAGCAGCGCCAGGCGCTGACCGCCAGCCCGTTGCGTAACTGGTGCCGCAAGAATTTCCTCAACTACTTGCGCCTGCGCGAGTGGCGCGACTCCCATCGCCAACTGAGCCTGATCTGCCGCGACCTGCAATTGAGCCTGAACAAAGAGCCGGCCGATTATCCGAAGCTGCACAAGGCAGTGCTGGTCGGGCTGCTGAGCCAGATCGGGCAGAAGACCGAGGAAGGCGATTACCTCGGCGCCCGCCAGCGGCGCTTCTGGATTCACCCGTCGTCGGGGATCGGCAAGAAGCGCCCGCAATGGCTGATGACCGCCGAACTGGTGGAAACCACCAAGCTCTACGCGCGCATGGTGGCGAAGATCGACGCCGACTGGATCGAGCCGCTGGCCGGGCACCTGATCAAGAAAAACCACTTCGAACCCCATTGGGAGAAGAAGCGCGGGCAGGTGGTGGCCTACGAGCAGATCACTCTGTTCGGCCTGATCGTGGTCGGTCGTCGCCCGGTGCATTACGGCCCGGTGGACCCGCTGGTGTCGCGCGAGCTGTTTATCCGCGAGGGCCTGGTGCGTGGCGAAATCCAGTCGAAAGCCAAGTGCCTGAGCGCTAATACGCGGCTGCTGGAGCAGCTCGACGAACTGGAAGCCAAGGCCCGGCGCCGCGACATCCTCGCCGACGAGGAAACCCTGTTCGCCTTCTACGACGCGCGCCTGCCGGCGGAGATCCACCAGACCGCGACTTTCGACAGCTGGTACCGGGTGCATAGCCAGAAAGACCCGCAGTTGCTGATCATGCGCGAGGAAGACGTGCTGGCCCGCGAGGCCAGCGAAGTCACCGCCATGCAGTACCCGGATACTTTGCAGATCGGCGATCTGGAACTGGCCCTGAGTTACCACTTCGAGCCCAACCATCCACGGGACGGCGTGACCCTGCGGGTGCCGGCGCCGCTGCTGCCGGCCTTGCCCGCCGAGCGCCTGGAATGGCTGGTGCCGGGGTTGGTGGAAGCCAAGTGCATCGCCCTGGTGCGCAACCTGCCCAAGGCGTTGCGCAAGAACTTCGTACCGGTGCCGGACTTCGTCAAGGCGGCCCTGGCGCGTATCGATTTCGCCCAGGGCTCGCTGCCCCAGGCCCTAGGCCGCGAACTGCTGCGCATGACCGGGGCGCGGGTCAGCGACGAGGCCTGGGCCGAGTCGGCGCAACAGGTGGAAAGCCACCTGCGGATGAACCTGGAAATCGTCGATGCCCAGGGCAAGTTCCTCGGCGAAGGCCGCGACCTGGCCGAGCTGACCGCGCGTTTCGCCGAGGCCAGCCAGGCCGCCCTGGCCGTGCCGCAAACCGCGAAAAGCCAGCAGCCGGTGGAAGCCAAGGTGTTCGCCGCGGTGGCGGAGAAAACCCAGCAGAAGATCGCCGGGCTGTCGATGACGGTGTATCCGGCGCTGGTGGAAGAGGGTGGCACGGTCAAGGAAGGGCGTTTCTCGACCCCGGCCGAAGCCGAGTTCCAGCATCGCCGCGCCTTGCAGCGCCTGCTGCTGCAACAGCTGGCCGAGCCGGCCAAGTTCCTGCGCAACAAGCTGCCGGGGCTGACCGAGCTGGGCCTGCTGTATCGCGAGCTGGGGCGTGTCGATGCCCTGGTGGAAGACATCCTGCTGGCCAGCCTCGACAGCTGCGTGCTGGAAGGCGAGGACAGCCTGCCGCGCGATGGCGCCGGCCTGGCCTCGCTGGCCGAGCGCAAGCGCGGCAGCTGGACCGAGCACGCCGAGCGCCTGGCGCGCCTGACCCTGGAGATCCTCAAGCTCTGGCATGGCCTGCAAAAGCGCTTCAAGGGCAAGATCGACCTGGCCCAGGCGGTGGCGCTGAACGACATCAAGTCGCAGCTAAGCCATCTGGTGTACCCGGGGTTTGTCCGCGAGACCCCGGCGCAGTGGCTCAAGGAACTGCCGCGTTACCTCAAGGCCGTGGAGCTGCGCTTTGAGAAGCTCGGCAGCCAGGTGCAGAAGGACCGGGTCTGGAGCACCGAACTGGCCGGCCTGTGGAACCAGTACCAGGCGCGGGCGAGCAAACATGCCCAGGAAGGCAAGCGCGACCCGCAACTGGAGCTGTACCGCTGGTGGCTGGAGGAATACCGGGTCTCGCTGTTCGCCCAGCAATTGGGCACCAAGGCGCCGATTTCCGACAAGCGCCTGAACAAGCAGTGGAGCCAGGTGGAAGCCTGATGCGCTGTAGCCGCTGCCGCAGGCTGCGTAAGGCCCCGCAGGGGCCTCGAGGGCCTCAAGAGCGCGACCGCTTCGCGCTCGATCGCAGGCTTCGCCAGCGGCTACAGGATCGGCGATGTTGCGCCGACTACGCTTGCCGATGGGGCCAAACGCCGGCGTTTATGGCAAACTTCGCCGTTATAAATGCCGGCCCCGCGGTTTTGAGCGTTCGCCGCCCGGGCAAAGCGGAATAAAGCGATGTCAGGTCCTATTCCGCCCGTCGGGATAGACCATTTACGGTTTGGTACGACGGTGCCAATACCTTCTGCCTGAACAGAATAGAGGAACGACCGTGCATAACGTCGTCATCAGCGGCACTGGCCTGTACACCCCGGCCAACAGCATCTCCAACGAAGAGCTGGTGGAGTCTTTCAACACCTACGTGCATCAGTTCAACGCCGACAACGCGCAAGCGATCGAGCGCGGCGAGGTTCAGGCCCTGACCGAATCCAGCGCGGCCTTCATCGAGAAGGCCTCCGGCATCAAAAGCCGCTTTGTCATGGACAAGGACGGCATCCTCGATCCGCAGCGCATGGCCCCGCGCCTGCCCGAGCGTTCCAACGACGAATGGTCGGTGCTCTGCCAGATGGCCATCGGCGCCGCCGAACAGGCCCTGCAACGCGCCGGCAAGACCGCCGCGGACATCGACGGGGTGATCGTCGCCTGCTCCAACCTGCAACGCGCCTACCCGGCCATCGCCATCGAAGTCCAGGAAGCCCTGGGCATCGAAGGTTTCGGTTTCGACATGAACGTGGCCTGCTCCTCGGCCACCTTCGGCATCCAGGCGGCCTGCAACAGCGTGCAACTGGGCCAGGCCCGGGCGATCCTGATGGTCAACCCGGAAGTCTGTACCGGCCACCTGAACTTCCGTGACCGCGACAGCCATTTCATCTTCGGCGACGCGGCCACCGCGGTGATCATCGAGCGGGCAGACCTGGCCACCTCGCCGTACCAGTTCGACATCATCAGCACCAAGCTGCTGACCAAGTTCTCCAACAACATCCGCAACAACTTCGGCTTCCTCAACCGCGCCGCGGAAGAGGGTATCGGCGCGCCGGACAAACTCTTCGTGCAGGAAGGCCGCAAGGTGTTCCGCGACGTCTGCCCGATGGTGGCGGAACTGATTGCCGAGCACCTGCAGGAAAACCAGCTGAACGTCAGCGACGTGAAGCGTTTCTGGCTGCACCAGGCCAACCTCAGCATGAACCACCTGATCGTCAAGAAGCTGCTGGGCCGCGAGGCCACCGAAGAAGAAGCACCGGTGATTCTCGACACCTATGCCAACACCAGTTCGGCCGGTTCGGTGATCGCGTTCCACAAGAATCAGGACGACCTGAGCAGCGGCTCGCTGGCGGTGCTCAGCTCGTTCGGCGCCGGTTATTCGATTGGCAGTGTGCTTCTGCGCAAGCGTTGACAGTCTTATGGATCGCAGCCGCTGGATTCAGCGGTTGCGATCCTGGATTCCGATTACGAGGCATGAATGTCCGCAGCTGACGACACGCAACTGCTTGAACGCCTGTTGGCCGGCGAGCAAAAGGCCTACAAGGAACTGGTCGGCACCTACCAGAGCGCGATGCGCGCCGTGGCCTACGCCATTGTCGGCCAGCGCCACGCCGACGAAGTGGTGCAGGATGCCTGGCTGTCGGTGGTGCGCAACCTGGTCGGTTTCCAGGGGCGTTCCAGCCTCAAGACCTGGCTGCTGACCATCACCGCCAACTCGGCGAAAAGCCGCTACAAACAGAACCGCCGCGAAGTCCTGCTGGATGACCTGCCGGCACCCCACGGCACCATCGGCGACGAGCGTTTTTCTTCCTCTGACGGGCACTGGCTGGTGGCGCCGTTCGCCTGGCACGCCGACACCCCGGAAGCCCTGCTTACCGAGGCCGAACTGCGCGAATGCCTGGAGCACACTTTGCTGAGCCTGTCGGAACTGCAAGGCAGCGTGTTGACCCTGCGCGAGCGCCAGGGCCTGGAGCTGGAGGAGATCTGTAATCTTCTGGATATTTCCCTCTCCAATGTCCGGGTGCTGCTGCACCGGGCGCGGCTGAAGATTTTTGCCACGGTGGAGCACTTCGAGGAGACCGGCCAATGCTGACCTGCAAGGAACAAGTGGCACGTTCCAGCGACTATCTCGATGGTCAGCTGAGCTTTCGCCAGCGCCTGATCCAGCGCCATCACCTGTTGTTCTGCCCCAATTGCCGGCGTTTCCTGCGGCAGATGCGCCTGATGCAGGCCACCTTGCGCAAGATGCCGCAAGCGCCCATCGCCGATATCGATGCGCTGGCCGAACGCCTGGCCGCCGAGCGCAAGCGCAACGCCTGATTTCACCCGACAATCCTCCCGTAGTCGCTGAAGCCTCAAGGTCCTCAAGAGCGCGACCGCTTCGCGCTCGATCGCAGGCTTCGCCAGCGGCTACACCAATGCCTGCAAGGTGTACGAGTTCCTGTAGCCGCTGCCGCAGGCTGCGATAAGGCCGAAGGCCTTCAGCGATCTTGAAGTCACTGCGGCCGCTTCGCGCTCGATCGCAGGCTTCGCCAGCGGCTACACCAACGCCTGCAAGGTGTACGAGTTCCTGTAGCCGCTGCCGTAGGCTGCGATAAGGCCGAAGGCCTTCAGCGATCTTGAAGTCGCTGCGACCGTTCGGCCGATCGCGGGCTTCGCTAGCGGCTACAGGGTTTCGTTTCCTCCCAAATACCCCGCCGACCGCTCTAGTACAGGCTTTTTGCCTTATTTCGTTTGGAAGTAAAAAAGTTCCGCTGTCATCAAATCTTTATCTATCGGCAACTCCCCTGAAATAACCCGCCGCCAAGATTCCCTCCCAACACAAGCGGGCCTGACTCGCGTGTTTTTTCCAGCGCTACAGACCACCAATTAGGGGAAATCTTCGATGATCCGTAAGCACTTCGCCGGTTTTGCCGCCAGCGCCCTGGCCCTGGCAGTTACCGCCCAGGCTTTCGCTGGCACCGTTACCACCGATGGCGCCGATATCGTAGTCAAGACCAAGGGCGGCCTTGAGGTCGCCACCACAGACAAAGAGTTCAGCTTCAAGCTCGGTGGCCGCCTGCAAGCCGACTACAGCCGCTTCGACGGTGTTTACACCAAGAACGGTGACAGCGCCGACGCCGCTTACTTCCGTCGCGCCTTCCTCGAACTGTCCGGCGTGCTGTACACCGACTGGGCCTACACCATCAACTACGACTTCTCCCACAACACCGGCGACTCCGATAACGGCTACTTCGACGAAGCCTCGCTGGCTTACAACGGCTTCAAGCCGGTGTCGATCAAGGTCGGTCGCTTCGACCCGGACTTCGGCCTGGAAAAAGCCACCAGCTCCAAGTGGGTGACCGCGCCGGAACGTAACATCGCCTACGACATGGTCGACTGGGCCAACACCCACCAGAACGGTATGGGCCTGCAGGCTTCCAGCACCTTCGCCGATTCCTTCTATGCCTCGGCCGGCGTGTTCAGCAAGGACACCGACGACACCGACGGCGACAGCGTCAAGCAGGTCAACGGTCGCTTCGTCTTCGCCCCGATGCACGATGCCGGCAACGTCCTGCACTTCGGTGTGAACGTGGCTTCGCGTGATGTCTCCGACACCGCGTTCGACTCCCGTTATCGCACCCGCATGGGCATGCGTGGCGTCGAGACCCTGGGCGGCAACGATGCCGGCACCAACGGCAACCGTCCGGTGCTGGGCGGCAGTTCCAGTTCGCCGGCCGGCTCCTACGACCGTGACACCGCTTTTGGCCTGGAAGCCGCGTTCGCCATGGGCCCGGCCTCGATCCAGGGTGAATACATCACCCGCAAGACCAAGGCTGATTCCAACGCCTACGAAGACATCAAGGGCCACGGCTTCTACGTGCAGGGCGCTTACACCCTGACCGGCGAATCCCGCGGCTACAAGGTGGGCAAGTTCGACGCCATCAAGCCGGCCAACAAGGCCTTCGGCGCCTGGGAACTGTTCTATCGCTACGACAGCATGACTGTCGAAGACGACAACATCACCACCGCCAGCCTGACCCGCGACGTCGGCGATGCCGAAGTCAAGGTGCACAACCTGGGTGTGAACTGGTACGCCAACGAAGCAGTGAAAATCTCCGCCACCTACGTCAAGGCCAAGACCGACAAGGTCACCAACGCCACGGCCGCCAGCGGTGGTACTCCAGCCGCGCGTACCGGTGACGACGACGGCGACGGCTTCATCGTTCGCGCGCAGTACGTGTTCTAAGGTTCATTTACCGCTGTAAAGAGCTCTTTCTCATCCGTTAAAGCTCCTTTCGTTTCAGCCCCGCTTCGGCGGGGCTTTTTTTTGCCCGTCTCCCGGCTAACGCCAGACCGGCAGCAGGTCGAAGCTGAACAGCAGGTGGGCCAGGGCGTTGGCCAGGCCGAACAGCAGCACCAGGACGATCATTGGCGTGCCGCCCCAGACCCGGTACAGCGGGCTGGCGAAGCGTTTACGCGAGGTGTGGGCGAGCAGGGCCGGGGTGATCACCGCCCAGACGGTCGCCGCCAGGCCGGCAAAACCGATGGCAAGGATGAAGCCTTCCGGCCAGATCAGCGCGCAGCCGATCGGCGGGGCGAAGGTGACCAGCGCGCTTTTCAGGCGGCCCCGGGGGCTGTCGTCGAAGCCCAGGGAGTCGGCGATGTAGTCGAACAACCCCAGGGTGACGCCGAGGAACGAACAGGCCACGGCAAAGTTGGAGAACAGGGTCAGCAGCAGGTCGACCCGGGCGCTGTCGAGCATGCTGCCCAGGGCGCTGATCAGCACATCGATGGTGCCGCCCTGGCGGGCGATGTCCTTGAACTGCTCGCGGGGCAGGGTGCCCATGGTGCAGAGCATCCATACCGTGTACAGGACCAGGGCGATCAGGGTGCCGATCAGCAGGCAGTTGCGGATGCGCTGCGGGTCCTTGCCGTAGTGCTTCATCAGGCTCGGCACGTTGCCGTGAAAGCCGAAGGAGGTCAGGCAGAACGGCAGGGTCATGAACAGATAGGGCAGGTAGTCCGGTTGCGGGTTGCCGCGATCGAGCAAAACCTGCGGCTGCACATGGCCGAGCAGGCCGCCGAAGGTCAGGAAGAAGGCGAGGATCTTGGCACCGAACACCAGGGTGGTGATGCGGCTGACCGCCGCGGTGCTGAGCCAGACCACCAGGGCCACCGCCAGGGCGAACAGCAGGCCGCCGTTGCGCGAGGAAATCTCCAGGCCCAGGGTGTGGGCGGTGTGGCGGATCACCGAGCCGCTGGCCGAGATATAGGCATAGGTCAGGATGTACAGGACGAACACCAGGGTGGCGCCGTTGAACAGGCTCCAGCGCCGGCCGATCAGGTCGCGGGTGATGGTCGAGAAACTCGCCCCCGGCCGGTAGTTGAGGTTGGCTTCGAGGATCATCAGCCCCGAGTGCAGGGTGCAGAACCACGACAGCGCCAGCACCGCGAGGGAGCCTTGGAACCACAGCCCCGACATCATCACCGGCAGCGAGAACATGCCCGCTCCGACAATGGTGCCGCCGATGATCATGGCGCCGCCGATGACCGAAGGCCGGCGTTCGGCGACCGTGCAGTGGGAGGTTGAAGGGGATGAAGCGATGGACGTACCGCGCATGGCAAGGCCTGCAATGAAATTGTTATTGGAGGTAGCGAGGGGGCGCCTCGGGTGTGCGGAATACCGGCAGGCCGGCTCCCGTGCACCCGGGCGACAAATCAGCGCAGAGCCAGCAGGCGGCTCAGTTGCTGCGCCATCTGTAGCAGCCGGTGGTCCTGCCCGGGCAAGGCGTCGAACGACAGCCCGACCGGCAGGCTGCCCGGCTCGGCCACCGGCACGCTGATACTCGGCGCCGCCAGGTTGCTGGCCGGGTCGGTGTTGCGCACGAAACGCTCGAAATGCTCCTGGGCGCCGCTGTCGCTCAGCAGCGGCGCGGTGCAGCTGACGGTCGGGTAGGCGATCAGGTCCAGGCGGTGCTGCTGGAACAGCCCGGCGTATTCGCGATCCAGGCGGATCTTGCTCATCAAGGCCTGCACGTAGTCCTCGTAGGAAATGGCCGGGCTCTCCAACTGCGCCATCAGGGTCTTCTTGATCTGCGGGTCGCGGATCTGCGCCAGGATCTCGAGGAACCGCTCGCCACAGCCGGCCTTCAGCAGGAAGCGCGGGAAGTCGATGAAGAACTCGAAGATCGGCAGCGGGAACTGGATGCTTTCGTTGATCTCGCCGATCAGGCGGTCGTCCACCGGCACCATTTCCACGCCCTGATCGGCCAGGCTATCGATCGCCGCGCGGCAATCGCTGTGCACCTTGGTCTCCAGCTCGGACCAGAAGAACCGCTGGGGAATGCCGATGCGCAGGCGCTTGGGCTCGGTCGGCGCGGTGAAGGAAGTGCCGGTCAGATGCCGATGGACGAACAGCGCGTCTTCCAGGCTGCGGGTCAGCAGGCCCGGTGAGTCCTTGGTCTGGGACACCGGGACGATGCCGTCGCCCGGGTAGGCCCCGGTGCTCGGCCGGAAGCCCACCACACCGCAGAAGGCCGCGGGAATCCGCACCGAGCCGCCGGTGTCGGTGCCCACCGCGCAGGGCACCAGGCCGGCGGCCACGGCCGCGGCACAACCACCGCTGCTGCCGCCGGCGCTGTGTTGCAGGTGGCGCGGGTTGACCACCGCGCCGTAGCTCAGGTTGGCCGAGGTCACGCCGAACGACAGCTCGTGCATGTTGTTCTTGCCGGCGACCCGCGCGCCCAGCGCCCTGAAGCGCTGGACGATGCCGGCGTCCGCGGCCGGCTGGTAGTCGGCCAGGCCGGGGGTGCCGGCGGTGGTCGCCAGGCCACTGACATTGATGTTGTCCTTGAACGAAACCGGGATGCCGTAGAGCGGCGCCTGGCGCTGCTCTGGCGTGCCGGTGTCGCCGCTGAACGCCTGCGCGGCGAAGCTGATGAAGCTGTTCAGGTGCCTGGCGTCGGCGTATTGCTCGAGTAGCGCGCGGTGCCAGGAATCCAGGCAGAGGCTGCCCTGGCGAAACCCGTCAACGAGCGCTTCGATCGAATGCTGGCTGTACATGAAAAAGTCTCAACGAAAGTCGGTAGGGGCCTGGGCTCAGCAATAGCGGAAGTGCGATTGCAGATCGAACAGCGGGTTGCCTTCGAGCAGTTCGCCGCCGAGGCTGGCGATCACCGCGCAGGCACCGTTCAGGGCGGTCTGTACCGCGCCTTCGGCCCAGCCGCCGGTAAACGAGCTGCCGCAGCCGGCCAGGTACAGGCCGGTGTCCTGCTGCGGGTCGAGGGCGGTCTTGAACTGATAGAACAGGCGCTGGGAGTACAGGTCGTCGCCGGGGAAATTCAGCTTGAAGGCACCCAGGGCCTGCTTGTCGGTGAGCCAGTCGTATTCCAGTACGCAACGCTGGTAGTCGCCGTCCAGCGGCACCAGGTGGCTAGCGAACTGCGGCGCGCTCATCGCCAGTTCGTCCACCAGGCGCTTGCAGCGCTGGACCTTGTCGGTCATCGAAACCATTTTGTGCGAGTCGTCTTCCCAGGTGTAACTGATCAGCACCACGCCCCAGGAGTCCGGGTCCTGCGGGGCGTAGTCCAGGCAGTAGACGCCCTTGACCAGGGTGTCGGTCTGGATGTTCTGCGCCAGGCCATGTTTGAGCCAGAATTTGTCGCGGGTCAGGATGAACAGCTTGGACGAGCCGACCATGTGGGTTTCGTTGATCGCCCGGGCCACGTCGCGATTGACGAACTGCTCGGCCTGGGTGAGGCGCATGTTGACTTGCAGGGCGCGGGTGGTGGCGGTGGTGATCACCCGGTCGCAGCCATAGGTTTCACCGTTGCAGCCTTGCAGCAGGATCTGCCCGTCGGCGCCCTTGCTGATGGATTCGATGCGCGTGCGGCAGATCCGGTCGCGCAGGGCGATGCCGTGGAATTCCTCGTCGGCGATTCGCTCCCAGAGGGTGGAAATGCCGTTGGGCACCAGCCGCTGGTTGACTTCGAAGGCGTTGATCACCAGCCGCAGGATCTCGGTGAACGAGGCCCGGTACACCGACTGGAACCCACCCGAGCCGATGCCCAGGGAACCGAACAGGTGGAAGTCTTCCGGCTTGCGCCAGCGCTTGCCGCCCGGCGGGTTGTTCGAGGTGAAGATCTGCACCATGGCCGAGTAGAAAGAGTGGTCGCCAAAGCAGTCCAGGTAGCGTTGCCACTCCGGCTGCACCTCGGCGTACTGCTGCTTTTCCAGAAGATCGGTGAGCAGCAGCGGCGGCGCCAGGAAGGTGCCGTCGTCCAGGCGCACGCCTTCCTTGAGAAAGGCGTTCCAACCCTGGTGCACGGTGTTGAAGATCGGCGGTGGATTTTCCCCGGCCGGCCAGTGGTGGGTTTCGCCACGGTAGTGGATTTCGGTGTCGACCACCCCAGGGTCGGGAAAGGCCTCGGTGGTGCCGATGCCGAAGCGGTCCAGGTAATGGAACAGGCCGACTTCGCTCGGCGGGAAGCGCATGGCGCCCATCTCGGCGATGAACTGCGGTTGTGTTTCGTCGAAGCACTGGGTCAGGAAACGCCCGCCAAGGTGGTCTTTCGAGGCTTCGAACAGGGTGATGCGGGTGGCGCCGGCGCGCAGCAGTTCATAGGCCGCGATCAGTCCGCTGAGGCCGGCGCCGACGATACCGACGTGCTTGTCGGCAATCGCCGGCGGCAGGTGACCGATGGCCTGGGTGGCACGGCGCAGGAATTGCCCATAGTCGTACAACAGGTCGATGTTGGGGAACGAGCGGGTGCCTTGGGTTTCTTCGAAACCGGAGTGGGAGGAGTTCACAGGTAAGGGTCTCGGAAATCAGATGATGAGCTGCAGGCTTTCAAACGCGCGGGAAGGGTTGAGCAGGAGGACTTTCTTGCGCTGGATCTTCCACTGGCCGGCGAGGCACAGCAGTTGGTGTTCCACGGTCACCGGGTAATGCCATTCGCTGTCGCCCCGGGCTTCGCAATACAGCATGGGGGTCCGGCAATGGGCACTCAGGCCATCCGCATCGAGGCTGATCGTTGGCCTTTGGGCAATGTGCAGGCCGCGGCTCTTGGGCTGCTGCGAGAAGTTGCGGGCACTGGCCAGGCGGTTGATGCGCAGGGTGGTGAGGAAGCGGTCCTCATACAGCAGCGAGGATTCGCGCAACGGGCAGGGTTGGTCGTGGCGCAGGGGAATCCAGTAGTGGAAGTCGTCGCACAGCAGTTGTTGCCAGGCGTCGAAATCCTGTTGGTCGAGAAGCGCGATCTCTTGGTAGATCAGCTGTTCGAGGGGCGAGTTATCCATGGGCGGTCGATCCGTCTGGGGCCTGCATCAGTTGCTGCCAGGTGTTGTAGAAGTTGCGCATGGCCCGTTCGCTGGTGCCGGACACCACCTGGGTCTGCTCAAAGGCTTCGCCCGGTTCGAACAGGCGGGCGACATTCACCCAGTCGTTGGCCTGGCTGCGCAGCCCGTCCATGGCCCGCTCGTACATCTCCACGTCGTCGTGGGCGACCATCGAGCATGGCGAGTTGATCAGGTTGTTGTACTGCACGGTTCTTTCCAGCAGTTGCACCGGCGCGCCTACCAGTTCGAAGATCCACGACTCGACCACGGTTTCGCTGGCCGAGATCGGGCGGATCACCCGCAGGGTCTGGATCGGTCCCTTGACCATCAGGTTGGGGAAATACACGGTGTTGTGCCGGGTGTCGTCGAGGATCGCCGCGGCCTGGGTTTCGCCGTAGCTCTCGACCATCAGCTCCCAGTAGCCGGGAATGCTCGAATAGGCCTTGTGGATCGAGTTGCTGACGCCGGTGTGGCCATGGCCGTTGGGCCAGGTGCGGATGCCCATGGCGCTGAAGAACTCGTAGGACGCCATGAACGGCGAGAACAGCTCGACAGCCATCGGCGGCTGGCCGTTGTGCCCGGTTTCCTTCCACAGGCGAATGGCTTCGCCGGCCGAGGATTCGTGGGCGACCATCGGGTGGCAGGTGTCGGTCTGGTTGTCGACCACCATCTTCCAGTTGCAGCGATGGCGGTGCAGCAGGGGCTGGCCGATGGCGCGCAACTGTCCCTGGGGCGAGCGCATGACCATGTTGTCCAGGGTCGACAGCGAGTCGCCGAAGAACTCGCTGAAGCCGACGCCTTGCTCCTTGAGGCGCACGAACACGAAGCCCCGGTAGTTCTCCACCGCGGCCACCGGCTGCATGCCCTTGTGGGCGGCGCAGCTGCTGAGGTCGCAGTCGTCGTATTCTTTTTTCACCGGGATGCTCAGCAACTGGCCGTCGGTCTTGAAGGTCCAGGCGTGGTACGGGCAGCGGATGAACCGGCCGACATTGCCTTGCGGCTCGGCCAGCACTTTCACGCCCTTGTGCGGGCAGCGGTTGTGCAGCACGACGATCTCGCCGTTTTTCTGCCGGACCATGGCCAGCGGTTGTCCGGCGATCTCGCCGGTGAAGAAGTCGCCGGTTTCCGGGACCAGGCTTTCATGGCCCAGGTAGCACCAGCTGGCGGCGAATACCTGTTGTTGTTCTCGCTCGAAGAGCGACGGATCAAGGAACAGCGTGCGATGCACTTCCTTGCCGTTGAAGTAGTTGTCCAACGAGGTTCTCTCTTTAGATGACCAGTTTCAGGCTTGGGCTTTTGGCCCGGGATACGCAGGGGTAGATCTTGTTGCTGCAGGCGGCCTGCTGCGGACTCATGATGAAATCGCGGTGATCGACTTCACCTTCCAGCACGTCCAGCTCGCACACCCCGCATTCGCCACGACGGCAGTCGTAGAGCGGCTCCAGGCCGGCCTCTTCGAGGGCGTCGAGCAGGGACTGGCCGGGCTGCACCCGCAGGTCGACGCCGGAGTCCGCGGCGTGCACGGCGAAGCCGGGGTCATCCTCGGCCAGGCAGGTGTTGAAGACTTCGAAGTGGATGCGCTCGCGGGGAAAACCCAGGCTCTGGGCATGGCTGAACACGTCGTTGAGCATGGCTTGCGGGCCACAGACGTACAGGCGGTCCCGGGGTTGCAACTGGCCCAGCACCGCGGCCACCGACGGGCGCCCTTCGGCCGAATCGGAGCAGTGCAGGCTCAGGCTGTCCTGCAGCAGCTCGCGCATCTGCGCGGCATAGGCGGCGTCGCCCGCGCTCTTGGCGAAATAGTGCAGCCGCGCCGGGCGCTGCCGGGCTCGCAGATGCCCGAGGATGCCGGTCAACGGCGTGATGCCGATGCCGCCGGCGAGGGCGATGTCGGCGCCATCGCTGTCGTCCAGCTGGTAGTCGAAGGCATTGAACGGGCCGTCGAGCCGTACCTGATCGCCAACGCTCAGTTGGCGGATATAAGCGCTGCTGGGCGAGTCGGGGTTCAGGCGGATGGCGAACACCAGGCTGCCCGGGGGCAGCTCATGTTCGGCCAGTTCGACCCGGGAGTAGTGACGCCATTGCTCGAGCGTGGGAATCCACCATTTGAAGTGGGCCCCGGCGGTGGTCTCGCAGGGGGCCGGCACAAGAGGCGCCAGAGTGATTTCCTTGATGCTTGGCGAGAGCATCAGGCACTGGGTGATCTGGTAATTCATGGGGTGACTCGCTGTCAGCTTAACGGTGTTTCATGCAGGTACAGCCACTGGGCCGAGTGCTCATGGATGCGGATCACCACCACCGAGAGGCGCGAGGTTTCCTTCTGGTCCAGGCGATGGGTTTCCTTGTAGCGGATCGCCGCGCTGTGGCCTTCGTGCCACACGGTGTGCAGGTCGCTGACGAGGATTTCCAGGCCGGGGCGGGCACCGACTGCGCCGCGGAACATCTGTTCGACCTGCTCGCGGCTGACGATGGCGCCTGCGGTGGTGACCATGCTGAAGTGCTCGGCGAAGGCCGGCAGCAGGCGGTCGATGGCGGCGGCGCCGTTGCCGTCCTGGTCGGTGAAGACCGCGTGGATCAGGTCGTGGACCGCATGGATGCTGTGTTTGGCCTGTTCAACGATTGTGTTGTGCATGACATTCCTTTTGCGTGGTCAGGTTGCTCATCTGCAACAGGGGTAACAGACCCATCACCGCCGCGATGACGAAGGTCAGGTGATAGGCCGGGGTAGACGCCAGGCGGGCGAGCAGCAGGTTGTAGATCATCAGGAACAGCGCGGCGCCGATGCTGAAGGACATCTGCCGGTTGATGTTCCAGATCACGCTGCCCTTGTGGGTATCGGCACCTTCGAAATCCATCAGCGAAGTGGTTTGCGCGGTATTGGCGCCGATGCCGCCGCCGATGCCCATCAGGCAGTAGGCGATGACGATGATCGGCAGGTCGGCGGCGCTGTCGACCAGGTACAGGGTGGCGATGCCGGCGCTGTGCAGCAGCATGCCGAGGGTGAACAGGCGCCGGGCGCCGAAGCGGTTGTAGACCCGGCCGCAGACCAGCATGGCGATGAAGGCGCCGCTGGCGTAGAGGATCATGAACATGCCGGTCAGCTGGGCGCTGAAGTGCAGGCTGTTCTGCAGGAAGAAGATGCTCAGCAGGTTGACCCCGGTGAACACTCCGGGAATCGCGTAATAGATGAAGATCGAGGTACTGAGCTTCTTGCTCTTGAGCAGGCTCAACTCGACGATGGCGTTGTCGCAGCGGCGGTAGTGCAGGACATACAGCACCACACAGGTGACCCCCAGCATCAGGCAGCTCAGGGCGGCCAGCGGTGGGTAGTCGCCGCCGTACAGCGACATGCCCATCAGCAGGCTGCCCAGGGCTGCGCTGACCAGCAGCAGGCCCTTGATGTCCGGGCGCGCCAGGCTGGCGGGCCGGGCTTCCTTGATCCACAGCCAGGACAGGGCGGCGGCGATCAGCGAGAACGGAATGTTGCTGTGGAACACCCAGCGCCAGGAGCTGCTGTCGACGATCACGCCGCCGATGGTCGGCGAAATGGCCGGGGCGATCAGGGCGACGGCCATCACCAGGGTGGAGATCTTGGCCCGCTGCGGGCCCTGGAACAGGTTGAAGGTCAGGGCCTGGCCCACCGGGATCAGCAGGCCGCCGCCGATGCCCTGGACGAAACGCCAGATCACCAGTTCATGGAAGCTGCCGGCCATCCCGCACATCCACACGGCGGTGCTGAACACCAGCATCGAGGCGGTGAGGGTTTCGCGGCTGCCGAAACGTCCGGCCAGCCAGGTGCTCACCGGAATGATCAGGGTCAGGCCGAGAATATAGGCATTGGCCACCCAGGCCACGGATGAAGTCGAGACGTGCATCTCATGGGCAATACTCGGTAAAGCCACGGCCGACATGAATATGTTTATACAGTCGATAAAGAATCCGATGAGGAATATAAGAGCCACTTTGTAGCGATAAGTCATATGATCTCCCTTTTGCGGCGGGATCATAGGAGCGATAGACCGAGGGTGTCGATACGCCTATACTTGAAACATTGTTTGGTGGAATTTGACAATGATTTACAACACGGTGAGCTATAACATGCACACGCATCTAAATCGCGTCCAGACATTCCTGGCGGTTGTCGATTTCGGCTCCTATACCAAGGCGGCCAACTACCTGTGCATCAGCAAAGCCATGGCCAGCCTGCATGTCAAGGCGCTCGAGGAAGTTTTGTCGGCGACCCTGTTGATCCGCAATACCCGCAATATATCCCTGACGGAAATAGGCCAGGACTTTTATAACGAGTTCAAGGGGATTGTCGCGGATATCGACAATGCCTTCGAAAATGTCCTGCATGGGCATAATCGTATTTCTGGAAAGTTGCGTTTCAGTTCAACTAGTGAATATGGCGAGCGCTATATACTGCCGATCATTTCCAAGTTCACCGAGCGTTATCCGGAGATCCGTCTTTGTTATAACTTCAACTCTTCGTTGAATGATCTGGTGGCGGAAAAACTCGACCTGGTGATCCGCCTGGGCAACCTCGCCGACTCGGCTTTCAAGAGCCGCAAGCTGGCCGATTACGACATCGTCCTGGTGGGCAGCCCGGACTTTCTGGCGCGCCATCCGGTGGGCGAGCCCCTGGACCTGAACAGCGTGCCGTGGATCGCCAACAGCAACCTGCAAGGGCCCACCAACTGGACCCTGAGCCACCCGCAACGGGGCCAGGTCGAAGTCAGCGGGCCCAATCATTTCGAATCCAATTCCTCCACCGCCATTCGCGCCATGACCCTGTCGTCCCTGGGGGTGTCGGTACTGCCCGGCTGGGTGGTCGAGGACGACCTGGCCAGCGGCCGGCTGGTGCGCCTGCTGCCCGACTACGCCTTGCCTTCGCAGTCGGTGAACGTGGTGTTTCCCAACAGTTCGCACCTGCCGCACAAGTCGCGGGCGTTCATCGATTTCCTGTTGCTGCACCTGGGGCAGTGATCGGCGATACTCGGCGCGTTCGTGGACCACACTCGCGGGGAACCCAATGCCGTTGCAATCCTTGACCAGCCTGGCCGCCGTCGATCCGCAGCAATGGGACGGTTTGCTCAGTGACGGCCAGCCGTTTCTGCGCCACGCCTTTCTCAGCGCGCTGGAAGACAGCGGCAGCCTCGGCCCGAACTCTGGCTGGCAGGCCGAGCACCTGCTGCATGTGCAAGACGGACGCCTGATCGCGGCGCTGCCCAGCTACCGCAAGTGGCATTCCTACGGCGAGTACGTGTTCGACCATGGCTGGGCCGATGCCTGCGCCCGGGCCGGCATCGAGTATTACCCCAAGCTGCTGAGCGCCGTGCCCTTCAGCCCGGTCAGCGGCGCGCGGCTGCTGGCGGCAAGCCTGGAAGACGGCCTTGAACTGCTGCAAAGCCTGCCCGGTTACCTGGAGATCGAAGGGCTTTCCAGCGCCCATATCAACTTCACCGACGCCTTTACCGATGCCGCCCTGGTTGGGCAAGCCGGTTGGTTGCAGCGCCTGGGTTGCCAGTTCCATTGGCAGAACCGCGGTTACCGGGACTTCCAGGACTTTCTCGATACCCTCAGCTCGCGCAAGCGCAAACAGATGCGCAAGGAGCGCGAACAGGTGGCGGGGCAGGGCATCGAATTCGAGTGGCTCGAAGGCCGCCAGCTCAGCGAAGCGCAGTGGGATTTTGTCTACGCCTGTTATGCCAATACCTATGCGGTGCGGCGCCAGTCACCCTACCTGACCCGGGCCTTTTTCAGCCTGTTGGCCGAGCGCATGCCCGAGGCCATTCGCGTGGTGCTGGCCAAGCAGAACGCCAGGCCGGTAGCCATGGCCTTCAGCCTGATCGGTGGCGACAGTTTCTACGGGCGTTACTGGGGCTGCCTGGCGGAATTCGATCGCCTGCATTTTGAAACCTGTTTCTACCAGGGCATGGATTACGCCATCGCCCAGGGGGTGCAGCGTTTCGACGCTGGGGCCCAGGGCGAGCACAAGTTGATTCGGGGGTTCGAGCCGGTGATTACCCGGTCCTGGCACTACCTGCGACACCCCGGCTTGAAAGCGGCGGTGAAGGATTTTCTCCAGCAGGAGCGGGTGGGCGTGCTGGCTTACGCCGAAGAGGCGAGGGCCGCGCTGCCGTATCGGCAGGCGTGACCCTCGGGGTTGCTGTCAGCTGTCTTCCTTGCCCAGCCAGCGATAGAGGCCACCGCCGACCACCGCGCCGAGAATCGGCGCCAGCCAGAACAGCCACAGTTGCTGGATCGCCCAGCCGCCGACGATCAAGGCTGGCCCGGTGCTGCGCGCCGGGTTGACCGAGGTGTTGGTCACCGGAATCGAGATCAGGTGGATCAGCGTCAGCGCCAGGCCGATGGCGATCGGCGCGAAGCCCACCGGAGCACGTTTATCGGTGGCGCCGAGGATGATCACCACGAACATCCCGGTCATCACCAGCTCGCTGACAAAGCCCGCCGCCAGTGAGTAGCCCCCCGGCGAATGTTCGCCATAGCCGTTGGAGGCCAGCCCGCTGGCCAGCTCGAAGCCAGGCTTGCCGCTGGCGATGAAGTACAGCAGCGCCGCGGCGATCACCCCGCCTATCACTTGCGCGATCACATAGGCGGGCAGTTCCTTGAGCGGAAAACGCCCGCCGACCACCAGGCCGACGGACACCGCGGGGTTGAGATGGCAGCCGGAGATATGGCCGATGGCGAAGGCCATCGTCAGCACGGTAAGACCGAAGGCCAGCGCCACGCCCAGCAGGCCGATGCCGACATCCGGAAACGCGGCCGCCAGTACGGCGCTGCCGCAACCACCCAATACCAGCCAGAAGGTGCCTAACAACTCAGTGACTGAACGTTTGAACAGCGACATAGAAGTTATTCCTTATCGATCCGATAAAGCCGTTATGCAGCCGTGCAGCCTGGCTACAGGCCCTGCTCCAGAACCTAGGCTCAGTACAGCAGGCTTTTTTTACAAATCCAGTGCAAAAAAAAACGCCAGGGCCCTGTTCACGGGGCTCTGGCATTTTCTGTAGCCGCTGGCGCAGCCTACGATCGGCCGCGCAGCGGTCGTAAATCTTGCAACCCTGATCTGCCTGAAAGAGCGCATTCACCGGTTTGCGACGGCTACGCCGCCGATCGCAGCCTCGCGGGCTCGGCAGCGGCTACAGGGGAGCGAAAAAATGTCGGGCCCTGATGTAGCGTTTTTGTAGCCGCTGCCGAAGGCTGCGATCGAGCGCGCAGCGCTCGCAAAGCCTGTAACCCTGATCTGCCTGAAGGAGCGCATTCACCGGTTTGCGACGGCTACGCCGCCGATCGCAGCCTCACGGGCTCGGCAGCGGCTACGGGTGAAGGGTGGCGCAAAAAACGCCAGGACCCCGAAGGGTGCTGGCGTTTTTTGGGGCGGGGTGGATCAATCGATACCGACGAACCCCCCGGTCTGATGCTGCCAGAGGCGCGCATACAAACCGCCGTGGGCCAACAGCTCGGCATGGCTGCCGGTCTCGGCGATGAGGCCTTTTTCCAGGACCACCAGGCGGTCCATGCGGGCGATGGTCGAGAGGCGGTGGGCGATGGCGATCACGGTCTTGCCTTGCATCAGGGTCTCCAGGCTTTCCTGGATCGCCGCCTCGACTTCCGAGTCCAGGGCCGAGGTGGCCTCGTCCATGATCAGGATCGGCGCGTCCTTGAGCAGCACCCGGGCAATGGCGATGCGCTGGCGCTGGCCACCGGAGAGTTTCACCCCGCGTTCGCCGACATGGGCATCGAAGCCGGTGCGGCCCTGGGCGTCGGAAAGCAACGGGATGAACTCGTCGGCGCGGGCCTTGCGCACCGCTTCCCAGAGTTCCTCGTCGGTGGCGTCGGGCTTGCCGTACAGCAGGTTGTCGCGGATCGAACGGTGCAGCAGCGAGGTGTCCTGGGTGATCATGCCGATCCGCTCGCGCAGGCTTTCCTGGGTCACGTCGGCGATGTTCTGGTTGTCGATCAGGATGCGTCCGCTCTCCAGGTCATAGAGCCGCAGCAACAGGTTGACCAGGGTCGACTTGCCGGCGCCGGACGGGCCGATCAGGCCGATCTTTTCCCCGGGCCGGATGGTCAGGTTGAGGTCGCTGATGACCCCGGCCTTTTTCCCGTAGTGGAAATCCACATGCTCGAAACGCACTTCGCCGCTGGCCACCGCCAGGCGTGGCGCCTGCTCGCGGTCGCTGACGCTGATGGGCTGGGCGATGGTCTGCAGGCCGTCCTGGACCATGCCGATGTTCTCGAAGATGCCGTTGACCACCCACATGATCCAGCCGGACATGTTGACGATGCGAATCACCAGGCCGGTGGCCAGGGCGATGGCGCCGACCGAGATCAGCGACTGGGTCCACAGCCACAGGGCCAGGCCCGTGGTGGAGACGATCAGCAGGCCGTTCATGGCGGTGATCACCACGTCCATGCTGGTGATGACGCGCCCGGCCAGCTGGCTTTTCTCGGTCTGTTCGCCGATGGCTTCGCGCGCGTAGTTCTGCTCGAAGTGGGTGTGGGCGAACAGCTTGAGGGTGGTGATGTTGGTGTAGCCGTCGACGATCCTGCCGACCAGCTTGGAGTTGGCGTCCGAGGAGATCACCGAGCGCTCCTTGACCCGCGGCACGAAGTACCAGAGCGCGCCGATGTAGCTGGCGATCCAGATCAGCAGCGGGATCATCAGGTGCCAGTCGGCCTCGGCGAACAGCACCAGGGCGCTGACCGCATAGATCAGCACGTGCCACAGCGCGTCCACCGCCTGCACCGCCGAATCGCGCAGCGAGTTACCGGTCTGCATGATGCGCTGGGCGATGCGCCCGGCGAAATCGTTCTGGAAGAAGTTCAGGCTCTGCTTGAGCACGTAGCTGTGGTTCTGCCAGCGAATCAGGCTGGTCATGCCCGGGCTGATGGTCTGGTGCACCAGCAGGTCGTGCAGGGCGACGAACAGCGGGCGGAAGATCAGCGCGACCACCGCCATCCAGGCCAGCTCGAGGCCGTGGGTCTTGAAGATCTCGACATTCGGCGTGCCCTGGGCCAGGTCGATGATCGTGCTCAGGTAGCTGAACAGCGACACTTCGATCAGCGCGACGAACAGGCCGACCACCAGCAGGGCGACGAAGCTCGGCCAGACCTGCTTGATGTAGTAGAGGTAGAAGGGCAGTACGCGGTTGGGGGGAGCGGCAGTGGGAGCGTCGCGGAAAATATCGATCAGCTGTTCAAAACGACGATAGAGCATGGGATCTGACGCCCGCGTGGCGGGCTCTCCTTATCAGTAAGCAGGCGCAGCACTGTGTCAGCGCTGCGCCGGGACTCCCGGTGACACATTAGTCGATGCGCTTGGCCGACTTGATCAGCACGGGGTCGATCGGCACGTTCTGCATGCCTTGTTTGGTGGTGGTCTGCGAATTGACGATCTGGTCGACCACGTCCATGCCGCTCACCACTTTGGCGAACACCGCGTAACCGGCATCGCGACCCGGGTCGAGGAAGGCGTTGTCGGCGACGTTGATGAAGAACTGGCTGGTGGCCGAGTTCGGGTTCGAGGTGCGGGCCATGGACAGGGTGCCGCGTACGTTATGCAGGCCGTTGCTGGCTTCGTTCTTGATCGGGTCGCGGGTTTCCTTCTGCACCATCTGCGGAGTGAAGCCGCCGCCCTGGACCATGAAACCCGGGATCACCCGGTGAAAGATGGTGTTGGTGTAGAAGCCACTGTCGACGTAGTCGAGGAAGTTCTTGCTGGAGATCGGGGCCTTGACCGGGTCCAGTTCGACTTCGATCTTGCCGAAGCTGGTGTCCAGCAGGACGTGAGGCGCCTTGGCCGGTTGGGCGGCCATCAGGTTGGCAGCAAACAGAACGGAGCCGGCGACGAGGGCGATTTTTTTCAGCATGGGTCAGTGATCCTGGGGGGTGGTGTCGACTGCGGTTAAAAACTCGAGCAGGGTTTGGTTGAAGCGTTGCGGCTGGTCCAGCGGCGTGGCGTGACGCGAATCGGCGATCACCACCAGGCGCCCGTCGGGCAGCAGTTTCACATAACTTTCTTTCAGTGCGACCGGGGTGTAGTCACGGTCGGCGCTGATGACCAGGGTTGGACAGGCGACTTGCGAAAGTCGTTCCTGGACCCCCCAGCCAACGATGGCATCAAAGCTTGCGAGATAAGCACGTTTGTCGTTTTTTGCCCAGCGCTCGGCCATCTTTTGCCGCAGCTCGGCCTGCGCAGGTAGGGGGAACAATTTGCCGGCCAGGGCAATGCCGATGGTTTCCAGGCTGAGCAGGCGCATCAGGCTCCAGCGCTTGAACCATTGCCAGGCATCGTTGGCGCTGCGGATCTTGACCTCGGGCGCGCTGTTGACGATGCACAGGCTTTTCAGCAGCCCGGGCTGATCCACCGCGACCTGGAAGGCGATCATGCCGCCCATGGACAGGCCTACCAAGTGCACCCGCGACAGGTTCAGGTGCTCCAGCAGGGCGATGAGGTCGGCGCTGAACCCGGCGATGCTGTAGGGCTCGCGGGGTTTGTCGGAGCGGCCATGGCCGCGCACGTCGGGCAGGATCAGGCGGTAATGGGCGGACAGCTCGGCGATCTGCTTTTCCCAGTCACGGGTGCTGGAGCCGAGCCCGTGGACCAGCACCAGCGGTTCGCCATGGCCGTATTCCTCATAGTGCAGGGTGCATCCTTCGTGTTCGAAATAGGCCATGGCTGAATTCCTGTTCAGGCGCGTGGAGGGTTCAAGTACGGGGTCAGGCTTGTTCCGGGGCGGCGAACGGCGCGTCCAGCGGCGCGGTGTCGAAGGTGCGCAGCAGCTCGACGAGGATCTGCGTGGCCGGGCCCAGGGGTTTGTCCTTGTTCGAGTACAGGTAGAAGGTCGGGTGGCGGCTGCCGCCCTGGTCCAACGGTAGCACCTTGAGCAGGCCCTCCCGGAGTTCGCGCTCGATCATATGCCGCGGCAGCCAGGCAAAGCCCAGGCCGCTGCCGACGAAGGTGGCGGCGGTGGCCAGGCTGCCGACGGTCCAGCGCTGTTCGGCGCCGAGCCAGCCGACATCCCGCGGCTGTTGGCGGCCGGAGTCGCGGATCACCACCTGCAACTGGCTTTCCAGGTCCTGGAAATTCAGCTCGCGGTTCAGGCGGTGCAGGGCGTGTTCCGGGTGGGCCACGGCGACGAACTCCACCGAGCTCATTTCCGTGCCCAGGTAGCCGGAGATATTGAAGCCACTGATGGCCAGGTCGGCCACGCCTTCGAGCAGCACTTCTTCGACCCCGGACAACACTTCTTCGCGCAGGCGCACCCGGCAGCCACGGCTTTGCGGCATGAAGGCGGTCAGCGCGCGGACCAGGCGCGCGCTGGGGTAGGCGGCGTCCACCACCAGGCGCACTTCGGCTTCCCAGCCCTGTTCCATGTGGTGGGCCAGGTCTTCCAGCTGGCTGGCCTGTTTCACCAGTTGCCGCGAGCGCCGCAGCAACACGCCGCCGGCTTCGGTGAGCACGGCCTTGCGCCCATCGATACGCAGCAGCGGCACGCCCAGTTGGTCCTGCATGCGCGCCACGGTGTAACTGACAGAGGATTGCGAACGGTGCAGCGCTTCGGCCGCCTGGGCGAAGCCGCCGTGGTCGACCACGGCCTGCAGCGTTCGCCATTGATCGAGGGTAACGCGGGGCGCTTTCATGAGGAGCTCCTCTTGTCCTAAGCTGGCGCTCCTTATTGGAGACTGCCGAATGAGAAAATTCTGTTGTGTGTTGCTGGCCCTGCTGCCGCTCAGTGCGTTCGCCTATCCCATCGACGTGAAGAAACACCTCGAAGGCGTGAGCATCGACTACACCGCCTACGACACCGATGCCGACATCGGTTCGATCCAGGTGAACAACTACGGCACCACCGACGCCGCCTGCACGGTGGTCTTTCGCAACGGTCCCGAAGCCCCGCGCACGCGCAAGGTGGAAGTGGCGGCCGGCAAGTTCAAGAACGCCACGGCCAAGTTCAACCGCAGCATCATCAAGCTGCGCATCGACCTGACCTGTACCGCCAAATAAGCGCAAAGCGGAGCAGGGTGCGCGACCTGCTCCGCTTATAAACGAATTTATTGATTGGTTATAGCAGTTATTTGCGCTTTTTCATCGATATGACTCTGTTTAATCTGCGCTCCATCGACCTACAGCATTCCCGATGGAGGCTACATCCCATGTCCCGCGTTCTGATCATCGAAAGCAGTGCCCGTCAGCAGGATTCCGTTTCCCGTCAGCTGACCCAGACCTTCATCAAGCAATGGCAAGCGGCCCACCCGGACGACCAGATCACCGTGCGTGACCTGGCGGTAACCCCGGTGCCGCACCTGGATATCAACCTGCTGGGCGGCTGGATGAAACCCGCCGGGCAGCGCAACGAGATCGAAGAGGCCTCGCTGCAGCGCTCCAACGAACTGACCGACGAACTGCTGGCCGCCGACGTGTTGGTGATGGCCGCGCCGATGTACAACTTCGCCATCCCGAGCACCCTCAAAGCCTGGTTGGACCACGTGCTGCGTGCCGGTGTGACCTTCAAGTACACCGAGACCGGTCCCCAGGGCCTGCTCAACGGCAAGCGTGCCTATGTGCTGACCGCCCGTGGCGGCATCTACGCCGGCAGCACCGCGGACCACCAGGAACCCTACCTGCGCCAGGTCATGGGTTTCATCGGGATCCACGACGTCGAGTTCATTCACGCCGAAGGCATGAACCTGGGCGGCGACTTCCAGGAGAAGGGCCTGAACCAGGCCAACGCCAAACTGGCCCAGGTCGCCTGATCCGTTAATCGCCAGATAATCGCGCAGTGGTCTAGTAGGCCCTGCGCTCCCCTTCAAGTTTGTTTGCGCATCGAACCTCCCTTTGCACTTGTTGCTCCTGAGTGCTCCTGCCCGATTGAACGCTTTGCGAGATCGGGCTTTTTTTTGCCCACGATTTATCACGTTCTTTGTAGCCGCTGCCGAGCCCTGGCGAGGCTGTGATCGGGTTGGGCGGCATTCCGACGTAGCAGCCGTAAACCCAGCGACCGCGATGCGTCAGGAATTGCGCGGCGCCTGGTGTGGCGACGGCTGCGCCATCGATCGCAGCCTCGCAGGGCTCGGCAGCGGCTACGGCAAGCACGGGGAGGCGAGGTGTTTTGCGCCGGATGGGGCAAAACCGCTATCGTCGCCGCCTCTTCAAGACGAGGCGAGCAATGGGCTATCTACTTTTTGTCACGCTGATCCAGGCGTTTTCCTTCAGCCTGATCGGCGAATACCTGGCCGGGCATGTCGACAGTTACTTCGCGGTGCTGGTCCGGGTGCTGCTGGCCGGGCTGGTGTTTATCCCGCTGACCCGCTGGCGCCAGGTGGAGCCGGCGTTCATGCGCGGCATGCTGCTGATCGGCGCCTTGCAGTTCGGCGTGACCTACGTCTGCCTGTACCTGAGTTTCCGTGTGCTGACGGTGCCGGAGGTGCTGCTGTTCACCATCCTCACGCCGCTGCACGTGACCCTGATCGAGGATGCGCTCAACCGCCGCTTCAACCCCTGGGGCCTGCTGGCGGCGCTGGTGGCGGTGGCCGGGGCGGCAGTGATCCGCTACGACCGCATCAGCCCGGACTTCTTCATGGGCTTCTTGCTGTTGCAACTGGCCAACTTCACCTACGCCGCCGGGCAGGTGCTGTACAAGCACCTGGTGGCGCGCCATCCGAGCGACCTGCCGCATTACCGGCGTTTCGGCTACTTCTACCTGGGGGCTCTGGCGGTGGTGTTGCCAGCTTTCCTGTTGTTCGGCAAGCCGGACTTCCTGCCCGAAGCGCCGTTGCAATGGGCGGTGCTGCTGTTTCTCGGGCTGGTGTCCACCGCGCTGGGGCTGTACTGGTGGAACAAGGGCGCCTGCCTGGTCACTGGCGCGACCCTGGCGGTGATGAACAACCTGCATGTGCCGGTGGGGCTGCTGATCAACCTGTTGATCTGGAACCAGCACGAAGAACTGGGGCGCCTGTTCCTCGGGGCGCTGGTGATTCTGGCGGCGGTGTGGATCAGCCGTCGCGGCACGAAAACCGCCGCAGTTCTGTAGGAGCGGCCGGTCGACGCTCGATTGCCCGCGATAGCGACCTGACAGACACCGCGGGGTCAGGCCGCTGCGCGGATCGCGAGCAAGCTTCGCTCCTACAGATAGGCAAATAGGCAAATAGGCAAATAGGCAGATAGGCAGATAGAGGGGGATCGCCCCGGGGACGGGGCGATCAGGCGGGAATTACAGCGCGCGTTTTTCCACTTCGGGGATATGACTGGCGCCCAGCACCGCCGGCAGCAGGCCGGCGCGCAGGTCGTTGCCGCTCGGCTGTTGATACAGGCTCAAGCCGAATTCCGGCATCACCGCCAGCAGGTAATCGAAGATATCGCCCTGGATACGCTCGTAGTCGGTCCACGCCGTGGTGCGGGTGAAGCAGTAGATTTCCAGCGGAATGCCCTGGGCGGTGGTCTGCATCTGGCGGACCATGCAGGTCATGTTCGGCTGGATGTCCGGATGACTCTTGAGGTACGCCAGGGCATAGGCGCGGAAGGTGCCCAGGTTGGTCATGCGGCGGCGATTGGCCGACATGGCGGCGACATTGCCCTGGGCTTCGTTCCAGCTCTTGAGCTCGGCCTGCTTGCGACTGATGTAGTCGGTGAGCAGGTGGACCTTGCCCAGGCGCGCTTCTTCCTCATCGTTGATGAAACGCACGCCGCTGGCGTCGATGTACAGGCTGCGCTTGATCCGCCGGCCGCCGGACTGCTGCATGCCGCGCCAGTTCTTGAACGACTCGGACATCAGGCGCCAGGTGGGGATCGAGACGATGGTCTTGTCGAAGTTCTGCACCTTGACCGTGTGCAGGGTGATATCCACCACATCGCCGTCGGCGCCGACCTGGGGCATTTCGATCCAGTCGCCGACCCGCAGCATGTCGTTGCTGGTCAGCTGCACACTGGCGACGAACGACAGCAGGGTGTCCTTGTAGACCAACAGGATCACCGCCGACATGGCGCCCAGGCCGGACAACAGCAGCAGCGGCGAGCGGTCGATCAGGGTGGCGACGATGATGATCGCGCCGAACACGAACAGCACCATCTTCGCCAGCTGCACATAACCCTTGATCGAACGGGTGCGCGCATGTTCGGTGCGCGCGTAGATGTCCAGCAGGGCGTTGAGCAGGGCGCTGATGGCCAGCACCTGGAACAGGATGGTGAAGGCCAGCGCCAGGTTGCCGAGGAACACCAGGCTGGTCTTGCTCAGCTCCGGCACCAGGTGCAGGCCGAACTGGACCACCAGCGACGGGGTCATCTGCGCCAGGCGATGGAACACCTTGTTCTGGCGCAGATCGTTGAGCCAGTGCAGGGACGGCTGGTGGCCGAGCAGCTTGACCGCGTGCAGGATCAGGTAGCGCGCCACTCGTCCGACGAGCAGCGCCACCACCAGCAGGATGACCAGGGCCAGGCTGGAATGCAGGAGCGGGTGCTCATCGAGCGCCCCCCAGAGGTCTTGAACGTTGAGCCAGAGCTGTTTGAAATCCATGGGGTCAGAAGCTTCCTCTATGAGACGAGACGGATCGATTAGAACATTTAAGCCGTCGAAAGTTACCGTTAAGGACAAATCGCTGACAAAAACCAATTGTTTACCGTGGTTTGCGTGAAAGAAACTCGGCCTTCGCGCCCGAAACCGTTACCCTATGCAGCTGTTTTTTTGCATATCTTCGAGGTAGCACCCGTGTTTTCCCAATTCGCCCTGCACGAACGCCTGCTCAAAGCCGTGGCCGAGCTTAAATTTGTCGAGCCAACGCCTGTGCAGGCAGCGGCCATTCCGCTCGCGCTCCAGGGGCGTGACCTGCGGGTGACGGCACAGACCGGCAGCGGCAAGACCGCCGCGTTCGTCCTGCCGATTCTCAATCGCCTGATCGGTCCGGCGAAGATCCGCGTCAGCATCAAGACCCTGATCCTGTTGCCGACCCGCGAACTGGCGCAGCAGACCCTGAAGGAAGTCGAACGCTTCTCGCAGTTCACCTTCATCAAGGCCGGCCTGATCACCGGTGGCGAAGACTTCAAGGTCCAGGCCGCCATGCTGCGCAAGGTGCCGGACATCCTGATCGGCACCCCGGGCCGCCTGATCGAGCAACTGAACGCCGGCAACCTCGATTTGAAAGAAGTGGAAGTGCTGGTCCTTGACGAAGCCGACCGCATGCTCGACATGGGCTTTGCCGACGACGTGCAGCGCCTGGTGGACGAGTGCCCGAACCGGCAGCAGACCATGCTGTTTTCCGCCACCACCGGCGGCTCGGGCCTGCGCGAGATGGTCGCCAAGGTCCTGAACAACCCTGAGCACCTGCAGCTGAACGCGGTCAGCCAGCTGAACGACACCACCCGCCAGCAGATCATCACCGCTGACCACAACCAGCACAAAGAGCAAATCGTCAACTGGCTGCTGGCCAACGAGACCTACCAGAAGGCCATCGTCTTCACCAACACCCGCGCCATGGCCGACCGCATCTACGGCCGCCTGGTGGCCCAGGAGTACAAGGCATTCGTCCTGCACGGTGAGAAAGACCAGAAGGACCGCAAGCTGGCCATCGACCGCCTGAAGCAGGGTGGGGTGAAAATCCTCGTCGCCACCGACGTCGCCGCCCGCGGCCTGGACGTCGACGGCCTGGACCTGGTGATCAACTTCGACATGCCGCGCAGCGGCGACGAGTATGTGCACCGCATCGGCCGTACCGGGCGTGCCGGCAACGACGGCCTGGCCATCTCGCTGATCTGCCATGGCGACTGGAACCTGATGTCGAGCATCGAGCGCTACCTCAAGCAGAACTTCGAGCGTCGCACCATCAAGGAAGTCAAAGGCACCTACGGCGGGCCGAAGAAGGTCAAGGCCTCCGGCAAGGCCGCGGGCGTGAAGAAGAAAAAGACCGACGCCAAGGGCGACAAGAAAAAAACCGCGGCCAAGGCCCCGACCAAGCGCAAGACCGCCAACCGGCCGAAAAGCGATGCCCTGGTCAGCCAGGACGGCATGGCGCCGCTCAAGCGCCGCAAGCCAGCACCGGCTGCCGAATAAGCCGTAGCGCAACAGAAAAAGCCCGGACCCTGTCCGGGCTTTTTATTGGCCGGCGATCAGCTGTCGGCCTTCTTCTCGGCCGCGCCCAGCTCTTTCAGGCGCTGGTCGATCAACTGGCACTTGTCCGGCAGATCCTTGCTGGCCGTGCTCAGGTCCATCTTCTGCAACTCGTCGTTGATTTCCTTGGCCTTGGCCGGGTTCTGCTCGGTGAGCCTGGTCACTTCCTGGGCCAGTTGCTCACGCTTGGCGGTGGCCTCGTCAAGGGTGCAGGCCCAGGCGGGCAGGGTGCAGAGCAGGGTGGTGGCGATGCTGAAGGAGAGGAGCGATTTCATGGGGGTGGCCTCTTGATCGGGGCGACAGGGTTATGCGGTTGAGGGCCAGGAACTTGGAAAAGTTCAGCGGTTGATCAGGTGAGGGGCGATCTTGAGTTCAGGGCGGAAGCAGGCTTGGCTGGGCCTTATCGGGGCAGACCCTTCGACGACTTAAGTTCTTCGCTGGAACCCCCGTTGCAGAGCCTCTCTCCTGCATCAGCCGGCAGGATGAATGATTGACGCCAAAATGATGGCCAATTAACATATTGATATCATTTTGACACTAATGCGTCTCGAGGGACCGAACATGTACTCACCCGCCCTCGCGGGGAGGTTGTGCCTGGCTTTGCTGTGCTTGACTCCGCTACACCTCGTTCATGCCGCTCCCACCCCCGGTGACACCGACCTGATCCGCGAACGCCAGGATCGCCTGCTCGAAGAGCAGCGCCGGCGCCTGGAAGAACTCAAGGATTTGCCCGGTAAAGAGGCCGCCCCCACGGCGCCGACCGCGCCTGCCGACACCCGCTGTTTCCCGATCAAGGACATCGAGCTCAAGGGCGCCGACAGCCTGTCCGCCGCCGAGCAGGCGCGCCTGCTCAAGCCTTATATCGGCCAGTGCCTGGGTGTCAGCCAGCTCAACGAGCTGCTCAAGGTCATCACCGATCACTACCTCGAGAAGGGCCTGGTGACCAGCCGTGCCTACCTGCCGCAGCAGGACCTGTCCGGCGGCCACTTGAAGGTGCTGGTGGTCGAGGGCCGGCTCGAAGGCTTGAAGGGCGCGGCCGACAGCCAACTGTCCGAGCGCGAGCTGGCCATGGCCTTTCCTGGCCAGGTCGGCGAGCGGGTCAACCTGCGGGAAATCGAACAACTGGTGGACCAGCTCAACCGCCTGCCGTCGAACCAGGCGCAAATGGAGCTGGCCCCCGGCAAGGAGGTCGGTGGCAGCGAAGTGCTGGTCAAGAACACCGCGCAAAAGCCCTGGCGGGCCGGGCTGTCGCGCAGCAACGACGGCCAGCGCAGCACCGGCGAGCAGCAGTGGGGCACCACCTTCGACTGGGACAGCCCGCTGGGGCTGGCCGACCAGCTGATGTTGCGCGGTGGCCACGATGCCATGAGCGATCACCAGCACAGCTCCAACAACGCCATGCTCTATTACAACCTGCCCTGGGGCTGGTGGAACTTCAGTTACACCTACAGCCAGAGTGAGTACCGCTCCCAGGCCCAGGCCAATGGTTTCAGCTTCAAGCAGACCGGCGACAGCCAGAACCACCAGCTGCGCGCCGAGCGGGTGATCCTGCGTGACGCGGTGAGCAAGACCTCGCTGAATGCCGGCCTGGCCTACCTGCGCACCAATAACTTCATCGAAGACAGCAAGCTGGCCTTGAGCAGCAATCGCCTCAGCGAAGCCCAGTTCGGCATCAACCATGGCCGGCGCATCGGCGGTGCCTTCGTCAACCTCGACCTGGGCATGCAGCACGGCATTGGCGCCTTCGATGCCCAGGACAATGGCCACCCGGGACCCGGCGAGCCGAATGCGCGCTACCGCAAATACACCGCCACCCTCAGTTACCTGCAGCCGTTCAAGCTGTGGGGCGAGTCGTTCAGCTTCAGCAGCCTGATGACCGGCCAGCGCAGCGAAGACGTGCTGTTCAGCCCGCAGCGCACCAGCCTGGGCGGGCAGTCGTCGATTCGCGGGTACAAGGATCAGTCGCTGTCCGGCGACAGCGGCGGGTACTGGCGCAACGACCTGCGCTGGAGCCGTCCGGTGACCTGGGCCTGGCTACAGCCACTGTTCACTGAGTACGGCAGCAGCCTGGGCTACGACCAGGGCGTCATCCGTGGCGATCGCTACAACGGTGAGCAGCACGGGCGCCTGTCGAGCAACTCCCTGGAGCTGTTCGCCCGCGGCCGGCACCTGGCGACCAGCGTGACCTTCGCCCATTCCCTTGAACGCCCGGATGTCCTGAGCGAGCGCGAAGCGCCGATCTACTTCCGCCTGGATTTCTTCCTCTGATTCGCGTTTTTCCGAGACCTTCGACATGGATGTTCGCCAATTCGCTTTCCTGGCCCGCCAGCCTTCTGCCGCCCTGAAAACCCGCGAGCACTTCTGGGGCATGCCCAAGCGCGGCCTGGCGTTCATCCTGGCCAACGCCATGTTCTGGCAACCGCTGTGGGCCCAGGCGGAAGGCATCGTGGTCAGCGCGCCGGGCACCAGCCTGGGCCAGGCGGGCAACGGCGTACCCATCGTCAATATCGCCACGCCCAATGGCAGCGGCCTGTCGCATAACCAGTTCCACGACTACAACGTTGGCCAGCAGGGGCTGATCCTCAACAACGCCACCGACCGCACGCAGAGCACCCAGCTGGGCGGGATCATCGTCGGCAACCCGAACCTCAAGGGCGTCGCGGCGCAAACCATCCTCAACGAAGTCAACGGCGGCAGCCCGAGCCAGCTGCGCGGCTACACCGAAGTGGCGGGGCAGTCGGCCCATGTGATCGTCGCCAACCCCTATGGCATCAGCTGCAACGGCTGCGGCTTCATCAACACCCCGAAAGCCACCCTGACCACCGGCAAGCCGGTGATCGAAAACGGCCAGCTCAGCCGTTACCAGGTCGATCAGGGGCAGGTGACCATCGACGGTGCGACGCTCAACGCCAGCAACGTCGACCGCTTCGAAATCATCACCCGCAGCGCCAAGATCAATGCCGAGATCCAGGCGAACAACCTGACCATCGTCACCGGCCGCAACGACGTCGATGCCCGCACCCTGAACGCCACGGCCCGCGCCGACGACGGCAGCGCCAAGCCGGAACTGGCGATCGACTCCTCGGCCCTGGGCGGCATGTACGCCGGGGCGATCAGGCTGGTGGGCACCGAGGCCGGGGTCGGGGTAAAACTCGACGGCAAGTTGATCGCCAGCGGCGGCGATATCCAGCTCGATGCCAATGGCCAACTGCGCATGGTCGACGCCTCGGCGGCCAATGGCGCGGTCAAGGTCCAGGCGGCGAGTCTGGATGCCCAAGGATCGGTCCATGCCGGTAGCGCACTCACAGTGCAAACCCAGGGCGACCTGAATAACCGGCAAAACCTGACCGCGCGCGACAGCATCAGCCTCAGCGCCGGAGGGCGACTGAGCAACAGCGGCATCATCGAAGTCGGGGTCAACGCCGATAACAGCCGCAATGCCAATGGCGATGTCAGCCTGAGCGCGCAGACCCTCAATAACAGCGGCAAGAGCGTGATCGCCAGTCGCAATCTGACGGTGGCCACGGCGCAAGCCCTGAACAATCAGGGCGGTACCCTGAGCGCGAAACAAAACGCGAACGTGCGCGCGGGCACCCTGGATAACCAGAACAAGGGGCGGGTGCTGAGCAGCGGTAGTCTCGAACTCACGGCCGGTCAGGTGCTCAACGGCCGGGGCCTGATCAGCGGCGACGGCAACCTCAGCGCCACATTGGGCCATCTGAATAACCACGATGGCGAAGTCTCCAGCGTCGGTATCACCACCCTGACGGCCAACAGCCTGGACAACAGCGGCGGTCAGGTCACCGGTGACGTGGCGTTGAACATCGGCTTGATCGGCGCCCTGAACAACCAGGGCGGTGTCCTGGGTTCCGCCAAGCGTGTGAGCATCAGCGCCGCCAGCCTGGATAACAGCCATGCAGGCAGCCTGGCCAGCGATGGCAGCCTGACCACGCGGATCGTGGGCCTGTTCGATAACCAGAGCGCAGGAGACCTGGGTGCCAAGGGGGTGGTGGACCTGCAGGCTGGTAGTCTCGACAACCGTGGCGGCAGCCTGACCGGCAAGGATCGCCTGAGCCTGGACACGGCTTTGCTGGACAACCGCGCAGGCAAGGTACGCACCGACAAGCACCTGCAACTCGATGTGCGCCAGCTCGACAATCGCGACAAAGGCGTGATCACCAGTCAGGCAGGGATCGGCCTGACCGGTACCCGCCTGGACAACCGCGGCGGCTTGCTCAGCGCCGTCGGCCCAGTGACGCTCAAGGCTCAGAACGTGCAAAACGCCCTGGGGCGAATCGCCAGCCAAGGCGATGTACATGCGACCGTCGACACCCTCCAACAGCAGGGCGGCACCCTGGTGGCGCAAGGCAACCTGACGTTGATTGGCAGTGTTCTCGACAACCGGGACAACAGCCTGGTCGCGGCGACAAAAGCGCTGAAACTCAAGGTTCAGGGCATCGACAACCGCGCCGGAAAACTGTCCAGCGGAATCACCACTGAAGTTGACGGCCAGCAGCTCGACAACAGTGACGGCGGCAGAGTCCTGGCCGGTAGCGATCTGGAGCTGAAGGTTGGCCGTCTTATCAATCAGAGCAAGGGGTTGATCCAAGGCAAGGGCACCACGACGCTGAACAGCCAGAGCCTGGATAACACCGATGGCGAGATCGACAGCCACAACGGGCTGGAGATCACCCTGGCCGGTGGGCTCGACAACACCCGCGGGCTGGTCCGCAGCGACCGCCCCCTGACCCTGGGCACCAGCAAACTGACGAACACCGCCGGCCGTATTGAGAGCGTGGAAGACCTGTCGATCACCAGCCGTGGCGAACTGCTCAATCAGGGTGGCTCCATCAAGTCCGAGAAGGGCCTGACTGTCGCCAGCGGCCCTCTCGATAACAGCCAGAAGGGCCTGCTGTCCGGCAAGCACGCCACGCAAATCACCGCGACGACCTTCAACAACAGCCAGGGTGGAAGCCTGCGCAGTGAAAGCAGCCTTGGCCTGATCGCCACCCAGGTCAATAACGCCGGTGGCAGCATCAGCAGCGCCCAGGACCTCACGGCCAGCGTGACCGGGCTCGATCAGCAACACGGGGAGCTGTTCAGCGAAGCCGCCCTGAGCCTGGACCTGAACAACGGCCAGCTCAATAACCAGGGTGGCTACATCCATGCGCCGGGAGCCCTGCAGCTCAAGAACCTGAAGGGCGTCGACAACCGAAAGGGTGAGATTTCCAGCGCCCGGGCTTTCAGCCTGGAAGCGCAAAGCCTGGATAACAACGGTGCCAAGCTGATCAGTGACCAGGGGCTGACCCTGCGTATCGCCGAGGCCCTGAGTAACGTGAAGGGCCTGGTCAGCGCCAGTTCCCTCGACAGCCACAGCGCCAGCCTGGACAACACTGATGGCGTGCTCGGCACGACCGGCGACCTGGACCTGAAGGTCGATACGGTTTTCGCTAACCAGCGGGGCACCGTTGTCGCCGACGGCGCGTTGCTGCTCACCGCCGCCAGCCTGGACAACCGCGCTGCCGATATCTCCGGCAAACAGGATGTGACCGCTCGGATCGGCACCCTGGACAATCAGGGCGGCAAGTTGATCGCCACTGGCGTGCTGGACCTGACGGGGGCGAGCCTCGATAACCGCCAAGGCGGTCTGGTAGGGGCTACAAAAGCGCTGAAACTCAAGGTCGATACGCTCGATAACCGAAGCGGCGAGCTTTCTACCCAGGCCGGCCTGAGCCTGACAGGCAAGCAGCTGGATAACAGCGACCAGGGTCTGGTCGAGGCCCATGACACGCTGACGCTCAAGGTCGATGAGGTGATCAACCAGGCTGCCGGCTTGATCAATGCGCTGGCCGAGCTGACGATCACGGGCGGGCGTATCGATAACCGCAGTGGGAAAATCAAAAGCCAGCAAGGCCTGGACCTCACACTCAAGGGCGACCTGCAAAACAACCAAGGGTTGATCGATAGCCAAAGCACCCTTGATGTGGCCGCGGCAACCCTGGACAACAGCGACGGTCGTTTCATGAGCGCTGCTGCGCTGGACCTCGGCGCTCGTGGCGCCTTGAGCAACGTGGGCGGCAAGCTGGTGAGCGAGGGCGGCGTGCAGTTGCGCAGCGCCAGCCTGGACAACAGCCACAAAGGCGTGATCAGCGGCAAGGGCGTGGTACAGGTCACCACTGGCGACTTCGATAACAGCCAGGCCGGCAGCCTCGACAGTGGCGACACCCTGGACCTGACGGCGGCAAAACTGACCAACGCGGCCGGGCGCATCGGCAGTGACAAGGCACTGACCGCGAAGGTCAGCAGCCTTGAACAGCAGGGCGGCAGTCTGTTCAGCAACACCAGCCTGAGCCTGGACCTGAACCATGGCCGGCTGAACAACCGGGACGGTTTCATTCACGCGCCGGGTGCGCTGCTGCTGAAAAACCTCAGTGACCTCGACAACCGCAACGGCGAAATCTCCAGCGACGCGGCCTACGAACTCAACGCCAAGAGCCTGAACAACGATGGCGGCCAACTGCTCGGTAACCAGGCGTTGACCCTGCGTATCGAACAGACGCTCAGCTCCATCAAGGGCAAGATCGGTGCCGCGGCGCTGGAAGTACAGGCCGCCAGCCTGGATAACAGTGCCGGCGAATTGACCAGCCGTTCGGGGTTGAAACTGACGGTACAGGGGCAACTGACCAACCAGGACCAGGGGCTGATCGACGCTATCAACGGCTTGAGCATCGCCAGCGGTGACTTGAACAACCGCCACGGTTCCGTGCTGGCGGGTGACTGGCTGAACCTGTCGGCCAAGGCGCTGAACAACACGGACAGCGGGCTGATCAACAGTAAAGGCGCGCTGGAGCTGACCGCGCACCAGTTGGACTCAAGCGATGCCGGCGAGGTGTCGGCCAAGGGCGACATGAACCTCAAGGTCACGGGGTTGACGCAGCGTGGCGGTCGCCTGTTGGGCGACGGCGCGGTGACCCTGGACCTGGCCAATGGCGATCTCGACAACAGCCTCGGCCGACTGAATGCCAAAGGCTTGTTGAGCATCAAGCAACTGCAGGACCTGAAGAACCAGCAGGGGACCCTGTCCAGTCGCCAAGGCTTCACGCTGACGGGTCGCACCCTGGATAACACCCAAGGCAAGTTGATCAGTGAGGCGGCGCTGGGTGTCGTGTCCGGCCAGTTGCTGAATGCCAATGGCCTGGTGTCGGGGATCAAGGGCCTGACCGTCGAGGCAGGGAGCCTGGACAACCGCAACCACGGGACGCTCTCCAGCAAGGAGGGCAACCTGGCCGTTGACGTCAGCGGCGCCCTGCTGAACAGCGGCGCCGGCGCCCTGGCCAGCAATGGCACGCTCAAGCTGAGCGCCGCGAGCCTGGACAACAGCGGCGAAGGGGTGGTCTCCAGTGTCGGCGGCCAGACGCTCACGGTCGCCGGCCTGCTGAATAACACGGGCGGCGGTCTGCTCGACAGTGGTGCCACCCTTGATCTCAAGGCGGCAACCTTGAACAACAAGGCCGGCAACCTCAGTGCGTTGCAATCGGTCGATCTGCGCGCCGGCAGCCTGGACAACAGTAGCGGCAGCCTGGCGACCAAAGGTGCCCTGACCCTGGACGTGGCGGCCAGCCTGGACAACGTCCTGGGTACCCTCAGCAGTGACGGGGCCTTGCTGCTCAAGCGCGCGGCCCACGTCGATAACCGCGGCGGCAAACTGATCGGCCAGGATCTGTTGACCTTCAACGCCGACAGCCTGGACAACCGAGACCACGGCACCGTGGCGGCCAACCGGCAAGCCACCCTGACTGTCGCGGGAGCTGTCCAGAATGCCCTGGGCGGCTTGATTTACAGCCGTGATGCGGGCCTCGAGCTGAAGGCTGCCAGCCTCGACAACAGCAAGGCCGCGGTGCAAAGCCAGAACGGCCTGACGCTGAATATCAGCGGCGATTTCAACAACCAGGGCGGCAAGGTCATCGGTCAGGACGGCGCGGTCAGCATTACCGCGGTCAACCTCGACAACCGTGGCGGGGTGCTGTCGAGCCTCAAGGGCGCGCTTGAAACCCATATCAGTGGCGTGCTGCTCAACGGTTATGACCTGAATGACCAGCGCCAGCGTGGCGTGATCGAAGCCCAGCGCTTGAATCTGCGTGCCTTGGCCGGGCTGAACAACAACGGGGGGCGCATTGCCGCGCGCCAGGGCGATGTCATCGTCAACGCCGCCGGCTTCGACAACCGCAATGGCGGGCTTTATGCCAGCGGCCAGCTTGGCGTCACCGCGACTACGTTCGACAACGGCGGCGACAAGGGCGGGCAGGTTGCCGGTCAAGGCATCGATCTCGGCTTGAGCGGTGCATTGAACAACCGCCTGGGGGTTATCGAGAGCGACACCTCGCTGCTCATCCGAGCGGCCAGTATCGACAACGCTCAGGGTCAGCTACGGGCCGCCGGGAGCGGGGGTAAGAGCCTGTTCCAGATCGGCGGTTTGCTGGACAACCGTAACGGCCGCATCGAAGTGGCCAGTACCGACCTGGGCCTCGGCGCGACGAGCTTGCAGAATGCCGGCGGCACCCTGCTGCACTCCGGCAAGGGGCAATTCGATATCTCGATGGCCAACGTCAGCGGGGCGGGCGGCACCCTGGTCACCCAAGGGGGGCTGACCCTCAATGCCGACTCGTGGAGCAACACCAGCGTGATCCAGGCTGGACGCCTGAAGGTCAACGTCAACAACTTCTACCAGAGTGCCGGCGGCCAGCTGCTGGCCTCCGACAGCTTTGAGGGCGGTGGCGGCAACTGGAACAACGATGGCCTGATCGCCAGTGACGGCAGCCTGAGCCTGCAACTGTCCGGCGCCTACGGTGGCAATGGGCGACTGACCAGCCTGGGCGACATGAGCTTCGGCGCCGCCCAGCTCGACCTGCCAGGCACCGCGACTATCGCCGGTGGTGGCAACACCCGGATCAATGTCGGCGGAGTGCTCACCAATCGCGGACGCCTGAGCTCCGCCCAGGGGCTGACGGTCAATGCCGGGGCAATCAATAACTATGGCTCCCTCGGCAGCGCCGGGGCGCTGACCCTCAATTTCGGGACGCTGCTCAATGCCGGTGTCAGCGATGCCGAGCACAGCTCGATCTTCAGCGGCGGCGACATGCAGTTGCTGGGCAACACCTTCAGTAATCGCTATGCCGACGTTTTCAGCATGGGCAGCCTGCTGGTGGCCGCCAATGCCGGGCAGGCCCAGTCGAGCCTGCTGGAAAACCGCTCCGGCACCCTCGAAAGCCTGGGTGACATGACCATTCGCGCCATGACGGTGAAGAACGTCATGGACATCCTCACCTACTCGGAACACGAGAAGTACTACGCCGCAATCACTGAGTTGCCGTGCGGCCCCTTTGGGGTATGCCATGTCAAGAAGCATGGCAATCGGCGTAATGCGGTCTGGCAGCTCACCGAGCGTGATCGCCTGCAGGTGACCGCCAGTACGGCGGCCTCCAGTATCTCCAGCGGCGGGCAGCTGGACATCGGTGCCCAGGAGCTGAGTAACGAAAGCAGTTTTATCGCTTCCTCCGGCAACCTGGCGATTAACGCCGTCAGCATCAAGAACCAGGGGGTGGTGCCCCAGGACATTGAAACCACCACCATCAAATACAACCATGTGGATGAGTACCAAGGTGCGGTCGCTGCGGTGGCTGCCTTCAATGCCAGAAATGGCACCAAGCCGTCTGCTACTTTCGAAGCCGACCTGGCGCGGTTCAATGCCCTGATGACCGGTACTCGAAAACTGGCGGGTGGTGGTACCAAGGCTCTGGCAAGCAGCGACGGCAAGCGCTTCGACGCCATCATCCAGTCCGGCGCCAGCGTCCAGCTCAACGCTTCGGAGAAGATCGACAACGGCGTGGTGCGTGGTTACTACGCCTATGTCGGCGGCGGCAAGAAGACCGGCGACACTTCGACGGGCAGTCAGTATTCGACGCCGATCTATATCAACTCGCAATTGCCGCCGGATCTGGCCAAGCAGCAGGTCAACCCCTTGGCCCTGCCAGGCTTCACGTTGCCGGTCGGGCAACACGGCCTGTTCCGCCTGAGCAGCGAAGGAGCCGGCGACACCGCGGCGACCCAGCGCAACCCGGCACCGATGGACTGGAGCATGGGCAGCATCAGCCTGAGATTCGCTGAGCGCGAGCAGAACCTGGCCCAGAGTCAGGCGCGGGCGCTCCAGGTCGATTCGCTGGTTCCGGTGGCCGCGACTGAGCGCAAGCTGGCGCAGGTTGGCGCGGTGCAGCCTGGTGTCGATGCCAGTCTGCCGATGATTAGCGTCACGACCCCGACGGACAGTGGAACGGCTACTCAAGGGCCGGTATACAGCCGTACCCCGGCGCAACAGGTGCAAGGCAGCATTGTGCGGGTCCAGGGCATCCCGATGCTCGACAATCCCCCTCAAGCGCACAAATACCTGGTTGAAACCAACCCGGCGCTGACCAACCTGAAACAGTTCATGAGCTCGGACTACCTGCTGTCGAACCTGGGTTACAACCCCGACAACAGCTGGAAACGCCTGGGCGACGGTTTCTACGAACAACGGCTGATCCAGCAGGCGGTGGTCGCCCGCACCGGCCAACGTTTCATCGATGGCCAGGACTCCGACGAGAAACTGTTCAAGTACCTGATGGATAACGCGCTGCAGAGCAAGCAGCAGCTCAACCTGGCGATCGGCACCTCGCTGACCTCCGAGCAGGTCGCGGCCCTGACCCACGACATCGTCTGGCTCGAATCGCACCCGGTAAATGGCGAGAACGTGCTGGTGCCGGTGCTGTACATGGCCCACGCCAACAACCGCCTGGCCGCCAACGGCGCGCTGATCGCCGGGCAGGACATCAGCCTGATCGCCGGCAAGGACCTGCTCAACGCCGGCACCCTGCGCGCCACCAACAACCTCTCGGCCAAGGCCGGCAACGACTTGGTCAATAGTGGCCTGATCGAAGCCGGCAATCGCCTGGACCTGCTGGCGGGCAACAACCTGGTGAACAAGGCGGGCGGCATCATCGCCGGTCGCGATGTGAACCTGAGCGCGCTCAACGGCGACCTGATCAACGAACGCACGGTCACCAGCCACCAGAACAGCGGCGGCGATCTGCAACAACGGCGTGACTTCCTCGACAGCGCCGCGCGTATCGAAGCCGCCAATGACCTGACGCTCAAGGCCGGTCGCGATTTCAATAACGCCGCTGGCGTGCTGCAAGTCGCGCGTGACACCACCATCAACGCCGGCCGGGACGCCAACCTCTCCGCTGTCGAACAGCAGGACAACGAGACTCGGACCAACTCCCTGCACACCAGCACCAGCCAGCACGGCTCGGTGCTCACCAGCGGCCGCGACCTGACGATCAACAGCGGCCGCGACCTGTCGGCCATCGCCAGCCAGATCGACGCCAAACGCAACCTCGCCATGGCCGCCACCGGCAACCTGACCCTGGCCTCGGCAGCGGACGAACAGCACTCGTACTCCAGCTCGAAGAAGTACAAGGGCCAGTCCGACAAAGTCAGCCAGGTTGCCACGGCGGTGACCGCAGGTGGCAGTGTGGCCCTCAGTGCCGGCAAGGATCTGGAACTGATTGCCAGTCGGGTGAGTGCCGGAGACGAGGCGTATCTGGTGGCCGGTGGCAACCTGGCGCTGGAGTCCGCGGAGGACAGCAACTACAACTTCTACAGCAAGACCAAGAAGAGCTCGTCGGGCAAGAAGAGTCGGCTTGATGAGGTGGCTAGCACCACCAACATCGCCAGTTCTGTTACCTCGGGAACCGACAGTGTACTGGTCGCAGGGAATGACTTGCTGATCAAGGGTAGTGATGTCACCGCGGAAAAAGGTGCCGCGAAGTTGATGGCGGGTAATGACGTTCAAATCCTGGCTGTTAGCGACTCAAATAGTGCCCGTCACGAAAGCAGTAAAAGCAAAAGCAGCTGGGGTGGTCTGAAGTCGAGCAAGGTCAAGGATCAGGTAGCCGAGACCCAAACCACGGCAGTCGGCAGCGTCATCTCCGGCAACACCGTGGAAGTGGCGGCCAAGCGCGACGCGACCGTAACAGGCTCGGCATTGGTCAGTACTCAGGACCTGGCAGTTCAGGCCGGGCGCGACCTGACCATCGATGCGGCCGAAAACACCTTCACCCGTAGTGAGTTGCATAAGCAGAAGAACCGTGACCTGACGGGAGTTCTCACGGCCAACAATCTGGGCGTGGACGACATCACGGGCAACCAGCATCTGTCGATCAGGAGCGGGAACCACACCGGTAAGGCGGCGCAAACCACCTTGACGGGCAGTACCGTGGGATCGAGTGAAGGTAGTGTGAGACTTGAGGCTGGGCGCGAACTGAAGGTGGTGGCCAGTGATTTGGTCAGCACCAAGGAGATGAATCTTACCGGTTCCAATGTGACCATCGCCGCGGGTGTGGAAACTGCCACGCAAAGCAGCACTGACAGCTCGAAGAGTCTTGCAGTGGGCCGGGTAGTCGGTGGCATGGTGGTCGATACGTACAAGAGCATTCGCAATGATGTACGTGCGGCCAGGGATGCAGATGATAGTCGTTTGAAAGCGGTCAAGGGGGCGCAGGCATTGCTCTCTGCCTACAACGCGGCCGACAGCTTCAGCGCCGATGCGGCGAATCAATCCCAAGGTAAGCCAGCCAACAGCAGTGGTTCGCTTATCAAGATTGGGACCGAGTTGGGTTCGACCCGGAGTAAAAGTACCAGCGAGTATCGCAGTGAAACGGCCAAGCAATCGAGCTTGACCAGTGGTGCGGGTCTGGTCATTTCGGCGGTAGGGGATGCGGCGGGTACCCAGGGCGATATTCATGTCGTGGGTAGTAGCCTCAAGGCAAAAGATACGCTGTTGATGGCGAAAAATGACATCACTCTGGAAAGCGCGCAGGACCGTGCGCAATGGGATAACCAGAGCCGCAACAGCAAGACCAGTATCGGCGCCAGCTTCAATATTGGTGATCAGAACGGCTTCACTCTGGATCTCGGCGCACAGATGGCCAAAGGCATGGGTAAGGGGCACTCGGTTACCCAGGTCAACAGCACCGTGGATACCGGCTTGCTCATGCTGAAAAGTGGTCAGGACACCACCTTGGCCGGCGCCCAGGTACGGGCCGATACCATCAAGGCGGATGTGGGAGGCAATCTCAATATCGTCTCCCGGCAGGACGAAGCTGATCAGAAAAACCGACAGACGAGTGGAGGTTTCGGCGCCAGCATCTGTGTACCGCCGTTCTGCTACGGCTCCATAGTGACCGCCAGCGGCAATATTGCTGGCAGCAAGATGAACAGCGATTACCAGGCGGTGACTGACCAGACCGGACTCTATGCAGGTAAAGGGGGATACGACATTTATGTTGGGGCCAACACCCAACTGCAAGGCGGAGTGATTGCCAGTGAAGCCAGTGCCGACAAGAACCATCTCGATACAGGTCGCTTGATCGTCAGCGACATCAAGAACACCAGTGAGATCAAAAGCCAATCGGCCAGTCTGAGTGCTTCTTACACCAGTACCAAGTGGGACAAGCCGGGCGGACCGCAGACGCCGGACAGTGAAAGAAAATGGGCGCATTCCGACATGGGCGGCACGCTGCCGCTGGCGCTCAAGGAGTCCGATCACAGCAGCACCCGCAGTGCTGTCAGCGAGGGGACGATCACGATCCGTGATCCAGCGGGCTCGCAGGATCTGGTAGGGCTGAATCGCGACACCAGTAATGCGAATCAGCATCTTGACCGGCCGGACGAGAAGAAGATGCAGGAGCGCATGGACCTGATCCAGAGTTCCGCGCAGCTAGCGAGTACCTCTATCAACTTGGTGGCTAAAGCCAAGGCTGATTCTGCCAAAGAGTTACTAAGCAAAGCCAAAACCCCTGAGCAGGTGACGGAGGCCAACGCGGCCCTGGCGGATGCTGCTAGTTGGAGCGTTGGCGGTGATAAACGCATCATGGCCGACATCGCCTCGGGCTTGATCGCGGCGGGCCTTGGAGGCGTTGGTGGCACGACTGCAGTTGGCATCGTTGCCAATACCACGGCCAATGACACCTTCAAAAAGATTGGTGATTACGCTGATGCACAGAAGCGCAATGCTGCCGATGACACCAGCCGAGCGGCATGGGCTGAAGGTGGTGCTGCCCGGGTATTGCTTCACGCCTTGGCCGGTGCTGCGATGGGGCTGTCGAGCGGCTCTGTACAGAGCGGTGCGTTGGGAGCGGGAGCGTCGGCGGCGCTGATGCCTGCGATTGCAGAGGCCTTGGGCAAAAGTGGTATTGAACAGAGCAATCAGGAAGCTATTGCAACACTCATCGCCACGGGGCTTGGAGCATCGGCCGGATCGCTGGGAGGTACTGCCGGAGCAATCGCAGGTGGCGGTAGCGGGGCAGGGGTCGAGGTTAATAATCGCCAGCATCATCGTGATCAAGAACTTCCGCTGCTGAAGAAAAAAGCCGAGGAGCTGGAGCAGACACTGGGCAAACCGAAGTCTGACGCCCTTTGGGAGGATCTGCTCCTCCTCGCCAGTGGTGAAAAAATTGACGCAGTTGAAAAAGCGCGCTTGGAAGCCTTGGTTGAGAAGTGGGGGAGTGACCCGACCACGGATTGGTTCAAGCGCGATCTGGATGTTGCAAAAAACGCCGTAAAACAGTTGGTGGATCAAAAAATCCCGCTGACTTGGGCAGATGGCAAGCCGATCATTGCCTATGGTAACCCTGTCTATGCGTTCGCCTCGACGCCAGAGCAGTTTAATGACTCAGGTTTGTTCAACGGCCTTGGAAAGGGTTATTACGGCGAACTGACGGCGGCCGAAAAATGGAAGCAGTATGGGAAAGCTCAGGCTGAGGCATACAGCAAGGAAATCCTGGATTTCTCGAGTAACAACCTAGCCTCGAAAAATGCCGCTGATCGGATATTGACGCTGGCGGTGAAGAATACGGAGTCGGTGAGTATTATCGACGATGTCATCCTGTCGCTGGGTGGAGTGGTCGGAGGTAAGGCTACTCTCAAGACGATATTGGAAGCTGTAGCGGAAAGGCGGGCGGCGAAGAAGGTTGCGGCGGCGGAAGCTGAGAGCCTTGGTGCCAAAGGTGCTGGAGGGGTAATAAGTGAGCTTGAAAGAGAAATACCTGCAACCTCAGCTATTGCTCGTGAGGGATTGCGTAATAATCTTGCTGCGCAAATCGGTATACCTCGCAATATTGCCGAGGCTCCTACAAGTATTTGGGGTAAGTCGATAGATGATCTTAAACAGTCATTTCTCCTAGACCGTTTTATTGTGACGTCTTCAACTAAAAGCGGTACCTCTGGTAATGCCCAGGTATTTAAAGTTAGCTCTAGTGATGGTGGGGTTTCTAAAATTGTAGAAGTGCAATATAGTCCGTCAACTGCTGGCGCTGTTAAACAGTCAACGCATATAGGTGAATATTATAAGTTGACCTATGCGGATGGTAGTAAAATCAAGATTGTTGAGCCTGCCACATATCGGCCAACTTTTGAGAGGGGACAGCCTGTTTATGATAAAAATACGGTTTACCTGAACCCACAGGGGCAGAATGTTAAATTTGATGCTTCGCAAAATTTATGGACGCCTCAATGACAAGCACTAACTGTTTTATTATCTCGTGGTCGGCTCCGGTCGTTCCATCTCATTCACTTGCAGGAATCCCGTTGGGTGCGCATGTGGAAGACTTTGAGAGAAGTCTTAGTAAGTATGTTATTGATGAGGTGGAAGGTTTATATCGGTTTGTTGGTTCTCCAGTTTTGAGGATGGAGAAGAGATTTGATTCAAGTGGGGATGGTGGATATGGATTTTATGTCGTTGATTTAGAGCTGACGAATTGGCGTCTGTACTATGATAGCAAAAGTCATCCTGGTGTTGAAACGCGAGCGCTTCACGTACTTACTAGTGGATGGAAAATTCATGCTATTAAAGCGTGGATGTTTGAGTGTCTTAATGTGGGTGATAAGCCTGTCAATTCATATCAAGGGGAGTTGTCAGGAGGCATTGGGCTTGGGAGTTATGTGCGGGAATTATTGCCATATACAGGGTTAGAGTTTGATGGTGCTGAAGAGTGGTTTTACACTGATAAAAATTATGGTGGCTTAGAGGTTAGTGGCTGTGGGGGAGATCTGAATGATGCACCAGATCAGGTTATTATGTCTTTGGCAGTAATTAAAGAGTCCCCTTTTTCTTAGGGGAGCTCCGTTTTGCCGTAATCGAAAGGGAGATCAGGGCGGCTTAACGCCGCCCATTGCTATTTAGCTTGAAAGCTTTTCTTGCAGCCGCTGTCCCGTCACATCCATCAAATCACACCCATCGCGTAGCATGATGCTGCAAACCAAGGTTAGTTCCTGAAGGAGAGCAGGTTCATGGTGTGGGCCAAGGCTACTCTCAAGGCGATATTGGAAGCTGTAGCAGAAAGGCAGGCTGCGAAGAAGGTTGCTGCGGCTGAAGCGGAGAGTCTTGGTGCAAAGGGGGCTGGCTCGTCAGGTGCGAGTAAGGCCGAGGGTGAGTTGATTGTTTCAAACACACAATCCTCATCTACACCCCTTCAGCTTGTGCAGGATGCTCCAGGACAGCCAAAACGTGTAGCCGATATCGAATTAGGGCACATACTCGATGGCGAGGTTAAACCAATATACAGTGGTGGCGATATAGTCGGGCAAAGAGCAGTAGGGGGACACTATTTGCGATCGCCGAATGTTCGTGTAACTGAGGTTATTGGTGAGGCAGATGCGAGCGGGGTAATAAAAGCTCGTTACTCTGGAGTAACTGAAATGGGTGACTATTTTAGGCACCTGGTTCCTACCGTTATGGCAGGGGTGGCTGACTTTCCTGAGGCTCTACGCCGTGGAATTGTCGTTTCCGATAGCGCGGACTTCGGGAGTGATAGGATTTTCAGGAATAGTGATATAAGTGGGGTTTTTACTAGGATGTATCGATAGAGTGCCTATGGTCTTCTAGTATTACCGCTGGCGTTGGGGGGCATGCTGCAGCAATAAGTTATAGTGGTTTGAGAGCATGCTTTCTTAAGGCGTGGTTGCAAGTCACAGTGGGGTTCAGCAATTTTCAATAGAAATACATGACTACTTCAAGCCATCTCTAGGAAAACTCCAATCAAGTCGGCACTGCTCGCCTGGCCCGTGTTGAAATAGCCTTCTTTGAGCGTATCGAAGGCGCCATCATGGGAGTGGGGATATGAGAAAGACATTTCGTTCAATAGCGGCCAGTATGGGCTCTAAATGGGAGCCGGAAAGCGAACCTTCGTCTTTGACTCTGTGGTACTTGTCCGTTCGCGATATACCTATTGAGGAGCTTGGGCTTGAGGATCTATGTCGGGCTTTGAGGCAGGATTTATTCTCATTGGAATTACTGCCAATTGCGATTGATGTTCTTTCAAAAGACCCGCTCTCAGGTTTTTTTGATGATGGGGAGTTACTGGTCTTGATCAATGACTTGCCATCAAGCTATTGGTCTGGTAATGAGCTTTTGGTTCGAAGGCTTTTATCTGTTCTTGTTAATAGTGAACATTTACTGAGTGAAGAACCTGAAATATTGCTTGTGGCTAAGGAGTTGAAAGTTAAATTGCGAGAGGCATTGATTGAATAAGTTTGGCAATCATTTGGCCCGCGTAGTCTAATCCAGAGCACTGGTCGGGTGATGCTAAGGCCTGATTGGTTTCAAAAAAGGTACGGGGAACTTACAATTGAATACGGTAAACCTCGAAAGGAAAAACGGGCGATTTTAAGATCGCCCGCTCTTGCTTATGCTGAAGTCTATTCCTGTAACTTCCGTCCAGTTACATCTAGAAGATCGCAACCGTCACGCAACAGAATAGTGCAGACCAATGTCAACTCTTGAAGAACCACAGGGTGGCCTCCAGCACTTTCAGATTCCACAAAGTTTTCCAGCAACTGAGTCACCGCACGAATGCGATAAGCCGCTGCATCGTGCAGCACATCGATTGGTGCTTGGGTATCGATAAGCAGGTAGGGAATATTGCAGTCGTGGCCGGTAATGGGCATGTAGCGATTCATGGTTTCTATCCTTGTGCCTGTCTGAGTGTCGCTACTCATCCGTCGCCAAACGAATGGGTGGCGGCTGTACGCAGGTTGGCGAACCGGCGACACAAGAAACCGGCAGACCCGAAGGTCTCCCACGCACAGCTGCCATAAAGTAAAGGCCTGCGCTCGCAGGAGCGTATTCTGCCTTATTGCAGAATACGCAGCCTACTTGTGTCTCTCGGGTCGCCAAACCCGGTCGCCATCTGGGCGACCTATCGACTGTAAGCCGCACTGTGGTTGGCAGGAATAAGGGGAGTGCACTGCAGGCTGTAGGGCTTTTCTGATTCACCCAGGAGGAAGCTGTCGGCTTGGCGGGCAGCTCCAATACCCAATAAAACACCCTGTGCGTTTTTTAGAGTACGGCTTCCCACAAAGAACTCTGGGCAATAGCCTCTAGAGCATGCTTGAGGAACAAAAAACGGGTAGCACAGGCCGCCCCGTATCGTTTCGCCCAAGCCCGGCGCGGCTTACAACGCCTTCACCGGAATACAGATTTCACACTCCAGTTCCCCCGTCTTCATGTCGTATTTTACGTCCACCGGATAACGCTCGAACGCTGGTCGGGCGTCGAATTGCATGCCGCTCTTGGGCAGCCAGTCGCGGCACAGTTCGGTCCAGGCGTCGGCGATGTCGGGGCCTTTGCCTTGGTAGTGGGCGATGGCGTAGAGGCCGCCGAGCAGGGTGGTGACGACGGCGGGGGCGCTGGTCTTGAAGTCGTCGGGGACTTCGACGCAGGCGTCGTAGCGGCATTTTTCGGGTGGGGTGACGTAGGGATCGTCGTGGCCGATGCCGTAGCGCACGCGGCCCAACAGGCCGTTTTCGACCATCCAGGGGGCGACGGTGTCGCGCCAGAAGGTGCCGATGCCCGGCCCGTAGGAGCCGATATAACGCAGGTAGGCGACGCGGACCGGTGGCAGTTCCTTGAGGGTGACGTTCATCAAAGGCTCCTTCAGGTGAATGAAGGCGTCAGGATCGTCGAAGGCCGGGATGTGCGTCTGATCAGGATTGCTCAATTCCCGCAGGCGCCGTTCGCGGACGTCGCTGAGGCGGCGGTGCCAGCGCTTGGGTTCGGTGCTGCGCCAGGTGCTCGGGGTGACCGAGAAATGCTGCTTGAACGCCCGGGAGAACGCTTCGCCGGAGCTGAAGCCGACTTCCAGGGCCACCTCCAGAATGCTCATTTCTGGATGGCTGGCCAGCTGATAGGCAGCACAGGCCAGGCGGCGTCGGCGCAGGTAGTCGCCCAGGGTTTCGCCGACCCAGGCGGTGAACAGGCGATGAAAGTGAAAGGGCGAAAAATGCGCGACCTGCGCGAGTTCCGCCAGCTCCAGCGGCTGGTCCAGGTGTTGGTCGATATGCTCCAGCACCCGGTTCATGCGTTGGGTGTATTCGTGGAGGCTGTGGTAGGCGGGGCTCATGGAGCCAAGTTTAGCCGGGGGCCAGGCCACGGGTTTGTGCCGGGCGGGTTTTTTCCACCGGCCGGACGAACGTGATCGCGAGCCCGCTCCTGCAGGCCCGCGATCGCTGTCCGGCGCTCAGGACCCGCCATGGCAGCAACTGGCGGCCGGTTTGTCGTCATAACGATCATGGTGCCTGACCCAGTCCATGATCTGTTCTTCGTTGCGCCCCTTGGGCGTCAGGTCCAGGTAATTGTAGGCCCCCACCAGCAGGTCCAGGCCACGGGCGTAGGTGGAGTAGGTGTGGAAGATCTCACCGGCTTCATTGCGATAGAACACGCTGAGGCCAGGCAGCTCTTCCTCGGCGCCGTCGGTTTTTTCGTAGTTGTAGGTGGCGGTGCCGGCGGCGACCTCGTCGGCCCGGGCGCAGACCCCGAAGTCGTAGTTGAAATCACAGCCGGCGGACGAAACCCAGTCGAACTTCCAGCCCATGCGCCGCTTGAACGCCTGGAACTCGGCGAAGGGCGCGTGGGACACCGCCACCAGTGCGATGTCGTGGTGGGCCAGGTGCTGGTTGGCGCCGTCGATGTGATCGGAGAGGAAGGAGCAGCCCGGGCAACCTTCGTCCCAGCCTTCGGCGAACATGAAGTGGTAGACCACCAGCTGGCTGCGATCGCCGAACAGGTCGGCCAGGCTCAGTTCTCCGTGGGGGCCCTGGAAGCGGTAGGGCTTGTCGATTTTCACCCAGGGCAGGGCACGCCGCTCGGCGCTGAGCTGGTCGCGTTGGCGGGTGAACGCCTTTTCGTGAATCAGGTGCTGCTTGCGGGCCTGTATCCATTGTTCCCGGGATACGACCGGATGATCGTTGAGGTGCATGACGTCTTCTCCTGCGGCAAAGGTGCGCGGCGACAGTGCCTACACAGGCTAGTCGTTTCGCCCGTGGGCAAATCGACAGCCGCCGGACGGTTCCGCCCAACGGTCGCCCGCCTGCCGCACTTCGCTGAACGGCTATTCAGGCGTCACTCCTGGCGTACCGTCTTCATGCATTTCAACGCTTCGAACTCATCGCGCACGTTCTGCAGTTTGTTGCGCAGATGCTCGCGCTGGGCTGGCGTGCTTTTGGCCATCACGTCCACCAGCAGGCTGCGCGCCGCCTGTTCGCTGTTGGCGTAGGCCTGGCGATAAGCCGGTGTCCAGAAGCTTTCACGATCCACCAGCAGGCGCTTGATGCGTCTGTCGAAGTCGCTGTTCTGGCGTTGCTCCAGCGCGGCGCTGAACTGTGCCTGCCAGTTGGCCCGATTGGAGAGCCAGAGCTGGTTCTGTTCGCCGAGGGACGTTGACCAGTCCGCCACCCGCTGGGTCTGTTCAGGAGTGAGGGGGCCGAGCCAGGTGGTCAGGCGCTTGTCCATGCGTTCGGTGCGCAGCCTGATCTGTTGCTCCAGTGGTGGCTTGAGGTTTTTGCTGCGACGTTGGCGCATGTCCTTGGCGAAGGCCGACTTCATTTCCGCGACCTGTCGGTCGTCCAGGCCCCGCAGCAACTCGATGGCCGAAGGCGCGATCGCGCGGGCGGTCTGGGCAATGGCCTGCTTGGCTCCGCGGGTGAGCTCTTGCAGCTCGGCATCGTTGACCTGATTGCGTGCGACCATCTGCTGCAGACGGTCCAGGTAGTCCAGGTAGCCGGGCAACTGCGTGCTGCAGTGCCAGCTCAAGTGTTCCTTGAGGCGCTGGTTGAACCAGATCTTCTGCTCGCGGTTCATTTCCAGGTAGTCATTGAGCGTCCAGGGAATGATCACATCGAGGTTGCGGTAAGCCAGGCCGACACGATTGCAGGAGGTCAGCACCAGGCTCAACAGCAGTAGCAGGGTGAGGTGTTGCAGCCGGCGCGACATGGCAAGTCCTTGCGAAGGCCTGGGTTTGTAAGCATGGGTTTCTTATCTGAACCCGGAAAGCTTCCGGCAGTTCAGCCGCTCAATAGAACGAATGCTCGGCCTTGAAGGTGAGCAGACCGTCGCATTGCGCGTTATGTCCAGAATAGGCCGAACAATCGCTGCCGTTGAGGTTGGAGTCGCTGTAGATCAGTTTCAGGTCGATGCCCATCCAGGGGCGGGAGAACTTGATCGACCAGTCGTTGAAGCTGCTGACGTAGCCGCTGCTCACCGAAACCGGGTTGCCCAGCTGATGAGTGGTGTACTTGATGCTGACGACGATGCCGAAGGGCTGGTTGCCGCCCAGGTCGGCGAACAGGGTGCTGTTGCGCTTGTCCGGTTCCTGGCTGAACGCGGCGCCGAAGCGGCTGCCCAGCAGCGTCAGGCCGCCATAGAACTCCTGGCTGTCCTGCGGGGCCAGTTGCGGGTAGTTGTACTGGATCATCCCCACCTCATAACCCAGGGTCTGATCGAAGGGGCGCTTGAAGCCCAGGTAGGAGTCCACTTCCAGGTCGCTCTCGCCCAGGCCCATGCTTGGCGACCATTGGCCGATGTACCAGCCGCTGTCATGGGTCAGGTCCAGGCCGCCATGGAACGAGCCGGTGGCCGAGGGTTTGACCAGGCCCTGGGCCATGCTGCGGCTCGGGGTGCTGCTGAGCTTGAGGTCGAAGTCCCCCAGTTCGCGCTGGAAGATCTGCCCGTGGGCCAAGGGGCTGGCGAGAAGGCTGGCAAGCAGCACATGGGAGGATTTGAGCATGCTTCACTCCATGAAATGCGAGGAGCAGGAACCGCGGAACCTACTGGAATGCCCGATCTAGACGTGTGCAAGGATACCGGCGAAACCTCGGGGATGAGGGCCGTTCGTCGATTTTTATGGGAGGGGAGGAGTCAGAACTCTAGTCCTAGCGCTTTGAGGCTCAAAGCGCATAGGGACCAGGAGGTGTGGCGGGGGGATTACTTCTTGCCCAGGCTGATCTGCTTGGACGGGCCGAAAGTCTGGCCGCTGACGCCTTTGGCAATTTGCTGGATCTCGCCGCCGGATTTCAGGAAAGCAGCAATCTGATCGTTGATCGATTCGCTGGTTTCAACGGCTGGAGCTGGCTTTGCTTTGCTGTTGGATGCTTTTACACGCATGGCGGCCATTAACCTTCAGAAAATTAATTTGGCCAGCCATCATACATGAAATGCTTGACAATTGCTTGGTAAATATCCTCCTGGAATAACAGTGGAAAACTCCCGAATAATCCTAAGTTGATCTCGGGGATATCCCCATAAGCTGCTGTTTTAAATAAAGACAATGGCACAAAGAGCGGCTTGCTCGGCGGCGCTGAGGCAAAAGTCGCTGCCGGCTGGCCTGACGGGCGGAACCGGTTGCTGGCGCAAAGCCATAAAAATCAAGGCATTCAGGAAAATATCCGCTGCTATCCGGCGACTCGGGCCAACCAGGAGCGGAAAACCGGGTAGAATGCCGCCCACGCAATGAGGGTATTGGAAATGGCTTTAGTCGGGCGCTACAACAGTTTGCAAGTGGTTAAACACACTAACTTCGGTTTATATCTGGACGGCGGGGCGGATGGTGAAATATTGCTGCCCAATCGTTATATCCCCAAGGATATTCCCAGTGAAGATGAAGACTGGTTGAATGTTTTCGTTTATCTGGATAGCGCCGACAAGTTAATTGCAACTACCGAAAAACCAAAAGTTCAAGTCGGTGAATTCGCCAGTCTTAAAGTCGTGGAAGTTAACAGTATCGGTGTGTTCCTCGACTGGGGCCTGCCCAAGGACCTGCTGCTGCCGTACTCCGAGGAAAAGCGTCAACTGACCGCCGGCGAGTATTGCGTGGTGCACGTCTATCTCGACAAGCACACCCGTCGCATCACCGCCACGGCCCGTCTGGACCGCTACCTGGACAAGGCTCCGGTGACCTACAAGGTCGGCCAGGAAGTCGATCTGCTGGTGGCCGAGAGCACCGACATGGGCTTCAAGGCGATCATCAACAACAAGCACTGGGGCCTGATCCACAAGAACGAAGTGTTCAAGTTCCTGCGTCCGGGCAAACAGGAAAAGGGTTTCATCAAAGAGATCCGCGCCGACGGCAAGATCAGCCTCAGCCTGCAACCGGTGGGCGAAGAACTGGCCAGCAGCCTGAACGCGAAGATCCTCGCCAAGTTGCGGGAAAACAATGGCACCCTGCCGGTCAGCGACAAGAGCGATCCGACGGTGATCAGTGGCCTGTTCGGCGTCAGCAAGGGCAACTTCAAGAAGGCCATCGGTGCCTTGTACAAGAATGGCCAGATCATTATTCATGCCGACCGCATTGAACTGAGCTGATTCGTTCCTCCCTGGCGTAGTTGCGGTCGAAGAACCTTCGGCGGCGCTAACGACCCACGGGGCTGTCCGAAAAAACCGCTGCCGGTTCCGGCAGCGGTTTTTTATTGCCTTTTTTCCTGGCTGCGTTGAAGGACGTCAGAGTCGGCGTCTTCGATCGTTGTCATGGTCGCTGTATACAGTTTCAAGCCAATCCTGATGCACTGATATCAGGCAGTCGTGCACAGTCAGTGGGCATGTCTGCCGCTGATCCCGGCTGCTGATCATCGTTGTGTAGCCAAGGCCCAGCCCTTGATGGACAAGCGATCCACGCCGTTCACCTACAGATTTTTCCGGTATGGCACGCATTCTGCGTAGCGCTTCGTATACAACTCATGCCGGCTCCCGTACGCAGTGTGGTCGCAAGGCCAATCGCGGGGGCAGGGCCTGTCCAACAAGGAGCCTTGCAATGAGCGAGCAACTACCCAAGGGCTACAGCCCGCGTTTGTACAACCAGGACCTGGGGCCGCTGCCGCAGAAGTGGAACTGGTACAACATCTTCGCCTTCTGGATGAGCGACGTGCACAGCGTCGGCGGTTATGTGTTCGCCGCCAGCCTGTTCGCCCTCGGGCTGGCCAGTTGGCAAGTGCTGGTGGCCCTGCTGGCGGGGATCTGCATCGTGCAACTGATCGCCAACCTGGTGGCCAGGCCCAGCCAGCAGGCGGCGGTGCCATACCCGGTGATCTGCCGGCTGGCGTTCGGTGTATTCGGGGCGAATATCCCGGCGGTGATTCGCGGCCTGATCGCGGTGGCCTGGTATGGGATCCAGACCTACCTGGCATCCAGCGCCCTGATCATTGTGGTGCTGCGCTTTTTCCCGGCCATGGCGGCCTATGCCGAGCCGCATTTTGCCGGGCTGTCCTACCTGGGCTGGTTCGGTTTCCTGGCGCTGTGGCTGGTCCAGGCCCTGGTGTTCTGGGCCGGCATGGAGTCGATCCGGCGCTTTATCGACTGGGCGGGGCCGGTGGTCTACGCGGTGATGTTCCTCCTCGCCGGCTGGATCGTCTGGAAGGCCGGCTGGAGCAACATCAGCTTCACCCTGGGGGAGAAGTCGCTGTCGGGCTGGCAGGCATTCGGCCAGGTGATCGTCGCCACGGCGCTGGTGGTGTCCTACTTCTCCGGGCCGACCCTGAACTTCGGCGACTTCAGCCGCTACTGCCGCAGCATGCAGGATGTACGACGCGGCAACTTCTGGGGGCTGCCGGTGAACTTCCTGGCGTTCTCCCTGGTGACCGTGGTCATTGTCTCCGGCACCCTGCCGGTGTTCGGTGAAATGCTCCATGACCCGATCGCCACCGTGGCGCGGATCGACAACGACGTCGCGGTGCTGCTCGGCGCCTTCGCTTTTGTCACTGCCACCGTCGGCATCAACATCGTCGCCAACTTCGTCTCGCCGGCCTTTGACTTCGCCAACGTCGCTCCGAGCCGGATCAGCTGGCGCACGGGCGGCATGATCGCGGCCCTGGCCTCGATCTTCATCACCCCCTGGAACCTATTCAACAACCCGCAGGTAATCCACTACACCCTCGACGTGCTGGCCGCCTTTATCGGCCCGCTGTTCGGCATTCTGTTGGTGGACTACTACCTGATCAAAAAGCAGCAGATCGATATCGACGCGCTGTTCAACGACGGCCCGGACGGGCGTTATTACTACAGCGGCGGGGTCAACTGGACCGCGGTCAAGGCGCTGGTGCCGGCGACCCTGATGGGCGTGGCGATCACCTTCACGCCAGCATTGCAGCCGATGGCCAACTTCGCCTGGTTCACCGGGTGTTTCCTCGGTGGCGCGCTGTTTTTTCTCCTCGCGCGCCGTGAGGCCCTGCCATCCCTGAGGCTGAGCCCGACGGCGTCGAGCTGACGGCGCGGCCAGGAAAAGGTCTTTTCCAGGCGTCTTTTTCTGTCCGTTTGGTTGATAATCGACAGCACATCCATTCTTCGCCCCGGACCGGTTCCGGGGCTTTGTCGTTTCTGTCGAGTAACTGCCATGTCTATGAATCTGCCCGAGGGGCTGCGGTGAGTATCGAGCGGCGCAGCGCCGACGGTTTCGCACTGCAAGTGATGTTGGGGCTGTGCCTGATCTGGGGCGTGCAGCAGGTGATGATCAAGTGGGCCGCAGCGGATATCGCACCGGTGATGCAGGCGGCCGCGCGTTCGGGCATTTCGGCGCTGCTGGTGGCCTTGCTGATGTGCTGGAAGGGCGGCTGGTCGCAGATCGGCAGCACCTGGCGCGGCGGCTTGCTGGCCGGCAGCCTGTTTGGCCTGGAGTTCCTGTTTATCGCCGAAGGGCTCAAGCTCACCAGCGCGGCGCACATGTCGGTGTTTCTCTATACCGCGCCGATCTTCACCGCGCTGGGGGTGAACTGGCTGCTGCCCAGCGAGCGCCTCAGGCCCTTGCAGTGGCTGGGGATTCTGCTGGCGTTCATCGGCATTGGCGTGGCCTTCGCCGGTGGCATTTCTCTGGATAACCTGGACACGCGCATGCTGCTTGGCGACGCCCTGGGCGTGCTGGCCGGCCTGGCCTGGGGCGCGACCACGGTGGTGGTGCGCGCGTCGCGCCTGTCCGAGGCGCCAGCGACCCTGACCCTGTTCTATCAGCTGATCGTCGGTTTTGTCGGCCTGCTGCTGATCGCCGTGCTGAGCGGCCAGGTCACCCATGTCGACCTGACCCCGGTGGCGGTGGCCAGCGTGCTGTTCCAGGGGCTGGTGGTGTCCTTTTTCAGCTACCTGACCTGGTTCTGGCTGCTGCGCCGTTACCTGGCCGCCAACCTGGCGGTGTTTTCCTTCATGACGCCGCTGTTCGGTGTCACCTTCGGGGTCCTGTTGCTGGGCGAACCCCTGAGCTTCAATTTCGTCATCGGTGCGGTGCTGGTGTTGCTGGGCATCACCTTCGTCAGCGCCGAACAGTGGTTGCGCCGGCGGATCCGCAGCCTGTTGTAACCCCAGGCTCATGCGGTGGCGTGGCATTCCCGGGCAAGCGGTTGTTGCCTCGACAGCAAGCCCCCCGCCAGCAGCAGGCTGCTGCCGGCGACGATCAGCGCCGGTTGCAGGCTACCGCTGAAATGGCTGCTCAGGGCCGCCAGCAGTGGCCCGCTCAACTGGCCCATGGCGAAGCAGGCCGTGAGCAAACCGGCGTTGCGCTGGGCCGCATGGGGCGCCAACTCCCGCGAGCGCTGCATCACCAACTGCATGCAGGCCAGGAACGGCGCGCCGCAAAGAATCACCCCCAGCGCCAGGCCGGCGCCACTGCCCAGCAGACAGGCGAAGACCCCGGCGGCTTGCAGCCACAAGGTCGCCATCAGCCAGTGACGGGTGGCGTTCGGGCTGTGTCGGCGCAGGCTGACCAGCCCCACGCCGATGGCCGCCGCCAGACCGAAGCACGGCCAGAACAGGTCGGCCTGCCATTGCCCTTGAAAGCGTGCGCTGGCCATCTGTGACAGGAAGGTTGCCGGGATGATGTAACCCAGGCCGTACAGCGCATAAATCAGCCCGAGGCGGGGGATGCCGCTGTGGTTCGAGGCGTGTGGCATCTGGGCGGTCAGTGCGGGCATGGCGGGTTGCGGCAGGATTGGCAGGATCACCAGCAGCATCAGCAGGCCGGCCGCGGCGTACACCAGCCACAGGGTCGCGGAGCTTTGCCCCAGCAGGTTTGAGCCCAGGGCCAGCAGGCCGGTGAGGAAAATCCCCAGCCCGGGCCCGGCAAACACCAGGGCGCCCAGGCGTGGCCGGCCGGCGGCCAGGGCCAGCGGCTGGCTCAGGGCGGCGATCATCACCATCACCCAGGCACTGGCCACGCCGGTGCCGAAGCGCAATACCGAATGTGCCCAGAAGCCGCCAGCCCAGAACGAGGCCAGGGTCAGCAGCACGCACAGCCACAGCCCACCCAACAGACGCCGGCGAACCTGGGCCGGGCGGCGGGCGAACATGGCATCCAGCGCGCCGATGAAATACCCCAGGTAGTTGGCGGCGGCGATCAGGCCAGTGTCGGTCAGGTCGACCTGGCCTTCGCTCAGCAGGTGCGGCAGTTGCGGGGTGAGGGCGAAGCGACCGATGCCCATGGCCATCATCAGGGCAATGAAACTGGCGAGTAAGCGAATCAGCGGTGACATGGTCCGGGCTCCGTCGAAGAGGCGATGAGCGTCAGGCTAGGACTGATTGACTTTCTATAAAAATGAATAATATTAAGTAACTTGTTCGCTTTTGGAGAATGGTCGTGGAGTTCAGCCAGTTGCGCATCTTCCAGGCGGTCGCCGAGGAAGGTTCCATCACTCGGGCGGCCGAGCGCTTGCATCGGGTGCCGTCCAACCTGTCGACGCGGCTCAAGCAACTGGAAGAGCAACTGGGGGTCGAGCTGTTCCTGCGGGAACGGCAGCGGCTGCAACTGTCGCCGGCGGGCAAGGTGCTGCTCGATTACGCCGCGCGCCTGTTTGCCTTGCGCGATGAGGCCCATGGGGCGGTGCAGGGCGGTCAGCCGGCCGGGGATTTCGTACTGGGCACCATGTACAGCACGGCAGCGATTCAATTACCGGCGCTGCTGGCGCGTTACCACCGCGCCTACCCGGCGGTGAACCTGCAGGTGCAATCGGCGCCCAGCAGCGAGTTGCTCGAAGGCTTGCTGGCCGGGCGCCTGGATGCAGTGCTGGTGGACGGCCCGCTGGAGCTGGCCAGCCTGGACGGGGTGCCGCTGTGCGATGAAAAGCTGGTGTTGATCAGCGAAGCGGACCACCCGCCGATCCGCAGTGCCCGGGATGTCGAAGGGCGTGCGGTATTTACCTTTCGCCGTGGCTGCTCGTACCGCCTGCGCCTGGAGTCCTGGTTCGCCCACTACCAAGCGGCCATGGGGCGGGCGATAGAAATCGAGTCCTATCAGGGGATGCTGGCCTGCGTGATTGCCGGGTCCGGGGTGGCGCTGATGTCGGCGTCGATGCTCGCCAGCCTGCCCGGTCGCGAGAGCGTGGCGGTTCACCCGCTGGCCGAGCCATTCGCCAGTGCCACCACCTGGCTGATGTGGCGCAAGGGCATGCTCGGCGCCAACCTCAATGCCTGGATCGAACTGCAACAGGCGAGTCAGACGGATCAGCGGGCGACGGCCTGAAACGGGCTGGCTGATTCGGATTAATCCGGTAACAGATCATTGCTATCCGGGGGGAGCACTGGGCGAAAGTTAGCGCTATTATCAGAGCGAAGCGGCTTCAGAACCCAGCCGCCAGGCACGACCCTTAAGGGGGGCACTATGAAAGAGAAACTGCAAAACTGGCTTCACGACCTCGGGGTCGCACTGGGGCTGATCGAGCCGCCATTGCAGCCGGTGCCAATCCGCACAGACGACGAACAACGGCGTCGGCAACAGCGTCGCCGCTAACCATCGGCTCGGGAATGGGGCAGGCATCCAGCCTGCTCCCGCCACTTTTCAGCCGCGCGAGGGCAGGTTCACTCGCGAACGGTTGCCGCCTTCTGATCCAAACCCGTCAACTCGCAACCCGCCCATGGTGCTTGGCGCCATGGAATCTTCAGTGCCGTGAAATCTTCAGCAGAAACCGGCTCAAGTCATTGGCGCTGTTCGCCGCCTTGAGCATCTGGTCTTCTTCGTGGGTGAAGGCGGTCAGTCCAAACTGATCTTCCAGGTGGAAGATCAGGTCCTCGATATCCTGCTTGTCCAGCCCCAGCTCCTGCAGGCTCACATCGTCGGCAAATCCGTCGTTGCCATCCAGCAGACGGCTGATGAAGTCATGCACGGCTTGTCGGACTTCGGCTCTATTCATGTCGCTCTTTTCGCCAGGGGCCTGCGCAGGGGCTTTGAAGCGGGCGCGATTGTGTGCAGTACAGCACAGCTTCATGGGTGCCGGCGGATCCAATCCTCGATCATCCTGCGCAGCTGCGTTCCCGAAAAACTGCCGAAATGGCCGCCATGCACAGTCTGTACCGGCAGCTGGTACAGGCGTCTCAGGCTGGCAGCGTAGTCCTCCAGGTTGGAGTGGTAGGCGTCTTCGACCAACGGGCCGTCGTAGATGATGTCGCCGCTGAACAGGGTGCCGCTGGCGGCTTCCCAGAGGCTGATCCCCCCGGGGGAATGGCCGGGCGTATGCAGCACCTGGAAGCTACGGTTGCCCAGGTCGAGCACGTCGCCTTCCTCGATCAGGCGCGTCGCCGGGGCGGCCTTGACCCGATATTCGGCGTAGCACAGCGGGCAATCCGGCTGGGCCTCGAACATCGCGTCGCCAACGTAGGCGGCCGACAAGGTATTGGCCCCGTCGGGCGCGGCGAGAATCTGCGCCTCGGCCGGGTGCACCAGGCGTTCGGGGAATTCGTGATGCCCGGCGATATGGTCGAAATGGCAATGGCTGGCCACCGCCAGCAAGGGCCGTTCGGTGAGCCAGGGCAACTGTTCGCGCAAGCTGACCAGGCCGGAGCCGCTGTCCAGCAGCAGGTCCCTGTCGCGACCCTGGATATGCCACAGGTTGCAGCGATAGAACGGCCGGATATAGGGCTCGTGGATCAGCCGAATCCCGTCGCTCAGGCTTCTGACTTCGAACCAGCGGTCGCGACTGACAATCTTCATCGACTTTCCTCCAGGCGAAAAAAAACGGGTGCAGCCACCGACGCTGCACCCGCCGAAGAAAAATGTACGGCGTCTGACCTGAGGTTAGATCGCGTTGGCCAGGGTTGCCGGACGACGAGACAACAGGCTCACCACCACGAAGCTGATCAGGCCGACAGCCAGGCTGTAGTAGATCGGGGTGTTGGCATCCAGGCCGTCCTTGAACATGAACGCCAGCGCGGTGAGGAAGCCCAGGCCCATGCTGGCGATGGCGCCGGCGGTGGTCGCGCGTTTCCAGAAGATGGCGCCGATCAGCGGGATCAGCATGCCGCCCACCAGCAGGTTATAGGCCAGGGTCAGGGCGCTGATCACGTCGTTGACCACCAGGGCGATGCCCAGGACCACGATGCCGGTCAGCAGGGTGAACAGGCGGTTGATCCCCAGGCTCGACTGCTTGCCGCCACGCAGCTTGGGCAACAGGTCTTCGGTCAGGGTGGTGGAGGCGGCCAGCAGGCCGGCGCTGGCGGTGGACATCATGGCGGCCAGGGCCGCGGCGATCACCAGGCCACGGATGCCGTCCGGCAGGGAGGCTTTGACGATGGCGGCGAAGGCGTTGTTGACGTTGTCCAGGTCCGGCAGCAAGACATGCGCGGCCATGCCGATCAGGGCACAGGCCAGACCGTAGAGGATGCAGTAGAAGCCGGCGACGGTGCCTGCGTATTGCGCGACTTTTTCGGTCTTGGCGGTGAACACCCGTTGCCAGATGTCCTGGCCGATCAGGATGCCGAAGAAGTAGATCATGAAGTAGGTGACGATGGTGTCCCAGCCGATGGTGGTGAAGCTGAAGCTGGACGCCGGCAGCTTGGCCACCAGCTCATCCCAGCCGCCGACGCGGTACAGGCAGATCGGCAGCAGGATGAACATCAGGCCGACGGTCTTGATCACGAACTGGACGATGTCGGTCAGGGTCAGCGACCACATGCCGCCGATCGCCGAATAGATCACCACCACGCCGCCGCCCAGCAGCACCGAAATCCAGAACGGAAGGCCGAACAGCACTTGCAGCACGGTGCCGATGGCGAGGATCGAGGTCACGCCGATCATCAGCGCGTAGGCCAGCATGATCACCGCGCTGGCCTGGCGGGCCATCGGGTTGTAGCGTTTTTCCAGGACCTGGGTAACGGTGAAGATCCGCAGCTTGAGCAGCGGTTTGGCCAGCAGCAGGTTGAGGGCGATGATGCCCAGGCCCAGCGCCGCGCACAGCCAGAAGCCGGAGATGCCGTGGACATAGCCCAGGCGCACGGTGCCGACGGTGGAGGCACCGCCCAGCACGGTGGCGGCCATGGTGCCCATGTACAGGGTCGGGCCCAGGTTGCGGCCGGCTACCAGGTAGTCCTCGTGGGTCTTGGCCTTGCGCATGCCGTAATAGCCGAGCACCAGCATGCCGGCGGCATAGATGAGTACGACGAATAGATCTAAAGCCATGATGGCGTGTCTCCGATTGTCTTTCTTATAGTGGCTTGCTGTAGAAGCGAGGCTTGCCGCAATCAAGGCGACGCGGTCTGGCGGACCCGTCGTGTGAGGCGTGATTGCCGGCGAGCCTGCCGCTACAGGTCATGCTTGAGTCAGGCGGCTTGGCGCATGACGGGTTTACCGAGCGAATCCGTGCTCTTGCTGCGTGGATCGTTGGGGCCGTAGACCGCGGCCGGCTCCGGGAACAGGTTGAGCAGGGCCAGGTACACCAGCGAGGCCAGGCCCAGGGTCACCGGCAGGCTGATATCGATGCCGTCGGCCAGGTTGCCCAGCGGACCGACGAACTGCCCGGGCAGGTTGACGAAGCACAGGCCGACCAGCGCGCTGGGGATCCAGGCCCCCAGGCCACGCCAGTTCCAGCCGTGCTGGAACCAGTAGCGGCCACCTTGCTCGCCACGGGTGAAGACTTGCAGGTCGTCCGGGCAGTAGAAGCCGCGACGTACCAGCAGGCCGATCAGCATGATCACCATCCACGGGGTGGTGCAGGTGATAATCAGCACGGCAAAGGTCGACACGCTCTGCACCAGGTTGGCGGCGAAGCGCCCGATGAAGATGAAGGCGATCGACAGCACGCCGATCAACAGGGTCGCCTTGACCCGCGACAGCACCCGCGGGAACACGCTGGACATGTCCAGGCCGGTGCCATACAGCGAGGTGGTGCCGGTGGACATGCCGCCGATCACCGCGATCAGGCACACCGGCAGGAAGAACCAGCTCGGCGAGACCGCCAGCAGGCCGCCGACGTAGTTGTTGGCGACGATGTAGTCGGGCGCCTTGATCGCCACGATGGTGGCGGTGGCCAGGCCGAACAGGAAGGGAATCAGGGTGGCGATCTGGGCGGCGATCACCGCCAGCATGATCCGGCCTTTCGGCGTTTCGCGGGGGATGTAGCGCGACCAGTCGCCGAGGAACGCGCCGAAGGAAATCGGGTTGCTCATGGCCACCAGCGCGGCACCGATGAAGGCCGCCCAGAAACCCGCCTGGCCGAGGGCCAGGGTACCGGCGAACTGGCTGTCGAAGGCTGGCGCGAAGGCGAAGATCCCCAGCAGGAACAGCAGGCTCGCCGCCCAGACGGCAATGCGGTTGACCCACAGCATGAAGCGAAAGCCGTAGATGCACACCGTCAGTACCAGGATCGCGAACAGTCCGTAGGCCAGGCCCAGGGTCAGGTCGGTTTCCGGCAGGTCGACCAGGCGCTTGGCGCCGCCCACCAGGGCGTCCCCCGAACTCCATACGGAGAGGGAGAAGAAGGCGATGGCGGTCAGCAACGACAGGAACGAGCCGACGATCCGCCCGTGCACGCCGAAGTGCGCACCGGAAGAGACGGCGTTGTTGGTGCCGTTGATCGGCCCGAACAGGCCCATCGGCGCGAGGATCAATGCCCCCAGGATCACGCCCAGCACGATCGCCCAGACACCCGCCTGGAAGGACAGGCCGAACAGCACCGGGAAACTGCCGAGCACGGCGGTGGCGAAGGTATTGGCGCCGCCGAAGATCAGGCGAAACAGGTCGCTGGGCCGGGCGTCGCGTTCATGGTCGGGGATCTGTTCGACCCCGTTCGTTTCGATGCTGCTAAGGCTTTTTTCTTTGTTGTTGTTATTCATGATCTGCTCCGATCACTAGGGCGCGCTCATCGTGCGTGAGCGTCACCTTTCTGGCTAAGGGGGTGGCAGCCCTTCCGGCATTGCGGACAAATGTTCGTGGCAGGCCAGCCATAGGCCTTGTTGTTGTGTGCCGGACCCTTGTTTGCAAAAAACAATGGTCTCGCGCTCCTGGCTGAAGTGTTGCTCCCCTTGCATGCGCAGCTCGGTGGCGACGTCATGAATGAATACCGCGGTGTTCCCCTGCAGGCTGACAAACGCGTTGCTCGAGGTGCAGGACAGCACCTCGAAGCCGTCCTCGCGGCGCCAGCTGTCCCACAGCGCCTGGTAGGCGTCGCGGGACAGCAGGGGCTGGGCGAGGGTGTGGAAGACGAAGCTGGCGTCGGTGCTGAACGCACCGAAGTAGGCTTCGCGATCGTTACGGGCGAAGGCCGCCACCAGTTCGGCGGCGGCTTTGAGGACCTGCTCGCGCTCGCTCATGGCCGGGCCTCAGCGACGCGCCACGCCCGGCAGCACGCAGAGCATTTCGTACAGCAGGTTGGCGCCCAGCAGCGAGGTGTTGCCGGTGGTGTCGTACGGCGGCGAGACTTCTACCAGATCGCAGCCGACCAGGTCGAGGCCCTGGCAGCCACGGACGATCTCGATCGCCTGGATGGTGGTCAGGCCGCCGATTTCCGGGGTGCCGGTGCCTGGCGCCCAGGCCGGGTCGATGCCGTCGATGTCGAAGCTCAGGTACACCGGGCCGTCGCCGACTTTCGCCCGTACTTCGGCCATCAGCGGGTCCAGCGACTTGTGCCAGCACTCTTCGGCCTGCACCACGCGAAAGCCCTGCTTGCGGCTCCAGTTGAAGTCTTCGGCGGTGTAGCCCTGGGCGCGCAGGCCGATCTGCACCACGCGGTCGCAGTCCAGCAGGCCTTCTTCGACGGCGCGGCGGAAGGTGGTGCCGTGGGCGATCTTCTCGCCGAACATGTGATCGTTGACATCGGCGTGGGCGTCGATGTGCACCAGGCCGACCTTGCCGTGTTTCTTGTGGATGGCGCGCAGGATCGGCAGGGTGATGGTGTGGTCGCCGCCCAGGGTCAGCGGAATCACGTTGTGCTCGAGGATGCCGTCGTAGGCTTCTTCGATGATGCGCACGGCGTCCAGCAGGTTGAAGGTGTTGATCGCCACATCGCCAATGTCGGCCACGTTCAGCGAGTCGAAGGGCGCGGCGCCGGTGGCCATGTTGTACGGACGGATCATCACCGATTCGGCGCGGATTTCACGGGGCCCGAAGCGGGTGCCGGCGCGCAGCGAGGTGCCGATGTCCAGCGGGACGCCGACGAAGGCGGCATCCAGGCCGGCCGGGGTAGGTACATGGGGAAGACGCATCATGGTGGCGATGCCGCCGAAGCGCGGCATTTCGTTGCCGCCCAGTGGTTGGTGGAGAATCTTGTCCACGGGATTGGCCTCATCGTTGTTTTATTTATGGGGTTTGTGGCGCGGCGATGACTGCCGGCGAAACCGAGTGGGGCCGATTCTGCGAAATGTAGTGGGCGGGAAGAATCGCTACGGGCAAATACTTAGTTCAGATTTTTCTAAACTAAGGGCGGGTGTAAAGGATAGACTCTGGCCCTGTGAGAGCGGCACTGCCCGGACCGGAGATCATTCGCGGGCAAGCCTCGCTCCTACAGAAGCAGGAGCGAGGCTTGCCCGCGATTGGCCGCACAGCGGTCATAATCGGCGCCGCGACGCTGTTCATGAAGGAACGCCAATGAGGTCTGGATGACCCTGACACCCGATCCCCGTTGTCGATTTTCCTTGTGGAGCTCCCATGGCCAACGCTTTACCTGATCTGAAACTATTGCGCATCTTCGTCAGCGTGGTGCGGCATCAGGGGTTCGCCAATGCCCAGCACGAACTGAACCTCTCCACGTCGGCTATCAGCACCTATATGAGCCAGCTCGAATCGGCCCTGGGGCTGGTCCTGTGCCACCGTGGCCGCGGCGGTTTCAGCCTGACCAGCAAGGGCGAGCTGTTCCACCAGGAAACCCTGCGCCTGCTGGGCGAGCTGGAGGGTTTCGAGCAGTACGCCGCGGCGCTCAAGGGCGAACTGCGCGGCACCCTCAACCTGGGGGTGATCGACTCGACGGTGAGCGACAAGGCCCTGCCGTTCGCCGAAGCCATCGGCGCCTACAGCCAGGAACACCCGGCGGTGCATTTGCATCTGTCGGTACTCAGCCCCTATGAATTGCAGCTCGGCGTGCAGGACAACCGCCTGGACCTGGCCATCGGTGCGTTCTCCACGCGCATGAGTGGGCTGGTGTACATGCCGCTGTACCGCGAGCAGCACTGGCTGTATTGCAGCAGCCGGCACCCGCTGTTCAACGAGCGGCGTATCCCCGAGCAGGTGATCACCCAGCAGCGCATGGTCGGCCGTGGCTACTGGAGCCAGGCCGAGCTGGCGCGCCACGGCTTCAAGCACAGCGCGGCGACGGTGGAGAGTATGGAGGCGCAGCTGATCCTGGTGCTGTCCGGCGCCTACATCGGCTACCTGCCGGAGCATTACGCCCAGGCCTGGGCCGACAAGGGCGACTTGCGCGTGCTGCTGCCGGCGACCTTCGGTTATCAGGCGCCGTTTTCGATGATCGTCCGCCGTGGGCGCAGCCGCGAACCGTTGATCCAGACGTTCCGCGACCTGCTCAAGGCGCAGCTCAATCAGGCCTGAGGAGGCGTCCATGTCGAGAATTCAATGCCCGCGTTGCCTGCGCCCGAAAACCCATTGCCTGTGCCCGCTGATTCCACGGCTGGACAGCCGCACCCGGATACTCCTGTTGCAGCATCCCAGCGAAGTGAACCACGCGCTGAACACCGCGCGGCTGGCGGCGTTGGGGTTGAACAATGCCGAGTTGATCGTTGGCGAGGTGTTTGCCGATCTGCCGAAGCTGTTGAACTGTCCCGGGTATCAGGCGCGCCTGCTGTTCCCGGCGGAGGACGCGCAGCCGTTGCAGGCCTATTCCAGCGTGCCGGACGAGCAGCCCTTGCTGCTGGTGGTGCCCGATGGTACCTGGCGCAAGGCGCGCAAGTTGCTGCACCTCAATCCGCTGCTGGCCGCGTTGCCCCGGGTGACCCTGGCCGAAGGCACGGTGTCCCGTTACCGGCTGCGCAAGGCGCCCGGGCCGGGGGCCCTGTCGACCATCGAGGCCATCGCCCAGGCCCTGCAGGTCCTGGAGGCACCGGCCACGTTCGCGCCCTTGCTGAAGCCTTTCGAGGCCTTGATCGACGGACAGATCGCGGCGATGGGCGAAGACACCTACCAACGCAACCACCAACAGACAAAAGACCTGTAGCCGCTGCCGCAGGCTGCGATCGACCGCGAAGCGGGCGCCGATCCAGGCGCCTTGGTCTTTTAGGAGGTACGCGGTGTCAGGCCCAGGGGCCGCTGCGCGCCCCGGCGCAGCCTGCGGCAGCGGCGACAGGGGACGTGTTATCAGCGTTCGCGCATCGCCTCGGTCCGCGCCTTGAGCACCGGCTTGAGCAGGTAGTCGAGCACGCTTTTCTCGCCGGTGATGATGTCCACCGTGGCGACCATGCCGGGGATGATCAGCAGCGGCTTGAGGTCGCCGCCCAGATGGTTCTTGTCGGTGCGCACCTGGATCAGATAGAAGCTGTTGCCCTTGTCGTCGGCGATGGTGTCGGCGCCGATCAGTTCCAGCTTGGCGCTCAGGCCACCGTAGATGGTGTAGTCGTAGGCGCTGAACTTGACCATGGCTTTCTGCCCGGGATGGAGGAAGGCCACGTCCTGTGGCCGCACCTTGGCCTCGATCAGCAGGTTGTCCTCCAGCGGCACGATTTCCAGCATGTCGCTGCCCGGCTGGACCACGCCGCCGATGGTGTTGACCTTGAGCTGCTTGATTACCCCGTGCACCGGCGAAGTCACGGTGGTGCGGGTCACCCGGTCGTCGATGGCGATGCTCGAGGCGGTGATTTTCGACAGGTCAGTGCGTTTCTCGTTGAGTTCCTTGGCGGCGTCGGAACGGAAGCCCTGTTCGGACTCGTCGATCTTGCTCCTGATTTCGTTGATCGCCGATTCCGCCCGGGGAATGGCCAGGGTCGTGGCATTCAGCGAGCCGCGGATTTCCACCGCGCTGCGCTTGAGACGCAGGATCTCCACTGGTGACACCGCGCCGGTACTTACCAGCGGCGCCGACATGTTCATCTCCTGGTTGAGCAGGGCCAGGCTGGAACTGAATTGCCCCTGTTTCGAACGGAATTCCGCCAGTTCCTGGGTCTTTTGCCGCAGCTGTTCGCTCAGGGTCCGTTGTTCGCTGGCCAGGCGGCGCTGGCGCTGTTCGTACAGCGAGCGTTCGTCCTCCGCCACCTGGGGCGCCTTGGCCACCACTTCGTCGGACGGCTTGAACGGTCGGCCCTCGGCTTCGGCGGACAGGCGTTCGACCTGGGCCATCAAGGCATAGCGGTCGGCCTCGCTTTCGCCCTTGTTCGACAGGAAACGTGTGTCGTCCAGGCGCAGCAGGGTGTCGCCCTTGTTCACCATCTGCCCTTCGCGCACGAAGATCTCGGTGACGATGCCGCCTTCCAGGTTCTGCACCACCTGCACCTTGCTCGACGGGATGGCCTTGCCTTCGCCCGTGGTGACTTCCTGAAGCACCGCGAACTTGGCCCAGAGCAGGGCGCTGACGAGCAGCCCGGTGGTCAGCCAGACGACGATGCGTGAGCCGCGGGGCGAATCCTGCAGCGAGGCGCCGGCGGTTTCGGGCATGAACTCGCTTTCCGCGCTTTTGCGCAGGCTGGCGAAGTAGCCGCGTGATTGCGATGAGGCAGGCATGGGGCGACTCCTAGACCGCTGCAGAGCCGACACGGCCCTTGCGCAGTGCATCGATGACCGCTTCTTTCGGCCCGTCGGCGACGATCCGCCCGTTGTCCAGGACCACCAGCCGCTCCACCAGGCTGAGCATCGAGGTGCGGTGGGTCACCAGCAGCAGGGTCTTGCCTTGCACCCAGGCGTGCAGGCGCTGGCGCAGGGCGTCTTCGCTGCTGTTGTCCATGGCGCTGGTGGGTTCGTCCAGGAGCATGATCGGCGGGTCCAGCAGCAGCGCCCGGGCCAGCAGCACGGCCTGGCGCTGGCCGCCGGACAGCAACTGGCCACGCTCGCCCACCGGCCGGTCGAAGCCTTGGGGATGCTGGCGGGCCAGTTCGGTGACTCCGGTCAGTTCGGCGACCTCGAGCATGCGCGCATCGCTGATGTAGCGGGCGCCGAGGGTCAGGTTGTCGCGCAGGCTACCGGCCAGCAGCGGCAGGTCGTGGGCGACATAGCCGATCTGCTGGCGCAGGTCGGCCACGTCCAGTTGGCGCAGGTCCAGGCCGTCCAGCAGCAACTGGCCTTCCTCGGGGGCATAGAAGCCCATGACCAGGCGCCCCAGGGTGCTCTTGCCGGAGCCGCTGCGGCCGATGATGCCGATGCGTTCGCCGGGCTGCATGCTGAAGCTGATATTGCTCAGGGCCGCGGCATTCTGCCCCTGATAACGGAAGGTCACCTGATTGAGCGCCAGCGCGCCTTGCAGTTGCGTGCGCTCCAGCGGGCGCTGGCGGGCATCGCGCTCCTGGGGCAAGGCCATCAGGGCGTCGGTGCTGCGCATGGTCAGTTGCGCCTGCTGGTAGCGGGTGATCAGCCCGGCGATCTGCCCCAGCGGTGCCAGGACCCGGCTGCCGAGCATGTAGGTGGCGACCAGCGCGCCGACGCTGAGGTTGCCGGCGATGATGCTGTAGACCCCGGCGACTATGGTCGCCATGCCGCAGAACTGCTGGATGAACAGGGTGCCGTTGGTGGCCAGGGCCGAGAGATTGCGCGCGTGGCTGTCGAGGCGAGTGAGGGCGCCATGGGTGCTTTCCCACCGGTGCTGGCGTTCGCTTTCGGCGCTGCAGGCCTTGAGGGTTTCCAGGCCGCCGAGGGTCTCGATCAGCAGCGCCTGGCGTTCGGCGCCCAGGCTCAGGCTCTTTTGCACGGTGTCGCGCAGGCGGGCCTGGATCAGCATGGCGAAGACGATGGTCAGGGGAAACGCCAGTAGCGGGATCACCACCAGCCAGCCGCCGAGCAGGCCGATCACCAGCAGCATCAGCACGGCGAAGGGCAGGTCGATCAGGCTGGTCAGGGTCACGGCGGTGAGAAACTCGCGCAGGCCCTGGAAGTCATGGATGCTCTGGGCGAAGCCGCCGATGGTCGCCGGCTTGGCTTTCATCGCCATGCCGGTGATGCGCTCGAACAGGGTGGCGGAGAGAATCACGTCGGTGCGCTTGCCGGCGCTGTCCAGCAGATGGGCGCGCACCACTCGCAGCACCAGCTCGAAGCCGGTGCCGATCAACAGGCCGATGGCCAGCACCCAGAGGGTCGAGGTGGCCTGGTTGGGCACCACGCGGTCGTAGGTCTGCATGACGAACAGCGGCACCATCAACCCCAGGAGGTTGATCAGCAGGCTGGCGAGGATCGCGTCGCTGTACAGCCAGCGCGAGAGTTTGAGGGTGTCGCGGAACCAGGCTTCGACCCGCGGCACCAGGGAATTGCGCAGTTCTTCCAGTTCGTGGCGTGGCCGGGCGAACAGCGCCTGGCCACTGTAGTCATCGTTCAGATCCGCCTGGCTGACCCATTGCTCGCCGCCTTCGGCTTCGCTGGGCAGGATCAGCGCCTGGCCGTCATCGCCCCAGCGGCGCAGGACCGCACAGCGGCCATGCTTGAGGATCAGCAGCACCGGCAGGTTGAGCCTGGAGATCGCCGACAGCTCACGACGCAGCAGGCGGGCCTGCAGGCTGGCGCGGGCCGCGGCGCGGGGCAGCAGGTCCAGGCTCAGGCGTTGCTGGGCCAGGGGCAGCCCCGCGCTGAGGCTGGCCCGGCTGACGGTGCAGTCGTGCAGTTTGCAGAGGATCAACAATCCGTCCAACAACGGGTCATCAAAGCTCAGGCGCGGATCGACGCCTGAGCTCCCGGGTTCCATGCTGGTCACATTGAAGTCCTCCGAGGACTTAACGCATCTCAGGCAGTCGGGCTTCGCTCTTCACTTCGGTCTGGGCGATCGCTTCGGCTGGCACCACGACTTTTTCCTTGTTCAACAACTCGCCCATGTTCGCCAGCACGCGATACATCGAAAACTCCTCGGTGTAACGCACCTCGGTGTAGCGGCGGTTGGCGTTGTACAGCTCGTTTTCGCTGTCCAGCAGGTCGAGCAGGGTACGCTGGCCGAGGCCGAACTGATCCTGGTAAGCGGCCCGTACGCGGGTGGTGGTTTCTGCGTATTCGCGAGCGGTGGGGGTCTGCTTCTTGGCGTTGAGCATGGCGTTCCAGGCCAGGGTGATGTTCTCGTTGAGCATGCGCAGCGCGTTGTTGCGGATGTCCATGGCCTGGTTGATCTTGTGCGCGTCCGATTGCAGGCGGGCCTTGTCGCTGCCGCCGCGGAACAGGTTGTAGTTCATCACCACGCCCACTCGCCATTCATTGTCGTGGCCCTTGTCGCCCTGCACGTTGTCGTTGGCGCCCACCGCGGCCTCGGCATCGAAGCGAGGGTAGAACGGCGACTTGGCGACCTCGTACTGGCTCTCGGCCGCTTGTACGTCGGCCTGGGCCGATTTCAGGTAGGGGTTGTTCTCCAGCATGCTCTGCCGGGCATCCGGCAGGCTGGCGGGGATCTCGCCGCGCACCGAAGGCAGGCTTTCCAGTTCGTCGGGCATACGGCCCACGGCGCTGAAGAAGTTGGCCTCGGCGTCGGCCAGGTCGACCTGCGCCGTGTCGTAGTTGTTTTCCGCCAGGGCGCGACGGGCCTTGGACTGGTCGAGGTCGGCGGTGCTGCCGACGCCACGTTCGCTGCGCAGGCCGATCTGGTCGTTGACCCGCAGGTGCGCCTGCAGGTTGTTCTTGGCCAGGGTCACCAGTTCGCGGCGCTTGAGCACTTCCAGGTACACCTCGATGGTGCGCAGGGCCAGGCTCTCGGCGGTACCGCGGGTGTAGTAGGCCCGCGAGTTGGAGACCGACTGGGTACGCCCGACTTCGTTGGCGGTATTGAAGCCGTCGAAGAGCATTTGCCGCAGGCGCAACTCCGACTGGGTATAGGTCAGGGTCTCGGTGTGATGGTTGCCCAACGCGCGCGTGGTGGTGTTGTCGCTGTAGCCACGGCCATAGGCAGCATTCAGGTCCAGCGATGGATAGAAGCCCCCTTTGGCGACCTTGACGTCCTCATCAGCCGACAGACGGTTGTTCTGGCTCGCGCGCAGTTCCGGGTGGTTGTCCAGCGTGCTTTGAATCGCCTCCGTCAGAGACATGGCTTGGGCCTGATGAATGCAGGCCATGGCTAATAAAATCGCGCTACTGAGGGGGGTAAAAACGCGCATGAGGTACATCTCCCTGGTCCATGTATGGTGCTTTGCAGTCGCCAAAAAAATGACGAACTTTATAGGTCAAACCGTTTCAGGCTTGTAACAACAGAGCTAAGAACATCCTGAGCGCAAGCTAAGAAGAATTTCTCATAAGGCTTATGCTGAAAAAAACTTATGCACTCTGTGAAATCCAGCACATTGTTCAGTTCGCAAGCCCAGTATTTATAGGCTCTAGAGGGCTTTTCAGGGGCTTGAAAAGGTTCAACAAAATTTGCGACATAGGGCGGGAGAGGAGCGGTGGGGAGGGTGTGATACGGATTTTACAGCGACATTTTTTTGTCACTCGCAGTGTTTGAATCCGTGTCGTGACTTTCGCGGGAGGGCTGTCCGAAGCCTGGGTGTGTTTGATTGCATTCGGTTTTGCCTTCGGCAGAAACAGCAGGCCAGCGAGGGACGAGCGAGAGGGACAGGCCGGTGCGCAGGTTCGACTGAGCAGCAATCAGCGAACCTTCAGGCTGGCGTTTCCCGTCGGTGACCCGATAACGCCATAGCACTTTTCCGTGCAACCAGATGCCGATAGCGGTCGGCAGCGGAGGAAGTGCTCATGGCTAGGTTAATCGGTGTCGTCAGTAAGGTAATCGGGCAGGTGGTAGCGGTCGCGGCGGATGGCAGCCGGCGCGTTCTGGTAGAAGGCGATCGTCTGTTTGCAGGGGATCAACTGGTGACCGGTGCGCAGGGCGCGGTAGCCGTGCATCTGCAGAACGGCCAGGAACTGACCCTCGGGCGCGACAGCAGCCTGCAATTGACCCCGCAACTGCTGGCGAACCAGGCGCCCCATGTGCAGGCTCCGGAAGTCGTGCCCCCCAGCGAGGCGCAACTGACCGATGTCGAGCAACTGCAGAAAGCCATCGCTGCCGGCGCCGACCCGACGCAGACTGGCGAAGCCACCGCGGCCGGCCCTGGTGCTACGGGTGGCACCGCTGGCGCCCTGGGTGGCGGGCATACCTTTGTACTGCTTGAAGAAGTCGCGGGTCGGGTCGAGCCGATCATTGGTTTCCCCACCGCGGGCTTCAACGGCATTCCCGAGTTCGTGCCTGAGCGGATTGCCGCCGTACCGCCTAGCGACGACGGCGGTATCGCACCGCCACCGCCACCGAACAACCCGGTCACCCTGGGCGGCCTGTCGGTCGCCAATGGCGAGTTGACCCTCAGCGAAGCCAATCTGCCCCAAGGCTCGGCGAGCAATCCCGCGGCGCTGGTGCAGAACGGCACCTTCAGTGTTTCCGCGCCCGACGGGCTGCTCAGCCTCAGCGTGGGCGGGATCGCCGTGGTCAGTGGCGGGGTGGCCGCCAGCTTCCCGCAGTCGATCACCACCGCCCTCGGTAACACCCTGACCATCACCGGTTTCGATCCTGCCACGGGTACGGTCAGCTATAGCTACACTCTGGTCGGCAACGAAATCCATTCCGCCGCCGACGGTGCCAACAACCTGAGCGAACATTTCACCGTGGTCGCCAGCGACAGTAATGGCGATTCGGCGAGCAACTCGCTGGATATCAATATCACCGACGATGTGCCCCAGGCGTTCAACGACAGCAATGGCGTCGCCTCGGAAAGCCAACTGACCCTGAGCGGCAATGTCCTGACCAACGATGTGCAAGGCGCCGACCGGGTGCCCAGCGGACCGATCAGCGCCGGCACCTTCAACGGCACCTACGGCACCCTGGTGCTGGCCGCCGACGGTACCTATACCTACACCGTGCATACCAGCGACCCGGCGTTCCTCGCGCTTCAGGGCGGCGGCAACGGTACGGACAGCTTCACCTACACCCTGACCGATGCCGACGGCGACAGCAGCACCGCCAACCTGGTGTTGCAGGTGCACAACAACGACGACACGGTGGTGATTCAGGGCCTCAATGCCGAAGGCGGCGAAGTCACGGTCTACGAGAAGAACCTGGCGGACGGCAGCAGCCCGGATGCGGGCGCGTTGACCCAAAGCGGCACCTTCACCGTGACCGCGCTGGACGGCATGCAGACCCTGACGGTCGGCGGGATCAACCTGGTGACGGGCGGGGTGGCCGCGGGCTTCCCGCAATCGGTGACCACGGCCTTGGGCAACACCCTGACCATCACGGGCTACAACGCCGCCACCGGGGTGATCAGCTACAGCTATACCCTGGCCGACAATGAGGCCCACCCGACGGCCAATGGCGCCAACAGCCTCAGCGAACACTTCAATGTGGTCGCCACCGATGCCGATGGCAGCACGGCCAGCGGTTCGCTGGATGTGAATGTGGTGGACGACCTGCCGACGGCAGTCGATGACAGCAATGGTGTGGCCTCGGAAAGCCAGTTGGTGCTCAGCGGCAATGTGTTGACCAACGACGTGCAAGGCGCCGACCGGGTACCCACCGGCCCAGTGACCGCCGGTACCTTTACGGGCACCTACGGCACCCTGGTCCTCGCGGCCGATGGCACTTACACCTATACCCTCAACACCGCGGACGCCGACTTCAAGGCCTTGCAGGGCAATGGCAACGGCACCGAAACCTTCGCCTACACCCTCACCGACGCCGATGGCGACCCGAGTACCGCCAACCTGGTGCTGAACATCCATAACAACGACGACGGCGTGACCCTCGATGGCCTGGATATCGAGGGCGGCGAACTGACGGTCTACGAGAAAAACCTGGCGGACGGCAGTAGCCCGGATGCCGCGGCACTGACCCAGAGCGGCACCTTCACTGTGACCGCGCTGGATGGCCTGCAAACCCTGACGGTGGGCGGGATCAATGTGGTAACGGGCGGGGTGGCCGCGGGCTTCCCGCAATCGGCGACCACCGCTTTGGGCAACACCCTGACCATCACGGGCTACAACGCCGCCACCGGGGTGATCAGCTACAGCTACACCCTGACGGACAACGAGGATCACCCAACCGCCAATGGCGCCAACAGCCTCAGCGAACACTTCAATGTGGTGGCGACCGATGTCGATGGCAGCACGGCCAGCGGTTCGCTGGATGTGAATGTGGTGGACGACCTGCCAATGGCAGTCGATGACAGCAATGGCGTGGCCTCGGAAAGCCAGCTGGTGCTCAGCGGCAATGTGTTGACCAACGACGTGCAAGGCGCCGACCGGGTCCCCACCGGCCCAGTGACCGCCGGTACCTTCACCGGTACCTACGGCACCTTGGTCCTCGCAGCCGATGGCACCTACACCTACACGCTCAACACCGCGGATGCCGACTTCAAGGCCTTGCAGGGCAATGGCAGCGCTACCGAGACCTTTGCCTACACCATCACCGACGCCGACGGCGACCCGAGCACCGCCAACCTGGTGCTGAACGTCCATAACAACGACGACTGCGTGACCCTGCACTGCCTGGATATCGAGGGCGGCGAGCTGACGGTCTACGAGAAGCACCTCAGCGATGGCACCAGCCCCAACGCCCCGGCCTTGACCCAGAGCGGCTTCTTTCTGGTCAACGCACCGGACGGCCTGCAAACCCTGACGGTGGGCGGGATCAACGTGGTAACGGGCGGGGTGGCCGCGAGCTTCCCGCAATCGATCCTGACGGCCTTGGGTAACGTGCTGACCATTACCGGCTACGACGCCAGTATCGGTGTCGTCGCCTACAGCTACACCCTGCTCGACAATGAAAGCCATCCGACGGCGCTGGGGGCCAACAGCATCGCCGAGCATTTCAATGTGTTCGCCAGCGATGGCGATGGCAGCAGCGCCTCTGGGGTGCTGGATGTGAATATCGTCGACGACCTGCCCACCGCTCACCCTGATGTGGTGATGGCCGACGAAGGCACGACCATCAGCGGCAACGTGCTGGGTAACGACATTGGCGGCGCCGATGGCCCGGCAATCACTGGCGCGGTGGTCGGCGTGCGCGCCGGCAGCGACACCTCGACCTCGGCCATTGGCGGCTTGAACACTACCATCAACGGCCTGTATGGCACGCTGACCCTGGACGCCTTCGGCAACGCGACCTATCACAGCAATCCGAACTCGGTCACCGCTCCCGATTCGCAAGATGTGTTCGTCTACACCGTGCGTGACGCGGACGGCGATGAAAGCACCACCACCATCACCATCCAGATCTGCGGCAACGAACTCAGGGCGGTCACTGACCAGGACATCACTGTCTTCGAAAAGGCCCTGGACCTGAGCAAGGACGGCCAGGACCTGGCGGCCGGTACGGTGACCGGCAGTGACCCGGGCAATACCGGCGAAACCGCCACCGGCACCCTGGTCGGCTCGGTCACCGGCGGCAGCGGTGCGATTACCTACACCCTGGTCGGCAGCGCCACCGGTACTTACGGGCAGATCCTGCTCAACCCCGACGGCACCTACCGCTACACCCTGACCTCGGCGCCGAAAACCTCGCCGAACGCCAACGACGGCCCGAACGTGCTGAGCGAAAGCTTCACCTACAAGGCCACTGACGCGGTGGGCAATACCACCACCAGCACCATCCAGATCAGCATCGTCGACGATGTACCCCAGGCGGTCGCCAGCGAGCGGGCGGTCACTGCGCTGGAGGTCGATTCCAACCTGCTGCTGGTGATCGACGTATCCGGCAGCATGGCCGACCCGTCGGGTGTCCCCGGCCTGTCGCGCCTGGAACTGGCCAAGCAGGCGATCAGCACCTTGCTCGACAAGTACGACGACATGGGCGATGTGAAGGTGCAGATTGTCACCTTCAGCAGCAGCGCCACGGACAAGACGCCGATCTGGGTCGATGTGGCGACGGCCAAGTCGATCATCGCCTCCCTGACCGCGGGCGGCGGCACCAACTACGATGCGGCCGTGGCCGCGGCGAAGCTGGCGTTTGTCACCAGTGGCCAGATCAGTGGGGCGCAGAACGTCGGTTATTTCTTCTCCGACGGCAAACCCACCGATGGCCAGGAGATCGGCACTGCCGACGAGACCGCCTGGAAAGCCTTCCTCGACGCCAACGGCATCAAGAACTATGCAATCGGCCTGGGCAGCGGTGTCAGCAACAGCAACCTCGACCCGCTGGCCTATGACGGCAGTACCCACATCGATACCAATGCGGTGGTGGTCACCGACCTGAACCAGCTCGACTCGGTACTGGCCGGTACGGTACAGGGCACCCCGGTCACCGGCAGCCTGCTCGGCGAAGGTGGCTCGTTCGGCGCCGATGGCGGTTTCATCAAGACCCTGGTGGTCGATGGCACCACCTACACCTATGACCCCAACGGCAATAGCAACCAGGGCTCGCTGAGCTTCAGCGGCGGGGTCAACCACGGCACCTTCAATACCCTGGACAACAGCCTCAGCATCGCCACCAACAATGGCGGCACGCTGGTGGTGAAACTCGACACCGGCGATTACACCTACACCTCGCAGAAAGTCACCAGCGTGGTGCTGACCGAGACAGTCGGCTTCACCGCCAGCGATAACGACGGCGACCTGGCCAGCTCGACCCTGGTGGTCAAGGTCAATCCGAACGCGGCGCCGGTGGCGGGCGACGACCACATCATCACCAACATTCTGTCGGGCACTATCGTGGTGCCGGCCGATGCCCTGCTGGCCAACGACAGTGACGCCAACGGCGATCCGCTGACGGCTGCGCCGACCAGCTTCAACACCGGCTGGCTGTCCCCTGGGGCGGACTTTACCGCCGGCAGCCTGCAGACCATCGGCTTCACCGGAGGGTCCAACCAGACCCTGACCGTCGCCCGGGCCTCGTTCAATGCCAATACGGCGGCGATGACGGCCGCGGTGGTGATCAGCGGCTTCCTGGGTAGCATCAACAACGGCAATGACAACGACGAGGATGTGATCAGCGTCAACCTGAAGCAGGGCGAGACCCTGAACCTGGATCACAACCTGACGGCGGGCCGGGTGGGCATGGAGTATGCCTTCAATGGCGGGGCCTACACCGCGATCGCCGATGGCGGCTCGTTCACCGCGGGGGCGGACGGCACCTACCAGATCCACATCACCAACCTGACCAACCCCAGCGGCGGCAACGCCAACGGTTCGGAAAACTACCAGCTGACCATGACCGTCAACTACGCGGGTGGCCAGGAATCCACGCCGGATTACCACGGCACCTACACCGCCAGCGACAGCCATGGCGGCAGCGACAGCGCGGCGGTGAGCATCAGCTATCAGAACGGCCATACCCTGACCGGCACCGCTGGCGACGATGTGCTGCTGGCCGGCAGCGACGACAACCTGATCAATGCCGGCGACGGCAACGACGTGCTCATCGCCGGCAGCGGCAACAACACCCTGCATGGCGAAGCGGGTAACGACCTGCTGTTCGGCGGGCCGGGCAACGACCTGCTCGACGGCGGCACGGGCAACGACACCGCCAGCTACGCCCATGCCAGTGCCGGGGTCACGGTCGACCTCTCGCTGCTCGGTGCGCAGAACACCGGTGGCGCCGGGACCGATACCCTGACCGCCATCGAAAACCTGGTGGGCTCCAGCTACAACGACACCCTGACCGGCGACAACAACGCCAACATCATCACCGGCGGCCTGGGCAACGATGTGCTCAACGGCGGTGGCGGCGACGACCTGTTGATCGGCGGGATGGGCAACAACACCCTGACCGGTGGCAGCGGCAGCGACACCTTCCAGTGGCAGCAGGGCAACAGCGGGCATGACCTGGTCACCGACTTCACGCCGGGTATCGACAAACTCGACCTGTCGCAACTGTTGCAGGGCGAGAACGCCAGCAGCGCATCGCTGGATGATTACCTGCACTTCACGGTCACTGGCAGCGGTCCGTCGCTGATCACCAGTATCGACGTCAGCGCGGCGGCGGGGGCCTCGCCGACCCAGACCATCGATCTGGCCGGGGTCAACCTGGCGGAGCACTACGGGGTGACGCCGGGCGCGGGCGGAGTGATCGCGGGGGGCGCGGATACCGCGACCATCATCAACGGCATGCTCAACGACCATTCGTTGAAGGTCGATACCGTCTGAGGCCCGGCGGGCCCGGCGCCAGCCTCGACCGAGGTCGGCGCCGGGGCTGTGCGGGGGAAGGGGCTACATCGGTTCCGGTGGGCCGATCAGCCGCCCCATGACCCCGAACAGGCCCAGGGCCTTGAGGGTGTCCAGTTCGCCCTGGGTTTCGACCCGTTCGGCGATCAGCGGCAGGTCGATGCTGTGGGTGGCGCGAAATACCGCCTCGATGAACAGTTGTTTGTCGCTTTGCCGGTCGATGTCGCGGATGTAGCTGCCATCGACTTTCAGGTAGGCCAGGCCGAGGTGGGCGAGGTTGCCGATCTGGCTGAAGTTGCCGCCGAAATGTTGCAGGCCGATCCGGTAGCCGCTGTCCCGCAGGCGCTGGCTCAATTGCTGCAGCTCGCTGGCCGAGGGCAGTTGGCGTTCGTCGATTTCCAGGGTCAGTAACTTGGCCAGGTCGGGCAGGGCCTTGAGCTGGTCGAGGATCCGCTGCAAGGCGTCGGGGTCGCGCAGGGTGCTGCCAGACAGGCTCAGGGCCAGCGGCCAGGCATGCTCGAGCAGATAATCCAGGGTGTGTTCGAGCATGGCCAGGTCGAAGCGTGCTGACCAGCCCAGGCGCTCGATCCACGGCAGGAAATGCCCGGCGGCAATGGCTTCGCCCTGCGGGTCGAGCAAGCGCGCCAGCACTTTGTGATGCAGCACTTCGCTGGTGTCGGCGCACTGCACCACCGGCTGGAAATACAACTTCAACTTGCCGTTGCTCAGGGCATCGTCGATCCAGGCGCGCCAGTCATGCTGCGGCTGGCTGGGGCCGGCGGCGAACGCCTGCAGCAATGCCCAGGGACGCTCGGGGTGCTGCTGGGCCTGCGCCAGCGCCTGGTCCAGGCGCAACCAGACGCCGCTCAGCGGGTCGCCGGGCCGGTAGGCGACTATGCCCAGGTGCGCCACCGGTGTGCAGTCGCTGGCCGCGGTCAGGCGCAGGTTCTCCAGGGTGGCGCTGATTTCCATGGCCAGGCGCTCGGCGCCGCGGCTGTCCAGGCCCGGTGTCAGCAGGCTGAATTCGCCGCCGCGATTGCGCGCCGCCAGCCAGTGGCGGCGGTCGGCCTGGGCGCTGATGCGCTTGAGCAGATCGCCGATGCTCTTGATCAGGGCGTCGGTGCGCTGGCCACCCAGGCGCTGGTTCAGGCCACTGAGGTCATTGACCCGCAGCATCAGCAGATAACCATCGCCACTCTGCTCGTTGAGCAGCAACTGATCGCCGAGCTGTTCGTCCAGCAGGCGCCGGTTGGCCAGGCCGGTCAGGCAGTCCTGATAGGACTCGGCCCGCAGTTTCTCGCTGCGCGCGGCCTCTTCGGCGAACAGGGCTTTGAGTTTTTCCACCATCTGGTTCATAGCCAGGACCACCCGTTTGAGCTCGGGCGTGCGCGGCACCGTCGGCAGGCTGAGGAGCTCGCGATGACTGATGGCTTCGGCCTGCTTGACCATGGCGTCCAGCGGCCGCAACTGGCGCCGCAGCAGCCAGCCGCCGAATATCGCGCTGAGCAAGCCGCACACCAGCAGCCAGAGCAGGCTGCCGACGCTGCTGTCCCAGAGCCTGGCCAGGGCGAACTGCGGGTTGCTCAGCACTTCCACCCGCGCCACCTGTTCCCAGCCACGCATGACCAGGGCGTCGCCACCTTGTGGGCGCAGGCTCACCAGCCTGACGAACCACTGGGGTACGCCCTCGATCCTGGCAGGCACCGAACGCTCCACCAGCATGCTTTCGTCTTCGATGTTCACCACCCGGATGCTGTTGTAGTAGCCGCTGTCGAAGACCGAACTGACCATCAGTTCCATCATCGCCGGGTCGTCGACCTGGCTGGTCAGGGACAGGCCCAGGGCGGTGGCCGCATCCTGGGCGTGGGAGCGCAGCTGGTTGAGCATCTGCTCGCGGGAGCTTTCCAGGCTGACAAAAAAACTGCCGCTGAAGGCCACCAGCAGGAACAGGCAGATGGCGATGAACAGTTGCTTGAGTAGCGACATTCGGCACTCCTTGTCGGATCAGCCATTACCCACCGTGAAGCCCTCGTCCCGCATCTTTTTCAGTACGTCCTGCCAGCGCGAGAGTTTTTTCGGGTCGATGCTGCGCGTGTCGCCAGCCACTCCGGGCAGGTACAGCCCCTCGGCATTGAAGGCGTATACCGGGTTCGGATCCTGGCGCTGGGCGGCGGAACGAATGTCGCTGCTGAGGTTGTCCAGTATCAGCGGTCCGGCGCCGGGGCTGGGGTAATAGGCCAGGACCATGTGCGGCCGGTTGCCGCGCCTGGCCTTGACGTAAGTGAGGCGCAGTTTGTCGCTGGAGACCCCCAGGCTGCGCAGGCTGAAATACTTGGCCAGTGCATAGTCCTCGCAATCCCCGGCGCCCTTGAGCAGGGCCTCGATCGGCGTGGCCCAATAGTCGCTCTGCTGCCAGGTGCGCTGGTCCTCCTTGAAGCTCAGTTGCTGGTTGAAGAAGCGGTTGATGGCATTCAGTTGTTCGTATTCCGCTCGCCCGGTCAGGTCCCGCAATAACTGGTTCCAGGCCTCGAGACGCTCCCGGGCCGGGCCCAGGACCTGATGACGGTACTCGAAGGTGCTCAGGGCAGAAACGAATTCCCAGTTCGCCCGCACATTGCCCGGGTCGGTCCACAAACAGACCAGCAACAGCGACCAGCCGGCCAGCCGAAACCGGAGCAGTGTCCACTCGGGGCGACGCGAACGTGCGGGCATGGCGGGCTGCTCGAATGCAGGTTTCTGAAGTCTAGGCGGTATTTTTCGCGAGCATGGGCAGTTGGTCGGGTTGCCACGAACGGAGGAAGGCGGCGCGCAGGGCCGGGTTCAAGGCTTGTGCAGGGTCTTCTGGCGCAGGATGTAGATCGTCACCAGCACCGCGCTGGTCAGCATGAAGCCGCGGGCCCAGGGCAGGGGCACCAGGTAGCAGGACAGGCCGATGCTCAGCCACATCAGGCCGATGGCGTAGACCTTGCCTTTGAGCGGAATGCCGTGGCCGTCCAGGTAATCGCGGATCCACGGGCCGAGCCGCGGATGTTCCACCAACCACCGATAGAAGCGCGGCGAACTGCGGGCAAAGCAGGCGGCGGCCAGCAGCAGGAAGGGGGTAGTGGGCAATACCGGGAGGAAGATACCGGTCACCCCCAGCACTACGCTCAGCCAGCCGATGGCCAGCAGAACGTAACGCAGGATCAGGGGGCGGTTGCCTATGGGCTTGGCCATAGGCGGTGACTCAGTGGTGACGGGGCTTGAGAATGGCCGGTTTTTCGTCCGGCGCGTTGCACAGCAGGTACAGCGCGGTCAGGGCTTCCGGGATCTGCACGATCATGTCGTCCATCAGGTTGGCATCGCTGGCGATGTCGGAGAACTCGGGTTGTTCGTCGAACAGACCGGAGCCGACCATGATCGGCAGGAGCATTTCGCTGACTTCTTCCTCGGCGGTTTCGAACCAGGCTGCTTCGCGCAGGAACACGCCTTCCATGAAACCGATGCACCAGCCGCGCAGGTCGGAGTCGTCCGGCTCGTCGCCGAGGTCGAGGTCGCACGGCAGCTCGAACTCTTCGTCGGAGGCCAGTTGGCGGGCGATGTGGGCCATGAGGGCGATCAGGGTGGACTCGATCTCTTCGCGCTGGGCGGCGTCGCTGTAGTGCGGCTCCTCGGCGAACAGGGCGTCGATCCACTCACGATCGGGCACGCTTTCGGAACAGATGGACAGCGCAGTCAGGTAGCCATGGGCGGCCACATAGTCCAGCGCCTCGTCATGCAGCTCATCGGCGTCGAGGAAGGCTTGCAGGCGGGTTAATTGCTCAGCGAAGGACATTGAAGGACTACCTTGGGAATAAACGATGCTGAATTCTAGGCCTTCTTGAGCGCCCAGGCCAGCCGCAGCGCAGATTTGCACGCTTCCAGGGGTTGCAGGAAAAGTCGGCGAGCGAAGGTCGATAGAGCAAACAGGCGAGAAACGGCTGGGGTCGCATCCGACTTTAGGTTCCTAAATGAGCATTCCGAGCCTGTTTTTAACGCAGCATGGCCTGCGTAGCGCCGAAGGCGCCCAGCGCGCAGCCACTTTTCATGCAGAGCCTGAAGGTTACCGGCGGTCCATTGTCGGCACCCTTCGCCGGCAAGTGCTCGGGTATACTTGCGCGTTTTGTGATGCCCGGCAGGCGTCATGACGGTCCAGGAAAAGTCCGCTAACGGATTTGTCAGTGAAAACCGTGGCCTTTTCGGCCAGCCTGCGCACAGGGATTTCAGCGATTTTTGGAGTTTTTCATGCTCGAACAGGCTCAACGCGTCCTCAAGGACATCTTCGGCTACGACAGTTTCCGTGGCCGCCAAGGTGCGATCATTGAGCGTGTGGCCAGTGGCGGCGACGCCCTGGTACTGATGCCTACCGGCGGCGGCAAGTCGTTGTGCTTCCAGGTCCCGGCCCTGCTGCGTGAAGGCCTGGCGGTGGTGGTCTCGCCATTGATCGCGCTGATGGACGATCAGGTCGCGACCCTGGAGGAACTCGGGGTCGCCGCGGCGGCGTTGAACTCCACCCTGAGCGCCGAACAGCAGCGCGACCTGGCCGCGCGCATCCGGCGGGGCAAGGTGAAGATGCTGTACCTGGCGCCGGAGCGCCTGGTGCAGCCGCGGATGCTGGCGTTCCTGCAGAACCTCGACATCGCCCTGTTCGCCATCGACGAGGCGCATTGCGTGTCCCAGTGGGGGCATGATTTCCGTCCGGAGTACCTGCAACTGGGCCAGCTGGCGGAAATGTTCCCCCAGGTGCCGCGCATCGCCCTGACCGCCACCGCCGACAAGCGCACCCGCGAGGAAATCGTCAATCGCCTGCACCTGCAGGATGCCGAGCGTTTCCTCTCCAGTTTCGACCGTCCGAACATCTTCTATCGCATCGTTCCCAAGGAGCAGCCGCGCAAGCAACTGCTGGCGTTCCTCAGCGAACGACGCAGCGACGCCGGCATCGTCTATTGCCTGTCGCGCAAGAAGGTCGACGAGGTTGCCGCCTTCCTCTGCGAGCAGGGCTTTCCGGCGCTGCCGTATCACGCCGGGTTGCCCAGCGAGCTGCGGGCCTATCACCAGAAGCGTTTCCTCAACGAGGAAGGGCTGATCATGGTCGCGACCATCGCTTTCGGCATGGGCATCGACAAACCCAACGTGCGCTTCGTGGCGCACCTGGACCTGCCCAAGTCCCTCGAGGCCTATTACCAGGAAACCGGGCGTGCCGGGCGTGACGGCCTGCCTGCCGATGCCTGGATGGCCTACGGCCTGCAGGACGTGCTGATGCTCAAGCAGATGCTGCAGAATTCCGAGGGCGACGAACGCCACAAACGCCTGGAGCAGCACAAGCTCGATGCCATGCTGGCGCTGTGCGAGGAAACCCGCTGCCGGCGCCAGACCCTGCTGGCCTATTTCGACGAAGACATGCCACAGCCATGCGGCCATTGCGACAACTGCGTCGATGGTGTGCAGACCTGGGATGCCACCGAGCCGGCGCGCCAGGCGCTGTCGGCTATCTATCGCACTGGCCAGCGGTATGGTGTCGGCCACCTGGTGGACGTGCTGCTGGGCAAGGACACGGAAAAGGTCCGCAGCTTCGGCCATCAGCATCTTTCCGTGTTCGGCGTGGGCAAGGCGCGCAGCGAAGGCGAATGGCGCTCGCTGTTCCGCCAACTGGTGGCCCGCGGTCTGGCCGACATCGATCTGGAAGGCTACGGCGGCCTGCGTCTGAGCGACAGCTGCCGGCCGCTGCTCAAGGGCGAGGTGAGCCTGGAGCTGCGCCGCGACATAAAGCCGCAGACCGCCGCCAAGAGCAGCACCAGCCAGGCCAGCCAACTGGTACGTGGCGAAGAGCGCGAACAGTGGGAAGCCTTGCGCGCCTTGCGGCGCAAGCTGGCGGAAGAACATGGCGTGCCGCCCTATGTCATTTTCCCCGATTCCACCCTGCTGGAAATGCTCCGCAGCCAGCCCGGCTCCCTGGCGGAAATGGCCCGGGTCAGCGGCGTCGGCGCGCGCAAGCTGGAGCGCTACGGCGAGGCCTTCCTCGAAGTGTTGGGCGGCCAGGTGGAGGCGCCGAAAGTGGTGGCCGACATCCGCCACGAGCTGATTACCCTGGCCCGCGCCGGCATGACGCCACTGCAGATAGCCGGGCAATTGCAGTGCTCGGAAAAGAACGTTTACACGATGCTCGCCGAAGCTGTGGGCAAGCAGCAGCTATCCCTGGAGCAGGCGCTGGATCTGCCGGAAGACCTGCTCGGCGAGATCCAGGACGCCTTTCTCGATGGCGAAGGCGAGCTGCCCTCGGTGAGCGAAGTGGCCGAGCTGTTTGCCGGTCGCGTGCCGGAAGGTGTGCTGTATTGCGTGCGTGCGGCGCTGGAATCGGAATTCGAGATGTGAGTCCCACGGCGGCAAGATGTAACGATTCAGTTCATGCCAAACCTTGCCACTCGGCAACTGTCATGCTTAGCTGACTAATAATTAGTTTTTCTTAATTTTCAGTCTACTAACTCATGAGTTGTTTATGCCGTTAACCGATCAACACCGTTTTGGCATGCAGTTGGCGCAGATGTCCCGAGGCTGGCGCGCCGAACTGGATCGCCGTCTGGCCGGACTTGGCCTGTCCCAGGCCCGCTGGCTGGTGCTGCTGCACCTCGCCCGTTTCGATGAAGCCCCGACCCAGCGTGAACTTGCCCAGAGTGTCGGCGTCGAAGGACCGACCCTGGCGCGGCTGCTCGACAGCCTGGAAACCCAGGGTTTGGTGCAACGGCAGTCGGTGGTCGAGGATCGCCGGGCGAAGAAGATCGTTCTGTGCGCCCCGGCGCTGCCCTTGATCGAACAGATCGAAACCATCGCCACAGCCCTGCGCAGTGAATTGTTCGTCGGTGTCGATGAAGAGGATATGCGGGTATGCATGCGGGTTCATGCGCACATCCTGGCCAATCTGGAAAAGTCTTGAGGCATAACTAGCGCCGCGGATTTTTGAGCTACCGACACCGGCGGACTATAAGAAATACCAGGTCCACAGCGGCATGCGCAGCCAGCGTATCGCCGCTGTGCTCGCTTTCGGTCCTCAAAAAGGGTGCTCATGTTCCAGAGTCTGCTGGCCGCTCTGCGCGGTTTCGTCGGGTCGTCCTGGGTGGCGAAGAATCGTTCCTTGTTCCTTCTGCCGGTGCTGGCGGCCTTGTATTCGTCCCTGGCCTCGGCGGTGGGCCTGGGTGAAATCACCGTGCATTCGGCGCTGAACCAGCCGCTGGAGGCGGAGATCGCCCTGGTGCAGGCGCAAGGCCTGGAGGAGGGCGAGTTGTCGGTCAGCCTGGCGACGGCCGGCGAGTTCAAACAGGCCGGTATCGAGCGCTTGCCGTTTCTCGAAGATTTGCGTTTTACCCAGGTTTTGCAGGGCGAGCGCAGGGTAATCCGGGTGGTGTCGAGCAAGCCGGTGAACGAACCGTTCCTGGATTTCCTGCTGCAGGTGAACCAGGCCAATGGCCGGCAGTTGCGCGAATACACGCTGCTGATCGATCCCCCGGGCAGCCCCGAGATAGTGCCGGCCCCGGTCAGGGGGGTAGCAAAACCCGAACCGGCGATCGCCACCCAGGCGCCACCCGCGGCGGCCAAGGCGAGCGATCCCGCGGCCGGACAATTGGCGCAAGCCCTGCAGGCCAACCAGCAATTGCAGGACCAGGCCCAAGAGTTGCGCAACACATTGCAGCAGCGGGACGAACAACTGGCGCGCCAGCAGCAACAGCTGGTGGAGTTGCAACGTCAGTTGGCCGAAGCCCGGAGCAAGCCTGCCGATCATCCTGCCCCGGCGCCCGGGGCCGTGACACCCACCGCCGCCAGCCCACCCCAGCCAGCCGAACAGGCCCCGGAGACTGATGAAGGCTCGAATCCCTGGCTGATGCTTGCTGCCTTGCTGTTGACGGCCTGGCTGGTGGTGTTGGTCGTGCGTCGCCGTCGTCAGTCCGCCGCCGTACCGGAGGCACAGATGGCCCCCGAGAGTCGGCCCACACGAACGCTGGCCAGTGCTGTGACGACGGTGGCAGCCCAGGAGTCGTTCAGATCAACGCCCCCTGTTGCTCCGGTACAGCCCGTGGCAGGAGATCGGTTGGCTGATCGCGAGCCGTCGATCGATGTCGACTGGGACCTGATCGCACCTTCCGAGCCCTCCAGCGTTCCGGCGTCTCCTACCGCAGCACCGGCGCCATTCAATGCCGATTCGATCGTCTGGCGCCTGGAGGAGCCAGACGAGCCGGGCGCCGGCAGCAAGGCCGAAGCCGAGTCGGACACTAAGCCTCAGAACGTCTGGCCCAAGTTGAGGTAGACCGCTTTCTGGTTGTCGTCGTTGATGCCGTAACTGAAATTCAGCGGCCCCAGCGGCGTGTCGAAACCAAGGAAGATGCTGGCGGCGTTGATGTAGCCACTGTCGAACTCGTTGTCGTTGTTCCAGGCCCGCCCTCGCTCCAGGGAACCGCCGATATACAGCGGGAAGTCCAGGGGCAGGTAGGAGCGGGGTGTCAGCCGCCGGTAGTAGACGCCCCGCATCAGGCTGATGTTCTGGCCCGAGAGCGCATCCTGGCGGAAGCCCGACAGCTGGCGGGCGCCGCCGAGCACGAAGCTTGAGGTCACCACTTCGGCCTCATCCAGGGTCCGGCCATACCGACCGCCGAGGATAAAGGTGTTCGGGCCGCTGCTCAGGGCCTTGTCCAGCTTGAACTCCCACTGCCGGTAGCGCTTGTCCGAGCCCAGGCTGGGTTCGAACTGGCGCAGCGACAGGCCGATGTCCTCGCCCTCATGGGGGAAGTAGACATTGTCCAGGGAGTCGAACGAGTAGCGCAGTTCGTAGTAGCCCTCGTTGAAGCTTTCGCTGGGCAGGTCCTGGTCGCCGACGCGGACATCGGCCTTGCCCCAGGCCTCGCCGACACCGAAGCGGATCTCGCCGCTGTTACCGATCTGGCGCCCGATATTGAGGCCGAAACCGTAGCGCTCCAGGCGGTATTCGGCGATCGGGTCGTTATCCAGCACGGCTTCGATGTTCTGCGACTCGATGCCGATGTAAGGCGCGATGAAGTAGCGCGAGCCGACATCCAATGGTTGATAGAACTCGCTGTAGAGCTCCTGCTGATCACCGATCTGCACCCGGGTCAGCCATTCGGCGCCGAGGCTGTTGATGCCGTTGACCCGGTAGCTGGCGCCCAGGTTGAAGGCGCTGTCGCCGCGCATGTCGTCGGACAGGTTCAGCCCCAGGCGCAGGTAGTCGGTGCCGCTGCGTTTGCCCCGGGCGTTGATCACCAGGGTGTGGTCATTGCCCTTGTGGACCACGCGGTATTGCACCTGCTCGAAGTAGTCCAGGCCATACAGCGTGCCCATGTCGGTCTGCAGCCGGCCCAGGTCCAGAGGCTCGCCGATGTGCTGGCGGATGTAGTAACGGATCACGTCGTCGCTGACCTTCGAATCGTTTTCCACCCGGATCGCGGTGATGATCGGGGTGCGCTGGCTCGGCGTGCGCGCGGCGCTGAGTTCGGCATCCATCGGTTCGGCCCGGCTCAGCGGCGCCAGGCGGGGGTCGAGGATGCGGGTGGCGCGGTAGCCGGCGTCGATCATTTCCTGGGCGCGGCCGAAGTCGGTGACCCCGAAACTGGCCAGGGGCGGCTGGATCAGCACGTCATTCTTGTGCAGGGTCGCCAGTTGTTCCTCGGAGTTGCGCCGGGTCATCAGGGTGATCGACTGGTTCAGCACATCGACCACGGTCGCCAACTGCTGGCGCGAGCGCAACGGGGTGCCGATGTCGACCACGATGGCGATGTCCACGCCCATGTCGCGGGCCACATCCAGCGGAATGTTGTCGGTCATGCCACCGTCCACCAGTAGCCGGCCATCCATTTCCACCGGAGCGAACACCGCCGGGATCGACATGCTGGCGCGGATCACCCGGGGCAGGTGGCCCTTGCGGAACACTACTTTCTCGCCGCTGGCGATGTCGGTGGCGACCGCGCGGAAGGGGATCGGCAGCTTGTCGAAGTCCCGGGTATCGCTGGCATGGGCCAGCATGCTTTCCAGCAGCAGCGCCAGGTTCTGGCCCTGGATGACCCCCAGCGGCAGGCCGAGGCTACCGTCGTCGCGGAAGCTGAGTTTCTGTTTTACCAGGAAGTCGCGGTCATCCTGCTTGCGACGAAACGGTATGTCTTCCCGGGGTGGCGCGTCGGACAGCGCCTGTTGCCAGTCGATGCTCAGGGCCAGTTTTTCCAGCTCGTCGATCTTGTAGCCCGAGGCGTACAGCCCGCCGATCACCGCGCCCATGCTGGTGCCGGCAATTGCATCGATCTTCACGCCTTGCTCCTCCAGGGCCTTGAGCACGCCGATATGCGCCAGGCCACGGGCGGCGCCGCCGGACAACACCAGGCCGATCTTCGGCCGTGGCGCTTCGGCGGCGTGCAGGAACACGGGGAGCAAACACAGGAGCAGGCAGGACAGCAAACGACGCATCATGGATCTCGGGGCGAGCGATAAAGGCGGCTATTATAACGACGCCCTTGAGCCCAGGAGTCGGCAGCACCATGTCAGAACGTAAACCCGAAGTGGTCATCACCTATTGCACCCAGTGCCAGTGGCTGCTGCGCGCCGCCTGGCTGGCCCAGGAACTGCTGAGCACCTTCAGCGACGACCTGGGCAAGGTGTCCCTGGAGCCGGCCACCGGCGGCACGTTCCGCATTACCTGCGACGGCGTACAGATCTGGGAACGCAAGGCCGATGGCGGTTTTCCCGAAGCCAAGGTACTCAAGCAGCGGGTGCGCGACCAGATCGATCCGCAGCGCGACCTCGGCCACAACGACCGCACTCAGTGAGACGCGACTTCTGCCACTGGCGCTTTTTTGCTTGAGCCGGACAGGCTGCTGGAGACCACGATGGCGAGGATGATCAAGACGCCACCGATCAGCATCCGTAGCGTCGGCGTCTCGTTGAACAGCAGCCAGGCCACGGTAATCCCGTAGACCGGCTCCAGGGCGAACACCACCGCCGCAGTGCGGGCCTTGATCACCGCGAGGCTGGCGACGAACAGGCTGTGGGCCAGGCCGGTGCAGAAGATGCCGAGCAAGCTGATCCACAACCAGTCGAGGGCCCGGACCTCGCTCAGTCCTGGGGCCGCCACCGGCAGCAAGCACAAGGCAACCACCACGTTCTGGCATAGTGCCGCCTGCACCGCCGGGATGCGCGCGGAACTGGCGCGATTGTTCAGTGACAGCAGGGCGAACAGCAGACCCGATCCCACGGCCCAGAGCAGCCCGCTGGTGGCTTCGCTGGCGAGGTCGAAGTCCGGCGTAACCAGCACCAGGCCGACGCTGACCAGGGCCACCAGGACGATCTCGTTGAGGCGGATCCGCTCACGAAAGATCAGCCCCTCGAGGATCACCGTGAAGGCCGGGAAGCTGGCGAAGCCCAGGGTGGCGATGGCCACGCCGGCGACTTTCACCGCGATGAAGAAACTCACCCAGTGCCCGGCCAGCAGCAGGCCGCTGAGCAACAGGCGCCACCAGTCCGTGGCCTGCAGCCGTTGCCAGCGGATGCTGCTGGCGCAGCGGGCGAAGAACGCCAGGGCGAGCACCGCGAACGCCGCGCGACCAAAGACGATGATGGCCGGCGAAGCGGCGGCGAGTTTGCCGAATACACCGGTGAGGCCGAACATCAATGCGCCGATATGCAGGGCGCCAAGGGCAGTACGCGGAGTCATTTCAATCCTTCAAAACGGTTGAGCGGAGCGGTGCCAGTCTAAAAGCCTGGGCAGGACCCGGTCTGTCGCGATCCTCGCGTTTTTTGTCGACAGTCTAGCGCTGGCCCGTCGCGCGCCGCAGCTTGCCGGGGGAGACGCCGAACTCGCGCAGCACCGCGGCGGCGAAGGCGCTCTGGGAGCTGTAGCCGACGCGGCTGGCGATTTCGCCGATGGGCAGTGCCGAATCGCGCAACAGCCCGGCGGCCATGTGCAGGCGCCGGCTGCGGATGTAGTCCATCGGCGTCTGCCCGCATTCGGCGACAAACCGCGCATGCAGGCGAGCGCTGGACAGTCCGGCGATTTGCGCCAGGTCGGCCACTTGCAGCGGATGGGCGGCGTGTTTATCGATATGGGCATTCAAGGCGGCATAGGGCAGGCGTCGGCCGCCGACGCTGGCGGGGCTGGCCTGGTTGAGGCTGGCCAGTAACAGCACGGCGCCTTGCTGGGCAATCAGCGGGTCGTTGACCGGGCTGCCGGCGAGCCAGTTGACCAGCTGGCTCTGCGCCGTATCCAGGGGCAGGCGCCCAGGGTTGTCGAGCAGGCGGCGACTGGCATCGGCGTGATCGCCCAGCGACTGCAGCAGCCAATGTTCGTCGGGCACGTCGAGCACCAGGCAGCGACTGCCGTTGGGGCTGCCGCAGGCATGATGGGCGCCGGAAGGCACCACCACGAAGCTCTGCTGGACCACCTGACTGCCCTGGCCGTCGACCTCGAAGTCGAGCTGGCCCGACAGGCCGAACACCAGTTGCGCGTGTTCGTGGCTGTGGACGATCAGGTCGTGGCTGTATTGGCGTAGCGTGAGGATCGGTCTCATCGCAGTCTCCTTGGCAGAACGGCAGTCTACACCGGCGGCCCGGGCTTCAGCGTTGTCATCGGACTGCCGTATTTCTGTCACAGGCGATTAATCGCTGGGGCGCAAGCTCGCAGAAAATGCAGGAGCGTGCCCATGACCAGTGCCGAACTCGCCAGACCCAGCCGTAAACAACGCGTGCGCACCCTGTGGATTTCCGATGTGCATCTGGGCACCCGGGACTGCCAGGCGGAGCATCTGTCGCAGTTCCTCAAGGGCTATCACGCCGACCGGATCTACCTGGTCGGCGACATCATCGACGGCTGGAAGCTGCGCGGCGGCATGTACTGGCCCCAGGCACACACCAACGTCATCCGCCGCCTGCTGACCATGAGCAAGCGCGGCACCGAGGTGATCTATGTCACCGGCAACCACGACGAATTCCTGCGCCGTTATTCGAAGCTGATCCTGGGCAATATCCAGTTGGTGGACGAGGCGGTGCACGTCACCGCCGACGGCCGGCACCTGCTGGTGATCCATGGCGACCAGTTCGATGTCATCACCCGCTACCATCGCTGGCTGGCCTTTCTCGGCGACTCGGCCTACGAGTTCACCCTGACCCTCAATCGCTGGCTGAATCACTGGCGGGCGCGTTACGGCTACGGTTACTGGTCGTTGTCGGCCTACCTCAAGCACAAGGTCAAGACCGCGGTCAGCTTTATCAGCGACTTCGAGGAAGCCATCGCTCACGAATGCGTGAAGCGCGAGTTGCACGGCGTGGTGTGCGGGCACATTCACCATGCCGAGATCCGCAAGGTCGGCGAGGTGGACTACCTCAACTGCGGGGATTGGGTCGAGTCGTGCACCGCCCTGATCGAGCACTGGGACGGCACCATCGAACTGTATCGCCTGGCCGACGCCCAGGCGCGGGAGGCGCAGCGCAAGGCCGAACAGGCCAAGGTCGCGGAGCTGGCCTGAATAGTATCGCGAGCAAGCTCGCTCCTACTTGTAGGAGCGAGCTTGCTCGCGATGGCCGCTCTGCTGTCCTCAGGCCGGTGCGTGTTCCTTTATGGCCGCCTTGTAGATCGAGTTTTTCGGCTGGGCGAACAGGCGTTCGAGCATGGGTTCGAAAAAGCTCAGGGGCAGGCTGTCGTAGCCTGGATCGAACGCCGCGGCGTCGTACTTGGCACAGAACTCGGCGGTCTGCAGATACAGCGGGTGGTCCTTGAATTGTTCGCGCAGGTGCCGGTCCATGCCCAGGTGATGGAAGAAGTAGTAGCCCTGGAAGATCCCGTGCTTCTCCACCATCCATAGGTTCTCGGGGCTGACGAAGGGCTTGAGGATCGCCGCGGCGATGTCCGGGTGATTGTAGGAACCCAGGGTGTCGCCGATGTCGTGGAGCAGGGCGCAGACTACGTATTCCTCGTCGCGGCCGTCATGCCAGGCCCGGCTGGCGGTTTGCAGCGAGTGGGTCAGGCGGTCCACCGGGAAGCCGCCAAAATCGCCCTCGAGCAACTTCAGGTGCGCCACGATGCGCGCCGGCAACTGCTTGGCATAGGCACTGAAATCCGCGGCGATGATCGCCCAGTCTTCCTGGGTGCCATCCTTCATGTGGGTGAAACGGGCGTGAGCGTTCATCGGCCATCCTCTTGTTGTTTTTTTGCGCAACGATGGGAGTCTATGCCTTGGATCCAATCCTGCACTGGCTGTGCAGGACGGCTTGCTGTCCGGCCAGGCCTAGAACGGCACCTTGCCGGTCAGCATGTCGCGGTACATGACGAAATCGCCCACAAGGCTGTAGAACGGATGCTGGAAGGTGGCCGGGCGGTTCTTCTCGAAGAAGAAATGACCGACCCAGGCGAAGCTGTAGCCGGCCACCGGCAGGGCCAGCAGCAATAGCCAGGCGCCTTTGCCGATGGCGAAGGCGAGGATGAAGATCACCAGGGTCGTGCCCACGAAGTGCAGGCGGCGGCAGGTGCTGTTGCTGTGTTCGCTCAGGTAATACGGATAGAACTCGGCGAAGCTATTGAACTGCTTGATGTTATCCACGACTGCGATCTCTGTGGTTGTTGTTCTGCCAGCGGGACGCTCTGCGGGGAGCTTATTTGAGTCTAGAGTCATCAATGGCTGGGGCCAGTGACAATAGGCGCCACTTTAGTATCCTTGGAATGAAACTCGGGAAATAAGGTTTAGAGGCTATATGGCCATAGTCCTTTTGTCTTTGAGAAATGCTTCCGCACCTAATCTGCCTTTGTCTCAGGTGAAGATATCCAGCAGCGATACATTCTTGTGATTGCTGTTCAGTCCTTATGAGCTGTTACGCAACTTGCAGCGGATGTTCCTCCAACCGACGCCGCAGCCTTGAAGCGCAGGCACGGCAAGCCCGGTTCGAGTAACGTGCCGGGTTTCTTCTGAGTTCTCCAGCAAGGGGAGGGCCGCTCTGGGGGCTGGATGGTGGAGGCTTGCGTTGGGCCAGTGAGCTATTGGGACAGCCGGGGCAGGCGGTTCGTAGTGACCTTGGCTAGCTGTAGCGCACAAGGGGGGCTGCCAGCCACCTTATGTCGGTAGCTTGGCATCAACCGGCTGGGCCGGTTTGTTATCTGGAGTCTCATTGGTATCCAGATAGCTCAATTCGAGCCCTCGCCTGTAGTAACCAATGAGGAAAAGCAGTAATGGTCCAGTGGATGGTGAGGACAAGCCATCCTGGAACACATTGAATACAGTGAAAAATGGAACGATAAGAATAGCTGTCGCGATATATAGATTGCGTTGGTACTTGGTTTTTTGTGGGTTTCTAAAGAATGGGCGGGTAATATTCCAAAGGAAGGCGAAGTAGAAGATCCCCGCGAGAGCCCCCATTTTCCACAGTGCGCCCAGGTACTGATTGTGAGGGGTGTACCCGGAAGTACTGACATCATTTTCAAAGTAACCCAGTCCAGAGTCGAAAATGCCATAGCCGCTGAACCCGGTGCCGAATATTGGGCTTTTTAACAAATCTTCGACAAGGATTACATATAGACCCAGTCTTCCAGAGGATACGGCGTCCCAGTTTCCATCGGAGATGTTCTCGGCCATTATTCGAGCCTTCGCAAACAGTTCGACGAAATATTGTGAGAAGAAGGTTATTACGACTAGTGTCACCAGTATCGCGAAAACCCCGGAAAGGTTCGCCCAAAATAGTCTGTTAGTTGTCATTTTTCCCATGAGCAAATAACAAATACCGCTGATCAGCACGCCAAAGGCGGCTTGTCTTGAGCCACTGCCAAGAACCAGAATCAAGCAACATAGCATGCCGATGCATGCAATGATTTTTACATTTTTTACGGGTTTCATAACGACGCCGAGCGCTAGCAACGTCATAAATGCAAAAGAAAAGAATACGGCAATTCCATTGATGCCATTACTGCCGTGGAATTTCAAACCAAAGAAAGTAGGATCGAATATACCGCCCAGAATCCACTCTCCAGGTATCCTTTCGAATTCTGCAATTGCAGCTACATGATGTTTGACGAATATGGCGTCGACAGTGGCTGCAAAGGCTGTGATAGAAAGAAGCAAGATGATTGTCTTGTTGAACTTTTCTGGCTGAAAGTTTCGTACTCCAAGGCTTTGTCCTAGCAGGTAGATTAAATATGGTTTGAAGAAAAAAGCCATGGAAAGTAATGCGCGACCGATATTGCCAGGCATGTATATCGATTGGACGAAGATTAGTGAGGTGAGTGACAGGAAAATACTAAGAAGAAGCCAGCGGTTTATTTTAGGGTGGATTGTTAATACATAGAACAGCGCAAATAGGCACAGTACATCAGCCGGGGCAATCTCGACACCCAAAGCTGGAACAAAGATTCGCAAAGGAATGCACAGTAGAAGAGCGGAAAAAAACAGGAGCATTTGCTGCGGTCCTTTGCACGGAACGGTATATAAATTGGCATGCACATTACATGATGCTCATGCGGATTGCCATTGGCGATAGGATTCTATTCAGCCTATTGGACAGCACGAGATGGAAGGGCGCAATGCCATTATATTGGCATTGCGGAGTCCCATAGCTTCTATCGATCCCTAACTGGCTAAGATGAACTGCCTGGAACCCTTGTAAATAAAGCGATGTAAATTACGCTCTATGGGTTGGTATCCTTGGGAAATCGGCCGTGGCATGCGGCTCATCATGTAAAAGAACCCACCATGAGCGAACGAACGACTTCTGCAAGCTGGGCGATGGGAATTGTCAAAGCTCTGGAGATGGACGGCCTGGATTGCCGTGCATTGTTCAAGCAGATCGGGCTCGACTATGCCGCGCTGGACGACCCGGACGCACGCTTCCCCCAGGACTCGATGACGCGTCTCTGGCAGCGTGCGGTGGAGCAGTCCGGCAACCCGGCGATCGGCCTGAACATGGGCAAGGTGGTGCGACCGGCCTCCTTCAACGTGGCCGGGTATGCCCTGATGTCCAGTCGTACCCTGGTCGAGGGTTTCCAGCGTTTGGTGCGCTATCAGCGGATCATCGCGGAAAGCGCTGACCTGAGTTTCCGGCTTTTACCTGAAGGTTATGCGCTGATTCTGACGGTGCACGGCGATCATCTGCCGCCGACCCGGCAAAGTGCCGAAGCCTCGCTGGCCTGCGCGCTGGCGCTGTGTGGCTGGCTGACCGGGCGTACGCTGCAGCCGCGCCAGGTCCTGATGCAGGGGGCGGTACCGGTCGATCTGGAGCCCTACAAGCAGGCGTTTCATGCGCCGCTGGTGTTCAACGCGCCTTACGATGCGTTGATTTTCGAGCGGGCCGATATGGAAGCGCCGTTGCCGACCGCCAATGAGGCCATGGCGCGGCTGCATGACCGCTTTGCCGGTGAGTACCTGGCGCGGTTCTCCGAAAGCCGGGTGACACACAAGGCCCGCCAGGCGTTGTGCCGGTTGCTGCCCCAGGGCGAGCCGAAGCGCGAAACCGTGGCCCAGACCCTGCACCTGTCCCAGCGCACCCTGCAACGGCGTCTGCAGGAGGAGGGCACCAGTTTCCAGACTCTGCTCGACGACACCCGTCGTGAGCTGGCCGAGCAGTACCTGGCGCAGCCGAGCATGACCCTGCTGGAGATTGCCTATCTGTTGGGGTTTGCCGATCCGAGCAACTTTTTCCGCGCTTTTCGCCGCTGGTTCGATGCCACGCCCGGCGAATACCGGGCGCGATTGCAGGAATCCGGGGCCGCTGTCAGTGACGCCAGAATGCCGGAATACACAGTACGAATACGGTGATGATCTCCAACCGGCCGAGCAGCATGCCCAGGGACAGAATCCACTTGGCGGCGTCCGGCAGGGTGGCGAAGTTGCCGGCCGGACCGATGGTTTCGCCCAGGCCCGGGCCGACCCCCGACACCGTACTGGCCGCGCCGGTCAGGGCGGTCATCCAGTCCACACCCAGCAGCGACAGCGCCAGGGCGATCACGCAGATGGTGATGGCGAAGAAGAACGAGAAGGTCAGGATCGAACGGACGATTTCCTCGTCGAGACGGTGACCGTTGTACTTCTGCTTGATCACCGCGCGCGGGTGGATCAGCTGGTTCAAGTTGGCCTTGAGCAGGATATAGGCGACCTGGAAGCGGAAGATCTTGATCCCGCCGGCGGTCGAGCCGGAACAGCCGCCGACGAAGCCCAGGTAAAAGAACAGCATCAGCGAGAAGTTGCCCCACAGGCTGTAGTCGCCCAGGGCGAAACCGGTGGTGGTGACCACCGATGTGACGTTCAGCGCAACGTGACGCAGGGCTTCCAGCCAATGCAGCTGGGTGGTCCACCAGTACCAGGTGCCGAGCACCAGCCAGGTCACCAGCAGCATCCCGAGCAGGCCCTGGACCTGCTGGTCCTTGATCAGCGCCCGGCGGTTGCCGCGCAGGGTGGCGACGTACAGGGTGAACGGCAGGCTGCCGAGGATCATCACCACCACCGCCACCCAGTGCACCGCCGGTTGCGGCCAGTGCGCCAGCGAGCTGTCGGAGGTGGAGAAGCCGCCGGTGGAAATCGCCGACATCGCGTGGTTGATCGCGTCGAACAGGCTCATCCCGGCCCACCAGAAGGCCAGGCTGCCGAGAATGGTGATGCCGACATACGCCGCCACGATCAGCCGCGCCACCATGTGCGAGCGCGGCATGACCTTTTCCGAGCGGTCCGAAGATTCGGTCTGGAACAGGCGCATGCCACCGATGCGCAGCAGCGGCAGGATCGCCACCGCCATGCCGATGAAGCCGATGCCGCCGAGCCAGTGCAGCAGGGAGCGCCACATCAGGATGCCCGGCGACATGTTGTCCAGGCCGCTGAGCACGGTGGCGCCGGTGGCGGTGATGCCGGACATGCTTTCAAAGAACGAGTCGGTGTAGCTGATGTGCTGGGTCAGCAAAAACGGCAGGGCGGCGAAGATGCACACCACCAGCCAGCTGGACACCGTCAGAAGGTACATGTCCCGCGGACGCAGGTGCACATGTTCCGGACGCCCCGGTATCACCAGGGCCAGGCCGGCGACGAAAGTGATCATGCTGGCCCAGAGGAACGACGGCAGGTCGCCGGTGCGTTCGAACAGCACCAGGGTCGCCATCGGAATGACCATGGCGATGGCCAGGGTGATCAGGAAAATGCCGATGATGAAACCAATGATCCGTAGGGTCGGCAACGCCATGAGGTCCGCTCGGGGCTGATAAGGAGGGCGCCATTCTACCTGCGGCGCAGAGCATGTAAACCGGCACCCGGAAGGCACTTCCCGGTAGAATGGCCGGACATTTTTTTCAGGAGGTGGCCGATGGAGGCTCTCGACGCATTGCTCAACCGTGTTTCCGTACCGCGTCTGGTGGACCCGGCGCCGACGGCGGCGCAACGCGAAGCGCTGTTCGCGGCGGCATTGCGCGCCCCGGATCATGGTCAGTTGCGGCCGTGGCGCTTTCTGACGGTGGAAGGCGCGGCCCGCGAACAGTTGGGCGAGCTGCTGGTGGAGGCGGTGCAATTGCAGGGGGGCGAAGTGACCCAGGCGGCCCTGGACAAGGCCCGTGCCATGCCATTGCGCGCGCCGTTGGTGGTGGTTGTGGTGGCTCGCCTGCAGGAACACGTCAAGGTGCCGAAGTCGGAGCAACGGTTGGCGGCCGGCTGTGCCGCCCACGGCATCCTGCTGGCGGCCTATGCCCAGGGTATCGGTGCGGTATGGCGTACCGGCGAGCTGTCCTATTCGCCCCATGTCGCCAAGGGCCTTGGCCTGGGCGAAGGTGAAGAGATCATCGCCTTCCTGTATCTGGGCACACCACTGAACGAGCCACGGGTCGCGCCCAAGGTGGATACGGCGGAGTTCGTCAGCGCCTGGTCGGGCAAGGCCTGATCCTAGAGTCGCGGTGTAGCGGATAGCCAATCGCGGGCAAGCCTCGCTCCGACTTGCCCGCGATGCTTTTCAGGCCTGAGCGCTAACGCCTGGCACCAACGGCAACGCCAGGCTGGCGATAAAACCACCCTGCGGATGATTGTCTAGGGTCAGGCTGCCGCCATGGCGTTCCGCGGCACGTCGGGCGATGGCCAGGCCCAGCCCGTGACCCGGCGCGGTCTGGCCCGGGGCGCGGTAGAAGGGTTCCCCCAGCTGGCGCAAATGTTCGGCCTCCACACCGGGGCCGTGATCGCGGACGCTGAGCACGATCCTGTCCCCCTGACGCAATGCCTGTACTTCGATCGGCTGTCCGGCCGGGTTGAAGCGCTGGGCATTGCGCAGCAGATTGTCCACCGCCCGCTCGATCATGGTCGGCCAGCCCTTGAGGCTGAGTTGCGATTCGGCCTGGATGTTCACCGGCTGTTCCGGGCAGGCCAGTTGGGCATCCTTCTGCAGGTTATCGAGCAGGGCGTTGAGGTCCACCTCTTCGGCGCTGGCGTTGTCGGCATCGACCCGGGCCAGCACCAGGATTTCGCTGATCAGCGCTTCCAGGCGATCGCACTCGCGGATCAGGCGCGGCCACAGGCGCTCGCGCTCCTCGACTGTGGCGCGCTCGGCCAGTGCCAGGGCGATGCGCAGGCGCGCCAGCGGCGAGCGCAGCTCGTGGGAGACGTCGCGCAGCAGTTGGCGCTGGCTGCCGATCAGGCTTTGCAGGCGCGAGCCCATGCGGTTGAAGTCCTTGGCCAGCACGCCGAACTCGTCGCGGCGGGCGGCCAGGCGGGCCAGGCTGTTCTGTTGGTAGGTGGCCTGCCCCAGGTCATGCACCGCACCGCGTAAACGGCTGAGGGGGCGGGTGATGGACAGGGTCACCAGCAGGCTGAACAGGGTCAGCACCACCAGCGCGATGGTCAGGGCACTCAGCGGCCACAGCAGGCTGTCGCGGTGCCAGGCGTCCAGTTCCGGATGGGGGATGCGGTAGATCAGCAGGTAGGTCTCGCCGGTTTTCGGGCTGGTGTATTCGGCGGTCAGGCGCCGCCAGGGCAGGCGCCGGTCATCGTTGTTCTGCCGGGCCTCCAAGGCGGCCGCGCGGCGCGGGAAGGTACCACGGACCACCGGGTCGCCGGCGTCGTTGAGCACTTGCACGTTGACGTGATACTGGTGCTTGCGCTGCTCCAGGATCTCCTGGGCGGCGTCTTCGCCTTGTTCTTCGTAGGTGCGCGTCCACTCTTCGGCCAGGGTATTGAGGCCCGGATGGCGACTGAGGATCCAGGCATCCTGGTTCAGCATGTGGCCAAGCAGAATCGACAGCCCTGCAACCAGAGTGATGGCCAGCCAGAAGCTGGCGAGGATGCGCCAGAACAATGAACGCACGGGAAGTCCTCAAACAAGGAAAGCCCAGTGGGAGCGCCACTGGGCTGTGGGATAAGCGCTAAAGCATTATTGCGCTTTTTGCGGCTGTTGCGCTTTCCAGGCCTTGAACTCAGCCCATTCGGCGCGGCGCTCGGCGTGTTTCTTCTGGATGGCGTCAAACTCTTTCTGCTGTTCCGGCTTGAGCAGGGCGCGGATATCGGCTTCGGTTTTCTGGCGCTTGGCGGCGATCTCGTCCTTCATGGCTTTCTGGTCGGCCGGCGACAGTTTTTCCAGGTACTTCTGCACCAGCTGCTTGCGCTCGTGCATCTGCTCACCCATCAGCTTGCGGATCTGCTGGCGCTGTTCGTGGCTCAGGTCCAGCTGGCTGTAAGGGCCTTTGCCCCGCATGTGTTCGCTGTGGCGCGGGCCATCCATCGGCCCCATGGGGCCTGCGCCTTCCGGCATGGCCATGGCCGCGGTCGGCAGGGCGGCGGCGAACATCAGAGCGATCAGGGTCTTGCGCATGGTGTATCTCCTTGTCTCATTCCCGGTCAGTTCCGGATGTGTGCAGATTACGCAGAGCAAGGTCAGCGGCGGTCAGCGAAGGGTAAAGCTTGGGTAAAGACGTTTTTTGGCGAAACTGACATAACCCCTGTAGCCGCTGCCGAGCCCGCGAGGCTGCGAACGACCGGTACGCTCGCGGGGATCTTGCGAATGCAGGACGGCGGCGCCCTATCGCAGCCTGCGGCAGCGGCAGCGGCAGCGGCAGCGGCAGCGGCTGCAGGACCAGGGATCAGTTCAGAGTCAGAGGCTGTAGTAGTAGCCGCGGCTGCGCAGGGCGACGATGCGCGGGCGGCCGTCGGGGTGCGGGCCGATCTTCTTGCGCAGGTTGCTGACGTGCATGTCCAGGCTGCGGTCGTACAGGGTCAGCTTGCGGCCCAGGGCGATCTGCGCCAGTTCCTGCTTGTCCAGCGGTTCGCCCGGTTGCTTGAGCAAGGCTTCCAGCAGGCGGCTTTCGGAAACGGTGAGGGTGATGTCCTGTTCGTCGATGCTGACCACGCCGCGTACCGGGCTGAAACACAGGTCGCCCAGCTCCATCTGGCTGGACACCGCGGTCGGGTGGCTGCGGCGCAGCACAGCGCGCAGGCGGGCGGTCAGTTCACGCGGGTCGCAGGGTTTGGCCAGGTAGTCGTCGGCGCCCAGCTCCAGGCCGAGGATGCGGTCCAGGGGCTCGCCGCGGGCCGAGAGCATCAGCACCGGCAAGTCCGGGTGGTCGCTGCGCAGTTGCTTGAGCAGTTCCAGGCCGCTGCCGTCGGGCAGCATCACGTCCAGCACCACCGCCGCCGGGGCGTGATCGGCCAGGGCGCGACGGGCGCTCAGGCCATCGTGGCAGGCCCGTACCTGAAAACCCTCCTGGCCCAGCCAGCTGGTCAGGAGCTCGCAGAGCTCCTGGTCATCGTCAATCAGTAACAGGTCGCTCATGAATCACTCAATTTAGCCATTGTCGACGCTTTCTATGTCCACCACTGGCGAAGATACCGCAGAGCAGGGCCAATAGCGCTACCCCGGCGCCGGTGACGAACCACTGTTGCTGCTCGGTCAGCAGGCGCGGCACGGAACTGGCCTGGACTTCGCGCAGTTGCAGCTTGAGGCGCTGATTCTCCTGGCGCAGGCGGCTCAGCTGGGCGCTTTCGCGCTCGCTGTCGGCACCCTGCAATTGCCGGGTCAGCTCTTCACGCTGGCGCTCGCTGTCTTTGAGGCGCTGCTGCAATTCGTTGATCTGGCTGCCGGCACTCAGGGACAAAGGCGTCGAATGCCCAGGGTCCGTGGTTTCTTCGGCGGAGGCGCTCGCCCCGATCGTTAACATGACCAACAACAGGCACAACAGACCTTGGCGCATCGCAACTCCTGATTCCAATCGAGTGTTGGGCAGGTTGTCGGCAGTCAAACGAGAATAATGAGCGATTGAGAGCGCGATGAACCGATAAGGTTCACCGCGGGGGAGAGGATTTACGGCAGGACTTGCTTGAACGGCTTGACCACGACGTTGGCATAGACACCGGCGGCGACGTAAGGGTCGGCGTCGGCCCAGGCCTGGGCGGCGTTCAGCGAGTCGAATTCGGCGACGATCAGGCTGCCGGTGAAACCCGCGGCGCCAGGATCATTGCTGTCGACAGCAGGGTGTGGCCCGGCCAGTACCACGCGACCTTCGGCCTTGAGCTGCTGCAACCGCTCCAGATGCGCCGGGCGCGCGGCCAGGCGGTTTTCCAGGGAGTTGGCGACGTCTGTAGCAATGATTGCGTAAAGCATGTCAGTCCTCGGTTTTCGACGTGGTGGGTTCGGTGTCGTGAAGATGGCGCGACAGGTAAATGCCCTGGCCGACCAGGAACAGCACGGTCATGCCCAGGCTGCCGAAGACCTTGAAGTCGACCCAGATGCTCTGGAAGGTGAAGGCGACGAACAGGTTGGCGGCGCCGCAGAACAGGAAGAAGGCGATCCAGGCGATGTTCAGGCGGGTCCAGACCGGATCCGGCAGGCTCAGCGCGTGGCCCATGATGCGCTTGATCAGCAGGCGGTCGCCGATGAAATGGCTGCCGATAAAGGCCAGGGCGAACAGCCAGTTGACCACCGGTGCTTTCCACTTGAGGAAGGTCTCGCTGTGGAAGGCCAGGGTCAGGCTGCCGAACACCAGGCAGGCGACCAGGGTCAGCCACTGGCTTTTCTCCAGCTTGCGCTGGGAGATGAACAGCGCGCCGTAGACCACCAGGGAACTGATGATCAACACCGCCGTGGCGCTGTAGATACCGCCTACGGTCAGTTGTTGACCGGCAATGTCGACGACTCGGGGATCGATTTTGTAGACGATGAAAAACAGGAACAGCGGGATGAAGTCGATGAATTGTTTCACAGTGGCAGCCAGAAGCAGGATGTGGCGGCATAATAACAAACATCCATGGTAGCGAAAGCGCCAGCTGACTTGAGGTTGAACAGTCCCGTGAATGTTGATTTGCACTGCCACAGCACGGCCTCCGATGGCGCCCTGGCGCCCGCGGCTCTGGTTGCGCGTGCGTTCGAGAAAGGCGTGCGAGTCCTGGCCCTGACCGATCATGACACCCTGGAAGGCCTCGACGAGGCGCGCCTGGCGGCCCATGAACTGGGCATGCAACTGGTCAATGGCGTCGAATTGTCCTGCACCTGGGGTGGGGCGACCATTCATGTGCTGGGCTACGGCTTCGACGTCAATGCACCGTCATTGGTCGAAGCCATCGGCAAATTGCACGACGGTCGCTGGCTGCGGTCCGAAGAAATAAGCCGCAAGCTGGCGCTCAAAGGAATGCCGGGCGCCCTCGAAGGGGCCCGGGCGATCCAGCAGGAACTGGGCGATAGCGGCAATGCGCCGGCCCGGCCGCACTTCGCCGATTACCTGGTGCGCGCCGGTTTCGTGAAGGACCGCGCCGAAGCTTTTCGCAAATGGCTGGGGGCCGGCAAGCTGGGCGACGTCAAGCAGCACTGGCCGACCCTCGAGGAAACCGTCGAGACGTTGCGCGCGGCGGGGGCCTGGGTCAGCCTGGCGCATCCCTGGCATTACGATTTCACCCGCAGCAAACGTCGCCGCCTGATTGCCGACTATATTCAAGCAGGTGGCCACGCGATCGAGGTGGTCAACGGCCATCAACCCGCCGAGCAGGTGGGCAGCCTGGCCATCCTTGCTCGGGAGTTCGGTCTGCTGGTGAGCGCCGGCAGTGATTTTCATGGCCCTGGAGGCTGGTCCGAGATAGGCGAGTATCGCCCTGTTCCGGAGGATCTGCCGCCGCTCTGGTGTCGGTTCAAACATGACCCAATTATTGCCGCCGTCTGAACAGGTAGAGAATGTGAGTCAATTTTTCCAGATTCATCCGGAAAACCCGCAACCGCGCCTGATCAAACAGGCTGTCGAAATCATCCGCTCAGGGGGCGTGGTGATTTACCCGACCGACTCGTCCTACGCCATTGGCTGCCAGATCGGCGACAAGAGCGCGGTCGAGCGCGTGCGGCGCCTGCGGCAACTGGATGACAAACACAACTTCGCGCTGATCTGCAGCGACCTGTCGCAGCTGGGTCTGTTCGCCAAGATCGATACCGGCACCTTTCGCCTGCTCAAGGCGCATCTGCCTGGGCCTTATACCTTCATCCTCAACGCCACCCGCGAAGTGCCGCGGCTGTTGCTGCACCCGAAGAAACGCACCATCGGCCTGCGGGTGCCGAGCCATCCGATCGCCCTGGCGCTGCTGGCCGAACTCGGCGAGCCGCTGATGAGCGTCAGCCTGATCATGCCCGGCGAAACCGAGCCGATGAACGACCCTTATGAAATGCGCCAACTGCTCGAGCATCAGGTCGACCTGATCATCGATGGCGGTTTTGGCGGCATCATGGCCTCCACCGTGATCAACCTGGCCGATGGCGAGCCGGAAGTGATCCGTATCGGCTGCGGCGACCCGGCTCCCTTCATGGTCGAGGCCTGAATGTCCGCAGTGGAACACGTCGACGACCAGGCCGGAGCGCAGCAGGAGCTGCCCTTTGCGATGGTTTATGGCCAGGCGGTCATGGAAATGCCGCTGGACCTGTACATCCCGCCGGACGCCCTGGAAGTCTTTCTCGAAGCCTTCGAAGGCCCGCTCGACCTGCTGCTGTATCTGATCCGCAAACAGAACATCGACATCCTCGACATCCCGGTGGCGGAAATCACCCGCCAGTACATGGGCTATGTCGAGTTGATGCAGTCGGTGCGCCTGGAACTGGCCGCCGAATACCTGGTGATGGCGGCCATGCTCGCCGAGATCAAGTCGCGCATGCTGTTGCCGCGCTCGGCCGAGGTGGAAGAGGAAGAGGAAGACCCGCGCGCCGAATTGATCCGTCGCCTGCAGGAGTACGAGCGCTTCAAGGCCGCCGCCGAAGGCATCGACGGCCTGAGCCGGGTCGGCCGCGACGTCATAGTGCCCAAGCTCGACGCCCCGGAAGCCCGGGCGCGCAAGTTGTTGCCGGATGTCGCCCTGGAAGAGGTGCTGATGTCCATGGCCGAGGTGTTGCGCCGTGGCGACATGTTCGAAAGCCATCAGGTCAGTCGCGAGGCGCTGTCCACCCGCGAGCGCATGAGCGAGGTGCTGGAGCGGCTCAAGGGCGGTGGTTTTGTGCCCTTTGTCGAGCTGTTCACCGCGGAAGAAGGACGCCTGGGGGTGGTGGTGACCTTCATGGCGATCCTCGAACTGGTCAAGGAATCCCTGGTCGAGCTGGTACAGAATGAGCCCTTCACGGCTATCCATGTGCGGGCACGAGCCGAATAACGAGCTGAAACAATGAATCTGAATGAACCCCGCGAGCTGGCGCCATTGCTTGAAGCCTTTCTGTTGGCCTCGGGAAAACCGCAATCCATGGAGCGCCTGTTCGAACTTTTCGAGGAAGGCGAGCGGCCGGACCCCGCGGTCTTCAAGAAGGCCCTGACCATTCTGGGCAAGTCCTGCGAGGGGCGGGCCTTCGAACTCAAGGAAGTGGCCTCCGGTTATCGCCTGCAGGTGCGGGAAAAGTTCGCGCCCTGGGTCGGCCGGCTGTGGGAAGAACGGCCCCAGCGTTACTCCCGGGCGATGCTGGAAACCCTGGCGCTGATCGCCTACCGTCAGCCGATCACCCGTGGCGAGATCGAGGATGTGCGGGGCGTGGCGGTCAACAGCCAGATCGTCAAGACCTTGCTGGAGCGCGAGTGGATTCGGGTGGTCGGCTACCGTGACGTGCCGGGCAAGCCGGCGATGTTCGCCACCACCAAGGCATTTCTCGATCACTTCAACCTGAAGAACCTCGACGACCTGCCGCCGCTGGCCGAGCTGCGCGAGATCGAGACCGAGCCGGTCCTCGACTTCGACGACGTACCGGTGCCCGCCAGCCTGCAAGCCCTGGCCGACGCCAGCGCCGAACCGGAAGAGCCGAAGGAAGAGACCAGTTTCCACACCTTGCTGCTGGAGCTGGACTCGATGGAGGAGGGGATCAAGACCGACTTCGACGATCTGCATCGCGATGGCGCGGTGGATTCGTCCGGGGACGATGTGATTGCCGGCGCCGAGGTGGGCGCCGAGATCAGGGCCGAAGCGCACACTCGTGCCGAAGCCGAAGTACAAGTCGAGCACGATACCGAACTCGAAGCGGACGCCGACGACGAACAGGAAGTCGATGACGATGTGCTCGGCGTCGCCGAAGCCCGCGCCAAGCTGCTGGCCGCCGTGGCGGCACTGGAACCGCCGGCTCCGGAACTGAGCGACGAAGAGGCCGAAGCCCTGGCGCTGGCCGAGGCCATCGAGAACGAAAGACGCCTGCTCGAAGACGATTGAGACGCCTCGGTCGCCCAGGTGCCTGCGCTGCCACCGGCCAGCGGAAAAATCGGTAGGCCACCACTTATCGGCTAGTCTCTGATGCGCAACCGACGCCATGAGCGTATGATTCGCGACCCTTTGGCGATCCCTTCGCCACAAGACCTGTTTTTATTACTGTTCAGGCCGCTCAAGCCTGAATCGACACACCGGGAGGTGCCCAGATGAGTGAAGATCAGCAAGACCAACAGGAAATCGGCCCAGCAGGCGAAAAGCTGCAGAAAGTCCTCGCCCGTATCGGTGTCGGCTCGCGCCGTGACGTAGAGTCCTGGATCAGCCAGGGCCGGATCAAGGTCAATGGCAAAGAGGCCACCCTTGGCCTGCGCGTCGACCTGCACGACGCCATCTCCATCGATGGCAAGGTGATCAAGCGCGAAGAGGCGTCCGAATCGGTCCGCCGCGTGATCATGTACAACAAGCCCGACGGCGAAATCTGCACCCGTGACGACCCGGAAGGCCGCCCGACCGTGTTCGACAAGCTGCCGCGTCCGCGAGAAGGCCGCTGGATCAATATCGGTCGCCTCGACATCAACACCACCGGCCTGCTGATGTTCACCACCGACGGTGAGCTGGCCAACCGCCTGATGCACCCGTCCTATGAAATGGACCGTGAGTACGCGGTACGTGTGCGTGGCGAAGTCGACGACGAGATGATCGAGCGCCTGAAAGCCGGCGTGATGCTCGAAGACGGCCCGGCCAAGTTCACCGACATCCAGCAGGCGCCCGGTGGTGAAGGTTTCAACCACTGGTACCACTGCGTGGTGATGGAAGGCCGCAACCGTGAAGTACGTCGCCTGTGGGAATCCCAGGGCCTGGTGGTCAGCCGCCTGAAGCGCGTGCGTTTCGGTCCGGTGTTTCTCAACTCCGACCTGCCGATGGGCCGCTGGCGCGAAATGAGCCAGTACGAAGTGGACGTCCTCAGCGCCGAGGTTGGCCTGACGCCGGTGGCGATGCCGCAGCTCAACGCCAAGAGCAAGGACAAGCTGGAACGCATGCAGCGCAAATCCTCGCGCCCGGTGGGCAAGAGCGAGCGCGTGCGGACTCTGCGTCCGGCCCATGGCGCGCCTGCTGCTGGTGCCCCGCGCCCGTCGCGCGAGCCGCAGATCGAAGGCGAGCGTCCAGGCCGCAAGCCCGCGCCACGCCAGGATGGCGAGCGCGCTCCACGGGCGCCGCGTCCGGCTGCCGGTCGGGGGGAATCGGGTCGTGGTACGCCAGTGGCGGATCGTCCGAGCGACACCAAGCGCCCGGCCAAGCCAGCGCCGAAGTCCAAGCGTCCGGGCATCGTCCTGGTCGACAAGGACGCACCGTCGGGCAAGCGCCGTGGCGCCCCGGCCGGTTCCGGCCAGCGCCCGGGGTTCGGTCGCCGCAAGCCCGAGTGAGGCAGCCTTGAGCCGCAAGCTGTAAGCGACAAGAAAAAACGCCAACCTCAGGGTTGGCGTTTTTTTTTGCCTCTATGTAGCCGCTGGCTCAGAACACGAACCTGCCATCGAACACCGGCTTGTCGTCCAGCGCCAGCACCCCGCTGGCAAAGATCAGGTCCAGGTGATGGCTGCCCTTGGCGCCACCGCCCAGCCCCAGGTGCAGGCCGCAATGGCGCTCCTCGAAACCCGAGTTGCGCGCGTAGAGGTCTTTCACTCCTTCGTTGGTGCCGATGCCCAGTTCCTCGATGCGCCGGTTGGATGGGTTGGCATCCAGGTATTTGTTGAAGTCCTCCGCCAGCCCCGGCACGTCGGTGGCGATGCGGCTGATGGTGGAGTTGTCGATCCACAGTTCCAGCGGCGATTGCAGCACGCCGTACTTGCGCGCGAAGGGGATGGTGCCGAGGAAGGTGCCGACGAATTTCACCCGGCCATTGATGGCCTCGCTGTGGCTGGCGATTTCTCCGGGCGCCAGGTCGTAGTTGCCCACGCCGTTGATGTTGGTCCACTTCTTGATGCTGTCCAGCGGTGCTTCGAAGTACGAGCCGTGGTCGTCGCGAAAGCTCAGGGTGGTGGCCTCGGACATATGCTGGATCAGGGTCGCGTTGAGCTCGGCGATGCGTTGCGGCTCGACGCTGAAGGTGTCGTAGAAGTAGTCGCCGTAGTCCTTGAACAGCAGCGACTTCTTCCAGTTCTCGGCCATCACGCCCTGCAGCGCCTGGATGAACTCCGGGCCTTGCGGGCGGGGCGGCGAGAGGGTGGAGGAGTCGTAGAAGAAGATATACAGATCGCAGTCGGCGATGGCCTGGGCCAGCGCCGAGGTGGGTTCGAGGTCGAGGTGCAGGGCTGTGAAACTGAAGGGCTCACCGGCCTGCTCGATGATGGCGGCGCTGGTGGCGGCATATTCGGCGGTGTGGCCGATCAGGACCCTGGCGCTCTGGCGCTCGGCCAGGGCCGGATGGTGTTCGAGGTAGTAAAGGAAATGCCGGATGGCAGCGGTGTTGTCCATGGATCCTCCCTGACAGACAGCGGATGGAGGCAGGGGCGACCGCCGGGCCGCTCCTGCCTGAAGGCCCTTTTTACAAAGGCCACATCGCCGTGCCGAACGGTACTACCGCGTCGGCCTGCATCATTTCCACCGCGGCCTCGTGGGTCGCTGCTTCAAACCAATCGTCCAGTTGCAGTTCAGTGTCCAAGTCTTTTTCCAGTGCTTGCATCGTGAATCTCCTAGATGACTTTTTCGGATAAAAGCAGTTTCGGATAAGCAGTCGGTGAGACGGCTCGGGCGTTCTACGGGGAGTGCTTGAAAGCCCCAACTGCTCAACGTGGCCGCTCGGCTTGCCAGGGGTGTGGTCCGGCAAGTGGCTGGAAACCTAGTCCAGGGTTTTTTGAAATGCAAAAAAATAATTGAATTATTTTTATTGAACTTTTTGTTCTGTTTTTGTGCTGGAAAATTATCAAGAAAAAACAAAAAGCTGAGCGAGCAGACAGATAAAAAAGCGCTGGCCGTCAATTTGCAGTCGCCGATGTCACTGATCTGAAGTGGAAAAAATACGTTCCGCCTTGTAAAGAAATGCTTACGAAAAACCCGCTATCGATTCATCGAATCGACCCTTGTTCGGCGCTGTAAGAAAAACCTTCCGTTGTTGCCTCGATACAGCCCGCCGCCGGGCTCCAAGCCGCTTGTTCCGCGGCCTCAAGGCAGGTGTGATGCAGCCCATGCCTGTGTGCAGGTGCATAACAAGAAGGAGGCGCAATGAACGCCGTGGCTCACCTCAACCGATTCCCTCCGAAGGGCGATTGCTGTCGTACCTTCGTCGACGACCCCGACGGGTCTGTCCCGAACCTTGCCGCCGATGCCGAGCATCGAGCTGGCCCCGTGCGATTCCGGCACCCGACGCGCTGATAAGCCGCGTCTGGCGGCAGGGAGTCAGGGGTGTACAATGCGCGGCGTTTTAACTGTGACCCAACTGCGTATCCGCGCATTTTGCGCCTCAACGACTGGTTTCGACGCGTGACGAGCTCTGGCTCGAATGCTCGAGACACGCTCCCAAGGCCAATAATCTCAAGGCTATCCGCCTTGTTCACTCCGCCACGTCACAAGCGTGGTGGGTTCGATTTCGTCACAGATAAAAACAAACAGGTGACGCATGACCGTTAAACAAACGCTGAACTCCTGGTGCCTGCGCTGGGGTTTGATCCGCGCTGCTTAAGCCTGCTGTCGGCTGCAACGTCTATCGAACATCATCAAACCTTGCGTGAGACCCTTTTCATGAGTGGACAAAACTCGCATTCAGGCGAGCTGAAGCGCGGCCTGAAAAATCGCCATATTCAACTGATCGCCCTGGGCGGCGCGATCGGTACCGGATTGTTCCTGGGCTCCGCCGGCGTGCTCAAGTCGGCCGGGCCGTCGATGATCCTCGGCTACGCCATCTGCGGCTTCATCGCTTTCATGATCATGCGCCAGCTCGGCGAGATGATCGTCGAAGAGCCGGTGGCCGGTTCCTTCAGCCATTTCGCGCACAAGTACTGGGGCGGTTTCGCCGGTTTCCTGTCGGGCTGGAACTGCTGGATTCTGTACATCCTGGTGGGTATGTCGGAGCTGACCGCGGTCGGCAAGTACGTGCACTACTGGTGGCCGGACGTGCCGACCTGGGCCTCGGCTGCGGCGTTCTTCGTGCTGATCAACCTGATCAACCTGGCCAACGTCAAAGTCTTCGGTGAAGCCGAGTTCTGGTTCGCGATCATCAAGGTGGTGGCCATCGTCGGCATGATCGCCCTGGGCAGCTACCTGCTGGTCAGCGGTCACGGCGGCCCGCAGGCTTCGGTGAGCAACCTGTGGGAGCACGGCGGGTTCTTCCCCAATGGCGTCAGCGGCCTGGTGATGGCCATGGCGATCATCATGTTCTCCTTCGGCGGCCTGGAGATGCTCGGGTTTACCGCGGCCGAGGCCGACAAGCCGAAGACCGTGATTCCCAAGGCCATCAACCAGGTGATCTACCGCATCCTGATTTTCTACATCGGTGCCCTGGTGGTGCTGTTGTCCCTGACCCCATGGAACAGCCTGCTGGAGACCCTGAATGCCTCCGGCGATGCCTACAGCGGCAGCCCGTTCGTCCAGGTGTTCTCGATGCTGGGTAGCGATACCGCGGCGCACATCCTCAACTTCGTGGTCCTGACCGCGGCCTTGTCGGTGTACAACAGCGGCACCTACTGCAACAGTCGCATGCTGCTGGGCATGGCCGAGCAGGGCGACGCGCCGAAAGTCCTGGCGAAGATCGACAAGCGCGGCGTGCCGGTGATGTCGATCCTGGCCTCGGCGGTGGTGACCTTCGTCGCCGTGGTGCTCAACTACCTGATCCCGCAGCACGCCCTGGAGCTGCTGATGTCGCTGGTGGTCGCCACCCTGGTGATCAACTGGGCGATGATCAGCTACTCGCACTTCAAGTTCCGCCAGCACATGAACCGCACGAAACAATCGCCGTTGTTCAAGGCGCTGTGGTACCCCTACGGCAACTACGTCTGCCTGGCGTTCGTAGTGTTCATCCTCGGCATCATGCTGATGATCCCGGGCATCCAGATCTCGGTGTACGCGATTCCGGTCTGGGTCGCTTTCATGTGGGTCTGCTACGGCATCAAGAACAAGCGCAGCGCGCAGCACAGCCTGCAGGCGGCCAACGCTTCACTGAAGTGAGGCTCGCGCGGTAACGGAAAACCCGGCTTTGGCCGGGTTTTTTGTGGGCGCTGCAAATCCGCAGGCGCGGTATCCTGAACGCCCTGAAAGCGGATGCCTTTTCCATGCTGGTGATTTCCAACAACGTGCATCTGCCGGATGCCGAGATCGAATTGACCGCCATTCGCGCGCAAGGCGCGGGTGGGCAGAACGTCAACAAGGTCTCCAGCGCGGTGCACCTGCGCTTCGACATTCCGGCCTCGTCGCTGCCGCCGTTCTACAAGGAGCGGTTGCTGGCGCTGCGCGACAGTCGCATTACCAGCGACGGGGTGATCGTCATCAAGGCCCAGCAATACCGGACCCAGGAGCAGAACCGCGCCGATGCCCTGGAGCGTCTGGTGGAGCTGATCCTCGGCGCCATCAAGGTGGAGAAGAAGCGTCGGCCGACCAAGCCGACCCTGGGCTCGAAGACCCGGCGCCTGGAGTCCAAGAGCAAGCGGGGCAACATCAAGGCCGGTCGCGGCAAGGTCGACTACTAACGCTCGCTGCGCTCCTCGCGATACTTCGGCGCCTGGCGGTACAGGTAGAGGCTCAGCAGCAAACCGCTGCAGGCGGCGAGGGCGGCGAACAGGAAGATCGAGGCAAAACCGAAACCGGCGGCGATCGCCCCGGCCAGCGGTCCGGTGATTCCCAGTGACAGGTCGATGAACAGCGAATAGGCACCCACCGCCGCGCCACGGCTGGAGGCGGGAACCAGGTTGACCGCTTCCACCCCCAGCGCCGGGAACACCAGGGAGAAGCCGAAGCCGCTCAACGCCGCGCCGGCCAGCGCCCAATGGGCATCCGGCGCCAGCCACAACAGCAACAGGCCCAGGGTTTCCACCGACAGGCAGGCGATTGCCACGCGAAAGCCGCCGAGGCGGTTGATCAGGTTGCCGAACAGCAGGCGCGCGCCGATAAAGCTGGCGCCGAACAGGCTCAGGCACAGCACCGCGTTGGACCAGTTCTGGGTGGCGTAATACAGAGTGATGAAGGTGGCGATGGTGCCAAAGCCGATCGAGCCCAGGGCCAGCCCGCAGCCGTGAGGGAACACCCGGCCCAGGACATGGATGAACGGCAAGCGCTCGCCGGCGACGATCGGCGCCGCCAGTTTCGGCCAGGCCAGCGCCAGGCCCAGGAGCGCCAGGAGGATGATGCTCACGCCCATGCTCCACAGCCCCAGGCGATCCACCAGCAACACCCCCAGCGGCGCGCCGACGGCCAGTGCGCCATAGCTGGCGATGCCATTCCAGGAAATCACCTTGGCGGTGTTCTGCGCGCCGACGCGGCCGATGCCCCAGCCGATGGAGCCCGAGCCCACCAGGCTCTCGGCGCTGCCCAGCACCAGGCGCCCGACCAGCAGGCTGGCCAGGCTCAGCACCGGCAAGCTGTGCAGCCATGCCGACAACAGCATGAACACACCGCTCAGGCCGCAGCCGGCCAGGCCGTACATCACCGCGCGCTTGCTGCCCAGGTTGTCGATGATCTTCCCGGCATAGGGGCGGCTGAGCAGGGTGGCCAGGTATTGCACGCTGATCACCAGCCCGGCGATCACCGCGCCAAAGCCCAGCTCGCTGTGCACGTATCCCGGCAGCACGGCCAGAGGGATGCCGATGTTCAGGTAGCCGATAAAGGTGAAAAGGACGATGGAGACGACTTGCAGCGTGACCGCCAAGGGGCGCTGGGTATCTGGCATGGGAAAGGTCCACGGACGCGGCAGAGATAGATAGGCTGCTTATGATACCGAGGGTTGAAACGATTCAGGTGGAGAAATCGATGGGTTGGCGCAAGTTTTTGCGCGCCACGGGTTCAGGCTTGGGCTGGGGCCAGCAATTGCGTGGTGACCAGGGCGGCCAGGGCGTTTTCCTGGGTGCCGAAGCGGGCCAGCAGGGCGGCCTGTTTTTCCGGCGTCAGGCGGTTCCAGATCTCGATCATCTTTTCGGCGGTGCCGATCAAAACGCTGGCTTGGGTTTCGCTGAAGGCGTCGGTCATGGAGGCGGTTCTCGAAAGCGGGTTTCAGGCGGTGTGGAAAGCGCATCAAAGAGCGCTTTCCACACGGTCTGGGTGTTGCGGTCAGTCTTCGCTGTCGGCCTTGTGACCGGGTGCGGCTTCTTTCGGCTCGGGCTGTTGGGCGCCGGCTTGTTGCGGGGTTGTCTGCTCAGTTTCGTGCAGGCTTGGGAAGGGGAGATTAGGAATCTCGTGCATGTTCGTTGCTCCTCGCAAGGTCTGTTTTTTAAATCGCTGGGTAGATCCGCGCTTTTAAAAAGCCTGGGCAGGATACAGCACTGGAAATGACAAAAAGATTTTTATCACGGCTTTTAGGATGAAAGGAGTTTCATCGGACGGGGGATCATTGAAGAGCATCGCGAGCAAGCTCGCTCCTACAGGCAGGTGCTTTTGTAGGAGCGAGCTTGCTCGCGATCAGGGTGTCACTTGCAGACTTCGGCGATGGCTTCGGCCAGCAGGTCCAGGCGGGTGGCGTCGATGCCAGCGACGTTGGCCCGGCCGGAGCTGACCATGTACACGCTGTGCTGATCGCGCAGTTTGCCGACCTGTTCCGGCGTCAGGCCGGTGTAGGAGAACATCCCGCGTTGCACGCCGATGTGGGCGAAGCGCTCGGCCAGGCCGAAGGGTTGCAGCGCCTCCACCAGGCCTGAACGCAACTGGGCGATGCGCAGGCGCATGGCTTCCACTTCGTCGGCCCAGAGGCTTTTCAGCTCCGGGTCGCCGAGGATGGTGGCGACCACCGCGGCGCCGTGATCCGGCGGGGTGGACCACAGGTTGCGGGCGATGTGGGCCAGCTGGCTGCGTACGTCCAGCAGCTTTTCCGCGTCCCGGGTGCAGACGATCAGCGCGCCGGTGCGGTCGCGGTACAGGCCGAAGTTCTTCGAGCAGGAACTGGTGATCAGCAGCTCGGGCAGTTCGGCCGCGAACAGGCGGACCGCCCAGGCATCCTGCTCCAGGCCGTCGCCGAAGCCCTGGTAGGCGAAGTCGATCAGCGGCAGGAGGTTGCGGCTGCGCACCACGTCCAGCACCCGATGCCAGTCGTCGTGGCTCAGGTCGAAACCGGTGGGGTTGTGGCAGCAAGCGTGCAGCAGTACCACGTCGCCCTTGGGCACCTGGTTCAGGGTCGCCAGCATGGCCTCGACGTCGAGGCGGTTGTCGCTGCCGACGTAAGGGTAGTGGCTGACCTGGATGCCGGCGGCGGCAAAGATGGTTTCGTGGATCGGCCAGGTCGGATTGCTCAACCACACGCCACGGCCCGGCAGGCAGTGGGCGATGAAGTCGGCGCTCAGGCGCAGTGCGCCGGTGCCGCCCGGGGTCTGGGTGGCGCCGGCGCGGCGTTCGGCGATCAGTTGCGAATCGGCGCCCAGCACCAGTTCATTGATCACCTTGCCAAAGGCCGCGTCGCCGTGGCCGCCGATGTAGATCTTGGTGGTCTGCCGGTCGACCAGGCGCTGCTCGGCCAGCTTGACCGACCGAGGGATCGGCGTCAGGCCCTGGGAATCCTTGTAGACACCGACGCCGAGGTCGAACTTGCGTGGGTTGCTGTCCGACGCATAGGCCTCCATCAGGCCAAGAATCGGGTCGCCGGGTACTCGGCCTATGGCGTCGAAATGCATTACTTGCGTCCTTCTGCGGTCTTGGCCACTTCGTCGGTGCGAGCGGCCATGATGAAGTCGTTGCGGTGCAGGCCCTTGATGGAGTGGCTCCACCAGGTCACGGTGACCTTGCCCCATTCGGTGAGCAGGCCAGGATGATGACCTTCTGCCTCGGAAATTTCACCCATTGCGTTGGTAAAGGCCAGGGCGAACTTGAAGTTTTTGAACAGGAAGACTTTTTCCAGTTGCATGACGCCATCGCGCACTTCGATGTTCCAGTCGGGGATCTGCTTGATCAGTACCGGCAGTTCTTCGTCGCTGACTTGTGGGGCATCGGCGCGGCAGGCTTCGCAATGGGCTTGGTTGAGAGCGGTCATGGTGGGTTCCTGAAATCGGTTCTTGTTGGAAATTACGGGTTTTATGAGCGCCGCGCGAGGGCAGGGCGCTCAGGCCGCCTTGGGTTTGGGCGGAAACTTGGGGGCGTGCAGGCCCATCTGCATGCCCTGGTGCACCAGGGCCATGATGTCTTCATGGGCCAGGTCGAACAGGCGCTTGAGGTTGGGCAGCACAAAGTAGATGGGTTGCAGGATGTCGATGCGGTACGGGGTGCGCATCGCTTCCAGCGGGTCGAAGGCCTGGTGCTCGGGCACGTCCGACAGGCAGTAGACGGTTTCCTTCGGCGAGGAAAGGATGCCGCCGCCGTAGATGCGCTGGCCTTGCGGGGTGTCCAGCAGGCCGAATTCGATGGTCATCCAGTACAGGCGCGCCAGGTACACCCGTTCTTCCTTGGTGGCCTGCAGGCCGAGCTTGCCGTAGGTGTGGGTGAATTCGGCGAACCAGGGGTTGGTCAGCAGCGGGCAGTGGCCAAAGATCTCGTGGAAGATGTCCGGCTCTTGCAGGTAGTCCAGTTCTTCGCGGGTACGAATAAAGGTCGCGACCGGAAACTGTTTGCTGGCGAGCAATTCGAAGAAGGTCTGGAAGGGAATCAGCGCCGGCACCCGGGCGACCTGCCAGCCGGTGGTTGCGCCCAGCACCTTGTTGATTTCGCCCAGCTGCGGGATGCGGTCGTGGGGCAGGCCGAGTTTCTCGATGCCGTCCAGGTATTCCTGGCACGCGCGACCCTCGATCACTTTCAACTGACGGGTGATCAGGGTGTTCCACACCGCGTGTTCTTCATCGGGGTAGTGGATAAAACCTTGCGCGTCGGGCTCGCGGGCCACGTACTGCGTCTGCTTCATGCTGCTCTCCTGTCAGGGGCTGCTTCTTGTTATCAGTTGACGCTAGAGATAACCCAAGGTTGCAGCCCATGCAGCAGGTTGACGTGAACGTAATGGGCGGATCAGGGCTGATTTCGTAAAGTTTTCGTTACGAAAGCGTTGCGGGTCCGCTATTACTGAGAATAGTCGATTTGAAAAGGCCGGCGACTGTCACATAATCTTGACGATTATCTGCGTCACACCGCAGAAAGTTCCTGTCGAACGGTGCCAAAAGTGCCGCTTTCTGGCATTCACGCCCTCTATTACCTGTCTCGGGCCTTCCTTCTATGCGTATCAAAGTCCACTGCCAGAATCGCATCGGCATCCTGCGCGACATTCTCAACCTGCTGGTGGAGTACGGCATCAACGTGGCCCGGGGCGAGGTGGGCGGGGAGCATGGCAATGCCATCTACCTGCATTGCCCGAACCTGATCAATCTGCAGTTCCAGGCATTGCGGCCGAAGTTCGAGTCGATCGCCGGGGTGTTCGGGGTCAAGCGGGTCGGGCTGATGCCCAGCGAGCGACGGCACATGGAACTCAATGCCTTGCTCGGGGCCCTGGAGTTTCCGGTGTTGTCCATCGACATGGGCGGTTCCATCGTCGCCGCCAACCGCGCGGCGGCGCAACTGTTGGGCGTGCGGGTGGACGAGGTGCCGGGGATTCCACTGTCGCGCTATGCCGAGGATTTCGACCTGCCGGAACTGGTACGGGCCAACAAATCGCGGATCAACGGCCTGCGGGTCAAGGTCAAGGGTGACGTGTTTCTGGCGGACATCGCGCCGCTGCAATCGGAGCACGACGACAGCGAGGCCATGGCCGGCGCGGTGCTGACGCTGCACCGCGCGGACCGGGTCGGCGAGCGCATCTATAACGTGCGCAAGCAGGAACTGCGAGGCTTCGACAGCATCTTCCAGAGCTCGAAAGTCATGGCCGCGGTGGTCCGTGAAGCGCGGCGCATGGCACCGCTGGACGCGCCGCTGCTGATCGAGGGTGAGACCGGCACCGGCAAGGAACTGCTGGCGCGCGCCTGCCACCTGGCCAGCCCGCGCGGGCAATCGCCGCTGATGGCGCTCAACTGCGCCGGCCTGCCGGAATCCATGGCCGAGACCGAGCTGTTCGGCTACGGGCCGGGGGCCTTCGAAGGTGCGCGGGCCGAAGGCAAGCTCGGGCTGCTGGAACTGACCGCCGGCGGCACGCTGTTTCTCGATGGGGTGGGCGAGATGAGCCCGCGCTTGCAGGTCAAGCTCCTGCGTTTTCTGCAGGACGGCTGCTTCCGTCGGGTCGGTAGCGACGAAGAGGTGTACCTGGACGTGCGGGTGATCTGTGCGACCCAGGTCGATTTGTCCGAGCTGTGCGCCCGCGGCGAGTTCCGCCAGGACCTGTATCACCGCCTCAACGTCTTGTCGTTGCACATCCCGCCGCTGCGCGAGTGCCTCGACGGCCTGACACCGCTGGTGGAGCACTTCCTCGACCAGGCCAGCCGGCAGATCGGCTGCGCCTTGCCCAGGCTGGCGCCAGCGGCCATGGAGCGCCTCAGTCATTACCACTGGCCGGGCAACGTGCGGCAGCTGGAAAACGTGCTGTTCCAGGCGGTGTCCCTGTGCGACGGCGGTACGGTGAAGGCCGAGCACATCCGCCTGCCGGACTATGGCGTGCGCCAACCCCTTGGTGACTTCTCCCTGGAAGGCGGGCTCGACGACATCGTCGGGCGCTTCGAAAAGGCGGTGCTCGAACGCCTGTATTCCGAGCACCCCAGCAGCCGCCAGCTGGGCAAGCGCCTGGGCGTGTCGCATACCACCATCGCCAACAAACTGCGCGAATACGAAGTCGGCAAGAACACCGACGAAAACTGAATCCTGTAGCCGCTGCCGCAGGCTGCGATCGGCTGCGCAGCAGGCGCCAGACCTTAAGTCTGCGATCGGGTCGAGGTCATGCCTTGCCAGCCTTGCGAGTCCTGCGGCCTCGATCGCAGCCTGCGGCAGCGGCTACAGGAGCAGCGGCGAGGCAGGGGAGTGCCCTGGAGGCCGAGGCTTGCCGTAAGCGGCATGTCTGCGCCGGTTTTTCGTCTTTGACACAATCCGCCGATTCCCTTCGAACGCCCTCAAGTTCCCGGATTTCCTGCCTTCGGCCGTCCGAAAAACAAGTTGGTGCGCTTATTGCTTATGGCTCAGCAGTACAGCGGTGGACGGCAAACGTCCGACATGCAGAGGAAAGACTGTGGACAAGTACCTTTATGTGGCCATGACCGGTGCCAGCCAGAATGCGCTGGCGCAAAAGGCGCATGCCAACAACCTGGCGAACATCTCCACCAACGGTTTCCAGCGCGACCTGGAGCAGGCGCGTTCGATGCCGGTGTTTGGTGACAGCTTTCCGGCGCGGGCCTTTGCCATGTCCGAACGGCCGGCTACCGATTTCACCCCGGGCTCGCTGGTGGAAACCGGTCGCGACCTCGACGTGGCGGTCAGCGGCAATGGCTGGATCGCCGTGCAGACCCCGGAGGGCGGTGAAAGCTACGTGCGCACCGGCAGCCTGAACATCGACGCCCTGGGCGTGCTGCGCGCCGGCAACGGCATGCCGGTGATCGGCAACGGCGGCCCGATCGCCGTGCCGCCGGAGCAGCAGGTGGAAGTCGGCCAGGACGGCACCATCAGCATCCGCGCCATGGGCGAAGGCCCACGGGTGATGGCCGAGGTCGACCGCATCAAGCTGGTCAACCCGGACCTGAAGAACATGACCAAGGGTCTGGACGGTTCGATCCATACCAAGGACGGCCAGCCGGCAGCGGCTGACGCCAATGTGCAACTGGTCTCGGGATTCCTCGAGTCGAGCAACGTCAATGCGGTCGAGGAAATGACCTCGGTGCTGGCGCTCTCCAAGCAGTTCGAGCTGCACATCAAGATGATGAACACCGCCAAAGAAGACGACCAGGCCATGGCTCGGGTCTTGCAGATCAGCTAATTACCAGTACGTCGCGCCGTAAAACAGGCGCACGAGGAGAATCGAATGCTTCCGGCTCTGTGGGTTGCCAAAACAGGTCTGTCCGCCCAGGACACTAACCTGACCACCATTTCCAACAACCTGGCGAACGTTTCGACCACGGGTTTCAAACGTGATCGCGCCGAGTTCCAGGACCTGCTGTATCAGATCAAGCGTCAGCCTGGCGCCCAGTCGACCCAGGACAGCGAGCTGCCGTCGGGCCTGCAACTGGGTACCGGTGTGCGCATCGTCGGCACCCAGAAGAACTTCACCGCCGGCAGCCTGCAGACCACCGAGCAGCCGCTGGACATGGCCATCAACGGCCGCGGTTTCTTCCAGATCCTGCAACCGGACGGCACCACGTCCTACACCCGTGACGGCACCTTTCACCTGGATTCCAACGGCCAGATCGTCACCGCCAACGGCTTCACGCTGGAGCCGGCGATCGTTGTGCCGAACGACGCCCAGACCTTCACCGTGGGCCAGGACGGCACCGTCTCGATCACCACAGCCGGCAACCCGGCCTCGCAAGTGATCGGCAACCTGCAGACCGCTGACTTCATCAACCCGGCCGGCCTGCAAGCGACGGGCAACAACCTGTTCCTGGAAACCGCCGCCAGCGGCGCGCCGCAAGTCGGTACCCCGGGCCTCAACGGTTTCGGCACCACCCTGCAGAACACCCTGGAAACCTCCAACGTCAGCACCGTTGAGGAGATGGTCAACATGATCACCACCCAGCGTGCCTACGAGATGAACTCCAAGGTGATCTCCACCGCCGACCAGATGCTCTCGTTCGTCACGCAGAATCTGTAATCAAGTCCTGGGGCGGCCCAGCGGCCGCCTGCAACACCATGAGGTAGGGTCATGAATCGCTTTGTATCTGTTCTCGCACTGAGTGGGTTCGTCGTACTCGGAGGCTGCGTGGCCCCGACGCCGAAGCCCAATGACCCGTATTACGCTCCGGTGTTGCCACGTACTCCGTTGCCGGCTGCGGCCAACAACGGCTCGATCTACCAGGCCGGCTTCGAGCAGAACCTCTACAGCGACCGCAAGGCGTTCCGCGTGGGCGACATCATCACCATCACCCTCAACGAGCGGACCCAGGCGAGCAAGAATGCCAACTCGCAGGTCGACAAAAACAGCAAGACCGGCATCGGCCTGACCTCGTTTTTCGGTGGCGGCCTGAGCACCAATAACCCGGTGGGCGGCGGCGACCTGAGCCTGGACGTCGGTTACAGCGGCGACCGGGCCACCAAGGGCGACAGCAAGTCCGGCCAGAGCAACAGCCTGACCGGTTCGATCACCGTGACGGTGGCCGACGTGCTGCCCAACGGCATCATCGCCGTGCGCGGCGAGAAGTGGCTGACCCTCAACACCGGCGACGAGCTGGTGCGCATTGCCGGCCTGGTGCGCGCCGACGATATCGCCACCGACAACACGGTTTCCTCGACCCGCGTCGCCGACGCCCGCATCACCTATTCGGGCACCGGTGCCTTTGCCGATGCGAGCCAGCCGGGCTGGTTCGACCGTTTCTTCCTCAGCCCGCTGTTCCCTTTCTAGGTGGCTACGTTGAATTTCAAACGCCTCATGCTGGCTGCGCTGTTGCTTTCGGCAGCCTGCCACGCTCAAGCCGAACGGCTGAAGGACATCGCCAGCATTTCCGGCGTGCGTTCCAACCAGTTGATCGGCTACGGCCTGGTGGTCGGGCTTAACGGCACCGGCGACCAGACGACCCAGACACCCTTCACCCTGCAGACCTTCAACAACATGCTGTCGCAGTTCGGCATCAAGGTGCCGCCGGGCTCCGGCAATGTGCAGTTGAAGAACGTCGCGGCGGTATCGGTGAGCGCCGATCTGCCAGCGTTCGCCAAGCCGGGGCAGCAGGTGGATATCACCGTGTCCTCCATCGGCAACTCCAAGAGCCTGCGCGGTGGCACCTTGCTGCTGACGCCACTCAAGGGGATCGACGGCAACGTCTACGCCATCGCCCAGGGCAACCTGGTGGTGGGCGGTTTCGACGCCGAGGGGCGTGACGGTTCGAAGATCACGGTCAACGTTCCGTCGGCCGGTCGCATCCCTGGCGGTGCCTCGGTGGAGCGCGCGGTACCGAGCGGTTTCAACCAGGGCAACAGCCTGACCCTGAACCTCAACCGTTCCGACTTCACCACCGCCAAGCGCATCGTCGACAAGATCAACGACATGCTCGGCCCGGGCGTGGCCCAGGCCATCGACGGCGGTTCGATTCGCGTTACCGCGCCGCTCGATCCGAGCCAGCGCGTCGACTATCTGTCGATCCTCGAGAACCTGGAAATCGATCCGGGGCAGGCGGTGGCCAAGGTCATCATCAACTCGCGCACCGGCACTATCGTCATCGGCCAGAACGTCAAGGTGTCGCCAGCCGCCGTGACTCACGGCAGCCTTACCGTGACCATCACCGAAGACCCGATCGTCAGCCAGCCTGGCCCGCTGTCCAGTGGCCAGACCGCGGTCGTGCCACGCTCGCGGGTCAACGCCGAACAGGAAGCCAAGCCGATGTTCAAGTTCGGCCCGGGCACCACCCTCGACGAAATCGTGCGTGCGGTGAACCAGGTCGGCGCGGCACCGGGCGACCTGATGGCGATCCTCGAAGCCTTGAAACAGGCCGGCGCGCTGCAAGCCGACCTGATCGTGATTTGAGGTAGGGGCCATGGATATTCGCAAGAGCGGTCTGGTCAGCAGCGGCGATTCGGGTTCCTACTCGGACCTCAACCGGCTTAACCAGCTCAAGGTCGGCGACAAGAACAGCGACGCCAACATGCGCAAGGTGGCGCAGGAGTTCGAGTCGCTGTTCCTCAACGAAATGCTCAAGTCCATGCGTTCGGCCACCGAAGCGCTGGGCAAGGACAACCCGCTCAACACGCCCGCGGCCAAGCAATACCAGGAAATGTACGACCAGCAGCTGGCGGTTTCCATGTCCCGCGAGGGTGGTGGCATCGGCCTGGCCGATGTGCTGATGCGCCAGATGTCGAAGAACAAATCTACTAATCCTGCCGCGGCGGCGACCCTGCCCGGCGCCCAGGCTGAAAAGGTCGCGCTGACTGAAAAGGTCGCGACACCAACCGCCATCGCTGCCGGCACCACCGCTTTGGGCGGGCCGTTGTCGCGGGTCAATGGTCAGCGCCCGTTGTGGGCGTCTCGTGCACTGGAACCGCAGCGCGCCGCCGACAGCGGTCCCCATAACGATATGGCGCTGCTCAATCAGCGGCGTATTTCCCTGCCGAGCAAGCTGACCGATCGCCTGCTGGCGGGCATCGTGCCGTCGGCCGACAGTGCCGCCGCCAACCGGACGGCCTTGCCGGAACGCACCACGGCCGCTACCGACGCGCTGGTCAAGAACAGCTCGCGCAGCTTTGCCGCGGTGCCCCACGGACGCATGCAGATCTACGGTCGCGCCGTGGCCCAGCCACCGTTGGCGCCGGCGAAGAAAGCCTTCAGCTCGGCGGACGAATTCGTCGCCACCATGCTGCCGATGGCGCAGCAGGCCGCCGACCGCATCGGTGTCGATCCGCGCTACCTGGTCGCCCAGGCCGCGCTGGAAACCGGCTGGGGCAAATCGGTGATGCGCCAGCAGGACGGCAGCAGCAGCCACAACCTGTTCGGCATCAAGGCCGGCAGCAGTTGGAAGGGCGACCAGGCGCGGGCGATCACCAGCGAATTCAGAAATGGCCAGATGGTCAAGGAGACGGCCGAGTTCCGTTCCTATGCCTCGTATCAGGACAGCTTCCACGACTTGGTGACCTTGTTGCAGAGCAATAATCGCTATCAAGAAGTGCTGAAGTCGGCCGATAACCCCGAACAGTTTGTACGCGAGTTGCAAAAGGCCGGGTATGCAACCGACCCGGACTACGCAAGCAAGATTTCGCAGATTGCCAAGCAGATGAAGAGCTACGAGAACTACGCTGCGGCGGGCGCTTCCACGAATTTATAAGGTCTGAATCATGAGTTTGCTCAATATCGGGATGTCGGGGCTGTCAGCCAGCCAAATGTCGTTGATGACCACGGGTAACAACATCGCCCACGCCGATACCGCCGGTTATTCGCGCCAGCAGACCGTGCAGGGCAGCAAGGCTTCGAACCAGTACGGCAATGTCTTCATCGGCAGCGGTACCACCCTGGCCGACGTGCGCCGGGTGTACAACAGCTATCTGGACGCCCAGCTGCAGACCACCACCTCGCTGAACAGCGATGCCGCCGCCTACCTGGGGCAGATCACCCCGGTGGACAAGCTGCTGTCGGACAGCGGCACCGGTATCACCGGCGCGCTGACCAAGTTCTTTGCCTCGATGCAGAACGTCAACGCCAAGCCGACCGACGACGCCTCGCGCCAATTGCTGCTCAGCGATGCGCAGGCCCTGAGCAACCGCTTCAACTCGGTTTCCAGCCAATTGAACGAGCAGAACGCCAACATCAACGGCAACCTGAGCAGCATGGCTGACCAGGTCAACAAGCTGGCGGCCACTGTCGCCCTGCTGAACCAGAAGATTTCCGAAGTCTCCGGTGGCGGCGGCATGCCCAACAACCTGCTTGACGAGCGCAACGAGACGCTGCGCCAGCTGTCGCAGTTCGTCAAGGTGGATGTCTCGGAGCGCGGCTCGAGCGTCGACCTGTACCTGGGCAGCGGCCAGCCGCTGGTCGTGGGTAACACCACCAGCAAGCTGGAAGTGGTCGCCGGCAAGACCGACCCGACCCGTTCCTCGCTGCAGCTCAATCGCGGCTCGAGCACTATCGATGTGACCTCGGTGGTCACCGGTGGCGAGATCGGCGGCCTGCTGCGCTATCGCAACGAGGTGCTGGACCCGGCGATGAACGAACTGGGGCGCGTGGCCCTGGTAATCGCCGACCAGGTCAACAGCCAGCTCGGACAAGGTATCGACAAGAACGGCGAGTTCGGCGCGGCACTGTTCAACAACATCAACAGTGCGGCCCTGATCAGCCAGCGCAGCATTGCCAACGGCAACAACAGCGCAGGCTCGGGCAACCTCGACGTGACCATCAAGGACACCGGCAAGCTGACCATCAGCGACTACCAGGTGACCTTCACCAGCGCCACCGACTACACGGTCAAGCGCTCCGACGGCACCAGCCTGGGCGCGTTCAGCACCACCACCACGCCGCCACCGGTGATCGACGGTTTCACCCTGAGCCTCAACGGCGGGGCGATGAGCGCCGGCGACAGTTTCAAGATCACCCCGACCCGTAACGCGGCCACCACTATCAAGACCGAGCTGACCGACGCCAAGCGCCTGGCCATCGCCGCGCCGCTGAATGCCGAGGTACTGCCGGGGGCCACCGGTTCGCTGAGTATTCCGGGCCTGCCGACAGTCAAGCCGGCGCTGGACATCTACAACTCGGCCGCCAAAACCGAGATGCAGACCGCGATCAAGAATTCGGTACCGGTCAAGCTGGTCTTCGACGCCCCCGCGGGCGGCAGCCAGGGCTACAAATACTACGATGCCAAGGGCACGTTGATGGGCACCGGTTCGATCGTCCCGGGGCAGAACAACACCCTGAACCTGCAGATCAAGATGGTCGATGCCAGCGGCAACCCGATCACCGACGGCGGCACACCGCCGGTGCAGAAAACCTTCACCGTGGAAATGAGCGTCGCCGGTTCGCCGAAGGAAGGCGAAGGGCTGAACGTCAAGTTCAACGGCGCCGGTTCCACCGACAACCGCAACGGCACCGCCCTGGCGGGCCTGCAGAGCAAGCAGACGGTGGATACCGGTTCGGCCAGCAAGGGCATCACCCTGGTCGATGCCTACGGCAAGCTGGTGGAGAACGTCGGTGCCAAGGCCAGCCAGGGCAAGCTCGACAGCGCGGCCACCGAGACGATCCTGGCCAACGCCAAGGGCGCGCGGGATTCGTTGTCCGGGGTCGACCTGGATCAAGAAACCGGCAACCTGGTCAAGTACCAGCAGTACTACACCGCGTCCTCGCAGATCATCAAGGCGGCGCAGGAAACCTTCGCCACCCTGATCAACAGCCTTTAAGGAGTCGTAGTCCATGCGTATTTCCACCGCCCAGTTTTACGAGTCCTCGGCTGCCAACTACCAGAAGAACTTCGCCAATGCGGTCAAGAGCAGCGAAGAGGCCAGCAGCCTGATTCGCGTCAACACCGCGGCCGACGATCCGGTAGGCGCCTCGCGCCTGCTGCAACTGGGCCAGCAGGCTTCGCTGCTGAGCCAGTATTCGGCCAACACCACCTCGATCAAAGCGTCCCTGGGCCAGGCCGAATCGGTCCTGACCAGCATCACCAGCGTTCTGGCGCGTGCCCAGGAACTGGCGAGCGGAGCCGGCAACGCCGGTTACACTGACGCCGACCGCAAGGCCAACGCCGCCGAGCTGGCGCAGATCGAAGAGCAGCTGTTGAGCCTGATGAATACCCAGGATGAAAACGGCAAGTACATTTTTGCCGGCTCCCAGGGCGACACCGTGCCGTTCACCCGCAACTCCGACGGCACCTACAGTTACAACGGTGACCAGACCACGCTGAACCTGCCGGTGGGCGACACTATGTCCATGGCCACCAACACCACTGGCTGGGCCGCCTTCCAGCAAGCCATCAACACCAGCCGCAGCCAGGTCAGCATGACCGCTCCGGCGGTGGATGATGGCCGGGTGACGCTGTCCAACGGCCAGGTGTCTTCGAATCCGAAGTACAACAGCGAGTTCCGCAGCGGCGAGCCGTACACCATCAGCTTCCTCAGCAGTACTCAGTTCAAGATCACCGACAGCGCCGGCAACGACGTGACATCCGAGGCCAGCCAGAATGGCTCCTTCAGCTCCAGCAAAGGCGCAGAAGCGCAGACCGTCAGTTTCCGCGGCGTCGATCTGCGTTTGAGCATCAACCTGAAACCCGGCGATGCTACCCCCCCGAACACGGAGATCGCCGGTCACAGCTTCACCCTGGCGGCCAAGCCCGATTCCTTCAACGTCTCACGCAGTCCGGGCAACCCGTCGACCGCGGTAGTCACTGGTGCCAGCGTCAGCAACAGCAACGCCTACAACGCCAGCTTCCCGAGCGGTGGTGCGATCCTCAAGTTCACCAGCGCCACCGACTACGAGCTGTACGCGTCGCCGTTGACCGCCGACAGCAAGCCGGTTTCCACCGGCACCATGGCCGGCTCCACTGCCACGGCGTCTGGCGTGGGCTTCACCTTCAGCGGTACGCCGGCGGCGGGCGACCAGTATGTGGTGGCGGTCAACAACCACCAGACCCAGAACGTCCTCGACACCATTAGCCAGCTGCGTACGGTGCTGGATACACCGACCAACGGTGATCCGATCGCCATCCAGAAACTCAACGCGGGGTTGCAGGCGGGGATGGCCAATCTGGCCAGCGGCGCCAACCAGGTGGCGAGCGCGGTCAGTGATATCGGTGGTCGGGGTTCGGCGCTGGAGATTCAGAACGAAACCAACCTGAGCCTGAGCTCGGCCAACACCCAGACCCAGTCGGCGATACGCGATTCCGACCCGGCCGAGGTGATGACCCGCCTGACCCTGCAACAGACCATGCTGCAAGCCTCGCAACTGGCCTTCAGCAAGATTGCCCAGCTGGGCCTGTTCAACAAGGTCTGAGCCTGAGTCCGGTCGCGCTCCTGTGAGCGCGGCCGCGCCGTCGAGCCGTCAACCGTCTTCATTAAGCGGTTCTGCGGCCCGCCTGACCAGGCCGGGCCCGCCGCTCGAGAGTTTCCCGTCGTGAATCAACACCCGCTAGTCAGCATCGTCATCCCTGCCTTCAATCCGCGCTTCTTCAGCCAGGCGTTCGAGAGTGCGCTGGCCCAGACCTGGGAGCGGGTCGAAATCGTCATCTGCGACGACTCGGCCGGTGATGAGATCCGTCAGGCGGTGGACGCCATCTCCGAGCCGCCCCATCCGGTGCGTTATCTGCGCAACCCACGGCGCCTGGGCATGCAGAAGAACCTGCTGCGCTGCGTCGAAGAGGCGCAGGGCGAGCTGATCAAGATTCTCTGCGATGACGACCGCCTGTTCGCCCCGAGCATTGCCATGCAGGCCCAGGTGCTGGTCGATCATCCCGAGATCAATCTGGTCTGCGGCTTGCGCATGATGAGCGACGCCGGCAACTTCATTCTGCCGCCGCGGGTCGAGAACGCCCGGTTGTCGCCGAATGACGCCATGCTCAAGGGCGACGACATGCTGGCGATCCTCGAGAGCACGCCGCGCAACTTCCTCGGCAATTTCAGTTCGACCCTGATGCGCCGCGCCGATGTGCTCGAGTTGCTGCCGGCCTTGACGCAAGAGGGCGCGGGGTTTGTCGCGCTGCTGGATCTGGCGCTGTTCGTGTGCCTGATGCGGCGTGGCAACCTGGCGCTACTCAACACCGTGCTGAGCACTGAGCGCCTGTATCCGGAACGCTTGAGCAAGCAGCCGGAAATGCAGCGGGCGGAGAAGCTTGAATGGGACTGGCTGGCGCAGATGCTCGCCGCGCGCAGCGGCGAGTCGGCCCCGGCCTCGGGCTGGGTGCGTTCTGTCGACCTGGCAAAAATGTCCGAGCCATCCTGGCGGTGGGACGAACTCTGCGTGACCCGGGTGCTCGGCAACCGCAACACCGTGGTCAGTGGTCGGGTCGGCGGCGAGAGCGAAAGTTATGCCGAGTTCTACCAGGAGTGGCTGGCGATCCGCTCTTTCTCCGAGACCGAGAAGCGCAATCTGCCGCAGCGAATCGGCAGCTGGCCGGTGCGACCGCAGATCGTGCCCATTGTGATCGACGTGGCTGCCGATGGCGTGGCCCTGGAGTCGACCTTGCAGAGCCTGGCGCAGCAGTTGTACGCGCCGCAGGCGATCCTGGTCCTGTCCGATGCCGAGTGCGCGGAGCACGAACGCGTGCTGCAACTGCCGCTGGAAACGCAGTGGCCACAGCAGCTCAATGCGCTGGTGCCGCAACTGGAAGGCTGCCACTGGTTTTACCTGCTGCGCGCCGGCGACACCCTGAAGGAATCGGCGCTGCTGATCCTCGCCGAGCGCATCGCCGGGATCCCGGGCGCCCTGTGCATCTACAGCGACGAAGGCGCGCTGGTCGACGGCGAATCCAGCGACCCGGTATTCAAGCCCGACTTCAACCTGGATCTGATGCGCGGCTATCCCTATGTCGGGCGGGCTCTGGCCTTCGAGCGCCAGCGCTTCATGGCCCTGGGCGGGTTCCAGGCGCATTTCGGCGAGCTGGCGCCCCACGATCTGCTGTGGCGTCTGGTAGAGGAAGCCGGGCCGCAAACCATCGAGCACATCGCCGAAATCCAGCTCGAATCGCTGTTCAACTATGCCGACTGGTTGTCGTTGCCCGAGGTGATCGAGGGCAATGCCGGGCTGGTCGGTGCGCATCTGGAACGCATCGGCGTGGAGCACCGGATCAGCCACGACGAGCTGCCACTGATCAACCACATCGACTATCTGCACTCGCGGCGGCCGCTGGTCTCGATCATCATCCAGGCCGGGGATTCGCTGGCAGCGCTGCAGCGTTGCACCGAGAGCCTGATCGAGAAGACCGCCTACAGCCATTACGAGATCCTGATCGTCGACAGTGGCAGCCGCGACCCGGCCATGGCGGACTGGTTGCAGGCCATGGCGCAACTGGGCGCGGACATGCTGCGGGTGCTGCGTTTTGCCGGTGCTGGCGGTTCGGCGGCAACTGGCAATTACGCGGCGCAACAGGCTCGTGGCGAATACCTGTTGCTGCTCAGCGCGAACAGCCTGATTGGCGCTGGCGACTGGCTGGACGAATTGCTCAATCATGCCCAGCGTCCGGAGGTCGGTGTGGTCGGTGCGCGGATGCTCGGCCTGGACGGTTCGATCATGCATGCCGGGTTGATTCTTGGCCTGGCCGGGGCGGCAAGCTCGCCGTTTTATGGCGAAGCCGCCAGCGCCCGCGGTTACATGCAGCGTCTGCAGGTGCCGCAGAGCTGGAGTGCGGTCAGCGGCGATTGCCTGATGGTGCGCAAGGAAGTGTTCGACAGCGTCGGTGGGCTCGACGAGGTCCATTACGTTTCCGGGCTGGGTGATGTCGACCTGTGCCTGCGGATCAATGACAACGGCTATCTGGTGGTCTGGACGCCGTATGCCAGCGTGCTGCTGACCGCCGCCCGCGAGGTATCGCAAGAGCCCGGGCAATTGGCCTTGCAGGAGCGCGAGCACGATACATTCTATCGTCGCTGGATGCCGAAAATCGCCCGCGACCCGGCGTACAACCCGGCGTTGAGCCTGGGCTACTCCAGTTTCAGTCTGGAGGCTGGCCTGCGCAATAACTGGAATCCGTTCTGTAGCCGCGCTGTGCCGCTGGTACTGGGTTTGCCGGTCAACAGTTCGGCGGTGGGCCACTATCGGGTCACGGCGCCGCTGGCCGAACTGGAGGCGACGGGCAGGCTGATCGGCCGGGTGGCCTATGAATCGCCCTCGACCGTGGAAATCGAGCGTATCGCCCCGGACTCGATCATCCTGCAATGCCGCTACAGCGACGGTGCGGTGAGCGACATCCTGCGCATGAAGAAGTATTCCAGTGCGCTGCGGGTCTTTGAACTCGACGACTATGTGGTCAGCGCGCCGAAGAAAAACACCCATGCGCGCAACCAGCCGCTGAATACCGAAGAGATGCTGCGCCAGGGCATAGCCCTGTGTGACCGCGTGGTGGTGACCACCCAGCCGCTGGCCGATGTCTTGTCGAGCATGCACAGCGATATCCGTGTGGTGCCGAACATGTTGCCGGCCGACCCCTGGGCTACCCTCACCAGCCGCCGCGGAACCTCCCGCAAGCCGCGGGTGGGCTGGGGCGGCGGCACCAGCCATACGGGCGACCTGGAAATCATCGCCGAGACAGTGCGCGAGCTGGCCAATGAAGTCGAGTGGGTGTTCTTCGGCATGTGCCCGGATGAGTTGCGGCCCTACGTGCATGAGTTCCACCCGGTGATAGGCCTGCAGGCCTATCCGTTCAAACTGGCCAGCCTCAATCTCGACCTGGCCCTGGCGCCGCTGGAGTTCCACATCTTCAACGACTGCAAGAGCAACCTGCGGCTCCTGGAATACGGCGCCTGCGGTTACCCGGTGATCTGCACCGACACCGAGGCCTATCGCGGCTACCTGCCGTGTACCAAGGTCGTAAGCAACAGCACCCAGGAATGGATCGGCGCGATCCGCATGCACCTGGCCGACCCCGAAGCCAGCTATCGCATGGGCGATGCGCTGCGCGAAGAAGTCTTGCGTGACTACATGCTGCGGGGCAACAACCTGAATCTGTGGATGCAGGGGTGGTTGCCGGATTGATCCGGGGCGGTAACTAAACAAGCCAGGCTTTCGATGCCTGGCTTTTTTATGGCGGCGATCGAGGGGGAGGGTGCGCCGGTTTTCTCGCTGCTGAAGGCGATCCTTGTGGCGTCGCCTTCCGGGTTCTCCACGGTGTCAGGGCCATGGGCCGGGACCCAGGAGCTGGCGCGTTTCCTGCAAGCCCCCTCGAAATCGCCATAAAACGAGCGCTTGCGTCAAACAGCGAAGCGCCGCCAACGGCACAAGGTTTTATCCAGAAGGCCCGCAAAAAGCTCGGTACAGCTTGGCAGAGCCCTGTGACGAACAAGAGGGGAGACGATGAAGGCAGTTATTTTGGCGGGTGGCCTGGGCACGCGCATCAGCGAGGAGTCCCATCTCAAGCCCAAGCCGATGATCGAGATTGGCGGCAAGCCAATTCTCTGGCACATCATGAAGCAGTACTCGGCCCACGGTATTCACGACTTCGTGATCTGCCTGGGCTACAAGGGGTACGCGATCAAGGATTTCTTCGCCAACTACTTTCTGCACACCTCCGACGTCACCTTCGACATGCGGGAAAACCGTATGGACGTTCATCAGAACTACAGCGAGCCCTGGCGCGTGACCCTGATCGACACCGGTGAGGAAACCATGACCGGTGGCCGTCTGCGTCGGGCCGGGCGCTACCTGGAGAACGAAGAAGCCTTCTGCTTTACCTACGGCGACGGCGTTTCCGACCTGAATATCGGCGCCCTGGTGGACTTCCACCTGGCCCATGGCAAGCACGCGACCGTCACCGCGGTGCAGCCGCCTGGCCGTTACGGCGCCCTGGAACGCGATGGCGACAGCGTCCTGGGCTTTACCGAAAAGCCCCGAGGTGACGGTGGCTGGATCAATGGCGGGTTCTTCGTGCTGTCGCCCAAGGTGTTGCCGCTGCTAACGGCCGACGACACGGTGTGGGAAGCCGAGCCGCTGACCACGCTGGCCGGGCAAGGCCAATTGCATGCCTTCCAGCACGACGGCTTCTGGCATCCGATGGACACCCTGCGTGACAAGAACCACCTGGAGCAACTCTGGCAGAGCGGGGAGGCCCCATGGAAGCAGTGGGACTGAGCGCGCAATTCTGGCGCGGCAAGCGGGTCCTGCTGACCGGCCACACCGGTTTCAAGGGCAGCTGGCTGACCCTGTGGCTGCACAGCCTGGGGGCCGAAGTCAGTGGCTTCTCCCTAGACCCTGCGACCGAGCCGAGCCTGTTCGAGCTGGCGCGGGTTGCCGAGGGTATCAACGACCAGCGTGGCGACCTGCGCGACCTTGGCGCCTTGCTGGAGCTGATCGCCGAGACGCAGCCGGAAATCGTCCTGCACCTGGCGGCGCAACCGTTGGTACGCGAGGGCTATCGCGACCCGCTGGGTACTTACTCCAGCAACGTGATGGGCACCCTGAACCTGCTGGAAGCGATCCGTCAGGTCGGCGGCGTGCGTGCCTGTGTGCTGGTGACCACCGACAAGGTCTACGCCAACCAGGAATGGCTGTGGCCCTACCGTGAAAACGAAGCCCTGGGCGGGCATGATCCCTACAGCAGCAGCAAGGCGTGCTGCGAGTTGCTGGCGCAGTCCTATGCCGCGTCGTTCTTCCCGGCCGACAAGTACGCCGAACACGGCCTGGCCCTGGCCACGGCGCGTGCCGGCAACGTACTGGGCGGCGGCGACTTTGCCCCGGAACGGCTGATCCCCGATGTGCTCAAGGCCTGGTCGGCCGACGAGCCGGTGACCCTGCGCTACCCGCAGGCGGTGCGCCCATGGCAGCACGCCCTGGAGCCACTGGCCGGCTACCTGCAACTGGCCGCCGGCCTCTACGAACAAGGGCCGCGGTTCGCCGGGGCCTGGAACTTCGGGCCAAGCGAAGCGGACATGTGCAGCGTCGGTGAAGTGGTCGAGTTGCTGGCCGCGCGCTGGCCGGCCGCCCCCGGGCTGCGGATCGAGCCGAGCGAGCTGCACGAAGCCGGCCTGTTGCGCCTGGACAGCAGCCGCGCACGCCAGCTGCTGGCCTGGCAACCGCGCTGGTCGCTGCAGCAATGCCTGGCGCAGACCCTGGACTGGCACCTGGCCTGGCAGCGTGGCGACGACATGCGCGCTGTGACCCTCGCTCAACTGAACCTGTACCGGGGCGCGCTGTGAGCGAGTTTTCCTTGAAACAGCTGCCGCTGGCCGGGCTGTTCAGCGTCCAGCACAAGCGCTTCGAAGATCAGCGCGGACATTTCGCCCGGCTGTTCTGCGAAGGCAGTCTGAGTGCATTCGGCAGCGAGTTTCATATCCGTCAGATCAACCATTCCTGTACCCGCGAGAAGGGCAGTGCGCGCGGCCTGCATTACCAGAACGCCAATGCGCCGGAAGCCAAGCTGATCACCTGCCTGCGCGGCGAGGTGTGGGATGTGGCGGTGGATCTGCGTCCGGACTCCGAGACCTTTCTGCACTGGCACGCCGAGCACCTGAAGGCCGGCGATGGCCGTAGCCTGCTGATCCCGGCCGGATTCGCCCACGGTTTTCAGACCCTCACCGACGACGCCGAGCTGCTCTACCTGCACAGCGCCGATTACACGCCGGAGCACGAGGGCGGTCTGTCGGTGAACGATCCACGGCTGGCGATTGCCTGGCCGTTGCCTGTCAATAATCTGTCGGCCCGGGATTCCAGCCATCCCGCGCTCGATCAACACTTTGCTGGAGTGCGTCTATGAACTGCCGTGGGTGCGCCGCACCGCTGAGCCTGCCGCTGATCGACCTCGGCACCTCGCCACCGTCCAACGCCTATGTGCATGCCGATCGTCTTGAACAGGCCGAGCAATGGGTGCCGCTGAAGGTCGCCGTGTGCCAGCAATGCTGGCTGGTACAGACCGAGGATTACACCAGCGCCGAAAGCCTGTTCGATGCCGAGTACGCCTATTTCAGTTCTTTCTCCAGCACTTGGCTGGCCCACGCCGAGCGCTATGTGGCCGAGATGGTCGAGCGCTTTGGCTTGATGGCTGACAGCCGTGTGGTGGAAGTCGCCGCCAACGACGGTTACCTGTTGCAGTACGTGGCCGCTCGCGGGATCAAGTGCCTGGGCGTCGAGCCGACCCGCAGCACCGCGCAAGCCGCGCGGGAAAAAGGCCTGGAGATTCGTGAGCTGTTCTTCGGTCGCGACACTGCCGCGCAGCTGAAAAACCAAGGCTGGGCCGCCGACCTGATGGCGGCCAACAATGTGCTGGCCCATGTACCGGACATCAACGATTTCCTCGGCGGTTTCGCGACGCTGCTCAAGCCGACCGGCGTGGCCACCTTCGAATTCCCGCAACTGCTGACGCTGATGGCCGGCGCGCAGTTCGACACGCTCTATCACGAACACTATTCCTATCTGTCGCTGACCGCCGTGCAGGCACTGTGCGAGCGCAACGGACTGGAAGTCTTCGACGTCAGTCAACTGACCACCCATGGCGGTTCGCTGCGGGTTTTCGTCCAGCGCAAGGACGGCGAACGCCGCGCCGTGCAACCGGCGGTGCAGCAGCAGTTGCAAACCGAGTTCGACGCGGGCGTGAAGACCCCCGAGTTCTACGCCACGCTGGCACCCGCTGCGGAACGCATCAAGCATGACCTGTTGCGCTTCCTGCTCCAGGCCAAGGCCGAAGGCAAGCGCGTGGTGGGTTATGGCGCCGCGGCCAAGGGCAACACCTTGCTCAATTACGCCGGGGTCAAGCCGGACTTGCTGGCCTGGGTCGCCGACGCCAGCCCGCACAAGCAGGGCAAGTTCCTGCCCGGCAGCAGGATTGCGGTGGTCGCGCCCGAGCGTATCGATAGCGAGCGCCCGGACTATGTGCTGGTGTTGCCGTGGAACCTGCTGTCGGAAGTCAGCGAGCAACTGGCCCACGTTCGCCAGTGGGGTGGGCGTTTCGTGATCGCCGTGCCCGAGTTGAAGCTGCTGTGAGTGGCCTGAAGGTACTGGTCACCGGGGCCAGCGGGTTTGTCGGCCGGCATCTGGTCGCCGCCTTGCTGGCCCGCGGCTGCCAGGTGCGGGCGCTGGCCCGTGACCCACAAAAGCTGGCCGCCATGCCCTGGGTTGGAGCGGTGGAGCGGGTGGCCGCGGACGTGCATGCCGCCGACACCGATATCGCCGCCCTGGTCGAGGGCGTCGATGCCCTGGCGCACCTGGCCTGGCCGGGGCTGCCGAATTACAAGGCGCTGTTCCACTTCGAGCACAACCTGATGGCCGACTACCGGTTTATCAAGGCCGCGGTCGAGGCGGGCGTGCCCCAGGTCATGATCACCGGCACCTGTTTCGAATACGGTATGCAGAGCGGTCCGCTCGACGAGCAGACGCCGGCGCAGCCGAGCAATCCCTATGGGTTGGCCAAGCACAGCCTGCGGCTGTTCCTGGAAAACCTGCAGCAGCAACTGCCTTTCACCCTGCAATGGGCGCGGCTGTTCTACCTGCATGGCGCCGGGCAGAACCCCAACAGCCTGCTGGCCGCCCTGGACCGGGCGATCGACGCCGGCGATGCGGTGTTCGACATGTCCGCCGGCGAACAGCTGCGCGATTACCTGGCCATCGAAGACGCCGCTGCCAGCCTGGCGGCGTTGCTGCAACGGCGGGATTTTTCCGGGGTGGTCAACTGTTCCAGCGGCCAGCCGATATCGGTTCGTGCGCTGGTCGAGCGACGGGTGCGCGAGCGCGGCTCGATGATCCGCCTGAACCTGGGGCATTACCCCTATCCCGCCCACGAACCCATGGCGTTCTGGGGGGCGAACGAGCGCCTGCAACAACTATTGGGAGCAGAACATGGGGCATGAGTTGTATCGGGTCATGGACCTGCCGGTGCTGCAGAATCGCACCTTCGCCGACGCGCAGAGCGCCAGGGCGTCGGCCTGTGCCGACATGGTGCTGGTGCAGGACGAGGAGAGCGGCCTGATCTTCAACCAGGCCTTCGACCCCGACAAGCTGAGCTACGACAGCGACTACCAGAACGAGCAGGCCCATTCGGCGCAGTTCCAGCGTCACCTGCTGGATGTCGAGGGCATCATCGCCCGGCATTTCAAGGGTCGCGAGCTGATCGAGGTCGGTTGCGGCAAGGGCTATTTCCTTGAGCTGCTGCGTGAGCGGGGCTATCGCATCACCGGCATCGACCCGGCCTACGAAGGCGATAACGCCGATGTGATCAAGGCGCCCTTTACCTCTGGCCTGGGCCTGTCGGCCGATGCCGTGGTGTTGCGCCATGTGCTGGAGCATATTGCCGACCCGCGGGCGTTCCTGGCACAGATGGCCGAGGCCAACCAGGGCGGGCAGATCTACATCGAAGTGCCGTGCTTCGACTGGATCGTCGAGCATCGCGCCTGGTTCGACGTGTTCTACGAGCACGTCAACTACTTCCGCCTGGACGACCTGCGCCGGATGTTCGGCACAGTGCACGAAGCCGGCCACCTGTTCGGCGGCCAGTACCTGTACGTGGTGGCCGACCTCGGCACCTTGCGCGAGCCCGGCGAGACGCCGGTCGAGCGCCTGAAGATGCCGCTGGATTTCACTGCCAGCCTCGAGCGGGCCAAGCAGATCATCCAGGCCCAACCCGAGGCGGGCTCGGCGATCTGGGGCGCGTCTTCCAAGGGTGTGATCTATTCGCTGTTCCTGCAGCGCGCGGGCGTTTCGGTGGACCAGGTGGTGGATATCAATCCGGCCAAGCAGGGCCGTTACCTGCCCCTGAGCGGCGCCCGCGTATCGTCCCCCGAAGAGGCCATGGCGACCTTGTCCGAGGGCGCTCACCTGTTTGTGATGAATTCCAACTATCTCGACGAAATCAAGCGCATGACCGATGGGCGTTATGTCTATCACGCAGTCGACAGCGCTTCGTTCAAATGACGTTTATTGAGACCCGACCATGACCGACAACAGCATTATCCAAGCCTTCGAAGCCGAGTGTCAGGAGCAGATCCGCGCCCAGGGCGAAGACCAGAAACTCAAGGGCCTGGCGCGCGACTTCTTCAACGAGTCCGCCGGCCACAAGTACAGCTATCACTTCTCCTGGATGGGCCGCCCGATCATCCAGCTGCCCCAGGACATGATGGCCATGCAGGAGATCATCTGGCGGGTCAAGCCGGACCTGGTGATCGAATGCGGCATCGCCCACGGCGGCTCGATCATCTACTACGCCTCGCTGCTCGAACTGCAGGGCCACGGCGAAGTGCTGGGCATCGACCTGGATATCCGCGCGCATAACCGCGAAGCCATCGAAAGCCATCCGATGAGCAAGCGCATTTCGATGATCGAAGGCTCGAGCATCGATCCGGCGATTGCCGCCAAGGTGCGCGCCGCCGCCGAAGGCAAAAAAGTGATTCTGGTACTCGACTCCAACCACACCCACGAGCACGTGCTCGAGGAGTTGCGTTTGTACGCGCCGCTGGTGTCGGTGGACAGCTACTGCGTGGTGATGGACACCGTGGTCGAGGACATGCCGGCGGACTTCTTCCCGGACCGTCCATGGGGCCCGGGCGACAACCCGAAAACCGCGGTCTGGGCCTACCTGGAAGAGAACCGCGACTTCGAGATCGACTACCAGATGCAGAACAAGCTGCTGATCACCGTGGCGCCGGATGGCTATCTGCGTCGCGTTCGTTGAATTCAATGGTTTGCAGGTAACAGCACTTTGCCGGTTGTGGGGAAACACTGATGCAGGTTCAAGACAAGGCTCAAAACACTAGCGCACCGTTGAGCGAGCGTTTCACGCTGGTGGTGATGTCCCACAATCGCAAGGCGTTCTTGCGCCGCACCTTGCAGTACTACAGCACCTACCCCTGCAAGATCCTGGTGCTGGACTCTTCGCTGCACGCCGACGAAAGCCTGGCCGGGCAGTTCCCCCTGGTCGACTACCGGCATCTGCCGCAGTACACCTACAAGGGCCTGCAGGACAAGCTCACCTACGGTGTCGGGCAGGTGACCACGCCGTACATGGTATTTGCCGCCGACGACGACTTCCTGCTCCATGGCGCGCTGACCGAGTCGGTGGAGTTTCTCGAAGCCAACCCCGACTACGGCCTGTGCCATGGCTACGGGATGATGTACCTGGCCCGCGCCGCCGAGGTGAACTACTACCGGCGCGATTGCCGGGTGATCGAGGACTACGCCTCGGCAGATGCCGGCGAGCGGGTCATGGCGTTCATGAGCCATTTCCTGCCGCCGTTCTACGCGGTGACCCGCACCGACCTGCTGCAACAGTGGTACAGCCTGCTGCCGCCGGGGACCAGTTTCGAATGGCAGGAGATCGGCCATACCTTCTTCCTGCTGGCCTCGGCCAAGGCGCGGATCCTGCCGATCCCGTTCGCCGTGCGGGAAGTCAACTACAACGCCTCGGAGCACAACACCGATGTGTTGACGGTGCTGACCTACGGCGACGCCAAGTCGGTGGCCCAGCGCGAGGCGTTCGCCGGGTTCCTGGCGTCGTTGCCTACCGGCTTGAGCGGCCTGGACCCACAGCGGGCCAAACAGATTGCCCTGGACAGCTTCACGGCCATGGCCGAGTGCCTGCTCACCGGGCGCTCGCTCAACGGCAAGATGATTTTCCGTTCGGCCTGGCTCGAGCCGGGGGCCGAGCCGGTGCGTTCGTTCGGCCCGGAGCAGTTCGTCGAGATGCCGTTCTACAACAAGCCGATGTTCGACCTGTTGACCGAATTCGAATTCCTCATGCATGGGATGCCGGCCGGCCGCCTGCAACTGCAGGAACTCGAAGGCGTGCTGCTCAAGCAGCAGGAACTGATGCAGGTACAACCCAACGACACCGAGCGTACCCTGCGCAGCCGCCTGTGGGAGGCGCTGTCGTGCAACCTGTTCAACCTTGAGGTGGTCCGGCGTCTGGCGGCCTCGCTGCAGGCTTCCGCGGAGCAGGATTCCGAGGAGCAGAACGATGCCCGCAAATTGCAGGCCTGGGCCGAGCGCCTGGCGTCGCTGCCTTTCCAGGACAGCCCGGGGCTGCTGGAGAACATGCCTTCGGGGCGCCTGCTGACGTGGCTGGAGGCGCGCAACCCCGAGGCGCAGCAGCTCAAGGCGATCAACGAGCACCTGGCCCGGCACAACGGTGGCCCGAGCTTCGGCATCCTGCTGCTCGACCTAGACGCGGACATGGTCAAGCTGCAGGCGACCTTCGACAGCCTGGTCAACGGCCATTGCCGGTCTTTCCAGGTGGTGGTCTTCACCACGGGCGACCTGCCGGCGACCACCACCGCCCAGGACACCGTGCATTTCGTCAAGGTCAGCACCAGCAACTATGTGGAGCGCATCAACCAGATCGCGACGCAATCCTCCCGCGACTGGTTGCTCCTGGCCCGTGCCGGCGAGCGTTTCACCGCCAGCGGCCTGCTGCGCGCCAGCCTGGAACTGCTCGGCGCGCAAGGTTGCCGCGCGGTGGCCATGGACGAAATCCACTACGGCGCCGATGGCGCGCTGAAGGATGTGTTCCGCCCGGGCGTCAACCTCGACCTGCTGCAAAGCGTGCCGGACCTGATGGCCGGCCACTGGCTGATTCGCCGGGATGTGCTGGCGGCTGCCGGCGGCTATTCGACGGCCTTTCCACAAGCCATGGAATACGACCTGCTGCTGCGCCTGATCGAAGACGGCGGGCTGGCGGGCCTGGCCCACTTGGCCGAACCGCTGTTGATCGGCCAGGCCCCGACGGTGGAGGAGAACACCCAACAAAGCCAGGCGTTGACCCGTCATCTGGGCAACCGTGGCTACCGGGCCCAGGTCAGCGCGGCGCAGCCTGGGGTCTACCAGATCAACTACGGCCATGCCGAGCGTCCGCTGGCCTCGATCATCCTGCGCAGCGAGGACAATCTGGAGCAGCTGCAGCGTTGCCTGGTCAGCGTGCTGCAACGCACGCGCTACCAACGCTACGAAGTGGTCATCGCCGACAACCATAGCCAGTCCGAAGAGCTGGCCAACTGGCTCGCCAGCCTGGAGCAGAAGGGTGATCGTATCCGCGTGCTGCGCAGCCCGCGGCGCCTGAACGCCTCGGCGCTGTACAACGCGGCGAGCCAGGAGGCCCGGGGCGAGTACCTGGTGCTGCTGGCGGCCAACGGCGAAGTGGTCAATGCCGACTGGATGGAGAGTCTGCTCAATCAGGCGCAGCGGCCGGAAGTGGGGATTGTCGGTGCGCGCCTGGTCGACGCCAAGGGCGCGACCACCTCGGCTGGCCTGGTTCTCGGGTTGAACGGGCATCTGGGGGCGGCGTTCGCCGGTGAGCCGAAAGGCGCCAGCGGCTACCTGAATGGTTTGCTCGCCGAGCAGAACTATTCGGCGGTCTCCGGCGCCTGCCTGATGATTCGCAAGGAGGCCTACAACGCTGTCGGTGGCCTGGACGAAGAACACTTCGCCGAGGCATTCGCTGATGTCGACCTGTGCCTGAAAGTGGCCGATGCCGGCCTGTTGACGGTCTGGACCCCGCAGGTGCAGATCCTCCATCCGGGCATCCTGGCGGACGATACCCAGGTCGCGGCGGCGCTGCGTGACAAATGGCAGGCGCGCTTCGAACACGATGTGGCCTGCAACCAGAACCTGAGCCGGACCGGCAAGGGCTTCACTCCTGGCGCTCCTGCCAGTGTCGACTGGGCGCAGCTGCTCGCATAAGCCTGGCTGACAGGAAAAAGGACTCAAGACATGTTCAACGGCAAATCGATTTTCATCTCTGGCGGCACCGGCTCGTTCGGGCGCAATTTCATCCGGCGCCTGCTGGAGCAATACCAGCCCAAGCGGGTGGTGGTGTTCTCCCGCGATGAACTGAAACAGTACGAAATGCAGCAGACCTTCAATGCGCCCTGCATGCGTTATTTCCTCGGCGACGTGCGTGACGCCGAGCGTCTGCGCCAGGCCATGCGCGGGATCGACTATGTGGTGCACGCTGCGGCCCTGAAGCAGGTGCCGGCGGCGGAATACAACCCCACCGAGTGCATCCGCACCAACGTCAACGGCGCGGAAAACATCATTGCCGCGGCCATCGACAACGGCGTGAAGAAAGTCATCGCCCTGTCCACCGACAAAGCGGCGAGCCCGGTCAACCTGTACGGCGCGACCAAGCTGCTGTCGGACAAGTTGTTCGTCGCGGCGAACAATATCGCCGGCGACCAGCCGACCCGTTTTGCCGTGGTGCGCTACGGCAACGTAGCTGGCTCCCGGGGCTCGGTGGTGCCGTTTTTCAGCCAGCTGATCGCCGAAGGCGCCCGCGAGTTGCCGATCACCGACGCGCGCATGACCCGTTTCTGGATCACCCTGGATCACGGGGTGCAGTTCGTGCTCGACAGCTTCTCGCGCATGCATGGCGGTGAAGTCTTCGTGCCGAAGATCCCGTCGATCCGGATCGTCGACCTGGCGCGTGGCATGGCGCAAAACCTGCCGCACAAGCAGGTGGGCATTCGTCCGGGGGAAAAACTCCACGAGCTGATGGTGCCGCTGGATGACGCGCGCATGACCCTGGAGTTCACCGATCACTACACCATCCAGCCGTCGATCCGCTTTACCAACGTCAACGTCGACTTTGCCGTGGACGGCCTGGGCGAACAGGGGCGGCCGGTGGGCGAGGCGTTCGAATACCGCTCCGACACCAATCCGCATTTCCTCTCGGTGGGCCAGATCGCCGAGCTGCATGCCAGGTTGCCGGCATGATTCCCTACGGGCGCCAGAGTCTCGACCAGGCGGACATCGATGCGGTGGTCGCGGTGCTGCGGTCCGACTGGCTGACCCAGGGGCCGACCATCGAACGCTTCGAGCAGGCCATGGCCGCTCGCTGCGAGGCCGGCCATGGCGTGGCGGTGTGCAATGCCACGGCGGCCTTGCACATCGCCTGCCTGGCCGCCGGTCTGGGGCCGGGAGACCGGCTGTGGACCACGCCCAATACTTTCCTGGCCTCGGCCAACTGCGGACGTTATTGCGGCGCCGAGGTGGACTTCGTCGATATCGACCCGCACACCTGGAACATGGATGCCCGGGCGTTGGCGCATAAGCTTGAGGCCGCCGAGCGCACGGGCAGACTGCCCAAGGTGGTGGTGGCGGTGGCGTTTTCCGGGCAAAGCTGCGACATGCGTGCCATGGCGCAGCTGGCGCAGCGTTATGGCTTCGTGCTGATCGAGGATGCCTCCCACGCGGTGGGCGCCTCCTATGCCGGGCGGCCGGTGGGCTGTGGCGAATTCGCGGCGATGACGGTGTTCAGCTTTCATCCGGTGAAAATCATCACCAGCGCCGAGGGCGGCATGGTCCTGACCAACAGCCCGCAGTTGGCGGACCGCTTGCGCCGCTTGCGCAGCCACGGCATGACCCGCGACCCGGCGCAGATGACCGAGCCCAGCCACGGCCCCTGGTACTACCAGCAGACCGAGCTGGGTTTCAATTACCGCATCACCGATCTGCAGGCAGCCCTGGGCTTGTCCCAACTGGACAAGCTCGACGCTTTCATTGCCCGGCGCCGGCAGCTGGCGGCCCGTTATGACCGCCTGCTGGCCGATCTGCCGCTGACCCTGCCACAGGCTCAGGAGCAGGCGCAGTCGGCCTGGCATCTGTACGTGGTGCGCTTGCAGCCCGAGCGCATCCGCCGCACCCATCGCGAGGTGTTCGAGGCATTGCGCGAGGCCGGGGTCGGGGTCAATCTGCATTACATCCCGGTGCATCTGCAGCCGTATTACCGCGACCTGGGATTCACCGTGGGGGATTTCCCCGAGGCCGAGCGCTACTACGGCGAAGCCATCAGCCTGCCGCTGTTTCCGGCGCTGGACGATGAGCAGCAGACGTATGTGGTCGAGCAATTGCGCCAGCTTATCCAGGAGCCCGCCCAGCCTTGAGTGCCATCGCCATCATTCCCGCCCGTGGCGGCAGCAAACGCATAGCGCGCAAGAACCTCAAGCCGTTCGACGGCGTGCCGATGCTTGCCCGCTCGATTGCCACGGCGCTGCGCTGCGGGTTGTTCGATCAGGTGCTGGTCAGTACCGACGACCCGGAGATCGCCGAGCTGGCCAGGGCCAGCGGCGCCACGGTGCCATTCATGCGTCCGGCCGAGCTGGCGGACGATTTCACCGGCACCGGGCCGGTGATCGTGCATGCCTTGAATGCGTTGCGCGAGCGTGGCGAGACCTTCGATTACGCCTGCTGCATTTACGCCACCGCGCCCTTGTTGCAACTGCGCTACCTGCGCCAGGGCTTGGCGGCGCTGGAGGCTCAGCCTGAAAAGTCCTTCGCCTTTTCCGTGTGCAGCTTTGCGTTTCCGGTGCAGCGCGCCCTGACCCTGGACGAGCAGGGCGCGTTGACTGCGCTTTATCCGGAGTTTCGCAACACACGCTCCCAGGACCTGCCGCCGGCCTATCAGGACGCCGGGCAGTTCTATTGGGGGCGCAGCGAGGCCTGGTTGCGCGGCGACCTGGTGTTTTCCCCGCTCAGCCTGCCGGTGATCCTGCCGCGCCATCTGGTGCAGGACATCGACACCGAGGAAGACTGGCTGCGCGCGGAGTATCTGTACGCGGCGCTGAAAGCCGGTGGAGAGCTGGAGTGAGAGTGCTGATCCGGGCCGACGCCTCGCCGACCATTGGCAGCGGCCATATCGCCCGCTGCCTGACCCTGGCCAGGGCTTTGCGCGAGCTGGGCGCCACAGTGGCTTTCGCTTGCCGAAGCTTGCCCGGGCAGCAATTGGACCGCCTGGCCGGACTGGGTTTCCAGACGTTCGCCCTGCCGGCGAGTTATCCGGGTGAATGCGCGCAGGACATCGAGGCGCCCTTGCCCTGGCAGGCGGATATCGCCGCCTTGCGGGCAGCGTTGCAGGATCAGCCGCGATTCGATTGGGTGCTGGTCGATCACTATGGCCTCGACCGGCAGTGGCAGCAGGCGGCGCGGCAATGGGCGCCACGGATTGCCGCCATCGATGACCTGGCCAACCGGCGGCACGGGGTCGATCTGTTGCTCGACCAGAACTTCAGCGGCACGCCCCAGGCCTATGCCGGCCTGATCGACGCCGAGTGCCGGGCGTTGCTGGGGCCGCACTTCGCCTTGCTGCGCGAGGAGTTCCGTTGTCCGCCGATTGCCATTCGCGAGCGAGCGAGTCGGGTGCTGGTGAATTTCGGCGGCTTCGATGCGGCCAGCCAGACCCACAAGACGATGCTGGCCTTGAGTGCGTTCGACGACCTGCAGGTGGACTTTGTCGCCGGGGCCGGCAACCCGGCCTGGGCGCAGATGCAGGAACTGGCGGCCGGTCGCGGGCATTGGCGTTTGCACGCCTATGTCAGCGATTTTTCCCGCTTGATGGCCGAAGCGGACCTGTTTATCGGCGCCGGTGGCGGCACCAGTTGGGAGCGCGCCGCCCTGGGCCTGCCGACCCTGTGCATCAGCGTGGCCGGCAATCAAGAGGCCAATGCCCGGCTGCTGGCCGAGGCGGGCGCGCATGTCTACCTGGGGCCCAGCGAGCAGGTGAGTGTCGAGCTGATCCGCCAGGCGGTCGCGGCGCTCGTTGGCGATTACCCGTTGCGCCAGAGCCTGGCGCAGCGCTCCCGGCAACTGGTGGACGGGCAGGGTGCATCGCGGGTGGCGACAGCCCTGTTCGAGATGACCGGCAACCCATTGCGCCGCGTCGGTGATGCACCGGCCACTGGCGAATTTACGCGTGAATCGAAGGAAAACCCCAATGACTAGTTTCAACATCGGCTCGCGCTCGATCGGCGCCGGCTCGCCGCCGTTCATCATTGCCGAGATGAGCGGCAACCATAACCAGTCGCTGGACGTTGCCCTGCAGATCGTCGAGGCCGCGGCCAAGGCCGGCGCCCATGCCTTGAAGTTGCAGACCTATACCGCCGACACCATGACCCTGGACCTGGACCACGGCGAATTCTTCATCAAGGATCCGGCCAGTCTCTGGGCCGGCTCTTCGCTGTATGCCCTGTATGAAAAAGCCCACACACCCTGGCAGTGGCACGCACCGATCTTCGCCCGCGCCAGGGAACTGGGGATGCTGGCGTTCTCCACGCCGTTCGATGAGAGCGCGGTGGACTTCCTCGAAAGCCTCGAGGTGCCGGCCTACAAGATCGCCAGTTTCGAAAACACCGACCTGCCGCTGATTCGTCGGGTGGCGGCCACCGGCAAGCCGCTGATCATTTCCACCGGCATGGCCAGCATCGCCGAGCTGGACGAAAGCGTGCGCGCCGCCCGGGAGGCCGGCTGCAAGGATTTGGTGCTGCTCAAGTGCACCAGCACCTACCCGGCTTCGCCGGAAAACAGCAACATCCTGACCATTCCCCATCTGCGCCAGCTGTTCGGCTGCGAGGTCGGTTTGTCCGACCACTCCATGGGAGTCGGGGTTTCAGTGGCCGCCGTGGCGCTGGGCGCTACTGTGGTGGAGAAACACTTCACCCTTGACCGCGCCGCTGGCGGGGTGGATGCGAGTTTTTCCCTGGAACCGGCGGAGCTGCACAGCCTGGTGGTGGAAACCGAACGTGCCTGGCAGGCCCTGGGCCAGGTGCGTTACGGCGCGACCGAGGCCGAGCTGCAGTCGGTGTTGTACCGCCGTTCCCTCTATGTCACCCGCGATATGGCGGCGGGGGAGGTGTTCAGTAGCGATAACGTCCGGGCCATCCGTCCGGGCCTGGGGCTGGCCCCCAAGCACATCGACGCGGTCCTCGGGCGTTGCGCGCGCCAGACCCTCAAGCGCGGTACCGCACTGGATTGGGCATTTGTCGAATAGCCGTTTGTATGGCTGATTCGGCAAAATAGCGTGACCTGCGAGTCATAACGCGCATCTTCACTGTATTGTATTGATCGGGGAGATGGCGCCTGGCCGGTAAACGGCGCAGTGATAGCCTTTTATTCTTCCCGCTGTCGCCTGTCAGGGGCGCCAGGATGTCTGTTTGTCGGCAGCCCCGGTCCGGTGGTCGGGGTATTCAGCTGTTTATTATTGGGAAGCCGTAATGATTGGCATAAAGAGCATTGCGAGCTACGTGCCTGTAGCCGGCGTAGACAATTACGCACAAGGTGCAAAATTCGAGAAGGATGAAGAGTTCATCCTGGGCAAGATCGGTTCGGCCTTCCTGCCGCGCAAAGACGCCACGCAGGAAACCTCGGACCTGTGTGTCGAAGCAGTCAATGCGCTGTTCGCCAACAACCCGCAACTGTCGCGCGAGTCGATCGACGCGCTGATCGTCGTCACCCAGAACGGTGACGAAGAAGGCCTGCCGCACACCGCCGCCATCGTCCAGGACAAGCTGGGCCTGCCGACCCACGTCGCGGCCTTCGATATTTCCCTGGGCTGCTCCGGTTATGTCTATGGCATCTACGCGCTCAAGGGCTTCATGGAAGCCGCGGGCCTGAAGAACGGCCTGCTGGTCACCGCCGACCCTTACTCGAAGATCGTCGATCCGCAAGACCGCAACACCACCATGCTGTTCGGCGATGCGGCGACTGCTACCTGGATGTGCGAAGACGCTCCCTGGCAGCTGGGCAAGGCCAAATTCGGCACCGACGGTTCCGGCGCTCCGCACCTGAAAGTCACCGATGGCGTGTTTTTCATGAATGGCCGCCAAGTGTTCAATTTTGCCCTGCTGAAAGTCCCGGCGCATTTGAATGAGCTGCTGGATGAGTCCGGCCTGAAGGCGGAGCAGATCGATGCGTTCTGTATCCACCAGGGCAGTGCGGCGATCGTCGATGCCGTGGCGCGCCGTTTCGAAGGCGAGCCGGAGAAGTTCATCAAGGACATGGTCGAGACCGGTAATACTGTATCGTCGAGCATTCCGCTGCTGCTGGAAAAGCACGTGCTCGAGTCGAAGTGGCAACGTGTGGCCCTGAGTGGCTTCGGTGTAGGGCTGTCCTGGGGCTCGGCAATTATCTATCGCCCATGAGTTGATCCCGCGGCATCCAAAAATAGCGCCCAGGGTGTACCCTGAGCGCTATTTTTTTTGCATGAAGATAGGCGAGACAGCATGAGCGAAAGCTTCGAGGGCAATGCCCAGGCAATACAGGCTCGCTGGCCGCGACTGCTCGAGCGGTTGCTGGCGGAGGACAGTGCTGCGTTGCAGGCGGATCTGGTCGAAGGGCTGGGTTCGACCTTGAGTATTTCCGGCATTCAGCTCACCAGTCGCCACGATCGCACGGCGGAAGCACGAACCCAGGCGGCGAGCCTGCCGGCCGATAGCCCGGTGATCCATCTGTACGGCACCGGCTTGGGCGACTTGCAGCAGATACTGCTGGAAAACCCGGCGCTGCAACGCTTGCAGGTGCACATCTTGAACGGCGCGGTGTTTGCGCTGGTGCTGCAATTGCTCGATCAGCAGGCCTGGTTGAACGATCCTCGAGTGGAACTGAGTTATGCCGGCGATCTGGCGGAAATCCAGCTGCCGTTCTTCGCCTTGCCCTCCGAGCTGGTGCTGGCGGATGACTACAACGCCAAGATCCGCGATCGCCTGGTCAGTGAGGTGCACCTGGCCTTCAATAACCGCGACTTCGTGGTCGATTCCCCGGAGGTCGCCCAACGCCTGCAAGCGAGTGCCGAGCTGGTGGCCAGCGACAATGACGTGGCGCAGCTGTTCGGTAGCCAGCCGGGGCGCGAGATCTTTGTGATTGCCACCGGGCCGAGCCTGGAGCGGCATTTCGAACGCTTGCGCGAGATTCGCGCCCAGGCCCGGCGGCCCCTGTTTATCTGTGTCGATACCGCCTACCGACCATTGCTCAAACAGGGGATCGAGCCGGATATCGTGGTCAGCATCGATCACCGGATTTCCAGCCTGCACCTGCCGCCAGAAAAATCGGCAGCCATCACCCTGGTCTATCTGCCGATGGTCGACCCGCAGATTCTGGCGCTCTGGCAGGGACCGCGTTACGTAGGGTATTCCGCCAGCCCGATTTACACGCGGATACGCGAGCAATTGCCCAAGGCGCAGCTGTATGTCGGTGGCAGCGTGATTCATCCCGCGGTGGACCTGGCGGTAAAAATGGGCGCCGAGCAGGTCACCTTGTTCGGTGCCGACTTTGCCTTCCCGATGAACAAGACGCATGCCGGCTGGCTCGACGGCGAGTTGGGGCCGCAGCTGGGCGCGGCCCGGCACTGGGTGCTGGACGGGCATGGCCAGCGGGTCAGGACCCAACTCAATTTCCGCAGTTACCTGTGCGAGCTGGAGCGGTTTATCGCCGGTCATCCACGGGTGCGCTTCTATAACAGCAGTCGGGACGGGGCGATGATTGCCGGGACGACCTATCATCCGGAGTTCAGTCAATGAGCGCGATCGAGGGGCTGATCGCCCGCTTGCAGCAATGCGCCGAGGGCTTCCGCCTGGGGCACGATGTCGAGACGGCCGTGACCATGGTCCAGTTGATGGGGGCGATCCAGCCGCTGATCGATACCGCGCCGCCAGCGCAGCGCCAGGACTGGGAGACTTTGCTTGGCCTGATGTTCGAATGTCAGCAAGGGCAAAACTGGCTGGCCCTGGCCGACTACCTGCAATATGAATGCGTTGAAGTGCTGCGCTCCCTCTCTGCTGGCTGAGGCATTCCCTGCCTGCCCGGGTGATCTCCGCGCCCGGACCTTCTCCGGCATTTTCCTGGCGCCATTTTTCCACGTATTTAAAAATGCCGAGCCCTTGATTTACGGGGGGTGGCACGCTGATGGCAAATTTTTTTGAAAATCCCCTAAAGCAACTTGCATTGCCGACGATAACTATTACGAAGGTTCTCTAGGCCATACCCGGCGGTTGCCAGGGCCGGAAGCCGCAGTACCCAACCAACGAGGAATTCGTCATGGCTTTAACAGTAAACACTAACGTCACATCGTTGAACGTTCAGAAGAACCTGAACCGCGCTTCCGACGCTCTGTCGACTTCGATGACTCGCCTGTCTTCCGGCCTGAAAATCAACAGTGCAAAAGACGACGCCGCCGGCCTGCAAATCGCTACCCGTATGACTTCGCAGATCCGCGGTCAGACCATGGCGATCAAAAACGCCAACGACGGTATCTCCATCGCTCAGACCGCTGAAGGCGCGATGCAGGAATCCACCAACATCCTGCAACGTATGCGCGAACTGGCTATTCAATCGCGAAACGACTCCAACGGTACCGCTGACCGTGTTGCACTGAACAAAGAATTCGCTTCGATGTCGGACGAGCTGACTCGTATCGCCAAGTCGACCAACCTGAACGGCAAGAACCTGATCGACGGCAGTGCTGGCACCATGACCTTCCAGGTCGGTTCCAACACCGGTGCTACCAACCAGATCACCATCACTCTGGCCAGCGGCTTCGACGCTGCAACTCTGAGCGTAGGTTCTGCAACCATCGCCATCACCGGTAACAGCAGCGCCACCGCCGAAGCCAGCACCAAGGCTTCGATCGACGCAATCGAAAAGGCCCTGGCAACCATCAACTCCAGCCGTGCTGACCTCGGTGCTGCACAAAACCGTCTGACCAGCACCATTTCCAACCTGCAGAACATCAACGAAAACGCCAGTGCTGCACTGGGTCGCGTACAAGATACCGACTTCGCTGCTGAAACTGCGCAGATGACCAAGCAGCAGACTCTGCAACAAGCTTCCACCGCAGTTCTGGCCCAGGCCAACCAACTGCCGTCCGCTGTACTGAAACTGCTTCAGTAATAGCTGGCTAAGCTTTGGCGGGGGAGTGCGCTGGTCGCACTCTCTCGCTTTTTACTTTAAGAGGTGATGGACATGGATATGAGCATGAAGCTGAACTTGTCTTATCCAACAGCCAAGCCGGCAACGCCTGTTGCTGACAAGCCTGTGGAGAAGCCTCAAGCGGACGTTGTGGCGCTGTCGACTGTCAAGGAAGAGAGTAAGAGTGCGCAAACCGAGCAGGACAAACTGAAAATGGCCATTCAGGAAATTGAAAAGTTTGTGCAATCGGTCAAACGTAATCTGGAATTCTCTATCGACGAGCCTTCTGGCAAGGTCGTCGTCAAGGTCATTGCCAGCGACTCCGGTGAGGTGATTCGTCAGATCCCCAACGAAGAAGTCCTGAAGTTGGCCAATAGTTTGAATGATGCGAGCAGCTTGTTGTTCAGCGCTAAAGTCTGACAGCTGGCATGAAATTTGTTGCTATGTTCTTTTGGGCGTTGTAATGGTCAAAAGACCGGCGACACACTGAAGGGAGATCTCCATGGCAAGTCCAATTCTACCGGGTACCGGTCTAGGCTCCGGCCTCGATACTGGTGCTATCGTCAAAGCCTTGGTAAACGCTGACAAAGCGCCCAAGCAAGGTCAGATCGACCGGGGAACTGCGAACAACACCGCAAGCATCTCCGGCATCGGCACCTTGAAGTCTTTGTTGTCGACCTTTCGGACCACCATTACCGAACTCAGCAGCAAGACCAATCCGCAATTTCCCGGCTATGCCGCCACCACTTCCGACAACAAGTATGTAACGGCGGTCGCTGGCAACACCGCGGTCAACGGCAACTATGTCGTCTCGGTCGGCAATCTTGCGACCGCCTCGAAAGTCACCAGTGCTGCCTTCGCTGGTGGCGCTACCAGTGCTATTCCGACTGGTACCCTGAAAATCAGTCAAAATGGCACTAACTACAATCTCGATATAAAAGCTGGCGCTACCTTGCAGTCGGTACGTGACTCGATCAACGCCGACGCATCGCTCAAGAGCGCGGGTATCAGCGCGAACATCGTGACCGATTCCTTTGGATCGCGTTTGGTGGTGGGTTCGACCACTACCGGTGCGGGGTCCGATATTTCTCTGAGTGGCATTGCCGGTCTGGAAATCGACGGTAGCAACGTCGTGGGCGCTTCCGGTTCGCCGATGACCGCCACTTCCGCCGGTTCCATTGGTGCCCTGGCCAGGGATGCCAATTTCACTGTTGACGGCATGGCCTTGACCAGCAAGAGCAACGCCGTGGACAAGGCGGTTTCCGGGATGACCTTCAATCTGGTCGCGCCAGGCACCTCGACCATCACCGTCGCGGCCAATACCGATGGTTTGAAGGCTTCGATCCAGAAGTTCGTCGACGCCTACAACGCGGTGGCCAACAGTGTGACCGCGCTGACCAAGCCGTCCCTGGATGACAATGGCAAGCTGACTATCCCGGCGCAGCTGACCGGCGACTCGTTGCCGCGTTCGATCCTGGCGGCCATTCGTGCGCCGCTGTCTGAGGTCGGGTCTGGTGACAAGCTGACCGTTCTGTCGCAATTGGGGGTTACCACCAACCCGAAGACCGGTGCCCTGGATTTCGATTCCACCAAGTTCACCGCGGCGATGAACGACAAAAAGCTGGGTGGCGAGGTGCAGACCCTGTTCACCGGTGAAAACGGCCTGCTAAGCCGCATGGACGACGCCATCAAGCCTTTTGCCCAGACTGGCGGTGTTCTCGATCAGCGCACCACTGAGCTGAACAAGGCCAAGGCCAAGCTGACCCTGGATCAGGAGGCCCTGGATCGTCGTATCGAAACTCTGACGACGGTACTGACCAAGAAGTACAACGACATGGACACCCTGGTGGGCAAGTTGAAAGCCACCGCGAGCAACATCACCTCGATGTTCGAGGCATTGACTGCGCAACAGAAAGGCTGATTGATACCAGGCGCCAAAAGCTCGGCAACGTTTGTAGCGTTCCGGGCTTTTGGCTTTTGATCTAAAGTTTTTTGACGCCCGGTCGATACGCTGGTTATACGAACCCTTGAGTTTTGATGAGGTAGAACATGAATCCGATGTTAGCCCTTCGGCAATACCAGAAGATTGGTGCCCAGGCGCAGACTTCCGAAGCCAGCCCCCATCGTCTGGTGCAGATGCTGATGGAAGGCGGCCTGGATCGTATCGCCCAGGCCAAGGGGGCGATGGAGCGCAAGGATATTCCCGGCAAGGGTGTGTTCATCAGCAAGGCCATCGGCATTATCGGCGGCTTGCGTGAAGGGCTCGATCTGGAAAACTCACTCGACACCCTGGGCGATCTGGATGGCTTGTACACCTACATGATGACGCGCCTCACCGAGGCGAACATCAAGACCGATCCAAAGATTCTCGACGAGGTCGCCGATCTGCTGCGCACCGTCAAGGAAGGCTGGGATGCCATCGCTGCGCCGGGTCCGCAGTTCTAAGGAGATCACCATGAGTCTTGTATTGCAGCGCATCGAAGAAACCCGTGAAGCACTGGTCGCCGCCCTGGCCGAGCGTAATTGGGAAGCGATCGGTCAGTTGGATCTGGCCTGCCGTTCCTGCATGGAAGACATCTTGAGTGAAGCTCCGGAAGATGAAGCCGCGTTGCGCGAGAATTTGCAGGAACTGTTGGGGGTTTATCGGCAGCTTCTTGAAGTGACGACAGGGGAGCGTCAGGCGATAGTCGACGAGATGTCGCAGATCCATCAAGCACAGAACGCGGCAAAGGTTTACCATCTGTTCGGTTAATTAACCCCTAAGTTAATCCGAATCCAGTGCGCCATAAATTTGACTGTGCACGCTTTTTTGACTTAACTAGTGGCTGTTTTCAGATTTCAGACGTCTATCAGGCTCAAAATGCCTACAAGCGTCTAGCTTGCCCTGATTCCGGGCATTGAGTTGACTAGGGAAGTTGCTATTGCATGTGGCGTGAAACCAAAATTCTGCTGATTGATGACGATAGCGTCCGCCGCCGCGACCTGGCGGTGATTTTAAATTTTCTTGGCGAAGAAAATTTACCCTGCGGTAGCCATGACTGGCAGCAGGCTGTCGGCTCATTGTCATCCAGTCGTGAAGTAATCTGTGTCCTCATCGGGACTGTAAATGCTCCTGGTGCACTTTTGGGCCTGTTAAAGACACTCTCAACCTGGGATGAGTTCCTTCCAGTTTTGTTAATGGGCGATAATTCTTCCATTGACTTGCCGGAAGACCAGCGTCGTCGAGTGCTTTCCACCCTGGAAATGCCACCCAGCTACAGCAAGTTGCTCGATTCCCTGCATCGCGCCCAGGTCTATCGTGAGATGTACGACCAGGCCCGTGAGCGCGGTCGCCATCGCGAACCCAACCTCTTTCGCAGTCTGGTCGGCACCAGCCGGGCGATCCAGCATGTCCGGCAGATGATGCAGCAAGTGGCCGATACCGACGCCAGCGTGCTGATCCTCGGCGAGTCCGGGACTGGCAAGGAAGTGGTGGCGCGTAACCTGCACTATCACTCCAAGCGTCGCGAAGCGCCGTTCGTGCCCGTCAACTGTGGTGCGATTCCGGCCGAGTTGCTGGAGAGCGAACTGTTCGGCCATGAGAAGGGCGCCTTCACCGGGGCCATCACCAGCCGTGCCGGGCGTTTCGAGCTGGCCAACGGCGGCACCCTGTTCCTCGACGAAATCGGCGATATGCCGCTGCCGATGCAGGTCAAGCTGTTGCGCGTGCTGCAGGAGCGTACCTTCGAGCGCGTGGGCAGCAACAAGACCCAGAGCGTCGATGTGCGGATTATCGCCGCGACTCACAAGAACCTCGAGAGCATGATCGAGGTCGGCAGTTTCCGCGAAGACCTGTACTACCGCCTGAACGTGTTCCCGATCGAGATGGCGCCGCTGCGTGAGCGGGTGGAAGACATTCCGCTGCTGATGAACGAGCTGATCTCGCGTATGGAGCACGAGAAGCGCGGTTCGATCCGCTTCAACTCCGCGGCGATCATGTCGCTCTGCCGCCATGGCTGGCCGGGCAACGTCCGCGAGTTGGCCAACCTGGTGGAGCGCATGGCGATCATGCATCCCTACGGCGTGATCGGCGTGGTCGAATTGCCGAAGAAATTCCGCTATGTCGACGACGAAGACGAGCAGTTGGTGGACAGCCTGCGCAGTGATCTGGAAGAGCGGGTGGCGATCAATGGCCATACGCCGGACTTCGCCGCCACCGCCATGCTGCCGCCGGAAGGCCTGGACCTGAAGGACTACCTCGGTGGTCTGGAGCAGGGCCTGATCCAGCAGGCGCTCGACGACGCCAATGGCATTGTCGCGCGGGCTGCGGAGCGCCTGCGTATCCGCCGCACCACGCTGGTGGAAAAAATGCGCAAGTACGGCATGAGCCGTCGCGAGGGTGATGAACAGGCGGATGATTGACGCCTGTTTTTTAACCTGTTGAAAACCGGGCGGTTTTTTTCCGGCACGGGTATTGCTAAGTCTCTCTCAACGTTCCGTTTAACTGACGGTCAGCCACGCGAGAGAGCACGATGCCCCAAGCCGCCCAGATGTCTCCTGTTCCTGAAAGCCAGGGGCAAACGTCGTCCGTAGAGCAGGCAAGCCGGCTTGGCCTTGAGCAGGCGTTCGCCTTGTTCAACCAGATGTCGAGCCAGCTTACCGACTCCTACAGCATGCTTGAGGCTCGGGTGACCGAGCTCAAGGGCGAACTGGCCGTGGTCAGCGCCCAGCGCATGCAGGAGCTGGCGGAAAAAGAGCGTCTGGCCAACCGCCTGCAAAACCTCCTCGATCTGTTGCCTGGCGGCGTCATTGTCATCGACGCCCAGGGCATTGTCCGCGAAGCCAATCCTGCCGCTTGCGACCTGCTGGGCCTGCCTCTCGAGGGCGAGCTCTGGCGGCATGTCATCGCTCGTTGTTTCGCGCCACGGGAAGACGACGGCCATGAGATCTCGTTGAAGGATGGGCGGCGGCTGTCGATCGCCACCCGTTCGCTGGATGCCGAGCCGGGCCAATTGGTGCTGCTCAACGACCTGACTGAAACCCGTCACCTGCAAGATCAACTGGCCCGCCATGAGCGCCTGTCGTCCCTGGGACGCATGGTGGCGTCCCTGGCGCATCAGATCCGTACGCCATTGTCCGCCGCACTGCTGTATGCCAGTCACCTGACCGAGCAGGCACTGCCTGTCGCCACCCAGCAGCGCTTTGCCGGGCGGCTGAAGGAGCGCTTGCATGAGCTGGAGCATCAGGTCCGCGACATGCTGGTGTTTGCCCGGGGCGAGTTGCCGCTGACCGATCGCGTGACGCCCAAGGCGTTGTTGCAGTCGTTGCAGGCGGCGGCCCTGACCCATGTGCAGGACGTGCCCGTGCGCTGGCAGTGCGACAGCCATGCGGGCGAGTTGCTGTGCAGTCGCGACACGCTGGTGGGGGCGGTGCTCAACCTGATCGAGAACGCGATCCAGGCCAGTGCCGGCCAGGTGCGCCTGAAGGTCCATCTTTATACCCGTGGCAACAGCTTGCGATTGTGCATCAGCGATAGCGGCAGCGGTATCGACGCTGCGGTACTGGCGCGTTTGGGTGAACCGTTTTTCACCACCAAGACCACGGGAACCGGACTGGGGCTGACAGTCGTCAAGGCGGTGGCGCGTGCCCACCAGGGAGAATTGCTGCTGCGCTCGCGTCCTGGGCGCGGTACATGTGCGCTGGTGGTTCTGCCACTGTTCTGCGGCGCTCAAGGAGTGGAGTGAAGGTAATGGCAATCAAGGTTCTACTGGTTGAAGACGATCGCGCCCTGCGCGAAGCCCTGGCGGATACGCTGCTGTTGGCCGGTCATGACTACAAGGCGGTCGGCAGTGCGGAGGAAGCGCTGGAGGCGGTGTCTGGCGAGTCGTTCAGCCTGGTGGTCAGCGACGTCAACATGCCGGGCATGGACGGTCATCAGTTGCTGGGCGTGCTGCGTGCGCGCCAGCCGCAATTGCCGGTATTGCTGATGACCGCCCATGGCGCGGTCGAGCGTGCGGTCGATGCCATGCGTCAAGGCGCCGCCGACTACCTGGTCAAGCCCTTCGAGCCCAAGGCCCTGCTGGATCTGGTGGCGCGACATGCCCTGGGTTGCCTTGGGGCTGCCGAGGGCGAAGGGCCGGTGGCATTCGAGCCGGCCAGCGCTCAACTGCTCGAACTGGCGGCGCGGGTCGCTCGCAGCGATTCCACCGTATTGATCTCGGGCGAGTCCGGTACCGGTAAAGAGGTGCTGGCGCGTTACATCCACCAGCAGTCCCATCGCTCCAGCCAGCCCTTTATCGCTATCAACTGCGCGGCGATTCCGGACAACATGCTCGAAGCCACGCTGTTCGGTCACGAGAAGGGCGCCTTTACCGGCGCCATCGCCGCCCAGCCCGGCAAGTTCGAACAGGCCGATGGCGGTACCCTGCTGCTGGACGAGATTTCCGAAATGCCCCTGGCCCTGCAGGCCAAGCTGCTGCGGGTGCTGCAGGAGCGCGAAGTCGAGAGGGTAGGGGCGCGCAAGCCCATCGCCCTGGATATCCGGGTGGTGGCGACCACCAACCGCGACCTGGCCGGCGAAGTGGCGGCGGGGCGGTTCCGGGAAGACCTTTACTATCGGCTGTCGGTATTCCCGCTGGCCTGGCGCCCGCTGCGCGAGCGTACCGCCGATATCCTGCCGCTGGCCGAGCGCCTGCTGGCCAAGCACGTCAATAAAATGAAACACGCCGCCGCGCGGCTGTCGGCCGAAGCGCAGGCGTGCCTGCTCGGTTATCCATGGCCGGGCAACGTGCGCGAACTGGACAACGCCATTCAGCGCGCACTGATCCTGCAGCAGGGTGGCCTGATCCAGCCGGAAGATTTCTGCCTGGGCGGACCGCTGGCCTGTGCGCCGCTGCCTGCCATGGCGCCCGCCGCGGTGGCGACGGTGCGCAGTGCGCCGGTGGAGGCCGAGCTGCCGCCAGCCGAGTCGGCGGGGGCCTTGGGCGACGATCTGCGGCGTCGGGAGTTCCAGATGATCATCGACACCTTGCGCACCGAGCGCGGCCGACGCAAGGAGGCGGCCGAGCGCCTGGGTATCAGCCCGCGAACCTTGCGCTACAAGTTGGCGCAAATGCGCGATGCCGGAATGGATGTCGAGGCGTATCTGTTTGCAACATGAGTCGTTTAAGGCTGAAGCCATGCAGGCTTTTGTTCGGTGTCGCCGCGGAGCTGGCACCCTTGTTGCTAACACCTCACTAACCGCTGCGTGAGTGTCAAAAAATTGCGGGTCGTCGGAGAGAGTAGACCATGAGCCAAGGTATTGAATTTAATCGGTTGATGTTGGACATGCGGGCCATGCAAATGGACGCCATGGCCCAGCCAAAATCGGCCGCGGTGTCGCAGGTGAGCGGCAGCAGTTTTTCCGACATGCTTGGGCAGGCGGTGAACAAGGTCAACGACACTCAGCAGGCGTCCAGCCAGCTGGCCAGTGCCTTCGAGATCGGCAAGAGCGGTGTCGACCTGACCGACGTGATGATTTCCTCGCAGAAGGCCAGTGTGTCCTTCCAGGCGTTGACCCAGGTGCGCAACAAGCTGGTTCAGGCGTACCAAGACATCATGCAGATGCCGGTTTAAGGACGAGATTGAGTCATGGCAGAAGCAGTCGCCGATAACGTACCGGCCAAGGCCACTCCGACAGAAGGCAAGCCGCCGCTGTTCGGGTTGTCCTTTCTGGAAAACCTCTCCGAGATGACCATGTTGCGTCAGGTTGGCCTCATGGTCGGTCTGGCTGCCAGCGTGGCGATTGGTTTTGCCGTGGTGTTGTGGTCCCAGCAACCCGATTACCGTCCGTTGTACGGCAGCCTTGCCGGCATGGACGCCAAGCAGGTCATGGACACCCTGGCCTCCGCCGACATTCCCTACACCGTCGAACCCAACTCCGGTGCCTTGCTGGTCAAGGCCGACGACCTGTCGCGCGCGCGCCTCAAGCTGGCCGCTGCCGGCGTGGCTCCGGGCGACGGCAATATCGGTTTCGAGATTCTCGATAAAGAGCAGGGCCTGGGCACCAGCCAGTTCATGGAGGCGACCCGCTACCGTCGCGGCCTGGAAGGCGAGCTGGCGCGGACCATTTCCAGCCTGAACAACGTCAAGGGCGCACGCGTGCACCTGGCGATTCCGAAAAGCTCGGTGTTCGTGCGCGACGAGCGCAAGCCCAGCGCTTCGGTACTGGTCGAGCTGTATTCCGGCCGTTCGCTGGAACCGGGCCAGGTGGTGGCCATCGTCAATCTGGTGGCGACCAGCGTTCCCGAGTTGAGCAAGTCGCAGATCACCGTGGTCGACCAGAAGGGCAACCTGCTCTCCGACCAGGCGGAAAACTCCGAACTGACCATGGCCGGCAAGCAATTCGACTACAGCCGCCGCATGGAAAGCATGCTGACCCAGCGTGTGCACAACATCCTGCAGCCGATCCTCGGCAACGACCGCTATAAGGCTGAAGTGTCCGCCGATGTGGACTTCAGTGCTGTCGAGTCGACCTCCGAACAGTTCAACCCGGACCAGCCGGCCTTGCGCAGCGAGCAGTCGGTCAACGAACAACGCTCCAGCAGCCTGGGCCCGCAAGGCGTTCCTGGCGCCCTGAGCAACCAGCCGCCGTCGCCGGCCAGCGCACCGCAGACCACCGGTGGCGCCACCGCTGCCGCCGGCATGGTGCAGCCAGGCCAGCCGCTGCTGGATGCCAACGGCCAGCAGATCATGGACCCGGCCACCGGCCAGCCGATGCTGGCGCCGTACCCGAACGACAAGCGTCAACAATCCACCAAGAACTTCGAACTGGATCGCTCCATCAGCCACACCAAGCAACAGCAGGGGCGTCTGAACCGGCTGTCGGTGGCGGTGGTGGTGGACGATCAGGTCAAGGTCAATCCGGCCAACGGCGAAACCAGCCGTGCGCCGTGGAGCGCCGACGAATTGGCGCGCTTTACCCGCCTGGTGCAGGACGCCGTGGGCTTCGACGCCAGCCGTGGCGACAGCGTCAGCGTGATCAACGTGCCGTTCTCGGCCGATCGCGGCGAGGTGATCGCCGACATTCCGTTCTACTCGCAGCCCTGGTTCTGGGACATCGTGAAGCAGGTCCTGGGTGTGCTGTTTATCCTGGTCCTGGTGTTCGGCGTGTTGCGTCCGGTGCTCAACAACATCACCGGTGGCGGCAAGGGCAAGCAACTGGCGGGTCTGGGCAGCGATGTCGAACTCGGCGGCATGGGCGGCCTGGATGGCGAGCTGGCCAACGATCGCGTCAGCCTCGGCGGCCCGCAAAGCATCCTGCTGCCTAGCCCGAGCGAAGGCTATGACGCACAGTTGAACGCAATCAAGAGTCTGGTGGCAGAAGACCCGGGTCGAGTGGCCCAGGTCGTGAAAGAGTGGATTAACGCAGATGAGTGATAACCGAGCCGCTACCGCCAAACTGACCCGGGTCGACAAGGCCGCGATCCTGCTGCTGTCCCTGGGTTCCACCGACGCCGCGCAGGTGCTGCGCCACATGGGCCCCAAAGAGGTCCAGCGAGTGGGCGTGGCCATGGCGCAGATGGGCAACGTGCATCGCGAGCAGGTCGAGCAGGTGATGAGCGAGTTCGTCGACATCGTCGGCGACCAGACCAGCCTGGGCGTGGGCTCCGACGACTATGTGCGCAAGATGCTCACCCAGGCCCTGGGCGAGGACAAGGCCAACGGCCTGATCGACCGCATCCTGCTGGGTGGCAACACCAGCGGCCTGGACAGCCTGAAGTGGATGGAACCGCGCGCCGTGGCGGACGTGATCCGTTACGAGCACCCGCAGATCCAGGCGATCGTGGTGGCGTACCTCGATCCGGACCAGGCGGGCGAAGTGCTTGGCAACTTCGACCACAAGGCGCGCCTGGACATCATCCTGCGGGTTTCCTCGCTCAATACCGTGCAGCCGGCCGCCCTGAAAGAACTCAACCAGATTCTCGAGAAGCAGTTCGCCGGCAACTCCAACGCCTCGCGTACCACCCTGGGTGGTATCAAGCGCGCTGCCGACATCATGAACTTCCTCGACAGCTCGATCGAAGGCCAGTTGATGGACTCGATCCGCGAAGTCGACGAAGACCTGTCCGGCCAGATCGAAGACCTCATGTTCGTGTTCAACAACCTCGCCGATGTCGACGACCGCGGCATCCAGGCATTGCTGCGCGAAGTGTCTTCCGACGTGCTGGTCCTGGCCCTCAAGGGGTCGGACGAAGGCGTCAAGGAAAAGATCTTCAAGAACATGTCCAAGCGGGCTGCCGAACTGCTGCGCGACGACCTCGAGGCCAAGGGCCCGGTGCGCGTCAGCGATGTGGAAACCGCGCAGAAGGAAATCCTCACCATTGCCCGCCGTATGGCCGAAGCCGGAGAAATCGTTCTCGGCGGGAAGGGCGGCGAAGAAATGATCTAAGGTCGCGTTATGTCGTCCAGCAGTGATGAATCCCACAGCGACCTGATTCGCGCTCGGGACGTCGGTGGTTTCGACGTCTGGGCGCTGCCCAGTTTCGACCCCCATGTACCCGAGCCCGAGCCCGAGCCGGAGCCGGTGGAAGAGCCGCCGGCGCAGATCGAGGAAGTGCCGCTGGAAGAAGTCCAGCCACTGACCCTCGAAGAGCTCGAGAGCATTCGCCAGGAAGCCTATAACGAAGGCTTCGCCACGGGCGAAAAGGAAGGTTTCCACAGCACCACGCTGAAGGTCCGCCAGGAAGCCGACGTGGCCCTGAGTGCCAAGCTGGAGGCGCTGGAAACGCTGATGGGCAATCTGTTCGAACCCATCGCCGAGCAGGACACACAGATTGAAAAGGCCCTGGTCAACCTGGTGCAGCACATGACGCGCCAGGTGATCCAGCGCGAGCTGGCCATCGACTCCAGCCAGATCGAGCATGTCATGCGCGAAGCCCTCAAGTTGCTGCCGCTGGGTGTGGGCAACGTGCGGCTGTACATCAATCCGCAGGATTTCGCCCAGGTCAAAAGCCTGCGCGAGCGCCATGAGGAAAGCTGGCGCATCGTCGAGGACGAAGCCATGTTGCCGGGCGGCTGCCGGGTCGAGACCGAGCACAGCCGGATCGACGCGACCATGGAAACCCGGATCGCCAAGATCATGGACAAGCTGTCCGACCAGCTTCATGAGCAGGCTTTGCATCCCGCCGAATCGGACCTGAGCGTCGAGCTGGGGGCCGCCACCGGCAAGCCCGCCGCGGATGTCGACTCTGTCGACCCCGCGCAGGACCCTGCCGATGCGCCTTGACCGCACCAGCTTCGGCAAGCGCCTGAGCAGCTACGCCGAAGCCACCGAACTGCCGAACCAGCCGATTCTCGAAGGCCGTCTGCTGCGCATGGTCGGCCTGACCCTGGAGGCCGAAGGCCTGCGGGCGGCCATGGGCACGCGTTGCATGGTGATCAACGACGACAGCTATCACCCGGTGCAGGTCGAGGCCGAGGTGATGGGCTTCTCCGGCAGCAAGGTATTCCTGATGCCGGTCGGCAGCGTCGCCGGCATCGCGCCCGGCGCCCGGGTCGTGCCGCTGGCCGATACTGGCCGCCTGCCGATGGGCATGAGCATGCTCGGGCGGGTCCTCGACGGTGCTGGCCGTGCGTTGGACGGCAAAGGCGGGATGAAGGCCGAGGACTGGGTGCCGATGGACGGTCCGACCATCAACCCGCTCAAGCGCGACCCCATCAGCCGGCCGCTGGACGTGGGCATTCGCTGCATCAACGGATTATTGACGGTGGGCCGCGGTCAGCGTCTCGGCCTGTTCGCCGGTACCGGTGTGGGCAAGAGTGTGCTGCTGGGCATGATGACCCGCTTTACCGAGGCCGACATCATCGTGGTCGGTCTGATCGGTGAGCGGGGCCGTGAGGTCAAGGAGTTCATCGAACACATCCTCGGTGAAGAGGGGCTCAAGCGCTCCGTGGTGGTGGCATCGCCGGCGGACGATGCGCCGCTGATGCGCCTGCGCGCGGCCATGTACTGCACGCGTATCGCCGAATACTTTCGGGACAAGGGCAAGAACGTCCTGTTGCTGATGGATTCCCTGACCCGTTTCGCCCAGGCCCAGCGGGAAATCGCCCTGGCCATCGGCGAGCCGCCCGCGACCAAGGGCTATCCGCCGTCGGTCTTCGCCAAGCTGCCGAAACTGGTGGAGCGCGCGGGCAACGCCGAGGCCGGTGGCGGCTCGATCACCGCGTTCTATACCGTGTTGTCCGAAGGCGACGACCAGCAGGACCCGATCGCCGACTCGGCGCGTGGCGTACTCGACGGGCACATCGTGCTGTCGCGGCGCCTGGCGGAGGAGGGGCATTACCCGGCGATCGATATCGAGGCGTCCATCAGCCGGGTCATGCCGGCGGTGGTGACCCCGGATCACATGACTCGCGCCCAGTATTTCAAGCAGCTGTGGTCGCGTTACCAACAGGCGCGCGACCTGATCAGCGTCGGCGCTTACGTACCGGGCGGCGATCGCGAAACCGACGCCGCCATCTCGCTGCAGCCGTCGATGGTCGCGTACCTGCGCCAGGGGCTCAACGACAGCATCAGCCTGGGTGAAAGCGAAGCCCATCTGGAGATGGTTTTCGCTCCGGCGCCGGGCGGTTAATTCGTCATGGCCAACAGCCGTGCCGCGCGTCTGGCGCCGGTGGTCGACATGGCCGAAAGCGCCGAGCGCACCGCCGCCCAGCGCCTGGGGCATTTCCAGGGCCAGGTGCGCCTGGCGGAAAGCAAGCTGGGGGACCTGGAACGCTTTCGTGCCGAATACCAGCAACAGTGGATCGAGCGGGGCAGTGCTGGGGTTTCCGGCCAGTGGCTGATGAACTACCAGCACTTTCTCAATCAGCTGGAAACCGCCGTGGGCCAGCAGCGGCAAAGCCTGGCCTGGCACCAGAACAACCTCAACCGCGCCCGGGAAACCTGGCAGCAGGCCTATGCCCGGGTCGAGGGTTTGCGCAAGCTGGTGCAACGCTACATCGATGAGGCCCGCCAACTGGAAGACAAGCGCGAGCAGAAGCTGCTCGACGAGCTGTCCCAGCGCCTGCCGCGCCAGGATCCGTACTGAGCGCCACCCCACTCGTCGCCGCCAGGCGCTCGTCAGCGACGCTTCGGCGGTTCGGGTTGCCCAGGCTTGTACGGGGTGCTAAACCTTGTACAGATTGCCAATCACAAGGAAGCGAATCATGTCAGTCGTTACTGAAGTTTCACCGGACGGGCACAAACTGACGATTTCGATCAAGGGGCGTTTCGATTTCGGCCGTCATCAAGAGTTTCGCGAGTCCTACGAGCGCCTCAACAAAAGGCCCGACTCCATAGTGGTGGACCTGAAAGACGCCACCTACCTCGACAGTTCCGCCCTGGGCATGCTCCTGTTGCTGCGCGATCACGCCGGCGGCGACGATTCCGACGTGCGAGTGATCAACAGCAACTCGGACGTGCGCAAGATTCTCGCCATTTCCAATTTCGACAAGCTGTTCGACATCAGTTGATCGACATGCAGTCGAGTGAGGCACCTCTGTGCGTGCTGATCGCCGAGGACGGCACCAGCGACCGCATGTTGCTGTCGAGCATCGTCCGGCGCCAGGGGCACGAAGTGCTGACGGCGAGTAACGGCGCCGAGGCGGTGGAACTATTCGTCCAGCAGCGCCCGCACCTGGTGTTGATGGACGCGATGATGCCGGTGATGGACGGTTTCGAGGCCGCCCGGCAGATCAAGCGTCTGGCTGGCGAAGCGCTGGTGCCGATCATTTTCCTGACCTCGCTCACCCAGAGCGAGGCGTTGGCGCGCTGCCTGGAAGCCGGTGGCGACGATTTTCTGGCAAAACCCTACAGCCCGGTGATCCTGGCCGCCAAGATCAAAGCCATGGATCGCTTGCGGCGCCTGCAGGAAACCGTGCTGCAGCAGCGCGACCAGATCACCCAGCATCATGACTACCTGCTCAACGAGCAGCGGGTGGCCAAGGCGGTGTTCGACAAGGTGGCGCATTCCGGCTGCCTGAGCGCGCCGAATATCCGCTACCTGCAGTCGCCGTACGCGCTGTTCAATGGCGATTTGCTGCTGGCTGCCTTTACCCCGACAGGCGACATGCATGTGCTGTTGGGGGATTTCACGGGCCACGGCTTGCCAGCGGCGGTGGGCGCGATGCCCCTGGCCGAGGTGTTTTACGGCATGACGGCCAAGGGTTACGGGCTGCCCGAAACCCTGCGCGAGATGAATGCCAAGCTCAAGCGCATTCTGCCGGTCGGCATGTTCTGTTGTGCGACGCTGCTGTGCCTGAGTTTCCAGCGGCGGGCGGTGGAGGTGTGGAACGGCGGCATGCCGGATGGCTACCTGCATCGTTTGGCAAGCGGGGAGCGGGTGCCGCTGGTGGCGCACCATTTGCCGCTGGGGGTGCTGGGCGCCGAGGCATTCGACGACCGCACCGAAGTCTTTCCCATGGCCCTGGGCGACCGGGTTTTCCTGTTGTCCGATGGGGTGATCGACACCTGCGATGCCAACGAGCAACTGTTCGGTGTCGAGCGCCTGCAGCGGGTGTTTGCCGCCAACCGCGAGCCGGACCTGTTGTTCGAGGAGATCCAGCAGGCCCTGAGCGAGTTTGGCGGGGATGCGCGGGACGATGTGAGCATGGTCGAGGTCAGCCTGCTCGAGGCCCGGCAGCTGACGCCGCCGGCGCTGGTGTACTCCGACAGCGGTCAGTCCTGCCCGTTGGACTGGTCGGTGAGTTTCGAGTATCGCGCCGCGACCCTCAAACGTTTCAATCCTTTGCCTTACCTGTTGCAACTGCTGCTGGAGGTGCATGGCCTGCGGGCGCAGAGCGGGGCGCTCTACAGTGTGTTGGCCGAGTTGTATTCCAATGCCCTGGAGCATGGCGTATTGGGCCTGGACTCGAGTCTCAAGCGCGATGCCCAGGGGTTTTCCCGCTATTACCGGGAGCGCGCGGTACGCCTCGAAGCCTTGCAGGAGGGGTTTGTGCGGGTGCACCTGCAAGTGGAGCCTCAAGGGGCTGGCGGTCGTTTGCTGATCCGGGTCGAGGACAGTGGCAGCGGTTTCGATGTCGGGCGAGTGATGGCGCGGCCCATCGATGGCGATCGTCTTTCCGGGCGCGGCGTCAGCCTGATCCGTCAGCTCAGCCGGCGTGCCAGCTGGTCTGACGATGGTCGTAGTGCCTGCGTGGAGTTTTCTTGGGAGCCTCTGGCATAATTCGCCGATTCTTGATCAAGGAGTGAGCAAGTGTCTGAGATTCATCTGGATCACGAGGTGCTGAACGCATTGCAGGAAGTCATGGAGGATGAGTATCCGTTGTTGCTCGACACCTTCCTCTGTGACTCCGAAGAGCGTTTGCGCCAGTTGCACAAGGTCGACGACCCCCGTCAACTTGTCGCCACTGCCCACAGCTTCAAGGGCAGCAGCAGCAATATGGGGGCGATTCGCCTGGCCGAGCTCTGTCATCAGTTGGAGCAGCGTGCCCAGGGCTCGTCGTTGCGCGGTATCGAGCAGTTGGTGGGCGAGATCGATGGCGAATTCGCCATTGTCCGCCAGCTGTGCGAGCAGGAGCGCCAGCGTTTTCACTGCTGAAAAACCGCTGCAATCCAGGCTTTTCCCCGCGAGCCAGCAAAGCTGGCTCGACCTTTGCAATCAAGTTTCCCAACTGTACCTACGATCCCAGTGCAGCGGAGACCGTTTTCATGCCCCTTACCCCGAACATGCTTCTTCAGGCCGCCTCCCAGGCCAAGACTCAAGCGGCTTCCGCCACCCCCCAGGCCAGCGCCGCCGAGCCCGGGGACAAAGGCGCAAGCTTTGCCCGGGTGTTCGCCAAGGAGGCACTCGGCAAGCCGGTAGCGGCTGCCGACGGCCCGATCAAGCCGGCTCGCGACAAGGGGGGCGAAAGCGCTGCCAAGGTGGATCCGGGCAAGGGCAAGACTGCCGCCTCCGAGCCTGCGGTTGCCGATAGCGGCAAAACCTTGCCTGCCGACAAGGCTGTTGCCAGTGACGAAAAAGTCGCCGATGACCAGGTCGCGAGCAGCGATAAGCCGCTGGCCGAGAGCACGCCGGTCGACCCGACCCTCGATCCGGCGCTGATGCAGGCGACCCAGCCGTTGCCGGCGCCTGAGCCGGAAGTGGCGGCCGCGCCGGTTCCGGCACAGCCGCCAGTGCAGCCGCAAACGCAGCCGGTGATACCGGTGGTGGCCAGCACCGCGACGCCGGTGCCGGTCGATCCGGAATTCGATCCTGAAGCCGATCCGCTGGATGCGCTGCCGGTGGTGCGCCTGGCCATGGAGCAGAGCGGCCATGTCTCGGCTTCCAGCCAGGCGCAGAACAAGGCGTCGCCGACTGTGGTGGCCGATGACGGACCGACTTCGGCCCAGACCTTCGCCAGCGGCATGGCCACTATGTTGGACCTGCAGGTGGACAAGGACAGCACCGAGCAGGGCGGCGAAAAGGCTTTCAGCGGCCTGCTCGATGACGGTCTCAAGGACCTCAAGGGCGCTGCCAGCGACACCCGCGTCGACGATTTCGCCAACCGCCTGGCAGCCCTGACCCAGGCGGCCACGCCCAAGACCGCCAATGCGGTCCCGGTGAACCAGCCGCTGGCCATGCATCAGAGCGGCTGGACCGAAGAAGTGGTCAACCGGGTCATGTACCTGTCCAGCGTCAATCTGAAGTCGGCCGAGATCCAGTTGCAGCCGGCCGAGCTGGGGCGCCTGGACATTCGCGTGAACATGGTGCCGGACCAGCAGACCCAGGTGACCTTCATGAGTGCCCATGTCGGCGTGCGCGAGGCCCTCGAAGGGCAGATGCATCGCCTGCGCGACATGTTCCATCAGCAAGGCATGGGGCAGGTGGACGTCAACGTCTCCGACCAGTCGCGCAACTGGCAGGGTGGCCAGGAGCAGGCCCAGCAGGGGCAGCATCGCAGCAACGGAGCCAGCGCCAGCGGTGGGCGCCTGGATGGGGTGGATGAAGAGTTGCCGCCGAGCGTCGCCGAAGTCGCCGCCAGCACCAGCACGGTCATCGGCAGCAGCGCCGTCGACTATTACGCCTGACCCGCTTCGGGCGTCATTGAACAGAAGATCGCCAGCCGTGTGACGCCGCGGCTGGCGATCTTTTGCTTTGCGCTTCCCCTATCCCTTCAGTTCATCCCGGTTCAGACAAATCTGGCATAACACTTGCTCTTGCCTTGCCGTGCGACTGTGAAAACCCGATTAGTGACGGATTATTGGCATGGCGAAGAGCGAAGCAGCAGAGAAAACACCCGCCGGGAAAGGCAAACTCAAGCTTATCCTCTTGATTGTTCTGGCCTTGTTGCTGGCGATCGGTTTGTCCGTCGGGGCGACCTGGTACTTCATGCACAGCAGTGCCCAGAGCAAGCCTGCCGAGACGACCGAGGCGACCAGCAGCGTCAAGCCGGCGGCCATCTATGAGCCCATGGCGCCAGCCTTCGTGGCCAACTACACGCAGAACGGCCGCCAGCGCTACATGCAGGTGAGCATCACCCTGCTGGCGCGCAATCAGGCCGATCTGGACGCGCTGAAAGTGCATATGCCGGTGATCCGCAACAACCTGGTCATGCTCTTCTCCGGCCAGAGCTTCGACACCCTGGCGACTCCGGTCGGTCAGGAAATGCTGCGTCAGAAGGCCACCGCCAGCGTGCAGGAAGTGGCACAGAAAGAGGTCGGCAAAGTGGTGGTCGAGCAGTTGCTCTTTACTAACTTCGTACTGCAGTAGGAACACGACATGGCCGTGCAGGACCTGCTGTCCCAGGATGAGATCGACGCGCTGCTGCATGGCGTCGATGACGGTCTGGTACAGACCGAACACGCCGCCGAGCCCGGCAGCGTCAAAAGCTACGACCTGACCAGCCAGGATCGCATCGTCCGCGGACGCATGCCGACCCTGGAGATGATCAACGAACGTTTTGCCCGCTACACCCGTATCAGCATGTTCAACATGCTGCGCCGTTCGGCGGACGTGGCGGTGGGCGGCGTGCAGGTGATGAAGTTCGGCGAATACGTGCACTCGCTGTACGTGCCGACCAGCCTCAACCTGGTGAAGATCAAGCCGCTGCGCGGTACCGCGCTGTTCATCCTCGACGCCAAGCTGGTGTTCAAGCTGGTGGACAACTTCTTCGGCGGCGACGGTCGTCACGCCAAGATCGAAGGCCGTGAATTCACCCCGACCGAATTGCGCGTGGTGCGCATGGTGCTGGAGCAGGCTTTCGTCGACCTGAAGGAAGCCTGGCAGGCGATCATGGAAGTCAACTTCGAGTACATCAACTCCGAAGTGAACCCGGCCATGGCCAACATTGTCGGCCCGAGCGAAGCGATCGTGGTCTCGACCTTCCATATCGAACTCGATGGCGGTGGTGGCGACCTGCACGTGACCATGCCGTACTCGATGATCGAGCCGGTGCGGGAAATGCTCGACGCCGGCTTCCAGTCGGACCTGGACGACCAGGACGAGCGCTGGAGCAAGGCCCTGCGCGAAGACGTGCTGGATGTGGATGTGCCCTTGAGCGCCACGGTGGCCCGCCGGCAGTTGCGCCTGCGCGACATCCTGCACATGCAGCCAGGGGATGTGATCCCGGTGGAGCTGCCTGAAGACATGATCATGCGCGCCAACGGCGTACCGGCGTTCAAGGTCAAGCTCGGTTCGCACAAGGGCAACCTGGCCCTGCAAGTGATCGAGCCGATCGAGCGCCGTTGAGCGGCGTTGTTATGAATTCGCTTTGTTAATGATTTTTTGCCCGCCGAGGACAACATGGCTGACGAACACGAAATGACTTCCGCAGAAGACCAGGCCCTGGCTGATGAGTGGGCGGCTGCCCTGCAGGAAACCGGCGACGCCGGGCAAGACGATATCGATGCCTTGCTGGCGGCCGATGCGGCCAGCGCGCCGGCGTCCAATCGCCTGCCGATGGAAGAGTTCGGCAGCGTGCCGAAGAACAACGAGCCGGTGACCCTCGACGGTCCGAACCTGGACGTGATCCTGGATATCCCGGTATCGATCTCCATGGAGGTCGGCAGCACCGACATCAACATTCGCAACCTGCTGCAACTCAACCAGGGGTCGGTGATCGAACTCGATCGCCTGGCCGGCGAGCCGCTGGACGTGCTGGTCAACGGCACGCTGATCGCCCATGGCGAAGTGGTGGTGGTCAACGAGAAGTTCGGCATCCGCCTGACCGACGTGATCAGCCCGAGCGAACGCATCAAGAAGCTGCGCTAAGTGAGAAAGGCACTCGCGCTGTTCCTGGCCTGGCCGCTCTGGGCCCTGGCCGCCGAGCCGGTGGCCGGTACCGCCGCGCCAGCGGTTGGCAGCAGCGGCGTGGCCGGGCAGCTGACCCAGCTGGTGCTGGGCCTGTTGCTGGTGGTGGGGCTGATCTTCTTCCTCGCCTGGCTGTTGCGCCGGGTGCAGCAGGCCGGACCGGCCGGCAAGGGCCAGGTCATCGAGCTGATCGGTTCGCGTGCGCTTGGCCCGCGGGACCGGCTGGTCCTGGTGCAGGTCGGCAACGAACAGATTCTGCTCGGCCTGACGCCGGGCACCATCACTGCGTTGCATGTGCTCAAGGAGCCGGTGCAGGTGCCGAGCACCGAGCAGGCGACTCCGGAGTTTGCCCAGCGCCTGATGGAGCTGCTGGGCAAGGATCAGAAGGATAAGAAGTAATGCCGTTGCGCCTCCTCTTGATGTTGGCCCTGATGCTGGCGGCGCCGCTGGCGCTGGCGGCCGACCCGTTGTCGATCCCGGCGATCACCCTCGGCACCAATGCCGACGGCCAGCAGGAATACTCGGTCAGCCTGCAGATCCTGTTGATCATGACCGCGCTGAGCTTCATTCCGGCGTTCGTCATGCTGATGACCAGCTTTACCCGGATCATCATCGTGTTCTCGATCCTGCGTCAGGCCCTGGGCCTGCAGCAGACGCCGTCGAACCAGATCCTCACCGGCATGGCGCTGTTCCTGACGATGTTCATCATGGCCCCGGTGTTCGACCGGGTGAACCAGGATGCCCTGCAGCCGTACCTGGCGGAGAAGCTCAGCGCCCAGGACGCGGTGGCCAAGGCCCAGGTGCCGATCAAGGACTTCATGCTGGCCCAGACCCGCAGCAGCGACCTGGAGCTGTTCATGCGCCTGTCCAAGCGCACTGATATCGCGACGCCGGACCAGGCGCCGCTGACAATACTGGTGCCGGCCTTCGTCACCTCGGAGCTGAAGACCGCGTTCCAGATTGGTTTCATGATCTTCATTCCGTTCCTGATCATCGACCTGGTGGTCGCCAGTGTGCTGATGGCCATGGGCATGATGATGCTCTCGCCACTGATCATTTCCCTGCCGTTCAAGATCATGCTGTTCGTGCTGGTGGATGGCTGGGCGCTGATCATCGGCACCCTGGCGGGCAGTTTCGGCGGTGTTTAAAACCTTGTTGGCGGGTGGTGCGCAATGACGCCTGAAATTGCGGTAGACCTGTTTCGCGAAGCGCTCTGGCTGACCACCATGATGGTCGCCATCCTGGTGATCCCCAGCCTGCTGGTGGGCTTGCTGGTGGCGATGTTCCAGGCCGCCACCCAGATCAACGAACAGACCCTGAGCTTCCTGCCGCGCCTGCTGGTGATGCTGGTGACGCTGATCGTCGCCGGTCCCTGGCTGGTGCAGACCTTCATGGAATACATCCTGCAGTTGTACGGCAGTATTCCGCAGTTGATCGGCTGAATCATGTCTCTGCTGGCGCTTACCGATACGCAGATCAGCACCTGGGTCGCCAGCTTCATGCTGCCGCTGTTTCGTATCGGCGCCGTGCTGATGACCATGCCGGTCTTCGGCACGACCCTGGTGCCGACCCGCATCCGCCTGTATTTCACCCTGGCCATCACGGTCGTGGTGGTGCCGGGCCTGCCGCCCATGCCGGCGGTCAATGCACTGGATCTCGGCGGGCTGCTGCTGATTGCCGAGCAGATCATCATCGGTGCCTTGTTCGGTTTCTCCCTGCAGTTGTTCTTCCAGGCTTTCGTGATCGCCGGGCAGATCATTTCGACGCAGATGGGTATGGGCTTCGCCTCCATGGTCGACCCCACCAACGGTGTTTCGGCGGCGGTGATCGGGCAGTTCCTGACCATGCTGGTGACCTTGCTGTTCCTCGGCATGAATGGGCATCTGGTGGTTTTCGAGGTGCTGACCGAGAGCTTCACTACCTTGCCGGTGGGTAGCGCGCTGCTGGTCAACCATTTCTGGGACATCGCCGGCAAGCTGGGTTGGGTGCTGGGCGCCGCGCTGTTGCTGGTATTGCCGGCGATCACCGCGTTGCTGGTGGTGAACATCGCCTTTGGCGTGATGACCCGCGCGGCGCCGCAGTTGAACATTTTCTCCATCGGCTTTCCGCTGACCCTGGTGCTGGGCCTGGTGATTTTCTGGGTCAGCCTGGGCGACATTCTCAACCAGTACCAACCGCTGGCCGTCGAGGCCCTGCAGTTGCTACGCAACCTGGCACAGGCGCGTTGAGCCATGGCTGAGAGCGAGAGCGGTCAGGACAAGACAGAAGACCCCACGGAGAAACGCAAGAAGGACTCCCGGGAAAAGGGTGAGATTGCCCGCTCCAAGGAACTCAATACCCTGGCGATCACCATGATCGGCGCCGCCGGCCTGCTGATCTACGGCGCGGGAGTGGCCCGGGACCTGCTGGAAATCATGCGCCTGAATTTCTCCCTGCCGCGCGAGGTGCTGCTCAGCCCCGGCGCCATGGGCCTGTACCTGCTGCATTCGGGCAAGATCGCGATTATCGCCGCGATGCCGATCCTGCTGCCCCTGGTGCTGGCGGCGCTGATCGGTCCTATCTCCCTGGGCGGCTGGCTGTTTTCCACCAAGAGCCTGGCGCCCAAGTTCAGCCGCATGAACCCGCTCAGCGGCATGAAGCGCATGGTGTCCCCGACCTCGCTGATCGAGTTGCTCAAGGCCTTCGCCAAGTTCGTAGTGATCTTGATCGTGGCCTTGTCGGTGCTGTCTTCGGACATCGACGACCTGCTGCGGATCGCCCACGAGCCGCTGGAGCAGGCGATTATCCACAGTGTGCAAGTGGTGGCCTGGAGCACCTTGTGGATGGCTTGCGGGCTGATCCTGATCGCCGCGGTGGACGTGCCGGTGCAGCTGTACCAGAGCTACAAGAAGCTGCTGATGACCAAGCAGGAAGTGCGTGACGAGCACAAGGATCAGGAGGGGCGTCCGGAGGTCAAGCAGCGGATTCGCCAGGTCCAGCGCGAGATGTCGCAGCGGCGGATGATGGCGGCGATTCCCGAGGCGGATGTGGTCATCACCAACCCGACCCACTACGCCGTGGCGCTCAAGTACGACGCCGAGAAGGGTGGGGCGCCGGTGTTGCTGGCCAAGGGCAGCGATTTCCTGGCGCTGAAGATCCGCGAGATCGCCGTGGCCAACGAGGTGCTGTTGCTGGAATCGCCGGCGCTGGCGCGTTCGATCTACTACTCCACCGAGCTGGAGCAGGAAATCCCCGCCGGGCTTTATCTGGCGGTGGCCCAGGTGCTGGCGTATGTCTATCAGATTCGCCAGCACCGGGCCGGTAAAGGCAAGCGTCCCGATCCGCTCAAGGACCTGCCGATTCCGCCGGATTTGCGTCGCGATTCCTGAGATCGGCGTTGGCTGTGCCGACGTTATCGCGAGCAAGCTCGCTCCTACAGAATCCACGCCCGGCCTGTAGGAACGAGCTTGCTCGCGATGGCGCGAAAGCGCCTTGTGTGACGACTGATGGCGCAACGCCATAAATCAGTTTGTGTTCCAGGCCAAAGTTGGAAGGCTTCTTGCAATACCCGCCCTGCGCCGCCTCCAGGCGTCAAAAGTTTGCTTCAAGGGAACGGGGAATACCGGTGGATCGCTCTCAGTTAATCAGTACGGCTCGCACTAACCTGGCCGACCTCAGTCGAGGGAACCTGGGGGTGCCGCTGTTGCTGCTGGTCATGCTGGCCATGATGATGCTGCCGGTGCCGCCGTTCCTGCTGGACGTGTTCTTCACCTTCAACATCGCCCTGTCGATCGTCGTGCTGCTGGTCTGTGTGTATGCCCTGCGGCCGCTGGATTTCGCGGTATTCCCGACCATCCTGCTGGTGGCGACTCTGTTGCGCCTGGCGCTGAACGTGGCCTCCACGCGGGTGGTGATGCTCCACGGCCAGGACGGTCACGCCGCCGCCGGTAAAGTGATCCAGGCCTTCGGCGAGGTGGTGATCGGCGGTAACTATGTGGTCGGTATCGTGGTGTTCGCGATCCTGATGATCATCAACTTCGTGGTGGTGACCAAGGGTGCCGGGCGGATTTCCGAGGTGAGCGCGCGTTTCACCCTCGATGCGATGCCGGGCAAGCAGATGGCCATCGACGCCGACCTCAACGCCGGCCTGATCGACCAGGCCCAGGCCAAGGCCCGCCGCTCGGAAGTGGCCCAGGAGGCCGAGTTCTACGGTTCCATGGACGGTGCCAGCAAGTTCGTCCGCGGTGACGCCATCGCCGGCCTGCTGATCCTGTTCATCAACCTGATCGGCGGCATGGCGGTCGGCATCTTCCAGCACCACATGTCCTTCGGCGATGCCGGCCGGGTCTACGCCTTGCTGACCATCGGTGACGGTTTGGTGGCGCAATTGCCATCGCTGCTGCTGTCCACCGCGGCCGCGATCATGGTGACCCGTGCTTCCGGTTCCGAAGACATGGGCAAGCAGATCAACCGGCAGATGTTCGCTTCGCCCCGGGCCCTGGCTGTCGCCGCTGGCCTGATGGCGGTTATGGGCCTGGTGCCGGGCATGCCGCACTTTTCCTTCCTGAGCATGGCGGCCCTGGCGGCCGGTGCCGCGTACCTGTTCTGGAAACGCCAGAACGTGGTCAAGGTCAAGGCGCTGGAAGAGGTCAAGCGCCAGCAGGAGCTGTTGCCTTCGCCGGCCCGCGCCCTGGAAACCAAGGAACTGGGCTGGGACGACGTGACCCAGATCGACATGATCGGCCTGGAAGTCGGTTATCGCCTGATTCCCCTGGTGGACCGCAACCAGGGTGGGCAATTGCTGGCGCGGATCAAGGGCGTGCGCAAGAAGCTGTCCCAGGACCTGGGCTTCCTCATGCCCACCGTGCATATTCGCGACAACCTCGACCTGGCGCCCAGCGCCTACCGGCTGACGCTGATGGGGGTGATCCTGGCCGAGGCCGAGATTTACCCGGATCGCGAGCTGGCGATCAACCCGGGGCAGGTCTATGGCACGCTCAACGGCATCAACGCCAAAGATCCGGCCTTCGGCCTGGAGGCGGTGTGGATCGAGATCAGCCAGCGTGCTCAGGCGCAGTCGCTGGGCTACACCGTGGTCGACGCCAGTACCGTGGTCGCCACCCACCTCAACCAGATTCTGTACAAGCACTCCAGCGAGCTGATCGGCCACGAAGAAGTCCAGCAGCTCTTGCAATTGCTGGCCAAGGGTTCGCCGAAGCTGGCGGAAGAGCTGGTGCCGGGCGTGCTTTCGTTGTCCCAACTGCTCAAGGTGCTGCAGGCGCTGCTGGCCGAACAGGTGCCGGTGCGCGATATCCGCAGCATTGCCGAGGCCATCGCGAACAATGCCGCCAAGAGTCAAGATACTGCCGCTTTGGTGGCCGCGGTGCGTGTCGGATTGTCGCGCGCCATCGTGCAAAGCATTGTAGGGACTGAGTCCGAGCTGCCTGTGATCACCTTGGAGCCCAGGTTGGAACAGATTTTGCTCAATAGTCTGCAGAAGGCAGGACAAGGCTCGGAAGAGGGTGTCCTGTTGGAGCCAAGCATGGCTGAGAAGCTGCAGCGTTCGTTGATCGAAGCCGCGCAGCGCCAGGAAATGCAAGGTCAACCGGTGATTCTGCTGGTAGCCGGTCCGGTCCGCGCGATGCTCTCGCGGTTCGGGCGCCTGGCGGTCCCGGGCTTGCACGTGTTGGCGTACCAGGAAATCCCTGACAACAAGCAAGTGACCATCGTTGCGACAGTAGGGCCCAACGGCTGAGGTAGTGGGTTATGCAAGTTAAGCGTTTTTTCGCCGCCGATATGCGTCAGGCCATGAAGCTGGTTCGTGATGAGCTGGGCGCCGACGCCGCCATCATTGGCAATCGCCGCATCGCCGGCGGTGTCGAGCTGACGGCTGCCCTGGATTACAAGCTGTCGGCGCTGGCGCCACGGGTGCCGAACATGGAGCTCGAGGACGAACTGCGCAAGACTCAGTCGCGCATCGTCACCGCCCAGGCCGAACTGAGCCTGCGTGGCGACGGCGATGCCAGCACCAATCGCCAGCTGTTCGCCGGCCTGCCGCTGACCGCCGCCGAGCCGCTGATCGAACCTACATTCAACGAGCCCCAGCGCCCGGCCCCGGTAGTCGCCGCGCCGGCGGTCGATCAGCGGGCACTGGACTCGATGCGTTTTGAACTCAATGGCCTGCGCGAGCTGCTGGAAGTCCAGCTCGGCTCCCTGGCCTGGAGCCAGCTGCAAGGCAGCCGGCCCGAACAGGCCAACCTGTGGCGGCGCCTGCAGCGTATCGGCTTGTCCGGTCCGCTGGCCCGCGACCTGCTGGCGCTGATCACTGAAATCGACGAACCCCGCCAGGCCTGGCGCATGCTCCTGGCCCACCTGGCGCGGATGATCGTGACCCCGGAAGTCGAGCCACTGGAGGAGGGCGGGGTGATCGCCATGGTCGGCCCCGCCGGCATGGGCAAGACCACCACCCTGGCCAAGCTGGCCGCGCGTTATGTACTCAAGTACGGCGCGCAGAACATCGCGCTGGTGAGCATGGACAGCTACCGCATCGGCGCCCAGGAACAGCTCAAGACCCTGGGTCGGATCCTCAACGTCTCGGTGACCCATGTCGACCCGGGCCAGTCCCTGGCGCAAGCCCTCGATCCGCTGCTGCGCAAGCGTGTGGTGCTGATCGACACCGCCGGCCTGCAAGCCAGCGACCCGGCCCTGCGCATGCAGCTGGAAAGCCTGGCCGGACGTGGCATCCGGGCAAAAAATTATCTGGTCTTGGCAACCACCAGCCAGAAACAGGTTCTAACCGCCGCATACCACAGCTACAAGCGTTGCGGGCTGGCCGGCTGCATCCTGACTAAACTGGATGAAACCGCCAGCCTTGGTGAGGTGTTGAGCCTGGCGATCAGTCATGAACTCCCCGTTGCCTATCTGACCGATGGCCCGCGGATTCCGGACGATCTGCACTTGCCGCGCCGTCACCAGCTGGTCAGTCGTGCGGTGAGCGTGCAGATGCAGGAAGAACCCAGCGAAGAAGCCATGGCTGACATGTTCGCTGACCTCTACCACAACCCGACCAAGCGGGTTGGCTGAGGGAATCATGAAAAGATTGCAATGTACCTACATCGATGGTCTGCCAGGCATTGTTCCGTTGGTGAACGCGCAGCCAGTTATGTGGCCCCGTCTAAGTAAGACAAGGTAAAGAACGAACATGGGCAGCATGCATCCCGTACAGGTGATCGCGGTGACCGGCGGCAAAGGTGGCGTCGGCAAGACTAACGTGTCAGTGAACTTGTCCCTGGCCCTAGCGGAGCTCGGCCGGCGCGTCATGCTGCTGGACGCCGACCTGGGCCTGGCCAACGTCGACGTGCTATTGGGGCTGACCCCCAAACGGACCCTCGCCGACGTGATCGAAGGCCGCTGCGAGCTGCGCGATGTGCTGCTGCAGGGGCCGGGTGGAATCCGTATCGTGCCGGCGGCGTCCGGCACCCAGAGCATGGTTCATCTGAGCCCGGCGCAGCATGCCGGCCTGATCCAGGCCTTCAGCGACATCGGCGACAACCTCGATGTGCTGGTGATCGACACCGCCGCCGGCATCGGTGACTCGGTGGTCAGCTTCGTCCGCGCGGCCCAGGAAGTGTTGCTGGTGGTCTGCGACGAGCCGACCTCGATCACCGACGCCTACGCGCTGATCAAGCTGCTCAACCGCGACTACGGCATGAACCGCTTCCGCGTGCTCGCCAACATGGCGCAGAGCCCGCAGGAAGGGCGCAACCTGTTCGCCAAGTTGACCAAGGTCACGGATCGCTTCCTGGACGTGGCCCTACAATATGTCGGCGCCGTGCCTTACGACGAATGCGTGCGCAAGGCCGTGCAAAAGCAGCGTGCGGTCTATGAAGCGTTTCCGCGTTCGAAATGCGCGCTGGCATTCAAGGCCATCGCGCAGAAGGTCGATACCTGGCCGTTGCCGGCCAACCCACGTGGACATCTGGAATTTTTCGTCGAGCGGCTCGTGCATCAGACAGCGGGACCGGTGCTATGAGCGCCAGCGGCTACAACCTTTACAAAAAGTCGGCACGTGACAGCCAGTACGAATTGATCGAGCGCTATGCGCCTCTGGTCAAGCGTATTGCCTATCACTTGCTGGCGCGCCTGCCGGCCAGTGTCCAGGTCGAAGACCTGATCCAGGCCGGGATGATCGGTCTGCTCGAAGTGTCGACCAAGTACGACGCGAGCAAGGGCGCGAGTTTCGAGACCTACGCGGGTATCCGTATCCGTGGTGCGATGCTCGATGAGGTCCGTAAAGGTGACTGGGCGCCGCGTTCGGTACATCGCAATACCCGGATGGTGAGCGATGCCATTCGCGCAATTGAAGCTAAAACCGGTCGTGACGCTAAAGATCATGAAGTTGCGGCCGAACTTCAATTGAGTCTCGACGATTATTACGGGATTTTGAACGACACCTTGGGCAGTCGCCTGTTCAGCTTCGACGATCTGTTGCAGGACGGCGAGCATGAAGGGCTGCATGAGGATGGCGCGAGTGCTCATCTCGAGCCGTCGCGCGACCTGGAGGACGAACGTTTCCAGGCCGCGCTGGCGGACGCGATTGCCAATTTGCCGGAGCGTGAGCGACTGGTCTTGGCGCTGTACTACGACGAAGAGCTGAACCTCAAGGAAATCGGTGAGGTCCTGGGAGTCAGCGAATCGCGGGTCAGCCAGTTACACAGCCAGTGCGCGGCCCGTTTGCGGGGGCGTTTGGGAGAGTGGCGAGCGCGCTGACAGGCAGTGTGGGGGACACTGCGGGCGAGACTGGCACGACGTGGCCGGACTTGCGGTGTGTATTCCATGCAGTCGTTGAGTGCTCTGCCTGATTGATTGAATGGCGCGTTCAGGTGCTGGACGCGTTTAAGACTGCTTGGAGGTCGAATTGGACAAGAACATGAAAATCCTCATCGTTGATGACTTCTCAACGATGCGGCGGATCATAAAAAACCTGTTGCGTGACCTGGGTTTCACCAACACGGTCGAGGCTGACGATGGCACCACCGCCATTCCGGTCCTCAACAGTGGGAGCATCGACTTTCTGGTAACGGACTGGAACATGCCCGGCATGACCGGTATCGATCTGCTGCGCCATGTGCGCGCCGATGAAAAACTCAAGCACCTGCCGGTACTCATGGTGACCGCTGAAGCCAAGCGCGAACAGATCATCGAAGCTGCCCAGGCCGGCGTAAACGGTTATGTGGTCAAGCCCTTCACGGCCCAGGCGTTGAAAGAGAAGATCGAGAAGATCTTCGAACGCATCGGTTGAGAGTGGAATCATTCCGCCACGGGGGAGCTATGGAGCACAACGAATCTTCATTGGGCGATTTCGAATCGACCCTGAAAAAACACGCACTCGAACTGGTCGACAGCCTTGAAAAAGGCAAGTTCGGCGAAGCCGTGCAACTGATCCATGAGCTCAACCAGACCCGTGACCGCGGCCTGTACCAGGAGGTCGGCAAGCTCACCCGCGAGCTGCATAGCGCCATCGTCAATTTCCAGATTGACCCGCATATGCCGCAAGCCGAGGAAGTTTCACAGATCACGGATGCCACCGAGCGCCTGTCCTATGTGGTCAGGCTGACCGAGGCCGCGGCCAACCGCACCATGGATCTGGTCGAGAGCGCCACCCCGCTGGTCAATGGCCTGAGCAGCGAAGCCCAGGCCCTGAGCGCCGATTGGGGGCGTTTCATGCGCCGCGAACTGGGCGCCGAGGAATTCCGCGACCTGGCCCGCCGGGTGGACGGTTTCCTGACCCGCAGCGAGCAAGACACGCGCGCGGTATCGAGCAACCTCAACGACATTCTGTTGGCGCAGGACTACCAGGACCTGACCGGTCAGGTGATCAAGCGCGTGACCCAGTTGGTCACCGAAGTCGAGAGCAACCTGCTCAAACTGGTCCTGATGGCCAGCCAGGTCGATCGTTTTGCCGGCATCGAACATGACCGTGAATCGATCCTCGCTGAAAAAGATCCGCAAAAACATCTGGCCAAGGGTGAAGGTCCGCAGATTCATGCCGATAAACGTGAAGACGTTGTATCCGGTCAGGACGATGTCGACGATTTGCTTTCCAGCCTTGGATTCTAGGAGCACCCATACATGAGCTTCGGCGCCGATGAAGAAATCCTTCAGGATTTTCTGGTTGAGGCCGGCGAGATTCTAGAGCAACTGTCCGAACAACTGGTCGAGCTGGAAAGCCGGCCGGACGATGCGGATCTGCTCAACGCAATTTTTCGCGGTTTTCACACTGTAAAAGGGGGCGCCGGCTTCCTCCAGCTCAACGAGCTGGTGGAGTGCTGCCACATCGCCGAGAACGTGTTCGACATCCTGCGCAAGGGTGAGCGTCGCGTCGACGCGGAACTGATGGACGTAGTGCTCGAAGCGCTGGACGCGGTGAACGGCATGTTCGGCCAGGTGCGCGAGCGTACCGAGATCACCGCCGCCACTCCGGAGCTGCTGGCTGCCCTGGCCCGTCTGGCCGAGCCTGCGGGGGCCGAGGAGGTCGCCGCGCCGGTGGCCGACGTTGAGGCAGTTGTTGAAGCCGTTGCCGAGCCGGTCGCCGAATCGACCGAAAGCGAGTCCGGCGATATCACCGACAGCGAGTTCGAGCAGTTGCTCGATTCGCTCAATGCCGCCAAGGCCGAGGCCGAAGCCCCGGCTGCTGTCGCTCCCGCGGCACCTGCCGCCGGCAGCGAAGCGGCCAGCGACGAAATCACCGACGCCGAGTTCGAGTCGCTGCTCGATCAATTGCATGGCAAGGGCCAGTTCGCACCGGATGCGGTGGCCCCTTCGGCCACGGCGCCGGCTGCGGAAAAAACCGCGGCCAGCGACGAAATCACCGATGACGAGTTCGAAGCCCTGCTGGATCAGCTGCATGGCAAAGGCAACTTTGCGGTCGATGCGCTGGACTCCGCGGTAGCAGCGGCGGTACCGCCGGCTGCGCCAAGCGCGGCCGCCGCCGGTAGCGACCTGATCACCGACCAGGAATTCGAATCCCTGCTCGACGAGCTGCATGGCAAGGGCAAGTTCTCTGAAGTGCCCGCTGCCGCGGCGACCGTGGGTAGCGCAACGGCCGTCACGGCTCCGGCGCCTGCCGCCGTCGCCAAGCCAGCGGTGAAGAAGCCCGAAGCCAAGGCCGAAACGCCAAAACCGGCTCCAGCCGCTGCTGCGGCGCCTGCTCGTGCTCCGGCTGCCGCCCCGGCGGAAAAGCCGGTCAGCGAAGCCGAAACCACCGTGCGGGTCGATACCGCGCGGCTGGACGAAATCATGAACATGGTCGGCGAGCTGGTGCTGGTGCGTAACCGCCTGGTGCGCCTGGGGCTCAACAGCGGCGACGAAGCCATGTCCAAGGCCGTGTCGAACCTCGACGTGGTCACGGCCGACTTGCAGACCGCGGTGATGAAGACCCGGATGCAGCCGATCAAGAAGGTCTTCGGGCGCTTCCCGCGCCTGGTTCGCGACCTGGCCCGCCAGCTCAAGAAAGAGATCAACCTGGAGCTGGTCGGCGAAGAGACCGACCTCGACAAGAACCTCGTCGAGGCCCTGGCCGACCCGCTGGTGCACTTGGTGCGCAACGCCGTCGACCACGGTATCGAGTCGCCGGAAGAGCGCGAGGAAGCGGGCAAGTCCCGTGGCGGCAAGGTGGTGCTGGCGGCCGAGCAGGAAGGTGACCATATCCTGCTGTCGATCTCCGACGACGGCAAAGGCATGGACCCGAACGTCCTGCGCGCCATTGCGGTCAAGCGTGGGGTGATGGACAAGGATGCCGCCGATCGCCTGAGCGACACCGAGTGCTACAACCTGATCTTCGCCCCGGGCTTCTCGACCAAGACCGAGATCTCCGACGTGTCCGGTCGCGGCGTGGGCATGGACGTGGTGAAGACCAAGATTTCCCAGCTCAACGGTTCGATCAACATCTACTCGACCAAGGGCCAGGGTTCGAAGATCGTCATCAAGGTGCCGCTGACCCTGGCGATCATGCCGACCCTGATGGTGATGCTGGGCAACCAGGCGTTCGCCTTCCCGCTGGTCAACGTCAACGAAATCTTCCACCTGGACCTGTCGCGCACCAACGTGGTCGACGGCCAGGAGGTGGTGATCGTCCGCGACAAGGCGCTGCCACTGTTCTACCTCAAGCGCTGGCTGGTCAGTTCCGCCGCTCACGAAGAGCAGCGCGAAGGCCACGTGGTGATCCTTTCGGTCGGCACCCAGCGGATCGGCTTCGTCGTCGATCAACTGGTCGGCCAGGAAGAAGTCGTCATCAAGCCATTGGGCAAGATGCTCCAGGGGACTCCAGGCATGTCGGGCGCCACCATTACCGGTGACGGCCGCATCGCCCTGATTCTCGATGTTCCGAGCATGCTCAAGCGTTACGCCGCACGGCGTATTTGAATACCGGAGGGGCGGGGCCATTTGCCTTGCCCCGCCTAACGGAGTGTTTATGGCAGTCAAGGTCCTGGTGGTGGATGATTCGGGTTTTTTCCGCCGCCGCGTCTCGGAAATTCTTTCAGCGGATATCAATATCCAGGTCGTCGGTACCGCGACCAACGGCAAAGAGGCGATCGATCAGGCGCTGGCGCTCAAGCCGGACGTGATCACCATGGACTACGAGATGCCGATGATGGATGGCATCACGGCCGTGCGGCACATCATGCAGCGCTGCCCGACACCGGTATTGATGTTCTCCTCGCTGACCCATGAAGGCGCCCGGGTAACCCTGGATGCGCTGGATGCCGGCGCGGTGGATTTCCTGCCGAAGAACTTCGAAGACATCTCGCGCAATCCCGAGAAGGTCAAGCAACTGCTGTGTGAGAAGGTCCATAGCATCTCGCGCAGTAACCGTCGTTTCAGCAGCTACAGTGCGCCGGCGCCACAACCGGCGGCGGCACCGAAGCCTGCGCCAACGAGCACCAGCAGTTTCGGCGGCACGGCCCCGGCGCGCCCGGCGGCGACGCCGATTCCCGCTCGTACGCCGGCCGCTGGCGCGTCGTCGCCGGCGCCCAAGCGCAAGGCCTACAAACTGGTGGCCATCGGTACCTCCACTGGTGGCCCGGTGGCGCTGCAGCGGGTGCTGACCCAGTTGCCGGCCAACTTTCCGGCGCCGATCGTGCTGATCCAGCACATGCCGGCGGCCTTCACCAAGGCGTTCGCCGAGCGCCTGGACAAGCTTTGCCGGATCAGCGTCAAGGAAGCCGAGGACGGCGACATCCTGCGTCCGGGCTTGGCGCTGCTGGCTCCGGGCGGCAAGCAGATGATGGTCGACGGCCGTGGCGCGGTGAAAATCCTCCCGGGCGACGAGCGCCTGAACTACAAGCCGTGCGTGGACATCACCTTCGGTTCGGCGGCCAAGTCCTACGGCGACAAAGTTCTGGCGGTGGTCCTCACCGGCATGGGCGCCGACGGTCGCGAAGGCGCGCGCCTGCTCAAACAGGGCGGTAGCGCGGTCTGGGCCCAGGATGAGGCGAGCTGTGTGATCTACGGGATGCCGATGGCGATCGTCAAGGCGGAGCTGGCGGATGCGGTGTACGGCCTGGACGACATCGGCAAGCATCTGGTCGAGGCCTGTCTCTGATGGATGTTCTAAGCCTCATCGGGATCATCATGGCGTTCGTCGCCATCATCGGTGGCAACTACCTGGAAGGCGGTCATCTGTCGGCCCTGGCCAATGGTCCGGCGGCGCTGATCGTGCTGGGTGGGACCATCGGTGCGGCGTTGCTGCAATCGCCGCTGAGCGCCTTCAAGCGCGCGATGCAGATCCTCGGCTGGATCCTGTTTCCGCCGCGAGTCGACCTGCCCGGGGGCATCGACCGCGTCGTCAACTGGAGCCTGACCGCCCGCAAGGAAGGCCTGCTGGGCCTGGAAGGCGTGGCCGATGCCGAGCCCGACACCTATTCGCGCAAGGGCCTGCAACTGCTGGTGGACGGCGCCGAGCCGGAATCCATCCGCAGTATCCTGGAGGTGGATTTCTACACCCAGGAAAGCCGCGACATTGAGGCGGCCAAGGTCTTTGAAAGCATGGGCGGCTACGCGCCGACCATCGGTATCATCGGGGCGGTCATGGGCCTGATCCATGTGATGGGCAATCTGGCCGACCCTTCGCAGCTGGGCAGCGGCATCGCCGTGGCCTTCGTCGCGACCATCTACGGCGTGGCCAGCGCCAACCTGGTGTTGCTGCCGATCGCCGCCAAGCTCAAGTCCATAGCCTTGCGGCAGTCGCGTTATCGCGAAATGTTGCTTGAAGGAATCCTGTCGATTGCCGAAGGTGAAAACCCTCGTTCCATTGAGTTGAAGCTGCAAGGCTTCATGGATTGATGGGGGTAATGGACTATGTCCCGTCGTCGCCGGCATGAAGAACACGTCAACCACGAGCGTTGGCTGGTGTCCTACGCGGACTTCATCACCTTGCTGTTCGCCTTTTTCGTGGTCATGTACTCGATCTCCTCGATCAACGAGGGCAAGTACAAGGTCATTTCCGAAGCGCTGATCGGTGTGTTCACCGATTCGGACCGCGCCCTCAAACCGATTCCCATCGGTGAGGAGCGGCCCCAGACCGTGACCCCGGCCAAGCCGCTGGTCAAGGACAGCGAGCAGACCGACGCCGGTATCGCCGGTGCCAGCGATCCGCTGAAAAGCATCGCCGACGATATCAGCGCGGCCTTTGGCGACCTGATCAGTTCCAACCAGATGACCGTGCGCGGCAACGAGCTGTGGGTCGAGATCGAACTCAACTCCAGCCTGTTGTTCGGCAGCGGCGATGCCATGCCCAGCGACCTGGCGTTCAACATCATCGACAAGGTGGCGGCGATCCTCAAACCCTTCGACAACCCGATTCACGTCGAGGGCTTTACCGACAACCAGCCGATCCAGACCGCGCAGTACCCGACCAACTGGGAACTGTCGTCGGCCCGCTCGGCGAGCATCGTGCGGATGCTGGCGATGCAGGGGGTCAATCCGCAGCGCCTGGCTTCGGTGGGCTACGGCGAGTTCCAGCCGGTAGCCAATAACGCGACGGCCGATGGCCGTGCCCGCAACCGTCGGGTGGTGCTGGTGGTGTCGCGCAATCTCGACGTACGCCGCAGCCTGACGGGCACCGGCACCGCCCATGCGACACCGGATGCGGCATTGAAGCGGGCTGGCACACAAACTGCACCTACGTCAGTCAAGACGCCGGGACGCGAGAGTGCCGTCAATTCTCCGTCACCGGCTTTATAACTGGGTGCTATTTCTCGGTGGGCCCGTGCCTGCCGGGAGGAACAATCTGAATGAGAGTCTGGGCAGTTGCCAATCAAAAGGGTGGCGTCGGTAAGACCACCAGTTCCATCGCTTTAGCCGGGTTGCTGGCCGAGGCGGGCAAGCGCGTGGTCGTGGTCGATCTCGACCCCCACGGCTCCATGACCAGCTATTTCGGCTATGACCCCGACAGCCTGGAACACAGTAACTACGACCTGTTCCTGCACAAGGGCAGCGTTCCCGAGGGCTTGCCCGGGCAGTTGCTGCTGTCGACCAGCGACGAACGTATTTCCCTGCTGCCCTCGAGTACCGCGCTGGCTACCCTGGAGCGCCAGTCGCCGGGGCAGAGCGGCCTGGGCCTGGTGATCGCCAAGAGCCTGGCGCAGCTGTGGCAGGATTTCGACTATGCGGTGATCGACAGCCCGCCGTTGCTCGGCGTGCTGATGGTCAATGCCTTGGCGGCGAGCCAGCAACTGGTGATCCCGGTGCAGACCGAGCACCTGGCGGTCAAGGGCCTGGAGCGCATGGTCAATACCTTGGCGATGATCAACCGCTCGCGCAAACAGGCGCTGCCGTTCAGCATCGTGCCGACCCTGTTCGACCGCCGCACCCAGGCGTCCCTGGGCACCTTGCGGGTGCTGCGCGACAAGTTCCCGGATGAGATCTGGCAAGGCTATATCCCGGTCGACACGCGCCTGCGCGATGCCAGCCGGGCCGGGTTGACGCCTTCGCAGTTCGACGGCAAGAGTCGCGGCGTACTGGCCTATCGCGCCTTGCTCAAGCACCTGCTAGCCCAGCAACTTGTCCCGCAGGTGGCCTGACGTGGCGGAGCATTCAAGTCTGCTGCCGGTCTGGCCGATAAACCCTACAGGTCACTGTGCTGGGCTTTATCCGTGGGCATCCTTATGAACCGTCCTGTCGACGTCACGTCCCGGCCGCAGTTGGCGCTGCAATCCTACCTGGACGCGTTGCTGCAGGACGCCACCGAAGAAGAGTTCGCGGTTCCCGAGGCGCTGCCGCAGGTTCAGGCAGCCGTTGCAGAGGTGGCGGTGTCGAGCGAGGTCCTGGATGAGTTCCAGGCCGCGGTGCTCGAAGAACAGGCTCGCGATGCCCAGGTCCAGCGTGCGCCGGCTGCGGTTGTCGCGCCGGTAGTGCGGGTCGAGGAAGCGGTGGTCGCCCCCGTGCTGGAGGCGCCCGCGCCATTGCCGGCCACCGTGTCGACCGTTGCGCCCTTGTTGCAAGGCCTGGTCGAACCGGTGGTCGAGGTGCATCGGCCACCCAGCAGCACGCCACCCCCGGTGGCGGGTGACGACCGGCCGAGCTGGGCGGCGGAACCCTTCGAGTGCCTGCTGTTCGATGTCGCCGGGTTGACCCTGGCGGTGCCGCTGGTCTGCCTGGGGTCGATCTACTCCCTGGCGGGGCATGAACTGACGCCGCTGTTCGGTCAGCCGGAGTGGTTCCTCGGGATCCTGCCGAGCCAGGCCGGCAACCTGAAGGTGCTGGATACCGCGCGCTGGGTGATGCCGGATCGCTACCGCGACGACTTCCGTCAGGGCCTGCAATACGTGATCTCGGTCCAGGGCTACGAGTGGGGGCTGGCGGTGCATCAGGTCAGCCGCTCGTTGCGCCTGGACCCGAACGAAATCAAATGGCGCAGCCACCGTGGCCAGCGGCCATGGCTGGCGGGCACGGTCATCGAGCATATGTGCGCGCTGCTGGACGTTTCCGAGCTGGCCGAGCTGATCGCCAGCGGCGGCGCGAAACACATGGCTATCAGTAAACCGGCGCCGAAGCCGATATAGACCAACAACAGGCTGCGCCGACGGTGCGGCCACACAGAACACACACCGTTTCCAACGGTTTTTTGAGGGGTCAGGGGTATGAATAAGTCGTCGTCTGCACAGAGTTCCGAAGATCCGATCCTGCAATGGGTAACCTTCAAGCTGGATAACGAGTCCTACGGCATCAACGTGATGCGCGTGCAGGAAGTCCTGCGCTACACCGAGATCGCACCGGTACCGGGTGCCCCGAGCTACGTGCTGGGCATCATTAACCTGCGCGGCAACGTGGTGACCGTGATCGACACCCGCCAGCGCTTCGGCCTGGTGCCGACCGAGGTCAATGACAACACCCGTATCGTGATCATCGAAGCCGACAAGCAAGTGGTCGGGATCATGGTCGACAGCGTGGCGGAAGTGGTTTACCTGCGTCAGTCGGAAGTCGAGACCGCGCCGAACGTCGGTAACGAAGAGTCGGCCAAGTTCATCCAGGGCGTGTGCAACAAGAACGGCGAGCTGCTGATTCTGGTTGAGCTGGACAAGATGATGAGCGAAGAAGAGTGGTCGGAACTGGAGAGTATCTGATTGATTCTCGAGGTTGCGGTTATTGTCCTGTTCCTCTTTTGGGCAGGCACACTGGCGATGTTCCTGGCCTATATCCGTGCTCAGCGGCAGATCGCCGCCCAGCAGGCCCAGGGCGATGCGCTGCGCGATCAGCGCATCAAGGACCTGGCCAAGCGCGTCGACGATTACCAGAACGGTACGGTGCGCATGGGCGAAGACCTGCATGAGCTGCGCGCGGTGGTCGGCCCGTTGCCGGACAAGCTGGCCCAGCTGGAACAGCGCGATCCGTCGAGCCTGTCCTTCGCCCAGGCCGCGCGCCTGGTGGGCATGGGCGCCAGCGTCGACGAACTGACTCAGTCCTGCGGCTTGACCCAGGCCGAGGCCGAGTTGATGAGTAAGTTACATAGAAGCTAGCTGCAAGCTACAAGCCGCAAGCTTCAAGCTGGAATCTTGTAGCTTGTAGCTTGTAGCTTGTAGCTTGTAGCTTGTAGCTTGTAGCTTGTAGCTTGTAGCTTGTAGCTTGTAGCTTGTAGCTCTTCAGTAATCCTCCCCGCTTTCCGTCACATCTTTCTCCAGCGCCGCTTCCTGCGGCTCATGCCCGGCCGGGAACTTGCCCTTGAGGTTCCAGGCGAAGGCGATGATTTCGGCAATGGTCCGGTACAACTCCTCGGGAATGCTGTCGCCCAGTTCCATGCGCGCCAGCAGTTTCACCAGCTCGGCGTTCTCATAGATCGGCACTTCACAGTCGCGGGCGATTTTCAGGATGGCTTCGGCCAGTTCGTCGTCACCCTTGGCGGTCAGCGTGGGGGCGTGCTGGCCGTCGTACTTGAGGGCGATGGCCTGGCGTGGCGGGTTGGGATTATTCATGCGGTTTCATCGACCCAGCGTTGTTCCAGTCGGGTTTTCGGGCCCTGCGGCGGTGTGCCGAGATGGCAGTCCAGATCGCCCACATCCAGGCCGGACGCGAGCAGCCGTTCACGCAGGCTGCCCAGATGGCTTTCGATCAGGCTCGCGGTAAATGGCCGCTGCGCCCAGAGCTGGCTGGACAGGCGGCCCTTGAGCAATTGCGCCTGCACCTGCAGCGGGCCCAGGGGCTCGAGGTCGAACGCCAGTTCGACGCGCCACAGCTGCTGTTTCGGTTCGCGTTCCTCGCGTTTTTCCTCGGGCGGTTTTTCCGCCGGGTCTTCGCGCTGGAACTTGACCTGCAGGGGCACGACGTCCTGCATCGTGCGCATCGGGATCTCCAGTTGCCAGGTGGTCAGCAGCCGCCCGTCATCGGTCAGGCCGCTCTGTTCCAGGCTCGCCAGCTGATGGCTCTGCAGGCGCGAAACAGCGGCCGCGGCCAGGCGCAGCAGGTGTTCCAGGTCGCCTTCCTCCTCAAGGCTTTGCAGCAGCCGCGAGGGCAGGGGGAAGCCACCGGGCTGGGGCCTGGCGCTGACCTGGCCGAGGGTCCCCAGGGCGCTGCGCACGAAGCTCGGCAGCACCTGGGCCAGGGTGTTGGCGGCAATGATCGCGTTGAAGCTGGTGCTGGCCGGCAGGCCCGGCGTCATCTGGGCGATCAGGCGCAACAGGTTGCCTTTCAGGTCAGCCGCCAGGGCCGGATTGTCGCCGGCCAGCAGCCGCGACTCGAAGAAGGCGCCGCTGTTACCCAGGGCCAGGGCCAGCGCCTTGGGATTGCTCAGTTGCTGCAGGTCGGGCAGGCCGGCGAGCAACTTGTCCACCGCGGCGCGCAGTTCGCTGGAGGTGTCGTCGGAGGGCGGCAGGTTCTGCAACGCATTGATCAGGCCCGTCAGCGAGGCCTGGCGGCTTTGCTGGGCGGCCAGTTGCTGGGCGATCGCCAGTTGCTCCTGACGCCCGCTCAGCGGCACGAAGCTCAAGCTCTGCGAGCCTTGCACCAGGGCGCTCAGCAGGCTGCCGATGCGCAGGGGTTGCGGGCTGTCGATGCTCAGGGTGCTGCCGCTCAAGGCGGTGTTGAGCAGGCTCACCAGTGAGCGGTAGACCGCCGGTTGTCCGGCTGCCTGGGGTTGTAGCTGGGTGGTCAGCACCTTGCCTTGCAGCAGGGTGCCCACGGGAAGCTGTGCGGTGTCGAGGCGGGTCAGGGTGGCGACGCTGGCGGCAATCGCCTGCTGCACGGTGATGGCCAGGTTGCCGGCCGAGGGCTGGGTCACCGCCAGGCTGGTGCCCAGGGGCAGCGCCTGGTTGCTGGTGGCCTGGACGGTGGTCTGCCGGCCGCTGTCGAGGGTCAGCTTGAGCAACAGTTGGAACGTCTGGTCCGCCTGCTTGAGCGACAGTACTTCGGCCTTGGCCGATTGGCCGGCGGCGATCAGGCCTTCCAGGGGCTGCAGCAACTTGAGCAGCTCACCGCTGATCGGCAGCGCGCGCACGGTTCCCGGCGTCAGTTGGGGCAGCGGAGGAAGGGTGATTTCACCTGTCATCTGGACACAACCTGTGGAGAAATAAGCCCTCTTGAGAGTAGGGCATCGCATGTATAATGCCGCCCGTCTTCGGGGAGCGTGGCGAAAACATCGCAAAAGTTTGACGCAGCTCTCTGGAACAGGCCGCCGATGCGTTTATTCTGCATCTCTTTAACGGCTGCTCCACCGCCGACTTGAACCGTAAAGGCCCGCGATCATTTGACCAGTCCTCTTCTAGAAGCCGTAGCGCTTGCCTGTGAGCGCGACCTGCGGCTGCTCTTCGAAAAGCTCGAACTGCGTCTGGCCAGCGGCGACATGTTGCAGATCAGCGGTCCCAACGGCAGCGGCAAGACCAGCCTGTTGCGCCTGCTGGCAGGGCTGATGCAGCCGACCAGCGGCCAGGTGCTGCTCAACGGCCAGCCGCTCAACGCCCAGCGCGCGGAGCTGGCGCGCAACCTGTTGTGGATCGGCCATGCGGCGGGGATCAAGGACCTGTTGACCCCCGAGGAAAACCTCAGCTGGCTCTGCGCCCTGCATCAGCCCGCCGATCGCGAGGCGATCTGGCAGGCCCTGGCGGCGGTCGGCCTGCGCGGTTTCGAGGATGTGCCCTGTCATACCCTGTCCGCCGGCCAGCAGCGCCGGGTGGCGCTGGCCCGGTTGTACCTGGACAGCCCGCCGCTGTGGATTCTCGACGAACCCTTCACCGCCCTGGACAAACAGGGCGTGGCGCAACTGGAAGAACACCTGGCCGGCCACTGCGAACGCGGCGGCATGGTGATCCTCACCACCCACCACACACTGAGCCGCCTGCCGGCCGGCTATCGCGACATCGATCTGGGGCATTGGGCCGTATGAGTGTTTTCGGACTGCTGGTTGCCCGCGAATCCCGGCTGCTGTTCCGCCGTCCCGCCGAACTGGCCAACCCGCTGGTGTTTTTCGCCATCGTTGTCTCACTGTTCCCGTTGGCGGTGGGACCTGAGACACAATTGTTGCAAACCTTGTCTCCAGGGCTAGTCTGGGTAGCGGCCTTATTATCGGTTTTGCTCTCGCTGGACGGGCTTTTTCGCAGTGATTTCGAGGACGGATCCCTGGAGCAGTGGGTCCTTTCGCCGCACCCCCTGCCTCTTCTGGTTCTGGCCAAGGTGCTGGCACACTGGGCCTTTTCCGGCCTGGCACTGGTATTGCTTGCGCCCCTGTTGGCACTGATGCTCGGTCTGCCCACAGCCTGTCTGCCGGTGCTGTTGCTGTCCCTTCTGTTGGGCACTCCGGTGCTCAGCCTGCTGGGAGCGGTGGGCGCGGCGTTGACGGTAGGACTCAAGCGTGGCGGCCTGTTGCTGGCGCTGCTGATCCTGCCTTTGTACATCCCGGTATTGATTCTCGGCAGCGGCGCCTTGCAGGCGGCCTTGCAGGGCATGCCGGCGACCGGTTACCTGCTGTGGCTTGGGAGCCTGACCGCCCTGGCAGTAACGCTGACACCTTTTGCAATAGCGGCTGGCCTGAAGATCAGCGTCGGCGAATAATGAGGTCTGATCAAATTTTGATCAGTAAAGACCCTGGCTGTGCGTGACAACGCGCGGCACCCGTGATGGAAACAGTATGAACTGGACCTGGTTTCATAAGCTCGGCTCGCCCAAGTGGTTTTACGGCATCAGCAGCAAGCTGTTGCCCTGGCTGAGCATCGCAGCCTTGCTGCTGATCACCGTCGGCGTCGTTTGGGGCCTGGCCTTCGCGCCGCCGGACTATCAGCAAGGCAACAGCTTTCGCATCATCTACATCCACGTTCCCGCCGCCATGCTGGCCCAGTCCATCTACGTGATGCTGGCGGTGTGCGGGGTGGTGGGCCTGGTGTGGAAGATGAAACTGGCCGACGTCGCCCTGCAATGCGCGGCGCCCATCGGTGCCTGGATGACCGCCGTGGCGCTGGTCACCGGGGCCATCTGGGGCAAGCCGACCTGGGGCTCGTGGTGGGTCTGGGACGCGCGCCTGACCTCCATGCTGATCCTGCTGTTCCTGTACTTCGGCCTGATCGCCCTGGGCAACGCCATCAGCAATCGCGACAGTGCGGCCAAGGCCTGCGCGGTGCTGGCCATCGTCGGGGTGATCAACATCCCGATCATCAAATACTCGGTGGAGTGGTGGAACACCCTGCACCAGGGCGCGACCTTCACCCTCACCGAAAAGCCGGCGATGCCCGTCGAGATGTGGCTGCCGCTGTTGCTGACCGTGCTGGGCTTCTATTGTTTCTTCGGCGCCGTGCTGTTGCTGCGCATGCGTCTCGAAGTGCTCAAGCGCGAAGCCCGCGCCAGCTGGGTCAGGGCCGAAGTGCAGAACAGCCTGGAGGCGGCATCATGAGTTTTTCGTCCTTCGCCGACTTTCTCGCCATGGGCCATCATGGCCTGTATGTCTGGTCAGCCTACGGCATCTGCCTGGTGGTGCTGATCCTCAACGTGGCGGTGCCGTTGCTGGCCCGCAAGCGTTACCTGCAACAAGAGGCGCGTCGTCTGCGCCGGGAGAACAATCAGTGAATCCGCTGCGTAAAAAGCGTCTGTTGATCATCCTCGGTGTGCTGGGCGGCGTGGGCGTTGCCGTCGGTCTGGCGCTGAGCGCCCTGCAACAGAACATCAATCTGTTCTACACCCCGACCCAGATCGCCAACGGCGAAGCCCCCCATGACACGCGGATCCGCGCCGGCGGCATGGTGCAGATGGGCTCGCTGCAACGCTCGGCGGACTCGCTGGACGTGCGCTTCGTGGTCACCGACTTCAACAAGGCCGTGACCATCACCTACCGCGGCATCCTCCCGGATCTGTTCCGCGAAGGGCAGGGCATCGTCGCCCTGGGCAAGCTCAACGCCGACGGCGTGGTGGTGGCCGACGAAGTGCTGGCCAAGCACGACGAGAAGTACATGCCGCCGGAAGTGACCAAGGCCCTGAAAGACAGTGGGCAAATGGCGCCGGCTCCGGCCAAGGAGGGCTGAGCGATGACATCCGCAATCTTCATTCCCGAGTTCGGCCATCTGGCGATGATCCTGGCCCTGTGTTTTGCCCTGGTCCAGGCCGTGGTGCCGCTGCTCGGCGCCTGGCGTGGCGACCGTCTGTGGATGGGCCTGGCGCAGCCCGCGGCCTGGGGGCAGTTCGCCTTTCTGACCTTCGCCTTCGGCTGCCTGACCTATGCCTTCATGGTCGACGATTTCTCGGTGGCCTATGTCGCCAGCAACTCCAACAGCGCCTTGCCCTGGTACTACAAGTTCAGCGCGGTATGGGGCGCCCACGAGGGCTCGTTGCTGCTCTGGGCGCTGATCCTCGGGGGCTGGACCTTCGCCGTGTCGGTGTTCTCCCGACAGTTGCCGCAAGTGATGCTGGCGCGGGTGCTGGCGGTGATGGGCATGATCAGCACCGGCTTCCTGCTGTTCCTGATCGTCACCTCCAACCCCTTCGCGCGGATTCTGCCGCAGGTGCCCGGCGACGGCCGCGACCTCAACCCGCTGCTGCAGGACATCGGCCTGATCGTGCACCCGCCGATGCTCTACATGGGCTATGTCGGTTTCTCCGTGGCTTTCGCCTTCGCCATCGCAGCCTTGCTTGGCGGTCGCCTGGACGCGGCCTGGGCGCGCTGGTCGCGGCCCTGGACCATAGTCGCCTGGGCATTCCTCGGCATCGGTATCACCCTCGGCTCCTGGTGGGCCTACTACGAACTCGGCTGGGGTGGCTGGTGGTTCTGGGACCCGGTGGAAAATGCCTCGTTCATGCCGTGGCTGGTGGGCACCGCGTTGATCCATTCGCTGGCGGTCACCGAAAAGCGCGGCGTGTTCAAGAGCTGGACCGTGCTGCTGGCCATCGCCGCGTTCTCCCTGAGCCTGCTGGGGACCTTCCTGGTGCGTTCCGGGGTGCTGACCTCGGTCCACGCCTTCGCCTCGGACCCCGAGCGCGGCGTGTTCATCCTGATCTTCCTGCTGTTCGTGGTCGGCGGTTCGCTGACCCTGTTCGCCCTGCGCGCGCCGGTGGTCAAGAGTCAGGTCGGCTTCAACCTGTGGTCGCGGGAAACCCTGCTGCTGGGCAACAACCTGGTGCTGGTGGTGGCGGCCTCGATGATCCTGCTGGGCACCCTGTACCCGCTGGTACTGGACGCCCTGACCGGGGCCAAGCTGTCGGTCGGCCCGCCGTACTTCAATGCGCTGTTCATTCCACTGATGGCGCTGCTGATGGTGGTGATGGCGGTGGGCGTGGTGGTGCGTTGGAAAGACACCCCGGTGAAATGGCTGGTAAGCATGCTGACCCCGGTGCTGCTGGGCAGCGCCGCACTGGCGGTGGTGGCCGGTATCGTCTACGGCGACTTCAACTGGGCAGTGCTGGCGACCTTCATGCTGGCGGCCTGGGTGTTGCTCGCCGGGGTCCGCGACATCTTCGACAAGACCCGCCACAAAGGCCTGGTCAAGGGCCTGCCGGGCCTGACCCGCAGCTACTGGGGCATGCAACTGGCGCACCTGGGCATCGCGGTCTGCGCCCTGGGCGTGGTGCTGTCGAGCCAGAACAGCGCCGAGCGCGACCTGCGCCTGGAGCCGGGCGAGTCCATGGACCTGGCCGGTTATCACTTCGTCTTCGAGGGCGCCAAGCATTTCGAAGGCCCCAACTTCACCTCCGACAAGGGCACGGTGCGGGTGGTCCGCGACGGCAAGGAGGTTGCTGTGCTGCACCCGGAAAAACGCCTCTACACGGTACAGAACTCGGTGATGACCGAGGCCGGCATCGACGCCGGCTTCACCCGTGACCTCTACGTCGCCCTCGGCGAGCCGCTGGGCGATGGCGCCTGGGCCGTGCGGGTGCACGTCAAGCCGTTCGTGCGCTGGATCTGGTTCGGCGGCCTGCTCACCGGTTTCGGCGGCCTGCTGGCGGCCCTCGACCGGCGTTACCGGGTCAAGGTGAAGACCCGGGTGCGCGAAGCCCTGGGCATGACAGGAGCCACTGCATGAGACGCTGGATAATGTTGTTGCCGCTGGCGCTGTTCCTGCTGGTGGCGGTGTTCCTGTACCGCGGGTTGTACCTGGACCCGGCCGAGCTGCCGTCGGCGATGATCGGCAAGCCGTTCCCGGAGTTTTCCCTGCCGTCGGTGCAGGGCGACAAGACCCTGACCCGCGCCGACCTGCTGGGCAAGCCGGCGCTGGTCAACGTCTGGGGTACCTGGTGCATTTCCTGCCGGGTCGAGCACCCGGTGCTGAACAAGCTGGCGCAGCAGGGCGTGACCATCTACGGCGTCAACTACAAGGACGTCAACGCCGACGCCCTGAAGTGGCTGGTCGAATTCCACAACCCTTACCAGCTGGATATCCGTGACGAGGAGGGCACCCTGGGCCTGAACCTCGGGGTGTACGGCGCGCCGGAAACCTTCTTCATCGACGCCAAGGGCATCATCCGCGACAAATACGTCGGGGTGATCGACGAAACGGTGTGGCGCGAGAAGCTGGCCGCGAAGTATCAAGCCCTGGCCGACGAGGCCAAGCCATGAAGCGTTGGCTGGCCGCGGCCGTCCTGGGCCTGAGTATCGCTGGCGTGGCCCACGCCGCGATCGATACCTACGAATTCGCCAACGACGCCGAGCGCGAGCGCTTTCGCGAGTTGACCAAAGAGCTGCGTTGCCCCAAGTGCCAGAACCAGGACATCGCCGACTCCAATGCGCCGATCGCCGCGGACTTGCGCAAGGAGATCTTCCGCATGCTCGGCGAAGGCAAGGACAACCAGCAGATCATCGATTTCATGGTCGACCGCTATGGCGACTTCGTGCGCTACAAGCCGGCCCTGACCGGCAAGACCGCCTTGCTCTGGTTCGGCCCCGCCGGCCTGCTGTTGGGGGGCGTGGTGATCATCGCCGTGATCGTCCGGCGTCGGCGCGTGCAGCGCAGCGACAACCCGAGCACACTTTCCGCCGAGGAGCGTCAGCGCCTCGACCAACTGTTGGATAAAGACCGCGAATGATTGATTTCTGGCTCGCCGCAGGCCTGCTGCTCCTGGTAGCCCTGAGTTTTCTGCTGATCCCGGTTCTACGCGGCCGTCGCGCCCAGCGTGAAGAGGATCGTACCGCGCTGAACGTGGCGCTTTATCAAGAACGCGTGGCCGAGCTGCAAGGCCAGCAGGCCGAAGGCGTGCTCAGCGCCGAGCAGATGGACAGCGGCCGCGCCGAAGCCGCGCGCGAACTGCTGGCCGATACCGAGGGCGCGGAACTGGCTGGGGTATCGCGCCTGGGCAAGCCGCTGCCATTGCTGGCGGCGCTGCTGGTGCCGCTATTGGGCCTGGGCCTGTACCTGCATTTCGGCGCCAGCGACAAGGTCGAGCTGACCCGTGAATTCGCCCAGGCCCCGCAATCCATGGAAGAGATGACCCGCCGCCTCGAGCGCGCGGTCGCCGCCCAGCCGGATTCCGCCGAGGGCCTGTACTTCCTCGGTCGTACCTACATGGCCCAGGACCGCCCAGCGGACGCGGCGAAGATCTTCGAGCGCACCGTGGCCCTGGCCGGGCGCCAGCCGGAACTGCTCGGCCAGTGGGCGCAGGCGCAGTATTTCGCCGACGGCAAGCGGTGGTCGGACAAGGTCCAGGCCCTGACCGACGAAGCGCTGAAGGCCGATCCGAAGGAAGTCACCAGCCTCGGCCTGCTGGGCATCGCCGCCTTCGAAGGCGAGCGTTATCAAGAGGCCATCGATTACTGGAACCGCCTGCTGGCGCAATTGCCGGCGGACGACAACTCGCGCGCCGCGCTGCAGGGCGGTATCGACCGGGCCACCGAGAAGCTGCTGGCCAGCGGCGGCAAAGTGGCCCAGGCGCCCGCGCCCAAGGCCGCCGCGCTGCTCAAGGTGCGTGTCGACCTGGCCGCCGAGCTGAAAGCCAAGGTGCAGCCGGGCGACAGCGTGTTCATCTTTGCCCGCGCCACTTCCGGGCCGCCGGCGCCACTGGCGGCCAAGCGCCTGACCGTGGCCGACCTGCCGGTGACGGTGGAGCTGGGGGATGCCGACGCGATGATGCCGCAGTTGAAACTGTCGAACTTCCCGGAAGTCCAACTGGTTGCACGCATTTCCCGCGCCGGCCAACCGACTGCCGGCGAGTGGGTCGGTCGCAGCAAGCCCCTGGCCAGCAGCACCACCGCGCCGCAACAACTGACCATCGACAGCCCGGATAAATAAGAGAAGCCGCCATGACCGCCATTGCCCGCATCACCCTGTTAACACTGGTCCTGGGGTTGAGCGCCTGTGCGGTCCAGCAGCCGACGCCGCCCGAGACGCTGCCACCGATTCCGCCCGCGCAACCCACTACCAAGCCGACGCCCGGCACCCCGAGCAAACCCGCCACGCCGATCAAGCCGGCCAAGCCGTTGCCGCGCACTTCCGCGAGCTTCGCGCCGCCACCGGGCGGCAACAGCCACTGGGACCCGCGCCTGGGCGTCTATGTGCTGGATAACCAGACCAACACCTTCTACCGCCAGCGCACCTACTACCGCTGGAACAACGGCTGGAGCCGTTCCATCAGCCCCGACGGGCCATGGGAAGAGACCGATATCCACGGCGTGCCATCGGGCCTGGGGCGCCAGTTCCAGTAAGCGGCTCTCAGTAAGCGGCGACCACTGAGCGGACCGCGGGCGGGTCCGGTTCAAGCAGCCGGTTGGATGGCCGATACCCCAGGGTGTTCCTGAGTATCGCCATCCGAGCGCCCGATGAAGAAAAGCCTGAACAAACCCTATTTCGCACCCATGGCCTTCGGGCTCTGTGTTGTCGCTGTGTTGCTCGCCCTGCATGGCTTCGCCGATGTCGAAGTGCCGCAGCTGATCTACTTCTCCCTGGCACCGGTGTATTTGCTGGTGCTGTTTATCTTCCTCTACTACTTCTTCTGCTGGAGCTTCATCTCGGTCTTTCCCCTGGGCGAGATCGGCTGGAAGCGCGTGGACTACGGCTGGCTGTTGCTGGCGTCGCTGGCGCTGATCGGCGAGACCCAGAGCGTCAGGACCGAATGGTTCCAGAGCGACTATCGACTGGCCGAGTCCCATGAAGCCTCGACCCAGAGGCGCCTCAAGGCCGAGATCGACGATCTGCTGGGCCCGGAGCATTGCCGTGCCGCCGCGACTCTCTATAGCGCCGCCGATGCCGCGCAGGTGAGCGAGCTCTGTCAGCGTTTTGCCAGGTTAGAGAGAACGGCGCAGGAGCGGCTGACGGCGCTCTCGGTGGGGACGGTGGTCCAGGCGCTGGATGAGCTTCGCGCCCGGTATTCGGCGCCGCCCGTATTGGCCTGGCTCGGCCGCCTCGATGAAACCCTGGGCGACCAGCGTAAGGTCCGGGGCGAGGTTTCCAGGCTGTATGAGCTGACCCGCGCCACCGAGACGGAGACGGTTTATCGCTACTTCGTTCCAGTATTGCTGGTGTTCGCCCTGGCGCTGCGCGCCTCGAAGGTCACCGGCGAGGTGCTGCTCAAGGCCCCGCGCAAACGCAAAGTGTGGATGATCATCAACCGGCGCATGGTGATCGATGGCCTGGGGTTTGTCCGCGGCGCTCGCAGCCGCTTCGACGAAGCGCTGCGCAACTGGCGCGTGGCGAAGTGGGACGTGGTGCACCTGGCCTGTCCGTTCCTGCCTGAAGTCAGTGCCGTCGATGCCCAGGTCGCCGTGGTGCCCGGCTTCTACGAAAACGAGTTCCAGCTGGCGGCTATCGACACCTTCGAGCAGTGCGGGTTTGTCGAGTGGGCGGCTGCCCAATCGATCGAAACCTTGTATCTGGTGGGCGAAACCGACCCTGCGCTGATCGAACGGGTCCAACGCTGGGGCGAGGCGGCCAAGGTCGAAGTGCTGGTACGTGGGCGAATCTGACGTCGCTCAACCTTGAGTGGCATCCGGGCGGGTCAGCAGTTGCTGGACAAAGTCGACGAAGGCCCGGGCCTTGGCGCTGGTCAGCCGCCCGGTAGGGAACACCGCCCATAGCTCCTGGCGGGGCAGCGTCCAGTCCGACATCACTTCGCGCACCGTGCCACTGGCCAGCTCGGGGGCGAACATCCATTGCGAGGCCATGGTCAGCCCCTGATGGCCCAGCACCGACTCGCGCAACCCCTCCGCGGCGCTGACGCGAATCCGCCCGCGGACCGTCACCGATTGCTGTTCGTCGCCCCGTTCGAAGCGCCAGTGGGCACCGCCGCCGAGGCTGTAGACGATCGCCTGGTGCTTGCTCAGGTCGGCGGGGCAGGCGGGTTCGCCGTGGCGGGCGAAGTAGTCCGGGGTGGCCAATACCACGCGCCGGCATTCGCCGATCCGCCGCGCGGTCAGCCCGGAGTCGCTCAAGGGGCCCATGCGCAGGGCGACGTCGATGCCGGCCTCCACCAGATTGATATTGCGGTCATCCAGCACCACGTCGATGTCGAGCTCGGGGTGGTGTTCGAGAAAGGTCCCCAGGTGCGGCACGATGTGCAGGCGGGCGAAGGTCACCGCGGCGCAGACTCGCAGCGTGCCGCGCAGCCCCGTACCGGCCCCGCGCGCCGCGAGATCGGCTTCGTCGGCCTCTTCGAGGGCCCGCCTGGCCCGCTCGAAAAACGCCATGCCGGCCTCGGTGGGCGTCAGGCCGCGAGTCGAGCGCAGCAACAGCCGCACCGCCAGCCGCGCCTCCAGCTGGGCGATGGTTTTCGATACGGCCGGCTGGCCGATATCCAGAAGCCGGGCGGCGGCGGAAAAGGACCCGCTTTCCACCACATGAACGAAGGTTTGCATGGCTGCCAGCCGGTCCATTGGGACTCCTTGTGTGTGAACGATCGAGTGTTGTGTGGAACGCCGTCGAGCCGCGGCGCCGCTTATGGGTGCCAGCCAAACCCCGGGCTTTCGCCGAACCATTGCCGGGCCTGTTCCCGCAGGGCGTTGACCAGCGGCGAATGGCTGCGGGCCCGAGACTGGGCGAGCACGATGCGTTGCAGCGGCAGCGGTTCGGCAATCGGCCGGATCGCCAGCGGCCGCCCGTCATAGCTGTGGTCGCCGAAAGGCCGGGTATAGGCCACGGCCACGCCAAAGCCGTTGGCCACCAGCCCGCGCTGCAGTTCGAAAGAATAGGTCTTGCTGAAGTTTTGCGGCTGCAAGCCATGGAAGCGGAACAGGTCGAGGAAATGCTGCCAGCTGTAGGCCTGTTCGGTCAGCACCAGGGGGTAATCGCAGAGCTGGCGCAGGCTGACCTCGCGGTGACCGGCCAGGGGGTGCTCGGCCGGCAATAGCGCATGGGCCGACAGTTCGCACAGCACTGTGCTCTGTACCCCATCCGGCAAGCCCAGGTCATAGCTCAGCGCGGCGTCCAGGCTGCCGTTGCTCAATTGCTTGCCGATCTGGTCGAAGCCGTATTCGCGAATCGTCACCTCGATCGCCGGGTGGCGTTCCTTGAGGCCGCGCAACAGCTGCGGCAGGCAATAGGGCGCCAGGTCCTCGAAGCAGGCCAGCATCAGTTCGCCGGACAAGGTGTCGTCGTCGTCCGCCAGGCGTTCCAGCTCATGCACGCCGGCCACTATCTGCTGGGCCTTGTCCATCGCCAGGCGGCCGAACGGCGTCAGCGTCACTCCCTGTCCGCGCTGGCGAATGAACAGCACTTGCCCCAGGTGTCCTTCCAGTTCGCTGAGGGCGGCGGAGACCGCCGGCTGCGATACGTTCAGATGCTCGGCGGCCTGAGTGATGTTGCCGTGGCGGGTGACCGCCAGGGCGCAGCGCAGGTGGCGCAGACTGATCTTCATAAGAAATTCCGAGGAGCCAGATCGGATCATATTATTTTATTTTTGGATGAGCCTGGGGCAATAGTCTGGCCGTGGTCGCCGCGATCATGGCGGCCGTCACGCAGGAGCCCCTATGAACAGGTCAGTCAGCCCTTTGGTATCAGCGGCGGATATCGCAGCTTTTCAACGCGATGGCGCCATTTGTCTACGTGGTGTGTTCAAGGACTGGGTCGGGTCGATCGCCGCAGGTATCGAGCGTAACCAGCGCGAGCCGGGCCCCTATGCCACCAACGTGGTGGCGGCCGGCGAGCCGGGTGGGTTTTTCGACGATTACTGCAACTGGGAGCGCATTCCCGAATTCGTCGCCATGGTCCGTGAGTCGCCCGCGGCGGCGATTGCGGCAGCGGTGATGCAGTCGCCCAGTGCGCAGTTCTTTCACGATCATGTACTGGTCAAGGAGCCGGGCACCCAGAAGCCGACACCCTGGCACCAGGACATTCCCTATTACTTTCTCGATGGCGAGCAGACCGTCAGCCTGTGGATCCCGGTGGACCCGGTGCGCGAGGCGACCTTGCGCCTGATCGCCGGCTCCCACCTCTGGCCGCAATGGGTGCTGCCGCTGCGCTGGAAGGACGACAGCAGCTTTTACGAGGATGTCAGCCGCTATCGGCCGGTGCCGGACCCGGATGTCGAACCCGGCATGCAGGTGCTGGAGTGGCAGATGGAGCCGGGGGACGCGGTGCTGTTCGACTTCCGCACCGTGCACGGCGCACGCGGCAATCTCAGCCAGGCCCGCCGGCGCGTGCTGTCGCTGCGCTGGCTGGGCGAGGACGTGCGTTATGCCGAGCGCCCTGGCAGGACCTCGCCGCCGTACCCTGACCACGGTATGCAAGCAGGTCAGCGCCTGCGCCAGGACTGGTTCCCACAGATCTGGCCGCCAGCCTGATCTGCCTGAAAGACCTACAAGAGCCTGACAGCGTCTCAGCCGACGATCAGGCCATCTATCACTGCTGAGGAGAAACCCATGCCGAGCCCAACGATCCTGCCTGAGATACGCGAGCTGACGACGCCCATGGTTGCGCTGCGCCAGCATCTGCACGCCCATCCTGAACTGAGCTACGAGGAGTTCGAAACCAGCCGCCTGGTCGCCGACAAGCTGCGCGGCTGGGGTTATGAGGTTCACCACGGGCTGGCCGGCACCGGCGTCGTGGCGTCGTTGCGCAAGGGCCGGGGCAACCGGGTCATCGGCCTGCGCGCGGACATGGACGCCTTGCCGATCCTGGAAACCAGCGGCTTGCCCTACGCCAGCCGGCATGACGGCAAGATGCATGCCTGTGGCCATGACGGGCACACCGCGATGCTGCTGGCCGCCGGCCAGTGCCTGGCCCAGAGCATCGACTTCGATGGCACCGTGCGCCTGATCTTCCAGCCCGCCGAGGAAGGGCATGTGGGCGCGCGGAAGATGATCGAGGATGGGCTGTTTCAGCTGTTTCCCTGCGATGCGGTCTTTGCCATGCACAATTGGCCGGGGTTGCCGGTGGGTAAGTTCGGTTTTCTCCCCGGGCCGTTCATGGCCTCGGCCGACACCGTGACGATTGGCATCAACGGCCGTGGCGGTCACGGCGCCATGCCCCAGGACACGGTCGACCCGATAGTCGCCGCGGCCTCGCTGGTCATGGCGTTGCAGACCGTGGTGGCGCGCAACCTGCCGCCCCTGGAAATGGGCGTGGTCGGGGTCGGGGCGATTCACGGCGGCAGCAGTTCGTCGGTGGTTCCCACTCGCGTCGAGCTGGCGGTGACGGTCAGGGCATTGAAAGAGACGACCCGTGAGCTGTTGCTACAGCGCATCGAGGCGCTGGCCCACGCCCAGGCCCAGGCATTCGGCGCGACTGCTGAGGTTACGGTCAGCGCCAACGCGTTCCCGGTGCTCTACAACCACCCGCGGGAAACCGCCCTGGCGCGGGCGGTGGCCCTGGAGTGGCTGGGCGAGGAGGGGCTGGTCGCCGATATGCAGCCGATGACCTGCAGCGAGGATTTCTCTTTCATGCTGCAAGCCTGTCCCGGCAGCTACCTGATCATGGGCAACGGCGAAGGGACGGCGGGCGGCTGCCTGTTGCATAACCCGGCCTATGACTTCAATGACGCCTGCCTGCCTTACGGCGCCAGCTACTGGGTGAAGCTGGTGAGTGCCTTTCTCGAGCCGGTCGACTGACCCGCAGCCTCTGGTGATCGCTCCGGCCGGACCTGTTCGGGCCCGGCCGGTCGTGGGTGCGTAGCCCTTGTCTGCAAGGAGAATGTCATGGCCGTTGTTTCCGAATCCTTCGCGCCGGTTGCGGCGACGAATCTGTGTGTTTCCCGTCGGCGAGTGATTGTCGGTACCACTATCGGTAACGCCCTGGAGTTTTTCGATTTCACGGTGTTCAGCTTTCTGATGCTGTTTATCGGGCCGCTGTTTTTCCCTGCGGCGTCCGCTTACGGGCAGTTGCTGCTGACCACCGCGACCTTTGGCGTGGGTTTCCTGATGCGCCCGGTCGGCGCGCTGCTGATCGGTTCCTACTCCGACCGCTTCGGCCGTCGCTCGGCGATGACCCTGACCCTGTTCCTGATGGGCCTGGGCTGCGGCCTGATGGCCTTGACCCCGACCTATGGCCAGATCGGCATGGCCGCGCCCCTGATCATGGCGCTGGCGCGACTGATCCAGGGTTTTGCCGCCGGTGGCGAAGTGGGGGCGGCGACCACCCTGCTGGTGGAACACGCCCCCGCATCGCAACGGGGTTTTTATGCCAGCTGGCAGTTCGGCAGCCAGTCGCTGGGGATCTTCCTCGGCGCGATCATGGTTGCGGCGCTGGTGGCGGGGCTGGATCAACAGGCGATGAGCGAGTGGGGTTGGCGGGTGCCGTTTTTCATCGGCATGCTCACCGCCCCGGTGGGCTGGTACATCCGTCGCCACCTGGAAGACACCCTGGTGCTCGGGCTGTCGACTGCCCACAGCCAGCAGGCCAGGGAACATGCGGCCCGCAGCAGTCCGCTGCGCGAGCTGTTCGGCCAGCACAAGCGGGCATTGGGCAAAAGCGTGCTGCTGATGCTCGGGGCCATGGTCTCGACCCAGATCATCGCCTTTTACATGCCGGCCTATGCCGCCAGGGTGCTGGGCCTGCCGACCACCTCCAGCCTGCTGGCCAGCGTGGTGGTGGGGGCGGTCTGTTTTGTGTTGTCGCCGCTGGTGGGCTGGCTGGCCGATCGCTGTGGGCGCAAGCGGGTGATTTTCTGCTCGCGCCTGCTGACTCTGCTGGTGATAGTGCCGTGTTTCCAGTGGCTGATCGCCGCCCCCAGCCTGTTCAACCTGCTGCTGATCATCGGCCTGCTCTCGGTGTTGCTGACCCTGCAGACGGTGCCGGGCATCACCATGTTGCCGGAGATGTTCCCCAAGTCGGTGCGCACCACCGGCATGGCGGCGGCCTACGGTATCGGGGTCTCGGTGTTTGGCGGCTTCGCCCAGTTTTTTGTCACCTGGCTGCTGCAGGTGACTGAGCAGGCGCTGGCGCCGGCCTGGTACATGATGGCGACGGTCGCCTTGTCCACCCTGGTGTTGCTGTGGATTCGCGACCGCACCGGTGAGGACATCGATCAGGCTGTGGCTTGAGCCCGGGCTCAGGCCGTGACAGGCAGCGCCTTCTGCGAAGTGCCCAGGAAACGCAGCAGGGCCAGCAACGGCAAGGCGCTGCCGACGCCGACTATGCCCAGCCAGCCGGCGTGTTCGTACACCGCGCTGGCAATCGACGAGCCGACCGCGCCGCCGATGAAGATGCTGGTCATGTACAGCGCGTTGAGGCGGCCACGGCTATGGGCATCCAGCGCGTAGACCGCGCGCTGGCCGAGGACCATGTTCATCTGCACGCAGAAATCCAGGACCACGCCGGTCACTGCCAGGCCGATGACGCTGTAGGCCGGGTGGACAAAGGCCGGCAGGAAGCTCAAGGCGGCGAACAGCATGGCCAGCAACGAGGCGACACGGGTGTGGCCGGCATCCGCCAGGCGTCCGCTGATGGGCGCGGCGATGGCGCCGATGGCTCCGACCAGGGCGAACAGGGCGATCTGGCTTTGCGACAGGCCGTGGTTGCGCGCCAGCTCCAGCGGCACCGCGGTCCAGAACAGGCTGAAGGTGGCGAACATACAGGCCTGGTAAAACGCCCGCTGGCGCAGCACCGGTTGCTGGCGCAGCAGGGTGCCCAACGAACCCAGCAACTGGCCGTAGGTGGCGCTGTGGGCAGGCTGGCGCTTGGGCACGGTCAGCAGCAGGACCAGGCTGATGGCGGCCATCAGCACGGCGGCGGCGATAAACATTGCGCGCCAGCCGAACAGGTCGGCCACCACGCTGGACACCGGGCGTGCCAGCAGGATGCCCAGCAGCAGGCCGCCCATGATGCCGCCGACCACCCGGCCACGGGATTCCTCCGGCGTCAGGTGCGCGGCCAGGGGAATCAGGATCTGTACCGACACCGAGCTGAAGCCGATCAGCAGCGAGACCAGCAGAAAGGCGTTGGGTTGCTCGGTGAACCCGGCGCCCAGCAGGCTGGCGATGGCCACCAGGCTGGTGAGGATCATCAGCCGGCGGTTTTCCAGCAGGTCGCCCAGGGGCACCAGGAAGAACAGGCCCAGGGCGTAGCCGATCTGGGTCAGGGACACGATCAGGCTGGCCATGGTGCTGCTCAGGCCGATGTCCGGGGCGATCAGCTCGATGATCGGCTGGGCATAGTAGATGTTGGCGACGATGGCGCCGCAGCAGAAGGCGAACAGCAGCACCATGCCGCGGGTCATGGTCGTGGTGGCGGCGGGCAGCCCCTGGGTCGTGGAAGTCATGGCGATTCTCGTTGCAGCGAAAAGGATGCGGACGAGGCTAAGGGGCTGGCCCGTGACGCGGTAGAAGCTGACGAGCGATAGCATTCATGCCCGGGAGGAATAAATGCCTGGCGGGGCCGGCCGAGAGCGGCAGACGACGACCGGGATCGCGTTGCGATGATACATTTACTTACATTCAGTTCCATAGCTCGCTCATTGTTCCGCGGACACTGGAGTGCTTTCGTTTAGACCTCTGTGCCACCTTTCATCACAGGAAGCCCGTCCCATGAATCTGTGTCTTCGCCGCCTGCTCGGCGGCGCCCAAGCGATCACCCTCGGCGCACTGCTGCTGGCCGGCCCGGTCCAGGCCCAGGACGCGCCGGGCATGCGCATCGGCGTGCGCGGGGAAATCACCAGCATCGCCGGCGACGCGGTGCGGGTGCACGTCAACAGTGGCGAGAACGTCACCATCAACCTCACACCACAGACCCAGGTCCGCGCCGTGACCCTGGCCAATATCGAGGACATCAAGCCCGGCAGCTACATAGGTTCGGCCGCCGTGCCGCAGGCCGATGGCAGCCTCAAGGCGCTGGAGGTCCATGTGTTTCCACCGCAGATGGCCGGCACCGGCGACGGTCATCGGCCTTTCGATCTGGTCAAGGGCAGCAGCATGACCAATGGCCGCGTCGGCGACCTGGTGGTGAGCAACGGCCGGACCCTGACCGTCAACTACAAGGGCGGCCAGCAGACGATCCTGGTGCCGGACGATGTGCCCATCGTCAACCTGGTGCCGGGTGACCGCAGCCTGCTCAAGGCCGGGGTCAAGGTGGTGATGTTCGTCTCCCAGAGCGCGGACGGCACGCTCACCGCGCAATCGATCTCCGCCGGCAAGGATGGGGTGACGCCGCCGATGTAGCTGGCTGGCGGTTACGTTGCCAGGTATTTCAACGGCCTGGTTTCGGATGGTCTTGTGCAGGGGCTTGGTTTAGGGTTTGCGGTCGTCTATCGCAGCGGAGGTCCCATGCACACATCAGTCTTCAATCCGCCCAGTGTCTTCAATTCCCTGCAGTACGGTTTCAGCCAGGCCGTGGAGGTGCGCGGTGGGCGGCGCCTGCTGCTGTCCGGCCAGGTGGGTGTCGATGAGCGCGAGGTCTGCGTCGGCCCGGGGCTGCGCGAGCAGACCGAGCAGAGTTTCGACAATATCGCCCGGGTCCTGGCGGCGGCGGGCGGCGACCTGAGTCACGTGGTCATGCTGCGGATCTACATTGCCGAGGCAGCCCGCGACCAGCAGGAACAGATCAGCCAGGTGCTGTTGCAGCGTTTCCCCCAGCAGCCGCCGGCGTCCTCGTGGATCATCGTCAGCGGCCTGTCCTTGCCCGAGTGGCTGATCGAGATCGAGGCGGAGGCGATGTTGCCTGAGCTGCATCAGGCGGGGAAGGCGGTGCTGTTCGAAGCTGCCGCCGGGCTTTAGATTCCTGACCCGCAAAATACGGTAGCCGCTGCCGAAGGCTGCGATCGCACACAGCGTGTGCGCAAGATCTGACGATCGCTGAAGGCCTTCGGCCTTATCGCAGCCTGCGGCAGCGGCTACAGGTGTTGTTACTTATCGCCGTAGATCTGGTCGAAGACCCCGCCATCGTTGAAGTGGGTCTTCTGCACGGTGCGCCAGTCGCCGAAGGTTTTTTCCACCGAGAGGAAGTCGACTTTCGGGAAACGGTCGGTGTACTTGGCCAGGACTTTCGGGTCCCGTGGGCGCAGGTAGTTGTTGGCGGCGATTTCCTGGCCTTGCGGCGACCACAGGTACTTCAGGTACTCCTCGGCCGCGGCGCGCGAGCCTTTCTTGTCGACCACTTTGTCGACCACCGACACCGGCGGCTCGGCTTCGGCGGAGACGCTCGGGTAGATGACTTCGAACTGATCGCGGCCGAATTCGCGGGCGATCATTTCCGCTTCGTTCTCGAAGGTCACCAGCACGTCGCCGATCTGGTTGGTCATGAAGGTGGTGGTCGCGGCGCGGCCGCCGGTGTCGAGCACCGGTGCCTGCTTGAACAGCTTGCCGACGAAGTCCTTGGCCTTGTTCTCGTCGCCGCCGTTCTTCAGCACATAACCCCAGGCCGACAGGTAGGTGTAGCGGCCGTTACCCGAAGTCTTGGGGTTCGGCACTATCACCTGCACGCCATCCTTGAGCAGGTCCGGCCAGTCTTTCAGGGCCTTGGGGTTGCCCTTGCGCACGATGAACACGGTGGCCGAGGTGAAGGGCGCGCTGTTGTTCGGCAGGCGGGTCACCCAGTTGTCCGGCACCAGCTTGCCGTTGTCCGCCAGGGCGTTGATGTCGGTGGCCATGTTCATGGTGATGACGTCGGCCGGCAGGCCGTCGATCACCGAGCGCGCCTGTTTGCTGGAACCGCCGAAGGACATCTGCAGGGTGATGTTCTCGTTGTGCTCGGCCTGCCAGTGCTTCTGGAAGGCAGTGTTGTAGTCCTTGTAGAAGTCTCGCATCACGTCATAGGAAACGTTGAGCAGGGTCGGAGCGGCCTGGGCGGCGCTGCCCAGTGCCAGGCCGGCGGCCAGGAGAGAGGCGCTAACGAGTTTTTTCACTGCACATTCCTTTTATTAGAGAGTGAAGGCAATTTGCCGCCGACTATAGCCGGGGCGGTATATCTCTTTAAAGATTAAAAAGTGCTTTGCTTATTCAGTTTCCCTGAACCACTTTCGGGAACAACGCATTGCCACACCGCGAGCAGAACGCGGCGCCGTGCTCATGGTCGTTCTTCCTGCACACCGGGCAGTCGTGCTTGAGCTGTTCGCCGCGCAGGGCATTGGCCAGTTCCGCGGTGAAGATCCCGGTGGGCACGGCGATGATCGAGTAACCGGTGATCATCACCATCGATGAAATCACCTGGCCCAGCGGCGTCTTCGGCACGATGTCGCCAAAACCCACGGTGGTCAGGGTGACGATGGCCCAGTAGATGCCCTTGGGGATGCTGGTGAACCCGTGCTCGGGCCCCTCGACCACATACATCAGGGTGCCGAACACCGTGACCAGGGTCGATACGCTGAGCAGGAACACGATGATTTTCTGCTTGCTGCCGCGCAGCGCCGACATCAGGTAGTTGGCCTGCTTGAGATACGGGCTGAGCTTGAGCACGCGGAAGATGCGCAGCATGCGGATCACCCGGATGATCAGCAGGTACTGGGCGTCGCTGTAATACAGGGCGAGGATCCCCGGCACGATGGCCAGCAGGTCCACCAAGCCGTAGAAACTGAAGGCGTAGCGCAACGGCTTGGGCGAGCAATACAGGCGCAGACCGTATTCGATGGCGAAGATCAGGGTAAAACCCCATTCGATATAGGCCAGCACATTGGCGTAGTTCTGATGCACCTCGTCGATGCTGTCGAGGATCACGATCACCAGGCTGGCGAGGATGATCAGCAACAGGGTGCTGTCGAAGCGTCGACCGGCCACGGTGTCGGTCTGGAAAATCATGACGTAGAGATGCTCGCGCCAGTGCCGGTTGTTGTCCGTGTTGCTGTCCATGTTGTTCGCCTGAATCGAAGGTCAGCGAAGCCTAGGGGGATTGGCCCCGGTAGCGCAAGGCGTGCTGTCCACGGCGGCCTGGCGCAGCACCCGCAGCGCGGCGCGAACCAGCCAGCAGGCGAGGATAAAGGGTGCGGTGAGCACGGGCAGGCCCAGCGCGGCGAAGCCCGGGGCGAGCAGCAGCGCCAGGAGCATTCCCGGCAGGGCCAACCAGGATCGGCGGCGGTCCTGGCTCAGGGCCAGGGCGACCAGGGCACAGTTGTAGCCGCCAAGGCCCGGCAGGGCGCCGGCGTGGTCCTGTTGCAGCAGGGCGAAGCCCAGGCCCGCCGCCGAACCGAACAGCGCCCAGGCGGCCGCCCGGCGATCAGCCAGCAGCAACCCCAGGGCGATCAGCACCCCGGCCAGCGGATGCTCGAGGAACATCACCTGGCCAAGCCCCTGGATCAGTACCTGCAGCAGCGCCAGCGCATCGGGCTCGACCCAGGGCGCGGCGGCACCCGCAGGCAGTGGCGCGGCCAGGCCCAGCAGCAACCAGCCGAGGCCGACGAAGGGCGCGGTGTAGGCCGGTAGGCAATATTGATCGCGGGCGCGTTTGAGCCATTGCCGGGTGAGGATCGCACTGACGCCGCCGCAGGCGATGATCAGCGGTGGCAGCAGCACCGACCAGTCGAAGCGCAGGCTCAGGAGCAGGCCGAGCAGGACCCCGTTGTAGCTGAACAGCCCGGCTTGCCGGTCGGCCTTGGCATAGCCCCGGCGCTGCGCGGTGAGCAGCCCGGCCACGCCGCCCAGCAGCGCGCCACCGAGCAACGCCGGAGCGCTCAGCAGGATGGCCAGCATGCACAGCAGGCCGCACAGCGGATGGCGCTGGAGGAAGATCTGGCTGAAGCCGTTGAGCAGGGCGGTGGCCCAGTCGGGGCAGTGCGCGTTGAAGTGTTCTGAAGGCATGAGGGTGGCTCTTGTAGCCGCAGCCGAGCGCAGCGAGGCTGCGATCGGGCGCGTAGCGGCCGTCAATCAGGCAATGCCGTGTTCCACAGGCAAGTCCAGTGCTCGGGCCTGGCGAAGACTGCGTTTTCGAGCGCAGCCTCGCAGGCTCGGCAGCGGCTACATGCTCAGATCAGGGTTTCGATGCGCAGCGAGTTGGTCGAGCCCGGCTGGCCGAACGGCACGCCGGCGGTGATTAACAGGGTGTCGCCACGTTTGGCCATGCCTTGCGCCTGGGCGATCTCCAGGGCGGTGGAGCAGACCTCGTCGACCTGGCGCAGGCGGTCGTTGACCACCGAGTGCACGCCCCAGGCCACCGTCAGGCGCCGCGCGGTGGACAGGTTCGGCGTCAGGTTGAGGATCGGCACCGTCGGCCGTTCCCGGGCCGCGCGCAGGCTGGAGCTGCCGGACTCGCTGTAGTTCACCAGCACCGCCACCGGCAGGATGCTGCTGATACGGCGGATCGCGCAGCTGATGGCATCGGACACCGTGGCTTCGGCCTGGGGCCGGCTGACGTCGAGCTGGGCCTGGTAGTCCGGGCCGCTTTCCACCTGGCGGATGATCTTGCTCATCATCTGCACCGCTTCCAGTGGGTATTCGCCGGAGGCGGTTTCCGCCGAGAGCATCACCGCGTCGGCGCCTTCGGCCACCGCGTTGGCCACATCCGTGACCTCGGCCCGGGTCGGGGCAGGGGAGAAGCGCATGGATTCGAGCATCTGCGTGGCCACCACCACCGGTTTACCCAGCTGGCGGCAGGTGCCGATGATGTTCTTCTGGATCTGCGGCACGCTTTCGGCCGGCACTTCGACGCCCAGGTCGCCACGGGCCACCATGATGGCGTCGCTCAGTTCGGCGATCTCGCGCAGTTGGGTGACCGCCGAGGGTTTCTCGATCTTGGCCATCAGGAACGCCTTGTCGCCGATCAGCGCGCGGGCTTCGCGAATGTCCTCGGGGCGCTGCACGAACGACAGGGCGACCCAGTCCACCCCCAGTTCCAGGCCGAATTCCAGGTCGCGGCGATCCTTGGCGGTCAGCGGGCTGAGGTCGAGCAGCGCCTGCGGGACGTTGACGCCCTTGCGGTCCGACAGCTCGCCACCGTTGAGCACCGTGGTGTCGATGGCGTCGGCGTGCTTGGCGGTGACCCGCAGGCGCAGCTTGCCATCGTCCAGCAGCAGGTCCATGCCCGGCTCCAGGGCTTTGAGGATTTCCGGGTGGGGCAGGTTGACCCGGCGCTGGTCGCCCGGGGTGCTGTCCAGGTCCAGGCGCAGGGCCTGGCCACGGTGCAGCTGGACCTTGCCTTCGGCGAACGTGCCGACCCGCAGTTTCGGGCCTTGTAGGTCCATGAGGATGCCCAGCGGGTAGTTCAGCTGTTTTTCGACTTCGCGGATCCACTGGTAACGCTGGGCGTGATCGGCGTGGTCACCGTGGCTGAAATTGAGGCGAAAGATATTCACCCCGGCCTGCACCAGCTCGCGGATATCGTCGATGCCGTCGATGGCCGGGCCGAGGGTGGCGAGGATTTTGACCTTTTTGTCAGGCGTCATGTTTTGGGCTCTCGAGGATCAGGATGGCGCGGAAGTCGTTGACGTTGGTGCGGGTCGGCTCGGTGACGATCAACCCATCCAGGGCCGCGAAGTAGCCATAGCCGTTGTTGTTGTCCAGCTCGTCGCTGGCACTCAGGCCCAGGGCGGCGGCGCGGGCATGGCTGTCCGGGGCCATGATCGCGCCAGCGTTGTCTTCGGAGCCGTCGATGCCGTCGGTATCGCCGGCCAGGGCGTAGACGCCGGGCAGGCCCTTGAGGCTGTCGGTGAGGCTCAGGAGGAACTCGGCATTACGCCCGCCGCGGCCATTGCCGCGCACGGTGACCGTGGTTTCGCCGCCGGACAGGATCACGCAGGGCGCCGCCAGCGGCTGGCCATGCAGCACCACCTGGCGGGCGATGCCGGCGTGGACCTTGGCCACCTCGCGGGACTCGCCTTCCAGGTCGCCGAGGATCAGCGGGCTGAAACCGGCCTGGCGGGCTTTCACCGCGGCGGCCTCCAGCGACTGCTGCGGCCGGGCGATCAGCTGGAAGTGACTGCGGGCCAGGCTCGGGTCGCCGGGCTTGACGGTTTCCGACTCCGGGCTTTGCAGCCAGGTGCGCACCGCCGCCGGGACCTCGATGGCATAGCGCTTGAGGATCGCCAGGGCCTCGGCCGAGGTGCTGGGGTCGGCCACGGTGGGGCCGGAAGCGATGACCGTGGCCAGGTCGCCCGGTACATCGGAAATCGCGTAGGTGTAGACGGTGGCCGGCCAGCAGGCCTTGGCCAGGCGGCCGCCCTTGATCGCCGAGAGGTGTTTGCGCACACAGTTCATCTCGCCGATGGTGGCGCCGGACTTGAGCAGGGCTTTGTTGATCGACTGCTTGTCCGCCAGGCTGATGCCCGCGGCGGGCAGGGCCAGCAGCGCGGAACCGCCGCCGGACAGGAGGAAGATCACCCGGTCCTGTTCCGAGAGGTCGCTGACCAGCTCCAGCACGCGCTTGGCCACGGCCAGGCCGGCGGCATCGGGCACCGGATGGGCGGCTTCGACCACTTCGATTTTTTCGCAGGGCGCGCCGTGGCCGTAGCGGGTGACGACCAGCCCGCTGACTTCACCCAACCAGCAGCGTTCGACCACCTGGGCCATGGCCGCGGCGGCCTTGCCGGCACCGATGACGATCACCCGGCCGCTGCGGTCGCTGGGCAAGTGGGCTTCGAGGACGTGCTGCGGGTGGGCGGCGTCGATGGCTGTGGCGAACAGCTCACGGAGGAATTGTTGCGGATCGACCGACATGGCGGGCTCCCGGATTTCTTGTTATTCGAGGTGTGGCTGTAACGCAGCCTGTAGCCGCTGCCGAAGGCTGCGATAAGGTTCGAAGAACCTTCCTGCGATGTGCAAGTGCACGCCTGCTGCGCAGGCGATCGCAGCCTTCGGCAGCGGCTACAGGGGATTTCCTGGCGTTCTCTTACTGGTCGCGGATCGAGAAGTTGGCCATGTGTTCCAGGCCCTTGATCAGCGCCGAGTGGTCCCAGTTGCTGCCGCCGATGGCCGCGCAGGTGCTGAACACTTGCTGGGCGTTGGCGGTGTTCGGCAGGTTGATGTTCAACTCCTTGGCGCCTTGCAGGGCCAGGTTCAGGTCCTTCTGGTGCAGGCTGATACGGAAGCCCGGGTCGAAGGTGCCCTTGATCATGCGCTCGCCGTGCACCTCGAGGATCTTCGAGGAGGCGAAGCCACCCATCAGCGCCTCGCGCACCTTGGCCGGATCGGCGCCGTTTTTCGCGGCGAACAGCAGGGCCTCGGCCACCGCCTGGATGTTCAGGGCGACGATGATCTGGTTCGCCACCTTGGCGGTCTGGCCGTCGCCGTTGCCGCCGACCAGGGTGATGTTCTTGCCCATGGCCTGGAACAGCGGCAGGGCGCGCTCGAAGGCCTGGCTGTCGCCGCCGACCATGATGCTCAGGGTCGCCGCCTTGGCGCCGACTTCACCGCCGGATACCGGGGCATCCAGGTACTGCGCGCCTTTCTCGTTGATCCTGGCGGCAAAGGCCTTGGTCGCGGTCGGCGAGATCGAGCTCATGTCGATCACCACCTTGCCCGGGCCGACGCCCGCCGCCACGCCGTCGGCGCGGAACAGCACGTCGTCGACCTGCGGGGTATCCGGGACCATGACGATGATGAATTCGGCTTCCTGGGCCACTTCCCTGGGGCTGGCCAGGGCGACTGCGCCGGCGGCGACCAGGTCGGCCGGGGCCGCGTCGTGGTGCTGGGACAGGAACAGACTGTGACCGGCTTTCTGCAGGTTGGAGGCCATTGGGTGGCCCATGATGCCGGTGCCGATGAATCCGATTTTAGCCATGAGAAAATCCTCTTTTTGTTAGGTAGCACGCCCTCTGTAGGAGCGAGCAAGCTCGCTCCTACAGCGATAAACGATGACGCGGTTGCCGATCAGATTGCGTTGTGGCTCTTGAGCCAGCCCAGGCCCGCCTCGGTGGTGGTCAGCGGCTTGTATTCGCAGCCGACCCAGCCCTGGTAGCCGATCTTGTCCAGGTGCCCGAACAGGAAGCGGTAGTTGATCTCGCCGGTCCCCGGTTCGTGACGCCCCGGGTTGTCCGCCAGCTGGACATGGTTGATCGCGTCCAGGTGCCCGGACAGGGTCCGGGCCAGATCGCCCTCCATGATTTGCATGTGGTAGATGTCGTATTGCAGGTACAGGTTGCTGCTGCCGACCTGTTCGCGAATCGACAGGGCCTGGGCCGTGTTGTTCAGGTAGAAGCCCGGAATGTCGCGGGTGTTGATCGCTTCCATCATCAGCTTGATGCCCGCGGCCTGGAGTTTTTCGGCGGCGTACTTGAGGTTGGCGACGAAGGTCTTTTCCACCGTGGCATCGTCGAAACCTTGCGGACGAATGCCAGCCAGGCAGTTGATCTGGGTGTTGCCCAGCACCTGGGCGTAGGCGATGGCCAGGTCGACCCCGGCGCGGAACTCTTCGACCCGGTCCGGCAGGCAGGCGATGCCGCGCTCGCCTTTCACCCAATCGCCCGCGGGAAGGTTGAACAGCACTTGGGTCAGGCCGTGGGCGTCGAGTTGCGCCTTGATCTCGGCGGAGCTGAATTCGTAGGGGAACAGGTATTCGACACCACTGAAGCCAGCCTCGGCGGCGGCCTTGAAGCGGGCGAGGAAGTCCTGTTCGGTGAACAGCATGGACAGGTTGGCGGCAAAACGCGGCATGGTGGTCTCCTGTAGAGGTATCAATCCCTGTAGCCGCTGCCGCAGGCTGCGATAAGGCCGAAGTCCTTCGACGATCCTGAGATCTTGCGCATCCTGCGGATGCGATCGCAGCCTTCGGCAGCGGCTACATAGGGGGTCAGTCGAGCAGGGAAATCGCGGTCGGGGCGTCGTTGCCGACCAGCGCCAGGTCTTCGAATTCGTTGACCGCGTTGATTTCGGTGCCCATGGAGATGTTGGTGACACGCTCCAGGATGATCTCGACGATCACCGGCACCTTGAACTGTTCGAGCATTTCCTGGGCCTGGCGCAGGGCCGGCTGGATGCCCGACGGCTCGAATACCCGCAGCGCCTTGCAACCCAGGCCCTCGGCGACCGCGACGTGGTCCACGCCATAGCCGTTGAGTTCCGGGGCATTGAGGTTGTCGAAGGACAGCTGCACGCAGTAGTCCATGTCGAAACCGCGCTGTGCCTGGCGGATCAGGCCCAGGTAGGAGTTGTTCACCACCACATGGATGTATGGCAGCTTGAACTGCGCGCCCACGGCCAGTTCTTCGATCATGAACTGGAAGTCGTAGTCGCCGGACAGCGCCACTACTTTGCGCGATGGATCGGCCTTGACCACCCCCAGCGCCGCCGGAATGGTCCAGCCCAGCGGGCCGGCCTGGCCGCAGTTGATCCAGTGGCGTGGCTTGTACACGTGCAGGAACTGCGCGCCGGCAATCTGCGACAGGCCGATGGTGCTGACGTAGCAGGTGTCCTTGCCGAACACCTGGTTCATCTCTTCATACACGCGCTGTGGCTTGACCGGCATGTTGTCGAAGTGGGTCTTGCGTTGCAGGCTCGATTTGCGCTGCTGGCAATCCTGCAGCCAGGCATTGCGGTTCTTCAGCTTGCCGGCGGCCTGCCATTCGCGAGCGACTTCGATGAACACGGTCAGCGCCGAGCTGGCGTCGGAGACGATGCCCAGGTCCGGGGTGAACACCCGGCCGATCTGGGTCGGCTCGATGTCCACGTGGATGAATTTGCGGCCCTCGGTGTAGACGTCCACCGAACCGGTGTGGCGGTTGGCCCAGCGGTTGCCGATGCCCAGGACCACATCAGACTTGAGCAGGGTGGCGTTGCCGTAGCGGTGGGAGGTCTGCAGGCCGACCATGCCGACCATCTGCGGGTGATCGTCGGGGATGCTGCCCCAGCCCATCAGGGTCGGAATGACCGGGATGCCGGTCAGCTCGGCGAACTCCACCAGTAGCTCACTGGCATCGGCATTGATGATGCCGCCACCGGCGACCAGCAGCGGACGCTCGGCCTGATCCAGCAGGGCCAGGGCTTTTTCGACCTGGACCCGGGTCGCCGAAGGCTTGGCTAGCGGCAGCGGCTGGTAGGCGTCGATGTCGAATTCGATCTCGGCCATCTGCACGTCGAACGGCAGGTCGATCAGCACCGGGCCGGGGCGGCCGGAGCGCATTTCATAAAAGGCTTTCTGGAAGGCGTAGGGCACCTGGCCGGGTTCCAGGACGGTGGTCGCCCACTTGGTCACCGGCTTGACGATGCTGGTGATGTCGACGGCCTGGAAGTCTTCCTTGTGCAGGCGGGCACGCGGGGCCTGGCCGGTGATGCAGAGAATCGGGATCGAGTCGGCCGAGGCGCTGTACAGGCCGGTGACCATGTCGGTGCCGGCAGGGCCGGAAGTACCGATGCACACGCCGATATTGCCGGCCTTGGTGCGGGTGTAACCCTCGGCCATGTGCGAGGCGCCTTCGACGTGGCGAGCGAGGACGTGATCGATGCCGCCGACCTTTTGCAGGGCGGAGTACAGCGGGTTGATGGCGGCACCCGGGATGCCAAAGGCGGTATCGACCCCTTCACGGCGCATCACCAGAACGGCGGCTTCGATTGCTCTCATTTTGCTCATGGTTTTGTGCCTCTTACGTTTTGTAATTGTATACAAGTGGCTTTGCGCAGAGTGTATTCACGGCGAGCGTCGCAGGTCAATCCATTTTCTCTAGCGCTGGGGTGCGTTCGTCCGGTGCCGGTAAACAGGCGGCTTTTCGTCGGAAGCAGGGATTTACGAAAATTATTGTATACAAAAACAAAATTTGTTGTGTTCTATTTGTTGTATCGATCTTCTTATCGGAACTCCCGGATTTTTCCCAATAACAAAATAAGGACGGCACCCATGAGCGCTTTAACCTTGAACGTTGCAGTCAGCCTGGCCGGCAAGGCCCTGGCCTTCGGCCGCGAGATCAGCGCGGCACCCTTGACCATCGCGGTACTCGACGCCGGCGGGCATCTGGTGACCTTGCAGCGCGAAGACGGGGCCAGCTTGCTGCGGCCACAGATCGCCATCGGCAAGGCCTGGGGCGCGATCGCCCTGGGCAAGGGCTCGCGCCTGCTGGCGCTGGATGCGCAGCAGCGGCCGGCGTTCATTGCCGCGCTCAACAGCCTGGGGCAGGGCAGCGTGGTGCCGGCACCGGGTGGGGTATTGATTCGTGATCGGCAGGGGGCGGTGGTGGGGGCGATCGGCATCAGCGGCGACACCTCGGACATCGACGAGCAATGCGCGATCAGCGCCATCGAGGCGCAGGGCTTGCAGGCGGATGCGGGCGTGAGCGCCTGATCTGTAGCCGTGTAGCCGCTGCCGCAGGCTGCGATCGCACACAACGGGTGCGCAAGATCTGAAGATCGCTGAAGGCCTTCGGCCTTATCGCAGCCTGCGGCAGCGGCTACAAGGGCTGGCTTACTTGTCCGTTTCGCAGCCCTTGAGCACCAGGCGGATGATGGTCTGGGCGGCGGCTTCGTAATCGGACTCGTCCAGCTTGGCCTTGCCGGTCACCACCGAGATCTGCCAGTCGAAGTCGGCGTAGGTCTGGGTCGCGGCCCAGATGCTGAACATCAGGTGGTGCGGGTCGATGGGCGCGATCTGGCCACGATCGATCCAGGTCTGGATGCAATCGATGTTGTGCTTGGCCTGGGCGTTGAGTTGTTCGACCTGGTCCGGGCTCAGGTGCGGAGCGCCGTGCATGATCTCGCTGGCGAACACCTTGGAGGCGAAGGGCAGGTCGCGGGAGATGCGAATCTTCGAGCGGATGTAGCCGCTCAGCACTTCACTGGGCACGCCGTCGGCGTTGAACGGGGTCGAAGCCTGGAGGATCGGCTCGATGATGCTTTCCAGGACCTCGCGGTAGAGGTTTTCCTTGGATTTGAAGTAGTAGTAGACGTTGGGTTTGGGCAATCCTGCCTTGGCCGCGATATCGCTGGTTTTGGTCGCAGCGAAGCCTTTGTCGGCAAACTCTTCACTGGCGGCACGCAGGATCAGTTCTTTGTTGCGCTCGCGGATGGTGCTCATAAACCAGGTGATTCCTTGCCTGTTCGGGCGGTTGCGCATGGTAGCACCGGCCTTGCGCGAGGCTCAAGAATGCCCCGGCGGCCCTCGTTGCGCGTTATGCTTCGCAGCATTTATCACCTCAAGGAACCCTGATCCATGGCCGGAAGCAGTTTGCTGGTGCTGATCGACGATATTGCCGCGGTACTCGACGACGTGGCGCTGATGACCAAGATGGCGGCGAAGAAGACCGCCGGGGTGCTGGGGGACGACCTCGCGCTCAATGCCCAGCAGGTCTCCGGGGTGCGCGCCGAGCGTGAGTTGCCGGTGGTCTGGGCGGTGGCCAAGGGCTCGTTCCTGAACAAGCTGATCCTGGTACCCGCGGCACTGGCCATCAGTGCCTTCGCGCCCTGGCTGGTGATACCGCTGCTGATGCTCGGCGGTGCCTATCTGTGCTTCGAGGGCTTTGAAAAGCTCGCCCACAAGTTTCTCCACAGCAAGGCCGAGGATCAGGCCGAGCACCAGCAACTGATCGAAGCCGTGGCGGACCCGGCCACCGATCTGGTGGCCTTCGAGAAGACCAAGATCAAGGGCGCGATCCGTACCGACTTCATTCTCTCGGCCGAGATCATCGCCATTACCCTGGGCACCGTCGCCGACGCACCGTTGATGCAGCAGGTGGTGGTGCTTTCGGGCATCGCCATCGTCATGACCGTCGGCGTGTATGGCCTGGTGGGCGGCATCGTCAAGCTCGACGACCTTGGCCTGTGGCTGACGCAGAAGCCGGGCCAGGTGGCGAAAAGCATCGGTGGCGCGATCCTGCGCGCGGCGCCCTACATGATGAAAAGCCTCTCGGTGATCGGCACCGCGGCCATGTTCATGGTCGGCGGCGGCATCCTGACCCATGGCGTGCCGGCGGCGCATCACTGGATCGAGACTGTCACCGCGCACATGGCCGAGGCGGTTGGCGGGTTTTCGCTGATCATGCCGACGCTGCTCAATGCCGTGGCCGGCATCATCGCCGGCGCCGCGGTACTGGTCGTGGTGTCGCTGGGCGGCAAGCTGTGGCGCGCGGCCAGGGCCTGATTCGCACCTGCCCCTCGCCGCGGTGGCGAGGGGCAGGTGCGAGGGGTGTCAGGCGGGGAGCAGTTGCGCGACCGCCAGGCCGATCTTGTTGATCGCCTGTTCAATCTTGCGGTTGGGCACGCCGGCAAAGTTCAGCCTGAGGCAATTGCGGTACTTGCCGGCCGCGGAAAAGATATTGCCGTTGGCGATCTGGATGTCCTCGGCTTCCAGCAGCCGGTTCAGGGTGTAGGTGTCGAACTCGTCCGGCAGCTCCACCCACAAGGTGAACCCGCCCTGGGGTTTGCTGACCCGGGTGCCTTCCGGCAGATAGCGGCTGACCCACTCGGTCATCAGGTCGCGATGGCGCTGGTACTGTTTGCGCATCCGCCGCAGGTGCGGCAGGTAGTGACCCTTGGCAATGAATTCGGCCACCGCCAGCTGTGGCTGGGTAGCGGTGGTGCCGGAGCCGACGTATTTCATGTGCAGCACTTGCGGCAGGTAACGTCCCGGGGCGATCCAGCCGATCCTCAGTCCTGGCGCCAGGGTTTTCGAGAACGAACTGCACAGCAGCACGCGCCCGTCGTCGTCGAATGACTTCAGTGTGCGCGGCCGCGGGTAGCGGAACGCCAGGTCGCCATAGATATCGTCTTCGATGATCGGCACGTCGTAGCGCTGGGCCAGGCGGATCATCGCGCGCTTGCGATCGTCCGGCATGATGTAGCCCAGCGGGTTGTTGCAATTGGGCGTGAGCTGGATGGCCTTGATCGGCCATTGTTCCAGGGCCATTTCCATGGCTTCCAGGCTGATGCCGGTGACCGGGTCGGTGGGAATCTCCAGGGCCTTGAGGCCGGCGGCCTTGAGCAACTGGATGATGCCGTGGAAGCAGGGGGAGGCGATGGCCACGATGTCGCCGGGTTCGCACAGGGCGCGGATGGCGATGGACAGGGCTTCCTGGCAGCCGCTGGTGACGACGATTTCCGCAGGCGTCAGGCGGCAACCGGAATCGACGCCGAGGCGGGCAATCTGCTCGCGCAGGCTCAGCACACCTTGCAGGTGGTTGTATTGCAGGCTAGGGCTGTCGCTGCGCCGGCTGATCCGCGCCAGGGCGGTCAGCAGCGGCTTGAGGGTCGGCGCGGTGGTGTCGGGCATGCCGCAACCCAGTTGAATGGCATTGGCGTTCTGCTCCTGGCGCATCAGCTCCTGCACCAGGTCCCACTGGGAGATATCCACAGGCCGCAACGACGGCCGTCCCATCTTTGGCAGCTCCGGCAAGCGCCGGCCGGCTGGGACGAAATAGCCCGACTTGGGCTTGGGAATAGCCAGTCCCGAGCTTTCCAGAACCCGATAGGCCTGTTGCACGGTGGTGAGGCTGACGCCGTGCTCGAGGCTCAGGGCCCGCACCGAAGGCAGACGCTCCCCCGGTCCGTATAACCCCTGCTCAATGCGGCTGCTGATGTATTCGGCGAGATTCAGGTATCGAGTCATGCGGGGGACTGTAGCGACTCATCTGTCGTATAAAAAGTTACAGATTTCACTTTTTTTGAAAATTTTTCAGGGCGAAAAGGCAATCTGTACTGAGAAAAATCATCCGGCGTGTACCTATAAGACAGTGGTTGCCTTTGGGAAGATGGCCCGCATCGCGCTGTACTGGTTGTTCTTAAATACAGTTGCGGCGCAATTCAGAGTCCCCCCGAACGGGCTTCCCCCTCAGGCTACTTTAGACGATGACTTCTCAAGGAAGAGCAGGGTAATGACGGCAAGGATCAAACTGACTCCGCAGATGGCTGAGTACGAGCAGAAATTCACCGACGGTGGTGAGGTTCGCTGGCTGCCTTATTTGATGTACTTCCATCCTACCGACCACCGTTCGGAGGTGGTCAATACAGATGCCTCGGGCTTCCGCTATTCGGAGTTGCTGGGCATACAGTATTCGGTGGTCAACAGCCGCCACGCCAAGAGCGTGCGGGTGCTGGCCGGCAGCTCGACCGTGTTTGGCATCGGTGCCAGCTCGGATGCCTGGACACTGCCTTCGCGCCTGGCCGAGAACGATCCGGACAGCAAACCCTGGATCAACTTCGGCGGACGCAGCTTCAACTCGACCCAGGAGCTGACGCTTTTCACCCTTTATCGTCATTTGCTGCCCAAGGTCGACGAGATCGTGCTGTTTTCCGGGTTCAACAACCTGGGGCTGGCCCGCCAGCCACACAGCAGCCGTGGCGAACACGGCGCTTTCTTCAACTGCAATCAGTTCTTCGACGCCATGCGTCCGGAGACTCAGGCCCCCAAGCGCGGCATGTTCCGCGCCTTGCTCGGCAAGGAACAGGAAGAGCCGACGCCCGAGCCTCCACCGACCATGGAAGAGCAGATCGACTACGCCGCCGACCTGACCCTGCGTCATCTGGATACCTGGCGCGCACTGGCGGCCGACATGGGCGCCAAGCTGACCTTCATTCTGCAGCCGCTGGCCGGCTGGGTCCGGGAAAAGGGGTGCGACGAGGAAGAACAGCTGTTCGCCGAGCTGGATCGCGCCGGCAGTTTCAGCGAGGTCTATGGCGACATCCTGCAGCCCAGCGTCTGCGAGGCCTATGCCGCCCGCCTGCGCGAAGGCGCACAGAAGATGGGCGTGCGTTTCGTGAACATTACACCGCTGCTGTCCGAGGCCCTGCGGCCTGAACAGTGGTTGTTCGTCGACCGTATTCACTTCACCGACCAGGGGAACGATTTCGTCTCGAAAATCATCCTCGATGTTCTTTAAAGGAGTCTGCCATGAGTTACATCAAGAGCTTGTTCCAACGCCTGTTCGGCAAGAAGAAAAAGAAGAAGCCGGACTCTTCGATCTACCCGATGTTCTGATCTCGACACCCGACGTCATTGCTTGCCGATGACTGAGGGCCGGCAATGGATTGCCTTGGTCTCCAACCTGGAAGGGAAGTAAACAGTATGTGGCGCCAGTTTTATCGATCAGTCAGCAATCCCGAGAGCTTTCTGGGGGATGTCAGTATTCGGCGACTGATGGGCCTGGCCGCACCGGGTGAAGCCGGTGCGGGTGGCCTGGCCGAGTTGCGGGTACAGATCGAGCACTGGCGTGACGAGCAGGCCCGGGCTTACCGCGAACTGGCCAGCCAGGCCGCGGAACTGGGCAACCAACGGGAATTCGCCGAGGCGCTGCTGGCGCACTCGGCGCCACTGGCCTCGGTATTGGGCTGCTGGTTGCAAGGCATGAGCGCCCCCGGTGTCTTCGAGGACAGCGCGCAGCTCAAGCTCATGGAGTTGCTGGCCCACGACGTGGGCGTCGGGCGGCCGCTGGCATCGCGCGCCGATCACTTCAAATCGCTGTTGGTACAGTCGGGGCTGACCGCCTATGCGGTTTCGCCGTTCGAACTTTCCACGCTCCCCGACTTGCCTGACGAACTGTTCGAATTACCTGCATTGCTGCAAGCGGTCAGCCGCCGCAGCGATGCCTTTGGCGACACCCTGTGCGGCATCGATTATGCCTGGCGTGCCCTGGGGCTGAGCCCATGGTGGTCGGTGCTGGATGCGCAGCAACTGGATGTCCGCCGGCTCGACCTGAACCAGCTGGATGAAAGCGCGGGCGACAGTTCGGCGCTGGAAGTCTCCCAGTGGGTCTGCGAGCAGGTCGCCAGCCAGGGCAGCCTTCGCCGCCTGCAACTGGAGGCGGGCGCCCAATGGTTGTTCGCGGCCCTGAAAACCTTCAACGAACGATTGCTGGCGCACTGCCGGGCCGCGGTATCGCCCGAGCGCCTGATGGGCAAGATGATCCAGCGCATGGCCCGGGCCGGCGCGGTCTATCACCAGGATTACAAGATGGAAGGCCGCAGCCTGGCGCAGTGGCTGCGTGAGGCCCAGGTCGACCCCGTGCCGCTGCTGGAAATGCTTTCGCGCAGCCGCCTGATCGTGCCGGGCAATGCCGAGAAGAGCCTGCTGGTCAATACACTGGTCGCGCCGAACGGGCGCATGTTCCGGATTTTCAGCGAGGCTGACCTGAGCGTCATCCGCAAGTGGATCGATGGCCTGTCCGGCCCGATCCAGCGTGCGGAAGCTGCCGAAGCACCAGCGCCAACCCCTTGCAATGCAGTGGTTCGGCAGGTGCTGGGCGAGAACATTGCAGAGCAGGGCCAGTGGCCCAAGAGCTTGCGCGAGGCCTATTTCGTCTTGCAGGGCAGGGCGCTGGCGCCGCGCACCCAGGCTTTTGCCCAGGCTTATGTGACCCGTTGGCTGGAACAGTCGCGGCGCTCGCTGCAAAGCTCCGAACGCACTTTGCCTGAAGCCTGGAATGTCGGCGTCTTGCGCGAATGGTTGCTGGACAAGCACGACCGCCACGGCCAGGAGTTCGAAGAAAGCGACCCGGCGGCCATGCCGTCGCGCGAAGAAATCGTCGACTCGACCCTGCAACTGGCACCACTGACCCTGATCGACGGCGCCTGGCTCCAGGGTTTCACCGACCTGACGCTGGCCTCGTCCCATGTCGGTTACGCGCTGTTCCAGACCTATTGGGATGAGCTGGGTAACGGCTCCTATGCGTTGAACCATCCGAAAATCTACCGCGACGGCCTGCGCCAGATGGGCCTGGAGCTGGCGCCTACCGGTGCCCGCGAGTTCGCCGAGGATGAGCGGCTGCGCGAGGCGTCGTTCCGCTTGCCGGTCTACTGGCTGTGCCTGGGCAAGTTGCCGGTGACCTTCATGCCGGAAATCCTCGGCATGAACCTGGCGATGGAGCTGTCGGGGGTGGGCGGCAGCTATCGCTCGGCCCGGCGCTTCCTCAGGCACTACGGCTTCAGCACCGCGTTCGTCGACCTGCACAACACCATCGATAACGTCTCCACCGGGCATTCGGCCTGGGCGGTGGACGCCATCGACGCTTACATGCGCCAGGTCGCCGCGTCGAAGCCGGCGGAGCTGGCAGAGCACTGGCAGCGGGTCCGCGTCGGCTACGAGTCCCTGGCACCGCAGCCGGACCGCCTGACGTCCTGGTTGCGGCGCCTGGGTATCGGCTCCGCGGGTGCGGTGCTGCCCCGGAGCAAGACGCGGGGCGAGGACCAGGCGCTGTTTCATCACGAACCTATTGTCCCTGCCGCGCCGGTGGGCGTAACGGCCTGAACATCAAGGAGTGTCCATGTCTCTGGTCAATGTGCACAACGAGTGGGATCCGCTGGAAGAAATGATCGTCGGTGTCGCCCAGGGCGCACAGGTGCCGCGGCCTGATCGCGGGCTGTTCGCCCTGGACTACAGCGAGCAGCACGATTACATCGAGGAGATTCCATCCGGCCCCTATCCGCAGCAGGTCATCGAGGAGGCCAGCGAGGACCTGGACGCCTTTGCCGCCTTTCTGCGTTCCCACGGGGTCATAGTGCGGCGGCCGGACGTCACTGATCATCGCGCGGTATTCGGCACCCCAGCCTGGAAAACCGACGGCGAATACAACTATTGCCCACGGGATGTGCTGCTGCCCATCGGCCAGACCATCATCGAGGCGCCGATGGCGCTGCGCAGCCGTTACCTGGAGCCGTTCGCCTATCGCCGGCACCTGGCCGAATACTTTGCCAGCGGCTCCAACTGGATCTCCGCGCCCAAGCCGCAGCTGCTGGACAGCACCTACCGGATCAACCCCAAGGACGGCTCGATCATTGCCAATGACGAGCCGATCTTCGACGCCGCCAACGTGATCCGCATCGGCGAGGACATCCTCTATCTGGTTTCCCGCAGCGGCAACGAACTGGGCTGCCAGTGGTTGCAGCGGGTGCTGGGCGAGCGTTACCGGGTGCACCCGGTGAGCGGCGTATACGACGGCACGCACCTGGATACCACCATCACCGTGGTCCGCCCGGGGCTGGTGGTGCTGTGTCCGGAGCGGATCCGCAAGGACCAGGTGCCGGCGCTGTTCAAGAACTGGGACATCATCTGGGCGCCGGAAATGGTCGACACCGGCTATTGCTGGTCCTACCCGCGCGCATCGATCTGGCAGGGCATGAACTTCATCATGGTCAACCCGGCGCTGGCGGTGATCAACGACCAGCAGGTGCCGCTGATTCGCGCCCTGGAAAAACACGGTATCGATGTGGCGCCGCTGAAAATGCGCCATGCCCGCAGCCTCAGTGGCGGCTTCCATTGCGTGTCGGTCGACATTCGTCGCCGCGGCACCCTTGAAGACTATCGTTGAGCGGAGCCTGGGGCATGCAGAATCTGGACTACTACGCCGTCATCCTGTTCGCGATTTCCACCTGCGTGACGCCGGGGCCGAACAACGTGATGCTGATGTCCTCCGGGGTCAACTTCGGCATCAGCCGCACCCTGCGCCACGTTGCGGGCATCAACATCGGCTTTCCGCTGATGCTGATCGCGGTGGGACTCGGCGCCGGCGCGGTATTCCATCGTTATCCCAGCCTGCACGACATCCTGCAGGTGGTCGGTGCCCTGTACATGCTGTACCTGGCCTATCGGATCGCCACGGCGCCCACGGTCGATCTCGATGACCAGGGCGGGCGCCCGCTGGGCTTCACCGGCGCCGCGCTGTTCCAGTGGGTCAACCCCAAGGCCTGGATCATGGCGGTGGGCGCGGTCCTGGCCTACACCACACCGGTCGGTTCCTACAGTGCGCAGATCCTGCTGATCGCCTTGATCTTCTTTCTCTTCGGCTCGCCCTGCTCGATGGTCTGGGTGCTGTTCGGACGTTATTTGCGGCGCTTTCTCAGCGAGCCGAACCGGCTGCGGCTGTTCAATATTTCAATGAGTGTGTTGTTGGTGGTGTCGTTGATTCCGGCATTAAAAAGCCTGCCGGTCTCAAGTTGGTTGCACGGATGACGGACTGTGCACAGACACAGGGAATTTCCATGGATTGGCATGAAGCTATGAGGATGAGCGTTTAAATGGCTACTTACGTATTAGGGATTTCGGCGTTCTATCACGACAGCGCAGCAGCGTTGGTGAAGGACGGGGTGCCGGTGGCGGCGGCCCAGGAAGAGCGCTTCACGCGGGTGCGGCACGACGCGGCGTTTCCGGCCAATGCCATCAAGTACTGCCTGGACGCCGAGGGTATCGGCCTCGATGAGCTGACCGCCGTGGTCTACTACGAAGACCCGCAGGAAAAGTTCTCGCGGATGATTTCCTCCTTCGCCAGTGGCGGTATCAGCGGCGCGCGCACCTTCATCAGCACCATGCCGGAATGGATCCGCTGGAAGCTCAATGTGCTCAAGTTCATCGACGAGAAGCTCGAGGAACTGGGGCGTGGTACCGGTCCGCTCACCATCGCCTCGCAGCACCACCGTTCCCATGCCGCGGCGGCGTTTTTCCCGTCGCCGTTCGAGCAGGCGGCGGTGCTGTGCATCGACGGCATCGGCGAATGGCATTCGACCACGATCTGGAAGGGCGACGGTTCCAAGCTCGACCTGATGAACTCGATTTCCTATCCGCACTCGGTCGGCCTGTTCTACTCGGCGTTCACCTATTACTGCGGCTTCAAGGTCGACTCCGGCGAGTACAAGCTCATGGGCCTGGCGCCTTACGGCCGGCCGATCTATGCCGACAAGATCCGCAAGGAATTGATCAACATCCGCGCCGACGGCTCCTTCACCCTGAACATGAAGTACTTCGAGTACCTGCGTGGTGAGCGCATGGTCGGCGAGGCATTCGAGGAGTTGTTCGGCGGTCCGGTGCGCAAGCCGGAGAGCCCGATCACCCAGCGCGAATGCGACCTGGCGGCCTCGGTACAGCAGGTGACCGAGGAAGTGGTGCTGGGGCTGGCCACCGCGGCCGTGCGGCAGACCGGTTACCGCAACCTGTGCCTGGCCGGTGGCGTGGCGCTCAACTGCGTGGCCAACGGCGTGCTCAGCCGTTCCGGACGTTTCGACGCGATCTGGATTCAACCCGCGGCCGGCGACGCCGGTTGTGCCCTGGGGGCGGCCATGGATTATTCGGTCAAGCGCACCGGGCGCCCGCACCTGGGCAGCAAGAAGCTCGACGCCATGAGCGGCAGCCTGTTGGGGCCGGGCTTTGGCGATGAAGAGATCCAGGCGTTTCTCGACGCCAACCAGTATCCATACCGGCGCTTCGAGGGTGCCGAGCTGTATGACGAAACCGCGCGGCACCTGGCCGACGGCGCCGTGGTCGGCTGGTTCCAGGGACGCATGGAGTTCGGCCCGCGAGCCCTGGGCGCGCGCTCGATCCTCGGCGATCCACGCAATCCCGAGATGCAGCGCACCATGAACCTGAAGATCAAGTACCGCGAATCCTTCCGGCCCTTTGCCCCGGCGGTGCTGGACGAGGACGCCCAGGTCTACTTCGACATCTGCGAGAAGAGTCCGTACATGTTGATGGTTTCGCAGGTCACCGACTCGATCAAGACCGAGGAATCGCGCAAGCCGGGTGGCCCTGAGCGTGGCCTGGGCAGCATCAACTCGATCCGTTCGCAACTGCCGGCGGTGACCCACGTCGACCTGTCGGCGCGGGTGCAGACAGTGACCGAAGAAAACAACGCGCCGTTCACCCATCTGCTGCGCAGTTTCAAGAAGCGCACCGGCTGCTCGGTACTGGTCAACACCTCGTTCAACGTGCGCGGCGAGCCGATCGTGTGCAAGCCGGAAGAAGCCTACGCCTGCTTCATGCGCACCGAGATGGATGTGCTGGTACTGGGCAACTTCATTCTCGAGCGCACGACCCAGCCGGAGTTCGTCGAAGAGGTCGACTGGCGCAACGAGATCCCGCTGGACTGATCGCTCACTCACTTTTTATTCAGGAGACAAGGCCATGCTCAGGTTGCTTTCGTTGTTGATGTTCGCTGTGGTGTTGCTACCGATCGGCTGGGCGCGCCGGATATTCAATTCCTCGCGCTTCAGCCAGCGTTTCCATCAAGGCTCGACGGCGTGGGACCACCCGGAAAACACCCGTTAGGCCGCATAACTGCAAGGGCTCGGATCCATGTCAACGGTCATCTACAAGAACTTGAATGCCTCACCGATTCTCGCCGTCAATGGTGCTGGGGTCTGGCTTGAGGATGCCTCGGGCAAACGCTACCTCGACACGTGCGGCGGGGTGGCCGTTTCCAGCCTGGGACATGGACACCCACGGATCGCCGCGGCCATCGAGCAGCAGGCGAAAAAACTCAGTTGGGCCCACGCCGGCAGCTTCACCACAGCCGCCGCCGAGGAGTTGGCGGACCTGCTGGTGGGGTCCTCCGGCGGGTTGGCCAAGGCGCAGTTTCTCTCCGGCGGCTCCGAGGTCATGGAGCTGGCGATGAAAATTGCCTACCAGTATCAGTGCGAGCGCGGGCTGCCGGGCAAATCGATCTTTATCTCGCGGCAGCAGAGCTACCACGGCAGCACCCTGGGGACCTTGTCGATATCCGGCAACCTGCAGCGTCGCGGGGTCTTCGAGCCGTTGCTGGGAGCCGCCGAATTCGTCTCGCCCTGTTATGCCTATCGCCATCAGGGGACCGATGAAAGCGACGAGCAGTACGGGACGCGCCTGGCGCTGGAACTGGACGAAAAAATCCGGGCGCTGGGCAGCGACAGGGTCGCGGCGTTTTTCGCCGAGACCGTGGTCGGCTCCACCAATGGCGCGGTGCCGCCGGTGCCGGGGTACTTCCGCAAGATCAAGGCGGTGTGCGAGCGCCACGACGTGCTGCTGATCCTCGACGAGGTGATGGCCGGCATGGGCCGTACCGGCAGGTTCTTCGCCTACGAGGACGACGGCATCGTGCCGGACATGGTCGCGGTCGGCAAAGGCCTGGCGGCCGGTTACCAGCCGATCTCGGCGTTGCTGGTCAGCAGCCAGGTGCATGAGGCCATGGCGGGCAACTCCGGGGTACTGGGCAACGGCCAGACCCACGTCAACCACCCGCTGGCCTGCGCCGTTGCGCTGGAGGTGCAGCGAGTCATCGAGGACGAGAACCTGCTGCAGGCCGTGCGCCTGCGCGGCGAGCAACTGCGCCACGGCCTGCGCGAGTGCCTGGCGCGCTTCGAGCATGTCGGCGATGTGCGCGGGCGTGGGCTGTTCGTCGGCGTCGAGTTCGTTCAGGACCGCGACACCCGCGAGCCCTATCACGGTGGCGGCCGTTACGCCGCGAGCCTCAAGGCGCAGGCGCTGGAACAAGGGCTGCTGATTTATCCGGGCAGCGGAACCGCCGACGGTGTTCACGGTAACCACGTGCTGTTCGCGCCGCCGTTCATCTCCAGCGAAGCGGAAATCGCCGAAATGGTCGAGCGCTTCACGGCGGTGGTCGAGGCCTGCCAGCAGGGTTAGCGGGAGGGCGGACCGGGGGTGTTTTCGAAATGTACCAACAGCCAATAGTGGAAAAGACTATGCAGACCATCGAACCATGCAAGGACAAAGTTCTATTGTCGGTGTGCACCATGGACTGGTGCGATCACGGCGTTGAATTCGCCAAGACGGTTTTTTCCAACCTGGAAGTGTTCTGTTGGGACCCGGGCGACCCCTATCCGTATCACCTGGAAGACTGGGAAGGCGACTGGATCATTTCCTATCGTGGCGACTTCATCTTCCCGCCGAGCATCTATCAGCGGGCCCGCAAGGGCGCAATCAACCTGCACCCGGCGCCGCCCAAGTACCGCGGCCTGGGCAGCCAGCACTACGCGATCTACTACCAGGATGAAACCTACGGCTCGACCTGCCATCACCTGGCGCCCTCGGTGGACAGCGGCGACATCATCCATGTTGCGCGTTTCAATATCGCCCCGGCGGAAACCGCGTCTTCGCTGCGCCTGCATGTCGGCGCCTATTGCCTGCAGCAGTTCATCCATCTGTTGACCGACTACATCCTGCAAGGCCGTCCGCTGCCGGTTTCGCCCGAGCGCTGGGGCGAGCGGCTGTACAAGCAATCCGAACTCAAGCCCTGGATGGAAAAGATCCGGGCCGAAGAACCCGATCATCGCTGCTTCAAGTAGCGAGGATGGATGCCGGCCCGAGCGGGGCGGCATCCCCGGTTGGTAAACCCTGCTCCCGCGACTTCTACGAGAGACCGTCAAATGTTTGATTTATCGAGCTTTGGTGCTGCTATGGCCGTTTATGTCATCGGAACCGCCAGCCCTGGCCCGGGTAACCTGGCGATTGCCAACACCTCGCTCAGCTACGGGCGTACCCCGGGGTTGGCGCTGGCGGCCGGGGTCATTTCCGGTTCGTTGTGCTGGGGCGCGATGACGGCTGCGGGCGTCTCGGCCTTGCTGATGTCCAACACCCAGGTGCTGGTCTGGCTGAAGATCCTCGGCGCCTGCTATCTGTTGTGGCTGGCCTACAAATCCATCCGCGGTGCCCTGAGCTCGAGCGCGGTCAACCTCAACCGCGCCCGGGCCAAACAGAGCCGCACGCTGGGGTTCTACCTGCAAGGGCTGGGCATCCACCTGACCAACCCCAAGGCGGCCCTGACCTGGTTCACCGTGACCACCGTCGGCCTCAGCGCCACGGCGCCGTCCTGGGCCAGCTTCGTGCTGGTGGGCAGCTGTGCGGTCGCCGGTTTCGTGATTTTCTGCGCCTATGCCCTGGCCTTTTCCGCGCGTTCGGCGGAGCCGTTTTTCGTCCGCACGCGCAAGGCTTTCGGCCTGGTCTGCGGCGCGTTCTACGCGATGGTCGCCGCGGGCTTCATCGGGTCCTTGCTGTAAGCGTGGATAAGCCTCGCCCGTGGCGATCGCCGGGGCGAAAACAATGACTCAGGGCTCTGTTCGGAGCATGTACTTCTCAGGATGACTGTATGCCGTTGTCGATCGACTTGTTGTTGGCTTTCGCCTTGTTTGCCTTTGTCACCTCGGTAACCCCCGGACCGAATAACGCCATGCTGCTGGCTTCGGGCGTGAATTTCGGATTCCGCCGCACGGTGCCGCATATCCTCGGGATCAGTTCGGGGTTCCTGGTGCTGGTGCTGGCCGTGGGCCTGGGCCTGGGCGCGGTGTTCGAGGCCTACCCGGTGCTGTACAAGGTGCTGCGCTACGTCGGTGCGGCCTATCTGCTGTATCTGGCCTGGAACATCGCCCGTTCCGGGCCGGTGTCCCAGGAAGTCGACGGCAAGGGCCGGCCGCTGGGGTTCTGGGGCGCCGCGGCGTTCCAGTGGGTCAACCCCAAGGCCTGGGTCATGGCGCTGGGGGCCATCAGCACCTACACGCCGTTGCAGGGTTACTTTTTCAACGTGGTGGTGATTGCCAGCCTGTTTGCCTTGATCAACGCTCCGAGCGTCGGGGTCTGGGCCGGGTTCGGCAGCGTGCTGCGCAACGTCCTGCGCGATCCGCGCTGGCTGCGCCTGTTCAACTACGGCATGGCGTTGCTGCTGGTGATTTCGCTGTTCCCGTTGCTGCAAGCCTGAGGGGCTCTCGCAGGGCGTTATGCCGCCACCCGCCGCCACCGGCGCGTGGCGGTTTTTTTTGCCCGCTCATTACCCCTGGGCAACCGCCGCCACGCCGGGTTCGTGGCGAGTCAGGCGGCACCATTTGTGCCAGGTGAATTGCAGTTGCAGCAGCGCCGCCCTGGCCATTTCCAGATCCTGTTCCGGCAGTTGCGGCGCCTGTTCCAGGGCCTTGAGCAGGGCGACGGTCGGGGCGTCCAGTCGATCGCTGCGGCGTGGCGTCGGTCCGCCTGACTTGAGCAGCGTGGCGATGCTTTGCAGGTAGTGCCCGCGTTCCACGGCCAGGGCGCCGGTCGCCGCGCCCAGGCTGGCGCGCAGTTGCAGCAGTTCGTCGCCCAGGTCGAGCCCGAGCAGGCCGTTGTCCCAGTGCTGGCGGCGTTCCTGGGGTAGGCTTTCGGAATAGCGCGCCAGGCGGATCAGGCGGTCAGCCATGCGCCCGCCGAACCAGCTCTCGGCTTGCTCCAGCGGGCGCGAGGTGAGTTGCGCCAGGTCGAACAGCGAGGCGCGGAACATCCGCCGATAGTGATGTTCGCCGGGGTTGAGGCTGACCAGGCGGAACACCAGGACCGCGATGCCGACGCCAACCAGGGTGGCCATGGCCTTGTTGAGGAAGTTGGCCAGGTCGTAGGTCATCAGGTTGCCGGGGCCGACGTTGTTGATGAAAAAGATGCAGAACGCCGAGGCGATCGGCGCCATCCGCGGCTTGCTCATGCACAGCGAGGCGCAAAACAGCGGCACCCCCAGGCCCATGCACAGCAGCGGGAAACCGTCCCAGCCAGGCAGCAATCCCAGGCCGACGAAGCCGGCGACCGGCACCGACAGGGCGATGCCCTTGAGAAAGTTGAGGCTGGAGGCAGAAGGGTTTTCCCGGCCGGCGAACAGGCTCAGCACCACCCCGCAGATCGATACCGCGCCCAGGCCTGAGGGCCAGGCCGAGAGTACCCAGAAGCCGGCCACGGCGAGAAACGCCAGGGCGCTGCGCAGGCCGCCAAGGATGCCTTGCTCGATATCGCGGTGCCAGGACAGGGCGCCAGGCGCGCCAAGGGGCACTCGGGCTTGCTCGACGGCTTGCAGGGTTTGCGCGCTGCGTTCGAGCAGCACCGGCACTTGTGCCAGTTGCATCAGGCACAGATGCGCGTCCTGAGGCAAGCTGCGGTCCTGCAGCGCCTCTTGAAGGCGTGAGGACAGTTGGGCGATGTCTTGCTCGTGGCTGTGTTCCAGGGCCGTGGCCAGCTGTTCGATCAGGGGAGCCACGCTGGCATTCGCCGCGCTGTCGAGCATCAGCCGCTGGCGGGCCACGCCACGGGCCGCACGCAGCAGGCTCAGCAAGTCGCGACTGAGCACCCGCAGGGCCTGTGAACGTCGCCGTCCCTGGGGGCCTTCGAACCAGGCGTGATCGCGCTGGGCATCGACCGCCACCAGCTTGCCGAGGGCTTCCAGCAGCCCCTTGCGCTGGTCCTGGCCGATCAGTTCGGAGGCCGCGGCGCGCATGCCGGCTTGCCACGCGAGCTTGCCCTGGGTGGCCAACGCCTGTTCGACCCGGCGTGGCCAGAGCACGGTGCTGGCGATCGCCGCGCAGATGATCCCCAGGCTGATTTCCGAACAGCGGGCCACGGCCTGGTCGAACACCAGCAGCGGATGTGCGGTGGCGGGCAGGGCGACGATCGCTGCGGTGTAGCCGGCCAGTACGAAGCCGTAGGAGGCGTGATTGCGCAGCAGCGAGGCACCGGTGGTGCAGAAGGCCAGCCACAGCGCCATCGCCAGCAGAAACAGCAGGGGCGCCTGGCCGAACAGGCCGATCAGCACGATCGAGGCCACGGCCCCGCTGAAGGTGCCGAGCAGGCGGAAGGCGCCCTTGGCCAGGACCATGCCGCTGCTGGGCTGGCTGACGATGAATACCGTGGTCAGGGCCCATTGCGGCTGCTCGAGGTTGAAGCGAAAGGCCAGGTACAAGGCAATGACCCCGGCGATCATGTTCCTGATGGCGAACAGCAGGTCGTTGCGGCTGGGAGCCAGGACGGCCAGCCAGAAATCGGGGATTCGCAGGGCGAGGCTTTTCATTTGCAAGGCACATAGATAGCTAGCTAATGATTAGCATCGTATCTACTTGCCTGGAAAATTCCAATGAGGATTTTTCCGGGGCCGGAGAAGGTACAGGTGGTGAGGGAAGGGCGAAGAAAAGGGCCCTGCGCGGATGGCAGGGCCCTGGAGGGATCACTCGGCGATTTGCAGCTTGCGCGATTCGGTGTAGACGTAGCGGACTTTCTCGTATTCGAACGGCGAGTCCAGCTGGCCATAGCGGAAGCTGGTCTGATAACGCTTGTCGATAGCGCGCAGGACCCAGAGTTCCGGGTGATTCGAACTGACCTCGGACACGTTGAGGAAGTTGATCGCCGACTCGGTGGTGTAATCCACGGCCAATCCGGCGGTGTCGCGAAGGTTCGAGGGCCCGAGGATCGGCAGGACGAAATAGGCGCCGCCCGGCACGCCGTAGAAGCCCAGGGTCTGGCCGAAGTCTTCGCTCTGGCGTGGCAGGCCCATGCGGGTGGCCGGGTCCCAGAGACCGCCGATACCGAGGGTGGTGTTGACCAGCAGGCGGGCGGTGGTGTTCAGCGAGCGCTGGCCCTTGAACTGCAGCAGGCTGTTGACCAGGTTCGGCACGTCGCCCAGGTTGTTGAAGAAGTTGCTCACACCGGTGCGCAGGAAGCTCGGGGTGATGTAGCGGTAACCGTCGACCACCGGCAGGAACACCCACTGATCGAAGCGGTAGTTGAAGTGGTACACCCGACGGTTCCACGACTCCAGCGGGTCGTAGACGTTCAGCGCGTTGAGGGTCGAGCGCTCGAACTCGCGCTGGTCCAGGCCCGGGTTGAACTTGAGTCGCTTGAGCGGCTGGGTGAAGCCGTCCCCGTCTGCGACCACGGGTGTCGCGGCCTTGCTGTTGTCGGCATTGGCATAGCCTGCGCAGAACAACGCAGCGATGAGCAGGAAATGTTTAGCCACGGAAGAACTCCAGCATGGCGTCGCTGTTGACGCGGTAGTTGAGGTTGCCGCAATGGCCGCCATGGGGGTAGACCGTCAGCCGGTCGCCAAAGGTCTTGCGCAGGAACCCCAGGTCGCCCGGGCCGAGGATCACGTCGTCGGCGTTGTGCATCACGGCGATTTTCGGGCTGTCCTGCAGGTAATCCTTGAGTGCGTACAGGCTCACCTGGTCGATCAGTTGCAGCACGCTGCCGCCGTCGGTGCGGGCGCGCCACATCGGAATCACCTGCTCGGTGAGGTAGCAGTCGAAGTCGCATTGCAGGGCGCGCTTGAGGAACGGCGTGAGGTTGGTGCCTTCGCTGATCGGGTACTTGGGCGGGGTGATCAGGCCGCGGCGGTTGATCAGGTCCGAGGTGAACGCGATATCGGCGGCGGAGAAGCGGAACGAGGTGCCGATCAGCATCGCCATCTGCTCGTTGCTCAGGTGCTGCTTGGACTGCTGGAAGTCGTAGAGCAGGGCATCGTTGAGGTCGATGTAGCCCTTCTGCTGGAAGTAGCGGGTCAGCTTGTTCAGTACCAGCTCGTAGAAGGTGGTGGTGTTATTGATGCCCTTGACCTCGGTCTGCACCAGCTTGTCGAGGTTGGTGATGGAGGTATAGAGGTTGACCGGCGGGTTGAGCAGCAGGACTTTCTTGAAGTTGAAGCTGCGTCGGGTTTCGTCCAGCTTGCTGACGAAGGCCGCATCCAGGGCGCCGAGGCTGTAGCCGGTGAGGTAGAAGTCGGTGACCGGCAGTTTCGGGTTCTGCGCGCGCACTGCCTGCATCACACGGTAGAGGTCTTCGGCGTCTTCCTTGGTCACGCCGGGGGTGGCGAACCGCGAGGCGGCGCTGATGAAGTCGAAGCTGGTGGGCGAGGACAGCTGCACCACATGGTAGCCGGCCTGGTAATAGAGCTTCTTCAGGTACTCGTTGAGGCTGCTGTCATAGCGCGCGCCGGTGCCGGCGATGAGGAAGATCAGCGGCGCGGCATGATCCTGCTCGGCGATGCGGTAGGTGAGCTTCTTCACGGCCCAGAAGTTGTCCGGCAGGATGAACTCGCGCTCGGGGCGCAAGGTCAGGCTGCGGTCCGCCTGATTGATGTCGTCGTCACTCGGCAGCTTCGGACGCAGGTCCGGCGGAGTGGTGGCAATGGTCGCCTCGAACGGATTGGTCAAGGGGTAGCCATAGCTGGCGGCATCGATGTCGACCGCGAGCGCGGACGCACTCGAAATAAGGCCGCCAAACAGGGCAGCGAAGCGCAAGGAACGGAGCATGACTAAATCCCTGTAGAGGAAGGTGCCGGGTGAAGTTCGCAGGCTATGACCACCGGGTTGCTGCCGAAGTGCCATGGCACGGCACAAAAAACGATCAAGGCAGCGCAAAGCCGGATCGGCGGTAATAGTTGCCAGACGATACACTTTGCCGCTGTTTGCTCAACAGTTATCTGTGTAACAAGCTTGCTTACCGGCCTCGGGCGATTATGCTGGGCGCCGTTTTCGCTTATCGGAGTGCTTCATGTCCCGCCGTCTTCCCCTGATTCTGCTGCTTGTTGTCCTGCCGTTGTGGCTGGCCGCCAGTTATGGCGTGCGCTACGGCTTCATGGAGGACGCTCGATGGGTCGGCGTCTGTGTCGACGAGGCCAGCCGCTGGGAGTGCCAGGCGCGTTCCAGCCTGGGGTTGCTGATCCACTTCAAGGTCATGGGCTGGGCGGCGCTGGCGGCGTCCCTGATCGCCTTCGTGGTGCCGGGCCGTTCCGGCTGGGGCCTGGCGGTGCTGGCGCTGCTGTTCGGCTTTCCGGCGTTGGCGCTCTACAACACCAGTCTGGCGGTGTTTGCCATCGTGATCGGCGCCTTGCGGCTGGTGCGAGCGCCTCGCGCGGTGGCGTAGGAGCGAAGCTTGCTCGCGATGAACGATGGCGCGGTATTGCTGCTACACCGCGGTGCTGCCATCGCGGGCATCAGGCTTTGCGAGCCCGCAAGCTGCGCCACAGGGCGGCGACCATCAGCACGCTGACCAGGGCCCAACCCCAGGCCTGCTGGTTTTCCAGGCCTTCGCGATACAGCTGGGGAGCGATGCCGGCACCGACGATAAAGGTCAGCAGGGCGATTTCGCGACGCGGCACCCGCACCGGGCGGCACAGGTAGACCAGGGCCGGCAGGAGCAGGGCGGCGCTGGGGAAGCTGCGATAACGCGGGTCGAACACCAGCTCCAGCATCATCACCGCGGCGGCGAAACCGGCGCTGGCGAGCAGCCAGCCCGCATGCTTTTCCAGGCGATTGAACATACGTTGGCGCCAGCCGGCGCGGGTGCTCAGGCTCAGTGCCGCGTGGGCCAGCACCAGCAGGTTCAGGGCCAGCAGCAGGCCCGCCCAGAACCATTCCCCGGCAAAGCGGCTGGTGACCCGCGCCAGCTCGCCCCAGGCGCCGATGGAACAGGCAGCCAGGGCGCCGAGCAGTGGCAGGGTAAGCGCCGCGCGAGTACCGCGGACCCGGCCACCGAGGATCAGCGTGGCAACGAAGATCGCCCCGCCCACGCCCAGCCACAATGGCCAGTAAGGCAGGTTCGACACCGGCCCGGCGAGTACGCCCTTGTCCTGGCGATCGGCATCGAACAGCCCCCAGTAACCGCCGACCGCACCTTCGCTGGCGCGCTTCCACGGCTGGTCGAAGGCTTCGATCAGGTTGTAATGCCAGCCATTCTGTTCGGCCATGACCACAAAACCACGGATGAACTTGGCCTCGTTGACCCGGCTCGGCAGGGCGGTTTCACGCTGGCGGCCTTCGCTGGGCCAGCCGGTCTCGCCGATCATCACGTCCTTGGGCGCGAACTTGTTGCCGAACACCTGGCGCACCTGCGCCACATGGTTCAGTGCGGCATCGATGTTGGACGGATCGTCTTCCCAGTAGGGCAGCAGGTGGATGGTCAGGAAGTCCACCGCCGGCGCGATTTCCGGGTGCTTGAGCCAGAACTCCCAGACGTCCGCGTAAGTGACCGGCTGCTTGACGTGGGCCTTGACCTTGTTGATCAGCCTGGCCAGTTGCGGGCCGGTGACTTCCTTGCGCAACAGGGCTTCGTTGCCGACGATCACCGAGCTCACCACGTCCGGGTTGGCATTGGCCGAGGCGATCAGCAGGTCGACCTCTTTTTCGCTGTCCACCGGGTTGCTGTTTACCCAGGCGCCGATCATCAGTTTCAGGCCGTGCTTGCGCGCCAGGTCCGGCAGGGCTTCGAGGCCGGTCATGGAGTAGGTGCGGATGCACTCGAAGCGGGTCGCCAGCAGCGCCAGGTCGGCGTCCATGCGCTCCGGGCGCAGTTTGAACGGCTGGTCGAAGGGCGACTGGTCCTTGTCGAACGGCGTGTAGGACGCGCATTGCAGCTTGTGGCTGGCGCTGGCGACATCCGGCAGCACCACCGGCTGGCCGAGGCCGTACCAGAAACCGCAGAGCGCGAAGACTCCCAGCAGGCAGGCGAATAGATAGGGCAGGAGCGGGAAGCGGGCAATCGAGGGCATGGTCAGGCCGTCAGGAAACAAAGCGGGGCATCTTACCCGGATTTGCCGCTGCCCAGGTGGCCTGCATGATTTTGACATGCAAAGTTCGGGCGGGATTGGGCGACTGTTTTGGGCATGCCCTGATTACTGGCGAACTGGTGTCGTTGCTGAATGTTTTGAGGTCGCAGTCAGAGCAGGTCGCCTTTGGCGTCAGGTTGATGATCGACGCGTCAGAGCTCTCATAGGGCAATCGCGCTGATGTTCGAGCAAGTTGGTGGGGCGTGATGAGGGCGCTGTGCACCATAACAACAGGTTGACGCGGCTCGGCATCCGTCGGGCGCAGCACTTTCGGGGAAGTAACGATGAAGATGCGACGACTCTTAGGCGCAGGTGCCGGTCTGGTACTTGCGATCAGTTCAACCCTGGCCAGCGCCGATAGCAAAACCCTGAGCATCGGCTATGTCGACGGTTGGTCGGACAGCGTGGCGACCACCTATGTAGCGTCTGAGGTGATCAAGCAGAAACTCGGTTATGACGTGAAGTTGCAGGCCGTGGCGACCGGGATCATGTGGCAGGGCGTGGCCACCGGCAAGCTGGACGCCATGCTGTCGGCCTGGCTGCCGGTGACCCACGGCGAGTACTGGACCAAGAACAAGGACAAGGTGGTCGACTACGGTCCCAACTTCAAGGACGCGAAAATCGGCCTGATCGTGCCGGAGTACGTCAAGGCCAAGAGCATTGCCGACCTGAAGGGTGACACCACCTTCAAGAACAAGATCGTCGGTATCGATGCCGGCTCGGGCGTGATGCTCAAGACCGACCAGGCCATCAAGGACTACGGTCTGGACTACAAACTGCAAGCCAGCTCGGGCGCGGCAATGATTGCCGAGTTGACCCGCGCCGAAGAGAAGAACGAATCCATCGCGGTCACCGGCTGGGTGCCGCACTGGATGTTCGCCAAGTGGAAGCTGCGCTTCCTGGACGATCCGAAAGGCGTTTACGGCGCCGCTGAAACCGTCAACAGCATCGGTAGCAAAGGCCTGGAGAAGAAGGCGCCGGAGGTTGCGGCTTTCCTGAAGAAGTTCCAGTGGGCCTCCAAGGATGAAATCGGCGAGGTGATGCTGGCTATTCAAGAGGGCGCCAAGCCGGAAGCGGCGGCCAAGGACTGGGTGGCCAAGCACCCTGAGCGCGTTGCCGAGTGGACCGCTAACTGACCGGGAAGCGTCTAGCTCGCAGGTCTCGAGGCCGCCGGGTGTTCGCACCCGGCGGCCTTTTGTTTTGCCCGGCGCAAAAGCCCGTGTCAGGGGTACTGTCGTTCTAATACTAAGGTCGTCTGGAACCGGCTCCAGAGCTGCATAGAGTGGCTGAGGGTCTGTTGACGCTTGGTGACGAACCGCGTTGCTGGGCCAACTTGTGCGAGGCAAGGCGCGGGATGCCGCCAATGGTTGTTCCCTTGGCAAATCCCGCAACGCAGCCTCGCGCAAGTTGGCACGCAACCCGAAGGGACGGGGCCCACTGGGCGCAGGGCGGCGTTACTCGGAACTTATTTGGAACAACCAAACTGCGTTCCTCTTGCCTTGCCCTGCACCCAGTGGGCCGCCGTCGCGGTCGTCACCAAGCGCCAACAGACCCTCGGTTCCAACTAAAATCTGTGCTGCGAGGATAAAAACAATGAACGACAGCATTTACCTCTCGATTCAAAACAGCTCGCGTTTCAAGGAGCTGGTCAGCAAGCGCGAACGATTCGCCTGGATACTGTCGGCGATCATGCTCGGGCTTTATTCGGGCTTCATCCTGCTGATTGCCTACGGACCCCATGTGCTGGGGGCAAAACTCAGTCCTGGATCATCCATCACCTGGGGCATTCCCATTGGTGTCGGGTTGATTGTCGCGGCCTTTGTCCTGACCGGTATCTACGTGCGGCGCGCCAATGGCGAATTCGACGACCTGAACAATGCGATTCTCAAGGAGGCTCAGCAATGATCCGGCGTCTATTGGCTTTTTTTAGCGTCGCGGCCTTTGCTCCCAGTCTCTGGGCGGCCGACGCCCTGACCGGCGAAGTGCATAAACAACCCCTCAATGTCTCTGCGATCATCATGTTCGTGCTGTTCGTCGGAGCCACCCTGTGCATTACCTACTGGGCCTCCAAGCGCAACAAGTCGGCGGCCGACTACTATGCCGCGGGGGGCAAGATCACCGGTTTCCAGAACGGCCTGGCGATTGCCGGTGACTACATGTCGGCGGCGTCCTTCCTGGGGATTTCCGCCCTGGTGTTCACCTCCGGCTACGATGGCCTGATCTATTCGATCGGCTTCCTGGTGGGCTGGCCGATCATTCTGTTCCTGATCGCCGAGCGCCTGCGCAACCTGGGCAAGTACACCTTTGCCGACGTGGCGTCCTATCGCCTCGGGCAAACCCAGATCCGCTCGCTGTCGGCCTGCGGCTCGCTGGTGGTGGTGGCGTTCTACCTGATCGCGCAAATGGTCGGTGCCGGCAAGCTGATCCAGCTGCTGTTCGGCCTCGATTACCATGTGGCGGTGATCCTGGTGGGTATCCTGATGGTGCTGTACGTGCTGTTCGGCGGCATGCTGGCGACCACCTGGGTACAGATCATCAAGGCGGTCCTGCTGCTGTCCGGTGCCTCGTTCATGGCGTTGATGGTCATGAAGCATGTCAACTTCGACTTCAACATGCTGTTCTCCGAAGCCACCAAGGTTCACCCCAAAGGTGAAGCGATCATGAGCCCGGGCGGCCTGGTGAAGGATCCGATCTCGGCGTTCTCCCTGGGCCTGGCGCTGATGTTCGGTACCGCGGGCCTGCCGCACATCCTGATGCGCTTCTTCACCGTGAGCGACGCCAAGGAAGCGCGCAAGAGCGTGCTGTATGCCACCGGCTTCATCGGCTACTTCTACATCCTGACCTTCATCATCGGTTTTGGCGCGATCCTCCTGGTCAGCACCAACCCGGCGTTCAAGGACGCGGCGGGCGCTCTGCTCGGCGGCAATAACATGGCGGCGGTGCACCTGGCCAATGCCGTGGGCGGCAGCGTGTTCCTCGGCTTCATCTCGGCGGTGGCCTTCGCCACTATCCTGGCGGTGGTGGCTGGCCTGACCCTGGCCGGTGCCTCGGCGGTTTCCCATGACCTGTACGCCAGCGTGATCAAGAAGGGCAAGGCCAACGAGAAGGATGAGATCCGCGTCTCGAAGATCACCACCGTGTGCCTGGGTGTGCTGGCGATTGCCCTGGGCATCCTGTTCGAGAGCCAGAACATCGCGTTCATGGTCGGCTTGGCGTTCTCCATCGCGGCGAGCTGCAACTTCCCGGTACTGCTGCTTTCCATGTACTGGAAGAAGCTCACCACCCGCGGCGCCATGATTGGTGGCTGGCTGGGCCTGGTCAGCGCCGTTGGCCTGATGGTCCTCGGCCCGACCATCTGGGTGCAGATCATGGGGCATGAAAAAGCCATCTTCCCTTACGAGTACCCGGCGCTGTTCTCGATGATCATTGCCTTTATCGGGATCTGGTTCTTCTCCATCACCGACAAGTCCACTGCGGCTGACAATGAGCGGGCGCTGTTCTTCCCGCAGTTCGTACGCTCGCAGACCGGCCTGGGAGCCAGCGGGGCGGTATCGCACTAAGGCCCCTGTGTATCGGCTTCTATATATAAGCTGAGTTGCAAACCAGTGCCCCTGTCGAGAGACAGGGGCATTATTTATTGGCGTCGCCCTTTGTAGCCGCTGGCGCAGCCTGCGATCGAGTGCGCAGCGCTCGCAAGCTCGTTCAGCGTGAGAGTGATGTGGAGTTGGCATTCCACATCCGCTGTGCGGCCGAATGCAGGCAGCTACAGGGAAATGGCGGGGGAGGGGGGCACAAACAAATACGGCCTCTATAAAGAGGCCGTATCCGCTGCAGTCAAGACGTTAGCGCAAGGCAACAGGTCTTACTTGCGGTCTTCCAGCTTGGTGATGTCGCGCGACTCGTAGCCGGTGTACAGCTGGCGAGGACGGCCGATCTTGTAAGGGCTGGAGAGCATTTCTTTCCAGTGCGAGATCCAGCCGACGGTACGCGCCAGGGCGAAGATCACGGTGAACATGCTGGTCGGAATGCCGATGGCCTTGAGGATGATCCCCGAGTAGAAGTCGACGTTCGGGTACAGCGAGCGCTCGATGAAGTACGGGTCGGTCAGGGCGATCTCTTCCAGGCGCATGGCCAGTTCGAGTTGCGGATCGTTGGTGATGCCCAGTTCCTTCAACACTTCGTCGCAGGTCTGCTTCATGACGGTGGCGCGCGGGTCGCGGTTCTTGTAGACGCGGTGACCGAAGCCCATCAGCTTGAACGGATCGTTCTTGTCCTTGGCCTTGGCGATGAACTTGTCGATGTTCGATACATCGCCAATTTCGTCGAGCATGGTCAGTACGGCTTCGTTGGCGCCGCCGTGAGCCGGGCCCCAGAGTGCAGCGATACCGGCAGCGATACAGGCGAACGGGTTGGCGCCCGAGGAGCCCGCCAGGCGTACGGTGGAGGTCGATGCGTTCTGCTCGTGGTCGGCATGGAGGATGAAGATCCGGTCCATTGCCTTGGCCAGCACCGGGCTGATCGGTTTGATCTCGCACGGGGTGTTGAACATCATGTGCAGGAAGTTTTCCGCGTATGACAGGTCGTTGCGCGGGTACATCATGGGTTGGCCCATGGAGTACTTGTAAACCATCGCGGCCAGGGTCGGCATCTTGGCAACCAGGCGGATCGCGGAAATTTCGCGATGCTGCGGGTTATTGATGTCCAGGGAGTCGTGGTAGAAGGCCGAGAGGGCGCCGACTACGCCGCACATGACCGCCATCGGGTGGGCGTCGCGACGGAAGCCGTTGAAGAAGGTCTTCAACTGCTCGTGAACCATGGTGTGGTTCTTCACGTTGCCGACGAACTGGGCCTTCTGTTCTGCGGTCGGCAATTCGCCGTTGAGCAGCAGGTAGCAGGTTTCCAGGTAGTCCGACTTTTCAGCCAGCTGTTCGATCGGGTAGCCGCGGTGCAACAGAATGCCGTTGTCGCCGTCGATATAGGTGATTTTCGACTCGCAGGAGGCGGTCGACATGAAACCCGGGTCAAAGGTGAAGCGGCCCGTGGCCGTCAAGCCCCGAACATCGATTACATCGGGACCAACGGTGCCGGTTAAAATGGGCAGCTCGACGGGGGCTGCGCCCTCGATGATCAACTGCGCTTTTTTGTCAGCCATGTGGCCTCCTATTTATGCTTGAAATCATCAGACAGACCCCCCACGCAGGGCCCGCACCACTATAGTGAGATAAATCCGAATGTCAATTTGCCTAAAGTCTTGCCCCAGAAGGCTTTAACCGGACTTTTTCCTCGAAATTCCCCGCCATTTACGCCTTTTATCCGCCTAACGCAATGAGCTATTAGGGGAAGGTGATTGCGTTGTCATTAGTAGCCTAACTGTCTATACTCGGCCACCGACCGCCATGGGCTTTCGGGCCCGGTTTGATGGGGGTCGTCACTCCCTGGGTGGTGGGTACCTGACCAGTGCACTCCCCAACAACTTTGCCCTGATTGTTAGGGGCTCTTCAGTGTGAAAAAAGCCGTGAATAGCCAACGACCTGTAAACCTAGACCTAAGGACCATCAAACTCCCAGTCACTGCTTACACGTCCATCCTTCACCGTATTTCCGGTGTCATCCTCTTTGTGAGCCTTGCCATCATGCTTTATGCATTGGACAAGTCGCTCAGCTCCGAGGAAGGCTTCGGCGAGGTGAAAGCGTGTCTGACCAGTCCGCTAGCCAAGCTAGTGATTTGGGGCATCCTGTCCGCCTTGCTGTATCACTTGGTTGCCGGTGTGCGCCATTTGATCATGGATATGGGCATCGGTGAGACGCTGGAAGGCGGCAAGCTGGGCTCTAAAATCGTTATCGCCGTATCCGTGGTGGTAATCGTTCTGGCAGGAGTTTGGATATGGTAACTAACGTCACGAACCTGTCGCGTTCGGGCCTCTATGACTGGATGGCACAACGTGTGTCTGCGGTCGTTCTCGCGGCTTATTTCATCTTCCTGATCGGATACCTCGTTGCGAACCCGGGCCTTGGCTACGAGCAATGGCACGCACTGTTCTCCAACAACTGGATGCGTATCTTCAGCCTGCTGGCCATGGTTGCTCTGGGCGCTCACGCCTGGGTCGGCATGTGGACCATTTCGACCGACTACCTGACGCCGATGGCGCTGGGCAAGTCGGCGACTGCAGTACGTTTCCTTTTCCAGGCAGTATGCGGCGTTGCAATGTTCGCCTACTTCGTCTGGGGTGTGCAGATTCTCTGGGGTATCTGATTCATGGCTAACATTCCAACGATTTCTTTCGACGCCATCATCATTGGTGGCGGCGGTGCCGGCATGCGTGCCGCATTGCAGCTGGCCCAGGGCGGCCACAAGACTGCAGTGATCACCAAGGTGTTCCCGACCCGCTCGCACACTGTGTCGGCCCAGGGCGGCATCACCTGCGCCATCGCGTCGGCCGACCCGAACGATGACTGGCGCTGGCACATGTACGATACCGTCAAGGGTTCCGACTATATCGGTGACCAGGATGCTATCGAATACATGTGTCAGGAAGGCCCGGCCGCGGTTTTCGAGCTGGACCACATGGGTCTGCCGTTCTCCCGCACCGAAACCGGTCGTATCTACCAGCGTCCTTTCGGCGGCCAGTCCAAGGACTACGGTAAAGGCGGCCAGGCTGCCCGTACCTGCGCGGCTTCCGACCGTACCGGTCACGCGCTGCTGCACACCCTTTATCAGGGCAACCTGAAAGCCGGCACCACCTTCCTGAACGAGTACTACGCTGTTGACCTGGTGAAGAACCAGGACGGCGCGTTCGTCGGTGTGATCGCGATCTGCATCGAAACCGGCGAAACCACCTACATCCGCGCGAAAGCCACCGTATTGGCGACCGGCGGTGCAGGGCGTATCTACGCATCCACCACCAACGCCCTGATCAACACCGGTGACGGTGTCGGCATGGCGCTGCGTGCCGGCGTGCCGGTACAAGACATCGAAATGTGGCAGTTCCACCCGACCGGCATCGCCGGCGCCGGTGTACTGGTTACCGAAGGTTGCCGTGGTGAAGGCGGTTACCTGATCAACAAGCATGGCGAGCGTTTCATGGAGCGTTATGCTCCGAACGCCAAGGACCTTGCCGGTCGTGACGTTGTTGCCCGTTCGATGGTGAAAGAAATCATCGCCGGCAACGGTTGCGGTCCGAATGGCGACCACGTGATGCTCAAGCTCGACCACCTGGGCGAGGAAGTATTGCACAGCCGTCTGCCAGGTATCTGCGAACTGTCCAAGACTTTCGCACACGTTGACCCGGTGGTTGCTCCGGTTCCGGTTGTTCCGACTTGCCACTATATGATGGGCGGCGTTGCCACCAACATTCATGGTCAGGCGATCACCCAGAACGCCGAAGGCAACGACGAAATCATCCCTGGTCTGTTCGCAGTGGGTGAAGTGGCTTGCGTATCGGTTCACGGTGCCAACCGTCTGGGCGGCAACTCGCTGCTCGACCTGGTGGTATTCGGCCGCGCTGCCGGCCTGCACCTGGAAAAAGCGCTGACCGACGGTATCGAATACGACGACGCCACCGACGCCGACATCAATGCGGCCCTGGCACGTCTGTCCGCCCTCAACGAGCGTACCGACGGCGAAGACGTGGCGACCCTGCGTCGCGAGCTGCAAAGCTGCATGCAGAACTACTTCGGCGTATTCCGCACCGGCGAATACATGCAGAAGGGCATCGCCCAGCTGGCCGAGCTGCGTACCCGCATCGCCAACGTCAAGATCAACGACAAGTCGCAGGCGTTCAACACAGCACGTATCGAAGCACTGGAACTGCAGAACCTGCTGGAAGTGGCCGAAGCCACTGCCATCGCTGCCGAAGTGCGTAAAGAGTCCCGCGGCGCCCACGCCCGTGAAGACTTCGAAGACCGCGACGACGAAAACTGGCTGTGCCACACCCTGTACTTCCCGGGTGAGAAGCGCGTTGCCAAGCGTGCCGTTAACTTCTCGCCGAAGACTGTTCCGACTTTTGAACCAAAAGTCCGGACTTACTAAAGGGTGATCGATATGTTGCAAGTCGAAGTTTATCGTTACAACCCTGACACCGACTCCGCGCCGAAAACCCAGGTTTTCCAGGTCGACACCGGTGGCAAGGATCTGATGGTGCTGGACGTACTGGCGCTGATCAAAGAGCAGGACGAAGGTTTCTCCTATCGTCGCTCCTGCCGTGAAGGCGTTTGCGGTTCCGACGGCATGAACATCAACGGCAAGAACGGCCTGGCCTGCATCACGCCGCTGTCTGCCGTGGTGAAGAACAACAAGCTGGTTGTTCGTCCGCTGCCAGGTTTGCCGGTTATTCGTGACCTGGTCGTCGATATGAGCATCTTCTACAAGCAATACGAGAAGGTGAAGCCATTCCTGCAGAACGACACGCCGGCTCCGGCCATCGAACGTCTGCAGTCCCCTGAAGAGCGCGAAAAGCTCGATGGTCTGTACGAGTGCATCCTGTGCGCTTGCTGCTCGACTTCCTGCCCGTCCTTCTGGTGGAACCCGGACAAGTTCCTGGGTCCAGCTGCCCTGCTGCAAGCCTATCGCTTCCTGGCAGACAGCCGCGACACCAAGACGTCCGAGCGCCTGGCTTCGCTGGATGATCCGTTCAGCGTATTCCGCTGCCGCGGCATCATGAACTGCGTCAACGTTTGTCCGAAAGGCCTGAACCCGACTAAGGCCATCGGTCACATACGTAACATGCTGCTCTCGAGCGGCGTGTGATTCAGCTGCTGTAACCCAGTTGTTGTAAAGGCAGGACCGCTGTACCCGTAGAGGCTACGGCGCAGGCTTCAACCGGCGCCGTAGTTTTAAGCTGAGCAGCAGCTCACAAAGTTGCCGCTCGTATTTTGAAGAAATGAGACAAGCAGGGGCATCCGGGCTGGTACCCGGACTATCAGCGTGATCCTAAGTGGCTTGTTTTGGTCGCTGCACTCGGACTTTTGCAAGTTTGCTCGGTGTCTTCGCCGGTGGTGTTCCCCTAACCGAGGGTGACCAAGCATGCAAGAAAGCGTGATGCAGCGCATGTGGAACAGCGCCTACCTATCCGGTAGTAACGCTGCCTATGTGGAAGAGCTCTACGAGCTCTACCTGCACGACCCTAACGCTGTGCCAGAAGAGTGGCGCACTTACTTCCAGAAGTTGCCTACCGACGGCAGCACTGCCATCGATGTTTCGCACTCGACAATCCGCGATCATTTCGTGTTGCTGGCAAAGAACCAGCGCCGCGCCCAGCCGGTATCCGCCGGTAGCGTGAGCAGCGAGCACGAGAAGAAGCAAGTTGAAGTGCTGCGATTGATCCAGGCCTACCGTATGCGTGGCCACCAGGCAGCCCAGCTGGACCCGCTGGGGCTGTGGCAGCGTCCTGCACCTGCAGACCTGTCAATCAATCATTACGGCTTGACCAATGCCGATCTTGATACGACCTTCCGTGCCGGCGACCTGTTCATCGGCAAAGAGGAAGCGAGCCTACGCGAAATTCACGAAGCGTTGCAGCAGACATATTGCCGCACCATCGGCGCTGAATTTACGCACATCACCGATTCCGAGCAGCGCCAGTGGTTCCAGCAGCGTCTGGAAAGCGTACGCGGCCGTCCGACCTATTCCACGGATATCAAGGGTCATCTGCTCGAGCGCGTCACCGCAGCTGAAGGCCTCGAGAAATACCTGGGCACCAAGTACCCGGGCACCAAGCGTTTCGGCCTGGAAGGCGGCGAAAGCCTGATCCCGATGCTCGACGAGCTGATCCAGCGTTCCGGTTCCTACGGGACCAAGGAAGTCGTGATCGGCATGGCCCACCGTGGTCGCCTCAACGTCCTGGTCAACACCTTCGGCAAGAACCCGCGCGAGCTGTTCGACGAGTTCGAAGGCAAGAAGAAGGTCGAACTGGGCTCCGGTGACGTGAAATACCACCAGGGCTTCTCGTCCAACGTGATGACCACCGGCGGTGAAGTTCACCTGGCCATGGCCTTCAACCCGTCCCACCTGGAGATCGTTTCGCCAGTGGTCGAGGGTTCGGTGCGCGCCCGTCAGGATCGCCGCAACGACCAGACCGGTGACAAGGTTCTGCCAATCTCGATCCACGGTGACGCTGCTTTCGCAGGCCAGGGCGTGGTGATGGAAACCTTCCAGATGTCGCAGACCCGCGGTTTCAAGACCGGCGGCACCGTGCACATCGTGATCAACAACCAGGTCGGTTTCACCATCAGCAACCCGCTGGACTCGCGCTCCACCGAGTACGCCACCGATGTCGCGAAAATGATCCAGGCGCCGATCCTCCATGTGAATGGTGACGATCCGGAAGCCGTACTGTTCGTGACCCAGCTGGCCATCGACTACCGCATGCAGTACAAGCGCGATGTGGTGATCGACCTGGTCTGCTACCGTCGTCGCGGCCACAACGAAGCGGACGAGCCAAGCGGCACCCAGCCTCTGATGTACCAGCAGATCGCCAAGCAGCGCACCACCCGTGAGCTGTATGCCGATCGTCTGGTCCAGGCAAGCGTGCTCGACGCCGAGCGTGTTCAGGCGAAAGTCGACGAATACCGCAACGCGCTGGACAACGGCCTGCACGTAGTGAAGAGCCTGGTCAAAGAGCCGAACAAAGAGCTGTTCGTGGACTGGCGTCCATATCTGGGCCACGCCTGGACTGCGCGTCACGACACCACCTTCGATCTGAAGACCCTGCAGGAACTGTCCGCCAAGCTGCTGGAACTGCCGGAAGGTTTCGTGGTTCAGCGCCAGGTCGCGAAGATCTACGAAGACCGTCAGAAGATGCAAGCCGGCGGCCTGCCGATCAACTGGGGTTATGCCGAAACCATGGCATACGCGACCCTGGCGTTCGAAGGTCACCCGATTCGCATGACCGGCCAGGACATCGGCCGCGGTACGTTCTCGCACCGTCATGCGGTCTTGCACAACCAGAAAGACGCCAGCACCTACATTCCGCTGCAGCACCTGTACGACGGCCAGCCACGTTTCGATCTGTACGATTCGTTCCTGTCCGAAGAAGCCGTACTGGCGTTCGAATACGGTTACTCGACCACCACGCCAAACGCGCTGGTGATCTGGGAAGCCCAGTTCGGCGACTTCGCCAACGGTGCCCAGGTGGTGATCGACCAGTTCATCACCAGTGGCGAGCACAAGTGGGGCCGTCTCTGCGGCCTGACCATGCTGCTGCCGCACGGTTATGAAGGTCAGGGTCCGGAGCACTCTTCGGCTCGCCTGGAGCGTTACCTGCAGCTGTGCGCAGAGCACAACATCCAGGTCTGCATGCCGACCACCCCGGCCCAGATCTACCACCTGCTGCGTCGTCAGGTGATTCGCCCGCTGCGCAAGCCGCTGGTGGTTCTGACTCCGAAGTCGCTGCTGCGTCACAAACTGGCCATCTCGACCCTGGAAGATCTGGCGGAAGGTTCGTTCCAGACCGTTATTCCGGAAATCGATGCCCAGGATCCAAAAGACGTGAATCGTCTGATTCTGTGCAGCGGCAAGGTCTACTACGACCTGCTGGAAAAACGCCGTGCCGAAGGCCGCGACGACATCGCCGTCGTGCGTATCGAGCAGCTGTACCCATTCCCTGAGGACGACTTGAACGAAGTCCTGGCTCCGTACACCAACCTCAAGCATGTCGTTTGGTGTCAGGAAGAGCCGATGAACCAGGGTGCCTGGTACTGCAGCCAGCACCACATGCGCCGCATCGTTGGCAATCACGACAAGTCGCTCGTACTCGAGTACGCGGGCCGTGAAGCCTCTGCTGCACCTGCATGCGGTTACGCGTCGATGCACGCCGAGCAGCAGGAAAAACTGCTGCAAGATGCTTTCACTGTTTAACGCCTTCGCGCACCTGAAACCGAATTTAAGGAACCACAGATAATGGCTATCGAGATCAAAGCCCCCACTTTCCCGGAATCGGTTGCCGATGGCACCGTTGCCACCTGGCACAAAAAACCGGGCGACGCCGTCAAGCGCGACGAGCTGATCGTCGACATCGAAACCGACAAGGTCGTGCTGGAAGTTCTGGCCACCGCTGACGGCGTGCTGGGCGCTATCGTCAAGAACGAAGGCGACACCGTTCTGTCCGACGAAGTCCTGGGCTCCATCGCCGAAGGCGCTGCCGCCGCTGCTGCTCCAGCCGCTGCTGCTCCAGCCGCTGCCGCCCAGGCTGCAGCGCCTGCCGCTGAAGGCGAAGACGATCCAATCGCTGCTCCTGCCGCGCGCAAGCTGGCTGAAGAGAACGGCATCAACATCGCTTCCGTTGCCGGTACCGGCAAAGGCGGTCGCGTGACCAAGGAAGACGTGGTTGCGGCCGTTGCCGCCAAGAAAGCCGCTCCGGCTGCCGCGCCTGCCAAGGCCGCAGCTCCTGCCGCCGCTGCTCCGGTATTCGCTGCTGGCGACCGCGTCGAGAAGCGTGTTCCGATGACCCGCCTGCGTGCCAAGGTTGCCGAGCGCCTGGTCGAAGCCCAGTCGAACATGGCGATGCTGACCACTTTCAACGAAGTCGACATGACCGAAGTCATGGCCCTGCGTTCGAAGTACAAGGATCTGTTCGAGAAGTCCCACAACGGCGTACGCCTGGGCTTCATGTCGTTCTTCGTCAAGGCTGCTACCGAAGCGCTGAAGCGTTTCCCTGCGGTCAACGCCTCGATCGACGGCTCCGACATCGTTTACCACGGCTACGCCGACATCGGTGTTGCCGTGTCCAGCGACCGCGGCCTGGTGGTTCCGGTTCTGCGTAACGCCGAACTGATGAGCCTGGCTGAAATCGAAGGCGGCATCGCCACCTTCGGCAAGAAAGCCCGTGACGGCAAACTGTCGATGGAAGAGATGACCGGCGGTACTTTCACCATCACCAACGGTGGTACTTTCGGTTCGATGATGTCGACTCCGATCGTCAACCCGCCACAAGCGGCGATTCTGGGCATGCACAACATTCTGCAGCGTCCTATGGCGATCAACGGTCAGGTGGTTATCCGTCCGATGATGTACCTGGCTCTGTCCTACGATCACCGTTTGATCGACGGCAAAGAAGCAGTGACCTTCCTGGTTACCATCAAGAACCTGCTGGAAGACCCGGCTCGTCTGCTGCTGGATATCTGATTTCGTAGCATGGGCCGATCAGCGATGATCGGCCTTTCGCCGAAACGAACAGCTTCGTCCCACGACGGCCTCCACAAGAGGCCGTCCGGTTTGATTCGAGAAGGAATGACACATGACTCAGAAATTCGACGTGGTAGTGATTGGCGCAGGCCCTGGCGGCTATGTAGCTGCCATTAAAGCTGCGCAACTCGGCCTCACGACTGCCTGCATCGAGAAATATACCGACCAGGAGGGCAAGCTGGCCCTCGGCGGTACTTGCCTGAACGTCGGCTGCATCCCTTCCAAGGCGCTGCTGGACAGCTCCTGGAAATTCCACGAAGCCCAAGACGGTTTCGCGATCCACGGTATCAGCCACGCTGGCGTGTCCATGGACGTGCCTGCGATGGTCGGCCGCAAGGCCAATATCGTGAAAAACCTGACCAGCGGTGTTGCCACCCTGTTCAAGGCCAACGGCGTGACCTCCATCCAGGGCCACGGCAAACTGCTGGCCGGCAAGAAAGTCGAAGTCACCAAGCCTGACGGCTCGGTGGAAGTGATCGAAGCCGAGAACGTCATCCTGGCGCCGGGCTCCCGTCCAATCGACATTCCACCGGCTCCGGTCGATCAGAAAGTGATCGTCGACTCCACCGGCGCCCTGGAATTCCAATCCGTACCAAAACGCCTGGGCGTGATCGGCGCTGGCGTGATCGGTCTGGAGCTGGGTTCGGTATGGTCCCGTCTGGGCGCTGAAGTGACCGTCCTGGAAGCCCTGGACACCTTCCTGATGGCTGCCGACACCGCCGTCTCCAAGGAAGCGCTGAAAACCCTGACCAAACAGGGTCTGGACATCAAGCTGGGCGCTCGCGTCACCGGCTCCAAGGTCAACGGCGAAGAAGTGGTCGTGACCTACACCGATGCCAACGGCGAACAGAACATCACTTTCGACAAGCTGATCGTAGCCGTTGGTCGCCGTCCAGTGACCACTGATCTGCTGGCTGCCGATTGCGGCGTGACCCTCGACGAGCGCGGTTTCGTGCACGTTGACGATCACTGCGCTACCACCGTACCGGGCGTTTACGCGATCGGCGACGTGGTTCGCGGCATGATGCTGGCTCACAAGGCCTCGGAAGAGGGCATCATGGTCGTCGAGCGCATCAAGGGCCACAAGGCTCAGATGAACTATGACCTGATCCCTTCGGTTATTTATACTCACCCGGAAATCGCGTGGGTCGGCAAGACCGAGCAGGCCTTGAAAGCTGAAGGCGTTGAAGTTAACGTCGGCACCTTCCCGTTCGCAGCCAGCGGCCGTGCCATGGCAGCCAACGACACCGGCGGTTTCGTAAAAGTCATCGCTGATGCCAAGACTGACCGTGTACTGGGCGTTCACGTGATCGGCCCAAGCGCGGCAGAACTGGTTCAGCAAGGTGCGATCGGCATGGAATTCGGCACCAGCGCCGAAGACCTGGGCATGATGGTTTTCTCCCATCCGACCCTGTCCGAAGCCCTGCACGAAGCAGCACTGGCAGTGAATGGCGGCGCCATCCACATCGCCAACCGCAAAAAGCGTTAAGACAATAAGAAACCACGGCGGATTGCCCGTCGTGAGCCTTGCGAGCAAGACTCACCGCGGAACGTCCGCTGGACTCGACCTCACGGGAATCTTCATGCACTGTGCCGCAGCCCAGGCTGCGGATGCGGGGCAGGGGAGTCCGGTGAGGAGCGGTCACAGGTGGCGCGGCACTCATCAAGAGCGCAGCGCCGAATGCGCAGTACCTAACGAAGACGGTAAAAAGCATGAATCTTCACGAGTATCAGGGTAAGCAGCTGTTCGCTGAATACGGCCTGCCAGTATCCAAAGGCTACGCGGTAGACACCCCGGAAGAAGCAGCAGAAGCTTGCGACAAGATCGGCGGCTCCGAGTGGGTTGTCAAAGCCCAGGTTCACGCCGGTGGTCGCGGTAAAGCGGGCGGCGTAAAGCTGGTTCGCAGCAAAGAAGACGCTAAAGCATTCGCTCAACAGTGGTTGGGCAAGCGTCTGGTGACTTACCAGACTGACGCCAATGGCCAGCCAGTCACCAAGATCCTGGTTGAATCGTGCACTGATATCGCTAAAGAGCTGTACCTGGGCGCTGTCGTCGACCGTTCGAGCCGTCGCATCGTGTTCATGGCTTCCACCGAAGGTGGCGTGGACATCGAGAAAATCGCTCACGACACTCCAGAAAAAATTCTGAAAGCCACTATCGATCCACTGGTTGGCGCTCAGCCATTCCAGGGTCGCGAGCTGGCTTTCCAGCTGGGCCTGGAAGGCAAGCAAGTCACTCAGTTCGCCAAGATCTTCGTAGGCCTGGCCAAACTGTTCCAGGACCACGATCTGGCACTGCTGGAAGTGAACCCGCTGGTGATCAAGGCTGATGGCGATCTGCACTGCCTGGACGCGAAGATCAACATCGACGCCAACGCCATGTACCGTCAGCCTAAGCTGAAGACTTTCCACGATCCGTCCCAGGACGATCCGCGCGAAGCGCACGCTGCCAAGTTCGAACTGAACTACGTAGCGCTGGAAGGCAACATCGGCTGCATGGTCAACGGTGCCGGCCTGGCCATGGGTACCATGGACATCGTCAACCTGCACGGCGGCAAGCCAGCCAACTTCCTCGACGTAGGTGGTGGTGCTACCAAAGAGCGCGTGACCGAAGCCTTCAAGATCATCCTGTCCGACACCAACGTCGCTGCAGTACTGGTCAACATCTTCGGCGGCATCGTTCGTTGCGACATGATTGCCGAAGGCATCATCGGTGCAGTGAAAGAAGTCGGCGTGAAAATCCCGGTTGTTGTTCGCCTTGAAGGCAACAACGCTGAACTGGGCGCTAAAGTACTGGCAGAAAGCGGCTTGAACATCATCGCTGCTACCAGCCTGACCGACGCTGCTCAACAAGTTGTCAAAGCTGCGGAGGGCAAATAATGAGCGTCCTGATCAATAAAGACACCAAAGTTATCTGCCAGGGTATTACCGGTTCGCAAGGTAGTTTCCACACCCAGCAAGCCATCGAATACGGCACCAAGATGGTTGGCGGCGTAACTCCGGGCAAAGGCGGCACCGAGCACCTGGGCCTGCCTGTCTTCAACACCGTGAAAGACGCTGTAGCTGCCACTGGCGCCACCGCCAGCGTGATCTACGTTCCAGCTCCTTTCTGCAAGGACTCCATCCTGGAAGCGGCTTTCGGCGGCATCAAGCTGATCGTCTGCATCACCGAAGGCATTCCTACCCTGGACATGCTGGACGCTAAAGTTAAGTGCGACGAGCTGGGTGTTACCCTGATCGGCCCTAACTGCCCAGGCGTGATCACTCCAGGCGAATGCAAGATCGGCATCATGCCAGGTCACATTCACTTGCCAGGCAAGGTCGGTATCGTTTCCCGTTCCGGCACCCTGACTTACGAAGCCGTGAAGCAGACCACTGACGCCGGTTTCGGTCAGTCCACCTGCGTCGGCATCGGTGGTGACCCGATCCCAGGCTCCAACTTCATCGATATCCTGAAGTTGTTCCAGGAAGACCCGAAGACCGAAGCGATCGTGATGATCGGTGAGATCGGCGGTTCGGCTGAAGAAGAAGCGGCTGCCTACATCAAGGCTAATGTGACCAAGCCGGTTGTTTCCTACATCGCTGGTGTGACTGCTCCTCCGGGCAAGCGCATGGGCCATGCTGGCGCAATCATCTCTGGCGGCAAAGGCACTGCAGACGAGAAATTCGCTGCTCTGCAAGACGCAGGCGTGAAAACCGTGCGTTCGCTGGCAGACATCGGCAAGGCCCTGGCCGAGCTGACTGGCTGGGCTGTCAAGTAAGCCTCGCGCTTAGCTGACGCTCCACCAACAAAGGCCACCTTCGGGTGGCCTTTGTTCGTTAAGAGCAGTTGCAAAGCCTCAAGCGACAAGCTGCAAGAGAAGCTTGTCGCTTGAAACTTGTACCTTGCAGCTGCTTTTGATACGTAAACGCGACACGCAAATGTCGCTGATCGGACAGTTCGCCCTCTAACAGTGCGTTTGTCTTACAAATTCGGTAGTCTAGCCGCCTCTTTTGCGTCTGCGTCCCACAAGGAAGCCGCGCGCTAAACGGGTCAGTCCTATACGGACCGACAGCATTTCCCTCACCCATAAGGGAAATCCCTCTCTAAATTCCGATTCAGTAGTGTGGTATTTCCTTAATGAAAGTGTTGAAAGGCCAGGACATTCTGGCACTGGGTTTTATGACCTTTGCCCTGTTCGTCGGGGCCGGCAATATCATCTTCCCGCCTATCGTCGGCTTGCAGTCCGGACCTAACGTCTGGATCGCGGCGCTGGGCTTTCTGATCACCGCTGTGGGCCTTCCGGTGGTGACTGTCATTGCGCTGGCCAAGGTCGGCGGGGCGATGGACGCGCTGAGCAGCCCGATCGGCAAGATCGCCGGTGGCCTGCTGGCGGCGGTCTGCTACCTGGCGGTCGGCCCGTTGTTCGCGACGCCGCGTACCGCGACCGTGTCCTTCGAAGTAGGCCTGGCGCCCCTGACCGGCGAAAGCCCGCTGGCGCTGTTCCTCTATAGCTCGGTGTATTTCCTGCTGGTGTTTTTCATCTCTCTCTACCCGGGACGCCTGCTGGATACCGTTGGGCGTTTCCTCGCACCGCTGAAGATCATCGCCCTGGCCGTACTGGGCATCGCCGCGTTCGCCTTGCCGGCCGGTGATATCGGTGTTGCGACGCCCGAATACGTCGCGGCGCCGTTCTCCCAAGGCTTCATCAATGGTTACCTGACCATGGATACCCTGGGCGCGCTGGTGTTCGGCATCGTCATCGTCAACGCCATCCGTTCCCGCGGTGTCGAGTCGCCACGCCTGATCACCCGTTACGCGATCATCGCCGGGCTGATTGCCGGTATCGGCCTGGCGCTGGTGTATGTCAGCCTGTTCCGCCTGGGTTCGGGCAGCCATGAAGTCGCGGCCGGTGCCACCAATGGCGCGGCGGTGCTGCACGCTTATGTGCAACACACCTTCGGCTCCCTGGGCAGCGGCTTCCTCGCCGTGTTGATTTCCCTGGCCTGCCTGGTGACCGCGGTCGGTTTGACCTGCGCTTGCGCGGAGTACTTCAGCCGCGTACTGCCGCTGTCGTACAAGACCCTGGTGATCATCCTGGCGGCGTTCTCGCTGCTGGTGTCCAACCTGGGCCTGACCAAGCTGATCGCCTTCTCCATCCCGGTGCTGACCGCGATCTACCCACCGTGCATCGCCCTGGTGGCCCTGAGCTTCTGCAAGGACTTCTGGCATGAGCAAGGCCGCATCGTCGGTCCGGTAATGCTGGTGTCCTTCCTGTTCGGCCTGATCGACGCCCTCAAGGGCGCCGGCCTGGCGGACTGGATGCCAACCCAGTTGATGCACCTGCCGCTGAGCGAGCAGGGCCTGGCGTGGCTGGTGCCTTCGGTCATGACCCTGGTGGTCGCGGTAGCCTGCGACCGCCTGCTGGGCAAGCGCAGCGAAGCGCTGGCCTAAACCGCTATCTGCCGGGGCCTGTCACAAGCGGGCACCGAGTAGCCATGAAAATGCCCCGTATCCCGCGATACGGGGCATTTTTTATGGGCGGCCAATGGTGTCTTTTTTCCTCGATCAACGTCGAAGCAGTGCCAGTTGTATCCGCACTCTGCCAACGCCTATCCGGGAACCTGCATGTCGTTCGTCGAAGCCAACCTGATCCATCTCATCGCCGCACTCTGGTTTGTCATCTGCTGGGGCGGCTACACCCGCTACGCCACGTGGAAGGGCCGCGACACCGCGTGCCTGGCCAGCGTGCTGCATTTGTACCGGGAAGACTGGATGCGCCGCATGCTGCTGCGCGATAACCGCATTGCCGACGCCAGCGTGATCGGCAACCTGGAGCGCAACGCCTCGTTCTTTGCCTCCAGCACCCTGATTATCCTCGCCGGTATCCTCACCGTGCTTGGCGCTTCCGAGCGTGCGGTGTCGCTGCTGGCCGACATTCCCATGGTTCAGCAGGCCTCCCAGGGCATGTCGGAGATCAAGCTGCTGTGCCTGGCCCTGGTGTTCGTCTATGCCTTTTTCACCTTCAGTTGGTGCATGCGCCAGTACAACTTCGCGGCCATTCTCGTGGGCTCGGCACCGATGATCGGTGAGCGGCATGTTTCCGAACAGGAGCGAAAAGCCTTTGCAATGCGGGCCGCGCGAGTAATTTCCATGGCCGCCAACCAGTTCAACTTCGGTCTGCGCTCCTATTACTTCGGCATGAGCATGCTGGCCTGGTTCGTCAGCCCCTGGCTGTTTATGTTGATGAGTGCGGGTGTGGTGCTGGTGCTGTACCGCCGGGAGTTTCATTCCGACGTGTTGGACGTGATGGTCTATACCCCTACAGAGGCGCCATTGCCCGAGGCGAACAAGGAGATAGCCTGATGAGTATTGCGTTTTGGTGTGTGTTTATCAGCGCGCTGTTGATTTACGTGGCGCGCATACCAGTAGCCAGAGCGATGAAAGAGCAGGGCGGTTACGACAATCACCTGCCACGCCAGCAACAGACACAACTCACAGGGTTCGGCGCCCGGGCAGTGGCGGCGCACCAGAACAGTTTCGAAGCCTTCATGTTATTCGCGGTCGGGGTCCTGATGGCCCATACCACCCAGACTCAGGGCTGGTTGATCGACGGCCTGGCGATCGTCTTCGTCATTACTCGGGTTATCTATCTGCTTTGCTATTGGGCGGATCTTGCCTGGCAGCGCAGTCTGGTCTGGTTTATCGGTCTGCTCTGCTCATTGCTGCTGATGCTTAGTCCGACTTTTCGCAGCCTGTTGGCTTAGCGTTATTGCAGACAAAGTAAAGCCCGCACTAGGCGGGCTTTCTTTTTGCTGCACTAAAACCGGATTAGTTGGTTTTAGGAGCGGCTTCCTTGGCAGCTTCTTCAGCCGCTGCTTTGCTCGATTCAACCTGATCTTTGGCTGCTTCGGCGTTTTCTTTTGCAGCTTCGTTCACTTTATCCTGAGCTTCATTCATTTTCTGTTGAGCTTGCTCAGCATGTTGGTTGGCATCTTGAGCTTTGTCCTCGGATTTTTTATCGCAGGCAGCGAGACCGAGGGAAGCGGTCAGCATCAGGGCAATAGCTAAAGTCTTACGCATGGGGTGTTTCTCCTTATTGAAGATATCTTCTGGCCTTTCGAGCATGGCTCTACAGGTTAAGTTCCTTGAAAGTTAAAGATATATAAAGTGCCAGCAATATGGAACTTTTACCTGCCGCGTTAACCGAGCGGTTTTGACACCAACTAGAGAATTTCCTTATGGAGCAAAACCCTGTTTTTGAGCGTGCGACGCGATTTTTGTCGGCGTTGCGCCATTGCCAGGTATTGGCCATGAGCGTGCACAGCGCCTCAAAAGACGGCATCACCCTGATGTTGCCTTACAGCCCGCAGATAGTCGGCAACCCCGAGACCGGAGTGATCCACGGTGGCGCGCTGACCTCGTTGATGGACACCGCCTGTGGCATGGCGACCTTGTGCGTCCTGCCGGAGTTCGAGGTCTGCCCGACCCTGGACCTGCGCATCGATTACATGCACCCGGCACAGCCGGGCAAGAGCGTGTATGGCTTTGCCCAGTGCTACCGGGTGACCACCGATGTGATTTTCACCCGTGGTTTTGCCTATCAGGACGACCCGGAGCACCCTGTTGCCCATGTGGTGGGCACCTTCATGCGCATGGGCAAGGGCATCAAGGGCAGCAAAGGTTTTGCCGGTGCCATCAAGGGTGAGCAGCCATGAGCGACGATTTCCAGAAGCAAGTGCTGCATGCCCACCAGCAAGGCGATTACGCCGCGCTGCTGCAATTGATTCCCTACGCCAGACTGATTGGCATCGAGTGTTCGCGGCAGGGCGATGAGTTGCTGTTTCGCCTGCCCGCCAACCGCGACAATATCGGCAACCCGTTGCTGCCGGCCCTGCACGGTGGGGTGATCGCCGGATTCATGGAGCTGGCCGCGGCCCTGCATCTGCTGATTGGCACCGGCTCGCCGGGTGTGCCGAAGATCATCGATTTTTCCCTCGATTACCTGCGTGCTGGGCAATTTCGCGATACCTATGCCAGGTGCCAGGTCTGCCGCCAGGGACGGCGGGTGGCGAACGTGGCCATCACCGCCTGGCAGAGCCGCGCGGAGGAGCCGATTGCCACCGCCCGCGCACATTTCAAGCTCGAAGAAAGTCCAGGGTCTTGAAATCTCAGGTATAGCCCCCAACTCTGTGGACATCCCGCCGTAAGCCCTTCGGGCGCGGCTTATGCCATCTGATTGGAGTTTGATGACCATGAGTGTGGAAACTCAAAAGGAAACCCTGGGCTTCCAGACCGAGGTAAAGCAACTGCTGCACCTCATGATCCATTCGCTGTATTCCAACAAGGAAATCTTCCTTCGCGAACTGATCTCGAACGCCTCTGACGCTGTCGACAAATTGCGCTTCGAAGCCCTGTCCAAGCCTGAGTTGCTGGAAGGTGGCGCGGAGCTGAAAATCCGTGTGAGCTTCGACAAGGACGCCAAGACCGTCACCCTCGAAGACAACGGTATCGGCATGAGCCGGGACGATGTGATCACCCACCTGGGGACCATCGCCAAGTCCGGCACCGCCGATTTCATGAAAAACCTCACCGGCGACCAGAAGAAGGATTCGCACCTGATCGGTCAGTTCGGCGTGGGCTTCTATTCCGCCTTCATCGTCGCCGACAAGGTCGATGTCTTCAGCCGCCGCGCCGGCCTTGACGCCAGCGAAGGCGTGCATTGGTCCTCCAAGGGCGAAGGCGAGTTCGAAGTCGCGACCATCGACAAGGCCGACCGCGGTACCCGCATCGTCCTGCACCTGAAGTCCGGCGAAGACGAGTTCGCCGACGGCTGGCGCCTGCGCAACATCATCAAGAAGTACTCCGACCATATCGCCCTGCCGATCGAGCTGCCGAAAGAGGCCGCTGCCGCTGAGGGCGAGGAGAAGCCTGCGCAGGAATGGGAAACCGTCAACCGCGCCAGTGCCCTGTGGACCCGTCCGCGTACCGAAATCAAGGACGAGGAATACCAGGAGTTCTACAAGCACATCGCCCATGATTTCGAGAACCCGCTGAGCTGGAGCCACAACAAGGTCGAAGGCAAGCTGGAATACAGCTCGCTGTTGTACGTGCCGGCTCGTGCGCCATTCGACCTGTACCAGCGTGAAGCGCCGAAAGGCCTGAAGCTGTACGTGCAGCGCGTGTTCGTGATGGACCAGGCGGAATCCTTCCTGCCGTTGTACCTGCGCTTCATCAAGGGCGTGGTCGACTCCAACGACCTGTCGCTGAACGTGTCGCGGGAAATCCTGCAGAAAGACCCGATCATCGACTCCATGAAGTCGGCGCTGACCAAGCGCGTGCTGGACATGCTGGAAAAACTGGCGAAGAACGAGCCTGAGCAATACAAGGGCTTCTGGAAAAACTTCGGCCAGGTGATGAAGGAAGGCCCGGCCGAAGACTTCACCAACAAGGAAAAGATCGCCGGCCTGCTGCGCTTCGCCTCCACCCAGGGCGACGACGGCGAGCAGAATGTTTCCCTGGCCGAGTACCTGGCACGCGCCAAGGAAGGCCAGGACAAGATCTACTACCTCACCGGCGAAACCTACGCGCAGGTCAAGAACAGCCCGCACCTGGAAGTCTTCCGCAAGAAAGGCATCGAAGTGCTGCTGCTGACCGACCGCATCGACGAGTGGCTGATGAGCTACCTGAGCGACTTTGACGGCAAGAGCTTTGTCGACGTGGCGCGTGGTGACCTGGACCTGGGCAACCTGGACTCGGAAGAGGACAAGAAGGCCGCGCAAGAAGTCGCCAAGAGCAAGGAAGGCCTGGTGGAGCGGATCAAGACCGCCCTGGGCGATACCGTCAGCGAAGTGCGGGTTTCCCACCGCTTGACCGACTCCCCGGCGATCCTGGCGATCGGCGAGCAGGACCTGGGCCTGCAGATGCGCCAGATCCTCGAGGCCAGCGGGCAGAAGGTGCCGGATTCCAAGCCGATCTTCGAATTCAACCCGGCTCACCCGTTGATCGAGAAACTCGACGGCGAGCAGAGCGACGAGCGCTTCGGCGACCTGTCGCACATCCTCTTCGATCAGGCGGCCCTGGCGGCCGGCGACAGCTTGAAAGACCCGGCCGCCTATGTGCGTCGTCTGAACAAGCTGCTGGTTGAACTGTCGGTTTAACTGCGTTGTATAAAAACCCGCTTCGGCGGGTTTTTTCATTCCGGTGTTTTTGAATCAGGAGTCTGAAATGAGCCAAGTCACTGTTCGTTCCCTGGTCTACCAGATTGATGGTCAATCCTATGAAAGCCGCCTGGCGTTCGATGTCAGCCAGCAGGGCCCGCGTCCGGGGTTGTTGATGGCGCCGAACTGGATGGGTGTCGGCGCCGGTGCCGAGAAGATCGCCGAGGCGGTGGCCGCCAAGGGGTATGTGGTGCTGATCGCCGACTTGTACGGGCAACAGGTCCGTCCGAGCAACGGCGACGAGGCGGGCGCCGCCATGATGCCGCTGAAGGATGACCGGGCCCTGCTGCGCAAGCGCATGCAGGCGGCTTTCGAGGCGCTGCAAAGCCAGCAGGAAGCCGCGGTGGACAAGGCCAGGCTGGCCACCTTCGGTTTCTGCTTCGGCGGCTGCTGCTCCCTGGAGCTGGCGCGCAGCGGCGCGCCGCTGAAAGCCGCGGTGTCTTTCCACGGCACCCTGGATACGCCGAACCCGGCCGACGCCCGGAACATCAAGGGCTCGGTGCTGGTGCTGCACGGCGCTTCCGACCCGCTGGTGCCGAAAGAGCAATTGCCGGCCTTCGAAGAGGAAATGAATGCCGCGGGGGTGGATTGGCAACTGCTGAGCTACGGCGGCGCGGTGCATTCCTTCACCGATCCGCACGCCAATGTGCCGGGCAAGATGATGTACGACGCCAAGACCGCCCGTCGCGCCTTCACCTCGATGCACAACCTGCTGGATGAAGTGTTCAAGGGCTGAGCCCCGGGAACGACAAGCCCGCTTGGCGATGCAATGCGGCTCTCAGTGAGCCGCCTTGTACGCCAGGCGGGCTTTTTTGTGCCTGTCGGCCATTCAGATTCGCGTCAGTGCCTGGGCCAGGTCGGCGCGCAGATCCTCCACATCCTCGACCCCCACGGACAAACGCACCAGCCCGTCGCCGATGCCGAGCTGCGCCCGGGTGTCTGCGGGAATGCTGGCGTGGGTCATGATCGCCGGGTGCTCGATCAGGCTTTCCACACCGCCCAGGCTCTCGGCCAGGGCGAAGATCCGCACGCTCTCGAGAAAACGCCTGGCGCCGGCCAGGTCGCAGTCCAGGTCGAGGGAAATCATCCCGCCGAAACCGTGCATCTGCCGCCGTGCCAGTGCGTGCTGCGGGTGGGACGGCAGGCCCGGGTAGTAGACCCGCGCCACCTGTGGCTGGCGTTCCAGCCATTGCGCCAGCTCCAGGGCGTTGCTGCAGTGGCGTTCCATGCGCAGCGCCAGGGTCTTTACCCCGCGCAGGGTGAGGAAGGCGTCGAACGGCCCGGCGATCGCTCCCACGGCGTTCTGCAGGAAGCCCAGGCGCTCGACCAGGTCGGGGTTCTGCCCGACCACCGCGATACCGCCGATCACGTCGGAATGGCCGTTGAGGTACTTGGTCGTCGAGTGCAGCACTATATCGAAGCCCAGCTCCAGCGGACGCTGGATCCACGGGCTGGCAAAGGTGTTGTCGGCGACGCAGATGATGCCCCGCGCCCGGCAGATGCGCGCGATGGCGGCGAGATCGGTGAGGCGCAGCAAGGGGTTGCTCGGGGTCTCGACCATGACCATCCGGGTGTCGTCCTGCAGCGCCGCTTCGAAAGCCGACAGATCGGTCAGGTCGACGAAGCTGAAGCGATGGCCGGCGCTGCGTTGGCGCACCTTGTCGAAGAGACGGAACGTCCCGCCGTACAAGTCATTGCCGGAAACGATATGCGCGCCCGCGTCGAGCAGTTCGAGCACGGTGGAAATCGTTGCCAGCCCGGAGGCGAAGGCGAAGGCCTGGGTGCCGCCCTCGAGGTCCGCCACGCAGCGTTCCAGGGCCCAGCGCGTGGGGTTGTGCGAGCGCCCGTAGTCGAGCCCCTTGTGCACCCCGGGGCTTTGCTGGGCATAGGTGGAGTTGGCATAGATCGGCGGCATCAGCGCCCCGGTGGAAGGGTCCGGCGTTTGCCCCGCATGGATTACCCGGGTGGCGAAGGCGCGTGGCGCGCCGCTTTCATCCTGTTGGCTCATGACAGTGATCTCCGTAAGTGGTTGAGCATGTCGACCCGGGTAATCAAGCCGTGGAAGCCCGAAGCGTCGGCGATGATCGCCACTAAGCCACGGTCGAGTTCCGCCTCCAGTTCGGCCAGGCTGGCGCCGGGAGGCAGGGTTTCCAGCTGATCGGTCATGGCGCTGGCCACGGTCTTGCGAAAGTGTGAAGCATCTTCGTGCACGCCCAGCAGGATGTCCGACTCGTCGATCACCCCGACCAGCCGCTGCCCGTCCACCAGCACCGGCAGTTGCGAGACGTCGGCCAGGCGCATGCGCTGGAAGGCGGTGAGCAGGGTATCGTCCGGCCCCACGCTGATTACCCGGCCGTCCTCGAAGCGCCGCGCGATCAGGTCGCGCAGGTCACCGTAGCCTTTGCGTTGCAGCAGGCCCTGGTCGTTCATCCATTGGTCGTTGTAGATCTTCGACAGGTAGCGGGTGCCGGTGTCGCAGACGAAGCTGACCACCCGCTTCGGCTCAGTCTGCTCGCGGCAGTAGCGCAGAGCTGCGGCCAGCAGGGTACCGGTCGAAGAGCCACCGAGAATACCCTCGGCGCGCAGCAACTGGCGGGCGTGCTCGAAACTTTCCTCGTCACTGATGGAATAGGCCTTGCGCACGCTGGAAAGGTCGGCGATGGACGGAATGAAGTCTTCGCCGATGCCTTCCACCGCCCAGGAACCGGGCGTGCCGAGGGCGCCGCTGCGGCTGTATTCGGCCATCACCGAGCCGACCGGATCGGCCAGGACCATGGCCAGGTCCGGCTGCACCCGGCGGAAGAACCGGGTCAGGCCGGTCAGGGTGCCGGCCGAGCCGACGCCGACCACGATGGCGTCCACGTCATGCTGGGTCTGCGCCCAGATTTCCGGCGCGGTGCTGCATTCGTGGGCCAGCGGGTTGGCCGGGTTGTTGAACTGATCGGCGAAGAACGCGTCGGGAATCTCCTTGGTCAGTCGCGCGGCCATATCCTGGTAGTAGTCAGGGTGGCCCTTGCCGACATCGGAGCGGGTGATGTGCACTTCGGCGCCCATCGCCTTGAGATGCAGGACTTTCTCGGTGGACATCTTGTCCGGCACCACCAGGACCACTCGATAACCCTTGGCGCGGCCGACCAGGGCCAGGCCGAGGCCGGTGTTGCCGGCGGTGGCTTCGACTATGGTGCCACCGGGTCGCAGGCGGCCATCGCGCTCGGCGGCATCGATCATCGCCAGGCCGATGCGGTCCTTGATCGAGCCACCGGGGTTTTGCGATTCAAGCTTGAGAAACAGCGTACAGGGGCCGGTATCGAAACGGCTGACACGCACCAGCGGCGTGTTGCCGATCAGTTCGAGTACGGCGGGACGGGAGTCGTTCGGCATGTCGTCACCTCGCTACGCAAAGCTGCGCTGGATGGGCGACCCACGGCGAATCATCGCGCGCCGGTCGCAGGCAATGCATCGCTTGGACCATAGGCCGGGATCCGGCTACCCGCAACCGCTCGCGCCGGCCGGTACCTGGTTGCGCAACCAGGCGGCGGGGGAAGCCTGGCCCGGCGCTTGACCTGTCCGGATCACCGAGCGCCCGGCGCTACAGGGGTGACGGCGAGCCTTTGCCCTTGGGCAGTTCGATTCGTTCGCTTTCTCCCGGCACCGTCGGCCAATCGCCAGCAGCCCAGCGCTGGCGGGCTTCATCGATACGGGCCGGGTCGCTGGAGACGAAGTTCCAGTTGATCCGCCGCGGACCGTCCAGCGGCGCGCCGCCGAACAGCACGGCATGGCAATCGCTGTCGGCGAACAGGGTGGGAGTGGTTCCGGTGGGCAGGATCACCAGCGCATGCGGCTCGACGGGCTCGCCATCCAGCTGGGCGTCGCCTTCGAGCACGTACAGGGCCCGCTCTTCATGTTCGGCAGGGATCAGCAGGGTGGTCGCGGTCTGCAACTGTATTTCGGCATACAGGGTCGGGGAGAGCACCGGCACCGGCGATTCCAGGCAGAAACCGCTGCCGGCGATCATGCGGATCTTGACTCCGAGGTTGTCGCTGACCGGCAAGGTCGCGGCCGGGTGATGGCTGTAGTGCCCCGGGCCTTGTTCATGGGCCTTGGGCGAAGCCAGCCAGACCTGCAGGCCGTGCATGCTGAAATCGCTGTCGATCAGCGCCTGCGGGGTACGCTCGACGTGGGCGATGGCGCTGCCGGCGGTCATCCAGCTGACATCCCCCGGGTTCACCACCTGGTCGGAACCGAGGCTGTCCTTGTGCTGGATCTGCCCCTGGAACAGGTAGGTCAGGGTCGACAGGCCGATATGCGGATGCTGGCGGATATTCATGCCCTTGCCCGCGGGGTAGCGGGTTTGCAGCATATGATCGAAAAACACGAAGGGCCCGACGCTGCGGCATTGGGCCGAGGGCAGCGGACGCAGGATGGGTTGGCCTTCGACGTCCTCGGCGCGAGGGCGAATCACGAGCGGTGTGTTCATGGTGCATTCCAGGCTGATCGGGTTATGCCCGGGAGCATAACCCGCTTGTGCAACCCTTGGCGCTATTGGCTGAAGGCGCCTTCGGAGAGGTGGGTCTCGATGCTCACCTCGGCGGTGGTCATCAGCTTGTGCACCGGGCAGCGGTCGGCGACGCGATGCAGTTCTTCACGTTGGGCGTCGGTGAGCACGCCCTTGAGGGTCAGCTTGACGTGCAGCGCATATTTGCCTTTCTGCTCCTGGCTGTTGTCGTGCTTGACCTCGACCGTGACGCCGGTGAGCGGAATCTCTTTTTTCTGCGCATACAGCTTGAGGGTCAGGGCCTTGCAGGCACCCAGGGCGGCATCGAAAAAGTCGTGGGGTTCCGGCGCGGAGCCTTCGCCGCCCAGGGTCTTGGGCAGGTCGGCGAACAATTGATGGTCATCGATCTGGATGCTGTGGCGGAAACCTTCGCTGGACTCGGTGTTGACGGTGATAGTCATGGCGGACCTCGGGCAGTGGTGAGCAGTCGGAACAGACATTGAAAGGTGGTGCAGTTATAGAGCATTACGCTTGCCGTGCGTTCCCCTTTTTCTGAACCGTCACCTGCGGGGCAGGGTCTACCCAGCGTCAACCGACGGGAGCCCGCCCATGCACTGGATCTACCTGAGCACCTTGCTGTTACTGCTGCCGAGCGCCTGGGCCCAGGCCCGCGACTACGCCTACAGCGATGCTCACTTGCATTACGTCGACTTCTTCCAGGAGTCGGCGGGCATGGACAAGCTGCTCAAGGCCATGGCCGACAATCGCATCGAACATGTGATGATTTCCGGTATCCCGGTGGCCAAGAAATGGCATGAAGACGAACCCAAGCGGCCGCGTTACTACGCCGGCGACGACGCCGATGCCTACTGGTACAGCGCCACCGATGTGATTGTCGCTGCCGCGGTGAACCGCCTGACGCCCGAGCAGCGCCAGCATTTTCATCCGTTCCTGTCCGGCTTCAACCCCAACGACAAGAACTCCGACGCCCATATCCAGCGCATGCTCGACCTCAATCCGGGGCTGTGGCAGGGCATCGGCGAAGTGTTCACCCGCCACGACGACCTGACCGCGCTGACCTCCGGCGATACACCGCGGGCCAATAACGAGGCGATGACGCGGATCTATCACCTGGCGGCGGAAAACGACCTGCCGGTGATGCTGCATTCCAACATCACCTCCAAGCGCGAGAAGAACCCGCTGTACCTGGCGGAAATCGAAGAGCCGCTGCGCAATCATCCCCACACGCGCTTTATCTGGGCCCACGCGGGCACCAGCATGGAGATCCACCGGCATCAGGTGCAGCTGGAATTTCTCCTGCCGACCCTGGCGCGGATGCTCGAGTCTTATCCCAACCTCTACATCGACCTGTCCTGGAGTGTGCTCAGGCCATATCTGCTGGATGAGCAGGGCGTGCCTCGGGCGCAGTGGCTGAAGCTGGTGGAGCGCTTTCCCGAGCGCTTCATGCTGGGTTCGGACGTTGTCGGGCGTTTCAACAAGCTGGGGCGGGAAATGCGCGGCTTCGATCCCTTTCTCGATGCCTTGCCGGAGGCCGTGGCGCGCAAGGTGGCCCGGGACAACTTCCTCGCCGTGCTGCCGCGCGCACGTTGATCCTGGGTGGCTCCGGTTCGTGGGCGTTGCCAAGGCGCTGGTGATGCAGGTTTGTCATCAGCCTGTCATGCCTGCGTCATAGGCTCGCGCCATCTCAATCAAGGAGCGCGATATGCACCTCACCCGTTTAAGCGCATTGGCGGCGCTGATGATGCTCAGTGGCCTTGCCAGTGCCGAAGTCCGTGTCGAAGGCCCGGTGGAATATGGTGTGTTCGAGGGGCCGAAGGCCGCGTTGCAGTCGGGTGAGCGGGTGCTGCGGCGCAGCAACGAAAACATCGAGCAGACCGAGATCGTGCCCGCGCGGCTGGGCACTAAGTTCGGCCTGCGTTATCAGTTGGCCGGCAAGGTGGCCGAGGATGTGCCACTGACCCTGTTGTATTTCACGCCGGGCATCCGTACCCCGGATGGCCAGCGTCACGACAAGCTCGAAGTGACCCAGAAACTGGTGCCGGGCGCGCCGCAGGACATCATGGCCTATGAGTTCACCGAGAGTCATGAGGTGATCCCCGGCGAGTGGCGTTTCATGGTATTCCAGGGCGACCGTTTGTTGGTCCAGCAGCGTTTTACCGTACGCTGAATCGTTTACGCCCAGGCATCGGAGTGCTTGGGCGTTTTGATATCACGTTTTCGTCTTAAGCAAATTTTCCGCGACCCGATACCTTCAAGAGCAGCCCGCTGTATGGCGAATGCAGCGCTTTTGGAAGGAACCGGAGAATGAGCATCAGGAGTCTCAACATTGCACCGCGCGCGGGCCTGGGCTTCGGCCTGCTGGCGCTGATGGTGTTCGGCCTGGGGGCGTTCGCCCTGCTGCAGATGTCGAACATGCGCGCGCAGTCCGACGAGGTCGACAACAACTGGCTACCCAGTGTGATGTCGGTGGGCGAAATGAATCAGGACCTGCTGCGGGTCCGGGCGCTGACCATGCGCTTGCTGATCAACCGCAGCCCCCAGGCCCTGGCGCAGAACGAAAGCAAACTCAATGAGATCAAGCGCGGCATGACGGTGGCCCAGGAGCGCTATAACGCGCTGATTGTGCTGCCGGAAGAGCGTGTGCTATTCGATCGCTACAAGGCCGCCGAGAAGCGCTACCTCGAGCATCAGAACCAGGTGATGGCGCTGTCGCAGCAGGGGCGGGTCGAGGATGCGGTTGCGGTGGTCAATGGCGAGATGAGCCAGCTGGCCGATGAGCTGGCGGGCACCCTCAATGAGCTGGTGGCCCTCAACCGGCACAACGCCAACCTGGCCACCGAGCTGGCCAGGGCGGTGTTCAGCAATGCCAAGGTCTGGGTGGTGGTGATGATTGTGGTGGCGGGCCTGATGACCATTGTCCTGGCGCTGTTGCTCACCCGCAGCATTGTGCTGCCGCTCTCGCAATCGCTGAACGTGGCCGAGGTGGTGGCCGGTGGCGACCTGACTGAGGACATTCGCATCAGTGGCAAGGATGAGCCGGCGCGCCTGCTGCAGGCGCTCAAGGCCATGCAGCACAGCCTGCGGGAGACCATCCGGCGTATTTCCGAGTCTTCCAGCCAGCTGGCTTCCGCTTCCGAGGAACTCAGTTGCGTGACCGAGGACGCCACCCGCGGCCTGCACCAGCAGAGCCAGGAAATCGAACAGGCGGCGACTGCGGTGAACCAGATGACCGCTGCGGTGGAGGAGGTGGCCAGCAATGCCGTGGCAACGTCCGAAGCCTCCCGCCAGTCCGACCTGATTGCCCAGCATGGGCGTGAGCAGGTGCGCCAGACGGTACAGTCCATCGAGTCCCTGGCCGACGACGTGACTGCCAACGCCTCCCAGGTCGAAGAGCTGGCGCAGAAGGTGTATGGCATCAGCAAGGTGCTGGATGTGATTCGTTCGGTGGCCGAACAGACCAATCTGCTGGCCCTGAATGCCGCCATCGAGGCGGCGCGGGCCGGGGATGCCGGTCGCGGGTTCGCGGTGGTGGCGGACGAGGTGCGGGCGCTGGCGCATCGCACCCAGCAATCGACCCAGGAGATCGAGCAGATGATCGGCGGCATTCAGCTGGGCACCGAGCAGGCTGTCAGCTCCATGCAGCAGAGCAACAGTCGGGCCCGCTCGACCCTGGAGCTGGCCAAGGCGGCGGGGACGGCGCTGGAGGAAATCGCCGGGGCGATCACCCTGATCAACGAGCGCAACACGGTGATCGCCAGCGCCTCGGAGGAGCAGGCGGCGGTGGCCAGGGAGGTGGATCGCAACCTGATGAACATCCGCGACCTGGCCATGCAGACCTCGGCCGGGGCCAACCAGACCAGCGCCGCGAGCCAGGAGCTGTCACGGCTGGCGGTGGACCTGAACACCCTGGTGGCGCGTTTCTCGGTGTAAGTGCTTTTACGCGGGGGAAAACAGCCGCCCAATAAAAAACGCCCCGAACCAGTCGGGGCGTTTTTCATGTGGCAAAGGCGGGGCTTACTTGCCCTGCCAGCGCTTCAGGACCAGGGTGGCGTTGGTGCCGCCGAAGCCGAAGCTGTTGCTCATCACGGTGTTGATGGTGGTGTCTTCGCGAGTCTTGGTCAGGATCGGCATGTCGGCTACTTCCGGATCCAGCTCGTCGATGTTGGCCGAACCGGCCATGAAGTTGCCTTCCATCATCAGCAGGCAGTAGATCGCTTCGTGAACGCCGGCGGCGCCCAGGGAGTGACCCGACAGGCTCTTGGTGGAGCTGATGGCTGGAGCCTTGTCGCCGAACACTTCACGCACGCCTTTCATTTCCGCGACGTCGCCGACCGGAGTCGAGGTGCCGTGGGTGTTCAGGTAGTCGATCGGTGCGTCGACAGTGGACATGGCCATCTGCATGCAACGGATTGCACCTTCGCCGCTTGGCGCCACCATGTCGTAGCCGTCGGACGTCGCGCCGTAGCCAACGATTTCGGCGTAGATCTTCGCGCCACGGGCCAGGGCGTGTTCCAGCTCCTCGACCACCACCATGCCGCCACCGCCGGCGATGACGAAGCCGTCACGGTCGGCATCGTAGGCGCGGGAGGCTTGTTCCGGGGTGTCATTGCGCTTGCTGGACAGGGCGCCCATGGCGTCGAACAGGAACGACTGGCTCCAATGTTCTTCTTCACCGCCGCCGGCGAACACGATGTCCTGCTTGCCCATCTGGATCTGTTCCATGGCGGTACCGATGCAGTGAGCACTGGTGGCACAGGCGGAAGCGATGGAGTAGTTCAGGCCCTTGATCTTGAACGGCGTGGCCAGGCATGCGGAAACGGTGCTGCTCATGGTCCGCGTCACGCGGTATGGGCCGACGCGCTTGACGCCTTTCTCGCGCAGGATGTCCAGTGCTTCCATCTGGTTCAGGGTAGAGGCGCCGCCAGAGCCAGCGATCAGGCCGGTACGCGGGTTGGAAACCTGCTCTTCGGTCAGGCCGGAGTCGGCGATGGCGTCTTTCATGGCCAGGTAGGCGTAAGCCGCCGCGTGGCCGACGAAGCGATAGATCTTGCGATCGATCAGCTCTTCGAGATTGAGGTCAATGGAGCCGGAAACCTGGCTACGCAGACCCATTTCGGCATATTCCGGGTTGAAGCGGATGCCAGGGCGACTTGCACGCAGGTTAGCGGAGACGGTCTCTTTGTCATTGCCCAGGCACGAAACGATGCCCAGACCAGTGATAACGACGCGGCGCATGCGGATAACCCTTAGAAGTTGTCAGTGGAGGTGAAAACGCCGACCCGGAGGCCTTCGGCGGTGTAGATTTCGCGGCCGTCGACGCTGACCGAACCATCGGCGATGGCCATGTTCAGCTTGCCCTTGAGGACGCGCTTGATATGAATGTTATAGGTGACTTTCTTGGCGGTCGGCAGCACCTGGCCAAAGAACTTCACTTCGCCCGAGCCCAGGGCGCGACCGCGGCCCGGCAGGCCTTGCCAGCCCAGGAAGAAACCGACCAGTTGCCACATGGCGTCAAGGCCCAGGCAGCCCGGCATCACCGGATCGCCTTCGAAGTGGCAGGCGAAGAACCACAGGTCAGGGGTGATATCCAGCTCGGCGACCAATTCACCTTTGCCGTACTTGCCGCCCTCTTGGCTGATATGAGTGATGCGATCCACCATCAGCATGTTCGGGGCGGGCAGTTGCGCGTTACCTGGGCCGAACAGCTCACCGCGACTGCAGCGCAGCAGATCTTCCCGAGTAAAGGCGTTTTGTTTGGTCATGCGAGCTCCTCAATAGTCCCATGCGGCAGGGTGGGGCAAATCTTCCCGGCCGATCGAAGCGTTCATGCCTCGAGCCGGCAGCCTACTCATAGACTATTGCGTTGTGGTGAAAGTCACAGCACAAGGGACATGAATGTACACTTGTGCACTGAAATTATTATACAGGCCCTGTGAGGGGCCTGTTCGGGTGCCTAAGACTGCCGCACTTTCGCCCGCCACGCCAGTCGCAGATGGTCGATAAGTGGCCGCTACTGCACCCAGCGTTGGAGAATTTGCTGCAGATCCGTGCGTTTGAACGGCTTGGCCAGGTAATCGTTCATTCCCGCCGACAAACACGCTTCGCGGTCGCCCTGCAAGGCGTTGGCGGTCAAGGCGATGATCGGCAGATCGGCGCATCCGGGCAGTTGGCGGATCTGCCGGGTGGCCTCGTAGCCGTCGATCAGCGGCAGCCGGCAATCCATCAGGATCGCCTCGAAGATCAGGCTCTCGGCGCTGCGAATGGCCTGGGCGCCATCGGTGGCGATGCTGACCGTGAAGCCCAGGCTGCGCAGCATGGCCTGGATCACGGTCTGGTTGACCGGGTTGTCTTCCACCAGCAGTACGTTGCGTCCTTCGCCATGGGCATGCCCGCTGTGCACCCGTGGCGCCAGCACCGGCAAGCTTTGCTGGTACAGCGCCAGCGGGATCTCCAGGGTGAACACCGAGCCGCTGCCTTCCTCGCTCTGGGCGCGCAGGGTGCCGCCCATGCGTTCGGCCAGGGTGCGGGCGATCGGCAGCCCCAGGCCGGTGCCGCCATAACGCCGGGAAATCGAACTGTCGGCCTGCTGGAAGGCGTTGAACATCAGTTCCAGGCTTTCGGTGCTGATGCCAATCCCGCTGTCGCGCACGCTGCAGGTGAACCACAGCAGCTCGTGGTCCAGGGCCTGCCATTGCGGCTCGACGGTGACGCTGCCTTGCTCGGTGAACTTCAAGGCGTTGCCGATCAGGTTCACCAGGATCTGCCGGATGCGCGTCGGGTCGCCTTTGACCTGCAGCGACTCCATGCCGGGCGGCAGTCGCAGTTGCAGGTCCAGCCCGCGTTGCGCGGCGCTGTGCTGGAAGGCCTGGGCCGAGCTGCTGATCAGTTCGGCGAGGTTGAACGGGATGTGCTCCAGCTCCAGGGCCGAGCGCTCGATGCGCGAGAAGTCGAGGATGTCGTTGATCACCTTGAGCAGGTGCTCGGTGGACTCGGAGGCCAGCGCCGCGTATTCGTGCTGTTCATCGGTCATTTCGGTGGTTTCGAGCAGTTGCAGCATGCCCAGCACGCCGTTCATGGGCGTGCGCAGTTCATGGCTCATCATCGCCAGGAAATCCGACTTGGCGTTGTTGGCCCGCTCCGCTTCTTCGCGGGTCTGGATCAACTGGGCCATGGCCTGGTGCTGCTCGCGGCTGGCCTGCTCGAGGCCGGCGGCCAGGTTGTTGATATGCCGCGAAAGATCGCCCAGCTCGGCATCGTCGACGATCGGCAGCGGAGTCTTGAAGTCACCCTGTTGAATGGCCTTGACCGCGGTGCCCATGGCGCTGATCGGCTGCGACAGGCTGGCCGCCAGGCGGCGGGCCAGGAGGAAGGTGAACAGCAGGGCGAACAGCGCGAGGATGCCGGCCTTGAACAGAATCTCCTGCTGGCGCTGGCTGAAGGCGTCGTTGGACATGCCGACGATCACCCGCCCCAGGTAGTCCTCGCTGGCGCTCACGCTGGCGCTCGGGTCGTCCTGGAACAAGTCGTTGCTGAGCTGGATGCGTTGCAGGCGCACCGGGGCCTGGAACACTTCGACCTGCTGTGAGCGGTTGTGGGTCTCCGAAGGCTGCTCGACGTACACCAGGATCTTGTTGCGGCTGTCCTGGACTTCGAGAAAGCGCACATGGGGCGTGGCCAGGGTGGCCTTGAGCAGGCTCTCGAGACCTTCGCTGTTGCCCGAGATCACCCCGTATTCGGTGGCCGGCGCCAGCTGGTTGGCGATCAACTGGCCGGTGTGGTTCAGCTCCTGGCGCAGATCCTGGATCCGTACGAAGGTAAAGAAGCTGATCAGCAGCAGGGTCAGCAGCAGCGCCGGGCCGAGGCAGATGATCTGGGTGCGGGTACTGATGTCCCAACGGCGACGGAAGGTCATGGGCGTTTTTCTCCTTCGGCCAGCTGGGTCGCCACCGATTGCTCGTCAATCGGTTCGACACCCAGGGAGCGTGCCACTTGCGGGTTGCTCAACACCTTGAACGGTTGTGGATACAGGGTACGCGGCCAGTGGGTCGTGGGCCGGTCCAGCAAATCGTCAAGCACCTGCAGCCAGTCTTCCTGGTCGCTGTAGGTGCTGGCCAGGCTGCCGGCCTTGACGAAGCCGGCATTGGGGCCGATCAGCGCCAGTTGCCGGGCATAGCTGCTCAATAACAGGTTCTTCGCGGTTTTCGGGTTGTACAGCTGCGGATCGTCCAGCCCCAGCAGAACGTCGCTGCTTTTCAGCAGGCTTTGCAGCGGACGGCTGTCATTGGTGTCGTCCCAGCGCTCGGCGACGATTTCCAGCCCCAGGGGATGGGCGGCCTGGTGCAGCTCCTTGAGCAGGAATTCGCTGTCGGCGCCGTAGAGCACGCCGATCCGCCGGGCCTGGGGCAGGATCTTGCGGATCAGCCGCAATTGCCGAGCCAGCGGCGGGTCGCTCCATAACAGGCTCAGCCGGGGCGAAGACGTTGTCCCCAGGCGCTGCTGAGCCTGGATCCGGCCGATGCGCAGCACCAGGGTGGCCGGGCCCTGGGTATCTTTCTGGCGCCACTCCAGGCTGGCCGGGTCGAGCAGGATCAGCCGGGTGCCCGCTGGCAATTGACCGGGGGCAGGCAGGTTGGCCAGGAGTTCGAAGCGCACTTCGTCCTGTGGCCGCTGTTGCGCCAGTGCCTGGGCGAAGGCCCGCACACCGGTGCTGTCTTCGGCGCCAGTCAGCAACACCTGGGCCGCCCATGCGGGGAATGCACCCCAGAGGCAACAGAACAGCAGCAGGCGAACCCGGAAACGGTTCAAGGCAGGCGTCATCCCTGACTGACGGTGGCTCATGCTAGAACGTCAACTCCGCACTGAAGTAGAGGACGTGGTGCGAGTCATAGTTGTTGTCGACAAAGGTAGTGGGCTCGTCGTCGAGCCGTTGCTGGAGCACGCCGGCCAGCTCCAGGCTGCCCTTGCCCAGGGGGATACGCTTGGCGACGCGGGTATCGACCCGTTCGAAGCGATACCCGTTGAGCGCGCTGGAACCATAGTAGAAGAGCGCGCTGGACCAGCCCTGGCCCCAGTCGCGCAACCAGCCCGCCGAGCCGCTGTGGCGCGCGGTCAATTGCTCGTCCAGCGGGTTGCTGGCTTCGGCGTCGACATAGGCGTACGTCAGGCGCAGCCGGTCCGCCGGGTTCAGGCGCCAGTCCAATTGGGTTTCAGTGCCGGCGAAGCGTGAGCTGTTGCTGTTACTGGCGATGTACTGGTTGTTGCGCAGCGGCTCGCTGATCATCCCGCTGATTTCGTCGTAGAACAGCTTCACATCGAGGTTCAGCCCGAGATCGGCGAAAAAGCCGTTGTAGCCCAGTTCCCGTGAGCGCATGCGTTCCTGGTCGAGGTTGCCCGGGCCGCGGGTCTTGACGAAGTACTGGGCGCTGGGCTGGCCGTAGGCGGTGGGGCTCAGCTTGGTGACCCGGTAGCTCCAGTTGACGTTGTTCTCGAACATGTCCGGCGAGCGGATCGCTTCCGAATACACCGCCCGCAGGCCGTGGCGCGGGTTGATCAGATAGTTGACCGCCACCCGCGGGGTCAGCGAGCTGCCGCTCAGCTGCGAGTCCTCGAACATGGCGCCGCCCTGCAACAGCCAGTGCTCGGTGGCGCGCCATTCCAGCTGGCCGAAGGCGCGCCAGGTGCTGTCGTCGAGGGTGCCGTTGAAATAGGTTTGCGAGTCGGCGCGGTCGTAGCGATAGTTCAGGCCGCTGACCAGGCGCACGCCATCGGACAGGCTCAGGGTGTCCTGCAGTTCGAGGTCATAGCGCGATTCGCGGGCGCTCTGGTCAATATCCCCGCAGACCGTGCGCTTGGCGCCGTCCTTCCATTGCGTCAGTACCTGGTTCGCCAGGGCCTGTTCGGCCGCGGTGCCTGGAGGGGCGCCGGAGCCAGTGAAGTTGTCCATGTGCCGGGCCAGCAGTTCGGCGTAGTTCGGGTTGAGCTGCCAGAGGCGGGTCAGTTCCGGGCTGAACGACACTTCGGCGTCACAGGCGCGCCAGTTCTGCTGGCGGTCCCAGTGCTGGGCCGAGCCTTGTATATAAAGGCTGTGCTCCGGGTTGATGTCGAGGTTCCAGCGCAGCGAGCCGGCATAGTCCTTGGCGATCACGTCGGAGTTATAGCCGGCTGAAGTGATGCCGGAGAACACCGGCCGGTAGGTATAGGGGCGCTGGTTGCTGCCTTCCTTGGCGCTGAGTTGCCAGTCGATGCTCTGCCGCTCGTCGAGCATCTGGCTGACCGACAGGCTGAAGCGGTTCAAGCGCCGGCTATCGCGGTAGTCGGTGCCGTTGCGATCGCTGTCGAAGCCGTCGTCCTCCTGCCCGGACAGCGACAGGCGCAGGTCGCCGCTGTCCCAGCCGGTGCCCTGGCTGGCGTACCAGTCGCTGATACCGCGCTGGCCGCGGGTGACCTTGACCCGCGTGCCGTGGCTGTTGGCGGGCGAGCGGGTGATGATGTTGATCACCGCCATCAGCGCGTTGGCGCCGTAACTGACGGTATTGGGGCCGCGAAATACCTCGATGCGCTCGATGTCCTCCATGGCCACCGGGATGTCGCTCCAGTCCACGGTGGCCAGGCCTGCCCGGTACACCGAGCGCCCATCGATCAGCACCTGCATGCGGCGCGCTTCGCTGGCATTGGTGCCGTGATAGTTCACCGCGGCCTGGTTGCCGCTGATATTGCCGACCATCATCCCCGGCACCAGGCGCAGCAGCTCGCTGATGTCGCGGGCGCCGCTGGCGTTGATCAGTTCGCTGTCGAGCACGGTCATGCTGCCGGGCACGGCCGCAGGAGACTGTTTCAGACGGGTGGCGGTGAGGATTTCCGGCAGCGGCTGGCTGTCCAGGAACAGATCGTCGGCCAGCACCGGGGTGCTGCAAAGCAGCGCCAGCAACAGGGATGGGCGGGAGAGGGGAGGGCCAGGATACACGGCACAGCCTTGATAACGAGTAATTGCCGCGCATGTTAACCGAGATGACCGGGTTTTCCAGTCGATAACCCCGACATTCCCCGTCCTAATCGGTGTTTTCCCGGCATTTGTGCCTAATTGTTCACAGGGCTGGCCGCCGCAGGGGCGCCCCGTATAATGCCGCCATCGCCACTGTATGGATTGACGGATTGCATATGACTGAACAGCGCCCTATCGCGGTCCTGGGAGGCGGAAGCTTTGGTACCGCCGTGGCCAATCTGCTGGCCGAGAACGGTCATCGGGTGCGGCAGTGGATGCGTGACCCGGAGCAGGCGGAGGCCATTCGCATTCATCGCGAAAATCCGCGTTACCTCAAAGGCATCAAGATTCATCCGGCGGTGGAGCCGGTGACCGATCTGTTGGCCACCCTGAACGACAGTGACCTGTGTTTTGTCGCCTTGCCCTCCAGCGCCCTGCGCTCGGTGCTGGCGCCCCATGCGCAGTTGCTCGCCGGCAAGCTGCTGGTCAGCCTGACCAAGGGCATCGAAGCACAGACCTTCAAGCTGATGAGCGAAATCCTCGAAGACATCGCCCCGCAAGCGCGGATCGGCGTGCTGTCCGGGCCGAACCTGGCCCGTGAAGTGGCCGAGCACGCCTTGACCGCCACCGTGGTTGCCAGTGAAGACGAAGAACTCTGCCAGCGTGTGCAGGCGGCCTTGCATGGCCGGACCTTCCGCGTCTATGCCAGCGCCGACCGCTTCGGCGTCGAGCTGGGCGGGGCGTTGAAGAACGTCTACGCGATCATTGCCGGCATGGCTGTGGCCTTGGGCATGGGGGAAAACACCAAGAGCATGCTGATTACCCGGGCGCTGGCGGAAATGACCCGTTTCGCCGTCAGCCAGGGCGCCAACCCGATGACCTTCCTCGGCCTGGCGGGGGTCGGTGACCTGATCGTCACCTGCTCGTCGCCCAAGAGCCGCAACTACCAGGTCGGTTTTGCCCTGGGCGAAGGCCTGAGCCTGGAAGAGGCGGTGGACCGGCTCGGCGAGGTGGCCGAAGGCGTGAACACCCTCAAGGTGCTCAAGGTCAAGGCGCAGGAAGTGGGCGTATATATGCCGCTGGTGGCCGGATTACATGCCATCCTGTTTGAGGGGCGCACGCTGAACCAGGTCATCGAGCTGCTGATGCGCGGCGAGCCGAAAACCGATGTCGATTTTATCTCCACCAGTGGTTTCAACTGAGCAGGACAGGAGCGAGACATGAACGATACGAATTCCGAAGCCAAGTACGAATCCATCCTGCTGCGTGTGCTGTGGATGCTGGTGTTCGTGCTGGTCTGGCAAGTGGCGCAATTCATCCTTGGCGCGCTGGTGCTGGTGCAACTGATCTACCGGCTGATCTACGGCTCGCCGAGCGCCAGCCTGATGAACTTCGGCGACAGCCTGAGCCAGTTCCTGGCGCAGATCGGTCGTTTCGGCAGTTTCCATACCGACCAGAAGCCTTGGCCGTTCGCCGACTGGCCGGCCCCGCGGGCCCCTGAAGGTGAAGCGCCGCATGTGGTGCCACCGGCGCCCCATCCGGTGCGTGACGAGGAGCCCAAGCTGTGAAGCTCTGGGTGTTGCGTCACGGTGAAGCCGAGCCTCACGCGCGCAGCGACGCCGAGCGCAACCTGACCGAGCATGGCCGCGAGGAGGCGCTGCGCAGCGCCGCTCACCTGATCGGCCAGCCGCTCAGCGCGATCATCGCCAGCCCTTATGCGCGGGCGCAGCAGACGGCGAAGCTGGTGCGCGAAGCCCTGGGCTTCGAAGCGGAAATCCGCACCGTCTCCTGGCTGACGCCGGACAACAACCCGCTGTCGGTGGTCGCCCAGCTCGACTCGGCGGACAACGTGCTGCTGGTCAGCCACCAGCCGCTGGTGGGCAACCTGATCGGCCTCCTGCAGCACGGCCATCTGCGCAATCCCCAGCCGATGCACACCGCGGGCCTGGCGGAACTCGAAGGCGACTGGCCGCTAGCCGGCCTGATGACCCTCAACAGCATCAGGAATCCCTGAGCCAGAGCCCTTGAACTCGTGGGAGCGAGGCTTGCCCGCGAAGGAAGCGGCGCGGACTGTCCGAAGCAGCGCGTCCGCCTTCATCGCGGGCAAGCCTCGCTCCTACCACGATCTGTTCTTTTCGCTACATTTCTTAACTTGCAGCGTTCCTTTGTGCGTGGAATAGTCGCCCGAGCAAGTGCTTGGTTGGCTAGCCTCACGATCAGAACAAAAACAAAGGAGCGAGTCGCATGTCTGCTGCTTTTCGTTTGCCGCTGGAAGTGTTCTACGAGCGCGAAGCTCGTCATCCCCGCCAACGTTTCCTGGTCCAGCCCCTGGGTGGTGGCCGGGTCGAAGAACTGACCTGGGCCGACGTCGGCCACCAGGCCCGCTGCGCCGCCCACTGGCTGCGCGCCCGCGAGCTGCCACCGGGCAGTCATGTCGCGATCATTTCCAAGAACTGCGCCCACTGGATCATCGCCGACCTGGCGATCTGGATGGCCGGTCACGTTTCCGTGCCCCTGTATCCCAACCTGACCGCCGATTCGGTGGCCCAGGTGCTGGAGCATTCCGAGTCGGCCCTGGTGTTCATCGGCAAGCTCGACGACTGGCCGGCGATGGCCCCCGGCGTGAAGCCCGGGCTGCCCACCATCAGCCTGCCGATCTGTCCCGAAGGCCGCTTCGACTTCACTTGGGACGAGTTGCAGCAGTGCTCGCCGATCCAGGACGACCCCAACCCCGCCGCCGAGCAACTGGCGACCATCATCTACACCTCGGGCACCACCGGCCTGCCCAAGGGCGTGATGCACAGCTTCGGCACCCTGGGTTTCGCGGCTTCACGCGGCACCCAGCTGTTCGGCCTCGGGCCGACGGACCGGCTGCTGTCCTACCTGCCGCTGTGCCATGTGGCCGAGCGCATGTTCGTCGAGATGGCGGCGATCTATACCGGGCAGACGGTGTTCTTCGCCGAGAGCCTGGAGACCTTTCTCACCGACTTGCAGCGGGCGCGGCCCACGGCGCTGTTCGGCGTGCCGCGGATCTGGACCAAGTTCCAGATGGGCGTGTACAGCAAGGTCCCGGCCAAGCGCCTGGAGTTCCTGCTGGGCCTGCCTTTCATCGGCAAGCGGGTCGGGCACAAGGTGCTGGCCGGGCTGGGGCTGGACGCCCTGCGAGTCGCCTTGTCCGGCGCCGCGCCGGTGCCGCAGACCCTGCTGGACTGGTACCAGCGCCTGGGCCTCGACGTGCTGGAGGTGTACGGCATGACCGAAAGTTGCGGTTATTCCCATATCGGCCGCAGCGGCCAGCATGTACCCGGCTGGATCGGCCGGCCCTGCCCGGATGTCGAGGTGCGGATCGACGAGGCCGGAGAGGTCCAGGTGCGCAGCGGGGCGACCATGCTCGGCTACTTCAAGGACCCGCAGAAGACCGCGGAAACCGTCACCGCGGATGGTTTCCTGCGTACCGGCGACAAGGGCGAGCAGGACGCCGATGGCAATCTGCGCCTGACCGGGCGGCTCAAGGAGATCTTCAAGACCAGCAAGGGCAAGTACGTGGCCCCGGCGCCGATCGAGAACCGCCTGGCGGTGCATTCGCGGATCGAGCAGGTGTGCGTGGTCGGCGATGGCCTGAGTGCGCCGCTGGGCTTGTGCGTGTTGTCCGCGGCCGGTTTGCAGGACGCCGCAGGCAACGCCCGTGGTGGCCTGCATGCGAGCCTGGAAAGCCTGCTTGACGAGGTCAATGGCGCGCTCGACAAACATGAACGCTTGCACCGCCTGGTGGTGGTGAAGGACAGTTGGGCGGTGGAAAACGGCTTTCTGACCCCGACCCTGAAGATCAAGCGCAATGTCATCGAAGCCGCCTACGGCGAGCGCTTCAAAGAGTGGAGCGAGCGCTCCGAAGCGGTGCTGTGGCAGGATTGAGCGCGGATAACCTCCCTAAAGGATGCAGTGATGAGCCTATGGCGTACCACCCCGAACATCGAGCAACTGAACGCGATCCAGAAAAACACCATCGGTGAGGTGCTGGACATCCGCTTCGAGTCCTTCGACGACGAATCCCTGACCGCGAGCATGGTGATCGACCATCGCACCCATCAACCCTATGGCTTGCTGCACGGCGGCGCCTCGGTGGTGCTGGCGGAAACGGTCGGCTCCATGGCCAGCTACCTGTGCATCGACGCCAGCAAGTTCTACTGCGTGGGCCTGGAGATCAATGCCAACCATTTGCGCGGCCTGCGCTCCGGCCGGGTGACGGCGGTGGCCAGGGCGATTCATATCGGGCGTACCACCCATGTCTGGGATATTCGCCTCTGCAGCGACGAAGGCAAGGTCAGCTGCGTATCGCGCCTGACCATGGCCGTAGTGCCGCTGGGGCAGACGCCGCCGGCACGTTGAGTGGTACCCATAGGCTGAAGCGGAGTGTCATCATTCTTGACCGTTACTGTCATTGCCGCCGGGTAATGGCATGCGGACAATCAGCCATCGTTTTTTGTTCATGAGTTAGCCGGTATGTCGCAACAGGTGTTTTTCACTCACGCCAACGGATTTCCCTCGGGTACCTATGGCAAGTTGTTCGCCGCCCTGGCACCCGAATATCAGGTGGCGCATTTGCAGCAGCACGCCCACGATCCGCGCTTTCCGGCGGACGACAACTGGCTGAACCTGGTGGACGAACTGATCCACCATCTGCAACAGCAGGCCGAGCCGGTGTGGGGTGTCGGCCATTCCTTCGGCGGCGTCCTGCATCTGCATGCGGCGCTGCGTTGTCCGGAGCTGTATCGCGGGGTGGTGATGCTCGATTCGCCGGTGCTGACCCGCGCCGATCAATGGGTGATTCGCGCCGCCAAGCGGTTCGGTTTCATCGATCGCCTGACCCCCGCCGGCCGGACCCTGGGCCGCCGCGAGGAGTTCAGCGACCTGGAGTCGGCGCGCAAGTATTTTGCCGGCAAGACCCTGTTCCGCGGCTTCGACCCCGAGTGTTTCGACGCCTACCTGCAACATGGCCTGCATCAGGTCGACGGCCGTTTGCGGTTGCGTTTCGACCCGGCCACCGAGATCAGTATCTATCGCGGCGTGCCGCACACCAGCCCGGGCCGCCCCCGGCAGTTGAAGGTGCCGCTGGCGGTAGTGCGCGGGCGCCAGAGCCGGGTGGTGATGAAGCACCACGCCAGCAGTGTCGGGCGCATGCCCCATGGTGAGTCCCTGAGCATGCCGGGCGGGCACATGTTCCCGCTGGAGCGCCCGCAGGACACCGCGGCCCTGCTGAAAAAACTCTTCAGCCGCTGGCAAGCCCGCGCCGAACGGAGCTGCGCATGAGCGCCGCGGTGGAAGAAGTCCGCCTGAGCCTGCCGCATATCGAGCTGGCGGCGCACCTGTTCGGCCCCGAGGACGGCCTGCCGGTCATTGCCTTGCACGGCTGGCTGGACAACGCCAACAGCTTTGCGCGGCTGGCGCCCCGGCTGCGTGGCTTGCGCATCGTCGCCCTGGACATGGCCGGGCATGGCCATTCCGGACACCGCCCCCTGGGCTCCAGCTATGCGCTCTGGGATTACGTGTATGACGTGTTGCAGGTCGCCGAGCAACTGGGCTGGAAACGCTTTGGCCTGCTCGGGCATTCCCTGGGGGCGATCGTCTCGCTGGTGCTGGCCGGCTCGTTGCCCGAGCGGGTGAGCCACCTGGCGCTGATCGATGGGGTGATTCCGCCGACCGCCAGCGGGGAAAACGCCGCCGAGCGCATGGGCATGGCCCTGCAGGCCCAGCTGGACCTGCGGGACAAGCGCAAGCCGGTCTACGCCACCCTGGACCGCGCCATCGAGGCGCGGATGAAGGGCATGGTCGCGGTCAGCCGCGAAGCCGCCGAACTGCTCGCGCAACGCGGCCTGATGCCGGTCCCGGGGGGCTACACCTGGCGCAGCGACAGCCGCCTGACCCTGGCTTCGCCGCTGCGCCTGACCCAGGAGCAGGCCCTGACGTTCGTCCAGCGCCTGGCCTGTCCGGCCCATCTGGTGGTGGCGGCCGACGGCATGCTGGCCAAGCACACAGACTTGCTGGAGCGGCTACCCTTCAGCCGGGAACAGCTGCCCGGAGGCCATCACCTGCACTTGAACGACGAAGACGGTGCCACCCTTGTTGCAGACTGTTTCAATAGGTTTTTCGCCGTTTCTTGACTTGCAGCGGGCAACTGTCGAGGCTGGGCGGGTTGAAATGGGAGACAACCATGATAGATCTCTATACCGCTGCGACCCCGAATGGCCACAAGGTCTCTATCGTGCTCGAGGAACTCGGCCTGCCTTATACGGTGCATGCCCTGAGTTTCGACAAGAAGGAACAAAAGGCTCCAGGCTTTCTCAAGATCAATCCCAATGGCCGGATTCCGGCGATTGTCGACCGCGCCAACGGTGATTTCGCGGTGTTCGAGTCCGGCGCGATTCTCATCTACCTGGCTGAACTCAGCGGGCAACTGCTGCCCAGCGATCCCCAGGGCCGTTCCCGGGTGATCCAGTGGCTGATGTTCCAGATGGGCGGCATCGGTCCGATGCAGGGCCAGGCCAACGTGTTCTTCCGTTATTTTCCGGAAAAGCTCCAGGGCGCCATCGATCGTTACCAGCATGAAACCCGGCGCCTGTACGAGGTGCTCGACAGCCGCTTGCAGGAGGTCGAGTTCCTTGCCGGCGACTACAGCATTGCCGATATCGCCACCTTTCCCTGGGTGCGCGGCCATGAATGGTCCGGGGTTTCGGTGGACGGCCTGGCGGCCCTGCAACGCTGGATGGCGACCCTCGAGGCGCGGCCGGCGGTGCAGCGCGGGCTGCTGGTCCCGCAACGCACGGATGACGCCAGTGTCATCAAGGGCGCCCAGGCCATGCTGATCCGATGAGAGCACCCATGCGTTTATTCAGTGTCCTGCTGTTGTCCGCTGTCAGCCCCTTGCTGTTCGCCGCCGATTTGCCCGGCAGCCATGACTTGCCGATCGTGCCGCGCATGCCTGACGCGCAGATCGTCGACTATCGTCCGGCGGCCGAGATGGAGCGGATCTACCCCATGGGCTCGATCCGCAAGATCAGCGGCCAGCTGCGTTTCGATGGCCAGGTCGGCGCTCGTGGCACCACGACTTCGGTGACCTACGAGTTGCCGCCGGAACATTCCTCGACCGCGGCCTTTACCGCCGCCCGCGAAGCCTTGCAGGGGCAGGGCGCCGAACTGTTGTTCTGGTGCCAGGCCCGCGATTGCGGGGAAAGCAGCCTGTGGGCCAACGAGGTGTTCGGCAACGCCAAGCTGTATGGCGCCGATGCCCAGCAGGCGTACCTGCTGTTGCGCCTGGCCGCGCCCAACGACAATTCGCTGGTGGCCCTGTACAGCATTACCCGCGGCAACCGCCGGGCGTACCTGCATGTCGAGCAATTCGACGCCAGCACCCCCCTGGGCGAGTTGTTGCCGACCTCGGCCACCCTGTTGCGCCAGCTCAAGGACACCGGCGAGCTGGACCTGCCCAAGCTCGGCGGCGAGCCCCAGCCGACCTGGCTGACCTTGCTGTCGCGCGGGTTGAACCTCGATACCACCTTGCGGGTCAGTGTTTCCGGGCCGAATGCCGAAGCCTGGCGCCAGGCCCTGATCGGCCAGGGCGTGCGTGCGGCACGCATGGAAAGCGGCAGCCGCGAGGCGCCTGGTTTGCGTCTTGAGCTGCTGCGCTGAACCGCTGCATTGAACGGGCTTGGGCGAACGGGCATCCACCGTTCGCCTACGCTTGGTGAGTTGACCTTTCTCGAGATCCCAAATGCTCAATAATGATCGCCTGTTGGTGCAGATCCTGCTTCTGGTGCTGTTCGGCGCCAGCTTCTGGGTCATGGCGCCGTTCTGGTCCGCGTTGTTCTGGGGGGCGGTCCTGGCGTTTGCCAGCTGGCCGCTGATGCGCTTGCTGACCCGCTGGCTCAATGGCCGCGAGGCCCTGGCTGCGGCCGTGCTGACCCTGGGCTGGATGCTGCTGGTGGCGGCGCCGCTGGTCTGGCTCGGCTTCAACCTGGCCGACCATGTGCGTGACGCCACCGCCTTTATCAAGGATGTGCAGGTCGATGGCCTGCCCGCAGCGCCGAGCTGGCTGGCCGGCGTGCCCTTCGTCGGTGAACGGCTGGTGGGGCTGTGGAACAGCATCGACCAGCAGGGCGCGGCGATGATGCTGGCGATCAAGCCCTACCTGGGGCAGGTCGGCAACTGGCTGCTGGCCCGCAGCGCGCAGATCGGTGGCGGGATCCTCGAGCTGACCCTGAGCATCGTCTTCGTATTTTTCTTCTATCGCGACGGGCCGCGCCTGGCGGCGTTCGTCCACGGGCTGCTGGAGCGCCTGATCGGCGACCGCGCCGGCTACTACATCGAGCTGGTGGCCGGTACGGTGCAGCGGGTGGTCAACGGTGTGATCGGCACCGCCGCGGCCCAGGCAGTCCTGGCCCTGATCGGGTTCCTGATCGCCGGCGTGCCGGGTGCGCTGGTGCTGGGGATCGTCACCTTCCTGCTTAGCCTGATTCCCATGGGCCCACCGTTGGTATGGATTCCGGCCACCGCCTGGCTGGCCTGGAAGGGCGAATACGGGATGGCGGTGTTCCTCGGTATCTGGGGCACCTTCATCATCAGTGGCGTCGACAACGTGCTCAAGCCCTACCTGATCAGCCGCGGCGGCAACCTGCCGCTGGTGATCGTGCTGCTCGGGGTCTTCGGCGGGCTGATCGCGTTCGGCTTCATCGGCCTGTTCATCGGCCCGACCCTGCTGGCCGTGGCCTACAGCCTGTTGACCGACTGGAGCGCGAGCCAGGCGCGGGGTGAAGACAAGCGCCTGTAGCCGCTGCTCGGCAGCGGCTACAGCGGTACGGTGGTGGCTGATGATCAGGCGGCGACGTCAACGCCGCCGGGGGCAAGGTTCGTGGACGGGAGCCGGGTACCGCCCGGCACACGGGCGACTCAGACGCGGGGCAGGCGCACCACGGTGGTCAGGCCGCCACCGGGGGTTTCTTCCAGGTGCAGTTGCCCGCCCAGGCGTTCGGCGGCCTCGCGGGCGATGGTCATGCCCAGGCCGACGCCGCCGGAATTGCGGTTGCGCGAGCCTTCCAGCCGGTAGAAGGGTTCGAACACGGCTTCGCGCTGGTCTTCGGCGATGCCCGGGCCATGGTCGATGACCCGGATCAGCACCTGCTCGCGGCTGTCCTGCAGGCTGATGCGGGCATGCCCGGCATAGCGCAGGGCGTTGTCCAGCAGGTTGTTCAGGCAGGAACGCAACGCCATCGGCTGCACCTGCAGGGGCGCGCAATGGCCGTCGGTCTGCACGTCGGCGCCCTGGTCCTGGGCGTTTTCACAGAGCGATTCCACCAGCGCCTGCACATCCATCCACTGCAGGGCCTCGCTGGTGCGCTGTTCGTGCAGGTAGCTCAGGGTCGCGTCGAGCATGCTGATCATGTCGTCGAGGTCCTGGCGCATCTGGCCCTGCAGCTTGTTGTCTGCGATCTGTTCCAGGCGCAACTTGAGGCGCGACAGCGGCGTGCGCAGGTCGTGGGAGACCGCGCCGAGCATGCGCCCGCGTTGCTTGACCTGCTCCTGGATGCGCCGTTGCATCAGGTTGAAGGTGTGGGCCGCCTGCCGCGCTTCCCGTGGGCCGGACTCGTCCAGTGGCGGGCTGTCGAGGTCTTCGCTGAGGCGCTCGGCGGCATCGCTCAGGCGCTGGATCGGCCGGGTCAACAGCTTGGCGCCGTACCAGGCGGCGATGATCAGCGAGATGAACTGGAAGGTCAGCGGCACGATCGGGCCGCCGAACCAGGGACGTGGTGGCCGCGGCTCGAAACGCCCGCCGCCGGGCTGTGGCTGGCCGCTGAATTCGCTGGCCGGCGGGCGCGGAGGCGGGCCGTAGAGACGGAACCAGAAGAAGGCGAGCAGGTGGGCGAGCACGATCGCGATCAGCAGCACCCCGAACAGGCGGCCGAACAGCGTATCGAAGCGCCCACGCATCAGCCGATGTCTCGGGCGTCGAACAGGTAGCCTTCGCCGCGCACGGTCTTGATCAACTGCGGCGATTTCGGGTCGTCGCCAAGCTTCTGCCGCAGGCGCGAGACCAGCAGGTCGATACTGCGATCGAAGGCTTCGATGGAGCGGCCACGGGCGGCGTCCAGCAACTGTTCGCGGCTCAGGACCCGGCGCGGGCGTTCGATGAACACCCAGAGCAGGCGGAATTCGGCGTTGGACAGCGGTACGACAAGACCGTCGGCGGAGATCAACTGGCGCAGCACGCTGTTCAGGCGCCAGTTGTCGAAGCGGATATTGGCCCGCTGCTCGGTGCGGTCGTCGCGGACCCGGCGCAGGATGGTCTGGATCCGCGCCACCAGTTCCCGGGGCTCGAAGGGCTTGGCCATGTAGTCGTCGGCCCCCAGTTCCAGGCCGATGATCCGGTCGGTGGGTTCGCAGCGGGCGGTGAGCATCAGGATCGGGATGTCCGACTCGGTGCGCAGCCAGCGGCACAGGGACAGGCCATCCTCGCCGGGCAGCATCAGGTCGAGCACCACCACGTCGAAGTGTTCCGCCTGCAAGGCCTGGCGCATCGCCGCGCCGTCGGTCACGCCGGTGGCGTGGATATTGAAGCGGGCCAGGTAGTCGATCAGCAGTTCGCGGATCGGTACATCGTCGTCGACGATCAGCGCCCGGGTGTTCCAGCGCTTGTCGTCACCCGTGCCAGGTGCTTTCTGATCGTCATTGAGGGGAGCTGGAATGTTGTGCATGCGTGCGATCGTCTGCCAGGTAGGCTGCCAACCACAAAGATGGGCGGCGAGGTGGTGGCTTCAGCATAGGCGTCCGGCCCTGGGGCTGGAAGTGCTGTTCGGGAGTGTTGCGGCTGGCGAGGGTAGCCGGGCGGGTTGTTGCCGGCGTGTCGGGAGTGTATCGGGCTCGACACAATTACCGCCAGGGTCGGGCATTTGCACGGTTTTATCGATACGCAAGCTGCCGTTGGCGATGAATTACCGATCATCGGGTCCCGGAGCGTCGTCGCTTGCGCTACAATCCGCGCCGATTTCGACTTGCCTGAGAGCCCCTTCATGTCCGCTTGCCAGACTCCTATCATCGTCGCCCTGGACTTTCCCACCCGTGACGCCGCACTGAAACTGGCTGATCAGCTGGACCCCAAGCTGTGCCGGGTCAAAGTCGGCAAGGAACTGTTCACCAGTTGTGCTTCGGAAATCGTCGGCACCCTGCGAGACAAGGGTTTTGAAGTCTTCCTCGACCTGAAATTCCATGACATCCCCAACACCACCGCGATGGCCGTCAAGGCCGCCGCGGAGATGGGCGTATGGATGGTCAATGTGCACTGCTCCGGCGGCTTGCGCATGATGGCGGCCTGCCGCGAAGTGCTGGACCAGCGCAGCGGCCCGAAACCGCTGCTGATCGGCGTGACCGTGCTGACCAGCATGGAGCGTGAAGACCTGGCCGGCATCGGCCTGGATATCGAACCGCAGGAGCAGGTGCTGCGTCTGGCCGCCCTGGCGGAAAAGGCCGGCATGGACGGCCTGGTCTGTTCGGCCCTGGAAGCCCAGGCGCTGAAGGCCGCGCACCCGTCGCTGCAACTGGTGACCCCGGGGATCCGTCCGGCGGGCAGCGCCCAGGACGACCAGCGGCGCATCCTCACCCCGCGCCAGGCGCTGGATGCCGGTTCCGACTATCTGGTGATCGGCCGTCCGATCAGTCAGGCGGCGGATCCGGCCAAGGCCCTGGCGGCCGTGGTGGCCGAGTTGGCCTGAATCCGGCAGCAGAGTGCTGGCTGTCGGCGATAGTGCAAGCGCGCTTCGCGCTATCGCGAGCAAGCTCGCTCCTACAGAGAGTGCATAGGCCCTTGTAGGAGCGAGCTTGCTCGCGAAACGATCGTACAGACAGCCTGATTCAAAGAGCCACGTTCAAACCTTCAGCACCAGCTTGCCGAAGTTCTCGCCGCTGAACAGCTTCATCAGCGTTTCCGGGAAGGTCTCCAGGCCTTCGACGATATCCTCCTTGCTCTTGAGCTGCCCCTTGGCCATCCAGCCGGCCATTTCCTGCCCGGCGGCGGCGAACTGGGCCGCATAGTCCATCACCACAAAACCTTCCATGCGCGCACGATTGACCAGCAACGACAGGTAGTTGGCCGGTCCCTTGACCGCCTCCTTGTTGTTGTACTGGCTGATGGCGCCGCAGATCACCACCCGGGCCTTGAAGTTCAGGCGACTGAGCACCGCATCGAGGATGTCGCCGCCGACGTTATCGAAATACACGTCGACGCCTTTCGGGCATTCGCGCTTGAGGCCGGCATGGACGTCTTCGCTCTTGTAGTCGATGGCCCCGTCGAAGCCCAGTTCGTCGATCAGGAACTTGCATTTGTCCTGGCCGCCGGCGATGCCGACCACCCGGCAGCCTTTGATCTTGGCGATCTGCCCGGCAATGCTGCCCACCGCGCCGGCCGCGCCCGACAGCACCACGGTTTCACCGGCTTTTGGCGCACCGACGTCCAGCAGGGCGAAATAGGCGGTCATGCCGGTCATGCCCAGGGCCGACAGGTAGCGCGGCAGCGGCGCCAGTTTCGGATCGACCTTATAGAAGCCGCGCGGCTCGCCGAGGAAATAGTCCTGCACGCCCAGGGCGCCATTGACGTAGTCGCCGACGGCGAAGCCGGGGTTGTTCGAGGCGATCACCTGGCCCACGCCCAGGGCGCGCATCACTTCACCGATGCCCACTGGCGGGATGTAGGACTTGCCTTCGTTCATCCAGCCGCGCATGGCCGGGTCGAGGGACAGGTACTCATTCTTCACCAGGATCTGCCCGGCCGCCGGTTCGCCGACGGGAACCTGCTGGTAGGTAAAGGTTTCGCGGGTTGCCGCGCCCACCGGGCGTTTGGCGAGCAGAAACTGGCGATTGGTCTGGGTGGTCATGGCAGGCACTCGAGGATCGATGGAACCCTAGTTGATAGACCTTCAGCCCTGATGCCGCAAGGTTTGCCGCTGTAGCGAATAGGGGGCGATCCAGAGGCGTGATGGTGGTATGGCAGCCTTCATCACCATTGCGGATAAGTGGGCAACCGGCCCTCTGATAGTGCTGCCGCGTGCTCGTTGCCTGTGCCTAGACTGGGCGAATCCGATCCATGCATTCCATCGAGGGCATCACCATGAGCATGACGTTTTCCGGCCAGGTCGTTTTGGTCACCGGCGCAGCGGCGGGTATTGGCCGGGCCACGGCCCTGGCGTTCGCCACGCAGGGGCTGAAAGTGGTGGCGGCCGACCTCGACGTCGCCGGTGGCGAGGGTACGGTGCAATTGATTCGCGCCGCCGGTGGCGAGGCACTGTTCGTGCGCTGCAACGTTACCGACGAGGCGGATGTGCAGAACCTGATGGCCCAGGTGGTGAGCAGCTACGGCCGTCTCGACTATGCCTTCAACAATGCCGGGATCGAAATCGAGAAGGGCAAGCTGGCGGACGGCACCCTGGATGAGTTCGACGCGATCATGGGAGTCAACGTCAAGGGCGTCTGGCTGTGCATGAAGCACCAGTTGCCGCTGATGCTCGCCCAGGGCGGCGGGGCCATCGTCAACACGGCGTCGGTGGCCGGCCTCGGCGCGGCGCCGAAGATGAGCATCTATGCCGCCTCCAAGCATGCGGTGATCGGCCTGACCAAGTCGGCGGCCATCGAGTATGCGAAGAAGAAAATCCGGGTTAACGCGGTGTGCCCGGCGGTGATCGACACCGATATGTTCCGCCGTGCCTACGAGGCCGATCCGAAGAAAGCCGAATTCGCCGCGGCCATGCACCCGGTCGGGCGGCTCGGCAAGGTCGAGGAAATCGCCAGCGCGGTGCTGTATCTGTGCAGCGACGGCGCGGCCTTCACCACCGGCCATGCGCTGGCGGTCGACGGTGGTGCCACCGCCATCTGACGCTCGCCTGTCTTAGGGACGGCCCTGGTGACCAAGCGTTGCCTGGGTTGTACCGGATCGACCTCGACCATTCTGAAAACGACCTGAACGTAGCTTTTTGCCATTATTCCGACGCCAGAGACTTGTGCTCCAGTGCAGCCCGTTGCGAACCTGCAAAACTGGACAATGGCCCTGTTGCCATTGGGGACTGGAAGGGGACTGAGCGCAATGAATTCGGCCACGAACGGACGTTTTGCCAACCTCGGCATGGCGAAAAAACTGGGTGTCGGCTTCACACTGGTGCTGCTGCTGACGGCGCTGGTAGCCGCCATCGGCGTCTGGTCCCTGCAGACCATCAGCCAGCGTTTCGATGGCCTCAAGCAGATGTCGTCACTCAACAGCGGCTTGCTCAAGGTCCGCCTGCTCGAACAGAACTATGCCTTGCACGGCGACGCCAAAACCGCGGACGCCTTGCGCGAAGGCGTCGATGGCCTGCTGGCTCTGGCGGCGCAGCTCAAGGAGCGTTCGGCGGCGAATGTGCCGGTGATGACCGATGTCGAGCAGGCGCTGGGGGCTTACCGCAAGGCCTTCGATGAGTTCGTCGAGCTGACCCAGGCCAAGGACCTGGCGCTGGAAATGGCCAGTTGGTCAGTGTCCAGCGTGGCCAACAACCTCGACGTGCTGCAGGCCGGTCTGGCTGATGACGGCACCTATAGCCTCAAGGAGTCCGCCGGCAAGGAGGGCAGCGAGTTCGTCGAGCAGGCCAATCAGGTCAGTCAGGTTTCGCGCTTGATGCTGCAAGCCATGAACGAAGCCCGGGTGCGCCTGGACCAGAGCCGCAAGGGCGAGGAAGAGGTCGAGCAGGGCAAGATCGAACAGGCCGACCAGGCCCTGGCCCAGGCCGAGCAGCTCAAGACCCTGGTCAAGGACGCCGGTTATCAGACGGTGCTCAACGAAGTGGTCGGGCATATCGGTGGTTTCAGCGAGAAGCTCGCCGAATACACCGGCTTGCTGGCGCAGGAGAAAAAGGTCTATCAGCAACTGCACGAGCGCGCCGCGCAGGTGATGGAGCGGGTCGACCAGGCGTACGGTGCGCAGGATCAGTCGATGCAGGCGGAGCTGAAAAAGAACTCGCTGTTGATCGTCGCGTCTTCGGCCCTGGCGTTGCTGGTGGGCGTGTTGGCGGCCTGGATCATTACCCGCTTGATCGTCACTCCGCTGCGCAGCGTGATGCGCGTGGCGCAGCAGATCGCCGCCGGTGACCTGAGCGCGACGGTGGAGGTGACGCGCCGGGACGAAATCGGCCAGCTGATGCTGGCGATGCAACAGATGGGCAGCGGCCTGAGCGGTATTGTCAGCGGCCTGCAGGCAGGCATCGAACAGTTGGCCAGCTCGGCCCAGTCGCTGTCGGCGGTGACCGAACAGACCAATCTGGAAGTCAGCAGCCAGAAGGAAGAAACCGAGCAGGTGGCGACTGCGATGAACCAGATGACCGCCACCGTGCACGACGTCGCGCGCAACGCCGAAGAAGCCGCGCAGGCGGCGCAGACCGCCGACGACAAGGTGGAAAGTGGCCAGCAGGTGGTGCGCCAGAGTATGCAGCGCATCGAACAGCTGGCGGATTCGGCCACCAGCGCCAGCTCCAGCATTGAAAGCCTCAGCGCCGAGATCCAGAACATCGGCACCGTGCTCAGCGTGATCAAGAGTGTCGCCGAGCAGACCAACCTGTTGGCGCTGAACGCGGCCATCGAAGCGGCGCGTGCCGGCGAGCAGGGCAGGGGCTTCGCGGTGGTGGCCGACGAAGTGCGGGCCCTGGCCAAGCGCACCCAGCAATCCACTGAAGAGATCGAACGCCTGGTCAGTGCCCTGCGTTCGGCGGCGCAGTCCTCGGTGCAGCAGATCCAGAGCAGCGGCGAACTGGTCAAGCTGGCGGTCAGCGATGCGCTGCAGACCGAAAGCGCGCTGGGCAGCATTGCCACGGCGGTGTCGCTGATTCAGCAGATGAACCAGCAGATCGCCGCGGCCGCCGAGCAACAAAGCTCGGTCGCCGAAGAGATCAACCGCAGCGTCACCAGCATCCGCGCCAGCGCCGATCAGTCGTCACTGGCCATGCAGGGCAATGCGGCGTCGAGCATCGAGCTGGCGCAGTTGGGGGCGGAGTTGAAGGGGATGGTCGGGCATTTCCGGTTGTAATGCCGCTGATGCTTGCTACAGGCTGCGCCGCCAGGGGCGCAGCCTGTAGGCCGTGCCGCGCGTATTGCTCGCGCGGCTGTTGCCGGTCAGTCGTAAATGGCTTTCTTCTTCCAGTCGGCGTCGGCTTCGACGACCTTCAGGCCTTCGGTCAATTGGTTGACCTCGCCTTCGACCGGCTGGGTGTTGGTCAGCACCATCGCGTTGGAGCGGGCCAGGAGTTTTTCCAGGTACTCCAGTTGTTCCCGATAGACCGCCGGATCCGGCTGCTTGCGCAGGTATTGCACACCGCGCTCGAACGCCAGGCGCGCCTGGCCGGGTTGTTCCTGCTGCAGGGCGTACTGGCCGAGGTTGTTGAAGAACTCGATGTGCAGCAGCACCAGGATGTGGCGGATTTCCCGGATCCAGTGCTTGGCTTCGTTGGTCGGCAGGAAGCCGTCCTGGGCGGCGCGAGTCACCTGGCCATGCAGGGCTTCCAGAAGAAAGCGCACGTCCTTGGCCTTGGCTTCGGTCTGGATCGGGCAGGGCGGGTTGTTGACCGGAATCGATTCGCCCTGGCCGACCAGCGCGTTCAACTCGGCGATACGCGCCTTGAGCGCGGCATCGGACTTGTTCAGGTTCAACAGACGCTGAACGACGTTGAGCTCCAGGCGGGTCATCAGCAGCTTGAGCCCTGGCGACATGAACTGGCCGGGGAAGGTCTCGGTGATTTCGCCGCAGCGGCGCAGGCGGTCATTGAGTTCGACCTTGGTACGGGCCTTTTCCAGTTTATTGTTTTCCACCACATGGTTCATGTAGCCAATGGCGATCAATATTACGATCCCGGCTACTACTAGCAGGGTGATCATGAGTGGTGTCACCGTGTAAGACCTCTTTCTGGGGTTCGCGTACGAGTGGCGAGTGTAGTGACTTAGCCTTGGGGCGCCTAGCGCAGGTCGACGAGCAGAAACAGGCCGATTCTCTGCTTATATAGGAAATGTCTGGCTGGTTTCATATTGCCATCACCTAAGGATGTGGACTATAGCGTCTTGTCGAGTGTCAGAATATAGGCGTCAAGGCACAGGCTGCACAAATGCCCGAAAGGGCTCGCAAACCACCCCGAAGTCATTGATTTAAATAAATTTATATCAGGGGGTTGACGACCCTCCAATCCATCCATAGAATGCGCGCCACTTGCAGCGTAAAGCACACAGTGAAACGCGGCAGGGAGTGAATGTTGTAGCGTGTCCCCTTCGTCTAGTGGCCTAGGACACCGCCCTTTCACGGCGGTAACAGGGGTTCGAGTCCCCTAGGGGACGCCATTTGCGGGAATAGCTCAGTTGGTAGAGCACGACCTTGCCAAGGTCGGGGTCGCGAGTTCGAGTCTCGTTTCCCGCTCCAAACATAGAGCTACAGATTATCAAAGGTCTGTAGCTCATCGAAAAAGGGTCCCATTCGGGACCCTTTTTTCGTTTCCGTCGGCAGTGGCCGCGTTTCGGTCCATTGCTCCTCTGTAGTGCGGGATGACGCTGCTTTCCCCTTGTCCTGTACGCTGGCGCAGATCCTGTTCGGCGCCTGCATGCTCCTGACCGTGCGCTCAGTCTTTGTGAGTAGGCGTTTGGCACAGGGTTTGCGAAGGTCTGGGCCTGATTGACCATCGATAGAGTGGTGCACCTTTAAATGAGTATCTCCGTGGCGACAACTAAGGGTAATTGGCGGGCGGTCATCGCACTGACGTTGGCGGCCTTTGTGTTCAACACCACGGAGTTCGTCCCCGTCGGGCTATTGAGTTCGATCGGCAGCAGCTTCGACCTGTCGACGGCCCGGGTCGGTCTGATGCTCACTCTCTATGCCTGGATAGTGTCCCTGACTTCGCTGCCAGTCATGTTGCTGACGCGCAACGTCGAGCGACGCAAGCTGTTGCTCGTGCTGTTCGGGATGTTTATCGCCAGTCACATCCTGTCGGGGCTGGCCACGAGTTTCGGCATGCTGTTGCTGAGCCGGGTCGGTGTGGCCTTGTCCCATGCGCTGTTCTGGTCCATTACCGCGTCCCTGGCGGTGCGTCTGGCACCACCGGGAAAACAGGTCCAGGCCCTGGGCTTGCTGGCCACCGGTACTTCCTTGGCGATGGTGCTGGGTATTCCCCTCGGCAGGTTGCTGGGCGAGGCCATGGGCTGGCGGACCACCTTTATTGTGATTGCTGGCCTGGCTACCGCGCTGGTGTTCTGGTTGGCCAGGAGCCTGCCGTTGTTGCCCAGCCAGAACTCGGGTTCTCTCAGAAGCCTGCCGGTGCTGTTCAAGCGGCCTGCGCTGATGGCGCTCTATGTACTGACGGCCCTGGTGGTCACCGCGCAGTTCACGGCCTATAGCTATATCGAGCCTTTCATCAAGGTGGTGGCCGGCTTGAGTGGCGATGTGGTGACCCTCATCCTGCTGCTGTTCGGTGGCGCCGGTATCTTCGGCTCGCTGTTGTTCAGCAGGTTTCACCGCTACAGCCCGCAGCGCTTTCTGCTGGTGACGGTGACGTTGCTCATTCTGTGCCTGGCATTGCTGTTGCCGTTGAGCGGGGAGGTCTCGTACCTGGGCGGGCTCAGCCTGATCTGGGGGATGGCGATCATGGGCTTCGGGCTGGCGCTGCAGTCCAGGGTCCTGGTGCTCGCTCCGGACGCTACCGATGTGGCAATGGCGCTGTTTTCGGGGATCTACAATATCGGCATCGGCGGCGGCGCGCTGCTTGGCAGCTGGGTAGGGGGCCAACTCGGGTTCGCCTATATCGGCTTGGCCGGCGGCTTGCTGGCGACCTTGGCGCTGCTGCTCTACTGCGCATCCATCTACCGCCTGACCCGGTCCAGCGCTTCGGGCGCCGACGGTGCTGAGGTCGTGACAGAGAAATAGAGCTCTGGAATAGGGCGCCGAGAGGCGCCAGGCAAAAAGAGGGGGCAATGATTCGGCTGAATCATTGCCCCCTTTTTTTCACTCAGACAACAAGCCCTGCCTCCCTATGACGGGGGGCAGAGCTTCAGCTCTCAGAACTGCAGGCCAACCTGCGGCACCTTGGTCGCTTCACCAAAGACGCTGTTGCTGGATTGCTGGTCCGAATTGAAGTTGATGCCGACCAGGCCACCGTAGAACTGTCCGGAGGCGTGGGAACCATCGATCTTGCCGCCTGCCGATGACAGGCGCAGCGTACCGAAGTTCATCCCCGCCAGCCCGCCCAGGCGCGCGCCGTAACCGCCGCTGACGTTACTGGTGGTTTTGGAGTTGCTGATCTCCCCTTCATTCATCCCGGCCAAGCCACCCACACTGCTATAGCGACCGCCGTTGACCGAACCTTTGGCGGAGGAGTTGGCGACCTTGCCCTGCTGTCTGCCAACCAGGCCGCCGACCTGGCTATCGTCACCGCCGTTCACCGTGGCGGATGTCGAGGCGTTGGTGATGTTGCTGTCTTGGTTGTAACCGACCAGGCCACCAACCTGGCTATTGTTGCCGCTGCTCACCGTGCCGGATGCGGAGGCGTTGATGATACGGCCATCCTGGCTGTGGCCCACCAGGCCGCCGACCTGGCTATTGTCGCCGGCGGTCACCAGGACGGCTGCCGAGGCGTTGGTGATATCGGTATTTTTGCTGTAACCGACCAGACCACCGCTCTGGCTGCCGTTGCCGGCGGTCACTGTGGCAGATACCGATGAGTTGGCGATATTGCTGTTCAGGCTATAGCCGACGAGGCCACCGATAAGGGCGTCATTGCCGCCGGTAACGGACAGGGAGGTGGAGGACGCGTTGGCGATGGAGGACTTTTCGTTGTAGCCGATCAGCCCGCCGATATTGGCCTTGCTATCGCCTTTCACCGTGCCGGCCACCGTTACATTATCGATACGGCTGTTCTGGTTGTAGCCAATCAGGCCACCCACATTGCTACCGTACAGACCGGACACATTGCCTTTGGCCGAGCTGTTGCTGATCGAGCCATTCTGGTTCGTGCCGATCAGGCCGCCGATATTGGCATTCCTGCCGCCTTTCACCGCGCCGGAGAACAACGCGTTATCGACGCGGCCGCCCTGGTTATGGCCAATCAGGCCGCCCACATTTTTGCTGTACAGGTCGGACACGTTGTTGCTGGCAGAGCTGTTGGCAATCGAGCCACCCTGATTCTTGCCAACCAGGCCGCCGATCGCTTCCGTGCCATTGCCGGTTACGTCGCCGCTGGCGTGAGAGTTGGCCAGCGAACCCTGGTTGGAGCCGACCAGGCCACCGATCCGACCAGCCCGGCTACCCGAGACATTGGTGCTGGAGCGGGAGTTGCTGATGCTGCCATCGCCAGTATTTTCGCCGGCCAGGCCACCGATGTTCAGGTTGGCGCCGGCGAGGTCGATCGTGCCGGTGCTGGAGGCATTGGCGATGACTCCGCGGTTCGAACCCACCAATCCACCCGCGCCTCTGGAGCCAGAATTCATCTGCCCCCTGAGGGCGATATTGGCATGGCTATTGGTGATTTTTGCCACGCCACCTGCGCTGGAGACGTTTTCGCCCACCAGGCCACCCATTGCAAAGGTGTACTGGTTGCCGATCACCAGGCCGCTGGCCGAGGAGTTGGCGATGTCGCCGTTCAGGTTGAGCGCGACCAGGCCACCCAGCGAGTTCAGATGAGAGGCTCCGGTCACCCGCACGTCCTTGGCCTTGACGTTGCGGATGCTACCCATGTTCACCGCGGCCAGGGTGCCGACCTGGGTGTTGTAGTAGGTGGAATAAGCACCACTGGCTGAAATGCGTTCGAGGTTCAGGTTGCTGATCTGCCCCAGGTTGGTACCGAACAGCCCGACAAAGGCGGTGCTGCTATAGAGCGACAGGTCGCTGATGGTATTGCCCAGGCCATCGAGCTTGCCGGTGAAGGAGCGACCTTCGCCAAGTGTCCTGAAGCTGCCTTGGCCGGTGATCCGGTTACCCAGTACATAGCGGCCATTCATGTTGTTTTCGATATCGCGCAACTGCTTCAGGTTCTGCACCACCTGGTAGGACTCGCCGTTGGCGCTGAAGCGGGCATCCGCACCGGAGAGGGTGACGCTCTTGTCATCCTTGAGGCTGTGGCCGTTTTTGGAGTTCAGCTCCAGGCTCGCTCCCGTTCCGGTCAGCGCGACATCGTCATTCAGGCGAATGCCTCCCTGCGCGGCATTCAGGGCCAGGGCCGCGCCGTTGCCGGTGGCGCTCAATGCCGCGTTCACCTGGATGTCGCCGCGCTCGGCGGTCAGGCCGAGCTTGTTGCCGCTGTTCCAGGACAGCGCCTTGTTGACCGACAGGTTGCCCTTGCTGTTCAGTTCGACATTGGTCCGGGCCAGGTTCTGGGCCAGGGTATCGGCGTGCAGGGTAGGGCCGGTATTGCCGCCACGCGTGCCGTTCTCTGCCTTGGAAACACTCACCTCGTCCGTGCTGATCTTCCAGGTGCCGGTGGTGCCCTGGTCGGCGTGCGTATCCACTTGCGCAGCCAGTTGGACCTCGACCCGGGCGCCGCGGTTTTCCACCACGCCACCGTTGCCCTGGCCGCCCAGGGCGCTGGCGTCCTGGCGTCCGGCCACCTGGACGATGCCGTTGTCGCCACCGTCCAGGACAATCTTGCCGGCCTTGTTCTGCAAGGTCTTGGCCTCGATCACGCCCTGGTTGCTCACCACGTTTTTCAGCAGGCTGCTGGCGCTGCTGGCGGTCATCAACACCTGGCCGCCGTCGGCCTTGAGCAGGCCACCGTTCTGCACCAGGGCATCCACCGCGGCACCGTTCACCTGCAGGTTGAGCAGGCCGTTGCCGTCGAAGTTGACGCTGAAGTCCTTGCCCGCGCCCAGTGCGACACTGCCCATCTGCGCCTGGATTACCCCGCTGTTGCTGACCTGGGCACCTAGCAACGCGACGCTGCCGCCCTCGTTGGCGGTGATCTGGCCGGCGTTGCTCACGGCAGAGCTGGAGTTCCCGGTAAAGCGGTAAGTACCGTCGAGGAAATCCTTGTCACTGATGTTCTGGGTGGAGGCCACCAGGCCGCCGACGTTGACCTGGGCGGACTTGCCGAAGACCACGCCATTGGGGTTGATCAGGAACACTTTGCCGTTGGCATTGATACGGCCCTGGATATCGCTGCCATTGGTGCCGAGTACCCGGTTGAGGGCGATCGATTGGCTACCGGGCTGGTGGAAGCTGACGCTTTCGTCGCCAGCGACGCTGAACTCGTTCCAGTTGGTGATCAGTTTGTTGCTCTGTTGGTCGATGGTCATGTGTTTGCCGTCGACCGTGGTATGGAGGCCGGCGTCGCCCGCGACTATCGCCGCTCCGTTCGGCAAGGCAAAGGCCGGAGCCTGGGCCAGCAGGCCCAGCAGCGAGAAGCCGGCGGCGATCACGGCCTTGAGGCGACTGGATTTGCCTCGGCGCCGGGTTCCTTCGCTGGCGACGTTCCAGCAACCAGTGGCCTGGTTCCAGATCAGTGCATAGCTTTTGTTCATGGTGCGTCCTCTATATGAATACTCTGCTGATCCCCCCAGCAGAACGGGTACAACGGATGCGGGGCAGGCGCCAAGGCGATCACGCAAAGCCGGGGCGCCATTTCCTCCATGCGGGAGGGAAGTTGTTTGTCTCAAGCCGCGCTTGATTTCATGGGCTTCCAAGCAAGGGAGACCCATGAGTTTTTTTGTCAGATGAGACCTGCTACATAACGTCTAAAAAGTGGCTATTCGACTGTTTCGAAGGATTATCTGATTTCGCGGGAGAGTTGATTGCGAGCCTGTACGCGCCAGCGTTGAGGCTGGAGTTATTTGCATGTAAATGCCTGGTTGCTCAGAGGGGTCTATTAATTAACAAAAGGAAATAAAATAAAAAACCAGAACTTTCTTAACTGGTATACGGCTCTTTCCTAGTTGAAGTAAGAGGGCAAGCTATTGCGCTCGTCATATTGAAGTCCTTGCAGCCTGATGCCCGATGGCGTGGCAGAATCAGGAGCGCGATTCCCTGGGGGAACCGCTGCTTTCTCCGCTTTGGGAGGCATCTCACAATCAGCGGGCCAGGGCTTTAGGCCTGCCTGGCAGGCCTTCTCGATCGTCGAGCCTGGGCAGTTCGGGTTGCGGTGCTTTTGTTCTGTGAGAGGGGTTTCTAAGTTAAAATCAGGATGTAAGCCGACAGGGTTGATACTTCATTCATGTCGGGAAATATCAGATCCATGATGGCATGAAATTTTGAATGTCAGGGCTAATAGAAATACCTTCGATCTGGAGCTTATGGATCGAAAACACTTGTTTTTAGAAAGCACTGATGCGCAGACAGGTATCCATCAATATGGGCTCTGAGGATGATTGCTTATTCTGTTCGCTCTTTTCGGCTTTCGCATAGTGAGTGAGCATTTTGTTCCTTTTAGGAATCGTCCTACTGATTACGACGCCTATCTAATGTAGTTTTCCCGCCTCCTGACTTTCTCGAACGTCACGAATACCCGCACGGTTCGCTTCGTCGAGTCCATCGATGTTTTTGCATGGCGCGTAACAACGGGGGGGCCGCCCTTCGACGCATACCGAGGTAGAGAATTTACCGTGAAGACTCCAGTCATCGCCGGATTGATTCTGGCCAGCTTCGCCCTGTTTTTGCCTGCTTGTTCCCAGGCTGGCATCAACCTGGAAAACACCCGTGTGGTGCTTGCGGCGCCGAGCAAGGAAGCGTCCCTGGTGATCAAGAACAGCGCGACCGAGGACTTGATGTTCCAGGCCTGGATCGAGTCGGCCGACAAGAGCGAGGATGTGCCTTTCGCCATCACCCCGGTGCTCAAGCGCCTGGCTGGCGAACAGCAGCAGGTGTTGCGCATCCTCTACAGCGGCAAGGGCCTGCCGACCGACAAGGAGTCGGTGTACTGGCTGAACGTGCGGGAGATTCCGCAAAAGTCCCGGGAGGAAAACACCCTGCAAATCGCCGTGCAGCAGCGCCTCAAGCTGTTCTACCGGCCGGCCGGGCTACCGGGCAAGGTCGCGGAGGCCCCCCAGCAACTGAAGTGGCGCCTGCTTGCCAAAGACGGCAAACCCTATCTGGAAGTGGCCAACCCGTCGGCTTTCCATTTGTCTTTTGCCGCGATCACGTTGCGGATGGGAAGCAAGAGTTTCACCGCACCGATCGATATGGTCGCGCCGGCCGCGACTTCCCGGGTCGAGATGGCGGAACTGCCGAGCGGCGTCCAGGCTAACGACCTCAAGGTTGAATTCGAAGTCATTGGCGATTTCGGTGGAATCCTCAAATACGACGGTGTTATCTCTAGCTGAGGCTTGGCGTCTTTTATTAGTGGCGACGAGAACTTTCTCGCTACTTCTTTTGGGTCATCATCGATGTGTATCTGGGCACTTAATGTGGCCTGGGAAGGAACTCTATATGTGCGCAAGATAATGTTTATCTTGATATTTTTATCCAGCCTGTGTGCCCGGGATGTACTTGCAGTTACTTGCACCTGGACCGGCTATCCTCCAGCGCAACTCACAATGGATATGATTCTTCCCTCTAAAATGATCATCAAGGCTGCTCCCGTTGGGCAGGTACTTGCAACATACAGAACGAGCCTCTGGAGTGGGCTGGCAAGTTGTTCCAGTAAAACTGATGTTTCTATTACAGTAGATACCGCGTTTACGCCATCGGCACTGCCCAAGGTCTATGAAACCGGTATTAAAGGCGTCGGTGTTAAATTCTGCCTGGCGCTTAGTTTTAACGACGACACTTGGTGTGCTCCATACTCTTATTCTGTTGGCTCAAGCTCATCAGCGATCCTTCCCAAGTTCATCGATGTGATATTCGTTCGTACCAATCGCGCCGTAGCCTCAGGTAATGTTCCGATGGACCTCAAGGTGAACTGGCAAATGGGAGACAGATCCCTTGTGGTCAGATCACAAGGCGGTACCGAACTGGTCAACGATGTGTTTTTCGCCGGATGCGAATCGGTAGGGGCGGCGGTCAATGTACCGATGGGTAAACAGACCATCGAAAATATTGCCAAGGGTAGCGTCAGAGAGGTGCCGTTCAACTTCGATGTCCGTTGTGATGGTTTGAAACCTAATACAAAGGTTCCGGTAAAAGTCTACTTCGAAGGTAGCTCCCAGGCCGATGGCATGCTCAAGCTTTCCAAGCTGGGCCAGGCGGGTGTCGCGTCGGGGGTGGGTATTTCCCTGGTCAATAACAAGGGCGTCAAGTTGCCGTTCGATATTGCCAGGTCCGTCGCCCTCGATTGGAATAGAGAGGTGGCGGAGGGCTCCATTTACCGGTTCTCCGGCAGTGCCAAATACGTTCCGACAGGTGGCGAGATAAAACCGGGCAAGGGCGATGCGACCATGAGCTTCGTTCTCAACTACAACTGATCGTCATCGGTGGCGGGCACATATTCTTCTGCTCGACGACCTGTTGCCTGCCCCGATCGGATGGCTATCGCGAGCCAGTTGCTGTCCAGCCTTCCCGAGTCCATCAGAGCACAAGGGCGCGCATAGTCGAGAAAGGCTTTCGCCGCTCGATGTCACAACCGCCGGCGCCCGGCTAGAATACCGACGGATCACTCTTGATCCATCCCCCATTGCCACAGATCAAAGCGGCACTCTCCATAAGAGGGTGACGCTGTTGCTCGTGGGACAACGGCCCATTTGCGCAGGTTGCCGGGGTTCGATTCACAGGAAGGTATTCCATGATTCCAGCGTGTTGTCGGATGGTCGCTCTCTGCCTGTTACTTGTTCTGTCACCCGCCCTGGTCGCACAGGAACCCGATATTTCCCTCGTCTCAAGGGTGGCAGTGACCAGCCGGCCATGGCTGAGTGAAGTAGACCGGCAGTGGCTGGCAAGCAGAGGCCCACTCACGATCGGAGTGGCATTGCCCGACTATCCGCCGCTGGGCATGCTTGACGTCAATCGTTTCCAGGGCATCACCGCGGATTACCTCGCCCTGTTGTTCGAGATCCCCCCCAAGGTCCGTCAATTCCCTTCCAGGCAGGCGGCGCTGGACGCGCTGCACAATGGTGAGATTGACCTGGTCGGCGGTGGCTCCGCGATGGATGCCGAGGATAACGGTCTGCTACTGACCCAGGCCTATGAACCGAACCAACCGGTGCTGGTGACAGCCGAACGCCATCCTTACGACCCACAGGCACCCGGCACCCGGCTGGGGGTGTTTGCCGGCTACCGTGTCGAGGAAAAGGTCTCCGCGGTTTATCCGTACAGCCAGATCCTGCCATTCGCCTCGCCGCTGCGCGCGCTCGAGGCGTTGAGCCTGGGAGAGGTCGATGGGGTGATCGATGATGCGGTATCGGCCCACTATCTGATCAACATCAACTACCTGCTGGACCTGCACATCGAAAACTTCGCGCCGGTGGAAAGCCGTGGTTTCGGCTTCCTGGTGCGCGCCTCCGATACTCGCCTGCATGCCGTGATCGAACGAGCCCTTCCGACCATTCGCTCACGCCATAGCGAAAGTATTCTGCGCAATTGGAGTGCGGGGAGCAGCCTGCGCCTGACCCAGCAACGCGTGACGCTGACGCCCGCCGAGAACCGTTGGCTGACCGCCCATCCGGAAATCCCGGTGACTGTCCATGACTCTCTCGGCGCCTTGGGACAATTGGACAACAGTGGGCAGGTGCGGGGTATCGGCCCCGACTATCTCAAGTTGCTCAGCCAGCGCAGCGGCCTGACGTTCCGCCCTGTCCGCGCGCAGAATTATGCCGAGATGAACGCGCAGATAACCGAGGGCAAGACCCTGATGACCTCGGTTACGTCTGCCGACACCGACACCGAGGCCTATATGGATATCCTTCTTCCTTATCTGAGGAGCTCGGTGGTACTGATGGCCGGACCCAAGGCAGCCCGTACCCAGGGCAGTTCTTTCCACAGCCTGAATGACCTGCAAGGCAAGCGCCTGGCCAGCGTCCCGGGTTATTTCGTCAATCAGATCATCCAGCAGAACTATCCGGATATCCGCTTACAGATCTATCCCAACTTTCTGGAGGCCATGCGCAGTGTCGACGACGGGCGTAGCGACGCGTTCATTGGCAGTGACTACACCGGTCGTTTCCTGTCCGCCCAGCGTTTCAACAACCGCTTGCGCGTAATCGGCATTCTCGACGAGTTCTCCCGCCCGGTCAGCCTTGGGGTGCTGAAGGGGCAGGAAGAACTGCGCAGCATCCTGGAGAAGGCCCAGGTGGCGATCACCCCGGAGGAAGTGGCGGACATCGTGGAACAGTGGGAGCCGCGTATTTCCACCTTGGGCAGCCATTTCTGGCGGGATCATCGCAGTAATATCCTCCGGCTTGGCGGTGTCTTCGGCTTGCTGGTCCTGTTGTCGCTGATCTGGGGGTTCTACCTGACCCGGCAGGTGCGCAAGACTCGCCAGGCCGAAGGTGAGCTGGCGCTGGCGCGGGAGAAGGCCGAAGCGGCCAACGAGGCCAAGAGCATCTTTTTGTCCACCATGAGCCATGAGATCCGTACCCCGCTGAACGCCATCATCGGCCTGCAGGAAGTGGTGCAGCAGAAGGCCGAACGGGGCGAGCTGGACCTGGCGTCGCTGGCCGTCGCTCAGGAGGCGGCACAGGGTCTGCTGCTGTTGCTCGGCAATGTGCTCGACCTGAACCGGATCGAGTCGGGGATGATCGACTCGGCGCCCGAGGCCGTGCTGCTCAAGGCCCAGATCGAAGCGATCGCGCCCCTGGTGGTCGGCATGGCGCGGCAGAAGCAGCTGGCGTTCGAGATGCGCTTCACCGGCGACATGGAGCAATGGGTGCTGATCGACCCGCTGCATTTGAAACAGGTGCTGTTCAACCTGCTGAGCAATGCCATCAAGTTCACCGAGCGCGGCCGGGTGACGCTGCATGCCTCGGGCAGCCGGGAGGCAGAACATCTGCACCTGTTGCTGGAGGTCATCGACAGCGGTATCGGCATCTCGGAGCAGGACCAGGCCAGATTGTTCCAGCCATTCTCCCAGGTCAGTTCGGCTCAGGCCGGGCAAACCTTTGGCAGTGGGCTGGGGCTGAATATCACCCGGCGGCTGGTCGAACTCATGGGCGGCACTATCGTCCTGAGCAGTGAACCGGATATAGGCTCCTGCTTCAGCGTGACCCTGCAACTGCCTCTGGCCGAGGCGCCTGCCGAAGCCGCGGCAGAAGTACCGCAGGCGAGCACGGAGCCGCTTTCGCTGAATATCCTCGTTGCTGAGGACAATGCGTTCAGCCGGTTGACGCTGGAAGAGCAATTGCTGGTTCTGGGGCATCGCGTGACGCTGGTCGAGGATGGGCAGGCGGCGTGGGAAGCCTGGCTGGCCGCCGAGTACGATGTGTTGATCACCGACAGCCAGATGCCACGCCTGGGCGGCTATGACTTGACCGTGCGCATCCGCCAGATGGAGCGCGAGAAGGGGCGCCGGCGCTGCTGGATCCTGGGGGCGACCGCCAGTGCCGAGGACGCGGAAATCCAGCGCTGCCTGGCCGCCGGGATGGATGAGGTGGTGTTCAAGCCCCTGACCCAGCAGGTGCTGAGGCAGGCCCTGGAGAATACTCAACGAGCCCCTGCACGGGCTTGAGCGCGGCGAACCGGTCATCAGGACAGTATTCCGAGCACCCCATCCTGGATAATCGCGGTGCTGACTGAGCGGGCCGGACGCACTCAGCGCCGGCTTTCCCAACATCGCGCTGGCCTGCATGGCCCCCGCCTGAGTATCTCCCCGCTTCAAGTTGATATGCCGTTGCGCCGTTCACCCAGGGCGGCCATGGCAAGATAAATCCTAGAGAAATTTAAGATTCGGCTGATTTACGTCTGACCTGGGCTCCACTCACTCTTTAGCGCATTCGAGCCGCGTTCCGCCCACCACCCTGCCTACAGTCCCCAACCACGCGTGGCATTCCTCTCACAGAGAGCAGCCGTGGACAGCGAAGCCGCTCCCCTGAAACCTTCCTGCCCGATGACGGACACGTCCGCACCAACCGCAGGCCGCTGACCAAGCCTTTTTAAACATTCCTTCCATCGGAGATGACCATGACCATTCTCTATCGCGACATGAATCAAGCCCAGCTCGATGCGGCGTATAACAACACTGAGGCAGTGCCGGATTTCCCCGGTATCTACGCAGCCCTGCAGGCGCGTAGCGCCAATTTCTACGCCTCTGTGGCCGGCCGGCTCGATCTGCCTTACGGCACCGGCTCCAGGCAGCGTTATGACTGGTTGCCCTGTGGCAAAGCCGACGCCCCGACGTTCATCTTCATCCATGGCGGGTATTGGCAGAATTGCAGCAAGGAAGATTTCGCCTTCATCGCCGCCGGTCCCCTGGCTGCGGGGTTCAACGTCGTCCTGGCCGAATATACGCTCGCGCCGCAGGCCTCGATGACACAGATCGTCAGCGAAATTGGCAGCCTGCTCGAGCATCTTCAGGCCGACGTTGATCACCTGGGTATTGCGGGGCACAAGGTGGTCCTGAGCGGGCACTCGGCAGGAGGCCACCTGGCGATCCAGTTCCGTTCGCACCCATGGGTGACCGATGTCCTGGCGATCAGCGCATTGGTCGACCTGGAACCCATAAGCCTGTCGTGGCTCAACCAGAAACTGAGTCTCTCGGAAGCGGAGATCAATGCCTATAGCCCGCTGCACCATATCAGTAAGGGCGCCCATACATGGGTGGCGGTAGGTGCCGACGAACTGTCGGAACTGGTCCGCCAGTCTGATGAGTACGCCAAGCAGGCGTTGGCCCGGGGAGAGTCTGTGCAGCTGATTCACGTGCCGGGCTGCACGCACTTTTCAGTACTGGACGAAATGGCAAAACCGCAGGGAATCTTGCTTCAGGCCTTGTCATCCGCCAACTGATCGGGGATCGGAACTTAGCAAGCCTGTGTCGAGCCGCCAGTTGCTGGCGGCTCGCTTGAGCAAGGCGTTGGGATGCGGCTTACATCGACAGGATCAGGCGCCCGGCGAACAGAATCAGGATCACTCCCATGGTTCGCTCGAACCAGTGGCCCATGCGCATGAACAGCAAGCGCACCCGCGGGCTGGAAAAGAACAGCGCGACGATCACGAACCACAGCGCGTTCACACAACACATCCATACACCGTAGAGCGCCTGCACCTTGAGGGGCGTGGTGGCGCTGATCACCGTGGTGAAAATCGCCAGGAAGAACAGCGTGGCCTTGGGGTTGGTGGCGTTGGTCAGGAAACCGGTCATGAAGGCCTTGGGCAAGGTCTGCCGCTGCACCTGATCGTTGTTCGTGTCGCTGCCCTCGATCGATGTCTTGGGTTTGCTGCGCAACAGGCTGACCCCGAGATAAAGAATGTAGGCGCCGCCTACCACCTTGGCCACGTTCAGCAGCCATGGCGTGGTATGCATCAGCGCACCGACCCCCAGCAGGGTGTACAGCACATGCACGGAAATCCCCGCGCCGATGCCGATGGCCGTGCACAGCCCGACCACCCGGCCAAAGCGCACGCTCTGGCGGATGGTCACGGCAAAGTCAGGCCCGGGAGCCACCACGGCGAGAAAGTGGATGGTCGCCAGGGCCAGGAATTCGCCTAGATAGTTGGAAAGCATTTCAACTCCAGAAGGTCAGGGGGGACGAGCTGCCGCGATAGCCGACAAAAAAGGAAAGGCTCAGGCGCGGGTTGGCCACCCCCGAGGTGACTGCGTGCATGCGCCTTGAGTTGAACATGATGAAATCTCCGGGCTCCGGGCGGATCTCCAGCGAGGGTGTGCCGAGCAGGGCGGGCTCGATGCCGTAGCTGTCGCCGCGCATGTCGTCGAACTGGTCCGGGGAAATATCGTGATTCCACATCTGCAGGGCGCCACCCGCGTCAGGCATGTTCAGGTAGAGGTTGCAGGCGAACTGCGCCTCCAGGCTGTGGGCCTGGAAGCTGTCGGGGGCGTCCTTGGCGAAAATGTCGTGATGGGCAAGGAAGCACACCCCGGGTTTCACCACCCGCGACAGGCCAACGTACATCTTGCGCCCGTACAGGTTTTCCAGGTGGGCGCCGGCCGGCCAGGACTCGTCGAGCATGCAGCGCAGGGTGTCGACGGGAGACGCATAGGGCGCGCAACGCGTGCGCAGTTCGGCGATGTTGGCGGTGGCGCGTTCGAAATAGTCTTCGATCAGCAGCGGCTGGTTTTCCGCCTCATAAAACGCCATGCCGATCCGCCCGATGCTGGGGGCGTTGATGTAGCCCTCGAAGCCGGGAGCGAGAATCTTGTCACCCAGCTGGATCGCCTGGGTGTGCGGCAGGAAATTCTTGATGCGCAGGGCGAGCACTTGTTCCTGGGCCAGTTTCTTTATGCACGTCTCATCGAGACGCTCGACGTCAAGCATCATCTGCAGATCCCTCTATCCGATAATCGTCGAACCCGCGCACGCGGGTTTCCCCTGTGTCAGGCGATGCGTCGCGTGATGTGCAAGGCGACACCGCCGATGAATCAGTCCACGTGGTAGTGAACCGAAAGCATTCCTTTCTTCTGCGAGAGGGAGGCGATAGTGACGTTGCCCAATTCCTTCAGGCGCTTCACATGGGTCCCCCCGCAGCCATAGGCGGGAAGCTCGCCGAAACCGATTTCCCGCGAGCCTTCACGCAGCGAGACCAGGCGCGGCAGGTCGGCGGCAATCCAGTGATCGATGCCACTCTGCAGGCTGTCGACGTCGAGTTCCTGCGGGCTGTCCCCGGGCTTGAAGGACACGCGGCCCTCACCAGGCCAGTGATGGGCCTTGACCGGGACCCAGCCGCGGGTTTCGCCGAAATGACCGATCAGGTGCCCGGCCGAGTGCATGCGGGTATTGAACTGGCGGCGCTGTTCATCGACCTGGACCTGGACCATGCCCGGTTGCACCGGCTGGCTGACGTAATGAATGATTCGCTCGGGTTCCTGGACCACGCGCAACACCTGGCTTTCGCCGATCCAGCCGGTGTCGCAGGGTTGGCCGCCGCCTTGGGGATGAAAGATCGTGGCACGCAGGATCACCGCGAATTCGTTGTCCTGCGGGGTGCATTCGAGCACTTCAACGTTGGCCTTGAGTTCATCATTATGAAAAAAGAGGCGAAGCGTCATATTCCGTGCCCTTATTAAAATACCTTTTTTAATTATATGGCGCGGCGGAATTGCGTGATAATCCGTTCAAACCTCAAAGGACTGTTGTGCTGTGAGCATAAATCTCCCCCTTCCGCTGCTGGGCGAAATGGCGATTTTCGTCAAGGTCGTCGAGGTCGGCAGCTTCTCCGAAGCCGCCCGCCAGTTGGGTTCGTCACCCTCGGCGGTGAGTCGCAGCATTTCCCGTCTGGAGAAGGCGCTGGCGACTCGCTTGCTGCAACGCACCACGCGCAAGTTGCGCTTGAGCGAAGGGGGCGAGGAGGTGTTCAAGCGCTGCAGCGAAATGGTCAGCGCCGCCAAGTCGGTGATGGAAATCAGCGGTCAGTTCACCCACGAGGCCGAAGGGCTGGTGCGGGTCAGCGTGCCCAAGGCCGTGGGGCGTTTTGTCGTGCATCCGTACATGCCCGAGTTTCTGCGGCGTTACCCCAAGGTCGATGTCGAGTTGTTATTGGAAGATCGCAACATCGACCTGATCGACGACAACGTGGACCTGGCCATCCGCATCACCGATCGGCCGCCGGCGGGGCTGGTCGGGCGCCAGTTGCTGACCATCGATCATATGCTGTGCGCCACGCCGCAGTACCTGGCCGAGCACGGGACGCCCAGCCATCCCCAGGATCTGCTCAACCACAGTTGCATTTACCTGGGTGAAACCCCCAGCGATGCGCGCTGGAAGTTCAAGAAGGGCAGCAAGTCGGTGACGGTTGGCGTGCGTGGGCGTTATGCGGCCAATCACACCGGGGTACGGCTGGGGGCGGTGCTGGAGCATATCGGCATCGGCAGCTTGCCGTACTTCACCGCGCGGCATGCCCTGGAGCAGGGCTTGCTGGTGCAGGTTCTACCGGACTGGACGTTTCTCGCTTCCTACCATGGCGGTGCCTGGCTGTTGCATTCGCCAACCCGTTACCTGCCGCCGAAGCTGCGGGTATTCATCGATTACCTGGTGGAGTGCCTGGCCAAGGAGCCGACCTTGAGCCGGCAGGGCAAGCAGGAGGCGAAAGGCTACGAACAGCCCGAAGGCGATGGAGCGGGTTGAGCCAGCCGCTCATGGGTAGAAAAAAGGCCCGCCGGTTCAACCGTGCGGGCCTTTGTAGTGTCCGGGCCGGACTCAGTGCTTGCTGTCCTGGGCGGAGAGCGCCAGCAGCTGCTTTTCCTGGTTCCAGTCGAACGGTTCATCATTCTGCTCGGCTTCGTAGCGACGCTCTTCGAGCGCCTGGTACAGGTCGATTTCCTCGTCGGGCATGTAGTGCAGGCAATCCCCAGCGAAGAACCACAGCAGGTCGCGCGGTACCAGATGGGCGACCTGTGGATAACGCTGCATCACCTGGCACAGCAGATCCTGGCCCAGGTACTGGCTTTCGATCGGGTCGATCGGCAGCGAGGCGCGCAGTTCGTCGAAGCGTTCCAGGAACAAGGCATGGCTTTCTTCGGGAACCTGCTCGGCTTCACCCACGGCGACCAGGATACTGCGCAAATGGTCGAGCAGGACGAGATGATCGGCGACGACGTTGGACATGACATGAGTCCTCAACAGCAAAACGGGCGCGGGAGTATATAGCTCCTGCGCCCGGTTTCATAATCCGCCTGACGGTCCTGCGCCTTAGCGGGTTTTCCCTTCGCTCAGGGTCAGCTCTTCCTTGGCGAAGTCATCGACATCGATGACTTTGCGGCGGGCGGCTTCAGCCTCGCGCAGGGTCTGGGCTTCCACCGGTTGCAACACGCCGGCCTCCAGCGCGGCGTCGATGGCATGTTCGCCGGCCACCGGTTTGACCTGGCCACTTTTCAGCGCCTCGTGCAGTTTTTTCTGCAGCGGGTGACTGGCGTTCAACGAGTCGAAGGCGTGTTGCAGGGCGCCGACCGGGTCCTGCGCCGATTGTGGGCGGTAGCAGCCGGCCAGCAGCTCTTCCAGGGTCGGGTCGCCCTTGGCCCGGCCGATGATCGCGGCGACCTCGGCGTCCAACTGGTCGGACGGGCCTTTGTGACGGCGGCCGAACGGGAATACCACCACCCGCAGCAGGCAACCCAGCACCCGGTTAGGGAAGTTCTCGAGCAGTTCGTCCAGGGCTCGTTCCGACTGGCCGAGGCTTTCTTCCATAGCCCAGGTGAACAGCGGCTGCAGATGCTCCGGCGAATCCAGGTCGTGGTAGCGCTTGAGTGCGGCGGAGGCGAGGTACATGTGGCTGAGCACATCGCCGAGGCGTGCCGACAGGCGTTCGCGACGCTTCAGCTCGCCGCCCAGCAACATCATGCTCAGGTCGGCCAGCATGGCGAAGGCCGCGGCCTGGCGGTTGAGGGCGCGGAAATAACCTTGGCTGAGCTTGTCCCCCGGCGCCTGTTCGAAGTGCCCCAGGCCCAGGTTCAGCACCAGGGTGCTGGCCGCGTTGCCCACGGCAAAACCGATGTGCTTGAGCAGCAGGCCGTCGAATTCGACCAGCGCCTGATCGTGGTCTTCGCGACCGGCCAGGGCCATTTCCTTGAGCACGAACGGATGGCAGCGAATGGCGCCCTGGCCGAAGATCATCAGGTTGCGCGAGAGAATGTTCGCGCCTTCCACGGTGATGAAGATCGGCGCGCCTTGCCAACTGCGGCCCAGGTAGTTGTTCGGGCCCATGATGATGGCCTTGCCGCCGTGCACATCCATCGCGTGGCCGATGCATTCGCGACCGCGCTCGGTCAGGTGGTACTTGAGAATCGCCGACAGCACCGAGGGCTTTTCCCCCAGGTCGACGGCATTGGCCGTGAGCATGCGCGCGCTGTCCATCAGCCAGGCGTTGCCGCCGATGCGGGCCAGGGCTTCCTGGATGCCTTCGAAGGCATTGAGCGGGACATTGAACTGCTCACGTACCTGGGCATATTGGCCGGTCACCAGGCTGGTGAACTTGGCCGCGCCAGTGCCGACGGCCGGCAGGGAAATGGAGCGGCCGACCGACAGGCAGTTCATCAGCATCATCCAGCCCTTGCCGAGCATTTCCTGGCCGCCGATAAGGAAGTCCAGGGGAATGAACACGTCCTTGCCGGAGTTCGGACCGTTCATGAAGGCAGCGCCGAGCGGCAGGTGGCGACGGCCGATTTCCACGCCGGGGGTGTCGGTCGGAATCAGCGCCAGGCTGATCCCCAGGTCTTCATCGTCACCCAGCAGATGGTCCGGGTCGTAGGCCTTGAAGGCCAGGCCGAGGAGGGTGGCGACCGGGCCCAGGGTGATGTAGCGCTTTTCCCAGTTCAGGCGCAGGCCGAGGGTTTCCTCGCCTTGCCACTGGCCTTTGCAGATCACCCCGGTATCGGGCATGGCGCCGGCGTCGGAACCGGCCAGCGGGCCGGTGAGGGCGAAACAGGGGATATCGTCGCCACGGGCCAGCCGCGGCAGGTAGTGGTTACGCTGTTCGTCGGTGCCGTAATGCAGCAGCAGCTCGGCCGGGCCGAGGGAGTTGGGGACCATCACGGTGGACGCCAGGTCGCCGCTGCGGGTCGCCAGTTTCATCGCCACCTGTGAGTGGGCATAGGCGGAGAACCCCTTGCCACCGAACTCCTTGGGGATGATCAGGGCAAAGAAACCGTGTTGCTTGATGTGCTCCCAGGCGGCGGGCGGCAGGTCCATGGACTGGCCGATCTGCCAGTCGCTGACCATGGCGCACAGCTCTTCGGTGGGGCCGTCGATGAAGGCCTGTTCCTCTTCGCTCAGTTGCGCTTTCGGGTAGGCCAGCAGCTTGTCCCAGTCCGGACGGCCGCTGAACAGTTCACCGTCCCACCAGACCGTGCCGGCATCGATGGCGTCGCGTTCGGTTTGCGACATCGGTGGCAGGACCTTCTGGAACCAACTGAACAGCGGGGCGCTGAAGTACTTGCGGCGCAGGTCGGGCAGTAGCAAGGGCGCTGCCACCGCGGCCAGCAATACCCAGAAGATCAGCAGCAGCCAGCCCGGTGCACGGCTGAAGGCGCCCATGGCCAGCAGGTAGACGGCCACCACACCCAGGGCGGGCAGGGGCGCAATGCGGCGGTGGGCCAGGTAGGCAATACCGACCAGCAGAACCAGTATCCACAACAACAGCATATTTAATCCTCCGTGAAACCAGGGGCAAAATCACCCACAGAGCTTAGTCGGCATCCGACAAAAGGGGTGACAGGGCAGTGCGCTTGCAGCGGTAAGAAGAAGCGGACGCAGACGTCAGGCATCGGGTCAGCAGCGTGTCGATCTTGTCAGGCTCGAAGCGGCAGCCTCTGATATTTGGCCGAAACGTCGTTATCGCTGGGATGAGGCCGTCGTTAGACTCGGGACTTCACTCGGAGATCATCCCCATGCACGAGTACCTGAGTCCCAGCCGCTTCATCGATAGTGACCACCCCGCGGTGGTGGAGTTCGCGGAAACTCATCGTGGCGCCAGCAGCGATCCGTTGGAGCAGGCTGTGAACCTCTATTACGCGGTGCGCGAGGCCGTGCGCTACAACCCCTACACCTTCAGTCGCGACCCCGAGACCCTGCGTGGCAGCCATGCCCTGGCTACCGGCGAAAGTTACTGCGTGCCCAAGGCCACCCTACTTGCCGGCTGCGCGCGGCATTGCGGGATCGCCGCGCGGATCGGCCTGGCGGACGTGCGCAATCACTTGTCGACCCCGCGTTTGCTGGAGTTGCTGCGCAGTGATGTGTTTGCCATGCACGGCTATACCGAGCTGTACCTGCAAGGACGCTGGGTCAAGGCCACGCCGGCGTTCAACCGGAAACTCTGCGAGATGTACGATGTAGCGCCACTGGAATTCGATGGCCGTCATGACAGCGTGTTCCACCCGTTCAATCGCCAGGGCGAGCAGATGATGGAATACGTGCTGGACCACGGACAATTCGCCGACGTCCCCGAGACCTTCTTCTTCAAACACCTGGAGAAGTGTTATCCGCATCTGTTCGCCGAGCAGATGCCGTTGCTGCTGGGCGACATGCAGAGTGATTTGAGTCAGGTCTGATCCGGCGTAGACTGCCTCGGCATTCATCACTGAGGAGCGGTCATGCTGAAGATCTGGGGTCGGAAAAACTCGTCGAATGTCAGGAAAGCATTGTGGTGCGCCGAAGAGCTCGGGCTGACCTACGAGGCGGTGGATGCCGGTGGTGCCTTCGGTGTGGTGGATACCCCGGAATATCGGGCGATGAATCCCAATGGGCGGATTCCGCTGATCGAGGACGACGGCTTTGTGCTGTGGGAGTCCAACACCATCGTGCGTTATCTCGCCGCGCGCCATGCCGCCGGCACGGCCTGGTACCCGAGCGATGTACAGGCGCGGGCTTCGGCCGAGAAGTGGATGGACTGGACCACCTCGACCTTCGCCGAACCCTTCCGGCACCTGTTCTGGGGTGTGCTGCGCACGCCGGCACAGCAGCAGGACTGGGACAAGATCAATGCCGCGCTGAACAGCTGCGGCGAACTGCTGGCCGTGGTCGACCAGGCCCTGGCCGAACATCCCTACCTGTCCGGCGAGGAAATCGGCATCGGCGATATCCCTCTGGGCAGCTTCATTTATGCCTGGTTCGAAATGCCCATCGAGCGCCCGCAATTGTCTAATCTGCAAGCCTGGTACGCCCGCCTGCAACAGCGTCCGGCCTACCGCAAGGCGGTGATGACTGCGTTGACTTAATACTGACTATCAATACGGGTGACTGTACTTGTGCGGCGTCGGCAAGCACCATTGGGTGTATCCGGCGCCGTTGCAATGCAGGCGGTCCGCCCTTACCTATAATGTTCTCCCTTCTTGGTGCGTAAATCCGATATGAGTTCCGCTCTGTCCATCCGGCAGCTAACCAAAACCTACGGCAACGGTTTCCAGGCCCTGAGTGGTATCGATCTGGATGTCGCCGAAGGTGACTTCTTCGCCTTGCTCGGCCCTAACGGTGCCGGCAAATCCACCACCATCGGCATCCTCTCGACCCTGGTGAACAAGACCAGCGGCACGGTGAATGTCTTCGGCCATGACCTGGATCGCGAGCCCGCCGCGCTCAAGCGCTGCATCGGCGTGGTGCCACAGGAATTCAACTTCAACCAGTTCGAGAAAACCTTCGATATCGTGGTGACCCAGGCCGGTTACTACGGTATCCCGACCAAGGTCGCCAAGGAGCGGGCCGAGCAGTACCTGACCCAGCTCGGCTTGTGGGACAAGCGCGATGTGCCGTCGCGCTCGCTGTCCGGCGGCATGAAGCGCCGCCTGATGATTGCCCGCGCCCTGGTGCACGAACCGCGCCTGTTGATCCTCGACGAACCGACTGCCGGCGTGGACATCGAGCTGCGCCGTTCGATGTGGACCTTCCTTACCGAGCTGAACCAGAAAGGCATCACCATCATCCTCACCACCCATTACCTGGAGGAGGCTGAGCAGCTGTGCCGCAATATCGGCATCATCGACCACGGCACCATCGTCGAGAACACCAGCATGCGCCAGCTGCTGAGCCAGCTGCATGTGGAAACCTTCCTGCTCGACCTGAAGACCGACCTGAAGGTGGCGCCGCAACTGATCGGTTATCCAAGCAAGCTGCTGGACAGCCACACCCTGGAAGTCCAGGTCGACAAAGCCGTGGGCATCACCGCGCTGTTCAGCCAGTTGGCCCAGCAGAACATCGAAGTGCTGAGCCTGCGTAACAAAACCAATCGCCTTGAGGAGCTGTTCGTGTCCCTGGTGGAGAAAAACCTGTCGAAGGTGGCGGTATGAGTTCCGAGCTACGGCCCAACCTTGTCGCGCTGAACACTATCGTCTATCGCGAAGTCCGGCGTTTTACCCGGATCTGGCCGCAGACCCTGCTGCCGCCGGCGATCACCATGGTTCTGTACTTCGTGATCTTCGGTAACCTGATCGGTCGGCAGATCGGCGACATGGGTGGTTTCACCTACATGGAGTACATCGTGCCGGGCCTGATCATGATGTCGGTGATCACCAACTCCTACGGCAACGTGGTCTCGAGTTTCTTCGGCAGCAAGTTCCAGCGCTCCATCGAGGAGTTGATGGTGTCGCCGGTGTCGCCGCACACCATCCTTATCGGCTACACCCTGGGCGGTGTCCTGCGGGGGTTGGCGGTGGGGGTGATCGTGACCCTGCTGTCGTTGTTCTTCACCCACCTGCAGGTGCATCACCTGGGCATCACCTTGCTGGTGGTGGTCCTCACCGCGACGATTTTTTCCCTGTTGGGCTTTATCAACGCGGTGTTCGCGCGCAACTTCGACGATATCTCGATCATCCCGACCTTCGTGCTGACCCCGCTGACCTACCTGGGCGGGGTGTTCTACTCCATCACCCTGCTGCCACCGTTCTGGCAGACGGTGTCGCTGGCCAACCCGGTGCTGCATATGGTCAACGCCTTCCGTTTCGGCATCCTCGGGGTTTCCGACATCCAGATCAGCGTGGCCATTACCTTCATGCTGGTGGCGACCGTGGTCCTGTACTTCGGTTGTGCCCGCCTGCTGGTCAGTGGTCGCGGCATGCGCCAGTAAGCCCGCGCAGAAACGACAACGGCCTCCCTCGGGAGGCCGTTTGCGTTTCTACAGTCGGCTCTGCTTGCGGCGGCGCCATTGCCGGCTGACCCACCAGCGCCAGTACAGCATGGTCAGGCAATAGGCGAGGGCGCCCAGCACCAGGCCAGCCACCAGCGAGCCCAGCAGGAAGGGTTGCCAGAGGGTCGAGAGTTCGCCGCTGATCCATTCCCAGGTCAGCTCGTCGGGCAGGGTCCGGGCGGGTACGTTCATCAACCAGGCACCGATCTGATAGGTGCAGAAGAACACCGGCGGCATGGTGATCGGATTGGTCAGCCAGACCAGGCTCACGGCAATCGGCATGTTGCCGCGCACGGAAATGGCCAGCACGGCTGCCAGCAGCATTTGCGCCGGGATCGGCATAAAGGCCGCGAACAGGCCGACCGCCATGGCGCGCGCCACGGAGTGCCGGTTGAGGTGCCAGAGGTTGGGGTCATGCAGCAACGTGCCAAGAAAGCGTAAGGACTTGTGTTCCCTGATGCTGGTCGGATCTGGCATGTAACGTTTGAATAGGCGCCGGGGCATAAGGCTTCTCGGTCAGTTCAAGCGGCAAGTATGCCCGGATTCTAGAAGGCGCCCATTCAGACTTTGTGACAAATGATAAAGCCGGCGCCCGGTCCGCTGAGCTAAGCCAAGGAGTGACAACACTCAAAAACTGCTCAAGGACGGGCTTATGCGCACAGGGATGCTGGCGTTGGCGGCGGGGCTTTTGTGCCTGCGCTTTTTGCCGGCGCTACCAGCGATCGGATGGCTGGCGGTGCTACCGGTAGTGGCCTTGATGCTGTTGCCGTTTCGCACCTATCCATTGGCCCTTTTTCTGTTGGGCCTGGCGTGGGCCTGCATCAGCGCGCAATCGGCGCTGGATGATCGTTTGGCGGAACCGCTCGACGGGCAGACTCGCTGGCTCGAAGGTCGAGTGGTGGGGCTGCCGCAGCAGGCCGAGGGGCTGGTGCGTTTCGAGCTGGAAGACGGGCGGGCGCGGCGCGGCCGGATCCCGCAACGCCTGCGCCTGGCCTGGTATGGCGGGCCGCCGGTGCACAGCGGCGAACGCTGGCGCCTGGCGGTGAAGCTCAAGCGACCTGCCGGCCTGGTCAATCTGCAAGCCTTTGATCATGAGGCCTGGTTGCTGGCCCAGCGCATCGGCGCCACGGGCACGGTCAAGGATGGGCAACTGCTGGTTGCCGCGGAGGGCGGCTGGCGCGCGCGCATTCGCCAGCGCTTGCTGCAAGTCGATGCCCACGGGCGCGCCGGCGGCCTGGCGGCCCTGGTACTGGGCGACGGCTCCGGGTTGAGCCAGGAAGACTGGCGTGTCTTGCAAGACACCGGGACCGTGCACCTGATGGTGATTTCCGGGCAGCACATCAGCTTGCTGGCCGCAGTGATGTACGCCCTGGTGGCGGGGCTGGCCCGCTACGGCCTGTGGCCCGGACGCTGGCCCTGGCTGCCCTGGGCCTGCGGGCTGGCATTCGCCTCGGCCCTGGGGTACGGGTTGCTGGCGGGGTTCGATGTGCCGGTGCGCCGTGCCTGTGTGATGGTGGCCCTGGTGCTGATCTGGCGCCTGCGCTTTCGCCACCTGGGTGCCTGGTGGCCGTTCTTGCTGGCATTGAATGCGGTGCTGTTGTTCGAGCCGCTGGCCAGCCTGCAGCCAGGCTTCTGGCTGTCCTTTACCGCGGTGGCGGTGCTGATCCTGATCTTTGGCGGGCGCCTGGGGGGCTGGCGCTGGTGGCAGTCCTGGACCCGTATTCAATGGTTGATCGCCATCGGCCTGTGCCCGGTGCTGCTGGCGCTGGGGTTGCCCATCAGTCTCAGCGGGCCGCTGGCCAATCTGCTGGCGGAACCCTGGATCAGCCTGCTGGTGCTGCCGCCGGCGTTGCTCGGCACCTTGTTGCTGGCGGTGCCTTACCTGGGCGAAGGTTTGCTCTGGCTGGCCGGTGGCTTGCTGGACCTGCTGTTCCGCGGCCTGACCCTGCTGGCTGCCCAGTGGCCGGCGTGGGTAGCGCCGGCCATACCGCTCTGGGCCTGGAGCATCAGCGCGCTGGGAGCCTTGCTGCTGTTGCTGCCTGCGGGCGTGCCGCTGCGTCCCTTGGGCTGGCCGATGCTGCTGTTGGTGGTGTTCCCGCCGAAAAACACGCTGCCATATGGCGAGGCGGAAGTCTGGCAGCTGGATGTCGGGCAGGGCCTGGCGGTGCTGGTACGGACTCGCGAGCACGCGATGCTGTATGACGCCGGTCCGCGTTTTGGCGATTCCGACCTGGGCGCGCGGGTGGTGCTGCCGTCCTTGCGCAAGCTGGGCGTCGCGCGCCTCGACCTGATGCTGCTCAGCCACGCCGATGCCGATCATGCCGGTGGCGCCGACGCCATTCAGCGCGGCTTGCCGGTGGCCAGGCTGGTCAGCGGCGATCCCGAGGGTTTGCCGGCATATTTACCGGCAGAGCCTTGCGCCAGCGGCGAGCAGTGGCAATGGGACGGGGTGCGTTTTTCCCTGTGGCAATGGGCGGGTGCGCAGAACGGTAACCAGAAGTCCTGCGTGATGCAGGTCGAGGCCCAGGGCGAGCGTTTGCTGCTGACGGGGGATATCGATGCCCTGGCCGAACGCGCCTTGCTGGATACCCCGCTGGCCGTCGAGACCCACTGGTTGCAGGCGCCGCACCACGGCAGTCGCAGCTCGTCGTCCGCGGCCCTGCTCAAGGCCCTTGCACCTTCGGCGGTGCTGATCTCCCGTGGGCACGGCAATGGGTTTGGGCATCCGCACCCGCAGGTCGTCGAACGTTATCGCCAGCAAGGGACCGCCATTTACGACAGTGCGGAGCAGGGAGCGCTGCGGCTGATGCTGGGCACTTACACCGAACCGACGAGCCTGCGGGCGCAGCGGCGCTTTTGGCGCAAATGGCCACTATCTCCTTAAATAACCGTGAGTTATTAAAGCCTGAAGGCATGCGACATCAGGTTCTTCGGTGCATTCGGCCCCTATGTTAGAGTGGCGCACTTTTTCGAGGGGACTGTCACTGTGTGGGAATTGGTCAAATCCGGCGGCTGGATGATGTTGCCGATCATTCTGAGTTCCATTGTCGCGGTCGGCATCATTGCCGAGCGTCTGTGGACCCTGCGGGCCAGCCGCGTTACCCCGCCTCATCTGCTGGGCCAGGTGTGGCGCTGGATCAAGGACAAACAGCTGAACAAGGACAAGCTCAAGGAGCTGCGCGCCCATTCGCCCCTGGGCGAGATCCTGGCCGCCGGCCTGGCCAACTCCAAGCATGGCCGCGAGGTCATGAAAGAGTGCATCGAGGAAGCCGCCGCCCGGGTCATCCACGAACTGGAGCGCTACCTCAATGCCCTCGGCACCATCGCCGCCATGGCCCCGCTGCTGGGCTTGCTGGGTACGGTGCTGGGCATGATCGATATTTTCAGCTCGTTCATGGGCTCGGGGATGACCACCAATGCCGCGGTGCTGGCCGGTGGTATTTCCAAGGCGTTGATCACCACCGCGTCCGGCCTGATGGTCGGTATTCCGGCAGTGTTCTTCCACCGTTTCCTGCAACGCCGGGTCGATGAGCTGGTGGTTGGCATGGAGCAGGAAGCCATCAAACTGGTCGAAGTGGTGCAGGGTGACCGCGACGTCGATCTGGCCGAGGGCAAAGCGTGAAATTCCGCCGCAAGCCACGGGAAACCATCGATATCAACCTCGCGTCGTTGATCGACGTGGTGTTTATCCTGCTGCTGTTTTTCGTCGTGACCACCACCTTTACCCGGGAAACCCAGTTGCGCGTCGAGTTGCCGGAGGCCGTCAGCGGCTCGCCGGCCGAAGACCAGCAGACCAAACAACTAGATATCGCCATCAGCGCCGACGGGGTGTTTTCGGTGAACAACCAGGTGCTGCCCAAGAGCGACCTGGCCAGCCTGATCGAAGCCTTGCAGAAGGAGTCGGCGGGCGACACCAACCTGCCGCTGTCCATCAGTGCCGACGGCAAGGCCCAGCACCAGGCCGTCATTACCGCGATGGACGCCGCCGGCAAGCTCGGTTTCAGCCATCTGCGCATGACCACCGTCGAGGCGGCGCCAGCACCCTGATGGCCATGTCCGATCGCTTGCTCGCTGCCTGGTACAACGGCCATCCCGCGCTGAAACTGCTGCAGCCCCTGGAGTGGCTCTATCGCCGGGTGGTGGTGCGCAAGCGCGAACGCTTCCTGGCCGGTGAGGGCAATGTTTACCAGCCGCCGGTGCCGCTGGTGGTGGTCGGCAATATCACCGTGGGCGGTACCGGCAAGACGCCGCTGATCCTGTGGCTGATCGAGCATTGCCAGCGCAGCGGGCTGCGGGTCGGCGTGGTCAGCCGTGGTTACGGCGCCAAGCCGCCGCAGTGGCCATGGCGGGTCGCCGCCGAGCAGAGCGCCGCAGTCGCCGGCGACGAGCCTTTGCTGATCGTCCAGCGCAGCGGCGTGCCGCTGATGATCGACCCCGATCGCAGTCGCGCCGTGCGGGCCCTGCTGGCCGCCGAACCGCTGGACCTGATTCTCTCCGACGACGGCATGCAGCATTACCGCATGGCCCGCGACCTCGAACTGGTGCTGATCGACGCCGCGCGCGGGCTGGGCAATCGGCGTTGCCTGCCGGCCGGGCCGCTGCGCGAGCCGGTCGAGCGCCTGCAAAGCGTCGACGCAGTGCTCTACAACGGCGCCAGCGACGATCGCGAGGATGGCTTCGCCTTTCGCCTGGTGCCCACCGCCCTGGTCAATCTGCAAAGCGGCGAACGTCGCGGGCTTGAGCACTTCGCGCCGGGGCAGGCATTGCACGCGGTGGCCGGTATCGGCAATCCGCAACGTTTCTTCACTACCCTTGAAACGCTACACTGGCAGCCTGTCCCGCATGCTTTCGCCGACCACGCCGAATACAGCGCGCAGGCGCTGAGTTTCACCCCGGCGTTGCCGCTGGTCATGACCGAAAAGGATGCGGTGAAGTGCCGCGCCTTCGCGGCTCCCGACTGGTGGTACCTGGCGGTGGATGCTGTGCCATCCCCGGCCTTCGTGGCCTGGTTCGATACGCAGCTGATGCGCCTGTTGCCCGCTCGTCTTCTGCCTTAACGCTTCTATCCAGGGAATTCTCATGGACACCAAATTGCTTGATATCCTCGCTTGCCCGATCTGCAAGGGACCGCTCAAGCTCAGCGCCGACAAGACCGAGCTGATCAGCAAGGGCGCCGGCCTGGCCTATCCGATTCGTGATGGCATCCCGGTCATGCTGGAAAGCGAAGCCCGCACCCTCAGTACCGACGAGCGCCTGGATAAATGACCACAGCCTTTACCGTTGTCATTCCAGCCCGATTCGCCTCCACCCGCCTGCCGGGTAAACCGCTGCAGATGATCGCCGGCAAGCCGATGATCCAGCACGTCTGGGAACAGGCCTGCAAGAGCGCCGCCCAGCGTGTGGTGGTAGCAACTGACGACGCGCGAATCGTCGAAGCCTGCCAGGGCTTCGGCGCCGAAGCGGTGTTGACCCGCGAGGACCACAACTCCGGGACCGATCGCCTGGCGGAAGTCGCCAGCCAGCTGGGCCTGGCCGCGGATGCCATCGTGGTCAATGTCCAGGGCGACGAGCCGTTGATCCCGCCGGCGGTGATCGACCAGGTGGCCGCCAACCTGGCCGCCCACACTGAAGCGAGCATGGCCACCCTGGCCGAGCCGATCGAGGACGTCGAGACCCTGTTCAACCCGAACGTGGTCAAGGTGGTCAGCGACATCAATGGTCTGGCGCTGACCTTCAGCCGCGCCACCTTGCCGTGGGCGCGCGACGCCTTTGCGAAGAATCGCGACCTGCTACCGGAAGGCGTGCCTTATCGCCGCCATATCGGCATCTATGCCTACCGCGCCGGCTTCCTGCATGACTTCGTCAGCTGGGGTCCGTGCTGGCTGGAGAACACCGAGTCGCTGGAGCAGTTGCGGGCCTTGTGGCACGGCGTGCGTATCCATGTCGCTGATGCCCTGGAAGCCCCGCCTGGTGGTGTCGATACCGCCGAAGACCTTGAGCGCGTTCGTCGCCTGCTGGAGGCCTGATGCGGGTTCTGTTTGTCTGCCTGGGCAATATCTGCCGTTCGCCGACGGCGGAGGGCGTACTGCGCCACAAGTTACGTGAAGCGGGGCTGGCCGACCGGGTCGAAGTCGCGTCCGCGGGGACCGGCGAATGGCACATCGGCAAGGCGCCGGACAAGCGCAGCCAGCGCGCGGCGCTGTTGCGCGGCTACGACCTGTCGGCCCAGCGCGCGCAGCAAGTCAGCAGCGCGGACTTTGCTCGCTACGACCTGATCCTGGCCATGGACGAGAGCAACCTGCGCAACCTCAAGGCGCTGCAGCCGGCCCAGGGCAAGGCCGAGCTGGACCTGTTCCTGCGCCGCTACGAGGCGGCGGTGGACGAAGTGCCGGATCCTTACTACGACGGTGAACAAGGTTTCGAGCAGGTGCTGGACCTGATCGAGTACGCCAGCGACCGGCTGGTGATCGAGCTGAAGGGGCGGCTATGAGCTTGCATCTGCAGTCCCAGGTTTCCCTCAAGCCTTTCAACACCTTCGGCGTCGATGTGCGCGCGCAGCTGTTCGCCGAGGCCCACAGCGACGCTGACGTGCGTGAGGCGCTGGCCTGTTCGGCGCAGCATCGACTGCCGCTGCTGGTGATTGGCGGCGGCAGCAACCTGCTGCTGACCGCGGATATTCCAGCGCTGGTCTTGCGCATGAGTACCCGCGGTATTCGTCTGCTGAGCGACGATGGCCAGCAGGTAGTAGTCGAAGCCGAAGCGGGTGAAACCTGGCATCCCTTCGTGCAGTGGACCTTGCAACAGGGCTTGTCCGGCCTGGAAAACCTCAGCCTGATTCCGGGGACTGTGGGCGCCGCACCGATGCAGAACATCGGTGCCTACGGAGTCGAGATCAAGGATGTGTTCGCCGGCCTCACCGCACTGGATCGGCAGAGCGGTGAGTTGCGCGATTTCAGCCTGGAAGAATGTCAGTTCGCCTACCGCGACAGCCTGTTCAAGCAAGAGGCCGGCCGCTGGCTGATTCTGCGGGTGCGTTTTGCCCTGGCCCGCAGCGAGCATCTGCATCTGGAATATGGCCCGGTGCGCCAGCGCTTGAGCGAGCAGGGCATCGAGCAGCCGACGGCCAGCGATGTCAGTCGCGCCATTTGCAGCATCCGCAGCGAAAAACTGCCGGACCCGGCGGTACTGGGCAATGCCGGCAGTTTCTTCAAGAACCCGGTGGTGTCCGCTGCGCTGGCGGCCGAGATCAGGCAGCGGCATGCGGGGCTGGTAGGTTATCTACAGGCGGACGGGCAGGTGAAGCTGGCCGCTGGCTGGTTGATCGAACAGGCGGGCTGGAAGGGCTTTCGCGATGGCGATGCCGGGGTGCATCGTTTGCAGTCGCTGGTGCTGGTCAACTATGGCGGTGCCACGGGCTTGCAGTTGTTAAGCCTGGCACGAAGGATCCAGCAGGATATTGCCGAGCGCTTCCATGTGCAGCTGGAGATGGAGCCCAATCTCTATTGAGCCTGTTGAGCTACGCTCAAGACGCGCCAGCAAAGCCTTGCACGGGTTCACACCCTGCAAGGCTTTTTTGTTAATTGCGGCTTAACTTAGCCTGCTAACAATGCAACTATTTGTACCCCCAAAGGCCCGGTGAAGACTCCCCGTCTTCATAAGAGAGCCCATTAGCCTGAGTCGATCTGCTCCTGCAAGTCGTTGTACTCAACGGCAGATTGCTCGACCCCATAAACGGAAAATATGCGGGCGTGCCCATGATTACCCTGAAACTCAACGGTCAAGATCACCCACTGGATGTCACCGAGGACATGCCGCTGCTCTGGGCTATCCGCGACGTGGCGGGCTACAACGGCACCAAGTTCGGTTGCGGCATGGGCCTGTGCGGCGCATGCACCATCCATATCGACGGCTCCCCGGCGCGCAGTTGCATCACGCCGATCGGCTCGGTGGTCGGGCAGAATGTCAGCACCATCGACAACCTGCACAGCGACCCGGTCGGCAAAGTCGTGCAGCAGGCCTGGCTGGACAGCGCGGTGGCCCAGTGCGGCTACTGCCAGGGCGGGCAGATCATGTCGGCCACTGCCTTGCTCAAGGTCAACCCCAACCCCAGCGACGAACAGATCGAGGCCGCCATGGTTGGCAACATCTGCCGCTGTGGCACCTACAACCGGATCAAGACGGCGATCCGCCAGGCCTCCACCCACCTGAAGGAGGCCAAGGCATGAGCCAGCTGCCGAATGATTTTGCCCTGAGCAACCTCAGCCGCCGCGGTTTTCTCAAAGGCGTCGGAGCTACCGGCGCACTGGTACTGGCGGCCAGCTGGGGCTGGCAGGACGCTTTCGCCGAAGAGAAGAAGTTCGGTGCCGACGGCATGCCCAACGGTTGGGTCGATGACCCCAAGGTGTACGTGAGCATCGCCGCCGATGGCAGTGTGACCGTGCTCTGCAACCGTTCGGAAATGGGCCAGGGCGTGCGTACCAGCCTGAGCATGGTGGTCGCTGACGAACTGGAGGCCGACTGGGCCTTGGTGAAGGTCAGGCAGGCGCCGGGCGACGAGGCGCTGTTCGGTAACCAGGACACCGACGGTTCGCGCAGCATGCGCCATTGGTACGAGCCGATGCGGCGCTGCGGTGCGGCGGCGCGGACCATGCTCGAGCAGGCGGCGGCCGAGCAGTGGAAAGTCCCGCTGGCCGAGTGCCGGGCGCAGTTGCATAAAGTGGTCCACCAGCCGAGCGGCCGTGAACTGGGCTATGGTGCCCTGGCCGCCGCGGCGAGCGCCCTGGCGGTGCCGGCCCGCGACAGCCTGCGTCTGAAGCAACCCAGCGAATTCCGCTACATCGGCAAGGAGGGCACCCGCGCCATCGACGGTGCGGACATCGTCAATGGTCAGGCGGTCTACGGCGCCGACGTGCATTTCGACGGCATGCTCTTCGCGACGGTTGCGCGCCCACGGGTCTATGGCGGCAAGGTCAAATCCTTCGATGGCAGCGCGGCGCTGAAGGTGCCGGGCGTGATCAAGGTGGTGCAGATCGACAGTCGCCCGCTGCCTTCCGAGTTTCAGCCGCTGGGTGGTGTGGCGGTGATCGCCAGCAATACCTGGGCGGCGATCAAGGGCCGCGATGCGTTGAAGATCGAGTGGGACGATGGCGTCAACGCCGGCTACGACTCGATTGCCTACCGCAAGGAACTGGAAGCCGCGGCGCTCAAGCCCGGCAAGGTAGTACGCAGCACCGGCAATATCGACGACGCCATGGGCAGCGCCGACAGCAGCCTGGAGGCCTCCTACTACCTGCCGCACCTGGCGCAGGCGCCGATGGAACCGATGGTCGCCGTGGCGCGCTTCAAGGACGGCCAGTGCGAAGCCTGGGCTCCGAGCCAGGCGCCACAGGTGACCCGCGAACGTATTGCCGAGCGCCTGGGCATTCCCTTCGACAAGGTGACGGTCAACATCACCTTGCTCGGCGGTGGCTTCGGGCGTAAATCCAAGCCCGACTTCATTCTCGAGGCGGCGATTCTCGCCAAGGAAGTGCCGGGCAAGGCCGTGCGGGTGCAATGGACCCGCGAAGACGACATTCACAACTCCTACTTCCACACCGTGTCGGCGGAATACCTCAAGGCCAGCCTGAACAAGGACGGCATGCCGTCCGGCTGGCTGCACCGCACCGTGGCGCCGAGCATCACCGCGCTGTTCGCCCCGGGCATGAACCATGAGGCCGCCTTCGAACTGGGCATGGGCTTTACCAACCTGGCCTATGCGATTCCCAACGTGCGCCTGGAAAACCCCGAGGCCGCTGCGCATACCCGGGTTGGCTGGTATCGCTCGGTGTCGAACATCCCCCACGGTTTCGCCATCCAGAGCTTTGTCGACGAACTGGCCCATAAGGCGGGCCAGGACCCGTTGAAGTACCAGCTCAAACTGCTCGGGCCGGATCGCCGGATCGATCCACGGACCTTGAGCGAAGAGTGGAACTACGGTGAGTCGCCGGAGCGTTACCCGATCGACACCGCCCGTATGCGTGGCGTGCTGGAGACCGCGGCCAAGGCGGCGGGCTGGGGCCGCAGCCTGCCCAAGGGCCGCGGCCTGGGGCTGGCGGTGCATTACAGTTTCGTCACTTACGTGGCGGCGGTGATCGAAGTCGAGGTCAAGGATGATGGCACCTTGATCGTGCACAAGGCCGATATCGCCGTGGACTGCGGTCCGCAGATCAATCCCGAGCGTATCCGCTCGCAGTTCGAGGGCGCCTGTGTGATGGGCCTGGGCAATGCGGTGGTGGGCGAGATCAGCTTCAAGGACGGCAAGGTCCAGCAGGACAACTTCCATATGTATGAAGTGGCGCGCATGTCCCTGGCGCCGAAGGAAGTCGCCGTGCACCTGGTGACGCCACCAGGCGATGTGCCGCTGGGCGGTGTCGGTGAGCCGGGCGTGCCGCCGATCGCGCCGGCCCTGTGTAACGCGATCTTTGCCGCCACCGGCAAGCGCATTCGCAACCTGCCAGTGCGTTACCAACTGCAGGGCTGGCAACAGGCGGGCAAGGCCTGATGGACAGCGTTGATCTGAATGTCCTGCGCAGCGTGCTGGAATGGCGCCGTGCGGGGCAGCGCGTGACCTTGTACAGCGTGGTCCAGACCTGGGGTAGCGCGCCGCGGCCACCGGGGGCCATGCTGGCTTTGCGCGAAGACGGCATGGTGATCGGCTCGGTCTCGGGCGGTTGCATCGAGGACGACCTGATCGCCCGTTTGCACGATGGCCGCCTGCCTCTGGACGGGCCGCCGGTGCAACTGGTGACCTATGGCGTGAGCCGCGAGGAGGCCGCGCGTTTTGGCCTGCCGTGCGGCGGCACCTTGCGCCTGACCGAGGAGCGGGTTGGCGATCCGGGCTGGGTCGCGGAACTGCTGGCTCGTTGCGAGGCGCATGAAATCGTCGCCCGGGAGTTGAACCTGAGCAGCGGTGAAGTGCTGCTAAAGCCGGCCAGCAAGACCGACGTGCTGAGCTTCGATGACACCACCCTGCGGGCGATCTATGGCCCGCGCTGGCGGCTGTTGCTGATCGGCGCCGGGCAGTTGTCGCGGTATGTGGCAGAAATGGCGCGGCTGCTGGACTTCGAAGTACTGATCTGCGATCCGCGTAAGGAGTTTGTCTACGGCTGGGAAGAGCAGCACGGGCGTTTTGTGCCGGGAATGCCGGACGATGCGGTGCTGAATATCGAGACCGACGAGCGTACAGCCATTGTCGCGCTGACCCATGACCCCCGGCTGGATGACATGGCGCTGTTGACCGCGCTCAATTCCCGGGCGTTTTACGTCGGGGCGCTGGGCTCTCGGGTCAACAGTCAGAAGCGTCGGGAGAATCTGACCCAGCTGGGGCTGGAGCCGCAGGCCATCGAACGCCTGCACGGGCCCATCGGCCTGCATATCGGCAGCCATACACCGGCGGAGATTGCCCTGTCGGTGATGTCGGAGATCGTCGCCATCAAGAACGGCATCGACCTGTTGCAGAAAAAGCCGCCTCAAGTCACTGCGCAGGTGAGCGCGTGAGCGAGTCGCTGTGCGCGGTCATCCTGGCCGCGGGGCAGGGCAGCCGTTATCGGCAGGCGGCGGGGGGCGGGCAAGACAAGTTGCTGGCTCCATGCCTGGGACGAGACGCGGTGATCAGGCCGGTAGTCGAGCAGGTCCTGAGGAGTTTGCCCGAACTGCTGACCCGTAGAGTCCTGGTGACAACGCCGGACCGTACCGAGGTGATTGCCTTGGCTGAAGCCTATGGCTGCCAGGTGGTGCTTCTGGATTCGCCGGGCATGGGCGACAGCCTCGCGGCCGCCGTCGCAGCCTGTGCCGATGCCAGTGGCTGGCTGGTGGTGCTGGGGGACATGCCCTTTATCCTGCCGTCGAGTATCGAGAGCGTGCTGCAAGGGCTGAGCGAGCAAATGATCCGGGTGCCTGTTTATAAGGGGACCTATGGTCACCCGGTGGCTTTTGGCGCGGCCTTTGGGCAGGCGTTGCAGGGCCTGACCGGGGATCGAGGAGCCAGGCCGCTGTTTGCCGTGGGGCAGGTCGTCGAGGTGGAACTGACGGATGCAGGCGTGTTGTGGGATGTGGATACGCCGCAGGCGTTGGTTTTTAGCGGTTGAGATCGCTGGGCTCGCTTTCGCGGCGAAGATGTTGATCGAAGAATTGCAGGCATGAAAAAGCCCCGCCTGGGTGACCAGGCGGGGCTTTTTATCGGGCTAGGAATCAGACGAGGGGTTTAGGCTCGTGCTCTTCTTCCTGGGCCTTGGGCTTGTGCTCTACCACTTCTTCGACGGAGCGCGGGGCTTCGTCGGCGGCAGGCGCAGGTTGCTCGATGGCCAGTTCGGCAGCAGGAGCTACCTCGACCGCCTCGGCAACCACCGGCGCAGGCTCGGCGGCCACTACGGCTTCTACCGGAGCTTCAGCGGCAGCAGCGGCAGCCAGTTCGGCTTCCTTCTGCAGACGCTCGGCTTCGCGCTTGCGACGACGCACTTCACGCGGGTCGTTTGGCGCGCGACCGGTGCTGGTCAGGGCGCTGGCCGGAGCGGCCTCGACAACCGGTGCAGCCACTTCGGCGACAGGTGCCTCGACCGGCGCTGCCGGTGCGGCAGCCACAGGCTCGGCAACTACAGGTTCAGCAGCCACGACTGCTTCAGCCACAACTTCTGCGACTGGTGCAGGCGCTTCGGCAACGATCGCCTCGGCGGCACGCTCGAAGGCACGAGGCGCTTCCTGGGCTGGCTCTGCCGCTGGTGCTTCGGCGACTGGCGCTTCGACCACTGGCTCGGCAACGACTGCAGGTTGTTCTGCAACAATTGCAGGTTGCGCAGCCTGTTCTTCGTGCTGTTCTTCACGAACCTGGGCGACTTCAACAGCAGGTGCTGCTGGAATCTCTACCGCAGTGGTGGCCTCGACGACCGGTGCTTCGACGGTCGGTGCGGCTTCCTGGACGGTAGCAGTGGCACGTTCGGCCTGCTCGTGAGCCTGGGCTTCGGCCGGGGCGCTGATCACGGTGCTGGCAACGGCAGCGGTTACCGCCAGGCCTGCGGCCAGATCGGCGCTGCTTGGCTCTTCGCTGTTTTCTTCCGAACCTTCGATCACATTGCCGTTGGCGTCACGCTGACGCTCACGACGGTTGCTGCGACGACGCTGGCCACGGGAGCGGCGGCGCGGACGATCGCCCTCGGCGTTCTCCTGACCGTCTTCCTGCAGTTGCTCTTCGTTCGGCAGCAGCTCTTCTTCAGCTACGGCAGCGGCCTGTTCGGCGCGAGGTTGGCGCTCTTCACGCGGTGGGCGCGGTTGACGCTCTTCGCGTGGCTGACGAGCCGGGCGTTCTTCGGCGGCAGCGGCAGGAGCAGCGTCCAGCGGTTCGCGCAGTTCACGCACGCGTTCTTCGCGCTCGCCGCGTGGCTTGCGGTCTTCACGTGGTGGGCGTGGTTGACGCTCTTCCCGTGGCGGACGTGGCGCGCGCTCTTCGCGAGCGGTGGCCTGGACTTCCTCGCGAGCCTCGCGGACTTCGCGTGGCTGACGCTCTTCGCGGGCTTCGCGCGGTGCGCGCTCTTCACGAGGGGCGCGTTCTTCGCGTGGCTTGCGCTCTTCGTCGCGGCGACCGTTGCGATTGCGGCTCTGCTGACGACCGTTGCGGCGTTCTTCGTTGCGCGCAGGACGCTCGGTGGCCGGCTTTTCAACCACGACCGGAGCGGCTGGCTCTTCCTTGGTGGCGAACAGGCTGACCAGGGATTTCACCAGGCCTTTGAACAGGCTTGGCTCGGCAACGGCGGCCGGAGCGGCAACCGGGGCGGCGGCCACTTCGGTTGGAACCGGTGCGTTGGCGCGGGCTGGAGCGGTCTTGACGGCGGCTTCCTGGCGAACCAGGGTGCGGGTCGCGGCGGCTGGCTGGACTTCTTCGGCTTCGGCAGCGGCAGCGGCGATTTCGTAGCTGGACTGGTTGATGCCGGCTTCCGGGCTGTCATCACGCAGACGCTGGACTTCGAAGTGCGGCGTTTCGAGATGGTCGTTCGGCAGAATGACGATACGAGCACGGGTGCGCAGTTCGATCTTGGTGATCGAGTTGCGTTTTTCGTTGAGCAGGAAGGCCGCGACCGGAATCGGCACTTGGGCGCGAACTTCGGCGGTGCGGTCTTTCAGGGCTTCTTCTTCGATCAGGCGCAGGATCGCCAGCGACAGCGATTCGACGTCGCGGATGATGCCGGTGCCGTTGCAGCGTGGGCAGACGATGCCGCTGCTTTCGCCGAGGGATGGACGCAGGCGCTGGCGGGACATTTCCAGCAGGCCGAAGCGCGAGATACGACCGACCTGGACGCGAGCGCGGTCGGCTTCCAGGCATTCACGGACTTTCTCTTCCACGGCGCGCTGGTTCTTGGCCGGGGTCATGTCGATGAAGTCGATGACGATCAGGCCGCCGATGTCACGCAGGCGCAGCTGGCGAGCGATTTCTTCCGCTGCTTCCAGGTTGGTCTGCAGGGCGGTTTCCTCGATGTCGCTGCCTTTGGTGGCGCGCGCCGAGTTGATGTCGATGGACACCAGGGCTTCGGTCGGATCGATAACGATGGAGCCGCCGGAAGGCAGTTCGACGACGCGCTGGAAGGCGGTTTCGATCTGGCTTTCGATCTGGAAACGGTTGAACAGCGGAACGCTGTCTTCGTACAGCTTGATCTTGCTGGCGTACTGCGGCATCACCTGGCGGATGAAGGTCAGGGCTTCGTCCTGGGCTTCAACGCTGTCGATCAGCACTTCGCCGATGTCCTGGCGCAGGTAGTCACGGATGGCGCGGATGATCACGTTGCTTTCCTGGTAGATCAGGAAAGGCGCTGCGCGGTCCAGCGAGGCTTCTTTGATGGCGGTCCAGAGTTGCAGCAGGTAGTCGAGGTCCCACTGCATTTCTTCGCTGCTGCGGCCCAGGCCGGCAGTGCGAACGATCAGGCCCATGTCGGCAGGGGCGACCAGGCCGTTCAAGGCTTCGCGCAGTTCGTTGCGCTCTTCGCCTTCGATGCGACGGGAGATGCCGCCGGCACGCGGGTTGTTCGGCATCAGCACCAGGTAACGACCGGCCAGGCTGATGAAGGTGGTCAGGGCAGCGCCCTTGTTGCCACGTTCTTCTTTTTCGACCTGAACGATGACTTCCTGGCCTTCGCTCAGGACGTCCTTGATATTGACGCGGCCTTCGGGAGCTTTCTTGAAGTATTCGCGGGAGATTTCTTTGAGGGGCAGGAAGCCGTGGCGCTCAGAGCCGAAATCGACAAAGGCAGCCTCGAGGCTTGGTTCGATGCGAGTGATACGGCCTTTATAGATGTTGGCCTTCTTCTGCTCGCGTGCACCGGATTCGATGTCCAGGTCGTAGAGGCGTTGGCCATCTACCAGTGCAACACGCAACTCTTCGGGTTGAGTTGCGTTAATCAGCATTCTTTTCATGTAGTACCGTCGGTTTCCGGGCTGCCGGAAACGGCGTTCGGCACACACGACTTCTCACGGTCGGTGTCAGGTGCGTCAGGAGCGGTTGGCCGCTCCAGTGTCTAGCGAAATCCGGCCAGTTGGGGCGAACTCGCGACTCACGCGTCCTGCTTGCTGGGGTGACAAAAGGCACCTCTTAAGCAAAAGCTCAATCAGGAGGAGGAATCAACCGGCGACTGTGGACGAGATGAAGCGTCTTGATAAAGCCTAATGCTACACAGTCCGACGGTTGTGCATCTCCACCCTACACGTATCCCTGATAATTCGGGTGCTGCCGCGCGCAGAATCCGCAGCGGGTTGGCATTTACCGTGAGCTCCGAAAGGGGAGCTCACGCATCATGGCTAATTTAGGCGGTGTTTCCGAAGCGCTCGCTCGGGTTCGTTCGTAGCTGACTGCACTTTGTGAACTGGCCGTGAATATTTGCTCGAAAGGCGAGTGGAAACTCTGCTTTTCGGCGTGCTTCAGGCCTCATGTCACCTGCGCTTGTTACAACTGCAAAACTCCACCGTTCGTAGCGAAAGCCCCGTAGGACGGCCTCGCATCCTGGTGAATTGCGTTGGTCAGGGCCGGCTGTTGGCCGTTTGTCCGCTGTCCAGGCCGCTTTTGGCGGCGTTCGCGACTATAGCAGTAATCATTAAGTGCTTCAATTCCATAAAAAATTGTTATCATTTGCGCCATGACGACTAATGCCCCCTCGACCCCAGGCGTTCAACTGCTTGAGGTCTCGCCGGAATATGCCGGCCAACGAATCGACAATTTCCTCCTCGCTCGGCTCAAAGGCGTGCCCAAGACCTTGATTTACCGCATTTTGCGCAAAGGCGAAGTGCGGGTGAACAAGGGCCGGATCAAGCCCGAATACAAGCTGCAGGCGGGCGATATCGTGCGCGTGCCGCCGGTGCGCGTGCCGGAGCGTGACGAACCCGTGCCCGTGGCGCAGGGTTTGTTGCAGCGCCTGGAGGCTTCGATTGTCTATGAAGACAAAGCCCTGATCGTGATCAACAAGCCCGCCGGCATCGCTGTGCATGGCGGCAGCGGCCTGAATTTCGGGGTGATCGAAGCCTTTCGTCAGTTGCGCCCGGACGCCAAGGAGCTGGAGCTGGTCCATCGCCTCGACCGCGATACTTCCGGCCTGCTGATGATTGCCAAGAAACGCAGCATGCTGCGTCATTTGCATGAAGCCTTGCGCGGCGATGGTGTCGACAAACGCTACATGGCGCTGGTGCGCGGCAACTGGGCGACCTCGATCAAGCAGGTCCGTGCGCCGCTGCTCAAGAGCAACCTGCGTTCCGGCGAGCGCATGGTCGAAGTGAACGAAGAGGGTAAGGAGGCCTTGACCGTGTTCAAGGTGCTGCGCCGCTTCGGTGACTTTGCCACCATGGTCGAAGCCAAACCGGTGACCGGTCGTACTCACCAGATCCGTGTGCATACCCTGCATGCTGGGCATTGCATTGCCGGCGACAGCAAGTATGGCGATGACGATTTCACCAAGGAAATCCGTGACCTGGGCGGTAAGCGCCTGTTTCTGCATGCCTACATGCTGACCGTGCCGTTGCCCGATGGCGGCGAGCTGAAATTGCAGGCGCCGGTGGATGAAATGTGGGCCAAGACCGTGGAGCGCCTGAGTGCACCCTGATTACAAGCTGCTGATCTTTGATTGGGACGGCACCCTGGCAGACTCCATTGGTCGGATAGTCGAGGCCATGCATGTGGCCTCCGATCGCTCGGGGTTTGCCCGGTGCGACGATTTTGCGGTCAAGGGCATTATCGGCCTGGGATTGCCAGAGGCGATCCGCACGCTGTATCCGCACATCAGCGATGCCGAGCTGGTAGATTTTCGCCAGCATTATGCCGATCACTACATCGCTCTCGAGGCCGAGCCTTCTCCGTTGTTTGCCGGGGTGGTGCAGTCTCTCGAAGCTTTCCGGGGCGAGGGATATCATCTGGCGGTAGCGACCGGTAAGGCGCGGCGTGGCCTGGATCGGGTGTTGAAGGCGCATGGCTGGGAAGATTATTTCGACATCACCCGCGCTGCCGACGAAACCGCGAGCAAGCCTCATCCGCTGATGCTCGAGCAGATCCTGGCGCATTGCGAGGTGCGCCCCGAGCAGGCGTTGATGGTCGGGGATTCCTCTTTCGACCTGCTGATGGCGCGTAACGCGGGCATGGCATCGGTTGCGGTCGGTTATGGTGCGCAATCGCTGGAAGTCTTGCAGGCTTACGAGCCGCGCCTGTCTATCGATAGTTTTCCTCAATTGCATGCCTGGCTCGGCCAGCGGGGCAATTGAGTCTTTTGGGGTAAAAGCATGAGCGACGAATGGAAAGCGCCGAGTAAATCGGCTGCCGACAGTGCTGACGACAAGAGCTGGAAGCTGCTGGAAAAGACCCTGCTGGCCGGTGTGCAAGAGCAGCGGCGTTCGCGGCGCTGGGGGATTTTCTTCAAGCTCCTGACCTTTGTTTATCTGCTTGTGGCCCTGGCGCTGTTTACGCCGTTGATGGATATGGAAAAAACCGCCACCCGCGGGGCCGGTTACACGGCGTTGATCGAGGTGACGGGCGTGATCGCGGACAAGGAGTCGGCGAGCGCCGACAACATCGTGACCGGCTTGCGTGCGGCTTTCGAGGACTCGAAGGTCAAAGGCATTGTGCTGCGTATCAACAGTCCTGGCGGTAGCCCGGTACAGTCGGGTTATGTCTATGACGAAATCCGTCGCCTGCGTGGCTTGCATCCGGATATCAAGGTGTATGCAGTGATTTCCGACCTGGGGGCTTCCGGCGCCTACTACATTGCAAGCGCTGCCGATCAGATTTATGCCGACAAGGCGAGCCTGGTCGGTTCCATTGGGGTTACGGCGGCCGGTTATGGTTTCGTCGGCACCATGGAGAAGCTGGGTGTGGAGCGTCGTACCTACACCTCGGGTGAGCACAAGTCGTTCCTGGACCCGTTCCAGCCGCAGAAGCCCGAGGAAACCCAGTTCTGGCAGGGCGTGCTGGATACCACTCATCGCCAGTTCATCGCCAGCGTCAAGCAGGGGCGTGGCGAGCGTCTCAAGGATAAGGATCATCCGGAGCTGTTCTCCGGCCTGGTCTGGTCCGGCGAGCAGGCGCTGCAACTGGGCTTGATCGATGGGCTGGGGAGTGCCAGCTCGGTTGCCCGGGATGTGGTCGGCGAGAAGGAGTTGGTGGATTTCACCGTGCAGGAGTCGCCTTTCGATCGCTTCTCGAAAAAGCTGGGTGCCAGTGTTGCCGAGCATCTGGCCATGTGGATGGGCTTTCAGGGGCCGACAGTGCGTTGATTGCGCTGTTTTAAAAAAAGCCGGCCCTATGGCCGGCTTTTTTAGTGTGGGTGGTCAGGGGATTTCCACGCTTTCGGCGAGCAGCATGTCTACCAGGCGGATCAGCGGCAGGCCGATCAGGCTGCTGGCGTCGCTGCCCTCGGTGCTGCGGAACAGGCTGATGCCCAGGCCCTCGGCCTTGAAGCTGCCGGCACAGTCATAAGGCTGTTCGGCGTGCAGGTAGCGTTCGATGCGGGCAGGGCTCAGCTCGCGCATATGCACGGTGAAGGGTATGCAGTCGACCTGGCAGTGGCCGCTCTTGCTGTTGAGCAGCGCCAGGCCGGTGAGAAAGGTCACGCTGGCGCCGCTGGCGGCGAGCAATTGCTCGCGCGCCTTTTCGAACGTGTGGGGCTTGCCGATGATGCGCTCGCCGAGCACTGCAACCTGGTCCGAGCCAATGATCAAGTGTCCCGGGTGGGTGATGGCCAGTGCTCGGGCTTTCTCTTCGGCGAGGCGCTTGACCAGGCCGCTGGCGGATTCCCCGGGGCGGTGGCTTTCGTCGATATCTGGAGAGCTGCAGGTGAATGGCAGGCGCAGGCGGGTCAGCAATTCGCGCCGGTAGGCCGAGCTTGAGGCAAGTAATAAAGGCAGCATGCGCATCTCCTGAGGCTGGCCGCGAATTCTAGCGGGGCTTGCAAGTGACGGACAGGGCTGAATTTCCTTTGACATGGCCGGGGGCATCCCTATAATGCTGCGCCTATGTTGAATGACCCGATTCCACCTCACGTTGACCCGCGCAAATTGGCTGACCGTGGCACCACCCTTCAAGGTGAACTGCTGCTGGCCGATTTGAAGAGACTCTGCGACCCGCTTTCCGACGATGTCGGTACGGTGCAGGCTAAATTCGTTTTTGAACGAGATGAACGTAAATCTGTGGTGATCCACAGCTTTATCGACACTGAAGTCAAAATGGTTTGCCAGCGTTGTCTTGAGCTGGTCACCCTGCCGATCCACAGCGAATGCAGTTACGCTGTGGTGAAGGAGGGTGCGAATACCCAGTCGTTGCCGAAAGGTTATGACGTGCTGGAACTGGGCGAAGATCCTTTGGATCTGCAGGCTTTGATCGAGGAGGAGCTTTTGCTCGCCTTGCCCATCGTGCCTGCTCATCATCCGGAAGAATGCCAGCAGCCGGCGGGTCTCGATGAGCCCGAACCGAGCGAGGACGAGGTAACGCGGTCCAACCCGTTCAGTGTATTGGCGCAGTTAAAGCGTGACCCAAACGTTTAGGAGTTAATCAATTATGGCTGTTCAGCAGAACAAAAAATCCCGCTCTGCCCGTGACATGCGTCGTTCGCACGACGCTCTCGAGGCTAGCACCCTGTCCGTAGAAAAGACCACTGGTGAAGTTCACCTGCGTCACCACGTATCGCCAGAAGGCGTATACCGTGGTCGTAAAGTGATCGACAAGGGCGCTGACGAGTAATCCTTGTCCGCTCAAGTCATCGCGATTGACGCAATGGGCGGGGACTTCGGTCCCCGCAGCATTGTTCAGGCCAGCCTTGCTTGCCTATCTGCCACCCCCTCGCTGCACCTGGCCCTTGTCGGCCAACCTTTCCTTTTAGAAGAACTGATTTCCGGTCATTCGGCTGTGGATCGCGCGCGCCTGACGGTTGTGCCCGCCGCAGAAGTCATTGGCATGGATGAAAAACCTTCCCAGGCTCTGCGTGGCAAGCCGGACTCCTCCATGCGGGTGGCGTTAGAGCTGCTGCGTGATGGCAAGGCCCAGGCCTGTGTCAGCGCCGGCAATACCGGTGCGCTGATGGCGTTGTCGCGTTATGTGTTGAAAACCCTTCCGGGCATCGATCGTCCGGCGATGGTGGCGGCTATTCCAACCCAGCGCGGCTATTGCCAACTGCTGGATCTGGGGGCAAACGTCGATTGCAGCGCTGAGCACCTGTTCCAGTTCGCGGTCATGGGGTCGGTGGCAGCCGAGACGCTGGGGGTCGTTCGTCCGCGAGTGGCGTTGCTCAATATCGGTACTGAAGACATCAAGGGCAATCAGCAGGTCAAGCTGGCAGCTAGCCTGCTGCAGAATGCCCGGGGTCTGAATTACATCGGTTTTGTCGAGGGCGACGGGTTGTATCGCGGCGAGGCGGACGTGGTGGTGTGCGACGGTTTTGTCGGCAACATCCTGCTCAAGTCCAGCGAGGGGCTGGCGACCATGATTGCCGCGCGCATCGAATCCCTGTTCAAGCAAAACGCGGTTTCCCGTGTGGTCGGTGCTCTGGCGCTGCCGCTGATGCGGCGTCTGCAGGCCGATCTGGCGCCGGCGCGACACAATGGCGCGAGTTTTCTCGGCTTGCAGGGAATAGTCGTGAAAAGCCACGGTTCGGCAGGGGTTCAGGGTTTCCAGAGTGCGATTCAACGGGCGTTGATCGAGATCCAGGAAAACCTCCCGGAGCGCCTGCATGGGCGGCTCGAAGATCTGTTGCTTTAGGCGTTTGCACTCGGAAATGCTTAAATGTGACCGCTCAGTTCAATTGGCCATCCAACTGTCAGTTTCTTGCGTCCACCACGGTGGGGCGTCAATTCTCCGACGACAAGATCATTAGGGGCTTGTTACATGTCTGCATCCCTCGCATTCGTCTTTCCTGGACAGGGCTCGCAGTCCCTCGGCATGTTGGCCGAGTTGGGCGCGCAGTACCCGTTGATCCTCGAAACCTTCAAAGAAGCTTCCGATGCTCTGGGCTACGATCTCTGGGCCTTGACCCAAGAGGGTCCCGAGGAGCTGCTCAATCAAACCGACAAGACCCAGCCGGCCATTCTGACTGCCTCTATCGCCCTGTGGCGTCTGTGGCTGGCGGAAGGCGGGGCGCGTCCGGCGTTCGTTGCCGGCCATAGCCTGGGTGAATACAGCGCGCTGGTTGCCGCTGGCAGCCTGACTCTGGGCGAAGCCGTGAAGCTGGTAGAGCGTCGCGGTCAGTTGATGCAAGAAGCCGTTCCTGCAGGGCAGGGCGGCATGGCGGCGATTCTCGGCCTGGAAGATGCCGATGTGCTGGCCGCTTGTGCCGAAGCCGCACAAGGCGAAGTGGTCAGCGCGGTCAATTTCAACTCCCCGGGCCAGGTGGTGATCGCCGGCGCCAAGGCCGCTGTCGAGCGCGCCATCGAGGGTTGCAAGGCACGTGGCGCCAAGCGCGCCATGCCATTGCCCGTCAGCGTGCCATCACACTGCGAGCTGATGCGTCCGGCTGCCGAGCGTTTCGCCGAGTCGATTGCCGCCATCAACTGGCAGGCGCCACAGATTCCGTTGGTACAGAACGTCAGCGCCGATGTGGCGCCGGATCTCGAAACCCTCAAGCGCGACCTGCTGGAGCAGTTGTACAAGCCGGTGCGTTGGGTGGAGTCGGTGCAGACCCTGGCCGCCAAGGGCGCCACCCAGTTGGTCGAGTGCGGTCCGGGCAAGGTCCTGGCGGGTCTCAACAAGCGCTGCGCCGAAGGCGTATCGACCTCTAACCTGAACACCCCAGATGCCTTCGCTGCCGCTTGCGCAGCGGTGGTCTGAATTAGGAGAAGCCTGCATGAGTCTGCAAGGTAAAGTTGCATTGGTTACCGGCGCCAGCCGCGGTATTGGCCAGGCCATCGCGCTTGAGCTGGGTCGCCTGGGCGCGATCGTTGTGGGTACCGCAACTTCCGCTTCGGGGGCCGAGGGTATTGCTGCCACCTTGAAGGAAAACGGCATTCAGGGCGCAGGCCTTGAACTCAATGTCACCAGCGACGAGTCCGTTGCTGCCGTACTGGCCAGCATTCAGGAGCAGTTCGGCGCACCGGCGATCCTGGTGAACAACGCCGGTATTACCCGTGACAACCTGATGATGCGCATGAAAGACGACGAGTGGTACGACGTGATCGATACCAACCTGAACAGTCTGTATCGCCTGTCCAAGGGCGTTCTGCGCGGCATGACCAAGGCTCGCTGGGGTCGAATCATCAGTATTGGTTCGGTGGTGGGTGCCATGGGCAACGCTGGCCAAGTAAACTACGCCACCGCCAAGGCGGGCCTGGAAGGTTTCAGTCGTGCTCTGGCGCGTGAGGTTGGCTCGCGGTCGATTACCGTGAACTCGGTGACTCCGGGTTTCATCGATACCGACATGACCCGCGACTTGCCTGAAGCGCAGCGTGAAGCGCTGCAAACACAAATTCCGCTGGGTCGTCTGGGGCAGGCTCAAGAGATCGCGCAAGTGGTCGCTTTTCTTGCATCCGACGGTGCGGCATACGTGACCGGGGCTACAATCCCGGTGAACGGCGGGATGTACATGTGAGTTAAATGTGACGGATTGCTTCAAAAAAATGTCATACGAGCTGTCTAAAATCCGTTATAAAGCTGCAATCAATTTATAGGCAGGTGGCCAAAGGGTTTGAGGAGTGAAGCTTTCAGTTGAAAAGCTGAAAAGCCTTTCTATACACTTACCCACTGGCCAGCTGCCTGAATTTGTCCATTAGGAGTGAAAACAAGGTATGAGCACCATCGAAGAGCGCGTCAAGAAAATCGTTGCTGAGCAACTGGGCGTTAAAGAAGAAGAAGTTGTTAACACCGCTTCCTTCGTTGAAGACCTGGGTGCCGACTCCCTTGACACCGTTGAGCTGGTGATGGCTCTGGAAGAGGAATTCGAGACCGAAATCCCTGACGAAGAAGCTGAAAAGATCACTACCGTTCAAGCAGCTATCGACTACGTTACCAGCCACCAGGCTTAATCGTATTTAGTCGTCTTTTGCTGTCATGGAAAAACCGCACTGCCGTTACGGCGTGCGGTTTTTTCTTTAGGCCTGATGCAAAGTGTCGTCATTAGAAAAAAGGAGAGTGCTGTGTCGCGTAGACGCGTCGTAGTCACCGGTATGGGTATGTTGTCGCCACTGGGTACGGATGTTCCGAGCAGTTGGCAGGGCATTCTGGCTGGCCGCAGTGGCATTGGTCTGATCGAACACACCGACCTTTCTGCCTATTCCACCCGTTTTGGCGGCTCGGTAAAGGGCTTCAATGTCGAGGAATACCTGTCGGTCAAAGAGGCCCGCAAGCTCGACCTGTTCATTCAATACGGCTTGGCGGCCGGTTTTCAGGCAGTGCGTAATGCCGGCCTGGAAGTGACCGATGCCAACCGCGAGCGAATCGGCGTTGCCATGGGGTCGGGTATTGGCGGTTTGACCAATATCGAAGAAACCAGCCGCACGCTGCATGATTCCGGCCCGCGTCGAATTTCTCCGTTCTTCGTGCCTGGCTCGATCATCAATATGATTTCCGGATTCCTGTCCATCCATCTGGGTGCCCAGGGGCCGAACTACGCGATTTCCACGGCCTGTACCACAGGTACCCACTGCATTGGCATGGCGGCCCGCAATATTGCCTTCGGCGAAGCCGACGTGATGATCGCCGGTGGCGCTGAAATGGCCGCCTGCGGTCTGGGCATGGGCGGCTTTGGCGCATCCCGTGCGCTGTCGACCCGCAATGACGAGCCAACCCGTGCCAGCCGTCCTTGGGACAAGGGCCGTGATGGCTTCGTGCTGTCCGACGGTGCCGGCGCGCTGGTGCTCGAAGAGCTGGAGCATGCCAAGGCCCGTGGCGCGACCATCTATGCCGAACTGATCGGTTTTGGCATGAGCGGCGACGCTTACCACATGACTTCGCCACCCGCCGATGGCGCCGGTGCGGCGCGTTGCATCGCCAATGCGCTGCGTGATGCCAAGCTGAACGTCGAGCAGGTGCAGTACATCAACGCCCACGGTACCTCGACCCCTGCCGGTGACCTGGCGGAAGCCGAGGCGATCAAGAGCGTGTTCGGCGATCACGCCTACAAGCTGGCGATCAGCTCCACCAAGTCCATGACCGGCCATCTGCTGGGTGCCGCGGGTGCCATTGAGGCCATCTTCAGCGTGCTGGCGATCAACAGCCAGGCAGCGCCACCGACCATCAACCTCGATGAGCCGGATGAAGGTTGCGACCTGGATTTCGTGCCACACACCGCACGCAACATGGACATCGACGTGGTGCTGTCCAACTCCTTCGGGTTCGGCGGTACCAACGGCTCCCTGGTGTTCCGCCGGTTCGCCGGCTGATGGACAGCTGGGTCGACGGTCAGCCGGCTGACGTTCTGTCGCTCAAGGACCGCGGCCTGGCTTATGGCGATGGCCTGTTCGAGACCATCGCGGTAAGGGCAGGCCAGCCCTTGTTGCTGGAGCGACACCTGCTGCGCCTGGCCGAGGGCTGTTCGCGCCTGGCCATCGCTGCCGATCAGGCGTTGATCCGCAGCGAGCTCACCGCCTACGCCTCGCTGCTGGGGGAGGGCGTGCTCAAGCTGATCCTCACCCGGGGTGACAGCCAGCGCGGTTATGCCGCCGACCCGCGAGCGCAGCCGCGGCGAATCCTCCAGGGCAATGCGCCGGCCGCTTATCCGGCGACGCATGCCGAGCAGGGGGTTCGACTGTTCCCTTGCACCACCCGCCTGTCCGAGCAGCCCTTGCTCGCCGGCCTCAAACACCTCAACCGACTGGAGCAGGTTCTTGCCCGTTCCGAGTGGCAGGACAGCGAGCATGCCGAAGGCTTGATGCTCGACGTTTCCGGGCGGGTGATCGAGGGCGTGTTCAGCAATCTGTTCCTGGTGCGCGACGGTGCCTTATTCACGGCCGATCTGAGCCGTTGCGGGGTCGCCGGAGTGATGCGCGCTGAAATATTGTTTCAGGCCGCGTCGTTGGCTATTCCCACGGAAATCGCCGACATCAGTCTCGAACAGTTGCAACAGGCCGACGAAGTCTTTGTCTGCAACAGTGTCTATGGCATTTGGCCGGTGCTTGCCTGTGGCGCGCTGCGCTGGTCGGCCGGACCGCTCACCCGTAAACTGCAACGCATTGCCCGCACGCTACTGGATGCCTGATTTGTGAGACGTAAACTATTGCTTCTGCTGGAGACCGGACTGGTTCTGGCAGGTCTGGCGCTGGGCGCCTCGGCCTGGAAGTTGAACTCGGCGCTGGAGCAGCCTCTCAACCTGACCCAAGAGCAATTGCTCGACGTGCCGGCTGGCTCGACGCCAGGCGGTACCTTCAACCGTATGGAAGCCAATGGCGTTCTCAAGGACGCGTTCTGGCTGCGCCTGTACTGGCGCTTCAACATGGAAGGGCAGCCACTGCACAGCGGTGAATACCGCATGACCCCAGGGATGACCGCGCAAGGCCTGATCGGGGTCTGGCAGCGCGGTGAAGTGGTGCAGTACAGCCTGACCCTGGTGGAAGGCTGGACCTTCCGTCAGGTGCGCGCCGCGTTGGCCAGGCATGACAAGCTCGAGCAGACCCTGAATGGGTTGAGTGACAGTGAAGTCATGGAAAAGCTCGGTCACGGCGGAGTTTTCCCCGAAGGCCGGTTCTTTCCCGATACCTACCGTTTCGTGCGTGGGATGACCGATGCCGAGCTGTTGGAAAAAGCCTACAGCCGGTTGGACGAGGTGCTGGCCAAGGAATGGAACAAGCGCTCGGCCGATGTGCCTTATACCGAGCCTTATCAGGCGCTGATCATGGCCTCGCTGGTGGAGAAGGAAACCGGCATGCCCCAGGAGCGCGGACAGATTGCCGGGGTATTCGTGCGCCGCATGCAGGTGGGTATGTTGCTGCAAACCGATCCGACGGTGATCTATGGTCTGGGTGAGCGTTACAACGGTAAGTTGACCCGCGCCCTGCTGAAGGAGGCGACCCCCTACAACACCTACGTGATCAGTGGCTTGCCGCCGACCCCGATTTCCATGGTCGGTCGCGAGGCGATCCATGCCGCGCTCAACCCGGTGCCGGGCAGCAGTCTGTATTTCGTGGCGCGTGGCGATGGCAGCCATGTGTTCTCCGACGATCTGGATGCGCATAACAATGCCGTGCGCGAGTTCCAGCTCAAGCGTCGCGCCGATTATCGTTCCAGCCCGGCACCGGCGGGCAGCCCGGCGGCTTCCGAAACTCCGGAGTCGACCCCGGCGGTGTCACCCGATACGGCACCCGAGGCAGTTCCGCAGACGTCCCCTGAAGAGCCCTCTCAGGAGGCTCCCCAGGTGAGCCCGGAAGTACCGCCGCAAGCACCGCTCGAAACTCCCGTCGAGCCCGAGCCGAAAAGCCCGCAATGACTTTGATTAAGGACTGCCTGTGACTGGCTTGTTTATTACTCTGGAAGGCCCGGAAGGCGCGGGTAAAAGCACCAACCGCGAATACCTGGCCGAGCGCCTGCGCGCCGCTGGCATCGAGGTGTTGCTGACTCGCGAGCCGGGCGGTACGCCCTTGGCCGAGCGGATCCGCGAGGTGCTGCTGACCCCCGGCGACGAGGTCATGAATCCCGATACCGAGCTGTTGCTGGTGTTCGCCGCGCGCGCCCAGCATCTGGCCGAGGTGATTCGTCCGGCGCTGGCCCGTGGCGCGGTGGTGTTGTGCGACCGTTTTACCGACTCCACCTACGCCTATCAGGGCGGTGGTCGTGGTTTATCCGTGGAGCGCATCGCGACCCTGGAGCAGTTCGTTCAGGGTGAGCTGCGACCCGACCTGACCCTGGTGTTCGACCTGCCGGTCGAAGTGGGTCTGGCCCGCGCCAGCGCTCGTGGCCGTCTGGACCGTTTCGAGCTGGAAGGCCGGGTGTTCTTCGATGCGGTACGCCAGGCGTACCTGAAGCGCGCGGCGGCCGATCCGGCTCGTTACCTGTTGGTGGATGCGGCGCAGCCGCTGTCCCAGGTCCAGCAAGCACTGGACGCCCTGTTGCCGAAATTGCTGGAGCTGCACCGTGGCTGAGGCCTTTCCCTGGCAGGACGAACTCTGGCAGCAGCTGGCGGGCCGAGCGCAGCATGCCCACGCCTATCTGCTCCATGGCCCGGCGGGCATCGGCAAGCGTGCGCTGGCCGAGCGCCTGATGGCGCGTCTGTTGTGCCAGCGTCCGGCCGGGCTGGATGCCTGCGGGCAATGCAAGTCGTGCTTGCTGCTGCAGGCCGGCAGCCATCCGGACAACTACGTGCTGGAGCCGGAGGAAGCGGACAAGGCGATCAAGGTCGACCAGGTGCGCGAGCTGGTCAGCTTCGTGGTGCAGACCGCGCAACTGGGCGGGCGCAAGGTGGTGCTGATCGAACCGGTGGAGTCGATGAACATCAACGCTTCCAACGCGCTGCTGAAAAGCCTCGAAGAGCCGTCCGGCGATACGGTGTTGCTGCTGGTCAGCCACCAGCCGAGCCGCTTGTTGCCGACCATCAAGAGTCGCTGCGTGCAGCAGGCCTGTCCTCTGCCCAGTGAGGCCATGAGCCTGCAATGGCTGAGCAAGGCCCTGCCGGACTGCTCGGAAGAGGAGCGGGTCGAGCTGTTGACCCTGGCGGCCGGTTCGCCCCTGGCGGCTGTCAGCCTGCAAGCCCAGGGCGCGCGCGAGCAGCGGGCGCAGGTGGTCGACGGGGTGAAGAAGTTGCTCAAGCAGCAGCAATCGCCGACCCAGCTGGCCGAAGGCTGGAATGCGATACCCTTGTTGCTGCTGTTCGACTGGTTCTGCGACTGGTCGAGCCTGATCCTGCGCTATCAGCTGACGCAGGACGAGGAGGGGCTGGGATTGGCCGATATGCGCAAAGTGGTGCAGTACCTCGCGCAGAAGTCCTCCCAGGCCAAGGTTCTGGAGATCCAGGACTGGATCCTTGCGCAGCGCCAGAAGGTGTTGAACAAGGCCAACCTCAATCGGGTGCTGTTGCTCGAAGCCTTGCTGGTGCAGTGGGCCGCACTGCCCGCGCGCAACTGACGGCGGCGCCTGGAAACAAACCGAATCGCCGGCTGCCACTCGGGCCGGCCTGTTCATTGACCGAATGTGGTTGTCGCTTCTTATGCTTGTAGATTCCCATTGTCACCTCGATCGCCTCGACCTCGCCGCTCATGACGGCTCCCTGGATGCCGCCCTGGACGCTGCTCGTCAGCGCGGTGTCGGGCATTTCCTGTGCATTGGCGTCAGTGCCGACAATGCGGCCGACGTCAAGGCGTTGGCTGAGCGTTATGACGACGTCGATTGCTCGGTGGGTGTCCATCCCCTGGATGTCCAGCCTGGCGCCGCGCCAGCCCTCGACTGGCTGCTGCGGGAGTTGAATCACCCGCGGGTGGTGGCCATCGGCGAGACCGGCCTGGATTACCACTACGAGCCGGAAGCCGCGCAGTTGCAGCAGGAATCCTTCCGCCTGCACCTGCAAGCCGCCCAGCAGACCGGCAAGCCGGTGATCGTCCACACCCGTGGCGCGCGCGCCGATACCCTGACTCTGCTGCGCGAAGCGGCGTTGCCGCAAGCCGGGGTCCTGCACTGCTTCACCGAAGACTGGGACATGGCCAAGGCCGCGCTGGACCTGGGTTTCTACATTTCCCTGTCCGGGATTGTCACTTTCCGCAATGCCGATGCACTGCGGGACGTGGCGCGCCAGGTGCCGGCCGACCGTTTGCTGGTGGAAACCGATTCGCCGTACCTGGCGCCGATTCCTTATCGCGGCAAGCCCAACCTGCCGCAGTACGTGCGTGAAGTCGCCGAGTTCCTGGCCATGCTGCGTGGGGAGCCCTACGAGCGTTTTGCCGAACAGACCACCGAGAACTTCAAGCGTCTGTTCCCGCTGGCGCACGTCAAGGGCTGAATCGCAGGCAAAAAAAACCCGGGTTCTGGGGGGTGAATCCGGGTTAAGACCATTAGGAGTAAAACAAAGGCACGCCATCCCTTGGTACCTTCATCGGCGCTTCACTTGGGGGAGATGTCACGCCGACATTTCAAGTATTGATCACTATTGAATTCAGTCCAGTTGGCCTTGCTCGTTTTTTAAACAAATTTGGAATACGAGCGCTTCGCTTGAGTTCTCATTGCCGGGCGATATCAGCCACGATGGCAAGAGTTTCGTCGATTACGCGCTTTTCAGTATAGAAATGCGGTGAAAATCTAACCCCTGGGCCACGGGGAATACACACCACCTGCTGCTGTTGCAGCGCCTCATGAACTGCCTGATTATCGATGCCATCGATACTGAACGAGAAAATTCCGCCGCGTCGGGCAGGGTTGAGCGGGGTGTGCAGGCGTACGCCGGGGATAGCATTCAGGCCATCCTGGAGCCACTGGACCCGTTCGGCGATCAAGGTCGCCACGTGCTCCATGCCCACTTCTTCCAATAACGACAGGCTTGCTTCCAGGGCCATGGCGCCGAGCATGTTCGGGCTGCCGCACTCGAAGCGCCGCGCGCTCTTGGCCGGTTCCCATTCGCTGCGGCTGTAATCGCCCATGTGTTCCAGCATGTGCCAGCCGAACTCATGGAGCTTGAGCTGCGCGCGCAGCTCGCTGCGGCAATAGAACACGCCGAGGCCTTCAGGCCCGAGCATCCATTTGTGGCCGTCGGCCATGGCGAAGTCGCATTGATAGGCCTGGACATCGAAGGGTTGGGCGCCCAGTTGCTGGATGGCGTCGATGCAGAACAGCACGTTCTGTTGTTTGCAGCCTGCGCCCAGGCGCTGCAGATCCAGGCGCAGGCCGCTGGCGAACTGCACCGCGCTGATCGCCATCAGCCGGGTGCGCGGCCCGCAGGCGGCCAGCAGAGCGCCTTCCGGATCGTCGCCCTTGAGGCCGACCTGCAGCACTTCCACACCCTGGCTGGCCAGGGCTTCCCAGACGACGCGGTTGGAGGGGAATTCCTCGTCGCTGATGACGATCTGGTCACCTTGTTCCCAAGGCAGACCAAAGGCGACGAATGACAGCGCCTCCGAAGTATTTTTGACCAGCGCGATGTCATCCGTTGACGGTGCATTTAGCAGGCGCATCAGGCGTTCGCGCAGGCGTTGCTCAAGGGCCATCCAGTCCGGATAATCCCGGGCGCCCAGCAAAACGTTCTCTTTGGCGAAGCGCGCCACGGCTTCGGCGGCCCGATTTGGCCAGGGGGCGACAGCTGCGTGATTCAAATAACGCAGGCCCGGGGCCTGTACAAATTCATCAAGAAACATAGTCATGGTCGGATGATCCGTGCATTTTGGCGCAATTTAGGCATAATACGCGGCTTCGATTTTGACCCCGACAGACCTTTTCTTATGCAGAAAGAACCTCGTAAGGTCCGTGAGTTTCGTCGCCGTGAGCAAGAAATTCTCGATACCGCGCTCAAGCTGTTCCTCGATCAAGGTGAAGACAGCGTCACCGTCGAGATGATCGCTGATGCCGTTGGTATCGGCAAAGGGACCATCTACAAGCACTTCAAGTCCAAGGCGGAGATTTATCTGCGCCTGATGCTCGATTATGAGCGCGACCTGAACGAGCTGCTGCACTCTGCCGATGTCGACAAGGATAAGGAAGCCCTGTCCCGGGCCTACTTCGAATTCCGCATGCGTGATCCACAGCGTTACCGGCTGTTCGATCGCCTGGAAGAGAAGGTGGTCAAGGGCAACCAGGTGCCGGAAATGGTCGAGGAACTGCACAAGATCCGTGCTTCCAACTTCGAACGCCTGACCCTGTTGATCAAGGGCCGCATCAGCGAAGGCAAGCTCGAAGACGTGCCGCCTTACTTCCACTACTGCGCGGCCTGGGCGCTGGTGCATGGCGCGGTGGCGCTGTATCACTCGCCGTTCTGGAGCAACGTGCTGGAAGACCAGGAAGGCTTCTTCCAGTTCCTGATGGACATCGGCGTGCGCATGGGCAACAAGCGCAAGCGCGACCCCGATAGCTCCGGCAGCTGATTCATTCAATGGCCTTATGGCGCCATGATTTTTCTATATGGCGCAGTGTCCCAGGAATATACTCAGGCATGGGACTTGCCAAAACCTGATTTTTGAGTCAGGTTTTGGTCGGTTCACTCTTCCTTCGCCGGAGTCATCCATGATCGTTGATCGTCAAGGCAGGCGTTTTCGCAATCTGCGTATCAGCCTGACTTCTGCCTGCAACTACGCCTGTACCTACTGCGTGCCCAACGGCAAGCGGCTGGTGGCTGCCCAGGACGAGTTGTCGGCCGAGGCCATGGCGCGCGGCGTGGCCTATCTGATCGAGGCCGCAGGCATCGAACGCCTGCGGATCACCGGCGGCGAGCCCCTGGTCAGTCCGAAACTCGAAGCCTTCATGGCGGCGGTGGGGCAAATGGGGCTGGAAGACATCAGCCTGACCACCAATGGCCAATTGCTCGCACGCAAGCTGCCGTTGCTGGTGGATTCCGGTATCCGGCGCATCAATGTTTCCCTCGATACCCTGGACGCCTCGGCTTTCCGCGGCATTGCGCGTGGCGGCGATCTGGCGACCGTGCTCGACGGCATGGACCAGGCTCGCGCGGCGGGCATGAAAATCAAGGTCAATATGGTGCCGCTGCGCGGGCAGAACCTGGACCAGGTAATGCCGCTGCTCGACTACTGCCTGGAGCGTGACTATGAACTGCGCTTTATCGAGCTGATGCGCATGGGCCACCTGGCCAGCGATTCCAACGCTTTCCTGCAGCAGTTCGTCAGTCTGCAGCAGCTGCTGAGCCTGATCGGCGAGCGCTACGAATACCTGCAGGCCGATGCGCCGGTGGACGCCACCGCAGTACGCTATGAAATTCCGGGGCAGGGCCATTTCGGCGTGATCGCCAACGAAAGCGTACCGTTCTGCCGGACCTGCTCGCGCCTGCGGCTGTCGTCCACCGGCTGGCTGCACGGTTGCCTGTCGTCGAGTAACCGGCATTACGTCGGCGATCTGCTGGACAAGCCGCGCCACCAGGCCTTGCCGGCCTTGCAGCGCTTGCTGGTCAAAGCCTTGGGCGACAAGCAGGACGTGGCATTCTCCGGTGGTGCGACGGTGATGAAAATCATCGGCGGCTAAACCCCATCTCCCTGATCCCCGTCCTCTGTAGCCGCTGCCGCAGGCTGCGATCGAGGGCGTAGCCCTCGCCAATCCAGGCGACCTATTTCTCTCCAGCCAATAGCCTTCACCAGGTTTGTGGCTGCTGCGCAGCCATTCGCAGCCTGCGGCAGCGGCTAGAGGAGCATGAGCTGGCGCGGAAGCTGCATCTCGTGGCCATTCGCCGGTTTTCCGTCACCGGCTTCTGGAGGGAAGGATGCGTAGCCTGGTTTTGCTGCTGGCTTTTTTGGGGCTCGGCGGCTGCATGAATGTCAGCGATATGGGCGAGGGCGTTCGCTATCACATGAGTGATGCGGGTTTTCTCGATCACAGTAATACCCAGCGCTCCAACTCGTTCCGCGTTCAACCGGACTCGTTCATTTTCATCGCCCAGGGCGCCTTTGCGCCGCCGGGTAGCGCTTACCCGCGCCCCAACGTGGTGGCCGAGGAAGCCTTCAAGGGCTTTATCGAATACTTCCCCATGGTCCGCCGCGCCCGGGCGCCGGAAGGTCTGGACCAGGCCATGGCCGAGGCCCGTGAGGTGGGTGCGCATTACCTGCTGTACACCCGTTTCGCCAAGGCCGACGACCGCATCGGCAACTCCGATGAATGGTTCGACCAGGAAGCCGTGGATCGCCTGGGGATCGACAACGGTGTGATTCAGATCATGCTGATCGAGACCAGTACCCAGTATCTGATCGACACCGCGCGGATTCGCAGTCGTGGCGGTTTACTGACGTTCCACGACAAAAAGCCGGAAGACCTGCTTGGCCCGCCGCTCGAACAATACGCCCGCAGCCTGTTAGGCTTGAGCGATTAAGCCAAGCACGAGGAGAGCAGCATGAGTGGTCCGGGCAAAGCCAACGATCTGTTGGCGCAGATTCCCAAGGCGCAGAAGGGCTTGCCGCCGGTCCACCTGTGGAACCCCGACTTCTGTGGCGATATCGACATGCGTATCGCCCGCGACGGCACCTGGTACTACCTGGGTACCCCCATTGGCCGCAAACCGATGGTCAAGCTGTTCTCCACCATCATTCGCCGCGACGGCGACGACTATTTCCTGATCACCCCGGTGGAAAAGGTCGGCATCAAGGTCGATGACGCGCCTTTTGTCGCCGTCACCCTGGAGGTAGAAGGGGAAGGCGAGGCCCAGGTCCTGCGCTTTACCACCAACGTCGACGAGCAGGTCAGCGCCGGCAGCGAGCATCCGCTGCGAGTGGTGATCGACCCGCAGACCCAGGAGCCGGCGCCTTACGTTCATGTACGCAGCAATCTGGAGGCGCTGGTGCACCGCAATGTGTTCTACCAACTGGTGGAGCTGGCGGTGAGCCGTCCGATCGACGGTCAGAACTGGCTGGGCGTCTGGAGCGGCGGGGTGTTCTTCCCGATCGGCCTGGAGCCCTGAGCTGCGAAACCTCTTGTAGATCGAATAAATATCTTGCGACGAAGATCCCGTTTCGGGTATCAATTTGTACATGATTAGACATGTTCGATTTGACAAGAAAAAACGCGTGGTCGACGAGCTGATCCGACGCATCGAAAGCGGCCTCATGGAGGACGGTTTCCTGCTGCCGGGCGAGCATCAGTTGGCCCAGGAATTCTCGGTGAGTCGTGGCACCCTGCGTGAGGCCCTGGCCGAACTCAAACGCCGCAACTACATCGCCACCCAGAGCGGGGTCGGCTCCATCGTCACCTTTGACGGTGTGGTGCTGGACCAGCAAAACGGCTGGGCCCAGGCCCTGGCGGACAGCGGGGCGCTGATCAACACCGAGCTGCTGCGCCTGGAAGCGGTGCAGCGTCCCGACCTGCTCAGTCGCTTCGGCACTGACCAGTTCATCGCCCTGGACCGGCGCCGACGCTCTACCGACGGCACCGTGGTTTCCCTTGAACGTTCCCTGATGCCTGCCACCGGTGGCCTGGAAAGCCTGCCGCGAGTAGGGCTGATCGATGATTCCCTGACCATTACCCTGGCCGCCTACGGCTATATCGGCGAGCGCGGCGATCAATGGATTGGCGCCGAGCCACTGGGTGAAGAAGAGGCACGACTGCTGGGACGTCCGGCCGGCAGTGTGTTTCTCAAGGCCCTGCGGACCACCTATGACCGCCGCGGGCGTTTCATGGAACAGGTGGAGAGTTTTCTCGACCCGCTGCACTTTCGCCTGCACCTGGAATTCGGAGCACAGAAATGATCCCGCTGGATCGCGCTCTGGGCGCCTTTTACGGGCTGGCCCTGGGCGATGCCCTGGGCATGCCGACCCAATCCTTGAGCCGACAGCAGATCAAGCAGCGTTTCGGTGCCATCCATCGCCTGGAGGACGCCGGCCCCGATCAGCCGATTGCCGCCAACATGCCCAAGGGCTCGATCACCGACGACACCGAGCAGGCGATCCTGGTCGGCGACCTGCTGGTCGCGGGCAAGGGCCGGATCGAACCGGCGGCGTTGGCCCACAGCCTGATCGAGTGGGAAGCGGCGATGCAGGCCAAGGGCTCCCAGGACCTTTTGGGCCCCTCGACCAAGCGCGCCATCGAGATGATCCTCGCCGGCCATACCGCGGAAGAGGCCGGGCGCTACGGCACCACCAACGGCGCGGCGATGCGCATCACCCCGGTGGGCATCGCAGCGAACGTCGACGATGTCCAGGGCTTCATCCGCGCGGTGGTGGAAGCTTGCCAGGTCACCCATAACACCACGCTGGGTATCTCCAGCGCGGCGGCGGTGGCGGCGGTAGTATCCGCCGGGATCAATGGCGTGCCGCTGGGTGACGCCTTGCAGATCGGTGTGCAGATCGCCCTGGAAGCGGAGCGGCATGGTCACTGGGTGGCTGGCGGCCGTATCGCCACGCGCATCAGTTGGGCGCGCACCCTCAGCGTCGAAAGCGACAAGGCGCTGCTGGCCGATCTGCTGTACGACGTGATCGGCACCTCCGTCGCGTCCCAGGAATCGGTGGTGGTGTCCTTCGCCCTGGCGCATCAGGTGGCCATCGGCGAGCTGCAGGCGTTCGAGGCGCTGTGTATGGCCGCGAGCCTTGGAGGCGACACCGATACCATTGCCGCCATCCTCGGCGCGATGCTCGGTGCCTGCCAGGGGATGGAGTGCTGGCCGGCCGCCTTGATCGAGCAGATCAAGCTGGTCAACGACCTGGACCTCGAACCGCTGGTGCAGGGGCTGCTGGCCCTGCGTTAAAGACTGGCTGCATGGCCAAGGTTCCCACCACCTGTGCGCGAGCCGTCGCTGAAGCATTTTTGCCATGGATAGCAGGAAACGGCGAGGAGTGCCGGGATGTCTGATCGACTTCCGAAATTGCCGACAATCACAACAAGGGCAACAGGAGCTTTTTCATGAGTGCATCGAACCCCGGGCAAAGCGCCGGGCAACTGGAAACCCGCGGCATCGAGCCGGTGCCGGAAGGCGAGTGCAACGGCCATCCGCTGCAACTGTTCTGGGTCTGGTTCGCCGCCAATATCAGCATCCTCGGCTTGCCGCTGGGGGCGACCCTGGTGGCCTTTCGTGGCCTGTCGATCTGGCAGGCGATCATCGTTGCCATCCTCGGCGCCGCCGGTTCGTTCGCGGTGGTGGGGATCATCTCCATCGCCGGGCGTCGCGGGCGGGCGCCGAGCCTGACGCTGTCGCGGGCGATCTTCGGCGTGCGCGGCAATATCGGCCCGACCCTGGTGTCGCTGATGTCGCGGGTGGGCTGGGAAACCGTCAACACCACTACCGCTGCCTTCGTCCTGCTGTCGCTGTGTTCGATCCTGTTCGGCTCGCCGGTGGAAGCCAAGAGTGCGCCGCTGCTGACCCTGCTGTTCATCGGCATTTTCGTGCTGCTGACCCTGGCCGTCTCCGGCCTCGGCCACGCCACCTTGCTGGTGATCCAGAAGTGGGCCACCTATGTGTTCGGCGCGCTGAACCTGCTGGTGGGCGGCTTCCTCTGCGCCACCATCGACTGGAGCGCGGTGTTCAACGCCACCCCGGCGCCGTTGAGCGCGATGATCATCGGTATCGGCACCATGGCCGCGGGCACCGGTATCGGCTGGGCCAATACCGGTGCCGACATGTCGCGTTACCAGCACAGCAGCGTCAAGGCCTCGCGCCTGGTGGCATCGGCGGCCTTCGGCGCCGGCATTCCGCTGGTGCTGCTGATTACCCTGGGTGGCCTGCTGTCGGTGGGCAACGATGACCTGGCCTCGGCCACCGACCCGATTGTGGCGATTCGCGACATGCTGCCGACCTGGATGGCGGTGCCGTACCTGATCACCGCTTTCGGCGGTCTGCTGCTGTCGAACAATCTGTCGGTGTACTCGGCCGGCCTGACCACCCTGACCCTGGGGCTCAAGGTCAAGCGGGTGTACGCGGTGGTGGTGGACATCGTGGCGATCTTCGCCGGCTCCATCTACTTCATGCTGATCGCCGAGAGTTTCTATGGGCCGTTCATTACCTTCATTTCCTTGCTGGCGGTGCCTCTAACCGCCTGGGTCGGGATCTTCGTGGTCGACCTGATCCACCGTCACTACTACAGCCCCAAGGATCTGCTGGACGTCAGCCCGAGCAGCGCCTACTGGTATCGCGGCGGTGTCGAATGGCGGGCCTTCGGTGCCTGGGCACTGGCTATAGTGCTGGGTTTCAGCTTCACCACCATCGGCACCAGCGCCGAGAACGTCTGGTTCGCCGGGCCGCTGGCCGATTCCTGGCTGGGCCATAACGGCCTGGGCTGGATCGTCACCTTCCTGGTAGCCGGCGGCGTGTATGCCGTGCTGGGCGGGGCCAGGGATCGCCGCGGTGCTTTTGTCGAGAATGCCAATGCCTAGAATGCTGCACACCGGCCAGGTTATCGTCGATCTGGTGATGTCCGTGGAGCGCCTGCCGAGCTCCGGCGGCGATGTGCTGGCGCAGTCCGCCAGCTTCGAGGCCGGCGGCGGCTTCAACGTGATGGCTGCCGCCCAGCGAAACGGCTTGCCGGTGCTGTACCTGGGGCGACACGGCAACGGCCGCTTCGGGGATCTGGCACGTGAGGCGATGCGCGCCGAGGGCATCCGGATCGCTCTCGAGGCCAGCCGTACCGAGGACACCGGTCTGTGCGTGGCGCTGACCGAAGCTACGGCCGAACGCAGCTTCATTTCCTATATCGGGGTGGAAGGCCAGCTGTCGGCCGAGGACCTGGACGGTGTCGCGGTGCAGGCCGATGACTTTGTCTATGTCAGCGGCTACAGCCTGCTGCATGTCGGCAAGGCCGAGGCTTTGCTGGACTGGCTGCTGGCCTTGCCGCAGGGGATCCAGGTGGTGTTCGATCCGGGCCCGCTGGTGGAATCGCCGGACTCCGCGGCCATGCGCCGGCTGCTGCCGCGTATCGATATCTGGACCAGCAACAGCGTCGAGGCCTTGCGCTTCACCGGGACCTCGACCATCGCCGAAGCCCTGCGACGCCTGCATGACGAACTGTCGCAGGAGGTGTTGCTGGTGGTCAGGGACGGGCCGCAGGGCTGCTGGGTCAGCCAGCATGGCCATAGCGCCCATGTGCCGGGCTTCAAGGTCCGGGCGGTGGACAGCAACGGCGCCGGCGATGCCCATGCCGGAGTCTTCGTCGCAGCGCTGGCGCAGGGGCTGGAGCCAGTGCAGGCGGCGCGCCGGGCCAACGCCGCGGCGGCCCTGGCGGTGACTCGCTGGGGGCCGGCCACCGCGCCGGGTGCTGCGGAGGTGGATGCGCTGGTCAATGGGGATAGCGTCCGAGCCTAGGCGTTTGCCGGCTGAACGAGAGCGATCGCGAGCAAGCTCGTTCCCGCCGGGAGTAGGCCTGCTCGCGATCCATGGTTTATCCCGCCTTGCGCAATGCCTCGATCAGTTCCTGCTTGCTCATGGTCGAGCGGCCGCGAATGTTCTTCGTTCGGGCCTCCTTCAGCAGGCTGTCCTTCGTCTGGGTACTCAGCGACGTCGTGCTGTTGCGGGCATGTCCTTCACGGCTGGCGACGGCACGCCTGGCCGAGGACTGGCGCGCGGCGGTTTTTTCCGAGGCCGGTGTGCGTTGCCCGGAACCGCCAGCCCGTTCCCCTCCACCGGACTGCTTGTTCACCGTGGCCCAGGCGCGCGCTTCGGCCTCGTCCTTGGGCACGCCCTTGGCTTCGTAGCCGGCTTCGATATGCGCGGCCTTGCGCTTCTGTTCGGCGGTGTATTTGGCTTTGCTTCCACGAGGCATGAGGGCTCTCCTTTGGCAATGGGTACCTGAAGTTGGGGCGGGAAAAAGGCCGATAAGTGCCCGGGAATCGACGGATGGGCTCTGGATACCCTGCCAGAGGGTGTGATCGCTATCACAGAAGCGCGGCATTTCGCGCAAGAGGGGCAGGCCTGGGCGGCCCAAGGTTTGCCAGGGCGGGGGAAGTCTCGCACAATGCCTGCCCCGGAAATGGATGCGTCTGACGAGTCGTCAGGCCTTTTCGCGAGATGCTCATGGATGATTCTTGCGCCCCAGATCAGGGGCAGCTGATCGACACAGTACGCCCGCTATCAATCCCCTGTTGTGCAAATCCAACCCCGTCACCGGTCTGCCGCTGCCGTGCGGTGTGGTCGTGGCCTGTTTTTAAAGGAATGAACCAATGAATACCCGGATGTTTTTGGCTGCGGCCCTGTTGGGCGGCAGCGTGCTGCTGGCCGGTTGTGGTGACAAGAGTGAAAAGGTCAGCCAGCCCGCGGCACAGGTCGATGCCCGGCAGCAGGAAATCGATAAATACAACCAGTACGTCGGTGCGGCGAACAGCATCAGCGAACCCTTCCAGACCTTCCTCCAGCGTTACCAGCAGTATGAGGTGCCGGCCCTGACGGGCAAGGCGCCGATCACCGCTTTCAGCGTCGGCAACGATATCCTCATCGATCGCCTGAGCCGGGCCCTGGATGGCGCCCTGGCCATCGATACGCCAATCCCGGAAGTGGATCAGGCGGCCCAGGCCTTTTCCGCGGCGCTGAAAACCCTCTCGCCGTTGAGCCATGAACTGCAGACCTACGCCACTTCCAAGGGCTACCTGAGCGACAACGGCGACCTGGCCCGTCGCCAGAGCCAGGCCTATCTGGCCGCCCTGACTGCGGTCAGCGAGAAGGAGCAGGACTTCTACACCGGCCTGGGCGCGCGTGACCTGGCGCTGACCAAGCAGGCATTCGATGAGGCGCCGAAAGACACCGCGGCCTACTACCGGGCCGGGTTGATCTACTACGGCAAACTCAACACCGCCGATGCCGAGACGCTGTTCGCCGAACCGAACGATCCGCAGGCCCTGGCAGCCTTCGAGAAGTCCCTGGCACTGGTGGCCGACGCGGCCGCGGGCTGGAATGGCAAGGTCAGCGCCCAGGCCGCACAGAGCGGCAAGTCGTGCGGTGGCGGCATGCTGGAAATCAATGAGTTCATCGGCCAGTCGCGTTCGATCGTCCGCGACGTCAAGGACGGGGTGTACAAGCGCGCTCCCGAGGGCGCGATGAAGAACCTGCCGGCACAGATGCAGAGTTCGAGCATCGTCCGCTCGGCCAACCGCTACAACCGCACCTACGGCAACATGATCAATCGCTTCAACCATCCGACCTGCTGAGTCGTGGTGATCTTGCAGGCTTCAGGATTAGCCCGCAGTGGAGTAAGTCAGCCACCGATCTCATCGATGAATTCGTCCATGAAGCGCTTCAGGCGGGCATGGCGCACCTGCGCCAGGCGCGCTCCGGTCACGGTCTGGAAGCCCTCGGCCAGGTGCAGCAGCTTGGTGTGGAAGTGGTCGAGGGTGAAGTTCAGGTCGTCGTAGTCGCGGTGTTCGGCGTGCGGGTCGTGGGGATCGTAGAAGGCTCGGTTCAACCGGCCGCCGACATAGAAGGTGCGGGCCACGCCGAGAGCGCCCAGGGCGTCGAGACGGTCGGCGTCCTGCAGGATCTTCGCCTCCAGGGTGCGAGCCTCGATTGCGGCGGAAAAACTGTGGGCTTCGATGGCGTGGGCCACCGCGGCGATCGTCGCTTCGGGCCAGCCCAGTCGGTGCAGCAGGGCCGAGGCCTTTTCCGCTGACAGGCGCGAGGCCTGGGCGCGCAGCGGTGAGCTCTTTTCCACGGCGACGCAATCGTGCAGCAGGGTGGCGGCCAGCAGCACTTGCAGATCGCCGCCGTCTTCCCGGGCGATGCGCCGCGCATTGGCCCACACCCGCTGCAGGTGCGACAGGTCGTGGGCACCATCGTCGACGGGCTCCAGCGCGTGGGGCAGCAGGGTGTTGGCGAGATCGGGCAGGGGAGCAAAAGCGTGGGAAGTCATTTCAGCCAGGCAGTAAAAAATACAGGCGCACACTGTAGCCGCTGCTGCAGGCTGCGATAAGGCCCGCGGGACCTTCGGGCGCCGATAAAAGTGCCGTGCGCTTCGCGACCGATCGCAGCCAGCGGCAGCGGCTACAGGTATCGGGCAATTCCGACATGGACAATCACCCGCCACGACCTCCAGGCATATCCCTGTGAAATACCCGTGCATGTCCTTCCCCTGTCGATCTAATATGGCCGCCTGCCTTCCAATCGAGACCCGCCGATGTCCGTCGAAATCCGTCCAGCCGTGCCCAGCGATGCACCGCAAATCCTTGCCTTCATCAGGGAGTTGGCCGATTACGAACGTGCGCGCCATGAGGTCATCGCCAGCGTCGCCGACATCGAGCGCAGCCTGTTCAGCGAGGGCGCCACGGCCCACGGCCTGATCTGCCTGCGCGATGGCGTGCCGATCGGCTTCGCGGTGTTTTTCTTCAGCTATTCCACCTGGCTGGGCAGCAATTGCCTGTACCTGGAAGACCTCTACATCACCCCCGCACAACGCGGCGGCGGCGCTGGCAAACAGCTGCTGCGGCACCTGGCGCGGATCGCCTGCGACAACGGTTGTGGGCGCTTCGAGTGGAGCGTGCTGGAGTGGAACGAACCGGCGATCCAGTTCTACAAATCCCTGGGCGCCCAGCCCCAGGAAGAGTGGGTGAGGTATCGCATGGATGGCGATGTGCTGCGCGCGTTCGCCCAGGGCTGATTTACCCGGCGCTTCTTTCGTGCAGGAGCGAGCTTGCTCGCGATAGCAATCCTGACAGTCCACTCCATTCTCAAGGCAGCCCTCAAGTTCAGGGCTGCCGTCGTTCGACCAGGGCTCAGGCCTGCAGGTGCCAGCCCATCACATCCAGTAGATCGCAGCTGTCGCGCAACAGGATGGCGCTGGCCAGGTGTTGCAGTCGGTGTTGTCGGCGGCTTTCATGTCTAGCCGCGACAGGCTTTCCAGCAGTTGGTTGACGGCCAGCAGACGGGCGGCGCTGTTGGCGTGGAGGACATCGAGTGGGGTGGTTTTGTCGATCAGCAGGTCGCCGCTGGCATCTCCGCCGAACTCGGCGGCCGACTCAGGCTTCCATAGGCGCGAAGCTTGCCCGCGATGGCATTTTTCCAGGTCTATCGCCATCGCGGGCAGCTTCCTACGGGACTGCGTTTATTGCTTGAGGGTCGCCATGTCGATGACGAAGCGGTATTTCACATCGCCGGCGATCATCCGCGCGTAAGCCTCGTTGATCTGGCGGATGTCGAGCATTTCGATGTCGCAGGTGATGTTGTGCTCGGCGCAGAAATCCAGCACTTCCTGGGTTTCGGCGATGCCGCCGATCAGCGAGCCGGCCAGCACGCGACGGCCCAGTACCAGCTTGGCCGCGTGCACGGGCGGGTCCACCGGCTCGATCAGGCCGACCAGGATGTGTACGCCGTCAAAACGCAGGGTATCCAGGTAGGGATTGAGGTCGTGTTGCACCGGGATAGTGTCCAGCAGGAAGTCGAAGCGGCCGGCCGCGGCCTTCATCTGCTCGGCATCGGTGGAGACGATCACATGATCGGCACCCTGGCGACGGGCTTCCTCGGCCTTGCTCGCCGAACGGGTGAACAGGGTCACTTGCGCGCCCAGGGCCTTGGCGAACTTGATACCCATGTGGCCCAGGCCACCCATGCCGAGAATGCCCACCTTGTCGCCGGCCTTCACCCCGTAATGCTTGAGCGGCGAGTAGGTGGTGATGCCCGCGCAGAGGATCGGCGCGGCGCTGGCCAGGTCGAGTTTCTCGGGAATGCGCACGACAAAGTGCTCGTTGACCACGATGCTGTCGGAGTACCCGCCCATGGTGTTGCTGCCGTCGACCCGGTCCGGGGTGGCGTAGGTCATGGTCGGGCCTTCCAGGCAGTATTGCTCCAGGTTGGCGGCGCAGGCTTCGCAATGCCGGCAGGAGTCGACCATGCAGCCGACGCCGACCAGGTCGCCCACCTTGTGCCTGGTCACTTGGGCGCCGACGGCGGTGACCTTGCCGACGATTTCGTGGCCTGGCATCAGCGGGTACACGGCGATGCCCCATTCATTGCGGGCCTGGTGGATATCGGAGTGGCAGACGCCGCAGTAGAGAATCTCGATGGCCACGTCGTCGGGACGCGGGCTGCGGCGCTGAAAACTCATGGGGGCGAGGGGAGTGGTGGCGGACTGGGCGGCGTAACCGATGGCTGTGTACATGATGAACCTCGCAAAAGCACTGACAGGTGAGGCGGGCCATTCTCGGCGCCGCTCCCTGGCGCGAACATGGCGATTCCTCGGCATGTCATGCCTATTCCTCCGCCATCGGCCATTTGCGCGCGGCATTGGCGTGCAGACCTGCGATGATGTTTTCATCCCTTTTCCCGTGAAGTTTTCCCCATGTTGTTGACCCGCCATCTCGATGCCAATGCCACCCTGGTGTCCCTGATCCAGCCTCTTGCGACCCGCGACGGTTTCGTTCCCACGGGGCTGCCTGGGGTCCAGGTGTTGCGAGCCAGTTGCGACGTGGCCCGCGGCCCGCATATCTACGAGCCGAGCCTGATGATCATCGTCCAGGGCAGCAAGCTGGCGTATCTGGGCCCGCGGACCCTGGAGTACGGCGCTGGGCATTACCTGATCCAGGCGCTGTCGGTGCCCTTCGAGTGCGAGACCTTCGCCATGCCCAATGCGCCGTTGCTGGGGGTGTCCATCGCCATCGACCGGGCGCTGTTGGGCGAGCTGGTGCTGGCGATGGGCGTTGCCGCGGGGCGCAGTGCCCAGGCGCAGACCCCGGAGTCGATGACCTCGGTGGTGCTCGACGACACGATGCGCGGTTGCGTGGAGCGCCTGCTGCGCTGCCTGCACGATCCTCTGGAGTGCAAGGTGATGGGCCAGGCGCGCTTGCGCGAATTGATGTTCACCGTCTTGCGCGGGCCGCAGGCCGATGTGCTGCGCGCGCTGGTGGAGCAGCACGGGCAGTTCGCGCGGATTTCCGCCTCGCTGAATCACTTGCACGAGCATTACACCGAGCCGCTGAACGTCGAGACCCTGGCCCGTTGCGCGAACATGAGCACCTCGACCTTTCATGAGCACTTCAAGCGCAGCACGCTGCTGTCGCCGGTGCAGTACCTCAAGCGCCTGCGCTTGCTCAGGGCGCAGCAGTTGCTGCTGGGAGAAGGGCTGGGCGTGGCCCAGGTGGCGCATCGGGTGGGCTACCAGAGCACCTCGCAGTTCAGCCGTGAATACAAGCGCTACTTCGAGCGCAATCCGGGGGATGAGCGAGCAGCGTGATGGGGGCGCTCGTCTGGAGGAGCGAGGCTTGCCCGCGATGAAGGGTGAGATGTTCTGACAGATACATCGCCAAGTCCTTATCGCACGCGAGCTGTGCTCCTACAGAAGCAGGGCAGTGGCGCCGGCAATAAAAAAGGCCCCCATTCGGGAGCCTTTTTTCTTCAAGCGTACGCCTTACATGTTCGGGTAAGTCGGACCGCCCGCGCCTTCCGGCGCGACCCAGGTGATGTTCTGCGCAGGGTCCTTGATGTCGCAGGTCTTGCAGTGCACACAGTTCTGGGCGTTGATCTGGAAGCGCTTCTCGCCGTCTTCCTTGGTGATCACTTCATACACCCCGGCCGGGCAGTAGCGTTGAGCAGGCTCATCGTACAGCGGCAGGTTCTTGCCGATCGGGATGCTCGGATCGGTCAGCTTCAGGTGGCAAGGCTGTTCTTCTTCATGGTTGGTGCCCGAGATGAACACCGAACTGAGTTTGTCGAAGCTGAGCTTGCCGTCCGGTTTCGGGTAGTCGATCTTCTTGCAGTCCGCGGCCAGCTTCAGGCAGGCGTAGTCCGGCTTGGTGTCGTGCAGGGTAAACGGCAGCTTGCCACCGAAGAGGTTCTGGTCGACCCAGTTGAAACCGCCACCGACGATAGCGCCGTACTTGTGGATCGCCGGGCCGAAGTTGCGGCTGGCGAACAGTTCTTCGTACAGCCAGCTGGACTTGAACGCTTCTACATAGGTGTTCAGCTCGTCGGCGCCTTCGGAACCGGCGAACAGCGCATCGGCCACGGCGTCAGCGGCGAGCATGCCGGACTTCATGGCGGTGTGGCTGCCCTTGATCTTGGCGAAGTTCAGGGTGCCCAGGTCGCAACCGATCAGCGCGCCGCCCTTGAACACCATTTTCGGCAGCGAGTTCAGGCCGCCTTTGCAGATGGCGCGCGCGCCGTAGCTGACGCGCTTGCCGCCTTCGAGGTACTGCTTGAGCACCGGGTGATGCTTGAGGCGCTGGAATTCGTCGAACGGCGACAGGTAGGTGTTGCTGTAGGACAGGTCGACGATCAGGCCGACCACCACCTGGTTGTTTTCCAGGTGATAAAGGAAGGAGCCGCCGGTGTTCTCGGTGCCCATGATGTCCAGCGGCCAGCCGGCGGTGTGGACCACCAGGCCTGGCTGATGCTTGGCCGGATCGATTTCCCAGATTTCCTTGAGGCCGATGCCGTAGTGCTGGGCGTCGGCGTCGCTGTCCAGGTTGAAGCGCTTGATCAGTTGCTTGCCGATGTGGCCACGGCAGCCTTCGGCGAACAGGGTGTACTTGCCACGCAGTTCCATGCCGGGGGTGTACAGGCCTTCCTTCGGATTGCCTTCGCGGTCGACACCCAGGTCGCCGGTGATGATCCCGCGGACCACGCCGTTCTCGTCGAACAGTGCTTCCTGGGCGGCGAAGCCCGGATAGATTTCCACGCCCAGGTTCTCGGCCTGCTGGGCCAGCCAGCGGCATAGATTGCCCAGGGAGATGATGTAGTTGCCTTCGTTGTGCATGGTCTTGGGCACAAAGAAGTCGGGAACTTTGGTCGCGCTGTCGGCGTTTTTCAGGACATAGATGTCATCGCGCTTGACCGGGGTGTTCAGCGGGGCGCCGAGTTCCTTCCAGTCCGGGAACAGCTCGTTCAGGGCGCGCGGTTCGAACACGGCGCCGGAAAGAATGTGAGCACCGACTTCGGAGCCTTTCTCGACCACGCAGACGCTGATTTCCTTACCGGCTTCGGCGGCCTTCTGCTTCAGTCGGCAGGCGGCGGACAAGCCAGCGGGGCCGGCACCGACGATGACCACGTCGAATTCCATGTATTCGCGTTCCACTAGGCTATCTCCTACTCAAGGCTCAACGGTTTTTTTCTAATTGGAGGTTGGGTGTCGCATCGATGGTTTTCTCCGCCAAACAGGGGAGGGGACAATGAACGACCCGCCTTTCTCTCTAGGCGGCGCATTATATCTACACCACTCTTAGCGTCCAATACAAACGTTTGTTTGAATTTGCTGCAGCCCATGTAAATCAAAGAAGCGCGGCTTATGACTGGCCATTTTGGCGTATTGACCAGAATAGGCGTTCCGGTCAAGATACGGTCGGTTTTGCGCTCGCCGTAGGCTGACTGTTGGTTTCAAGAGCACCTCTAAAGACAGGGCGAAGGCAGTACAAGGTGACGCAACGCGCAGTTTACACGCCGCGATAAAGAATGACCGGCCAGTCGCTACTGACGAACGGTCATCATCCCGTGAGCAAGGTCATCTGTCTGCTGTTGCAAGAGTCCATGCCAGCGTTTTTAGAGGTGCCCTTGTGCCCGATGAGCATCAACCGCCAGGTTCGCCTAGGCGACTTTCTTTTCACCGGAGAGTAACGAGGAATCCATGAAGGTTCTTGTAGCTGTCAAACGCGTTGTCGATTACAACGTCAAGGTTCGCGTCAAGGCGGACAATTCCGGCGTCGACCTCGCCAACGTCAAGATGTCGATGAACCCTTTCTGCGAAATCGCAGTGGAAGAAGCCGTACGCCTGAAAGAAAAAGGCGTAGCGACTGAAATCGTCGTCGTCTCCATCGGTCCCGCTACTGCTCAAGAGCAACTGCGTACCGCCCTGGCGCTGGGTGCCGATCGTGCCATCCTCGTCGAGTCCGCTGATGAACTGAACTCCCTGGCCGTGGCCAAGCTGCTCAAGGCCGTGGTCGACAAGGAACAGCCTCAACTGGTGATCCTTGGCAAGCAAGCCATCGACAGCGACAACAACCAGACCGGCCAGATGCTGGCAGCCCTGAGCGGTTACGCTCAAGGCACCTTCGCCTCCAAGGTCGAAGTGTCGGGCGACAAGGTTGCCGTGACCCGTGAAATCGACGGCGGCCTGCAAACCGTTTCGCTGAACCTGCCCGCGATCGTCACCACCGACCTGCGTTTGAACGAGCCGCGCTACGCGTCTCTGCCAAACATCATGAAAGCCAAGAAGAAGCCGCTTGAAGTGCTGACTCCTGATGCTTTGGGCGTTTCCACCGCCTCTACCAACAAGACCCTGAAAGTCGAAGCGCCGGCTGCACGCAGCGCGGGTATCAAGGTCAAGTCGGTCGCTGAACTGGTCGAGAAACTGAAAAACGAAGCGAAGGTAATCTGATCATGACTATCTTGGTAATCGCTGAACACGACAACAAGGTGCTGGCTCCGGCCACCCTGAACACCGTTGCCGCCGCTGCCAAAATCGGTGGCGACATCCACGTCCTGGTCGCTGGCCAGGGCGCTGGCGCTGTGGCTGAGGCCGCCGCGAAAATCGCTGGCGTGAGCAAAGTCCTGTCCGCCGACAACGCCGCTTACGCTCACCAACTGCCGGAAAACGTTGCCCCTCTGGTAGCAGAGCTAGGCAAGGGCTACAGCCACATCCTGGCCGCCGCCACTTCCAACGGCAAAAACATCCTGCCGCGCGTGGCCGCGCAGCTGGACGTCGACCAGATCTCCGAGATCATCTCGGTAGAAAGCGCCGACACCTTCAAGCGTCCGATCTATGCCGGTAACGCCATCGCTACCGTGCAATCGAACGCCGCCGTGAAGGTCATCACCGTGCGCGCCACCGGTTTCGATCCGGTTGCCGCCGAAGGCGGTTCGGCCGCTGTCGAAGCGGTTGCTGCCGCTCACGACGCAGGCAAATCGAGCTTTGTCGGCGAAGAGCTGGCCAAGTCCGACCGTCCTGAACTGACTGCTGCCAAGATCGTCATTTCCGGCGGCCGCGGCATGCAGAACGGCGACAACTTCAAACACCTGTACGCCCTGGCCGACAAGCTGGGCGCTGCCGTGGGTGCTTCGCGCGCCGCGGTCGACGCAGGTTTCGTACCCAACGACATGCAGGTCGGCCAGACCGGCAAGATCGTTGCGCCACAGTTGTACATCGCCGTCGGTATTTCCGGCGCGATCCAGCACCTGGCCGGTATGAAAGACTCCAAGGTGATCGTTGCGATCAACAAGGACGAAGAAGCGCCGATCTTCCAGGTGGCCGATTACGGCCTGGTGGCGGACTTGTTCGAAGCCGTACCAGAGCTGGAGAAGCTGGTCTAATCCAGCGGCTTCACTTATAAGAGAGCCCGGTCTTTTGGCCGGGCTTTTTTATTGTCTGGGATTTGAGTGGGAGAATTTCGCCATGGATCTGCGTCGCCTGGGTGGCCTGTCAGTGCTGTTGGGACTGACACTGATGCCGTTGTCGTCGATGGCCGCCGGTAAATGCGAGCGCCTGGTGGTGACCGGCAGTCCGGATGCCCCGCCGTATCTGTGGCGCGACCCGCAGGACCCCAGCCACCTGATTGGCGCCAGCGCCGAACTGCTGCAGCACGTGGCGCAGGAACTGGGGATCAAGGTCGAGTTGTTGTATGCCGGCAAACGCTCCGCCGCCCTGGACGAAGTGCGCAGCGGGCGCATGGACATGCTGGCTGACGCGCCGCTGACGGTGAGTGAGCTGGAAGCGCTGGACTACATTCATCCACCGCTGCTGGAGAACGATTTCCTGGTCTGGACCCGCAAGGGCTCGACGCTGAGCTACAGCCAGCCGTCGGACCTGCATGGGCATACCGGCGCATTGTCGGAAAGGGCGCGCCTGACGCCGCCCTTCGAGGCCTTCGCCAAGGAGCAATTGAGCCTGACCCGCATGCCGAATCTGACCCAGGCATTCCAGAAACTGTTGCTGGGGGAGGTGGAGTACGTAATGGCCGGACGCTACGCCGGCATGGCCCTGGCCCAGTCGCTGGGCATGGCCAACGATCTGCTGGTATTCCCGCAGCCTGCCGACAAACCTGGGCTGTTCCTGGCCATCTCGCACAACTCCGCCTGCAATGACCCATGGTTGCGCGGACAGTTGGCAAAAAAGATGACAGAATTGCCCGCGTCCGGTCTGACGGAAGCCGTGCTGCAGCGCAATCTCGAGCGTTGGAAGGCACAGTTGCAGCAACCTGTCAGCACCCCCAAACAGTAGGGATTTCTAGTGAGTATTCGACCTCTTTTCGCTGCCCTGGCCGTCCTGGCTCTGGCGGGTTGCGCAGCCGATCCGGCGCCGAATGAACAAATGCGCCTGACCGAACAAACCCTGGCCCAGGCCAAGGCCGTGGGAGCCACGGCAGAGGATGTGCCGGAAATGAAACTGGCCGAGGACAAATTCGCCCGCGCCCAACGCAACATGCAGGAAGAGTCGTTCAAGCACGCGCGCATGCGTGCCGAGCAGGCGGAACTGGATGCGCGCCTGGCCGAGGCGCGGGTCCTGACCCTGAAAAGCCAGGAACAGCTGAACCTCGTCCAGACCCGCATCACTCGTCTGCGCAAGCAGTTGGGAGATGCCCAATGAATCGCCTGACTCGAGTATTGGGTGGCGTGCTGCTGATCGCCTGCACCGGCCTCTACGGCTGTGCCGGGCAACGCAGCGAAGCAGCGCTGGAACAGGCCGGCGAGGACTTCCAGAAGGTCAAGGAAGATTCCAATGTGCTGCGCATCGCGCCCAAGGATGTGATCCGCGCCGGTGAGTCCCTGGCCCGGGCCGATCGCCTGTCCAGCTACTGGGGCAGCGGTTCGGATGTGGTGCACTACGCCTACCTCAGCCAGCGCTACAGCGAAATCGCCCGCGAGCACACCAACCAGGCACTGAACCAGGAGCAGGCGGCCAAGCTCGAACTCGAACGCCAGCGCCTGCAACTGGCCCTGCGCGAGGCCAAGCTGCTGAGCGTGCAGCAGCAGGGCAAGTGGTTGGAAGAGCAGATCATCAACCTGGCCACGACCCAGACCGATCGTGGGCTGGTGATGACCCTGGGCGATGTGCTGTTCGACACCGGCGAAGCGGAGCTGAAGAGCTCGGCCAACCGCACTGTGCTCAAGGTCGTGCAGTTTCTCCAGCTCAACCCCAAGCGTGTGGTGCGGATCGAGGGCTACACGGACAACACTGGCGACAAGCAGAGCAATCTGAAACTATCCCGCGACCGGGCCCAGGCCGTGGCCGATATCCTGGTCGACCTGGGGGTCGAGGAGAAACGGGTCCAGGTCGAAGGTTATGGCGATGAGTACCCGGTCGAGGCCAACGCCTCGGAACGTGGGCGGGCGCAGAACCGTCGGGTGGAAATTGTCTTCTCCGACGAGAAAGGCCAGTTAGGCGCCGCGCGCTAAGACGCGGGCCGTCAAAACAACCCGGTTTCCCTCGTGGAGCCGGGTTTTTTTGTGCCTGACGATTGGCACACAAAACAGTACAGTTTTTGCTGACACTGCCCTGTACGGTCGACTATTGTGGCAACTGTCCCAGTACACTTATGAACTGTTCCGGTATCGTCATCCACAAGAATAAAATGCCGGTGAAATCGAGTGCAGCGTCATGACCAATCTCTTGCTTTATCAACGTATCGCTCAGCAGCTGGCTGAAGATATCCGTCGTGGTGTGTACCAACCCGGGGAACGCGTACCCTCGGTACGCAAGATGAGTTCCCAGCTCAACGTCAGCCATGCCACGGTGCTCCAGGCCTACGCCAATCTCGAGGACCAGGGGCTGATCCGCGCCCGTCCGCAGTCGGGCTATTACGTGCACCAGACCCCGGCGCTGACCGCGCCGACCCCGGACATCGCCCGGGTCGAACGGCCGGGCCTGGTGACGCGCAGCAGCATCATTCATCAGGTGTTGGTGGAGTCGCGCCGTGAAGGCGTGTTTCCGCTGGGCGCCGCGGTGCCGAGCGTCGATTACCTGCCGGTGCGGGCGCTGCACCAGCAACTGGCCAAGGTCACCCGTTTCCACAGCCCGCGCGCCTTCAGCTACATGTTCAGCCCCGGCTTCGAGCCGTTGCGCCGACAGGTGGCGATTCGCATGCGCGACGCTGGCGTGGTGGTCGATCCGTCCGAAGTGGTGATCACCCACGGCTGCGTGGATGCCTTGCAGATGTCGTTGCGCGTGCTGACCCGCCCGGGCGACCTGATCGCGGCGGAGTCGCCGACTTACTACGGCCTGCTGCAACTGGCCGACCTGTTGGGGCTCAAGGTCATCGAGATTCCCAGCGACCCTTCCACCGGCATGAGCCTGGAAGCGCTGCAACTGGCGGCCAACCAGTGGTCGATCAAGGCCCTGGTGTTGACCACGCGCTTGAGCAATCCACTGGGCGGCACGATGCCGGAAGAGCGGCAGAAACAATTGCTGCGCCTGGCCTCGGATTTCGATATCCAGGTGGTCGAGGACGATATCTACGGCGAACTGATGTTCGAGGTCGGTCGTACCAAGGCGCTGAAAGCCTATGACCGGCTGGATCGGGTGATCTATTGCTCGAGCTTTTCCAAGACCCTGTCACCCGGCGTGCGCATCGGCTGGATGATTGCCGGCAAGTTCCAGCAGGAAATCCAGCGCTTGCAGACCTTCAGCACTCATTCGGCCTGCAGCGTCACCCAGATGGGCGTCGCGGCCTACTTGGAGAACGGCGGTTACGACCGGCATCTGCGCTTTATCCGCCAGGAGTACCGCAAGAACCTCAGCGCCTTTCAGTTGGCGGTGCAGCAGTACTTCCCGGAGGGCACGCAGATTACCCGTCCGAACGGCGGTTTCATTCTGTGGGTCAGCCTGCCGGGGCGGGTCAATACCCAGGAATTGCATGTCCGGGCATTGCAGCAGGGCATCAGTATCGCGCCGGGGCTGATCTTCAGTAATACCGAGCAGTTCAACCACTGCATTCGCCTCAACTGCGGTACCCCATGGAATCGCGAGGCCGAACGGGCACTGATGACCCTGGGCATGCTGGCCAGCCAACTGTGCCAGGAGGCCGCGGGCGGTTTTTGAAGGATCGGTTACCGCGCTTGTTTTCGCGCGGTCAACAGGCGAGCATATGGCTCTTTGCCGCCGATCCTGTTGTCTCTCTATGAAAGCGATTTTTCCTGTTGCCTGGGTATTGGTCAGTGTATTGAGTGCTTTCGGCATGGCCAGCGTTCTGGCGGCTCCGGCCCAGGAAAAGGTCGCGGCAAGCGCCACCGCGAATAAATCGCAGAAAACCGCGGCAGCCAAGAAAGCCGCGCCGGTAAAGAAGGCGGCAGTGACCAGCAAGGCCAAGCCCAAGGCCAAGGCACAGAAAAGGCGCGCGCCGATCGCTTCCAAGTCCAAGCCTGCCAGTGAGATCGTGAAGACGCGTTTGCCTTCGGCCAATGTGGATCTGAGCCTGCCGCCGGAAATGGTCAAGCAATTGCAGCCGATCGGTTCGGTCAACCAGCCCAAGCGCACCCCGTTGCTGCCGCCGATGTTCGGCGAGAAACCCAAGGACGACAGTCCGTTCCAGCTCAACGGTCGCTTGCTGAGCAACGAAATGCAGTTGCAGCTGCGCAATGACGAACGGCGTGATGTGGAAGGCGCGGCGCTGGATTTCGAGTTCAAGCAGTAAACCCTCATCCTGACTGTGACCCGCAGCCCTGACGCTTTGTCGGAGACTGGTCAGTCACGCGAGCCTGAGCATAAAAACCAGTGGGCGGCCAATTTCAAACGGCTGTTTTAGCGGTTACTCTAGTCCGCGTCATTTCAATACTTTGCCCGTCGCGAGGAGCTTGTCGTCATGAACTGCCGTGAAGGCTGTGGCGCCTGTTGCATTGCCCCTTCCATCAGTACCCCGATTCCTGGAATGCCCAATGGCAAACCGGCCGGAGAACGTTGCATCCATCTTTCTGTCGAACTGCTGTGCGGTTTGTTCGGCCAACCCGAACGGCCCGCCGTCTGTGGTGCGTTCCAGGCCGATGTCGAAGTCTGCGGCGACAGCCGGGAAGAGGCTATCCGCTTGTTGGGCTGGTGGGAGCAAATGACGGCGGCGTGAAGTGTTTGAAATGAACGGAACTTCAACAATAAGGAATAAGACAATGGGTTCGCTGCATCGAATTGCTGTGCTCTGTGGGTTGACCGTTCTGCTCTCGGCAACCGCCCACGCCGAAGATTGGCAAACGGCCAAGGATGAAGACGGCATCAAGGTCTCCTTGAGTGAAGTGGCCGGCTCCAAATACAAGGCCTACCGGGGCGTGACCACCATGAAAACCAGCGTGGCCAAGCTGCGCGCTTTGCAGGACGACGTGACGGGCGCCTGCGCCTGGATTCACGAATGCAAGTCGCAGAAACTGCTCAAGCACGAAGGCGAGCAGAGCTGGACCTACACTCAGTTCAATACCCCATGGCCGGTCACACCGCGTGATTCGGTGCTGCACGTCACCACCAGCGAAGCGGCCGACGGCAGCCTGACCCGCAAGCTCGAAGGCGTACCGACCTACATTCCCGAGGAGAAAGGTTTCGTGCGTGTCGCCCAGGTCGAAGGCTTCTGGAAGTTCGTGCCCAAGGGCGCGGACCAGGTCGAAGTGACCTATCAGGTGCACACCGAACCGGGCGGCAGCGTGCCGTCCTGGCTGGCCAACAAGTTTGTCGTGGATGCGCCGTTCAACACCCTCAAGGCATTGAAGGCGCGCGCCGAGAAACCGTAAGCGCCGACCGTTGCGAAAAGGCTGCCCCAGGGCAGCCTTTTTTAATGGCACCGCCGGGCCTTTGGTTTGAACGATCCTTGGTTCTTCAGGGTCGACATCTTGTGAGTCCATCCATGGGCTTCATCAAGGAGGCACTGATGCAAAAGTGGCAAGTCACTTTCGTTGACGATCATGGTGTCCAGTCAGTCGAGCAGTTCGACTGTGAGCAGCAGCCCAGCATGGAGGAGGCGGCACAATTGATTCGCGCAAAGCTTCTGCCGGTTCCGGCCGAGCTTGACCTCAACGATCTGGAAGGGCGCACCGACGACCCTACGCTCAAGAGCCTGAAAGATCAGAACAGCATTCAAATCCTCAGCATTACGCCGATTTAATCTTTAATGCGCAAAGCTCCACCGAGCTTTAACCCAGACCTTGGCAGCGCCTGCGTCTTGGCGCTACTCTGCATTCGAGATCAGCGAATGAATCGCTAAGGTCTGGTCTTGTCAGCTACATGCTTGTTTCCTGGCGGCGATCTTCTCGCCGCAAGCCTGCACCGTGCGGTGACAGGCAAGGGAGTACGGAAAGTCTATCCATCGGTTTGAGGAGGACGTTTCATGAGCACAGCCTATCAAGAAGACATCAGCAGCAGCGTGCTGCGCCGCATGAAAGAAGGCGGTTTCGACTTTTCACGATTCCATCCCATCGAGTTCTACGCCATTTTCCCGGACGAGGAGCGGGCACGCAGGGCGGCAGGGCAGTTCCGCGGTGAATCCTTGAATGCCCAGGTCAGCGTGCGCGATGACGGCGCCTGGTACCTGGAGCTGAGCAAGGTGATGTACGCCACCTACGGCGGCATCGGCGATTTCGAGCAGGACTTTGAAGCGGTGGTCGCGCCCCTGGGCGGGATCATTGAAGGTTGGGGCGTGAAGCAGGAGGTTCGAGGGCGACTCGTTTAGTGCATATGAATAGCGTCAAGACTCAGCATCGGCTGACCTTCGGGTCGGCCGATTTCGTTTCTGCCCCCGGGATCCTACAAAAAAGCGGGTAAAAAAAGGCCACCCGCTGAGGGTGGCCAAAAGGGAAGACCGGTAGGAGAGGAAACCGGTCGGGGACATTCCGGGGCCGGCTGCCATTGGCGCCATGAAGGGTGGGGCGTCGACTGCGCACCGTGGTGGTACTGAGGTCATCTGCGCTGCTGCAGCGAATTTTGCGCAGTTTTGCCCAAGCGGTGAAATCAAGTCTGGCTATGCCGTCGATAGCCACTGCATTGCAATGGAGCGCTTGCCGGGGAGCACGCCCGACTGTAAGGAACGAGGCTTGCCTGCGATGGCATTCTGGACAGCACCTCACCAAGCCAGCTTTATTGCCCAGGCTGCTTGCGTCCCGCCATATGCTTCAGATACCCCACCAGCAACTCCAGCTCGGCATCCGGCAATACGCTGCTTGCGAAGGCCGGCATCTTCGCCTGTGGCCAGCGGCGCAGGCTCTGTGGGTCACGGATATAACGCTTGAGGAAGTCCGCACCGAAATACTCGGTGGGGCTGTAGGGGATATTCAGGTCCGGGCCGAACTGCGAGTCGCCGGCGCCGTTGAGGCGATGGCAAGCCAGGCAGTTCTTCTGGAACAGGGCGAAGCCCTGGTTCACCGGGTCGCCGGCCGCCAGTGTGGGGTCCGGGCGCAGGACCGGAAAACGCTCGGCCACCGGCGCCAGGCGCTTGATACTCGCCACTTCGAACGGCCATTGCTCGGGGCTGATATGACCGGCCTGCGGGTTGGTCCACACCAGGTAAAAAGGCCCGGCGCTGTGCTTGCCTTCAGCCAGGGGCGGCCAGGGCTTGGCCGGGTCTTCGATGGCCAGCCAGGCCTGGGCGCCGTCCTGGTTGAGCAGGGGGGCGGCGGGCAACTCGGCGGCGAAACCGTCCAGGGCGACAGCCTGCAGATGGTCATCAGCCTTGATGTCGGTGAGCAGGGCCGAGATCGGCACCGCGCGGTAACTCATGTCGCGTTTGTACGACACGTCATCCTTGACGGTGACGGTCCGGGCCTGAGGGTGCTTGAGCAGTTCTTCGGTCTGCCAGGTGCGACTGCCGGCCCCCAGTTCCAGGGTCAGCTGCGCGGCATGCACGGGTGTGGTGAGCAGCAGGGCGCTGCACAGGAGGATAAGAGATTTCAATTGATCGCTGTTCCGTCGCAGGGGTGGAGAGCAGCGCGTACGGCCTGTCTCCAGTTTTCTGATAAGCGCGACGACACCCTGATTCAGCGTGGCCGCGGCGTCAGAAAGAGTGGCACACAAGCGCCTGCCTCGGTAGCGAACCGGAGCACAAAGATGCAATTGCGTGACGGGATGGCCACGCCTCTAGCCGATCACTTTGGTGAGATTCGGCAAAATCAGAAGCAAGGTGGTTGCGAACAGAATGAGCCCCGCTTGACGGACTTTCGAATGCTTGAACATGGCTGAATGCCTTTTGTTGTTATTCCTGAACATCAAATGCATGCCTGCCGCTTCACTCTGGTCAGGCGATGTGTCCCTTTTTTACGCGTGCACCGGCAAGACCCGGCTGCAACGATTCACTGCCTACAGTTCCTACCTTAGGGGCCTTGTAACCCTTGGCTTAGATCCATTTCATATCAGCTAATAGACGAATGCTTTAAAAAACGCATGAGGCTTATTGCCATCTTCTTGCCCGGCCTTTGTCTAGACAGTTCCGTTATGCGGCGGGCGGAATCCATTAGCTCACTACCGTTCGTCTGAGCGTGACCGTCAAGGTCAGTGAGCGCATCGGTCATTGAATCCGGGGCTCTCGGGGCCAAGAGTGGGAGCCCTGTCATCATTCATCTGCACAGCGGTTCGAGGACGTCATGACCCAGGCTTTGATATTCGATGCATTACGCACCCCCCGTGGCAAAGGCAAGGCCGACGGCGCCTTGCACAGCGTCAAGCCGGTGAACCTGCTGGCCGGGCTGCTCGATGCTCTGCAGCGGCGTAGCGAACTCGACACCAGCCAGGTCGACGACATCGTGCTCGGCTGCGTGACGCCGATCGGCGACCAGGGGGCCGACATCGCCAAGACCGCGGCGCTGGTCGCCGACTGGGACGTCAGCGTGGCCGGAGTGCAGATCAACCGCTTTTGCGCCTCGGGCCTCGAGGCGGTGAACCTGGGCGCGATGAAAGTGCGCTCCGGCTTCGAGGACCTGGTGGTGGTCGGCGGCGTCGAGTCGATGTCGCGGGTGCCCATGGGCAGCGACGGCGGTGCCTGGGTGCTTGACCCGCAAACCAATATGCACAGTCATTTCACCCCGCAAGGCATAGGCGCGGACCTGATCGCGACCCTGGAAGGCTTCAGCCGTGAGGATGTCGATACCTTTGCCCTGCAGTCCCAGCAAAAGGCCGCGCGGGCCAGGGCGGCGGGGGCTTTCAGCAAGTCCCTGGTGCCGGTGCAAGACCAGAACGGCATCGTCCTGCTGGATCATGATGAGTTCATACGCGCCGATTCCACCCTCGACGGCCTGAGCAAGCTCAAGCCCAGCTTCGAGATGATCGGCCAGATGGGTTTCGACGCCACCGCCTTGCGGGTCTACAGCCATGTCGAGCGCATCCACCACGTGCACACCCCGGGCAACAGCTCAGGGATAGTCGACGGCGCGGCGCTGATGCTGATCGGTTCCGAAGCCAAGGGCCAGGCGCTGGGCCTCAAGCCGCGGGCGCGGATCGTCGCCACGGCGGTCACCGGCACCGATCCGACCATCATGCTCACCGGGCCGGCGCCAGCCACCCGCAAGGCGCTGGCCAAGGCCGGGCTGCGGGTCGAGGACATCGACCTGTTCGAGGTCAACGAGGCCTTCGCCTCGGTGGTACTGAAGTTCATCAAGGACATGGCCATCGACCCTGGCAAGGTCAACGTCAATGGCGGCTCCATCGCCATGGGCCACCCGCTGGGCGCCACCGGCTGCGCGATCCTCGGCACCTTGCTCGACGAGCTGGAAGCACGGCGCCAGCGTTACGGCCTGGCGACCCTCTGCGTTGGTGGCGGCATGGGTATCGCCACCATCATCGAACGCCTCTGAGCCCTGACTTCAAGGAAACACTTTCATGACCCAAGCCATCCGTTACGAAAAGGGCCAGGACCAGATCGTCGTTCTGACCATCGACATGCCGGGCCAGAGCGCCAACACCATGAACGCGGTGTACCGCGAGGCCATGGCCGCCTGCGTGGCCCGCCTGCAAGCCGAGCAGGAATCGATTGCCGGGGTGATCGTCACTTCGGCGAAAAAGACCTTCTTCGCCGGCGGCGACCTCAATGAATTGATCAAGGTCGGCAAGCCCGAAGCCCAGGCCTTCTATGACATGGTGCTGACTCTCAAGGGCCAGCTGCGGGCCCTGGAGACCCTGGGCAAGCCGGTGGTAGCGGCGATCAACGGCGCGGCCCTGGGCGGTGGCTGGGAGATCTGCCTGGCCTGCCATCACCGGGTGGCGCTGGACGATTCGTCGCTGCAGGTCGGCCTGCCGGAAGTGACCCTCGGCCTGCTGCCGGGCGGTGGCGGGGTGGTGCGCATGGTGCGTTTGCTGGGGCTGGAAAAAGCCCTGCCGTATCTGCTGGAAGGCAAGAAGGTCCGACCGCAGCAGGCGCTGAAAGCCGGCCTGATCGACCAACTGGCCAGCGACCGCGACGACCTGCTGGCCAAGGCCAGGGCGTGGATTGTCGCCAACCCGGCGGCCAAGCAGCGCTGGGACGTGGCCGGCTACCAGATCCCCGGGGGCACGCCGTCGCACCCGAAAGTCGCGCAGATGCTGGCCATCGCGCCGTCGATTCTGCGCAGCAAGACCCAGGGCTGCCTGCCGGCGCCGGAGAAAATTCTCTGTGCGGCAGTGGAGGGCGCCCAGGTCGATTTCGATACCGCGCAGTTGATCGAAGCCCGCTATTTCACCGAGCTGACCACCGGCCAGGTGGCGAAAAACATGATCGGCACCTTCTGGTTCCAGCTCAACGAGATCAATGCCGGTGGCTCCCGGCCCCAAGGCTTCGCGCCCTATGTGACCAGGAAGGTCGGGGTGCTCGGTGCCGGGATGATGGGCGCCGGGATTGCCTATGTCAGCGCTGTGGCCGGCATCGAGGTGGTGCTCAAGGACATCAGCCTGGCGGCGGCCGAGAAGGGCAAGGCCCATTCGGCGGCGTTGCTGGAGAAGAAGGTCGCCCGTGGCCAATTGAGCGCCGAGCAGCGTGACGCCACGCTGGCGCGGATCCGAACCACCGAGCAGGACGCCGACCTGGCCGGGTGCGACCTGATTATCGAGGCGGTGTTCGAGGATCGCGAGCTCAAGGCCAGGGTCTCGGCGGCGGCGCAGCAGGTGGTGGGGGCACAGGCGGTGATTGCGTCCAACACCTCGACCTTGCCGATCAGCGGCCTGGCCAGGGCCGTACCGGATCAAGGCAAGTTCATCGGCCTGCATTTCTTCAGCCCGGTGGAAAAAATGCCCCTGGTGGAAATCATCAAGGGCGAGCAGACCAGTGACGAAACCCTGGCGCGCGGTTTCGACTTCGTCCAGCAGATCAAGAAGACCCCGATCGTGGTCAACGACAGCCGCGGCTTTTTCACTTCGCGGGTGTTCGGCACTTTCACCAACGAAGGTATCGCCATGCTCGGTGAGGGTGTGGCCGCGCCGATGATCGAGACCGAGGCGCGCAAGGCGGGTATGCCGATCGGCCCGCTGGCGATCTGCGACGAGGTTTCCCTGAGCCTGCTGAGCCATATCCGCCAACAGACCGCCAAGGACCTGCAGGCCGAAGGCAAGCCGTTGCCGGAGCATCCGGCCTTCGCCGTGATCGACCTGCTGCTCAATGAATACAAGCGCCCAGGCAAGGCCGCGGGCGGCGGTTTCTACGACTACCCGGCCGGGGCGCAGAAACACTTGTGGCCGCAGCTGAAAACCCGCTTCGAGAAAGCCGATGGGCAGATTTCGCCGCAGGACGTGCGCGATCGGTTGTTGTTCGTGCAGGCCATCGAAACCGTGCGTTGTGTGGAGGAGGGCGTATTGCGCTCGACGGCCGATGCCAATATCGGCTCGATCTTCGGTATCGGCTTCGCGGCCTGGACTGGCGGGGCCTTGCAGTTCATCAACCAGTACGGCCTGAAGGACTTTATCGCCCGGGCCCAGTACCTGGCCGAGCAATATGGCGAGCGTTTCGCGCCGCCGGCGCTGCTGCTGGAGAAGGCCGCCAAGGGCCAGTTGTTCTGAGGCTGAAGGGACTGAAGTGATGCATCGCGGGGCTTGCCTTGATCGGGCGTTTCAAGGCAGGCTCTGGGGTGTTCATTATTCCCATCACGTGTCAGGTATTTTTTATGTCGCTACGCATCTGCATTCTGGAAACCGACATCCTGCGTCCAGAATTGGTCGATCAATATCAGGGTTACGGGCAGATGTTTCAGCGCCTGTTTTCACAGCAGCCCATCGCTGCCGAATTTACCGTCTACAACGTGATGCAGGGCCACTACCCGAGCGACGACCAAAGCTTCGACGCTTACCTGGTCACGGGGAGCAAGGCCGACTCCTTCGGTACCGACCCTTGGATTCAAACCCTCAAGACCTACCTGCTGGAGCGCTATCAGCGCGGCGACAAACTGCTGGGCATCTGCTTTGGCCATCAGTTGCTGGCGTTGCTGCTGGGCGGCAAGAGCGAACGCGCGACCCAGGGCTGGGGCGTGGGTACCCACAACTACAAGCTGGCGGCCAAGGCGCCGTGGATGAGCCCGGTGGTGGAAGAGTTGACGCTGTTGATCAGCCATCAGGACCAGGTGACTGCCTTGCCGGAAAACGCCACGGTGATCGCGTCCAGCGATTTCTGCCCGTTCGCCGCCTATCACATCAATGACCAGGTGCTGTGCTTCCAGGGCCACCCGGAGTTCATCCATGACTATTCGCGAGCCTTGCTGGACCTGCGCCAGCAGCACCTGGGCGAACAGGTCTATCAAAAGGGCATCGCCAGTCTGGACCGGGATCATCACGGCAGCACCGTTGCCGAGTGGATGATGCGTTTTGTGGCGCACAAGCCGCAGGCCGGATCGGTTTGAATCCATAGCCGCATCGCTGGCCGGCTCGCTTCTACAACGGCCTCAAGGCCCTTGCAGGAGCGTCCAGCCCGGTTCCGTTGTCAGAGCCACCCCGAGCGCTTGAAGCTCGCCCACAACCCCGTACAGCCCAGCACCAGAAACGCCAGCACACCGAAGTAGCCGTAGTGCATCTTCAGCTCGGGCATGTTGTCGAAGTTCATTCCGTAGATCCCCGCCACTGCGGTCGGGAACGCGAGGATCGCCGCCCAGGCGGCGAACTTGCGTTGCACCACGCTTTGTCGCGAAGCCTCCAGCAGGACGCCGATCTCGATGGTCTGGCTGGCGATGTCGCGCAAGGTCGCCAGGTCTTCCATCTGCCGGGTGACATGGATCTGCACGTCGCGAAAGTACGGGCGCATGTTCTTGTCGATAAAGGGGAAGCTGAGCTTCTGCAGCTCTTCGCTGATCTCCACCATGGGCGCTACATAACGGCGCAGGCGCAGCACATCGCGGCGCAGGCTGTGGAGGTGCTGGATATCCCCCTCGTTGAGCGAACTGCACAGCACGCTGTGCTCCAGTTCGTCGATCTCGGCATGGATCGCTTCGCTGACCGGCTGGTAGTTCTCGGTGACGAAATCCAGTAGCGCGTAGAGCACGAAGTCTTCGCCGTGCTCCAGCAGCAGCGGTCGTGCCTCGCAGCGCTGACGCACGAACCCATAGGATTTGGAGTGGCCATTGCGGGCAGTGATGATGTAGCCATTGCCGGCAAAGATATGGGTTTCGATGAACTCCAGCTTGCCGGCTTCGCGCACCGGGGAGTAGGTGACGATAAACAGCGCGTCGCCGAAGGTTTCGAGTTTCGGCCGGCTGTGTTTTTCCAGGGCGTCCTCGATGGCCAGTTCGTGCAGGTTGAACTGGCGTTGCAGATTGGCCAGTTCCTGGGCGTTGGGTTCTTCGAGGCCGATCCAGACGAAGTGCCCGGGTTTGGCAGCCCAGGCCGCCCCTTCGTCGAGGGTGATGTCAGTGACTTTTTTACCCGCGCTGTAGACTGCGGCGGCAACAACTCTACCCATGGTTCCTGTTCGCTTCTTCTTATCGAAATGAGGAGTGAGACTTCGTGCAGCTTAGCCCCATGACTGATCAGAGTCAGCCTGTTGGGCGGAGTTCGCCGGCAATAAAAAAGCCCGCTCGCGGCGGGCTGTTTTCAGGCGGTCTGTAGCTGGCGGTCCATCGACTCGATGCACTCGCGCATCTGTTCGCGACACTGTTCGATCAGCCTCGGCATGTCGTCCAGGCTCAGCCCGGCGGTGGGGATCGCCGGCAGCGAGCGGATCAGGATCCTGCCACTGCGCCAGCGGTTGAGACGCATGTGGCGGATGTAGCTGCTGGCGCACACCGGGACGATCGGCACGCCGGCGGCGATGGCCATCTGGAAGGCGCCTTTCTTGAACGGCAGCAGGTCCTCGCCGAGGTTGCGGGTGCCTTCCGGGAAGACCCAGATCGAGGTGTCCTTGTGTTGCAGGGTGTGGGTAGTGGTCAGCATCGAGCGGCGCGCCTTGTGCGCGTTGCCACGGTCGATCAACACATTGCCCGCCAGCCAGAACAACTGGCCGAACAGCGGCACCCATTTCAGGCTCTTTTTACCGATGCACACGGTGCGCCGGGGCACCACGTTGCCGAACACGAACAGGTCGTAGTTGGACTGGTGGTTGGCGATGATCACGCAGCTCTTGGGCTTGTCCATCAGCGGCCCGACTTCGGCCTTGACCCGCAGGCGCAGAATGCACATGGCCGGCAAGGCATACAGGCGCGCGCACAGGCGGCTGTTATCCGGGTTGAACGGGCGGCATAGCCCCAGCACTACGCCGAGAATCCCCGCTGCAACAAAATGCAGGCCCATCAATAACATACGAAACAGATACAGCATCTACAGGCCCACCGGGGACAAAAGGTGGCGCAGTGTACGGATGTGCACTGTTTTCGGCAATTACCTGTATAGAAGGAGAAGATGGCCGATGTTTAAGCGCATGTTTCCGACTCTTTGCTCAGCGGCGAACTAGAGCGTCGCACAGTCTTTCTCGCGGTGCGGGCATAAAGGTGCGGGCATAAAAAAGCCCGACGCGCAGGTCGGGCTGGTGGGCGGCGGGCCCAGGCTTCAGCCCAGGTGTTCCTGATCGAGGATGATCGCGTTGTCCAGGGCTTCCAGCAGCGCCTTGCGCACTTTCAGCTTGGTGTTCTTGTGGGCGGTCATGTTGATCTTCTTCAACTGGCGCGCGGCGGCCAGGGCGGCGCCCTGCAGCTCCTCGACGCTCACCACCTTATCGAGGAAACCGGCATCCACCGCGCCTTGCGGGTCGAACATCTCGCCATTGATCACCGAGCGGTGCAGCGCGGATTTGCGCAGGCGGTCACGGGCCAGCTCGATGCCGGCGTGGTGCATGGTCATGCCGATCTGCACTTCGTTCAGGCCAATGCTGAACGGGCCTTCGACGCCGATGCGGTAGTCCGCGGACAGCAGCAGGAACGCGCCCTTGGCCACGGCGTGCCCAGGGCAGGCGACGATGACGGGGAAGGGGTGCGACAGCAGGCGACGGGCCAGGGTCGAACCCGAGGTCACCAGGCTTACGGCTTCTTTAGGGCCGGCGGTCATCACTTTCAGGTCGTAGCCGCCCGACAGAATGCCGGGCTGCCCGGTGATGATCACCACCGCGCGATCGGTGACGGCCTGGTCCAGCGCGGCATTGAAGGCGGCAATCACGTCCGGGGAAATGGCATTGACCTTGCCATTGCTCAAGGTCAGGGTCGCGATACCGTCTTCGAGGTGGTAAGAAATCAACTCACTCATGACGCAATTCCTTGTATTGAAGTGGGGCAGACGTTACCCACGGTCACAGGTCAGGTAAAGCGCTGTGACTGACTGGTGAGTCAGCCCTTTCTGGCCTGACAAGCGTAGCCGGCCACCTGGGGCGCGGATCGGCCCTCCTATATAGCTGCCAGCCAGGCCAGAGATTGGCCGGTTTGCCATGGCGCTGATGCCAGCGCAGTACCACAATCCGAAGAAATGTCTTAAGCGCATGAAAATTCTCAAAAAAACCTTTGCCATCAGAAAAGCTTTCGACTACATTAGCGCGCCTCGACAGACTGAATCGGTTTGACGAGACACGGTTGGGTGTCCGAGTGGCTTAAGGAGCACGCCTGGAAAGTGTGTATACAGGAAACTGTATCGAGGGTTCGAATCCCTCCTCAACCGCCATATTCGATCTACGCAAAACCCCTGATTTCCTCGAGAAATCAGGGGTTTTGTGCTTTCTGGGGCTGCTTAATCGCCGCAGTGGGCGAGCGGCTTCTTTGCTGAACGCCGTTTCCCCGCGATGGTCAAAATCATTACGAGTTCGCAACAGCCAAAGTTGCTCCAGCAAGGTATCGATCACGCTGGATACTTGAGTGGTCTTTGGCTTTGTTACCCCTGCGAAACCTGGCGGTCAGGTCACCTTGAAGGTGAGGTTTTCCGCCGATATCAGGCGGGCATCAGCGTGGGGTTTTCTGTGCCCCGTACTGGCTACGAGGAGACGCGTAATGGTCATTCACTTCAAGGTCGCCGGGCATCTGGCCTGCGGCCACAAGGGTTCCAATCTCATATCCAGCACCGAGCCGGCGCGGGTCAAATGCCGCAGTTGCCGCAATACCGAGGTGTTCAAGGAAGCCCGTAAGAATCAGCGCAATGCGGCACGTCGGGCGGCGCGCAAAGCCAAGGCAGAGCACGCGGCAAGCGACTGGCGTGCAGCCTGGACCCAGCGGCTGACGGCCATGGCCGGGTTGCAGCGTCTGCCTCGGGGGTTTGGCGGGCAACCTTACGTTTAGCGTTTGTCGCAGGCGCTCCACGCTTTCAGGTCTAGAATGGTCATGCGCATCGAGTGGGGCGATGCTGGTTGTCTGCGGGCGAGGGGTGATATTGCCGGCGTCGGCAGGCTTTGCAGCTACTCAATCGAGAACACCATCATGTCCACGCACGAACAGGTCACCGAGCATAAGTCCTTCTCCGAACCGGATGAGACCCGCGAGTTTTCCAATGGCAAGGCAGAGATCCTGAAGATCGGTCAGTGTGAAGTGGGACGCTTCACGTTCAAGCCGGGCTGGCGCTGGTCGAACGACATTAAACCGCTGGCGCAGACACCGAGTTGCCAGGCACCGCATTTTCAGTATCACGTGGCCGGCAGGCTGGCGATCCTGATGGATGATGGCACCGAAATCATCGCCGGGCCGGGTGATATCACCTCCCTGCCTAAGGGGCATGACGCCTGGGTGGTGGGGGATGAAACCGTGGTGGTGGTCGACTGGTTCGGGGCCAGCAACTACGCTCGTAAGGTCTAGGCGAAACACAGTCGCAAAGGAGCTGATGCACACCATCAGCTCCTTTTTCAACGACGATCCACACCCTTGGACGAAGAACTCCAGCTTGGGCCATTCGTCGGTCTTTTCTCTCGTGAACTACAAGTCTTTAAATGACCGTCTAGTCTGAAACGCCGTGACGGTCGATATTTTCTAGGCAGTCAGGTGCTTGCCGGTATCGACCGGTTGTTGGAGGGAGCAGGGAGATGAGCGATCCTTATATCGAGGACAACGGGGATGAGTTCCCAATCAACAACCTGGTGCGCTGCGGTCAGGCAGCGTTTGACAGCGAGCCACCGGCCAAGGCGTCGGTAGGCAAGACCAGGGCCAGTGCATTACCCAGGGTGACCCAGACAAAGTTTTTCCCGAAAGCGGCGCTTCCTAAGAGAAGGTAGCCTTCATACATACCGAACGACCCCGCTTCCGGGCGGGGTTTTTGTTACCTGAACAATGGGCCGCCGCGATTGATTTGAATGAAGTTGGACCTTTCGTCTTATCCGTTGCACAGGGTAGCGGGGTTTTCACAATTTATTCACAAACGACTGCGTAGGCTCGACTCATCCGTTAAAGCAAATCCTATTAGCCCGTCTCCCCAGCGGGCTTTTTTTTGCCTGGCTGAAAACTCTTTGCGCAAAAACGGTCCAACACTGTGACTAAAAGGATCACAGCGTTCTGCTGTCGCCGCTCAGCTTTAGTCAGACACCGCTATAGAATGACTCTCCAGCATCTTTTTCGAGGTTTACATCATGCGTTTAACACTGCCTGCTCTGGTTTTGGGGCTTCTGGCTGCTCAAGGTGCGATGGCCGCCGGTGATGGCACTGCTGCGGTCGGCGGCGGTTTGGGTGGCGCGCTGGGCAATGTGGTGGGACAACAGATTGGCGGCAGCACGGGCGCCGCGGTGGGTGCGGGTCTTGGCGGCGCTGCCGGCAGCGCGGTCGGTGCCCGTAAAGGCAGCCGTACCGAGGCGGCCATTGGTGGCGGGCTGGGTTCGGCCGGTGGCTCGGTGATTGGCAACAAGCTGGGCGGCAGCACTGGCTCGACCATCGGCGCAGGCCTGGGCGGCGCGGCCGGTGGCGCTTTGGGCAGCAGCATGGGTGACGATGGCCATCACTCCGGCGGCGGCAAAAAGCACAAGAATAAACACAAGCACAAGCACGATTGATTCTGCAGCAGTGCATAAAAAAGCCCGGCCTTGTGCCGGGCTTTTTTATGGGAACGAATATCGCTCCAGCCCCTCGAATTCAATGATGGACACATTGTGTCGACGAGGTTTGCCATGACTCCGGAAACTGCTGGCAAGAAAGAAGACGATTCCTCGGGCGTGCCCCTGGTCAACGATCCGGGCAATGAAGACCCAGGCTCGCTGATGGATGACGCCCTGGTCCCGCTGAGCGATGACGATGAGGCAGACGAGTCGGAGGAAAAGGGCCCGTGAAGTCTGCTTCCAGCACGCCGGCATGAGCGGTGTGAGGTGCCTATGAAGCATGATCCGAAACCAATCGACCGGGATGACACGCCCGAATATCCGCTGCCTTCCCCCACGGATGCGCTGAGTCCCGAGCAGATCCTCCCGGATGCCAACGCCGAGCAGGAGCTGTCTCGACCCGAGCCGCAGCGCAAGGCGGCCAGGAGCAAGCGGCGCACCGCTCCGGGAGGCGCGTCGTGAGCCGTGCAAAACTGCTGAGCCTGGTGCTGGTCGCCCTGGTGTCGATTTTCTGTTTCTCCAGCCTGGCAGAATCCGCTGACGGACGGGCCCCGGCCAATCCTTCGCTGCGGTCGTTCGAGGGCGGTTCCGGCAACGGTCTCATGCTGCGACCAGGAGCCCTGGGCGGGAATGGTGTAGGTGTCACGGACAGCCGTTCACGGGCCGACAAGTCGCGCGGCTCTTCCGGTCAGGGCAGCGGCATGGGCTCCACTGGCGTCAATGGTTCCATCATGGGCGGTGGCGGTGCCGGTGGTGGAACCGGCAGCGCGGGCGGTGGCACCGGGGGGCCAGGAGGCGGCAGCGGACGGGCAGGACGCTAGCGTGCTTTGTTCACTCATGATGTCGAGACCAGTGAGCCCGACCTGTCCGGGCTTTTGTCTGCCTGCGCGCTGGCCTGAGGTTGCTCCCTGTCATCCGCCGCGGCTATGCTGCTGAACCCTTTAATCGGGCAAAAAACTGGCCGTACCTGAGCCGCTCCCCGGGATGTTTTTTGTTAACGGATCAGATGCGATGAATGCACAGTTGAATGATGTGGGCCCGATCAAGGCCGTGATTTTCGATATGGACGGTTTGCTGCTGGACACCGAAGGCATCTACACCGAGGTGACCCAGCTGATCGCCGATCGTTATGGCCGCACCTTCGATTGGACGATCAAGCAGAACATCATTGGCCGTGGCGCCGCGGACCTGGCCCGCTACGTGGTGCAAGCCCTGGACCTGCCGATCACCCCCGAGGAGTTCCTGGTGATTCGCGAGCCACTGATGCGCGAACGCTTTCCCCGGGCGCTGGCGATGCCGGGCGCGCAGGAGCTGGTGCAGCACCTCAAGGCCAATAACGTGCCGATTGCCGTGGGCACCAGTTCTTCGCGCCAGTCTTTCGCCCAGAAAACCACCTTGCACGGCGACTGGTTCGCGCTGTTCGACACCATAGTCACCGCCGACGACCCGGAAGTGGGCGCGGCCAAGCCGGCGCCGGATATCTTCCTGACCGCCGCGCGGCGCCTGGGCGTTGCCCCCGAGGATTGCCTGGTGTTCGAAGATTCGCCCTTTGGTGTCACCGCGGCGAAGGCGGCGGGGATGACCGCGATTGCTATTCCCGATCCGGCGATGGCGGACGCCAAGTACGCCCATGCCGATGCCATTCTGCGTTCGCTGAAGGGGTTCCAGCCGGCGGCCTGTGGTTTGCCGCTGCTGCAATGGAGCTGAACCTGTAGCCGCTGCTGCAGGCTGCGATAAGCCCGCCAGGGCTTCAGCGGTCTCAAGTGCGGCGCCTTCTGTGGAGTCGATCGCAACCTGCGGCAGCGGCTACAAAAACGCCGGGCCACCTGATGAGGGTGGCCCGGCGTTTTTCATGGGCGCAGGAATCAGGCGCTGAAGCCGCCGTCGATCGTCAGACTGGCGCCGGTGATGTAACCCGCTTCCGGGCCTGCCAGGTAAGCCACGAAGCTGGCGATTTCTTCCGCGTGGCCATAGCGCCCGATGGCCATCAGCGGGATCAGGCTTTCGGCGAAATCGCCGTGGGCCGGGTTCATGTCGGTGTCGACCGGGCCGGGTTGCACATTGTTGATGGTGATGCCCCGTGGGCCGAGGTCGCGGGACAGGCCTTTGGTCAGGCCGACCAGGGCCGACTTGCTCATGGCATAGGTGCCGCCGCCGGCAAAGGGCATGCGTTCGGCGTTGGTGCTGCCGATGTTGATGATGCGCGAGCCTTCGCCCATATGCCGGGCCGCTTCCTGGGTGGCGACGAACACGCTGCGGATGTTGATGGCCAGGGTCCGGTCGAAGTCTTCCAGCTTGAAGTCTTCCAGCGGGCCGATAGCCAGGACGCCGGCATTGTTGACCAGAATGTCCAGGCGACCAAAGGTTTCGACCGTGCTCTCGACCGCCTGGCGGATGGCCGCGGCATCGGCGCTGTCGGCGAGGATCGCCAGGGCCTTGCCGCCAGCGGCGGTGATGCTGTCCTGCAAGGCTTCGGCCTTGGCGGTGGAGCTGACATAGGTGAAGGCGACAGCGGCGCCTTCGGCCGCCAGGCGTTGCACGATGGCCGCGCCAATGCCGCGGGAACCGCCTTGAACCAGGGCTACTTTGCCGCTGAAGGATTGAGTGGTCATGTCGTTCTCCAAAAAAGTCCAAGGCGGGCTGCCTTGTGGTTGGAGTCGAGTATCGACCTCGAATTAGGTGCTGTGTAGATAGGAATCGCTCTAGTCTGTGTAAACCAGAAGTTTATAGTGAGGCGCCATGGAAACCTTCAGCAGTATCGAATGCTTCGTGCGCAGCGCCGAAGTCGGCAGCTTTGCCGAAGCCGCGCGCCGCTTGAGCCTGACCCCCGCCGCGGTGGGTAAAAGCGTGGCCAAGCTCGAGGCCCGGCTCGGGGTCAGGCTGTTTCAGCGCAGCACCCGCCGCCTGACCCTGACCGAGGCCGGCAAGCTGTTTCTCGGCGAGGTCAGCGCCAGCCTGTACACCATCCAGAACGCCGTGGCCAACCTGGCCAGTGCCGAAGGACGCCCGGCGGGCACCCTGAAAGTCAGCATGGGTACGGTGTTCGGGCGGCTGTACATCGTGCCCATGCTCGGCGAATTCCTGCGGCGTTTCCCAGAGATCAGTCCGGACTGGCATTTCGATAACCGTCAGGTGGACCTGATCGGCCAGGGTTTCGACGCGGCGATCGGCGGCGGCTTTGAGCTGCCCCAGGGGGTGGTGGCGCGACGGCTGACCCCGGCTCACCGCATCCTGGTGGCCTCGCCGGACTATCTGGCGCGCTGTGCGGCGGTCGAGCAGCCCGAGGACTTGCAATATTGCGAAGGCATCCTGATCCGCTCGCCACAGACCGGGCGGGTGCGCTCCTGGGCCCTGACCAGCCGCACCCGGCAGCAAAGCCCGCTGAACCTGAAGGCGCGGATGACCATGAGCGATTCGGAAGCGGCCTGCGCCGCTGCCGCCCAGGGCCTGGGGGTGGCCCTGGTGAGCATGCCGTTCGCCGTCGGTTACTTGAGCGCCGGCACCCTGGTGCGGGTATTGCCGGACTGGTACGTCGACGACGGCAACATCTCGATCTACTACGCCGAGCACAAACTGTTGCCGGGCAAGACCCGGGCCTTCGTCGACTTCGTGATCGAGCAGTTCGCCGAGCAGGGCCTGGAGCAACGCTTCAGCGCGGTTTGAAGAGGCGCGCAAACCCGCTTCCCTAATAGAGGCGGGCTTGCTCGCGACAAGCGAAGGCTCAGCGCCCGAAGCGCCCGGGCCAGCCGATGATGGTTTTTGGCCGTGGCGTGGCGTAGGTGCGCACCTTGGAGGTGGACAGCCCCAGCCGTACCAGGGATTCGGCGATGGTCACCGCTGCGGTCACGCCGTCCACCACCGGCACGCCGGTGCGCTGGCGGATCTGTTCGTCCAGGCCGGCCATGCCGCCACAGCCCAGGCAGATCACCTCGGCCTTGTCTTCACTGACCGCCAGTTCGGCCTGGCGCACGATGGCTTCCACGGCGCGCGCCGGGTCCTCTTCCAGCTCCAGCACCGCCAGCCCGCTGGCCCGAACCGAGGCGCAACGGTCGTACAGGCCGGAGAGTTTCAGGCGGTCCTCGATCAGCGGCACGGTGCGATCCAGGGTCGTCACCACCGAATAGGCGTGGCCGAGGAACATCGCGGTGCTGGCGCCGGCGTCGGTGATGTCCACCACCGGCACGTTGAGCAGCTCCTGCAGGCCTTCGCGGCCGTGCTCGCCATAACCGGCCTGGATCACCGCGTCGTAGGGCTGGTCGTAGGACAACACGCGGTCCATGACGGCGATGGCGGCCAGGTAGCTTTCGAAGTTGCCTTCGATGGAGTCGGCGCCGAAGTGTGGGGTCAGGCCGATGATTTCGGTGCCGGGCGCGGCCACGGCCTGGGCCTGGCGGGCGATGGCCTGGGTGATGGAGTCGGTGGTGTTGACGTTGACCACGAGAATTCGCATGGGCTGTCCTTATCGTTGAGGCATTCGGGGCCCGCCGCAGGCGGGCCGTTCAAGGTTAGTGGCTGACGTTATCGACGGCGATCGATTCGCCGCTGACATCCGCATAGTAGGGCTGGCGTTTGGCGACGATCAGGTACAGCAGACCGGCAATGCCGGCGCCGATCAGCCAGGAGAAGGGCGAGACGCTGGCAAACCCCGGCACCAGGGCCAGGACGATGGCGATCAGCGCCGAGGGAACGAATGCCGCCACCGCCCGCAGGTTGACCCCATGGCTGTAGAAATACGCGCCTTGCGGGTGCTCGCTGTACAGTTCGGGCACGTTGATCCGGCCTTTGCGCAGCAGCCAGTAGTCGACCATGATCACCCCGTACAGCGGCCCCAGCAGGGCACCGAGCCCGGACAGGAAGTACACAATCACCAGCGGGCTGTTGTAGAGGTTCCACGGCAGGATCAGCACCGCGAGGGTCGCGCTGATCAGCCCGGCGCGGCGGAAGGTCAGGTATTTCGGCGCCAGGTTGCTGAGCACGAAGGCCGGGGCGACGAAGTTGGCCATGATGTTCACCGCCACGGTGACGATCAGGAATGCCAGGCAACCGAGCACCAGAAAGAAGGTGTTGGGGATCGAGGCGATGATTTCGGTCGGGCTTTCGATGATCTTGCCGTTGATCTGGAACTGCGCGCCGCAGAGCAATACGGTGATGGCTGCGAACACCAGGATGTTCACCGGCAGCCCCCAGAAATTGCCAATCTTGATGGTCCGGCGGCAGGGCGAGGAGCGGGTGAAGTCGCAGAAGTTGAGCACCAGTGTGCCGTAGATCGCCAGCCACAGCGCGCCGCCGGCGAAGATCTGGCGCCACATCTCGCCACCGCTCAACGGCTCGCGGATCGACCAGGCGATGCTGGCGTTGGCTTGGGTGTACATCCAGGCGGCGAGGGCGGCAACGGTCACCAGGATCACCGGGCCGGCAAAGGCCTCATAGCGCCGGACCATCTCCATGCCGTAGGCGAGGATCGCCAGCTGCACCAGCCAGATCGCCACGAAACACACCCAGCCCAGGCTCGACAGGCCGAGGATCGAGTTGTGGTCGTAGTCGGCGAAGCCGGGGTGGATGGCCGTGAGCAATACCCGGAACACCACTGAGGCCAGGTAGGTCTGGATACCGAACCAGGCGATGGCGATCACCGCGCGGATCAGCGCCGGAATCTGCGCGCCATGGATGCCGAAGCTGATACGGCTGATCACCGGGAAGGGCACGCCGGTCTTCTGGCCCATGTAGCCGGACAGGTTCATGAAGAAGTACACCAGCGCCGCGCCGATCCCCAGGGACAGGAGGATCTGCCAGCCGCCCAGGCCCAGGGCGTACAGGCCGATGGCGAAGGAGTAATTGGCGATGTTGTGCACGTCATTGGTCCACAGGGCAAAGATGCTGTAGCCACCCCAGCGCCGGCCTTCGACCTTGGTCGGCGCCAGGTCGCGATTGTGCAGGCGCGGGCTGAGGTCGACCGGCGAAGCGGTGCCGTGGGCGATGCTGGGGTCGAGGTTGGCGTGGGTATGGGAGGAGGGCAAATCCAGTGCGATGTTATTGGAAGGACTGGTACGCATTCCGGCAGGCTCCTGATCGCGGACCCGCGCTGACTGTGCTTGAGCGCAAGGCTCGGCAGTCTTCGGCGCAGTCCGGGAATCACTGGGTTCTGGGCATCTGCAGGCGGATTCGGGAACCCGGCTTGCGGATATAAAGTGTATGTATTTTTTATTTAAGTTGTATACAGGATGCGAAGCGACTTAAGCCACTTCCGTGCCAGATCCCAATCTAAGCAAGTGACCGATAATTTCGCTTTGTTCTTGATAATTTCTAAATGACTGAAATTACGAAGTTATAAATTGACCGTTCGAACAGGTATTTATTTTTCGAGGGGGCAGGGTGTGAGCGCGGTGGAGAATGGCCCAGGGAGGAGGGTGTAACTTTTTGGGGCGTAGAGGCATAAAGTGCACACAAAAATGGCACCTGTGGTGACACTTATGTGTACAGAATTTTTACCGGGAGGAGGGGCTTCTGTAGGAGCGAAGCTTGCTCGCGAAGCGGTGTGTCAGATACACCGTCTCGCGAGCAAGCTTTGCTCCTACAGAAGAAAGAGGAATTGGGGCTTTAGCCCTTGCTGATGATATTGCCGGCGTGCAGGCCACATTCCTTCTGCGTGGCTTCTTCCCACCACCAGCGGCCTTCGCGCTCATGCTGGTTCGGCAGCACAGGGCGGGTGCAAGGCTCGCAGCCGATGCTGATGAAGCCGCGTTCGTGCAGGCTGTTGTACGGCAGCTCGAGCATGCGGATGTACCCCCAGATCTCTTCGCTGGTCATCTGCGCCAGCGGGTTGAACTTGTACAGGGTGCGTTCCGGGGTGGAGAAGGCGCTGTCGATCTCCAGTACCGCCACCTGGCTGCGGGTACCCGGGCTCTGGTCGCGGCGCTGGCCGGTGGCCCAGGCGCTGACGGTGGACAGCTTGCGGCGCAGCGGTTCGATCTTGCGGATGCCGCAGCACTCGCCGTGGCCATCCTTGTAGAAGCTGAACAGGCCTTTCTCCTTGACGAAGGGTTCGAGCTTGGTGTGGTCCGGCGAAACCACTTCGATGTCGATCTTGTAGTGCTCGCGTACCTGCTCGATGAAGCGGTAGGTTTCCGGGTGCAGGCGCCCGGTGTCGAGGCTGAACACCTTGACGTTCTTGTTCAGCTTCCAGGCCATGTCCACCAGCACCACATCCTCGGCACCACTGAAAGAGATCCACAGGTCATCGCCGAACTCGGCGAACGCCAGTTTGAGAATGTCCTGGGCGGATTTTTGGGCATAGGTCGCGGCGAGTTCAGCGACATTGAACGATGGGCTCATCAGGGCGGTTTCCTACAGGTCGGTGGCGCTGAGCGCTCTAGATACTGGCGATGGTAACAAAATCCGCCCCCGGCTGGCGCGCTCCTCGCGTTGCGTGGGCCAGGGTGAATCGCTAGAGTTCGGCAGTCCTTTTGCTCGCTCGAATAACCAATACAAATGGGAGTGTCTTGTGGAAATTGCCTGTCTCGACCTGGAAGGTGTACTGGTCCCGGAAATCTGGATCGCCTTTGCCGAAAAAACCGGGATTGAATCCCTCAAGGCGACCACCCGGGATATCCCCGATTACGACGTGCTGATGAAGCAGCGCCTGCGGATTCTCGACGAGCACGGCCTGAAGCTGTCGGACATTCAGGAAGTGATCGCCACCCTCAAGCCGCTGGACGGCGCCATCGAGTTCGTCGACTGGCTGCGCGAGCGTTTCCAGGTGGTGATTCTGTCCGACACCTTCTATGAGTTTTCCCAGCCGCTGATGCGCCAGCTGGGCTTTCCCACGCTGCTGTGCCACCGCCTGGTCACCGACGACAGCGGCCGAGTGACCGGTTACCAGCTGCGCCAGAAAGACCCCAAGCGCCAGTCGGTGCTGGCCTTCAAGAGCCTGTATTACCGGGTGATTGCGGCGGGGGATTCGTACAACGACACCAGCATGCTCGGCGAGGCCGATGCCGGCATTCTGTTCCATGCCCCGGACAACGTGATTCGCGAGTTTCCGCAGTTCCCGGCGGTGCACAGCTTTGCCGAGCTGAAGCAGGAGTTCCTCAAGGCGTCGAAGCGTGAGTTGAACCTCTAAAGGCATCGCTGTAGCCGCTGCCGCAGGCTGCGATAGGACCGCAGGTCCTCGGCGCCAGTGAGTACGTCGCGGCCGTACTCCGAGTGCGGCCCGGACCGTTCGCAGCCTGCGGCAGCGGCTACAGATCAGAGGCCCTGCAAGGTCTCCAGCAGGACCTTCACCTTGGTGATGGACTCCTGATACTCGGCCTGCCAGTCCGAGTCCGCGACAATCCCGCCACCGCCCCAGCAGCAGACTTGCCCATCCTTGACCAGCAGGCTGCGGATGGCGATCGAGCTGTCCATCTCGCCACGCACGTCCAGGTACAGCAGCGAACCGCAATACAGCCCGCGCCGGGTCGGTTCCAGCTCGTCAATGATCTGCATCGCGCGGATCTTCGGCGCGCCGGTGATCGAGCCGCCGGGGAAGCTGCCGGCGATCAGGTCCAGGGCGTCCTTGTCGTCCGCCAGCTCGCCGGTGACGCTGCTCACCAGGTGATGCACGTTGGGGTAACTCTCCAGGCTGAACAGCTCCGGTACCCGCACCGAGCCGATGCGGCAGGTGCGGCCCAGGTCGTTGCGCAGCAGGTCGACGATCATCAGGTTTTCCGCGCGGTCCTTGGGGCTGGCCAGCAGTTCGGCGGCGTTCGCCGCGTCTTCGGCGGCATCCTGGCTGCGTGGGCGGGTGCCCTTGATCGGCCGGGTTTCCACCTGGCGCTCACTGATCCGCACGAAGCGCTCCGGCGACAGGCTCAACACCGCGCCACCTTCCGGCAGGCTCTGGAACCCGGAAAAAGGCGTCGGGCAGGCCGCGCGCAACGCGCAGTAGGCAACCCACGGATCGCCAGCGCAGGGCGCACGAAAGCGCTGGGCGAAGTTGACCTGGTAGCAGTCACCGGCCTGGATGTACCCCTGGATGCGCTCGAACGCCTGTTGGTACTGCGCGGCGCTGAGGTCAGGCAGCATCGGCCCGCTGAGCTTGAAGCTGTCGTAGGCGCCGGCCGGCGCCTGGCCGAACAGGTCGATCAGGCGCTGGCGTTCGCTGGCGGCGAGGGCGGGGTGGAGCACCAGTTGGCTGGTGCGCTGCTGATGGTCGCTGATCAGCGCCCAGTCGTAGAGGCCGAAGCGCGCATCGGGCAGTTGCAGGTCATCCAGGGCCTGGCTGGGCAGGCGTTCCAGATGGCGTCCGAAGTCGTAGCTCAGGTAGCCGATCAGCCCGCCGGCGAAAGGCAACTGGTAAGGCGCCGGGATCGCCGCCTGACCCAATTGGTCCAGGTTGAGCCGCAGGCGTTGCAGGAAATCTTCGCCGCTTTCGTCCTTGAGGACGGCCAACTGCGTCCGTGGCCAGGCGCTGAGCAGGTCATAGCGGCCGCGTTCGGCACTGGGCCGGCCGCTGTCGAGCAGGACGGCGCCAGGGGCATGGCGGATCGCCGCGAAATACTCGGCGGGGTTGGTGCGATAGGGCAGCGGGTGTACGGAGCAGGTCGACATGCGGGGCGGATCAGCCATCGGAGGAGCGCGGCTGGCGATTGTAGTCCCCTCAGGGATTTGCTCCTAGTGGGGATGGCGGGGATTGCCCGGTTTACGACGCATTGCCCGCCTCGCCGCATACCCTGTAGCCGCTGCCGAAGGCTGCGAAAGGACCGAAGGTCCTCGGTGATGTCGAAAGCGGCGCCCGCTTCGCGGTCGGGCGCAGCCTGCGGCAGCGGTTACAGGGTTTTCCGTTGCTGTGGATCAGCCTTCCACCGCCGGGATATGGCCGAACAGGTCCTGGGCAAACTGCACGCGCTGTTCGACGGTTTCGCTGATGCCGCGGGCTTTCAGCTCTGCCAGGTGCGCTTCGACCGCGTGGGTGCGCTGGGTCAGGCCGCAGTCGTTGGCGATCTGGATGTTCAGGCCGGGGCGGGCGTTGAGCTCGAGGATCAACGGGCCCTTTTCCTGGTCCAGCACCATGTCCACCCCGATGTAGCCCAGGCCGCACAGCTCGTAGCAGCCGGCCGCCAGCTTCATGAAACCGTCCCAGTAGGGCAGTTGCACGCCGTCCACCGCATTGGTGGTGTCCGGGTGCTTGGCGATGATGTTGTTCAGCCAGGTGCCGCGCAGGGTCAGTCCGGTGGCCAGGTCGACGCCGACGCCGATGGCGCCCTGGTGCAGGTTGGCCTTGCCGCCGGACTGGCGGGTCGGCAGGCGCAGCATGGCCATCACCGGGTAGCCCATGAGCACGATGATGCGGATGTCCGGTACGCCTTCGTAGCTGATGCTCTTGAAGATCTGGTCCGGGGTCACCCGGTACTCGATCAGCGCCCGGTCACGGTGGCCGCCCAGGGAATAGAGGCCGGTGAGGATGCTGGAGATGTGGTGCTCGATTTCTTCATGACTGATGATCTTGCCCGATACCGTGCGGTAGCGACCCTCGAAACGGTCGGCGATCACGATGATGCCGTCGCCGCCGGCGCCTTGCGCCGGCTTGATCACGAAGTCGTTGCGCCCGCCGATGATCTCGTCGAGCTTGTCGATTTCCTTCTCGGTGGAGATCACGCCGTACAGTTCCGGCACATGGATGCCGGCCTTGATCGCGCGTTCCTTGGTGATGATCTTGTCGTCGACGATCGGGTACAGGCTGCGCTTGTTGTACTTGAGCACGTAGTCCGCATTACGCCGATTGATCCCCATGATGCCCCGGGCTTCCAGGGCCTTCCAGGTCTTCCACAGGCCGAACATTATGAATCAGCCTTGACGAAGGCTTTGAAACGGATCAGCTCGGTCAGGCGGTAGCCGCGGTAGCGACCCATCGCCAGCATGAAGCCCACCAGGATCAGCAGCATCGCCGGGAAGGTGAAGACGAAGTAGACCAGCTCCGGCACGCTCATGATCAGGTGCGCCAGGGAGGCGGCGAACAGCGTGCCGATGGCGACTTTCATCGCATGGCCGGCGCCCCGTTCTTCCCAGGTGATCGACAGGCGTTCGATGGTCATGGTCAGGATCACCATCGGGAACAGGGCCACCGACAGGCCGCGTTCCAGGCCGAGCTTGTGGCTGAACAGGCTGATGGCGGCGATCAGCACCACGACGAAGGTCAGCACCACCGACAGCCGCGGCAGCATCTGCAGCTTCAGGTGTTCCAGGTAGGACCTGAGCGACAGCCCGAGCGCGGTGATCACCGTGAACAGCACGATACCGAAGCCCAGCTGGGTTTCGCGGAAGGCCAGGGCGATCAGCACCGGGGTGAAGGTACCCAGGGTCTGCAGGCCGATCAGGTTGCGCAGCACCAGGATCACCAGCACGCCGATCGGGATCATCACCATGATCATGAAGGTCTGCTGGGTCTGCAGCGGCAGGCCGTACAGCGAGTATTCGAGGAAGTTGGCGTCGGTGTTCTCGTCGGTCAGCTTGGCCAGGCGAATGGCGTTCATTTCGCTGTTGTTCAGGCTGAAGGTGACGGTGGCTTTCTTGCCGCCATCGACGGTGATCAGGTTGTCGTCACCGATCCACCACAGCAGGCGGTCGCTGGGCAGGCCCTGTTCGCCGGTTTCCGGGTTGAAGTACAGCCAGTCGGTACCGTTGAAGCTGCGCAGCCACAGTTCCGGGGCCTGCGGCTGGTCGGCCACCAGGCGAATGGTGTGGACCTTTTCCATCGGCACGTGGGCGATGGACAGCAGCAGGTCGACGATCTTGGCTTTGTTCGCCGGCGACGGATCGCCCGCCAGGAGCATCTTGGCGTTATCGTCGTTGGTGTTGTTGACCCGCTTGATGGCTTCGCTGATGAAGGTCTCGACGTCGGCCGAATGCTGGCGGATCGGCGCGAGCAGGGCTTCGGCGGCGATCTTTTCCGGGCCTTCGACGGCGATGCTGTCGCGGAAGGTCGGGCCCTTGATCTTGGCTTTTTCCGCGGTGTAGCGCTTGGTCAGCACCAGGCGGTAATAGAGGGTCTGGTTGCCCTTGGCGCGGCGGGCCGACCAGGTCACCTTGCGGTTGCCGTCGACGCGGTTCACCGCCACCCCGTAGTTATTGGAGATGAAGCTCTCGTTCAGGCTGACGTAGTCGCGGCTCAGGGGCGGCACGAACATCTGGATCTTGATCGGGTCCTTGGCGTTGGCGACGAACTCGACCTTGGCGTCGATGTTCCACAGGTCGTCGGTGGCGTCTTCGGTCACCGGGATGCCGAGCACGAAAATCTGATAGGCCGTGATCGAAATGCCCAGCACCACCAGGATGGCGATCAGGATTTTCAGATGGAGGGTAAGAGAGCGCATTGGAATTACTCTGCGGTATGAGCGTCGGTGGCGCAGGCAGGTTTGCCAGCAGCGTATTTAAGACTGGGGTCGACCAGTGCATCGAAGCGTTTGAGCGCTTCGGAACCGATCAAGAGCGGGTATTGGAATGCACTGCGGTCGGTCAAGTTCACTTCTATGCTGCGCAGGGCACCGCCCATGCAGATATCCAGCTCGATGACCGGGCGCGCGGTGTACTTCTTGTTGTTTTCCTCATCGGGGTCGTAGTCGCCGGCGCGGCGCTTGATCTTGCTGACGCGGGCCAGCGGACGTTCGATGGGGTGGGAATGGGCGGCGTCGATGGCCAGGTAAAAGCGTACCCAGGACTCGCCATTGCGCTTGAAGCGCTTGATATCGCGGGCGCTGAGAGAGGCGGTCTTGGCGCCGGTGTCGAGCTTGGCGGCGACTTCCAGGTCGATCCCGGACAGTCTGGCGTATTCATTCAGACCGTAAACGGTCTTGCCGGCGGCGGCACTCAGGCCCGGCACGCCGAGCAGGCAGAACAGTATGGAGAAGGCCTTGAGTCTCATAGATCCTGGTGCGTTGCATGGGTTCTTCAGTTCAAGGCGACTGGCATTGCTGCGCAAGCTCCCTCGTGTGCTGCCTTATTAATGTGACAGGCAAATGCGGGCGGCATTCTAGCATGCTGGTTTTATGGCGCCAGCGGCGGGGCGGGGGCTTTTGTGCCGGTTTGGTGCAAAGGGTTATTAGACGATTGTCGACAATATCGATTTTTCCTTTGACTGCATCGGTTGTATTGGCTAGTTTTTGTCGCATTGATTTTCAAGGTGTCGACAATATGCTGGATCAGCTCGATCCCCCCGCCGTGACGCAGGACGATTCGGAAACCTTGTCCGAAAACGTCTTCAGACGCATTCAGGCGGCCATCGTCAAGGGCGAGATCGCCCCGGGCAGCAAGATTTCCGAGCCGGAACTGGCGCGCACCTACGGCATCAGCCGTGGCCCCTTGCGCGAGGCGATCCACCGCCTGGAAGGCCAGCGCCTGCTGGTGCGGGTGCCCCATGTCGGGGCGCGGGTGGTGTCCCTGAGCCATGCCGAGCTGATCGAGCTCTATGAAATCCGCGAATCCCTGGAAGGCATGGCCTGCCGCCTGGCCGCCGAGCGCATGACCAACGAGGAAATCGACGAGCTGCGCCGGGTCCTCGATACCCACGAGCGCGACGCGGCGTTCCAGGCCGGGCTCGGCTACTACCAGCAGGAAGGCGATTTCGACTTCCATTACCGGATCATCCAGGGCGCGGGCAACCGCACCCTCACGCAGATGCTCTGTGGCGAGCTGTACCAGTTGGTGCGCATGTACCGCATCCAGTTTTCCGCCACGCCCAACCGCCCGCACCAGGCGTTCGCCGAGCACCACCGGATTCTCGATGCCATTGCCGATCGCGACGGCGAACTGGCCGAGTTGTTGATGCGCCGTCACATCGGCGCTTCCAAACGCAACATTGCCCGTCATTACCAGGACGGCGCCCCGCAGACAGCCACTCCACGAGGTGAGTCATGAGTTCCAACAACAAGAGCACTCCAGGCCAGCGCTTTCGCGATGCGGTCGCCAGCGAACGACCGTTGCAGGTGGTCGGCGCCATCAATGCCAACCATGCGCTGCTGGCCAAGCGCGCCGGGTTCAAGGCGATCTACCTGTCCGGTGGCGGGGTGGCGGCTGGCTCCCTCGGCGTGCCGGACCTGGGCATCACCGGGCTGGACGACGTATTGACCGACGTGCGCCGCATCACCGACGTCTGCGACCTGCCGCTGCTGGTGGACGTGGACACCGGTTTCGGTTCGTCGGCGTTCAACGTGGCGCGCACCGTCAAGTCGATGATCAAGTTCGGCGCGGCGGCGATTCATATCGAGGACCAGGTCGGCGCCAAGCGCTGCGGCCACCGGCCGAACAAGGAGATCGTTTCCCAGCAGGAAATGGTCGACCGCATCAAGGCCGCGGTGGATGCCCGCACCGACGACAGCTTCGTGATCATGGCCCGCACCGACGCCCTGGCGGTGGAGGGGCTGGAGTCGGCCCTGGATCGCGCCGCCGCCTGCATCGAAGCCGGCGCCGACATGGTGTTCCCGGAAGCCATCACTGAACTGGAGATGTACAAGATCTTCGCCAGCCGGGTGAAAGCGCCGATCCTGGCCAACATCACCGAGTTCGGCGCCACGCCGCTGTACACCACCGAGCAACTGAAATCCGTGGATGTTTCCCTGGTGCTGTACCCGCTGTCGGCGTTCCGCGCCATGAACAAGGCGGCGGAGAACGTCTACACCGCGATCCGTCGCGACGGTACCCAGCAGAACGTGATCGACACCATGCAGACCCGCATGGAACTGTACGACCGCATCGACTACCACACCTTCGAGCAGAAGCTCGATGCGCTGTTCTCCCAGAAGAAGGGGTGATGCCGTACTGATGCAAAACCTGTAGCCGCTGCCGCAGGCTGCGATCGGCAGGCACGGCCGCGGCGCGCCTCTCGACGCAGGAGGACCTTCGGTCCTGTCGCAGCCTGCGGCAGCGGCTACAGAAAGCAGTATTGGTTTTGACGATTTGCCGATTCCCTAACAAATTCAAGATTGGAGAGAGCAATGGCCGAAGCAAAAGTATTGAGTGGCGCTGGCCTGCGTGGCCAGGTGGCCGGACAGACTGCATTGTCGACCGTGGGCCAGGCCGGTGCCGGGCTGACCTACCGGGGTTACGACGTACGCGAACTGGCGGCCGACGCGCAGTTCGAGGAAGTGGCCTACCTGCTGCTGTACGGCGAGCTGCCGACCCAGGCGCAACTGGACGCCTACACCCGGAAGCTGAGCAAGCTGCGCGACCTGCCGCAGGCGCTCAAGGAAGTGCTGGAACGCATTCCGGCGGACGCCCATCCGATGGATGTGATGCGCACCGGTTGCTCGTTCCTCGGCAATATCGAGCCGGAACAGGATTTCTCCGAGCAGCGCGACAAAACCGACCGTCTGCTGGCCGCCTTCCCGGCGATCATGTGCTACTGGTACCGCTTCAGCCACGACGGCAAACGCATCGATTGCGTGACCGACGAGCCATGCATCGGCAGCCACTTCCTGCACCTGCTGCACGGCAAGAAACCGAGCGAGCTGCACACCAAGGTGATGAACGTGTCGCTGATCCTCTACGCCGAACACGAATTCAACGCCTCGACCTTCACTGCCCGAGTCTGTGCCTCGACCCTGTCGGACTTGTACTCCTGCGTCACCGCGGCCATCGGTTCGCTGCGCGGCCCGCTGCACGGCGGTGCCAACGAGGCGGCGATGGAGATGATCGAGCGCTTTGCTTCGCCGGAAGAGGCGATCAAGGGCACCCTCGGCATGCTCGAGCGCAAGGACAAGATCATGGGCTTCGGCCACGCGATCTACAAAGACAACGACCCGCGCAACGAGGTGATCAAGGGCTGGTCGAAAAAGCTCGCCATTGAGGTGGGCGACAAGGTGTTGTTCCCGGTTTCCGAAGCCATCGACAAGACCATGTGGGAGCAGAAGAAGCTGTTCCCCAACGCCGATTTCTACCATGCCTCGGCGTACCACTTCATGGGCATCCCGACCAAGCTGTTCACCCCGATCTTCGTCTGCTCGCGCCTGACCGGCTGGGCCGCCCATGTGTTCGAACAGCGCGCCAACAACCGCATCATCCGTCCAAGCGCCGAGTACGTCGGCGTTGAACAGCGCAAGTTCGTGCCAATCGAACGTCGCTGAATGGTGGCTGCCGTCACCGGCTGAACCCAAAGCCCTGTAGGAGCGAGCTTGCTCGCGATAGCGGTGTAACGGTCGACATAGATGTTGAATGTCATTCCGTCTTCGCGAGCAAGCTTCACTCCTACAGAGGGCGGTTCAGTGCCGGTGCCAGCCCCACCTTTTGCAATCACCGTGACCGAGTCCTGACGATGAACACTGAATTTCGTAAACCGTTACCCGGTACCCGACTGGACTACTTCGACACCCGCGCGGCTGTCGAGGCCATCCAGCCCGGCGCCTACGACAGCCTGCCGTACACCTCGCGCGTGCTCGCGGAAAACCTGCTGCGGCGTTGCGATCCGGCGACCCTGACCGCTTCCCTGAAGCAACTGATCGAGCGCAAGCGCGACCTCGACTTCCCGTGGTTTCCGGCCCGCGTGGTGTGCCACGACATTCTTGGCCAGACTGCCCTGGTGGACCTGGCCGGCCTGCGCGATGCCATCGCCGACCAGGGTGGCGACCCGGCCCAGGTCAACCCGGTGGTGCCGACCCAGTTGATTGTCGACCACTCGCTGGCGGTGGAGTGCGGCGGCTTCGACCCGGATGCGTTCGCCAAGAACCGCGCCGTGGAAGACCGGCGCAACGAAGACCGTTTCCACTTCATCAACTGGACCAAGAAGGCCTTCAAGAACGTCGACGTGATCCCGCCGGGCAACGGCATCATGCACCAGATCAACCTGGAGAAAATGTCCCCGGTGATCCAGGCGCGCGATGGCGTAGCCTTCCCCGATACCTGCGTCGGCACCGACAGCCACACCCCGCACGTGGATGCCCTGGGCGTGATCGCCATCGGCGTCGGCGGCCTGGAAGCCGAAAGCGTGATGCTCGGCCGGGCGTCCTGGATGCGCCTGCCGGAAATCGTTGGCGTCGAGCTGACCGGCAAGCTGCAACCGGGCATCACCGCCACCGATATGGTGCTGGCGCTGACCGAGTTCCTGCGCAAGCAGAAGGTGGTGGGTGCCTACCTGGAGTTCTTCGGCGAGGGCGCCGCGGCGCTGACCCTGGGCGACCGCGCGACCATCTCCAACATGGCCCCGGAATACGGCGCCACCGCGGCGATGTTCTACATCGACCAGCAGACCATCGACTACCTCAAGCTCACTGGTCGTGAAGACGAGCAAGTGCAACTGGTCGAGAACTATGCCAAACAGGCCGGCCTGTGGGCCGACAGCCTGAAGAACGCGCAGTACGAGCGTGGCTTGCAGTTCGACCTGTCCTCGGTGGTGCGCAACATGGCGGGCCCGAGCAACCCCCACGCCCGGGTGGCGACCAGCGACCTGGCGGCCAAGGGCATCGCCGGCCAGTGGGAAGAGGTGCCGGGGCAAATGCCCGATGGAGCAGTGATCATCGCGGCCATCACCAGCTGCACCAACACCAGCAACCCGCGCAACGTGATCGCCGCCGGCCTGCTGGCGCGCAATGCCAACAAGCTCGGCCTGACCCGCAAACCCTGGGTCAAGTCGTCGCTGGCCCCGGGCTCCAAGACCGTCGCCATGTACCTGGACGAAGCGGGCCTGACCAAGGAACTGGAGCAATTGGGCTTTGGCGTCGTGGCCTTTGCCTGCACCACCTGCAACGGCATGTCCGGCGCGCTGGACCCGGTGATCCAGAAAGAGATCATCGACCGCGACCTGTATGCCACCGCGGTGCTTTCGGGCAACCGCAACTTCGACGGGCGCATCCATCCATACGCCAAGCAGGCGTTCCTCGCATCGCCGCCGCTGGTGGTGGCTTATGCGATTGCCGGGACCATCCGTTTCGACATCGAGAAGGACGTGCTGGGCCTGGACGCCAACGGCAAGGAAATCCGCCTCAAGGACATCTGGCCGAGCGACGAAGAGATCGACGCGGTGGTCAAGGCATCGGTGAAACCCGAGCAGTTCCGCAAGGTGTATATCCCGATGTTCGCCATTCATGAGGACACCGGGCCCAAGGTCGAGCCGTTGTACGACTGGCGTGAGATGAGCACCTACATCCGCCGTCCGCCGTACTGGGAAGGTGCCCTGGCCGGAGTGCGCAGCCTGACTGGCATGCGCCCGCTGGCGGTGCTGCCGGACAACATCACCACCGATCACCTGTCGCCGTCCAACGCCATCATGCTCGACAGCGCGGCGGGCGAGTACCTGGAGAAAATGGGCCTGCCGGAAGAGGACTTCAACTCTTACGCGACCCACCGCGGCGACCACCTGACCGCGCAGCGCGCGACCTTCGCCAACCCGAAACTGTTCAACGAAATGGTCCAGGAGGGCGGCAAGGTCAAGCAGGGTTCGCTGGCGCGGATCGAGCCGGAAGGCCAGGTCACCCGGATGTGGGAAGCCATCGAAACCTATATGCAGCGCAAGCAGCCGCTGATCATCATCGCCGGCGCCGACTACGGCCAGGGTTCGTCCCGTGACTGGGCGGCCAAGGGCGTGCGCCTGGCCGGGGTGGAAGCCATCGCCGCCGAAGGCTTCGAGCGCATCCATCGCACCAACCTGGTGGGCATGGGCGTGCTGCCGCTGGAGTTCAAACCGGGCACCGACCGCAAGACCCTGGGCATCGACGGCACCGAAACCTTCGATGTGGTGGGCGAGCGCAAGCCGCGCGCCACGTTGACCCTGGTGATCCAGCGCAAGAACGGCGAGCGGGTCGAGGTGCCGGTGACCTGCCGGCTCGACACCGCCGAAGAGGTGTCGATCTACGAAGCGGGCGGCGTGTTGCAGCGCTTTGCCCAGGACTTCCTCGAATCGGCTGTGGCCAGTTAAGTGACGTACCGGGGGCGGGCCGCAAGGCGCCGCCCTCGGTCTTTATCAGGACCGAGAACTCATGGCTTTCGTAGCGCAAATCAAGATTCCCGCCACCTACATGCGGGGCGGCACCAGCAAGGGTGTGTTCTTCAGCCTGCAGGACCTGCCCGAGGCGGCGCAGCTGCCGGGCGCGGCCCGCGATGCGTTGCTGTTGCGGGTGATCGGCAGCCCCGACCCGTACGACAAGCAGATCGACGGCATGGGCGGTGCCACGTCCAGCACCAGCAAGACGGTGATCCTGTCGAAAAGCATCAAGCCCGGCCACGACGTGGATTACCTGTTTGGCCAGGTGTCCATCGACAAGCCTTTCGTCGACTGGAGCGGCAACTGCGGCAACCTGTCGGCGGCGGTCGGTTCCTTCGCCATCAGCAGCGGCCTGGTGGATGCCGAGCGCATTGCGCAGAACGGCGTGGCGGTGGTGCGCATCTGGCAGGCCAATATCGGCAAGACCATCATCGCCCATGTGCCGATGACCAACGGCGCGGTCCAGGAAACCGGCGATTTCGAGCTGGACGGGGTGACTTTCCCGGCGGCCGAAGTGCAGTTGGAGTTCCTTGACCCGGCGGCCGAGGAAGAGGGCGCCGGCGGTTCGATGTTCCCTACCGGCAACCTGGTGGACGACCTGGAGGTGCCGGGTGTCGGGACTTTCCAGGCCACCATGATCAATGCCGGGATCCCGACGATTTTCATCAACGCCCGCGACATCGGCTACAACGGTACCGAGCTGCAGGGCGATATCAACGGCGACCCCAAGGCGCTGGCGATGTTCGAGACCATCCGCGCCCACGGCGCGCTGCGCATGGGGCTGATCCAGAATCTGGATGAAGCGGCCAAGCGTCAGCACACGCCCAAGGTCGCCTTTGTCGCGCCGCCCGCGGGCTACCAGGCTTCCAGTGGCAAGGCGGTGCAGGCCGCGGATGTCGATCTGCTGGTGCGCGCGCTGTCCATGGGCAAGCTGCACCACGCGATGATGGGCACCGCCGCGGTGGCCATTGGCACGGCGGCGGCGATCCCCGGGACCCTGGTCAACCTGGCGGCCGGCGGCGGAGAGCGCAGCGCGGTGCGTTTCGGCCACCCGTCGGGAACCCTGCGCGTCGGCGCCGAGGCCGTGCAGGACAACGGCGAATGGAGCGTGACCAAGGCCATCATGAGTCGTAGCGCGCGGGTCTTGATGGAAGGCTGGGTACGTGTGCCCGGCGACGCGTTCTAAATCATAAACGGCCCCTGTAGGAGCGAGCTTGCTCGCGATAGCGATACCACGGTCGACATCGATGTCGACAGTCCATCCGTCATCGCGAGCAAGCTCGCTCCTACAATGGGGTGAATAAAAAAGTAACCCGATCAGCCTGACCTTGAGGATGCAACCCAACCCTTGATGGAGTGAACTGCCCATGAGCGCCAATGTTGATCTGAACGAACGCCCCGATTATGACCAGGTCCTGCAGGACATCGCCGACTACGTTCTGAACTATCGGATCGAGTCCCGCGAGGCTCTGGATACCGCCCGCAACTGCCTGATGGACACCCTCGGCTGTGGCTTGCTGGCCCTGCGCTTTCCCGAGTGCACCAAGCACCTGGGGCCGATAGTGGAGGGCACGCTCGTGCCGTTTGGCGCGCGGGTGCCGGGCACCCGCTTGCGCCTGGACCCGGTCAAGGCGGCCTGGGATATCGGCTGCATTGTCCGTTGGCTGGATTACAACGACACCTGGCTCGCCGCCGAGTGGGGCCATCCTTCCGACAACCTCGGTGGCATCCTCGCCGTGGCCGATCACCTGTCGCAAAAACGCGTGGCCAATGGCGAGGCGCCGCTGACCATGCGCGCGGTGCTCGAGGCCATGATCATGGCCCATGAGATCCAGGGGGTGATTGCCCTGGAAAACTCCTTCAACCGGGTCGGCCTCGACCATGTCTTGCTGGTGAAAGTCGCCTCGACCGCGGTCACCGCCAAGTTGATGGGGGCCAACCGCGAGCAGTTGCTGGCGGCGCTGTCCCATGCCTTTGTCGATGGCCAGGCGCTGCGTACCTATCGCCATGCGCCGAACGCCGGTTCGCGCAAATCCTGGGCGGCGGGCGATGCCACCAGCCGTGGCGTGCGCCTGGCGGATATCGCCCTGCGTGGCGAGATGGGTATCCCGGGAGTGCTGAGTGCGCCGCAGTGGGGCTTCTACGACGTGCTGTTCAGCCACACCAACAAGGACCTGGCGCTCAAGCCCGAAGACCAGCGCCGTTTCAGCCTGTCGCAGCAGTACGGCAGCTATGTGATGGAAAACGTGCTGTTCAAGATCAGCTTCCCGGCCGAGTTCCATGCGCAGACCGCCTGCGAGGCGGCGGTGACCCTGCACCCGCTGGTGCGCAATCGCCTGCACGAGATCGACAGGATCGTCATCACCACCCACGAATCGGCGATCCGCATCATTTCCAAGGTCGGCCCGCTGGCCAATGCCGCCGACCGCGACCACTGCATCCAGTACATGACCGCCGTGCCGCTGGCGTTCGGCAACCTGGTGGCCGAGCACTATGAAGACGGCTTCCATGCCGCCCACCCGATCATCGATCAGTTGCGCGAGAAGATGCAGATAGTCGAAGAGCCGCGCTACACCCGCGAGTACCTGGAGGCCGACAAGCGCTCCATCGCCAATGCGCTACAGGTGTTTTTCAAGGATGGCTCGAGCACCGAGCAGGTGGTGGTGGAATACCCGATTGGCCATCGCCGGCGTCGCGCCGAAGGCATTGCGCTGCTGGAAGACAAGTTCAAGGCCAACCTGGCCACCCGCTTCACGGCCCAGCGTTCAGCGCAGATCTTTGCCCTGTGCAAGGACCAGGCGCAGCTGGAAGCCACGGCGGTGCACCGGTTCGTGGACCTGTTGGTGATTTGAGAGCAGGGCGGACCGTTGGTCCGATCGCGAGCAAGCTCGCTCCTACAAGATCTTGTAAACCATGCAGGAGCAGCCGGTCGACGCTCGATTGCTCGCGATAGCCTTCTATTGGTCAGATAACGCTACTTGAAGCGCCGCTCGACGCCTTTTTCCACGAGGATCTTCGCCGAGATCTCTTCCACCGAGAAATGGGTGGAATTGATGTGCGGAATGTTCTCGCGGCGGAACAGGTTTTCCACCTCGCGCACTTCGAACTCGCACTGGGCGTAGCTCGAATAACGGCTGTTGGGCTTGCGCTCGTTGCGGATGGCGGTGAGCCGGTCGGGGTCGATGGTCAGGCCGAACAGCTTGTGCTGGTGCGCGCGCAGGGCCGTCGGCAGTTGCAGGCGTTCCATGTCGTCTTCGGTCAGCGGGTAGTTGGCGGCGCGGATCCCGAACTGCATGGCCATGTACAGGCAGGTCGGGGTCTTGCCGCAGCGCGACACGCCGACCAGGATCAGGTCGGCCTTGTCGTAGTAGTGGGTGCGGGCGCCGTCGTCGTTATCGAGGGCGAAGTTCACCGCCTCGATCCGCTCCATATAGTTGGAGTTGCCGCCAATGGAGTGGGACTTGCCGACCGAGTACGACGAGTGCTCGCTCAACTCCAGCTCCAGGGGGGCGAGGAAGGTCGAGAAGATGTCGATCATGAAACCATTGGACGTCGCGAGGATCTCACGGATGTCCTGATTGACGATGGTGTCGAAGATAATCGGGCGAAATCCGTCCTTTTCGGCGGCGATGTTGATTTGTTGTACCATGGCCCGCGCTTTATCTACGCTGTCGATATACGGTCGCGTGATTTTGCTGAAGGTAATGTTTTCGAACTGCGCCAGGAGGCTCTGGCCGAGGGTTTCAGCGGTGATGCCGGTACCGTCGGAGATAAAGAAAGCAGATCGTTTCATTTGCACCTTGGGCCTTAAGCTAGTGACGAATCTTGGATATGATAGGCGCGATTTGCCGGCCTCCAATGGCCCGCATTCTCACTTATTTTCCAGGTCCAGGCCATACAGCTGGCAAGCGCTCCCCCGAGCAGCCGGCTTCTGAGCTTTTCCAACACAGTTAGTGGAGAGATCACCTTGGTAGAGTACGTAGTTTCCCTCGATAAGCTCGGCGTCCATGATGTAGAGCATGTGGGGGGCAAGAACGCATCCCTGGGCGAGATGATCAGTAACCTTGCAGGCGCCGGTGTATCCGTCCCTGGAGGCTTTGCCACGACGGCCCAGGCCTATCGTGATTTTCTCGAATTGAGCGGTCTTAACGACCAGATCCACGCCGCGCTCGACGCCCTGGACGTCGATGACGTGAATGCCCTGGCCAAGACCGGCGCGCAGATCCGTCAATGGATCATGGAAGCCGAGTTCCCCGAGCAACTGAATAGCGAAATCCGCACCGCGTTCGCCAAGCTGTCCGCGGGCAACCCTGACATGGCCGTGGCCGTGCGCTCCTCGGCTACCGCCGAAGACCTGCCGGACGCTTCCTTCGCCGGCCAGCAGGAAACCTTCCTCAATATCCGTGGCGTCGAGAACGTCATTCGTGCCGCCAAGGAAGTCTTCGCTTCCCTGTTCAACGACCGTGCCATTTCCTACCGCGTGCACCAGGGCTTCGACCACAAGCTGGTCGCCCTGTCTGCCGGCGTGCAGCGCATGGTGCGTTCGGAAACCGGTACCGCCGGCGTGATGTTCACCCTCGACACCGAGTCGGGCTTCCGTGACGTGGTGTTCATCACCGGCGCCTACGGCCTGGGTGAAACCGTCGTTCAAGGTGCGGTGAACCCGGACGAGTTCTACGTCCACAAAGGCACCCTGCAAGCCGGTCGCCCGGCCATCCTGCGCCGCAACCTGGGCAGCAAGGCGATCAAGATGATCTACGGCGACGAAGCCAAGGCCGGTCGCTCGGTCAAGACCGTCGACGTCGACAAGGCCGATCGCGCGCGTTTCTGCCTGACCGACGCCGAAGTCAGCGAGCTGGCCAAGCAGGCGATGATCATCGAAAAGCACTACAAGTGCCCGATGGACATCGAATGGGCCAAAGACGGCGACGACGGCAAGCTGTACATCGTCCAGGCCCGTCCGGAAACCGTGAAGAGCCGCACCCAGGCCAACGTCATGGAACGTTACCTGTTGAAGGAAACCGGCACCGTGCTGGTGGAAGGTCGCGCCATCGGCCAGCGCATCGGCGCCGGCAAGGTGCGGATCATCAAGGACGTGTCGGAGATGGACAAGGTCCAGGCCGGCGACGTGCTGGTATCCGACATGACCGACCCGGACTGGGAGCCGGTGATGAAGCGCGCCAGCGCCATCGTCACCAACCGTGGCGGCCGTACCTGCCACGCCGCGATCATTGCGCGCGAGCTGGGGATTCCGGCCGTTGTCGGTTGCGGCAATGCCACCGAACTGTTGAAAGACGGCCAGGGCGTGACCGTGTCCTGTGCTGAAGGCGACACCGGTTTCATCTTCGAAGGCGAGCTGGGCTTCGACGTGAAGAAAAACTCCGTCGACGCCATGCCGGAGCTGCCGTTCAAGATCATGATGAATGTCGGCAACCCGGACCGCGCCTTCGACTTCGCCCAGCTGCCGAACGCCGGTGTCGGCCTGGCCCGCCTGGAGTTCATCATCAACCGCATGATCGGCGTGCACCCCAAGGCACTGCTGAACTACGCCGGCCTGCCCCATGAAATCAAGGACAGCGTCGACAAGCGCATCGCCGGTTACAACGAGCCGGTCGGTTTCTACGTCGACAAGCTGGTTGAAGGCATCAGCACCCTGGCTGCGGCCTTCTGGCCGAAAAAGGTCATCGTGCGCCTGTCGGACTTCAAGTCCAACGAATACGCCAACCTGATCGGCGGCAAGCTCTACGAGCCGGAAGAAGAAAACCCGATGCTGGGCTTCCGCGGTGCTTCGCGTTACATCAGCGAAGCCTTCCGTGACTGCTTCGAGCTCGAATGTCGTGCCCTCAAGCGCGTGCGCAATGACATGGGCCTGACCAACGTCGAGATCATGGTGCCGTTCGTCCGCACCCTGGGTGAAGCCAGCCAGGTGGTGGATCTGCTGGCTGAAAACGGCCTCAAGCGCGGTGAAAACGGCCTGCGCGTGATCATGATGTGCGAGCTGCCTTCCAACGCGATCCTGGCCGAAGAGTTCCTCGAGTTCTTCGACGGCTTCTCCATCGGCTCCAACGACCTGACCCAGCTGACTCTGGGTCTGGACCGCGATTCGGGCATCATCGCGCACCTGTTCGACGAGCGTAATCCGGCGGTCAAGAAACTGCTGGCCAACGCCATCGCCGCCTGCAACAAGGCTGGCAAATACATCGGTATTTGCGGCCAGGGCCCGTCCGACCATCCGGACCTGGCCAAGTGGCTGATGGAGCAGGGCATCGAAAGCGTCTCGCTGAACCCGGATTCCGTACTGGAAACCTGGTTCTTCCTGGCCGAGGGGCAGGGTGCGGTCTAAGCGGAATGAAGCACTGGCCAGCCTTCGGGCTGGCCGGTGCTTTGAGATTCAAGTAGGGCGGGCTCCATCTGGAAGCCGCCCTTTTTTGTGCAAGAGCATTATGCAAAGCAGCAGCAACCTGTTTCCCGTCGCCTTGATCAGTGCCGAACGTCGAGGCGACCTGAGTGAAGACGTCTACCGCCTGAAGCCCGGCAATAGCCCGGACGCCACGGTCGAGCTGGCCGTTACCCGCCTGGGGATGGCGGATGAGCCCGAATCTCGTGGTGTCCCGGTGATCCTGCTGCACGGCAGCTTCTCCAATCGGCGTTTCTGGTATTCGCCCAAGGGCATCGGCCTGGGCGCGTATCTGGCGCGCATGGGCTTCGATGTATGGATCCCCGAGATGCGTGGTCATGGCCTGTCGCGACGCAATGCCGACTACCGCAAGAATCGCGTCGCCGACTATGCGCAATACGATCTGCCTGCCATTGGCGCCTTCGTGCGGGAACAAAGCGGCCAGGTTCCGCACTGGATTGGTCATTCCCTGGGTGGCATTACCCTGGCGGCGGCCTTGGGCGGCCAGTACCTGGGAGAGCCGGCAGTGGCGTCGGCGGCGCTGTTCGGCTGTCAGGTCAGCCGCACCTATTGGCCATTGAAAATCCCGGCGGTGGAGTGGGGCGGTCGTTTCATTCTCAAGCGTTTTGCCCAGTTGTCCGGCTCGCGACTCAAGCGCGGTCCCGAGGACGAGCCCATTGGCCTGGCCCTGGAAGGCATGCGCTGGTACGGGCTGTTCGGGCGTTTCGGCGATGGGCAGAAGGACTGGTGGGCCGGCTTGTCCGATGTTTCGCTGCCGGTATTGGCAGTGAGTGCGGCGGGGGATCATCAGGATCCGACCTGGGCTTGTCGCAAACTGTTTGACCAGTTGAGTTCCGAGCATAAGCAGTTTGTCTGCCTGGGACGCGAACAAGGGTTCAGCGGCAATTTCGGACATGTGGAGATGCTGGTGAGCAAAGCGGCCCAGGCCGAAGTCTGGCCTTTGGTCGCGCGATGGTTGAAGGATCAGCAGAGCCCGTTGTTGGCGTCGGGCACCGAACTGGCTGCCGCGAGTTGAGTTGTCAGGCTCTGACAAGAGCATTTCGTTCCGATGCACTTGCGGCTAAGATATGACGCGTTGAGCGGTTCTGGTCATATTCGGTCGCCGATCAAGCATCTTGTTCGTGCCGCCGAGCCTGCTGAAATTGGCGTATGGTGAGGGCTAGCTGAAATGTTAAACATTCTCCGTCTGCCCTCGTATCACTCAGCATGAACCCTGCGAATTCCGACACCGCGACGTGTTCTTTCCATTACAGGAGTTTCTCGATGAATCATTACCTCACTCCCGACCTGTGCGACACCTACCCGGATCTGGTACAGGTGGTTGAACCGATGTTCAGCAATTTCGGTGGCCGCGACTCCTTCGGCGGCGAAATCGTGACCATCAAATGCTTCGAAGACAACTCGCTGGTCAAGGAACAGGTCGAGCTCAAGGGCCACGGCAAGGTGCTGGTGGTCGACGGTGGCGGGTCCCTGCGCTGTGCGCTGCTGGGCGATATGCTGGCCGAGAAGGCGGCGAAGAACGGTTGGGAAGGGCTGGTGATCTACGGTTGCATCCGTGATGTCGATGTCATCGCGCAAACCGACCTGGGCGTTCAGGCGCTGGCCAGTCACCCGATGAAAACCGACAAGCGCGGCATTGGCGATCTCAACGTGGTGGTGACGTTTGCCGGGGTGACGTTCCGTCCGGGCGAATATGTCTATGCCGACAACAATGGCGTGATCGTTTCGCCAAGCCCGCTGAAAATGCCCGAATAAGCAGTCGACCAAGCAAGGGATGAGGATGTTCGAGGAAGACAACGCGCAATGGGGGCTGGTACATGCCTTGGTGCTGGATGGTAAAGGTGGTGCGCGTGCGATTGCCCGAACTGAACTGGACGACTTGCAGCTGCAAGCCCATGAGAGCCTCTGGCTGCATTGGGATCGCAGCCATCCGCAAACCCAGACCTGGCTGCGTAAATCCAGCGGTCTGAGCGAGTTCAGCTGTGACCTTTTACTCGAAGAAAATACCCGGCCGCGCCTGTTGGCGCTGCCGGACTCCGAGTTCCTGCTGTTTTTACGCGGCATCAACCTCAACCCGGGCGCCGAGCCGGAGGACATGGTTTCGGTACGCATCTTCGGTTCGGCCCAGCGAGTGATCTCCCTGCGCCTGCGGCCATTGCGCGCGACCGATGAGCTGCTGGTGCAACTGGGCGAAGGCAAGGGACCGAAAACCGCCTCCGAGCTCATCCTTTATATGGCTGAGTACCTGACCCATAAAGTGCAGGACCTGGTCAGCGACCTGTCGGAAGTGGTCGATGCCGAGGAAGAAAAACTGGATGCCGACGAACGGTATACCCCCGAGCACAGCAACATTCTGCAGATTCGTCGACGGGCTGCCGGACTCAAGCGTTTCCTCGCTCCGCAGCGGGATATTTTCGGTCAGCTCAGCCGCATCAGGCTGCCTTGGTTCGCCGATGACGATGGCGATTACTGGAACGAATTGAACAACAGCCTGACCCGCTACCTGGAAGAGCTCGAATTGACCCGAGAGCGCGTGGGGCTTGTGCTGGAGGCCGAAGACCGGCGCCTGAGCGTGCGCATGAACCGCATCATGTTTCGCTTCGGGATCATCACCGGAATCTTTCTGCCGATGAGTTTTCTGGCCGGTTTGTTGGGGATCAATGTGGGAGGCATTCCGCTTTCCAACAGCCCCTACGGGTTTCTGGTGGCCTGCCTGCTGATGGCGCTGGTCGCGCTGGGACAGTGGTGGTTATTCCGACGTTTGCGCTGGGTCTGATCATGAACTATGTGACCCAGGGAATTTTGATCGCGTCTTTCACTGACATATCGAGAGGTGCGTATGCACGATCCGTTTGAACAGTCGTTGCGTGACATGCTCAAGGCCACACCGTCCACCCGGGACGACGATGCGTGCCTGGGCCGCGTCCTGAAAACCGCCAACCGGCAGGTGGGGGCGGGCGATCTGTTCAGCCTGCTCGGCCGCTGGTTGCCGGCGCTGATGATTGCTCTGAATAACGGATCGGCCCATATCTCGCCGGTTTCCCGTCGTAAACCTACTGCTCGCACTGCTGATAAGGCTGATTGAATATGGAACTTGATCTCTGGACTCAGAGCCTCGTCACTGCGATGACTGCGTTGTGGACCAAGGTAGCGAACTTCATTCCCAATCTGTTTGGCGCGCTGGTCGTGCTGCTGCTGGGTTTTGTGGTTGCCAAACTGCTTGATACCCTGCTTTCCAAATTGCTCGCCAAACTGGGCCTGGACCGTTTGATGGGCGGTACCGGTTTGACCAAACTGCTGTCCCGGGCGGGTCTGCAAGTGCCGATTTCTACCTTGATCGGTAAAATCGTGTATTGGTTCGTATTACTGATTTTTCTGGTTTCTGCTGCAGAATCCCTTGGCCTGGAGCGGGTTTCGGCTACGCTCGACATGCTGGCGTTGTATTTACCGAAGGTTTTCGGGGCCGCGCTGGTGCTGTTGGTGGGGGTATTGCTGGCGCAATTGGCCAATGGGCTGGTGCGCGGAGCGGCCGAAGGGGTCGGTCTGGATTACGCCAGTGGCCTGGGGCGAATCGCCCAGGGCCTGGTGATCATCATCAGTATTTCCGTTGCGATCAGTCAGTTGGAGGTCAAAACCGACCTGCTCAACCATGTGATCGTGATCGTTTTGATTACCGTTGGTCTGGCTGTTGCCTTGGCCATGGGGTTGGGAAGCCGGGATATTGCCGGTCAGATTCTTGCGGGAATCTATGTGCGTGAGTTGTATCAGGTTGGGCAACAAGTGCGAGTTGGTGAGGTCGAAGGGCAGATCGAGGAGATCGGCACGGTTAAGACTACACTGCTGACCGATGAGGGCGAGCTGGTCTCGCTCTCCAATCGGATCATGCTGGAGCAGCATGTAAGTAGCCGCTAACCCGGCAAACCCTGCTAATGTATGCCGCCGCAAAATGCCCGTGTCTGGGCTGCGGTGGACATTGACCTGACTGTCGGCCCGACTCGTTTTGAATAAAGCCCAATCGCTATCCACGCGCTATGACCCCCGTGAGCTCTCTGACGAGGAGTTGGTTGCGCGCTCGCACACGGAGCTGTTTCACGTAACGCGTGCGTATGAAGAGTTGATGCGACGCTATCAGCGAACCCTCTTCAACGTTTGTGCACGTTATTTAGGGAACGATCGTGATGCTGACGATGTCTGTCAGGAGGTGATGTTGAAGGTGCTGTATGGCCTCAAGAACTTCGAGGGGAAATCGAAGTTCAAGACATGGCTCTATAGCATCACGTACAACGAATGCATCACGCAGTATCGGAAAGAACGGCGGAAACGCCGCTTGATGGATGCGTTAAGTCTTGATCCCCTCGAGGAAGCGTCTGAAGATAAGGCGCCGAAACCTGAGGAAAAGGGCGGACTTGACCGCTGGTTGGTGCATGTGAACCCGATCGATCGGGAGATTCTGGTGCTACGATTCGTCGCAGAACTGGAGTTCCAGGAGATTGCAGACATCATGCACATGGGGTTGAGTGCTACGAAAATGCGGTACAAGCGTGCGCTTGATAAATTGCGTGAGAAATTTGCAGGCATTGCTGAAACTTAGTTCGGCGCAAATATCTCTTACGTCTAGGTAAGTTCTGATAGACTTACCGCCGAGTTGTCCCCCGGTATGTGGGACTGCTTTACAATCACCAGATGGGGATTTAACGGATGAAACTGAAAAACACCTTGGGCATTGCCATTGGTTCTATTGTTGCCGTGACTTCGTTCGGCGTTCTGGCGCAAGGCCAAGGCGCGGTCGAGGGTGAACTGTTTTACAAAAAACAGTACAACGACAGCGTTAAGCACATCGAAGACGGCTTCAACCCAGGCGCTCGTATCGGCTACTTCCTGACCGATGACCTGTCGTTGGACCTGAACTACGACAAAACCAACCACACCCGTTCGAACGACGGCACTGGCAACCAGAAGATCAAAGGTGACACCGGCAGCCTGCTGGCTACCTACCACTTCGGTCAAGCTGGCGTGGACTCCCTGCGTCCATACGTTTCCGGTGGTTTCGGTCACCAGAGCCGTACCAACGTCCTGGCTGACGGCCACAGCGGTCGCGACCAGTCGACCCTGGCTATCATCGGTACCGGTGTTAAGTACTACTTCACCGACAACCTGTTCGCTCGTGCCGGCGTTGAAGCCGACTACGCAATGGACAACGGCAAGTGGGACTACTCCGCTCTGGTTGGTCTGGGTGTGAACTTCGGCGGCAACGCTGGCAAGGTTGCTCCAGCTCCTGCTCCAGTTCCAGAGCCAACTCCAGAACCAGAAGCTCCGGTTGCTGAAGTTGTTCGTGTTGAGCTGGACGTGAAGTTCGACTTCGACAAGTCGGTCGTTAAGCCTAACAGCTACGCTGACATCAAGAACCTCGCTGACTTCATGAAGCAGTACCCACAAACCACCACCGTTGTTGAAGGTCACACTGACTCCGTCGGTCCTGACGCTTACAACCAGAAACTGTCTGAGCGTCGTGCAAACGCCGTTAAGCAAGTTCTGACCAGCCAGTACGGTGTTGAGTCGAGCCGCGTTCAATCCGTTGGTTACGGTGAGTCCCGCCCAGTTGCTGACAACGCAACTGAAGCTGGCCGCGCTGTAAACCGTCGCGTAGAAGCGCAGGTTGAAGCACAAGCTCAACAAGCTCAGTAATCTGTAGCTTGCAGCTTTGAAAAACCCGGCCTAGGCCGGGTTTTTCTTTGTCCGCGATTTGATGAACGCGCCTGGAGTCAGGCCGAGAATGCCGCCGCCAGGGCCGCTTCGGAAAGGGCGGGCAGTTGTGCACCGCAAGCGGCCACTTCGCCGACGACCAGGATGGCCGGGCTTTTCAGCTGGAAGGCATGGGCATCGTCCTGCATGGCGTACAGATCGCTCCGACACAGTCGTTGCTCGGGCAGGGACGCGTTTTCAATCATGGCCACCGGGGTATGCGGTGCCAGGCCGCCAGCGATCAGCTGTTCACGGATCTCGCCCAGTTTTGCCACCCCCATATAGATCACCAGCGTCGTACCGCTTTGTGCCAGGGCTTGCCAGTTCAGGCTGCTGTCGTCCTGGGTATGGGCCGTCAGCAGGGTGACGCCACGGGCGACACCGCGCAGGGTCAGCGGGATACCGCACTGGGTAGCTCCCGCCAGGCCGGCCGTGATGCCGTTCACCAGTTCCACCTCGACGCCACGTTCCTGCAGCCACTGCGCTTCTTCACCGCCACGGCCGAAGATGCACGGATCGCCGCCCTTGAGGCGTACCACGCACTTGCCATGCCGGGCGTAGCGCAGCATCAGCCGATGAATGAACGCCTGGGGTGTCGAACGACAGCCTCCGCGTTTACCCACGGCAATAACCCGTGCCCGGGGGCAGTGCTCCAGCACCGTCGGATTCACCAGATCGTCGATCAGCACCACATCCGCCTCGCCCAGGGCACGCACGGCCTTGAGGGTCAGTAGTTCAGGATCGCCAGGGCCCGCACCCACCAGCCAGACTTTTGCGCTCATGTTTGTTTCCTCACAGGGGGATTGCGACGGGCTGTGCCGAGCTGGCCAGCAGACGTTTGATTTCGGGGACGCAGGAGCCGCATTGAGTGCCGCAGCCCAGCTCCTGTTTCAGGCCATCGAGGTCCAGGCCGCGGGAGATCCCGGCACAGACCGCGCTCTGGCTGACGTTCTTGCAGTTGCACAAGGTCTTGCCGCTCGAGACGAGCCCGGCCGCCCCCGGCGGCGCGCTCATCGGCGCCAGCAGCCAGCGGCGCAGTTGCTCATCGGCCTTGCCTTCCAGCCACAGGTTCTGCAGCCAGTGCCGGGCGAGGGTTTCACCGGCCAGGCGAATGGCGGTGATCCGCCCCTGTTCGATGCGTACCCGCTTGCCGATGGAGCGCCGAGGATCGTCATAGGCCAGCACCGGGCCTGCGTTGAGCCCCAGCAACTGGTCGATGTCCTTGAGCAGTTGCGCCGCCGGCGCCTCGGCGTTGGCCGCCCGCAGCAGCAGGGCCGGGCGTTCGCGACCGGCCAGGCTCAGGCTGACGTAGGCGAAACTTTCGCAGAGCAGGCGCAGGGCTTCGAAATGCCGCTGCACGTCGCCTTCGATCAGGGCGAACAATTGCCACGGCAACTGGACCGGTTCCAGGCGTACACCGCTGTGCTTGAGTTCCGGCTGTTTGGACAGTGGATCGAACGCCGGCTGAGTCACGGCATTGACGCCGCCCTTGAGAAACCGATCGCCCCAGTGCATCGGCAGGAAAGCCTGGCCCGGGCGCACGCTGTCGTCATCCGCTACCGCGACTATCACGCTGCCGCGACGGCTTTTCAGCGAGACCAGGTCACCCGCTTGCAGGTTCTGCCGGCGCAGTTCGTCCGGGTGCAGGCTGAGGACGGCCTCGCTGACGTGCCCGAACAGCTGGGCCGCGGTGCCGGTGCGGCTCATGCCGTGCCATTGATCCCGCAGGCGGCCGGTGATCAGGGTCAGGGGGAAGCGCGCATCCCGCTGTTCCTTGGCCGCGCGATACGGGTCGCTGACGAAGTGCGCCCGCCCGCTGGCGGTCGGGAAGCGGCCGTCGACGTACAGCCGCGGCGTCCCTTGTTCGGCACCGGCGGGGAAGGGCCATTGCTGCGGACCGATACGGTCGATCAGTGCGTGGCTGATGCCGGAAAGGTCCAGGTCGCGGCCGCGGGTCAGCTGTTTGTACTCATCGAACAGCTGGGCAGGCGTATCCAGGGCAAACAGGCTGGGCCGTTGCGGGCGCAGGCGCTGTTCCAGGCGCCGGGCGAAGTCCAGGGTGATGGCCCAATCCGGGCGTGCTTCGCCCGGCGCGGCCACGGCGCGGCGCACATGGGAGATGCGCCGTTCCGAGTTGGTCACGCTGCCTTCCTTCTCGCCCCAGCTGGCGGCGGGCAGTAGCAGGTCGGCAAAGGTCGCGGTCTCGGTGGTGCGAAAGGCTTCCTGCAGGACCACGAACGGGCAGGCCAGCAAGGCCTCTCGCACCGCGTTCTGGTCGGGCAGCGATTGCGCCGGGTTGGTGCAGGCGATCCACAGCGCCTTGATCTTGCCGCCGCGCAGCTGTTCGAACAGCTCGATCGCGCTCAGGCCGGGGTTGGCCGGCAATTGCTCGACGCCCCAGTAGGCCGCGACTTCAGCCCGGTGCTCCGGGTTTGCGGCGTCCCGGTGTCCCGGCAACAGGTTCGACAGGCTGCCGGTTTCCCGGCCGCCCATGGCATTCGGCTGGCCGGTGAGGGAGAAAGGGCCGGCCCCGGGGCGGCCGATTTGCCCGGTGGCCAGGTGCAGGTTGATCAGTGCGCTGTTTTTCGCGCTGCCGGAACTGGACTGGTTCAGCCCCATGCACCACAGCGACAGGAAGCTCGGCGAGGTGCCGACCCATTCGGCGCACTGGCGCAGTTGCTCGACGCTGATGCCGCACAGCTGCGCGACCATATGCGGGGTGTAGTCGTGGACCAGGTTCTTCAGCTCGGCCAGGCCTTCGGTATGCGCCTGGATGAAGTCGCGATCGATCCAGTCCTGCCACAGCAGCAGGTGCAGGATGCCGTGGAACAGTGCGACATCGGTGCCGGGCAGGATCGCCAGGTGCAGGTCGGCCAGGTCGCAGGTGTCGGTGCGCCGCGGGTCGATGACGATCACTTTCATCTGCGGCCGCAGGCGCTTGGCCTGCTCCAGGCGGCGGAACAGCACCGGATGGGCGTAGGCCATGTTGCTGCCGACGATCATCACACAATCGCTCAGTTCGAGGTCTTCGTAGCTGCAGGGCGGGGCGTCGGCGCCCAGGCTGCGTTTGTAGCCGACCACCGCCGAGGACATGCACAGCCGCGAATTGCTGTCGATGTTGTTGGTGCCCACCAGGGCCCGGGCCAGCTTGTTGAAGGCGTAGTAATCCTCGGTAAGCAATTGCCCGGAGATATAGAAGGCCACGCTGTCCGGGCCGTGTTCGGCGATGGTTTCGGCAAACAGGTTGGCCGCGTGTTCCAGTGCGGTGTCCCAGTCGGTGCGGCTGCGCGCCAGGGCCTTGCCCAGGCGCAATTCCGGATACAGGGCGCGGGCCGCGAGGTCGCCGGTCAGGTGCAGGGTGGAGCCTTTGCTGCACAGTTTGCCGTGGTTGGCCGGGTGGCTCGGGTCGCCACTGACGCCGAGGATGCGTTCGCCGTCGTGCTCGATCAGCACGCCACAGCCAACGCCGCAGTAACAGCAGGTCGAGGCGGTCGTCTGGCGGTTCATCAGCCGGCATCCCGCAGGGCCAGCAGCACGCGGCCGTTTTCCACCCGCGCCAGATGGTGATGGGCGCAGCCGATATCCGGCGCCTGCGCTTCGCCGGACTCCAGGTCGATCTGCCAGTTATGCAACGGGCAGGCGACCGTCTTGCCGTAGATCAGCCCCTGGGACAGCGGCCCGCCCTTGTGCGGGCAGCGGTCGTCGAGGGCGAAGACTTCGTCGTCGCTGGTGCGAAAGATCGCGATATCGCCCCTGGGGCCGTTGACGATGCGCGAGCCCAGGGCGTTGATCTCGTCCAGGGCGCAGATATCCAGCCAGTTCATGGCAGCACCTCCAGTTGCTTGACGCGGATCGGCTCGAACTCTTTTTTCAGCTGCGGCTGTTCCTGGCGCTCCTTCCACGGGTCCTGTTCGAAGGACAGGGAGAATTGCAGGCGCTCGTTGAGGGCCTTGCGCCGTTGCGGGTCTTCGATGATGGCCTGCTTGATGTACGCCATGCCGACCCGCTGCAGGTAGTGCACAGTGCGCTCCAGGTAGAAGGCTTCCTCGCGGTACAGCTGCAGGAAAGCGCCGTTGTATTCGCGCACTTCGTCGGCGGTTTTCAGCTTGACGAAGAACTCCGCGACCTCGGTCTTGATCCCGCCGTTACCACCGATATACATCTCCCAGCCCGAGTCGACGCCGATGATGCCGACGTCCTTGATCCCGGCCTCGGCGCAGTTGCGTGGGCAGCCGGAGACCGCCAGCTTGACCTTGTGCGGCGACCACATGTTGAACAGGTCATGCTCCAGCTCGATGCCCAGCTGGGTGGAGTTCTGCGTGCCGAAGCGGCAGAACTCGCTGCCGACGCAGGTTTTCACGGTGCGGATGGACTTGCCGTAGGCGTGGCCGGAGGGCATGTCCAGGTCTTTCCAGACCCCGGGCAAATCCTGCTTCTTGATACCCAAAAGGTCGATGCGCTGGCCGCCGGTGACCTTGACCATCGGCACCTGGTACTTGTCCGCCACGTCGGCGATACGCCGCAGTTCGGAGGCGGTGGTGACGCCGCCCCACATCCGCGGCACCACCGAATAGGTGCCGTCTTTCTGGATATTGGCGTGGGCCCGCTCGTTGATCAGGCGCGATTGCGGATCGTCCCTGGCTTCGCCCGGCCAGGTGGCAATCAGGTAGTAGTTCAGCGCCGGGCGGCAGGTGGCGCAGCCGTTGGGCGTGCGCCAGTTCAGGTAGCTCATGGTGCCGGCGATGGTCAGCAGGTGCTGTTCGCGGATCGCCTGGCGGATCTGCCCATGGTTGAGGTCGCTGCAGCCGCAGATGGCTTTCTCGCTTTTCGGCTTGACGTCGGCCGCGCCACCCACGGTGTTGATCAGGATCTGTTCCACCAGGCCGGCACAGGAGCCGCAGGAACTGGCGGCCTTGGTGTGCTTCTTGACCTCGTCGACGCTGAACAGGCCGTGCTCCTGGATCGCCTTGACGATGGTGCCCTTGCACACGCCGTTGCAGCCGCAGACTTCGGCGCTGTCGGCCATGCTCATGGCCTTGTCCTGGCCCTGGTGGCCGACATCGCCCAGGGCGTTCTCGCCGAACATCAGGTGGTCGCGGATCTCGCCGATGGCGTGGTTCTCGCGGATCTGCCGGAAGTACCAGCCGCCGTCGGCGGTATCGCCATACAGGCAGGCGCCGACCAGGATGTCGTCCTTGATCACCAGTTTTTTGTACACGCCGCCGATGGGGTCGGAGAGGGTGATGGTCTCGGTGCCTTCGCCGCCCATGAAGTCGCCGGCGGAGAACAGGTCGATGCCGGTGACTTTCAACTTGGTCGAGGTCACCGAGCCCTTGTAAGTGGCGAAGCCCAGTTGAGCGAGGTGGTTGGCGCAGACCTTGGCCTGTTCGAACAGCGGCGCCACCAGGCCGTAGGCGATGCCGCGATGGCTGGCGCATTCGCCGATGGCGTAGATGCGTGGGTCGTAGGTCTGCAGGGTGTCGTTGACCAGGATCCCGCGGCTGCACGGCAGCCCGGCTTTTTCCGCCAGCTCGGTATTGGGCCGGATGCCGGCGGCCATCACCACCAGGTCGGCGGGGATGATGTCGCCGTTCTTGAACTGCACCGAGCCGACCCGGCCATTGCCCGCGTCGTGCAGGGCCTGGGTCTGTTCGCTCAGGCGGAATTTCAGGCCGCGGCTTTCCAGGGCGCTTTGCAGCAGCTGGCCGCTGGTCTTGTCCAGCTGGCGCTCCAGCAGCCATTCGCCGATGTGCACCACGGTCACGTCCATGCCGCGCAGCATCAGGCCGTTGGCGGCTTCGAGGCCGAGCAGGCCGCCGCCGATGACCACTGCGTGCTTGTGGGTCTTGGCGGTGTCGATCATCGCCTGGGTGTCGGCGATATCGCGGTAGCCGATCACGCCCAGCAGGTCGTTGCCGGGAATCGGCAGGATGAACGGGGTCGAGCCGGTGGCGATCAGCAGGCGGTCGTACTCGGCTTCGCTGCCGTCTTCGGCGATCACCCGGCGCTTGACCCGGTCGATCTGCACCACCTTGCGGTTGAGCAGCAGCTTGATGTGGTTGTCCAGGTACCAGCTCAGGTCGTTGAGCACGATCTCTTCGAAGGTCTGTTCGCCGGCCAGTACCGGGGAGAGCAGGATGCGGTTGTAGTTGGTGTGGGGTTCCGCGCCGAAGACCGTGATGTCGTACAGCTCATTGCTCAGCTTGAGCAGCTCTTCCAGGGTACGGACCCCGGCCATGCCGTTGCCGATCATCACCAGCTTGAGTTTGTTCATTTCGCTCTCCGCGTAGACAGACCGTCGGGCATGCCGGGCCTGGCTCGATAAACGTTGCACAAACAAAAAAGGCGCCCCGCCAGTTGCCTGGCAGGACGCCTTTGTCCGGTCCCGTTCTCTCGGGAAAACCCATCCTTCGTCGTTGAAGGCCGGGTCGTATGTGCTGTTGGGAGAGTTAATGCAGCGGTTGTGCCAAGTTCCGCCAATGGCGGTTTCAGCAGGGCTGAAAGCCTGCCTCTGGCCAGCAGGGAGGATTTTCTGCACCGATTCAAAGCGTCTTGCCCGTTTCTGGCGCACGCTGCGCTATCCCTGTAGCCGCTGCCGCAGGCTGCGATCGACGGCGTAGCCGGCGTAAGGCGCTATCCCCTACCTGCGGGTAAAACCGCGTCGTCAGGTTTTGCGGCCCCTGCGGTGCCGGTCGCAGCCTGCGGCAGCGGCTACAGGAAAACAGTGAGGTCAGTGATGCAGGAACAGGTACAGCAACAGCAGGTTGAGCAACAGCGAGACCAGCGCCAGGGTGCGCCAGACTTTCAAGGGCTCGCGTTCCAGCAGCGGTCTGGGGCGCACGCTGAGGCTGCGGCGCTCGCCCTGTTCCAGCGCCAGCAACCACTCTTCGGCGGTTTCATAACGCTGGGCCGGATCGGCCTGTACCGCGCGTTCCAGGCTCTGTTCGAGCCAGTCCGGCAGGTCCGGGCGATAGCGGCTGGCGCTGACCGGGGTGGTGAAGCGCGGGCGCTGGAAGGCTTCGATTTCGCCGTAGGGAAAATGCCCGGTCAGCAAGTGGTAGAGGGTCACGCCTACCGCGTACAGGTCCTGCCGCGGTGTCGGCGCCACGCCGTTGAAAGCCTCTGGGGCGATATAGCTCGGGGTGCCGGGCAGCAGGTGCGCCTGGTCCTCGGACAGGCCGGGGCAATAGGCCAGGCCGAAATCCAGCAGGCGCAGTTCGCCGTCGTCCCCGAGCAGCAGGTTTTCCGGCTTGATGTCGCGGTGCAGGATCTGCCGGCGGTGCAGCAGACCCACGGCCCGTAGCAGGCGCTCGGCCAGGTCCTGCCACTGCGCCAGCGGCAAGGGACCATGTTGTTGCAGATGCTCGGCCAGGGTCTGCCCCGGGTATTCGCGCATCACGTAATACAGATGCTGGCGGCTGGTCGCGGCATGCACTTCGGGAAAGTGCCGGCCGGCCACCCGACGCAGGAACCACTCCTCTGACAGCAGCGATTGCCCGGCCTGATGATCGTCGTGCAGATGACCGGGCAGGGTTTTCAGCAGCCAGGGTTGTTGTTGCGCATCGAGCACGCGGTACAGCAGGGATTGCTGGCTCTGTCCGAGCACCTCGACGACCTGCCAGCCTTCGAAGTGCTGGCCCGGTTTGAGAGGCGGCGGCAGTGGCCATTGCTGCAAGTGAATCAGGGCGTCGCCGATGGAGCTTTCGCCCAGGGCTTCGACCCGCACCAGCAGGGCGCTGGCATTGTCCTGGCTGCCGGCCAGGTGCGCGGCGCTGACCAGGGTCTGCACCGCGCTGTCGAGGTCGGGCTGGTCGCGCAGGATCGCGGCGATGGCGGTGTCGCCCAGGGTCGCCCAGACGCCATCGCTGAGCATCAGGAAACTTTCGTTTTCCCGCAGCTCGCCGTCGAGGAAGTCCACCACCAGGTGCTGGTCCAGGCCCAGGGCACGCTTGAGCACATGCTGCATGCCGGGTTGGTCCCAGACATGATCGTCGCTGATGCGTTGCAACTGATCGGCATGCCAGCGATAGACCCGGCAATCGCCGACATGGGCCAGGGTAAAGCGCCGGCCGCGCAGCACCAGGGCGCTGACGGTGGTCAGCAGCGGCTGGCCGCCGCCGTTGGCCTGCAACCAGCGATTCTGCGCCAGCAGCAGGCGTTCCAGCGCCTGGGCCACGGCCCAGGTTTCCGGGGTGGCGTAGTAGTCCAGCGCCAGCGCCTGCAAGGTCGAGCGCGCGGCCAGGCCGCCATCGGCGCATTGGCTGACACCGTCGGCGATGGCGAACAGCAGGCCCTTGCTGGCGGCCAGGGTCGGCGCCGGGGTGACCATGCGCAAGGCGTCCTGGTTCTCCGCGCGCGGACCGATGGCGCTGGCCTGGGCGTGGCTCAGTTGCAGGCTCATGGACGGCTCAGACCCGCGCCGCGGTGACAGCGGCGGAGCCCCAGGTGGTCCGCCAGCGGCGTTTCACCCCGTGCAGGCCGAACCAGGCCAGCACGCCCAGGCTGGCGAACAGCCACAGGGCCAGTTGATAGCTGCCGGTGCTTTGCTTGATCGCGCCCATGCCCGCGGCCAGGGCGAAACCACCGATGCCGCCGGCCATGCCGATCAGCCCGGTCATCACCCCGATCTCGCGACGAAAGCGTTGCGGCACCAACTGGAAGACCGCGCCGTTACCCGCACCCAGGCCGAGCATGGTGCATACGAACAGGGCCAGGGCCGCGTAGGAGCTGGGCAGGTTGAAACCGACCGCGGCGATGCATACCGCCGCGACGCTGTACATCACCAGCAGGGTGCGAATGCCGCCGAAACGATCGGCCAGCGCGCCGCCCAGCGGGCGCATCAGGCTGCCGCCGAACACGCAGGCGGCGGTGTAGTAGCCGGCGGTGACCGGGCTCAGGCCGTACTGGTCGTTGAAGTAGCCGGGCAGGGCGCTGGCCAGGCCGATGAAGCCGCCGAAGGTCACGCTGTAGAAGAACATGAACCACCAGCTGTCGCGGTCGCCCAGGGCCTTGAAGTAGTCGGCCATGGATTTGGCCTTGGGCCGTTCCGGGGCGTTCCTGGCCAGCCAGGCGAACAGCACCAGGGTCAGGATCAGTGGGATCAGGGCGAAGCCGAACACGTTGCTCCAGCCGAAGGCACCGGCCAGCAAGGGCGCGAACAGCGCCGCGAATACCGTGCCGGAGTTGCCGGCCCCGGCGATGCCCATCGCCTTGCCCTGGTGCTGTGGTGGATACCATTGCGAGGCCAGCGGCAGGGCCACGGCGAACGAAGCGCCGGCCATGCCCAGGAACAGCCCCAGCAGCAGGGCCTGTTCATAGCTGTGGATGCCCAGCTTCCAGGCGCAGAACAGCGCGCCGATGACAATCACCTGGCCAATCAGCCCGGCGGTCTTGGGGGACAGGCGATCGGCCAGCAGGCCCATGGCGAACCGCAGCACGGCGCCGGCCAGGATCGGCGTGGCCACCATCAGCCCGCGCTGCTGGGTGGTCAGTTGCAGGTCGGCGGCGATCTGCACGGCCAGTGGGCCGAGCAGGTACCAGACCATGAAGCTCAGGTCGAAGTAGAGGAAGGCCGCGAACAATGTCGGGGTGTGGCCGGATTTCCAGAAGCTTGAATTCATCGCGCACCTCAGCTGTTAAGAGTCTCGAAAGGAGTCATGAGCTTTTGCGTGGGGCGCCATTACGGCCGCTCCACCGGCCCCGGGCTGTGGGGCCAAAACGAAAAAACGCCGCAACCCGCATCGCCTGGAGCGAGAAGGGTGTGCGACGTCTTTGTCGTAGGTGGGGCAACCGCCGTTGGTTACCTGTGCCGATTACATAGCCAGATTTGTGCCAAGAGTTGCAGTCCAGGTGTCCCGGATCGCGGGCAAGCCTCGCTCCTGCAGAAACTCACGGTCGTCTCCGTAGGAGCGAGGCTTGCCCTCGATAGGCCACTGCCCCACAGTTGCGGGATTCAGCCCAGCAACTCGCTCATGGCGATGATCTGCTCGGCCACCTGGATCAGCTTCTGCTGGCGGCTCATGGCCTGGCGGCGCATCAGGGTGTAGGCCTGTTCTTCGTTGCAGTCTTTCATCTTCATCAACAGGCCCTTGGCCAGCTCGATGCGCTTGCGCTCGGCCAGTTGCTGGTCCCGGGCCTGCAGCTGCGCGCGCAAGGCCTGGTCGCTCTCGAACCGGGCCATGGCCACATCGAGAATGGGCTGCAGGCGCTGGGCCTGGATGCCTTCGACTATGTAGGCACTGACCCCGGACTTAATGGCGTGGCGCATCACGTCGGGGTCGTGCTCGTCGGTGAACATCACGATCGGCCGTGGCTGGTCGCGGCTGACCAGCACCACTTGCTCCATCACATCGCGGCTCGGTGATTCGGTATCGATCAGGATCACGTCCGGACGCACCGTTTCGACGCGCGTCGGCAGGTCGATGGTCAGGCCCGACTCGTCGATCACCTCGAAACCGGCTTCCATCAGGGCCGCCTTGAGCCGACCGACCTTCTTGGCGGTGTCGTTGATCAGCAGGATACGCAACATGGTCTCGGGCTCCTGTCAGCGGCTGGCGAGAAGAGGGGAGCTGTCGCTCATGGCGTGCAGCTGGAAGCTGCGGGCATAGGCGGCCGGGTCCGAACCGTCCCATAGCTTGCCGTCGATCAACTGGCTGCTGCGCATGTCCTGGCCCCAGGACGCGACGCCGACGGCGGTGGCGGCTTCACGATAGAGCTCGAGTTGCTGCACCTGGCGCGCGATGCCCAGGTAATCGGGGTCTTCGCGCAGCAGGCCCCAGCGGCGGAACTGGGTCATGAACCACATGCCGTCGGACAGATACGGCAGGTTGACCGCGCCTTCATTATGAAAGCGTAGCGCGTGCGGGTCCTGCCAGCGGTGGCCAAGGCCGTCGGTATATTCGCCGAGCAGGCGCGGCTCGATGCAGTCCAGCGGCGCATCGAGGTACTCGCGGGCGCTCAGCAGTTGCGCGGTGCTCTGGCGGTTCTCGCGGCTCTGCTCGATGAAGCGGCTGGCCTCGAGGATCGCCATGACCAGAGCCCGCGCGGTGTTCGGGTACTGCTCGACGAAGGCGCGGGTGCAGCCGAGGACTTTTTCCGGGTGGTCGGGCCAGATCGCCTGGCTGGTGGCCAGGGTGAAGCCCAGGTTCTGGTTCACCGCGCTGGCGCTCCAGGGTTCGCCCACACAGAAACCGTCGATGCGCCCGGCCTGCAGGTGCGCGACCATTTGCGGCGGCGGCACCACCACGCTGTCGACGTCCTGCAACGGGTGGATGCCCTGGGCGGCCAGCCAGTAATACAGCCACATGGCGTGGGTGCCGGTGGGGAAGGTCTGGGCGAAGGTCAGCCTTGCCCGGCTTTGGTGCACGTGCCGGTGAAGCGCTTCAGGAGTGGTCACGTTCAGGGCTTGCAGCTCCCGCGAGAGGTTGATGCTCTGGCCGTTCTGGTTCAGGCCCATCAGCACCGCCATGTCGCTGGCGTTGACCCCGCCGATGCCCAGGTGCACGGCGTAGATCAGGCCGTACAGGCTGTGGGCGGCATCCAGCTCGCCGCTCACCAGCTTGTCCCGCAGGTTGGCCCAGGACGCCTGGCGCTTGAGGTTCAGGGTCAGGCCGTAAGGCTGGGCGAAGCCCTGGGTGGCGGCGACCACCACCGAGGCGCAGTCGCTCAAGGCCATGAAGCCGAGGTTGATCGCGGTCTTTTCCGGGGCATCGCTGCCGTTGACCCAGGCCAGCGGGCTGACGGGGAGTTCATTCATGGGGTGGCGCCCTCGATAAAAAGCTTCCATAAAAAAACGTCGCACCCGCACGCCAGGCAGAGCCGGCGGGGTAACGACGCCTTTGTCTTTCGACCCACGCCGCCATTGGCCTGGGTGCTGATGCAGGTTGTGGTGCAAGGCATATGCCATTCACCGCTGATTTCGCCGCGTGCCTCGCCTGCGGCCCCCATGCCCGGCTATAATCGCCGCCTCATTTCGCCGCCACCGAGTCAAGCCCGCCCATGTATACCCTGGCCCGCCAGCTGTTGTTCAAACTCTCCCCGGAAACCTCCCACGATCTGTCCCTGGACCTGATCGGCGCGGGCGGGCGTTTGGGCCTCAATGGCTTGCTGTGCAAGGCGCCGGCGCAGATGCCGGTGAAGGTCATGGGCCTGGACTTCCCGAACCCGGTCGGCCTCGCGGCCGGCCTGGACAAGAACGGTGCGGCCATCGACGGCTTCGCCCAATTGGGTTTCGGCTTCGTCGAAATCGGCACCATCACTCCGCGTCCGCAGCCGGGCAATCCCAAGCCGCGGATCTTCCGCCTGCCGGAAGCCGAGGCGATCATCAACCGCATGGGCTTCAACAACCTGGGCGTCGATCACCTGCTGGCCCGGGTGGTGGCGGCCAAGTACAAGGGCGTGCTGGGGATCAACATCGGCAAGAACTTCGACACCCCGGTCGAGCGTGCGGTGGATGATTACCTGATCTGCCTGGACAAGGTGTATGCCCACGCCAGCTACGTGACGGTCAACGTCAGTTCGCCCAACACCCCGGGCCTGCGCAGCCTGCAGTTCGGCGAGTCGCTCAAGCAGTTGCTTGGCGCTCTCAGCCAGCGTCAGCAAGAGCTGGCGGTGCAGCATGGCAAGCGGGTACCGCTGGCGATCAAGATCGCCCCGGACATGACCGACGAAGAAACCGCCGAAGTGGCGCAAGCGCTGATCGAGACCGGAATGGACGCGGTCATCGCCACCAACACCACCCTGAGCCGCGTTGGCGTCGAAGGCATGGAGCATGGCGACGAGGCGGGCGGCCTGTCCGGCGCGCCGGTGCGCGACAAGAGCACCCACACCGTGAAGGTGCTGGCGGGCGAGCTGGCCGGGCGTTTGCCGATCATTGCGGTGGGCGGTATCACCGAAGGCAAGCATGCGGCGGAAAAGATCGCTGCCGGCGCCAGCCTGGTGCAGTTGTATTCGGGCTTCATCTACAAGGGCCCGGCGCTGATTCGCGAGTCGGTGGACGCGATCGCGGCGTTGCGCTGAGGACAGCGGCTTTTTGCGCGGCCAATAAAAAGGGCTCCTGAAAGGAGCCCCTGGGCCGCAGCCCGCCGTCCGGATGGGACGTGCGTGGTTAAGTCGTTACGTATTCAGATTTTGGTGTCGGAATGTGTGCCCTGTTTTAGCCGACGGCGTGAAGTTCGTTGAGTCTGTGGATTCCCGCAGTGCCGGTCATACCGTCCCAGTTGTCGCCGCGTCCTTCGCGCCAGCCATTGATCCAGGCTTGGCGTACCGACGGTAGAGTAAATGGGCAAAGCTCACGGGACTTGCCATGAACGCCATACTGATATCCGCGCAAAAATGCTCTTTCCAACGGATCACGCTTAAGTCTTCTCATAGGGTGTTTCCCTCACTTGTTGACTGTCTTATGTCCCGTCGGCCTCGTTTGAGGCCGGGCAGAATGCTTCTGCCGTTGGTGCTCGCTGCCGGCGTCGCGAGCGTGGCGTTGGCGTCATTGCGGCGCCAACCTGAGTTGATTTCTAACCAATGCGTCACAACGATGGAATGATCGTTTTGTCATAAGGACGTAACGATAATGATGTTGAGGCCATAAGAACGGCCTGCTTTACATCGGGTTGATCAGGCAAACCTCGCTCTGATCAGCCTCTTACTGGATGATGGGCTTAATGCTTTAGTGAGAATTCCATTCCGTTGCACTCAGGTATTATTCGATGAAAGGTCGAGTTATGACCTTTTGTTTCGCTGACTTTATTATCTGCCCCGGCATCTAAGCTCTTTTGACCCCAGTGGTCACCGCTAGCGGCGAGCTGAACAGCAGGGGCGGGACGGCACAGATTCGTGCCACGCGAGCGCTCTTCAAGAAAAGCGCTTGATTGAAAACCGGGCGGACGATGCGTTGTCCGTTCACTTATTGCTAAAGGCCCTGAACTCCCATGTCGGATCGCTACGAACTCTTCCTCACCTGTCCCAAAGGCCTTGAAGGCCTGCTCATCGAGGAAGCCGCCGGGCTTGGCCTTGAAGACGCGCGCGAACATACCTCGGCCGTGCGCGGCATGGCCGACATGGAGACCGCCTACCGCCTATGCCTCTGGTCGCGCCTGGCCAACCGGGTACTGCTGGTGCTCAAGCGCTTCCCGATGAAGGACGCCGAAGACCTCTATCACGGCGTGCATGACGTCGACTGGCAGGACCACATGCTGGCGGACGGCACCCTGGCTGTGGAGTTCAGCGGCCACGGCTCGGGCATCGACAACACTCACTTCGGCGCCTTGAAGGTCAAGGACGCCATCGTCGACCGGCTGCGCACGCCGACCGGCGAGCGTCCCTCCATCGACAAGCTCAACCCGGACCTGCGCATTCACCTGCGCCTGGATCGCGGCGAAGCCATCCTCTCCCTCGACCTGTCCGGCCACAGCCTGCACCAGCGCGGCTATCGCCTGCAGCAGGGCGCGGCGCCGCTGAAGGAAAACCTCGCGGCGGCGATCCTGATCCGTTCCGGCTGGCCACGTATCGCGGCCAATGGCGGCGCCCTGGCCGACCCGATGTGCGGCGTGGGGACCTTCCTGGTGGAAGCTGCGATGATCGCCGCCGACATCGCCCCCAACCTCAAGCGCGAGCAATGGGGTTTCACTGCCTGGCTCGGTCACGTCCCGGCCCTGTGGCGCAAGCTGCATGAAGAAGCCCAGGCGCGGGCCCAGGCCGGCCTGGCCAAGCCGCCGCTGTGGATTCGCGGTTACGAAGCCGACCCGCGGCTGATCCAGCCAGGGCGCAACAACGTCGAGCGCGCCGGCCTCAGTGAGTGGATCAAGATCTACCAGGGCGAAGTGGCGACCTTCGAGCCGCGCCCGGACCAGAACCAGAAAGGCCTGGTGATCAGCAACCCGCCCTACGGCGAGCGCCTGGGTGACGAAGCCAGCCTGCTGTATCTCTACCAGAACCTTGGCGAGCGCCTGCGTCAGGCCTGCCTGGGCTGGGAAGCGGCGGTATTCACCGGCGCACCGGACCTGGGCAAGCGCATGGGCATCCGCAGCCACAAGCAGTATTCGTTCTGGAACGGCGCCTTGCCGTGCAAGCTACTGTTGATCAAGGTGCAGCCAGACCAGTTCGTCACTGGTGAGCGGCGTACCCCGGAGCAACGGCAGATCGAGCGTGAACAGGCCGAGGCCGACAAGGCGCCGCTGGTTCCGCAGGAGCGCCAGTACAACAAGAACGGCAACCCGATCAAACCGGCGCCGGCGCCAGCCCCCGTGGTCGAGCAGGCGCGCCTGAGCGAAGGCGGGCAGATGTTCGCCAACCGCCTGCAGAAGAACCTCAAGCTGCTGGGCAAGTGGGCCAAGCGCGAAGGCGTCGAGTGCTATCGCGTCTACGATGCCGACATGCCGGAATATTCCCTGGCCATCGACCTGTACCACGACTGGGTGCACGTGCAGGAATACGCCGCGCCGAAATCCATCGACCCGGAAAAGGCCCAGGCCCGTCTGTTCGATGCCCTGGCGGCCATTCCGCAAGCGTTGAACGTCGACAAGAGCCGGGTGGTGATCAAGCGCCGCGAACGCCAGAGCGGCACCAAGCAGTACGAACGCCAGAGCGCCCAGGGCAAGTTCACCGAGGTCAGCGAAGGTGGCGTGAAGCTGCTGGTCAACCTCACCGACTATCTCGACACCGGGCTGTTCCTCGACCACCGGCCGATGCGCCTGCGGATCCAGAAAGAAGCCGCCGGCAAACGATTCCTCAACCTGTTCTGCTACACCGCCACCGCCAGTGTGCACGCGGCCAAGGGCGGCGCGCGCAGCACCACCAGCGTCGACCTGTCGAAAACCTACCTGGACTGGGCGCGACGCAACCTGTCGCTCAACGGTTTCTCCGACAAGAATCGTCTGGAGCAGGGCGATGTCATGGCCTGGCTGGAGACCTGCCGCGATGAGTTCGACCTGATCTTCATCGACCCGCCGACCTTCTCCAACTCCAAGCGCATGGAAGGGGTGTTCGACGTGCAGCGTGACCACGTTCAACTGCTCGACCTGGCCATGGCCCGGTTGGCCAGCGGTGGCGTGCTGTATTTCTCCAACAACTTCCGCAAGTTCCAGCTCGAGGAAAACCTGGCGGCGCGTTATGCCGTCGAGGAGATCACCGCCAAGACCATCGACCCGGATTTCGCCCGTAACGGCAAGATCCACCGGGCCTGGAAAATCACCGCCCGCTGAGGTTGATTGGATCCACAGAGCCTTGATTTTCAAGGCTCTTTGCTCTAGCCAAATTAGTGGCGAATAGCTATAACTCAATGCAAGCCCATGTGACGCTCACGTTCGCTGGCGTTATGAGTTTTGCTTATGTCGTTGCACTCGGTACGCCCGAAAATCCTGGGCTTCATCAGCGAAGACGTGTCGGCCTGGCTGGTCGCGTTAGTGGTATTGCTGTTTGGCTGTGTATTGACCGGGCTGCTGGCCTGGTCGACCCTCAATCTGTATCAGCAGCAGTTGCGCCAACGCTTCCAGCTGCTGGCCAGCGAACGTTATAGCCGCATCGAAGAGCGCTTCGAAGATCAGGAGCAGCGCCTGGATGGTCTCAAGCGCTTCTTCATCAATTCCGGCGCGGTCTCGCGCCAGGATTTCGACGGCTACACCCAACCGCTCTTGCATCGTACCCAGGCCTACGCCTGGGCGCCGCGCGTCAGCGGTGCCGAGCGTGCGCTGTTCGAGCGCATGGCGCAGGAACAGGGGGCGCCGGATTATTTCATTGCCGACCTGAATGCCGAAGGCAAGCTGCAGCGAGCCGCCGAGCGCGATGAGTACATACCGGTGCTCTACAGTCAGACCCAAAGCCCGCTGGGCTCGCCCCTGGGGTTCGACCTGCTGGCCCAGCCAATGCGCCGCGACACTCTCGAGCGGGCACGGCGGCGTGGCGGCGTGGCGGTTTCGCAGCCGGTGCGCTTGGTCGGAGTCGAGCCTTCCTACGCGCGCGGCATCATCCTCGCGACTCCCGTCAGCCTGCGTGCCGATGTGGCCATGTCGACCCCCGAGCCTTACGGTTATGTGATCGCGGTGATCAGCATGCGCCAGTTGGTGGTCGATGGTCTGCCCGAGCAGAGTCAGGACAACCTGTTCGTGCAGATCATCGACCTGTCGACCGCCGAGTCGTACGGCAAACTCTATGAATCGAGCAACGGCCCGGGGGACAGCCCACTGGCGGTGAGCCGGGTGCTGAGCCTGGCCGACCATGATTACCAGGTGAACATCCGCCCCAGCGCGGTGTTCCTCCAGGCCAACCATTCTTCGGTGTCCAGCCAGGTGGTCCTGGGCACGCTGCTGAGCCTGCTGCTCAGTGCCTTGCTGTATGTCCTGGTCAGCCAGCGGCAGCGCGCGCTGCGGTTGGTGGAGCAGCGCACCGGGGAGCTGCGGGCCAGGGAGCAGGAATTGCGCGGCACCCACGGACAGCTGCGCAGCGTGCTCAATGCGGCGACCCAGGTGGCGATCATCGCCACCGACCTGCGGGGCGTGATCAGCACCTTCAATGCCGGCGCCGAACATATGCTCGGCTACAACAGCGCCGAGGTGGTGGGCCACTTGACCCTGGAAAGCCTGCACCTGCCCGCGGAGCTGAATGCGCGCGCGCAAGCCCTGAGCCAGCGTTACGGCCGGCAGATCCCGATGTGCCAGGCGATGCTGGTGGACGGTTCCGAAGAGCGGGGCGAGGCAACCCGCGAGTGGACCCTGATGCGCCGCGATGGCAGCCATCTGGTGGTGAATATGCTGGCCACCCCGGTCCTGGACGATCACGGTTTATGGGTCGGGCACCTGGCGATTTGTATCGACATCACCGAACGCAAGCGGGTCCACGAGGCGCTGGCGGCCCGCGATCGCCTGCTGAAGAAACTCAGCGCCCATGTACCGGGCGCCATCTATCAGTTCCAGGTGGATGCCGAAGGCCATTCCAGCTTCAGCTACGTCAGTGACGGCATCCGCGATATCTACGAGATCGATCCACAGCAGTTGCAGCGCGATGCCAACCCGGTGTTCGAGCGTATTCATCCGGACGATGCGGCCCGGGTGCGCGGCTCGATCTGGACCTCGGCGAAAAAACTCAGCCCCTGGCGCGAGGAATATCGGGTGCAGTTGCCACAGCGCGGCCTGCGCTGGATACGCGGTGAAGCGACCCCGGAAAAGCTGGCAGGGGGCGGGGTGCTGTGGCATGGCTATCTGTCGGACATCTCCGACCTCAAGCGGGTCGAGGAAGAGTTGCGGGCCCTGTCGGTCACCGACTCGCTGACCGGTATCCACAACCGCCGCTATTTCCAGGAGCGCCTGCAGACGGAAATGGCGCGGGTCGAGCGCGGGGTGGGCAGCCTGGCGGTGATCATGCTGGATATCGACCACTTCAAGCGGATCAACGACCAGTACGGGCATGCCATCGGCGACATGGTGCTGCGCGGCGTCTGTGAGCGCATCGGCCTTCGTCTGCGGCGCACGGATGTGTTTTGCCGGCTGGGCGGCGAAGAGTTCATGGTGCTGTGCCCGGACACCGATGGCCAGCAAGCCTATGTCCTGGCCGAGGAGCTGTGGCGCGGGCTGCGCAGCTCGCCGATCGATGGTGTGGGCATTGTCACGGCCAGTTTCGGCATCGCCAGCTGGCGGGAGCACGAAGGGGCCGACGGGCTGTTGCTGCGGGCGGATTCCGGGGTCTATGCGGCCAAGCAGGCTGGGCGCGACCGGGTCGAGGCCGAGATGGGGTAGGCAGGGACGCGGAAGTGGGGTGACGCGAGGTTGCCCTCGCGCCACCTGAGTGACGGCTTACAGGGTCGAAGCGGTGTCTGCCAGTTTCGGCTGGCGGTACAGATCCAGCAGCACTTGATCGAGCACCGAGGACGCGCCCCAGGGCTTCGGATCGTTGAGAATCGCTACCACGGCCCAGGTGTTGCCGTTGCTGTCGCGGCTGTAGCCGGCGATGGCGCGGACGGTGTTCAGGGTCCCGGTCTTCACGTGGGCTTCACCGGACATCGCGGTGCGCTTCAGGCGCTTGCGCATGGTGCCGTCCATGCCGGCGATCGGCATCGAACTGATGAACTCCGCCGAGTACGGGCTTCTCCAGGCCGCTTGCAGCATGGAGGCCATTTCGCGGGCACTGACCCGTTCGGCACGGGACAGGCCCGAACCGTTCTCCATCACCAGGTGCGGCGCGGTGATGCCTTTCTTCGCCAGCCACTGACGCACCACCCGTTGCGCCGCCTTGGCATCGTCGCCATCGGCTTCGGTGCGGTATTGCGCGCCGAGGCTGAGGAACAGTTGCTGGGCCATGGTGTTGTTACTGTATTTGTTGATGTCGCGGATGATTTCCGCCAGGTCCGGCGAGAAGGCCCGGGCCAGCACCTTGGCGCTGGATGGCACGGCGGCCAGGCGGTCCTTGCCCTGGATGCTGCCGCCCAGTTCCTTCCAGATGGCGCGTACGGCGCCGGCGGTGTAGGTCGCGTGGTCGAGCAGCGACAGGTAGGTCTGCGAACTGCAACCGTCGCCCAGCTGGCCGTTGACGGTCACGGTGACGCTGCCGTCCGCCTGTGGGACCGGGTTGTAGCGCACGTTGCCGGTGCACTGTTTGCCGCCGATGGCCTTGACCTGGTTGTCGATGCGAATGCTGGCAATCGGCGGCTCGACGGAAATCAGCACCTTGCCCGAATCGTTGCGCGCCACGAAGCGCAGGGCCTTGAGGTTGACCAGCAGGGCGTCGGGCTTGACCAGGAATGGCTTGTTCTCGTCGTTACCGTCGTCGTTGAACTGCGGTAGCTGCGGCTGCACGAAGAAGTTGCGGTCCAGCACCAGGTCGCCGGTCACTTGCTGCACGCCGTTGGCCCGCAGGTCGCGCATCAGCAACCAGAGTTTTTCCATGTTCAGCTTGGGATCGCCGCCGCCCTTGAGGTACAGGTTGCCATTGAGGATGCCGCCGCTCAGGGTGCCGTCGGTGTAGAACTCGGTTTTCCACTGGTGGGTCGGGCCGAGCATTTCCAGGGCGGCGTAGGTGGTAACCAGTTTCATGGTCGAGGCCGGGTTGACCGACACATCGGCGTTGTAAACGGTGGCCGTGCCCGGGCCACTGAGTGGGATCATCACCAGCGACAGGGCGTTGTCTTGCAGTTTGCTGGCCTTGAGGGCCTGTTGAACCTTGGGCGAAAGGGTGGTGTTGACGGGGGCGGCGGAAACGGAAATGGCCAGGGGCAGAAGAAGACCGGCAAGAAAAAGTGGACGCAAAGATTTGATCATGTGAAGTAAAACCCTACAGCCGAGGGGAGAAAAGACGAGGGCATGACGATAAATTCCCTCAGTGGTCACGAAAGTGTCGGCATTATGCCCCAAGGTATAGCGGCTTGTGCCGTGCCGCGGCGGGCTAATGCGCTATTTTTTTCCCAATGGCAGGCCAAGGCCCTCATAGAGTCAGGCAATCGGTTGCTTAAACTGGTAAAGTGCCGCCCGTTATTACTTATGAGGATTGTTCCATGGCCACTAACCGTTCCCGCCGTCTGCGCAAAAAACTGTGCGTAGATGAATTTCAGGAGCTGGGTTTTGAGCTGAACCTGGATTTCAAAGAAGATCTGGCCGAAGAGGCTATTGACGCTTTCCTCGACGCGTTCCTGAAAGAAGCGATGGAAGCCAACGGCCTCGGCTATGTTGGTGGCGATGACTTCGGCCTGGTTTGCCTGAGCAAACGCGGTTCGGTCAGCGAAGAGCAACGTGCCAAGGTCGAAGCCTGGCTCAAGGCCCGCACCGAGCTGACCAGCGTTGAAGTCAGCCCGCTGCTGGACGTCTGGTACCCGGAAAACTCGATCAATCCGGTAGCCTGATGTGCTGAGTCGGTGGCCCGTCCGGGTCGCCGACTCACGGCTGTCGCGGTACAGCCTTCTCTATTTATTTCCCCCGCAGAACCTTTATATGCCTCGGGCCTGTTTTCCGGGATTTCGCGTGGGCGAGTTTTAGCCGCTGCCGTAGGCTGCGATCGCGACCGAAGGACGCGCAAGGTCTTGAGATCGCTGAAGCCCTTCGGGCTTATCGCAGCTTGCGGCAGCGGCTACAGGCTTATTCGTTGTTCCAGTTCAGGATTACCAGGGTCAGCACGCCGGCCACGATTCCCCAGAACGCCGAGCCGACGGAGAACAGGGTCAGGCCCGAGGCCGTCACCATAAAGGTGATCAGCGCCGCCTCGCGTTCCTTCACCTGGCTCATGGCGATACTCAGGCCGTTGATGATCGAGCCGAACAGCGCCAGTGCGGCGATCGACAGCACCAGCTCCTTGGGCAGGGCCGCGAACAGCGCCGCCAGCGTGGCGCCGAAGACCCCGGCGATGCCGTAGAAAATCCCGCACCAGACCGCCGCGGTGTAGCGCTTGTTGCGGTCCTCGTGGGCATGAGGGCCGGTGCAGATCGCCGCGCTGATGGCCGCCAGGTTGATGCCGTGGGAGCCGAACGGCGCCAGCAGCAGGGAGGCGATACCGGTGGTAGTGACCAGTGGCGAGGCCGGGACGTTGTAGCCGTCGGCGCGCAGCACGGCGACCCCGGGCATGTTCTGCGAGGTCATGGCCACCACGAACAGCGGGATGCCGATGCTGATGGTCGCTGCCAGGGAAAAGTGCGGGGTGGTCCACACCGGCGTGGCGACTTCCAGGTGGAATTGGCTGAAGTCCAGCAGGCCCATCACCCCGGCCAATGCAGTGCCGATCAGCAGCGCGGCGAGCACCGCATAGCGTGGCGACAGGCGCTTGACCAGCAGGTAGCTGAAGAACATGCCCAGCACCAGGCCGGTGCGGTGCTGCGCGGCGACGAAGATCTCGCTGCCGATCTTGAACAGGATGCCCGCCAGCAGTGCCGCGGCGAGGGAGGCCGGGATGCGCTTGACCAGGCGTTCGAAGCTGCCGGTCAGGCCACAGATGGTTACCAGCACCGCGCAGGTGATATAGGCGCCGATGGCTTCGCCGTAGCTCACCCCGGACAGGCTGGTGATCAGCAGCGCGGCGCCGGGGGTCGACCAGGCGACGGTGATCGGGGTGCGGTAGCGCAAGGACAGGCCGATGCTGCAGATGGCCATGCCGATGGAGATGGCCCAGATCCACGAGGAAATCTGCCCGCTGGTCAGCCCGGCGGCCTGTCCGGCCTGGAACATCAGCACCAGGGAGCTGGTGTAGCCGGTCATCATGGCGATGAAGCCGGCGACTACGGCCGAGGGCGAAGTATCGGCCAGGGGGCGTAACGGCGCGAGGGAGGCGTCGGACATGGAGCACTGTTCCTTGTTCTGATAAAGATATCTGTCGCCCGAAAGCCCGGCGCAGGGGCGTTGGGTGACGAAAGCAGGGGCCAAGCCTAAACGTAAAAGTAACCGTTCATTGCAATACAGCCAGGGCGGCAAATGGCCGTACAGTCGTTGTGACCGCCTGTGGCCCATACAGTTATTGCGAATGGACCCCATGGGTTGTGTACAATGTGCCATTGTTTTTACGCGATACTTGTCAGCGACCCGCTGTGCCGTATTACAGTCACGGTCAATTCGCCGCAGTTCTCCCGACTCGAGTGCCCATGAACGAACAGTTGCAACCCCTCAAGAAACAACCGCGAGCAGGCAAGGCCGGTCGCAGCGGGACCCAGGACGATATTGTCTACGCGCATATCTTCGAGGCCATCCTCGAACAGCGCCTGGCGCCCGGCACCAAGTTGAGCGAAGAGGCGCTGGGGGAAATTTTCGGGGTCAGCCGTACCATCATTCGTCGTGCGCTGTCGCGCCTGGCCCATGAAGGCGTGGTGCTGCTGCGGCCTAATCGCGGCGCGGTCGTGGCCAGCCCGAGTGTCGAGGAAGCCCGCCAGGTGTTCATGGCGCGCCGGCTGGTGGAGCGGGCGATCACCGAGCTGGCGGTGCAGCACGCCACGGCCGAACAGCTTGCCGAGCTGCGGCAGATGGTCAACGACGAGCGCGACAGTTTTTCCCGCGGCGATCGCGGCGCCGGTATCCGCTTGTCGGGCGAGTTCCACCTCAAACTTGCCGAGGCGGCGAAGAATGCTCCGCTGATCAGCTTCCAGCGCAGCCTGGTGTCGCAGACCTCGCTGATCATCGCCCAGTACGAAAGCGGCAACCGTTCGCACTGTTCCTACGATGAGCACACCCAGTTGATCGACGCCATCGAGGCCCGCGACGCGGAGCTGGCGGTGACCCTGATGATGCATCACATGGATCACATCGACAGCAAGCTCAACCTCGACGAAGAAAGCGCCTCGGACGACCTGCACGCGGTGTTCTCGCACCTGCTGCAAACCAAGAAGCCGGGCCGCTCTCCCGCCAAGCTCTGAGACATTGCCGCGGGCCCTTCGCGGGCAAGCCTCGCGCCTACGGATTGCGACGTTCGCGTAGGAGCGAGGCTTGCCCGCGATGACGGCCTGAAAGGCACAAAAAAATCCCCCGGAATCCAACGATCACGGGGGATTTTTTATGCCTGGAACAACTTAGCGCTGGTGCACCAGATTGCCCGCGGCATAGGTCTGCGCCACGGTGCGGTCATCGCCCAGGGTCATCAGCACGAACAGCGTCTCGGCGATGCTCTTGGATTGTTTCAGGCGATAGCTCAGCAGTGGCGTGGCGTTGTAGTCGAGCACCAGGAAGTCGGCGTCGGTGCCTGGCTGCAGGGTGCCGATCCGCTCTTCCAGGCGCAGTGCGCGCGCGCCGCCGAGGGTGGCCAGGTACAGCGACTTGAACGGACTCAGGCGCGCGCCCTGCAACTGCATGACCTTGTAGGCTTCGTTCAGGGTCTGCAGCAGCGAGAAGCTGGTGCCGCCGCCGACGTCGGTGCCCAGGCCGACATTCAGTTTGTGCTTCTCGGCCATCGGCAGGTTGAACAGGCCGCTGCCGAGGAACAGGTTCGAGGTCGGGCAGAAGGCCACGGCCGAACCGGTCTGCGCCAGGCGCGCGCATTCGTCGTCGCACAGGTGCACGCCGTGGGCGAACACCGAGCGCTCGCCCAGCAACTGGTAGTGGTCGTACACGTCCAGGTAGCCCTTGCGCTCGGGGAACAGCTCCTTGACCCATTCGACTTCCTGCAGGTTCTCGCTGATGTGGGTCTGCATGTACAGGTCGGGGTATTCGCCGAGCAATTGCCCGGCGAGGGTCAGTTGTTCCGGGGTGCTGGTCGGGGCGAAACGTGGCGTCACCGCATAGTGCAGGCGGCCCTTGCCATGCCAGCGCTCGATCAGCGCCTTGCTTTCCAGGTAGCTGGATTCGGCGGTGTCGGTCAGGTAGTCCGGGGCGTTGCGGTCCATCATCACCTTGCCGGCGATCATCCGCAGGTCGAGCTTCTGCGCCGCTTCGAAAAAGGCGTTCACCGATTGTGGATGCACGCTGCCGAAGACCAGGGCGGTGGTGGTGCCGTTGCGCAGCAGTTCCTTGATGAAAATCCCCGCCACTTCCTCGGCATGGGCCTGGTCGGCGAACTGGCTTTCGCAGGGGAAGGTGTAGGTGTTGAGCCAGTCCAGCAACTGCTCGCCATAGGCACCGACCATGCCGGTCTGCGGCAGGTGGATATGGGTGTCGATAAAGCCTGGGGTGATCAGCGCATCCTGGTAGTGAGTGATCTCGATATCGGCGGGCAGGCTGGCGAGCAATTCGCTGGCGTGGCCGAGGGCGCTGATCTGGCCGTTGTCGACCACCAGCAGGCCATCCTCGAAATACTCGTAGGAGGCTTCGATGCCGACCTCGGCGGGGTCGGCGATGCTGTGCAGGATGGCGGCACGGTAGGCTTTGCGAGTCAGAGGCATGAGGCAGTCTCGGTTCGTGGCTTTTTAATGAGTGGCATGGCTGCGGCGCGAGGCCGGCAGTAGCTTGGCAATGGGTTCGGCGCGGGCACTGTGCTGGCCGAAATTGGCGTTATAGGTGGCGATGATTTCGCCGGCGATGGAGATGGCGATTTCCACAGGCAACTTGCCTTTGACTTCGCCGAGCCCCATCGGGCAGCGCATGCGTTGCAGCACGCCGCTGTCGAAGCCGCGCTCGCGCAGGCGGTGTTCGAACTTCACCCGTTTGGTCTTCGAGCCGATCAGGCCGAAGTAGGCGAAGTCGTTGCGCTTGAGGATCGCGGTGGTGAGCTCCAGGTCGAGCTGGTGATTGTGGGTCATGACGATGCAATAGCTGCCAGCAGGCAGGTCATCGATTTCATCGACGGGCTCTTCGCTGACGATCTTGCGCACGCCCTGGGGGATCTGCTCGGGGAATTCCTGTTCCCGCGAGTCGATCCAGCGCACCTTGCACGGCAGGCTGGCCAGCAGCGGCACCAGGGCGCGGCCGACATGGCCGGCGCCGAAGACCGCGATCTGCGCCTGGACCTGGCCCATGGGTTCGAACAGCAACACCGTTACCCCACCGCAGCACTGGCCGAGGCTGGCGCCCAGGCTGAAGCGCTCCAGGTGGGTATCCTGCTTGCCGCTGGCGAGCATCTCGCGGGCGATTTGCATGGCCTTGTATTCCAGGTGGCCGCCGCCGATGGTGTCGAAGCTCTGGGTGGCGCTGATGACCATTTTCGAGCCGGCATTGCGTGGCGTCGAACCCAGCTCTTCGATGATGGTCACCAGCACGCAGGGTTCACCGCGGGTTTGCAGGTCGGCGAGGGCGCTGATCCAGTTGTACATGTTTCACCTCTTGCAACGTTGTCGTCTGCAATGTCGTCATCGCGAGCAAGCTCGCTCCTACAGGAGGGTGCGATATCTGTAGGAGCGAGCTTGCTCGCGATGGGATTTACAGGGAAGCCAGTTCCGCCTTGGTCTCCACGGCCTTCGCCACCTTCAACTGGCGCATCTGCTCGCAGCCCCACAACACTCGCTCCGGCGTGGCCGGCGCGTCGATCTTCGGCTGGTGCCGGTAATCGCCAAGGCTGGCCACGGCGTCCTTGATCGCGCACCAGGCGGCGATGCCGAGCATGAACGGCGGTTCGCCCACGGCCTTGGAGTGGAACACCGTGTCTTCCGGGTTCTTGCGGTTTTCCACCAGCTTGACCCGCAGGTCCAGCGGCATGTCGGCCACAGCGGGGATCTTGTAGCTGGCCGGGCCGTTGGTCATCAGCTTGCCCTTGGCATTCCACACCAGCTCTTCCATGGTCAGCCAGCCCATGCCCTGGATAAAGCCGCCTTCTACCTGGCCGATGTCGATGGCCGGGTTCAGCGAGGCGCCGACGTCATGCAGGATGTCGGTGCGCAGCATCTTGTACTCGCCGGTCAGGGTGTCGACTATCACCTCGGCGCAGGCGGCGCCGTAGGCGAAGTAGTAGAACGGCCGGCCACGGGCCTGGGCACGGTCGTAGTAGATTTTCGGGGTCTTGTAGAAGCCGGTGCTGGACAGCGAGACCTGGGCGAAATAGGCCTGCTGGATCAGCTCCTCGAAGCTCAGGATCTGGTCGCGGACCCGCACATGGCCGTTGTGGAACTCCACATCTTCCTCGCTGACCTTGTACTGCCGGGCGGCAAACTCCACCAGGCGTTTCTTGATGATTTCCGCTGCGTTCTGCGCCGCCTTGCCGTTCAGGTCGGCACCGCTGGAGGCGGCGGTCGGCGAGGTGTTGGGCACCTTGTCGGTGTTGGTCGCGGTGATCTGTACCCGGTCGATCTCCACCTGGAACACCTCGGCCACCACCTGCGCCACCTTGGTGTTCAGGCCTTGGCCCATTTCCGTGCCGCCGTGGTTGAGGTGGATGCTGCCGTCGGTATAGACGTGCACCAGCGCGCCGGCCTGGTTGAGGAAGCTGGCGGTGAAGGAAATGCCGAATTTCACCGGGGTCAGCGCCAGGCCCTTTTTCAGGATCGGGCTGCCGGCGTTGTAGCGACGGATCGCTTCGCGGCGCTCGGCGTACTGGCTGCTGGCTTCCAGTTCGGCGGTCATCTCTTCGAGCATGTTGTGCTCGACGGTCTGGTAGTAGTGGGTGACGTTGCGTTCGGTCTTGCCGTAGTAGTTGGCTTTGCGCACGGCCAGCGGGTCGAGGGCGAGATGGCGGGCGATGGCGTCCATCACTTCCTCGATGGCGACCATGCCTTGCGGGCCGCCGAAACCACGGTAGGCGGTGTTCGACGCGGTGTTGGTCTTGCAGCGATGGCCGTTGATGGTGGCGTCGCCCAGGTAGTACGAGTTGTCGGCGTGGAACATCGCCCGGTCGACGATCGAGGCCGACAGGTCCGGCGAGCAACCGCAGTTGCCGGCCAGCTCCAGCTGGATGCCATGCAGGCGCCCGGTGCTGTCGAAGCCGACGTCGTACTCGATATAGAAGGGGTGGCGCTTGCCGGTCATCAGCATGTCTTCGACCCGTGGCAGGCGCATCTTGGTTGGCTGGCCGGTGAGGTGCGCGATCACCGCGCACAGGCATGCCGGGCTGGCGGCCTGGGTTTCCTTGCCGCCGAAACCACCGCCCATGCGGCGCATGTCGACCACGATCTTGTTCATCGACACGTCCAGCACCTCGGCCACCAGCTTCTGCACCTCGGTGGGGTTCTGGGTCGAGCAGTAGACGATCATGCCGCCGTCTTCGGTGGGCATCACCGAGGAAATCTGGGTCTCCAGGTAGAAGTGTTCCTGGCCGCCGATGTGCAGCGTGCCCAGCAGGCGATGCTCGGCGCTGGCCAAGGCTTTGGCCGAGTCGCCGCGCTGGTGGGTGTGGCTGTCGAGGACGAAGTGACGTTTGCGCAGGGCTTCGACCACGTCCAGGACCGGCTCCAGGTCCTCGTATTCGATGACCGCGGCCATGGCCGCCTGGCGCGCGGTCTCCAGGTCGCGGGCGGCCACGGCCAGCACCGGCTGACCGACGAACTGCACGTCGTCGATGGCCAGCAGCGGGTCGCCGGGCAGCAGCGGGCCGATGTCTTTCAGCCCCGGAATGTCCTTGTGGGTGATGACGATACGCACGCCTTCGAAGGCGTAGCAGGGCGCGGTGTCGATGCTGAGGATCTTGGCGTGGGCACGGTCCGAGAGGCGCGCATACACATGCAGCTGGTTGGGGAATTCCAGCCGGTCATCGATATACACCGCTTCGCCGGATACATGCTTGGCGGCACTGTCGTGCTTGACGCTGCGCCCGACGCCGGTGGCCAGGTCCTGTTGAAACAGGGCGCTCAGTTCGGCTTGAGTCTTCTCGACTTTGTGATGATTAGACATAAGCGGTCACCCGGGTTTCGATGTGCGGTGTTTGCAGTTCGATAAAGTATTTGCGCAGCAGGTTCTGGGCGCTGAGCAGGCGGTATTCCTTGCTGGCGCGGAAGTCCGAAAGCGGGGTGAAGTCTTCGCCCAGGGCGGCGCAGGCACGTTCGACGGTGGTCTCGCTCCACGGGGCGCCGAGCAGCGCGGCCTCACAGTGCTTGGCGCGTTTCGGGGTGGCGGCCATGCCACCGAAGGCCACGCGGGCGTCGGCGATCACGCCATTCTCGATACGCAGGTTGAAGGCCGCGCAGACCGCGGAAATATCGTCGTCCAGGCGCTTGGACACTTTGTAGGCGCGGAACAGCTGCTGGGCGCTGGCCCGTGGCACGATGATCTTCTCGATGAACTCGCTTTCCTGGCGCGCGGTGACGCGGTAGTCGATGAAATAGTCTTCCAGGGCCAGGGAGCGGCGGGTGTTGCCCTTGCACAGGACGATCTGCGCGCCCAGGGCGATCAGCAAGGGCGGTGAGTCGCCGATGGGCGAAGCGTTGCCGATGTTGCCGCCCAGGGTGCCCTGGTTGCGGATCTGCAACGAGGCGAAGCGTTGCAGCAGTTCACCGAAGTCCGGGTATTCGGCCTTGAGGGCGTCGTAGCAGTCGGAGAGGGCGGTGGCGGCGCCGATTTCCAGGCGGTCGTCGAAGCGCTCGACGCGTTTCATTTCGGCGACGTTGCCGACGTAGATCATCACCGGCAGCGGACGGTGGAACTGGGTGACTTCCAGCGCCAGGTCTGTGCCGCCAGCCAGCAGCCGGGCTTGCGGGTAGGCGTCATACAGGTCGGCCAGGTCGGATACGGTCAGCGGTACCAGGCAGCGCTTGTCGCCGCTGTTCAGTTCGCCGGTGTCGCTGGGGGCGATGGCTTTCAGGCGGGCGATGGTCTCGGCTTCGCGGGCGTCGAACTGGTCCGGCTGCTTGCCGCAGCAGGCCTGCTCGGCGGCGGCGAGGATCGGGCGGTAGCCGGTGCAGCGACACAGGTTGCCGGCCAGGGCTTCGTGGGCCTTGTGCGCGTCGGGTTGTTCGGAGTTCTTCTGCAGGGCGAACAGCGACATGACGAAGCCCGGCGTGCAGAAGCCGCACTGCGAGCCGTGGCATTCGACCATGGCCTTCTGCACGCTGTGCAACTGGCCCTGGTGCTTGAGGTCTTCGACGCTGATCAGCTGTTTGCCGTGCAGCGACGAGACGAAGGTCAGGCACGAGTTGAGGCTGCGATAACGGATGTGCTCCGCGCCCGTGTCGTCGGTCTGCAATTCGCCGACCACCACGGTGCAGGCGCCACAGTCGCCACTGGCGCAGCCTTCCTTGGTGCCGGGCTTGCCCAGATGCTCGCGCAGATAATTGAGCACCGTCAGATTCGGGTCCAGGGTGTGCTCGCTACGGAGTTCCTGGTTGAGTAAAAACTGGATCACGGAAGGCCTCGCAGACTCATTATTGTTGTTAACCGACTGGGGCCGAATTTAGTCATGTCTGACTTTTCGGTCAATGATTTTCTGACTTAAAGGTCAGGAAATCATTTTTTGCCGATCAACACGCGCTTTCAAACAGTATTGACCCTCCCGGGCCGCAGTGCTTTTTGCTTATTCCGTGCCAAATTCAGGCCCTTGGGCACTCCGCCATGAGGTAGCAATTGCGCTACACTGCGCCGCTTGTACCGATCTGAGAGTTTGAAGGAAAACCATGACGTTCAAGGCGCCGGACAGCCTCGCCGAGCAAATCGCTCACCACCTCGCCGAACGCATCATTCGCGGCGAGCTCAAGCCTGGGGAGCGCATTCAGGAACAGAAGGTCACGCTGGCCCTCAACGTCAGCCGCGGCTCGGTCCGCGAGGCCCTGCTGATCCTCGAACGCCGTCACCTGATCGCCATCCTGCCGCGTCGTGGCGCCCATGTGACCGAACTCACCCCGCACAAGGTGCGGAGCCTGTGCACCCTGATGAGCGAGCTGTACATCCTACTGGGCAACTCGGTGGCCAATGGCTGGGAACTGCAGGCCGACATGGCGCCGTTCCTGCAGATCCAGCAGCGATTGATCACCGCCTACGAGCGCCAGGACATCCGCAGTTTCGTCGAAGACAGCTTCAATGTGATGCGCGCCGCCTACCCGTTCGCCGACAACCCGTACCTGCAGGAAACCGTCGAGAACCTGCAGCCGGCGATGAGCCGTGCCTATTTCCTGGCCCTGGAGCAGCGCAAGGCGGAAATGAGCGAATTCCTCGACCTGTTCGAGCAACTGCTGGCCGCCGTGCTGGCCCGTGACCTGCCGACGATCCGCCTGGTGCTGACGGCCTATGCCCGGCGCAGTTGCGACCTGGTAGTCGCCGCCTTGACGGTTGCCTGAGCGTGCGGCTCAAGTGCATCAAGCTGGCGGGGTTCAAGTCCTTCGTCGACCCGACCACGGTGAACTTCCCCAGTAACATGGCGGCGGTGGTCGGGCCCAATGGTTGCGGCAAGTCGAACATCATCGACGCCGTGCGCTGGGTCATGGGCGAGAGCTCGGCCAAGAACCTGCGCGGCGAGTCGATGACCGACGTCATCTTCAACGGCTCCACCAGCCGCAAGCCGGTGAGCCAGGCCAGCATCGAGCTGGTCTTCGACAACTCCGACGGTACCCTGGTCGGCGAGTACGCGGCCTACGCGGAAATCTCCATCCGCCGCAAGGTCACCCGCGACAGCCAGAACAGCTATTTCCTCAACGGCGCCAAGTGCCGCCGTCGCGACATTACCGACATTTTCCTCGGCACCGGCCTGGGGCCACGCAGCTACTCGATCATCGAGCAGGGCATGATCTCCAAGCTGATCGAAGCCAAGCCGGAAGACCTGCGCAACTTCATCGAAGAAGCCGCCGGGATTTCCAAGTACAAGGAGCGCCGCCGGGAAACCGAAAACCGCATCCGCCGTACCCACGAAAACCTGGCGCGCCTGACCGACCTGCGCGAGGAGCTGGAGCGCCAGCTCGAACGCCTGCACCGCCAGGCCCAGGCGGCCGAGAAGTACCAGGAATACAAAGCCGAGGAGCGTCAGCTCAAGGCCCAGCTGTCGGCACTGCGCTGGCAGGAGCTTAACGAGCAGGTCGGCCAGCGCGAATCGATCATCGGCAACCAGGAAGTCGGCTTTGAAGCCCTGGTGGCGGAGCAACGCAATGCCGACGCCGCCATCGAGCGCCTGCGCGACGGTCACCATGAGTTGTCCGAGCGCTTCAATCTGGTGCAGGGGCGCTTCTATTCGGTCGGCGGCGATATCGCCCGGGTCGAGCAGAGCATCCAGCACGGCCAGCAGCGTTTACGCCAGTTGCAGGACGACTTGCGCGAAGCCGAGCGTGCACGCCAGGAGACCGAATCCCACCTGGGCCACGACCGCACCTTGCTCGCCACCCTCGGTGAAGAGCTGGAAATGCTCGAGCCCGAGCAGGAAGGCACCAGCGCCGCCGCCGAAGAGGCCGCCGCGGCCCTGGAAGAAGCCGAAACCACCATGCACGGCTGGCAGGAGCAGTGGGACGGTTTCAACCTCAAATCCGCCGAGCCACGGCGTCAGGCCGAGGTGCAGCAGTCGCGTATCCAGCAGCTCGAAGGCAGCATGGAACGCCTGGGCGAGCGCCAGCGGCGCCTGGTGGAGGAGCGCGCGTTGCTCGCCGCCGACCCGGAAGACGCGGCGATCCTCGAACTCAATGAACAACTCGCGGCCAGCGAGGCGACCCTGGAAGATTTGCAGGCCAGCGAAGACGCTCAAGTCGAGCGCCTGGAGCAACTGCGCCAGGAGCTGCATCAGGCGACCCAGGCCCAGCAGCAGGCCCAGGGCGAACTACAGCGTCTCAATGGGCGCCTGGCCTCGCTGGAGGCTTTGCAGCAGGCAGCGCTCAATCCGGGGACCGGCGCCGCGCAATGGCTGCAGGAGCAACAGTTGGCCGAGCGTCCGCGGCTGGCCGAAGGCTTGAAGGTCGAGGCCGGTTGGGAGCTGGCGGTGGAAACCGTGCTCGGCGCCGACCTGCAAGCGGTACTGGTCGACGATTTTGCCGGCTTCGACCTGGCCGGCTTCGAGCAGGGCGACCTGCGCCTGCTCCAGCTGGCGGGCGAGGGGGCGCGGATGCCGGGCAGCCTGCTGGACAAGGTCGATGCCCAGGTCGATCTGGCGCCCTGGCTGGGCCAGGTCAAGCCGGTGGAAAGCCTTGAACAGGCCTTGGCCCTGCGTGGCCAACTGGCGGCCGGTGAGAGCCTGATCAGCCGTGACGGGTTCTGGGTCGGCCGGCATTTTCTGCGAGTGCGCCGCGCCAGCGAAGCGGAAAGCGGCATGCTCGCGCGCAACCAGGAAATCGAACAACTGAGCCTGGAGCGCGACGAGCGCGAAGCCAGCGTGGAAGACCTGGAAACCCGGTTGCAGAACCTGCGTGCGCAACAGCGCCAGCAAGAGAACGGTCGCGAACACCTGCGCCGTCTGTTGCAGGACGAAGCCCGTCAGCAGGGTGAATTGAAAGCCAGGCTTTCCGCCGGCAAGGCCAAGGCCGAGCAGTTGGCCCTGCGCCGTACCCGCCTGGATGAAGAAGTGGCGGAGCTGGGCGAGCAGCGCGCGGTGGAACACGAGCAAGTGGGCGAAGCCCGTCTGCAGTTGCAGGAAGCCCTCGACAGCATGGCCCTGGACACCGAGCAGCGCGAATTGCTGCTGGCCCAGCGCGACAGTTTGCGCGAGCGCCTGGACCGGGTGCGCCAGGAGGCGCGCCAGCACAAGGATCACGCTCATCAGTTGGCGGTGCGCCTGGGGTCGCTCAAGGCCCAGCACGATTCCACCCGCCAGGCCCTGGAGCGCCTGGAGCTGCAATCGGAACGCCTGACAGAGAAGCGCGAACAGCTCAGCCTGAACCTGGAGGAGGGTGCCGCGCCGTTGGAAGAGCTGCGCCTGAAGCTCGAGGAGTTGCTGGAAAAACGCATGACTGTCGACGTCGAGCTCAAGAGCGCGCAGATCGCCATGGAGGATGCCGACCGCGAATTGCGCGACGCGGAAAAACGTCGGACCCAGGCCGAGCAGCAATCGCAGTTGATCCGTGGCCAGCTCGAACAGCAGCGTATGGAATGGCAGGCCCTGAGCGTGCGTCGCAAGACCTTGCAGGACCAGTTGCTGGAAGACGGCTACGACTTGCAGGGCGTGCTCGCCACGCTGACCGCGCAGGCCAGCGAGAAAGAGGCCGAGGAAGAACTCGAGCGGATTGCCGCGCGCATTCAGCGCCTGGGGGCGATCAACCTCGCGGCCATCGATGAGTACCAGCAGCAGTCCGAGCGCAAACGTTATCTGGACGCCCAGGACGCCGATCTGGTGGAAGCCCTGGAAACCCTGGAAAACGTGATTCGCAAGATCGACAAGGAAACCCGTAATCGTTTCAAGGATACCTTTGATCAGATTAACGGCGGTTTACAGGCGCTCTTTCCAAAAGTTTTCGGTGGCGGCAGCGCTTATTTGGAACTGACGGGCGAAGATCTACTCGATACAGGGGTAACGATCATGGCGCGTCCGCCAGGGAAGAAGAACAGCACCATTCATTTGTTGTCCGGTGGTGAGAAAGCATTGACGGCCCTGGCGCTGGTATTTGCCATCTTCAAGTTGAACCCGGCGCCGTTCTGCATGCTCGACGAAGTTGACGCCCCGCTGGATGACGCTAACGTTGGACGCTACGCAAGGCTGGTTAAAGAGATGTCGCAGACGGTGCAGTTCATCTATATCACCCACAACAAGATCGCCATGGAAATGGCCGATCAATTGATGGGCGTGACGATGCACGAACCCGGCTGTTCGCGCCTGGTAGCAGTGGATGTCGAGGAGGCGATGGCGATGGTGGACGCCTGATATCCGGGCGACCACAGCCGGTATGTAAGTGACAAGTAAGAGGTTTTTACCTGTGCCGAGTACTGGCTGATCGACATATTGAATGAAGCCGTTGCGACAGACGGTGTAAAGTTGTCTTTGGTCGTGCTAGTTTAATGTCAATTTTTCCTATACGTGGGCAAAAGGCCAGTCAGAACATAGAGTTGGCGCCACGTTTTAAAGCGGTTTGCAGTTTGCTAAACCTCTTATTTTTCAGCATTTTTCATAGAGGCACGGGATTACATGGAAATCGGTCTGCGCGAGTGGCTGATCGTCATCGGCATCATTGTCATTGCCGGTATTCTTTTTGATGGCTGGCGCCGTATGCGCGGCGGCAAGGGAAAGTTGAAATTCCGTCTGGATCGTAGCCTGTCCAACCTGCCGGACGACGACAGCAGTGCCGAACTGCTGGGCCCGCCCCGCGTGCTGGATACCCATAAGGAACCGCAACTCGACGAGCACGACCTGCCGTCGATGAGCGCGCCGGCGCGCGAACCGCGCGAATCTGGCTCCAAGCGTGGCAAGCGTGCCAGCGAGCCACAGCAGGGCGACCTGAACCTCAACCTGGATCTGGACGGCGGCCCGAGCTTCAGCAGCCGTGACGACGACTTCCCGGATGAAACCAAGGCTTCCGGTTACGCCGACAAGGACCAGCCGCAAGCCGAAGAAGTGCTGGTGATCAGCGTGATCTGCCGTGATGCCGGCGGCTTCAAGGGTCCGGCGCTGTTGCAGAACATCCTGGAAAGCGGCCTGCGTTTTGGCGAGATGGATATTTTCCACCGTCACGAAAGCATGGCTGGCAATGGCGAAGTGCTGTTCTCCATGGCCAACGCGGTCAAGCCGGGCGTATTCGACCTGGACGACATCGACCACTTCAGCACCCCTGCCGTGAGCTTCTTCCTCGGCCTGCCAGGCCCGCGTCATCCGAAGCAGGCTTTCGACGTGATGGTGGCCGCGGCGCGCAAGCTGTCCCAGGAACTGAATGGCGAGCTGAAGGATGACCAGCGCAGCGTGCTGACCGCCCAGACCATCGAGCACTACCGTCAGCGCATCGTCGAATTCGAACGTCGCGCCCTGACCCAGAAGCGCTGAGCGCTTCGCGAGCCAGCCGCTCCGGCATAACCCTTGGCCTGCCGGAGCGGGCTCGCGACAGGGCCGAAGGGCCCACCCAGACAAATATTGAGCAGCCTAGGCTGCTCTTTTGCTTTTTGAGAGAACATCATGACCGCCGTCGAAACCCGCATTCTTGAGCTGCGCGCTGAGCTGGATCAGCACAACTATCGCTACCACGTACTCGACGAACCGAGCATCCCCGACGCTGAATACGATCGCCTGTTCCATGAACTCAAGGCACTGGAAGCCGAACACCCGGAACTGGTCAGCAGCGACTCGCCCACCCAGCGTGTCGGCAGCGCGGCGCTCTCGGCCTTCACTCAGGTGCGCCACGAAATCCCCATGCTCAGCCTGGGCAACGCCTTCGAAGAAACCGACATGCGCGAGTTCGATCGCCGGGTGACCGAGGGGCTCGACCTGCCGGTGGGCGATCTGTTCGGTGGCGGTGCGGCGGTGGAATACAGCTGCGAGCCGAAGCTCGATGGCCTGGCGGTCAGCCTGCTGTACCTGGACGGCGTGCTGGTGCGCGGCGCGACTCGCGGCGACGGCACCACTGGCGAAGACATCAGCGTCAACGTGCGCACCGTGCGCAACATCCCCCTGAAGCTGCACGGCAGTGGCTGGCCGGCGACCCTGGAGGTGCGCGGCGAGGTGTACATGTCCAAGGCCGGTTTCGAGCGGCTCAATGCCGCGCAGCTGGAAGTTGGCGGCAAGACCTTCGCCAACCCGCGGAACGCCGCGGCCGGCAGCTTGCGCCAGCTGGACTCGAAGATCACCGCCAGCCGCCCGCTGGAATTCTGCTGCTACGGGATCGGCCAGGTCACTGCGGATATCGCCGACACCCATATCGGCAATCTGGAGCAGCTCAAGCACTGGGGCATGCCCGTCAGTCGCGAGCTGAAACTGGCCAAGGGGATCGACGAATGCCTGGATTACTACCGCGATATCGGCGAGCGCCGTAACGGCTTGCCTTATGAAATCGACGGCGTGGTGTTCAAGGTCAACAGCATTGCCTCGCAGCGCGAGCTGGGCTTCCGGGCTCGCGAGCCGCGCTGGGCGATCGCTCATAAATTCCCGGCGATGGAAGAGTTGACCGAGCTGCTGGACGTGGAATTCCAGGTTGGCCGCACCGGCGCGGTGACCCCGGTGGCCCGTCTGAAACCGGTCAAGGTGGCGGGTGTCACCGTCTCCAACGCGACCCTGCACAACATGGACGAAGTGGCGCGCCTGGGCCTGATGATCGGCGACACCGTGATCATCCGTCGTGCGGGCGATGTGATTCCCCAAGTGGTGCAGGTGGTCGTCGAGCGTCGTCCGGAAAATGCGCGCAAGGTGCATATCCCGCAGACCTGCCCGGTGTGCGGCTCCCATGTCGAGCGCACGCAGTTGATCAAGCGCAGCAAGGGCAAGGAAACCATCAGCGAAGGCGCGGTGTACCGCTGTGTCGGTCGCCTGGCCTGTGGCGCGCAGCTCAAGCAGGCGATCATCCACTTCGTTTCCCGTCGGGCGATGGATATCGAAGGGCTGGGCGACAAGACCATCGAACAGCTGGTGGACGAAAAGCTCATTGGTTCGCCGGCCGATCTCTACAAGCTCAAGTACGAACAGATCATCGATCTGGAAGGCTTCGCCGAAGTCTCCAGCAACAAGCTGCTCAAGGCCATCGAAGACAGCAAGAAGCCGGGCCTGGCGCGTTTCATCTACGCCCTGGGCATTCCCGATGTGGGCGAGGAGACGGCCAAGGTCCTGGCGCGCTCCCTGGCCTCTCTGGAGCGCGTGCAGCAGGCCTTGCCGGAAGTGCTGACCTACCTGCCGGATATCGGCCTGGAAGTGGCTCACGAGATTCACAGCTTCTTCGAGGACAGCCATAACCAGCAGGTGATCGGTGCCCTGCTCGATCCGCAGCAGTGCGGGCTGCAGTTGCAGGATCAGGGCGATCTGGGCGCCGAGTTCGCTGCCAGCACCACCCTGGGGGGCATGCTCGACAAGCTGAACATTCCATCGGTGGGGCCGGGTGCGGCGCAGAAGCTGGCGGACAAGTTCGCGACCCTCGACGGTGTGGTCAAGGCGGACTGGCTGGACATGCGCCAGACCCTGCCGGAGAAGCAGGCCAAGGCCGTGCGCGAGTTCTTCGACATCGCGGAAAACGCCGAGCGGGCACTGGCCATCGAGGCGCAGCTGCAAGCCTTCGGCATGCACTGGCGGAGCGAGAAGAAAGTGGTGGAAGGGCTGCCGCTGGCTGGCCAGACTTGGGTGCTCACCGGCTCCCTGGAGCTGATGAGCCGCGACGTGGCCAAGGACAAGCTGGAAAGCCTGGGCGCCAAGGTCGCCGGTTCCGTTTCGGCCAAGACCTACTGCGTGGTGGCCGGTCCCGGTGCCGGCTCCAAGCTGGCCAAGGCCAACGAGCTGGGCCTCAAGGTGCTGGACGAAGAAACCTTCGTGAGCTTCCTCGGCCAGCACGGCATCTCGGTATAACCCTGTAGCCGCTGCCGAAGGCTGCGATCGACCGCGCAGCGGGCGTTGCTCTGTCGGGTGCCAGAAGGTTCTGCGGACCTTGTCGTAGCCTGCGGCAGCGGCTACATGGAATGGCGTTCCCCCGGCAGGAACGCCCTGAAGGCGATGGAACGATCATCTCGTCCATATGATCTAGTCTTGGCACGCCCAGGGAGAGATCGCCATGTACCGCTTCTTCGAACAGCTCAGTTCCCGTATCGCCGCACCCTTTGTCCGTGAGGGCAGCCGCAACAGCAAGGTCTGGCGGTGTCGTTGCGGGCAATCGCTGTTCTTTCGCAACAGTCAGTGCCTGGCCTGTTCGGCGGCCTTGGGTTATCAGCCTGAGCAGAGTCGCTTGTCGTCGCTGCAGCCAGGGCCGGAGGCCGATACCTGGCGGCTGGACGTCGATCCGCAAGCCGGGCTGTTCCGGCGCTGTGCCAACCTCGATACCCCGGCGGCCTGCAACTGGCTGCTGCCTGCGCATGGCGCCGCTACCCTGTGTGTGGCGTGCAGGCTGAACCGGACCATTCCCGACCTTGGCGTGCCGGAAAACCCCGAGCGCTGGCGCATGGTGGAAATCGCCAAGCGCCGCCTGGTGGCGCAACTGGTGAGCCTGGGCTTGCCGCTGATCGCCAAGGCCGAGGATGAAGAGGCCGGCCTGGCTTTCGATTTTGTCGGCATCGATCTGCAGGGCAGGGCGCCCATGACCGGCCACGCCAACGGCCTGATCACCCTCGACATCAAGGAGGCCGACGATGCGTATCGCGAGCAGGTGCGGGTGCAGATGCGCGAACCCTATCGCACCTTGCTTGGTCACTTCCGGCATGAGGTGGGGCATTACTACTGGGATCGCCTGATCGCAGGCAGCCATTGGCTGGAACCCTGTCGCGCGCTGTTCGGCGACGAACGCGCGAGCTACGCCGAAGCCCTGGACCGGCATTACCAACAGGGCGCGCCGAACGATTGGTCGCAGACCTGCGTCAGCGCCTACGCCACCATGCATCCCTGGGAGGACTGGGCGGAAACCTGGGCCCATTACCTGCACATGATGGACGCGGTCGATACCGCGCTGGGCTTCGGCATGAGCGCCCGGGAAATGGACTTCGACTACCAGCCGTTCCCGCTGGATACCCTGTATGACCCGCAGCACCCTGGCGGCCCGGCGTTCCTGGCCTTCGTCAACGCCTGGATCGAACTGGCCGGCATGCTCAACGAACTGTCGCGCAGCATGGGTCAGCCGGATTTCTATCCCTTCATCCTGCCGCCGGCGGTGATCACCAAGCTGCACTTCATCCACCTGGTGATCCAGCAGGCCGGCGGCAAGGCCGACGAAGTACTCGAACAGGCCTGAGCCCACCACTTGCTTCTGTAGGAGCGAAGCTTGCTCGCGATGCAAGCGACTCGGTCCGGCAGAAGACCGCGGCGATGTTTTCGCGAGCAAGCTTCGCTCCTACCAAGGGCGGTTAGCGGCTGGTGCGCACGCCATCGAGCAGGGCATCGACCACCGCGCGAGCCATCTCCACGGAATGCCCCATGGACCAGATCAGCCCGCGTTCGATGCCGCTGCCCTGTTCAGTGATTTCATCCGAGACTTCTTCGGCGCATTTGAGCCGCAGCGAGACATGCATCAAGGCTTCTTCGGCATTCACCCCGGCCTGCACCGCGAACAGCGGCCGTTGCTGGGCGTCGCGCAGGCCGAACGGCTGGCTGCGGGTTTCTTGCAGTTGTGTGAGCAGCGGTTGGTTCTGGTCGTTGAGCGACAGGAGCAGGGAGATATTCGCCGCATCCAGTTCGGGATCGCGTAGTCGGCGCGGGGTAGATGAGTGGCGGATCGGGGACGAGCTTTTTCATGTGGGTACCTACGACTCTCTGAAGGTGAAAGCCGACAGTCTCGCTTCCACGCGAGAGGGTGGCAGCCATGCGTGGGTGTGGAAGACCGGGGAGTCCTTGGTACCCAAAGCCCGGCGCACTCGAAAGTGCCCCACGCATGGTCGCCATAACACGGATCTGCGGACGCAAAACGCCAGCAGTCGCTGTTGAGCGCTGTACCAATGACTTTTCCGGACTTCCACATCCGGGTCGTTGAAATTGCAACGACCCCCGCAGACTGCCCGATCAAATTCAGGGGTACAACCCGCCCAAAGGCGTTCCAGAGTTTCTAGGAAGTCCCTTACAAAACAAAGCGAAAAATCGACTGCCGGCTCGCCGCAAAACTGCCATCTCGCTCATGCGCGGTCCCTGTAGCCGCTGCCGCAGGCTGCGATCGGTCGCGCAGCGGCCGCAATGGCGGACAACAGGGCATTTCGTTGCTGCTCGACCAATGGTTGGCGACGGCTTCGCCGTCGATCGCAGCCTGCGGTAGCGGCTACAGGAATCGGCAAGCGAGCGGGGTAATGATCCAAGTACTTGAAGCCGTTCAGATTTTTTAATCTTTACAGAGCGGTTGTAACTTCGCCGCAGATAGGTACAATGGCGCGGCTCGCCGTCAGGTGAGCGTCGTTATGGTGACCCCATTGGTCCCCTCGCAACGATCAGCCGTGAACCCGGTCAGGCCTGGAAGGGAGCAGCCGCAGCGGTGACATTGTGTGCCGGGGTGTGGCTGGTGGGGTTGCCTCCATAACGCCCTCTGTCGGTCCTCGACGAATATTCTGAATTCCCCCCCTGTTTTACCTGATCTGGTCTCTCGCCGGTCGTTCGTTTCATTTCCCCAATCGTTCCTGCAATAACTGCGCAAACGCGTCCCGTGCGGTGTGGCGTTGTATTTCCTTGTTCCAGACAAAACGAATGTCGATCGGCTGCAGGTCGGCGAAGCGGTGGCGCGCCAGGCCTGCGGACAGGGTGTAGCGGTCGAGCACGCCTTCCGGGGCCAGGGTCATGCCGGCGCCGGCGCTGACGCAGTCGATAATGGTGCCCCAGCTCGCGTAGCCGATGATGGTCGCGGTCACGTCGTGGGCGTTCAGCCAATGCTCCAGGGCGCGGCGATAAGGGCAGCCGCCGGGCCACATGAACAGGGTCTGGTCTTGCAGGTCCCGCGGGTTCAGCACGGGCGCGGCGTCGGCGCTGGTAACCAGCACCAGGGGCTCGCTGTACAGGGCGGTGCGCTCCAGTTTCGGGGGGAGGGTGTCGACCGCGACCAGTGCGCCATCGATCCGGTGATGTTGCAGTTCCTCGAACAGCTGCGACCAGGTGCCGGTTACCAGCTCCAGGGTGACCTGTGGAAAGCGCTGATGGAATTCCGCCAGTAGGGGCGGCAAGCGCCCGCCGGCGCAGGATTCGATGGCGCCGATGCGCAGGATACCGCTGGGTTCGGCCTTGCAGTCGACCGCCCGTTTGGCCTCATCCACCAGGGCCAGGATGCGCTCGCTGTAGCCGAGAAAGATTTCCCCGTCCGGGCTGATTTTCAGCCCGCGGCCGGCACGGATAAACAGGCGGGCGCCCAACTCGCCTTCCAGTTGCTTGAGGCGGTTGGTGATGTTGGAGGGCACGCAATGCAGTTGTTCGGCCGCTCGGGCAATGCTGCCGGTGCGGGCGACCGCTTTCACCATTTTCAGTTGGCTCAGTTCCATTGCTCATTTCCAGTGAGGTCTGGTCTCAGTATCCGTTAATTGTGGTGAGTTGTGGCGGGCGGGAGACTGAAGGCCTTCCTTGTGCTGCCGAGTGCCTGTGTCTTGAACATCTCTCCTGCGTTGAAGCTGGTCCTGGCGACCGCCGCGGTCATTCTGTGTTGGGCCTACTCCCCGGTGGGTATCCACATTGGGCTGGAAGGCTACGAACCTGGCCATCTGGCGTTGCTGCGCTTTCTGATTGCTTCGCTGTTCATGGGGGCAATCGCCCTGGTGAAAAGAATCTCCCTGCCGCGCTGGCGCGATCTGCCCTGGTTGCTGGTGCTGGGCTTTTTCGCCATCGCCCTGCATCACGTCAGCCTCAACTATGGCCAGCAGGGTTTGAGCGCGGGGGCATCCAGTGTGCTGGCGCAGTCGGCGCCGATCTTCAGCACTCTGATTGCGTTTTTCTGGTTGAGAGAGCCGGTCAGCGGCTGGCGCTGGGGTTGTGTCGGGCTGGGGTTGCTGGGGGCGGTCGTGGTGGTCTGGGGCGACCAGGGCGTGGCGTCGATCGAGCCCCGGGGATTGCTGGTGCTGCTGGCGGCCTTCTCCTGGGGCTTGTACTTCGTTTTGCAGCGGCGCTATTCGGGACGTTACGACCTGCTGACCGTCGTGTGCTACATGGTCTGGGCCGGCACCTTGCTGTTGAGCCTGTATTGGCCGGGGCTGACGGCCGCGGTGGTCCAGGCGCCGTGGCGGGTGAACCTGGCGGTATTGCTGCTGGGGCTGTTTCCCAGTGCGTTGGCTTACCTGGCGTGGGCCTATGTGCTGGCGCGAGTCGAAGTCAGCCGGGCATCCATCGCCATGTACCTGATACCGCCGATCGCCATGCTGCTGGCGGCGCTGGTCCTGCATGAGCGGGTGCATGGCGCGGTGATCGTGGGGGCGGCGATCGTCCTCGGCAGCGTAATGGCGATGCAGCTGGAGGGGCGCTGGGCGCGGCGCCGCTCCGTGCTGCCGGACACTATCGGCACGGCTCCTGTTCACTCCGGGGTGAGGCAAAACACCCTGAGCCGGTGCCCGTCCGGGTCCAGGGCGACGAAGGTGTAGCCGAAGTCCAGGGTGGTCGGGGCCTGGGCAATGTTCACGCTGGATTCGGCCCATTGGCCGTGCAGCAGGTCGACGCTCTGCTTATCGGCCACGGCCAGGGCCAGTTCGCCGCCACCGCCGGTGACTTGGGTGGCTGGCTCGACATCCTGTCTGGACCAGAGGCCGAGCTTGAGCCCCGAATCAAGAATGAACAGGGCAAAGGTCGGCGACAGCTCGACCGGTGGCCTGTCCAGCAGGCGGCTGTAAAAGTTGGCGCTGGTGGCGGGGCTGTCGACGTAAAGCAGAAGGTAAGTGCTGGTAGCGATCATCTGGACTCCTGGGAAGGTTGGGCTGCGCACGCCAGCTTAAGGGGCGCCGCTGTCAGTTCCTGTCAGGAGTCGTCTGGCGGAAATGAAGAGGAGGCAGGCTATCGGCTTCGATAGATCTGCCTCCTCTGCGTGTTGCTCGGCTCTAAGGCTTGGACAAGGCCAGGTCTACCGCTGCTATCAGCTTTCCCAGGTCCTTCGGGGTGGCTTTGTGAATGACACCGAACAGATACGCCCGCTGTTCGTCTTCGTCGCCCAGATCTGCGAAAAAGGCTTTCAGCTTCACCCCGAGTACATCGGCCAGCAGGAACAGGGCTTCCACACTGGGGGTGTAGGTGCCGGTTTCGAAGCGGCTGATGGTTTTAGGGTCAAAACCGGTTTTTTCGCCTAGTTCAGCCTGAGTAAGCCCCGCTACCTTGCGGTAACGCCTGATGGCTGGACCCAAACTTGAAATTTGCATCGCTCAATTCCCATTTAGAATCAAGAACTTAACGATAAATCTTTGCATTAGGCAACGCCATGATTCATCACCTTGCCTTGCAAAATGTGATGCAATTCGTAGAATCGACGCTTCGGACAGGCATTTGGTGATCTAGTTTCAGAAGATGAACTGATGAAACAAGAACTCATTGCATTTTCCTTGTTCACCAGAATCGAGGGTATGGCGCAGGCGCGAACGTCTCGCTGATGATTGCCAGTGTCCCACCCGCCAAATTCGGCTGATCCCTGACTGATTTTAGTTGATCTTCGTCGATTCGAAGGTCAATGACGGTGCCGATCGCTGTACGGTTGCAATTGCGTCAGGTGGGGCGAGACGGTGCGCCATTTTCCTCGGTCGGCCTCTTGCCGGCTTGTCTGGGCTGGCATTGTCGAATGCTGTCTATGGAGTTTTAACGTGCGTCTGAATGTGCCGGTCACCTCTGTTCAGCAGATACCTTCGGACCAGCAGCCTAAGCCTGCCTGGGTTTGCGAAGTGAGTGAGGATGAACGCCCAAACATCTCTTCCGGGCCTCGTGCCTTGGTCGAGCGGTTCAACCGCTAGCGACAGTGAGCCAGACTCATGGATGAGAAATACCGCAGGGCCGTGGACGCAGCCGCCATTTTTTCCGAGACCGACCTGACCGGCCGGATCACTTACGTCAACGACCAGTTCTGTTCGATTTCCGGCTACAGCCGTGAAGAGCTGCTGGGCGCCAATCACCGGATCCTCGGCTCCGGCCTGCACCCTCCCGAATTTTTCAGCAGCATGTGGCGCACCATTGCCCTGGGCCAGGTCTGGAAGGGCGAGATCTGCAACCGGGCCAAGGATGGGACCTTGTATTGGGTCGACAGCACTGTCGTGCCCTTGCTCGATGAGGCCACTGGTCGGGTCCAGCGTTATGTGGCGATCCGTTTCGATATCAGCGAAAAACGGCGCTTGTTGCACTCGCTGCAATGGCGGGTCGGGCACGATGTGCTGACCGGTTTGCCCAACCGTTCCTTTCTGTCCGATCTGCTCAACCAGGCGCTGGACTACTCGCGCAAGGAGAACATTGCGCTGGCGGTGTGCATGCTCGATCTCGACGGCTTCAAGGCGGTCAACGATGGCTACGGGCATGCCAGTGGCGACCTGTTATTGGTGGAGGTAGCGGCGCGCCTGCGCTCGATCATTCGCGGCGAAGACGTGGTGGCGCGGCTGGCCGGGGACGAGTTCGTGCTGATCCTGCGTCATGTGCGTGACATTCGCGAGTTGCGGGCGGCGCTGCACCGGGTGCTGGGGGTAATCGCCACGCCTTATCAGATCCAGGACAAGGAGATCAACGTCTGCGCCAGCATCGGCGTCACGCTGTTTCCCGCTGACAATGACGATGCCGACACCTTGCTGCGGCATGCCGACCAGGCGATGTACGTGGCCAAGCAGAGCGGGCGCAATCGCTTCCACTTGTTCGATGTGTCGCGGGACCGCGAGGTCAAGGCCACCCACCAGACAGTGGAGCGGGTCCGGCAGGCGCTGGCGGCCGGCGAGCTGTGCCTGCACTTTCAGCCCAAGGTCAATATGCGCAGCGGTGAGGTGGTGGGTTTCGAGGCGCTGCTGCGTTGGCAGCATCCGCAGCGGGGCATGGTTGCGCCTCGGGAGTTCCTGCCGCTGGTGGAGGAAACCGACCTGATCGTCGATATCGGCGAGTGGGTGATGGAGCAGGTCATGGCCCAGTTGCGGCAATGGCAGTTGGCCGGACAGCGTTGGCCGATCAGCGTCAATATCGCCGCGCGGCATTTCCAGCGTGGGGATTTCGTCGACCGGCTCAAGGCGGTGCTCGAGCGCCATCCGCAGATTGCCCCGCAGTTGCTGGACCTGGAAATCGTCGAGGCGGTGGCGGTGGAGAATCTCCAGCACGTCAGCGCTTGCCTCGAGGCCTGCCAGGCGCTGGGCGTGCAATTCTCCCTGGGGGATTTCGGCACCGGGCATTCGTCGCTGAGCTACCTCAAGCGCTTGCGCACCCAGACCATCAAGATCGACCGCATGTTCGTGCGCGACATGCTGCACGACAAGGGCGACCTGGCGCTGACCCAGGCCCTGATCGGCCTGGCCCGGGCGTTTGACCGGCAGGTGGTGGCCGAAGGCCTGGAAACCATGGAGCATGGCGAGTTGCTGATGTCGCTGGGCTGCGATGTGGCGCAAGGCTATTTCATCGCCCCGCCCATGCCGGCCAGCGAGGTGCCGGGCTGGGTGGCGACTTTCCTGCCGCCGCTGGAGTGGTGTCCGCAGGACGAAGCCGGCTGACAGCTACGGCGCCCCATAGCTTTGCGGGACGCTCTCGGTCGGCCTGCGGCCGGTGTACAGGCCGATGATGTCGTCGATCTCTCCTGACATCTTCATGCGCAACAAAGTGCGCAGCACTCGTTGCACCGGTAGCGCCGGATCGTTGCGGATGACGCAGCCGACCGCCTGTTCCTGGAGGATGACTACGCCGTGCAACTGCTGGTCGGCTGGCAGGGTCTGATTGAACCAGTCCAGCGTCCATTGGTTGCTCACCGCGTACCGGTAGCGGCCGGCCCAGAGTTTTTGCAGCACCTGTTCCTGGTTGCGCGCGTCGTCGCGGATCAACTGGCGGCTGTCGAACAAGGGTTGCAGGGAAGGGTAGGTGTAGCTGAGGACGGTGCCGATGGGCTGCGTCGGCAGGTCCCTGGGAATGACCGGGAGCGGGGGCTGCTCGCGGCTGACCAGCAGGTCGCGCTGGACGAACAGCGGGATACTCCAGATGTAATCGCCGGACGGGTTGGACAGCCAGGACTGGGCGGCATAGCAGCGGATATCGATTTCCCCATGATCCATGGCTGCTTGTACGCGGGCCCGGGCCAGGACATGGAATTCGGCTGGGTTGCCAACCTGGGTGGCAAGGCTGGCCATCAGGTCGTGGAGAATGCCCTGGGTGCTCCGGCCGTGTTCGATCTGTACCACGGGCATGGCCCAGCTGTCGGGGATCGAGAAGCGCAGGGCCGGTTCTGCGGCAAAACCATTCATGGCAACCAGCAGAAAGGCGCCCAAGGCTAAACGCATAGAGTCTCCACGCAGGAAAAGGCCACTGACGAGCCCGACAAAGAGCAGCTTAGCCAGATTAGACGAGCGCACCGGATGCAATTTCGCCCTTGCTCCGCTAGCATTACGGGCTTCCGCTTCCCAGTTGCGACGGTTTTCGATGAGTTATCAGGTTCTTGCACGTAAATGGCGTCCGCGCTCGTTCCGCGAAATGGTCGGCCAGACCCATGTGCTCAAGGCTCTGATCAATGCCTTGGACAGCCAGCGGCTGCACCATGCCTATCTGTTTACCGGCACCCGCGGGGTGGGCAAGACCACCATCGCGCGGATCATTGCCAAATGCCTGAACTGTGAAACAGGCATTACTTCCACGCCCTGTGGCACCTGCTCGGTATGCCGCGAGATCGACGAAGGGCGTTTCGTCGACCTGATCGAGATCGACGCCGCGAGCCGGACCAAGGTCGAGGACACGCGCGAGCTGCTGGACAACGTGCAATACGCCCCGAGCCGCGGGCGCTTCAAGGTCTACCTGATCGACGAAGTGCACATGCTGTCCAGTCACTCGTTCAACGCCTTGTTGAAGACCCTGGAAGAGCCGCCGCCCTACGTCAAATTCATTCTGGCGACCACCGATCCGCAGAAACTTCCGGCAACGATTCTTTCGCGCTGCCTGCAGTTCTCCCTGAAGAACATGACCCCGGAGCGAGTGGTCGAGCACCTGACTCACGTGCTGGGCGTCGAGAACGTGCCGTTCGAAGACGACGCGCTGTGGCTGTTGGGCCGCGCCGCCGACGGTTCGATGCGCGATGCCATGAGCCTCACCGACCAGGCCATCGCCTTCGGTGAAGGCAAGGTCATGGCCGCCGATGTCCGGGCGATGCTCGGCACCCTCGATCACGGTCAGGTCTACGACGTCCTGCATGCGCTGATCGACGGCGATGCCAAGGCCTTGCTGGAGGCCGTGCGCCACCTGGCCGAACAGGGCCCGGACTGGAACGGTGTGCTGTCGGAGATTCTCAATGTCCTGCACCGTGTGGCCATTGCCCAGGCCTTGCCGGACGGTGTCGACAACGGGCATGGCGACCGCGACCGGGTGCTGGCTTTGGCCCAGGCGTTGCCGGCCGAAGATGTGCAGTTCTATTACCAGATGGGCCTGATCGGCCGGCGCGACTTGCCGCTGGCGCCGGACCCGCGCGGTGGTTTCGAGATGGTCCTGCTGCGGATGCTGGCCTTCCGGCCAGCGGACTCGGCAGACGCGCCGAGACAACCGCTAAAGCCAGTGGGGATCAGCCAGGCCACAGTTGATTCCGCCCAATCCGTGGCTGGCGCAGCCGTTGCTGCGCCGGTAGTTGCCGCCGCCGCGCCGGTTGCGGCGCCGGTGGTCGAGGCCACTCCCGTGGCCGTACCTGCCGCGGCCCCGGTTGCAACGCCCGCACCTGTTTCTGTGGCGCCGGTGGCGCCTGCACCGCAACCTGTGGTCGAGACGCCGCCAGAGGTAGCGCCTATCGTCGCCGAAGAGGTGGTCGACCTGCCGTGGAACGACCCGGTCGAACCGGTCGTCGTGCAGCAACCGGCCGTCGAGCCCGTGCTGGAGACCGCTGCAGAGCAGCCTGAGCTGACTCCGATGCCGACCCCGACCCCGGACAGCGTGGTGCCGGATGCGCCGGAATGGGTCAGCGCCCCGGTGCCGGAGCCCAGCGTTGCCGAGGTCGATGCCGCGACACCGGGTATCGATCTGGACGACGAGCCGCCGCTGGACGAAGACTACATCGAGCCGGACATGGATTCGGCCTACAGCTACCTGGACGAACTGGCCAGCGAGCACGCCGCGGATCCCGAGCCGGAACCCGAGCCGTTGCCAGCCGCCCAGCCGGCCACCGGCCTGGCGCTGGAGTGGCTGGAGCTGTTCCCGAAGCTGCCGATTTCCGGGATGACGGCGAGCATTGCCGCCAACTGCACCTTGATCGCCGCCGAGGGCGACAACTGGTTGCTGCACCTGGACCCGGCCCACAGCGCCCTGTTCAACGCCACCCAGCAGCGGCGCCTGAACGACGCCCTGAACCAGTACCACCAGCGCACGCTGACGGTGAGCATCGAGCTGATCAAGCCCGAGCAGGAGACCCCGGCCCAGGCCGCGTCACGCCGCCGTGCCAATCGCCAGCGCGAGGCCGAGGAGTCGATCCACGGCGATCCGTTCATCCAGCAGATGGTGCGGGAGTTCGGCGCGGTGGTCCGTCACGATACTATTGAACCTGTCGAGGCCCTGGTCAGCCAGGGTTAATAACTGAAGGGCGCCGGGCCTTGAGGCCGGGCGCTGTTTTTATCCAAGTACTTTGAGGTGATTCCCATGATGAAAGGTGGCATGGCCGGCCTGATGAAGCAGGCGCAGCAGATGCAGGAAAAGATGGCCAAGATGCAGGAAGAGCTGGCCAACGCCGAAGTCACCGGCAAGGCGGGTGGCGATATGGTCACCGTGGTCATGACCGGTCGTCACGACATCAAGCGCGTGAGCATCGACCCAAGCCTGCTGGAAGGCGTCAGCGAAGATGACCGCGAAGTGCTGGAAGATCTATTCGCCGCCGCCGTCAACGACGCCGTGCGCAAGATCGAAGCCAACAGCCAGGACAAGATGTCCGGCGTGACCGCTGGCATGCAACTGCCACCGGGTATGAAACTGCCGTTCTGATTCGCGCCCGCGCATCGGTCGGACTCGAAAATGCCAGGCATCGCGCCTGGCATTTTTGTTTGTGGCGCCTGTAGCCGCTGCCGCAGGTGAGGGTAGGAGAAATATCGAACGCCGATCGCAGTACGATGGTCTGCACTCTGTATGGCCCGATTCAATTCTCGATAAGGAGTTGCTCTGATGTCGCAAGCATTGACCCTCAACCAGCGCATTGTTCTGGCCTCCCGGCCCCAGGGCGCGCCCGTGCCGGAAAACTTCCGCCTGGAGCGGGTGGCGCTGCCGGACCTGGCGGATGGCCAGGTGTTGCTCAAGACCCTTTACCTGTCGCTGGACCCTTATATGCGCGGGCGCATGAGTGATGCGCCGTCCTACGCCCCCCCGGTGCAAATCAACGAAGTGATGACCGGCGGCGCAGTCAGCCGGGTCGAGCGCTCGCTGAATCCGAAATTCCAGGAGGGCGACCTGGTGGTGGGCGCTACCGGATGGCAGAGCCACAGCATTTGCGACGGGCGTAACCTGATACCGGTGCCGGCGGGTTTGCCCAGCCCTTCGATGGCCCTGGGCGTGCTGGGTATGCCGGGCATGACCGCCTACATGGGCCTGATGGACATCGGCCAGCCCAAGGCCGGGGAAACCCTGGTGGTGGCCGCGGCGTCGGGCGCCGTGGGCTCGGTGGTGGGGCAAGTGGCCAAGATCAAGGGGCTGCAGGTGATCGGTGTGGCGGGCGGTGCCGACAAGTGCCGCTATGTGGTCGAGGAGCTGGGGTTCGATGCCTGTATCGACCACCACAGCCCGGACTTTGCCGACGAACTGGCGCAGGCCTGCTCCGAGGGCGTGGACATCTACTTTGAAAACGTCGGTGGCAAGGTATTCGATGCGGTGCTGCCGTTGCTCAACCCCAAGGCACGGATTCCGCTGTGCGGGCTGATCGCCCAGTACAACGCTCAGGAGTTGCCGCCAGGACCTGATCGCCTGCCACTGTTGCAGCGTCAGCTGTTGACCAAGCGCGTGCGCATCCAGGGGTTTATCGTGTTCGACGACTACGGCGATCGACAGCCGGAGTTTGTCAGCGCCATGGCGCCGTGGGTGCTGCAGGGCAAGGTCAAGTTCAAGGAGGATGTGGTAGACGGCCTGGAGCACGCGCCGCAAGCCTTCATCGGGCTGCTGGAAGGGCGCAACTTCGGCAAGCTGGTGGTGCGGGTCGCCCCGGACTGAGCATTTGACGCTAATCGGAGGCGCGGGTATAAACCGCGTCTCGTCGTTTTGTCGGACCTTTACCCATGAGCTTCAGCCCCCTGATTCGCCAACTGATCGATGCCCTGCGCACTTTGCCGGGTGTGGGTCAGAAAACCGCCCAGCGCATGGCCTTGCAGCTGCTGGAGCGCGACCGCAGCGGTGGTACGCGATTGGCCCAGGCGCTGAGCCAGGCCATGGAGGGCGTCGGCCACTGCCGCCTGTGCCGCACCCTGACCGAGGACGACCTGTGCCCGCAATGCGCCGATCCACGGCGCGACGACACGCTGTTGTGCGTGGTCGAAGGGCCGATGGATGTCTACGCGGTGGAGCAGACCGGTTATCGCGGTCGCTATTTCGTGCTCAAAGGCCACCTGTCGCCTCTCGACGGCCTGGGCCCGGAAGCCATCGGCATTCCCCAGCTGCTGGCGCGGATCGAAGAGCAAGGCAGTTTCACCGAGGTGATCCTGGCCACCAACCCGACGGTGGAAGGCGAGGCGACTGCCCATTACATTGCCCAGCTATTGACCAACAAAGGCCTGATCACCTCGCGTATCGCCCATGGCGTGCCCCTGGGTGGCGAGCTGGAACTGGTGGACGGCGGCACCCTGGCGCACTCGTTTGCCGGGCGCAAGCCGATCGCGCTGTAAGTGTTTCGGCTGTGAGCAAAAAACTACTGTAGGAGCGAGCTTGCTCGCGATGGCCGCCCGACCTGGCGCGCCGCGTCGCCTGCATCGCCAGCAAGCTGGCTCCTGCAGGGCGTTTCGTGCGGTCCTTCTTGAAAACCAAGCAAGCGCTAGGTAAGTTTCCTCAACCTTCAGAGGAGCTTGCCGATGTCTGCCTGCCAGGAATACTTCGACCCTAGCCATCAGTTGGTCCGCGACAGCGTTCGACGTTTCGTCGAGCGGGAAATCCTCCCGGACATCGATCAGTGGGAGGAGGCGCAAGGCTTCCCCCGCGAGCTGTACCTCAAGGCTGGCGCGGCCGGCATCCTCGGTATCGGCTATCCCGAGGCCCTGGGGGGCAGCCACGAGGGCGACCTGTTCGCCAAGATCGCCGCCAGCGAGGAGCTGATGCGCTGTGGCTCCGGCGGCCTGGTGGCGGGCCTGGGTTCGCTGGACATCGGTTTGCCGCCGATCGTCAAATGGGCGCGGCCTGAGGTCCGCGAGCGGGTGGTGCCACAGGTACTGGCGGGGGAGAAGATCAGCGCCCTGGCGGTCACCGAGCCCGGCGGCGGTTCGGACGTGGCCAATCTGCAGACCCGGGCGCTGCGTGACGGCGACTTCTACCGCGTCAGCGGCAGCAAGACCTTTATCACCAGTGGCGTGCGCGCCGATTTCTACACCGTGGCGGTGCGTACCGGCGAGCCCGGTTTCGGCGGCATCAGCCTGCTGCTGATCGACAAGGGCACACCGGGATTCACCGTCGGCCGGCAACTGAAGAAGATGGGCTGGTGGGCGTCGGATACCGCCGAGCTGTTTTTCGACGATTGCCGAGTGCCGGCCAGTCATTTGATCGGGGTCGAGAACATGGGCTTCGCCTGCATCATGGGCAACTTCCAGAGCGAGCGCCTGGCGCTGGCGCTAATGGCCAACATGACCGCTCAGCTGGCGCTGGAAGAGAGCCTGAAGTGGGCCCGGGAGCGCGAGGCCTTCGGCAAGCCCATCGGCAAGTTCCAGGTGATCAAGCATCGCCTGGCGGAGATGGCGACCGCGCTGGAGGTGTCCCGCGAGTTCACTTATCGCCAGGCGGCTAAGATGGCGGCGGGCCAGAGCGTGATCAAGGAGATTTCCATGGCCAAGAACTTCGCCACCGATACCGCCGACCGCATCACCCACGATGCCGTGCAGATTCTCGGCGGGCTGGGTTACATGCGCGAAAGCCTGGTGGAGCGGCTGTATCGCGACAACCGCATCCTGTCCATCGGCGGCGGCACCCGGGAAGTGATGAACGAAATCATCAGCAAGCAGATGGGGTTGTAGGCCAGCTGAAGGCGTGGGGCGCCATCTCTGTAGGAGCGAAGCTTGCTCGCGATAGCGCCGGCCCTGACAACCCAAGTGGCGGCGATTTAACGCTCGCTCAACGAGAACTGCGTCAGGCAGAAGGTTGGAATGTCCATGTCTCGCAGGCGTTGCGAGCCGCCCAGCTCAGGCAGGTCGATGATGGCGGCGGCCTCGTAGACTTTTGCCCCCATGCGACGCACCAGGTTGGCCGCGGCGATCAGAGTACCGCCGGTGGCGATCAGGTCATCGAACATCAGCACCGAATCGCCTTCGCACAGGCTGTCGGCATGCACTTCCAGGAAGGCTTCGCCGTATTCGGTCTGGTAACCCTCGGCAAGCACATCGGCCGGCAGCTTGCCTTGCTTGCGGAACAGGATCAGCGGTTTGTTCAGCTGGTAGGCGATGATCGAGCCGATCAGGAAGCCGCGGGCATCCATGGCACCGACGTGAGTGAAGTCTTCTTCGACATAACGCTGGGCAAAGGTGTCGGCGACCAGGCGCAAGGCCTTGGGCGACTGGAACAGGGGAGTGATGTCACGGAAGATCACGCCCGGTTTGGGGAAGTCGATGACTGGGCGGATCAGGGATTTGATGTCGAAGGAGTCGAAGGCCATCGTGGCGGTGTCCTGGCGGGCATGAAGTGGAGCGCGCCAGTATAGCCCCGCCCGAGCCGCTTGGCTCGGGCGGGGCTCTGCCTCAGCCTTCCAGGGAGCCGCCGGCGAGGGCGCACAGCTGGATCGGGTCGAGAATGTGCACCTCTTTGCCTTCGGCGGCGATCAGCGCGTTCTGCTGGAAGCGGGTGAACACCCGGGACACGGTTTCCACCGCCAGGCCCAGATAGTTGCCGATCTCGTTGCGCGACATGCTCAAGCGGAACTGGTTGGCCGAGAAGCCGCGGGCGCGGAAGCGTGCCGACAGGTTGACCAGGAAGGTGGCGATGCGCTCGTCGGCGGTCTTTTTCGACAGCAACAGCATCATCTGCTGGTCGTCACGGATCTCGCGGCTCATCACCCGCATCAGCTGGCGGCGCAGTTGGGGCAACTGCAGGGCCAGTTCGTCGAGGCGTTCGAAGGGGATTTCACAGACCGACGTGGTTTCCAGGGCCTGGGCGGAAACCGGGTGGATCTCGGTGTCCATGCCGGACAGGCCGACCAGTTCGCTGGGCAGGTGGAAGCCGGTGATCTGTTCTTCGCCGCCGTCGCTGAGGCTGAAGGTCTTCAGGGCACCGGAGCGCACTGCATAGACGGAGTCGAAGGCGTCGCCCTGGCGAAACAGGAACTCGCCTTTTTTCAGGGGGCGGCCGCGTTTAACGATTTCGTCCAGCGCATCCATGTCTTCCAGATTCAGAGAAAGTGGCAGGCAGAGGGGGGCCAGGCTGCAATCCTTGCAATGGGCCTGGTTGTGAGCGCGCAGTTTTACTGGCTCGGACATTCAATAGAATCCTTGTGGGAAAACACACATAAGCCGTAAGGGTAACTCACGGGAGGAGGTTCCGGCCAGTCCGTGCCGTATTGGCGCTTAGTCGTAAAGCTGTCCGTTTGTAGCTTCCAGGCCACTGCGGAAAAATGCGCTCGTGCAGTCCATTCAGGGTATTTCCAGCGCTGACCGTCACTTGCAGCCGCCGATTATCCCAGCGTCAAGTATCAGGCTTGTTTGCGCCTTGTCTGTCCCGACAGTTTTTGCCCGTCACCTGCGACAAGTTGCCGCGCCGAACGGTCAGGTTGCGGCTCATGACGCCTTAGATGACCCGGGAAAAACGCTGTCGATTCTGTTGCTCCAGATACGTGTCGAACACCATACACACCGAACGCACCAGCAGGCGCCCGGCCGGCAGCACTTCAATGCCTTCGTTGCTCAGCTTGATCAGGCCGTCTTCGGCCATGGCTTGCAGTTGTGGCCAGAGGTCGCCGAAGTAACCGCGAAAGTCGATGTTGAACTGCTGCTCGATGGCCTCGAAGCCGAGGCTGAAATTACAGATCAACTGCTGGATCACCGCGCGCCTGACGCGGTCGTCCTGATTGCACACCAGGCCGCGGCTGGTGGCCAGTTGCGCGCCACCCAGCAGATTCTGGTACTGGGTCAGGTCACTGCTGTTCTGGCAGTACAGGTCGCCGATCTGGCTGATGGCCGAGACGCCCAGGCCGATCAGGTCGCAGTGGCCATGGGTGGTGTAGCCCTGGAAATTACGTTGCAGGGTCGACTCTTCCTGGGCGATCGCCAGTTCGTCGTCGGGCAGGGCGAAGTGGTCCATGCCGATGTAGCGGTAGCCCGCAGCCGTCAGCTGTTCGATGGTGCGCTGCAGCATCTGCAGTTTTTCCGCCGGTTCCGGCAGCTCGTGGCTGTTGATCCGCCGTTGCGGCATGAAGCGCTCCGGCAGGTGGGCATAGTTGAACACCGACAGCCGGTCCGGTTGCAGGTTGATGACTTCCTCGACAGTGCGGGCGAAGTTGTCCGGCGTCTGTTTTGGCAGGCCGTAGATCAGGTCGATGTTGATCGAGCGAAACTGCAGGGTGCGCGCCGCTTCGATCACCGCCCGGGTTTCTTCCAGGCTCTGCAGGCGATTGACCGCGCGCTGTACCGCCGGGTCGAGGTCCTGCAGGCCGATGCTGACGCGGTTGAAGCCCAGCTCGCGCAGCAGGCCCATGGTCGACCAGTCGGCTTCGCGGGGATCAATCTCGATGCCGTAGTCGCCCGAATCGTCGTCCAGCAGGTTGAAGTGCTGGCGCAGGTGGCTCATCAGCTGCCGCAGTTCATCGTGGCTGAGAAAGGTCGGGGTGCCGCCGCCGAAGTGCAGTTGCTCGACCTTTTGCCCGGGGTCGAGATGGCAGGCGATCAGCTGGATTTCCTGTTCCAGGCGCTGCAGGTAGGGCAGGGCGCGCCCGCGGTCCTTGGTGATGACCTTGTTGCAGGCGCAGTAGTAGCAGATGTTCGCGCAGAACGGCACGTGCACGTACAGCGACAGCGGCCGTAGCGCCTTGCGGCTCTCGCGCAGGGCGTGGAGCAGGTCGAAGGTGCCCACCTGGCTGTGGAATTGCACAGCGGTGGGGTAGGAGGTGTAGCGCGGTCCCGCCAGGTCGTAACGGCGGATCAGATCGGTGTCCCAACGAATGGCGTCGAGCATGCGGGAATTCCCCCGGTAGGCTGGCAGTGTTCGCGAGTCTAGGGGGTTGGCGCCCGGACCATCTTGATTTGCATCAAGGCTGGCGGGGGCGCGGAACCTGTCATACGAGTCTTGCGTCGTCGCTGCCGAAGGGCGGAGGCAGCGGGAAGGGTTGCCTCAGTGCCCCATCAACCAATGCTGATGTGGACCGGGCAAGGTCCAGATGCCGAACAGGATCACCAGCAGGCCGCCGGCCATGCGCACGCTGCGCCGACGCAGCAGCGCGGTGACCCGTTCCGCTGCGAGCCCGGTCGCCAGCAGCACCGGCCAGGTACCCAGGCCGAAGGCCAGCATCAGCAAGGCGCTGTCGAGGGCATTGCCCTGGCTGGCGGACCACAGCAGGGTGCTGTAGACCAGGCCGCACGGCAGCCAGCCCCAGAGCGCGCCCAGCAGCAAGGCGCGTGGCAGGCTCGACACCGGCAGCAGGCGGTTGGCCACCGGCTGTATATGGCGCCACAGGCCGCGTCCGAGGCTTTCGATGCGGGTCAGGCCGCTCCACCAGCCGGCCAGGTACAGGCCCATGGCAATCAGCAGCAGGCCGGCCAGCACGCGCATGGCCATGGCCGCCGGGCTGCTGGCCACGGCCCAGCCGGCCAGGCCGATCAGCAGGCCCGCGGTGGCATAGCTGAGGATGCGTCCCAGGTTGTAGGCCAGCAGCAGGCGAAAACGCCGGCTGCGTTGCTCCGGGGGAATGGCCAGGGTCAGGGCGCCCATCAGGCCGCCGCACATGCCCAGGCAGTGACCGCCGCCGAGCAGGCCGAGAATCACCGCGGAAACCAGCAGCGGTGCCAGCTCAAGCATGGGGCGGCGCCTGGTCTTTGTGTGGTGGCTGCTCGGCCGTCGGTGAGCCCTTGGCCTCGTCGACCGCGGCAGTGTGCTTGGGGTCCTGGTCGTCGAACAGAATGCTGTGGGCGGGGCCGTCGAGGTCATCGTACTGACCGCTGTCGACCGCCCAGAAGAAGATGTAGATGGCGATGGCCACGATCAGCAGCGCCGCCGGGATCATCACGTAGAGAGCTGGCATGGGTAGGCTCCATGCCCGCGCGGCTCAGGCCGGCAGCGGGCGGGTTTGGGTCGTGGCCTCGGCCTGGGGCTGACGCGGCAGGCGAGTCAGGCGCAGGGCATTGAGCACCACGGTCAACGAACTGATGGACATGCCGATGGCGGCCCATACCGGAGTGATCCAGCCGAGGGCGGCGAACGGCAGCATGAGGCCATTGTACAGCCCGGCCCACAGCAGGTTCTCGATGATTATCCGACGCGTGCGGCGGGCCAGGCCGAAGGCCTGCACCAGCGCATCCAGGCGGTTGGACAGCAGCACCGCATCGGCGCTGGTCTTGGCCAGGTCGGTGGCCGAGCCCATGGCCACGCTGATATCGGCGGCGGCCAGCACCGGCACATCGTTGACCCCGTCGCCGAGCATCAGCACTTTGCGGCCCTGGCGATGCAGTTGTTGCAGCACCTGCAGCTTGTCGTCGGGACGCAGGCCGCCGCGGGCTTCGTCGATGCCCAGTTCGGCGGCGACGCTGGCGACCATCGGCGAGCTGTCGCCCGAGAGCAGCAGGGTGTTCCAGCCGCGCGCCTTGCAGGCGGCCAGCAGTGCCGGAGCATCGCTGCGCAGGCGATCGTCGAGGACCAGCCAGGCCAGCGGCCCTTGGCTATCGCCCAGCAGCAGCCATTGGCCGGCTTCGTCCGGCATCGCCGGGACCGCACAGGCGCTGAGCTCGCAGACGAAGGCGGGCTGGCCGATGCGCAGACGCTGTTCGCCCACCAGTCCTTCCAGGCCCAGCCCGGGCATGCTCAGCACTTCTTCCGCGGCCAGCGGCGCACGGCCGAAGGCTCGGGCAATCGGGTGTTCGGAGCGGTTTTCCAGGGCGGCGGCCAGGCCCAGGCACTGCTGGCTGTCGAGGTCGCCCACAGGAAGAATCGAGCGCAAGGCCAGGCGCCCCTCGGTGAGGGTGCCGGTCTTGTCGAAAATCACCGTGTCGATCTGGTTCAGGCCTTCGAGTACATGGCCGCGGGTCAGCAGCAGGCCGAGTTTGTGCAGGGTGCCGGTGGCGGCGGTGAGCGCGGTCGGGGTGGCCAGGGACAGCGCACAGGGGCAGGTGGCGACCAGCATGGCCAGGACGATCCAGAAGGCCCGGGAGGCGTCCAGCTGCCACCAGAGCAGGCCGATGGCGGCCGCGGCGATCAGGGAGAACAGCAGGAACCATTGGGCGGCGCGGTCGGCGATCTCCGCCAGGCGCGGTTTTTCCGCCTGGGCCCGGTCCAGCAGGCGGACGATGGCCGACAGGCGCGTGTCCTGACCTAGGGCCAGGACCTCCACGGTCAGCGCGCCCTCGACGTTGAGGGTGCCGGCGGTAACCGCATCGCCGATGTTGCGCGGTTGCGGCAGGTATTCACCGGTGAGCAGGGATTCGTCGATGCTCGACTGGCCATCGAGGATCTTGCCGTCGGCCGGCAGGATGGCGCCGGGATGCACCAGCACCTGGTCGCCCAGGCGCAGTTCGCTGAGCAGGATGCGTTCGCTCTGGCCATCGGCGCCCAGGCGCAGGCACGAGGCCGGCAGCAGGTTCACCAGTTGCGCGGTAGCGGCGGCGGTGCGTTCGCGGGCACGGCGCTCCAGGTAGCGTCCGGCCAGCAGGAACAGGGCGAACATGCCCACGGCATCGAAGTACAGCTCGCCGACGCCAGTGATCGAGGTCCAGATCCCGGCGATGTAGGCGGCGCCAATCGCCAGCGACACGGAAACGTCCATGGTCAGGTGGCGAGTGCGCAGGTCGCGCAGGGCGCCCTTGAAAAACGGCGCGCAGCTGTAGAACACGATCGGCGTGGTGAGAAACAACGCAACCCAGCGCAGGATGGTGTGCAGCTCGGGGCTCAGGTCGATATTGAATTCCGGCCAGGTGGCCATGGTCGCCATCATCGCCTGGAACCACAGCAGTCCGGCCACGCCCAGTTGGCGCAGGGCCAGGCGGTTTTCACTGGCCAGTTGCTCGGAAGCACGGTCGGCCTGATAGGGGTGTGCGGCGTAGCCGATCAGGCGCAGCTCGCTGAGCACCTGGCTCAGTGGCAACTGGCTGTCGGCCCAGCGCACATGCAGGCGATGGTTGGACAGGTTCAGCCGCGCCTCGGCCACCGCCGGCAGGCTGCGCAGGTGTTTCTCGATCAGCCAGCCACAGGCGGCGCAGCTGATGCCTTCCATCAGCAGGGTGGTTTCGGCCAGTTCCCCCTCATGCCGGACGAAGGGTTGCTGCACGTCCGCCCGGTCGTACAGCGCCAGTTCGTCCACCAGTTGCACCGGCAGCGCCTCCGGGTTGGCCGAGGCTTCGCTGCGATGGCTGTAGTAGCTCTCCAGGCCGCCGGCGACTATGGCTTCGGCCACTGCCTGACAGCCCGGGCAGCAGAACTCGCGGGAGGCGCCGAGCACGACGGCGGTGAAGCGGCTGCCGGCGGGAACGGGCAGGGCGCAGTGGTAGCAGGGCAGTGGCGTGGTCATCGCGGGTCTTTGTTCCAGGGGCGGACCTCATCGCCGGCAGGCCGCTGCCTGGGAAGCAGCAGCCTGCCGGCGATGTTCGGAGGGCGCTTACTTGTCCAGGTGTTCCGCGCCTTGCAGCGGTTCGTCACCCAGCAGCAGGTCCTTGTCGTGGCTGACCTGTTCCTCTTCGAACATGCGCCAGGTCTTGTCGCCCTCGACACCCAGCAGTTCGACAAACCGGCGGCCATCGACCTTGTCGCTCAACTGGCCAATGTAGCGGCCTTGTTCGGTTTCGCTGCGGGCGAGGGTGATCTTGCGGTCTTTTTCCGGCTGGGTCGGCGAGATCAGGTTCAGCTCCAGGGTGGCGGGCGCGCTGTTGCCGCTCAGGCGCAGGTCGACTTCGCCGGTGAGGTCATCCAGGTGCACGCTGGCGCGCAGTTGCAGGGTCTGGGCCAGCAGCTCGCGGTCCAGGGAGCGGTTGATGCCTTTGCCGGCCTCGTAGTAGTTGTCGTTGACCAGGTTGTCCGGGTTGTTCACCGCGATGGTCACCATGGACAGGGTCAAGGTCACCGAGCAGGCCAGGATACCGATGATGATCCAGGGCCAGAGGTGCTTGTACCAGGGGCTTGTGGCGGTCGCTGCGGGCATGATGACTTCTCTTAACGAATTTGTGGGCCGATGAACCGGCTCTTGGCTTCAACGTGGACGCTTTCGTCGTCGGCGTCCTTGAGGATGAACTTCACCTCGTTGGTGCTCGACGGCAGTTGTTCCGGCGAACTCGACAGCTCGACCGGCATGCTGACGATATCGCCGGCCGCCACCTTGATCTCGCGCCGGCCTTGCAGCTTGAGGTCCGGCAGGCCGGCGGCGTCCAGTACGTAGGTATGGTCGCGCTGGTCCTTGTTCATGATCTTCAGGCTGTAGACGTTTTCGATCCGGCCTTCGGCGTTCTCGCGATAGAGCACGCGGTCCTTGCTGACATCGAAGCCCACCAGCGAGCGCATGAAGAAGGCCGTGACCAGCAGGCTGATCATCGCCAGCAGCACCAGCGCATAACCGATCAGGCGTGGACGCAGTTTATGGGTTTTCTGCCCGGACAGGTTGTGTTCGGTGGTGTAGCTGATCAGGCCGCGCGGGTAGTCCATCTTGTCCATGATGTTGTCGCAGGCATCGATACAGGCGGCGCAGCCGATGCACTCGATCTGCAGGCCGTCACGGATGTCGATGCCGGTCGGGCAGACCTGCACGCACATGGTGCAGTCGATGCAATCGCCCAGGCCCATGGCCTTGTAGTCGGCGCCTTTCTTGCGCGGGCCGCGACCTTCGCCGCGACGCGGGTCGTAGGAGACGATCAGGGTGTCCTTGTCGAACATCACGCTCTGGAAGCGGGCGTACGGGCACATGTAGATGCACACCTGTTCGCGTAGCCAGCCGGCGTTGCCATAGGTGGCGAGGGTGAAGAAGCCGACCCAGAAATACGACCAGCCATCGGCCTGGCCGGTGAAGAAGTCGATGACCAGCTCGCGGATCGGCGAGAAGTAACCGACGAAGGTCATGCCGGTGACGAAGCCGATCAGCAGCCAGAGGCTGTGCTTGCTGAACTTGCGCAGCAATTTGTTGGCGCTCATCGGCGCCTTGTCGAGCTTGATGCGCTGGTTGCGGTCGCCTTCGGTGACCTTCTCGCACCACATGAAGATCCAGGTCCAGACGCTTTGCGGGCAGGTATAGCCGCACCAGACGCGCCCGGCATACACAGTGATGAAGAACAGGCCGAAGGCGGCGATGATCAAAAGCCCCGACAGCAGGATGAAATCCTGGGGCCAGAAGGTGGCGCCGAAGATGAAGAACTTGCGTTCCGGCAGGTTCCACCAGACGGCCTGGTGGCCGCCCCAGTTGAGCCACACCGTACCGAAATACAGCAGGAACAGGGCCGCACCGCCAACCATCCGCAAGTTGCGGAAGAGGCCGGTGAAAGCGCGTGTGTAGATTTTTTCCCGAGAGGCGTAGAGGTCTACGCTGTTGTTCGAATTCTTGGCAGGAGGGGTGACGTCATGTACCGGAATCTGGTTGCTCATCATTGCATCCCACGGCAGTGGAGAAATGCCCCGGTCAGTACGTGCCGACCGCGATCAAGTAGGGGTGTTGCAGTGGCGCAATGATACGCCTGTCGCTCTAGCTCAAGGGTGCGACCTTTGGTCGCGTTGGGGGAAATCAATTGATGGTGTAATGACTTGAATCAATTGACTTGTGAATTATGGACGCTTTTCGCCGCGACCGCGTTCAATCGTTCCACGGGTTGAGCAGTTGCACACCGCTGGACTGGAAGTCGGCGATGTTGCGGGTAACGACTGTCAGCCCATGTTCCAGGGCGGTCGCCGCAATCAGGGCATCGCATTCATTACTGCGATCAGGAACGTGCAATCGGGCGCAGCGCATCGCGACAGCAGGGTCAATGGCCAGTATTCGTCCATTGAAAGCGGGCATCACGTGCAGTTCCAGCCAGGCACGCAGCAGCGCCCCTTGGGTGCGATCGCGGCGTTCCAATCGCAGGATGCCGGTTTCCAGTTCCAATAACGTAATGACTGACAAAAACAGGCTGGTTGGCGCCACGGTCTGAGCCCAGGCCACTACCTTGCGATCAGCGTTGGGCTTGCGTAATTCGGACACGATGTTGGTATCGAGCAAAAACATCAGGACAGATCGATCTCGCGAGGAATGATGGTTGCGCGCTCTGTTTCGAAATCGATTTCAGGCGCTTCAGGCATGACCAGCATGTCGACGATGCTGGTGTTCAGGCCGCTCAGTTTTTCGTAGTCCTCAATGCTTAGCAGCACATGGGCGGGCCTGCCACGGTCGGTGATGATGACCGGGCCGTTTCTTGAGGCTTTTTTGGCACCACTTGTGTCCTGATTGAATTCGCGACTGGAGATGGTGGTGGTAGGCATCGTCATATCCTCGACAAAAATTTCATGTAGCAACGTTACTACTCTTGGCGGGGAGGCGGCAATCTCAAGCGGGGGCAGAGCGACGGACGTGAGGGGAGAGGAAAATAAAAAGGCCCCGCCAATGGACATTGGCGGGGCCTTTTCTGTTACCCGAAGGTGTCTGCCTTACTCGGCGTCCGCCGGCTTGTCACTGTGGGACAGGCTGTAGACGTAAGCGGCCAGCAGGTGGACCTTGTCGTTGCCTTGCAGCTGTTCCTGGGCAGGCATCTGGCCCTGGCGGCCGTAACGGATGGTCTGCTGCAGTTGGGCGAAGCTCGAGCCGTAGATGAACGCACCCGGGTGGGTCAGGTCAGGCGCGCCCATGGCTGGGGTGCCTTTACCGGCCGGACCGTGGCACGCCACGCAGTTGGCGGCGAAGATCTTCTGGCCGTTGGCCGGGTCGGCCTTGGCGCTTTCCGGCAGCTTGCGGCCATCGAGGTTGGTCAGCACGTAGGCGGCCACATCGCTGACGCCTTGTTCGCCGATGACTTCGGCCCAGGCCGGCATCACCGCGTGACGACCGCCCATGATGGTGGTCTTGATGGTCTCCGGCTCGCCGCCCCAGCGCCAGTCGGCGTCGGTCAGGTTCGGGAAGCCATAGGCGCCCTTGGCGTCGGAACCGTGGCAGACCGAGCAGTTGGAGGCGAACAGGCGGCCACCCATCTTCAGGGCTTGCGGGTCCTTGGCGACTTCTTCGATCGGCATGGAGGCGAACTTGGCGAAGATCGGACCGAACTTGGCGTCCGACTTGGCCATTTCCTTTTCCCACTCGTGCACGCCGGTCCAGCCGGTCTGGCCGTTGGCGAAGGGGGTCTGCTTTTCGGTGTCCAGGTAGTTGTAGCCTGGCAGCAGGCCTTTCCAGTTACCCAGGCCCGGGTAGAGCACCAGGTAACCCAGGGCGAAGACGATGGTGCCGACGAACAACATGAACCACCATTTCGGCAGCGGGTTGTCGTACTCCTCGATCCCGTCGAAGGCGTGGCCGACCGTCTCGTCGGTCTGCTCGGCGCGCTGGCCCTTGCGGGTCGACAGCAGCAGCCAGGTCAGGGCGAAAATGGTACCCAGACTGAGGACTGTGACGTACAGACTCCAGAACGTAGTCATTCTTTGTTACTCCTAGAAGCTTGCTCGACGTGCTTGATGGCTTCGGGATCATCCGCGAACGGCAGCAAGGTCGCGTCTTCGAACTCGGACTTGCGCTTGGGGCTGAATACCCACAGCGCCAGGCCGATGAAGGCCACCATCACCACTACGGTGCCCAGGCCACGAATCATCCCGATATCCATCTAAATCACCGTTTGCTTTTGATGATGGTGCCAAGGCCTTGCAGATAGGCCACCAGCGCGTCCATTTCGGTTTTGCCCTTCACGGCATCCTTGGCACCGGCGATGTCTTCGTCGGTGTAAGGGACGCCGAGCGTGCGCAAGACTTCCATTTTTTTCGCGGTGTCTTTGCCGTCGAGCTTGTTTTCTACGAGGAACGGGTAAGCCGGCATTTTCGACTCGGGTACAACGTTGCGCGGGTTGTACAAGTGCGCACGCTGCCAGTCATCGGAGTAACGACCGCCGACGCGGGCCAGGTCCGGACCGGTACGCTTGGAACCCCACAGGAACGGGTGGTCCCAGACGCTTTCGCCGGCGACCGAGTAGTGGCCGTAGCGTTCGGTTTCGGCACGGAACGGACGGATCATCTGCGAGTGGCAGCCGACACAGCCGTTGGCGATATAGACGTCGCGGCCTTCCAGTTCCAGGGCGGTACGCGGCTTCATGCCTTCCACCGGCTTGTTGGTGACGTCCTGGAAGAACAGCGGGACGATCTGGGTCAGGCCGCCGATGCTGACGGCGATGACCATGAAGAAGGCCAGCAGGCCGATATTCTTCTCTACTGCTTCATGCTTCATCAGTGAGCTCCAACTACAGAGATCTGAGCGGCGGCTTCAGCTTCAGCCGGGTTCGAGGCGCGAACGGTGCGGAACACGTTGTACGCCATGAACAGCATGCCGGCGGCAAAGAACGCACCGCCCAGGGCGCGCACGATGAAACCAGGGTGGCTGGCCTGCAGGGCTTCGACGAAGGAGTAGGTGAGGGTGCCGTCATCGTTGATTGCACGCCACATCAGGCCCTGGGTGATGCCGTTGACCCACATCGAGGCGATGTAGAGCACGGTACCGATGGTTGCCAGCCAGAAGTGGGTGTTGATCAGGCCGATGCTGTGCATCTGCTGGCGACCGAAGACTTTCGGGATCATGTGGTACAGGGCGCCGATGGAGATCATCGCTACCCAGCCCAGAGCGCCGGCGTGTACGTGGCCGATGGTCCAGTCGGTGTAGTGCGACAGCGAGTTGACGGTCTTGATCGCCATCATCGGACCTTCGAAGGTCGACATGCCGTAGAACGCCAGGGACACCACCAGGAACCGCAGGATCGGGTCGGTGCGCAGCTTATGCCAGGCGCCCGAGAGGGTCATCATGCCGTTGATCATGCCGCCCCAGCTTGGCGCCAGCAGGATGATCGACATGGCCATGCCCAGGGACTGTGCCCAGTCCGGCAGCGCGGTGTAGTGCAGGTGGTGCGGGCCGGCCCAGATGTACAGGGTGATCAGCGCCCAGAAGTGCACGATGGACAGGCGATAGGAGTAGATCGGACGCTCGGCCTGTTTCGGCACGAAGTAGTACATCATCCCCAGGAAGCCGGTGGTCAGGAAGAAGCCCACCGCGTTGTGGCCGTACCACCACTGGATCATGGCGTCGGTTGCGCCCGAGTAGGCCGAGTAGGACTTGAAGAAGCTGACCGGCAGGGAAGCGTGGTTGACGATGTGCAGCATCGCGGTGACCACGATGAAGGCACCGTAGAACCAGTTACCCACATAGATGTGCTTGGTCTTGCGCTTGACGATGGTGCCGAAGAACACCAGACCGTAGGTGACCCAGACGATGGCCAGCAGGATAGCCAGGGGCCATTCCAGTTCCGCGTATTCCTTGGTGGTGGTGTAACCCAGCGGCAAGGTAACGATCGCGCCGACGATCACGGCTTGCCAACCCCAGAAGGTGAAGGCCGCCAGGCTGTCGGAAATCAGTCGCGTTTGGCAGGTTCGCTGCACGACGTAGTAAGAAGTGGCAAACAACGCACATCCACCGAAGGCGAAAATCACCAGGTTGGTGTGCAGCGGGCGCAGGCGTCCAAAGGTCGTCCATGGCAGACCGAAGTTCAACTCCGGCCAGACCAGTTGCGAGGCGATGAAGACACCGAGCCCCATGCCAAGGATCCCCCAGACCACCGTCATGATGGCGAACTGGCGGACTACCTTATAGTTATAAGCAGTCGGACTGATTGCTGTGCTCATTCTAAGGTTCCACGGTTTGGGTGTTTTATTAGGAGTAAAAATCGGCCGCAAGTATGGAGAAAGCAGGGGGTCATTGCAACGCGCCATGACCTGGGTCAATGCTTTCAAAAGCTGATTCTGCGGCCTTTCCATGCGCGGAGTAAGGACAAAATCGGCCCAGGACAAAATGTCGCAGCGGATGAAAAAGGCGAGGGGGTACAGGTCAGTTGTAACCGGGTGTGTGGAAAGCCATTGAGCGAGCGACAGACGGTAAGTGGCACGACAGCCGGTATACACCAGCCTTTGCGGCCTGTCCTCGAACGACGGCTTCGAATGGAACGGCTACTTCTGGTCTGTGACCGGCCATTGCCAGTCCACTGCGAAGCAGCTTAGACCTGAATCCGGAGAGTGGAAAGGCAGAGGGTAGAGAGGGTGCGACACTTGGTCGCGCAGAGGCAGGGAACTGCCGCATCGAGCGATGCGGCAGTGGGGGGAGCGGCTATTGCTCGCTTGGGGTCTCGGTCTGCGGCTGGCTGGCCGCGTTGTGGGACAGGCTGTAGACGTAGGCCGCGAGCAGCTGCACCTTGTCGTTGCCCAGCAGTTCGCTCTGCGCCGGCATGTGGCCCTGGCGACCATGGCGAATGGTCTGTTGCAGCTGGGTCAGGCTGGTGCCGTAGATGAAGCCCGCCGGTTGCGTCAGGTTCGGCGCGCCCATGATTTCCGTGCCCTGGCCGTTGGCGCCGTGACAGGCGACGCAAGTAGTGCTGAACGCCTGCTTGCCGGCGACCAGGTCGGCGCTGCTGTCGGCGGGCAACGGCAGGCCGGCGAGTTCGTGACGCACATAGGCCGCGACGTTCTTCACCCCGTCCTCGCCCAGCACTTCACCCCAGGCCGGCATGGCCGCCATGCGACCGCCCATGATGGTGGCCTTGATGGTGTCGGCGTTGCCGCCCCAGCGCCAGTTGTTGTCGGCCAGGTTAGGGAAGCCGAAGGCGCCCTTGGCATCCGAGCCGTGGCACACCGAGCAGTTGGAAGCGAACAGGCGTCCGCCCATTTTCAGCGCCTGCGGATCCTTGGCCACTTCTTCCACGGGCATGGCGGCGAACTTGGCGAAGATCGGGCCGAACTTGGCGTCTGCCTTGTCCATTTCCTTTTCCCACTCGTGCACGCCGGTCCAGCCATTTTCATAGCCGGGCAGGATGCCTTTCCAGTTGCCCAGGCCCGGGTAGAGGATCAGGTAGCCGACGGAAAACACCAGGGTGCCGGCGAACAGCATGAACCACCACTGCGGCAGCGGGTTGTCGTACTCCTCGATGCCGTCGAAGCTGTGGCCCATGGTCTGGTCGACGCTGCCCTTGGTCTCGCCCTTGCGCGTGCCGATCAACAGCCAGGTCAGGCCGATCAGGCTGCCTATGGTCAGTACGCAGATGTACGTACTCCAGAAGGTGGTCATGGCCGAATGCTCCTTGTCGCGTGCTCTTCGGATTGAGCGTCATCAGATGGATTGCCGTGCACTTGCGGCGAAGGTTCGTCGGCGAAGGGCAGCAGGCGCGCCTGGGCGAACTCCGGGTTGCGCTTGGCGTTGAAGACCCAGATCGACAGGCCGATGAAGGCAATCATCACCACCAGCGTGCCGAGCCCGCGGATCATGCCGCTATCGAGTTCAAGAACCATGGCTCACCTCTTGCTCTTGATCGCAGTGCCAAGCACTTGCAGGTAGGCGACCAGGGCGTCCATCTCGGTCTTGCCCTTGAGGGAGGCGACGGCACCGGCGATATCGTCGTCGTTGTACGGCACGCCGAGGGTGCGCATGGCGCGCAGCTTGGTCTCGGTGTGGCTGCTGTCGACCGGCTGGGTGACCAGCCATGGGTAGGCCGGCATCTTCGACTCGGGCACCACGTTGCGCGGGTTGTACAGGTGCGCGCGGTGCCAGTCGTCGGAGTAGCGGGCGCCGACCCGGGCCAGGTCCGGACCGGTACGCTTGGAGCCCCACAGGAACGGATGATCCCAGACGCTTTCGCCGGCGACCGAGTAGTGGCCGTAGCGTTCGGTCTCGGCGCGGAACGGGCGGATCATCTGCGAGTGGCAGCCGACGCAGCCTTCGCGGATGTAGATATCGCGGCCTTCCAGTTGCAGGGCGGTGTAGGGCTTCATGCCTTCCACCGGCTTGTTGGTGACGTCCTGGAAGAACAGTGGGACGATCTGGGTCAGACCGCCGATGCTCACGGCAAATACCATCAGCAGCATCAGCAGGCCGACGTTTTTCTCGATAACTTCGTGTTTCATGGCGGACTCCTCAGGCCATCTGCGCAGCGGCGGTGATTTCGGCAGGCTGGGCCGCGCGCACGGTGCGCCAGGTGTTGTAGGCCATCAGCAACATGCCGAAGAGGAAGATCGCGCCACCGACCAGCCGCACGATGAAGCCTGGGTGGCTGGCCACCAGGGTTTCGACGAAGGAGTAGGTCAGCGTCCCGTCTTCGTTGACGGCGCGCCACATCAGGCCCTGGGCGATGCCGTTGACCCACATCGAGGCGATGTAGAGCACGGTGCCGATGGTGGCGAGCCAGAAGTGCGCGTTGATCAGGCCGATGCTGTGCATCTGCTGGCGACCGAAGACTTTCGGGATCATGTGGTACAGCGCGCCGATGGAAATCATCGCCACCCAGCCCAGGGCGCCGGCGTGGACGTGGCCGATGGTCCAGTCGGTGTAGTGGGAGAGGGCGTTGACGGTCTTGATCGCCATCATCGGACCTTCGAAGGTCGACATGCCGTAGAACGCCAGGGACACCACCAGGAACCGCAGGATCGGGTCGCTGCGCAACTTATGCCAGGCACCCGACAGAGTCATCATGCCGTTGATCATGCCGCCCCAGCTCGGTGCCAGGAGGATCAGCGACATCACCATGCCCAGGGACTGCGCCCAGTCCGGCAGCGCGGTGTAGTGCAGGTGGTGCGGGCCGGCCCAGATGTACAGGGTGATCAGCGCCCAGAAGTGCACGATGGACAGGCGATAGGAATACACCGGACGCTCGGCCTGCTTGGGCACGAAGTAGTACATCATCCCCAGGAAGCCCGCAGTCAGGAAGAAGCCCACCGCGTTGTGGCCGTACCACCATTGCACCATGGCGTCGGTCGCACCGGCATACACCGAGTAGGACTTGGTCAGGCTGACGGGCAGTTCCAGGTTGTTGACGATGTGCAGGATGGCCACGGTGATGATGAAACCGCCGAAGAACCAGTTGCCGACGTAGATGTGCTTGGTGTTGCGCTTCATCACCGTGCCGAAGAACACGATGGCGTACGCCACCCAGACGATGGTGATGAGGATGTCGATCGGCCATTCCAGCTCGGCGTATTCCTTGGAGCTGGTGTAGCCCAGCGGCAGGCTGATGGCCGCCAGGAGGATTACCAGCTGCCAGCCCCAGAAGCAGAATGCGGCGATTTTCGGCGCGAACAGTTGGGTCTGGCAGGTGCGTTGCACCGAGTAGAAGGAGCTGGCGAACAAGGCGCAGCCGCCAAAGGCGAAGATCACCGCGTTGGTGTGCAACGGGCGCAGGCGACCGAAACTGGTCCAGGGCAGGTTGAAGTTGAGTTCGGGCCAGACCAACTGGGCAGCGAGAAAAACCCCGAGCCCCATGCCGACGATGCCCCACACCACCGTCATAATGGCGAATTGGCGGACCACCTTGTAGTTGTAGGCGGTACTGATAGAAGTGTTCATGGTTCCCCATCCACGGTTCAGCTGAAGTGAAAGCGACTGCGCACGGCAAGGCGCGCTCACTTCTTCTGGAGTTATAGGCAGACTAAAAGCGAGGTAAGCATGGGCAAACGGCAAGGGCCTGTTATTGACGGGGATCAATGGGCGCAGTGCGTGCGGGAACGGGGCTGGCTCTGGGATGTCGCGCAGCAGTCGCTGGCCGGCGAACCGCTGACCCTGATCCTGGCCCATGGCGCTGGCGCGCCGATGGACAGTGCTTTCATGAACGATATGGCCGCACGCCTTGCGGCGCATGGGGTCAACGTCCTGCGCTTCGAGTTTCCCTACATGGCTCAGCGTCGCCTCGATGGTGGCAAACGGCCGCCTAACCCGGCGCCGAAGCTGCTGGAGTGCTGGCGCGAGGTCTATGCCCAGGTGCGACCTCATGTCGCTGGGCAGTTGGCCATCGGCGGCAAGTCCATGGGCGGGCGCATGGCCAGTTTGCTCGCCGATGAGCTGGGCGCCGATGCGCTGGTGTGCCTGGGGTATCCGTTTTATGCCGCCGGCAAGCCGGAGAAACCGCGGGTCGCTCACTTGGCCGAATTGCGCACCACGACCCTGATCGTCCAGGGCGAGCGCGACGCCCTCGGTAACCGGGCGGCGGTCGAAGCCTATGCGCTGGCGCCGGCTATCGAGCTGTTCTGGCTGGCGGCGGCCGACCATGACCTGAAACCGCTCAAGGCCTCAGGCTTCACCCATGAGCAGCACCTGGAAGCGGCGGCGCAGAAAGTTGCCGAGGTTTTGCGTCAACTGAATGGCTGAACGCTTTTTTGACTGTAGGAGCGAAGCTTGCTCGCGATTGTTTTTCAAGGCGACAACGGTGGCGACTGCCAAGCTCCATCGCGAGCAAGCTTCGCTCCTACAGATACAGAAGACGCGCGTGGTGCTGGAAAACAGGCAATAAAAACCCGGAAGGCGAACCTTCCGGGTTTTTTGTCTGGCTTCGGCTTAGCGGTTGAAGCGTTCGACCAACGAGTACTGCGTGTTGGCGGTGCGGGTCAGCTCTTCGCTGAGTTGCGCCGAATGCTGCGCCTGCTCCGAGGTCTGGTCGGCCAGTTGGGCGATGGTGCTGATGTTGCGGCTGATCTCCTCGGCCACGGCGCTTTGCTCTTCGGTGGCGGCAGCGATCTGGGTGGTCATGTCGGTGATGTTGGCCACCGCTTCGCTGATGCCCACCAGCGCCTGGTCGGCTTCCAGCACCCGGGCCACGCCTTCCTCGGCCTGACGGTGTCCGGCGTCCATGGTTTGCACCGCCGTGCTGGCGGTTTGCTGGAGCTTGGCGATCAGGGTGTGGATCTGCCCGGTGGATTCGCTGGTGCGTTGCGCCAGTTGGCGAACCTCGTCGGCCACCACCGCGAAGCCGCGGCCCATTTCCCCGGCGCGAGCCGCTTCGATGGCCGCGTTCAGCGCCAGCAGGTTGGTCTGGTCGGCGATGCCCTTGATCACATCGACCACGCCACCGATTTCGTCGCTGTCCTTGGCCAGCTGGGTCACGGTCAGGCCGGTTTCGCCCACCACCACCGACAGGCGCTGGATCGCTTCGCGGGTTTCCCCGGCGATGTCGCGACCGCGCCCGGTGAGGCGATTGGCTTCCTGGGTGGCATCGGCGGTGCGCTGCACGTGGCTGGCCACTTCCTGGGTGGTGGCGGCCATCTGGTTGACCGCGGTGGCCACCTGTTCGGTTTCCACGCGCTGGCGTTCCAGGCCGCTGGAGCTGTTGTGCGCCAGGGTGTCGGACTGCCGCGCCTGCTCGTTGAGGTGCTCGGCGGTATCCTGCAGGCGGGTCAGGCAGGTTTTCAGGCGGGCTTCCTGGCTGAGGATCGACATCTCCAGGCGCGCCTGGGCGCCACGGCTGTCGGTGTACATCTGGGCGATCAGCGGGTCGGAGGTGGTCTGCTCGGCCAGGCGCAGCAAACGCTTGAGGCCGCGCTGTTGCCAGCTCAGCCCGAGCAGGCCGAGCGGCACGCAAAGGCCGGCGGCGAGGGCAAAGCCCCAGGAAGAGTTGAGCCAGGCGCCAATCAGGAAGCTCAGCTGGCTGATCAGGATGAATGGCAGCCAGTCCTGAAGTATCGGCAGCCATTTGTCGCGTTTCGGAATGGCCGACTTGCCCTGGTTGATGCGTTGGTAAAGCGCTTCGGCGCGGCGGATCTGCTCGGCGGTGGGTTTGACCCGCACCGACTCGTAGCCGACCACTTGCTGGCCTTCGAAGACCGGTGTCACGTAGGCGTTGACCCAGTAGTGGTCACCGGTCTTGCAGCGATTCTTGACAATGCCCATCCATGGCAAGCCTTGTTTCAGGGTGGCCCACATGTGCGCGAACACCGCGGCCGGGACGTCGGGGTGACGGACCAGGTTGTGCGGTGCGCGGACCAGTTCCTCACGAGAAAACCCGCTGATTTCAACGAAGGCATCGTTGCAGTAGGTGATCACGCCTTTGGCATCGGTGGTGGAGATCAACCGTTGCTGAGTCGGAAAGGTACGTTCGCGCTGAGTGACGGGCTGGTTGTTACGCATGGTTTTTCTATCCGCAAGGCTTTGATAGGTTGTCGGCGGCCTTCGCCAATTATTGAGGTTTTTTTCAGTAATTTGAGAAGTGCCTCATTGACAGATGCCTTATTTTGCAAGGGGGGGGTGAGGGGAAGCGGCGAAGCCGAGGCCCGTCCAGGGAGCCCCGGCTTGGCCAGGGTCAACCCGCGAGCATCGGGTAGGTGAACAGCCCGAAGTGCAGCAGGTTCAAGCCGAAATGGGTGGCCACCGCGGCGCCCAGGCCGCCAAAGCGGTAGGCCAGGCCGTAGCCGACCCCGGCGATGCTCGCCAGCAGCCACCATTGCCAGCCGGCGCCCACATGCACCAGGCCGAACAGCAGGGCCGCGCACATCAGTGCCAGGTTTTCACCATAGGGCAGGTGCTTGAGGCGACGGCTCAGGCCGCCCTGGATGTAGCCACGGAACAGCGCTTCTTCCACCAGGGTGACCAGCAGCAGGTTGTTCAGCACCCACAGCCAGGCCTGGTCCGGCCATTTCGGCGCCCAACTGATGATGCCCAGCAACACCGCGCCGCCCAGGGCCGCCAGGGCGGTCAGGGTCAAGGCCAGGGCAGTGGTATAGAGGGACAGGCGCAGCGAGCGGCGCCCGATGATCCAGGGGCAGACCAGCAACAGCCAGAAGCCGATCAGTGGCTTGTCCTGGTTCAGGTACATGGAAAACGGCACGGCATCGGCGGTGAAGCGTTGCGGGCCGATCGCCCGGCCATTGTAGAAACCGGGGAGCCAGTGCATGGCCAGCGCCAGGGCCAGCACCACGAACAGGCCGTGTCCCAGGTAGCGCGCGTAAGGGCTTTTCTGCTGGCGCACGGCAAAGCCCGCGCACAGCAGCAAGGCGACGGAAACCGCCGCCAAAAGGCCCAGTTGGCCGTAGCTCAGGGCCAGGGCGTAACCAATGGAGAGAAGTGCCAGGTACATCCATGGCAGAACAGTCATGTGAAATCCTTGTTGCGAAGAATGGAATCAGCCGCTCGCGCAACCTGCGTCGGGGCGGTTACTGGATAGAACGAGCGGGCGGCCAGTATAACGAGGCGCGGGCGATGAATAAGTGAAACAAAAAAACACCGCCCGTAGGCGGTGTTGGTGTTGCGGCATGGCGTTACGCGGCGATCAGTTGCCGCAGGACGTAGTGCAGGATCCCGCCGGACTTGAAGTATTCCACTTCGTTCAGGGTGTCGATGCGGCACAGCACCTCGACTTTTTCCTGGCTGCCATCCTCGCGGGTGATCACCAGGGTCAGGTTCATCCGCGGCGTCAGCTCGACGCCGGTCAGACCCTGGATATCCAGGGTTTCCTTGCCGGTGAGGTTCAGGCTTTTGCGGTTCTGGTCGAGCTTGAACTGCAGCGGCAGCACGCCCATGCCCACCAGGTTGGAGCGGTGGATGCGCTCGAAGCTCTCGGCGATCACCGCCTTGACCCCCAGCAGGTTGGTGCCCTTGGCGGCCCAGTCGCGGCTGGAGCCGGTGCCGTATTCCTGGCCGGCGATCACCACCAGCGGCGTAGCCGATTGCTGGTACAGCATGGCCGCGTCATAGATCGCCAGTTTCTCGCCGGTGGGGATGTAGATCGTGTTGCCGCCTTCTTCGCCGCCGAGCATTTCGTTGCGGATGCGGATGTTGGCGAAGGTGCCGCGCATCATCACCTGATGGTTGCCGCGCCGCGAGCCGTAGGAGTTGAAGTCCCGCGGTTCCACGCCCTGCTCGCGCAGGTAGCGGCCGGCCGGGCTGTCGGCCTTGATGTTACCGGCCGGGGAAATGTGGTCGGTGGTCACCGAGTCGCCCAGCAGCGCCAGGACCCGCGTGCCCTCGATATCCTTGATCACCGGCAGCGGGCCGGCGATGTCGTCGAAGAAGGGTGGATGCTGGATATAGGTGGAATCCGCCTGCCACACGTAGGTCGCGGCCTGCGGTACTTCGATGGCTTGCCACTGGGCGTCGCCGGCGAACACCTCGGCGTATTCCTTGTGGAACATCCGGGTGTTGACCTGGGTGACGGCCTCGGCGATTTCCTGGCTGCTCGGCCAGATGTCGCGCAGGTAGACCGGCTTGCCGTCCTTGCCTTCGCCCAGCGGCTCGCTGCTGATATCGATGCGCACGCTGCCGGCCAGGGCATAGGCCACCACCAGCGGCGGCGAGGCCAGCCAGTTGGTTTTCACCAGCGGGTGCACGCGGCCTTCGAAGTTGCGGTTGCCGGACAGCACCGAGGCGACGGTCAGGTCGGCTTTCTGGATGGCTTTCTCGATCGGCTCCGGCAAGGGGCCGGAGTTGCCGATGCAGGTGGTGCAGCCATAACCCACCAGGTCGAAGCCCAGGGCGTCGAGGTATTGGGTCAACCCGGCGGCCTTGTAGTAGTCGGTGACCACTTTCGAACCCGGCGCCAGCGAACTCTTCACCCAGGGCTTGCGCTTGAGACCTTTTTCCACAGCCTTTTTCGCCACCAGGCCGGCGGCCATCATCACGCTGGGGTTGGAGGTGTTGGTACAGGAGGTAATGGCGGCGATCACCACCGCACCGTTTTTCAGGCGGTAGGTCTGACCATTGTGGGCGTAATCGACTTCACCTATCAGGTCGGCGCTGCCCACGGCCACGCCGCCACCGCCTTCGCTTTCCAGGCGGCCTTCTTCCTTGCTGGTGGGCTTGAACTGCAGATCGAGAAAGTCGGTGAAGGCCTGGCCGACGTTGGGCAGGGAGACCCGGTCCTGCGGCCGCTTCGGCCCGGCCAGGCTGGCTTCCACGGTGCCCATGTCCAGCGCCAGGCTGTCGGTGAATACCGGCTCCTTGCCCGGCAGGCGCCACAGGCCCTGGGTCTTGCTGTAGGCCTCCACCAGTTTCACCACGGCGTCCGGTCGGCCGGACAGGCGCAGGTATTCCAGGGTGATGTCATCCACCGGGAAGAAGCCGCAGGTGGCGCCGTATTCCGGGGCCATGTTGGCGATGGTGGCGCGGTCGGCCAGCGGCAAGTCGGCCAGGCCGTCGCCATAGAACTCGACGAATTTGCCGACCACGCCTTTCTTGCGCAGCATCTGGGTGACGGTCAGCACCAGGTCGGTGGCGGTGATGCCTTCCTTGAGCTTGCCGGTCAGTTTGAAACCTATGACTTCCGGGATCAGCATCGACACCGGCTGGCCGAGCATCGCCGCCTCGGCCTCGATGCCGCCCACGCCCCAGCCGAGTACGCCGAGGCCGTTGATCATGGTGGTGTGGGAGTCGGTGCCGACCAGGGTGTCGGGGAAGGCGTAGGTGCGGCCGCCTTCGTCCTTGGTCCAGACCGTGCGGCCCAGGTATTCCAGGTTGACCTGGTGACAGATCCCGGTGCCCGGCGGCACCACGCTGAAGTTGTCGAAGGCGCTCTGGCCCCAGCGCAGGAAGGCATAACGCTCGCCGTTGCGCTGCATTTCAATGTCGACGTTCTGTTCGAAGGCGGTGTTGCTGCCGAACTTGTCGACCATCACCGAGTGGTCGATTACCAGGTCCACCGGTGACAGCGGGTTGATGCGTTGCGGGTCGCCGCCGGCCTTGGCCATGGCCGCGCGCATGGCCGCCAGGTCGACCACCGCCGGCACGCCGGTAAAGTCTTGCATCAGCACCCGCGCCGGGCGGTACTGGATCTCGCGATCCGAGCGGCGCTCCTTGAGCCAGGCGGCGAGGGCCTTGAGGTCGGCGCCGGTGACGGTCTTTTCGTCTTCCCAGCGCAGCAGGTTTTCCAGCAGGACTTTCAACGACATCGGCAATTTGTCGAGATCGCCAAGGCGCTTGGCGGCTTCCGGCAGACTGAAGTAGTGGTAGGTCTTGTCGTCGATTTTTAATGTTTTAAGGGTTTTCAGGCTATCGAGGGACGGCATTGAATCACTCCTTTTGGTCCGCACGGCTACGGACCTGACGGGACGGGCAGAGCTCTTAACCTAGCCCTGTTTTCAGTAGCTGGCTAATAACTGGACTCTATGGACAAGTCCAAGGTTCCGAACTCGGCTATCATGCGCCGGTTTTCGTGACAGGCTTTGCGCGCACTTCGGGCAGGTTTGCGCATGATTCATTGCCCATTGCCCAGGAGATTCGATGAACACCCTCTTTATGCACTGCCGGCCGGGCTTCGAAGGCGAAGTCTGTTCCGAGATCGCCGACCATGCCGCGCGCCTGAACGTGGCCGGGTACGCCAAGGCCAAGCCGAGCACCGCCTGTGCCGAGTTTGTGTGCAGCGAAGAAGACGGCGCCGAGCGCCTGATGCGCGAGCTGCGTTTCGCCGAGCTGGTCTTCCCGCGGCAATGGGCGCGGGGCGTCTTCGTCGATCTGCCGGAAACCGACCGCATCAGTGTGATCCTGGCCCACCTGGTGAGCTTCCCGACCTGCGGCAGCCTGTGGCTGGAAGTGCTGGATACCAATGACGGCAAGGAGCTGTCGAACTTCTGCAAGAAATTCGAAGCACCGCTGCGCAAGGCCCTGACGGCGGCCGGCAAGCTGGTGGACGATGCCGGCAAGCCGCGCTTGCTGCTGACCTTCAAAAGCGGCCGCGAGGTGTTTGTCGGCCTGGCGGACGCAGGCAATTCGGCCATGTGGCCGATGGGCATTCCGCGCCTGAAGTTCCCCCGTGAGGCGCCTAGCCGCTCGACCCTGAAGCTGGAGGAGGCCTGGCACCATTTCATTCCTCGTGATCAGTGGGACGAGCGTCTGCACGGCGACATGACTGGCGTCGACCTGGGCGCCGCCCCGGGTGGCTGGACCTGGCAACTGGTCAACCGCGGCATGTTGGTCACCGCTGTCGATAACGGGCCTATGGCCGAAAGCCTGATGGACACCGGCCTGGTGCAGCACCTGATGGCCGACGGTTTCACCTTCAAGCCCAAGCAGCCGGTGGACTGGATGGTCTGCGACATCGTCGAGAAACCGGCGCGCAACGCCGCCTTGCTGGAAACCTGGATCGGCGAAGGCCACTGCCGCGAAGCGGTGGTCAACCTGAAGCTGCCGATGAAGCAGCGTTACGCGGAAGTGAAGCGCTTGCTCGAGCGGATCGAGGACGGCTTCAAGGCCCGCGGCATTCGCGTGGCCATTGGCTGCAAGCAGCTGTACCACGACCGCGAAGAAGTGACCTGCCACCTGCGCCGGCTGGATGAAAAGAAGCCCAAGGCCCGTTGATCGTGGTTGCGGCGCAATGTCACAGATAGCGTCGATGCCGGCATTGCGCGACAATGCCGGCCAGTTTCAGGAGTGAGTTATGAGTCAAATCATCGATACGCCGGTCGACGGCACGCTGGACGCCACCGGGCTCAATTGCCCGGAACCGGTCATGATGCTGCACCAGCATATTCGTGACCTGCAGCCCGGCGGCCTGCTCAAGGTGATCGCCACCGATCCCTCGACCCGCCGCGACATCCCCAAGTTCTGCGTGTTCCTCGACCATGAGCTGGTCGCCCAGCAGGAAGAGGCCGGCACCTATCTGTACTGGATTCGCAAGAAGTCCGGTTAAGCCACCGCACGGCTGATGCGGATCCGCTTGCGCGCGCTGCGCGCCAGGCGGATCGACAGCATCAGCGCCGCGCAACTCAGGCCGGCGATCAGGCCTTCCCACAGCCCGCTCGGGCCGCTGGCAGGGCCGAACCAGTCGGTCAGCCCCAGCACATACCCCACCGGCAAACCGATGCCCCAGTAGGCGAGCAGCGTCAGGACCATGGTCACCCGGGTGTCCTGGTAGCCACGCAGCGCGCCGGCGCAGATCACCTGGATCGCGTCGGAGAACTGGTAGAGCGCGGCATACACGATCAGCATCGCCGCCACCTGGATTACCGCGGTGTCCGGGGTGTAGATCGAGGCGATGGACTCACGCAGCAGCAGGATCAGGCTCGCGGAGAACAGGGCGAAGGCCAGCGCCGCACCCAGGCCGACGCCGGCGGCGAAGCGTGCCTGATACGGGTTGCCTGCGCCCAGGGCCTGGCCGACCCGCACCGTGACTGCCATGCCCAGGGAATACGGAATCATGAACAGCAGGGAGCTGATGTTGAGGGCGATCTGGTGCCCGGCCACCACCGTGGCGCCGAGGCTGCCGATCAGTAGGGCGATCACCGCGAAGATGCTCGATTCGGCAAACACCGCGATGCCGATCGGCAGGCCGACGCTCAGCAAACGCTTGATCACCGCCCATTGCGGCCAGTCGAAACGCTTGAACAGCTGGCTGCTCTGGTAGGCCGGGGCCCAGCGGGTCCAGCCCGCCATGGCCAGCATCATCGCCCACATCACGATGGCCGTGGCCCAGCCGCAACCGACGCCGCCCATGGCCGGCACGCCGAGGTGGCCATAAATGAACACGTAGTTGATGGGGATGTTCAGGGCCAGGCCGAACAGGCCGATGACCATGCTTGGCCGGGTGCGGCCCAGGGCATCGCTGCAGCAACGCAGCACGTAATACAGCGCTACCGCCGGCAGGCCGCTGGCGATGCCGTGCAAGTATTCCATGCAGGGGCCGATCAGTGTCGGGTCGACCTTCATCAGGTGCAGCACCGGCTCGGCATTGACCAGAATCAGGCTGGCGCTCAGGCCAACCGCCAGGGCCAGCCACAGCGCCTGGCGCACGATCGGGCCGATCTCGCCATAGGTGCCGGCGCCGACCCGCTGGGCCACCTTGGGCGTGGTGGCCAGCAGGGTGCCAGTCATCAACAGGAACACCGGGATCCAGATCGAGTTGCCCAGCGCCACCGCCGCCAGGTCCCGTGGGCTGACCCGTCCGGCCATCACCGCATCGACGAAGCCCATGGCCGTGGTCGCCAGCTGCGCGATCATGATCGGCAAGGCCAGGGCCAGCAGGCTGCGCAGTTCAAGGCGCACCCGGGCCGGGCGGTTGAGGGAGGTGGCAGGAGTATTGGTCACGGAATTCACAGGCGAAGCGTCCACAGGGTTGATGCGCAGGGCGGCGTATTCTACGCATTGACGGATGAGTCAGGAAAAAACCTCTGTTGTCGATTTGTAAGTGCTGGCGGCGGTTGACGGAGTGGATTGCTCGCTGGCCGAAAATGGCCTTCTACGCCTAAACTGCGGCTCCGCGAAAGGAGCCTGCCATGCTGATTGTTGCCGACGAAAATATTCCCCTGCTCGATGCCTTTTTTGCCGGCTTCGGCGAGATCCGCCGCTTCCCGGGGCGGGCCATCGACCGCGCCGCCATCGAGGGCGCCGATGTGCTGCTGGTGCGTTCGGTGACCCAGGTCAGCCGTGCCCTGCTCGAGGGTAGCCAGCTGCGGTTTGTCGGTACCTGCACCATTGGCACCGACCATTTGGACCTCGAGTATTTCCAGGAGGCGGGCATTCGCTGGTCCAGCGCTCCAGGCTGTAATGCGCGCGGGGTGGTCGACTATGTGCTGGGCAGCCTGCTGACCCTGGCGGAAATCGAAGGTGCCGACCTGACGCAACGCACTTACGGCGTGGTGGGCGCGGGCGAGGTCGGTGGACGGCTGATCGAGGTGCTGCGCGGCCTGGGTTGGAAGGTCCTGGTCTGCGACCCGCCACGGCAGCTGGCGGAAGGTGGCGACTACGTCAGCCTGGAACAGATCCTCGCCCAGTGCGATGTCATCAGCCTGCACACCCCCTTGACCAAGGCCGGCGAGCTGCCGACCTGGCATCTGCTGGACAAGCAGCGCCTGCGGCAACTGCGCCCCGGCGCCTGGCTGATCAACGCCAGCCGTGGCGCGGTGGTGGATAACACCGCTCTGCGCGAGGTGTTGCTCGAGCGTGAAGACCTACAGGCGGTGCTGGATGTCTGGGAGGGCGAGCCCCAGGTCGACGTGGCCCTGGCCGACCTGTGCGTGCTGGCCACGCCGCACATCGCCGGTTACAGCCTCGATGGCCGGCAGCGCGGGACGGCGCAGATCTATCAGGCGCTGTGCGATTACCTTGGGCAGCCGCAAGCGATTCATTTGCGCGACCTGCTGCCCCGGCCATGGTTGTCGGAGGTGAGCCTCGATGCCCATAGCGACCCGGCCTGGTCCCTGGCGATGATCTGCCGAGCGGTCTACGACCCGCGGCGCGACGATGCGGATTTCCGCCGCAGCCTGGTGGGCAGCGTGGCCGAGCAGCGCGCGGCCTTCGATGCGTTGCGCAAGGGTTATCCGCCGCGACGTGAAATCGATGGGTTGGCCGTGCGCATCCAGGGCGAAGCGCCAGGCTTGCAGCAGATCGTCTCGGCCTTGGGCGCGGTGTCGGTTCGCTGAAGGCTCGAGCCCAGTCGTTTGTGACGGAGCGACAAGGAATCCGGCAGGCATAAAAAACCCGGCTTCAGGGCCGGGTCAAGAGGACGTGAGGCTATGTGTCAATCTTGCTGCGCAGGCTTGACCAGTCGCTTTTCCAGTTCGCGGCAGGCGTTCTGGATCATGTCTTCGGTGATCGGTACTTCGCGCCCCTGAGCGTCAATGATGGCGCATCCCAGAGACTGGTCGGGGTGGGTACGAATCACTTCAATCTTGTCATTGCTGCTGTTTTGCAAGGACATGGCCTGTCTCCTCATCAGGTTGTGCGCTTACTTTAAAACCGCCAGGTGACCAAGCTGTGACAACTCCCTGCAAGGTCCCACTACGGCGTTTTCTATCCGGGGAGTCCTCAGTCCAACAGAAATGTCTGTGGACTTCCACTCGGACCTTAGACCAATAGCATCTAGGCTCTAGTGTTGGCGGACATAATTAACCTGACTCATTTTGATTTACCCAAGTTCCAGGAAATGCAGGTTCCAAGAATCAGTTTCCAGGAAAATCGGTTCCGACAAACAGGGCTCAACCTCATCGCCTTGCTGGATCACGCGGTGGTGAATGGGGCGGGGCCGTTCCCAGGTGTGCTCCCGGATGAACTTCATGCTTTCTTCGCGTCAACGCCGGGCGATTCGCCTGGCCAGTCGTTTCATCGCGCCTTATCGCTGGCAGGCCCTGGGGGCGCTGCTGGCGCTGGTGGTGACCGCGGGCATCACCTTGTCCATGGGGCAGGGCATCCGCCTGTTGGTGGACCGGGGCTTCATGACCGGGTCGCCGGATTTGCTCAACCAGTCCATCGGTCTGTTTCTGTTATTGGTGCTGGGGCTGGCGGTGGGGACGTTCGTGCGTTTCTACCTGGTGTCATGGATTGGCGAGCGTTGCGTGGCGGACATCCGTCGGCAAGTGTTCAATCACCTGATCTACCTGCACCCGGGCTTCTATGAGAACAATCGCAGCTCGGAGATCCAGTCGCGACTGACCGCCGATACCACCTTGCTGCAATCGGTGATCGGCTCGTCACTCTCGCTGTTTTTGCGTAATGCGCTGATGGTCATCGGCGGCATCGTGCTGCTGTTTGTCACCAACCCCAAGCTCACCAGCATCGTGGTGATCGCCTTGCCCCTGGTGCTGGCGCCGATCCTGATTTTCGGCCGCCGGGTGCGCAGCCTGTCGCGCTTGAGCCAGGACCGTATCGCCGATGTCGGCAGCTACGTGGCGGAAACCCTGGGCCAGATCAAGACCGTCCAGGCCTATAACCACCAGCCCCAGGATGAGCAACGCTTTGCCCAGACGGTGGAAGAGGCGTTCAACACCGCGCGCCGGCGTATTGTCCAGCGCGCCTGGCTGATCACCCTGGTGATTGTGCTGGTGCTGGGGGCGGTCGGGGTGATGCTCTGGGTCGGCGGCATGGACGTGATCGCCGGGCGTATTTCCAGTGGCGAGCTGGCGGCCTTTGTCTTCTACAGCCTGATCGTCGGCAGTGCCTTCGGCACCCTGAGCGAGGTGATCGGCGAGCTGCAACGGGCCGCCGGCGCGGCGGAGCGGATTGCCGAGTTGCTGCGTTCGGAAAACCTGATCCAGCCGCCGAGCGACGGCCCGGCCAGCTTGCCCGAGCGGGTGCGGGGCGAACTGGTGCTGGAGAACTTGCGCTTCTCTTATCCGTCGCGTCCGGACAGTTACGCCGTCGATGGCTTGAGCCTGACTATCCACGAGGGAGAAACCCTGGCGCTGGTCGGGCCGTCGGGGGCGGGCAAGTCGACCCTCTACGATCTGCTGCTGCGCTTCTACGACCCGGAGCAGGGGCGCATCCTGCTCGATGGCGTGCCCTTGACCCAGCTCGACCCGCAGGATGTGCGTCGCTGTTTTGCCCTGGTGTCGCAAAGCCCGGCGCTGTTCTTCGGCAGCATCGAGGAGAACATTCGTTATGGCAAACCCTCGGCCACCCCGGAGCAGGTCAGGGAGGCGGCAAGGATCGCCTACGCCCATGACTTCATCGAGAACATGCCCGAGGGTTACCGGACCCATCTCGGCGATGCGGGGCTGGGACTGTCCGGCGGCCAGCGCCAGCGCCTGGCGATTGCCCGGGCGCTGCTGGTGGATGCGCCGATCCTGTTGCTGGATGAAGCCACCAGCGCCCTGGATGCCCAGAGCGAGCATTTGATCCAGCAAGCCTTGCCGAGCCTGATGAAGAATCGCACCACCCTGGTGATCGCCCATCGCCTGGCCACGGTGAAGAACGCCGACCGGATCGCGGTGATGGATCAGGGCCGGCTGGTGGCGGTGGGCACCCATCAGGAGCTGATCGCCAGCAATCCACTGTATGCGCGCCTGGCGGCCTTGCAGTTCAGCGATGGCCAGTCTGTGTCCTGATCTTGCGCTGGAAACGAAAATGCCCGCATCGCTGCGGGCATTTTCTATGAGGCGTTATCGCTTACTGATCGTCGAAATACCGCTCATGCCAATCCACCAGTGGCTGTGGCGAATTGAGCTTCTGGCCGTAGATCACCGAATAGGACAGCACGTTCTGCACGTACTGGCGGGTTTCGTCGAACGGAATGCTCTCCACCCAGACGTCGAAGCTCAGGTGGTCGGCGCCACGGAGCCATTGGCGCACGCGTCCGGGGCCGGCGTTGTAGGCGGCGGAGGCGAGCACCCGGTTGCCGTTGAACTGGCTGTGCACCTGGCTCAGGTAGGCGGCGCCGAGCTGGATGTTCTTGTCCGGGTTCAGCACTTGCTGCGGCGAGGCCAGCGGGATGCTGAACTTGCGTGCGGTTTCCTTCGCGGTGCCGGGCATCAGTTGCATCAGGCCGGCCGCGCCGACGCCCGAGCGAGCGTCGTCCATGAACGCGCTTTCCTGGCGGGTGATCGCGAAGACCCAGCTCGAGTGCAGGCCACGGACCTTGGCTTCGCGCACCAGAGTATCGCGGTGGGCCATCGGGAAGCGGATGTCCAGGTCGTCCCAGTACTTCGCCTGGCTGATGGTGCGAATGGCCGGGAAGTACCATTTCAGGTCATAGGCCAGCTTGGCCTGGGCGACCATTTCGTCACGGTTGAAATGACGGCTGACGTGGTACCACTCACGCCGTCCATCGACGATCTGGCCACGGGCATGAAACTCCAGGGCGCGCCGCACGCCGGGCGTATTGCGTACCTTGTTGATCACTTGCTGGCTGAGCATCAGCGGTTTGTTGTTCAGCTGATAAGGCAACTGGGTGCGGTCGGCCGCGAGGAAACCATAGAAATCGCGCTCGTTGGCCAAGCCTTTGTAGAGGGTCTGGGCCTGGGGGTTCTGCGGTTGGGCCAGTTCCAGGCTGCGCGCTTGCCAGTAGCGCCAGCGGTTGGTGGTCGCCAGGTCCTGGGGCAGCTTGCGGGTTAGCTGGTAGGCATCTTCCCAGCGAGCCAGGCGCAACAGCAGGCGCAGGCGCCATTCGGAAACCGTGTTGTCGCGCAGCTCGGGATCGTATTTGGTCATCACTTCAAGGCCGCGGCTGTCGAAGCGCCGCGCCAGGGTCAGGCCGATTTCCCGGGCGATCGCCACTTTTTCGTCACGGGAGAAGTGCATGCTGCTGGCATAACCGTCGAGCAGGGCCATGGCCCTGTCCGGATCCTGGCGGGCCAGGCGGCGCAGACCCAGGCCGACCACGTCGGACATGGCTTCGCTGGCTGGAGTGAAGCGCGACGGCTGGCTGAGCAGTTCGGGCTTCTGGGCAACGTCTACTAGCAGCCGACCCTGAGGGGCGAGGGTGGTCATGCTGTTGACCAGGCTATTGGCCAGCGGATAGTTGCGGGCCTCGGCGGCCAGCTTGGCGCGCTGCCAGCGCTTCTGTTCGGTCAACTGGCCTTCGGCGGCCCACTGGGCGAACAACGCGTCGCAGGTGGCGGGCAGGGATTTGCCGCTGAGCCAGAGCTTGTCGGTGGCGGCGTAACCTTCGGCCTTGAGGTTGTGGCCCAACTGGTATTGCGCATTCAGGCAGTCCAGTTCGGTGAAGTTGAGCTTGGGGTCGTAATACTTGACGAAGGTGGCCCAGTCGCCGCGTTCGGCCAGCCAGCGCAACCAGCGCAGTTTCATCCAGTTGGCCTGGGGCAGGTCGCCGTGTTCACGGAGAAACTTTTCGATCTCGGCGTTGCTGGCGGTCTTTAGCCGGGCGGTCAGTTCGTCATAGGCCAGATAGGGCTCGAGCGGGTAGTCGGCCAGGACCTGGCTGTAGCGGAAATACGGACCGGAGTCGCCCTTGGCCAGGGCGCGCTTGGCTTCATCGTAATATTGACGCTGGAGTGAGAGGTCCGCGGCCTGAGCGGTGTGCACGGCAGAGGCAGAAAGAAGCAGGCAGGATAAAAGACTGAAAAGGCGACTGCGCATGAGACATCCGGGCAGAGAAATCATGACAAGTGCCGACAATGCCAACACTGATTATTCCCTAGCTTAGCCTTTTGCCAGCAGCGGGTGAAAGCTTTGCCGGCCTCTTGTCGGCAGTTCGCTGCAAATGTTGTTCAGGGTGCTTCAGGAGTGAAAATGCCGGCCTTCTGAGGCCTCAACTCAGGTAGAATGCGCGCCCGGTTTTTGGAGAAGCTCATGACCCTGCTCAAATTCAGCGATGTGTCCCTTGCGTTCGGCGCTATGCCGTTGTTGGACAAGGTGTCCTGGCAGATCGCCCGTGGTGAGCGGGTGTGCATCATCGGCCGCAACGGCACTGGCAAATCCAGCATGCTGAAGCTGGTCAAGGGCGATCAGAAGCCCGACGACGGTTCCGTATGGCGCGCGCCCGGTCTGAAAATCGGCGAATTGCCGCAGGAATTGCCAGTGGCCGACGAGCGGACGGTGTTCGACGTGGTCGCCCAGGGCCTCGATGGCGTTGGCGAATTGCTGGCGCAGTATCACCACCTGAGCCAGAACATCGTCACCGATGCCGATCTGGAAAAGCTCATGCACGTCCAGCATGACCTCGAAGCCCGTGACGGCTGGCGCTTGCAGACCCTGGTGGATAGCACCCTGAGCCGCCTGCAGCTGCCGGCCGACAAGACCCTCGCCGAGTTGTCCGGTGGCTGGCGTCGTCGTGTCCTGCTGGCCCAGGCCCTGGTGTCCGAACCGGACCTGCTGCTGCTCGACGAACCGACCAACCACCTGGATATCGGCGCCATCGCCTGGCTGGAAGAAGCCCTGAAGGACTTCCAGGGCGCCGTCCTCTTTATTACCCACGACCGTTCCTTCCTGCAGAACCTGGCGACCCGGATTCTCGAGCTGGACCGTGGTGGGCTGATCGACTGGAACGGCGACTACGCCAGCTTCCTGGTGCACAAGGAGGCCGTGCTGGCGGCTGAAGAGACGGCCAACGCGCTGTTCGACAAGCGCCTGGCCCAGGAAGAAGTCTGGATTCGCCAAGGCATCAAGGCCCGCCGCACCCGTAACGAAGGCCGTGTGCGTGCCCTCAAGGCCCTGCGTGTCGAGCGTAGCGAGCGTCGCGAGCGTACCGGCAAGGCCAATATCCAGCTGGAAACCGCCGACAAGTCCGGCAAGCAGGTCATGGTGCTCGAAGACGTGAGCTTCGCTCATCCGGGCGGTCCGTTCCTGGTCAAGAATTTCTCCATGGTCCTGCAGCGCGGCGACCGTATCGGCCTGCTCGGCGCCAACGGTACCGGCAAGACCACGCTGCTCAAACTGATGCTGGGCGGCCTGGTGCCGAGCAGCGGCAAGGTCGAGGAGGGGACGCGTATCGACGTGGCCTACTTCGACCAACTGCGTCACCAGCTGGACCTGGAAAAGACCGTGATCGACAACGTCGCCGAAGGTCGCGACTTTATCGATATCGATGGCCAGAGCCGCCACGTGCTCAGCTACCTGGGGGATTTCCTGTTCAGCCCGCAGCGTGCCCGCACGCCGGTCAAGGCGCTGTCCGGTGGCGAGCGTGCTCGCTTGTTGCTGGCCAAGCTGTTCAGCAAACCGGCCAACCTGCTGGTGCTCGACGAACCGACCAACGACCTGGACGTGGAAACCCTCGAGCTGCTGGAAGAAGTGCTGCTGACCTTCCAGGGCACCGTGCTGATGGTCAGCCACGACCGGGCATTCCTCGATAACGTGGTGACCAGCACCCTGGTGTTCGAAGGTGAAGGCAAGGTTCGCGAATACGTCGGCGGTTATCAGGATTGGTTGCGCCAAGGCGGTTCGCCACGCCTGCTGGGCGTGACCGAGAACAAGTCGGGCAAGGCCGAGCTGAACTCGGCGGTGGTTGCGCCTGTGGCGGCGGCACCTGCCGCGGCACAGGAAGCACCTGCGGCCAAGAAGAAGCTCAGCTACAAGTTGCAGCGCGAGCTCGAGGCGTTGCCTGGCCAGATCGAAGCCATGGAGCAGCAGATCGCCACCGTGGAAGCGGAAATGGCCGACGCTGGCTTCTATCAGCGTCCTGCGGCCGAGACCACGGCGGTCATCGCCCAGCTGGAACAGCTCAACGCTGAACTGGATGTGATGGTCGAGCGTTGGGCCGAGCTGGATGCCTGAGTGACCTGGCGGCAATAAAAAAGCCCGACATTCATGTCGGGCTTTTTGCAGGGCCGGTGCGGGCGGAGCATTCCGCCGGCGGGCTCAGCGTTTGACCAGGTGCACGGCCAGCACGTCGCAAGGGGCGCCGTGCAGCACGTCGTTGGCGGTCGAGCCCAGCAGCAGCGCCAGGCCGTGCCGGCCATGGCTGCCGACCACGATCAGGTCGCATTCCTGTTCCTTGGCCAGATGATGGATTTCCTGGCGTGGCTGGCCATAGGTCAGGTGGCTGTATTCCTTGGACAGCTCAGGATATTTGGTGATGAGGCGATCGAGGCGTTCCTTGGCCTGGTCGAACTGCTGCTGTTGCAATTGGGACAGGTCCATCGGTACGTCGCCGCCGAACGCCATGGCCATCGGCTCGACGATATGCACCAGGGACAATTTGGCGCTGTTGCTGACCGACAGCTCGCGAGCCCGGTGGATAACAGGATCGCACTCTTCGGTTAGATCTACGGCGACCAGAATATGGTGGTAGGGCATGAGGTGCTCCTCCTGAGGATTGCAATAGCTTCAAGTATGGCTGGTTTCAAGCGGATTGGTTCCGACCTGGATCAATCGGCTCATCAAGAATCGGGAGTACAGATATGACGGTCTGGATAGTGGTGTCAATCCTCGCGGTGGTGTTGAGCCCGCTGGCATGGCTGCGCCCGTCGCGCCGCCAGAGCGGGCAGATCGCCCTGCGCATGGAGGCGCGCCGCATGGGCCTGGGCATGCAACTGGCACCTCAGGAGTGGCCGCACTGGATGGATCCGCAGCCTCCAAGCCCCTGTGCGCAATACCATCGGCCGCGGCGCGGCACACAACCGGCCTGCTGGGCCTACTGGCAAAGTGCGCCGGGCGTGTGGGTCAACCAATGGCGGGAAGTCTGTGCGGATCCTGCCTTGCTCGAGCGCTTTCGCACGCTGCCGGCCAACGTGTTCAAGGTCGAGGCCGACCGGCAGATGATCGTCTTGTATTGGGGCGAACGTGGCGAAGCCAGTGTTTTGCAAGACATTGCCGCAGTGCTCAAGGCGCTGGCGTGAAGCATGACCTGCGCCGCAATGGCACAGGTTATTGAAAGGCAGGCAATAAAAAGCCCGACAAGGTCGGGCTGGGTTGGCCAGGCAGGCCGGTAAATCCTTTCTGATCCCCTGGTTCTGAGCGGCGGGGGATGAGAGTTGTCGCTGATCTTACGCCTGGTTTTCGGCCAGGCATCCACATTTTTGCTCCAGGATTGTGCCAGCGTAGCCGCGAATCGGTTATGGGGCGACGTATTAGGGCGACTTTTCTAAAGATTGATTCTATGAATGTCCTGAGATGAGCAGGCTTGTTGATGGTGCATGCCCGTCTGGAATGACTAAGAAGTCGCGTTTCAAACAACCTTTTGGGCGATTGACAATTGTCGGATTTTGCCTGAATGTGGCGTACCCAAATCAAACGGGCGTATGAATTGAGCGTTTGTATTACCAGACGGCTCTTCCAGAATCCCGACTATCGCGTTGGCGGGTGTGCCTGGCGGATTGGCGTAGCATCGATGGAAACGTCGCTGCCGAGTCAGAAGTTAGCGTCCGACGTGTACTGTTCAGCTTCCATATCGTGGAGATCAGTTGATGATTTACGAAGGTAAAGCCATCACGGTTAAGGCTCTTGAAAGTGGCATCGTCGAATTGAATTTCGACCTCAAGGGTGAGTCCGTCAACAAGTTCAACCGTCTTACCCTGAACGAATTGCGTTCGGCCGTGGACGCCATCAAGGCAGATGCGTCGGTCAAGGGTGTGATCGTCAGCAGTGGCAAGGACGTCTTCATCGTCGGCGCCGACATCACCGAATTTGTCGACAACTTCAAGCTGCCGGATGCAGAGCTTGTCGCAGGCAACCTCGAAGCCAACAAGATTTTCAGCGATTTCGAAGACCTCAACGTTCCGACCGTTGCCGCGATCAATGGCATCGCGCTGGGCGGCGGTCTGGAAATGTGCCTGGCAGCTGACTATCGCGTCATGTCCTCCAGCGCCAAGATCGGCCTGCCGGAAGTCAAGCTGGGCATCTACCCGGGCTTCGGCGGTACCGTTCGCCTGCCACGCATCATCGGTGCCGACAACGCCATCGAATGGATTGCCGCCGGCAAGGAAAACCGTGCTGAAGACGCATTGAAAGTCGGTGCGGTCGACGCTGTCGTCGCTCCGGAAAAACTGCATGAAGCGGCCCTGGCCACCGTCAAGCGCGCCATCTCCGGCGAGTTCGACTACAAGGCCAAGCGTCAGCCGAAGCTGGAAAAGCTCAAGCTCAACGCCATCGAACAGATGATGTCCTTCGAAACCGCCAAGGGTTTTGTCGCCGGCCAGGCTGGCCCGAACTACCCGGCGCCGGTCGAAGCCATCAAGACCATCCAGAAAGCCGCCAACTTCGGTCGTGACAAGGCGCTGGAAGTCGAGGCAACAGGCTTCGTCAAACTGGCCAAGACCTCTGCCGCGCAGAGCCTGATCGGCCTGTTCCTGAACGACCAGGAACTGAAGAAAAAGGCCAAGGCCTACGACGAAATCGCCCAGGACGTGAAGCAGGCCGCCGTACTCGGCGCCGGCATCATGGGTGGCGGTATCGCCTACCAGTCGGCGTCCAAAGGCACGCCGATCCTGATGAAAGACATCAACGAACACGGTATCGAGCAAGGCCTGGCGGAAGCCGCCAAGCTGCTGGTCGGCCGTGTCGATAAAGGTCGCATGACCGCGGCGAAGATGGCCGAAGTGCTCAACGGCATTCGCCCAACGCTGTCCTACGGTGACTTCGGCCACGTCGACCTGGTGGTCGAGGCGGTCGTCGAGAACCCTAAGGTCAAGCAAGCGGTTCTGGCCGAAGTCGAAGACCAGGTCAAGGAGGGCACCATCCTCGCTTCGAACACCTCGACCATTTCCATCAGCTTGCTGGCCAAGGCCCTCAAGCGTCCGGAGAATTTCGTCGGCATGCACTTCTTCAACCCGGTGCACATGATGCCGCTGGTCGAAGTCATCCGTGGCGAGAAGTCCAGCGAGCTGGCCGTGGCCACCACCGTTGCCTACGCCAAGAAAATGGGCAAGAACCCGATCGTGGTCAACGACTGCCCGGGCTTCCTGGTCAACCGCGTGCTGTTCCCGTACTTCGGCGGTTTCGCCAAGCTGGTCAGCGCCGGCGTGGACTTCGTGCGCATCGACAAGGTCATGGAAAAGTTCGGCTGGCCGATGGGCCCGGCCTACCTGATGGACGTGGTCGGTATCGACACTGGCCACCACGGTCGTGACGTGATGGCCGAAGGTTTTCCGGATCGCATGAAAGACGATCGTCGTTCGGCTATCGATGTGCTTTACGAAGCCAAGCGCCTGGGCCAGAAGAATGGCAAGGGTTTCTACGCCTACGAGGCCGACAAGAAAGGCAAGCAGAAGAAAGTGGCCGACCCGTCGGTGCTGGAAGTGCTCAAGCCTATCGTGTACGAGCAGCGTGAAGTCACTGACGAGGATATCGTCAACTGGATGATGATCCCGCTGTGCCTGGAAACCGTTCGTTGCCTGGAAGACGGCATCGTCGAAACCGCGGCCGAAGCCGACATGGGCCTGGTGTACGGTATTGGTTTCCCTCCATTCCGTGGCGGTGCGCTGCGCTACATCGACTCGATCGGTGTTGCCCAGTTCGTTGCCCTGGCCGACCAGTACGCCGATCTGGGCGCGCTGTACCACCCGACCGCGAAGCTGCGCGAGATGGCCAAGAACGGCCAGAGCTTCTTCGGTTAAGCGCCCCCTACTAGAGCGAGAGTGAATATATGAGCTTGAATCCTAGAGACGTCGTGATTGTCGACTTCGGTCGTACTCCGATGGGCCGCTCCAAGGGCGGCATGCACCGCAATACCCGCGCCGAAGACATGTCGGCGCACCTGATCAGCAAATTGCTGGAACGCAACGCCAAGGTCGATCCGGCGGAAGTCGAAGACGTGATCTGGGGCTGTGTGAACCAGACCCTGGAGCAGGGCTGGAACATCGCGCGCATGGCGTCGCTGATGACCCAGATCCCGCACACCTCGGCCGGCCAGACCGTCAGCCGTCTGTGTGGCTCGTCGATGAGCGCGCTGCACACCGCCGCCCAGGCGATCATGACCGGCAACGGTGACGTCTTCGTGGTGGGTGGCGTCGAGCATATGGGCCACGTGAGCATGATGCACGGCGTCGACCCGAACCCGCACATGTCCCTGTACGCGGCGAAAGCCTCGGGCATGATGGGCCTGACTGCCGAGATGCTCGGCAAGATGCACGGCATTACCCGTGAGCAACAGGATGCCTTCGGCCTGCGCTCCCACCAACTCGCCCACAAGGCGACGGTGGAAGGCAAGTTCAAGGACGAAATCATCCCGATGCAGGGTTACGACGAGAACGGTTTCCTGAAACTGTTCGACTACGACGAGACCATTCGTCCCGAGACCACCCTGGAAAGCCTGGCGGCCCTCAAGCCGGCCTTCAATCCGAAGGGCGGCACTGTGACGGCCGGTACTTCGTCGCAGATCACCGACGGTGCTTCGTGCATGATCGTGATGTCGGCGCAGCGTGCCCAGGACCTGGGCATCCAGCCGCTGGCGGTGATCCGTTCGATGGCGGTGGCGGGTGTGGATCCGGCGATCATGGGCTATGGTCCAGTACCGGCCACGCAGAAAGCACTGAAGCGCGCGGGCCTGGGAATCGCCGATATCGACTTCTTCGAGCTCAACGAAGCTTTCGCGGCGCAGGCTCTGCCGGTGCTGAAAGATTTGAAAGTGCTCGACAAGATGAACGAGAAGGTTAACCTGCACGGCGGCGCGATCGCCCTGGGTCACCCATTCGGCTGTTCCGGTGCGCGTATCTCCGGCACCTTGCTCAATGTCATGAAGCAGAATGGCGGCACCTTTGGCGTGTCCACCATGTGCATTGGCCTTGGCCAGGGCATTGCCACTGTCTTCGAACGCGTTTAAGCGTTGCGTTGATGGAAGCCGGGGCCCAGTGCCCCGGTTTTTGTTTTTCTGAAGATTTATTATTTTTTATTTTGCACGAGGGCCAGAACATGCAATTACAACCCGGGCTCTATCAGCATTACAAGGGACCGCAGTACCGCGTTTTCAGCGTGGCGCGGCATTCCGAGACGGAAGAGGAAGTAGTGTTCTATCAAGCCCTGTATGGCGATTACGGCTTTTGGGTGCGCCCCTTGAGCATGTTCCTGGAGTCGGTCGAGGTTGACGGCGAGCAGGTGCCACGCTTTGCTTTGGTGCAGGCCGAACCCAGTCTTTTTTCGCAGCCTTAAGCTGAGGTCGCGCAGAACCCTGCGCTTGACCTCACCTTGTTGCCACTATATATAGCGGTGCCGCGTCAGGCGCCAACCGCCTCTCACTTCTCGAATTCAGGAATTTTCCGATCCATGGGCAAATCGCTGGTCATTGTGGAATCCCCGGCTAAGGCCAAGACCATCAACAAGTACTTGGGTAACCAATACGTGGTGAAGTCGAGTATCGGCCATATCCGAGACCTGCCCACCAGTGGTTCGGCGAGCGCCGCCAAAGAGCCTGCCGCCAAGCGTGGCAAGGCGGCTGCTGGTGAAGCACCGGCGCTGTCGGCCAAGGAGAAGGCGCGCAAGCAGCTGGTCTCGCGCATGGGAGTCGATCCGGACCACGGCTGGAAAGCCAAGTACGAGATCCTTCCAGGCAAGGAAAAAGTCATCGAAGAGCTGCGCCGGCTCGCCAAGGATGCTGACACCATCTATCTCGCAACGGACTTGGACCGCGAAGGGGAGGCCATTGCCTGGCACCTGCGGGAAGCCATTGGTGGGGATGACAGCCGCTACAAGCGCGTGGTGTTCAACGAAATCACCAAGAAGGCGATCCAGGAAGCCTTCTCCCAGCCGGGCGAGCTGGATATCGATCGGGTCAACGCTCAGCAGGCGCGTCGTTTCCTCGACCGCGTGGTGGGTTACATGGTCTCGCCGCTGCTGTGGGCGAAAATCGCCCGTGGCCTGTCTGCCGGCCGTGTGCAATCGGTGGCGGTGAAGCTGGTGGTGGAGCGTGAGCGCGAAATTCGTGCCTTCATCCCTGAAGAGTACTGGGAAGTTCATGCCGACCTCGGCACCGCCAAGGGCGCCAATGTGCGCTTCGAAGTGGCGCGGGAAAACGGCGAGGCCTTCAAGCCGCTGAACGAAGCCCAGGCCATGGCGGCACTGGAGAAGCTCAAGGCGTCGACCTACACCATCGCCAAGCGCGAAGACAAACCGACCAGCAGCAAGCCGTCGGCCCCCTTCATTACGTCCACCCTGCAGCAGGCCGCGAGCAACCGCCTGGGCTTCGGGGTGAAGAAAACCATGATGATGGCCCAGCGTCTGTATGAAGCCGGCTACATCACCTATATGCGTACCGACTCGACCAACCTCTCGGCTGATGCCCTGACGATGGCGCGGACCTATATCGAAGAAGAGTTCGGCAACAAATACCTGCCGTCCTCGCCGAACTTCTACAGCAGCAAGGAAGGGGCCCAGGAGGCGCACGAAGCGATTCGTCCGTCCGACGTGAACACCCATCCAAGCAAGCTGTCGGGCATGGAGCGTGACGCCGAGCGCCTCTACGAGCTGATCTGGCGCCAGTTCGTGGCCTGCCAGATGCTGCCGGCACAATACCTGTCGACCACCGTCAGCGTCGCCGCTGGCGGCTTCGAGCTGCGTGCCAAGGGCCGCATCCTCAAGTTCGACGGTTACACCCGGGTCATGCCGCAGATGAGCAAGCCGGGCGACGACGATGTCCTGCCGGATATGGCGCAGGGCGATGTGCTGAAACTGATCAAGCTCGACCCGAGCCAGCACTTCACCAAGCCGCCGGCGCGTTACTCCGAAGCCAGCCTGGTCAAGGAAATGGAAAAACGTGGCATCGGTCGTCCTTCGACCTATGCGGCGATCATTTCCACCATCCAGGATCGCGGCTACGTGGCGTTGCACAATCGTCGTTTCTATTCGGAAAAGATGGGCGACATCGTCACCGAGCGTCTGTCCGAGAGCTTCTCCAACCTGATGGACTACGGCTTCACCGCGGGCATGGAAGAGCACCTCGATGACGTGGCCCAGGGCGAGCGCGACTGGAAAAACGTCCTCGACGAGTTCTACGGTGACTTCAAGAAGAAGCTCGAAGTGGCCGAAGGCAGCGACAGCGGCATGCGCGCCAACCAGCCGGTGATGACCGATATCCCGTGCCTCACCTGTGGCCGTCCGATGCAGATTCGTACCGCGTCCACCGGTGTATTCCTCGGTTGTTCGGGTTACAGCCTGCCGCCGAAAGAACGCTGCAAGGCTACCGTCAACCTGGTGCCGGGCGATGAGATCGCCGCGGACGACGAGGGTGAATCCGAGTCGCTGGTACTGCGCGGCAAGCACCGTTGCCCGATCTGCAGCACGGCGATGGACGCCTATCTGCTGGACGAGAAACGCAAGCTGCACATCTGCGGTAACAACCCGGATTGCGCGGGCTATGAGATCGAAGAGGGCAGCTATCGCATCAAGGGCTACGAAGGTCCGAGCCTGGAATGCGACAAGTGCGGCAGCGAGATGCAGCTCAAGACCGGCCGTTTCGGCAAGTTCTTCGGGTGCACCAACCCAACCTGCAAGAACACCCGCAAGCTGCTCAAGAGCGGTGACGCGGCACCACCGAAGATGGATCCGGTGAAGATGCCCGAGCTGAAATGCGAGAAGGTCAACGACACCTACATCCTGCGCGACGGGGCATCGGGTCTGTTCCTGGCGGCCAGCCAGTTCCCGAAAAACCGTGAAACCCGCGCACCGCTGGTGCTTGAGCTGATCCCGCACAAGGACGAGATCGATCCGAAGTATCACTTCCTCTGCGAAGCGCCGAAGAAGGACCCGGACGGTCGCCCGGCGGTGATCCGTTACAGCCGCAAGACCAAGGAGCAGTACGTGCAGACTGAAGTCGACGGCAAGCCGACTGGTTGGCGCGCGTTCTACGACGGTGGTAGCTGGAAGGTCGAAGACAAGCGTTAAGGTCCGCATCGGACGCTTCTGAAAAGGCCGCGTAAACCTCTCAAGGGTGCGCGGCCTTTCTTTTGGGCTTGCGGTGGGCTGGAGTGTTCCATGACACTGTAAGGCCAGCCTGCTGTATCTATTCGTTGTGGAGATTGCCGTCATGGCCCACGAACTCTATACCCGTACCAACCAGAAAATTTATTTCGCCGGCCTGTCGCTGGAAGCCTTGGCGCGAGCCGAAGCGGGCGGGGCAATGAATGCTCAGGCGCTGGTGCAGGCGGGACGAGAGTCGGTGTTGTTTCACTTGTATGGCGCGCTGCTTGGCTTGTGCCATGAAATTGCTGGCTTCTATCGCCTCCCGCAGGCCAATGCGCCCCGCGCGGAGCTGCTGCTGACCCGTGAGGTGCTGGAAAGCATCGCCATCCCCGAGCTGGCCGAGCTGGTGGAACTGGCCCATAACCCGGAGACCTGGCTGGCGAAGCTGCTGGCCGCCCATTCGGCGATGTTCCAGCCACCGCGGGTGCCGCATAAACCCAAGGGCGATGTCACCCAGCCGTTGATTGTCGCAGTGAACCTCGATGAAGACGAGCAGGCACCGCAGCTGAGCCGGGAAGAGCTGGAGCAATGGCGTCAGAACCTCAAGGCTTTGGCGATTCGCTTCCGTGACGGCCTGAATGAGTGTTGAGCCGCCGCTAGCGGATATCTTCGAGTACGACCAATCATTCAAGGATGAGTAATGGCTTCAGCTACAGAGACGAATGCGCTGCCTGCGCTGTTCGATCGTGTCGATCGTCTGGCGGCCGCGGCCGCTTCGTCCCGGGATCTGCTCAAGGCGGTGGAGCAGATTCGCGATTTTCCCGAACCTATTGTCCTTAGTCGTTCAGATCCCAATTCAAAAAAACTGGCCTGGTGCCTGTGCATTGCCGGAATACTGGTCTGGCCGTTGCTGATTCCCGGGATCTACCTGATGCGCCGGCGCGGCGCCAACCACTTCATTCATCCGGATGTGGTGAAGGCGCTATCGCAGAAGATCATTCGCAAAGCGGCTCTGCTCAGCGCTGGCGTAGATGATGCGTCGGCTTCGGGGATTTTCACTCTGGCCGTGATGATGAATGAGTTTGCGCACTATCGTCGGGGTAACTATTCCCGTGAGCTCAAGAACACGCTGCTGGGCGTTTATAACGGTGCGGTGCACGATCTGCCTTACGCTTTCCACCATCTGCATTACGTCGATATGGAAACCTACGAAGTATCGGTTTCCGACGGCAAGGGCGGTTCTCGAAGGGAAACCAGAACCCGCTATGTTGGGTATGACCGCTATAGCCTGGTGTTCGACTTTCCCTGGACGGCCGAGGTTGCCGTTCGTGGTGACAAGCATCGATCCATGGATCGCGAGCATCTCTACAAGACCACGACTCGGGAATTCAATTCTGCCTTCACCCTGACTGGCGCGACGGAGATGGCCTGCGCGACTTTCGCCACACCGGTCACCGTGCTCAAGTTGCTGCAGATCGCCAAGGAGCTGAAAGACGTCAGTTTCGAGTTCTCCTCCCAGAGCCGCCTATGCGTGAGCTTCAACAATGATGATGTGGTCGGCATCGCTACCTCGGCGGTAAGCCTTGCGGAGCCGGTCGCCTTTCATGCCGGCTTGATGCAGGGGGCGACGATGCCGCGCCTGAGGCCGGTGCTGGAGCTGTTGCACCAGTTTGCCGAGTTGCATGACGACAATTTCAATCTACCGAAGAAAAGAACGCAGGACATGGAGCAGTAAATGATCATCCTTCTTACAGCGATACTGGTGGCCTGGCTCCTCTGGTACTACTACAACAAGATTGTCGGAGCAGGGAACCGTGCTCAGCGCGCATGGGCCGATGTGCTCGTGTATGAGCGGCAGAAGATCAAGGTGCTGGATGCCCTGGAGGAGCAGGCTTCCAGCTTCAAGATCTACGAAAGCAACGTGCTGGAGAAAGTGGTGGGCCTGCGTTCGGCCCTCGGGAGGTTGCCTGAGGCGGCCAGTGGCGAAGCGCTGAAGTCGACGCAGATGGCCACCCGGGAACTGGTGGGGGGCCTGAACATGGCCTTTGAGGCCTATCCGGAACTCAAGGCGGCGGGAATCGTCAGTGGGTTGATGAAGGAAATCGTCGAACAGCAGGTGAACATTGCAGCCGCCGTTACGGTCTTCAACCGGACCGTCGAGGAGTTCAATAACTGCATCCAGATGTTCCCCAGTTCGATGGTCAACGCGGTCATCAACAAGAGGCAGGCTATTACGCCGTTTTCCGATAAGGAAGCCGCCGCGAGTTTTGATTACAAGCCGAATTTCTGATGGCAAATGCCTGTTTGTAACGCCGGGCCAATAAAGAAAACCGTTTGGGCCCGCGCGAGGTCGGGGTGATGACTGATATAATCCCGGCCTTTCGTGGAGAACAGACCTTTATGCCAACGTCCTTTCTAGAAATTGTCGAATTGCCAGACGGTCGTATCGAGCTGCGCAGGGCCGAGGACGAGGGTTCTCTGGTCACTCTGGACTTTTCAGAGGATGCCAAAGCCTTCTTGCAAGGCCAGCATGTCGAGGTGGCCAAGGCCATGTTGAGCGTGGGTGTGCAGATGGCGGGTCGCCTGGTTGAAGGCGAATTGGAGAAAGAAGAGGGGCCACGGATTCTTCACTGAGTCCGTTTGTCGGTTTTTTTGCTGTCGTTCGTCGCCTCCTTTCGGCTTCTCAATCCTGGAGAAGCCTTGTGTCATTCAAGCGTGTCCATCGACGCTTCTAGCGGTCAGCCCAGACGAATATTCAGGCTTTGTGCGTCGCCCGTGCGGGCTGCGCTGATAAGTTGCTGACGGGCGCTGCTGTTCAACGGGTTGAGCCAGCTGACAACGGTGTGGCTGCGTCCCAGGCGCAGAGCCTCGCAAGCCAGTTGTTGCGCGCTTTGGGCGCCGCGCGGGTGCAGCAGCAGAATCCGTTCGCGGTTCAGGCCGGCATCCCGCAACCAGGCCTGGGTCAGGCTGGCCGGTGGGGCAATCAATGTCAGCCAGCGCGCATCCTGGTCCTGGCTCAGTTCCCTGAGGATGGGCGCCAGCAGGCTCAGGCAGTTCCCGGCGGCACCGCGTAACGACAGTTCACTGAAGGCTTCCGGTTCGTTGCTCCAGGGCGATTCGACGACCTCTTTGAGGATAGGCGCCAGGGGTTGGGCCATGAACGCTTCGAACAGTGGCAGTTGTGCATGCTGTGGTGTGTGAGGGAACTGCATACAGCCTCCTTTAGCGGCGAATGACGCCGACACTCAAGCCTTCGATCACCAGGTCCTGATCTTTCAGGTTGACCTCGATAGGGGCGAACTCAGGGTTTTCGGCAATCAGCCAGACTTTGCTGCCTTCGCGCTTGAAGCGTTTCACGGTGACTTCATCGCCAATGCGGGCGACGACGACCTGGCCATTGCGGGCCTCGCGAGTGGTGTGCACGGCCAGCAGGTCGCCATCGAAAATGCCGATGTCCTTCATGCTCATGCCGTGAACCCGCAGCAGGTAGTCGGCACGTGGATGGAAGAAGGCCGGATTGATATTGCAGGACTCTTCGATGTGCTGCTCGGCGAGAATTGGAGCACCGGCGGCAACCCGGCCGATGATGGGCAGGCTGGAGTCGTCGGGCTTGGCTTCGAACCCCGGGATGCGAATGCCGCGGGAGGCGCCTGGAGTCATTTCGATCGCGCCCTTGCGGGCCAGCGCCTTGAGGTGTTCTTCAGCGGCGTTGGGCGACTTGAAACCCAGTTCCTGGGCGATTTCCGCGCGGGTCGGTGGGTAGCCGTTGTCTTCGAGGCAGCGTTTGATAAAAGCCAGAATCTCAGCTTGGCGTGGCGTCAGTTTTAGCATGTCGATCGCTCTGTCTTTTTATACAGTGACTGGAATTATATACAGTGAATGCCGCTTGGCAATCCTCCTTTTTCCAATCGCCGCTGGACGGTCGGGTCGCCGCTGCGCATGCCTGGTGTCGCGTGGCTGGCTACAGGAAGCGGCAGGTATGATTAAATAGCTGACTGACCGGCCGCAAAACGGACAGGCAGGCTTGACAAGGCTGGGGCTGAAACGTATGTTTCAAACAAGTGTTTGTCAGGCGGAGTAGCCATGGCCCAGTCGGAAACCGTTGAACGCATTCTCGATGCTGCCGAGCAGTTGTTCGCGGAAAAAGGTTTTGCCGAAACCTCATTGCGGCTGATCACCAGCAAGGCCGGGGTCAACCTGGCGGCGGTGAATTATCATTTCGGTTCCAAGAAGGCCTTGATCCAGGCGGTGTTCTCGCGCTTCCTCGGGCCGTTCTGCGTCAGCCTCGACCGTGAGCTGGAGCGGCGTTCGGCCAAGCCGGACAGCAAGCCAAGCCTCGAAGAGCTGCTGGAAATCCTCGTCGAGCAGGCCCTGGTGGTCCAGCCTCGCAGCGGCAACGACCTGTCCATTTTCATGCGCCTTCTGGGCCTGGCCTTCAGCCAGAGCCAGGGGCACCTGCGACGTTATCTGGAAGACATGTACGGCAAGGTGTTCCGCCGCTACATGCTGCTGGTCAACGAAGCCGCTCCACGTATTCCACCGATCGAACTGTTCTGGCGTGTGCACTTCATGCTGGGGGCGGCGGCGTTCAGCATGTCGGGGATCAAGGCCTTGCGTGCGATTGCCGAGACCGACTTCGGGGTCAATACCTCGATCGAGCAGGTAATGCGCCTGATGGTGCCATTCCTTGCGGCCGGCATGCGCGCCGAAACCGGCGTCACCGACGACGCCATGGCCACGGCGCAGCTCAAGCCGCGCAGCAAATCGACTCCGGCGGTCGCCAAGGCCTGACCGTCCGGGTGGGCGCGGCAGCTTACATCCGCTAAGCTAGCCGCCCATGCCAACTCTCGTTTCCTACCTCTCTTCACACCTTTCGCCGATCGTCGCTTGCCGGGCCTTGCCGCCGGCAATGGGCTCGTGCGTCCGCGCCACGCCAGCATTCATTGCGGTGCCGTGCGCGTACTTCGTTACTAAGGAATTGCTATGACCACAGGCCTGCAAGGCTCCTTGATGGTGGATGTCGCCGGTACCTGGCTGACGGCTGAAGATCGCCAACTCCTGCGCCAGCCCGAAGTGGGTGGGCTGATCATCTTTGCCCGCAATATCGAGCATCCGCGGCAGGTGCGTGAGCTGAGCGCGTCCATCCGGGCGATTCGCCCGGACCTGCTGCTTGCGGTTGACCAGGAGGGCGGTCGCGTGCAACGCCTGCGCCAGGGGTTCGTGCGGCTGCCGGCCATGCGCGCCATTGCCGACAACCCGAATGCCGAGTACCTGGCCGAGCAGTGCGGCTGGATCATGGCCACCGAAGTGCTGGCCGTCGGCCTGGACCTTAGCTTCGCGCCGGTGCTGGACCTCGATCATCAGCGCAGCGCCGTGGTGGGCACCCGTTCCTTCGAGGGCGATCCCGAGCGCGCCGCCTTGCTGGCAGGCGCCTTTATCCGTGGCATGAACAGCGCCGGCATGGCGGCCACGGGCAAGCATTTTCCCGGGCACGGCTGGGCCGAGGCGGACTCCCACGTGGCGATCCCCAATGACGAGCGCAGCCTCGACGAGATTCGCGCCAAGGACCTGGTGCCTTTCGCGCGCCTGAGCAAGCAGCTGGCGGCGGTGATGCCGGCCCACGTCATCTACCCTCAGGTCGATGCCCAGCCAGCCGGGTTCTCCCGCCGTTGGTTGCAGGAGATCCTGCGTGGTGAATTGCAGTTCGACGGTGTCATCTTCAGTGACGATCTGTCGATGGCCGGTGCCCATGTGGTGGGCGATGCCGCGAGCCGGATCGAAGCGGCGCTGTCGGCCGGTTGCGACATGGGCCTGGTGTGTAACGACCGGGCGGCGGCCGAGCTGGCCCTGAGCGCGGCCCAGCGTCTGAAAGTGACGCCGTCGGCGCGTATTGCGCGGATGCGTGGCCAGGCGTTTGCCTGCACCGACTATCGTCAGGATCCGCGTTGGCTGACGGCGCTCGGCGCACTCAAAGATGCCCAATTGATCGATTAAGGGCTTTTGCGATGACGGTCTACGCGATTATCGGCGGTACCGGCCTGACCCGGCTCGAAGGCTTGAGCATTCACCAATCCTTGCCCCTGGATACGCCCTATGGCGCTCCGTCGGCGGATATCCAGAAGGGTGAATACGCCGGGCGCGAGGTGCTGTTTCTGGCGCGTCACGGTCATCCCCATCGCTTCCCGCCGCATCAGGTGAACTATCGGGCCAATCTCTGGGCGCTGAAGCAGGCTGGCGCCGAGGCGATTCTGGCGGTCAACGCGGTGGGTGGCATTCATCCGGCGATGGGCTCCGGGCATTTCTGCGTGCCGCATCAGCTGATCGACTACACCAGCGGTCGTGAGCACACCTATTTTGCCGACGACCTGGAGCAGGTCACTCACATCGACTTCAGCTATCCCTACAGCGAGTCGCTGCGCCAGCAATTGATTGCCGCGCTGGCCGCCGAAGGCTGCGAATTCAGCAGTCAGGGCGTGTACGCCTGCACCCAGGGGCCGCGCCTGGAAACCGTGGCGGAGATCGCCCGCCTGGAGCGTGACGGCTGCGACATCGTCGGCATGACCGGCATGCCGGAAGCGGCGCTGGCCCGTGAGCTGGAGCTGGACTACGCCTGCCTGGCGCTGGTGGTGAACCCCGCGGCGGGCAAGTCCGCGACGGTGATTACCATGGCCGAGATCGAGCAAGCGTTGCAGGATGGTATGGGCAAGGTGCAGGCGACGCTGGCGCGGGTCCTCGCGGCAAACCTGTAGCCGCTGCCGAAGGCTGCGACCGAGTGCGTAGCGCTCGCAAAACCTGAATCCGCGGTATTTACGTCTGCTGCACAGCCGATCGCAGGCTGCACCAGCCGCTCCAGATCAGCGTCCGCCTTTCTTGTCGGGCAGCGGGGCGAAGAGGGCTTCGATGTCTTCGCTCTGCAGCTTCCAGTCCCCGGCCTTGCGCCCATCCAGTACGCCCGCGGCCAGGTCGGACTTCTCCTGCTGCAGGTGCTGGATTTTCTCTTCCACCGTGCCGCGGGCAATCAGCTTGTAGACGAACACCGGCTTCTCCTGGCCAATTCGATAGGCGCGGTCGGTGGCCTGGTTTTCCGTGGCCGGGTTCCACCAGGGGTCGTAGTGGATCACGGTGTCGGCTTCGGTCAGGTTGAGGCCGACGCCGCCGGCTTTCAGGCTGATCAGGAAGATCTGCAGCTTTCCGCCCTGGAAGTCCCTGACCGGCGTGCGGCGATCGCGGGTCTGCCCGGTCAGCAGGGCGTAGGCGACATTGCGCCGTTTAAGCTCGGCTTCGATCAGGCTCAGCATCGAGGTGAATTGCGAGAACAGCAGGATGCGCCGACCCTCGTCGAACAGTTCCTCGAGCATCTCCATCAGGCTGTCGAGCTTGCCGGAGGAGCTGCCTCGCGCCGGCACCGCGTCTTCGTTGACCAGGCGCAGGTCGCAGCACACCTGGCGCAGTTTCAGCAACGCTTCAAGAATGATGATCTGGCTGCGGGTCACGCCCTTGCGGGTGATCTCGTCGCGGACTTTCTTGTCCATGGCCAGGCGCATGGTTTCGTACACATCGCGCTGGGCTTCATTGAGCTCCACCCAATGGATGATCTCGGTCTTGGGCGGCAGTTCGGTGGCCACCTGTTCCTTGGTGCGGCGCAACAGGAAGGGCTTGATCCGCCCATTGAGGTGCTGCAGGCGCACTTCGCTGGCATGCCTTTCGATCGGCACGCGGTAGTCGCGATTGAAGCTCTTCACGTCCCCCAGCCAGCCGGGCAGCAGGAAATGGAACAGCGACCACAGCTCGCCCAGGTGATTCTCCAGTGGCGTGCCGCTTAGGCACAGGCGCTGCCGGGCATTGAGCGCGCGCGCGGCCTGGGCCGCCTTGCTCGACGGGTTCTTGATGTATTGCGCCTCATCCAGCACCAGGACATGCAGGGGCAGGGCGGCGAGTTGCTCGACATCCTTGGGCAGTAGCGCGTAGGTGGTCAGGATCAGGTCGTAGTCGCTCAGCCGGGCGAAGTGCTTATGGCGGCCGGCGCCATACAGGGCCAGGACCTTGAGTTGCGGCGTGAAGTGCGCCGCCTCGTCGAGCCAGTTGGGGATCAGGCTGGTGGGCATCACCACCATGCACGGCCGGTCCAGGCGCCCGGCGTTCTTTTCGCTGAGCACATGGGCCAGGGTCTGCAGGGTTTTGCCCAGGCCCATGTCGTCGGCCAGGATGCCGCCGACTTCCAGCTGGCGCAGGGACTGCATCCAGCTCAGGCCTTCGAGCTGATAGGGGCGCAGCGTGGCGTTCAGGCCCTCCGGCGCGGGGGCCGAGTAGTCCTTGATGTCGCGCAGCCGCTGGGCGAAGGAGCGGATGTGTTCGCCGCCTTCCCAGAGCAGGGGCAGGTCTTCCAGCGGATTGAGGCGGGTCGCGTCGGCACTGCTCAGGCGCAGTGTGGTTTCGCCGGGTTCCTGCAGATAGAACTCGCCCAGGGTGGCCAGCACCGGCTTCAGCCGGCCATAGGGCAGCGCCACTTGCAGGGGGCCGTTGGGCGAGTTGGGGCGCCCGGGAATGTTCACCAGGATCAGTTCGTCGTCGCGGCGTCTGGCCAGGCGTTCCGGGTTGAGGATCTCGGTGTGGGAGCGCATCAGGTTGAGCAGGATCGGCAACAGGCTCAGGCGCTCGCCGTTGACGATGATGCCCAGTTCCAGGTCGAACCAGTCGCGCCCCGGCGCTTCGTCCACCGTGGCGTACCAGTCGTCCACGGCAGTCAGGTCGAAGCCGAAGTCGTCGTCGATCTGCAGCTCCCAGCCCTGGGTGCGCAGCTTGGGCAGTTCGTTGAGGGTGAAGGTCAGCCAGGCGCTGTCGTTGACCATTTCATACAGCTCGCCAGCGCTTTCCGGCAGGGCTTTGCTTTGCCGGGTGGCAATCTTGAAACCCAGCGCCCGCAGCTGTTCGCGATAGCCTTGTTCGACTTCCGGCTGGCGCTTGATGCGCAGGGTCTGGTGTTCCTGGCGAATCACCACGTCGGCGTTTTTCTGCCCGCTGACGTATTCCTCCAGGTAGCTGAACGACAGCGCGGCACGGTGCTGGATGTAGCGCTGCATCTTGCCGTTGCGCGGTTCGAAGGCGCTGAACTCGATACTGGCCAGCCACAGCCGGGGCACCGGTTGCACGTTGTCGACGATCTGTTGTGGCAGCGGGGCGGGGCTGCGGTTTTCCAGGACTGCCTGGAGTTTTTCCAGCAGCTCGGCGTCTTTCGCCGCCGCCGGGTAGGCCAGGGTCTCCTCGATTTTCAGCAGCACCGCGGCAATGTGTTTGCAATTACTGCGCACCGGGCAGGTGCAGGAAGCTTCGACCATCAGCAAGGTGTTCTTGGCCGACTCGCGCAGGCTGATGGTCTGTCGATAGACGTTGCCCCCCGAACCCTCGCAACTGGCGGTGATGACGCTGTCGCCGGCCTGGACGATCCTGACGCGGTTCTCCAGGGCGTAGCGGCGGCCACGCTCCAGGGCTTGTTCCTTGAATCGGCTGACCCAGGAAGGTGCCAGGGGTTTGGTCAGGGTCGGGGGCATAGGGACTTCTGTCAGTCCACGATTTCAGGCGGCGCCTCGCGCGGCGTGGGGGCCGACAGCGAGGTGATCTTGATCAGCAGGGCCAGGTGGCCGTTGTCGAGGTAGTTGAGCTGGCCGTTCTTGGTGTGGCTTTCCTGTTTCAGGCGTTCGCTGGCGGTCACCAGGCCGTTGCTGTCGATCCGGTTGACCCAGAACTGCGCATCCACATCGGTGAAGCGCCCGAGCTTGAGGGTCAGGGTGCCCTCGATCGGGAACTGGCCGAACTGTTCCTGGCCCTCGCTGACCGCGACTTTCACCGGGTTTTCGCCCAGCGCCTGTTGCCAGGCCTTGTGCATCAGCACGCTGTAGTCGCCGCTGGCGGTGAGTTTCTCGACCACGCCGCCCAGCGCCGGGGTGCGCTGGCTGTCGGCGCCCAGGCGTTGGGCGCCGGCGGCCCAGTCTTCGGGGGCGGCGCGGCTGACGATGGCGGGAACCGCGTTCTGCCGGACCAGAATCATTTCGACCTGATACATGTCGGCAAACGCCGAGGGAGCGACCAGGGTCAGGAGCAAGGTCAGTGAGCGAAACAGGCGCATGGGGCGTCCTTCAAGCAGTTTTCGGGGTGAGGCGCTCGAACAGCGCCTCCAATGTGTTGAAGCGTTCTTCCGGACGTTCCATCGGCACCATGAATTTGAACAGCGTGGCGCCTTCAAATTTGTAGCGATTGGGTTGGCCCTGGATGAGTTTGATCAGCGCCAGCGGGTCCACCGGGGTATCGGCGGCGAACTCGAGACGACCGCCCTGCGGGCCGCCGTCGACCTTCTTGATCCCCAGTTGCTCGGCCTGCAGTTTCAGCAGGGTCAGGCGTACCAGGTTCTTGGTCGGTTCTGGCAGCAGGCCGAAGCGGTCGATCATCTCCACTTGCAGGTCTTTCAGGCCGTCCTCGTCGGTGGCCGAGGCGATGCGCTTGTAGAGGATCAGCCGCGCATGCACATCCGGCAGGTAGTCTTCGGGAATCAGTGCCGGCAGGCGCAGGTTGATTTCCGGACCGCCACCCAGGGGCTGGTCGAGGTTCGGCTGCTCGCCCTTGCGGATGGCTTTCACCGCGCGCTCAAGCATTTCCATATAAAGGGTGAAGCCCACCGCCTGGATCTGGCCGCTTTGGCCATCCCCCAGCAGTTCGCCGGCGCCGCGGATCTCCAGGTCGTTGGTGGCGAGCACGAAGCCGGCGCCGAGGTCCTGGGTGTTGGCGATCGCCTCCAGGCGCTTTTCCGCGTCCGGGGTGATCTGCTGGCGCGGTGGCGTCAGCAGGTAGGCGTAGGCCTGGTGGTGGCTGCGACCGACCCGGCCGCGCAACTGGTGCAGTTGGGCCAGGCCGAACTTGTCGGCGCGCTCGATGATGATGGTGTTGGCGCTCGGCACGTCGATGCCGGTCTCGATGATGGTCGAGGCGATCAGCACGTTGAAGCGCTTGTGGTAGAAGTCGCTCATCACCTGTTCGAGTTCGCGTTCGCGCATCTGCCCGTGGCCGATGCCGATGCGCGCTTCCGGCACCAGTTCGGCGAGGTCGGCGGCGCATTTCTCGATGGTCTTCACATCGTTGTGCAGGTAATAGACCTGGCCGCCACGCAGCAGCTCGCGCAGCAGGGCCTCTTTGACCGTGCTCTTGTTCTGCTCCATGACGAAGGTGCGCACCGACAGGCGCCGGGCCGGTGGCGTGGCGATGATCGACAGGTCGCGCATGCCCGACACCGCCATGTTCAGCGTGCGCGGAATCGGCGTCGCGGTCAGCGTCAGGATGTCGACCTCGCTGCGCAGGGCCTTGAGCTGTTCTTTCTGGCGCACGCCGAAGCGGTGTTCTTCGTCGATGATCACCAGACCGAGGTTCTTGATCTTCACATCGTCCTGCAACAGCTTGTGGGTGCCGATGACGATGTCGATCTTGCCTTCGGCCAGGTCGGCCACCGCGGCATTCACTTCCTTGGCGGACTTGAAGCGGCTCATCACTTCCACGCTCACCGGCCAGTCGGCGAAGCGGTCGCGGAAGCTGTTGTAGTGCTGCTGGGCGAGCAGGGTGGTGGGCACCAGGATCGCCACTTGCTTGCCGCCGTGCACGGCGATGAAAGCGGCGCGCATCGCCACTTCGGTCTTGCCGAAGCCGACGTCGCCGCAGACCAGGCGGTCCATCGGCTTGGCCGCGAGCATGTCCTCGCGCACCGCCTCGATGGTGGTTTGCTGGTCGGGGGTTTCTTCGAACGGGAAGCCGGCGCTGAAGGTGGCGTAGTCGGCTTTCGGATCGGCGAAGGCATAACCTTCGCGGGCCGCGCGGCGAGCGTAGATGTCCAGCAGTTCGGCGGCGACATCGCGCACCTGCTCGGCGGCCTTGCGCTTGGCTTTCTGCCAGGTTTCCGAACCCAGGCGGTGCAGTGGCGCCAGGGCGTCGTCGCTACCGGTGTAGCGGGCGATCAGGTGCAGGTTGGCCACCGGCACATAGAGCTTGGCGCCCTCGGCGTATTCGAGGGTGAGGAATTCCGCGGCCTGGTTGTCGATCTCCAGGGTGGCCAGGCCCAGGTAGCGGCCCACGCCGTGATCGATATGTACCACCGGCGCGCCTTCGCGCAGCTCGGTGAGGTTCTTGATCACCGCATCGTTGTTGGCGTCGGCGCGTTTCTCCCGGCGCCGGCGCTGCATCACGCGCTGGCCGAACAGCGGGCTTTCGGCCACCAGCGCCAGGGCCGGATCGTCCAGCAGCAAGCCTTCGTCCAGCGGTGCGATGGTGATCGCCAGGCGATCCTTGCCAGCGACGAAGTCCGGCCAGCTGTCGACGGTCTTCGGCCGCAGCTTCAGGCGTTCCAGCAACTCCAGCAGCACCTCGCGGCGCCCGGCGGATTCGGCGGTGAACAGCACGCGTCCGGTGAACTCGTCGAGGAAATTCGCCAGAGCCGCCAGCGGCTGGTTGGCCTTGGCTTCGATGGCGAGGTTGGGCAGGGGCTGCGCCGGGAAGCGCTCGCGGCCGCCACCGGCCTCGATGTCCTGCTGGCTGGCGACTACCCGCGGCCAGCTTTTCAGGCGGGCGAAGCAGTCTTCCACCGGCAGGAACAACTCGGCGGGCGGCAATAAAGGACGGGACGGATCGACGCGGCGTTCTTCGTAACGGTTGCGCACGTCGTTCCAGAAGTTTTCGGCCGCCTGCTCGATGCCCGGCAGGGAGAACACCTGGGTGTCCTGGGGCAGGTAGTCGAACAGGGTCGAAGTGTCTTCGAAGAACAGCGGCAGGTAATACTCGATGCCGGCCGGAGTGATCCCGCTGCTCAGGTCCTGGAAGATCGGGCAGCGGCGGAAATCGACGTCGAAGCGTTCGCGGAAGCGGGCCTTGAAGCGGGTGACGGCTTCTTTCTGCAGCGGGAATTCTTTCGCCGGCAGCAGGCGCACCGAATCGACCTTGTCGATGGAGCGCTGGTTTTCCGGATCGAAGGTGCGCAGGGTCTCGATTTCATCGTCGAACAGGTCGATGCGATAAGGCAGTTTGCTGCCCATCGGGAACAGGTCGATCAGGGCGCCGCGCACCGCGAACTCGCCGTGCTCGTAGACCGTGTCGACACAGCGATAGCCGCTGGCTTCCAGGCGGGTACGCATCTGTTCGACATCCAGCTTCTGGCCGATGTCCAGCACCAGGCTGCTGCCCAGCAGGAACTTGGTCGGCGCCAGGCGATGCAGGGCCGTGGTGATCGGCACCACCAGCACGCCATGCTCCAGCTCCGGCAGCCGGTACAGGCTGGCGATCCGCTGGGAGATGATGTCCTGGTGCGGCGAGAACAGGTCGTAGGGCAGGGTTTCCCAGTCCGGGAAATGCAGCACGGGCAAATCCGGGGCGAAGAAACTCAGCTCCTGCTCCAGCCGTTCGGCACTTTGGCTGTCGGCGGTCAGCAGCAGGGTGAAGCGCTTGGCGGCGCTGGCAGCCTCGGCAATGGCGAGGCTGAGGGCGGCACCGGGCAGATTGCCCCAGTGCTGTTTGCCGGCGGCGGCAGGGAGTTGCGGTAGACGCAGAACGGGCACGGAAGGTTGAGCTCCAGCGTTGCGACAAAGTCGGTAATTGTAGCGGTCCGGCGTACCGGCTGTCAGTTGCTGATGTGTCTATTACGCGGTTGCGGAAAATGTAGTGGTTATGACAAAAAAACGCGTTTCTTGGCGGGAAATGTAGTGCCGAATCGGGGCGGTGTTACGGAGGGTTACAGACAACGCTGGGATGCCGCGCAAAATGAGGCCTTTCTGGAACCCGCGTATTTACTGGGCTGGAGCGGGGTGTGTTTTTTCCTGATGGGTTTTTGTTACGTTCCGCGCGACAGGCGCGCATTGCTACGCAGGGGACTCGGCTGCATAATGTAGCCCCTTTTTTCAGCCCCTACATGTGGAAGGTTCCCGTGACTCAGAAGCCCGACCAGTGTCTTGGTGAATGGATCGACCGTGAAGCGCTCGCAGAAGCGATGATTCCGCTTATCGGTCAGCTCTACCGCAATAACAATGTGGTGAGCTCGATCTATGGCCGCAGCCTGATCAACCAGTCTGTCATCGCGATTCTCAAAGCTCACCGCTTTGCTCGCCATCGCTCTTCCGACGATAGCGAACTCTCCGTCCACGAAACATTCCCACTGCTCAAGGCCATGAGCGAGCTCAAGCTCGGCGCGGCTTCGGTGGACCTGGGCAAGTTGGCGTTCAAATTCCGTAACGAAGGCAATGGCCGCACCGCCGAGCAATTCGTTCGCGAAGAACTGGCTGACGTGGTTGGCCAGCAAAACGCTTCGCCCCGCAAAGGCACCGACGTGGTCCTGTACGGCTTCGGTCGTATCGGCCGTCTGCTGGCGCGCATCCTGATCGAGAAAACCGGTGGTGGCGACGGCCTGCGCCTGCGCGCCATCGTGGTGCGCAAAGGCGCCGAAAACGACCTGACCAAACGCGCCAGCCTGCTGCGTCGCGATTCGGTGCACGGTTCGTTCAACGGCACCATCACCATCGACGAAGCCAACAACACCATCACCGCCAACGGCAACCTGATCCAGGTTATCTACGCGAAGAATCCGACCGAGGTGGACTACACCCAGTACGGCATCAAAGACGCGCTGCTGGTGGACAACACCGGTGTATGGCGTGACGCCGACGGCCTGGGTCAGCACCTGGCCTGCCCGGGTATCGACCGTGTCGTTCTGACCGCGCCTGGCAAAGGCAAGCTGAAGAACATCGTTCACGGTATCAACCACGCCGAAATCACCGCTGACGACAAGATCGTTTCCGCCGCTTCCTGCACCACCAACGCCATCGTGCCGGTGCTCAAGGCCGTGAACGACAAGTTCGGCATCGTCAACGGTCACGTCGAAACCGTTCACTCGTACACCAACGACCAGAACCTGATCGACAACTTCCACAAGGGCGATCGTCGTGGCCGTAGCGCCGCGCTGAACATGGTAATCACCGAGACCGGTGCTGCCACCGCTGCCGCCAAGGCCCTGCCTGAGCTGGCCGGCAAGCTGACCGGTAACGCGATCCGCGTTCCGACGCCAAACGTGTCGATGGCCATTCTCAACCTGAACCTTGAGAAAGCCGCTACCCGTGAAGAGATGAACGAGTACTTGCGCTACATGGCGCTGCACTCCGATCTGCACAAGCAGATCGACTTCGTCAATTCCCAGGAAGTGGTTTCCACCGACTTCGTGGGCTCGCGCCACGCCGGTGTGGTGGACGCTGAAGCGACCATCACCCAGGATAACCGCGTTGTTCTGTACGTCTGGTACGACAACGAATTCGGTTACAGCTGCCAGGTGGTTCGCGTGATGGAAGACATGGCCGGTGTGAACCCGCCTGCGTTCCCGCGCTAAGCCTTAGCCGCACATGAAAACGCCCCGACTTGTCGGGGCGTTTTTGTTTGTGGCGTTTGATGGCTGGAGGGATGAGTTGATTGGGCGGGTCTTTTCGCGGTCGATCAGGCGCCACCCACTACTGCTGCCTGCGCAGTGCGCAGTTCATGCTTGTTGCCGCGGAACAGCACCAGGGTCGCGATCAGGCCCAGCACCGCCGCGCCGCTGAGCCAGATCCCCGGCGCCGCCTTGTTGTCCAGCGCATGGATCAGGTAGGTGCAGGCCGCCGGTGTGAAGCCGCCAAAGGTGGCGGTGGCCAGGCTGTAGGCCAGGGAGAAGCCGGTGGTGCGCACTTCAACCGGCATGATTTCGGTGAGAGCCACCACCATGGCGCCGTTGTACGAGCCATAGAGGAAGGACAGCCACAGCTCGACGATCAGCAGGTGGCTGAAACTCGGGTTGGCCACCAGCCAGGACAGGGCCGGGTAAGCCGTGAGGATCGCCAGGACGGTCGCCGCCAGCAGCAGTGGCTTGCGCCCGACCTTGTCCGAGACAGCGCCCATCACCGGCAGCCAGAAGAAGTTCGACAGGCCGATGCACACGGTGACCAGCAGAGCGTCCAGGTCCGACAGCTGCAATTCGGCCTTGCCGAAGGTCGGGGTGTAGGCGGTGATCAGGTAGAAGGACACAGTGGTCATCACCACCAGTGCCATGCCGGCCAGGACGATGCCGAAGTTCTGGCCGATGGAGCGGATGATTTCCTGCAGGGTAGGGCGGTGCTTGCGTGCCTGGAACTCCGGGGTTTCTTCCAGCGAACGACGGATCATGAAGATCGCCGGCACTATCATGCAGCCCACCAGGAACGGCATGCGCCAGCCCCAGTCGCCCATTTGTTCCGGGCTCAGCCAGTGGTTCAGGCCAACGCCCAGCAGGCCGGCGAAGACCACGGCGGCCTGTTGGCTCGCCGATTGCCAGCTGACGAAGAAGCCCTTGCGGCCCGGGGTGGAGATTTCCGCCAGGTAAACCGAGACGCCACCCAGTTCCACACCGGCAGAGAAGCCCTGCAGCAAGCGGCCGAGCAGCACCAGCAACGGCGCGGCGACGCCGAGGGTAGCATAACCCGGGACGCAGGCGATCAGCACGGTGCCCGCGGCCATGAGCAGCAGGGTGATGATCAGGCCCCGGCGCCGGCCATGACGGTCGATATAAGCGCCAAGAAAGATCGCGCCCAGCGGGCGCATCAGGAAGCCGGCGCCGAAGGTCGCCAGCGACAGCATCAATGACGCGAAAGCACTGTCGGCAGGGAAGAAGGTCTTGGCAATGGCCGTGGCGTAAAAGCCGTAGACCATGAAGTCGAACATCTCCAGAAAGTTGCCGCTGACAACGCGAAAGATCGCCTTGCCTTTGCCCGTGGTCGTGGACATTTTATTCACTCACTTTGGCTATTTTGTTAGCGATCCCTGGTCGTTATCCGTCCTGGCTGCACGGTCTGGGGCGGCTAAGCCGCAGGCCAGACAGTTTGTAACAATATGTGTACGAGTCTGCCGAGGCAACAAAAACTCTTAGCTTGCTTGCTAAGTAGATGGACGGCTTGGGATTTATTGCCCGCCAGTTCGCGGAATGAACCCGCAGGAGCGAGCTCGCGATGAGCCGGGTTCGGCCTGCATCAAATCCGCGCTGGCTACCGCATAATGACCCGCCCTGGTCGGACGAAGCCGAGAGGGAAATCGATTGTCGGGAGGCGAAGTCTTGCTGGGTGGATCTTGGGTGCGAGGGTGGCTTCCTGTCGTTTTGGCAATGGCCCTGGCCGGATGCGGTCGGGGCGACTCGCTGGAAAGCTTTGGCGGCCCGACCATGGGCAGCACCTACTCGATCAAGTACGTGAGGCGGGCAGGCCTGGCTGCGCCGAGTGAGGTGCAGGCCCAGGTCGAGCGGATACTTGCGCAGGTCGACCGGCAGATGTCGACCTATCGCAGCGACTCGGACATCGAACGCTTCAACGATCTGCCGGCCAATAGCTGCCAGGCGATGCCGGCGGCGGTCCTGCGATTGATCGAGATTGGCCAGCAGCTGTCGCGGGACAGCCAGGGCTCCTTCGATCTGACGGTCGAGCCGTTGCTCAACCTCTGGGGCTTCGGTCCGCAGGGGCGCGGGGAGGCGGTGCCTAGCGACGAGGCGCTGGCGCAGGTGCGGCAGCGAGTCGGCTATACCCATCTGCGTATCGAGGGCGACCAGCTGTGCAAGGACGCCGCGGTCGAGGTGGATTTCAACAGCATCGCCGCCGGTCATGCGGTGGACCGGATTGCTGCCAGGCTCGCGGAAATGGGCATCGACAGTTACCTGGTCGAAGCCACCGGCGAACTCAAGGCCGTCGGCAGGAAACCCGACGGTTCGGCGTGGCGCATTGCCCTGGAGGAGCCGCGGGACGATCGACAGCTGGCCGAGCGGGTCATCGCCGTCGATGGTTATGGGGTTTCGACTTCCGGCGACTACCGCAATTATTTCCAGCGCGACGGACAGCGTTATTCCCACACCTTCGACGCCCGCACCGGCAGGCCTGTCGAGCATGGGCTGGCTTCGGTCACGGTGATTCATCCCGCGGCCGTGATGGCCGATGGTCTGTCGACCCTGCTGCTGATCCTCGGTCCCGAGCGCGGTTGGGATTACGCGGAAAAACACGATATCGCCGCATTTTTTGTGATTCGCGCCGATACAGGCTTCGTCACACGCAGCAACCGCGCGTTTGATCGCCTGTTTGCCGGACAAAAGCAGTAATCTTGCGCGGTGCCGCGGCGCGATGTCGCAGGCAAAAGTAGCCGGCGACGCGACCAAGGGTTAATGTGCGCGGCGTTGACGCTTCTATAGACTGTGCCCGGGTTCGTAACCGAGCCAAATTGATCCTTCATGCCGCTGGCCGCGGCATGATTTAGCCGCAGGTGCCACATCGGGTGCCGCGGCCTGTTCTGAGGAGTACGCATGGCTGTCTACAACTACGACGTAGTGGTGCTGGGTTCAGGCCCCGCTGGAGAAGGTGCGGCGATGAACGCCGCGAAAGCTGGGCGCAAGGTAGCGATGGTCGATAGCCGTCGCCAGGTCGGCGGTAACTGCACCCACCTGGGCACCATCCCGTCCAAGGCCTTGCGTCACTCGGTCCGGCAGATCATGCAGTTCAACACCAACCCGATGTTCCGGGCCATTGGCGAGCCACGCTGGTTCTCGTTCCCCGACGTATTGAAAAGCGCCGAGAAGGTCATCTCCAAGCAGGTCGCCTCGCGCACCGGCTACTACGCGCGTAACCGGGTCGACGTGTTCTTCGGCACCGGCAGCTTCGCCGACGAGCAGACCATCGAAGTGGTCTGCGCCAACGGCGTGGTCGAGAAGCTGGTGGCCAAGCACATCATCATCGCCACCGGCTCGCGTCCATATCGCCCGGCCGATATCGATTTCCACCACCCGCGTATCTATGATAGCGACACCATCCTCAGCCTCGGCCACACCCCGCGCAAACTCATCGTTTACGGCGCTGGCGTGATCGGTTGTGAATACGCCTCGATCTTCAGTGGCCTGGGGGTACTGGTCGAGCTGGTGGACAACCGCGGCCAGTTGCTGAGCTTCCTGGACTCCGAGATCTCCCAGGCGCTGAGCTACCACTTCAGCAACAACAACATCACCGTGCGCCACAACGAGGAATACGACCGAGTCGAAGGCCTCGACAATGGCGTGATCCTGCACCTCAAGTCGGGCAAGAAGATCAAGGCTGACGCCTTGCTCTGGTGCAATGGCCGGACCGGCAATACCGACCGGCTGGGCATGGAAAACATCGGGGTCAAGGTCAACAGCCGTGGCCAGATCGAGGTGGACGAGAACTACCGCACCTGCGTGCCGAACATCTACGGCGCCGGCGACGTGATCGGCTGGCCGAGCCTGGCCAGTGCCGCCCATGACCAGGGGCGTTCGGCCGCCGGCAGCATCGTCGACAACGGCAGCTGGCGCTTCGTCAACGACGTGCCGACCGGGATCTACACCATTCCGGAGATCAGTTCGATCGGCAAGAACGAGCAGGAACTGACCCAGTCCAAGGTGCCGTACGAAGTGGGCAAGGCCTTCTTCAAGAGCATGGCCCGCGCGCAGATCGCCGGTGAGCCGCAAGGTATGCTGAAGATCCTGTTCCACCGCGAAACCCTGGAAGTCCTGGGCGTGCACTGCTTCGGTTACCAGGCTTCGGAGATCGTGCACATCGGCCAGGCGATCATGAACCAGCCGGGCGAACTCAATACCCTGAAGTACTTCGTCAACACTACGTTCAACTACCCGACCATGGCCGAAGCCTATCGGGTAGCCGCTTACGACGGCCTCAACCGGCTTTTTTGAGCGACTCCGGCCGGTGGCCTGAGCCGGCCGGGGAGACCGATTTCAGTAACTCTCGAGCGTGGCGCTGGCCAAACCGGGAAAGTCTGTAATCAGGCTGTCTACGCCGAAGTCGGCGAGCCTGCGCATCAGCGCAGGCTCGTTGACTGTCCATACCGACACATGCAAGCCCTGCCGCTGCGCCCGTTGCAGCCGTTCCGGGGTGCAGAGTGTCCAGTTCAACGCCAGAATCTCGCAGCCGTAGCTTTGCGCGACCTTCAACGGGTCGAGCCAGGCGTATTCGGCGACCAGCCCGCGCGACAGATCCGGGGTCAGCTCGACAGCCGCCTTGAGCACTTCCCGTGAGCTGGAGGTGACGGTGACCTTGTCCAGCAGGCCGAAACGCTGCGCCATCTCGCGAATCGCCAGCACCGTGGTGGCGGCACGGGTGCGCGAGGCGCTCTTGACCTCCAGCTGCCAGTGCTCGAAGTCGCATTTTTCGAACAGTTCTTCCAGGCGCGGGATCGGGCAGGGCGTGACCCAGCCCGGGCCGCCCTTGCGAGCGTCATAGGACATCAGTTCTTCGGCGCTGTGTTCGACCACCTTGCCGCGGCGGTCGGTGGTGCGCTTGAGGGTCGGGTCGTGGATCACCATCAGCTCGCCGTCCATGGACAGGTGCAGGTCCAGTTCGCAGCGGCGCACGCCATGCTTGAGGCACTGCTGGAAGCTGGTCAGGGTGTTTTCCGGTGCTTCGCCTTTAGCGCCGCGGTGGCCATAAATCAGGGTCACGATTGCTCCTTCACGGAAATTTTTCCATTAGATGATCGGTGCTGCGCGGTGGGGCCGCAGGTCAATCGGCTGCCGGGTCGTTCTGTTCTCGGGCCTGGCGACGTTCCTGGGCTTGCTTCTGCAGGATATAGCGCGCCAGCAACTGGCGTTGGGCGTCGGTCAATGATTCGAACTCGGTACCGATTTCGAACGTGCCGAAACTGCGGGTTTCGCAATGGGTGACCTTGGCCCGCAACAACAGGCCCAAGGCCTGGGGCATCAGCAGCAGCTTGACCGCCAGGTGGGTGCCGGCCGGGTAGGACAGGTGATGTTCGAACTCGATGCCGCCTTCGGAGAGAATCACCCGCTGCGGTTCGCCGAACTTGCCGAGCACGGTCTGCGCCACCACCTGGCTAAGCAGGTCGATGCGCTTGTTCATGGACTTGAGGTAGTTGGCCAGGGTCCGGTCGCGCTCGCTGACCTGGCGCAGCAGGTGCTGCGATTCGAATTCGCTCAGATGCAGCTCGCTGAGCAGGTTGAACAGCGGCGACGCATCCTGCAACACTTCCTTGCTCGCCGCTTCGTGGGCGGACAAGGGGCTAATTTCCAGTGCGATCGTGTCCTCGATACGGTAGTATTCGCGGCGATCTTCTTCATCTAATGTCGACATGGCGAACCCATGGTAGCGGCGGTGGTCTGAGTGTAAAGCTGCTTACCAGGACCCGCCACAAGGACGTCTTCTTTTCCTCCGAACAAGCCCCGACATGTTCAGACCTCTCTTCGTATTTATTGGCACGCGTTATACCCGTGCAAAGCGCCGCAATCATTTCGTGTCATTCATTTCCCTGACCTCGATGATCGGACTCGCCCTTGGCGTGGTCGTGATGATCGTCGTGCTGTCGGTGATGAACGGCTTCGACCATGAGATGCGCACCCGCGTGCTGGGCATGGTGCCCCACGCGACCATCGAATCCGGTGAGCCGATCAGCGACTGGCAAGGCCTGGCCGACAAGGTCAAGCAGAACCCCAAGGTGCTGGCGGTTGCGCCGTTCACCCAGATGCAGGGGTTGCTGACCAATAACGGCCAGGTGCAGAAAGTCCTGCTCAACGCCATCGATCCGGCCAAGGAACGCCAGGTTTCGATCATCGATAACTTCATGAAGCAGGGCAAGCTGGACGACCTGGCCCCTGGCAGCTTCGGCATCGTGATCGGTGACAAGGCCGCGACCAAGCTGGGGGTTGGCCTGGGCGACAAGCTGACCTTCGTCGCGCCCGAGGTCACGGTGACCCCGGCCGGGATGTTCCCGCGCATGAAGCGTTTTACCGTGGTCGGCATCTTCCATGTCGGCGCCGGCGAGCTGGACGGCTATCTGGGCCTGACCAACCTCGACGACCTGGGCCGCCTGCACCGCTGGAAACCGGACCAGGTGCAGGGCCTGCGCCTGAAGTTCGACGACCTGTTCCAGGCGCCACGCACCGCCTGGGAAATTGCCGAGCAACTGGGCGAGAACCAGTACTACGCCCGTGACTGGACCCGTACCCACGGCAACCTGTACCAGGCCATCCGCATGGAAAAAGCCATGATCGGCCTGTTGTTACTGCTGATCGTCGCCGTGGCCGCCTTCAACATCATCTCCACCCTGGTGATGGTGGTGAACGACAAGAAGGGCGATATCGCGATCCTCCGTACCCTGGGGGCGACGCCGGCCAGCATCATGGCGACCTTCATGGTCCAGGGCACGGTGATCGGCGTGATCGGTACCTTGATCGGCGCCGTGGTCGGGATGTTCGCGGCGTTGAACGTGAGCGCGGCGATCTCCGCCCTCGAAGGCCTGATCGGGCACAAATTCCTCAATGCCGACGTGTACTTCATCGACTACCTGCCATCGCAACTGATGGCCGAGGATGTGTTGATGGTCTGCGGCGCGGCACTGGTCCTGAGTTTCCTCGCCACCCTGTATCCAGCCTGGCGTGCCGCGCGCACCCAGCCGGCGGAGGCGCTACGTTATGAGTGAGTTGGGCATGAGTGAAAAAGCAATTCTGAGCTGCCGCGACCTGGGCAAGTCCTACGAGGAAGGTCCGGAATCGGTGGTGGTGTTGTCCGGCCTGCAACTGGAGTTGCACCCGGGCGAGCGGGTGGCGATCGTCGGTACCTCAGGTTCGGGCAAAAGTACCTTGCTCAACCTGCTGGGTGGCCTCGACACGCCGACCAAGGGCAGCGTCTGGCTCGACGGCGAGGAGCTTTCGGCGCTGAGCGAGAAGGGCCGCGGCCTGCTGCGCAACCGCGCCCTTGGCTTTGTCTACCAGTTCCACCACCTGCTGCCGGAATTCACCGCCCTGGAAAACGTCTGCATGCCGCTGCTGATCGGCAAGACCGCGATCCCGGAAGCTCGTCAGCGGGCCACCGCCTTGCTGGAGCGGGTAGGGCTGGCCCATCGCCTGGAGCACAAGCCGGCCGAACTGTCCGGTGGTGAGCGCCAGCGTGTGGCTATCGCCCGTGCCCTGGTCAACAAGCCAGGGCTGGTGATGCTCGACGAGCCGACCGGCAACCTCGACTCCCACACCGCGCAAGGCATCCAGGACTTGATGCTGGAACTCAGCACCTCGATGCGTACCGCGTTCCTGGTGGTGACCCACGACATGAACCTGGCTCGCCAGATGGACCGCGTCCTGCACCTGCAGGAAGGTTTCCTGACGCCCATCTGATTGGCCGCAGCCCGGCGCCTGAAACAGGCGCTGGGTCTTTAATTTCCATACGGTGCCCCAGCGAATGTTCAGACCGTTATCGATCTTTATCGGCACGCGCTATACCCGCGCCAAGCGCCGCAATCGCTTTGTTTCCTTCATCTCCATGACCTCGATGATCGGCCTCGCCCTGGGCGTGCTGGCGATGATCGTGGTGCTGTCGGTGATGAACGGTTTCCAGCGCGAAATGAGCTCGCGCATCCTCGGCATGGTGCCCCACGCCACCATCGTCGGCGTCAAGCCGATCGACGACTGGCAGCCGGTGGCCGCCGCGGCGATGAAAAATCCCGAGGTGACGGCTGCGGTGCCGTTCACCGAGATGGAAGGCATGCTCTCCTACAAGGGCTCGATGCAGCCGATCCAGATCAGCGGCATCGACCCGGCCCAGGAAGGCAAGGTCTCCATCGTTGCCCAGCACATCGTCCAGGGCCGTCTGGATGCCTTGAAGCCGGGCGAGTTCGGGGTGGTGATCGGTGAGATCACGGCACGGCGCTTTCGCCTGAATGTCGGCGACAAGCTGACCCTGATCGTGCCGGAAATCAGCTCCGCGCCGGGCGGCATCACCCCGCGCATGCAGCGCTTGAACGTAGTCGGCGTGTTCAAGGTCGGGGCCGAGCTCGACGGTTCCATGGGGCTGATCCATGTGGCCGATGCCGCCGAGATGCAGCATTGGCAGCCAAACCAGGTGCAGAGCGTGCGCCTGGCGGTCAAGGACCTGTACGCCGCGCCCAAGGTTTCCAGCGACATCGCTGCCAGCCTGGGCGCTGGCTTCAAGGCCGATGACTGGACCCACACCCAGGGCAGCCTGTTCAGTGCGATGAAGATGGAAAAGACCATGATCGGCCTGTTGCTGTTGATGATCGTGGCCGTGGCCGCGTTCAACATCATCGCCACGCTGATCATGGTGGTGAACGACAAGGGTGCGGACATCGCGATCCTGCGCACCATCGGCGCCACGCCACGGCAGATCATGGCGATCTTCATGGTCCAGGGTACGGTGATCGGTATCGTCGGCACCTTGATCGGCGGCGTGCTGGGGGTAATCGCGGCGTTGAACGTCAGTGCGCTGGTGGGTTGGCTGGAGCGGGTCAGCGGCCAGCACATCTTCAGTTCCGACGTGTACTTCGTCAGCAACCTGCCTTCCGAGCTGCAGGGCGGCGACGTGGCCCTGATCTGCACCGCGGGTTTTGTCCTGAGCTTCCTGGCGACCCTGTATCCAGCCTGGCGCGCGGCGAAGGTCGAGCCGGCGACTGCATTGCGTTATTCGTAATCTCGCTATCGCGAGCAAGCTCGCTCCTACGAGGGAGCTTGCTCGCCAACCCTGCGTTATTCCTGCCTCGGCAACTCAATCACAAAGCTCGTCCGGCCTTGCGCCGATTGGCAACGAATCTGCCCACCATGGGCACGGATGATCGATTGGGTGATGGCCAGTCCCAAGCCTGCATGTTCACTGCTGCCTTCATGGCGCGCCGGGTCGGCGCGGTAGAAGCGGTCGAACAGCCGTGGCAAGCGTTCAGGCGCAATGCCTTCGCCGGTGTTTTCCACCCGCAGGAATGAACCCTTGGCGGTCTCGCCAAGCCGCACCCGCACTTCGCCGCCGGCCGGGGTGAAGCGCAGGGCATTGTCCAGCAGGTTGGAAAGGGCGCGGCGCAACATGCTGCGGTCGCCCTGGATCTTCGCGCTGCCTTCGCGCCCGAGGGCGATACCGGCGTCTTCGGCCAGCGGCGTATAGAACTCCAGCAGCATGTCGGTTTCCTCACCCAGCTCCAGGGCTTCGCGTTTCGGCGTCAGCAGGCCGTGGTCGGCCTTGGCCAGGTAGAGCATGTCGTTGACCAGCTGGGCCATCCATTGCAGCTCTTCGAGGTTGCTGTGCAGGGCTTCGCGATAGTCTTCCAGCGCCCGTGGGCGGGTGAGGGTGACCTGGGTGTGGGTCAGCAGGTTCGACAGCGGGGTGCGCAGCTCATGGGCGATGTCCGCCGAGAACGCGGAGAGGCGCTGGAAGGAGTCGTCCAGGCGCCCGAGCATGGCATTGAAGGCCTGGGCCAGTTCGGCCAGTTCGCCGGGCATCTGCTGCTCCGGCAGGCGCTGGGTCAGGGAGCTGGCGGACACGCCCGCGGCGACCTCGCTCATCCGCCGCAGCGGACGCAAGCCGCTGCGCGCGGCCCAGGCCCCGAGCAGCGCGGTGGCCAGGGCCGAGAGGCCGACGGTCAGCCAGATCAGGTGCTGCATACGCTGCAGAAAGTGCTGGTGGTGGGTGATGTCGAGCATCAGGGTCAGCTCTGGCGAGCCGGCCTGGCCAGGTTCCAGGGCCGCACTGTAGATGCGGTAGGCGGTACCGTCGTGTTGCAGGCTGTGCAGCCCGGTCGGCTGGGCCGGAGCGGCCGGCAACCCCTTGGCGCTGTCAAACCAGAGGGCGCCATCCGCGCCTGTGACCCGCAGCGTCAGGTCCGGTTGATGGCTGAGTTCATCCTGCAGCTGCGCCTTGCGTTCGACAAAGCGTTGCGGGTCGTCGGCGCCCAGCAGCGCGCTGCGCATGGCGATCAGTTTGCCTTCCAGCAGTTGCTGGTCGAGTTCGATGAAGTGCGCTTCGCTGGCGCGGCTGAACAGCACCCCGGCCAGCAGCGAAACCACCGCGGTGCAGCCGGCGAACAACAGGGCCAGGCGCCCACTCAGGGTCAAGCGGCGCATCAGGCCTGGCGCTCTTCGAGCACGTAGCCCATGCCACGCACGGTGTGGATCAGTTTGTTCGGGTAATCGTCATCGATCTTCAGGCGCAAGCGGCGGATCGCCACCTCGATGACGTTGGTGTCGCTGTCGAAGTTCATGTCCCAGACCTGGGAGGCGATCAGCGTCTTGGGCAGCACTTCACCCTGGCGCCGCAGGAGCATTTCCAGCAACGAGAATTCCTTGGCGGTGAGGTCGATGCGCTGGCCGTTGCGTTCGACCCGTCGGCGAATCAGGTCCAGGCGCAGGTCCGCCAGTTGCAGGGTGGTTTCCTGGGGCGTGGAGCTGCCGCGACGCAGCAGGCTGCGGACCCGGGCCAGCAGTTCGGAGAAGGCGAAAGGCTTGACCAGGTAATCGTCGGCGCCCAGCTCCAGGCCGTGGACCCGGTCTTCCACCGCATCGCGCGCGGTCAGGAACAGCACCGGTATCTCCAGCCCGGCGCCGCGCACGGCTTGCAGGATCTGCCAGCCATCGCGGCCCGGCAGCATCACGTCGAGAATCAACAGGGAATAGTCGCCGGTCAACGCCAGGTGTTGGCCGGTGGTGCCATCGGCCACCAGTTCGGCGTTGAAGCCTGCCTCGCTCAGGCCCTGGCGCAGGTAGTGGCCGGTTTTCGGTTGGTCTTCGACGATCAGCAGTTTCATGGGCGGCTCATGGCAAATGGAACGCGGGCTTTATACCCTGGGTGACGGCCGCAGGGCACAAGCTGACAAAGTTGTAATCTAGCAGTCAGCTGGCTGGCAGCGCTGCGGCCTTAGAGTTTCACACAAGCTGAACCTCATCTTGTTGGAGTGCGATTATGTTTTTGTCCAAGGGTGTTTTACCTCGTTCGTTGACGCTGGCCGCGTGTTTGCTGGCATTGGGTGCGCCGGCCTGGGCATCGCCGGCGCAGACCTACGATTTCGGTCAGGCGGCCTCGGCGGCCAAGGCCACGCGTACGGTGGAAGTGGTCATGAACGACATGTCCTACACCCCCAAGAGCCTGGACATCAAGGCTGGCGAAACCGTGCGTTTTGTCTTGATCAACAAGGGCCAGTTGCTGCATGAGCTCAATATCGGTACCGCGACCATGCATGCCGAGCACCAGCAGGAAATGCTGAAGATGCAGCAGAGCGGCATGCTCACGCCCACCGCGATGAAGAACATGCCCGCTGGGGCCATGGATCACGCCGCCATGGGCCATGGCGCGATGCCCGGCATGAAGCACGACGACCCGAACAGCGTGCTGGTGGAGCCGGGCAAGACCGCTGAGCTGACCTGGACCTTCAGCAAGGCCGGCAGCCTGGAGTTCGCCTGCAATATCCCGGGGCACTATCAGGCAGGCATGGTCGGCAAGCTGACGGTCAGCCAGTAAGCGCCTGGGGCTCAAAGGCGGAGGCAAAGACTGATAGAATCGCCTGATTCTTCAGTCAGGTTTCCGCCATGCATCCCGCAGCCGAACATTCGCCGCTGGGCAAGTCCAGTGAATACGTCTCTACCTACACGCCATCCTTGCTGTTCCCGATCCCGCGGGCGGCAAAATGGGCCGAGCTGGGCCTGAGCGCCGACACCCTGCCTTATAAAGGCGTGGACTTCTGGAACTGCTTCGAGCTGTCCTGGCTGTTGCCCTCCGGCAAGCCGGTGGTGGCCATCGCCGAGTTCAGCATTCCGGCGGACTCACCGAACATCATCGAGTCGAAGTCGTTCAAGCTGTACCTCAACTCACTGAACCAGACCCCTTTCGCGGATCGCCAGAGCCTGGAGGAAACCTTGCGTGCCGACCTCTCTGCGGCGGCCGGCAAGCCGGTGGGCGTGCGCATCCGCAGCCTGGGCGAAGTGGAGGCGGAAGGAGTGGTGGCCTTGCCGGGTGCCTGCATCGACGAGCTGGATATCAGCGTCAGCAGCTATGAACACCCGCGTCCGGAACTGCTGCAGTGCGACAGGTCGCGGATCGTCGAGGAGAGCGTGCACAGCCATCTGCTCAAATCCAATTGCCCGGTCACCAGCCAGCCGGACTGGGGCAGCGTGGTGGTGGAGTACCGTGGCCCGGCGCTGGACCACGCCAGCCTGCTGGCCTACCTGGTGAGCTTCCGCCAGCACTCGGACTTCCATGAGCAATGCGTGGAGCGGATCTTCCTCGACCTGCAGCGTTTGCTGCAGCCGGAGAAGCTGACGGTGTATGCGCGTTATGTGCGTCGTGGTGGCCTGGACATCAACCCGTACCGCAGCACCGAAACCGCGAGTTTCGCCAACTTCCGACTGGTTCGCCAGTAATGAAAAGCCCCGCTCTGGTAGCGGGGCTTTTTTGTCTGTAAGGGGTTAAATCCCCATGTTGCCGAGAGTTTGCACGATGTTGCGCAAGGTGCCGGCAATGGCGGGGTGTTCAAGCTCGAAGCGTTCGACGGCGAGGTTGACCCCGTCGGCCAGGCTGGTGTCCTGGGTGGCGTTTTCCAGTTTGAGCTCGAGCTCGATCTGTTGCATCAATTCCTGCAGATTGGCGCGTTCTGCTTCCGAAAGCGGTGGGTTCTGCTCCAATTGCTCGCGCAGGGTATTGAGCTGTTCTTGCAGTTCGCGGGCAGGCATGGCGTTCTCCCTTCATTGATAGGCACAGCCATGGACCGCGCCGATTCGCTAAAGGTCCATGTCTGAGCCTTAGCGTAATCCACTCGCGGGCAATGTGCATGATCTTGATCAAGTCAGGGTTTTTCACCTTTCTGGCGACGCTGGCCGATATCGGCCAGGCAGGTTGGCAGCTCGCCCAGATGGTCGATCACCGAGTGCACGCCGAGGCTGAATAGATGCAGGGTGGCCTTGCCGCGCTTGAGTTCGCGCTCCTGCTGGTTCAGTGCCTGCCATTGTGTCGGGCTCATCCCGCAGAGCGAACCGCAGGACGCCAGGCCGATGGTCCACAGGCCGGCGTTGAGGCCCGATTGCAGCAGGCGCGGTTCGCCGCTGACCAGCACGCAGCCGTCCAGGCGGCTGACATTCAGGGCCATCAGCGCCTGCCAGCAGGCATCGGGAGCCGGCCAGCGGGAGCCTGTGTTGGGGGACGGGGTGACCCAGTCGGGTAGTGAGCTTGCCAGGTGCTGGCTGAGGGTGGCGGGCAACTCGTCAAGCCAGGCGCAAGGCACGCCTTGATGTTGCAGGCTGTGCAGGATGTCCAGGGCGCCGTGAGTGGCGTGGGCCTGTTCCAGGACCGGGTGGTCGGCGCTGTGCAGGCGCATCCGCGCGCCGAAATCCACCAGGCAACCGCTGAGGCCAAAGAGCACGGCGGTCAAGGTGGGGGCGGATACAGGCAAGGCTTCGGCGTGAGGCATCGTGACGTCCCTGAAATACCTTGCAAGAGTATCGACGACAGATGACCGTTGGATGACATCCCTGTGAACAGGCCATGCAAATGAGGGGGAGAGGGCGAAGCACTGCACCAGTGCTGCATAAATGGATATATCCGACTTATACTAGCGCGCTTACCGCCAGGGCATAGCGCCCGCGACAGTACAATCCAAGGAGTTTCTGCTATGCGCTGGAGCAATCGTCTCGCTCAGCTTATGTGTGCCGGCATGCTGCTGGTGCCGGTTTTGACCCACGCTGCGGAAGACGATCCGTGGGAAAGCATCAACCGCCCGATCTTCACGTTCAACGACACCATCGACACCTATGCGCTGAAACCTCTGGCGCAAGGTTATCAGGCAGTAACGCCGCAATTTCTCGAAGACGGCATTCACAACTTCTTCCGTAATATCGGTGATGTCGGCAACCTGGCCAACGATATCCTGCAAGCCAAGCCCCATGCCGCTGCCGTCGACACCGCGCGGCTGTTGATGAACACCACCATCGGCGTGGCGGGTTTCTTCGATGTGGGCACCAAGATGGGCTTGCAACGTAACGATGAAGACTTCGGCCAGACCCTGGGTTACTGGGGCGTCGGCAGTGGTCCTTACGTGATGCTGCCGTTCTTCGGTCCGAGCACCCTGCGCGATGCGCCGGCCAAGTATGTCGACAGCTTCACCGACGGTTACCGTTATGTGAACGACGTGCCGGTGCGTAACAGCGTGTTTGCCCTGGAGGTCGTCGACACCCGCGCGAGCCTGCTGTCGAGCGAGAAGCTGATCAGTGGCGACAAGTACACCTTCATTCGCAATGCGTACCTGCAGAACCGCGAATTCAAGGTCAAGGACGGCAAGGTCGAAGACGATTTTTAAGCGACCTGTCCATGAAAAAGGCGACCCTTGGGGCCGCCTTTTTTGTTGATCTTAGAATCAGCTCATCTTCAGGATTGTAAGGCCAAGTTTCTGGCCCTTGCCTTCCAGCTCGGTGACCCAGACCACTTCGGTGTCCGCTTCCAGTCCCCTGAGGGCGGCGTGCTCGGAATCGATACGCACGCTGAGCAGGTCGCCGACCTTGAATGAGCGCGGAGCCTGAACCTGCATGCCACTGCTGGAAAGGTCGATGCAGACGGCCGCAATCACCTGGCCCTGGTGGATCAGCGTGACCTCTGCATCCACTCGCATGCGGATGTAATCGCGCTTTTCACTGTAGTCACGATCGTTTGGGCTCATAGGCTCCAACCTGCGTTTAAGTTGCGGATTTGCCTGTTCTTATAACTCCCGGTGATTTGAGGTGTAAAGACGTCCGGCGACCATCGGCATGAGCTTGAAACGCCCCGCGGATGGGAGTACCGTCTGCGCCTTAGAAGGGCACCTCTGATGGTCGAGCGTGCAGGGCTACGGGCCCTGACTCCATTTCCAGAGTGGCTAGAAAGCGAATCCAGTAGTGTGTGTCCAGGCCTCGTGCCCAGCCACCTACGCCAACCTAATTCTGGCGCCGTTTGCCCACATGCCAAAAACCAGTGCCACGCTGCTGATAATCGATGACGACGAAGTAGTGCGCGCGAGCCTCGCGGCCTATTTGGAAGACAGTGGCTTCAGCGTCCTGCAGGCCAGTAACGGTCAGCAGGGACTTCAGGTGTTCGAGCAGGAAAGGCCCGACTTGGTGATCTGCGATCTGCGCATGCCGCAGATGGGCGGCCTCGAACTTATCCGTCAGGTAACCGACATCGAACCGCAAACCCCGGTCATCGTGGTTTCCGGTGCCGGTGTGATGAACGATGCCGTCGAGGCCTTGCGCCTGGGCGCGGCGGACTACCTGATCAAGCCGCTGGAAGACCTCGCGGTGCTGGAGCACTCGGTGCGCCGGGCCCTGGATCGTGCGCGCCTGCTGCTGGAAAACCAGCGCTACCGGGAGAAGCTGGAAGCCGCCAACCGCGAGCTCGAAGCCAGCCTGAGCCTGCTGCAGGAAGATCAGAACGCCGGGCGCCAGGTGCAGATGAACATGCTGCCGGTGAGCCCATGGACCATCGATGAGTTCAAGTTCGCGCACCAGATCATTCCGTCGTTGTACCTGTCCGGCGATTTTGTCGACTACTTTCGTGTCGACGAGCGCCGCGTAGCCTTTTACCTGGCGGATGTTTCCGGGCATGGCGCGTCTTCGGCCTTTGTCACGGTGCTGCTCAAGTTCATGACCACGCGCTTGCTGTTCGAGTCCAAGCGCAACGGCACTTTGCCGGAATTCAAGCCGTCGGAAGTCCTGGGCCATATCAACCGTGGCCTGATCAGCTGTAAGCTGGGCAAACACGTGACAATGGTCGGTGGCGTCATCGACGAGGAGACGGGCTTGTTGACCTATAGCATTGGCGGACACCTGCCATTGCCTGTGTTGTACACGCCAGACAGTGTGCGTTACCTGGAAGGGCGGGGTCTGCCGGTAGGCTTGTTCAATGAAGCCACCTATGAAGACCACATTCTGGAACTGCCTCCGAGCTTCAGCTTGACGCTGATGTCTGATGGCATTCTGGACCTTTTGCCGGAACCCACACTCAAAGAGAAAGAGGCCGCCTTACCTGAACGGGTGAGAACGGCCGGCGGCAGCCTGGATGGTCTGCGGCAGGTTTTTGGATTGGCCACGCTAGGGGAGATGCCGGATGATATCGCCCTGTTGGTGTTGAGCAGGAATCTTTAATGAGTACCGGTAGAATCCAGTTCGCCGAGCAGGACGGCACCTTTGTCCTGAAGTTTATCGGTGAAGTGCGCCTGACCCTGTGTTCGGCGCTGGATGCGACTATTGAGCGAATCTTCACGGCGCTGAACTTCTCGGCGATCGTGATCGACCTGACCGAAACCCGCAGCATCGACAGCACCACCCTGGGCCTGCTGGCCAAGCTGTCGATCCTGTCGCGGCAGAAGGTCGGCCTGTTGCCGACCGTCGTCACCACCCACGAAGACATCACTCGACTGCTGCAGTCCATGGGCTTCGATCAGGTGTTCAACATCGTTGATCGTCCGATCCCATGCCCGGAATGCCTGACCGACCTGCCATCCCAGGACCAGTCGGAAGAGGTGGTGCGGCTCAAGGTGCTGGAGGCGCACAAGATCCTCATGGGCTTGAACGACTCCAACCGCGAGGCTTTCCACGATCTGGTGAATGCCCTGGAACGCAACTGATCCTATAAAGCGGCAGCACATAAAAAAGGGCGAACCCGTGAGGGTCCGCCCTTTTTGCGTTGGCGCTCGCTCGGTCAGAGCTTGGCGGCCAGCAGTGCCTCGAGTTTTTCCTGGTCGCGGGCGAACTGACGGATGCCTTCGGCCAGTTTTTCGGTGGCCATGGCGTCTTCGTTGGAGGCCCAGCGGAACTGCGCTTCGTTCAGGCTCTGGCGAGCTTCGCCAGCGTGGCCCGGCGCCAGTTTGCGCTCCAGCTTGCCAGTGTCGGCGGCCAGTTTCTCGATCAGGTCCGGGCTGATGGTCAGACGGTCGCAGCCGGCCAGTTGCTCGATCTGGTTCAGGTTACGGAAGCTGGCGCCCATGACTACGGTCTTGTAGTCATTGGCCTTGTAGTAGTTGTAGATGCGGGTCACCGACTGCACGCCCGGATCGTCGGCGCCGGTGTAGTCGTTGCCGCTGGCCTTCTTGTACCAGTCATAGATGCGGCCCACGAACGGCGAGATCAGGAACACCCCGGCCTCGGCGCAGGCGATCGCCTGGGCGAAGGAAAACAGCAGGGTGAGGTTGGTCTGGATGCCTTCGCGTTCCAGCTGCTCGGCGGCGCGGATGCCTTCCCAGGTGGAGGCGATCTTGATCAGTACACGCTCGCGGCCGATGCCGGCCTTGTCGTACAGCTCGATCAGGCGATGGGCGCGCTTGAGCATGGCATCGGTGTCGAACGACAGGCGGGCATCCACTTCGGTGGAAATGCGGCCGGGGATCACTTTCAGGATTTCTTTGCCCACGGCGACGCCAAAACGGTCGCTGGCCAGGCCGACATCGCCCTTGACGTCACTGACGCAGGCGTTCAGCAGCTCGGCGTAACCCGGAATGGCCGCGGCCTTGAGCAACAGGGAAGGATTGGTGGTGGCGTCTACCGGTTTGACCCGGGCGATAGCGTCGAAGTCGCCGGTGTCGGCAACCACGGTGGTGAACTGCTTGAGTTGTTCCAGCTTGGAAGTCATGAGAGTGCTCTGTCCTGTGGGTCTGTTGACATTACCCGAGCGCTGACAGCCGCTCAAGGGCGCGAATGCGTAACCGGATGCCTAAACGAGCCCCAAGGGCAACAACCTGAAAAACAGGTGTTTGAATGCTGGGGCGCTATCCGTTTACTACGATGCCAAAACACCCATCAGGTTCAACCCGAGTGATCGTTAGCGACCTTCGAGCAACTGCCCGGCCTGATCCAGCAGCGCCAGCGGATCCTTGGCCTTGTGAATGTCCACCGAGAGCAACTGGCGGAACTTGCGCGCCCCCGGAAAACCGGTGCCCAGCCCCAATACATGGCGAGTGATGTGGTGCATGGCGCCGCCCGTGGCCAGGTGCCTGGCGATATAAGGCCGCAACTGCGCCAACGCTTCGGCCCGGGAAATCACCGGTGCGGTGCTGCCGAACAGCTGCTGATCCACCTCGGCCAGCAAGTAGGGGTTGTGATAGGCCTCGCGGCCCAGCATCACCCCGTCGAAAGTCTGTAGATGCTCATGGCAGGCTTCCAGGGTCTTGATGCCGCCGTTGAGGATGATTTCCAGCTCGGGGAAATCCGCTTTCAAGCGTGCTGCCACGTCATAACGCAGGGGAGGAATGTCACGGTTTTCCTTCGGCGACAGCCCCTCAAGAATCGCGATCCGCGCATGTACGGTAAAGCTGGTGCACCCAGCTTCGCGCACCTGGCCGACGAAATCGCACAGTTGTTCATAACTGTCGCGGCCATTGATGCCGATCCGATGCTTGACCGTCACCGGAATGCTCACCGCATCGCGCATCGCCTTCACGCAATCGGCCACCAGGCCCGGATGCCCCATCAGGCAGGCGCCGATCATATTGTTCTGCACCCGATCGCTCGGGCAGCCAACGTTGAGGTTCACCTCGTCGTAACCATGCTCCTGCGCCATCCGCGCGCAAGCCGCCAGATCCGCCGGCGTACTGCCACCCAACTGCAACGCCAGGGGATGCTCGGACTCGTCGTGACGCAGAAAACGCTCATGGTCGCCATTGAGCAACGCACCGGTGGTGACCATCTCGGTGTAGAGCAGGGCCTGCTTGGACAGCAGGCGCAGGAAGAAGCGGCAGTGCCTGTCAGTCCAGTCCATCATCGGCGCCACGGAAAAGCGGCGGGAGAGGGCTGGCGAGGCAGTTGGAGCAGGAGATAAGAGCATTGGGCAATCTGGATGGGGGAGGCGAAGGAGGGGAAGTTTATCAGGAATGGAGTTCCGGGGTTGCAAGGGCGCGCGTACCAGGAAGTTGAATGGTCTTCGGTTCCTATATTCCGGTCGGTTGTATGAACAACGGCAGGCTAATAAAAAGCGGGCGATCTTAAGGTCGCCCGCTTTTTTGTGTGATTCGATAGCCGCATGGCTAGGCGAATGTTCGCTGCATTTGAATCACTTGAAGCTGTCCGCCAGTTCCCTGGCCCGATTCCCGGCCTCTCGCCGCGCCACCTGATCCACCTCATGCCCCAGGATGGTCTTTTCCACGATCAGCGCGTGGACCTGGGTGACGCCGATGAACTTCAGCCAGGCCTCGACGTAGGGCTTCTGGAAGTCAAAGCGTTCCGCAGGCGTGTCGGATAGCGGCGAGAAGTCGAGGCCGCGGGCGTAGGCGACGACCGCGGTTTTGTTGTGCAGCAGGCCGCGCAGGCCGTGTTCGGCGGTGAAGCTGAAGAGGATGTCTTTCTGCGTGACCAGGTCGATGAAGTGCTTGAGCTTGTAGGGGATGCTGTAGTTCCACAGGGGTACGGAAAGTACCAGCAGATCGGCATGGTGCAGGTGGGCGGCGAGAGTTTCGAGGGTGTTCCAGGCGTCTTGCTGGTCGGGGGACAGGGCCATGCCTTGCAGGCCGGCGTACTTGGCGTCCATGGCGTGCTGGTCGAATTCCGGCAGGTCCAGGCTCCACAGGTCCAGGGTGCTGACTTCGGTGTGTGGATGGTGGGTCTGATAGCGATCGATAAAGCCTCGGGCGATTTGTTGCGAGGCGGAGCGCTCTTTGCGGGGGGAGCATTGGATATGCAGCAGGCGGGTCATGACGGCATCTCGGATGAGGAATGCCGACATTGCAACATAGCGATTTGCGGAATATAAATTGTAAATAAATGGCTGATTGATTACGTATCATTATATGTTCGATGTTCTGTTGCTCAAGACCTTTGTAACGGTGGTGGACGAGGAAGGCTTCAGCCGTGCCGCCGAACGGCTGCACCTGACGCAGTCGGCGGTCAGCGGGCATCTGCGACGCCTGGAAGAGCAGGTCGGCAAGCCGCTGCTGACCCGTACCACGCGTTCCCAGCACTTGACTGCCGATGGCGAGCGCCTGATGGCCTATGCGCGAGCCATCCTCGCCTTGAACCGCGATGCCTGGGCCGAGCTGACGCGTTCGCCATTTCACGGCCGGGTGCGGATCGGCATGTCCGAGGACTTTGTCGAGCCCCGCCTGCTGCGCCTTTTGCAGGAGTTCGCGGCGCAGTATCCGGGCATGGAAATCGATATACAGGTGAATATTCCCGGCACGCTGCTGGAGCGCATGCAGCAGGGCGGCCTGGAGGTGGTCATAGGTTCGCTGTGTGAAACCCGTGAGCCGGGCCTGCTGTTGTGGCAGGAGCCGCTGGTATGGGCCAGTTCCGCTTATCTGGTGGGTCGCTTGCCGACTCCGCTGCCACTGGCACTGTTTCCCGAGCCATGCCCTTATCGGGCGGTAGCCCTGCAGCGTCTGGCGCAAGCGGGAATCGCCCAGCGCACGGCAATGCTTTGCCCGAGCACCGCGGCGTTGCGCACGGCGGCCCTCTCCGGGTTCGCGGTGGCGCCGATAGCCACCAGTCAGTTGGGGCAAGGGCTTGCGGTATTGGGGGCTGAGCATGGCTTGCCGGTACTGCCTGACGCGGAGTTTCGGCTGTTCACGGCCAAGGATGCCGATCAGGGCATAGTGGCTGCGTTGTCCCAGGTGATAGTGGCGTATTGTGCGGCGCGGCGGCTCTAGCCGTCGGCTTCAGCGGCGCGACTGCCCGAGGGGCAGTCGCTTGAGCGGGGTTCAGAGGTCCAGGCCTTCCTGGATCACGGACAACAAGGTGTCTTCATTGAGTTCGAACGGGTCCGGCCTGGATTTACCGGAGCCGGGAACCGTCTGGATCAGCCAGTGCCCCTCTCCATGTTCGCTGCCGTTGCGCAGCAGGTAGCGTTCAGGGCCTTTGCCGTGGATTTCGACACGCCCGGCGCCACCCGTGGTGAAGCGGGCGATAGGGTCGAGGAGGATGCTCTGGTGGTTGCCCTCGATCAGCAGTTGATCGATGGCATAGTTGAAGGTCGCACCAGAGGGGTGGCTCTCGAACACGCGAGTGGGGACGCGCCGGATATTCAGGCCGACCTCTGAAAGTGGAGTCAGCCAGGTCTCGACCTGGTGGTACATCTCATAGACCTGTGCAGGCCACAGCTCGATGGCCTTGTCTGCCGAGATGTCTTCCTTGGCCCAGCTGTCCTGTTTTTGTTTCAGCCTTGCGGCGAGTTCATCGACCTTACTCATTCCGACTTCCTATCGTGATGTGAGGGTAAGTGTAGTCTCGGAAGGTACTTTACCTTGGCGGAGGGTGGCCAGCGATTCATGACCATCTGCTGGATGCCGATGTTTGTATTGTGGCAGGGTGTTTTTTATATATCCCTGATGAGCATCAGAAAAATGCTCTACATTTTCAGACGTCGCCACCCTGAACTGTCCGCTATTACCTCTTAGGATTGGCCGGCCCGGCTGCATTGGATGCCTTACCCTGCCAGGATGATGCTTTGCCTATCCCGATTCACGATCCTCACCATGCCTCCGATCGAACCTTGAAACGGCTTCCGCTGCTCAAGGCCGCGGTGGTATTCATTTCGATGGTTTGCCTGTGCCTGTGCGGCCTGCTTTATCTGCAGCTGGCGCAGTCCTATCACTACGATATGGCGCGGGCGCAGGTCGCCTCGTCGAACCTGACCCGGGCCATGGCGCAACAGGCCGAGGACACCTTCATCGAGGCCGACCTGGTGCTGGCCAGCCTGGCCGACTGGATTCAGAAGGATGGTTATGGCCCTGAGCAGAAGCCTTTCCTGCAGAAGATCTTTGCGCAGAGGGCGCAAGCGCTCAAACAGCTGCATGGCCTGTTCCTGTTCGACCGGGCGGGGCATTGGGTGGTCACCTCGTTCGAGCGCTTGCCACGCAGCGCAGGCGTGGCCCATCGCGATTACTTCCGCTTTCATCAGCAGAACGCTTCCTTGCTGGCCCACGTCGGGCCTGCGATCCGCAGTCGGGAAAACGGCGAGTGGATCATTCCGCTGACGCGGCGCCTGAACGACAAGCAGGGCAATTTCGAAGGCGTGCTGCTGGCTGGTATCCGGCTGGCCTATTTCGACCAGTTCTTCAAAAGCTTCGACATCGATGACAACGGCAGCATGTTCCTCGCCCTGTCCGATGGCACCCTGCTGGCGCGGCGTCCGCTGGAGGAGCGGCAGATCGGCGCATCCCTGGCGCGCGGGGAAATTTTCAGCAAGTACTTGCCTGAGTCTTCTTCGGGCACTGCGATGATTCGTTCGCTGGTCGACAGAAAGATGCGGCTCTACGGCTATCGGCAACTGGACGCCTACCCGCTGGTGGTGAGCGCGGCGAGTTCGAAGGATGCGGTCCTCAAGGACTGGTACGCCAGCGCCTACCAGTCCAGCGCCATTGTCGCCCTGGTGGTATTGGGGATCGGCTTGTTCGGCTGGGTCTTCGTGCACCAGGTACGCAACGGCGAGCGTATCGAGGCCGACCTGCGGACCGCACAGGCAGCGCTGGAGGTGATCGCGACCCATGACAGCCTGACCGGCCTGGCCAATCGTCGGCTGCTCGAGCGGGCGCTGGAAACCGAGTTCGGGCGCGGCGGGCGGCAGGCGAGCCCGCTGAGCCTGATCATGCTCGATATCGATTTCTTCAAGCGCTACAACGACACCTACGGCCATGTCGCCGGGGATCAGTGCCTGGCCGAGGTGGCGCAGGTGCTGAGGGATTGCTGTCAGCGCAAGGCCGACCTGGCGGTGCGGTATGGCGGGGAGGAATTCGTGATCCTGTTGCCCGATACCGAGATGCACGGGGCGCTGGCCATGGCCGAGCAGATTCGCTGCGGCGTCATGGAGAAAAACATCCCGCATACCGGCTCGCCCTTTGCACGAGTCACCCTCAGCCTGGGTTGCTACTGCTTCGTGCCGAACGGGCACGACAGCATCGAAGCGTTCCTCGAGCACGCCGATGCCGCGCTGTACCAGGCCAAGAAATCCGGGCGCAATCAGGTGGCGATCGAGAGCGTCAGCCAACCGTTGGCCCGCTCGGATCGCTGACAGCTCGTTGCCTGTGCCTTTGGGCGCTCAGTCCTGATCCGGTTAGCCCAGCTTGTGTTCGAGATGTTGCCTCACGCCAGGCCATTCATCGTCGATGATGCTGAAACGCACCGAGTTGCGCTTGCGGCCATCGGGCATGATCCGTTCATGACGCACGATGCCTTCCTGTTTTGCTCCCAGGCGCAGAATGGCGTTGCGCGACTTTTCATTGATTTCGTCGGTGGTGAACTGCACCCGCACACAGTCGAGCATCTCGAAGGCGTGGCGCAGCATCAGGTACTTGGCTTCGGTGTTGACGAAGGTTTTCTGCCAGCGCGTGGCGATCCAGGTGCTGCCGATTTCCAGTTTGCGGTTCTTGCGGTCGATCTTCCAGAAGCGGGTGCAGCCGATCACCTCGTTGCTGGCCTTGAGGACCGTGGCGAAGGGCAGGACAGTACCGGCGTCGCGACCGCTGAGGGCGATCTGCAAATAGTCGTCCACCGTCGCGCTGGACGGCACCACGGTGAACGGCAGGTTCCACAACTGGCCATCCTCGGCGGCCTTGACCAGGGCGTCGGCGTCGGAGAGTTGCAGCGGTCGCAGGAGGATTCGCGGGCCTTCCAGTATGTCCATGGCAGGTTTTTTCCAGCAGTGAAGGAGTGGGCTTCGGCCGTCTATTACAGGCAGACACCTAAGCCTTGGCAAGGTCCATTCATGGGCTGTTTCGAGCAGGGATATTGGCCAAATCAATTGTCGGTTCGGGGCTTTTATGGCTTATACATAGCGCCGATACGCGACACCTCATGCATAAGGACAACTCCATGAGCCAGCCCCACCTGATGAACTTCGCGCTTTACCTGCAACGGCTAGGCTACGACAGCGCACCGCCACCGACCCTGACGACCTTGCGCGAGCTGCAGTTGCGCCACACCAGCACCTTCGCTTTTGAAAGCCTGTCGACCCTGTTGCGCGTGCCGGTGCCGATCGACCTGGCTTCGGTGGAGCACAAGGTCCTGCATGAGGGCCGTGGTGGCTACTGCTACGAACTCAACCAGATGTACCAGGTGCTGTTGCAGCACCTGGGCTATGAGGCGCGGGGCATTACCGGGCGAGTGGTGATGGGCGGGCCGGAAGATGCCTGGTCCGCGCGCGCTCACCGCCTGGTGCTGCTGACCCTGGACGGTGTGCGTTATGTTTCGGATGTCGGCTTTGGCGGCATGGTGCCCACCGCGCCGCTGCTGCTCGATACCGAGGACGAGCAGGCCACGCCCCACGAGCCCTATCGAATCACCGAACGTGATGGCAGTTACACCCTGCGCGCCAAGGTCGCCGGCGAGTGGCGGGCGATGTATGTATTCGACCTGCAGCGCCAGGAGGCCGTGGATTACGAAATGGGTAACTGGTTCGTCTCGACCCACAAGAACTCGCCGTTTCTCGGTCAGCTGAAAGTCGCGCTGATGGGCGAAGGCCTGCGCCGGACCCTGAATAACGGCAGCTACGCCGTGCATCGCCTGGGTCAGGACAGCGAGCGGCGGCAGATCACCGACCCCGACGAGTTGATTGCCCTGTTGCAGAACGAGTTCGCCATTCGGGTGCCGCAGCGCCCGCGGCTGCGAGAGGTCCTTGGCGAATTGCTCGCGCTGCCGCAACCGGCCTGATCGGTCCGGGCTTCAGGGTTCCTCGGTGTCGAGGTCGATAGTCAGATAGAAATAGTCGATATCCCCCCAGGCTTCGCGGCGATCGACGAAGGTTTCCGCCGACCCCATGAACAGGCTGTAGCCCAACTGGCTGCGCGGGTCGCGGTAGAAGCCAGGCGGCGCATCCCAGACACAACAGGAGCGCCGCAGGGGCGGCATCCGGAACTGCTCGCTCAGGTAGCGTTCGGCAGCCTGGGCATCCCGCCCCGCCAGACGATAGGTGGCGCGCAGCGGCTTGGTCTGCAACTCGGGTTCGGCGTGACATTCGAGGAACTCGATAAAGGCGGGTTTGTTGCCGATCCGTGCCAGAAAGTCGCCGCAGACCGGCGCGGCCTGGGCGCCGGACGCCAGCATCAATAACGCAGGGCTGATCAGGGTCGAGAGGCATCTGTTCACGTGGCGATTCCTTCCAGGCTGAGCACTCTTTTGCTGAGCAAAGCCCCCAGGCAGCTCAGGGTCAGCGCCATAAAGGCATCTGCTCATAACCATCCTTCAGCTGGCGGCGATACGTCCAGTGAGTCAGCAGCGCAATCAACGCACTGTCCAGCAGCCAGAGCGGCATCAGCAGGCGCAAGGCCGGATGAAGGCAAAGTACACCGGCGATCGACAACCCCAGCAGCAGGCTGCTGAACCAATTGGCCAGGCCTTTGGCGCGGAGCAGGGCATACAGCGGGGTAAACGCCAGCGCCATGGGCAGAAAGCCGAATATCGCACCGCCGGCGACGAACAGGGCAAAGGTCCCCAGGCCAGCCCAGAAACCTTGCCACAGGCTGTCGGCGAAGCTGGCGCTGAACACGGCCAGCACAAAGCCTTGCAAGGCCAGCACCGTGCGGAAGCTGCCATAGGCGAGGCGGAAGGTATGCCAGAGATGATTCATTCGATCGCTTCCATGCGCGGACGGAGGGCGTCACCTATGTGGGCGCCGTGGGGCTGGGATTCTATCAGGGTGGCTGTCTGGGACGGGGTTCGGCGGGAAAAAGGCAGAGGCTGGCGATCAGGTTTCGCTGGTTTTTGAGGTTGGGCGGCGCCGAATAAAGTGTATACAACTCTATAGACATTTGTCCCGACTGTTGAATACAGTGTGCCCCATAACAAAAATCAGGGAACCCCCCAACCATGAAAACGCCCTCTGTTTCACCGCAACGGCCTGAAGATGAAAACCTGGGTCTTGGCGCGAATATGGCTTACGGCCTGCAACATGTCCTGACCATGTACGGCGGTATCGTTGCGGTGCCTTTGATCGTTGGCCAGGCCGCGGGCCTGGCGCCGGCGGACATCGGTCTGCTGATCGCGGCGTCGCTGTTCGCCGGCGGTCTGGCAACTCTCCTGCAAACCCTCGGCCTGCCGTTTTTCGGCTGTCAGCTGCCGCTGGTCCAGGGCGTGTCCTTCTCGGGCGTGGCGACCATGGTGGCGATTGTCAGCAGCGGTGGCGAAGGGGGCTTCCAGTCGATTCTCGGGGCGGTGATCGCCGCCTCGTTGATCGGTCTGCTGATCACTCCGGTGTTTTCACGCATCACCAAGTTCTTTCCACCGCTGGTCACGGGCATCGTGATCACCACCATCGGCCTGACCCTGATGCCAGTGGCGGCGCGCTGGGCCATGGGGGGCAACAGCCATGCGGAAAACTTCGGCAGCATGGCCAATATCGGCCTGGCGGCGATCACCCTGGTCCTGGTGTTGCTGCTGAGCAAGATCGGCAGCGCGACCATCTCCCGGCTGTCGATCCTGCTGGCCATGGTGGTGGGCACGATCATCGCGGTGTTCCTGGGCATGGCCGATTTCTCCATGGTCACCCAGGGGCCGATGTTCGGCTTCCCGACGCCGTTTCATTTCGGCATGCCGACTTTCCATTTCGCCGCCATCCTGTCGATGTGCATCGTGGTCATGGTGACCCTGGTGGAAACCTCGGCCGACATCCTCGCGGTGGGTGAAATCATCGACACCAAGGTCGACTCCAAGCGCCTGGGCAACGGCCTGCGCGCCGACATGCTGTCGAGCATGATCGCGCCGATCTTCGGCTCCTTCACCCAGAGCGCCTTCGCGCAGAACGTCGGGCTGGTGGCGGTGACCGGGATCAAGAGCCGTTATGTGGTGGCCACCGGCGGGGTGTTCCTGGTGATCCTCGGCCTGCTGCCGTTCATGGGGCGGGTGATTGCCGCCGTACCGACTTCGGTGCTCGGCGGGGCCGGTATCGTGCTGTTCGGCACCGTGGCGGCCAGCGGTATCCGGACCCTGTCCAAGGTCGACTACCGCAACAACGTCAACCTGATCATCGTTGCCACCTCGATCGGCTTCGGCATGATTCCCATCGCCGCGCCGAACTTCTACGACCATTTCCCGAGCTGGTTCGCCACCATCTTCCATTCCGGCATCAGCTCCTCGGCGATCATGGCCATTGTGCTGAACCTCACCTTCAACCACTTCACCCTGGGCAACTCGGACCAGCAATCGGTGTTTGCCGTGGCGTCCGAGCGCACCCTGCGCTACCAGGACCTGGCAGCGTTGCGTGAGGGCGATTATTTCAGCGGCGGCAAGCTGCACGATGCCGAGGGCAACGAGATTCCGGTGGTGGATACGTCCCATGGCGAGCATGCTCCGGCTGCTCATCAGGCGTCGTCCCATGCCTCGGGCGCGGTCGAAACCAGCAAGGTCTAGGGCCGGCCGAATCGCCAGGCTGGACGCAATCAGTCCAGTCCTGGCCGGCTAGCTACTCCGCGACCCGCTCCGGCAGCCCTTGCCGGACCAGCGCCAAGGCGAACAGCACCACCACGGCGGCTGCCGCCGACAGCGTCAAGGGCAGGCCGTGGGCGCCACCGCTCATGGCTGCACCGCTGAGCAGCGGCCCCAGCAGGCTGCCGATACCCCACAACAAGCCCGCGCTGGCGTTGGCCGTGACCAGGTCGGGGCCGCTGAACTCCTGGCCGATCAGGATGATCGCCAGGGTGTACACCCCGCCGGCCGCCGCGCCGAGTATCACCAGGCTCGGCCAGAGCAGCGCCGGGTAGTTCATCAACAATGGCAGCCCCAGGCCGATCACCAACGACACCACGCCGCAGCCCAGGTAGATGGCGGCGCGTCCGGCCTTGTCCGACAGCCAGCCCAGAGGAAACTGGAACGCCGCATCCCCCAGCAGAATGATGCTGACCATCAGCGCCGCGAGCTTGATGGCGTAGCCGTGGGTCGCGGCGTAGACCGGAAACAGCGAGAGAATCACCGTATCGAAGAAGGCGAAGAACAGGATGCCCACGCACAGTGCCGGCGCCACCCGGATAAAGCCCAGCACCGAGAAGCTTTTGTTTGTGGCGTGTCCGGCAACGGGGCGCTGGCGTGGCAGGGTCAGCCAGATCACCGCAATGGCCAGCAGGTAACCGGTGCTGACCGTGGCGATCACCGCCGGCCCCTCGGTGCCGAGCAGGGCCACCAGGCCGGGGCCGATCATCTGGAACACGGTGAAACAGGTGGTGTAGACCGCGATCACTCGGCCGCGCACGGCGTCCGCGGCCATCTCGTTGACCCAGGTTTCTCCCAGGATGATGATCAGCCCGGCGCCGAAGCCCATGACGATCCGCGCCAGCCCCAGGCCGGTCAGGCTGATCCCGGGGAGTTCCAGGGCACCGATGCTGAGGGCGCACAGGCTGAAACACAGCAGGTAGATCTGCCGGCGGCTGAGTTTCCGGCACAGGCCGTTCACCAGGAACGCCGACAGCATCATGCCGGCGGCGGGAAGGGCCGACATGATGCCGATCTGGGTGTTCGAGGCGCCGGCCTGATACAGGCGCAAGGCAATGACCGGCACGGTGGAGCCGATGCTCAGGCCGACAATCGAGATGCCGAGGATCAGCGCGGCCAGCAGGGTTTTATTCATGGAATACACCTGCACCCGACGGGGCGGGTGCTTAAAAACGGTTTGTTGTGGCGCGGCGCTTTTGCTCGGGCAGGGTTGCGGTTCGGCATACGCGGGCGTAGGTCGGGCCGGGTTTCTGCGGTGCAAAGCGGCGGATGGGGCGGTGCGCGGCGAACAAGCGCTGCAGCTGTATCAGGTCCGCGCCGGCTTCAGGCGCAACGGTGGGGTTCAGGCGTGAGGGGAGAAAGTGAAGGCGAACAGCACGCTGCGGCGGCGTCGATTGATCGCGCAGTCGGATTGCGACACCGCGAAGGTCTGCGATGGGCTCATCGAGAGAAAGCTGTGATGGGGCTGTGCGGGGAAAAACATGAGTCGTGACGGCTGACGTGAGAAGGGGCACAGCCTACTTCAGGCGCTGGCGCCAGGCAATCGGAGACAGGCAATCGGCTGCAGCGCAAACGCGTATCCGCATGCCGGTCTGGCATGCGCTGAATCGATCTTGGGGGAGGGTGACGCTGAACTGATTCGCCGCAGGAGCAGGGCGCTCCTTGAAGTGTTGCTGGCCAATCAGTGTAGGAAGATGGCTCCACGACCTGGACTCGAACCAGGGACCCAGTGATTAACAGTCACTTGCTCTACCAACTGAGCTATCGCGGAATGCGGCGTATCTTACTGATTAAGAAGGAGAAGTCAAGCATCCCCAAATAATTTTTCGCTTGAGTGAGCCTGGTCGACCCTGGCCATTGTGCCAATCCGCGGCTATTTGGCCGTTGGCGGTTACCGGAATCGCGGCACAGGTCTACCATGGCGCCCCGGCAGTGGTTTCACGCGCTCCCGGCTTCCAGCCGAAAAGGTAACGCTCATGACCCTGTTCAAGTTTTTACCCGCCACACTGCTTGCCCTGTCGCCTCTGCCTGAGGAGGTTTTATGAGCATCGAGCAGATCAGCCTGCCCAAAGGCGTCGGTCCCCAGGCCATGAAACTGTGGGATGCCATTACCCAGGCCGGATCGGCCGCTGAATTGAACCGCGCGGGTGGCAAGGCCGAAGGTTTTGTCCTCGGGCTGGAAAGCGCCAAGGCCATCAAGAGCCAGGTCGCCGAGTCGCTGTACGTGGCCTTCGATGATGCCGCCAGCCAGCGCAGCGCTGAACTGGCCGGTTGAGCATTCTCAACCGCCGAAAGTGAAGGTGCCCAGCATGAACTTCGCGGCCAGCGATGTGGCCGCCAGTTGCACCAGCCACAGCGCCAGGCCACCGAGAAATACCCCCAGGGCAATTTGCAGGACCAGGTTCCTTTCGCGTTTCTGCGGGCGGGGGAAGTGGTCCAGTTCGTCGCGGTCGGCTCGCAGGTCGTCGTGTCTCATGGGGCGTTCTCGATAGGGAAGAAGGCAAGCTGAATTCAGTCTAGTGGGCATCGGGTCGGCGAGGGCGGCCCACAAAAAAGGGGGAAGCCCAAAGGCTTCCCCCTTTCACTCACCGCGCGTGGCTCAGATCACCTGGATGATGGCCTTGGTCACGACGTCGATGTTGTTCTGGTTCAGCGCGGCCACGCAGATACGGCCGGTGTCCAGGGCGTAGATGCCGAACTCGTTGCGCAGGCGTGTCACTTGTTCGACGGTCAGGCCGGAGTAGGAGAACATGCCGCGCTGACGGGCCACGAAGCTGAAGTCGCGCTGTGGCGCGCCCTTGGCCAGCAGGTCGACCATCTGCAGGCGCATGCCGCGGATCCGCAGGCGCATTTCGGCCAGTTCGGCTTCCCATTGGGCGCGCAGTTCCGGGCTGTTGAGCACGGCGGCGACGATGCTTGCACCGTGGGTCGGCGGGTTGGAGTAGTTGGTGCGGATCACGCGCTTGACCTGCGACAGCACGCGCGCGCTTTCTTCTTTCGATTCGCTGACGATCGACAGGGCGCCAACGCGCTCGCCGTACAGCGAGAACGACTTGGAGAACGAGCTGGAGACGAAGAAGGTCAGGCCCGATTCGGCGAACAGGCGCACGGCGGCGGCGTCTTCGGCGATGCCGTCACCGAAGCCCTGGTAGGCCATGTCGAGGAACGGCACCAGGTTTTTCGCCTTGATCACCTGCAGCACATTTTTCCAGTCTTCCGGGCTCAGATCGACGCCGGTCGGGTTGTGGCAGCAGGCGTGCAGGACCACGATCGACTGGGCTGGCAGGGCATTCAGGTCTTCCAGCAGGCCGACGCGGTTCACGTCGTGGGTGGCAGCGTCGTAGTAGCGGTAGTTCTGCACCGGGAAACCGGCGGTTTCGAACAGCGCGCGGTGGTTCTCCCAGCTTGGGTCGCTGATGGCCACGACCGCGTCAGGCAGCAGTTGCTTGAGGAAGTCGGCGCCGATCTTCAGCGCGCCGGTACCGCCGACGGCCTGGGTGGTGACCACGCGACCGGCGGCCAGCAGCGGCGAGTCGTTGCCGAACAGCAGCTTCTGCACGGCCTGGTCGTAGGCGGCGATACCGTCGATCGGCAGGTAGCCACGGGAGGCATGTTGAGCGGCGCGGATCGTCTCGGCTTCGACAACGGCGCGCAGGAGTGGAATTCGCCCCTCCTCGTTGCAGTAAACACCGACCCCCAGGTTGACCTTGTTGGTACGGGTATCGGCGTTGAATGCTTCGTTGAGGCCCAGGATAGGATCGCGTGGTGCCATTTCGACAGCGGAGAACAGGCTCATTATTACGGCGGCTCTGAATGGAGTGTGGAGGGACGTGTCGCGCTCCAGCCGAATGCACTAGAGCGGTGCACAAACGGGGAGCTAGTATAGAGGCCATCACTGTGCGCGGCGACAGCTGAAAGGGCTTTTCCGGCAAGTTTTTCGGTTTATTTTTCGACCGTTAGTCTTATTGCAACGTCAAAGTCGTACAGGGCCCTGGGACCTTTGCCTTGAAAGCTGTGGAATTTGCCTCCACATCCAGCACAATCCAGTATTTTCCCGGCGACACTCGTCGTTTATGGTCTTTCTCGTTCCTGTGCGGCGGCGTCGTGCTGGAGTGAACCCAGAGGTACGTTATGTCTGAATTCCAGCTAGTCACCCGCTTCCAGCCCGCCGGCGACCAGCCGGAGGCCATCCGGCTGATGGTCGAGGGCATCGAGGCCGGGCTGGCGCACCAGACGCTGCTCGGTGTGACCGGCTCGGGCAAGACCTTCAGCATCGCCAACGTGATCGCCCAGGTACAGCGCCCGACCCTGGTGCTGGCGCCGAACAAGACCCTGGCCGCGCAGTTGTACGGCGAGTTCAAGGCGTTCTTCCCGAACAACGCGGTGGAGTACTTCGTTTCCTACTACGACTACTACCAGCCGGAAGCCTATGTACCTTCGTCCGACACCTTTATCGAGAAAGATGCCTCGATCAACGACCATATCGAGCAGATGCGCCTGTCGGCGACCAAGGCGCTGCTGGAACGCAAGGACGCGATCATCGTCACCACGGTGTCGTGCATCTACGGCCTGGGCAGCCCGGAAACCTATCTGAAGATGGTGTTGCACGTCGATCGCGGCGACAAGCTCGACCAGCGCGCCTTGCTGCGCCGCCTGGCCGACCTGCAATACACCCGCAACGACATGGATTTTGCCCGCGCCACCTTCCGCGTGCGCGGCGATGTGATCGATATCTACCCGGCGGAATCCGACCTGGAGGCGATCCGCATCGAGCTGTTCGATGACGAGGTGGAAAGCATCTCCGCTTTCGACCCGCTGACCGGCGAAGTGATCCGCAAGCTGCCGCGTTTCACCTTCTATCCCAAGAGCCACTACGTGACGCCGCGGGAAACCCTGCTGGATGCCATCGAGGGGATCAAGGTCGAGTTGCAGGAACGCCTGGAGTACCTGCGCAGCAACAACAAGTTGGTGGAAGCCCAGCGCCTGGAGCAGCGCACCCGTTTCGACCTGGAGATGATCCTCGAGCTGGGTTACTGCAACGGCATCGAAAACTACTCGCGCTACCTGTCCGGGCGGCCTGCCGGGGCCGCGCCGCCGACCCTGTACGATTACCTGCCGGCGGACGCCTTGCTGGTGATCGACGAATCCCACGTCAGCGTGCCGCAGGTCGGCGCCATGTACAAAGGCGACCGCTCCCGCAAGGAAACCCTGGTGGAGTACGGTTTCCGCCTGCCCTCGGCATTGGACAACCGGCCGATGCGCTTCGACGAGTGGGAAGGGGTCAGCCCGCAGACCATCTTCGTCTCGGCCACGCCGGGCAACTATGAAGCCGAGCATGCCGGCCGCGTGGTCGAGCAGGTGGTGCGCCCGACCGGCCTGGTCGACCCGCAGGTGGAAGTACGTCCGGCGCTGACCCAGGTCGATGACCTGCTGTCGGAAATCACTAAGCGCGTGGCCGTGGAAGAGCGGGTCCTGGTGACCACCCTGACCAAGCGCATGGCCGAGGACCTGACCGATTACCTCGCTGATCACGGTGTGCGGGTGCGTTATCTGCACTCGGACATCGACACCGTGGAGCGGGTCGAGATCATCCGCGACCTGCGCCTGGGCACCTTCGATGTGCTGGTAGGGATCAACCTGCTGCGCGAAGGCCTGGACATGCCGGAAGTGTCGCTGGTGGCGATTCTCGATGCGGACAAGGAAGGTTTCCTGCGCTCCGAGCGCTCGCTGATCCAGACCATTGGCCGTGCCGCGCGTAACCTCAACGGCCGGGCGATTCTCTACGCCGACCGCATTACCGGCTCCATGGAGCGGGCGATTGGCGAGACCGAGCGCCGTCGCGACAAGCAGATCGCCTTCAACCTGGCCAATGGCATCACCCCCAAAGGCGTGTTCAAGGACGTCGCCGACATCATGGAAGGCGCCACCGTGCCCGGTTCGCGCAGCAAGAAGCGCAAAGGCATGGCCAAGGCTGCCGAGGAAAACGCCCGCTACGAAAACGAACTGCGCTCGCCCAGCGAGATCACCAAGCGCATTCGCCAGCTCGAAGAGAAGATGTACCAGTTGGCCCGCGACCTGGAGTTCGAAGCCGCGGCGCAGATGCGCGACGAAATCGGCAAGCTGCGCGAGCGTTTGCTGACGGTCTGATCTTGTAGCCGCTGCCGCAGGCTGCGATTGGCCGGTACGGCCGAGGCGGTATTACTACCGCTGAAGGTCCTTCGGACCTATCGCAGCCTGCGGCAGCGGCTACAGCGGTTACCTTGGCAAGTCAGTGCGCTTCCCCGGCCTTGATCCCGGCCGGCAACGCCTTGGTCAGCAGAATCGCCAGCATGCTGACGCCCAGGGCGATCCCGACAAAATGGAAGGCGTCGTTGTAGGCCATGATCAGCGCCTGCTGGTGGGTAATTTCGCTGAGTTTGCCGAGGGCGGCGGTATCGCTGCCGAACTTCTCGGCCAGGGTCGCCAGGCGTTCGGCCACTTGCGGGTTGCTCGGCACTATGGATTCGCGCAGGTAGTCGAAGTAAGTCTTGGTCCGCGCATCCAGCAGGGTCGCGAGCAGGGCGATGCCGATTGCACCGCCTAAGTTGCGCAGGATGTTGAACAGGCTGGAGGCCGAGCCGGCGTCCTGCGGCAGGATGTAGGCGGTGGCGATCAAAGAAATGGTGACCATGATCAACGGCTGCCCCAGGGCGCGGATGATCTGGATCTGGTTGAACTGCGGTCCGGCGAAGTCCGGGTTGAGCACCCCCGAAGAAAAACTCGCCAGGCCGAACAGGCCAAAGCCCAAGGTGCACAGCCATTTGGGCGAGATGAACTGCATCAGCTTCGGCACCAGCGGAATCAGGAACAGCTGCGGCACCCCCATCCACATGATCACTTCGCCGATCTGCAAGGCGTTGTAGCTCTGGATCTGCGCCAGGTACAGCGGCAACAGATAGATGGATCCGTACAGCCCGACGCCCATGCCCAGGCTGGAAATGCTCGACAGGCCGAAGTTGCGGTTGCGCAGGATGCCCAGGTTGATCAGCGGGTTGGGCTTGGACACCTGGACAATGACAAAGGTGATCAGGCTCAGCAGGGCGATGCTGCCCAGGCTGACGATCAGGTTCGATTCCAGCCAGTCCTTGCGGTGACCTTCCTCGAGAAACACCTGCAGGCAACCGAGGCCGACACCCAGAGTGAGAATGCCGGCGTAGTCGGTGCTTTTCAGCAGCTCCCAATGGGCTTCCTTCTTCTCCAGGCCATAGAGCAGGCCGGCGATCATGATCAGGCCGGGCGGGATGTTGATATAGAAGATGTATTCCCAGCCCCAGTGCTCCGTGAGCCAGCCCCCCAGGGTCGGGCCGATGGACGGGGCGAAGGTGGCGGTCATGGCGAACATGGCCATGCCCTTGGCGCGATGGTGCTCGGGGAGCTTGATCAGGGTCAGGGTGAACGCCAGCGGGATCAGTGCGCCGCCGGTAAAGCCCTGCAGGGCGCGGAACACGATCATGCTTTCCAGGCTCCAGGCCATGGAGCAGAGCAGGGAGGCGATCAGGAAGCCCGCCGAGACCCAGACCGCCAGGCGCCGCGCCGACAGCAGCTGCACCAGCCAGGCGGTGAGGGGGATCATGATGATCTCCGCCACCAGATAGGAAGTGGAGATCCACGAGCCTTCTTCGAGGGTTGCCGACAGCGCGCCCTGGATGTCCTTGAGCGAGGCGTTGGTGATCTGGATGTCCAGCACCGCCATGAAGGCGCCGAGCATCACGCTCATCACCGCGATCCAGTCGCGCCGGGTCGGTTCGCCGACCGGGCGCAACAGTTGGTCACCGGCCATCGTTCGAGGGTTCTGGGTTCAGGGGCTGGATATTCACTTTGACGGTGACTGACATGCCCGGGCGGATCTTGCCGTGCAGCGGGTTGTCGGCGGCAAAGGTCAGTTTCACCGGAATGCGCTGCACCACCTTGGTGAAGTTGCCGGTGGCGTTGTCCGGCGGCAGCAGGCTGAACTGCGCGCCCGAGGCGGCGAACAGGCTGTCGACGCGGGCTTCGATCGGCGTGTCGCCGTAGGCGTCGAACAGCAGCTCGGCCTTTTGTCCCGGTTGCATATGGCCGATCTGGGTTTCCTTGAAGTTGGCCTGAACCCAGATGTCCTGGTCCGGCACGATCGACAGCAGATAGGCCCCAGCCTGTACGTACTGGCCATTACGCGCCGCGCGCTGGCCGATCAGGCCGCTGATGGGGGCGTGGATTTCGCTGCGGGTCAGGTTCAGCTCGGCCTGGGCCAGGTCGGTGCGGGCATTGGCGATCTGCGCGTCGAGGCGCTTGATCTCGGCGCTCAGGGCATTGACCTGCTGGCGCTGGCCTTGCAGGTCGGCCTGGGCCTTGGCCACTTGCGAGCGGGCGATATGGTTGTCGGCGGACAGGGTGGTGACCCGCTCTTCGGAGACATAACCCGGTTTGCGCAGGGTTTGCGCGCGGGACAGGTCGATCTGCGAGCGCCCGAGGCTGGCCTGGCTGGAGGCCACCTGGGCCTCGCCGGCGGCGATCAGGCTGGCCTGTTGCGTGAGTCTGCTCTGGGCTTGCAGGCGTTCGGCCTCGCGGGTGGCCAGGGTGGCATTGGCGCGATCCACGGCGAGGTGGAAATCATCGCCTTCGAGCCTGATCAGCAACTGGCCTTTTTCGACGTGCTGGTTGTCCTGCACCAGCACCTCGTCGATGCGCGCGCCAAGCTGGCTGGAAACGCGGGTGATTTCACCCTGGACATAGGCGTTATCGGTGCTTTCATAAAAGCGTCCATGGAAAAACCACTGCGCCAGAAAGCCCAGGGCAATCAGCAGGACCAGGAACAGGAAAATAAACAGGCGACGCTTGAGTTGAACTGGCATGGGGCGGCAGGCTGAGCTCAGGTAAATGTAAGGAAATTTGTCAGAGGGCGAATCTGGCATACGGCCGACCAGTGGTAAATGCCACGGGCGGACAATCGACGGTTCGGCGGCCCGGGCGACTCGAGTGGCCTCAACCTTGGCTTAAATGCCCTGCTCACTGGAGCGGGGCCGGCATCGCCTGTTACCATTCGCCTCTTGTTTGATCTTCGCTTTTCATATTCTTTCCGAGACATGCCATGACCACCGTCCGCACGCGCATCGCGCCATCGCCTACCGGGGACCCCCACGTAGGTACCGCTTACATCGCCTTGTTCAACTACTGCTTCGCCAAGCAGCATGGCGGTGAGTTCATCCTGCGCATCGAAGACACCGATCAACTGCGTTCGACCCGCGAGTCCGAGCAGCAGATTTTCGACGCCTTGCGCTGGTTGGGCATCAACTGGAGCGAAGGCCCGGACGTGGGCGGCCCGCACGGCCCTTACCGGCAGAGCGAACGTAGCGAGATCTACCAGAAGTACACCCAGCAGTTGGTCGACATGGGCCATGCCTTCCCGTGCTTCTGCACCGCCGAAGAACTGGACCAGATGCGCGCCGAGCAGATGGCCCGTGGCGAGACGCCGCGCTACGACGGTCGCGCGCTGCTGCTGTCCAAGGAAGAGGTCGCGCGGCGCCTGGCCGCTGGCGAACCGCACGTGATCCGCATGAAGGTGCCGAGCGAAGGCGTCTGCGTGGTGCCGGACATGCTGCGTGGCGATGTCGAGATCCCGTGGGATCGCATGGACATGCAGGTGCTGATGAAGACCGATGGCCTGCCGACCTACTTCCTGGCCAACGTGGTCGACGACCACCTGATGGGCATCACCCACGTATTGCGTGGCGAAGAATGGCTGCCTTCGGCGCCGAAACTGATTCTGCTCTACGAGTATTTCGGCTGGGAGCAGCCGCAGCTGTGCTACATGCCGCTGCTGCGCAACCCGGACAAGAGCAAGCTGTCCAAGCGCAAGAACCCGACCTCCGTGACTTTCTACGAGCGCATGGGCTTCATGCCGGAAGCCATGCTCAATTACCTGGGCCGCATGGGCTGGTCGATGCCGGACGAGCGCGAGAAGTTCTCGCTGCAGGAAATGGTCGACAACTTCGACCTGTCGCGCGTCTCCCTGGGTGGACCGATTTTCGATATCGAGAAACTGTCCTGGCTCAATGGCCAGTGGTTGCGCGACCTGCCGGTGGAAGAGTTTGCCAGCCGCGTGCAGACCTGGGCGTTGAACCCCGAATACCTGATGAAGATCGCGCCGCACGTGCAAGGCCGGGTGGAAACCTTCAGCCAGATCGCACCGCTGGCCGGGTTCTTCTTCGCCGGTGGCGTGACCCCGGATGCCAAGCTGTTCGAGTCGAAGAAGCTTTCGGGCGATCAGGTGCGGCAACTGATGCAACTGATCCTGTGGAAGCTGGAAAGCCTGCGCCAGTGGGAAAAGGACAGCATCACCGCGACCATCCAGGCCGTGGTCGAATCCCTGGAACTGAAGCTGCGTGATGCCATGCCGCTGATGTTCGCCGCTATCACCGGTCAGGCCAGCTCGGTCTCGGTGCTCGATGCCATGGAAATTCTGGGCCCGGACCTGACCCGTTTCCGCCTGCGCCAGGCCATCGACCTGCTGGGTGGCGTGTCGAAGAAAGAAAACAAAGAGTGGGAAAAGCTGCTGGGCGCGATCGCCTGATTCAGCCTGCTGATTCGCGGGAGCCGGCATGCTGGCTCCCACGGACCTGCGCAAGAAGTGAGATCGCGACCGTTGCTGGAGGGCACAACGGTCGGAAAAAGCCCCGGATTTACGGGGGAGGGCGGTAAGTGATTGTTATGCCGGCAAATTTTTTTAAAAAAAGCTGAAAAAAAATTTGACAGCCTTCCGATACGCCCTTAAGATTCGCCCCGTCCTCACCGACGAGGGGCTATAGCTCAGCTGGGAGAGCGCTTGCATGGCATGCAAGAGGTCGACGGTTCGATCCCGTCTAGCTCCACCAATTTACAGTTCAAGGTCTGGCCACACCGGCCTTGAATCGATCAGTTCTCAGCGCTGATCAGTTGTTAGAAGGGTTTGCGTCCCCTTCGTCTAGTGGCCTAGGACACCGCCCTTTCACGGCGGTAACAGGGGTTCGAGTCCCCTAGGGGACGCCAGTTTTACAGAAGCGATGTTGCAAGATGTCGCTCCGCCGCGAGGCGAAAAATCTGGGGCTATAGCTCAGCTGGGAGAGCGCTTGCATGGCATGCAAGAGGTCGACGGTTCGATCCCGTCTAGCTCCACCAATTTTACAGTTCAAGGTCTGGCCACACCGGCCTTGAATCGATCAGCTCTCAGCACTGATCAGTTGTATAGAAGGGTTTGTGTCCCCTTCGTCTAGTGGCCTAGGACACCGCCCTTTCACGGCGGTAACAGGGGTTCGAGTCCCCTAGGGGACGCCACGTTTACCCGCTCTGCGGGATTTATAAGGGTCATTCAATTATTGAATGGCCCTTTTGTTTGTCTGGCGTTTGGCCAATTCTCCCTTTCTCCCCACACTGTTCTCCTGACCGACGGTCACACTAACGACTTGCGAAAATTTATTATGAGAATAATATTTTGATCGTAATATTCGGAGGCAACGATGAACGATAAAAAAGCTCAAACCCGCGAGCGCATTCTCCAGGCCGCCAGCACCGCGCTGGTGCAGCGTGGCCCGGCCGAGCCGAGCGTGGGCGAAGTGATGGGTGCCGCGGGCCTGACGGTCGGTGGTTTCTACGCGCATTTCGAAAGCAAGGACGCCCTGATGCTGGAAGCGTTCAGTCAATTGCTGGCCCAGCGCCGGGGCCTGATTGCCGATATGGACGCATCGTTGACCGGCGAAGAGCGGCGAGCGCTGGTGGCAGCGTTCTATCTGTCGCGCAAGCACCGCGATTCCACCGAGCAGGCCTGCCCGATCCCTGCGTCGGTCGGTGAAATGGGGCGCCTGCCGGACGATTTCCGCAAAGTCCTGAATGAACACATCGAGCTGATGCTGGCTCAGTTGGCGACCACCCCCGAAGACACCGACAAGGCCCTGGCCGATCTGGCCCTGATGGTGGGCGGCTTGTCCCTGGCCCGGGCGCTGGGAGCCGGTGAGCTGTCGGACCGTTTACTGCGCGCTGCCAAGTCGGCGGTGCTATGACCTGAGGCGCTGGCCTGAGGAGAGAAGCGATGAGCACGTTAAGTTGGGTTCGTGGCGTTAACGGCACCTTGGGCTGGGTTGCACCGAAGCTGGTCGCCAGCAAGATGCGACTGGCCTTCATGACGCCGCGCGAGCGGCTGCCGCGTGACTGGGAGCTGCCGCTGCTGGCGCGTTCGGAGCGCATTACCCTGCGCTTCGGGCTCTCGGCATTGCGCTGGGGCCAGGGGCCGGCGGTGCTGCTGATGCACGGTTGGGAAGGCCGCCCCACGCAATTTGCCAGCCTGATCGATGCGCTGGTGGGCGCCGGCTACAGCGTCGTGGCGCTGGACGGTCCCGCCCACGGGCGTTCTCCCGGTCGCGAGGCCAATGTGATGCTGTTTGCCCGGGCGATGCTCGAAGCCGCCGCGGAGTTACCGCCGCTGCGCGCGGTCATCGGCCATTCCATGGGGGGCGCCAGCGCCATGCTGGCGGTGCAGCTGGGCTTGCGTACCGAGACCCTGGTCAGCATCGCCGCCCCGGCGCGGATACTCGGCGTCCTGCGCGGCTTCGCCCGTTATGTGCGCCTGCCACCCAAGGCACGCTCGGCCTTTATCCGCCAGGTGGAGCAGGATGTCGGCATGCGCGCCGCGGCCCTGGATGTCGCGCATTACCAGTTGGACATGCCCGGGTTGATCGTGCATGCCGAAGATGATTGCTTTGTCCCGGTCAAGGAGTCCGAACTGATCCACGACGCCTGGTTCGACAGTCGCTTGTTGCGCCTGAAGGAAGGCGGGCATCAGCGCGTATTGGCCGATCCGCGGCTGATCGAGGGTGTGCTGACGCTGTTGGCCGGCCGCAGCCTGCAAGCGCGCCAATCCGCCTGAGCAATCCGTTACACTGCCCCGGTCGAATAATCTGACCGGGAGTGGGGCATGGGCTGGGATCTGGCAACGCCGTTTATCATCGATCTGCAGGTAGGCGCCGAAGACATCGACGGCTTGGGGCACGCCAACAACGCGGTGTACGTCACTTGGCTGGAGCGTTGCGCCTGGCGTCATTCCCAGCGCCTGGGCCTGGACCTGAGCGAATACCGCCGCCTGGATCGGGCCATGGCGGTGGTACGCCACGAGATCGACTACCTGGCGGCGGCCTATGAAGGCGACGAGCTGCAGCTGGCGACCTGGATCGTCGACTGGGACCAGCGCCTGAAGATGTCGCGGCGCTTCCAACTGGTGCGCCCGAGCGATGGCAGCACCTTGCTGCGGGCCCAGACCACCTTTGTCTGCATCGAGCTGTCCAGCGGCAAGCCCAAGCGCATGCCGGCGGAGTTTCTCGAGGGTTATGGGCCGGCGTTGCAAGGGGCGAACTGAACCGGTCCGCGACCATCCACCCGTTGAAATACCTGCTTCCCAGCGAAACCCAGTAAACTGCCGCACGTTTTTTTACCGCGTTTTACGTTGAGTGTGATTCATGCAAATTGCTTTGGCGCCCATGGAAGGGTTGGTCGATGACATCCTGCGGGATGTACTGACCCGGGTCGGTGGTATCGACTGGTGCGTGACCGAGTTCATCCGGGTCAACGATCAGTTGCTCACACCGGCCTATTTCCACAAGTTCGGCCCCGAGTTGTTGAACGGCGCCCGGACCGCGTCCGGCGTGCCGCTGCGGGTGCAACTGCTGGGTTCCGATCCGGTGTGCCTGGCGGAAAACGCCGCCCTGGCCTGCGAGCTCGGTTCCGAAGTCATCGACCTGAACTTCGGCTGCCCGGCCAAGACCGTCAACAAATCCCGTGGCGGTGCGGTGCTGCTCAAGGAGCCGGAGCTGCTCAACCAGATCGTCGAGCAGGTGCGGCGTGCCGTGCCTGCGCACATCCCGGTGACCGCCAAGATGCGCCTCGGCTTCGACAGCCCGGATGGCTCGCTGGTGTGCGCCACGGCGCTGGCCGAAGGCGGCGCGGAACATATCGTGGTGCATGCGCGGACCAAGGTCGACGGCTACAAGCCGCCGGCGCACTGGGAGTGGATTCCGCGGGTGCAGGACGTGGTCAAGGTGCCGGTGTTCGCCAACGGTGATATCTGGAGCGTCGAAGACTGGCGCCGCTGCCGCGAAATCAGCGGCGTGGAAGACATCATGCTCGGCCGTGGCCTGGTGTCGCGTCCGGACCTGGCCCGGCAAATCGCCGCCGCGCGGGCCGGGGAAGAGGTGGTCGAGATGACCTGGGCCGAGCTGATGCCGCTGATCCAGGACTTCTGGCTGCAAGCCAAGGCGCAGATGACGGCTCGCCAATCGCCGGGCCGCCTGAAGCAGTGGCTGGCGATGCTGACCCGCAATTATCCCGAGGCGGTGGAGCTGTTCACCGTCCTGCGTCGCGAAACCGAACCGGATCAAGTCTCGCGTTTGCTGGGCTTGCCGGTGGCCGAGGCGGCCTGAAAAAATCTGCGAAAAGTCTCTTGAAATGCAATCGGCGGTCCCTATCTAAGGGTTACGCGATGCCGAATTCGGGTCGCGGAGACAAAAAAACTTGCTGATTGTTTTCAGGAGATTTGAACCATGAGTACTGCATTTTCCCTCGCACCACTGTTCCGTTCCTCGGTGGGTTTCGACCGTTTCAACGACCTGTTCGAAACCGCCCTGCGCAATGAGCCAGGCAGCACCTATCCGCCCTACAACGTCGAAAAGCACGGTGACGACCAGTACCGCATCGTCGTGGCCGCCGCCGGGTTCCAGGAAGAAGACCTGGAGCTTCAAGTCGAGAAGGGCGTGCTGACCATCAGTGGCGGCAAACGCGACGCGAACGAAGGCGTCACCTTCCTGCACCAGGGCATCGCCCAGCGTGCCTTCAAGCTGTCCTTCCGTCTGGCCGATCACATCGAGATCAAGGCCGCCAGCCTGAGCAACGGTCTGTTGAGCATCGACCTGCTGCGAGTGATCCCGGAAGAGGCGAAAGCCAAACGCATCCCGATCAACGGGACGCAGAAGCCAGCCCTGCAGCATTGATCCATGCGCCGCCACACAGGCGTTTGATCGAGCGCTGAGTCGCTGAAAAAGGCCCCGACAAGTCGGGGCCTTTTTTATGCCTGGGAAAATCATCGTTCGCCTTTGCCGCGTTGCGGCGCTTTCTCTACAATCCGCCGCAGTTTTGCCGACCCCCCTCCTTACCGGTCGGCCTGGAGCCTTTTTCATGGACGAGATACAACAGCGCTGGCTGTGGAGCCTCTCTGCGCCGATGGTTGCGCTCAACCCTCGCGCCGGATACGACAACCCCGCGTTCTACCCCGGTCCGGACTCCATCGACCTGCAAGGCAGTTGGGGCATTGGTGACCGACGGCAGTTGCTGGACATGCTGGAAAAGATGACTGACCACGGTCATGCCGCCCGCCTCGACGACGCCTATCGCGCCTGGCAGCGCTGCCTGCCGAGCGAGTGGCAGGCCCTGCTCGAGACCCTCGAGCCCCGTGAACGCATCCTGCATGAGTTCGCCAGCCGTACCTTTGGTGCTTGCGGCCCGGGCGGGATCCTGGCCTGGGATTACGGGCGAATGGGGTTTCTCTTGCGTTGCGGCGTGCGTAACCAGTGGATCGATCTGGCCGAGAGCCTGTGGCTGCACGGCCGGCTGGCGGTCAGGGCGCAATACCACTACGGCAGCTGGTTCGCCTATTTCAATGGTTTCCTGGTTGGCCGCGCGTTTTGGGGTTGCCTGGGCAATAGCGACGACGAACTGGCTTACGAGCTGGATCGACAGGGGGAGAACCCCAACAGCCTGATGATCGCCCAGGGGCTTGCGCAAAACATGGCGGATTGTCTAGCGGACTTGCCATGGCACCTGGATCTCGATTTGCCGCAGCGTCCGGCGTCGCTTGAGGAGTTCGCCTGGTCATGAGTTGCTGGATACAGTTGGGGATCGACCCTACCACCGATGAAACGCTGATTCGCAATGCCTATCGTGCCCGTCTGCCGGAGCATCACCCGGAGACCGATCCCGAAGGATTCCAGGCACTGCGCCAGGCCTACGAGAGTGCCCTGCGGCTGGTGCGTGACAAGGCGCAGGAACTTGAAGCGGCGCAGGAGAACGAGCCTGCGCCTGCGCAGGCCATCCTCGATTTTGATGCGCTGCTGAGTGATCCGGCGCGGCGCTTCAATCCTGAGGCCTGGCAGGCCTTTATCAAGACACTGGATCAACTGCCGCTCGGCATGCTCGATGACCTGCGCTGGGAGTTGTTCGGGCGGACGGCCAACGCCGGGCCGCTGTCCCATCGTTGCGCGGGCCTGCTGGCCCAGCGCATGGGCTGGGAGCATCAGTTGCTGGAGCTGGGGTTCGATCAGGCCCGTCATGTCGAGGACTATCTGAACCGGATCAAGACCCCGGACCCTTTCGACACGGTGCTGATGGGAAATTGGTCGGAACCGGCGCAGACCGAAAGCCTGTGGTACGCGCGCAGTCTCGACTTCATCTTCGACCGGCGACCGCTCCACGAATACGAAGGCTTCGCCAGCCAACACACCTGCCTGCCGTTGCCGAACGATGCGCTCTTCATCAAGCGTTTGCTGGTGCAATTCACCCAGGCCGGCATCGGTGGCCAGGGGCTGCTGCAGCTGTGCATCGAGCAGCAGCGCGAAGCGCCGGATGATGTGGACTGGCTGTACTTGCTGGCGTGCCAGAACAGCCTGCTGGGGCTGGACGATCAGGCGTTGCCTTGCTGGGTCCGGCTTTGGCAGGAGCATCGTCATCCCAAGGCCGAGAGCCAATTGCTGGCGTTGTGCGCCAAACGTCAGCCGGACTTTTTGCCGCTGCTGATCCAGGCGTTTGATCGTCTGGAGAATTTCAGCGGCTGGTCCACCGATCTCGCCCATGTCACCCAGGAATACGGCAGCCCTTCACAACGTCCCGAGACGCTGATCCGCTGGCTCGGCGTTGGCCGGCTCGAGCTGCAGGGATTGGCGCAGGCCTTTATCGACTGGCGGATGACCGGCGACGAGTTGCCCTTGCTGGCGCAGTTGCTGGGCCAGAACACCGACACCCGGTTGTTGCGCCTGTACCGGCATGCCTGGGCCTTGCACCGTGGCGCAGCAGACCTGTTGCAACAGGTGCTGGACGAACCGCAGCCACTGGATGCCCTCGAAGGCCTGGTGCTGAGCGGATTCAAGGACCAGGCCGGGCAGCACTTGCGCTGGTTGAGCCAGGCGCCGATTCCGTTGGCGATGAAGGCCTTCATCGATGAGGGCGCGGCTTCGGTACAACTGGCCGCTGCGCTGACAACCGGTGAGCCGCACCAGATCTGTCGTGTGTGGCTGCGCCGATTACGCCCTTACGGTCACGCCGCCCTGGAGCGTATCGCCGAGTCTTTCGAATTGAGCGATACGGATGCCGCTAGCGACTTGTCGGAACTGAACCTGCTGCTGCAACTGAGCCAGCATGGCGTAGTGCTGCCGCCGCCAGGGACGGGAGAGGCTGTCTGGCACTGGTACGCCCATACGCTGTTCCTGATGGCGTTGCTGCAGCAGCCGGAACGCTGGTGGCAATTGATCGACTCGCGGTGTCTGGAGCGCCTGGCGCTCAATCCGTCCCATCCGCTCAGCCGGCTGCAGCCGCAGCTTGCCCAGTTACAGCGCGAACAGGGCGACCTGAGCGCTTTGCTCGGCTGGCTGCAATTGGACGATCCGCTGCATGCCTTGCTCGACCGGCAATTGCTTGGCGTCCAGGAAGCGCTCGACAGTGTGCGGTTGTTGAGCAATGAGCGCTTGTTCGCATGTCTGCGCAGCGACCTGCACGCCTTCGCGGACGATTTGCTCGGGCGCATGCTCTTGAGCGGTGTGCTGTATCACGACCCGGTGATCGATGCGCAGCAGCGTCGATACCTGCTCGACCGGATTACCGAAATCACCAATCCCCAGGACTGGTTCGACGGCTTCCGCCACGGCTTGATCAAGGGCGAGCCGCCACGGCCGCCGCAGCAGACGCTGGTCGAAGACGAAGGGATCGACAGCGAGGCTTTTTACCTGGCCCTCGATGTGCTCAAGGGGCTGGTGCGTTACGGCAGTGCCGGGGTGCCTCGGCAGAAAGTGCTGCTGCGCATGCAGCGGGCCAAGGACAATCCGGAACACGGACTCGGCCTGCGCTTTGCCTTCAGTGCGCTGCTGTCCTGGAGCGAGCGTCTGCTGCTGGCCAAGGGCGACAGCCGTCCGACGCCCGCCACGGCTTTCTGGCGTCTGGGCACACGGCTGGGACGCGGGGCGTTTTTCTGGCAGGTGCTGGGCGCTGTGCTGATCACCCCGCTGGCCGCGTTGTTCAGCGGTACGTCGCTGTCCGCGATCGTTGTGTCATTGCTGGGCAGCCTGTTTTTGCTCGGGGCGATTCTGCGCCGCCTGCATGACATGGGGCGTGGTATTCCGACCTTGCTGGTGCTGGGCGGCCTGTCGGTGTTCTTTCCATTTCTGTCGCTGATCCTGTTCGCCTTTCCCGGCGACAAGCTGCCCAACCGCTATGGCGTACCGCCGGACAGCGCGGGTGAAGACGCGCTGCCCGGTGGTTTGCAGGCCTGTTTACGGCGGCTCAACGGCTAGAGACGCAGTTGGTCCAGTGCCTTGTTCAACTGGGTTCGATGGCTGGCGATTTGCGCTGGTTGCTGGTCGCCGAGCACGGTGGTGAAGGTGTCCAGCCAGTCGGCGATGCGCTCGCGCTCGTCGCCCAGGCTTTGCATCCACGCCCGTTCCAGGCGTGCCAGCAGGGTGCGGTTGGGCAGGGCGTCGCGAGGATGGATTTTCAGCGCGGTCAGCCGCTCATGGCTGGTTTGCCGGGATTGCGCATCGAGCCCGGTGGGGCTGCGGTCGATGCTGTGGCTATGGCGTTCGCCGCTGGCCAGCAGGGTGACGTCGACTTCGAGCAGGCCATTGATGTCATAGCTGAAGCGCACGTCCAGGGACTGGATCTGCTCGCTGGGTGTCAGAGGCACGTCGAAGGCGTCGATGAAAATATTGTCCCGTACCCAGGGCCGCTCGCCCTGGTACACCTCGATGCGGATAAACGCCTGATGCGGATGTGTGGTGTAGAACTGCTGCACCCGTGAGGTCGGGATTACCGTGTTGCGTTCGATGATCGGCGAAAAGGCCCCACTGACCTGTTCGCCGCGACGGGTGGAAATCCCCAGGGTGTAGGGGCAGACGTCAGTCAGGATCAGTTCTTCGATGGCCCCGTCTCGGGCCTTGCAGGCGGCCTGGGTGGCGGCGCCCAGCGCGACGATCGTATCCGGGTCGAGATGGCGGTAAGGCAGGCGGCCGAACAGGGTGGCGACCATCTGCTGCACCGCCGGCATCCGGGTTGCGCCACCCACCAGCACCAGGCTGTCGAGGTCGCGAGGCTTGAGGCGGGCATCGCGCAGGGCCTGTTCGATGGGCGCGCGCAAGCGGGCCAGCAGCGGTTCCCAGATCTTCAATGCCAGCGCTTCGTCCAGCGTCCATTCATACGAGGTGTCCCCATGGCGCCAGCTCAGTGACTGAGTGCCTTCGGCGAGTGCGCACTTGAGCTGCTCCAGGGCGTCGCCCAGGCTGGCCATGCCCTGGGCGTCGATCTGCGCCGGGGTGAGTTGCCAGTCCTTGAGGCAGGCCTGCAACAAGGCCTCGGTAAAGTCCTCGCCGCCCAGGAAGTTGTCGCCGGTGGAGGCATGCACCTCAATCAGCGGCAGTGCGTATTCCAGCACCGTGACGTCGAAGGTGCCGCCGCCCAGGTCGAAGATCAGCGTGCGTTCGAACTTCTGTTCGTGCAGTCCGTAGGCCATGGCGGCCGCGGTCGGCTCGTTGATCAGCCGCGACACCGTCAGGCCCGCCAGTTCGGCGGCGAACAGCGTGCGCTTGCGTTGTTCGTCGCTGAAGTAGGCGGGCACCGAAATCACCGCTTCCTGCACCGGATGGCCGAGAAAGGCTTCGGCATCCTGTTTGAGCGAGCCGATCACCAGCGCCGAGAGTTCTTCCGGGCTGAACGGCCGGCCGCCCAGTTCGAGGCGCTTGTCGCTGCCCATGAAGCGCTTGAAGGCCGCGGCCGTGCGTTCCGGGTGGGTCGTCAGGCGGGCCCGCGCGGCCTTGCCCACCAGGATGCTGTCGTCTTCATCGAGGCTGACCACCGACGGGGTCAGGACATCGCCGAGGGCGTTGGGGATCAACTGGGCGCGGCCGTCCTGCCAGACGGCGATCAGGCTGTTGGTGGTGCCAAGGTCAATGCCCAGAAGGGCCGGGCGGGGGAGGGTTGCATCCTGCATGATCGATCTCGTGGGCGTCACAAAAAACGCGACCCTACAGGTTGTGCCAAACACTGGCAATTGCTGCCCCGTTGATCTGTCAGGCCGGCGATTGCATGTCGCCCGCTCAGACCAGCAGGGCTTTCAAACCCTCCAGCGGCAGCGGTCGGCTGTGCAGGTAACCCTGATACAAATGGCAGCCCAGGCCTTGCAGGAACTCGAGCTGCTCCGCGGTTTCCACGCCTTCGGCGATCACCTTCAGGTCCAGGCTGCGGGCCATGGCGACGATGGCGCGCACGATCTCCGCGTCGTTGGGGTCGTGGGTCGCATCGCGGACGAAGGACTGATCGATCTTCAGTGCATCCACCGGCAAGCGCTTGAGGTAGGTCAGCGACGAATAACCGGTGCCGAAGTCGTCCATGGCGAAACTCACGCCGAGTTTTTTCAGGCGACGCATCTTGCCGATGGTGTCTTCCAGGTTCTGGATCACGATGCCTTCGGTGATCTCCAGCTTCAGCAGCGAAGGCGGCAGCTGGTAATGGCTCAGGCTGTGCTCTATACGCTCGACGAAGTCGTTCTGGCGGAACTGTCGCGGGCTGATGTTCACACACAGGCTGAAGTCGAGCGGGTCCACCAGGCCTTCGGCGATCAGCTGGCTGAAGGCCTGGCAGGCTTCGTCGAGAATCCAGGTGCCGACCTCGAGGATCAGGCCGCTGTCTTCCAGGACCTTGATGAACTCGGTGGGCGATTGCGCCCCCAGTTCGGGGTGGTGCCAGCGCACCAGGGCCTCGGCGCCGACGATGCGGTTGTCGCGGGCATCGACCTGGGGCTGGAAGTGCAGGCTGAACTCGCCCCGGGACAGCGCCAGGCGCAGGTCGGTTTCCATGCGCATGCGCTCGCTGGCGGCTTTCTGCATGGTGTTGTGGAACATCTGGGTGGTGTTGCGCCCGGAGTCCTTGGCCCGGTACAGCGCGATGTCGGCGCGCTTGAGCAGGTCGGTGGGGGTCGAGCCGTGATCGGGAATCAGCGCCACGCCGATGCTCGGGGTCACCTGCAGGCGCTGGCCATCGAGGAACATCGGTTCGGAGAGCAGCTCACGCAGGGTATCGGCCAGTTCACGCACCTGCTCGCTGACTTCGCTGCGGCTGCCTTCCAGGCCGCTGAGCAGGACCACGAACTCATCGCCGCCCAGGCGTGCCACGGTGTCTTCCATGCGCACGCTGGCTTCGAGCCGCGCGGTGACGATCTTCAGCACGGTGTCGCCCACCGGATGGCCGAGGGAATCGTTGATGTGCTTGAAATGGTCCAGGTCGAGAAACAGCAGGGCGCCGCGCAGGTTGTGGCGCTTGAGCAGGGCGATCTGCTGGCTCAGGCGGTCCATCAACAGCGCGCGGTTGGGCAGGTTGGTCAGCGGGTCGTGGTAGGCCAGGTGGCGAATCTGTGCCTGGGCATTTTTCAGCAGGCTGACGTCCCGCGCGGTGAGCAGCAGGCAGGGGGTTTCATTGAGGGTAATGGGTTCGATCGAGACCTCGACTGTCAGGATATCGCCACGCTTGTTGCGGCCGAGCATTTCCAGGTGATTGACCCGACCTTTGAGCTGCAGCTCGGCGAGCAGGATCGAGCGCTGTTTTTCCTCGGCCCAGATACCGACCTGATACACGGTACGGCCGATCACTTCTTCGGCGCGGTAGCCGGTCAGCCGGCAGAAGCCGTCGTTGACCTCCAGGTAACGCCCGGTGTCGCGTTCGGTGATGGTGATGGCGTCGGGGCTGGAGTGGAACGCCTTGGCGAACTTCTCCTCGCTGGCCTTGAGCGCGGCCTCGGAGCGTTGTTGTTGGGTGATGTCGCGCAGCGTGGTGACAATGCACGGCTGTTTGTCGACGGTGATCTGCCGGCTGGAAATGATGCAGGCCAGGGGGTGCCCGTCCTTGTGCCGGACCACCACCGCGACATTGTTCAGCGCCTGTTCGCGGATTACCTGTTCGACCCGTTGCAGGCGCTGGGCGGAGTCGTCCCACAGACCGATTTCATCGGCGCTGCGGTTGAGCACTTCGTCGGCGGTCCAGCCGAAGGTCTGGGTGAAGCTGGAGTTGATCTCGATGAGCTGCCCGGTTTCCTGGAGCGTGACGCAGATCGGGTCCGGGCTGACCTGGAACAGGCTGGCGAACTTTTCCTCGGACGTCGCCAGGCGCTGCTCGCGCTCGACCTGTTCGGTAATGTCCAGCAAGGTCCCGGCCATGCGCAGCGGATGGCCCTGCTCATCGCGGTAGAGGCGGGCGCGGCTTTCCAGAAAGCGTGACGAGCCATCGGCCAGTTGCACGCGGTAGGTCAGTTGATAATTGCCGGCCGGGCCTTCGCGCAGGCTGCGGTAGGCATCGCGCATGCTGTTGCGCTCTTCGTCGGGCACGCCCTCGAAAAATGCATCGAAGGACTCATGGAACGGCATCGGCTCCAGGCCATGCAATTGCGCGGCGCGGGCCGAGCCGTAGAGCATGCCGCTGGGAATGTGCCAGTCCCAGGTGCCGAGCTGGGCCGAGTCCAGCGCCAGGTCGAGGCGCTCCTGGCTGTCCTTGAGGGCCTGTTCGGCGAGCTTGCGTTCGCTGGTGTCGAGAAAGGTGCTGAGCAGGTAGGCCTGGCCTTCCAGCTCGACTTTCTGGGCACTGAGAATACCGTCGTGAATCTGCCCGTTGCTGGCGCGCAGTTGCACCTCGAGGGTGGCGGCCTGGCCGCGCTTTTGTACCGCCTTGACCATTTGCGCGCGTTGTTCCGGGTCGACCCACAGGCCCAGTTCGAGGGTGGTGCGGCCGATGACATGCTGCACCGGCCAGCCGAAGAGGCTTTCGAAGTACTGGTTGGCTTCGCTGATCAGGCCGTCTTCCAGGCGGGTCAGCAGCACCATGTTCGGGCACAGGTGAAACAGCGTGGCAAAGCGTTTTTCCGAACTGCTGAGGGCTTGTTCCCGCTGGCGTTGGTGGGTGATTTCGCGAATCACCCCGATCATTCGGGGCTTGCCATGTTTGTCCGGCAGCACGCTGCCATTGATTTCCAGCCAGTGCAGGCTGCCGTCGGGCCAGCGGATGCGGTGATGCATCGCCTGTTCCAGCGGCGCGCCGGCCAGCACCGAATGGAAGGCGCGAATGGTTTTGGCGCGGTCTTCCTCGGGCAGCAGGTCGAGGTATTCCAGGTCTTTGGGCAGCGGCTGGCGCGGATCGAAGCCAAACAGCGCCTGGGTGCCCCGCGACCAGCTGATTTGCCCGCTTTCGATGTCCCAGTACCAGGCGCCCAGCCGTGCGCCATTGAGTGCGGCAAGCAACTGCGGGGCGCTCTCCCAGCTTTGCTCCGACTGTTTCGGGTCGAGCGCGTGAACGCGCGGCATGGGCGGTAGACGGTCAGCGGGTTTTGGCATGAGCAGCGGGCCTTGGGCTGAAAAGAGCGTTAGGCGCAGGTTCAGGCAAGCAAAGAGGTGGCATAAGTCATGCCGGGACGCTTACGCCTGGGTCCCTGGCCAATCGACTTGTGCATCCAGTAAGGCCATGAAAGCCCGCGCAGCATTCGACAACGTCCGTTCGGTATGCAGGATATAGCCTAGCTGGCGAGTGAGCTGTATGCCCGGTAAAGGAATGCGCGCCACCTGATCGTCGAGCATGGTGCGCGGCAGTACGCTCCAGGCCAGGCCGATGGACACCATCATCTTGATGGTTTCCAGATAGTTAGTGCTCATGGCGATGTTCGGTGTCAGGCCCTGGGCCTCGAACAGGCGCTGGACAATATGGTGAGTGAAGGTGTTGCCGCCGGGAAATACCGCCGGATGCAGGGCGATATCGGCCAGGCTGACCGTGCCGTTGCTCACCAGCGGATGCTCGGGGGCGGCGACGAAGTCCAGCGGGTCGTTCCACACCGGCGTGGCCTTGACCAGCGTATGGGGCTCGGGGGCCAGGGTGATCACCGCCAGCTCGGCGCGACCATGGAGGATCTCTTCATAGGCCACTTCCGAGTCGAGAAACTGGATGTCCAGGGCCACTTCCGGGTATCGACGGGTAAAGGCGCGCAGCAGGGGCGGCAGGCGGTGCAGGCCGATATGGTGGCTGGTCGCCAGGGTCAGGCGGCCGCTGACTTCTCCGGTCAGGTTGGTCAGCGCCCGGCGGGTGTCGTCCAGCACGTTGAGGATCTGATAAGCCCGCGGCAGCAGGGCGCGCCCGGCCTCGGTCAGGCTCACTTCGCGGCCCAGACGATCGAACAAGCGGACATTGAGCTGTTGCTCAAGGCCGGCGATGCGCTTGCTGATGGCCGGCTGGGTCAGGTGCAGGCGCTCGCCGGCTCCGGAGAAGCTGCCGGTTTCGGCAATCGCGATAAAGGCATTGAGGTTGGCCAGGTCCATGGTTGTATTCCAGTTGGTTATCCAAAGTATAAAAAATATGAATTTGAGTTATTTAATGTAACGCCATAGCATCAGCCTCACAAGCCAAGGGGTTATTGACCGGTGTCAGAGACCCGCGGCATAGAAAATGATGAGGAACCGTCTGATGGCCGGCAAAACGCTCTACGACAAGCTCTGGGATTCGCATTTGGTCAAGCAGCGCGACGATGGCTCGGCGCTGATCTATATCGATCGTCACATCATCCACGAAGTGACCTCGCCGCAAGCCTTCGAAGGCCTGCGTCTGGCCGGGCGCAAGCCTTGGCGCATCGATGCCAACATCGCGACCCCGGACCACAACGTACCGACCACGCCGGAGCGCAAGGGCGGCATCAGCGCCATCGCCGACCAGGTCTCGCGTTTGCAGGTTCAGACCCTCGACGACAACTGTGACGAATACGGCATCGTCGAATTCAAGATGAACGACGTGCGTCAGGGCATCGTTCACGTCATCGGTCCGGAGCAGGGAGCCACCTTGCCCGGCATGACCGTGGTCTGCGGCGACTCCCACACCTCGACCCACGGTGCCTTTGGCGCCCTGGCGCACGGTATCGGCACCTCCGAGGTCGAGCACGTGCTCGCCACCCAGTGCCTGGTCGCCAAGAAAATGAAAAACATGCTGGTGCGGGTCGAGGGCAAGTTGCCATTTGGCGTGACCGCCAAGGACATCGTCCTGGCCGTGATCGGCAAGATCGGCACCGCTGGCGGTAACGGCCATGCCATCGAGTTCGCCGGCAGCGCGATTCGCGACCTGTCCGTCGAAGGCCGCATGACCATCTGCAACATGTCCATCGAAGCCGGCGCCCGTGTGGGCCTGGTGGCCGCGGACGAAAAGACCGTGGAATACGTCAAGGGTCGTCCATTCGCCCCCAAGGGCGCGGAATGGGACCTCGCCGTCGAAGCCTGGAAGGACCTGGTGTCCGACGCCGACGCCAAGTTCGACACCGTGGTCGAGCTGGATGCCGCGCAGATCAAGCCGCAAGTCAGCTGGGGCACTTCGCCCGAGATGGTGTTGGCGGTCGATCAGAACGTGCCGGACCCGGCCAAGGAAATGGACCTGGTCAAGCGCGACTCCATCGTCCGTGCGTTGAAATACATGGGTTTGACCGCCAACCAGGCGATCACCGACATCCAGCTGGACCGGGTATTCATCGGTTCCTGCACCAACTCGCGGATCGAAGACCTGCGCGCCGCGGCGGTCATTGCCAAGGGCCGCAAGGTGGCTTCGACCATCAAGCAGGCGATCGTGGTCCCGGGTTCGGGCCTGGTGAAGGCCCAGGCGGAGTCGGAAGGCCTGGATAAGATCTTCCTCGAAGCGGGCTTCGAATGGCGCGAGCCGGGCTGCTCGATGTGCCTGGCGATGAACCCGGACCGTTTGGAGTCCGGCGAGCATTGCGCTTCGACCTCGAACCGCAACTTCGAAGGTCGCCAGGGCGCCGGTGGCCGTACTCACCTGGTCAGCCCGGCCATGGCCGCGGCCGCCGCCGTCAACGGTCGTTTCGTCGACGTCCGTGAATTGATCTAAGGAGCGCAGCATGAAAGCTTTCACCCAGCACACCGGTCTTGTCGCGCCTTTGGATCGTGCCAACGTCGACACCGATCAGATCATTCCCAAGCAGTTCCTCAAGTCGATCAAACGCACCGGCTTCGGCCCGAACCTGTTCGACGAGTGGCGCTACCTGGATGTCGGCCAGCCGTACCAGGACAACTCCAAGCGTCCGTTGAACAAGGATTTCGTGCTCAACGCCGAGCGCTACCAGGGCGCCAGTGTATTGCTGGCCCGGGAAAACTTCGGCTGCGGCTCCAGCCGTGAGCACGCGCCTTGGGCGTTGGAAGAATATGGTTTTCGCAGCATCATTGCCCCGAGCTACGCTGACATCTTCTTCAACAACAGCTTCAAGAACGGCTTGCTGCCGATCATCCTCAGCGATGCTGAAGTCGATGAATTGTTCCAGCAGGTCGAGGCCAATCCGGGCTACCAGTTGCAGATCGACCTGCAGGCCCAGACCGTGACCCGTCCCGATGGCAAGGTGTTGAAATTCGAGATCGATGCGTTCCGCAAGCACTGCCTGCTCAACGGCCTGGACGATATCGGCCTGACCTTGCAGGACGGCGACGCAATTGCCGCCTTCGAGGCCAAGCATCGTGCCAGCCAGCCGTGGTTGTTTCGCGACGCCTGATCGGCGTTAAAGTGATGCATTGATGGCGAGCCAGCTCGCTCCGGCAGGAGAGGACACAAAACCTGTAGGAGCGAGCTTTTTGCTCGCCGCAACCGCCCAAAAAAGCCGTGACGGCTTGATATTCGGGCCAGCGCTTCGTTCTCTACGGGTGAGCGGACGCCGCAGGCCAGGCAACAGCATTTTTCCGGGCGTGCCAACCAGCACACCGACAGAGCAAATGAGGAAAGCATGAGCAAGCAGATTCTGATTCTCCCAGGCGACGGTATCGGCCCGGAAATCATGGCCGAGGCGGTCAAGGTGCTGGAACTGGCCAACGACAAGTACAGCCTGGGCTTCGAGCTGAGCCATGACGTGATCGGCGGCGCGGCCATCGACAAGCACGGCGTGCCGCTGGCCGACGAGACCCTGGATCGTGCGCGGGCTGCCGACGCGGTCCTGCTGGGCGCCGTGGGCGGCCCGAAATGGGACAAGATCGAGCGTGATATCCGCCCTGAGCGCGGCCTGCTGAAAATTCGCGCGCAGTTGGGCCTGTTCGGCAACCTGCGTCCGGCGATCCTTTATCCGCAACTGGCCGACGCTTCCAGCCTCAAGCCGGAAATCGTGTCCGGCCTGGACATCCTCATCGTTCGCGAGCTGACTGGCGGCATCTACTTCGGCGCGCCACGTGGCACCCGCGAGCTGGAAAACGGCGAGCGTCAGTCCTACGACACCCTGCCGTACAGCGAGAGTGAAATCCGCCGCATCGCCCGGGTCGGCTTCGACATGGCTCGTGTGCGCGGCAAGAAGCTCTGCTCGGTGGACAAGGCCAACGTCCTGGCGTCCAGCCAGCTGTGGCGCGAAGTGGTCGAGCAGGTGGCCAAGGATTACCCGGATGTCGAACTGAGCCACATGTACGTCGACAACGCCGCCATGCAGTTGGTGCGTGCGCCGAAGCAGTTCGACGTGATGGTCACCGACAACATGTTCGGCGACATCCTTTCCGACGAAGCGTCGATGCTCACCGGCTCCATCGGCATGCTGCCGTCGGCGTCGCTGGATGCCAACAACAAGGGTATGTATGAGCCATGCCACGGTTCGGCGCCGGACATCGCCGGGCAGGGCATCGCCAACCCGCTGGCGACCATTCTGTCGGTGTCGATGATGCTGCGTTACAGCTTCAACCTGAACGACGCGGCGGATGCCATCGAGCAGGCCGTGAGCCTGGTACTGGACCAGGGATTGCGCACCGGCGACATCTGGTCGGCCGGTTGCACCAAGGTGGGTACGCAGGAAATGGGCGATGCAGTAGTCGCCGCGCTGCGGAATCTGTAATCTTTCGGGCCCACCGCTCAGACGGTGGCCCACTTTTGTATAGGTGTAGTTGCGATGAAACGTGTAGGTCTGATCGGTTGGCGCGGTATGGTCGGTTCCGTGCTCATGCAGCGGATGCTGGAAGAGCAAGACTTCGATCTTATCGAGCCGGTGTTTTTCACCACTTCCAATGTCGGTGGCCAAGGCCCGTCCGTGGGCAAGGACATTGCTCCGCTCAAGGACGCTTACAGCATTGAAGAGCTGAAGACCCTCGACGTGATTCTGACCTGCCAGGGTGGCGACTACACCAGCGAAGTCTTCCCCAAGCTGCGCGAAGCCGGCTGGCAGGGCTACTGGATCGATGCCGCTTCCAGCCTGCGCATGCAGGACGACGCGGTGATCATCCTCGACCCGGTGAACCGCAAGGTCATCGACCAGCAGCTGGATTCCGGCACCAAGAACTACATCGGCGGCAACTGCACCGTCAGCCTGATGCTGATGGGGCTGGGCGGCCTGTTCGAAGCCGGTCTGGTGGAGTGGATGAGCGCCATGACCTATCAGGCGGCCTCCGGTGCCGGCGCGCAGAACATGCGCGAACTGATCAAGCAGATGGGTGCGACCCACGCCGCCGTGGCGGATGACCTGGCCAATCCGGCCAGCGCCATTCTCGACATCGACCGCAAGGTCGCCGAAGCCATGCGCAGCGATGCCTACCCGACCGAGAACTTCGGCGTGCCGCTGGCCGGCAGCCTGATCCCGTGGATCGACAAGGAACTGCCGAACGGCCAGAGCCGCGAAGAGTGGAAGGCCCAGGCCGAGACCAACAAGATTCTCGGCCGCTTCAAGAGCCCGATCCCGGTCGACGGCATCTGCGTGCGGATCGGCGCCATGCGCTGCCACAGCCAGGCGCTGACCATCAAGCTGAACAAGGACGTGCCGATCGCCGATATCGAAGGGTTGATCAGCCAGCACAACCCTTGGGTCAAGCTGGTACCGAACCAGCGCGACATCAGCATGCAGGAGCTGAGCCCGACCAAGGTCACCGGCACCCTGAACATCCCGGTAGGCCGTCTGCGCAAGCTGAACATGGGCTCGCAGTTCCTCGGCGCGTTCACCGTCGGCGACCAGCTGCTGTGGGGCGCCGCCGAACCGCTGCGCCGCATGCTGCGGATCCTGCTTGAGCGTTGATGCTGTGATGCGTTGAAAGAGCCCGCGCCTTGCAAGAGGCGCGGGCTTTTTTCATATCGGAGCAGCTCTGATTGCTGGCTATGAGCATGTTTGCGAAAAGTCTGATGTGCCAGATCTGATAAATTGCCTCGCCCCCAAGCGCCGGGTAAAGTGCCGCTCCCCCCGTTTCGCCAGAGGTAGCACCATGAACCAGTCCTTCGATATCGCCGTGATCGGTGCCACCGGTACTGTCGGCGAAACCCTCGTCCAGATTCTCGAAGAGCGCGATTTTCCGATCGCCAACCTGCACCTGTTGGCCAGCAGCGAGTCGGCGGGGCACTCGGTGCCGTTTCGTGGAAAAAATGTGCGCGTGCGTGAGGTCGACGAGTTCGATTTCAGCAAGGTGCAGCTGGCGTTTTTCGCTGCCGGCCCTGCGGTGACCCTGAGCTTCGCCCCTCGGGCCACGGCGGCCAATTGCGCGGTGATCGACCTGTCGGGCGCATTGCCTTCGGCCCAGGCGCCGAATCTGGTGCCGGAAGCCAACGAGCGGGTGCTGAGCAGCCTGGAAAAGCCCGTTCAACTGAGCAGCCCCAGCGCCGCAGCCACGTCGCTGGCGGTGGTCCTGGCGCCGTTGCAGGCCCTGTTCGAGATCCAGCGGGTCAACCTGACCGCCAGCCTCGCGGTGTCCACCCAGGGCCGTGAAGCGGTAACCGAGCTGGCGCGGCAGACCGCCGAACTGCTCAATGCGCGTCCGTTGGAGCCGCGATTCTTCGACCGGCAGATGGCATTCAACCTGTTGGCGCAGGTCGGCACGCCCGACGAGCAAGGTCACACCTTGTTGGAAAAACGCCTGGTCCGGGAGTTGCGCGAGGTGCTGGCGCAGCCTTTATTAAAGATTTCTGTCACTTGTGTTCAAGCCCCGGTGTTTTTTGGCGATAGCTATAGCGTGACCCTGCAGTCAGCCACGGCGATCGACCTGGACGCGGTCAATGCCGCGCTCGAAGCGGCGCCCGGCATCGAGTTGGTGGAGGCGGGCGACTACCCGACCGCGGTGGGCGATGCGGTGGGGCAGGATGTGGTCTACGTTGGTCGGGTGCGCGCGGGGATCGACGACCCGGCGGAACTTAATCTCTGGCTGACGTCAGATAACGTACGCAAAGGGGCTGCGCTCAACGCCGTGCAACTGGCTGAGTTGTTGATAAAAGACCTTCTGTAAAAGATACTTGGCAACAATTTGCAGAATGATTCTAGCTGGGCGCTATGCTTGGCTGGTTGCTGGAGGTGAGCTGCTGTCGCGGGCTTCCAAGGCATGCAGACATATATCGCGCGAAGCGGCCCTTCAGGCCGCACGCAATGCCTTACGGCAGCGCTACAACACCTTCTCGCTGGCCGAGGAATGTTCAAACAAAGGATGAGGCTATGGTTCAAGTTCGCAAACTGGTGTTAGCAATAGCGGCCGCGTCGGCGCTGTCCTCCGGTATGGCGCAGGCGCTTGGGCTCGGGGAGCTGACCCTGAAGTCGACTCTGAACCAGCCACTGGTTGCAGAAATCGAGTTGCTGGACGTCAAGGATCTCACCGCCGCCGAGGTGGTGCCGAGCCTGGCCTCGCCTGAAGATTTCGCCAAGGCGGGCGTCGATCGCCAGGCCTTTCTCAACGACCTGAGCTTTACGCCGGTGCTCAATGCCAGCGGCAAGAGCGTGCTGCGGGTCACGTCGAGCCAGCCGCTCTCCGAGCCGATGGTCAAGTTCCTGGTGCAGGTGATGTGGCCCAATGGCCGTCTGCTGCGCGACTACAGCGTCCTGCTCGACCCTTCCAAGTTTTCCCCGCAAACCGCTGAAGCGGCCGCGCAATCCGCGGCACAGGCTCCAGCGGTTGCCGCTCCGGTCACAGGTGTCGGCAAGCCTGCTCAATACACCACCTCGGCCCGCGATACCCTCTGGGAAATTGCGGCCAAGGCCCGCAATGGCGGTTCGGTCCAGCAAACCATGCTGGCCATCCAGGCGCTGAATCCGGATGCCTTTATCGACGGCAACATCAACCGGCTGAAGACCGGGCAGGTATTGCGCCTGCCCGATGCCGTGCAGAGCACCAGCCTGCCGCAGCCGCAAGCGATCGCCGAGGTCGCCGCGCAGAATACGGCGTGGCGTCAGGGGCGCCGCCTGGCGCCGCGTGGCGCTCAGCAGCAACTGGATGGCACCCGGCGTGCGGGCGCGGACAAGGCGCCTGCACAAGGCGCGGCCAAGGATAATCTGAGCCTGGTGTCTGCCGAGTCCGGCAAGGCGCGGGGCAAGGGTGCGGCTGGCGACAGCCAGGCACTGAGCAACAAGCTGGCGGTGACTCAGGAAAGCCTCGATACGGCCCGGCGTGACAACGCCGAGCTGAAAAGCCGTCTGACGGACTTGCAAAGCCAGCTGGACAAGCTGCAACGTCTGATCGAATTGAAGAACGACCAGTTGGCCAAATTGCAGGCGCAAGGGGCGGGTGCCGTGGCGCCAGCACAACCGACCGCGGCCATACCGGCACAACTGGCCGAGCAGCCTGCGACCCCGGCGGCGCCAGTGACCGATCCTGCGGCAACGTCGGACGAGGCCCCGGCTGAAGCGGAACCGGCCCAGGCGCAAACACCGGCGTCCGATGAGGACACATTCAACGACCTGCTGACCAATCCAATCCTCCTGGGGCTGGCGGGCGGCGGGGCAGTGCTGGTGCTGTTGTTGCTGCTGTTGTTGGCTCGCCGTCGCAAGGCTCAGCAGGAGGCGGAAAAGCATCTGCGCATGGCTCGCGCCCTGTCCGAAGAATCTGAGCTGTCCAAGGATCTGGATCTGCCGGAAAGCAGCTTCGAAGGCCTTGAAGTTCCACCGCCGAGCGTCAAGCTCGCTCCAGCTCCAGCTCCAGCTCCAGCTCCAGCTCCAGCTCCAGCTCCAGCTCCGGTCGTGGCGCCTGTGGTGGACGCGGCGCCGGTGGCTGCCGCAGTCGAGCACCCGGCCGATTTGCTGGATCAGGCCCAGTCCCATATCGATGGCGGTCGCCTGAACCAGGCGGCGGCGATCCTGGAGGAGGCCGTCAAGCTGGAGCCGCAGCGTAGCGAGGTGCGCTTGAAGCTGATGGAAGTCTACGGTCATCAGGGCGATCGCAGCGCCTTTGTGGCCCAGGAGCGTCAGCTGGTGGCCAATGGCAAGAATCACGCTGAAGTCGAACAGCTGAAAAGTCGCTTCCCGGCAATGGCTGCTGTGGCGGCCGCGGGTCTCGGCGCAGCAGCCGCGGCGGCGGCGCTGGATGCTCAGTACGTCAAGGAACTGTTGCTCGACGAGCCGCAGGAGCCAGCGCCGGCACCGGTTGTCGACGACCTGGATACCGACTTCGATCTGAGCCTGGACGATCTGGAGGCCGCCTCTCCAGCGGCGCCAGTTGCTCCGGCTGTTCCTGCTCAAGTTGAGCCCGAGCTGGACGACTTCCCGCTGGATGACGACCTGAGCTTCGAGTCGGTGCTGCAGCAGCAAACCGAAGCCAAGGAAAGCCTGGACGATCTGTCGGATTTCGACCTGGACCTGGGTGAGGACCTTCCTGCAGCGGCGCAAGCCGATGAGGATTTCCTGCTCAGCCTGGATGACGACCTGAAGGATCTGCCGGCTGCCGAAGTGCCTACGGTGACCGAAGCCGCGCTCGACGATCTTGAGCTGCCTGCGGACTTCGACTTGTCCCTGGCTGACGAGATGGATGCGCAGCCCGCTGCCAAGGATGCTTTCGCTTCCGAGCTGGACGATGTCAATGCCGAGCTGGATCGCTTGTCGCAGAGCCTCGAGCAGCCGGACCTGGCCGAGCCGACCTTTACCGCGGAAGACGCCGCGGGCAGTGCCGACGAAGGGGATTTCGATTTCCTTTCCGGCGCCGATGAAGTGGCGACCAAGCTCGATCTGGCCCAGGCCTACATCGACATGGGCGATAACGATGGCGCGCGGGATATTCTCGGCGAAGTCATCAGCGAAGGTAACGACGGTCAGAAAAGCGAAGCCAAGGAAATGCTCGCGCGTCTGGCCTGAGTCGACGCTAGCAGCAAAAAAACGGCAGCCATCGAGGCTGCCGTTTTTGTTTCTGGGCCCATGGCAGCGCTTGCGCGGTTAGGCCAGCAGGTCTTCGTAGAAGGCGCCGAACGGCCGGGTAGGGTGGGCGATCTGGATTTCCAGAATCCACAGGCCAACGTTGGGGCATGCCCCGAAGTTGCCCAGGTCACCCGCTCGATAAATGGCATGGGGGAAGTCGCTGACCCGGTGCCCCTTGATCTCCAGGTTCAGCACCCAGCCCATGGCGCTCGCCTGTTCTTCGGCATAGCGATACAGAGCGGGGCCGGCGACCTTGTGCTCGCTCCAGTGATCGCGAACCCGTTCGAACAGGGTTTGGGCCGCCGTGGCACAGGCTTGCATCTCGGGATCGTTGCCGGTGACGAAGGTGGCGCCGCAATCGCCTTCGTGGCGGTCCCAGACCACCCCCAGGTCGATAAAGAAGATGTCGTTGTCGCCCAATATCGGATCGCCTTCGGAGCGTTGCTTGAAGGTCTTCAGGGTGTTTTCGCCAAAGCGCACCAGCGCCGGGTGCCAGATCCGGTCCATGCCCAATTCCGCAAGCACCTCCAGCCCCAAGGCGCGAGCCTGGGATTCGAGCATGCCTGGCTGGATGCGCGCGGCTATCTGCGCGATGGCTGCCCAGGTCTTGCGTTTGGCGTGGAGCATGCCTTGCAGGCTGTAGGCGAGGCCCACGGCCTCCTTGTTGATGGCGGTCATTGGTCTCAGGTCCCGGTCGAGTGGATTTATGGGTTTCGTTATATATTCATCTATATAGCGTTTGTCCTGGTTTTCACGCAATCCTGTTTACGCTCGCCGGCGCTTAGTGGGCAAACATCAACTAAAAGCGGGTCGCGCATGGCGTCTGCTTGCGCGCGCCTTATAATGGCCGCCTTTGCGCATATCAGCAGGCTGTAAGTTCTTGGCAAATATAGATAACGCGGCCGCCGAAATGGCGGCCGCAGGCTTTTTCAGAATTGCGTTGGGTGTCGAATACAAGGGCTCGCGTTATCGCGGCTGGCAGCGTCAGGCTTCCGGTGTCCCGAGTGTCCAGGAAACCCTCGAGAAGGCGTTGTCCCGGGTGGCGGACTCGCCGGTGCTGCTGTCTTGCGCCGGGCGTACCGACGCCGGCGTGCACGCCTGCGGGCAGGTGGTGCACTTCGATACCCAGGCCGAGCGGTCGATGAAGGCGTGGGTGATGGGGGCCAATATCAACCTGCCCCACGACATCAGCGTGAGCTGGGCCAAGGTCATGCCGGCGCATTTTCATGCGCGCTTCAAGGCGATTGCCCGCCGCTATCGCTACGTGATCTACAACGACCAGATCCGTCCGGCGCACTTGAATGAGGAGATCACCTGGAATCATCGCCCGCTGGATGTCGAGCGGATGGCCGAGGCTGCCCAGCATCTGGTGGGCACCCATGATTTCAGTGCATTCCGTGCAGGGCAGTGCCAGGCCAAGTCGCCGATCAAGGAAATCCACCATCTGCGGGTCACCCGGCACGGCAAGATGATTGTCCTGGATATCCGTGCCAGCGCGTTCCTGCATCACATGGTGCGCAATATCGCCGGAGTGCTGATGACCATCGGCGCGGGCGAGCGTCCGGTCGAGTGGGCCAGGGAAGTGCTGGAGAGCCGGATTCGCCGCACGGGCGGGGTGACGGCGCATCCTTTCGGACTGTATCTGGTGCAGGTCGAGTATCACGATGAGTTCGAGCTGCCCGAGCGATACATCGGGCCACATTTCCTCACCGGCTTCTCGGAACTTGACGGCTGACGCCCGGAAAAGCATTTGCTACCATCCGGGACTTTCCCCGGATTTGCCCTGAGGTTTAAACGACATGTCAGCCGTTCGCAGCAAAATTTGTGGGATTACCCGCATTGAGGATGCGTTGGCGGCGGTCGAGGCCGGGGCCGATGCCATCGGGCTGGTGTTCTACGCCAAGAGTCCGCGGGCTGTGAACGTCCAGCAGGCGCGGGCGATCGTTGCCGCGCTGCCGCCGTTCGTGACCACCGTGGGCCTGTTCGTCAATGCCAGTCGCTGCGAGCTGGGCGAGATCCTCGATGCGGTGCCGCTGGACCTGTTGCAGTTTCACGGCGATGAAGCACCGGCGGACTGCGAGGGCTATAACCGGCCCTACATCAAGGCGCTGCGGGTCAAGGCCGGCGACGATATTGCCAGCCGTTGCGCGGCTTATGCGCGGGCCAGCGGCATCCTGCTCGATACCTACGTCGAGGGCGTGCCGGGTGGAACTGGCGAAGCCTTCGATTGGTCACTGGTACCGCAAGGCTTGAGCAAGCCGATTATCCTGGCCGGTGGCTTGACTGCCGAGAATGTCGGCCAGGCGATAGCGCAGGTTCGCCCGTACGCCGTGGATGTCAGCGGCGGGGTGGAGCAGAGCAAGGGCATCAAGGATCACGCAAAGATTCGCGCATTTATGCAGGCCGTTCGCGGCAGCTGTTAGTCGATGTGACGGCTGGCAGTCTGCCGCCGTCCATAACACCACTGTACAAAACAGGCCGGCACCGTCGCTGGGCGGGCCGTAAATCGAAGTGGCAGCCGCTCTATCCGGGGGTTGTCAGGATGGCTGAGGAGCCGTTCGGTACAGGCAGGTCAAGCTCGCGCTGACCGCGGTAGCGAACAGATCATCGCCGCACACATGAATTTAGCTCAAGGGCATACGCGGGGCCGCGAACCAGAGCGTTCGGGCCGCCGGTACTGGAGAAAGAAAGCATGAGCAACTGGTTAGTAGACAAACTGATCCCTTCGATCATGCGTTCCGAGGTGAAGAAAAGCTCGGTGCCTGAAGGTCTGTGGCACAAGTGTCCGTCCTGCGAGGCGGTGCTGTATCGTCCGGAGCTGGAAAAGACCCTGGACGTCTGCCCCAAGTGCAACCACCACATGCGTATCGGTGCTCGCGCCCGTATCGACATTTTCCTCGACGCTGAAGGCCGTGCCGAACTGGGCGCCGACCTGGAGCCGGTAGACCGTCTGAAATTCCGCGACGGCAAGAAGTACAAGGATCGCCTGACCGCGGCCCAGAAGCAGACCGGTGAAAAGGACGCGCTGATTTCCATGAGCGGTACCCTGCTGGGGATGCCGGTGGTGGTATCGGCGTTCGAGTTCTCCTTCATGGGCGGCTCCATGGGCGCCATCGTTGGCGAGCGTTTTGTGCGTGCTGCCAACTACGCGCTGGAAAAGCGTTGCCCGATGGTCTGCTTCTCCGCTTCCGGCGGTGCGCGGATGCAGGAAGCGCTGATCTCCCTGATGCAGATGGCCAAGACCTCCGCGGTGCTGGCGCGTCTGCGTGAAGAAGGCCTGCCATTCATTTCCGTGTTGACCGACCCGGTCTACGGTGGCGTTTCCGCCAGCCTGGCGATGCTGGGTGACGTGATTGTCGCCGAACCCAAGGCCCTGGTCGGTTTCGCCGGTCCTCGCGTGATCGAGCAGACCGTGCGTGAAAAACTGCCGGAAGGTTTCCAGCGCAGCGAGTTCCTGCTGGAGCATGGCGCTATCGACATGATTATCCCGCGCCAGGAGCTGCGTCCGCGCCTGGGTAACCTGCTGGCTCAACTGATGGGCTTGCCGACGCCTGAGTTCGTGGCCGCGCCCGTCGAGGCGATCGTGGTGCCACCGGTGCCTGCAAACATATGACCGAGCGTACCCTTGGCGACTGGCTTGCCTACCTTGAGCAGTTGCATCCGTCAGCCATCGACATGGGGCTGGAGCGCTCGCAAGAAGTAGCGTCCCGCATGGGATTGGGCAGGCTGGCGCCTCGGGTCGTCACGGTGACCGGTACCAACGGCAAGGGTTCTACCTGCGCGTTCGTGGCGTCCTTGCTGCGAGCCCAGGGGCTGAAGGTCGGTGTCTACAATTCCCCCCATCTGTTGCGCTACAACGAGCGCGTGCAGATCGATGGCGTCGAAGCCAGCGATGCCGAGCTGTGCGAGGCCTTTGTCGCGGTCGAAGCCGGGCGCGGTGAAATTTCCCTGACCTATTTCGAGATGGGTACCCTGGCGGCCTTCTGGCTGTTCCAGCGGGCCGGTCTCGATGCCGTGGTGCTGGAAGTCGGCCTGGGTGGGCGCCTGGATGCGGTCAACCTGGTGGATGCGGATCTGGCGCTGGTCACCAGTATCGGCGTCGACCATGCCGATTATCTGGGTGACACCCGTGAGTCCGTGGCCTTCGAGAAGGCCGGGGTTTTCCGCCAGGGCGCGCCTGCGCTCTGCGGTGACCTGAATCCCCCTCAGCCCCTGCTGGATAAGGCGCGTGAATTGAACTGCCCGTTCTTCCTGCGCGGTCGTGATTTCGACCTGGGGATCACCGAGGCGAACTGGCAGTGGCGGGGTCTCGATGCGCGGGGCAATGCTGTCGAGCTGCGCGACTTGCCGCTGCTCGATCTGCCCATGGAGAACGCCGCGCTGGCCTTGCAGGCCTATTTGTTGCTGGGGCTGCCTTGGCAGGCCGAACGCATCGCCGAAGCCTTGCAGCAGACGCGAGTGGTCGGGCGCCTGGATCGCCGTCAGTTCGAATGGCAGGGCAAGCGCCTGAACCTGTTGCTGGATGTCGGGCACAACCCCCATGCCGCGGAGTATCTGGCCGAGCGCCTGATGCGCCGACCAGTGGCGGGCAAGCGCCTGGCGGTATTCGGCCTGTTGGCGGACAAGGACCTGGAGGGCGTGGTTGCCCGCCTGGATGCCTGTGTCGAGCATTGGGCGGTGGCGCCGCTGGATTCTGCCCGTGCGCGTCCCGTTGCGGACTTGCAGGCGGCACTGCAGAACCTTGGGGCTTCGGTAGCGTCTTATGAGAGTGTCGCCGCAGCCTTGGAAGGGCAGTGTGCGCAGGCTACGGGCGAAGACGAGATTCTGCTGTTCGGATCTTTTTATTGTGTTGCCGAGGCGCTCGAGTGGCTCGCTCGGCGCTCCACGGAGGAAGCTGCACATGGCTATGCTGGATAACGTCTACAAGCAGCGAATGGTTGGGGCCTTGGTTCTGGTGGCGTTGGCGGTGATTTTCCTGCCGATGCTGTTTTCCCGCGAAGATGAGCAGCGACATATCAATGTCGAGGCGCCAGCAGTGCCTCAGGCGCCTGCTGTAACCCAGGTGCAAGTCGAGCCTGTGGTGGTGCCAGAGCCGCAGGCGCTGCCACAGGAGCCGGTACCCAGCGATGAAGAAGTGGCCCAGCAGGCCGCGCCTTCGATGCCGATTGCGCCAAGCGCTCCGGTTGCTCCGGCTCCAGTCCCGGTGGCACCGCCAGTCGCCGCGAGCAAGCCCGTGACTCCACCTCCGGCGCCAGCCCCCAAGCCGGCTCCGGCCCAGCCGATTGCCGCAGCGCCAGCCAAGCCCGATGCGACCCCAAGCCGTGTCGATGCAAACGGCCTGTCGGTCAGTTGGTCGGTGCAACTGGCCAGCCTGTCCAGTCGGGAAAGCGCCGAGAACCTGCAGAAAACCCTGCGCAGCCAGGGGTACAACGCTTATATCCGTTCCGCCGATGGCAAGAACCGGGTATTCGTCGGTCCATTGATCGAGCGGGCCGAGGCAGACCGCCTGCGCGATTTGCTGAGCCGTCAGCAGAACCTCAAGGGTTTTGTCGTGCGCTTCCAGCCTGAGCGCGGTTAAGGCTATCGCCTTGATTTGCAAAGCACAGTGAATCGCAGCTTACCGACGGCCATGCGCTCTGTTAAAATGCGCCGCCTTATCCGTCTGTAGGCTGCACTGTGCCATTTACCTGGGTTGACTGGGCGATCGTTGCAATCATCGCCATCTCCGCTTTGATCAGTTTGAGCCGCGGCTTCGTCAAAGAAGCGCTGTCGCTGCTTACCTGGATCGTCGCAGGAGTCGTTGCCTGGATGTTTGGTGGCTCTCTGTCCGAATACCTCAGCGGATACATCGAGACTCCCTCGGCTCGCGTGATCGCGGGCTGTGCCATCATGTTTGTCGCCACTTTAATCGTGGGCGCAATGATCAATTATCTTATCGGCGAATTGGTTCGCGTCACCGGGCTATCCGGGACCGATCGATTCCTCGGCATGGCCTTCGGCGCGGCGCGTGGCGCGTTGCTGGTGGTCGTGGCCGTCGGGCTGTTGAGCCTGGGGCCGGTACAACAGGATTCCTGGTGGCAGCAGTCGCGACTGGTGCCACAATTTCTATTGGTTGCAGACTGGTCAAAAAACCTCATATTGGGGTGGAGCAGTCAGTGGCTGGCCAGCGGTATCAGCGTACCCGCTGAAATACCGTTCAAGGAACAACTCTTACCGGCCAAAACGCCTCAGTAAGATGTGTTCAGTTCAGTTTCATTAAGTAGGGGTTGCGTCGCATGTGTGGCATCGTCGGTATCGTCGGTAAGTCGAACGTCAATCAGGCGCTGTATGACGCGCTAACCGTCCTCCAGCACCGCGGCCAGGACGCTGCCGGTATCGTGACCAGCCATGATGGCCGGTTATTCCTGCGCAAGGACAACGGCCTGGTCCGTGACGTTTTCCATCAACGGCACATGCAGCGCCTGGTCGGTCACATGGGTATCGGCCATGTACGGTATCCGACCGCTGGCAGCTCGACTTCGGCCGAAGCTCAACCGTTTTACGTCAACTCGCCTTACGGCATCACCCTGGCGCATAACGGTAACCTGACCAATGTTGAACAGCTGGCCAAGGAGATCTACGAGTCTGACTTGCGCCATGTCAACACCAATTCCGATTCGGAAGTCCTGCTCAACGTCTTCGCTCACGAGCTGGCCCAGCGCGGCAAGCTGCAACCGACCGAAGAAGACGTATTCGCCGCCGTGACCGACGTGCACAACCGTTGCGTTGGCGGTTATGCGGTAGTCGCCATGGTCACCGGTTATGGCATCGTTGGCTTCCGCGACCCTCACGGTATTCGCCCGATCGTTTTCGGTCAGCGTCACACCGACGAAGGCGTCGAATACATGATCGCCTCCGAAAGCGTGTCCCTGGATGTGCTGGGCTTCACCCTGATTCGCGACCTGGCGCCGGGCGAAGCGGTCTACATCACCGAAGACGGCAAGCTGCACACCCGTCAGTGCGCGACCAATCCGAAACTGACTCCGTGCATTTTCGAACATGTCTACCTGGCGCGTCCGGACTCGATCATCGACGGCGTGTCGGTGTACAAGGCGCGCCTGCGCATGGGCGAGAAGCTGGCCGAGAAGATCCTGCGCGAGCGTCCGGATCACGATATCGATGTGGTCATCCCGATTCCGGATACCAGCCGTACCGCGGCGCTGGAGCTGGCGAACCACCTGGGCGTCAAGTTCCGCGAAGGCTTCGTGAAGAACCGCTACATCGGCCGGACCTTCATCATGCCGGGCCAGGCCGCACGGAAAAAATCCGTGCGCCAGAAACTCAATGCCATCGAACTGGAGTTCCGCGGCAAGAACGTGATGCTGGTGGATGACTCGATCGTTCGCGGCACCACCTGCAAGCAGATCATCCAGATGGCCCGTGAAGCCGGCGCGAAGAACGTCTACTTCTGCTCCGCGGCGCCTGCCGTGCGTTTCCCGAACGTGTACGGCATCGACATGCCGAGCGCTCACGAACTGATCGCACACAATCGTTCGACTCAGGATGTGGCTGATCTGATCGGCGCCGACTGGCTGATCTACCAGGATCTGCCTGATCTGATCGAGGCGGTCGGTGGCGGCAAGATCAAGATCGAGAACTTCGACTGCGCGGTGTTCGACGGCAAATATGTCACTGGCGACGTCGACGAGGCCTACCTGAACAAGATCGAAAACGCACGTAACGATGCCTCCAAGGCCAAGACCCAGGCGGTCAGTGCGATCATCGATCTGTACAACAACTGATCTAGAGCATTAGAAGACATAAGGAGTAGGCGGCATGAGTCAGGATTGGGATGCCGGTCGGCTGGACAGCGACCTTGATGGCGTAGCTTTCGACACCCTGGCCGTGCGCGCCGGCCAACACCGTACCCCGGAAGGGGAGCACGGTGATCCGATGTTCTTCACTTCCAGCTACGTGTTCCGCACGGCCGCCGATGCGGCCGCGCGGTTCGCCGGCGAAGTGCCGGGCAATGTCTATTCCCGCTACACCAACCCGACCGTGCGGGCGTTCGAAGAGCGCATCGCCGCCCTGGAAGGCGCCGAGCAGGCGGTGGCCACGGCCACTGGCATGGCGGCGATTCTCTCGGTGGTCATGAGTTTGTGCAGCGCGGGCGACCATGTATTGGTTTCGCGCAGTGTGTTTGGCTCGACCATCAGCCTGTTCGAAAAGTATTTCAAGCGCTTCGGTATCGAGGTCGATTACGTGCCCTTGGCGGACCTGTCCGGCTGGGATGCGGCGATCAAGGCCAATACCAAGTTGCTGTTCGTTGAATCGCCGTCCAACCCGCTCGCCGAGCTGGTGGATATCGCTGCATTGTCCGAAATCGCTCACGCCAAGGGCGCGATGCTGGTGGTCGACAACTGTTTCTGTACTCCGGCGTTGCAGCAGCCGCTGAAGCTGGGCGCGGACGTGGTGGTGCACTCGGCGACCAAGTTCATCGATGGCCAGGGTCGTTGCATGGGCGGTGTGGTGGCTGGCCGCAGCGAACAGATGAAAGAAGTGGTGGGTTTCCTGCGTACCGCGGGACCGACCCTGAGTCCGTTCAACGCCTGGATCTTCCTCAAGGGCCTCGAAACCCTCAACCTGCGGATGCGCGCCCATTGTGCCAATGCCCAGGCCCTGGCCGAATGGCTGGAGCAGCAGGACGGCATCGAGAAGGTGCACTACGCCGGTCTGCCAAGCCATCCGCAATACGAACTGGCCAAGCGTCAGCAACGTGGTTTCGGCGCGGTGGTGAGCTTCGAGGTCAAGGGCGGCAAGGACGGGGCCTGGCGTTTTATCGACGCCACTCGCCTGATTTCCATTACCGCCAACCTGGGCGATAGCAAGACCACCATCACTCATCCGAGCACCACCTCTCACGGCCGTCTGGCGCCGCAAGAGCGTGAAGCGGCGGGCATTCGTGACAGCCTGATTCGTATCGCTGTCGGCCTTGAGGATGTGGTGGACCTGCAAGCCGACCTGGCGCGCGGGTTGGCAGCCTTGTGATCGAGTTGTCCGAACAGCAGAGCGTTGCCAACGGCCGCGTCGCGCTGGTGACTGGCGCGGCACGCGGTATCGGCCTGGGCATCGCTGCCTGGCTGATCAGCGAGGGCTGGCAGGTGGTGTTGACCGATCTGGACCGCGTGCGCGGCTCCCAGGTGGCCAAGGTCCTGGGTGACAGTGCCTGGTTCATTGGCATGGATGTGGCGGATGAAGCGCAGGTCGCCCTGGGGGTCGCCGAAGTGCTGGGGCAGTTCGGGCGCCTCGATGCGCTGGTGTGTAACGCAGCAGTCGCTGACCCGCGCAACATCACCCTGGAAAGCCTCGATCTGGCTTACTGGAATCGGGTGCTGGCGGTGAACCTCAGCGGTCCGATGCTCCTGGCCAAGCACTGTGCGCCATATCTGCGCGCTCATGGCGGAGCCATCGTCAACCTGGCGTCTACCCGTGCCCGGCAATCGGAACCGGACACCGAAGCCTATGCGGCGAGCAAGGGCGGTCTGCTGGCCTTGACCCATGCATTGGCCATGAGCCTGGGGCCGGAGATCCGGGTCAATGCGGTCAGTCCCGGCTGGATCGATGCCCGGGATCCAGCGGCGCGGCGGGCGGAGCCCCTGAGCGATGCCGATCATGCCCAGCATCCGGCGGGCAGGGTAGGGACGGTCGAGGATGTGGCGGCGATGGTGGCGTGGCTGTTGTCGAAGAACTCCGGTTTTGTCACTGGTCAGGAGTTCGTGGTCGACGGCGGTATGAGCAAAAAAATGATTTATCGCGACTGATGGCGTGTGGAGGGCGCAACGAGCACGGCTTTAGGTCGTCGGTGTTGTTGATTCCTTTTTCAGGCGTTGTCGTGATTTTGTCTTTTTCAGAAAAACTTCAAGCAGGGTATTGACTTAGCATCGGTATCTGCGTAAATTTCGCGGCCTCAACGAAGCAAAGGGTGATTAGCTCAGCCGGGAGAGCATCTGCCTTACAAGCAGAGGGTCGGCGGTTCGATCCCGTCATCACCCACCACTTCTTGAGTGCCTTTCGAAAGAAAGACGGAGGCTTCCATAGAAGCATCCAACCGACGCGCAGCGGTAGTTCAGTCGGTTAGAATACCGGCCTGTCACGCCGGGGGTCGCGGGTTCGAGTCCCGTCCGCTGCGCCATATTTTACAGATCAGGTGTTCCTGCTCTGAGATTGAAAAGCCTCGAAGTTTTTCAGTCAGATGATTTAAACGGTTCACATGGACGCAAGTCCAAGCGATACGCAGCGGTAGTTCAGTCGGTTAGAATACCGGCCTGTCACGCCGGGGGTCGCGGGTTCGAGTCCCGTCCGCTGCGCCATATCTACTTGAAGGAGCACTGAACGCCTTCAAGTGACGAAGGAGCCGCAAGCTCTTCGGATCGATAGCAAAGACCCTGGTCGAAAGACCGGGGTTTTTTGTTTTTGGAATCCGGCGTTTTCGATACTGCTCAGGCAGTCGATATTGCCCCTCTGCAAATAAAAAACCGCCTTATAGGCGGTTTTTTATTTGCAGAGGGGCAGGTTATCAGAACCCCAGCTTGTCCCGCAGGCTGTAATACCAGGCGCCCATTGCAGTAAATGGGGTGCGCAACAGCTGGCCGCCAGGGAAGGGGTAGTGCGGCAGCTCGGCAAAGGCGTCAAAACGTTCTGCCTGGCCGCGCAGGGCCTCTGCCAGTACCTTGCCCGCCAGATGGGTGTAGGTGACGCCATGGCCGCTGCAGCCCTGGGAATAGTAGATGTTATCGCCCAGGCGTCCGACTTGCGGCAGGCGCGACAGGGTCAGCAAGAAGTTGCCGGTCCAGGCGTAGTCGATCTTCACATCCTTGAGTTGTGGGAAGGCCTTGAGCATCTTCGGTCGGATGATCGCCTCGATGTTCGCCGGGTCGCGAGCGCCGTAGACTACGCCGCCGCCAAAGATAAGGCGCTTGTCGGCGGAAAGACGGTAGTAATCCAGCAGATAGTTGCAGTCCTCGACGCAGTAGTCTTGGGGAAGCAGACTTTTTGCTAGCTCATCGCTCAATGGTTCAGTGGTGATGACCTGGGTGCCGCATGGCATCGATTTGGCGGCCAGTTCCGGCACCAGGTTGCCCAGGTAGGCGTTGCCCGCGACTATGACGAACTTGGCCCTGACCTTGCCTTGTGGGGTATGTATCACCGGATTGGCACCGCGTTCGATGCGTACCGCCGGGGACTGTTCGTAGATAACGCCACCCAGGGATTCCACGGCTGCCGCTTCACCCAGTGCCAGATTGAGTGGGTGGATATGCCCGCCGCTCATGTCGAGCATGCCGCCCTGGTACAGGTCACAAGCGACGACTTCGCGAATGCGGCGCTGATCCAGCAATTCCAGTCGGGTGTGGCCGTAGCGCTCCCACAGGCGCTTCTGCGACTCCAGGTGACCCATCTGCTTGCTGGTGATGGCGGCGAACACTCCGCCATCTTTCAGGTCGCACTGGATTTGATACTTGGCGACCCGCTCACGGATGATCCTGCCGCCTTCGAAGGCCATCTGGCCAAGCAGTTGAGCTTGCTTGGGGCCGACACTGCGTTCAATCACATCAATGTCGCGGCTATAGCTATTGACGATCTGTCCACCGTTACGCCCGGAAGCGCCGAAGCCAACCTTGGCCGCTTCCAGGACGGTGACTTTAAAGCCATTCTCAAGCAGGAACAGGGCGCTGGAAAGGCCGGTGTAGCCGGCACCGATCACGCAGACATCGGTTTCCACATCATCTTGCAGCAGCGGGCGGGCTGGAGCAGCGTTGGCTGACGCCGCGTAATACGACTGTGGGTAAGGTGTGTTCGCCATCCTGCAACCTCTGTTTAATATTCTTGACGATTGCGTGGATCCTACCTGAGTTGAAAAACGCCTACCAGCCATTGAAAAATCTTCTTGGCAGGCTCAAAAAATAAAAATTCGCATATTCAGAGGGTTAGCTGCAAAAAAGGTGTTGACACCCCTCCGGAATTCCGTAGAATGCCGCCTCACAGCAGGCACGTAGCTCAGTTGGTTAGAGCACCACCTTGACATGGTGGGGGTCGTTGGTTCGAGTCCAATCGCGCCTACCAAACAAAATCCGCTCTGCTGGGCGGTCTGGAAGGGCCCACCGAAAGGTGGGCCCTTTTTTGTTGTCCGCGGTTTTAAAAACCTTTGTAAAGCCACCACTCAAAAGGCCAAGTCGGCACCTGCCTCCAGGTACACGATCTCCTTTTTCGGCGTGCCCTTCCTGATAGTGTTCTTTCAAGGTCCACCGATGACTTCAGGCTGGCGATCTTCGCGGCGTTGGAGGCTGGCCTGGTCCAGGTGGATAGCACGCTTTAGTCAGGGGCGTCGTTGTGACTGCACTTTGCAACTGACCACCAAGAGCGGGCGCTTCGATGTAGAGACTGCTGGTCTTAAGAGAAAAATCTAATATTTTAGGAATCGTCCTACATTCTAAAGTTGTTCTAGTTGATAGAACCTTCCTTCTGATATTTGCGAAGGAATGGAACGTGTCTAGATTGTTGGGTTGGGTGTTGCTGTGTTCGCAGCTATTTACATTCGTGCATGCTAGCAATTACCTCAATATCCCTGACTGGCCGGGTGATCAGGAATCATGTCCTTCGCCGCGAGATATCAAGGGCATGATGGGCATTTTTAGCGCGCCAGCTAAAAGTGAGGGTGCTGAATGGGTAGGTGTGCTGGTTGACGGTGCCATGGAAGCTGTTACCAACTTCGAGAAAAGCTATTTTGTATTGACTCACCAAGGTGTCGATAAAGTTGGTTTTATAAATAGCTGTATCTATGTGACCTCCGGTGGCCGATATTTGAATATGCATCTTGATCTCGGCGGTCATTACAAACAGGTCATGTGGATTGGAAACTCGTTGTCATGGAAAGAGTCTCGAGACTTCTCCTCATCAACAATCCTGGAATGCACGGATACCTATAGAGATGCATGCAGTTTTTATTTGAAGTGAATGTGCCCGTCTGTATGGAAGGGTTTTGTTCCAGGCTATGCCGTTGTCTTTTTGGCATCCTTAATGCTTATGCATTTCATGACATTTTTGTGACACTTTTAAGTCGGTTTTCGGTCTGTATGCACGTTCCCTGCGCAATACGGGCAGGATGTGGTCGGGTAGGGTGCAGGTATGAAGAGTAGAGCGACGGTGATTTGTGCGCATGGAGGGCAAATTCTTTTTGTCCGCAAGGATCGCGCAAAATGGTCTTTACCGGGCGGCAAGGTCGAGCCTGGGGAGTCTCTCGCTGCTGCCGCGATACGTGAGTTGCGTGAGGAGACAGGGCTGGATGCCAGTGAGCCTCTTTACATCCTGGAGTTCGACGCCGGTAATGTACGGCATCACGTATTCGAGGTTGCCGTGGCCAATGCCGAGGATGCCCGGCCCTTGAATGAAATTGCGGCCATCGCTTGGCATGCCTATGGGGCTGCCCGTGAGCTGGATGCAACGGCCGCCACCAAGAGTATTGTGAGCTCGTTTTTACGCCGCCTTTAACCGAGGTGTTATCGATTCATGAAGAAGCCCGCCTTGCGCGGGTTTTGTTTTTCCGGCCAGTACGCGAAATGGTCTGCGAGCAGTTTCTCGCAGCCGAATGCCAATGGCTTGTCATGTGAGTGATACTGTCGCGTTTTTACGGCGAGGTAGCATGATGCGGGTGTTGATGGCGGTAATGGTCGCGGCGCTGCTGGCGGGGTGTGCCGGCTCGGCGATGAATGAGGCGCGTTCGAAGAGTCCCTACAAGGTGCTCTCGTCGGCCAAGGCGGAGCAAATCGTGGCGCAGTGTGTGCAGTTTGCCTGGCAGGACGAAGCGGTGTTCGGTGTGGATGCGTCGGCCTATCTGGAGTCTGCCAAGGTGGGTGGATACACGGTCTATACCCGTTCGGCGGAGTCCTTTGCCGATATTCGGGGGCAGGCTTCGGGTACCACCGTCAATTATTACGCGGTCCAGGACAACTGGGTCGCCAAGCGTAGACTGGCCGCATTGGCGACTTGCCTGTAATTCCTTTTTGAACGTTATCCAGTAAACAGATCATGAACCCGGCTCTTGCCGGGTTTATGGTTTATTGAAGATTTCCATTGTTTTTCTTGAAGGGTTGGTTAACAAGAGGCTAGTTGAATACTCATTTATTGGCTTGTGTAAGTTATTTGCCTTTCTTCCTGTAGGTTTGCGCTGTAATTATTCGTTGATGTCCCGGCTTTGTTGAGGTGCAACAATTTGCTCGGCATTTTGTATGCGGAGATCAGTAGACAAAACACTGATTTGGACTAGTTTAAAGTTCTCCTCAAGAAGGAGATTCATTTAATCAAAGGAGTGAAAAATAATGAATAAGCCATTAGTTCAACCGAAACACGGGCGTGTCGTATCCCCCTCCAGCCGTGGTGCTGTCGCCGTCGAGCTGGGGCTGCTCGGCACCTGGCAGGTCAATGAGATGGAAGGCGGTAAAAATTTCCCGGCCCTGGTGGGCGGACCTTTTCAGAAACCATACGAGAGCGACGTCGCCAGCGTTGTGCCACCGGCTGATGGGCATATCCTCAGCGGCGGCAAGACCGACGAGCGTGACTGCCTCAACTTCACCAATGAAGAAATGTCGAGGAAGCTTGGGCGTTCGTTCTCCTGGCCGTTGCTCAACGTCGATCCGGGGCAGGTGTTTCAGGTCAAGTGGGAGTACACCGCTCCTCATGTGACCCGCGGTTACAGCTGGTTCATCACCAAAGATGGCTGGGACACGAGACAGCGTATCAGCCGTGCGCAACTGGAGCCGCAGGCTTTCTTCAAGGACTTCTACACACAAGTTCCGTATGACCAGCACGGCGATGAAATGAAGGCCAAGGTCGAACATCAAGTGACACTGCCCAAGAACAAGAAAGGCCACCACGTGATTGTTCTGGCGTGGATTGTCGCCAACACTGGCAATGCGTTCTATCAGGCGTTCGACGTCGACTTCAAATAGTCGACTTTGAATAACAGCAGAAGTTGTCATTCTCTTTAAATGGTTCTGAAGGATTAGAACGTGAACAAGATCAACTTTGCAGCGGTAAAGACTCAGGCGAATGATTCGGCATCGTTGATGCCGTCGATCGCAGGCAAGAAGATCCTCATGGGCTTCTGGCACAACTGGCCGGCAGGCCCCAGTGACGGCTACCAGCAGGGGCAGTTCGCCAACCTCGACCTGGTGGATGTACCCAGGGAATACAACGTGGTGGCGGTAGCTTTCATGAAGGGCAACGGCATTCCCACCTTCAAGCCCTACAACCTGTCGGACGAGGAGTTCCGGCGTCAGGTTGGCGTGCTCAACAGCCAGGGGCGGGCGGTGTTGATTTCCCTTGGCGGTGCGGACGCTCATATCGAGTTGCACAAGGGCAATGAGCAAGCGCTGGCCAACGAAATCATCCGTCTGGTGGAAACCTATGGTTTCGACGGGCTGGACATCGACCTCGAGCAAAGCGCCATCGATTTTGCCGACAACAAGATCGTGCTGCCGGCGGCGCTCAAGCTGGTGAAGGATCACTACGCAGGCGAGGGCAAGCACTTCATCATCAGCATGGCGCCGGAGTTTCCCTACCTCGCCACCGGCGGCAAATACGTCGGTTATATCCAGGCGCTGGATGGCTACTACGATTTCATCGCGCCGCAATACTACAACCAGGGCGGCGACGGTCTGTGGGTCCAGGAAGCCAACGGCGGGCAGGGTGCCTGGATTGCCCAGAACAACGACGCGCTGAAGGAAGACTTTCTGTTTTATCTGACCGAGAGCCTGGTCACCGGTACGCGTGGCTATATCGCCATCCCTGCCGACAAGTTCGTGATCGGTCTGCCGGCCAACGTCGACGCGGCAGCGACCGGGTATGTCATTGACCCAGCGGCGGTGAGCAATGCCTTCAAGCGTCTGGATCGTGCCGGATTGTCGATCAAGGGCCTGATGACCTGGTCGGTCAATTGGGATGACGGCCTCAACAAGTACGGCGTCCGTTACAACTGGGAGTTCCGTGATCGTTATGCGCCGCTGATCCATGGTGGCAGCGGCGAGGAGCGACCTTCGGCGCCGGGCAACCTGTTTTCTCCCGCGCAGACAGAGAACAGCGTGACCTTGAGCTGGAGTGCTGCCCACGGTGTTCGTCCGATCGAGTTCTACACCCTGTTTCGCGATGGCAAGCCGGTGGCCCAGACGGCCTCGCTGACCTTGACGGACGAGGGGCTGAAAACCGATACGCTGTACAGCTACTTTGTCAGCGCCACGGACGCCCAGGGTAATCAGTCGCTGCCCAGTACCAACCTGAACATCAAGACCGCTGGCGGGGTGCCTGACCCGCAATACCCGGAATGGCAGTTGAATCATCACTATCGCAAAGATGATGGTGTGACTTATCAGGGCAATCTGTATCTGTGCTTTCAAGAGCACACCTCGAACGCCGGCTGGACTCCGGATGTCGCCTTCACCCTTTGGGCCAAGGTGGCGGTTCAGCGTCGTGCGTGAGCGCGGCTAGGAGCAGTACAGAGGCGCCCCGATGACGGGCGCCTTTTTTATTGGGTGTCGGGCAAGGCAAAGCTGCGGGTTATGGGCTAATACTCACAGGCCTTTTTTTGTCATCCGTCAATGGAGAGTGGAGCGATGCTCATGCACTGGTTTCTCGCAGCCGTACACCTGTTGGCCTTTGCTGTCGCCTTTGCGGCGGTGCTCAATCGCGGTACAGCGTTGCGCCGCGTGGTCACCGAAGGGGCGGATGTGCGCCGGGCTCTGCTGGCCGACAATGGCTGGGGGCTGGCCGCCGCGGTGTTGTTGATCACCGGCTTGCTGCGCGCCTTTGCTGGATACGAAAAAGGCACGGACTACTACCTGCACCAGCCGCTGTTTCACATCAAGATGACCTTGTTCGTCATCATCCTGTTGCTCGAAATATGGCCAATGGTTGCGCTGATCAAATGGCGAATCGCCCTGGGGCGCGGGGCGTCGATCGATACCGGTCGCACCACGCTGTTTGCGCGCATCAGCCACCTGCAGGCGCTGCTGATTGTGCTGATAGTAGTGGCGGCCAGTGGCATGGCACGTGGGGTCATGCTCGGCCAGTCATGAGGTGAGGAGTCGCGTGTCCTCGGGCTCGCTGCGGGCTGTTGCGCGTCATCGAGCGCCGCGCGCTCTAGCAGAGTTGGCTGAAAGCCTTGCTGATGGTGGCTCGGTTGGTTTTGAACTCGGCCTGCTGCACGGGAATGATGCCGAACTCGTCGCTGACGATAGTCAGCACGCGGTGCAGGTAGTCGACGTTGGCCTCGGAGCGGAAGGTGAATATTCCGCGTTTGACTTCGTAGAGCCCCTCCGTCGAGCAGGCGGCAATGGTCCGCATTGCATTCAGGTCGTTGGTGATCAGAAGGTAAGCGAACTCTTGCATATGACCGCTCCTTGTTCGTAAAGCATCTGCCGATGGCAAGGGGGGGAGCCTCGGCGGGTTCGCGGAGGCGGTAGGTCTTGAAATTACTCCTCCTGCTCATTGCCACGCTACTGAGTATTTATACAAAAACGAGGAAGGGCTTTCTCCCGGCCGAGTCGTATCGACAGATTGCCGGGATGGAGCGCTATCAGTGAAGGGCTTGGGTAGTGCACTTTTGCCAGGGCTGGCGCTGGCGGCCTGAACTGCGCCGCTGCCATTTGAAGAGGGGGAGGATGCTGCGGGGAATCAATCAACGATGACGCTGCGCCAGCCATTGTGATGAGACAAAGGGCTGGCCGCTCATGGCGCTCAAGGTGTTTCGCGTTTGTCCGGGGCGGTGAGGCCGGCTTGGATCCGTTGGTAGATTTCTTCGCGATGGACTGCGACGTCTTTCGGGGCATTGATGCCGATCCGGACTTGCTGGCCGCTAACGCCCAGAATGGTGATCGTGATGTCGTCACCGATATTTATGCTTTCACCGACCTTGCGGGTGAGTATCAGCATGATCTTCTCCTTGATTGCTTAGTAGGGCACCTGATTCAGACAGTGCAGATGTCGGTAGTAGTGCGTATAGATTACTGCGAAGTACCACTGTGTGGGTGCCTCTTTCTGACGCGCAGACGCTGTATTAATTCCCGAGGTGCAACTATACAGAGGCGATAAATATCATTCTCCTTGTTTTGCGCTGATTTTGTGGCGTTTGTGCAGGGGATTGGGGTGCTAAAATCGCCGCCTCAGACTTTCAAGGGGTAGGTTGTGCGCACAGTAGCGATGATGATGGCGGTCCTGGCATTGGCGGGATGCGGTGAAGGCAAGCATGCCGAGGTGGACAAGAAGGTGGCGCCGGTTGTCCAGGCACAGCCGCCGCAGACCGCCACGACGCCGCAATGGGATGTGCTGGTCGCCGGCACCCTGCCTCAGGCGACGAGCGATCTGGCCGGCTGGCTGATCGAACACGGGATCATTTCCTATGTCGTCGTCGAAGATGGCAAGGATCGGGTGCTGATCGGCCCGTTCGATTCCCAGGCCGAAGCCGAAGCCAAGAAAGCCGAGCTGGTCGAGAAGCTGACCAAGGCCAAGAAGCGCAATATCGAGCCGCAGGTAATCGAGCACCGCGTCGCGCAATAAGCCGTTCTTTTGGGTGCCGGGTCAAGGCCGGTCTTGCCGGCGCTCAATCATCCTTGAGGGGGCTGTCCATGCCCCGGACGTTTATCGGCAACCCGGACGGATATCAGCCGCAGGCCTTCAGGTTGACCGGGCCGACGAACTCGTTGCCACGCCCCATCACACAAGCCACGCGCTGATTGCGCTGGCGCTCCCAGGGTTGTACCGGATAGGTTTTGTTCCAGGCTTCGTACAACTGACGATCCTGTTTCGACAGGCGCAGGTTGTACTGCTTGCTCATATAGAAGTAGGTCCGGGCGATCATGCCGCGAATGGATGGGCGCGGCATGACCTTCTTGGCCTTGAAGTCGACCTGAGTCAGGCACGAACCGTACTGGCCGGACCGCGCCGGCAGCCAGCCGAAGCTGAAGTTGTTACGGTCGCCATTGACCTCGCCGATGCTCGGCACCAGGTTGTGCAGGTCGGCTTCGGCGCGTTGATAAATCGGGTCGTGGCGCGTGCAGTTCTTGCGCCCGCCTTGCTGCCAGCATTGACGCTGATGGCCGATCTGCCAGGCGGGAACGATGTGCTCCCATTCGATGCGCGCGGCGCGATTGGCGTTCTTGCGGGGGACATAGCCGCAGGCGGCGAGGTTGACCCTATTGCCGCTGTACTTGCAGCCACAGTAGAACTCGGTGGATTGCGGGGCGTACAGCTTCCAGGCGATTTTCTTCGCTTCGTTGAAGGTACGGGGCGCATCGGCGTGGGCATTCAGGGCAACGCAAAACAGCAGTACAGCAAAACAGCGGGCAATCATCGACTCAGTCTTCCCTCGGCACAACCCAGAAAATCTGCACACCGCCGTCATCGCGATAGGCGAGGGTGACGTTGTCGTTTTCGGCGATTTCTTCGAGCAGGCGCTCCCACTCGTCGACCGCTTCGTCGGGCTGACGGAAGATCAGGGCGGCCTTGGCTTTTTGTGCGTTGGGCGAGTTGATGATTTTCTGAACGCGCAAACCGAGGCGTTCATAAGAGCTTGGTGGTGCTGCGGCGGGCACGGAACATTCCTTATTAAGCTGTATGCGCGTACAGTATTTTACTGTAGGAAATTTCGCAACCGCTTAAAATTCAAGAGGTTCTTCTGACAGCGATATCCGCGGATTGCTGCAAAACGATTGAGTTTTTTATCTGCGGGATAAAGAAGAGGGCTGGCCAACCGGGGCGGAGCACTCGCCCAGGGCGGGCGAGTGCGGGGTAGAGCGGTGCCCGACCAGAACAGGTCGGGCGGGCCAATCAGTATTCCCAGAACATCCGCTGCAGTTCCTTGCTGTCCTGGGTCTTGGTCAGGGCGACCATGGCCAGGATGCGGGCTTTCTGCGGGTTCAGGTCGTTGGCCACGACCCAGTCGTATTTGTCGTCAGGCTGTTCCGCGTTGCGCAGTACGAAGCCGCCGGCATTGACGTGGGACGAACGAATGATCTGTACGCCATTCTTGCGCAGCTCCTGCAGGGCCGGCACTACGCGGGAAGACACCGAGCCATTGCCGGTACCGGCATGGATGATGGCTTTGGCGCCGGACTGGGCCAGGGCCTTGTAGGCGGTATCGCTGACGTTGCCATAGCCATAGGCGATTTCGACGTCAGGCAGGCTCTTGATGGTCTTGATGTCGAATTCCGAATCCAGGGTGTGACGCTTGGCCGGCAGGCGGAACCAGTAGGATTTGCCTTCCACTACCATGCCCAGCGGACCCCATGGGCTCTTGAAGGCTTCGGTCTTGATATTGATCATTTTGCTGACGTCGCGACCCGACTGGATCTCGTCGTTCATGGTGACCAGCACGCCCTTGCCATGGGCTTCCTTGCTGCCGGCGACGGCGACGGCGTTGTACAGGTTGAGCATGCCGTCGGCGGACATGGCGGTGCCCGGACGCATGGATCCGACCACTACGATGGGCTTGTCGGTCTTTTCCACCAGGTTCAGGAAGTACGCGGTTTCTTCCAGGGTGTCGGTACCGTGGGTGATGACGATGCCGTCGACGTCCTTGCTGTCGGCCAGTTCGGCGACGCGACGGCCCAGTTGCAGCAGGTTTTCGTTGGTGATGCTTTCAGAGGCGATCTGCATGACCTGTTCGCCGCGCACATTGGCGACCTGGCTCAGCTCGGGGATCCCGGCGATCAACTGCTCGATGCCGACTTTGGCGGCCTGGTAGGTGGCGCTGTTGGCGGCACTGGCGCCAGCGCCGGCAATGGTGCCGCCGGTAGCGAGCACGACCACGTTGGCCAGCTTCTGTTTGGTTTCGACTTCCTTGGCCTGCAATGCAGTCGGAAGGAGCAAGAGGAGGGCCAAAGCGCCCGGAACAAGGGTGTTGAAAGCAGATTTCATTATTTTCTCTCTAGTAGTGAGACGGTGCTGGTGCAGGTTCATCTAGATACACCCGAGACAGATCTGAATGCCGCGGGCGAAAGGGAACAGCAGGATCTGTACCAGCCGGACTGTGGTCGCAAAACTCTTTTAACTTAATGATTTATATCAACTTATTTTTATTTATCGGATTCGATGGCCGTTTCGTTGTCCGGTTTTCCGAATGCTCGGAAGATTTGCGTTCGGTTGTCCGACAGTTCTGGTTGGCATGAGGAAAATGCTGAATTAAAGAGATGGTCCTTGCAGCCGATGCCCTCCAAGGATCGTTTCTTTATGGAGCTCACATGTCTATTTCTGTCGGTTTTCCCGCTGCCGGGGCCATCACCATCAACGGTAAATCACCGGCCACTATCGAGGCTCTGAGCCAGGGCGCCGCCGATAGCGCTGCGCAAGCCCTGGGGATCGATGAAGAGGGCAAGCTGCGAGTGGCATCCGCTTCCAAGGCCGAGAAGGCAGAGACCCAAGGCTCTGAAGGGGACAATCAAAGCCTGGTGGTGAAAATGCTGCTCAAGCGCATGAAAGAACTGCAGGCCCAATTGCAGGAGCAACAGCAGCAGTTGGCCGCTGCCCAGGCGGCGAGTTATCCGACCCCTGAAGCCAAGGCGACCGTGGTGATGGCGATTCAAGGCCAGATCGTCGATACCAACGGCGCGCTGCAGGAAGTGGCTGGGAAGCTGGTCAAGGAACTGAGCAAGGACGCTTCGTCAGGCACACTGGTCAGTACCACCGCATGATTGTGTGATGTCGTACGGGGCGTCTGTCCTGGCGTTCCGGGCGGCTCATGGGCTTGGCTTCCCCGTTGACAAATAGCGGCAGGGTTCGCATAGTTCGTTTTACGCAAACGTTTGCGCAGGCCCTGGGCGATAAAAGTCATACACCTCTCAGGTTCGCTTCAAGCCGCGTTAATCGGGGTCTGAAGGTCGTCGAGCGTACTCCGGCGCAAGCGTTGCTCACAATAATCATAAGATCGGAGTGAACCCATGAAGCTGCCATTCGCTGGACGTCTTCTCGCTGTCGCTGTTCTGGCTGCCGCATCCGCTACGCTTCCCCTCTCTTCGGCATTCGCCGAGGCCCCGGAAAAACCCAAGGTCGCCCTGGTCATGAAATCCCTGGCCAACGAATTTTTCCTCACCATGGAAGACGGCGCCAAGGCTTATCAAAAAGACCATGCCGCCGATTTCGACCTGGTTTCCAACGGCATCAAGGATGAAACCGACACTGCCAACCAGATCCGTATCGTCGAGCAGATGATCGTTTCCAAGGTCAACGCGCTGGTGATCGCCCCGGCGGACTCCAAGGCCATGGTGCCGGTAATCAAGAAGGCGGTGGACGCCGGTATCACCGTGATCAACATCGACAACCAGTTGGATCCGGTCGTACTCAAAAGCAAAAACATCAGCGTGCCTTTTGTCGGCCCCGACAACCGCAAGGGCGCGCGCCTGGTGGGCGAGTACCTGGCCAAGGACCTGAAGGCCGGTGACGAAGTCGGCATTATCGAAGGCGTGTCCACCACCACCAACGCCCAGCAGCGCACCGCAGGCTTCAAGGATGCGATGGAGGCCGCGCAGATCAAGGTGGTCTCGCTGCAATCCGGCGACTGGGAAATCGATGCCGGCAACCGCGTCGCCGCCGCCATGCTCAGCGAATACCCGAACCTCATGGCGCTGCTGGCCGGCAACGACAGCATGGCCGTCGGTGCCGTCTCGGCGGTGCGCGCGGCGGGCAAGGCCGGTAAGGTCAAGGTGGTCGGCTACGACAACATCAATGCCATCAAACCGATGCTCAAGGACGGTCGCGTGCTGGCGACCGCCGATCAGTTCGCCGCCAAGCAGGCGGTCTTCGGTATCGAGACGGCGCTGAAGATCCTCAAGGGCGAGAAGGTGGACGGTGGCGCCAATGGCGTGATCGAAACTCCGGTTGAGCTGGTCACCCAGTAATCTTTCTGGCGGCGCAACGGCGCCCGCCTGAACAGGCGGGCGCATGGAGAGTTTCTTATGTCAGTTTCCGCTGTGAACGCTGTCCTTTCGGTCAGCGGTATCGGCAAGACCTATGCGCAACCGGTATTGACCGGTATCGACCTGACGCTGATGCGCGGGGAGGTGCTGGCGCTGACCGGGGAAAACGGCGCGGGCAAAAGCACCCTGTCGAAAATCATTGGTGGCCTGGTGACCCCGACCACCGGCGAGATGCGCTTCAACGGCCAAGCTTACCGTCCTGGCAGTCGCACCCAGGCCGAAGAGCTGGGCATCCGCATGGTCATGCAGGAACTCAACCTGTTGCCGACGCTATCGGTGGCCGAGAACCTGTTTCTCGATAACCTGCCCAGCCTCGGCGGCTGGATCAGTCGCAAGCAGTTGCGCAAGGCGGCGATCGAAGCCATGGCCCAGGTCGGCCTGGAGGCGATCGACCCCGATACTCTGGTCGGCGAACTGGGGATTGGCCACCAGCAGATGGTGGAGATCGCGCGCAACCTGATCGGCGACTGCCATGTGCTGATCCTCGACGAGCCGACCGCGATGCTCACGGCTCGCGAAGTCGAGTTGCTCTTCGAGCAGATCACTCGTCTACAGGCCCGTGGCGTGGCCATCATCTATATCTCCCATCGCCTGGAAGAGCTGGCCCGGGTTGCGCAGCGCATTGCGGTGCTGCGCGACGGTTGCCTGGTCTGTGTCGAGCCGATGGCCAATTACAACAGCGAGCAACTGGTCAACCTGATGGTAGGGCGCGAGCTGGGCGAACACATCGATCTCGGCCCGCGCAAGATTGGCGCGCCGGCCCTGACGGTCAGCGGCCTGAGTCGTTCCGACAAGGTTCTGGACGTGTCTTTCGAGGTGCGCAGCGGTGAGATCTTCGGTATTTCCGGGTTGATCGGGGCGGGGCGCACCGAACTGTTGCGACTGATCTTCGGCGCCGACAAGGCTGACAGCGGCACGGTGGCCCTGGGTTATCCGGCGCAGGTGGCGAATATCCGTTCACCGGTCGATGCAGTGGCCCACGGCATTGCCCTGATCACCGAGGACCGCAAGGGTGAAGGTCTGTTGCTGACGCAATCCATCAGCGCCAATATCGCCCTGGGCAACATGCCGGAGATCTCCAGTGGCGGCCTGGTCAATGGTCGTGACGAATCGGCATTGGCGCAGCGGCAGATCGATGCCATGCGCATTCGCAGTTCGGGGCCTGCGCAGCTGGTGTCCGAACTGTCCGGGGGCAATCAGCAGAAGGTAGTCATCGGCCGCTGGCTGGAGCGCGATTGCGCGGTGCTGCTGTTCGACGAGCCGACCCGGGGCATCGATGTCGGCGCCAAATTCGATATTTATGGCCTGCTTGGCGAACTGACCCGCCAGGGCAAGGCGCTGGTGGTGGTCTCCAGCGACCTGCGGGAGCTGATGCTGATCTGCGATCGGATTGGCGTGCTGTCCGCCGGGCGCCTGATCGATACCTTCGAGCGCGACAGCTGGACCCAGGATGAACTGCTTGCCGCCGCTTTCGCCGGCTATCAAAAACGTGATGCGTTGCTCAACGAAGCGGCGCCTAGGGATCTTCCATGACAACTGCATCTTCGGCCGGCAAACGTGGCGGCAACTATTACGGCCTCGGCACCTATCTGGGGCTGGCCGGTGCCTTGCTGGCAATGATTGCGCTGTTCTCGACACTGAGCAGCCACTTTCTTTCCTACGACACCTTCAGCACCCTGGCCAATCAGATCCCGGACCTGATGGTGCTGGCGGTGGGCATGACTTTTGTCCTGATCATCGGCGGCATCGATTTGTCCGTCGGCTCGGTGCTGGCCCTGGCGGCCTCCACCGTCAGCGTGGCGATTCTCGGCTGGGGCTGGAGCGTGGTTCCGGCGGCATTGCTGGGCATGGGCTGCGCGGCATTGGCCGGGACCATCACCGGTTCGATCACTGTCGCCTGGCGTATTCCTTCGTTCATCGTCTCCCTCGGTGTGCTGGAAATGGCCCGCGGCGTGGCTTACCAGATGACCGGCTCGCGCACCGCCTATATCGGTGATGCCTTCGCCTGGTTGTCGAACCCGATCGCCTTCGGTATCTCGCCATCGTTCATCATTGCCTTGCTGATCATCTTCATCGCCCAGGCAGTGCTGACGCGCACGGTGTTCGGCCGTTACCTGATCGGCATCGGCACCAACGAGGAGGCGGTGCGGCTGGCGGGCATCAACCCCAAACCCTACAAGATCCTGGTGTTCAGCCTGATGGGGCTGCTGGCGGGCATCGCCGCGCTGTTCCAGATTTCCCGCCTGGAAGCTGCGGACCCGAATGCCGGTTCCGGCCTGGAGCTGCAAGTGATCGCGGCCGTGGTGATCGGCGGCACCAGCCTGATGGGCGGACGCGGGTCGGTGATCAGCACCTTTTTCGGCGTATTGATTATCTCGGTGCTGGCCGCGGGGCTGGCGCAGATCGGCGCGACCGAGCCGACCAAACGCATTATCACCGGCGCGGTCATCGTGATTGCGGTGGTGCTGGATACTTATCGCAGCCAGCGCGCAAGCCGGCGGAGCTGAGTCATGGCAACGATCAAAGATGTGGCGGCGCTCGCAGGGATTTCCTACACCACGGTTTCCCACGTGCTGAACAAGACGCGTCCGGTCAGCGAGGAAGTGCGGATCAAGGTCGAGGCGGCGATCCAGCAGCTCGACTACGTGCCCAGCGCCGTGGCGCGCTCGCTGAAGGCCAAGACCACGGCGACCATCGGCCTGTTGGTGCCCAACAGCCTCAACCCGTATTTCGCTGAGCTGGCCCGAGGGATCGAGGACTATTGCGAGCGCAACGGCTACTGCGTGATTCTCTGCAACTCCGACGACGACCCGGAAAAACAGCGCAGCTACCTGCGGGTGCTGCTGGAAAAACGCATTGACGGCCTGATCGTGACCTCGGCCGGTGGCGACGGCGGGCTGGCCAAGGGCCTGGCCGCCGTGCGCACGCCGATGGTGATCGTCGACCGCGGGCTGGAAGGGGTGGATGCGGACCTGGTGCGTATCGATCACGAATACGGTGCGTACCTGGCGACCCGTCATCTGCTCGAGTTGGGCCATCGCGATATTGCCTGCATCGGCGGTCCGGACTACACCAGCGTGGCGCAATTGCGTCTGGCGGGGTTCCAGCGGGCGTTGCGCGAGGTCGGCGTGGAGGTGCCTGCGCAGCGCATCCTGCAGAGCGACTTCACCAGCACCGGCGGTTATCACGCGGCGGCCCAATTGCTGGAGCGCAACCGGCCCAGTGCGATTTTTGCCAGCAACGACATGATGGGCATCGGTGTGCTGCGTGCGGCGGCGGAGCGCAATATCCGGGTGCCGAGCGAACTGTCGGTGATCGGCTTCGACGATATCCAGATGAGTCGTTATGTGTATCCGGCGCTGACTACAGTTGGCCAGTCGATCCTGCAACTGGGCGAGCAGGCGGCGGAGCTGTTGCTGCGCCGCATTGCCACCCCTGGATTGCCGACCGACCAGCGTATCGTCACCCCAAGCATTGTCCTGCGCGAGTCGACGGCGCCCGTGGCCGGCGCATTCGCCGAGTACCGTTGAATCGAATTGTGAGTATCGATGTATGCCAGCAAAAGTAGTGGTAGTAGGCAGTCTCAATATGGACCTGGTCACCCGGGCCGAGCGGCTGCCGCGTGCCGGTGAAACCCTGATCGGCCAGTCGTTCGCCACGGTTTCCGGTGGCAAGGGGGCGAACCAGGCGGTGGCGGCGGCCCGCCTGGGTGCCCAGGTATCGATGGTCGGCTGTGTCGGTGATGATGCCTACGGCGAGCAATTGCGCTCGGCGTTGCTCGCCGAACGGATCGATTGCCAGGCCGTCACCGTTGTCTCGGGCTCCAGTGGGGTGGCCTTGATCGTGGTGGACGACAGCAGTCAGAACGCGATCGTGATCGTGGCCGGTGGCAATGGTCGGCTCACGCCAGAAGTGGTCAGAGGCTTCGACAAGGTGCTGCAGGCGGCCGATGTAATCATCTGCCAGCTCGAAGTGCCGCTGCCCACGGTGGGGCATAGCCTCAAGCGTGGTCGTGAACTGGGCAAGACAGTGATCCTCAACCCTGCACCGGCCAGTGGCCCGTTGCCGGCGGACTGGTACGCGTCCATCGACTATCTGATTCCCAACGAAAGCGAGGCCGCGGCCCTCAGCGGCTTGCCGGTGGATTCCCTGGCGAGCGCCGAAGCTGCGGCCGCCTGCTTGATCGCCGCGGGGGCCGGCAAGGTCATCATCACGCTCGGCGCACAGGGCTCGCTGTTCGCCAATGGCACGAGCTTCGAGCATTTCCCGGCGCCCAAGGTCAAGGCGGTCGATACCACGGCCGCCGGCGATACCTTTGTCGGTGGTTTTGCCGCCGCGCTGGCCGCCGGCAAGAGCGAGGCCGAGGCGATTCGTTTCGGTCAGGTCGCGGCAGCGCTGTCGGTGACCCGCCCAGGTGCGCAACCTTCCATTCCCACGTTGTCCGACGTACAGGCGTTCTCTCCCGCATGAAAAAAACACCCTTGCTCAATGTCGCCCTGTCGCGACTGATTGCCTCCCTGGGGCACGGCGATATCGTGGTTATCGGCGATGCCGGCCTGCCTGTACCGCCGGGCGTCGAATTGATCGACCTGGCCTTGACCCAGGGTATTCCGGATTTCCTCAGCACCTTGCAGGTGGTGCTTTGCGAGATGCAAGTGGAAGGCCATGTGCTGGCGCAGGAGATCCTAGATCGACAATCCCCGACCCTGCAAGCGCTCGAGGCGTTGAGTGCCGAGGGGGCGCTGGGCGCGCGCAAGCTGTTGAGCCACGGTGAGTTCAAGGTGCTCAGTCGCCAGGCGCGGGCAATCGTTCGCACGGGGGAGTGTCAGCCTTATTGCAACATCGCTTTGATTGCCGGGGTGACGTTCTGAGCGTTGCCTCTCCCTGTTCAACCACGCAAAGGAGTGCGCCATGCACCGCTATGCTCAGCTACTGAAACACCTGATCCGGAGTGTTCTGCTCGTGTCCCTGTTCACTGCTACCAGCGCCCATGCGGCAGAAAAAATCGATCTGATCATCGATACCGATCCGGGTGCCGATGATGTGGTTGCGTTGCTGTTCGCCCTGGCGTCGCCGGAAGAACTGCAGATCCGCGCGCTGACCACGGTGGCCGGCAACGTGCGCCTGGACAAGACCTCGCGTAATGCGCGCCTGGCCCGTGAGTGGGCGGGGCGCGAAGAGGTGCCGGTGTACGCCGGCGCGCCTAAGCCGCTGCTGCGCACGCCGATCTATGCCGAGAATATTCACGGCAAGGAAGGCATTTCCGGGGTCACGGTGCATGAGCCGAAAAAGGGCCTGGCCGAGGGCAGTGCGATCAATTACCTGATCGACACCCTGCGCGCCGCCAAGCCCCACAGCATCACCATCGCCATGCTGGGGCCGCAGACCAACCTGGCGCTGGCGCTGATCCAGGCACCGGATATCACTCAAGGCATCAAGGAAGTGGTGGTCATGGGTGGGGCGCATTTCAACGGCGGCAATATCACCCCGGTGGCGGAGTTCAATCTGTTCGCCGACCCGCAGGCCGCCGAGGTGGTGCTCAAGAGCGGCGTGAAGCTGACTTACCTGCCGCTGGACGTTACCCACAAGGTGCTGACCAGCGATGCGCGCCTGCAGAAAATCGCGGCCTTGAACAACAATGCCAGCAAGGTGGTGGGCGATATCCTCAACGAATACGTCAAGGGTGACATGGAGCACTACGGCATCCCGGGTGGCCCGGTGCATGACGCGACCGTCGTTGCTTACCTGCTCAAGCCCGAACTGTTCAGCGGGCGCCAGGCCAACATGGTGATCGACAGCCGTGAAGGGCCGACCTTCGGCCAGACCATCGTCGATTGGTACGACGGCCTGAAGCAGGAGAAGAACGTGTTCTGGGTGGAGAATGGCGATGCCCAGGGATTCTTCGATCTGCTGACCGAGCGTCTGGCTCGCCTGAAATAAGTGATATTCCCGGCAGGTGCCAGCCTGTCGGGCGTTACGCCTTCTCTGTACCCGGCGTGCCCGAGTGCTCGCCGGGATACTTCTCGAATATCTGCTCGATGAATGTCTGGGCTGCTTCGGTGCCCAGCTCCCTGATCAGTAAGTCGATGCCGATGATCGCCAGCTCTTCGGGGCTGCCGGGGCTGTAGGAGCAGTGGCCTTCGGGCCATTTGGCTTTGATGTCGGCGTCGATCGTCACGGTGGCCATGGAAGTCTCGCGAGCTCGGAAAGGATAGGGCCGGACAGGCGCTTGTCGAGGGCTTCCGGTCTTGTAGAGTTAAACACCTTGGCGGGCTTTTCGCACTCCGACTTAGGCATGAGGGGAGGGCTGTGCGACACTTGGTCATTGTCTGTTTTCAAAGGGTGCCAGTGTGCAGATCGATTTGAACAACCCTGATGCCTTGACCTTCGAGGCGGTGCGCCAGTTGCTGGCGTCGGCCAGTGACGATGTGCATACCCAGCTGCGAGTGACCAAGGCGGGCATTGCCTATATCTCGTCGGGCGTGGTCGGTGGCGCGGACATCGACGGCCTGCTGTTCAGGCTGGAGACCTGGGCCGCCGGTTCCGGTTATGTCGGGCGGGTAGCGGCCAGCGATGAGGTCTGGGTGACGCAGATTTTTAACGCGTTGAAACAGAACTGGCCGAAGCCACCATTCGATTACATCGATATTTACTGAGGCTGTTCATATCCGGTCACGATTGCTGCATGAAAACGTGGCCGTACCTGATGCAGACTTGCCCGCTGCCTGGCCAAGAGGCCATTGGCCAGTCCGTTTGTGAAACCAATAGTCAGAGCGGTTGTCGCACTATCTCTGCTTATTTTTGAAAAGGAGGCTTCATGCCTTGGAAGCTCGCGTCATTCGGTACCTTGTTGGCTGCAGTCGTTTTGACGGGGTGCAGCACTTCTTCGCCGGATAAGGATCCGGTAGCGACCGAGAGCGGCCATAGCCGCTGTGAGGCTAAGGCGGTCGAATTCGCCATCGGCAAAAAAGCTTCGCCTGAGCTGCTGGAACAGGCGCGTACTCGCGCAGGTGCGCAGAACGCCCGTATTCTCAAGCCGAACGACATGATCACCCTGGAATACCGTTCCGATCGGCTGAACCTAAACACCGATACCAATCTGGTGGTCACCCGGGTCAACTGCGGCTGATAGCGTCAGCGCTTTTGCACCTTGCATAAAAAACCCCGTCACATGGACGGGGTTTTTTTAGCTCGCTGAGAAATTACTCAGGACGAACTTGTGCAGCTTGCATACCCTTTTGGCCTTTCTCAGCCACGAAGGAAACGGTCTGGCCTTCTTTCAGGCTTTTGAAACCGTCGCTTTCAATAGCTTTGAAGTGTACGAACAGGTCGTCACCGCCACCTTGAGGAGTGATGAAGCCGAAGCCTTTTTCATCGTTGAACCATTTTACGGTGCCGGTTTGGCGATTAGACATGGTGTATCTCCAAGAAACATATATTTTCAGTAGTACTGTGCTGCTCAGGCCAACTGGGCACACCGGGCTATCATAGTCGAAATGTTCGACTTGGGAGCCCCCCGGACGTGCCGATTCCCAGGTGGTTGAGTCCGTTTTGTTGCTCCGATCGGCTGAAGGCCCCGGTTTAAGGGGCTTTCGCTGAAAATATTCGGTGATAAAAAAAGCCGTAAAAGCTGCGTAAATTGTGAAAAAAGGCCGGTTTTCAGATCGCATCGAGCCTGAAGCAGGACCGTCTCTCGCGCATTAAAGACTTATTTCACCACCCGGCAAGCGGCAATAGCGTCCAGGGCCTTGGTTCTCAGCGCCGGATCCGGTTGAGTCTGCTTGCTCATGAGCTGTTTGATTTCGTCTGTAGTGAATTTCTCATTGAGCTTGTCCGCACCACAGGCGCAGTGCTTTTCCGCACTTTTCACATCAACGCTCTGGCTGGCGGCAGCCGTGCAATCCTTCATGTATTCGGCACGTACCCCGGCTGGCCAGGCGGCCTGCGCGCTCAGTGGCAGCAGCAGGGCGAAAGGGGCGGCAAGGGCGAATAGTTGGGTGAGGCGCATGAGTCGAGCTCTCCTGGGATTGGTACAAGAATGGCGATTCTCGGTGTATTTGAGGCCTTGCGTACACACCAAGTTCACTTTCTCGAAAGAAAGCGCGGATACGCTGGTTCCGGTGGGAAGTACGGCGCGATGACCGTTCATCTGTGCTAGCATGCCCGGCTTGGGTGTTTTCAGGCTCTGGGCGAGTTTCAATCCCACCGCGGTCTATGCCTCTATTTTTTTCTGATTTGAACTCCAGTCACTCTGGTTCGTTTTACCGGTTGGCCGCAAGGCTCCTGCCACTGTGAGGCAGGCGTTCGTCACGAACGGCCTGGATCGAACCGCGTACTGGCTCATCCCAACCCACGTGACCTTTGGTAGGGGTCACCACTAGGAGAGGAGGCGCCATGCCCACTATTACTCTTCCCGACGGCAGTCAACGTTCATTCGATCATCCGGTTTCCGTAGCCGAGGTCGCCGCATCCATTGGTGCAGGTCTGGCCAAGGCCACCGTGGCCGGCAAGGTCAATGGCAAACTGGTCGACGCCTGCGATCTGATCGACAGCGACGCGACCCTGCAAATCATCACGCCAAAGGATGAAGAGGGGCTGGAGATCATTCGCCACTCTTGCGCTCACCTGGTTGGCCATGCGGTCAAACAGCTGTATCCGACAGCGAAGATGGTTATCGGTCCGGTGATCGATGAAGGCTTCTATTACGATATCGCCTACGAGCGTCCTTTCACCCCGGACGACCTGGCGGCCATCGAGCAGCGCATGCAGCAGCTGATCGAGAAAGATTACGACGTCATCAAGAAGGTCACTCCGCGCGCCGAAGTGATCGAAGTGTTCAAGGCTCGCGGCGAAGACTACAAGCTGCGCCTGGTCGAGGACATGCCGAACGAACAGGCCATGGGCCTGTACTTCCACGAAGAATACGTCGACATGTGCCGTGGTCCGCATGTGCCGAATACTCGTTTCCTCAAGTCCTTCAAACTGACCAAGCTGTCCGGCGCCTACTGGCGCGGCGATGCCAAGAACGAGCAACTGCAGCGCGTCTATGGCACTGCCTGGGCGGACAAGAAGCAACTGGCGGCGTACATCCAGCGTATCGAAGAAGCCGAGAAGCGCGACCATCGCAAGATCGGTAAGCGTTTGGGTCTGTTCCATACCCAGGAAGAAGCGCCGGGCATGGTGTTCTGGCATCCGAACGGCTGGACCCTGTACCAAGTGCTCGAGCAGTACATGCGCAAGGTGCAGCGCGACAATGGCTACCTGGAGATCAAGACTCCGCAGGTGGTCGATCGCAGCCTGTGGGAGAAATCCGGGCACTGGGCCAACTACGCCGAAAACATGTTCACCACCGAGTCGGAAAGCCGCGACTACGCCATCAAGCCGATGAACTGCCCGTGTCACGTGCAGGTATTCAATCAGGGCCTGAAGAGCTACCGCGAGTTGCCGATGCGTCTGGCCGAGTTCGGTGCCTGCCACCGTAACGAGCCGTCCGGTGCATTGCACGGCATTATGCGTGTGCGTGCCTTCACCCAGGACGATGCGCATATCTTCTGCACCGAAGAGCAGATGCAGGCTGAATCCGCAGCGTTCATCAAGCTGACCATGGATGTCTATGCCGACTTCGGCTTCAAGGACATCGAAATGAAGCTTTCCACCCGCCCTGAAAAGCGTGTGGGTTCCGACGAGCTGTGGGATCGCGCTGAAAATGCCTTGGCTGCCGCGCTTGATAGCGCTGGGCTGCCGTATGACCTGCAACCGGGCGAAGGGGCGTTCTACGGTCCGAAAATCGAGTTCTCGCTGAAAGACTGCCTGGGCCGTGTCTGGCAGTGTGGTACCTTGCAGCTCGATTTCAACCTGCCGATCCGTCTGGGTGCCGAATACGTTTCCGAAGATAACAGCCGTAAACATCCGGTGATGTTGCACCGGGCGATCCTCGGCTCCTTCGAGCGTTTCGTCGGGATTCTGATCGAGCATTACGAAGGGGCGTTCCCTGCGTGGCTGGCTCCGACCCAGGCCGTAGTGATGAATATCACTGATAAACAGGCAGATTTTGCCCTCGAAGTGGAAAAAACCCTCAACCAAAGCGGATTTCGTGCCAAGTCTGACTTGAGAAATGAAAAGATCGGCTTTAAAATCCGCGAGCATACTTTGCTCAAGGTTCCCTATCTCTTGGTTATTGGAGATCGGGAAGTCGAGACGCAGACTGTCGCTGTGCGTACCCGTGAAGGTGCTGACCTGGGCTCGATGCCCGTCGCCCAATTCTCGGAGTTCCTTGCACAAGCGGTTTCCCGGCGTGGTCGCCCAGATTCGGAGTAATTATTATTAAGCGTGAAATGAGACAAGATAAACGAGCTGCACCGAAAGCCCCGATCAACGAGAATATCTCGGCACGCGAGGTTCGGTTAATTGGCGCTGACGGCGAGCAGATTGGCATCGTCTCGATTGATGAAGCGCTTCGTATTGCTGAAGAAGCCAAGCTTGATCTGGTGGAAATCTCCGCCGACGCAGTCCCGCCGGTTTGCCGTGTGATGGACTACGGCAAGTCGATCTTCGAGAAGAAGAAGCAGATTGCCGCGGCGAAGAAGAACCAGAAGCAGATTCAGGTAAAAGAAATCAAGTTTCGTCCAGGGACGGAGGAAGGGGATTACCAGGTAAAACTGCGCAACCTGGTACGTTTCCTGAGTGACGGGGACAGGGCCAAGGTATCCTTGCGATTCCGCGGCCGTGAGATGGCCCACCAGGAGCTGGGGATGGAACTCCTCAAGCGGGTTGAAGCTGACCTTCAAGAGTACGGTTCGGTCGAACAGCATCCTAAGATGGAAGGACGCCAGCTGATCATGGTCATCGCCCCGAAAAAGAAGAAGTAATCAACAGGGCACGGCAGGCCTTCTGATTATGTTTATCAACTGAATGCGGAGTATCCGAACATGCCAAAGATGAAAACCAAAAGTGGTGCTGCTAAGCGGTTTCTGAAAACTGCTAACGGTATCAAGCACAAGCACGCTTTCAAGAGCCACATCCTGACCAAAATGTCGACCAAGCGTAAGCGTCAACTGCGCGGTAGCAGCTTGCTGCATCCGTCTGACGTGGCAAAAGTCGAGCGCATGCTGCGCCTTCGTTAATTTTTGGATCAAGAATAGAGGAAGTAACTCATGGCTCGTGTAAAGCGTGGCGTCATTGCCCGTAAACGTCACAAAAAAATTCTGAAACTTGCTAAAGGCTACTACGGCGCGCGCTCCCGCGTATTCCGTGTTGCCAAGCAAGCGGTAATCAAGGCAGGCCAATACGCCTACCGTGACCGTCGTCAGAAAAAACGTCAGTTCCGCGCTCTGTGGATCGCTCGTATCAACGCTGGTGCTCGTATCAACGGTCTGTCCTACAGCCGTTTCATCGCCGGCCTGAAAAAAGCGTCCATCGAGATCGACCGTAAGGTTCTGGCTGATCTGGCAGTGAACGAAAAAGCGGCGTTTGCTGCGATTGTCGAGAAAGCTAAAGCCACTCTGGCTTAAGTACCCCCGACAGTCACCCGGGCTCACCTCTGTGGGCTCAGGTGTTAAACGTCATAAATAGGGGAAGAGCCTACAAGCTCTTCCCCTATTTTGTATCTGGAGTCTGTACATGGAAAACCTGGATGCGCTGGTCTCTCAAGCACTAGAGGCTGTGCAAAGCGCTGAAGATATCAATGCCCTGGAGCAAATCCGGGTTCAGTACCTTGGCAAGAAGGGTGAATTGACTCAGGTGATGAAGACCCTGGGGAATTTGCCGGCAGAGGAGCGTCCGCAGGTCGGCGCCCTGATCAACGTTGCCAAGGAGCGTGTTACAGAGGCTCTCAATACGCGTAAGGCTTTGTTTGAAGAAGCCGAGCTGGCTGCCAAGCTGTCCGCTGAGTCCATCGATGTGACCCTGCCTGGCCGTGGCCAGGTCTCCGGCGGTCTGCATCCTGTGACTCGGACTCTGGAACGTATTGAACAGTTCTTCACCCATATCGGCTACGGCATCGCCGAAGGCCCTGAGGTCGAAGACGACTATCACAACTTCGAGGCGCTCAACATCCCAGGCCACCACCCGGCCCGTTCGATGCATGACACCTTCTATTTCAATGCGAACATGCTGTTGCGCACCCATACCTCTCCGGTACAGGTCCGCACCATGGAATCGCAGCAGCCGCCTATCCGCATCGTCTGCCCAGGCCGTGTGTACCGTAGCGACTCCGATATTACCCACTCGCCGATGTTCCACCAGGTCGAAGGCCTGCTGATCGATCGCGACATCAATTTCGCCGACCTCAAAGGGACCATCGAAGAGTTCCTGCGGGTGTTCTTCGAAAAAGAACTGGCAGTGCGTTTCCGTCCTTCGTACTTCCCGTTCACCGAGCCGTCCGCCGAAGTCGACATGGAATGTGTGATGTGCAGCGGTAAGGGCTGCCGTGTCTGCAAGCAGACCGGTTGGCTGGAAGTCATGGGCTGCGGCATGGTTCACCCGAATGTGCTGCGCATGTCCGGGATCGATCCGGAAGAGTTCCAGGGCTTTGCCTTCGGCATGGGCGCCGAGCGTCTGGCCATGCTGCGTTACGGCGTGAATGACTTGCGCCTGTTCTTCGACAACGACTTGCGGTTCCTCGCGCAATTTCGCTAGGTCGCACGCCCGTAACGAATCTTTCAGGAGAGCAGGATGAAATTCAGTGAACAATGGCTGCGTGGCTGGGTAAACCCGCAGGTAAGTCGCGACGAGCTGGTTGCTCGTCTGTCGATGGCCGGTCTTGAGGTCGATAGCGTAACGCCGGCCGCCGGTGTTTTCAGTGGCGTGGTGGTGGGCGAGGTGCTGAGCACCGAGCAACACCCTGATGCCGACAAACTACGTGTTTGCCAGGTCAGCAACGGTGCGGAAAGCTTCCAGGTCGTGTGCGGTGCACCAAACGTGCGTCCGGGCCTGAAGATCCCTTTCGCCATGATCGGCGCTGAGCTGCCTGGTGACTTCAAGATCAAGAAGGCCAAGCTGCGTGGCGTCGAGTCGAACGGCATGCTGTGCTCCCAGGCAGAACTGCAGGTGGGAGAGGGCAATGACGGTCTGATGGAGCTACCGGTGGATGCGCCGGTAGGCAAGGATTTCCGTGAGTACCTGGAGCTGGACGACGCCAGCATCGAGGTCGACCTGACCCCGAATCGTGGTGATTGCCTGTCGCTGGCGGGGCTCGCCCGTGAAGTCGGCGCGCTCTACGCAGCGCCTGTCGCCCGTCCGGTGGTGCTATCTGTGGCACCTGCGCACGACGAAGTGCGTCCGGTTGAAGTACTGGCACCCGCAGCGTGCCCGCGTTATCTGGGCCGGGTTATCCGTAATGTTGATCTGTCCAAGCCGACCCCACTGTGGATGGTCGAGCGTCTGCGTCGCGCTGAGGTGCGCAGCATCGATGCGGCCGTGGACATCACCAACTACGTGATGCTGGAGCTGGGGCAACCGCTGCATGCTTTCGATCTCGCCGAAATCAACGGAGGCATCCGTGTGCGGATGGCCGAAGAGGGCGAGAAGCTGGTCTTGCTCGACGGCCAGGAAGTGGCCCTGCGCAGCGATACCCTGGTTATCGCCGACCATACCCGTGCCCTGGCGATTGCCGGTGTCATGGGCGGCGAACACAGTGGCGTAACCGCGACTACTCGCGACATTTTCCTGGAAAGTGCCTTTTTCGACCAGATCGCTGTCGCTGGTAAAGCCCGTTCCTATGGCCTGCACACCGACGCCTCGCATCGCTACGAGCGTGGTGTGGACTGGCAATTGGCCCGTGAAGCCATGGAGCGCGCCACCGGCTTGCTGCTGGAGATTACTGGTGGCGAAGCTGGCCCGATCATTGAAGCAGTCAGCGAGCAGCACCTGCCTTCGATCGCTCCGGTCACTCTGCGTGCCGAGCGCATCACACAGATGCTGGGCATGGAAATCGAAGCGGCAGAAGTCGAGCGTCTGCTCGGTGCTCTGGGTCTGAAGATTTCCGCCGATGGAGCAGGGCAGTGGCGCGTTGAGGTGCCAAGTCATCGCTTCGACATCAGCCTGGAAGTCGATCTGATCGAAGAACTGGCTCGCCTGTACGGCTACAACCGCCTACCGGTTCGCTACCCTCAGGCACGTCTGGCTCCACAAGCCAAGGCCGAAGCTCGTAGCGATCTGCCAGAGCTGCGTCGTTTACTGGTGGCCCGCGGTTATCAGGAAGCCATTACTTACAGCTTCATCGATCCGAAACAGTTCGAGTTGTTTAATCCGGGAGTCGAGCCGCTGTTGCTGGCCAACCCGATTTCCAACGACATGGCTGCCATGCGTTCCTCGCTGTGGCCGGGGCTGGTCAAGGCGCTTCAGCACAACCTGAACCGCCAGCAGGACCGTGTCCGTCTGTTTGAGAGCGGTCTGCGTTTCGTCGGTCAACTGGAAGGCTTGAAGCAAGAGCCGATGCTGGCCGGTGTGGTATGCGGTACCCGTCTGCCGGAAGGCTGGGCACAAGGCCGCGATGTCGTGGACTTCTTCGACGTCAAGGCTGATGTGGAAGCGGTGCTGGGTTTTGCCGGTGCACTCGATGCGTTCACTTTCGCGCCTGGCAAGCACCCTGCGTTGCACCCGGGTCAAACCGCGCGCATCGAGCGTGAAGGTCGTCTGGTTGGTTATATTGGCGCTATCCACCCTGAGTTGTCGAAAACCCTCGGTCTCGACCGTCCGGTCTTCGTTTTCGAGCTGGTTCTGGCCGAAGTAGCCTCGGGAAAAATGCCTGAATTCCGTGAGTTGTCGCGCTTTCCTGAAGTGCGTCGTGACTTGGCCTTGCTGGCTGATCGCGATGTCGCTGCCAGTGCGGTACTGGATGTAATCCGTGAGAATGCAGGTGAATGGCTGACAGACCTCAGGTTGTTTGACGTGTACCAGGGTAAAGGCATTGATCCTCATAGAAAAAGCCTTGCAGTTGGCTTGACCTGGCAGCATCCATCGCGCACTCTTAATGACGATGAGGTGAACTCCACGACGCAAAATATCCTCACCTCGCTCGAACAAAGGTTGAACGCCACGTTAAGGAAGTGACGTATGGGGGCTCTGACGAAAGCTGAAATGGCCGAACGTCTCTACGAAGAGCTGGGCCTGAATAAACGTGAGGCCAAGGAATTGGTCGAGCTGTTTTTTGAGGAAATCAGGCACGCTCTCGAAGATAACGAACAGGTCAAACTGTCCGGTTTCGGTAACTTCGATCTTCGGGATAAACGCCAGCGACCTGGCCGTAACCCGAAGACGGGTGAAGAAATCCCGATCACGGCACGCCGTGTGGTCACCTTTCGTCCAGGGCAGAAGTTGAAGGCCCGAGTTGAGGCTTATGCTGGAACCAAGTCATAACGACGAGCTCCCGGTCATTCCGGGCAAGCGCTACTTCACCATCGGTGAAGTCAGTGAGCTCTGTGCGGTCAAGCCGCATGTGCTGCGTTATTGGGAGCAGGAGTTTCCTCAACTCAACCCCGTCAAGCGCCGCGGAAATCGCCGGTATTATCAGCGCCAGGATGTGCTGATGATCCGGCAGATCCGCGCGTTGCTGTATGATCAGGGATTCACCATCGGTGGAGCACGCCTGCGCCTTTCCGGTGATGAAGCCAAAGACGACACCACCCAGTACAAGCAATTGATCCGTCAGATGATCTCCGAACTGGAGGACGTTCTGGTGGTGCTCAAGAAGTGATTTTCGGCTTTTAAAATACTTCCAAATTTCAAAAGCTTGCGATATATTCTTTAGCGCTTCGTTAAGAAGCGAACCCAGTAACACGCCTAGTCGGGGCGTAGCGCAGTCCGGTAGCGCACTAGCATGGGGTGCTAGGGGTCGAGTGTTCGAATCACTCCGTCCCGACCATATAATTCAATGACTGAGCCCAATCTTCACAGGTTGGGCTTTTTCATGCGCATGACTTTTACGTTATTTCTCGACTTTTCAGGCCGGCCTCGCTGGCGCCTGGTTGCGCTTCTGTCCTTGTGGTTCGGGAGCTGCCTACAGCTGTAGCCTTCTCCGGGGGGGGGGGGGCTCGCGCAGGAGTGAAGATCCTCTCTCTTCAGGCCTTTGCTCTGCAATCCTCACCTTCTTCCTGGTTGTGGTGTGCATTCGCTGAATCATGACTTGATTCTCTTTCTCATCCTTCCGCCAGGGCGGGAATACAGGTTTTCATGAGGTTCGTGGGCTTTGTTGGTCGCCGAGTTGGTTTCTGCTGCGTGACGTCAGCACATCCAGGCGTCATGGCCCCTGCTGCTGGATCTTTTCCTGGGGTACCGCTCTGTGACGCGTCTCTGCGCCTCATCGTTGATTTGTCATTTGGCAGATACCGGTGTCGGTTGTCGCGCCATCGTGCGTCTCCTTTATGGTGTTCGTTGTGGTGGCGACTGTATTTTTCATCAATTGCCCTCGCCTCGACGTAGGTCTATGCCTGTCCCCGCAGTCGAATCCTGCGCTGCGCTTGCCAACCGAAAGTTGCGCGCAGGTAGGGCCTTGTGGGGAGTTTAAGAGGGGGAGAGGCTCATGGTCTGATCCCGGGTGGGCGGTGCATCATGTCATGCGCGGCGATGAGACGAGGGGAGGACGCGGATCAGAAGAACCAGAGCAGGATGATCGGCAGGTATTCGCTCGAGCCCCGGTTTTCTCCTTGTCGATAGCAGAGGGGTAGGGTGATCGATAAACCACTTTTATTGGGGGTAAAAATGGGGTGTTCGGAGACCCGTCCAGGGAGAGGGTCTTTGCCAATGGGGTACTTGGCTTGGGTGGAGAGGGAGCCTGTACGCTTGTAAAGCATGAAGCATGCATCAAGCGCTAGTTTGAAGTTATAAGATGGATTCATTGTAAGATTTTGTGATTACTTCATGAGAAAGGCTGCGAGTAGATGTGGCTTTTTTTTTAAAATATAAGTCTGTCAGTGACAAAGTGCTTCGTACCTTGCGTGTTAGCATTCAATGGACAAGAGGTGGGCGCAGTAGTTTCTTGGTTGCCGGATTTAGTTGGCTGAGAGGCAAAAGAGGAGTGGCTTGCGAGACTGCGCTTAATGATTAGATGGTGCTTGGCATTTTATGAGGAGCCGTTAAGGTCAAGGGCGATGATGGCTATATGCTATCTGTTGGTTTGGTAATAATGTCGAGCAGGTTGAATGTCAATAATAATTTAAATATTTGTCCAAGGCCTTCCTGTCTGCTTCCTGTCTGTACTACCCAAAAGGTTAATAATCTATAGTTGCTTGTGCGTAAGATATACACCGCTGCCGGCTGCTGGGGTAATAAGAGCTATTGCACTAAATCATGAATGCGCGTAGTCGGCCCAGGTTGATGATGCGCTGCAAAAAAATTGTAATAGTATATAGGGGTGATGTTGGCATGCTGTTTAAGCATGGCGGCATAGGGGTGCTGTACAAGTTGGGGTTATAATGATATGCAAGGTGCTAACACGCTTGATCAGAAAGTATCTTCGTGTCGATGGTGTATTCCTGCGTTTCAGTCACTATCCATCTCTGTAGAAGGTGTTTATGTTCTGATGAGGGGGGAGCTGACAATTCGAGATGTTAACGTAACAAGGCACATTGAAGCTGGCGAGCTATTGGTTGTCAGGCGGGGTAGCTATCTGGTGAGAACTGGGGAGCAGCGAAGTGACTTGTTATGGATTCCATTGTCAGACCAGTTCCTGCAAGGCTTTATCCAGCGCTTCGGCGCATTGCTGGGTGAGGTTGAGCGGAGGGAAAAATCAGGTGTAAATATTATCGCTTTTGAGAGCAATCCATTGCTCGCTGATTGTGTAAAAAGTTTGAAGAATTTGCTTGTGCACGAGCACCCACCGATGCTGGCATCGTTGAAGGTGGAAGAGTTGCTGATTCTGTTTGTCTTTGGTCCTCAAGGCGCAGAGTTGATGTCATTACTGCGTCAGCAGAGCAACAGGAACGTCGAGCGATTGCAGCTTTTTATGGAGCAGTACTTCCTGAAGGAATGGCGGATAAGTCAGTTTTCCAGGGAGTTTGGCATGGGCTTGACGACGTTCAAGGATCTTTTTGGAGTTGTGTATGGCGTCTCTCCCAGGGCCTGGATCAGTGAGAGACGAATTTTGCATGCCCATCATTTGCTCCTTAATAGCGAGCTGAGCATTGTGGATATTGCGATGGCAAGTGGTTTTTCCAGTCAGTCGTACTTTACCCAGAGCTACCGGCGTCGATTCGGTTGTACCCCAAGTCGCTCCCGGCAGTGCAAGGAGTCCGCGTTGAGTGCGGAGGCGTAATATGTCGATCCATCTGTCTGGAGGATGTGTCTAGATATGAGAGTGTATCGACGCGAGCACTGATTAAAAATGATAAAAAAACGCCGATTTATATAAGGTCTTGAAGAGTATCTTTGATAGAGTTGGGTTGTTGGTGGTTGATTTGAAAAACGATGGCGTATGAAAAGTATGTGACTGGCTTAAGATTGATGAAGTCGCGCTGTCATGCCTGTCAACGGTTAACTGGTATGGAATCATGAAATATGCAGGGATGTAATTTCAGGGGTTTCCTATGAAAGCCCATCTGCCTGATGGTTATCGAGACGGGGCTTTGATCTTGTCTTTGATACATCGGATCTACAGCCTTTCTGTAGAGGGCTTTAAACCGTTGCATCGTGGGACTCTTGTTCGTGTTGCGGTGCCTGGGCAGTTGCACGCATTGTATGATACAGGCTTCGCTCGAGTGGTTATGGCTGAGCGTAGGCGTTTTTCCGGTTGTAGGCAGGGTATTGAGGTGCTTTTCATCAACCATGGAAATGCTGTCCTGACTGTGGCGCATGTAGCATGGAAGTGGCAGCGCGGGTTGGTTCAGCGTTACTTCATGGGGAGCGGATTAACGACGTATTGCTGCAAAGTGGAATGCCCTGCTCGTAAGGCCATTAGTGCCTTGTCAATGAATGTGACGATAGATCATGAATATGCAAATGATCCGCTCGCCATCGACGCCTCTCCCTTTAGCGCTCCTTGCTACCTCCTGCCTGCTGGAAGCGGTTCGCTTCCGGTAAAATCCGATAAGTTTACGTATCTAGTGGTTTGTCTTTCATTCCGGTTCTGGGAGTGGATGCCTCTATACCTGTATCTCGCCGTAATTGAGACAGTGTTGCGCTGGGTGATCTCATTAGCGCTTCTTGGACGACGATTGATTTCACGATAAAGATTATAAAGTTTAACTCGAGTAACGCTTGAGTTTGACTGGCGGGTGGGGTTCGTCTGAAAACATCATTGGCATTGACTATGTCATGCAATGGTAACTTCCATTGTTGATGTCTTGTCTTCATTGAATCTGGAAGTCGGCGCGCCCTGGTTGTAGTGAATAAATGATCTTGTGATTTTTAACTGTCATTGCGACGGAGATAGAGCTGGGCCTAATTCATCGTTTGGTATGAGCGATGGACGGTTTGTCGTTGCCCAAAAAAATCGATAGCAGTGATGAGTGCCGAGAGTACCTACTTAATAGTTGCCTGAAGGGGGTGATACTTATGAGTTCGATCATTGATAAACTTTGCGAGCGCGCCAGAACTTCTTCCTCACAGAGAGCATTCGAATTTTTGTCGTCGAAGGGTGTGTCGGAGCAGGTTCTGGATTACGCGGAACTGAAGCGTTCCGCAAGTCGAGTGGCAGCCATGCTCAAGGCTGCCGGAGCGGGTGTTGGGGAACGCGTCCTGATTCTCTGTCAACCTGGGCCGGAGTACGTCACGGCGTTTTTTGGCTGTCTTTATGCGGGTGCTGTTGCCGTTCCTTTATTTCCGCCGCGCAATCGTTTGCATGTCTCGCGCGTCGTCAGCATTTTGAACGATGCCCAGGCCTCCTTGTTGCTCTGCAACGCCAAGGGGATGGGGCGTTACGGTGAGTTTTTTTCCGAAATGGGCGTCCCCGACTCCGCCTTGCTGACTATTGAGGCAAGTGAGCGATACGTCGAGGGGCTGCCCGAACCTGCGGTTCAACTTCCTGAAAACACCGCATTCCTGCAATACACCTCAGGAAGTACGGGAAACCCCAAAGGGGTGATGGTTTCCAACCGGAATATTGAACACAACCTGGGGATGCTCAACGAATGGCTGGGGGGGAAGCCTGGCGAGGTCATGGTCAGCTGGCTTCCGCCTTACCACGACATGGGGTTGATCGCGGGTCTGTTGGCGCCGGTCATGGCTGGTTATCCGTGCGTGTTGATGCCACCGGAAACCTTTGCCCATAGCCCGTTTGTCTGGTTGGACGCGATCAGTCGGTATCGAGCGACGATCAGCGGTGCTCCCAACTTTGCCTACAGCATGTGCTGTCAGCGCATCAGCAATGAGCAATTGTCTACGTTGGATCTTGGCAGTTGGCGGCATGCTTTTAATGGCGCGGAGCCTGTCAGGGCCCGGACCATGGCTGAGTTCTCCTCGCGTTTTGCTGCCAGCGGCTTCGACCCCTTCGCTTTTGCACCGTGCTACGGACTGGCTGAGAGCACATTGATCGTTACCGGCTATGCCGGTGATAAACAGCCTTCCAGTCTGCTGGTCGACCGGCAGATTCTGCAGGATGAAAAGCACGCAATCATCAACCAGCAATTCGAGACTCCACAGGCCCAGGACAGTCCGGTATGGCGTTCGTTGGTCAGCGTCGGACCGGTAATCGGCCAGCAGAAGTTACTGATTGTCGATCCCGAGACGGCCTCGCCGTGCGCCGAGCGCTGTGTCGGTGAGATCTGCGTATCGGGGCCGAGTGTTGCCCGTGGGTATTGGCAGCAGGCGCAAGCCAGCAACCACGCGTTCCAGTCCGTCAGCGATCAGGCGGGAGAGGTTTACCTTCGCTCCGGTGATCTTGGATTTCTGCATGAAGGGGAGCTGTACGTGACCGGTCGCTTGAAGGACATGATCATCATCGCCGGGCGCAACTTCTATTCGGAAGACATCGAGCAGTCGGTCGTGACGAGTCAGCCCAAGGTGGTCGCTAATGGCTGCGCTGCATTCGTCAGCGAACATGACGTTCAGGAAAGCCTGGTGATTGTCGCCGAAGTCGAGCGCACGCAACGTCATGGCAATTTGCAGGACATGATGATGGATATCCAGAAGGAAGTCTGGATGAAACACGAAATCAATCCGCAAGCCGTGGTGCTGGTATCTCCCGGCCAGGTACCGCGGACATCGAGCGGCAAAGTCCGCCGCAAAGCCTGTCGCCAGGCCTGGGAAAGCGGCGAACTCAAGGTACTCGACCACTGGGCGCGCGAGCCGCTGATGGCTGACTGAGTTCACGCCAAGAGGTCGTCGTTCCAAAACCGGAATCAACGTCGCATTAACCCTGCCTCTGGATGAAGCCCGACTGTGGCCCGTCCTGGTGGTATAGGCGGCCTGTGCCCGATGGAAACCTCAACCTCCTACTATTTGAATAACTTTCGGGTGGCATCATGAATACACCAGCATTTTTTCCAGATAACGAGAAGGTCGGCGGTCCCCAGGCGGACTTTCAGGACATCGCGATCATCGGCGTCTCCGGTCGTTATCCCATGGCTGAAAACCTTGATGAGTTCTGGCGCAACCTGGCCTCAGGTCGCGACTGTGTATCCAGGCTGCCCGAAGATCGCTGGCAACAGGGACACCCGCAACGAGAGCGCTCTGGCGATACCTGGGGCGGTTTCCTGAAGGATGCCGATTGCTTCGATTCGCTGTTCTTCAACATCACTCCGCGGGATGCCGCCAAGCTCGATCCGCAGGAACGGCTTTTCCTGCAATGTGCCTATGCTGCCATCGAGGACGCCGGCTACACCCGAAGGACCTTGGGCAAGTCGGTGGCCGAGCGGCATTCCAGGCAAAGCCGGGTGGGGGTCTTCGCGGGAGCCATGTATCAGGAGTATCAACTCTACGGAGTTGAAGCTTCATTGGTCAGCGATGGCACGGCGGCGAATGGTGTGGCCGCATCCATTGCGAACCGGGTCAGTTTTTTCTGCGGTTTCAATGGCCCGAGCCTGACGCTCGATACCATGTGTTCGTCCTCGATTACCGCCATCCACCTGGCTTGCCAGAGCCTGCAATTGCAAGAGTGCGAAGTGGCGTTGGCCGGTGGTGTCAATCTCTCTTTGCACCCCAACAAGTACCGCTTGCTCAAGGACAACAAGTTCCTTTCGCAAAAGGGGCGCTGTCGCAGTTTCGCCAGGGGAGGGGATGGCTATATTCCCAGCGAAGGTGTCGGTGTCGTGGTGCTCAAGCCCCTGGCCAAGGCTGTGCTCGATGGTGACCGAATCCATGGGGTCATCAAGGCCAGTGTGATAAATCACGGCGGGCACTCCACGGGTTACTACGTGCCCAACGCCGAGCAGCAATCGGCGTTGATCAGGGAGGCCATCGACAAGGCAGGTATCGATCCCCGGCACATCCAGTATGTCGAAGCGCATGGCACCGGCACGCCGGTAGGCGATCCGATCGAGTTACAAGGACTGAGCACCGCCTTTGGCGCCTATACCCAGGATAAACAGTTCTGTGCAATCGGATCGGTCAAGTCGAACATTGGCCATTCCGAAAGCGCCGCCGGTGTTGCGGCGCTGAGCAAAATCCTGCTGCAGATGAAACATGGGCAGTTGGCACCCTCGCTGTATGCCGATGAAATCAATCCCGATCTCAACTTCACCGACTCTCCCTTCTATGTGCAGCGGAATCTGGAGGCATGGCCGTGTGCGGTCGACGAGCAGGGCCGTCGGCGTCCGCGCATGGCCAGCCTGTCTTCATACGGCGCCGGAGGCTCGAATGCCCACCTGATCATTGCGGAGTATCTGCCGTCGCAGGCGGTCGCTCAGCAAGGCCAGCAGGTGCCTCCAGTCCTGGTGTTGTCCGCACCCAACCAGGTGGCCTTGCAGCTCCAGGCCAGGCAGTTGTTGCAGTTCTTCCAGGCGGGCGGTGCCGCTACCTCCCAGGAGCTGCTTGAGTGTGCCTACACCTTGCAAGTGGGCAGGGAGGCCTTTGATTGGCGCCTCGGATTCGTGGCCCAGGATGTGGATGCGGCGATTGCGTCACTGGAGCAGTTCCTCGATGGGGCCCATGAGCAGGTTGCCCATATTCTGCACGGCAGGATAAACGAATCGACAGCCCGTCCGGCGGTGCCCGGGGACACCCATGGCGGCGCTGACCCACAGCAATGCCTGCGCGCCTGGATCGATGGCGCGGATATCGACTGGGCGAACCTGTATGGCAAGGTTCGTCCGGCTCGCGTCAGCCTGCCGACGTATCCGTTTTCCCGGAACAAGCTCTGGTTGAAAACCGATACCCGGCTTTCACCTTACCCATCGCCAGTGGTAGATGGACCTCATGCCCATCCCCTGCTCGGACAGCATCAGTCTGGAACACTGATGTTTTCTTCAGTGTTCAGCGGTCAGGAGCCTTTCCTGGCCGATCATCAAGTCAACGGCAGCCCGATACTGCCGGCCGTTGCCTATCTGGAGATGGCCAGAGCGGCACATGAGGCATTGACGCCCGATAAGGCGCCACTGAGCCTGCACAAACTGCTCTGGTCCAGGCCGGCACAAGTGGCAGACGCAGTACTCGACACACGTATTACCCTGAGCGTCCAAGACAGCGCCCATCAGTCATTCATCATTGAAAGCACGGACGCCTCGGGTGACTACCTGACATGCGCCAGGGGCACGATCGGCAGGCTGCAGCAATCCGCGCCGCCAGCGCTCGATGTACCGGCATTCATTGGCCAGCACTGTCATCGGCGGTATGAGGGGGCTGAGTGCTATCGCCACTTCGCGAGTATCGGTCTGGACTACGGGCGCAGCCACCAGACCATTGAATACCTGCACCGCGGGGTGCACCACGTAGTTGCCAGACTGAACCTGGCGCCATTCGACACAAGCTACCAGCTCCATCCTTCAATGGCGGATGGGGCGTTCCAGGCGATCATCGGGTTTTATCTGGGGGCCGATCATAGCGACTGGCTACCGGTGCCTTTTGCCCTGGAACGGGCGGATCTGCATCGTGCCTGTTCATCCGAGATGTGGTGCATCGTCTCGCATGCGGCGCAAGGGGACGGCAAGGTCTTCGATATCCAGCTGCTCGATGTCGACGGGCGGCTTTGCGCGCTGTTCAGCGCATTGACGATCAAGGATTTCTCTGCGGCGAAACGTGTCCCGGTCGAGGTCGCCCCGGTCGCTGTCACGCCGGGTAGGAATGTGTCCTTGGCGGTCGAGTGGCAACCTTGTGAATGGCTTGCCACGCCAGCACCCGCGCCTCTCAAGGTATTGCAGATCGGCACGCAGGATGGAATCGAAGCCGAGCTGTCCAGGCTGTTGCCGCAGCGTGTTTATGCCGACCATCAGGAGCTGGCCAGTCGCGAGTCGTGTGATCGCCTGCTGGCCCGCGCAGGGGCGCTCGATGAAATCCTGTGGATTGCTCCAACGCCCGGAGCCGACCTGATACAAGAACAGGAAACAGGCATGATGAACCTGTTCCGACTGGTCAAGGCGCTGTTTTCGCAAGACTGCCATACCCGTCAGTTGTCATTGACGCTGGTCACATCCCAGGCTCAATCGGTGCACGAGGCCGAGCCGGTCTTTGCCGCCCATGCCTCCGTCCACGGCTTGGTAGGGGTGCTTGCCAAGGAAATGCGTAAATGGCGTTTCCGGATGATTGACCTGGACGGGACTCGCCCCTGGCCAGTGGAGCAACTGCTGACGCTGCCCTTCGACTCGAAGGGGGAAACCTGGGCCTTGCGTGCAGGCCGTTGGTACCGGCAATGCCTGATGGCGTGCCATGAGCCGCTGGCGAAAGAGGCCTGGGCGTTCCGTCGGCATGGGGTGTATGTGATCCTCGGTGGCGCCGGTGGCATCGGCAAGGCCCTGAGCCGTTATCTGATCGAACACTACAGCGCCAACGTGATCTGGCTTGGCAGGCGCAGCCTGGAGCAAGGCATCACCGCGGAACTGGACAGTTTCCGCGACCTGTCTCATGTGCCGATCTATTTTCAGGCTGATGCAACCGACCCGGCGGCGCTTGCCGAGGCCCATCGGCAGATCAAGCAACGCTTTGCGCACATTCATGGCGTGATCAATTCGGCCATCGTGCTCCACGATCAGAGTGTCCTGAGCATGGAGGAGCGAACGTTCGCCCTGGTGCTAGGCACCAAGGTCGCAAGCAGTGTGAACATGGCGCAGGTGTTCGGCCATGAACCGCTCGACTTCATGTTGTTCTTCTCCTCTCTGGCGGCCTTCCTCAAGACCGCGGGGCAGAGCAATTACACGTCAGGGTCGGTATTCCAGGATGCCTTTGCCCATCACTTGCGCAACGTTTGCCGGTTCCCGGTCAAGATCATGAACTGGGGCTACTGGGGCGAGTTCGGCGCGGGTGCTTCCGAGCACTATCGTCAGCGGATGGCGAACATCGGCGTTGCTTGCATTGATACCGCCGAGGGCATCGCGGCCGTCGAGTTCCTGCTGCGCAGTTCGCTTTCGCAACTGGGCTTCATCCGCATGCTCGATTTCAACGCGCTCAATATCTTGCCGGGCATGCTGCTGGATCGTGCGCTGGAAATCGGCGATCGGTACGCCACGGTGAGCGATGTGGCCGGGGTACTGGCCCGCGCGGACCTGCAGATGCAGGCACTGCTGCCGCAGCCCCTGGGCGCGGCCATGGCCGTTGCACCTCAGGTCGCCGCCCTGGCTGCGTCGTTGCCCGCCGAAGCGAATGGGGGGCTGGCGCCGTTGCCAGCGAGAGACTCGGCAAAGCCGGTGCGTGATCTGCGCGACAGGGCGTTGGCTCATATGAAGACTCTGGTCAGTGAGGCCCTACAGGTGCCTGTTGACGAGTTGGATCTCGGTACGCCGCTGGTGCGTTATGGCGTCGACTCGATCTCGGCGGTGTACATCACCAACGCCTTGGGTGAGGTGTTCGGCAAGGTCGATGGCACCTTGTTGTTCGACCTGCAGACGATTGAAGAGCTGGCCGACCATTTTCTTTCGGTTCAGCCTCAGGTCTACGCAGGGCTTTTCGGCAGTGTGACGGCCGAGGATCCTCCCTCCGCCAGCAGCCAGCCCGCGGTGTCGTCTGGCGCGGATTTGCGCAGCAATACGGTGCTGCGCATGAGAGCCCTGGTCAGCAATGCCCTGGAGGTTCCGCTCGATCAACTCGATGACAGCACGCCATTGGTGCGCTATGGAGTTGACTCGATCTCGGCGGTGTACATCACCAATGCCCTGGGCGAGTTGTTCGGTAAAGTCGACAGCAGCCTGCTGTTCGATGTCCAGACCATCGACGAAGTGGCGGACTATTTCCTGGCTCACGAGCCCGATACCTGCGCCAGGCTGTTCGGGGCTGAGACGGACGTTAGCGACACCAACCGCGTTCAAGGCCCATTGCTCGAGACACCGCAGCAGGGGGCAGCGACTTCAGTACAGGCCTCGTCTGCGGCACCGCGGTTGCCGATGCTGACAATCAACCGTGACGACGATATCGCGATTGTCGGCATGGCCGGTCGTTATCCCCAGGCGCTCGATCTCCCCGCGTTCTGGCACAACCTGCTCAAGGGGGTGCACTGCATCGAAGAAATTCCCGCGCAGCGCTGGGATTGGCGCACCGGCTTTTCGAGCGACCCCGAATTGATCGGCGGCTGCTATACGCGCTGGGGCGGTTTCATCGAGGGGCATGACGAATTCGATCCAGTCTTTTTCCATATTTCTCCGGCCGAGGCCGAGTTGATGGACCCGCAGGAAAGGCTGATTCTGCAGCACGCCTACAGTTGCATCGAGGATGCCGGCTACACCCCCCAAGGGCTTTCGAACGGAGGGGATGTCGGGGTGTTTGTCGGCGTCATGAACAGCGACTATCCGCTGGTTTCGCGCTATTGGTCGATCGCCAACCGCGTGTCCTACGTCTTTGACTTTCGAGGTCCCAGCATTGCGCTGGATACGGCCTGTTCTTCGTCCCTGAGTGCGCTGCACCTGGCTGCCGAAAGCATCCGTTGCGGCAGCTGCGCCAGCGCCCTGGTGGGCGGGGTCAACCTGATTACCGACCCGGTGCATCTCTCCAGCCTGTCCTACATGCAGATGCTCTCCCACGGCGATGCCTGCCGTGCCTTCGGCGATCGGGCGGACGGTTTCGTCGCCAGTGAAGGCGTGGGCGTGGTGATGCTCAAATCCCTGGGGCAGGCCAGGCGAGAAGGCGACCATATCTACGGGGTGATCAAGGGCAGCATGATCGGCGCCGGGGGACGCACGTCGGGCTACACCGTACCGAGTCCACGATCCCAGTCCCAGCTCATGGTCAAAGCGCTCGAGCGTGGGGGAATCGCGGCCCAGGATGTCAGCTACATCGAGGCCCATGGCACCGGGACCGCCCTGGGCGACCCGATTGAAATCAAGGGGCTGGTAGGTGCCTATACGGGGCTGACGGCATCCGGCCAGACCTGCGCGCTGGGCTCGGTGAAGTCCAATATCGGCCACGCGGAAAGCGCCGCCGGCATGGCGGGCCTGAGCAAAATATTGCTGCAGATGAAACACGGCATGCTGGCGCCGACCCTGCATGCCCACCCGTGCAACCCGCGTATCGATTTCAGCCAGACGCCGTTGCACCTCGTGGAGACGGCTCAAGCCTGGGAGCGTCGGACCAGGCAACAGGACGGCCAGACCTGGCTGGTGCCGCGGATTGCCGGCCTGTCCTCCTTCGGGGCAGGAGGGGCCAATGCCCATCTGTTGATCGCCGAGGAAGATCAGGCTCCAGCCCACATGCCTGGCGCTGTCGTGAGTGCGATTGTGTTGTCGGCGCAAAGCCGTGAACAACTGCGGCAACGCGTCGACGATCTGTCGCGGCACCTGCACAACGAAAGGCTCGACGACACTCACCTGAGTCGTCTGGCATTCACATTACAGACAGGCCGCGAGACCCTGGAGTGGCGCCTGGGGTTCGTCGTTCGGGACATGGCCCATTTGAGCCAATGCCTGGGCCAGATACTGGATACCGACTGGTCGCAACTGGCCTGGCTGGCCATCGGCGATACTCCGCCCCGCAGCAAGCCCACGTTGCCGCCGGTGCATAGCGCAGCGCCATGGACCAGCCAGGCGCTGCAACAGCAGATCGACAACTGGGTGCAGGGCGACCCGGTGGATTGGGCGCAGTGCCATGTCCGGCAACCGCAACGCCTGAGTTTGCCCGGTTATCCGTTCCGTCGTGACCGCTATTGGCTTGCACCGAGCCATGACCTGCGCCGCCTGACTCCGACGGCAGTGGGGAACTCGTCTTCACCGCTCAGGGAAAGCGCGCAGGTGGAGGCGCGTGCCAAGCAACCGGTGCTGACTTACCGGGAAGTCTGGCAGCCACAGGAACGGCAGAACCGTCATTCGTCGGCGCAGGTGCGGCGAGTCCTGTGTCTGGTCGATCGTGCGGAGCGCGGCCAGGCGCTGAACCTGGTCATCGAACAGGCGCACCCGGGTTGCACGGTGATGTTCCTGGTCTGCGACGGCGAAGCCACTGGCCTGAGCAATGGGGTGGCGCTCGCCCGTGACGACCTGGAGGGCTTCACCGCGGCCTTTCAACAGGTGCGCCAACGCTGGTCCGACGTGGATATCTGCTACCACGCACTGGGCGCCTGCGATCTCTATTACTGCGAGCGTTATGAAGGATTGCTGTACAGCATCCAGGCAATGATGGCGGCACAGTTACCGGTCCATCGACTGTTCCTGCTGGCTCGTTATCCACTGCCGAGGTTGCAGGCCCAGGTCGAGAGCTGGATGGGGTTTGTGCGTTCGCTGCCGATGGTCATGCCGCAGACGCGGGTCAGCCTGCTGGCCTGCCAGGACACCCTCGGCACAGGTGCATTGTCGATGGCGGACTGGTTCGCCCTTCATGTGTTGCCAGAGGCGCTGGCCGCTGAAGAGGACAGCGTGTTCTATCGGGATGGCATTCGCCATGTGGCTGTTACCGAGGCCTTGGCGCTGGTCGACAGCCCCCGGGTCGAACAGGCGGGAAAGACCTGGTTCATCACCGGCGGGATGGGGGCTCTGGCGCAGCTTCTATGGCGTCGCCTGCATGCCCAGGGAGCGAACCTGGTCCTTACCGGGCGTTCAGCGCTGACACCGGCCCTCGTCAGGGACATCGAGGCGCTGGATCGAGGTGTCGGGCGCCTGCTTTATGTGCAGGCCGATGTCAGCGATGAAATCAGCCTGCGTCGCGCCGTACAGCAAGCCAAAGCGCGTTTTGGGCAGGTTCATGGGGTCATCCATGCGGCGGGGGCTGCACCGACCACCACGCTGGAGGCGATCGACCTGGCTGACTTCCAGCGCGTGCTCGCGGCCAAGGTCGAAGGAACGCGCGTCCTGTCCCGGGTGTTCGAACCTGAAGGGCTGACCTGGCATGTGCAGTTTTCGTCGTCGTCCGCGATTCTGGGGGACTTCGGTTCCTGCAGCTATGCCGTGGCGAACCGTTACCAGAGCGCATTTGCCCTGGCCAAGAACCTCGACAGTCAGACGCGCCACATCGTCATCAACTGGCCGTTGTGGCGCGATGGGGCAATGGGGCTCAACAGCCGCCGCGAAGAACGCTTTTACCTGGACGGTAGTGGCCAGGACTATCTGGAGACCCCCGACGGCCTGGCGCTTTTCGAGCAGATTCTCGCCTCGGCCGTGCCTCAGGCGATCGTTCTGGTAGGTGGCAACAACCCATTGCAGCGTCGCCTGTCGGGCCATGCGCCGGCAGCGGAGCCTGCACCGGGCGTTTCCATACCGGTTCAACCGTCGTCGGCCCCGGTCGACGCGCGGCAGGTGCGCCAATGGGTGTTCGAGGCTATCGAAGAGCAGATAAAGCTGCCGGCGGAGCGTGTCCGGACGAGCCTGAACTGGACAGAGCTGGGTTTCGACTCGATCAAGCTGGCTCAACTGGGCAAGCAACTGTCGCAACGACTGGGCTGCGCACTGACCCCCGCGACCTTTTTTGCTAATCCGAGCGTCGATGATCTGCTGGCTTTCCTGACGCGCGACCCGGCGCCACAGAGTCCCCCAGTTGTCCCGGCAGACAAGCCGCACATGGCGCCGCAATCGGCGTCGTCGAACACGCCCGAAACCTATGAGCCGATCGCGATCATCGGCGTCAGCGGTCGTTTCCCCGGTGCGGATTCGGTGGAGCAGTTGTGGCGGAACTGGGTCGAGGGCACATCGGCGATTCAAGCCGCCTCGGCGTGTCGCGGTTTGCGGGCCGAGAGCGCCGGTTTTGCCACGCAGTCCCGGCTCTACGCAGGTTTTATCGATGGCGTGGAGGCGTTCGACCCGCTGTTCTTCGAACTCTCGCCCCATGAAGCGGCAGTGATCGATCCCCAGCAACGTCTGTTCCTGCAAGCCGCCTGGCATGCGTTCGAGGACGCCGGTTACCTCGGCGCTTCGATCCGTGGCAGCCAGTGTGGTGTGTTTGTCGGTGCCGAAGAGAGTTTCTACGGCGAGCAACTGGCAGATGCAGGCCGCATCAACGCTAACCGCAATGCCACCTTGTCGGCGCGAATTGCCTACGCTCTGGACCTCAATGGCCCCAACTACAGCCTGACCTCTTCATGCTCCTCAGGTCTGATGGCGATACATCAGGCGTGCCGCGCCTTGCATAACCGTGAGTGCACCATCGCCCTGGCTGGTGGCGTCAGCCTGATGATTTCATCCAGGGAGCTGGGGGTATTGGCCGATGTCATGCCGTTGGCACAGGAGCCTGTGTGCCGGGTGTTTGATCAGGACGCCAGCGGCCTGGTTCCGGCCGAAGCGGTGGCTGCCGTGGTGCTCAAGCCGTTGAGCCAGGCGCTGGCCGATGGCGATCAGGTTTACGGCGTGATTCGCAGCAGTGCGGTGAACTACGACGGGCGTACCAACGGCATTCTGGCGCCGAATCCGGCCCGTCAGGCCGAACTCTTCGCTCAGGCCCTTGCCACCGGAGGGCTTGAGCCAGGGCAGATCCAGCTGGTCCTGGCCCATAGCATCGGCATGCACCTGGGCGATCCGGTCGAAGTACAGGCGTTGCAGCAGGTATTTGCTCAGGACAACCGGCAGCCCTGTTCACTGAGCTCGATAAAACCGGGGTTGGGCCATAGCTTCGCCGCATCGGGGGTCGTGGACCTGCTGGCCATGTTGATGGCGCTGCGGCATGCCTGTAAGCCTGCGTTGCAAGGCTTGCGACAGGTCAACGAATACATTGGCTTCGACCGGTCCGGCATTGCTCCGGTACTCAGCCGGCAATCCTGGCAGGTGGCACCAGGAGAGCGTCGCCGCGGCCTGGTCAGCACCACCGGGATCAATGGTTCGAATGCTTGTGTCCTGATCGAGGAAGCCCCACAGCCTTGCGAGACGGCACCCGCGCCAGCCTATACAGCGCACCTGGTGCTGCTGTCTGCGCCGGATGCACCGCGCCTGGCGCAACTCGCCGAGAGTTTGTTGCAGCAGATCACGGATAACCCTGAGCTGCGGCTCGAGGACGTTGCGTTCACCTTGATGCAGGGCCGCGAGCCGCTGGAGTGTCGTGCCGCCTGGGTGGTGCATTCGCTTGACGAATTGCGCACGGTATTGGCCGGTTTCGACGACGTATCGCTGGGGTATCGCGGCCATAACCCGGTGCTGGAGTCTCTGGCGCCCGCGGCCTGGCCCGATTCGCCGAGCAGTGACGCTCTGCATGCCTTGGCCGCGGCTTGGGTGGAGGGAACACCGATGCCGGCTCGCCCTGCGCTTGAAGGCCGGCGCATCTCGTTGCCCCTGACCGCTTTCCTGCGGACCCCGTGCTGGTCGGCCAATACCTTGCCCGACCCGATCGCCCAGCCTGTGCGAGCGGAACCTTCCCGCCAGGCTAACGAGGATGTCCATGCCTTCATCCTGGCATTCCTCGAACAACACCTGGGGCTGAGCCCTGCGCAACTGGTGGTGGACAAACCGCTGCGCCAGTACGGCATGGACTCGGTTCTGGCCATCAAGCTCGCCCACGCCCTGGAGCAGCGTTTCCAGGTGCGACTTTCCGCGCGAGCCTTTCATGAGAACCCATCGCTGGCGGCGCTGAATGCGCATATCCAGCAGCACCCCGACTTCGCCCATGGGGCCGGGAGCGAGGTTGCGCCGTTTCAGGATGCACAAGTCATCGCGATGCTCGATCAGATTATCCAAAACGAGAAATCCCTGGACGACGTTAAGGAACTGTTGAAATGAATGCAGTCGCCACTAAAGAACAGCTTCTGGCCGCGTACAAAGCGGGAGAAATTTCGACCGCACAATTGAAGAGTCTGCTATTTGCCGCCGAACCCATGCCCCTGTCCGCCGGGCAAAAAGGGTTGTGGGCGTTGCACAAGACGTTGCCGGACATCACGGCCTATCAGATTCCCTTGTGTTTCCGTTGCGACCGAGCACTGGACCTCGAGGCGCTGCAACAGGCTTACCGGCGTGTCCTGACCAGCTATCCGTTGCTGACCAGCGTTCTGCATGAGGTGCAGGGCCAGCCGAGCCTGCGACCGCAGGCGGTTTCACGGTTCGGCCTGGTGCTGGAGGACGTTCGCGGGATGCCCACGCCACAGGTGCTGGACAGGTTGCACGGGTTGAGCAAACAGCCCCTGCCGCTGGAAGGGACTGCGTTGATCGATGGTCATGTCTTCCAGGCGGACGAGCAATGGTGGGGGTTGTTCCGGGTTCATCACATTGTCTTCGACGGCACTTCTGCCTTGCTGTTTCTGAATCACTTGTTCGATGCCTACCAGAGTCTTGTCAGCGGCCTGCCGCCGCGCGTCGAGCAACCGTCCGCGCACTTCGCTGAGTTTGTCGCCTGGCAAAACGAAATGCTCGCGGGGCCTGCCGCACAGCCGTTGCTCGACTATTGGCAAGGCGCGCTGGAACAAGTACCGCCGCCCCTGGAGCTGACGACGGACTTCGCCCGCAGCAGCACGGTGTCGTTCGAAGGCAGCAGTCTTCGCCAGCCGGTGCCTGAGGCACTGAATGCACGTCTGGAGTGCTTTTGCTCCGAACATGGATTGACCAGGGCGGTATTTTTCCTGGGGGTCTTCAATGGGTTGCTCAGCCGGTACACCCAGCAACAGGACATCGTTGTCGGCATGCCGACGCTGGGGCGCCCCAAAGAGTGTTTTGGGCAAAGCATCGGCTACTTCATGAACATGGTGCCGATTCGCAGCCGCGATATCGAAAGCGGTAGCGCGTGTGACTATTTGCGACGCCTGCAAGAGACGATGATCGATGCCGTCGACCATAGCGATTATCCTTTCCCGACGCTGCTCAAGGCACTCAAGGTGCCCCGCAACCATCGACAGCGCCCGCTGTTCAACATCGCGTTCGCCCATCAGAACTTCGCCAGCAGTCATTGGCTGCAGCACCTCGAGCATCAATACACCACGCCGCTGGGCATCACGATGGTCGAGCAGTTGCGCCAGGAAGGCGAATACGAGCTGGAGCTCGAGATCATCGAAAGCGCCGAGGGGGCGCTGATCAACTTCAAATACGCCACCGCTCTGTTTGAACCGGCACGCATCGAACGGATGCTCGTGCACTACCTGCAGTTGGTGGAAGGGGTCCTGGCCGACCCGCAGCGTTCGCTGGCGGACCACGACATTGTGGCGGCGCAGGAGCGGGCACTGCTGCAACGCTGTAACGACACTGACCTGAAGGTGCCGGCGGTCGCGAGCCTGCTGGAATGGGTGCAGCAACAGGCCGAGCGTGACCCGGAAAAAACAGCCTTTCGGTATCAGGAACACAAGCTCGGTTACCGCGCGCTGATGCAAGGCGCGAAGGCGCTGGGCAACTTCTTGAACGCACGGGGGATCGGGCCGGGGGCGAAGGTTGCGATTTGTGTCGAGCGCTCGCTGGATCTGCCGTTGGCCATCCTGGGTGTCCTGCACAGCGGCGCGGCCTATGTCCCCCTGGACCCGACTTATCCCGGCGAACGCCAGCGCTACATGCTGGAAGACAGCGGTTCCAGTCTGTTGTTGAGCCAGTCGACGATCACCCGCGACTGGCCCGTGCCTTGTGACGTCCTGTGCCTGGACGAGCAGCGCGCCCGCATCGCAGAGTATGCCGACAGCCAGGTACCGCAACTCAAGGTCCGCAGTGACAGCGATCTGGCGTACCTGATCTACACCTCGGGCTCCACCGGCAAGCCCAAGGGCGTGATGGTGCCCCACAGCGCGCTGAACAACTTCCTCCACGGCATGGCTGAGATGCTGCAGGTCGATGAGCGCGACTGTTTACTGGCCGTGACCACCTTCAGTTTCGATATCGCGGGGCTGGAGCTGTTTCTCGGGCTTGTTCGCGGTGCCGAATGTGTCCTCTGCGATGCCGCCGTGGCCAGTGATGCCGAGCGCCTCAAGGCGTTGATCGAGCACAGCGATCCAAGCCTGATGCAGGCGACACCGACGACCTGGCAATTGCTGTTCCAGGTCGGCTGGCAGCCTTCCTCGCGGTTGAAAGTGCTGTGCGGCGGAGAAGCGATGCCGGTGGCGTTGTTCCAACGCTTTCAGGCGTCGTCGGCGCAGGTCTGGAATCTCTATGGGCCGACTGAAACCACGATCTGGTCCAGCGCCAAGCGTCTCGATCACGCCAGGGGCGTGACCATCGGCGGCCCGATCGCAAACACCCAGCTGCATGTTTTCAATCAGTATCGACGCCTGCAGCCGATAGGCGTGCCGGGTGAACTGGCGATTGCCGGGGCCGGGCTGGCAACGGGTTACCATCGACTGGCTGAACAAACGGCGGACAAGTTCGTCGCCGACCCGTTTCGCCCGGGGCAGCGAATGTTCCTTACCGGCGACAGTGCGTTGCGCCTGGAGGACGGCGAGATCCGCTGTCTGGGACGCCAGGACCTGCAAGTCAAAGTGCGGGGGCATCGGATCGATGTCGAGGAAATCGAGACCTGCATCGTCGCGCAGTGCCCGGTGCGGTCGGCGGTCGTCGTACTGCATCAGGCGAGTGAGCACGCCTCGATGCTGGTGGCCTACCTGCAGGCCGACAGTGCTGCTATCGACCAGCAGCAACTGATCGCAACGGTCAAGGCCGAGCTGGGCAAACACCTTCCCGGGTACATGATGCCGCAGCGCTTTGTCTGCGAGCAGGCGCTGCCCATGACTGCCAACGGCAAGGTCGACCGCAAGGCGCTGATGGCGCGGATGTTGCCAAAGGCGCCGGACAAGGTTGTCGCGACAGCACCGCCAGTCAGCCAGCCGCAGAGGGCAGAGCAGGTCCGGCAGGCCTGGCAGCAGGTACTGGGTTATCCCGTGGAGGATGACGAGACCGGCTTTTTCGATTTCGGCGGTGATTCGGTCAGCGCGGTGCAGGTCGCACAGCTGCTGAGTGAGCGGTTGCAGCACAAGGTGGCGGTGACGCTGCTGTTTCAATACCCAACGGTGAGCCTTCTGGGGGCGGCGCTGAATCAACTGGCACCGGTCCTGAGCGACGATGGCGCGCCGAGCATGGCGGACGCAAGCCTGACCCAGGCGCCCGAACGCTTGCCGGACGCGCTGGAGGGGGCCGCGGCGGTCATCGGCATGTCCTGCCAGTTTGCACAAAGCGTGGACCTGGAGGCGTTCTGGGACAATCTCTGCCAGGGCCGCGCCTGCGTCACCCGTTGGAGCGATGCCCAATTGCGTGAGCTGAACGTCCCGGAGTCCATGATCCGGAACCCGCAATTCGTTCCGGTCAAGGCGATCCTGGACGATAAGCATGCGTTCGACGCGACCTTCTTCGGACTCTCGCCCAGGGACGCGGGCTTCATGAGTCCGGCGTTCAAGCACCTGCTGATGCATGCCTGGCGGGCGTTCGAAGATGCCGGTTATATCCCTGAACAGACCCCGAGCACGGCGGTATATATCTCGGCCGGGCAGAGCATGAGCGGCCAGCAGGGAGCGGCGGACGCGGCGTACTTTATCGAAGACGCCGATGAGTATGTCCGCTGGCTGATGGGGCAGGGCGGCAGCATTCCGACCATGATCTCCTACAAGCTCGGCCTGTCGGGGCCCAGCGTATTCCTGCAGACCAACTGTTCGTCGTCGCTGGTGGCATTGCAGGCGGGGCTGGACAGTATCCGCAGCGGCGCCGCGGATTACGCCCTGGTGGGCGCGGCAACGGTATTTCCGGTGTCGATGGCCGGTTATCTCCATCAGCCCGGGCTGAACTTTTCCAGCAGCGGCCAGTGCCGCGCATTCGATGCCGAAGCCGACGGCATGGTGAGCGGTGAGGGTGTCGCCATGCTCTTGCTCAAGCGCGCCAGCCTGGCGCTGGCCGATGGCGACCCGACCTACGCCTTGCTCAAGGAAGTACAGGTCAATAACGACGGGGCCCTCAAGGCCGGTTTTTTTGCCCCCAGCGTCGCGGGACAGGCGGCGGTCATCGGCCGCGTGCTGGACAAGGCGGGGGTCGAGCCGCAAGAGGTCGGTTACATCGAGACCCACGGCACGGGCACCGCGCTGGGCGACCCCGTGGAATTCGCCGCGCTCAGCGACGCCTACGCCAGCAGCGCCGGAGCGCTACGGTTTTGTGGCCTGGGCTCGGTGAAAAGCAACATAGGGCACACGGACACGGCTGCGGGGCTCGCCGGCTCGATCAAGGCCATCCTCAGCCTGGCCCACCAGAAGATCCCACCGACACTGCATATCGACTCGCCAAACCGGCAGATCGACCTTGAGCACTCGCCGTTCTTTCTGGTGGACCGCTTGCGGCCGTGGCCGGCGCAGCCGGGGCGACCACGGCACGCGGCCGTCAGCTCCTTCGGGGTGGGCGGTACCAACGCCCATGCGTTGTTCCGCAGCGCCGACGACTTGCCCGCGCGTCCGGCGTCCGTGGGCTCGGGCCCTTATCTGGTGTTGCTGTCGGCCAAGACCGAGGACAAGTGCCGGGTGGCCGCGCAGCAGTTGCTGGCCTTTGTGCAAAACAGCGCTCCCTCACTCGATCTCGGCGATCTCGCCTACACCCTGCAAGTCGGCCGCAAAGCCTGGCCGCAGCGTATTGCCATGGTTGTGAGCGACCGTAACGAGCTCTGCCGCACCCTGGCGAACTGTATCGAGGGGCGTGCCGACGATGCGTTGCATCGAGGGCGGGCGAGTCGCCAGCTGGCCGCCCGCGAAGGGCTCGCCTCCGCCGCGAGCGACGTACACAGCCTTGCCCTGCACTGGGTCCAGGGTGGCCACCTCGAGGGCTACCAAGCGCCAACCGGCGACAGACCGCCACGGCGCATTCACCTCCCGACTTATCCCTTCATCACTGACCGCGAAAGGCACAGTATGCCGACCACTTTGCAGAACACTGTCGAGCCCGTTCCCGCGCCGCCGGCCGGAACGGCCAGCCATGCCCTGCAGGGCGCCGTCTGCTGGGTCCGCGAGCCTTCACCCGCTGGCGAGTCGCAGCAGGGCGGCAGGACGGCGATCGTTTGCGACGCGCTCGACTTGCCCGGCGCACCGGGCGAGATGCTGCACATCGACCCTCGGGTCTTCAGCGACCAGGCCGCCCTGGCGACACTGTTCGAACAGCACGCGCACCTTGAACACCTGATCTGGCTACTGCCCGAGGACCGTATCGGTACATTGGCGGGCATGCAGGCCGAGCAGCACCGAGGGGTGTTATGGGGCGCCACCTTGCTGCAGGCACTGGGGGGAAGCTACCACGGCAAGGCGCTCAAGTTTACGGTGGTGACCCGGCGCAGCGTGGCGATTTTCGACCAGGACCCTCTGGTGGCCACCCACAGCGGGGCCCATGGACTGGTCGGGACGGTGGTCAAGGAACACCCGCACTGGCAGGCGCGGATTGTCGATGTCGAGGACCTTGGCGTGGTGTGGACGACAGCCTTCGCCGCATTGCCCTTCGAGCGTAGCGGCAGGCCCTGGGCGTACCGCGCGGGTGACTGGTTCCGGCCTTCGTTGCACCTGCTGGACGACAGCCTGGGCAGCCCCGATCGGCTTGCCGGGTCGACGTACCGCCAGGGTGGGGTGTATGTGATCGTGGGCGGCGCCGGCGCTATCGGGCAGGACTGGAGCGCTTACCTGCTGCGCAACTATCAGGCGCAACTGGTGTGGATCGGTCGCAGCGCGGCAGACGCACAAGTGCAGGCCAGCATCGAGCGGCTGGCGGCCCTGGGCCCCGCGCCGCTGTATGTTCAGGCCGATGCGACGGACCTGGAGCAATTGCAGCGGGCCTGTAACGCCATTCGCCAGCGCTTTCCCCGGATTCACGGTGTCGTGCACTCGGCGATGGTGCGTGAGAATCAGGTCTTGCAGCAGCAGACGGCGCAAGACTTCGAACGTCAGGTCAATACCAAGGTTGCCATCGCGCTGAACCTGGCACAGCTGTTCAGCGAGGAGCCTCTCGATTTCCTGTTGTTTTTCTCATCGATCAACGCCTTCTACCTGGCCCCCAACAGTTGTGCATACGCCGCCGGAGGCAGCTTCATCGGCGCGTTGGCCGACCAGCTCAATCAGCGCAGGGATCGTTGCGCGAAAGTCGTCTACTGGCCGCATTGGGAGACCGCGCAACTGCGCGAGGACTCCCAGGGTGTCCGGCAGCACCTGGCACGGTTGGGGTTCGGGGTGTTGCCTGTCGAGCAAGGCATGGCCCAGCTCGAAACTTTCCTGGCGCAGCCGTTCACGCACATGGCCAGTTTGCGGCTGACCAGTGAAACCAAGCTGCAACAGCTGAACTTCAGCGGTTTCGGCGTGTACGCCAAGCAGCAGGCCTGTGCTGCCGACGTGGTGCCTGCGACGACGCTCGAGCTGGACCAGGCGCAACGCTTGATTGAAATCACCTATGGCCAGCTGGATGAAATCGCACCGCTGCTACGGGCGTTGATGTGGCGACAGATCGACCTGTTCCTTGGCGAAGCGGGTCTGACTTCGGGCAACCGTCGCGGCCGCTATTCATTGAAGCACCTGCAATCGGCGCTCAGCGACGGTCACTACCTGCTGCGTTGGCTCAACGCCAGCCTGCGCATTCTCGAAGACCGCGAGGAAATCACCCTTTCAGGCGATCAAATCATACTGTCCAGCGCCCTGGAAGATCGGGTCGACAGCAGCTGGGAGCGTTGGCAGACAGTCAAGGCCGAGCTGGAAAAAGATCCGTTCCTGGCATCGGTCAGCCGTTTTATCGACGTGGCGCTGCAAGCCACTCCCGATGTGCTGGGCTCGCGCAAGAAAGCCACCGACGTGTTTTTTTCCAACAGTTCGATGGCACTGGTGGAGTCCATCTACAAGGAAAACCCCGTCGTCCACTACTACGGTTCGGTGGTCGGCAAGCTGGTCGCGGCCCAGATCGAGGCGATTGTGGCTCGACAACCGGACGCCAGGATTCGCCTGCTGGAAGTGGGCGCCGGCACCGGCAGTTGTACCGAGCATGTGTTGGCCGCTCTCAAGCCGTTTGCCGAAAATATCAGCGAATACTGCTTCACCGATCTGTCGCAGTTGTTCCTGCAGCGAGCCGAGCGTCGCTACCGCTCCGAGCATCCGTACCTGGCCACGCGGATTTTCAACGCCGAGAAAGAGCCGCAAGCCCAGGGGATGACGCCTGAACACTACGATGTGGTGATCGCCGCCAACGTGATTCACGCGACTCAGGACATTCGCACCTCGGTGCGCCATATCCAGTCGTTGATGAAGACTCATGGTCAGTTCCTGCTGTTGGAGCTGACTGAAAACTCACTGTTCTCCCACCTGACGTTCGGCTTGCTTGAGGGCTGGTGGCGCTTCACCGATCCTGAGTTGCGGATGCCTTATGGCCCGGCATTGTCGGCCGCGAGCTGGCGCAGCGTCTTGCTGGATCAAGCCTTCGATCGCGTCAGCCTTCCCTGTGCAGCCCTCAAGCGCAGCGACCTGCAGGTAGTCGTCGGCCGCAGCAGCGGGTTCGGTCTCGGTCCGCAGTCCCCGCGCCGCTGGACATCGGTGCAGGCGCCCGAAGCTACGGCCCCGGCACAGCCCCATGCCCCGGCAGCCAGCCCAGGTGCGGCGCTGGCACGTACCGTTGCCTGCCAGGCCGCTCCGGCGCAGGTGGCCGTATCGTCGGCGTTCGCTCAGGTGCGCAGCACCCTGGCGCAGGTCTTCAGCCAGGCCCTGGGGGTTCCCACCAGTGATATCGATGGCGACGAGTCTCTGGGCGATTACGGTCTGGACTCCATCATCGGGGTCAAGCTGGTACAGCAGATCAATGCCCAACTGAACGTGGAGCTGGTGGCGGGGGGTCTGTTCGAGTTCAACACCCTGAACCTGCTGGCCAGCCACGTAGCCGGCTTGTTGCCCGAGTCGAGGGTCACGCCTGCGCCTGCCGTCGAGCCGGTTTGCGCCGCTGTCGCGCCGCCGGTTCTCCAGCAGCCGGCCCAAGTGCTGACGCCGAGCCACAAGCCTCGCCCTCATGATGTCGCCATCGTCGGCATGAGCGCGCAATTTCCCGGGGCAAATTCGCTGTCGGCGTTCTGGAACAACATCGAGGAGGGAATCGACTGCACCCAGGAGATCCCGGAGGAGCGTTGGGACTGGCGGCAGTTCTTTGGTAAAAGCGACGGCGCGAACCCCCGCACCGAGTCACGCTGGGGCGGCTTTATCGACAATGTCTACCACTTCGATCCGCTGTTCTTTGAATTGTCGCCCTATGAAGCGGCATTGATGGACCCGCAGCAGCGCCTGCTGCTCAAGCACGCCTGGCTGGCGATCGAGGATGCCGGTGTCGCGCTCAAGCGGTTTGCCGCGAAGAAAACCGGTGTGTTCATGGCGGTCGGGGCATCCGAGTATGCGTACACCGTGCAGTTGCCGGTGGGCAATCCACTGGTGGCGTCGTCGATTTCATCGGCGATGGTCGCCAACCGGATTTCTCACCTGTTCAACCTGCGCGGGCCGAGCGAGCACTACGACACCGGCTGTTCGTCCTCGCTGGTGGCTCTGCACCGGGCACTGGTGGCGATGGCCAACGGTGAGTGCGAGCAGGCCCTGGTCGGCGGGGTACAACTGGTGTTGTCGCCCCTGGGCGCGATCAACCTGGGGGCCGTGGGCTTTCTCAGCAGCGATGGCCAGTCCCGTTCATTCCAGGCCGGCGCGGACGGTTTTGTCCGTTCCGAAGGCGTGGGGGTACTGGTACTTAAATCCCTGGAACAGGCGATCGCCGACCGGGACGATATCTACGCGGTGCTCAAGGGCAGTGGGGTGGCCCACGGCGGCAAAGGGGTTTCGCTGACGTCCCCGAATGCCCAGGGCATGAAGGAGGCAATCGTCCAGGCGCTGGACCGTGCTGGCGTGGAGCCCGGCTCCCTGTCCTATGTCGAGACCCACGGCATTGCCTCGGAAATCGGCGACAGCATTGAGATTCAAGCGCTGAAGTCGACCCTCGACGATGGGGCGGCGCCGGAAGATTGCGTCTTGAGTAGTCTCAAGCCGGTGATTGGCCACGCCGAAATCGCTTCGGGGATCGGTGCGCTGATGAAAACCGCATTGGCCTTGCGCAACCGCCTGCGCCCGGGGGTTCCCGGTTTCTCGCAGGCCAGCGAGCACCTGTCGCTGGCCCATAGTCGCTTGAGCATTGCCGCGCAGCCGCGCGACTGGCCGGCGCCGGCGAGCGGCCACCCACGCCGTGCCGGGGTCAACAGCTTCGGTTTTGGTGGGGTCAATGCATTTGCCGTGCTTGAAGAATATGTCCATGAACCCAGCGCGCGGCCAAGCCAGGCAGGCGAGCGGCAGTTGCTGGTCCTCAGTGCCAAGCAGGACCCGGCGTTGCGTCGCAGTGCGGCAGCGCTGCTGGACTTTCTGGAAAACAACGCAGCCCTGGACCTGGCGCAACTGGCCGCCGCCCTCTGGCGCAAGACCGCGTTGCCGGTGCGATTGGCGATGGTCGTGAGCACTCTTCAGGAAGCCGTCACCCACTTGCGTGCTTTTGTTGCCAGCGAGCCGGGACAAGCGGGGTCTCTGCCGGGTTGTCATTATGGTGATGAGAGCAACCGTTCGCCGGCCCTGCACGAGTTGCTTGAAAGCCCCTCGGGCGCGGCATTGTTGCAGGGGGTGCGTGAGCAGCGCGATTACCCTCGGCTGGCGAGCCTGTGGTGCTGCGGCGTGGCCCTGGACATTGATCCGGCCCTGAGCGAGCAGCCTGGGCTGCGACTACCGGCCTACGTCTTTGATGAACGCATCTGCAAACTGCCCGCCCACACGGACGGCTTCAGCATGCCGAACCTGTCGGCCCCAGGCCGTGCCGCCACGCCGAGCGAGGCCGAGCGGGTAAGGCATGACGGCGACGCGCCGCAGGACGCCGAAGCTCAGTTGCGGCTGATGCTTGCCAGCTTGTTGCAACTGGAACCCGATGAGCTGGATTTTCAGCGGCCTGTTGCGCAGTACGGTGTCGACTCGCTGACCGCGGTGATGTTGCAGAACCGGATTTTCGAGCACTACGGGATCCGGCCCGGGCTGCCGCAGTTGTTGAACTGTCGAAATTTCGCCGAGCTGGCCCGCAGCTTGCCCCAGGTCCCGGCGACGGTCGCTGTTCAACCTCGCGAGTCGGCGCTGGCCGAGCATCCGCCGAGTGTCGGCCAGCAAGGTCTGTGGACCGAGCAACGGTATTTCGCACAACAGGCCGGTTACAACATCCCCTATGCGTTCCGGCTTGATGGCCGGGTGGACGCCCGACGGCTGTTCGCTGCCGCCGAAGAAACCGTCGCCCGCCACAGCTTGCTGGGCGCAAATTTCGAGTTGCGAGGCGAGAGCCTGTGGGTTCGTAACAACGCCCACCCACGTCCGCAATGCACGGTTCATGAGTACCAGGGCGCCGACGATCAGGCACTGGAAGCGTCCATGCGGGCGATTGCCAGAAAGCCGTTCAAGCTGGAGAGCGATGCGTTATTGCGTGTCGATCTGTTTGTCCAGGCACCCGACCAGGACAGCACGGTCCTGATGTTGACGTTCCATCACTCGGTGTTCGACGGCAGCTCGTTGCCGATCTTCCTGGGCACCTTCCTGGCGCTTTACGAACAAGGTCCAGAGGCCGACGTACCGGCACCGCGCAGCAATTATTCCGCCTTTGTCGAGTGGCAGCAGCGCTGGCTGCTCAGTGAGGAGGGCGTGCGCGCCGGTCGCTTCTGGCATTCGCGGCTGAGTACCCCGCATATGCCGCTGGCGCTGCGTGGCCAGCAGCCAGGCGAAGGGCGCGACAGGCAGCCCGAAATGCTCAAGGTGGCGTTGCCGGCCCGTACCCTTGAAGGGTTGGCACGGATGGCCGAACAGCACAACGTGAGTAGCTACAGCTTGATGCTGGCGGCCTTTGGCCTGTTGTTGCGACGTCTGGGGGCGACCAGGCAACTGCGTGTAGCGACTCCTTTTTTCGGCCGTCCGCATACGCAGTTCGAAGACCTCGTGGGCTACTTCGTCAATTTGTTGGTGATGCCCCTGGATGTTCCCGAGGAGTCCGCGCTGGGGGACTGGTTGCCGACCTTGCAGCAGGAGCTGCTCGAGGCACTGGAGCATGGCCATTATCCGTACCCGCGCCTGCACCAGGAACTGGCGCGTCCGGGACAGCCGCTTTACGACGCGGTGTTCATGTACCAGAACTGGGTGCGCTCGACCCAGCGTCGACTGGCATCGAGTGGACGACACCTGCAGCCCATGCTGCAGATCCAGCAGCAAGTCGATTTCCCGCTGGCGTTCGAGGTTTTCGAAGGCGAGGAGGGGAGTACGCTGTTCTGTCATTTCGACGCGGCGATTTATCCGCCGGCGATGATGCAGGAACTGCAACGGCAGTACCTGGAGCTGTTGGCCACGCTGCCAGCGTTGGCCGCGGCGCAGGGTATTCCCCAAGCCGTGGCGCCAGCGGCACAACCCAGCCTGGCGGCGCTGTTCGAACGGCAAGCGGCGCTCACGCCTCATCAGGTGGCATTGATCTGCGACGACCAGCAGCTTGACTACCAGCGACTCAATCAGCGCGCCAATCAACTGGCCCGCGAGATCCGGCAAGCGCTGCCAGCCTATGGCGAACAGGAGGTCGTGATCGGCCTGTTGCTGGAGCCGGGGCCGGCGTTTGTCGCCGCTGCGCTGGCCGTCTGGAAACTCGGCCTGGCCTATCTGGCGCTGGACCCGGCACTGCCAACCAGCCGTTTGGCCTACATGGTCGCCGACAGTGGCTGCCTGCTGGTGGTCAGTCACGGGGCCGCCCGACAGCGTTTGCAGGGAACCCTGGAATGGGCCGTGCCAGAGTTGGACCTTGATGCCCGACAGGCGCAGATCGACGCTCAAGATGTCAGCGATGGCGTGAGCAGCCGGTTTCAGGATTTCTGCTACGTGATCTATACCTCCGGCTCCAGTGGCCGTCCCAAAGGCGTCAAGGGCAGCCAGCGTGGCACGCTCAACCGTCTGCAATGGGGCTGGAACACCTTCCCCTATGGAGAACAGGAGTGCTGCTGCCAGAAGACCTCACTGAATTTTGTCGACCATGTGGCAGAGCTTTTTGCTCCGTTGCTGCAGGGCGTACCGAGTGTGGTTCTTCCCGACCACTGGTTGCGCGAACGTGGCGCGGCGGCTTTTCTCCAGGCTCTCGAGGGGCATCGGATCACTCGGATGGTGGTGATCCCGTCGTTGCTGCGGGCGATGCTGCAGGAGCCTTCGGCCGCTACGGCGCTCGGCAGCTTGCGTTATTGCTTCAGTAGCGGCGAACCCTTGTCGGCGGATCTGGCAAAAACCTTCTTCGCTCTTTGCCCGCAGTCCGAACTGATCAATATCTACGGCTCCAGCGAAATGAGCGCGGACGCGACCTTCAAGCGCGTCACACCGGGGGCTGAAGAGCAGATCAACATCGGCCGTGAGCTGGACAACGTGAGCGTGGTCATCGTCGACGAGCAGGATCGTCACTGCGCCATCGGCGTCACAGGGCAATTGCTGGTCGCCGGAGATGCCCTGGCCCTGGGTTACATCGGCCAGGATGACGAACACGAACAGCGTTTTGCGCTGCTGGATCTCGATGCCACGGGGCCCCGGCGGTACTTTCGCAGTGGCGACCTGGGGTATCGGCTGGCGAATGGTGAGATGGTGCTTTCGGGGCGCCATGACCAGCAGGTCAAGGTCAAGGGACAGCGAATCGAGCTCGGCGAGATTGAAGCCGCGCTGCGAGAGCATGCCGGTGTCCTGGAAGCCTTGGTCAAGCAGGTCGGTGAAGACTCGGGACTGGAAGCGTTTCTGACGCTGAGCGAAGCGCTCGATGGTCGCACCCTGCGTGAGCACCTTGGCCGGACCTTGCCGCGGTACATGATCCCCAATCGCTTCTATCAGCTGGCGCAACTGCCGAGACTGGCCAGTGGCAAAGTCGACCGGTTGAGCCTCTCGGCGGCGGGGGCTCGCTTGCTGCCCTACGACGCGCAACACGAGCCTGGCGGCCCGGACTCGGCAATCGGCAGCGATAACGCGACGCGCCTGCTGCAGGCCATTGCGCAAGTCCTGCAGGTGGCGGCCAGCGAGCTCAGCCTTGACCAGGACTTCTACCAACTGGGCTTTGATTCATTCCGTTTCGTACTCCTGGCCGACGCCTTGAACACTGCGTTTGGCGTCAACAGCTCACCAGCGGACTTCTATCGCCATGGCACGCCGCGCAAGTGGCTGGCCAGCCTGGCGTTGCCCTCCGGTGATGAGGCTCGTGAGCCTGTACCGACCTCGGCGGCCCTCGATGAACCTATCGCGGTGGTGGGGATGGCCGGGGTGTTCCCCGGCGCCGATGACCTGGGCCGTTTCTGGCAGCAGTTGTATGAGGGGAACGACCTGGTCAGCGAAACCCCCGCTGCCCGCTGGCGTTGGCAGGACTATGCCGACCAGCCGGGGGGCGCCGCCTTGCGCTGGGGCGGGTTTATCAACGATGTCGACAAGTTTTCTCCCGGCTTCTTCGGCCTGTCGCCGCTGGAGGCCGAATTCATGGACCCGCAGCACCGCTTGTTCCTCGAGTCGGCCTGGCATGCCCTGGAAGATGCCGGTTATGCGCCGCGTACATTGCCCGAGCGTGAGGTGGGCGTGTTTGTCGGGGTCAGTTCAATGGATTACGCCGGCAAGCTGATGATCAACGGTGAGGTCGATCCGCTGGCGAATTTCGGTAATGGCCACAGCATGCTGGCCAACCGAGTGTCCTACCTGCTCGACCTGACGGGGCCGAGCGTGGCGATCGACACCGCCTGCTCCAGTTCGTTGGTGGCGATTCACGAGGGGGTCAAGGCCATTCGCAATGGCGATTGCCGCTGGGCCCTGGTGGGTGGGGTCAATATTTTGCTCGAGCCGCGCATCACGCTGGCCATGGGCAAGGCCAAGATGCTCAGCCCCGAGGGGCGCTGCAAGACCTTTGCCGCTGATGCCGATGGTTATGTGCGAGGCGAGGGGGCCGGGGTGCTGGTCCTCAAGACGCTCAAGCAGGCCTTGGCCGATAACGATCAGATCCATGGCGTCATTCGCGGTAGTGCGGTCAATCACGGTGGCCGTGCCAATTCGATGACCGCCCCCAATCCCCAGGCACAGGCCGATCTGGTGCACCAGTTGTACCAGCGTGTGGGGATCAGCCCGGATCAGGTGAGTTACATCGAGACCCACGGCACGGGGACTCCGATTGGCGACCCGATTGAAATCAACGCGCTGAAGGAAGCCTGGCAGCGCGGCGGGTATCAGCCCGCATCCGGGGCGCGCTGCGCCCTGGGGGCCTTGAAAAGCAATATCGGCCACCTCGAGGCCGCCGCCGGGATCGCCGGTGCAATCAAGTTGTTGCTGTGCCTCAAGCACAAAACGCTGGTGAAGAACCTGCATTGTGCGCGCACCAATCCCTACATCGACTTGCAGGACAGCCCGTTCTATCTGCTCGAGGACAGCGGTCCCTGGCTGATCGACTCCACGCGTCCACGCATGGCCGGGCTCAGTTCGTTCGGTATCGGTGGAACCAACGCTCACCTGCTTTTCGAAGAATTCTCAAAGGAATCTGCTGATGAATGATCGTGATGACCAACTGATCGTGCTTTCGGCGTTGCAAGCGCAGACTCTGCCAGTACTGGCGCAACAGTTGCTCGAGCATGTGCTCGGCCGGCCGGATCTGGCGCTGCCCGATATTGCCTATACGCTCCAGGTCGGCCGCGAAGCCTTGCCGCACCGTCTGGTGTTGCTGGCGGTGTCCATGACGCAGTTGATTGCCCGGCTCCAGGACTATGTGCAGTCGCCCGAAGCGCTTGAACCACCGTTCTGGAGCGGGGTTGCCGAGCGCGCCCGGGTCGAGCAATGGAGCGTCGAGCAATCCCGCGAGGCCAGCCATGAGTCCCTGGCCAGGGCCTGGGTCGACGGAGTCACGCTACCCTGGGCCGGGCTCTGGGCCGGGCAAGCGGTACGCCGGACCAGCCTGCCGGGTTACCCCTTCGAACGTGAACGGCATTGGGCGCAGCCGGAACAGCTCGCCCAGGCCGAGCCTCAAGGTGGAGTCACGCATCACGCGCATTTGAGCGGCAACGAGTTTTTCCTGCTTGACCATCGACTCAATGGCCGGGCGATTTTGCCAGGCGTGATGTACATCGAACTGTTGAGCCGTGCGCTGCGCGCCGCGGGGCAACCGGCCGCGCCCTTTCAGTTGCGCGACCTGCTCTGGTTGCAACCGATGTGGGGGGATGCCGCCGGGATCGATCTGCAGGTGCTTCTGCGGGCGGGGGGCGAGCGTGGGCAACAGCTCGAGGTCCGCTCGCGAGCGGCTGACGGTCAATGGGTGGTGCACTGCAAGGCTGAGGTCTGCGCTCCCTTGCGAACGGCCAGCCGCCTGGACATCCCGGCGCTTGAGCAACAGGCCAAGAGCCAGTTCACAGGAGCCGAGTGTTATCCGCAACTGACCGCCATGGGGCTGGAGTACGGTCCTGGCCACCAGTGTATGGAGCGTCTGTGGGTCGGTGACTTCGGTGTCCTGGTCAAGCTCCGCGCGCCTGAGCTCACCGAGCCTGCGCAGGAGGACTTTCTGGTCCATCCGGGAGTATTCGACTCGGCCCTGCAAGCGGCCCTGGGGCTGAATATGCAGGTGTCGGGCGCGGGCCAGGCGAGCGTTCCCTTCGCTCTTGCGCACTTCGAACTGCTGCGCGCATCGGCGCCGCCATGCTGGGCCTGGCTGCGGCCACAGCCGGGAGCCGGGAGTTCGGCAGCATTGCAGTTGATCGATATCGATCTGTTCGACGCCGAGGGCGAGCCCGTGGCGCTGTTGCACGGATTGGCCTCGCGCGTGCTGGCGCCCAGCAGCGCTGCTTCCACAGGGCCGGCGCCAGCCCCTGCCGCACCCGCACCCGCACCCGCGCCGGCCGGGGATCTGCGCTACGCGGCGCTCGCCTACTTTCGCCAGCAGTTCGCGCGGATCCTGCGTCTGAACGAAGACGACATCCAGGAGCAGGTGCAACTGGAGCAGTACGGTATCGACTCGATCATCATCATTCGCCTGACCGATGAGCTGGAAAAGACCTTTGGGCGTTTGTCCAAGACATTGTTCTTCGAGTACCAGTCGCTGGGGGAAGTGACGGACTACTTCATGGCCGAGCATGCAGCGGTACTGCAAGGAATACTGGAGCCGGAAACCCAGACCCCACCCCCCGCGGTAGTCGGCGTCACTCCTGCCTCGGTGGTCGCGTCCGAAGCGCCGGCACCGATGCGCTCCGCCAATGAAGACGATGATCAGGAGATCGCGATCATCGGTCTGGCGGGGCGCTATCCTGGGGCACGCAACATGGAGGAGTTCTGGAGCTGCCTGGCGAACGCCCAGGACATGATCCGTGAAATTCCAGCCGAGCGTTGGGACCACCAGCGCTTCTATGACCCGGCCAAGAACACCATCGGCAAGACGTACTGCAAGCACGGTGGCTTCATCAATGATGTCGACAAGTTCGATCCCTTGTTCTTCGGCATCTCGCCGCGTGAAGCCATTGGCATGGAGCCACAGGAGCGCCTGTTCCTGGAGTGCGCCTATGAGACGCTGGAGGATGCCGGTTACACCCGCAGCAGCCTTCCGGCGGCGCCGGGCGGCGGCAAGGGACGCAGTGTCGGGGTGTTTGTCGGGGTCATGTACGAGGAGTACCAGCTGTTCGGCGCTCAATCGACTGAGCGCGGTTACCCCTTTGCCGTTCCGGGGCATCCGGCCTCGATCGCCAATCGGGTGTCCTACATTTTCAACCTGCAAGGCCCGAGCATCGCGCTCGATACCATGTGCTCGTCCTCCATCACCACCTTACACCTGGCCTGTCGCAGCATTCGCGACGGCGAGTGCGAAATGGCGTTGGCAGGTGGCGTTAATGTGTCCATTCATCCCAACAAATATCTGATGCTGGGCCAGGGTGGCTTCGCGTCGGCCAAGGGCCGCTGCGAGAGCTTCGGTGAAGGTGGCGAGGGGTATGTGCCGGGCGAGGGGGTGGGTGCGGTATTGCTCAAGCGCAAACGTCAGGCCATTGCCGATGGTGACCAGATCTACGGCGTCATCAAGGCTTCGGTGCTCAACCACGGTGGCAAGACTAATGGCTACACGGTCCCCAATCCACTGGCCCAGGCCGAACTGATCTCGGCGGCGTTGGCCCAGGCCCGGGTTCCGGCGCGTGCGGTGAGTTACATCGAGGCCCATGGCACAGGCACGCCACTTGGCGATCCGATTGAAATCGCCGGGCTGTCCCGGGCATTTGCCCGGCAAACCCAGGACCGGGGCTTCTGTGCCATCGGTTCGGTGAAGTCCAATATCGGTCACTGCGAGAGTGCTGCCGGGATTGCCGGGATCAGCAAGGTGCTGCTGCAGATCAGGCACGGACAACTGGCCCCTTCGCTGCACTCGGCGACCCTCAACCCCAACATCGATTTCGCCGGCAGCCCATTCTATGTGCAGCGCAGCCTGACGCCGTGGCAGCGTCCGACGCTGAGTGAGCACGCCGTTGAAAAGACCTGGCCCCGCTTGGCGGGGATCTCGTCTTTCGGGGCGGGAGGGGCTAACGCCCACCTGTTGATCGAGGAGTACCTGCCTTCGAGCGTGCCGCCGCATACGGCGAGGTCAATGCCCGTGGCCATTGTGCTTTCGGCAAAATCCGCAACCGCCCTGCATCTTTCCGTGCAGCGGCTGGCGGCGGCGCTGGCCAGCCCGGCATTGTCGTCAGCGGACCTGTCTGGCATTGCCTTTACCCTGCAGGTCGGACGCGAAGCGATGAGCGAACGCCTGGCGCTATGCGTGAGCTCTCACCAGGAGCTGCGGACTCGACTGGAGGCCTGGTTGCAAGGCGACAAGGTTGCGGCGGGCCTGTTAAGTGCAACGGTCAGCGCCGCGTCGGCCAGTGGGCCGAGTGTCGCCGCGACCGATCTGCCAGCCGCCGTCGCGGCCTGGGTCGCGGGTCAGGAGGTGGACTGGCGTACGGCGTATGCACAGCCGTACCCGCAAAAAGTCAGTCTGCCGACCTATCCGTTCGCCCGTGAGCGCTATTGGGTCGAGGACGAGGTCGAGGCGGCCATGCTGGCCGATGCCGGTCGCGCCGGCCAATGGCCGACAACACGGCCACTGCATCCGCTGGTACAGAGCAACACTTCCTGCGTCGGCCTGCAACGCTTCAGCAGCCGCTTCGATGGCCGTGAGTTTTTTCTCGACGAACACCGCATCAACGGGGAGAAACTCTTGCCTGCCGCGGCATCCATCGAGATGTTCACGGCGGCGGCGAAACTCAGTCATCGCCAGGGGCGCGGTGGTTCTGCGCTACGCCTGAGCCAACTGGCCTGGCTGCAGCCGATCTGGCAGCGCACGGCTGAACTGCGGCTGGACATCGAGGTACAGGGTGAGCCCGATACCGCTGACTGGCACCTGCGGTGTGTCGACGCTCAAGACCCTGAGCGTGTGTATTGCCAGGCCACTGTCGCCGATTGCCCATCGCGTTCGCTTCGGCATGACGTCGAGCAATTGATCGCCGGCTGCAGTCGCCATCTGAGCGGCGCCGAGCTGTATCAAGGCTACCGGGAGGCCGGTTATGAGTATGGCGAGTCTTTCCAGAGCATCGAGACGCTGTGGGGTAGCGATGACTATGTGATTGCCAAACTGCATATGCCGCAGGCCCGAGAGGCGAGCCAGGCCAAACCGTTCGATGTGCCGCCCTCGTTGCTGGACGGTGCGTTGCAGGCGAGCGCGGGGTTGATGCTGCCCGGCGCGCCTGCCGGTTTCTCGGTGGCCCTGCCGTTCGCCATCGACAGCCTGGAACTGTACGGCCCTTGTGAGAACACCCTGTGGGCGTACGTCCGGCGTCAGCCGGCGCAGAGCGAAGCGATCACCCGGTTCGACATCGATCTGTGCAATCGCGCGGGCAATGTCTGTGTCGCCATCAAGGGGTTCAGCTCGTTACGGCTCAAGTCGGGCGATACGACCGGGCCCACGATGACCACCCCCGGCTCAACCCCGCACACCCTGGCCAGCCGCGCCACGACCGAGGCCGAGCAGAAGGTCTATCTGTTGCCGCAGTGGACCCTGGCGCAGCCGGAGTCCAGTCCGTTGTCCCATGATCTGCGGCGCCTGTTGATCCTGGGGAGCCGGCAGGAAGACCTTGCGCGAATCGTCGAAGGCCAGCCTGATGCGGTCTGCCTGCAAGTCAGCCCCGACAGCGGCAGTGCCGAGCTCTTGGCCTTGCTCGAAGGTCGGGATATCGAGCATCTGATATGGCTGGCCCCCAGCGGCAGGCATTCGCCTTTCGATCAGGCCGAGATCCTGCAGGCGCAGCAGGGCGGGGTGATGTTCCTGTTCAACTTGTTCAAGGCCTTGCAGCAGATGCCGGTTGCCAGCACGGTGTTCGAGTTGACCGTGGTGCAGTACGAGACCAGCAGCTTCGACGGGCAGGCGAGCAATTTTACCCAGGCAGGCGTGCATGGCCTGGTCGGTACCATGGCCAAGGAGTCGCCGCGCTGGCGGGTCCGCAGCGTCGACATCGAGCGCGACAGCGTGGGAGCCCTCAGGGATATCCTCCGCCAGCCTTGTGACCCTCTGGGCCTGCAACGAGTGCGGCGCAACGGCCACTGGTACGTCCGCCAATGGCTCAAGACCGAGTTCCAGCAGCCGCCACGCGGCGACTACCTGTGCCAGGACGGTGTCTATGTGGTGATCGGCGGGGCAGGCGGGCTGGGCACCGCGTGGAGCGAATACGCGATTGGCCACTGCAATGCGCAGGTGATATGGCTGGGGCGGCGGGCGCTCGATGCCGATATTCAACGACAGATAGACAGCTGTGCCCAGGCAGGGCGTGCGCCGGTCTATTACCAGGCCGACGCTTGCGATCTGGAGGCTCTGCAGGCGTGCCTGCAGCAGGTTCGCCAGCGTTTCGGCAGCATCCATGGCGTCATCCATTCGGCGTTGCTGCTCGAAGACAGCACGCTGGCGAATATGGATGAGGCGACACTGCGTCGGGTGTACTTCGCCAAGCTCCAGAGCAGCCTCAACCTGGGGATCGCACTGCGAGAGGCGCCCCCGCAGTTCCTGCTGTTTTTCTCCTCGACCGTGGTGTTCACCCCGCCGCTGGGCCAGGCCAACTACAGCGCCGGGTGCCTGTTCCAGAATGCCCTGGCGGAGCAGCTGGCGCGGGAGTTGCCGAGCCGGGTCAAAGTCATCAACTGGGGCTTCTGGGGCAATACCGGTATCGCGGCCTCCGCACACTACCGTGAACTCATGGCGCGTAACGGCATTGCCTCCATCGAGCCGGTGGATGGCATGGAAGCGTTGAACTACCTGTTTGGCGACGACCTCGATCAGCTGGCGTTGCTCAAGGTCACGGACAAGGTCCGCAACCCGCCCGCGCTGATTCCTTCCGACGAACAGTTGACGGTGCTGGCGGCACAGTCCGGGCTGCCTGGCCATGACTCGGACCAGGCTGCCCGCCCCGATGGCAGCGTTGTCGAGCGCTGGCGCCAGTGGGCCGCCACCCCGGGTGCCGCCGTATCGATACTGGACATGGGGGGCTGTTTCGCGGCGCGCGGCGATGTGCTGGAGCATCTGCAAGCCACGCAGCGGTATGTGTGCAGCCACGATGGCGATGCCGAGCGGTTGATGATCGCCGGGCTGGAAGGGCAGGTTGGCGGACTGCAAGCGGTGGCTTTCGACCCGCAATGTGACATCGCCGGGCAAGGCCTGAAACCGGGGGAATACGATCTCGTCATTGCCCTGGCGCAAGCGGCTGGAGATTTCCGGCTGACGTTGCGCCACATCAAGGTGTTGCTCAAACGCCAGGGAAGCTTGTTGGTCGCCAGCCATGGACGCACCGACGAGCTGCGCCTGGCCTTGCATCGGGAAGGCTTCAAGGTGATGGGGCAGCTGTCGGATACGGTCAGCGGCGAGGTGCTGGAAGCCGTCAGCGATGGGGTCATTCGTCAGCCGTTGCGTTCGCCAGCCAACGCACAACACGCGCCGCAGGCGAGCCAGCCGCCGGTGACGGCTCAGACCGCCCAGGTACACGAAGGGCAACTGCTCGACGCCGCTCTGGTCCACTTCAAGCGCCTGATCGCGCAGGAGCTGCGGATTCCCGTGGAGCGCCTGGACGTCGACGAACCGCTGGACAGCTATGGCATCGACTCGATCTATTCGGTACGGCTGGTTGCGATCCTCAATCAGTCCTTCGCCGATGTGAGCAATACACTGTTTTTCGAGGTACAGAACATCCGCGCCCTGGTGATGCATTTCATCAACAAACATCGGCTCGAGTTGGAGACATTGCTGGGGGTGCAGTCGACGCCGTCGGACGTCGCGCCGGCGCCAGCGTTCGCAGCACCGGCGCCGATTCCGCTGGCCGCTTGGCCGCAGGCGCCGAGCGCTGTTACGGATCCCCGGAGCAGCGCCTGTGACATCGCCGTTATCGGGATGAGCGGGCGGTATGCCCAGGCAGACGACCTGGAAGAGTTCTGGCAGAACCTGTCCCAGGGGCGCAACTGCATCAGCGAAATTCCGCCAAAACGCTGGGACTGGCGCCAGCATTTCGATGAGCAGCGTGGCAAGTGGGGCAAGCACTACAGCAAATGGGGCGGATTCATCCGCGATATCGACGCGTTCGACCCGTTGTTTTTCCAGATATCGCCGACCGAAGCCGAGCGTATGGACCCACAGTCCCGTTTGTTCCTCGAACAGGCGTATGCCTGCATCGAGGAGGCCGGTTACACCCCCGGTACGCTATCGAACGGAAACCGGGTCGGGGTGTTTGTCGGGGCAATGAACGCCGACTACGTCAACGGCGCCAGCTACTGGTCGATCGCCAATCGGGTTTCCTACCTGTTCGACTTCAAGGGGCCGAGCCTGGCGGTCGACACGGCGTGCTCCTCGTCCCTGAGCGCCATTCACCTGGCAATCGACAGTCTGCTGTCGGGGTCGTGCGACAGCGCGATTGCCGGTGGGGTCAATCTGATCATGAGTCCGACCCACTACATGGGGCTGTCCCTGATGGGGATGTTGTCGGAGAGCGATCAGTGCCGGGCCTTCGGTGCCGACGCCGATGGTTTCGTCGACGGTGAAGGGGTGGGCGCGATTCTGCTCAAGCCGCTGTCGGCCGCGGTGGCCGCTGGCGATCACATTTACGGGGTGATCAAGGGCAGTGCGATGAATGCCGGAGGTCGCACCAGCGGTTTCACGGTGCCGAACCCGGCGGCGCAGACCGCGGTGGTGAGCGAGGCCTTGCGGCGCTCCGGAGTTCCCGCGCGCCAGATCAGCTATGTCGAGGCGCACGGGACCGGTACGCCGCTAGGTGACCCGATCGAGATCAAAGGCCTCAGCGATGCATTTGCCGACGCTGGCAACGAGCGTCAGTTCTGCGCCCTGGGTTCGGTCAAGAGCAATATCGGCCACTGCGAAAGCGCCGCCGGCATCGCCAGCGTGACCAAGGTGCTGCTGCAGCTCAAGCACTCCACACTGTTGCCGACGCTGCATAGCGAGCGCAGCAACCCGCGTATCGATTTCGCGCGCACACCGTTCAAGCTGCAACTCAGCGTGCAGGAGTGGCAACGCCTGTCGGTGGAGGTGGACGGCCAGATGCACTCCGTAGCGCGCAGTGCGGGCATTTCATCATTCGGGGCCGGCGGGGCCAACGCCCATCTGATCATTCAGGAGTACCAGGACCTGCGACCGCGGACTCCCATTGCATCCGGCGTGGTATTGATCCTGTTGTCGGCGCAGTCGGCTCCCCAGTTGCGTCAGCGCGCCGAACGTTTGCTGGCGCATTTGCAGGGAAGCGGTGCTCAGGTCGATCTGCGGGATTTGGCCTACACCCTTCAGGTGGGGCGCGAACCCATGGAGCATCGCCTGGCGTTCGGCGCTTCGACGCGGGAAGCGGTCTGCGAAACCCTGAAGGCGTTTGTCGAAGGGCGCGATGTCGAGCGGGGCGAGCTGTTCCAGGGCTCCGTGCAGGATCACCGCGAGGCCATGGGCCTGCTGCAGGGCGATGAGGACCTGCGCCAGACCATCGATCACTGGTTTGAAAAGGGCAAGCTCGGCAAGTTGTTGGCCCTATGGGTCAAGGGCTTGCAGGTGGACTGGCAGCGCTTTTATGCCGAGCGGCCGGGTCGGCGCGTGAGCTTGCCGACCTATCCGTTCGCCAAGGAGTTCTTCTGGCTCGACCTGGGGGCGCAGGCGGTCGCGCTGTTGCCGTCACTGGCGGCGCCCGCGCAGCTGCATCCGCTGTTGCAGGAAAACCGTTCTGGCCTGGAGGGCGTTCGTTATGTGAGTCATTTCAATGGCTCCGAGCCCCTGTTCAGGGATCACCGTGTTGCCCGGCAACGTCTGCTACCGGCTGCCGCGCAGGTGGAAATGATTCGTTGCGCGGCCACCTCGGCGCTGGGGCAGGCGGTCGATAGCGTGATGCCCATGCGCCTACGGGACCTTGCGTGGGTGACACCGGTCAGCGGCGAGCAGCCGCTGAGCCTGGAGTTGGTGCTCAAGCGCACCGCCACGGACCTGCAATTCTGTCTCGGGCAGTCGATCTCTGCGGCCGAGGGGACCTTCCATTGTCAAGGCAGCATCGACTTCCCTGAAGCCCAGGCCCGGAGCGTGGTTGATCTCGACAGCCTGCGCGATGCCTATCCGCCACTGGCGCTCGGCGCCGCCGATTTCTACCAAAGACTGGCCGAGCATGGCCTGGAGTACGGCGCGTCGTTGCGTACCCTGACTTGGCTGGGGAGCAAGCCGGACAGCTTGCTGGTGGGCCTGAGCGCAGATCCGCAGGCCTATACCGATGCGCGTTATGTGATCGATCCCGGTGTGCTCGATGGGGTTCTGCAGGCACTGGCCCTGTTCGAGCCGGCGGCGGCCGCCGGGCCACAGCCGTCAATAGCCTTGCCTTTCGCGGCGGACAGCATCGAGTTGTTCGCGGCCTGTCGCGGCACGTTGTGGGCGCATCTGCGGCGACAACCGGCGTTCAACGCCCTGGGGCCGAAAACCGATATCGATGTGTACGACCAGGCCGGGGGCCTGTGCCTGTCGCTGCGCGGCCTGGTAACCCGTGGATTGCCCGCCGATGCCACGCCATCTCTGGAAGACGACGCACTGGTGATTCTGAGTCCCCGGTGGACGCTGGCCAACCTTTGAAGTCCGAGGGACAAAACATGCAGCATTCAGCTCACCAGATTTATTTTTGCCACATGGCTTCGTTGCCGTTCACCGCCCTGAGCGCGCATTACCCCGATGCCCAGTGTCATGACTTCAGCGACGGGGCATCCGCTGCCCTGGCGCAGTCCTTTGAACGCCTGTCCGTGGCGTTGCTGGAGCAGGTCCATCAATGCTTGCGCCGTGGCGACAAGCAGCTGCCGTTGGTTCAGGTGATCCTCAGCGAGGAGCAGTTTGCCCAGCGCTCCGGCATTGCCGGCCTGTTTCGCACCATTACCAGTGAATACCCCGGCTTTCGCGGGCAGGTGATCGCGGTCAATGCCCAGGAGAGCCTGGCAACGCTCACGGCGAAGTTGCGCGGCAACGCGCAGGCGGGCGATCGCCATGTGGAAATCCTTTATCGCGATGACCAGCGGTATGCGCTGGACTGGCAGGAATTGACGCTGCTCGATCATTGCCCCAGCCCTTGGAGGGCCGGGCATGTCTATCTGATTACCGGCGGGCTGGGCGCGGTAGGGCGCCTGTTGATCGAGGAAATTCTGGCCCAGGGGTTCAACAGCCGGGTGATCCTGGTCGGGCGCTCCAGCGTGGACGAACAGGCGCGCAAGCAACTGGAGGCCTGGGCGCGTGCCGGTGTCCTGGTCAGTTACCGGCGTACCGATATCGCCGATCCGGAGCAAGTCGATAACTTGATCGGTTGGGTACTGGAGACCTGTGGCCGGCTGGACGGGGTGATCCATTGCGCCGGGATCATTCGCGACAACCTGTTGCTGAACAAGTCAGTCAGTGAGTTCGAACAGGTGCTTTCCCCCAAGGTTCGTGGCGCCGTGAATCTGGACCAGGCGACCCGGACGCTGCCGTTGTCGTTCTTTGCCTTGTTCTCTTCGCTATCGAGCGTGTTGGGCAATGCCGGGCAATCCGATTACGCCGCGGGCAATGGTTTTATGGACGGTTACGCCCGGCTGCGTGCGCAACGGGTGCGTTCCGGGCAGGGGACAGGCCGATCGGTGTCGATCAACTGGCCCTATTGGCAGGACGGTGGCATGCGCATGGAGCCACGGCAGGTGGAGCGCATGTGGCAGGAAAGCGGCCTGCGTGCGCTGTCCACCGAAAACGCCCTCAAGGCTTTCTATCAGGCCTTGGCCCAGGGCGATGAGCAGGTGTTGGTGGTCGAGGGCAATGTCCGGCGCATACGTCAGGTGGCGACGACATTGCATGGTTTCAGTCCGTTGGCCGAGGCTCCGGACGTCACACCGCTGGCGACTCCAGTGGCTCGGGGAGAGACCGGGGCCGGGTCGCGTTCTGCACTGCTGACGCACTTGACCCGATTGGTGGCGCAGGAACTGGGGCTTGCCGAACAGCGGATTCAGGTCGATGCCTTGCTCAGCAAGTACGGTATCGATTCGGTCATGATGATGAGGGTGATCGCGCAGCTGGAAAGTGATTTCGGTTCCTTGCCCAAAACACTGTTTTTTGAGTACCAGACGCTGGCGGAACTGGCCGATTTTTTTGTGGCGCAGCATGCCGAGGTCGTGGCCCGTCGCTGGCCTGTGCCGGGACAGGTTGCGCCGGGACAGGTTGCACAAGGAGAGGTCAAGGACGCGGTTTGCGCCGACGCGCCCGCATTGCCGGTTCAGCCTCCGGCACCGCGTAGTGTCGAGGCGTCCGTGCATGGGCTGGCCGGTGACGCCGAACAGCCGCCGTTGATCGCCATTGTGGCGGTGGCGGGGCGTTATCCCGGTGCTGACTCGGTGGATGAGTTCTGGAAGTGCCTGGCCGAAGGTTACGACGGCATCAGTGAGATCCCGCCCGAGCGCTGGAATGCCGACGACTTCTATGCCCGCACGCCGATGTTGGGCAAGAGCACCTGCAAGTGGGGCGGTTTCCTGGAAGAGGTCGCGGCGTTCGATCCGGCGTTTTTCAAGTTGACGCCGCGGGAGGCCAGCGTTCTCGATCCGAACGGGCGCCTGTTCCTGCAGACGGTTCAACACCTTTTCGACAGCGCCGGTCTGACCCGTCAGCGTATCGCCGAGCGTTACCAGTCGAAGCTGGGGGTGTTCGTCGGCGCGATGTACCAGCAATACAGCGCCGTGGACAGCGATCTGCTCAGTGAGTCGCTGGTATCGATTTCCTCCTACAGCTCGATCGCCAACCGCGTTTCCCATGTTTTTGATCTGCGCGGGCCGAGCCTTGCGCTTGATACCATGTGTTCATCGTCGTTGGTGGCCTTGCACTACGCCCACGAAAGCCTGCTGCGGGGCGAATGCACGGGCGCCATCGTGGGCGGTGTCAATCTGTCGTTGCACCCCAAGAAATACATCGGCCTGGGGGCATCGAACATGTTGGGCAGCGCGCCCGACAGTCGCAGTTTCAGCGACGGCAGCGGCTATCTGCCGTGCGAGGGAGTGGGCGCCGTGCTGCTTCGGCCGTTAAGCGATGCCTTGCGCGACCAGGACGAAGTGCTGGGGGTGATCCGTTCGACCCATGTCAGTCACAGCGGCGGGGCCAGCCATTACGCCACGCCGAACGTCAAGGCGCAGACGGCCCTGATCCGGGAAAGCCTGGAAAAGGCCGGCGTCGCGGCCAACAGCATCAGTTACATCGAAGCCGCCGCCAACGGTACCCCGCTCAGCGATGCCGTGGAAATGCTGGCGCTGCGCAAGGTCTTCAGCGAGCCTGGGGTGGCCTGTGCGATTGGTACGGTGAAATCCAACATCGGGCATGCCGAGGCCGCTTCCGGCCTATCGCAACTGACCAAGGTGCTATTGCAACTCAAGCATCGCAAGTGGCTGCCAACGCCGGGCATCGGCCAGATGAACAGCGATATCGATTGGCGGCAGGCGCCTTTTGAACTGCAATCGACGCTGCGCGACTGGCCACAACCGATCCTCACGGTCGATGGCAAGGAATGTCGCGTACCGAGGCGGGCGGCCATCGACTCGTTTGGCGCAGGCGGAACCTATGCGCATGTCATCGTCGAGGCGTTCGAGATTGCGCAGCCGCAGTGCCCGGCACCGGTACCGCTGGCCACCGAAGAGCAACTGATCGTGCTGTCCGCCGCTAGTCCCTCGTCGTTGCTGTCCCTGGCGACGGCTCACCTGCAGTCCCTGGGCTCGGGCCTGGCCACAAGCCTGGTCGACTATGCGCGCGCCCTGCGCCAACAGCGTGAGGCCATGGACTTCCGGCTGGCGATGGTGGTGTCCGACGTGAGCGAACTGACGCGGAGCCTGCAGGCTTTTTGCGCGGACCCGGAGGACTGGTCGAAACGTGATGGTGTCGGTTTTACAGGGGCTGTCGAGACGCCCGATAGCCGATTGCTGGAAGCTCTGGCACAGGATCGCACCACCGACAGCCTGATCGACGACGCCGTCGGGCAAAAGCATCTGCTCTCGTTGGCGGCGCTGTGGGCGAACGGTATTGATATCGACTGGCGACGTCTGGACGGCAGTGACTGTCATCGCCCGGTGGCTTTGCCGCTTTACCCGTTCGACAAGGTCCGCTGCTGGGTCGGCGCGGCGCCGTCGGCGGCAGAAGCGGGGCCGCAGCCATGGGCCGAGGAAAAGCTGCAAGGGCCGCTGCTGGAGAGGATTCGGCGGATCCTCGCGGAAGTGACCGGACTGCCGGCGACCACCTGGCGCGAGGACCGGGCGTTGAGCGAGTACGGCCTGGGCTCCGCGACCTTCATTCTGTTTTACCAGCGGCTGAGTGCGAGCTTCGGCGAGTTCGCGCTGGCCGATCTGCGTGAGTGCCAGACGCTGAACGACATCGTTCGCCTGCTGGACGCACAGCCGGTTGCCTCGATCGAGTCGCATCCGGTACGCCACCTCAGCCGGCGTTACCCGGAGCTGGTTGCGCTCAACCAGGGCCGTAGCGGGCGCCCGGTGTTCTGGATTCATGCCGGCATCGGTGGTGTCGAGGCTTACCAGGCATTGGCACAGCGCATCGAGCGCCCGTTCTTCGGTATCCAGGCCCGCGGCTACATGAGTGAACGTGCGCCACTCCAGGGCTTGCAGGCGATGGCGACCTATTACTGCCACCTGATCCTGATGCAGCAGCCGGACGGTCCCTATTCCCTGGGCGGTTACTCCCTCGGCGGAGCCCTGGCCTATGAAGTGACGCGGCAGTTGCAGGAGCTCGGTGAAACGGTGGACAGCCTGGTGATGGTCGACAGCCTGGACAGTCACGCCATGAGCGGGGCGGGGGTTTCAACCAAGACGCTTTATCTGCAGAGCGCCAATATCGCCATCGGCGCCTCGTATGGCGACGACCTGGAACAGGCGCTGGAGAACATGATTCACCAGGAACGGATCGACAGTGACGTCAGCGACGATGACTTCCTGCAGGCCCTCGCCGAGCAGGCCTGCCAGCACAGTTCGGATGTTTCGGTCGGCCAGCTGATGCAGCGTATCCGGCATAACGCCAAGGTGCAGTCGGCCTACGACAGCACGAACTTCCAGATACTGCCCTTGCCTCATCCTGCGGCCGTTCGATGCCATTACCTGCACAACCGTGGCGGCAATTACTTCGGTGGTCTGCAACCGTATCTGTTCGTGCGCGGGGAACACAGTGCCTTGGGGCAGGACGACTACGCACAAGGCTGGAAGCAGCAGATGCCGAGCCTTGAAGTCGTCGAGGTGGATGCGTTGTGTCACATGTTGATGCTGTCCACGCAACCGGCCCTGGACCAGATCGGCAGCTATTGCCAAGGGCTGTATGCCAAGACCGACAGGGTAACGCCCGGGTCGACAAAAAACCTGTCGGCGCAATCGGTCGAGGCCTGAGCCGCCAATCGGCGGTCCCTAATGAAAAGGAGTGCATGGAAATGAAAGCCTACATTTTTCCCGGCCAAGGGTCGCAAAGCCAGGGCATGGGTGGCGAGTTGTTCGACGAGTTCGATTTTTATACACGCATGGCGGATGACATCCTCGGCTACTCGATCAAGGAGTTGTGCCTGAACGACCCGGAGCGCCAACTCAACAACACGCTCTACACCCAACCGGCACTGTTTACCGTCAATACGCTGTGTTACCTGAAAGCCATTCAGGACGACCCCACGCCCGCGGCATGCCTGGCCGGTCATAGTCTGGGGGAGTACAACGCGCTTCTAGCCGCTGGAGCATTCGGTTTCGATGATGGTCTGCGCATCGTCCATAAACGCGCGCAACTGATGAGCAGTGCTTCCGGTGGCGGCATGGCGGCGGTGATCAACTGCGACATCGACAGGCTCCGTGCCTGCCTGAACCAGGGGGGGCTGGATGGTATCGACGTGGCCAACTACAACTCGGACTCGCAGATTGTGATCGCGGGGCTGCAACCCGACCTGACAGCAGCCTATGGCTTGTTTGACGAGCAGGGCATCGTCTACGTCCCCCTGAAGGTCAGCGCGGCATTCCACTCCCGCCAGATGGCGCCGCTCAAGGAAGCGTTCGCCGATTTCCTGAGGGGTATCGGGTTTTCCCCGTTGCAGGTTCCGGTACTGTCCAATGTCGACGGCGGTTTTTATAGCGACAGCAACCTGGTGGAGCGGCTGTCCGCGCAGCTGTGCAGTTCGGTGATGTGGCGGGATTCGGTGCTGAACATGCGGGCAGCCGGTGTCACGCGGTTCAAGGAGGTCGGCCCGGGCGACGTGCTGACCAAGCTCGTTGGGAAAATACTATGACGCAGCTAGAGCACGGGTTTGAGCGAAGCGTGCCTGGCCGGGCGCGGCAGGGCGAGCCGATATCGCCGCGCTTGCAACAGCTGCTACGCCTGTTCGGTCCCTCTGCGAACAACGGTAGGGTACTGGAGGAGCTGGAGCGCACTATCGCGGGACATCCAGCCGGCTACTTCAGCAACCCAGGGTTCGGGAGTGACGCTCGGGGGGGGCTGGAGTCGGCGTTCTCCAGCGTCTGTCTCCCGGAGTCGCCCGTGTGCCTCGACGAGCATGTCCAGTACCTGCAGAACCAGGTGTTCAGCCGCGCCACGCCGACGGCCTCGCCGTCATTCATCGGCCACATGACTTCCGCGTTGCCGTCGTATCTGCTGCCGTTGGCAAAGATCATGACGGCGCTGAATCAGAACCCGGTGAAGCTGGAAACCTCCAATGCCTTCACGCCGCTGGAGCGTCAGGTACTCGGGATGCTGCACCGGCTGATCTATGGCAATGACGAGGATTTCTACCGACAGACGTTGCACAGCGGCGAGCATGCCCTGGGGGCATTCTGCGCAGGTGGGACCACCGCCAACATCACGGCCCTGTGGGCCAGTCGCAATAACCTGCTGCCCGCCGACAAGGGGTTCGCGGGCGTTGCCCGGGAGGGGCTGGCCAAGGGGCTCAAGCACTACGGTTACGATGGCCTGGCCCTGCTGGTGTCCGAGCGCGGTCATTATTCATTGAAAAAAGCGGCCGATCTTCTCGGCATTGGCCAGGACCAACTGATTGCCGTGCCCACCGATGGCGCCGAGCGTATTCGCATCGATGCCTTGCAACGCTGCCTTGAGCGGTTGCGCCTGGACAATATCAAGCCGCTTGCGCTTGTAGGGATCGCAGGGACCACCGAAACCGGGGCTATCGACGATCTCGATGCCATGGCCGATGTGGCCGCGCAGGCGGGTTGTCATTTCCATGTGGATGCGGCCTGGGGGGGCGCGAGCCTGATGTCGGATCGACAACGCCCCTTGTTCAAGGGAATAGAACGCGCCGACTCGGTGGTTATCGATGCGCACAAGCAGCTGTATGTGCCGATGGGGGCCGGCCTGGTCTTTTTCAGGCAGCCGACGCTGACCGCCGCGATCAGCCAACATGCCAATTACATCGTGCGCAAGGGCTCCAAGGACCTGGGGCGCCATACCCTGGAAGGCTCGCGCAGCGCGATGGCGATGTTGCTGTACGCCAACCTGCACCTTCTTGGGCGTCAGGGATATGAGCAGTTGATCGATCACGGCGTCGACAACGCCCGTTACTTTGCCGACCTGATCAAGCAGCAGGACGACTTCGAGCTGCTCAGCGAACCGCAACTCTGCCTGCTGACTTATCGTTATGTCCCGTCGCCGGTCATGCAGGCCTTGCACAAGGCTGACGCTGCAAAGGTGGACGCTTTGCAGGAATGCCTGGATGCGCTGAACGACGATATCCAGGAGCGGCAACGGGATGCCGGACGCTCCTTTGTCTCGCGTACCCGGTTGACGCCGGAGCGCTGGGCAAACCGCTCGATCAGTGTCTTGCGCGTGGTGCTGGCAAACCCGCTGACGACTGCGTCGATACTCCAGGAGGTTGTCCAGGAGCAACGGGCACTGGCGCTCGGCAGCCGGTTTCTGCCGCGGTTGCTGGCCTTGCTGGCTCAAGGACCACAATCTTCGGTCACGGTATGAGGCATATCGGTCAGGTCGATGCCCTGCATGAGCGGCTGGAATTGCCCCGGGGGCAGATCCACTTATGGATGGCAACGTGCAGCGAAATCGAGCCGGCGCTGTTTGAACGCTATCGCCAGGAGTTGCTCTGCGAAGAGGAGAGGGCGATCGAGTCGACCTTTCATTTTGCCCATGATCGTCGGCAATACCTGATCACCCGTGCCCTGGTGCGTTGTGTACTTTCGCGCTACAGCCTGCGGGCCGCGGCGGATTGGCGGTTCGGCAAGACGGCGCACGGCCGCCCGACGATTCTGTGCCCGTCCGATGAGGAGCGTGAGCTGTCGTTCAACATTTCCCATGGCGCGGGAGTGGTGCTGGTCGGGGTGATGAGAGGCGGCCAGCTGGGGATCGACACCGAGTCCTATGAGCGACGCGATGATTTTGTCGCCATCGGCCAGCGCTGTTTTCGCGCGGACGAGGTCTCGGCCCTCGATCGTCTGGCGCCGGTGCAACGATGGCAGCGATATGTCGGCTACTGGACGCTGAAAGAAGCCTATGTCAAAGCCACGGGGGCGGGCCTTGCGACGGCGTTCGACTGCTTCGGTTTCCATATGCTTGACGAGGAGCGAATCGAATGCCGGTTCGATGACCCCGGGCAACAGGCCACAGGCTGGCATTTCAGCCTGCTCGAGCCGAACGTCACTCATGTGGCCGCCGTGTGCTGCGCGGGGCATGGGAAGCGCGCCCCGCATCTTCTGCTGCGTCGCATATGTCCCCTGGTCAGCGAACACTTTGTCGACTTCACCTTTTTGGCCCGATCAGCCTAGATGCCAGCTGCCGGGCTTATGTGTTTCTTGAGGAGTCAGAACCCATGACCCAACGCAAAACCATTTTCATGTACCCAGGACAAGGGTGTCAGTACTTTCACATGTGCAAGACCCTGTTTGTTCACGACCCCGTTTTTCGTGACAGTCTCAAGCGCCTGGATCTCTGGGTGACGGCCGAGATCGGTGGGTCGATCATTGAATATGTGTTCAACGACCAGGTCAGCGCCCTGATCCCGTTCGACACCACCCTTTACTCCAATCAGGCGGTCTTCTGTTTTGAATATGCCTTGACCCAATCCCTGTTATCGCGGGGTATCTATCCCGATGTGCTGTTGGGTGCGAGCCTGGGGGAGGTCGTGTGTGCCGCGGTGTCCGGGGCGCTGAGCCCCAGAGAATGCATCGACCTGCTGGCGTTCAGCTCCCGGGTGCTGGCGCGGACCTGCGAGCGAGGAGGGATGCTCTCGGTCTTTGCACCGCCAGCGCTGTTCGACGAAGACCGGCTGTTGCACGAGAACTGCGAGATGGCATCGGTTTCCTTTGACAGGCACTTCGTAATCGCCGGAAAAAGCACATCGATAGAGCGGGTCGAGGCGTATCTGAAGGCGGGCAACCATATCACCAGCCGCTTGCCGGTCGAGTATGGTTTCCACTCATCGGCCATCGATCCTGCCCGCTCGGCACTGCGCGAGCATTATGGAAACAGTGCACCCGGTCACCCGTTGGTGCCGGTGTTCTCCTGCCAGAAAAAAGCGATCATCCGTACCTATGAGGCCGATCATTTCGATGCGGTGCTCAGAGAGCCGATTCATTTCAAGGAAACCCTGGCAATCCTGGAGCAAGAGGGCCCCAACCTCTATGTGGATGTCAGCCCTTCCGGAACCCTCTCGACCTATTGCAAGTACATCCTTGATCCGGGTTCGGCGTCCAGAACGGTACCGGTCTACACACCGTTCTCGAAACACCGGACACTCGATCCGGCACTCTGGTTGCTGTAGTGCGTCAGCGTATGGGTATACCGGTAGGCCGGGAGGCAGCTACTGGCCTGAACGTAGTTAACGGGCAGGGTATCGGTGCAGATGCCTGCTCCACGCAGCAGCCCCGTACAGAATCAACAGAATAGAAAAGGGCCCACCGCCAGGTGGGCCCTTTTTGTTTCTGCAATGGCCAGGTCAGTCAGGGCAACACCCCCATATGAGCGGAGGGTGTGCCCATCGAGCGTCAGACCAGGCTGATCATGTCCGCGCTCAGTTGCGCGGGGTTGAAGCCGACCAGGGTGATGCTGCTGTCTCCCGCCACGATCAGGCTGTCGCTGCCTTGCTGGCTGGTGGCGCTGAGGACGGCGGCCGTGGAGGCGAACAAGGACTTGGAAAACACCAACTGATCGAAGCCGTTCTGGTGAACGTTGAAGTCGCTGATCACGTCATGGCCGAAGCCGCCCACGTCGAAGACAAACAGATCGCTGCCCACACCGCCGCTGAGGGTGTCGTTGCCCAGGCCACCCACCAGGATGTCGTTGTGCGCGCCGCCGTAGAGTGCGTCGTTGCCATTGCCGCCGAGCAGGGTGTCGTTGCCGTTTCCACCGTGCAGCAGGTCATTGCCCGCGCCACCTTCGATAAGGTCGTCGCCGCCCTGGCCGAAGATCAGGTCGCGGGAGGCGGTACCCTTCAGCAGGTCTGCCAACTGTGTGCCTTCGGTGGCCTTGGCGTAGCTCTTGTCCGACCCGAACAGGCCTTCGAAATCGAGCTTGCTGCCGGTCACGGTAAAGGCCGGGGTCAAGGCCTGGCCCAGGAGGCCTTCGAACTCGACATGCTCGACGTCGTGCAGCTCCTTGAGGCCGTAACGTCCGTTGGTGTCGTTGAGAAACAGGCTGCCATCGCTCAGGCGCACGGCTTCGTAACTGGTGACCGTACCCTGCAGGAAGACTTTGTCGTCGCCCACGCCGCCGGCGACAATGTCGGTGCCGGTGCTGACCCTGAAGCTGTCGTTGCCGGCGAAGCCGTCGAGGAAGTCGTCGTTCCTGCCGTCCTGCAGCTTGTCCGCGCTGTCCGTGCCGAGGAGAAAGGCCGGTGTGCCGAAGTGGTTGGAGGTGGGGGAGTATTTGTCGCTGACCCAGGTAAAGCTGCGGCTGACCGGGTCGAGGTTGCTGATGACGATGGTGCTGTCACGCTCGATGTAGTCGTAGAACGTCGACTGGCCGATGCGCTGGATGGGGTTGATGAAAACGCCTTCCAGGTGCGCCACCCAACCGTTGGGATTGATCACGGAGAAGGGGCCGTTGGGCCAGGTGGGCAAAGCGTAGACCGTGTCGAACAGCACGATGTTGTCGGTGGTCGAGGTGTAGCTGGCGTCACTGCCTTTGAGGGCCGCGAGAATGGCGCCGCTCAGGTCGGTCTGTTCGCCGATGAGCCGGTGCACGATGTCGTTTTCGAAGCCGAAGTTGAAGATACCGTCGCTGTTGCTGGCCTTTGGCGACGCCATGCCAAAGTAGTCCGAATCCTTGAAAAAGCCGTCGGCCAGGTTTTCCCTGCCCTGGTACATGCTGTTGGTCACGGAGCCGCCCTGGCTGTAGCCGGTGACCAGCACATCCTTGCCTGTCAGGTTATGGCTGGTAGCGTAGTTCTTGATCGAGTCGAGCAGGTAGTCGTAGCCGTGGATATAGGAGTTGTCGATCATTGCCGGGTATCCCAGCAAGTCCATCGGCGAGTTGGTGCCGGCAATCGAAAAGCCCATTTTCACCAGCTTGCCGCTCTCGTCGTATTGGCCGAATACCTTGGCCTGGGAGCCGGATACGTTTTCGCCCTTGAAGCTGCCTGTCAGGTCGAGGTGGCTGCCGTCGATGCCCAGGTCGCTGGCGCTGATCTCGCGCCAGCCCTTGGGCAGGACAAAGGTGTTTCCTTCGCCCAGGACCGCCCCGGGCAAGTGGTAGAGCGCGCCTACCGTCGCTACGCCGCTGGTGTAGGTGGCCAGGTTCCAGGCATCTGAAATCAGCACGCGGCCGTCTTGGCCCTTGTAGTCGAATATCGCCATGGTTCGTTTTCCCTCACAAACTAAAAAGTCATGAACAAAAACAAGAGCTGAAGTCTTCTTGTTCTTCTTCGCTCGGATTTCGGAGCCTGGTGACTGCGCGCTCCGGAATCTGCGCCCAAGCTACTCATTCGTCTGGAAGGCGTGGGTCGGGCAGCCGGGTATTGGCACGATCGTCCTGGAAAAAGGCGGATCAAGCCGCAACAAATCTGGGTTTATTACAGTTTGGTTACCGTGAGGCGGGCCCCGCAGCCGTTTACTGCGCCGGGCCCTTGAGGTTTCAGCGAAGCGGTGCTGAAACCTCCTTCTGTGCGACGAGAATTTTCCGGCTTACCCCCAGCGCCGGAACAGCACGCTGGCATTCACCCCGCCAAAGCCGAAGCCGTTGGACATGGCGTATTCCATCGCCAGCGGCTGGGCCTGGCCACGAATCAGGTTGAGGCCTTCGGCGCCGGCATCCGGGTTTTCCAGGTTGAGGGTGGCGGGGGCGATCTGGTCGCGCAGCGCCAGGATGGTGAAGATCGCTTCGATCCCGCCGGCGGCGCCCAGCAGGTGGCCGGTGGCCGACTTGGTCGAGGCGATGGCCAGGTCGCTGTGGTTGCCAAACACGCTCTTGATCGCCGCCAGCTCGCCTTTGTCGCCCACCGGGGTCGAGGTCGCGTGGGCGTTCAGGTGCCGGACCTGCGACGGCTCGACGCCGGCCTGACGCAACGCCTGCTGCATGGCGCGGCGGGCACCGTCGCCGTCCTCCGGCCCGGCGGTCATGTGATAGGCGTCGGCGCTGGTGCCGTAGCCCACCAGTTCGGCGATCGGCGTGGCGCCCCGGGCCAGGGCGTGTTCCAGCTCCTCGATCACCAGCAGCCCGGCGCCTTCGCCCATCACGAAGCCGTCGCGCGCCTGGTCGAAGGGCCGCGATGCGCGTTCCGGCGTGTCGTTGAAATCGCTCGACAGGGCGCGCGCGGCCGCGAAACCGGCCAGGCTGACCCGGTGAATCGTGGCTTCCGTGCCACCGCAGACCGCGACGTCGATCTCCCCGGCGCGAATCATCCGCGCGGCGTCGCCGATGGCCTGGACGCCCGCGGCGCAGGCCGTCACCGGCGTGCCCAGCGGCCCCTTCAGGCCATGCTGGATCGACACATGACCGGCGGCCATATTGCTGAGGAAGGATGGAATGGTGAACGGCGAAAGACGGCGCGGCCCTTTGCTGTCGGTGGTGCGCACGGCGTCGGCGATGGCCGGGAAGCCGCCCACGCCCGACGCGATGATGGTGGCGGTACGTTCCTGCGCCTCTGCCGTCTGCGGCGCCCAGCCGGCCTGGGCCAGCGCCTCCTGGGCGGCGGCGAGGGCGAACAGGATGAAGCGGTCCATCTTGCGCTGTTCCTTGGGCGCCAGCAGCGCGTCCGGATCGAAGCCGGCCTGCGGGTCCTCGGTGCGGTCGGGAACCTGGCCGCCGATGCTGATCGGAAGGTCGCCGATCAATGCTTCCGGTAGCCGGCGGATACCCGACTGCCCGGCCAGCAGGCGTTGCCAGACCTGTTCGACACCGCAGCCCAGCGGGGTCAATGCGCCCATGCCGGTGACGACAATGCGTTTGTTCATGACCTTTGTGCTCCTTCATCTCGTATAGGGTGTGTCGCTCTATGGACGTCACTATCATCATGAAAGTAACATGCCCGGACCACAAATACGCAACTGCGAAATTCGAGGAACCGCCATGCAACGCAAGACCCTCCTTCACGACGAATGCCCGATTGCCCGCAGTCTGGAACGGGTGGGCGAGTGGTGGAGCATCCTGATCATGCGCGACGCCCTGCATGGCCTGCGGCGTTTCGAGGAGTTTTCCCGCAGCCTGCAGATCGCCCCCAACATGCTCACCCGGCGTTTGAATTCGCTGGTCGAGGACGGCTTGCTGGAGCGTCAGGCCTACAGCCAGCGGCCGTTGCGCTACCAATATGTGCCGACGGCCCGGGGCGAGGATTTTCGTGTGGTGCTGATGGCGTTCGTCGCCTGGGGCAATCGCCATTACGCGCCGGAAGGGGAAAGCGTGCAGATCGTCGAGCGCGCCACCGGCCGGCCGGTGCGGCCGATGATGGCCGACCTGGCCGATGGCCGCCCGGTGCCGCTGGAGGCGTGCACGGTCCAGGCCGGGCCGATGGCCGGCGAAGGCATACGTCAGCGCCTGGGAGCGCTGCAGGCGATGGAGGCCGAGGGCGAGGCCTGAGAGGCCGCGAATCGCCGCGGCCCCCTTGGCTTAACGACAGGCGCTTGTCACTGGTCCTTTTCGCAGTTGACCATCCACGAGGCGCCGAAGCGATCGACCAGCATGCCGAAGCGCGCCGCCCAGAAGGTGGCCTCCAGCGGCATCTGCACAGTGCCCTGGTCCGCCAGCGCGGCGAACACCCGCTCGGCCTCGGCGATGCTGTCGACATTCAGCGATATCGAGCAGCCGTGGATACCCGAATAAGGCCGGTCGGGCGTGCTGTCCGAACCCATGATGGCCTGGTCGCCCACTAGTAGGCGGGTGTGGATGACCCGGTCGTGACACTCGGCGGGAACATGGTCGCGAGCGGGGCTTTCGCCGAAGGTCATCATCACTTCGAGGGTGCCTTGCAGGCACTGGGCGTAGAACTTGAAGGCGGCGGCGCAATCGCCGTTGAAGATCAGGTAGGGATTGATTTTCATGCTGGGACTCCCGGATGGCAGGGGCCGCGGGCGCGCCGGGTGAGCCGGCCCGCTGGCAAAAGCTGATGGGGTGAGGCCTTCACTAGCAAAGCCTAAACCTGTGTGGCAGTGGGCTTGTTTTTAGACGGATTTCTCATGGCCCCGTGGCGGGTTATCACCCTTGCTGCAACCCCCTGTCAGGCCCGCCGCCCGGTTGGCGGCGAGCCTAGGCTGGTGGCTACACCAGCCGGGTCTGGGGCATGCCCAGCAGGCCGGTCAGGCGGTCCATGATCGCCTGTTGCCGGGCGCGGTCGGCCAGGTAGTCGGCCTCGGCGCTGGCTACATCGGCCGAGCAGTGCGGGCAGGTGGTTTCGTGGGCATGGATGTACTGCCAGCAGCCGCGGCACAGCGCCAGCTGGGTGGGCAGGCGTCCTTCCTCGGGGGATTTCTGCCCCTGGTTGATCCACGCCAGCTTGATCACCTGGCCGCTGTCGCTGACGCTGCTGACCGTCTCGCCGGTGTCGATGCGTTCGGTGATCAGGTCGAAGCGACCGACCGCGAACGACGCCTGGGCGGCGTCCTCGAGTTTGACGATGCGTTCGCGCAGGCCCTTCTTCTGCAGGTCCAGGGCGCGGTAGTGGCAGTACGGATTGTTGCCGGGCTTGCCCAGCAGCGAGTGCGAGGTCCAGGTGCAGCCGCCGCGGCACACGTCGTTGTAGTAGCAGGTGCGGCAATAACCCCAGAGGTCGTCGACCGAACGCAGGCGGCCAAAATGCATGCCCTCGCTGTAGTGCCAGATGTCGTGCAGGTTCATGTCGCGCACATTGCCGCCGGAAAACCCCACCGTCGCCAGCGAAGGGCAGCCCTTGACCGTGCCGTCGGCTTCCAGGGCCAGCACCGTTTGCCCGGCGGCGCAGCCGCTCCAGTGCACGCGCTCGTCGCCGAAGCCGCGCCACATATGCTCGTAAGGGCCGTAGTAACCGATGTTGTTGCCCACGTTCATCAGCAGGCCGCGTTCCTGGCCTTCGCGGTAGAGGCGCGCGAGCAGCGGCATCACTTCCAGCAGTTGATAGGGTTGCAGCAGCAGTTCCGGGTGGTCCACCGCATTGCCCATGGCCACCGTCAGCTGGATCTGCCAATGGGTGGCGCCCAGTTCGATGATCTGGTTCATCAGCTCCGGCAAGTCGGGCAGGGTGGCTGCGCCGATCTGTGTGTTGACGCTGACCGCGAGCCCGGCCTGCTTGGCCCGGCGCAGGGTGTCCACGGCCTTGTCGAAGGAGCCTGGGACATTGCGCACGGCGTCATGCAGGGGCGCCAGGCCGTCCAGCGAAACCCCCACGCCGTTGAGCCCGGCCTCCACTGCGGCCTGCATTTTCGCCGGGGTGAGGTTGCGCCCGCCGGTCTGGATCGCGCAGTAGATGCCATGGTCGTGGATGGCCTGGATCAGGCGGGTCCAGTCCTTGCGCAAATAGGCTTCGCCGCCGATCAGGGTGACTTCCCGCGTGCCGAGGGCGGCGAGGGCGTCGATCACGTCGAGGCATTCCTGGGTGTTCAATTCATTGGGGCGTCGGTGGCCGGCGCGCGAGCCGCAATGCAAGCATTTGAGGTCGCAGGCGAGGGTGATTTCCCAGACCACATGCACCGGTACGTAACGCTTGAGGTCGGTTTCGCTGAGGTAGCGGGCGGGGCGATTGGCTGACATGGACAGTCCTTTGCGCGCACACAGGCGCGCGGCACGAACCTGGCGGATGTCCGCGCCGTCCCTGGCGATGCCGGCCCGGGCGGACAAAGGGTTTGCCAGTGGGGACCCGGGCCTGGCTCTGAGGAAGGCCAGGCCCGGACGCCACCTTTCAGCGAGCTTCGAGGCGGGCGATCTCGGCGTTCAGCTGCTGCAAGGCGCTGCGCAGCGCATCGCCGCTGGCCAGTTGCTGCTCGCCCTGGCGGACGACCGCCTTGAGCTGCGCCAGGTCACCGCTGCTTTGCGCCTGCTGCACCGCCACCGCATACAGCGGCACGGGGTGATGAGGCACGGGCTCGGGGTGCGGGATCGACGCCTGGCTGACCGTGGCGTGCTGCACGTCCTGCCAGTTGCCCTGGTAGCAGTATTTGTAGCTGGCGAAACCACTGGCCCAGTCGAGCCCGAGAATCCCGTGCAGCTGGAAGGTCGCGGCGATCTGGCTGGTCGGGCCGCTGGGGTTGCCGGTCAGGCTCAGGATGATGTGGCCTTCGGTCGACGGGTGCAGCTGTAACTGGGAATAGTCGCCCCACACGTCGGCGAAGAAGTTCACCGGCGGGTAGGTGCTCTTGAACACTCGGGCCACGCCGCTGACTTTTTTCTGCACGGTGTTGACCAACAGGTCGAGGGTCAGAACCGGGGCACCCAACAGCCCCGTGGTGGCTTGGATGCGGGTATGGAACAGTCCAGTTTGCATGGTGCAACTCCTTGTTCTTGTTCAGGGAAGCCGGATGGGTTGGCGCGCCATGGTCAGCGCCGCTCGAGCCGGCCGATCTCGTCCTTGGCCGCGTCCAGCGCGCTGCGCAGCTGGGGCAACTGCTCCAGTTGCTGCTGGGCCAGGCTGGCCAGGCTCTTCATCTGGGCCAGGTCGCCGCTGGCGATGGCGCCATGGATCGGCGCGGCATACAGCGGGGTGATCGGTGGATAGGGCAGCAGGACCGGGCCGGGCTCCAGCGGTATCGGCAAGGCTGAGAAGGCGTAGGAGGGCACCGACTCGACGAGGTGGGCGGGAACGTTCTCCACCGATACCCAGCGCTGGCCGTTGTAGTACTGGTAGTTGGCGATGCCGTTCTTCCAGTCGTGATCCACCACCAGTTGAATCTTGAAGGTGATGATCGAGTTCGAGCCCGGCCCGCCCTGGTTACCCTGGGCGGTGACCAGGATCTTGCTGGTGCTGGGTGGCATGACGGTCAGGTAGGTGTATTGCCCCCACACATCGGACTGCAGCTCCAGCGGCGGGTTGGTGGCCTGGGTCACCAGCGAGGTGCCGCGCACGCTCTGCTCGGGGGTGTAGACCAGCAGGTCGAGGGTGAGGCTCGGCGCGCCGGGGATCGAAGTGCCGATCCGGTAGCTGAGGGGAAACAAGCCAAGATTGGACGAAGTGGAACCGGACATGATTGCCTCCAGTGCATTAGAAAATGGAAACGGCGTTAGCGCCGTTCCAGACGGGCGACTTCCTGTGCCAACTGCTCGTAAGCGCTGCTCAGATCCTTGGATTCTTTCTGGGATGTATCGCGTTGTTTGAGCAGGGACTTCATCTGCGGCAGGTTGCCGAGGGAGATTGCTTCTTGAATCGCCACGCCATAAGGCGTGACGGGGTGGAGCGAGGATGAACTCATGGCGTTGCCTTCCGTGGGAGGTTGCAGAGACTGCGCTATCCGGCAGCTTTTGCAGTTAAGCAGGCCGGGCACGGGGCAAACGCGAGGGGGAACAAATAACTTTGAATAGCCGTTATCGGGAAAAAATATATCCAGGCAGGACAAGGAACTGGCGCGGCCCTATAGCGCGTTTGGCAATCAACGACCCACCGCTTACAAGGAATGAATACAAGCAGGCACCACCACTTACATGCCCAGCCATCCGCTCACCTGTAGCCGCTGCCGCAGGCTGCGATCGAGCCGCAGGCTCGCGGCGAATGTAAGAACGCCGAAGCCCCTGCGGGCCTTGTCGCAGCCTGCGGCAGCGGCTACAGGAGGTCATTTTTTGCCAGAGGTAATGCGTTGCAGCGACGATAGCCGCGCAGAAACCGTAGTTTCCTTTGTACCCCGCCATCCGCCTTACCTGTAGCCGCTGCCGCAGGCTGCGATCGAGCCGCAGGCTCGCGGCGAACGCACGAACGCCGAAGCCCCTGCGGGCCTTGGCGCAGCCTGCGGCAGCGGCTACAGGGGCAGTTGTTGTCTGTGGGAGTGCGGTCGGCAGTCGATGGTCGCAGGGGCGGCGATTGGTGTTGCGCCGCGGTTCAGGCCACGGCGCTCTGCGGCGCGCTGTTCAACAGCCGTTCCAGGGCGCCGCTGAGCAGGTGTTCCAGCAGGGTTTCGCGCTCGTGCTCGGTCAGTGGCTGCTCGTCCAGCCAGCCGGGCGCGCTGTTGAGCAGGCTGGCGATGGCATGCCCGGTGGCCAGCAACGCCGCGTCGCCGAGCCGCGGCAGCGGGCCGAGGAGCATCAGCAGGCGGCGTTCATATTGCTCGCGCAGCTGGCGCACGCGCTGCTGCTGGTCCTGGTTCAGGCAGCCGCTGTCGCGCTCCACCAGGCGGAAATGCCGGGGCAGTTCCCGGTGCAGTTTCAGGTGGGCGCGGATCAGGGTGCGCAGGCGATCGTCGGGCGCCTTGCGCCGCCGTTCGATGCGCCCCAGGGTGCCGAGCAGTTCGTCGTAGAACTCTTCGATCAGGTCCAGCAGCAGGTGCTGTTTGCTCGGGTAATGGTGATACAGCGAGCCCGGGGTCAGCCCCAGATGGCTCGCCAGCTCGCGCATGCCGACCTGGCCGAAGCCCTTGCTGGCGAACAGCTCCAGAGCCTTGTCGCGGCTTTCGGCAAAACGCGAGCAACGCTCAGCCATAGCGGTGGAAGCCACGTTCGGTCTTGCGCCCCAGATAACCGGCGGCGACCATTTCCTTGAGCAGCGGCGCGGGCCGGTATTTGCTGTCGTTGAAGCCATCGTAGAGGGCTGCAAGGATCGCCAGCAGGGTGTCCAGGCCGATCAGGTCGGCCAGGGCCAGCGGGCCGATCGGCTGGTTGCAGCCCAGGCGCATGCCGGCGTCGATGTCCTCGGCGCTGGCCAGGCCTTCCTGCAATACCAGGATCGCCTCGTTGATCATCGGCACCAGGATCCGGTTGACCACGAAGCCCGGGCGGTTGCCGGCGGTGATCGCGACCTTGCCCAGGCGGGTGGCCATGTCCAGGGCCAGGGTGTGGGTCGCGTCGCTGGTCTGCAGGCCGCGGATCACTTCGATCAGGCCCATCACCGGCACCGGGTTGAAGAAGTGCAGGCCGATAAAGCGCTCGGGCGCGCTGACGCTGGCGGCGAGCTGGGTGATCGACAGCGACGAGGTGTTGGAGGCGATGACACAGGTGCTGGCAACCTGGGCGGCGATCTGTTGCAGCACCCGCCGTTTCAGCTCGAGGTTTTCCGTGGCCGCTTCGATCACCAGTTGTGCGTCGACCAGGCTGGCATAGTCGGTGCTGGTGCGGATGCGCCCCAGGGTCGCCTGTTTCTGCGCTTCGTCCAGGCTGCCCTTGGCAATCTGCCGGTCGAGGTTCTTGGCCACGGTGGCCAGGGCCTTTTGCAGGGCGCTGTCGCTGATGTCCAGCAAGGTCACTTCGAACCCGGCCTGGGCACAGACCTGGGCGATACCGTTACCCATGGTGCCGGCGCCGATCACACCGATATTCTGCAGATTCATCTTGGCTTCTCTTTCTTCGTCCGGACGTGTCGCAGCGCAGCGCGAGCGCGTCTTGCAATGCAACCTTCGAGGCGCGAGTCTAGTGCTCGCGCCGACCCCGGCCTATGCCAAAAGCGCTCAGCCGCGCTGGCGTTTTTTGCCATGTCCACAGCCACAGAGAGCAGTCATTCCATGCGGGAAAAGGATTCGGTCGCGGTCTACTTCGTGCAGGTCATGGTCCACGCCTTGCGTGAGCGGCCCGAGCGCCTGGCCGCGGTGCTGGCCGAGGCGGGCATCGATCCGGCCTTGCTCGGCCAGCCCGAGGCGCGGGTGCCGGCCAGCGCGTTCGCGGCCCTGTGGCTGATCCAGATCCGCGAGCTGGGCGACGAGTTTTTCCAGCTCGATTCCCACGGCCTGCCGCCGGGGGCGTTCGCCCTGATCTGCCGCGGGCTGATCCAGGAGCCGACCCTGGAAAAGGCCCTGCGCCAGTGCCTGGCCAACTTCGGCCTGTTCCTGCGCGACTTCCGTGGCAGCCTCAGCGTGCGCGGCAAGCGCGCGGTGCTGAGCCTCGACAGCCAGCCTCGCGATGACGCCGTCGGGCGTTTTGGCGAAGAGACCTTCCTGGTGCTGATGATCAGCCTGCTGTGCTGGCTCGGCGGGCGGCGCATTGCCATCGACCGCGCCGACTTTCGTTATCCGCGCCTGTCCCTGAGCGACGATGCCTTGCTCTGGGGGCCGAACCTGACCTTCGGCGCCGAGCGCACCGAAATCGAATTCGCCAGCCGTTTCCTGCGCCTGCCGGTGGTCCAGGACCTGGCCTCGCTCAAGGTCTTTCTGCGCAGCGCGCCGCAGTGGCTGGTGATCCGTTTTCGCAACCAGCACGGCCTGGCGACCCAGGTCTATCAACGCCTGCGTCGCAGTCATTACAGCCAGTGGCCGACCCTGGAAGCCTTCGCCGGCGAGGTGCAGGTCAGCCCCAGCACCCTGCGTCGGCGCCTGGAACGCGAGGGCGTGTCGTACCAGGAGATCAAGGACGAAGTGCGCCGCGCCATGGCCGTCGAACTGCTGCGCCAGAGCCGCGCGAGCATCGGCGAAATCGCCGAGCGCACCGGTTTCCAGGAGCCCAGCGCCTTCCACCGCGCGTTCAAGAAATGGACCGGTGAAAGCCCCGGACGCTACCGCGCGCGCTACCAGCCTGCGACCTGACAGGCTGGCGCGCCTGCGTCAGTTCAAACTGCCAACCCCAAGACCTGCAACTGCCGCCGCGTCTCTGCCGCCGACCGGTGCTCAATCGCATTCCAGCCCAGGGCCTTGGCGGCGACGATATTCGGCGCGTGGTCGTCGATGAACACCAACTCCTGCGGCGCCACGTCTGGCAGGTGCACGCGAATGCGCTGCAGCGTGGTCTGGTAGATCTCGGCGTCAGGCTTGATCTGCCGCTCTTGCCCGGACACCACGATGTCGCGAAAACGCTGGAGGAACGGATAGTTGTCCCAGGCGTAGGGGAAGGTCTCCTGGGACCAGTTGGTCAGCCCGAACAGCGGCATCTGCGCCTGGTGCAGCTCTTCCAGCAAGGCCACGCCGTCATCCAGCTGGCCGCGGAGCATTTCCGGCCAGCGCCCGTAATAGGCCTCGATCAGCGGCGCATGCTCCGGGTGTTCGGCCAGCAGGCTGCGGGTCGCTTCGGCCAGTGGCCGCCCGGCGTCCTGCTGGGTATTCCAGGCCTGGGTGCAAATGGTCTCGAGGAACCATTGGCGGCGGGCATCGTCGGGGATCAGTTGGCGGTACAGGTGGTGCGGGTTCCAGTCGAACAGCACGCCACCAAAATCGAAAACCACAGCACGAATTGTCATCAGCACGTCCTTTTGAGCGGTTGTGGGTCAGGGCGACATCCTGCGACGGCAGGCGATGCAATGCAATTTGCCGGAGGGGCTAGCGCCGTCCCTCAGTAGACAATCACCCGCTCGTTCGGGTCATCGCTCAGGCACACGCTCATTTGTTGCCCGGCCTTGTTGAACGCACAGGTGGGCAAGGGCTGCTTGATGAAATTCAGCGCCGGGAGGATGAACACGCCGGCCAGGATCAGCGCGCCCACGATTCGGGGCAACAGTACATCCGCGCTGGTGGCGGCTGGCCGGGGCTTGAGGCGCCCGCGCCGATACCAGTGCAGCCCGCTGAAGACCAGGCCGCAGCCGATCGCCATGGCGTAGTCCAGTTCCCAGGATTGCGGGCTGAAGATCAGGTTGCCGTCGGCATCGTCCGGGTAATTGATCCGCCACCAGGCGCCCAGCAGCAGCGGCACCAGGCCGGCGACGATCCAGGCCAGGCGGGCGCCGGGCATGCGCGTGAGCAGGGCCAGGCCCAGGCCAAGGGCGCAGAGGAGCCAGATTCCGAGGTACAGCTGAAAGCCCATGGCCCCACCAAATAGCGTGCCGCTGACGTCCCGCGGGACGATCAGTTGCAGGTCGGTGATCACCATCACCGCCAGCGGGGCGGCCACGGCGATGCCGCTCAGGAGCGCGTTGATCCATGAGCACAGGGTGAACAGGCGACGGATAAGCAGGTTCGACAAAGAGGGGGCGGGCGCCAACACGTTTCTTCCTTGGGCAGTGTGCGGGGCGCGCAGTATGCAAGGCCGCCGCCGGTTTTGCATCAGTCGTCGAAGCCGTATCGGCAAGCCGCCATGGGCGGGGTGGCGCGCGTGGCCATTGGCGGGCTGGCGTCGGCGCCTTGATGGTGTTTTGGGGCGAGCCTGCACGCTACCGGCCAGGGCTTGGGCGGGGTTGGCCGGCGATACACGGTTGGCCCGGCCACCGCACTTTTTGCGTTTTTGCGGTTCTATTCAGGGCCAGGCCGCGCCGACTCCCCGCGCGGCCAGAGTCCAGAATGGTGCCGATGGTTTATCCGCTTTCTCGTTATTCCTTGCGCGTATTTTGCCTACGTATGCCGCGCCAGCCATTGTGGCTGGCCGCTGTCTTGATGGTCTGCGCCAGTGGCTGCAGCCAGCAGCAGGGGCGCGACATGGTCCACCAGTTCAGCAATGGCAAGCCCCAGGAGTTCTTCCAGACCAGCGTCGACCGCATGGCCACCCTGAGCATGCGCGATAACCTGCAAAGTCTTTACCTGCTGATGAACAAGCTCTACCTGCGCAACCCCAACCAGTGGCGCGAGTGGGGGTATACCGATGCCACCAGCGCCCAGCGGGAAATCCGCCAGGCCATCGAACAGCAGAAGGCCTTGCCGGCCTTGGGCAACCGCCGTGACCTGGCTGCGTTGAGTTACGCCCTGAGCCCGGAGTTTCGTGGCGACCGGGTCGGGGCCTTTATCTATGCGATCGGCAGCATGCTGGTGACCGCCCATGGCGGGCGCACCGAGTTTTTTATGACCGACACTATCGATCCGCAGTTTGTCAGCAATGCGGCGCGCAATATTGAAAAAGCCACTTGGATGCTCAGCCAGCGGCAGGGGGCCAATGGGGAGTTGTTGCTGTTTTCCAACGAGATTTCGGAGGAGGGCAGCAATCTGAGTTTTGCGGTGGAGTTTGGGAAGATTGTGGCGCGCCTCGACCTGCTGACCCAGATGCTCGACGAACGTTACCGGCGTATTGGACTGAACTACGCGCAAAGTCTGCTGCTGATGAATTTTTTGCCGGTGCAGTAGGGCGCTGTCGTCCGTGATCTTCTTGGGTACATATCTGTTGCTGCATGGGCTTTTGTAGGAGCGAAGCTTGCTCGCGATAGCGGTAGTGGTTTCGCTGGTGATGTTGGACGGGGTGCATATCCGTTCCTGCGGTAACGGCTACTTATGGTTCCGCTCTTACAGCGGGTCACTTTGGAAAATCCGGAAGCCGGCCCAGTCCAAAGTAACCAAAACGCTTTGCCCCACCACTCGGTGCCTCGCCTAGGCTCGGCATGCCCGAACGAAGGCATTGATCCGTGGGCCGCCGCCACAGGCCATCCATGGCCTGGGGCGGCTAACCCGGCATCCCTGCCGGGTTACCCACGGCTCAATGCCTGCGTTCGGCCAGCGTGGTTAACGGGGCGTTCAGATCAAAAGCCAAAGCAAAAGCAAGACGGCGGCCTGCCGGCCGGCCTGGGGTTTTGGGCTGTATGTGGGCTTCGGGGTGTTTAACGCCCCAGCTTTTCCATCGCGGCATCCGCCAGGAAAGACGACCGGCTCTTGATGTTGTGCTCGCGCACAAAGCGGTCGATGCGTTGAATCACGTAGCCCGGCAGGGTCACATTGACCTTCTCGGTTTTGCCCAGGTAAGGCGTGATATCGATAGCCAGCATGCCCCAGCCCATCCCTTCGAAGTCGGGGTTGGCGCGGTGTGTGCCGGTGGGCGAGGGCAGGGGAATGGCTTGCCCCTCACGGGCCAGTTCTTCGAGCATGACGTGGGCGATTTCGATGGCGGCGCTGTACGCGGCCTCGAAGGTGTCGCCGGCGGTGACCGCGCCAGGAATGTCGGGAATCTGGATGCCGGTAGCCGTGTGCTCGTCGCCCCACTCGATGCAGATGGGATAGTGCACGGGGATCTCCTCATAAGGTGCGAAGGCTTTGACACTCCCTGTAGCCGCTGCCGAAGAATGAGGCTGCGATCGGGTTGGGCGGCATTCCGACGAAGCGCCCGCCAAACCGGGCGACGCGGTGCAACAGATAAATCCGGGAGGCAGAATGTGCGTCTGCTACGCAGCCGATCGCAGCCTTCGGCAGCGGCTACAAACAGCCTCCCAGGCTCAATAGCGCTCAGGGCTCCTGCGCCGTGCGCCACTGAATCACCTCCAGCACCGCACAGCCTTCCCGGGTCAGCAAATGCACCCCTCGGGTCACCCGCGCCAGGTCGCAGTCGGAAATATCTTTCAGGTTAAGCGTGGACAGGCTGTCCATCAGGTCGCGCACCACGGTGAAACGATGGGCTGCGCTAGCCGCCAGATCGCTCAAGGGCGCGTTGCTATCGAGGTAGAAAACGGGAGCGTCGGCGTCGTGGGTATCGACGGGGGTGAAGCGGGAAGTTTGATGGTCAATCATCGGTGCAGCTCCTATGAATAGAGCAACCACCTTTCGCGGCCAAGCGAATAAGGGTGGCAGCTGTACGCGGGTTGGCCGACCGGGCATAGGACACCGGCACACCCGAAGGTGTCCCACGCACAGCCGCCATGACACAAAATCGCAGGCACAAAAAAAGCGCCTGCAATGATGTTTTGGACGCTGAAGCGTTCCTATGCTCGACCGGCCAAGGTCGTTCGCGGATTTTGCCGCGAGCGCGAACTATAGGGGCCGCGCTTGAGCGGCGCAACCGCGTATTGGAGGGGATGTTTGAGGGGGTGTGTCGGGGGTGTTGGTGGCGACGGTGGCGGGCGTAATTATATGGACTTGACGCCCCCTATTGGTGTCGACCCTTTTTTATTTCTGTTGTCGATCATGCGCTAATGTCAGTTCATAACCGAACCTCAAAGCCTGCAAGCAATTTCCTTCCACATGTAGTCGTAGTTGTATTTCAGCCATAGAACCAGCACCTTATCAAACTGCCTGCGTAACCAATTACGCTTCCGCACCGCCAGCCTTTCCTCGATCCTGGCTTTGAGCCAGTCGGGGTCAAAGCCTGTCCAGACAGAGGGCAAGACTGCTGCAAGGTTGGAGAAGCACACGGGCGCCACTTCTGAATAAAAGATTTCATAGAGTACGTCAGGATCGACGCCTTTGACCTGTCGCGCGATGTAGTCGTAATCGGTCGGAAAATAGTTGAATGGCTCAGACAGTGCGGTTCTGACTTCTGTCAGTTGTGGCTCGGTCAGAAAATGTCCCAATGCGAAAACTCCTCTAGTTCCTCATCGAGGGAATCCGCGACCCCTGCGACCGATCCAACCAAGATAACCGCAATCGCGAGACTAAGGAGGAAGCCTCATAGGATTTCGACCTCGCTCTCCTGAAGCCAGCCAGCATCAACAACGTTTCGCTTGGCCAGTGTCGGCTGGGGTGTGTATACGACAATCGCCAGGCTCTTTTCAGCCCGACTACACGTCACGTAAAGCAGCCTACGAGTACGCGCTAGTGCATTGTCCTTGCCGTCACGTTCGTTGTCCCGATCAGTCTTTGTTGGTTCTTTTACACCCAGCAATTTGTCGTAGCTGAATAAGAAACCGCCTGCCTCCTCATCGTTGATGACAACCATGACTCGTGGAAACTCCAGTCCCTTTACGCCTTGATGTGTGCCGTAGGGTGAAAGGCCATCCACATAACTCGCAAAGGCTGCCAGCTCTGAAAATGGACGCTCAAGGAATAGCTGGTAGGCGTAGTTGGTCATCGCGTTCGTATCTTCAGGATCTGGAGCCTCACCAGGAACTCCCATCACCATTGCCCCAATCAGACTCTCAGGGACATCAAGTAGTTGGGTTTGCGACAGAAGTGTTGCGACCTCGCTCAGTGTTGGATCGTTTCTTTCGAAAAGAGAGAGCAGGGCATGTGTCGCGTCCTCGACATGCTGCATGTGGGCCGATTGATCCCCTGTTGATCGCATAGCATCCTTGCTGAGTAAGGGAGAGCGAGAGCGTACGGCTTCAAGCAGAAGGAAGTGATCGTCCTTTGCGGTAAGGATGGGAAGAACGCCTTCGCTGAAAACACGAAGTGCGGGCAGGGTTCCATCCAGCAAGCCTGTTTGAAGGTGCTCAACCGCGTATAGAGGCGTGAACAGCTTCTCGAACCCCATCCGCCGCCCAGCCATCTTATGTTCGAGGATCAAGGTCTTTCGGCCTTCAGGGCCAATAGCCCATTCTCCGTCGCCGGTGATTGCGGCCATCGAATGAGCGATGCCTTCCTCAAGATTTGGTGCTTGTTCTTGGCTTTGACTAATGCAGTACATGCGCACTACACCTTCAATGGCATCAGGCTTTGGGGTCTGCTGATGAGTGTCTGCAGCACTTCGGATCACGTTGATAAGGTCTACCACCCTTCGAGGGCAGCGGCGATTAACGACCTTTTCAGGTTTCAGCCAGTCACCTGGTATCGCTTTATCAAGGCGCGTTACTCCATGGCCGTAAATCTGTTGCATGGTGTCGCCCAGTAGTCCCAGGCAGAAGCGTGTCTGTGTCAAATGCTGGACTTTCAGAAAAGCCTCCATTACTGGAGCGTGGGTGTCTTGGCTTTCGTCGATCAATACAACTGGGTAGCGGTCTACTAGAACATCCAGCAAAGGGCGTTCAGGAGCGAATGCTGCAGTTAACTTGATGACCTCATCATGATTAAGTGCTTGCCTCTCTCTGTTGTCACCTGTGGGGCTGTAGATGAACTTCGTAATCTCGTCGAGACTCTCAAGTCTGCGTATTTTGCTTTGTAGCCTCCGTCTGTTTCCTCGAGAGGTTTTATTGTCGCCTCTCGAGCGTGCTAGCTCGCCCTCGATCTTCTCAATGTCTTGGGCAAGTTTGATCCTTAGCCACTCTCTGATCTCGTTGTCGAATCCTTGGACTAGGCGCCAGGCGAACGCGTGAATGGTCGAGACTTCCACGAGTGGATCAAACTCTAGCCTCCGAAGAATCTCGTCGCAGGCTGCGTTTGTATAGGTGATCACCGCAATTCGCCGCCCCTCGAACGTCAGGCGTTCTCGCTCGCGTTTTTTGAGTTCGCGGATAGCCTCGACAAGTGAGTGGGTTTTTCCTGAGCCAGCACCTGCGTAAAGAAAAAAACTCTTCGGATCTGTCAGGTTCAGGCAAGCCTGCATAGTGGTGTCGGCATCTGCGACGGCTGCCTCGCTCATGGCGTCACCTCCGCGCCCTCGGGCGGAATTACCAGCAGTTCTTTTTGCTTGCTTCGCAATTTGGACTCAAGCCAGTTGAGGCCTTCACTGATGTATTCAGGGATTTCGAGGCTGGGAAAGTTTGTGTCACCCAAAACGAGCAACACAAACTCTGCTTTCTTTCCTTCGCGTAATTCGTTGAAAAACCCTTCCCCGATGGCTTCCGATGTTTGCGCTTCATTCAAAACTTTTACGAAAGCCTTCATCAGACCAGTGCCGTCTTTCTTTTCCGCAAAGTGACCAGCGTTGCTAAGCACAAAGCTGTCTTCAAAGGTATTTGGAAGAGCTTGTATTGCTTCACCAGTAGCGGGCAAGTGGGTGGAAATAGGAGTTTGATAGGCGATGCGTACCGAGTACAGGTCGTCGATCTGGTGCTCTTTTTGGTTTGCTGGCAGCTCAAGCAGTTCATCCACTGTGCTGCCCAGATGCATCAGTTTCATCCAGCTCCGCAATGTCGGATTGTTCGTAATCTGATCTGCGTTTCTTTGCACCGGTTTTGCAGCTTTATTTAGCCCTGCATCAAGGTCTGTAATAACGAGGGTGAGAATGCCAAGGGCGTCAATTAAAGGCCTTAGCCGGTGTGCGTGACTGCCACCGATATCGAGGGTTGTGATGTAGCAGCGGTCAAGGAATGGAAACTTATTCCGCAAAAAATGCGGCAGCATCATGCGCTCTGCTGAGCCTTCTACCAAGATGACGGCGTCGGCGAAGAATATGTCTGCGTGCTGTGCTCGCAGATACCTGGTTACGAACTCCTTCGTCTTTGTTCCCTCACCGAATACGTTAGAGAGATTAGAAACCGTCGACACCGGTACACCAATGCCATACATCCCAGCAGGGAGTCGCCTGAAATACCTAAGGTTCTGGTACTCCACTTCATGAGTTACATGGCTGGAGTGCGTGCTCACCAAAAGCTGAGTCTTCAGATTTGGGTAGCGTTCAAGCAAAGCGTCTCGGCATAGAATTTGGTAGGCGTGCCGCACGAACACTTGTTGCACTTGAACATGAAGATGGGCTTCAGGCTCCTCAATGAGCACGAGGTGGATGGGCTCGACGCGGTCTATTTCTTTCGCGCTGGCGGCCCTGGTTTTTCTTAGCCACTCATCCCTAAAACCCATCAGTCGGAAAATCATAGATATCAGGTTTTGATATCCCAACCCGTTAGCGGTCTCTGGTAAATGAAGGGGAGGGGCTCCAGGGGCGCCCTGAATTGAATCCAACTCAAAAAGGACGGCCGCTTCATGGTTCATGCCGTCAGTTGCTGCCAGGCGACTTGCGACTTTGATGCGTGGGTCATTACGGCCGGGGTAGCCCAATCCCTCGACCTCTCTAATAGCAGGTTCGAAGCTGCTACTTAGCCTGGTATCGAATGCCGACTGGGCTGCTTCTATCGCTCGCAATGCTTCGAGATCTGAAATATCTGGGCTGTCACCTGGATCAAGGTGTCGGGAGTAATAGGATCTGAGTTGTTCCGAGAGTTTTCGAGCGCCGCTGGGTCTAGCATTATCGCCTTGATTGTCGTCCGAATGGTCGCCGAATCCCCGCTGTGCATTGATCTCATGTACTCGAATTAACCCACTGAGAGGATTGCTTTCCAGCGGCAGGGTAGTAGGACTTAAATGCTGCATTTGAGCCATTCGAGTCGACTTGTCAGGCTTCTTAAGTTGTTGAGGATCTAGGCGGTACCAACGAACCTTGAATTTATCTCCCAGCCGACGGTTTAAGTAATCATGAAGGCTCTGCGGCCATAGCGTCAGCGGACTACCAGGCGGGTCTTCCTTCCCTAGAGCATCCTCAAGCTCTGCAACCCTCGCGCGCTCCTTGCGATAGTCCGTGTACAGCGTATTCATATCATCTGGTTCAAGTAGGAAACGCATTCCCACAAGCCCCCCTCGCCACGCAAAGTTGGGTATGAGATCGCGGATGAAGTGGAACTCTCCTTGATCTGCCGACACCCAAATATCCAGACTAGGGAGCCAGTCGGCCCAGTCCTTGGCTGTAGGAATTTCAAAATTTGCTGGTGGGTTCTCCCACTCCTTACCAATCTCGTCCAGCTTGGCGAGATGACAAAGAGTCAGATCCTGGAGCCGAAAAGCAGAAGCCTTCGAAACCAAAAATCTCCGGAGTGCCAGCATGGCGGAGGATTTGCCGCTGTTATTTGCACCTACAAGCAGCGTGGTCTCATTAGCAAAGTCAATTCGCACAGAAAGCAGTTTTCGGAAGTTAGATATCTCTATGTGCTGGATGCGCATGGATCATCCTTGAAAGCCTGATGGGTGTCAGTTTGCTATCAATGTAGCTGCCTATGGCAATCAAAGAGAGAAAAATGGCGACAGATTTATTTTTGCAGCTCATTAAAATCATTGCCGCATGTGGACCATTTTATGGTTTTGGCTCCCCTGGCGACTTCATACATTAGAAACGCTCCGAAAAGTCTCCTTGATTTGCGCAACCACTGAGCACAAAGAACTCAACCCACCACCGGACCTACAAAATCCGCAACATCCACAGCACCCCAACGTAAACCACCCCAATCCCCACCGGCAGCACACAAAGCACCCGAACCTGCGAGAAAAACGAAGGCACGGCTTCCACCGGGGTCGACTCCTCCAATTGCTGCAACGTCATGACCGCGACACCTTCCTCTGCTGGCGCATTGAGCCGGGCCTGGATCAGCGGTTCGACTGCTTCGACTTTGCGCATCAGGGTCCGGCCCCAGGTGAACAGGGCGGCGCCGATGAAGATCAGCAGGTAGATCACCAGGAATTTCCAGTGGGGCGGGTTGCTCAGGCGGATGAAGTCGGGGGTTGGGCTGTTGTCCCAGAACCAGTCCAGGGGGCGGGTGTTTTCGTAGACGGTGAACATGAAGTTCTTGATCGGGCGGTTGATGGTCGCCGCGGCGGTGGTGTAGCTGTCCAGGCGCCAGTGGAGCATTTTCAGGGTGGAAAACACGGTGGAGATCAAGGCGCCGGTAAACAGCAGTGCGCCTGCGGCGATGGCCAGCCGGTATTTCAGTTGGGCCTGGGTGTAATTCATCTGTGCGTCCTGCGATGAAGAAAAGGGCCGCAATACTAATAGTTCGTTGCCCCTGGCCGATAGGGACGGCGCTGGCTTATGGGCTGCCTTTGGGCCTCGAGGGTTTCAGCCGGCAGGGCTGCGACGAACACCACCGGCGCCTCGGCCTGAACCACGCGCAAAGCCTGCCACCAATGAGTTTCCTGCCTATGCAATAAGCGCCGTACCAGCACGAGCTGAAGCTGAACAGCGCCCCCGCCAAATCGAGACGCCCGTCCCAAACGCTGTCAATATTAAAAATTGTAATCGTTTGTATTTACTTACAAAAGATAATCGTTATCATTCGCGCGATCTTCAGATAATTCCTACAAAAAAGGTATCCATGGTGGTCTCATCGCGCATTTACCCGGCCTCTCTGTCGTTGCTGGGCATTCTGGTCGTCCCTGATCTACAGGCAGAAACGGAGTCTGCTCTAACCCTTCCGGCCACCGCTGTGAACAGTGAGTACAGCGAGCAGAGCTACATGCCGACCGAGAGCAGGAGTGCGTTGAAGATCGATGCGCCGCTGCGTGATATCCCGCAAACCGTCAACGTGATCCCCCAGAGCGTGATCAAGGATCAGGGCGCGCAGTCGATGGAGGACGTGCTGAAGAATGTCCCCGGGGTCGGCCTGTCCAACGGCGACGGCCAGCGCGATCAGGTCACCATCCGCGGCTTCAGCGCCATTGGCGATATGTACGTCGATGGCATTCGCGACGACGCCCTGTATTTCCGCGACCTGTCCAATGTCGAGCGGGTGGAAGTGATCAAGGGGCCCGCGGCGGTGCTTTATGGTCGCGGCTCATCCGGTGGCCTGATCAACAGCATCAGCAAGAAGCCCAACTTCGCCCCCAAGCAGGAAGTGGGGGGCAGCTTCGACAGCGAGGGTAAGAAGCGCACGCAGTTCGACGCCGGCTGGGCCGACCAGCAGCACAACGACAAGGCTTTTCGTGTCACCGGGGCGCTGGAGAACAGCGACACCTTCCGCGATGACGGCTATATCGACCGCAAGGCCATCGCGCCGTCGGCCTACTTCAAGCTCTCAGACGATCTGGAACTGAACCTGGGCGCTACCTATCTGTACGACAAGCGCCTGATCGACTTCGGCATTCCGGCGCGCGGCAACCGCCCGGTCGATGTGGACCGCGACAAGCGCTTCGGTTCCGCCGACCCGGATGACGACTACACCCGCAGCGAGGTGTTCTCGTTCACGGCCGGTATCGACTACCGCATCAACGACGATTTCAGCCTGAGCAACACCAGCCGCTACTACCACTACGATCTGGATCGCAACAACACGCTGGCCGACTCCAGCCCGACCCGCTTTGTCACCGCGCCCAATGGCGAACTGCTGGTGAAGCTCAACCGCGGCAATGTGCAGCGCAAGGAAGACGGCTGGTTCAACCAGACCGAGCTCAATCAACAGGCCGTGCTCGCCGGGATGAACCACAGCCTGCTCTATGGGGTGGAGCTGGGGCGCCAGGTGAAGGATCAGTCGGTGTTCAGCCAATCCAACGTGGCGCAGGTGCCGGTGTATCGCGATGCCCTGGTCGATGTGCCGTTCCAGGCCAACCGGCAGACCGCCAAGGGCAGCAACACCCAGGACACCGCCGGGTTCTACGTGCAGGACCTGATCGAACTGACGCCACACTGGAAAGCCCTGGTGGGCGTGCGCTATGACGTGTTCGACCAGGAGTATTCCGACGATCTGACCCACAGCAGCCTGTCCCGGACGGACACCACCTGGAGCCCGCGCGTCGGCCTGGTTTATCAGCCTGACTCGATCCAGTCCTATTACATCTCGGTTAGCCGTTCCTACCAGCCGTCCGCGGAAATGTTCGCCCTGAGTACCAGCAACCAGGACCTGGAGCCGGAAGAAACCACCAACTTCGAGATCGGCGGCAAGTGGGACCTGTTCGACAGTCGCCTGGCCTTGACCGCGGCGCTGTTCCGCCTGGAACGCACCAATATGAAAACCACCGATCCGGCGAACCCGAGCAAGCTGGTGCTGGCGGGTGAGCAGCGTACCGATGGTCTGGAACTGACCGCCAGCGGGCAGTTGAGCGACAAATGGCAGGTCTATGCCGGCTACGCCTACCTGGATGCCGAGATCACCAAGTCCAACAGCCGCACCAACGGGGTCGCCAACGAAGGCCAGACCCCGACCCTGACCCCGCGCCACAGCGCCAATCTGTGGCTGGTGCGTTCCTTGACCCAGGAGTGGCGTGTCGGCATGGGGGCGAACTATGTCGATGACCGTTACACCGCCCTGGACAACCAGGTGGTCATGCCGGCCTACACCACGGTGGACGCGGCCTTGCTGTACAACCTGCCGAAATGGGACATGGCCCTGCGCCTGCGTAACGTCTTCGACAAGGACTATTACGCCTCGGCGCATGGCTCGGTGGACCTGATCACGCCAGGCGCGCCACGGACCCTGGAGCTGAGCGCCAACTACCGGTTTTGAAGGCCTACCCTGAGACCAAAGCCCGGCAGTGCGACACTGCCGGGCTTTTTTGTCTGCGCTCGCCTTGCCTGATGTGTCTCCTATACTCATTCGCGCCGACAGGTTCAGCCGTACCCGAACGCCGCCGCAACAGCCGTCAGTTCCCTGACAACTACCCCTCCCAGTCACTGCAAGGAGACCAAACATGGCAATCCGCATTGGCGACGAAGCACCCGATTTCACTGCCGACACGACCGAAGGTCCGCTGCATTTCCACGAGTGGATCGGCGATAAGTGGGCAATCCTGTTTTCGCACCCCAAGGACTTCACCCCGGTGTGCACCACCGAGCTCGGTTATATGGCCAGGCTCAAGCCGGAGTTCGACAAACGCAATACCCGGATTGTCGGGCTCAGCATCGACCCGGTCAGCGACCATAAGGCCTGGGTCGGCGACATCCAGGAGACCCAGGGGCATGCGGTCAACTACCCGATGATCGGTGACGAAAACCTGGTGGTGGCCAAGCTCTACGACATGATCCACCCCAATGCCAGTGGCGGCGCGCGCACCGCCGTGGACAACGCCACCGTGCGTTCGGTGTTCATCATCGGCCCGGACAAGAAGGTCAAGGCCATGCTGGTCTACCCGATGAGCGCCGGGCGCAATTTCGATGAAGTGCTGCGCCTGCTCGATGCCCTGCAACTGAATGCCAAGCACACCGTCGCCACCCCGGTGAACTGGCGCCCGGGCGAGGACGTGATCATTCCTACCTCGGTATCCGACGAGGACGCCCGGAAGAAATACCCGCAAGGCTTCAAGACGTTGAAGCCCTATCTGCGCACCGTGGAGCAACCGAAGTAACGACCCCCGACAAAGGCTTGCTCACGGAGCAGGCCTGCGGGAACGACGCTGCGCCGGACAGGGTTCACCCAGCAGGCCGCCGCGGCGTCGCAGTCACTTCCATGGGTCGCTTTTAGCCAGGATGGGCAGCCACTGCCCATCCGCGGTTCGAACAGTCCGTTTTAATACCGCTGAGCGCAGGTCGAACCCTGGGCGGAGTTGCGCGCGCAAACCCTCGTGCTCTGACAAGCGCTATCCTTGAGCCTTCCTTCCGTTGCCAGAGCCCACCCATGCTCGATGTACACGCCGTCCGCAAAAGCTACGCCACGCCCCAGGGCCCGTTGATGGTGTTGCAGGGGGTCGACCTGCATCTGGAGCAGGGCGGCAGCCTGGCGCTGATGGGCGAGTCGGGCAGTGGCAAGAGCACCTTGCTGCATCTGATCGCCGGCCTGGACAAGGTCGATGGCGGCAGCATCCGCATCGGCGGGCAGCAGCTGGAGCGGATGAACGAAAATCAGTTGGCCAACTGGCGGCGCACCGAAGTCGGGCTGGTGTTCCAGCAGTTCAACCTGATCGGCAGCCTGCGGGTGGAGGACAACCTGGGGTTCCAGGCGCGGCTGGCCGGGCGTTTCGATGGGCGTTGGCAGGCGCAACTGGTGGAGCGTTTGGGCCTGGGGGATCTGCTGCGGCGCTACCCGGAACAACTGTCCGGCGGCCAGCAACAGCGGGTGGCCCTGGGTCGCGCCCTGGCCGGCAAACCACGGTTGCTGCTGGCCGACGAACCCACCGGCAGCCTCGACGAAGCCACCAGCGACGATGTGCTGCAGCTGTTGCTGGAGCTATTGGCCGAGACCCCCACCAGCCTGTTGATGGTCACCCACAGCCAGCGTGTAGCCAGTCGCCTGGGGCGGATCGCGCTGCTGCATGGCGGGCGTCTGGTCGGCGCGGGCGAGCACTGAGGTGCGGGTGTTCTGGCACAGCCTGCGGGCGCTGCTCAGCCATTGGCGGCGGCACCCGGTGCAGTTCTTCAGTGTGCTGACCGGGCTGTGGCTGGCCACCAGCCTGTTGACCGGGGTGCAGGCGCTCAACAGCCAGGCGCGGGACAGTTACGCCAAGGCCAGCCAGTTGATCGGCGGCGCGCCCCAGGCCAGCCTGGCCACGGCCAATGGTGCGCCGTTTTCCCAGGACCTGTTCGTCGGCCTGCGCCGGGCCGGCTGGCCGGTGTCGCCGGTGGTGCAAGGCCGGCTGACGCTCAAGAGCCATGCACAGCAGCGCCTGCAATTGCTCGGGATCGAGCCGCTGTCGTTGCCGGCCGGTGCGGCGGTCGCCGGCCAGGTGCTGGATTCCGCGCGGATGGTCGAATTCGTCAGCCCGCCGGGCAGCACCTGGATCGCCCCGCAAACCCTGGAAGCCCTCGGCTACCGCGAAGGCGATCGGCCGGTGACCGCGAGCGGCCAGTCACTGCCGCCGCTGCACAGCCAGGCGGACATGGCGCCGGGGCTGCTGCTGGTGGATATCGGTTTTGCCCAGCCGCTGCTGGGCTTGCCGCAGCAGATCTCACGGCTGCTGTTGCCGGCGGATTTCGCCGCCAGCGCGCCGGCCTTGCCCGATGCGTTCAAGGGCCTGCTGGTGCTCAAGCGCGGCAGTGAGGAAAACGATCTGGCGCGCCTGACCGAGAGCTTTCACCTGAACCTCGATGCCCTGGGTTTCCTGTCGTTCCTGGTCGGCCTGTTTATCGTGCACGCCGCCATCGGCCTGGCCCTGGAGCAGCGGCGCGGCCTGCTGCGGACCCTGCGTGCCTGCGGGGTCAGCGCGCGGATGCTGATCGCCTGCCTGTGTGTCGAACTCGGTGGCCTGGCCTTGCTCGGTGGCCTGGCCGGGGTGCTTAGCGGGTACCTGCTGGCCAGCGTGCTGCTGCCGGATGTCGCTGCCAGCCTGCGCGGCCTGTATGGCGCCGAGGTGGCGGGGCAGTTGAGCCTGAGCCCCGGGTGGTGGTTGGGCGGCATCGGTCTGAGCCTGCTCGGCGCCTTGCTGGCGGGGGCCAACAGTCTGCTGCGGGCGGCGCGCCTGCCGTTGCTGGCGCTGGCCGATCCCCAGGCCTGGCATCAGGCGCATGCACGCTGGCTGCGGCGTCAGGCCTGGGTCGCCACGGCCCTGATCGTACTGGCGGGCGCGGCCTGGGCCTGGGGCGACAGCCTGGGCAGCGGTTTCGTGCTGATGGCCGGCTTGCTGCTGGGCGCGGCCCTGGGCCTGCCGGTGTTGCTCAACGGGTTGCTCAGCGCGCTGCTCGGGCGCAGCCGCTCGGTGCTCGGGCAGTGGTTTCTCGCCGATTGCCGGCAGCAGTTGCCGGCCCTGAGCCTGGCGTTGATGGCGCTGCTGCTGGCGCTCGCCGCCAATATCGGCGCCGGCAGCATGACCGCCGGTTTTCGCCAGACCTTCGCCGACTGGCTCGAGCAACGCCTGAGCGCCGAGCTGTACATCAACCCGCAGACCCCGGCGCAGGCGCGGGAGCTGCAACGCTGGCTGCCCGAGCAGCCTGCCGTGGCCGCGGTGCTGCCGGTCTGGCAGGTGGCGCTGCAACTGCAAGGCTGGCCGGCGGACTTGTACGGGGTGATCGAGCATGCCAGCTACCGCCAGCATTGGCCCTTGCTCGAAGCCCTGGGCGAGCAGCCCTGGACCCAGCTGTCCAGCGCCGACACCTTGATGCTCAGCGAGCAGACGGCGCGCCGGCTCAAGGTGCGGCTGGGCGATCGGCTGGATATCCCTGTGCCCGGGGGGCATTGGGCGCCGCAAGTGGTGGCGATCTATGCCGACTACGGCAACCCCAGGGGCCATCTGCTGGTGAATGCCGAGCACCTGCTGGCGCACTGGCCGCAGTTGACGCCCAACCGCTTTAATCTGCGCATCGAGCCAGCCGCCGTGGCGCCGCTGGTCAGTGCCTTGCAGCAGCGCTTTGGCCTCGACGACAGCCGCATGGTCGAGCAGGCGCAGCTCAAGGGCTGGTCGAGCCAGGTATTCGAACGCACCTTCGCCGCCACCGCCGCGCTCAACAGCCTGACCCTGGGGGTGGCCGGCGTGGCGCTGTTTATCAGCCTGCTGACCCAGAGCCAGAGCCGCCTGGGCCAGCTCGCGCCGCTGTGGGCGCTGGGGGTGAGCCGGCGCCAACTGATGCTGCTCAACCTCGGGCAGACCTGGTTGCTGGCGCTGCTGACCTTGCTCCTGGCGCTGCCCCTGGGCATCGCCCTGGCCTGGTGCCTGGACACGGTGATCAATGTCCAGGCCTTCGGCTGGCGCCTGCCGTTGCGGGTGTTCCCGCTGCAACTGGTGCAGCTGCTGGCCCTGGCGGTGCTGGCCACCTTGCTTGCATCGGCCTGGCCGTTGCTCCGCTTGTATCGCAGCCAGCCGGCGGATCTGCTCAGGACCTTTGCCCATGAAGATTGAACGGCTGCCTGGCCTGTTGCTGGTGTTGGCCCTGTGCGGTTGCGATAAAGGCGACGAGCCGGCGCAAGGTTTCGCTGGCCTGGGCGAGGACGCCGCGGCGTTCACCCAGGTGATGCCGGGGCGGGTGTTCAGCTTCCCGGCCGACCATGGCGTGCATGACGGTTTTCGCATCGAGTGGTGGTACCTCACCGCCGACCTCAGGGCCAGCGACGGCCAGCGCTTCGGCGTGCAGTGGACGCTGTTTCGCAGTGCCTTGCGCGCCGAACCCGACCAGCCCGGCTGGCAGGCGCCGAATGTCTGGCTGGGCCACGCCGCGGCGACTTCGGCCACTGCCCATCACGCCGCCGAACGTTACGCCCGCGGCGGGGTGGGGCAGGCCGGGGTGACCGCGCAGCCGTTCAAGGCCTGGATCGACGACTGGAGTTTCAGCAGCCAGTCCGCCGACGCCGACCCGCTGGCGCACATGCAACTGCAAGCCAGCGGCGCGGGTTTCGCCTACCGCTTGCAGCTGCGCAGCGACCGGCCCCTGGTGCTCCAGGGCGAGGCGGGCTACAGCCGCAAGTCCGAGCAGGGCCAGGCGTCCTATTACTACAGCCAGCCGTTTTTCCAGGCCGAGGGCAGCCTGCAGATCGACGGCCAGACCTATCAGGTCCGCGGCCCGGCCTGGCTCGACCGCGAATGGAGCAGCCAGCCCCTGGCGGCCGGGCAGAGCGGGTGGGACTGGTTCTCCCTGCACCTGGACAGCGGCGAGCGGCTGATGCTGTTCCGCGTGCGGGAAAACCACAAACCGCCCTACATCACCGGCACCTGGATCGAGCCCGACGGCCGCACCCAGACCCTGCACAAGGACGATATCCAGCTCACCCCGCTGGAGGACTCCAAGGTGGCGGGGCGCCCATTGCCCACCCGCTGGCGTTTGCGCATTCCCGGTCGCGGCCTGGATATCAATGCCGAGGCGCTCAACCCCAAGGCCTGGATGAACCTGCGCATTCCTTATTGGGAAGGGCCGGTGCAATTGAGCGGCAGCCATGCCGGCAGCGGTTATCTGGAAATGACCGGTTACTGAGACTGGCTGCGTGCAACAAATCGATGGGAGTTACCAACGTCGCTCCGGACCGCGTCTATGCTCAAGCGGCACCGCGCACCAGAACGGCGCGGGTCTTGTTTTCAATTACAGGGATGAATGTCTATGAAGCCGCTTCACTCTCTGGCCAAAGCCGTTGCCTTGGCCACTCTGTTGTCTGCTGCCAGCCTGCATGCCTACGCCGCCGACATTCCGTTGGCCGGTACCGTGGAGGCCGATGAACTGGTGACCAAGGTGCTCTCCGTGGATGCCGCCAAGCATCGTGTGGTGCTGGAAGGCGCGCAGGGCCAACCGGTGCATGTGCAACTCAGCGATCAGGCCAAGGACCTGGGGCATTTGAAGGTGGGCGACCAGGTCAATGTGCGGGTCACTCACGCGGTGGTGGCGGTGCTGGACACCAATGTGGAAAAAGGCCTGCCGGATTCCGCCGAGCGCACCGGGGTGATTCGCGCCACCAAGGACAACCCCAACCCGGGCGGCGAAGCCTATCGCCAGGTGCAGGTGCAACTGAAGATCACCGACATCGACCTGAAGAACAACCAGCTGACCTTCCAGGGGCCGGCGGGTAACAAGAAGGTCCTGGCCGTGGAAAAACCGGAAGTCCAGGCCCGGCTGAAAGACCTCAAGGTCGGCCAGAGCGTGGTGGTGACCTACACCGATGTGTTGCAAGTTACGACCCAGCACGAAGGTTGATTGAGAACGGGCGCTGGTCGTTGTGGCGGCCGGCGCGCGGATCTCGGGAGGTCCGTGCGGGGAGTTGAACGAAGGTGAGCGAAATAAAAAAAATTCCGCCAGCTTTGTGTTCAGAATTCTTCAGAATATGTGCACGGACTTTCTTTTGTCGTTCGATTAAAATAGTTCTCGTTCGCCCGGTGCAAGGGCTCTTTACCGGTGCATGGATTGCCAGGCCAGAGCACTGGGCGAACACCCTCTTCGGGGTTTCCGCCCCACCATTTCCGCCATTGCGTTCATGCGACTCGCGCAGGTTCGACGCCTGTTGCCAGCGGTTGCCAAGCACTCTCGGCTCTCTCCAGCAAGACTCTTTACCGACACAGCCTGTTGTTTCATTACCTGCCGCCCGGGTCGGCTTTAGCCTCGGGACACGGTGGTACACAGCTGCAGGCCCAGCGCGCGCATGACCTTGACCACGGTATCGAAGCGCGGCTTGGCGCCCGGGGCAAAAGCCTTGTAGAGGCTGGCCCGGCCCTGGCCAGTGGCCTTGGCAATCTGCGTCATGCCCCGCGCCCTGGCGACATGGCCCAGGGCGCGGATCAGTTCATCGGTATCGCCATCGGCCAGGACCTGGGACAGGTATTCGCTGATCGCCTGGTCGCTGTCGAGCAGGGTGGCGATGTCGAAGGCAAGCAGTGTGTCGGACATATCAGAACTCCTTGGCCAGGGAACGGGCCTGGCAGATATCGGCAGGCTGGGTGGACTTGTCGCCGCCCAGCAGCAGGACGATCAGCGTATTGCCGCGAAGCGTGAAATAGATGCGGTAGCCGGCGCCCATATTCACGCGCATTTCCGAGAGACCGCCGCCGAGGTTTTTCACATCGCCCAGGTTGCCCGCCGAAGCCCGCTCGATACGCCGAGCGATGGCTATCCTGGCGCGCAGGTCCCGTAGCGTGGTGTGCCATCGGGCAAAGGCGGTCGTCTGCAGGATCTCGTAATCCATGAGTGACTGTATCCATATAGAGACAATATTGAAAGGAGTGATGACCCTCAGGCGACTGACGGTGCGCTTGAAGGGGTCATGGAAAGGTAAGCAGGAGGGGAGTGGGCGAGGCGGGCTGTTTCGTATCGGCATGTTGTCGATCAGGGCTGCCGAAACACCCTGTAGCCATTGCCCTGTGGTGGCTGCTGGAAAGGGCCAGCATCAGCCGTTCTGGCTGATGCTGTGGGACGGAAAATCAGAGAGCGGGCAGGCCCAGTGTCGCGGCGCATGCCTGGAGCGAGCGCTGTTGGGTATCGGCGTACAGCTGCAGTTCATCGATGGTCGGACGCCCCAGGGCCCGCTCGAAAGCCTGCCGGTTGGAGTGGCCGGCGTAATGGCTTTGCGCATCGTCGCCCAGGTTGGACTGGAAGATCCCGGCGGCGCTGACCGGCAGGAAGTCCTCGTACACCAGCGGCTCGGCCCGCACATGCCCGGCGTGGATCAGCGCCTCCAGGTTCGTCGGTCGATCCGCCTGTTGGCGCGCGGCCAGGCCTTGTTCGCTGGCGAAGTAGCGGAAGTACGCCAGGCCCTGTTCGCGCATGGCCTCGTGGTCATCAGGAAAGGCGCGGAAGTGTTCGGCCATCAGGGTGTTGTAGCGCTGGGCATTGGCTTCGTTGGGAAAGTCCCCCAGGGCGTCGCGGGCGGCGTTCAACAGCTGGTCGTACAGCGCCCGGCCCTTGGGGGTGAGGGCGGCGCCGCGCTGTTCGATCTCGCCGAAGCGCGCGCTGTGGCTGCCGCGGCTATCGGGCTGGTCGGTGAAGGCCACGGCTTCCTCCAGCGCCTTGAAGCTGGTCTGGCGCAAGAGGATCGGGCATTCCCGGCGCGGCGGGCCTTCGATCACCGCCTTGGGCGTGATGCCGTGGGCCGGCATCAGCGCTTGCACCTGGTCGATGTCCAGGGTGCGCGGCGTCAGGTGGTTGATGTGCGGCCCCTTGAACGCCACCACGTCGGCGATCAGCCGGTGCTGGGCGCTCAGTTGCTGGTACTGCCCGGCCGTGACCGTGGCGCTGTGGTGCCAGCGGAAGGTTTCCAGGGCCTGCTCGACGAATTCCCCGGCGGCGCGGTCGTCGAGGCCGCCCTGGGTTTCGGCCTGTTCGATCAGGGCCAGGGCGCGCGGGGTGAAAATGCTCCGGCGGGCCAGCACCGATTCGGCGAAGCTACGCAATTGCGGGTTGTCGATCAGTTCCAGGCGCAGCAGCGAAGTGAAGACCCGGAACGGGCTGACCTGCAAGGCGCTTTCGTGCACCGCGCGAAAGGCCGTGGAATGCACCGGCACCCCGGCCGGGGTGAGGTCGTAATAACCCACCGGCTGCATGCCCATTACTGCGAACAGGCGGCCCAGGGTCGCCAGTTCGGTGGCGGTGCCGACGCGGATGGCGCCGTGGCGCTCCAGGTCCAGGCGCTGGATTTCGCCGGTGCTGCGCAGCTGCCGGGCGATCCTCTCGTCGCTGCCCAGGACCCCGGCGTTGACCTGGGTCACCAGCTCCATCAGGGCACCGTACAGCGGCACTTCCTCGCGGTACATGTCCGACATCGCCCGTGAAAAACGTTGGCGGATCAGGTCTGGGCTGACGAAGCTCTGCAGGCTCATAAACAAGGATTCCCGGCGTAGTGAGACAAAGAGGGTAGCGGTGTTGGCTGGGCCTGATTCTGGTTGGCGCGGGGTGTGCTGACAAACGAAGTTTCTTCCGGACTTCATTCTGCAAATGAATGCAGGCGGGCAGGGTGGCTACGTGCAGCTGGACCGATGGCATCCGCTGGTTTTCGCTGGACGGGCATGGCCCCTTGCGCCCAGGCAACCCGCAGCGCTTTCCGGGGGCTGAGCGGTGATGGCGATTTGCCGTTGCGCTGATAGACTTCTGAACACGACCGCATTCCATGGCTTGCGTACCGTTCAACGGAGGCGACTTGGCCTTGACGCCGCACAACGGAGGAAAGGGACTTTCACTGGCCAGGAGGCTGTACAAAACGCGAATTCTGGGGTTGGCCCTGGGGTTCTTCTGCGTGGCCGCGGGCATATACCCGCTGCATCCATCGCCCTGGGTCTGGGCGTTCATGTCGTTCAACGCGTTCATCTGGCCGCACCTGGCGTACCAGTGGGCGCGCTGCTCGCCAGTGCCGTTTCGCGGCGAGCATCACAACCTGTTGGTGGATGCCTTCCTCGGTGGGTTCTGGGTGGCGGCCATGCACTTCAACCCGCTGCCGACCACCACCACCCTGTCGTTGATGGCGATGAACAATATCGCCCTGGGTGGCGTGCCCTTTTTCCTGGCCGGTTGTCTGGCGCAGATGCTGGGAGTCGCGCTCGGGCTGCTGCTGTTCGGCATCGGGTTCGAGGCCCAGACCAGTGCGCTGCAACTTTATGCCTGCTTGCCGATGCTGACCCTGTATCCGCTGGCCCTGGGGTTTATCTGCTACCAGCAGGCCAATGTCCTGTCCCGGCACAAGCGCGAATTGCTGGCCCTGAGCCGCACCGACAGCCTGTCAGGCCTGCTCAACCACGGGGCCTGGAAGGACCAGTTGGAAATCGAGTTCCAGCGTTGCCGGCGCCAGGGGACGAACCCGAACCAGGGCGGCGCCATCGCGCTGATCGACATCGATCATTTCAAGGCCATCAACGACACCTACGGCCATGTCGCCGGCGACATCGTGTTGCGCCAGTTGAGCAAGCTGCTCAAGCAGAACCTGCGGATCAGCGACCTGGCCGGGCGTTATGGCGGCGACGAGTTCTGCGTGATCCTGCCGGACGTGCCGCTGGAGCATGCCGCCGAACTGATGGAGGCTTTGCGTTGCCGTTTCGGCGGATTGGGCTATGAGCAGAGCCCGGCCCTGGAGGTCAGCCTGAGCATCGGCCTGGCCGCCTATTCCCCGGACCATAGCGATGCCCTGGACTGGTTGAACGATGCCGACCAGGCCTTGTACGAGGCCAAGACCACCGGCCGCAACAAGGTCAGCTGCCGCCGCGGCGGCTGCTCGTCGAAGGTCCTGCTGAACTCCTTGTAAGGCCGTTCGCAGAGCATTGCGCCAGCATGGAGGGGGGCGAATTTGTCAGGTAGGGTGGGCGGGCACCTTCCGACACGAAACAAGGACCGATTCATGACGCAGACTCCCCCTCGCTCATTGCTGGCCGCCCGTATCGGCCTGACCCTCGCCCTTGGCCTGCTGGCCACCCACGCCAGCGCCGCCCCCCACCCACAAGTGCAGAACGATGCGCAGCAATACCGGGGCGACGCCCTGAAACTGTTGGAGCGCCTGGTGAATATCGACTCGGGCTCCGGCTACGAGGCGGGGCTGGACCAGGTGAGCGACATCGCCATCGCCGAGCTGAAGAAGCTTGGCGCCAGCATCGAAAAAGTCCCCAACGGCACGGCCGGCGGCAGCCATGTGCTGGCCACGCTCAAGGGCACCGGCAAGGCCAGGATCCTGCTGATGGCGCACATGGACACGGTGTTCAAGGAAGGCACCGCGGCCGAGCGGCCGTTCCGTATCCAGGATGGTCGCGCCTATGGCCCGGGAGTGATGGACGACAAGGGCGGCATCGTCGCCGGGATCTACGCGCTGAAGGTCCTGGATAATCTCAAGTTCAAGGACTACGCACAGATCACCTTCCTGCTCGATGCCAGCGAGGAAACCGGTTCGGAAATCGCCACCGAGCTGATCAAGAAAACCGCCAAGGCCCACGACGTGACCTTGAACCTGGAGCCGGGGCGCCCGGCCGATGGCCTGGTGGTGTGGCGCAAGGGCAGCGCCACGGCGCTGGTGGAGGTCAAGGGCAAGGCCGCTCACGCAGGCGTCGCGCCGGAGCTGGGGCGCAACGCGGCGATGGAGGCGGCGCACCAGATCCTGCAACTGGGCAAGCTGGGGGACGAAGAGAAGAAAACCACCATCAACTTCACCGTGCTCAAGGCCGGCGACCGGACCAATGTGATTCCCGACCAGGCCACCGCCAAGGCGGATGTGCGGGCGGCGGTGCCGGAGGAGTTCGACCGCATCGAGAAGGATCTGGTGCGGGTCTCGGCCAACAAGCTGATCGCCGACACCGAAGTCAAGACCACCTTGCAGCGCGGTTTGCCGCCGATGCCACAGACCGAGAAGTCCGATGCACTGGTGGCCATGGCCCAGGGCATCTACGGCGAACTGGGGCGCAAGCTGACCATCGAGGGCAGCGGCGGGGCGGCGGACTCCAGCCTCTCGGCCGGCGTCGGCACGCCGACCCTGGATGGCTTCGGCATCGTCGGCGGCAATATCCACACCCCCGAGGAATACGCCGAAGTCGAGAGCGTGGCACCACGGATCTATCTGCTGGCGCGGATGATCATGGAGCTGTCGGCCAAGCGCTGATTGCAGGAATAGACGCACTGCATTGTCTGCATGGCCGGACCTGTAGCCGCTGCCGAGCCCGCGAGGCTGCGATCGACTGCGCAGCAGGCGCAAGGATCTCGAGACCGCTGGAGGACCTGCGGTCCTATCGCAGCCTCGCAGGCTCGGCAGCGGCTACAAGGGAATGGCTGCGGGGGCCTGCGATCCCTCTGCCTATACTCGAAAGCCTCGTCCCCCACAGCGGAGCCTTCAATGAGCAGCCACCTCACCGAATACGTCGACGCCAGCCCGGAAGTGCGGGCGGTGTTCGACGACATCATGCGCACCCGCCGGGTCGACCAGGTGAACAACTTCTGGAAATGCCTGGCGGCCTATCCGCCGACCTTGCGTCGTACCTGGGACAGCCTCAAGGAGATCATGGCGCCGGGGGCGCTCGATCCGCTGACCAAGGAGCTGATCTACGTCGCGGTCAGCGTCACCAACAACTGTCCGTATTGCATCGCTTCGCACACCGCCGCGGCGCGCAAGGCGGGGATGACGGAGGCGATGTTCGGTGAGTTGCAGGCGGTGGTCGGCATGGCCAACGAAACCAATCGCCTGGCCAACGGCTACCGGGTGCCGCTGGATGACGGGTTCAAGCTCGAATGAGTCCGATGCGGCCCTTGGCGCCGCTCAGGCATCGGCCAGCGCCGTCCTTGGGCTTTCGGCCGCGACCGCCTTGGCCTGGGTGGCCAGCAGCGGCACGGCGCGCACCAGGTCGCCGGGCTGCACTTGCAGGCGCTTGGCGCTGAGGCGATCCACCAGCAGGCAGCCGGACACCAGGCGAGCGCGGGCGCGGGTGACGCGGCAGCTTTCCAGCCGGCGGTTGTGGATCAGCCAGGTCGGCGCGTCGTCGTCCGGGGTGCCGACCAGCAGCGGCAGCACCTGGCTTTCGCGCACCGCGCGGACTTTGCTCAGCTCGGCCTCGATCACTGGCCCGCCGTCGAAGATGTCGATATGGCCCTGATGGGCAAAACCTTCGTGGCGCAGGATGGCCAGCGCCGCCTCGGCGTTTTCGTGGGCCTGGCCGATCGCGGCCTGGGCCGGTTCGCTGAGCAGGCAGGTGTACAGCGGCTGGCGCGGCAGCAGTTCGGCGATAAAGGGTTTGTGGCCGAGGCTGGACAGGTGGTCGGCCTGGACGAAATCCATCTGCAGAAAGTGCCGGCCCAGGCTGTTCCAGAACGGTGAGCAGCCGTTCTCGTCGCCCTTGCCGCGCAGCTCGGCGATCAGCTTGTCGCCGAACAGGTGCGGGAACTCGGCGACGAACAACAGGCGCGCCAGGGACAGCAGGCGGCCGTTGGTGTCACGGCGCTGGTCGGGGCGCAGGAACAGCGAGCAGAGTTCCGATTGGCCGGTCATTTCGTTGTTCAGGAACAGGGTCGGGATCTGCCGCCGGATGCCCAGGTGCGGCGCCGAATTGACGGTCATGCCGACCCGGTAGCTGTACCAGGGTTCGCGCAGGCCCACGGCGCCGGTCAGGGCGCTGATGCCGATCACTTGCTGGTCGTCGTCCTCGAGCACGAACAGGTAGTCGGCGTCGGCCCGTTCCACCTGTTCGGCAAAGGTCCGCTGGGCCCAGCGAATCCGGTGGGTCAGGCGCTCCTGGTTGGCCGGCAGGCTGGTCAGCCCCAGGCCTGCGCGCCGGGCCAGGGCCATCAACGCGGGCAGGTCGGTCACGCGTACCGGGCGAACGATCATGATGCAGCTCCTTCTGCGCGCCTGTTCAGGCGGCGAATGCAAACGTGTCCGGGGTTCTTCATAGGGCGACCAGCCGTACCGGGTCGCCGGTTTGCAGGTGCAGGGCCTGGAAGGTTTGCGGGTCAAGGTTGACTAGGTCCCCCGGTGCTTCGTCCAGGTGCACCAGGGCGGCCCGGTATTGCCCCAGCCGTTCGTTGCTCGCCAGCCAGGCCCGGCCGCTGCCGCTCTGTTGGCCCGGGCAGGCGTTGGCGATAAGGCTCTGGTGGATGGAGCGGACGCCACTGTGGCGGGCGTACAGCGTTGGGCCGCCGTCGAACAGGTCGACATAGTGGTTGGCTTCAAACCCCTCGCGCAGCAGGATCTCGTAGGCCTCGCGACCCTGCGGGTGGACCTGGCCGATACAGTCCTGGGCCGCCTTGGGCAGCATCGGGATGTAGATCGGGTACTGCGGCATCAGGTCGGCGAGGAAGCTGCGGCTTTGCAGGCCGCACAGGCGTTCGGCCTCGACATAGGGCAGGTCGAAGAAGTGCTTGCCCAGGGCATCCCAGAACGGCGAATGGCCGTCGTCGCTGCTGTAGCCGACGATCTCGGTGATGCTGGTGTCGGCGAAGCGCGAGCCATGGGCGGCAATGAACAGCAGGCGGGCCCTGGAAAGCAGCTCCGCCATCGGCGTGCCCACCAGGTCCGGGTCGATATGAAAGCCGCGCAGCAGGCTGTGGTTGCTCAGGTCCTGGCACAGCGACAGGGTCGGCACGCCGTGCTGCACGTTCAGCTCCCGCGAGCTGCTGACGAAGGGCCGGTTGCGCAGGCTGTAGAAGGGCGCGCAAAACCCGGCCATGGCGAGGATTTCCGAACAGCCGCGCAACTGGCCGCTGGCCGGGTCGTGCAGGACAAAAAAATAGTTCTCCGGCCCCGGCGCCTGCACGTTGGCGGCGAAGGAGGCGCAGGAGTCGAGAATCTTGTCCAAAAGGTGTTGTCGATCGTCCGGCAGGGACGTCACCCCCACCAGGCTTTCACGGGCCAGCCGTTGCAACTCCGGCAAATCGTCTGGCGCAACTGGGCGTAAGACCAGCATGGATGCACTCCTGTATCAAAATGATCGACGCCTGGTCGCAAAACCCGGGGCGCCGAACCTGACAATCACTGTCGGTTTCCACGCATTACTGCCACTGCCCGCATGGGCGGGCGGTGGCACGCAGGCACCTGTCGGCGCCCACTCGGATTCGCCGGAGCACCTTCATGGTGCCGCGGCGGCCGGGGGTGTTGATTAAAGTGGATCGGCCAGCGCCGTATTGGCGCCCAGCTTGTTGAGGAAAAACAGGTAGACCAGGCCGATGGCGATCCAGATGCAACCGAGTTTCTGCGCATCGACCCCCATGTTGTACATGATCGCGCAGACAATTAGAAAGCCGATCACCGGACAAATCAGATGCCGCAGTACCTGGGCCGACTGGTTGCGACGCCAGTAGTGATTGATCACGGTCAGGTGCAACAGCATGAAACCGCTGAGGGCGCCGAAGTTCACCAGGGAGGTGAGGGTGTCCACCGAGTTGATGAACAGGTAGCAGATCAGCAGCGACAGCACGGCCACCAGGTAGATGCTGACGTGTGGCGTGTTGTGCCTGGGATGGACCTTGGCCAGGATTTTCGGCAGCTTGCCGTCGCGGGCCATGCCGAACAGCAGGCGCGACACGGCCGCTTGCGAGGTGATGGCCACCGCCACGCCCCAGGCCAGCGCGGTGGCCACCGCGGTCAGGGTCGCCAGCCAGCTGCCGCCGGCGATTTCGGCGATCTCGTAGAAGGCGGTGTCCGCCGACTTGAAGCCCATGCCGGCGGCCAGGTCGGTGGCGATCCAGGTCTGCACCACAAAGATCGCGCCCATCACCAGCAGGGTGATCAGCGCGGCGCGGCCGACGCTCTTGCCCGGCTCGCTCTTGATCTCTTCGGCCAGGGTGGAAATGGCATCGAAACCGAGGAACGACAGCACGGCGATCGACACGCCCTGCATCAGCATGCCGAAGTGGAAATTCTCCGGGTGGTACAGCGGCGCCAGGGTCAGCTGGCCGTTACCGGCGCCACCGTGCAGGGCGTTCCAGGCGTAGAACAGGAAGATCCCCAGCACCACCAGTTGCGCCAGGAGGAACACGATGTTCATCCGTGCGGTGAAGGTGATGCCGCGCAGGTTGACGAAGGTGGCGCTGACCAGGAACGCGAGGATGAAGCCGACCTTGGGAATGTCCGGGTACAGGTGGTTCAGCGCCATGGCCGCGTAGACGTACAGCAACGGCGGAATCAGCAGGTAGTCGAGCAGCATCAGCCAGCCGGCGATGAAGCCGACATGGGGGTTGAGCCCGCGCTGGGCGTAGGAATAGACCGAGCCGGCGATGGGAAAGGCGCGGGCCATGCTGCCGTAGCTGAGGGCGGTGAAGAGCATCGCCAGCATGCCGATGATGTAGGCCAGCGGCACCATGCCCGGTGCTTCCTGGTTCACATAGCCGTAGACCCCGAACGGGGCGATGGGGATCATGAAAATCATCCCGTAGACCACCAGGTCGCGCAGCGTCAGGCCGCGCTTGAGTTCCTGTTTGTAGCCGAATTCTTCAATCTCCATGAAGAGGTTCTCCTTGTCAGCCAAAGGGGGGGCGGGAGCCTGTCGCTGAGGTCGAAGGATGACCTGCAGGGGCAGGCAATGTATTTGAACCTGGCAGGTTTAAAGACACGCCACGGCGGTTTTTTATAGTTGTTGTACCGGTACAGCAAACAGCTTTTTTACAACGACAGCTCCATCCTGATGCACAGCTTTTTCTACAACAGCGGTGCCAGATAATCCGTCCAGCACTGTATGGCCTGCGGGGTGCGCAGCAGGTCGTTGCGCACCTCGATCAATACCGAATCCAGCCCGCGGGCATCGCCGTGGGCCGGTACGGTCATGTCGCCCAGGGCGTCGATCTTGTATGGCTCGTTGCCGGCGATCTTCACGTCGTGGACCGACATGCCTTCCAGCAGGCGCCGGGCGTAACCCTCGGCGCGGTCGAACAGCACGCCCATCTCCAGCGTGCGGCGCTGGCCGTAGTACAGCGGGGTAAAACTGTGGATGCCCACCACCCGCACCGGCCGGCCCGCGGCCAGGCGTGCGTCGATCAGCCCGCTCAGGCGTGCATGAAAGGGCCTGAACAGCTGCTTGCGGCGGTACTCGCGGGTGGCTTCGTCGAGGTGCTGGTTGCCCGGGATCTGGTAGATCTCGCTCTGCAACGGAATGCTGTCGTGGGCCTGGCACGGGCGGTTGAGGTCGATCAGCAGCCGCGAATAATTGGCCGTCAGCAGGGTGGCGCCGAGGGTCTGCGACAGGCTTTGCGCCAGCTCCAGGGCGCCGGGGTCCCAGGCGATGTGTTCACGCGCCGCTTCCGGGTCCAGGCCGAGGTCGTTGAGTTGCGCCGGAATATAACGGCTGGCGTGTTCGCAGACGAGGATCAGCGGGTGCGCGGAATCTTCCCGCAGCAGCCGGTAGGCCGGTTGGGTGTACAGCCCCAGTTCAGCGGTTTCAGTACAGGTGTGCATAGTGCTCACAGAGTTGGGCAGGGGTCAGGTGCTCGGTCAGTTCTACTTCCTTGTGTTTGACGGCGAAATAGGTGTCCAGCAGCGGGGCTGGCAGTGCTTGCAGCAGTTCCGGACAGTTGCGCAGGCAGTCCAGCGCCTGGGGCAACGAAGCCGGAAGGGCGACGATGCCGCGGTCCTGGCGCTGCTGCGCGCTCAGTTCGTCCGGCACTTCGTCGGTGGTGGCGCTCAGGATCAGCTTGTGTTCAATGCCCAGGCGTCCGGCGATCAGCACCGCGGCCATGGCCAGGTGCGGCGAGGCGGTGGCGTCCAGCGCGCGAAATTCCAGGTTGTACTGCGGCGCCACCGGCTTGCCGCCGATGCTCACGGTGGGGCAGATGCGCAGCGAGGCTTCGCGGTTGCGCTGGCCCAGGCAGGCGTAGGAGGCGCTCCAGTGATGGGGCTGCAAGCGGGCGTAGGAAATCGGCGTCGGCGCGGTAAAGGCGCAGAGCGCCGGCAGGTACTTGAGCAGCCCGGCGGCCCAGCGCTGGCCGAGGAGCGACAGGCCATCGGCGCTCTGTGGGTCATACAGCACCGGCGCGCCGTCCAGGTCCTGCAGGCTCAGGTGCAGGTGCACGCCATTGCACACTGCGTGCTCCGCGGTCTTGGGCGCGAAGCTCAGGCCATGGCCGAGTTGCCGGGCGATCTCGCGGGTGATCTCGCGCACGTTCACCGCGCGGTCGGCGGCGGCCACGCCCTGGGTCGGGCGGCAGGTGATTTCGTATTGGTGCTTGCCGTATTCGGGCAGGAACATTTCCGGCTCGACGCCCGCGGCGCGCAAGGCGCTGAGCAGCCAGCCGCCGAAGTCCGCGCCCTGGCGCTGGGCCTGCAGGGAGAAGGCCAGGCGTTCCGGTTGCGCGGTGGCGCTGTGCAGGTTGAATTCGTGCTCGAAGGCGGCGGTGACCTGCAGCCCCAGCTCGCTGGCGTAGCGCTGCACCTCGTTGCGCAGCAGGGTGCGCGGGCAGGCGGCCCAGGGCTGGCCGTCGGTCTCGCGGATGTCGGCGTGGATGAAGTCCAGGGGCGAGGCGCTGGCGTCCGGGCCGTTGCCGACCTGGACTCGGCTGGCCAGGTCGGGGATCAGCCGCAGATCGCCACGGGCGCCCCAGGGGTTGGGTTCGGCAATGATGTCCTGCGGGGTCAGCGCGCTGTTGGCCGGCACCCAGCCGCAGCCGGCGCTGGTGTAGCTGTCCAGTTCGTCGCTGGGGAACGAGCGGCCACGGCTGACGCCGATCAGGTCGGTGGTGAGCAGGGTGGTCATGGCCACCGGCCGCAACGGCTCGCTGTTCCGGCTCATGCCTGCATCTCCCGCAGGCGGCCGAGCACGGTCTGGGTGTCGGTGATCCAGCAGTAGCCCTTGATCGCGTTCAGGCAGGCCTGGTGCCGGGCGTCGGTGTAGGTGGCGCAGGCGTCTTCCACCAGGGTCACCAGGTAACCGCGGTCGGCGGCGTCGCGCACCGCCATGTCGACGCACTGGTCGGTGACGATGCCGGCGACGATCAGGTGACGGGTCTGCAGGTTGCGCAGCACGTAGTCGATGTTGGTCGAGTTGAAGACCCCGGAGGAGGTCTTGGGCAGGACGATTTCGTTCTCCCGCGCCGCGAGCGGATCGATGATCGCCGCCTGCGGGCTGCCCTTGGGCAGGTGCATGTCCGACAGCTTGTGGTCCAGCGAGCGGTCGCGGCCATCGGCGGTCAGGCTTTCGATAATGGTGTGCAGCACGTTCTGCCGGGCGCCGCGCATGGCCGCCAGGAGCTTCTGCTGGTTGGGGATCACCTGCTCGCGGGTGCGCTTGATGAAGTACTCGGCGTCCGGCACCTGCAAATGCGGATCCAGCTGCGGCTCGAGCCAGGCCCGTTGCATGTCCACCAGCAGCAGGGCGGTGCGATCGAGGGTGAATGGCAGGTCGCGGGGCGATTGGTGGGGAAGGCAGACCATCCTTATTTGTCCTCCAGCAGGTGAGTGGCGAATTCGTTGCGCAGGGCGTCGATGCCCTCCAGGCGTCGGTCCAGGTCGGTGCTGCGCAGGGTCAGGCTGGCGACCAGCGCCTCGACCTGGGCCAACGCCGGCACCAGGGTGTCGAAGGCCGAGGCCGACTCCACCGGGGCACTGATGATCAGGTCCGCCAGCTCCCGCAGGGGCGAGGCGTAGATGTCGGTGAACAGCACCACCCGCGCGTGCCGCGCCTTGGCCGCGCTGGCCACGCGCAGGGCCTGGCTCTGGTAGCGGCGGTAGTCGAACAGCAGGACGATGTCCTGGCGCTGCACGTCATACAGGCGGTCGGGCAGTTGCGCGTTGTCGTCCAGGGCCACGCAGCCGGGGCGCATCAGGCGCAGGTGATTGAGCAGGTAGCTGGCGAGAAAGCTGCTGAAGCGCCCGCCGTAGCAGTACAGCGCGTGCCGGCTGTCCAGCAGCCAGTCGACCAGGATGCGCACGTCTTCGGGCTGGGTCAGGGCCTGGGTCTGTTCCAGGCTGCGCAGGCTGCCTTGCAGGTAATGGCTCCAGGCATCGTCCCGAGGGACCTGGGCCCGCGGTTGCAACAGGGTGCTGGGTGAACGCAGGCGAGCGTCCATGTCGCTGAGCAGCGCTTCCTGGAACTGCGCATAACCGCCGAAACCGAGTTTTTTCACCAGCCGCACGATGGTCGGGTCGCTGACGCCGGCGTGCTCGGCCAGCCGCGACATGGGCCCCAGGCCGTTGCGCGGGTAATGGTCGAGCAGGGCCCGGATGACCTTGCGCTCCGAAGGCGTGAGATCGAGGGCCGGGTCGGTGATCTGGTCTCTGAGAGACGGCATAAAAACGCCTTCGCAAGTGGATGTCGTTTTTGTTTCACTGAAAGTGAAAACAGTATTTATGTAATTTACGCTACATGTCCAGTGAAAAATAAAGGCGCCCTGCAATGCGCCAAAAGGGGGCGTGAAAGCCCAGGTTTATTGGGTGTTCGAGGTTTTTTGAGGCACGCCGTCAGCGCGGCAGGGTGCCGCGAAAGGCGGCGCTGAGGGCGCGCAGGGTTTCCTCGGAGCGGGCGTCGGTGGGCCGCGCGAGCAAGATGATTTCACTGACCGGCAGCACCGGCAGCCCGAGGCGTTCGCCGACTTCCACCGCGCCGGCCGGCGCCACCCGATGGGCCAACGCCGCGACCCCGAGCCCGGCGCTGACCGCGGCGCACACGGCCATCACGCCACCGCCGATAAAGACCTCGGTCCAGGCAATGCCGGCGTCGTCCAGCACCCGCACGGCGACATGCCGCACGCCACAGGGCGCGGCCATGGTCGCCAGCCGCAGCGGGGTGCCCGGTGCCTGCTGCCAGGCCGGCGCGGCGAACCAGCCGAAGCGCTCGGCCACCAGCACTTCGCCATCCTGGCGCGCGCCTTCGTTGCGCACGATGACTGCGTCCAGCTCCTCGCGGTCGAAGGCCGCCGTCAGGTCCCGGGAGGAGGCGATGCGCACCTCGATGATCAGCAACGGATCGTAGGCGGCGATGCGGCTCAGCAGGTGCGGCAGTTCCGCGCCGGCCACGTGGTCGCTGATGCCGATGATCAGCCGTCGCGCCGGCGCCGCCTGCATGTCGCCCAGGGCCCGCTCATGGGCGCGCAGCAGGTCGCGGGCGGCCTGCATGAATTGCTCGCCGACCGGTGTCAGGCGTACATGCCGGGGCGTGCGCTCCAACAGGCGATAGCCGAGGCGTTCCTCCAGGCGCTTGAGCTTGAGGCTGATGGCGGCCTGGGAGGTGTCCAGCGCCTGGGCGGCGCGGGTGAAACTGCCGAAGTCGGCGATCAGCACGAAGGCGTGCACGGTGTCGATGTCCAGCGGCTTGAGGGGTTCGCTCATATCGAATGTTTATCGCAGATATATGTGCCGATATCTTGTTGTAATGGCTGGCCCCGCGCAAGCTGGCAACACCTTCAAGCACAGGAGCATCGCCATGTTGGCCAAACAATATTCACACCGCCTGCCCGCCGATTACGACATGGGCGTGATCCGCCACCGCGCCGCGGATCGCGGGCCCTTGTGGGACGAGGTCGACGGTTTGCTGTTCAAGGTCTTCGCCGGGCAGGAGCGGGGTGTGCACGGGGCGCGGCATAACCTGTACGCCTCGATCTACCTCTGGGCCGATCCGGCGGGCGCCGCCCGGTTTCTCATGGGCGGCGGTTTCGACAGCGTGATCGACTCCTTCGGCCGCCCGCACATCGAGTCCTGGTTGCCCCTGGATTGGCGTCGCGGGCGTGCCAACCAGGCACGGACGCTGTACCGCGAGCCGCTGGCGATCGATCCGCTGGCGGACCGCGCCAGGTTGCTGGCCGAGCAGGTCGAACACAACCAGCGGCTGGCCGATGACCCGGACACCTTCGCCGTGTTCGTCGCCCTCGACCTGCAGGCCTGGGAGCTGGTGCGCTTCACCCTGTCGGCCAGCGCGCCCGACAGCACGCGCGGCGCCGAACGCTATGAGGTGCTGTACCTGGCCCGGTCGGGGATCGCCAGCGCCTAGGTTCGGCTGCGACAAGTTGGGAATCCCTCGGCGGCCCATGATACAAACGCAGCCACATTGCCCGCTGCGTCCATTCAACGTCGAGAGATTCCCCGTGCCGGCCACCCGCTTGACCCTGATCTGCCATGCCCGGACCGTCGCCCAGAAGCGCGCGTGTTTCCCGCTGGACGAACCGCTGGAGATGGACTGGCAGGCGCTGGCGGGCTCGCGGGCCGGCGCGTTCAAGGGGGCGCCGCGCCTGCTCAGCGGGCCGGAGCAACGGGCGCGGCAGACCGCCGCCCTGTATGGCGCCAGCGTGGAGACGGTGGCGGCGTTGCGCGACTGTGACATGGGCCGCTGGCAGGGCCTGTCCATTGACTCTCTGCAGCGCGAGCAGCCCGAGGCCGTGCAAGCCTGGCTGGCCGACAGCCACTTGGCGCCCCATGGCGGCGAGTCGGTGGCGCAGCTGTGCGAGCGGGTCGCGGCGTGGCTGGCGTCGCTGTGCGAGCAGCCCGGGCATGTGCTGGCGGTGACCCATCCGCTGGTCATCCGCGCGGCGCTGGTGCACGTCATGCAGTGCCCGCTGGCGAGCTTCAATGCCATCGATGTCGAGCCGCTGGCCCAGGTCGAACTGCGCTTCAACGGGCGCTGGCGCTTGCGCCTGGACCAGCGCGATTAGCGGGCTTGGCTCGGCGTGGCCTGGGGATTTTTTCGCGAGCAAGCTCGCTCCTGCAAAGACGGTGCAACCCCTTGTAGGAGCGAGCTTGCTCGCGATAGGCCGCCCGGCGGCCGCTTTGTGACGCGCCGCGACAACCCGGCCATACTCCATTTCCGATTCGCCATCGAGACCTGCCCCACGTGAAAACCCTTCTGATCATCGGCATCGGCGCCGGCAACCCCGACTACATCACCCTGCAGGCGGTCAAGGCGCTCAATCGCACTGATGTGTTCTTCCTGATGGACAAGGGCCAGAGCAAGGACGCGCTGATCGACCTGCGCCGGGAAATCTGCGAGCGCTACATCGAGCAGCCCGGCTACCGTTTTGTCGAAGCGCAAAGCCCGGAGCGACTGCGCGGCGCCGAGGTGGATTACCAGGCCAGCGTCGCCGAGCTGAACCGCGACAAGCAGCGCACCTTCGAGCGGCTGATCGACGAAGAACTGGCGGACGGCGAAACCGGGGCTTTCCTGGCCTGGGGCGATCCGGCGCTGTACGACAGCACCATTCGCATCTTGCAGGCGATCCTGGCCAGCGGTCGCTGTGCGTTCGAGTTCGAGGTGATCCCCGGCATCACCAGCGTCCAGGCCCTGGCGGCGCAGCACAAGGTGCCGTTGAACCGCATTGGCCGCTCAGTGGAGATCACCACCGGCCGGCGCCTGGCGGCGGGGCAGGTGAGCGATGCCGACAGCCTGGTGGTGATGCTCGACGCCGAGGACTCCTATCGCCAGGTGGCGGACCAGGACCTGGAGATCTACTGGGGCGCCTACCTCGGCACGCCAGAGGAAATCCTGATTGCCGGCCGGCTCAAGGAAGTCGCGGGGCAGATCCAGCAAGTGCGCAAGGCGGCGCGGCGGGCCAATGGCTGGATCATGGACACCTACCTGCTGCGCAAGCCCGAGGATTGAGGAGGGCTGAGCTGGCCCGCGATGACGTTCTCCCGCTCGGCCCATCGCTTGGCGACCACCTTCTCCCCACACCCGAAGCGTTCGCGGTACGCCGACGACGGCAGCAGGGCGGCTTGCCCGACGCCTGAATGCGGAGGTGGATTTTATATAAGTATTTGTCGCATAAACACAATTTGCCTCCCGGACGCCGCTCTAGACTGCTGGCCACTTCGATTTCCCCCAATCGAACCTTTCTGCCAATAAAAGCCTCCGTCTACGGGAGTTATAAATGAAGAAGCTTGTACTGTTCGGTGCCCTGGCACTGTCCATGCTGTCCCTGACCGCCGTGGCTGACGATGCCAAGCCGATCCGCATCGGTATCGAAGCCGGCTATCCGCCATTCTCGATGAAAACCCCCGACGGCAAGCTCACCGGTTTCGACGTGGATATCGGCGACGCGCTGTGCGAGCAGATGAACGTCAAATGCACCTGGGTCGAGCAGGAATTCGACGGCCTGATCCCGGCGCTGAAAGTGCGCAAGATCGACGCCATCCTGTCGTCCATGACCATCACCGACGACCGCAAGAAGAACGTCGATTTCACCATCAAGTACTACCACACCCCAGCGCGCTTCGTGATGAAGGAAGGCACCGAGGTCAAGGACCCGCTGACCGAGCTCAAGGGCAAGAAAGTCGGGGTGCTGCGCGCCAGTACCCATGACCGTTTCGCCACCGAGGTGCTGGTGCCGGCCGGGATCAACCTGGTGCGTTACGGCTCCCAGCAGGAAGCCAACCTGGACATGGTGTCCGGTCGCATCGACGCGCTGCTGGCCGACTCGGTCAACCTCGATGACGGCTTCCTGAAAACCGACGCCGGCAAGGGCTTCGCCTTCGTCGGTCCCGAGTACAACGATCCGAAGTACTTCGGTGGCGGCGCCGGCATCGCCGTGCGCAAGGGCGATACCGCCCTGGCCGAGAAATTCAACACCGCCATTACTGAGATCCGCGCCAACGGCAAGTACAAGGCCGTGCAGGACAAGTACTTCAAGTTCGACGTCTACGGCGAGTAATTCGCCGGGTTGAAAAAGGCGGCTACCGTTTACCGGGGCCGCCTTTTTCATGAGTGCTATTTACCCCGTGCGATGGGGCGCTCCTGTAGCCGCTGCCGAGCCCGCGAGGCTGCGATCGACCCCGCAGGGGGCGCAGGAGCCTTGAGATCGCTGAAGGCCTTCGGCCTTATCGCAGCCTGCGGCAGCGGCTACAGGAAAGCTCGCATCAACTGGCAGCGGACGACGACCTTTTCACGGCCGCGCAAATGCCTCAGGCTACGGCCCCCGCCGAACTCCATTTTTTTTCCGGAGCCCTTCATGCAACGCATCGACCATTCCTTGCCCTGGAGCCACCTGGGCACCCAGCGCCAGCTCAGCGTGTTCCGTTTTGGCGGCGGCAGCCGCAAGGTCTATATCCAGGCCAGCCTGCACGCCGACGAGTTGCCGGGCATGCGCACCGCCTGGGAACTGAAAAAACGCCTGAGCGAACTGGAAGCCCAGGGGCAACTCAAGGGCGTGATCGAGCTGGTGCCGGTGGCCAACCCCATCGGCCTTGACCAGCACCTGCAAAGCAGCCACCTGGGACGTTTCGAAAGCGGCAGCGGGAAGAACTTCAACCGCGCCTTCGTCGAGCTCAGCGGCCCGGTGGGCGACCTGATCGGTGACCGCCTGGGCAGCGATGCGGCGGCCAACGTCGCCTTGATCCGCCAGACCATGGGCGATGTCCTCGACGCTCTGCCGGCCCCGACCTCGCAACTCCAGGCCCTGCAACGCCTGCTGCTGCGCCACGCCTGCGACGCCGACATCACCCTCGACCTGCACTGCGATTTCGAAGCGGCGATCCATCTGTACGCGTTGCCCCAGCACTGGCCGCAGTGGCAGCCCCTGGCCGCGCGGCTGAAGGCCGGCGTGGCGCTGCTCTGCGAAGACTCCGGCGGCAGCTCGTTCGATGAGTCCTGCTCCACGCCCTGGCTGCGCCTGGCCCGCGACTTCCCGCGGGCGGCGATTCCCCCGGCCAACCTCGCCACCACCCTGGAGCTGGGCAGCATGGGCGACACCCGGGTCGAACAGGCCCAGGCCAACTGCGAAGCGATCCTCGGTTTTCTTGCCGAGCAGGGGTTTATCGACGGCCAATGGCCGGCGACCCCGGACGCCTGCTGCGAGGGCATGCCGTTCGAAGGCACCCAATACCTGTTCGCCCCGCACCATGGGGTGGTCAGCTTCCTGCGCGAGGCTGGCGAATGGGTGGAGCGGGGCGATGCGATCTTCGAGGTGGTCGACCCGTTGAACGACATTGTCAGCGTGGTACGCGCCGCCACCAGTGGCGTACTGTTTGCCCTGGACCGCAGCCGCTACACCGAGCCGGGCATCTGGCAGGCCAAGGTCGCCGGCCGCGAGCCGATCCGCAGCGGCAAGCTGACCAACGATTGAGCGAACCGCTCCTCACTCCTCACTGCTCCTCACTATAGGAGCGAGCTGGCTCGCGATGGCCGCTCCGCGGCCAGACCACCAGGCAACGCTTTTGCCCTTGGTGACCGCGAGCCCCTCTCACCCGCAAGGACGTCCCATGTTCAAGTTCCTGGCCCTGTTGCTGCTAAGTGTTTGCGCCACTGCCCAGGCGCAGACGGTGCTGCACGACGACCTGCCGCTGCGCTACCTGGAACAGGCCCCGGCCGATTCCCGCGACCGGCCTTTGGTGATTTTTCTCCATGGCTACGGCAGCAATGAAGAGGACCTGTTCGGCCTCAAGGATGGGTTGCCGGCGGATTACACCTACCTCTCGGTACGGGCGCCGCAGACCGTGGAAGAGGGCAGTTACCAGTGGTTTCACAAGCAGGGCGAAGGCGCTTACGACGGGGTGACCGCCGAGCTGGCCGACAGTGCGAAGCTGATCGACGAATTCGTGCGGCAGGCGCTCGCCAAGTACCACACCCGCGCCGACCGGGTGTTCCTGGTGGGCTTCAGCCAGGGCGCGATCATGGCCTACGAGCTGGGCCTGCGCCATCCCCAGGCGGTCCGCGGGATCGCCGCCCTGAGCGGGAAGATCCTGCCGGTGCTGCGCTCGCAGCTCAAGAGCGGCGCGGGCCTGGAGCGGCTGGCGATCTTCATCGCCCATGGCACCGCGGACATGCGCCTGCCTTACAGCGACGGCTCCGAGGCCGACAGCCTGTTGCGCGGCCTGGGCCTGACTCCGCAATTCCATGCCTACCCGGGCATCGGCCATACCATCAGCGACACCGAGCTCCAGGACCTGAACCGCTGGTTGCTCAGCCTCAACCCTTGAAGCCGTGAACCCGCCGCGGCCGCTGTGCCGCTGCGCTTACTTGCCGACGATCTGGCTGACCAGCTTGTCGTGATTGGCCTTGTCGCCGATCCGCGAAATCACCTGCACCACCGCCATGCGGTTGCCCGAGCCGGCCAGCAGGGTGGAACTCTGGGTCATGCCGCCACCCTGGGTCGCGGTGCTGTCGATCTGGCGCAGGCCGAGGCCGCCGCGGGTCATGCTTTTTTCGCTCTGCTTGCTGAAGTCCGGCAGGGCCGCCGCCTGTTGCGAGAGGAAGCCCGACACCGCGCTGTCGAGGAACTGTGCGTCGTTGTCCTTGGCCTGCACCGCATCGGGGATCAGGTTCTGTGCGGCGATGACCACGGTCTTGGTGCTGGCGTTGGTGTACATAGTGCCAGTGGCGCCGGCGGTGCCGCTGGCTTCGTCGCCGGCCGGCAGCGGGTTGGCGATGAAACCCTTGGGCAGGCTGAACTTGAACTTGCCGCCAAGCATCGAGACGGTCTCGACCTTGGCCTTGTTGTTCGTCGGCTGGGCCGCGGACACCTCCAGGGCACTGAAACCGGTCAGCACCGCGAAGACCAGGACCGCGGCGTGTTTACCGAACAGGGACATGCAGATTCTCCAGAGTGAGCGCGTTGGGGCGCGCATCTTCCCATGCCTGTCGCGGGGCACTCCAGCGGGATATGCGGTGCCACGAAATTTCGGATAAAAGGCCGCGGGAGCGGCTTCGTGGGGCTTATCGGACGCTGCTCAACCCTGGGCAGAACGCGCCCCCGACGTCGCCAGCACCGCCCCGGCGATAATCAGCAACGCCGGCAACAGCAGCCACACACTGGCCGGGCTTTGCCCGATGACGATCAGCAGCAGGGTGGAGATCAACGGCGCCAGGTACGACAGCGCGCCGAGCGTGGCCAGGTTGCCGTGTTTGGTGGCGTGGTCCCAGGCGAAGAAGGCCAGGCCGACCGGGCCCAGCCCCAGGCCGAGGATCGCCAGCCATTGCTTGAGGTCCGGTTGCACCGGGCTTTCGAACATCAGGTGGCAGAGCAGCCCGGCCAGCGCCACCAGCCCGCAGATGCCGCCGATCAGGCTGCTGGGCACGCTGCTGAAACGGCGGTTGAGCACCGAGTAGCCGGACCACACCAGGGCGCAGCCGAACGCCGCCAGGTAACCCGCCACCGGCATCGCGCCGACCTGGCTGGAAGCGCGCTGCTGCATGATGAACGCGGTGCCGGCCAGCCCCAGCAAGGCACCGGTCAGTTGCCGGCCGCGCAGCGGTTCGCCGCCGGCCCTGGCCGCCAGTAACACGATCAGCAACGGCCAGAGGTAGGCGATCAGGCTGGCCTCGGCGGCCGGCGCGGCTTTCAGGGCGAAGAAATACAGCGCGTGGTAGGCAAAGATCCCGCCGAACCCCAGGGCCCAGACCGGCCAAGGCTGGCGCCAGCCACGAAAACCGGCGCGCCCCCGCAAGCCGAGCAATACCAGGCTGGCGCCGCAGGCCACGGCAAAGCTCAGGGCTAGCAACTGGAAGGGGGGAATGCCGGCGGTGAGGGTGGTCAGCAGCGCCAGGCATGACCAGAGGAACACCGCGATCACGCCGATGGCGGTGGCGGCGCCGCTGCGGGAGGGGGCGAGGCGGGTTGAGTGGATTGCGGTCATAGACACACCGAGGCAAGGGCGGTGTGGCCAGCATAGAAGCCGCCGCGACGGCGGTATTGATCAGGCCTGCCGAACTCTTGTCGCAGCCTGCGCCTGGGCGTCGCGAGCGGCCTTGCGCAGGGCGGCCGGGGTCTGGTTGCGCGCCTTCTTCAAGGCGTGGGTCAGGGCACTCTGATCGGCGTAGCCGACCCGCTGGGCGATCTCGCTGATGGGCAGCAGGGTACGGCCGAGCAGGTCGATGGCGCGGTCCAGGCGCAGGGTCGAAATGTAGGCGAAAGGCGTGCTGTGCATGTCCCGCTCGAACAGCAGGTACAGGCTGCGCTCGCTGACCCCCGCGGCCTGGGCGATGGCGCGGGCGCTCAGCGGGCTGCCCAGGTGCTGCTCGATGTAGGTCAGGGCCCGCACCAGCGTCTGGCGTTGCGGCGCGCTCGGCGTCGGGCGGGCCAGGCAGGCCAGCAGCAGGGCGCTCCAGGCGCTGGCGACCGGGCTGGAGGAGCTGAGCAACGCGCCGCTGTGGCTGGCATAGCCGAGCAGGTGGCGGATCTGCGGGTCGATGGCGAAGAAGCGGCTATCGGCCAGAGGCGCCTCGTTGCCGGAGCTATCCAGGTCGAGCACCAGAAAGGTGTTACGGCGCTCGGCCAGGAAGCTATGCCGGGCTCCCGGCGCAATCACCACGCCCTGGCTGGCATCGACCTTGCCGCCACGGCCGTCCACCTCGATTTCCATCGCCCCCGACTGCGGCAGCACGATCTGCGGAAAATCGTGATGGTGCAGCTCGACCTGCCCGGAATACGAACGCATCGCCAGGGCGACAGTGGGTTGGGCTGGAGTGTTCATGGCGCGGCTCCGCGGATGGCTGCCCCGCATCATGCCTGAAAACACTGGCGCTGTAGGAGCGGCCGGTCGGTGCAGGGTGGTTTGGGAAAAGGGGCCGGCTCATCTGTGGTGGTGACTGATATGCCGCTATCGCGAGCCAGCTTCGCTCCTACAGAGGCAGGCTGCAAAAGGCCGGAGCAGGGCGCTATCAAGGCTTGGGCCGGTTCGCTGAAACGTCTAAGCTGGGCCACCGTTCCAGCCTTCCGGATGCCCGCGTGAAATTCACCCTCCCGAAAATCGGTACCGCCCCCTTTTGCCCGCCGGAAGTCGCCGGCACCATAGTCGTCGATCCCAGCGCGCCGTTGTTCAAGCGCATCCTGCGCTTCGCCGGCCCCGGCCTGCTGATTTCCATCGGCTACATGGACCCCGGCAACTGGGCCACCGCCATCGAGGCTGGCTCGCGGTATGGCTACAACCTGCTGTTCGTGGTGCTGCTGGCGAGCCTCGCGGGCATGGCGGTGCAATGCCTGTGCTCGCGCCTGGGCATCGCCACCGGGCGCGACCTGGCGCAGCTCTGCCGGCAGCGCTACAGCACCCGCACGGCGCGCACCCAGTGGCTGCTGGCGGAGGTGTCGATCATCGCCACCGACCTGGCCGAGGTCCTGGGTTGCGCCCTGGCGTTCCATCTGTTGCTCGGCGTTTCGCTGACCACCGGGATTGTCATCACCGCCTTCGACACCCTGTTGATTCTCGCTCTGCAGAACCGCGGCTTCCGCCGCCTGGAGGCGATCATGCTGGTGCTGGTGGGCACCATCGGCCTGTGCTTTTTCGTCGAACTGCTGTTGATCAAACCCTACTGGCCGGACGTGGCGCGGGGCTTCACGCCGTCGCTGGCGGCAATCAGCGAAGCCGCGCCGCTGTACCTGGCGATCGGTATCCTCGGCGCCACCGTGATGCCGCATAACCTGTACCTGCACACTTCCATCGTGCAGACCCGCCTGGTGGGCCGGGACGAGGCCAGCCGGCGGGATGCGATCAAGCTGGCGCGCATCGACACCATCGGCTCCCTGGCCCTGGCGCTGCTGGTCAACGCAGCGATCCTGATCCTCGCCGCCGCGGCCTTCCACGGCACCGGGCACACCGAGGTGGTGGAGTTGCAGGACGCCTATCACCTGCTCGACCCGCTGGTGGGCGGGGCGCTGGCCAGCGTGCTGTTCGGCGTGGCCTTGCTGGCCTCGGGGCAGAGCTCGACCTTCACCGGCACCATCGCCGGCCAGGTGATCATGGAGGGCTACCTGAACCTGCGCCTGCCGTGCTGGCAGCGGCGCCTGATCACCCGCGGCCTGGCGCTGGTGCCGGCCTTCGTCGGCGTGTGGCTGATGGGCGACGGCGCGGTGGGCCAGTTGCTGGTGCTGAGCCAGGTGGTGCTCAGCCTGCAACTGCCGTTCGCCCTGTACCCGTTGATCCGCATGACCAGCGACCCGCAGTTGATGGGCGTGTTCGTCAACCGTTGGCCGACCCGCATCCTCGCCTGGAGCCTGTTCGCCGTTATCAGCGGCGCCAACGCCTGGTTGATCGCGCAGTTGGTGATGTAAGCCGCAAGTGGGGGGCCCTTGATCCAGGTGAAACAGCAGCCCTTGGGCCCAGATACAAGTGATGTCGTCAGGCCGGACTCGATCAGGTGTCGATACACCAAGTTCTCGATATCAGGATGTCCGGTTTCATTGGATCAATGCCAACCCATTCTGGGTAGGCAGTACTTCCACAGGCAATACGGATTTCGGCGCGATGCTTGAACTGAGTGGCAAGTTCTAGAGCAAGTATCAGTTCAGCGCTTCATTGTCTGCGTCAGCACTACGACTCTCGGCATTCTCTTGTCGAGCCAGGCAGGCGCAACTTGCTCTTCGACAACTACCCGGGCTGAGTGGGTTGGAGAGTCGGTGGTGTGATATATCAAGTTGACCCTGTTGATCGGCTCATTCATCGCTGGGTTAGTATCGGATTGCCATCACTTGTTATATCTACTCGGCGTGCTACGACGCCGGATACTCTTTGCACATATATTGAAACAAATTCCGTTATTGCGACGGCATACCGCTCGCTCGTATTGGCACCCTCCATACGGTTGTCCCCGATTCTATATAGCTATTGCTTGCGTTTGAGGACTTGGGTTCTTGCAGGTGGGTAGCGCCCCAGCGTGCTCCGACGACAGGTGTCTGAATATTCTTTTAAGGAATTTCTTATGTCCTTAGTCAGGGAATGCGCGAAACAATTATAAAACTGAACTCGCCCATCATTCATGGATCGTGGATGGCTAGTTGGGCTGATGAACTTGAAATATGCCTGTCAGCCCTTTGTATTCATCGATTCTGCCGCCACAGATCCAGCAACTTAACAGCCCGGCAGACTCAATGAAGTCATATGGCCCGGTGTCAGCAAAGTCCGCTTCATACATCTGAAGTCGGTTCGCCTGTCCCCCTTGCCATCTCCTTAATGAACGCGACAGCCAAGTTGCCCAGGCATCCTCTGTCGCCATCCGATAGTGCATCCATAACTCCCTCATGGGGGAGCAATTGTGGCCCCGGTATTTACCTCGAGATTACTTCGGGGTGGGGCTTTTTTCTTCTGAAAACAGGGAAAGACTCAAGTCTGTTCCTGTTTTCGGGGGGGCGATAAAGCAGAAAAGGAACAGCATCATGAATCATGTCTATCGTATCGTTTTCAATCGTGGCCTCGGCCTCTGGCAGGTCGTCGGTGAGCACACTCGCAAGCAAGGAAAACGTGGTGGCCGCTCATCTCCGCGCAAGCACCGCCCGGCCGTCCGTACGCCGGTATCGGCTGCTGTCATGGCATTCGCCTCTCTCGGAACGCTCCCGACACTTGCCCTGGCCGCGTCGATCACGGGCAGCGGTGATGTCGCCCCCGCGTTGCCCGCAGGGCCGGTGACGGAATGGAATGTCTATGATGTCCTTCACATCGGCCAGCAGGGCGCCGGCACCCTGACCGTCAGGGACGGAGCAAAGCTGTTCAGCTTTACCAGCAGAATCGGCACAGAGAGCGGAAGCCAGGGCAGCGTGACCATTGCCGGCGCCGGCTCGACATGGACCCATGCGGGCCATCTCATGATCGGCGCGGCAGGTCACGGAACACTGAATGTCGAGGATGGTGGTCAGGTCTCCAATGACTTCGCCAGTATTGGCGACCAGGCGGGGAGCTTCGGCCTTGCCCGGATCACGGGGGGCTCGACCTGGAAAACGTCCGCCTTGTGGGTGGGCCAGCGCGGCCAGGGCGAGCTGATTGTCGATGGAGGCAGCAAGGTCAGCAGCGCCCTTCCAGGCTTCATTGGAGCCGAAGCTGGAAGCGAAGGCATCGCAACGGTGTCCGGACCAGGATCGAGCTGGTCGATGACCGCTTTCGGTAACGATGGAAGGCTTGAGATCGGAGGGGGCGGCACCGGCACGCTGAACATCCTGGATGGTGGCAGCGTCGTCAGTAAGAACGGCGTCATCGGTCTATCAAAGGGCAGCAAGGGGGCCGTCAAGGTGTCGGGACAGGGCTCGAGCTGGTCGATGACCGCTTCCGGTAACGATGGAAGGCTTGAGATCGGAGGGGGCGGCACCGGCACGCTGAACATCCTGGATGGTGGCAGCGTCGTCAGTAAGAACGGCGTCATCGGCGTATCAGAGGGCAGCAAGGGGGCCGTCAAGGTGTCGGGACAGGGCTCGAGCTGGACGAATCTCGACCCGCAGGATGCCAGCAAGCCCGTTTCGCTGCTCATTGGCTCCTCGGGCACCGGGACCCTGCTCATCGAGGACGGCGGTCGGGTATCCAACTACCGCGCTTTCGTTGGCTACAATGCGCAAGGCTCGGGTGCGGTCACCGTGACCGGCCAGGGTTCGCTCTGGAACAACTCTTCCGATCTGTTAGTCGGAGGTCAGGGAAAGGCAAGGCTGGACATCCGCGATGGCGGCACGGTCACCAGTTTCACTGGCGTCCTCGGTTCCGACGTGGGCAGCCGTGGCGATGCTTCTGTGTCAGGGCCGGGATCGACCTGGACCAATCGGATCTCTCTCTACGTCGGCAGTCAGGGTGAAGGTGTCCTGGACATCGAGAACGGGGGCAAGGTGACCAGCGCGGGCGGCGACGTGGCCAGAGAGGCCACCGGCAAAGGGACGGTCAGGGTGTCTGGTCCAGGGTCTGCCTTGGAGAACGAGGGCAGCCTCTTAGTTGGCACCCGTGGCACCGGGACGCTCACGATCGAGAACGAAGGCAAGGTTTCCGTCCATAAGTATGATGCAGCCATCGGTATCGCTAAAGGCGGCACCGGTGCGGTCCACGTCACCACGAATGCAAGTTTGGAGGTTCACGACCAACTGAACGTGGGCGTGGCCGGCAACGGTACGCTGACCGTCGAGCAGGGCGGCCGGGTGTCGAGTGCCAGGACAGACATCGGTCTCCTGGACGGCAGCATCAGTACCGCCACCGTCGCCGGCGCGCATTCCTCGTTGACGACCGACGAGCTGAACATCGGTTTTGTCGGCAAAGGCACGCTCAATCTGGTGGACGGTGGCGTCGTATCGGCCGACGCTGTCTATCTCGGGAGGGATGCGGGTTCCTCCGGCACAATCAACATCGGCTCGGCGGCCGGTGAGGCGGCGACCCAGGCGGGTATTCTGGATACCGGCAAGGTCAAGTTCGGCAAGGGCAGTGCGACGATCAATTTCAATCATACGGATACGAACCATACGTTCGGCGCCGAGCTCGTCACCACGAACGCCGGCTACTCCGAGTTGAATCAGATCGCAGGGGTTACCCGCCTGACTGGCGACAATGCCGAGTACAGAGGCATGACGATGGTATCCAATGGGACGCTGGTCATTGCGGACCGGATAAGAGGATCGGCCCGGGTGACCGGCGGGACCCTGCAGTTCGGCGACGGCAATTCGGGCCGCGAGAGCCAGTTGGGCGATCTCTCGGTCAGCGGTGCGGGCAGCACGCTCGCGATGAAGGGGCCTGCCACCCTCGACCTGGCATATGACCTGGCAATGGCCGATCAGACGGTACTGTCCATTACCGCCGATGCGCAGGAGCCCGCCGTGCAGGCGCAGCACATGACGCTGGGCCAGGATGTCACGTTCAATCTGAACGGCATCAGCGAGGCGAGCCAGCTCGACAAGGTGCTGATAGACACCCGGACCGGCATCGACGGCGACTTCGGCAAGATCACGGTGGGCGGTTTCAATGGCACGGTGGACTACCTCACCGTCAATACGCGCAAGTCGGACGACCAGAAACAATACCTGGCCAGTTACGGCCTGAGCTGGACCGCGGGCAACAACCTGGCCCACGGTACGTTCACCCTCGCCAGCCTGACGGATGCCTTCGATGTCGGTGTCGCGCTGGCCGACCAGGCCGCCAACCCCGCCACCGGCTGGAACGGCAAGGCCCTGACCAAGACAGGGCTCGGCACCCTGGTGCTTTCGGCCGACAACACCTACAGCGGCGGGACCACCATTGCCGATGGCACCTTGCAACTCGGCAATGGCGGGAACACCGGTTCGATCGTTGGCGATGTACTCAACCACGGCGCACTGGCCTTCAATCGCAATGACAGCCTGACGTTCACGGGCGCCATCTCTGGCACGGGCCAGGTGATCCAGATGGGCAGCGGCACCACGCTGCTCTCCGGCGACAACAGCTACAGCGGTGGCACGACGCTGGCGGGTGGCACTTTGCAGGTCGCACGGGACGCGAACCTGGGCGATGCCGCCGGCGGCCTGACGTTCACCGGCGGTACGCTCAAGACGACCGACAGTTTCGACACCGGTCGCAGCATGCTCCTGTCCCGGACCGGGCAGTTCGACGTGGCCGACGCCAGTGTGCTTGGCCTGACCGGCAAGGTCTCGGGCAGCGGCGACCTGCTCAAGCGCGGGGAGGGTACGCTGCGTCTGGACAATGCCGCCAACGCCTATGGCGATACCCTGGTCCAGGCGGGCACCCTGATCGGCAATGCCGCTTCGATTTCCGGAAACATCGGCAATGCCGGCACGCTGGTCTTCGACCAGGCCAGCGACGCAGGCTTCGCTGGCAACATCGCCGGGCTCGACGACAGCAAGGGGCAAATGGTCAAGCAGGGCGCAGGCAACCTGACGCTCGGCGGACATTCGTCGCTCGACTGGTCGATCCGCTCGGGCGGCCTGGCCTCGGCGGCCGAGCGTTTCAGCGGCAACGCGGACATCGCGTCCGGCGCCCACCTCGCATTCGAGCAGAAGAACGATGCCGCCTATGCGGGCACCCTGTCCGGTGCGGGCCTGTTCGTCAAAGGCGGCAGCGGCGCGCTGCTGCTGAAAGAAGACAGCGCGGGCTTCACCGGCCTGACCCGTGTCGAAGACGGCAAGCTGGTGGTGAATGGCAAGCTGGGTGGCTCGATGCAGGTACTGGCGGGCAGCACCCTGGCCGGCTCGGGCACGATCGGCTCCGGTGCCGGTTCGACCGTCACCATCGCCGAATCGGCCAGCCTGTCGCCGGGCAACTCGATCGGCACGCTGAAAGTCGATGGCGACCTGGTCTTCCAGAAGGGCTCGCGCTTCGTCGTCGAGGTCGATCCGGACAGCAAGGACTCCGATCTGGTCCACGTCAGCGGCAATACCGTGCTCGACGGGGGCACGGTTGCCCACATCGGCGCGACAGGCAACTACAAGCTGCGCTCTACTTACACCATCCTGGCCTCGGACAAGGGGCTTGGCGGTACGTTCGACGAGGTGACTTCCGACTTCGCTTTCCTGGACCCCAAGCTGCTCTACAACTATGACCTGGGGACCGTCGACCTCAGCTTCACCCGCAAGGACCGGGCGTTCGCCTCGGTGGCCATGACTCGTAACCAGACCGCGACGGCCAACGCCATCGACTCGATCGGCTTCGATGCCGGACACGCCGTCTACGATGCGATCGCACAGCTTCCTGACGACCATGACCTGATCCGCGGCAGCTTCGATCAACTGTCGGGTGAAATCCATGCGTCGATGAAGTCGGCCCTCATCGAGGAAAGCCATATCGTCCGTGATGCCGCCACCGATCGCCTGCGTGCCGCCTTCGGCGATGTGGCCGCCGCTTCTTCGCCGGTCATTGCCTATGAAGACGGGCAGCAGCAACTGGTCAGCCCGACGACCGAGCGCGCCGCCGCCTGGGCTCAGGGATTTGGCGCCTGGGGCCACACCGACAGCGATGGCAATGCCGCGGCGCTCAAGCGTTCGACCAAAGGCATGCTGGTGGGCGCCGATGCACCGGTCTTCGATACCTGGCGACTCGGTGTGCTCGCCGGTTATAGCCGCACCAGTGCCGATGTGGCGCAACGCTCCTCCTCGGGCAACAGTGACAACTACCACCTGGGCGCCTATGCCGGCACCCGCTGGAACCTGCCGCAAGGCACGCTGGGACTGCGCACCGGTCTGAGCCATACCTGGCATCAGATCGAGACCAGCCGCTCGGTTGCGTTCCCCGGCTTCTCCGACAAACTGAAAGACGACTACCGGGCTGGAACGCTCCAGGCCTTTGGCGATCTGGGCTACCGCATCGACATGCCATCGGTGTCCCTCGAACCCTTCGTCAACCTGGCGCATACCCGCCAGCGCAGCAAAGGTTTCTCCGAGCGAGGAGGGGCCGCGGCGCTCCATGGCAAGGCACAGAGCACCGATACCACGTTCACGACGCTGGGCCTGAGGGCGTCGACGAAACTGGATGTCGCCGGGATCGAAACCACCGCCCGCGGCTCGCTGGGCTGGCGACATGCCCTGGGCGATACCACGCCGCTGTCGACCCATGCCTTCTCGGCCGGCAACGCCTTTACCGTCGCGGGCGCTCCACTGGCCAAGAACGCCGCGCTGGTCGAAGTGGGGGCCGACGTGGCGATCACCCCCTCTACCAGTCTCGGCCTGTCCTATGACGGGCAGTTCACCGGCAGCACGCGTCAGCACGGCCTGAAGGCAAGCCTCAGTATCAGGTTCTGACGATGAGGGGGCCGCCTCTGTCTTGGGGGCCAGACGCATAGGCGCCCGGAAGTGCTTTCTTCTGTGCAGCAGCCGACCCAGGCCCGCCTGGGTCGGCTGCATCGCCTTGCAAGCCCGTTGCAACTCAATCCAGTGCCTGGGCGGCGAACCGCGCCACCTGGGCATCCTCCCCGGACTTGACCCCGGACACCCCGACCGCGCCGATCACCTGGCCGTCGAACACCACCGGCACGCCGCCTTCCAGCGAGGTCAGCAAGGGCGCTGAGAGAAACGCCGTGCGTCCGCCGTTGACCATCTCTTCATAACCCTTGGACTCGCGCCGCCCGAGGGCCGCGGTGCGGGCTTTTTCCATGGCGATGTAGGCGCTGACCGGCGCGCAGCCGTCCAGGCGTTCGAGGGCCAGCGGATGGCCGCCGTCGTCGACGATGGCGATGCTCACCGCCCATTGGTTGCGCTCGGCTTCGTCCCGCGCGGCGATCAGGATGCGCTGGACTTCGCGCTGACCCAGTACGGCTTTGCTGTGCATGGCGTGCTCCTTTCAGGGCGTAGCTGATTGATGGGAAGCATTCAGGGGGGGCAGGGCGGCCTCGACCAGTTCGATCCAGTGCCGCACCGGGGTACGCCCGGCGCCGTCGAGGTGGGTCTGGCAGCCGATATTGGCGGTGGCTATGACTTCGGGCCGGCCGCTTTCCAGGGCATTGAGCTTGTTGTCGCGCAGTTGCCGCGCCAGCTCGGGCTGGGTCAGCGAATAGGTGCCCGCCGAACCGCAGCACAGGTGGCTGTCGGGCACCTCGGTGAGCTCGAAGCCCAGGCGCTTGAGCACGGCCTCCACCGCGCCGCCGAGTTTCTGCGCGTGCTGCAGGCTGCACGGGCAGTGGAAGGCCAGGCGCTGGTCGCTGTGGGCGTGCAACTGTTCCAGCGGTTCGTCGCGCAGCACTTCCACCAGGTCCCTGGCCAGGGCGCTGACCCGCTCGGCGCGGGCGGCATAACGCGGGTCGTGGGCCAGCAGGTGGCCGTAATCCTTGATAAAGGCACCGCAGCCGCTGGCGGTCTGCACCAGAGCTTCGGCGCCGTTTTCCAGGTGCGGCCACCAGGCGTCGATATTGCGCCGGGCCCGCTCCAGGCCAGCCTCCTGGGCGTCCAGGTGGTAATCCACGGCGCCACAGCAGCCGGCCTCGCTCACGGCTTGCACGGCAATGCCCAGGCGGTCGAGGACCCGCGCCGTCGCCGCGTTGGTGTTGGGCGACAGGCTGGCTTGCACGCAGCCTTCCAGCAGCAAGACACGCCGCGTGTGGGCCGTGGCCGGACGCGCCTTGGCCGGCTGGACCTGGCGCGGCAGCTTGCCTTGCACGGTCTCGGGCAGCCACGGACGCAAGGTGGCGCCGGTGCCGAGCAGCGCCTTGAACAGCGCCGGGTTCGGCGCCAGGGCGCGCAGGCCCTGGCGCAGCAGGCGCTGGCCGAGGGGCCGGGGCACGGCGGCATCGACCACGGCGCGGCCGATGTCCAGCAGGTTGTGGTAATCCACCCCGGACGGGCAGGTGGTTTCGCAGTTGCGGCACGACAGGCAGCGGTCCAGGTGCAGCTGGGTCTTGGCCGTGGCCTCGTGGCCTTCCAGCACCTGCTTGATCAGGTAGATGCGCCCTCGTGGCCCGTCCAGCTCGTCGCCCAGCAGTTGGTAGGTGGGGCAGGTGGCGTTGCAGAAACCGCAGTGCACACAGGTGCGCAGGATGCTCTCGGCCTCCGCGGCGCGGGGCAGCTGGCGCGCCTGTTCGCTCAAGGTGGTTTGCATACTTGGGGTCTGCGTTCAGAGCTCGGCGTAGAGCCGGCCGGGGTTGAAGATCCCTTGCGGGTCCAGTTGCGCCTTGAGCTGGCGGTGGTAGCGCAACAGCACCGCCGGCAGCGGCTGGAACGGGCTGTCCACCAGGCCGTGGCTGTAGCAGGTGGCATGGCCGCCGACGCGGCTGGCGAGGTCGCGGATGCGCTCCGCGGGCGCCGCGGATTTCAGCCAGCGCTGGGCGCCGGCCCAATCTATTAACTGCTGGCCGGGCAGTTCCAGAAGTCCCGTGTTATTGGGCAGCGACAGGCGCCACAGCGGCAGGCCTTCGTCGAAGAATGCCAGCCGTTGTTCGTTGAGATTGGCCCAGTAATCGGCGGACAACGGCTCGCCACCCAGGCGGTCGCGGGCCGCGGTCACCGAGCCTTCGCCGCCCTCCAGGCGCAGGTGCAGGCGCCGGCCGTCATGGCTGGCGGCGCTGATGGGCAGTGGTTGCTGGCCCCAGTCGGCGAGCCGGGCCAGGGCCTTGGCGCTGTCCATTTCCAGGCTCAGGCTGAGGCACTGGCGCGGTTTGGGCAGGACCTTGAGCGACACCTCGGTGAGCACTCCCAGGCAACCGTAGCTGCCCACCAGCAAGCGCGAGAGGTCGTAGCCGGCGACGTTTTTCATCACCTCGCCGCCAAAACGCAACAGCTTGCCGGTGCCGGTGATCACCCGGCTGCCGAGGACGAAGTCACGCACCGAGCCGGCCCAGGGCCGCCGCGGGCCGGACAGGCCGGTGGCGACCATGCCGCCGACCGTGGCGCCGTCGCCGAAGGCCGGCGGTTCGCAGGCCAGCATTTGCCCGGCGGCGTCCAGCGTGGCCAGCAGTTCCGCAAGCGGCGTGCCGGCGCGGACCGTCACCACCAGCTCGGTGGGGTCGTAGCTGACGATGCCACGATGGGCGCGGGTGTCGAGCACTTCTCCAGCACCCACCCGCCCGAGAAAGGCCTTGCTGTTGCCGCCCTGGATCAGCAGCGGGGTATTGCCGGCCAGCGCCTGCCCGACCTGTTCCAGCAGTTCGCCGCTGGCGTCGTTATCCGCGTGTGCCGTCATCAGAAACGCTCCAGCTCGGGGAAGGGCAGTTGTCCGGCGTGCACATGCATGGCGCCGAATTCGGCGCAGCGGTGCAGGGTCGGGATGTTCTTGCCGGGGTTGAGCAGGCCGCCGGGGTCGAAGGCCGCCTTGACCGCGTGGAACAGGGTCAGCTCGTCGCTGTTGAACTGGGCGCACATCTGGTTGATTTTCTCCCGGCCGACCCCGTGTTCGCCGGTGATGCTGCCGCCGACTGCCACGCACAGCTCGAGGATCCTGCCGCCCAGGGCTTCGGCGCGGTCCAGTTCGCCGGGCTGGTTGGCGTCGAACAGGATCAACGGGTGCATATTGCCGTCGCCGGCATGGAACACATTGGCCACCCGCAGCTGGTACTCGGCGGCCAGCGCGGCGATGGCCTTGAGCACATCCGGCAGTGCGCGGCGCGGAATAGTGCCGTCCATGCAGTAATAGTCCGGCGACAGCCGGCCCACCGCCGGGAAAGCGTTCTTGCGCCCGGCCCAGAAACGCACCCGCTCGGCTTCGTCGCGGGCCTGGCGGACCTCGGTGGCGCCGGCCCGTTCGAGCACCGCGCGGACCCGGTCGCAATCGTCGTGAACATCGGCTTCGACACCGTCCAGCTCGCACAGCAGGATGGCCTCGGCGTCCACCGGGTAACCGGCGTGAATGAAGTCCTCGGCGGCGCGGAGCGCCAGGTTGTCCATCATTTCCAGGCCGCCGGGGATGATGCCGGCGGCGATGATATCGGCCACCGCGCGGCCGGCTTTTTCCACCGAGTCGAAGGCCGCCAGCAGCACCTTGGCCAGTTGCGGCTTGGGCAGCAGCTTGACCGTGACTTCGGTGATGATCCCGAGCAGGCCTTCGGAGCCGGTGAACAGCGCCAGCAGGTCGAAACCCGGCGCGTCCAGGGCGTCGCTGCCCAGGGTCAGGCGTTCGCCTTCGACGCTGAGGATCTCCACCTTGAGCAGGTTGTGCACGGTCAGGCCGTATTTCAGGCAGTGCACGCCGCCGGCGTTTTCCGCGACGTTGCCGCCGATCGAACAGGCGATCTGCGAGGACGGGTCGGGGGCGTAGTACAGGCCGAACGGCGCGGCGGCCTGGGAGATCGCCAGGTTGCGCACCCCGGGCTGGACCCGCGCGGTGCGGGCGGCGGGGTCGATATGCAGGATCTGGTTGAAGCGCGCCATCACCAGCAGTACGCCTTGTTCCAGGGGCAGGGCGCCGCCGGAGAGGCCGGTGCCGGCACCGCGGGCGACCACTGGCACGCGCCGCTCATGGCAGATCCGCAGCAGTTCCTGCACCTGCTCGATATGCCGCGGCAGGGCCACCAGCATAGGCGTAGTGCGGTAGGCCGAGAGGCCGTCGCATTCGTAGGGTTTGAGGTCTTCGCTCTGGTGCAGGAGGTCCAGGTCGGGCAGGCGTTGGCGCAGTACCTGGAGCAGTGCTGTTTTGTCGACGGGGGGCAGCGCGCCGTCGACGCGTTCGTCGTAGAGGATATTCATGGGTGGCTAACGACCCTGAGTTGTTTTTATGGGCGCTCGGTTGGTCAGGGTCTGTTCCCGTTTGGCCCGACAACACGGCTCGTCACCAAACGGGAACAGACCCTGGGCCGCTCAGTTGCATCATTGGCCCGGCTGGCCTTACTGTCCACGGGGCCGGGCGCTGGTCGAACCAGTTTGTTTCGCCAGCGATGCCGGGTTTTTTATAAAAACTGAAGCATTTCAGCGAGATGGCTTGGCGATCCGTTTGATCGGGTTTTTTCTTCGTGGCTGGTCATACCAGTGGAGGGCGCATGCACAGCAAGGATTCGACTCGGTATCAGGTGGCGGATGTGGTCTGTGAGCGCATCGAGCGCCTGATCGTCGACGGCGTACTGAAGACCGGCCAACTGCTGCCCTCGGAGCGGCGCCTGACGGAAAAACTCGGGGTGTCGCGCACGGCGTTGCGTGAGGGCCTGAAGCTGCTGCGGGCGCGGGGCATCATCGAAACCGAACAGGGCAAGGGCTCGTTTGTCGCCCAACTGTCGGGGCAGGGTACGACCTCGGCGCTGATGCACCTGTTCAGTTCCCAGCCGCGCACCCTCTACGACCTGTTCGAAGTGCGCAGCCTGCTGGAAGGCGAGTCGGCGCGGCTGGCAGCGTTGCGCGGCACCGAGGCCGATTTCGTGCTGATCGGCCGTGCTTACCAGGCGCTGCTGGACGCCCACGACCAGGCCCTTGATGCCTCGGCCCACGCGCGCCTGGATCACGCTTTCCACCTGGCGATCTGCGAGGCTTCGCACAACCCGGTGCTGGTGCAGACCCTGCGTTCGTTGACCGACCTGCTGCTCAATTCGGTGTTCGCCTCGGTCAACAACCTCTACCACCGCCAGGCGCAGAAGCGCCAGATCGACCGCCAGCACGCGCGGCTCCACAACGCCGTCACCGGCCGCCTGCCGGAACAGGCGCGCAAGGCCGCCATCGCGCATATCCAGGGCCTCTGCGACAACCTGCGGGAGATCGAAAACGAAGAGCAGCGCCTGGTGCGCGCGACCTTGCGCCTGGAAGGCTGGAACTGAAGCCGCCGCGACCAGGGGCCAATGGCGGCGGCGGGCAGTTACTACACTGCTAGAGACGCGGCAACATCCGCGTCGTCGACGACCACCACAAAGGAGTCACCTTATGTCCAACGAGACTTGTGCCTGTCCGGGCTGCACCTGCAAGGTCGGCGCCCATGCCATCGTGCGTCACGGCAAGCACTACTGCTGCCAGGCCTGCGCCAGCCACCACGCCAACGGCGAACCCTGCGCCTCCACCGAAGGCTGCGATTGCGCCAAGGGCGCGCATCACTGACGTGCTGCAACAGTGGCGGGGCGAAAAAACAGTGGAGCCTGTCGTGGCTCCACTTTCAATTGCGCAGGTGCAGGTACCGGTTTCGCTGGCCAGGCGGCTGGCCGGTGGCTTTGGCAGCGCACGCCGCACAAGGTATCGACCTCGCCTGGCTCAGGTCGACGGTCGCCAGGTGACGTTCTCGATACCGAACTTTTCCGCCAGGGGCTTGCTGGTCTTTTTCACCCGTTCCAGGCCAAAGCGGCCGATGCGGCCGACACCGGCGTCGCAGCTTGCCCAGTGCCACGCCTCGGCGTTGTCCATCTTCTCCGAGCGGATGATGAAGGACTTGGGGGTGCCGTGCAGGGTGTATTCGATGACGAAAAGTTTTGCGTTGTTCATAAAGCTATCAATCCTCCCTGTGATGGTTTAGTGACCCGCGCGGGCAGGGAAAAATTCACTCGGATTGTCGAGCAAGGGTATCAGCGGTCGGGCAGTGGTCGGGCAAGCATCCGAACGGCTTATTGCCTGTCGCTGCGGCGCCCGTTCGGATGTTTTCTCGCGGTTTTCCAGGTGGATCGGCGGGGTTACCATGGGCTCCCCTTGCTTGACGACGATGCCCGGCCATGGCCCTTGCCGCACCTCCCGACCTCAGCGACACCGACGTACCGGTGCAACCCCTGGCGCGCACCTATCCGCGTGGCCTGTTCATCGAGCCCCACGAACACGCCTGGGGGCAGCTGCTGTACGCCATGAGCGGGGTGATGTGGGTCGAGACGCCGAACGAGGCGCTGGTGGTGCCGCCGCAACGGGCGGTGTGGCTGCCGCCGGGCGTGCCCCACGGGATCCGCGTGGTCACCGACCTGCAGATGCGCAATATCTATCTGCGCCCGTGCCTGGCGGCGACCCTCGACAGCCAGGTACAGGTGTTGCAGGTGGACAACCTGCTGCGCGAGCTGATCGTGCGCCTGGTGGAGCATGACGGCGCGCCGCAGCCGGAGTACTACGACGCGCTGGTGGGCCTGGCCCTGCTGGAGCTCAAGCGCGCCCGGCGCTCGCAGCTGAAGATCGTCCTGCCGGACAGTTCCGACCGGCGCCTGATCAGCCTCTGCCAGGCGGTGATGGCCGCGCCTTCCCTGGACATTCCCTTCGAACGCCACGCCGAGGCGGCGGGCGCCAGCGTGCGCACCCTGGCGCGGCTGTTCAAGGACAGTTTGGGCATGGGCTTCGCCGAGTGGCGCCGCCAGGTGCAACTGGCCACGGCCGCCGCCGAGCTGATCCAGGGCGTGCCGGTCGGCACCATCGCTCGTGAGCTGGGGTATTCCCCCGGCAGCTTCAGCGACATGTTCCGCCGCGAGCTGGGGCTGGCCCCGTCGCAATACGCGGCCGGGGAAGCCCGCGCCTGAGTGCCTGTCATTCCTGTAGCCGCTGCCGAGCTCTGCGAGGCTGTGATCGGGCCACCGCGTTTATCCAGACCCACTGCATTCTCAGGCTTTGCGCCTGCTGCGCAGTCGATCGCAGCCTCGCGCGGCTCGGCAGCGGCTACGGGGGCTTGGCGGACAGGCATCCATTGTGTGTGGGCGCTGCAATCCCGTAGGAGCGAAGCTTGCTCGCGATGAACGATAACGCGGTATGCCAGACATTCCACGTCGGGGCCATCGCAGCCAGGCTTCGCTCTTACTCGTTCATACCCACAGATTGGCCGAAATCCTGAAGTGCTTGGCCGGTTGCCCGGTTCGGCGTTCCCTAGACTCCCGGCATGCCCAATCACCGCCGCCGAGGCGCGGCGCACTGCCTGGAGTTCGTCATGCATTACCTCATCTCCCTGGCCATCGGTCTCGGCGTCGGCCTGCTTTATGGCGCGCTGAATTTTCGTTCGCCGGCGCCGCCGGCCATCGCCCTGGTCGGGCTGCTCGGCATGCTCGCCGGCGAACAGCTGTGGCCCATGGGCCGGCAGCTGGTGAGCAACTGGTTGTCCTGAGGCCTTTCGATTCTTTTATATATTCCTGTTCATGGAGGTGCTTATGCACGCCCTGCAATTTTCCAAGACCGGCGATCTCTCGTCGCTGCACTACGTCGAGGTGCCGACCCCGGTGCCGGCCGCCGATCAGGTACTGGTGCGGATCAAGGCCGCCGGCCTCAACCCCAGCGACGTGAAAAACGTGCTCGGACGTTTTCCCTACACCACCTTGCCGCGCATTCCCGGGCGGGACTTTGCCGGGGTGGTGGTGGAGGGGCCGCAGGAGTGGGTGGGGCAGGAGGTCTGGGGCACCGGCAAGGAGCTGGGGTTCTATGCGGACGGCTCCCATGCCCAGTACGTGGCGCTGTCGGCCAAGGGCGTGGCGCACAAGCCGGCGCAGCTGAGCTTCGCCCAGGCCGCCAGCCTGGGCGTGCCTTACACCACTGCCTGGGATGCCTTGGAACGCAGCGGGGTAAGCGCCGGCACCACTTTGTTGGTGATTGGCGGCGGGGCGGTGGGCAGCGCCGCCCTGGCCCTGGCGAAGATCCGCGGAGCCCGGCTGCTGGCCGCCGCGCGGCGCCCGGAGCAGGTCAAGGCCTTGCAGGCGCAGGGGTTCCAGGCCCTGCGGCTGGACCAGCCGGAAGACCTCGGGGCCCAGGTCAACGCCGTGTTCGCCGGCGGCGCCGAGGTGATCTTCGACACCACCGGTTTCTGGCTGCCGGCCTCGGTCGCGGCCCTGGCGCCGTTCGGCCGGATCGCCATCATCGCCGCGCCGGTGGACGGCCATGTGCAACTGCCGGCCCTGGGCCTGTATCGCAAGGGCGGTTCGGTGGTCGGGATCAACTCGCTGCTGTACGGCGTGCAGGCCTGCGCGGCCATGCTCGAGCAATTCGGCCGGTTCTTCGATGAGGGGTTGTTGCCATTGCCGCAGGGGCTGTTCGAAGCGCCGTTGGAGCAGGGCGTCGAGCGTTATCACGAGGTGAATCGGGGCAGTGGCGAGAAGGTGATTCTGTTGCCGTAAGGGCGGCCGGCCTGCATGAGTCGGCAGGCGGGCATGGCGTTGTGTAGCCGCTGCCGAAGGCTGCGATAGCTCCGCAGGAGCTCGGCGAACTCAAGATCGCCACGCCCCTTCGGGTCGATCGCAGCCTGCGGCAGCGGCTACAGGCAGGGGGCTGGGTTTACGCCTCCGGCACGCCTTTCTCCCACGCCGACCAGTTCTTCAGGATGTCCTGCACCAGCGGATTACCGGTGCGATAGAGGTTTTCCAGGGCCGGGACGAAACCGCCCTGGTCGGCGTACTTGAGCAGGTTGTCGACCTCGCTGCCGCCCGGCTCGGGGCGGTCGAAGTCGGAGCCGGCGCGGACCACCGCCAGCCGCTGCACGTCCACCCGGCCTTCGCGGCTGGCGCGCAGCAGGGCCTCGTAGGTCGAGTTGTCTTCCTGCTGGGTGGTGCAGTACTCGCCCTTGTTGTCGGTCAGTAGGCGGGTCCAGACCTCGGCCCGTTCGCTCAGGCGCGTGCCGGAGAACCAGGTGTTGCCCGCCAGGGTGTCGCACTGGGTCACCACCGGCGGCTGGTTGGCCGGGGCCGCCGGGTACTTGAGGCGCCAGGCCGCCGATTCCTTGCTTTCGCTCAGGCTCACTCGGCGGGACAGGGCGAAGGCCTTGGCCTGGAGTTTCGGGTTGAGCTCGAAGACCTCGGTCTTGTAGTCCAGCGGAGGTTTCTCGTTCGGCCCCTTGGTGTTGATACCCAGGTAGCCGGTCGGCCAGTCCTTGGGCGCGTCCCGCGAATCCAGTTCCCACTGGGTACCGAACTCCACCAGGTAATGGGCCCAGGCAGCAGTGCCTATGGTGCCGTGTTTGGGGCTGATGCCGGCGATCCCGGCGACCAGGAAATAGCTTTTGCGCAGGTCGAATTTCGGCGACAGCGCCAGTGCCAGGGTCGAGGCCGCGGCATTGGTCTGGCCCATGCCGGTGACCAGCAGGCACACGTCCTTGCTATTGCAACGTATCGCCGGGTACTCCGCCGACAGCCCCGGTACGCGCACTTCCTGTTTCAGCTCCAGGCGCTCGATCCAGTGCTGGGCCTCGGGGGCGAACATGGTGATCAGCATCACCTTGGGTTTGATCGGCGTGGCCTGGGCCTCGGCGGCCCAGGCGGTCGAAGCGAGCAGGGCGCCGCAGGCCAGGCCCACGGAAAGGGAAAGACGGGTCATCGCGTGCATGAAAGCCTCCATTGCTTGAGTGATCAGAACTGGTAACCGATGCCGGCGTAGTAACCCCAGCCATTGGACCGGGCGCGGAAATCGCCATCGCCGAAATTCAGCTCGCTGCCGTCCTGCCAGTTACCACCGTTGTGGAAGTAACGGCCGACCAGAGTGAACCGCAGGTGGGTGAAGGAGTACAGCAGCACATTGGTGGCTACCGTGGCGTTGGCCGTGCGGGCCGGGTTGTCTTTGTGCAGGTCCGAGCCGAAATCGAAGTTGGTGAAACCGATGTAGGTCAGCGACGCGCCGTTACTGAATTTGTCGATGGGCACGATGTACTTGAGCTGGGCCCGGTAGCCGTCCCACGAGTACTCATTGCTGGCGCCGTAGTTTTCCCACTGGTAGCGCCCGTAGAAGTTGGCCGACAGGTTGACCCGCGAATGGGTGTCGATGTCGGTGCCCAGGCCGCTGTACAGGGTATTGGCGCGGTTGGCGCTGTTGCTGCCGTGGTCGTAGATCCAGTCGAAGGCCACGTACCACTCCTTGAACGGGCCGATGGCCAGGCTGCGCCCGGCCAGGTAGTCGATGGAGATCCGCGGCTCGTGCTCCATGAACACCGGCGAGCCGTGGTCCCAGGCGCCTTTGTCATGGCTGTTGCCGATGCCGAGGATCTTCGGCACGTCGATGTAGCCATACAGCTCGAACGGCCCCTTGCGGCCGAAGTACTCGTATTCCAGGTAGATATCGTCGGCCGGCTGCGGGCCGAAACTGATGTCCTTGCTGCCGATCAGCGTCAGGTCCTGGTTGTACCAGTCCGACAGGTAGGGGCCTGGTTTCGCCGGCGCGGCGGCGGGGCTCAGGCTCTCGCCCTGGGCTGAGTCGTCGAGGGTTTTTTCCTCGGCCTGGGCGGTAGCGCTGAGTAGTCCTGTAACGGCGCTTAGTAGCAAGGAAACAACCAAGGTGTGGCGGGACGCGGAGGGGGTGAAAGGTACGTGCATTGAAAATCCCTGTTCGTGCGGTTCTGAAGCCCGAGTGGCCCGGCCTGGCCGAACTGGCGGCGAAAGCTCTCGAAGGCTGACCTCGCAAACGTTTGCATATGCTGTACCAACTTGAAGTATCTGATTGAAATAAAGGTGAAACCTACCCATAAGCTGTCTTTTCGGTCAGGGCGTTGCACAGCGCCTGGGCGTTGTGCGCGAAGAAAGGGCGAAGGCGCTGGCGCCTTGCACAGGGCTGATGCGCCCTCGTTCAATCATCGAGGTGATGGCAATCAACGACCTTCGCGGCCTCGGGTCGAGTATTCGCTGACTATCTGGCTGCGTTCGTTCGATGCTGGTTCTGCAGTGCAGGGAAAGGGTGCTTGACGTTCTGCTCGGGTCGCTCTGCTAGAATCGCCGCTCCACGACTTCCAGAGGTGCCCCATGAGCGAGCCGATTCGCCTGACCCAGTACAGCCACGGCGCGGGTTGCGGTTGCAAGATTTCTCCCCAGGTCCTGGAGGTGATTCTGGCCGGCAGCGGCGCGCAGAACCTCGACCCGAAACTCTGGGTCGGCAACGCCTCGCGCGACGACGCGGCGGTGTACGCCATCGACGAAGAGCGCGGCGTGGTCTCGACCACCGATTTCTTCATGCCGATCGTCGACGACCCGTTCGACTTCGGGCGCATCGCCGCGACCAACGCCATCAGCGACATCTACGCCATGGGCGGCGATCCGTTGATGGCCATCGCCATCCTCGGCTGGCCGGTGAACGTGCTGGCGCCGGAAGTCGCCCGCGAGGTGATTCGCGGCGGGCGCGCGGTGTGCGACGCGGCTGGCATTCCCCTGGCCGGCGGCCATTCGATCGACGCCCCGGAACCGATCTTCGGCCTGGCCGTCACCGGCCTGGTGGAAAAGCGCCACATGAAGCGCAACGACACCGCCACCGCCGGTTGTCTGCTGTACCTGACCAAACCCCTGGGCATCGGCGTGCTGACCACCGCCGAGAAGAAGGGCAAGTTGCGCAGCGCCGACGTTGGCCTGGCCCGTGACTGGATGTGCACCCTGAACAAGCCCGGCAGCCGCTTCGGCAAGCTCGACGGCGTGACCGCGATGACCGACGTCACCGGTTTCGGCCTGCTCGGGCACCTGGTGGAAATGGCCGACGGCAGCAACCTGACCGCGCGTATCCACTACGATCGCGTGCCGCGTCTGCCCGGGGTCGAGTACTACCTGGACCAGGGCTGTGTGCCGGGCGGCACCCAGCGCAATTTCGACAGCTACGCCGACAAGCTCGGGCGTATCCAGGCCCTGCACAAACTGGTGCTGTGCGACCCGCAGACCAGCGGCGGGCTGCTGATCGCCGTCACTCCCGAGGGCAATGCGGCCTTCCTCGCGCTGGCCGCCGAGCTCGGCCTGGAGCTGGCGCCGATCGGTGAGCTGGTGGAGCGACAGAGCAACGCGGTCGAGGTGATCTGATGCCCATCGATATCACCGACTACCGCGAAATCTTCCTCAACGACCGGCCGATGATGGACACCCGCGCGCCGATCGAATTCACCAAGGGCGCCTTTCCCGGCGTGGTCAACCTGCCGCTGATGACCGACCACGAACGCCAGCGGGTCGGCACCTGCTACAAGCAGCAGGGCCAGCAGGCGGCGATCGTCCTCGGCCATCAATTGGTGTCCGGGGCGATCAAGGCCGAGCGCATCCAGGCCTGGGCCGACTTCGCCCGGGCCCACCCCGATGGCTACCTGTATTGCTTCCGCGGCGGCCTGCGTTCGCAGATCGTCCAGCAGTGGCTCAAGGACGAGGCCGGCATCGACTACCCGCGGGTCGGCGGTGGCTACAAGGCCATGCGTACCTTCCTGCTCGACACCCTCGAGGGCGCTGTGGCCGAGTGTGATTTTGTCCTGCTCGGCGGCATGACCGGCATCGGCAAGACCGAGGTGCTCCATCAGTTGGCCAACGGCCTGGACCTGGAAGGCCACGCCAACCACCGCGGCTCCAGTTTCGGCAAGCGCGCCAGCGGCCAGCCGTCGAACATCGACTTCGAGAACCGCCTGGCGGTGGACATCCTGAAAAAGCGCGACCGCGGCATCGGCGGGTTCGTGCTGGAAGACGAGAACCGCATGATCGGCAGTTGCGCCTTGCCGTTGCCGCTGTACCAGGGCATGCAGCGGTTTCCCATGGTCTGGCTGGAGGATGGCCTGGAGGGGCGGATCGAGCGGATCCTGCGCGACTACGTGATCGACCTGTGCGCGGAGTTCGTCGCGGTGCATGGCGAGGACGGCTTCGCGCGGTTTTCCCAGCGCCTGCTGGAAAGCCTGAACAATATCCGCAAACGCCTGGGTGGCGAGCGTCACCAGCGCCTGTACCAGCTGCTGGAGGCCGCCCTGGCCGAGCAGGCCCGCAGCGGCAGCGTGGACCTGCACCGGGCCTGGATCGAAGGGTTGCTCAAGGAATATTACGACCCGATGTATGCCTTCCAGCGCGAAAGCAAAGGCGCGCGGATCGAGTTCGTCGGCGAGCAGGCGGCGGTGCTGGAGTATTTGCGCGAACGGGCTCGTCAGCGCGGTTGAGTCGGTAGAAGGGCGGGGCCTTTGGCCCCATCGCGGGCAAGCCTCGCTCCTACAGGGTTCCGCGCCGTCCATGTAGGAGCGAGCTCGCTCGCGATGACGTCCGTAAGAACGCCATCAAATCATGCTTACAACTGTAGGAGCGAGGCTTGCCCGCGATGGCGTCGGGGCGGACGCCATCGAACTTCTGGTTACAACAGCGCCGCGCCAATCAACCCGCACACCACGCCAATCAGCATGGTCAGCCCGGCCACGGTCACCAGCACCCGCGCGTCGAAATCCTTGCGCAGCATCAGCAGCGACGGCAGGCTGATGCTCGGCAGGGTCATCAGCAAGGCCACCGCCGGGCCGGTGCCCATGCCCAACGCCATCATGGTCTGCACGATGGGGATTTCCGCGGCGGTGGGAATCACGAACAGCGTGCCGACAATCGCCATCGGCACCAGCCACAGCAGGCTGTCGCCGATCGCGCCCTCGACATGGGGGAACAGCCAGACCCGCGCCGCGCCCAGCACCAGCACCGCCAGCACATAGATCGGAATGGTGCTCCAGAACAGTTGCCACAGGCTGCGCGCCCAGCGGCTGAAGAACGCACCGTCATTGCCCGTGCTGGCCTCGACCACGGCCTCCACCGCCGCTTCCGGCAGTTGCTCGGGACGGGCGATGCGCTGGGCCACCAGCGACACCCCCAGCACCAGCACGATGCCCGCCACCAGGCGCAGGGCGGTGAAACCCCAGCCGAGGACAAAACCCATGAACACCAGGGTCGCCGGGTTGAGCACCGGGTTGGCGATCCAGAAGGCCAGCGCCGCGCCCACCGAGACATTCTGCCGACGCATGCTCGCCGCCACGGGCGCGGCGCAGCAGGAACACATCATGCCCGGCAGGGCGAACAGGCCGCCGCGCAGGGTCGAGCCGAAACCGGCGCGGCCGAACAGGCGCAGCAGCCAGTCCCGCGGGATCAGCACTTGCAGCAGCGAGCCGAGGATCACCGCCAGCACCGCGGCTTTCCAGATCGCCAGGAAATACACCTGGGCGTAGGCCAGGGCGGCGCTCAATGGCGAGGCGGGTTGGTCGTTGATGATCGAGGCGCCGATGCTGTGGCTGTCGGCGGCGACAAAGGCCTTGGCGTAGTAGGGCGACCACTTGACGAAGTAGAGGCCGACGCACGCCACCAGGACGAACAGGGCGGGTTTCCACCAGAACGACCAGCCCCGGACGGGGCTGGCAGGGGCAAGGCTGGGCATCGAGGTTATTCCGGACAAAGACAATAAGCCGGCAATCTTAGCGCAAAGGCTTGCTCAGCACCGAATGTAGCCGCTGCCGCAGGCTGCGATCGAGCGGCACGCTCGTGGGGGGGCGGGCGCTGGAAACCCTGCGGGTCTGTCGCAGCCTCGCGGGCTCGGCAGCGGCTACAGGGACCAGGCTGGTGCCCGGCGCATCAAGTCGGGCAGCTTTCCTCGCCGTTATCCAGGCCCTGCTTGTAGCTGCGGCTGTCGAGGGTGGCCTTGCCGTTGTGCCAGGTCAGGGTCAGCACGTAGAGCGAGTCGAAATCGTTGGAGGCCCAGTCGTCGGTGATGGTGCGTTTTTCGCCGACGGCTTCCCGCGCCACCTTGTTGATCAGCTCCGGCAGGTAGCCGTGGGACCAGGCGGTGTAGATGATCGAGTTGTGGTAGCGGTCGTGCAGCAGCTCGTCGGCCAGGGCACTGGTGTCGTTGGCCGAGAATTCGATGTTCACCGGCAGGCCGAGCTTGATGGCGCTGGGGCTGATGGTCATCAGCGGGCGGATGTAGCTGTAGGAGTTGTCGAACTCGCCTTCCTCGACATTGCGCGTCGGGTTGGCGGCGAACACGTAGTTGGCCTTGCCGAATTTTTCCGGCAGCAGGGACGCCAGGTCGATGGCGCGGTTCAGGCCCTGGCAGTTGAGCTGGCCGAGGCCGCCGGCGGGTTTTTCCGCGTGGCGCAGGAAGATCAGGGTCTGGGTGCCGTCCACCGGCTGGGCGCGGCTTTCACTGGACTCCAGCGACAGCAGCAGCGCACTGGTCAGCATCAGCGCCGGAAAGAATACGTAGGACCGGCGTTGCAGGCGTTGGGTGAAACTCAGCAGATTCTTCATCGAGTGTGGGCACTTCAGCGCAATCGGTTAAGGCTGACAAACCTTTCCACGGCGAGTTCCCGGCTTCGCGTGGTTTTCCCTGTCGTTGAACGAGTGTTTCTGCCAGCAGGCAGTGCTCTGAGTCCCAGGACGCCTTTTGGTTCGATCCGGGCGTGGGGCTGCGAGCGTGGGCCCGTTACTTTATCCGCACCGCTGTCTGGCTGCCGGGGAGCTTAACCACCGGATGTTTCGAATTTAAGAATGCGCGCCGCGAACCTATGCCTGTAATCTAGCGCCGTCGCCGCCCGGCCCCGGGCCACGGCCTTTCATCTGACTGTCATTGGAAGCCTGTCATGACCGATCTCTCCGCGTTCCCCATCACTCAGAAATGGCCGGCGCAGTACGCCGACTGGATTCAGCTGTATTCCTTGCCGACCCCCAACGGCGTCAAGGTCTCGATCATGCTCGAAGAGATCGGGCTGCCCTACGAGCCCCATCGCGTCAGCTTCGAAACCCAAGACCAGATGTCCCCCGAGTTCCTTTCCCTGAACCCGAACAACAAGATCCCGGCGATCCTCGATCCCCATGGCCCGGACGACCGGCCGCTGGCGCTGTTCGAGTCGGGGGCGATCCTGATCTACCTCGCGGACAAGAGCGGGCAACTGCTGGCCCAGGAATCCGCCGCGCGCTACGAGACCATTCAGTGGCTGATGTTCCAGATGGGCGGCATCGGCCCGATGTTCGGCCAGCTGGGCTTTTTCAACAAATTCGCCGGCAAGGACTACGAGGACAAGCGCCCGCGCGACCGTTACGTCGCCGAGTCCCGCCGCCTGCTGAGCGTGCTCGAAGGCCGCCTGCAAGGTCGCGACTGGATCATGGGCGAGCGCTACACCATCGCCGATATCGCCACCTTTCCCTGGGTGCGCAACCTGATCGGCTTCTATGAGGCCGGCGATCTGGTGGGCTTCAAGGACTTCCCCAACGTGCAGCGCGTGCTGGAGCGTTTCCTCGCGCGCCCGGCGGTGATCCGCGGCCTGGAAATTCCCAAGCCCGTCTGACCGCTCCGCACCTTGTAGCCGCTGGCGAAGCCTGCGACCGGCGACGCAGTCGGCGCAAAAAGGCCTGATGCGTTGTGCCAGGCAGCTTGCGTCGTCAGGTTTTACGCCGACTGCGTCGTCGAGCGCAGCCTGCGGCAGCGGCTACAGGGATTTTCATTTGCTTCGTGCAGCTCAGGCCGGCTTCGGCCTGACCGCGTTCATTCAGACAAGGACCCGTAATGAGCCGATTCGATTTCAAGCAGGTGGATGTCTTCAGCAACGAGCCGCTCAAGGGCAACCCGGTGGCGGTGGTGTTCGGCGCCGACGAGTTGAGCGATGCGCGCATGGCGGCGTTCGCCAACTGGACCAACCTCAGCGAAACCACCTTTATCCTCGAACCCCAGGACCCGCGGGCCGACTATCGCCTGCGGATTTTCACCACCCTGCAGGAGCTGCCGTTCGCCGGCCATCCGACCCTCGGCAGTTGCCATGCCTGGCTGGAGTCCGGCGGCGTGCCCAAGGGCGAGGAGATCGTCCAGGAGTGCGCGGTGGGCCTGGTGCGCATTCGCCGCAACGGCGCCGAGCTGGCGTTTCTCGCGCCGCCCTTGCTCAAGTCCGGGCCGGTGGAGGCCGGGTTGCTGGAGCAGGTGCGCCAGGGCCTGAGGCTGGCGCCCGGGGCCATAGTCGACGCGCAATGGGTGGACAACGGCGCCGGCTGGCTGGCGGTGCTGCTGGCCGAGCGCGACCAGGTGCTCGACCTGCAACCCGACTACGCGCAGCTCAAGGGCCTGGCGGTGGGGGTGATCGCGCCCTGGAACCCCGAGCGCGATGGCGACGCCGCGCAGTTCGAAGTGCGGGCCTTTATCGCCGGCGACGGCATGCCGGAAGACCCGGCCACCGGCAGCCTCAACGCCGGCATCGCCCAATGGCTGCTGGGCGCGGGCCTGGCGCCGGCGTCCTACGTGGTCAGCCAGGGCCTGAGCATGGGCCGGGCTGGGCGCATCCAGGTCGAGCGGCTTGGCGATGACGTCTGGATCGGCGGCTCGGCGGTGACCTGTATCGAGGGCAGCCTGCGGTTGTAGGCGAGGGCGCCTGACCGCTCGATGGCCGCCAGGATGTTCAGGCAAAAAAAAGCTGCCCGAGTTGGCAGCTTTAAAGGAGAGCACGCGTTGTAGATGACCCGAGTGTCACCGCGGAAAATGACAAAATGATGACAGCGCGTTGACGCTGTCAGTGGCCGCGCCCCGCACCTGATTCACAGGCGGGGCCGATTGCCCCTCAATAGACTTGCGGCACGAGGCTTCCTGCCGCAGCCGTTCGATCAGCGGTTGTTGCACTTCTTTCATGGGCATTTGCCCGAGTGGGCAAGCATCCGCTGACTCCGGCGCGGGCAACGGCGGCTGTCATCTTGGCGTCATCGACGGCATGGCAAGATCGCCGCAAACCCTCTTGGGTGCTCGACAGGTTGCGGCCTGCCGATTGATGAATCTGCCAGGAATCCCCCCATGAAAGGCGACGCCTCTCTGTTCGCAGCCATTGATCTTGGGTCCAACGCGTTTCGCCTGATGATCGGCCAGCCGGTCAGGCGCAGCCAGGGGTTCATGATCCAGGAAGTGAAGACCCTGCGTGAGCCGGTACGCCTGGCGGAGGGCTTCCAGGAGGGAACCCTGGACGAGCTGGCGCTGGACCGGGGCTGGCAAGCGCTGGCGCGCTTTGGCAAGAAGCTGCGCGGTTTCGAGGCCGGGCGGGTACGGGCGGTGGCCACCAGCGCCGTGCGTGAAGCCGACAATGCGCCGTTGTTCCTGGCCAGCGCCGAGCGTCATCTGGGGTTCCGCATCGATGTCATCTCCGGGCATGAAGAGGCACGGCTGGTGTATGCCGGCGTCGCCCATACGGTGCCGGGCAGCGAAAGCATGCGGCTGGTGGTGGACATCGGCGGCGGTTCCACCGAGTTGATCCTGGGCCAGGGCGCCCAGCCCTTGCTGACCGAGAGCATCGCCATTGGCAGCGGCACCTTCGGCGCGCGCTACTTTCCGGGCGGCGCGGTCTCGGCTCATGCCCTGCAGGAAGCCGAGCACATGGCCAGCCTGAAGTTCGAGAAAGTCGCCCGGCGTTATCGCCAGTTGGGTTGGCAGCAGGCCATAGGTTCCTCGGGCACCGCCCGCTTCCTGGCCAAGGTGCTCAAGGCCAACGGCCTGAACGACTATGGCCAGGACGGCATCACCTACGGCGGGCTGTTGCGCCTGTCGCTGCGCCTGCTGGAAGCCGGGCATGTCAAACGCCTCAGGCTGGCGGGGCTGCAGTCCCATCGCCTGAGCATCCTGCCCGGCGGCCTGGCGGTGATGCTGGCGGCGTTCAAGGTGTTTGGCGTCACCCATATGACGCCTTCCGAGCCGGGGCTGCGTTTCGGCGTGCTGCATGGCCTGATATGTAATAACGGATGACCGAGCTTTATCCGCACAAGCGGCTGGCCTTCCTCCAGCCGGCCGGGCTCCATGCCGGCCAACCCCTCCCAATCAAGCCTCCCCAGGCGGCCCCTTGGCGGCGGCGCCCGGCCCTGGGGGCTTTGTTCAGCTAGGCTGCTCTGGCGGCCACGAAGCGCCGGCCGTCTACACTTAACCGCAGGCCACACAGGGCGGCAGCCCTGGGCGCATTCAACCGGTATCAACAAAAACAATAGTCTCGGGAGAAACCTGATGTTTACAGCACTGCGTCGATTCAGCCGCGGCATGGCCCTTGCCGCCAGCCTCGCCACGCTCACCCTCGCAACCCCGGCGTTTGCCCTGGATACGGTCAAGTTCATGGCCCCAGGTTCCGTGGGCGGCGGTTATGACCAGACCGCGCGGGTTTTGGGCAAGGCCTTGCTCGAGGCCGGCACGGCCAAGTCCGTGACCTTCGAGAACAAGGGCGGAGCCGGGGGCACCCTGGGGCTGGCGCAGTTCGCCAACAGCACCAAGGGCGACCCGAATGCGCTGCTGGTGGTGGGGGCGATCATGGTCACGGCGGTGGAGCAGAACAAGCCGCAGATCAGCCTCAAGGACGTGACGCCGATCGCCCGGCTGTTCACCGAATACAACGTGCTGGCGGTGCGTGAGGATTCGCCCTACAAGACCCTCGACGACCTGCTCAAGGACTTCAAGGCCAGCCCGGCCAGCATCAAGTGGGGCGGCGGCTCCAAGGGTTCCATCGACCATATCGGCATCGCCGAGCTGGCGAGCAAGATGGACGTGCCGGTGAACAAGGTGAACTACGTCGCCTACGCCGGCGGCGGCGAAGTGGTGGCCGCGACCCTGGGCGGCCACATCACGGTGATCACCGGCGGTTATGCCGAGCTGGCCAAGTACGTGCAGTCCAAGCAGTTCCGCCTGCTCGCCATCGGCGCTCCGGAGCGCGTTCCCGGCATCGATGCGCCGACCCTCAAGGAGAAGGGCTACGACGTGATCATCGGCAACTGGCGCGGTGTCTATGGCGCGGCCAACCTTACGGCCGAGCAGCGCAAGCAAGTCACCGACGCGGTGCTGGCCGCCACCCACAGCAAGGTCTGGCAGGACAATGTGAAAGCCAACGCCTGGTCGCCGAGCGTCCTCACCGGTGACGAGTTCGGCCAGTTCGTCGACGAGGAACACCTGCGCCTGCGAGCGATGCTGGTCAAGGTCGGGCTGCTTTGAGATGGCCGGGCGCAGCAGGATCGTTCTGTCGCAGTTGGCGATTGGCCTGGGGCTGATCGCCATCAGCCTGGTGCTGGTCATCGGCGCCTTGCGCTTTCCGCCCGAGATGGGCTTCGTCATCCTCGGTGCCCATGTCTATCCCAGCGCGGTCGCCGCCTTCCTCGGCGCCGTGGGCCTGTTGCTGAGCTATCAGGCCTGTACCGGCGGTTTCCGCGAACTGGCCGCCCATGACGACGAAACCGCCCAGGCCCTGCCCGGTGGCAGGCTGGGCGTGGCCTGGATCACCGCCGGCCTGGTGGCGCTTGCCGTGCTGATCGACCTGATCGGTTTCGTCCTGGCTGCCGGCTTGCTGTTTGCCTGCTCGGCCCGGGGGTTCGGCAGCCGGCGTCCGCTGCGTGACCTGGCTATCGGCATCGCCCTGACCCTGCCGATCTACTGGCTGTTCAATGCCGGGCTGGGCGTGGCCCTGCCACCCCTGGTCAACGCCTGGATCTGAACCGGGCCCGAAGGAGGTCACACGGTGGACATTCTCTTGAGCCTGGCGACAGGTTTCTCCGCGGCGCTGGCGCCGATCAATCTGCTCTGGGGGTTTATCGGCTGCCTGCTGGGCACGGCGATCGGCGTGTTGCCGGGGATCGGCCCGGCGCTGACCGTGGCCCTGCTGTTGCCGATCACCGCCAAGGTCGATCCCACTGGTGCGCTGATCATGTTCGCCGGCATCTATTACGGCGCGCAGTTCGGTGGTTCGACCACCTCGATCCTGCTCAATACCCCGGGCGAGTCGTCGTCCATGGTCACCGCCCTGGAGGGCAATCTCATGGCCCGCAACGGCCGCGCCGGGCCGGCCCTGGCCACCGCGGCGATCGGCTCGTTTTTCGCCGGGACCATCGCCACGGTGCTGCTGACCCTGTTCGCCCCCATCGTCGCCATGCTGGCGCTGAAGTTCGGCCCCGCGGAGTATTTCGCGATCCTGGTGCTGTCCTTCACCACGGTGTCGGCGGTGCTCGGCGCGTCCATGCTGCGAGGATTCGCTTCCCTGGGGCTGGGCTTGGGCATTGGCCTGATCGGCCTCGACTCGACCTCGGGCATTGCCCGCTACACCCTGGGCGTTCCCGAGCTGGTCGATGGCATCGAAGTGGTGCTGGTGGCGGTCGGCCTGTTTGCCGTGGGGGAGGCCTTGTACAGCCTGTTGTATCAAAAGGAGGAAGCGTCCGGCCGGCATCGCCTGACGTCCTTGTGGATGACCCGCGAGGACTGGAAACGCTCGATTCCCGCCTGGCTGCGCGGCACCCTGATCGGCTTTCCGTTCGGTTCGATCCCGGCCGGTGGTGCGGAAATCCCGACCTTCCTGTCCTATTCCACCGAACGCAAGCTGAGCAAGCACCCGCAGGACTTTGCCGCCAGCAAAGGGCCGGGCGCCATCGAAGGGGTGGCCGGCCCGGAAGCCGCCAACAACGCCAGCGCCACCGGTTCCCTGGTGCCGCTGCTGACCCTGGGCATTCCGACCTCCGCCACCGCGGCGATCCTGTTGGCGGCGTTCCAGAACTACAACCTGCAGCCGGGGCCGCTGCTGTTCCAGACTTCCGGTGAACTGGTCTGGACCCTGGTGGCTTCGCTGTACATCGGCAACCTCATCCTGCTGGTGCTGAACCTGCCGTTGGTCGGGCTCTGGGTGAAACTGCTGCAGATCCCCCGGCCGTACCTCAATGCCGGGATCCTGGTGTTCGCCTCCATCGGCGTGTACGGCATGCGCCATTCGTCCTTCGACCTGTTGCTGATGCTGGCGATCGGTTGGGGCGGGGTGCTGATGCGGCGTTTCGACTTCCCCGTCGCGCCGGTGATCGTCGGCATGCTGCTGGGGCCGATGGCGGAAAAACAACTGCGCAACGCCTTGTCCATCAGCCAGGGCGACTGGTCGATCTTCGTCACCCAACCCATCGCCGCGGCCTTCCTCGGCTTGACCCTGCTGGTGCTGGTGGTGCCTCACCTGCTGCACGCCCGGGGCATCAAATTGCAAGAGGATGATTGAGCGGTGCGGGCCCCGCGATAGGCTTCTGGAGCCGGGTAAGGTCGTGCCGCATCGTGCGGCGCGCCTGGCGCCCGGCAATGTGCTGGAATAGGTAAATGGAGCATGGAACCTAGGGACTTTACCAGGGTCAACGGCTGCACTTCCCGGTAATGTCCCAGCCCTGGCTTGGGTTCTTCAAGGACGAAGTAAAGGATTAGGAATGATTTCCTGTGTCTGACGGGGCGGCAAGCGCCTTTGCCCCAGTCGAGATCCCTACGACCAATAGCAATAAAACAGGGTGCCGGTGATGCAAGAAGTGGTAACCAAGGTTTTCTCTGGCTTCGACAAGATAAAAGTCTCGGTGTCGATGTTTGTCCTGTGTTTGTTGGCGGGGGCTTTTGTTGTCGTCAAATTGAATTCGGCCGCGCGCGAGGCTGACTCGGCCCATACCATTCAAGTAGCCAGCAGTTACGCCAGTTCGATCGAAAAAGTCATACAGCACGCTTTGTCATCGACCCATACCCTGGCGGTCATGGTTCATCAGGGGGAGGGCAAGGTTCCGCATTTCAACCGGCTGGTGCGCTACATGCTGCCCATGTACAAAGGCGCCTTTGCATTGTCGCTGGCGCCGGAGGGCGTGATTCGGCAAATAGAGCCGGCCGCTCCGAATATCCTGGTCAAGAACCATGATCTTTTCGAGGGCAAGGATCGGGTCGAAGTCATCAAGAACGTTCGCGAAGGCGAGTTGCGGTTCCGCGGGCCGTTCACCTTGATCCAGGGGCCTCAGGGTGCGATAGGAACGTTGCCGGTATTTCTGCAAGAACCGAATGGCAGGAAGTACTTCTGGGGGTACACGGTCGTGACCTTGAAGTTTCCGGATGCCTTTGCCGACTCGGATTTACCGTCCCTGGAGAAGCTGGGTTATGCCTACAGGTTTTCCGGGGTGAACCCGGAAACCGGGCAGGAAGAGGTGATCCAGGCATCCGCCGCGCCCTTGGGCGCGGCGGCCGCGCGCATTCCGGTAACCCTGTACGAGGCGCAGTGGGAGCTTCGGGTTTCCAGGATCGCCGACTGGCGAAATACCGGTCTGCTGCTGTTCCAGGCTTTTCTGGTGCTGCTGGGGGCCACGCTGATGGCCTGGCTCGCTTACTCCCTGGCGACCTTGGACCAGCAGCGAAAAAGACTGCAGGAAATCGCCATGTATGACCCCTTGACCCACCTTCCCAATAGACGGCTGCTGGGCATGAAGCTCGATGCGATTCTCGAAAGAGTGCAAGGGCGCAACGCCAAGGTGGTGGTCTGCTATCTGGACCTGGATGGCTTCAAGTTGGTCAACGATAACCTGGGGCATGCGGCGGGTGACCAGTTGCTGATCATCATCGCCGATCGCCTGCAGTCCTGTCTGAGGGAATGTGACCTTCTGGCACGCGTGGGCGGCGATGAGTTCGTTGTGGTCCTGGATGACCTTGGATCGATCGACGAAGTGGCCCCGATTCTCGACCGGATTATTCATGTGGTCGGCCAGCCGCTGATGATCTCGGGAGTGAAGGCCGATGTTTCCGCAAGCCTCGGCGCGGCGTTCTACCAGACCCATGGGGTGGAAGCGGATCAGCTGTTACGGGCCGCGGATCAGGCCATGTACCTGGCCAAGAAACTGGGGAAAAACAGATACGTGTTCGCGCAAAGCGAGGGGCCGGGGAGGGTTGCCCAAGTCGGCAAATGACCGCCAATCATCGGGCTGTCTGCGTAGCTGGGCCACAAAGCGGTTCGACCGGTCGGACCTGCCACCGGGGCATTTGTCATCAGTCCTCGGAGGGTACCCGGCGATGCCCGGAACGGACCTGCGGGCGGCTTGCTCCGAGCATGAGACGAAGCCCTGACTCAGCGAACTGACCGTCCGCCCTTTCGATATGCCTTCAGTGAAGGCACAATGCGCATCCTTTTTTTGGCTGGCCTGGCCGGAGGCCTCGAAATGATCAAAACGCCGTACTACCTCATCGACAAACAGAAACTGCTCGGCAACATGGAGAAGATCGCCTACGTGCGCGAACAGTCCGGCGCCAAGGCCCTGCTGGCGCTCAAGTGCTTCGCCACCTGGTCGGTGTTCGACCTGATGCAGCAGTACATGGACGGCACCACCTCGTCGTCGCTGTACGAGCTCAAGCTCGGCCGGCAGAAGTTCGCCGGCGAGACCCACGCCTACAGCGTGGCCTGGGCCGACGACGAAATCGAAGAGATGCTCGACAACTGCGACAAGATCATCTTCAACTCCATCGGCCAGCTGCAGCGCTTCGCCGAGGCGTCCGCGGGCAAGGTTCGCGGTCTGCGGGTCAACCCCCAGGTGAGCAGTTCCGATTACCTGCTGGCCGACCCGGCGCGTCCGTTCAGCCGCCTGGGCGAATGGGACCCGGTGAAGGTCGAGGCGGTCATCGAGCAGATATCCGGCTTCATGTTCCACAACAACTGCGAGAACGCCGACTTCGGCCTGTTCGACCAGATGCTGGGCACCATCGAGGAACGCTTCGGCCACCTGCTGCACAAGGTCGAATGGGTCAGCCTCGGCGGCGGCATCCACTTCACCGGCGAAGGCTACGACCTGGACGCCTTCTGCGCGCGCCTCAAGGCGTTCTCCGAGAAGTACGGCGTGCAGGTCTACCTGGAGCCGGGCGAAGCGGCGATCACCCAGAGCGCGTCGCTGGAAGTCACCGTGCTCGACACCCTCTACAACGGCAAGCACCTGGCGGTGGTCGACAGCTCCATCGAGGCGCACATGCTCGATCTTTTGATCTATCGCCTGAACGCCAAGCTGGCGCCCAGCGCGGGCGAACACACCTACATGGTGTGCGGCAAGTCTTGCCTGGCCGGAGACATCTTCGGCGAGTATCAATTCGATCGTCCGCTGACCATCGGCGATCGGCTGTCGTTCGTTGACGCGGCGGGTTACACCATGGTCAAGAAAAACTGGTTCAACGGCCTGAAAATGCCGTCCATCGTAGTGAAACAACTCGACGGTAGTGTCGAGGTGGTTCGTGAATTTGGGTTCGAAGACTACCTGTCCAGCCTCTCGTAAGCTGGCGGAAAGGAGAGATAAAGAAATTGAAGAAGAACGTTCTTATCATTGGTGCAGGAGGTGTCGCCAAGGTGGTGGCCCACAAGTGCGCGCAGCACAACGACGAACTCGGTCGTATTGCTATCGCGTCGCGCAACATCTCCAAATGCCAGGCCATCATCGACAGCGTCAAGGCCAAGGGCAGCCTCAAACAGCCCGCGCAAATCAAGGCCTATGCGCTCAACGCGCTGGATATCGAGGCGACCAAGGCGCTGATCCGCGAGACCGAATCGCAGATCGTCATCAACGTCGGCTCCGCCTTCCTCAACATGTCGGTGCTGCGTGCCTGCATCGATACCGGCGTGGCCTACCTGGACACCGCCATTCACGAAGAACCGGGCAAGATCTGCGAGACGCCGCCCTGGTATGGCAACTACGAGTGGAAGCACCTCGAGGAGTGCCAGCAGAAGAACGTCACCGCCATTCTTGGCGTGGGTTTCGATCCGGGCGTGGTCAACGCCTATGCGGCCCTGGCCAAGCAACAGTATTTCGACCGCATTGATTCGATCGACATTCTCGACGTCAATGCCGGTTCCCATGGCAAATATTTCGCCACCAATTTCGATCCGGAAATCAATTTCCGCGAATTCACCGGGCAGGTGTGGAGCTGGCAGGACAGCCAGTGGACCAGCAACACCATGTTCGAAGTCAAGCGTACCGACGACCTGCCGGTGGTCGGTTCGCAGAACCTGTACCTGACCGGTCACGATGAAGTGCACTCGCTGTCGAAGAACCTCGACGTGCCCAACGTGCGCTTCTGGATGAGCTTCGGCGAGCACTACATCAACGTGTTCACCGTGCTCAAGAATCTCGGCCTGCTCTCCGAGCAACCGGTCAAGACCGCCGAAGGCCTGGAAGTGGTGCCGCTGAAAGTGGTCAAGGCCGTGCTGCCCGATCCTGCGTCGCTGGCGCCGGGCTACACCGGCAAGACCTGCATCGGCGACCTGGTCAAGGGCACCAAGGATGGCCAGCCGCGCGAAGTGTTCATCTACAACGTGGCCTGCCACGAAGAAGCCTTTGCCGAAACCGACAGCCAGGGCATTTCCTACACCGCAGGCGTACCGCCGGTGGCCGCGGCCCTGCTGGTGGCCCGTGGCGAGTGGGACGTGCAGCGCATGGTCAACGTCGAGGAGCTGCCGGCCGAGCCGTTCCTCAAGGCGCTGGACCTGATGGGCCTGCCGACCCGGGTCAAGGACGAGCACGGCGACCGTCCGTGGAACTGATTCACCTCCCGCTGTAAAGAAACCAGGTGCGCATGGATGGCGTGCCTGGCTCTCGATTCCCGCTACGCCCTCCTGTCAAGACAACTGCCTCCTGCCTTCAATCTCAGGGGCGCCAGCGTATCCGAGCGACGCCAGAAGCAAGCCCGCATCAAGGGCATGCGGCGCCTGACGACGGAAATCCCCATGCCAAAAAACAAACCGGGCACCGCGCTGCCGGTGTGACGCTCGTCGGTTACCTGGAGGGAAATGCCCTGTCAGCGATACTCAAATGTCGGGCGACCCCTCCAGAGGATGACCAGGATGAAGAAACAGAGCAGCGACGCCACGCCGGCAGGGCAGAGCGATTCCGCCTCACAACTGATAGACGGGCGCATTGAAGAGCTGGGCGACTGGCGCGGCGAGAGGCTGGCCCGGGTCCGGAGGCTGATCCGCCAGGCCGACCCGCAGGTGGTCGAGGAGTGGAAGTGGCGCGGGGTGCCGGTGTGGTCCCACGGCGGCATCCTCTGCACCGGCGAGACCTACAAGAGCGTGGTGAAGCTGACCTTTGCCAAGGGCGCCGCGCTGGACGACCCGGCAGGCCTGTTCAACGCCAGCCTCGAGGGCAATACCCGGCGGGCGATCGATCTGCATGAGGGTGACAAGCTTGACGAGGCCGCCTTGAAGGCGCTGATCCTGGCGGCCGTGGCGCTCAATAGCTCGCGCTGAGCGGGTATGCCGGCTGGCAAAAAAGGGCCTATGTCAAGTCCTCGACACACACAGACTTGAACCATACACCTATACGGAACAGTAACTTAGGTCGGATCTTGGCACCTTCGAATCATGCACGTTTGTCCACCCGTTGGGGCCAGCCATTCGTTGACATACTCAACGATGATCAGAGCGCTTTTTGATGGATTCGTCATGTTCCCGACTCCTGATCGAAAGGCTTGGGTTGACTGATCGCTTCGGCTAAGCGGCAGCGATCAGCGCTTCTTGTTGGCGCAGATGCGTTTGGAAACGATCGGCATAGTCTGCGACAACGGCATTCCTTACGCTGGAGCGCGCCTCAAGCGCCTCACGCCAAGCCGAAATGCGCGCAAGGCCGTCGAAAATCTGGTGGATGGTTTATCAAGCGGAAACAGCGGCAGAGGTTTCCCGCGTACCGCTGTTTGCACAGTCTGGATTGGACTGGTTCGTCGCTAAGTGCTGAGGCGGGCGTTCAGGACCTGATTGACTCAGCCCAGGCGATGTTGCATTCGCGCAATTCTTGAGCTGCGCGCTTAGCCATTCAGCAGGCGGCCGCCGTCAAGGACGATTTCAGAGCCGACCGTCCAGCGCGACTCGTCGGATGCCAGATACAGCACTGCTTTGGCCACCTCGTCGGAGGTACCGAAGCGCCCAAGCGGAATGGTTGCCGCGATCTCTTTGTTGAGCTGCTCGCGATAAGCTTCCGGAATACCGAGCTTGTCGTAAAGCGGAGTCTCGACGGGGCCAGGGCTCACTGCGTTGACACGGATGCCACGGCCCAGCAATTCGGTCGAGAGCGTCTTCGACATGTTCAGCAATGCGGCCTTCGTTGCGGCATACACGGACGAGCGATCTGCCCCTGCATGCGCGCTTACGGAAGTCGTCAACACTACGGAAGCAGGATTTGCGAAGACCGGCAACAGCGCCTGCATCAGGAAGTACGGCCCTTTGACGTTGATGTCGAAAGAGCGGTCGAACATATCTTCCGTCCATTCCTCAATGGGCAGCCAGACGGATACGCCGGCATTGAGGAAGGCAACGTCGAGTTGGCCGTAGTGTTCCTTGATGACGTGTGCCAGCTCCTTTTGTGCTGCAACGCTGGCCGAGTCGGCGCGCAGCACCGACACTTCCGGGCCCAATTCGGCCTGGGCCTTTGCAATCGAATCGGGGTTGACACCCGTTACGATCACGCGAGCACCCTCCGCCAGGAACTGCTTTGCCGTTTCCAGCCCGATGCCACTGGTGCCGCCAGTGATGAGAGTACGTTTACCTTGCAAGCGCGACATTTGAATTCTCCGGTGAATGACGACCACTGCGGTCGACATGGAGAAATATGCGCTTATGCTCCGTATCGGATAAGACTGCCTATTCGCATATGATTCATGCAAATCAGGCATGAATTGAGGTGGAGAAGTGGACCGATTTCTTTTGATGACATGCTTCGCGCGTGCTGTAGAAACTGGGAGCTTTTCGGCGGCAGGGCGCGATCTAGGGCTGGGGCAACCCAATGTAAGCCGCTATGTAGCGGCTCTGGAGGATCATTTGCAGACGCGCTTGCTCCACCGATCAACGCGCAAGCTCTCCTTGACGCCGGAGGGCGAACGCTACTATGCGGACATCCGGCGCATCCTGGATGCGGTGGATGAATCCGAATCGTCCTTCAGGAACAACGTCGAGCCATCGGGACTCTTGCGCGTAGCCTGTCCGACAGCTCTCGCACACGCGTTTGTGCTGCCGCATGTGCCGGCCTTTTTGGAGCGCTACCCTCAATTGACCTTGGATCTCCAACTCAACGATCGATACGTAGACCTGGTCAATGAAGGCACCGAACTCGCCATTCGCATAGGACAGCTGGAGGACAGCACCTTGCGCGCCCGGCCTCTTGGGCGGTACGACCGGGTCTTCGTCGCCAGCAAGGACTACTTGGCTAAACGCGGAGTTCCGCAGACCCCGGATGATCTACGCGACCACGATTGCATCATCTACACCTTACTGTCGTCCGGGGCGACCTGGCGATTCCGGGACGCGGACATTCCGATTGCCGGCAGGCTCAGGGTCAACTCGCCCGACGCTGTGAGTGCGGCGGTCGCGGCAGGCCTGGGTGTGGCGCAAGGACCTGCGTGGCTGTTTGAGGGCGGGCTGAACAGCGGGAGATTACAGGTCATTCTCACCCACCATGCGGCTCCCCCTGTCCCCGTGCAGATGGTTTATGTCGCCAATAGACTGCTTCCCACGCGGGCTATCGTGTTCATGGATTTTATGGCTGACGTGTTTTCAAAGATTCCAGCCTTGAACGGCAGCACCCCTGTGCCGACTCTATAAGACAAGACGACAAAACGTGACCTCTCACGCTCTTGCCTAACGCCACGCGACCGGAAGCCGGGTCAGGTTTCGGAAAGCACCGGCCTATGTTGAAATCGTCTAAGTGATTGATAAACCTGCTGTATCTGGCTTAGGCGCAGTCCAGCGAAGTGCCGGGCTGGAGTCATCGTCAAACAAAAAAAGCCCCTTGCCGTTTTCCCGGCAAGGGGCTGGTTGGCCTGGGTCATTCGCCTTTGATCTGCACGACCTTGTCCGCCGTCATGGCGGCGGGTTTTTTCGGCAGCGAGATACTCAGCACGCCTTTGCTGAAGCTCGCCTCGATCTTTTCGGCATCGACCCCCTTGGGCAGGTTGAACACCCGCTCGAAGGAGCCGTAATGACGTTCGCTCAGGTGGTAGCCCTTTCTGTTTTCTTGGGTTTCCTCTCTCTTTTCACCCTTGATGACCAGGCTGCCGTCGGAGAGTTTGATCTCGATATTCTTCTGATCCATGCCGGGCAATTCGGCAGTGATTTCGAAGCTTTCGTCTTTCTCGGTGATGTCGACGGCGGGTATGCCGCGGCCGATCAGTTCGCGCCGCCAGAACGGATCCACATCGAACAGCCCGCGGCTGAAGGGAGACAGGCCGGGGCCGCGATTGAAGTCATAGAACAGGTGATCGACCTGTTGCCGCAGTTTTTCCAGAGGTTGCCACAGGTCGCTCATGGTCGAGCGCCGGGTGGCCTTGTCTTCAGTCTGGATCGGCATTTTTTTCACGGAGTTGGCCATTTTCGCTTCTCCTCCCGGGTTGAGGGCGGGCCGCGAACCTTCCCTGGGGCGACCTGCCACGCCAGAACAGGAACCGGGCTGACCTGCCTGTAGGCCCGGTTCTCCCGTCCGCGACAGCCACCCTGCGCAGCTGGCTGCCGATGGGGCTCGGCGGAGCCCTCGATACGCTGCCCGGCAGAGGGTTGGCCAGGGGCTGTGTTCACGGACGAGTGGTCCTGCACACGCCGCGAATACGTGCTGGGAGCGCAGGCTTTTCATGCCTGCTTGAACGGCTCGGGCGTGTGTTCGTTAGATCAAAAATCGGCCCGACAGTTGCGTCCCGGGCCATTTGCCTGACAGGCGTACCGAGCTGCTTTCACGGCATTGTTACCAAAGCGCAAACACAGTTTTGGCGACGCGGTGTTTGTGCCGGTCGGGGCTTGGGGCATAAGCTTCGCTCTTTTTGGCTGCGGTCTTTTCGCGCCCAGCCTCGTCTTACTTGGCCTGCCCTGAGGAAGTCCCATGTCCAGCCAGTTCCCCCAAGCCCGTCCCCGTCGCCTGCGCCGCTGCGAACAGATGCGCAGCCTGTTCCAGGAAACCGAGTTCAGCCTCAACGACCTGGTGCTGCCGATTTTCGTCGAGGAAGAGATCGACGATTTCGTGCCGATCAAGAGTATGCCGGGGGTGATGCGCATTCCGGAGTCGAAGCTGGCCGGGGAGATCGAGCGTTACGCCCGCGCCGGGATCAAGTCGGTGATGACCTTCGGCGTCTCTCACCACCTGGACAGCAACGGCAGCGACACCTGGAACGACAACGGCCTGGTGTCGCGCATGTCGCGGATTGCCAAGGACGCGGTGCCGGAGATGATCGTGATGTCCGACACCTGTTTCTGCGAGTACACCGACCACGGCCATTGCGGTGTGCTGCACGGCCATGAAGTGGACAACGACCAGACCCTGGTCAACCTTGGCAAGCAGGCGGTGGCCGCGGCCCGCGCCGGCGCCGATGTGATCGCGCCGTCGGCGGCCATGGACGGGCAGGTCCAGGCCATCCGCCGCGCCCTGGACGAGGCCGGCTTCACCCAGACCGCGATCATGGCCTATTCCACCAAGTTCGCCTCGGCGCTCTACGGTCCGTTCCGCGAGGCCGGCGGCAGCGCGTTGAAGGGCGACCGCAAGAGCTACCAGATGAACCCGATGAACCGCCGCGAAGCGGTGCGCGAGTCGCTGCTGGACGAGCAGGAAGGCGCGGACTCGCTGATGGTCAAGCCTGCCGGTGCTTACCTGGACATCATCCGCGACATCCGCGAAGCCTCGCGCCTGCCGGTGACCGCGTATCAGGTCAGCGGCGAGTACGCGATGATCAAGTTCGGCGCCCTGGCCGGGGCCATCGACGAAGCGCGGGTGGTGCGCGAAAGCCTGGGCTCGATCAAGCGCGCCGGCGCCGACCTGATCTTCACCTACTTTGCGATGGACCTGGCGCTCGCCGGGATCTGACGCGCTCCAGCGGTGTTCCAGATGTAAATGTATCGCCCTCAAGGGCCCTATCGCGGGCAAGCCTCGCTCCTACAAAATCTGTAGGAGCGAGGCTTGCCCGCGATGACGTCAATCCAGGCGCTGCATAATCCCGTCGACGAATTTATCTGCCCCCCTCACAGCGTAATCTTGCGCTCCTCGAAATACCGCTCCATGACCTTCGGGTCCGCCGATTTTTCCGCCAGTGCCACGTAGGTGTCCGGCCGCAGCAGGTAGAAACCGTTGCGCGCCAGGCCGGCGACCTGGTGCGCCGTTTCCCAGTCGAACACCGTCAGCGGCAGTTGCCGCTCGGCGCACCAGGCGCGCAGGGCGTCGCTGGTGACGCCGTACACATGCACCTGCCACCCCAGGTAGTCGAGGCTGGCGAAGTTGTCGGTGACGGCGCCGTGGGCCCAGGGCAGGCGATCGCCGCCGTGGACATGGCCGGCGCTGCCGCAGCTCAGGGGCATGTCACGGTAGTTGAGGGTGATCTGCGACACCGTGCGGAACAGGAATTCGCGCGCCGCTTCCACCGCGGTCACCTTGGGGATCAGCAGCGGCGCCAGGCGGGTGCGCAGCAGGTTGGCGATCGGCCCGTCGGCGGTGATGAAACTGAACACCCGGTCGGTGGTGGCCACCAGGCGCCGGGCGAATTCGATGCGTTCGAACTCATAGGTCGCCAGCAGGTGCTCCTCGGCCTTGCCGCTGAGCACCGCGGCGAGTTTCCAGGCCAGGTTGATGGCGTCGCCGATCCCGGTGTTCATGCCCTGGCCGCCGGCCGGGCTGTGCACGTGGGCGGCGTCGCCGAGCAGGAAGGCGCGGCCGCTGAAGAAGCGCTCGGCCACCCTATGATGCACGCGGTAGGTGGAGAACCAGTTGACCCGGTCGACCTGGACCTTGAGGCTGTCCATGGCGCGCCGGCTGACGTCCTCGAACTTCAGGGTTTCCGCGTGCTCGGCGCGTTCATCGCGCACCGTGCCGATCAGCCGTGCCCGGCCTTCGCCGGCCAGCGGAAAGACCGCGAGGAAATCCGCCTCGTCGAGGTCCGCGTGCAGCTCGCCATTGAGCGCCGGGCCCCGGGCGTCGACGTCCGCCACATAGAACACCTGTTGATAGGTGCCGCCGGGAAAGTCGATGCCAAGGGTCTTGCGCACCGTCGAGCGGGCGCCGTCGCAGCCGGCCAGGTAGAAGGCCTGGCAGGTTTCCTCCTGGCCATCGGCGCCGCGCAGCTGGGCGCTGACCAGGTGGCCGTGGTCGGTGAAGCTCAGCAGTTCGGTCTGGCGCTCGACCGTCACGCCAAAACGCTGCAGGCGCTCGATCAGCAATTGTTCGTGCTGGTCCTGCGGGTAGATTTCCAGGAAGGGGTAGGGCGTCAGGTCCGCGCCGATGCTGCTCAGGGGCAGGTGGGCGGCCTGTTCGCCCTTGACCCAGAGGTTGGCGGCCGGCACCTGGTGACCCTGGTCGAGGATGGACTGGGTCAGGTCCAGCTGGCGGTACAGCTCAAGGGTCCGGGCCTGCACCGCCAGGGCCCGGGAGGTGGTGCCCGGGCCGGCGGTCTGGTCGAGGATGCGCACCTTGATCCCTTGCCGGCTCAGCCACAGCGCCAGAACCAGGCCGGTGGGGCCGGCGCCAATGATCAGTACGTCGCTGCGGTTCATGTCCTTGCCCTCGTCGAGAGATCAATGTCATGCCGGTTTCGTGTACCAGGTTTCAGCGCTGGGCGAACGCCAGGTTCAGGCCCAGGGCGGCGAAGCTCGCGGCAAAGCTGCGGCGCAGCCAGTTCTGCACCTGGGGCGATTCGATCACCGCCTTGCGGAACAGGTTGGCCAGCAGGCCGTAGATCACGAATACGGCGAAGGTCATCGCCATGAACACACCGCTCAGGCCGAGCATCTGCATGGCCGGCGAGGGGCCGTCGTGGCTGATGAACTGCGGCAGGAAGGCCAGGAAGAAAATCGTCAGCTTGGGGTTGAGGATGTTCAGCAGGCAGGCCTTGAGCACTAGGCCGCTGGCGCTGGTGGCGGGCAAGCGGGTGTCCACGGCGAAGGCCGAGCGGTCGCGCCAGGTGGCGTAGGCCAGGTACAGCAGGTAGGCGACCCCCGCGAACTTCAGGCCCTGGAAGGCCAGCGCGCTGGTGTGCAGGATGGCCGACAGGCCCAGCACCGAGGCCAGCAGGTGCGGGACTATCCCGGCGGTACAGCCGATGGCGGTGAACAGGCTGGCGCGCTTGCCGGCCACCAGCGCCGTGGAAATGGTCAGGATCACGCCGCTGCCGGGGATCAGCACGACGATCAGCGAGGTGATGAGAAAATCCGGTGAGAGCATGGCGCAGGGGACTCCAGGGCAGGTAAAGGACGCTCAGGTCTGGCTGAACACTTCCAGCAGGTGGCCGTCGGGGTCATCAAAATACACCCGGCGTCCGCCTTCGTGGCGGTTGATTTCATTGGGGCGCTGCTTGCCCGGGTCGGCCCAGAACGCCAGGCCGCGCTGGCGAATGCGTTGCAGTATCGGTTCGAAGTCGTCGGCGGCGACCAGAAAGGCGTAGTGCTGGGAGGCGATGGGCGGGTCGTTGTCGTAGTAATCCAGGGACACGCCGTTATCCAGCTGCACCACCAGCATCGGGCCGAAGGGCACAGGCGGCGGTAGGCCGAGCACCTGCACGAGAAAATCCGTCGACCGTTGCTTGTCGCGGCACCAGACAATGGTGTGGTTGAGTTGCACGCTCACGATGGGCCCCCTGTGTTGTTTTTCTGTGGGCGATGAGGTTTCAGATTAGGTGAAATTCGCCGTCGGTCACGGGGAATGCTCAAATGGCCTGTCGCTGGCACGGAACAGCGCGGCGCCTTGAGGGTCGATATCCGCGGCGACGCATGCACCTCAAGCGCGGGCCACCTTCGGAATTACTGGGAAGCCATGTCTATAAAACCTCTGCATTCACTTCGCTGGGCCGCTGTCGCGGCCTCGCTGGCCCTGGCCGGCTGTGCCGGTCAGTTCGGTTCAAAGGCGCCGGCGCCCAGCCCGGCCCAGGTCCAGGCCCAGGTGGCGCGCCTGCTGCCGGCCAAGGTCGCCGATCGCCAGGGCTGGGCCCGGGATATCCAGGTGGCCTTTACCGCCCAGGGCATCGAGCCGAGCAAGAGCAACCTCTGCGCGGTGCTGGCGGTGGCCGAGCAGGAGTCCACCTATCAGGTCGACCCGCCGGTGCCGGGGCTGGGCAAGATCGCCCGCAGCGAAATCGACCGCCGCGCGGCCAAGGTGCATGTGCCGTCGATGCTGGTCAGCGCGGCGTTACAGGTGCGCTCGCCGAACGGCAAGTCCTACAGCGAGCGCCTGGCCGGGGCGCGCACGGAGAAGGAACTGAGCACGATCTTCGACGACTTCATCGGCAGCGTGCCCATGGGCAAGACCCTGTTCGGCGGTTTCAACCCGGTGCACACCGGCGGGCCGATGCAGGTCAGCATCGACTTCGCCGAGCAGCAGGCGCGCAATTACCCCTATAGCGTGGACGGCTCGATCCGCCGCGAGGTGTTCAGCCGGCGTGGCGGCATGTATTTCGGCATCGCCCACTTGCTCGGTTACCCGGTGAATTACCCGCAGCCGCTGTACCGCTTCGCCGATTTCAACGCCGGCTGGTACGCCAGCCGCAATGCCGCGTTCCAGAACGCCCTGAGCGTGGCCTCGGGGATTTCCCTGGCGCTGGACGGCGACCTGATCCGCTACGACTCGATCATGCCCGGCAGCACCGAGCTGGCGGTGCGCGCCCTGGGCAAATCCCTGGACATGCGCAACCCGACCATTCGCAACCAGCTGGAGAAGGGCAACAGCCTCGAGTTCGAGGACACCAAGCTGTACAAGCGGGTATTCGCCCTGGCCGATCAGGCCCAGGGCAAGGCTTTGCCGCGGCAGATCCTGCCGGGTATCCAGCTGAAGAGCCCGAAGATCACCCGCAAACTGACCACCGCCTGGTTCGCCAAACGGGTGGACGAGCGGTATCAGCGGTGCATGGCGAGGTGAGGGTGATAGCGATCGATCGGGGAATCCCGACGCCCTGAAATGAAAAAAGCCCGGCTGATAAGGCCGGGCTTTTTTTCGAGTACTGCGGACCGCGCAATCATACGGCGCGACGCTCGATCAGACGGTCGGAACCACCTTCGGCAACGCGACGCTCGATCAGACGGTCGGAACCACCTTCAGCGACACGGCGCTCGATCAGACGATCGGAGCCACCTTCGGCAACGCGGCGTTCGATCAAACGATCGGAACCACCTTCGGCAACGCGGCGTTCGATCAAACGATCGGAACCACCTTCGGCAACGCGGCGTTCGATCAGACGATCAGCACCACCTTCAGCGACACGGCGCTCGATCAGACGGTCGGAACCACCTTCGGCAACACGGCGCTCGATCAAGCGATCAGAACCACCTTCGGCAACACGGCGTTCGATCAGACGATCGGAACCACCTTCGGCAACACGGCGCTCGATCAAGCGATCGGAACCACCTTCGGCAACACGGCGTTCGATCAAGCGATCGGCGCCACCTTCGGCGAGACGTTTTTCAATCAGGCGATCCGAGCCGCCTTCGGCGACCACCGGGTAGGCCGAGGACGCGGCAAAAGCGTTTGCTGCAAGAACCGAGAAAGCGATGCTGAGAAGAATTTGGCGTTTCATGGTGGTGTGCTCCGGGGTGTTGTTTGGTTGGTATGGAGCAGATGTTACGTGGCGGATTTTTTTTGAGAATTTCATTGGGTCGATGGTGACCATCGACGCCAATGATAGCTGCGGGAAGGCCTGGAATAGAGCCTCGCATCAAGTTCGGAGGGCAGGCCGCGGTGCGGATCGCGAGCAAGCTCGCTCCCACAGAGAGGGCGGCATCCTCCAGCACCCATGTCTCATGCCTTGCGCGTTACCTGTAGGAGCGAGCTTGCTCGCGATAAAAATCCCAGGCCCCGCCGTTGCCAAACGCCAACATAAAAAAGCCCGGCACATCAGGCCGGGCTTTTTATCGGGTTGCGCTCCATCGACTCAACGACGGCGCACGAACCGGCGCCACAGCCAGACCCAGATCATCACCAGCGGGAAGGCCAGGATCAGGAACGGCAGCACATAGCTGCCTTTCTCCAGGGCTTCGGCGGTGCCGTAGGCGAGGTTGTCCAGCAGGTTGTCGAAGGCCTGTTGCAGTTTCGAGCCGCGCTGGCTGCTGTCGGTGGGCACGAAGTTCAGGGTCAGGCGGTTGGTGTCGAGCCGGCGCTGGTGCCCGGCGGCGACCTGGGCCAGGGCCTGCAGGTCGTTCTCGATGCTCGCCTGTTCCTTGCTCAGGGCGATCAGGTCGCTGACGGTGATGTCCTTGCGCGCTGCCAGCTGGTCGAGGCGTTGCTGCTGGGCCTTGAGCCGTTCCTGCTGGCGCTGCACGTCGGCCACGGCGTCGGCCAGGTCTTCGGCGCTGGTGATGCGTTCACCGATCTCGGCGCCCTGGGCGGCCAGCGCGACTATCGGTTCGACGCCGTCGGGCACGATGCGCAGGATCACCTGGGCGTGATACTGGCCTTGTTGCAGACGCAGGATATTGCAGGCGCCGAACTGGGCGTTTTCGCAGGCTTCGCGGGTGGCGGCCAGGCGCGGCGCGATCTGCGCCGAGGGCAGCGACAGGCTCAGTTCATGTTCATAGGCCAGTTGCGCGCCGGCCTTGCCCTGGGCGCCGCCGACCGCCACCGAGGACGAACGATCGCTGGGGGAACAGGCGGCCAGCAGGGTGCTGAGCAGCACCACGGCGAGGCTGCGCAGCGGGGTGGGGGTGTCGTCCTGAGGGTGCATGGTCGCTCCTTGAAATAAATGATCGTGCCCGGGGCAGGCGGGACGGCTGCGTATCTTATCGTCGATTGCCCGGGGAGGGGCGGATGTCGTGTCGCCGCGACTTATCGCCAGGGATTTGCCGGATGGATTCGGCTGGGCGCGAGCACCGCTTCGGGGTACACCTCGGGGACCGATGACCCGTGCCTCGGTCATCGCCATCGGCAACGGAGACCTGTCATGAGCTCGCTCGAGTTACCCGAAGGTTATGCCCCCTTGTCCCGCAGCAGCCCGCTGCTGGAGCTGATCGGCCCGGTGTATTGCCGTGGCAGCGGCTTGCAACTGGAGATCGGCCTGCGCGCCGACCGCCGTCACGCCAACGGGCGTGGCACCGTGCACGGCGGCATCCTCGCCACCCTGGCCGATATCGGCATGGGCTACGCCATGGCCTTCGCCAGCGACCCGCCGCTGCCGCTGATCACCGCCAGCATGCACCTGGACTACCTCGGCGCGGTGCAGGTCGGCGAATGGATCGACGTGCGCCTGGAACATTCCAAGCGCGGCCGGCAGATGGCCTTTGCCACCGTCACCCTGCAGGTCGGCGAGCGGGTGGTGGCCAGGGCCAACGCGGTGTTCGCGGTGCCGGGTGGCTGAGGGCAGGTGTGTGGGGCGCTTTTGCGAGCGCTTCGCGCTCGCAGGCAACCCCTCTTAGTCCGCTGGTGCAACTATCTGCTTCCACTCCAGGCCGAAGCGCGCCAGGTACTTGCGCAGGCGGTCGGCGTCATTGGGCTGGACCTTGGTCTGGCGGGACACGCCAAACAGCTTGCGCCCGGCATCGGACAGGCTGTCGGCCTGGCGGCAGACTTCGATCACCGCCTGCAGTTGCAGGCGGTCGAACAGGTCGAGTTCGGCCGTGTCGCCCAGCAGGGTGGCCAGCGGATCCTGCTCCTGGCTCAAGCCCCAGGCATACCGTAGCCGCTCGATTTCTTCCTCGGCCTGGGCTTCGTCGATGCGCCCGCTGTCGGCCAGGGTGGCCATGCGGGTAATGGACGCCGACAGCTCGCGGAAGTTGCCCAGCCACGCCGCCTCGCTGGAACTGGCAAACGCCAGGTAGCGCCGCCGCGCCTCGAGGTTGAAGCGCACCAGGCGCCCTTGCTCGCGGGCGTGGCGTTCCAGTTCGAAATCGATGTTCGGCTCGATGTCCTCGCGCCGCCCGGCCAGCCCCGGCAGGTTGAAGGTCCAGAGGTTGATCCGCGCATACAGGTCCTCGCGGAACAGGCCCTGGGCGACCCGGCCGCGCAGGTCGCGGTGGGTGCCGGCGATGATCAGGAAGTCGCTGTCCACTTCCTGGTCCGAGCCCATGGGGAAGAAGCGTTTCTCCTCGATGGCCTTGAGCAGCATCGCCTGTTCGTCGAGCCCCAGTTCGCCGATCTCGTCGAGAAACAGCATGCCGCCGTCCGCCGCCCGCAACAGGCCGTCGCGGGCGTTCTGGGCGCCGGTGAAGGCGCCCTTGATATGCCCGAACAACGCCGACATGGCGCCGTCGCCGCGCAGGGTGGCGCAGTTGACCTCGACAAAACGCCCCTGGACCTGGTGCCGGCCGCGCTTGAGTTCATAGATGCGCCGGGCCAGGAACGACTTGCCGGCCCCGGTGGGGCCGATCAGCAGCATCGGTGCCTTGGAGCGTACGGCCACCCGCTCGATCTGTTCGATGGAACGGTTGAACGCGGCGTTGCGGGTGGCGATCCCGGACTTGAGGAAGGCCAGGCCCTCCAGGCGCTTGCCGGCGAAGCGCGAGGCGATGCGGTCGTAGCGCGACAGGTCGAGGTCGATCAGGGCGTGGGTGCCGGTGGCGTGCTCCTGAGGGTCGCGGCGCCGCGCGGGGGAGGTCTGGATCAGCCGCGCCGGCAGGTAGCGCGCCTCGGTCAGCAGGAACCAGCAGATCTGCGCCACGTGGGTCCCGGTGGTGATGTGCACCAGGTAGTCCTCGCGCTCGGTGTCGAAGGGGTAGGCGCTGGTGAAGTCGTGCAGGGCGCCGTACACCTCTTCGAAATCCCAGGGGTTCTTCAGGCCCATGGGGTGCAGGCGCACCTCGGTCTGCGGCGATACCTGGCGAATGTCGCTGGCCACCCGCTCGGCCAGGCTGACGTCCCGGGCGTCCAGGCCGTGGATCAGCTCCAGGCGGTGGATCAGCACGTCCTGCTGCTGGCACAGGCCGACACTGGGGCGCCAATGGTTCCAGCGGTTGGCGCCCTTGCCGACGCGATCGAGGGTGGAACCGACAAAACCTATGGCGACCGTGGGCTTGCCTGACATGTTTATACCTAAAGATAAAAAACGATAAACAAAGATATAAAATTATCAGCAGCTTTGTCTCGAAGACTCGCCAATGAAAAAATCATTTAAAAATAAAATTGTTATAAATCAATAAGTTGAAAAATAATTCGCCGAGAAAAATAAAACTGGCACAGCGGCTGCAATCTCTCTGGCAACGAACAAGACAACAGAGCGAGACGCCAAGATGGCCAACTTCCAGCTGTTCAACACCCAACAGGCCAAAGCGCCAGCGAGCAACACCCTGAACGCCGCCCAGGCCCCGGCCTATGCCTACAACGCCAAGCACCGCCTGGCCCAACTGGCGGTGACCGGTTGCTTGAACTCGACCTTCTACACCTCGCCCGAAGGTCAGCTGGAAGCGGTGCTGCAACTGGTGAACGAGGTCGACAGCCGTTTCGTCGCCCAGGCCGCGCGTTACGCTCGGCAACAGGGTCATATGAAAGACATGCCGGCCTTGCTGCTGGCGGCGCTGACCGCGCAACGCTCGGCCCTGGTGCCGGAGCTGTTTGCCCAGGTGGTGGACAACGGCAAGATGCTGCGCAACTTCGTGCAGATCCTGCGCAGCGGGGCGACCGGGCGTAAATCCCTGGGGTCGCAGCCCAAGCGCCTGGTGCAGAACTGGTTGAACAGCGCCACCGAGCGTCAGCTGTTGCAGGCTGCGGTGGGCAACCAGCCGTCGCTGGCGGACGTGGTCAAGATGGTGCACCCCAAGCCAGGCGAGGCCTGGCGCGCAGCCTTCTTCGCCTGGTTGATCGGCAAGCCGGTGGATGCGCAGGCGTTGCCTGAGCTGACCCGCGCCTTGCTGGCCTTTCGCAGCGGTGCGACCACGGCGGTGCCGCAGGTGCCGTTCCAGTTGCTCGGCAATGAAACCCTGAGCCGCGAGCAATGGGCCGAACAGGCGCACAATATGGGCTGGCAGGGGCTGCGCATGAACCTCAACACCCTGGCCCGCCACGGTGCGTTCCAGGTGCCGGGTTGCACCGAGTATGTGGCGGCGCGGCTGGCGGATGCCGCCGAGGTGGCCAAGGCCCGGGTCTACCCGTACCAGTTGCTGGCGGCCTACCGCATGGCCGGGGACGAGGTGCCGCAACCGGTGCGCGAGGCGTTGCAGGATGCCCTGGAGCTGTCGCTGGCCAACGTGCCGGCGCTGCAAGGCGCGGTGGTGGTGTGCCCGGATGTCTCGGGGTCGATGCACAGCCCGGTCACCGGTTATCGCCAGGGTGCCACCACGGCGGTGCGTTGCATCGATGTGGCGGCCCTGGTGGCGGCAGCGGTGTTGCGCAAGCAGCCGGCGGCGCGGGTCATGCCGTTCGAGGTCGGGGTGGTGGATATCCGCCTCAACCCGCGGGACAGCGTGATGAGCAATGCGCAGAAACTGGCGGCCATCGGCGGTGGCGGGACCAACTGCTCGGAGCCCCTGGCACAACTGGCCAACGCCAAGTGCAAGGTGGACACCCTGATCCTGGTCTCGGACAACGAGTCGTGGATCGATGCGCGGCGCCATGGCGCCACCGAAACCCTGCGCCAGTGGGAGCGGATCAAGGCCATCAACCCGCAGGCGCGGCTGGTGTGCATCGATATGCAACCCGGGGCCACCACCCAGGCGCCGGACCGCGAGGACATCCTCAACGTCGGCGGTTTCAGTGACGCGGTGTTCGATGTGATCCAGCAGTTCACCGCGGGCAACTACGGTGCGCAGCACTGGGTCGAGGCGATCGAGGCGATGGCGCCCTGATCGGCAAGGCATGAGATAAACCGTGCGCCGCTCACCCGGCGCACGCCGAAGAATTTTTGTTCATAGGCCCCGAATGCCGCTGTGACTACATCCAAAGACGTCCCAGCAAATCTTGTCAGGGCCTGTGAAGGCACGAATGCCAGTGGCTGTACATCATGGTTATGCCGGTTCGATTCCGGCGATCAGTCACCTCATTTGTCGTGCCACCTTTTTTGCGGTTTCAGCGACGAATGCTGATGGAACTACATCCCAGATTCGTGATGCGGGTTCGAGTCCCGCCGGTGCCTGAAAAGGCGCCGTAGTTCAAAGGTCAGAACACGAGTGCACTGTTTCATCGACCCTTGTCGTCGCAGTTTTTTCTCCCGCCCGAGCGGGATGGCAGCGAATGCCACAGGTACTACATCGTGTCGCGGGTTCGAACCCCGCCAGCCGCAAGGCTGTAGCTCAGTCGGTAGAGCGCATGTGCCTGTTCTCTTGTCGCTGCCTGCAGGCCTGGCCTGCACCGATTGACCCGGCGAATGCCGGTGGAACTACAGGACAGCGTGGTCGCGGGTTCGATTCCCGCCAACCGCAAGGGGCTAGCTCAGTGGCAGAGCGCGCTGCATGTTCCGCCTTCACTGGTCGCCGTTTTATGCCGGACCACCGGCCACCGAACAAGGCTGGATTTTCAGCCACAGAAAAAAGAGTCAGGAACATGGAACACAAGACCTACCAACTGCTGGAAGTCGCCAACGGCAAGCCGATCAAGATGTGGACCGAGGGCGTGCCCGTGGAAAACGAAGCCCGCCAGCAATTGATGAACACCGCGAAGATGCCGTTCATCTTCAAGCACCTGGCGGTGATGCCGGATGTGCACCTGGGCAAGGGCTCGACCATCGGCAGCGTGATCCCCACCCTGGGCGCGATCATCCCGGCGGCGGTCGGGGTGGATATCGGCTGCGGCATGATCGCCGCCCGCACCTCGCTGACCGCAGCCGACCTGCCGGATAACCTGCACGGTTTGCGCAGCGCCATCGAACAGGCGGTGCCCCATGGCCGCACCTCGCCGCGCAGCGGCCGCGACAAGGGCGCCTGGGGCGACGTGCCGCGCCAGGCCGACCACGCCTGGGCGGCCTTGCAGCCACGCTTCAAGGCGATCACCGACAAGTACCCGGCGCTGGCCAACAGCAACAACCGCCAGCACCTGGGCACTCTCGGCGGCGGCAACCACTTCATCGAGGTCTGCCTGGATGAGGCCAACCGGGTCTGGTTCATGCTCCACAGCGGTTCCCGTGGCGTGGGCAACGCCATCGGCAACCTGTTCATCCACCTGGCCCAGGCGGACATGCGCCAGCACATCGCCAATCTGCCGGACCGCGACCTGGCCTACTTCGAGGAAGGCAGCCAGCACTTCGACGATTACGTCGAGGCCGTGGCCTGGGCCCAGGACTTCGCCCGGCACAACCGTGAACTGATGATGCAACTGGTGATCCAGGCCACCCGCAAGGTGATCAACAAGCCTTTCGAGGTGGCGCTGGAGGCCGTGAACTGCCACCACAACTACGTGCAGAAGGAGCGCCACTTCGGTGAAGAGGTGCTGGTGACCCGCAAGGGCGCGGTGTCGGCGCAGAAGGGCGAACTGGGGATCATCCCGGGATCGATGGGCGCCAAGAGCTTCATCGTTCGCGGGCTGGGTAACGAGGAAGCGTTCTGCTCCTGCAGCCACGGTGCCGGGCGCACCATGAGCCGCACCAAGGCCAAGAACACCTTCACCCTGGCCGACCAGATCCGCGCCACCGCCCATGTGGAATGCCGCAAGGACACCGCGGTGATCGATGAAATCCCGATGGCCTACAAGGACATCGACCACGTCATGCACGCCCAGCGCGAGCTGGTGGAAGTGCTGCACACCCTGCGTCAGGTGGTGTGCGTCAAGGGGTAGAACAATGCACGACATGGACGCAGTGATAGCGGCCCCGCCCGGCTGGCATGACCAGCTGAGCGACTACGAAGCCCGCCGGGTGCGGGAAGTGTTGGACACCCTGGACAGGCACAGCGCCTGGCTGGAACTGAGCCGCTTCGGCAATGGGTTCGTGCGGCAGGCGGCGGTGCGAGGGTTGTCCGCGCAGCCATCGGCCGAGGCTTTGGCCGCCTTGCTGGAACGCCTCAACGATTGGGTGCCCCAGGTTCGCCAGGAGGCGGCCGCGGCCGTCGAGGCGTATTGGGCGCCGGAGCACGCCGGGCTGCTGTTGCAGACCCTGGCACCGTTGCTGGCCCTTGCCAGCAAGCAGCGGGCCGACCACGGCGCGACTCTGGAGCGGGCCACCACGGTGTTGCAACTGGCCCAGGTGCGCGACGAAGTGCAAGGGGCCTTTGGCGATTGCCGGGGCAAGGCCGCGCGCTTTGTCTTCGAGCTGTTGCTCAAGGGCGTCGAGGACCGGCCGGCGCTGCTGGCCATGGCGTTGCGCCACCCCGAGGTCAGCGTGCGGCAGATGGCAGTGGATGCCTGCGCCGAACTGCCCGACGAGCAGGCGGTGCCTTTGCTGGAAGCGGTGATGCGCAGCTGTGGCGCCAGTGTGCGGGTCAAGGCGTTGCGGCTGCTGTTGTCACGCTTGGCCGATTGTCGCGGGTATCTGGCGCAAGCCCTGCTCGACCCTTCGGGGGCCTTGCGTTGCCTGGCCCATTGGGCCGCGCCACGCCATGGGCTGGACCCACGGCAAGTGCTGCTGGACCGGTTGCAGCAGCCGGCTCCGGGCAACAAGCGCCAGTGGCTGGGCCTGCTGGGGCTGGTCAAGGAACTGCGGGAGCCGCAGGCCGACGCCATGCTGCACCAAGCCCTGGCCTCCAAGGCGCTGACGGTGCGCCTGCTGGCCCTGCAAGCCCTCGGCGAACGTGGCCTGGCCCAGCAGCTGGCGGCCCTGGACGATCCGTCGGACAAGGTCTTCAACTGCGCCCTCGGCCTGCTGCGCGAGCAGCCCTGGGCGGCGTTCGAAGAGGCCCTGGAACAGCGTCTGGACCAGCACTGGCATGCGCTGCCGCAGGCGCGTCGCTGGGCCTTGCTGGGGCTCAAGCCGGGCTGGCGCCAGTTGCAATACCTGCTGTGTCGCCTGGATCGGGCGGGCAGCGAAGCTGCTTATTGGCGCGAGGCCCTGGCCCGTTGGTGCGATGCCCGCTACGCGATGTTCGACCCGGTAACCCCCAAGCCACTGCGAGAAGCACTGGCGCAGCGGTTGCAGGCGATGGAGGAGGCCGGTGAAGTGCCTCGCGGATCGCTCAAGCGCCTGTTGTGAATACCGATGTACAAGGCGATCAGGCCAGCGCTGAGGTGCTGGCGATCGTCGATTGAACAGGACAAGGAATCATGCAATTCAATGAACGCTACCCGCTGAGCAGCGCCATGCGCGAGCGGGTACTGGATGAGCTGGCGCGGATCGAGCGCGAGCGTAACGTGCAGGTGTTGTATGCCTGCGAATCGGGCAGCCGGGCCTGGGGTTTTGCCTCCACCGACAGCGATTACGATGTGCGGTTCGTCTATGTGGAGAAGCCCGAGTGGTTCATCCAGGTGGACACCGGGCGGGACGTGATCGAGCGGCCGCTGGACGACGAGCTGGACATCAGCGGCTGGGAATTGCGCAAGACCCTCGGGTTGCTGCGCAAGTCCAACCCGACCCTGCTGGAGTGGCTGGATTCGCCCCTGGTGTATCGCAGCGAGCCGGCGGCAACCGCGCGTCTGCGAGAGTTGGCGGAGGCCTTCTACAGTCCGCCGGCGGCCCGTAATCATTACCTGTCGATGGCCAGGAAGAACTTCCGTGGCTACCTGCAAGGCGACAGCGTGCGGTTCAAGAAGTACTTCTACGTGCTCCGGCCGTTGCTGGCGGTGCGCTGGATCGATCAGGGGCGCGGCCGACCACCGATGACCTTCGCCGAGCTGCTGGGCACCGTCGACCATCGGCCACTGCTGGACGAAGTGGATGAGTTGCTGGCCTTGAAACGCAGCGCCGACGAGGCCGCTTACGGGCCGCGGCGCCCGGCGCTGCACGCCTTTATCGCCGCCGAACTGGAGCGCCCGGTGCCCAAGCTGGCGCGCACCCATCAAGACAACGCTGTGCTGGACGCCTACTTGCGAGACAGCGTCCGGCGTTATGCCTGAGGAATATGATGAAACAGGATGTCATCGAACTGGACGGCGCCATCGGCGGCGGCCAGGTCCTGCGCAGTGCCCTGAGTCTGTCGATGCTCACCGGCAAGACCCTGCGCATCCACAATATACGGGCCCGGCGCAGTCGCCCGGGGTTGCTGCGCCAGCACCTGACCGCGGTGCTGGCGGCGGTGCAGGTCTGCGCGGCCAGGGTCTTGGGCGCCGAGCTGGGCTCCCGGGCGCTGACCTTCGAGCCGGGGCCGATTCGCGGTGGCGACTACCGTTTCGCCATCGGCACCGCCGGCAGCTGCGCCCTGGTGTTGCAGACCCTGCTGCCGGCCCTGTTGCAAGCCCCGGAGCCCAGTCGTGTGAGCATCAGCGGCGGCACCCACAACCCGCTGGCGCCGCCGGTGGATTTCCTCCAGCAGGCCTGGCTGCCGCAATTGCGGCGCATGGGTGGGCAGGTGGAGTTGCAGCTGCTGCGCCATGGCTTTGTTCCCGCCGGCGGTGGCGAACTGCAAGCCTTTATCCAGCCCTCGACCCTGCAACCCCTGCGCCTGGAACAGCGTGGCGAGCTGCTCGGGCGCCGGGCCTGGGCTCTGAGCGCCGGCCTGCCAGAGCATGTGGCGGAGCGCGAATTGCGCCGCGTCGGCACTCGCCTGGACCTGCCTCGGGAGCACCTGAGCCCGGTGCGCCTGGATGAGCAATGCGGCCCGGGCAACGTGTTGTTGCTGGAGTTTGTCTTCGAGCACCTGACCGAGCTGTTCAGCGGTTTTGGCCAGAGCAGCCTGCGGGCCGAAAGCGTGGCCGATCGGGCCATCGACCAGGCCCGCGAGTGGCTGGATTCCGGCGCGGCGGTGGCCGAGCACCTGGCCGATCAACTGTTGCTGCCCATGGCCCTGGCCGGCGGCGGGAGCTTCACCACCCCGCGCATGAGCGAACACCTGCAGAGCAATATCCGGGTGATCGAGGCGTTTTTACCGGTGCGTATCGACTGTTCGACGGGCGCTCACGGGGTGCTGCGCATCGAGGTTCTACCCCGCGCCAATGAGCGCAATGTCTGCGTTGCCGGACCTACTGAACACGAGAGTATTTGATGACTATCACGGAAGTCTTTTTGCAGAAGAAACTGCGCCTTACCGAACAGCTGCTGCAGGGGTTCGATATTGCCAATGATCTGGCGGTCTACGGTCAGAAAACCACGATCAAGGACGGGGTGTCGCATAGCTATTTCGATGCAAAAACCTATCACCCCTCGTTGGTCCGCAAGTCTCTGGACAGCCATGAGCATCTCTCGATGTTCCCCGTGGTCTTTGATTATCTGGACCTGATAGTCGACCAGCACTACGGGACGAGCGACAAGTTGTTCCGGGACAAGCTGAGTATTTTCCGGCGCCAGAATCGGCAGCCCGATCCGTTGCTCAGGCATATCGAGATCATGGTTTTCGATTACGCGATCACGGTGCGCAACAAGCTTGTCCATCACAAGACCCGATTTTCCGCGTGCGGCAAGTTTTTAGAAGTAAAAGGCGGCATGAGGCTGGAGATCGCGTGCTTCGGGATGCTCAACCGATTGATCCACTCCCTGGTGCGGCGTATGCGGGCTCCCCAGCCGATGAGCCTTTATCGGCGGGCGCTGCTGGTGAGTGCTTATCGCGCGGTGTTCGGGCATCTGGATCGCAGGCTTGATGGGTTGCTTGCCAAGGGGCCACGGTTACCTTCGATGAATATCACCTATTCTCGTTATCTGGTTGATATGGCCCAGGAGGAGGTGGCCGAGGACGTGGTGCTGTTCGATAAGCTGGCACGGTTTCCGGACCCTACCGGTTATCCCGATCGCCAAGCCTTCCTCAAGGCGCATCCGGACCCCGACCGCAAGATCATGTATGGCGGTTTCACCTATCGCCTGAGCTACCGTGGAAGCGTTCTGCGCGTGCCGGCCGAGGCTGTTCACCAGCATCCGACCTATCGCCTCGCGGACTTCCGGCACTGGAGTGAACAACCCACGTAAGCCACCCGTCAGATGTAAGGCCCAGTCAAGCGAGGGGATGGTCATGTATCAACTTTATGGGACACAAGGCTCCGGCTCGGCCATCGTCGAGATCGCCCTGGAGTGTTGCCAGGTGCCGTACCGCATCGTCGAAGCCTCGTCCTGGGCGCCGTCGCCCGGGGCCGACGAGCTGGCGCGGCTCAATCCGCTGAAACAGGTCCCGACCCTGCAACTGCCGGACGGCAGTGTCCTCACCGAGAGCGCGGCGATCCTGATCGAGCTGGGCTTGCGTTATCCGCGCTCGGCGCTGCTGCCCGAGGATGAGAGCGCCCGGGCGCAGGCGATTCGCGGGCTGGTGTTTATCGCCGCCAATTGCTACTCGGCGATCAGCGTGATCGATTACCCGGAACGCTGGCTGCAGGGCGCCGATGAAGCGCTGAGGGCGCGGGTACGGGACGCGGCCCATGAGCGCCTGCACCGCAACTGGGAGGTGTTCGCCGATCAGTTCGCCACACAGCTGTACGCCAGCGGTTCACCCCTGGCGGCCCTGGATTTCCAGGCGGCGGTGGTGTCGCGCTGGTGCGGCACGCGCGAGCATCTGCGGCGCGAACGCCCCGAGTGTTGTGATCTGCTGGAGCGCATCGACCGCCATCCGCAGGTGGCGCAGGTGCTGGAGCGGCATTGGCCGGACTGAATACGGCAGGGCGCGAGGCAGCAAAAGCCGTCGATGGTTGGGCGCGAGGCTTTTATACTCGCCGGCTTTCTTCAGGCTCATGTTTCATCGCCTATCGCTCATCTGCCCACTTTCAAGAGGAATGCCCCTTGGCCAACGAAACGGATCAGGATTTCTACAACCGCGCCGATGCCATCATCGAACTGGCAAACACCCATATCGGCGACAGCAGCCGCGGCAAGGCCAGTGCCTCGCTGATGTACGCCAACTCGCGTTTCGCCGCCTGGGTCAGCGCCTGCGGTTGCCGCAACGCCGAAGAACTGGCGGCGGCCAAGCAGCAGGCGGTGGATTATTTCGTCGAGGAATTCCGCCTGATGATGGAAGAGAACCTCACCGACTACATCGAGAATTTCTCGCGGTACATGAACCCCCAGCAAGACTGAATCCTTCCCCCCGACAGGCTTCACAGCCCAGCTGTGAAGCTGCCCCCGCACTCGACTCCTGGCTCTTCGGAGCATGGGCGCTCCGCGGTTTTTTATAGCCTCGTGGCGTCTGCATCTGGCCGTGCATAGCGCTTTGATCTGAGGGCGGCGGGGCCGCGGCAACCGTTGGTCCAGTTGTCTCCCGGGCGTCCCGGGAGCCGGCAATCGCTCGACTACACTGCGCCTGCGGCAGGCAATCCAGGGGTGTTGAATATCCCTCCGGGATGAGCACGGTCATGAGTTGCCAAGGCATTGCTGCGCCTGTGGTTACACCAGGGAACCTACCCAATCAGCAAGGAGTGCCAAACATGATCGTTCTTCCTCAACGTGTGATTGAAAACGGTACTGTCATCTCGCTACGCGGCGACTCGGGCAACTACATGTCGCGGATGGGCGCGACAGGGCTCGAACTGTCCAAGGGCGCCATCGACCAGTACTGCAAATTCAGGGTCACCCTGATCCAGATCGGCAACGACAAGAAGCTGGCATTGCAGGGCGACACCAACAAGTTCATGTCGCGGATGGGGGCGACGGGGCTTGAACTGTCCAAGGACAGCATCGATCAGTACTGCCAGTTCTCCTATGCCATCGACACCGCCAGCGGGCAGATTTCCCTGCGTGGCGACAACGGCAAGTGGATGTCGCGCATGGGCGAGACCGGGCTTGAACTGTCCAAGGACGGCATCGATCGCTACAGCCAGTTCCTGGTGGTGGTCGAGGGCTAGCGCCAGGCGGTACTCGGCGTCGGGGCAGGCTTCTTGATTGGCGTGGCCAGCACTCCAGCGGCTGGCCACGAAGTCCCGGCGTCGATCAAGGGGCGATGTCTGGAAGGGGGGACAGGCAGATCGTCCCCCGCTTACCTGTGACGTTGCGTCTCAGGCCCTTACAACCCCATCTCCAGTTCCAGCAGGTCCGCCAGCGGCTGGCGCCGGCGGATCAGTTTCACCTGGCCATCCTCGAACAGCACCTCCGGCAGCAGCGGCCGGCTGTTGTAGTTGGAGGACATGCTGGCGCCATAGGCTCCGGTGTCGTGGATCACCAGCAGGTCGCCGACCCGGGCCTGGGGCAGCAACTGCGGGGTCAGGCTTTCGTCGTCCTGGGTGAAGATATCGCCGGACTCGCACAGCGGGCCGCCGACCACAGTGGGCCGCAGTGGACGCTGCACCGCCTGGCCGTTGGCGTCGATCAGGCTCATGGCGTGATAGGCGCCGTACATGGCCGGGCGCATCAAGTCGTTGAAGCCGGTGTCGGCCAGCACGAAGTGATGATTGCCGGCGTCTTTCACCACCCGCACTTCGCTGACCAGGCAGCCGGCCTCGGCCACCAGGAAACGCCCGGGTTCGATTTCCATGCGCACGCCGTGGCCGAGCCAGGCTTCGATTTCCTCGCGGGCCTGGCGCCAGGCATTGGCATAGCGCCGCACGTCCACCGGCTCGTCGCCCGCGCGGTACGGGGTGGACAGGCCGCCGCCGATGGAGAAGGCCTCGATGTCGTGGTCCAGGGACTTGACCGCCGCCACCATGGCGGCGCCGACCTGTTCCAGGTGCCCGTAGTCCACGCCGGAGCCGATGTGCATGTGCAGGCCCACCAGCTTCAGGCCGTACTGGCGGATCACCGCGAGGGCTTCGCCGACCTGCTCGTGCCAGATGCCGTGCTTGCTGTTTTCACCGCCGGTGTTGGTCTTGCGGCTATGGCCGTGGCCGAAGCCCGGGTTGATCCGCAGCCACACGCGGTGGCCCGGGGATTTCTCACCAAGCTGGCGCAGCATGTCGATGGAACCGGCGTTGACCTCGATGTTCAGCTCCACCACCCGTTGCAGGGTGGCGGTGTCGAACAGGTCGCAGGTGAAGACGATGCCGGCCGGATCGCCTTGCGGGCTGAACCCGGCCAGCAAGGCCCGCTCGATTTCCCCCAGGGACACCGCGTCCACCCGCACCCCGGCCTCGCGGATCAGGCGCAGTACCTGCAGGTTGGAGCAGGCTTTCTGCGCGTAACGCACCACGTCGAAGGCCTTCAGTTGCTGGATGCGCACCTTGATGGTCCGCGCGTCATAGCACCACAACGGGGTGCCGTACTGGCGGGCGGCGGCGGTCAGTTGCTCGGGAGAAAAGGGAATGGCCATGGCAATCGTCTGTGGCGAGGAGGGAGGCCTGCATGATGCCGAGGGTGATGTATTCAATAAAATATCTATTCTTTGTATCTCGATTCAGTTTTGATATGGACTGTGTAAATCAACGTCTCAAACCAAGGAGCGAGCGGTGGACATTTCCCTGCGCCATATCGAGGTGTTCCGCGCCATCATGCAGGCCGGCAGCGTCACCGGCGCCGCGCGCCTGCTGTTCACCTCGCAACCCACGGTCAGCCGCGAGCTGGCGCGGCTGGAGAGCCTGTCCGGGCTGAGCCTGTTCGACCGCGAGGGCGGCCGCCTGCTGCCGACCGCCCAGGCCATGCTGTTGCTGGAAGAAGTGGAGCGCGCCTATGTCGGCCTGGAGCGGATCAACAGCGTGGCGCAATCGATCCGCCGCTTCGAGCACGGCCAATTGAGCCTGACCTGCCTGCCGCTGTTCTCCCAGACCCTGCTGCCGCGGGTGTGCAAGCACTTCCAGGAGCAACACGCCGGCATCGGCCTGAGCATCACCGCCCAGGAATCGCCCTTGCTCGAAGAGTCCCTCAGTGCCCAGCGCCACGACCTGGGCCTGACCGAAAGCGAGCACCTGCCACGGGGCACCCAGGGCGAACTGCTGTTTTGCGCCGACATGGTGTGCATCCTGCCGGAAGGGCACCCGTTGCTGGCCAAGCCGCTGCTGCACAGCGAAGACTTTCGCGGGGTGGATTTCATCAACCTGTCAGGCCTGGACATTTATCGTCAGACCCTCGACGAGCATTTTCGCCAGGCCGGCGTCGACCGCCGGGTGGTGATCGAGACCACCAATGCCGCCTCGGTCTGCGCCATGGTGCGCCAGCAGCTGGGGGTGGCGATCATCAACCCGCTGAGTGCCATGGAGGAGGCGGGCAGGGGCCTGGCGATCCGCCCGCTGCAGTTGTCGGTGCCGTACCGGGTCATGCTGATCCGCCCGGATTTCCGGCCGTCGTCGATTTTCGTCGAGGCCTTCTGCGCCTCCTTGAAACAGGAAGCCTCGGTGTTGGCCGCCGCTCTCGAGCGCCGGCTGCGACGGGAGTGAAGGCAGCAGGGCCGCCGTTGTGCGCCTAGGCTTGAAGCGACCGGTAGCGTTTGTACCCCTTGAGGACTGTCTGTCATGTCGGAACCTGCAATGAGCGACACCGGAAAGCCCCTGAGCCGCGGCATTCCGCGCACGGTCTGGGCGCTGGGATTCGTCAGCCTGTTCATGGACGTGTCGTCCGAGCTGGTGCACAGCCTGTTGCCGCTGTACATGGTCGGCACCCTGGGCATCAGCATGCTGGCGGTCGGCATCATCGAAGGGGTGGCGGAAGCCACGGCGCTGATCGTGAAAGTCTTTTCCGGCGCCCTCAGCGACTTTATCGGCCGGCGCAAGGAACTGCTGCTACTGGGTTACGGCCTGGCGGCGCTGACCAAACCGCTGTTCCCCCTGGCGAGCTCGGCGGAACTGGTGTTCAGCGCGCGCCTGCTGGACCGCATCGGCAAGGGCATTCGCGGCGCGCCACGGGATGCCCTGGTGGCGGACGTGGCCCCGGCACAAATTCGCGGCGCCTGTTTTGGCCTGCGCCAGTCGCTGGACACCGTGGGGGCGTTCCTCGGCCCGATCCTGGCCATCGGCCTGATGCTATGGCTGGCCAACGATATCGCCCAGGTTTTGTGGCTGGCGGTGATTCCCGCGGCGCTGGCCGTGGCCCTGTTGGTCTTCGCCATCCGCGAACCCGAGCACGCCCCTGGCAGCCGGCACTTCCAGTCGCCATTGCGGCTGGCCTCGCTGCGGCGGTTTTCCCGGCATTACTGGTGGGTGGTGGCCATCGGCGCGGCCTTCACCCTGGCCCGTTTCAGTGAGGCGTTCCTGGTGCTGCGGGCCCAGCAACTGGGCTTCTCCGCCGCCTGGGTGCCGCTGGTGATGGTGGTCATGGCCGGGTTCTACATGGTCTCGGCCTATCCGGTCGGCAAATGGTCGGACCGCATCAACCGCAGCGCCTTGCTCAGCGTCGGCCTGCTGTTGCTGATCCTCGCCGACCTGGTGCTGGCCTATGCCGAATCGGTGCCGCTGGTTCTGCTCGGCGTCGCCCTGTGGGGCCTGCACATGGGCTTCAGTCAGGGCATCCTCGCCACCCTGGTGGCCGACACCACGCCCGCCGACCTCAAGGGCACGGCCTTCGGTGTGTTCAACCTGTTGAGCGGAATGGCCCTGCTGCTGGCCAGCGTGATCGCCGGCTGGCTGTGGCAGGCCCATGGCGCGGCGCTGACGTTCTACGCTGGGGCCGGGTTTGCCGGCTTGTCGCTGCTGTTGCTGATGGGCAAGCCTAAGTCGCAGTGACAGCCTCAGGGGGGCAAGGCGCTAATGGCTCCCGCCGGGCTGATCGGCCGACAGGTTCCAGACAATCGAGCTGAGGATGCCCAGGTCGAGCAACAGGGCCTGTGAGCGCAGGACCTTGCGCAAGGATGGGTAGTCAGCCTTGGTCGCCTTGAAGCTGGACCTTTCCAGCACATGGATATGCCTGGTCACCACAGTGACGGCCAGGCTGGCCAGCTGTTTCTCAGTGTCGGGCACCGCGATATCCAACTCTTGCAAGCGCTTCTGGAAGGCGCTGATGGCGTCTTTTTCACTGTCATCCCGGGGCTGGTAGAGGATCTTCTGCTCGGGGGCGCTTGCAGTGACTTTCTTGTACAGGGCGACCGACTCGTTGAAGTGCTCCAGGGCCGCTGCCTTGGCCTCGGTGGCATGCAGGGTGTCCCGCAGTTCGAGGTACATCAGCATTTCGTGGAATTTCTGCAAGCCTCGGTGCAGCTCGGCGCCGGCGTTGGTCGAGAGTTTCTCGAGTCCTTTTCTGTCCGCGTCGAAGGAGGGGCCGGCACTGGCCTGGAGGCTGGCCAGCCCCGCCAGCACTATGCAAAAGCCGGTGTAGAGCAGGCATCTGATCGGGCGCATGTTCCGCTCCTCGTTATCGGGTCGATGAAGCAGGCGAAGGGCTGGGTGGCATACCGGGCTCTGCCCATGTGGGCTTGAGCGCTGTGATTCGGCTTCGACGGATAAGGCTCCACGCACCGGCCTGGACTGTTTCAGCCGTGAGTCAGTGGGCAGGAAGGCGTGGAAAACGAGTCTCGCCAGCCGCATGAGTTGAATGTAGCTGACGGATGGGTGGCTGCCAGCGGCCTCTGTGCGGCGTCTGCCGGGCCGCAAAATGAACCCGGCGCACCATGGGGTGCGCCGGGCGTATTGCCGGCCAACCGCCGGATGTCGTGGGTCCGAGGGCCGGCCGTGGTGCGCGGTAAGCGTTAGCGTTCGATGGCCAATGCCACGCCCTGGCCGCCGCCGATGCACAGGGTGGCCAGGCCTTTTTTGGCATCGCGCTTGAGCATTTCATGCAGCAGGGTCACCAGCACCCGGCAGCCCGAGGCGCCGATCGGGTGGCCGAGGGCGATGGCGCCGCCGTTGACGTTGACCTTGCTCGCGTCCCAGCCCAGCTCCTTGCCCACCGACAGCGCCTGGGCGGCGAAGGCTTCGTTGGCTTCGATCAGGTCCAGCTGCTCCAGGGACCAGCCGGCCTTGTCCAGGCAGCGGCGGGTGGCCGACACCGGGCCGATGCCCATGATCGCCGGGTCGACGCCGGCGTTGGCGTAGGCGGCGATCTTCGCCAGCACCGGCAGGCCCAGGGCCCGGGCTTTGGCGGCGCTCATCAGGATCACCGCGGCGGCGCCGTCGTTGAGCGACGAGGCGTTGCCGGCGGTGACCGTGCCGTCTTTCTTGAAGGCCGGCTTGAGCTTGCCCAGGGATTCGGCGGTGGTGCCGGCGCGCGGTTGTTCGTCGGTGGCGAAGGCCACGGGCTCGCCCTTGCGCTGGGGAATCAGGATCGGGGTGATCTCATCGACGAAACGTCCGCCTTCGATGGCGGCCACGGCCTTCTGCTGCGAGGCGGCGGCAAAGGCATCCTGGGCTTCGCGGCTGATGGCGTATTTGTCCACCAGGTTCTCGGCGGTGATGCCCATGTGGTAGTCGTTGAAGGCGTCCCACAGGCCGTCGCTGATCATGCTATCGACGATCTGGCTGTGGCCCATGCGCAGGCCGGTGCGGGCACCGGGCAGCACGTAATTGGCCAGGCTCATGTTCTCCTGGCCGCCGGCGATGATCACTTCGGCGTCGCCGCAGCGGATCGCCTGGGCGCCCAGGTGCAGGGCCTTGAGGCCGGAGCCGCAGACCTTGTTCAGGGTCAGCGCCGGCACGGCGTGGGGCAGGCCGGCCTTGATCGCGGCCTGGCGCGCGGGGTTCTGCCCGGCGCCGGCGGTGAGCACCTGGCCCATGATCACCTCATCGACCTGGGCGCCGTCCAGGCCGGTCTGGGCCAGCAGCTGGCGGATCACCGCGGCCCCCAGATCGACCGCGGGAATGTTCGCCAGCGAACCCTGGAAACTGCCGACCGCGGTGCGGGTGGCGGCAACGATTACGACGTCTTGCATGGTCTGGTTGCTCCTCAGGCGAACTGCATTTCAGGCACGTGGGCCGGCACGATCAGCTTGCCGGCGGTCTTGCTGACGATTTCCTCGACACTCACGCCGGGGGCGCGCTCCTTGAGGATGAACGCGCCGTTCTCGATCTCCAGGTAAGCCAGGTCGGTCAGCACGCGCTTGATGCAGTTGGCGCCGGTCAGCGGCAGGCTGCAGCGCGACAGCAGTTTCGACTCGCCGTCTTTCGAGGCGTGGGTCATGGTGACGATGATGTTGTCCGCGCCGGCCACCAGGTCCATGGCGCCGCCCATGCCCTTGACCAGCTTGCCGGGGATCATCCACGAGGCGATGTTGCCCTGCACGTCGACCTCGAAGGCGCCGAGCACGGTGAGGTCGATATGGCCGCCACGGATCATCGCGAAGGATTCGGCGGAAGAGAAAATCGACGCGCCGATGCGCGCGGTGACGGTCTGTTTGCCGGCGTTGATCATGTCGGCGTCGACTTCGTCGTCGGTGGGGAAGGCGCCCATGCCGAGCAGGCCGTTTTCCGATTGCAGCATCACTTCCATGCCGTCGGGGATGTAGTTGGCCACCAGGGTCGGGATACCGATGCCGAGGTTCACGTAGAAACCGTCCTGCAGTTCGCGGGCGACGCGTTGAGCCATTTGTTCGCGGGTAAGAGCCATTTTTTATTCTCCGTCAGTCGTTGGGCGGGCGATTACTTGCGCACGGTGCGCTGTTCGATGCGTTTTTCGAACGTGCCGCAAATGATCCGGTCGACGTAGATGCCGGGGGTGTGGATTTGCGTCGGGTCCAGCTCGCCCGGCTCGACGATCTCTTCGACCTCGACCACGGTGATCTTGCCGGCGGTGGCGGCCAGCGGGTTGAAGTTCTGCGCGGTGTGGCGGTAGACCACGTTGCCGAAGTGGTCGGCTTTCCAGCCTTTGACGATGGCGAAGTCGCCGGTGATGGACTCTTCCATCAGGTAGGCGCGGCCATTGAATTCACGGGTTTCCTTGCCGTCGGCGACCGGGGTGCCGACGCCGGTGGCGGTGAAGAAGGCCGGGATGCCGGCGCCACCGGCGCGCATTTTCTCGGCCAGGGTGCCTTGCGGGGTCAGCACCACTTCGATTTCGCCGCTCAGCAGCTGCTTCTCGAACAGGGCGTTTTCACCGACGTAGGAGGCCACCACCTTGCTGATCTGCCGGTCTTCCAGCAGCACGCCGAGGCCGAAGCCGTCGACGCCGCAGTTGTTGGAGACCACGGTCAGGTCGCGGGTGCCGCGACGCTTGATCTCGGCGATCAGGTTTTCCGGAATGCCGCACAGGCCGAAGCCGCCGGAGATCACGGTCATGCCGTCCTTGAGACCTTCGAGGGCTTCCTCATAGGACGCTACGCGCTTGTCGAAACCTGCCATCTGCACATCCTCTTGTTATTGGTATTTGCGTTGCCAGCCGGCTGGCTGGCCGTATGAAGAGAGTGAGCCGCAGTGTTGCGCCGAGGTATTCATTTGTTAAGTTTATTTTTAAGGTTGATTGATTTATAAAACAGGATAATTGGCTGCAAGCCACAAGCCACAAGCCACAAGCCACAAGCCGCTTCTAGCTTCTAGCTTGCAGCTTGCAGCTTGCAGCTTGCAGCTGCCTCTCTCTTGGAGCTTCCAATGACCGTCAAACAGATCCGCGCCTTTCTGGCCGTGGCCCAGAGCCTGAGTTTTGCCGTGGCCTGCGAACGCCTGCACCTGTCGCAGTCGGCCCTGAGCCTGACCATCAAGGCCCTGGAGGACGGCCTCGGCGGGCGCCTGTTCAGCCGCAATACGCGCAACGTCGCCCTGACCCCGGAAGGCGAGGCGCTGGTGCCCCTGGCGCGGCGCCTGATCGCCGACTGGGACAACGCCGAGGACGAACTGCGCCAGCGCTTCACCCTGCAGCGCGGGCGGGTGACCCTGGCGGCCATGCCGTCCTTTGCCGGCAACCTGCTGCCGCCGATTCTCAAGACCTTTCGCGCGCGTTACCCGCAGGTCAACGTCACGGTCAACGACGTGATCAACGAGCAGGTGCTGGAGATGGTCCGCGACCGCCAGGTGGAATTGGGGGTGGCCTTCGAGCCGCAGCAAAGCGCGTCGCTGCAATTCACCCCGCTGTACATCGACCGTTTCGTCGCCGTGGTGCCCAGCGATTCGCCCCTGGCCGACCTGAAGGACATCGACTGGCAATCGCTGCTGGAACAGCCCTTCATTACCCTGCAACGGCCGTCCACGGTGCGGGTGATGCTCGAAGAGCACCTGCGGGCGCGGGAGATGAAACTGCCGGTGGAATTCGAAAGCCATCAACTGGCGACGGTGGGGCGCATGGTTGCCAGCGGCCTCGGTGTGAGCGCGGTGCCGGCCCTGTGCGCCGGACAGATGCGCGAGCTGGGCGCGCGCTGCATCACCCTGCGCGACCCGGTGGTGGAACGCGCCATCGGCGTGCTGACCAACCCCGGGCATGAACTGTCCAGCGCGGCCCAGGCGCTGTTCGACATTCTGCGCGGGGCCGGTCTGGCCGAGCGCCTGTCGGGGGTTGCCTAGGAGGTCAGGCGCTCGGCCAGCAGCGGCAACAGTTGCTCGCAGGAGGCGGCGATCTTCAGGTCCAGCAGCTCGTCGGCGCGGGTCTTGCCGAAGTTGATGGCGATCAGCGGCTTGCCCTGGTCGGCCATGACCTTGCACAGGCGAAAGGCCGAATAGGCCATCAGCGACGAACCGACCACCAGCAGGCCGGCGGCCTGCTCGATGCTGTGCATGGCCTTGGCCGCGGTGGCCTGGGCCATGTTTTCGCCGAAGAACACCACATCCGGTTTCAGCCGCTCGCCATCGCAATGAGGGCAGCGGGGCACCTGGAAACGTTCCTCGAACACCGGGTCGAGCAGGGTGTCGCCGTCGGGCGCCTGCACCGCGTCGATGCCGGCCAGGTAGGGATTGTGCAGTTCCAGCAATTGCTGGATCGCCTGTCGATCGCTGCGTTGGTTGCAATCCAGGCAGACCACCCGGTGCAGGTTGCCGTGCAGCTCGATCACGTCGCGGCTGCCGGCCTGGTCGTGCAGGGTGTCGACGTTCTGGGTGATCAAACCGGCGATTTTCTGTCGCGCCTGTAAATGCGCCAGGGCCTCGTGGGCCGCGTTCGGCCGGGCCTGGCGGATCCGCGGCCAGCCGAGCATGGCCCGCGCCCAGTAGCGGCGCCGGGCCTTGGGTTCGGCCAGGAACTCCTGGTACATCATCGGTTGCTGGCCGCGCCGCACGCCGTCGTTGTCGCGGTAGTCGGGAATCCCCGAAGGGGTGCTTATGCCGGCGCCAGTGAGAACCATGAAGGGGCGCTCGGCCATCAGTCGCTGCAGCTGCTCCAGAGGGGTGTCCAGGGGGTCGGTCATGTGCGTCCTCGTACTCCGGCGGTGGCGCTGCGGACCGCAGCGAGGCCATACCTTGTGCCTGACGAGGAGTTTAGACAAGGGCGCGGGAACTGGACGGTGGTGCTGCCGTCCAGCGTCCCGGGGAGGCGATTCAGGAGGCGTGCGGGTTGTCGTCCTGGGGTTCTTCGCTGTCTTGCTCTTGCCCCGGCAGTTCGGTGATCACGCTGAAGTCACTGACTTCCACCGCGCCCAGGCCGTAGCCCAGGAGGTGGAAGGAGAAGGCCTTGCGCGATTCCGGGTTGGCGAAGCTGAAGTCCATTTCCAGCGGCTGGTCGGGGGTGACCAGCATCTCTTCCGGCAGGCCCAGGGCCACGTCCTGCTCGCGCTCCTTGCCCTTGAGCAGGATGTAGGCGTTCTGCTGCGGGTCGGCCGAGCGCACGGTGAAGCGCACGCGGGTCAGCGAACCCTTGGGCATTTCCAGGTACTGCGCGCCGATCAGGTTGTCGGCCCAGTCATCCTTGATCTGCGCCTGCAGCGGGATGATCGCCGGGCTGCCGAACTGGTAGCGCAGGTTCAGCGGCGATTGCAGCAGGGTGCGGTCCAGGCCTTCGGCCCGGGCGCTGATCTGGCGCGCCCGCAGGCCGCCGTACTGGCCCTTGAAGGTGGCGCTGTCGGCGATGAAGCCCGTGCTTGAGTAGTAGCGGCAACGCTGCTGGAAATCGCACTCGGTCAGGGTGCCCTGGCCATCGTGATAACGCAGCTTGCCGTTGGTGTAGGACATGATCTCCCGGCCCAGGGCGTAGTCGCGAAATAGCGAGCGACCGCTGAGGCTGTCCGGCACCTGGAAGCCGAAATAGTCGAGCACCGAGGCGCTCAGGTCGACATGGCCGTAGGTCCCGGACTTGAGCCTGGGCAACTGCGCCTGCTCCGGGGCGAGCATCAGGTTGAAGCCCCAGGACGAGGCCAGGCGTACGCCATCGATGCCGTGGGACTCGTCCGAGGTGATCACCACCAGGGTGTCCTTGAGCACGCCCTGGCGCTCCAGCTGGTCCATGAACTCACCGATGGCATCGTCCAGGTAGGCCACCGCGGCCTGCTTGGGCGTGTCGAAGCGGTTGAGGTAGTCCTCCGGCGCGGAGTAGGGCTGGTGGGTGCCGACGGTCAGCAGGGTGAGCATCCACGGCTGCTTCTGCTTTTTCAGCTGGCCGACATAGTCCAGCGCGCCTTCGAAGAAAGCCTTGTCGTCCTTGCCCCAGGGGAAGTCCAGGTAGTTGGCGTTGCTGAACCACTCCAGGCCGTGGGTCGAGTCGAAGCCTATGTGCGGCATGATCTTGTCTTTGGCCATGAAACGTAGGCCGGCGCCTTGCAGGTAATGGGTGTTGAAACCCTGCTTGCGCAACTGCGCCGGCAGGCAGGCCTGGTTGCGCTGGCTCTGGGTCAGCAGCTCGATGCCCTTGGGCGTACCGTTGTCGAGCTTGTCGTAGTCGCCGCAGAGCATGGCGTACAGGCCGCGGATGGTCTGGTGGCTGTGCAGTACGTAGTCCGGGGTGTTCATGCCGCGTTCGGCCCAGGCGCTGAGCTTGGGCATCAGGTTGTCCTGGTAGCGGCTGTGCAGGGCCTCGCGGTTGGTCTTGATATAGGCCCCGGGAATGCCTTCCAGGGCGATCACCAGCACGTTGCGCGCCTGGCCCGGGGCGGCCAGCAGTGGCTCGCCGTCGAGGTCGAGCTGGGTCAGGCCGGCCATCTGCACCGGCAGTTCGGGCACATCGCCTTCCAGCCATTGCTCCAGCTGTACCTGGCCCTGGCCGGCGGCGGCCGCGAGCAACTGGTGCGGCAGGTTGAACAGGCGCCATTGATCGGCTTCGCTGGGGTTCAGGTATTGCACGCCGCCATGGGCCAGCCACAGCAGCGCCGGGGCGGTCCAGGCATGGCGCGGCAAGCGCGGGGCGCGGGTGCCGCGGGCCGCCCATTGCACGCCCAGCCACAACGCCAGCCCGGACAGCAACGCCGCCGCCAGCCAGGGATGAGCCAGGCCGCCACCGGTGGAGTTGCCGACGAACTGCGGGTCGAACAGGTAATGCAGGTCGGAGGCATTGGGCAGGCGGCCCACGGCGCTGACCAGCTCGGCGCTGGCGATGCTCAGCAGGCTCCACACCAGCAGCACCGGCAGGGCCAGCCACCAGGGCCGGCGGTACAGCAGCAGGGTCAACAGGCCCGCGGTGCCCAGGTCGGAGAGATAGCCCAGGGGATCGGACCAGCCGAGCAGCGCGCGCGCCACCAGGGGCACGAGCAGCACCAGGCTCAGCAGTGCGCCGAGGGGGGCCAGGGGATGATGGAAAACACGCCGGATGAAATTCACGAAAAACCTGCCAGTCATTAAATCTTCACGCAAATGTGCGCCATGGTAACAACAGCCGGCGGCAAGACGTTTCTTATTCGAGAAGGAAATAAGCTCCCGGGTCGCTGGCGAAACGGCCCGGGGTGCTGCAGGACGGTGGCTTGAAGCCCGTATTCAGGCGCCTGGCGGTAGGGCCGGGGAAGGGGGGATGGCGCTGGGATTTACTATTTCAGAGTATTTAAAGACGCCCGGCTCCAGGTTCAGCGCGACCACTTGATGATCAGCCGGGCGAAAAAAGCGCCGCTGACGATCACCGCGAACAGCCGCAGGGTCTGCATGGCCAGCACCAGGCCGACGTCGGAGTGGGTGTCCACCGCGATGATCGTCATGGCGTCCAGGCCGCCGGGGCTGGTGGCGAGGTAGACCGAGAGGAAATCCTTGTCCAGCCAGTGCGCCAGCAGCCAGGCCGACAGCGCGCAGAGGGCGATCAGCAGCACCGCGCCGAAGATCATCGCCGGCAGGCGGGCCCAGACGTAGCGCACGGTCGGCCGGTCGAAGCGCAGGCCGATGTAGCAGCCGATGGCGCCATAGGCCAGGGCCAGCAGCCAGCCGGGCAGGGTGATGTGCAGCAGCCCGGAGATCTGCAAGGCGCCGCCGATCAGCAGCGGTACCAGCAGGGCCCCGGCCGGCACCCGTGAGCCGAGCAGCACGCCGAGCACGATGGTGCCCAGGGTCAGGCCGAGGTTGAGCAGGGTGAAGGTCTGCAGGACCACCTCGGTGCTGTGGGCCTGGCTGCCGCCGGCCGGGACGCCGATCCAGTGGCCGGCCAGGGCGCCGATCATCACCACGCAGACCACTCGCACGTACTGCATGGTGGCCACCACCCGCGAGTCGGCGCCGAAGTCGTCGGCCATCGCGACCATGGCCGAGGCCGCCCCCGGCGCGGTGCCCCAGGCCGCGGTGCTGGGTGGCAGGCCGCCGAGGCGCACCAGCGCCAGGCCGACCAGGGCACTGAGGCAGACGGTGAGCACGGTGGCGAACAGCATCACATGCCAGGACTGAGCCATCGAGGCCAGCACGGCCATGGTCATGGAGTGGGCGGCCAGGACCCCGACCGAACCCTGGCCGAGGCGAAAGGCCTGGCGCGGCACGCGGATGCTGGCACCGCTGACGCCGAAACCGATGGCCACCAGCATCGGCCCGAGAAACTGCCCGGCGGGCACCTCGAAGTGGTTCAGCAACTGCCCGGCGCTGCCGGCGAGGATCAGCAGCGCCAGCCATTGCAGGGCAAGGGGCCAGGCGGACAGGGACAAAGGCGAGGGACGAGGCAAGGGCATTCTCCAGCGCGCTGGCCGTTCCTGTTGCGGGACCGTTGCTACCAGCGCTTTGGAGCAAATTATTGATAGCGCAATTGATCAAGTCCAGTTTCTAATTGTGATCAACCAATAACTCTGGTTTATCGATTATGGACCTGCGCGACCTGACCTATTTCGAAACCATCGCCGAGCTCGGCCACCTCGGGCGCGCGGCGCAGAAGCTCAATCGCAGCCAGCCGGCGCTGACCAAGAGCATCCAGCGCCTGGAGGAGTCCTTCGGCACCAAGCTGTTCGAGCGTGACGGGCGGCGGATCAAGCTGACGGCGGTGGGCCAGTTGCTGCAACAGCGCGCTCGGCAGTTGCAGCAGAACATCGCTGAGACCCATCGCGAGGTGCGCGATTTTGCCAGCGGCGTGCTCGGCAACATCCGCCTGGGCTGTGCCGCCAGCATGGCCGAGCACTTGCTGCCGCAGATGACTGCGACACTGCTGGAGCGCGCCCCGGACATCACCCTGAACCTGGTGATCGGCCAGGACGACGTGCTCCGCGAGTCCCTGCGTTCGGGGCGCCTGGACATGGTGATTTGCCCGCTGTCCGAGGGTGACCCGCACCTGAGCCATCACACCCTGTTCGAAGACCAGGCCGTGGTGGTGGCCAGCCGCGACCATCCGGTGTTCGACACGCCGATGCGCCTGCAAGACCTGTGCGACTACCGTTGGGTACTGCCGGGAACCGGGGTCTCGGCCCGCCGCTGGATCGACAACGTGTTCCAGAGCCACCAGCTGCCATTGCCGTCGGTGCAGATCGAGACCAACACCATCTCCCTGCTGCCGCGGCTGATCGCCAAGACCGGGCTGCTGAGCTTCCTGGCCCGGGAAACCCTGGACGACTTCAAGGGCATCGCCCACCTGCGGGAAGTGCCGCTGGCGCAAACCCGCATGCACCGCAGCATCGTGGTACTGGTGCGGACCGAAGGCTACCTGTCGCCGGCGGCCCAGTTGCTTTTGGATTTGCTCAAGCGCGATGGGCGGCAGTTTTTTACCGCGGGTTAAACGGCGCCTGGTAAGGGGCTACGCATGGCGTGCCTCCGTAGGAGCAGCCGGTCGACGCTCGATTGCTCGCGATAGCCGGCAAGGCCGGTGCAATTGAACGCTGCTGGTCGTTCAGTGTGCTGGGCTTTGCGTCAGCGAGGCGGGAATGTCCCGCATGGCGTGCAGGACGCGCCACACGTCAATGTGGTCGTCGTGCCGGGTGTAGAACACCAGATAGGGATAGCGACTCAATGGCCAGTAGAGAAGCCCTGGCAAATCGAGCTCATGGGTGTAGCGGGAAAGGCCTGAGGCCGGATGCCGGGCGATATGCGCATAGGCGGCTTGCAGGTCGTCGATGAAGCCCAGGGCCGCCTGCTCGGCCTGTTGAGCCAGGTAGTAAGCGATAGCGTCTTCTACATCCTGATTGGCCAGGGCCCTTGGAATGACCCGCTGTGCCTTCATTCCTTACGGACCCTGTCGCGAAGGGCGTCGAAGTAACGATCATCCACAGGAGCGCCAGGCGCCGATTCAGCACCCGCCAGCAGCAGACCGCGCAGGTGCTGTCGATCCTGATCCTTGCGGATCAGCTCCCGTACATACTCGCTGCTGGTGCTGTAGCCCCGCTGGCTGACCTGATCGTCGACGAAGGCCTTGAGGGCTTCTGGCAGGGAAATGTTCATGGTGCTCATGGTTTTGTCCACTGTTGACAAAATTTGCCAAAGTATACGCCGCTAACCTGGCCTTGCCACAGTCGATGAGGGGTGATCCTAGGGTGCCCGATTGTGCCGAACCGCGTCGGCGGGATGCTGCAATGGTTTGGCTGTGCAGGAGCCGGCCGGTGGGCCTCTTCGCCGGCAAGCCGGCTCCTGCGGGGGGATGGTAGTGGTGAGGGGAGGGCTTACTCGCCGCGAATGTACTGTTCCAGCTGGCGGATCAGGTCGGCCTGTTCGGCGATGGCTTCCTTGACCAGGTCGCCGATCGACAGCAGGCCCAGCAACTGGCCGTCTTCCACCACCGGCAGGTGCCGCAGGTGGCTGTCGGTCATGATGCCCATGCAGGTCTCCACGCTCTGGTGCGAGTCCACGGTGATCACCGGCGAGCTCATGATCGCGCTGACCGGCGTGCCCACCGAGGAGCGGCCGTGCAGCACCAGTTTGCGCGCGTAGTCGCGTTCGCTGATCACCCCGACCACTTCGCCGTTCTGCATCACGGGCAGGGCGCCGACGTTCTTCTCGGCCATCAGCATCAGTGCTTCGAGCACCATCTGGTGGGGCGCGATGGTGTGCACTTGCTGGTTGTGCTTGGCCTTCAACTTCAGTACTTCAGCGACGCTCTTCATGGGGCGCTCCTGTTGTTTTGCCCAAGGCGGCCTGGCGCCGCCCCGAGGGGGTCTCTACAGAATCGTAGAGAGTGAACGAAGGGGCAAGGTTGAAAGCGGCACCCACAGAAGGAAAAACGCCACTGAATCGTTTCTTCCCGGAAAACGCCCCATTACCGGGCGCGCCCTGTAGCCGCTGCCGAGCCTGCGAGGCTGCGACAAGGCCCGCAGGGCCTTCATGGGGTCTTGAGATCGTTGCGTCCCTTCGGGCCGATCGCAGCCTGCGGCAGCGGCTACATGAAACCTGGCAGCGGCCCTGTAGCCGCTGCCGAGCCGGCGAGGCTGCGATAAGGCCCGCAGGGCCTTCATGGGTCTTGAGATCGTTGCGTCCCTGCGGGCCGATCGCAGCCTGCGGCAGCGGCTACAGGGTTTTGTGTGGGGGCTAAAAGCAAAAAAGGCGCCCGAGGAGGGCGCCAAGGAGTCACCTGAACCGAGGGAGCCAGGCGAGCCCGTTCGCAGGGGTGTCGCGGTGGTAAGGCGCGACTGAACGGAAGAGGGCTGCGGTGCCCGCCGCGATGGCGGGCGCGGAGGGTGTCATTTGCCGAGCTTGATCCGCGTCCAGCCGCGGTTCATCACGCGCTGGATGGCGATCGGCTGGTCGGGCACCGCGTACAGGGTGGCGAGCACGGCCTGCGGCGGGTACGAGGCCGGGTCGTTGCGGATGGCTTCGTCCACCAGCGGCGTGGCGGCGGCGTTGGCGTTGCTGTAGCCGAGGCTGTTGGTGACCTCGGCGATGATGTCCGGGCGCATCAGGAAGTTCATGAACAGGTAGGCGTTGTCGACGTTGGCCGCGTCCTTGGGCATGGCCATCATGTCGTAGAAGCTGCCGGCGCCTTCCTTGGGAATGCTGAAGGCGACCTTTTCCTTGTTGCCGGCCTCTGCGGCGCGCGAACGGGCCTGCAGCACGTCGCCGGAGTAACCCACGGCCACGCAGATATTGCCGTTGGCCAGGTCGGAGATGTACTTGGAGGAATGGAAGTAGGTCACCGAAGGACGGATCTTCATGAACAGCGCCTCGGCCTCGAGGATCTGCGCCTTGTCCTTGCTGGTCACCGGGTAGCCCAGGTAGTGCAGGGCGGCGGGGAGCATTTCCGTCGGCGAGTCGAGGAAGCTGATGCCGCAAGCCTTGAGCTTCTCGGCGTTCTCCGGCTTGAACAGCAGGTCCCAGGAGTTGGTCGGCGCGTCGCTACCGAGCACCGCCTTGACCTTGTCCGGGTTGTAGCCGATGCCGATCGAGCCCCACATATACGGGAAGGCGTGGGCATTGTCCGGGTCGCTGGCGGCGACGTTCTGCAGCAGCACCGGGTTGAGGTTCTTCCAGTTCGGCAGTCGCGACTTGTCCAGTTCCTGGTAGACCCCGGCCTTGATCTGCTTGGCCATAAAGCTGTTGGACGGGACCACGATGTCATAGCCGGACTTGCCGGTGAGCAGGCGCGCTTCCAGGGTTTCGTTGCTGTCGAAGACATCGTAGATGACATGGATGCCGGTCTCGGCCTCGAACTTCTTCAGGGTGTCCGGGGCGATATAGTCCGACCAGTTGTAGACCCGCAGCTCCTTGTCGCTGGCTTGAGCGCCGGTCACCATCGTGCCCATCAAGGACAGGGTCAGCATGGTTTTGGCGAACAGTGTCCTGCCAAGCATTTTCATCACTACAACTCCATTTCTTATTGTGCAGAATTGCTGCATTCGCAATGCGGTGTGTCAGGGTGGGCGCCATCGCCAGCAAGCTGGCTCCTACAGGGACGGTGCATGTCTGTAGGAGCGAGCGTGCTCGCGATCCAGGCGCTGCCGTGTGTCGTGAACGCGATGGCCTAGGCCGTCGCAGGCGCTGGTGCAGCAGGTTTGCTGGCGGCCGCTGGCTGCCAGGCTTCGTTGGCGGTGTAGTCCATGGCTTCCTGGATCGCCCGCTTGCGGGCTGCTTCGGCGCGGCGGCCGAAGTACCAGACCAGGAAGGTCACCAGCGACACCGCCAGCAGGATCAGGCTGGCCACCGCGTTGATCTCCGGCTTCACGCCGAGGCGCACCGCCGAGAACACTTCCATCGGCAGGGTGGTGGAACCCGGGCCGGAGACGAAGCTCGCCAGTACCAGGTCGTCCAGGGACAAGGCAAAGGACATCATGCCGCCGGCCGCCAGCGACGGGGCGATCATCGGGATGGTGATCAGGAAAAACACCTTCCACGGCCGCGCACCCAGGTCCATGGCCGCCTCTTCGATGGACAGGTCCAGCTCACGCAAGCGCGCGGAGACTACCACGGCCACATAGGCGGCGCAGAATGTGGTGTGGGCGATCCAGATGGTGACGATGCCACGCTCCTGCGGCCAGCCGATCATCTGCGCCATGGCCACGAACAGCAGCAACAGCGACAGGCCGGTGATCACCTCTGGCATCACCAGCGGCGCGGTGACCAGGCCGCCGAACAGGGTGCGGCCCTTGAAGCGGGTGACCCGGGTCAGCACGAAGGCCGCCAGGGTGCCCAGGGCCACCGCGGCGATCGCGGTGTAGCAGGCGATCTCCAGGGAGCGCACCACCGAGCCCATCAACTGCTGGTTATCCAGCAGGCCGACGTACCACTTCACCGACCAGCCGCCCCAGACCGTCACCAGCTTGGAGGCGTTGAACGAGTAGATCACCAGAATCAGCATCGGCAGGTAAATGAACACCAGGCCGAGCACCAGCATCAGGCTGGAAAATCCGAAACGTTTCATGCCCGTCCCTCCATCTCTTTGGCCTGGCTGCGGTTGAACAGCAGGATCGGAATAATCAGGATCGCCAGCATCACCACCGCCAGGGCGGAGGCCACCGGCCAGTCGCGGTTGTTGAAGAACTCCTGCCACAGCACGCGGCCGATCATCAGGGTCTCCGGGCCGCCCAGCAGCTCGGGAATCACGAACTCGCCGACCACTGGAATGAACACCAGCATGCAACCGGCAATGATGCCGTTCTTGGCCAAGGGCACGGTGATTTTCCAGAAATTGTTGAAGTTGCTCGAACCCAGGTCCGACGCCGCTTCCAGCAGGCTCTGGTCGTGCTTGACCAGGTTGGCGTACAGCGGCAGCACCATGAACGGCAAATACGCGTACACCACCCCGATATAGACCGCGGTGTTGGTGTTGAGGATCTCGATCGGCTCCGAGGTCAGGCCGCTCCACATCAGGAAACCGTTGAGCAAACCGTTGTTGCTGAGGATGCCCATCCAGGCATAGACGCGGATCAGGATCGCGGTCCAGGTCGGCATCATGATCAGCAGCAGCAAGACGTTCTGGGTTTCCTTGCTGGCCTTGGTGATCGCGTAGGCCATGGGGAAGCCGATCACCAGACACATCAGGGTGCTGAGCAGGGCGACTTTCAGCGAGCCGAGGTAGGCCGAGATGTACAGCTCGTCACCCACCAGCAGCGCGTAGTTGCCGACATTGAGCAGCAGCTGGAATTTCTGTTCGGCGAAGCTGTAGATCTCCGAGTAGGGCGGAATGGCCAGGGCCGCTTCCGAGAAGCTGATCTTCATCACCAGGAAAAACGGCAGCATGAAGAACAGGAACAGCCAGAGGAATGGAATGCCGATCACCAGCTTGCGACCGCTGGGCAGCACACGGGACAAACGCTGATTGAGAGTCATGCTGGAGGTATTCATGCGCGCAGTACCACGCCGCTGTCGTCTTCCCACCACACGTACACCTGGTCGTCCCAGGTCGGCCGCGCGCCACGGCGTTCGGCGTTGGCCATGAACGACTGGACGATCTTGCCGCCGGGCAGTTCGACGTAGAACACCGAATGCCCGCCGAGGTAGGCGATGTCATGCACCTTGCCCCGGGACCAGTTGTAGCGGTGCTCGGGTTGGCGGGTGCTGACCAGCATCTTTTCCGGGCGGATGGCGTAGGTCACCGACTTGTCCTGCACCGAGGTGCTGACGCCGTGGCCGACGTAGATCTGCTGTTCCAGCTCCGGGCAGTGGATCACCGCGTGGCCTTCCAGGTCTTCGATGACGGTGCCGTCGAAGGCGTTCACGTTGCCGATGAACTCGCAGACCATGCGGCTGACCGGGGCTTCGTAGATGTCGATCGGGCTGCCGATCTGGGCGATCCAGCCCAGGTGCATGATGGCGATGCGCTGGGCCATGGTCATGGCTTCTTCCTGGTCGTGGGTCACCATCACGCAGGTCACGCCGACGCGCTCGATGATCTCCACCAGTTCCAGCTGCATCTGCGAACGCAGCTTTTTATCCAGGGCGCCCATGGGTTCGTCGAGCAGCAGCAGCTTCGGCCGCTTGGCCAGAGAGCGGGCCAGGGCCACGCGCTGGCGCTGGCCGCCGGACAACTGGTGCGGCTTGCGCCTGGCGTACTGGGTCATGTGCACCAGGCGCAGCATCTCTTCCACCCGCGCGTCGATCTCGCTGGCCGGCAGGCGGTCCTGCTTGAGGCCGAAGGCGATGTTCTGCGCCACGGTCATGTGCGGGAACAAGGCATAGGACTGGAACATCATGTTGATCGGCCGCTCATAGGGCGGCATGTCGGTGATGTCCACGCCGTCCAGGTAGATACGCCCCTCCGTCGGCCGCTCGAAGCCCGCCAGCATGCGCAGCAGGGTGGACTTGCCGGAACCCGAGCCACCGAGCAGGGCGAAGATCTCGCCCTGGTGAATGTCCAGGGACACATCGTCCACGGCCACGGTTTCATCGAACTTCTTGGTCACGCGGTCGACTCTCACCAGCACCTTCTGCGGTTGCGGGTGACCTTCCAGAGCTTTTCTGTACGTGCTGGAGGCGTTTGCCATGTGGAACTCCCAACAGATGTCAGTCGTCGGGCCAAAACGGCCCGGCTTAATAGATGGATGACAAACCCGCGGTGGCGGGTTTATTCGGCGCTGCCGTCCTGGCGGCCTGACGCTGGTTCTTGTTGTTAAAAGCAGGTTCTCGTAGTGCTGGGTGTGGCTTGAACCGCCCCACGGCCCGGGGCGGGCGCACAAAGGCGCGCCGCCGCCGGCCGGGGGCGTGGCAGTCAATTTCGTGGGTGAAGCTTTTGATCAGTGGCCGTTGCGCTGCGCCGCCCGTTGCCGGCAGGCATCGCCGAAGGCCTGGAAGATCCGCAGGTAGACCGGGTTCGACAGCACCTGCCATTCCGGATGCCACTGCACGCCCAGGGCAAAGGCCGTGCTGTGTTCAACCGACACGGCTTCGATCAGCCCGTCCGGTGCCAGCGCCTCGGCGCGCAGGCCGGGGGCCAGGCGGTCGATGCCCTGGCTGTGGATCGAGTTGACCTGGAATTCCCGGGGCAGGTCCAGGGCCTGGAACACGCCGCCCGCTTGCACCCTGACGGCATGGGCGGGGGCATATTGCACGGCCAGGTCCGGGTGGTCGGCTTCGCGGTGATCGAGGTAGCCCGGCAACTCATGCACCTTCTGGTGCAGGCTGCCGCCGAAGGCCACGTTCATTTCCTGGAAGCCGCGGCAGATGCCCAGCACCGGCACGCCGGCGGCAATCGCCGCGCGCAGCAGGGGCAGGGTGGTGGCATCGCGCTGGGGATCGTGGGCGGTGCCCGGTTCGCTGTCCGGGCCCTGATAGTGGAAGGGCTCCACATTCGACGGCGAGCCGGTGAACAGCAGGCCGTCCAGGTTCTGCAGCAGAGCCTCGGTATCGATGAGGTCCGCCAGGGAAGGAATGATCAGGGGCAGGCCCTCGGCCGCGCTGCTGACAGCACGCAAGTACTTGTCGCCGCTGACGTGGTAGGGGTGCAGCCCGATCTCTTTGACGCACGCAGTAACGCCGATCAATGGCTTGAATGCCATTTTTATCACCTCGAAATTCACGCTGGAACGAGTTTTTCCAGAGCTTATCCTCGTTGATTTTAATTAACAACTTCCGTGTAAAAAATTCTAAACGCAGCTCGTCGGATATTCGATATCTGTGCGTCTATTGCCTGCTTGTGCGGCCATATAGGGCAAAATATTTAACGCTGTGGGCTCTGTGTTCGCTATTGACTTCACTTTTCCTTTCGGATTGACTGCTGCCACGAAACCGCTTTGAACATAATAATTAACACATAGGTGCATCATGTCGGTCCCACTGCGTGCCGTTCAGCTCAACGAAGCCAACGCCTTCCTGAAGAACCATCCCGAGATCCTCTACGTCGACCTGCTGATTGCAGACATGAACGGCGTGGTGCGCGGCAAGCGCATCGAACGTACCGCCCTGCACAAGGTGTACGAGAAGGGCATCAACCTGCCGGCCTCGCTGTTCGCCCTGGACATCAACGGCTCCACCGTGGAAAGCACCGGCCTGGGCCTGGACATCGGCGACGCCGACCGCATCTGCTACCCGATCCCCGGCACCCTCAGCGTCGAGCCCTGGCAGAAGCGCCCGACCGCGCAACTTCTGATGACCATGCACGAAATCGAAGGCCAGCCGTTCTTCGCCGACCCGCGCGAAGTGCTGCGCCAGGTCGTTGCCAAGTTCGACGAGCTGGGCCTCACCATCTGCGCGGCCTTCGAGCTGGAGTTCTACCTGATCGACCAGGACAACGTGAACGGTCGCCCGCAGTCGCCGCGTTCGCCGATTTCCGGCAAGCGTCCGCAGTCGACCCAGGTCTACCTGATCGACGACCTCGACGAATATGTCGACTGCCTGCAAGACATCCTCGAAGGCGCGAAAGAGCAGGGCATCCCCGCCGACGCCATCGTCAAGGAAAGCGCCCCGGCACAGTTCGAAGTCAACCTGCACCACGTCTCCGATCCGATCAAAGCCTGCGACTACGCGGTGCTGCTCAAGCGCCTGGTGAAGAACATCGCCTACGACCATGAGATGGACACCACCTTCATGGCCAAGCCTTACCCGGGCCAGGCCGGCAACGGCCTGCACGTGCACATCTCGATTCTCGACAAGCAAGGCAACAACATCTTCGCCAGCGACGACCCGGAAACCAACGACGCCCTGCGCCACGCCATTGGCGGCGTGCTGGAAACCCTGCCGGCGCAGATGGCGTTCCTCTGCCCGAACGTCAACTCCTACCGCCGCTTCGGCGCGCAGTTCTACGTGCCGAACTCGCCGAGCTGGGGCATCGACAACCGTACCGTGGCGGTGCGCGTGCCGACCGGTTCGGCGGATGCGGTGCGCATCGAGCATCGTGTAGCCGGCGCCGACGCCAACCCCTATCTGCTGATGGCTTCGGTACTGGCCGGTATTCACCACGGCCTGACCAACCAGATCGAGCCCGGCGCGCCGGTGGAAGGCAACTCCTACGAGCAGAACGAACAGAGCCTGCCGAGCAACCTGCGCGACGCCCTGCGCGTGCTCGACGACAGCGAGGTGATGGCCAAGTACATCGACCCGATGTACATCGACGTGTTCGTCGCCTGTAAGGAAAGCGAGCTGGCCGAGTTCGAAAACTCGATCTCCGACCTCGAATACAACTGGTACCTGCACACGGTCTGATGGCCGTTCCTTATCCTGCGTTGAGTGTTTGCCATGACTAAATCCCGCAGCGACTGGGAGCAGCGCTTCCAGTCCTTGACCCTCGAAGGGCGCGCCTTTATCGACGGCCAGTATTGCCACGCCGCCAGCGCGGCCACCTTCGAGTGCATCAGCCCGGTGGACGGGCGCTTCCTGGCCAACGTTGCCAGCACCGACGAGGCCGACGCCAACCGGGCGGTGCAGGTGGCACGCCAGGCGTTCGAGTCCGGCGTGTGGTCGCGCAAGGCCCCGGCCGAGCGCAAGCGCGTGCTGATCCGCTTCGCCGATTTGATCCTCGAGCACCAGGAAGAACTGGCGCTCCTGGAAACCCTGGACATGGGCAAGCCCATCGGCGATTCCCTGAGCATCGACGTGCCGGCCACCGCCAACGCGATCCGCTGGAACGCCGAGGCCATCGACAAGATCTACGACGAAGTCGCGGCCACGCCCCACGATCAACTAGGCCTGGTGACTCGCGAAGCCTCCGGCGTGGTGGCGGCCATCGTGCCGTGGAACTTCCCGCTGATCATGGCCAGCTGGAAATTCGCCCCGGCCCTGGCGGCGGGCAACTCGTTCATCCTCAAGCCTTCGGAAAAGTCGCCGCTGACCGCGATCCGCATCGCCCAGCTGGCCCTGGATGCCGGCATCCCCAAGGGCGTGTTCAACGTGCTGCCGGGCTACGGTCACACCGTGGGCAAGGCCCTGGCCCTGCATATGGACGTGGACGTGCTGGCGTTCACCGGCTCCACCGCGGTGGGCAAGCAACTGCTGGTGTATTCCGGCCAGAGCAACATGAAGCGGGTGTGGCTGGAGGCGGGCGGCAAGAGCCCCAACGTGGTGTTCGCCGACGCGCCAGACCTGCGCGCCGCGGCAGAAGCGGCGGCCAGCGCCATCGCCTTCAACCAGGGCGAAGTCTGCACCGCCGGTTCGCGCCTGTTGGTGGAACGCTCGATCCGCGAGCAATTCATTCCGCTGCTGGTGGAGGCTATCAAGGCCTGGAAACCCGGCCACGCCTTGGACCCGGATACCCGCGTCGGCGCGCTGGTGGATCAGCGTCAACTGGACAACGTGCTGCGCTATATCGGCATCGGCAAGGAGCAGGGCGGCCAACTGCTGGCCGGCGGCGCGCGGACCCTGGAAAGCACCGGCGGCCTGTATGTGGAGCCGACGATTTTTGACGGCGTGACCAACGCCATGACCATCGCCCGCGAAGAGATCTTCGGCCCGGTGCTGTCGGTGATCAGCTTCGACACCGAGGAAGAGGCGCTGACGATCGCCAACGACAGCATCTTCGGCCTCGCCGCCGGGGTCTGGACCAGCAACCTCAGCCGCGCCCACCGCTTCGCCCGTGGCCTGCGCGCCGGCAGCGTGTGGGTCAACCAGTACGACGGCGGCGACATGACCGCGCCGTTCGGCGGCTTCAAACAGTCGGGCAATGGTCGCGACAAATCGCTGCATGCCTTCGACAAGTACACCGAGCTGAAAGCGACCTGGATCAAGCTCTAGGCGCTTTACGAAAACTCGTCGAGCGGCGATCAGACAAGGCAAAAACAGGCGAGGAACGGCCGGGGTCGCGTTCGACTGTAGGGGCCTACATGAGCATTCCGAGCCTGTTTTTAACGCAGCATGATCGACGCGCAGACAGTTGTCGTTAAGACGACTACCTATAACAACGGCGGGGCGGGCTACGACCCGCACCTGCTGGGGAATTCGATAATGCAAACCTACGTAAACAGCTACTACGCCGCGACCCGCAACCAGACCGCCGACTTTCCTGTATTGGAAGAAATGGTCGAGTGCGACGTCTGCGTGATCGGCGCCGGCTACACCGGCCTGTCCTCGGCGCTGTTCCTCGCCGAGGCGGGCTACAGCGTCACCGTGCTCGAAGCGGCCAAGGTCGGCTTCGGCGCCAGCGGGCGCAACGGCGGGCAACTGGTCAACTCCTACAGCCGCGACGTCGATGTGATCGAGTCGCGCTACGGCGAAAAAAGCGCCGAAGTGCTGGGCAGCATGATCTTCGAAGGCGCCGACATCATTCGCCAGCGTATCCAGCACTACGACATCCAGTGCGACTACCGCCCGGGCGGGATCTTCGTCGCCATGAACAAGAAGCAGCTCAAGGGCCTGGCCGAACAGAAGGCCAGCTGGGAGCGCTACGGCAACAACAACCTGAAGCTGCTGGACCAGGCGCAGATCGCCCGGGAAGTCGGTTCCGACGCCTACGTCGGCGGCCTGCTGGACATGCAGGGCGGGCACATTCACCCGCTGAACCTGGCCCTGGGCGAAGCCAGCGCCATCATCGGCCTGGGCGGCAAGATCTTCGAGCAGTCGGCGGCGCTGGAAATCACCTACGGCGAACCGAATATCGTGCGCACCGCCAAGGGCGTGGTGCGCGCCAAGTACCTGCTGATCGCCGGCAACGCTTACCTGCAGCAGGACCTCGACCCACGGGTGACGCGCAAGAGCATGCCGTGCGGCTCGCAGATCGTGGTCACCGAACCGCTGTCGGAAAAAGTGGCCCGCAGCCTGATCCGCAACAACTACTGCGTCGAAGACTGCAACTACCTGCTGGACTACTACCGCCTCACCGCCGACAACCGCCTGCTGTACGGCGGCGGCGTGGTCTACGGCGCCCGCGAGCCGAACGACATCGAGCAACTGATCCGGCCGAAGATCCTCAAGACCTTCCCCCAGCTCAAGGACGTGAAGATCGACTACCGTTGGACCGGCAACTTCCTGCTGACCATGTCGCGCATGCCGCAATTCGGCCGCATCGAAAAGAACGCCTACTACATGCAGGGCTACAGTGGCCACGGCGTCACTTGCTCGCACCTGGCCGGCAAACTGATCGCGGAAATGATCCGTGGCGACGCCGAGCGCTTCGACGCCTTCGCCTCGCTGCCGCACATGCCGATGATCGGCGGCCGCACCTTCCAGGCCCCGCTGACCGCCATGGGCGCCGCGTACTACGCGCTGCGTGACCGCTTCGGTATCTGATCGCGACCCTGTTCCTGCGTTTGCCCGCGCTCGCGCGGGCTTTTTTCCAGCAAATTCGCAGCCGCAACCGCTTCACCTGTAGCCGCTGCCGCAGGCTGCGATAAGGGCCGCAGGCCCTTCCAGCGCCCGAAAAAACACCGCCAGTTTTCAACGCCTGGCACCGCCCACGGCAAGGCCGGTCACCCGCGTCGCCCACCGCTACAGCTCCACCCACAAACGTGATTTAATAGCCGCCTTTCAGGTTCCGGGGCCACTGGATCGGCGAACTTCGCAACTAAAAGTCACCGGCCGCACTCCAACGCGCAACACCCTCACGTACACCTCACACAAGGCTGCTATGGACACGGGCACTCGACTCAAACTCGTTCGCGAAAGCTACAAACTGTCCCAGCGCGAGCTGGCCCGACGCAGCGGCGTGACCAACGCCACCATCTCCCTGATCGAACAGAACCGCGTCAGCCCCTCCGTCAGCTCCCTGAAAAAGCTGCTCGAAGGCATTCCCATGTCCCTGGCCGACTTCTTCACCTTCGACCAGCCCCCGCGCGAACACCAATACGTCTTCCGCGCCAACGAACAACCCGACCTCGGCCGCGACGGCGCCCGCCTGCTGCTGATCGGCGCCGCCCTGCCAACCCGCCAGATGCGCTTTTTGCGTGAGCAATATGCTCCCGGCGCCAGTTCTGGGGACGAGCCGATCGTGCATGCGGAAGGGGAGGAGTGCGGCCTTGTCACCCGTGGCACCGTGGAACTGACGGTGGACGGGCAGGTGAGCGTGTTGAATCCGGGGGATGGGTATTATTTTCCGACCACCTTGCCGCATAAGTTTCGCAATATTGGGCAGGATGAGGCGGAGATTATTAGTGCGAATACGCCTGCGAATTTTTGAGTTGGGCAATTTCTGAAACTCTCTCTTGTCATGAGCGGCTATTGATCGCCGCTTAACGCTTATCACTGCTGTGATTTCACGGGGCGCTTTTGAGCTATCTCCCGGCTCTTGAATACTGACGAGTAATGTAGATATCTGCTTGGTTGAGGAGCGCCCGCTTCCGGCCAAAAGCGGACGCTCTGTACTGCATATGGAGACGGGGGCGACTCAAGCGACTACGTCAACGTTTAAATCAGAAGCTTGGCCAGCGCATCTTTAAAATCTTCCCGATACTTATTTTCGTTATCGAACTGGATTTCTGTCCCATGCAACTCTTCTAGTATGCCAAGCAACATGTTCAGCCTGACCAACATTTTAGAAAGCCCTCGAATTCGCTCTGCCTTCTCACGATCACACCAGGTCCAACGCAAAGTAGTCTGAAATTGGCCGTATCCGTCCTGATTACTATCACCCTCAGCAATAAGCCTATCCTTAAAGTCTTCTGAAGTTATACTCGAACCTAGCAAGTAGCATAAGGCATTTGGATTTATCCCGATATCTTCTATGCACGCATGATATAGCGGGCTGTGATGATAGAAATCGGCTTGAGCCTCATTGTAACAAGCATCATTTTTTAACTCTGCAAGCACAACATTTCTGATGGCTCGGCAGTGCCCGGTCATCACAACATCATCAATCAATGTTTCGAAGCCAAACTTTGCAGATATATAGACCCTGCAGAGCAGTATCTCCAAAGCTGCCTCTATGTCAGATATAAATTTAGAGAATGCGGCCGCTCTCTTATTAGAAACTTCAAGCGGAGTATTTTGGTAATTTGAGCGATAATCTATCGTAAGTCCAGGCAGCCTCGAATGAATCAAATTAAGAAGATCTTCTGATTTTGCTACCAAATTTGCTCCAAGTGCTCCCGCAAAGCTACTGTCACTAGATCCTTTTATCTGCCTCCAGATATTATAGATTGATGATCTCCCGAGCTTAACCTCACTTTCCTCGTGGTACTTATTGTTTTCGTCAATCTTTTTATGGAAGACATCCACTAATGGAGAGAAGTCCAGAACAAAAGAAGGCGCCCCCTGTTGTGATTTTATCATCAATTGCATATATTCGCTGACACCCATACTGTCCAGTTCAGCCACGTACCTATGATTTTTACTATTAACCAGCATTGTTCTGATGTAATTCTTTTCTTCGCTCATGCTATTTCCTCACGCTATTTATTTAATTTCCGCAATACCATCAAACACCCAAAATATTCAACATTTTTGCAGTTGGCCGAACTGACCCGCAGAAAAGGTGACAGATTCACTGGTCCGTTGTCCGCTTCTGGCCGATAGCTGCTGCTCATGAGTGGCGGCTATCGGCCAAAAGCAGCCATTTAGCGTCTACAAACTAACGGGCGATTCCAGGTCGCGTCTGAACTACTGTCTTCATAAAGAACAACTTGGCCGATAAAGCTGAGAAGCTGAACCAAAGCTGTCATGGAGCACCTTGTACAGTGAGGGGGGATAGGCCGTACTGCTGGAGCAGTTCGGAGAACTAAAGACTATGAGTCCAGAATGTTATTGAAATATCCGAGGTACATTGGCTGTTCAAAACCACCGAACTTTGGAAGCCATTCTTCATCCGTCGCCGGGTCGATCTCGAAGCGGTAGCTGGTAGTCGAGAAGATAACCTGAGCGTTATTTTTTAGAGCCACTACTTTGAGCTCTTTGATGTACGCATCCAGATCCTCTGAGTGAATCTCCTGCTGCCGAGGGGTATCGAATATCAATGTTCGGAAGGGCGAGGTTGGATTGCCGGTGCAGATTTCAAATAGCGCAGCGTGGAATGCGAGCACCGTACGAGCCTTAGAGCTACCTTTGATGATCCCAAGCTTCTCAGAGCCAAGAATTGGCTTCAGATCACTGTCGATCTGGATCTCTCTGGAGATGTTCTTGGAGTTAAGGATGTCGAGCCAACGGGCCATTTTCTCGGCTAACGCGAGCTTGAATCGCATTACATCCGGAGATTGCTCTCTGGTTTTTCCGAGAGACTCTAGCTCGTTTTGAACCGCCTCTCGCCGATTCAGCAGTTCGAGGTGCTTACCTTCTTGGCTCTTGTATTTCTGTTGTTGACCTTTTTCGAGCTCTAACTCGAAGAGTTCGGAGGCAATTCTACTGATCGCCTCAATGAACATCTCAATCCCTGCTTCGCGCTCTGCAATCCCTCTCTTTGCGGAAAGATCAGCGATTTGTCCTTCTAGCCAAGTCATCTTCGTCTGCAGAGCTTCAGCCTGCTGTATATTCGCGACGGTCACGGCTTCCAGGTCTTTCAGCTGATCTTTGAGATAAAGCAGGCTTTTGCCATACGAGTCAGAGCTGACGAGAAACATCCCGCACGAGGGGGTTGTGCATATTTCGCTAAAAGAAATGAATGCACGGCGAGCTTCTTCATTCAAATCCAGGGTCTCGATTTCGCTTTCGATCTCATCTCGTATTTGAGACGAGCTGCGAATCCTCGACTCTAGGGTTATATGCTGTGAGGCTATCTCTCGGTGCTGGCGACGAAGATCGGTAATCAAGAAATCGAAGCTGTTTAATGTCTCGCTTTTAATGTCCTTGGTCGTCTTCAACTCATCAAGACGAGCTTTGAGTGAGGTAATATCACGCTCAATATCTGCTTCAAGTCGTGGAGCGGCTGGGAGATCTTGTCGTAGCCTCTCCATAAGCTTACGGCTATCTGTGATAGTCTTATCCAGGTAGTCGAGCTCTTTTTTGAGATTGATCGTCTTTTTGGCTGCGTCGAATGAGCTTCTGGCAGGGAGGCCCACGGCTAGGCGAATCATTTCGGAATACTGAGCTTTGATAAAGCTATGTCGCGGCGGAACGTAATAGTCCGAATAACCGATGTCCTGGTCTAGATAAAATAGTGGCAGTATCGCCGAGAAAAACGGAATTGTAGCGGTGTCACTATTGGTAGTCAGACGCTCAGATCTTAGGTTCAAGATGCCCAGCATGAACCTGGAAAAGTCTTCATCGTTATAGAAGCGATTGATAGTTCTGCCGTCGCTGCTAACGGTAATGTCGTATTTCTCTCCTACCTTCCGCTCAAAGGAAAGTAAGTTAGTGTTTATGTTTACTCGCAGGACGACCTTTCCAGTATTCCGAATGATGTCTTCACGAAATTGGACGTCTAATCCGAGACAAAACATGATGGATTGGATTAGCGGTGTTTTCCCACTTCCATTAAGGGCAAATAGCTGAGTAACAGATTTACCAAACCTCAGCTCTTGAGAGACCCATCCACCGCCATGGCTTGCAAAGAACTGTAGGGATTCAAATTTCATCTAGTTTGGCCTCGATGTCTCGTTCTTTGCAGATATTTCTATATGATCTTTTGATGGTTAAGAGCGCCACGCAAAGGTGGCTTTCTTCGCTCATAACTTTGTCTATGAATTTCTTACCAGGCTCTGCGGCATCGATCCGAGAGTTGTGTTTGTTAACGGCGACCATCCCAGCGTCTTCCAAGAATGTCAGCGCCTTAATTGTTCTTACTCTTAAGTTCGCAGACCAACCTAGTTCTTGCGTTGAACCCTTGAAACTGGCAATGCTCTGTTCAAAACACTGCCCAACTAGCATGCCAATGTCGTTACGTTTAGGCTTTGCTTGGCTACGTGCGAGTAAAATTATGGTCAGTGCAATTAACGGGATATGAAATAAAGTCTCATTACCCAAAACGTCAGACCTGTTTCTTGGCGAGTACGAGAAATTAAGACTTTGGGACTCAGTGCTTGCTGCAGCCACAGCTTCACGGAAATTCATGAAGACTCTCCTTTCACGATTTCAGACAGTACGGCTCCAAAAACTAATTCTTCAGTTAGGTCATTGCGGTCTAATAGTGCGCGAAGATTAGTTGTTAGCTTGACGACCGCACCTGTAATTGTCTTCATGTCTATTCTTCCGACAGCCAAGCTATCTGTCAGACTTGTTATTTCGCCCATTAGCTCAAGTAGTTTTAACTCTTGGATTGTGTGCCTGTTAACTCGATACCAGGTTTCCCACTGCGACTTGAAGTTTGCAAATGAGTTAAGCGTTTCTTCTTTATAGTTGTTTCGCTTTAATACGCGCTGAAGAATCGAAACGCTTTTAATAGCGTTCGGGTCGCCGCCATTTCTGAGGAGATAATAGGCCGGGCGAGAAATGGCAAGGATGTCGAGCATGTCATCGAGGGTCACACTCGCTTTATCATTAAGCATATCCTCGGTCATGCTGTCCTTTATTTCTTCTGATGATTTGCTTTCTATTAGTGATAGAAGCTGAATGATCAGAAGCCGAACCTCCTTCGGAGTCAAATTGATTTCACTGTATTTGTAAATTTGACTATGTGCGCTTGAAACGAAGTTATCGTCGTCCTCGTTCAAGATTTGCTGGCGAGGCACTAGCTTTAGGTGGGATAGGAAGTCGAGAACTTCTTTGTCGGTCTTTGCTGCTAGACTTGGTACAAGCTTTTTAGTTTCAGTTATGAGCGTTGCCGTATGTTTGGATACAACATTGCCGGATTGTGCATCGTTGACCAACCCTTCGACATCATCGTCAAAGTTGATGTTCGTTAAGATGACGAGAGAGTGGCAGGTGTCACCGAAGTTATCTACGTGTAACAACATCTTGCCGGCAAAGCTGTTGGGTAAATCGTGGCCGTTTTTTTTGGTTTTCTTGATACCAAATATCTCTAGGATATTGTAAAGATGGTTCTGCTTTGTCTTTGTTTTGACCTGTACGAAGCGGTAGTAAATCTCCCCGTCATCCACAAACTTGACCACGTAATCTTCGTGGTAGTCGCAAAAGACTCGCTCAATGGCGCAGTCTTCGAGGAGTGCTAAGCATTCTAGGCTTGCGGCTTTGAATTGGGCCTTAAATCGGTGAATGGTATCTCTACCGTTCAACTCGCGAGCCTTAACTTCATGAAGTTTCATATATAGCGCTCAGCGTTCTTTGTCGGATTGGAGCCGGCTATTCTGAACGGTTGAGAAGCGCTGCAGTTGCGTGCCCCCCCAAACGGTTCGGCGGCACACATGGCATTTAGTGAGGTGAGGGGCGCGTTCGGATGTGATCGCGATAGCAACAAGCTGCCGGGCTTGAGTAGCGCGATGTCGTGAGCGCAGATATTCACGATTAGCTTCCATTGCTAAGGCCCTTGGGGCTGATGTTCTTTCAGTTGGTGCATCATATGCGGCTGATTGCCATCAGTAAACGATGCTGGGCGATCTAGGTTGCCGCACACAATCTCCTCACTCTGTGTGATAGATGATTATGTTGGCACTGTCCGGTGCCTTGTACTTGGCAAGACACCGCAGCCCCCTGATCGTACCGGTGTGCTGTTCGCCATTTGGGATCGTATTTAAGACGAATAGGTGTTTTGTCAGACGTCCGTTTCTGCCCCGCCCTGAGAGGCTGCTTCTGGCCGAAAGTAGCCATTCACAAGCTGATCACAGCATATTTTTGAAACGATAAACCAAACAGTCTTTCACCTAAAGGCTGTCCCCAAGCGAATACTGCTTCTATTGTTCAGCTCGTCATTGCTGACTGATGACTGGTCATCGCGGGCCAAAAACTATGTGCATAGCGCCTCATCCACCAACCGATTCTCTGTTCGGTCGGATGACTGAGGCAGGGCTTAAATACTCATGGAACTTCACCAATGACCCGCACAGAAATTTGCAACCTCGTCCCACTCACCCGCAACGACACCGACCACCCCGTCCTCTACCTGGACGCCAACGCCTCACTCTCCGATCTCTACACCTGCGCCCAACAACGTATCGGCGCTGCCCGCAATCTGCTGGAAATCCTCGACTGCGCTTCCGGCGCTCAAGATGTCGCCCAGATCCGTTTTGCCATCGGCCTGCTGCTCAGCGACGGCTGCGATCTGCTGCGTACCTTGGGCGATAAGTCTCAGGCGCTGAACGCTTAATCTCGACAACCAACGGCCGGGCAGCGCAAGCCCGGTCGTTTATCCAGGCGGCGAAAACCAGCAGAGCCCAGCCGGCGTGCAGGGCTCTTTCTCGGCTTATCGGTAGGCGATGCGCACTGTCCGGTTCAGGCAATCAACTCGACTTTACCGGTGGCAAGGCGGTAGATGCCGCCTACGATTTTCAACCTGCCTTTGTCGAGTGCATCGGTGAGCAGCGGCGTGGCCTGTTTAAGGCTGCCGACCGAGTCCTTGATGTTTTGCACCGTGGCATTTTCCATAAGAGCCCCGGGTTGCTTGAGCACTTTCTCGATAGAAGGCTTGAGTGCATCGGTCAGTTTCTGGATATGCCCAGGAAAAACGGCGTGGTCTTTTACGGCTTTTATGCCGGCCTCGATGGCGCCGCAGCTCTCATGCCCCAGTACGAGAATAAGCGGGGCGCCGAGTACCGCGACGGCGTATTCGAGGCTGGCCAGGCCTTCGCCGGTTACGAAGTTGCCCGCAACGCGTATGGCGAAAAGATCGCCTCGGGCTGTGTCGAATGCGTATTCGGGAGCGATCCGCGAGTCGGAGCAACTGAGCACCGCCACGAACGGGTTCTGCCCCGAAACCAGGGCTTCGCGCTCGTCCTTGAAGTCGTGGGTCTTTGAGTTTCCGCTGACATAACGCTCATTACCTTCGATCAGCCTTTGCAGTGCCTGGTCGGGGCTGATGGCGTTTTGTGGTTTGGGCGGCGCGGCGGTTTTTTCGGCGGCATGGACCAGCCTGTCTGGCAGTACGCCGGCTATCAGCAGGGCGCCTGCCCCCAGTCCGGCGAAGCGAAGAAAACGACGACGATCGTGGGTGTTTGCAGCGGAGTTTGAATCACATGATTCACACATGATTTTGTGTTCTCGGGTCGACTCGGTGGGAATGACTGCCATTGGGGGCCAGGAACCTTCGGCCCTGGAATACTGGAGTCTAGACGGTCTGTAACACGATGTTTTCCGCGGCCTCGAAGGGTTGCAAAGAGTGACCTTCGGACGCTGCGTGACTCACTGAACGCTTTTGCAAGCACCCATGAAGCGGAGGAGAGAAGAACGGAATTGTTTTGAGGGCAACGGGTTCAGTCATCAGCCCCCGGCACCGCCGGGGCGTCTTGAAGCTGGGCCCGATAGGTTTTGTAGAGCTGCTGGACTTCCGGGTTATCCAGGCTCTCGTAGGTAATGTCTTCTTTGTCGAGTCCATCCAGACCGCGAATGCCACCGATCATCTGTGGCCACTCGTCACGGCTTGTTATGGCAGTTACGAAAGGTTTCAGATAGTTGTCGAGGTGCCCTTGGAAAGGCGCTCGAATTTCGTCGCTCAGTGCTCGCAGGTAGTCATCTTTGTTCGTTCTGGACCAATTGATCGAAAATCTGGCCCGGTAGCAGAGTTCCATGAAAACCAGTAGGAGGGTGCGTCCGTTGCCATCCAGGAAGGGGTGGGCGAATGCCAACTGGCCCATGACCTCTCCTGGTCTTTCTTGGAACTTTTTCTTGTCTGCCGCCAGCTTGAGCGCATAGTCGACGGACCTCTTGATGAAGTCAGGGTGCTCGAAAATGGTGCTGTGCGGGTCGTTGTATGCGCCTTTGAATATGGCGAGATGCGGGACTAGCTCATTTCGATCTTTGCCAGCCCAAGGATAAAACCCGCCAAACAGGATCTTGTGAACCTTAAGGATGGCTTTGTAGTCAGGTCGCCTCTTTCGAGCCAAGTGTGAAAGCGCTTCTTCGATACTCAGTTCGAAGACAAAGTGCTCAGATTCTTTGACTTCGACAGGGTCTTTGAGGCGTTGATGATTTCGAAGATAGCCGGCCGTTTCGAAATCACCGAAAGGGTCGAAACTCATGCGCTAAGTTTCTTTTTGGCCTGCCTTTTTTCCTGGAGATAGCGCTCCTGAAATTCAAGGGTTTGGCTCTTGCTCAGCACGCCTTTCTTTTTGAGATTGACCAGTAATCGCTCAATGCTATCCAACTCGACCGAGTCACCGGCAAGGCGGGTGATGGTGGCAGCCATGCGACTCATGCTGTCAGGCTCAGTGGTGACCTTGTGAGCCTTGGCAAGCTTGCGAACTTCACTGGCAACGCCAGAAACGGCGGTTTTGCTCATCGAATAACCCTCCATTAGCCGTCAAATCATAGCATCAACGCCTGCTTGTTTATGTCGGTGCCAAGCTTCTGATCGCCTCGATTTGTTACGCACTTAAAAGACGCTATAGAGGGGGAGCCGAGCGGGTTTATATGGAGGCCCTGGCGGCGCGGCTGGCGGGGTTGTCGCCGCGCAATTGGTTCCGAGATCAGGCTATGTGAAATCCCGGCAACCTACCGACCAATCAAAGCAAAAGGCCCCGACAAGTCGGGGCCTTTTGCTTCAAGCCGCTGCCAGCAGCTCAGTTAGTACAAGTAAGCCGCGAATACTTCGGCGGATCTAGCAGAATCCCCGGGGTCATGAAGGTCGAGCAGTTGAAGACGCGGCCCTTGGCGGTGGTGGCTTTGAAGGTCAGTTCCGAGCCGCCGAGGAAGTCTTCCTTGCCTTTGGTGACGGGGCCCATGGTGAGTTCGTCGGTGGAGGCCAGGCCGATGGTTTCCGCGGTGACTTTGTGTATTTGCAAGACATTGGGATTGGTCGAGCAACCGGCCAAGGTACCCGCCAGAAGCAGTAACACGGGGGCAAAGAGGTAGTTTTTGTTCATGGCATATCTTCCTTAATAGTGTTTCGCCCTGGTTATCAGCGATCCTCAACGGGGCACGTCAGAAAACGTGGAGTCAGGGAATCTGGCACAGCCGGCCCCTGTTAAATCTGACTCAATAGAGGGATTTATTTCAGCATGGCGTTGGAGGGGGGCATATAGGGCAAATGTGCTATGCCGAGGGCATTTCAGGGCCCTGCTAAAACCCGAGCCACTTCCTCAGTGCTGTACAACGCCTGGCACCAAACTCTAAAATGAGAAGCATTATCATTAGTGCGGATCTGACATGCACGACGACAGCTTTGCCTCGCCCGTCGCCCGGTTGTATACGAACCATCACGGCTGGCTTCGCGGCTGGTTGCATCGGCGGCTGGGGCACAGTGCCGATGCCGAGGACCTGGCCCACGACACCTTTGTCCGGGTGATGCGCTCGCAGGAGGATGTGCGCGAGCTGCGCCAGCCCATGGCGTTTCTCGCGACCATTGCCAATGGCTTGCTGATCAATCGCTGGCGGCGCCAGGCGATCGAGCGGGCTTACCTGGAAGCGCTGGCGGCGCGGCCGGTGGCCGAGGAGCCTTCGCTGGAAGAGCGGCACTTGATGATCGAAACCCTGTTGCAGCTGGATTCGCTGTTGGTGGGGCTGTCGTCGCGGGTGCGGCAGATTTTCTTTTTGTCCCAGCTCGACGGCTTGACCTACCCGCAGATCGCCGCGCGGTTGAACCTGAGCGTGGCCCAGGTGCAGCGGGCCATGGGCAAGGCGTTCAGTGTCTGTTACGCGAGCCGTTTTGAATGAGTGGCGCCGTGGTTGATCCGCGGGTGCGCGACAGCGCCATCGACTGGATGGTCCGCGCGCAGTCCGGGTTGATGAGTGATGTCGAGCATCAGGCTTTGCAGCAGTGGCGGCAGGCGAGCGCCGAGCATGAATACGCCTGGCAGCGGGTCAGCAGCTTGCCGCTGATGCTGCAGCCTGGGGCCAATCTGTTGGCCGATGCCACGGCGCGGCGGGCACTGGAGTCGGCCGGTGCCGATCCGCAGCGGCGTCGGCAGGTGCTCAAGTGCCTGCTCGCCCTGGGACTGTTCGGCGGGGTTGCCTGGCAAGGCGCGGATGCCACCCTGGTGCGTTCGGCCCTGGCGACTTACCGCACCAGTATCGGCGAGCGTCGGCGCTGGGCCCTGGCGGACGGTGGCTCGCTGTGGCTGAACACCGCCAGCGCCGTGAACCTGGAGCTGAACGCGCAGCGGCGCAGTGTGCAGTTGGTCGAGGGCGAGCTGGCACTGGATACGCCGGCGGAATCGGCATCGCTGCAACTGCTGACCCCGGACGCGGTGCTGTACAGCCGCGGCGCCAATCTGCTGGTGCGCCACGACCGCCAGGGCACCCAGGTGACGGTGCTGCGCGGTCTGGCGCAGGTCAGTGCGCGGCGTCATTGGCTACCGGTGCCGCTGCAGGCCGGTTGGCGAACCCGGGTCGAGAGCCAGGGCGTCGCGGCGCCGAGCCGTGTTGATCCGTTTATGGCCCAGGCCTGGCTGCGCGGCATCTTGCCGGCCGAACGCATGCGCTTGGATACCCTGCTGGCTGAACTCTCGCGTTACCGCACGGGCTTTTTGCGTTGCAGCGAAGCGGTCGCGGCCTTGCGCGTGACCGGCAGTTTCCAGCTGGACGACACCGATGCCGCGCTGGCGCTGGTGGCCAATACGCTGCCGGTGCGCATCGAGCGACGAACCCGTTACTGGGTGACTGTGGTGCCGGCCTGAAAATATTTTTTCCCCGGGGCGCAGTTTTTTCGATCTGGCTTGGCCTTCAGGTATGACCCACCGGGACAGGTGGGTGCCAACCCCTAGGAGCCTTGCATGATCTTCCCCGCCCGAGCCTTGTGTGCCCGCACCTTTGGCCTGCTTTTCCTCAGCCTGCAGCCGCTGTGCGGCGCGGCCGTGTTCGCGGCTGGCGAGCGCCAGCACTACAGCATCGACGCCGGCCCGCTGGACCAGGCGCTGTCGCGTTTCGGCGTGCAGGCGGGGATCAATATGGCGGGCAGCGCCACGCTGACAGAAGGCAAGCGCAGCCAGGGCCTGCAAGGCGATTTCAGCACCGAGGCGGGCCTGGCGCGGTTGCTGGCGGGAACCGGCCTGGGCTATCAGCGCCAGGTTGACGGCAGCTTCGAGTTGTATCGGGCGGGCGGGGATATGGTGCTGCCGTCGCAGAAAGTCGTCGGCGAAGACCTCGAGCAGAAGGAGGTGTACTCGGCGCCGCGATCCTCGGTGTATATCTCCGGTGAGGACATGCAGCGCTTTGGCGTGATCTCGGTCGGCGACGTGCTCAAGGGCCAGCCTGGGGTGCAGGTCGGCGACAGCCGCAACGGCGGCGGCCTGGATGTGAACATCCGCGGCATCCAGGGCCAGAGCCGGGTGGCGGTGACGGTCGATGGCTCGCAACAGGCGCTGGATGTCTATCGCGGGTATGCCGGCACCCAGCAACGTAGCTACATCGACCCGGACCTGATCAGTGACATCGCCATCGACAAGGGCCCGAGCCTGACCTCCAGCGCCATCGGCGGCACGGTGAAGATGCGCACCCTCGGCGTCGACGACATCCTGCGGGACGGCAAGAACATCGGCCTGCGCTTGAAGGGCGACCTGTGGAACAACGGCGTCGCTCCCGCCTCGCGCGATAGCCATTCGATGACCGAGGAGCTGTTCTCGGAGCCGCATCGTAGCCGTGGTGGACTGTTCGGTTCGAAGGCCGAGTCCGGCAGTGCCGCGTTCGCCTATAGCCATGAGTTTTTCGACGTGGTGGCGGCCTACGCCCACCGCAACCAGGGCAACTATTTCGCCGGCAAGAAGGGCCAGGACCGCTATCGCACCTATGACCGTTACGGCGACGAAGAGACGAGTGTGGCCACCACCTATAACGCCGGCGAGGAGGTGCTGAACTCCTCTTCGGAGACTGAGTCCTTCTTGCTCAAGACCACCCTGCGCCCGGCGGACGGTCACACTTTCGACCTCGGCTACCGCCGCTACGACGGGCGCATCGGCGAAATCATGCCGTCGGACATTTTCCGTTTCGGCACCGGCGGCATCTACCAGTACCCCCTGGGCCATACCAAGATCGACACCTACACCGCGCGCTACCACTACCTGCCGGACGGCAATCCGCTGGTGGACCTGACGGCCAGCCTGTGGATGACCGACGCGCAGACCAGCCAACTGACCTCGGTGGCGGCCCCGGCTTCGCAAGCCTATCGTTCGGACCGCAGATGGAGCCGGCAGGCCGACCGCCGCATCGGCGGCGACCTGGCCAACACCTCGCATTTGCAGAGCGACTATGGCGATTTCAAGCTGGATCTGGGTGGCTCGTTCCAGGTCGAAGACTTGCGCCCGCAAAAGGGCGTGGTCACCACCCAGGACGACATCAACGCCAACCGCATGCTGCGCGAAGGAGAGCGGCAGGAGTTCAGCCTGAACGGCAAGCTGGAGTACAAACCGGTCGACAGCCTGACCCTGTGGGGCGGCGGTCGTTATACCTATTACCGCAGCAAGGACCACGTCGCCCAAGCGACGGCGCGCTGGGAGGAGCGTGACTTGAGGTACCTGCGGGTCTCGAACGCGGACACCTCCGGCAACATGCTGTGGTTCCCGGATTCGAACGGGCAGTACACCGACGCCACGGACCCGCGGCGGAACAATGGGATTGTCTTCAACAACACCAACTTTCCGTTCGAGGGCATCCGCTACAACGACTTCGGCGCGACCGACTCGACGGTCTATCCGTCGCAGGTGGGCGAGGTGGTCAGCGGTTATGACTATTCCGGCAAGCAGAGCAACAGCGGCGGCGCCTTTGCACCGGCCTTCGGCATCAATGTCGAGGTGCTGCCAGACACCTTCGTCTATGCGTCCTACACCCAGGGCCTGCGCATGCCCTCGCTGTTCGAAACCAGCCAGGGCGTGTTGCAGACCACACCGGGCAAAGGCCTGAAACCCGAACGTTCCAGCAGCTGGGAAATCGGCGCCAGCACGCTGCACAAGGGCCTGCTGCTGGACAACGACTCGGCGGCGATCAAGCTGGCCTACTTCAACAACAGCATCAAGCACTACATCACCCGCTACTACGACCCGAGCCCGGGCCTGATGGGGCAGATGCGCTTCAGCAATACCGACAGCTACAAGACCAGCGGCCTGGAGCTGCAATCGCACTACGACGCGGGTCGGGTGTTCGCGGACTTTTCGTCCACCTACTACCTGAAGACCGAAACCTGCGACTCGGCCTTCGCCGCGCGGCTGCGGGCCAGCAGCAATCGCTATCGGTACTTGAGCAACACGCCGGACTGCACGCCGGGCAGCTTCATGGGCTCGTACTCCAACACCCAGAACCCGCCACGGTTCTCGGCGAACCTGACCTCGGGCCTGCGCTTTTTTGACCAGTCCCTGACCGTCGGCGGGCGCGCCACCTACAGCTCCGGCCCGACGGTCAAGGCCGACGAGAACTGGCAGACCGGCGCCACCACACCGCAGCTGGTCTACCGCGAGGTGGCGCTGTTCGATCTGTTCCTCAACTACAAGTTGAAGGAGCACACCCACCTCAATGTTTCGCTGCAGAACCTGACCGATCGCTACTACCTGGACCCGCTGGCGCAGAGCTTCATGCCGGCGCCGGGGCGGACGTTGCGGGTGGGGGTGCTGACGAAGTTCTGAGGGCAGGGCGGGGCTATCGGCCGGCGGCAGGTGCTGGTCGATCGTTGCCTGTCACCGGGCAGGGCTGGCGGTCAGGTCGCCGTCGTCTATCGGCGTCAGCCCTGTGACCAGGGCCTCCAGCAGGACCCTGACTTTGGGCAGCGTTTCACGACTTTTGACCCAGGCCAGGTTGATCGGCATCCCCTCGCTTGCCCGATGGGCAAGCACCTCCACCAAGGTCCCTTCGTCCAGCTGCCGCTGGACGAGCCAGGACGGCAACTGCGCGATACCGCAACCGGCCATGGCCGCCATCACGATGCCTTCGCCATTGCCCACCACAAGCTGGGCGGCGACCTGCCGGCGCGTCGTGGCGCCCTGGTCGTCGGCGAAATTCCAGGGGTTGATTCTTCCGTCCACCCAGCCATAGGCGATGCACTGATGCTGTTGCAGATCGCTTTCGGTCAATGGGATGCCCTGCCTGGCCAGATAGACGGGGGAGGCACAGAAGAGGTGTCGTTCGCGGGCCAGGCAACGCTGCCCCAGCGTATCGGGCCAGGCATCCGCGCCGCCAATACGCACAACGATGTCCACGCCTTCCTTGAACGGGTCGACGAAACCGTCGGAGAAGGAAATATGCGGCGTCAGCGCTGGATGATCCTGGGCAAGGCGCAGCAGGATCGGCAGCACCTGGGCGCGGCCAAAAGCCCCTGGCAGGTCGATGCGAACACTGCCGCGGGCCTCGTTGGCTTCGGCCTTCAGTGCAAACTCGGCGTCTTCCAGGTCGGCCAGCACGCCGGTACAGGTGCGATAGAAGGTCATCCCCGCGTCGGTCAGCGTCACGCGTCGCGTGGTCCGATGCAGCAGGCGAGTGCCCAGCCGGCCCTCCAGGCGCGCGATGCTTTTACTGACGGCGGAGCCTGTCAGGTGCATTTTCTCGGCGGCGGCCGTGAAGCTGCCAGACTCGGCCACGCAGACAAATACATCGATGCCCTTCAAGCGTTCGGAGGAAAACATAGACATTCCTTATTCGTGAATCTGGCTCCACGCACCCGGTAAAAACCATCAGCAATGAGAACTGGGTTCAGCAGTATGCTTGATCCGCGCCGGCTTTCCTGCGATTGCCACAGCGCGAACCCGACAAAAATAATGGCAATAACGATGAGGCAAGGATGCTGGCCACGCTAAGAAACTATCCGACCACGGTAAACCTGCTGCTTTCAGCGTCCCTGATCCTGACCCTCGCTCGCGCGATCACCCTGCCTTATCTGGTCATTTACTTATCGGGCCACTTCCACTTGAGCATCGCCGATGTCGGCCTGGTCATCGGCAGCACGCTGATCATTGGCTCGCTGTTGAGCCTGTATGGCGGGTTCCTGGTGGACCGGATGTCCAGCTACAGGCTGATCCTGGTCTGCAGTGGCGTGTTCACCGCGGGTTTCCTCGGCACCTTTGTCGCGCGCGATCTCTGGCTGTTCTACCTGTGCCTGGTGTCGATCAACCTGGCCTACGCGGTCATTGATATCGCCGTGAAGTCGGGCTTTGGCAACCTGCTCCCCGTCGCTGGCCGGGGCGAGGTGTTTTCGATCAAATACACGCTGACCAATATCGGTTATGCCGTCGGCCCCTTTCTCGGCGCGGGGCTGGCCGGGCTGGATATCAGCCTGCCTTTTCTGTTGTCCGCGGGGCTGGGCGCAGGGTTCTTTTTTGTCTACTTCGTGTGGGGCGACAGGGGCTTGGCGGGCGTTGAACCAAGCCAGCCCCGCGCGCCATTCCTGGCCGTGGGCAAGCTGTTGCTGAGCGATCGCCGGCTGGTGTGCTTTACCCTGGGCGGGCTGCTCAGCGCCGTGGTCTTCGGCCAGTTCAGTGCCTACCTCTCGCAGTACCTGGTGGTGACCACCACAGCCGAAACTGCCTACCGGATTATCAGCAGCATCGTGGCCACCAATGCGCTGACGGTGATCAGCCTGCAATACTTCATCGGCAGGAAAATCTCCCAGGAACACTTGAGCCTGTGGCTCGCCGGCGGGCTGGTTATGTTTGTCCTGGGGCTGGCGGGCTTCGCCCTGTCGACCACCCTGGTGTTCTGGGTCGGCGCCATGGTCATTTTCACGCTCGGCGAGATTATCGTGTTTCCCGCCGAATACATGTTCATCGACAACATCGCCCCCAGCCATTTGCGGGGCATGTATTACGGGGCGCAGAACCTGAACAACCTGGGCGCGGCATTGGGGCCTGTGCTGTGCGGGGCGGTCTTGGCGGTGCAGCCGCCCCAATACATCTTCTACATGCTGATGCTGTTCATCATCGCGGGCGGGATGCTGTATTTCCTGGGGGCTGCCATTGCCGGCAATACGGCGCCGGGGGAGGAAGGTGTCGCCGGGGGCTAGCAGGGAAGGGGTTGGAGGGTCGCTGAGAAGTAGCTGGTTCGAGCCGGCAGCGGGGTGGTGCCGGCGGGTTGGCCCGCTGATCGCCCGGGCCATTTCCTATGCCTGTGGGGCCAGCGCCTGTCGATTCAACGGCGGGCGCTGTTCCCCGGCCTGGCCATCAGCTGGACAGCGCCGTCACCCTGGCCCGCGCCGCGTGCAGCTTCTTGTAGCTGTCGATCAGGCGCAGGTGGCGGTCGATCCCTTCCAGCTTCATGCTGGTCGGCGTCAGGCCATAGAAGCGCACATCGCCATTCACCGAGCCAATCACCGCATCCATCCGCTCGTTGCCGAACATGCGACGGAAGTTGGTTTCGTAATCCGCCAGGTCCAGATCGTCGTCGAGTTCCATCTCCAGCACCGCATTCATCGCCTGGTAAAACAGGCCACGCTCGGCGGTGTTGTCGTTGTACTGCAGGAACATCTCCACGCATTCCTTGGCTTCTTCATATTGCTGCAAGGCCAGGAAGATCAGCAGCTTCAACTCCAGGATGGTCAGTTGACCCCAGGCGGTGTTGTCGTCGAACTCGATGCCGATCAGGGTGGTGATATCGGTGTAGTCGTCCAGTTCGCTTTCTATCAGGCGCTCGAGCAACGCCTGCAATTCTTCCTCGTCGAGGCTGTGCAGGTTGAGGATGTCGGAGCGGAAGAACAGTGCCTTGTTGGTGTTGTCCCAGATCAGGTCTTCCACCGGGTAGATTTCCGAGTAGTCCGGCACCAGGATGCGGCAGGCGGTGGCGCCGAGGTGCTCGTACACGGCCATGTAGGACTCCTTGCCCATGCCTTCGAGAATGCCGAACAAGGTCGCGGCTTCCTGGGCATTGGAGTCTTCACCCTGGCCGGAGAAGTCCCACTCGACGAATTGGTAATCCGACTGGGCGCTGAAGAAACGCCACGACACCACGCCGCTGGAGTCGATGAAGTGCTCGACGAAGTTGTTCGGCTCGGTGACCGCCTGACCTTCGAACGTCGGCGGCGGCAGATCGTTCAAGCCCTCGAAACTGCGGCCTTGCAGCAGCTCGGTGAGGCTGCGCTCCAGCGCCACTTCCAGGCTTGGGTGCGCGCCGAACGAGGCAAATACGCCACCGGTACGCGGGTTCATCAAGGTCACGCACATTACCGGGAACTCACCGCCCAGCGACGCATCCTTGACCAGCACCGGAAAGCCCTGGGCTTCCAGGCCCTGGATGCCGGCGAGAATCCCCGGGTATTTGGCCAAGACTTCTGCCGGTACATCCGGCAGGGCGAATTCGCCTTCGATGATTTCGCGTTTGACGGCGCGCTCGAAGATCTCCGACAGGCACTGCACCTGGGCTTCAGCCAGGGTGTTGCCGGCGCTCATGCCGTTGCTCAGGTAGAGGTTTTCGATCAGGTTCGACGGGAAATACACCACTTCGCCATCCGACTGGCGCACGAACGGCAGCGAAACAATGCCGCGCTCTTCATTGCCGGAGTTGGTGTCGAACAGGTGCGAGCCGCGCAGTTCGCCTTCGCGGTTGTAGATTTTCAGGCAGTACGCATCGAGGATTTCGCTCGGCAGCTCGTCGTTGGGGCCTGGCTGGAACCAGCGCTCGTCCGGGTAATGCACGAACGGTGCGTTGGCGATCTCTTCGCCCCAGAACTGATCGTTGTAGAAGAAGTTGCAGTTCAGGCGCTCGATGAACTCGCCCAGGGCCGAGGCCAGGGCGCCTTCCTTGGTCGCGCCCTTGCCGTTGGTGAAGCACATCGGCGACTGCGCGTCGCGGATATGCAGCGACCACACGTTGGGCACGATATTGCGCCACGAAGCGATCTCGATCTTCATGCCCAGGCCCGCCAGGATGCCGGACATGTTGGCGATGGTCTGTTCCAGCGGCAGGTCCTTGCCGGCGATGTAGGTGGTGTGCGCCTCGGCGCTCGGCATCAACAGGGCCTGGGCATCGGCGTCGAGGTTTTCCACCTCCTCGATCACAAACTCGGGCCCGGCCTGTACCACTTTCTTGACGGTGCAACGGTCGATGGAGCGCAGGATGCCCTGGCGGTCCTTGTCGGAGATATCCGCCGGCAACTCGACCTGGATCTTGAAGACCTGGTTGTAGCGGTTTTCCGGATCGACAATGTTGTTCTGCGACAGGCGAATGTTATCGGTGGGGATATTGCGGGTGTCGCAGTACAACTTCACGAAGTACGCCGCGCACAACGCCGATGACGCCAGGAAATAGTCGAACGGACCCGGTGCCGAGCCATCGCCCTTGTAGCGGATGGGTTGATCGGCCACCACCGTGAAGTCATCGAACTTGGCTTCAAGTCGGAGGTTGTCGAGAAAGTTGACCTTGATTTCCATGGGGCACACCGAATAACGAGCAAAACGAAATGGCGGCCATTATCCGGTTTTTCAGCGCGAAGTCTTGCGCTTTTCGGCAAGCGGGCCAGGTGGTTGGGGGGAGGAGGTCGCGGCCTGCGGCATCAGCTCCTCTCACTCATCACCGATTGACATCAGGCTGGCAGCCCACGCTTGGCTGGCAGTGTAGCGGGCGTAATAAGCCAGCTTCTCTGCCTTACTCAAGCCGGTAAAAAACGGCAGGAAGTACTGGTCGTTGTAGTAACCCTGGGCACCTTGCAACTGCGTTCCCCACCAGGCAGGGTCGTAACCCTCGAAGGCTACCCAGGGCGGCGGAACGGCGAAACGCTGGCGCTGAATGGCTTCGAGAAAGTCAGTGCTGTTGGTTACCAGGCGCACCGTGACGGCATTGAATTCCCGGGTGGATGTAAAACAGATCAGGTGCTGGTGGTGTTGGAGGTTTTCATACTGCCTGACGGGAAGGTCGTTGAAGCTTCGCTCGTGGCTCAAGGTGAAGCTGGATTCGATAAGTGCCTGGAAAGAATCCCTGTCGCTCCCGTCGATCAGCAAGGTCCAGTAATAAGCCGGCACGCCTGTGTCTTCCAAAGAAACCGCGCGTAGTGGAAGGGGCAGGGCGGGAGTGGTGTGTTTAAGGGGGTCGTCGAAAACCGCTCGGAGTTCTGACAGGGAATAGCCCGCAATTTGCTCCTTGGGGGTTCGGTCAAAAAGACCGGCGATACGGCTGAAAAAATTCATATCGTCCTTGATTCAGCTTTGATGGGTTTAGTGGAATGGCGCTTCAAGGTCATTGCTTTATGGTTCTTTGAAACCCGGAAAACCGTTGGCCGAGCGCCACTCTTTGACGGTTTTCAAGATTCCCTTTGGCGAATCGTCTTCGCCATTCTCGGGATAGTAAATCCAGTCAGATGCGGCGGGGTTGCCGGTCATTTCAATAAAGTGCTCTAGCAACTGATCCTGATATTTCTCGGTGCCCACCGCATTGCATATTTCGTCGAGCAGTTTAAGAAAATCGCTTTCGGTGTATTCGGACAAAGAGCTTGCAAGCTTGATCATCGTTTGTTGTTCCTGTGCAAGTCGATGTGGTGTCTTGGCGTGACGACACCAAGGTTATCTAAATCGTAAACCTCACCGCTTTCTGAAATAGGTATCTTGTGGTGCAGTTCAAAGGAGCGTCGCCCGCCAACGGTATCAGAGGCTCTTGCGCGTGGAGCCATGCCGTCTCGCACTCGTGCCTTGTTGCTGTTGTTAAACTGCGCAGCTAATTCTGGATCATCACTTACAGCCCTCCACAACTCCTCCCGAAAAGCATCAAAGCTTCTGAACTCCCTCCCGCGCAACTGATCAGCAATCTCCGTGGGTATCGGAGAACCTAACCCGGAGTCGGCCCCCGCGAGCCAGAGACCTTCTACGTCCTGCCCCCGACCCGTAACCGTACCGGGCGTCTTGCGCACGCTCAGCACGATATAGAGCGGCCGAACCCCGGACCCCGGCGGGAACACCAGGATGAAGTCCTTGTACTCCGGCGGGTAGATCGGGTTGACGATGAGGGTGTCCGCCTGTTCGGTGGGCGGAAAGATCCAGATGTGGGGGGCTTGGGGCGCGGCCTCCAGCGGGGGGATGCCGGAGGTGCTGGACGGGTCCACCGCGGGTGTCCAGATCAGGGTGACACCGTCGCCGAAGTCGGCTACTTGCTGCTGGCCTTTGGCAGCGAAGCGCACCACCGGGACCATTTCCCAGCCACGCTGCTTTTGCGTGTTGTAGCCATAGCCCTTGAGCGTGCCGTCGGACCGTTGTTCGAGATGCAGGCGCACGCGGGTGCGGCCTTCTTTCAGCGCGTCGAGTTGCTCTGGCGTGTACAAGGCGCTGTCGCCCAGGCTCGACGGCCAGAGCATGGCCACCACGCCAGCCAGGGCACCGGCGACGACCCCGCCGGTGGCCACGCTAGCCCCGGCGGACGCCACGGCCTCGCCACCCAGCGCAAGGCTACCCAGCACGGGGGGAAGGGTGCCGCTGATTTTCTTGAGCGGGATATTCCCCGTCGCGTTCGCGCCACGGCCCCCCAGCAAGACAAGCTCGCCATAGTCCTTGATGGCGTCGGTGGGAATCGCCCCGGATGGGCTGAGGTAGTCCATGACCCCGTCGGGCAGCTTGCAGGATTTGGTGAATGTGCAGCCGGCCATCGCCTGTTGCTTGCGGGGTGGGCTGGCGAGGCTGTCTGCGTAGGCTTGTTGGCGAACCAGCATCCGTTCATAGGCGTTCTGCCTGGCCTCTTGTTCCGCCCGTTCGCTGGGGGTCATGTCTCGGTAGCTGACATGGTGCCCGTCGCCGGAAGGGGGATTCTTGATCGGGGGAAGTCTGTTGCGCGCCATCGAGGGTTCTGCCTGTCCATCCGTTGCGGTTTTCCAGCCGGAGGCGGGATGGCATCAACCCTATTGGGTAGGACGAGGCATTACTCTGGGAGGAATCTGAAAGGTTTGAAGGGCGAGTCTTTATTTTTTACGGGCTGACAAGCAGGACGATTCTGGCTAATGCCGATCCGTTAAGGACGAGAGTGGGGCTGGTGTAGGAGCGAGCTTGCTCGCGATGGACTTGAGAGCGCCGCGTTCATCCACTCGACACGCGTTATCGTTAACCGCCGTCGCGAGCAAGAACTAGGCGTCCCCCTTGTAAGCTGGTTTTACCTGCTTCGGATCGTGGTTCCCAAAGGTTTCAAGATCGTGAGCGAGCCTGATCCGGCTCAGGCTTCCCGGCCGTGGGCCGCCGCGGCCAGTTGTTCGGTATCGACCCGCACGAAAATCGAGTCGCCGATCGCCGTCAGCACATCGCCGGCGTAGACCTCGCAGATCACCCGGCTCTTGCGCCCGACTTCACCTTCGACCCTGGCGCGCAAGGTCAGGGGCACGCCCATCGGTGTGGGCTTGATGAATTTGATGCCGAGGTTGCCGGTCACGCAGTTGATTCGTGGCTGGCTGTCCAGGGCGCGTTTTTCAGCGCGGTAGTGGTAGGCCATGGCGGTCCAGTTCGAGTGGCAGTCCACCAGCATGGCGATCAGGCCGCCGTATACAAGCTCGGGCCAGCCGCAGTATTGGCTGTCCGGCAGGTGCTCGGCCATCACATGCACCCCATCCTCATGCCAGTGGCTCTTGATGTGCAGGCCATGGGGGTTGCGGCTGCCGCAGCCAAAACAAACGCCGTCCGGCGCGGTGCTGTCTTGCAGGGAGAGTGGGTGCATGTGTCTTACCTTTCTTATTGTTGGAGAAGGAAAACCTCAGGCCGCCTGTGCCTGTATCTGCAGGTCGCCGTCGATGTCCTTGACCAGCCCGCTGGCCAGCAGCAGGGGCAGCAGGCGCTGGTGCAGTTGCGGCTCGACGAATTCCTTGACGGTGTCCAGCGCCAGGTTGCCGCTGGTTTCCAGCTCGGCCTTGGTGTAGGACAGCCAGGCCTTCTTCAGCACCAGCAGCACGTCGCTGCCGGCAGTGGTGGCGAAGCGGCGGTGGGTGACTTTACCGCCGAAGTCGAAGCTGTGCTGGTAGGCATAACCGCTCTCGACGCCCGCGCTGGCGACACAACGACCGCAGGTGCATTTGCCGTCGCCGAAGGCCGTGCGCAGATAGGTGTTGAAGTCCACCACGGGCTTGAGCCCCAGGCGCTTGTCGACTTCGAACAGATCCCCGGTCAGTTTTTCTTCAGTGCTCAACGTCCATTTCCTCAAGTCATACGGCGTGTTTTTACAGGGCCGCACGATACCAGCCAGACGCTTGCAGGGGTAATTTTCTGCCCGGAGGGGGCGAGAAGCCCTGCGCCAGGAACCTGGACTGGCGGCTGTTGCCAAGCCTGGCGCCCGTAATGAACAAGTGGCCAGTAAAAGAGAGGCACATTGCCTTCTCCAATAAGGTCCGATGCTGGCCCCGCGGTCGCTCAATCACCGCCAAAATCACTTTAATTTCAGGTGGTTAGGTAGATCGAAAAATGCGCAATGTGTGGATGACGCTGACCTCGTTCGCCTTGGTCAGCGTGGCTGTCGCGGCCGAGGGCAAGGAGTTGCCGGCCAATGACCGGTATGTGTGCAGTTGGGGCGCGGGGACGGCGGCGCGGGCGCAGGAACTGAAACTGTCGGGCGTTTCGTTGTATGCCGCGCGGCAGAAGCTGCAGACCTACAAGTTCAGCAAGGGCTGGATGCGCATGCTGGCCCTGGGCATTACCGAACAGACCTACGACAGCCCCTCGCGGGCCAAGCCGGCGACGGTGCGGCAGAGTTTTTACGACGATTGCGTGCGCTACAAGCTGGCGCGCAAATAACCGGGGAAGGCACGCGCAATTGCCGGTTGCCCGGGCTGCCATGCTGGCGTGGGCGCCGGCGATCCTGGGTCGAGGCATGTCGGCTTTGCCTCATGTACCCGGACCTTTGGTCCATGGGCCGACAGAGTCCGCCGCCATCTGATCCGTATTTTTCTTCGTCACCTGCGTCTGTATCGGGATCAGATCTGGCCTGACAATAACGCACCCCTCAGGCGCACCGGTCCGCCGGCTGGAGCCTGAGGCTGCGTTCTGCTTTTCGCGTTGGCGAAAGCCTATTGTTCAGGAGGCCTTTATGGCGAAGATGGCGATTTTCTTGTTTGGATTCTTGGCGCTGACCATCGCGATCGGTCTGCTGGCGACCATCTCTCCGGTCTGAGGGGAAACCTCAGCCCAGTCTCTCTGGGGCGGGCCGAACCGCTATTTGGAAAACTTCCTCGCCCCGGCCACGCACAAAATCACCGCCACGGTCACTCCCAGCATGCCCAGGCTGACCTGTTCATGCAGCAGGGTGGCCGCCAGGGCCAGGCCAAAGAACGGTTGCAGCAACTGCAACTGGCCGACGGCGGCGATCCCACCCTGGGCCAGCCCGCGATACCAGAAGACAAAGCCGATCAGCATGCTGAACAACGCGACGTACCCCAGGCTCAGCCAGGCGGGCAGGGTAATGCCGCTAAATGAAGGCGGGGCACGCAACAGGCTCAGCACGGCCATGACCGGCAGCGCCAGCACCAAAGCCCAGGAGATCACCTGCCAGCCGCCCAGGGTGCGGGAGAGCTTGGCGCCTTCGGCGTAACCCAGGCCGCAGACCAGGATCGCCAGCAGCATGAGGATGTCTCCGGCCGGCGCGGCGCTCAGCCCCTGGGACAGGGCAAACCCCACCACCAGCAGGCTGCCCAGCACCGAGAACAGCCAGAACACTGGCCGCGGCCGCTCGCCGCCGCGCAGCACGCCGAACACCGCGGTGGCCAGTGGCAGCAAGCCCAGGAAGACGATGGAGTGGGCCGAGGTCACGTACTGCAGCGCTAACGCGGTCAGCAGGGGAAAGCCCACCACCACGCCTAGGGCGACTATCGCCAAGGGCCACAGCTGGTTTCTGTTCGGGCGTTTTTCCTTGAACAGCAGCAACAGGCACAAGGCCAGGACCCCGGCGATGCTGGCGCGGGCCACGGTCAGGAACAGCGGGTCGAATTCCAGCACGGCGACCCGGGTGGCCGGCAGCGAGCCGCTGAAAATCAGCACGCCGATAAAACCGTTGAGCCAGCCGCTCGCGGCCTTTTGCGTGGTGGGGTGTGGCAGGGGGGATGTCCGTTCCATTCAGGGGCTCAGCTCTGTTCAAGGGTAAGCGCCGCGCTGCAGGGCGAGATTGCGCCTGGGCTGCTCAGGCCCCATCCTAGGAGCGCTAAGCAATACAATCAAAATATTGTCATGGATACATTCCGCTATGGCCCGTGCCCGCTACAAACAACTGGTCGATGCTTTTGCCGCCGATATCCGTGGCGGCGCCCTGCCGCCCGGCGCCCGCCTGCCGACTCACCGCGAGCTGGCCGCCAGGGAAGGGCTGGCCCTGGTGACCGCTTCGCGGGTGTATGCCGAGCTGGAGGCCATGGGCCTGATCAGTGGCGAAACCGGGCGCGGCACCTTTGTCCGCGAGACCGCATTGCCGCCGGGCCAGGGCGTCGACCAGCAGGCCACGGCGGCGGGTACTCTGGACCTGAATTTCAACTATCCGGCGTTGCCCGGGCAGGCCGAAGTGTTGCGCGGCGGCCTGCGCCAACTGGCGGCCGCCGGTGACCTGGAGGCGCTGCTGCGCTACCAGCCCCACAGTGGTCGCAGCCACGAGCGGGCCGCGGTGGCGCGGTATCTGGTCTCTTGCGGGTTGCGGGTAGAGGCCGAGCAGGTGTCGATCGTCAACGGCGCCCAGCATGGCCTGGCGACCACGGTGATGGCGCTGCTCAAGCCCGGCGATGTGGTCGCCACCGATGCCTTGACCTACCCGGGGTTCAAGGTGGTGGCCGACGCCCACGGCGTGGAGCTGGTGTCGATTGCCCTGACCGAGCACGGCCCCGACCTGGCGGCCTTCGAGCAGCTGTGTCGCAGCCGACGGGTGCGGGCGGTGTACGCCATGCCGACCCTGCACAACCCCATGGGTTGGGTGCTGGATCTGGCGTGGCGCGAGCGTCTGGTGCACATAGCCCGGCAGCATCGCCTGCTGATTATCGAGGACGCCGCCTATGCCTTTCTCGCCGAGGATCCGCCCGCGCCGCTGGCGGCCCTGGCGCCGGAACTGACGGTGTATGTGTCGGGCTTTTCCAAGAATGTCGCCACCGGGTTGCGGGTCGGTTTTGTCGTCGCGCCGCCGGCCTGGGTGCCGCTGATCGAACGGGTGATCCGCGCGACCACCTGGAACACCCCCGGGGTGATGACGGCGCTGGTCTGCAACTGGATCGACGACGGCACCGTGGCGCGCCTGGAAACCGAGAAGCGCCAGGACGCGCAAGCCCGGCAGGCGCTGGCCAGGGAGGTGTTGGCCGGCCTGGCGTACATCGGGCATCCGGCGTCCTATTTTCTCTGGCTGCCGCTGCCCGAGGAGGTGCGTGCCGATCAGGTGGCCATGGCCTTGCTGCGGGAGAATGTCTCGGTGTCCACCGCCGAGCCCTTTGTCAGCGCCGCGCCGGTGCCCCACGCGATTCGCCTGGCCCTGGGCTCGGTCGATATGGATCAGCTGCGGGTGGCACTGGAAAGGGTGCGCAAGGTGATTGCTCAATACGCCTACTGAAGGCCCCGCGCGGCAAGGCGCGGGAGCCCGTTGGCCGTCAGACCTTGAACTGGGTTACCAGGCCGTTGAGTTCCACCGCCAGACGCGACAGGTCCTGGCTGGCGGCGTTGCTCTGGTTGGCCCCGGCCGAGGTCTGCGTCGCCAGGTCGCGGATGTTCACCAGGTTGCGGTCCACCTCGCGGGCGACCTGGGCCTGCTCTTCGCTGGCGCTGGCGATCACCATGTTGCGTTCGTTGATCGAGGTGATGGCCTGGGTGATCTGGTCCAGGGCCAGGCCCGAAGCGCGGGCGGCTTCCAGGGTCAGGTGGGCGCGTTCGTTGCTGTGGCGCATGGCGCTGACCGCGCCTTCGGTGCCTTCTTCGATGGTGTTGATCATGCTTTCGATTTCCTGGGTCGACTGCTGGGTGCGATGGGCGAGGGCCCGCACCTCATCGGCGACCACGGCGAAACCGCGTCCGGCATCGCCGGCCCGGGCGGCCTCAATGGCCGCGTTGAGGGCCAGCAGGTTGGTCTGCTCGGCGATCGAGCGGATCACCTCCAGGACCTGGCCGATATTGCGTACATCCACCGCCAGGTGCTCGACCTGCTCGCAGGTGCGGGTCACTTCGTCGGCCAGGTCGCCGATGGAATCGACGGTGTGTTGCACCTGCTGCCGGCCGTGGTGGGCGGTGGCGTCGGTTTCCCGGGATGCTTCGGAGGTGCTGACGGCGTTGCGTGCCACTTCTTCCACCGCCGCGGTCATTTCGTTGACCGCGGTGGCGGCCTGTTCCAGCTCGTTGCTCTGCTGGTGCAGGGTCTTGCTGGAGTCCTCGGTCACCGCATGCAGTTCCTCGGCGGCCGACGCCAGCTGGCTGGAGGAATCGGCGATCTTCTGCAGGGTGCTGCGCAGGCTGTTCTGCATGCGTTGCAGGGCGTGCAGCAGGCGCGCTGGTTCGTCGTTGCCGGTCACGCTGATGGCATGGCACAGGTCGCCGCTGGCGATGGTTTCGGCGACTGCCACGGCCTGGCTCAGCGGCCGCACGATGCTGCGGGTGAGCACGATGGCCAGGCCGACGGTCAGCACCAGCACGATGGCCAGGATCGCCAGCACCAGCCCGACCGCGCTCTGGAACACTTCGTTGCTGCGCGTGGCGGCCACTTCGCCGCCGTGGGTATTCACCTCGACCACGCTCAGCAGTTCCTTGAGCATGGCGTCGGCATTGGTCAGGAACGGCCCGCCGTCGACGATGGCGATCGCCTCGTCCTTGCGCCCCTGGCGCGCCAGGTCGAGGACGCGCTGCTGGTCCTTGAGGTACAGCGCCCTGACCCCCAGGTAGCGCGCGTACGCAGCCTTTTCCTCGGGGGCGATACTGAGCTTTTCGTAGGCCAGTTGCTGGGCCGACAGTTGCTCGTCGAGTTGCTTGACCCGGTCCAGCAGGGCCTCGACTTCGGTTCTGTCGCGTACGACCAGCAGGCGCAGGGTCAGGGTACGGATCTGGGTACTGGTCAGGGCCACGGCGTTGGCCGCGACGATCGAGGGCAGCCAGTTCCTGTCGACCTCGAGCGACTGCTCGTTCATGCGCCGCATTTCCAGCAGGGAGAACGCCCCGAGCGCAACCGCGAGCAACGCGATCAGGGCAAAACTGAGGCCTGCACGGCGGGAAATGTTCATCGATCGTAAAAGCATGACTGTGTTCCTTGTGGCGGCAAAAGGCACAACCTGCGCGGCATCCGGCAGGTTCGCAGCAAAGCGGCGCGCGCTCGGAAAGGCTCCGGGGCGTCGTCGGTTCTTGCAGGCAAGACAGGCGGGAGGCGCATCGTGGCGCCTTCTTTTATGAGGTCTTCCGGGGTGGATGGGGCTGCACGGGCCCTGGCCGGAAAGGTGGTGATGATATCACAGTGATATCGGTGGCGTCGGCGAGGTGGAGCGCAGGGCTCCACCTTGAGGGCTCAGCCGTGCTGGATGCCTGCGCGTTTCAGCAACTGCTTGCAGCGCTCGGACAGGTGGGTCACCCGCAGGTGCTTGCCGGCCTTGCCGTAGCGTTCGCGCAGGGTTTTCAGGGCGGCGATGGCCGAGTAGTCGACGAAGCTCAGGTGGCGGCAGTCGAGGGTCACCTGGGCCGGGTCGCCCGCCGGGTCGAAGTGGTTGAGGAAGGAGGTGGTCGAGGCAAAGAACAGGGTGCCGTGGACCCGGTACAGCTTGCTGCCGTCGGCTTCCTCGTGGCTGTCGGCGTACAGCTCGCGCGAATGCTGCCAGGCGAAGTTGAGGGCGGCGATGACGATGCCGCACAGCACCGCGATGGCGAGGTCGGTGAACACGGTGATGATGGTCACCGCGACTATCACCAGCATGTCGTTCAGCGGCACTTTGTGCAGCACCCGCAGCGAGCCCCAGGCGAAGGTCTGCTGGGCCACCACGAACATCACCCCCACCAGCGCCGCCAGTGGAATGCGCTCGATCAGGGGCGAGAGAAACAGCACGAACAGCAGGATCATCGTCCCGGCGACCACCCCGGACAGCCGGCCACGGCCGCCGGAGCTGAGGTTGATCACGGTCTGGCCGATCATTGCGCAACCGCCCATGCCGCCGAACAGGCCGGAGGCGATATTGGCCGCGCCCAGGGCCACGCATTCGCGGTCGGGGAAGCTGCGGCTCTCGGTGATTTCGTCGGTGAGGTTGAGGGTCAGCAGGGTTTCCAGCAGCCCGACCATGGCCATCAGGAACGCGTAGGGGGCGATGATGCCCAGGGTCTCCAGGTTCCACGCGATGTCCGGCAGCACCAGGCGCGGCAGGCCGCCGGCGATATGGGCCATGTCGCCCAGGGTGCGGGTCGGCAGGCCCAGCAGGTAGACCAGCAGGCCGACCCCGAGGATCGCCACCAGCGCCGGCGGCACCGCGCGGCTCAAGCGTGGCAGCAGATGGACGATGGCCATGGTCAGCGCCACCAGCCCGAGCATCAGCCACAGGGGCGTGCCGCCGAGCCAGCGTTCATCGGCCTTGAAGTGCTCCAGCTGGGCCAGGGCAATGATGATCGCCAGGCCATTGACGAAGCCGAGCATCACCGGGTACGGCACGATCCGCACCAGCTTGCCCAGGCGCAGCAGGCCGAAGGCGATCATGACCAGGCCACCGAGCAGCACCGTGGCCAGCAGGTACTGCACGCCGTGCTGCACCACCAGCGCGACGATCACCACCGCCATCGACCCGGCGGCGCCGGAAATCATCCCCGGGCGGCCGCCGAACAGCGCGGTCAGGGTGCAGATGATAAAGGCCCCGTACAGGCCCATCAGCGGGTTGAGGTGGGCGACCAGGGCGAAGGCGATGCACTCGGGCACCAGGGCGAAAGAGGTGGTGAGCCCGGCCAGGACGTCGGCGCGAAGGTGAGCGGGTTTCATGGTTTACCTGAGAGGGTGGCCAGGGGCGGCCGGGGTTGCGGGGGATTGTCGAAAGGCGGCGAATGTTACGGAATTACAGCCGCGCCAGCCAGCCATGGGGCTTGTATTGATGGGCGCTCGCGGCAAGACTGCACGGCTTCGGCGCTTAATACCGGGCAGCCAAGGAGCCTCCATGCCATCAAGCAAACGCGAGCAGGCGCGTCTCGAACGCCGCCTGGCTGCCAGCCTCACCGACGCCTGCGAAACCGCCAAGGCGGAAATCGTCGGGTTCTCCTGGCTGACCCATGTGGTCGATTACGCGGCGTTTCCCGCCAGCCTGAGGGTGGTATGGGTGTTCGACACCCAGGCCAGCAAGTCCCTGGCCCTGGCCTGCGGGCAGGGCGAGCGCATGCTCGAACTGACAGCCATGGCGCTGCATGACGCCGGCGTGGAGTTGCAGGCGCTGGCGGCCCATGTGCGCTACGACAGCGAAGAACAGTGCCAGCGCATCAACGGCGGCAACTGGCAACAACGCCTGGCGCGGCTGGGCTGAGCGCCGCTGGCAAGCGCGGCTAAACGCCGCACCCGACCAAGGTCGCACACAACCTGTCATCCATTTGGCAGGAAGCGGGGCGCCTCGTTTTGCTACCATGCGTGGCTTTTACGGATGGGCCGCCTGGCGGGTCGTCTGGACTTTCGGCTCCTCAAAGGGCGGTAACGAATGAGTGTTTTGTTGAGTCGCCGCGAGGTGATTGCAGGTATGGGGGTGTTGGGTCTCGGTCTTCTGGCCGGCTGCGATACCCGGGGCCAGCTGTCGTACAAATATGGCAAGGACCTGAGCGACAAGATCATGGGCCGTACCTTCAAGCTGAAGGACACCGAGGGCAACGTCAGGACGCTCTCAAGCTATAGCGGCCTGATGCCGATGGTGTTCTTCGGTTTCACCCAGTGCCCGGCCATCTGCCCCACGACGCTGGCGCGCGCGGCCCAGGCCAAGAAACTGATGGGCCGCGACGGCGACCGCCTGCAGGTGATCTTCATCACCCTGGACCCCGAGCGGGATACCCCGGAGGTCCTCGACGCCTACGTCAAGGCCTTCGACCCGTCGTTCGTCGCGCTGTACGGCACGCTGGAGCAGACCGCGGCCACGGCCAAGGAATTCGACGTGTTCTACGAGAAGATCCCCAGCGGTTCGACCTACACCCTGTCCCACACCGCCACCAGTTTTGTCTACGACTCCCGGGGCACGTTGCGCCTTGGCTTGTCCCAATCGCTTACCGCGCAAGAGTGCGCGGAAGATCTACTGACCGTCATGGAGGTCTGCTGATGTACCCGGCCCTGAATAAAACCGCTATCGCCCAACGCGCCAAACGCATCCTGATCGGCCTGTCCCTGCTGGGCCTGGCGGGCCAGGCCGCGGCCCAGACCCAGGTCGACGACGCCTGGGTACGCGCCACCGTCGCCGGGCAACAGGCGACCGGGGCCTTCATGACCCTGACCGCCAGCGACGACAGCAAGCTGCTCAGCGTCGAGTCGCCAGTGGCCAAGATCGTGCAGATTCACCAGTCGAGCATGCACAACGATGTGATGAGCATGCGCCCGGCGGACTTCGTCGCGTTGCCGGCCGGCAAGGCCGTGGCCCTGGACCCCCACGGTTATCACGTGATGCTGATCGACCTGGTCGCCCAGGTGAAGGAAGGCGACAAGGTGCCGCTGACCCTGGTGGTGGAAAATGCCAAGGGCGAAAAAGAGTCGATCAAGGTCGAGGCCCAGGCCCGCGCGCTGAACATGCCCGACCACAGCAAGATGCAGCATTGATGGTTGGCGGCACCTGCGACGACCGGCAGCCAGGCTGAAGCATGGCCAAGGAAATCGACAACCCCTGCATCGCCGTTTGCCAGTTGAGCGGCGACCTGTGCCTGAGTTGCGGGCGCAGCAAGGACGACATCCGCCAATGGAAGCGCATGAAGCGCCCGGAAAAGATGGCGGCGGTGCAGCGGGCGAGCCAGCGCTTGAAGGCGCTGCGCAAGAAGGGCGGCGGCGCCAGCCGCTGATCTCCCCCCAGCCGGCCTCCAGCGCCGGCCTTCAGGTTCCCGGCGTTTGCGCCGCACACTCGCGCAACCAGGCGATACAGGCCGAGACCCGTCGCGGCAGGGCCTCCAGGGCCGGGTGGACGATGTAGTAGTCGTATTCGCCGCTGCGGGTAAACCCGCTGAACGGCAGCACCAGCCGGCCTTGCCCGATCGCCTCGCTGACCAGATGCTCGCGCCCGATCGCCACGCCGGCATGGTGGATGGCAGCGGTAACGCAGAGGTCCGAGCGATCGAAAGTCACCCCGCGTTTTGGCATGGCCACGCCGGCGCCGTGCTGGCGAATCCACAGCGCCCATTCGGAATCGAAGGTGGCGTGGTCCCAGGCCAGCGAGTCATGCAGCAGGGTGCACTGTTGCAGTTGCTCGACCGCGCCGGTCAATCCTTGGCGTTCGGCGTATTGCGGGCTGCACACCGGTGCGACCCGCTCCTGCATCAGCTTGTGCGCCGCCAGCCCATGGAACTCGCCATTGCCGTAGTACAGCGCCAGGTCGATCTGCCGGGTGCGGAAGTCGATGCGGTCGTTGCCCACCCGCAGGTCGAGCCTGACCCCGGGAAAACGCTGGCCGAACTCGGCCAGGCGCGGCACCAGCCAGGAATGGGCGATGGACGGGTGGGCGTACAGGGTCAGCGGCCCGGCCAGGTCGGCGTCGACCGGCTGGGCCAGGACTTCGGACAGCTCGCCCAGGGTCTGCTGGAGGATCGCGAAAATCCGTTCGCCGGCCTCGGTCAGCTCGACCCGCCGGGTCAGCCGGCGGAACAGCTGGATCGACAGCTCCGCCTCCAGCCGGGCGATGCGATGGCTGACCGCGCTGGCGGTCAGGCACAACTCATCGGCGGCCTTGCTGAAACTCAGGTGGCGGGCCGCGGCCTGGAAGGTGAACAGGTTCGAGAACTGGCTGCTGTTGAGCTTGGCATCCAGTCGGGGCGGTAGGTTGTACAAGCCGGCGCTTCTCCTGTCGGTCGGTTATGAGCTTTGCAGCACCCGGGCGCCTTGCGCCAGGTAGGCCTGCATCTCGGTGTCCGGGACCATGCTGCCGCCCGTGGCCCAGACCAGGTGGGTGGCCCGGGCGTAAGCCGCGGCGCTCAGGCCGCTGCGCTGCAGGTACTGCTCACGTTGGGCCTGCACCCGGGCGATGCCTGGGACGCCGGCCACCGCCGAGGGCTCCAGGTGCAGCTGTTGGTGCTTGGCCATCAGCCAGACCAGGGCATGCAGCTCGTCGTCGCTGACGGTGTAGTAACCCTCGATCAACCGCTGCATGGCGCGGCCGACGAAACCCGAGGCGCGGCCGACGGCCAGGCCGTCGGCGGCGGTGCGGTTGTCGATGCCGAAGTCCTGCACCGACACCTCGTCATGCAGCCCGGTGTGCACCCCAAGCAGCATGCACGGCGAATGGGTGGGCTCGGCAAATATACAGTGAACGGCGTCGCCGAACGCCAGCTTCAGGCCGAACGCCACGCCGCCGGGGCCACCGCCGACGCCGCAGGGCAGGTAGACGAACAGCGGGTGCTCGGCATCGACCCGGACCCCGGCCTGCGCCAGTTGCCGGCTCAGGCGTTCGGCGGCCACGGCGTAGCCGAGGAACAGGTCGGTGGAGTTTTCGTCATCGACGAAGTGGCAGGCCGGATCGGCGCTGGCCTGCTGGCGCCCCTGGGCCACGGCGATGCTGTAGTCGCTCTGGTATTCCATGACGTTCACGCCATGGGCGCGCAGCTTGTCCTTCTTCCATTGGCGGGCGTCGGCGGACATGTGCACCGTGACCTGGAAGCCCAGCCGGGCGCCCATCAGGCCGATGGACAGGCCCAGGTTGCCGGTGGAGCCGACGGCGATCCGGTAGTGGCTGAAGAACGCCCGGGCCTGGGGCGAGTCGAGCACGCTGTAGTCCTGGTCCGGGTGCAGCAGGCCGGCCTCCAGGGCCAGGCATTCGGCGTGCTTGAGCACCTCGTAGATACCGCCGCGGGCCTTGATCGACCCGGAGATCGGCAGGTGGCTGTCCTGCTTGATCCACAGCGCTCCGGGCAGGGCTTGCCCATAGCGGCTGGCCAGCGCCGCCTGCAAGGCCGGCAGCGGCTGGATCGGCGATTCGAGAATGCCGTTGTTGGCCAAGGTCTCGGGAAAAGCCACGCGAAAATACGCGGCGAAACGCTCAAGGCGGGCGCTGGCGTCGGCCACGTCGGCGGCACTCAGCGCAAGATCGCCCAGGCCATCGGCCAGGGGCGCGCGGGTGGGGGTGAACCAGGTGGTTTCGCGCAACGCCATCAGCTCTTCGAGCAGCGGGTAGCGGCGGGTCCAGGTAGCGAGTGGCTGGCCTGCGATCATGGGGAAGTCTCCTGTAGCAAAGGTTTAAACGAAATGAGAGAGGGCCAGGGTCAGCAGCAGGGCGACCACCGAGGCCAGGACCGTGGCGCTGGTGAAGGTCTTGAGGGCATCGGCCAGCGACACCCCGAGGTATTCCTTGACCACCCAGAAGGCTGAGTCGGTGACGTGGGTCCAGCCGATGGCCCCGGCGCCGATGGCGACCACGATGATCTCCTTGCTGTAGCCGGAGTCGACGCCCAGGGTCGGCAGCACGATGGCGGCGGCGCTCATCATGGCCACGGTCGCCGAGCCCACCGCGAAGTGCATCAGGCCCGCCACCAGCCAAGCCAGGACTACGGGGTTGATGTCCAGCCGGGTCAGGGAATCGGCCAGCACCTTGCCCACGCCGCTGTCGATCAGGATGCCGTTGAAGGCACCACCGGCACCGATGATCAGCAGGATGCTGGCCAGCGGCGGCAGGCTTTTCTGGGTGTGCCCCAGCAGGTCTTGCATGCCCAGGCCACGGCGCAGCCCCAGGGACCAGTAGGCGAAGACCACGGCGATCAGCAGCGCCACCAGCGGGTTGCCGAAGAACGACAGCAGCCCGGACAGCGTCGAGCCGGCGGGCAGGGCGCTGGCGAAGGTCTTGCCGATCATCAGCAGCAGCGGCAGCAGGATGGTCAGCAACGTCAGCCAGAAGCCCGGCAGCACTCGTTCGCCACGGGCCTCGCAGCGCTCCTCGAGGAAGGCCGCCTGCCAGGGTTCGGCCTGGCTGCGCGCCACCAGGCGGATCCACAGCGGCCCGGCGACGATGGCGGTGGGCAGGCCGACGATCAGGCCGTAGAGGATCACCTTGCCGACGTCGGCCCCCAGCAAGTGGGTAATGGCCATGGCCGCCGGGTGCGGCGGCAGCATGCAGTGCACGCACATCAGCGACACCGCCAGCGGCACGCCGAGGTGCAGCAGGTTGAGGCGGGTGGCCTTGGCCACCACGTACACCAGCGGAATCAGCAGGATGTAGCCGACCTCGAAGAACACCGGGATGCCGGCGATGAACCCCACCAGCATCATCACCCAGGAGGCGCGCCGCTCGCCCAGGGTGTCGAGCAAGGTCCGGGCGATGCGTTCGGCACCTCCGGACTCTTCGAGCATCTTGCCGAGGATACTGCCCAGCCCGATGATCGCGGCGAGAAACCCCAGGGTATCGCCCAGGCCCTTCTGGAACGATTCGAGCATGGCATTCAAGGGCATTCCCGAGCCCAACCCGACCAGGCCGCAGGCGGCGATCAGCGCCAGAAAGGCATGCACCCTGAACCTGACAATCAACACCACGATCATCACGATCGCGGCTAACAACACCCACAGCAACGCGCCATTGCTTTGCATCGGCCAACCCTCTTATTGATTTTGTGACGGGGTCCGTCAAAGGACTTCGCGGGACGAGAGTTAACGCTCGGCCGCGCGGGGCTGACAAAAGATCATTGCTCAGCAGATGGGTGATGCTGGGTCAGGCGTGGGAATGGGCGTGGGAATGGGAGCCGCGAGGCCGGTCCGGCCGTGGAATCCCGGGCCACGGGCGTGACCCGGTCGAGGGGTGTGAGTCAGCCGGCGGTGCTTTCCGGCAGTCTGGCGATGACCTTGATCTCGAAGTCGAAGCCATAGAGCCAGGTCACGCCCACGGCTGTCAGCGTCGGGTGCGGCGCCTGGCCCCAGAACTCCGGCACCACCTTCCAGATGGTTTCGAAGCGGGTTTCGGGATTGACGATAAACACCGTGACATCGATCACATCCTCGAAGGAGCTGCCGGCGGCCGCCAGGATGGTGTTGAGGTTGGTGAACGCGAGGCGCACCTGGGCCTCGAGGTCCGGCTCGGGCGAGCCGTCGGCGGTGCTGCCGACCTGCCCCGAAACGAACAGAAAGCCATTGGAGCGGATCGCCGGCGAGTAGCGGTTGCGCTGGTAAAGTGCCTGGCGTCCGGGCGGAAAAACCACGTCGCGCTGAGTCATGTGTTGCCTCCATCGATAAGGGCCGAAGCCGACCTGGAATGAACGATGAAGCTGACTCTAGGCACTTGCGCCGGGCCGATAAACCAGCAACCGTAGCCATCACTGTTTGTGGAATCCAAACAATCCAATGGTTAGCCGGGGTGGAAATGGACCGATTTGATGCGATGCAGGCCTTTGCCCGGGTGGTGGAGGCGGGCAGCTTCACCAAGGCCGCCGACACGCTGCACATGAGCAAGACCAGCGTGACGCAACTGGTGCAGCAGCTGGAGGCGCGCCTGCGGGTCAAGTTGCTCAACCGCACCACGCGCCGGGTCCACCTGACCGCCGACGGCGCGGTGTATTACGAGCGTGTGGTGCGCCTGCTGGCCGACCTCGACGATGCCGAGACCAGCCTGTCCAGTGCCTCGGCGCTGCCCAGGGGACGCCTGCGGGTGGATGTGCCCAGCCCGTTGGCGAGCATGATCCTGGTGCCGGCGCTGCCCGGGTTTCACGCCCGCTACCCGGACATCCAGATCGACCTGGGCGTCAGCGACCGCATCGTCGATGTGCTTGGCGAGAACGTGGATTGCGTGGTGCGCGGCGGCGAGTTGACGGACCAGTCGCTGATGGCGCGGCGGGTCGGCGACCTCCAGCTGGGCGTGTATGCGGCGCCCGGCTACCTGGAGCGCCTCGGCGCCCCCGCGCATCCGCGCGAACTGGAGGATTCGTTGCATCGCATCGTCGGTTTTCTCTGGGCGCGCACCGGCAAGGCCTTGCCCTATGCCATGCACGGCCACGGCGAGAGCCTGCAGATCAAGGGCCGCTATGTGCTGGCGGTCGACGATGGCAATGCCTACCTCGCCGCCGGCCTGGCGGGCCTGGGCGTGCTCTGGCTGCCGGACTACATGGCCCGGGCGCATCAGGAACGGGGCGAGCTGGTGCGTCTGTTCGAGGACTGGCGGCTCGAGCCGATGCCGATCTACGTGGCGTTCCCGCCCAATCGGCATATCAGCATCAAGCTGCGGGTGTTTATCGACTGGGTCGCCGAGCTGATGGCCGAACATGCGCCCATCGCCAGCCGAGCCGGGGGCGTGAAGCGACCGGTTACATGAACTTTCTGGGCGCCCCCCAGAAACCCGCCAGAGCAGCTTTACTTGTCCAGGCAAGTCGCGCCTGTAGATGGCCGTTCGGCCGCCGCATTCTGCCCGGGACCGGCATTGCGAGAAGGACACGGAGTGTCGTTCAACCCCGTACCAGACCCTTGTCGCCCCCTGACATGAACGCCTGTTGGAGCAGTCGTTTGCTGGCCAGTACCTCATCGCGGTCTGGTCGCGCCCGGGCCATCGCAGCCCGGGCGCCGCCTCTTTAAAGGAGTAAAGACATGACTCAGTACGACAAACAGCTCAACAACCCCAAACAGCCGTCGCGCCAGGCACGCCTGGAAAGCACCGGCGCCGAACGCCTGACGCTGGCCAACGCCGGGCCGATCCAGATGGGCTTCTGGGTGCCCAACCGGGTATGGGCCACGGCCAAATTCCTGGTGCCGCTGCGCAACCTGATCGCCGAGAAGAAAAAGGCCGGCACCCTGACCCCGATGCGCACGCAAATCATCGAGTTCAAGACCTGGGTCACCCACAACAGCGTGTACCGCATGTGGGTCAACTCGATGATCGAACAGTCCAACGCCTACGTGGCGACCCTGGACGAGGCGACCAAGGAGCAGATCAAGGGCACGGACGGCGATGCACTGTGGATCGCCGGCTACGACAGCTTCTTCGAGATTCTCAACGAGATCATCAGCACCTCCTCGTCGTTCAACGCCACGGCCCAGGTCGGCACGCCGATGAACGCTTTCCTGGCGGTGTCGATGGGTACCGAGGCGGGTGTCGCGCTGTTCCATGACACGACCTTCAACCAGCAGTTCAAGAAGGTCCTCAATGCCTGGAACGCCTTCCTCAAGAGCAGCGCTTCCCTCGACAAGCTGGACATCAACGACCCGGAAAAAGAGGGCTCGTGGATCTCCGCGGCGGCCCATGAGGCCGGGGTCTGGACGCAGATGGAGCATGACCCGAACCTGCCCGGCTACGGCTTCGATTCCTGGAACGCGTTTTTCATCCGCAGGTTCGTGCCCGGCGCGCGGCCGTTCCAGGGCAATCCGCTGACCCAGGTCGATATCGGCTGCGAGACCACGCCCTGGCAGTACGAAAACGATGTGGCGTTCGAGACCGAGTTCTGGATCAAGGACGTCAATTACTCGCTGCTCGATCTGTTCGGCGGCCAGGAGCAGTGGGCCGCGCCGTTCCAGGGTGGGCAGGCTTACCAGGGCTTCCTGTCGGCGACCCACTATCACCGCTGGAACGCCCCGCTCGATGGCAAGCTGGTGCGCTCCTGGGTGCAGCCGGGCACCTATTTCGCCCAGCGTCCGGCCCAGGGCGAAGGCGAGGGCACCTGGGAGGGCACCGAGTCGCAGCCGTACCTGGGGCATGTCGCCGCCCGGGCGATCTTTGTCTTCGAGCACCCGACCTGCGGATATGTCGCGCTGATCTGCATCGGCATGGTCGAGGTCTCGACCTGCGTGATCGAGCCGCCGTTCATCGTCGACCAAGGCGCGGCACCGGTGAACATCACCCGTGGCACCGAGATCGGGCATTTCGAGTTCGGTGGTTCGACCCACATGATGATCTTCCAGAAGGGCCGGGTGCAGTTGGAGGACTGGGCGGTGAACGCGGTCGCGCACCAGAACGACCCGCAACCGACGCCCATGGGCACGGTGATCGCCACCGCGTTGCTGAACAAGGGCTGAGCCGCCGAGCACAAGCGACGGCGCCCTCGCGCCGTCGCCTGCAAACCGCTGTCAGCCGCTGGCCTGGACCAGGTACTTGTGGAACCACGCCAGCGTCCGGTCCCAGGCCAGGGTGGCCGCCGCCTCGTCGTAGCGCGGGGTCGAGTCGTTGTGAAAACCGTGGTTCACCCCGGGGTAGATATAGGCTTCGTAGGTCTTGCCCGCGGCTTTCAGTGCCTGCTCGTAGGCCGGCCAGCCTTCGTTGATGCGGGTGTCCAGTTCGGCGTAGTGCAGCAACAGCGGCGCCTGGATCCGCTCGACTTCCGCGCTGTCCGGCTGGCGCCCGTAGAAGGGCACGGCCGCCGCCAGTTCCGGGTAGGCCACGGCCGCGGCATTGGCCACGCCACCGCCATAACAAAAGCCGGTGATGCCGACCTTGCCGGTGCTGGCGTCGTGCTCGAGCAACCATTCGACGGCGGCGAAAAAGTCGTTCATCAGCTTTTCCGGATTGACCTTCAGTTGCAGCTCGCGGCCATTGTCGTCGTTGCCGGGGTAGCCGCCGAGGGAGGTCAGGCCGTCGGGGGACAGGGCGATGAAACCGGCCTTGGCCAGGCGCCGCGCGACGTCCTCGATGTACGGGTTGAGCCCGCGGTTTTCATGGGCCACCACCACCGCCGGCAACTTGCCTTCGGCCTTCGCCGGGCGCACCAGATAACCCCGGACCTGTTCGTGGCCCTTGGGCGAGGGGTAGGTGATGTATTCGGCGACGATCGCCGGGTCGGTGAACGACACCTGTTCGGCCAGGGCGTAGTTCGGCGTCAGGGCGGCGAGGGTGGCGCTGGCGGTCAGCCCGACCAGGGTGAAGGCCGCCGCCCGGTCGAGAAACTCGCGGCGGCTGATCTTGCCGTGGGCGTAGTAGTCGTAGAGCTCGAGCAGCTCGGGGGCGAAGTCTTTGGCACTGAGACGTTGCATCGCGCGTTATCTCCTCACTCATGGGCGTCCGGGTGCCCCATGACTTGTGGGCGGGACGAATTCGCCCCGGTTGCCTCAGTAAAGCAAGCCTGGGCCCGAGCGGCCAATGCGCAGGGCCGACGTTGTGTTTGGGCAAAGACTTGGCTAATCTCGCATAAACACGCAAAAACAGGCATAACCATGCAAAACCAGCATTCCATCGCCGAACTGCCCCATGTGCGCCGGCAGAAGATCCTGTTGCTGCTCGAACGCGACGGCAAGGTCATGGCGTCCGAGCTGGGCCAGCATTTCGCGGTTTCCGAGGACACCATCCGCCGCGACCTGGCGGAGCTGGCCGATGCCGGGCTGCTGCAGCGGGTGCACGGCGGCGCGCTGCCACGGCCCAAGGACACCGGCAAGGATGTGTTCACCCGCCTGGGCGAAAGCAGCGAGGTCAAGCGCCACCTGGCCAGGCTCGGCGCGCAGCAGGTGCAGGAAGGGCAGATCGTGATGTTCGACTCGGGCTCGACCACGCTGCTGATCGCCCAGTCGCTACCTGCCGATATCGGCATCACCGCGGTCACCGCTTCGCCGCTGATCGCCGTCGCCCTGGCCGAATACCCGCGCAGCCAGGTGATTCTCGCCGGCGGCCGGCTCAACCCGGCGACCCTGTCTTCCGGCGGCCATGAGGCGGTACGCCTGATCCAGGGCATCCGCGCCGACCTGCTGTTCACCGGGGTGTGCGCGATTCACCCGGAGGTCGGCATCACCTCGCTGCACTTCGACGAAGTGCCGGTAAAGCAGGCCTTGCTCGACAGCGCTTCCCAGGTCATCGCGGTGACCACCGCCGACAAGCTCGGCGCGGTGGAACCCTTCGCCGTGGCGCCGTGCAATCGCCTGCATACGCTGATCACCGAGCAGCATCTGGCCTCGGGCAGCATCGAGGACTACCGGCGCCTGGGCATCGAGGTGGTGCAGGCACCGGTGTGACGGCGGCGCCGCTTCAGGGTACTTTCTCTGGCCATGAGCCTCGCCAACAGGACAGCGTGTCGCCATGAAACCGAGCTTCGAGCAGATCCCCACCACGGCCACCGCCTCCTGGTCGATGCTCGATCGGCGTCTGCCCGAGGAAATTCCCTTCGAATGGCACCACCACCCCGAATACGAACTGACCCTGACCCTCAACAGTCGCGGGCAGCGCTATATCAGCGGCGATGTGCGTGCCTATGACGATTGCGACCTGGTGCTGGTGGGGCCGAACGTGCCCCACAGCTGGAGTTCGCAGCAGCGGATCGACCCGCGCCAGCCCCATATCGCCCTGGTGATCTGGTTTTCCGAAGCCTGGGCGACTGCCCTGGTCGAGCTGTTTGCGGAAATGGCCGGCCTGCGCCCCCTGCTGGCCGCGGCCCGCGGTGCCTTGCAGTTCAGCGGCGAGGCGGCGTGGGAGTCGCGCCCGCTGATCGAGGCCATGGTCGCGCAGGACGAGCCGACGCGCCTGGTGTCGTTGCTGGCCTTGTTGACGCGCCTGAGTCGCGACCGTGGCGCCGAGAAGATCCTGCCGGCCGCCGCCGGGCCGGCGGTGATCGAGGACGGGCGTCTGCAGCGGGTGCTGGAGCATATTCACGCGCATTACTGCCAAGCGCTGAGCATCGCCGAGCTGGCGCGGATGGCCTGTGTCAGCGTCTCGGCGTTTCACCGGATGTTCCGCCGCCATACCCGCGCGACGCCCCTGGAGTACATCGCCCGCCTGCGCATCGGCCGTGCCTGCGCGCTGCTGGTGCAAGGGCCGCAGACCCCGGTGACCCAGGTTGCCGAGGCCGTGGGCTATGGCTCGCTGGCCCTGTTCAATCGCCAGTTCAAGGCCCGGCAGGGCATGACCCCTTCGGCTTTTCGCCAGCGCCACCGCGCGCATTTCCAGTGACAGCATCCTGCTGCCAGCGGCGCTGGAAACGCCACAATCGTATCGCTCGACGCGCCAAACCCCACTGCCTGCGGCCAGGGCCCTGGGGTTTCATGGCGACAGCGCGGCGCCATGCTCGCGCTTCTCCCGACCCGAACGACACAGGCCATGACCATGAATCCTTACGCTGCCTTCCACTGCCAGACCCTGCCCGACAACTACCGTGAGCACATAGTGCGGATGAAGCGCGCCCTGCGTGCGCGGATCGGCGACGTGCAGTCGCTGTTCGCCGAGGTCAGCGCCTTTATCGAGCAGGAGATCGCCTCGATCGATGCCCAGGGCGGCCAGGCCTGGCCGCAGCTGGACTATGCGCAGATCGCCGCGGGCCGGGTCAGCGCCGAACAGCGCACGGCGATCCACCGGCGCGGCTGCGTGATGGTGCGCGGGCACTTCGCCCGGGACACCGTCAGCGCCTGGGACCGGGATCTGCTGGGCTATCTGGCGCGCAATGATTTCGAGCGGATCTACCGCGGCCCGGTCGACCGCTTCTTCGGCAACCTGGAGGCTTCGCGACCGCAGATCTTGCCGATCTACTGGTCGCGGGCGCAGATGCAGTTGCGCCAGCACGAGCGCATGGCCCGGGTGCAGGTCTTTCTCAACCGGCTGTGGAAGAGCGAGTCCCAGGGCCGGCAATGGTTCGACCCGCAGGTGAATGTGCTGTACCCCGACCGGGTCCGGCGCCGGCCGCCGGGCACCCGTTCCAGGGGCCTGGGCCCGCACACCGATTCCGGCGCCCTGGAACGCTGGCTGCACCCGGCCTACCTGAAGGTCTTCGACAGCCTTTACCGTAATGACTTCGCGGCCTACGACCCCTGGGACGCGGCGCATCGCACCGAGGTCGACGAGTACGCTTACCGCGACACGGTGACGTGTTCGGTGTTCAGGACCTTCCAGGGCTGGACCGCGCTGTCGGACATGCGCGCCGACCAGGGCGTGCTGCACTGCGTGCCGATTCCCAAGGCCATGGCCTACCTGCTGTTGCGCCCGTTGCTCGACGACGTGCCGGAAGATGAATTGTGCGGCGTGGCGCCGGGCCAGGTGTTACCGGTTTCCCGGCAATGGCACCCGCTGTTGATGCAGGCCTTGCGGCCGATCCCCGAGGTGCGCGCCGGCGATTCGGTGTGGTGGCATTGCGACCTGGTCCACAGCGTGGCCGCCGTGGAAAACCAGCAGGGCTGGGGCAATGTGATGTACGTGCCGGCGGCGCCCATGTGCGCGAAAAACCAGGCTTACGCCAAGGCGGTGTATGGCGCCTTCGAGCGGGGCGTATCGCCGCCGGACTTTCCCCGGGAAGACTATGAAAGCACCTGGCAGAGCCGGTTCGGCCCCGAGGAACTCAATGCCATCGGCCGGCGTGGGTTGGGGCTGGAGTGACCCCCGGGCTGCCGGTGCTCAGGCCGAGGGCGGTGGTGTCTGCTGAGGGGCCGGGCGAGGGATGCCGGGCTTATTCGACCCGGCGGAACACCAGCGCCTTCAAGCCGCTCTCGATATCGCTATCGGGAAACTCCGGCGGGTTGTCCAGGCGTTGCTCGAAGCGCAGGCCCGGGGCTTCGCGGGTGACGCCGTCGATCAGGAAGTCCGAGCCAACGGCCGGGTCGTTCATGCAGGCCAGCACGCAGCCGTCGGCCGTGAGCAATTCCGGCAGGCGCCGCAGCACCCGGGCGTAGTCCTTGGTCAGCAGGAAGCTGCCTTTCTGGAACGAAGGCGGGTCGATGATCACCAGGTCGTAGGGCCCGCTACTTTTCACCTTGCTCCAGGACTTGAACAGGTCGTGGCCGAGAAAGCTCACCCGGCTCAGGTCGTGGCCGTTGAGCCGGTGGTTGTCGCGGCCACGACTCAGGGCCGCGCGCGACATGTCGAGGTTGACCACATGGGTCGCGCCGCCTTCGATGGCCGCCACCGAGAAGCCGCAGGTGTAGGCGAACAGGTTCAGCACGCGCTTGTCCCGGGCATTGGCGCGCACCCAGTTGCGGCCGTAGCGCATGTCGAGAAACAGGCCGTTGTTCTGCTTCTGACCCAGGTCCACCCGATAGCGCAGGCCTTCCTCGACCAGGGTCCATTCATCGATAGGCTCGCCCACTAGCCAGTCCACCGGGCTTTGCAGCTGATAACGGTGTTGCAGCAGCAGGGTGTGGGCGCCACAGGCCTGCCACTGCGGCGAGGTGCTGAGTGCCAGCAGCAACTGCTTGAGCGCCTCCAGCTGCTGCGGCTCCGGCTCCTTGAACAGCGCCACCAGCACCACGCCCTGCAGCCAGTCCACGGTCACTTGCTCCAGCCCCGGCCAGCAACGCCCGCGGCCATGGAACAGGCGCCGGGTTTCCGCGGGAGCGCAGGCCAGGGCTGTCAGCAGGTGATGGTGCAGGATGGAGAGGGCGTCGGGGTTCATCGAAGGAGGGCCGGCAATAAAAGGGCGGGCATTTTAAACACAAATGCCGCGTGGGGAACGCGGCAAGTCAGTGGCCGGCACCCGTGCCGATGGCCGGGGGCTATGTCGAGCGGGGCTGCCGATCAGGTGTGGAACAGGGCGATGGCAAAGGAAACCACGATCATGCAGGCGACCGCAAAATTGATATTCATGACGTACTTGTCCGACGGTATTGAAGGTGGCGCCATTCTGAAGGCATCGGTGGAAAATGAAAAATCCGCTTTCATGATTTGAATGATCGACGGCCGTGATGATTGGCGGCGGCGTGGCAGGGGCCGTCAGGCAGCGGGCGAGTGGATATCTGCGTGAAGCTGATTATGCTTCAGGGAACCTTGCAGCGATGCGAGGCCGTCAGTCTGTTTCCATGCTTTGTGCAATCCGTAGTTCGATGAGCTTCAGTTCGGTGACATCAGTTCGGTGAACATCTGTTCAATGAGCTTCAGTTCGATGACATCAGCCCAGGGCCTGGGTGCGGCAAGGGTAGTAAGGCACTCCGGCCTATAACAAGAACAAGACGGAGAACCCTCATGCCGGCAATCGACAGTACAACCACGGGCAGCACGCCCAACCGCGGGATCACCCGGGAGGAGCGCAAGGTCATTTTCGCCTCCTCCCTGGGCACCGTATTCGAGTGGTACGACTTCTACCTTTACGGCTCTCTCGCCGCGATCATCGCCAAGCATTTCTTTGCTGGCGTCAACGAAACCACCTCCTTCATCTTCGCCCTCCTGGCATTCGCCGCGGGCTTTGCCGTGCGGCCGTTCGGCGCGATCGTGTTCGGCCGCCTGGGCGACATGATCGGGCGCAAGCACACCTTCCTCATCACCATCGTGATCATGGGGGTCTCCACCGCCGTGGTCGGCCTGCTGCCCAGCTACACGACCATCGGCGTGGCGGCGCCGATCATCCTGATCAGCCTGCGCCTGCTGCAGGGCCTGGCGCTGGGCGGCGAGTATGGCGGCGCGGCGACCTATGTGGCCGAGCACGCCCCCAAGGGCAAGCGCGGCTACTTCACGTCGTGGATCCAGACCACGGCGACCCTGGGCCTGTTCCTGTCGCTGCTGGTGATCCTCGCCTGCCGCACGATCCTCGGCACCGAAGCCTTCGAGGCCTGGGGTTGGCGGATTCCCTTCCTGCTGTCGATCCTGCTGCTGATCGTCTCGGTGTACATCCGCCTGCAACTGAGCGAGTCGCCGGTGTTCCAGAAGATGAAGGCCGAAGGCAAGTCGTCCAAGGCGCCGCTGACCGAGTCCTTCGCCCGCTGGGACAACCTCAAGATCGTGATCATGGCGCTGCTCGGCGGTACCGCCGGCCAGGCGGTGGTCTGGTACACCGGGCAGTTCTACGCGCTGTTCTTCCTGCTGCAGACGCTCAAGATCGACCCGCAGACCGCCAACCTGCTGATCGCCGGCTCGCTGCTGATCGGCACGCCGTTCTTCATCCTGTTCGGCAGCCTGTCGGACCGCATCGGGCGCAAGGGCATCATCATGGCCGGCTGCGTCCTCGCGGCGCTGACCTACTTTCCGATCTTCAAGGCGCTGACCGAATACGGTAACCCCGAGGTGTTCAGTGCCCAGGCGCGCAACCCGGTCACGGTGATCGCCGATCCCGCCCAGTGCTCGTTCCAGTTCGACCCAGTGGGCAAGGCCAAATTCACCAGTTCCTGCGATCTGGCCAAGAGCGTGCTGGCGAAGAAAGCCATCCCTTACGCGAACGAGAAGGCCGAGCCGGGCGCCGTGGCGCAGATCCGGATCGGCGACAAGGTGCTGGCGAGCTTCGAAGGCACCGGCATGCCGGCCGCCGACTTCAAGGCGCAGAACGATGCCTTCGTCGCCACCCTGGGCAGCGCCCTCAAGGACGCCGGCTACCCCGAGAAGGCCGATCCGGCCAAGACCAACTATCCGGCGGTGCTGGCATTGCTGACCCTGCTGGTGATCTACGTGACCATGGTCTACGGCCCGATCGCCGCCTGGCTGGTGGAGCTGTTCCCGGCGCGCATCCGCTACACCTCGATGTCGCTGCCGTATCACATCGGCAACGGCTGGTTCGGCGGCTTCCTGCCGACGGTGGCGTTCGCCATGGTGGCGGCCACCGGGGACATCTACTACGGGCTCTGGTACCCGATCGTCATCGCGGTGATGACGGCGATCCTGGGCACTTTCTTCTTGCCGGAAACCAAGGATCGGGACATTCACCACGCTTGAGGTGCGCACGTCCTCTCCCGCCTGGGAGAGGGCGTGCCTCGTGTGGCGGGCAATTCTTACCGATGGCGCAGGCGCTACAGCCATTGCATCGCTGTGCCTGTGATTGCGCGCGACGCAACGCCAAGTCCCATCCTTATCGAGTTCATCGAGGGCGCTCCTTGAGCGGCCGAGCCGAACATCCGCTTTAGCCCGTCGCAGTGGTTCAACGCTCCAGGCAGCGGGCGCCACGGCCTTTCCCCATTCAGATCAATTGCAACGCCTCGCCACGCTCATCAAACCGTGTCGCTCAGGGGTATGTCCTGTCGTTTTTTGGAATTGCCGGACTTGAATAAAGGTGCTTATATGGATTCATGTATTAATGTATCCAATTATCCAGGTAGCCAAAAATGCAATCTCTACCCTGTGAGCTCATCAAGGATCAGTGTTTCGTCGCGGGTCACTGGATCGAGGCGCCAGACAAACGAACTTTCAGCGTGACCAATCCGGCTACCGGCCAGGCGATTGGCTCGGTACCCCGTGTGGGCGCTGCGCAGACCCTGGATGCCATTGAGCGAGCCAGGCTGGCCCAGCAGAGCTGGAAGATGCAGCCCGCCAAGGAGCGGGCCAGGCTGTTGTTCCAATGGGCCGAGCTGGTTGAGTCGCACACTGAAGAGCTGGCCCGCATCCTGACGGCGGAGCAGGGCAAGCCGCTGGCCGAGGCGCGTGGTGAAGTGGGCTCCACGGTGGCCTATCTGCGCTGGTTCGCCGAGGAGGCGCGTCGTATCGAGGGGCAGGTGCTGCCGTCGCCTTCGGAGGACCAGCACTACCTGGTTTTTCGCGAACCGGTGGGCGTGTGTGCGGCGATCACCCCGTGGAATTTCCCTTCATCGATGATCGCTCGCAAAGTCGCCCCCGCGCTGGCGGCGGGCTGCACCCTGATCCTCAAGCCCGCGGAGCAGACACCGTTGTCGGCATTGGCCTTGGCTGCCCTGGCAGAAGAGGCTGGCTTGCCGGCAGGGGTCTTCTCGGTGATTACCGGGGATCCGCAGGAGATTGGCGACGTGCTGTGCGCGAGCGACACGGTAAGAAAGATCAGCTTCACCGGGTCTACCCAGGTGGGGCGCATGCTGATCGCGCAATGTGCCCCGTCCATCAAGAAGCTGTCGCTGGAACTGGGAGGCAACGCACCTTTTATCGTCTTCGAGGATGCGGACCTGGACGCCGCCGTGAAATCCCTGGTCGCGGTCAAGTTTCGCAACGCCGGGCAGATGTGTACCAGTGCCAACCGCGTTCTGGTGCATGCGGGCATTTACGATGAATTCCTCGAGCGTTTGATTGACGCGGTGAAAGCGCTGAAGGTGGGCGATGGCCTGGACCCAGGCACGCAGGTCGGTCCTCTGATCGACGGACGTGCCGTGCATAAGCTCGACGCCTTGATCGGCGATGCCGTGGCCGGGAATGCGCGCCTGTTGCTGGGCGGCAGCCGGCACTCGCTGGGCGGCACGTTCTTTGAACCGACGGTCCTGGCAGAAGTGGATGCCTCAATGCGCATGGCCCGTGAGGAAATCTTCGGGCCGGTTGCCGCCTTGTATCGCTTCTCTTCAGAGGAGGAGGCCATCGCCATGGCCAACGCCACCGAATACGGTCTGGCTGCCTATTTCTTCAGCCGGGACATGGCGCGGGTGTTCCGTGTGCTGCGCCAGTTGGAGTACGGCATGGTCGGCGTCAACAGCCATTTGATCGCCAATGAAGTCGCGCCTTTTGGCGGAGTCAAACAATCCGGACTGGGCCGCGAAGGGGCCCGGGAAGGAATCAATGAGTATCTGGAAACCAAGTTCGCTTGTATTCAGGTCTGAGTTAAGCCCTTTCCATGCTGAGTGAAAAATAATGCACAAGACATTCAACTGGGATCTTCCCTACCCATCGCAAAAGATGCCGCTGCTGGCGAAGAACGTTGTCACCACTTCGCAGCCGCTGGCGGCGCAAGCCGGCGTACGAATGCTGCTGGCTGGCGGTAATGCGGTGGATGCGGCGTTGGCCACGGCAATCGCCCTGACCGTGGTCGAGCCGGTCATGAACGGTATCGGCGGCGACCTGTTCGCCCTGGTGTGGGACAACGGCCAGCTGCACGGTCTCGATGCCTGCGGACGGGCCCCCGCGGCTTGGGACCTGGAACATTTTGCCGGCCAGCGCCAGATGCCGACCAAAGGTTGGGACAGCGTGACGGTGCCGGGGCAGGTAGCGGGTTGGGCAGCCCTGTCGCGACGTTTTGGCAAGTTGCCGTTCCCGCAGTTGTTCGGGCCGGCGCTCGAGTATGCGCAGGAGGGGTTCGCTGTCAGTCCGCAGATCGCCCGACAGTGGCAGGCCCAGGCCCCCGACCTGATGGAGCAGCCAGGTTTTCGCGAGGCCTTCACGCGAGACGGTAAATTGCCCGCGGCAGGTGACTGGTGGCGTTTTCCCGAGCAGGCGGCGTCGCTTCAGAGCATCGCGCAAAGCCATGGCGAAAGTTTCTATCGTGGCGAGCTCGCCGAACGGATCCTGGCCTTCGCCAGGCAGTGCGGAGCCGCCTTGTGCGCTGACGACCTGGCGGCCATGGAAGTGGAATGGGTCAAACCGATCAGCCAGGACTTTCGCGGCTACACCCTGCATGAGATCCCGCCCAGCGGCCAGGGCATCGCCGCCCTCATGGCGCTGGGCATGCTCGAGTCGTTCGATATTGAATCCATGGGCCTCGACAGCCCTGATGCCTATCACGTGATGATCGAAGCCATGAAGCTCGCCTTTGCGGATCTGCATGCGCATGTCGGTGATCGCACGCACATGAAGCATTCGGCCGAGGCGCTGCTGGACAAGAACTATCTGCGCCAGCGTGCACAGCTCATTCAGCCCCAGGCTTCATCGGTGGTCGCCGGTACTCCAGCGCTTGGCGGTACGGTCTATCTCGCCGCGGCGGACGCCGACGGGATGATGGTTTCGTTTATCCAGTCCAACTACAAAGGTTTCGGCTCCGGGGTCGTCGTGCCCGGCACCGGCATCAGCCTGCACAACCGTGGCATGGGGTTTGTCCTGGAGCCTGGGCATGTGAACCAGGTCAGCCCGGGGAAAAAGCCCTTGCACAGCATCATCCCGGGTTTCATCAGCCGGGGAGGCGAGCCGGTCATGGCCATGGGGGTGATGGGCGGCAGCATGCAGGCACAAGGTCACCTGCAAATGATGACGCGCCTGGCCTGCTTTGATCAGAACCCGCAGGCCATGAGCGATGCCCCGCGTTTTCGCGTCGAGGCGGGGCCCGTCGTTCACCTGGAGGCGCATACCCCGGCCCATGTCATTGAATCGCTGAAAAACCGCGGTCACCACCTGCAGATCCATGAGCCCGGGAGCATGGAGTTTGGCAGCGCCCAGCTGATCCAGTGCGGCGCAAACGGCAGCTACGTTGCCGCCTCCGATTCCCGTCGTGACGGCCAGGCTGTCGGTTACTGACCCACCCCTTACAAGAGAATAAAAACATGCACGCACCTACCGAACAGAACCTTTCCCGCCTCGATGCACAGCATCACTTGCACGGATTCAGCAATGCAGTGAAGAACCGCGAGGAAGGCTCGCTGATCATGGACCGCGGGGAGGGCATCTACGTTTTTGACGAGCAGGGTGAGAAGTACATCGAAGCACTGTCCGGCCTCTGGAGCGTGGCGGTCGGCTTCAGCGAGGAGCGCTTGGTCGAAGCGGCTGCGCGGCAGATGAAGAAGCTGCCGTTCTACCACACCTTCACCCAGCGCTCGAACCAGCCCTTGGTTGAACTGGCGCAAAAGCTGATCGCCCTGGCGCCTGTTCCCATGAGCAAGGCCTTCTTCACCAACTCCGGTTCCGAGGCCAACGACACGGCGATCAAGCTGGTGTGGTACCGCGCCAATGCCTTGGGCCAGCCACAGAAGACCAAGATCATCTCGCGCAATCGTGCCTACCACGGTGTAACGCTGGGTGCCTCCAGCCTGACCGGCCTGCCCCATGTCCAGGGTGGTTTCAACGCGCCGTTGCCGGGTTTCTTTCATCTGACCGCGCCGCACTATTACCGCGAAGGCCGGCAGGGTGAGTCCGAAGCGGATTTTTCCCAGCGCCTGGCACAGGAACTGGAAGCACTGATTATGCGCGAGGGGCCGCAGACCATTGGCGCCATGTTCGCTGAACCCTTGATGGGCGCGGGAGGGGTAATACTGCCACCGGCCGGTTACTGGACCTTGATCCAGGCGGTCCTTGAAAAGCACGACATTCTGCTGGTCGCCGATGAGGTGATCTGCGGCTTCGGGCGGACCGGCAAGATGTTCGGCAGCGAGCACTTCGGCATCACCCCGGACATGATGGTGCTCTCCAAGCAGCTTTCATCTTCCTATCTGCCGATTTCCGCTTTGCTGATCAACGAAAAGGTCTACTCGGCCGTCGCTGCGCAAAGTGCGAGTCGCGGCACCTTTGGCCATGGCCTGACGGCAGGGGGGCATCCGGTGGCTGCCGCGGTGGCGCTGGAGAACATCAAGATCATCCAAGAGCGTGAATTGGTGGCGAAGGCCTGTGCCCTGGGCGAATACCTGGCCACTCGCCTGGCCAGGCTTGCCGCGCATCCGCTGGTAGGCGAGGTGCGGTCCCTGGGTTTGATCGGGGCGATCGAACTCGTTGGCAACAAGGATGACAAGACGCCATACCTGGCCGCCGGAAACCTGGGGACGATGATGTCCGCTGCGTTGTTCCGTCGTAAGGTCATTACGCGCAATATCGGTGATGCCATTGCGTTGTGCCCGCCGTTGATCATTACTCAAGAGCAACTTGCAGACCTGTTGGACCGTTACGAAGAGGCGCTGGCCGAAGTGACTGTTGAGGTCCAGGGCAGTCGTTGAAACACGAGACAGGAGCACGGCGGCATGAAAGTTGAACAGCGTTTAAAAGAGATGGGCATTGAATTACCGCTTGCCGAAGTGGGCGAACATTACTACGGCACCAAATATGGAAAAATGAAGCCTCACTATATCAGCGGCAACTTGTTGTTTCTGTCCGGGCAAACCGCCGGGTTGAATGCCCAAGGCGAGGCGAGATATCCCGGCCGCGTAGGGCGTTCCATTGATGTCGATCAGGCGCGTGAAGCGGCAAAGTTGACGGGTATTAATTGCATTGCCGCGATCAAGAATGCCATTGGTGATCTGGATCGTGTAGTGGGTATTGCCAGAGTTCTTAACTTTGTAGCCTGCGACATTGATTTTACCGAGCCGCATCTGGTGTCGAGCGCCATGAGCGATTTACTGGTGGACGCCTTTGGGGAGACAATAGGAATTGCCCCAAGGGCAACCATCGGAGTCACGTCGCTAGCGGACGATTACTGTTTCGAAACTTGGGTGACTGTCGAGTTTTCCTGAGCATATACAGAGGGTGTCATGGCTGAGCAAATCGAATTTAACGGACTCGCACTTTCGGCTGAAGGTGAGGCATATCGCTTCATCGAAAGCGGAATCCGGCAGGGCCGTTATCGCGCGGGAGAGCGGCTCGTCGCCGAGGATATTGCCGCTGAAATCGGCATGAGCCGAATGCCGGTGCGCGAAGCCTTCCGCAGGCTTTCCGCCGAAGGACTGCTGCATATCAGGCCGAACCGCGGGGCAATCGTGCGCGGCTTGAATGCGCAGGAAATGCGCGAAGTATTCGAAATTCGCGCCAGCCTTGAAGCCCTGGCGGCCGGTCTCGCCATGCCCAGGCTGACGCCGCAATCCATTGCAACTCTGGAACATTTGCTTGACCAGATGGAACTGTGCAACTCGGATTATTCCGAATGGGTCACTAAACATCGTGAGTTCCATGAGTACCTGTCGGGATTGGCCGGCATGCCACGTCTCAATGCTCAGCTCGTCGGCTTGCATTCCTCGCTGGAGCCTTACATGCGCATATGGCTTGAACATGCGGATAAACCGATGACTTCGCGGGATGATCATGCGGGCATTATTCGAGCCCTCAAAAGTGGCGATCAGGCGTTGGTAGAGTCGGTGGTGCGGGAACATGTAAGGGCTACGATTCCTGCACTGGTAACTTTAGTAAGTTAATAACCTGGCGAGAGCCGTCAGTTAAATTTACTACTTGTTTCAGCGTGACCTCCTTAGTTGTCAAGGAGGTCGCGACAGGGATGTTTCGCCTTGAATTCAACAATAACAATATTTAAAGAGGTGCAGCATGTTCAAACGAATAGTATCAACTGCGGCATGCAGTGCAGTGCTGTTATGTTCCGTTGTCTCGCGTGCGTCGGAACCTGTCCAGGTCGGCTTTACCGCCACCTTGACCGGCGATTTCGCTTCCTACGGCCTGGATGTGCGCAAAGGCTTTGAGTTGGGTGTCGAGAAGGTCAGGTCGGAGGACGACGTGAACCTCCAGGTCAAGGTGTCCGACGATCATGGCCAGCCCAACGATGGCGTGTTGGCGGCGGGGCGCTTCTGCGAGGACCAGGACACCCTGGCGGTCGCCGGCTACACCTTCAGTTCGGTCGCCCTGGCTGCCGCACCGATCCTGAAAAAGTGCCAGATGCCGATCGTGGCCTCGGCGATCACCAGCCCGCAGCTGACGGGCATCAACCCGTACTTCCGGCGCCTGATCATGACCGACGCGGCCCAGGGCGCGATGATGGGCGAGTACGTCGCTCGGACGATGGGAGTCAAATCGCTCTACATCCTGTACCAGCAGGACGATTACGGCATCGGGATCAACAAGGCTTTCGCCGATGCCTTCGTGGCGGCGGGCGGCACCCTGGCCGGGCAGAACAGCTACAACCTGGGGACCAAGGATTTCCGGACCATCCTCGCCGGCGTCAAGCAGCGCAAGCCCGATGCGATTTTTATCGGCGGCTTCTACACCGAGGCAGCGATGATCGCCAAGCAGACCCAATCGCTGGGCATCAACGCCCGCCTGATCGGCACCGATGGCGCGCTGTCGTCGCAGCTTGTGCAGTTGGGCGGCAGCGCCACCGAGGGCATGACGCTGTATGGCATGTTCGATAGCCACTCGCAGACGTCAGCGCAAACTGCAGCGTTCGTCCAGCAATACGTTGCCAAATACCAGCAAGAGCCCAATGGCTGGGCGGCCTTGGGCTACGACACGGCGTTGACCCTGGGCGCGGCGGCGAAGGCTGCGCGCGCCAGCGGCCAGCTCAATCGAGCCTCCATGAACGATGCGCTCAGCAGCATCGAGCGCCTGCCAGGCGCGACCGGCGACATCTCCTTCCAGGCCGACGGAGACCGATCGGGTTCACTGCATTACTTCACTGTGAAAAGTGGCAAGTTCGTTCTCGCCGACCAGTAATGACATCGCGGTGTGCGGGGGCGGTTTGCCGCCCCTGCAAAACCGCTGGAGATCCTCATGCTTTACTTTGAGCAGCTTCTGATAAATGGCCTGATGCTCGGGGCCATTTATGCCCTGGCGGCGGTGGCTTACACGCTGGTTTACGGTGTAGTCAAAATGGTGAATTTCGCATTTGGCGAGCTGTTCATGCTGGGCGCCTTTATCACCTTGTCACTGATGTTGCCCGAGCTTTCACTGTTCGGATATCAGGTGGCGATGCCGAACCTGAACTTCTTCCTGGCGGCCCTGGTCGCGATGGTGGCGGTGGCGGCGCTGGGAGCCCTGATCGACCGCATCGCCTATCGGCCGCTACGCAATGCTCCGCGCATGGCTTCGCTGATTACTTCGATTGCGGTCTCGGTACTCTTGCAGAGTCTGGCCCAGACCGTCTGGGGGCCCAGCTCGCTGAGTTTTCCAGAGACGCCCCTGACGCGTCTGCCGGCGCTCCAGCTCGGTGAAATCACGGTCACCGGCGTTGAATGGCTGGTCATGGCTTCCGCGCTGGTGGCCATGATCGCCCTGCAGCTGTTCGTCCACTACACCTCGCTGGGACGGGCGATGCGCGCTTCGGCTCAGGACCCGACGGCCGCTTACCTGGTGGGTATTCCAGTGAACCGGATCATCGGCCTGGCCTTTGTGCTCGGTTCGGCGTTCGCCGCGTTTGCCGGCATTCTCTATGCGCAATCCTTCGCGTTCGCCAGCCCCACCATGGGCTTCGCGCCCGGCTTGAAGGCGTTGACGGCGGCGGTGCTTGGTGGGATCGGCAATATTCCCGGGGCCGCGGTCGGTGGGTTGTTGCTCGGCCTGGTCGAATCGCTGTGTTCCGGCTATATCCCCGGCGGCGCCATCTATCAGGACGCCCTGAGTTTTGTCCTGCTGGTGCTGCTACTGCTGGTCCGTCCGCAGGGGCTGCTGGGCAGGAAGGAAATGAATAGCCATGCCCGTGGAAGCCTGACCAGTGACAGAACCGACAAAGGCTCATGGGTCACCGCGCCATTGCGCCTGCTCGATGGTGTGTTCGCTTCACGCCTGATGGCGAGCAACCTGGTCAAGTTCGTCGCCATCGCCGCAGCCGTAGGTGTCGGTTTTGGTATCCAGTCCGACTACTGGCTCGGCATTCTGGTGATGGTCCTGCTCTACGGCATGCTCGCCAGCGGGTTGAATATCGTGGTCGGTTTCGCGGGCTTGCTGGACCTGGGGTTCGTCGCGTTCTGGGCCGTCGGGGCGTACTACACCTCGATCGTATTCGTCAGTGTGCTTCAGGGCGTCTATGGCCTGGACATCGCCGCCACCTGGTGGGTGCTGTATGCCAACCTGATCATTGGCGGGCTGATTGCCGCCCTGTTCGGGGTATTCCTGGGCTATCCGACGCTGCGGGTCCGCGGCGACTACCTGGCGATCATGACCCTGGGTTTCGGTGAAATCGTGCGCGTTGTCGTGACCAACTGGGTCCCGGTGACCAATGGCCCGATGGGGATTCGCGGGATTCCGTTGCCCATGCTGTTTGGCTACGAGATTGGCTCGACCCGGGCGCTTTACTTCTTCGCCCTGGCACTGAGCGTCGTGCTGCTGTTCTGCATTGGCCGGGTCGTGCGTTCCTTCGTCGGCAGGGCCTGGGTGGCGCTGCGCGAGGATGACGACGCGGCGGAGGCGATGGGCATCCACGGCACGTGCTACAAACTGCTGGCTTATGCGTGCAGCGGATTTGTCGGTGGTCTGGTCGGGGTGTTCTACGCGCACTTCCAGCAGTACATCAGCCCCATCAGCTTCACGCTGTTCGAGAACATCGTGATCCTGATGCTGGTGGTGCTCGGCGGTATGGGAACCATGATCGGGCCCTTCGTCGGTGCCGCGGTATGGATCGTGTTCCTGCAAGCCTCCCTCAATATTCCCTTTGTCGAGAGCTTCCCCGAGTCTCGATACATCCTGCTGGGCGCCATGCTGATCGCATTGATGCTGTTTCGTCCCAGTGGTTTAGCCGCCAAGGCCCGTCAGCGTCTTGTAATGGGGTAATCCGATGATGCCTGTAGTCAACAATCATGAGCTTTTCACACCCCTGCTGGTCGAGCCGATGACCGCGCAAAAACCTGTCAGTCGAGCCGATATGAGAGCCAGCGTTGTTCTGCGAGCCAGCGAATTGACCGTGCGCTTTGGTGGCCTGAGCGCGGTCAGCCATTTGAACCTCGAGGTGCGCAGCCATTCGGTGCATGCGCTCATAGGCCCGAACGGCGCCGGCAAGAGCACGGCGGTCAATGCCTTATCGGGATTCGCCGTTCTCGATGCAGGAAATGTCACCATCGGCGACAAGACCTCGGGTCACTGGACCGCCCACGCCATCGCCCAGGCAGGCTTGGCGCGGACTTTCCAGAATATCCGTCTGTTCGGCGAGATGACGGTTCTGGAAACCGTCCTGGTGGGGCGTCATGCGGGTTTCCAGGGCGGGTTGTTCGCGGCCCTGTTCAGGACAAGGTCCGCGGTCGAGTTCGAGCGCAACACAGTGGAAGAGGCCAGGGCGTTGATCCGGTTTGTCGGGTTGCCGCCCAATGTCGAAGGGGTGCCAGCCAATTCATTGCCCTATGGCCATCAACGTCGAGTGGAAATCGCCCGCGCGTTGATCTCCAAGCCCAAGGTGTTGCTCCTGGACGAACCGCTGGCGGGCATGAACGTGTCGGAGAAGGCGGCTCTGAGCGAGTTGATCGACCAGGTCCGGGAAAGCGGGGTGGCGATCCTGCTGATCGAGCACGACATGGACGTCATCCGAAGCCTTGCCAACTTCACGACCGTGCTTTACCAGGGGAAAAAATTGATCAGCGGGACCACCCATGACGTGCTGAGTCATGCAGAAGTCCAGGCTGCCTATCTGGGGAGGGCCAAAGCATGAATCAGCTTCTTGAGGTCAGCAGCCTCTGCGTGGCGTATGGCGGTATCGAAGCGGTGAAGGGCATATCCCTGTCGATAGACAAGGATGAAATCGTGAGCCTGATCGGCAGCAACGGTGCCGGCAAGACCACGACGCTACGGGCCATTTCCGGCCTCTTGCCGTGCAAGAGTGGCAAGGTGAGCTTCCAGGGCAAGGACATCACCACGCTTTCACCTGATGCGCGAGTGCGCATGAGGCTGGCTCATGTGCCCGAGGGGCGTCACGTATTCCCGGGATTGACGATCGAAGAAAATATAAAGCTGGGCAGCTACACCCGCCATGATCGCAAAGCCATTGCCGACGACATCGAGGACATGTACCAGCTGTTCCCGATCCTGAAGGAGCGACGCAAGCAGCAGGCGGGCACCATGTCCGGCGGCGAGCAGCAAATGCTGGCCATTGCCCGGGCGATGATGTCCCGCCCGGAGCTACTGATCTTGGATGAACCGACCATGGGGCTTTCACCGAAAATGATTGAGGTGGTACTCGATACCCTTCGAGAGATTCGCTCGCGGAAAACACCGATCCTGCTCGTCGAACAGAACACAGTGGAAGCCATCCAGATGGCGACTCGCGTGTATGCCCTGCGTGTCGGCGAGATCGTTTCCGTGCTGGCGGGGGAAAGCGTGACCGAGGAAGCCTTGAAAGACTTCTACCTGAGCTAGCGCAGGAGCAGGTCTTTGCGTGCAGCAGCGCACGTTGGGTTTTCCAGCTCAGGTAGAGGCGGGCCGCTGACAGAGGGCCCGTTACCCCTCAATTGTGCTGCACGATCTGGATCAGGTTGCCGCACGTATCGTCGAAGACCGCGAGGGTCACCGGGCCGGCAACTGTCGGCGCTCGGGTGAACTGCACGCCCAAGGTGCTCAGCCGGGCATATTCGGCGTGTACATCCTCGACCCCGAAGAAAGTGAAGGGGATGCCATCGCGTTTCAGTGCCGAGGTGAATGGCTTGGCGGCCGGGTGAGCGTCGGGCTCCAGCAGCAATTCGACGCCGTCGGGGTCGCCGGGGGAGGTCAGCGTCAGCCAGCGATGCTCGCCCATGGCGATGTCGTGCTTGAGCTGAAAACCCAGCACGTCCCGGTAGAAGGCCAGGGCCTTGGCCTGGTCGTCGACGACCACGCTGGTGATCACGATCTTCATGGGGTTCTTCCTCCGTATTTGATGTACCGGTGGCAATAAATACCTGGCAGGAATAATAGCCGGGCAGCCGCGGTGTCCACGCCCTGGAGGGCGACCGGCTGTCCTGTGAGCGAAGCGGGGTACTGACAGCCCGGCAGGCTGCCGGGTTTTCCCGCCGATTCCCGCACGACCCGGCGCCGGGGCTGTAAACTGGCGCCTTTCATCCCCTCGAACAAGAGAGCCCCATGGCCAACCACGATATCGATTTCATTCCCGATCCCGACGCGGATTCCATCTCCTCCGACGTTGCCGGTTTCGCCGGCATCCTGGTCTCCACCCAGATCCCCACCCGCGCCGACGGCAGCCTGGAACTGGGCGACATCACTGCGCAGAGCGAGTGCACCCTGCAGGCGCTCAAGGTGGCCCTGGAAAAGGCCGGCAGCTCAATGGACCGGGTCCTGCACCTGACCATCTACCTCACCGACATGGCCGAGCGCGCCGCGTTCAACGAGGTCTACCAGCGCTTCTTCGCCAAGCCCTGGCCGGTGCGCGCCGCCGTTGGCGTAGCGTCCCTGGCGGTCGAAGGCATGCGCGTGGAAGTCACCGCGATGGCGGCCAAGGGCTGAGTTTGCGGCGTTATCCGGTGGTGCCGCTCGGCGAGTGGGCGCCACCGGGCAGTACACGGGTGCCGGTCAGGCGTTTCGCCGCTACAATGCGCGCCTCGACGAGCCTGACTAAAAAAATATGTCCTTGCCCAAGCATCACCTGGAATTGCTCAGCCCTGCCCGCGATGTCGCCATCGCCCGCGAGGCCATCCTGCATGGCGCCGACGCCGTGTACATCGGCGGCCCGAGCTTCGGCGCGCGCCACAACGCCTGCAACGAAGTGAGCGAAATCGCCGAGCTGGTGGAGTTCGCCCGGCGTTACCACGCGCGGATCTTCACCACCATCAACACCATCCTCCACGACAACGAGCTGGAGCCGGCGCGCAAGCTGATCCACCAGCTGTACGACGCGGGCGTCGATGCGTTGATCGTCCAGGACCTGGGCGTGATGGAGCTGGACATTCCGCCGATCGAGCTGCACGCCAGCACCCAGACCGATATCCGCACCCTGGCCCGGGCCAAGTTCCTCGACCAGGCCGGCTTCTCGCAGCTGGTCCTGGCCCGCGAGCTGAACCTGCAGGAAATCCGCGCCATCGCCGACGAGACCGACGCGGCGATCGAGTTCTTCATCCATGGTGCGCTGTGCGTGGCCTTCTCCGGCCAGTGCAACATCTCCCATGCGCAGACTGGCCGCAGCGCCAACCGTGGCGACTGCTCCCAGGCCTGCCGCCTGCCGTACACCCTCAAGGATGAAAAGGGCGGTGTGATCGCCTACGAGAAGCACCTGCTGTCGATGAAGGACAACAACCAGAGCGCCAACATCCGCGCCCTGGTGGAAGCCGGCGTGCGTTCGTTCAAGATCGAAGGGCGCTACAAGGACATGGGCTATGTGAAGAACATCACTGCCTATTACCGCCAGCGCCTGGACGATGTGCTCGAAGACCGTATCGACCTGGCCCGCGCTTCCAGCGGCCGCACCGCGCACTTCTTCCTGCCCGACCCGGAAAAGACTTTCCACCGCGGCAGCACCGATTATTTCGTCACCGATCGCAAGATCGACATCGGCGCCTTCGACTCGCCGACCTTTACCGGCCTGCCGGTGGGCGTGGTGGAGAAAGTCGCCAAGCGCGACCTGCACGTGGTGACCCATGAGCCGTTGTCCAACGGCGACGGCCTCAACGTGCTGGTCAAGCGCGAAGTGGTGGGTTTTCGCGCCAACATCGCCGAGCCCAAGGGCGAGTTCGAAGAGGACGGCGAAAAGCGCTATCGCTATCGCGTCGAGCCCAACGAGATGCCGGAAGGCCTGTACAAGCTGCGGCCGAACCACCCGCTGAACCGCAACCTCGATCACAACTGGCAGCAGGCCCTGCAGAAGACTTCGTCCGAGCGTCGCGTGGCCCTGAGCTGGGTCGCGCGCCTGCGCGAAGAACAGCTGGAAGTGACCGCGACCAGTGAAGAGGGGATCAGCGCCAGCGTGACCCTGGACGGCCCGTTCGGCGTCGCCAACAAGCCGGAGCAGGCGCTGGAACAACTGCGCGACCTGCTCGGCCAGCTCGGCACCACGCAGTACCACGCCATCGACATCAAGCTCGATGCGCCGCAGGCTTACTTCATCCCCAACTCGCAGCTCAAGGCCTTGCGCCGCGAAGTGATCGAAGCCTTGACCGCCGCGCGGGTTGCCGCTCACCCGCGTGGCAGCCGCAAGGCCGAGACCACGCCGCCACCGGTGTACCCGGAGTCGCACCTGTCGTTCCTGGCCAACGTCTACAACCAGAAGGCCCGCGACTTCTACCATCGCCATGGGGTGAAGCTGATCGATGCGGCCTACGAGGCCCACGAAGAGGCCGGCGAAGTGCCGGTGATGATCACCAAGCACTGCCTGCGTTTCTCCTTCAACCTGTGCCCGAAACAGGCCAAGGGCGTCACCGGCGTGCGCACCAAGGTGGCGCCGATGCAGCTGATTCACGGTGACGAAGTGCTGACCCTGAAGTTCGACTGCAAACCGTGCGAGATGCACATCATCGGCAAGATGAAAGGCCACATCCTCAACATGCCGCAACCGGGCAGCGTGGTCGGCCACATCAGCCCCGAAGACCTGCTCAAGACCATCCCCCGCGCTCCGCACTGAGTGGCGGGCGCGGCGCCTCGGCGTCGCGCTTGCTCACTCGTTCAAGCGCTGGCTATCGTGCATCAACGCCATTGTCGACTGGGTCGGCAATGGCGTTGTTGTTTCTGCGAACTGCCTTAACGCGCTGGATCTTCCTCGGCGCGCAACTGAACACTCATGTCGTCGCAGCTTTGCGACCAGTCTTGCAGCCACTGTGGCAACTCGGGAGAGGTGTCCACGCCCAGCTCGTGGACGAATTCGCCGGGGGCGATGGTGCCTTTGCCCGAGCGGAACAGCCCGCGCATCACCACCACGCCGATCACCCGGCCTTTGCTCACGAAGCGGTGTTCCATAAAGCTCCATTTCTCGTCCCAGCCGAGGATCCGGCTGTGGATCTCGAAGGCTTCGAACAGCTTCAGTTCACGGCGGAACTTGCCCCACACATCGCCAACGATCGGCACCGCCCTGTGGCGCAGGGCCACGCGGTAGGCGCCGCTGCGCAGGACGAAGTCCATGCGCCCGAGGTCGGCCAGGGTGAAGTAGCGGCCGTTGGTGACGTGGCGGTTGAGGTCGAGGTCGAGCGGCCAGACGCGCATGCGCACCACGGTGGTGGCCAGGCCTGCGACCGGCTTGCGCCACGGACGACGAAACAGCATGAGCAGCATGCGGAACCAGAGATTCATGAGTGCACCGATGATGGAAAAGGATGGCTGCACTCTAGGGAAGAAGAATCGGCTAAGGTAGGTGCGCAAATGACATTTTTCATGCGAAAAGCGCAACGGAATCCACTATGCACGTCACCTTGCTCCTGACCGATTACTGTTCCGCCGCCAGCGCCACCCTGGCCCTGGAAGTGCTGAGCGCCGCCAACCTGTTCGCCGACAGCGCCAGCGCGCCGTTCGAGGTGGTGGTCGCCTCGCTGGATGGCGCCGATGTCAGCGCCTGGGGTGGGCAGGTGCTGCGGGTGCAGCGCTCGGTGGCCGAGATCGCCCAGACCGATCTGGTGCTGATCCCCGGTTTTCTCTTCACCCTGAAGGAGGCCTTGCCGGCATTTGCCGGGCATGGGCCCTGGTTGCGGCAACAGCATGCCCGGGGCGCGGTGCTGGCCTCGATGTGCACCGCCACCTTCCTGCTGGCCGAAGCCGGCCTATTGAAGGGCGCTCGCGCCACCACCCACTGGGCCTTCGCCGAGCTGTTCCGGCGGCGTTATGCCGGGGTCAAGCTGGACGAGGGGCAGCTCCTCTGCGAGGACGATCGCCTGATCACCAGCGGCGGCGCGAGCGCGGCCATGGACCTGCTGTTGCATTTGGTGCGGCGTTTCGCCTCCCTGGAGCTGGCGCAGAAGTGCAGCAAGTACTTGCTGATCGACAAGGTGCGCAGCGAGCAGTCGGTCTATGTCATGTGGTCGCTGCCCAAGAGCCACGGCGATGGCGAGATCCTGCGGGTGCAGGACTGGCTGGAGGAACACTTCGACCAGCCGCTGCTGATCGACGACACGGCCCGCCGTTTTGGCTTTGGCGTGAGGAACTTCAAGCGCCGCTTCAAGGAGGCCACCGGCTACACGCCCCTGGCCTATCTGCAGACCCTGCGCCTGGAGAAAGCCAAGGAGCTGCTGGAGTCCACGCGCATGACCCTGGACAGCATCACCTACAAAGTGGGCTACGAAGACAGCAACTCGTTTCGCCGGCTGTTCCAGCAACGGCTCGGCCTGCTGCCGGCGGCGTATCGCAAGAAGTTCCAGGCGGCTGGCTGAGTGCCGATGACCAGCGCCGGCCGGCGCAAAAAAACACGGGCAGGGCAGTGGGCCTGCCTGCCCGCTACCCTGCCCGGGATGCGGCACAACCCTAGAGCGGCTGCCTGTCCCAGCCACCGCCCATGGCCCGGAACAGGTCCACCAGGGCGATCTGGCGCTGGGTGCTGATGCGGATCAGCGTGGACTGATCGTTGAACGCACTGCGCTGGGCGTCGAGGTACCGCAGGTGATCGTCCAGGCCGCTGTCGTAGCGGGCCTTGGCCAGTTCCAGGGTGGCCTGGCTGGTGCGCGCCAGACCCTGGCGCGCCGCCTCCTCGCGGCGCAGGGTGTCGCTGGCGGCAAGGGCGTCGGCCACTTCGCGGAAGGCCTGTTGCAGGGTGCCTTCGTAGGCGGCCACGGCGCTGTCCTTGCGCACCTCGGCCAGGTCCAGGCTGGCCCGGTTGCGCCCGCCGGCGAAGATCGGGATCGACACCGAAGGCAGGAACGACCAGGACCGCGAACCGCCGTCGAACAGCCCGGACATCTCGCTGCTGGAAGTGCCCAGGCTGCCGCTCAGGGTGATGCGCGGAAAGAACGCCGCCCGTGCCGCGCCGATATCGGCATGGCGAGCCTTGAGCCGATGCTCGCTGGCCAGCACGTCCGGACGTCGGGCGAGCAGCTCGGACGGCGCCCCGGGCAGCATGTCCTGCACCAGCAACAGTTCGTCACGTGGTTGGGCGGGCAGCGCGTCCGGGGTGCCCACCAGCAGGGTCAGGGCATTGCGCGCCAGACGCAGCTGGCGGTCGGTGTTTTCCAGCTCGGCCCGGGATTGCTCCACCAGGCCCTGGGCCTCCTGATAATCCAGGGCCGTGGCGGTGCCGATGGTACGCCGCTGGCCGATCAGTTCCAGGGACTGTTCGCGGCTGCGCAGGGTGTCCCGGGTCAGGGCCAGCTGGCGTTGGGCGCCGTCCCAGGTCAGGTAGGCCTGGATCACCTCGGAGATCAGCGCCAGCTGGCTGGCGCGGGTGGCTTCCTCGGTGGCCAGGTATTGCTCCAGGGCGGCGTCCGACAGGTTGCGCACACGGCCGAACAGGTCGATCTCGTACTCCGGCAGGCTCAGCCCCACCTGGTAGGTGCTGGACACCCCGGCCGTCTGGCTGGACGACAGGTCGGCCGGCAGGCGCTGGCGGTTGCCCGAGCCGCTGGCGTTCAACCCCGGCAGGCGGTCGGCGCGCTGGATGCGGTATTGCGCCCGGGCCGCCTCGATATCCAGCAGCGCCTGGCGCAGCGAGCGGTTGTTGGCCAGGGCGCTGTCCACCAGCGCCCGCAGGTCGGGATCGAGGACAAAGGCTTGCCACTGCGGCAGCTCCTTCGGCGTCGCGGCCTGGTCTTCCCAGGTCGCGGCGATCGGCGCCGGCGGACGCTCGTAGCGCGGCGCCAGGGAGCAGCCGGCCAGCAGCAGGGCCAGGGGCAGGGCGGCGTAGATCAGGGGGTTGGATTTCATGCCGGTCATTCCTCGGTCCGCGCGGGTTGCAGGTCATCGTTGCTCGTCGTGGGTTCGCGGCGCAGCAGCGACAGCACCCAAACAAAGAAGATCGGGACGAAGATCACCCCCAGCAGGGTGGCACTGAGCATGCCGCCGATCACCCCGGTGCCGATGGCGCGCTGGCTGGCCGCGCCGGCGCCGGTGGCCAGGGCCAGCGGCACCACGCCGAGGATGAACGCCAGGGAGGTCATGACGATCGGCCGGAAGCGCAGGCGCGCCGCCTTGAGGGCCGCGTCCCGCAGGCTATAGCCCTCGGCCCGGAGGTCCTTGGCGAACTCGACGATCAGGATCGCGTTCTTCGCCGCCAGGCCGATGATGGTGATCAGGCCGACCTTGAAGTACACGTCGTTGGGCATGCCGACGGCGGTCACCGCCAGCACCGAGCCGAGGGCGCCCACCGGCACGATCAACATCACCACCAGGGGAATGGTCCAGCTCTCGTACAGCGCCACCAGCAGCAGGAACACCACCACGAAGGCCAGGGCGAAGAGTTGCAGGGCCTGGCCGCTGGCGATCTTTTCCTGGTACGACAGGCCGGTCCATTCATAGCCGATGCCGGCCGGCAGATGGGCCGCCAGGCGTTCGATCTCGGCCATGGCCTCGCCGGTGCTGACCCCGGGCATGGCGTCGCCGGAGATGCGAATGGTCGGGTAGCCGTTGTAGCGGGCGATCTGCACCGGGCCTTCTTCCCAATGGGTGGAGACAAAGGCACTCAGGGGCACCAGGGCGCCGCTGTTGTTGGGAATGTAGAGCTTGAGCACGCTTTCCGGGGTCATGCGCTGGCTCTGGTCGGCCTGTACCACCACTCGTTGCTGGCGCCCGGCGTTGGCGAAGTCGTTGATCACCGCCGAGCCGAAGGCGGTGGACAGGGCGTTGTTGATCGCATCGAACCCCACCCCCTGGGCCTGGGCCTTGTCCCGGTCGATGTCCAGGCGCAGCTGTGGCGCCTCGGCCAGGCCTTCCATCATCGCGTAGAGGATCTTCGGGTTGTCGTAGGTTTCGCCGAGCAACTGGTCGCGGGCTGCCAGCAGGGCTTCGCGCCCCAGGCCGCCACGGTCCTGCAGGCGCAGGGAGAAACCGCCGGAGTTGCCCATGCCATCGATTGGCGGCGGGCTGACGGCCATCACCGTACCGTCGTCGGGGCTGGCGAAGCGCTGGTTGACCTGGGCGGTTTCCGCCTCGGCCGACTGCTCGGCGCCGCGTTGCGACCAGTCTGTCAGGGTCGGGAAGGCCAGGGCGGCGTTCTCGCCTTGCCCGGAGAAGCTGAACCCCAGCACCAGGAAGGTGTTGGCCACGGCCTCGCGGGAGGCGAGGAACTGCTCCAGCTGCTGGCCGGTGGCCGAGGCGCGCTCGCGGGAGGCGCCCGGTGGCAGTTGCACGTCGACGATCATGTAGCCCTGGTCTTCCACGGGCACGAAGGACTCGGGCAGGCGCAGGTAGACGACGCCCAGCAGCATCACCACGCCCAGGTAGACCAGCATGTAGCGCCCGGCGCGCCGCACCAGGTGGTTGTTCAAGGCGCTGTAGCGCTCGGTCAGGCGGCCGAACAGGCGGTTGAAGGCACCGAAGAAGCCGCGCTTCTCATGGTGCCCCGGGGCCACCGGCTTGAGCAGGGTGGCGCACAGCGCCGGGGTGAAGGTCAGCGCGAGGAACCCGGAGAACAGGATCGACACCGCCAGCGACAGCGAGAACTGCTGGTAGATGACCCCCACCGAGCCGGCCATGAACGCCAGCGGCATGAACACCGCCGACAGCACCAGGGTGATGCCGATGATCGCCCCCGACACCTGGCCCATGGCCTTGACGGTAGCCGCCGCCGGGGACAGGCCTTCCTCGGCCATGATCCGCTCGACGTTCTCCACCACCACAATGGCGTCGTCCACCAGGATGCCGATGGCCAGCACCATGCCGAACATGGTCATCATGTTCACCGAGAAGCCCAGCAGGTACATCACCGTCAGCGTACCGGCCAGGCACACCGGCACCACGATGCTGGGGATCAGGGTGTAGCGCAGGTTCTGCAGGAACAGGAACATCACCAGGAACACCAGGACCATGGCTTCGATCAGGGTGTGGATGACCTTTTCGATGGCCACGTCGACGAAGCGCGAGGTGTCGTAGGGCACGGAGTACTGGACGTTCTCCGGAAAATTCACCGACAGCTCGTGCAAGCGCTCCTTGACCGCGCTGGCGGTCTTGATCGCGTTGGCCCCCGGCGACAGCTGGATGGCCGCGCCCACCGCCGGCTTGCCGTTGAGGCGGGTGGTGAAGTTGTAGTCCTGGCTGCCGACCTGGATCCGCGCCACGTCGCCCAGGGTGACCTTGGAGCCGTCCTGGTTGGCGCGCAGCACGATGCGCGCGAATTCCTCGGGGTTGTCCAGGGTGCCCTTGACCGCCAGGGTGGCGGTCAGCTCCTGGCCGACCGCGCCCGGGGCGCTGCCGAAACTGCCCGCCGGGACCTGCACGTTCTGCGCGCGGATGGCGTTGCCGATGTCCTCGATGGACAGGCCGTAGCCCACCAGGCTCTGCGGGTCGATCCAGACCCGCATGGCCGCTTCCGAGGCGAAGAACTGCAGCTTGCCCACGCCTTCGACCCGGCGGATCTCGTTGTTGACGTTACGCGCGGCGTAGTCGGCCAGCAGGGTGGTGTCCTGCTCCCGGGCGCCTTCCTTGTAGCTCAGGGCGTAGATCATCAGGAAGCCGGCGCTGGTCTGTTCGACCTGGACGCCCTGGCTGAGTACGGCCTGGGGCAGGCGCGCCTCGGCCTTCTTCAGGCGGTTCTGCACCTCCACCTGAGCCATGTCCGGCTGGACGCCCGGCTCGAAGGTGACGACGATTTCGGCGACGCCGTTGGAGTTGCTGGTGGAGTCGAAATACAACAGGCCCTTGGCGCCGTTGAGCTCCTCCTCGATCACGCTGGTGACCGAATCCACCAGCACTTTCGCCGAGGCGCCGGGGTAGGTGGCGGTGATGCTGATCTGCGGCGGCGCCACGCTGGGGTATTGGGCCACTGGCAGGGCGGGGATCACCAGCAGGCCGGCCAGGGAAATGAATAAGGCGACGACCCAGGCGAACTTGGGCCGTTTGATAAAGAACAGAGACATGGTGTGTCCTCGAACGCGGGGCCGGGCTTACTGGCGGGCTGCCTGCTGCTGCGCGGGTTGCGGATCGGGCTGTTGAATGGCGACCTTGTCGCCGGGATTGAGGCCGCTCATGCCGCCGACTATGACCTTGTCGCCGCTTTCCAGGCCCTGGGTGATCTGCCAGCGCTTGTCCTGCATGACGCCGGTCTGCACCGGGCGCTGGGCGACGCTGTCGCTGGCGTCCACCACCAGTACCCGGGCCTGGCCGTCGCTGCCGCGCTGCACCGCACGTTGCGGCACCAACAGGGCCTGGCGGTCGGTGCCCTGGGGCACCTTCACCCGCACGTACATGCCCGGCAGCAGGGTGCTTTCGGGGTTGTCGAAGCGCCCGCGCAGGGACACCTGGCCGGTGCCGCGGTCCACCGAGACGTCGGAGAACAGCAGTTCGCCCTGGCTCTGGAACTCAGTGCCCTCGACCTGGATCGACAGCCGCGACTCCTCGCCGGCGGTCAGGCTGCCTTGCTTGAGCGCTTCGCGCAGGCGCAGGGCCTCGGCCACCGGCTGGGTGAAGTCGGCGTAGATCGGGTCCAGTTGCTGGATGCGCGCCATCAGAGTCACTTCGCCCTGGCCTACCAGGGCGCCCTCGGTGACCAGGGCCCGGCCGATGCGCCCGGAGATCGGCGCGCGGACCGTGGCGTAACCCAGGTTGAGGCGGGCGGTTTCCACATCGGCGCGGGCCGACTGGCGGGCGGCCTGGCTGCTCTGCAGGGCGGAGCGGGCGGTGTCGAGGTCCTGCTGGCTGACCGCTTCGACTTTTGCCAGCTGTTCATAACGCTTGAGTCGGGCCTGGGTCTCGCTCTGTTGCGCCTCGATCCGCGCCAGCTCGCCCTGGGCGCGGGACAGCGCGGCCTTGAGCGGCGCCGGGTCGATCTGGAACAGCAGGTCGCCGGCCTTCACGTCCGCGCCTTCCTCGAAGTGGCGCTGGATCACGATACCGGCCACCCGCGCCCGCACTTCAGCGACCCGCACCGGCTCGATACGGCCAGGCAGTTCGCTGCTCAGGGCCAGGGTCTCGGGGTGGACGGTCAGGGTCTCGACCTGCCTGGGCGCACTCGGTTGCGCTCCGGGCTGCTCGCCATTACCGCAGCCGGCCATGCCCATCAGGGCCACCGCTGCCAAGCTCAATACACGCAATTCGCGCAACGCATTCATGTTTCACCTGAAGGCTGGTTCTGGAAAGGCGCGAATAATATCTTCAAGGATCTTATGAGGCAAATTTGTCTCAAATGATTCTTTCGTGTTAAAAAGTGTCAACTCCCTTGAGCTTGTAGGGATTTTCTGCACAATGCGTGCGTTCTTCCTGCCCAGAATGAGTCTGCCTTTATGTCTTCGCCCGCTTCCGACGAAAAACTCCTCAAGGCGCTGGCCGTGGCCATCGTCGACCATCCGTGGGGGACACTGAAGGAGCTGGCCGAGGCGGCGGGGGTGAGCAAGGCCACCCTGCACCGGTTCTGCGGCACCCGGGACAACCTGATCGAGATGCTGATGAGCCACACCTGCGAGGTGATGAAGCAGATCATCGAGACCGCGGACCTGCACCAGGCCGCGCCGGCGGTGGCCCTGCGCAATCTGATCCAGTTGAATCTGGCGCAGCGCGAGTTGCTGCTGTTCATGGTCTTCCAGTATCGCCCGGACACCATGGCGCCCAACGCCGAGGGCAATCGCTGGCAGCCCTGCATCGACGCCCTGGACGCCTTCTTCCTGCGGGCGCAACAAGAGGGTTACCTGCGCATCGACGTCAGCGCGCCGGTGTTGAGCGATCTGTTCATGACCCTGATCTGCGGCATCGTCGATTCCGAACGCCTGGGGCGCGCTGCTCCAGCAGGATCTGCTTTGGTCATGGAGCAGATGTTCCTGCATGGCGCGGCAACGCCGTCGTCCTGATTCCCGGCGTGTCGCCGGCGCTGCTTGGCGAAACGTCCAGCGGCCAGCACAATCCCCTGCGTCAGAGGCTCGGGCCGGTCAGTGGCTCGAGTCTCATCCTCCACGGGTTTCGCCATGCCGGTACTGCACGACCAACATCATCCCCAGGACCCGGACCGGGTCGACCGGCCGCTGTATGCGCTGCGCATCTCCCTCCAGGCCACGCGCTGGGAGCGGCCCTGGCACAGCCATCGCAAGGCGCAGCTGCTGTTCCCGCTGGCCGGGGTGATCACCTGCGAGACCGACGAAGGTCTGTGGATGGCACCGCCGCAATGCGCGGTGTGGATTCCCGGGGACATGCGGCACAACGTGCGGGGGCTGGAGCGGACCGAGAGTTACTGTCTGTTCGTCGAACCCGAGCAGGTCCGCGGCCTGCCCGGGGCCTGTTGCACCCTGGCGGTTTCGCCGCTGTTGCAGGAACTGCTCAAGCGTTGCGTGGAAGTGCCCGAGCTCTATGATCTCGACGGCCCGCAGGGGCGGCTGATGGCGGTGGCCCTGGATGAACTGGCCGCCGCGCCCCAGGAACAGATCCACCTGCCCATGCCCCGGCACCCGCAGTTGCGCGATATGGCCGCGTCGATCATCGAGCAGCCGGCCGAGCGTCGCAGCCTGGGTGGCTGGGGCGAGCGGATCGGCATGAGCGAACGCAACCTGAGCCGGCTGATCCTGGCCGAGACCGGCTTGAGTTTCGGCCAGTGGCAACGCCAGTTGCACATCCTGCTGGGAATCAAGCGCCTGGCCCGGGGCGAGTCGGTGGAGAGTGTGGCGCTGGGCCTGGGTTATGAAAGCGCCAGTGCCTTTATCCGCATGTTCAAGAAGGCCGTGGGCCAGCCGCCGGCGCGCTTTCTCGCCGAGCGCGGGATGCTGCTGGGCGACCATTCTCCGGTCCGGGACGCCGAATCTTCATTTGGCTGAATCGGTCAATAGCTTGTCCAGGTTGACTGATGCAGACAAGTCTTCCTTTGCAGATGATAGGCATTCTTGTTTGTCTCTTGTCGAGGAAGCCTTATGAACATCGACCATCGTCAGTTTCCCCTGGTCTGGATGCACTACCACGGCGCGGCCAGCCAGACCGATCCTTTCAGCCAGCTCGACCAACTGCTGCAACGCCAGAAGCCCTTTGTGCTGGTGACCGCCGACGCGCCCGGCGAACAACCGCAGCAGGGCGAAGACGCCCAGGCCAGCCTCAAGCAGGCCTCCTTGTGGATGAAGCGCAACAAGGAGGCGATCCGCCGCTGGATCAGGGCCAGCATCGTGATCGCCCCCGACGGCGCGACCCAGGCCCGGGTGGAAGCCTTCGCCGAAACCTACCGCAAGTTCTGGGGCTACCCCTTGCTGCACTGCGCTTCGAAGGCGGCCGCCGTGGCCCTGGTCGACCAGTTGCTGGGCCACAAGCGGATCAATAGCCATAACTGGTAGGTGTTCCCGGCAGACCGCGTCGCGGCCAGCGCGGGCCAGTCGGATCGCCGCCCGCTCGCTCCTACGGCAGGGTGGGCGGCGACCCCGGCTCGTCGAGGTTGTCGATGTGCTTGAAACGTTCCACCAGGAAGTCGATCAGGCTGCGCACCCGCGCCGACAAATGCAGCTGTTGCGGGTAGACCGCATAGACGTCGGCGCGGGTCGGCGTCTGGTCTTCCAGCACCAGGCGCAGGCGGCCGCTGCGCACGTAACGGGCGATGTCCCATTCGGCCCGCAGCAGGATGCCATAACCTTCCAGGGCCCAGTTCAGGGCCACCTCGCCGTCGTTGCAGCCCAGGGCGCCGCGGACCTTGACGTTCTGCGTGCGCCCGCCGTTGGTGAAGCTCCACACCCCGTAGGGCGTCTCGTTCTGGCGCAGGAAGATGCAGTTGTGCTGCTGCAGGTCCGCCAGGCGTTGCGGCACGCCATGCTTTTGCAGGTACAGCGGTGAGGCGCATAACAGGCGGCGGTTGGAGGCGATCTTGCGCGCATGGAAAGCCGCGTCCGGCAGGCTGCCGAAACGGATGCCCAGGTCGAAGCCGTGGGTCGCGAGGTCCAGCGGGTGGTCGCTGATTTCCAGCTGGATTTCCACCTCGGGGTAGCGCGCGAAGAACGCGGCCAGGGCCGGGCCGATGTAACGCCGGCCGAACCCCAGGGAGGCATTGACCCGGATCAGGCCCTTGGGTGTCGCCCGGCTGCTGCCGAGCAACTGCTCGACCTCGTCGATCTGGGTCAGGATGCGCGCCGCGTGGGAGAAATACAGCTCACCTTCAGTGGTCAGGCTCATGGAGCGGGTGGTGCGGTTGACCAGGCGGATACCCAGCCGTGCTTCCAGCGCGGACAGGCGCTTGCTCACCGCCGGTGGGGTGACGCCCAGCTCGCGGGCAGTGGCGGCGAGGCTGCCCTTGTTGGCCAGCAGGTAGAAAAACGACAGGTCGAGGCTCTGGTTCATTGGTAACTCAAAGTTATGTATGTAGTGATTTTGAGTAACTCATGGGGCTTTTCTCACTACATATACTCCGCCCACACCCTGTCTGGACAGCCTTGTCCGACAGGCACAACAAGAAGGCAACGAGAAAGGGGTGGACCATGAGTGCATACACAATTGCCGCGATCCCGGGTGATGGCATCGGTGTGGAAGTGATCGCCGCGGGCGTCGAGGTGTTACAGGCGCTGGCGAAGAAGTCGGCCTTCCAGCTGGACTTCAAACACTTCGACTGGAACTCCGACAACTACCTGAAAAACGGCTACTACATTCCCGAAGGCGGCCTGGCGGAGCTGAAGACCTTCGACGCGATCTTCTTCGGCGCGGTCGGCGCCCTCAACGTGCCGGACCATATTTCCCTGTGGGGCCTGCGCCTGCCGATCTGCCAGGGTTTCGACCAGTACGCCAATGTGCGTCCGGCGCGGGTGCTGCCTGGGGTGAAAAGCCCGTTGCACAACGGCGAGCAGATCGATTGGGTGGTGGTGCGGGAAAACTCCGAGGGCGAGTACTCCGGCAACGGCGGCCGGGTGCACCGCGGCTTGCCTGAAGAGGTGGCGACCGAGGTTTCGGTGTTCACCCGGGCCGGGGTCGAGCGCATTCACCGTTTTGCCTTCGAGCTGGCGCAAAGCCGTCCGCGCAAGCACCTGACCCTGGTCACCAAGTCCAACGCCCAGCGCCATGGCATGGTGCTGTGGGATGAGATCTTCTATGAGGTCGCCCGGGACTTCCCGGACGTCAGGGTCGACAAGGAACTGGTGGACGCGGTGACCACACGCATGGTGCTGAAGCCGGCGACCCTGGACGTGATAGTCGCCACCAACCTGCACGCCGACATCCTCTCCGACCTGGCGGCGGCGCTGTCCGGCAGCCTGGGCATCGCCCCGACCGCCAACCTCAACCCTGCGCGGCGTTTTCCCTCGATGTTCGAGCCGATCCACGGCTCGGCCTTCGACATCACCGGCAAGGGCGTGGCCAACCCGATCGCGACCTTCTGGACGGCGGCGATGATGCTCGAACACCTGGGCGAAGCGGCCGCGGCCAAGCAACTGATGTCGGCCATCGAGGCGGTGACCGAGAGCGGCCTGCATACGCCTGACCTGGGCGGCACGGCCAGCACCCGGCAGGTCACCGACGCGGTGCTCGCCCTGATCAATCGCTGATTCACAGTCGTACTGCGGCACAACGCCAGGGGGCGGGTCGCGATCCGCGCCCCTGGCATTTCCTGACAACAATAAGAATCAGGGCCCTGTGATGAAAAGAATACTTGGCAAACTCTATGTGCAAGTCCTTATCGCCGTGATGCTCGGCGCCCTGGTCGGGGTGCTGCTACCGGAAACCGGCGCCGCGCTGAAACCCTTGGGCGACGCCTTTATCAAGTTGATCAAGATGCTCCTGGCGCCGGTGATCTTCCTCACCGTGGTCACCGGCATCGCCCGCATGGAAAGCATGAAGGAGCTGGGCCGGGTCGGCTTTCGCGCGCTGATCTATTTCGAGGTGGTCTCTACCCTGGCGCTGGTGGTGGGGCTGGTGGTGGTGGATGTGTTCAAGCCCGGCGCCGGCATGAACATCGATGTCGCCAGCCTCGATACGTCCAGCCTGGGCACCTACACCAGCGCCGCCAGGCACGCCTCGTTCATGGACTTCGTGCTCAACATCATTCCCGACACCATCGTCGATGCGTTCGCCAAGGGCAACGTCCTGCAGATCCTGCTGTTTTCCATCCTGCTGGGCATTGCCCTGGCCCAGGTCGGACCGCGGGGCAAGTTCTTCGTCGATGCCCTGGATAGCCTGATGCAGGGCATGTTCCGCATCGTCAACATGGTCATGCGCCTGGCCCCCATCGGCGCGTTCGGCGCCATTGCCTTCACCATCGGCAAATACGGTTTCGGCTCGCTGTTTTCCCTCGGCAAGCTGATGGCCTGCGTCTACCTGACCTGCGTGCTGTTCGTGATCTTCGTGCTGGGGCCGATCTGCCGCTACAGCGGTTTCAGCCTGTGGAAGTTCCTGCGTTTCATCAAGGAGGAGCTGTTCACCGTGCTCGGCACCAGCTCCTCGGAGTCGGTGCTGCCGCAGATGATTTCCAAGATGGAAAAGGCCGGTGTGTCCAAGCCGGTGGCCGGGATGATCATTCCCTCGGGCCTGACCTTCAACCCGGACGGGCAGGCGATCTACTACACCATCGCCGCCATCTTCATCGCCCAGGCGACCAACACGCCGCTGACCCTCACCGATCAGTTGATCGTGCTGGCGGTGCTGATGTTCACCTCCAAGGGCTCGGCGGGGGTCACAGGTTCGGGGTTCATCATTCTGGCGGCGACCCTGGCGTCTCTGGGCACCATTCCGGTGGCGGGCATGGTCCTGCTGTTGGGCGTCGACCGCTTCATGTCGGAAGCGCGGGCGATCACCAACACCATCGGCAACGGGGTCGGCACCCTGGCCATCGCCAAATGGGTGGGGGCACTGGACACGGCGAAGATGCACAAGGCGTTCAATGGCGAAGTGCAAGAGGCGCAGCCGGCGCCTGACAGCACGCCGCCGGCGAAAGGGGCTGGCACCTTGCTGCCCGGCCTGGAGAAGGCCTCTCGGGCCTAGGCAGCCCTGGTCGCCTACAAGGCCTTGCTCATGAAGATCCGGCTGCTGCCCGCGGGTTCGCAAGGGATCTCGCCGAAGCGTTGCCAGCCGTGTTTTTCGTAGAACGACGGCGCCTGGAAGCTCAGGGTGTAGAGCACGGCCGAGCGGCAGCCGCGGCGCCGGCCTTCGTCTTCGCAAGCCTGCAGCAGTCGGGCGCCGAGGCCCGCGCCGCGCAGGCTGTCGGGCAGGTAGAACAGGTCGATGAACAACAGGCCCAGGGAGGTGCGGCCGCTGATGCCGCCCAGTACCTGGCCGGTTTGCGGGTCCTTGAGTTCCACGGCCAGGGGCTGGCGATCGTTGTAGCCGGTCATCTGCTCGTTGAAGGCGGCGAGGCCCTTGCCGAGCAGGGTTTCGAAGGTGCTGTCGATGGTGTTGCTGATAACGATCAAGGGGCTGGCCGTGACGGCGGTTTTCATAGAGGAGATTTCCAGTTCAGGCGTCGCGCAACAGGTCGTGGGCGTCGAGCAGGCGGTAGGCGATTTCCGGGTTCTTCTCCAGGCCGCGGCGGATCGCGGCGGGAATCGACTGGCGGGTCTTGCGACACAGGCCCGGCAGCTCGTCGAGCTGGATGGCGATGCCGCGCATGCTGCGCACTTCGTTGAAGCTGGGGGCGATCTGCACGCGGATGCCCAGCAGTTCGTACATCCGCCGCTGCATGTGTTCGAGGTCGCTCAAGCTTTGCAGGTTCTCCAGCCGCTCGAGCAGGCGCTTTTCCTCCTGGCGGGTCAGGCCGAGGATGCGCAGGTCGGTGCCAGGGGTTTGCAGCAGGCGCTCGCGATCGCAATCGCAGGCACCGGGCGGGCAAGGCTGGCGGATCTGGAAATCGGGCATCTATGGACTCCACTCGAAGCGATCGCGGATCGCCGTTGCCCACGGGGTTGCCTGGAAATATACACAGACGGGGGCAGGCTGTGGCGCGGGATTCGCCAGCCATGCCGCGGATTTTTTCAAGGCTGCCGGCGCCGCCACAGCAGGCGCCCGTAGACCAGGGCGTTGATCAGCAGCACCAGCGCGCCGAGGCCCAGCTGGATCTGCGGCGTCAGCCCGGCCGGGTAGATCAGCGGGATCAGATAGTGTTCGATGAAACCGTCGCCATACCCCTGCTGGCCGGCACCGTGGCGCAGGCGGTTTTCCCACTCGGTCAGCGGGCAGGGCAGGTGGAAGACTTCGACCGCCACCCCCCAGGTCGCGGCGGGCAGGTGCAGCCAGGCCAGGCGCGGCCACTTGAGCACCAGCAGGCCGCCGAAGAGTACGAACAGGATAAAGGCCAGGTGCAGCGATACCAGGGCGTCAGCGGCGAAGCGGTAGAGCATGTCGAGTCTCGTTGCGGTCAGGGGTACAGCAGGGGTTCAGGTTCGCGCGCGGTCGAACCAGCCCAGCGCGGTGCGCCAGATACAGATGCCCAGGAAGTACGCCGACATGGCCAGCCACAAGCCCATCACCCAGGGGCCATTGTAGGGATGGTTGATCACCAGCGATAGGCTGCACAGCAGCCAGATGGCGGTCACTGCGATGTTCACCGGCATGAAGCGGCGCACGCGGAAGGGGTGCAGGAATTTCATCCGGGTCAGGGTCAGCAGCGCCAGGACCACGATGCTCGACAGGCTCAGCCAGGGTGTCGGGGCAAGGATGTACAGCGCCAGCGCCACCACGTTCCAGGCCGCGGGAAAGCCGACGAAATAGTTGTCCTTGCTCTTCATGTTGACGTTGCAGAAGCAGAACAGCGACGACACCAGGATCACCGAGGTCGCCAGCAGCGCGCTGTAGTCCGGCAGCGGGATGTAGCGATAGATGAACAGCGCCGGGATGAACACATAGGTCAGGTAGTCGATCACCAGGTCCAGCACCGAGCCGTCGAAATGCGGCAGCACCGACTGCACATTGACCTTGCGCGCCAGCGAGCCGTCGACCCCATCGACGATCAGCGCCACGCCCAGCCACAGCAGGCAGGCCTTGGGCTGGTTGTCGAACAGCGCCAGGGTGGCGAGAAAGGCCGTGACCACGCCGGTCGCGGTGAAACCATGGGCGCCCCAGGCTTTGAGACTGGCGATGTGTCGGGTCGTTATCACGGGCGTTCTCCAGGAAATGAAACCAGCCGTGCGACGCCCCATTGGAAGAAACGGGGGCTTATCGCCAAACCTGGCCAGATTGCATCTATCGACCGGGCAGGCGGCGATAAGGTTCACCCTTGCCCGTGTCTTTGTCAGGCCGCTCATGGACTTGCCCGCGTGCAGCAGGATGCCAAGCCCGTGGCGACTTATAAGACTGTAGCCACAGTTGGCCGGGACGAGCCTTGGCGAAAGCGAATTCCTTCACGGCGCCGGGGAGGCAGGGTGCCCCCCGGAGCGTTCACTCCCTGTATTGCGTGGCTACATTCCGTTGGCGAAGGGCACGGCGCGGATATCGATGCGCGAGCGCAGGTGCTTCAGCGCGCCGGCGTATTCGGCCAGGACTTCCAGGCTCCAGTCGGCGCGGGCACGCAGGTGGCGTTCTTCAGGCGTGGGCGCGGAATGCGCATTGAATACGCCTTCCACCTGGCGAACGATCAGCTGTTCCGGCAGGTAGCAGATCCGGCAGTTCTTGTAGCTGGAGACGCGCAGCTCGGCGAGCGGGTAGGTGCCGCCCACGCCGGCCGAGACCCCGACCAGCAACGCCGGCTTGTGCCCCAGCTCGGTGTGGCCGGCATACACGAAGAAATTCTTGATGGCCGGGCAGGCCATGCCGTTCCACTCCGGCGTCACCACCACCAGCGCGTCGGCCTGCAGCAAGCTGGCCGAGTACTGGCTCCAGGCGCTGTTCGAGTCCGGGCTTGGCCAGAGCGGCAAGGGCGAGCGCCCGAGGTCGAGCAACGTGACCTGCTCGCAGAGTTTCAGCTGTTGCAGGCGTTGGCCCAGGTAATGGGCGACCTTGGCCGACTGGCTGCCGACTTGGCTGGAGCCGGCGAGCAGCGCGATATGCAGGCTCATTGCACCACCTCCTGCTTGGCTTCGGGACGCGCTGCGGGTTTGGGCGAACGCACCAGCGGCCAGAACAGTTCCTGCTGCCAGCTGATGGGGCGCAAGTCTTCGATGCCATAGGCGATGGGCCGGCGGCGAGTGATTTTCGCGGTGCCGAACAGCACGTCCCAGAAGAACAGCAGATTGCCGAAATTGCCTTTGTAATGGGTCACCCCGTCCTTGGCGTTCAGGCCGTGGTGGGCGGAGTGGGTGGAAGGGGTCGAGATGGTCCGCTCCAGCAGCCACATCAGCGGGCGCAGGGCCGGGATGCGATAGAGCCTGTCGTCCCAGGCGACGCTGCTGTGGGCGGCGAAGATCACCGTCATCTTGACGATCAGGTAGCCGTAGTAGACCGGCGCCAGGCCCAGGTAGATGAGCAGGCCGGAGAGCCAGATGCCCGGCATCAGCAGGTAATAGAAGCTGTTGTTGCGGTAGACGATGCGGATGCTCATGTACGGCGCCGAATGGTGCGCGCGGTGCAGCGCGTAGAGGAACGGCAGGCGGTGGGTCAGGCGATGCCACCAGTACTGGGTCATGTCATCGAGCAACAGGAACAGGGCCGCGCCCGCCACCCAGTGCAGGTCGCCCAGGCTGTTCTTCAGGGACTGCGCGAAGGTGTCGAGCAGCAGGGTGCTGAGGAACATCACCAAGGGGAAGGTGAGGCCCAGCAACAGCGACGAACCGATGATCTCGATCAGCACATCGCGGCGCTGGCCCTTGGGCTGGCGAAAGCAGGTACAGGCGATTTCCAGGAGGATGAAACCGAGGAAAATCCCGGCCACGACCAGGATTGGATTGTTGGCGAGCATTGTTGTATTCATGGCAATCTCGAGTCAGGCCCGACATGGGCATTGCCCGAACAATAAGAAACCAAGAGCCGCCCGGACCCTATGCGCGAACTGGACAAAAACACTGGCGAAGAGGCCAATCAACCGGTCCGCCGTTTTCACCGGGGCCAGCTCGGCCGGGTGCTGGAGCGGGTCCTGCAGCGCCAGACCCGCGGCGACCGCCAGGATTACAACCTGCTGGAACTGGAACAGTTGTGGCGCCTGGCGGCGGAGCGCGACCCGGCCATCGGCCTGCACCTGTTCGGCGAATTCACCCCCCAGGACCTGCACGTACTGGCCTACATCTGCCTGTACTGCCCGGACGTGCGCGGCGCCATGCAATGCTGGGCCGACTACGCCGCGCTGGCCTCGGACATGGACAGCCTGAAGCTGGTCAGCGACGGCGAGCTGCTCGGCGTCGAACTGTGCATCGACGCGCCCGCCGGGCTGACCCGCTACGTGGTGGAGCATTACTGCGTCATGGCCCTGACCCAGATGCGGCAAAGCACCGGGCAACCCGTGCAACCGGTACGCGCCTGCTTCAGCCATCCGCGCCCGGCGTACCACGCGCAATACCGCCAGTGGTTCGGCGACAACCTCGAATTCGACTGCCTGCACAACTGCCTGTACTACGACCAGGCCACCCTGCGCCTGCCGCTGCTGACGCGTCACGCCGGCATGCAGGCGTTGTTGCGCAGCGAGCTGGACCGCCGCCTGGCCCAGCGCCTGCAACTGGCCGGCTGGACCGGCAAGGTCGCGGCCAGCATGCGCGACAGCCTGGCCCGTGGCGTGGTGCCGAGCCTGGAGAACCAGGCCGAGGCGCTGTACCAGAGCCCGCGCACCTTGCGTCGGCGCCTGGAGGAGCAGGGCATGACCTTTCGCCAGTTGCTCGATCAGGTCCGCGCCGAGCTGGAGCAACAGCTGGAGTTTCTCGGCGAGAGCCGCGTCCAGGTGGCGGCCCAGCTGGGTTACGGTGACCTCGCGGCGTACCTGCATGCGCGCAAGCGCTGGAAGCGCGACTGAATCCATCAGGCTCGCGGCATCACCGCAGGTGTTGCGCGGATTCCTTAAAGGAATCCACTCTATAAAAAACATGAATTTTATTTATCGAAATCGAGCCTGTAGCGTGGCCCCGTCCCTGACCGATGGAGCGCCCCGATGTCCACCCCGCAGCCGCTGTCTCCCGCCGAACGCTACTGGCAGCGCAACCTCGCGGTGTGCGCCCTGGGGGCGTTCACCACCATTGTCGCGATGACCCTGCTGCTGCCGTTCCTGCCGTTGTACGTCGAGCAACTGGGGGGCAGCGACCCGGCGGCCATCGTCCAGTGGTCCGGCGTGGCGTTTGGTGCGACCTTCCTGTCGGCGGCGATCACCGCGCCCTTGTGGGGCCGCCTGGGTGACCGCTATGGGCGCAAGCTGATGCTGATCCGCGCCAGCCTCGGCATGGCCGTGGCCATGTCGCTGATCGGCCTGGCGGAGAACGTCTGGCAACTGGTGCTGTTGCGCCTGCTGGCGGGCTTGCTCGGCGGCTATGCCTCGGGGGCGACCATCCTGGTCGCCACGCAAACCCCCAAGGCGCGCTCCGGCTGGGCCCTGGGCGTGCTGTCTTCGGGGATCATGGCCGGCAGCCTGGCCGGGCCATTGGTGGGTGGTCTGCTGCCGCCGCTGATCGGCATCCGCAATACCTTCTTCATCGCCGGCGCGGCGATCTTCGTGACCTTCCTGGCCACCACCTTTCTGCTGAAGGAGGCGCCGCGCGAGCCGCGCCCGGCCACGCAAAAGGGCCAGGCGCCGGACAACTCCTGGGCATCGGTGCAGGACAAAAGGCCGGTGCTGAGCATGTTCGCTGTGGCCTGCCTGCTGATGTTCGCGACCATGTCCATCGAGCCGATCATCACCGTGTACCTGCAGGAACTGCGGGCGGAAAACGTCACCCTGATGGCGGGGCTGGTGATGTCCGCCGCGGCCCTGGGCAGCATTATTTCCGCGTCGCAGTTGGGCAAACTGGCCGACCGTATCGGCCACTGGCGGGTGCTGACTGTGTGCCTGGCCGCCGCGGCCCTGCTGCTGATTCCCCAGGCGCTGGTCAGCGCGCCCTGGCAACTGGTGCTGCTGCGCTTTCTCATGGGCCTGGCCCTGGGCGGCCTGTTGCCCTGCATCTCCAGCATCATTCGCCATTCGGTGCCGGAAAACATCGCCGGGCGGATGCTCGGCTACTCGACCTCCAGCCAGTACGTCGGGCAGGTGCTCGGCCCCCTGGCCGGGGGCTTTCTCGGCGGGCACTTCGGCATGCGCACGGTGTTTGTCGGCACCTGTGGCGTCATGACCCTGTGCGCTCTTGTCACCTGGTGGTTCGGCTCGATGAAACCTGCCGTGGCGGTGGCAGGCGAAGCCGGTTAGACCGGGCCGGCGCCACGCCGCGCACTGCGCTCGACCATGGCGACGATGCTGTCGAACAGTTCGTCGCGGGCCTGCTCACGGCTGATTTCTCCGGTGGCCGCGGCATGGGACAGCGCCTCGGCCGCCCCGAGCATCGCCCGTAGGCCAGCCGTTGCTATGGTCCCGGGCGCCGCGAAGGGGGCGAGGGCGGCGCGGCATTTTTCCAGGAAGATCAGCTCGTACTCCTCCTTGATCCGCGCCAGTTCCGGCGAACTGGCCAGCGCGGCGATCACCCCGGGGATCTCGCGGCCTTGGGTCAACACACAATCGACGTAAGAGCCGGCGATGACCGCCGCGCGGCTGGCCAGGGTCGCTTCGCTGCGGTCCAGGGCGGCGTCCATCAGCAATGTCTGGCGGGCATCGAAGTCCTGGTACAGCGCCGCCAGCAATCCTGCGCGGGTGACGAAATGGTCATAGACCACCGGCTTGGTCACCCCGGCCTGTTCGGCGAGGCGGCCCAGGGTCAGGGCTTCGGTGCCTTCCGCGCCGATCAATTGCCAGGCCACTTCCAGCAACTGTTGCAGGCGCTCTTCGCGGGACAGGCGGCGACGGGGGGGTGAAGCCTCGGAGGGGGTGCTTGACATGCTTATATACCAAAAGTAACTTACTGTTCGTAACTTACCAAAAGTATATAGGGCCTGGTTGCCGCCCTCAATCCAATTTGCCTCTATCGGCAGGAGTCTTCGCCATGCATGCGCTTATCGTTGTCGCCCACCATGATCCCCGCTCCCTCAGCCACAGCCTGGCGGCCCAGGTCGCCGAGGGGCTGGGGCCGTCCCACTCGTTCGAGATCGCCGACCTGTTCGCCGAGGCGTTCGACCCACGCTTCAACGTCGCCGACCACGCGGTCCATCGCCGGCAGGAACAGCCCCCGGCCGACGTGCTGGCCGAGCAGGCGCGCATCGACCGCGCCGATGCGCTGGTGCTGGTCTATCCGGTGTACTGGTGGTCGATGCCGGCGCTGCTCAAGGGCTGGATCGACCGGGTGTTCGCCAACGGCTGGGCATTCGATTTCAACCTCGAAGCCAATCGCTTTGAGAAGAAACTCGGGCATCTGCGGGTGCATCTGCTCGGCGTCGGTGGGGCCGATGCCGGCACCTACGAGCGCCACGGCTACGAGGCGGCGATGAAGACCCAGATCGACCATGGGATCTTCGACTACTGCGGGGCGCGGGTGCTGACCTCGGAGCTGCTGCTGGAATCGGAAAGCCAGGATCCGGCGCTGCATCTGCGCACGGCCCGGGCCATCGGTCGCGATCTGTTCAGTCGCGCCAGCGCCGCCGCGGCGGTTCAGGCGGGATGAGGGGATAAGGCTCCGCGACGTCCCGGTCGCGGAGCGCAGGACGGCTTTGGCCGTCAGTGCCCGGCGGGCTGCGCCTGTTGAGTGAGGATCGCCCTGGCCAGTTCTTCATCGCTGGCGTTGAGGCCTGGGTTTTCCTGGCGGATTTTCTGCAGCACCGACTCCAGGTAGACGCCACGGATGGCGCCACCGCTGGCGACGAAGCTGGAGGCGTCGTCTCGGGCGGGAATCACTATCTTGTCGTCCTTGAAGGTCGAGTACAGCGAGGCGGAAACCCCTGCGGAGGTGGCGACATCACCCGCATCGACACGGGCCATGGCTGAACCTGCGGGCAGACAGAGCAACAACGAAGAAACGAGTAATAGGCGGCGCATGAGGGCGTCCTCCGACAGCGTGAAGCAAAAAGGAAGTACTACACAATCTAGGATGCGCGACGCAGCCCAGGAGTTCCCCGGGCGCTCGCGGTGGCCGCTGGCCGGGTGTTTTGCATGGGGTAGCCAGCAGCCCCCGGCATTGCGCCGGGGGCCATGGTCACTGGGCTGTCAGCTCACGACCCGGTAGCACGGCACATAGGCCGCGCCGCCCGGCAGTTTCATCCGGTGCTGCTGGACGAAGGATTTGAGCAGGTGATCCAGCGGCTGCATGATCGCCGTGTCGCCGTGGATTTCGTACGGGCCGTGCTTCTCGATCAGGCGGATGCCCTTGTCCTTGACGTTGCCGGCGACGATGCCGGAGAACGCGCGACGCAGGTTGGCCGCCAGCTCGTGGGACGGCAGTGCGCGGTCCAGTTGCAGGCTGGCCATGTTGGCGTGGGTCGGGTCGAACGGACGCTGGAAGCCTTCATCGATTTTCAGCAGCCAGTTGAAGTGGAAGGCGTCGTTGCGTTCGCGGCGGAACTGCTTGACCTCCTTGAGCCCCTCGGTCATCTGCCGGGCGACCTCGGCCGGGTCGTCGATGATGATCTGGTACAGGCTGTGGGCCGCATCGCCCAGGGTCGCGCCGACGAAGGCGTGCAGTTGCTCCAGGTAGGGCGCGGCGCTTTTCGGCCCGGTGAGGATCACCGGGAACGGCAGCTCGCGGTTGTCCGGGTGCATGAGGATGCCCAGCAGGTACAGGAACTCCTCGGCGGTGCCGGCGCCGCCCGGGAAAATGATGATGCCGTGGCCGACGCGGACGAAGGCTTCCAGGCGCTTCTCGATGTCCGGCAGGATCACCAGCTCGTTGACGATCGGGTTCGGCGCCTCGGCGGCGATGATGCCCGGCTCGGTGAGCCCCAGGTAACGGCTGCCGCTCATGCGCTGCTTGGCATGGGCGATGGTCGCGCCCTTCATCGGGCCTTTCATCACGCCCGGGCCGCAGCCGGTGCAGACATCCAGTTTGCGCAGGCCCAGCTCATGGCCGACCTTCTTGGTGTACTGGTATTCCTCGGTGCTGATCGAGTGGCCGCCCCAGCACACCACCATCTTCGGTTCCACGCCCGGACGCAGGGTGCGGGCGTTGCGCAGCAGGTGGAAGACGTAGTCGGTGATGCCCTGGGAGCTTTCCAGGTCGATGCGCTGGCTGGCCAGTTCGCTTTCGGTGTAGACGATGTCGCGCAGGGCGCTGAACAGCATTTCCCGGGTGCTGGCGATCATCTCGCCATCGACGAAGGCATCGGCCGGGGCGTTCAGCAGTTCCAGGCGCACGCCGCGGTCCTGCTGGTGGATGCGGACTTCGAAATCCTTGTAGGCGTCGAGGATGGTCTTGGCGTTATCGACATGGGCGCCGGTGTTGAGGATGGCCAGGGCGCACTGGCGGAACAGGGCATAGATGCTGCCGGAACCGGCTTCGCTGAGTTGTTGCACTTCACGTTGGGACAAAGTCTCCAGGCTGCCTTTGGGGCTGACCGAAGCGTTGATGACGTGTCTTGAATGCATTCTGGATTCCTTGAAAGCGAGACCACCGGCCCATGCGGGCCCATGGCTTAAGAATAGTGAGCGGCGGGCGGGACGCCGGGAAAAACATTCTCCCGGGCTTCACCACGCGAAGGCAAACGGGGCCACCGGAACGTGCGGCGCGTCCGCCACGCTACTTTCTCACAGCTGGTGGTCCGAAGCGAAAGCGGCGTGCATCGCCCTTGGCTATGCTCAGCCCAGTCACCCATAGGGCTGGGGAGCGCAACCAGGCGCCGGCAGTGCCAGTCTCGTCACGACATCGGGAGCGCGTGAGCATGGCATCTGCATCCGACCGGTCCGCGGTCAAAAAGGGCAAGGCTGCGGCTACAGCCAAAAAAGCCGAGAAAAAAACCACGAAAAAAACTGCCGCAACGGTCGCCAGGACTGGCAAGAAGATCGCCCGCCGCAAGGCCGCCACGGCCCCTGTGCGGGTCCTGAACGTGCGACCGGACGGCCTGGATTTTCGCGACACCATGTATATCCCGACCCTGGTGGAAGTCCCGGTACGCCGCGAACTCAGCGACTACCGCAAGACCAGGGTGCCGGTACTCGACCAGGGCCAGGAAAACGCCTGCACCGGTTATGGCCTGGCGACGGTGGCGCATTACCTGCTGCGCACCCGTCGCTATCAGTCCGACGCCACGCTCGTCAGCCCGCACATGTTGTACGACCTGGCCCGTCGTTATGACGAATGGGCCGGCGAGGTGGACGAAGGTTCCAGTTGTCGCGGGGCGATGAAGGGCTGGTACAAGCACGGGGTGTGCCCGGCACCGCGGTGGCAGGCCAACAACCAGGCCACGACCCTGACCCAGGTGCTGGCCGAGGAGTCGGCGCTGCGCCCGCTGGGGGCGTACTTCCGGGTCAACCATACCGACATCGTCGCCATGCACGCGGCGATTGCCGAAGTCGGTGTGCTGTACGCCAGCGCCAGCGTGCACGAGGGCTGGCATGCGGTCGGTGGGGATGGCCATATCCAGCCCTCGGCGAACATTCTCGGCGGCCATGCCTTCGCGATCGTCGCCTATGACCAGGACGGTTTCTGGATTCAGAATTCCTGGGGCGAGACGTGGGGGTACGAGGGGTTTGCCCACCTGCGCTACGACGACTGGCTGGCCAACGGCGCGGATGCCTGGGTCGCTCGGCTCGGCGCGCCGATCACCCTGCGCGTGTCGCTGCAGGCGGCATCGCAGGCCAAGGCGGTGGCGGCGGCTTCGTCCAGCGAGACCCTGCGGGAGATTCGTCCGCATGTCATCAGCCTGGGCAACGACGGCGCCTTCGACCCGCGTGGCGACCTGGCGACCACCGCGGCCAGCGTCGAGGAAATATTCGCCGTGGACTTCCCGCGCATCACCGCCGGCTGGGCGAAAAAACGCATCGTGGTGTATGCCCACGGCGGCCTGGTGGCGCAGGCCGGGGCCATCGAAACCGTGGCCGGCTACCGCGCGGCCATGTTGCAGGCCGAGTGTTATCCGCTGGCGTTCATCTGGAAGACCGATTACTGGAGCACCCTGGGCAACATGCTGGCCGATGCTGCCCGGCGCCGGCGCTCCGAAGGGGTGCTGGACGCGACCAAGGACTTTATGCTCGACCGCCTGGACGATGCGCTGGAGCCCATTGCCCGGCTGCTGACCGGCAAGGCCGAGTGGGACGAAATGAAGGAAAACGGCCTGCGTGCCATGGTCAATGCCAACGGCGGGGCGCGGGTGGTGGCCAGGGCCCTGGCGCGCCTGGCTGCCCAGGGGGTGGAGATCCATATCGTCGGGCACAGCGCGGGCAGCATCCTGCTGGCGCCGATGGTGCAGTACCTGGTATCCAAGGGTGAGATGAACGGCGGGCCGATGGCGCGCAGCCAGTTGAAGGGGCTGGAGGTGAAGATCGCCAGTTGCCACCTGTGGGCGCCGGCCTGCACCGTCAAGCTGTTTCGCGAGACTTATTTGGCGCCGATTCGCGACAAGCGCATCCAGAAGTTCGGCCTGTTCACCCTGACCGACCAGGCCGAACGTGACGACCATTGCGCGCATATCTACAACAAGTCCTTGCTGTACCTGGTCTCCGATGCCTTCGAGGACAAGGTACGCATACCGCTGATTCGACCCGACGGTGAGCCGATCCTCGGCATGGAGCGGTTCGTCACCGGCGAAAGCGATCTGGCGCAGCTGTTCTCCAATGCTCCGAACGCCGACTGGGTACGCGCGCCCAACGACTTGCCGATGGGCAGTCAGAATGCCTCCGGGGCCCGTCACCACGGCGATTTCGACAACGACGAAACCACGGTTCGCGCGACCCTGGCGCGGATCCTCGGGCAAGGCGGAGCGCGGCAAGCCCTGGTGTTGTCGCAACCCATCGCCGAGCGGGCGCAACGGCGGCGCCAGCTGGACCTGGCCAGCAGCATTGGCCGGAGGCAACCATGAGCATTCCTTCGCAGATCCGCCCCATCGAAGTACCGGCCAACCAGTCCTGTGTCACCAGTGAGTTCGAAATCGAAGCCGGGCATCGCTACCGCTTCCTGGTGGAAGGCCTGTGGGCCGATGCCAGCGATAAGCCGACCAAGCCCGAGGGCGTGGCGCACCCCGGTGGCATCCGCGAATGCCTGGGTTGGGCCAAGCGCTTGCCCGAGGCGGCCTGGATGGCGCTGCTGGTGCGGACCAGGGGCCCGGCGGGCAAGTCGCCCTGGCGCCTGCTCGGGCGCGGCGACGGCGTCTGGTCGGACCTGCCGCCGGGGCGCCTGCAGTTCTGCGCCAACGACGTGCTGGGCTTCTACGGGAACAACTCGGGGAAGATGGACGTCCGGGTGCTCGATGTCACCCAGGGTGGCTGACACAGCGCTGGGCGCAAGGGAGATGCCGGCTGCGTTGATGCTTGTCCTGTTGCTGCTCGGCGGCTGCGCCCACGACCCGGAAGGCGGGATGCCGGGGCTCTATCGGGAACGGACGGTGATCGGCGAACCGAAGATCCAGTTTCTCGGGGTGGGCGGTTGGCTGCTGCACTGGCGCGGGGAGGGCGTGCTGTTGGCGCCGTCGTTCAGCAATCCGGCGGCCGTGAACTCAGGCTTCCTGCCGCCGGCGCGGGTGGTGGCCGACCACAAGCGTATCGACCTCTACATGCCGCGCGCCGATGACGTGAGCATGCTGCTGGTAGGGCATGGGCATTATGACCATCTGCTGGACGTCCCCTGGGTGATGAAAAAACATAGTCCCAAGGCCCTGGTCTATGGTTCGTCCTCGGTGGCGCACATGCTGCGGACCATGGTCGACCCGAAGCGGGTGGTCAACGCGCAGTGGGCCATGGCCCGTCTTGAGGAACGCGATGGCACCTGGCTGCCGCCGAGGCCTGGTACCTGGCTGTATTCCACCGGTGGGCGCATACGGGCCATGCCGATCCAGAGCCAGCATGCCGGGCATGTCGCCGGGATCAACCTGATTCCCGGGCATTATGTCCTCGACCTCAAGGACACACCGGATTACATCTGGCAGTGGAAACCGGGGCAGCCGATGGCCTGGCTGATCGACCTGCTCGACGAGTCGGGCAAGAACCCGGTGTACCGCCTGCACTATCAGGATTCCGGTGCGCCGCCGCCTTTCGGTTTTCCTCCGGCGCTGGCTGATGGCAAGGGGATCGACGTGGAAATCCTCAGCGCTGCGTCCTGGACCCAGGTGCGGGATTATCCCTGGCACCTGCTCACGGTCACCCAACCTCGGATGGTCCTGATCGGCCACTGGGAAAACTTCTTCGGTAACGATCCGTACCGGCCACAGCCGCTTCCCGGGCTCAAGCTCCAACCCTTCCTGGACACTGTTGCCTGCCACGTCGCCCGTGGTGTCCCGGTGGTCTTGCCGGCGCCTCTGGCGGTGATCCCGCTGCCGCCGGCGCAACCGGCGGTGCGTACGCGGTCTTGCCCAGCACCTCGGCAGGCCGAGTGAATTTATCGGTCAGGCGCTGCTCATAACTCTAAATGGCGTAATCGCGTCAGGGTTGTGTACGTAGTCAGGGAGCGGCATCCACATGAGCCCAGTTTCATCTGTCAATCCAGGCCAGCCTTGTCGCCTGCTGTTAGTGGTCGAGGACGAGCCGATGATCCTGGAGTTCCTCTGCGAGATCCTGCAGGACGAGGGCTTCGCCACCCAGGCCATGCTCCGCGCGGATGAGGCGCTGCAGTTCCTGGAAAGCCACCCGGACCAGGTGCGTCTGCTGCTGACCGATATCAATATGCCGGGCACCTTGAACGGCGCGGGCCTGGCCAATCGGGTGCGCGAGTGCTGGCCGGAAATGCCGGTGCTGGTGATGTCCGGTTATGAGACGCCGCAGAGTTCCGGCATCCGCTATCCGGTGTCGTTCATCCGCAAACCCTGGACCATCGGGCAGATCCTCGACAGTGTCGACGAGGCGTTGAACAAGGCGGGGAATAGGTAGTTGGGCGGGGCGCTGGCGAGATGAGGAGTGAAGCGGCTTTCGACCACCCAGGACCTTGGGTCCTCGGTGATCGCAAGGGAGGGTGAGCTAGCGGCTCACTCTTTGACGCTCATGAACTCTTTGGCCCAGACGATGTACTCCTCGGGCTGGGTGTAGGTGTGGGCCAGCTCGGTGGCGCTGAGGTCCGAGGCCTGGGTGAAGATCTGCCGCTGTTCGCGCAGGCAGTCGTAGGTGGCCTTGATCGCCGCGAAGTACGCCGCGTGGCCGTCGACGATGATCTTCGCGCCCAGTTGCGCCAGGCGCGCATCGTCGCGTAGCGCCGGGTTGCCGTAGGTCACCAGCATCAAGGGCACCGACAGGTGCTCGGAGATCTGCTCCAGCTGCTCGAAATCCTTGATCCCGACCATGCAGATGCCGTCGGCGCCGGCGCGCTCGTATTGCTGGGTGCGGCTGATGATTTCCTGGATCGGCAGGATCGCCGCGTTGGTCCGGGCGATGATCGCCAGTTCCGGGTCGACCCGTGCTTCCAGGGCCGCGCGGATCTTGCCCACGCCTTCGGCGACCGAGATCAGGTCGGTGGACTTGCGCCCGAACTGGGCCGGCAGCAGGGTGTCTTCGATGGTCAGGGCGGCGACGCCGGCGCGCTCCAGTTCGACCACGGTGCGCATCACGTTGAGGGCGTTACCGTAGCCATGGTCGGCGTCGGCGATCACCGGCAGCTGGGCGACGCGGCCGATGCGGGTGGCCTGCTCGGCGAATTCGCTCAGGGTGATCAGGGCGAAGTCAGGCGCGGCCAGCACCTGCAGCGAGGCGACGGAGCCGCCGAGAATGCCCACTTCGAACCCCAGGTCGGCGGCGATCCGCGCCGACATCGGGTCGAATACGGAGGCGGTGTGAAAGCAGGAGTCTGAAGCGATCAACTCGCGAAAACTACGGCGTAAATCTTGATGAGACAGCCTGGACATACGAACTCCCGGAAGGAGGTAAAAGAGATGCCGACGATAGCGTCGAGTCAAAAATGCAATCGGTCGTCCAGCGCGCCTGTGTAAAAGGTTCGCTGCGAAAACCTGGGCAGATGAAGACGAAGCAAGCAGGTATGAAACGGCGGGTGACGCCGCACTGGATGGAAAAAGCCAGGCGGGCGCTCTTGTTATGGCCGGGATGAAGGCTATCACGCCGCCGCGGCGAAAATGATGACGAATTCGTATGGGCCCATGCCAGAACGGCATAGGTCATGCCGGTTGTCATGGGCGCCAAGGCGGGTCGATCATGCCGAACAAGAGGGTTCGGTTATCACTGGCGTTTATGGGCGCGTCGATCTGTAGCGGCGAGGACGAGAGTACGCAGCGCTCGTTGCAACGCCACGAACCAGGGGGACGGCTCAATAAAATGTCAGAATTTGAGTCCGGGTCTGGACCTTTTCCCCTGATGCGCAATCATTAGGACGTGGATACCCAAAGGAGAGACGCATGTTCATTCGGTCATTGACCCTCGCAACGCTGCTCGCTGTCGTCGGCCCCGCAATGGCGGCCGACAACGAAGGCCCTCTGGCCCAGGATCAGGGCAAGGCGCGCCCACTGATCGTCATCGCTCCCAGCACCGTGGACCCGACCCTGGTGGCGCTGAAGAAGTCCCTCGACGAGCCGGCCAACCGCCAGGCCTTCAGCGAACGCAACATGGTGCTCTACACGGTGATCAACACCATCGGCCAACGCGACGGCAAGGACCTGGACCCGCAATCGACCATGGCGCTGATCCGCAGCCTGAAGCTCGGCGCCGGGGCGCAGACCAAGGTGATCCTGGTGGGCAAGGACGGTGAGAAGAAGCTCGAGCATTCCGGGGCCATCGAACTCAAGGAAGTTTTCAGCACCATCGACCAACTGCCGGCCGCGGAAAAGGAAGCCACCGCTCCGGCATTGGCGCCGGTCTCGGAAGTCAAGGCGGCCCACGCCGGCAAGGCCGCCAAATCGGGCAAGCCTGCGGCACCACCCAAGCCGCTGGACGACTGAGTCTGGCCATCACCGTTTCCTGATAGCGCATCGCGAGCAAGCTCGCTCCTGCAGAAACATACAGGCTCCTGTAGGAGCGAGCTTGCTCGCGATAGCGTTCTAACTCACCTCGCCTGACCTCGCTGACCATCAGGCATCGGTCACGACACTGCCAGCATTTCTGCCTCTTTTGCTGCACCGCCATCACCTTCAGCGTTTTGCAGCGTCCGGCTGACCCCGCGCACGATCATCTCGACTTCCCGTTCATCGATGATCAGCGCTGGCAGCAGGCGGATGGTGGTGCCCCGGGCCACGTTGATCAGCAGTCCGTGATCCTGCGCCGCCCGCAGCGCCAGCTCGCGCTGCGGGGCTTTGAGCTCGATGCCGATCATCAAGCCCAGGCCGCGCACCTGCAGGACCTGCGGGTGATCGGCCAGCTCCACCCGCAAGCGTTGCAACAGATGCTCGCCCTGGCGCCTGGCGTTGGCCAGCAGGTCTTGTTCCTCGATGATCTCCAGTACGGTGCAGGCCACCCGGCAGGCCAGCGGGTTGCCGCCGAAGGTGCTGCCGTGGCTGCCGGGGGTGAACAGCTGCGCGGCCTTGCCCCGGGCCAGGCAGGCGCCGATGGGGATGCCGTTGCCCAGGCCCTTGGCCAGGGTCATCACATCCGGGACCACACCCTCGTGCTGGCAGGCGAACCACTGGCCGGTGCGGCCGATGCCGGTCTGGATCTCGTCGAGCATCAGCAGCCAGTTGCGCCGGCTGCACAGTTCGCGCACGGCTTTCAGGTAGCCGGGCGGGGCCAGGCGGATACCGCTTTCGCCCTGGATCGGCTCCATCAGCACCGCGGCGATACGCGGGCCGTGGGCCTGCGCGGCTTGCTCCAGGGCGGCCAGGTCGCCGAAGGGCAGCTTGAGGAAATCCCCGGGCAGTGTGTTCAGGCCCAGGCGCACCGCCGGCCCGTCGCTGGCCGCCAGGGTGCCCAGGGTACGGCCGTGGAAGGCGTGTTCCATGACAACCACCAGCGGCCGCTCGATGCCTTTGTGCCAGCCGTGCAGCCGTGCCAGCTTCAGCGCGGTCTCGTTGGCTTCGGCGCCGGAGTTGTTGAAGAACGCCCGGTCCATGCCAGCCAGGCGGGTCAGCCGCTGCGCCAGCCGCTGTTGCCAATCGATGCTGTACAGGTTGGAGGTGTGCAGCAGCAGGCCGGCCTGTTCGCGGATGACGCTGACCAGTTTGGGATGGGAATGGCCGATGCCGGTCACCGCCACACCGGCCACCGCGTCCAGGTATTCGCGGCCGGCCTGGTCCCAGAGGCGGGTGCCCAGGCCGTGGGTGAAGCTCAGGGGCAGCGGTTGATAGGTGCTCATCAGGCAGGTGGCGGTCATGACGGGTCGCTCCATCGAGTGGGGTGTGCTGGCAGTATCGTTAGCCACCCTGGCTAGATAAACTCGTAAATTCTTTAATCATCTTCAAGTCAGGGTTGATAATGGATCTGTTCCAGGCGATGACGGTGTATGTGAAGGTGGTGGAGGTGGGGAACATGACCGCCGCCGCCCGTGAGTGCGGCCTGTCCACCACCATGGTCGGCAATCACCTGCGGGCCCTGGAGCAGCGCCTCGGGGTCAGCCTGCTCAGCCGCACCACAAGGCGCCAGCGCCTGACCGAGTTCGGCGCCGAGTATTACCAGCGTTGCCTGGCGGTGCTGGGGCTGGTGGCGGACTCCGAGCGCATGGCGGAACAGGTCCAGGGCGAGCCGTCCGGCACCCTGCGCATCACCGCGCCGCTGACCTTCGGCACCGAGCGCCTGGCACCGGCGCTGAGCGAATTCCAGCAGCGCTGCCCGCAGGTCAAGGTGGAACTGACCCTGGCCAACCAGCGCTTCGATTTGATCGACGGCGCCTTCGACGTGGCTTTTCGCCTGGGCAACCTGGACACCACGTCGCTGATCGCCCGGCCCCTGGAGGACTACACCCTGACCATCTGCGCCGCGCCGGACTACCTGGAACGCTGCGGCACGCCGCAAGTCCCGGAGGACCTGCAGCACCACAACTGCCTGGCGTTCGCTTATCCGGCCGGTGACGAGTGGAGCTCCACCGCCACCCAGTGGCCGTTGCGCGGGCCCGAGGGGGACGTGCTGATTCCGGTGTCCGGTTCGCTGCTGACCAACACTTCGTCCGGCCTGCACCGCGCGGCGCGGGGTGGCCTGGGGGTGGTGATGATGCCCGATGCCCTGGTGGAGGAGGACCTGCAACAGGGGCGGCTGGTGCCTGTGTTGCAGGACTATCAATTGCCCTTGCGAGCGATGCACCTGCTGTACGCCCAGGACCGTTACCGCCTGCCCAAGCTGCGCAGCTTCGTCGAATTTGCCTTGGAGAAGTGGGGACGCTGATCGATGTCGGGCCATCAAGCAAAGACCCCGTCGTGCCGGTCTGGCAGCGACGGGGTCGGGTTCACGCAGGTTCGGTCAAGCCCGTTCGACAGGCTTCAGTTTGTCCCAGGATTCCACCGGCCCCGGGTTGCCCGGCAGGCTGCCGCTGCCAAAACACACCGCCAGCTTGTTCACCGCGTTGATCGCGGTGGTGACCGCACCTTCGGCCCAGCCAGCGGTCCAGGACACGTCATCGCCCGCCAGGATGAAGCGATAGGGTTGCTCCGTATCGATGCCGCTCATGAACTGGGAAAAGATCCGCCGCTGATACTCGTACTGCCCCGGCAAGTTCATCTTGAAGGCGCCCAGGTACAGCGGCTGGTCCTCCCAGTTGTGCTCCACGAACGCATCGACCGTGCTGTATTGCTCGTTGAGCTTGATATCCGGGTAGAGGTTGTCCAGCAGGTTGGTGCACAGGTCGACATGCTGCGGCAGCGGCGCGGGGCGGTCGCCGAGGAACTTCAGGGCATCGTCGTTCCAGGTGTAGGACAGGAAGATCCCGCTGCCTTTGTAGTCGCCCTTGCTGGCCGAGTAGTCCACCAGGTAAGTGCCGCGGGTCAGCCGGTCGGAAAGGGTGATGCTCATCTTGCGTTGCTCGCCCTCTGCCACCGGGTCGTTCCAGAACGGGCGCTGGGTGGCGGCGAAAATCTTCGCCGACTGCATGTAGTGGGTGTACATGATGGCTTCCCAGGTATCGATGGGCAGCAGGCTGTCCATGGCGGGAAGGCTTTGTGGGTTCCCCGAGTAGCGCAGTTTGTCGAGGATCCGCACATGCGGGGTATAGATGACGCTGGGGAAGTTGTGTTGCCGGGTCAGTTGGGTGCGGGTATCGGTGATGGAGACGCGGAAGGAGCCGTCCGGCTGGCGTTCGATGTGTCGCACTTCCTGGTGGAACGGGTCCGGGAATACCTCGCGCGACAGGGCTTCGACCGTGGTTTCCGCGGACCAATGCTTCATCATGTCGCCCAGCTCTTTCGGGGTCTTCGACCAGAGCCGTTGCGGCAGGCTGGAGGAACCGTCGAACATCAGTTGGTGGTCGGCGTCCAGGCCGGTGTACAGCACGCGCAGCAGTTCGAGGATGCTGTTGGGGTAGTCGGTGTTCCAGCCGCCGGTGCCGAAGCCGATCTGGCCGAACAGGTCGATATCGGCCTTGTCCCAGCCGGAGTTTTCCAGGAGCGCGGCGTAGAAACTGACATCGTCGCCGCTGGTGCCGGTCGCGGGGTTGACGATGGCGTTCCACAGCTTCTTGATCGTCTGTTGATCGATGTGGTCTTCGGTCATGGCCTTTTCCATGGCGGTGAAATCGTAGGTTTCCAGGAAGTTATCGAAGAACTGGTTTTCCAGTTTGGTGTATTTCTCTGGTTTTTTAAAACCCGGGCGGCCGTCCACTTCGTAATAGACTTTTTCCCCGCGGTAATCGACCACGGTGCTGATCGCCGCGGCGGTGCCCGGGTTGGGAAAGTCCGCCGAGTTGTCGGTCATGCCGACCTTTCGGAAGTAGTGGAACAGCGCCTTGCCGGACACCGGAAAGCGCATCGCGCCCAGTTCACAGAGCACCTGGTTGCCTGGGTTTTCGGGGTCGCCCTGGACCTTGGAGTAGAGCCGCCCGCCGATGCGCTCGGAGGCTTCGACCACCACCGGGTGCAGGCCCATGCGCATGGCCTCATAGGCGGCGACCAGGCCGGCGACGCCGGCACCGACGATCAGCACCTGTTTCCCGTAGTTCTCCGGGGCGACATGGCCCAGGGGGCTGCCCTGTGCTTTCTGTAGGAAGTCGGCGTAGTGAAAGGGGAAGTCCGGAATCAGCGCGGTGACGTCCTTGTTCATGCGCAGGGGAGAGCGGTTGGTTCTGGAAGGAATCGCAGACATGGGGTTTCTCCTTGAAAGTCATTTCCATGTGTTTTCACTTGCTCGATGGCTCTAAATCAATAGTCGCCAGAGGTCCAAGCCTAGAACAGATTTCGGGGTGCATAGGGGCGGGCGGGGTTTGTGCCCGCGCGGGACAGTAGTGCAAGAGCGTGAGAGAGGAGGATTTGATGCCCGATGCCCTGGTGCCGGAGGACCGGCAGCAGGGCTGGCTGGCGTCAGGCCGACTCGCTGGCCAGCAGTATCATCGCCGCCGACAGGGTGTGGCCGTCGGTGATCCGGCCGGTGGCGATCATCGTCATCAATTCCTGGCGACTGACCCACAGCAGATGGTCCACTTCACCATCGGTGGCGGCGGCCTGTTGTTCGGCAATCTGCACCTGACACACCGCCACCGCGCTGGCGATCAGCGACGTGTTGCTGTGCAGCAGGCCCAGTTCGCGAACGTGCGACGCCTGCCAGCCGGTTTCCTCCAGCAATTCGCGGGCCGCGGCGTCAACGGCACTTTCCCCGGCATCGATGGCGCCGCGGGGAAACTCGATGGACTGGCCGCCGATGGCCCGCCGCTTGAGGTTGACCAGCATCAGCCGGCCATCGGCCAGGGTCGGCACGGCCACCACGCCGTTCACCGCCCGGGGTTCCTTGATGATGAAGTAGCCCTGCTCACGGACCACCTTGAAATACGGGGTTTCCAGCAGGCACTGGTTGTCGGCGATGGAACTCATGGGGGTATCACTCCAGAAAACAGCGATCGAACAGGTACAGCTCGGCGGGCTTGAGATTTTCCACTGTGGCTTGCGGCCGGCCGCCGTCGCCGCTTTTCTTGCGTCCGGTTTCGCGCAGGTAACCGGCTTCGCTCATCTTCAACAGGCGCTGGCGGATGCTGGTCTTGAGCACTGGCCGTTGCAGCACCAGGGAGAAGATGATCACCGCTTCGGGGGCGCTGAACTCGCTGCCGAGAAACATCAACGGCAGGCTGCTGTACAGGGATTTGGAAAACAGCCGCTCGTGCACCTGGGCCACCAGGCTGTTGTGGTCGAAGGGCAGCTTGAAGCTGCCGCTGGCCACGTCGCCGAGGGTAAAGAAACCCTGCTGCGGACCGGGCTCCACCGGCTCGCTGACGATCCCCAGGTAGAAGGTCGAGGACGACCAGCAGCGCGGGTCGCGAAAGGCGTCGCCGACCGTGCCCACCTGCTCCAGCCAGGCCAGGGGCATGTCCACCTTGCTGGAGCGCCGCAGCCGCTGCACCGCATCATTCAGGCTGCGGTCCTCGACATCGCCGTTGACCACGATGCCCGGCAGGGCCCAGTGCCCGGCGAAGGGCTCGCTGTCGCGTTGATGGAGGAGGATTTCCAGCTCGGAGCGTTCGCGGTTATAGCGCAGCAGGCACAGGTCGATGGTGTGCAGGTAGGCGCTGGGGGAGAGGGGGCGGTCGGGCATATCAACTTCCGTGGACGGCGTAGAGGCCGTAGTTTAGCGGATTCATGCCCGGTGCCAGCCATTGGCTTGGCGGTGTTTCGCCGCGGGCCAGGCATTGACGCAACACGCTGCTGCGCACCCCCGGTTGTTCTTCGATCCGCAGGATGGAAAAGCGCTGCAGCAACTCCTCGCCGCGATGGAACCCGGGCAACTGGCGCGCCACGTCTTCACCCACCACCAAGGCAATGCGCTTGCCATCCAGAGCCAGGTCGTCCGCCAGCCGTTGCAGCAGGGTGTAGCTGTAGACCGGGGCGGGATCGGCCAGGCCCAGTTGCTGCTCCAGGCGGCTCACTGCCAGTTCGGCGGGGCACTCGGGTTGCAGGTGCCGGGTGATGGCCTGCAACCAGTTCACCCGTTGCTCGAAGTCGGCCATGCGCTTGCCGTCCGGATGGCGAAAGCTGGGGACTACCAGCACGCGCCGGGCGTGGCGGGCGGCTTCAAGCATGACCCGGACGTGACCGGCGTGGGGCGGGTTGAAGGCGCCGCCATAGAGGGCCAGTTCAAACATCTGCATCTCCTGCATTGGTACATGACGTGTACCTTATCATTGCTTGTGCGTGCAGGGAATTGGCATGTCATGCACTATTTATATTGTTTGATCTGGATCGATGAAATAAAAAGCGGAGTCAAAGGGGGTTGCTATGAAAGTACATGACGTGTACTTTATGTTCCATGCAAAGGAGAGAACCAGCATGAACAGCCAAACGATGAAGACCGCTTCCTTCGATGTCGATGCACAAAAGAGCTTTACCCCGCTGTGCCCGGACGAACTGCCCGTGGCCGAGGGCGACCGCATCGGTGGCGAGCTGAACTTCATGGCGACCCTGGCCAGCCTGCGCATCGGCAGCAAGGACGCCCACAGCCCCCAGGCCCCCTGGGTGGTGAACGAGCCCGGGCAGATGCTCCAGCCCACCGGCCTGGAGCATGCCGACCTGACCTGGGTCAGCCACTGCGTACCGGGCACCGAAGGGTTCACCCTGCTGGACGAATTGCCGACGCCCTATGACTACGACTACTTCGTGTGGAAGGGCGTGGAGCCGGACCTGCACCCCTATGGCGCCTGCTACCACGACCTGCACGGCAAGCTGTCCACCGGGGTCATCGAGTACCTCGACAGCCAGGGTGTGCAACGGGTCATCGTCGGCGGCCTGGCCCTGGATTTCTGTGTCAAGACCACCGCCCTGCAACTGGCCGCCGCCGGCTTCAAGGTGATCATCCATCTGCCGGCATGCCGCGCCATCAGCGCAGAGGGCGCCACCCAGGCGATCGACGAGATGCAACAAGCGGGTATCGCGGTGGCCGCGACCCGCGAAGAAACCGCCAGATTGGCCAGTGCCTGAGGAGTCACCATGGAAAGTGCATTTGACCGTAACAATGGCGTGATCCAGGGCCTGCTGGACACCGACTACTACACCTTCACCATGATGCAGGCGGTGCTGCACCAGCACCCCAATGTCGATGTGGAATACCAGTTCATCGTCCGCTCCAGAGAGTCCCTGGTGCATCTGATCCCGGAGATCCGCCAGGAACTGGAAAAGCTCGCCAGCCTGCAGATGCGCGAAGGCGAACAGCGCTTTCTGTTCAACAAGCGTTTTCGCGAGTACCTGACCCCGGACTTCGAGCAGTTTCTCGGCCTGTTCCGTTTCAACCTGCGCTACATCCACGTGGCGGCGGTCGATGGCCAACTGAGCATTCGCGTCCGCGGCCCGATGTTGCACTGCATCATGTTCGAACAGCCGGTGCTGGCCATGGTCAGTGAGTTGCGCAACCGCGACAGGTATCCGGAGGTGGAGCTTGCTGACGTCACCCGCCGGCTCTATCGGAAATTCGAATGGCTGGAGAACAACGCCAGCCGCGAAGAACTCGCCGAGCTGCGGGTCTCGGACTTCTCTACGCGTCGGCGCCTGTCGTTCAAGGCCCAGCGCGAGGTGGTGAAGATCATGCGCAGCGACTTCCCCGGGGTCTTCGTCGGCACCAGCAACGCCCACCTGGCCTACGAGTTCGACCTGCCGCTGATCGGCACCATGGCCCACCAGTGGCTGATGGTGCACCAGCAACTGGGACGGCTGCGGGAGAGCCAGAACACGGCCCTGGAAAACTGGGTGCGCGAATACCGCGGCCGCCTGGGCATTGCCCTGACCGACTGCATCAGCACGGACTTCTTCCTCAAGGACTTCGACCTGTACTTCGCCAAGCTCTACGACGGCCTGCGCCAGGATTCCGGGGACCCGATTGCCTGGGCCGACAAGGTCCTGGCCCGCTACCGGGAACTGGGCATCGATCCACGGACCAAGGACCTGATGTTCTCCGACGGTCTGAACTTCGAGAAATGCCTGCCGATCCTGCGTCACGTGCGTGGCCAGGCCCGGTTCGGTTTCGGCATGGGCACCAGCCTGGCCTGCGATGTCGAAGGCGTCGAGCCGCTGAGCATCGTTATGAAGCTGGTGCGAGTGCATGGCGAACCGGTGGTGAAGTTCTCCGATGACCCGATCAAGAACGTCTGCGAAGACCCGTCGTTCCTCAGGTACGCGGCGCAGGTGTTCAACGTCAACCTCAGTAACTCGCCCCTGGAGGCCTGATATGAGCAGCCAAACCCAAGAACGAATTGCCCGGGAGCTGGGCATCGATCGGCAACTGGCGCGCGGAGACGAAGCCGCGGAAATCGTCCGGCGCGTGGATTTCATCCAGCAGGTGTTGCGCGAGTCCGGCGGCCAGGCCCTGGTGCTGGGCATCAGCGGTGGCGTCGATTCCCTGACTGCCGGGCGCCTGTGCCAGCTGGCGGTGGAGCAGATGCGTGGGGCAGGGCACGACACCCGGTTTATCGCCATGCGCCTGCCCTATAAAAGCCAGGCTGACGAAAGCGATGCCCAGGCCTCCCTGGACTTTATCCGCCCGGACTCGGTCAGCACCTGCAACATTGCCGAGAGTGTCGACGGTCTGATGAGCCAGGTGCGAATCGAAGGCTTGCAGCCGTCGGCCGAACTGACCGATTTCGCCAAGAGCAACGTCAAGGCGCGGGCGCGGATGCTGGCGCAGTATGCGGTCGCCAACTTCAGCAACGGCCTGGTGGTGGGGACCGACCACGGTGCCGAGGCCCTGATGGGGTTTTTCACCAAGTACGGCGACGGTGCCTGCGACCTGGCTCCGCTGTCGGGCCTGACCAAGACCCAGGTGCGCGCGCTGGCCGAGGCGCTTGGCGCTCCCGGGCACCTGGTGCACAAGGCCCCCACGGCGGACCTTGAAGAACTGGCGCCGGGCAAACTGGACGAAACGGCTTATGGCTGCAGCTACGCCGAGATCGACGCCTACCTGATGGGCGAACCGGTGTCCGATGCCGTGCGCCAGCTGATCGAAACCGCCTACCACCGCACCGCCCACAAACGCGCCTTGCCGCGCACCCCTGCCTGACCCTCTATGGCTTGCCGGCGATGGCGATCTCAAGGATGCCATCGCGAGCACGCTTCGTTCCTGCGGGAGGATCGTGGATTGCTTCTGTAGGAGCCAGGCTTGCCGGCGATGGCGGTCTCAAGGGCGCTATCGCGAGCAAGCTTCGCTCCTACGGATACGAGGAAGGCTGGGGCCTCAGCGCAACCGTTCGAGCATCTGGTAGTACCACATGCCCGCCGCCAGCATCGGGTTGCCCAGCTGGTCGCCGAAGGGCACGCGGATGTGCCGGCAGTCGGCGAAGGTGTCGTAGTGCTCGAGGTGCCCGGTGATGGCCTGGGCCATGATCTCGCCCATGATGTGGCTGGTGGCGATGCCGTGTCCGGAGTAGCCCTGGCAGTACCAGACGTTGTCCGAGATCTTGCCCAGCTGCGGGATGCGGTTGATCACGATGCCCATGGCGCAGCTCCACTGGAAGTCGATGGCCACGCCCCTGAGCGCCGGGAAGGTGCGTTCGATGCAGGGGCGCAGTTCGCCGGCGATATCCCGCGAATCCTTGCCGCTGTAGTTGGCGCCGCCGCCGAACAGCAGGCGGCCGTCGGCGGTCATGCGGTAATAGTCGAGCACGAAGCGGCAGTCGTAGACCGCCAGGTCCTGGGGGTTGAGGCGCTTGGCCAGGTCGCCCAGGGGCGCGGTGGTGACGATGCCGCCCATGGCCGGGAAGATCTTGCCCTTGAGCTGTTTGGGCTCCAGCTTGTGGTACACGTCGCCGGCCAGCAGCACCTGCTTGGCGTCGATGCGGCCGTGTGCAGTGATCACCGCCGGGCGCTCGCCGTGGACGATCCGCAGCACTTCGCTGTGTTCGAAGATCAGCGCGCCGAGGCTCTCGGCGGCGCGGGCTTCGCCGATGCACAGGTTCAGCGGATGCAGGTGCAGGTTGCGGGTGTTCTTGATCGCGCCGTGGTACAGCTGGCTTTCCAGCACCTCGCGCACCTGTTGCCGGTCCAGCAGGCTGACCTCGTCGCCCATGCCGCGGCGCACCGCTTCTTCGTAGTCGGCGCGCAGGCCGGCGAGGTGGCTGGGCTTGTAGGCGGCGTGCAGGTGGCCGTGCTTGAGGTCGCAGGCGATGGCGTATTTGTCCACGCGCTGGCGGATGATCCGGTGCCCGCGCCAGCGCAGTTGCCAGATGAAATCGTCGACTTCGTCGCCCAGGGTGCGGCGCATCTGCTTGCGCATGGTCTCGTCGCCGGACAGGCTGCCGGTGACCTGGCCGCCGTTGCGCCCGGTGGCGCCCCAGCCGATCTTGTGGCTCTCGACGATGGCCACTTTCAGGCCTTTTTCCGCCAGTTCCACGGCGCTGGCGACGCCGGTGAAACCGCCGCCGATGATCACCACGTCGACGCTCACTTGGCCTTGCAGGGGCGGGTAGGCGGTTTCGCTGTTGAGGGTGGCGCTGTAATACGAAGGGCAGCGTTCGGCTGCCGGTGTGACCGGGTTGAATGCGACTGTCATGGGCTGTTCTCGAATTTTTGTTGGGGCCGGGCCGGCGCCGTGACGCCGGCCAGCGCGTCACGCCTGGGTCAGGTACCAGCGCCAGTCCTGCTCGCCGACTTCGGCCATGAACTGGCGGTATTCGGCGCGCTTGACCGCCAGGTAGACCCCGAGGAATTCGCTGCCCAGGGCGTCGCGGGCCCAGGTGGAATTCTCCAGGGCGGTCAGCGAGGTCAGCCAGTCGGTGGGCAGCAGTTCGCTGGCCTGGGCATAGCCGTTGCCTTGCACCGGATCGCCCGGATCGAGCTGTTCGCGCAGGCCGCGATGGACCCCGGCGAGAATCGCCGCCGCTGCCAGGTAGGGGTTGGCGTCGGCACCGCAGATGCGGTGCTCGATATGCCGGCTGTTGGCCGGACCGCCCGGTACCCGCAGGCTCACGGTGCGGTTGTCGACGCCCCAGGTCGGCGCCAGCGGCGCGTAGCTGTTGGCCTGGAAGCGGCGGTAGGAGTTGGCGTTGGGGCAGAACAGCAGCAGCGAGTCGAGCAGCGACGCGAGCATGCCGCCCACCGCCTGGCGCAGCAGCGGGGTGCCGGCGGGGTCTTCGGCGGCGAACAGGTTGTGGCCCTCGGCGTCGGCGATGCTCACGTGCATGTGCATACCGGTGCCCGCCAGGTCATCGAAGGGCTTGGCCATGAAGGTCGCCTGCATTCCGTGCCGGTGGGCCACCGCCTTGACCAGGCGCTTGTAGCGTACGGCCTGGTCCATGGCCTCCAGGGCGTCGCCGTGTTCCAGGGTGATTTCCACCTGGCCCGGTGCGTATTCGGAGATCGCCGTGCGCGCCGGGATGCCTTGCAGTTTGCAGGCGGCGTAGAGGTCGGCGAGGAAGGGTTCGATCTGCTCCAGCTCGCGCAGGCCATAGACCTGGGTGTGCCGTGGCCGGCCGCCGTCGGCGTCCAGCGCCGGTTGTGGGCGGCCGTTGCCGTCGCGCTTGGCGTCCAGCAGGTAGAACTCCAGCTCGCAGGCCATCACCGGGTGATAACCCTCGGCCTTGAGTTGGTCGACGACCTTGATCAGCAGGTGGCGCGGGTCGGCGATGCTGGCCGGCAGGCCTTCCTGCGGGTGCATGCTGACCTGCACCGCGGCGGTGGGGATCTGCCGCCACGGCAGGCGCACCAGGCTGCCGGCCAGGGGATAGGCGCGGCAGTCGATATCGCCGACGTCCCAGACCAGCCCGGAGTTTTCCACGTCGTCGCCCTGCAGCGTCAGGCCGAGGATGGTGCTGGGCAGCGGCCGGCCGCTTTCATAGACCGCCAGCAGTTCCTCGCGGTGCAACAGCTTGCCGCGCGGCACGCCGTTGGCGTCGAGGATGAACAGCTCGATCATGTCGATATCGGGGTTGGCGGCCAGGAAGCTACGGGCCTCGTCAAGGGCTGCAAATTTCATGGTTCTCTCGCTTGCGCCATGGCGGCGCGCAGGTTCGGTTCATGCAGCGGCGCCGGCAGGGCCCGGTTGCAATGGCAGATAGCAAGGCGGCAAGGCTCGACGCGCAGAGGGGCGCGTTCAGAGCGAAAGCGAGAGGTCCGGAGGGCGCGAGGAATGACGCAGGCGGGAGCGGCACAGGGCCATGGGCAGGTTGACCAGCAGTTTCATCGCCGGGCCCCGGGGTTGCCGTGGAGATCGCCGTGGGGGCGTTGCGTTGTTGCCGTTCCAATGCCGATGCCGAGGCGGCTGCACGGGGCAGCAGCGCGGGGCTGGCAGGGCGGGCGGCAACACAAGGCGTTCATCGGCCGGCGGATCTCGTCAAGAATTCACGGACATTTCGTGCAAGTGAGGTTCACCGTTTTACCGGGACTGCTCCTCGCTGCCAAGGGGCGCGTCACAAAATATTTAACACCGCCCCCGGCAGCACGGCGGAAAAAGTCCTCAGTAAACCCACGGCACCAGGCGCCAGGTGTAGGCGCAGTAGGTGTCGTATTGCTTGCCGAATTCTTTGTGCAGCAAGGCTTCTTCGGCGTGGATGCGGGCAATCAGCGGGATCAGCATCAAGGCGGTCAGCAGCAGGCCGACCCCGGAGCGGAAGGCCAGGGCCCAGCCCACGCAATTGATCAGCAACCCCAGGTAACTCGGATTGCGCAGGGTGCCGTAGATGCCGGTGGTCACCAGCTGATGGCCGGGCTGGATCGCCACCAGGCCACTGAAGCGCTTGCCCAGCACGAACACCGGCCACAGTCGCAATATGCCGCCGCCGATAAAGAACACCACGCCGAACCAGCGCACGTCGGTGCTACCAAAGGTCCAGAAGTCCAGGCGGTCGGTATAGGCGGGAAGAAAGGCCAGCAACAGCCCGAGGATGCCGAAGGCGACGAGGACCCAGCGGTTTTCCCGGTCTTCCTGTTTGCCGGGGCTCAGGTTGCCTTCGCTGAACTGGGCCACACCGGCCATGGCCAGCAGGGACAGGGTGATGACCCACAGCGCCGGGTGGGAGAAAAACGCCACCGGTCCGCCCATGCCGAGGATGGCCAGGCCGAGGTAGGCGAGGGTAGCGATCAGGCTGAGCGCCGCGAGTTGGGGAGAGTTACGCATGATGGCCCCTCACGAATGCCGAGGTGTATGCCTTCAGTGTAGGTCCATCGCCGCCACATCCCGCGACACCCGGCCTCTGTAGGAGCGAGGCTTGCCCGCGAGGCACTGTGGCTGATGCACTGCGTCGTTTGCATCGTGTGCCTACGGCAGCACGGGCGCTTTGTCGGCCAGTTGGGCGACCAGGAACTCGATAAAGGCCCGGGTCTTCTGCGGCACGCGCCGGGCGGACGGGTACACCGCGTGGATGCTGATCGGCGGCGCCTGCCACTCGCACAGCACCGGCACCAGGCGGCCGGCGGCCAGGGCGTCGGCGACGATGAAGTCGGGCAGCAGGGCGATGCCCATGCCGGCCTCGGCGGCCTGGGCCAGCAGGTCGCCGTTGTTGGCGTGCAGCGGGCCGGTGACATGGACGCGCTGGGTGTCCTTGCCGTTGCTCAACTGCAGGCTGACCCCGCTTTGCAGGTAGCCGTAGTTCAGGCACTGGTGGGCGGTCAGGTCGCGGGGCGTCTGCGGGGTGCCGGCGCGCTTCAGGTAATCCGGCGAGGCCACCATGATCCGCGGGGCCGGGGCCAGCAGCTTGGCGACCATCGACGAGTCGGCCAGGCTGGCGATGCGAATGGTCACATCGAAACCGCCGCGCACCGGGTCCACTTGCTGGTCGCTGAGCACCAGCTGCAATTCGATGTTCGGGTGCTGCTCATGAAACAGCGGCACCAGCGGTCCGAGACGACGCAGGCCGAAGGACATCGGCGCGTTGACCCGCAGCACCCCGCGCAATTCGCCGATGCCGTCCCGCGCCCGTTGTTCGGCCTCGTCCACGGCGGCCAGGACTTCCCGCGCCGACTCGTAGTACTCGGCGCCGGCTTCGGTCAGATGCAGGCTGCGGGTGGTGCGGTGCAGCAACTGCACGCCGATGGCTTCCTCCAGCGCCTGGATCTGTTTGCTGACTTTCGAGCGCGGCACGTCCATGGCCCGGGCCGCGGCGGCGAAGCCGTTGGCATCGACCGTGACGACAAACGCGCGCATGCATTCGATGCGATCCATAATTGTCCCTGTTTTGGAATCAATGATTCTCGATTTTAGGGAATTGTTGCTTTTTATATCAACCCCTAAATTAGCCACCAAGCCGGCAGCAAAGCCTCCCCAGCGGAACCCGCGCCGAGCTCCCGAATTGTGCAACTCAACGTTTGAACCGACTCGACAGCAAAAGGAACGCGCCATGTCTATCCGTGAACTGCTCAACCCAAACAACTCCGCCCTGATCCTGATCGACCACCAGCCGCAGATGTCCTTCGGCGTGCAGTCGATCGACCGCCAGACCCTGAAGAACAACACCGTGGGCCTGGCCAAGGCGGCGAAGATCTTCAATGTGCCGACCATTTTCACTTCGGTGGAAACCGAGAGCTTCAGCGGCTACATCTGGCCGGAACTGCTCAGCGTGTTCCCCGACCATCAGCCGATCGAGCGCACCTCGATGAACTCCTGGGAAGACAAGAAACTGGTGGACGCGGTGAAGGCCACCGGGCGCAAGAAACTGATCATGGCCGCGCTGTGGACCGAGGTCTGCCTGAACTTCCCGGCTCTGGAAGCCCTGGCCGAAGGCTATGAGGTGTACATCGTCACCGACGCTTCCGGCGGCACCAGCCAGGAAGCCCACGACATGTCGGTACAGCGCATGATCCAGGCCGGCGCGGTGCCGGTGACCTGGCAGCAAGTGCTGCTCGAGTTCCAGCGCGACTGGGCGCACAAGGACACCTACGACGCGGTGATGGACCTGGTGCGCGAGCACAGCGGCGCCTACGGCATGGGTGTGGATTACGCCTACACCATGGTGCACAAGGCGCCGCAGCGGCAGGTCAAGTAAGTCTGCCGCCAAGGGTAACGCGGTTTAGCAGAAACACCGCGTCATCCAACTAACTGGCAAGTTGCAATAAAAAAGGGACGCTCTTATTGGAGCGTCCCTTTTTATTTAATGGATCAACGGTTGATCAGCGACAACGACAAGTTGCACTTAGCAGAACCGGTCAATCACCCGAACTTCCGACTTGTTCTGCAGCGATTGCCATTCATTCTTCAGGGTATCGAATACCCGTCCGATGAAGTCCCTGTCGGCGGCGGCCTTCTTGCCGACGTAGCCCTGGCCACGGCGGTACATTTTCAGGCGGGCCAGCAGGTCCTGGTTGTTCTTGTCGAACTCTTCTTCATGGGCGTGGGGCGACAGGCAGTCGATATGGACCTGGCCAGACTTGGCAATCCACAGGATATGGCTGTCATGGCTGTCTTTCTGTGCCGCGAACAGATGAGACAGTTCATCAATAGTAGGTTGATTGTTCAGATTCATTTGTAAGCCCCTTGACCATTTCGATCTATCTAGTTGAGTCGCTAATTGATATCGCTACATCGGTAAGTTGAACCCTGATACCGGAAACAGGGCGACAGAGGGTGTCTGTCGGATACAGATAAGGCCCAGAGCCTGATGCGTGTAGTCGTCTTAATTAACTGCTACGCAATAGCGTCACAACGAAGAGAAGCAGCGTAAACCTGGATCAAGCTGCCGAAGTTTTCAGTTTCGGCCACAAGCATCTTGAGGAGTTTTCGCCAGCTTCCCGCCCTTTGTACTGGACGTTCATGCCAGGTCAGTTTCATCAATCTGCCTTGTGGGCAGTACACATCCGGGTTAACAGCTCGGCGGTCAGACGAGCTTGCTCATAACACCTTTGCCAAGTCTCCCGATCGGGGAGACGCCTGCATCATGCAAGGGCAAATTCGCCTCGTCAACGGTTTTGTAGTGAAAATTTTCAAGCACTACATATTGTCCGACAAAACCTTTCGGCGCATGAGCGGAACGGGCTATCGCGACCGAGGACAGGTAGAATCGAGGCCTTGAAACAGGTGCTTGAGGTTGCAGTGGTGGATTTACAGCAGGGCTTCGTCCTGACCCGGCATTGGCGTGACACGCCGGCAGGCACGGAAGTCGAGTTCTGGTTGGCGACCGATGCCGGGCCGCGCCAGATCCGCTTGCCGGTGCAGACCTCCGTGGCCTTCATTCCCGCCGAACAGCAGGAACAGGCCCGGCGCCTGCTGGCCGACGATCGCGATGTGCAATTGCGCCCCCTGGGCCTGTGCGACTTCCAGCACCGCCCGGTGCTCGGCCTGTACTGCCCGCAGCACAATCAATTGATCCGCCTCGACAAGACCCTGCGTCGCGCCGGGGTCGAGGTGCTCGAGGCCGATGTGCGACCGCCCGAGCGCTACCTGATGGAGCGTTTCATCACCGCGCCGGTGTGGTTCGGCGGCACCCCGGGCGAGGGCGGGATACTGCTGGAGGCGCAGATGAAACCGGCGCCGGACTACCGGCCGGCGTTGAAGCTGGTGTCGCTGGATATCGAGACCAGCGAGACCGGCGAGCTGTATTCCATCGCCCTGGAAGGCTGCGGCCAGCGCCAGGTGTACATGCTCGGCCGCGCTCGCGAGGACGACAGCGCGGTGGATTTCGACCTGGAGTTCTGCGCCAGCCGCGAGCAGTTGCTCGAACGGCTCAACCAGTGGCTGGCGCGGCACGATCCGGATGCGATCATCGGCTGGAACCTGGTGCAGTTCGATCTGCGGGTGCTGCACGAACACGCACGTCGCCTGGCGGTGCCCTTGCGCCTGGGGCGCGGCGGCGAAGAGATGCAGTGGCGCGAACACGGCAGCCGTACCCATTATTTCGCTGCGGCCGCCGGGCGCCTGATCATCGACGGCATCGAAGCCCTGCGCTCGGCGACCTGGAGCTTCCCGTCGTTCAGCCTGGAAAACGTCGCCCAGACCCTGCTCGGCGAAGGCAAGTCGATCGACAACCCTTACCAGCGCATGGACGAAATCAACCGCATGTTCGCCGAGGACAAGCCCGCCCTGGCGCGCTACAACCTCAAGGATTGCGAGCTGGTGACGCGGATTTTCGCCAAGACCGAGCTGCTCACCTTTCTCCTCGAACGGGCCACCGTCACCGGCCTGCCGGCCGACCGCAACGGCGGCTCGGTGGCGGCCTTCACCCACCTGTACATGCCGCTGATGCACCGCCAGGGTTTCGTCGCGCCGAACCTGGGCGAGAAGCCGCCGCAAGCCAGCCCCGGCGGCTTTGTCATGGACTCGCGGCCCGGTCTCTACGAGTCGGTGCTGGTGCTGGACTACAAGAGCCTGTACCCGTCGATCATCCGCAGCTTCCTGATCGATCCGGTGGGGCTGGTGGAAGGCTTGCGCCACCCAACGGACGAGCAATCGGTGCCGGGCTTTCGCGGCGCGCGGTTTTCCCGCACCCGGCATTGCCTGCCCTCGATCGTCGCCCGGGTCGCCGAGAGCCGCGAAGTGGCGAAACGCGAACACAACGCGCCGCTGTCCCAGGCGCTGAAGATCATCATGAACGCCTTCTACGGTGTGCTCGGTTCCAGCGGCTGCCGCTTCTTCGATCCGCGCCTGGCGTCGTCGATCACTATGCGTGGCCATGAAGTCATGCGCCGCACCCGCCAACTGATCGAGGCGCAGGGCCACAAGGTGATCTACGGCGACACCGACTCGACCTTCGTCTGGCTCGGCAGCGCCCACGCCGAGGCGGATGCCACGCGCATCGGCCGCGCGCTGGTGGCGCACGTCAACCAGTGGTGGCGCGATCACCTGCGCGATGAGTACGGCCTGGAAAGCGCCCTGGAGCTGCAATTCGAAACCCACTTCTGCCGCTTCCTGATGCCGACCATTCGTGGCGCGGAGGAGGGCAGCAAGAAGCGCTACGCCGGCCTGGTGACCCGCGCCGACGGCACCCAGGAGATGGTCTACAAGGGCCTGGAAGCGGTGCGCACCGACTGGTCGCCGCTGGCCCAGCAGTTCCAGCAGGAGCTGTACCAGCGGATCTTCCACCGCCAGCCGTACCAGGACTATGTGCGCGACTACGTGCGGCGCACCCTGGCCGGCGAACTGGACGAGCAACTGGTGTACCGCAAGCGCCTGCGTCGCCAACTGGACGATTACGAACGCAACGTGCCGCCCCATGTGCGCGCCGCGCGCCTGGCCGACGAATACAACCAGCGGCAGGGCCGGCCCCAGCGTTATCAGAACGGTGGCTGGATCAGCTACGTGATCACCCTGGCCGGTCCCGAACCCCTGGAAAACCGCACTGCGGCCATCGATTACGATCACTACGTGACCCGCCAATTGCAGCCGGTGGCGGACGCCATCCTGCCGTTCGTGCAGGACGACTTCAGCACCCTGGTGGGTGGGCAGATGGGGTTGTTCTAGGAGGCGTCTCGTCGTAGCCGCTGCCGAGTCTGCGAGGCTGCGAACGACTTGGGCGGCATTCCGACGCAGCAGGCGCAAAACCTGAGAATGCATTGAGTCAGGGTAACCGCGATGCCCCTGCTGCGGCCGCTGCGCTGCCGATCGCAGCCTCGGCAGCGGCTACACGTGAGTGAGTTGGCTCAGTCGTCGACCGAGGTGCAAATGCCGCTGGCACCCTGTTTGCCGCTGTAGGTCACGACCACCGAGTCGTCGTCCTCCACGCTGATGTCCACCGTGATGCCCGAGCCCTTGGCCTCGAAATAACGCTCGTTGACGGTCTTGGTCTGGGCCTCTTTGCCGTTGATGAACACCGGTCCCCCTTCCTCCGCGCTGACCGGAATATTGCCCGGACAGTCGACGTTGAACAGCGGGATGCCTTCGGCGTGGGCGGCACTGGCAATGATCGACAGGGCGCAGCTCAGGAGGATTTTTTTCATTGTGGACTCCTTCGGGAAACAGGCAGAAGCACGAGTGTGGCAGTGGTTCCATTAGCGCTGAAGCTTAGCGTATGGCACGCCGGGGCAGGGGTGGGTAGCGATTTTAATGAGGCGCAAAGTCGCCCGGGCATATTGTCCGACAATAAAAATCGTGGACGCCACGCCAGGGTCTGTGTCAGTTTTTCCCCGCCTTGAATAGGGCGAGTGATAGGACGATCTCGCTAACAGGTCGCCGTGGTCTATCGGAAATTTTCAGCGTTGAACAAGGATGTAAATGATGTCAAAAGCCAAAGAAAATGCCGGTTTTTCGGCAGCTCCGGGCAGCGATGCCTACCAACTGATCACTGCCTTCAGCCATGCCTATGACCGTGGCGGCGCGGAGCTGGTGAATGGCAAGCCGTCGTACACCGCGGACCAGGCCGCCGAGCAGATCCTGCGCAAGGGCCTGTCCTGGCACGACCAGAACGGCGACGGCAAGGTCGAGCTCAGCTACAGCTTCCTCACCAGCAAGCCAGCCAACTACAACCCGAACCTGGGCAGCTTCAGCGAGTTCAGCGCCTTGCAGAAAGCCCAGGCGTTCCTGGCCCTGCAATCCTGGTCGGACGTGGCCAATGTGCGCTTCAACGAAGCTGCGAGCGGCGGCGACGGGCACCTGAGTTTCGGCAACTACAGCGTCAGCACCGGTGGCGCGGCCTTCGCCTACCTGCCTTCGGGCGGCAGCTATGACGGCCAGTCCTGGTACCTGATCAACGATCAGTACCGGGTCAACGAAACCCCGGGCAACGGCAACTACGGTCGCCAGACCCTGACCCACGAAATCGGCCACAGCCTGGGCCTGTCCCATCCGGGCACCTACAACGCCGGCAACGGCAACCCGACCTACAACGATGCCACCTACGCCCAGGACACGCGCGGCTACAGCCTGATGAGCTACTGGAGCGAGAGCAACACCGGGCAGGACTTCAGCAAGGACGGCGGTGGCGCCTACGCCTCGGCGCCGCTGATGGACGATATCGTCGCGGTGCAGAAACTCTACGGCGCCAACCACGAGACCCGCGCCGACGACACCGTGTACGGCTTCAACTCCAACACCGGGCGCGATTTCTACAGCGCCAGCTCATCTGCCTCCAAGCTGGTGTTCTCGGTGTGGGACGGCGGTGGCAACGACACCCTGGACTTCTCCGGCTTCACCCAGAACCAGAAGATCAACCTCAACGAGGGCTCGTTCTCCGACGTCGGCGGCCTGGTGGGCAACGTGTCCGTGGCCCATGGCGTGACCCTGGAAAATGCCATCGGCGGCTCGGGCAACGACCTGCTGATCGGCAACGCCGCGGCCAACATTCTCGAAGGCGGCGCCGGCAACGACATCCTCTACGGTGGCGGCGGTCGCGACACGCTGTGGGGCGGGGAGGGAGCGGACACTTTCGTGTTCGGCGCGGCATCCGATTCGACCTTCGACGAGCCCGACTGGATCATGGATTTCACCAGCGGCCAGGACAAGATCGACCTCAGCGGCCTGGCGCCGTTCGCCTCGGGGCAGGCGACCCTGAACTTCGTCAGCGGCTTCACCGGCCATGCCGGCGACGCGATCCTGACCTACTACGCCGAGACCGACCAGACCAGCCTGCTGGTCGACCTCACCGGTCTGGGCGCGGTGGACTTCGCCGTGGGCACCGTTGGCCAGGCGGCGACCACCGATATCGTGGCCTGATCGACAGCAACGGAAGCGGCGCGCCATGGCGCGCCGTTTTTTTTGCCAGATGCCCTTGGCTGACGCTGAGCGCCCCAAGGCCTGCAACCCTGCTTGGGGCGCTACCGTCAGCCGGGCTTTTCAGTTCTTGTCGATATCGACGTTGCGGGTCTCGCGCAGGCAGATCAGGCCGACGAGCAGGCTGACCCCGGTGATCACCACCGGGTACCACAGGCCGTAGAAGATATCGCCGGTGTACACCACCAGGGCGAAGGACACGGTGGGCAGGAAGCCGCCGAACCAGCCGTTGCCGATGTGGTAGGGCAGGGACATGGAGGTGTAGCGGATACGGGTCGGGAACAGCTCGACCATCAGCGCCGCCAGCGGGCCGTAGCACATGGCGGCGATCAGGATCAGCGCGACGATCAGCACCACCACCATGGTTTTGTTGACGTTCTGGGTGTCGGCCTGTTGCGGGTAGCCGGCCAGGGTCACGGCGCCGCGCAGGGCCGCTTCGTCGAAACCGTCGAGCTGCACGTCACCGACGCTGACCTGCACCGGGCTGCCGGCGGGCGCGGCGACGCTGGTGTAGGGCAGGCCCTGCTTGACCAGGAAGGTCTTGACCTTGTCGCACGGGCTGTCGAAACGCGCCTTGCCCACCGGGTCGAACTGGAAGGTGCAGGTGGCGGGGTCGGCCAGCACGCTGATCGGCGCCTGGCGGCTGGCCTGGTCGATGGCCGGGTTGGCGTAGTGGGCCAGGGACTTGAAGATCGGGAAGTACAGCGCGGTGGCCAGCAGCAGGCCGACCATCAGCACCGGCTTGCGGCCGATCTTGTCCGACAGCCAGCCGAAGAAGATGAAGAATGGCGCGCCGATTACCACGCTGATGATCAGCAGCATATTGGCCAGGGCCGGGTCCATCTTGAGGAACTGGGTGAGGAAGAACAGCACGTAGAACTGCGCGGCGTAGAAGGTCACCGCCTGCCCGGCGTTGATGCTGAACAGGGCGATCAGCACCACCTTGAGGTTTTCCCATTTGCCGAAGGACTCGCGGATCGGCGCCTTGCTGGCGCGGCCTTCTTCTTTCATCTTCAGGAAGGCCGGCGACTCATGCAGGCTCAGGCGAATCCAGGTGGAAATGCCCAGCAGCACGATCGACAGCAGGAACGGCAGGCGCCAGCCCCAGACTTCGAACTGATCGCCGGTGAAGTAGCGGCAACCCAGCACCACCAGTAGCGACAGCAGCAGGCCGAGGGTCGCGGTGGACTGGATCCAGCTGGTATGGAAGCCGCGCTTGCCCTGGGGCGCGTGCTCGGCGACGTAGGTCGCGGCGCCGCCGTATTCACCGCCCAGGGCCAGGCCCTGGAGCATGCGCAGGGCGACCAGGATGATCGGCGCGGCGATGCCGATGCTCGAATAGGTCGGCAGCAGGCCCACGGCGAAGGTCGCCAGGCCCATGAGAATGATGGTGGCGAGGAAGGTGTACTTGCGCCCGATCATGTCCCCCAGGCGCCCGAACACCAGCGCGCCGAACGGCCGCACCACGAAGCCGGCGGCGAATGCCATCAGGGCGAAGATAAAGGCGGTGGTGTCGTTGACCCCGGCGAAGAACTGCTTGCTGATGACCGCCGCGAGGGCGCCGTAGAGGAAAAAGTCGTACCACTCGAACACCGTCCCCAGGGACGAGGCGAAGATGACTTTCTGGCTTTCCTGGCTGGTGGGTGCGGCGACCGCCGCGTCCATCGATTGAGCATGTTCCGACATATCGATATCCCTCACAGTGATTGTTTTTGTTGTTCCACTGTCGGCGCCAACGTGGCGTCGCTATCTGCATCTTGTCGCTGTCTTCTGCACCGCGCCTTTGTGTCGTAGGAGCGAAGCTTGCTCGCGATGGCGGCCTATAGAGCGCTGCAAGGCTCAAGGGGCTCTCGCGAGCAAGAACTGGGCGTCCCCCTTGCTCCTACCTCATTCAGGCCGGGGTAACGCTTGGTTTTTCGGCGGCAGGGCTCCTGGTCGAGGTGGCGAGAATCAGCTCGGCGGCCTTCTCGGCGATCATCAGCGTCGGCGAACAGGTATTGCCGGAGGTGATGTACGGCATGATCGAGGCATCGGCGATGCGCAGGCCGGGGATGCCATGCACCCGCAGCTCGGCATCGACCACCGCCTCCGGCCCGTGGCCCATGCGGCAGGTGCCCACCGGGTGGAAGATGGTGGTGCCGATGCGCGCGGCGGCTTCGTGCAGTTGTTCTTCGCTGCGCAACTCGGCCCCCGGCAGGTATTCGATCGGCTTGAAGGCTTGCAGGGCTGGGGCGGCGACGATGCGCCGGGTCAGACGAATGGCGTCGGCGGCGACCCGCAGGTCCTCCGGGTGGCTCAGGTAGTTGGGCTGGATCAGCGGCGCCGCCTGCGGGTCGGCGGAGCGGATTTGCACCCGGCCGCGGCTTTGCGGGCGCAGGTCGCAGACCGACGCGGTAAAGGCCGGGAACGCATGCAGCGGTTCGCCGAAACGCTCCAGCGACAGCGGCTGCACGTGGTATTCGAGGTTGGCCGAAGTCTGCTCCGGCCCGGAGCGGGCAAACGCCCCCAGTTGGCTCGGCGCCATGGACAGCGGGCCGCTGCGGTCGTACAGGTAGCGCAGGCCCATGCCCAGCTTGCCCCACAGGCTGCCGGCGATCTGGTTCAGGGTGCGGGCGTTTTCCAGTTTGTAGATCAGCCGCAGCTGCAGGTGGTCCTGCAGGTTGCCACCGACCCCCGGCAGTTCGTGGGCGACGCCGATGCCCAAGCGTTGCAGCAGGGCGGCGGGGCCGATTCCCGAACGCTGCAGGATGCTCGGCGAGCCGATGGAGCCGGCGCTGAGGATGATTTCGCGACGCGCCTTGAAGGTCTGCGGCTGGCCCTGGTAGCGGGCGCTGAGCGCCGTCGCGCGGCCGTTTTCCAGGAGCACGCGATCGACCTCGACCCCGGTCAGCACGGTGAGGTTGGGCCGCTGGCGGATCGGCTTGAGGAAGGCCTTGGCGGCGTTCCAGCGCACCCCGGCTTTCTGGTTGACCTGGAAGTAGCCGCAGCCTTCGTTGTCGCCGCCGTTGAAGTCGTCGACGCTGGCGATGCCGCTCTGTTCGGCGGCGCTGCGGAAGGCATCGAGGATCGGCCACGACAGGCGCTGGCGTTCGACCCGCCATTCGCCGGCGGCGCCATGGAATTGCGAGTCGCCGGCAAAGTGGTTTTCGCTTTTGCGAAACAGCGGCAGCACGTCCTGCCAGTTCCAGCCGGGGTTGCCGTCGGCGGCCCAGCGCTGATAGTCGCCGGCCTGGCCGCGCATGTAGATCATGCCGTTGATCGACGAGCAGCCGCCCAGCACCTTGCCGCGCGGGTAGCTCAGGCTGCGGCCTTGCAGGCCGGGTTCGGCTTCGGTCTTGAAGCACCAGTCGGTGCGCGGGTTGCCGATGCAGAACAGGTAGCCGACGGGGATGTGGATCCAGGGATAGTTGTCGCGGCCACCGGCTTCCAGCAGCAGGACGCGGTGGGCCGGGTTGGCGGACAGCCGATTGGCCAACAGGCAACCGGCGGGGCCGGCGCCGACCACTATGTAGTCGTAGGGATCAAAGGCAGGCAGCATCCATGACCTCGTTTTATCGTTCTTGTTGCGGCTCATCCTAGTTGTTAGCTTTCGTTAAAAGAATGTTAGTTTTTGCTCAGCCGCTGTGCGTTTTTAAACAGCGGCTTCCCCCCGGCATCTGCAAGGAAGAGTCATGTTCGACTGGAACGACCTGCGGTTTTTTCTCGAGCTGCAACGCAGCGGCCGCCTGCTGACCGCGGCCCAGCGGCTGAAGACCACCCATGCCACGGTGGCCCGGCATATCGAGGCGATCGAGAAAAGCCTGGGCACCGCGCTGTTCGTCCAGCATGCCCAGGGCTATGAACTGACGCCGGCCGGGGAGGCCTTGCTCAAGCACGCCGAAGCCATGGAGAACGTGGCCTTGCTGGCCCAGGAGGAAATCACCCAGTCCACGGCGCCCCTGGGCAAGATCCGCGTGGGCGTCACCGAGGGCCTGGGCATCATGTTTCTCGCCAGCCGCATGCGTGGCCTGTTCGAGCGTTATCCGGGGCTGGAGGTGGAGCTGGTGGCGGTGCCGCGTTTTGTCAGCATCCTCAACCGCGAGGCGGAAATCAGCATCCACCTGGAGCGGCCCAACGCCGACATGCTGGTGACCCGCAAGCTCACCGACTACCGCCTGGCCCTGTACGCCAGCCAGGATTACCTGGACCGCGCACCGCCCTTGCGCAGCCGCGAGGACCTGGGGCGGCATGCCTGGATCGGCTATGTCGACGACCTGCTGTTCAGCCAGGAGCTGATCTTCCTCACCAGCTTCTGCCGCAACCCTCAGGTGGTGTTCCACAGCACCAGCGTGATCGCCCAGCAACAGGCCGCGCGCTCCGGCCTGGGGATCGCCGTGCTGCCGTGCTACATGGCCGCCGGCGATCCGCAGCTGGTGCCCTTGCTGCCCAGCGAGAGCATCCAGCGCGCCTATTGGATCAGCACCCGCCGCGAGCTGCACAAGTCCGTGCGCCTGCGGGTGGTGTGGGATTACGTGGTCGAGCTGTGCGCGGCCGAGCAGGGCTTGCTGCTCGCCGAACCGAACTCCCTGGCCTGATTCAGGTTTTTTTCGCTGTGCCCTTGAGCTGGACCAGTTGCCGCGTTTGCTCGGCGCACGCCTTGGCCTGGCTGACCATGGCGTCGAACGGCGCGCTGACGATTTCGTCATGGCTCAGCCAGCGTTTTTTCTGGCTCAGGCGGTAGTGATAGCGGTACTCGCCCTTGACCCGTTCGCTGCTCAGGTCCATGTCGAACCAGGGCGAGCGCACGTTGCAGGCCTTGATGTCCTTGTCCAGCCGGGCACCGGAGAGGGTGAAGGTGTAGCGCAGGGTGTTGGCGTCGCCGATGTACAGGTCCGCCAACTGGCCGTTGCGGCGGTAGTTGACCAGGAAGTCCCAGTCGCCCTCCAGGGCCGGAGCCTTGTAGAAGTAGTTGCCGGAGATGTTTTCCAGGGGCTTGAGGTCGGTCAGGGAGGCCTTGATCCGGTAGGTCGCGGGTGCGACGAAGGCGGTCGGCTCGCGGCTGATCTGGCAGTCGCGCAGTTCCCGGGTGAAACGCTCGCACAGGCTCTGGTCGTTGCTGGCGATACCGTTCTGGTTGTCGGAGACCATCAGCCGCATCAGCTCCATATGGCTGAACTCGATACGCGCGTTGACCCGGGCCTGGCCGTTGCTGTCGAAGTGCTCCTGCTTGTCCAGCACGAGGCTGGTGTCCGGGGTTCCCAGGGGGATGTAGTCCTCGCGCACCTGGCCCTTGGCGTCGCTGACAAAGGCCCAGCGCTCCTGGATGTCGGGCATGCTGCGGCCCGGGTCGAACACCGGGTTGGTCGGGTCCAGCCACCACACTTTGCCATCGACTTCGGCCCGCACGATGGCGTGGTTCGGCGCATGGGGGCCGGGGATCAACAGCGGCGCGACGACGTTCTCGCGGCTGACCCAGGCCGTCTCGGCCTTGATTCCGCTGGCCTTGAGCATGGCGGCCAGGAGCACTGCCAGGTCCTTGCAGTCGCCATAGCCGCGCTGCTCGATCTGCTTCAGCTCGAAGGGCAGGTAACCGCGCTCGGTGGCGCGCCAGTCGCCCAGGTAGCGGTAGTTGTCGTTGATGTGCTGCATCAGCCCGGCCACTTTCCGGGCTGGCGGCAGGTCGCGCAGGCCGGCCACGGCCTTGGCGCTGGCTGGCGGCAGGGGCGCGGCGAGGATCTGCTGGTAGCGCTGGGCCAGGGGGCCGAAATAGTCCTGCACCTCGGTGCTGCTGCCCAGTTCGACCCGCGGCACCCGCTGGATAAAGCCGATCGAGGGTTCATTGATGTAGTTGAGGAAGACCGGCGCCTTCTGCTCGATGGTCAGCTTTTTGCGGTCGCTGGTGGCGGTAAAACGGTAGTCGTCCATCTGCTCGCTGCGCCAGACGATCGGGCGCGTGGCGCGGTAGGTGATCTTGAAGCTGTCCTGGCGCACCGGCTTGGGACCGAACTGCAGCACCGAGTGGAACTGCCCCAGCAGCGGTTTGGCCGCGTAGTGCTGCTGCACGGTGTAGCTGAGCCGGGTGCCGACCCGCAGGTTGGGGAAGGCCAGGGACGTCTGTTTCTCGCGCAGGAAACCCTGTTCCGGATTCGGTGCGGTGCGCGTATCGATCTGCGCCGGCGCCAGCGCCACGGGCTTGCCGCCCGGCTGGGTGAATTCGGCCTTGCGCAGTTCGAAACCATCGGTTTCGGCATAGCTGAAGTCGATGCGCGAAAGCATGTCCCGGCCCGCCGGGGTGAGGATGGTGTAGTGCTGGGTGGTGGTGCAGTCGCTGCTGTGGTCGGCGTTGAACTGGCATTCCATTTCGGAGTCGGCGGCCAGGGCGGCTTCCGATTGCGGTTGATAGGCAGCAAAGGCTTGCCAGGAGAGCAGTCCGAGACCGGCGCAGATCAGGGGACGGTAAAGCGGAAAACGGTACATGAGCGCCTCGGGTGAATCATTGAAATCAGCCACGTCGCACCGGTCGAATCACCTGTGCCAGAGGCGTGGCTGGCGGGGGAGGCGCCAAATGATAATTTATCGCAATACGGATTTACAGCATTGTCTGACAATTTGTCTTGGCTGAAAGGCCCGAGATAGAGCGGTTTCTTTGAGCCGGTCGAGATTGTTGGGCGGCTGGGAAGGGTGTCTGCAATGCTGGAATTTTTCCTCGAAATACCGTTTTTGCCCCCGCAGATATGGCGCAAAGCCATATCTGCGGGCTGAACAGTTCCAGGCGGTTTTCCGTTGTTTCTGCAAGAAGTGGCTTGGCTGACTTTGCGAAACAATTTGTTACGAGATCGCCGCCCGCTGGCTCAGCCGTCGAGCAGGTCGGTGCCGTAGGAATTGTCGATCACACAGCGCCAGCCATCCGCCGGCTCATGGCGAAAAACATAAGTGGCGCGTCGCTCGAGGGTGCTGGCGATGCCGTCCCGATCCAGGGTGTCGAGCAGGGTGTGCATGATCACCAGCGCGGTGCCGGCGCCTTCGATGACCTGCATCTCGCCCTGCCGGACCACCATGCTGTGGTTGAAGTGCTCGGCGATGGCCACGAAGGCCCGGCGGATCTGTTCCTTGCCCCGGGCTTCCAGGCCCGGCTTGACCACCAGCGTGGCGTCCTCGGCGTAGAAATCCATCAGGCTGTCGAAGTCTTCGGCGGTGATGGCACGGTCGGCGGCTTCTATCAGGGTTTTCAGCGGATGGGCCGGCATGTTCGCTCCTTGCGGTTTCAGTTGTGGATATCGAACGCCGTGCTGCCCAGGCGTTCGCCGTTGACCAGGATATGCAGCTCATGGCGCCCGGGATAGTGACGGCGGGTGCTCAGTTCGCGGATGTGCTGGGCGCGGCCAAGTTGCTCCCGGGCCTTGGCCGGCAGGGTGAAAGCCTTGAGCTTGAACACCTTGGCGCGGGTGCCGCCCGAGGCCTTGACGTAGTCGATGGCGTAATCCACCACCAGGCGCTGGCTGGCGTCGGCGGTGGACTCCAGGGCAAAGGACAGGTTGATCCGTTCGCCCAGGCGAATCACCGCCGGCTCGACCCGCAGGCCATGCAGCGTCACCTGCGGCGCATGCCCGGCGCCGACAATCGCCAGCGCCCGGCGATGGCCCTGCTTGATCAGGCTGCGCAGGGCGTGGCGGGCGATCCAGGCGGTGTGCGGGTGGTCCAGCGGCCAGCCTTCGAGCAACCCCAGCAGCCAGTCGGGGTGGTCCTTGCTGATGTCGTTGAGGTGGTTGGCCACCGACTTGCGCACGTACAGGCTGGGGTCGGCCTTGAGGCATTCGAGGATAGGCACAGCCAGGGTCGGGTCGGCCTGGATCCGTTCCAGGCGGAACGACCAGGGCAGGCGCGGGCGGCTGCCTTCGCTGGCCAGGCGGCGCACATGCGCGTTGTCGTCCCGGGCCCAGTCCTGCAGCACCGCCAGGGTGCGCGACAGGTCGCTGGCGAGGAACGGGCGGATGGCGAATTCCGAGGAGCCGAAGGCGGTGAAATACTTGAGCGCCGCCATCGAGCGCTCGAAGGCATGGCCGCCGTAACTGGCCACATAGTGCGGCAGGAACATGCAGACGAAGCGGCTGTCCAGGCGCGGCGCGAGATCGTACAGCCGTGCGAGGTTGGCGTCGTAGTCCGCCGGCAGCACCGCGTGCAGGCTCTCGCTGACCCGCGCCAGGCGCTGCATCACCGACAACTCGGCGAGGCCCTTGTTCGCGTGGGCGAGAAAGCCGCGGTGGTCGAACGCCGGGTACACCGCGAGCATTTCTTCGGCGATGTGTTCCAGGCGTTCGGCGTTGAAGATTTCCTTGAGGGCAGGGGTGTTGCTGGTGGCGGTCATCGGCGTATCCATTCGGGACGGGGCGCCGGGCACTGTAGCGCAGCGAGCTGACAGATTGTGTCAGGAGCGCCCCGGCAAGCCCCGCTTCTGTAGGAGCGAGGCTTGCCCGCGAAAGGCCGCAGCGCGCGGCCCGAGGTTCAGCGCGGCGCCGGCAACACGCCTTCGGCCTGCTCGTCCTCGGCGTCCGCCTCGAACAGCCGCGCCAGCTCGGCCCGGGCTTCCTGGGCCGATTGCAGGATCTTCGCGTGGTCGTCGTAGATCGCGTGCTGGGCTTCGAGCACCTGTTCGTCGTGGGCGGTGAAGCGCTTGATCCGCGAGTCGGCCTGGGCGTGGGTCAGGCCCAGGCCGATCAGCGCCTTGCGGCTCATTTCCAGGCTGGAATAGTAGGTTTCCCGCACCGCCTCGGCCCCCAGGTCCACCAGCTTGTGCACGTGCTGGCGGTTACGGGCGCGGGCGATGATCTTGATGTGCGGGTAGAGCTTGCGCACCACCGCCGCGGTGTTGATGTTGGTCTGCGGGTCGTCGGTGGCGATCACGAAGTACTCCGCCTCGCCGACCTTGGCCGCCTTGAGGATCTCCGCGCGCATCGGGTCGCCGTAGAACACCGGCATGCCGCCGAAGCTGCGGGTCAGCTCGATGGTGTCGACCGAGGTGTCGAGGGCCACGAAGGGGATGTTCTGCGCCCGCAGGATCCGCGCGACGATCTGGCCCATCCGGCCCATGCCGGCAATCACCACCCGTGGCGCGTCGGTTTCGATCTCACGGTATTCGGCGGGCATCTCCACGGGCTTGGCCTTGGGCTGCAAGAAGCGCGCGCAGGCCAGGAGCAGCAGCGGGGTCACGGCCATGGACAGGGTGATGGTCAGCACCAGCAGGTCATACAGGCGCGCCTCGAACAGGCCCTGGTCGCGGCCGATCTTGAACACCACGAAAGCGAATTCGCCGCCGGCCGCCAGCACCACGCCCAGGCGCACCGCGCTCAAGCGCCCCAGGCCACCGGCCAGGCGCCCGACCACGAACAGCAGCGGCAGCTTGATGGCGATCAGCAACAGGGTCAGGCCCAGCACCGCGATCGGCGCGCTGAACAGCAGGCCGATATTGGCGCCCATGCCGACGCTGATGAAAAACAGCCCCAGCAGCAGGCCCTTGAAGGGTTCGATCTGCGCTTCCAGTTCGTGGCGATATTCCGAGTCCGCCAGCAGCAGGCCGGCGAGAAAGGCGCCGAGGGCCATGGACACGCCAACCATGTCCATCAGCCAGGCGGTGCCGATCACCACCAGCAAGGCGGTGGCGGTGGACACTTCCGGCAGGCCGGTGCGCGCCACCACCCGGAACACCGGACGCAACAGGTAGCGGCCGCCGATCACCACCACGGCGATGCTGCCCAGCACTTGCAGGCCATGGCGCAGGTCTTCGGCGCTGCTGGTGTTGTGGTCGACCCCGGCCAATACCGGAACCATGGCGATCAACGGAATCGCCGCGATGTCCTGGAACAGCAGGATGGCGAAGGCCAGGCGCCCGTGGGGGCTGGTCAGCTCCTTGCGTTCGGCCAGGCTTTGCAGGCCGAAGGCGGTGGACGACAACGCCAGGCCCAGGCCCAGCACGATCGCGCTGTTGAGCGGCTGGCCAAACAGGAACAGGGCGACGCAGCCGATTACCACCCCGGTCAGCAGCACCTGGGCCAAACCGACGCCGAACACCGCTTTGCGCATCACCCACAAGCGCCGGGGCGATAGCTCCAGGCCGATGATGAACAGCAGCAACACCACGCCCAGCTCCGACACATGGCTGATGCTCTGCGGGTTGCCCACCAGCCCCAGCACCGCTGGGCCGATGATCACCCCGGCCAGCAGGTAGCCAAGCACGGCCCCCAGTTGCAGGCGCTTGGCCAGGGGAACGGTCAGCACCGCCGCGAACAGGAACACGACAGCGGCTTGCAACAGGTTGCCTTCATGGGGCATGGGCTTACTCCTGGGAAAACGGGTATTGGGTGGTGCGCGGAAAACAACGGCTGCGCCTCAGGCAACCGTTTGGCCCGCAGGTTCCATGGGGGGATGGCTGTGCAGCATAAAGTCTGGGGCCGGCGCAGTCAGCCGTTAATGGCCGATACGCCGCAGGTTGTCAGGCGCAGGTTGCAGGCATTCGTGCTCTTCGAGACTGGCGTGCCTGCACCATCGACCGTCAATGCGGCCATTGCTCGAGCAGGATCGACACGAACTTTTCCGCCGCCGGCGACAGCGACGCGCCGCGGCGGTAGACCAGGCCCAGGGTGCGGTTGACCACCGGTTCGCTCAGCGGAATGCTCACCAGGGTCGGATGGTCGGCCGCGGGCATGGCCAGGCTGGGCATGGCCGACACCCCGAGCCCGGCCTCGACCATGCCCAGTGAGGTGGACAGGTGCTGCACCTCGTAGAACCACTGGGGACGCCAGCTCAGGCCGGACAGGGCGTGGTCCAGCAGCATCCGGTTGCCGCTCAGGCGGCCGACGCCGATCAGTCGGTAATCGCTGAGTTCCGACCAGGTGACCGAGGCCTTTTTCGCCAGTTCATGGTCACGCCGGCACGCCAGTACGAAAGGTTCGTTGACCAGGGGCACGAACTCGATGTCCGGGTGCTGCCCGCTCATCATGTTGATGCCGAAGTCCGCTTCGCCGCGCAGCACGGCTTCCAGCCCTTCATTGGCGCTGAGGTCGAGCAGGCGGATGCGGATTTTCGGATAGCGCTCGTTGTAGAGACGGATCACCGACGGCAGGAAGTAGAAGGCCGCGGTGGGAATGCAGGCCAGGGTCACCTGGCCGATCTGCCGTTCCGCCAGTTCGCGGATATTGAGGATCGAGTCGTCGAAGTCATCCAGCAGGCGCCGGGCCTTGGGCAGGAAGTCCCGGCCGACGCTGGTCAGGCTGACCTTGCGCGTGGTGCGGTCGAGCAGGGCGGTGCCCAGGCCTTCCTCCAGCTTCTTGATCCGGCGGCTCAGGGCCGGCTGGGACAAGTGCAGGGCATCGGCCGCCTCGTGGAAACTCCCGAGTTCGGCGATTTTCACGAAGGATCTTATGTCCTGGAGCTCATATTCCATGTTTTTCGTCTCAGGCGAGGGCGGGAAGGCAGGCGCTGTCCACCTTAAATTTTTCATGTGCGAAACGCAATAATCGCTACGATCTTTGCATTGGAAACATGATTTATTCCCTGACACTCTTGTGCCCAGAACATCAATTAACCCGATTGATTAACAAGAGTCTGTGTCCATGCAACGAATTCCTTGTGTGCTCATGCGCGGCGGTACCTCCAAGGGGCCGGTGTTTCTCGCCTGGGATCTGCCGGTGTCCATCGAACAGCGCGATGAGCTGCTGCTCGACTTGATGGGCTCGGGACATGAACTGGAGATCGACGGCATTGGCGGTGGCAGCCCGCAGACCAGCAAGGTCGCGATCGTCAGCCCGTCGCTGCATCCCGAGGCCGATGTCGACTACCTGTTCGTGCAGGTGATGGTGTCCCAGCGCCGGGTCGATACGGCGCCCAACTGCGGCAACATGCTGTGCGCGGTCGGCCCCTTCGCCGTCGAGCAAGGCCTGGTCAAGGCCACGGGCGAGCAGACCCGGGTGCGGATCCGCAATCTCAATACCGGCACCTTCATCCATTCCCTGGTGCAGACGCCGGCGGGCAAGGTCAGCTACGAAGGCGATACCGCCATCGATGGCGTGCCCGGCACCGCCGCCCCCGTGCAACTGACGTTCCTCGACGCCGCCGGCAGCAAGACCGGCAAACTCTTCCCCACCGGGAACCCCCGGGACCTGATCGATGGCGTACCGGTGACCTGCATCGACATGGCCATGCCGCTGCTGATCGTCGAGGCCGGTCAATTGGGCAAGCGCGGGGATGAAACCCCGGCCGAGCTGGACGCCGACAAGGACTTCCTGCGGCGGCTGGAGGCCTTGCGCTTGCAGGCCGGCCTGGCCATGGGACTGGGCGATGTCAGCGACAAGGTGATTCCCAAGCCGGTGTTAATTTCCCCGGCCAAGGCGGGCGGAACCTTGCAGGTGCGCTATTTCATGCCCCACAGCTGCCATCGCGCGCTGGCTATCACCGGGTCCATCGGCCTGGCCACCGCCTGTGTCAGCGCGGGCAGTGTCGCCGCGCAACTGCTGGGCGACATGGGGCCCGCGCGTTTGCAGCAAGTGCGCCTGGAACATCCCAGTGGCGCGATCGATGTCGTATTGTCCTACACCGGCAACCAGGGAGAGACCATTCGCGCCTCGGTGGTACGCACCGCGCGAAGGCTGTTCTCCGGTTTCGTCTACGCCCCGGCGTCACAACGCCTGGCCGGATAGTCCTGCACTGCAGTGACAGTCGTTCGCATCAGAACAATTCTAAAAATGGGTGATGCCATGAAAGTCGTTAAATCGCTCTACTTCCAGATCATCTGTGCCGTGCTGCTGGGCGTGGTGGTCGGGCACTTCTGGGCCCAGCAGGCCATTGCCCTCAAGCCCCTGGGCGATGCCTTCATCAAGCTGGTCAAGATGATGATCGCGCCGGTGGTGTTCTGCACCATCGTCACCGGGATCGCCGGGATGAACGACAAGCGTTCCCTGGGTCGCCTCCTGAGCAAGACCCTGCTGTTGTTCCTGGCGCTGACGGTGGTCAGCCTGATCATCGGCCTGGTGGCGGTCTACCTGTTCAAGCCCGGCGCGGGCATGAACATCGACCCCACTCACCTGAGTACCCAGGGCTTGTCGCAGTACACCGAATCGGCGGCGAAGCTGGGGGTGGTGGAGTTCTTCATGCACATCATTCCCGAGACCTTTATCGGCGCCTTCAACAAGGGCGAAGTGCTGCCGGTGCTGTTCATCGCGGTGCTCTGCGGTTTTGCCCTGTCGTCCCTGGGCGAGCGCGGCAAGCCCGTGCTGGATGTGCTGGAAGCCGCCTCGCACATGGTGTTCAAGATCTTTTCCTACCTGATGCGCTTTGCCCCGATCGGGGCGTTCGGCGCGCTGGCCTTCACGGTCGGCCAGTACGGCATCACCTCCCTGGGCGCCCTGGCCAAGCTGATCATGACCCTCTACATCGCCTGCGGATTCTTCGTCTTCGTGGTGCTGGGGGGTATTTGTCGTGCCCATGGGTTCAGCCTGTGGAAGCTGTTGCGCTACCTGCGTGAAGAGTTCCTGGTGGTGCTGGGCACCTCATCCACCGAGCCGGTGATGCCGCGCATGCTGGAAAAGCTCCAGGCCCTGGGTTGCAAGAAAGGCGTGGTGGGCCTGGTGCTGCCCACCGGCTATTCGTTCAACCTCGATGGCACGGCCATCTACCTGTCGCTGGCGGCGATTTTCATTGCCCAGGCCTGCAACATCGACTTGAGCCTGGGGCAGGTGATGACGATGCTGGCGATCATGCTGCTGTCGTCCAAGGGCGCGGCGGGGGTGACTGGCAGCGGCTTCGTCGCCCTGGCCTCGACCCTGACGGTGATCCACGACATCCCCTTGGCGGGCCTGGCGCTGTTGATCGGCATCGACCGCTTCATGTCCGAGGCCCGGGCGCTCACCAGCCTGGCCAGCAATGCCGTGGCCACGGTGGTGATCTCGCTGTCGGAAAACGCCTGCGATCGCCAGGTGCTGCTACAGACCCTGGATGGCAAGGCGACGCCCAACGCCCAGGCCAGTGACCCAGCCTGGGAGCCGGTGCAGGCCGGCAAACACCTCTAGCCGCTTGCGGCTCCCTCCACCTTCCGTTTCTGACCCCGGTTGCAACCCTCGCCAGGCCCCGCCTGGCGGGTAGGGGGCCGTGCGCCTGGGCGTCGGCCATGCTTGTCCATAACAACAAGAGAATCCCTCATGCTTGCATTACTCGGCCTGGCCATGGTGGTCGTGTTCACCTTCCTGATCATGACCAAACGCTTGTCCCCGATCGTTGCCCTGACCCTGGTGCCGATTGTCTTCGCGGTGATCGGCGGGTTTGCCGGCAGCACCGGAAAAATGATGCTCGACGGCCTGAAAATGGTCGCCCCCTCCGCGGCGCTGCTGCTGTTCGCGATTCTGTTCTTCGGCCTGATGATCGACGCGGGCCTGTTCGACCCGTTGATCCGCAAGATCCTCAAGCGGGTCAACGGCGACCCGGTGAAGATCGCCGTCGGCACCGCGTTGCTGTCGCTGCTGGTGGCCCTGGACGGCGACGGCACCACCACCTACATGATCACCTGTGCGGCGATGCTGCCGCTGTACAAGCGCATCGGCATGAACCCGATGATCCTCGCCACCATCGCCATGCTGTCCCTGAGCATCATGAGCGGCATGACCCCCTGGGGCGGTCCGGCCACCCGGGCCATCGCCGCCCTGGGGCTGGATGCCGGCGAGTACTTCGTGCCGTTGCTGCCGACCATGATCGGCGGTGCGGCCTGGGTGGTGTTCAGCGCTTTCCTGCTGGGCCGCGCCGAGCGCAAGCGCATCGGTAACACCCAGCTGCAGAGCGGCGGCGGCAACTGCTACATCAAGGCCATTGTCGAAGACACGCCCTGCAAGCGACCGAAGCTGGCCTACGTCAACCTGTTGCTGGTGGTGGCGGTGATGGTGGCGCTGGTGATGGGCCTGATGCATTCGGCGATCCTGTTCCTGATCGGCTTCGTGCTGGCGCTGATGATCAACTACCCGCAACTGGAGATGCAGAAAGAGCGGATCCTCGCCCATTCGGGCAATGCCATGACGGTGGTGCTGCTGGTGTTCGCCGCCGGCATTTTTGCCGGGATCTTCTCCGGTACCAAGATGGTCGATGCCCTGGCGCAGACCCTGGTGGACTGGATTCCGCCGTCGTGGGGGCATTTGTTCCCGCTGGTGGTGGCCATCACCAGCATGCCGCTGACCTTCGTGCTGTCCAACGATGCCTACTACTTCGGCGTGGTGCCGATCCTCGCCAATGCCGCGGCAGCCTATGGCATCGATCCGCTGGAGATCGCCCGGGCCTCGATCCTCGGCCAGCCGGTGCACCTGATGAGCCCGCTGGTGGCCTCGACCCTGCTGCTGGTGGGGATGGTCGACCGCGACATCGGCGACTTCCAGAAAGCCACCGTCAAATGGGCGGTCCTGACCTCCCTGGTGATTACCGCCCTGGCCCTGCTGACCGGCGCGCTGACCCTGTTTTCCTGAGCCTGTTCTCCTGAGTCATCCCCCTGAACCATCGGGTGTTCCCTGGCGCGCCGGGTCCATGGCGCGCGACACCTGCACCTTGAATAACGGCACCTTAAAAAAACAACAACTCGAATAACAACAATGAGTAGTCCGATATGACCCGTTCGATCATCCCTGGGGCGTGGTTTCCTCTGGTCGCCCTGTTGCCGCTGACGACTGTCGGCGCGGCAGGCTTCAGCGACGACAGCACGCTCAAGCTGCAACTGCGCAATGTCTACTTCAATGAGAACTTCCGTGACGAGCATGGCCTGAGCGCCCGGGCGGCACGCACGGCCAAGAGCGAGCGCACGGAGTGGGCCCAGGGCCTGCTGCTGGATTTCCAGTCGGGTTTCACCCCCGGCACCCTCGGCCTGGGTATCGACGGGCTGGCCCTGGTCGGGGTCAAACTCGACTCGGGGCGGGGCCGCAGCGGTACCGGCTTGCTGCCGGTGCATGACGACGGTCGCGCCGCCGACGCGTTCGCCAGTGCCGGTGTCACGGTCAAGGCCAGGCTGGCTGGGACCACGCTCAAGCACGGCACCTTGCTACCGAGGAACCCGGTGCTGATCTACAACGACGCGCGACTGTTGCCGCAGACCTACCAGGGCACACAGATCACCAGCAGCGACATCGACAACCTGACGCTCACCGCCGGCCGGCTGGATCGCTTCAAACTGCGCGATTCCAGCGACAGCATGCCGATCGTTGCGGACGGTTATGCCGGCGACAAATCCGGGGACTTCACCTATGCCGGGGCCGACTACAAGCTCGGCAAGAACCTGCGCCTGAGTTACTTCTACGGCGAGCTCGAGCACTTCTACCGGCAGCACTTTGCCGGTCTCCAGCACGACCTGAAGCTGGGCGCCGGTGTGCTGACCAGTGACCTGCGTTACTTCCACAGCAGCGACAGCGGTTCGGCCTACGGCGGCAACATCGACAACGATATGCTCAGCGGCCTGCTGTCCTATGCCGTGGCCGGCCATACCCTGAGTGGCGGCTATCAGGTGCTCAGCGGTGATGCCGGCTTGCCTTATATCAGCGGCGCCACGGTGTACTCGTTCAGCAACGTGGGCATTGGCAAGTTCATCGAGGAGGACGAGAAAACCTGGATGCTCGGCTACGGCTATAACTTCGCCGCCCTCGGGGTGCCGGGGCTGGCGTTTTCCACCCGCTACCTGAGCGGCAGCGATGGCCGGTCAAACTCGGCGATCAAGGAATGGGAACGCGATGCCGAACTGGCCTATGTGGTGCAGCAAGGCCACTTCAAGGGGCTGGGGGTGAAGCTGCGCAACTATGTGTACCGCTCCGACTTCGCCCGGGGGCGCGACAGCAATCGCCTCTATTTCACCTACGAGGTCGCGCTCTGGTAAGGATGGCGACACCTGCCCGGGCTGGCGTCAGCCGCTGGGCAGGGGTCGTGGCTCAGAGCGTGGCGGCCTGGGGGGCGCTGGCCGATGCCTGGGAAGGCGCGGGCTCGGTGACTGCCGGGGGCAGCAGCGGCGGCATCGGGCAATCCAGCACATCGGCCACGGCGCGCATCAGCTCGGCTTCGGCCACGGTGACCAGGCCGTCGTAGCAGACGCAGCGGGCCATGGCCTGCAGCAGCGTCGGCCGTTCCTCGGGCATCAACTGGCGCAGGCGCACCAGGGCGGCATCCAGGTGTTCGAGGTCGACCTCCGCCGGTTGCGGCTGGGCGAAGGGCAGGCCGCTCCAGGCATGGGCCAGGGCCAGCTGGGCCTGCTGCGCGGTCTTTTGCCCGGCACTGGCCAGGGCGCCGAGCAGGACCGCCAGTTCTTCGCTGCGCTGGAACAGCCCCCATTTGTACTCGGGCGCCGGCAGGCCTTCGACATTGCGTTGCACGATGCGCAGCAGCGTCCACTCCAGCAGCTCGACCTGATCGTCGGAGTCGATCAGTTGCCGCAGGTTGTCCATGAACAGCTTGCAGGCTTTCTTGTCCAGCTGCTGCAGGGCCGGTATCGACAGGTCCAGCAGCGGCAGGCGCAGGTTCGGGTCGAGGGCCGCCAGTTGTTGTTGCAGGGCTTGCAGGCAACCGAAGACCTCGGTGGGGCTGTTGGCGTCCAGCTGCGCGAGTTGCCGGTGGCGCATCGAGTCGTTGGCGGACAGCAGCAGGCCATAGACCAGCGCCTGGGCGCCGGTGGTGCTGTGAGCGCTGCGCTGGAGCGCCGGGTCGAGGCTGACCAGCGTTGCCTGGGCGGCCTGCAGATGTTGCGCGTTCGGGCTGCCGATGCTGGCAATCGACTGCTTGATCGCATTCAGGTCGAACACCAGGGCGCTGGTCGCTTGCGACTGGCGGCTGAACACCCCGGAGCTGTCCAGGCCGGAGCGGGCGGGTTCGGCCGGCAGTTCGATGGCTTCAATGGTGGGCAAGCGGCCGTCCCAGCCGGGTTCCAGGCGCCGGATCCGCGCCGAGAGGGGCGGATGGGTCGCGGACTGGCCATAGACGGAGAGGGTGGCCCCTTCACTGAAATACAGGTGGCTGTATTCAGCGCTGAAGGCGCTGTCGAGTTTCGAACTGGCGGCGTAACCGCCGATTTTTTTCAGCGCGCCGACCAGGCCGGCCGGATTACGGGTGAACTGCACCGCCGAGGCATCGGCGAGAAACTCGCGCTCGCGGCTGATGGCGCCCTTGATCAGGTTGCCGAAAAAAGTCCCGACCGAGCCCAGCAGAATCAGCGCCAGGCCACTCCACATCGCCAGCCCGCCGACCCGGTTTTGCGCCAGCCGGCCAGACTGGTTGACCCCTTCGGCCATCGCCTCGCCGGTCAGGCCGATGACCAGGATACCGTGGACAATCGCCACCAGCCGGGTGTTGAGGCGCATGTCGCCGTTGTAGATGTGGCTGAACTCGTGGGCGATCACCGCCTGCAGTTCCTCGCGGTTGAGCACCATCATGGCGCCGCGGGTGACCCCGATCACCGCCTCCTGTGGCGTGAAGCCGGCGGCGAACGCATTGATCCCGGCATCGGGCAGCACGTACACCTGTGGCACCGGCGTGCCCGAGGCCAGGGCCATTTCCTCGACCACATTGAGCAGCCGTTGTTCTTCCAGGCCGTCCGGGTGCAGGTTGATCAGCCGGCCGCCCAGGCGCTTGGCGACCACCTTGCCGCCGGCCTTGAGTTCGGCGTGCTTGCCCATGCTGCTGCCGATCACCACCAGGAACACCACCGCGGCGATCATCGCCGTCAGGTGCCAGTCGAAGCTCGGCGACTGCTTCATCTCCTTGAGAAATTGCAGCCAGAGCAGATTCAGCGCCAGGCTGGTGACGGCCACCAGACACAGCACGGCCAGGATCATCAGCAGCACCAGGGTGCCGGTACGCCGTTTGGCCCGGGCCTGGTGTTCAAAAAAGTTCATCGGACCATCCAGGGTGACAGAAGGTTAGAACGCGACCTTGGGGGCTTCCTGGATCAGGGCGCTGTCGGCGAATTGCAGCAGGCTGGCATCGGCGCCATGGCCGAACAGGCCGGCCAGGATCACCGGCGGGAAACTCTGTTTGTAGCTGTTGTAATCCATCACCGTGTCGTTGAAGGCCTGGCGGGCAAAGGACACTTTGTTTTCGGTACTGGTCAGCTCTTCGCTCAGCTGTTGCATGTTCTGCGACGCCTTGAGGTCCGGGTAGGCCTCCATGCTCAGGTTCAGCCGGCCCATGGCGCTGGACAGTACGCCTTCGGCCTGGCCCAGTTGCGCCATGTGCTGCGGGTTGCCGGGCTCGGCCGCGACGGCCTTGAGACCCGCCAGCGCGGCATTGCGCGCCGCGGTCACGGCTTCGAGGGTGTCGCGCTCGTGCTTGAGGTAGGCCTTGGCGGTTTCCACCAGGTTGGGGATCAGGTCGTAACGGCGCTTGAGCTGGACTTCGATCTGCGCGAAGGCGTTCTTGAAGCGGTTCCAGCGGGCCACCAGGCCGTTGTAGACGGTGATGACGTAGATCACCAGCAGGGCCAGAACGAGCAGAATCACAATAGTTGAAACAGCCATACGGATGTCCTTATCGGCGTGCGGATTTCAGGGGGGGCGCCATGGTAACCGAATTCATGGCGGGCGCAGCCATGGGTAACCGTCGGCCTGCGCTCTTCGGCAGCGCCTCGCACGCGCAGGCGCAATCGGCGCCAGCGCGTTGTGAATGATTGCCGGCTGCTGTGGTCGGACCTTGCATGGCGTGTCGTCGATCCCGGAGTCCGCGGCAGGCGCGCCACCCAACCCTGGGCCCGCCAGCCACGCCGCGGGCGTCACCTTGTGAAGGATCATCCCGACCATGCTCGAACCCACCTGGACGGCACTCAAACACCATAAGCGGGTGCACCAGATTGTCGCCGTGCTGGCGGCCTTCGGTGCCCAGGACGTTTTGCTGCGCCTGGGCCTGGGGCGCCTGCTGGGCGAGTCGCCAGCCGCTGGTGAAGCGCTGCCGCAGGACTCGACGCCGCAGCGGGTGCGCCTGGCCCTGGAAAAGCTCGGGCCGACCTTTATCAAGCTCGGGCAGATCCTCGCCAGCCGCAGCGACATCCTGCCGCCGCACTGGATCAGCGAGCTGGAGGCGTTGCACAGCAGTGCCGCGACCTTGCCCTGGAGCGAGCTGGAAGATCAGGTGCGCGACGACCTGGGCTGCGAGCTGGACCAGGTGTTCGCCGAGTTCGACAGCGAGCCCCTGGCCGCGGCCTCCATCGCCCAGGTTTATCGCGCGCGCCTGCTCAGTGGCGAGGCGGTGGTGGTCAAGGTCCAGCGCCCCGGCCTGCGGCGCAAGATGAGCGCCGACCTGCAATTGCTGGAAGGCGTGGCGATGCTGGTGGAAGAGAACGCCACCCTGGCCCATTACCAGCCACGGCAGATGGTCCGGCAACTGGCCCGGGCGATGCTCGAAGAACTGGACTTCACCCAGGAGGGGCAGCACTGCGACGCAGTGGCGGCGAATTTCGCCGAGCATCCGCAGATCGCCATTGCGCGTATCCACTGGCTGCACAGCAGCGAGCGCCTGCTGGTCCAGGAATTTCTGCCCAGTCACACGCCGCTGGAACGCCAGGCCCTGATCGAGCAGGGCCTGGACCCGAGCCTGCTGGCGCAGCGCGGGGCCCAGGCGTTCATCAAGATGCTGCTGGAGGACGGCCTGTTCCACGGCGACCCGCACCCCGGCAACCTGCGGGCCATGGACGACAATCGGGTCGGCTTCATCGACTTCGGCATGGTCGGGCGCCTCGACGAACGCCGGCGCCTGGAGGTCATGAGCTTCATGCGGGCCATGACCGAAGGCAGTACCGAAGCGCTGGTGGCGGTGCTGATCGACTGGAGCGGCGAGCAGGTGCGCGACCTGTCCGCCATCGAACAGGCCGCCCGGGAGTTCATGGGCCGACACGGCGGCAAGGCGCTGAACATGAGTGCGATGATCGAGGACTTCCTCGGCCTGATGCGCGAATACCAACTGTTGTTGCCGGCCGACCTGCTGGTGCTGTTCAAGGCGCTGATCACTGCCGATGGCGTACTCACCCGGCTCGACCCGCAACTGGACCTGATAGCCACCGCGCGCCCGGCCATCAGCAAGATGCTCAAGCAGCAGTTCAGCTGGAAACTCGCCCGCCGCCTGGGCCTCGACGGCCTGGAACTGGGCCGCGGCGTCGCCGTCGAACTGCCGCAACTGACCCGCCTGCTGATCAACCGCCTGAAACATGGCGTGGTCGACCTGCGCCTCGACATGCCGGGCATCGAGCGCCTGGAAAAATCCCTGCGCCTGGCCTCCACCCGTTTGTCCCTGGCCCTGCTGATCAGCGCGCTGCTGATCGCCTTCGGCCCGCAGATCGCCGCGGCCGGCCCGGCCTGGCAGGGGTTGTCGGTGGTGGGCTGGCTGGCGGTAGTGGCGACTGTGGGTGGGGTGGTGGCGTTTGTCTGGAGTTTGTTCAAGCGGTCTTGAGGGGGGAGTGGGGGATCAGGGCTTTGCCAGATCCCATTGGCACTCTTTCAACCGATCGACATTGGTGCCGCTGTCTTTCATTTGGGCGTGGCCCTTGTTCACATGTTGCGTATTTTTTCATCCGCTTTAAGGATGAACTCTAGCCCGATACCAACGTCTTTCAGCACCTCGGTAACGCGGTCAATGAAGAGTTCGCCTTGTTCTGGTAGTTCGTACAGACCGTTGATACGAATGATGGGGGCTTTGTCTTTGGATGGTGGATAGCTCTCTAGGATTTCACCGCTTTCGATGAACGCGATGTAAGTGTTGATCTTCTCTTGCAGCAATAATAGGTGTTCACCTTGTTGGGTTTTATCACCCCATTCAAGGTGGTCCGTGATAACCAGAATCACGTTATCGGGTTCCCACTCTGGCACTGCAATAATATCTACGACTTTCGTGTCTACGATGGACATGTCTGTTCCCTCAGAGGGCCGGGTCAGGTCGGATGATTTCGACTCTGGTGGGTGGAATAGTGGTGCCTCCGGGGAAGCCGGGTTTACCTTTGCCTACAACGGTCGCACCGGTTTTCTCAATTTCCGGGAAAGCCTTTTTCTGGTTTTTGGTCAATGGTGCGATTTCAGAAGATTTGCATTCAACACATGAGATTTCGCCAGCCTCGAACCGGGTAACAGGGATCATTTCCCAGTCGCTGCGCTTCTCAGTGTTGTATCCATAGCCTTTCAGCGTGCCGTCAGCCTGCTGTTCTATGTGCAACCGGACACGTGTGCGGCCTTCCTTGAGCGCTTTGAGCTGTTCGGGTGTGTACAGGCTGCTGTCGCCCAAGCTCGATGGCCAGAGCAATGCGGCTATGCCCGCCAATCCACCTGCAATAACACCCGTGGTAAAAAACGTGGTACCCGCACTCGCGCCTGTTGCCGCAGTACCCGTGCTGATTCCAGCACCGGCTCCAGTGCCAACCCCTGTAGCAGTACCAGCAGTAGCAGCCACTCCACCTAATAGAAGTGTTCCAAGTGCAGCAGGTAACGCGTGACCACTGATTTGCTGGAGAGGGATTTTCCCTGTTGCATCCGCTTCGCGTCCGCCCAGCAAAACGAGCTGCCCGTATTCGCTGATGGCATCGGTGGGAATGGCGGAGCTGGCGTAGTTGATGACCCCATCAGGGAGCTTGCAGGGTTTGGTAAAAGTGCACCCAGCTGTCTGGGGCTTGGCTTCTGCCTTCGGTGGCAGGTCCGGGTATTGCGCCCAGCGTTGGGCGCCCAGATCGACGGGCTCTACCCCCTTGTTGCGATAGCCCTTCGGGGCGTTCGGTGCGTAGCCACCCATCCGCGTTTGCGTCCACATTGTCCATAAAGAAGCCCCCGTCGGAGGGGGAGCGAAGAGCATTCGCAGTTGGCTTAGGGACGCTATCGGATTTGGCTATGGAGGGTCTGTAGGGACAATCTGAAAGATGGTGGCTGGGCCAGGAGGCATCGATAATGTGCTCTGCCTCAGCCCCCTCCAGGAGCATGCCTTACAGGTCGCGAGGGCGAAAATTTGCTATTTTCCGCACCTTCGGTAGCCACTGCCGGCTGCCGTCAATAGAGAGTGAGTGGATGAGCGATTCGTTGCAGGTGATCGATATCGAAGTGGGCGAGGGCAAGGCGGTGGTCAAGGGCGCTTTGATCACCACCCAGTACCGCGGTTTCCTGGAAGACGGCACGCCCTTCGATTCGTCCTGGGAGCGCGGCAAGCCGTTCCAGTGCGTGATTGGCACCGGACGGGTAATTAAAGGCTGGGACCAGGGCCTGATGGGCATGCAGGTCGGCGGTAAGCGCAAGCTCTTGGTGCCGGCGCACCTGGGTTATGGCGAGCGGTCGATGGGCAAGATCCCGCCGAGCTCCAATCTGGTGTTCGAGATCGAGCTGCTGGAAGTCCTGACCCGCGACGATTGATTTCGCCCATCGCCCAGGCCGGGGCTCTGCCTGACCTGGGCGCGTTACGCTTTCTGGTCTGAAAACTCACGCTCTTGTAAACGTGTATCGATTCTCTGGCGCGCGGGTGGGGCTAGAAAATATGTCCCTATGTTTCAACGCCAATGTACAGTTTCAAATCAGTTGGGAGTGTTTGCCCTATGATTTCTGATAGTGCTGTTATTTGCTCATTGGTTAGCAGCCATTCGCCTTCCGCCATGGCGTTAAGGCTGGTATGGCCGAGAGTTTCTACAATTTGCTTGTTATAGATGCTGTCTACATCAAGCTCATATTTGAGCGAGTCATCTTCTGTGCTGTTGAGCAAAAAGCCGGTAATACACAAGTACATAAGTACCTCTATCTTTCTACTGTTCGACCGGGTTTGGCAGGCTTGGTCTGCTCACCCGTTTCAGGGGCGAATTCGCCAAGATGCTTCCCTTGTTTATCGTATATTTCGACCGCGCCATGCTGGCTGTCCCACTCATAAATACGGCCTTTACGATCCTTCCAGCGTTTACGCATTGCCCCCCCGCCCTGAACCCTGGTTTTAGAATCCGCTCTTACCGCGTCAGGAAAAGCTGTCAGGTTTTTAGGTGGTGGATAATAGCTATGGTCTCCCGGAACGCTCAGCGAAATATAAATCGGCTGAACATCGGTGCTGGGAAACCAGATAATCGCGTCTTGGTAGTCGGGCGGATGCACTGGGTTGAGCAGTATCTTATCGGCCTGCTCAGTGGGAGGGTAAACCCACACAGGTGGTAGTTGCGGGGCACCTTCCAGAGCAGGAATACCTAGGGCACTGTCAGGGCTCGCCGCTGGCGTCCAAGTGAGTCCAATCCCGTTACCGATGTCTGCGACGTAGTTTTCGCCGTCCTTCTTAGCTTCGATGACTGGAACATTTTCCCAGTCCGTTTTACCGCCTGTGTAGAACCCATAAGCGCTAACGGAGCCGTCCGGCAAGGTCTTTACATTGACTCGCACACGAGTGCGGCCAGCATCAAGCGTGGCGTATTGCTCCTTCTTATAGAAAGCACTGTCAGGTGAAATGTTGGTGTTTGGTATCAACAGGGCAATTGTGCCCCCAACAGCGCCAGCCGCGACGGTTCCGGCACTTTCTAGCAGTGTGAGTAAAAGTGATCCGCCAAGACGTTTGGCAATGGCGCTGCCAGCGGCAGACCCGCCCACCAATTGAAGAGAGGCGCCTTGCGCTGTGATTGCAGTCCCGGTAGCTAATACAGCCCATAGCCCGTAATCAGCCAGCTTCTCAACAGGCACAAATCCGGCCGGGTTCTTGTGATCGATCACACCGTCAGGCAGGTTGCAACTTTTGGCAAAGACACAACCCATGGTGGCAGGCTTGTCTTGTGTCTTCGGTGGCAGGTCCGGGTATTGCGCCCAGCGTTGGGCGCCAAGATCGACGGGTTCCACACCCTTGTTGCGATAGCCCTTCGGGGCGTTCGGTACGTAGCCACTCATCCGTGTTCGCGTCCACATTGTCCATAAAGAAAGCCCCCGTCAGAGGGGAGCGAAGAGCATTTGCAGTTGGCTTAGGGACGCTAGTGGATTCGGTTATGGAGGTCTGTAGGGACAATCTGAAAAATGGTGGCTGGGACCAGGGCCTGATGGGCATGCAGGTCGGCGGCAAGCGCAAGCTGCTGGTGCCGGCGCACCTGGGTTATGGCGAGCGGTCGATGGGCAAGATCCCGCCGAACGCCAATCTGGTGTTCGAGATCGAGCTGCTGGAAGTCCTGACCCGCGACGATTGATCCCGCGTACTGGCCAGGTCGAGGCGCTGTCTGATCTGGCTGCCTTCACGGTCCTCTTCGGTAAATCCCTCCTTGAAATCGTGTCTCCGTGCTTCGCCTGGCGGGGCTGGGCCGTGGGTGATCGACATGCAGTGGCGGACGACCGGTGTCATCAAGCCCTTGCGTGGGCCCGTGGCATTGGCCAGGATAAGCGTCATATAGGTATAGGGGGTATGGGTATGTCGCACACGCACGCACAGAAAGACGATCTGCTCAAACGGGTCCGGCGCATCCAGGGCCAGATGCAGGCCGTGGAGCGGGCCCTGGAGTCCGGCGCGGAGTGCGCCAAGACCCTGCACCTGGTGGCGGCCACCCGGGGCGCGATCAACGGCCTGATGGGGGAAATCATCGAGGCCCATGCCCTGGAGCATGTGGCCCATCCTGAACTCAGCGATGCCGAACGGGCCAAGGGCGTGAACGAACTGCTCGCAGCCATTCGCCGTTATTCCTGACCGGAGGCCACACCATGCGCCCGACCTTGCCCGCGGCAGGCTTGACCCACGACCACCACTTCCTCGGTGCCGCCCACGATGAAAACGCCCGTCGCACGCTGTGGGTGGTGGTGCTGACCTTCGTCATGATGATTGGTGAAATCGCCGCCGGTTATCTCACCGGTTCCATGGCCTTGCTCGCCGATGGTTTCCATATGGCGACCCACGCCGGGGCCCTGGGCATCGCGGCGGCGGCCTACGGTTTCGCCCGGCGCAATGCCGACAATGCACGCTTCAGTTTCGGCACCGGCAAGGTCGGCGACCTGGCGGGGTTCGCCTCGGCGCTGATCCTCGGCCTGGTGGCCATCGGCATTGCCGGCGAGTCGTTGCTGCGGCTGTTGCAGCCGACCCAGGTGGCCTTCACCGAGGCGACCGTGATCGCCGTGGCCGGGCTGCTGGTGAACATCGTCAGTGCCTTGCTGCTTTCCGGCGGTCACGCCCATCACGGCCACGTTCATCAGCAGGCTCATGAGCATCCGCACGAGCATTCACACGGGCACGGCCATCACCACGACAACAACCTGCGCTCGGCCTACGTCCATGTGCTGGCCGATGCCCTGACCTCGGTCCTGGCCATCGCCGCGTTGCTGGCGGGGCGTTACCTGGGGTGGGTCTGGCTCGACCCGGTGATGGGCATCGTTGGCGCGGTGGTGATCGCCCGTTGGGCGTATAGCCTGATGAAGTCCAGCGCGGCGGTGCTGCTCGACACCACGGACGAACAACTGGCCGGCGAGATTCGCCAGTCGGTGGAAGCCGCCGGCGATGCGCGTATCACCGACCTGCATGTGTGGCAGGTCGGCCCGCAGGCGCGGGCGGCGATTGTCAGTGTGGTGGCGGCCGCTGGTGTCAGCGCCGAAACCATCCGCCAGCGCCTGGCGCCGGTCCACGAACTGTCGCACCTCACCCTCGAATATCGCAGCCTGTAACGCTAGGCCCCTGTCTGCACCGTAGGCGGGCAGGGGTAGTTTCTCCCAAGAAAGTCCAGCAGCCGCAGATTGACCTCTGCGGCCTTTTCACTCTGGATCCAGTGCCCGCAATCCGCCAGTCGATGCTGTTCCAGGCGCGGCACCTTGCCGGGCATGCGCTCCATCGTGCGGGCTTCCAGCTGGCCCACCGGGTCGCGGTCGCCGATCATGAACAGGGTGGGTTGGCTCACCTGGCATTCGCCCAGGTGTTCGGTCCGTTGCCAGTTGCGCTCGAAGTTGCGGTACCAGTTCAAGGCGCCGCGAAAACCTCGCCCTGCAAAGGTGCGCCGGTACACCGCAAAATCCTCCGGCGTGCACCAGGCGGGCGGTGCGTGACGCGCAGGCATGCCCTCGAACAGCTGGGCCGACGGGCTTTTTTCATCCAGCAGGTGTTCGCAGTCGTGCATGAAATGCAGCAGGCTGCGGTCGATGTCGGCGTCCAGTTCCCGCTCGGCGATGCCGGGTTCCTGGAAGTACAGGATGTAGTTGAAACGCTCGGCGAACAGCTCGCGCATGATCTCCACGGCCGGGCGTTTCGGGCGGCCGGCGAACGGCACCGACAGGGTCACCAGGGCCTTGACCCGCTGCGGCTCCAGCAGCGCCAGGTGCCAGGCCACCACCGCGCCCCAGTCGTGACCGACGATGCAGGCCTGCTCCTGGCCCAGGGCATCCATCGCCTGCTGGATATCGGCGCACAGGGTCAGCACGTCATAGGCCGCCACCTCCTCGGGGGCGCTGCTGTCGCCGTAGCCGCGCATCTGCGGGATCAGCACCCGGTAGCCGGCGGCCGTCAGCGGCGCGACCTGCCGGCGCCACGAATACCAGCACTCGGGAAACCCATGCAGCAGCCACACCGGCGGGCCGTCCAGCGGGCCGGCGGCATGCAGGTGCAATTCGATGCCATTGAGCTTCAGGGCATGTTGGGTGATCTGGCTCATGAGCTTGTCCTCCGAGGTCCAGGCCTGACCCTGGGCTCTGTACGAAAAGTGGCTGCGCTCGGCCATGCTGCGTTAAAAACAGGCTCGGAATGCTCATGTAGGCCCCTACACTCCGCTTCCTCGCCTGTTTTTGCCTTGCCTGACCTTCGCTCGCCGACTTTTCGTACAGACCCTAGCAGAAGCCCGATGACCCTCTGAGCACCATTCATTGTTCGAATAGGCGCCCAGCAGTGTTACCCGGCATGGGCCCGGCGGTTGTCCGCCGGCGCCTGCTCGCGCCGGGTCAGCCCGTAGTCGCGCGCCACCTCGGCGACCCGCAGCCGGTAGTCGGCGAACACCTCGGTCCGCCCCAGGGCCTGGGCCGTGCGATGGCGTTCCAGGGTGCGCCAGGCTTCCACCGCTTGCTCGTCGCGCCAGAACGACAGGGACAGCAGCTTGTCCGGCTCGCTCAGGCTCTGGAAACGTTCGATGGAAATGAAGCCGTCGATCTCCAGCAGCAGCGGTTTTAGCGCGGCGGCGATGTCCAGGTAACGCTGGCGATGTTCCGGGCGGGGCAGGGCTTCGAATATCACGGCGATCATCAGTGCGACTCCGGCAGGCTAGTGAACAAGGGGATGCGCCCGTTGAGCGAGGGTTTGTAAGTCCAGGTTATGGGCTGGTCGAGGGTCGATTGCCGCAGCAGCGCACCGACCACCGCGCTGGCGATGGCCAGGGCCAACTCTTGGCCGGGGCATTGGTGGCGACCGCTGCCAAAGCTGAAACTGCGCCGCGCCTCGCGTTCGAGCAGCAGGCGATCCGGCTGCGGGTTCAACTGCGGGTCGCGATTGGCCGAGGCCAGCAGCAACAGCACCACTGCGCCGGGCTCCAGCGTCACCCCGGCGACGCTGCAAGGGGCGGCGACGAAGCGCCGGGTGTTCTGCACCGGCGGATCGTGGCGCTGCACTTCGGCCAACAGGTCGGCGACCCGCTCAGGGGCCGCCCGCAGGTCCGCGAGCAACCGGCGATCGCCCAGCAGGGCGCAGAGGGTATTGCCGATCAGCCCGGCGCTGGCTTCGAAGGTCTGGGACAACAGGCCGATCAGGTTGGCGATCAGGCTGTCGCGATCTTGAGCGTCGAAGCCTGCGACGATCCGTTGCAATAGCGGGCTGACGGGCGGCTGATCGAGCAGAACCTCAAAGCGTCGAGTCAGCTGTCCGGCTGCCCGGTGGGCGGTATCCCGTTGTGCCCGGTCGCTGGCTGGCGACAGGCAGGCGACAAAGTCCCGGGTCAGCCCGGCAATTGCAGGCAACTGATGCGCGGCAAAGCCCAGCAGCCCGGCGACCACCGCCACCGGCAGGTGGAACTGGCAGTCATGCAGCCTGGCCGCGGTATCGCTTGGCAGGCCCAGCAGCAGGGCGGCGACCCGCTGGCTGACTTCCTCGGCATGCACCTGTTGCAGGCCCGGCTCGATGGCGGCCCGGGGGCAACGCTGGCGCTCACCGTCGTTCATCCGCATCAGGTGGCCGAATACTTGACCGGCGGCGCCGTCGACTATCGCCCGCGGCACTGGCTCGTGCGCAGGACGTACCCGACACTCGGGATGGGCCAGCACCGCGGCCACCGCTGCGGCGCTGCTGGCCAGCCACATCCCCAGTCCGGGGTCGAAGGCCAGCCCGCCCCGGGCCCGCAGGCTGGCGTAGTAAGGGTAGGGATCGACGTGGGTGACGGCGGTGATCGGGTCCATGATGGGCGGCCTTATTCGCGGGGGAGAAGTGTTGCTACTATCGGCAACCTGCGAGGGGCACGATTCGTTCGGGAGCGAAATATGAATGCACAGCAGCACGACAACGCCGTATCCCAGGTCGCCGCGGCCATTGCCGAGCCGGCGCGGACGAAAATGCTCTGCGCGCTGATGGACGGCCACGCGCGCACCAGCACCGAGCTGGCGGCGATCGCCGATGTCAGCGCCTCCACCGCCAGCGCGCACCTGGGCAAGCTCAAGGAACTGGCCCTGGTGCGCCTGCATGTGCAGGGCCGCCATCGTTACTACAGCCTCGCCGACAAGCGCGTGGCCCAGGCCCTGGAAGCGCTGATGGTGATCGGCCGCAACGCCACACCCGCGTTCAGCCCACGCACTCCGGACCGCCTGCAGTTCGCCCGCACCTGCTACGACCATATGGCCGGCACCCTGGCGGTGCAGCTGCATGACCGCCTGCTCGAGGCCGGCTGGTTGCAGGCGCCGCAGGAGGGCGCCCAGGAGTACGTTCTGAGCCCGGCCGGCGAAGGGTTTTTTGTTGGGCTGGGCATCGATGTGCAAGCTCTGGCCAGCCTGCGCCGGCGCTTTGCCTGCCCGTGCCTGGACTGGAGCATGCGCCGCCCGCACCTGGGCGGGGCGCTGGGGGCGGCGTTGTTGCAGGAGGCGATCCGGCGCAAATGGCTGACCCAGGACCTGGACAGCCGGGCGCTGGGCTTGACCGCCCTGGGGCGCAAGGAGATCGCCAGTCGGTTCGACGTCCAGCTCGAAGAACCGGACAGCCCGGCCCGGCGTGTCGGGAACACTGCCAAACCGGGGCGGCCGGCCGTTACCCAGGCTTCATAGGCCGGTCCACAAACCCATGGCTGGCGTTGTCGTCAGCCTCCGAATGCATCGCTTTGCCTGGAGTTCTGCCTATGCTCATCGTCTTCAGTGGCCTGCCCGGCAGCGGCAAGACCACCATCGCCCGGGCCCTGGCCAGCCATCTGCGGGCCACCTACCTGCGCATCGACAACATCGAGCAGGCACTGCGCAACGGCGGGCTGGCGGAAGTCGGCAAGGCCGGGTACGACATCGCCAATGCCCTGGCCCGCAGCAACCTGGCCCTGGGCAACCGGGTGGTGGCCGATTGCGTCAATCCGGTCGCCGAGAGCCGCCAGGCCTGGCAGGGCATCGCCAAGGCCGAGCAGAGCCCGTTGCTCAACATCGAGGTGGTCTGCACGGACCTCGCCGAGCACCGGCGCCGGGTGGAAAACCGTGAGGCGGATGTGCCCGGGTTGCGCTCACCCAGCTGGCAGTCGGTGCTCGATCACGATTACCAGGCCTGGAGCGGCGAGCGCTTGACGCTGGACAGTTCGCTGTTGTCGCCGGCGGAGGCGGTGCGGATCATCGTCGGACACCTGGAAACCTTGTAGTACCTGACCCACCGCGGCGCCTGGATCGCCAGCAAGCTGGCTCCTACACATTTTACGCTGTGTGCGAGTAGCTATTTATCCGCGAACCCCTGTAGGAGCGAGCTTGCTCGCGATGGCGGCGTGCCTGATTCACCGTGGTGCCTGCATCGCGAGCAAGCTGCGCTCCTACAGGTTCGGTGGTGGGGGTAGGGTGGCGATAAATCCTGGCTGATTGCACTGAATCAATAAAAAGTGGAATGAAGACTTTGGCGGATAACGTCGGCGAACGTTATTCCTTCGGGCGCGAACCGTGCACAGTCGGAAATGCCCGGTTCAATCCTGTCCGACACTTTTACAAACTAGCGCTGGCGAAAAGCTGAAATTGCGCCAATAGTTGGCGCTATTGGGTGTTTCGTTCGCCGTTGGTGCGTTTTCCGGACCGCTAATGGTGCGCTGTTCTTTCTCTCGGCAGGCCGCGTCAACTCTTGCTTTGTGCAAAGCGATAACAGCTGCTTTGCCAAAAATCCCCGTGTCAGGGCAAAAAAACCTTCCTCGACAGTTTCTGCACTTTTTTCGTTCGCGCCAGTGTTGTGCAAAGCCGTTCAGGCGGCTTTCCGGATAAAACGTTTCAGCGTCAACCGGGGGTGGGGCCCCGTGGTTGAGTGAAAAATGCCGTCAAGCGGGTGTTTTTTCACCCTTGGGGACTTTATTCGCAAGGAGGCGGGGTTTGGGCACAGCGATTGCTACAGCAGATAAACAGCCTTCGGATTCCAGTGAAGGGTGCTGTCGAAGTTTCGGAAAACTTTCAGATTGAAAGTTCACATTAAAACGAAAAAGGAGGTGACGAGTTCCACAACCAATGGACGTCATCGCGGGCGCTCCATTGCCGAAAATCCATACGGGAAGTTTCGCCAGACAACTGGCGTCAATAAGTTGGGGTATTTCCGCCAGCATCGAGCGGAATATTCAAGCCGCACAATGAGGTGCTCAACAGAACAGTTTCTATCGCACAGCGTAAGGCCCGATTTATTGAAACAGAGAGTTTAAATAAAAAAGCCGTTTAAACCACGGCGAGGAGTTGGGGTATGTCCCGTGCTTTTTTTAACGAAATGTATGATGCGAGTGGTGGCTGCCGCCCACATTACCAGGAGTTCGCCCGCTGGCTGGCGGACACCCCCGTGGAGCTGCTGGACCAGCGTCGGCGCGAAGCCGACCTGCTGTTCCACCGCGCTGGCATCACCTTCACGTTGTACGGTGACGAGCAAGGCACTGAACGGCTGATTCCCTTCGACATCATCCCGCGCAGCATCAAGGCCAGCGAATGGCGGAACGTCGAGCGCGGCTGCATCCAGCGGGTCCAGGCCCTGAACCTGTTCCTGGCCGATATCTACCACGGGCAACGCATTCTCAAGGAGGGCATCATCCCGGCCGAGCAGGTGCTGGCCAACGAGGGTTACCAGGTGGCGATGCGCGGCCTGGATTTGCACCGCAATATCTATTCGCACATCTCCGGCGTCGATCTGGTGCGCGACGGCGACGGCAGCTACTACGTGCTGGAAGACAACCTGCGCACCCCCAGCGGCGTGAGCTACATGCTCGAAGACCGCAAGATGATGATGCGCCTGTTCCCCGAACTCTTCGCCGCGCAGCGCGTGGCGCCCATCGACCACTACCCGAACCTGTTGCTCGATACCCTGAAAAGCTCCAGCCCGCTGGACAACCCGACGGTGGTGGTACTGACCCCGGGGCGCTTCAACAGCGCCTATTTCGAGCATGCGTTCCTGGCCCGGGAGATGGGCGTGGAACTGGTGGAAGGCGCCGACCTGTTCGTGCGCGACGACCGCGTATTCATGCGCACCACCTCCGGTGCCCAGGCGGTGGACGTGATCTACCGGCGCCTCGACGACGCCTTCCTCGACCCCTTGTCGTTCAACCCCGATTCCATGCTCGGCGTGCCCGGGCTGATCGCCGCCTACCGTTCCGGCAACGTGGTGCTGGCCAACGCGGTGGGCACCGGGGTGGCGGACGACAAGTCGATCTACCCCTATGTCGACGAGATGATCCGCTTCTACCTGAGCGAGGAACCGATCCTGAAGAACGTGCCGACCTGGCAATGTCGCAAACCCGAGGAACTGTCCCACGTACTGGCCAACCTGCCGGACCTGGTGGTCAAGGAAACCCAGGGCTCCGGCGGCTACGGCATGCTGGTGGGGCCGGCGGCCACCGCGGCGGAGATCGAAGACTTCCGCGCCCGGCTCAAGGCCCGCCCCGAGGCCTATATCGCCCAACCCACCCTGTGCCTGTCGACGTGCCCGACCTTTGTCGAGAACGGCATCGCCCCGCGGCATATCGACCTGCGTCCGTTCGTCCTGTCGGGCAGCGAAACCCGCCTGGTGCCGGGCGGTCTGACGCGCGTGGCCTTGCGCGAAGGCTCGCTGGTGGTGAACTCGTCGCAGGGCGGCGGCACCAAAGACACCTGGGTCGTGGAGGATTGACCGATGCTTTCAAGAACCGCTGCAGACCTCTACTGGATGTCCCGTTACCTGGAGCGCGCCGAGAACCTGGCGCGCATGCTCGAAGTCAGTTACTCGCTGTCGCTGATGCCCCAGGCGGGGCGTAGCGACGGCCATGCCGAGCTGGCGATGTCGCTGCTGGCCGCCGGTACCCTGGACGACTACAACCAGCGTTATGGCGAGCTGAATACCGAACGCATGCTGCATTTCTTCGCTCTCGACGAGACCAACCCCGGCAGCATCTATTGCTGCCTGCGGGCGGCGCGGACCAACGCCCACGCGGTGCGCGGGCGCATCACCGCCGACATGTGGGAAAACATCAACGCCACCTGGCTGGAGATGCGCAACATCGCCAAGAGCGGCCTGGGACGCTACGGCATCAGCCATTTCTGCGAGTGGGTCAAGGAGCGTTCGCACCTGTTCCGTGGCGCGACCTCGGGCACCATCATGCGCAACGACGCCTATTGCTTCATTCGCCTGGGCACCTTTATCGAGCGGGCCGACAACACCCTGCGCCTGCTGGACGCGCGCTACGAAATGTTCGGCGAGGAGTCGGAGGAGGTCAGCGACAACTCGGCCCGCGGCTACTACCAGTGGAGCGCCTTGCTCCGCGCCCTGTCCTCGTTCGAGGCGTTCAACGAGATCTACCGCAACGCGCCGGGGGCCGAGCAGGTGTCCGAGATGCTGCTGTTGCGCGCCGACGTACCACGCTCGCTGCACGCCTGCGTCGAGGAGCTGGACCAGATCCTCGCCAGCCTGCCGGGCAACAACGGCCGTCCGGCCCAGCGCCTGGCCGCCGAGCTGAATGCACGCCTGCGCTACACCGGGATCGACGAGATCCTCGCGTCGGGCCTGCACCTGTGGCTGAGCGATTTCATCGCGCAGATCCGTCACCTGGGGCAGACCGTCCACGAATCCTATCTGGAGGTTGTATGAAACTTTCCATACGCCACGACACCACCTACAGCTACGCCGACGAAGTCTGCACCAGCATCCAGTTCCTGCGCCTGACCCCGCAGAACAGCGAGCGCCAGCACATCCTCGAGTGGCACCTGGAACTGCCGCGCCTGGTGCGCAGCCAGCTCGATCCCTACGGCAATATCCTGCATGTGCTGACCATGGACGAACCCCATGGCGCCCTGGTCCTGAGCGCCTATGGCCAGGTGGAAATCGACCAGGCCCGGGAGGTGGAACACGACAGCCAGTCGCCGCTGCCGTTCCTGCGCAGCAGCCCGTTGACCAAGGCCGACGCGGCCCTCGGCGCCTTTGCCGCGCAGCACTGCGGCACCCGGCGCGACCGCGCGGCGCTGATCGAGCTGATGCATGCCCTGGCTGCGCACATGGTCTACAGCCCGGGCGCGACCACGGTGGACACCACCGCGGCCGAGGCTTTCGCCGGCCGGGTCGGGGTCTGCCAGGACCACACCCATGCGTTCCTGGCCTGCGCCCGCGGCCTGGGGATTCCCGCGCGTTATGTCTCCGGCTACCTGTGCACCGAAGACGAAAACCACCTGGCCAGCCATGCCTGGGCGGAGGCCTGGATCGACGGTGGCTGGTACAGCTTCGACGTGACCAACCGCCTGGCGCGGCCCGAACGGCACCTGAAGCTGGCGGTCGGCCTCGACTACCTCGACGCCTGCCCGGTGCGCGGCATGCGTCGCGGCGGTGGCGCCGAACACATGCTGGCGCGGGTCCAGGTGAACTCGATGTTCCAGGTCCAGCACCAGTAGCCGCGACCTTTCCCGCACTATCGGGCATGCCGGCCCCGGCATGCCCACCCCTTGGGGCGCAGTAGCCCTGCGTGGCCCATCATCTGTGCTCTCTGTCGTCGGACTTTCTCAGCGACTTTCGGACTTTTCCTAAAGACAGTCTTTCCTCCCGGTCCCTAGCATGCGCCGCTCCACAGGCCTGCAACGCAGCAAGCCAGGCGGGGAAAGGAAAGCAACGTTCAAGGGCAAGTCATGAAGAAATACACCACGGTCTTAAGCCTCTTGCTGGCGATGACCGGTTGTACCAGCAGCCACCAAGACACCTCCGAGGCAAGGCTTACGGAGAAAGACGGTTACGTCCTTTCGAAAGGCGAAAGGGCGGTGGCGAAGAACCATCGGATCCGTTTCCTGGTCCTGCACTACACCGCGCTCGATCAGGCGCAGTCCTTCGAAACGCTGACGCGATCGGAACACGTCAGCGCCAACTACCTGATTCCCGACCGGCCGAAGACCTACAAGGGCCTGCCGGTGGCCGACCAGTTGGTCGATGACCACGACCGGTCCTGGCATGCGGGAGTGAGCCAGTGGAAGAACCGCAGCAACCTGAATGACACCTCGCTCGGGATCGAGATCGTCAACGCGGGCTGGGACAAGGACACCGGTCAGTTGCTGGGCGAGCCCTACAACGAGCGCCAGATAGAACTGCTGATCAGCCTGACCCGGGACCTGGTCAGGAAGTACGACATACAGCCGACGGACATCGTCGGGCACTCGGATATCGCCCCCGGGCGCAAGATCGATCCGGGGCCGTTCTTTCCCTGGAAACGGCTTGCCGAAGCCGGCATTGGCGCCTGGCCCGACGAGCGCACCCTCGACGACTACCTGACTCGCTTCAGCGTGTCGCCGCCGAGCATGGTCCAGGTCACGAAGGCGCTGCAAACCTATGGTTATGGCTATCTGGACCAACAACCGGAAAGGGTGGTGGAAGCCTTCCAGATGCGCTTCAACCAGGAGAATGTCAGCGGGATCGTGGATATCCGCACAGCGGCCATCCTGTTTTCCCTGATCGACAAATATCACGGCAAGGACAAGGCGAGCGCCATTCTGCTGCCGCCGGAAGTGGCGGCTCTCGGCTAGGGGCACAGGTTTTCAGAGCCGTGTGGCCACCATGAAAAAGCCCGCCGATCACGCAAGTGAAAGGCGGGCTTTTTGCTGCCGGGGGGCGTCAGGTCAGACCTTGACGATCCAGCCGGCTGGCGCTTCGACGTCGCCGGTCTGTACCCCGGTCAGCTCTTTGTAGAGCTTCTGGGTGATCGGGCCGACTTCTTTTTCGCTGTAGAACACGTGCAGCTTGTCCTGGTACTCGATGCCGCCGATCGGCGTGATCACCGCGGCGGTACCGCAGGCGCCGGCTTCCTTGAAGTCCGACAGCTTGTCGATCAGCACGTCGCCTTCGATCACTTCCAGGCCCAGGCGGGTCTTGGCCAGTTCGATCAGCGACAGGCGGGTGATGCCCGGCAGTACCGACGGCGACTTCGGCGTGACGAATTTGTTATCAAAGGTGATGCCGAAGAAGTTGGCCGAACCGACTTCCTCGATCTTCGAGTGGGTCAAAGGGTCCAGGTAGATGCAGTCGGCGAAGTGCTTCTTCTTGGCTTCCGAACCTGGCATCAGGCTGGCGGCGTAGTTGCCACCGACCTTGGCCGCGCCGGTGCCTTGTGGCGCCGCGCGATCGTAGGTGGAGATCAGGAAGTTGTGCGGGGTCAGGCCGCCCTTGAAGTAGGCGCCGACCGGAATGGCGAAGATCGAGAAGATGAACTCGGGGGCGGTGCGCACGCCGATGTTGTCACCCACGCCGATCACGAACGGGCGCAGGTACAGCGCGCCGCCGGTGCCGTAAGGCGGGATGAAGCGTTCGTTGGCGCGTACCACTTGCTTGCACGCTTCGACAAACTGCTCGGTGGACACCTGCGGCATCAGCAGGCGCGCGCAGCTGCGCTGCATGCGGGCGGCGTTCTGGTCCGGGCGGAACAGGTTGATCGAACCGTCCTTGCAGCGGTAGGCCTTCAGGCCTTCGAAGCACTGCTGGCCATAGTGAAGGGCGGTGGAGCCTTCGCTGATGTGCAGCACGTTATCTTCGGTCAGGGTGCCTGTGTCCCACTCGCCGTTCCGCCAGTGCGACAGATAGCGCTTGTCTGTCTTGATGTAGTCAAAACCCAGCTTGTCCCAATTGATGCTTTCGTTACCCATGACACCCTCTATCGCTTAACAACCGTCGCAACGGCTCAAGGCTTCTGACGTTTTTTGGATGGGCACAACAATACTGCATTCCGGGGGGGAACCGCATCCCGGGCGATGGGAGGGGCAGCAAAAAAACCAGCTGCTCATGAACCCTCCTGTCGTCCTGTGGAGCGCCCTGTAGCCGCTGCCGAAGGCTGCGATCGGCCTCGAAGAGGACGTGCTCTTGAGATCCTTGAAGGCCCTGCGGGCCTTATCGCAGCCTGCGGCAGCGGCTACAGGGTGTTGCCTCCCGGTGTGGCGTTTACAGATGCAAGGCGTGGCCCAGGGCCCGCAATGCCGCTTCCTGCACCGCCTCGCCCAGGGTCGGGTGGGCGTGGATGGTGCCGGCGATATCTTCCAGGCGCGCGCCCATTTCCAGGGACTGGCCGAAGGCCGTGGACAGCTCGGACACGCCGACGCCCACCGCCTGCCAGCCGACAATCAGGTGATTGTCACGGCGTGCCACCACCCGCACGAAACCGCTTTTCGATTCCAGGGTCATGGCGCGGCCGTTGGCGGCGAACGGGAAGCTCGACACGATGCAGTCCAGGCCGGCGGCCTTGGCCTCGTTCGGGGTCTTGCCGACCACCACCAGTTCCGGGTCGGTGAAGCACACCGCGGCAATGGCCGTCGGGTTGAATTCCCGGTGCTGGCCGGCGATCAGCTCGGCGACCATCTCGCCCTGGGCCATGGCCCGGTGCGCGAGCATCGGTTCGCCGGCGAGGTCGCCGATCGCCCAGACATTGCGCATGCTGGTCTGGCAGCGCTTGTCGATGTGCAGGGCCGAGCCGTTCATCTCCAGGTTCAGCGCTTCGAGGTTCCAGCCCTGGGTGTTCGGCTTGCGCCCGACCGCCACCAGCACCTGGTCGGTTTCCAGCTGCAGGCTGTCGCCGTTCGGGTCACGCACCTGCAAGGTGTGGGTCCCGGCATCGAAGCCTTCGACGCTGTGCTTGAGGTAGAGCTTGATCCCCAGTTGCTTCACCGATTCGAGCACCGGCTGGGTCAGTTCGGCGTCGTAGGCCGGCAGGATGCGTTCCTGGGCCTCGACCACGCTGACCTCGGCGCCGAGCTTGCGGTAGGCGATGCCCAGCTCCAGGCCGATATAGCCGCCGCCGACCACGATCAAGCGCTTGGGCAGGGCCTTGGGCGCCAGGGCTTCGGTGGAGGAGATGATCGGCCCGCCAAGCGGCAGCATCGGCAGGTTGACGCTTTTCGAACCGGTGGCCAGCAGCAGGTGCTCGCACTGGATGCGGGTGTCGGCGCCTTCGATGTCCACGGTCTTGCCATCGACGACCTTGGCCCAGCCATGGATCACCTGGACCTTGTGCTTTTTCAGCAGAGCGGCGACGCCAGTGGTCAGGCGGTCGACGATGCCGTCCTTCCATTCCACGCTCTTGCCGATGTCCAGGGTCGGCGCCGAGACGTTGATGCCCAGGGCCGAGCCCTGGCTGTGATGGCGGGTCTGCTGGAACTGCTCGGCGACATGGATCAGCGCCTTGGACGGGATGCAGCCGATGTTCAGGCAGGTGCCACCCAGCGCCTGGCCTTCCACCAGGATGGTCGAGATGCCCAGCTGGCCGGCGCGGATCGCCGCCACATAGCCGCCAGGGCCACCGCCGATGATCAGCAATGTAGTGTTCAGAGTCTGTTGCATGAGTTACTCCAGAAACAGGCTGGCGGGTTGTTCGAGCAGGCCGCGAATGGCCTGGATGAAGAGCGCCGCGTCCATGCCGTCGACCACCCGGTGATCGAAGGAACTGGAGAGGTTCATCATCTTGCGGACCACGATCTGGCCTTTGATCACCATTGGCCGTTCGACGATCTTGTTCACTCCGACGATCGCCACTTCCGGCAGGTTCAGTACCGGCGTGCTGACGATGCCGCCCAGGGCGCCGAGGCTGGTGAGGGTGATGGTCGAGCCGGACAGTTCGTCGCGGGCCGCCTTGCCGCTGCGCGCGGCTGTAGCCAGGCGCGCGATCTCCGCGGCGCTGTCCCACAGGCTGCGGGCTTCGGCGTGGCACACCACCGGCACCATCAGGCCGACGTCGCTTTGCGTGGCCACCCCGACATGCACCGCGCCGTGGCGGGTGATGACCTGGGCTTCGTCGTCGTAACGCGCGTTGATCTGTGGGAAGTCGCGCAGGGCCACGACCAGGGCCCGCACCAGGAATGGCAACAGGGTCAGCTTGCCGCGGGTGGCGCCGTGTTTTTCATTGAGGTGCGCGCGCAGTTCTTCCACGGCGGTGACGTCGATTTCCTCGACATAACTGAAGTGGGCGGCGCGCTGGGTGGCTTCCTGCATGCGCTGGGCGATCTTGCGGCGCATGCCGATCACCGGGATCTGTTCCTCGTCATGACGCTGGGCATAGCCGGACGGCGCCGAGCCACTCTGGGCGCGCTGATTGCCCTGGGCTAGGTAGGCGTCCAGATCTTCGTGGAGGATGCGGCCGGCCGGACCGCTGCCCTGCACCAGGCGCAGCTGGATGCCCAGGTCCAGCGCATGCTTGCGCACGGCCGGGGAGGCCAGCGGGCGCTCGTCGGCGTCGCGGGCTACCGGCATTTGGGGCGCCTGTGGCGCGGGGCGGCAAGCGGCGGCGGGTTTGCTTTCCAGCACTGGCGCGGCCTCGACCTTGGGCGCTGCTACCGCGGGTGCTGCTTCTTTAATAGCCGCGGGTTCCTTGACCAGCTGATCGGACGCCTTGAGGTTGCCGGCGCCTTCGACCTCGATGCTGATCAATATGCTGCCCACTGCCATGACTTCGCCGGGCTGGCCGCCCAGGGATAGGACCTTGCCGTGCACCGGGGAGGGGATATCGACCATGGCCTTGTCAGTCATGACGTCGGCCAGCACCTGGTCCTCGACCACCAGGTCGCCGACCTTGACGTGCCACTGCGCCAGTTCTACTTCTGCGATGCCTTCGCCGATGTCCGGCATCTTGATTACGTGCGTGCCCATTCAGACCTCCATGACCCGTTGCAAAGCCGCGCCCACTCGGGACGGGCCAGGGAAATACGCCCACTCCTGCGCGTGCGGGTAGGGGGTGTCCCAACCGGTCACGCGCTCGATAGGCGCTTCCAGGTGGTGGAAGCAGTGTTCTTGCACCAGCGACACCAGCTCGGCGCCGAACCCGCAGGTGCGGGTGGCTTCGTGGACCACCACGCAGCGACCGGTCTTTTTCACCGACTTGACGATGGTTTCCAGGTCCAGCGGCCACAGGCTGCGCAGGTCGATGACTTCGGCGTCGATCCCGGTTTCCTCGGCGGCCACTTGCGAGACATACACCGTGGTGCCGTAGGTCAGCACGGTGACGTCCTTGCCCGGCCGGGCGATGGCGGCGACGTCCAGCGGCACCTTGTAGTAGCCGTCCGGCACCTGGGCCGAGGGGTGTTTCGACCAGGGGGTTACCGGGCGGTCGTGGTGGCCGTCGAACGGGCCGTTGTACAGGCGCTTGGGCTCGAGGAAGATCACCGGGTCATCGTTTTCGATGGAGGCGATCAGCAGGCCCTTGGCGTCGTAGGGGTTGGACGGCATCACGGTGCGCAGGCCGCAGACCTGGGTGAACATCGCCTCGATGCTCTGGCTGTGGGTCTGGCCGCCATAGATGCCGCCGCCGCAGGGCATACGCAGGGTCATGGGGGCGGTGAACTGGCCGGCGGAGCGATACCGCAGGCGCGCGGCTTCGGAAATGATCTGGTCCGAGGCCGGGTAGACGTAGTCGGCGAACTGGATTTCCGCCACCGGGCGCAGGCCGTAGGCGCCCATGCCGACGGCGACGCCGACGATGCCGCTTTCCGAGATCGGTGCGTCGAACACCCGCGAGGTGCCGTACTTGGTCTGCAGGCCCTCGGTGCAACGGAACACGCCGCCGAAATAACCGACGTCCTGGCCGAACACCACCACGTTGTCGTCACGCTCTAGCATCACATCCATGGCCGAGCGCAGGGCCTGGATCATGGTCATGGTGGTCGTGGTCATGGCGGTTTCCAACTGGATATTGTTGTTGTGGTCGTTCATGTCAGATTCCCAGTTGCTGGCGTTGGCGCTTGAGGTGCTCGGGCATTTCCTTGTACACGTCCTCGAACATGGTCGCGGCGCTGGGGATCTGCCCGCCGGCGAGGGTGCCGTACTGCTCGGCCTGTTTCTGCGCGGCGATGACTTCGGCTTCCAGTTCGGCGCTGACCGCGGCGTGTTCCTCTTCGGACCACTGGCCGATCTTGATCAGGTGCTGCTTGAGGCGGGCGATCGGGTCGCCGAGGGGGAAGTGGCTCCAGTCGTCGGCCGGGCGGTACTTGGACGGGTCGTCGGAAGTGGAGTGCGGGCCGGCGCGGTAGGTGACCCATTCGATCAGGGTCGGGCCGAGGTTGCGCCGGGCGCGTTCGGCGGCCCAGCGGGACGCGGCGTAGACCGCGATGAAATCGTTGCCGTCCACCCGCAGCGAGGCGATGCCGCAACCCACGCCGCGTCCGGCGAAGGTGGTGGCTTCACCGCCGGCGATGGCCTGGAAGGTGGAGATCGCCCACTGGTTGTTGACCACATTGAGGATCACCGGCGCGCGGTACACGTGGGCGAAGGTCAGGGCGGTGTGGAAGTCCGACTCGGCGGTGGCGCCGTCGCCGATCCAGGCCGAGGCGATCTTGGTATCGCCCTTGATCGCCGAGGCCATGCCCCAGCCCACGCCCTGCACGAACTGGGTGGCCAGGTTGCCGGAGATGGTGAAGAAACCGGCTTCCTTGACCGAGTACATGATCGGCAGCTGGCGGCCCTTGAGCGGATCGCGCTCGTTGGACAACAGCTGGCAGATCATGTCCACCAGCGGCACGTCGCGGGCCATCAGGATGCTTTGCTGGCGGTAGGTGGGGAAGCACATGTCGTCGATGTTCAGCGCCAGGGCCTGGGCGCTGCCGATGGCTTCCTCGCCGAGGCTCTGCATGTAGAACGACATCTTCTTCTGGCGCTGGGCGACCACCATGCGGTTGTCGAAGGTCCGGGTCTTGAGCATGGCGCGCATGCCCTGGCGCAGGACCTCGGCCGGCACGCCTTCGGCCCATTCGCCCAGGGCGTTGCCCTGGTCGTCGAGCACGCGAATCAGGCCACGGGCCAGGTCGGCGGTGTCGGCGGGTTCTACATCGATTGGGGGTTTGCGCACCGTGCCGGCGTCGGTCAGACGCAGGTAGGAGAAGTCGGTTTTGCAACCGGGACGGCCTGAGGGTTCAGGCACGTGCAGGCGCAGCGGTTCGTACGCTTGGGTCATGGCTTGTCTACGCTCGATCTTGTGAATTTCTTGTAGTGGGCGCGCTTAGCTGACAGTCATTCCCTGGGTAAGGGAAATCTTGTCCTACAACAATCATAGGCCGGGCCAAGGAGAATATTTATCTCTGTTTCGTTGCGCTCAGGATGATTTGCAGATAAAAAATCTGCATAAACATAAAAAACAGGTTGATTTATCTCATGCGCAAACTGGACCGTACCGACATCGGCATTCTCAACAGCCTCCAGGAGAACGCCCGCATCACCAACGCCGACCTCGCCCGTTCGGTGAACCTTTCGCCCACCCCGTGCTTCAACCGCGTGCGCGCCATGGAGGAGTTGGGGCTGATCCGCGAGCAGGTGACCCTGCTGGATGCCGACCTGCTGGGGCTGCACGTCAACGTGTTCATTCACGTCAGCCTGGAGAAGCAGGTGGAAGAGGCGCTGCAGCATTTCGAAGAGGCCATCGCCGACCGCCCGGAAGTCATGGAGTGCTACCTGATGGCTGGCGATCCGGACTACCTGATCCGCGTGCTGGTGCCGACCATCCAGGCCCTGGAGCGCTTCATGATGGACTTCCTGACCAAGGTCCCCGGCGTGGCCAACATCCGCTCCAGCTTCGCCCTCAAGCAGGTGCGCTACAAGACCGCGCTGCCGCTGCCGGCCAATGGCTTGACCCTGGGGAATTGAGCTTTATTGAGGGCGGGCAGGGCGGGACCGGCCTCATCGCGGGCAATCGAGCGTCGACCGGCCGCTCCTACAGAAGCACGCATATCTTCTGTAGGAGCGGCCGGGCGGCGATCCGACTTGCCCGCGATAGCAATCGACAGGTCGCCATCACTCCTGGAGCGACCCACCGAACTTTCGTTCAACACATAACGCCTCAATCGTTATACGCCGCCTCGCTGTTGTCGATCAGCGGGTTGCTCTCCGTCAGCACGATCTGCGCGATCCGGTCCTTGCGCATAAAGCTGACCTTCGGATGGGAGTGGGCGTAGCGGATAAAACGCTCCACCGCTTCGACCATCGCCGGCGTGCCGCCGATCCGGTCGTGCAGGCTCACCGACATCATCCGCCGCCGGCTCGCGCCTTCGGCGTACAGGCGATCGAACTCCAGCACCAACTGCTGATAGAACTGTTCGGCGGAGAAGTGCCGGCCCTCTATCAGCACGATGTCGTTATTGCGCAGGGTGTAAGGCACCACGGCGAATTTCTTGCCGCGCACCAGGGTAACGAAAGGTTCGTCACGGCTGACATCGTCGATGTGGTAGGTGAAATTCAGCTCCTGCAACACCTTCAGGGTGTTGGGGCTGCGCCGCAGCCAGTTGGCGTTGTAGCCGACCGAGCGCTGGCCGGTGAGCTTTTGCACCGCGTCCACGCCATCGCCGATGAACTGTTTTTCCTGGGCGTAGCTCATGTTGTAAGAGTCGGCCCAACGCATGCCATGGGCCGCCACCTCGTGGCCACGCTCGGCGATGGCCTTGACCAGCTCCGGGTGTTTCAGCGCGGCTTCGCCGACCACATGGGAGGTGACCTTGATGCCGGTGCGGTCCCACAGATCGAGCAGGCGCCACAGGCCTTCCTTGTAGCCGTAGTCGAACCAGGTGTTGGCCGGCAGGTCGGGGTAACCCTTGGGCAGCGGGGTCCCGGAAAACGGGCTTTCGGCGCCCTCCGGCTGGCCACCGGTCTCGAACTGCATGGAAAACGACAGCACCAGCTGCGAGCCGTCCGGCCAAGGGCGCTCCTGGGCGAATGCCAGGGCCGGCGCCAGCAGGCTGAAGGCGAGAAGGCGCTTGAGCCAGCGCGAGTGTTTGTGGGGGGACATGGTGGCACTCCTTGAGGAAAAAGTGCCGATAGGCTGGCATCAGGCTTTTTCCTGAAACATCCCCTCGAAGCCAGATCACCTTTAAAGAAAATTTACCAATCGAGCCGGGATGGGTCTTGCTGTGCGTGTTCAAGCTCAAGCGCGATGAGCTTGCCCGTTGAGTCGCACACCGAGCCATAGCCGAGGTCTGGTTCTCCGTTCACAATGGGCCGTGGTCGACTCAATTGCGCAAGGAACACGGGTCCGCGTATTGGCGGACTGGGCGTTTGCGAGCGCTCCGATTCTTCTGCTGCTACCGACCAGGAAAAACAGGTCGCGTAAAATACAGGCGCTTGCCTGTTTCTCGAGCGAATCATTCAAAGCCCAAGGCACTGATAAAAGCCCTGCATAGGCTGTTATTGTCTTCTCATTGAAATCTTCTACTTTGCTGGACATCTTCGCTATGAAGAAAAACACGACCCCCGAGCAACAGGCGCTGATCAGTCAGCTGGAGCAAATTGCAGAAGGCTTGAGCCAGACCTTCAGCCCATTTTGCGAAGTGGTACTGCACGACCTGCGAGATCCCGAGCACGCCATTCTGGCTATTCACAATAATCTTTCCGGCAGGATGGTTGGACATCCCGCTACCGAGTTGGGACTTGCTCGAATTGCCGACCCTGCTTATCCCCAGGTAATTGCCAATTATCCCAATCATTTCAAAGATGGCCGCCAGGCCAAAAGCACATCGATTGGCATCAAGGATTCCACAGGGCGTTATGTGGCCGCGCTCTGTATGAATATCGACCTGACCCTGTTCAGAAGCCTGCAGGGCATGCTCGATCAGTTCGGGGCCTTCAGCGGCGAACGTCCCCATGAGTCGCTCGAGTCGAGCGGGGCAGAGTCGATTCGAGCGCGCATCGATCAGTTTGCCGCACGCATGGCCACCACTCCCCGTGCCCTGAAGGCAGGCGATCGAAGGGCTCTGCTCCAGGAACTGAAGGAGTGCGGTCTGCTGGACATCAGAAAAGCCATGGAGACGGTGGCTTCACACCTCGGCGTATCGCGCGCAACGGTGTATAGCGATACGAAGTGATTGACACCTCATGCGCTCCTGGCCACACGGGGCAGCGTTGACCCGATCGGTAGATTGAAGCGATCGGCGTCAGACGTATCCTCCTCAATCCTTTGGAAAGTCGACGCTTCCCGATCCAGCGATTGGCGCCAGGCATCGAGGTGCCTTCGCACCTCGACCCCGGTGGGTTACATGCGGGCCACAGCCTCAATCTCGACCAGATAGCCATGGTGCAGTTCTGGTACCGGCACTACGGCGCGCGCCGGACGATGGCTGCCCAACATTTCGCAATAGATCTCGTCGAAGGCTGGCCAATGCTTTATGCCCGCCACATACACAGTGACCTTGACCAAGTCAGAGGCAGTGCGGCCTGCGGCATTGAGAATCGCCAGCAGATTGCTGAGGGCTATGTGTGCTTGTTCGGTGAACGAGGCCTCGATGTTGTGAGTGCCATCGGGACTGACGGGAAGCTGACCCGAAATGTACAGCGAGTCTTGGTGAATGACCGCTTGCGAGTAATGACCGGCAGGAGGGGAAGCGGTATCGGTGCTTACAATTTTCATGAGTAACCTTATGTAGAGGGGAGCCGATGCGGTAGGCGATGCAACCCATCCGCTCCCGGTGTTCGATTGAATGGCGGGGTATGGTTTTTTGTAAGGGGCGGTTAAACGGCTTGCAGGCTTTTCTCGGTATCGTTTGCTGTCTCGATCGGGTCCTCATTACCCTGTCGCCCGATGACAGCGGTAGCGACGCCGCAGCCAAAGACGTTGGTGGCGGTGCGCCCCATGTCCAGGACTGGATCAACGGCGAGGATGAGCAGCAGGCCCGCTTCCGGAAGGCCGATCATCGGCAGGCCCGCAGCCAGGACGACCAGCGAGCCACGCGCCACCCCCGCAGTTCCTTTACTGATAACCAGCAGCGTCAACAGCACCATGATCTGGTGGGAGAACGTCATTTCGATGTTGTACGCCTGGGCGATGAACATCACGATGAAGGATTGGTACATCATCGAGCCGTCCAGGTTGAATGAGTAACCTAGCGGCAGGACGAAGCTGCTCACGCGCTTGTTGGCGCCGAACTTGTCCAGGGCGGCAATGGTTTTCGGGTACGCGGCCTCGCTGCTAGCCGTGGAGAACGCGATCAGCAGCGGTTCACGCAGGTGCTTGAACAGGTGCTTGATACGGGGCCCGAGGGCCAGATAGCCAGCAAGCGTGATCAGCGTCCAGAGTAGCGCCAAGCCGAGGAAATACTGTCCCACCATCTTGCCAAAGGTCACGACCATATCCAGGCCATGCACGGTGATAGTGGCGGCGATGGCCGCAAAAACGGCCAGGGGAGCCACATACATTACGTAGTCAGTGACCCTGAACATGACATTGGCCAGCTCTTCGAGGATATCCACGATGAACTGGCCTTTGCCCTTGACGAACGCCAGTGCGGATCCGAAGAACAGGGAAAACACAACGATCTGCAGCACTTCGTTGCTACCCATTGCCTCAATGATGCTTCGAGGGAATACATGGGTGAGAAAGAGCGGCAGGCTAAAGGCGGAAGTGTTCAGGCCGCTATTCACTGCGTCACCGCTAACCGCCAGGTTCAGACCCGTTCCAGGCTGGAAAAAGTTGGCAAGGAGCAAGCCAATGGACAGCGATACCAGGGAAGCGATCATGAACCAGGTAATGGCTTTGAAGCCAACGCGACCCATCGAACCGTTTCCCGACATGCTGGCCACGCCGGTAACCAGTGTGGCGAGCACCAGGGGGGCGATGACCATTTTGATCAGGCGTAAAAACACGTCGGTGACCAGGTTCAGGTATCCGGCAACTTCTTTGGCGGTCGCCGTATCGAGTTGACTATGAAGGATGCCCCCCAGGACGACGCCGGAAATCATCGCAATGACAATTGCTTTAACGAGAAGACGGCTTTTCATGTGCACCTCTTTTTTATTGTGGCTATATCTATAGCCATGTTATCGGGCTGAATATGTTCATTGGATTTCGGCAAGACGATGCCGTCAGGCGCTGTTGAACGCCTGATGTTCTTCAATGGATAAAGTGCGCTGTCTTAAAGCTGGAGAAACTTTCCAAACTTGTCGATATCAATGTTGCCGCCGGTAATGATGATGCCGACACGTTGACCTTGAAGTTCATTCCTTAACTTTCTTGCGGCGGCAAGCCCCAGGCATCCGGTGGGTTCAACCACCGTTTTCATGCGCTGGGCAAAGAACTTCATTGCACAAACAAGCTCTTCGTCGGTAACGGTGACAATCCGGTCAACGCCATTCAGGATAATGGGGAAAGTGTAATTTCCAAGGTGCTGGGTTTGCGCCCCATCAGCGATGGTGTCGGGGGTGTCGATGTGAACAATCTCACCTGAATTGAACGATTGCTGGCCGTCATTACCGGCTTCAGGCTCGACCCCGATCAAGGTACAGCCGGGTGACAGCGCGCGTGTGGCAAGGGTTGTTCCAGACAGCATTCCTCCACCCCCCAGGCCCACAAACAACGTATCCAGCTGGCCCACGCTTTCGAACAGTTCCTTGGCGGCGGTTCCCTGGCCGCAAAGCACGTCCGGATGATCGTAGGAGGGGATCAACGTCATACCGTGCCTGGCGGCCAAGGCTTTGCCGATGGCCTCGCGGTCTTCGGTGTAACGGTCATAGAAGACCACCTCGGCGCCATAGCCTTTGGTCGCCGCGACCTTGGCGGCAGGCGCATCGGTGGGCATGACAATAGTGGCCGGAATTTTCAACAGCGATGCTGCTAATGCGATGCCTTGCGCGTGATTTCCAGAGGAGAACGCCACAACACCGCCTCGGCGTTGCGCTTCGCTGAATTTCGCGAGGGAGTTGTATGCCCCCCTGAATTTGAAAGAGCCGGTACGTTGGTAGTTTTCACATTTGAAAAAAACCTTGGCACCGATTTCATCATCGATCGTGCGCGAGGTCAGGACTGGCGTAGCGTTCGCTACTCCCTCAAGTCGCGTCGAGGCATCGACTACATCTTGATAAGTGGGCAGAGTGATTTGCATAACAAAATGTCCTCAAAGAATTACCACGGCCAAGAAATATCCTGGCCAATACCTTCGATATTGGCTTGCTTGAACAGCAGTTGAGCACCTGTCAGGTCTTGTAGCGCTAACCCCGTCATAACGAAAAGAGTGATGTCATTCGCCCTGCGGATGAGTTCGACTTGCCCGTCAGCAGGTCACCCATTTCCGCTTGCGTGGCTGGCACTCTAAAGGGTTAAGACAAATTATCCAGTTCTGGACTATTTGTAAAGTGCTGGTGCAAACCGTCTGTCATCGCGACAGCTCCGTCCAGGCACCATCAGCCGCAGAGCGTCCCACTGAACACCTGCACCACATTGCCGGACAGCCGTACCTTGCCCTGGCCGTCCCAGCTGACGGTGACCGGGCCGCCGTCGCACAGCACCCGGACTGGGCTGTCCAGCAGGCCGCGGCGGATGCCGTTGACCGCCGCGCCGCAGGAGCATGAGCCGGAGCCCAGAGGGATGGCGCCGTTGCGTTCCCAGATGCGCAGGCGAATGGTCTGGCGGTCGATGACCTGGACGAAATGCACATTGGTCTTGCGCGGGAACAGCGGGTGCGCCTCGACCCGCGGACCGAGTGTGGCCACATCGATGGCTTGCACATCCTCGACGAAGAATGTGCAGTGCGGGTTGCCCATGCTGCACGCCGCCGGCTCGCCGGGCAGGGGCAGGGCCAGGCTGTCGAGGGCCGTCGCCAACGGAATGTCCTGCCAGACAAATTGCGCCACGCCCATCTCTACCGCTACCGACTGATCGTCCAGGCGCGTGCAATGCTGGATGCCGCGCACGGTTTTCACCCGCACCGAGTCTGCGCCGCTTTCGCGCATCAGCAGGTCGGCCGCGCCGCGGGTGGCGCTGCCGCAGGTGCTCAGGCTGGAACCATCGGCATTCCAGAAAGTCAGTTGCGCCGCCGTCTCGGGGCAATCGCTGAGCACCACCAGCTGATTGAAACCCACGCCGCGATGGCGGTCGCCCAGGGCCCTGGCCAACTCGCTGGTGATCGGGTTGTCGCGCCCGCGGGCATCGACCAGCATGAAGTCGTCGCCATTGGCATGCAGCTTCTGAAAAGGCAGGGGCATGGAGTTCTCCGCGGCTGGAGCGCAAGGGGAGGTTGATTCTAGAGGGGCAGGGGCGGCAATGGTAAATGCGACGTCGCAAGAAATGGTCCGTAGGAGCCAGCTTGCCGGCGATACGGGTACCGCGGCCAGCCAGGCACACCGCTATCGCGCGCAAGCTCGCTCCTACAAAGACGCCTCAGGTTCCGGCAAACTGCCGGGCAACCCGGAACAACACTGGATCGTCCGCCACTTGGGCGGACATGGGACAAGCTCACGCAATGGCAAGGTCAATGAATGGATAGTTACGCCCCGCGCAACTGGCAACCCCACGAAAAGCCCAGCTTGCCCGGTTCCCCCTCGACGCCGCTGCACCCCACCCACAAGCGCCTGGCCTATGCCCTGGTCGGTTTGCTGGTGGCGATCACCGGCGGCCTCGGCAACTCCCTGGTGATCGCCAACCTGCCGTATCTGCAAGGCGCCCTGGGCGCGACCACCGCGGAAATGGCCTGGCTGCCGGCCGCCTACGTGATGACCAACGTGTCGATGAACCTGCTGCTGGTGAAGTTTCGCCAGCAGTTCGGCCTGCGCGCCTTTACCGAAGTGTTCCTGGTGCTCTATGCGCTGGTGACCTTCGGCCACCTGTTCGTCAACGACCTGAGTTCGGCCATCGCCGTGCGCGCGGCCCACGGCATGGTCGGCGCGGCCCTGAGCTCCCTGGGCCTGTACTACATGGTCCAGGCGTTCCCGGCCAAGTGGCGGATGAAAGCCCTGGTGCTCGGGCTGGGCGCCTCGCAACTGGCCTTGCCCCTGGCGCGGCTGTTTTCCGAAGACCTGCTGCAGATCGCCGAATGGCGCGGCCTGTACCTGTTCGAACTGGGCCTGGCGCTGGCGTCCCTGGGCTGCGTGTTCCTGCTCAAGCTGCCGCCCGGCGACCGTTTCCGCACCTTCGAGAAACTGGATTTCCTGACCTTCGCCATCCTCGCCAGCGGCGTCGCGCTGCTCTGCGCCGTGCTGTCCCTGGGGCGCATCGACTGGTGGCTGGAGGCGCCGTGGATCGGCTACGCGAGCGCCGGTTCGATCGTGCTGATCCTCGCCGGCCTGGCCATCGAACATAACCGCAGCAACCCGATGCTGATGACCCGCTGGCTGGGCAGCGGGGCGATGATCCGCCTGGCCCTGGCGGTAATCCTGATCCGCATGGTGCTGTCCGAGCAGTCCACCGGCGCCGTGGGTTTTCTCCAGGCGCTGAACATGAGCAGCCAGCAGATGCGCCTGCTGTATGGCGTGATGCTGCTGGGCAGCATCGCGGGCCTGGCCACCAGCGCCCTGACCATCAACCCGGCGCACCTGTTGATGCCGCTGATCATCTCCCTGGCGCTGATGGCCGTGGGCTCGGTGATGGACAGCTTCTCCAATAACCTCACGCGCCCGGCCAACATGTATTTCAGCCAGTTCCTGCTGGCCTTCGGCGGCACCTTCTTTCTTGGCCCGACCATGGTCCTGGGCACACGCAACGTGCTGACCAACCCGCGCAACCTGGTGAGCTTCTCGGTGCTGTTCGGCATCTGCCAGAACCTCGGCGGGCTGATCGGCGCGGCGCTGCTGGGGACCTTCCAGATCGTCCGCGAGAAATACCATTCCAGCCATATCGTCGAGCAACTGGTGCTGATGGACCCACGGGTGCTGGGCCGGGTGCAGAGCGGCGGGGCGGCCGTCGGCCGGGTCATCGCCGACCCGCAGGCGCGCGAGCTGCAAGGCATCCGCAGCCTGGCCAGCGCCGCCACCCGCGAGGCCAACGTACTGGCCTACAACGATGTGTTCATGCTGATCGCGGTGATCGCCGTGCTGACCATGATCTGGATCTTCATTCGCAGCCTGTGGCTGATGAGCACGACCAAGGCGGTCGCGCCAGCCACCCCAGCCCCGACTCCCGTCCAACCCAGCGGTGCCATTTCTTCATGACCGAACCGACCATCACCACCACCAACGCCATTGCCTCGACCCCGGAAGGCAGCACGCCGCCCTCGATGCCGATCACCGAGCCGCGTTCGCTGCGGGTGCGGATCATCTCGTCCCTGGGGTTCGCCGCGATCGCCATCACCGGGGTATTGATCGTGCTCTATGCCTGGCAGCTGCCGCCGTTCAGCAGCCCCATCGAAAGCACCGAGAACGCCCTGGTGCGCGGCCAGGTGACGATCATCGGGCCGCAGCTCAGCGGCTATGTGTTCGAGGTGCCGGTGCAGGACTTCCAGTTCGTCAAGGCCGGCGACCTGCTGGTGCGCCTCGACGACCGCATCTACAAGCAGCGCCTGGAGCAGTCCCTGGCCCAGCTGGCGGCGCAGAAGGCGGCGCTGGCCAATGTGGTGCAGCAACGCAACAGCGCCGAAGCCACCATCAAGCTGCGCCAGGCGGCGCTGGCCGACAGCCAGGCCCAGGCGCGCAAGAGCGCCGCCGACCTGCGCCGTAACCAGGAACTGATCGCCGACGGTTCGGTGTCCCAGCGGGACCTCGACGTGACCCGCGCCGCCAACGCCCAGACCCTCGCCGCGGTGGCCCAGGCCCAGGCGCAGCTGGACATCGCCCGCCAGGACCTGCAGACGGTGATCGTCAATCGCGGCTCGCTGGAGGCCGCGGTGGCCAATGCCGAGGCGGCGGTGCAACTGGCGCGGATCGACCTGTCCAACACCCGGGTCACCGCGCCGCGCGACGGCCAGCTGGGGCAGATCGGCGTGCGCCTGGGGGCCTACGTCAATTCCGGGGCGCAGCTGATGGCGCTGGTGCCGAACCAGCTCTGGGTGATCGCCAACATGAAGGAAACCCAGATGGACAATATCCGCGTCGGCCAGCCCGCAAGCTTCACCGTCGATGCGCTCGACCACCGCAAATTCCACGGCCATGTGCAGCGCATTTCGCCGGCCACCGGTTCGGAGTTCGCCTTGTTGCAGGCCGACAACGCCACCGGCAACTTCGTCAAGATCGCCCAGCGGATACCGGTGCGCATCACCGTCGACCCCGACCAGGCAGAAAGCGAACGCCTGCGTCCGGGGATGTCGGTGGTGGTGAGTATCGATACGGCCGCGGAAGGGGATACCCGGGTCGAATGACCCGACGCTTCTGTAGCCGCTGCCGAGCCCTGGCGAGGCTGCGATCGGCTTGGGCGGCACTCCGACGAAGCAGACGCCAAACCAGGCACCGCGCGCAGTCAGTTACACCACGCCGCCAGGTCTACGGGGCTGCGCCCCGATCGCAGCCTGCGGCAGCGGCTACAGGGCTTAAGCGGTGAGAGGCGGCAGGGTGCCGAGCAGCGACACGGCCGCCACCGCGGCGATGCCCAGCAGCCATTCCAGCAGCACGCTACGGCGCAGGGTACCCAGGCGCTGCTGGCAGTCCTCGATCCGCAAGCGGTTGAACAGGGCCAGGGCGAACATGCCGCACACCAGCAGCACCTTGATCAGCAGGATCAGGGCAAAGCCGGACAGCAGCGGCGTCGGCCACAGCTGGCCGGTCAGCACTCGTACATTGATCAGACCCGTGACCAGCAACCCACCTACCAGCCCGTAACCCACGCCGCTGAAACGCCGCAACAGCGGGCCCAGCGGCAGGCCGTCGGGCTGGCGCAGAATCATCAGCAGCACCAGCAAACCGCCGAGCCACAGGCTGACGCAGCCCAGGTGGACGATCTGGTTGAGGATCAGCAACTGGCCGCTGAGGCCATCGAGCATGGCGCCGTGGCCTACCGGAGCGAGGGTGGCCAGCAGCAGGGCGGCGAGGACCAGTCGTAGCGCCAGCGGCTCACCCAGGCGGGTCAACAGCAAGACCACCAGCAGGCCATTGAGCAGCAGATGCCAGCTCCACACCTGGCCGAAAAAGGTCTTGCCCAATACCAGTCGCAAGGTCGCCGGGTCCAGGGCCGCGGCGCCGTTGCCGGCCATGCTGGCGGTGATCAGCAGCAACCAGCAGATGCCGGTGGCCAGGGCCGTCCAGGCCAGCCCGCGGCCGAGTTGGGTCAGGCGGCGATCCAAGGCGGCAACGGGCTCGCGCCCCAACAGCAGGGGCCTGAACACCCAGGCCCCGAACAGCAGCAGGACGGCCGCGAAATGCACGAAGCGGCAGAGCACCAACAGGGTCGACATCGGTTACTGGCCGACCTTGAAACTGTAGCTGCCTTCGCTCGTGTGGGTATCCACCGACACCGCGTGCCACTCAACCTTGTAGGCGCCCGCCGCCAGCGGCGCCGCCGGGGTCACGACCAGGGTCTTCTTGTCCGCGCCTTCGGTGGCCAGGGCCTTGACGGCGACCGCCGCGCCATCCTTGCTCAGGCTGACTTTAGTGAAGGCCGCCTCGACGCCTTCGGAGAACACCAGGCGCAACTCGCTCGGCGCGCTCACTGTGCTGTCGGCGGCCGGGACCTGGCTTTGCAGGTGGGCGTGGGCGAAGGCCGAGGAAGCGGCGACGAGAGAGGCCAGCAGGGCGCTGGTGGTCAGCAGTTTTTTCAGCATGGGAAATACCTGTTCAATGAGTGTCGGGTGGTCGCTGCGCCGATGAGTATAAGGACCGCGGCCGGGTCGCTGGATGAAACATCGGCGCGGTTTTCAAGCGCTTTTCAGGCGCATATGGATGATCGGGAACGGCCGGCCCTGGCCGTCGGTTGCCGAGCGGCCGATGTCTTCGAAACCGTAGTGCCGATAAAAACCATGGGCCTGGGGGTTCTGTTCGTTGACGTCGACGCTGAGCCGCGGATGCCGGCTGCGCACATGGTCGAGCAGTTGCCGGCCGACGCCCTGGCCACGGCGGGCCGGTTCGATAAACAGCATTTCCACCTTGTCGCCGGCGGTGGCGATAAAGCCGGCCGGGGTGCCGTCGGGATCCTCCAGCAACCAGGCTTCGAGGGCTGGCAGGTAGGTGTCGCGCACCAGGGGGTAGAGCAGCTGGATGTCGTCTTCGGCGATAAAGTCGTGGGTGGCCCGTACCGAGCGTTCCCACAGGGCGGCGAGCCGCGGATCGTCCGCGGCCCGGCGTTTGCGAATGTTCATGGATAAGCTCCATAGCGGCGTTGCAGGATGGCCGAAACCCTTTGGGTTCGGCGGCGAAAGTCCTGCCTGCATGTCCGTGTCGCGAATCAACGCCTGGACGGAACACTTCAGGTGCCCGGGAATAAGGCGGGAGGGATCCTAACCAATCGGTTTTGCCGGGGAAAGCCGGGCGCAGGAAGTTTCGTTTTTGTACGAAGGCCGATGGTAGTCTTGCAGCAGACTGTTTTCAGGGAGCCCTTATGGGCAATCACAAGATCGAGATCCGTCGCAGCAACGTCGAAAAAATCCTCCTGGCGGCGGAAAAGGTGTTCGCCGAAAAAGGCTTCAGCGGCACGGCCATGGCCGATATCGCCGCCGAGGTGCAGTTACCGCGCTCCAACCTGCATTACTACTTCAGCACCAAGAGCGAGCTGTACAGCGCGGTGCTGCTGGAGCTGCTGGAGCTGTGGAAGCAGGATGCGCTGTGCTTCGAGATGTTCGACGACCCGCGGGTGGTGCTCAGCAGTTATATCCGCGCCAAGATGAACCATTCGCGCAGCCGGCCCTATGGCTCGAAAGTCTGGGCCAACGAAATCATCCACGGCGCGCCGACCCTGGGCGAGGCGCTGGACGCCAGCCTGTACGACTGGGCGAAGATGAAGGAAGCGAAGATCCGCCAGTGGGTCGAAGACCAGCGCATCCTGCCGGTGGAACCGTCGAGCCTGCTGTACATGATCTGGGCCTCGACCCAGCACTACGCCGACTTCGACCACCAGATCATGATCATCAACGAACACCAGCCGCTGTCGGACATGCAGTTCGAAAAGGCCGTGCAGACGGTGACCAGCGTGATCCTGCGCGGGATCGGGCTGGAGCCCTGATACGGCAGCCCCCTGAGCGTTGGCGTGTAGCCGCTGCCGAGCGCAGCGAGGCTGCGAACGGCAACGCAGTTGCCGCAAAACCTGAATTCGCGGTGTGTCAGGTCTTGCGCGTTATCCGGGTTGCGGCCGCTTCGCGCCCGATCGCAGCCTCGCGGGCTCGGCAGCGGCTACAGGCAGGCGTCAACGTTTACGTCCAGCCAATGCTATTTACCCGGCGAACCTCACACCGCCTCGCGATACGGATTGCGCGGGTCGTGCTGCCAGTCGAGGAACGGTTTGCCGGTGTCCTGGGGCACCATCTCGATGCAGTCCTGCACCGGGCAGGTGATCTGGCACAGGTTGCAGCCCACGCATTCGGCATCGATCACTTGGTATTTATGGGTGCCGTCGGCCTGCTTGAGGCTGGCGATGGCCTGGTGCGAGGTGTCTTCGCAGGCGATATGGCAGCGGCCGCAGCCGATGCAGGCGTCCTGGTCGATCCTGGCGATCACCTGGTAGTTGATATCCAGGTACTTCCAGTCGGTGGTGTTGCCCACCGCGCGCCCGGAGAAGTCCTGCAGGCTGTGATAACCCTGGCTGTCCATCCACCGCGACAGGCCGTCCTTCATCTCCTCGACGATGCGGAAACCATGGAGCATCGCCGCTGTGCACACCTGCACCGCACCGCAGCCCAGGGCGACGAATTCCGCGGCGTCGCGCCAGGTGCCGATGCCGCCGATACCGCAGATCGGCAGGCCGTGGGTCTGCGGGTCACGGGCGATCTCGGCGACCATGTTCAGGGCAATCGGCTTGACCGCCGAACCGCAGTAGCCGCCGTGGGTGCTCTGGCTGCCGACCATGGGGTTGGCGACCATGCGCTCCAGATCCACGCTGGTGATCGAGTTGATGGTGTTGATCAGCGACACCGCGTCGGCGCCGCCGCGATGGGCCGCGCGGGCGGCCATGCGGATGTCGGTGATGTTCGGCGTCAGCTTGACGATCACCGGCAGCGAGCAATAAGTCTTGCACCAGCGGGTGACCTGTTCCACGTACTCCGGCACCTGGCCGACCGCTGCGCCCATGCCGCGTTCCGGCATGCCGTGGGGGCAGCCGAAGTTCAGTTCGATGCCGTCGGCGCCGGTGGCTTCCACCAGCGGCAGGATGTTTTTCCATGACTCCTCGACGCAGGGCACCATCAGCGACACGATCAGCGCACGGTCCGGCCAGTCCTTCTTGACCTGGGTGATTTCCCTGAGGTTGATCTCCAGGGAGCGGTCGGTGATCAGTTCGATATTGTTGATGCCCAGCACTTCGCGGTTGGCGCCGAAGTGCGCCGAGTAGCGTGACGACACGTTGACCGCCGCCGGGTCCTCGCCCAGGGTTTTCCAGACCACGCCACCCCAGCCGGCCTCGAAGGCGCGGACCACGTTGTAGGCCTTGTCGGTCGGCGGCGCGGAGGCCAGCCAGAACGGGTTGGGGGCTTTGATACCGGCGAACACAATCGACAGATCGGCCATTTACGCAGCCTCCACGTTGAGCATGAGTTGGGCATGCATGGCTTCGGCGGCCCGCTTGCCGTGTTGCACCGCCTGGACGGTGAGGTCTTGGCCGAGGCTGACGCAGTCGCCGCCGGCATACACCCCGGGGATGCTGGTGCGCAGCTGTTCGTCGACTTCGATGCGCTCGCCGGCGCGCTTGAGCTCGCGGGCCAGCGGGTCGCTCAGCGCGGCGCCGTCGAACGCCTGGCCGATGGCCTTGAAGATCGCGTCGGCGGCCAGCTCGAAGGTCTCCCCGGTGGTTTGCAGGCGGCCCTCCACCAGCCGGGTGCGGGCGAAGCGCATGCCGCGCACCTGGCCATGGGCGTCGAGCAGCACTTGCTCGGGCGCAGCCCAGGTCAGCAGGCGCACCTGATTGGCCTTGGCGATGTCCTGTTCATGGCGAGTCGCGCCCATGTCCTCGATGCCGCGGCGGTACACCAGGTTGACATCGTGGGCGCCGAGGCGGGCCATCTGCACCGCCATGTCGATCGCGGTGTTGCCGGCGCCGAGGACGATGCAGCGCTCGGCCAGGGGCAGTTGCGTGAGGTCGTCGGCCTGGCGCAGTTCGCGGATATAGTCGGTGGCGGCCAGCAGGCCGGGGGCGTCCTCAAAGGGCAGGCCCAGCTGTTTGCTGGCAGCCAGGCCGAGGCCGAGGAACACCGCGTCGAATTGCTGGTGCAGCTCGGTGAGGCTCAGGTTGTCGCCGAGTCTGTGCCCGTGGCGGATCTCGATGCCGCCGATCTGCAGCAGGAAGTCCAGCTCCTTCTGGGCGAAGTCGTCCACCAGCTTGTACTTGGCGATCCCGTATTCGTTGAGGCCGCCGGCTTTTTCCCGGGCCTCGAAAATCACCACCTCATGCCCGTGCATGGCGCAGCGGTGGGCGCACGACAGCCCCGCCGGCCCGGCGCCGACCACGGCGATGCGCTTGCCGCTGGCGGCGGCGCGCTGGAACGGGTGCTGGCTGAAGTGCGCGTTGTCCACCGCGTAGCGCTGCAACAGGCCGATCAGCACCGGCGCGCATTCCTGGGCGTTGTTACGCACGCAGGCCTGCTGGCACAGGATCTCCGTCGGGCACACCCGGGCGCAGCTGCCGCCGAGGATATTGGCCGAAAGAATCTTCTGCGCCGCGCCCTGGACGTTGTCGGTGTGGATATGGCGGATGAACGAGGGAATGTCGATCTCGCTGGGACAGGCGTTGACGCACGGCGCGTCGTAGCAATACAGGCAGCGCGAGGCTTCCAGGTGCGCCTGACGGTCGTTGAGCGGCGGCGCCAGGTCGCTGAAGTGGCCGGCGAGGGTGGCGCCATCCTCCAGGGGATGGGGCAAGTGGTTCAGGGTCTTGATCACGGTTCAGGCCTCACGGTTTTTTGTCGATTGCCTCTGACGGGCATTGTTCTTCACCAACGGGACGGACCCCCGCTGGATTCGCTGCAACGCTTCCTGTAGCCGCTGCCGAGCGCAGCGAGGCTGCGATCGACTGCGCAGCAGGCGCAAGATCTTGAGATCGCTGAAGGCCTTCGGCCTTATCGCAGCCTGCGGCAGCGGCTACAGGTATCCGGTTTTATATGCTTGGCTCAGCGTTTGACGGCGGTCGGCTTGTGCGCCTCGGCGCGCTTGCTCAGCAGGTCGAACACCGCCGGGTAGGCCGGGCGCTCGATGTAGCGGCCGGCCCCGCGTTCGGCGCGCAGGTCGCCGTCGGCCCAGACCAGCTTGCCCTGGCTGATGGTGTGGCTGGGCACGCCGCGCACGGTCTTGCCTTCGAAGATGTTGAAGTCCACCTGCTGGTGGTGGGTCGCAGCGGAGATGGTGCGGCTGCCTTGCGGGTCCCAGAGCACCAGGTCGGCATCGGCGCCGACGCGGATCGCGCCCTTGCGCGGGTAGAGGTTGAAGATCTTCGCGGCGTTGGTGGAGGTCAGGGCGACGAAGTCCTGCATCGACAGGCGCCCGCTGTTCACCCCTTCGTCCCAGAGCACGGCCATGCGGTCTTCGATACCGGCGGTGCCGTTGGGGATCTTGCTGAAATCGTCGCGGCCGGCGGCTTTCTGTTCGGCGCAGAAGCAACAGTGGTCGGTGGCGGTGGTGTGCAGGTTGCCCGATTGCAGGCCGTGCCACAGCGCGTCCTGATGCCCGCGAGGGCGGAAGGGCGGGCTCATCACGTAGCCGGCGGCGGTCTGCCAGTCCGGGTGGCGGTACACGCTGTCGTCCAGCAGCAGGTGCCCGGCCAGCACTTCGCCGTACACCGGCTGGCCCTTGCCGCGGGCGTAGGTGATTTCGTCCAGCGCTTCTTGGGTCGAGACGTGCACCAGGTACAGCGGCGTGCCCAGGGTTTCGGCGATGCGGATCGCCCGGCTGGCGGCTTCGCCTTCGACCTGGGAAGGGCGCGACAGCGGGTGGGCTTCCGGCCCGGTGATGCCCTGGGCCAGCAGCTTGCGTTGCAGGTGGTAGACCAGCTCGCCGTTCTCCGCGTGCACCGTCGGCACCGCGCCGAGTTCCAGGCAACGCTCGAAGCTCGCCACCAGGGTGTCGTCGGCGGCCATGATCGCGTTCTTGTAGGCCATGAAATGCTTGAAGCTGTTGACCCCGTGCTGGTTCACCAGCTCGGCCATTTCCTCGCGCACCTGCTCGCTCCACCAGGTGATGGCGACGTGGAAGCCATAGTCCGAAGCCGACTTCTCGGCCCAGCCGCGCCACTGATGAAAGGCTTCCAGCAGGGACTGCTGCGGGTTGGGAATCACGAAATCGATGATCGAGGTGGTGCCGCCGGCCAGGCCCGCCGCGGTGCCGCTGAAGAAGTCTTCGCTGGCCACGGTGCCCATGAAGGGCAGTTGCATATGGGTGTGGGGATCGATGCCGCCGGGCATCAGGTATTGGCCACTGCCATCGAGTACTTCGCAGCCTGCGAGGTCCAGATTCTGGCCGATGGCCTTGATCACGCCGTCGGCGCACAACACATCGGCTTTATAACTTTCATCATGGGTAATAACGGTGGCGCCACGGATCAACAGAGACATTCCGAGTTCCTCGCAGGCATGACCGGCTTATGCCGGTTCTAGTGTTTTTGTAATACGCAGGCTGCGGAATGTTTATTCCTGTCAGCGGTGTCAGGAATAAAAACTAGCTGGTGTTCAATCAATCGGCAAGATTATTTTTTATAAGCATATATCAAATCTAAGTAATTGAAATATAACGATTTAAATCGTAAATCCGCAAAATGGTGCAGCCTTTCACCATTTTGACGCACTTGACAGGATCGAAATATGAGCAAGATTTCCTATGTGAAATCAGCCGCTTGAAGGAGGCCTGTGGTCCATACAAAAGTTTGAAAAAAGTTTGCGTGCACCAGATTGAGTCCTGACCCGATGGACAACTTGCCCGGCATTCGGCCTGAGTGAACCGGCAAGTTATCCAGAGCAGGAAGTTGTTCAGAATAAAACTGAAGAAACATCAGTTGTTTACATGGATTTTACCGACTGTGGAGCACCGTCGACGGGCAAGCCGGCACGCTTATTGAGTGCCGCCGTCGACAGGATGGCCGGTCGGTAAAAGTCGTCAGTTCTCCGGCCATCGCCGGGCTGGCAGCACGTCTGCCAGCCCGTTTGATGAGCAAAAATAATCAGAAAAAAGTGGAGCGGCCATGCAACAGAACAGATCCCAAGTGACCGAGCGTGCCGGCCTGTACGAGCTGGACGCCGGCAGCGACGTGCTCGACAGCCCCCGTTACAACCACGATATCGCGCCGACCAAGGTCCATGAGCGCACCTGGAACAAATGGCACATCACCGCGCTGTGGGTCGGCATGTCGATCTGCGTGCCGACCTACACCCTGGGCGGTGTGCTCACCGCCTATTTCGGGCTGACGGTGGGCGAGGCGCTGCTGGCGATCCTGCTGGCCAATATCGTGGTGCTGGTCCCTTTGACCCTCAACGCCTTCGCCGGCACCAAGTACGGCATTCCGTTCCCGGTGCTGCTGCGTTCGTCCTTCGGCGTCATCGGCTCCAATGTGCCGTGCCTGATCCGCGCCCTGGTGGCCTGCGGCTGGTTCGGCATCCAGACCATGTTCGGCGGCCTGGCGATCCACCTGTTCCTCGGCTCGATCTTCGAGGGCTGGAAGGCCCTGGGCGGCACCGGCGAGGTGATCGGCTTCATGATTTTCTGGATCCTCAACCTGTGGGTGGTGCTGCGCGGCGCCGAGTCGATCAAGTGGCTGGAGACCCTGTCGGCGCCACTGCTGGTGGCGGTGGGTGTCGGGCTGCTGGTGTGGGCCTTGCCCAATGTGTCCCTGAGCGAGTTGCTGGCGATTCCGCCCAAGCGTCCGGAAGGCGCCAGCGTCTACAGCTATTTCTTCGCCGGGCTCACGGCGATGGTTGGGTTCTGGGCCACCTTGTCGCTGAACATCCCGGACTTCAGCCGCTACGCGAAAAGCCAGAAGGATCAGATCCTCGGGCAGATTTTCGGCCTGCCGCTGACCATGTTCCTGTTCGCCGCGTTGGGGGTGGTGATGACCGCCGCCTCGGTAAAACTGGTGGGCGTCACCGTCTCCGACCCGGTGAGCCTGATCGGCCATATCCAGAGCCCCGGCTGGGTGGCCCTGGCCATGGCGCTGATCATCATCGCCACGCTCTCGACCAACACCGCGGCGAACATCGTCTCGCCGACCAACGACTTCCAGAACATCGCACCGAAGCTGATCGGCCGCACCAAGGCGGTGATCCTCACCGGGCTCGTCGGCCTGGCGCTGATGGCCCATGAGCTGCTGAAAAAGCTCGGCCTGCTGGTCTCGGACGTGAGCCTGGAAACCGTGTATTCCAACTGGCTGCTGGGTTACTCCAGCCTGCTGGGGCCCATCGCCGGGATCATGGTGGTGGATTATTTCATCATCAAGAAACAGCGCCTGGACCTGGCCGGGCTGTACCGCGATGACGTCTACCCGGCGTGGAACGGCTACGGCTTTATCGCCTTTGGCGTGCCGGTGGCGCTGACGGTGCTGTCCCTGGGCAGCGATGTATTCAGCTGGTTCTACAGCTACGGCTGGTTCACCGGCTCGGCCCTGGGCGGGATCCTCTACTACGGGCTGTGCAGCATGGGCCGCCCGCAGAGCGTGAGCGTCAAGACGCCGGTATGACCTTTGAATGGCGTTATGGCGGCCGGCCAATCGCGAGCAAGCTCGCTCCTACAGGGTCCGTGTGGCTTTTTGTAGGAGCGAGCTTGCTCGCGAAAAAGTCCATCGCCCATCGCCAGATTCCAGACGAGCGCCCCTCGTCAACGACAACCAGAAAAGCCTGAGGAGATCACCATGAACGCTGCCGTCGACGTTCTGCAATCCAGCCACCGGCACATCAACCGCGACCGCCTGTGGCAGTCGCTCATGGAGCTGGCGAAGCTCGGGGCCACGGTCAAGGGCGGGGTCTGTCGCCTGGCCCTGACCGACCTCGACCGCCAGGCCCGCGATCTGTTCGTGCAGTGGTGCGAGGCGGCCGGCTGCACGGTCACGGTGGATGGCATCGGCAATATCTTCGCCCGCCGCCCCGGGCGTAACCCGCAGCTGCCGCCGGTGATGACCGGCAGCCATATCGACACCCAGCCCACCGGCGGCAAGTTCGACGGCTGCTTCGGCGTGCTGGCCGGGCTCGAAGTGCTGCGCACCCTCAACGACCTCGGGGTGGAAACCGAGGCGCCGCTGGAAGTGGTGGTGTGGACCAACGAAGAAGGCTCGCGCTTCCCGCCGTGCATGATGGGCTCCGGGGTGTTCGCCGAGAAATTCACCCTCGAGGAAACCCTGGCCAAGACCGATGCCGAAGGCGTGAGCGTCGGCGATGCGCTGAACGCCATCGGCTATGCCGGCAGCCGCCAGGTCAGCGGGCACGCGGTGGGGGCCTACTTCGAAGCCCATATCGAGCAGGGGCCGATCCTTGAGGACGAGAAGAAAACCATAGGCGTGGTGCTCGGTGCCCTCGGCCAGAAGTGGTTCGACCTGAAATTGCGCGGCGTCGAAGCCCACGCCGGCCCGACCCCGATGCACCTGCGCAAGGACGCCCTGGTCGGCGCGGCGGCGGTGGTGGCCGCGGTCAACCGCGCCGCCCTCGGCCATCAGCCTCATGCCTGTGGCACCGTGGGTTGCCTGCAGGCCTATCCCGGTTCGCGCAACGTGATCCCCGGTGAGGTGCGCATGACCCTGGACTTCCGGCACCTGGAACCGGCGCGCCTGGACTCGATGATCGCCGAGGTGCGCCAGGTGATCGACAGCACCTGCGAAGAACATGGCCTGACCTTCGACCTGCAGCCGACCGCGGACTTTCCGCCGCTGTATTTCGACAAGATCTGCGTCGACGCGGTGCGCGATGCGGCGCAGGGGCTGGGCCTGTCCCATATGGACATCGTCAGCGGCGCCGGGCACGACGCGATCTTCGTCGCCGAGCTGGGCCCGGCGGGGATGATCTTCGTGCCTTGCGAAGGCGGCATCAGCCACAACGAAATCGAAAACGCCGACCCCGACGACCTCGCCGCCGGCTGCGCGGTGTTGCTGCGGGCAATGCTGGCGGCGTCCCAGGCCGTCGCCAAAGGACAGCGCGTTGCTTGACGACATGCGCCTGTAGCCGCTGCCGAGCCTGCGAGGCTGCGATCGACCCCGCAGGGGGCGCGGGGATCTCAAGACCGCTGAAGGCCTTCGGCCTTATCGCAGCCTCGCGGGCTCGGCAGCGGCTACAGGGGGATGGGTGATCGGCCAGCACATGCACCTCGGGCCTGCCAGCCGAACCTAAGCTAATGCTTAAAAAGTATTTATATTTGAATTCTTAGATCGATTAGCTTTTAGCGACTTTCCTGTCTCCCAGAAGGTCCGCCCCCATGCGCCTGCCCTTTGCTTTGCGTCGTAGCTTGTCGATCACCGCCCTGGCCGGTCTGGCGCTGGGCATGGTCCTCAATGCCCAGGCCGATACCGACCTGCGTATCGGCTACCAGAAATCCTCGACCCTGCTGGCGGTGCTCAAGGCCCAGGGCACCCTGGAAAAACAGCTGGCGGGGCAGGGCGTGAAGATCTCCTGGCATGAATTCACCAGCGGCCTGCCCCTGGCGGAATCGCTGAACGTGGGCAACGTCGACATCAGCGCCGACGTCGCCGACACCGTGCCGGTGTTCGCCCAGGCCGCCGGCGCCCAGTTGACCTACTTCGCCACGGAAACCCCGTCGCCTGCGGCCCAGTCCATCGTCATTCCCAAGGATTCCACGCTCAAGTCCCTGGCCGACCTCAAGGGCAAGCGTATCGCCGTGACCAAGGCCGCCGGCAGCCATTACCTGCTGATCGCCGCGTTGCGCGAGGCCGGCCTGGGTTTCGCCGACATCCAGCCGGTGTACCTGACCCCGGCCGACGGCCGCGCCGCCCTGGAAACCGCCAAGGTCGATGCCTGGGTCACCTGGGAACCCTTCGTCGCCAGCGCCGAACGCCAGCAGGGCGCGCGGGTGCTGCATGACGGCCAGGGCCTGGCCAGCTACCGGCGTTATTACCTGGCCTCCAACGATTACGCCAAGGCCCACCCCGAGGTGCTGAACCAAGTGTTCGCCGAGCTGCAGAAGACTGGCACCTGGGTCAAGGCGCACCCGACGGAGGCGGCAAAGCTGCTCGGCCCGCTGTGGGGCAACCTGGACGTGAGCACGGTGGAACTGGCCAACAGTCGTCGCACCTACAAGGTGGAAGCGGTGCAGCCGGACGCCCTGGGCGAGCAGCAGAAAATCGCCGATGCCTTCTACCAGGAAAAGCTCCTGCCCAAGCCGGTGGATGCCCGCGCGGTGCAGCTGTGGAACCCCAAGCATTTGTAACTGAGCCTTGGCTCGCCTGTGTCGGCGAGCCCCTTCCCACGGGGTAGCCGCCTGGCCGGCCCCAGCCATTTTTCTTCTTTATCACTGCCGGTGACGCGGCTGCGCGTCCGGCATCAGGAGTGCCCGTGTCTGCCGTTTACCCCCAAGAGGCCTTTGCCGTCCCAGCCTCGTCCGCCCCGCAACCGGCCAGCGCCGAGGTGGTGCTCCAGCTGCGCAACCTGACCAAGCACTACGGCCGCGGCTCGTCCGCGCCGGCGGTGGAGCAGGTCAGCCTCAGCGTGCACCGTGGCGAAGTGCTGTGCCTGATGGGCACCTCCGGCAGCGGCAAGTCCACCTTGCTGCGGCACATCAACCGGCTGATCGAGCCCAGCAGCGGCGAGGTGCTGATCGATGGCGCGGCGATCAGCCAGCTTTCGGCCAAGGACCTGCGCACCCTGCGTTCGCGGCGCATCGGCATGGTCTTCCAGCACTTCGGCCTGCTGCCCCATCGCAGCGTGCGCGACAACGTCGCCTTGCCCCTGGAACTGCGCGGCGAACCCGAGGCCCTGCGCCAGGCCGCGGCCGATGTGCAGCTGCGGGCCATGGGCCTGGAGGGCTGGGGCGACCATTATCCCCATGAGCTGTCCGGCGGCATGCAGCAGCGGGTCGGCCTGGCCCGCGCGCTGGTCAGCGAGCCGGACATCCTGCTGATGGACGAACCCTTCAGCGCCCTCGATCCGACCATCCGCCGCGACCTGCAAAGCCACTTTCTGCACCTGGTGCGCGAGCGTGGCATCACCACCTTGCTGGTGACCCACGACCCGGCGGAAGCCCTGCGCCTGGCCGACCGCATCGCGGTGCTGCGCCAGGGCCAGCTGATCCAGCTAGGCACGCCCGGCGAGTTGCTAGAGCAGCCGGCGGACGCCGAGGTGGCGGACTTCTTTCAGGAGCACGGCGCGCGCAGCGACACGCTGGCCGTGGCGCCCGTCGCTTCGGCTAAGACAACAGCGGCTCCGGCGCCCGTGGCCCCGGGGTTTTCCTTCTGGCAGGCGCTGTTGCTGGGGCCGGCGGCCTTGGCTGCCAGCGGCTGTGGCGCGCTGTATTGGCTGGGGTTCGCCCTGGAGTTGGCGGCGGCCAGTGCCCTGGGGCAGTGGTTGGCCAGCGCCAGCCTCGGTTGGGCTGGGTTGGTGGTGCTCGGCCTGTCGCTCAGCCGCCTGCTCAGTGTGACCCTGGCCCGTCGCCCGAGCCGCCAGGGCCGTTCCGACTGGCGCCTGCCGTGGCTGGTCCTGCTGCTGTGCCAGGGCCTGGTGTTGTGGCGGGTGCTGGCGGTGGATGCCAGCGGCCCCTGGCTGCAATTTCCCGCCGACCGCCAGGCGCTGCTGGGCACCGCGGCGGCCATCGACCAGTTGATCGGTTGGTCCCAGGTCACCTTCGAAAGCACCTTTGTCGGGGTGATTGTCGCCGTGCGCACGGTGATCGAAAGCATCGAAAGCCTGTTGGGCTGGCTGCCCTGGCCGGTGCCGGCGCTGGCCCTGGTGCTGCTGGCCTGGCGCAGTGCCGGCGCGGCCCTGGCCCTGACCAGCGCGGCGGCCTTGCTCTATATCGGCCTGTTCGGTTTCTGGGAGCGGACCATCGCCACCCTGGCCCTGGTGGGTTCCTCGGTGCTGCTGTCGCTGCTGATCGGCGTGCCCGCCGGCATCCTCCTGGCCAAGCGCGCCCTGGCGCGGCGCCTGATCACGCCCTTGCTGGACGTGATGCAGACCCTGCCGACCTTCGTGTACCTGATCCCGGCGGTGGCGTTCTTCTCGGTGGGCAAGACCCCGGCGGTGATCGCCACGGTGATTTTCGCCCTGGCGCCGATGATCCGCCTCACTGCCCTGGGGATCCGGGAAGTACCCAAGACCGCCGTCGAAGCGGCCCTGGCCCATGGCGCCACGCCGTGGCAGATCCTGACCAAGGTCGAGCTGCCCCTGGCCGCCGGCTCGCTGCTGCTGGGGATCAACCAGACCCTGGTGATGAGCCTGTCGATGGTGGTGGTCGCGGCGCTGATCGGCGCCGGCGGCCTGGGCTACGACGTGATGACCGCGCTGCGCAATATCAAGGGCGGCGAGGGCATGTTGGCCGGCGCGGCGATCGTGTTCTGCGCGTTGATTCCCGACCGCATCATTCAAGCGACCCTGCGCCAGCGGGATCGCGCTTTCCATCAGCAATGAGGTGTCTCTTGAACAAGTCGTTTTCCCGCACCCTGGGCGCCGCCGCGCTGCTCCTGGGGCTGGCTCTGCCAGCCCTGGCCAAGGACAAGATCGTCATCGGCGAACAGAACTGGACCGGCGCCATCGCCATCCAGAACATCCTCGGCGAGGTGATCAAAAGCCGCCTCGACGGCGACGTGTCTTATCTCGCCGGTGACATACCGGTGCTGTTCGCCGCCGCGGCCAAGGGCGACGGCTCGGTGGATGTGCTGACCGATATCTGGCTGCCTAATCAATCCGCCGCCTGGGCCAAGTACGTCACCGGCGGCACCCGCTCCCTGGTGCCGAACAAGCAGCCGTACCTGGGGGTGCAGGGCTTCTATATACCCGGCTACCTGCAAGACCAATACGGCGTGAAGTCGGTCTACGACCTGCAGAAACCCGAAGTGGCCAAGCTCTTCGAACCCCTGGGCGGCGGCAAGGCGCAATTGCTGGTGGGCCCGGCGGGTTGGGAGTCGACCTATATCGGCCAGATCAAGGCCAAGGATTTCGGCTTTGCCGACAAATTCGAATCGGTGTCCACCGAAGCCTCGGTGACCTACGCCAAGCTGGCCGCGGCCTACAAGGCCCGGCGCGGCGTGGTGTTCTACGCCTACACCCCGGACTGGATCTTCTCCGCCTTCGACCTGCGCCGCCTGGACGAACCGGCGTTCGACGGCTACGCCCAGGACAACAAGAAGGGCGACCCGCTGTACAAGGCTGATGGCTGCTGGAAATTCATCAGCCCGACGGTGGACGCCGACTGGCTGAACAAGAGCAAGATCACCTGCGCCTACCCGGACGCCCGGGTCTATGTCCTGGCCTCCAGCGCCTTGCAGAAACGCGCGCCACGGATCGCTGCCTTCCTGGAGAACTTCAGCATCGACCCGCAGGTGCTGAACGACCTGATCCTCAGGATCGAGAAGGAACAACAACCGGCGGCGCAAGCGGCCAAGGCCTGGGTCCAGGCCAACCCGGCGATCGTCGATCAATGGCTGGGCGCCAGCGGCGAGAAAGTCGGAGCGGTGCAGTGAGCGAGGAGTATCGGAACATGAGCGGGATCAAACAGGCGACCTTCGGCGCGGGCTGTTTCTGGGGCGCGGAAGCTGCGTTTCGGGCGTTGCCGGGGGTGGTGGAGACACGGGTGGGCTACGCCGTGGAGGCGGGCGACGAGTCGTTGCGGATCGAGGTGGTGCAGGTGGACTTCGATCCTCGGGTGTTGGCTTATCCGAGCCTGATCGAGCACTTTTGGGGGCTGCATGATCCGACTTCGGTGGATCGGCAGGGGGAGCATGCTGGGGGGAAATATCGCTCGGCGATCTTCCACACCAACGCCCTACAGGCCGAACAGGCACGGCAGGCCAAGATGGCCCTGCAAGACTCTGGCCGCCTCAACAAACCCGTGGCCACGGTGATCGTGCCCCTGGGTCGGTTTGAACTGGCGGATGAAGCGCACCAGCGCTACCTGGAAAAGAATGGCTTGAGCAGTTGCCATATCTGAGGCGCTGGCCACAGGCTGTTTGCTCTTGCTGCAGGTCGGCTTCTGTAGGAGCAGATGGTCGACGTTCGATTGCTTGCGATGGCGTTGGCTCTGGCGTTGCACTTTTTGGATGGGGTACATATCCGTTCCTGCGGTAACGGCGGCTTATGGTTTCGCCCTTACGGCGAGTCCCTTTTTACAAACGCCTAAAAAGGAACCAAAAACGCTTTGCCCCACCACTCGGTGCCTCGCCTAGGCTCGGCATGCCCTCACTCCGGCATTGATCCGTGGGCCGCCGCAATGGGCCATCCATGGCCCAGTGCGGCTAACCCGGCGTCCTGCCGGGTTACCCACGGCTCAATGCCTGCGTTCGGCCAGCGTGGTTAACGGGGCCAATAGATCAAAAGCCAAAGCCAAAACAAAGCCAAGCCAAAGCCAAAACAAAGCCAAGCCAAGCCAAGCCAAGCCAAAGCTTGCTGCCTTTGCCACGCTGCAACTCTTCTGTCTGACACGCTTTGTGTAGCCGCTGCCGAGCGCAGCGAGGCTGCGATCGGCCCGCAGGGCCGCTAAACCTGACGCCTCGCAGGATCTGGGGAAACGCAGTGTCCGCCTGGCGAGTCCTTCGGCCTCGATCGCAGCCTCGCTGCGCTCGGCAGCGGCTACAGAGACCGCATTCCCAGCCAGGCCGGCCGGTAGGCCGCCTCGCGTTGTTTTTGATGGTTTGCCCCATCGGGAGGCCGAGTGGAGGTTCTGCGCAGTGGGCAACTCGGCAGGGATGCCGAGTTAGCCGCCCCAGGCCATGGATGGCCTGTGGCGGCGGCCCACGGAGCAGGACCGGACGCCAGGGGCAGGGCGTTTTGGTTACTTTGGCGCCTTTCCAAAGTGACCCGCCGTAAGGGCGGAACCCTAAGTGGCCGTAACCGCAGGAACGGATATGTACACAGGAGGATTAATGTTTTACGACTTCCAAGCCCCTTGCCACAGATCGAGCTTTCCATAGCCCTGCCTCTGGCATCAGCCCCCCGCGTTCCACCCCCCACCCAACGCCCCCACCAACCCCACACTCGCCTGCAACCGCCGCGTCTGCACCGCCTGCAACCCCCGTTGCGCCTGCAACGCCGCAGTCTGCGCCGTCACCACCTCCAGATAACTGACCGCCCCCGCCTGATAACTGTTCATCGCCAGGGCCTGCGTATGCTCGGCGGCATTCACCGCCGCCTGCTGGTCCAGGGCCTCCTGTTGCAAGTCCCGCAGTTGCCCCAGGTTGTCTTCCACCTCACGTACCGCCCGCAGCACCTGGCCGCGGTAATGGGCGGCGGCTTCCTCGAATTCGGCGTGGGCCTGGCGTTCGTTGGCGCTCAGGCGGCCGCCGTCGAAGATCGGCAGGTTGACCAGAGGCCCCAGCGCCCAGTAGCGATTGCCCGCTGCCAGCAGGTTGCCGCTGCCCTGGGTCTGCCCGCCGAGCAGGCCGGTGAGGCTGAAGTCCGGGTACCAGGCGGCCCGGGCCACGCCGATGTTGGCGTTGGCGGCGAACACCCGGCGTTCGGCGGCGGCGATGTCCGGGCGGCGTTGCAGCAGGGCGCTCGGCAGTTGTTGCGGCACGCTGGGCACGGCCAGGGTCTGCTGGGTGGCGGGCAGCTGGAACTGGCTGGCCGGTTCGCCCACCAGTTCGCCGATCGCGTGTTCGGTGAGGTTGCGTTGCCCGCGTACTTCGTCCAGCTCGGCCTCGGCACTGGCCAGCTGGCTTTGCGCGCGGGTCAGGTCCAGTTCCGAGGCGATCTGCCCCTGGTAGCGGCTGCGGGTCAGTTGCAGGGCCTGGGCGTAGTCGTCCAGGGACTGGCTGAGGATCGTGCGCTGCGCATCCAGGCCATTGAGCTGCACATACAGCGTCGCCAGCTGCTGTTGCAGGCTCAGGCGCGCCACCGCCAGGTCGTCGGCCGAGGCTTCGGCCTGGGCATCGCCGGCGGCCACCTGGTTACGAATCCGCCCCCACAGGTCCGGGTCGAAGCTCAGCGAGAAACCGGCGCTGTTGCTGTTGTACAGCGAAGGCTGGCTGCCGCCGCGCAACGGCCGGTGGTCCGACTGACGCTGGCGTAGCGACTGGCCGCTGGCGCTGATCTGCGGGAACAACCCGGCATGCAGCTGGCTGGCATAGGCCTGGGCCGCGTCGAAGTGCGCCAGCGCCGCCGCCAGGTTCGGGTTGGCCTTGAGCAGGCGTTGTTGCAGGTCATCCAGGCGCGGGTCCTGGTACAGCAGCCACCACTGGCTGGCCAGCTGATCCGCCGGTTGCGCCGGATGCCAGGGGCCGTCGCTGGTCTGTTCGCGGTAGTGGGCCGGCAGCTCCACGGTTGGCACCTGATAGCCGGGCGCCAGGGAGCAGCCTTGCAGGGCCAGCACCAGCAACACCGCAAGCGGCTCAAGCCTTGGGCGCATGTTCACCTCCGGCGTCGGCCAGTTGCACCAGGTCGCCTTCGCGCAGGGCATCGGGCGGGTTGTCGATGACCCGGTCGGCGGCCTGCAGGCCCTGGTCGATCACCAGCCGCGCGCCGAGGTCGAGGCCGATATGGATGTCCCGCAGGTGCACGTGGTTGTGCTCGTCGAGCAGCGCCACCTGGGTGCCCTGGGCGCGGAAGATCAAGGCGCTGGCCGGAATGCTCACGCCCCGGGTGTCGGCGGGCAGGGCCAGGGCGGCCTCGGCATAGTCGCCGGGCAGCAGCGCGCCGTCGGGGTTGTCGGCGACGAACTGGGCGAGCAGGGTGCCGGAGCGCTGATCGATGGCGGTGGAGTCGCCGATCAGCCGCGCGCTGAAGTGCTGGCCGGGGTGCTCCGGCACCGTCAGCTCGGCGCTGAGGCCGGGGCGGATCACGCTGGCGTAGTTCTGCGGCACCGGCACGTAGAGCCGCAGCTTGCGGGTGTCGGCCAGATCGAACAGCTGCGGGTCGCTGTCGTTGTCGGCCTTGATCAACTGGCCGATATCGGTGTGGCGCGCGGTGATGGTGCCGGCGAAGGGCGCGCGAATGGTCTTGTAGTCCTCCAGGGCCGAGAGCCGCGCGTAATCGGCAGCGGCCGCTTCGGCATTGGCCTTGGCGGCCGCGGCGTTGGAGGTTTTTTCATCGGCCTCCTGGCGCGACACCGAGTGGCTGGCCACGAGGTTCTGCCAGCGCACGGCGGTGGTCTGCGCCAGGCGCGCATTGGCCTGTTCCTGCACCAGCCGGGCATGGGCCTGCGCCAGTTGCTGGTCGAGGTCGGGGCTGTCGATTTCGGCGAGGACTTGCCCGGCCTGAACCTTGGCGCCGATGTCGCTGTTCCAGCTTTTCAGGTAGCCGCTGACTCGGGCGTGGATCGGCGCCTTGCTCCAGGCTTCCAGGTGCGCCGGCAGGCGCAGGACGTCGCCCTGGCGGTTCTGCTGCGGCTGGAACACCAGCACCTGGGGCACGGCGGCGGTTTCGGTCCAGGCGGCCACCGCGCGTTCATGGCGGGTGCGCGCGGCCAGGCCGTTGGCCACCAGCAGGGCGGCCAGGGTCAGGCCGCCGATGCCGAGCCACAGCAGGCGTTTGCGCGAGGGGGTGTGTTCAGGCGACATGGGTACTTTCTCCAGCGACAGCGCGAGTGGGGTGACGCCCGTGGACCAGGCTGAACACCACGGGAACGAACAACAGGGTGGCGGTGGTGGCGAGGATCAGGCCGCCGATCACGGCGCGGCCCAGGGGCGCGTTCTGCTCCTCGGACAGGGCCAGGGGCAGCATGCCGATAATCATCGCCAGGGCGGTCATGCACACCGGGCGAAAGCGCGTGTAGCCGGCTTCCAGCGCGGCCTTCAGGGCATCGCCGTGTTCCGCCAGGCGTTCGCGGCAGAAGCTCACCACCAGGATCGAGTTGGCCGTGGCCACCCCCATGCAGAGGATGGCCCCGGTCAGCGCCGGCACCGACAGCGAGGTGCCACTCAAGAACAGCATCCAGACGATGCCGGCCAGGGCCGCCGGTAGCGCGGTGATGATCACGAACGGGTCGAGCCAGGACTGGAAGTTGACCACGATCAGCAGGTAGATCAGCACCACCGCGCCCAGCAGGCCCAGGCTCAGGCCGCTGAAGGCTTCGTGCAGGGCATCGATCTGCCCGTGCAGGCTGATGGTCGCGCCCTTGGGCCGCAGCGCCTGGCTGTCGTCGAGGACGTGCTGGATATCCCGGGCCACGCCGCCCAGGTCGCGGCCCTGGACGTTGGCGTAGAGGTCCAGGGTCGGCTGGATGTTGTAGTGGGTGACCACCGCCGGGCTGTCCACCCGCGAGATGCTGGCCAGGCCGCCGAGGATCTGCGACTGGCCGTTGCTGCCGGTCACCGGCAGCGCCTCCAGCGATGGCAGGCTGTCCAGGCGGTACTGCGGGGTGGCGGCGACGATGGAATAGGACACGCCGTTCTGCGGGTTGAGCCAGAAGGTCGGCGCCACCTGGGAGCTACCGGCCAAGGAGGCCACCATGCTGTTGGTCACGTCGCGCTCGGTGATCCCCAGGCCATTGGCCCGCAGGCGGTCGACCTTGACCGCCAGCGACGGGTAACCGGTGGACTGCTGGATGCGCAGGTCGGCGATGCCCGGCACATGTTGCAGGCGCCGTTGCAGTTCCAGGGCATAGGCGCGGTTGGCGGCGCTGTCGGGCCCGGAGATTTTCACGTCCAGCGGCGCCGGCGCGCCGAAGTTGAGGATCTGGCTGCTGATGTCCGCCGGCAGGAAGGCGAACTGGCTGCCGGGGAAACTCTCCGGCAGGGCTTCGCGCAATCGCTTCACGTAGTCGGCGGTCGGCGCATGGCCGGGCTTGAGGGTCACCTGGATATCACCATCCTGCGGGCCGATGGTGCCGCTGCTGCTGTAGGCCATGTCGATGCCGCTCAGGGGAATGCCGATATTGTCGATCACGCTGTCCAGCTGCTCCGGCGGAATCACCTCGCGAATCCGCGCCTCGATGCGGTCGAAGGCCGCCGCGCTTTCCTCTATCCGCGTGCCCAGGGGCAGGCGCACATGCAGGGCCAGCGCACCGGCGTCGGTGGCCGGGAAGAAGTCCTGGCCCAGGCTCGGCAGCAGGGCGAAGGAGGCCAGCACGCAGGCGAGAAAACCCAGCAGGAAGCGCTTGCGGTGGGCCAGGGCCAGGGTCAGCAGGCCGTGGTAGGTGTCGCGCACGTTGGAGAAGCGCCGCTCGAACCCCTGCTGGAAGCCCAGCAGCCCGCGCACCAGGGCATGTCGCGGCGGGGCGTGCTGTTCGCCCTCGTGGTGGTTGATGAATGCGTCTTCCGGGTGATGCCCCGGGCCCGGCTCCGGCACATGGGGCTTGAGCAGGTACATGGCCAGTGTGGGCACCAGGGTGCGTGAGAGGATGAACGAGCTGGCCATGGCGAAGATCACCGCCAGGGCCATGGGGCGGAACAGGTAACCGGCGATGCCCTGCAACAGGAACATCGGCACGAAGACAATGCAGATGCACAGCAGCGAGACGAACGCCGGGCCGACGATCTGCCGGGCGCCGTCGAGGATTGCGTCCTTCACCGCCTTGCCCTGTTCCAGGTGCCAGTTGATGTTCTCGATGGTCACCGTGGCGTCGTCCACCAAAATCCCTACCGCCAGCGCCAGCCCGCCGAGGGTCATGACATTCAGGGTCTGGCCGCTGGCGGCGAGCAGGGCGATGGCCGCGAGCACCGCCAGGGGGATCGAGGCGGCGATGATCAGGGTCGAGCGCCAACTGCCGAGGAACAGCAGGATCATCGCGCTGGTCAGCAGCGCGGCGATGATGCCTTCCCGGGCCACGCTGCCCACCGACTGCTTGACGAACACCGAGGCGTCGCCCAAGAGCGAAGTCTTCAGCGCCGGCGGCAGGGTTTCGTCGATGCGCGGCAGCATCTGGCGGATGCCATCGACGATCGACAGGGTGGAGATATTGCCGTTCTTCAGCGCCGGCATCAGCACCGCGCGGTGGCCGTCGACCCGCACGATATTGCTCTGCGGCGGCGAACCGTCGCGCACATGGGCCACCTGGCCGATGGTGATCAGCGCGCCGTCGACGGTCTTGATCGGCAGGTCGTTGAGTTCGTCGATGGCCGTCGGGCTGTTGTTCAGCAGCACCGTGTACTCGCTGGCGCCGAGCTTGGCGGTGCCCACCGGGATGATCTGGTTCTGCGCCGCCAGGGCATTGCCCACGTCCTGCGCCGACAGGCCCTTGGCGGCCAGGGCCTGCGGGTCCAGGTCGAGGGTGATCTGCCGCTGCTTGCCGCCCATGGGCGTCGGCATCGCCAGCCCCGGTACCGAGCTCAGGGGCAGGCGGATATTGTTCTGCACCAGGTCGCGGATTCTGGCTTCCGACAGGGTCGGGCTGGAAAAGGCCATCTGCAGGATCGGCACCGTCGAGGCGCTGTAGTTGAGGATCAGCGGCGGCGTGATGCCCGGCGGCATCTGCTTGAGCACGGTTTGCGACACCGCCGTGACCTGGGCGTTGGCGGTGCGGATATCCACCCCCGGCTGGAAGAAGATCTTGACGATGCCCATGCCCGGCAAGGATTGCGACTCGATGTGCTCGATGTCGTTGACCGTGGTGCTCAGGGAGCGCTCGTAGGTGTAGATCACCCGGCCGGCCATGGCGTCCGGCGACAGGCCGGTGTACTGCCAGACCACCGCCACCACCGGAATGCCGATATCGGGGAACACATCGGTGGGCGTACGCAGGGCCGCCAGCGGCCCGATGATGCAGATAAAAATCGCCAGCACGATAAACGTGTAGGGCTTGAGCAGAGCGGTCTTGACCAGCCCGAGCATGCGGTGGACCTCCGAGGGAAAACGAACCTCGGCAGCCTGCCGCGACCCACCTAACACGCGGCTTTCAGCCAGGTGAAGGAAGTTTTAGGTTGGGCCTGAATTTCCTTTCACGGGGATTCATTTGTCCTGTGGCGGGTGCCTCGACACTCTGGATGGCAATCGGCGCGAGCGCTTTTTTCGCTCCGCCCTGTGTCGATTTTTTTACTGCCGAGGTACCTGCCATGAACGCCAAACCGCTGCTGCTGATTCCCACCCTGAGCCTGGTGCTGCTGCTCTCCGCCTGCGCCGGCCCGATGCCCAAGGCCGATCCCAACGAAGCCTGGATCAGCCTCGAAGAAGAGGGCCCCAGCGACCTGATGGCCGAACGCGTCGACGGCAAGAACGTCGACGACGGCCGCTACTTCGAAGTCCAACCCGGCGCCCACCGCCTGGACGTGACCCTGTTCGAGGAGGTCGGCGGCGACTCCAACCAGGTCGATTGCCGCGGGCAGGTGAGCTACCCGAACTTCAAGGCGGGGGAGCATTACAAACTGGTGGAGTCGACCTTGGGGACTGAGGTGAGGGCGAGGTTGTATGACGGGGAGGGCAAGCAGGTGGCGAGGGTGCGGGATTTTGAGTGTATGCCGGGGTGATGTTGACGCGGCTGGGGATCTATCGCGGGGGAAGAAAGTGTCGGTCGCGCAACGACTGGGCGTGCCGGCGGACTTCGCTCAGAGCAGACTGAACGCCGACCAGGTGCCGACGTGTGACGTCATCCGCACCGCACATGCCCACGTCTATATAGATGCATAGCGTAGGAGCGCGACTAGAAAGCCTTTGGATTTGTATTGTATGGTAAGGCGTTAACGAAATACGGGTTGGTTGACTAATGGAAGGTCATGAGATCTTTCTACTTATCGATAAGTAAAGAGAGAAATTTATGCAGGAACACTACAATCCGGCCGACGTCGAGGCAAGCGCTCAGGCTGATTGGGCTGCCAGAAAGACATTTGAAGTTTTCGAGGATCCTTCGCGCCCCAAATATTATGCATGTTCCATGTTGCCGTACCCGTCGGGTAAGTTGCATATGGGGCATGTTCGTAACTACACCATCAATGATGTACTGGCACGGCAGAAGCGCATGAAAGGCTTCAACGTTCTGATGCCAATGGGCTGGGACGCCTTCGGATTGCCCGCAGAGAACGCCGCATTGGCTTCTAATCAGTCACCTTCCGCCTGGACACGTCAAAACATACAAGACATGAAGGCGCAGTTGAGTCCCCTTGGGCTGAGTATTGACTGGAGCCGTGAAGTTGCAACGTGTGATCCTGATTACTACAAGTGGAACCAATGGTTCTTTCTGAAAATGCTTGAAAAGGGTATTGCTTACAAACATACCCAGATTGTTAATTGGGACCCTCTCGATAAGACCGTGCTGGCGAATGAACAGGTTATTAATGGTCGGGGCTGGAGGTCTGGCGCGCTGGTCGAAAAGAAAGAAGTTCCTGGTTATTACTTGGCTATCACTCAATATGCTGAAGAGTTGTTGAGGGATATCGATAGCCTGGATGGGTGGCCGGAAATGGTCAAGACCATGCAGCGCAACTGGATTGGTAAAAGTGAAGGGGTGAGTTTCGGGTTCCCTCACCAGATAAAAGACAAGAATGGAACACTTATCGAGGACGGATGGCTGTCGGTGTTCACCACTCGCGCCGAAACCGTGATGGGCGTGACTTTCTGCGCGATTCCCCCGGAACATCCGATCGCCCTGCGGGCGGTAGAGCTCAATGCTGAATTGTCTCAGGTGATCGAACAATTCAAAGGTGGCGGCACCAGCGAAGCACAATTGTCTGGCATTGATCAGGATGGCGTATTCACCGGCTTCACGGTGGAGCATCCAATCAGCGGCGTTTCTATCCCGGTTTGGGTGGTGAATTACCTGGTTGCGGGGTACGGCACGGGTGCGGTCATGGGGGTGGCGGCACACGATGAGCGTGATTTTTCGTTGGCCCGCAAAAAAGGCCTGCCGATCCGGCAGGTCATTCATATTGATGGGGTGGAGTACGACGACCGTTCATGGGATGCGTCATACGCCGCGAAGGATAAAGGCGTGCTGATCAATTCTGGCGAATTTGACGGCCTGGGACTCAAAGAGGCGAGCGAAGCTATTAGTGCCCGACTTGCCAGCCACGGTGGTGAGAAAAAAATAAATTGGCGACTCCGGGACTGGGGTATATCCCGCCAGCGTTACTGGGGCACGCCGATCCCGATGATTTATTGCGACAAGTGTGGCGATGTACCCGTGCCGCTCAAGGACCTGCCTGTCATTTTGCCTTTGGACTGCATACCAGACGGTTCCGGCAATCCTTTGCTCCAACAAGCGGATTTCCTGCATGTCGATTGTCCGACCTGCGGTAGCCCCGCACGGCGCGAAACCGACACCATGGACACGTTTGTCGATTCCAGCTGGTATTTCATGCGCTACTGCGATCCGGGTAACCAGGACGCGATGGTCGCTGGGCCAGCGAAATACTGGATGCCGATGGATCACTATATCGGTGGCGTCGAACATGCCGTCCTGCATTTGCTGTACGCACGGTTCTGGACCAAGGCGATGCGCGACGAAGGCCTGATCGATCTCGATGAGCCCTTCAAGAACCTGTTCACTCAGGGCATGTTGCTGCGTGAGTGCTTCTACAGAGAAGCGCAGGACGGCGCCAAACGCTGGTTCTACCCGGCGGAAGTAGACGTCAGGCTCGGCGATGGTGGTCAGGCGGTGGATGCGGTTGCCAAGGAAGATGGTTTGCCCGTGATCATGGGCGGCATCGAAAAAATGTCCAAGTCTAAAAATAACGTTGTCGAGCCACGGGAAATCATCGAGAGATTCGGTGCCGACACAGCTCGCCTGTTTACTATTTTCGCAGGGCCACCCACTCAAAGCATTGTCTGGAGCGACAGCGGCGTGGAGGGCGCCTATCGCTATCTGCGACGGTTATGGAGTTTCGCCTTCAAGCACCAAGACACCCTCCTCACGGCAGCCGCGCAGCGAAGCACTCTGGACGAGCGTTCGGCACAACTTCAGTTCGAGATTCACAGCGTGCTGGAGAGCATCAACAGGGACTATGAAAAGCTGCACTACAACACGATCGTCTCCGGCGCGATGAAAATCCTCAACCTGCTTGAAAACGAGAAGGCCGCCTCAGGCAGCGTCATTCGAGAAGGGGTCGAGATCCTGTTGAAAGTCCTCTACCCGATCACGCCGCACATCGCGCATGTGCTCTGGACCGAGCTGGGGTTTGACAAGGACATTCTCGAATCGCAGTGGCCTGTGGCGTCGCCTGAGGTTCTGACTCGCTCAGAGTTGAAGCTGGTGGTGCAGGTCAACGGTAAGTTGCGCGGGGAAATTGTGGTATCTGCGACGGCTGACCGAGCGGAAATAGAGGCCTGTGCACTTGGGGATGAAGCGGTAGCGCGCTTTATAGAGGGCACTCCGAAAAAAATCGTGATTGTGCCGGGTCGTCTGGTCAATATCGTGCTGTAACCATCTGAAGTAGGGCCGCTCGCTCCTTGCTCCGTTACACCAGCGTCAGCCTTCAGGGAAGGCGCTGGTGGCTGACGTCTTCCAACCCCATCCTCCGCGGCGCCGCTTGAGCAGCGTCGGTCTCTTGGCCTCTCAGCGTCTGAAACAGCTTGCGTAGAGGCCTCAGCGCTTCAAAAAATTAGAAATCGTCGTGGATTGCTGACTTTTTAGATACTTAAACGAAATAACATAATGTCATTTGATTTCCTTTCGGACTTAAAAGTCAGGCGCGTGTCTGTGCTTCTATTCTTTTAATGCGGATAATTATTAATTAGGTGGCCGGTTTTTTACAGAGTTACACCTAATGTATAGGGTGATTAGATCATCGGATTTTGGTCGGTAGTCGTCGTACGCTGATTCGTCAAATTTAAAAAAACAAGTTGACTCGGTTGGTGTTTCTAGGACGGAGACTTGTATGTTGACACTATTTTTTAGTTTGCCTAGATTCAACCCGTTCGTTATCCGCGGACGAAAAATAATCAACAGAGGAATGTGAACAATGTCTATTGAAAAAGCTTGCGTAGCATCTAACGAAACCTCGATCAAAGCGGCTGTAGATAACTCCCAGAAAATCAACGAGCAGTATGATGTTGCCGATTTTGTGGAAATTGAGCGTAACGAAGCTTGCCTGCAACATGGCGATGGCGGCGTTAACCACTAAGTTAGCCCTGTTTTCGTCATAAGTTGTCTCGGAGCAGGGCAAGTAAAATTGCCCTGTTTCATTGTTCAGGAGCAAGCAGGCATGGTTGCCAGTCTGTCGGTTAACCCCGATCTTAGAATTATTACGTTTGAACACTCTGCGCTGGCTTATCTGGTCGGTTCAAGCAAGAAAATTCAAATTTCCTTTTCTGTGGTTGAATACCTTCTTGGATTTTCCGCCCGTCCGGCCGCGTCTCAAACAGACTCGACGGGAGAGGACGGTTTACTCGGGAAACTGATCAGCAGCGGATTTGTAAAACTAAGCGCTGGCGCCTCACCATGCGACCGAAGGACCGCTGACCTGGAGCGCTACAACTGGAAGAGTGCTTCAGACTATTTGAACGTTACGCACAACTATCCGTTCTTTGAATACGACAAGGATGGTCGTAGCAAAGACAATAACCGGATGCAAGAATATCTGGCTGTTGAGCAAGAAATTGAGCGTTCCAAAGTTTACGTTGATGCCCCAGTCGCGGCGCAGGGGGTCAATCCGCAGTGCAGTGCGGCACTCATTAGTGATGGCGGCACGCAGGGCGACCTGGAGAATATCCTCAGCGCATTGAGCCTGAGCCTGGGCGTACAAAGGGAAGCGCAACTCAATACGGGCGGTCGGATATTAAAGAAGACAGTGCCCAGCGGCGGCGGGCGACATCCGGTTGAAGCCTATCTGGTGGACTTCGCCAACCAGACTGTCCATCACTTTAATGCTGTGACGTATAGCCTTGATACTGTCAAACGTGTCGAGTCCCCAGACCTGTACACCACGATATTTGGCGTTCGGGATTCGTATATAGATTTTGCTGTTAATTTTGCAGTGGTCTTTACCTGCATCTGGGAGCGCAATATGTTCCGCTATCGCGAGCCGAGAACCTTCAGGTCCGTGCATTTGGATGCCGGGCACGCCTCGATGCAAGTTGAAACGGCACTGCTGAAGATGAAGTATAGAAATCAGGCTCAATATAATCTTCAGGTTATAAACTTCGAACGTCTGTTGGGGCTTGATCCGCTTGTGGAAGGGGTGATGAGTGCCGTCATGATCGGGGAACAGTCGAATGCAGCATGAAATCCTGAAAAACGCTTATATATCCTTCGCGAATAATCGTGACAATACTTTAGAGTTCAGCGAGCTCAGCAGTGGTAGAAGTTTCAATATCGCACCGTCTTTTTTTATTCGCCCCGACTATGCTGAGCGGATGGCTGCGATACGCAATGAACGTCCCCCGGCAACCCACACCCTAATTAATCCGGCCAGTACAACCCATTGGGCCGAGAGAGGTTGGGAAGCCTGTATTCCTTTTTACTTGTTGTCCAGGACCATCAAGTACGTTGATGATGACAAGGATCGAGCGAAGATTCTTGATAATAAATACTGTGAATATGAGATGGCTTCAACGTGCCCGACGCCGAAGGTTCCAGTATTTATCGAAAACGCTCAACCTGCTTTTGCACTACGAAAAATTGCTTCGGCCAGTAATGACTGGATGCCGGGCTTTCCGGAAAAAGCACTTAAACGCAGGAGCCATCGAGAATTCAAAAGGCTTCCTCTTGAGGTGGCTGAGTTTCAGGAAATACTGTCGCACTCGGCATCCCGATTGCTGGAAACTCTGGACGTGTGCCAACGACTGGATGGCAGCCGCTTAAGATACACCAAGAATTTCGGTGCGGCATTTTCCTCGTATATCGTGGTGTATGACATCGTTGGCCTGACGCCAGGTGTTTACTTTCTCAATTTGGAAGAACTGAGCTTCGGGCTGATAAAAGAGGGAGATTTCAGAGAGCCGATGTCTCGTATCATCTGGGGTATGGTGGCTCCCAAGACAGCCAACTATACCTTGGTGTTAACCGCCACACCCAGCTGTTATGCCTGGCGCTACCGGCACGATAAAGCCTTGAGAAACCTGTTTATCGAGGCCGGAAGAATCATGCACATGCACGTCAACGCCTGTAGCGAATTCAATGTGCAGGGCGTTACAACGCCAGCGACAAGGGATGATGAACTTCGAGCCCTTCTGCATATCGATTTGGCGAGCGACGAGATTCCCATGTACACGGCAACGATGGGGAAAGTGGGGAACAGAAATCTTGAAGAGTAACGACGCCCTCAGCGACATCTTTTTTGTCATCACCGGCGGCGTGGATGTTATCAAGGGTATCAGCATACTGATGTTGATCAGCGTCGCTTTTCCTCATCAATTCAGTGTGTTGAGCGTGAACATCGACGTGATGTCCGCGTTGATTCCGTTCGCATCGCCCTGGGTGATTGCCTTTCTACAGCTTTCAAAGGTGTCAAGGTACCGCGCCTACAGTAAGTGCGCGGCAGCGCTGATCGTCGTTGGGGCAGTGATTTCGATTCTGTATATAGTTGTTTCGCTTAACATGATTGAGGAAAGTCACCATAACACCGGCCTGTTGGTGTTTTTGTTACTTAGAATGGTGTCTGTCTGCGTTCTGGTGTTTGCTTCACTCAATCAAGCCTATTTGATGTTGTTGGGTTATGGTCGGACGGTGTTCTGGGTGCAGATGGCAGTGTGGTTGTGTAATGTCGCACTTTATTTGACACTCTGGCTGAGCGGTATAGAGTTTTCCTACGTCTTGGCGGGATTGGGGATGGTAGCGATCGACCTGGCGCTGTTTGTGGTGGTTGTATCGATACTCAAGGCGTCGGGGAGTATTCGCCTCAGATCAATAAGGCCCTCGTTTAAGTTCAGTTTGAAAATCAGCAAAATTGTCTTGCCTGAGCTGTCCACGGTGGCCAGCATTTCATTGTCAGGTTTGCTACTGAGCGTTGCCGCATTCAAGATATCTCAGGAAAGTTTTTCTGATTTTCGCATTCCCTTTGCGTTTCAAATGGCCTGCTGGATGATTTGTACGCGCGCAGCTGTATTGATCATCCGCCGCTATTCAGCGCAGGATTCTTCACTGTTTTATAGAGCGATTATTTATACATTCAAGGTCACCTGGTTTGTTCCGGTCGGGCTTGCATTGGTTGTCGCTATTCTGGCCAATCAACTGTCGCCAGGGCAATTCATTCATTCGCTCCTGGCGATGGCTTACTATCCCGCCATGGCCATTGTTATCTCGCTGAATGGGGTGTTTCGGCTGACGACGATGAACAGCATTATCTCCGGCGCTAACAAGTGGCTGTTAGTTGTGTATTTTGTGCCTTTGAGTGTGTTGATCTATTTGGGGTATGTCGGGCCGGCGTCTATTATCCATTTTGTGGGCATCAGTTACATGGTCAGACTGTTGCTGATGTATCACTTGCACAGAAAAAGGATTTTTCTGAATGATAATAGATGCCTTGTATAAGTCAAAAAAGTCACTGTTCAGGTATAACACCGACACCGGACAGTTACTGTTTTCACAGAGTGAGCGTTTGTGGGACAGGCTGTCTGCTGAAGGATTCGATTGCACGGTACAGGATGCGAAGTGGGTGGCCGACGCGATTTATGAAAGTGAACGCTCCAGAACCCGCTATACAGGTGGTGGAAAAGCAGTCATCAATCAACGAATGCGAACCCAGGCTGTATTATTCGGCAAGCCCCGCCCCCGATATGCACCATCCCTGATAGAGGCCAGAGGCCAAGCCGTTGAGGGCAGTGTGTTCGAGGCCATTAGGTTTGCTTTCAGAAACACGGCGCTCACGCCTTGGGCAATCAATGGTCTGGGACCAGGTGTTCGGCGTGTTTATCCTTCTAATGGCGCGGTGCACTCGTTGGAGTGTTGTTATACAGACCGACACGGCAATGGTTTTCTATACGACTCGTATTGTGATCGGTTCTTTGTAATACACGACGACGCGGAGCCCGGTGAACGTCCAGGCACGTTAGTGGTGCAATGCGATTTTGAACGACTGGCGGAGCGCTATCGAGACGTGCGAAGTCTCAGTGCACTTTACATTGAGTCGGGTCATGCGATAGCCGTATTGTTTCATGCGCTGCAGCTCAGAAACATAATCCCGCTATCGCTGACATTAACCGGTTTTAACCGAGGCGTGAGTGACTACTGCTCATCCATAGCGACCATTACGCTATAAGGTCTCCTTATGTACACGCTGATAAAGCTGGACGAAGCGACGCTTGGCTTTGTTGAGTTTGATATGCCGCTGTATTCGATTATTTACAGTTGCTGGCGAAATGAGCGCGCGTTGAATGTGCAGGAGTTTGTACAGTTGACTCAACGGATGCGGGGCGTTTCTGACGATGCCTGGTTGCAACGTAAAACCTCGCGTAGTGGGCTGGGGCGTGAAGTGAATGGTTGGCGTTTGGATGAAGTGAAGCGTCGTTGCATGACACTCATAGAGAATTACTCAAGTCCCGAACTGGACATTGTTCAGGTGTCGTCAGACGACGAAGTGTTTCAGCTGCTACAGCAATCTCTAGTAGAAGAAGTTGATATTGGTCGGCATTCGTTATTGTTTTTGTTTTTGTCTAAACCGGCAGCCAACGCCGACAGGCGTATCGACTGGTTAAGCGCAGGGTTCGTGGCCCAGCAACTGAGTGTTATTGCCGCTGATGCGGGGCTTGGTAGTTTTTCTAGTCATGGTTACGAGCGCCCATGTACTCAAACGCATGGCGCGCTTGATATTGAATATATCGTGTGGATTGGATAGGGGGTAAAAATGAGTCTCGGTGCCGAAGATATAAAAATTTACGACGGAGCCATATCGACCGAATTAGGCGCTCAGTTGAGCTCACTGGCCAAAAAGCCGATCTGGCAATACGGTTGGCGTTCTAATGTTCAAAACGATAATTATTTTTTCTGGCACTCACATTTTGCCGGTGGTGATACCAGTAGCGAGACAGACAGTGCCGCTGTTTTATCCGACAGGCAGGGTTTGCAATCGGTCAGTTCACTATGGCTAGAGATCGAGGCGATGATTGGTTCGCCGCAAAAGTTGCTCAGGGCCTACGCCAATGGACATACCTACGGCACGGAAGGGTATTCGCATACGGACAGTAATCGAGAGGACAATCTGTCTTCAATCTACTTTGCCCACGACGACTGGCAACAAGACTGGGGCGCCGAGCTACTGTTTTACGGTGAGGGCAGGGAGATCATAAAGTCCGTGGCGCCTCTGCCAGGCCGTATCGTCATATTTCCAGGGTGTATTCTCCACCGCGCGAGTTCCCCCAGCAGGATTTGCCCCACGTTGCGGGTCAGTTTTGTTTTCAAGTCAGCCCCCAAGTAACCTGGCGACTGTGACGTTGCGTTGGCGCGGGGCTGGCATCCATCAGCCCCAAGCCAACGCTGACTTCGTTTGGAGGCTCATGGGGTGTCGAAGATTGGGCCCTCCCCGCCAGCCAACCTATCCAAACCGCCCGGTAATATAGTCCCCGGTCTGCTTCATATTCGGCTTGGCGGAGATCTTGTCCGTATCGCCATACTCATCAACTCCCCATGAACATGAGCGCGGTGTTGTCCGATATGGCACCGCCGCCTGGCCGTGTGCCCATGCTGATGGACGATCTGCTCAACGGGTTGTCCAGCCCTGATCTGCAGCCACTGCTTGCCAGCTGTGTATTTCACTACGAACTCGAATTCATCCATCCATTGAAAGACTTTCTGATCGAAATGGGGCGGGACTTCTGTTTTGTCGCTTCGCGCTACCCGTTGCAGGTCGGCGGGCGCGATTTCGTGCTGGATCTACTGCTGTTTCATCGCGGGTTGAATCGCCTTATCGGAGCCCGAATTATTTTTCCGCTACCCCGTCACAAACCACCCACCTGGCCCGTCATGTCGGTGTATCCCTCAATTAACGGAGCGACCCATGTCATCCAACCACCCGACCCAAGCCGTCAACCTGCTGCAAACCATCCCCGAGATCTTCGAAAGCCTGGGCCAGGTCCACGGCCTGATCGACGCCCACGGCCTGGCGCGCAAGCTGCACCACCTGGTGGTATTGCGCGCCTCGCAGATCAACCAGTGCGGCTTCTGCGTGAAGATGCACACCCGCGAAGCCCGTGAAGACGGCGAAAGCAACGAGCGCCTGGACCGTCTTGTGGTCTGGCGCCATGTCAGCGACTTCAACGCCGCTGAACGCGCCGCCCTGGCCTGGACCGAAGCCCTCACCGTGCTGCGCGAAGATACCGACTTCGGCCCGTTGCGCGCCGCCCTGCGCGAGCATTTCAGCGAAGCGCAGATCGCCGCCTTGACGGCCGATATCGGCATGATCAACCTGTGGAATCGCTTGCAGGTGTCGAGGCACTGAGGATGGATCGAATCGATGACACGACGGTGTTCGAAAGCCGTCGCAGCTTCCTGCTGGGCCTGGCCTACCGCCTCCTTGGCTCGCGCGCCGAGGCCGAGGACGTGGTGCAGGACCTGTTCATCAAATGGCTGGAGGCCGACAAGGCCTCCATCGTCACCCCGGCCGCCTGGCTGACCACCGCCTGCACCCGGCACTGCATCGACCTGCTGCGCTCGGCCCAGCGCTCGCGCCTGCAATACGTCGGCACCTGGCTGCCGGAACCGATCCATACCCTGCATCACCACTCCCCGGAACACAGCCATGAACTGGCCTCGTCACTGTCCACCGCCTTCCTGCTCCTGCTCGAACGCCTGACCCCCAAGGAACGCGCCGCCTACCTGCTGTACGACATCTTCGACCTGGACTACCCCCAAGTCGCACAAACCCTCGGCGTCCAGGAAGCCACCTGCCGCAAACTGGTGTCCCGCGCCAAAGCCAGCCTGGGCAACACCCAAGCGCGCTACCAGCCAGACCCCTCACGCCAGCAACAACTGCTGAGCGCCTTCCACAGCGCCATCACCAGCGGCTCGACCCAAAGCCTGGCCGCCATGCTCTCCGAAGACGTCGAGCTCTGCGCTGACGGCGGCGGCAAAGCCAGCGCCATTCGCGAGACCTTGTATGGGCTGGAGGCGGTGTTGGGGTTTGTGGGGGAGTCGTTGAGCCGGTACTGGCGGGAGTATCAGTGGCAGGAGGTGGAGATCAATGGTGGGCGTGGGGTGGTGTTGCGGGGGGACGGGGAGGTGGTGGCGGTGGTGAGTTTTGGGTATGACGCAGGGGGGCGGGTGAACCGCGTCTTTATCATGCGCAATCCGGAGAAGTTGGGTGGGGTTGTTGGGGAGTGGTTCGTTGGTGTGATGTTTGTATCGCGCCGCCCTGAGAGCTGCGGATTAGCAAACCTGGATCACTACTGCCGATCAGCTAGGCGAAGGTGATCCACTGTAGGAGCGAAGCTTGCTCGCGATGAACGTCAACGATAACCGTGCATTGATTGGATAAACGCAGCCTTTCAAGCCCGTCGCTGGCAATCGAGCCTCGACCGGTCTCTGCCAAAGCGACCAAGTAGGCGATCAAGTAAGCGACCATGTACCCCCATTAACCAGTGAGTGCAGATAGCTTGGCCCGCATCCTCTGCAGACGCGGGCTTGTCAGCGATGGCGGCTTCAAAACCGCCATCATTCCCAAGCAAGACACCATCTCCCCTTACTAAAACCCCTCTCATGGCAACCTTTGGCGAACGACTGCCATTGACTGTCCTAGACAGGAAAAGTCCTACAGGCTAATTTCGCGTTTCCTACAGCAATACACGCGATTTCCTCCTCATGGACGTCTTGAAATCCCTGCAGACGGAACTAGCCACCTTCGCCGCCGAACGTGACTGGGACCAGTTCCACACCCCTAAGAACCTGGCCATGGCTCTCTCCGGTGAAGCCGGTGAGTTGCTTGAGCGCTTCCAGTGGCTGACACCTGAACAAAGCGAACGAGATTCGCTGTCGAGCGAGGCCTTGCAAGCGATCGAGGAAGAGATGGCCGATGTGCTGCTGTATTTGGTGCGTCTGGCTGATCGACTCAACGTTGACCTTGGAGCCATTGCTCAGGCGAAGCTGCAACTCAATGCCGAGAAGTACCCTGTGGCCGAAGCCAAGGGGAATGCCGTCAAGTACTCGAGGAGAGGCGAATGACGGCCCGAGTGATCTATCAACCATGCTCGGACGATGTGGCCCGTAAGAACCTGCAGACCACAATCCTTAACCCTGTGTTACTCAGCGATATTGCAGATTTACTGAGCCCTGAACTGCAAGCGGAACTCAGTGTGGTTTACCCGGACGGCAAGCTATATATCTGGGGCCTTGCTTCACCCCGAACCAGAAATACCTGGCTCGCCGCGCAGCCAGGAGACACGGTGATCTTCAACACCAAGACGGTCGTCACAGTCAGCGCCTGTTTTATCCTCCGTACGCACAACCGCGACTTGGCCTTGAGGCTCTGGGGGTGGGCGGATGAAGCAAGTGAAAGTACTTGGGAAAATATCTACTTCGTTACTGATGTCCGTCATCAGACCATCCGCTTCAAAGCTATCCAGGCGCATATCAACAGCCGGCATGACAGATCCTTCCACCGTTATGACGAGGCTCAGAGTGCGGCAATCCTTGAGCGTTTCCCTAGTCTCGACCACGACTACGCTGACAACGACGTGAGCTTGGAGGAGGCGCAAAAGGACATCGAAAACCAATCTACCGATGGAATGGCCAACCGTCCTACACGCCTTGAGCACAAGTACATCGTCCGTCACCTGTTCCAAGGCAAGCTCACCGGTCGCTGCTGTATTTGTCTTAATGAATATCCTCGCCATCTGCTAGTAGCGGCGCATATCAAAAAACGCTCGGTCTGCAGTACAAAAGAGAAGCTCGACATCAAGAACATAGCTGTTCCTATGTGCCGACTTGGCTGCGATCCTCTGTTCGAGCATGGCTATCTTTCCGTCAAGGACGGCAAGGTGATCAAGCATCCCTCTCGGGAAATGACTGCTGCAACGGCGAGTTATGTGGAAAGTGTGGTCGGAAGAGAAGTGAAGGAGTGGGCCACGAAGAGCCAGAGGTATTTCGACTGGCATCTGAATGCTCATGGGTTTGAGCCTGGGAAATTGGCAGGGGTAGGCTAACGACGGTAGTGATACTAGTACTTTCTTCAGGTGCATTTTTAGAGGCTTATTTGGTAGGGATAAGACCTGAGTGGTCTTGTTGTAGACGGCTTTTTGAAGCCACCTAGCAAGGTGGTGTATAGCCCTCTACGGTAGCTATCGATCAAAAAACAAATTTCACACGATCTCTTTGTCCCATCGACCTAGGGCAATATCTCGATCAAGAAATATACTCATTCCCCTTTTGTTTTTACCATCCCTCATTCCAATGCATGCAGCAGCTGAGCAGGGCAAGGGTTGTCATTCTTGCTCTACACCCATAATTCACTGAGAGTCTGAACTGATGTGTAAAAGGTCATTTGCTATCTGATACATGTGTGGCAGCATGCCATTAGATTTTTTGCTGATTGTTGTTTGCGCTCAACTGTGTAGGGAAGCCAATGTCAAATATCATCACGGATCCGCAGTACGACTTGTGTCGGGCTTATATCGACCAATGCCGGCATGAGAGTCTGGACTGGGAGACGCTAGTGCACCGCGGAATGACCGAAGAAGAGTTGGATGCTTGGTTGGTCATGCAGATGAAGTTCAATTTCTGGCCCTCACTTGGGCTGACGCCGGCTGATCGACTGCAGCGCTGGGGAGAAATCGTAGCCGCTAAAAAGGCTGCGGAACAGTGGGCTATAGAAGCAACCCGCCCACTGGTTATTGTAGGGGTTGAAGAGAGCGAACCAAGTATCAAAGTACCTGTTTCAGCAAGAACGGTTTGGCAATTGTACCGGAAGCATCTGCTTGACCAAGACTGGAAAAAGGAAACTGTCGATAATATTGAAACCTCTGCACTCAAAACGCTTCGGCATATGCGTTTGAAGAGCCTATCCCCTGTGAAAGGGCTTATTGTCGGACATGTTCAATCAGGAAAAACTGCGAGCATGGCTGGCCTTCTTGCGATGGCCGCTGACCATGGATGGAATCTATTTATTGTCTTGACCGGGACGTTAGAGAACCTCCGAGTGCAAACCCGTGATCGGCTTCTGGGAGACCTTTTTCGGCCCGGTAATCTCAGTTGGCGGTCGATTAACCACCCTGGTCCTGATAGTCCACCGGGGCATCAAGCCCAGAATATGGATTTCTCCAGAGATAGTCGTGACCGTCATCTGATTGTTTGCTTGAAAAACCCTGCACGCCTCGAGAAGTTGATTGCCTGGATTCGGGAACACGAAATCGGCATGGGCGACATGCGTATTGTAGTCATTGATGACGAAGCTGATCAGGCTGGTATCAATACAGCTAACGTCTCCACAGAGGAACGCACGAAAATCAATGGTCTTATCGTAGAGCTTGCGAGTTTGCCCGTACAGAGCGTGAACTACATCGCCTATACGGCAACCCCTGCAGCAAACTTCCTCAATGAAGGACCCGGGGAGGGGTTGTATCCGGAAAACTTCATCGTTGCCCTGAAACAGTCCGACGAACATTTTGGTCCGGTCCAGATTTTTGGAAACTCAGACACGGGCCAACAAGCACTGGGTATCGTGCGTACTGTCAGTCAGGACGATCTTGATCGGGTCAAGGCTGTACATGAAGGCGATATCAGTGAGCTCCCGGAAAGTCTCGAAGATAGCGTGTTGTGGTTTCTCTGTTGTGTTGCTGCCATGCGGGCAGGAGGTTTTTCGAGGCCGATAAGCATGCTGGTCCATACCAGTTCAAGGCAGGCGTACCATGCAGGTATGGAGGAAGCAATCAAGACGTTACTGAAGCGTTTTGATAAGCAGCGAGGAGCTGACCCCAAAGGGTTCATGCGTCAGTGCCGTCAGTTCTGGGAGCGGGTTACGGCAGATCTGAGCGTCGCAGAATTCACTATTCGTTTTCCCCGCTATGGTCGGTTGGAGAATATCAAGGACTGTCTGAGCTTTGACACAATTTATCCGGAGTTTGATGCGCTCTTGGCTGAGGTGACCGCCATCCAGTTAGATGACGAGGGGGCGTTGAGTTATCACCGAGGGGTACATATTTGTGTGGACAACTGCGCGAATAATGGGGTCAGTGACGAAAACGAAGTGCGACGGCTATTTTATCCTCCACAGCCTGAGAAAGGCGGGCCGGCCTTTGCCTCCGCATTTATTGTCATTGGTGGAGGTACCTTGTCCCGTGGACTGACAATTGAGAACTTGGTCAGTACGTTTTTTCTGCGTGACTCAGCCCAAGCAGACTCGCTTATGCAGATGGGGCGCTGGTTCGGTTACCGAAAGAACTATGAACTGCTTCCTCGTATCTGGATGCCGAATGAGACGCTCGAAAAGTTCGAGTTTATGGCACAGGTTGAAGAAGACCTTCGCGATGAATTGGAGCGGTGTGAGCGATTGGGGACGAAACCGTCAGAGTTTGGCCCCCGGGTGCGGGTCAGTCCTCGCATCAGCTGGTTACGCCCCACGGCCAAAAATAGAATGCAATGTGCCAAGGAGAGCATGTATGACTTTTCTGGCGTTAATCGGCAAACAACCTTGTTTCATGACGGTACCGGCTCTGCAAAGATTCACTGCGACAACCTTGAGCTGACGAGGGACTTCCTGCGTGCCCGGGGTGATGGTGACTCAGGAAGGTTTGGCAGCCAGGTGTGGAAAGGCGTGAAGGTAAGCGATGTTTCGGAGTTCTTGCGCGGTTTCATTTTTCACCCTGCTAGCCAGTTTTTTTCGGACATTTCACCGTTTCTGAAGTGGCTTGAGGAGCATGCTAAAACAGCAGGTTTTGATACGTGGAACGTTGTGGTTGCAGGCACAGAGGACAAGGCTGAAGGTGGTTGGGGGGTATCAGGTATAAATGTTGGGCGCGTGACCCGAACTCGCTTGAATCAAGAGCGTAGTGACGGTGCGGTATCGATTGGTGCGCTGAGGGATCCACGGGACTTGCTAGCCGACCTTGGTCCTGAAGTCTTAGATATTCCGTCAGGTAAGCCATTTACCAATACCTTCATTGAGGATATGAGGAAAAAATACGGCGTGGGTCATGTTCCTCAACTTCTACTTTATCTCGTTGATAAGGATAGTAAGCCGAAAGTATGGCCTGTTAAGGACGTTGGAAAGGATGGCGTATTGTTGCGTCACCCACTGGCAGCGCAGTCAGATATTGTTGGGATCAGTATCTGGCTGCCCGGTGCTAGTAGTGGCAAACAGAAAAGTTTTGTTACCCACGTCACTGTTAAAATTCCCAGCACATCCACTAATGATGCAGATTGGACATGGACAAGCTCCGAGGGAACTGAATGAAATATTACGGACTATCGTTGCGTCCCATGCAGGAGTCCGGCGCGTTTCTGCTGCGCGCTATGCAAAATGAAGACATGCCACGTCTTGATCTCTTAGTCAGAGAGTCGGTTCAGAACTCTCTGGATGCGGCCTTCGATAAACTACCGGGTGGTCGTGTTTGCATAGATTTCTTTTTCCGTCAGCACACCACTACGGCAGTAACGGACTGGTTTTACCAAGGTATTGATGTATCGAGGTTGCATGACCGCTTCCCTGAGGGGGGGCGTCTGCTGGAAATTCGTGATTCTCTCACAGAAGGCTTGGGCGGTCCGCTCAGCTTTTCTCAGGTTGATGGTGCCAGCCCGCACGGCAATTTGCTCAAGCTAGTGTTTGAGATCGGCCGTACTAGGGATGATGAGAGTGCTGGAGGCTCTTGGGGGTTGGGCAAGACCTGCTACTTCCGAATGGGGCTGGGGTTTGTGCTTTATTACTCACGTATCTGTGTCGAAGGAGATTATCAGGAGCGCCTTGTGGCTAGCATCGTAGAGGACGAGGCTAGCCAAGAGAAAATTCAGAGTGATACGCAAACAGGGATTGCTTGGTGGGGGGCAGATCACAGCCCGGAACCGATCCCGGTGACGGACCCTTTGCATATTGCGCCTGTGTTGGCCGCGTTGGGTGTAAAGCGTTTTCAAGGGGAAGAAACCGGGACAGCGATTGTCATTCCGTTTCTTAAAGAAGACCTTATTGCTGAAGAAGAATCTGGTGAGGATGGGCAGGCGCCACGCCAGCCATGGTGGTGTGAGAGTTACGATACCTACACCGAAGTTGCATTGCAGCGTTGGTTTGCTGCCCGGTTGGATAACCCTTTGTTCCCTAGTGGGCCGTGGTTGGATGCACGGGTGAATGGCCAGCCCGTGGTCCGGGCTGAGATGCTCGTCGCTTTTCAGGTTATGCAGTCGCTTTATAATCGCGCAGCAGTGGGCGAAGTGCTCGAAGATGACTACCTGAAAAGCCAGTCTGTGGCTGAAACGGATCTACTGTGCAAGCCCGTGACTGTTCGTAACGAGTTCGAAGGTAACAGCCATGCTGGCATGCTCTCTGCGGTGATGCTAAGCAGTGACCAATTGGGTATGGGGGCGCCGGATAACCACCTGGATCCTGGAACCTGCGTATTCGGACATCCAGTCCCCCCGCCTTATCGTCCAATTGTCACTTACGTGCGAAAGCCGGGTATGAATATATGCTGGGACGACAGCACCGAAAGTCGAGGGTGGTCAGGTGGGCTACCCACTGCTGCGGCTGGAGCGCATCTGATCGCAGTATTTGTGCCTAAGCATGACCAGGTGCTGGTCAAAAGGAAATTTCTGCCAGTCTCAGAAGGCCGCACACTTACTTTAGAGGCGTACCTGCGCAATTGTGAGCGTTCGGATCACACTGAATGGGTGGATAAAAGTGGAGTGCGGATCATCGAAAAAATTCGCACTAACACCGGCCGTGCGCTAAAGGACTTCGGCAGCAAGCCTGTTACAGGTTCTGATGTGAAGCCAGCCGTGCGGCTGGCGCGAAATCTGGCTGATCTTGTGTTGCCCAAGCGGGGTTTTGGGCTTGATGGTCGCTCAGGGCGCTCTGCACAGCAAGATCGATCGCGAACTAAGGAGTTGAGGGAGTACCCGAGAACTTCAAATCCCGCTATCTACATAGAGCATATTGAACATGTCGGCGGAAGCATCATGGTTTACTGGTCGTTAGCATGGGGGACTATCAGTACGTCCATCGACCGTGTGATTGATCTGCGCATTGATTCCGAGGCCGGCCCTATAACAAGAGATCAGTGGGGGGAAGACGACTTGGGTGCGTTTCCGTTTCGGATTGGGGAGTGCCGGACTGAATCAACGGATGCTGTGATGCAACTAGTGACAGACTTCAATGTCCGGATTCAGGCGACAGATGTGTCTCCTTCCGTAGTTGTTGCAGGCCAGGTTCGTATCGATATCACGACACTTTCAGGGGGGACGCTGCGCCCTACACTGCATGTAGGTCTTGCTGAAGCGACGGAGGTAGTGCAGTGAGCAGACTGATCACTCCCTACCGGATATTGCCGGCCAACCTGCCTACCGGTTTTCAAGTGAAAGCCCAATTTGTGTTCACCTCGCATGGACCAGACCCTAAAGCAAAGTTGATCAGTGTCGGTCAGTATTCACTGGGAGCCGATAGTGACTGGAGTGCAGATGATCATGATCTGGTCATTCAGTGTCAGTTGGAGCATGTCTGTCCGTTGGCCATTCTGTTTGGAGATGAGGGTGTTGCTGCGCAAGATGCCGAACTGGCAATCGCTCTGGAGTGGACTTCGGCAGATTCAGGGTGGCGGAAGCTAAGTCCCCCGCTCTGTCTGACTCGGGAGCAGTGCGAGCAAACAGGTGTCGCGCGGAGGCTCTTGCTTCCAATTGAGCGCGGTACGATGCGTGGCTCCGGGTTTCTGGCGCTCATGTTAATGCTGAGGCAGCCCGGTAACGTGGGTTCCAATCCTGCCTTCGCTCAAGTGGCTGGGGCTCGTCTGGGGGAGCTGGCTGAACGTGTGGAAGTAGTGATTGATGGGGACGGCTCAATGTTCCCCGTTCTTGAGGAGGCTCGGACTTCCGCGGGTGCACTGTGGGAGTTGCGCGCCAACTGGATTGACGCATTCGAAGAGCCATTCTCAAGCGAGTATATTGCCCTACTACTGAACCGGGACCATGAGCTATATAGTGCGCTTTATGAACGCAAACCTGAAACAGGTGGCCAGACACCATTGATGAGGCAGGTGTTGTCATCCTGGATTGCGTTGTTTGTTTACAAAGTCAAGGATGAGATCGGTGACGAGCTCGAGGTATTGGTAGGGCGTCCAGCCCTCACAGACGAGCTGGGTAGCATAGCAGATGCTGCAGCAGCTTTTGTTCGGGTCGGGTCCTTGGACACAACGTCGCCGGAGAAATTGTTCGCGTCAGTACAGTGCTGGCTCGACCGGCGCGTAGAAACTGTGGAGAGTGGACAATGAAATGGCCCACGCTGAGCGTATCCATGGCGCAGCGGCGCTTTGATGAGATGGTAGGCCATGGTGTATTTGAGGCTACTGGGCTTACTGCTGAGATGGAAACATTCCGCGAAGCGATTCTGTGTGAAGTAGCACCCTTTGATGAGTTGTTGAAACATAATGCAGGTGCATTCGATGTCGCGTGCGGTCTCGTGCTGTATCAAATACTCGATCGAGCTGGGTTTGATATGCGAGCAGCGGCCGACAACGGGGTATGGCGCTTTTTTTCCGTCAAGCTCTTGCCTGATCTGGTAGTAAAACGATGGAAGCATGCACCAGGAAGTCGCTTTTTCAGCGGTCGTAGTCGTATATGGTTGCGGGCTATCTGGTGGATGGTGCACCTGACTTGGCAAGGCTCGGAGGCGAGAACGCGGGGTGTCTTGGCGACGGCGACTACTGATACTGTAGTGCAACTGGTGGAGCGGCCTGGTAGAGGTGGGTTCAGGGTTGATCTAACCCGGCAGATGTTCAAAGAACGTAGCCAGCGCAATCCATCGCAGAAGCAGTTCCGAGCAATCATGAGACTCAACACTGCTAGGATCCTTATTCTTGAGCCTTCGCTTCACGAAGGTGGAACTCTTGGTTATGTCCGTCGCCTGTTCGATGATGCAGGTTGTCCAAATCTTCCGCGCACAGCTAAAAGTGGTGAATCGCCTCATGAACCTGCTTGAAGAAATCCGTTTTGGTTTTGCCAATCTGGGCAAAAGCGGTTTGATGCTGCCAATCAATCAACTGCCCGATAGTGCACCCGCTTGGATATTCACGGAGGGGCCGGTGTTTGGGGTGGCAGTTGAGCTGACTGACGACCGGCTGGTAGCGGAAGCATTTACGGGGGCCCAACTGATAACAGTCGATCGTATTGTCGGTGGGGTGTTACGCCGTTTACTGCGCCTCGAGTCCAACATCCAATCATTGCGAAACGAGTTCGCGGTAATTTGTGCCCATATGGTTACGCCGGGGGAGAATGACTGCTTGCGTCAGGAGTTGCTGATTGAGCCTTCCTCGTGGTGGAAAAAGTGGCGTCACCTGCTGGGGAATGCGTTGTCTGCCAAGAGTAGCTATGGGGCGCTAGCTGAATTGCTCACCATTGAGAAACTAATGAAACAAGGAATAGAGGTGCAATGGCAGGGCCCTTCTGGTGGCGTAGTTGATGTTTGGACGCCGGCTGCGGGGTATGAGGTTAAAGCAACCATCAGCCGCTACGATTCGTGTATTCGTGTGGCCGGACAATTCCAGTTGGCGTTGGCTTCTACAAGGCTGCTTAATCTGATTCACTATCGTTTTGAGCCATCAGTGTCCGGTGACTCCATTGATGCTGCAGCGCAACGGCTGATCAAGGCAGGTTTCGATGCCGAAATATTGGCTCGGTCACTGGCGCTGGTTGGTTTCTATCCTGGTAACTCAGCTCTGCGTGAAACATTTGTGGTTCTGGAATCACGATTGTTTCCGGTGTGCTCCGATTTTCCCAGAATAGTCCCGGAGAGCTTTTTAAGTGGAAGCTTGCCAGCAGGGGTAGTGCGTGTTGAGTACCAAGTTGATTTGGCTGGACTCGTCAGCCAGCCGTTCTGATGCATGTAGTGGTCTGACTATTCTCTGATACAGCAATTTTCATATCCAATATTGGGATACTGCCGGTAGGCCTCGCGCATGAGGCCTTTACCAGTCTGGGTTGTTTAGTCAGTCAGGAATTGTATTGATATATGATTATTGGCGTCCCTTTCTTGAACTTTCTTACTCGCTACGCCATACACAACTGAAGCTATCTTGTTCGCAAGTAACGGCGGGACGGCATTTCCAACCTGGTGAAACTGCTGGGTCCGATTACCCTGAAAAAAATAGTTGTCAGGAAAAGTCTGAAGTCGAGCAGCCTCTCTGACCGTCAAGCTTCGGCATTGTTTAGGGTCGTAGTGGATGAAGTAATGACCATCCTTGGATATATGGCTAGTGATTGTCGTTGCTGGAAGATTCTCTAGCTGAACTCTAAAGCGATCACTGAACTTTCCGCTTTCCCAGTTTTTGTGAGCAGGTGCAAGACCTGACAAGGTAAATTGTTGATGCCCTTTTGGTGATGTCTTGTAGGCCCGAGCATAGACGCTGGCAAACATGTATCTGCGTAGGTCAGAAGGCATATGCCCTCGGGCATCGTGATTCAGCCAATAGTCCAAGTTGTCATCACGATACCAACTATCCAGGTGTTCATCTTCCGTTTTGCCGTCACCTTGGCGGCGAGCTACGCGAAGAGCACCAATGTCCAAGGAAGCTGAGAGAAGAGAGTTACGCGTGATTTTCATTACAGCATCAAGTTTTGGCTCCGCGTGACTATCAACTTCCGATCTCAGATCATCAAGTTGGTTTGCAACCTCTTTATACCAAGTCTCATTGTCATCTTGTTTCTTGGTCAATCGGCTACGAAGTTCTGGAAGGTCACCGAGAACTTGCTTTGTGGTCACACGTTCAGTGATTTCAGGGATGCTTCCATGCTCCGGTATATTCCCTTCATCGTCTAGGGCAATGCCTAGGAGGATCACTCGGTGCCTAGCCTGAGGTATGCCATGTTCTTCTGCTTTTATGATGAAGCCGCGAGGATCTATCTTGGTCACATCTTCGCCTGGGCCGAAGGATTGTCCTGTTACCAGCGAGCAGATGCGATACTTCTTGCCGGGTAAGGGATCTCCAAGCGCCTTGTTAGGATCAGTAAGGTCTTGCAGGATCTGCGCGAAGATACTTTTACCAGCCACCTTTGAGGATAGGATGCCTTTCACGTTTTCCATCACGAAAACGGTGGGCTTCCTTTCCTTGATGATTCTCAAGTATTCCTTATAGAGGAAATGACGGTGATCATGTTCGGCGTTGTAATCGGCTTTCGCCTGATTGCGTGCCCGACCAACGATTGAATAGGCTTGGCAGGGGGGGCCCCCAATAAGTACCCAAGGTCGATCTTCGAGTCGTTCGTCTAGAATCTCGTCGAGTTCTTGATCGCCTTTTTCTGAGCCTAAAGTGATACACCTAGCCTCTTCTTCGGCTTCCAGCCACTGGGCTTTGCTCGCATCGCTGAATGGTTCTTGACTACGGCCATTGCAAAAATCGTAGTAATCGCAAAGCCGATCAGGGTTCTTTAGCTTGAGGAGTCTGTAGAACGCTCTCAGCTTGAGCGTTTCTCGAGCAATCGGGTCCATTTCGGCTGAGACTACAATCTCGAACCGGGTTCCGTTGCCCGAGGATGCGAAACCTTCGCCAAGCCCTCCGGGGCCTGCAAAGAGATCAACGATCTGGATCGGCTTCGAAAGCACAGTGTTGCATTCGATAGCTGTATCTCGGCCTAACGGCAAATTCATTTGGGGCTCAGTCATGGACATAGTCAGTAAGGAAGTCAGGTCTCGCATGATGGCTGCTATTCGTAGCAGCAATACATCTCCCGAGATGAAGGTCCGGAAGTTGCTGCATCGGCATGGCTTCAGGTATCGGCTGCATTCTCGGAAGCTTCCAGGTCGGCCAGACGTCGTGCTCCCTCGCTACAACGTCTGCATTTTCATTCATGGCTGCTTTTGGCATAGGCACCCAGGCTGCAAATACGCCACAACTCCTAGGACTCGCGAAGAATTCTGGCAATTGAAATTTGACCAGAACGTAAAGCGGGACCTCAGGAACAAAAATGAGCTGCTCCAGCAGGGGTGGCGTGTCTTTGAGCTCTGGGAGTGCGGCATCCGTGGGCATGAAGCAGAAATGAACTGGCTTCTGGAAGCTGTGCCCGATTGTAATCAAAAATATGTCTCCTGGCCCGACTTTCCTGTTCTGGTCACCTGATGTCGTAATAACAGTCGATGCCCGAACGTCTGCCAATTGCTCATTAAAAAACCGGCTTGTGGGCCGGCTTTCTAATCGCTTGAAGTCAGGCTCTAAAAGCCCGCGTCTCAATCACCGCCAACACATCTCGCACATCCTGAAGCAACAACCGGGCAGTGTTGGTCACGGTACCAATATCCCTGTCACTGGAGTCCCGCAACGTAGTGCAGGCCATCAGATTCAGATAATCGAGCGCGGTAACCAAACGCTCACTAGCACAAGCATGTAAATCTACCAATGGCGCATGGCTGTCGATAAATAGAACAGGGCTATCACTGGAAATTGGCGTCAGGGGAATAAAGCGTTCAGATGCATCTTGAGTTTTCATGGTGTCTTCCTTTTCAAGAATGAAAAAGTTGCCACCTGATTGCTGCGAATCAATTGGGTGGCAGCTGTACGCGGGTTCGCAGACCGAGGAAAAGAAGAAACCCGGCAGACCCGAAGGTCTCCCACGCACAGCCGCCATGAAGCGAAACGCAGGCGGGAGTGTGCCTGAGTTGTCATTGGCGGTGTAGTTCGACTTTTCTGTTGGGCTGCGAAACCCTGTCGCTGACTGGAATCAGCAGACCTGAAAACTATAGGTCTGGGCTGCTTTAGGAACAACGGCAGGGCTGTAGGAAAGGTCTCGATTGTGGGTAGGGCGAGGCTGAGTCGTTGATCCTGCTGCAAACGGGATGCTTGCAATAACTCCGTAGCGGTTACCGCAGGTCCAGGCCATGGCGCCATTCAGCCGTTGAGGTGTAGCTGGATAATCGGGGTGTGCCGGTTTGGGGGCGCTGCGCGCCCCATCGCAGCCTCGCGGGCTCGGCAGCGGCTACAGGGCGTAACCCTCTGCTCCTCCAAACAACTTTGCTATCCTGCGCGCCTTTTACCCATTGCAAGGAGCGCAGGCATGACCCAGTCCGTTGGTGGCGGGAGGCGAGTAGGGGCAGGGACGTGGGGTGGTGTGTCTCGCCTGGGGCATTTTCTCTTCCGGTTGGCGCCGGCGCTGTTGGTGGGTTTGGCGCTGAGTGTGCCGACGGCCAGCGCCAACCCGGTCACCACCTATCGCGGCACGCTCGGCGATACGCCGGTGGAGCTGGCGCTGGTGTATGACTCGCAATATGGCGGCGGGATGTCCGGCTATTGGTTTAGCGGGGCCGAGCGCTTGCCGATGCCTTTGGAGCTCACGCCGTTTTGGCCGGACAGGGGGCTGTTGATCAATATTATGGATAACCCGACGCTGCCGGCGGCGGCTGTGTCGTTGCAGCCCTTTGCCGAGGGGGGCGAGGCGTTGCAGGGGGCCTTGGTCGATTTGCGCACGGGGGTGCAGCAGCCGTTGCGGTTGCAGCGGGTGATGCGTTTTGGCGGGAGTCAGCGGGAGGCCTTTGACGGTGAGTTGTTGCAGCCGGCGGCCGACCAGCAGTTCTATTTCAGTGTGCATGCCGTGCGCAATGCCGGGGAGGACACGGGGCGGGTGGACAACATCCGGGTGCTGAGCCGGGCCACCGGCGAGGTGGTGCAGGAGGTGGGCGGGCAGTGGTGCCTGGCTCCGACCGGGACCCGCACCCTGGCCTTCGAGCATTTCGATGCCGACTCCACCCTTGATTTCCAGGTGCAGGGTTACAGCTTGAACGGCCCGTACGGCAGTGTGCTGTGCGCGCCGACCCAGTATTACCTGTACCACCCACAGACCCAGGCGTATCTGCGCCATCCGCAGCTGGAGCAGTTGGCCGCCGAGGGCACTGTGCGCTTTGCCGGCGGGCAGATGGAGTTCAGCAAGCAGGACTTTATCAACTTCAGTGCGGGCACCCAGCGTAGGGACTATTACCACGTGATCAGCCCTGACCGGCTGGAGTTCATTCAGTCTCTCGAGGGGCGTTTCTGATGCCGCGGGTTAATGTTTTTCGCGGGCTGGCGGCGTTGTTGCTGGTGTCGTGGCTAGTGCCGGCGCAGGCGGCCCACGGGGTGTACCAGGGCACCTTGGGCAAGCAGGCCATTGTGCTGACGCTGGGCAGCCAGAATGCGCTGTACCAGGGGACCTATGCCTACCAGCGCTATCGCACGCCGATCCGCCTCAAGCCGACCTTCAGCTTCAGCAACAAGGTGCTGGCCATGGACGAGCTGGACGAGCAGGGGTTGCCGGTGGCGCGTCTGCAGTTCAATGACTTGATGAATTACCGCCAGCAGGAGCAGGTGCGCGGCAGTTGGACCAGTTATCGCACCGGCAAGACCTTGCCCATCAGCCTGAAGCTGGTGGCGCTGGTGGACTCGGACCGTTCGTGGCCGCAGCCGAACACCACGCTGTTGCAGAGCGCGTCGACCAAGCGCTGGTATTTCCAGGTGCCGATGCAGGGCAATGACCAGCGGATAACGGCGATCGAGGTGGTGGACAAGGCCAGCGGCAAACCGCTGCAGACCCTGACGCTGGCGGCGCCGGGTTGTCTGTATCAAGGGGTGGATATGTTGCAGGTACAGGCGGAGGGGCAGGGCCTGCGGCTCAGTTTGAGCGACTGCAAGTTGCCGGGGTTTCAGTGGAATGAGGGGAGTGGGCGGTTTGAGGCTTTGCCTTGAGTCGGGCTCGGTTTTGTAGGTTGGCCTGGGTGTTTATTCAGATAGGCCGTGCTTGCAGGTTTTGCGACTGCTGCGCAGTCGATCGCAGCCTCGCGGGCTCGGCAGCGGCTACGGGGTGTGCGTCGCTGGGCTCAGTTCGCGTTGCATGATCAGGGTGCGTTCTTCGCCGTGGTGTTGTTCGCGCAGGGTGTGAAAGCCCAGGTTGGCGTAGAAGCCTTCGGCGGTGATCGAGGCGGGCACGGTCAGCTGGGTGAGGCCGGCGCCCAGGGCCTGGCGTTCGAGTTCGGCCATCAGTTGGCGGCCCACGCCCTGGCCTTGTCTTTGGGGGGCGACGAAGACCGAGCGCACTACAGGGCCGTCGAGGCTGGCGGTGCCGACGATTTCGCCGGCCATCTGTGCCACCCAGACCTGGCGTTTGCTCAATAGCTGGCGCACGGCGTGCGGGCTGAAGTTTTCCTGCACCTGGGCGATTACCGCGGCGGGGTAATCCTGGGCGTTGCTGGTCTGCAGGGCGGCGACGATCAGGCGGCTGATGGCGTCGACGTCCTGCGCGTGGGCGGGGCGGATTTCACAGTCCATGTGGGGCGTCCTTTGAGGGGTAGGTCTGGACACTAGCCTTGGTGGGGATTGTTCGCTAGGGGTTGTTTACCAACTGCCATAGGGAATGCCGTACTTCTCTATGTAGCGTTTGGACTCTTCACTGATCTGGTAGGCGTAACGGCCATTGGTTTTGCCTTGGCTCGGCCCTAAAGGCTCAACTTCGGCTTGGACGCGGGTGACTTTGATCGGGTGATGACATTCATCTCTTACCCAGACCTGAACAATGCCCCCTGGCGCCAATCCCAGATTGACTGAGGCTATATAGCTGGCGGTTTGCTGTGGCGTTTCTGGGCACCGACGGGCGGTGGTCTTGCGCATGATCTGTCGGGCCTCTTCCGGGATGTCGATCCATACCCGATAGGTTTGCGGTTCAACCACCGATTGCCAGCGCACGAAAATGCGTTTGGGCAGGTCGGCACCGACCACGGACTTGCCATCAATACCAACTCCGTCCCAACCTCTGGCCCATTCCTTTTTGTAACCAGGGCGGCCACCCGCAGCAGTCCCACCCGTGCGGTGAAACTGTTTTCCGTTGATGTCCTCTACCGCGCTGTCCTCGACCCAGACTTTCATGTAATAGGGTTCGGTAAATCCAAGTTCCCACCAAGGGTTTTTTGGGTCGTTTTTACCTGAAAGTGGATCGCTGGCCAGGCAGCCAGTCAACAGCAGTGCGCCCAGCAGGGCGATGAATGCTCTCATTACCAAAGCGTTCAGTCTGGTACGTGAGGGGACGTGATTATTGAACGGCGCGCTTCGATATCAGAAGGGACCTGCCTACCAACTGCCGTAGGGAATGCCATATTTCTCTATGTAGCGTTTGGAGTTTTCGGACAGGGGGTAATAGTGCCCATTTGATTTACCCAGGTGCGGCCCCAGTGGCTCAACCTCCGCCTGGGCACGGGCGATTTTGATCGGATGACGGCATTCGTCTCTGACCCAAACCTGAACAATGCCTCCCGGGGCCAGCCCCAGATTAACTGAGGCCATATAGCTTGCGGTTCGCTTTGGAGTCGCCGGGCAACGTCGGTTGGTTGCAGTGCGCATCAGCTGTCGGGCCTCTTCTGGGATATCGATCCATACCCGATAGGTTTGTGGTTCTACGACCGACTGCCAGCGCACGAAAATGCGTTTGGGTAGGTCGGCGCCTACTGCGGGATAGCCATCACCTCCCACGCCATCCCAGCCTCTGGCCCATTCTTTTTTGAAACCAGGATCGCCGCCTGCTGCAGTCCCCCCTCCTATACGACGAACTAGTTTTCCTCGGATATCCTCTACTGCGCTTTCTTCTACCCAGACTTTCATGTAGTAGGGCTCGGTAAATCCGAGATCCCACCAGGGGGCCTTGGGATCATTTTTTCCGGAAAGTGGGTCTGCGGCTTGGCAGCCACTTAACAGCAGTGTGCCCAGCAGGGCGATGAATGCTCTCATTACCAAAGCGTCCAGTCAGGTACGTGAGGATGTTGCACGCGCACGGCATCCACCGTGGGGGCATTGATATAGACGACTTTAAGGCTACCTCCATCCTGTTTGCCAAGCGGGTGGTTCCAGTGGGCCGAGAGATGGATGTAACGCAGCTTGAGCATGGTTTCCTCGGTTGGAGTCGTACTGTAGTCACCGGCGACGAATCTGTCACAAAGGGCCTGAAGTTCTAGGGGAATGGCATAGTCCGGATCCTGCTCGTCAATAACGTTGAAGCGCACACCGTTCTCCTTGGCCAACTCATACATCACATGGAGATACACCCTCGATAGTCTGTTACTTATCGGTCTCTTGAGCTGTACGCCGGCATATACCCGTTTTTTTTGTAAGCCGAGACGGTCCTGTGAATCCTGCGGTAGCAACAGCGGTTCCGGCGTGACGATCTCCAGCCATTGTGCGGGCCAGCCCTCGCTCAGCCAGCGTTTTCTCGCCTGGACCGCTTCCCGGTAAATTGAGGTCTGGGTCACGTCGGTATTGATAGGCACCTCCAGTGCCTGCATCGGGCTGACCAGCACACATTCCTGCGCCTCATCCAAATAGCCTCCGCCGATATCCGAGTGCGCGCCGGGCAGGGCAATCTCGAGGTGGTCGGGCTTGACCCGGCTCAGGGCAAAGTTAGCCCGGTACTCGTCGCGAGCGACCAGTTGGACCACTGAGCGAAAGTAGCGGCGGTCGAGGTGCAGCTTGATGCCCGGGGCAATGGCGCTGCGCACGTTGCCCAGATTGCTCAAGCCGGCAACCGACGGCACTGTGTCGAACAGGCCGATAAATCCCATATCAACATCGTTACCGTACTGTCGATTGAAGCTAGGGCAAAAAGCGTCGGAATGACTGTGCAGAATCAGTTCGAGCGGACCCAGCCAGCGTACGACTTCATTGGCAAAGTGCCGGGCTGCTGCGGCGCCTCGGCTAAAGCCGAAAGCGTCAAAAATCAGAGATGAGATTTCGGATTCGGGATTTTGCTCGAAGAAGAAAACAATACGTTCCTCGATTTCACGGAATGCCCTCTGCACACACCCTGATATTCCTGTATCGCCACGCCCCGTGCCCGAGGTAATCAGGCTGTCCTTCTCGCCAGTCCGCGTTCCGATCCCCTCGACATAGATTGAGCGATAGGCGCGTCTTTGCAGACCTTCGCCTTCGGCTTTCTGCGGGGAGTAGTACAGCTCCCTCAGCCTTTTGACGTTGCTCACATCATTCCCATAACTACTCTCCGGATCCCTCATATACGGCTTGCAGCTGCCATCGATATCCCTGGCTTCAATGGCATGCTGCGCGCCGCAAATCTGGCCCATGGCCGAGTTGCTGGCGTTGTTGCCGGTGCCGTCGAAGAACACACCGATGCGCAGCGCCACCTGGACCTTGTCGGGCGGTGGTGCGGGCTCTTTGGCGTATTTCTCATACTGGGCCCAGAGCTGTTCGCCGTAGCTGGGTTGGTCGGTCTCTGCGGCGCGTTCGGCGGGGCTTTGGTTGGGATTGGCGGGCCGTAGAAGATTGGGCATCGGCCCGGGTCCGTTGCTGGCCATGGCAGGTCCTGGTTCAAGCGAAAGGGGCGCTGGAAACCGTACCGGGAATGGCGGGGCAGGGATTTAGGAGGATTCTGCAAGCGGCGACGCAGTGGCTGATTTGGTTGTAGGAATGGTTTATTGGCGGGATGTTTTTGTCGTTTGAGTGGACGCTATCGCGAGCAAGCTCGCTCCTGCAGTGGGAGCGAGTTCATGAGCTCAGTGCCAGGCGCCGAGTGCTCCGAGGCTGAGCATCACCGCCGCCAGCATCCCCACCAAGGCAAACAACTGCTGCAACCGCGGCCCCGCCAGGTAACGGGCGACCTGGCGGCCGGCGATCAACCCCAGCACTGCGCCAATGGCGAAGGGCGCGCCCACCGCCCAGTGCATCACGCCGCTGAGGCTGGCGGTGATCACGCTGCCGGCGGACACCAGGGCGATCACCGCCAGGGAGGTGGCGACGATGCTTTTGCTGTCCAGGTTGGTGTAGCGGGTCAGCGCCGGGATGATCACGAAGCCGCCACCGACCCCGAGCAGCCCGGAGAGCAGCCCCGAGAGCAGGCCGGTGACGGTCAGCGCGCGGGCGCAGGGCAGGGTCCAGCGCAGCCGGCCCTGCAAGGGGTTGAGCACGCAGGGCTGGAAGGCCGCGCGGGGTGCCGGCTGGCCGTGGCGCAGTTCGCGGGTGGCCTTGAGCAGGATGCGCCCGCAGGCGTACAGCAGCACCGCGGAAAACAGCAGGGCCAGCGGCAGGTTCGGCAGGCGGTGGGCCAGCCACAGGCCCACGGGCGCCATGAGGATGCCGATGGCGGCGACAAAGCCGGCGGCGCGGTAACGCACGATGCCTTCGCGCAGCCCCAGCACCGCGCCCACGGCGGCCGCCAGGCCCACCGCGAGCAGGCCGATGGGCGCGGCCTCGACCATGCTCAGGCCGAGGCCGAACACCAGCAGCGGCACTGCGAGAATCCCGCCGCCGGCCCCGGTCAATGCCAGGATCGCGCCAATCAGTGCGCCGAGGCCGGCGCCCAGCAAGCTGTACTCACTCATGATTCCGGCAGGTCCGTCACCAGGCTCGGCCGCGCCAGCCACTCATGGCCCTTGAGCATGCCGCGCCAGTACAGCGGCGGCAGGATGCGTTCCTTCAGCCACCAGGCGCGGCGGGTCGGCTGGCGACCGTCCAGCAGCCAGGCCGGAAAGCTCGGCGCGACTTTGCCGCCGTAGGTGAATTCGGCGAGGACGATCTTGCCGCGCTCCACGGTCAGTGGGCAGGAGCCGTAGCCGTCGTACTGGGCCCGGGTCGGCAGGCGCTTGAGGTTCACCAGCACGTTGGTGGCCACCACCGGCGCCTGCTTGCGCGCCGCCGCGGCGGTTTTCGCGTTGCTGGTATTGGTCCCGTCACCGAGGCCGTGGATGTTGCTGTAGCGCTTGTGCCGCAGGCTGTGCGGGTCGACATCGATCCAGCCGGCGGCGTCGGCCAGCGGGCTGTTGCGGATAAAGTCCGGGGCGGTCTGCGGCGGCACCACGTGCAGCATGTCGAAGGGCAGCTCGACGCGCTCCTGCTGGCCATCGGCGTTGTTGCGCACGAACGTCGCCCGCTTACCGGGGCCGTCCACCGCCACCAGGTTGTGGCCGAAATCCAGGGCGATGGCGTATTTCTTCACGTACTCCATCAGCGCCGGCACATAGCCCGGCACGCCGAACAGCACGCCGCCGGCATTCAAGAAACGCGTGTTGATCTGCCCCAGCCGGCCGTTGCGCAGCCAGTGATCGCAGGACAGGTACATGGCCTTCTGCGGCGCGCCGGCGCATTTGATCGGCATCGGTGGCTGGCTGAACAGCGCCTGGCCCTGCTTGAGGTTCTGCGCCAGTTGCCAGGTGTAGGGCGCCAGGTCGTAGCGGTAGTTGGAGGTCACGCCGTGCTTGCCCAGGGTTTCGCTCAGGCCGTCGATGGCGTTCCAGTCGAGCTTGAGGCCGGGGCAGACGACCAACTGGTCATAGCCCAGCACGCGCCCGTCGTTGAGCAGCAGGGCGTTGTGCTCCGGCTCGAAGCTGCTCACCGCCGCCTGAATCCACTTCACCCCCTTGGGGATCAGCGAGGCCATGCTGCGGGCGGTGTCTTCGGCGCGGAACACCCCGGCGCCGACCAGGGTCCAGCCGGGCTGGTAATAGTGGGTGTCGGCCGGGTCGATGATGGCGACGTCCAGGTGCGGTTCGCGGCTGATCAGGCTGGACGCGGTGGCAATGCCGGCCGCGCCGCCGCCGACGATCAGCACCTGGTGGCTGCCGTTGACGGCTCGTGGGATGGGGGAAATGGGGCGCATGGCAGCGTCTCCTGGTGGAGTGGCGTTATAGGTTTTAAAGGGCGTTCAGCGGGATCTTCAGGTAGCTCACGCCGTTGTCGTCGGGCTCGGGGAACTGGCCGCTGCGCATGTTGACCTGCACCGACGGCAGGATCAGCACCGGCATTTCCAGGGTGGCGTCGCGGGCTTCGCGCATGCGCACAAAGGCGTCTTCGTCGATCCCTTCATGGATATGGATATTGTGGGCGCGCTGTTCGGCGACCGTGGTCATGTATTGCAGTTCGCGGCCGTTGGGCAGGTAGTCGTGGCACATGAACAGCCGGGTCTGCGCTGGCAGGGCGAGGATCTTGCCGATGGAGCGGTACAGGGTGCGCGCGTCGGCGCCGGGGAAATCGCAGCGGGCGGTGCCGTAGTCGGGCATGAACAGGGTGTCGCCGACAAAGGCCACGGTCTCTTCAGCGACCTGTACCAGATAGGTCATGCACGCCGGGGTATGGCCGGGGGTGTGCAGGGCGCGGGCCTGGAGGTTGCCGATGGCGAAGCGGCTGTCGTCTTCGAGCAGCACGTCGAACTGGCTGCCGTCGCGGGCAAAGCCCTGGCCTTCGTTGAACAGCTGGCCGAACACCTGCTGCACCACGGTGATCTGGTTGCCGATCGCCACCCGGGCGCCAAGCTGCGCCTTGAGGTACGCCGCGGCGGACAGGTGATCGGCGTGCACGTGGGTCTCGAGGATCCAGTCGACCTGGGCGTCCAGTTCGCGTACCCGGGCGATCAGTTTGTCGGCGGACTCGGTGCGGGTGCGGCCGGACTTGGGGTCGTAGTCCAGCACGCTGTCGATCAGCGCGCAGCGCCGGGTGTCGAGGTCCATCACCAGGTAGCTGATGGTCCACGTCTGGTGGTCAAAAAAGGCTTCTACGCACAGCGATGCGCCGATGATCATGGGGTTCTCCGAGCAATAGGGTGACGCCGGCCAAGGCGGGCAGTCGTCCCTTGGACTGTCAATAAGCGTGCCAACCGGCGCGCGCTGCTTTTACCGCCCATTCATTGAATTCAAAGGCCTGGGGTGGGCGTTCTGGCTGTCACTGTCAATTGTAGGTGGCAGTCGATTGGCAGTTTCTGGCAGGAAATGGCAGAACCCGGGCCCATGGTTTAAGCTGCCGCGCAACGCCCAGGAGTTGCCATGCCCCAGTCCCCGAATGCCCTCGCCAATCCTGAAATGTTAGCCCTGATGTCCTATCTGGAGCATGACGCGCAGCCGACGATCCTGTTAGACACCGACTACAACATCCTCGCCGCCAACACCGCCTACCAGCGCCAGTTCGGCGTCGAGGGCAAGCCCCATGTCGGCGCCAAGTGCTATCGGGTGTCCCACCAGTTCGCGGTGCCGTGCGACCAGGCCGGCGAACATTGCCCGATGCGCAAGGCCTTCGAGACCCGCCTGCCGGAGCGCCTGCTGCATATCCATCACACCCCGCGCGGGCCGGAGCATGTGGACGTCGAGTTGCGGCCGATCCTCGGCGACACGGGGCAGGTGGTGGCCTATGTCGAGCGTCTGAGTTCGGTGGCGGTGGCCTCGGTGCAGCCGCAGCAGAAGGGGCTGGTGGGGCGCTCGCCGGCCTTCAATGCGGCCTTGAGCGCCTTGCAGCGGGCGGCGCCGTCGCAGATCCCGGTGCTGCTGCAGGGCGAGTCCGGCACCGGCAAGGAGCTGTTCGCTCGCGCCCTGCATGACGGCAGCCCGCGTGCCGGCGGGCCGCTGGTGGTGGTCGATTGCACTGGCCTGACCGAGTCGCTGCTGGAGAGCGAACTGTTCGGTTACGAGAAGGGCGCCTTCACCGGCGCCCTGCAACGCAAGATCGGCCTGGCCGAGGCGGCCCATGGCGGCACCCTGTTTCTCGACGAGATCGGTGAAGTGCCGCTGGCGATGCAGGTCAAGCTGCTGCGGCTGATCGAGTCCGGCAGCTTTCGCCCGGTGGGCAGCCTGCGCACCGTGCATTCGGACTTTCGCCTGGTCTCGGCGACCCACAAGCCGCTCAAGGAAATGGTCGCCGCCGGCACCTTCCGCCAGGACCTGTACTACCGCATCAGCGCCTTCCCGATCCGCCTGCCGGCCCTGCGCGAGCGCAGCGACGACCTGCCGCTGCTGATCGACAGCCTGCTGCAACGCCTGGCGCCGGGCGCGGTGCCGCGGGTTGCGCCGCAGGCCCTGGAACGCCTGGGCCTGTATGCCTACCCGGGCAATATCCGCGAGCTGCGCAATATCCTCGAACGGGCGCGGTTGTTCAGCGACGACGGGGTGATCCGCGTCGAGGACCTGCCCGAGGAATTGCGCGCGGGCAGCGCCGCCGCCACAACGCCGCCGAGCCGGCGCCGCGCGGGCAAGGACCTGGAACAACTGGCCCACGCCCTGGAAGTGTTCGAAGGCTCGCGCAGCGAACTGGCCAAGGCCCTGGGCCTGAGCGAGCGCACCCTGTACCGACGCCTGAAGGCCCTGGGCATTTCCTGAGCCACGCCTATCGCCCCCCTCGACATTCCGGCCCCGCGCAATGCCTGTGTAGCCGCTGCCGCAGGCTGCGATCGAGCGGCACGCTCGCGGCGGTCTTGCTAGCGCCAGAGACCCTGCGGGTCTATCGCAGGCTTCGCCAGCGGCTATAGGGATTCTGTGATCCCCTCGATATTCCGGCCCCGCGCAATGCCTGTGTAGCCGCTGCCGAAGGCTGCGATCGAGCGGAACGCTCGCGGCGGTCTTGCTAGCGCCAGAGACCCTGCGGGTCTATCGCAGGCTGCGCCAGCGGCTACAGGGATATGCGCCCCCCTCGACATTCCGGCCCCGCGCAATGCCTGTGTAGCCGCTGCCGAAGGCTGCGATCGAGCGGCACGCTCGCGGCGATCTTGCTGGCGCCAGAGACCCTGCGGGTCTATCGCAGGCTGCGCCAGCGGCTACAGGGATATGCGCCCCCCTCGACATTCCGGCCCCGCGCAATGCCTGTGTAGCCGCTGCCGAAGGCTGCGATCGAGCGGCACGCTCGCGGCGATCTTGCTGGCGCCGGAGACCCTTCGGGTCTATCGCAGGCTGCGCCAGCGGCTACAGGGTTGCGCTTCGGCGGTAAGGGGGTATTAGCCCAGGGCACGATGGCGAAGCGCCGTGGTCGTAGTTTCTGCCCGCCTTTTTTCGACGTCACGCCAGTGGCGCCGGGCCTTTGAGGAGTTGCCATGAGCCAGGATCTACTCGCCACCGAAACCAATCGCCGGCAGTTGCAGCAGATCATTTCCGGACTGTCCGACGGGGTCATCCTGCTCGAGGCGGACCGGCGCATCGTCTGGGCCAACGAGGCGGCGCTGGCCATGCACGGGGTCGAGGAGATCGCCGAGCTGGGCGCCGACGACCAGCAATACGCCGAGCGTTTCGCCTTGCGTTATCGCAACAACCACCCGCTGGCCCTGGACAGCTACCCCATCAATAGGGTCGCCGCTGGGGAGACTTTCAGCGATGTGGTGGTGGAGGTGCGCAGCGGCGAGGGCGAGGAAGAACGCACCTGGGTGCATCGGGTGCGCAGCATGATCCTCACCGACCGCGCCGGCGAGGTGGAATCCCTGGTGCTGATCCTCAGCGACGCCACCGAGTGGGCCAGCGCCGAACAGCGCTTCGAGAAGACCTTCAATTCCAACCCGGCGCCGGCGGTGATCTGCCGCCTCAGCGACCTGCGCTACATCAAGGTCAACCAGGGCTTCCTGGAAATGACCGGTTATGCCCGCGACCAGGTGATCGGCCGCTCGGTGTACGAAGTGGATGTGTTGGAGGGCGCCGAGCGCAAGGACCTGGCCATCGAACGCCTGAACCAGGGCGCGACCATTCCGCAGATGCAGGCCGAACTGCGCCTGCCCGAAGGCGGCAGCAAGCTGGTGATCGTTGCCGGCCAGCCGCTGGATATCAACGAAGAAGACTGCATGCTGTTTTCCTTCATGGACCTGGAGCCGCGGCGCAAGGCCGAGACCGCCCTGCGCCAGAGCGAGGAGCGCTTTGCCAAGGCGTTTCGCCTGACGCCGGTGCCGACCCTGGTCTGCGGCGCCGACAGCCAGCAGATCGTCGACGTCAACGAGGCCTTTCTCGACAGCACCGGTTATGCCGCCGAGGAGCTGCTGGGCAAGACCGTGGAAGAAGTCGGTTTTATCGCCAGCCCGCAGGCCTGCGCCAGCCTGTTCGGCGCCCTGGAGAAAAGCGCCGATGTGCGCAACGTCGACCTTCGGGTGGCGAAGAAGGGCGGCGAACTGCTCGACTGCGTGGCCTCGGCCGACACCGTGGATATCCAGGGCAAGCCCAGCTACCTGCTGGTGCTGATGGACATCACCGAGCGCAAGCGCTCCGAGCTGGAGCTGGTGTCGGCGATCGAGGAGGTGATGCGCGATGCCTCGTGGTTCAGCCAGACCCTGATCGAAAAGCTGGCCAATGTGCGCAGCGCCAACCAGGCCGAGCAGCCCAGTGCGTCCTTTACCGACCTGACCGCCCGCGAGCGCGATGTGCTGGGGCTGATCTGCGAGGGCCTGGCCGACAAGGAGATCGCCGCGCGCCTGCAACTGGCGCCCAGCACGGTGCGCAATCACGTGGCCACGGTGTATTCCAAGCTGGCGGTGCACAGCCGCGCCGAGGCCATCGTCTGGGCTCGCGAACGCGGGCTGTTCAGCGGAGACCGTCGCGGCAAGGCTCAGCGCTGAAAGGTGCAGCGCTGACCGGTGCAAATGCACCAGTGCCACCAGTACAAATGGCGCTTCTGCGGCGTCACAGGGTTTCTTAGGCTGGGTGAGGTGCGGTGCCGTGGCGGACACGGGCCGTGCACCGAACATCATCAGCTGAAGGAATGCACGATGCGTAGCGAACAGATCAAAGGTGCGGTGGGCACGGTGGCCGGCAAGGCCCAGGGTGCAGTAGGCGAGCTGCTGGACGATCAGCAGATGCGCCTGGAGGGGGCGGCCCGCCAGGCCGCCGGGCAATTGCAGGAAACCTATGGCGATGCCCTGGACAGCGTCTCCCGCTTTGTCCGTGACAAACCCATGGCCAGCGTCGCCATCCTCGCCGGGATCGGCCTGCTGGCCGGCCTGTTATGGCGTCGCCGCTGAGGAAGGCCTGGGTGATTTCCCGGGCGCAGTTGCGCCGCTACATCGAACAGGGTTTCGCGCCCCTGGCCTGTGCCTTCAGCACCGGCTCCGACTCCACCTTCACCCTGCGGATCTACGAACCGCAAAGCGGCCGGGTCGACCTGGTGGTCACCGGCATCGACCCGCGGCTGCTTGAGACTGAGGCGGACGTGCTGGCGATGATCGAGGAGCTGCGGTACGAGTTGCGCAGCAACTCCATCAGCCTGGTGCACCTGTCCGGAACCTTACCCGGCCCCCTGTAGGAGCGAGCTTGCTCGCGAAAAAGCTCAAGACACTGCGGTGCTTCAGACATGCTGCGTTATCGTTGGCCTCCATCGCGAGCAAGCTCGCTCCTACAGGAGGTTGCGTTCAACGGAGCAGGGCCCGCGTTTCAGGTCTTGGCGATCAGGCTCGGCCGGCAATCGAGGCTCAGGCGCGCGCCGCCGCGGTCGCTGCTGCCGACGTCGAGCTTGAAGCCGTGCAGGCTGACGATGGCGGCGACGATGGACAGGCCCAGGCCGAAGCCGCCGTGGGAGTTGCTGTCGTCGACCCGGTAGAAGCGCTGGAACACCGCCTTGCGCTCGGCCTCGGGAATGCCGGGGCCGGAGTCGAGGACTTCCAGGCGCGTACAGCCGCCGTCCTCGACACCGCGCAGAATCACCTCGCCGCCCGGCGGGGTGAACTTGATCGAGTTGCTCAACAGGTTGGCCAGGGCCTCGAACAGCAGGGCGCGGTCGCCGGTCAGGCTCGGCAGCGTGGCGGGCACATCCAGGGTCAGGGTCAGCTGGCCTTCCTCGGCCAGCGGCAAATAAAAGTCATACAGCTCGCGCAGCAACGGCAGCGGATCGAGTTCGACAAAGCCCGAGCGGCGCTGGTGATCCTCGATTTCGGAAATCCGCAGCAAGCCGCGAAAACGCGCCATCAACCGGTCGGCCTCGGCCAGCACCTGGTCCAGCTGCAAGGCTTCGGGCGTGCCCTCGACCGCCTGTTGCTGCATGCGGTACAGCTGGGCGCGCAGGCGGGTCAGCGGGGTGCGCAGGTCGTGGGCGATGTTGTCGCACACGCCCTTGACCTCGTTCATCAGCCGCTCGATGCGGTCGAGCATGGCGTTGACGATGGCCGCCAGCATGTCCAGCTCGTCGCGGCGGTTGGACAGCGGCAGGCGGTGGGTCATGTCGCCGGCGACTATCGCCTCGGCGCTGGCCTGCAGGGCGCGAATGCGCCGCAGCGGTCGGCGCCGGAGCAGGTGCCAGCCGGCGGCCCCGGGAATGATGGTCAGCGACACGCCCCACAGCAGCGCGTGGAGGATGATCCGCGTGACCGCGAACAGCGAGCCGTTGTCGCGCACCAGGATCAGCCAGCGGCCATCACGGGTGTAGGTGGCCACCGCATCGCAACTGTCGCGGGGCAGGTTGGGGTCGTCGGAGTCGATGCAGCTCTTGAGCTCGTGGATCTGCCCGTCCAGCGGCAGGTCGTCGGGGATCTCGCGGATCGGCCCGCTGAGGTAGCGCCGCCGCTCGTCGAACAGGCCATAGGCGTCGATGGCGCGCATGTCGAAGGTCATGCTGGTGGTCAGGGCCTCTTCCAGCTGCTCGCCCTGGAAGCGCGCGAACAGGTGCTGGCGCTGCATCAGCGAGTGCTTGGCCAGGCTTTCCAGATACCCGGACACCTCGTAGTACATGACGCCCATGAGGATGCAGCTCCAGGCCACGAACAGTGAGCTGTAGAGCGCCAGCAGGCGGCTGCTGGAGGAGCGCCAGCCCTTAGAGGGGTTCAGCAATGACATAACCCGAGCCTCGCACGGTGCGGATCAGCGGGGTCATGCCTGGCGGATCGATTTTTTTACGCAGACGGCCGATATGCACGTCGATCAGGTTGGTGCCCGGGTCGAAGTGATAGCCCCAGACCTCCTCGAAAATCATCATCCGCGAGAGGATCTGGCCGGTGTTGCGCATGAGGAATTCCAGGAGCTTGTATTCGGTGGGCAACAGGTTCAGCAACTGGTCGGCGCGGGTCGCTTCGCGGCTGATCAGGTTCAGCTCCAGGTCGGCGACCCGCAGGCTGGTCTCGAATTCCTGCACCGTGCTTTTGCGCCGCAACAGCACCTCGACCCGGGCCGCCATTTCGTCGGAGGCGAAGGGTTTGGTCAGGTAGTCGTCGCCGCCGGCGCGCAGGCCGCGCACGCGCTCGTCGACGTCGGACAGGGCGCTGATCATCAGGATCGGCGTCGACACGCCGATGGTGCGCAGGGTGGTGACGATCGCCAGGCCGTCCAGCTCCGGCAGCATGCGGTCGAGGGTGATCAGGTCGTAGTCGCCGCTGACGGCGCGCACCAGGCCTTCGCGACCGTTGTCGACCCAATCCACGTCCAGCCCGTGGCTGCTCAGTTCGGCCACGATTTCGCGGGCTGTTACGGCATCGTCTTCGATGGTCAGAATGCGGGTCATAGGGGCTTACCTGATTGGGATTTCATGACACAGGCCGGCATTTTGCCAAGAAATGGCCGCGGGCTTTCTAAAAAATCTTTCATCTTCGCGCCCGTGCCCTGGCCAACGCAGGGTAGCAGGCGGGCCGGGTCGGCCGATCGTTGATATCATCCAGCTATTACTGGCTGGCAGGGACGCTACGCAATGCACCGACCTCATGACCTCGACTGGAAAGCCTTGGGCATTTGCCTGTTGCTGCTGGCGGCGGCCCCGGCGTTCGCCGCCAATCAACCCTGCTCCGGCAAGAAGGGCGGGATCGCCGGTTGCGACGGCGAGCTGTTTTTGTGCAACGACGGCTCCATCAGCGGCTCCAAGCAAAACTGTGCGGCGCGCTACGGCGACTCGGGCCAGGCCGCGCGCCCGCAAAGCCTGTTGCGCAGCAGCGACGGCTGCTCCTGTGGCAGTGGCAGTTTCTGCACCGGGCCACGGGGCGGGGTCTATTGCCTGACCCCGAGCGGCAGCAAAAGCTACAAGCGCAAATAACCCGCGCAGACGCCGATTGGACAGGCCCGGGTGCCTCTACTAGCGTTGCCGGCACGGCGCCGCCGGGGGCCACTAGCGGGGACAACACGGATGGACAAACAGCAAGCCAAGCGCCAAGTCATCGCCAGCCTCGAGGCCGGGCGCTCCAAGGGCGAAACCTTTGCCGCGTTCGCCGGCAGCGGGATCAAGGAGCGGCTGCTGGCGTTCTGGATCGCGGCCTATTCCGACCCCGCGCTCTATGCCCGGCACCGGCGCAAGATCCAGCTCCTGCTGGCGGTGATGTTGCTGCAGGCGGTGGTCGGTGCGGTGGCCGGGTTCTTCCTCGGCTCGGTCATCGGCCCCAAGGCTGCCTGGGTATTCGCGCTCTTGGGGGGGCTGGTGCCGCTGCTGTTTGCCTGGGGCTTCCATAAACCTTCGGCGAACGCCTACACCTTCTATGCCCTTCTGACCCTGTCACAATTCCCGCGGTTGTTCGAAGGTTATGCCGAGGACCCGTTGGGGACCCTGATCGGCGCGGCCATGACCTTGGGGGTGGTGTTTTTTGCGATGTACGTGCGTAGCCTGATCTTTCCGGATTTCGCTTTCATCGGGCCGCGCAAGGTCAAGGGCCGCTACGTGTTTTCCAGTTAGGGCAGGGCGGCGCAAGGCGCATTCCAGAGCCTTGCGCTTTGCTTGGCCCAGATCAATGTTGTTGTTCGACAAACCTACTAGATTGGCCCGGTGTTCAGCCCCGAGGAGCTGGCGTCGCGCAACCGTGATCAGGGTCGATGACCAGGTTCACGGCGATGCACAGCAGGACGCTGGCATTCCTCTTCACTCAAGGACGAATTTCCTGATGCGCCATACCGAACGAACCTTCGATATCCAGCCGCTGCAACAGGCGGATATGACCATCAGCCTCAATGGCCAGCCGGTGACGGCGGCGATTGGTGAAACCGTACTCAGCGTCATCCAGTCCCTCGGACTGCGTCAGGTGGCGCGCAACGACCACGGCCAGCTGGCCGGCGCCTATTGCGGCATGGGCGTGTGCCATTGCTGCCTGGTGCAGATCGACGGCCGGCACAAGCGCCGGGCCTGCCAGACCCAGGTGCGGCCAGGCATGCAGGTACAGACCGAAGTCAACCGCATCATTGCTGCGCAGGAGGTGCTATGAGCCTCAACCCACTGATCGTCGGCGGCGGCCCCGCGGGCATGGCCGCGGCCATCGAACTGGCCGAGCACGGGGTGCGCAGTATCCTGATCGACGAGGCCTCGCGCCTGGGCGGCGTGGTCTATCGCGGACCGCTGCGCGACGGCGTGCAGCTGGACTATCTGGGGCCGCGTTATTGCGAGGCCCTGGCGAAACTGCACGGGGCCTTTTCCGACTGCGAACAGATGATCGATGTGCGCCTCAACCACCGGGTGGTGGGGGCCGAAGGCAAGGGCAGCCTAGTCCTGCTGGATGCCGACGAGCAGTTGCAGGAAGTGGCCTATCCGCAGTTGCTGCTGGCCGCCGGTTGCCATGAACGCAGCGTGCCGTTTCCCGGCTGGACCTTGCCCGGGGTGATGCTGCTGGGCGGCTTGCAGTTGCAGATCAAGAGCGGCGTGGTCAAGCCGCGCGGGCCGGTGGTGATCGCCGGCAGCGGGCCGTTGCTGCCGCTGGTGGCCTGCCAGCTGCACGCCAGCGGCGCGAACGTGGCGGCGGTCTACGAGGCCTGCACCTTTGGCCGGATCGCCAAGGAAAGCCTGGCGCTGCTGAACAAGCCGCAGTTGTTCCTCGACGGCCTGAGCATGCTCGCCTACCTCAAGCTGCACCGCATTCCTGTGCATTACGGCTGGGGCGTGGTCGAGGCCCAGGGCGCGGACGGGCTGGAAAGCGTCAGCGTGGCGCCATACTCGGCGCGCTGGGAGCCGGACCTGAGCCGCCTGCAACAGGTCGCCGCGCAGACCCTGGCGGTAGGCTACGGCTTTATCCCGCGCACCCAGCTCAGCCAGCAGATGGGCCTCAACCACGGCTTCAGCCATGACGGCTACCTGCGGGCCACGGCCAACGTCTGGCAGCAAAGCAGCGAGCCGCACATTCACCTGGCCGGCGACATGGGTGGGATTCGCGGCGGCGAGGCAGCGATGCTCACCGGACGCATCGCCGCGCTGTCGATCCTGATGCAGCGCGATGTGCTGAGCAACGAGGAGGCCCTGGCGCGGCGCCAGAAGTACCAGAACAAACTGGCCTCCATCACCCGTTTCCGCGCCGCGGTGGACCGCTACACCGAACGCGGCACCGGGCAGATCGAACTGCCGGCCGCCGACACCCTGATCTGCCGTTGCGAACACGCCACCCGTGGCGATATCGACCGCGCCCTGGAGCAGGGCGTGCAGGACATGGCCAGCCTGAAGATGCGCACCCGGGTGAGCATGGGCGACTGCCAGGGCCGCATGTGCGTGGGCTATTGCAGCGACCGTTTGCGCCAGGCCACCGGGCGCCAGGACGTGGGCTGGCTGCGCCCGCGTTTCCCCCTGGACCCGATTCCTTTTTCCGCCTTCCCTCAACCGAGCAAGGATGCTGTGAATCATGAGTAAGTTCTACGACGTGGTCATCGCCGGCGGCGGTGTGATCGGCGCTTCCTGCGCGTACCAGTTGTCCAAGCGCAAGAACCTGCGGGTGGCGTTGATCGACGCCAAGCGTCCGGGCAATGCCACCCGCGCCTCGGCCGGCGGCCTGTGGGCCATCGGCGAGTCGGTGGGGCTGGGCTGCGGGGTGATCTTCTTTCGCATGATGTCGGCGCGCAACAAGCGCCAGGCCCAGGGTTCGGCGGTGCTGGTGGACTCCAGCACGCCGCATATCCTGCCGCAGTCGTTCTTCGACTTCGCCCTGCAATCCAACGGCTTGTACCCGCAGTTGCATGAAGAGCTGCGCGAGCGTCACGGCATGGACTTCAAGTTCGAGCGCACCGGGCTGAAGTTCGTGATCTACGACGACGAGGACCGGCTCTACGCCGAGCACATCGTGGCCTGCATCCCGCACCTGTCCCATCAGGTGCGCTGGCTCGACCAGGCGGCGCTGCGCCAGGCGGAGCCGAACGTCAGCCATCACGCCCAGGGTGCCCTGGAATTCCTCTGCGACCATCAGGTCAACCCGTTCCGCCTGGCCGACGCCTACACCGAAGGCGCGCGGCAGAACGGCGTGGACATGTACTTCAACACCAACGTCACCGGGGTGCTGCACCAGGGCAGCCGGATCAGCGGCGTGCAGACGGCGGAGGCGGGGCTGTTCCATTGCGACACCCTGATCAACGCCGCCGGCGCCTGGGCCGCCGAGCTGAGCCTGCAAGCCACCGGCGCGAGCATTCCGGTGAAACCGGTCAAGGGCCAGATCCTGCTCACCGAACGCATGCCGCAACTGCTCAACGGTTGCCTGACCACCAGCGACTGCTACATGGCGCAGAAGGACAACGGCGAGATCCTGATCGGCAGCACCACCGAGGACAAGGGCTTCGACATCAGCACCACCTACCGGGAAATCCAGGGCCTGGTGCAGGGCGCGGTGCGCTGCGTGCCGCAGCTCGAACAGGTCAACCTCAAGCGCTGCTGGGCCGGCCTGCGCCCGGGCTCGCCGGATGAACTGCCGATCCTCGGGCCGATGTGCGGGGTAGAGGGTTACCTCAATGCCTGCGGGCACTTCCGCACCGGCATCCTGACCTCGGCGATCACCGGCGTGTTGCTGGATCGGTTGGTGAATGAGGAGGCGTTGCCGCTGGACATCACGCCGTTCCTTGCCGAGCGCTTCGGCTTGCAGGCGGTGGCGCCGTTGCAGGTGGCGCTGGCCTGAGCCTGGCGCGGTGCTTCAGAAGCACCGCGTTGCTTTTACGCTCTATCGCGGGCAAGTCGGATCGCCGCCCGCGATGGAGGTTAACGATGACGCGGTTTTGTGGCTTCAAAGCATCGGCGTACTGACAAACAACGCCAACCCCTCGGCGTATTCCGCAAACGCCTTGACCCTTGGAAACCGTGCGGCATCCAGATGCTCGGCCACCAGCAGTTGGGTAAAGCTCCAGGCCACGGCCAGGCTGATACCGGCCTGATCGATATCGCCATCGGTGGCCAGCGGGCGTTTCTCCAGTTCTTTTTCCAGCTCGCCATAAGCCGCCGCCAGCTGCCCGCGAACCCGCTCCAACCACGGTTCGTGCCGCTTCTCGGCGGGGCGCAGTTGGTACTCGTAGTAGATCTGCACCGACTTCTCGCACGCCGCCAGCGCCAGGCCGATCAGCCGCAGGTCATGGGCCCGCGCCTGGGGCGCCGCCGGCAACAGGCTGCGGCCGGCCACGGCTTCCAGGTAGTCGATGATCAGGCACGAATCCATCAGCACCGTGCCGTCGTCGCAGATCAGGGTCGGCGCCTTGACTACCGGGTTGATGCGCTGGAACTGCTCGAAGGTGCGAAACACCGACAACGCCTCATGCTCGAACGGGATCTCCAGGCGCTTGAGGGTGAGGGCGACACGGCGAACATAGGGGGAATCGAGCATACCGATGAGTTTCATTGAGCATTTCCTTGTGCGGAACAACGAGACAGGGGGAGGGCCGCGGCTAATTTAGCGACAAATGTCCGGGGTTGGCTATCGGGGGCTGGGTTATTGCTGTCAATCGTTGATGATCTGTAGTTCAGGTTTAATGAGGCGAGGGTGAATGTGCTTGGGTGGCCTGTTGCGCAATGTTCAAGGGGGATCATGAAAACATGAGGCCGGTTATATGAGTTCGGATGTTGTACAAGTCCCGCCAGGCACTTTTATCGATGTGCCTTGATAATGGATTGGAAACCCGCAGCCTGATATTGCGCTGCGGGTTCAAGTGTCCGAAACAGCATTGAGCCAGTTCGACTGTTTCGGTTTGGCCGGCTCAATAAACTGCCGTGCATTTCAAACCGCTTGTTTATTGTTCACTCCAGGCGATTGCCCGATTGAACGCCTCATAGGTTTCCGACTCGATAAACTCCGCAGTCGGAACGATCTTGAGTGATTTCAGCAGGTCCTCGACATCGTCTTCCTGCCCGATTTGAACGAAGAACTGCTGGATACTGCTCATCTCGCTGTTGGTCAGGCTGCCCAGGAAGTTCTTTCCCTGGTAGTTCTCGGCTACATAAAAGCTGTAGTTGTTGTTGCCGACCCTGGACTTGTATATCGACGTCAGGCCACCGGCGCCCAAGGTGATTTTACCGTCGCTTTCCTCTTTCATCTCCCGGGCGATAGTGTCGTGATCCGTTTCTCCCGCATTCTTGGTGCCGCCGAAAAACTGCGGCATGCCGCCATACACGAGATTGGCGCGTTTAATGGGGAAGTAGAGGTAGCCATTATCCTCGTCTTCGGAATACAGAAGAATTGCGTATGCTTTGTCGGTCATGATGCGCTCCTTGCGTGAGTTTGAACCTCAAACTTCCCTGGCACTGCGAGGGACTTGTCCTGATGCCCATGACCAGCACTTGATTGAACGGCGCAAGCACGATTGTGCTGTGGAGCATCCGTTACCCAGCGTAGGTGAGCGACGTACCCGGTGCCGGTCTTTCGGATGAACAGCAGGTCATGGCGCGGGAGCCGCCAAACGGACTCGTAGCAGAGTGTGGCAGCGCTATTGTGTAGGAAGGCTGAGTGTTGGCAGGAGAAGCGCTATGCATCCCACCCGAACTGCCCTTGTCCTTGCCGGTGGCGGCAGCCTCGGGGCTGTCCAGGTGGGGATGCTGCGGGCGCTGCTGGAAAAGCATGTGGTGTTCGACCTGGTGGTCGGCGCGTCGGTCGGTGCCCTCAACGGCGCCTATTTTGCCGCCAGGCCCAATGCCCGCGGGGTCGCCGAACTGGCCGATTTCTGGCGTGGCTTGCGCAAGGCCGATGTGTTTCCGTTTTCCTTGATTGACGCGCTGTCGTCCGTGCTCAGGCGTCGCGGCTGCCTGTTGCCCTCGTCGGCGCTGGCGAGCCTGGTGCGCCGGGCGCTGCCGGTGACCCGGATCGAAGACACCGAACTGCCCCTGCATATCGTCACCACCAACCTGCTCACGGGCGCCGAGGAGCTGTTGTCCAGCGGCAGCGTCGAGCAGGCCCTGCTGGCCAGTGCCGCGATTCCGCTGGTGTTTCCCTGGGTGCAGATCGGCGACAAGCTGCTGGTCGACGGTGGTGTCGCCAGCAACACCCCGATCGCCGCGGCGGTGTCGCTGGGCGCGACCCGGGTCATCGTGGTGCCGACGGGATTTGGCTGCGCCTGCCCACGGCCGCCGAGCGGGTTGATCGCCCTGGCCTTGCACACCCTGAACCTGATGAGCATGCGCCAGCTGGTGCGTGACATTGAGCTGTATTCGCCACAGGCGGCGATCCATGTGGTCGCGCCCTTGTGCCCGCTGGGTATTTCGGTGTTCGACTTCAGCCAGACCGAGCAACTGCTGCAACGGGCCCACCAGCAGACCCTGGCCTGGGTCGAAGAAGGTGGCCTGCTGCGTACCGGTGTGCCGGGGGCGTTGCGGGCGCATACGCACGCGGCGGGGTGAGGCTCAGTCCTCGAACCCCGCCTGCTCGTGAATCTCGTCGACCTTCAGTTCCAGGCGGTAGGCCACGGCGATGAACAGCGCCTGGCACAGGCACAAGGTCGCGCTCAGGGAGCGGAAGGCGAAGGAGCTGCCTTCGTTGACCAGCAGCACGGTGTTGGCGCGCTTGGCCAGGGGCGACAGGTTGCTGTCGGTGATGATCAGGGTCTTGGCCTGGTGGTGCTGGGCGATGCGCAGGCAGTGCTGGGTTTCCTTGGCATACGGGGTGAAGCTGATGGCGATCACCAGGTCGTTGGGGCGGATGCTGCGCATCTGTTCGCGGTAGCTGCCGCCCAGGCCCGACACCAGGTGAATGCGCTTGTTGGTGTGCTGCAGGTTGTACACCAGGTAATCGGCCACGGCGAAGGAGCGGCGCACCCCGACCACGTAGATGTTGTCAGCGTTGACCACCAGGTCCACGGCCTTGTCGAAGGCCGCGTCGTCCAGCTCCAGGCCCAGGCGCTCGATGCCCGACAGGGTGGCGTTGATGCACTCGCGCGCCAGGTCGCCGCCGCTGGCCTTCTGCGACTTGTTGGCGATCATGCTGCGGATGCGCTGCTGGTAGTTCTGTACCGGGGTGGTCTTGTGGGTGTAGGCCTCGCGAAACAGCGCCTGCATTTCGCTGAAGCCGCTGAAGCCGAAGCGCTGGGAGAAGCGCACGATGGCCGAGGGGTGCACCTCGCATTCGCCGGCGATGTCGCTGATGCGGTCGACCATGATCCGGTCGCTCTGCTGGCTCATGTAGCTGGCGATGCGCTTGAGCTGGCGCGGCAGGCTTTCGTATTCCTGGGTGATCAGCTGCAGCAGGCGCTCGGCATTGATCGGGGGGCTGGCGAGGTCGCTGTCTTGCGGGCTCTCGGTCGTGGCCGGCTGATCGGTGCGGGACATAGGCAATCCTTCTGTGCTTACTGGCTTGTACTTAATGGGAGCGGGCTGGTTGATCCACTCCCTGACAATAGGTGGGCTGTGCGCAGTCTACAGGGTCGGCGCGGGGAAAATCTTGAGCCGCGCGGCCACGGGGCGCTTGCTGAAACGATGCAGGCTGCCTGGAGCGGCCTTGAAAAAGTTTATTGGAAAAAATATTCCACGTAAAAAATTTATAGAAAAAATATTGATTGGTGCCGGTGAACGTTTTAGTCTGCATCCACCAAGAGCGTTCGGCGCCTTCCTCGGTGCCACGCGCAGGCTGATAAAAATAACAGGAGCCAGCATGGGCCAGACTCGTTTTGCCAGTGGGCGTCAATTGGATCTGATCTGCCTCGGACGCCTGGGCGTCGACCTTTACGCACAGCAGGTTGGGGCCCGGCTGGAGGATGTCACAAGCTTCGCCAAATACCTCGGCGGCTCCTCCGCCAACATCGCCTTCGGCACCGCGCGCCTGGGCTTGCGCTCGGCGATGCTGAGCCGGGTCGGCGACGATCACATGGGGCGCTTCCTGGTGGAATCCCTGGCCCGCGAAGGCTGCGACGTCAGCGCGATCAAGGTCGACCCGCAGCGCCTGACCGCCCTGGTCCTGCTCGGGCTCAAGGACCGCGAAACCTTCCCCCTGGTGTTCTACCGCGAGAACTGCGCCGACATGGCCCTGCGCGCCGAGGACATCAATGAAGCCTTTATCGCCTCCAGCAAGGCCTTGCTGATCACCGGCACCCATTTCTCCACCGACGGCGTGTACCAGGCCAGCCTCCAGGCTCTGGAGTACGCCGAGCGGCACGACGTCAAGCGCGTGCTCGACATCGACTACCGCCCGGTGCTCTGGGGCCTGGCGGGCAAGGCCGACGGCGAGACCCGGTTTGTCGCCGACCAGAATGTCAGCGCCCATGTGCAGAAGATCCTGCCGCGCTTCGACCTGATCGTTGGCACCGAAGAAGAGTTCCTCATCGCCGGCGGCAGCGACGACCTGCTCGACGCCTTGCGCACCGTGCGTTCGCTGACCGCCGCGACCCTGGTGGTCAAGCTCGGTCCCCAGGGCTGCACGGTGATCCACGGGGCGATCCCGGCGCGCCTGGAAGACGGCGCGATCTACCCCGGGGTGCGGGTCGAAGTGCTCAATGTGCTGGGGGCGGGCGATGCCTTTATGTCCGGCTTCCTCAGTGGCTGGCTGGAGGACGCCAGCGACGAGCGCTGCTGCCAGCTGGCCAATGCCTGCGGCGGGCTGGTGGTGTCGCGCCACGCCTGCGCGCCGGCGATGCCGACCCGCGCCGAGCTGGATTACCTGTTCAACAGCCCGGTGCCCATCACCCGGCCGGACCAGGACAGCACCCTGCAGCGCCTGCATCAGGTCAGCGTGCCGCGCAAGGCCTGGAAGCAGCTGTTCATCTTTGCCTTCGACCATCGCGGGCAGTTGGTGGAACTGGCGCAGAAGGGCGGGCGCGAGCTCAAGGCCATCGGTCAGCTCAAGCAGCTGTTTATCCAGGCTGTGGAGCGGGTCGAGGCCGACTTGCGCAAGCAGGGCGTCGAAGCCGATGTCGGCCTGCTGGCGGACCAGCGTTTCGGCCAGGATTCGCTGAACGCCGCCACCGGCCGAGGCTGGTGGGTGGCGCGGCCGGTGGAAGTCCAGGGCTCGCGGCCGCTGGCTTTCGAACACGGGCGTTCGATCGGCAGCAACCTGATCGCCTGGCCCCAGGAGCAGATCATCAAGTGCCTGGTGCAATACCACCCGGACGACGAGCCGTTGCTGCGCCTGGAGCAGGAAGCGCAGATCAAGGGCCTGTACCAGGCGTCCCAGGTCAGCGGCCATGAGCTGCTGCTGGAAATCATTCCGCCCAAGGACCATCCCTCGACTCACCCGGACGTGCTCTACCGCGCCCTCAAGCGCCTGTACAACCTGGGCATTTTCCCGGCCTGGTGGAAGATCGAGGCGCAGAGCGCCGAAGACTGGACCCGGCTCGATGAGTTGATCGAGGAGCGCGATCCCTATTGCCGTGGCGTGGTGCTGCTGGGCCTCAACGCCCCGGCGGCGACCCTGGCCGAGGGTTTCCGTCAGGCTGGCAACAGCCGCACCTGCCGCGGCTTCGCCGTGGGCCGGACGATTTTCCATGAACCGAGCCGGGCCTGGCTGGCCAGCGAGATCGACGACGAAACCCTGATCCGCCGAGTGCAGGCGACCTTCGTCGAGCTGATCGACGCCTGGCGCACGGCCCGACCCCAAACGCAAACCCGAACGTAAACCTGGCACAAATCCCTGTAGCCGCTGCCGAGCGTAGCGAGGCTGCGATCGGTGGCGCAGCCACCGCAAGCGTTGTACCTGACACTACGCGTTGTCAGGTTTTGCGAGCGCTGCGTCGGGATGCCGCCCAGCTCGATCGCAGCCTCGCAGGCTCGGCAGCGGCTACAGCGGCTACGGGTGGGATTTTTCAGAACTGCTTTAGAAAACAATAAAAGGTGCAGCCATGCCCGCAATCCGAATTGGCATCAACCCGATTTCCTGGAGCAACGACGACCTGCCGTCCCTTGGCGGCGAAACGCCGTTGAGCACCGCGCTGAGCGAAGGCAAGGAGATCGGCTACGAAGGTTTCGAGCTCAACGGCAAGTTCCCCAAGGATGCCAAGGGCGTCGGCGATGTGCTGCGGCCTTATGACCTGGCGCTGGTCTCGGGCTGGTATTCCAGCCGCCTGGCCCGACGCTCGGTGGCCGAGGAGATCGACGCCATCGCCAGCCATGTGCAGTTGCTGGCGCAGAACGGCGCCACGGTGCTGGTCTACGGCGAGGTCGCCGACTCGATCCAGGGCCAGCGCATTCCCTTGGTGGAGCGTCCGCGTTTTCACAGCCAGCAGGCCTGGCAGGAATACGCCGACAAGCTCACCGAGCTTGCGCGTTTCACCCTGTCCCAGGGCGTACGCCTGGCGTACCACCACCATATGGGCGCCTACGTCGAATCGCCGGCGGACATCGACCAGTTGATGAGCCTGACCGGCAGCGAAGTCGGCCTGCTGTTCGACTCGGGCCACTGCTACATGGGCGGCGGCGAACCACTGCAAGTGCTGCGCAAGCACATCGGACGCATCTGCCACGTGCACTTCAAGGATGTGCGCAAGCCGGTGGTGCAGCTGGCGCGCAACCACCTGTGGAGTTTTCCCGACTGCATCATCAACGGCACCTTCACCGTGCCGGGGGATGGCGACATCGATTTCGCCTCGCTGCTGGACGAGCTGCTGACCGCCGATTACCAGGGCTGGCTGGTGGTGGAGGCCGAGCAGGACCCGGCGGTGGCGCCGAGTTATGTCTACGCGAAGAAGGGTTATGACACCTTGCGCGCGCTGCTTAATGAGAGGACGGGACAATGAGCCTGCTGGTAAAAAGCGCGGCCAAGGGCCGGACCATGGTGCAGTTGGCCGAGGGCCGGTTGCAGTACGTCGGGTTCGCCGCCTACCGCCTGAGCCTCGGCGAAAGCCTGCCGGTCAATGCCGGCGACCGGGAGTTGTGCCTGGTACTGCTCAGCGGGCGTATCGGCATCCAGGGCGAGGCGCCGGGGCAGGGCGCGTTCGGCTGGGACAACCTCGGCGACCGGCAATCGGTGTTCGAGGACAAGTCGCCCTTCGCCGTCTACCTGCCGCCCGGCAGCCAGGCCCAGGTCACGGCCCTGAGCGATGTGCAGATCGCCGTCTGCGCCGCGCCCGGCGCTACTGCAAAAAGCTCCAACGGCCTCGGCCCCCGGCTGATCCTTCCCGAGAGCATGAAGCGCAGCGTGCGTGGCAAGGGCGCCAACACCCGCTATGTCTGCGACATCCTGCCGGACAGCGAGCCGGCCCATTCGCTGCTGGTGGTGGAGGTGCGCACGCCGTCCGGGCACTCCTCCAGCTACCCGCCGCACAAGCACGACACCGACGACCTGCCGCACCAGAGCTTTCTCGAAGAGACCTATTACCACCAGGTCAACCCGCCCCAGGGTTTCGTGTTCCAGCGGGTCTACACCGACGACCGCAGCCTCGACGAGGCCATGGCCGTGGAGCACGGCGACCTGGTGGTGGTGCCCAGGGGTTACCACCCGGTCAGCGTGCCCTATGGCTACGAGTCCTATTACCTGAACGTCATGGCCGGGCCCAAGCGGGTCTGGCAGTTCCATAACGATCCGCGGCACAGCTGGCTGCTGGATCTGTGATTTCCAGCCTCTGAATTCCAACATTCGAACGGAGAACAAGAACAATGAGTGACGCCCCGGTAATCGGCCATTACATCGACGGTCAGGTGCAGGACAGCGGCGAGCGCTTCGCCAACGTGTTCAACCCGGCCACCGGCCGCGTGCAGGCCCAGGTCGCCCTGGCCAGCCAGAAGACCGTGGACGAGGCCGTCGCTTCGGCGATGAAGGCCTTCCCGGCCTGGTCCGAGCAGTCGGCGCTGCGCCGTTCGCGGGTGATGTTCAAGTTCAAGGAACTGCTGGACCAACACCACAACGAGCTGGCCGAGATCATCACCCGCGAGCACGGCAAGGTGCTGTCCGACGCCCATGGCGAAGTGACCCGCGGCATCGAGATCGTCGAGTTCGCCTGTGGCGCGCCGAGCCTGCTGAAAACCGACTTCAGCGACAACATCGGCGGCGGCATCGACAACTGGAACCTGCGCCAGCCCCTGGGCGTGTGCGCCGGGGTCACCCCGTTCAACTTCCCGGTGATGGTGCCGCTGTGGATGATCCCGCTGGCCCTGGTCAGCGGTAACTGCTTCATCCTCAAGCCGTCGGAGCGCGACCCGTCCGCCAGCCTGCTGATGGCGCGCCTGCTGACGCAAGCCGGGCTGCCCGATGGCGTGTTCAACGTGGTCCAGGGCGACAAGGCGGCGGTGGACGGGCTGTTGCAGCACCCGGACATCGAAGCGATTTCCTTTGTCGGCTCGACGCCGATCGCCGAGTACATCCACCGCCAGGCGACGTCCCGCGGCAAGCGCGTGCAGGCCCTGGGCGGGGCGAAGAACCATATGATCGTGATGCCCGATGCCGATCTGGACCAGGCCGCCGATGCGCTGATCGGCGCGGCCTACGGCTCGGCCGGCGAGCGCTGCATGGCGATCTCCATCGCCGTGGCGGTGGGCGAGGTGGGCGACCGGTTGATCGAGAAACTGCGGCCGCGCATCGACCAGCTGAAGATCGGCAACGGTATGCAGGGCGACAGCGACATGGGGCCGCTGGTGACCGCCGAGCACAAGGCCAAGGTCGAAGGTTTCATCGACCAGGGCGTGGCCCAGGGCGCGCAACTGCTGGTGGACGGCCGCGGCTTCAAGGTGCCGGGGGCGGAGCAGGGCTTTTTTGTCGGTGCCACCCTGTTCGACGGCGTGACCACAGAGATGAACATCTATCAGGAGGAAATTTTCGGCCCGGTGCTGGGCATCGTCCGGGTGGCGGATTTCGCCAGCGCGGTGGCGCTGATCAACGCCCATGAGTTCGGCAACGGCGTGTCCTGCTTCACCCGCGACGGCGGCGTGGCCCGGGCCTTCGCCCGCAGCATCAAGGTCGGCATGGTCGGCATCAACGTGCCGATTCCGGTGCCCATGGCCTGGCATTCCTTCGGCGGCTGGAAGCGCTCGCTGTTCGGCGACCACCATGCCTACGGCGAGGAAGGCCTGCGCTTCTACAGCCGCTACAAGAGCGTGATGCAGCGCTGGCCGGACAGCATCGCCAAGGGCCCCGAGTTCAGCATGCCGACTGCCAAGTAACCCCATTCAACCCGTTGCTCTGGAGAATAAGAATAATGAGCCAGCCCCTGCGTTTCGCCCTGAATCGTATGGTTGCCCCACGTTTGAGCCTGCCGGCGTTCATCGAGCTGGCGGTGACCCTGAAAGCCGATGCCATCGAGATCCGCAATGACCTTGCGGGCGTGGAAATCGAAGATGGCACGCCGCCGCAGCAGGTGCGCCAGTTGTGCGCGGCCCACGGCATCCAGGTGCTGTCGATCAATGCGCTGTACCCCTTCGATGTCTGGAACGCCGAGCGTCGCGCCCAGGCCCTGAAGCTTGCCGCCTATGCCCGCGACTGCGGCGCCCGCGGCCTGGTGATGTGCCCGCTGAACGACCGCGCCGATGCGCGCAGCGAAGCCTCGCGCGGCGCTGGTTTGCGCACCGCCTTGACGGAGTTGGCGCCGATCCTGCGCGAGCATGGGATTCTCGGTTTTATCGAGCCCCTGGGTTTCGAGGAGTGCTCCCTGCGGCGCAAGCGCACCGCGGTGGAGGCGATCCGCGCCATCGGCGGGCTGGATGTGTTTCGCCTGGTGCACGACACCTTTCACCATCACCTGGCCGGCGAGCAGGAGTTCTTCCCTGAGCTGACCGGGCTGGTGCATATCTCCGGGGTCGAGGACCGCGAGGCGCCCCTGGCGAGCATCCGCGACGGCCACCGGGTGCTGGTGGGCGAGGGCGATATCCTCGGCAACGCGGCGCAGATCGAGGCCCTGCTCGAGCGCGGCTACAGCGGCCACCTGTCGTTCGAGCCGTTCGCCGACAGCGTGCATGGGCTGGCGGATATCCAGCGGGCGATCGGCGCGAGCATCGACCACCTCAAGCAGGCCCTGGCATAACACCGTTCCCTGTAGCCGCTGCCGCGGGCTGCGATAAGGCCGCAGGCCTTCAGCGATCTTGAGGCCTTGCGCGCCCTTCGGTCGCGATCGCAGCCTGCGGCAGCGGCTACAGAGCAGCAACCTTCACCCTATTCAAAGGTGCAGATATGACTACGACACGACTGACCATGGCCCAGGCCCTGGTGAAATTCCTCGACAACCAGTACGTCGAGATCGATGGGGTGCAGAGCAAGTTCGTCGCCGGGATCTTCACCATTTTCGGCCACGGCAACGTGCTCGGCCTGGGCCAGGCCCTGGAGCAGGACAGCGGCGAGCTGCTGGTGCATCAGGGCCGCAACGAGCAGGGCATGGCCCACGCCGCCATCGGTTTCGCCAAGCAGCACCTGCGGCGCAAGATCTACGCCTGCACCTCGTCGGTGGGCCCGGGGGCGGCGAACATGCTGACTGCCGCGGCGACCGCCACCGCCAACCGCATTCCCTTGTTGCTGCTGCCCGGCGATGTCTACGCCAGCCGCCAGCCCGACCCGGTGCTGCAACAGATCGAGCAGTTCCACGACCTGAGCATCAGCACCAACGATGCCTTCAAGGCGGTGAGCAAATACTGGGACCGCATCAACCGTCCCGAGCAGTTGATGACCGCGGCGATCCACGCCATGCGTGTGCTCACCGACCCGGCGGAAACCGGCGCGGTGACCCTGGCCTTGCCCCAGGATGTGCAGGCCGAGGCCTACGATTACCCGGATTACTTCCTGCAGAAACGCGTGCACCGCATCGAGCGCCGGCCGGCCACCACGGCCATGCTCGAGGATGCCGTGGCGGCCTTTGCCGGCAAGCGCAAGCCGCTGATCATCTGTGGCGGCGGGGTCAAATACTCCGGCGCCAACGAGGCGCTGCTGGCGTTTGCCGAAAGCTTCGGCATTCCCTTCGCCGAAACCCAGGCCGGCAAGAGCGCGGTGGTCTCCAGCCACCCGCTGAATGTCGGCGGCATCGGCGAGACCGGTTGTCTGGCGGCCAACCTGCTGGCGAAAGAGGCGGACTTGATCATCGGCATCGGCACCCGCTACAGCGATTTCACCACCGCCTCGAAGTCGCTGTTCCGCGCCGATGCGCAGTTTCTCAACCTCAATATCAGCCCCTGCGATGCGCTGAAGCTCGACGGCGTGCAGTTGCTGGCGGATGCCCGGGAAGGCCTGAACGGGTTGGCCGAAGCCCTGGCGCGCAGCGACTACCAGGCCGCCTGGGGCGAACAGATCGGCCAGGCGCGGGCGCAGCTGGACGCGGAGGTGGACCGGGTCTATCAGGTCGAATACCACGCTGACGACTTTGTCCCGGAGATTAACGACCATATGGACCCGGCGGTGCTGCGCGAATTCATCGAGCTGACCGGTTCCTGCCTGACCCAGAGCCGGGTGCTGGGGGTGCTCAACCAGACCCTGGCCGACGACGCGGTGATAGTCGCCGCCGCGGGCAGCCTGCCCGGCGACCTGCAACGCAGCTGGCGCAGCAAGGGGGTCAATACCTACCACGTCGAGTACGGCTATTCCTGCATGGGCTACGAGGTCAACGCGGCCCTGGGGGTCAAGCTCGCCGAACCCCAGCGCGAGGTCTACGCCCTGGTGGGCGACGGCTCCTACCTGATGCTGCATTCGGAGCTGGCCACCTCGATCCAGGAGCGGCGCAAGATCAACGTGGTGCTGCTGGACAACATGACCTTCGGCTGCATCAACAACCTGCAGATGGAACACGGCATGGACAGCTTCGGCACCGAGTTCCGTTTCCGAAACCCCGAGACTGGCAAGCTCGACGGCGGCTTCGTGCCGGTGGACTTCGCCATGAGCGCGGCGGCCTATGGCTGCAAGACCTACAAGGTCAAGACCGTGGCAGAGCTGCAGGCGGCCCTGGCCGATGCGCGGACCCAGACGGTGTCGACCCTGATCGATATCAAGGTCCTGCCCAAGACCATGATCCACAAGTACCTGTCCTGGTGGCGGGTCGGGGTGGCGCAGGTGTCCACCAGCGCCCGTACCGACGCGGTGGCCAAACAACTCAACGAACGCCTGGCCAAGGCCCGGCAGTACTGATCGCTCGAATAACAACAGGCTCGAACAACCTATTGCTCGAACAAAAAACAGGAGTGCATTCATGTCTTTGAAACTGGGCGTCATCGGTACCGGGGCCATCGGCCAGGACCATATCCGTCGTTGCAGCCAGACCCTGCTGGGCAGCCAGGTGGTGGCGGTCACCGATATCAATCTTGCGCAGGCGGCGAAGGTGGTGGCCGAGCTGAAGATCGCCGCCGAGGTGTATCCCGACGGGCATGCGCTGATCAAGGCGCCGGAAGTCGAGGCGGTGCTGGTTACCTCCTGGGGGCCGAGCCATGAAGAGTTCGTGCTGGCCGCCATCGCCGCTGGCAAGCCGGTGTTCTGCGAGAAGCCGCTGGCGGTGACCGCCGCCGGCTGCCGCAAGATCGTCGAGGCCGAGATGACCCACGGCAAGCGCCTGGTCCAGGTGGGCTTCATGCGTCCCTACGATTCTGGCTACCGCGCGCTGAAGGCGGTGATCGACAGCGGCCGGATCGGCGAACCGCTGATGCTGCACTGCGCCCACCGCAACCCGCGGGTCGGCGAGAACTACAAGACCGACATGGCGATCACCGACACCCTGATTCATGAACTGGACGTGCTGCGCTGGCTGCTGGCCGACGACTATGTGTCGGTGCAGGTGGTGTTCCCGCGCAAGTCGAGCAAGGCGTTGGCGCACCTGCGCGACCCGCAGGTGGTGCTGCTGGAAACCGCCAAGGGCACGCGCATCGACGTCGAGGTGTTCGTCAACTGCCAGTACGGCTACGACATCCAGTGCGAAGTGGTGGGCGAAACCGGCATCGCCAGGTTGCCGGAGCCGTCCCAGGTGCAGCTGCGCAGCGAGGCCAAGCTGTCCAACACGATCCTGATGGACTGGAAGGACCGCTTTATCGCCGCCTATGACGTCGAGCTGCAGGCCTTTATCGACGGAGTGCGGGCCGGGCAGGTCGGTGGCCCTTCGGCCTGGGACGGCTATGCCGCGGCGGTGGCCGCCGATGCCTGCATCGAGGCGCAGAACAGCGGGCAGATCGTCAAGGTCGAACAACCGCCGCGCCCGGCGTTCTATGGCTGATTCTGTAGGAGCGGCCGGTTGCCCGCGATGGACGTTAACGATGACGCGGTCTGTCTGGAACAACGCGGCGCATCCGACTCCATCGCGAGCAAGCTTCGCTCCTACAAGGTACACAGCAACTTTGTAGCCGCTGCCGAAGGCTGCGATAAGGCCGCAGGCCTTCAGCGATCTTGAGGTCCTACGCGCCCTTCGGTCGCGATCGCAGCCTGCGGCAGCGGCTACAGGTCACCACTTCAGATTCGGGGAGAACACTAAAATGCGCATCGCACTGGACCCCTACATGTACCGCCACCTGCCGCTGGGCCAGATGACCGACAAGGCCGCCGAACTGGGTTATCAGTACATCGAGCTGTCGCCGCGCGAGGATTTCCTGCCGTTCTACAAGGCGCCACGGGTCGACCGGGCGCGGATCAAGGAATTTCGCAAGGCCCTCGGCGACAGCGGCGTGCAGCTCTCTTCTCTGTTGCCGATGTACCACTGGGCCGCCGCCGACGAAGGCTTGCGCGTGGCGGCGGTGCGCAACTGGAAGCGGGCGATCCAGATTGCCGTGGAAATGGACTGCGAGCTGGTCAACAGCGAGTTCACCGGCCAGTCGGACAACCCGCTGGTGTGCGAGAACCAGTTCATGCGCTCCATGGACGAGTTGATCCCGGAGTTCGAGCGCGAGGGCATCAAGCTGGATATCCAGGCCCACCCCTATGATTTCTGCGAGCGCAACAACGAGTCGGTGGACATCATCCGCGGCTTTGACCGGGACTGGATCAACTACCTGTACGCGGCGCCGCACACCTTCTTCTACGACGACGGCAAGGGCGACATCGCTTCGATGCTCAAGTATGCGGGCAGCAAGCTCAGCCACCTGATCATCGCCGACACCTACAACCACAAGGCGTCGTCGAGCCTGCGCTATATCGTCAACCCGCCGGGCGTCACCGCCACCGTGCACCAGCACCTGGACATTGGCCAGGGCGAGGTGGACTGGACGGCGTTCTTCGATACCCTGCGCGAGATCCAGTTCGACGGCATCGCCACGGTCTCGGTGTTCGCCTGGGAAGACCGCCCGGACGAATCCAACCGGATGATGCTGGAGCGGGTCAGCAGCGAGCTGTGCCGTTGACACAAACGCAGCCGCCTGTAGCCGCTGGCGCAGCCTGCGATCGAGGACGACGTCCTCGCAAAACCTGGCGGCACGGATCGAACTGAAAGACCGCATGCGCCGTGGTTGCGACCACTGCGTGGTCGAGCGCAGGCTGCGCCAGCGGCTACAGGGCTACAGGGCTACAGGGCTACAGGGCTACAGGGCTACAGGGCTACAGGGCTACAGGGCTACATCGGGTTCTATATAAGGAGGGCTTTGCGATGCGCATTGGTTTGGTGGGTTACGGCCATGGTGGCCGACATTTTCACGCGCCGCTGATTGCCAGCCTGCCCGGCGCGACCTTCGTCGGCGTGGTCACCCTGTCGGCCGAGCGCCGGCAGCTGCTGGCGGCGGAGCACCCCGGGGTGCGGGCCTTCGACAGCATCGAGCAACTGGTCGCGGCCGGGATCGACGGGCTGGTGATTTCCACCCCGCTGGAGGGCCGTGCGGCGCTGGTGCTGGAAGCCATCGAGCGCGGTATCCCGGTGGTCAGCGACAAACCCTTCGCCAGCGACCTCGAACAGGCCAAGGCGCTGATCGAGGCCGCGCAAACCCGTCGGGTGCCGCTGAGTGTGTACATGAACCGGCGCTGGGACTCGGACTTCCTCACCCTGCGCAAGCTGATCGCCAGCGGCGCCCTGGGCAGCGTCAGCCGCTTCGAGTCGCGGGTCGAGCGTTATGTGCCGCAGGCCGTGGGCAATACCAGCGGTGGCGGTTTCCTGCGCGACCTCGGCAGCCATCTGGTGGACCAGGCCTTGCAGCTGTTCGGCCCGGTGACCCGGGTCTACGCCGAATTGCAGTACACCCCCCAGGCGCCGACCTGCGACCACGGTTTTTTCCTCGCCCTGAGCCACGCCAGTGGCGTGGTTTCACACGTGTCCGGTAGTTGTCTGCAGAATTGCCAGGGGCCACGGTTCCGGGTCAGCGGTTCGGCCGGCAGTTATACGGTCGAGGGCCTGGACGGCCAGGAGCAGGCGCTGGTCGCCGGCCTGTCGCCGCAGACCGAGGGCGAGCGCTGGGGCGTCGAGGAACACCGGCGCTGGGGCTGGTTCGAGCAGGGCGAGATCCGCGAGCGGGTGGCTTCCGAGCGGGGCGACTGGTTGCAGTTCTATAAACAGTGGCAAGCGGCGCTGCAAGGGCAGGGGCTGCTGCCGGTGACAGCGGCCGAGGCCCTGGCCACCACCCGCGTGCTGGACGCCGCGCGCCTGAGCTGGCGCCAGCGCCAGGTGGTGGAAATGGCCGATTTCCGGCTGCAGAATGAATTTGGAATAAAATTCTAAAATGAGTTGATATAGAAATTATTTTCCAATAAAGTCATTTCCAGGTTGCCGACTAGCAGGGTTTCGCCAGCGTCACAGGCCGATTTCAGATCCGCCTTGAACCGAGTGAAACCCGCCAACAAAAACAAAACAGGTACCGTCGATGAAAACCTTCAGTTCCGTTGTGCACCTGCTTCGCCGCGCATTGCCGCGCCGCCATCCATTGTCCAGTCGAACACCTCGCCAAACATCCCGGCATGCCTTTGTCGTCCAGTCCCTGGTCCGCCTGCTTTGCGTCGAACGCAAGGGCGCGCTGGTGTGCTGCATGCCCGGCGCGCCGATCGTGCGTCTGCCTCACTGAGTGGTTTCTGCGCCTTATCCATAAAACCTACAAGAATGTGGAGAAAGACCTTTCATGAAGACCAAGACCCGTTTCGCCACGCTTGCCCTGTCCCTGCTGCTGGGCAGCGGCACGGCGTTCGCCGACCTGAAGATCGGCGTGAGCATGTCGCAGTTCGACGACACCTGGCTGACCTACCTGCGTGAATCCATGGACCACAAAGCCAAGTCGCTGCCGGACGGCGTCACGCTGCAGTTCGAGGATGCCCGGGCCGATGTGGTCAAGCAGCTGAGCCAGGTGGAAAGCTTTATCAGCCAGAAGGTCGACGCCATCGTGGTCAACCCGGTGGACACCGCGGCGACCCGCAAGATCACCGAGGCGGCGGTCAAGGCCGGGATTCCCCTGGTCTACGTCAACCGCCGGCCGGACGACCTGAACCTGCCCAAGGGCGTGGTCACCGTGGCCTCCAACGACCTGGAAGCCGGGCAGATGCAGATGCAGTACCTGGCCGACAAGATGGGCGGCAAGGGCGAGGTGGTGATCCTGCTGGGTGACCTGGCGAACAACTCCACCACCAACCGCACCAAGGGCGTCAAGGAAGTGCTGGCCAAGTACCCGGGGATCAAGGTCGAGCAGGAACAGACCGGGATCTGGCTGCGGGACAAGGCCATGACCCTGGTCAACGACTGGCTGACCCAGGGCCGCCAGTTCGATGCGGTGGTGGCCAACAACGATGAAATGGCCATCGGCGCCGCCATGGCGCTGAAACAGGCCGGGGTGGAGAAGGGCAGCGTGCTGATCGCCGGGGTCGACGGCACGCCCGATGGCCTGCGCGCGGTGCAGAAGGGCGACCTGGCGGTCTCGGTGTTCCAGGATGCCAAGGGCCAGGCCGACGGCTCGATCGACACCGCGGTGAAGATGGCCAAGCACGAGCCGGTGGAGCAGGCAGTGTGGGTGCCGTATCGCCTGATCACCCCGGAAAACGTCGCCCAGTTCAAATAAGCCCGGTTCAAACAGCCCGTCCGTTCCATCAACAACCATAAGCCGGCGGGGTGGCCCAGCTGCCCCGCGGATGGAGTACCTGATCATGTTCGCTTCAGCGACTGCTTCGAGCATCCCGACGGCGGCTATGCAGCCCGCCGCTCAGTCTGCCCAGTCTGTGTCCGAGCAGCAGCCTTACCTGCTGGAAGTCATCAACGTCAGCAAGGGTTTTCCCGGGGTTGTCGCCCTGTCCGATGTGCAACTGCGGGTGCGCCCTGGCACGGTGCTGGCGCTGATGGGGGAGAACGGCGCGGGCAAGTCGACCCTGATGAAAATCATCGCCGGGATCTACCAGCCTGACGCCGGCGAGCTGCGCCTCAAAGGCCAGCGGGTGAGTTTCGAGACGCCGCTGGCGGCCTTGCAGGCGGGGATCGCGATGATCCACCAGGAACTCAACCTGATGCCGCACATGAGCATCGCCGAGAACATCTGGATCGGCCGCGAGCAGCTCAACGGCCTGCACATGGTCGATCACCGCGAGATGCACCGCTGCACCGCGCTGCTGCTGGAGCGCCTGCGGATCAACCTCGACCCCGAGGAGCAGGTGGGCAACCTGAGCATCGCCGAGCGGCAGATGGTGGAGATCGCCAAGGCGGTGTCCTACGACTCCGACATCCTGATCATGGACGAGCCGACCTCGGCCATTACCGAGAAAGAGGTGGCGCACCTGTTCTCGATCATCGCCGACCTCAAGGCCCAGGGTAAGGGCATCATCTATATCACCCACAAGATGAACGAAGTGTTCGCCATCGCCGATGAAGTGGCGGTGTTCCGCGACGGCGCCTACATCGGCCTGCAACGGGCCGACAGCATGGACGGCGACAGCCTGATCTCGATGATGGTCGGCCGCGAACTGAGCCAATTGTTCCCGGTGCGCGAGAAACCCATAGGCAATCTGCTGATGTCGGTGCGCGACCTGCGCCTGGACGGGGTGTTCGAGGGCGTGTCCTTCGACCTGCACGCCGGGGAGATCCTTGGCATCGCCGGGCTGATGGGCTCGGGCCGCACCAATGTGGCCGAGACGATTTTCGGCATCACCCCCAGCGACGGCGGCGAGATCCGCCTCGACGGCCAGCCGGTGCGCATCAGCGATCCGCACATGGCGATCGAGAAGGGGTTTGCCCTGTTGACCGAGGACCGCAAGCTCAGCGGCCTGTTTCCCTGCCTGTCGGTCCTGGAAAACATGGAGATGGCGGTGCTGCCGCACTATGCCGGCAACGGTTTCATCCAGCAGAAAGCCCTGCGCGCCCTGTGCGAGGACATGTGCAAGAAGCTGCGGGTCAAGACCCCGTCCCTGGAGCAGTGCATCGACACCCTGTCCGGCGGCAACCAGCAGAAGGCCTTGCTCGCGCGCTGGCTGATGACCAACCCGCGGGTGCTGATCCTCGACGAACCGACCCGCGGCATCGACGTCGGCGCCAAGGCCGAGATCTACCGGCTGATCGCCTACCTCGCCGGCGAAGGCATGGCGGTGATCATGATTTCTTCGGAACTGCCGGAAGTGCTGGGCATGAGCGACCGGGTGATGGTCATGCACGAGGGCGAGCTGATGGGCACCCTCGACCGCGGCGAAGCGACCCAGGAGAAGGTCATGCAACTGGCTTCGGGGATGTCCCTGGTCCACTAGCCGGTAAACGTATCAAGGCCATCGGCGAGGTGTGTTCGCCGCCGGCCATACAAGAAGAAGGTGAAGGCTTATGAACGCGATACTGGAAAACAAACCCGCGGCGGCGCCAGCCAGAACGCGCCGGCGCCTGCCCACCGAGCTGAGCATCTTCCTGGTGCTGATCGGCATCGGCCTGGTGTTCGAACTGTTCGGCTGGATAGTGCGCGACCAGAGCTTCCTGATGAACTCCCAGCGCCTGGTGCTGATGATCCTGCAGGTGTCGATCATCGGCCTGCTGGCCATCGGCGTGACCCAGGTGATCATCACCACCGGCATCGACCTGTCGTCCGGCTCGGTGCTGGCGCTGTCGGCGATGATCGCCGCCAGCCTGGCGCAGACCTCGGACTTCACCCGCGCGGTGTTCCCGTCGCTGACCGACCTGCCGGTGTGGATCCCGGTGGTGGCCGGGTTGGGGGTAGGGCTGCTGGCGGGGGCGATCAACGGCAGCATTATCGCCATCACCGGCATCCCGCCCTTTATCGCCACCCTCGGCATGATGGTCTCGGCGCGTGGCCTGGCACGTTATTACACCGAAGGCCAGCCGATCAGCATGCTCTCGGACTCCTACACGGCCATCGGCCACGGCGCGATGCCGGTGATCATCTTCCTGGTGGTGGCGGTGATCTTCCATATCGCCCTGCGCTACACCAAGTACGGCAAGTACACCTACGCCATCGGCGGCAACATGCAGGCGGCGCGGACCTCGGGGATCAACGTCAAGCGCCACCTGGTGATCGTCTACAGCATCGCCGGGCTGCTGGCGGGGCTGGCCGGGGTGGTGGCCTCGGCGCGGGCGGCGACCGGGCAGGCGGGCATGGGCATGTCCTATGAACTGGACGCCATCGCCGCGGCGGTGATCGGCGGCACCAGCCTGGCCGGCGGCGTGGGGCGCATCACCGGCACCGTGATCGGCGCGCTGATCCTAGGGGTGATGGCCAGCGGGTTCACCTTCGTCGGCGTCGATGCCTATATCCAGGACATCATCAAGGGCCTGATCATCGTGGTGGCGGTGGTCATCGACCAGTACCGCAACAAGCGCAAGCTCAAGCGCTGACTTCGCTCCTACAGAAGAGCCATACTCCACGGCAGCAGCAGGCCTTTTTCGGGCCTGCCGCTGCCGTTTGTCTTCTAAAAGACCCCGGGCGATGGAATTTCTTGTTATAAACGCACTCCGATAACCGCCGCCAAAGCCAGCCCTGGCGGGCTTTCAGGGCTTATCAGACAAATCTGATGTCATTTCAGTTGCTGACGCCTCGAACCGGCCTTAGACTGCCGCCCCTCGTAAATTGAGTGCCGGGTGGCGCTTGGAATGTATGGCGCCTTTCCGATGCCCCGAAAGGGGGCACGGAAAACAGCTTTAATTCGCCTTAATGCACGTATTTTTTATAGAGAAATCAATGACAAAGGAAAAGTTGCTGGCCATGCCGGCGGATGACTACATGAACGCCGAGCAGCTGGCTTTTTTCACTGAGCTGTTGCAGGCCATGAAGGTCGAAACCCACGAGCGCATCGAACAGAACCGAATCGCCATTGAGAGCCTGGACACCCCGGCCGACCCTGCCGACGCGGCTTCCGTAGAGGAAGAGCGGACCTGGCTGGTCAACGCTATCGACCGCGACCAGCGCATGCTGCCGCAGCTGGAGCAGGCCCTGGGCCGTATCGGCGACGACAGCTTCGGCTGGTGCGACGACAGCGGCGAGCCGATCGGCCTGAAACGCCTGCTGATCAGCCCGACCACCAAGTACTGCATCGAAGCTCAGGAACGTCACGAGCAGATCGACAAGCACCAGCGTCAGGCCTGATCGCCAAGACTTCTCCCCTCGCGGGCAAGCCCCATCCCAAGGTCGTCGAGACGCCTGGGATCGGAGGCTTGCCCGCGAGTCGTTTGTGGGCGTCTTTAAAGCCCGCGCATTTCTATTGATCTGCTGCAAAGCTGCGACTAATGGACCATGGATAATGGCTTTTTAGTGGCGTTCAATGCAGGCCAAATAATTAGAAAAGCGTGGGGTAATCCAGATGACGCAAGACGGATCTTCGCCGACTGCCATGGCGCAACCGCTGTCAGTAGTCCAAAGTCAGGTTCCAACCCTGCAAAGCAGCGCCTTGCTGCTAGTGCTGTACGTCCTGTCCCAGGGGCTGCTTTCTTTCTACCTCGCCGTGCCGCTGATGCTGCTGATCGTCTGGCTACCGCTCTTGCGCAGGTCCAAGGCAGCAGCGCCGGCGAGCAGCGTCGATAACAGCGAGATCGCCGCGCTGACGCGCGACCTGTCCTGCAGCACCAGCCATAACGCGCTGTCGGCCGCCGGCGTGGCCTATTCGGTCCGGCAACTGGCCGGGCGGGTGCAGTCGCAGCTGGACTCGGCGGCGCGCATCGTCAGCAGCGCCGAGGCGATGATCCACACCGAGCAACTGGCCGCGCAACTCAGCCAGCAGGCCCTGAGCGCCGCCAGCGAAGCCCACCGCAGCAGCGCCGAAGGCAGCACAGTGCTGGGTGAATCCATCACCCGCATGCACCGCCTCAGCCAAAGCGCCAACGACAGCCGGCAACTGATCGAAGCCCTGAGCCAGCGCAGCGAAGACATCCAGCGGGTGGCGCTGGTGATCCAGTCGATCGCCAGCCAGACCAACCTGCTGGCGTTGAATGCCGCCATCGAGGCGGCGCGGGCCGGTGAACATGGCCGCGGGTTCGCCGTGGTGGCCGATGAAGTGCGCGGCCTGGCCGGGCGCACGGCCACCGCCACCGACGAGGTCGGGGTGATGGTCGGCGATATCCAGCAGCGCACGGCCCAGGTGGTGGAGCAGATCCGTCAGCTGTCCAGCGACCTGAACACCGGGGTCGAGCAGGTCGAGTCCACCGGCCAGCACCTGCAGAACATCGCCCGGCTGGCGGCCGGGGTGGAAAGCCAGGTCGGCGAGATCGCCCGCGGCGCCGAGACCAACCGCCAGCAACTGGACAGCCTGTTCCATGCCGTCGAGCAGGTGCGCGGCGACCTGGCGGTGAGCGACCAGCAGACCCGCCGCCTGGCTGAGGCGGCGGCGCAGATGGAAGGGCAGGCGGAGATCATCAGCGAACGCCTGGCCGAGGTCGGCCTGGATGACTACCACCAGCGCATCTACGACCTGGCCCAGGAAGGCGCCCGGCGCATCGCCGAGCAGTTCGAGGCGGATCTTGCGGCCAACCGCATCAGCCTCGACGACCTGTTCGACCGCAGCTACCAGCCGATCGCCAATACCCAGCCGGTGAAATACCAGACCCGCTTCGACCGTTACGCCGATCAGGTGCTGCCGGCGATCCAGGAACCGTTGCTGGCGCGTCACGAAGGCCTGGTGTTCGCCATCGCCTGCACGCCCCAGGGCTATGTGCCGACCCACAACCAGGCGTTTTCCCGGCCGCTGACCGGCGACCCGCAGGTGGATACCCTGCACAACCGCACCAAGCGCAAGTTCGAGGACCGCACCGGCATCCGCTGCGGCAGCCACCAGCAGCCGCTGTTGCTGCAAACCTACACCCGCGATACCGGCGAGCTGATGCACGATTTGTCGGTGCCGATCAGGATCAAGGGCCGGCATTGGGGCGGCCTGCGCCTGGGCTACAAACCGGAGCAGACCGCCGCGGCCGCGCGTGGCTGAGCCTGGACAGGGGCCGGCCATTGTTACCGGCCCTGCAACGGAGCTGTGCCAGGGATGGCTTTTTCCCAGCATTGGAACTCATTAGTATGAGCGACATTGTTAGCTAGCTAACTAGTTACCAGGAGAAGTCCTCATGCAAAGCAAAGTCGATGTCGCAGTGATGATTGGTAGCGGTGTACCGGCCACCTTTCGCGCGGTCGGGCTGAATGTGTGCTGGGTCGTGCTGGTCAATGGCGAGCGCCGCGGCGCGCCGTTCGCCAGCCGGGAAGAGGCCGTGGAGTGCCAGGCGTCCTGGCTGGCCCAGCTGGCGCGGGACAGGGTCGGACACCCGCTGTTCAGTCGTTCGGCCTGACGGCGCAGGCACCCGCGCCTTCAGACCTCGCTGCCGATCACCGCGCTTTCGGCCTGGAACAGTGCCACCTGGGCCATCGACAAGGCGCTGCTGGCGGCCTGCGCCTGGGCCCGGGCGGCGGACAATGCCTGCATGTGCGCGTCGGTTGTGCGATGTCGGGCGGCGCTTTGCACCATTGCCAGGCGCTCGTTGGCCTTGCGCAGCCGTTGCTGCAGTTGTTCGATCTGTTTGCGCAGCAGCTTGATGCGTTTCCTTTTCGCTTCGAGCACGCCGTCGGGCGCGGCATTGGTCGCCCGGGTGATCGCCGTGCGCAAGTCAAACGGATCGCTCGCCGGGCTTTCGCTGGCCGCCGCGCCGGGCAGGGCGAACTCGCCCAGGGAAGGCAGGCGGGCCGGTGGGTTGAGGTCGATCATCATGGTGCTCTTGAAATGAAGGCTCACCAAGGTATCGGTCGTGCGGGGCGTTCCTTTACCGCGCCCGCAGCGTCAGAGGTTCAGGGCACCCTGGTCGACGGCCTGCTTGAGGGCGCGGGCGGCGTCCTTGGCGGCGGCTTCGGCCAGTTCCGCGGTCTTGAACCAGCGGTCCTTTTCCACCTGGTGGCAGCGCACGGTGCGCAGCGGTGGCTTGGCGCGCATCACGATCACGGCCTGGAACTCGCCCTCGACATCCCGGGCCTCGCCATGGATGAAAAACTCGCCTATATCGAATTCCGTCACGTCCGACTTTCCCCTGGAAATTATGCTGGTGAAGCCTGGCCGGTGGCCGGCTTCAAGGTCGCGGCAGTATGGCAGTTGTTGCCGGTCGATGGCTGAGTTAAGTCACGCAAGTGGCTGACCGGCAGGGTGAAAGAGGTTTTTTCAGCGATTTGCTAACGCATGGGTTGCTCTGAATACATAAAGTTGCTCTAGAATTGCCCCGGCAGTCAGAGATTGATGTTTACCTGCAGCACTCCCGTCCCATTAAGGGTGACGAAAGGATCGTGAGGTTTTCCGATCGACAGTGAGTGCGCAGCTTTCTCGGCGGGCTGGAACCACTTCTTCTGCGCTTGATGCGGGCCAAACGGTCCGGTAGTCCTTCCGGTTTTTCTGGGGAGGGGCGCTCCGGTGTTTGCGCCTACGCGTTGGCGAGTGGTGCTTTTTCGGATTGTTTTCATGTGGAGTCACGGCGCCGGTTCGGCCGCCTTTTTCTGCTGTCCGTCGTTTACGCGGGCAGAGTCATTTTCAGTTTCGGGGATCTTTCCTTGGCAGTAAGTAATCTTGATATGCACGCGTTGTTCGTCCTGGGCGACTTGCGCGCAAAGTTGGTCAAACAGTTCCAGTCCCGTTTCGTCTACATCACCGAACAGACGCCGGAAGGCATTTACGTCGCCGAAATCGACACCGAGACGGCGCTGGTCGTGGACGACAAGCCGCGCCTGGAACTCAAGGTCGGCGACCATTTCCGCGCCGCGGTCCTGCCCAGCCGTGAGGGCGGCAAATTCGAAATCCGGTTTCGCGAGATCAAGCTGGCCGTCTACGGCCTGGGCGAGTACGCCTTTGTCAGCACCGCCGACGGCCACGCCATCCTGTTCAAGGAAGGCCACAGCGTGGTGACGGTATTCGCCGCCAACCAGCAGTTGCAGGAAGGCCTGACCAAGACCCTGAAAGCCGTGACCGGCAAGGCCGCCAAATGGCGCAAGGGTGAACTGGTGAGCTTCAAGGCCAGCGAGTGAGCCGCGCCGAATTCCACCAGCAGCATCTTGCGCGCGCCCGCGCCGAGGCCCAGTGCCTGTTCGAACGCAAGGCCGTGCTGCAAGGCGCCTGGCTGGCCTGGGTGGCCTCGCAGCTGTATGTCCTGCAGCCGGCGGCATACGCCAGCATGGTGCGCCGCGAGTTGCAGCGCCTGCAGGAGCAGGGCGAAAACTGAAGTCCCCGTCGAAAGCAGGAACCTCTACTACAGTCAGATGACTCAATTAGTCAGAGGCTTGCGGTCCCAAACCGCGAGACCATCCTGCAACGCTGTGAACAGCCAAAGGGGCACAGGCATGAAAGGACTGCGGACACTGCTGGGCGGCGCGCTGCTTGGCTTGGGTATTTTGCTGGCGCCCGCCGGCGCCTCGGCGGCACCGTCGGTACAGCCGGCACAGGCGCCGATCCACTTCGCCGACCTGAACTGGGAAAGCGGCAGCCTGATCACCGATATCCTGCGCACCATCGTCGAGAAGGGTTACGGCCTGCCGACCGACACCTTGCCGGGCACCACCATCACCCTGGAAACCGCGCTGGCCAATAACGATATCCAGGTCATCGGCGAAGAGTGGGCCGGACGCAGCCCGGTGTGGGTCAAGGCCGAGGCCGAGGGCAAGGTGGCGGCCCTGGGCGACACCGTGAAGGGCGCGACCGAAGGCTGGTGGGTGCCGGAATACGTGGTCAAGGGCGACCCGGCCAAGGGCATCAAGCCGCTGGCGCCGGGCCTGCGCAGCGTCACGGACCTCAAACGCTACAAGGACGTGTTCAAGGACCCGGAAAGCCCGGGCAAGGGGCGCTTTCTCAACAGCCCCATCGGCTGGACCTCGGAAGTGGTGAACAAGCAGAAGCTCAAGGCCTATGGCCTGACCGACAGCTATGTGAATTTCCGCAGCGGTTCCGGCGCGGCGCTGGACGCCGAGATCACTTCATCGATCCGTCGCGGCCAGCCGGTCCTGTTCTACTACTGGTCGCCGACCCCGTTGCTCGGCCGTTTCAAGCTGATCCAGCTGGAAGAGCCGCCGTTCGATGCCGAGGCCTGGAAAACCCTGACCGATGCCGAGCACCCCAACCCACGCCCCACGCGCTCGCTGGCCTCGAAGCTGTCGATTGGCGTGTCCACGCCGTTCCAGAAGCAGTACCCGCAGATCGCCGAGTTCTTCGGCAAGGTCGATTTGCCGATCGAAGCGCTGAACAAGGCCCTGGCCGAGATGAGCGAGAAGCACACGCCGCCCCGGGAGGCGGCGCGGGCATTCCTCAAGGCGCATCCGGACGTGTGGCGGGCTTGGTTGCCCGGGGATGTGGCGGACAAGGTGAGTGCCAGCCTGGATTGAGGGGCTGGGGAGATCGCTATCGCGAGCAAGCTCGCTCCTACAGGGTTACGCGAACTGTAGGAGCAAGCTGGCTCGCGATGCCTTTAGAAGCGGCTCTGCACCGCCAGCTCGAAGGTCCGCGGCGTGCCCAGGTAGTAAGCCGGCGACACATGGGCGAACTCGGCGTAGACCTCGTTGGTCAGGTTGCGCACCCGCCCGGTGATTGAGGTGTGGCTGTCGAGCTGGTAGGTCAGGAAGGTGCCGTACAGGGTGTAGGAGGGCACAGTCAGGGTGTTGGCCGTGTCGGCGTACACCGAGGCCACATAATGCGCATCGACCCCGGTCTGCCACTGCGGCGCCAGGTCATAGGTCAGCCACAGGTTGCCGACCCGGTCCGGCACGTTGGTCGGGGTATTGCCCTTGCGAGACACCACCACGCCCGCGGCGTTCTTCTCGGTGAATGCATCGTACTGCGCATCGACCCAGGCGAAGTTGCCCTCGAGCAGCAGCTTCGGGGTGACCCGCAGCGAGCTGGCCACTTCGATGCCCTTGGAGGTCTGCTGGCCCACCGGGATGCTCAGGGTCGGGTCCAGCGGGTCGGTCACCGCGAAGTCCTTGCGCTCGATGCGGTAGGCCGCCAGGGTCGCCGAGCCGCGGCCGTCCAGGTAATCGAACTTGCTGCCCACTTCCCATTGCTTGCCCGTGGAGACATCGAAGTCCTGGGTGCTGTTGTTGGGCTGTTCGGCGGCAGTGCTGTATTGCACGTAGACGTTGGCGCCGGGCAGGAACTGGTAGGTCAGGCCGACCCGGCCGGTGACCGGCTCCCAGCTGCGCTTGAGGTGCCGCGGGTTGCTCGCCGTCACCTGGCGATGGTTGGTCACGTCCAGGTCGATGTGGTCGTAGCGCAGGCCGCTGAGCAGGGTCAGCCGGTCGGTCAGGGCCAGGCGATTCTCGACGAACAGCGCCTGGGTGGTGACCTCATTGGTCTTGTCGGCGACAAAGCCCTGGCGGGTGCCCGGCAGGTCGTAGAAATGCCCCGGCTGGTAGTTGTTCGGGTCGACGCTGTTGGCCGCCTTGACGTTCAGCGGCGAGTTGGTGGTGCGGTTGACCTTGTACTCGAAGCCGCCGGACCAGGTTGTGTCGAGGCCGAAGAGCGAGCTGTCGTGGCGCAGTTCGAACTGGTTGCCGTTCTGCTCGCCCTGGTGCCGCACCTGATAGGCCGTGGAGCGGTTCACCGCGCTGTTGTCGGCGTTGTACTGGTAGGTTTCCAGGTTGCGGTAATCGCGCTGGCTGTCCAGGTGATAGAGGGTGTTGCGCAGGCGGGTGCTGTCGTTGATCCGGTAGTCGACGATCGAGCGCACCCAGATCGTGCGCTGCTCGTAGCGGCCGTCCTCGACGTTGTAGTTGTTGAAACGGTTGTGCTTGTCGATCTTCAACTCGCCGGCCTTGGGGTTGAGCACCGGGGTGCCCCAGTACGGGCTGTCCTCGTGTTCGTCCTGGTATTCCACGGCCAGGGTGTGGGACAGGTTCGGCGTCAGGTCGCTGAGCAGGGAAAACGCCAGGCTCCAGGCATCCCGCTGCTGGCGGTCTATGTAGCCGTTGCCGGTGTTATGGCTGACGTCGAGGCGGGCGTAGTGCTGCACCTCGTCGCCGGCCTCGCTGAGGGCGTGGTTGAGGCCGAAGGCGGTTTGCGTGGTGTCGTAGCTGCCGTAGCTGACCCGGCCCTCGATGGCCCGCTCCTGGCGGTCGGCCAGCTTGGTCACGTAGTTCAGCGAACCACCCACGGAGCCTGCACCGTTGACCAGCGAGGAGGGGCCGCCGAGCAGTTCGACCCGGTCATAGATCCAGGCGTCCACCGGTCGCGCCAGACCGCTGGACACGTTGATGCCGTTGAACATCTGGGTGATCTGGCTATTGCTGAAACCACGGTAGGAGACAAAACCACCGAACCCCGGCGGGGCGCTGGCATTGACCCCGGGCAGGGTGTTGGCGGCGTCCTGGAAGTTCTGCGCGCCGCGCCGCTCGATATCGTTGCGGTTGGCCACGGCCACCGAGGCCGGGGTTTCGCGGACGCTCAGGCCCAGGCGCGAGGCCATGCCGCTGGACTGGTCGAGGGCCAGGCCGGGTTCGGCGGGTTGCTCGCCGTCGATGGTGATCGGCGCCAGGTCGACGCTGGATTGCGCCCAGGCGCTGACGGACAGGCAGCCGCACAGGCTGGCCAGCAGGGGAATGTGTTTCATCGGTAGATCCTGAATGCTTGGCTAGGAAGCAGCCCACGAACAAACACCGTGGGTTAAGGCACGGGGCGGGCTGATGACAAGGGCGAAAGACTCAGGCGAAGGCGGGCGGCGCGCGCGGGTGGGCCGCGGGCCAGGTGAAGCGGGTGGGGACGTCGGCGGTGGCGCGCGGCGCCAGCGGCGGGCTGTGGTGCTGCGGCAGGATCGCCAGGGTCAGGCTGGAGTTGAACGCCGGGCCCATGCCGCCGGTGGAGCACAGCGGGCAACCGAAAGCCTTGGACAGGGTCGGCAGCGATTCGTCGACCGGGTTGGAGGAGGCCGGCGCCTGGGTGCGCGGATCCACCGTACAGAACTGGCCGCCGATCCCGTTGAGCTGCTGGCCGACCATTTGCCCGTGGCCGATGCTGCAGGCGAACACGTTGAACAGGACGCAGCAATAGAGCATCCAGGCAACGAGCGAGCGATCGGTTCGGGCGAGTTTCATGGGGCGGCACTTTACCATTGCAGGCGACGAACGTACTTACAAAAACGTGCGGGTGGGTCCATTCTTCAGCGACATTTTTTGCCATGGACGTTTGCATATGAATGTTTTGATCGCGCAAGGGATGGCCGGAGCCTTCCTGCTGATCAGCCTGATCCACCTGTACTGGGCCGCCGGCGGCAAGCGCGGCAGCGACGCGGTGATCCCCCAGGTGCCGGGCAGGACGCCGGGCAAGCTGGAGCCGGCGTTCAAGCCCTCGGGATTCGCCACCTTGCTGGTGGCGGTGGGCCTGCTGCTGATCGCGATGCTGGTGTGCCTGCGGGTGGGCCTGTACCTGCCGACGGTGAGCCACCCGGCGCTGCAATGGGTGATCAGCGCGATGGCCTTGCTGATGTTCGCCCGGGCCATCGGCGATTCGAACCTGGTGGGGTTCTTCAAGGAGGCCAGCGGGTCCAGGTTCGCCCGGCTGGACACGCTGTTCTATTCGCCGCTGTGCGTGGTGCTGGGGGCGGGGTTGTTGGTGGTGGCCTGGAACTGAGTACCCTGTAGGAGCAGCCGGTCGATGCTCGATTGCTCGCGATAGCGGCGCCCCTGACACTCCGCAGGGCCTGCATCGCCAGCAAGCTGGCTCCTACAGATGTATTGCGATCTGGCAGTGGATCAACTGCCGCTTTCACTGCGTCGGCTGCTGACCTCCGCCGGTACATCGTCGCCGGCCATGCGCTTGCGGAACAGCGCGGCCCGCGCCAGCAGCAGGGTGGTCACCGGCACGGTGATCGACAGCAGGATCGGGATCAGCCAGGCGTGCAGCACCGGCCCCGACTTCATCCCCGAGAAATACAGGATCGACGCCAGGGCCACGCACCAGGCGCCCAGGGTCGAGGCCAGGGCCGGCGGGTGCATGCGCTGGAAGTAATCCTTCATGCGCAGCATGCCCAGGGCGCCGATCAGCGCGAAGCTGCTGCTGAGCACCAGCAGGATCGCCACCGGTATCTCGATCCACCACGACAGTTCACTGACGGCATTCATTCGATCACCTCGCCACGCAGGAGGAATTTGGCCAGGGCGAAGGAGCCGACGAAGCCGAACAGGGCGATCAGCAGCGCCGCCTCGAAGTAGGTGTCGCTGGCGTAGCGGATGCCCAGCACCAGCATCATCAGCATCGCCAGGATGTACAGGTAGTCCAGGGCCAGGACCCGGTCCTGGGCCGAGGGGCCCTTGAACAGCCGGACCAGGGTCAGGACCATGGCCACGGAAAACAGGAACAGGCTGAACAGGATCGCATTCGTGAGCAAGGCACTCATTCGAAGATCTCCATCAACGGACGCTCGTAGGTCGTCTTGAAGTGCTGGATGAAAGCCGCTTCGTCGTCCAGGTCGAACACATGCAGCAGCAGGATGCTGCGGTCCAGGGACAGCTCGGACCACACCGTGCCCGGCACCACCGTGGTGATGGTCGAGAGCGCGGCCAGGCCGTTGGCATCGCGCAGCTCCAGGGGGATCTTGACGAAGCGCGAGCGCGGCGGACGGCGCCTGGCGTTGAGTACGCCCCAGGCCACGGCCAGGTTCGACAGCAGCACGTCGCGACCGACCACCAGCAACAGGCGCAGGATGGTCGCGGGGCGGCGGATGCAGATCGGCAGCGGGCGCAACGGCCGCATCATCAAGGGCGCGCAGAACCCCAGCAGCGCGCCGAGCAGCAGGTTGCCGGGGCTGACGGACAGGTTCAGCACCAGCCACAGCAGCCACAGCGCCAGCGACAACCAGGGAGCGGGGAACAGGCGCTTCATGGCTGTACCTCCTGCAACGCCGCCTGGGCCTCGGGGCTGGGGACCGCCCGGGTGCCGAGCACGGCCATCACATACTGCTGCGGATCGTTGAGGCTGTCGGCGGCGGCCTGGGTAAAGCGCAGCAGCGGCTCGGCCTTGACGGTCAGCAGCATGCACAGCCCGAGCAGGGCGATGATCGGTACGCACTCGAAGCGCCGCAGCAGCGGCGAGGGCCGTTCTTCCGGGGCCCAGAAGCGCCGGATGCCCAGGCGCGAAAAGGCGATCAGCGACGCCAGGCCGGAGAGGATCAGCAAGGCCAGCAGGCCCCAGGCGGCGCCGGACAGCGGCGCATCCGTGCCCTGGCCTAGCCCCAGCGGGTTGAGCAGGGCGCCGATCAGGCTCAGCTTGCCGATGAAACCCGACAGCGGCGGCATGCCGATGATCAGCAGCGCGCAGGCGATGAAACTCAGGCCGAGGAAGGCCATGGTCCAGGGAATCACCTGGCCGACCACGGCTTTGCGCTCGTCGTCGAGGTTGGTGCCCGGTGGCGGTTGCAGCGACTCCTGGGGCCGGGGCAGGGTTTCGACTTCATCCTCCAGGGGGATCTCGTTGGCCGAACGCGAACGCTCGATCAGCTCGGCCAGCAAAAACAGCGCGCTCAGGGCCAGGGTCGAGCTGACCAGGTAGAACAGCGCGCCGGCAATCAGCCTGGGCTGGGCGAAACCGATCGCCGCCAGGAGGATCCCGGCCGAGACCAGGATGCTCAGGCTGGCCATGCGTTCCAGGCGTTGCGCGGCGAGGATCGCCAGGGCCGCGCCGACGATGGTCGCCATGCCGCCGTAGATCAGCCAGTCGCCGCCGAAGTAAGCCGAGGCCCCGGCCTGGCCGGAGAACAGCAGGGTCCACAGGCGCAGCAGGGTGTAGACCCCGACCTTGGTCATGATCGCGAACATCGCCGCTACCGGCGCGCTGGCCGAGGAGTAGGCCGGCACCAGCCAGAAGTTCAGCGGCCAGATGCCGGCCTTGGCCAGGAACGCGGTGGCGAGGATCGCCGCGCCGGCGTGCAGCAGGCCCCGGTCGGCTTCCGGCACCAGCGGGATCTTCAGCGCCAGGTCGGCCATGTTCAGGGTGCCGGTGACGCCGTAGATCAGCGCCGCGCCGATCAGGAACAGCGACGAGGCCAGCAGGTTGATCGCCACATAGTGCAGGCCGGCGGACACCCGCGCCCGCCCCGAGCCGTGCAGCATCAGGCCGTAGGAGGCGGCCAGCAGCACTTCGAAGAACACGAACAGGTTGAACAGGTCGGCGGTCAGGAAGGCACCGTACAGGCCCATCAGCTGGATCTGGAACAACGCGTGGAAACTGGCCCCGGCGCGGTCCCAGCGAGCCATGGCGAACAGCAGGGCGCTGACGCCGATGATCCCGGTGAGCACCAGCATCAGCGCCGACAGGCGATCGACCACCAGCACGATGCCGAACGGCACCTGCCAGTTGCCCGGCAGGTACACGCCGACGGAACCGGGCACGCCGGTCTGCTGGGTCCAGCCCAGCAACAGCACGGAGATGCCCAGGCCGAGCATGCTGGAGAACAGGTTGATCCTGGCTTTGAGCGGGCGATGTTTCTCGCCGAGCATCAGCATCACCGCGGCGGTCAGCAGCGGCAGCAGGATGGGCGCGACGATCAGGTGCGGCATCAGGTTCATTCCTTGGGCTCCCGGCCATCCACATGGTCGGTGCCGGTCAGGCCCCTGGACGCCAGCAGGACCACCAGGAACAGCGCGGTCATGGCGAAGCTGATGACGATCGCCGTGAGTACCAGCGCCTGGGGCAGCGGGTCGGTGTAGTGCAGCAGGTCCTGGGGCACGCCGTCCTTGATGATCGGCTCCTTGCCGATGAACAGGCTGCCCATGCTGAAGATGAACAGGTTGACCCCGTAGGACAGCAGGCACAGGCCCATCACCACCTGGAAGGTCCGTGGCCGCAGCACCAGCCAGACGCCGGAGGCCGCCAGCACACCAATGGCGATTGCAATGACTTCTTCCATCAGGCGGCTCCTGGCTTGGCTTGGGGTTTGACTTGGGCACGCACCGACTGGTGCGCCAGCGCGGTGAGGATCAGCAGGGTCGAGCCGACCACCACGGCGTACACGCCGATGTCGAAGAACAGCGCGCTGGCGATATGGATATCACCCAGCAGCGGCAGGTCCAGGTGCAGGGTATGGGTGGTCAGGAACGGGTAGCCGAACGCCAGGGCGCCGAGCCCGGTCAGGGTGGCGAACAGCAGGCCGGTGCCCATCCAGCGCAGCGGCCGCAGGCTCATCTGGGCCTCGACCCACTGGGTGCCGGCGACCATGTATTGCAGGATGAACGCCACCGACATCACCAGGCCGGCGACGAAACCGCCGCCCGGCAGGTTGTGGCCGCGCATGAACAGGTAGAACGACACTACCAGGGCGATCGGCAGCAGCAGGCGCACCAGCACCGCCGGCACCATCATGAAGCCCAGGGCGGTGTCGCTGGCCTGGCGCGGGTTGACCAGGTCGGTGACCACATCGGGCGCCAGCAGGCGCTGCTGGGCCGGCAGCTGCATGCTTTCCTTGGGCGGGCGGAAGCGTCGCAGCAGGGCGAACACGGTCAGGGCCACGGCCACCAGCACGGTGATCTCGCCCAGGGTGTCGAAGCCGCGGAAGTCCACCAGCATCACATTCACCACATTGCTGCCGCCGCCTTCCGGCAGGGCGCGGCTGAGGTAGAACGAGGAAATGTCGTTGGGGGTCTGGCGGGTCAGCATGGCGTAGGACAGCACGGCCATGCCCAGGCCGACGGCGATCGACAGCAGCAGGTCGCGCAGGCGGCGGGCACGGGCCTTGGGCAGGCTGCTGGGCAGCGGCGAAACATCCTCGATCCGCCGGGGCAGCCAGCGCAGGCCGAGCAGGATCAGCACCGTGGTCACCACTTCCACCACCAGCTGGGTCAGGGCCAGGTCCGGCGCGGAGAACCAGACGAAGGTCACGCAGGTCATCAGCCCGCAGACGCTGACCATGGTCAGGGCCGCCAGGCGGTGGTACTTGGCTTGCCAGGCGGCGCCCAGGGCGCAGGCGATGGCCAGCAGCCAGAGGGTGACGAAGACGATGGAGCCCGGGATCTTCGGCCGGTCGCCCCAGCTCAGGCTGCTGTAGAGCATCGGGATCAGGCCGGCCAGCACCGCCACCAGCACCAGCAGGAACAGCTGGGTCTGCAGGCGCTGGGTGCTGATGTAGCGCTCCAGGCGACGGGCCAGGCGCATCATCCTCACCAGGCTGCGCTCGAACAGGCGCTTGCCGTTGAAGCGGCCGATCAGCGGCGGATAGGCAAAATCACCGCGCACCAGCGGGGCACGCAATAGCAGGTAGAGCACGATGCCGCAGGACATGGCGATCAGGCTCATGATCATCGGCGCATTCAGGCCGTGCCAGATCGCCAGGCTGTACTCCGGCAGGGTGCCGCCGACCACCGGCTGGGCGGCCGCGGCCAGCAGCGGGCCGACCATCTGCGCCGGGAAGATCCCCACCAGCAGGCAGGTGAACACCAGCAGCTCCACCGGCGCGCGCATCCAGCGTGGCGGCTCGTGGGGCGTGTGCGGCAGGTCTTCGGCCGGCTTGCCGAAGAACACATCCACGGTGAAGCGCAGGGAGTAGGCGACGCTGAAGGTCCCGGCGATGGTGGCGATCACCGGCAGGGCGGCCTCGACCCAGGCGGTGGAATTGATGAACACCGTCTCGGCGAAGAACATCTCTTTCGACAGGAAGCCGTTGAGCAGCGGCACGCCGGCCATGGAGGCGCTGGCAACCATGGCCAGGGTCGCGGTGAACGGCATCAGCTTGATCAGGCCGTTGAGCTTGCGGATGTCGCGGGTGCCGCTTTCGTGGTCGATGATGCCGGCGGCCATGAACAGCGAGGCCTTGAAGGTGGCGTGGTTGAGGATATGGAACACCGCGGCCACCGCGGCCAGCGGGCTGTTCAGGCCCAGCAGCAGGGTGATCAGGCCCAGGTGGCTGATGGTCGAGTAGGCCAGCAGGCCCTTGAGGTCGTTCTGGAACATTGCACAGTAGGCGCCCAGCACCAGGGTCGCGGCCCCGGCACCGCCGACGATCCAGAACCATTCCTCGCTGCCGGACAGCGACGGCCAGAGGCGGGCGAGGAGGAACACCCCGGCCTTGACCATGGTCGCCGAGTGCAGGTAGGCCGAGACCGGTGTCGGCGCGGCCATGGCGTGGGGCAGCCAGAAATGGAAGGGGAATTGCGCGCTTTTGCTGAGGGCGCCGATCAGGATCAGCGGCAGGAGAATGGGGTAGAGGGCATGGGCTCGGATGAGATCTCCGGCAGCCAGGACCTGGTCCAGGTCGTAGCTGCCGACCACATGGCCGAGCAGCATGACCCCCGCCAGCAGGCACAAGCCCCCTGCACCGGTGACCATCAGCGCCATGTAGGCCCCGCGCCGGGCATCGGAGCGGTGGTGCCAGTAGCCGATCAACAGGAAGGAGAACAGGCTGGTCAGTTCCCAGAAGAACACGATCTGGATCAGGTTGCCGGAAATCACCAGGCCGAGCATGGCGCCCATGAAGGCCAGGAAAAACGCGAAGAAGCGCGGCACCGGGTCTTCCGGCGACATGTAGTAACGCGCGTACAGCGACACCAGGGTACCGATGGCCAGCACCAGCATGGAGAACAGCCAGGCGAAGCCATCCATGCGCAGGACGAAGTTCAGGCCCAGGCTGGGCAGCCAGTTGAACTCTTCACGGATCACGCCGCCATGGGCGATCTGCGGGTACATCGAGGCCACCGCCACGCTACCGGCCAAGGCGACCAGGCCTGCCAGCAGGGACTCGGTGTTACGCGCGTTGTGCGGCAGCAAGGCCGCCAGACAGCTGCCGATAAAAGGCAGAAGCAGTAGAACTATCAGGGACATAGGCTTCTAATCTGCGGGAAATTGTGATGCATCATACGTGCCGACTCTGTGATCACCAACCTTGAAGCTGTGGCAGGATCCTACAAAACCCCTTCGGCCAGCGTTCAAGGCAGGGGACAAAAAGCCGGCTGGTGCGAAAATCATGGCAGTTTGCCCCGGGTGAATGACAACAAAGCGCTGCGCGCGGTGTTATGGTCGCGCCCCTCGGCAACGGACCCGCTTGAAAGGAAGCAGACAGGCCCTTTATGACCCTCGGACCCTTTACCCGCAAAACCCTCGCCAGCCTGCTGCTGATGGCCCTCGGCGGCTGGATCGTCTGGCTGTGGCTGACCCTGGCCGGGCCCACTGCCGGCATGAGCCGCTTCAAGACCCTGGAACCCTTGTCGATCGAGGGGCAAACAGCGGCGGCCTTGCCCGTCGGCACCGTGCTCTATTACGACACCGGCTTTGCCGAGGGCCATGGCCGTTACCTGGCGTACTTCTATCACAAGGGTGTCATCGCCCAGGAAGCCTTGCCCAGGGCCTTCTGGCCGGGGCAGGAGCAGATCAGCCCCTTGTGGTTGTGGAATATCGATCCCGAGCAGGTCCCGGAGAAGACCATGACGCGAGAGGACATTGTCGCTGCGGTACAGGCCGGCCAGTTGTCCCGGCAGGAGCTGGCGGCCATTGTCGAGTCGTTGCCGCGCTAGGCTCTGTACGAAAAGTGGCTGCGCACTGGGCGCCTTCGGCGCTACGCAGGCCATGCTGCGTTAAAAACAGGCTCAGCGTTGCGAGTCCGCGGTCTCATCCAGCCGATCCGCCTCTATCACCTCGCCACCTTTACCCTTGGTCTTCAACTCGCTGACGATCACCGCCGCGACGATCAGCGCGCCGCCCAGCAGGGCCAGGGCCGGCAGGCGTTCGCCGGCGATGCGCCCGACCAGCCCGGCCCATACCGGTTCGCCGGCGTAGATCAGGGTGGCGCGGGTCGGCGAGACGCTTTTCTGCGCCCAGTTCATCGCCACCTGGATCGCCGCGCTGGCGGCGCCCAGGCCCAGGGCGCTGGCCAGCAGCAGCCAGGAAAAGTCCGGGATGGCTTCCTGGGTCGGCACCACCATCAGGAACGACAGCACCGAGGTTGCGGCCAGTTGTACTACTGTGACCCGGCGCACATCGACCTGGCCGGCGTAGGTGCTGATCAGGATGATTTCCGCGGCGATGGCCACAGTGCTGATCAAAGTGGCGATTTCTCCCGGGCTGAAGTCCAGCGCGGCGCCGCTGGGCCCGGAGAGCAGCATCAGGCCGGTGAAGGCCAGCATGATGCCGATGCTCGGCATCAGCCCCGGGCGCTTGCCCATGAACAGCCATTGCAGCAGCGGCACGAAGGGTACGTACAGCGCGGTGATAAAGGCCGACTGGCTGCTGGGAATGGTTTGCAGGCCCACGGTCTGCAGGCCGTAGCCGAGCATGATGGCGGTGCCGATGAAGACCCCGGCCTTGAGTTCGAACAAGGTCAGCCCGCGCAGGCTGCGCAGGGAGAACAGCCCGACGATGCAGGCCGCCGCGGCGAACCGCAGGCCGACGAAGAACATCGGGCCGCTGACGGTCATGGCGTGCTGCACCGTGAGAAAGGTGCCGCCCCAGACCATGGTGATCAGCACCAGCACGCACTCGGCTTTGCTCAGTTTGAGGAAGAAGGAAGAAGATTTGCAGGAGTTCACCGACGTCATGCCCTTGCGTGCTACCCGGGGCGGCCGCACAATGCGCCGCGAAGTTGGGCAGTATACTGCGCAAACCCATACAGTGAGCAATATAGTGCACAAAGATCCTGGGCAGCGCGCTTCCGTGCTGCAGCATGTCAGTCACAACGTCCGGCGCCTGCGCCACGCCGCCGAGCTGAGCCAGAGCGCCCTGGCGGAAAAGTCCGGGGTCAGCCGGCGCATGCTGGTGGCCATCGAGGCCGGTGAGAAGAATGTCAGCCTCAGCACCCTGGACCGGGTGGCCGAAGCCCTGGACGTGGCCTTCAGCGACCTGATCCAGGCCCCCGATGCCCGCGACCCGAGCCGGATCAACGAGCTGGCCTGGGCCGGGCTGATTCCCGGGAGCAAGGCGGTGCTGCTGGCCAAGGCCAACGCCTGCCGCGAAGTGGAGCTGTGGGAGTGGCGCCTGGAGCCGGGCGAGCAATACCTGTCGGAACCGGACGCCGAAGGCTGGAGCGAGCAGCTGTATGTCTTCGAGGGTTGCCTGACCCTGGTCCTGGGCGAGCAGGAGCGGCGCCTGGACAGCGGCGAGTTCTTCATGTTCGCCAGCAACCTGCCGCATGCCTATCGCAACGATGGGGCGGTGGCGGTGCGTTTTGTGCGCAACGTGGTGATCTGAGCACTGTTGCCTGGGCAACAGTGCTTGAACATTTTGCCTGTTTTCAATTGATGCTGTTTCTTATAAATATCAATCAACTTACTGATTTGTAAGACTTATAGTCTTAGGCACGACTTCTGCAATCTCCAGGTCAGAACGGATCTTCCGCATTCGACAGGACCTGGAGTCGGCCATGACAGCCACTGCTCAACCCACCCGAACCGCCCACATCATCCACTCCGACGCCGAGGCCATCGCCGTCGCCCGGACCCTGGCCGAGCGTTTCGCCGTCGAAGCCAGCGTGCGCGATCGCGAGCGGCGCCTGCCGTTCGCCGAGCTGGACGAGTTCTCCGCCAGCGGCTTGTGGGGCATCACCATTCCCAAGGCCTATGGGGGCGCCGGGGTGTCTTACGTGACGGTGGCGGAGGTGATCAAGATCATTTCCGCCGCCGACTCGTCCCTCGGCCAGCTGCCGCAGAACCACCTGGGCGTGCTCGACATCCTGCTGCAGACCGCCAGCGAGGAGCAGAAGCGCTATTACTTCGCCAAGGTGTTGCAGGGTTATCGCTTCGGCAACGCCTTCTCCGAAGCCGGCAGCAAGCATGCCGGCGCCTTCGAGACCCGCATTCGTTTCAACGCCGACGGCGCGCGGATCGACGGCGAGAAGTTCTACTGCACCGGCGCCTTGTTCGCCCACATCGTGCCGGCGGTGGCGGTCGACGAGCAGAACAAGGCGTTCATCGCCTTTATCGAGCGGGACAACCCCGGCCTGACCGTGATCGACAGCTGGGACGGTTTCGGCCAGCGCACCACGGCCAGTGGCGGGGTCACCCTCGACGCGGTGCAGGTGCCGCTGAGTGCGGTGATCCCGGCCCATCGCGCATTCGACGAGCCCACCGCCGACGGGCCGATCTCGCAGATCATCCAGGCGGCGGTGGACACCGGCCTGGCAGTCGGCGCCCTGGAAGAAGCCAAGCGCCATGCGCGCCAGTCGCGCCCCTGGATCGACAGTGGCCAGGATCATGGCTGGCAGGACCCGTTCACTATCGCCGCCATCGGCGACCTGGAATGGCGGGTGCACGGCACCGAGGCGATCCTGGAAAAAGCTGGCCTGGCCATCGACCAGGCACTGCGCGAACCCAACGAAGACAGCGTGGCCCAGGCCTCGGTGGTGGTGGCGCAAGCCAAGGTGCTGTCGGCACAAAGCGCCTTGCTCGCCAGCAGCAAGCTGTTCGAACTGGCCGGCACCCGCTCGGTGCTGGGCAAGTACAACCTCGACCGCTACTGGCGCAACGCACGGACCCACACCCTGCACGACCCGGCGCGCTGGAAATACCACCTGATCGGCAACTTCCTGCTCAACGGCGTCAAGCCGGCCCGCCACGCCTGGAACTGAGGAACCGCCCATGAACGCATTGAGCCAAGCCACCACCCATGAAACACCCGCCGATGAACAGGTCGAGCACAGCCACCACGACCTGCGCCGCGCCCGCGAGCTGCTGCAATCGACCCTCACCTTTGTCCGTGAACAGGCCAAGCCCTGGCCCGGCAGCGGCCTGGCCCGAGTCAGCGACGACCCTTATGTGATCAGCCGCTTTGGCGACCTGCTGATCCGTATCGAAGTCGCCGCCGCCTTGCAGGAACGGGCGCAATCGCTGCTCGCCAGGGAGCACGACGTCGCCGAAATCGGCGTGGCCCAGGCCGAGGCGGCCATCGCCAGCCGCGAGGCCTTGCTCGCGGTGAGCAACGCCGAGTTCGAGCTGACCGGCCAGCGCAGCCCGCTGCCCGCCGCGCAGGGTGAACCCTTGCGCTGGAAATACCCGTTGATCGGCAACTACCGTCTCAACGGCGTGGTGCCGCCCAGTTTCAGGAGTGCGGTTTGATGGCCCGGGAAATCCGTCTCAACGCGTTCGACATGAACTGTGTCGGCCACCAGTCGCCGGGCCTGTGGGCCCACCCCCGGGATCGCTCCTGGCAATACAAGGACCTCGAATACTGGACCGACCTGGCACGGATCCTCGAACGCGGCAAGTTCGACGGCCTGTTTATCGCCGATGTGCTGGGCATCTACGACGTCTACCAGGGCAACGGCGAGGCGGCGATCCGCCAGGCGGCCCAGGTGCCGGTCAACGACCCGCTGCAACTGATCCCGCCCATGGCCCTGGTCACCGAGCACCTGGGCTTCGGCCTGACCGCGTCGCTGTCGTTCGAGCATCCCTATCCCTTCGCCCGGCGTCTTTCGACACTCGACCACCTGACCCGCGGCCGGGCCGGCTGGAACATCGTCACCTCCTACCTGGAAAGTGGGGCGAAGAACCTCGGGCAGAAAGCCCAGACCGAGCACGACGCCCGCTACGACTACGCCGAGGAATACCTGGAGGTTTGCTACAAGCTCTGGGAAGGCAGTTGGGAAGAGGGCGCGGTGCTGCGCGACCGGGAGCGGCGGATCTTCAGCGACCCGAGCAAGATCCATGAGATCCGCCACGTCGGCCCACACTTCCAGGTGCCGGGCATCCACCTCTGCGAACCTTCGCCGCAACGCACCCCGGTGCTCTACCAGGCCGGGGCGTCGAGCCGTGGCAAGCAGTTCGCCGCCGAGCAGGCCGAGTGCGTGTTCGTCGCCGCGCCCTCCAAGGTGCTGCTGAAAAAGACCGTGGCCGATATCCGCCGCCGGGCCGCCGAGGCCGGGCGCGATCCGGCGCAGATCCTGATCTTCAACCTGCAGACGGTGATCCTCGGCGAGACCGACGCCAAGGCCAGGGCCAAGTTCGAGGAGTACAAGTCCTGGGTCAGCTACGAGGGCGCCATGGCGCTGATTTCCGGCTGGACCGGCATCGACTTCAGCCAGTTCAAGCCTGATGAGCCGCTCAAGCATGTGCACACCAACGCCATCCAGTCGGCGGTGGAGGCCTTCTCCACCGCCGACCCGAACAAGGTCTGGACGCCCCATGAGCTGGCGGACTGGGTCGGCATCGGCGGCTTTGGCCCGCTGTTCGTCGGCAGCCCGGAAACCGTGGCCGACCTGCTCCAGGAGTGGGTCGAGGACACCGATGTGGACGGCTTCAACCTGGCCTACGCGCTGACCCACGAGACCTTTGTCGATGCCGTCGAACTGCTGGTCCCCGAGTTGCAGAAGCGCGGCGTGTACAAGACCGAATACGCCCCCGGCACCTTGCGCGAGAAGCTGTTCGGCGCCGGGCCACGCTTGCCGCAGAACCATCCGGGCAGCGCCTATCGCGACCTGGCGGCCTGGCATCGCCAGGAGCAGCAGGTGGCCTCCATCCGGATACCGTCCCTGTAGCCGCTGCCGAAGGCTGCGATAGGTCCGAAGGACCTTCAGCGTCAGTGTGATCGTCACGACCTGTCGGTCGATCGCAGCCTGCGGCAGCGGCTACAGGTGCAGTGCAAACCCAAAAACCGGCCAGCGGACCACCGCACGCTTTTGCCCAAGGAATCGAGGTCAGTCCATGAGCGTGCATGAACTCAAGCGTTCGCCCCCGGCGGACGCGCGAACACCGGAAAACACTGTGCTGCTGCCCGCGGCCCTGGAGCTGTTGCAGCACTGGGCGCAGGTCAGCCCGCTGGCCAGCGCGTTGCGTCACAAGCGCCACGGCCATTGGTACAACTGGCGCTGGATCGATGCCGCGCGGGATGTCGAGCGCCTGGCCGACGGCCTGCGCCAACAGGGTTTCGACGAAGGCTCGCGACTGGCGTTGAGCGGCCTGTTCGAGCCCAACCTGCTGCTCCTGGCCCTGGCCGCGCAACGGGTGGGCGGCCAGGTGCTGACCCTGAGCGACGAGCTCGACCCGCAAGCCCTGCGCCAGGCCCTGTGGAACCTGCGCCCCAGCCATGCCTTCGTGCATTCGCGCCAGCAACTGCTGCGCTGGGTCGCCGCCGGCGAAAGCAGCATGGCCCCGCAATTGTTGATTGCCCATCAACCTGTTCCGCGCCTGCCGGAAGGTTCGCGCCAGCCGGTGCTGGCCTTCAGCGACCTGCTCGGCAGCCGGGAAAAGCCCCAGCGCCAGAACCACTGGCGGCATCCGGCCCATGCCGCGCAGCTGTGGAGCGAGGAGGGCACGCAATGGCCGGAAGGCCTGAGGGTCTTGCTGCACCAGTGGCTGCACAGCGGCCATAGCCTGGCCTTCCCGGAAAGCCGCGGTTCGGCCGGCCGCGACCGCCGCGATGTCGCCCCCAGCGGCCTGCTGCTCTCGGGCCCTTGCCTGCAACGCCTGGCCGACGACATCGAAAGCCGCCTGGCGCCCGTGGGCAGTTGGCGCCGCCGCCTGTGCGACTGGGCCATTGCCCAGCCGCACCGCCCCCTGCAACGGCTGCTGAAGAACCGGGTGCGCCGGCTCCTGGGGTTCCAGCGCCTGGATTACATCTGGCAGGCCCCCGGCAACCCCTCGACACCTTCGGCGCCGGTGTGGCTGGCCGACTTCAAACGGAATATCGCATGAGCGCCGCCGACCCCATCCTGCAAGTCAATGCCATCTCCCTGTCGTTCAAGGGGGTGAAGGCGATCAACCAGCTGTCCTTCGCGGTCGCGCGCGGCGAGATCTGCGCGCTGATCGGGCCCAACGGCGCCGGCAAGAGCTCCTTGCTCAATATCCTCAACGGCGTCTATCGCTTCGACGCCGGCTCGATTGTCTTCGACCGCGAGGCGTTCCAGCGCATCGACCCCTTGCAGGCCGCGCGCCGAGGCATCGGCCGCACCTTCCAGAACAACGCGCTGTTCAAGAAGATGAGCGTGATCGACAACCTGCTCAGCGGCCTGTCGCGGCACACCCGCGCCCGCTTTATCGAACAGGCCCTGGGGCTGCCCCGGGCGCGGCGCGAGGCCGAGGCCCATCGGCAACTGGCCCAGGGCATTCTCGAGTTCCTCGAGTTGCAGGCGCAGCGCGATGTGCCGGTGGGCAACCTGGCCTACGGCCTGCAAAAGCGCGTCGAGCTGGGCCGGGCCCTGATCGCCGGGCCCAGCCTGTTGCTGCTGGACGAGCCCATGGCCGGGATGAACGCCGAGGAAAAACAGGACATGGCGCGTTTCATCGCCGACATCAACCGCGACCTCGGCACCACGGTGGTGCTGATCGAGCACGATATGAACGTGGTCATGGACCTGTCCGACCATGTGGTGGTGCTGGACTACGGGCGCAAGGTCGGCGACGGCACCCCGGCCGAAGTGCAGGCCGACCCCGAGGTGATCGCCGCCTACCTGGGGGCGGTGCACTGATGAGCTTTTTCTTCGAAACCCTGCTGGGCGGCCTGCTGGCCGGCACCCTGTATTCGCTGGTGGCCATCGGCTTCGTGCTGATCTACAAGGCCAGCGGCGTGTTCAATTTCGCCCAGGGCGCGATGTTGCTGTTCGCCGCGCTGACCTTCGTCAGCCTGCACGACCAAGGCGTGCCCTTTGTCCTGGCGCTGCTGGCGACGGTGCTGGTGATGATCGCCGGCGCCTGGCTGATCGAGCGGCTGGTGCTGCGGCCGTTGGTCAATCGTTCGCAGATCACCCTGTTCATGGCCACCCTGGGCCTGTCGTTCATCATCGAAGGCCTGGCCCAGGGGCTGATGGGCTCCCAGGTCAGGGCGCTGGACCTGGGCATCGACGACGTGCCGCTGTTGCTCGGGCCATTGATGCTCAGCCAGTTCGACCTGATCGCCGCGGCCACGGCGGTGGTGCTGGTGACGGTGCTGGCGCTGCTGTTCAACAAGACCCGGATCGGCGTGTCGCTGCGGGCGGTGGCGGACGACACCACGGCCGCGCTGTCGATCGGCATCAACCTCAACCGCATCTGGCAGATCGTCTGGGCGGTGGCCGGCATCGTTGGGCTGGTGGCCGGGCTGCTCTGGGGCGCGCGCCAGGGCGTGCAGTTCTCGCTGTCGCTGGTGGTGCTCAAGGCTTTGCCGGTGCTGATCATCGGCGGCTTCACCTCGATCGGCGGGGCGATAGTCGGCGGGCTGATCGTCGGCGCCGCGGAGAATCTGGCCGAGGTCTACATCGGCCCGCTGATCGGCGGCGGCATCACCCCCTGGTTCGCCTATGTGCTGGCCCTGGCCTTCCTTTATATCCGTCCCGCCGGCCTGTTCGGCGAGCGCGCCATCGAGCGAGTCTGAACCCATGTCCATCCCCCTGAGCCAGGCCACCGCGCCTGTGCTGTTGATCCCGCGCCGCCTGCCCTGGGGCCTGGGCGGCCTGCTGTTGCTGGCCCTGGTCGGCGTGCCCCTGGTGGGCAACGACTATTGGCTCAACGCCATTCTGATCCCGTTCCTGGTGCTGTCCCTGGCAGGGCTCGGCCTCAACCTGCTCACCGGCTACACCGGCCAGACCTCGGTCGGCGCCGCCGGCTTCATGGCGGTCGGAGCCTTCGCCACCTACGGGTTCCTGCTGCGCCTGCCGGAGCTGGGCCTGCCCCTGGCGCTGCTCGGCGGTGGCTTGATCAGCGCGGCGGTGGGCTGGCTGTTCGGCCTGCCCAGTTCGCGGATCAAGGGCTTCTACCTGATGGTCACCACCCTGGCGGCGCAGTTCTTCCTGGAGTGGCTGTTCGTCAAGTTTCCCTGGTTCTACAACTACGGCTCCTCCGGGACCATTTCGGCGCCCCGCCTGAGCCTGTTCGGCCATGACCTCAATACCCCGGTCGGGCGTTACCTGCTGACCCTGGCCTGCGTGCTGCTGTTGACCTGGGTCGCATTGAACCTGGTGCGCAGCCAGGTCGGGCGCAACTGGATGGCGATTCGCGACATGGACACCGCGGCGGCGGTGATCGGCATTCCGGTGGCGCGCTACAAGCGCCTGGCGTTCGCCGTCAGTTCCTTCTACCTGGGCATCGCCGGCGCCCTGTGGGCCTTCGCCTACCTGGGCACCGCCAGCGCCAGCAGCTTCGATATCAATCGTTCGTTCCAGATCCTGTTCATCATCATTATCGGCGGCATGGGCAGCGTGGCTGGCAACTTCGTCGGCGCGGCCTTTATCAGCCTGCTGCCGATCCTGTTGAGCCACGCCGGACAAGCCCTGTCGGGCGGTGCGGTGGATGCCGGGCAGTTGCAGAACCTGCAGAAAATCATCTTCGGCGTGCTGATCATCCTGTTCCTGATCAAGGAGCCGGAGGGCCTGGTCCGCCTGCTGGGCAATCTCCGGCAACGGCTGGGCCACTGGCCGCTGCGTTTCTGAATTCCACTCCTGAGTAGAGAAAAATATGCGTGCATCCTTGAAACGTTCCCTGGCCGGCGTCGCGGTGGCGCTGGCGATCCTCGGCGGCGCGGCGCCCGTGGCGCAGGCCGCGGCGGACCAGCAGTTCTTTCCGCTGGCCACTTACCGGGTCGGCGCCTATGCCTCCAGCGGGGTGCAGGTGTGGGCCGGCATGATCGACTACCTGAACTACATCAATCAGGTGGAAGGCGGGATCAACGGGGTCAAGCTGGTCTGGCAGGAGTGCGAGACCGAGTGGACGGCGGAGAAGGGCATTGAGTGCTACGAGCGCTTCAAGAACGGCCTGGATGGCGCACCGGTGGCGGTCTACCAGCCCAACGGCGCACCGGCGGCCTATGCCCTGAGCGAGCGCGCCGAGGTCGACAAGATCCCGCTGATCACCCTGGGTTACGGCCGTACCGAAGCCACCGACGGCACGGTGTTTCCCTATAACTTTCCGGTGATGCTGACCTTCTACAGCGAGGCGTCGACCCTGGTGAACTACATCGCCGAGCGCGAGGGCGGCTTCGACAAGCTCAAGGGCAAGAAGATCGCCACGGTCTACCACGATTCGGCCTATGGCCGGGAAACCCTCGGCCCGCTGAAGCTGCTGGCGGAAAAATACGGCTTCGAGAACATCCAGATCCCGGTGGCCGATCCGGGTAACGAGCAGTCGGCGCAATGGCGCCAGGTGCGCCAGCAGAACCCCGACTGGGTGTTCCTGCGCACCTGGGGCGTCTCGACCCCGGTGGCGGTGAAGACCGCCGCGCGCTTCGGCTTCCCGGTGGACCACATCATCGGCGACATCTGGGCCAGCTCCAGCGAAGACGTATTGCCGGCCGGCGCGGCGGCCAAAGGCTACCTGGCGCTGACGCCTTATCCGGCGGGAAGCGATTTCGACATCCACCGACGCCTCAAGCAACACATCCTCGACCAGGGCAAGAGCGACCTTGCGGACCTGAAGAACTTCGGCAGCGTGTACTACAACTCCGGGCTGGTGAACGCCGCGGTGGCGGTCGAGGCGATCCGCACCGCCCAGGGCAAGTTCGGCCAGCGCCCGCTCAATGGCGAAGAAGGCCGCTGGGGCCTGGAGCACCTGAACATCGACGACGCCCGGCTCAAGGACATGGGTTACCTGGGGTTGATGCAGAACCTCAAGCTGTCCTGCCGCGATCACGAGGGCGGCGGTTCGGCGCGGGTGCAGCAGTGGGACGGCGCCCACTGGACCCTGATCAGCGACTGGATCGCCGCCGACCGCGCCTTGCTGCGGCCGCTGATCGACGAGAAGTCAGCGGCCTTCGCCAAGGAGAAGAACCTCACGCCACGCAGCTGCACCGGGGATGAATGAAGCATGAGCCAGACCGCTCCGGCCGCCACGGCCGACGACCTGTTGCAGGTGCGCGATATCGAGGTGATCTACGACGGTGCGATTCTCGCGGTGGCCGGGGTCTCCCTGAGCGTGCCCGAGGGCGGCATAGTCGCCTTGCTGGGGGCCAACGGCGCCGGCAAGAGCACCAGCCTCAAGGCGATCTCCGGGCTGCTGCGCGCCGAGCGGGCCGAGGTCAGCCGGGGCTCGATCGCCTTTCTCGGCCAGGACAGCGCCGGCGTCGATCCCAGCCAGCGGGTGCGCCAGGGCATGGTCCATGTGCTGGAGGGGCGCCATGTGTTCCCGCAGCTGACGGTGGAGGACAACCTGCGCAGCGGCGGTTTTGTCCGTGGCTTGAGCCGCCGGGAACTGGCCGCCGACCTGGAACGCATCTACGCCTGGTTCCCGCGCCTGAAGACCAGGCGCGGCACCCGCGCCGGCCTGACTTCGGGCGGCGAGCAGCAGATGGTCGCCCTCGGCCGCGCGCTGATGACCCGGCCGCGCCTGGTGCTGCTGGACGAGCCGTCCATGGGCCTGGCGCCGATCATCGTCCAGGAGATTTTCGAAATCGTCGCGCAACTCAATCGCGAGGCGCGGGTGAGCTTCCTGATCGCCGAACAAAACATTAATGTGGCGCTCAAGTACGCCTCCAGGGCCTACGTGCTCGACACCGGGCGCGTGGCCTGGTCCGGCACCACCGATGAACTGCTGGCCCGGGGCGATCTGCAGGACTTCTACCTAGGCAGGCACTGAACCGTGAGAACCCCATGAGCCAAACACCCAACGGACAGGCGAGCGGCGCCACCCGTGATGCCGATGTGCTGATCGTCGGCGGCGGCCTGAGTGGCGCCTTGCTCGCCGCCCAACTGCTGCGCCTGCCGGGCCGGCGCCAGGTGCTGGTGATCGAGCCGCGCAGCGAGCTGGGGCGCGGCGAGGCCTACAGCGCTGTCGAGCTGGGCCACACCCTGAACGGCAACGCCGCGCGCATGAGCGTCGACCCAGACAACGCCGACGACCTGACTCAATGGCTGAGCGATTACATCGCCGCCGGCGGCTGGCCGGAATCGAAGCAGCAGCCTGTGCCCATCAGCGAGCTGTTTCCTCCGCGCGGAATCTTCGGCCTGTATGTCCAGCAGCGGCTGGCCGAGGCCCAGGCGATTGGCGCCTCGCAGGGTTCGACGGTGGCGCATGTGCGCGCCGAGGTGGTGGACTTGCAGGCCGACGCCGAGGGTGCCTGGCTGACCCTCAACGACGGCCAGCAACTACGCGGCGCCTTTGCCGTGCTGGCCACCGGCATGTTCCCGGCGGCACGCACGCCGCAGACTCAATCCAGCGGTCTCAACGCCGCCGCGCTGGATCCCTGGGACGTTTCGGCCATGAGCCGGCTCGACCCGCAGGCCACGGTGCTGATCATTGGCTCCGGGCTGACCATGGTCGACGCCGTGGTGTCCCTGGAGCAGGCCGGGCATCGCGGGCCGATCGAGGTGTTCTCGCGCCACGGCCTGTTGCCCCATGTGCGGCGCCAGCCACCGGCCTGGGTCGACTTCCTCGCCGAGGATCCCAGCCTGCGCAGCCCGCGCCAGTTGCTGCGCGAGCTGCGTCGGCAATGTCGCCAGGCGCTGGCGGATGGCGTGGACTGGCAGGCGCCGCTGGACACGGTGCGCGCCCATATCGGGCGCTTGTGGAGCCAGGCCACGGACGTGCAGCGCCGGCAGTTCGTGCGCCATGTGCGGCCGTGGTGGGAAAGCCATCACCACCGTTCGCCGCCGCTGAGCGCCGAGCTGGTGGCGCGTTTGCACGGGGAAGGGCGGTTGCGCATCCAGGCGGCCTCGTTCAAGGGCCTGGAGCCTTCGGCGGATGGGCGCCTGGCGATTGGCATCCGTCGCCGCGGCGAAGCGCAAACCCGCTGGGTCGCGGGGGATGCGCTGATCAACTCCAGCGGCATCGAATACGACTGGCGCCGGGTCGCCCGGCCGTTGCCGCAGCAGCTGCTGGCCCGTGGCCTGATCACGCCGGGGCCGCTGGCCCTGGGAATTTGGGCCGACGCCGCTGGCGCGGTGGTGGATGGCGAAGGGCAGGTTGCCCGCCGGCTGTTCGCCATGGGCCCGCCGTTGCGCGGCATGTGGTGGGAAAGCACCGCGGTGACCGACGTGGCCAGCCAGGCCAAGGCTCTGGCCGCACGCCTGGCGGCATTACCCTTGTAGCCGCTGCCGCAGGCTGCGAACGGCTGCGCAGCAGACGCCGCGATCCTGAGGCCGCCAAGCAAGGTCCTGCGGACCTTTTCGCAGCTTCGCCTTGGCTCAGCAGCGGCTACAGGGTCACCCAGCGCTGTTCGGCGGCGGCAAGGCGAATCGCCGCCGCCAGGCGCTCGACCTGCCAGGCCTCGGCGAAATCCGTCCCGCCTTGCCCCTGGCCGCCCAGCGCCATGATCAGCTCATGGACCTCCAGGGTCTTGAGCTCGTTGTAGCCCAGTTGATGCCCCGGGGCCGGGCTGAAGGCGGCGTAGCCGGGCAGGGCAGGCCCGGCCAGCAGGCGCTGGAAGCCGCTATCACCGGCACGGTACAGGCGCAGTTCATTGAGACGTTCCTGGTCGAAGGCCAGGGTGCCGCGAGTGCCGCTGATCTCGAAACTCAGGTGGTTCTTGTAGCCGTGCTTGAGCCAGCTGCTGCTGAACGTACCGCGGGCACCGCTGGCGAAACGCAGCAGAGCATGGGCCTGGTCGTCCACGGCGATCGGGCGCTGCTCCTGGCTGCCGGCGCTGGCCGGGCGTTGGTGGTGCACGGTCTGGCTGTCGGCGCAGACCGCCTCGACCTCGCCCAGCAGATAACGCGCCATGGCCAGCAGGTGGCTGCCCAGGTCGGCCAGGGCGCCACCGGCGTGCTGCGGATCGCAGCGCCAGGAGAAGGGCGAGGCCGGGTCGGCCATGAAGTCTTCGCTGAACTCGCCCTGGAAGCTGACGATCTGCCCCAGTTCGCCGCTGTCGATCAGCGCCTTGGCCTGCACGATCATCGGGTTGTGCTGGTAGTTGTAGCCGACCCGGGTGACCACCCCGGCGGCCTGGGCCGCGTGCTGCATTTGCTGCGCCTGTTCGACGCTGACCGCCAGGGGCTTTTCGCAATACACCGCCTTGCCGGCCTTCAGGGCGGCCATGGCCATGGGGAAGTGCAGGTGATTGGGGGTGGTGATCGCCACCAGGTCGACCCTGGGGTCGTCGATCAGCCGTTGCCAGTCGCCGTGGGCCTGGGCAAAACCCCAGGCCGCCGCGCAGTGCTCGGCGCGCTGGCGGTCGGCATCGGCCAGCGCCGCCAGGTGCAGGCGCACCGGCAATTCGAATACCGCGCTGACATTACGGAACGCCAGCGCATGGGCCCGGCCCATGAAGCCCGTGCCGATCAAGCCTATTCCCAGTTCACCCATCGCCGACCCCTTGCAGAATTGTTGTTGTAAGGAATGCTCTTTATGGAATAAAAATTCCGTAATTGCAATCTATGGAATAAATTTTCAGCAGCGCGCCGCTGCTGCTCGGCAACCCGGCCGGGGAAAGCCGAAGGGCGCAAATAAAAAAGGGTGCAATGAACAGTCATTGCACCCATGGGCCGATCACCTGGGCAGGGTCAGAACTGGAAGGTGAACCCCAGGTTGACCGAGCTGCCACCGCCATGGCCGGACACCAGCCCGGTGTAGTTCAGCGACACCAGGGTGTCTTTGCTCATGGCCATTTCCGCAGCGGCCTTGACCACCGCGCCATCGCGAGACACCGGCACGCCGTTCACCGCAAAGGCCGCCGCACTGCCGGCAAATTTCAATGAGGTTTCACGATCCAGGTCGCCGTACTGGTGTTCCCAGCCCAGCTCGCCACGCAAGGTCACCGAGCGGGTGGCGCTCACCGGCAATTGCGTATGACCTCGCAGGCCAAGGGTCGAGAGCGTGGCGTCCTGGCTTTGCTTGCTGCCATGCAAGGCTGCTGCCCCGCCGCGTTCCTTGAACGAGTCGTTCTGGAAGTTGATGTAGCTGAGGTTGGCGAAGGGCTCGAAAGCCGCCCACCGGGTGTAGCCGATTTCGCCGAACACCTGATCGGTACGCGCGTTGTAGTTGGCTTTTTCATGGCTCGACTGGTTGCCGTACGTCACGTCACGGGAAGTGTCGAAGCGGTGCCAGATGGTGGCTCCGCCGAGGCGCAGGGCGATGCTGTCGAAACGTTTGCCGCCATAGATCGACAGGTGATAGTTGTCGCTGTCGGCGGAAGTCCTGGAGGCTCCGTTCAGATCGGTCCTGGTGTAGCCGGTTGCCGCACCGACGCGCCAGCCATCGCCGACGTCGGTGTCCAAACCGAGCAGGACGCCGGTGGTGGAAGTGCTGTAGCGCGTGGCGTTGTGATCGGCGTCGACTTGCCTGTGGCCGCCGAGCAATTGCACCCAGCCACCATTGCTGCTGGCCTGGATATCCATATCGGTATCCAGGGCCTGAGCCTGTTGCAGGCGGCCGTTGACTGCGTCACGCAGGTAACGGCTGTCAGCGATCTGCGCAGCGGCGATGTCGGAGTGCACCTGGCCATCGAGCTGGTTGAAGGCTTGTCGCGCCAGTTCCGCCGAGTCGGAGGCCAGGATGCTCTCGTACACCGGATTACCTGCGCTCAATGTGTCGATGGCGCTGGCGACGGCACGCTCGTTACGGGTCAAGGCTACGCTGGCGAACGCGGTCTGGTTGCGGTAGATGCCCAGGTTCAGCTGGTTCGGCTGGTAGTTCAGGCGGGTGTCGAGGAACAAGAAACTGGGGGCGACGGAAGCGAACTGGCCGTTGATACCCTGGCTGGCGCTGAGGATGTTGAACTGCTGGCCCAGGTAGCTGCTGGCCTGGGCCGCAGACAGCAGGTTGGGGCTGTTTTCCATGGAGAGGGTGACCTGTCCGCCGTTGAGAGTAGCCACGCCCGTGCTCTGGAGGGTGTCGGTCTGCCCGTTGGCGGCGACTTCCACCGCGTACACCGAGCCCGGGTTGAACGTGACGTCGCCGGTGTGCAGGGTGCCGACCGAATGGCCGGGGGCCACGGTACCGCCGTTGTTCACCAGCAGGGTGCCGATGCTGCCGTTACCCGCCAGGGTGCCGCCGAGACGGGTGACCACCTGGTTATTGGCATCTACGGTGCCCACGGCGCTGCCATCGACCGTCACGCTGGAGGTCAATCTGCCGTCCACCGAGAGCTTGCCGCCACGGACCCAGGTACTGCCCGAATAGCTGCTCTGACCGTCGAGTACCAGTTCCCCATCCCCGGACTTTGTCAGGCTGCCGACATAGGTCTGGCCGGTCAGCGGGTCCAGGCCGCGGGTCAGCGTTGCCTGTTCCCGGGCCATGCCGATCTGGTACTGGAATTGATCGTCCGCCGAGGCCCCGGCCGGTAGACCGTTGACCCAGCCTTTGTGCTGCTTGATCGCGCTCCAGGTGGCCTGTTCGGCGGCGTCTTCGCTGCGTCGGGCACGGATCGCTTCGTCGGAGATGTCGTTGGCCCAGATATCGCGGGTGCCGGCGGGCAGCGCCACGGCCAGTGCACCGACGAACTGTCCCGGGCCCTGCATGGCCTTTTTCAGGTTGGGCAGGCCCCAGCCGTTGACCACCCCTGGCACCTGCGGGGTGCCGGGAGCGGCGTCGTGCACCGGTTGCAGGTTGTCGTAGGTGCGTCCGCCCGTCCGGTCGCCGACCGGGGTGTCGGGGCCGTCCGGGGTTTGCAGGGTGGAGGTGGTCAGCAAGACATCGCGGGCCTGGCTCGCGGTCATGTAGGGAAAGCGCTGGATCACCAGGGCCAGGGCGCCGGAAACGCTGGGGGCGGCCGCCGAGGTGCCGTTGGCGTTGGGGATGATCTCGCCTTCCGGTCCTGCGGACGGAATGCCGGAAACCCCCATGACACACCACCACTTGGAGGTGCCGCAGCGGTTGTAGACCTGGGCGCCGCTCTCGTCATAACCGGTGATGGACAGCCACTTGGATTCCAGGTCCGGCTTGAAATAGGGGAGGTTGGCGTTGGTGTCCGGGTTGGCGCCATGACTGTCGTTGCCGGCGGAGATGATCTGGATGAACGAGTACTGCCGGCCGGCGTCGACCATGGCATCCATCCAGGTCTTCTGGCCCGCGTGGGCCTTGTCCCAGAACGGCCGGTAGGCGGCGGTCATGTCCCTGAGGATAGCCTGCGGGCTGTCGCCGACAGTGCCGAAGTGGTTCTCTACGTCATTACGCGAGTTCTGCCCCCAGCTCTGGTTGACGATCGACACTTTTTTCGCCGCCAGCGCGTCGTAGCTGGCCATGAAGGCGTTGTAGTCGAGGTCGTTGGAGCCTTGATAACGGTCGTTGTCGCTGCCGCCGGTGTTGGCCACGAACAGATTGGCGTCGAAGGCGATGCCGTGCATGCCGGTACCATTGCGACTGGCCGCCAGTACTCCGGACATTTCCGTGCCGTGGCCGTCGTTGAAGCTCGGGTCGTACTCACCCGCAATACTGAAGTGCTCACCTTTGTGGAACTCACCGGCCGGCACCTCCAACCGATAGCGCGGATGGGTTGCGTAGTATTCGCCGGTAGAGGTGACCGCCTGCACACGGTTTTCGCCTGCGGCGTTCTTGCCCTGGAACTCCGAATGTTCACTGAGGATGCCCGAGTCCAGCACGCCGACGTTTACCCCTTTCCCGGTGATACCCAGGGCATAGGCGTAATAGGCGTTGGTCCGGTCCAGGCCGGAGTTGACCTGAGCTTCCGGAGTCTTCCAGGTTTGCGCGTTATTGCTCCAGTTGCCGGTCGCGGCGGACCATGACTGTCCGGTATTGAGTTGTTTGTGCAGGTCCGTGGCCACGCCCGGCTCTATATAGGTATAAGGTTGGGCTGCCGGCAGGTTGGCAATGATTGCTTTGGCGAAGTCGAATATGTTCTGGGTATAACGGCCGGAGTTGCTGAACAGGCGGCTTTTATAGCGATCCAGATTGTTGTTGTAATCAAGTGGCTTGCTCGTATCGCCGAGCATTGCACTGATCGACAGGTTTTCCGTCTGCAACTCGTAGTTCTGCTGGAGCAACGAGTCGAACTTTGTCGATTGTGCGGCAAACTCTTTGGCTGCCAGGTCCAGGGTATTGCCTACACCAAAACGCAAGTTGGTATACACGGCGGTACCCGGCGCGAATGACGCAGCGGCTTTCCTGAACGCAGCCTCCAAGACCTGGGGTGTATAGGGCGAGCCGGTGGGCGGATTATCTGCCAGAGCCATCTGGCCCTGACCCAGCCACAAGGCGATGGCCATTGCGACAGGGCTCAGGGAAGCTGGTTTTAAGCGGTTGCTGCGTTTGTCTGAATCGATACCTGCTACGTCCATGTTCCTTTTCCTTGAGATATGTCCTTGGTCGAAACTGATGTTTCGATCTCTTGTAATAGGCAGGGTTTAAATGACGGGCTGAAACAAAGGTGCTGTTTAGAAGCACGTGGTGTGTTTATTGTTTTTACTGAGCAATAGCGAGTTCAGTCTCGGTTATCGTTACTGTATCGCTTGATACTCACTAGGTGGTACATATTAAGAAGTCGACAATCAACGAATGGTCAGTTGTTGATCCTCAAGTTGTTTTTCTTTAAGACACACATCGACCTCCGCTGTTTTCAAACAATGGTTTTTCATATGAGTGGTGTTGCAGAAAAATAACTGCGAGAGGGTTATAGCATGACAAATGAGCTTGTAACAAAATATTTATAGAGTGCTACGAGCTTGATACCAGAACTGTGACAGGTTTGGTTTTCTGTTTGAGAAAGGTTGGGGGCGAGGTGTGGGTGCCGGGCAATAAAAAGGCAGCCCGCAGGCTGCCTTTGTTGTACGGCGAAGGTCGATCAGGACAGGAAACCGCCGTCCACATTCAGCGATACGCCCGTGGTGTAGCTCGAGGCGTCGCTGGCCAGGTAGAGCACGGCGCCGGCCATTTCGCTCGGGTCGGCCACGCGCTTGAGGGGGATCTGCGCCAGGGCGGTCTTGAGGATCGCGTCGTTCTTCACCAGCGCCGAGGCGAACTTGGTGTCGGTCAGGCCCGGCAGCAGGGCGTTGCAGCGGATGCCGAACTGCGCGCATTCCTTGGCGAAGACCTTGGTCATGTTGATCACCGCGGCCTTGGTCACCGAGTAGATGCCCTGGAAGATGCCGGGGGACACGCCGTTGATCGAGGCCACGTTGATGATGCTGCCGCCGCCGTTGTCGCGCATCAGCTTGCCGGCTTCCACCGACATGAAGAAGTAGCCGCGGATGTTGACGTCGACGGTTTTCTGGAAGGCGCTCAGGTCAGTGTCCAGCACGTTGCAGAACTGCGGGTTGGTGGCAGCGTTGTTGACCAGGATGTCCAGGCGCCCGAACTGTTCGCGGATGCCGGCGAACACCTGGCTGATCTGCTCCATCTCACCGATATGGCAGGCGATGGCGGTGGCCTTGCCGCCAGCGGCGACGATGGCATCGGCCACATGCTGGCAGCCTTCGAGCTTGCGGCTCGAGACGATCACATGGGCGCCTTGCTGGGCCAGCAGCTTGGCGATGGCTTCACCGATGCCGCGGCTGGCGCCGGAGACGAAAGCGATCTTGCCGTCGAGGTCGAACAACTGGGTCTTGGACATGGTTTTTCCTTATTGTGTGCCTGGCGCGTCGGGACGATCAGAGGCTGGATTTCTTGATGACCTGCAGGCTCATCTGCTCCAGCAGCTTGTTCATGTGAATGAACTGCGCGAAGCGTTTGTCCTGGGTCTGGCCATGGAAGAAGCGGTAGTAGATCTGCTGCACGATGCCGGCCAGGCGGAACAGGCCGTAGGTGTAGTAGAAGTCGAAATTGCCGATCTGGATGCCGGCGCGTTCGGCGTAGTAGTCGACGAACTGCTGGCGAGTCAGCATGCCCGGGGCGTTGCTCGGCTGGCGGCGCATCAGTTGCACCGGCGCCGGGTCGCCCGCTTCGATCCAGTAGGCCAGGGTGTTGCCCAGGTCCATCAGCGGATCGCCGAGGGTGGTCAGCTCCCAGTCCAGCACGCCGATGATCTGCATCGGGTTGGCCGGGTCGAGGATCACGTTGTCGAAGCGGTAGTCGTTGTGCACGATGCTGGAGGTCGGGTGATCGGCCGGCATCTTGTCGTTGAGCCAGGCCTTGACCGCTTCCCACTTGGGCGCATCCGGGGTCAGGGCTTTCTCGTAGCGGTCGCTCCAGCCCTTGATCTGGCGTTGCACATAACCTTCGGGCTTGCCCAGGTCGCTCAGGCCGCAGGCCTTGTAGTCGACACGGTGCAGCTCGACGAACTTGTCGATGAAGCTCTTGCACAGGGCCTCGGTCCTGGCCGCGTCGAAACCCAGCTCCGGCGGCAGGTCGGAGCGCAGGATGATGCCCTTGACCCGCTCCATCACATAGAACTCGGCGCCGATCACCGATTCGTCGGTGCAGTGCACATAGGCTTTCGGGCAATACGGAAAGCCGTCCTTGAGCTGGTTGAGGATGCGGTATTCGCGGCCCATGTCGTGGGCCGACTTGGCCTTGTGGCCGAAGGGCGGGCGGCGCAGGACGAATTCCTGTCCCGGGTATTCCAGCAGGTAGGTCAGGTTCGAAGCGCCGCCCGGAAACTGGCTGATCTGCGGGGTGCCGGTCAGGCCCGGAATATGCGCCTTGAGGTACGGATCGATCAGGTTGGCATCGAGTTCCTCGCCGGAGCGAGTACGGGTGGACTGGTCAGTAAGCGCCATGCTTATCCCTTCTGCTTATTCTGGAGGCCAGAGATTATTGGCTAATCTAATGTGCCCACCTGAGCGCCACAATCGCCGCAGGCCTTTATAGGTGAGCGTGTTGCCGGGCAATCATTGCTTTTGATACAAGCGTTTGAATGGGCCCGGCTTCACTCTAGTCCAGTTCGCCGGGCCTGAATGAGCATTTCGACCGGGCTCGCGCATCAACCTGTTTGCGCGCAGCGCCGCAGGCGCCTTTCGTAGCGCGCCGGGTTCAGTTCGGGGCAGGCAGGGCGATGGGGGTCAACAGCGGCTGGCCGCTGAAGTGGGCGACGAGGTTCTTGCCCACCAGCTCCACGGTGGCCTGGGTCGCTTCCGGCGACAGCCCGGCGACGTGGGGTGTCAGCACCACATTGTTCAGGGTCTTCAAGGCATCCGGCACCCGCGGTTCGTCGTCGAATACGTCCAGGGCCGCGCCGGCGATGCTGCGTTGCTCCAGGGCCTGCAGCAGGTCGGCGCTGTTCACCACGCTGGCGCGGGCGATGTTCACCAGGAAACCCTCCGGCCCCAGGGCCTGCAGCACGGCTTTGTCGATCAGCTGGCGAGTGCCTATGCCGCCAGGCGTGGCGACCACCAGGAAGTCCGAGTGCCGCGCCAGTTCGGTCGGGGTCGGGCAGAAACTGTAGGGCACGTCGCTGCGGATCTGCCGGTTGTGGTAGCTGACGCTCATGTCGAAGCCATTGGCGCAGCGTTTGGCGATGGCCAGGCCGACGGCGCCGAGGCCGAGGACACCCAGGCGCTTGCCGGCCAGGGAAGGGCGCATGACTTTCGGCCATTCGCCGCGCCGCACGGCGGCATCGGCACGGGGAATGTCACGCACCAGGGACAGCAACAGGGCCATGGCGTGGTCGGCCACCGACGAGGCGTTGACCCCGGCGCCGTTGCTCACCGCTATGCCACGGTTGCTCGCCGCCTGCAGGTCGACCTGCTCGTAGCCGGCGCCGATCACACAGATGATTTCCAGGTGCGGCAAGGCAGCGATTTCTTCGGCGCTCAGGCCCAGCGGACCACGGGTGAGCACCGCGTTGATCTGCCCGGCATGGGCCTTGATGGCGGCCGCTCGTTCGCTGGGCGTCGGCGCGAGGATCAGGTGGAAGCCCTGGTTTTCCAGAATCCACAGGTAGTCATTGATGGTTTCGACGAGGACCAGAACGGTGGCGGGCATGCGTGTCTCCTGAAGGACTGAAGAGGGACGGACGGCGTACGGCGCAGCGATGGCAACCGGCGTACGGCTCAGGGAGCTGCTGTACCGTGATAAACCACTCAAGGGCTCAAGATTGCGGATTGCAGGGCGCTTTGGCAAGGCGCGGTCGCGGGTTTTTCCCGCGACCGCGGCCTGGAGAGCGGCGCCGCATTCAAGAGCCTGATCGCCAGCAAGCTTGGCTCCTACAGAAGCAGCGGCGATCACGGTCTTGCGCCTGACATGGCTTCTGCAGAGAGGGCATTCAGAAGCGGATATCGGCGGTTTTCACTCGCCGGACAAAGGCGCCGTCCAGGGTCGCATTGTGGTGGTCGATGATCGCCCGGGCCGGGAGCGCCGGGGTGTCCATGCAGGTATGGGCATCCTCCGCCAGCACGGCGGCGAACCCCAGGTCCAGGGCGGCGCGGCAGGTGGCGTCGATGCAGTACTGGGTTTTCATGCCGACGATCACCAGCTCATCGACCTGCGCCGCCCGCAGGTGTTCGGCCAGCCCGGTGCCGACAAAACAATTGGGGCGGGTTTTGTCCAGCCGCCGGTCGCTGGCCTCGAGCTGCAATTGCGGCAGCAGTTGCCACGGCGCGCTGCCGGCGGCGATGGGCGAACCTTGCGGGCCGGTATGGCGCATGGCGATCACCGGCGCGCCGGCCTGCCGGGCGCGGTGGATCAGTTGGTTGATGTTGTCGAGTACGCGCTGCCCCTCGAAGGGCTGCTCTGGTCCGTGAAACAGGCCGACCTGCATGTCGACGATCAGCAGGGCGGGGCGCTGGGCCTGGGGTGACGGCATGGTGTTTCTCCTTGTGAGCCAGCTGGACGGAGAAACAAAAGGCCCCGTCCATTGCTGGCGGGGCCTTGGGTTCGACTGCGCTGTTATCAGCTCATGCAGCGACCACACGACCCGCCGGAAGCGGTCGTGGTGGTCGTGCGGGTGAGGTGGCGCGGGAAAGGATTCATGGCGCCGATCATGGGGCCGGGGTTCGCGCACTGTCAATCCGAGAAGGATGCTGGTTTGAGTGTCCGGGCATTGGCGGTTTTCAGCCGTCGGGCGAGGGCGCTGAAGGCCTGGTGCCGCGTTTTGCAGCGCTGCATCAGCGAGCCGGGCGGGTAATCGATGGGGCCTGTGGACTACGCTGAGCTTGCTTGAGTGTCTTGAACGGGGGAGGGTCAGCGCTCCCGACCAGCAGGTCGCTTTCAGGACACGATGGGTCGCCTGGGTGCAATCGCCGGACCATGGCGATGGGCAAGCTTCCAGGATGCCCCGGACCCGGTGCGCCAAGACACTTGGCCGGAGAGCAAGAATGGCGACCGAGGATCCACGCCTCCGTGACGTGGCCGGGCGCTGCAGCCGAAGACTCCGGACGGCTACCGCTATGTAGCGATGTCGTTCGAGATGCCGAGGTACGTTTATGTCTGATGACACGCTTCACCTGCCTCTGATTCACAGCGTGTTGGAGCGCGAAAAGGACACTCCCGGTGCCTTGTTGCCCATTCTCCACGCCATTCAGGACGGTTGCGGGTACATTCCCGACACCGCCATCCCCGAGATCGCCCATGCCCTCAACCTCAGCCTGGCTGAAGTGCACGGCGTGATCAGCTTCTACCACGATTTCCGTACCACGCCGCCCGCACGCCATACCCTGCGCCTGTGCCGGGCCGAGTCCTGCCAGAGCCGGGGCGCCGAAGGCCTGGCTGCGCAACTGCGCGAACAACTGTTGCTGGACGACCATGGCACCACGGCCGACGGCAGTATCAACCTGCGACCGGTCTATTGCCTGGGGGCCTGCGCCTGTTCGCCGGCCCTGGAACTGGACGGCGAACTGCACGCCCGGATCACCCCCGAGCGCCTGCGCCAGCTGGTGAGTGGCTGCCTGGAGGATGGCGCATGCTGAAGCTCTATATCCCCCGCGATTCGGTGGCCCGTGCCGTGGGCGCGGACAAGGTGGCCGTTGCGCTGGTGCGTGAGGCCGAGCGTCGACAATTGCCGTTGGAGCTGTGCCGCACCAGTTCCCGTGGCCTTTATTGGCTGGAGCCGCTGCTTGAAGTGGACAGCGCCGACGGCCGCCTGGGTTTCGGCCCCCTCACTCCGGAGGACGTGCCGAGCCTGCTCGACGCCCTGACGGGCGACCCCGGCAGCCATCCGTTGGCCCTGGGGCCGGTGGAGCAGATCCCTTATCTGCAGAGCCAGCAGCGCCTGCTGTTCGCTCGGGCCGGTATCACTCAACCGCTGTCCCTGGACGACTACCGCGCCCAGGGCGGTTTCCAGGGCCTGGCCCGGGCCATCCAGATGGAGGGCGCGCAGGTGGTCGCCAGCGTGCTCGACTCCGGCCTGCGCGGCCGGGGGGGCGCGGCCTTTCCGGCGGGGATCAAGTGGCGCACCGTGCGCGAAGCCGCGGGTGCCCAGAAATACGTGGTCTGTAACGCCGATGAAGGCGACTCCGGCACCTTCGCCGACCGCATGCTGATGGAAGGCGACCCCTTCCTGCTGATCGAAGGCATGATCATCGCCGGTATCGCGGTGGGGGCCAGCAAGGGCTATATCTACGTGCGCTCGGAATACCCGGACGCCATCGGCACCCTGAACGAGGCCCTGCGCATCGCCCGCGAGGCCGGTTACCTGGGGGCGAACGTGGGCGGTAGCGGCCGCCCCTTCGACCTGGACGTGCGGGTGGGGGCCGGGGCCTACATCTGCGGTGAGGAAACGGCGCTGCTGGAGTCCCTCGAAGGCAAGCGCGGCACGGTTCGCGCCAAGCCGCCGCTGCCGGCCCTGCAGGGCCTGTTCGGCTTGCCAACGCTGGTGCACAACGTGCTGACCCTGGCCTCGGTGCCGATCATCCTGGAGAAGGGCGCGTCGTTCTATCGCGACTTCGGCATGGGGCGTTCCCTGGGCACCATGCCGTTCCAGCTGGCCGGCAACGTCCGCCAGGCGGGCCTGGTGGAACGCGCCTTCGGCCTGAGCCTGCGCGAGCTGGTGGAAGGTTATGGCGGCGGTACCGCCAGCGGCCGGCCACTGAAGGCGGTGCAAGTGGGTGGGCCGCTGGGGGCCTGGGTGCCCCCCGCGCAGTTCGATACGCCGCTGGACTACGAGGCGTTCGCCGCCATGGGCGCGATGCTCGGCCACGGTGGCGTGGTGGTCGCCGACGACAGCCTGGACATGGCCCACATGGCCCGTTTCGCCTTGCAGTTCTGCGCCGAGGAGTCCTGCGGCAAGTGCACGCCGTGCCGGATTGGCTCGACCCGTGGAGTGGAGGTGGTGGACCGCTTGATCGCCAGCACCGACGCCGCGGCCCGTGAGGAACAGGCGCTGCTGCTGCAAGACCTTTGCGACACCCTGCAATACGGCTCGCTCTGTGCCCTGGGCGGGATGACTTCCTACCCCGTCGCCAGCGCCCTCAAGCACTTTCCCGCCGACTTCGGTCTGGCGACCACGGAGGCCGACCAATGATCAATATCTTCGACCCTACCAGTGATATCGACCTCGGCACCCCGGCCCGCGAAAGCGCGGTACAGGTCAGCCTGACCATCGACGGCCGGGAAATCAGCGTCGCTTCCGGCACCTCGGTGATGCGCGCCGCGGCGTTGCTCGGCACCACTATCCCCAAACTCTGCGCCACCGACAGCCTGGAAGCCTTTGGCTCCTGCCGCATGTGCCTGGTGGAGATCGAGGGCATGCGCGGCTATCCGGCCTCCTGCACCACGCCTGTGACCGAGGGCATGGTCGTCCACACCCAGACTTCCAAGCTCGCCAGCCTGCGGCGCAACGTGATGGAGCTGTACATCTCCGACCACCCTCTGGACTGCCTGACCTGCTCGGCCAACGGCAACTGCGAGTTGCAGACGGTGGCGGGGCAGGTGGGCCTGCGGGAAGTGCGCTACGGCTATGAGGGCGCCAACCACCTGGACGAACAGAAGGACGTCTCCAACCCCTATTTCGACTACGATCCGAGCAAGTGCATCGTCTGCAACCGCTGCGTGCGTGCCTGCGAGGAAACCCAGGGCACCTTTGCCCTGACCATCAGCGGGCGCGGCTTCGATTCCCGGGTGGCGGCGGCCGGCGGCGACAATTTCCTCGACTCCGAGTGCGTGTCCTGCGGCGCCTGCGTGCAGGCCTGCCCGACCGCCACCCTGATGGAAAAGAGCGTGGTGGAAATCGGCCAGCCCGAGCGCAGTGTCATCACCACCTGCGCCTACTGCGGCGTGGGCTGCTCTTTCCGCGCGGAAATGAAAGGCGAGCAGCTGGTGCGCATGGTCCCGGACAAGAACGGCCAGGCCAACCACGGCCATTCCTGCGTCAAGGGCCGCTTCGCCTGGGGCTACGCCACCCACCCGGACCGCATCACCAAGCCGATGATCCGCAAGCACATCAGCGATCCGTGGCAGGAAGTCAGCTGGGAAGAGGCGGTCACCTACGCGGCCAGCGAGTTGCGCCGCATCCAGCTGAAATACGGGCGCGACTCGATCGGCGGCATCACCTCCAGCCGTTGCACCAACGAAGAGACCTACCTGGTGCAGAAGCTGGTGCGCACCGCCTTTGGCAACAACAACGTCGACACCTGCGCCCGGGTCTGCCATTCGCCCACCGGCTACGGCCTCAAGCAGACGCTGGGCGAATCCGCCGGCACCCAGAGTTTCGACTCGGTGATGCAGGCCGACGTCATCCTGGTGATGGGCGCCAACCCCACCGACGCCCACCCGGTATTCGGTTCCCAGCTCAAGCGCCGCCTGCGCCAGGGCGCGCGGCTGATCGTCATCGACCCGCGGCGCATCGACCTGGTGGATTCGCCCCATGCCCGTGCCGACCTGCATTTGCAGCTGCGTCCGGGCACCAACGTGGCGATGCTCAACGCATTGGCCCATGTGATCGTCACCGAGGGCCTGGTCAACCAGCCTTTCGTCGATCAGCGCTGCGAAGCGGCGGACTTCGCCCGCTGGCGCGATTTCGTCAGCCTGGCGGAAAACTCCCCCGAGGTCCTGGGGCCGATCTGCGGCGTGCCCGCCAGGCAGATCCGCGACGCCGCGCGGCTTTACGCCACCGGGGGCAACGCGGCCATCTACTACGGCCTGGGCGTTACCGAGCACAGCCAGGGCAGCACCTCGGTGATGGGCATCGCCAACCTGGCGATGGTCACCGGCAACATCGGCCGCGAGGGTGTCGGGGTCAACCCGCTGCGCGGGCAGAACAACGTCCAGGGCTCCTGCGACATGGGTTCCTTCCCCCACGAGCTGCCTGGCTATCGGCATATTTCCAACGAGGCGGTGCGCGCCGAGTTCGAACAGGCCTGGAACGTGACCTTGCAACCCGACCCGGGCCTGCGCATCCCCAATATGTTCGAGGCGGCCCTGGACGGCACCTTCAAGGCGCTCTACTGCCAGGGCGAGGACATCGCCCAGAGCGACCCCAACACCCAGCACGTGACCGCCGCCCTGACGGCCATGGAGTGCGTGGTGGTGCAGGACATCTTCCTCAACGAGACGGCCAAGTTCGCCCATGTGTTCCTGCCGGGCAGCTCCTTCCTCGAGAAGGACGGCACCTTCACCAACGCCGAGCGCCGCATTTCCCGGGTGCGCAAGGTGATGGAGCCCCTGGCCGGCAAGGCCGACTGGGAGGCCACCATCGCCCTGGCCGAGGCCCTGGGCTACAAAATGCAGTACAACCACCCATCGGAGATCATGGATGAGATCGCGCGCCTGACGCCGACCTTCCACCGCGTCAGTTACACCGAGCTGGATCGGCACGGCAGCCTGCAATGGCCGTGCAACGATGCCGCGCCGGACGGCACGCCGACCATGCACATCGATGAATTCGTGCGCGGCAAGGGCCGCTTCATGCTCACCGGCTACGTGCCCACCGAGGAGAAGGTCAACAGCCGCTACCCGTTGCTGCTGACCACCGGGCGCATCCTCAGCCAGTACAACGTCGGCGCCCAGACCCGGCGCACCGACAACGTGGCCTGGCACGAGGAGGACCGCCTGGAAATCCACCCGACCGACGCCGAGAACCGCGGCATCGTCGATGGCGACTGGGTCGGCATCGGCAGTCGCGCCGGGCAGACAGTGCTGCGGGCCAGGGTCAGCGAGCGGGTGGCACCGGGGGTGGTCTACACCACCTTCCACTTCCCGGAATCGGGCGCCAACGTGATCACCACCGACAACTCCGACTGGGCCACCAACTGCCCGGAATACAAGGTGACGGCGGTAGAGGTGGTGCGGGTCAACCAGCCTTCCGAATGGCAGAAGCGTTATCAGGCGTTCAGTGATGAACAGGGGCGCCTGCTGCGGGAGCGTCGTCATGCCGAGAAAGCCGAGGTGCGCCGATGAGCAGCGAAAGCCTGATCAAGATGGCCAACCAGATTGCCCAGTTCTTCGCCAGCGAACCGGACAAGGCCCAGGCAGTGCGTAGCGTGCGTCAGCACCTGAAAAGCTTCTGGACGCCGGCCATGCGCAGAGAGTTGACCGCCTGGGAGGTGACACACCCCGGCGCGGTGCTGCACCCCCTGGTGCAGGCGGCGTTGAAGGAAGAGGAAGCGCAAGGGCAGACCTAGCGTTTGCCGATGGCGGGCACACCTTGAACCGGACCGCCTCGTTGCAACCAACCAGAAGCCAGGGCCTTGCCCTGGCTTCTGCGTTTGATGGGCACACCTGCTGTCTTCAGGGGCATGCCGATGGGGATGATGATCCGCGCGCCCGGCACGCAGGCCGGCCGAAACCCGGGGCCAGCGCTTGCCACAGATCAATGAAACCTTGTGCCCGACCCCGCAAAACCGCGCTCCAGACATCTGTACTGGCAAACCGTTCCTCAGCTAAGTCTTTGCTTCTGGTGAGTAATCCCGGACAATCGCGCCCCTGTTTCGGCGAGGGCTCTGTCTGTCGGGTACTCCGACGCGCCCTGGCCGAGTGGCAAATGACCGGAATGTGGAGATCCCACCGGATGAATGATCAGGCCAACAGCGTTGATCAACGCTTTGAAGCGGCAGCCCCAGCGACCCTAGCTAGCTGGAATCGCCAAGACACTACCTGGATGCTGGGCCTGTTCGGCACCGCCATCGGCGCGGGCACCCTGTTTTTACCGATCAACGCCGGCCTGGGCGGCTTCTGGCCGCTGCTGGTCCTGGCGCTGCTGGCCTTTCCGATGACCTTCTTCGCCCACCGTGGCCTGACCCGCTTCGTGCTTTCCGGGCGTGACGGCGCGGACATCACGGAAGTAGTGGAAGAGCATTTCGGGATCAAGGCCGGCGCCCTGATCACCTTGCTGTACTTCTTCGCCATCTTCCCGATCCTGCTGATCTACAGCGTGGCCCTGACCAACACCGTGGGCAGCTTCATGGAGCACCAGCTGCACATCATGCCGCCGCCGCGCGCCGTGCTGTCGCTGGTGCTGATCCTCGGCCTGCTGGCCGTGGTGCGCTGCGGCGAGCAGGTGATCGTCAAGGCCATGAGCCTGATGGTCTACCCGTTCATCGTCGCCTTGCTGTTCCTCGCGGTGTTCCTGATTCCGCACTGGAACGGCGGCATCCTCAGCACCGCCAGTACCCTGCCTGAACCTTCGGCGTTCCTGCACACCTTGTGGCTGGCGATCCCGGTCATGGTGTTCTCGTTCAACCACTCGCCGATCATCTCGGCCTTCGCCGTGGACCAGAAGCGCCGGTATGGCGCCCACGCCGAAGAGCGCAGCTCGCAGATCCTGTCCCGCGCCCACCTGCTGATGGTGGCGATGGTGCTGTTCTTCGTCTTCAGCTGCGTGCTGACTCTGTCGCCGGCCCAGCTGGCCGAAGCCAAGGCGCAGAATCTGTCGATCCTGTCGTACCTGGCCAACCACTTCAGCAACCCGACCATCGCTTTCGCCGCGCCGTTGATCGCGTTCGTGGCCATCGCCAAGTCGTTCCTGGGCCACTACATCGGCGCCAGCGAAGGCCTCAAGGGGCTGATCGTGAAAAGCGGCCGCCGCCCGGGCGCCAAGGCCCTGGACCGCATGACCGCGGCCTTCATGCTGGTGGTGTGCTGGATAGTCGCCACGCTCAACCCGAGCATCCTCGGGATGATCGAAACCCTGGGCGGCCCGATCATCGCGGCCATCCTGTTCCTGATGCCGATGTACGCCATCCGCAAGGTGCCGGCCATGGCCCGCTACCGTGGCCAGGCCTCCAACGTGTTCGTCACCCTGGTCGGCCTGGTGGCCATCACCGCGCTGGTCTACTCCCTGAGCGCCTGACCCGCCGGCGGCCCACCGCGCGTTGGCGGTGGGTTGCCGCGCAGAAATGCCTGATTCAGCGAAGCCACGGCCGCTGACTGCGTATAAAGCGCGGCGCGGCCGTTTTTCTGGTAGGCCGCAAAGTCCAGGGCCAGCAAGTGGTCGCGGTTGACCCGTTGCGGCTGGCCGAGCCGGCTCAGCGCCACGCCATGGCGCAGGAAATAACGCTCCAGCGCCGGCGTGGTCACCGCCACCACCGAGTTCGCCCCCAGGGTCCAGGCGGTGTGCAGGGTGTGCCAGAACACCCGCATCGGCAGCTTGCCGCCTTCCAGCGCCGAGGCGGCGAAGCGCGAGATTTCCCAGGTGTCGTGCTGGCGCGGCAAGGGTCGGTCGCAGAGAAAACCGAACACGTCCGCCAGCAGATAGGGCTGGGTGGTCGGCAGCAAGCGGGCGCAGCCGTGGATCTTTTCCTCGCTGTCCAGTGCCAGGGTGTAGCGGGTGTCGGCGTGGTCGAACTGATCGAGCTCCTGCCCGCACTGGCTGGCGCTGGAGGGCAGTCGCCAACCCAATTGCTTGATGAAGACCGCATGGCGATAGCGGCCGAGGTCGTCGCGCAGGGCCGGCGAAAGCTGGCTTTCATGCCGTGAAATCACAGTGATCATGGGGCGATATCCTTATCGTCGGGTGAAGCGTCAGATCAGCCCCAGGACGGCGGCGTAGGCGGCGGCCAGGGTCTTGTTGGCCGCGCCGAACTTCTTCTGGATGACCTTGAGGTGGAAATTCACGGTATTCACCGAGATGCCCAGGATCAGGGCAATCTCCCCGGAACTCTTGCCGTCGGCCGTCCATTGCAGGATTTCCCGCTCGCGCGCGCTCAGTTCCAGCTGTTCGGCCTGGCTGCTGGGGTGCCCGAGTTCGCCGAGGCGCACGGTCGCCAGTTCGATGATGCAGCGCAGGCGCAGGCGGATTTCTTCCAGTTCCACGGCGCTGATCGCCGTGCATTCACGGGCCACCGACAACACGCTCAGGGCGCTGTCGGGCGTGTGGATGGGCAAGGTGGCGCCCACCCGCAAGCCCCATTCCCGGGCCTCGCCCCACAACACCGAGCCTTTGCCGAACAAGGCGTCGCTCCAGACCACCATTTCCGTGGAGCGCAGGCCGTTGAGGATCGTCGGGTCGATCGCGGCGTAGTTCTGTTGCTGGTAACGCTCCACCCAGGCTTGCGGATAAGAGCCATAGATGTCGATTTTCGGGCGGGTGAAGGGGATCGAATGCCTGACTCCGTAAGCGTAAAAATCAAACCCCAGGGACCGGACCTCCCGTTCCAGCAGCGCAAAGACCTGTGCGCTCTCCTGTTGCTTGAGCATCTCCATGCGCAGGTCGTTCCACCAGTGCATGAAATCCTGTCGTTTCTCCATGGCGTTCGCCTTGATTCCTTGCACGTCAGGGAATCTAGTCCAGGGCAATACGCTGTCAACATTCATGAAATTCATAGAAAACCCCGCAGTTGTCCTGATCCGGCGCTTTGCACCAGGGCACCCGGGTGCGGGGCCGGCAATTGGGGCGGTGGTAGGCGTGGAGGGGGCTCATGGCCAAGGCTGGCCTGCGGTGCTATGTCACTATGTGGCGGGGTGCTGCAAAGGTACTGGCCTGGCCGATAAGGGCAAAAGACGTCCCCGGCAAAACCGCTGGCGAGCATGCGCATAACTCTTTTCCTTGAGTGTTCTGGCCGTCTCTGGCCAAGGGGCAGGGGACAGCTTCAGGCAAAGCGCAGGCGGGTGATGGGTTCCACAGCGGTGGCTGGCTCGCGGGCTGCGCAGGCGCGATGCACGCCGTTGGCGGCGGTTCTCGATTCCAGGTCGAGAAAATGCCCGCTGCCCTCGATCGCCGCGAAGCTGCGATCGCGCACATGAGTCTTGCGCTGCGGGTCGTTGCCCGGTTGTTCGACGTGCCCGGGGTAGTCGTTGAACGCGTTCTCGATCACACAATGGTTACGCCACATAGCACACCTCCATTTGTTGCTTTTGACGGGGCGAAAGAATCCGCGGCAGCTGAGATCCAGCTGTCGTGCGCGGAATGTTTTTATAGTCGTGTGAGCGCTTCGAACGATCGGCGCGGGTTGACAGCTGTCATCCCAAGGCCGTGGCAAGCAGGCAGCGTTCGACATTCGGGCGAGCGTCGGGCGCCATTGGCAGTGGCGTGATTTTTAGCAAGGGCGGGGGAGGGCTAACAACTACCAGATCTGGTAGGTAAAGACGCCTGGCGTTCTGCCGCCAGAGCGACTAGCGAGCGGATCGCCGGGATAAAAAAAACGCCGCGTATCGTCGTGGGATACGCGGCGTTCTTCATTGCCTTGCAGCCTTAGGCTTGAACCACCGGAATCTTGGCGTTCGCGGCAGCCTCACGGAACTCGGCGATCTGGTCGAAGCTCAGGTAGCGGTACACGTCCGCTGCCATGCTGTCGATCTTGCCGGCGTATTCCATGTACTCCTCGACGGTCGGCAGGCGACCCAGGATGGACGCAACGGACGCCAGCTCGGCCGAAGCCAGGTAGACGTTCGCGCCGTCACCCAGACGGTTCGGGAAGTTACGGGTCGAAGTCGAAACCACGGTGGAGTTCGGTTCGACGCGGGCCTGGTTACCCATGCACAGCGAGCAGCCCGGCATTTCCATGCGCGCGCCAGCCTTGCCGTAGATGCCGTAGTAGCCTTCTTCGGTCAGTTGGTGAGCGTCCATTTTGGTCGGCGGCGACAGCCACAGACGGGTTGGCAGCTGGCCCTTGACCTGATCCAGCAGCTTGCCGGCAGCGCGGAAGTGACCGATGTTGGTCATGCAGGAACCGATGAACACTTCGTCGATCTTCTCGCCAGCGACGCTGGAGAGCAGGCGAGCGTCGTCCGGATCGTTCGGCGCGCAGAGCACAGGCTCCTTGACGTCGGCCAGGTCGATCTCGATGACTTCGGCGTATTCGGCGTCCTTGTCGGCTTCCAGCAGCTCAGGGTTGGCCAGCCAGGCTTCCATCGCCTGGGCGCGACGCTCCAGGGTGCGGGCATCGCCGTAGCCTTCGCCGATCATCCAGCGCAGCAGGGTGATGTTCGACTGCAGGTATTCGGCGATCGACTCTTTGGACAGCTTGATGGTGCAACCGGCAGCCGAACGTTCGGCCGAGGCGTCGGACAGTTCGAAGGCTTGCTCGACGGTCAGGGTTTCCAGACCTTCGATCTCCAGGATGCGGCCGGAGAAGGCGTTCTTCTTGCCTTTCTTCTCGACGGTCAGCAGGCCTTTCTGGATCGCGTAGTAAGGGATGGCATGGACCAGGTCACGCAGGGTGACGCCAGGCTGCAGCTTGCCCTTGAAACGGACCAGGATCGATTCCGGCATGTCCAGCGGCATGACGCCAGTGGCGGCGGCGAAGGCCACCAGGCCGGAACCGGCCGGGAACGAGATGCCGATCGGGAAACGGGTGTGGGAGTCGCCACCGGTGCCGACGGTGTCCGGCAGCAGCATGCGGTTCAGCCAGCTGTGGATGATGCCGTCGCCCGGACGCAGGGACACGCCGCCACGGGTCATGATGAAGTCAGGCAGGGTGTGGTGGGTGGTGACGTCGATCGGCTTCGGATAGGCCGCGGTGTGGCAGAACGACTGCATCACCAGATCGGTGGAGAAGCCCAGGCAAGCCAGGTCCTTCAGTTCGTCACGGGTCATCGGGCCAGTGGTGTCCTGGGAGCCGACGGTGGTCATCTTCGGTTCGCAGTAGGTGCCTGGACGCACGCCAGTCACGCCGCACGCCTTGCCGACCATTTTCTGCGCCAGGGTGAAGCCCTTGGTGCTTTCGGCCGGCGCTTCCGGCTTCTTGAACAGGTCCGAAGGCGGCAGGCCCAGTTCGGTACGGGCCTTCTCGGTCAGGCCACGGCCGATGATCAGCGGGATACGGCCGCCGGCACGGACTTCGTCGAGCAGGACCGGGGTCTTCATTTCGAAGGTGGCCAGGACTTCGTCGCTGTTGTGCTTGGTGACTTTACCGGCGTGCGGGTACAGGTCGATCACGTCGCCCATGTTCATCTTCGACACGTCGAATTCGATCGGCAGGGCGCCGGCGTCTTCCATGGTGTTGTAGAAGATCGGTGCGATCTTGCTGCCGAAGCAGAAGCCGCCTGCGCGCTTGTTCGGCACGTAAGGAACGTCGTCGCCGAAGAACCACAGCACGGAGTTGGTTGCCGATTTACGGGACGAACCGGTGCCGACCACGTCGCCGACGTAGGCGATCGGGAAGCCCTGGCCGCGCATTTCCTCGATCTGCTTCATCGGGCCGGTCTTGCCTTGCTCGTCCGGAACGATGCCGTCACGGGCCATTTTCAGCATGGCCAGGGCGTGCAGCGGGATGTCAGGACGGGACCAGGCATCCGGGGCAGGGGACAGGTCGTCGGTGTTGGTTTCGCCCGTCACCTTGAACACGCGCAGGCTGATCTTGTCGGCCAGTACCGGGCGGTTCTTGAACCACTCGCCGTCGGCCCAGGATTGCAGTACGCCCTGGGCGTGAACGTTGCCGTTCTTGGCTTTTTCCGCGACGTCGTGGAAGGCATCGAACATCAGCAGGGTGTGCTTGAGCTGTGCGGCCGCGACCGGCGCCAGCTCGGCGTCGTCCAGCAACTCGACCAGGGTCACGATGTTGTAGCCGCCCTGCATGGTGCCCAGCAGTTCAACGGCGCGCTTCTTGTCCAGCAGAGGGGATTTGGCTTCGCCTTTGGCCAGCGCGGAGAGGAAACCGGCCTTCACATAGGCGGCTTCGTCGACTCCTGGCGGAACGCGATTGGTGATCAGGTCAACGAGGAAGGCTTCTTCGCCAGCGGGGGGATTCTTCAGCAGCTCGACCAGGCCTGCAGTTTGTTCGGCGTTTAGCGGCTGGGGAACGATACCCAGGGCTGCACGCTCTTCGATATGTTTGCGGTAGGCTTCAAGCACAGTATTACCCTCATCAGTGGTCCCAAATGGGTGTCCGGGACGCTCATCCCGAAATTGCCGTACTCATGCGCTGCGTGACGTTGTGGGTCGCTTAGCCAGAATTACCGGCAATTCCTTACAGAAGCTGCTTTCAAAGTTTTACGCCTGCAGAACGGGAGCTGATGAGGGTTGGCGCTGGGCTTTCCCCGCTGGAAAGACCCATCGCCAACACCGCTCTGAAGGAACGACTGTGCTCGTGACGCTTTGAAAACAGCTTCTAACGGACATTGGCGCCTAAAAAGGCTGGCTGATTCTACGGCAAAAAAAAAATTAAGGTAAGGCAGGGTCTATTGGACTTTGGTGGCGAGCCGCGTTGCTGGGCCAACGTGTGCGAGGCAAGGCGCGGGATGCCGCCAATGGTTGTTCCCTTGGCAAATCCCGCAACGCAGCCTCGCACACGTTGGCACGCAACCCGAAGGGACGGGGCCCGCTTGGTGCAGGGCTGCGTTGCTCGGAACTTATTTGGAACAACCAAACTGCGTTCCTCGCGCCTTGCCCTGCACCAAGCGGGCATCCGTCGCGGCCGCCACCAAAGTCCAATAGACCCTGATGCCCCGAAGTTTGAGGGGTGATCAATGTTAGACAAAGGGCTAACATGCGGGCCTGTTTCGCTTTTTTCCGCCAATTGCCTACTTATGCCCAATCAGACCATCAAGACCCCCTGCGTCGGCCTTTGCTCCACTGTCTACGGTGACCTGGTGTGCCGTGGCTGCAAGCGTTTCCACCACGAAGTGATCCACTGGAACGGCTACAACGAGGAAGAAAAGCACGCGGTGTGGCTGCGTCTCGAGCAATTGCTGGTGCAGGTGATGGCGGCCAAGCTGGAAGTCTTCGACCCCCAGCGGCTGCGCGAGCAACTGGAGCAGCGCAAGATCCGCTTCGTGCCGCACCAGTCGGAATATTGCTGGGCCTATCAGCTGATCGCCCGCGGGGCGCGGGTGATCAACCAGCTGGAAGCCTATGGGATGGTGTTGCTGCCGGAGTTTCGCGACTGGGAACTGCCGGAATTGCGCGATGCCATCGATCGGGAGTTTTTCCTCCTGTCGGAAGCCCACTACCAGCGTTATATCGCCCCGGGGTTCCTCAAGGACGCCTTTGGCGCCTGACTGCTAAAAGCATCGCGGGCAATCGAGCGTCGACCGGCTGCTCCTACAAAGGTGGGTTTCTGTAGGAGCGAGCTTGCTCGCGATGGCGTTCTATCAGTCAACCCATCCCTCAATGCTTGCCGGCCACCTCTTCCAGGTGGTCCATGATGTCCTCCGGCTTGAGCACCAGCACGTCGCTTTCCAGGGCATCGAGCACCACTTCCGCGGTATTGCCGATCAGCGCCCCGGAAATCCCGGTGCGCGCCACGGTGCCGATGATGGTCAGCGCCGCCTGCAGCTCATGGGCGGTGTGCGGGATCAGCACGTCCGCCGGGCCTTCCTCTATATGCAGGTGGGTATCGTCGATGTCGAACTCGGCCTGGAACGCTTTGCACTGCTCGCGGTAGCGCGCCTCGATGGTTTCCTTGAGCTGGAACACCGGGTCGGACGCCGACAGCATCGGCGACGGATGGGCGCTGATCACATGCAACTGCGCCTTGGCCAGGCTGGCGATGTCGAAACCATGGTCGATGATGCTGGCATGCAGGGTACGGTGCTCGCCGTCGGTGTTGCCGACATCGATGGCCGCCAGGATCACGCCGCCGGTCCAGGGCTTGGCGGTTTTCACCAGCAGCACCGGGCTTGGGCAATAGCGCAGCAGTTTCCAGTCGGCGGGGGTGAGCAGGGCCTTTTTCAGCGGGTTGTCGGCAAAGTGCTGCTTGATCACCAGGCCACAGCCTTCGGCCTGCTGCACGTCGATGATGGTGCTGTGCAGGCTGTCGTTCCAGGCCTGCTCGGTGGTCACGCTGTAGCCCTCGCTCAGCAGGCTGCTCTTGAGCACGCTCAACAGCGCCGAATGCTCGTGCTTCTTGTCGCACACCAGCAGGTGCAGATGGGCCTGGGTCACCCCGGCGATCAGCTTGGCGCGCTTGAGCGCGAGGCTTTCGGAATGCTCGGGCTCGATGACCACCAGGATGCTGCGGATGGCTTGCATGGTCGGGATCTCCAGAGAGGGATGAAGGCTATGTTGCACAACTATAGTTGCTGCGCGTCGCCGTGGCTGTTGACGCACATCAAGCGCCGCGGCTGGTGGTCTGTGGCGCGGCCGGTATAATCGGCGCCCTTCGCCGTGAACCCTTATGCCGTGAGCCCCATGTTATCGATCCCTGAAGTCGCCACCGTCCTGCCTTGCGCGCTCATTTCCTTGAAGGCTGCCCTGAAGGACGAACGACCATGAACCTGCCGGAAATTCACGAGTTCCTCGGCTGCCCCACGCCGGATGCCTGGGTCCAGGCGGCCCTGGCGGATCAGGAAACCCTGCTGATCGACCACAAGAACTGCGAGTTCAAGGCGGCCAGCACGGCCCTGAGCCTGATCGCCAAGTACCACTCCCATGTCGATCTGATCAACATGATGTCGCGCCTGGCCCGGGAAGAGCTGGTGCACCACGAACAGGTCATGCGCCTGATGAAACGGCGCAAGATCGAACTGCGCCAGTTGTCGGCCGGGCGTTATGCCTCGGGCCTGCGCAAGGTGGTGCGCAGCCACGAACCGGTGAAGCTGGTGGACACCCTGGTGGTCGGCGCCTTTATCGAGGCCCGCAGCTGCGAGCGTTTCGAGGCGCTGGTGCCGCACCTGGACGAAGAACTGGGCAAGTTCTACTTCGGCCTGCTGAAAAGCGAGGCCCGGCACTTCCAGGGTTACCTGAAGCTGGCCTATCAGTACGGCGACGCCAAGGACATCGCCCAGGTGATCGAGAAGGTGCGCGCCGCCGAGCGCGAACTGATCGAGTCGCCGGACGTGGAGTTCCGCTTCCACAGCGGCGTGCCTACTCTGTAAAACGGCCCAAGTCGGTTCAAAACTACGGGCAAATTGTAAAAAACTCTTAAAAGCATGAAACATCATTGAAAACCGGCCATCTGGGCCGGTTTTTGCTGTCTGCCCTGGTCTCAGACTTATCCGATGCCGCCTATAATGCGCGCCCCAATTGTGCGCACTCAGACTGGTATTTATGGATAACCCGGGTCTTGGCAAAGTATTGCTGGTGGAAGATGACGAGAAGCTCGCCGGGCTGATCGCGCACTTCCTGTCCCAACACGGTTTCGAGGTCCTGACGGTACATCGTGGCGATGTGGCGCTGGCGGCCTTTCTCGAGTTCAAGCCGAAAATCGTCGTCCTCGACCTGATGCTGCCGGGCCAGAGCGGCCTGCACGTGTGCCGGGAGATCCGCAACGTGGCGGACACGCCCATCGTCATTCTCACCGCCAAGGAAGACGACCTGGACCATATCCTCGGTCTTGAGTCCGGCGCCGACGACTACGTGATCAAACCGATCAAGCCGCCGGTGCTGCTGGCCCGCCTGCGCGCCCTGCAACGGCGCCAGGTGCCGGAGCCGACGGTGCGCGGCGCGCTGGAGTTCGGCAGCCTGACCCTCGACCGCAGTTGCCGGGAAGTGCGCCTGGCCGGCGAGCTGATCGAGTTGACCACCATGGAGTTCGAGCTGCTGTGGCTGCTGGCCAGCTCGGCGGGCAAAATCCTCTCCCGCGACGACATCCTCAACCGCATGCGCGGCATCGCCTTCGACGGCCTCAACCGCAGCGTCGATGTCTACATCAGCAAGCTGCGCGGCAAACTCCAGGACAACCCTCGCGAGCCGGTGTGCATCAAGACCATCTGGGGCAAGGGCTATCTGTTCAATCCGTTCGCCTGGGAGCTCTAGATGCTGCGGCTGTTTCTGCGTCTGTACATCATCCTGGCCCTGGGGCTGGCGGGGGCCATCTGGGCGGTCAACTACACCTTTTCCGAGCTGTTGCCGGACGCCAACGAAACCTACAACCGCGAGGCCATGCGCGGGCCGGGATACAGCCTGGTCAACCAACTGTCGCCGGTCACGGGAGCGGCGCGCGAGCAGCGGCTGGCCGAGCTGCAACAACACTACGGCATGCGCCTGAGGCTGTTGCAGGCGGATGAGCTGGACCTGTCCGAGCGCGAGCGCCAACTGCTGGCCGAGAACAAACTGGTGGTGCGTGGCGACTTCAGCGAGTTCATCGCCAACCTCGACGGCGGCCCGCAGTTGCTGAGCATCCGCCTGCCGGAAGAGCCCAAGTGGCTGTATTTCTGGGCCTATGCCTTTCTCGGGGCCAGCCTGGCGCTGGTCCTGTATTTCTGGGTACGCCCGCATTGGCGCGACCTGGAGCTGATCCGCCTGGCGGCCCAGCGCTTCGGCAATAACGACCTGGGCTCGCGCATCCGCCTGCCGCGGCGCTCCAGCGTGCGCGACCTGGCGCAGCACTTCAACCAGATGGCCAGCCGCATCGAAGGCCTGATCGCCAATCAGCGCGAGCTGACCAACGCGGTGTCCCATGAGTTGCGCACGCCCATCGCCCGCTTGTCGTTCGAGCTTGACCAGCTCAAGCAGTCCGACCCGCGGCAGAGCCGCGAGCTGATCGCCGACATGTACGCCGACCTCGGCGAGCTGGAGGAAATGGTTTCCGAACTGCTGACCTACGCCAGCCTGGAACACGGCGCCACGGTGATCAACCGCGAGACCATCCAGGCCCGCAACTGGCTCGACAGCGTGGTCGGCAGTGTCGCCCTGGAGGCGGAGGCGGCGGGGGTGCAGATGGCGATCCGGGCCTGTGAGGTCGAGTACATCAGCATCGAACCGCGGTTCATGGCGCGGGCGGTGATCAACCTGCTGCGCAATGCCATTCGCTACGCCGAACGGCGCGTCGAGGTGTCCCTGGTGCAGGTTGGGCAGGGTTATGAGGTCCAGGTCAACGACGACGGCCCGGGCGTGCCGGTGGCAGGGCGGGCGAAGATCTTCGAGCCGTTCTCCCGGCTCGACGCCAGCCGCGACCGCCGCACCGGCGGTTTCGGCCTTGGCCTGGCGCTGGTGCGGCGGGTGTCGCAGTCCCACGGCGGCCAGGTCGAGGTGACGGATTCGCAGTGGGGCGGCGCGTCGTTTCGCATGACCTGGGCGCAGCTCGAATAGCCCAGGCAGCTTGCGCGCGATAACGTCAGAACGGTCAACACCGCTTAAAAGCTGTACTCCAGCGTGGTCGCCAGCGACGTCTGCAGCCGCCGCTCGACAATCGGGCTGTCCGCCGCCTCCCGCCCCAGGTACTGCAGCGCCAGCACCGTCGATACGTTCATCTGTTCACTGACCGGCACGGTCCAGGTCAGGTCGCCGCCCCGGCTGAGAAAACCACCCTTGGGCCGATAGGCGCCGAAGCGGGTCCTGCCAGCCTGGGCGTTGCTGACGCCATACCAGGTGCGCAGGTAGTCGCCGTCGCCGAACTGGCTGTTGAGGCTGCCCTCGAGGCGCCCGTACCGGCCCTCATACAGCGTGCTGCCGATGCTCAGTTGCAGGTGGTTGTAGGCCGAGCCGGTGTCCGGGTCGTCGTTCTTCTTCAGCGCATGCTGCAGCGTGGCCCCGAGCTCCACGGTGCCCAGGGTGTAGCCCAGGTGGGCGCCAAACTGCGCGCGGGACTTGATCGAGCCCATGCCGGCCAGATGGTCCGAGCCCTTGTAGCCGCTCTTGCGGTCCTTGCGTGCTTCGCTGGGGCCGACCCAGGTGCTGAACGCCAGGTCGCCCCATTCATGGCCCCAGCCAAGGCCCTGTTCGGTGTTGAGAAACACCCCGTAGGGGCTGACGATTTCGCCGCCCAGGATCGGGACGACGCTGTGTTCGTCGCTGCCGCTGTAGCGCGGCAGGCTGGCCACGCCGGCTTGCAGCTGGTACTGCCAGTCCGCGGCGTAGAGCGGGCCGCAGGGCGTCAGCAGGCACAGCGAAGCCAGAGGTAGCGACGCAAGGGACAGGCACAAGGTTTTCGGACGGATCGAGGTCTTCATCGCGGCTAGAAACTCAGCAGGGTGTGGGAGTGGTCGTTGGCTTTGGAATAGGAACTGCCCAGGCCATCGCGCGGGCGCTGGGCGACCTTGCGCGCCGGGGCGACAGGGGCCGGCTTGGCGCGGAGGGCGGTCTCGGGTGGCGTGGCGATTTCAGGCGGCGGTTCGACGCTGGGCTTCGGGGGCGGCGTGCCCTGGCAGCTGAGGCCGCCGAGCAGCACACCAATGAAGAGCGTGAAGAATCGACCGTACATGGCGCACCCGTGGGGAAATGGATGCGCTCATGCTAGGGACGCGGGTGCGGGCAATCTTTGGCAGCTTTGTCGCAAAACTGTCAAAGACTGTGAATGCCCGGCGCTTAGCGTTGCAGGTCCAGGCGCTCATGCCACTGAGCAATAGATTCCTCGGGGTAGTGGGCGAATTGCAGGTCATGGGGATGCCAGTCGATTTCCACCCAGGACGCCCTGGAGTCGAGCATCAGGTGGGTGTGTTCCGGCGGTATCGGCAACGGCGTGTCGATGGCCGAGGCGAAGGGATGGATCAGTTCCGGCCACTCTGGGCTGAACAGCCACAACCCGGAGCCGCAGCGGCTGCAGAAATGCCGTTCGGCGCTGCTGCGCCGGGCACGTTTGCCGGGTTCCCTGAGCAGCGCGTGGTAGATCGAGATGTGCTGGCGGCCGCGGACTTTCAGGCTGGCGGCGTCGCCGCCGAGGTTGATCGCATACCCGCCGCCGCCCTGGGTCTTGCGGCAGATCGAGCAGTAGCAGCGTTGATAGGGGTAAGGGTGGGCGCTGTCCAGGCTGAAGTGGACAGCGCCGCAATGGCAGGAACCTTCGAGTTGCATGACGACCTCCGACGATCCATGGGGCATGAGCGACAGCCTAGTCGCGTTTTTGCCAGCAGTGCGGGACCTCGCTGCAGCCCGCCGCGTGCCGCCAGTGCGGCAACACGCTGGCCACCGGCGTGCGGTTTTGCGCGCAGTGTGGCGGGGCGGCGGGCTGAGGCCGGCCTACAGCGCCAGGTGGTAACGGACCTGGGTCGCGTCGTCCGGGTCGATGGCGCGGTGGAAACCCAGGGTCGCGGCCAGTTCGCGCATGCGGTGATTGGCCGGGCAATCAAGGGAGTACATCTGCTTGAAGCCCTGGCCCTTGGCCCGGTCGACCAGATGGTGCATCAGCAAGGCGTCCAGGCCCTTGTGCTGCCATTCGTCGGCCACGGTGACGGCGAACTCACAGGTGTCCGCGTCGGTGCCGATGGTGGCATAGCGGCTGATGCCGATTTCCCGCAGCGAGCCGTTGTCGTGGACCAGGGCCACGTAAGCCACGCGCTCGCAGCCATCGACATCCATCAACTGGCTGAGCAGGGCCTCGCCGACTTCCTTCACTTCGCCCAGGAAGCGGTGGTGCCGGGTGGTCGGCGAAAGGTTCTCGATAAAGGCCTTTTCCCGCTCGCGGTCTTCGGCGCGCAACGGGCGGATCAGCACCGGGCTGCCGTCGTTGAGGGCGTCTATCCAGTGTTCGCCTTTGTACCGGGCGAAGGCGGCCAGGGCAGGCGTGTGGAGGGCGGTGCTGGTCATGGGCAAGTCTCCGTGAAGGTGCAGAGGTTTGCCTGAACATTCACACCTGTCAGGCGCCGGGCCCTTGATTCAGGTCAACGGGCGGCGGTGTCGCAGAGGGTTTTGCGCCAGGGGGCAGATTGGCCTCCGAGCGATCAGGCCTCGGGCATCAGGGTGGCGATCAGCGCCCGCACGGTGCCGGGCAGGGCCTCCAGCTCACGGACAATGATGCTGCGCTCGCGCACCGCCCAGGCCTCGTCGAGTTTCACCGTCACCAGCTGCATGGTGCGGCTGTGTCGGATCGCGGCCGATTCGGGAATGATGCCGATGCCCACGCCGGCCTCGACCATGCGGCAGATCGCTTCGAAGCTCGACACCTGGATCCGCAGCGACAGCTGCTTGCCGGTGCGCTCCACGTGTTCGCGCAAAAAACTCAGCAAGGTGCTGCCTTCGTGCAGGCCGATGTGTTGATAGGCCAGGGTCTGCTCCAGGGTCACCGCCGGCTGCGTCGCCAGCGGGTGGTCGACCGGCAGGATCAGCACCAGGTGGTCGGTGCTGAAATGCAGGACTTGCAGGCCACTGGCTTCCACCGGGCCGGCGATGATGCCCATGTCGGCGGTGCCGTCGAGCACGCCACGCACGATGTCGCGGGACAGGCGTTCCTGCAGGTCCACCGTGACCCCCGGGCGTTTCGACAGAAAGCCGGCGAGGATCTCCGGGAGGAATTCGGTCACCGCCGTGGTGTTGGCGAAGATGCGCATATGCCCGGTGGAGTCGCCGCCGTACTGGGTGAACTCGCTTTTCAGGTAATCCACCTGGCGCATGATCAGCCGCGCATGCTGCAACAGCCGCTCGCCGGCCGGGGTGACTTCGACGCCGCGGCTGTCGCGGTACAGCAGGCGGGTTTCGAGCTGGCTTTCCAGGGCCTTGATCCGCGCGCTGGCCGCCGCCGGCGAAAGAAAGGCGCGCTTGGCGCCCTGGGTCAGGCTCGGCGATTCGGCGATATGGATAAACAGGCGCAGGTCGGCCAGATCGAAATGCATGGGCGGGCTCCTGGGAGGGAAGAGGGGCAAAGCGGCGTTCAGCATAACCGAACGCCGGTTTATTGAAATGCAAATTCTCAGAACGCGCAGCGGCTTGCATGATCGGGCTCACCACCACCGCAACAGGACCCGACCCGATGAGCGTGACCGACCCCAGCGCCTGGACAGGCCGTAGCCAGCAAGCCCGAGACCTGCTCAGCGACAACCTGCTCAAGCGCATCGCCGCGACCTTTGGCGAACCCGTGCCGGCCCCTGGCGCGGCCTTGCCGCCGCTGTGGCAATGGTGCTTTTTCCAGGAGCCCCTGGCCGAAAGCGCCCTGGGTGGCGACGGCCATCCGGCCCGTGGCGGCTTCCTGCCGCCGGCGGCCAATCGCAACCGCATGTGGGCCGGTGGCCGGCTGGAGTTCTTCGAGCCGCTGCGCGCCGGGTTCGAGGCGCAGTGCGTGTCGACCATCAGCCAGGTCGAGGAAAAGACCGGACGCAGCGGCGCGCTGCTGTTCGTTACTGTGCGCCATGAGTATTCCCAGGACGGTCGCCTGGCGATTCGCGAGGAACAGGACATCGTCTACCGGGAGCCGACCCCGCCCAAGCAGGCCAGCGGCGAGCCGCTGATCCAGGGCGACTGGCGCGAAACCGTCGAGCCCAGCCCGACCCTGTTGTTCCGCTACAGCGCGGTGACCTTCAACGGCCATCGCATCCACTACGACTTTCCCTACGTCACCGCGACCGAAGGTTATCCGGGGCTGGTGGTCCACGGCCCATTGATTGCCACCCTCAGCCTGCGCGCCTTCTGCCGCGCCCACCCCGGAGCCCGGCTGCGGCGGTTTTCTTATCGCGGCCTGCGGCCCTTGATTGCGCCGCAGCCGTTCGAGGTCGGCGGGCGCATCGTCCGCCCCGGCGTCGCCGAGCTCTGGGCCGGCAACGACGCCGGCCTGGCCCAGCGCGGCGAAGTGCTGTTCGACGCCATCCCGGAATGACCCCATCCCACCCCAATAACCACAGGCGGAGAGCCGTTCGATGAACCCCAACAGCAACGAAGAATTGAATGCCATCCGTGAAGGCGTGCGCGCCCTGTGCGCCGAGTTCGATGCCGCCTACTGGCGCAAGATCGATGAAGAAAAAGGTTTCCCGGAACGCTTCGTCAAGGCCCTGACCGACGCCGGCTGGCTGGCGGCGATGATCCCGGCCGAATACGGCGGCTCCGGCCTGGGCCTGGCCGAAGCCTCGGTGATCCTGGAGGAGGTGAACCGCTGCGGCGGCAACTCCGGCACCGTGCACGGGCAGATGTACAACATGTTCACCCTGCTGCGGCACGGCAGCGAAGCGCAGAAGCGTTTCTACCTGCCAAAGCTCGCCAGCGGCGAACTGCGCCTGCAATCGATGGGCGTCACCGAGCCTACCACCGGCACCGACACCACCAAGATCAAGACCACCGCGATCAAGCGTGGCGACAAGTACGTGATCAACGGGCAGAAGGTGTGGATCTCGCGAATCCAGCATTCCGACCTGATGATCCTGCTGGCGCGCACCACGCCGCTGGCCGAGGTCAAGAAGAAATCCGAAGGCATGTCGATCTTCCTGGTCGACCTGCGCGAGGCCATCGGCCACGGCCTGACCGTGCAGCCGATCGCCAACATGGTCAACCACGAGACCAACGAGCTGTTCTTCGACAACCTGGAAATCCCCGCCGACAGCCTGATCGGCGAGGAGGGCAAGGGCTTCAGGTACATCCTCGACGGCCTCAACGCCGAGCGCACGCTGATTGCCGCCGAGTGCATCGGCGACGGCCGCTGGTTTATCGACAAGGCCAGCCAGTACGCCCGCGACCGCGTGGTGTTCGGCCGGCCCATCGGGCAGAACCAGGGCGTGCAGTTCCCCATCGCCGAAGCCCATGTCGAGATCGAGGCCGCCGACCTGATGCGCTGGCGCGCCTGCGAGGAATACGACAGCGGCCTTAACGCCGGGGCCAGCGCCAACATGGCCAAGTACCTGGCAGCCAAGGCCTCGTGGGAAGCGGCCAACGCCTGCCTGCAGACCCACGGCGGTTTCGGCTTCGCCTGCGAATACGACGTCGAGCGCAAGTTCCGCGAAACCCGCCTGTACCAGGTGGCGCCAATCTCCACCAACCTGATCCTGTCCTATGTGGCCGAGCACCTGCTCGAACTGCCGCGCAGCTTCTGAGGAACCGAGCATGAGCCATACCCAAGCCTTGGCCGGGTTCCTTGCCGGCCTGAGTTACCCGCAGTTGCCCGACAGCGTGCTGGAGCGCACCGAAGAACTGTTCCTCGACTGGCTCGGCTCGGCCCTGGCCAGCCAGGGCGCGCATCCGATCCCGTTGTTCGAGCGTTACGCTGAGCAGATGGGCCCGGCCGATGGCCCGGCGCGGATCCTGGTCAACGGCCGCGGCAGCTCGGCCTATTTCGCCGCCCTGGTGAACGCCGCGTCTTCCCATCTGGTGGAGCAGGACGACCTGCACAACAGCTCGGTGCTGCACCCGGCCACCGTGGTGTTCCCGGCCGCGTTGGCGGCGGCCCAGGACCTGGGCAAGTCCGGCCAGGAGCTGCTGCTGGCGGCGGTGGCCGGCTACGAGGCGGGGATTCGCATTGGCGAGTTCATGGGCCGTTCCCATTACAGGATCTTCCACACCACGGCCACCGTCGGCACCCTCGCGGCGGCGGTGGCGGTGGGCAAGTTGATGGACTTCGACCAGGCGCAGTTCATCAACCTGCTGGGCAGCGCCGGGACCCAGGCCGCCGGGCTCTGGGAGTTCCTGCGCGACGCCGCGGACTCCAAGCAGTTGCACACGGCCAAGGCCGCGGCCGACGGGCTGCTCGCCGCCTACCTGACCCGCGACGGGCTGACCGGCGCGCGCAATATTCTCGAAGGCGAGCAAGGAATGGCCGCGGGCATGTCCTGGGATGCCGAGCCGAGCAGGCTGTCCGATCGGCTCGGTTTGCGTTGGGCCTTGTTGGAGACCTCGTTCAAGTTCCACGCCTCCTGCCGCCACACCCATCCGGCCGCCGACGCCTTGCTGGCGCTGATGCAGCGCGAAGGCCTCAGCCATGAGCGGATCGTCAGCGTGGAAACCCGCGTGCACCAGGGCGCCATCGATGTGCTGGGGCGGGTGAAGGTGCCGCAGACCGTGCACCAGGCCAAGTTCTCCATGGGCACCGTGCTCGGCCTGATCGCCGTGCATGGCAAGGCCGGGCTGCCGGAGTTCCAGGAGCTGGCGCTGAACGACCCGGCGGTGGCGGCGTTTCGCGACAAGGTGTCGATGCGCCTCGACCCCGAGGTGGATCGTGCCTATCCGCAGCGTTGGCTGGGCCGTGTAGTGGTCAGCACCGACGATGGCCGCACCCTGCACGGTGCCATCGACGAGCCCAAGGGCGATCCGGGCAACGGCCTGTCGCGGGCCGAGCTGGCGGACAAGTTCCAGCGCCTGCTGCGCTTCTCCGGCGCGCGCACGGCGGAGCAGGGCGCGGCCCTGATCCGCCAGGTGTGGAACCTGCGCGACACCGCGCAATTGAACGAATTGCTCTGAGCCCGCCCCGAGGACGCCTTATGACACTTAATACCGCACAACCCCGGCCGCTGGACGGCATCACCGTGGTCAGCCTGGAACACGCCATCGCCGCGCCGTTCTGCACCCGCCAACTGGCCGACCTGGGCGCCCGGGTGATCAAGGTCGAACGCCCCGGCAGCGGCGATTTTGCCCGTGGCTACGACGAGCGCGTGCGCGGCCTGGCCTCGCATTTCGTCTGGACCAACCGTTCCAAGGAAAGCCTGACCCTGGACCTCAAGCAGGACGCCGCCGGCGACATTCTCGAGCGCCTGCTGGCCCAGGCCGACGTGCTGGTGCAGAACCTCGCCCCGGGCGCGGCGGCGCGCATGGGCCTGTCGTTCGAGGCGCTGCATGAACGCTTTCCGCGGCTGATCGTCTGTGACATTTCCGGTTATGGCGAGGGCGGCCCTTATGAGAAGAAAAAGGCCTACGACCTGCTGATCCAGAGCGAGGGCGGGTTCCTGTCGGTGACCGGCGGCCCGGGCGAGGAGCAACTGGCCAAGGCCGGCTGCTCGATCGCCGACATCGCCGCCGGCATGTACGCCTACAGCGGCATCCTCTCGGCGCTGTTGCTGCGCGGCAGGACCGGGCAGGGTAGCCGCATCGACGTGAGCATGCTGGAAAGCCTGGTGGAGTGGATGGGCTACCCGATGTACTACGCCTTCGACGGCGCGCCGCCACCGCCCCGGGCCGGCGCGGCGCACTCGACCATCTACCCCTACGGGCCGTTCCCGGCGGGGGATGGCGGCACGGTGATGCTCGGCCTGCAGAACGAACGCGAGTGGGCGGCGTTCTGCGACAAGGTGCTGCTGATGCCGGAGCTGGCCGGTGACGAACGCTTCTCGGCCAACTTCAAGCGCTCGGCCAATCGCGAGGCGCTGCGGCAGATCATCGTCGACAGCTTCGCCCGGCTGACGGTGGAGGCGGTGATCGAGCGGCTGGAGCAGGCGCAGATCGCCAGCGCCCGGGTCAACGACATGCAGGGCGTGTGGCAGCACCCGCAGCTCAAGGCCCGCGACGGCTGGCGCGAGGTCGACAGCCCGGCCGGCAAGCTGCCGTCGCTGCTGCCGCCGGCGCGCAATGCCGCGTTCGAGCCGCGCATGGACGGCGTTCCCGGGCTGGGCCAGCACAGCGGCGCGATCCTCGCCGAACTGGGCCTGTCCAGCGATGCCATCGAACAGCTACAGGCCGACGGCGTGATCTGAGGTCAGCTGGCTTGCACGGCTTCTGTAGGAGCAGCCGGTCGACGCTCGATTGCTGGCGATGAGGTCCTTGAGGTTTGCATCGATCTTGTGGGCCTCATCGCGGGCAAGCCTCGCTCCTACAGAGAAAAAAATCTGCTGTGCCCCGGTCCGCGGACCCCGCATCACTTACAAGGAATTCAACATGCCCAACCCTATTGTCCGCTCTGCCTTGTTTGTCCCGGGCAGCCGTCCCGAGCGTTTCGGCAAGGCCCTGGCCAGCGGCGCCGACGTGGTGATCGTCGACTTCGAGGACGCCGTGGAAGAGCCGCTCAAGCGCCAGGCCCGGGACAACCTCGGCCAGTTCCTCAACAGCCAGCCCCAAGTGCGGTTGTGGGTACGGGTCAATGCCCCGGAACATGCCGAACATGCCGCCGACCTGGGGTTCTGCAAAGCCCAGGCCGGGGTGGTCGGCATCCTGCTGCCCAAGGTCGAAAGCGCCGCCCAGGTGGCGACCGTGGCGGCCACCGGCAAGCAGATCTGGCCGATCATCGAAAGCGCGCGCGGGCTCTTGGCTTTGGCGGAAATCGCCCGGGCTCCTGCGGTGCAGCGCCTGTCTTTCGGCGGCCTGGACCTGGCGCTGGACCTCAACCTGTGCAGCGGTTCGGCGGCGGCGCAGTTCGCCCTGGACCAGGCGCGGCTGGCGCTGATCCTGCACTCGCGCGCCGCCGGCCTGGTGCCGCCATTGGATGGCGTGCACCCGGCCATCGACGACCCCGAGGGTTTGCGCCAGTCCATTCGCCACGCCTATGAAATGGGTTTTGCCGGCGCCTTGTGCATTCACCCGAAACAGGTGCCGGTGATCCACCAGGCCCTGGCCCCCAGCGCCGAAGACCTGGCTTGGGCGCAACGGGTGGTGGACGCCGGCAGCCACGGCGCCGGGGCCTACCAGATCGACGGCCAGATGGTCGATGCGCCGGTGTTGCTGCGGGCCCAGCGCTTGCTGGCGCTGAGTCCCTGAATACTGCAATCGCGCAGGCGCGCGTTACCAACTGCCATAGGGAATGCCGTATTGCTCTATGTAGCGTTTGGAGTTTTCGGACAGGGGGTAATAGTGGCCGTTGGACTTGCCCAGGTGTGGGCCCAGTGGCTCGATCTCACCCTGGGCGCGGGCGACTTTGACCGGGTGATGGCATTCGTCCCTGACCCAGACTTGTACGATGCCGCCAGGAGCGAGGCCCAGATAGACCGATGCCATATAGCGGGCAGTCTGGTGCGGAGTTTCCGGGCAGCGTCGATTCGTCGAGGTGGTCATGATTTTCCGGGCTTCTTCCGGGACATCTACCCAGGCTCGATAAGTCTGTGGTTCCACGACCGACTGCCAGCGCACGAAAATGCGTTTGGGAAGGTCGGCACCTATCACTGACTTGCCATTGCCTCCAACTCCGCTCCAGCCTCGAGCCCATTCCTTCTTCAAACCCGGGTCGCCATCTGCTGCGGAGCCACGCCCGGTATGTCGGAAGAGTCGTCCGTTGATGTCTTCAACAGCCGTGTCTTCGACCCAGACTTTCATGTAGTACGGCTGGGTGAAGCCCATTTCCCACCAGGGATCTTTGGGGTCGCTTTTTCCGGATAGTGGGTCCGTGGTTAAGCAGCCACTTAATAGCAGGGCGCCCAGCAGGGCGATGAATATTCTCATTACCAAAGCGTCCAATCAGGTACGTGAGGATGTTGCACACGCACGGCATCCGCCGTGGGGGCATTGATATAGACGACTTTAAGGCTGCCGCCGTCCTGTTTGCCCAGCGGGTGGTTCCAGTGGGCCGAGAGATGGATATAGCGCAGCTTGAGCATCGTCTCTTCGGCTGGCGTCGTACTGTAGTTCCCAGCGACAAACCTGTCACAAAGGCTTTGAAGTTCTTGCGGGAGTGCGTAGTCCGGGTCCTGTTCGTCAATCACGTTAAAACGCACACCGTTCTGCTTGGCCTGCTCATACATGACGCGCAGATACACGCCCGCCAGCTTATTAGTCATTGGCCTTTTGAGTTGCAGGCCGGCATACACCCGTTTTCTTCGTGGTACGAGGCGGTCCTGTGGGTCCTGGGGCAGCAACAGCGGCTCCGGTGTGACGATTTCCAGCCACTGCGCGGGCCAACCCTTGGCCAGCCAGCGTGTTCTTGCCTGGACCGCATCCCGGTAAATCGAGGTGTGGATCACGTCGGTGTTGATCGAGACTTCCAGCGCTTGCATCGGACTGACGAGTACACACTCCTGCACCTCATCCAGATAACCACCGCCGATATCCGAGTGGGCGCCGGGCAGGGCGATTTCCAGATGATCGGGCTGGACCCGGCTCAGCGCGAAGTTAGCCCGGTACTCGTCGCGGGCGACCAGTTGCACCACCGAGCGAAAGTAGCGGCGGTCGAGGTGGAGCTTGATACCCGGAGCAGTGGCGCCGCGCACATTACCCAGATTGCTTAGCCCGGCAACCGACGGCACCGTATCGAACAGGCCGATAAATCCCATATCGACATCGTGACCGTATTGTCGGTTGAAATTGGGGCTGAAGGCCTTGGAGTGGCTGTGAAAAATCAGTTGCAGCGGTCCAAGCCAGCGCACGACTTCATTGGCAAAATGCCGGGCCGCTGCCGCGCCTCGGCTAAAGCCGAAGGCATCGAAGGTCAATGAGGTGATTTCAGTTTCCGGATACTCTTCGAGGACCTCATTGATACGCTGCTCGATCGCACGAAATGCTTTCTGCACGCACCCTGAGATTCCAGTGCCGCCACGTCCTGTCCCCGAAGTAATCAGACTGTCCTTCTCGCCAGTCCGTGTGCCAATACCTTCGACATAGATTGAACGAAAGGCACGCTTTTGCGGGCCCTCACCCTCAGCTTGCTGAGCGGAGTGATACAGATCACTCAGCTTTTTAATATTGCTCACCCCATTCCCATAACTACTCTCCGGATCCCTCATATACGGTTTGCAACTGCCATCGATATCAGATGCCTCAACAGGATGCTGAGCCCCACACAACTCACCCATCGCCGAGTTGCCGGCATTGTTGCCGGTGCCATCAAAGAACACCCCGATACGCAGCGCTACCTGAACCTTTTCGGGCGGCGGCGCAGGTTCCTTGGCGTACTTCTCGTACTGCGCCCAGAGCTGTTCGCCGTAGCCGGGCTGTGCGGTTTCGGCGGCGCGTTCGACGGGTGGTTGGTTGGGGCTCTGATTGGGAATGGCGGGCCGTAGAAGGCGGGGCATCGGCCCGGGTCCGTTGTTGGCCATGGGTGTTCCTGGTGCGGTCGAAGAGGGTGCTGAAAACCGTACCGGGAAGGGAGGGGCAGGGATTTAGGAGGAATCTGCAACAGGCTCGGTTGCGGCTGATTCCATCGTAGGGGGATGGAACTTCAGGCGCCTATCGCCGGTAGCGCGCGGCGTTCGGCCCAGGCGAACGCAGGTATCAAAAATTCAAAATTCTCAATACGCGTGCCCTTAGGCACTCTGCGATCAACCACAACAATAAGAAGGTGAAGTCCATGTTCAAGCTCTCCCGGGCGTTGTTCTGTGCCGCCGCATTGCTGGGCGCCGGTCTTGCGCAGGCCGCCGACCCTATCGTGATCAAGTTCGCCCACGTGGTGGCGGAAAACACCCCCAAGGGCCAGGGCGCCCTGCTGTTCAAGAAGCTCGCCGAGGAGCGCCTGCCGGGCCGGGTCAAGGTCGAGGTGTATCCGAACTCCTCGCTGTTCGGCGACGGCAAGGAAATGGAGGCGCTGCTGCTGGGCGACGTGCAGTTGCTCGCGCCGTCCCTGGCCAAGTTCGAGCAGTACACCAAGAAGGTGCAGATCTACGACCTGCCATTCCTGTTCGACAACCTCGCCGCCGTCGACCGCTTCCAGCACGCCGAGGGCAAGCAGCTGCTGACCGCCATGCAGGACAAAGGCATCCTCGGCCTGGCCTATTGGCACAACGGCCTCAAGCAGCTGTCGGCCAACAAGAAACTGGTGGAACCCAAGGACGCCCGCGGCCTGAAGTTCCGCGTGCAGGCTTCCAGCGTGCTTGAGGAGCAGTTCAAGGCGGTGCGCGCCAACCCGCGCAAGATGAGCTTCGCCGAGGTCTACCAGGGCCTGCAGACCGGCGTGGTCAACGGCACCGAGAACACCTGGTCGAACTATGAAAGCCAGAAGGTCCACGAGGTGCAGAAGTACTTCACCGAGACCGACCACGGCCTGATCGACTACATGGTGATCACCAACGCCAAGTTCTGGACCGGCCTGCCGGCGGATGTGCGCGGCGAGCTGGAAAAAATCATGGCCGAGGTCTCGGTGGAAGTGAACAAGCAGGCCGAAGCCCTGAACCAGACGTCCCGGCAGAAGATTATCGACGCCAAGACCAGCGAAATCGTCGCCCTGACTCCCGAGCAGCGCAACGAGTGGCGCGAGGCCATGCGCCCGGTGTGGAAGAAGTTCGAGAGCGATATCGGCGCCGACCTGATCCAGGCCGCCGAAGCCGCCAACCAGGCGCAATAACCACCTGCATCCCGGCCGCTGCGCTCGCAGCGGCCCATCGGCAGCCGCTATCGGGCTGCACTCCACTGGCACTTTCGCGGAGAACCTCAATGCACAGGCTGAGGCGGTTCTGGGAACATTTTGAAGAGGCGTTCATCGCCTTCCTGCTGGCGGCCATGACGCTGGTGACTTTCGTCTACGTGGTGCTCAACAACCTCTACCCGCTGTTCTACGCCATCGGCGATGCCTGGGAAGGGGGCAGCGCGCTGTTCCTGGGAATCGGCGACTTCCTCATGGAGCTGGCCCAGGACATGGTCTGGAGCGTGGCGCTGACCAAGATGCTGTTTGGCTGGCTGATCTTCTTCGGCATTTCCTACGGCGTGCGCACCGCCGGGCACCTGGGGGTGGACGCGCTGGTCAAGCTGGCCTCGCGCCCGGCCCAGCGCCTGCTGGCGGTGATCGCCTGCCTGTGCTGCATGGTCTACGCCGGGCTGTTCATGGTCGCCAGCTTCAAGTGGCTGATGGCGCTGATCCAGGCCGGCATCGAAGCCGAGGACCTGGACCGGTTCGGCATCCACCTGTCGCACATCGCGATGATCGTGCCCTTCGGTTTTGCCCTGGTGCTGATCCGCTACCTGGAAATCATGTGGCGCATCCTCATGCGCGGGCAGATCAACCTGGGCCTGGCCGATGAAGCGGCCGAGGCCAGCAAGCTTGCCAGTCACCACGAGGATCAGCACTGATGGCCATTCTCTGCCTGTTTCTGATGCTGTTCGTGTTCATGTTCCTCGGCGTGCCGATCGCCATTTCCCTGGGGCTGGCCGGCGCCACGTCGATCCTGCTGTTCAGCCCGGACTCCCTGAGCTCCCTGGCGATCAAGCTGTTCGAAACCTCCGAGGCCTATACCTTGCTGGCGATCCCGTTCTTCCTGCTGTCCGGGGCCTTCATGACCACCGGCGGGGTGGCGCAGCGCCTGATCGATTTCGCCAACGCCTGCGTCGGCCACATCCGTGGCGGCCTGGCGATTGCCGCGGTGCTGGCGTGCATGCTGTTCGCGGCGCTGTCCGGTTCGTCGCCGGCGACCGTGGCGGCGGTGGGTTCGATCGCCGTGGCCGGCATGGTGCGTTCCGGCTACCCACGGGAGTTCGGCGCCGGGATCATCTGCAACGCCGGGACCCTGGGCATCCTGATCCCGCCGTCGATCGTGATGGTGGTGTACTCGGCGGCCACCGAAACCTCGGTCGGCAAGCTGTTCATGGCGGGTGTGGTGCCGGGGCTGCTGCTGGGCGTGATCCTGATGGTGGTGATCTACATCGTCGCGCGGATCAAGAAGCTGCCGGCGCAACCGCGGGTGTCCTTCCGCCAATGGCTGAGCACCGCGCGCCGGGCCTTCTGGGGCCTGCTGTTGCTGGTGATCATCCTCGGCGGCATCTACAGCGGCCTGTTCACCCCGACCGAGGCGGCGGCGGTGGCGGCGGTGTATTCGGCCTTCGTCGCGCTGTTCGTCTACAAGGACATGCGCCTGCGCGACTGCCCGAAAGTGCTGGTGGAGTCGGGCCGGCTGTCGATCATGCTGATGTTCATCATCGCCAACGCCATGCTCTTCGCTCATGTGCTGACCACCGAGCAGATCCCGCAGCAGATCACCACCTTCGTCATGGACGCCGGGCTGTCGCCCATCGGTTTCCTGCTGATGGTCAACGTGGTGCTGCTGGTGGCGGGCAGCTTCATGGAGCCTTCGGCCATTGTGCTGATCCTGGCGCCGATCTTCTTCCCGATCGCCATGAAGCTGGGTATCGACCCGATCCACCTGGGGATCGTCATGGTGGTCAACATGGAGATCGGCCTGGTGCATCCACCGGTGGGCCTGAACCTGTTCGTCACCTCGGCGGTGACCGGCCTGACGCTCGGCCAGACCATCCGCGCGGCGTTGCCGTGGCTGATGATCCTGCTGGCGTTCCTGATCCTGGTGACCTACGTGCCGTTCATTTCCCTGGCGCTGCCGAACTGGCTGGGGATGAACTGACGCAACGCCTTTACTTGCAGGAGAGGCGGTTTGCACGATCCTTGTAGGCGCCAGCTTGCTGGCGATGGGGCCTTGAGATGTGCAGCGCTCTTGCGGGCTTATCGCAGGCAAGCCTCGCTCCTACGGGGTGCTGGACGCTGGCGCTGCATCGCGGCAGCATGGGCGCCTTCATTTCGGGGGCTTGGATTATGCGACGTCTGCCTTCCCTGGCGGCATTACGGACTTTCGAGTGCGCGGCGCGGCATGCGCATTTTGGTCGGGCGGCGGCTGAGCTGTGCGTCACCGACAGCGCGGTGAGCCATCAGATCCGCCAGCTCGAAGAGCAACTCGGGGTGTCGTTGTTCGTCCGCGAGGGCCGGCAGATCCGCCCGACCCTGGCGGCCGGGCGGCTGATGCAGAGCCTGCAGCAGGCTTTCGAGCTGATCGGCGAAGCCTGCGACGAGCTGCGCGATCCGTCTTCCCTGGCGGTGCTGCGCCTGGCGGTGACCGCCGAGCTGGCGCAGAAATGGCTGATGAGCCGGCTGGCGGACTTTTCCGCGCGTTACCCGCATATCACCCTGCATCTCTATGAACAGCCGATCGACGCCAGTGTGCCGGGCGAGGACATCGACCTGGCGATCACCTACGGCAGCGGCCCGCAGGACAGCAGCGCCTACTTCGTGCGGCCGTTGCCGAGCCTGCAGTTCTTCCCCGTGTGCAGCCCCGGGCTGTTCAACCAGGGCACCCTGAAAAGCCCGCGGGACCTGGCCCGCCATTGCCTGTTGCACGACGATCAGGACGGCAAGACCTGGACCGCCTGGCTGACCAGCCACGCCGGCGATTTGCGCCCGGCGCGCCAGCTGTATTTCGCCCACGCCGGGCTGGCGCTGGAAGCGGCGGCGCAAGGGCAGGGCGTGGCCATGGGCGATAACCTGACGGCCCAGGAAGACCTGCTCAATGGCCGACTGGTGCGGCCCTTCAACGCCGCCAGCATGACCGCCCTGGGGCAGTACGCCCTGGTGTGCGAGCGGGTGCGCCTGGAGCGCCCGGCGCTGATGCAGTTGCTGGACTGGTTCAGCGATCAGTTGAGCGATTGATGAGTTGAATTCAACTGTCGCGCAATATTCATCGTTGGTGCCTTGACCCGGCGCGGCGCTAGTTTGGTGGCCATTCCCCAGCACCGACGAGGTTTGCCCCATGGCCCGATTGCTCGACACCACTCCCAAACACGATGGTTTCCGCCTGCCCGGCGAATTCGAAACCAAGGCCGGTTGCTGGCTCGGCTGGCCGGAGCGCACCGACGTCTGGCGCAACGGCGCCAAGCCGGCGCAGAAGGTCTGGGTGCGGATCGTTACCGCGATTGCCCAGAGCGAACCGGTCACCGTCTGTGCTTCCGCCGCCCAGTTCGCCAATGCTCGCCGGCTGTTGCCGCCGCAGGTGCGGGTGGTGGAAATGACCTGCAACGACACCTGGTTCCGCGACAGCGGGCCGTGCTTCGTGGTCAATGACCAGAGCGGCGAAGTGCGCGGCGTCGATTTCGAGTTCAACGCCTATGGCGGCCTCGACGGCGGCCTGTATTACCCCTGGGACAAGGACGACCAGATCGCCAGCAAGATCCTCGAGATCGAAAACTTCGACCGCTACCGCGCGCCGCTGATTGCCGAGCTGGGCGGCATCCAGAGCGATGGCCAGGGCAGTATTCTCACCACCGAGCAGTGCCTGCTCAACCGCAATCGCAACCAGCACCTGGGCAAGGCCGAGGTCACCCGGCGCCTCACCGACTACCTGGGCGCGGAGCAGGTGATCTGGCTGCCGCGCGGCTGCAAGTTCGACGAGACCGACGGCCATGTCGACGACCTGGCGTGTTTTGTGCGCCCCGGCGAAGTGGTGCTGCAATGGACCGACAACCGCGACGACCCGCAGTGGGAAATCTACCAGGAGGCCTACGACATCCTGCGCAGCACCCGCGACAGCCGTGGTCGAGAGCTGGTGGTGCACAAGCTGCCGCAGCCCGACGTGTTGGAATGGACCGCCGCCGAAGCCGAAGGCCTGGACCAGCTGGACAGCACCCATGCACGCCAGGCCGGCACGCGGATCTGTGCCTCGTACATCAACTACTACGCCGGCAACAGCGCGATCGTGGTGCCGCTGTTCGGCGACCGTAACGACAAAACGGCGTTGGCCACCCTGGCCGAACTCTTCCCCCGGCACCGCATCGTCGGCATCGACAATTCGCGGGAAATTCTCCTCGGCGGCGGCAACGTCGCCTGCATCACCATGCCGCAATACGCGGCTCCCCGGCGCACCGGCGAAGAGGGCTGAACATGAACCTGCACAGGCTGGGCCGCGCGTTGCTGCTGGTGCTGGCGCCGTTGTGCGCCCAGGCGGCCGACGAGGCCGAACCCACGGTCAATCTGTATATCTGGGGCGAGTACCTGGCCCCGGACACCCTGGACAACTTCGAGCGCCAGACCGGCATCCGCGTGGTGGTCGATCACTTCGATTCCCTGGAGACCGTGGAGACCAAGCTGCTCACCGGGCGCAGCGGCTACGACCTGGTGCTGACCGCCGGCCAGCACCTGTCCCGGGCCATCGCCAGCGGCGCGCTCCAGCCGCTGGACAAGCAGCGCCTGCCGCACCTGGCCGGGGTCGGCGAGGAGTTCCGCCAGCATATGGCGGTGTTCGACCCGGGCAACCGTTATGCCGGGATCTATGCCTGGGGCACCACCGGTGTCGGTTATCAGGAGCAGGCGGTCAGCCAGCGCCTGGCCGATGCGCCGCGGGACAGCTGGGCGATGCTGTTCGATCCGGCGGTGGTGGCGAAATTCGCCGACTGCGGGGTCAGCCTGCTCAACGATCCCAACGAGGTGTTCGCCGCGGTGATGAAGTACCTGGGCCTGGACATCAACCGGCAGAACCTCGACGACTTGAAACTCGCCGAGCAGCAACTGGCGAAGATCCGGCCCTATATCCGCTACTTCGACAACGACCTGAACATCAGCGACCTGGCCAACGGCAACACCTGCGTGGCCATGTCGTGGAACGGCAACGTGGCGATCGCCGCCGGGCAGGCCGAGGCGGCGCACAAGCCCTTCACCTTGCGCTATCGCATCCCCAGGGAGGGCACGCTGATCTGGTTCGACGCCATGGTCATCCCCAAGGACGCCCCGCACCCCGAGGCCGGGCTGGCGTTGATGGATTACCTGATGACCCCGCAGGTGATCGCGCCGATCACCGACACCATCCATTACGCCAATGCCATCAGCGCAGCGGATGCCCTGGTCGATCCGGCGATTCGCAACGACCCAGGCACCTACCCGACCCCCGAGGTGCGGGCCTCGCTGTACAGCAAGAACGACAACGGCAAGGCCTTCAACCGTGCGTTGATCCGCGCCTTCAGCCGCCTCAAGTCGGGGCTGTGAGCGCGCGCCAGGCGGCGTAGGCTTGCGGCAGGCAGCGGGCGCAGGGTCGATAACCGGCGCTGCGGGCGCTGGCCTCGTCGGCAAAGAACACCCGCTGGCGGACATAACCGCCACGGGCGATGGCGCGCAGGGCGGCCGGGCAATCCAGCCGTCCGTAGATCCGGCTGCCACGGTGGCCGCCGAGGGTGCCCGGTTGTTCGCTGAGAAAGGTATTGCCCTGGGCATCGAGCAACCGCCAGCTTTTTTCGGCGTTCATCCGTCCCTCCTGTAGCCGCTGACGAGCCTGCGAGGCTGCGATCGACCGCGTAGCGGTCGCCAGGCCAACGCCAACTGCATCGCCAGGTTTACGGGGCTGCGCCCCGATCGCAGCCTCGCGGGCTCGGCAGCGGCTACAGGTGTTGGCATCCCGCTGTACCTGCCTGCACCTGCGCGATGAACACATCCGTCAGCGCGCCGGCACCCGCCACAGATACCAGGCCGCCACCGTACGATGCGGGCGCAAGGACAGGCCGATCTCGATCATCTGCTTGCGGGTCGGCTGCTGCTCCAGACCCTTCAGGCGCCGGTAGCCTTCGCGCACGCCGAAGTCGTCGGCGGGCAGGATGTCCAGGCGTTCCAGGCTGTAGATCAGCAGCATCTCCACGGTCCAGCGACCGATGCCGCGCAGGCGGGTCAAGCGCTCGATCAGCGCCTCGTCGTCCATGGCTCGGGCCGCCTGGTAATCCGGCACCACACCGCTCAGGGTCGCCGCGGCGATGCCACGGATAGTGGCGATCTTGCCGGCGGAAAAACCGCAGGCGCGCAATGCCTCGAAATCGGTGGCGAGGATCTGCTCGGGGGAGGGGAAGGTTTGCCCATACAACCCCAGGAAGCGCCCGAGAATCGCATCGCCGGCGCGAGCGTGCAGTTGCTGATAGGCAATCGCCCGCACCAGCGCCTCGCAGGGTTCGCGGGCCGGCTTGGCCTGGTGCAGGCAAGGGCCGACCGCCTCGACGTGACGAGCCCAGTCGAGGTCGAGCCCGGCCAGAAAGGCGCGGGCCTCAAGAAACGGATCGGGCATGGAGAGTCCTGGGCGAAGGGCGTTGCCAGAGATTAACCAGCAATGCCTGGCGCTGCACTCGGTCTCTTGCGCTGGAATTCCGTGAACCTAGATCGAACGCTGATTGACCCGGCTGGACAGCGCCGCGGCGCTTTCCTTGCGTTCCGAGTAGCGGTCCACCAGCAGGTCGGCGCGGCCGCGCAGGAGCAGGGTGAACTTCATCAGTTCCTCCATCACATCCACCACCCGGTCGTAGAAGGGCGAGGCCTTCATGCGGTCGTCGTCATCGAATTCGAGAAAGGCCTTGGGCACCGAGGACTGGTTGGGGAGGGTGAACATGCGCATCCAGCGGCCCAGTACGCGCAGCTGGTTGACCGTGTTGAACGACTGCGAGCCGCCGCAGACCTGCATCACCGCCAGGGTCTTGCCCTGGGTCGGGCGTACCGCGCCGAGGGTCAAGGGGATCCAGTCGATCTGCGCCTTGAACACCGCCGACATGGCGCCGTGGCGTTCCGGCGAGCACCAGACCTGGCCCTCGGACCACAGCACCCGTTCGCGCAGTTCCCGGACCTTGGGGTGGTCCGCCGGCGCATCGTCCGGCAGGGGCAGGCCGCTGGGGTCGAAGATGTAGGTTTCGGCGCCGAGGAATTCGAGAATGCGCGCCGCTTCCCGGGTCAGCAGGCGGCTGAACGAGCGCTCGCGGGTGGAGCCGTAGAGCAGCAGGATGCGCGGTTTGTGCGCGGCGGTTGCCGGGGTCTCCAGATGCTCCGGCGCCAAGGCTTGCAGCAGTTCGAGATCGAGGGCGGACAGCTGTTCTTCGCTGGGCTTGCGGTCGTCGCTCATCACAGCGCTCCGATGCGGTCGAGGGCATTTTTCAGCTCGGTGGGTGAAAGGTGGTCGAGGTCCAGGGCGAAGAAGGCGGCGCAGCGCTGGCGGATTTTCCGCGCGGTCTGCTCGAAGGCGGCCTGGATTGCCTGCTCATCGCCCTGGACCTCGGAAGGGTCCTCCAGCCCCCAGTGGCTTTTCAGCGCCGGGCCGAAATACACCGGGCAGGGCTCGCCACTGGCCTTGTCGCAGACGGTGATGACGATATCGGGTGGGCTGTCGGCGAAGACCTCCGAACCTTTGCTATACAGGCCGGCGGTGCTGACACCGGCCTGTTCCAGGGTGGCCAGGGCGCGGGCGTTGAGCGTGCCGCCGGGGAAGCTGCCCGAACTCACCGCCTGGTGAGCGGCCGGCGCCAGATGGTTGAACAGGGCTTCGCAAAGAACGCTGCGGCAGCTGTTGGCGGTGCACATGAAGAGGATTTTCATCGGGGCTTCCGGGCAGAGGGGGGAGCCATGACGTTAAACAGTCACGGGCTTGAATATATGGTTATTCGAATATACGGATGTGAAAGCGAGTTGCCAAGCTGCCGATAGGGGTGAGCGACCGAGCGCAGTTGCGCGTCTCGGCGCCGGATTGGGCAGGGGGCTGCGCGCGCAGCCGCTTCCAGGCGGGTACCCAAAACTGGGACAAAAAACTGCTGGCGCTGGTTCCCGCGGCGCTGGCTGCGGCGCTGCTGGTCCTGCGCACGTCATGGGAGGACCCGCTGTTGCAGGCCGAGTTGCCCGGTTATGCCGACTATTGCCAGCGGGTGCGCTGGCGCTTGGTTCCCGGCCTCTGGTGAGCCTCGGGAGCGATAACGCCCGGATGAAATGGCGCTGGCGCAGAAGCCGCTTTGCTACAGCAGCTGGTCGATCAGCACCGCGTTGCTGTAGATCAGGCTGCCATCGCTGGCTCGGTGCCCCACCAGGTGGAACTGGCCGCGACCGTGCTGCAAATAGACGCGCATCCGGCAGTCGGACAGGGGGCTGTACCCCTCGGGCATGATCAGCTCCATGGTGTCCATGTCGACGTCGACCATGGCCTCCTGTTCATGGGTTTTCTGCAGGCGTTCCTCGGCTTCTTCCAGGCGCAGGTGCAGGGGGCCATCGACGTAGAAATGGATCTCTCCCAGCGGCGTGGATTTTTGCCCATCGCTGGCCTTGCACCAGCCTTCGATTGTCAGGGCGCTCATGACGAGACCTCCAGTGTGAATGACAGGGCGTGGCGCGGCCCCATTCTCAATGCCATCACTGTTCAGACCGTTGCGAGGGTCGGTTCGTTTCCTTGGCGGGTACCTGGCGGGCTACCGCGGGTCGCGTCAGGTCTTCCCGGGCCGATGATCGCAGGTGCCAGGCTTTTGCCAGCTTGCGCGCCACCTTGCCCGGCAGCACCGTGGATCCGCTGTGCCGCACCAATCTGGCATGCTCGGCCAGCCCTTCGACCAGTGCGGCCCATTCCGACCGCGGGTCGTTGACATAGTCCCAGCCCAGCCCCAGCCAGGGGCAACGCCCGCCGATCCAGGCCTGCACCGCGGGTGTCGCGCGCCGGACATAATCAGGGGCCTTGGCCGCCTTGGGTCGCAGCGCGCGCGCCTTGACGGCCGGTATCTGCAAGCGTGGGGTGCCGTCTGCCTCCTGGGTCACCCGCATCGCCCCGAGCAAGGCAATGTCGAAAGGCACCGGCTGGTCCTGGGCGGCATAAAAATACGCCAGGCGCCGGATGCTGTCGTAGTCGGCCACGGCGCGGTACAGGTAGGCGCAGATCACACCCAGCATGGGGTCGGCATGCTTTTTATGGCACACGCCAGCGGCGAACTGGTCGATGTCTTCGGCCTGTAGCCGGCCAGCGGCGAAATCGTCGATCGCGCCGAGCATCGCCAGGTATCTGTCGGGGGCCTTGGGCATGCCATAGGCCTGGAAAATATCGCCGAGGGGGCTGGGCATCACCACGGCGTACTGACCCGCATAAGGCACCACCGGGGTGAAGGTGCCATCGGCCAGCGCCACCAGGACCGGCATCCCCCGGGGATCGCTGGTGGCGCGGAACGTTTCGAACCGCGAGGTGCTGTCCAGTCGCTCGATCGGGTTGCGGGACAAGAGCTTCGCGCCCTCGCCGTAGACGATCAGGTTGGCCTCGCCGGGGTCGCCGATCTGTTTCATCCGGCGGCGAACCTCGGTGGCCGCGGATTTGCGCATATCGGCGGCGGCATCCGCTTCCAGGCGCTGGACCAGCGCCTTGACCTTCTGTTTCTTCTCGGGAAAACGCGGGCTCTGCTGGCGGAGCACCACCAGATCCTGCAGCAGCTCCTTGCTGGAGTCGGGAATGCTGATCATCTGGTCGGCGGGAACCGCCAGGTCATGCTGCTTGAGTCCGAAATCGGCGCCGAGCATGCGCTCGCGAAAGGCCGCGTCGCTGTGTACCCGCTCCAGATTGTGCTCGGCGGAATCCGTCGGGCCGGCGGCCGGGCCCATGGTGGCGGCGTTGCCCGCGGCCGGCCAGGGCTGCAACCCGGCGGGGCCCGGCAACGGCTGGGCGGTGTTGTAGAGCACGGCCGGTTCCGGATCGACCAGGCATTGCGGGTTGAGCTTGAGGCGATACTCTTTCGCCCGCTCGGTGGTGCGCGAGCGCACGCACATGCCGAGGGTCGCGGTGGTGATCAGGCCATTGCTGATGGCGGTCGGCTCGATGCCCCACAGCGCATCGGCGATCACCCCGGAGAACACGCATTTGCCCGGAGCGCCGGACATCGGTTCGGACACCATGTAACCCAGCTGCCCGTCCTGGCAGGCGGCCAGGCGGTCGAACCTGGGGTTTTCCACTTGCGTGCCTTGCACGACGATTCCGCGCACCGCATCCAGTCGCGTCAGGTCGAGATTCTTCGGCGCCTCGCGGCAGGCATCGGTAATCAGGGTGATGCGCTGCACGCCGTGCAGCAGCAACTCGGTGTAGAACGAGTCGGCCAGGACGCGGTACTTCTGGCGCAGCGAGTCGCTGAACAGCCAGGAGATCGAGCCGATATTCGCGTCGGTCAGGCCGTGGCCGCAAAACGCCAGGATCAATTGCTCGACCACTTCGGCGCCCGAGGGAAACAGCTCATCCACCGCTTGTTGCACCCGTTCGCGGGTGACCGGATTGCCCTGGCCGTCTATCGGGCCGTCGTCGACGATCCTGACGTTGTCGGCGCCGAAGCCCGAGCGCAGCGCCCAGTCGCCGATCGAACGGGCGGCGAGCACGGCGCCGTCCAGGTAGGCGAAGCGCAGCGTCTGGTTTGGCAACGGCGTCAGCGTGCTCACGCCGATCGCCAGGCAGGTCCGTCTAGTCATGGGAGTGCGCCACCTTGCGCGTAGTCAGGAGCCAGAGATCGAGCCGGGGGAGCATCACCGGCCAGTGCCAGCGCGGCCGATCGCCGGGTGCCAGGCGTTCGACCAGCATGATGGCCCCGGCCACCAGCATCAGTGGAATGTGCCAGGCCCCGCCCAGCAGCGGCATCAGCATCCAGGCCCAGCATGAGGCGATGCACCAGGCGCCGTGGCTTGCGCCGAAGACCAGGCAATCGCGGTCGGCGGCCCAGCCGAAGAGGCCGATCCGGCGCATGCGGTGGCCACGGTTGAGCGCCGCGCGTTGCCACGGGCTGGCACTCCACAGCAGGGCAACCAGCAGCGCCGTGGCCAGCGCCGCGTCGGCGACGCTCAGTTGCAGCAATAAGGCGAGCACCATCAGCAGCGGTCCGGCGGCCAGCCATAAGGCGCTGTAGCCCAGCAGGAAGCCGAGCGCCGCGCGAATGCGCCGGCGCGGCAGGCTGGAGCGCCAGACATGCATGAGTGGCATTGCCAGCAGCGGCGGCATCATCGCCAGCAGCATCAGGGCCCAGTCGGCCAGCATCTGCTGCACCGGGTTCAGGGCCAGCTCGGCCTCCAGCACGGTGGGCCAACTGGCAACGATGGACAGCGCGGAACCGCAGAAGGCGGGCAGGGTGCTGTGCCCGGCGGTGTAGAGACACAGGGCCAGGCCCAGCCCGGCCGTCGCGAACAGCAACGGCCAGGGCGCCCGGGTGAAGCTGAGCAAGACCGGTCCGGGTTGCATGGGGCGTGACTCAGCTGACGATACCGCTGCGCTTGAGCACGCTGATCCGCTCCACGGTCACCGGTTTATCCGCCGATACCTGCTCGCCTGGGACCAGGGTCACCCGCAGATAGTCGGGATCGAAATCGCCGGCATCGGTCAGCCGCTGGGCCAGGTCGGTGATGTCGATCGTATAGCCGAGCCCGTGGCCGCCATGGCCACCGTCCGGGCGCGAGGCGACGTTCAGCCCGAACAGCGTCAGGCTGCCGGCATGGCACTCGGGATGCTGCTGCGGATCGCTGTCTTTCGGCAGGTTGATGTACACCGCAAGCTGCGGCGAGGGCGCGGAGCCGCGCACCGACTCCAGCGCCAGGTAGAGCCGGGTCACCGGCTGGCCCAGGTCCGTCGCGCCCATCGCGGCGATGCCGGTGCTGGTGGCCTGGCGGTCGAGGTCGACCTGGGTGCGCACCGGCGCGCCGCCGACCGTGACCACCGAACGGTTGGCACCGATCGGTTCGATGTTCTGTTGTTCCGGCGCACCCATCTTGACCCGTGTCACGGCCTCTACTCCCGGTTTCACGCCCGTGCCGATGCTCAAGTCGGCATAGCGCGGATGCAATTTGCCATCCTTCAACGTGTCGCGGCCGGTGAATTTCATGCCAGGGTCATTGCCGCCGACCTGCGGCATGATGAAGCGGCGGTCGGCCGGACCGTCGAGCCAGCGCGGATCGCGGACCATGGTCTTGCCCGGGGTGTTCATCCAGGCCTCCCAGAGCCGGTCGACGTTGCAATGGTGCAACCAGAAGATCGGGTCCAGGGCGGCGAGGTACGGGTCGGCCATGAAGCCTTCGCCCCCGCCGATCAGGCGATGCACGGTGTTGTGCGGGTTGTTCTCCAGGTCGCCGGTCCAGCGGGCGAACTGGGCGAAATTGCCGGTGACCCCGCCGCCGAAGCCGATGCTGCCGTCATTGCCGACCTGGAAATCGTTCTCCTGCATCGCTGCCAGGCTGAAGGCATCGAGGGAGTTCGGCCGCAGCGTGGTAAAGCCCTGCCGGCGAGGGTATTTCTTCAGCGGGTTGGGGCTGCCGTCAGGCAGGGTGTCCGCCAGGAATGCCTCCGGGGCCCGCCGCGCATCCGGGTTTTTGCTATTGAGGTAGTTCCAGTACGGCAGCGCCCAGTCGTCGCCCGTCAGTTCCTTGACCTTGGCCGCGACAATCGCCTCGAAGGCCGCCAGGTAACCGCGGTGCCAGGACAGGAAGTACCAGCTGCCGTGCTGGCACTGGCTGCCGTAGGTAAAGTTGGTCAGGTCCTTGGGCACCGGATCGGAATCGCCCAGGACATTCACCTCGACCCACAACTGCCGATCGAAGCCGTGGATGGCGCCGAGGAACTTCCAGCTGTTGCGGTTGGTGATCGGCAGTTTGTCCAGCTCGCGCATGGCCAGCGCGTAGTTGAGCAAGACCTTGTTGTCCCATCCGGAGCCGAGTGTTGCCACATCCTGTCGGATCGTGTTCATGAATGCACCTTCCTTGCAGCATCAGGCCAGGTGACGCGTATGGCGCCACACCCCTCGCAATCCTTTGCCGCTGGCGACTTCATGTTCACGGCGGAACTGCGCTCATGAGGCTCGCAGTGCCGGTGCGCGCCTCGTCGAAAATGAGTATAGAGGCCTGGCAAAAACGCCATGGCCGATTCCCATTATCCCGATGAACGACACGGGTTCCGGTGGCTTGGGCGGACGGACGGGGGATTGGCGTGGGTGTAATGAAGGTGGATCACAACGCCTGCAGCAGGCGCTGCAACTGCTGGTGTTCCCAGATGCTCAGCAGTTTGACCGGGTCGGTGCCGTAGCGCTGCCAGGCGTCGAGCGTTTCGACCCGGCCATCCGGCGAGCGGCATTGCTCGCAGTGGCTCAGGGTCTGGCCATGGTTGACCAGGGTCAGGGTCCAGCCTTCGATGTCGAGCCGCACTTGCCAGCTATCGTCCGCCAGCAAAACGCGGTGGCTCGATGGACCCAGGGTGCGGGTGCCGAGGGCCAGTTCTCTGAGCACCTGGCAGATTTCGCGGGCGGTGAGGGTGGGGGTGGCTGGCATGGGACGGTCTCGGGCATGGGCGGCGGCTATTTTGCCATTGTTGCCGGCCGGCATCAGGCGGAATGACTGATGCCCTGGGCTGAAAAAAATGCCCGTATCGCGCGATACGGGCATTTTCCATGGGCCTCCACCTGATCCAGGCGGGGCCGGCCAGGAGGCCATCAGCGGTATTCAGGGGCGGGGGCAAGGCTTACTTGGCGGACTTTCGCACACTGGACGAGCGCCAGGCCTTTTCTTCCCCGGGATGCTGCAGGGTCAGGTAGGCCCTCACGCCCAGTCCCGCCAGACAAAAGACCATGCCTGCGATGAATTGAAATGTAGTCATGACATGCCTCCAAAACAATCAACAGGAGACCATCTCATTTAAGCGCTGCCTGGGCCAGCCGGAGTTGTTACAGGTTGTCTAAGGACGAGCTCATCCGACTGAAGAAGTAGGGCGTAACGGCAACGGTGCCGGTTCGTGGTTCAACTGGTCGGCACGCGGGCCGGTTCCGCGGTGGCGACCTTCGCCGGCCGGGCATGCAACAAAATGTTCAGGGCCTGGCGGTAGCGCTCGCCGGCCAGGCGCATGCTGTTGTTGTGGGTGGCCCCGGGAACCAGCAGCAGTTGCTTGGGCTGCCGCGCGGCGTCGAACAATTGCTGGCTGAAGCGCGCCGGCACGTAGCGGTCGTCCAGGCCGTGGACGATCAGCAGCGGCATGCCGATATGGGCGATCTTGTCGAGGGAGTCGAACTTCTGCGACAGCAGCCAGCGCACCGGCAGCGAGGTATTGCCCAGCTCGGCGGCGATAGCGGCCAGGGAGGTGAACGAGGATTCGACGATCAAGCCACGGGCCGGGATCGGCGCGCCGTCGCTGGCCGCCTGTTGCCCCAGTTGCGCGGCCAGTTCCACCGCCACCGCGCCGCCCAGGGAATGGCCGTAGATCAGGCGTTTGCCGGCGTCGGGTTGCAGCCTTTGCAATTGCTCCCAGGCGATCCGCGCGTCCTCATAGACGCTGGTTTCCGACGGTGGCTCGCCCAGGCTCTGGCCGAAGCCGCGATAGTCGATGGCCAGCACCGAGAACCCCAGGGCGTGCAGTTGCTCGATGCGGAACAGCTGCCCGGTGAGGTTCCAGCGCACCCCATGCAGATAAAGGACGGCCGGCGCATCGGCCCGCTGGGCCGGCCACCACCAGGCATGAATGTTCTGCTCGGGCTTGAGGCTGTCGCCCTTGAACTCCAGCTCGCGCACCCCGGCCGGCAGGCCGCGATACCAACTGACGTTGCCCGGTTCGACGCGAAACACCAGTTCGCGTTCCTTGTGTTCCAGCACCTGGCAGCCCACCGGCAGGCCTATCAACAGGGCAGCCATGCCAAGCAGCGACCACCAGCGAGGTCGCCAGCGCGAGAAGAATGAGGAGGACATGGGCTGTGGCACCGCGTACGGATAAAAACCGCGTTTTAGCAGATGTCCCACCGGCGCAATAATCATTTCGCCAATCCGTGGCCGGGGATGCTTTACAAAATGTGGCGGCCGATCCCGGGGCAGGGCGTTGAAAGATAAGGTCACAGCCCTTGAGGCGGATTGTCAGTCCATTGATGAAAAGCTGAGCATCTGCCTTCAGGGTTTTGATTTATTGGATCCATTATTTCTGGGTCCTGTAGCCATTCACGGCCACAGGATCCTCAACAGTCTGCGCCTTTTGAGTCTGGTCGATAATCGCCCGCAAATATCAGTCAATGGCTGTTTGGTTAAGTCATTGATTTTCGTCTTTTAAATAAAAGTACCTGAGCATTTCTCCAGGTATTTCAGCCAATTTTCCATGGACTCCATGGATTTCATCTCTTGTTAATGGATCCATTGGGTGGTTGATTAGCCACCTGGCGATGGCGGGTCCCTCCCGGCCGTCCCCCGATAAAAACTACAAGAAGGGTCTCGTCATGAATGGCTTATCAAGGGCGCGGAACCGCCTGGGTTCCGTCCGCCGTCTGTCTGTGTGCATGCCGCTGTTTTCCCTCTCGCCGTCGCCGGTAGGCGGCGTGGAGGTGCGTTCATGACGCTCGACCTGAAGAGCCGCGTGGACAGCGGCCCGATGAGTTCCTTCCAATGCCTGGCCATCGGCATCTGCATGGTCTTGAACATGATCGACGGTTTCGACGTGCTGGTGATGGCCTTCACCGCGGCCTCGGTGTCGGCCGAATGGGGGCTGAACGGGGCGCAGGTCGGCCTGTTGCTCAGCGCCGGGCTGTTCGGCATGGCGGCGGGTTCGCTGTTTATCGCGCCCTGGGCCGATCGGTTTGGCAGGCGCCCATTGATCCTGTTCTGCCTGGCGCTGTCCGGGCTCGGCATGCTGCTCTCGGCCCTGAGCCAGACACCCCTGCAACTGGCGCTGCTGCGCGGCCTGACGGGCCTCGGTATCGGCGGCATCCTGGCCAGCAGCAACGTGATCGCCAGCGAGTATTCGAGCAAGCGCTGGCGCGGCCTGGCGGTCAGCCTGCAATCCACCGGTTATGCCCTGGGCGCCACCCTGGGCGGGCTGTTGGCGGTGTGGTTATTGGGCCATTGGGGCTGGCGCTCGGTGTTCCTGTTCGGCGGCGCGGTGACCTGGCTGGTGATTCCCCTGGTGCTGCTGTGGCTGCCCGAATCCCTGGACTTCCTGCTCGCCCGCCGCCCGGCCAATGCCCTGGTACGGGTCAATCGCCTGGCCCGGCGCCTGGAGCAGCCTGAGCTTGAACAGTTGCCGCCAGAGGTGCCCAGGCAACCCGGCGCGCCCAGCGGTTTCGGCCAGTTGCTGGCGCCGGCCATGCGCCGCACCACCTTGCTGATCTGGTTGCTGTTTTTCCTGGTGATGTTCGGCTTCTACTTCGTCATGAGCTGGACCCCGAAACTGCTGGTGGCCGCCGGGCTGTCGGCGCAGCAGGGGATCACCGGCGGGGTGCTGCTCAGCGTCGGCGGGATCTTCGGCGCGGCGCTGGTCGGCGGCCTGGCCTCGCGCTGGCCGCTGGGCCGGGTGCTGGCGCTGTTCATGCTGATCACCGCCGGCCTGCTGGTGCTGTTTGTCGGCTCGGCCTCGTCGATTGGCGCGGCGCTTGGCCTGGGGCTGCTGATCGGGCTGTTTGCCAACGGTTGCGTGGCCGGCCTCTACGCGCTGTCGCCGGTGGTCTACGACGCCCCGGTGCGCGCCACGGGCGTCGGCTGGGGCATTGGCATCGGCCGCATCGGCGCGATTCTTTCGCCGACCGTGGCCGGCTTCCTGCTGGATGGCGGCTGGCAGCCGCTGCATCTGTACGGGGTGTTTGCCAGCGTGTTCGTGATCGCCGCCGGCTGCCTGTTGCTGCTCAAGCCCGCCCGGGCCCAGGCGCAGCCGGCGATGGTCGGGGCCTAGCCACTAGTGATGGCCCTGGCCGCTGATGATGGCGTCGGCGATGGTGTCGCAGAACCAGCGCAGGGCGGCGGAGCTGTCGCTGTTGGGGTGCCAGTTCAGGGACACGGCGAACTCGGCCACCGGGAACGGCAGTTCGAGCATCTTCAGCTCGCCCTCGTGGATGAACAGCCGGGCGATCTGCGCCGGCAGCACCGCCAAGAGGTCGGTGCCGGGAATGATTTTCGGCAGCACCGAGAAGTGCGGCACATGCAGGTTGATGCGCCGTTCCACGTGCATGTTTTTCAGCACGTCTTCGACATTGCCGTGGCCGGTGGTGCGGGTCACGGCGACGTGCCGTTCGGCGAGGAACTGTTCGAGGCTCAACTGCTGGTCGATGCGCGGATGGCCGGTGCTCAGCAGGCACACATAACGCTCGTGCATCAGCACCCGGCTGCGGATGCCGGGGACCGGCTGGCGGCAGATCGCGGCATCGACCTTGCCGCTGGCCAGCCATTCGCCGACCTGGTCCACCTGCAGCGGCAGGACCTCGACTTCGGCCAGCGGCGCGTCCTGGTTCAGGCGCGCCAGGATCAGCGGCAAAAAGCCGATTTCGCCGAGGTCGGAGAGGGCGATGCGAAAGCGCCGCTCGGTGCTCGCCGGGTCGAACTGGCGGCAGCTCTGCACGGTGCTTTCGATGCGGGTCAGGGATTCGCGCAAGGGGCCGTACAGCTGCTCGGCGACAAAGGTCGGCTGGATGCCGTCGCGGGTGCGGCTGAACAGGGCGTCGTCGAACAGCTCGCGCAGGCGCGCCAGGCCATAGCTGACCGAGGGCTGGGTGACGAACAGGCGCTCGGCCGCCAGGGTCACGCTGCGGGCTTCGTAGAGGGTGACGAAGGTGCGGATCAGGTTCAGATCGATGTGGCTCATACCGCCTCTGCTGCCGTTATGAACATAGATAGGTTTTATTTTTGATAGAGATAGTATCGATTTGATCAATTTCGTAGCGGCTGCAAGAGTAACCCGAAACCTAACAACAAGGGTCCTTATGAAAACCGTTCACTCTGCGTCCTACGAGATTCTTCGCGAGCAAGGCCTGACCACCATCTTCGGTAATCCTGGCTCCAACGAGCTGCCGTTTCTCAAGGGTTTTCCCGAGGACTTCCGCTACATCCTCGGCCTGCACGAAGGCGCGGTGGTCGGTATGGCCGACGGTTACGCCCTGGCCACCGGCAAGCCGACCTTCGTCAACCTGCATGCCGCCGCCGGCACCGGCAACGGCATGGGCGCGCTGACCAATGCCTGGTACTCCCACAGCCCGCTGGTGATCACCGCCGGCCAGCAGGTGCGCTCGATGGTCGGCGTGGAAGCGATGCTGGCCAATGTCGATGCGGCGCAGCTGCCCAAGCCCCTGGTCAAGTGGAGCCATGAGCCGGCCTCGGCCCAGGACGTGCCGCGCACCCTGAGCCAGGCGATCCATATGGCCAGCCTGGCGCCACGCGGGCCGGTGTACGTGTCGATTCCCTATGACGACTGGGCCTGCGCGGCGCCGTCCGGGGTCGAGCATCTGGCGCGGCGCCAGGTGGCCAGCGCCGGCCTGCCTTCGGCAGCGCAACTGCAAGCGCTGGCCGAGCGCCTGGCGGCGGCACGTAGCCCGGTGCTGGTGCTCGGCCCGGATGTCGACGGCAGCGGCAGCAACGGCCTGGCGGTGCAGTTGGCGGAAAAACTGCGCATGCCGGCCTGGGTCGCGCCTTCCGCTTCGCGCTGCCCGTTCCCCACCCGCCACCCGTGTTTCCGTGGCGTGCTGCCGGCGGCCATCGCCGGGATCAGCCGCTGCCTGGCCGAGCACGATTTGATCCTGGTGGTGGGCGCTCCGGTGTTCCGTTACCACCAATACGCCCCGGGCGATTACCTGCCGGCGGACTGCGAACTGGTGCACCTGACCTGCGACCCGGGCGAGGCGGCGCGGGCGCCCATGGGCGATGCGCTGGTGGGCGATATCGCCCTGACTCTCGAAGCTCTGGTCGACGTGCTGGCACAGAGCGAACGGCCGCTGCCGAGTGCCTTGCCGCTGCCGGCGCCGGTGCGCGAGGAGGGCGTCCTACTGCGTCCGGAAACAGTCTTCGACCTGATCAACCAGCTGGCGCCGCGGGACGCGATCTACGTCAAGGAATCCACCTCCACGGTGAGCGCGTTCTGGCAGCGGGTGGAGATGAGCCAGCCCGGCAGTTATTTCTTTCCCGCCGCCGGCGGCCTGGGTTTCGGCTTGCCGGCCGCGGTCGGCGTGCAACTGGCGACGCCCGGGCGGCGGGTGGTGGCGATCATCGGCGACGGCTCGGCCAACTACGGCATCACCGCGCTGTGGACTGCTGCCCAGTACGGCATCCCGGTGGTGTTCATCATCCTCAAGAACGGCACCTACGGCGCGCTGCGCTGGTTCGCCGATGTGCTGCAGGTCAGCGATGCGCCGGGGCTGGACGTTCCCGGCCTGGACTTCTGCGCCATCGGCCAGGGTTATGGCGTGCATTCGGTGCATGCCGCGACCCGCGCCGAGTTCGCCGCCGCCTTCAGCGCGGCCCTGGCCGGCAATCGCCCGGTATTGATCGAGGTGCCGACCCTGACCATCGAGCCCTGATTCTCAAAGTCCGGGCTCCCGGCGCCGGGCAGAAGATCCGGCAATGCCAAGCGCGCCTTGCGCGCACACCACAACAATAAAAAGAGGTGGCTATGAACACGACTTCGGTCAGTGAAGTGATGGAGGCTGGGCCCCAGCGGTCGAGCCCGGTTTCCGGCAGTGCCGATATCGGCACCTTGCTCGACGACGGGCCCTATACCGGGATGCAGAAGATCGTGGTGTTGCTGGCCGCGCTGTCGATCGTGATGGACGGTTTCGACGGCCAGCTCATCGGCTTTGCCATACCGCTGATGATCAAGGAGTGGGGGATCACCCGCGAGGCCTTCGCCCCCGCGGTGGCCGCCGGGCTGATCGGCATGGGCATCGGCAGTGCCTGCGCCGGGCTGTTCGCCGATCGTTTCGGCCGGCGCATGGCGGTCATCGCCAGCGTGATCCTGTTCGGCACCGCGACCTGCGCCATCGGCCTCTCGCCGGATGCGCTGACCGTGGCGGCGCTGCGCTTTATCGCCGGGCTGGGCATCGGTGGTGCCTTGCCCAGCGCCACCACCATGACCGCCGAATTCACCCCGGCGCGCCGCCGCACCCTGGCGGTCACCGCGACCATCGTCTGTGTGCCCCTGGGCGGGATGCTGGCGGGGCTGTTCGCCTCCCACGTACTGCCGCTGTATGGCTGGCGCACGCTGTTCTTTATCGGCGGCAGCCTGCCTATCGTGCTGGGTCTGTTGCTGTTGGCGACGCTGCCGGAGTCGCCGCGTTTCCTGGCGCGCCGGCCGCAGCGTTGGGGCGAGTTGACTGCGCTGCTGGGACGCATGGGCCGACCGATGCCCGAAGGCGTGCGCTACACCGATGCGCTGGAGCAGAAGAGCGAGCAGCAGGGCGGCTTCCGTGCCTTGTTCGCCCCCGGCTACGGGCGCGATACCGTGGCGGTCTGGGTGGCGTTCTTCATGTGCCTGACCGCGGTCTACAGCGCCTTCAGCTGGCTGCCGACCATGCTCTTGTCCGAAGGCTTGTCGCTGGCGGTGGCCGGTTCGGGCCTTACCGCCTACAACCTGGGCGGGGTGATCGGCGCGCTGCTCTGCGCGGTCGCCATGACGCGCTGGGGCTCGTTCTGGCCGCTGCTGATCTGCTGCGCGGGCGGCGCGGCCAGTGCCTTCGCCATGCAGGCCGTGGACGTCAACCAGAACACCAGCCTGCTGATCTTCGGCTTTGGCGTGCATGGCCTGTTCGTCAACGCCGTGCAGTCCACCCTCTATGCGCTGTGCGCCTTTATCTATCCCACCGCCGTGCGCGCCACCGGCACCGCATCGGCCCTGGCGTTCGGGCGCCTGGGCGCGATTCTCAGCGCCTTCGTCGGTGCCACGGTGATCACCCAGGGCGGCGCCCACGGCTATCTGACGCTGCTGGGAACGGTGATGGTGCTGGCACTGATCGCCCTGGTGCTGGTGCGCCGCCATATTCCCCGGCGGGCGCCTGGACCAACCCGGGCCGACAAGCAGCACCTTGCCGATCAACCCTCACAGCCATAAGGAGGTTCGATGAACATCAGCATTCTCGGGGCGGGCGCCATGGGCTCGCTGTTCGGCGGCCTGCTGGCGGAAAGCGGGCAGAACGTCACGCTGCTGGACATCAACGACACGCACCTGGAGGCGATCCGCCGCCAGGGCTTGCGCCTGGACACCGACAGCGGCGAGCGGCGCATCGGCGGCCTGAGCGCCTGCCGGCCGGAGCAGGTGACGGGCCAGCCCGACCTGCTGCTGGTCTTCACCAAGGCCCAGCACACCGACGGTGCGCTGCGCAGTATTGCCGGCCATATCGGCGAGCACACGCGGGTGCTGACCTTGCAGAACGGCCTGGGCAACGCCGAAGCGTTGTGCCGCCACGTCGCCCCGCAGCAGGTGATGATCGGCATGACCACCTGGCCCGCTGATATGGCCGGGCCGGCCCATGTCCGCTCCCATGGCCAGGGCATGGTCCGGCTGCTGTCGCTGGATGGCATCGAGCGCCAGGCCAGCACCCAGGTTGCCGCGGTGCTGGAGGCGGTGGGGCTGCACTGCGCGGTGGACCCGCAGGTCTGGACCTCGATCTGGGAGAAGGTGGCGTTCAACGCGGCCTTGAACAGCCTGTGCGCCGTCACCGGCTGTACGGTGGGGCAACTGGATGCCGTGCCGCAAGGCACGGCGCTGGCCCGGGCCATCGTGCTGGAGGTGCTCGGCGTCGCGCAGTCGGTGGGGGTGGCCACGGATGCGCGGCGCTGCCTGGACAGCGTGGCCTATGCCATTGCCCACCACCGGGCGCACAAGCCGTCCATGTTGCAAGACGTGCTGGCCGGCCGGCCCACGGAAGTCGGCGCGATCAATGGCGAGGTCCTGGCCAGGGCGCGCCAGGCCGGCATCGCCGTGCCGCACACCGAAACCCTGCTGGGGCTGCTGCGCCTGATCGAGGCGCGGGCGGCCACCGGAGGCAGTCATGCATAGCCACGTAAACCCGGTTCGGCGCCCTGAGTCGCGAGCCCATCTTTCCTGTGAATCCTGTCCTCAAGGAGTTTTGTCATGAGTGAGTCCACAGCTGTCTACAGCGACCTGCACCTGCAACCCATCGCCGGGGAATGGCGCGCCGGCGCGGCCGGCAAAACCCTGGCGGTGAGCAACCCGTTCGACGGCGCGCTATTGCTGGAAGTGGCCCAGGCCAACCGCGCCGACCTGGATGCCGCCTATGCCAAGGCCGCCGCGGTGCAGCCGCACTGGGCGGCGCTCGGGCCGTCGGCGCGGGCGGCGGTGCTGCATCAGGTGGTGGCGGTGTTCGACCGGCGCCGCGAGGAGATCGTCGACTGGATCATTCGCGAGTCCGGCAGCACCCGGCTCAAGGCGCAATTGGAGTGGGGCGCGGCGCGGGCCATCGCCCTGGAGTCGGCGTCGTTCCCGGCGCGGGTCCACGGCCGCATTCTCGAGTCCGATGTGCCGGGCAAGGAGAGCCGGGTCTACCGCAGCGCCCTGGGGGTGGTCGGGGTCATCAGCCCGTGGAACTTCCCGCTGCACCTGACCCAGCGTTCCATCGCCCCGGCGCTGGCCCTGGGCAACGCGGTGGTGGTCAAGCCGGCCAGCGATACGCCGGTCTGCGGCGGCCTGCTGCTGGCGAAGATCTTCGAGGAGGCCGGCCTGCCGGCGGGCGTGCTCAGTGTGGTGGTGGGGGCGGGCAGCGAGATTGGCGATGCCTTTGTCGAGCACCCGGTACCTTCGCTGATCACCTTCACCGGCTCCACCCCGGTCGGCCGCGGTATCGGCCGGATCGCCAGCGGCGGCGCGCACCTCAAGCATGTGGCCCTGGAGTTGGGCGGCAACAGCCCGTTCGTGGTCCTGGCCGACGCCGACCTCGAACAGGCGGTGAACGCGGCGGTGTTCGGCAAGTTCCTGCACCAGGGGCAGATCTGCATGGCGGTCAACCGGATCATCGTCGACGACAGCCTCTACGACGCCTTCGCCGCGCGCTTCGTCGAGCGGGTCAAGGGCCTCAAGGTCGGCGATCCGCAATCGATCGAGACGGTGATCGGCCCGGTGATCAATGCGCGGCAGCTGCAAGGCCTGCGGGAGAAGATCGAGCTGGCTCGCCGCGAAGGCGCCGAGCCGCTCTACGAGGGCGGGGCCCAGGGCAATCTGCTGGCGCCCCATGTCTACGGCGAGGTCACAGTCGATATGGACCTGGCGCGCAATGAAATCTTCGGTCCGCTGGTGGGCCTGCTGCGCGCCCGGGACGAGGCCCACGCCCTGGAGCTGGCCAACGCCAGCGAATTCGGCCTGTCCAGCGCGGTGTTCAGCCGCAACCTGGAGCGCGGGGTGAACTTCGCCCGGCGGATTCGCGCGGGCATGACCCATATCAACGACATCCCGGTGAACGACGAGGCCAACGCGCCCTTCGGTGGGGAAAAGAACTCGGGGCTCGGGCGCTTCAACGGCGACTGGGCGATCGACGAATTCACCCGCGATCACTGGATCAGCGTGCAGCACTCGGCGCGTCGTTATCCCTTCTGATGCCTTGAGCTGAGGATATCGCCCGGTCTTTCCCAAAAGAGAGACCGGGCATTTTTGCAGCCGATAGAAGGCGGGCCTGGAGCGGCCTGTCGGGGAACGGCTGCGCCTATGCAAAGCGGAGAACAATAATAATGAACACCCCTCACTGCATCCTCGCGCGCTCGCTGGCCGCGGCTTCACTGGCACTGGGCACGGGCCTGCCGGCCTGGGCCGAAGACGGTGGTTTTTTCGAAGATGCCAAGACCGATTTGGTGCTGCGCAACTATTACTTCAATCGGGATTTTCGCGACCCGGGTGCGGCCAAGAGCAAGGTCGAGGAATGGGCCCAGGGTTTTATCCTCAAGTTCAATTCCGGCTACACCCCGGGCGTCGTCGGGTTCGGCCTGGACGGCATTGCCATGTTCGGCGTCAAGCTCGACAGCGGGCGCGGTACCAGTGGTTCGGAGCTGCTGCCGGTACATGACGACGGGCGTGCGGCGGACAACTACGGTCGCGCCGGCGTGGCGGCGAAAATGCGCATTTCCGCCACTGAATTGAAGGTTGGCGAGTTGCTGCCGGACATCCCGCTGCTGCGCTACGACGATGGCCGGCTGCTGCCGCAGACCTTCCGTGGGGCGATGCTCGATTCGCGGGAAATCGCCGGGCTGGGGTTGCAGGCCGGGCAGTACCGTTCGGTGAGCCTGCGTAACTCCTCGGACATGCAGGACCTCTCGGCCTGGGCCGCGCCCGGGGTCACGTCCGATGGCTTCACCTATGCCGGCGCCGAGTACCGTTTCAACCAGCAGCGCACCTTGATCGGCGCCTGGCATGCGCAACTGGAAGACATCTACCAGCAGAGCTACTTCAACCTGCTGCACAAGCAGCCGGTGGGCGACTGGGTGCTGGGGGCGAACCTCGGTTACTTCATCGACAAGGATGACGGCCAGGCGCGCATCGGCGAGATCCGGAGCCGTACCGCCTATGCCTTGCTCTCGGCCTCCACCGCTGGCCATACCCTGTACCTGGGCTTGCAGAAGGTCAGTGGCGACAGCCCGTGGATGTCGGTGTATGGCAGCAGCGGCCGGACCCTGGGCAACGATATGTTCAACGGCAACTTCAGCAACGCCGACGAGCGCTCCTGGCAGCTGCGTTATGACTACAACTTCGCCGCCATGGGTGTGCCGGGGTTGTTGGCCATGGTGCGCTATGGGCATGGCGAGAATGCCACGACCAAGGCCGGGAGCAATGGCAAGGAGTGGGAGCGGGATACGGAGGTGGGGTATACCTTTCAGAGTGGGAGTCTGAAGAATCTCAGTGTGCGGGTGAATAACGCTACCAATCGGCGCAGTTTCAATAGTGACTTTGATCAGACTCGGGTGATTGTGAGTTATCCGTTGTCGTTTTGAGCCTTGCAGTGTTGTCGCGGGCGGGAGCGGCCGGTCGACGCTCGAATTGCCCGCGATGGCATCTGTTTTGGCGCTGCATTTTTGGGATGTGTGCATATCCGTTTCTGCGGTTACGGCTACTTAGGGTTCCGCCCTTACGGCGGGTCACTTTGGAAGATCCGGAAGCCGGCCCAGTCCAAAGTAACCAAAACGCTTCGCCCCCCACTCGGTGCCTCGCTAAGGCTCGGCATGCCCGAACGAAGGCATTGATCCGTGGGCCGCCGCCACAGGCCATCCATGGCCTGGGGCGGCTAACCCGGCATCCCTGCCGGGTTACCCACGGCTCAATGCCTGCGTTCGGCCATCGTGGTTAACGGGGCGTTCAGATCAAAAGCAAAAGCAAGACGGCGACCTGCCGGCCGGCCTGGGGTGGGTGTGTTTCCTGTAGCCGCTGCCGAGCCTGCGAGGCTGCGATCGACCCCGAAGGGGGCGCAAGATCTTGAGATCGCTGAAGGCCTGCGGCCTTATCGCAGCCTGCGGCAGCGGCTACAGGGAGGCGTGTGCTGTGAGGCAGTAGGTTACGCATTTTCTGTAGGAGCGAGGCTTGCCCGCGATGGCGTCCGTGAGGTCGCCATTGTCGGCACGCCGCTATCCGCATGCCGCCGGCGCAAGGCTTGCGGTACTATGGCCGCCCACGTTTTCTGGAAGTTGCCTGGATGAGTAAGCCCGGTCAATTGGTGCTGGTCGCGTTGCGCAAGATGATCGCCTCGGGCGAACTGGCGGCCGGTGAACGGCTGATGGAGATTCCGACCGCGGAGTTGTTCGGGGTGTCGCGGATGCCGGTGCGCATGGCGTTCCGTACCCTGGAGCAGGAAGGCCTGCTGGTGCGGTTTGGCGGGCGGGGGTTCCAGGTGCGTTCGGTGAGTGCCGAGGACATCGCCGGCGCGGTCGAGGTGCGGGGTGTGCTCGAAGGGCTGGCGGCGCGCCAGACCGCCGAGCGCGGCTTGTCGGAGGTGGCGCGGGCGGCCCTGGAGTTGTGCCTGGCCCAGGGCGACCAATTGTTTGCCAAGGGTTATGTGACCGAGGACGACCTGGAGGTCTATCACGACCTCAACATGCGTTTTCACCAGGTGATTGTCGAAGGCAGCCACAACCCGGCGATCGCCGATGCCCTGGCGCGCAACGATCATCTGCCGTTCGCCTCGGTCACCGCGCTGGCGGTGGATCGCCAGGACATGGCCCGCGAATACCGGCGCTTCAACTACGCCCATATGCAGCACCATTCGGTGTTCGACGCCCTGGTCAATCGCCAGGGCGCGCGGGCCGAGGCGATCATGCGCGAGCATGCCAACGCGACCCTGCGTTATGCCGAGATCTTCAGCAGCGCGGCGGCGGACGAGCGGATGAAGGTCATCCTCCGCCCCGCCTGACTCCCTTCAGATATCCAGCACCAGCAGCGGCGTTTTCGAGCGCGAGCAGCAGGGGGTGAACTGGTCGTTGCGCGCCTGCTCGTCCTCGGTGAGGAACAGGTCGCGGTGCTCCGGCACGCCCTCCAGTACCCGGGTCAGGCAGGTGCCGCAAATCCCTTGTTCGCAGGACATGGCAATGTCGATGCCATGGCTTTCCAGGACCTGCACCACGCTCTTGTCCGCAGGCACCTCGAAGACCTGGCCGCTGCTGGCGACCTTGACCGAGAAGCTGCCATCGGCGCGGGTATCGACGGGGGCGGCGAAGTACTCGCGGTGCAGGCAGTCCTCCCGCCAGCCCGCGGCCTTGGCCGTGTTCAGCACGTGCTGCATAAAGCCGCCGGGACCACACACATATAGATGAACGTCGTTGTGAGGCGCGGCCAGGACCTTGGTCGCGTCCAGCGCCGTCTCGGGTTCCTGGTCGAAATGCAGGAACACCCGCTCGGCGAAGGATGAATCGCGCAGGCGTTGGACAAAGGCCGCGCGCTCGCTGGAGCGGGCGCAGTAATGCAGCTCGAAATCGGCGCCGCTGTGGGCCAGGCGCTCGGCCATGCACAGGATCGGGGTGATGCCGATGCCGCCGGCGAACAGCAGGCTGCGCCGGGCTTCATGGGCCAGCGCAAACAGGTTGCGCGGCTCGCTGATGTGCAGCCGCGTGCCGGCGTGGATCTGCTCGTGCATGGCCAGCGAGCCGCCGCGGGAGGTCGGGTCCTTGAGCACGCCGATCAGGTAGCGATGGCGTTCTTCGGGGTGGTTGCACAGGGAGTATTGGCGGATCAAGCCGCCGGGCAGGTGCACATCGATATGCGCGCCGGCGCTGAAGCCCGGCAGCGGGCGGTCATCGGCACTGGCCAGCTCGTAGCTGCAGATGTCCTGGGCTTCGTCGTTACGGGATACCACCACCACATCGATCATCGTCGGTCCTCCGAGTGCTGCCGCCCAGGGCGGTCACTTCTGTTTCTTTTCTTGGGTAAAAGGCTGGGGAAAGGGCAGGGCGCGGCACCGGTGCACTGCCGGCGTAGTGCCGCGCAGGGCTCAGGCCGTGGCCGTGGCGATCAGTTGTGCTTCGCCGGCGCGTTCCCTGGCGATCAGGCGCTCCAGCACCCGCCGCGACTGCACGCCGCCGGCGTCGATATTCAGCTTGAGCAGGTTGCGCGTGGGGTGGGCCAGCAGGTTCTGTTGCTGGTGTTCGAGCATCTCCAGGTCTTCGCTGAAAATCTTGCCCTGGCCCTCGCGAATGCTCGCGGTCAGCGCCTCGTCCTGTGGGTTGAAGTTGCGCGCCATACCCCAGAAGTACCAGATCGAGGTGTCGCTCTCTGGGGTGATGAAATCCACCACTATGCTCGATGCCTTGAACTGCGCCGGCGCGTTGTAGCCGCCCTGGCCGGCATGGGCCACGCCGACTTCGATCAGCACATGGCTGGGCGGGGTGAAGCGGCAGATCTGCCAGCGGTCCACCGGCACGTCGTCGGCCAGGCCGTTGCCGCGCAGGGCCATGCGCCAGAACGGCGGGGCCATGATGTTTTCCATATGCCGCGCGGTGACCACTTCATCACCCTCGACCGTGGTGGTCGGCGGCGCCTCGTCGATTTCCTTCTGGCCGATGCTGGAGGCGTGGACGTAGGTTTCGTGGGTCAGGTCCATCAGGTTGTCGATCATCAAGCGGTAGTCGCACTGGATGTGGAACAGCCCGCCGCCGTAGGCCCACTCATCGCTGACCGCCCATTCCAGATGATGGATCAGCGCCGAATCGGCCAGCGCCTGGTCGCCGGGCCAGACCCAGATAAAGCCGTAGCGCTCGACCACGGCAAAGGTCTTGTTGCACGGGAAGCCGCGCACCCGTTGCCCGGGCATTGCCGCGGTCTTGCCATCGCAGCCCATCACCAGCCCGTGATAACCGCACACCAGGTTGCCGCTTTCCACATACCCCAACGACAGCGGCGCGCCGCGATGGGGGCAGAAGTCCTCGAGCGCCGCGACCCGGCCCTCCAGGCCACGGTAAAACACCATCTTCTCCCCACAGATCTGTCGGCCCAGGGGCTTGTCGGCGATTTCATCGGGGGTGCAGGCAACGTACCAAGTGTTCTTGGGGTACATGGAGGGCTCTCCTGGGGAGTGATTGTTTTTATTTAATGGATCCATTAGAGAAGCTGTGGTGTTTGAGTGTCAACGATAATATCCAGGTTAAAGGTTGATTTATGGGCGATTATCGGACTGATAGCTGTTGCTTTTATTTTTAATGGATCCATTGGTAAGTGTTGTTAAACACCCCCCAATGACAGAAAGAACGCCAGCGATGGAGGCGGGATGTCGACGTTCGTCGACCCGAGCTGGCGAGCGTGCGACTGGGCCGCGTGCCAGGCATCGATGCCGAGGATGTGATGGTGGTGATTACCACCACTGAGGCAGAGGAATGGTCGTTTGGCGGTGGGTGGGGCAATTAGTCTACCTATGCGTTTCTGGTATTAGTCCTATCCAATCCGTGCCATTTATCAATCAATGGCCGAGGGGTAAGTTGGGGTTCTGCGATTTCCAATCGAGAGCCCTCCATGACCCAGCACCTGATCCGCAAGTACATGCCCGCCGCCGCCAGGGCGGGCACCCTCTGTTTTGCCCTGTGCAGCGGCGCGGTTGTTGAGGCGAGCGAGCGCGGTCCGTTGGTGATCGAGGATCAGGGCAGCCTGATCGCGGGCGGTGGCGTGCGCACTCAGCCGGGCACCTTCGATCCCTACCACCCGATGAATCCCAATGGCCAGACCTACCACGGCGACCATGTGTATGCCTTCTACCAGAAGCCGGTTAACGCGCGCCCGCTGCCGATTGTCATGTGGCACGGCGCGGGGCAGTCGGCGAAGTCCTGGGAGACCACGGCCGATGGGCGTGAAGGTTTCCAGAACATCTTCCTGCGTCGCGGTTTCTCCACCTACCTGATCGACCAGCCGCGCCGTGGCGATGCGGGGCGCAGCCTGGTCGAAGCGACGATCAAGCCGGTGGCGGACGAGCAGTTGTGGTTCAACCAGTTCCGCATCGGCCTGTGGCCCGAGACCTTCGCGGGCAGCCAGTTCCCGCCGGGGCGGGCGGCGCAGGAGCAGTTCTTCCGTTCGATGACGCCCAACACCGGCCCTTACGACATCGAGGTGGTGTCCGATGGTGTGTCGGCGCTGCTGGAGAAGACCGGCCCGGCCATTCTGTTCACCCATTCCCAGGGGGGCGGGCCGGGCTGGCTGACGGCGATCAAGAGCCGCAACGTGCGGGCCATCGTCGCGTTCGAGCCGGGCAGCAGCTTCGTGTTTCCCGAGGGCGAGGCGCCGGCGCCGATTCCCAGCGCGTTCGACACCGTCGCCGCGCAGGTCGTGAGCCAGGCGCAGTTCGAGGCGCTGACGCGCATTCCCATCCTGATCCTCTATGGCGACAACATTCCCGCCCAGCCGGTGCGTTTGCCGGCCCAGGACAGCTGGCGCGCCCGGCTCGAGATGGCGCGGCTGTGGCGCGACGCGGTGAACCGGCATGGCGGTGACGCCAGGCTGATCCACTTGCCGGAGATCGGGATCAAGGGCAACAGCCACTTCCCGTTCTCGGACCTCAACAATGTCGAGATCGCGGACCTGGTTTCGAGGTTTCTTGCAGAGAAGTCTCTGGATTGACTATGGGCACGGCGGCTGGCTGCCGTGTTCTTCAAAAGCAGGGCAGGAGTATTCAAATGAAGCAAACGCTGAAGGCCACGCTCATGGCCGCGATGGTCGGGATGTCGGCCGCCGAGGCCGCGGACTACAAGCAGAATCCGTTCACCCTGGTCTACGAGGGCGCGATCAGCAAGAACGAGCCGGGCAAGGTCAACATCCATCCGGTCAGCTACAAGCTCAATGGCCTGGACATCTCCGCCAACGTCTACACCCCGGCGAACTACGACCCGGCGAAGCAATACCCGGTCGTGGTGGTGGCGCACCCCAATGGCGGGGTCAAGGAGCAGGTCGCCGGCCTGTATGCCCAGCGCCTGGCCGACCAGGGCTACATCACCATCGCCGCGGATGCGGCCTACCAGGGCGCCAGTGGCGGCCAGCCGCGCAGCGTGGACAAACCCGCGTACCGCATCGAGGACATCCATGGCATGGCGGATTTCATCGCCGGCTATCCCGGCGTCGACAGAGCACGCCTGGGCCTGCTCGGCATCTGCGGCGGCGGTGGTTATTCGTTGGCCGCGGCGCAAACCGACAAGCGCTTCAAGTCGATTGCGACGGTGAGCATGTTCAATTCCGGGCGGGTTCGCCGCAATGGCTACAACGACTCGCAACTGGACAGCATCCAGCAACGCCTGCAGCAGGCTTCGGCGGCCCGTGCCCAGGAAGCGGCCGGCGGCGAAGTGCTGTATTCGGGGGATGCCAACCTGACCGACGAACAGATCGCCCAATTGCCCTTCGCGCTGTATCGGCAGGGCTACGAGTACTACTGGAAAACCCACGCGCACCCCAACTCGACCTTCAAATACACCACCAGCAGCCTGCTGGACCTGATGCGCTTCGACGCCACCCAGCAGATCGAACTGATCCGGCAGCCGTTGCTGATGATCGCCGGCAGCAAGGCCGACAGCCTCTACATGACCGAGGATGCGTTCGCCAAGGCCACCGGCGCCCAGGACAAGGAGCTGTTCAAGATCGACGGCGCCACCCATATCGAAACCTACTGGGTGCCCCAGTATGTGGACGCGGCCATCAGCAAGCTGACGGCGTTCTACGCCAGGACGCTGTGATCGCCGCAACGGCTCGCCATTTCAATAGGCTCGACCAACGAGGAATTCTCATCATGAACAAGACCCTGTTGGGGCTCGCGGTATGCGCCGCGGCGCCCTTGGCTGACGCGGCCGGCCAGGCTGAAAACCCCAGCGAGCCTTTCGCCACCCAGCAGATCAGTCGTGCAGGTACCCAGTCTTCGGTCGCGGGCCCGGAGGATTACTTTTCCGGGCGGGTGCGCGTCGATCCGCTGTTTCCCGCCAGCAGCCCGATCAATGCCTCCGGCGCCTACGTGACCTTCGAGCCGGGCGCGCGCTCGGCCTGGCATACCCATCCCGCGGGGCAGCGCCTGGTGGTGGTTTCCGGCGTGGGCCTGACGCAGGAGTGGGGCAAGCCGGTGCAGGAAATCCATCCGGGAGACGTGATCGTCTGCCCGCCGGGCGTCAAGCACTGGCACGGTGCCGTGGCGACGAGCGCCATGACCCATCTGGCGGTGACCGGCGCGGTGGATGGCAAGAGCGTGCAATGGCTGGAGAAGGTCACCGATGACCAATACAACGCCCGTTAAGCGGTGCAGGCCCGGAGGGATGACAGTGGCCTTCGCGCTGCTGAGCCTGAACCTGGCGATGACGCCGAGCCACGCCGCGCAGAACCCTAGGGAGCCTCAAGCCATGTCCTCCGTACCCGCCGTTTCCGAGACGCTGTCCCACAAGCAGCAGGCCATCCCGTTGATCGCGGCGGCCATGGCCACCAGCAACATGCCGCGGCTCAATGCCGCCTTGAACCAGGGGCTGGATGCCGGGCTGACCGTCAGCGAGGCCAGGGAAATCCTGGTGCAGCTCTATGCCTACGCTGGCTTTCCGCGCAGCCTCAATGCCCTTGGCGAGCTGATGAAAGTGCTCGAGGCGCGCAAGCAACGCGGCATCGAGGACGTTCCGGGGCGCGAGCCCAGCGCCGGCATTCCCACGGGCGACGCGCTGCTGGCGGCGGGCAAGGCCAACCAGACGCGGATTTCCGGCGCGCCGGTCCAGGGGCCGCTGTTCGACTTCGCCCCGGTGATCAACCAATACCTGCAGGCCCATCTGTTCGGCGATATCTTCGAGCGCGACAACCTGGACTGGCAAAGTCGTGAGCTGGCCACGGTCGGCGCGTTGGCCGCCACCCCCGGCGCGGAGCCGCAACTGCGCTCGCACATGGCCGCCAGCATCAGGGTAGGGCTGAGCGTCGGGCAACTGCGGCAACTGGTCCGGGTGCTGGCCGAGCAGGGCGAGGCCGATGCGGCCAAGCGGGCCGGCGAGGCGTTGGAAAAACACCTGGCGGCAAGCGCCGGGCGGCCATGAGGCGGCCCCCGCTCAGGGCATCAGTCCGCGTAACGCAGGGCGTCGCGCAGCAGGGTGAAGGCCGGTGAGCTCTGGCGCCGGCTGGGGTAGTAGAGGTGGTAGCCGGAGAAGGGTTCGCACCAGTCCGCCAGCACGCGAATCAAGCGACCCTGCTCGACATGGGCCAGCACCAGGTCTTCCGGCATATAGGCCAGCCCCAGCCCCTTGAGGGCGGCGTCCAGGCGCATGGCGATGTTGTTGAACACCAGCTGGCCCTCGACTCGCACCTTCAGTGCCTGGCCCTTTTTCTCGAACTCCCAGGAGAAGATCCCGCCGTAGGTCGGCATGCGCAGGTTGATGCAGTTGTGCTGCATCAGGTCGCTCGGCACTTTTGGCTTGGGATAGCGGGCGAAGTATTCCGGGGAGCCAACCACCGCCATGCGCATGTCGGGGCCGATGCGCACCGCGATCATGTCCTTGGCCACCTGCTCACCCAGGCGCACGCCGGCGTCGAAGCCTTCCGCGACGATATCGGTCAGGCCGTAGTCGACGATAATCTCGATGTTGAGGTCGGGATGCTCGGGCAGCAGTTTCTCCAGCGCCGGTTGCAGGACCGTGATCGCCGAATGCTCGCCAGCGGTGATGCGCAGTTTGCCCGCCGGCTTGTCGCGGAACTTGCTGAGCAAGGCCAGCTCGTCGTCGATTTCCTCGAGCCGGGGGGAGACCACCCGCAGCAGGTGTTCGCCGGCTTCGGTGGGGGAGACGCTGCGGGTGGTGCGCGCCAGCAGCCTGACGCCCAGGCGTTCTTCCAATTGGCGCATGGCCCGGCTCAAGGCTGGCTGCGACATACCGAGCCTGGCGGCGGCGCGGGTGAAGCTGCGCTCCTGGGCCACGGCGGCGAAGATCGCGAGCAGGTCGTAGCTTTCAGTGGTCATTTATCCGCCCCCGTTATGAACGATGGGGGATTATGCCATCCGATATGGGCAATCGTTCAGTGCTTCATGGACCTTGAGGGGAGGCGCGGCGGCGAGCGGACTAGATCCGGTCGAGGGCAAAGTCCGCCGGATCGAAGCGCTCGGTGGTGTCCATCCGGATATTGCGCAAACCCAGGGTTTCCAGGTGCGACGCATAGAGCGGTTCGGAAAAATAGCTGATCAGGAGCGAGCGACGGCGTGCGCCGCTCGGGTTCAGGCAGCCCGCGTGCAGCAGATCGACATCGAACACCAGGATGTCCCCGGCGGAGCCTGAAAGCTGCACCGACCGCGACTCGTCGGTGAAGTCGGGTGGCGGCTCTCCCGGCCCGGGGCGATGGCTGCCGGGGACGATACGGGTGGCGCCGTTCCCGGGGCCATAGTCGTCGAAAAAAGCCAGGGCGTTGGCTATGTCGCCTGGCCGTTGGGCCGACAAGTCGCGGTGCAGCTGCTGCTGACCGCCACCGGCAAGAGGTTCGCGACCTTCCACCTGGGAGAGGAAGAAGCGTTCCCCGATCAACTCGCCCACCACCGCCAGCACCTGCGGCAGGCGACACACCGCCTGAACCGTCGAATCCGCGTCCAGCAGCGAATGGCGCCAGTCCATGCCACGGGGCACAGGCCATTGGTTCGACGGCATCACGCCTGCGTCGAACACGGCACGCAGCTCACCCAGCCACTCGGCCGGGATTGCTTGGCGCAGCAGCACGTAACCCTCTCGATGGAGTTGCTCGCGGTCGGTCATGGTCCCTATGCCTGGAAAAATCGCCCGGGACGGCAGAGGGCAAGGGCAGGGGATGCCGTGTCGTCGATGATCTCCTCGCTGGCCAGGCGGCCGACTATCGCCGCCAGCGTGACGCCAGGGTGCATCGCACACACATACACATCGCCGATATCGGGCAGATAGCCGATGATGGGCGTGCCATCGACCGGCATGGGCCTGAGCCCGACACAGGCCGACTCCAGCTCGATGGACGCAACCCCGTGGAGCTCGTTCCGGATGGCCTGGGCGGTGCGCAGCGCTATCGCGGCTGGCTGGTTTTCCAACGTGTCGTCCAGGTAGTCTTCCGCCGCCAGCAGCGTGCCGTCCGGGCCTTGCCGCACTTCCATTTCCGGGCTGGAGATAAGGGTGCGCACGAGGTCGGGTTGTGAGGCGTAGCGGATCAATATGGCTGGGGAGGCCGCTATTGGCAGGGGCAGGTTCAGCAGCTCGGTCAGCTGCTTGATGCCCGTCCCGGCGGCCAGCACGACAACGTCGGCCTCGATACGGCCCCTTGCGGTTGTGACGCCCGTTACCCGCGCACCCTGGGTGGTAAAGCCGAACACCCGCGTCTGGGTGAGCACCTGCGCGCCATGAGCCTGGGCGCCGGCGATCAACGCCTGGGTTGCTTGCACGGCGTCCAGCGCGCCTTCTTCGGCGGCGTACATGGCCTGCTGCGGGGGATGCTTGAGGTTTGGCTCGAGGTCGAGGATCTGTGAGCGCGACAGCTGGGTTGCCGAAGGCGGGTGACCCGAGGCGTGCAGCGCTTCACTCGGGTTTGTGCCGTAAGACAGGGCACCGGTCCAGCGCACCTTCAGGCCAGGCAGCTCGGTTTCGAGCCGGCGGTACTCCTGGATCGCCGTACCGCGCAATGAGGCGATGGGATCGGGCCCGTCGTGGGCGGTGTTGATCCAGGCGAATGAGCGTCCCGTCACCCCGGACGCTATGTCTTCAGCCTCCACCAGAATGACCTTCGCGCCTCTGCCCGCCAGGTGATACGCCAGGGACGCGCCCACTATGCCCGCGCCAATGACCACGACGCGTTTGTTTACCGCGTTCCCCATATCAACCTCCATGTTGTCGACCTGATGAGGGTAGGGCATCCAGATAAACGAATACCCTGAGAACCGAGCGGCCTGCTTCGCAAGCTCCCTGTTATTTCTTTTGCACTGCTATTTCTTGCACTCCGCCAACACCACTTTGCAGGTGCCGGGCGTGCCGCCGGAGCGGCCGGCATAACGGATGCAGTTATTCAGGGATTTCTGGCGCGCCATGCCCAGGGTGGAACCCCAGGCCAGGCCACCCTCGCCGGAAGTGGGCAGCGCTTTGGCGTAACAGTTCGAGCCGATGCTGGCGGTCGAATAACGATACTTGGCGGCTTTGCTTGAACATCCCGCGATCAGCGCCAGGTTGATGGCGAGCAGGGAAAACAGGATCCATGACGAGTATGGGCGTACTGCTGTTCTGGTCATTCCGGTTCCCCTGTATCAAGACGGTAGAGGCGTGTTCGCAGTGCTGCTCTATTCAGCTTAGAGGGTATCGCGCCTGGCCCTGAAGCCGTCTGGCGGAGTGGATGCGTTTGGGTGTGCCTTGCGTCGGTTGCCATCCGTGTTTGCCTTATTGCAGTCATGGTTCTTGCGGCCAATTGTCCTGGATTTCGTACCACGAAGCCTTGAACGCCACCTGAATGTGTTTCTGTTTATCCGCGGTGAAGGGCGTATCCAGAGTGCCCAGGGCGATCGAGATCCAGTCGGCGTATTCGCCCTGGTCCCTGGACCAGAACAGCGACGAACCGCACTGGCCGCAAAACTGGCGCAGCACCGATTCGGACGATCGATAGGACTGGAGGCTCCCGGCACCCTGCACGATGCGCAGATCGCTGCGCAACACACTGCCATAGCTGGCGAATGCCGCTCCATGGCTTTTCCGGCACTGGCTGCAATGGCAGTGGGAAAGTGCCTTGGGGCGGGATGAGAGCTGGTAGTTGACGGCGCCGCACAGGCAACTGCCCTGGAAGGTGTCGGTCATTGAAGGGCGCACCTTGAAACGAAAGGGCGCCCATTTAAGCAGTCGATATCGTGGATGTCGAACGGCTGCCTTTGGCAACCCAAGGCGGCTCGTCGGCACCGGCAGAAATCGGCCCACGCCTAATGTGAATCCACCTGCGGCCGATAGCCTGGAAGGATCACCAGTATCGACGTCTTATTTCGGGTTTATCAATGGAAATTCCATACAGCGTCAGACTTTCATTTTTTGATTTCTGGAAGGGGCTCTTCAAAGGCACGCTTTTCATCCAGAAGCGTTTGCGAGGGCATTTGAAGGAACAGCAGAAGAACTGGCCAAAGAAGCAACAATACAGCCAAGGATATTTCTATCAGGGCTTGGAAGAGCTGGGAATCACAGGCCTGAAACCGACGGGTTTTCGGTTCAAGCAATACGCCATTGATGAAGAATTGAAGGGCGCTGACGTACTGGACATCGGCAGCAACTGCGGTTTTGTCTCAGTATATTGTTCGCGACTGGCGAAATCCGTGACAGCCGTCGAACTCAACCCTTTTCTCAATAAAGTGGCGAAGGATACCGCGCGTTATTTGAAACGCGACAATATAGAGTTTATAGAAAGCGATTTTTCGGTATTTACCACCGATAAGAAATTTGATGTAGTTCTGTCGTTTTCCAATCATCACACCATTGATGGCAACTTCAATATGGGATTTGAAAACTACATGAAGCGCCTGGTGTCGCTTCTAAAGCCGGGTGGCTACCTGCTGTTTGAAAGCCACAGTGTTTTCGGGCCTGGTGGTGGCACCGTAGGTGATGACGGTGATATGGACGAAAAATTCAAAATAATGAACACCTATTTCGCCATAGAACGCTATCGAATGGTCCACTGTTACATGCGACACATGATCGATGATGTCGATAAGCTCTTCATTGTTGCGCGGCTCGTGGACAATCCTCCGAAGACGGAATTCTGTCTTGAACAAGCAATCAGTCGCTATCATTATTGATCCTGCATTCAATTTTTTGGCTACCTATGAAGCCATGAGGGGCGATCCAGCTCTCACTTTTCATTACGTCAGGACGTCGCGGTAATGTCACTAAATACAGAAAATAGCTCTATTATTGCGACAGATGTTGACAGATTGACATCGCAATCCCAGCCCATTTCGCCGCAACAAAAAGCCTTGACGTCGCTTTATGAGCAGTATGAGCACGTGGTAAGGGGCGAAATCGCTGAGGGTCGAGCGGGCCGATTGGTGTTGTCGCCAAAATCCATATGGTTGAATATTTCTGACAACTGCAACCTCCGGTGCGTTGGCTGTTATTCCGAAGGTAAGTTCAAAAAAAACTACGTTGATATCGAGGAGGTCAGAAAATCTATCCAGTTTGAGGGGCGCATCGAAGAGATTAGTTTTACCACCAATGAGGCAATGTTACATCCACAGTTTTGCGACATTATCGATATGTGCAGGGAGTTGCACCCTTCTGCCCGGTTATGGGTGATTACCAATGGCACTATTCCCTTGAAAGGTCGTTATCGCAACGCTATTTCAAAGCTCGACAAAGTCGGGCTTTCCATCGATGGTGCAACCAAGGAAACCTTTGAAGGTATTCGTGTCGGTGCACGCTTCGAAGACTTTATCGAAAATACCAAAGCGATTGTCAGTATCAAAAAAGAAACTGGGTTTCCGAAAGCCATTACGTTCAGCTTTACTGCCACATCTAGCAACTTGCACGAGCTGATCGATGTGGTTCGTCTTGCCCATACGTTGGGCGTTTCGGATATTTGGGCGCAGGCGATGGAGGCCAAAGAGGCCACCGTTGCGGCACGCATATCCCATATATTGATTGACAGACTCAACCCTGAACATCGAGCGCAGCTCATTGATGATGCACGCGCCGAGGCTGCACGTTTGGGTATTGGTTTCTACTTCTCTCAGGGAATCTACGCTTCGGCGAGCGTTGCGAGCCGCGAAACGGCCGAACGTGAGCTACAGACCAGCGATACCGTGGAGGATATGAGTATCCGGCTGTGCCGTTACCCTTGGGACCAGCCCGTGCAAGTCTCGAAACACGAGGGCGGTTATGTGGTGCGACCGTGCTGCTACATATCCACGACTAAAGTGAAATTGCTGGCCGACAAGTATGGTCTGACCTACCCGGAAATATTGCCGGGCGAGAAAGTCTACAATTCCCCGCAGCTTTGGCAGTTTCGCGAAGACTTGATGTTGGGAAAAACCGCAGACCTTTGCAGTAACTGTGACGCTGCACGTGGTTTCCAATGGAAGCCTGCGTCGAGTTGATGGGTAATGATTGAAACGTTCGAGTTTGGCACTTACTCCTGCCGGAGCTGATAGGCAGGCGTCAGCCAGAAGCAATGTGACCGACCGCTTAGGGCTGATGATTGCTACCGGTCAACACTGGCTTTCGGCCAGAAGCGGACGCTCGCCACTGCCTGCTCGAATCCCAGAGTCTATAAAAGCGCTTCCTCAAACCCTGGTTGTGAGTCCTGAGGAAGCGCTTTATTCAAGGTGACCTCGAGGTCAAAGCACCGTGCTTGCCGAAAGTTTCGACAAGCACGCGCAAGACAGTCGATGCCAGGCACAGCCACTTGTCAGCCTGAAGCTCAGGGCGCTCGGGCAAGCAGCGTTAACCACAGTGCGATACCGAAATCGCCCCTGATGGTATTGCGACTGCCCGCGACACTTGCATAACCGTAATCCTGGGCCAGAGCATAAAGCGCTTCTGGACTTACCTTTCCACCAAAAACGGAAATTGCATTTGAAAATGCTTGCGCAGGGAAGAATATTCTTCCAAACCAGGATGCTCTCACGCCTGCAATTTCGAGAATTACATCTTCGTTTGCCGCAGCAAGTTCGTTAATGCTGCGATCGGAGACCGACTCCAGGCCTGTGTCGAGGCTTTTCCCTCTTAGGGCAAGTACCGACGCACCGTATATATGATTGGTGAGCTGGCCAAACGTTCTGCCCGGAACTTTAAAGGTGGAAAAGTCCTTGCTTTTCTTATAGATCAGCTGCGCAACCTGGTGATCCAGTCCGAAAGCTTCCGAAACCGCAGAAAGATCGGAGCGATTTATGGGGAAGATGAATCCAAAATAAGCATCTCTGGTCGCATCAATTTTCTCATGGAGATGCCTCTCCTTTTCCTTGTATAGCCATTCGACGTCTTCGCACGTCACCCTACTCAAGTGAACAACATCCGATGATCTGTTCATGGCAATTCCCTTCGACTATCCCGAGAGATGGTAAACGTTGAGTTGCGAGGAATCTCAACGCCATGCCTGGCGATCGAACTCAGGGGCGGGCTTTAGCTCGTCCCTGCGAACGAAGCGAGCAATTTAAACGCATTGGAATGTTTTGTATTAAAGATAAAGTTCCTCCTTGAAAGTGATGGTGACTGTATTACGTATAGTTCGAAAACAGCGTCTCATAATATCAAAGTGCGTTTATTTATATAGCCAATCCCTACAAGGCAGCAGCAAGGGATATTCCTCCTTTGGCAAGTTTGGGGAGGCTGAACCAAACTTTGAATCGTCGCTGATTTCCTGGGCATCTCGAACGACCGCAACGGCTCGTAAATGCTCAGGCGTGACTGGCCGTTATCGGCTGCGGATCATTCGAGGCAGGCTTCAGGCGCCGCCGACACGCTATCGAGAAACGCCGCAATCTGCCGGCGGCCGCGCAAGTGCAGCGTGGGAATCTGCGGACCTATGGCCAGGCGTACCGCCTCGATACCCGGACGGTAGCCGCGATCGAAAGTCCATACGAAGCGCAGGAAGGTCAGGAATGCCCGATCGAGCTTTTCCGTGCAGCCTGCGGCAAGGTCAGGCCGGGGACGGTTCATGATGCTGCGTATGATCACCCGGGTGAAACAGGTGAGCCGTGGCGTATCGAGCCAGATGATCAGGTCGGCACGGGGCAGGCGAAGGTCGAAGGTCCGCCGGGCATAGTTGCCTTCACACACCCAGGCAGCCGGTGCGAGCGCCGCGCGGACCCGTTCGCGGAACTGCTCGGCGTCGGGTTCGACCCAACCGGGTTCCCAGAACAGCGTGTCCAGGTGGACCACAGGCAGGTTCCGGCGCTTGCCGAGGGCACGGGCGAGGGTGGATTTGCCGCTCCCGGCATTACCCAGAATTACAATCCGTTGCATGGGCGCTTCCTGTCGCGAAAAAAGCCGGCGATTGTGCCGGTTTTGCATCGCCAGTTAAAGGCGAATAGCGGGGCCGACTGCACCGGGAATGGAATGTGTGTTGCCAGTGTGGGGCCTGAAGCCGAGAGCGGGATGTCGATCCATCCTGGTCCCCATTGAACGCCTGCTCCCGACCCTTTGTCGCCTGTCGGCAGCTCTCTCCTTTTAGGGGTGTCTACTGCTAGTGAGGCCCTGTAGGTACAGGGAGGAGAGCAGCATGAGCAATGAACAAGTGGCACCGGAAACCAAAGGGGTTGCAGTGCAGGTACTGGCAACCATTGACCTGGGTCCCGAAATCGAGGGTATGGCCGGGCGCCAACTCAGAATGCGCCTGGTGACCATCGAGCCTGGAGGCGTATTCGGGCCGATCCACAACCATAAAGACCGGCCAGGCGTCGTCTACATACTGGAAGGCACCATCACTGACCATCGCGATGGCGGCGACACGGACTATGGCCCGGGAGTGGGGTGGCCCGAGGACCGGGACACCACGCACTGGCTTGAGAACAAAGGGCCGATTCCGGCGCGGGAGATCTCGGTCGATATTATCCGGCAAGAGTGAGCACGGGCCGAACATCGATACGGGCGAGCCAGACGCGCGGTTCGCCCAATGCCCATCATTCCCCCGCACCCGCCGCGCCATTGCTCGGGTCGCCCTCGGCCAGCATGCGCATCAGGATTGCCCGCTCCTTCGGCCCTGGCACCAGGCCGCTGGTCTGGCCTTCCAGGACGATGATGCCGTCTTCGTTGGTCATGTTGATGGCCGCCGTAGCCCGGCCTTGTTCGTCCAGCGCCTGGATGACCCAGTGGCAAGTGATGGTGTCGCCGGCATACACCGGCTGCTTGAACTGGAAGCTCATGGCCGAGGCCAGCCAGCCGATCTGTCCGCCGATTTCGGTGAGCAGGCTGGCGGTCAGCAGGCCATGGGAAACCGGTGCCCTGAAGCGCCGGGCCGCGGCGAACTCGGCATCGAAATGCACCGGGTTGTAGTCGCGGGACAGCGTGGCGAAGCCCTGGATATCCGCCTCTGAAAAACAGCGGGAGAGGGTGAAGCGGTCGCCTGCCTGAAGCCCTTCGGTGGCGCGCTGTCGGAAGCTTTTCATTGCGGTTCCTGGTCCTTTTGCGTATTCGGGGGAGTGCGGTATTCGAGCCTTTTGGATACCCGTGGAACATACCGGTTCAGCGCAGGATCTGCTCGATGAACAGCAGCACGGCGATGATGATCATCAGCGCCCCCGAGAGCCGGCTGACCGCTTGCGCGGCCACCGGGCGCGTCTGCAACACGGCGCGGGAAGCAAAGCCCACCAGCAGGTAGATCACCGCGCAACTGAAGGCATGCAGCAGCCCCAGCGCGACGATTTGCAGCGGCACCGGCCAGGCGGCCAGCGGGTCGGTGAATTGTGGCAGCAAGGCCAGGAACAGCAGGAACACCTTGGGGTTGAGGCCACTGACGCAGGCGCCCTTGAGGGTCCAGCGAGCCCAGGACGCGGAAGGCTGGGCCTCCCCGGCGCGGGGCACGGACGGGTTGCGCAACATATTGATCCCCAGCCAGAGCAGATAGCCAGCCCCGCCAAGGGTCAGCAGCGAGAGGGCCAGGGGATTGCTGGCGATCAGCCCGCCGACCCCGGCGGCCACTATCAGCGTCGCCAGCAGATGCCCGATCAACAGGCCGGCCACCGCGGGTATCACCACCCGCCCGAACAGGCCGGCCGATATCGCGTAGGCCCAATCCGCCCCGGGGGTGATCACAAATAGAAACGACACCGCCCAGAACGCCGCGAAAATACTCAGGCTCATGGCCGTCTTGCCTTGTGCTGCTGGGCGAATGCTGTTTCTGGGCTGTCGACGGTGGTGTTAATCGGGGAGGGCATGCTTCTTTCTCGCAAAGATCAGGTTTGCGGAAAGATTAATGGAGTGCGGTGAGAATATTTTCTCTATTATTCCAGTCTGAATAAGGTTTTTGGGTAGATCCTTCCAGGTGGATAGAATTGATCAGAAGATTCTTGCCGAGCTGCAGGCGGACGGGCGTTTGTCGGTGACCGAGCTGGCGGAGCGGGTCGGCCTCAGCCTGTCGCCGTGCCATCGTCGCGTGCGGGCGCTGGAGGAGTCGGGGGTGATCCAGGGCTATCGCGCCCAGTTGTCGCCCAGCGCCCTGGGCCTGACGTTTTCGGCGATGGTGTTTGCCACGCTGCGCGAGGGCGATCACCAGGCGGTGACCGCCTTCGAAGCGGCGCTGCTGCCGATCCCGCAGATCGTCGAGGCGCAACGGCTGTTTGGCGAGCCGGATTACCTGCTGCACGTCATCACCCGCGACCTGCCGGCCTTCCAGCAGCTTTACGATGAGCGCCTGTCCAAGCTGCCCAACGTCCAGCGCCTGACCTCGACCCTGGTGATGAAACGGGTGATTCAGGACCGCTCGCTGCCGTTGTGAGACGCGTCGACGCATACATCAGAACAACACTTCAGGGAGATACCGATGCGTGAACGAAAATCGGCAAGATTGCTGGTCATCAACCCTTCGCGAAAGGTCCTGCTGTTCCGCTTCCTGCACAAGGAAGGGGCGCTGGCGGGGGATGACTATTGGGCCACGCCCGGTGGCGGGCTTGAAGGGGACGAAACCTTCCAGGTCGCGGCGATTCGTGAACTGCACGAGGAAACCGGTATTCAGGTCAGCGCGGTGGGAGAGCCGGTGGCCGGTCGCCGGTTCCCCATGCAACTGCCCTGTGGCGAATGGGTGACCTCCGTCGAGCAATATTTTGTGGTGCACGCGCCAGATCAGCCGCTCTCTCGTGCAGGCTGGACCTCATCCGAGGCCCAGGTGATGGCCGATCATCATTGGTGGTCCGCCGATGATCTGCGAGCCACCGAGGCCACCGTCTGGCCGCAAACGCTGGTGCACATGCTGGAAGAAGCGGGGGTGTTCGAGCCGTCCTTGTAGCGATTTTTCCGCGCCCTAATCCTGGCTTAATCCTGGTCCGTTGATATCATGCGCAGCCGGTTTTTTCGGCGGCCGGTTTATGCCATCGGTCCAAGGGCAAGAGCGGTTTTCCACCACTCGGTTTTTTATCGCTAAACTCCAGACCCATGAAACGCTACCTGCGGTTTTGTCTTGTGTTCCTGATCAGCCTGGCGCTTCCCCTCAGCGGGATGGCGGGCGCTCAGGCGCCGACCGAACCCTGCCCGATGAAGTCCATGGGCATGGCGATGATGGACGGCATGGGCATGGATTGCTGCAATGACCTGAAAAGCCCGGTCGAGCACGGCAAACCCTGCAAGCCGGGCCAGGAATGCAAGACCGGCGGGATGCTGCAAGTCTCGATCGTCAAGCCTGCCGTAACCCTGAGCCACCCCGTTGTCCTGTCCTTCTCCAGCGATTTTCTGCCCGCGCAAAACCTTTCCGGGGTATGGCGACCGCCCCGGGCCTGATTCCTGTATCCCCCTGAACCTCATTCCGTATTAACGGGATGACATGGCTGCGTGCCTGTCTTTCGGGCGCGCGGTGGATCATCACAGGAATCGTCAACATGAACCCCAAGTGCTATTGCACCGGCTGGTCCCTCGTGGCTGGCCTGGCGGCGGGCGCGCTGGTGTGGCCGAGCCTCGCTGGCGCCTTGACCCTCGACGAGGCGTTGCGGCTGGCCGAGAACAACGCGCCGTCGCTGACTGCCCAAGACGCGAAAATCCAGGCCGCCAGCAGCGCGGCCATCCCCGCCGGCGAATTGCCCGACCCCAAGCTGTTGCTGGGGGTGCAGAACTACCCCATTGGTGGCCCGGATCGCTGGCGTCTCGACCAGGACGGCATGACCATGCAGATGGTCGGCATCCGCCAGGAAATGCCCAACAGCGACAAGCGCAAGGCCCGCGTCGAGGTCGCCGCCGGGGCGGTCGAGCGGGCCGCCGCCGAGCGTCGGGTGGAGTTGCTGAACGTGCGCCAGGCCACGGCCCTGGCCTGGATCAACAGCTATTCGGTGGAGCGCAAGGAAGTGTTGCTCCAGGACTTGTACAAGGAAAATCGCCTGCTGGGCGACACCGTGCGTGCGCAGATCGCCGGTGGCCGCGGGTTACCGGCGGATGCGGTGACGCCCCGCCAGGAAGCCGCGCAACTGGCCGAACGCGAGGACGAACTGATCAGCCAGCGGGCCCAGGCCCGGGCCGCGCTCAAGCGCTGGATCGGCGGCGCCGCCAACGACCGGCCCGAGGGACGTTTGCCCGAGTGGCCGGTGGACAGCGCAGGCTACGCGCACAAGCTGCAACACCATCCTGAACTGGCGGCGTTCGCGCCCATGTCCCGCGAGGCGCAAGCCAGGGTTCATGAGGCCGAGGCCGACAAGCAGTCGGACTGGAGCTGGGAGCTGGACTATCAGCGCCGCGGCCGTGAGTTCGGCGACATGGTCAGCGTGCAGTTTTCCTGGGACTTGCCGTTGTTTCCCGGCTCGCGCCAGAACCCCAGAATCGCCGCCCGGCAGGCCGAGCTGAGCCAGTTGGAGGCCGAGCGCGAAGCCCTGTCCCGGGAGCACGCCCAGCAGTTGGAAGCGCAGTTGGCCGACTACCAGCGCCTGGATCGCGCGGTGCGCCGCAACCAGCAAAGCCTGGTGCCGTTGGCCCGGGAAAAGGTCGACCTGAGCCTGGCCAGCTACCGCGCCGGCAAGGGCGACCTGGCGGCGGTGGTCGCCGCCCGCCGCGAACTGATCGAAGCCCGCCTCAAGCAGATCGACGTCGAGGAACAGCGTGCCCTGACCAACGCTCGGCTGTATTTCGCCTATGGGGAGACCGCGCAATGAATGCATCGATATGGAAAGTCGCTTCGCTGGTCGGCGTCTCGCTGGCCCTGGGAGGGGCGGGTGGTTACTGGCTGGCCCAGCCGCGCAGGGGTGAAATGCCGGTGGTGGCGGTCGGGCAGGAGGCATCGGCCGAGCCCAAGGCGCTGTACTGGTACGACCCGATGTACCCGCAGCAGAAGTTCGACAAGCCGGGCAAGTCGCCCTTTATGGACATGCAACTGGTGCCGCGGTACGCCGAGGGCCAGGGAGCCCAGGGGGATGGCGCGGCGGTGCGCATCGATCCGAGCCTGACCCAGAACCTCGGCCTGCGCCTGGCCAGCGTCACGCGCGGGGTGTTGGCCGGCAGCGTCGATGCCGTCGGGGTGCTGGCGTTCAACGAGCGCGAGGTGGCGGTCGTTCAGCCGCGCACCGCGGGTTTTGTCGAGCGGGTGTATGCCCGGGCCCCGGGGGATCTGCTCAAGGCCAATGCGGCCCTGGCGGAGATCCTGGTGCCGGAATGGGCAGCGGCCCAGGAAGAGTTCCTCGCCCTCAAGGCCAGTGGCGATGCCGCTCTGCTGGCGGCCGCTCGCCAGCGACTGCGCCTTAGCGGGATGCCAACAGCCGTGATTGCCCAGGTCGAGCGCAGTGGCAAGGCCCAGCCGACCCTGACCCTGAGCAGCCCCATCGGCGGTGTGCTGCAAGAGCTGAATGTCCGCCAGGGCATGACCCTGGCCGCCGGCGAGACCCTGGCCCGGGTCAACGGTTTGAACAGCGTCTGGCTGGCGGTGGCGGTTCCGGAGGCGCAGGCTGGCTCGCTCGTCACCGGGCAGGTGGCCGAGGCTCGTTTGCCGGCTTTTCCGGGGGAGGTGTTCGCCGGCAAGGTCGACGCGATCCTTCCAGAGGCCAATGCCGACAGCCGCACGCTGCGGGTGCGGGTCGAGTTGGTCAACCCGCAGGGTCGGCTGCGGCCGGGCATGAGCGCCCAGGTCAGCCTCAAGCGTGCGACCCAACAAGCTCTGTTGTGGGTGCCCAGCGTGGCGGTGATTCGCACCGGCCGCCGGGCCCTGGTGATGCTCGCCGAAGACGGGGGGCGCTACCGCCCGGTGGAGGTGCAGCCAGGGCCGGACAATGCTGGCCAGACGGCGATTTTGAAAGGCCTGGAGGAAGGGCAGCAGGTGGTGGCGTCCGGGCAGTTCCTGCTGGATTCGGAAGCCAGCCTCAAGGGCATAGTCGCCGCTTCCTTGGCGGCCCCCGCAGCCGTCTTGCATGAAGCCGAAGGGCAGATCCTGGCCATCGACCGTCAGGAAGTCACGCTGGCCCATGGTCCCTTCAAGAGCCTGGGCATGCCGGCCATGACCATGACCTTTCCTCTGGCCAATCCTGGCTTGACGCAGGGCCTCAAGGTAGGCGACAAGGTGCGGGTGGCGCTGAGCCAGAGCGGCAATGAGCTGCGGGTCCAACGCCTGGAAAAAGCGGGGAACCAGCCATGATCGCGGCCGTGATTCGTTGGTCGGTGGCCAACCGTTTTCTGGTGTTGCTGGCGACGCTGTTCGTCAGCGCCTGGGGTGTCTGGTCGGTGCAGAGCACGCCGGTCGATGCGCTGCCGGACCTGTCGGATGTGCAGGTGATCATCCGCACGCCCTATGCCGGGCAGGCACCGCAGATCGTCGAGAACCAGGTGACCTACCCATTGGCCACCACCATGCTCTCGGTGCCGGGGGCCAAGACCGTGCGCGGTTATTCGTTCTTCGGCGACAGCTTTGTCTATGTGTTGTTCGAAGACGGCACCGACCTGTACTGGGCCCGTTCGCGGGTGCTGGAGTACCTGAGCCAGGTCCAGAGTCGCTTGCCGGCCAGTGCCAGGCCGGCGCTGGGGCCGGATGCCACCGGGGTTGGCTGGATTTTCCAGTACGCCCTGGTGGACCGCAGCGGTGGGCATGACCTGGCGCAACTGCGCGCGCTGCAGGACTGGTTCCTCAAGTTCGAGCTCAAGACCCTGCCGAACGTGGCGGAAGTCGCCACGGTGGGCGGTATGGTCAAGCAGTACCAGGTACTGCTCGATCCGCTGAAACTGGCCAGCTTCGGTATCACCCAGGCCGAGGTCGGCGCGGCGATCGGCAAGGCCAACCAGGAAACCGGTGGCGCGGTGCTGGAGATGGCGGAGACGGAGTTCATGGTGCGGGCTTCCGGTTACCTGAAGACCCTCGATGACTTCCGCGCCATTCCACTCAAGCTGACGGCGGGCGGGGTGCCGGTGACCCTGGGCGAGGTCGCGACTGTCCAGCTCGGCCCGGAAATGCGCCGCGGCATCGGCGAACTCGACGGCGAGGGCGAAGCGGTGGGCGGCGTGGTGATTCTGCGCAGCGGCAAGAACGCCCGGGAAACCATCGCGGCGGTCAAGACCCGGCTCGACGAGCTGAAACGCAGCCTGCCGGCGGGGGTGGAAATCGTCACCACCTACGACCGCAGCCAGCTGATCGACCGCGCGGTGAGCAACCTCGGCCACAAGTTGCTGGAGGAGTTCATCGTCGTGGCACTGGTGTGCGGGATCTTCCTCTGGCACCTGCGTTCCTCCCTGGTAGCGATCATCTCCTTGCCGATCGGGGTGTTGATCGCCTTTGTGGTGATGCGGCACCAGGGGCTCAACGCCAACATCATGTCCCTGGGCGGGATCGCCATCGCGATCGGGGCCATGGTCGATGCGGCGGTGGTGATGATCGAGAACGCCCACAAGAAGCTCGAGGCCTGGCACCAGGCCCACCCCGGGCACACCCTGCAAGGCGAACAGCGCTGGCAGGTGATCACCGAGGCGGCGACCGAGGTCGGGCCGGCGCTGTTCTTCTGCCTGTTGATCATCACCCTGTCGTTCATCCCGGTGTTCACCCTGGAGGCCCAGGAAGGGCGGTTGTTCGGCCCGCTGGCGTTTACCAAGACCTACGCCATGGCCGCGGCGGCGGGGCTGTCGGTGACCCTGGTCCCGGTGTTGATGGGTTACTGGATTCGCGGGCGGATTCCCAACGAGCAGCAGAACCCGCTGAACCGCTGGTTGATCGGTATCTATGAACCGGCCCTGGAGGCGGTATTGCGCAGGCCCCGGGCGACCTTGCTGGTGGCCTTGCTGGTGTTCCTCAGCGCGCTATGGCCGATCTCGCGTCTAGGGGGAGAGTTCCTGCCGCCGCTGGACGAAGGCGACCTGCTGTATATGCCGTCGGCGCTGCCGGGGCTGTCGGCGCAAAAGGCGGCGCAGCTGCTGCAACAGACCGACCGGCTGATCAAGAGCGTACCTGAGGTCGAGCATGTGTTCGGCAAGGCCGGCCGCGCGGAAACCGCCACCGACCCGGCGCCCCTGGAGATGTTCGAGACCACTATCCAGTTCAAGCCCCATGACCAGTGGCGCCCGGGCATGACCCCGGAAAAACTCGTCGAAGAGCTGGACCGGGTGGTGCGGGTCCCGGGGTTGACCAATATCTGGATTCCGCCGATCCGCAACCGTGTGGACATGCTCGCCACCGGCATCAAGAGCCCGATCGGGGTCAAGGTGGCCGGCAGCGATCTGCGGCAGATCGATGCCGTGACCCAGGCCGTCGAGCGGGTGGCCAGGAACGTGCCCGGGGTCAGTTCGGCGCTGGCCGAACGCTTGACGGGTGGTCGTTATATCGATGTGGACATCGACCGCCAGGCGGCCGCGCGCTACGGCCTGAATATCGCCGACGTGCAGTCGATCGTCAGCGGTGCCATTGGCGGTGAAAACATCGGCGAGACCATTGAAGGGCTGGCCCGCTTCCCGATCAGCCTGCGTTACCCCCGTGACTGGCGGGACTCGCTGGGGGCTCTGGAGCAGTTGCCGATCTACACCCCGCTGGGCAGCCAGATCACCCTCGGCACCGTGGCCAAGGTCAAGGTCAGCGAGGGTCCACCGATGCTCAAGAGCGAAAACGCCCGGCCTTCGGGCTGGGTGTATGTCGATGTGCGGGGGCGGGATATTGCCTCCGTGGTCGCCGACCTGCGTTGGGCGGTGAGCGAGCAGGTCCAGCTGCAGCCGGGCATGAGCCTGAGCTACTCCGGGCAGTTCGAGTTTCTCGAGCGGGCCAACGCCCGGCTCAAGCTGCTGGTCCCGGCCACCCTGCTGATCATCTTCGTGCTGCTGTACCTGACCTTCACCCGCTTCGACGAAGCCTTGCTGATCATGGCCACGTTGCCGTTCGCCCTGACGGGCGGGGCGTGGTTCCTCTATTGGCTGGGCTTCAACCTGTCGGTGGCCACCGGCGTCGGTTTTATCGCCCTGGCCGGGGTGTCGGCGGAGTTCGGCGTGATCATGCTGCTGTACCTGAAGAACGCCTGGGCCGAGCGCGAGGAATCCGCCGAGCGTACCGAGGCTGGGTTGCTCGCGGCGATTCGCGAAGGCGCGGTGCAGCGCGTGCGCCCCAAGGCCATGACCGTGGCGGTGATCATCGCCGGCCTGCTGCCGATCCTGCTGGGCAGCGGCACCGGCAGCGAAGTGATGAGCCGCATCGCCGCGCCCATGGTCGGCGGCATGCTCACCGCGCCCCTGTTGTCCCTGTTCGTCATACCGGCGGCCTATCGCCTGATGCGCCGCCGGCACCTTCGCGCTGTCTCCATCACACAAGGAAAAAACCTATGAAACTGATCCAGATCGTTATCGCTGGCACCCTGGCCGCGCTGTCCCTTGCCGCCCACGCGCAGGACATGCCCGGCATGAAAATGGATGGCATGAAAATGGACGACATGAACGGCATGCAGATGAAGCAGGAAGCCCGACAGGTTCAACAGGCCAGTGCCGAGGGCACGATCAAGGCCATCGATGCCGCGAAGCAGCGGGTGACCATCGCCCACGGCGCCGTCCCCGCCGTGCAATGGCCGTCGATGACCATGACCTTCGCCGCGACCGCAGAGCAGTTGGCGGGACTGGCGATTGGCGACCGGGTGACCTTCGCATTCCGCCTGGACGGCGGCGCGGCCACTATCGTTTCCATCAGGAAATAAAACCACTAGGCCGGCATGCGCAGGTATGCCGGCCTCACGCTCATTGTTCACAACGGCGCCGTCGGCTCGTTCCTCTCTCTACCAACCATTAGAGGGAACGCCCGATGAGAAACACCGAACTCAGCCACATCATCCTCAGTGACCACTCGCGCATCGAGGCCGCCATCAGTACCGGCGCGGCCTGGGAAGTCTGGTTCCAGGTCGAGTTTCTGATGCTGCTGCGCGCAGCCCACCTGGGGTGCACTCGCGAAGCGCCTTACCCACCGCCGAACGGCACCCTGCACCTGGATGTACTGGCCAGCCAGGGTGTCGAGATCTATGCCATCGAGGTGAAAGTCGAGAGCGCCACCAATGCTGGCAACAAACTGTTGGCGGAAACCCGCAAGGATATCGAGAAAATCGCCAAATACACCGAGCCTGTCGAGGCCCGCTGGGTGGTTTCCCTGGCCTATAGCGACGTGGCCAAACGCTCGTTGCGCGGGTTCACGGTGGAGAACAGCGGCCACGCCATCTACCACGAGGCCGGTGCGATCGGTTGCATGATCTTCTCGGTTTGACCCGCGCAGGCGCCAGCAGGGCATGAGGCCTTCCTGGCACCTTTCGACAGTTCGTGCCCTTAGTGAGAGAACAACTGCCGGTCGCCCTGTTTCTGCGAACCTGCGACGTAGTACGCCTCGAACCAGGCGGGCTGGCCCGAGATCGCCGTGGGTTTTTTCAGCAACAGTGGCGGTGGCTGCTTCCCCTGGGTCTCATCGGCGCTGGTGAAGGCTTTTTGCATCACGCTGCGAAAGTGCAGGTGATCGAATATCAGCAGGGCCTGGATGGCATAGACCACGGCGATTTTCTGGTCCTCGATCAGGACCAGGTGATCGCCGTTTTTTTCTTCCCCCGAAATGGACAGGTTCGAGGAACCGGTGAAGACCTTGGCGCTCGGCAGGTTGAAGTCGGTGACGACGAACTTGTTGTGTACCGAAATACCGGTGCCGCCGGACCACTCGCTGCGAAAAGGTTCCGGTGCGTACTGGGCGAGATAGGCGAAATCCACCTCGGCCGATGTGCCATCAGGCTTGATCACATCCATGCCCGAGGCCTTGTCGGTCACGCCATAGTTGAACACCGGACGCTTGTAGAGGCGGCTGATCGACTCGTACAGGGGGCCGCTGGTGATCTGGTTGAGGAAGGCGATGTTGAACAGCACCGAGCGGCTGGCCTGGTCGATCGCGCCGCCGATCGGGCTGAGCGACAGGTCGCTGCCGTTGTGTGGCGAGAAACAGAAATGCAGGCGCGGGCCAGCGGTCGTTGCGGTGCCGGTTTCGATCACGTGCCATTTCTGCGCCAGGTCGCTGGCCTCGAAGTTTTTCGGATCGCTGAAGCTGGCGTCGAAGACCCGGCCGAACAGGTCCGCTACCTCGAGGTGCTTGAACAACAGCGCATTGTTGTTCTGCACATAGCAGCCGCGGAAGCTGAAGTTGGTGGAGCCGCACAGCACTTGGTAAGGCTTGCCGTTGCGCCGGGCGATCAGCACCTTGTGATGCTGCAGGCCATGGAAGTGGCTGCGTCGAACCCGGTCCGCGCCGGCCGAGGCCAGCAGGCGGCTGGCGGCCCGGGTCTCGCAGCTGTCGGCGGCGGCGTGATCGCCGGCGTCGTCGATAATGATGCGCAGGCGACTACCCAGCGCCTCCAGTCTGGCGAGGATGTCCGGTTCGTTGAAGTCGTAGGCGAAGACATCGAGGGTGGTGTCCGGCTGCCGCAGGACTTCATCCAGCACCGCGAAAATCATCGACACCGCCTCGAAGCCGAGCCACTGGTACATGGCCGTCTCGGTCTTCGGGTGGTCGAGCCCGTCCTTGGTTTTCGATGGAATCAGGCTCTTGCCATACACATCGACCTTGACGCCCGCGGGCACCCGGTCGCGGAAGGCCTGCGAGGAGGTAAAGCCCCGGGTGAAACCAATGTCGAGGATGTCTTCGTAGCTGATGGGGTCGAGGTCGATCGACAGTTCGATGACCGTGCCGGGAACCAGCTGGCCGTCGTTGGCCATGTGCATCATCCGGCCCCGGTAGGTGAAGGTGCCTTGGTCGACCTCATGGGGGACGTGAACCCAGCGAAACTTCTGGAAGGGCGCTTCCAGCGAGGAATACTTGCGCTGGCCATCGACCGCGCTGTGGGCCGGCTCGTCGTAGGCAAAGGCGATGCGGTTGGGCAGGGGCTTGAACGCGTCGGTACCGGGAAACCTGCATTCGATGGCAAAGCCCACGAGGTCCGCGGGAGGACTCTCGACATCGAAACCGATCAGGCACATGCGTTCGCCGCGCCACAGTTTCATGGTGAAACCATCGATCGTCTGTGCGTTCTGGAAAGCGGACATGAGCAGCGCTCCTTGCTGTGGCATGTGGGTCAAGAGGGGATCCAGCATTCTGTAGCCTAGAGCAAAACGCCAGCCCCCTCATGGCGGGGGCTGGCAGCAGACCTCTGGTCAAAGACGATCCGCATCGATCACCGCCTGGGCGAACGCCCGCGGGTCTTCCTGCGGCAGGTTGTGGCCGATGCCGCCGCTGATCAGGCGGAACTGGTATTTGCCGGTGAAACGCTTGGCGTAATCCGCGGGGTTCGGGTGCGGCGCTCCATTGGCATCGCCTTCGAGGGTGATGGTCGGCACGCTGATGGTTGGGGCCGTGGCCAGTTTCTGTTCCAGTGCGGCGTAGCGGCTTTCGCCTTGAACCAGCCCCAGGCGCCAGCGGTAGTTGAACACCGTGATATCGACATGGTCGGGGTTGTCCAGGGCCTTGGCGCTGCGCTCGAAGGTGGCGTCGTCGAACGTCCATTGCGGCGAGGCCAGTTGCCAGATCAGCTTGGCGAAGTCGTGGGTGTTTTTCTCATAGCCTGCGCGACCGCGATCGGTGGCGAAATAGAACTGGTACCACCACTGCAATTCCGCCTTGGGCGGCAGCGGGTTCTGGCCGGCCGCCTGATTGCCGATCAGGTAGCCGCTGACCGACACCAGCGCCTTGACCCGCTCCGGCCACAGCGCCGAGACGATATCCGCCGAACGCGCGCCCCAGTCATAACCACCAAGCACTGCTTGCTTGATCTTCAGCGCATCCATGAAGTCGATGACGTCACTGGCCAGCGCGGCCGGTTGGCCATTGCGCAGGGTTTTCGCCGACAGGAAACGGGTATCGCCGTAACCGCGGGCATAGGGCATCAGCACCCGATAACCCTTGGCCGCCAGCAAGGGCCCAACCTCATCAAAGCTGTGAATGTCGTACGGCCAGCCGTGCAGCAGAATCACCACCGGGCCATCGGCCGGGCCGGTTTCGGCGTATGCCACATCCAGCAGCCCGGCGTTGACATGCTTCAGCGGGCCGAACGGCGAAGGGGCGGCATAAGTGGTGCCGGTGCTGCTCGCGTCGGTTTGCGCCGCTGCGGGCGTCTGCGCCTGGGCCGTGCCGAGGATGCCGAACAGGGTGAGGGCCAGGACCGACGCGCCGATGGTGTGGTTGCGCAGTGTCATCTTCATGCTGATCTCTCCATTGGATTGCAAGCCGTGGGGCGGGGGACCTGGCTGATCCCCTTCAACCTGGGTTGCATTTGACGGCCGCGACGTATCTGGCCTGTGTCCGAATCCCGGGGCGGATGCAAGCGCGTGTACCGGGGAGGGCGGTAGATACAGTGGGATACACGACGTAGCCCGCGAGTCCCCGCGGATAGCCGTGGCAGGGCACGAAGCCGTTCGTGTGTCCGGACCGGAGACGGTTTTCGACCGCGCGTGGCCCCGTCGGACGCTTTGCTCGAAGGCAATGTCTGCTTCGTGGGCAAATTTCCATTGCCAGATCCGGGTTATTGGAGGTAGTTTGTAAAACGATTTAGTAAAACGTTTTACTAACTCATGCAAATGTCGCAAAACAACAACAAAAGAGAACAGCCTCATGCCTCTGACCCGACGTCGTTTCGTGCAGTGTGCCGCCCTCAGTACCTGCGCGCTGGCCCTGCCTTCCATTGCCCGTGCCGCCCCTTCGGTATTGCGCTTGTCCTCGACCATGACGGCGGACGAGAACTCGGCGCACTACCTGTTCTACCAACGCCTGGCCGAGAACCTGAAACAGTCCGTGGGCGACCGTATCCGTATCGATTTTTTCCCCAACGGCCAACTCGGCAAAGAGGCCGATGTGGTGCAACAGGTGCGCCTGGGCTCGATCGACCTGATGGTCTCCGGGAGTTCGATCTGGGCCACGGCCCTGCCGGAACTGGCGCTGCTGGACCTGGGGTTCCTGTTCGACAGCTACGAGCATGTCGCCCGCTCCGTGGATGGCGGCGTCGGCGAGATCTACAACGGGCTGCTGCGCGAGCGCACCGGTTGCTCGGTCGTGGGCTGGGGCGCGCATTTCAGCGCGCGCAGCGTCTATACCAAGCCGCCGATCAAGGATCTCGAGAGCATCAGGAATACCAAGCTGCGGGTCCTGCCGACCCAGGCGTTCATCGAAACCTTCAAGCTGCTGGGTGCGATCCCGACCCCCATTGCCTTCAATGAGGTCTACACCGCCATCCAGACGGGGGTGGTGGAAGGCTTCGAGCACGATGCCGCCAGCGTACTGGCCAACAAGCTCGACGAAGTGGTGAGCCACAGCTGGCAGACCGACCATTTGTTCAGCCCTTGCATTGCCGTGATCGGCAAGCGCGGGCTGGCGAAGATTCCTGCCGACCTGCAACCGGTGTTCATGGCGGCTGCCCGGGAGGCCAGCGTGTCCCAGCGCCGGGCGGCCGCGATCAAAGGCGCCGAAGCCATCGCCGCGCTGGGCAAGGGCGGCATGACCTTCTTCCCCATGGCTGACGCCGAGCGCGCCAGCATCCGTACCCTCATGCGCGACAAACTCTGGCTGCCGTTTACCCGGACCACGCCGTCCATGGCGTCGGTGCTGGGACTTATCGACGCGGCCAGGGCGTGATCCAGGCCAGCCCCCATAACAAGAGGAGACAGACACCATGAGTTCATCCGACGCTCTCGCTGTCGCGGATCAAGTGGTAGAGGAACATCCCGGGCAGACCAACGCAGCGGCCGCCATGGCCGACGACTGGGGCTTTGCCACAACGCCGGGCAGTGGCAGCTTGCTGGCGCTGCTGTGTCGGTGGGTCGAACGCCTGTGCGCGGTGGTGCTGGCGTTGAACGTGGCGGTGGTGTTCGTCTCGGTGATCCTGCGCTACTTCGTGCATCACCCGGTGGACTGGGCCGAGGAAGTTGCCCGTGGCCTGATGGTCATGCTGGTGTTTCTCGGCGGCGCTACGGTGCTGGCCCGCAAACAACATGTACAGGTGGACTTCTTCCGCGCGCTGTTGCCCGCCGGCTGGCAACAGGCCGCGCAGCAGACCGGGGGCTGGTTGGTAGCGGGCACGGCGGCGGGGCTGGCGTTCTCGTCCTGGCTGTTGCTGCAAGACTCGGTCAACGTCGTGACCCCGATGGGCTTGCCGCAGTGGCTGAATGTGCTGCCGGTGTTCGTCGGCGCGCTGCTGATGACGGCGGTGGGCATTGCCAATGCCGTCAACGGTGCCACTCCCGTCACCTGGCTGACGTTGCTCGGCTGCCTGCTGGTTGGCGGCTCGGTGTATGCCTGGAACACCCAGGTCGAGGCTTACGCCCTGCAACCCTGGGGCCTGCTGGTCGGCGGCTTCTTCGGCGGCCTGCTGGCGGGCGTACCGATTGCCTTCGTCCTGGCCCTGTGCGCCTTGCTGTACTTCATCGGCGATCCGTCGCTGCCGATGGTGATCTACTCGCAGCAGGTCATGGCCGGGATGGATCACTTCGTGTTGCTGGCGATTCCGTTTTTCGTGCTGGCGGGGCTGCTGATGGAAGCCAACGGCATGTCCTCGCGCCTGATCGAACTGCTGGTACGGCTCTTCGGCCGGGTACGGGGCTCGATGAACCTGATCGCCATCCTGGCCACGGCATTTTTCTCCGGCGTGTCGGGTTCGAAGCTGGCGGATATCGCCGCGGTCGGCGGGATCGTCGTGCCCGCCGTGCGCCGCACCCGACAGGACCCGGCGGAGACAGCGGCGGTCCTGGCGGCCTCCGGGGTGATGGCGGAAACCATCCCGCCGTGCATCAACATGATCATCATGGGCTTTGTCGCGAACATTTCGATCGGCGGCCTGTTCCTCGCCGGCATCGTGCCGGCGGTGATGCTCGCCCTGGGCCTGGCGACCCTGGCGGTGATCTTCGGACGCAAGGTCGACCCCGACCTGGCCTTCCCCTCGCGCCGGCCGGTCGTGCGTCTGCTGGGGGGCGCGCTGGTGGCGCTGATCATGGTGACGATGATCGGCAAGGGCGTGACCTCCGGCGTGGCCACCTCCACCGAGGTGTCGGCGTTCGCAGTGGTCTACGCGCTACTGGTGGGCGGGCTGACCTTCCGCGAGCTGACGTTCAAAGGCATCGCCAGGCTGTTCGTGCGCTCGGCCTCGATGGCCGCGGGTATCCTGTTCATCATCGCCGCCGCCTCCAGCCTGGCGTTCGCCCTGACGATCCTGCAGATTCCGGCGATCATTTCCGACTTCATGCTGGCCTTGGCGCATGACTATGGCCCCGTGGCGTTTATGATCACCTCGGTGATCATCATGGTGGTGTTCGGCGCGGTGCTCGAGGGTGCGCCGGCGCTGATCATCTTCGGCCCGCTGCTGGTGCCGATCGCTGTGCAGGTGGGCGTCAGTCCTTTTCACTTCGGCACCGTCGCGGTGATCGCCATGGGCCTGGGGTTGTTCTCGCCGCCGTTCGGCCTGGGGCTGTTCGCCACCTGCGCGATGACCGGCACGCGGGTCGAGGAGGTTTCCCGGCGGATGGTCAAATACCTCTGCCTGCTGGCGGCCATGCTGATTCTGATTGTCCTTGTGCCATCGATTTCCCTGTGGCTGCCGCGCACTTTCAATATGGGTTAATGCAAAACATGACAACGATTCACGATGTGGCCGCTCTGGCGGGGGTTTCGGTCAGCTCTGTGTCCAATGTGCTCAACCAGCGCACCGACAAGCTCAGCGCCGACACCTTCGCTCGCGTCGAAGCGGCGATTCTCAAGCTCGGCTACCAGCCCAACCGGGTGGCGCGGCAGCTCAAGACTGGCCATACGCCAATGCTCGGCCTGCTGGTTCCGTCCACCGCCAACCCGATGTACGGGCAGATCGCCCTGAAGATCGAGGCCGCCGCCCGGGCGCAGTTTTCCTACCGGCTGCTGCTGGGCAACACCCACCGCGACAAGCAGCAGGAGGCCGGGATGTTCGATGACCTGCTGTCGTTCGGCGTGCGTTCGGTGATCGTGGTCTCGTCCCAGGACGACGAGCGTCACCTGGAGGCCGCGGTACAGCGTGGGCTGACGGTCGTCAGTTACGACCGGCAAACCACCGAGGACAGCGACTCGCGGGTGGACCATGTGTCGCCGGATAACTTCCAGGCGGGCTATATCGCCGCCGCGCACTTGATCGAACACGGTCATCGGCGCCTGGCGTTTCTGGTGCCCAGCGGCAAGACCATCAGCCGTACGGCGAAGATCGAGGGCTTTCGCGAGCGCGCCGCGCAGGAGGGCGCGCAGGTCAGCGCCACAGTCATCGAAGGGCCGGTGCTCGAGACGTTCGGCGATTCGGAGCTTGCCGACCTGGGATTCGCCATGGCGGCCGATCTGGCGGCAATGACGCCCAGGCCGACCGGTGTCGTCACCGTCAACGACATGCTCGCCATGGGCCTGATGTCCGGGCTCATCCAGGCGGGGCTGCGGGTGCCCGAGGACATCTCGGTGGTCGGCATGGACGGCCTGTCCATTGCCGCGTTCAGCAACCCCAGCCTGACATCGGTGGCCATGCCGCTGACCGAGATGGCCGACATCATGGTCCAGCGCGCGGTCGAGCGTTCCCGCGACCCACAGCTGCCCGCTGTCAATCTGGTGTTCCAGCCAATGCTGATTTCCCGACATTCGGTGGCCCGGCCCGGCGCCGACAAGCGAGCGTGACCATGACTGAGATCTTCCTGACCCATGCCCCCGGCGTGCGCGCCAATTACTACGCCGAGCAGCCGCTCAGGCAGCTTCAGGCCCTGGGCAATGTCCGGCTCAACGACTCGCCCGATCCGCTGTCGCTGGAGCAACTGGTCGATCGGGCACAGGGCTGCTCGATCATTGTCGCCAGCCGCGAGGCGGCCGCGCCCGCCGAATTGTTCGAACGCCTGCCACAGCTTGCGGCGATCTGCCGGGTGGCGGTGGACATCCGCAACATCGATGTTGAAGCCGCCAGCCGTCACGGCGTTCTGGTCACCCATGCGACGCCGGGGTTCGACCGCTCGGTGAGCGAATGGGTGATCGGCGTGATGATCGACCTGGCGCGGGGCATCAGCCGCGCGGCCGCCGATTACTGGCAGGGCAGGGCGCCGCAGGTGCTCATGGGGCGGGAGTTGCGCGGGGCGACGCTGGGGATCATCGGTTACGGCTTCATTGGCAAGCGCCTGGCCGACATTGCTCGGCTGCTGCAGATGCGCGTGTGGGTCAATGACCCGAATGCCCGGATCGATGAGCCCGGCATCGAACAGGTGTCGTTCGAGCAGGCCATCGGCGCCGCCGATTATGTGGTCTGCCTCGCGCCGGCGGTCGAGCGGACCTACAACCTGTTCGGGCGCGAGGCCTTTCGCGCGATGCGCCCCGGCGCGTTCTTCATCAACGCCTCGCGCGGGGAACTGGTGGACGACACTGCCCTGCTCGAGGCACTGGAGCAGGGGCTGATTGGTGGCTGTGCGCTGGATGTCGGCCGCGCGCCAGACCAGATGCCCGCGCCACTGCTGGCCGCCCATCCCAAGGTCATTGCCAGCCCGCACATCGGTGGGCTGACACCCGAAGCCAGCGAGCATCAGGCCATGGACACCGTGCGCCAGGTCCAGGCCTTGCTCGCAGGACGAGTTCCGCAGGGGGCGGTGAACCTGGCGCGCGCGGCCCGCGCCCGGGATGTATTCCGGCTGCAATCCCACTAACCAGGAGTACTCGCGACTATGACCTTGCCCAGCCACGCCACCGACTGCCACGTGCACGTGTACGACCCCGTGCGCTTTGCGGCGCCATCGGCGGTCCCGACCGCGACCTGGAGCGACTACGCGCGGATGCAACAGCAACTGGGCCTGCAGCGCGCGGTGCTGGTCCAGCCAGTGGGGTACGGCTTTGACAATGCCTGCCTGCTGGATGCGCTGCTGCAGGCCGGCCAGGCAGCGCGGGGCATCGCCGTGATCAAGGCCGAAACGCGCTGGAGCGAACTGTCCCGCCTGCATCAGCAAGGTGTGCGCGGCGTACGTTTCATGATGGTGCCAGGGGCGGGCGGGGTGCTGCCCTGGGACGCGCTGGAAAGGATTTCCTGGCGTATTGCCGAACTCGGCTGGGTGATCAATCTGCAACTCGACGGCCGCGACCTGCCTTGTTATCAGGAGCGTCTGCTGGCGTTGCCGAGCAGGCTGAGCATCGACCATGTGGGCAAGTTCCTCGAGCCGGTCCCCGTTGGCCATGCTGCCTTCCAGACCCTGTTGCGCTTGCTGGACGGCGGCAATACCTGGGTCAAGCTTTCCGCTCCTTACGAAACCTCCCGGGTCGGCGCGCCGCTGTACGAGGATGTCGGCGTACTGGCCAAGACGCTGATCAATAGCCACCCGGAACGTTGCCTGTGGGCAAGCAACTGGCCGCACCCGGGGCGCGACCCGAGGCCGAGCGACAGCGCCATGCTCGACCTGCTGTCCCACTGGGCCACGGACGGCGCCTGGCGCCGGCGCATCCTGGCGGATAACCCGGCGGTCCTTTACGGCTTCGACGACTGAGGCGGCTAGCGGGCGGTGCCTGGCAGGACGGCGCGAACCCTGGCCCTGGTCGCATAAATTTGAAATGCACGGCATTGCCCGACAGAATCGCGCCCCGATCCGGCCACAGGCGCCGGACGTTCGTGGTGAAAAGGGGCGGCAGTTGAACCAACAGACATTGTCCATGCGCCTGGAGCGCGTGGCGGCGCATGTGCCAACGGGTGCGCGCCTGGCCGATATCGGCTCGGATCACGGCTACCTGCCGGTGGCATTGCTGCGCCGTGGCCTTATCGCCGCGGCGGTGGCCGGCGAGGTGGCGTTGACGCCGTTCCACGCGGCCCAGCGCAGCGTGCGCGAAAACGCGCTGGACTCGGGCATCAGCGTGCGCCTGGCCAACGGCCTGGCGGCGATCGAGCCGGAAGACGGGATCACGGCGATCAGCATTTGCGGCATGGGCGGCGAGACCATCCGCGACATCCTCGACAGCGGCAAGGCGCGCCTGAGTGGCCAGGAACGCCTGATCCTGCAGCCCAACGGCGGCGAGCAGCCCCTGCGCCAATGGCTGATGGAGCATGGCTACCGCATCCTCGGCGAGGAAGTGCTGCGGGAAAACCGCTTTTACTACGAAATCATCGTCGCCGAACGCGCCGGGCCGGTGAGCTATACCGCCGAGGAGCTGTACTTCGGCCCGCTGCAGCTGCAGGCCCGCAGCCCGGCCTTCCTGGCCAAGTGGCAGCGCATGCTGCGCCTGAAACACAAGACCCTGGCCCACTTCGCCCGGGCACGGCAGGCCGTGCCCGAGGAGAAGGTCCAGGACATCGCCCGGCAGGCCCGGTGGATCAGCGAGCTGCTGGCCTGAACGCGGTCCAGGGGTTGTACAGGAAGGGGCGCTTTGAATCCCCTATCATTCAAGCATTCACAAACCGAGCAGAAAAAACATGAATCGTCGCAAGAAAATCAATCAGCTATTAAAGGCTAACGCGAAAAAGGCCAGTGCCAAGCTGGCACCGCGAAAGCCCAAATACATCAGCAAGGCCGACCGATTGAAGCTGGCTGCCGAGTCCAGTCCGGAGTCCGTGGTGTCCTCCGAGAGCTGATCCATGGCGCTTGAGCGGCCATTGCTGCTACAAGGCCCGGCTATTTACATCAACCTGTTAGCCGGGTTGGGCCGCCAGGCTATTACTGACCTTGCGTCCCAGCACAAGTACCGTGACAAAACCGCAGCCCACCAGGACCGTGGCCAGGCTCAACAGCACCGAGCTGCCCAGCTGGTCGACGATCCTCCCGCCGAAGAACGAGCCCAACGCAATAATCACCTGGAACAAGGCGACGAAGAGTGGCATGCCGCGTTCGACATCCTTGGGCGCTACGACAAACATCCAGATACTGGCGCAGGCCGGGAAGGCGCCGAAGGCGAAGCCCCAGAGCGCGATCAACATCGCAGCGCCAGTCATGCCGGTGGCGAAGTAGGGGAACAGGGCAGTGCTGGTGCCGATCATCAGTGCGACCAGCAACAGGGTATGACGCACGCTCCGGTTGGCGGCGAAGCCGGCGAAAATATTCCCCACGACCCCGGCCACGCCATACAGCAGCAGAAATGAACCAATAGTCGGCCCATCGAAGCCGGCACTCTGTTTGAAGAAGGGGGCGACATAGGTGTACGCGGCAAAGTGCGCCAGGCCGATCAGCAAGACTGCGATCAGTCCGACCCGAGCTTGTGGGTTGATGAACAAGGCCGGCAGGTCACTGATGCGAATGGCCTTGTCCGGGGTGAGCCGCGGAAGCAGGAAGACCTGCGCCAGCAGCACCGGTATACCCAACAGCGCGGTGACCAGGAAGGTCATGCGCCACCCCATCAGGCCACTCAGCCAGGTGCCTACGGGCACGCCCAGTACGGTGGCCAGGGTCACACCGACCATGATGATCGAGGTGGCCTGGGCTACGCCCACTCCTTTGGGGGCCAGGCGGCCGCTAAGGGCAATGGCGGTAGCCCAGAAACCGCCGATGCTGATGCCCAGCAGCACACGGCCGAACAGCAGCAGGTTGAAGTCGCTGGCGTAGGCCACGACCGAGTTGGCGATGATCATGATCAGCGTCAGGCCGATAAGCAGATTGCGACGGTCCAGGACACCGATGCCCACAGACAGCAAGGGGGCGGCGAGGGCGGCCATGATGCCGGGCAGGGTAACCATCAGACCGGCGTGGCCAGCAGTGATGCCCAGGTCGCTGGCGACATCGTTGAGCACGCCCACCGGGAGAAACTCGCTGGTCACCAGGGCGAAGGCACCCACGGCGACCGAGAGAATCGCCAGCCACTGTTGTTTGACGCTCTGTTGACTATGTTCGAGGAGGCCGTGAGGGGCCTGGCTTGCGCTTGACATGGTGCTGGGTTCCAAGGGGGATGTCGCCTGAGGCGGACAGGGGCGCGGGGGAAAATTCGAGGCGATTATAGGAGTCGGTTTTGGCACGCCGAGAGGCGAGCCTCTCGATAATAATCATCAATGCCATCGATTAAACGCTGGGCGAGTACCGGCTGTTGGCCGGTCGCGACCCATTCGGTAACGGTCATCCCTGTCACATTGATCCGGCAAGATGGAGGGGCACGACGTCCTGAACGCGCCTGGGCATAGGGCGGAAACCGCCCTGATTCGACCCCCTCAGCGCAAACTCCACGACACTCCGACATACATCGCCATGCCTTCCCCCGGCGTCGATCGCGCGGCGTCCAGGCCTTTGTCGTCGTAGCCCGGGGTGACGGTAGCGGCGTAGTGCTGGTCGGTCAGGTTGCGCAGGTCGAGCCAGGTCTGCCAGTCGCCCTTGGGCGCGTTGTAGCCCAGGGTGGCGCCGAACAGCGCGTAGGGATCGGCGTAATAGCTGTTGGCGTAGTCCACCGCCACTTTGGACACCAGTTGCGTGTTGAGCGCGGCGAAGAAGCCCAGGGGCCAGTCGTAGCGCAACTCGCCCTGGTAGTAGTGCATCGGCAGGCCCGGCAGGCGGTTGTCGCCGAAACGTTCATCGTCGCGGTAGTGGAAGTCGCTGAAGGTGTAGCTCTGGCGCAGGCTCAACTGGCCGCCGTCGTCCCGCGACCACAGCGTGCTGTCCAGGCTGGCTTCCACGCCCTGGTGCACGGTGGGGCTGGCGTTGAGCTCGTAGGGGGTGGTGGCGTTGGCGTCCGGCAAGACCGAGAGCAGTTCGTGGCGCACCTGGGCGTAGTACCAGGCCAGGCTCCATTGGCCGATGGCGCTGTCGCCACGGCCGCCGAGTTCAAGGGTAGTGGCGGTCTGGTTTTGCAGTTTGATCGGGTCGCGCTGGGTGCCGGTGGCGGCGCCGCTGCCGGCCGGGAAGCGAATGTTGGAGCTGTAGATCAGCGACCAGGGGTGGGGCGCCTCCACCGAGCGGCTGAGGTTGCCGAACAGTTGCAGGTTGGGGGTCAGCTGGTAGCGCAGGCCCACGCGCGGCGCGTAGTCCCAGTCGCCGAGGCTGGTCTTGCCACCGCCGTCGGGGTAGGTCACGGCGCTTTCGCGGCGGGTGTAGATGGCGGCCAGGCCGGTGGTCAGCCACAGGTCGTCGGCGATTTCCAGGTCATTGCCCAGATGCAGGACGCTGTCCGAACCCTGGTAGGTGAAGTTGCGCATGTGGGTGCCCGGCGCGTAGCCGGCGGTGTTGCCGCTGGGGATACGCACCAATTCGCTGGCCCCTGAGTTGGGCAGGTGCTTGGTCACGCGCAGGCCCAGGGTGCTGTGGCTTTCCAGGCCCCAGAGGGTGTCGCGGCGCTTGTAGTCGAAGGTGCCGCTGACATCGGTGTAGGCCACCTTCAGGCGGTTGGGGCCTTCGCGCAGGTCCATGGGGTAGTCGTGGTAGACCAGGCCGGTCTGGATACTTGAATCGTCGTCGATGTACCAGGTGGTCTTGTTGCCGATAAAGGTGCTGCCCGGCTGGTCGCGGCTGTCGCCCCGCGTTACGTAGGCCGGGTTGGCCGCCCGTGGGTCGTGCTCGATGGAGCCTTTGGTGACCCGCCCGGCGAGGTCGTTGTCGGTCTGGCGATGGCGGATGTAGAAGCGGGTTTCCAGGTTCGGGTTGAAGCGATAGCCGAAGTTGGCGATCACCCCCTGGCTCTTGCTGGCGCTGTGGTCCTGGTAGCCATCGGAGCGGGCGTCGGTCAGGGACAGGTAGTAGTCGAAGTCACCCAGCACCTGCCCGGAGCTGACCTGGCGCTGCTGATAACCGTGGCTGCCGGTGGCGTAGCGCACCTGCAACTTCGGCGCGTCGTAGCCGGTGTGGCTGATGTAGTCGATGGCGCCGCCCAGGGCCAGGGCGCCGCGGTCGAAACCGTTGGCGCCGCGCAGCACTTCCACACGCTCGAGCCACAGCGGCTCGAGCAACTCATAGGGTGTGCCGCCCGGGCCGCTCAACGGCAGGCCGTCGAGCATCGTGTACAGCCCCGAGGCATGGGCGCCCGGCGCGCGGTTGATCCCCGAACCACGGATCGAGATCTTCACCCCTTCGTTGCCCGCGGACTGGGCATAGACCCCCGGCTGATACGCCAGCACATCCTGATTGCTGGCTACGCGGCCCTGCAGCGGGCGGCGCAGGTCCACCACATTGCTGCCGCCGGGCACCTGGGCCAGCCGCGCCTTGGCCTCCTCGGTCGATGCGTCTTCGCCACTGCGCTCCTCGGCGCCGATCAGCACTTGTCCCAGCTCAAGGCCCTGGGCTTCGGCCGGGGCCGGACAGACAAGGGCCAGGCCCAGCAAGGCAGCGGGCAGGGGACGGGGCGAGGGCATCGGGGGGAACTCCAGGCATGGGCAACGGGCAGTGAGAACTGCGACGTATGAAAGAACGAAGGAAACACATGGCAATTTTGTCTTTTGCCAGGCAGGCGCAGATCGGCAGGAGTCCAGCATCCATGCCCGTGCGCTATCAAGGCTGTTCGCAATGGATATATCCGCGCATCGGCGTTCGGCTATCGTCACCCTATATGACTCGATCGCGCAGCCGCTGTGCTTTTGCGTTGACGCTATGTCGGCTGCTGCTGCGATTCACCCACCGCTCTCAAATGCGAGGACATCACGATGAGCGCCCACAAAGCCGTCGCTGTTTCACTGGCCATTCTCAGCGCAGCCTTCCTGGCATCTGCCGCGCTCGCCGAGGGCACAGGGTTGATTGCCGCCACCCCCGCCGAACTGAAATGGACACCCGCGCCCTCGGTAGGGCCCGGGGTGATGATTTCGGTGATCGAAGGCGACCTGAAAAAACCAGAGCCTTTCACGATGCGCCTGATGCTGCCGGCCAACACGAAAATCGGCGTGCATACCCACCCCGTGACCGAACGTGTCACCGTGATCTCGGGCACCTTCTACTTCGCCACCGGCGACAGCTTCGACGCGGCCAAGGCCAAGGCCTATCACCCGGGTGACACCCTGATCATTCCCGTCGGCACGCCGATGTACGCCGCCACGCAAAAACAGGAAACCGTGCTCCAGCTCCACGGCACGGGCCCCTGGGGCATCACCTACCTCAACCCGGCGGACGACCCCAGGAACAGCAAAAAATAGGCAATGGCTGAAGGCTGGATTCGATCTGATATGTGTCAGGCAGGGCCTGACACATATCCCTCTGTTTTGACTATTAACAGGCTATGGATTTTGCACCCTCGATATACTCTTCAACCGAGTTGGTGGCAGAGTGGACTCTTATGCCTTTGAGCTTACCCAGTGGCGGGTTTTCCCAGTACTCCGATGCGGTGATGGGGTAGACGGGGAGTATGGAAACTCCCTGAGGCGGGTCAGCAACGAAGTCAAAGTCTTGAATCCCGTCTTTCGGGAAGTCGATGTAAAACCGCGGTTGCAATCTTGGGTTGGTCCAGCCCGGAGAGCCCACCAGGCCATGGGCCAATATATGCAGCTGTGGTGGGTTGGACTTGAGCAGTGACAGGTGGATGTCCAAAACTTTCATTATGCTAGCCATCTTCGATCTCCTTTCGATGAGTGCGCCTCTTTTCACCTCGGCGCTCGGGTGTAAAACCCTCTAGCTGAAAGCCTGATACGTTTCAGAATGTCCCTTGGCAGGCAAGAAGTGTCATGTGCACTTCCTGGATGGTTCTCTCCTTGAGTACCGGGAGGAACGAGTAGGCGAACACGCTACTGTTCGAAAAGGAGTACGGCATGGACAGTGAACTCAGGCCCGTTAAAACCGGTTCGGCTGCTGTTGGGTAGACACTAGTAAAGGAGCCTGCCAGCTGCCAGGCCCGATCATCGGATACCGCAGATGGTTGGGCGCCACCCGCGCAAGCGTTTCGCCAGGAGGCAACCGCGGTGCCTGCTAAACCAGGGGAGGTTCGATACGCCGCAATTTTATTGAAAAGAAAACCGACTCTGCTTATCTCTCATCCAGGGCACGAGGTTTCGTGCCCGGCATATCCCTACGTCAAAGCCCCTGCTCAAAGGTACCTCCATGCTGCTCGCTCGTTGGCTGCCAGGCTTGGCCAATCTCCTGCAATACCGCCGCGAATGGTTCAGGTACGACCTGCAGGCCGGTTTGTCGGTGGCCGCCGTACAAATCCCGATTGCCATCGCCTACGCCCAGATCGTCGGGCTACCGCCCCAGTACGGCTTGTATGCCTGTGTGCTGCCGATGATGGTCTATGCCCTGGTGGGCAGTTCGCGGCAGTTGATGGTCGGGCCGGATGCGGCCACCTGCGCCATGGTCGCCGGTGCGATCGCGCCCCTGGCGCTGGGCGATCCCGAGCGCCTGGCGCAGTTGGCGGTGATTGTCACGGTGCTGGTCGGCCTGATGCTGATCGGCGCCGGCATCGCCCGAGCGGGGTTTATTGCCAGCTTTTTCTCGCGGCCGATCCTGATCGGCTATCTGAACGGCATCGGCCTGAGCCTGCTGGCCGGGCAACTGGGCAAGGTGCTGGGCTACAAGATCGAAGGCGACGGTTTCATTCTCAGCCTGCTGAACATGCTGCAGCGGCTTGGCGAAACCCATTGGCCGACCCTGGCCATCGGGGCGGGCGCCCTGGCGCTGCTGATCTGGTTGCCGCGGCGCTTTGCCAGGTTGCCGGCAGCGCTGGTGACGGTGGCCATCGCCACCTTGTGCGTCGGGGTGCTGCGCCTGGACCGCTACGGGGTCTCGGTACTGGGGCCGATCCCTTCGGGCATGCCGCAGTTGAGCTGGCCCGAGACCAACCTGAGCGAACTGAAACGGCTGCTGCGCGATGCGCTGGCGATCGCCACGGTGAGTTTTTGCAGTGCGATGCTGACGGCCCGCAGCTTCGCCGCGAGGAACGGTTATACGGTCAATGCCAACCATGAGTTCCTGGCGCTGGGGGTGTCCAATATCGCTGCCGGGGTCTCCAGCGGTTTCGCCATCAGCGGCGCCGATTCGCGCACGGCGGTCAACAGCATGGTGGGCGGCAAGAGCCAGTTGGTGGGGATCATCGCCGCCCTGGTGATTGCCCTGATCCTGCTGTTCTTCACCGCGCCCATGGCCTGGATCCCCCAGGCGGCGCTGGGGGCGGTGCTGTTGATGGCCGGCTGGGGGCTGATCGACATCCAGGCGATGCGGGTCATCCGCAAGCTCAGCCGTTTCGAGTTCTGGCTCTGTGTGCTGACCACCCTGGGGGTGATTGGCGTGGGGGTGCTGCCGGGCATCATCGTCGCGGTGCTGCTGGCGATCCTGCGGTTGCTCAAAAGCATCTATCAGCCCACCGACGCGGTGCTGGGCTGGGTGCGCGGGATCGAAGGCCAGGTCGATATCAGCCAATATCCGCAGGCGCGCACACTGGCGGGGCTGGTGGTGTATCGCTTCGATGACGCGATCCTGTTTTTCAACGCCGACTACTTCAAGGCGCGCCTGCTGGAGGCGGTCGAACGCGAGCCCGAGCCCCGCGCCGTGCTGTTGGTCGCCGAGGCGGTGACTTCGATCGACGTCAGCGGCATCGTGGCCCTCAGGGAGGTGCGCGACACCCTGCTGGCCCGCGGCATCATCCTGGGCATTGCCCGGCCGCACGGGGCATTCCTGCGGATGCTGGTGCGTTCAGGCCTGGCGCGCGAGCTGGAGCAGGGATTGTTGTTCCCCTCGGTACGCGCCGGCATCCGCGCTTATCGGGTCTGGCGCAATCAGTTGCAGCGCAAGGCGCAGACAGAGGAGCCTCGGGCCGGCAGCCTGCCAGCGCCCGCCAAGCCGGCGCCATGACTGGACGCGGCCCTGGCCAGCCACCACCAACGCTTGACCCAAGAGGAGGTACGGCATGCAACGATTCACTGGCGGTTGCCTGTGCGGCAAGGTGCGGCTCGTGGCGTCGGGGCCGCCATACCGGGTCGGTTTGTGCCACTGCTTCGACTGCCGCAAGCACCATGGCGCGCTGTTCCATGCCTCGGCGATCTTCCCCGAGGACGCGGTGACCGTCGAGGGCGAAACCCGCGACTACGCCGGGCGGTATTTCTGCCCGCACTGCGGCTCGTCGGTGTTCGCCCGCAGCGCCGACGAAATCGAAGTGAACCTGGGTGCCCTGGATGCCCCCGACCAACTCAAGCCCACCTATGAAAGCTGGACTATTCGTCGCGAGTCCTGGCTGCCGGCGTTTCCACTCGCCAGGCGCTACGAGCGCGACCGCGATGCCAGCAGTCGCTTCGAGCAATAGCTGTCGCCCCGGCTATGACCAGGGCGTCTCGGGCGTCACCCCGCGCGGGCGTTTCGCCAGGAGCTTGCGGGCGGTGTCGACGAAGGGCGTGACGATCAGGCTGTAGACCGTCAGGTAACGCCGCTGGTCCCGCTCGTCGGTGCCGAAGCGCAGCGGCTCGGGTGTCGAGGAGGTGACGTAGAGCGTGCCGAACATCCAGTCCCAGAGGGACAGGTTGGTGCCGAAGTTGCGGTTGAAGTGACGGGGCGCGTCACTGTGATGGATCTGGTGCTGGGCCGGGCTGTTCAACACATGCTCCAGCCGCGGGCCGAACGACAGCCAGACATGGCTGTGCCGCAGATTGGCCGCCAGGCTGTTGAAGATGAATATCAGGTAGGTCACGCCGAACAGGGTGTAGCGGCCGATCTCGCCGCCGCAGGCATACCAGACGCAGCCGGCGTAAAGGCCCAGGCCGAGGCTGATGCTCAGCTTCTCGACGATCTTTTCCACGAAGTGCACCCGGCTCGCCGTCGCCGGCACCAGCACCGGCGCCGAGTGATGGACTTTGTGGAAGGCCCACAGCCAGCGCGAGTGAAATGCCCGGTGCGCCCAGTAATGGAGGAAGTCCTTGAGCAGGAACACCCCCAGCCCGTAGAGCAGCGCCAGCCCCAGGTTCTGGCCCAGGCGCGGGCGCTCGCCCCAGAGGTTGCTGAAAAAGGCCAGGTAGTCCCCGGAGCGCAGGATGTAAGGGTCGACCAGATGGACGATGGGCAACACCAGCGCAACCTTGAGGATGGCGCGCACGAAGTAGTAGCGGTAATCCAGCAGCGCCGAGGGATGCAGGTGCACCCGGCCGCCGCCGAGGAATTGCCAGAACGAGCGGGCGTGGCTCAAGCCGCGGCGCTTTCGGAAACGGAACAGGCCATAGGCCACGCCGTAGGACACGCACAGGAACAGGACCCCGAGCCGGCCGTTCAGATTGAAAATGCCGAGAAATTGCGCGGTGACAGGGGCGATTACCCACTCGGTCAGGTGCTTGTAGACAAGCGACAGGGCATCCACGAATCGCCAGCCTCTGAGCCAGAAAAAAAGAATGGCATTGTAAATCAGTTCGGTTTGGCCGGGCAGGGTGGCGCGACAAGCAGGCAAGGTGCCCCGCGCGCCATCCGCCTGGAACTGGCCGCGACTGTTGGAGTACGCTGGCCGTTCGCTGTATTCCAGAGGTGCCTGGCTCATGACCCTGTTACGGGAATCCGCAAACCTGTTGCTGCAACCTCGGGTGGGCGCGGGCTGCATCCGCGCGCGCGGCGCCGAGGGCGCGGTCCTGCAGTCGGCGTCGCTGTTCGACGGCCTGGTGACCATCGATCATCGTCGCTGGGCCTGCCGCGAAGCCGAGCTCAGCTGGACGGCGCCGCAGCACGTGGTGATCCTCACGGAGCGCGGGGCAACGGCAAAGACTCATATCCGCAGCAGTTCAACGCTCACCTACGAAGGCTGCGACCGCCCCGGGTCGATCAGCTTCGTGCCGGCCGGCGTCGAGCGCCAGGGCTATTTTCGCGATGCCGACCTGATCTATACCGCCCTGTGGATCGACACTGCCCTGGATTTTCCCGGCTGCCCGCGGCTGGCTGAATTGCCCATGCGCATCAACAGCGGCGATGGGGTGATCCATTCGCTGCTCGCCGCCCTCAGCGCCGAGATGGCCGGCGGGCATGTCCCGGAAGCCAGCTACATAGAGCATCTGGTGGCGCTGGTGGGGCTGCGCCTGGGCCGGGTCGATACCGGTAGCGCTGGCAGCGGACGGCTGGGGCCTCAACTGCTCAAGCGCTTGAGCGACTACGTCGATGCACGAATCGAAGGCAGCATCTCGCTGACCGAACTGGCGCGGATCGCCGGCATGCCCGTGGACACCTTCGCCCGGCATTTCAAGGCCGAAACCGGCATGGCGCCCTATGCCTATGTGATCGAGCGCCGGGTGCGCCGCGCCGAAAGCCTGCTGCGGGCCGGCAGCATGCCGATCAGCGCTATGGCGCTGGAGCTGGGGTTCTCCAGCCAGAGCCACTTCACCTCGACCTTCCGGCGGATCATCGGGACCACCCCGAACAGCTACCGCCAGCAGGCGTCCAGAATCCTGACAAGCTCGTCCTGATACCTGAAAGAACGGCGCCGCGCCCTTGGCGATACTCGCGTCCAGCCGTTCATTTCAGGAGAGCACCATGCAAGACCTGGATTCACCGCGTCCGTCGCGCCGCGCGCTGCTGCAAGCCGGGGCCGCCGCCAGCCTGCTCTGGGTGGGGGGCAGCGGCGCGCTGGCCCAACCCGCCCCGACGCCGCCCAGCCCCGCCCGCCCATTGCCGTCCCAGGCGATCACCCTACGCATCAATGCCAGCGACCAGTTGCTGGACCTCGACCCACGCACCACCTTGCTCGACGCGCTGCGTCATCAACTGGGCATGACCGGCTCGAAGAAGGGCTGCGACCACGGCCAGTGCGGCGCCTGCACGGTGCTGGTGAATGGCCGCCGGATCAACGCCTGCCTGAGCCTGGCGGTGATGCATGACGGCGACGAAATCACCACCATCGAGGGGCTGGCCAATGGCGATCTGCTACACCCCCTGCAAGCCGCCTTTATCGCCCGCGACGCCTTCCAGTGCGGCTACTGCACGCCGGGGCAGATCTGCTCGGCGGTCGGCATGCTCCAGGAAGTGCGCGCCGGCTGGCCGAGCCATGTCACCGACGACCTGACAGGCCCGCCCGCCGGCCTGAGCGACAGCGAGATCCGTGAACGCATGAGCGGCAATCTGTGCCGCTGCGCGGCCTATCCGAATATCGTCGCCGCCATCCGCGACGCCGCCGAGGAGGCCTGAACCGATGATGCCTTTCAGCTATGCGCGTGCGAGCGATGTGCAGCAGGCGGTCAGCCTGATGGCCGCGCAGCCAGGGGCGCGCTTTATCGCCGGTGGCACCAACCTGATCGACCTGATGAAGCTGGGCATCGAGCGGCCCAGCCACCTGATCGATATCAGCCGCTTGCCCCTGGCCGCGATCGAGGACAGCGCCGAGGGTGGCCTGCGTATCGGCGCCCAGGTGTGCAACAGCGACCTGGCCGCCGACAGCCGGGTCCGCGAGCGCTACCCGCTGCTGTCCCAGGCGCTGCTGGCAGGTGCGTCGGGGCAGATCCGCAACAAGGCCTCGACCGCCGGCAACCTGTTGCAACGCACGCGCTGCCCGTACTTCTACGACCCGGGCATGGCCTGCAACAAGCGCGAGCCTGGCAGCGGTTGTTCGGCCTTGCAGGGGCACAACCGCATGCACGCGATTCTCGGCGCCAGCGAGTTGTGTATTGCGGCGCATCCCTCGGACATGGCGGTGGCCATGGTCGCCCTGGAGGCGCGGGTGGAGACCCTCCTGCCCGACGGCCAGCGCCGCTCCCTGGCCCTGGATGAGCTATACCGCTTGCCCGGGACCACGCCCGAGCTCGAAACCCGACTGGCCCATGGCGAGATGATCGAGGCCATCACGTTGCCGCCGCCACTCCCGGGACGGCAGCTGTATCGTAAGGTGCGGGATCGCGCTTCCTATGCCTTCGCTTTGGTCTCCGTGGCGCTGGTGCTCGAAGTCCGCGCGGGGCAGGTGCGCACGGTCCGCGTGGCCCTCGGCGGCGTCGCCCCCAAACCCTGGCGGGCCACAGCAGCGGAGCAGGTGTTGCTCGGCCAGCCATCCGATATGGCGGTTTACCAGCGCGCCGCCGAGGCCGCCCTGGCCGGCGCGCGCGGGCAGGGCGGCAACGATTTCAAGATCCCCCTGGCCAAACGCACCCTGCGCCAGATGCTGGCCAGTGCGACTCAAGAGCGAGCATTGGCATGAGCACATCAGGACCCACCCCATCCGCCGCCAACGGCCCCATCGGCCAACCGCTGGACCGGGTCGACGGCCGACTGAAGGTCACCGGCCGCGCGACCTACGCCTACGAGCAGCGGGAAATGGGCGACACCGCCTATGGCTACATCCTCGGCGCGACCATCTCCCGGGGCCGCATCAGCGCGATCGACACCCGCGAGGCCGAACGCACGCCGGGCGTGCTCTATGTCATGACCCATCGCAACGCACCGGCCCAGGCGGCATTCGGCCCGGCGGTGACGCCGACCACGGGCGAGGTGTTCACCCGGGCCCGGCCGGTGTTGGCGAGCGACGCTGTGCGCTACTACGACGAACCGGTGGCGCTGGTGGTGGCCTCGACCTTCGAGGCCGCGCGCGCGGCGGCTCGGCTGATTCGCGTGCGCTACTCGTCGGAGCAGGGCGACTTCGACCTTGCTTCCCGCCTGGCCCAGGCCTACATCCCGCCGCGGACCAACGCCGGCTTCCAGACCGACAGTGCCATCGGCGATTTTGAATCGGGGTTCGCCAATGCGCCGGTCAAGCTCGACAGCACCTACAGCACCCCGTACCAAAGCCACGTGCCAATGGAGCCCCATGCCTCTATCGCCGCCTGGTCCGGGGACGAGCTGACCCTCTACACCTCGGCGCAAACCCTGGCGAACTTCCGTAGCGGCCTGGCCAACACCCTGGGCATCGCGCCCGAGCGCGTGCGTATCGTCAGCCCTTACATAGGCGGGGGCTTCGGCGCCAAGCTGATTATCCATCCCGACGCGGTGCTGGCGGCGTTGGCCGCCCGGGTACTCAAGCGCCCGGTGAAGGTGGCCCTGACCCGCCAGCAGATGTTCGCCAACGCCGGTTATCGCCCGGCCATGCAGCACCGGGTAAGGCTGGCGGCGGACAGCAGCGGCAAGCTGACGGCCCTGGGGCACGACGTCTGGTCGAGCACTTCGCGTTTCGAAGAGTTCTGCGAGCAGACCGCGGTGTTTGCCCGCTCGCTGTATGCCGCGCCGAATCGCCTGACGCGCCATCGGCTGGTGCCGGTGGATCTCAATCGCGGCGAGTGGATGCGCTCGCCGGGCGAAGCGCCGGGCATGCTCGCCTTCGAGAGCGCCATGGACGAGCTGGCCGAACGCCTGGGCCTGGACCCCATCGAACTGCGGGTGCGCAATGAGCCGGAGTTGGACCCCGAACTCGGCGTGCCGTTTGCCTCGCGCAACCTGCTGGCCTGCATGCGCACCGGTGCCGAACGCTTCGGCTGGAGCCGCCGCAAGCCTAAGCCCGGCAGCGTGCGCGAGGGCCGCAAGTTGATCGGCATGGGCATGGCCGCGTCGATCCGGCCCAATTACCTGGGGTTGTCCAGGGCCCAGGTGAGCCTGGGTCCGACAGGTCGGGTGCTGGTGCGCCTGGACATGACCGATATCGGCACCGGCACCTACACCATCCTGACCCAGGTCGCCGCCCACAGCCTGGGGGTGCCAATGTCGGCGGTGCAGGTGCAACTGGGAGACAGCCGCTTCCCGCAGACTTCGGGCTCCGGCGGCTCCTGGGGAGCGGCCAGTTCCGGCTCGGCGGTGGAGGCCGCCTGCCAGGCCCTGAAGCAGCGGATCATCCAGGCCGCCGGCGCGCCTTACAACCAGGCGCCGGTACGCTTCGCCGACGGCCGTATCAGCACCGGCGAGCGCTCGGAGCGCCTCAGCGATCTGCTGCTGCGAGTGGCTCCCACGGGGTTGCAGGCCGAAGGCAGCGTCGGGCCGATGGGGGAGGACTACAAGCAGTTTTCCCAGCATTCCAACGGCGCGCACTTCGTCGAAGTCGCGGTGGACATCGACACCGGCGAAGTCCGCCTGCGGCGCATGCTCGCGGTGATCGGCGCCGGGCGCATCCTCAACCCCAAGACCGCGCGCTCGCAGATCCTCGGCGGCATGGCCTGGGGCGTCGGTGCGGCCCTGATGGAGCAGACCCTGCTGGACACCCGCCACGGCCATTTCGTCAACCACGACCTGGCCGAGTACCTGGTGCCGGTCAATGGCGATATCGCGGCGATGGATGTGCTGTTTCTCGAAGAGCCCGATCCCAGGGCCAACGCCCTGGGCATCAAGGGCCTTGGCGAGCTGGGTGTGTGCGGGGCCGGGGCGGCTGTAGCCAATGCCGTCTACAACGCCACTGGCATCCGGGTGCGTGAGTTTCCGCTGACCCTGGACAAGCTGCTGCCCGGGCTTGCGGCCCTGGAGGAGTAGGCGCAGCCTGCATCGACAAAAATTCTCGACGGCATGCCCTGGATTGGGCGAGGCTTGTGGGCCCGCAACCGCCCGGTTGGCGGGTGTGGAACTCAAGCCATCAGCCGACGGACACCTCCATGAACCTTGCCACCCTGATGCTCTTCCTCCCGGCCTGTTTCGCCCTGAACATGGCGCCTGGGCCGAACAACCTGCTGTCGATCCGCAATGCCACTACCTATGGCTTTCGCGTCTCCTGCCTGGCGGGAGTAGGGCGGCTGGCGGCCTTTGCCCTGATGATCGCCCTGGCGGCGACCGGGCTGGCGGTGGTGCTGCAAGCTTCGGAGCTGCTGTTTCACGGGATCAAGATTCTGGGGGCTGGCTACCTGCTGTACCTGGCGTACCAGCTGTGGACGGCGGATACCCAGGTCGAAGCCGAGAACAAGACCGCGCCACTGGGCCTGCTGGCCTTGGCCCGGCAGGAATTCCTGATTGCTATCGGCAATCCGAAAGCCATCCTTATTTTCACCGCCTTCCTGCCGCAGTTCGTCGACCCGCAAGCCCCGGTTCCCGCCCAATTCCTGGTGCTCGGCGCACTGTTCCTGGCCCTGGAATGGATCGCCATCAGCGCCTACGCCTACATGGGCCTGCACCTGCGCCGCTGGTTCGCCGAGCCACGGGGCAAGAAGCTCTTCAACCGCTGCTGCGCGGCGTTGTTGTCGGCGGCGGCTTCGGTGTTGCTGTTGGCGCGGCGGGCTTAGTTTTGGCCGGCGGGAATAGGGCGGTTTGTAGTCAGGGGCTGATGGGCCAGGTGCAGGAAGGGATGCGCGTCGGCATGAATTTCAATCGGCCGCCTTTCAAGGATAATCTTTCGCCTACCTCTGGCTGAGACTCACCTATGCCTTTCCTCGACAACCTTATTGCCTTCACGTTTGCCGCGACACTGTTGACCCTGACGCCCGGCCTCGACACCGCCCTGGTATTGCGAACGGCCACTGTGGAAGGAAAGCAGCAGGCTTTACGCGCGGCCCTTGGCATCAGTGCGGGCTGCCTGTCGTGGGGCGCCGCCGTGGCTTTTGGACTGGGGGCACTGATTGCCGTGTCAGAGCTGGCGTTCAATGTCTTGAAATACTGCGGTGCGGCCTATCTGGCCTGGCTCGGGCTCAACATGCTGTTGCGGCCCCGCCAATCATTGTCCCCTGCCGGCGGCACTGACAATACAACGACGAACTGGTTCTTCAAGGGGATGATGGGCAATGTCCTGAACCCCAAGATCGGTATTTTCTACGTCTCTTTCCTCCCCCAATTCATTCCGCAAGGCCAGCCATTGATTACCTGGACGTTTGGCCTTGTCGGCATTCACGTCGCCATCGGATTGCTCTGGTCGATCATCCTGATTGGCGCGACCCAGCCGCTGGCCAAAATGTTGCGCAGGGAGAAGGTGATTACCTGGATGGATCGCGCCACTGGCATGATTTTCGTGCTGTTCGCGGCTCGTCTTGCCTTCAGTAAACGGTAGGTTTTGAGGCCGTTCGGTGGTCATGTCCGTGATGGCGACGAATATCGGCAGTCAAGGCGAAAAGGGCTAGCGAAGCCGCATTTTCGGCGTTCGCTTGCCAGTCGCCGTGACTGGCGGCTTCTGGCCGATACCCACCCACACAAGGATATCGAGTGGTTATGTCAACGGACGAACTGGCGATACGCCAGATCTCAGCGCTTTCTCCGCAAGTCCTGGCACTGGAAGCGGAGGCAGTTGCGGACGGTTTCAGGTTTCTCACGCGTTTGGTCGCAGAGTGGGAGAACGGTTCGAATCGGTTCGATCAACCGGGTGAGTGCCTGTTGGGCGCCTTCCGCAGCGGGCAACTGATTGCCATCGGTGGCCTTACTCGTGACCCCTATGCCGGGCCGGATATCGGCAGGCTACGGAGGGTATACGTTGCGCGTGCAGCAAGGGGCCGGAATGCGGGCAAAGCCCTGGTGCAGCGGCTTTTGGAACACGCGGCTCAGCGATTTTGTGTGGTGCGCCTATCCACGGATACACCACAGGGAGCCGCGTTTTACCTGCGCTGCGGGTTCCAGCAGATACAGGATGATTTTGCTACGCACGCAAAGTCATTGGCCGATGCCACATAACCAGGTCATTGGAGGGCAGATGGGGTGGCGTAGCCGGTCAACGGCGAAGAGTGAAGGTTTTGCAGGCTTGCACAGCCTTGCAGCAGGGGACATCAGCGCGATAGGCCCATCGTCGGAATGCACTGACGAACATAGTAATTATCGAATTCAGCGCTTTCGATGAAGTGGAAACCATGGCGGGTATAAAAACGATTCGAAGCGCTGCCTTTGAGGGCACCCACTCTAATAGGGAGCCCAGACACATCCGCCTCTTTGAAAATCTGGGCGAGAACAGCAGAGCCTATTCCTGATCCCTGCGCGCTCGGTCTCACATACAAGTGGTCGAGCAAGAGTTCATTGTCCCGGTGCTTGACCACGACAAAACCAACCCTCTCTCCAGATACCTCGATGTAGCGTGTATTGCGGGCTTCAAACCCGCTAAGAAAGCGTTCGCGTGCGCGCACTGGATCAAATCGCCCAACCCGCTCCAGGCTTTCGCGCATGGCCTCGATTCGAATGGCTACAAGATTGTCCAAGTCGCTTTGTTGAGCCAAGACCAAAATGACCTGGGAATTTTTATCGGCTGTGGCGGGCATCATTTGCGCTCTGACTGTCATTCAGGGAAGCCAGTATAGAGAGAAGGGAAACAAGCGGCCCACCCGCTTTTTCTGTCGAGGCCAACAGGCGAAAGCAGCCACTCGACCGGTAGTGAAATCAAGCCGGACTTGCAACGCACCAAGCATCAGGCCCGATCCCGGCTCATCAATGGAACGGAAAGATGTAGTTCATCCAGGCCGACATGCGCAGGAGGATCTTGCGCATGATCGCCACATGGTGGAAGTGCTGGCTATAGAGCGCCGCCTGGCCATAGGCGCCACCGGGCATGAGTCTGGCGTAGGGCAGGTAGTCCGGGTCGGTGATTTCAATGACCACTGGCACCCGCCCCGGCGGCGGTGAGCCGGTGTAGCTCAGCAGGGTGCCGGACGGCTGGACCTGTCCTTCGCCGATCACCGTGATGACATTCTTCACCCGGCCCTTGAAGACGCGGCCGGGGATACCGTCGAACGCCACTTCCGCCTCGTCCCCCGGGACCAGGCGCAGCAGGCTGTTCTGGCGCATCCAGGCAGAGAAGTAATGGCCCTCGTCGGGAATGAACACCATCGACGGGCGCAGCGGCAGCTTGCTCGCCATCATTCCCGGGCGCAGCGACACATGGGTGACGAAGCCTTTGCTCGGGGCGCGGACCACGGTGCTGTCCAGCTCGAACTGGGCGTTGTCGATCTGAGCCTGCAGGTCGTCGACCCGGGCAATCGCGGCTTCCTGCTCACGGCGGGTGCCGAAGTTGCGCCTGATCAACTCGTTGATCCGGTACAGGTCGCCCCGCGCCGCTGTCTGCTGGGCCTTGAGCGACTTGAGGCGGTTCTCGAAAGGCTCGGGGTCGATGCGAAACAGCACGTCGCCCGGCTCCAGCGGCGTGTTGCCCTGGACCGGCACCTCGATCACCCGGCCGGTAACGACCGGGATCACGGGCACCGAGACGAAGTAGGAGCGCGCCACTTCCGAATAGGGGTGGTTGTAGTTCATCAGGAAAATCAGCGCGCCGATCAAGACCACGCCGCCCAGCACGGCGGTGGGCACCGTCCATTTGTTCAGCGGGATACGGAAGATCTTGAAGATGGCCACGCAGATGGCGGTGTAGGTCAGGATCAGTAGCAGGTCCATGGGTCACAGCTTCCCTTCCGGACGGGGCCCGGTCCGGGATTGTCCTTCCAGTCGCTCGATCCGCTGTCGCAGCTCGGCCAGTTCTTGGGCCAGATCTCTTTCGGCCTGCATCCGCGCCTTGTCGGTCGCGAAACCCCAGCCCCGGTCCTCGCGGTACAACATGGCCCAGATCCACAGGAACGGCCACAGGGCATGGAGCGTGAACAGACTGACCCAGCCTGCCGCGTGAATGGCGTCCTGATGTGGATGGTTCCGATGGACGGCAATTTCGTAGGGAATGTCGTGCAGAACGATGATTCCGTAGAACAGGATTATTCCGGCGAAGACAAGCATGCCCAGCGCAATCTGATCGAGCATGATTCGCCTCCCGGAAGCCTTCAGCTCGCACGCAACCGCTTATGAAGCACCTTGGTCAGCCACGGCCATGGGACAGCCCGATGGCGCGGGCCTTACGCAATCCATACTAGTTCAAGTTCGTTCATCTGCCTGGCTGCCCTGCAGGGCGCGCACGGCCCTGGACCTGGAAAGCTGCGCTCGCCCAGGCCGCGGTTTATGATCGCTGCCTGTCGTCCATCACTGCGAGCCCGATCATGCCTTTTGAACTGGACCTTCCCGAAATCCGCGCCGGCATCGTTGAATTCCCTGTCTGGCATGCGCGCGGTGGTACCTCCACCGGTGTGATCCTGGCTCGCGAAACCCTGCCCGAGGACCCGTTGCTGGTCGAAGAGCTCTTGCGCCACCTGATGGGGGTGCCGTTGAGCGGCGAGCTGCCGGGCAATAACCAGATCACCGGCCTGGGCCGTGGCGGGCCCACCAGCAACAAGGTGTTCATCGCCGAGCGCCAGCCTGGCGAGGCGCGGATGGTCAGCACCCTGGCGCAGCTGGCGGCGGGTAAAAGCGCGATCGACTGGAGCGTCAACTGCGGCAACATGTCGGCGGCCTTGCCTCTGTACGCCCTGGAGCGTGGCTGGCTGAGCGCGGACGAGGACAGCGCGCAGATCGAGATCTTCAATAGCAATACCCAGACCACCATGCTCGCGCGCCTGGCGTTCCGCGACGGTCGCCTGCTGAGCGATACGCGCATTCCCGGGGTCAATGGTGTGTTCCCCGGGGTCGACCTGTTTCTCAGCGACCCGGTGGGAGCCAAGACTGGCCAGCTGTTCCCCACCGGGCAACGCATCGACCTGCTCAATGGCGTGCGCGCCACCTGCCTCGACGTGGCGGTGCCAATGGTCATCGTCCAGGCCGCGGACCTGGGCAAGACCGGCCTGGAAACCCCGGCGCAACTGGACGCCGATGCCGACTTCAAGGCCCGGTTGATTGGCTTGATGGTCGAGGGCGGCCTGCGCATGCAACTGCGCAACCGCAGTGGCGCCTTGATGAGCGCCGATGAATTGCAACGCAGCGAAACCCTGCCGAAGATCTGCATCGTCAGCCCGGCCCAGGGCGCGGGCGATATCAACACCCGGTATTTCACCCCGCAAAACGCCCACCCTTCATTGGCCGTCTCCGGTGGCTGCTGCCTGGCCGCCGCCTGCCTGGCGCCAGGCACCGTGGCCCATGAACTGCTCAAGGCGCCCAAGCCCCTGGGCGCCACCACGGCGGAATACCCGGTGTCGATCGAAAACCCGGCGGGGGTGCTGGACACCTTGATCACCGCGCGCGAGGAGGGTGGCTCGATGCGTATCGACGCGGCCGCCTACCGGCGCAGCGCGCAGATCCTGCTCAAGGGTCGGGTGCCGTTGTACAACGCTTCGGCGGCGTTGTTCGAGGCGTTGCAAGGGCGCGGCTGAACCCCGGACCGGAAAGGTGGCAGCAAATCCGCTCAACCCCGTGAGCGATATTCGCTGGGGGCGACCCCGAACTCGCGGCGAAAGGCCCGGCTGAAGGCGGCTTCGGATTCATAACCCAGCTGTTCGGCGATCCGTGAAATGCGCAGGCTGGAGGTCTGCAAGCGCTGACTGGCCAGTTGCATGCGCCAGTGCATCAGGTAACGCATCGGCGATTGGCCCACCAGGCGGGTGAAGCGTTGCGCCAGGTTGGAGCGCGACTGGTTGACCAGGCCGGCCAGGCGCTCGACGCTCCACGCCGCGCCCGGTTCGGCGTGCAGCAGCGCCAGCGCCTGGCCGACCAGCGGGTCGCGCAGGGCGGCGATCCAGCCGCTGATGCCTTGCGGGGCGTGGGCCAGCCAATGGCGCACGGCCCAGATGAACATCAGGTCGATGATCCGCGACAGCATGATGCTGCTGCCGATCGACGGGTTGCGCACTTCTTTTTGCATCGCCGCCACCGTCAGCGACAGCCATTCACGGGAGCCGATCAGGTCGCTCGGGTCCTCGCCCTGGCAGCTGACTTGCAGCACCCCGGGCAAACCCTGGCTCAAGGCCTGGCCGCACCCGCCCTCGAACCGGAAGACTCCGCTGGTGATGCGCGCTGGCAGGTCCGGGCTGGCATCCGCAGCGCTGTGCAGTTGATGAGCCTGGCCGTGGGGCACGAACAGGATGTCCCCGGGCATCAGGCTGGTGGTTTGGTTATTGCCGTCGAGCCTGAGCTGGCAGCCGGCGTCCTGGATCACATGGAAGCAGGCGCCGCCCGCCGCTCGCTGCAGCAGCTGGCCGGGTTGCAGCAGCGTCTCGCCCAGCAGCTCGCCATGCATCCGCGCCAGGCTGAACACTTCGAAAAACACATCGGCGGCCGGGTGCCGGAGGTCGGCTGGCGGGGTGGCTGGGGGCAGGTGTCTCTGCACAGTCTTCGGCTTTTCGGTCATGGTCGGTCGACACCGTCCCCTTCGATAATGAGCGTGCCCGAGCATAAGCCAGCACGGGGGAGGGCGTCTCCTGCCTGTCACTTGACGAGCGACCTGCCTCGCAATGCCCAGGGCCCGGCAGTACCGCCGCCATCGGCGAGCGGTCTTTATCCAGACAGAGGATTCAAGCTCATGAGTGGTCAGCCTACGATTGTGTTGGTGCACGGTTTTTGGGGCGATGCGGCCCATTGGAGCAAGGTGATCATCGAGCTGGCGCGCAAGGGTTACAGCGCGATCCGCGCGGTGGAGATGCCCTTGACGTCGCTGGCCGATGACGTCGAGCGCACCCGCAAGATGATTGCCCAGGTCGATGGCCCGGTGTTGCTGGTGGGGCATTCCTACGGCGGCGCGGTGATTACCGAAGTGGGCGACCAGCCCAACGTGGTCGGGCTGGTGTATATCGCCGCCTTCGCCCCGGATGCCGGGGAAAGCCCGGGCTCGATCACCCAGCAGCACCTGCCCGCGGCGGCGGCCAACCTCGAGCCCGACAGCGATGGCTATCTGTGGCTCAAGCCGCAGGCCTTCCATGAGAGTTTTTGCCAGGACCTGGGCGCCGACGAAGCGCTGGTCATGGCGGTGACCCAGAAGGCGCCGCTGGCCAGCACCTTCGGCGATACCATCAGTGCGCCGGCCTGGAAGAAAAAACCGTCCTGGTACCAGATATCCAGCGACGACCGCATGATCCATCCACGCAACCAGCAAATGATGGCGGCCCGGCTCAACCCACAAAAGACCCTCACCCTGGCCAGTTCCCATGCCTCGCTGGCCTCGCGGGCGGCGCAGGTCGCGGCCTTTATCCACGAGGCCGCCAGCGCCACCGTCAAGGGCTGACCAGGCCACCCCTCAGGCCCCGCTCGCGAGCGGGGCCTTGCGGCCTATAGGTCCAGGTCGACCCACACCGCCGCGTGATCCGAGCCGGCGTTTTCCTTCTTGTCCAGCTGCGGGTAGACCTCCCAGCGCTTGGGCTGGCTGCCCGGCCACATGCCCTTGCGCCAGACACCGCCGGCGGTGACGGTGGCGAACAGCGCGGGGGAGAGCAGCAGGTAGTCGATCTTGTTCGCCGCTTTGCAGGTGTCGAAGGTGCCGGGGTAACCGCCGTCGTCGAAGGCCGGATGGACGAAGGCATCCTTCAGGTCGGTACCCTTGAGCAAGGGCTCCAGCGGCGCGCTGTCCGGGGTGTCGTTGAAGTCGCCGACCACCGCGATATAGGCCTCGCCCTGGGCCACCAGCGCCTGGTAGATGAGCTTGATCCGCTCGGCCTGGGCCAGGCGTTTTTTCGCCGAGGCCGCAAGGCCGCCGAAGCCTTTGCTCTTGAGGTGGTTGACCAGGACGATCAGCTGCTTGTCCTTCTGTTTTCCAGAAGGCAGCGGGATATGAAACTGCGCGCAATCGCGGGAAAAGATCAGCTCGCCGTTGGCCGCGGTGTCGTCGACATGGCTGCGCAGCTGGCCGATGGGGTAGCCTGCGGCGGTCATCAGGCCGACATCGATGCCCCGCGTATCGTTGCCGTCGATCAGCATCACATGCCGGTACAGCGGGCCACCCAGGGCGCCGATGATTTCCGTGTTGAAGTCGCGCAGGGCCGGGCGGCTTTCCGCCTCGACCACCGCCAGCACATCGGCGTGCAGGTCGATCATCACCCGCGCGGTATTGCGCATCGCTTCCAGGTCCACCGGGGCCTCGATCAGCTCCAGCGAACCGACCCACTCGGTGCGGCCGTTGGCGACAATCTCCAGGCCGCCGGCCTTGGGCCGCTTGACCAGGCTGCCGCGGTTTTGCCGCAGGATTACAAACGGGCCCTTGTCCGACTTGCTCAGGCCCAGTTCGGTCAGCAGCTTGACCATCTGCGCCTTGTCCTGGTCGGTGTAGATGGGCTCGCCCAGCAGTTGGTTGAGCCTGGCGAAACGCTCCAGCACCGGCTTGCCTTCGGCCCAGCCTTCCAGGTTCATGGCCTTGGCGCGGTTGAACAGGTTTTCAACGTTGTAGGACGCGAGTCTCATCGGGCTCTTCCTTTGCGTGGGGCGGACGTCAATGCGCATTACAACCGATAAAAATGACCGAATGCCGACAGGCCGGGTTTGGGCACCGAGGGGTAAGTGGCGCCGGGCGGCCCCGGCTATTACGGCCGCTTCGGCTTCAGGGCCCCGGACGGGTTGCTGCTGCCGGGTGTGCCGGCCGAATATTTTCAGGCATTGCCCTTTGACGGAAGCAGCCCTTGGGGCGAAGGCCGTTTCCATGCCGGGTTTGGCGCCAAAGGGTAAAGGCTGGGGCCTAGAAGGTCGGCGGGGTAATCACCCAGATCACCAGCGCGTCGACCTCGCCGGGATTGCCATAACGGTGGGGTTCCTGGCTGGAGAAGCTGAAGCTGTCGCCTTCGTTGAGCTGGAAGTAGCGCTCGCCGACCCACAGCTCGAAGCTCCCGGACAGCAGATAACCGGCTTCTTCCCCCTCATGGCTGTAGCTTTGCTGGCTGTAGGTGCCGGGCGGAAAGCGCGAGTGGAGGATTTCCAGCTGGCGGTTGGGCTGCGGGCTCAGCAACTGGTCGACGATGCCGTCTTCGTAATGCACGCTCAGGCGGCTGTTCTTGCGTACGACGTAGCCGCTGTCTTCAGGCGCGGTGCTGGCTTCGCTGGCGAAGAACCACTGGATGGTCACGCCCAGGCTGCGGGCGATATTGAACAGCGCGGGAATGGACGGGTAGGCCAGGTTGCGTTCCAGCTGGCTGATATAGCCGGCCGTCAGTTCGCTCATCCGGGCCAGGGTGGCCAGGGTCATACCGCGGCGCTTGCGCAGGCCGCGAATCCGCGTGCCGAGAAAGTGTGGCGCTGCCGCACCGCTCGCTGGCGTGGGCGCGCTGCTGGCAGGCGGCGTCGTGCTGCTGTTGCTCATGGCGTGTTCCGAACCGGGAAGGGTGGGCGCGTCGCCGCGCCCGCCTGAAGGCCTCGGAGTATAAACAGGCTCAAAGCTGCCAGGCGACTTTCAATCCTTCATAAATCGCTTCCTCGGCGGTGCGCGGCGCCAGGCAGTCGCCGATGCGCTGGAATTCCACCAGCCCTTGCAGCTCGCTGGCCAGGCTGTCCAGCGGCTGATGGCCCTGGCAGAGCACCAGGGTATCGACGTTCTCCAGCAACATCGGTTCGCCGCTGGCGGTGTGTTGCAGGTAGACGGTGTTGTCGTCGCAACCGTAGAGCCGGGCATAGGGCGTGATGGCGATGCCCAGCCGATGCAGTTCCCCCGCCAGTTGATCGCGCACGTAGAGCGGCAGGTTTTCCCCGCAGTGGGTGCCGTTGACCGCCAACTGCACCTGATGCCCGGCGCGCGTCAGGCGTTCGGCGATGCCGGGGCCGATCCAGTCGCAGCGCCAGTCGACCACCACCACCGAGCGCCCGAGCGGCACCTCATCGCGCAGCACCTGCCAGGCATCCACCACCTGTAATTCACCGCCGCGCTCGAAGGCCGGCCAATAAGGCTCGGCCCCGGTGGCGATGATCACCACGTCCGGCCGTTCGCGCTCCACCAGGGCGCGGTCGACGCGGGTGTTGCGCACCACGCGCACGCCAGCCAGTTCCATCTCCCGCTGCAGGTTGGTGCTGGCGCCGCCGAACTCGCTGCGGCGCGGCAGCAGTTGCGCCAGCAGCACCTGGCCGCCCAATTGCGCACTGGCCTCATACAGGGTCACCTCATGCCCACGCTGCGCGGCCACCGCCGCGGCTTTCATCCCGGCCGGGCCGCCGCCGGCGATCATCACCCGGCGCGGCCTGACGGTGGGCTGCAGGGCGCCGAACAGCAGTTCGCGTCCGGTTTCCGGGTGCTGGATACAGGAGATCGGCAGCCCCTTGTGAAAGTGCCCGATGCACGCCTGGTTGCAGGCAATGCAGGCGCGCACGTCTTCGGCGCGCCCGGCCTCGCTCTTGTTCGGCATCTGCGGATCGCAGATCAGTGCGCGGGTCATGCCGCAGACATCCGCCTGGCCGCGGGCGAGGATCAGTTCGGCTTCCTGGGGCTGGTTGATGCGTCCGGTGACGAACAACGGAATCTTCAGGCTGGCCTTGAAGGTCCCGGCTTCCCGGGCCAGGTAGGCCGCCTCGATGGCCATCGGCGGCACGATGTGCACGGCGCCGCCGAGGGACGCCGAGGTGCCCGCGACGATATGCACGTAGTCCAGTTGCGTTTGCATGGCCTGTACGGCCGCCAGGGATTCGTCCTCGGTCAGGCCCTCGGGGTCGCGCTCGTCGGCGCTGATGCGCAGGCCGATGATGAACTGTTCGTCGGTACTGGCCCGCACCGCCGCGATGACCTCGCGCAGAAAGCGCAGGCGCTGCTGTAGGTCACCGTTGTACCCGTCACCGCGCCGGTTGACCCGCGGGTTGAGGAATTGCGCCGGCAGATAACCATGGCTGGCGACGATTTCCACGCCATCCAGCCCGGCCTGGTGCAGGCGGCGCGCAGCCGCGGCGTAACCGCCGACTATCTCGTCGATCATGCCCTGGTCCAGGGCTCGGGGCATGACTCTGAAGCGTTCGTTGGGCACCGCCGAAGGGGCATAGGCGACCGCCAGCAGGCCGTCGCTGGACTCCATGATTTCCCGCCCGGGGTGAAAGATCTGCGACAGCACCAGGGTGCCGTGGGCGTGACAGGTCTGTGCCAGTTGCCGATAGCCGTCGATGCAGGCGTCGTCGGTGGCCATCAGCACATGGGAGGTGTAGCGCGCACTGTCGTGGACCCCGGCCACCTGCAGCACGATCAGCCCGACGCCGCCTTCGGCCCGTGCCCGGTGATAGGCGATCAGCTGTTCATTGACAAGGTTGTCGGTGGGCATCGAGGTGTCGTGACCACTGGACATGATGCGGTTCTTCAGACGCTTGCCACGTAGCTGCAATGGCTCGAAAAGATGGGCGAAAGCAGGGCTTGAGATCGACATGCAGGTGCTCCAGCGGGCCGCGGCCAAGAGGTTCGGCGTTATTGTTTTGCCCTATAGAAATTTACCCTTAGTAAAAAATCAACTTGTTTTTTTACTTGGCGTTGCAGTAGCTTCGACCTGCGCCCACCCCTGGGGCGAACCTCACAACAATAAAAATGGGCTGCGTCGGCACCTTGCTCACGTGGTACCTGCACGAGGAACCCGCGATGAAATCCAATACGCTCAAGCACGTTTTCTCCCCTTTGTTGCTGTCCCTGGTTGCAGGCCTGGACTGCGCCCAGGCGGCGCCGGAAATGGTGGTGGTCGGTTACGGCGGCGCCGGGCAAAAGGCCCAGGACGTGGCGTTCTTCCAGCCGTTCAGCGCCATTGACCAGAGCCGGTTGATCCAGAGCGAGTACAACGGCGAGATGGCCCGGATCAAGGTCATGGTCGACACTGGCAATGTCGATTGGGACCTGGTGCAGATCGAAGGTCCGGACCTGATGCGCGGTTGTGAGGAGGGTATGTACGAGCCATTGGACTGGAAGATCCTGGGGCGCGCCGACCAGCTGATTGCCGACGCGGCGCAAGCCTGCGGTTCGGCGGCCCTGGTATGGAGCGTGGCCATCGCCTATGACACGGACAAACTGGCCAAGGGGCCGGCGTCGTGGGCGGACTTCTGGGACGTGGCGAAGTTTCCCGGCAAGCGCGGCCTGCGCAAGCGCGCGGTGTACAACCTGGAGTTCGCGCTGCTGGCGGACGGGGTGAAAGTCGAAGACGTGTATGCGCAACTGAATACGCCGCAGGGTGTCGATCGCGCCTTCGCCAAGCTCGACCAGCTCAAGCCCCATATCCAGTGGTGGGAGGCCGGGGCGCAACCGGCCCAGTGGCTGGCGGCCGGCGATGTGGTGATGACCTCGACCTACAGCGGCCGCGTCGCGCAGGCGGCCCAGGCCGGCAGCCATCTGGGGCTGGTCTGGCCCGGCAGCCTGTACGGCATGGATTACTGGGCGATCATCAAGGGCTCCAGGCATGTCGACCAGGCCAAGCGGTTCATCGCCTTTGCCAACCGGCCCGAGGCCCAGCTCAAGTATGTCGAGCAGATTCCCTACGGGCCGACCAACACCGAGGCCGCCGCCCGGCTCGCTCCCGACCTGTCGCGATGGGTGCCCACCGCCCCGCAGAACCTCAAGGGCGCGCTGGCGATGGACGTGGGGTTCTGGGTCGATCATGGCGAGGAACTCGAAGAGCGTTTCAACGCCTGGGCCAGCAAGTAAACACCCGGGGCCCATCGTGGCCAGCGCTGGAGGCGGCGAAGGTTCTTGCTGTACAGTCGTTCAGCGCCGCCCCCATCGATTGCCCAAAGGAGATTGCCGCCGATGAGTCAGGAAGCCCGTTTTTCCAGGATGGAGCCGGAACTGCGCAAGGCCAATCTGATCGAGGCCACCCTGGTCTGCCTCAAGCGCCATGGTTTCCAGGGCGCTTCGATACGGCGGATCTGTGCCGAGGCCGGGGTGTCGGTAGGGCTGATCAGCCATCATTATTCGGGCAAGGACGAACTGGTGGCCGAGGCCTATCTGGCGGTGACCGGACGGGTCATGAACCTGTTGCGCGAGGCCATGGCCCAGGCCGCGCCGAGTGCCCGGGAGCGCTTGTCGGCGTTTTTTCGCGCCTCGTTCTCGGCCGAATTGCTCGACCCGCAGTTGCTCGACGCCTGGCTGGCGTTCTGGGGCGCGGTGAAGACCGCCGAGGCGATCAACCAGGCCCACGAACACTCCTATGGCGAATACCGCAACGAGCTGAGCGGGGTGCTCGGCGATCTGGCCGCGGAGGAGGGCTGGGAAGACTTCGATGCCGACCTCGCCGCGATCAGCCTCAGCGCCTTGCTCGATGGGCTCTGGCTGGAGTCGGGGCTCAATCCCGGGACGTTCACCCCGAACCAGGGCATGCAGATCTGCGAAGCCTGGGTCGACGGTTTGCAGGCTGGTGCCCGGCGGCGATTCCGGCGATAGACGGAGGGCTGTTGATCGATCGTTCAGCAGTGGCTAACCTCTGGGCGCTGATGCGGTAAAACTCTAATAAGAAACGCGCCTTCGGGCAGGTCCAGGACAACAAGCGATGACTCCTCGGGTACTGATCGTCGACGACGATCCGCTGATTCGCGAACTGCTGCATGCCTATCTCTCCCAGGAAGGTTACGAGGTGCACTGCGCCGAGACGGCGGAGCTGGCCGAAACCTTCCTGGCCTCCCACGTGGTCGATCTGGTGATGCTGGATATCCGCCTGCCGGGCAAGGACGGCCTGACCCTGACCCGGGAGCTGCGGGTGCGTTCGGAGGTGGGGATCATCCTGATCACCGGGCGCAACGACGAGATCGACCGCATCGTGGGCCTGGAATGCGGTGCCGATGACTACGTGATCAAACCCCTCAACCCGCGCGAGCTGGTGTCCCGGGCGAAAAACCTGGTGCGTCGGGTGCGCCATGCCCAGGCTTGCAAGCCCGAGCCGGCGATCGCACGTCCGGTCAAACAGTTCGCCGCCTGGGCCCTGGACACCGATCGCCGGCGCCTGATCGACCAGGCCGGCGGCGAAACCCTGCTGACCCAGGGCGAATATCAGCTGCTCAGTGTGTTCCTGCGCAACAGCGGGCATACCCTGAGCCGCGACCAGCTGATGGACCAGATCCGCAACCGCGAGTGGGTGCCCAACGACCGTTCCATCGATGTGCTGGTCGGCCGCCTGCGCCGCAAGCTGCATGACGATCCGGCCGAGCCGCAACTGATCATCACCATCCACGGCGCCGGGTATCTGTTCACGGCCAGTGTGGCGGCATGAATGCCCTGGGGCGATGGCTGGCGCTGCTGATGCTGCTGGCGCCGCTCGGCACCCTGGCCGCCGAGCGCATCCGCTACTGCGACTACCCGGTGTATCCGCCGGTGTCCTGGAGCGACGGCCGGCAGGTGCGCGGCCTGGCGCCCAACGTGGTCAAGCAGCTGTTCGGGCAACTGGGCTACGAGGTCGAGATCGTGGTGCTCGGCAACTGGCAGCGCTGCCTGCTGGACGCCGCCGCAGGGCAGGTCGACGTGATCCTGGCCTACAGCACCGTGCAACGCGAGCAGAGCATGCGTTTTTCCAGCGTGCCGGTGCTGCGCGAAGAGGTCGCGGTGTTCGTCAATCGCCGCTATCCAGTGCGGTTCGAACGCCTCGAAGACCTGGCCGGTTACCGCGGCGGCTTGCTGTTCGGCGAAAGCTACGGCCTGGAGTTCGACCGCTTTGTCGCCCGGCACCGCAATATCGAATGGGTGTCCGACAGCCAGCAGAATTTTGGCAAGCTGATTCGCGGCCGTATCGACTTCATCACCCAGGAACGGCGCACCGGGCAGTTGTTCGTCGAGCGCCTGCCGGGGGCCGAAGACATCGTCGCCTTGCCCGCGGCCCTGAGCGTCGACTACCTGCGGATCGCGGTGTCGCGGCGCTCCCCGTTGGCCCGGCGCATGGCGGAAATCGATGCGCAACTGCAGCGCATGGTCGATGCCGGCGAGATCGAACTCTGGCTGAATGAAAGCGAGGCCACTTACCGCGACATGCTCAAGCTGCCGGCGGATGCCCGATGATCAGCGCCCGGCCCGGCGGCCTGCTGCGACGCCTGCTGCTATTCATCCTGCTGTTCAGCCTGTGTTTCACCGTGCTCGCCAGCACCGTGCAGCTGTATTTCGAGTACCGCCGGGAAATGCGCGACATCGATTCGCGCATGGCGCTGATCCGCGCCGGTTACCTGGCCAGCCTGGAGCGCAGCCTGTGGGACCTGAACCAGGAGCAACTGAATGTGCAGCTGCGCGGCCTGGTGGACTTCTCCGACGTGGCCCGGGTGCACCTGCGCAGCCCGGACTTCGACCTCGTGCAGGGCAACCCCGAGCCGCGCGGGCCGCTGCGCATCGAGCGTTTCGAGCTGGATTACCAGCCCCCGAGCGGTGGCTCGCGGCACCTGGGCCAGCTGGAAGTCAGTACCGACCTGGGCGCCGTGCATCGGCGCCTGTACGCCACCGGGCTGACCAGCCTGCTGTGGATGAGCGTGTTTCTCTGCGGCCTGGCGGTGGCGTTGTCGGGGCTGTTCTACCGACTGGTGACCCGTCACCTGCAAGTGATGGCCGGATTCGCCCGGCGCGTCGCCGACGGCGATTGGCATGAGCCGCTGCGCCTGGACAAGAGCCGCCGCGGCGGCGAAGACGAAATCGATACCGTGGCCCACGCCCTGGATGACATGCGCCGGGCGATCCTCAGCGATATCGACCGCCGTGAAGTCGATCGCCTGGCCTTGCAGGACAAGCGCGACGAGCTGCAGAAAATGGTCGAGCGGCGCACCGCCAGCCTGATGCGCGCCAAGGACGAGGCCGAAGCGGCCAACCTCGCCAAGTCGCGGTTTCTCGCCACCATGAGCCACGAGTTGCGCACGCCGCTCAACGGCATCCTCGGCATGGCCGAACTGCTGCGCGGCGCGCCCCTCGACGAGCGCGACGGCAAACGCCTGGAAGCCCTGTACAAAGCCGGGGAAGGCCTGCTGACGATCCTCAACGAGGTGCTGTATTTCGCCCGGCTGGAGGAGGGCGAAAGCCATCCGGAACCGGTGGACTTCTCGGTGCGGCAACTGATCGACGAAGTGCTGACGCTGCTGGAGCCGCGGGCACAGGGCAACGGTACCCGCCTGCACAGCCGGATCGATGGGCAACTGGCCGAGCGCCTGCACGGCGCCGAGCAGTTCTTGCGCCAGGTGTTGAGCAACCTGCTGGCCAACGCGATCAAGTTCACCACGGCCGGGCAGATCGTCGTGGCGGTCGAGGTGATGCCGCAGACGGCGCAGCAGGGCGGCCAGCGTCTGCGCCTGAGCGTCAGCGACAATGGCATCGGCATTGCCCCGGCGATGCAGGAGAAGATTTTCGAGCGTTTCACCCAGGCCAGCGAAGAGGTCGCGCAGCGTTATGGCGGCACCGGCCTGGGCCTGGCGATCAGCAAGCATCTGGTGGAGTTGCTCGGCGGCCGCATTGGCGTCGACAGCGAAGTGGGGCGGGGCAGTCGCTTCTGGTTCGAGCTGGAGTTGCAGGCCGCCGTTGGCGGCAGCGAAGTCGCGACGGCCAGCACGCCGGTCCAGGCGCTGGAGATTCTGGTGGTCGAGGATGTGGCGCTGAACCGCGAGGTGGTCAGCGGCCTGCTGGAGAGCGATGGGCACCGGGTCTGGCTCGCCGAAGAGGCCAGCCAGGCCCTGGCGCTCTGCCGGCAGCGGCGTTTCGACCTGATGCTGCTGGACGTGCACCTGCCAGGCATCAGCGGCGTCGAACTGTGCAAACGCATTCGTGGCACGCCGGGGGCCAATCGCGACTGTCGGATCTTCGCCCTGACTGCCAGCGTCCAGCCGGCCCTGGTGCGCAGCTACCTGGAGGCCGGCATGCAAGGCATTCTGGCCAAGCCGCTGAAACTGCACAGCCTGCGCCAGGCACTGGCGGGCCAGGCGCCGCTGGCTGCCGCGGCACAGACCGATGAAGAACTGGACGGGGCGTTGCTGGAAACCCATCGTGCCTTGCTGGGCACCGAGAAACTCAAGGGCCTGCTGATGGTACTGCGCGATTCGTTGGCCCAGCACCGGGTGACGCTCACGGACGCCATCGCGGCCGACGACTGCACTGAGATCGCCCATCTGGCCCACCGCCTGGCCGGGAGCAGCGACTCTATGGGCCTGAGCGCCCTGGCCAGGGTCATGCGGGCGCTGGAGGCGGCGGCGCTGGGCAACGATCAGCAGGCGGTGCAGCGCCTGGCCCCGCAGGTGAACGCGCAATTGCAACGCTCCCTGCAGACCCTGGATGCGCTGCTGGAGAGCTGACGTACAAAATCCTTACGACTTTTTACATCTTTGATCTTCAGGTTCAACGCGAACTTACATGGCTTTCCAATAATCGCTTGAACCGCGCCGGGCGCGGTCCTCGAAGCTTATTGGAGATAATAATAATGAACTGCCGTAAAGCTGATCCTTCCCCGCGCCATGACGTCCTGTCAGCCGCCGCGCCCCTCACTGACTGCTGAGGTGCCGACATGAGCGAATCTATCGAACGCAAAGGCATCCACCTGACCCGGGCCTTGAAGAGCCGGCACATTTTCATGTTGTCTCTGGGCGGGGTGATCGGCACCGGGCTGTTCATGGGCTCCGGCGTGATCATCAACCAGGGCGGCCCGGTCGGGGCCATCCTGGCGTACCTGGTGGCCGGTTTCCTGATGTACCTGGTGATGGTCTGCCTGGGCGAGCTGTCGGTGCAGATGCCGGTATCCGGCTCGTTCCAGACCCACGCCACGAAGTTCATCGGTCCGGCCACCGGCTTCATGATCGGCTGGGTGTACTGGATGAGCTGGGCCACCACCGTGGGCCTGGAGTTCACCGCCGCCGGGATGCTGATGGAGCGCTGGTTCCCCGGCGTGCCGATCTGGTACTGGTCGGGGCTGTTCGTGGCGGTGCTGTTCGGCATCAACGCCCTGGCCACCCGCGCTTTCGGTGAGGCGGAATACTGGTTCTCCGGGATCAAGGTGGCGGCGATCCTGGGCTTTATCGTGGTCGGTGTGCTGGTGATCTTCGGCGCGATCCCGCTGGCCAGCGGCGCACCGGCGCCGATGATGAGCAACCTGATCGGCGACACCCTGTTTCCCAACGGCCTCTCGGCGGTGTTCGCGGTGATGATGACCGTGGTCTACGCCTTCCAGGGCTGCGAGATCATGGGCGTGGCGGCGGGGGAGACCGACCAGCCGGAGAAGAGTATCCCGCGGGCGGTGCGCAACGTGGTGTTCCGCGTGCTGATCTTCTACGTGCTGGCGATCGTGGTGCTGTCGGCCATCGTGCCCTGGCAGCAGGCGGGGCTGATGGAAAGCCCGTTCGTCCAGGTGTTCGACATGGTCGGTATTCCTTATGCCGCCGACCTGATGAACTTCGTGATCCTCACCGCGATTCTCTCGGTCGGCAACTCGGGCCTCTACGCCTCGACCCGGATCCTGTGGGCCATGTCGAAAACCGGCATGGCCTCCAAAAGCCTGTCGCCGCTGAGCAAGCGCGGCGTGCCGCTGCGGGCGCTGAGCATCACCCTGGGTTTTGCCCTGATCTCGCTGATGACCAGCTTCATCGCCGCCGACACGCTGTTCATGGTGCTGATGGCCGTGAGCGGCATGTCCGGCACCGTGACCTGGATCGTCATCGCCCTGGCCCAGTACAAGTTCCGCCGCGCCTACCTGCGCGACGGCGGCCAGCTCAGTGACCTGAAATACCGGGCGCCGTGGTTCCCGCTCCTGCCGCTACTGTGCATCGGCCTGTGCTGCTCGCTGTTCGTGTTCCTGGCCATGGACGCGACCCAGCGGCCTTCGCTGTACTGGGGCTTCGGCTTTATCGCACTGTGCTACGGCGCCTACTACCTGGTGCAGCGCAAGCGCCAGCCGGTGCTGGCGCCAACCGTGCCGGTCTAGGACGGGCAGCGGTAAAACCAAAACGCGACAGGCGACTGTCGCGTTTTCGTTTGTGCCAACCGAATCCTGTAGCCGCTGCCGCAGGCTGCGATCGGGGCACAGCCCCGTAAACCGGACGACGCGGTGTGACTGACTCTCGGCGGTGTCTGGGCTGGTGCGCAGCCTCGCTTTGGCTCGGCAGCGGCTACAAAGGCCGCTCCCCTGTAGCCAGTTGTTCAAAGTTGTAACACCACGCCGGCCGCGCACCGCGGAACAGAAAAATAACTCAATGAAAACAATCGAGTAGCGCCTGTTTACCGCTGTTACAAGGCCCCGGGCCGCGGATTGTCGCCTTGCTGAACACTCGTTTAGTATCGTCGGCAAGTCGTCCCCACCTCACGCCAAACACAATAATTCGAGGACTCACATGACTACTCCGTCGTCGCTGCTCTGTCAGGTCGAAGCAGGCGTTGCCTGGATCACCCTCAACCGCCCCGACCAACGTAATGCGCTGGACATTCCCACGCTGCACAAACTCCACGGCCTGCTGGATGACTGCAACGCCGATCCCGCGGTCCGCGTGCTGGTGCTGACCGGTAGCGGCCGCAGCTTTTGCGCGGGCGCCGACCTTACCGAGTGGGCCGAAGCCGAGGCCCGTGGGGCGCTGGAAAGTTATGGCTGGACCGAAACCGCCCACGCGCTGATGGGCCGCCTGTACAGCCTGGATAAACCGACCATCGCCGCGATCAACGGCACCGCGGTCGGCGCCGGAATGGACCTGAGCCTGTGTTGCGACCTGCGCATCGCTGCCCGATCGGCGCGGTTCAAGGCGGGCTACACCAGCATGGCGTACTCGCCGGACGCCGGCGCCAGTTGGCACCTGCCGCGGCTGATCGGCAGCGAACAGGCCAAGCGCCTGTTGTTTCTCGATGAGCCCTGGGGAGCCGAGCGTGCCCTGGCGGCCGGGCTGGTCGGCGAGGTGTGCGCCGACGAACAGCTGTCGAGTGTGGCCGGGGCGCTGGCCGCACGCCTGGCCAGCGGGCCGACCTTTGCCTTTGCCCAGACCAAGCAGCTATTGCGCGAAGGCGCCGGGCGCAGCCTGCCCGAGCAACTGCGGGCCGAGCTGGCCGCCGGCCTGCTGTGCGGGCGCAGCGCGGATGGCGCCGAGGCCCTGCGCGCCGCGACGGAAAAACGCGCGCCGAACTTTATCGGGCGCTAGGCCCGACCCTGTAGGAGCAGCCGGTCGACGCTCGATTGCTCGCGATGTGGGCGCCGCGCTGTGTCAGGCATGACGCCATCGCGAGCAAGCTCGCTCCTAAAGGTCCCTCAATAAAAACGCACAACAGGTAGCGCCATGAATTTCCAACTGAGCCAAGAACAAGAAATGCTGGTGGATGCGGTTCGCAGCTTCGTCGCCAAGGAACTGTTGCCCCATGAGGAGGCGGTGGACCGCGCCGACGAAGTCCCTGCGGAACTGGCCGCGCAGATTCGCGGCAAGGCCATCGCCGCCGGTTTCTATGCCTTCAACATGCCCGAGGCAGTCGGCGGCGGTGGCCTGGACTATCTGTCCCAGGCGCTGATCGAGCGCGAGCTGTCCAAGTGCTCCTGGGCCCTGCATGTGTTTGTCGCACGGCCGTCGAAGATTCTCATGGCCTGTACCGGCCAGCAGATCGACGACTACCTGCTGCCCTGCATCCAGGGCGAGAAGATCGATTGCTTTGCCCTCACCGAACCGGGCGCCGGTTCCGACGCCAACGCGATCAAGACCCGCGCGGTCCGCGACGGCGATGACTTCATCCTCAATGGCAGCAAGCATTTCATCAGCCACGCCGGGCACGCCGATTTCGCGATTGTCTTCGCCGTGACCGACACCTACGAGCACAACGGTCGCAAACGCAACGCCGTGACCTCGTTCCTGGTGGACCGCGGCACGCCGGGCCTGACCATTCGCCGCGGGCCCAAATGCGTGAGCAACCGTGGTTACCACACTTTCGAGATGTTCTTCGACGACTGTCGCGTGCCGGCGTCCAAGGTGCTGGGCGAAGTCGGCAAGGGCTGGGAGGTGGCCAACGCCTGGCTCACCGCCGGCCGCGTGATGGTCGCGGCCAACTGTGTCGGCCAGGCCCAGCGCGCGTTGGATGTTTCGCTGCAATGGGCGGCGGATCGCCAACAGTTCGGCCAGCCGATCGGCAGCTACCAGGGGGTCTCGTTCAAGCTGGCCGACATGGCCACGCAGATCCGCGCGGCCGAGCTGTTGACCCTGCACACCGCCTGGAAGATGGACCAGGGCAGCATGACCGACGGCGAAGCCGGCATGGCCAAGCTGTTCGCCAGTGAGGTGCTCGGGCGCGTGGCCGACGAGGCGGTGCAGATTTTCGGCGGCATGGGCCTGATGGACGAAGGGCCGGTGGAGCGCATCTGGCGCAACGCGCGGATCGAGCGGATCTGGGAGGGCACCTCGGAGATCCAGCGGCACATCATTTCCCGCGAACTGCTGCGTCCGCTGTTGCGCTGAGCCGCCTGGAGAATGCCCATGTCCCAGATTCTTCGCGACAACCTCAAACGACTGCTCGCACCGCGCCATCTGGCCTTTGTCGGGGGGCGCAGCATGGCCCGGGCGCTGCGGCGCTGCGCCGAAGGCGGTTTCCAGGGCCCGATGTGGCTGGTCAACCCGCAGCATGCCAGCCTCGAAGGCGTGCCCTGCGTACCCAGCGTGGCCGAGCTGCCCTGTGGTCCGGATGCGGTGTTCGTCGCCACCAACCGAGAGCTGACCCTGACCTGCGTCGCCGAGCTGGCGGCCAAGGGCGCGGGCGGGGCGATCTGCTATGCCTCGGGCTTTGCCGAGACCGGCGCCGCGGGCCAGGCCCTGCAACGGCAGCTGCTCGAAGCCGCCGGCAACATGGCCCTGCTGGGCCCCAACTGTTATGGCTTGCTCGACTATCTGCACAATGCGGCGCTGTGGCCGGTGGCCCACGGCGGCCAGCCGGTGGAGAAGGGCGTGGCGGTGCTGACCCAGAGCGGCAACTTTGCCTACAACCTGTCGATGAGCGACCGCTCGTTGCCGGTGGCGTACATGGCCTCGGTGGGTAACCAGGCGCAGCTGGGCATCGCCGAACTGATGGATGTGCTGCTCGACGAGCCGCGGGTGACTGCCATCGGCCTGCACCTGGAAGGTTTGAAAAATGTGCCCGGCTTTGCCAGGGCGGCGTACAAGGCGCTGGAGAAGGGTATTCCGATCGTCGCGCTGAAAACCGGGGTGTCGCAGATCGGTGCCGAACTGGCCTTGAGTCACACCAGTTCGCTGTCCGGTTCCGATGCGCTGTACGACAGCCTGTTCGCCCGCCTCGGGGTGATCCGCGTCAGTGGCCCGGTGAGTTTCGTCGAGACGCTCAAGGCCGCCGCCTGCGGCGCGCTGCCGGCGGGCGACAGCCTGGTCGCGCTGGCCTGTTCCGGTGGCGATGCCGGGTTGATCGCCGACTATGCCGAACGCAACGAGCTGAGTCTGGTCAAGTTCGACCCCAGCCAGCGCGCCGAACTGGCCCAGGTGTTGCCGGCTTACGCCAACCTGGTCAACCCGCTGGATTTCACCACCGCGATCTGGGGCGATGGCGAGGCCCTGACCCGCATGCTCGACAGTACCCTGCGCAGCAGCGCCGACGCGGCCATGCTGGTGCTCGATTACCCGGCGCCATTCACCGGCGAGCGCAAGGAGTGCGACCTGCTGCTGGAGCTCTACTGCGCAGCGCTGGAGCGCCACGGCAAGACCGGTTTCGTCACCTCGGCCTTTCCCGAGCTGTTGCCGGCCAGCGCCCGCGAGCGTTTGCACGCCCGCGGCGTGGCGGCCTTGCAGGGGGTGGAGGACGGGCTGGCGGCCTGGCGCCGCATCGTGCGCTATCAAGCTTCGCGCCAGGCGCTGCTGGATCTTGGCGAGGCGGCGCTGGCGCCGCTGTGTCCGCAGGCCTTGCCGGGTTCCTTGTCAGGGGGCGGGCGGCTGCTCGACGAGTGGCAATCGAAACAGGCCTTGCAGGTCTTCGGCCTGCCGATCCCCAGCGGCGTCTTGAGCACCCCGGACGGTGCCCTGCAAGCGGCCCAGGGGCTGGGTTACCCGCTGGTGCTCAAGGCGGTCAGCACGCAGTTGCCGCACAAGACCGAGGTCGGCGCCGTGGCACTGAACCTGGGTTCCCCGGCGGCGTTGAGCGTGGCGCTGGAGCAGATGGGCCGCCGGATCGCCGCCTGCGCCCCGCAGGTGCCGTTCACCCAGGTGCTGCTGGAACCCATGGCCAGTGCGCCGCTGGCCGAGCTGATCGTCGGCATCAAGCGGGAAAACGATTTTGCCCTGGCGCTGGTCATCGGCGCGGGGGGCGTGCTGGTGGAACTGCTCCAGGACAGCCGCAGCCTGTTGCTGCCGACCACCGATGGCGCCATTCGCGCGGCCGTGCTCAGCCTGCGCAGCGCGGTGCTGCTGCAGGGCTTTCGCGGGCGCGAGCCGGCGGACCTCGACGCGCTGGTGGCGGCGATCCGCGCGGTGGCGGACTACGCCTGCGAAAACGCCGGGCAGTTGCTCGAACTCGATGTGAACCCATTGTTGGTCGGTGCCCGGGGCACCCTTGCGGTCGATGCGTTGATACGCCTCGGCCACGCCTGAGGAGATGAACATGCACAGCACTACCTTGACCGGCGGCCAGGCCCTGGTACGCCTGCTCGCCAATTACGGTGTCGATACGGTATTCGGCATCCCCGGCGTGCACACGCTGGAGCTGTATCGCGGCCTGCCCGGCAGCGGCATCCGCCATGTCCTGACCCGTCACGAGCAGGGCGCGGGCTTCATGGCCGACGGCTACGCCCGGGTCAGTGGCAAGCCGGGGGTGTGTTTCGTCATCACCGGTCCCGGCGTGACCAATGTCGCGACCGCCATCGGCCAGGCCTACGCCGACTCGATCCCGATGCTGGTGATTTCCAGCGTCAACCACACCGCCAGCCTCGGCAAGGGTTGGGGCTGCCTGCACGAAACCCAGGACCAGCGGGCGATGACCGCGCCGATCACCGCGTTCTCCGCGGTGGCCCTGAGTGCCGAGGACCTGCCCGAGCTGATTGCCCGCGCCTACGCGGTGTTCGACAGCGAGCGCCCGCGGCCGGTGCATATCTCGGTGCCGCTGGATGTGCTGGCGGCGCCAGTGGCCCGGGACTGGAGCACTGAAGTGCGGCGCTGCCCGGGCCGCGGCGTACCGGCGGCGCAGGCCCTGGACCAGGCGGCGGCCAGGCTGCAGGCCGCCCGGCGGCCGATGATCATCGCCGGCGGCGGCGCGCTCGATGCGGCGCAGGAACTGCAACAGCTCAGCACGCGCCTGGCCGCGCCGTTTTTCAGCAGTGTCGCCGGCAAGGGATTGCTGGCGCCTGATGCCCTGCTGAACGCCGGTTCGACCCTGTGTGTCGAGCCTGGCTGGCAACTGATCGGCGAAGCCGATGTGGTGCTGGCCGTGGGCACCGAGATGGCCGACACCGACTATTGGCGCGAGCGCCTGCCGCTGAATGCCGAGCTGCTGCGGGTGGACATCGACCCGCGCAAGTTCAATGACTTCTATCCCTGTGCGCTGGCCTTGCAGGGCGACGCCCGGCAGACGGTCGCGGCCTTGTTGCAGCGCCTGGAGCCAAGGCCCCGGGACGCGACGGCGGCCATCGAGGCGGTGGCGCGGCTGCGCGCGGCGGTACGCGCCGGCCATGGCCCCCTGCAGCTGATCCACCAGGCGATTCTCGAACGGGTGGCCGCGGAGCTGCCGGAGCAGGCCTTTGTCAGCAGCGACATGACCCAGCTGGCCTACAGCGGCAACTACCTGTTCGCCAGCCGGGCGCCGCGCAGCTGGTTGCACCCGACAGGCTACGGCACCCTGGGTTATGGGCTGCCGGCGGGGATCGGCGCCAAGTTCGGCGCGCCGCAGCGGCCCGGGCTGGTGCTGGTCGGCGACGGTGGCCTGCTGTACACCGCGCAGGAGCTGGCGACCGCGGTCGAGGAGCTGGACAGCCCGCTGGTGATCCTGCTGTGGAACAACGACGCACTGGGGCAGATCCGCGACGACATGCTGGGCCTGGATATCGAGCCGATCGGCGTGTTGCCGCGCAATCCGGATTTCGCCGCACTGGGCCGCGCCTTCGGTTGCACCGTGGCCCAGCCGCAGAGCCTGGAGCAATTGCAGAACGAGTTGCGCAGCGGCTTTCGCCGCAACGGCGTGACCCTGATCGAACTCAAGCACGCCTGCGCGCGCTGACCCTCAACGCTTTTTGCGGGGACTCTTACCATGCGTTTTTCCGATCTGACTCAACGTATCGCCGGCGACGGTGCCGCCGCCTGGGGCATTCACTACCGGGCCCTGGCCAAGCAGGAGCAGGGTGAAGACATCCTGCTGCTGTCGGTCGGCGACCCGGATTTCGACACCCCGGCGCCGATCGTGCAGGCGGCTATCGACAGCCTGCTGTCCGGCAATACCCATTACACCGACGTGCGAGGCAAGCGCAGCCTGCGCGAAAGCATTGCCCGGCGGCACCGCCAGCGCAGCGGCCAGCAGGTCGGCGCCGATCAGGTGATGGTGCTGGCCGGTGCCCAATGCGCGCTGTTCAGCGTTGCCCAGTGCCTGCTCGATCCGGGCGACGAGGTGCTGGTCGCCGAGCCGATGTATGTCACCTATGAAGCGGTGTTCGGTGCATGCGGCGCCGTGGTGGTGCCGGTGCCGGTGCGTTCCGAGAACGGCTTTCGGGTGTTGCCCGAGGACGTCGCCGCGCGCATTACCCCGCGTACCCGGGCCATGGCGCTGAACAGCCCGCACAATCCGTCGGGCGCCAGCTTGCCGCGCAGCACCTGGCAGGCCCTGGCCGAGTTGTGTATCAAGCATGACCTGTGGCTGATTTCCGATGAGGTCTACAGCGAGCTGCTGTTCGACGGCGAGCACATCAGCCCGGCCAGCCTGGCGGGCATGGCCGAGCGTACGGCGACCCTCAACAGCCTGTCGAAATCCCACGCCATGACGGGGTGGCGGCTGGGCTGGGTGGTCGCGCCGCCGGCGCTGGCGGCGCACCTGGAAAACCTCGCCCTGTGCATGCTCTACGGCTCGCCGGAATTTATCCAGGATGCTGCCGTGGTCGCCCTGGACAGCGGTTTGCCGGAGCTGGACGCGATGCGCGAGGCCTATCGCCAGCGCCGCGACCTGGTCTGTGAATGCCTGGCCGATTGCCCCGGCGTGCGCGCGCTGAAACCCGATGGCGGGATGTTCGTGATGGTCGATATCCGCGAAACCGGGCTCAGCGCCCAGGCGTTCGCCGATCGCCTGCTGGAACGCCATGGGGTGTCGGTGCTGGCCGGCGAGGCCTTCGGCCCAAGCGCCGCCGGGCATATCCGCCTGGGGCTGGTCCTCGGTGCGGCGCCACTGCGCGAGGCCTGCCAGCGGATCGCCCGCTGTGCCCGTGAGTTGCTGGAGGCTGCGATCGATGCGTGATTACAGCCGACTATTCATCGATGGGGCCTGGCGCCTGCCGTCGGGGCAGGGCAGGGCCGAGGTCGCCGACCCGGCCACCGAGCAAGTGGTCGGTAGGGTCCCTCTGGGCGACGAACGCGATGTCGATAACGCCGTGGCCGCGGCCCGGCGCGCCTTCGGCCTATGGTCGCGAACACCGTCGGCGGTGCGTGCCGGTTATATCCGGGCGCTGGCCGGGCAGTTGCGTCAGCGCGCCGGCGAGATGGCCGCGCTGATCACCGCTGAGCTGGGCATGCCGGTGCAGTGGTGCCGCGCGGTGCAGGTCGACGGGCCGATCGTCGGGTTGGAGCAGTACGTCGAACTCGCCGGGGCGATGGACGAAGTACGCGAGGTCGGCAACTCGCTGGTGGTCCGCGAACCCGTGGGCGTCTGCGCCTTTATCAATCCCTGGAACTATCCGTTGCATCAACTGATCGGCAAGCTCGCGCCGGCCTTGGCGGCGGGCTGCACGGTGGTGCTCAAGCCGAGCCAGGAAACGCCGCTGCATGCTTTTCTGCTGGCTGAAATGATCGAGGCCATCGGCCTGCCGGCCGGGGTGTTCAACCTGGTCAGCGGGCCGGGCTCGAAGGTCGGCGAAGCCCTGGCCCGGCACCCGGACGTCGACATGCTGTCGTTCACCGGCTCCACCGGCGCCGGGGTGCGCGTGGCCCAGGCCGCGGCGCCGTCGGTGAAGCGGGTGTGCCTGGAGCTGGGCGGCAAGTCGCCGCTGTTGATCGGCGAGGATGCCGACCTGGCTGCGGCGGTGCGTTATGGCGTGCAGGACGTGATGATCAACTCCGGCCAGACCTGCACCGCGCTGACTCGCATGCTGCTGCCGGCCAGGCGTTATGCCGAGGCGCTGGAGCTGGCGGTGGAAGAGGCGCGGAGCCTGCGCATGGGCGACCCTCTGGACCCGCAGAGTTTTCTCGGGCCGATGTGCTCGGCCTCCCAGCGTCACACCGTTGAGGCCTACATCCAGCTCGGCGAGCAGGAAGGCGCGCGCCTGCTGTGGGGCGGTGCGGCGCAGTACGAGCGGGGCCATTATGTCGCGCCGACCCTGTTCGCCGATGTCGACAACCGCATGCGCATCGCCCAGGAGGAAATCTTCGGCCCGGTGCTGTGCCTGATTCCCTATGCCGACGAGGCCCAGGCCGTCGCCCTGGCCAACGATTCGCCGTTCGGCCTGTCCAGCGGGGTCTGGGCCGCCCGCCCCGAACGCGCCCTGGGCCTGGCCCGGCAACTGCGCGCCGGGCAGTGCTTCATCAACGGCGCGGCGTTCAACTACCAGGCGCCGTTCGGTGGCTACAAGCAGTCCGGCAACGGTCGCGAATGGGGCGAGGAGGGCCTGGCCGAGTTTGTCGAAACCAAGGCCATCCAGCGCTGAATCCCGTTACGCCGGTGGCGGGGCACAGAGCTTTGCGCTGTTGTGTCTGGCCATTTGGCTGCACGCTTGATCCCGCCTTGTTGCGCTACCGGGCGGCCGGTTTTTCCGCCCGAACCACGCCTTGCTCATTGGAATATGCCTAAGGAACCTGCCATGAATGTACTGATCGTCCACGCCCACCCCGAGCCGCAATCCTTTACCGCCGCCCTGCGTGACCAGGCGCTGCGCACCCTCGAGGCCCAGGGGCATCAGGTGCAGGTCAGCGACCTGTACGCGATGCACTGGAACCCGGTGGCCAGTGCCGCCGATTTTTCCTCACGGGAGAATCCCGACTACCTGGTGTACGCGCTGGAACAACGCCTGGGGGTGAAAAGCCAGTCGATCGCCGCGGACATCCGCCAGGAGCTCGACAAGCTGCTGTGGGCGGACTTGTTGATCCTGAATTTTCCGATCTTCTGGTTTTCGGCGCCGGCGATCCTCAAGGGCTGGATCGACCGGGTGCTGGTGTCCGGGATCTGCTATGGCGGCAAGCGTTTCTACGACCAGGGCGGCCTGAGCGGCAAGAAGGCACTGGTCAGCGTGACCCTGGGCGGTCGCGAGCACATGTTTGGCGAGGGGGCGATTCACGGGCCGCTGAACGACATGCTGCGGCCGATCCTGCGCGGCACCCTGGCCTATGTCGGGTTCAAGGTGCTGGAGCCCTTCGTCGCCTGGCATGTGCCTTACATCAGCGATCAGGCCCGCGAGGAGTTCCTGGTGGCTTACCGGCACCGACTGGAGCAGCTCGCTGACGACCTGCCGATTGAATTTCCACGGTTGTCACAGTTCGACGAGGCGCTGTACCCGCTCGGCTGACGAGGCCCGGGCGCCCAGGCGATGGCTGTCCCAGCGCTTGGCTATGCTGTTGCTGCCGACCGCCGGTCTGCCGTGCGCCGCCTGTCCGTCGGTTCGGGCAACCGGGAAACCAGGGGCCTGGAGTAACCTGACAGACAGCACTTCGCCCGGGCCGAATCGGAGGACAGGGCATGAATGATGAGTCCCGCGAGCAGGGCGAGCCGTTCAAGCGGCTGTTCTTCGCCTTGCCCTGCACCGCCGCCCAACGCCGGGCCATTGCCCAGTGGCGCAGCGCCCTGGGGCTCAGGAGCGGCCGGCCAGTGCCGGCGGAAAACTTTCATTTGACCCTGATGTTCCTGGGCTCGGTCACCGTGGCGCAGATTCCGCGGATCTGCGCCGCGGCGGCGAACGTGCGAACGCCCGGTGAGGCGCTGCACGTCCCGCTCGACCGCCTGGAGGTCTGGCGCCGGGCCGGGGTCTTGTTGCTGGCGCCGGCACAGGCGCCGCTGGCGTTGCGTCAGCTGGTGTATGCCTTGCAGGAAGCGCTGCTGCCCCTTGGGTTGGTCGATTCGCCGCGGGAATTTCGCCCACACTTGACCTTGATGCGCGACTATCGGGCGCCAGTGCCCGAGTCCCAGACCCCTGCGGATTTTCAGCTGAGTGCCCGGCACTTTGCCCTGTACGAGTCGCATAAGGGCCGTTATCGGTCGCCGGCCGAATGGGCGCTGGCGCGGTGACGCTCGGGGCAACCCTGTCAACAGGTTCGCCGGTCAGCCGAAATCCGAGTGCCCCAGGGCCTGCACGTTATAGTTGATGAGGCCGAATCAACGGGAGGAGGACATGCGCCAGATCGTCAGCAAAGAGCCGTGGTGGGCCGCGCCGCCGAAACCGGGCCAGGATGAGTCCGAGCTGGACTGGGGCTGGCTGGTCACTTACAACGAGGGCGAGCCACGCTTCGAGTTCGTCAAGGAGCGCCCTTCGGAGCAGGAGATCCGTCAGCGCAAGAGTTGCCGGACCACGCCGTCCGAGTAGCCGGTCGGCGCGGTGGGCAATCTTGCGCGACCTTCACTGCTTGTAGCCGATCTGCCGCAGCAGGTTCTTGCGCCACAGGATGTCGTCGTCGCCTTCCAGGCCCTTGGCGCAGAAGCCATCCACCACCCCCAGCACCGCCCGGCCCTGTGCCGTTTCAGCGAGAATCACCTGGCTCGGGTTGGCGGTCGCGCAGAAAATGCGGCACACCTCAGGCACCATCTTCAGGGTGTTGAGCACGTTCAACGGATAAAAACCGTCGCCGAGAAACACGATAAAGCTATGGCCGGCGGCGATCGCCTGGGCGTTCTTTTGCGCCAGCGCGATCATCGTCGGATCGCTGCCGGACCAGCGCACCAGGCATTGGCCGGAGGCTTCGCAAAAGGCCAGGCCAAAGGCGATGTTCGGCACGCTGGCGACCAGGGCTTCGTGGATGTCCTCGACGGACTTGATGAAGTGGGTCTGGCCGAAAATGAAGTTGGTGGCTTCCGGCTTGTCGATGTTCACGCTGATCAATTGCATCTCGAACCACTCCTTGCCGATGTCGCGCGGCGCTGGGGGGCGTTGACGGAAAAGGGGGCGCCCGTCGTAGCCCGTTATCGGCGAGGCGGGATTGCTTGCTGCAACAGATCAAGCATAGCCACTCATGGATGGCTGCCGGGTTGGTCATGCCTGAACGATGGCCGTCAACAGCTGATCGGCCCGTTCGTTCCTGACCGTCGGTGCCTAGAACTTCGCGTAATTCAATGCGTCGACAATCAGCGAGCCACCCACGCCGGTCAGCGACAGCAGCAGAGCGCGCACCAGTGGTTCCTCCGAATAACGCGAGAAGGCCCCAGTGCTGAGGGTATTGATGCGCTCGCGGATCAGTTTGAGCTTGCTGTAGAGCGGTGTGTTGTCGGGTGTTTCCAACAGGTGGTTATCAAGACGTTGTAACGCCGCGCGCCGAGCCTTTTCCGCGGCACGTCGCAGCGACAGAGCGGAAACGAGCAAGATCAGGGTGGTCAGCAGGAAGGAAATGACAATGCTGGGCGGTGTCGGCCAGTTATCGAACACACTGTTGCGTGACGCGATCAGGATCAACATGACGACCGTGGGGGCATAGATCAGGCGATTGACGGTCGCCGTGCGCTTGGCGATCAGTTGCATGTCCATCCAGTCGTCGATGCAGGGGTGCAGAGGCACGCCGAAAACCCTCCAGTGCTCCTTGCGCAGTGCTTTTGGCCAGATCGCGTAATGCGTGCTCAGGTTGCGGATGAACCGTGTCAGCAGGAGGTTGGCATCCACTACCCAGAACACCAACAGCTGGAAGGTCAGGGTTGGCAGCAGCCAGTTCAACATCCAGATCGATGACTCGCCCCGAATGGGCGCGCCTTCCATTGGCCAGAGCACGAAGAGCGCGCTGGTGATTACGACGAATATCCAGGTGGCGAGGAGGGCGCGCAGCATTCGGGCGCCGAAGGTGCCAGCCACGCAGTGTTCTCTCCAGAAGCTCGTGACGAAAATGATCCTGCGCTTGTCGGCAACATATGACTGGATTGTGGTCGTCAGTCTCTTCGGCGTGTGCCAGTCGCGCTCGCTGACTAAGAGCGGGAACAGGATCAGGAACAGGCAACGTCCCAGGGCGGCTCGCCACCTATGTGGCGTTGTGCCCCTTTCTCGGTTGACCAGGCGCAGTAGCTGCCCCCACAGGCTCATCTGCAGCCTGCTCATGTGTCGATCCAGGTGGTAGGCCTTTTCGATCTCGACACGGTTGATGCGCAGGGTGCGCCAACCCCAGGCCAGCGCCGTGATCGAGATGACCACGGCGAGCAGGCGCAGGGCCAAGGTGGGCCAGGCACTGATGCCCTCGAACAGGAACATCGGTTCACCCAGCCCGTCATCCGTCAATGCACGCCGGATCTGGTACATCCACAGCAAGGCCAGGACGAATACCACGATCGGTACCACGACGTACCACGCCGAGGCGTCGAACAAGCCACTGCTTGCAGGAGCGGGGACCTGTCCGGGTTGCGCTGGTTGGGGCTGATGACGGCGGATAAGTTCCGAGCAAACGATGCCCAACAGGATCAGCACGAAGGCGGTCCACATGAACTCCACGCGCCAGAACCGCATGGCGAGCCACGCCGACAGTCCGGACACCACATACAGCGTCAGCGGGATACTGTGCACCCAGGCTGGCAGTTTGCTGTCTCTGGATTGCGCATAGGTCCACCACCAGCCAAGGAGGATCACCACTACCAGCAGGATGAACGTCAGCGGCCCGGCCCAGAAAAACGACTGTCTTTCATCGAGCTTGTCGCGTACCGACTGGGAGAGTTCGGGATAAGGAGGGGGCGAAGGATCCTGCAGGCAACGCAACGCCATGAGGTCGTGCGTTGCTTGCCGGGTCTGGCCGGGTGCCGCGCAATCCTTGGGGCGTTCGGCACTCTGCTTGTTTGACAGGGGGATGAAGCCGCTGATACCCACCTCATAGATGCCCGGCGAAAGCAGCTCCGATTTGGAGTAGTCGAACTTCGCCCGCTTGGTCTCGTAGTCCTGTGGTGCCTGGGCAGCCAGAACCGCGATGAACACGGCACTTTGCAGACTCTCGCGAAACGGTGGCACATCCTGTTGCAGGGCGCGGGTCAGCGTGAGCCCGTAGGGGGCTGCCAGGACCAGGTTGCGGGTGGTCTGGGCCTGGCCGCGCTGGAGCATGCGCGCATCGAGGTTGGTGGAGAAAAACACTTTGTTCGGCATCCGGCCCTTGAGGGCCTGCAGCACCAGCAGCTTGTCGTAGGTATCGGCCCCCAGCACACCGATGGCGCCGATACCGCTGGTGCCCTTGCGGCGATAGGCTTCGTCCTCGCGCGCGATATGGTCGGCTAGGCGGCGCAGGTAATCGAGCTGGGAATTGCCGTCGGACTTCTCCAGCGGGCTCAGATCCAGGGTGTTCTTGTCCTTGCTGTTTTTATTGTCGTCGCTACCAGGCGCCTTGTTGCCGCTGGCGACCTCCTCTGGCAAACGCCCGTCCACGCCTCGCAGGTAGCTGAAGCGTAAGACCCAGTCATTGACCGCCGCCTGGTCTTTGCCCTCGATGCCGGCATCCTGGGCAACCTGCGATTTGAAACTCTCGCTCAGTGCGCGGCTGTAGAAACTGTCCCACTCGGAGACCAGCGCGATGCGATTGGAGCGCGGCCAGCCTCCAGAGCCGCAGCGGGTGCCGACCCGCAGCAATGCCCCTTGGCTGCATTCCACACCCGCGACTGGATCCACATGGCGCAGCTTCAGTTCCTCCAGCAGCAGGCGCGTCATGGTGCCGTCGTGGCTGACGGTGCGCAGCAGGTTCATGGAGCGTTTCGGCGCCGCTGGTGTTTGCTGCTGGGAGGTTGCTTCGCCGGGCGAGGGCTTGTCCAGGGCATGCATCAATATGTCGTAATCAGCAGTGGCCAGGGGGGAGTAAATCTCGATATTGGGCTTGGCGTGGCCGTTGGCTTCGTCCCGATACATATCGAGCAAGACTTTCGAGGTGGAGGGGCCGATGACCTTCAGCAGTGTCTGGTTGGACACACCAGGGCAGGTTTGTGGCGGGCCGCAATCCGAATGAAGCCTGCTCTGCAGGGTGAGGCGCAAGGCTTCGAGTCGTTGTAGCGGGTGTGAGCCCAGATGCTCCTGCTTTACCCAGAGCAGTATGGTCCGGGCGGATGGGCGCTGTTTGTCCTGCATGTCCCTGGGTGGGTCGAATGGGTTGGCAATGAAGGCTTCATAGGGGATTTCTGCGTACTTCGACTTTCCTTGCTGACCGGCTTGCGACGTTATCGGCGTGCCTGACAGGTCGTCGGCAAGGGCCAGGCAGCGGATGTGCTGTTCGTCCTCGGGCACCATGCGCGAGTTTTTGAACCCGGCCAGGATTGCATAGCGAATGCGCCGGCGCAGCTCCACTTCATCGGCATAGGGGCCGCCTTCGACCAGCGCCACTATGAGTTGGGGAGGCTCTGGCGGTGGTTGCTGCAGTTCGGCGTCCAGTACCAATGGCTTGCTGACTACAAGCTGGGGGCTGCACTCAAAGTCATTACTTGGGGGCTTGTTACCCTCCTTGAACTTTTTGCGATAACGCTCGAGCGCATCGAACGGGTCCTGCCACAGGCGCGCTTCTATCGGTGGTTGCGCCTGGAATTGCGCGCCGATGGGGCGTGGTTCGAGGAAAGGCTCGCGAGTGAGGGCGAAGGTCGAGACGACCAGACTGAGGATGAGGGCGCTACCGGGTAACCAGAGGACGAGGTTGTTACCTGAGCCATTGCTGTTATCCATGGTCTTTTCCCCCTTCCTTAGGTGTAGGGCCGACCGCTATGCATAGGTATAGCCCCCGGATCAGGCTTTATCTACCGGCCTCCCGACCCTGTAGAGAGGGCGTCGCTGGGCCAAACGAGCGTGCTTTCAAGCGGCCTGGGGCGCGCGAGCAATTGGGCCACTGACCGGTGGCTTCATGCTGGGGGCGGGAACAGGATCGGCGGTCATGCGGCGGGGGCGCAAGGCTGCTATTCCTTCCCTTGGGACAATCGTTTCAGACCAGACGGAATGCGGGTCGATACCGATGCGTGGCCGTGGTCAAGGTGCCTGCCAGGTGCGCGCGCAGAACAACGGGCGCCAGTTTCGCTGGAGGTGCCAAATGTTATTCATTGTCAGCTGGTCAATCAGTCCCGAGCGTCGTAACAGTGCGATCGAGCGATTTCTCAAGACCGGTGGGGCGCCACCCGCAGGGGTGAGCATGTTGGGGCGCTGGCATGCCGTTGGCGGCATGACGGGGTTTGGGATCGCGGAAACCAGCGATCTCGCGCTGATGCAGAAATGGGTGCTTGAGTGGAGTGACCTGCTGCGCATGGAAGTGCACCCGGCGTTGACCGATGAACAGGCCGCGCCGCTATTGGCGGCAGCGCTTGGCAGGTAACGGGCAAGCAGACCGTTGGCGATCCGCCGAGGGCTGTCTGCCTCGGCCAATATACGGGGTAACGCTGTTTGTCGGCGTGCCCCGGCCATTCACGAAGTGGAGGTTGTCATGCCAAAGTTCGTCATTGAGCGCGAGATGCCGGAAGCCGGGGCGCTTACGCCGCAGGATCTGCAACAGATCTCGCAAAAATCCTGCAAGGTTATCAGTGAGCTGGGGTCGCAAGTGCAGTGGCTGCATAGCTACGTCACGGGCGACAAGATCTATTGTGTCTATATCTCCCCGGACGAGGAACTCGTCAGGGAGCACGCCAGGCTAGGCGGTTTTCCGGCGGACCGGGTATCGCGAGTCACCTCAATCATCGATCCGACGACGGCGGAGTAGGGGCTGCCGCCGAGGTTCGCGCGCCAACAGCTAAGGAGGTTGTAGGAACGAGCTTGCTCGCGATGAACGTGAGAGCGCCGCGTTTACCCAGTCAGTGGGCGTTATCGTTAACGGCTATCGCGAGCAAGCTTCGCTCCTACAGTAACGAGCTGGGATCAGCTTTTTTGTGGTTACGGCGTGCCGCGCGGCGGTCCGCTGGGCGTCTTGATAGACAAACGGCTGCGCAGCGCTTGGCTATGCTGTCGAGTCTATAGCCGGTATGCAGCCGGTCCCCATGTCCCCAGCCCCAAGAGCGCCATGAGAAAAACCACCCAGCAGATGTTGCTCCACGAAATCGCCGACTGGCGCCACCGTGGCCTGATCGATGCCGAGGCGCAGCAGCGGCTCGGCGCCCTGCACGAACGTCCCGAACACCGCTTGTCCACTGTCCTGCAATGGCTGGGCATCGGCGCGGTGCTGCTGATCGGCATGGCGGTGCTGGGCGGCATTGGCCTGCTGGCCGAGTCGGTGCTGGTGGGGGCGGTGCTGTTTTTCGCCGCCGGTGTCGGGCTATGGCTGATCGGCGCGCGCCTGGCCCGCGACCCGGCGCGGCGCATGCCGGTCACCGGGGTGGCGATCCTGACCATCGGCCTGATCCTGATGGGCGCCAGCCTGTTGCTGGGCAGCTCCGACAGCGAGACCGGCGACTTCGGCAACCTGTCCCTGGCGCTGCTGGTCACCGCCGCCCTGAGCATCGCCACCGCCTATGGCTATCGCCTGCGCTGGCCGCTGCTGCTGGGCCTGCTTTGCGTCTTCCACGGCCTGGGTTCGTGGGAGTGGTATGGCGGTTCCGGCACTTACTATTTTGGCATCCAGGACCCGCGCTCCATGGCCGTGATTGCTGCGTTGACTGCGCTCCTGGGGCTCTGGCACCAGCGCGCCGAGGATCACGCCTTGCGCCGGTTCAGTGGCTTCGGACGGCTGTATGTGATCTTCGGATTGTTGTACTTCAACTGTTCGCTGTGGTTCCTCAGCCTGGAAGAAGCTTACCGCCAGACCCTGACCTGGACCCTGTTGTTCACCTTGGGCGCCATCGTCCAACTGGTACTCGGCGCGCGCTTCAAGCATCCCAGCTTCACCGGTTTTGGCGTGGTGTTCCTCGGCATCGACCTGTACACGCGCTTTTATGAGTACGCCTGGGAACAGCTGAGTGCCGCGGTGTTTTTTGCCGTGGCCGGCGCCCTCGGCATGCTCCTGGGCTGGTTGTTCGAACGCACTGCGCTGCGCGCCGGGGAGGCTGGCCAATGAACCCGGATCGCCGTAATCGCCAGGTGCACAACGCTCTGGACCAATGGCTGCGCGACGGCCTGATCGACACCCAGGCCCACGCGCGGATCGCCGAGCTGTACCCGCAGACCCGCTGGGACTGGCGTTCCCTGGGGCGCTGGTTCCTGACCTTCGGCGCCATCAGCCTGGCGGCGGGCTTGCTGATCCTGCTGCATGAGCACCTGACGTTCACCTTGCCGAAGCTGGCGGGCGGCCTTGGCCTGTTGATGGTCGGCTTGTTTGTCGCCGGGCGCTGGCTGCTGGGCAAACAACTGAAACTGCTCGGCGCGACCCTGGAGTTGCTCGGCGGTTTTGCCCTGATCGGCCTGAGCCTGGTGCTGGGCATGATCTACTCCGACGGCTCGGGCAACTGGCCGGCGCTGTTGCTGGTGGACCTGCTGCTGTTGCTGGCGCTCAGTTATGTGCTGAACAACGCCTTGCTGCTGACCCTGTGCAGTGTGCTGTTCTTCATCTGGTTCGGCGGGCGCAGCGGTTATGAGTCGGGGTGGGGCGCCTACTGGTTCGGCATGAACTACCCGCTGCGCTTCCTCGGCGCGGCCCTGGTCATGGTGCTGTTCGGCTTTGTCCATCTGTGGGGCGAGGCCTCGACGCTGGCCCGTTATCGCGGCTTTGCCAAGGTGTGGATTTCCGCCGGGCTGTTCATGGCCCAGATGTCGTTGTGGCTGTTGTCGCTGTTCGGCAGCTACGACCTGATCGACGGTCCGTGGCACCTGGCCGAGTCCGGCGAACTGGTGCTGTTCAATGGGCTGTGGGCGGCGTTCAGCCTGGGCTTGCTGGCACTGCGCATTCGCCTGCGCTTTTCCATGCTGGTGGGCTATGGCGCGACCTTCTTCATCATCCAGCTGTACACGCTGTTCTTCACCCAACTGGCGGACACCCTGGGCTGGTTCGTCAGCCTGCTGATCGCCGGCGGCAGCCTGTTGGGGCTGGTGATCTGGCTGGAAGGCAGACGCCAGCAACGCCGGGCTGTGCCGGGCGAAGCCGGATCGGTGTAGGGAAGGGGAGAAGCCCATGCCCGAGGTTGCGGGCATGGGCAAACGACAGGCGTCAGGCCGTCAGTCGTTTTTCGATATCCCGGTAGGTTTCGCTGTCTGTGGCCGCCAGCAGTTTGCGGCCATCCTTGAAGGTGCCGATGAAGGTCACCTCGGTTTCCTTGCCGGCTATCAGGTAGCCCGCAAGCGCACCCACCGGACCCAGCAGCATGGCCCCGGCGATGCCGTAGCCAATGGCGTCCCTGTTGGTGATGCTGTCCTGTGTCGCGATTTCCAGGTGTTTGAATGCGGAAGCTTTGACCTCGACGCCCGGCGAGGGGTTGGTCACGGTCGGCAGCTTGAAGACGCCCTGTCGGTACTCGCCATTCCCTTGTAGAAAATCACCAGCCAATACATTGATCTTTGCCATGTTGAATATCCTTGTTCAAGCATTGCGGATTGACCATACAGCGCCGTCCCGCGCCCACCGTCAATGGGTGGGCGATGAAGGGCGGTACCACTGATCGTTGATGTTGCGCCTAACAGCATCGGTCTCGAGTGTAGACGCCTGGTTGATGCAGATCAGTGCGCTGGTCGCAATGGGCTACCGCTCGTCCGTTTGATTCTGCGCGGGCTGCAAGGCTGTCACGAGCTGCCTGGTGTTCATGTTCGGCAATGTTAATAAATGTTATATTGAAAAAATACTTCACATAATCTGTTCATTGGTAGATGATCGGCCACAACCTGATAACAACAAATCACAGGACGGCCCTCGATGTCCGACAAGGTCTCGATTCACCCGCCAGGCGACCCTGTCGCCCCCGCCGCCCGTGCTCCCATTCATCCTGCGGCCCGCCGCCCGCGCCTTGCCGGCGTGGACCAGGCTGCTGTCACCCCTGGAGTACCCCATGAATAACAAGAATGTCGGTGTTGTCGGCCTGGGCGCGATGGGCCTGGGCATTGCCCGCTCGCTGCTGCGTGCGGGTTTCAAGGTGCATGCCTGTGACGTGCGTGAAGCGGTCACCCAACAGTTCGCCAGCGAAGGCGGGGTGGCCTGTGCGTCGCCGGCGCGGATGGCCGAGGCCTGCGATGTGATCATCACCGTAGTAGTCAACGCCGAGCAGACCGAAACCGTGCTGTTCGGTGGAGAGGGCGCCGTGTCGGCCTTGGGTGCCGGCAGCCTGGTGATCGGTTGCGCCACCGTGGCGCCGACCTACGCCGTGGAGCTGGGCGAGCGCCTGGCCGAACAGGGCCTGCTGTACCTCGATGCGCCGATCTCCGGCGGCGCGGCCAAGGCCGCCGCCGGCGAGATGACCATGATGACCTCCGGCCCGGCTGCCGCCTACGCCAAGGCTGAAGCGATCCTTGCCGGCATGGCGGGCAAGGTCTATCGCCTGGGCGACGCCCATGGCCTGGGTTCCAAGGTCAAGATCATCAACCAGCTGCTGGCCGGGGTACACATCGCCGCGTCCGCCGAAGCCATGGCCCTGGGCCTGCGTGAAGGGGTGGACGCTGACGCCCTGTACGAAGTGATCACCCACAGCGCCGGCAACTCCTGGATGTTCGAGAACCGCGTGCCGCACATCCTCAAGGCCGACTACACACCGCTGTCGGCGGTGGACATCTTCGTCAAGGACCTGGGCCTGGTGCTGGATACCGCCCGTGCCAGCAAATTCCCGCTACCGCTGTCGGCCACTGCGCATCAGATGTTCATGCAGGCCTCCAGCGCTGGTTTCGGCCGCGAGGACGACTCGGCGGTGATCAAGATTTTCCCGGGCATCGACCTGCCGACCGCCAAGCCCGAGCCTGTCTGAGGAACGCTCCATGACCCATTCCACCGCACGCCCGTTGCTGGGCTGCATCGCCGACGATTTCACCGGCGCCACTGACCTTGCCAACATGCTGGTGCGCGGCGGCATGCGCACGGTGCAAAGCATCGGCATCCCCAGCCGCGAAGTGGCGGCCGGGCTGGATGCCGACGCCATCGTCATCGCCCTCAAGTCGCGCACCACGCCGGTGGCCGAGGCGGTCGAGGAATCCCTCGCGGCCCTGGACTGGCTGCGCGAGCAGGGCTGCGAGCAGATCTTCTTCAAGTACTGCTCGACCTTCGATTCCACCGCCGCCGGCAATATCGGCCAGGTCAGCGAGGCCCTGCTCAAGGCCCTGAACAGTGATTTCACCCTGGCGTGCCCGGCGTTCCCGGAAAACGGCCGGACCATTTTCCGCGGCCACCTGTTCGTCCAGGACCAGTTGCTCAGCGAGTCGGGCATGCAGCATCACCCGCTGACGCCGATGACCGACGCCAACCTGGTGCGCGTGCTGCAGGCCCAGACCCAACTGAAAGTCGGCCTGCTGCGCTACGACAGCATCGCCGGGGGCGTCGAGGCGGTGCGGGCGAAGATCGCCGAACTGCGCGCGCAGGGCGTCGGCATGGCCATCGCCGACGCGCTGTCCGACCAGGACCTCTACACCCTGGGCAGCGCCTGCGCCGACCTGCCGCTGCTCACTGGCGGTTCCGGCCTGGCCCTGGGCCTGCCGGGCAACTTCCGCCGCGCCGGCAAACTGCGCGACTTCGACGCGGCGTCGCTGCCGACCGTTGCAGGCGGCGAAGTGGTGCTGGCCGGCAGCGCCTCGGTGGCCACCATTGGCCAGGTCGCGGCCTGGCTGGAGGCCGACCGTCCGGCCCTGCGCATCGACCCCATGGCCCTGGCCGCCGGCGAGCCGGTGGTGGAAAACGCCCTGGCCTTTGCCCGCGACAGCGACGAAACCGTACTGATTTACGCCACCAGCACCCCGGCCGAGGTCAAGGCGGTGCAACAGCAGCTCGGCGTCGAACGCGCCGGCGCGCTGGTGGAGAACGCCCTGGGCGAGATCGCCGCGGGCCTGCGCCAGAACGGCGTACGCCGTTTTGTGATTGCCGGTGGCGAAACCTCCGGCGCGGTGGTCAAGGCGCTGGGGGTCAACCTGTTGCAGATCGGCGCGCAGATCGACCCGGGCGTGCCGGCCACCCTCAGCAACTCCAGCGAACCGCTGGCACTGGCTTTGAAGTCCGGCAACTTCGGCAGCCGCGACTTCTTCGTCAAGGCCCTCAAGCAACTGGCCGGAGGTGGCCGATGAGCGCCGCGGCAAGCAAGGAACAGGCCCTGCGCGAAGAAATCTGCGACGTCGGCCGCAGCCTCTACCAGCGCGGCTACACCGTGGGCAGCGCCGGCAATATCAGTGCGCGCCTCGACGATGGCTGGCTGATCACCCCGACCGACGTCTGCCTCGGCCGCCTCGATCCGGCGGCCATCGCCAAGGTCAACCTGGCGGGGGAGTGGGTGTCCGGCAACAAGCCGTCCAAGACCCTGGCCCTGCATCGCCAGGTCTATGACCGCAACCCGAGCGTCGGCGGCGTGGTGCACACCCATTCCACCCACCTGGTGGCGTTGACCCTGGCCGGGGTATGGCAGCCGGACGACATCCTGCCGCCGCTGACGCCGTACCAGGTGATGAAGGTCGGGCACATCCCGCTGATCGGCTACCAGCGCCCGGGTTCGCCCAAGGTCGCCCAGCAGGTGGCGCAACTGGCCAACAGCGTGCGCGGGGTGATGCTCGAACGCCTGGGGCCGGTGGTCTGGGAAAGCTCGGTGGCCAAGGCCAGCTACGCCCTGGAAGAACTGGAAGAAACCGCGCGACTCTGGCTGATGAGCAATCCCAAGCCTGCGCCGCTGGATCAGGCAGCCCTGGATGAGCTGCGCGAGACCTTCGGCGTGCATTGGTAGGTAGCGCGCTGCTGCAACTCGAAACTGTAAACCGACATTGCAAGCACCGCCCGGGAGTCGTCCTCAGGCTCTCGACGGCCCCGGCTTGCCTTTAAAAAACAATAACAACAGGACATCCCCGCATGACGTTCCCTGACTGCAGCTGTTTTGGCTTCACCGGCGCTTCTTTCTCTTATGAGGGAGGGGCCGCGCAATGAGCCCGCTTATCCTGATGTTGACGGCCGGCGCGGGCATCGCGCTGCTGCTGTTCCTGGTGCTCAAGTACAAGTTCCAGCCCTTTGTCGCGCTGATGCTGGTGAGCATCCTGGTGGCGCTGGTGGCCGGGGTGAAACCGGCCGACCTGGTGGCGACCATCGAAGGCGGCATGGGCAAGACCCTCGGCCATATCGCGATCATCATCGCCCTCGGCGCCATGATCGGGCGGATCATCGAGCTGTCCGGCGGCGCCGAGGCCCTGGCCAAGACCCTGATCGAGCGTTTCGGCAACCGCCGCACGCCGCTGGCGCTGACCATCGCCGGGTTCATCATCGGCGTGCCGGTGTTCTTCGAAGTCGGGGTGATCATCCTTATGCCGCTGGCCTATGGCGTCGCTCGCCGGGCGCGCAAGCCGCTGCTGGTGTTCGCCTTGCCGATGTGCGCGGCGCTGCTCACCGTGCACGCGTTCCTGCCGCCCCATCCGGGCGCCGTGGCCGCGGCCAGCCAGCTGGGCGCCGACCTGGGCCGGGTGCTGATGTTCGGCCTGCCGATCACCGCCTTCCTGTGCTACGTCGGCTACCGCGTGGCCGGGCGCATGACCCGGCGCTTCTACCCGATGACCGACGATATCCGCGCCGAAGTCTATGGCCCCCACGTGACCAACGAGGACCTGCAGGCCTGGACCAACGGCAATGCCAAGGACCCGCAACAGGCCGCGGTGGCCGTGTCCCACATGGGCCTGGAAGAGTCCACCAGCGCCATAGTCGCCAAGCTGCCGCCAGCACCCGCGCCCGGTTTCGCCCTGATCGTCAGCCTGATCCTGCTGCCGATCGTGCTGATCCTGCTGGGTACCCTGGCCACCTCGCTGCTGCCGGCCGAATCGACCTTGCGCGGTGTCATGACCGTACTCGGCGCGCCGCTTGTGGCGCTGCTGATCGACACCTTACTGTGCGCCTGGCTGCTGGGTTCGCGCCGAGGCTGGAGCCGCAACCAGGTGTCGGACGTGATCGGCTCGGCCTTGCCGGGCGTGGCCATGGTGATCCTGATCGCCGGGGCAGGCGGGGTGTTCGGCAAGGTGCTGGTGGACACCGGGATCGGCGCGGTGGTCTCCGACCTGCTGCGCACCACCGGCTTGCCGGTGCTGGCCCTGGGCTTTTTGCTGACCATGCTGCTGCGCGCGGTGCAGGGTTCGACCACCGTGGCCCTGGTGACCACCGCCGGGATCATCAGCCCGCTGATCGCCACCCTTGACCTGACCCCCAACCACATGGCGCTGCTGTGCCTGGCCATGGGCGGTGGCGGGCTGGCGATGTCGCATATCAACGACGCCGGCTACTGGATCTTCACCAAGCTCGCCGGGCTCAACGTGGCCGACGGCCTGCGCACCTGGACCGTCATCACTACGTTGCTCGGTACCCTGGGTTTCTGTATTACCTTGCTGATCTGGCCTTTTGTCTGAGCCGTTTTTAGGAGCCAACATGCCTCGTTTTGCTGCCAACCTAAGCATGCTCTACCCGCAACACGGGTTTCTCGAGCGTTTCGCCGCCGCGGCGGCCGACGGTTTCGAAGCGGTGGAATACCTGTTCCCCTACGACTACAGCCCCCAGGAACTCAAGCAGCGCCTGAGCGACAACGGCCTGGTCCAGGCGCTGTTCAACGCGCCGCCCGGCGACTGGGCGGCGGGCGAGCGGGGCACCGCGACCCTGCCGGGGCGCGAGGCGGAGTTCCGCGCCGGCTTCGACCGCGCCCTGGAGTACGCCGCGGTGCTGGGCAACTCGCGCATCCATGTAATGGCCGGCCTGCTGCCCTCGGAAGAGCTGCGCGAACGCCATCACGCGGTGTACCTGGAGAACCTGGGCTACGCCACCGCCCAGGCGGCCAAGGCCGGGGTCACCGTGCTGCTGGAGCCGATCAACACCCGCGACATGCCGGGCTTCTTCCTCAACCGCCAGGACCAGGCCCAGGCGATCTGCAAGGAAGTCGGCGCGAGCAACCTCAAGGTGCAGTTCGACTGCTACCACTGCCAGATCGTCGAGGGCGACCTGGCGACCAAGCTGCGTCGCGACTTCGACGGCATCGGCCATATCCAGATCGCCGGCGTGCCGGACCGCCACGAGCCGGACCTGGGCGAGCTGAACTACCCCTACCTGTTCGCGCTGATGGACCAGCTGGGCTACGACGGCTGGGTCGGTTGCGAGTACCGGCCGCGCGGCGATACCTCGGCCGGCCTGCAATGGCTGCGGGACTGGAAAGCCTTCTGAGGGGCGGGCAGGGCGGCGCCACGGGGTAGCGCGCGCCGCCCGAAAGCCGCGATTCTGCGGGAATCTGAACATTTCTGGAGGTGTCGGCCTTCGCTCCCCAGCTGCGGGTACATTGGCTCCCTGTCGCCAGGGCCATCACTGGTGCCATCAATGGGAGCGGTGAGCATGGAAAAGTCGATATTCGTCGATCAGTCGGGCCTGGACGACGCGCCTTGTCGCCCGCGCGATCTGCATTGGGAACAGATCCCCACCGTGACCCTGGAGCGCATCGAGCGCGAATACCGCCGTGCCCGGCGCACCACCATTCTTGGTCAGTGGATCAATATCGCCAGCGTGCTGCTGGTGGTGCTGAGCGCCGCCTGCGGCCTCTGGCTGTGGAACCACTTCCGCGCCCAAGGGCTGGACCAGGGCTTTGGCCTGCGCCAGTTGTTCGTGCTGTTGTTCTTTTTCGCCAGCCTGTGCGCGGTGGTGGAGTGGCTGCGGCGCATTCGCCGCACCACCCGGGTCGCCCTCGACGGCTTGAGCGAAGACCTGCGGGATATCGCCTGCGTGCTGTGGTTCAGAAAGCAGCACCGGTGAGCGGCACCCGCGCAGCGGCTGTCAGTCTTTCGCTGCAACCGCTTGCGAGTCGGAGGGCAGCAGCAATTCCACGCCTTGCTTGCGAATCCCGTCCGCCGCGGCCTGGGCCAGGTCGTCGTCGCTGATGATCACGTCGAACTGCTCCAGCCCGGCGATGCGGTACATGCTGAAGGTGCCGTACTTCGAACTGCTGGCCACCAGCACCACCTGGGACGCCGACTGCATCGCCACCTGCTTGACCTCGACCTTCAACGCCGACGGCGTAGTGATGCCGCGGCGCAGGTCCCAGGAGCTGGTGGACATGAAGGCGATGTCGGTCACCACCTGACGCAGAGTCGCCACCGCCAGCCCGCCGACGCAGGAATGGTTGTCGTGGTCGAGCTGGCCGCCGGTGTGGATCACCGTCACCTGCGGCGCCTCCATCAGCGCCTGGACGATGCCGAAGTCATTGGTCACCACGGTCATGCCCGACAGCGCCTTGATGTACGGCACGATCTCCAGGGTGCTGGTGCCGGCGTCCAGGTACACCGTCATGTCCGCGTGCAGTAAACGCGCCGCCAGCCGGGCCATGGCCTGCTTCTGCGGCAGCTCGACCACTGCCTTGCTCTGGTGGCTCGGCTCGCTGTGCAACTGGCTGGCGATACGCACCCCACCGGTCACCGAATAGGCCCGGCCTTCCTGCTCCAGCAGGGCAATGTCGCGACGCACCGTCATGTGCGAGCAGTCGAACATCTCCATCAACTGATGCACGCTCAACACCTGGTGCTTGCGCAACTGGCGCAGGATCAGCTCGCGACGCTGCTCGGGAATCATCGGGGCGCCGCTATCGCTGGCGATGTCCTTGGGGTTGGGCATTGAGGCTCCGCAGTGGCTGGGCAGAAGGCAGGTAACTGGCGGACATAGTAGCGAATCCGCGAGGCGTGGACGAGAACCCGTATAGGGCCGCATGGCTCTGCTTCTGTAGGAGCGCAGCTTGCGCGCGATGAACGATGACGCGATATTCCTGCATTGCGCGTGACGGCTATCGACCGGCAAGCAGTTACCAAGGAGCGGTCATGGACCCCAGACGTTATGAACACCTGACGATCAGCGTCGAGCCCCATGAAATGCGCATGAGCCATTGGGTGTACGCACCCAGGGTGGTGGATGCTCGCGATGGCCGGGTGCTGCTGGACCTGAGTGGCGGGCCGTGGGACCTGGTGTCCTGTTCGCCATCGACGGCGGCGGTGGAGCTGCTGTTGCGCAAGTATCCCGGAGAGCGTGAGGCGCTCCGCCTGAGCATTCGCCTGGCCGACAACAGCCTGTGGCTGGAGGGCACTGCGGTTGCCACCGAGAATATCGAGGGGGCGTTGGAGAGGGCGCATGGCTGAGCCGCGCCGTGGCTCATGCCGGCGAAGCGTCACCGGGGCCTGACGACCGTTGGTAAGCTGGCGGTTCTTTCTTTTGCCAAATGGCATTAGAGTGAATGCCATCTGTCATCCGGCAGGGAGATGATCATGACCGCCGCCGCCAAGAAAACCGCCACCGTGAAACCTTCGGCCGAGGCTGAGAAGGCCAAGGGCAGTGTGCCCAAGGCCATCGCCAAGGTCGAACCACGCAAGCCCTCCGCCAGCCGCATTCGCGGCCCCAAGGCCAACCTGCTGCGCGAAGAGGCGGCGGTCTATGCGCTGCCTTCGCCCATGGTGCGCGGGCTGCTGCCGGGCACTGACGCCGATGACCCGATGGCGGTGTTCAGGGCCACCCAGCTGGGATTCTCCCTGGGTGCGGTGATCGAGCTGGTGGAGTCGGTCGAGGCCTTCAAGCGCTACAACGTGCTGGCGAAGATCGTCGGGTTTTCCGAGCGCACCCTGGCGCGGCGCCTGAAGAACCAGGAGCAGGCCCTGACCCCCGAACAGAGCGCCCGCGCCTTGCACTACGCGCAAGTGCTGGAAAAGGCCGAGGCGGTGCTGGGCTCCCGGGCGCTGGCCGAAGACTGGATGACCCAGCCGGCGCTGGGCCTGGATGGCGAAGTCCCCATCGACCTGCTGGCCAACCCGGTGGGCTATGAGCTGGTGACGGACTTTCTGCACCGGCTCGAGTTCGGGGTCTACTGATGCTCACCGACCCCCTGGCCCCGGCCTTGCATTTCTGGCGCCTCGACCAGGCCCGGCATGCCTCGACCTGGAACAGCGGCATTGGCGCCGAAGGCAGTGGCGGGCGCTGGAACCCCAAGGGGGTGCAAGTGGTGTACGCCAGCCTGGATGCCTCGACCGCGATCCTGGAAGTGGCGGTGCACAAGGGCTTCAAGGCCCTCGACTGCCTGCCCCACACCCTGACCGCGGCCCGGGTGCTGGACCCGTCGCGGGTCCACACCGTCCACCCCGAAGACATCCCCAACCCCAACTGGCTGATCCCCGGCACCCCCAGCCACAGCCAACAAGCCTTCGGCGCCAGCCTGCTGGAGCAGCATCCCTTCGTGCTGATCCCCTCCAGCGTGTCGCGCCATAGCTGGAACCTGCTGATCAACCCCTTGCTGGCCACGGGGTTGTATGAGCTGGTGTTGCAGGAGCGCTTTGCGCTGGATGGGCGGTTGAGTCCGCCGGAGCATGTCGTGTAGCGCAGCAGCGCCGAGCAATTTCAGAATCTTCCTACAACCCGGCTCTAGCCACTTAGCGTAACGTTCCGTTGCCAACTGCAACCAAACTTGCCCCCATCCTGATGGGGGCTTTTTTATGGACGATGTGGAAGCGGAGACGGCCTGCTGAAAAGGAGTTTTTATGTACCTATGCATCACTGGCTTTCTACCTGATGAAGCTAACGACAGTTCATTGCAGTACGAGTTGGACGTCTCGTCTGAGTTTGAACTGGCCGTAATGGAAATATTGGGCTGGCGGAGCTTGGCAACTGAAGCCGATGGTGAGCTACTGCTCACCAAGGAGCAGGTCAGGCAGATAGCAACGGCCATCAACGAAGTCTTACCTGACGACCTTGATATGTTTATTGGTGTTGAGGCATCAATGTTGAGGCGATAGCTCAGGAACGTTTTATGAGTAGGGCGCTCTGCGCAGGGAAGAACCACACTCAAATGAAGAGGAGTTTTATGTACTTGCGCATCACAGGCTTTCTACCTGACGAAGCTAACGACGACTCATTGCAGTACAAGCTGAAAGTCTCATCTGAATGTGAGCAGACCGTAATGGAAATATTGGGTTGGCAGAGCTTGGCGGCCGAAGCCGATGGCGAGTTGCCGCTCACCAAGGAGCAGGTCAGACAGATAGCCGCAGCCATCAAAGAGTCTTTACCCGATCACCTCGATTCTTTTATTGGTGTCATTGCGTAGCGCCGATGCTGGGGCGATGCCTGGCAGAACACCGGTCAATATGAAATTGGGATATCGCCTATGTACCTCTGTCTTACTGGCTTTTTATCTGGGGACGATGACGACGATTTGTTGAAGTACCAGTTGAAAGTCTCACCTGAATTTGAGCAGCAGATTGTATTCTTGCTGGGCCATAAAAGCCTCAACGCAATGGCAAGAGGGGAGTGGTTGTTGACGGCGGAGCAGGCTCGGCAGGTCGCTGTTTTGATCAATGAATCCATTCCGGATGATCTTGATATTTTTATTGGGGTTGAGGCTTCGGGGGAGGGCATGGTTAAAGCCCGCGAGGTCGAACCGTGAGATATGCCGTTGAAGCTTTCGATAAAGAAACCGAATTTTTAGCTTTTGAGATAGACCTCCCGCACAGGTGCGATGCTCATCTGGCTGAGATTATGGAGTGGTCGTCTCCTCAGCGAGGTGACGAGGGTTACACCCTCAGTTGTGGCCAGTTATCTGCCATTGAGAAACTCGTCGGTAGGGCGTTTTACGATCCAGGCTACATCTTCCAACTCACTTGCAACCTGAGTTGAGTGCTGAGGCGTTTGTGTTTCCAGTTGCGACCAGTGCAGTACAAGCTGAAAGTCCCATCTGAATTTGAACAGGCCGTAATGGAAATATAGAGCTGGAGGAGCTTGGTGCAGAGGCACGTCGGCGTTGACGCGGAACAGGGTTTGCTCGCCGTCGCCGCAAGGGCTGAAGGTGACGAAACCGAGGGTTTTGACCGGGGTGGAGGTGCTCATAGCGCACCTCCGTTTGCTCTTGGGAAGCAGACGTAATTGAGCAGGAAAAGGAGATTAGAAAAACCGCAACCTGCGGACGACTTGTCGGCGCACATGATTGAACTCCATATCGTTGCGCCTGTATCAAAACGGGTTACCAAGCCCGATCACTGCGTTTGCAGCGACGATCAAAGGCTAGCTCTGGGCTCGATACGGGGCAACGACAAAGGCGTCGCAGATTATTTCCGAAATCAGCTCCTTAAAGACTACCTTTTGCATAATGCCAAGTTACTATCACTGCTCCGCCGACCAATAACCCGCTCACTAATAGAATAATGCTCAAGATATGCAACAAGATCAGCTTTCGCTTCAGAGCAAATGGGAAATTATCTAAGTCAGACTTGCTAACTCCACCGTATTTAAGATAGATCCCGGGAAATGTCACGATTCCCGCAATTGAGGCCATGAGCATAATTCGCCCCCATGGCCCGCCATACATGAGGAACTTCCTTTGCTGTATGGCGTAACAGCCCTCAAGGCAAGCTAAAACTTCTCCCATGCGCGTATATCCGAGATACAAAAAAACACCCATCAGAATAAATATGGCAGCGAGTATCCCGACAAACGAAAATGCCAATACGACTGACACCATACTAAGCAGACTCAATTATTAACCTCATAGATTATATCCCCCACCACTTCGCCCGCTTTCTCTCCCACCTTCCCTGCAGCATAAGAGGTTATGCCTGCAACGACTAATCCGCATACAAGGCTACCTGTTCCTGCAGTTGGCACTCCGACGGCGACACAAATTGCTGTAGCTCCGCTGCTGCTCAATATCGCTCCGGCTAGCATTCCAAGACCAACACCACCTGCAAAGCTTCCGGTCTCTGTAAACCTCACTTTTTCACAGGCCTCTTTATTCCCCGCAGAACAAACATCCTGAACCTTCACATAAGACGCGCCACCGCCCAAAGCCGTGCCAATCCAGCCACCATACTTGAGCACCTTGGAAGCCTTCGACACGCCCTCGATATGCGTCGCATACCCCGGTATCTGCCCCACTGCTCCCGCTTTGGTCCAATGATGGACCAGGCTGCGGCTGGAAATCCCCAGTGCGGTTTTCAGGTCCGGGTGGTCGGGAAAGGCGATGCTCATTTTCGTGATGGCGGTGAGGTTTGCGTCCAGCCGGGCGAGCAGTGCCCGCCGTTCGGCGAAGAACTGGACGCTGCGTAGATGCCCATCCCGCAGGAAGTAGGTTTGGTGGAGGGATTCGATGGCCTGCAAGGTTCTTTTAATACCGTCCAGATGATTGCCGGCGGCAGCGGTCGCGACCCCAAGGTTGGTTGAGCCATAAGACAGAACGGACTCGATCTGCTGCCGGTACTGGACCATAAAGGCCGCCTCCTCGGCCGTGAGGGTGTCCAACGCGGCGCTGACCTTTTGCGCTGCGTCCATCAGCAGTGCTTCTTCACGGCTGCACTGATGGTTTTCAGGATGGCTGAGGACCACCATGTGGCCGGGTTTGGCGGTGTCCGTCAGTTGGGGGTTGAGCCGACGAAATTTCTCCAGGAGGGCCGCGTCGGGCCGACCGAAAAGCACCACTTCGAGGGCTGCACGGCTCATCGGGGACTGAACGATATAAAAGCCCGGCTCTACGCCTTGTTGCGACAACCGGGCGGGCGCTGACAGCGCCGTTTCGCTGATGGGCGCCAGCCCCTTCACCTGATCGCGCGGCAGCGAATCTGCGAATTGGTTTTGCGAATATCCCCGCCTGATCGCTTCGGCCCATTGATGGGTATTCGCCACAACTTGCGGCACCAAGGCGACGGGAACAGGAACCGCTGGCTGATTATCCGAGAGGACAGAAGATTGAGTGGCGACAAGACGGTTAGAACCTACAGGGCAGCCACACTGAACGGCGCACCCTTCCACCGCGATAGCCTGTTGGTTATCCAGCCATGTGTTATGGCCCTCCGCGATATACCCCACCGACTGGCACACCGGGCACCACACTGGGTCGGTGATGCGTGCAACTTTGCGGTACTCAACGATGGTCGTTGATGAACCTGCGATAACCTTTCCACCGGTCGTGGTCGGGTCTCCTTCCCTGATGACATAGGCCATGAGTACATCCTGAGTGTCTGAAAAATTCAGGCACCGACCCTATCAATGCAGAAAAGTCGTAAATATCAGAGCTTTCCCAAACCTCCGTACTAAAAGTCCTTATGCACCGCAGGGGGCGAATAAGAACGATCAGAACCTCCTGTTTCGCTCTTCAACGGGTCAGCAAGGGACACGGATGATGGGTGGAGCTACGCCACCACACCAATAAACATATCGAGGTCGTCTGGTAAGACTTCGTTGATGGCCGTTGCTATCTGCCTGACCTACGCCTTGGTCAGCGGCAACTCGCTATCGGCTTCGGCCACCAAGCCCTGGAACACGCTTCGACCCTGCTGTACTACGCCAAGAAACTCGCCCTGGATGCGGCGATGGAAGAGCAGGGCGAGCGTTACGCCTGGGCCGCGCACTTTCTGGCGGAGATGGGCAAGGCGGTGATCGATGATGTGGGGTTGGGGCTGAGGGAAGAGGAGGTGTTGCAGGTTTAACAGGTAGGGAGATGTCGGGTAGGGCGCCGTTTCTGGGTGGCAGGGAAACGGCGTTTTTTAGGGCGGTCACCCCGGCACCACACTGTCGATTTCCCAAAGTCTGGTTCGACTATCTTTCAGGGAATGAAGCCGATGGATCGCAATGATCGTCGGCGTTCCCTTCGGCCGGGCCATCCAGGACCTGTTCTCGCAGTTGCTGCTGGGGCACCGAATCGGTCGGGAGCTGCCCGGGGACGTAGCGACGACAAAAGAGCAACTATGCTAGGCCTGATGCCGAAATTGATTGAGCAGATCGGGCTTTGCGTCCTTGCGTCGTGGAAAAGCAATGGGAATGGGATCGATCCGCTTGGGTTTAATTGACCGTCGCTGCCTCTCAAGGTTGGTCTGTTGGAGGTCTGAAGTTGCGTATCGCTTTTTTGGTGAACCGAGATGTGGAGAGCAACCTCACTCTCAACTTCCTGTTGCCCGAGATTCACGAGAGCACAGTGGGGATATTCCTCTCGGAGAGAGTGGGAACGGGCAGGCAGGTACCCCGCATGCTCGGGCAACTCGCATTGATCGAGCAGGACCTCTTCAATGCCTTGGCTCCGGGGTTGAGCGGATCGAGCGACCAGGTCGGCAGCGGGCATCGATTCGGTTTTGCAGAACTGCAGCAACGCTTTGGGGTACCTGTGCGGGTATTGCCCAGCTTGCGGGATCCGGCGGGCCTGCAAATGCTGCAGGAGGCGGGAGCGGATCTGTTTGTCTCAATCCGCTTTGGTCAAATCCTCTCCCATGAAGCGTTGGTCATTCCGTCACGCGGCGTCCTCAACCTTCACTCTGGCCTCTTGCCTCACTATCGAGGCGTTCTCGCGACGTTCCGGGCGCTGCTCAATGGTGACCCGGAGATCGGCTGTACGCTCCATTGGATCGACAGTCCCGGCATAGATGTGGGGCGCATCATTGAGACGGCGCGGGTGGCGGTCGAAAAGGAGCGCTCCTTGCTGTGGCACATCCTTTCCCTTTATCAACCAGGCGCGGGCCTCATCCTGGACGCAATCAGACGCCTGGAGCGCGGCGAGTCCATGACGGGGGCGCCTCAGGATCCATCTGCAGGGGCCTACTACTCCTTTCCCAGCGAAGATGACCTGATCCGCTTCACCACACTGGGGTGGCGGCTCTTCGATCGCGAGGACGTCTGGGATCTTTTCGAGTCGTACGGATTTCCGTTGCGCACGCGCACGCTTTGAGCGGCGCCAGGCTTCCAGATGTATCGTGCGGTTTGCCTCCAACATCCGGTCACGAGAGGCACGCCAGAGCGGTGCTCCCCATGCCATGACCGGTGGAAGGAAGAGGTTCACCGGGCTGGAGAGGCATTGATCTGGCGTTTTTCCAGCGTTGAACCTGACAGTCTCGCGTGAACGGCTGCATGACTGTGTTTCCAGTTGCGACCATGACCGGATAGGCCGGCTCCTCGATACCCCGCGCAGAGCGCAGCCCGCCCTGAGTGACCGCATTCCAGATATTTCCAAGACGCTGGGGTTAGACATAAACTGCCACGCCTTTGTCGTTGCCCTGTATAGAGCTCGAGACTAGCCTTTGATCGTCGCTGCAAACGCAGTGATCGGGTTTGGTCGCCCGACTTTGATACAGGCGCAACGATATGGAGTTCAATCATGCGCGCTGGCAAAACACTTGCAGATCGCTGTTTTTCTAATCTCCTTTCCCTGCCCAATTACTCCCGCTTTCCAAGAGGAAAGGGAGGTAGGCTATGAGCACCTCCACCCCGGTCAAAACCCTCGGCTTCGTCACCTTCGGCCCTTGCGGCGATGCCGAGCAAACCCTGTTCCGCGTCAACGCCGACGTGCCTCTGCACCAAGCCCTGGAGCATGCGTCGACCCTGCTGTACTACGCCAAAAAACTCGCCCTCGATGCCGCCATGGAAGAGCAGGGCGAACGTTACGCCTGGGCCGCGCACTTTCTGGCGGAGATGGGTAAAGCGGTGATCGACGATGTGGGGTTGGGGCTAAGAGAGGAGGAGGGGTTGTAGGTTTAACAGGTAGGGGATGTTGGGGCGGGCGCCGTTTCTTATTGGCAGGGAAACGGCGTTTTTTATGGCGGTCACCCCGGCACCGCACTGTCGATTTCCCGGAGTCTGGTTCGACTATCTTTCAGGGAACGAAGCCGATGGGTCGCAATGACCGTCGACGTTCCCTGCCTGAGCACTTTTACGCAGACGAACCAGGAGAAGACCATGCGCAAGCTTATCGTTGCCGCTTTCATGAGTCTGGATAACGTCATTCAAGCACCCGGCGGGCCCGAAGAAGATGCTAGCGGCGAATTCCGCTTCGGTGGCTGGATAGTGCCCTACGCCGATGAGGCCTTCGGCCGGGCCATACAGGACCTGTTCTCCCAGCCGTTCGACTTGCTGCTGGGGCGCCGCACCTACGACATATTCGCGGGCTATTGGCCGCACATACAGGCCGGCTCAAACAACAGCGCCATCGCCGACCTGTTCAACCGCGTGCCCAAGCACGTGGCCACCCACCGCCCCGATACGCTTGATTGGCACAACAGCCATGCGCTGCAAGGAAACCTTGCCGACGCCATACATACCCTCAAGCAGCAGGACGGTGCCCACCTGTTGACCCAGGGCAGCGGCGATCTGGTGCGCCAACTGCTTGCCGCTGGGTTGGTGGATGAGCTTCGGCTGATGATCCATCCCATTGTGTTGGGACGTGGCAAGCGGTTGTTCGACGACCATGCACAAGCTTCGGCTTTCACTTTGGTGAACTCAACGAGTACTCCTGGTGGGGTGTTGATTGCCCACTACATTCGCAGTGGCGAGGTACAAACAGGAACCTTTGCAGAGTAGGAAAGGCCGTGGCGGCGTTGGAACCCTGCGCCTCTCCTGGAGTGTGAGGGCGTTGGCCTTGTGGCAAAAGCGGGGGCGGTTGTGAATGACCGTTAACGGCCAAAAGCGGACGTTCCTGAGCACCAACTTTGGCCAGGAACGGTATCCAACGATTTCGCTAAAAAGTTAACTATTAAAGAAGAATTTATAATTACAAAATCACGGCTTCATTATTTCGAGCTCAAATTTATTTCCAACATTGGCAAATATAATAACTCCAGAAGCTGCCTGCCAGAACATCAAGCGCAATCCACGACCGCCTTTTGTTACATGTGTACGATAGGCGGTAAGTTTGCCATGCATTCTGGGTTCGTCAGAGTCTTTAATTTTGGTAAAGATATCTAAACTTGACTTCGGGTTTCCAGACAGCAGATGAACAATTGTATCAAAAAGCACTGAACCAAACCTCATCCCAGGGGCGCATTCATTTTCCACCAAGGACTGATAAAAAGATGAACCTATGTCAAAGTCCATCCATGGCTTTGAATTCAACATTCCACCACTAATAGATTCTAGATTGAGAGCGCCAACATAAAAAGCTTGCTTCAGATTGCTCTCATTAGAATTGGAAAAAAGCAATAAGCCATCTTTTTCAGATAAAAATTTCTTGTAACTGTGGAAGATCCTTGCATCTGCTTGAACGTTTAGTGGTAGGTCATATCCAATGTCAGGATAAATATCTGATGCAATACCTTGGAATGAAACTTTTTGGAAGGCATTAATATTTCTGTGGCAATAATATAAAGTAGAATAGCTTTGGTTTTCTAAAGCATTAGATATTGAGATGTTTTCATATAGCGCAGTCATCTCGCAAGCCCTGTGCTCTAACAAATTTACAAAGACAGGCGACAAACTCTTTTCCTGCCATTCCACGTCGAGTGTGGACGCGATATTCGATGCGCAGCGACCTCGTTGAACTATACGATTCACTATGTGCACGATGTCGTGCGCGCAATAAGGAAAATCCTTGGGAAGTTTTGATAAGCGTTCCTGAAAGAGATCAGTACTCGGATATAGCCCCGCTTCAATCATCCGATTGAGTGTATCCTCTTCGATCATAGGGGCTTCGAGGTCCGCGGCTATATGCTCAGATAGCATTTCTAACTCAGAGGAAAGGCGAAGCATATCTGCATCACTACCGAATGCAGGGGAGAGCAAATATTCATACTTGATAATTGCCTGCATCATGCTATTACCCTCCCATTTTTTTCTTGCGAGCAGCAGCCATCATTATCGTTTCAATTTCACGATCAGTTTGATCAAAAAAGTCTTTCGGCCATTTAGATATTGACCCGTAGTCATTGATGTCTATGCTTTCGAAATGTGATATGCCTCGTTCTTTACCAATGAAATACACCGACGTAGTTTTATTAATTTCGGGCCCTTCAGACTGAGCAATTCGCAACCTCAAGCGATTGATCATATATTCGCTATGAGTCTCGATAATACATTGACGGCCAGCGGCGGCCATTGTAATAAAAAGATCGCATAATCTTGACTGGACTTTTGGGTGCAAGTGCAACTCGGGCTGCTCAAAAATCAAAATATCGTCTGGTGAAGAAAGCAGAAACATAAGCACTATAGGGAGCACCTGACTCACACCAACCCCGACGTGAGTTAAATCTTGCCACTTCTCACCATCTGCTACTGTTACATAAAGTTCATACCCTTGCTTCCCTTTGTCACGAGTGTGAAATCTCTCTACCACTCCTAAATAAGACAACCAGTCTTGACACGCATCTTTTAATAGGCACACATTTTTGACATAAGAGAAGCCGTGAATCCCTTCTTGGACGGGCGACAAGTAAGATATTGTACGATTTCTGTTGATATGTAGAGCGGCAGCAGTATATTCACCCTTCAAGCCCACGCTGCTGGGTTCGTCATATCCTAAAGATGCATATACCGATTGAGGCTCATTCCTTAATGGCCCTAGGTATTTAACATTGCGGGTAAAGTATTGAGTTAGAACGTCCGTCGCTTCTGAGAAGATTCTCGAATTGTAAGTAGTTCTTCGAGTGTCAGTTTCCGAACCAAGTCGCCATGCCTCTTGCAAATCCACTCGATACTTGTCTATCAGTGTTATTAGACTTTTCTTTACTTGGTCGTCTAAGGCGTTAATAAAAAGCTTCCAGTCACGCATTCTAATAAGACTAAAATCTCGAAATGCCGCGCTGATCAAATCGCTATCTAGCGAAAAATTAGCGTTAACCATCACGCTTTTGACTTCATTCTCCGACAGCTTCCGCAGACTGCTATCTTTTCTTACAAGCTCCATAATCTCTAGTGGAATTTCAATATGCGCCTTAAGATACTCGCGCTCGCGCTCAATTACGCTTTCGAGACAAGTAAAGAAACAGTTTGGCAAAAGTATGTCGCCATCATCCCCCTCCATGTCGGGGAGCCTTTTCCTTTTGTCCCCGTCACTTGTTAGGAGCCCAATGACATAATGACTTAGTTTTTGGGTGTAATCGTACTCTATAATAAAGCTTGTAGGCATAATTCCAGACTTGGAAGCACCAATTACTTTGAATCCTGGATACTCTTTATTTAATCTTTCAGCGCGAGAAGTAATAAAAGCTTCTACGACATGATAAGGAAAATACCCTTTCGCGCTTATTAGGTCTTCTTCCATTGGCTGGCGAATTGATACTAAATCTACGGCTTTTTGTCCCAGTTGATTTTCACTAACGATCTCATATGAGGCTCGTATGATCGCAGGATGGTAGTCATCCTCTGGGCTGCTACGCCTTTCACGCTTTCCGAAAGAAATCTCACAGTTTATTTCTTTAATTCTTATATCGTCAACGCCATAATTCCTTTCAAGTGGCATTCTAAACTTTATGCATACTTCGTCTTCGTCCGCTGCTGTATGGCTTCGAATATCCTGATAGGAACCTAGGCGACACAAATGACCATTGAGGACAACATTGTTGTCAAGAAGCCTATTTGAAAACGACTGGGCGAGCATTAATATCGACTGTATCAATGAGCTCTTCCCACTACTATTAGATCCGCATAGCAATGAAAAGTTGTTTAAATGAATTGGATCTTCCATGTTTATGGATTTGAAATTCTGCAGTTGCAGTTCTGATATCATCATGACCTCAGATAAATTAAAGGCTACCACTGGCGTGATAGCAAACGGCCTTGATAGTAGCTTTTTATTTGAACGTTTGCCACGTAAGAAAGAAATGCTTGAAAAGACATTTTGGGGCGAGCATCCACTGCTTTCCAGCGAGTTTCATGTTGCTGAGCTTCCGGTTCTGGCCTTTCTCCAGCGGTTGGGAGAGGTAGCACCCAGAGCGGACACTCTTGGGAGAATGCTTTTCATTACAGAATTCCTTCTCGATGGCGTGGGAGATATGCTGAGTCCATATATGTGTGGCGTTGAGAATCGACGACCTTTCGGCCAAGGGAATTACTGCTCGCCCATTGAAATGGGCTGGCCGGTCTAATTGGCCACGGCCAAATAGGTCAATTACCGATTCTGCAAACCTCAACCTGATAACCCATAGCACCAAGCCGTTGTGCGAACTGCCGGAAGTTCACTTTCGAAAAAAATGGCATGTGTAACGTCTCGTTGGGTTGCATGATAGCGAACACGATTCTGTTACGCGGTTGCGTGGCAGGGTTGAAGGCGAACTGAAAATTACCTAACTCCGCCAGATGGGCGTTCACTTGAGTAACGACATCGGAGGTGTTGATCAGAGCTTCAGCAGATACATAGGCTTGGGAAAAGAGATGGCTCAGCACGCTCGAAGATGAATATTTCTTGACGTGGATGATGTGATAGTCCGGCGTGAGAAGGTCACAAAATTCGAAGGGACCACCAGCACCCGCCAACCTCACCAACTTTTGATCCAGCAGATAAAAATTTATGTTGTCTGCGATGCGTCTAAGGTAAGCGCCCTCGTGGTCGGTGCCGTACGGGGGAAAGACCAGGTTGCAGGGAACTGCAGCTTCAAAAAAGCGGTTCACTTGCTCGGTGTAATCGCGGTCAATCTGGTACCAATCACCCTCGCTGAGTAAATAGATTTTTCTTTCGTGTTCGATCTCCGCCTCAAGGCACGCATAGAGAGGCCACGCAGCAAGTCGTTGCTCATCTGTACCGTAAAGGTAGATACGTTCGGACGCTAGCGCCTGGCGAGTGACACCTCGCAGGAGGCGTTTGGCGAGTAGCGCCTGCCGCAGATCCAAATCGAATGTAATCGTCGGGCCGTTGCGAGATCGGGCGCTGTGTTTTACATAGCCGAAGCCGCTAATGTTGTTGCCAAGTAGCTCGGGTGACGCCGCGCGGACACGGTCGAACTGCTCCGTATTTATCGCATCCACTAGAAGACCATCCAGCTGCCCCATTAGAGTAGAGTCGCGTACTGGGACGATGAAGTCCATCCAAGGGTATTTTTCCTTGCAATGCTCGTCTTCGTACGCTGTCAGAAGCCGAAGCGCGATCTCTGGGAGGTCTTCGAGTTTTACATCGGAATGCAACGCCAATGAGTCAGAGCCGCTAACGTACTCGCCCTCGTCCTGGTCGTTCTCAACGATGCCAGTTAGCGATTTCAGAATCTCCGAGTCGAACTTAAAATCGAACTCCGATATCGACAGCAGCCTAGATGACTGCGCCTTTGAGCGCAGCGGTGTGCGATCAATATTGGACTTTTCGACGGACTTAATCAGTAGTGGATCAGTCAAGCTAAGCGCCGTGCGCAGTCCGAAATAACGTTCAACAGCCAGTTGATCGATTAGGTGCCTAGCGTGGCCAAAAGTGAAGCAAAAGACTCTGCTGTTGACTGTCAAGACGAGGAGGGCTTTGAGCGATCTGCCGGTAAGGTCCAGACCAGCCACTTCTGGGATGGCGCCGAACAGTTGCGTCCATTTCGGATGGGAGGGTTTTTTCTGATAGTAAAAGAGACACTCAACCTCGCCCAGTGAGAAAGCGATAGGTCGCAAGTTGACCTCATCGGAAAGTGCGTCTAGGGAGGTTCGCCCTTCTTTGAGCAGGAACACGTTGATAGTGATCTTCACGCGTCACTCCTTGACCTTTCACTTTGATGTTAAGTTGGCATCTACCTGTCTTTCCGTCAAGGCGCGCACGATGTAGTTGAAACGACCGGTAAAACTTCTCCCCTGCGAGTTTCTAGGATTATGAGCGATGCCTACCTGGCGCCATGCTTAGGTCATCACCAACCTAGATAGGTGCTCCCAAAATTTATAGCTAAGCAGCTACACCGCTTTCAGTAGCGATGCTTCGCATATGCTCGTCTATAACATCCGTTTTAAATCGGAAAAAGTATCTTGTGACAGGCTTGCTTCTGGCTGGAAGCTAACCTTTCGAGCGGCTGCTTATGGCCGAGAGCAGCCCTTAGAAAAGTTGCAGCCCTTGATCCATTTCTGCAGGTCAGATCTTGTGGATGTTGGGCGGACAGCTCTAAGGGACAGGTGTTCTCAGAGACGCCCGACAGGTAACCTGAGCCCCCCAACTGCGTAGACCGCAATGGACATCAATCTACTGAACGAATCCATGATCGGCCATTGGCGTATTCCCTCGGGTGTCTGGCAATGCGAGTTCCAGTTTGGGAGCCGGTTAATTTACGTCCAACATGACGATGATGAGCTACCCCATGCCAGGTTTATCGAAGCGCAACATGTGGTTAATGCCGCGTGGACTGATTTGCCCCAAGCCCTAAAGTTTGCCGAGCAGCACTGTAAAACGCAGAGGCCCGAGTTGATGCGGCTTTATGAGACTCATATGCCGTGGGAGTCTCCGTTGTATGTGTGCTCGATCCACTTCGATCTCGACTCACCTTACCCCGGCTATACCATTTCCAAGAACCCGGATTTTGATTGGGGTCGAACCCTGGTCGATGAAGACGACCTGTGTATGAGTCACAGCGTCTGCATGGCGTTGCATGAGCCAGGGGATGACTTTTGGATTTACATCAAACGCGTGGGCTTTCAGCAATTTGAGGCTGGCTATTAGCCTAGTGGTCAACTATCAACCCAGGGCCTGTTCCTGAACTTCGTTGATCAGGCACGCTCCCCAATACACCACCACTGAACTTCAACCTCATCATCGCTTTGAGTTACATCATGCCCATGCTCGATGAATGACTCGGGTATATCCAGGGCAAGCTTGTGGCTCAGGCTTATTGGAGCGAGCGAATTATGCTGCCCCAGAAAACTCAGGTAGTACTCACGGTCATAGAACACCGTTACTTCACTTTGGTGCAGCCAGGGCCATACCAGTAGGCAGGCGACGCGGTAGTAGCCCTGGCTGCGATCCGCAGCGCGGGAAAGATGGTTCGCTGCTTCGAGCAGTTGCTGAACGCAAAACGCCTGCAATTCGATACGTGCCTGCGGACCTTCAACGAGGGTATTGAGCACTGGAATTTTCCAGTGCGTGTAGCGCTGGCGTTCATCAATGTGAGGATAGAACTCACCGCTAAAGCCCGCGGCCCAGTACTCCAATGCGCGGAGACGGCGGGGGATGCCTCGGAGTTTTTTGTTACTGAGGAGTAATCTTCGCAAGGGATGTCCTTATGCTGTGCGGTGACACTGACGGTTTGGGTACTCATTGTAAGCTGCTAAACGATCGGCATTTTCGGGAGTTGATATTGGAAATATCCGCTCTTGAAAGCTGCCAGGCATGGGCTTTCATTTCTGACGGTTTGCGCAAATAGCCTGATGTTTTTCTGTGTGGCTCGACATCCTTTTTAGCGATCCCGGAAACGGTCCAACCACAATCCCTACTTCACCCATACCGAAAACACGAGCGGCAAAAAATCTTGAAATAGCTCGGCGAAATAACCCTATAAGCCGTCCGCCCCCTTTTCTGCATTCTGGCAGCAACCGTCGAGCGTCCATCAGTTGCAGTTCATCTGCTGTCCAGTGGTCTCATGAACAGGTCTGGCTCTTCGTGAAGCCCTGAAATCTGGCACATCGAACAACCCGGTGACTAAAGTGCCCTCCACAAGCGGACACTACGGATTGCATGGCCTTGGCGAGGGCCGGCGGGCTGACCGGCGTTCGCACGGTTTTCCATGGCCCTGTCACTTCGCGGCTATTCTCTAATCTCAGGTCGATGGCCTAAAAGATCCATGTCCACGCCTATGGCCTGATGTCCTGCTCGCCCGGGTAAAAACGTATTTCTCAGCCTTGCTGAGCCGTGTCGGGTGTTGCTTCGAGGACGGGCCCCTCCAGTTCGAGGGCGGTTAATGGCGCTTCACGGTGATCAGGGACGATGACAGTGAAGGCATGCATGCAGTGGCGGCCATGGATATGAGTGTCGGGTCAACGACCGGAGAAGAGGCGGCGGACTTTTTCGTGCAGACCCTGGAACAGGCCAACGATGCCGTGGTGATCATCGACGATCGCAACCAGGTGGTGTTCTTCAACGCGGCGGCCGAACGTTTCTGGGGCTGTCCACGGTGCGAGGTGCTGGGCAGCGACGTCAGCACGCTGGTGCCGATCCCCATCCGCTCGCGAAACGACGGCGAGACCGGGGTCAACAAGATCATCGGCACCAGCCGCGATGTCTGCATCACGCGCAAGGATGGCGAAGAGCGCTGGGGCGCGATGGCGATCTCGAAGATCACCCTGCAGGGGCGCATTTTGTATGCCGCCTTTTTCAAGGACGTGACCCAGACGCGGCTGAAGGATATCGAGCAGCGCTTGCTGTCGATGTCGGTCAATGCCAGCAGCTCGGCCACCTGCATCGTCGACGCCGACGGCCGGCTGATCTACATCAACGACGGGCTGGTGCGCTTGCTGGGGTATTCCCGCGAGGAATTGCTGGAGCGCTCGCCGCAGGTGTTCTTCGTCGCCGATACCCCGGGGCAGGCCCGGGCCGACGAGCTGCAACTGGAGAGCATCCTCAGTGGCCAGCCCCATGAAGCCTGCGGCCTGATCAGCAAGCGCAACGGCCAGCGGCTGTGGGTGCAGGTCTGCTCGGCGCCGGTGTTCGACGCCCGCGGGCGGATCGGCAACATCGTCATCGTGTTCACCGACATCACCCGTTCCAGGCTGCCCGAAGTGCTGCAGGACAAGGTCATCGGCGCCTTGTTGCAAGAGCAGCCCCTGGCACGCGTGTTGACGCTGCTGTGCCAGGAGATCGAGCGCCTGGCGCCGGAGGTCATCGTCTCGATCCTCGGCGTGGACCCGCAGGGGTTGCTGCACCCGTTGGCCAGTCCCGGCCTGCCGGCCGACTACTCCCAAGCCATGGAGGGGCTGCCGATCGGGCCCGCCGCCGGCTCCTGTGGCACCGCGGCCTTTCGTGGCGAGCCGGTGCTGGTCACCGATATCGACACCGATCCGCTGTGGGCCGATTACCGTTTGCTGGCGCAGCAGGCCGGGGTGCGGGCCTGTTGGTCGATCCCGCTGCGCAACAGCGCCGGCAGGGTGCGCGCGACCTTTGCCCTGTACTTTCGCGAGAGCCGCAAGCCCGATACCACCCATGCCCATCTGATCATGACCGGGACCCACCTGTGCATGCTGGCCCTGGAGCGCGAGGAGGCGCGCCAGTCGATCCGCCACATGGCCTTGTCCGATGCCCTGACCGGCTTGCCCAATCGCAGTTCCCTGCTGGCCGAGGCCAACCGCAGCATTGCCGAGGTGGCCCTGGAGCAGGGCGAACTGGCGGTGTTGTATGTCGACCTGGACCGCTTCAAACAGGTCAACGAGGCCCTGGGGCATGCCTCGGGCGACGAGCTGCTGCAGCTCATGGCGCAACGGCTGCGCAGCGTGCTGCGCGAGTCGGACATCGTCGGCCGGCTGTCGAGCGACGAGTTCGTGCTGGTGCTGCCCCGGATGAACGCCAGCCGGGTCACGACCTTTCTCGAACGCCTGATGCCGACCCTGGGCGCCCCGGCCGATATTGCCGGGACCGCCGTGGTGCCTTCGGCCAGTGTCGGCGTCAGCCTGTACCCCAGCGACGGCCAGGATATGGAAAGCCTGCTGCATTGCGCCGATATCGCCATGTACCAGGCCAAGCGTACCGAGCGCGGCGGTTTCAGGTTCTTCCTCGAGGAGATGGACCAGCTCGCCCAGCAGCGCCTGCAGCTGGAGACGGCGCTGCGTCAGGCCCTGACCAGCGACGGCCTGCATCTGGTCTATCAACCGCAGATCGACTTGCACAGCAACGGCCTGGTCGGGGTCGAGGCGCTGGCGCGCTGGGAGCATCCAAGCCTGGGCACTATCGCGCCCGGGCAATTCATCGCGCTGGCCGAGGAGTGCGGGTTGATCAACTACCTCAGCCAGTGGGTGCTGTGCGAAGCCTGCGAGCAACTGGCGCGCTGGCGTCGATCGGGAATCCGGGTGCCGTCCATCTCGGTCAACCTGTCGCCGATCAACTTCCACAACCTCAACCTGGCGGCTCTGATCGCCCGCCAGTTGCAGCGTTGCGGCCTGCAGCCGGCGGACCTGTGCGTGGAGGTCACGGAGGGCGTTTTCCTGTGCAGCAGCCCGACCACCGAACAGACCCTCCAGGACCTGCATACCCTGGGCGTGCGCCTGGCCATCGACAACTTTGGCGCGGGCTATTCCAGCCTGGGCTATCTGCGGCGCTTGCCGATCAACGAGCTGAAGCTGGACCAGAGCTTCGTCGAGGAGCTGGAGCACGACGCCTCCTGCCGCGCCTTGAGCGAGGCGGTCATCGGCATCGGCAAGGGCCTGTCCCTGCGGGTCATCGCCGAGGGCATCGAACACCCCGCGCAGCGCGACATCCTGCAGGCGCGGGGCTATGACGTGGGGCAGGGCCAGCTGTTTTCCTCGCCATTGCCGGCCCGGGCGTTCGGGCAGTGGTTTGTGGGCTGGCAGAGTTAGCCGGCCGGTCGATGGGGGGCAGCGCCGCCCTCCAGGCGGACGCGAAGTGGACCGCGACGGGCCTGTGCACGACCCTCTCTTTTCCTTCTTTCCAGGGCCGCTGCGGGCATTTCCCGGGGCCAGGCATGGGCGTGGGCATTCAAACACTCTGTTCTTTAAGTCAAGTTGTTAGCATGTAGGGATTTTCTGTTTTATGCCGTGGAAAACCAATTAAACCTGACGGTTTGTTAGATGTTTAGTTGTGGGTATTTAGTGTTTCTGCTTATTGGGTTTTGTAACTGTTGGCGTATTCCGTATGGGACTGATGTGATTCGGGAAAATCATTTGTCAGCGGTATTTTTGTGGGCTTTAGTGGGGAGGAAAAACACTCCAGGGACACTGCCATACCGCGTGAGTTAACTCATCGGTGGCTTAAATATAATAAAAAGGTGATCCATGACAGACTCCACAAAAGTGCCGGGTGCGTGCGACCTGACCGGCGATTTTCACAGCGAGAAAAGCGCCGGCGGACTGAAAAGAACCCTGACGCCCCGGCACCTGAGCATGATCGCCATTGGCGGCAGCATCGGTACCGGGCTGTTCGTCGCCTCGGGCTCGACCATTGCCCAGTCCGGGCCGGGCGGCGCGCTGCTGGCCTTTGTGGTCATCGGCGCCATGGTGTTCTTCCTGATGACCAGCCTCGGTGAACTGGCGTCCTGCATGCCGGTCACCGGTTCGTTCTCGACTTATGCCTCGAAGTATGTCGATGAAAGTTTCGGCTTCGCCCTGGGCTGGAACTACTGGTATGCCTGGGCGGTGACCATTGCGGTCGATCTGGTGGCCGCGCAGATCATCATGGCTTATTGGTTTCCGGAGGTGCCGGGGTATATCTGGAGTGCGGGTTTTCTATTGATCATCACCGCACTTAATATGGCCTCGGTGCGCTTGTTCGGTGAGTCCGAATATTGGTTTGCCCTGATTAAAGTCATCACTATCCTGCTATTTGTCACGGTGGGCATTCTGATGTTGTTCGGCATTCTCAGCGGCGGCGAAAATGCCGGCCCCAGGCTCTGGTCGATTGGCGATGCGCCGATTGTCGGCGGCCTGGGGGCCCTGGTCGGGGTGGCGATGATCGTGGGGTTTTCGTTCCAGGGCACCGAGTTCGTCGGCATCGCCGCCGGAGAGACCCGGGACCCCGGGAAAAACGTGCCGCGCGCGGTGCGGCAGATCTTCTGGCGGATCCTGCTGTTCTACGTGCTGACCATCCTGATCATCGGCCTGTTGATTCCTTACAACGACCCGAGCCTGTTGAGGAATGGGGTGTCCGATATCCGTGTCAGCCCCTTCACCCTGATCTTCGAACGGGCCGACATGCTCGGCGCGGCCGTGGTGATGAACGCGGTGATCCTGACCTCGGTGCTGTCCGCCGGGAACTCCGGCATGTACGCCTCCTCGCGGATGCTCTACAGCCTGGCCCTGGAGGGCAAGGCGCCGGCGATCTTCGCCCGTTTGAGCGCATCCGGCACCCCGCGGTGGGCGCTGCTGGCCACGGCCACGGTGGCGGCCTTGTGCTTCCTGACCTTCATCTTCAGCCCGGGGCAGATCTATAACTGGTTGCTCAACACCTCGGGCATGCTCGGCTTTATCGCCTGGCTGGGCATTGCGGTCAGCCACTATCGGTTTCGTCGCGGTTATGTGCGCCAGGGCCATGACCTGGGCAACTTGCCTTATGTGTCGCGGTTCTTTCCGTTCGGGCCGATTTTCGCCTTTGTCCTGTGCCTGTTCGTCACCCTGGGGCAGAACTATCAAGCCCTGCTCGGCGACTCGATCGATTGGGCCGGGCTGAGCGCCACCTATATTGGCCTGGTGCTGTTCCTGGCGATCTGGCTGGCGCACAAAGTCATCAGTGGTTCCAGGTTCGTTCGGTTCGATGACATGAGCTTTTCGATGATTCGCAACAAGTCCGAGACTTGCCCGCCGCTGGAATCGGCTATGAATGAGAATGCGGGTCTTCCTGTGCGAATGACCCAGGTCGGAGCCAAGTGATGAGTCAGGATTTTCTCGAAAGTTATTACCAGGCCACGGTTGAAAAGACCGCTTATCCGGCGCTCGGCGGCCGGGTGGAGACCCGGGTGTGCATTCTGGGCGGCGGGCTGGCCGGGCTTTCCACGGCGCTGGGTTTGGCCGAACGCGGGGTGACCGACGTGGTGGTGCTGGAGTCCCACACCGTGGGGCACGGCGCCTCGGGGCGCAACGGCGGTTTTGTATTCGGCGGCTACTGCCTGGGCAATGCCGAGCTGCTCAAGACCCTGGGCCGGGAGGAAGCGCGGCGGCTCTACCGGCTGACCATCGACGCGGTCGACCTGATCCGCCAGCGCGTCCGGCAATACGGTATCCAGTGCGACCTGACCGACAGGGGCGTGCTGCTGGCCAACTGGTTCAACGACCCGGCGCGCCTGGAAAAGCCTCGGCAACTGATGAAGGAGGTCTACGGCGTCGACTGGCAGTATGTGGCGCCAGGCGAGTTGCGCGAAAAGCTCAAGACCGAGCGCTATTTCGGCGCCTTGTTCGAGAGCAATGCCTTTCACTTCCACCCGCTCAAGTATGTCTATGGCGTGGCGGCGGCTGTGGCGGGGCATGGCATCGATATCCACGAACACTCCGCGGCCCTGGCGATCGAGCGGCAGGGCGGCAAGTACCTGGTCAGGACCGCGGGCGGCGAAGTCCTGGCCGAACAGGTGGTGTTCGCCGCGGGTGGTTACGCCCGTGGGCTGTACCGGCCGGTGGAGCGAGCGACGCTGCCGATTGCCACCTATGTGGTGGCGACCGAACCCCTGGGCGAGCGTTTGCAGGAAGCGATCAACTGCGAGTCGGCCATTTACGACACCCGCTTTGCCTTCGACTATTACCGCCCGCTGGCGGACAGCCGGATCCTCTGGGGTGGGCGTATTTCCATCCTCAATCGGGGCCCGCAGGCGATCGCCGGCTTGCTCAAAGCCGACCTGATCACGGTCTACCCGCAACTGGCCGACGTCGAGATCGAGTATTCCTGGGGCGGGCTGATGAGCTACGGCCGCCAGCAGATGGCGCAGATCGGCCGGGACGATAACGGCGTGTGGCATGCCGTGGGGTTTGGCGGTCACGGCATGGCGCCGACCACGGTGGCGGGGGAAGTGCTGGCGGATGCCATCGCCAAGGCCATTCCGATTCCCCAGGGCTTTGGCCAGTTCGGCCTGGTGCCCACCTTCGGCCTGGCCGGTCTGGTCGCGGCGCAGGCGACCTATACCGCCTATCAGGCCCTGGATGCCTACGATGCCCACCGCTTGAACAAATGACCGCCGCTTTTCCCAGGCTGTACAGGCCATGGAGCAATCTCAGCGTTTTCTGGCCCAAACCCCGGAATGAACTTATGCTGGCGGGCAAATCTGCACTCATTGAAAACCCAAGGCGTGACGCGAGGACGTTCCGAGCGTCTACGACTTGAACAAGTGACGCTGCTGCAGCCCGTATTGGCTCTTGGCATATTGAAATTGGGAGATTGTGTATGGTCATCAAACCCCGCGTTCGCGGCTTTATCTGTGTGACGACCCACCCGGTCGGTTGCGAAGCCAACGTCAAGCAACAGATCGACTACGTCACCGAACAAGGCACCATCGACGCTGGGCCAAAGAACGTACTGGTGCTCGGCGCTTCCACCGGCTACGGCCTGGCCGCACGTATCACCGCCGCCTTCGGTTGCGGCGCCAACACCCTGGGTGTGTTCTTCGAGCGCGGCAGCGTTGACGGCAAGCTCGGCACCGCCGGCTGGTACAACACCGCGGCCTTCCACAAGTTCGCCGAAGAAAAAGGCCTGTACGCCAAGAGCATCAACGGCGACGCCTTCTCCGACGAAGTCAAGCGCCAGACCATCGAAACCATCAAGCGCGACCTGGGCAAGATCGACCTGGTGGTCTACAGCCTGGCCGCTCCGCGCCGTACCCACCCGAAAACCGGCGAAGTCCTGAGCTCGACCCTCAAGCCGCTGGGCAAATCGGTGACCCTGCGCGGTGTCGACACCGACAAGGAAATCGTTAAGGAAACCACCCTGCAGCCAGCCACCCAGGAAGAAATCGACGGCACCGTGGCCGTGATGGGCGGCGAAGACTGGCAGATGTGGATCGACGCGCTGCACGAAGCCGGCGTGCTGGCCGAAGGCGCTAAAACCACCGCCTTCACCTACCTGGGCGAGAAGCTGACCCACGACATCTACTGGAACGGTTCCATCGGCGAAGCCAAGAAGGACCTGGACCAGAAAGTCATCGGCATCCGCAAGGAACTGTCGGACCTGGGCGGCGACGCGCGGGTATCGGTGCTCAAGGCCGTGGTGACCCAGGCCAGCTCGGCGATCCCGATCATGCCGCTGTACCTGTCGCTGCTGTTCAAGGTCATGAAAGAGCAGGGCAGTCACGAAGGCTGCATCGAGCAGGTCTACGGTCTGTACAAGGACAGCCTGTACAACCCGAACCCGATCATCGACCAGGAAGGCCGCCTGCGTGCCGACTACAAGGAACTGGAACCTGCCGTCCAGGACCGCGTGAAGCAGCTGTGGGATGAAGTCACCAGCGAAAACCTCTACCAGCTGACCGACTTCACCGGCTACAAGCAGGAATTCCTGCGCCTGTTCGGCTTCGAGATCGACGGCGTCGACTACGAAGCCGATGTCGATCCGGACGTGAAGATCGCCAACCTGATCCAGGTGTAAGCGAACTTAATGCGTCATCGCCAACGCCCCTCCCATGAGGGGCGTTGTCGTTTCTGCCCGGGCTGTGCGCAGGTTCAGGCCGGTGCCTGCCAACGGTCGGCCTGGGTTGGGATCGACATCTGGTGCATCACTCGTGTTGAATGTCGGCCCATTGCCAAGGGGGAAGATCATGCAAGCCGCACCCGTGCGCATCACTGCCGAGGAGATGCTCTCCGACAACTGGTACCTGCTGAAGAAATACAGCTTCGACCTGCAACGCCGCGACGGCAGCTGGCAGGCGCAGACCCGCGAGGTCTACGACCGCGGCAATGGCGCCACCATCCTGCTGTACAACCGCGAGCGGCGCACGGTGCTGCTGATCCGCCAGTTCCGCATGCCGACCTACGTCAACGAGCACAGCGGCTACCTGATCGAGACCGCCGCCGGCCTGCTGGACAATGCCAGCCCGGAAGAACGCATCCGCCTGGAAGCCGAAGAGGAAACCGGCTACCGCGTCGGCGCGGTGGAGAAGGTCTATGAAGCCTTCATGAGCCCCGGCTCGGTCACCGAGCGCATCCACTTTTTCATCGGCGAATACTCCCCCGACGACCGTATCGGCGACGGTGGCGGCCTGGAGGAAGAGGGCGAGGACATCGAGGTGCTGGAGCTGGGTTACCAGCAGGCGCTGGACATGTTGCGCAGCGGCGAGATCGTCGACGGCAAGACCATCATGCTCCTGCAATACCTGGAACTGCGCCTGATGCCGCCGCGCCGCCTGACGATCCTGGTGGCCGCGCCCCGGTACTCGGCCACCGACGATGCGGCGGCGCTGGCGCAGCAGGTCGCCAGCCTGGATGACTGGGCCGCGCAGTTGTTCGAGGCCGGGCACAGCCCCGTGTTCGGCCAGTGGCTGGGGTTGGCGGCGGACGCTTCGAGCGCTGCCGACGAGTTCCAGGCGCGTGCGCGGCAGCAGTTGCAACGTTGCGACGCGCTGCTGCGGATCGGCGGGGCCTGCGCCCGTGCCGATGCCCTGGTCGCCATGGGCGAGCAATTGGGCCTGCCGGTCTACCGTTCGCTGCAGGACATCCCGCGTTGCACTTCGGCCAGTTGAGCCAGGGCTCAACCGGCCGGCTGGCCGACGGCCTTGTATCGGAGTGTGTATCGGCCCGGTGCTGATACACCTGCTTGTCCTGGCGCCGGTTGCGCACACAACCCGGATACACCCCGAGGATTAACTACGCCCACCCGCCAGCACCGAGCTTCTCGGTGTCGGTGGCGGGAACCGTTAATCAATCCATCGAAGGGGTATCAGCATGTTCAAACTCTCCAATGTTTCCAACGTGGCGCTCGGCCTGGCACTGGTCGGCGGCCTGGGCCTGTCCACCGCCGCTTCGGCGCTGAGCATGACCGAGCTGTCCCAGGGCTACACCCTGGCCGCGGCCGACGGGGTCAAGACCTCCACCGAAGGCAAGTGCGGCGAAGACAAGTTCGCCAAGACCGACACTAACCACGACGGCAAGGTCTCCCGCGAGGAGTTCATCGCCGCCGCCCCCGAGCGCGCCGCCGAGTTCGACAAGATCGACGCCAACCACGATGGCGCCATCAGCCTGAGCGAGGCCAAGCAATACCTGGCGGCCAAGGCCGGTTCGGCCGAAGGCAAATGTGGCGAAGGCAAGTGCGGTGCGGCGATCGAGTCCTGATCGGCGGTGGCGGGGGGCACCCGGGTGCCCCCCGGTTTTTTCCGGGGCAACCAGGAGACTGGCCCATGCAACCCTCTCACAGCGTGTTATCTGTCCAGGCTCCGCGGCTGCCCGTTTCGGCAACCGTGGGGCTTGGCTTGCGTCGAGCCTTGCTCGACTCATTGCATACGGCGCCTGCGGGCGCTTTTGACTTTCTGGAACTGGCGCCGGAAAACTGGATCGGCATCGGCGGTGCCCATGGCGCCGCGTTGCGCGTCCTGGCCGAGCGTTACCCGCTGAGCTGCCACGGGCTGTCGTTGTCCCTCGGCGGCCCGGCACCGCTGGACCTGGGGTTCCTGCGGGAAGTGCGGCAGTTTCTCGACCGTTTTAATGTGCCGCTGTACAGCGAACACCTGAGCTACTGCGGCGACGACGGGCACCTCTACGACCTGCTGCCGCTGCCGTTCACCGAAGAGGCGGTGCGCCATGTCGCGGCGCGCATCCGCCAGGCCCAGGAGGTGCTGGGCCGGCGCCTGGCGGTGGAGAACGTCTCGTACTACGCCGCGCCGCGCCAGGACATGGACGAGCTGGCCTTCACCAACGCGGTGCTGGCCGAAGCCGATTGCGATCTGTTGCTGGACGTCAACAACCTCTACGTCAACTCGGTGAACCACGGGTTCGAGCCCCAGGCCTTTCTTGCCGGCCTGCCGCCCGAGCGGGTGGTGGCGATGCATGTGGCCGGGCATTACGACGAGTCGGAAAGCCTGAAAATTGATACCCACGGCGCGCCGGTCAAGCCGGTAGTCTGGGGGCTGCTGGCGCGGGCCTATGAGTTGTTCGGCGTGCAGGCGACGCTACTGGAACGGGACTTCAACTTCCCGCCATTCGCCGAGCTGCTGGGCGAGCTGGACAGCATCCGCCAATTGCAGGCCAGCGCCTGTCAGGCCCAGGGGAGGCTGGCCCATGGATAAGCCGATGATCGCCCTCGACGCCCAGCAACAGGCCCTGACCGCCTACCTGCGCGACCCCGAGCACCGGGCGCCGCCCGCCGGGATGGACCGCGCGCGGGTGGAGATTTACCGCGAGCTGGTGTTCGACAACCTGCGGTCGTTGCTCAGCGGTACTTTTCCGGTACTGCGTTCGGTGCTCGGCGAGACGGAATGGCGCCGGCTGCTGCGGGTTTTCCTGCGTGAGCACCGCTGTGCCACGCCAAAGTTCGGCGAGATCGCCGGCGAGTTCGTGGCCTGGATGGCTTCCACGCCCGCCGGTTTGCAGGACGGCAGTTGGCCGGCCTTCATGGTCGAACTGAGCCATTACGAGTGGATCGAAATGGCCCTGCAACAGACCGAGGCCGAACCGCTGCCGGCCAGCGACCCGCGACGGCTGCTGACCCAGCCCTTGCGCCTGTCGTCCCTGGCCTGGCCGCTGGCCTACGCTTGGCCGGTGCAGCGCCTGGGCCCGACCTGGCGTCCCAGCGAACCCGGGGCTGAGCCGACTTTGCTGCTGATCCGCCGCGATGCCGACTACCGGGTGCGCTTCTGCGAACTCAGCCCGCTGGCCTGGCGCCTGCTGGAGCGTATCGAGGCGTTCCCCCAACTCCACGGTCGCGACCAGTTGCAAGGCCTGGCCCTGGAAGCGGGCATCGACGACCTCGACACCTTTCTCGCCAATGGCCAGAGCCTGCTGCGACAGCTGCACGACCAAGGTGTTATCGGCCCGATGTAGCCGCTGGCGCAGCCTGCGCTCGGCGGCGTAGCCGTCGTAAAACCCGATTGCACGTTGTCCCTGGCACACCGCGTTGCCTGGGTTCGCGTCTGCTGCGCAGCCGAGCGCAGGCTGCGCCAGCGGCTACGGGGATATGCGTCTGTTATCGAACTTCCGCCGTAGAAACGCCAAAGCCGCGGCGCCAGCTGCGGCTGCTTTGCAGCGATCGGCGGTTCAATCCGATACGTGCTTGAACAGATGCCGGCTCCAGCCGTTATTGGCCCGATGTAGCCGCTGGCGCAGCCTGCGCTCGGCGGCGTAGCCGTCGTAAAACCCGATTGCACGTTCTCCCTGGCACACCGCGTTGCCTGGGTTCGCGTCTGCTGCGCAGCCGATCGCAGGCTGCGCCAGCGGCTACAGGGATATGCGTCTGTTATCGAACTTTCCACTCCGCAGAAACACCAAAGCCGCAGCTCAAGCTGCGGCTTTTTTCTGCCCCGAGGTATCAGCGTCCGTGGCGCAGGCGTCCGATCAATGCATCCAGGCTGAGCTTGCCCGGGCCCTGGAACAGCAGGGGCAGCAGCGCCGCCAGGTAGATCACCGGCAGTTTGAAGTTGCCGTGGCCCTTGTTGCTGATGGCGTAACCCTGGGCCAGTTCACTGAGGCTCGACCAGTCGGCCGGCCAGTGCACGGCGGCGGTGGCGACTACCGTGACCACAATCAGCACCAGCGCGGCGCAGCGGGTGCCCAGGCCCAGCAGCAGCGCCAGGGCGCACAGCAGCTCGGCCCACATCGACAGCTGCCAGTTCAGGCTCGCCGGCAACTGGTCGAAGGGAAAGGGGAAGGCGGACTGGATCTGCTGGAACCAGTTTTCCCCGCGCCATTTTTCCAGGCCCGACTCGAAGAACTCCCAGGCCAGCAACAGGCGCAGGCTGAGGAGCGCAACCCAGGGGGACAGGCGATTGAGCTGGCGTTGCAGCCCGCCGAGGGCGGATGAAAGCGTGAGGATCATGGGGTGGATCTCCTGTGCAAAGTGGGGGGCATTACAAAAGCGGCGCCGCCTGCGGCGTCGATCGCAGCGCCTACAGGGCGGTTGAATTCAGCGCGGGCTCAGGGCCTGGCGTTGCCGGCGTTTGTTGGCCTGGGCCAGCTTGCCCAGCAGGTTGATCGCCATGGCCGAGCAGGTGATGGCGAAGGGCAGCAGGTACCAGGCGCTCAGCGGAATGCGTTTGAAGTTGGAGTAGGCGAATATCGTTGCGATCACCCACATGCCGGTGGTGTGCAGGCGTTTCCAGGCGACACGGCTGAGCAGCGAGGCCGGGCCTTTGAACGAGGTCAGGGTCAGCAGCAGGATAAACAGGTAACCCACGGACCCGGGCAGGTTGCCCAGGGGGCTGCGGCCGGGCCAGAACTCCGGGTTCAGTTGCCCGTAGCTGTAGATCAGCAACGCGTGGACCAGGTGCGAGAAGGCGAACGCCAGGCCGATGAAACGGCGCTCGCGCACCAGCGTCTGGCTCAGGGGAGAGGGCAGCAGCACGGCGAATGCCGAAGCAGTGAAGGCCAGCAGAAACAGCACGAAGGACGAGCGTGCGGTGGCGCGAATGGCGCTGCGGGTGGCTTCGACCAGGTCCGGCCCGAGCAGCAGGATCAGCGCGGTCATCAGCAGCACGGCGGCGGCCAGCAGGCTGAACAGCCGCCAGCCGTGGAAACGCAAGGGGAGGGTTTGAGTGGGCATGAGAGGCTCCTTGAGGTTGGGCGCCGCTGTTGCGGCGCGTCCCAGGAGTTTTGCAAGGCCGTGTATATCGGCTGTGTCGGCAAGGGGCGGTTATGTATGCCTGTGTAGCGAGGCGCTCAGAGGCTGGCCTTGTTGCTGACCAGGATCAGCTCCGCGCACAGGCCGCCGCCCTGGCGATTGCTCAGGCGCAGCGAACCACCCAGGGCCACCGCCAGTTGCTGGGCGATGGCCAGCCCCAGGCCGGTGCCGCCGGTGTCGCGATTGCGCGAGCTTTCCACCCGATAGAACGGCTTGAGCACTTCGGCCAGTTGCTCTTCGCTGATCCCCGGGCCGCGGTCCAGGACCTTGACCGACAGGCGATCGCCCGCTTCGGCCTGGACCTCGATCCGCGCCGCGCCAGAGAACTTCAGCGCGTTGTCCACCAGGTTCACCAGCACCCGGCGCAGGGCGTGGGGGCGGGTGTCGATCAGTGCGCCGTTCTTGCCGGCCAGCTCGACGTCCTGGCCGGTGTCCTGGTAGTCGAACACCAGGCTGTCGAGAAACGCGTCCAGGTCGATGCGGCAACTGGCCTCGGTGGCGCCATGGATGCTGCGGGCATAGGCCACGCCTTCGCGCACCAGATGCTCCATTTCGCTCAGGTCGTTCCACAGCTTGTCCTTCTCGGCGGAATCGTCCATGAACTCGGCGCGCAGTTTCATGCGGGTGATCGGCGTCTGCAGGTCATGGGAGATCGCCGCCAGCAGTTGCATGCGTTCCTTGAGGTAGGCGCCGATCCGCGCCTGCAGGGCATTGAAGGCCTTGGCCGCGTGCACCACTTCGATCGGGCCTTTTTCGTCCAGGTGCACGCCGTGGGTGTTGGGGTCGAGGCTGTCCACCGCCTGGGCCAGCCGGGTCAGCGGGCGCACGGCGATACGTACTGCCAGCCAGGCGCAGAGGATCAGCACCAGCAACTGCCCCAACAGCACCGCCGGCAGCCAGGGCGACATCGGCGTCAGCGCCGGGCGCACGTCGATGGTCAGCGGGCTGCCGTCGGCCAGTTGCAGGTGGGCCTGATAATGCTGGCGCGGTCCGGGGATGGTGTTGAATGTCAGGCGGTAGTCGCTGCCAATGGCGCTCTTGATCGAGTTCACCGAGACCGGTACATCGGCGCTGTCCATGGGCTGGCCGGGTTCGCCGGCATTGAGCAGGTAGCCATAGTTGCGCCGCTGCAGGCGCGGCAGCCAGGCGGGGCGCTCGGCGGCGGGCAGGCGGTCGAGGATGGCGATGGAGGTGGCGACGTCGCTTTCCAGGTTGCCGAGCATGGTCATCTTCGCGCTCTGGTAGCGCTCGTAGGACTGCGCAGCGAACGACAGGCCCTGGGCCAGTGCCAGGCCGATCAGGAAAATCAGCGACAGTCGCGAGGCGAGGGTGCGCGGCCAGTGCAACGCAAGCTTCATGACGCGGCCTCGAGGATCTCCACCGGCAGCGAGAACACATAACCCTCGCTGCGCACGGTCTTGATGTAGGCCGGTTCGCGGGCGTCGTCCAGCAGGCGCTGGCGCAGGCGGCTGACCAGCAGGTCGATGGAGCGGTCGAACAGGTCGGCGTCGCGGCCCTGGGTCAGGTTGAGCAACTGGTCGCGGTTGAGCACCCGTTGCGGGTGGTCGAGGAACACCCGCAGCAGCCGGTATTCGGCGCCGCTCAGGGCGACCAGGGTGCCGTCCTGGTCCAGCAGGTGGCGCGCGGTGGTGTCCAGGCGCCAGCGGCCGAAGCCCAGCAGGCGGCCGCTCTCGGTGACCACCAGGTTCGGCGGCAGCATGCGCGTGCGACGCAGCACGGCATTGATCCGCGCCAGCAGCTCGCGGGCGGCGAAGGGCTTGACCAGGTAGTCGTCGGCGCCCATCTCCAGGCCGATGATGCGGTCGGTCTCGTCGTTGCGCGCGGTGAGCATCAGCACCGGCGTGGCCTTGTGCTTGCCGGCGCGCAGCTCGCGGCACAGCAGCAGGCCGTCGTCGCCGGGCAGCATGATGTCGAGCACGATCAGGTCCACCGGGGTGGTTTCCAGGAAGCTGCGCATCTGCCTGCCGTCAGCCACTACCGTGGTGCGCAGGCCGTTCTTTTTCAGGTAGTTGCCTACCAGCTCTCTGATCTCGCGGTCGTCATCGACTATCAATACGTGATCGACATGATCCATGGGGCTGCCTCTGTATAGGGTCGTGCTGCCTAGTCTATAGGGCCCGGGCGGGCCTGCCTGCGGCGCTTTGTATTGCAGTGTATCTGGCGTCTGGCTGAATACACGGCGATGCAAAACAGGGTTTTTCCGACGCCTTTGTATCGCTGTGTATCCCCCGGCGGCGTGGATACGCAGGGACACCGCAAGGGCGGTTTGCCGACACAGGCGCGATACCTTGCGCGCATTCAATGGGCTCCATCGAGGCACAGCCACTGGCCTCGCTGCCAAAACCCATTGTCGCCCGAGGAAACCATCATGCAACGCACTGCCCTCTACGCCGCCTGCCTGTTCGCCGCCCTGAATATCTGCACCCTGTCGGCCCGCGCCGAAGGCACGGTACAGGCCCGGACCTACAGCTATGGCACCCAACTGGATATCCAGAAAGTCTTGTCGATGACCGAAGACGCCGAGCCGAGCTGCGGCGTGGTCAATGCCCGCATGACTTACCTCGATTCCCAGGGCCGCACCCAGGCCCTGGATTACCGCAAGTTCGCCAACAACTGTAACGACGGCAACTGAGTGCACTCACTTGTCATGTAGTCCCTGTTGAACATGAGGATCAGCCCATGAACACCCTGAAAACCTGCCTGCTTTCCCTGACCTTGGCCCTGGCCGGCGTGGCCGTGGATGCCAGCGCCGCCGATGCGTCCTGCACGACCTGCTTCCAGCTCGCGCCCTTGAGCCAGGGCGGCCAGCCAGAGCGAGCGGCGCCGTTGCTCGCCGAAGGCGGCTACGAGCGCACCCCGCAAGGGATGCGCGCCGACAATCAGGCCTGAACCCGGCCTGCCACCCCTGGATACGCCCGCCATCGATGGCGGGCGGGACATTGACCGATCACAGGTGATGCCATGTTGCTCATAGCGTTTCTCGGCGGGGTCCTGACCATCCTCAGCCCCTGCATCCTTCCGGTGGTGCCGTTCCTGTTCGCCCGGGCCGACCGCTCGCGCGGCTCGGTGCTGCTGACCCTCGGCGGCATGGCGCTGACCTTTGCCCTGGTGTCGAGCCTGGCGGTGGTCGGCAGCGACTGGATCGTCCGGGCCAACGGCATCGGGCGCCAGCTGGCGCTGATTGTGCTGGGGCTGTTCGCGCTGTCGCTGATCTTTACCCGCTTCGGCAACTGGCTGGCGCGGCCCTGGGTCAACCTGGGCAATCGCCTGGACAGCCTGCGCCTCGATCGGGCGCGCAAGTTCTCCGGGCCCTTGGCGGCGCTGTTGCTGGGGGTGGCCACCGGTCTGCTCTGGGCGCCCTGTGCCGGGCCGATTCTCGGGGTGATCCTGACCGGCGCCATGCTGCAAGGGGCGAGCGCCCAGACCAGCCTGTTGCTGCTGGCCTACGGCCTGGGCAGTGCCCTGTCCCTGGGGGTGCTGATCTTTGCCGGAAGAGGGCTGGTCAACCGGCTCAGGCCGTCCCTGCCGGCCACCGCCTGGCTGCGCCGCGCCGCCGGTTACCTGGCGTTGCTGGCGGCCGTGGCGATCGGCAGCGGGGTGGACGACCGCCTGCTGGCCAGCACCTCGTCCCAAGGCGGCGCGGCCCTCGAGCAAGGCCTGCTGAAGAGCGTGCCCAAGGCCCTGGACTACCTGATCGACAAGGCTGGCGCGGCACCCGCCGAGACGCTGCCGAGCAAGGGCCCGATGCCTTCGCTGAGTGGCGCGGTGCAATGGTTGAATTCGCCGCCGCTGGACGCCGAGGCCTTGCGCGGCAAGGTGGTGCTGGTGGACTTCTGGACCTACGACTGCATCAACTGCAAGCGCAGCCTGCCGTATGTGAACGCCTGGGCGAAAAAGTACGCCAAGGACGGGCTGGTGGTGATCGGCGTGCACACCCCGGAATACGCCTTTGAAAAGGTCATCGACAACGTCAAGGCCCAGGTGCGCAAGCTGGACATCGGCTACCCGGTGGCCATCGACAACAACTACGCGATCTGGCGTGCCTTCGACAACCAGTACTGGCCGGCCCACTATTTTGTCGACGCCCGCGGCCAGGTGCGCTACAGCCACTTCGGCGAAGGCAGTTACGAGACGCAGGAGCAGGTGATCCAGCAGCTGTTGCGCGAAGCCAAGGCGTCTTAAATGGGGGAGTCAGCGGTCGGTGGTTTGCGAGGCGGTGTGTTCAGTTACACCGCGTCGCCGCCATCGCTACAGAAGCCGAAGCGGCGGCGGACGCCGGCTTCCGCTTCCGTAGGAGCGCAGCTTGCGCGCGAAGCGATGCGTCAGGCACACCGCGAGTCCCTACAACCACCACCGCAGCAGGAAAAAGAACGCCATGCTCAGCAGCATGCTGACCAGGGTGTTGCGGGTGTAGATCACCAGCACGATGGCCACCAGCGAGCTGATCAGGTACGGGTTGTCGTAGGCCAGGTTCAGCTGGTGCTCGGGCATGAACACGATCGGTCCGCAGATCGCGGTGAGCATGCCCGGTACGGCGAAACCGAGGAATTGCCGGGCGTTGCTGCTCAGGCGTACCGGCAGGCGCGGTTCGAGAAACACATAGCGGTTGAGAAATACCAGCAAGCCCATGCCGAAAATCACTGCCCAGACCATCATGTGCGCTCCCGGTAGAACTTGTTGCAGAGAAAACCCGCGGTCATGCCCATCAGGCCCGACAGCACCAGGGCCGAGCCCCATTGCCAGTAGCTGAACAGTACCGAGCAGAACAGCGATACGGCCACGCAGACCACGGTCGGCACGTTGCGCACCAGCGGCGTGATCAGGGCGATAAAGGTGGCGGCGATGGAGAAGTCCAGGCCCAGGTGTTCGAGCCCGGGAATAGCGCGCCCGAGGACGATGCCGGCCAGGGTGAACAGGTTCCAGGCGATGTAGAAGGTCAGGCCCACGCCGAGGGCGTACCAGCGGTCGAACTGCTGCTTGTCGTGCTGGCTGGTCAGGGCAAACAGCTCATCGGTGAGCAGGAACCCCAGGCCGACCCGCCAGCGTCCTGGTAGCGGCGAAATCACCGAACGCATGCTCATGCCGTACAGCAGGTGCTGGGAGGTCAGCAGCAGGGTGGTGAGCAGGATCGAGAAAATCCCCGCGCCGCCCTTGAGCATGCCGATCGCCACCAGTTGCGCGGCGCCGGCGAAGACGATGCTCGACAAGCCCTGGCCTTGCAGGGGCGTGAGGTTGGCCTCGATGGCCATGGAACCCGCCAGCAGCCCCCAGGGCGCGGTGGCCAGGGACAGCGGCAGGATGGCAACGGCGCCGCGCAGGAACGCGGTGCGGGGAAGAAGAACGCTGGACATGACAGCCTGCAATCAAGGAACGGGAACCGACTGTGCCAGCCCGCGACGGAAATGGCTTGAACGATCTTGCGCACTTGGCGCCGATGGTCGTTATTTCGTTCACCCCGCAGATGCTTCTGTAGGAGCGGCCGGTCGACGCTCGATTGCCGGCGATTGGGGTAACGCGGTGTGCCTGATACGACGCCTCGCGAGCAAGCTTCGCTCCTACAGAGGCTAGTATTCACCGCGAGTCCATGACCGGTTCGTAATCTGTCGGCCATGGCGCCAACCCGATCTGTCTGCTACAACGCTTCGCTAGTATCGGCCGGCTTCTCCCGTGGGGGAGGCGGCCTGTCATCTTCCTGCAACAGCCCCGTGCCAAGAAGGGTGTCTGGCCGCTACCGGCCAGGTCACTACGGGGCCGTTCACCCACTGCCCCATCCCAAGGAGAGGGTCTATGAGAAAACTGTTTGCAACCGCGGCACTGGCCGCGCTGATGATCTGCACCGTCGGGGTCAGCCAGGCACGGGAGGCGCGACAGCAGCGCGACTCGGTCGCCGGGGTGTTCGACTACTACCTGCTGTCGCTGTCCTGGTCGCCGACCTTTTGCCTGACCCATCCGGAAAACGAGCAGTGCTCCGGCAAGGGTTACGGTTTTGTCCTGCACGGCCTGTGGCCGCAATACGCCAAGGGTGGCTGGCCGCAGTCCTGCCCGCCCTTGACGCAGTTGAACGCCGAAGAGCGGGCCAAGGGCCTGACCCTGTTCCCCACCGCCAAGCTGATGGAGCACGAATGGAGCAAGCACGGCACCTGCAGCGGGCTGGGCGCCATGGGCTACCTGGAGACCTCCGACCAGGCCCTGGGCAAGGTGAAGATTCCCGAGGTGCTGGAACCTTCGACCACCGTGCATTACTTCGAGGCCCGGGAGATCGAGCAATTGTTCCGCCAGGCCAACCCGGGCATTCCGGAGAAAGGCGTAGCGGTGTTGTGCAGCGGCCCGGAACTCTCCGAAGTGCGGGTCTGCCTGGACAAGAACCTGGGGTTCGGCGCCTGTGGCAAGGGCGTGCGCACCCAGTGCCGCCAAGGCGATATCCGCATACCGCCGATTCGCTGACCGGCGAGCGGCCAGGGGGAGGCGGCATAGGCTGGCCTGAGCATCTAGGGTTGCAAGACGCCCGTCTTCATCCAAGGAGTCCATGATGCTGCATATCCGCACCCCCCTGATCCTGCATTCCGGGTTGTCCACGGCCACCCGGCGTATCTGGCTCAAGCTGGAAAACCTGCAACCCAGTGGCTCGTTCAAGATGCGCGGCCTGGGCCTGCTCTGTACCCAGGCGGCGCGGCAGGGCAAGCGCCGCGTGGTCTGTCCGTCCGGCGGCAATGCCGGGCTGGCCACGGCGATGGCGGCGGCCAGCCTTGGCCTGCAAGCCTGCATCGTGGTGCCGCAGACCACCTCGCAAATCACCCGCGAACGCATCGCCCGGACCGGCGCCGAGGTGCTGGTGCATGGCCAGGTCTGGGACCAGGCCAACGAACGCGCGCTGCAACTGAGCAGCGCTGCCGACAGCGAATACGTGCCGGCCTTCGACCACCCGGTGCTGTGGCAAGGGCACAGCAGCATGGTCGATGAAATCCTCGAAGACTGTCCGCAGGTCGACACGATAGTGACGTCGGTGGGCGGCGGAGGCTTGCTGGCCGGCATCCTCACCGGCCTGCTGCGCCACCAGTGCCAGGACTGCCGGATCATCGCCTGTGAAACCACCGGCAGCGCTTCCTTTGCCGCGGGGCTGGCGGCCGGGCACCCGGTCAAATTGGCGAAGATCGACACCGTCGCCAGTTCCCTCGGCGCGGCCCAGGTGGCGGCCTGGCCGTTGCAGCAGATCCAGGCTTTTGCCCATCAGTCGCTGGTGTTGTCGGATGCCGAGGCGATCCTCGGCGTGGTGCGTTATGCCGACGATCTGCGCCAGTTGGTGGAGCCGGCCTGCGGCGTCTCGCTGGCGGTGGCCTACCTCGATCACCCGGCCATCGCCGCGGCGCGGGACGTGGTGATCGTGGTGTGCGGCGGCGTCAGCATCAGCGCCCGCCAGGTGGCGGACTGGGGCGCGTCACTGCCGGCCTGAAAATGCCTGGTGTATGCTGGCCGACCTGTTGTACCTGTGGTTTTACGGAGGGTTCGGATGGACGCCACCACATTGTTTTTGTACGTCGTCACCGTCAGCGCGGTGATGATGACCCCGGGGCCGTCGATGCTGCTGGCGCTCAATAACGGTGCCACCCATGGCATGCGCATCGCCGGTTGCGGCATGGCTGGCGCGATGCTGTCCGACCTGCTGCTGATCGGTGCGGTGGGCTGCGGCCTGGGGGCGTTGCTGCAAGCCTCCGAGCAGCTGTTTTCCATCGTCAAGTGGGGCGGTGCGGCGTACCTGTTGTACCTGGCGTGGGTGCTGTGGAAGGCGCCGACAACGGCGCTGGCCGCGCAGAGCAGCGGCGCTGCCAGCAGCGGGCGCGGGGCGTTCATGCGCTCATTGCTGGTGGGGCTGTCGAACCCCAAGGGGTTGCTGTTTTTCTCGGCCTTCCTGCCGCAGTTCGTGCGCCCCGACCAGCCGGTGGCGCAGCAGTACCTGATCCTGGCGCTGGTCAGCACGGCGATCAATTGCGTGATGATGGCGACCTACGCCTTTGGCGGGCGCTATGCCATGCGCACCTTCTCCGCGCGGGCGATGCTGTGGATCAACCGCAGCTGCGCCGGCATGCTCGCGGTGCTGGCGCTGGGCCTGAGCCTGTATCGGCGCAGCGATATCCGCTGAGTCTGCATTAGTCTGACCTGCCGGCGCGCTGCGCCTATCGCCAGCAAGCTGGCTCCTACAGGCGTTGCGGCGAGCGCGGACTCGCGGCAGGCGCCGATCCTGTAGGAGCGCAGCTTGCTCGCGAGGCGGTGTGTCAGGCACACCGCGTTGTCCCTGGCGCGACCTTTCTGAAACAGCCTCTAGAACCTCAAGGTCGCGCCGCCGGTCAGCCAGCGGTCGCGGCCTTCGTTCAACTGGCCACCGAGCACCAGGTCGAGGTCCAGGTTCGCCCCCAGGTGCAGCCGTGGCCCGGCTTGCCAGGCCTGCTCGCCGCCGCGCTGGCCGTAACGCTCGGCGACCAGGGTCAGGCGTTCGCCCAGGTCGTATTCGAAGCCGCCGCCCCAGGTCCAGCGGTGGTTCTGCTGGCCGTCGTCATAGGCGTGGGCCCAGCCGGCGTTGAGGTTCAGGCGCAGGCTGTCCAGGGGCTGATAAGTCAGGGGCAGACTGATGTCGCCACCGTCGAACGAGTGGTTGCGGTTGAGGGCGAAATGCGCGGACGTCGCCAGCGCCAGTTGCAGGCCCAGGTCTTCGCGGTTCCACAGTTGCGCCTTGAGTTGCGGGCTCAGTTGGGTTTCGCCGTGGCCGTCCTCACGGTTGCGCTCAATGGCGGCACCCACCTGCAACCAGGGCAGGCCGGCGAAGGTGCAGGCCGGGGAGATCACCGCGCCATGGTTGGAACCCAGGTGACGCAGGCTCTGGTACCAGATATCCAGGTTGCACTCTCCCGGGGCGTTGATCGCGCCGTCGTCCACCACATAGGCGCCGCCCGCGGCGTTGGCCTTGGCGACCAGGGTCAGCAGGCCGATCAGGCTCAGGGTGATGGTGACGAACATCAGGTTGCGCCGCAGCATGCGCCGTTTCGCCGGGGGCAGGTCGCGGGTGAGGCTGGCGAAGCGGTTGTGGCGCGAAGGGCTGTATTTGGACATGTCGGTTCTCGCTAAGGCATGGGCAGCGGCCGCGCTGTGTGGGCCGCTGCGTAGTCGAGTGGGGATGGGGAAAAGGGTCATTGCCAGTCGCTCACTGACAGGGTCTGGATGCCGGCGGCCCTGGCCAGGGCCACCAGCTCTTCGGTGTCGTCGCCGCCGGGCAGGGCGATCACCATGTCGGGCCGGCTGTCGCGCAACATGAAGGCGTTGCGCAGGCGTTCGGCGAGCTTGCCGTGCAGCTGCCAGTTGGCCGGGTAACGCACGATGTCGGCGCCGATTTCCCGGCCCCAGTCTTCTATTTCTGCGCCGAGGAACTGGTTGCCGCCGTGGATCAGCACCTGCACTTCATGCAGGCGCTGAAAGGCGTCGAGTACCCGCCGGCACAGCTGGACGTCGGCGCAGTGGCGCCCGGCGCAGATCAGGACACGCATCGTGCGGTCTCCTGCGCCGTCGGCTGGATGCTCAACGGGTTGTCCAGCAGCATTTCGCCCAGTTCGGCGTTATCCAGGTCGCGCTCGCCGGCCCGCTCCAGCGCCGGATAGGCCAGGGCCGCGATGTGGTGGTGCACGCGCCGGTAATCGCGCAACACCCGCTGGAAAATGTCGCCGGACTCGGCCCAGGCCGTGCGGTCTTCGCGCAGGCTGCGAAAGTGCTCGCGGCTGGCGTCGGCTTCCAGCCGTCTGACCAGTTCCTTGCGGTTCACCAGTTGGTGGGCGTTGGCCAGGTCTTCGCGCAGGAACACGGTGATCGCCAGGCTCAGGCTGTCGACCACGGCCTGGTGCAAGGGCTCGATGCAGTCCAGCTCGAACACCGAGAACTGCTCGCCGCGCCGCAGCCGGCGCGCCGCCAGTTGGGTCAGGCTGCTGGAGAGGATGTCGCCGGCGTGTTCCAGGTTGATCACGAACAGCAGGATTTCCTGGGCACGGTCGGCGTCCTGGTCGCTGATGCCGTCCTGGCCGATATCCGCCAGGTAGGCGCGGATCGCCGCGCTGAGCAGGTCCAGCGACTGGTCGATGCGCCGCACCTCATCGGCACCGGCCGGGGTCGAGGCCTGGAACAGGCGCAGCACCCGGTCGAGCATCAGCGACAGCATGTCGGCCAGGCGCAGGGCCTCTCGGGCGGCGTTGGACAAGCCGATATTGGCCACCGCCAGGCCGGCTTCGTCCAGGTAGTGCGGCATGCCCGGGTCGACGTCGCGCGGCGGCTCCGGCAGCAGGCGGCTGAGCAGCGTCGCCATGGGCCCGGTCAGGCCGATGAACAGCAGGGCCAGCACCAGGTTGAACAGGCTGTGCAGGTACACCACTTGCAGGCTGGCATCGAGGGCGGCGACCGGCGCGCTCTGGGCGATCCAGGGCAGGCACGGCAGCAGCACGGCGACACCGCACAGGCGCACCAGCAGATTGCCCAGGGGCAGGCGCCGGGCGACGCTGGAATCGGCGTTGAACAGCGACGGCAGGGCGCCGCCGATATTGATCCCCAGCACCAGGGCCATGGCGGTCACCGACGACAGCAGCCCGGTGGCGGCCAGGGACGCCACCAGCAGCACCACGGCGACGCTGGAATGGCACAGCCAGGTCAGCAGCGCCGCCGCCAGCAGGGCGATCAGCAGGTCGCCGTCGAGGCCACGCATCAGCGCGGCGAACACCGGCGTGCCTTCCACTTCGCCCAGGGTGCCGCCGAGCATGCGCAGGGCCAGCAGCATCAGCCCCAGGCCGATCAGCGCGCAGCCGAGGCTTTCAAAACGCGAGTCGTCGCGCAGGCGGAACACGATAAAGCCCGCCAGCAGCACCAGCGGCGTGAGGATCGAGATATCGACGCTGAGCAGTTGCACCACCAGGGTCGAGCCGATATTGGCCCCGAGCATCACCGCCAGCGCGGGGGCCAGGCCCAGGGTGCCGGTGGCGGTAAAGGAGCTGGCCATCAGGCTCACCGCGGTGCTGCTTTGCAGGACCCCGGTGATGGCGATGCCGGACAGCAGGGCCATCCAGCGGTTGTTCAGGTGCTGCCCCAGCCACTGGCGCAGCTGGGTGCCGAAGCCGCGCAGCAGCGCCGAGGAAATCATCTGGGTGCCCCACAGCAGCAGGGCGATGGAGCCAGCGAGGTTGATCAGCAGAGTAGTTCCCGACATGAGGACTCTCCCTTGTGTGTTTCATGGCTTGGCGGATCGCAGCAGGCGGATGCAGCGGCGATGAAGGGCGCTGGCAAAGCCCAGCAGCAGGCGAATGGCAACGCGGTTCAACAGGCCCCTGGCATACAGGCGGATGCCGACCAGGGTGATCAGGGTGGCGATACCTTCCAGGGTGCTCACCAGCAGGGCGCGCAAGGTGCGCTCGCCGCGGGCCAGCAGCTCGGCGATCGGTTTCATGGTTGTTCTCCGGGTGGCACAAAACCGTAGGAGCGAGCGGGCGGCGATCCGACTTGCCCGCGATTGGCGCGCCACTGGCTATCGGAAGAACCGCGTCATCGCCGAGCATGAACATGTCTTGCTGCGGCCAATGACGCGGTCCCGGCTCAGTTCCTCAGAACCATTGCTTGAAGCGACGGATGTAGAGGGTCTTCATGGTCTGGGCGACGACGCAGTAGCACAGCAGGGTGCCGACCAGCCAAGGGAAGTATTCCCACGGCAGCGGTACCAGGCCGACCATTGCACCCAGCGGCGAGAACGGCACGTAGATACCCAGGGCCATCACCAGGCCGGTCATCAGCATCACCGGCAGCGCCGCGGTGCTCTGGATGAACGGGATCTTCTGGGTCCGCAGCATGTGCACCACCAGGGTCTGCGAGAGCAGGCCTTCGATGAACCAGCCGGACTGGAACAGGGCGGCCATTTCCACGCTGTTGGCGGCGAACACGAACCACATCAGGGCGTAGGTGGTGATGTCGAAGATCGACGAGGTCGGCCCGATCCACAGCATGAAGCGCCCGATGTTCTTGGCGTCCCACTTGCGTGGCTTGCGCAGGAATTCCTTGTCCATCTTGTCCCACGGCAGCGACAGCTGGGAGATGTCGTACATCAGGTTCTGCAGCAGCAGGTGGATCGCCAGCATCGGCAGGAACGGAATGAACGCACTGGCCACCAGCACCGAGAACACGTTGCCGAAGTTGGAACTGGCGGTCATGTTCAGGTACTTCATGATGTTGCCGAAGGTCTCGCGGCCCTTGATCACCCCTTCTTCGAGCACCATCAGGCTCTTTTCCAGGAGGATGATGTCCGCCGATTCCTTGGCGATGTCGGTGCCGCTGTCCACCGAGATACCGACGTCGGCGTCGCGCAGCGCCGGGGCGTCGTTGATGCCGTCGCCGAGGAAACCCACGGTGTGCCCGTTGGCCTGCAGGGCCTTGAGTACCCGGGATTTCTGCAGCGGGGTGAGCTTGGCGAACACCGTGCGCTCTTCCACCAGGCGCGCGAGCACCGCGTCGTCCATGTGCTCGATATCCCGTCCGAGCAACGGCTGGCCGACTTCCAGGCCGACTTCGCGGCAGATCTTCGCGGTGACGATCGGGTTGTCGCCGGTCAGCACCTTCACCGTCACGCCGTTCTCGCGCAGCGCGGCGATGGCCGGGCCGGCGGTTTCCTTGGGCGGATCGAGGAAGGTCAGGAAGCCTTCGATGATCAGCTCGCGCTCGTCGCTGGCGCTGTATTGCTGGCGGGTCTGCCCCGGCGCCAGGTCGCGGGTGCCGACCAGCAGCACGCGGAAACCGTCGCGGTTGTATTCCTCGGCCAGCTCCAGCAGCGCCGCCCGGCGCCCGGCGTCGAGGGCCACGGTGACGCCGTCCTGGCGCACCCGGGTGGCGGTGTCGAGCATTTCCTCGACCGCGCCCTTGCACACCAGCAGGTGATGGCCGCTGGCGTCGGCGAGGATCACCGAGAGGCGCCGGCGGACGAAATCGAACGGCAGTTCATCGACCTTGCTCCAGGCGTCGGGCGCGCTGAACTTCGGGTTGTTTTCGGCGTAGCTCACCACCGCGCGGTCCATCAGGTTCTTCATGCCGCTCTGGTGATAGCTGTTGAGCCAGGCCAGTTGCAGCACCTGGTCGCAGCGGCTGCCGCTGATATCGACGTGGTGCTCGAGGATGATCCGGTCCTGGGTCAGGGTGCCGGTCTTGTCGGTGCACAGCACGTCCATGGCGCCGAAGTTCTGGATCGCGTTGAGGCGCTTGACCACCACCTTGCGCTTGGCCATGGCTGCGGCGCCCTTGGCCAGGTTGGCGCTGACGATCATCGGCAGCATTTCCGGGGTCAGGCCGACGGCCACCGCCAGGGCGAACATGAAGGCTTCGGCCCAGTCACCCTTGGTGAAGCCGTTGATCAGCAGCACCACCGGCACCATCACCAGCATGAAGCGGATCAGCAGCCAGCTGACGCTGTTCACCCCGCGGTCGAAGGCGGTCTGGGTCCGCGAGCCGACGATGGAGCGCGCCAGGGAGCCGAAGTAGGTGCGCGCGCCGGTGGCCACTACCACCGCGGTGGCGGTGCCGCTGACCACGTTGGTGCCCATGAAGCAGATGTTCGGCAGGTCGAGCAGGTCCTGCTGGTCGGCCGCCGTGCGGTGGGCGGATTTCTCCTGCACCGCGCCCAGGGTGTCGTACTTCTCCACCGGCAGCGCCTCGCCGGTCAGCACCGCCTGGCTGATGAACAGGTCGCGGGATTCGATCAGGCGGATATCGGCGGGGATCATGTCGCCGGCCGACAGCTGCACGATGTCGCCGACCACCAGGTCGCGCATCGGTACTTCGCGCAGCGCGGCTTTCATGCCCATCTGCTCGCGGCGCAGCACGGTGGCGGTGGTCCGCACCATGGCCTTGAGCGCCTCGGCGGCCTTGGCCGAGCGGTATTCCTGCCAGAAACGCATCAGGCCGCTGGCCAGGACCATGACCAGGACGATGATCACCCCGGTCAGGTCGGTTTCCTCGCCGGCTTGCAGGGGCAGCCAGAAGTCGGTGAAGAAGCTGATGGCGGTCAGCGTCATCAGCACATAGATGAACGGGTTGTTGAAGGCTTGCAGCAATTGCACCAGGGCATGAGGCGGCCGGTCGTGGGCCACTTCGTTGAAGCCGTCGCGCTGCAGGCGGCCTTCGGCGTCGAGCTCGGTCAGGCCGTTGGCGTTCGACTTGACGTTGTCCAGGGTCACGCCAAGGCTGTTCTGCGCTTCGCGGGCGGCGCGCATCGACAGCCGGGTGTCGTCGCGGGTGGAGTTTTGCGAGGAGGAGGTGCGGGTTTTTACCGTAGTCATTACGTGTGCTCCTGCCGCAGGCTTGCGGCACGACACACAGACCACTCACCTATTCAAAGACGAGCGAACGTATGTCGAGCCGCAAGTAAGCGATCGATTCAGGTAGTTGCGTTTTATTGGTTTTAACGTTCGCCGCCTATTCAATGAACATGAACAGGCGACGAACCTACTACTGGCTTCGTCCATAACAATGACCACCAACTTTTAGTTGTAAGCAGGCAATAGAAAGTTTCCGAATTCCTTATTAGGGAAAACGTTAAGGAAGGACTTTAAAGTGCCTTCGGTTGAACTAGAAGTGCGAGTCCCGGGACAGGCTCAGCAGCAGGCCGGCCTGCATGAGGAGGCCGGCCAGGCTCCGACTCTGAGGGTCCTGGCTGTCGTCGAAACTCCAGCGTTGCTGGAGCCGGCAGGTGACCGGGCAGACGCGCCAGTTGGCCCGCGGCCGGGTTTGCGAGGAGGGGGTGGAATACAGGGTACCGACCCGGGAAACGGCTGCGCGCTCAGCGCAGGGCTTGACCCGCATGGTCGATGCAAAGGCGCGTACGCCGGGCATTACAGTGGATTTGAAGTTCATAACAGTTGCCTCGCGACCGGACTGGCTCCGGTGAAGGCAAGTTACGAAGGAGCGTCAAGCTCTAGCGCAGCTCACCCGACCGAAAAGTCGAGTCCCGTCATGTTCTGGGTTAAGTGCCCAGCCCTGCGCAAGCGCATCGACCAGACAGCGTCTAGATACTGTGTCCATTGGCTTCTTTTGTGAGTTGAAAAAAGGCCGGTTTGGCCGGCCCGCGCAATTTACTCAGGGCCACCTGTCAAGTCAAGATTAAATTGCCACGAATCATATGTTCGTTCAGCTTTAAGCAAGGTCTGTAGCGGAACTCAGATAAATGATGGGCAAGTTATATAAGGCAGTTCTGAATGACGGCCATAACAATGCTGGAGATAGTTATTGTGCTGTAGCCGTTGAGGAACAGGCCGAGGCGCATTGCGCGCCCCGGCGAATAGGGCGAATCGTCAGTCGAGGATCAGGTGCGGCAGGAAGCGGCTGGAGTCCTTGGTGATCAGGCTGTCGTCTTCACGCACGCCGATACCGGCGGCCTGGTCGCCGATGACCCAGGAGCCGATCAGGGTGTAGCTGTCGCCAAAGCGCGGCAGCGGGGCGAAGGACTGCAGGATGTAGGGCGCGTCGGTGTAGGGGCCGTCTTCCTTGACCACCTCGTCCTGCGGGGTGCGCAACTCGATGTTGGCGCCTTCGCGGGAAAAGAACGGCTTGCGCACCCAGCCCTTGGGCACCTCGCGTTGCGGGTGCGGGTCCAGGTGGGTTTCCAGCAGGTTCGGGTGGCCCGGGTGGGCTTCCCAGAGCAGCGGCAGGATGCCCTTGTTGGAGAGGATGGATTTCCACGCCGGCTCGAAGAACTGCGTGTCGCTGGCGGCGATCGCCGCGCCGAAGGGTTCGTGGAAGATGAACTCCCAGGCGTGCAGCTTGAACAGGTGCGGGATCCAGCGGTCCTGCAGATCGACGAAGCGGCCTTCGGCGGTGAGGCCGATGTCTTCCACGTCGATATGCCGCGACTCGATGCCGGCCTTTTCCGCGATCAGGCGCAGGTAGTCGGTGGTGGCGCGGTCCTCCACCGAATCCTTCATCGAGGCGAAATAGAACGGACGCTCGATCCCCAGCTGGGCGAAAGCCTGGTGCAGCCGGGTGTCGATGCTGTTGAACTGGTCGGCATGCCGCGGCAGCAGGCCGCGCTCGATGTTCTGCTCCAGCCAGCCCCATTGGAATGCCGCGGTTTCATAGAGGCTGGTGGGGGTGTCGTAGTTGAGCTCCAGCAGCTTGGCCGGGCCCTGGCCGCCGTAGGAAAAGTCCAGGCGGCCGTAGAGGTGCGGGTGACCGTCGAGCCATGAAGTGCGGATCATGTCGTAGAAGGCCGGCGGGATGCTCAGGCGATCGAGCAGGGCCTCGCTGCGCACCACCCGGTCCACCAGGTCCATGCACATCTCATGGATCTCGGTGGTCGGGTCTTCCAGGTCGTCCTCGATCTGCTTGAGGCTGAACTGGTAGTAGGCGCTTTCGTCCCAGTAGGCTTCGCCGTCGATGGTGTGGAACAGGAAGCCGAGTTTTTCCGCGGTCTGTCGCCAGTCCGGGCGTTCGTTGCAGGGGATCTTCTTCATGGCGCGCCTCCTTAGCTGCTCGAGCGTCCCGAACTCCAGCTCGAGGAGCTGGAGCCGCCCCAGCCGCTGCGGGCGCTGGCCTGGCTGCCGAAGCCGCCGCGGGAGGTGGAGGAGGACACGGACATCGGCCGGGTGGTGGTCCGCAAACCGCTGCCCGACTGCGCCTGGCGCGACTTGGAGAAGGTCGAGCCGCTGGCGATGCGCTGGTTGAGCGTCGAGTTGGCGTAGCTGCCGCGGTCGTCGCGATAGCGGTAGACCGGCTCGGAGTAATAGTTGCGGTTGCCGCCGCTGAGCAGGTTGCCGATCAGCAGGCCGGTGAGCAGGCCGCTGTCATTGCTGCTGAACGACGAGCTGCGGCCAGCCTCGGGGCTGACCCCGGCTGCCGCCAGCTGTTCGCGGGTGAAGGCGCCCTGGGCGTTGATTTCAAAGCCGCCGAGCTTGGGCACGAACTTGCCGCTGGAGTCCACCTGGCACCAGTTTTCGACGAAGTCGGCATCGCAGTCGGCCTGGTTGTCGTAGACCGGCGCCTGGGCGCGGTGCTCCGCCATGGCCTTGATATAGGCATCGGAGCAGACGTCCACGGCGATCTTGCCGTCCACGCATTCCTGCACCGACTGGAAGTTGAATTTCTGCTGGACCGCGAGGGTCTCCGGCTCCGAGTTGCAGCCCGAGATCGCCAGCGCCACCGAGGCGGCCAGGGAGAGCTGAACGTATTGGCTTCGTTTCATCGAGGGCTCCGTGCGGTCGATCAGTTCTGCGAAGGGGTCATGCAGGCGGCGTTGAGCAGGCCGACGCTGATGGCCACGGCGGCGACATAGATGCCGGCGGCGATTTCGCCGTTGCGGATGCGCTGCGACGTGCCCTTGAGCACCAGGCTGGTCATCAGGAACGCCAGCAGTTGCACCACGGCGGCGATCAGCGCCCAGACGGCGAAGTCCAGCAGGCTGATGGAGTAGGCGATGACGTTGCTCGCCGGGATGGCGAAACCGATGATGGCGCCGCCCAGGGCGATGGCGGCGGAGACGTTGCCCTCGCGGATCAGCTGGAACTCCTTGTGCGGCGTCAGGCGGGTGTAGACGAACTGGAACAGGGCGAACAGCACGGCCGCGCCGAGGATGTAGGTCAGGAAACCGACCACGGCGAATTTGTTCAGGGAGATGGAAAGGGCTTCAAGCATGGGTTCTGGTCCTTGTCAGAGGGTTTGCAGGTCGGTCATGTACAGGGAAATGCCCAGTGAGGTCACCAGGCTGACGCTGCCGTCGGCGTATTGCTCCACGGAAAACAGCAGGAACTCGCGGCGATTGGTCAGGCCGGTGTCGCGGGCATACAGCATCGAGTGGCTTTCGAAGGCGAAGGTCTCGTCCGGCTTGGACACCTGCTCGCGCAGCGGCACCAGCTCGGTCTGTCCGGCTTCGGTGCCCCATTCGCGCAGGTACTCGACGCCGTCGAGGCTGTAGGTGGGCTGGCCGATCAGGCTGTTCGGGCCGGCCAGGCGCCGCAGCTCGGCTTCGCTGTTGACGGCCTGGTTGCTCAGGTAGTTGAACAGGATGATCGATTTGACCTGGCCGTCGATGCCCCCGCTGGTGTGCACCTGCAGCCAGTAGTCTTCGTCGTCCAGGTAGTAGCGCGACAGCCATTCGGACTGGCCCAGGTCCACCAGGCCTTCGCTGTAGACCGCCTGGTCGCCGGGAATCGCCACGCGGCTGTTGTCGGCGAGCAGCAGTTTGAGGCTGGCATCGAAGCGGATGCCCGCGCCCATGCTCAGGCCCAGTGGGCCGGTGGCGAAACTCGAGCTTGTGGTGGCCGGGGCCTGGAGCCCCAGAAAGCGTTTAAACCATCCCATTGTCGATGTCCTTGAGGCGGCTGGAAGCGATGTAGAAGAGTTCGCCGCCCTGGATCCGCGTATCGCTGTGCGGGTTGATCTGCGGGTGTTGCGCGCCGCGGGCGCGGTAGCCGATCAGGGTGGCGTTGTAGCGTTCCTTGAGGTGTACGTAGAGCTCGGCGAAACGGCCTTCGTAAGTCTCGGGCAGACGCATGACGTATTGGGTGGCGCCCTGGCCGACGCACAGCAGTTCGTTGATCACCACCGAGGAGCCCGGGTCCTGGGAGGAGCGCACCAGCATCTCGATGGCCATGCTCGAGGTGCACTCCAGCTTGGGGGCGTAGGAGGCGGCCAGGGTGGCAATTTCGCTGTCGTTGAAGTGGGCGACCACGTGGCCGCTGGGGCGCAGCTGGTTGATCGCCAGCACGCTGGCCAGGGTCAGGTCGTCGGAGCTGGTGCGCACCAGCACCCGTTCGGCGCCGGGCACCCCGGCACGCAACAGCAGGGCCGCGGACGACAGGCTTTCGCCCTTGACGAAGGCGGCCTTGCCCTGCATCGGGTTCTCGTCGAGGCTGGCGTCGCAGATGACGATCAGGTTGTCGTTGGAGGTTTCGTCCTGCAGCAGCAATTCGATCACCCGCTCGCTGGACGCACCTTCCCAGCCGACCAGCACGGTATGCCCGGTCTTGCCGGTGAAGTCGCCTTTGCCTTTCATGCCTTTTCTCCATAGGTCCATAACGCTGCTGGTGGTCTTGCCGATGGCTGCGGTCAGCAGCGCGATGCCGCCGAGCATCACCCACACGGCGACGAACACCCGGCCGGCGGCGGATTGCGGCGACAGGTCGCCATAACCCACGGTCAGGGTGGTGGTGAAATAGAAATAGATGAAGGTCGCGGGCGCGGTGAGGTGCTGCTCGCCCAAGGCCACCAGGCCGAGATAGGAGGTCGCGGCATGCACGCCGAGCGCGATGGCCAGGCCCATCCAGCCGAAGCGCTGGAAGAAGGTGGCCGCGTATACCCGAAGCAAGATGAAAATCGACATCGAATCCCTGATTTCCTGATGAGCAGATCTATCCGTGATGCAGCGCGCCGTGCCCGGGCAAGGCATGGCTCATTGCCGCGCGGCATTAGACATCGGCTTGGCGCCGGATAAAAGCACTTTTGCTGCGATAAACCCCGCGAAGGCGCCAAAGATGTGCCCTTCGAAGGACACCCCGGCCCGTGGCAGGAACCCCAGGACCAGGCCGGAATACAGGAACATCGTCACCGTGGCGGCCAGCAGGCTGCTCCAGCTGCGCAGCAGCCAGGCGCGGGTGAGGATGTAGGCCCACAGGCCGAAGACCCAGGCGCTGGCGCCGACGTGGATGCCCCTGAAGCCGAACAGCCAGACCAGCGCGCCGCCGAGCAGGATGATGATCAGGCTGACCACCACGAAGCGCCGCTGGCCTTCGGCGATCACCATGGCGCCGAGGATCAGGAAGGGCACCAGGTTGGCGGTCAGGTGGGTAAAGGAGCCGTGGAGAAAGGGCGAGGCGAGTATCCCCGGCAAACCCTGCAGAGTGCGCGGGATCAGGCCGAAGATATTCAGGCTGTAGCCGCTCAGGCTGTTGAGCACCTGTACGGCGATCATTACCAGGGCCAGGCCCGCCAGGGTCTTGAAACCATTTGCAACGGCCATTGAGGCCCTCCCATAGGCCAGAAAAAGGGCACCGCGGATGTAGCCGCTGGCGAAGCCTGTGATCGGCTTGGGCGGCATTCCGACGCAGCAGACGCGAAACCTGAGTGCGCAGCCTCTCTGAAGTGCCGCGCCGCCTGGCCTTGCGACTGCTGCGCAGTCGTACGCAGCCTGCGGCAGCGGCTACAGGAGGGGGCTTACTCGGCCGACTTCTGTTTTTTCAGGCGCTCGAGGATGGCGTTGGCGCTGCCCTGGTCCGGCACGATGTTGGCTTCGCGCAGGCGGCGTTCCAGGTCGTTGCCGTTGCTCGCATCGGCCAGTTGCTCCTGGGCTTCCATTTCCGCCGCGCGCTGGTCTTGCTTGGCTTGCAGGCGGTTGAGGGTGTTGACCGCGGTTTCCAGCTTGCCGTTGGCGCCGCCGCTGGCGATCGAGGCACTGACCTGGGCTTTCTGCACGCTCTCCCGGGCCTTGGCCATGTCCACTTGCTGGCGCAGGCTGCGGATGCGCGCTTCGGCCTTGCCGATGTCCTTGCGCATATTCTCGGCGTAGGCGCCGAATTCGCTGGCTTGCTTCTGCTCCGCTTCCAGGCCGGTGGTCAGGGTCGAGATGGCTTCGGCGACTTCCAGGGCCAGGTCTTCGCGGTTGGCCTGCAGCGAGGCGAGGGCCTTGGATTCCAGGTCGGCGATCTTCGCGGTGAATTCGCTGACCCGCTCAGTGGACAGCTTGTGCTTGGCCATGATGGTGACCAGCTCGCGCTTGGCGTTGGACAGGGCGTTGTCGGCGTCGCGGATTTCCTGGTCGAGGATGCGCAGGGCCTGCTGGTCGGCGATGCTTTCGCCGACTTCGTTGGCGCCGCCGCGCAGGGCAGTGAACAGTTTGTTCCAGATGGACTGAGTCATGTAGGTGTACTCCGGATTCTCGGCAATCAGTTGAAGAAGCTTTCGAAGGCTTCGGTGGCGCGTTGGACGTTATCCACCAGGGTCTTGACCTCGGTCACCACGTTGGTCAGGTTCGAGCTGGCGCTCAGGGCGCCGAACATGTTGTAGACGGTCTGGCCGTTGGGCATGGACTCGATGCCGATCGAGGACAGGGGGAACATCTCCCGGCTGCGCAGCACCGCGTCATTGAAGCGGGCAACGTCGTTGATCGACTCCAGGTCCACCAGCACGGTGTCGACGATGATCTGCTCGCCGACCACCGCGATGTAGATCGGCAGGCCGCCGAAGTCGTGCATTTCCAGCTTGATGCTTGGCTCGGCGCCTTGAATCAGGCTCAGGCCGATTTCGTTCGAGGTCACTTCGTCCAGGGCCTGCAAGGCGCCGAAGAGGCGGTCGATGGTCCAGTTCTCACCTGCGATCATGTCATTCTCCAATACCGGTGCGCCGCCGATCAGGGGTTGGCGCAGCTTCTTCTCAATGTGCTTGAGCACGCTCCGGTTTTCCGGAAGTACCCAGGTTTCGTGTTTCACATAACCAGCGGCACTCAGGCCCGCGCGCATCTGCTTCATGTAGAAGCTCGACGGCTTCTTGGCGGAAGCCTTGCTGGGGGCCTTGTTGCTGGAGGCCTTACTGCTGGAAGGTTTCGAGCGCTCTCCTTGTCGACTCTCTGAGGAAGCCGGTAGGTCAGCAGGCTGCCTGGCCGGGACGGTCTTTTTCATGGGGTGACTCCGTTGTGCACGTATCACGCGTGAGAACATTACAGGGGATTTTGTTACGGCTCAATGACTCACGCGTGATATTTTTTTTAGCTCGGCGAAACAACGGTCGCAAGGCTCTGGAGTGGCATTTTGCGTTAATCAGCCGACTGCCGTGGCTCAGGGGGCATGCCGGTGCCTGGGTGCTGGGCGAGGCTTTTCGGGCCTCGATCATTGCCCGGGCGATGTCGGGGTGTGGAATTTATACAGGGTGCAGGGGTAGCCGTCTGCCGTGATTGGATGACAGCTGTAGGCGTCGCCGACGAGCGTGGGAATGACCCGGGCCCAGAAATCCCGGGCCGGCCGGTTGTCATCGATGTGGAGGATCTGCCAGTGCCCGGGCAGCTGTTCCAGCAGTCGCGTCACCACCTGCCGGCCGATGCCGCGACCGCGAAAGCGCCGGACCACGAAGAAGTAGGCGAGGTTGTACTGCACCTCGGCAAAGTGCACCTGCTCGTCGACGATGGCAAAGCCCGCCAGCTCGCCGTCGACCCGCAGCAGCCAGGGGCGGGTGCCGGGCTGGCGCCAGGATTCGGCCTGCGGCTGGATGGCGTACAGGCCGTGGCGGCCGAGCTTGATCGGCAGCCATTCGCTGAGTTCGTACAGGTAGAACTGCATCAGGTTTTCCAGGCATTCCAGCTCGTCGCGCTGGACCGGGTGCAGTTCGATCTGGCTCATGGTTCCAGGCTGCGCGCAGGTTCGTCGGGCGACGCAGCCTGGGCCGCGAAGTGGTGCGTGGCGCCAAGGCTGTAGCGCGGGCGGGCGCTGAGGGTGAGCGTGAAGGCGAGGGCATCGGGCATAGGATTCGTCCGTACGCGAGGGGGGTGTTTTTCTTCAATACAGGGGGCGGCCTGCGCACTTACCTTGGTCACCGGACTCTCCGATTGATTCTTTGAAGGTGTGTGATGAGCGTAGTGTTTTCCATGGCGGCCTTCGCGCTAGCCTCTTCGATTACCCCCGGCCCGGTCAATATCGTGGCCCTGAGTTCCGGCGCGCAGTTCGGCTTTCGCGCCAGCCTGCGGCATGTCGGTGGCGCGACCCTGGGTTTTGTCCTGCTGCTGGTGCTGATCGGCCTGGGCCTGCATGAGCTGTTGCGGCTGTGGCCGTTCCTCACCCGCGGCATCCAGCTGTTCGGGGTGGCCTTCCTGCTGTTCATGGCCTGGAAGCTGGCGATGGACGACGGCCGGCTGAACAGCGATGGCCAGGCCAAGGCGCCGTCGGCCTGGTATGGCGCGATCATGCAATGGCTCAACCCCAAGGCCTGGCTGGCCTGCGTCGCCGGCATGGGGGCCTTTGCCGCCAATGGCGAGGCGCTGCTGGTGTGGCAGTTCGCGTTGGTGTACTTCGTGATCTGCTACCTGTCGATTGCCTGCTGGGCCTACGCCGGGACGTTTTTGCGCCAGTACCTGAGCAACCCGAAGGGCATGCGCCTGTTCAACCGCAGCATGGCGGCGCTGCTGGCGGCGAGCGCGGTGTATCTGTTGTTGCCTTGAATCGGCGTTGGCTTTATCGCGAGCAAGCTCGCTCCTACAGAGATCGCGTCCTCTGTAGGAGCGAGCTTGCTCGCGATGAGGGCGTCAGGTCTGCCAATCACCCGCGATATTGCCCCGGCGTCGCCGCCAGGTGCTGCTTGAAGGCGCGCTGGAAATGCGCCTGGTCGGCGAAGCCGGCTTCCAGGGCCACATCGGCGATCGGCTCGCCGTCACGCAACCGGGACTGGGCGAACTGCACCCGCTGGTTGATCACGAAGGCGTGGGGCGTCATACCGTAATGCTGCTTGAAGGCGCGGATCAGGTAGGACGGCGACAGCTCGGCGGCCTGGCAGATTTCCTCGAGCTTCAGCGAACGGGTGCAGTGTTGGCGAATGTAGTCGGCGGCCCGTTGCAGTTTCTGGTTGCTCTCGCGCGGCGGTCGGCTTGCCGGGTTCAGGCGCTGCTGCAGGTCGCTGAAAAACGCGACTGCGGCGCTGTGCTTGTGCAGCGTCTCGGCCTGTTCGTCCACCAGCACCTCATACAAATGGTTGAGCCCGGCATAGAGTTCGGGGTCGTCGCTGTGGGGCGTGGAAAAGGCGCGAAAGCCCAGGTCCTGGCTGAAGCCGAGTTGATGCTGCAGATCGGTCAGCCAGGGGGTGTCGACATAGAGCATGAGATACGACCAGGGCTGGTCGTCGATAGGGTTGCAGGCGTGCACTTCGCCGGGGTTCATCAGCACCACGGTGCCGGCGCCGATGCGAAATTGCGCCTGCTCGTGCAGGTAGGTGCTGTGCCCGGCGGTGATGGCGCCGATGGAGAAATGCTCGTGGGCATGCCGGGCGTAACAGACCTTGCGCCCGTCGGCGATCGAGCGGGCCTCGATAAAGGGCAGCGCCGTATCGCGCCAGAACTGCGGGGCGGTATCGGGGCTGTGGCTCAAGCTCGGCTTCATCAAAGGCATCCCATCGGCAAGCGTCGGCCACCGAGTGTATTAGCTCTCGCCGGCGAAGGCTCGTTCCAGCGCGGAGATATCGAGTTTTTTCATCTGCAGCAGGGCCTGCATCACCCGCTGCGACTTGGCCGTGTCGGGGTCGGTCATCCAGTGGTTGAGCGCGCAAGGCACGATCTGCCAGGACAGCCCGAACTTGTCCTTGAGCCAGCCGCACTGCTGGGCCTCGGGCGCGCTGCCGTAGGACAGGGCGCTCCAGAAATGATCGATTTCGCCCTGGTTCTGGCAGTTGACCTGCAGCGAGACCGCTTCGTTGAACTGGAACACCGGGCCGCCGTTGAGGCCGGTGAAGGTCTGCCCGTCGAGCTCGAAGGACACGGTCATCACCGAGCCTTCGGGGCGGCCGTGGAACTCGAAGCCGGCCTTGCCGTAGTGGGTGAGGGCGGTGATGCGCGAGTGCTCGAAGATCGAACAGTAGAACTGGGCGGCGGCTTCGGCCTGGTGGTCGAACCACAGGCAGGGGGTGATGCGATGAATGTGCGACATGACGGTTCTCCTCGGCAGGTGGTTCACGCTTGAGCAAGCGTAGTCAGCCGATAGTCGTCCCGGGTTGCCGTAGATCGACAAAGCGCAGCCGGGCGAGGAGCGGTATCGAGCCCGCGCATCCGGGTCAGGATCGCCGCCCTTGCTCGGCTACCCAGGCGTTGGCCATGTCGATGAAGGCGCGCAGTTTTGGCTGGCTCTGGGTGCGGCTGGGAAAGTACAGATACAGGCCCGAGCTCAGCGGGACGAACGGTTGCAGCACAGACTCCAGGCGCCCGCTGGCCAGGTCGTCGGCCACCTCGAAGTCGCAGGCGTAGGCCAGCCCCTGTCCGCCCCGCGCCATGGCGACCAGCAAGTGCCGATCGTTGACTACCAGCGCCCCCTCGACGCCGACGGTGAAATCCCGCCCATTGCGCCGGAACTCCCAGCGATGGGTCGTGCCCGAGGTGAGGAAGCGAAAGCCGATGCCCTGGTGCCGGGTCAGTTCTTCCGGGGTCTGCGGCCTGCCGGCCCGGGCGAAGTAGTCCGGGGAGCCCACCACCGACCATTGCAGGTCCGGGGTCAGGCGCACGGCGACCATGTCCTTTTCGATCGACTCGCCCAGGCGCATACCGGCATCGAAGCCCTCGCTGACCAGGTCGACTGCGGCATCGTCCAGGGAAATCTCCAGCCTGACCTCGGGATAGGCCGCGCGATAGCGCGAGACCAGGGGTTCGATCAGCAGCTTGGCGGACAGCCGTGGCGCGGTCAGGCGCAAGGTGCCCATCGGCCGGTCGCGATAGCTGCCCAGCACCGCCAGGGCGTCGCCGATTTCACTGGCGGCCGGGCGCAGGCGGATGAACAGGCTGCTGCCGGCTTCCGTCAGGGCCACGCGGCGGGTGGTGCGCTGGAACAGCAGCACCCCGGTGCGCCGCTCCAGGGTCTTTACCGCATGGCTCACGGCGGTCGGGGTGACCCCCAGTTGGCTGGCGGCGAGGGTGAAGCTCTTGTGTTCGGCGACGGCGAGAAACTCGGTCAGGCCGTCGAAAGGGTCCTGGTTCATTGCAAGGCCATTATGAAAGAGAGGTTCATAGTGCTTGTAGCAAAAGGCCATTTTTCCAGCTAATGCGCTTGCGTACCTTGTGCTCTCCCACTTCTCGCAAGGTATCGATCATGACTTCGCAAACGACTTTCAAACGTGTCTGGCTGATCACCGGGGCTTCCCGTGGCATTGGCGCAAAAATCACTGCCGCGGCCCTGGCCCATGGCGATGCGGTGGTGGCCACCGCACGCAATGCCCAGTCGATCAGCGAGCGTTTCGGCGTGCAGCCGGGCCTGCTGGCGGCGCAGCTGGATGTCACCGACGAGGCCCAGGCCCGCGACGTGGCGCAGATGGCCGTCGAGCATTTCGGCCGGATCGATGTGCTGGTCAACAACGCCGGTTTCGGCCTGCTCGGCGCGGTGGAGGAGGCCAGCGGCGACGAGATCCGCCGGGTCTATGAAACCAACGTGTTCGGCCTGCTCAACGTCACCCGCGGGGTGCTGCCGCACATGCGCGCCGCCCGCAGCGGCCATGTGATCAATATCTCGTCGATCGGCGGCTATCAGTCGGGGCCGGGTTACGGCGTCTACTGTTCGACCAAGTTCGCCGTCGAAGGCTTGAGCGAGGCCCTGCACAGCGAGCTGGCGCCTTTGGGCGTGAAGGTCACGGTGGTCGAGCCGGGCTTTTTCCGCACCGATTTTCTCGATGGCAATTCGTTGCTGGAGTCGCCGGCCTCGATCGCCGACTACACCGCCACTGTTGGCCAGGTACGCCAGCAAGCCAAGGCCTATAACCAGCAGCAGCCGGGCGACCCGGACAAACTGGCGCAGGCGATGATCGCCCTGGTCGAAGCCAAGCAACCGCCGCTGCGCCTGCCCCTGGGCACCGACACCCTGGGCGCCATCGCGGCGAAGAACGCCTACGTCGAGCAGGAAACCGCGACCTGGCGGGCGCTGTCGGCCTCCACCGATTTCTGATGCTGCGCTCATGGCCTGGCCGCCCCGTCCAGGGCGGTTGGGCGTGACCGGTGGTCGCAGAATCCCGCCTGTTCGGCAAACTGCGCTTAGCTGTATGGAAAACCTCGCGGCGCGCGTAGGCCTTCGGCCACAGCGACGCCGCTCCAGGATCCCGTGAATCCTGTCCCCCCTCGGCCTGAGGAGTTGCGCATGTTGACACTCAATATCAATGGCAAGGACCAGCAGCTCGAGGTGCCCGCGGACATGCCGCTGCTCTGGGTGCTGCGCGATGTGGCGCACCTTACCGGTACCAAGTTCGGCTGCGGCATGGCGCAATGCGGCGCCTGCACCGTGCATGTCGACGGCGCGCCGCTGCGTTCCTGCGTGACCCCGACCGCGACAGTGGCCAACGGGCAGAAAATCCTCACCATCGAAGGCCTGTCGGCGGACGGCTCGCACCCGGTGCAGCGGGCCTGGGCCGAGCTGGACGTGGTGCAGTGCGGTTACTGCCAGTCCGGGCAGATCATGTCGGCCGCGGCCTTGCTGGCGAAGATCCCGTCGCCCACCGACAGCGATATCGACCAGGCGTTGTCCGGCAATATCTGCCGCTGCGGCACCTACCCAAGGATCCGCGCGGCGGTCAAACGCGCCGCCGAAATCGGCTGAGTCGGCATTAAGAGGGGCAAGGCATGATCACTGCGTCGCGTCGTGGATTTCTCAAAGGGGGCGCGCTGCTCGGCGGCGGGCTGGTGGTGGCGTTCGTCATCCCTGGGGCCAATCGTTTTGCCCGGGCGGCGAGCGAAGAATTCGTGCCCAATGCGTTCTTGCGCATCGCTCCGGACGGCATGGTCACCGTGGTGCTCGGCCATTCGGAAATGGGCCAGGGCATCTGGACCGGGCTGTCGATGCTGATCGCCGAGGAGCTGGATGCCGACTGGTCGAAGATTCGCGTCGAGCACGCGCCGGCCGCTGCGGTGTATGGCTTGCCGGCGTTCGGCGGGATGCAGATCACCGGCGGCTCGACCTCGACCTGGATGGAGTTCGACCGCTATCGCCAGGCCGGCGCCGCGGCCCGGCAGATGCTGATCGAGGCGGCGGCCAAGCGCCTGCAGGTGGCGCCCTCGACCCTGCACACCGAGCAGGGCTGGGTGGTGGCCGGCGACCAGCGCCTGAGCTACGGCGACCTGGCCAACGACGCCGGGCAGCTACCGGTGCCGGAGCCGGCCTCGTTGCGCTTGAAGGAGGCCAAGGACTGGCGGCTGATCGGCAAGCCGACCCAGCGCCTGGACACCCCGGAGAAAATCACCGGCCGCGCGCAATTCGGCATGGACATGTATTTCGACGGCCTGCTGACCGCCGTGGTCCTGCGTTCGCCGGTGTTCGGCGGCACGCTCAAGTCGTTCGATCCCCAGGCGGCGCTGGCGGTGCCCGGGGTGATCAAGGTGCTCCAGGTGCCCACGGGCGTGGCGGTGGTCGCCGAGCATTACTGGGCGGCCAAGCAGGGGCGCGATGCGCTCAAGGCCGAATGGGACCTGGGGCCGAACGCCAACATGAGCAGCGAAAGCCTGATGCAGAGCTTTCGCAAACTGGCGCTGACCCCCGGGACCAAGGCCGCCGAGGCCGGCGATGCGGCCGGGACCATGGCCAAGGCGACGCAGGTGATCAAGGCCGAATACAGCGTGCCGTACCTGGCCCATGCGCCGATGGAGCCGCTCAACTGCACGGTGCGCATCGGCGCCGACAAGTGCGAGATCTGGACCGGCACCCAGTTCCAGACCCTGGACCAGATGGTCGCGTCGAAGATCACCGGGCTCAAGCCGGAACAGGTACAGATCCACACGCAATTTTTGGGTGGCGGTTTCGGCCGCCGGGCCAACCCGACCTCGGACTTCGTCAGCGAAGCGGTGGAGGTGGCCAAGGCTGCCGCCGCCCCGGTGAAAACCGTCTGGTCGCGGGAAGACGACGTGCGCGGCGGCTACTTCCGTTCGGCCTTCCTGCATCAGGCGCAGGTCGGCCTGGACGCCCAGGGCCTGCCGCTGGCCTGGCAGCATGTTCTGGTGGGGCAGTCGATCATGGCCGGCACCTCGTTCGAGGCCAGCTTCGTCAAGAACGGCATCGACAACACCTCGGTCGAGGGCCTGGCGGACGGGCCTTACCTGAAGGGCACGCCGAACCACCGGGTCGACCTGCATTCGCCGATGACCGGCATCACCGTGCTGTGGATGCGCTCCGTGGGCCATACCCACACCGCGTTCGTCGTCGAATCGTTGATCGACGAGATGGCCGCCGCGGTGGGCAAGGACCCGGTGGAATACCGCCGCACCCTGCTCAAGGATCACCCACGGCATCTGGGCGTGCTCAACCTGGCGGTGGAGAAGGCCGGCTGGGGCAAGCCCGTGCCCAATGGCCATGCCTTGGGCGTCGCGGTGCATGAGTCCTTCGGCAGCTATGTGGCGCAGGTGGCCGAGGTGTCCCAGGAGGCCGAGCGGATTCGCGTGCACCGCGTGGTCTGTGCGGTGGATTGCGGTATCGCGGTGAACCCGCAAAGCATCGTCGCGCAGATGGAGTCGGGCATCACCTTCGGCCTGGGCATGGCCCTGCACAGTCGCATTTCCTTCAAGGACGGCCGGGTGGTGCAGTCCAACTATCACGACTTCCAGGTGTTGCGCCTGAACGAGATGCCTGCGGTCGAGGTGCACATAGTCGCCAGCAGCGAGAAACCCGGCGGTATCGGCGAGGCAGGCGTGCCGCCCACGACGCCGGCGGTGGCCAACGCGGTGTTCGCCCTGACCGGCCAGCGCCTGCGCGAGTTGCCGCTGCAACTGGCGGGGGTGTGAGATGAAACGCCACCTGTTCCTCGGTTCGTTGATCCTGGTCGGCCTGGGCGGTTATGCCTCGGACCTGTTCGCCGCCGATGAACCGGCGCTGGCGGCGTTCGCGACGGTGCAGAAGGTATTCCAGAGCCCGCGCTGCCAGAATTGCCATATTCCCGGGGATGCGCCCTTACAGTTCGACGCCGGCACGCCCCACGCCATGGCCGTGGTCCGTGGCCTGGACGGCAAGGGCGCGGCGGGGCTGCCGTGCTCTACTTGTCATGGCGCAAGCAACCCGCCGGCCAGCTATGGCCCGCACATGCCACCGGGGGCGCCGCACTGGAGCCTGCCGCCGGCGGCGCACAAGATGGCCTGGATCGGCTTGCCGGCCGACCGCCTGTGCCAGGTGATCAAGGACAAGGCCAGCAACGGCGATCGCGACTTTGCCGCGCTGATCAAGCATGTCAGCGAAGACAAGCTGGTGCTCTGGGGCTGGAACCCCGGTGGCAACCGCGCGCCGGTACCGGTGCCCCATGACGTGTTCGTCAGCCAGTTCAAGCTCTGGGCCGAGGCGGGCGGACCCTGCCCGGCGGTCGGAAGTTGACGCCAGGGGCCCCCAGCGAGGGCTGGTTGCGGGGCAGTCGCAGGCCTCGGCAACTAAGCTCTATAGGTGATACCCGCCAATGGAGTGTGCGATGTTTTCCCCAGACAAGCCTGTCCAGGCACCGAACCCGGTGCCAGCCCCGGAGGCGGACGACCCGTCCCGGCAACTGTTGCGCGATCAGAACCGTCGGGCCGAGCAGGAGCTGGCCGCGGTGCAGGTAGCCAACCTCGATAAACTGACCCTGCTGCCCAACTCGCACGGCTTTGCGGTGCTGGCCGGCGATGCGCTGCAGGCCTGCAAGGACCTGAACTGCCCGGCGACCTTGCTGCTGTTCGATCTTGACGATATCTACCGTATCGCCCGCGCTTACGGGTCGGAAGAAGGCGAGGCGGCGCTCAAGACCTTCGCCGACGGCCTGCGCATCGCCTTTCGCGAAAGCGACGTGGTCGGGCATCTGGAGTACCAGCGTTTCGCGGTGCTGCTGACCGGCTCGGAACGGATGGAAAAGCTGGCGATCATCACCCGCCTGCAGGCCATCCTCGACGAGCGCACCGCCACCCAGCAGTGCATTTACGACATCTGCTTCAGCATCGGCCAGATCGAGTTCGATCCGGCCCGGCCGGTCGATGTGGAAACCTTGCTGGCGGACGCCGACCAGACCATGAGCAGACCGGGCCGCGGGCCGCTGTTCAAGGCGTGAATGTTGGGCCGAGACGCAATACGGCGGGTTATTGCTCGGTGCCAGCCTGCCCTTGGAGCCTGTTTCGCAACTCGGTGATCACGCGCAGGGCCGTTTGAATGTCTTCAACTTCAAGTCCGGCCGACAAATCGTTGACCAGCGGGGTGTACAGGCGGATGGCCTCATTGAAGGCTGCCGTACCCTTGTCTGTCAGCGTCACGAGCTGCGCGCGCCGGTGATGCGGGTTGGGCTGGAAGGTCACCAGTCCTTCCTTCTCCAGATCGTTGACGATGCGCTGGACATTCTGTCGGTTGGCCTCCAGGTCCCGAGCGAGCCAGGCGACCGGCTGCGGGCGCTCTGCCGCCACGATCGCGCCCAGAATCTGCCAGCGGGCGCTGGTCAGCCCGAGGGGGGCGACTATCCGGTCGCCCCAGGCCAGCGTCAGGTTGCTGGCCCGGAACATACTCAGAATGAAGTCGGTCAGGGCAGCCCCGGCGGGGGTGGGTTCAGGTTCGTGCATAACGTCGTTATCCAGACAAAATGATTCTTCAGGGATATTGACATCATGATGTCAATATAGCAATTTGATTGCGAATTCAGCCCTCACACCTGGAGCCTGCCATGTCTCTCATTCGCCCTATGGACCCCGCCTTTCCGATCGATCGCCAGATTACGCTCGAAGCCGCGCCGGTCATCCTGATCAACGTCTTCACCCTGGACCAGGCCGACGAGCCGACCTTCCTGCAGGCCTGGCAAGACGATGCCAGTTTTATGAAGCAACAGCCGGGGTTCATTTCCACCCAGCTGCATCGCGCCATCGGCGAAAGCCCGACCTATCTCAATTACGCGGTCTGGGAGTCCAACGCGCATTTCCGGGCGGCCTTCGTGCATCCGGAGTTCAGGGCCAAGCTTTCGCACTATCCGTCCTCGGCGGTCGCTTCCCCGCATCTGTTCCAGAAGGTCGCGGTACCGGGCATCTGCGTCGCCTAGGCAGCCGATACCTGGCCCAGGTGGTTGCGGCCTTGAGGTGCCTGCCGGTCACTGCTGCATCCGCGCTCGCCGGCCGGTACAGCAGGCCAGCGAGCGCTCATGCCTCGCTGGCCGGCACCAGGAACGCGGCCTCCAGCAACTGCCGGGTGTAGGGATGCTGCGGCGCGGCGAAGATATCTTGCGCGTCGCCCTGTTCCACCACCTGGCCATGCTTGACCACCATCAACTGGTGGCTCAGGGCCTTGACCACCGCCAGGTCGTGACTGATGAACAGGTAGGTCAGGTTGTACTTGGCCTGCAGCTTGCGTAGCAGCTCCACCACCTGGCGCTGCACGGTGCGGTCGAGGGCCGAGGTCGGCTCATCCAGCAGGATCAGCGCCGGCTTGAGCACCAGGGCGCGGGCGATGGCGATGCGCTGGCGCTGGCCGCCGGAGAACTCGTGGGGGTAGCGGTGCCGGGTTTCCGGATCCAGCCCCACTTCCTTGAGCGCTTCGATGATTGCCTGTTCCTGCTCGGCGGCGCTGCCGATCTTGTGGATGCGCAGGCCTTCGCCGACGATCTGGCTCACGCACATGCGCGGGCTGAGGCTGCCAAAGGGGTCCTGGAATACCACCTGCATCTCCCGGCGCAACGGCCGCACCTGCTGCTGCGACAGGCCGTCCAGTTGCTGGCCTTCGAAGCGGATAGCGCCCTTGCTGGCGATCAGGCGCAGGATTGCCAGGCCCAGGGTGGATTTGCCCGAGCCGCTTTCGCCGACGATGCCCAGGGTCTGGCCCTGGGGCAGGCTGAAGTTGATGCCGTCCACCGCCTTCACATGGTCGACGGTGTGGCGCAGCAGGCCTTTTTTGATCGGGAACCAGACCTTCAGGTCCTCGACCTGCAACAGCGGCGGGCCGACCACATTGCTCGCCGGCTTGCCGCTGGGCTCGGCCGCCAGCAGTTCGCGGGTGTAGGGATGCTGCGGCGCGCGGAACAGCTCTTCGCAGGACGCCTGTTCGACGATGCAGCCGCGCTGCATCACGCAGACGCGGTGAGCGATGCGCCGGACCAGGTTGAGGTCGTGGCTGATCAGCAGCAAGGCCATGCCCAGGCGCGCTTGCAGCTCCTTGAGCAGTTCGAGGATTTTCAGTTGCACGGTGACGTCGAGGGCGGTGGTCGGCTCGTCGGCGATCAGCAGTTCCGGTTCGTTGGCCAGGGCCATGGCGATCATCACCCGTTGCCGCTGGCCGCCGGACAGCTCGTGGGGCAGGGCCTTGAGGCGCTTGTGCGGCTCGGGGATGCCCACCAGTTCCAGCAGCTCCAGGGTGCGCCGGGTGGCGACCTTGCCGATCAGGCCCTTGTGCAGGCCCAGCACCTCGTTGATCTGCTTCTCGATGCTGTGCAGCGGGTTGAGCGAGGTCATCGGCTCCTGGAAGATCATGGCGATGCGGTTGCCGCGAATATGGCGGATGGTTTTTTCTTTCTGGGTCAGCAAATCCTGGCCGGCGTACTGGATGGTCCCGGACGGATGGCGGGCCAGCGGGTAGGGCAAGAGGCGCAGGATCGAGTGCGCGGTCACCGACTTGCCGGAACCGCTTTCGCCCACCAGGGCCAGGGTTTCGCCGCGCTTGATATCGAAGCTGATGCCCTCGACCACCCGTTGCGTGTGGGCGCCGACGCCAAATTCGACGGCGAGGTCGCGGACTTCGATCAGATTGTCCTGATTCATCTCATTTCCTCGGGTCGAAGGCATCGCGAGCGGACTCGCCGATAAATACCAGCAGGCTCAACATGATCGCCAGCACGGCAAAGGCGCTGATGCCCAGCCACGGCGCTTGCAGGTTGGATTTGCCCTGGGCCACCAGTTCGCCCAGGGACGGCGCGCCGGGGGGCAGGCCGAAACCGAGGAAGTCGAGGGCGGTCAGGGTGCCGATGGCGCCGGTGAGGATGAACGGCATGAAGGTCATGGTCGAGACCATGGCGTTGGGCAGGATATGGCGGAACATGATCGCGCCGTTCTGCATGCCCAGGGCGCGGGCGGCGCGCACGTATTCCAGGTTGCGCCCGCGCAGGAACTCGGCGCGCACCACGTCCACCAGGCTCATCCAGGAGAACAGCAGCATGATCCCCAGCAGCCACCAGAAGTTCGGCTGCACGAAGCTGGCGAGGATGATCAGCAGGTAGAGCACCGGCAGCCCGGACCAGATCTCCAGGAAGCGCTGCCCGGCCAGGTCGACCCAGCCGCCATAGAAGCCCTGCAGCGCCCCGGCGATGACGCCGATGATCGAACTGAGCACGGTCAGGGTCAGGGCGAACAGCACCGAGACCCGGAAGCCGTAGATCACTCGCGCCAGCACATCGCGGCCCTGGTCGTCGGTGCCCAGCAGGTTGTCCGCCGAGGGCGGCGCGGGGGCCGGGACTTTCAGGTCGTAGTTGATGCTCTGGTAGCTGAACGGGATCGGCGCCCACAGCACCCAGGCGTCCTTGGCCGCCAGCAGTTCGCGGATATATGGGCTCTTGTAGTTGGCCTCCAGCGGGAACTCGCCGCCGAAGGTGGTTTCCGGGTAGCGCTTGAGCGCCGGGAAGTACCAGCCGTCGTCATAGTGCACCACCAGCGGCTTGTCGTTGGCGATCAGCTCGGCGCCCAGGCTCAGGCCGAACAGCACCAGGAACAGCCACAGCGACCACCAGCCGCGCTTGTTGGCCTTGAACAGTTCGAAGCGCCGGCGATTGAGGGGGGACAGGTTCATCTCAATGCTCCCGGCTTTCGAAGTCGATGCGTGGGTCGACCAGGGTGTAGGTCAGGTCGCCGATCAGTTTCACCACCAGCCCCAGCAGGGTGAAGATGAACAGGGTGCCGAACACCACCGGGTAATCGCGGTTGATCGCCGCCTCGAAGCTCATCAGGCCCAGGCCGTCGAGGGAGAAGATCACCTCCACCAGCAAGGAGCCGGTAAAGAAGATGCCGATGAAGGCCGAGGGGAAACCGGCGATCACCAACAGCATGGCGTTGCGGAACACATGGCCGTACAGCACGCGGCGTCTGGTCAGGCCCTTGGCCCGGGCGGTGACCACGTACTGCTTGTTGATCTCGTCGAGGAAGCTGTTCTTGGTCAGCAGGGTCATGGTGGCGAAGTTGCCGATCACCAGGGCGGTCACTGGCAGCGCCAGGTGCCAGAAGTAGTCGAGGATCTTGCCGCCCCAGCTCAGCTGGTCGAAGTTGTTCGAGGTCAGGCCGCGCAGCGGGAACCAGTCGAAATAACTGCCGCCGGCGAACATCACGATCAGCAGGATGGCGAACAGGAACGCCGGGATCGCGTAGCCGACGATGATCGCCGAGCTGGTCCAGACGTCGAAGTGGCTGCCGTGGCGGGTGGCCTTGGCGATCCCCAGGGGGATCGACACCAGGTACATGATCAGGGTGCTCCACAGCCCCAGGGAGATCGACACCGGGAGCTTTTCGCGGATCAGGTCGACCACCTTGGCGTCGCGAAAGAAGCTGTCGCCGAAATCCAGGGTCGCGTAGTTCTTGATCATGATCCACAGGCGTTCCGGCGCCGACTTGTCGAAGCCGTACATCTTCTCGATTTCCTTGACCAGGGCCGGGTCCAGGCCCTGGGCCCCGCGGTAGCTGGACCCGGCCACCGAGACTTCGGCGCCGCCGCCGGCGATCCGGCTGGTGGCGCCTTCGAAACCCTCGAGCTTGGCGATCATCTGTTCCACCGGGCCGCCGGGCGCGGCCTGGATGATCACGAAGTTGATCAGCAGGATGCCGAACAGGGTAGGGATGATCAGCAGCAGGCGTCGCAGAATGTAAGCCAGCATCTTATTGCTCCACGCCGTCGGGGGCGGCCTGCGAGTGGGTGTCCGGGGTCACGGCCGGCTTGGCGTCGGGCTTGATCCACCAGGTCTGGATGCCGACGTCGTACTTGGGCGAGACGCTCGGGTGGCCTATGTGATCCCAATAGGCCACGCGCCAGGTCTTGATGTGCCAGTTGGGAATCACGTAGTAGCCCCATTGCAGCACCCGGTCGAGGGCGCGGGCATGGGCCACCAGGCTCTTGCGCGAGTCGGCGTTGATCAGGTCTTCCACCAGGGCGTCGATGGTCGGGTCCTTGAGGCCGATGAAGTTGCGGCTGCCGGGGTTGTCGGCGCTGGAGGACTTCCAGTATTCGCGCTGCTCGTTGCCCGGCGAACTCGATTGCGGGAAGCCGCCGACCACCATGTCGAAGTCCCGCGAGCGCAGGCGGTTGATGTACTGGGAAACGTCGACCCGGCGGATCACCAGGTCGATCCCCAGGTCCGCGAGGTTGCGCTTGAACGGCAGCAGCACGCGCTCGAACTCGGTCTGGGCCAGCAGGAACTCGATCACCACCGGCTTGCCCTGGGCGTCGACCATCTTGTCGTCGACGATGCGCCAGCCGGCTTCCTGCAGCAGCTGGTAGGCATGGCGCTGCTGGGCGCGGATCATGCCGCTGCCATCGCACACCGAGGGCTGGAAGGCTTCAGTGAAGACCTGGTCGGGGATCTTGCCGCGCAGCGGTTCGAGAATCTGCAGTTCGTCGGCGTCGGGCAAGCCGGTGGCGGCCATTTCCGAGTTCTCGAAGTAGCTGCGGGTGCGGGTGTAGGCGCCGTTGAACAGTTGCTTGTTGGTCCATTCGAAGTCCAGCAGCAGGCTCAGGGCCTTGCGCACTCGCACATCCTGGAACAGCGGGCGGCGGATGTTGTAGACGAAGCCCTGCATGCCGGTGGGGTTGCCGTTGGGGATCTGTTCCTTGATCAGCCGGCCTTCGGCTACGGCCGGGATGTTGTAGGCGTTAGCCCAGTTTTTCGCGCTGGTCTCCAGCCAGTAGTCGAACTGGCCGGCCTTGAGGGCTTCCAGGGCCACGGTGTTGTCGCGGTAATAGTCGGTGGCCATGACGTCGAAGTTGAACTGGCCGCGGTTGATCGGCAGGTCCTTGCCCCAGTAATCCTTGACCCGCTCATAACGCACCGAGCGTCCGGCCTTGACCTCGACCACCTTGTACGGGCCGCTGCCGAGGGGGATTTCCAGGTTGCCCTTGGAAAAGTCGCGGTGTTCCCACCAGTGCTTGGGCAGTATCGATAGCTGCCCGAGAATCAGCGGCAGCTCGCGATTGTTGGTGTGCTTGAACTTGAACAGCACCTTGAGCGGGTCTTCGGCGATCACGTCCTCGACGTCGGCGTAGTAGCCGCGGTACATCGGCGCGCCGGCCTGCATCAGGGTCTGGAAGCTGAACACCACGTCTTCGGCGCGGATCGGATGGCCGTCGTGGAAGCGCGCCTCGGGGCGCAGGTAGAAACGCACCCAGCTGTTGTCCGGGGCTTTCTCGATCTGTCCGGCAATCAGGCCGTACTCGGTGAAGGGTTCGTCCAGGCTCTGGCGCATCAGGGTGTCGTAGATCAGGCCGATATTGTCCGCCGGCACGCCTTTGTTGATGAACGGGTTGAGGCTGTCGAAGCCGCCGAAGCCGGACTCGCGGAAGGTGCCGCCCTTGGGCGCGTCCGGGTTGACGTAGGCGAAGTGCTTGAAGTTCGCCGGGTACTTCGGCGGTTCGTTGTACAGGGTCAGGGCGTGTTGCGGGGCGGCCTGGGCGAGGCAGGCGATCCCCGTCAGCAGCACGCCGCCGGCCCACGGGAGCAGGGCACGCAGGGGCATCATTGGGCTTTCTCCAGAGACTTCAGCCACCAGGCGCTCAGGCCCAGTTGGTAGGGCGGCGTGGTGACGAAGGCGAACCGGTTGCGGTACGCCAGGCGATGATAGTTGAGGTACCAGTTGGGGATGATGTAGTGCTGCCACAGCAGCACCCGATCCAGGGCCCGACCGGCGGCCAGTTGCTCGTCGCGGCTCTGCGCGGCGAGCAGGCGTTCCAGCAGGTGATCGACGATGGGATTGTCGATGCCCGCATAGTTCTTGCTGCCCTTGACCCCGACCTGGCTGGAGTGGAAGTACTGCCATTGCTCCAGGCCCGGGCTCAGGGTCTGGTTCAGGGTCATGAGGATCATGTCGAAATCGAACTGGTCCAGGCGCTGCTTGTACTGCGCCCGGTCCACGGTGCGCAGGCGCGCGTCGATGCCGATGCTGGCCAGGTTCTCGACGTAGGGCTGGAGGATCCGTTCCAGGTTCGGGTTGACCAGCAGCAGCTCGAAGCGCAGCGGCTGCCCGTTGCTGTCGAGCAGGCGCTGGCCGTTGAGCTTCCAGCCAGCTTCGGCGAGCAGGCCCAGGGCCCGGCGCAGGGTCGCCCGCGGGATGCCGCGGCCGTCGGTCTGCGGCAGGCTGAAGGGCTGGGTGAACAGGCTGGCGGGCAACTGCTCGCGGTAGGGCGAGAGCAGCAGCCATTCATGGCCGACCGGCAGGCCCGTGGCGGAGAACTCGCTGTTGGGGTAGTAGCTGGTCGCGCGCTTGTAGGCGCCGCTGAACAGGGTGCGGTTGGTCCACTCGAAATCGAACATCAGGCCCAGGGCTTCGCGCACCTTGCGCTCGGCGAAGATCGCCCGGCGGCTGTTCATGAACAGGCCCTGGGTCTGGGTCGGGATCTGGTGCGCCACCTGGGCCTTGATGATGTCGCCGCGATTGACCGCGGGAAAGTTGTAGCCGTTGGCCCAGTTCTTCGCCTGGTGTTCGATGTAGATGTCGAACTCGCCGGCCTTGAAGGCTTCGAAGGCGACGTCGCTGTCGCGGTAGAACTCCACCGCGACCTTGTTGAAATTGTTGAAGCCGCGATTGACCGGCAGGTCCTTGCCCCAGTAGTCCTTGACCCGCTCGAACAGCAGCGAGCGCCCCGGTTGCACCCGGGTGATGCGGTAGGGGCCGCTGCCCAGAGGCGGCTCGAAGGTGGTGGCCTTGAAGTCGCGATCTTTCCAATAGTGCTGCGGCAGCACCGGCAGTTCGCCCAGGCGCAGGATCAGCAGCGGGTTGCCGGAGCGCTTGAAGACAAAGCGAATGCGTTGCGGGCCGAGGATGTCCATCCGCTGCACTTCCTGCAGGTTGGTGCGGTATTGCGGGTGGCCTTCCTTGAGCAACAGCCGATAGGAAAACGCCACATCGTAGGCGGTGATCGGCTGGCCATCGTGGAAGCGCGCCTCGGGGCGCAGGTTGAACACCACCCAGCTGCGGTCTTCGCTGTATTCGACGGAGCGGGCGATCAGGCCGTAGCTGGAAGTCGGCTCGTCGCCGGACGGCGCGTACTGGCCGGTGCCGACCATCAGCGGCTCGTTCAGCTCGTTGACCCCGTATTGCAGGAAGTTGGGCGTGGAAACCGGGCTGCTGCCCTTGAAGGTGTAGGGGTTGAGGGTGTCGAAGGTGCCAAACGCCATGACCCGCAAGGTCCCGCCTTTGGGCGCGGCGGGATTGACCCAGTCGAAATGGGTGAACTTGGCGGGGTACTTGAGCGTGCCGAACTGCGCGTAACCATGACTTTCAGTGATCGTTGCGCTTGCGGGAAAGCTCAAGGCCAGACTGATTAGGGACAGGAGGAGGGGACGCATCAAGTCAGAGATCCGATCCAGGCGGCTTGGGCTTTGTGCTCCGTACAGTAACAGCTTGTATCGACAGGAAAAAGGCCGCCCCGGGCTGGTCACGACATTTGCTTGTCGCCGCTGGATACAGCGCAATCCGTAGCCGGTGCCGCAGGCTGCGAACGACCGGTACGGTCGCGGCGATCTTGCTGGCGCAGGAGGGCCTGCGCCAGGAGCTGCAGATCAGTGAGGCAGGTAGACGGTCAGCATCTGGCCTGGCTTGAGGGCCTGGCCGGCGCGGGGATTCCAGCGCTTGAGGTGCTGCATCTCGACGTTGAAGCGCTTGGCCACCATATACAGCGAATCGCCTTGCTTGACCTTGTACTGGGTCGACTTCTTGTCGGCGCGGGCGACCAGAGTCTTCTTGCCGGAAGTCTTGGCGCTGGTCTTGCTGCTGCCCTTGGCTTTGCGGGTGTCCTGCATGACCAGGGTCTGGCCGACCTTGAGCTGCTTGCCGCTGAGTTTGTTCCAGCGTTGCAGGTCCTTGACGTCGACCTTGTTGGCCTTGGCGATCTGCGACAGGTTATCGCCACGCTTGACCCGATAGTTGCGCTTGGCCTGGGCCATTTCGCGACTGTCGGCACCCTCGAACACCGGCTTGAACGAACGCTGGCTGATCAGCTCTTCGGGTTTCATGGTCGACAGGCTGGCGCTCAGCAGTTGCGCCTTGGACGTCGGCACCAGCAGATGCTGGGGACCGTCGATGGTGGTGCGCTGCTTGAAGGCCGGGTTGAGCTGGAACAGCTCGTCTTCGTCGATATTGGCCACCGCGGCGACCTTGGACAGGTCCATGCGCTGGTTGATCTCGACGACCTGGAAGTAGGGTTCGTTGGCGATCGGGTTCAGGTTCACGCCATAGGCTTCCGGCGCCAGCACCACCTGGGACAGGGCCAGCAGCTTGGGCACGTAGGCCTGGGTTTCCGACGGCAGCGGCAGGTTCCAGTAGTCGGTGGGCAGGCCGAGCTTCTCGTTGCGCTCGATGGCGCGGCTGACCGTGCCTTCGCCAGCGTTGTAGGCCGCCAGGGCCAGCAGCCAGTCGCCGTTGAACATGTCGTGCAGGCGGGTCAGGTAATCCATGGCCGCGGTGGTCGAGGCGGTGATATCGCGACGGCCATCGTAGAAGCGGGTCTGGCGCAGGTTGAAGGAACGACCCGTGGACGGGATGAACTGCCAGAGGCCCACCGCGTCGGCCCGGGAATAGGCCATCGGGTTGTAGGCGCTCTCGATCACCGGCAGCAGGGCCAGCTCCAGCGGCATGTTGCGTTCTTCAAGGCGTTCGACGATGTAGTGGATATAGAGGCTGCCGCGTTCGCTGGCATTCTCGAGAAACGAGGGGTTGCTGGCGAACCACAGGCGCTGCTGTTCGATGCGCGGGTTGACGCCGATGCCTTCCTGCAACTGGAAACCTTCGCGCATGCGCGCCCAGACGTCCTGGGGCAATTGCGGGCTGGGTTTTTCATTCAGCCAGATGGGTTTCTGCTTGATGCGGGCGTTGAAATTCTGGGTGTGCGAAGCGTCGGTTTGCGGGACGTGGCTCGTGCTTTGGCAGCCCGCCAGGGTGGCGGACACAGCCACCGCGATGGCTTGAGCCAACCGCGTCAATGCGTCTGAATTGATGGATTTACGAATAGATGACGACATTGGCTGGAAGTAAGTTCCGGGCAAAAATGTCGGGCGATTCTAGAAAGCGCACCCGGTGCGGTCAACCATTCAGAATTTTCGTACCAACCCGCAACCTGCTTAGAACTTATCTTTCCAAGCCCGCAAGGCAGCAAAAACCGCACTCTGGGCCCGGTTATCGAGGCCATTCCGTTCGTCCGCTTTTTGTTTAACGGATGTTTCACCGGTACGCAGGAAAGGATTGGTGAGCTTTTCCAGGGCCAGGGTGGAGGGCAGGGTCATGCGGCCGTTTTCCCGCAGTTCGCTGACTTTGCGCAGGCGCTCGGCGATGTCCGGGTTATCCGGTTCCACCGCCTGGGCAAAACGCAGGTTGCTCAAGGTGTATTCGTGAGTGCAGTACACCAGGGTGTCCGCGGGCAACGCGGCCAGGCGGCTCAGCGAATGGTGCATCTGCTCCGGCGTGCCCTCGAACAGGCGCCCGCAACCGGCGGCGAACAGGGTGTCGCCGCAAAACAGCAGGCCGTGATGGTAGTAGGCAATATGCCCCAGGGTGTGCCCGGGCACCGCGTAGACGTCGAAGTCCCAGCCAAGGATGCGGGCCCGATCGTTGTCGTTCAGGGCCACGTCGCGCCCCGGGATGTTTTCGTTGGCCGGGCCCCAGACCTTGGCGCCGCTGGTTTTTTTCAGCTGTTCGACACCGCCGACATGGTCGTGGTGGTGATGGGTCACCAGGATATCGCTCAGCACCCAGCCCGGATGCTCGGCGAGCCAGGCCTGCACCGGTGCGGCGTCACCCGGGTCGACCACTGCGCAACGCTGATGGCTGTGGTCCTGTAACAACCAGATGTAGTTATCGGTGAACGCGGGCAGGGCACTGATCTGTATCATCGTTGGAGTCGCCAAGCGGAAAACATTGGCGCATCTTAGAACTTCTTGGCGGGTTGGAGAATGCAATGACCGATAAAGCGTTCGCTCAGGCCGATCCTGACTGGCTGGCCCTGATCAGTGCCGCCCGTGAGTGGCTGTCCGGGCCACTGGGGCAATTTCTGCTGGATGAAGAACGGCGCATGCTCGACGACGAGCTGGGGCGCTTCTTCGGCGGCTACCTGGTGCATTACGGCCCGTCGGCGCAAACCCCGCCGGCGGCGCCCCAGGTGCAGCGCAATGTCCGCCTGGGCGCGCCGCTGCCCGGTGTCGAGATCGTCTGCGAGGAGCAGGCCTGGCCGCTCAGCGAGCATGCTGCCGATGTGGTGGTGCTGCAGCACGGCCTGGATTTCTGCCTGTCGCCCCACGGCCTGCTGCGCGAAGCCGCCAGCGCCGTGCGACCGGGCGGGCATCTGTTGATCGTCGGTATCAATCCCTGGAGCAGCTGGGGCCTGCGGCATGCGTTCGCCCATGACGCCTTGCGCAAGGCGCGCTGCATTTCCCCGTCGCGGGTCGCCGACTGGTTGAACCTGCTGGGCTTCGCGCTGGAGAAACGCCGCTTCGGGTGCTATCGTCCGCCGCTTGCCTCGGCGGCCTGGCAGGCTCGGTTGGCCGGCTGGGAGCGCAAGGCCGGGGACTGGCAACTGTCCGGCGGCGGCTTCTACCTGCTGGTGGCGCGCAAGATAGTGGTCGGCCTGCGCCCGGTGCGCCAGGTACGCCGCGAGCCGATGGGCAAGCTGGTGCCGCTGCCGATGGCCAAGGTCAACCGCCGGCACAGCGAACCCCCTCTTTAATTCAGCCGGGCCGAACCTGCCCGGCTTGGGCGTTGTCGATCGACGATCGGCAAGCCACAGGTATTTTCGATTGGAAGTCTGGCATGAGCGATAGCGTAGAAATCTTCACCGACGGCGCCTGCAAGGGCAATCCTGGCCCGGGAGGCTGGGGCGCACTGCTGGTGTTCAAGGGCGTGGAGAAGGAACTCTGGGGTGGCGAGGCCAACACCACCAACAACCGCATGGAGCTGATGGCGGCGATCCGCGGTCTGGAAGAGCTCAAGCGCGAGTGCCAGGTGGTGCTGGTCACCGACTCGCAGTACGTGATGAAAGGCATCAACGAGTGGATGGCCAACTGGAAAAAGCGCGGCTGGAAAACCGCGGCCAAGGAACCGGTGAAAAACGCCGACCTGTGGCAGCAGCTCGATGAGCAGGTCAACCGCCATCAGGTCACCTGGAAATGGGTGCGCGGCCATACCGGCCACCACGGCAACGAACGGGCCGACCAACTGGCCAACCGCGGCGTCGACGAGGTGCGCGGTTACAAGCAGGCCTGATGCGTTGAGCTTGTAGTCAGTTGCAGCGCAGCGGCCGTTCGAGCCGCTGCTTCACTTCCCGCATCGCGCGGGGCGAATCCACCAGCACCGCGTCCATCTTCAGGCAGGCGGCCGCCTGGTAATCCTCGGCCGTATTGATCCCGATCGCCAGCATCCGCACCTTGCCCCGGGACTGGAAGCAATCCACCGCGGCGGGCGTCCACAGCCGGGCATCGACCTTGGAGCGGGCCTCGCCCAGGGTGAAGGCCTCGACCAGCTGCACCGGGCGCCGGTACTCGAAGGCCACCCAACTGTCTGGCGCCGGCGGTGCCGTGCAGCTGTGGGCCAGGGCGACGCTGGCCAGTCGATCCCGGGTGTTGTCCCGGGACTCGAACAGCCGCGCCTGCGGATAGTGCGCGAACGCCTGCTGGTAGCTGGCATCGGTGGAGTAGATCAGCACCCGGTTCCAGGCATGCAGCTGCTCCAGCACCTGGGCGACCGCCTTGGCCTGGGGCGCGGCGGGCAGGGCCTTCATGTCGAGAATGACTGGCACCGAGCCGGGGATCGCCGCCAGCGCCTGCTGCAATGAGGGGATGGTCGCCGCCTGGGAGCGATAGGGAAAGGTCACCTGGCCATCGGCCGCGGTCTGCTTGAAGTTCCAGCCGGCATTCAGTGTTTGCAACTGCGCCAGGGTTTTCTCGCTGACCGCGCCGGACGCCGGGGTATTGGCACTCAGGTCCGCCGGTCGATACAGCACCGGCACGCCGTCGCGGCTCAGTTGCACCGTCAGCCAGAGCATGTCGACGCCGTTGCGCAGGGCGTTGTCGATGGCCAGCAGGGTGTTCTCGGGAAAGTCCGCGGCGCCGGCGCGATGGGCGACGATCAACGGTCGTGGCCCGGCGTCGCTGTCGGTTGCCGGAAGGGAAGAACAGCCACTGATGAAGGCCGAGGCCAGCAGCAGTGGGAGCATCTGTCGAGTCTCGAGCATGGGAGGGCGGTTTCCTGGAAATGAGCGCAAGGCCGGGGGCCAGCCCCCGCCCGCCTGAGTGGGCCGTACGGTAGCGCAATGACCTCGCTCAGTTAAAGAAACGCGTAATGCGCGGGGTGAATTAGTGATCCTGTTCCGGGACGGTCAAAGGGTAAGGATGGCGCTGGCCAGTTGCAGGTCGGAGTATCGTGGGTTGCCGAGTGTCTGGCGAATGTGCCGCATGGCCGCTTCCAGCTGGGCGCCGCGGATCTCGCCAGCGCTGGCGACAAAGGCCGCGGCATCGGTCCTGGCGGCGAGCACGAGTTTGTCGTCCTTGAAGGAGCTGGTGGCTTTCGAACTGCCTTCGGTTGTGCTCAAGGCCAGGCTCATGGTGATGTCGGTGCTGATCACCAGGCTGGTGGCCTGGCCGATGTCGGCGAACAGGCAGGCGCAGAGCAGCAAGGTCAGGCGGGTTTTGCAGGGGGTCATAACAGGGCGAGGTCCGTTGAAAATATCGTCGGGCACCCTAACAAGCCGCCACGCGGCGAACTGCATGAGCTTTGCGAATGATTGTTAAAAACTGCGCACGCCGGGGCCAGGCGAATCCGCCATGCGTGCCATGCCGCGAGAGCGTGCTAAAATCCCGCGCCTTGAAAGACTTCCACCGTTGAGAACTGACCCCTGATGGCCAACAGATCTGTTGTACTCGATACCGAAACCACCGGCATGCCGGTGACCGACGGCCACCGGATCATTGAAATCGGTTGCGTCGAGTTGATGGGACGGCGCCTGACCGGTCGGCATTTCCACGTCTACCTGCAACCGGATCGCGAGAGCGACGAGGGCGCGATCGGCGTCCACGGCATCACCAACGAGTTCCTGGTGGGCAAGCCGCGCTTCGCCGAAGTCGCCGACGAGTTCTTCGAGTTCATCCAGGGCGCGCAGCTGATCATCCACAACGCGGCGTTCGACGTTGGCTTCATCAACAACGAATTCGCCCTGATGGGCCAGCACGACCGCGCCGACATCACCCAGCACTGCACCATCCTCGACACCCTGTTGATGGCCCGGGAACGCCACCCCGGCCAGCGCAACAGCCTCGATGCCTTGTGCAAGCGCTATGACGTCGACAACTCCGGCCGTGAACTGCACGGCGCCTTGCTCGACTCGGAGATTCTCGCCGACGTCTACCTGACCATGACCGGCGGCCAGACCAGCCTGTCCCTGGCCGGCAACGCCTCGGACGGCAACGGCAGCGAAGGTTCGGGCAACAGTGCCAGCGAAATCCGGCGTCTGTCGGCGGATCGCCAGCGCGGGCGGATCATTCGCGCCAGCGAAGCCGAACTGGCCGAGCACCAGGTGCGTCTCGAGATCATCGCCAAATCCGCCGGTGCCCCGGCGCTCTGGACCCAGCTGGCCGAAGCCAAGGCCCAGCAGCAGTAGTTGTTCGTGGGCGACCTTTTGTTACAGGAGGTCGTTGACGGGGTTCCGCGCCGGCCCCCGAGCTTCTACCCTGAGGTGATTGGCGGACCCTTGTCCGCCGCCTCAGGATGCCTGGTGCCATGTACAAAGACCTGAAATTCCCCGTTCTTATCGTGCATCGCGACATCAAGGCCGACACCGTCGCCGGCGACCGGGTGCGGGGGATCGCCAGGGAACTGGAGCAGGAAGGCTTCAGCATCTTTTCCGCGGTGGACTACGCCGAAGGGCGGCTGGTGGCCTCGACCCACCACGGTCTGGCCTGCATGCTGATCGCCGCCGAAGGCGCCGGGGAAAACACCCACTTGCTGCAGAACATGGTGGAGCTGATCCGCCTGGCCCGGGTGCGCGCGCCGAACCTGCCGATCTTCGCCCTGGGCGAACAGGTGACCCTGGAAAACGCCCCGGCCGACGCCATGAGCGAGCTCAATCAGCTGCGCGGCATTCTTTACCTGTTCGAAGACACCGTACCGTTCCTGGCGCGCCAGGTGGCGCGGGCGGCGCGCAATTACCTCGATGGCCTGTTGCCGCCATTTTTCAAGGCGCTGGTGCAACATACGGCGGACTCCAACTATTCCTGGCACACCCCGGGGCACGGCGGTGGCGTGGCCTATCGCAAAAGCCCGGTGGGCCAGGCGTTCCACCAGTTCTTCGGCGAAAACACCCTGCGTTCGGACCTGTCGGTGTCGGTCCCGGAGCTGGGTTCGCTGCTCGATCACACCGGGCCCCTGGCGGAAGCCGAGGCGCGGGCGGCGCGCAATTTCGGCGCCGACCACACCTTCTTCGTGATCAACGGCACCTCGACCGCCAACAAGATCGTCTGGCACTCCATGGTCGGTCGCGATGACCTGGTGCTGGTGGATCGCAACTGCCACAAGTCGGTGCTGCACTCGATCATCATGACCGGCGCCATCCCGCTGTTCCTCTGCCCGGAGCGCAACGAACTGGGGATCATCGGCCCGATCCCCCTGAGCGAATTCAGCCGCGAGTCGATCCAGGCCAAGATCGACGCCAACCCGCTGACCCAGGGGCGGCCGCCCAAGGTCAAGCTGGCGGTGGTCACCAACTCGACCTACGACGGCCTTTGCTACAACGCCGAGCTGATCAAGCAGAGCCTGGGCAACAGCGTCGAGGTGCTGCATTTCGACGAGGCCTGGTACGCCTACGCGGCCTTCCATGAGTTCTTCGAGGGGCGTTACGGCATGGGCACCTCGCGCAGCGCCGACAGCCCGCTGGTGTTCACCACCCATTCCACCCACAAGCTGCTGGCGGCCTTCAGCCAGGCCTCGATGATCCATGTGCAGGACGGCGGCGCCCGGCAGCTGGACCGCGACCGCTTCAACGAAGCCTTCATGATGCACATCTCCACCTCGCCGCAGTACAGCATCATCGCCTCGCTGGACGTGGCCTCGGCGATGATGGAGGGGCCGGCGGGGCGCTCGCTGCTGCAGGAAATGTTCGACGAGGCCCTGAGCTTCCGCCGGGCCCTGGCCAACCTGCGCCAGCACATCGCCGCCGACGACTGGTGGTTTTCCATCTGGCAACCGGAGCGGGTGGAAGGCATCGACCGGGTCAGCACCGCGGACTGGCTGCTGGAGCCGGAAGGCGAGTGGCACGGGTTCGCCGGGGTGACCGACGACTATGTGCTGCTGGACCCGATCAAGGTCACCCTGGTGATGCCCGGGCTTACCGCCGGCGGTGCCCTGAGCGAGCGCGGGATCCCGGCGGCGGTGGTCAGCAAGTTTCTCTGGGAACGCGGGCTGGTGGTGGAAAAAACCGGCCTGTATTCGTTCCTGGTGCTGTTTTCCATGGGCATCACCAAAGGCAAGTGGAGCACCCTGCTGACCGAGTTGCTGGAGTTCAAGCGCAACTACGACGCCAACGTCAGCCTCGCCGCCTGCCTGCCGAGCATCGCCCAGCAGGACATGGCGCGCTACCAGGGCATGGGCCTGCGCGATCTGTGCGATCAGTTGCATGCCTGCTACCGCAGCAATGCCACGGCCAAGCACCTCAAGCGCATGTACACCGTGCTGCCGGAGGTGGCGATGAAGCCTGCCGACGCCTACGATCAGTTGGTGCGGGGCGAGGTCGAGGCGGTGTCCATCGATGCCCTCGCCGGGCGGGTGGCGGCGGTGATGCTGGTGCCATACCCGCCGGGTATTCCCCTGATCATGCCGGGCGAGCGCTTCACCGAGTCGACCCGCTCGATCATCGATTACCTGGCTTTCGCCCGTACGTTCGATAGCAGCTTTCCCGGCTTTGTCGCGGATGTGCATGGATTGCAGCATGAAGACGAAGGCAATGGGCGGCAGTACACCGTCGATTGCATCAAGGTTTGAGGACGTTTCCCGCTATGCAGCCAATGATCAATCCCAAGTACCCCGGCCTGTCGGTGCGCGTTGCCGACGACGGTTTCGCCGCGTATGTCTGGGGCAGCGATTTCAGCTTCGAAGTCAGCGCCTATGCCCAGGCACAGAGCGGGCAGGTGGTGGCCAAGTGGCCGTTGCACCCCATCACCCCGTACCGCAAGTGCTACGGCATCGACCCCGAAGAGTTCAGCAGCTATCGCGATGCCGCGGACAGCGCGGTGTTCATGGCCTACCTGGATGACGAACCGGTCGGCCATGTGGTGGTCAGCACCAACTGGAACGGTTACGCCCATATCGACGAGCTGGCGGTGCATGCGCCGGCGCGGCGCCACGGGGTGGCCAAGGCCCTGCTGGATGTGGCGCAGTTCTGGAGCCGCAAGAAAAAACTGCCGGGCATCATGCTCGAGACCCAGAACAACAACCTGGGGGCCTGCCGCTTGTACGAGCGCTGCGGTTATGTGGTGGGCGGCATCGATCACCTGCGTTACCGCGGGATCGATCCGACCACGGCCGAGGTGGCGATTTTCTGGTATCGGCTGTTCAACGACGAGCTGGCACGGCAAGCCGGGACCTAGCCGGCCAGCATCCCTTCAGCCTTTTCCGTGAGAGTTTCCAGCAGCGCCTCCAGAGTTGGCGAGGATGGACTGCCGCCGCGGGTCAGGGCATAGAGGGTGACCGGGATCGGTGGCGACAGCGGGCAGACGTCCAGCCCGCCCTCACGCGCCCCGAGGGCGGTGAAGGGGTCGACAATCGCCAGGCCTTCGCCGGCCTCGACCATGCTGCGCATCATCTGGTGGGTTTGCACTCGGGTGTGGATGGTCGGGCTCGGGCGCAGGTTCTGCAGCTTGCTGTCCAGGGCCACGCTCAGCGGGTCCTGGCCTTCGAGGCCGACCATGGCCTGGCCCGCCAGGTCCTGCAGGGAAATGTACTTCTGCTTCGGTTGCAGCCAGCCGTGGGGCGCCAGCAATTGCAGCTTGCCCTGGGCCAGGGCCACGCACTGGATATCGGGGTGATCGGGGTTGTGCAGGCTCAGGCCCAGGTCGCCTTCGCGCAGCAACAGGCTCTTGACCATGTCGCGGGTGGCCTGGCTGGCGAGGTGGCACGGGGTGTCGGGAAAGCGCCGGCGCAGGGCGGCGATGCTCTGCGGCAACAGTTGCTGGGCCAGGGGCGGGGTGCCGATGATGCGCAAGGGCGGCGCCTGGTATTGCTTCAGGCTGTCGGCCAGGCGTTGCACGGGTTCGAAGGCGTCATACAGGGTGGCGATCGCCGGCTGTAGCTCGCGGGCCTCGCGGGTGGCTTGCAGGCGTCCGCGAACACTGGCGAAGAGCATGAAGCCCGATTGGCTTTCGGCGTCGCGCAGGATCGTTTCCACCTCGGCCACCGGCAATTGCAGCAGCTCGGCGGCCGTGCCCAGGTGTCCGGTTTGCAGGAGCGCCTGAATCACTTCGATATGACGTAAACGCATGCTTGAAGTCCATGTCCAGCCGGTGGGGGATTCACACTGAATCCTAACCCATGTCCGCGCCTATGACTTCTGCTCATAACGGTACGTTATGAAGGAAGGATGGTCTCGGGTTCGCGAATGAGGGTGATGCCCGATTGCACGAGGAGAAACTGGTTGTCGTCCATTTTGTTGACGCGATCGCCAATGGCCAGGCGATAGGTGGTGACAGGCTCCGAGCCGGCGATGCCCTCTGGCGAGGGGGTGGATTCCTGGAACTCATGCACCGAATAGACACGGCCTTCCGCGTCCCTTGCATGAAATTGTCCGACGAGTACTGCTGCCATCTTTAGAGCCTCTGGAGATAAAACACTCAATTTGCGGTCCTGTAGACCGTGCCTGGGCGAACTAAGTTTAGCGGCGGAAAAAAAATAGTCCGCGGCCCTGATTGCAGTTGGCGTACAGCAGCGTGAAGCCTGGAAAAGCTCACGGAACTTCCTTTGACGGGTGGCTGTGGGCGGGGTGGATCATCTATAACTACCAGCCTCCTCAACCAGAAGTCGGGAATTCGCTATGAGCAACGTCTACACGATTGCAGTGCTGGTGGGCAGCCTGAGAAAGGCCTCGATCAACCGGAAAGTGGCGCTGGCCCTGGCGGAACTGGCGCCGGTCAACCTGCGGCTGAAGATTGTCGAGATCGGCGATCTGCCGCTTTACAACGAAGACATCGATGTGGATCCACCGGCAGCCTACAGGACTTTCCGTGAACAGGTGAGTGCAGCCGACGCCGTGCTGTTCGTCACTCCGGAATACAACCGCTCGGTTCCCGCGCCGATGAAAAACGCCATCGACGTGGGGTCGCGCCCCTACGGCAAGAGCGCCTGGAGCGGCAAGCCGGGGGCAGTGATCAGCGCATCCCCGGGCGCCATCGGCGGTTTTGGCGCCAACCATCATCTGCGCCAGTCCCTGGTGTTCCTCAATGTGCCATGCATGCAGCAGCCGGAAGCCTACCTGAGCGGCGCCGGTTCGGCCTTCGACGAGGCGGGCAAGCTGTCCGAGTCGGTCAAGCCGTTCCTGCAGAACTTCATCAATGCCTACGCCCAGTGGGTCGAGCAGCATAAAAAGCTCTGATCCTGCTACCGCGGGAGCCGGCCGACCGGCTCCCGCGGGTGATGGATATTCCGCTTGCCATGGTAAAAGCGCTTTACCGCATATCTGAATATTCATATATTCGCCGCTCCCAATGCCTGGAGTGGCCCTGGTGTCCGACTCTCTCAATCCCGCCGAGCTGTTCAAGGCGCTTGCCGACGAAACCCGCAGCCGCATCGCCTTGCTCGTGACCCGCGAAGGCGAGTTGTGTGTCTGCGAGCTGACCGCCGCCCTGGGCCAGAGCCAGCCGAAGATCTCCCGGCACCTGGCGCTGTTGCGCAGTTGCGGCCTGCTGGCCGACCGCCGCCAGGGGCAATGGATCTATTACCGGTTGCACCCGCAGTTGGCCCCCTGGGTGACCACACTGCTGCAGGACACGCTGCAGGCCAACAGCCCCTGGCTGCAGGCTGACCTGCAACGCCTGCAGACCATGATCGATCGCCCTGTGCGCTGCTGCTGAATTCTCATCACCTTCACTTTTCCTGCTCAAGGCTGCCCGGCATGCTGACTGCTTCATTGATTTTCCTGCTGACCATTACCCTGGTGATCTGGCAGCCCAAGGGCCTCGGCGTGGGCTGGAGCGCGGTGTTCGGCGCGGTGCTGGCGTTGCTGTTCGGGGTGGTGCAGCTGACGGATATCCCGGTGGTCTGGCAGATCATCTGGAACGCCACCGGCACCTTCGTCGCCTTGATCATCATCAGCCTGCTGCTCGACGAGGCCGGGTTTTTCGCCTGGGCCGCCTTGCATGTCGCGCGCTGGGGGCAGGGCAGCGGACGCAGGCTGTTTGCCTTCATGGTGTTGCTGGGGGCGCTGGTGTCGGCGCTGTTCGCCAACGACGGGGCGGCGCTGATTCTCACGCCGATCGTGATTTCCATGCTGCTGGCGTTGCGCTTCTCCCGGGCCGCGACCCTGGCGTTCGTCATGGGCGCCGGGTTTATCGCCGATACCGCGAGCCTGCCGCTGGTGGTGTCGAACCTGGTGAACATCGTTTCCGCGGACTTCTTCAACATCGGCTTCAACCAGTACGCCGCGGTGATGCTGCCGGTGAACCTGGTCAGCGTGGCGGCGACCCTGGCGGTGTTGCTGTGGTTCTTCCGCCGCGATATTCCACAGGCCTACGACCCCGAAGAGCTGGCACAGCCGGCCAGCGCGATCCACGACAAGGCCACCTTTATCGCCGGCTGGTGGGTGCTGATCATCCTGCTGCTGGGGTGTTTTGCCCTGGAACCGCTGGGTATTCCCATCAGCGCGATTTCGGCGGTGTGCGCGGCCCTGCTGCTGGGCATCGCGGCCAGGGGCCACAAGATTTCCACCCGCAAAGTACTCAAGGAAGCGCCGTGGCAGATCGTGATTTTCTCCCTCGGCATGTACCTGGTGGTGTATGGCCTGCGTAATGCCGGGCTGACCACGCACCTGGCCGGCTGGCTCGACCGCTTCGCCGACTACGGCATCTGGGGCGCGGCCATGGGCACCGGGCTGCTGACCGCGGTCTTGTCATCGATCATGAACAACCTGCCGACGGTGTTGATCGGCGCGCTGTCCATCGACGCCAGCCAGGCCAGCGGCCTGGTCAAGGACGCGATGATCTACGCCAACGTGATCGGCAGCGACCTGGGGCCGAAGATCACCCCGATCGGCAGCCTGGCCACCTTGCTCTGGCTGCATGTGCTGGAGCGCAAGAACATTCATATCGGCTGGGGCCGCTACTTCAAGGTCGGCATCGTGCTGACCCTGCCGGTGTTGCTGGTGACCCTGGCGGCGCTGGCCGTGCGCTTGTCGGTGATGTGAGGGGACTGACGTTCTGAGGGCGGCTCAACCCGTCCCCGGCACATTCGGCCAGAGGTCCGCCACCAGAAACAGGCGTTCGGCTTCTTCCCAATCGCCGGCGCGGTTTTCCGTCAGGCGCACCAGCAATTGCGCCGGAGCGTGCGGGTCGAGTTCCTCCAGCCAGGCTTGCAGCCGTGGAGCGCTCCAGGTTTGTTCCGCCGGGTAGGACGCTGGCGCCAGCCAGGCCTGGCGCGGCAAGGGTTGCCAGCGCCCGGGCGGGCTTTGATCGATAAAGGCCGGCCAGTCGCGCTGATGCAGCCAACGCCCGCGCAGGTGCTGCGGGTGGGCGCCGCGGGGCGGTTGCGTGGTGCCGGGCCAGGGGTAGAGCAGGTAGCCGCCGAGCCACAGGTGGGCGCTGAAGTCCTGGATATCCATGGCCGCCAGCACCTCCAGGCTGTCGGCCCGGGCGGAGATCGGCAGCTGGTGTTCGTTCAGGTGCGCCAGCTTGCGGTCCAGGCGGTCGTGGCAGCCGGGGCCCAGCCATAACGCGGTGTCCGCGCCGTTGCCCGATTGCGGGCCGAGGTAGAGCTTGATCGCCAGTTCCAGGTGGTGGATGCCGTCGCGGTCGCGCAGCAGCATGTCCAGTTCGCCCAGGGTGTGGCCGGCGCGGCGGATCGGCAGGTTGGCCGCCAGCAGCTCGACACCGGGCGCGTGCTGTACGGCAAATTGCCACAGGCGTTCGTAGTAGAGCCCCAGGCGCTTGGTCGGCCCGAGGGCCAGCCAGCGGCGCAGGGCACGGCCGTCCTGGTCCAGCTGGCGCAGCCAGTGCGCCAGCAGCTGCGGCGCCTGCACCCAGTCGCTGCCGGCCAGTGGATGGCGCTGCGGCCAGGGGGTCTCGTCGAGCATCGGCGGCGCGAGGATGACCCAGGCCAGGTCGCGCACTTCGGGGTGGCGCAACTGGCGGGGGAGGTCGAGCAAGCCGGGAAACAGGATCATTCTGCGAGCATAGCGCCTAACGTCGAGGCTGAAAGGATTTTGTCTATGGCCGGCTTTCGCCCATAATCTCTGCTTTGCCCGTCCCAGAACCCCTGCAGGAGCCCCATGGAGCAATTTCGCAATATCGGCATTATCGGTCGCCTGGGCAGTTCGCAGGTGCTGGACACAGTTCGCCGACTGAAAAAGTTTCTGCTCGCCCGCCACCTGCATGTGATCCTCGAAGACACCATCGCCGAAGTCCTGCCCGGCCACGGCCTGCAGACCTCCTCGCGCAAGCTGCTGGGCGAAGTCTGCGACATGGTGATCGTGGTCGGCGGCGACGGCAGCCTGCTGGGCGCGGCCCGTGCCCTGGCGCGCCACAACATTCCGGTGCTGGGGATCAACCGCGGCAGCCTGGGCTTCCTCACCGACATTCGTCCGGACGAGCTGGAAGTCAAGGTCGCCGAGGTCCTCGATGGCCACTACCTGGTGGAAAACCGCTTCCTGCTGCAGGCCGAAGTACGGCGCCACGCCGAAGCCATCGGCCAGGGCGATGCGCTCAACGATGTGGTACTGCACCCGGGCAAGTCGACGCGGATGATCGAGTTCGAGATCTACATCGACGGCCAGTTCGTCTGCAGCCAGAAGGCCGACGGCCTGATCGTCGCCACGCCGACCGGCTCCACCGCCTACGCCTTGTCCGCCGGCGGGCCGATCATGCATCCCAAGCTCGACGCCATTGTGATTGTGCCGATGTACCCCCATACCTTGTCGGGAAGGCCGATCGTGGTCGATGGCAACAGCGAGCTGAAAATCGTCGTGTCCAAGGATATGCAGATCTACCCGCAGGTTTCCTGCGACGGGCAGAACCATTTCACCTGTGCCCCCGGTGACACCATCACCGTCAGCAAGAAGGCCCAGAAACTGCGCCTGATCCACCCGCTGGACCACAACTATTACGAGGTCTGCCGGACCAAGCTCGGCTGGGGCAGTCGACTGGGTGGTGGAGGCGACTGATGCTCGATCCCGCGCGTAGCTACGACCTGATCGGTGACGTGCACGGTTGCGCCCTGACCCTTGAGCACCTGCTGGACAAGCTCGGTTATCGCAAGCAGGGCGGCGTCTGGCGGCATTCGTCGCGCATGGCGGTGTTCCTCGGCGACATCATCGACCGCGGCCCACGGATCCGCGAAGCCTTGCACATCGTCCACGACATGGTCGAGGCCGGCCAGGCGCTGTGCGTCATGGGTAACCATGAGTTCAACGCCCTGGGCTGGGTCACCCCGGCACCGCCCGGCGGCGGCAGGCACTTCGTGCGCGAACACACGCCGCGCCACGCCCGCCTGATCAACGAGACCCTGGCGCAATTCGAGCAGTACCCCAACGACTGGCACGATTTCCTCGCCTGGTTCTACAAGATGCCGCTGTTCGTCGACGCCGGGCGTTTTCGCGTGGTGCATGCCTGTTGGGACGCCGGCCTGATCGAGCCGCTGCGGGCGCAATACCCCGATGGCTGCATCGACGAGCACTTCCTCCAGGCCTCGGCGATCCCCGGCAGTTTCGCCAATAACGTGTTCGACCGCCTGCTGCGCGGCACCGACATGCGCCTGCCCCATGGCTTGACCATGACCAGCGGCGATGGCCTGACCCGTTCGTTCTTCCGCACCAAGTTCTGGGAAGACGACCCGCAGACCTACGGCGACATCGTGTTCCAGCCTGATGCGCTGCCCGAGCCGGTGGCCCGCACGCCGCTGTCCTCGGCGGAGAAAAACAACCTGCTGCGCTACGGCGTCGATGAGCCGCTGCTGTTCGTCGGCCATTACTGGCGCAGCGGCAAACCGGCGCCGATTCGCTCGAACCTGGCCTGCCTGGATTACAGCGCGGTGCTCTACGGCAAACTGGTGGCTTATCGCCTGGACCAGGAAACCCGCCTGGACCCGGATAAATTCGTCTGGGTCTATGTCGAGCGGCCGGAGGAGTCCTTGCCATGAGTGCTGTTGCAGTATTGCGTCTGCCGTTGAATGTGGACCTGAGTGGCTTCGTCAAACTGTTGCAACGCATGCAGGTGCCGCACCGGGTCAGCGAGGAAGCGGGGGAGCAGGTGCTCTGGGTGCCGGACGCCATCAGCGAGGATGTGCGTTCGTTGTACGAGCGGTTTCCGGCGGGCGACCCCGAGCAGCAACTGGACATCCCCGAGGCCGGCGCCGCCATGCGTCGCCCGGGGTTCGTCGAGCAACTGCGCCGTAGCCCGGCCACCGCGCTGATCCTGCTGCTGAGCCTGATCGTCGGGGCCCTGACCCTGCTCGGCGAAAACCTCGGCACCCTGCGCTGGCTGACCTTCCTGGAATTTCGCGTGGTCGGCGACTACGTCCAGTTCACGCCCCTGGCCGACAGCCTGGCGGCGGGGCAGTGGTGGCGCCTGGTCACGCCGATGCTGATCCACTTCGGCTTCCTGCACATCGCCATGAACGGCATGTGGTACTGGGAGCTGGGGCGGCGCATCGAACAGCGCCAGGGCAGCATCAACCTGCTGGGCCTGACGCTGCTGTTCAGCCTGGTGTCGAACTACGCGCAATACCTGTTCAGCGGGCCGAGCCTGTTCGGCGGCTTGTCCGGCGTGCTGTACGGCCTGCTCGGGCATTGCTGGATCTATCAGTTGCTGTCGCCCAACCCGGCCTATCGCCTGCCTCGCGGAGTCCTGGCGATGATGCTGGTGTGGTTGCTGATCTGTCTGTCGGGGCTGATCTCGGTGATCGGCTTCGGTGAAATCGCCAACGCCGCCCACGTCGGCGGGTTGCTCGTCGGATGCCTCACAGGTTTGTTGGGCGGCTTGTACAGTCGCCGTAAACTGGCCCTCTAATGCTGGAGACCGCTTATGTCGTCGTTTGTTGAAATGATTGAAAACATCACCCCGGACATCTACCAGAGCCTGAAACTGGCGGTAGAGATCGGCAAATGGTCCGATGGCCGCAAGCTCACCGCCGAGCAGCGCGAGCTGTCCCTGCAGGCGATGATCGCCTGGGAAATGCAGAACCTGCCCGAAGAGCAGCGCACCGGCTACATGGGCCCGCAAGAGTGTGCGTCGAAGTCGATCGAAGTGCCGAACATCCTGTTCAAGTCGGATGCCATCCATTGATCGAGATCGGCCGTGGCTCCATCAGTAAAATGTCGGCGCGCCTGGACGGGGCGGACGTGCAGTATGCCTTTCGCCTTGGCGACACCGAGGTGCCGGTCAATCCATTGATCGGCAGCACCGTGCGCCTGGAATACCTGGGGGCGATCCACTGCACCCATTGCGGGCGCAAGACCAAGACCAGCTTCAGCCAGGGTTACTGCTACCCGTGCATGACCAAGCTGGCCCAGTGCGATATCTGCATCATGAGCCCGGAACGCTGCCACTACGACGCCGGTACCTGCCGCGAGCCGTCCTGGGGCGAACGGTTCTGCATGACCGACCACGTGGTGTACCTGGCCAACTCGTCGGGGATCAAGGTCGGCATCACCCGCGCCACCCAGTTGCCGACCCGCTGGCTCGACCAGGGCGCCAGCCAGGCGCTGCCGATCATGCGCGTGGCGACCCGCCAGCAGTCCGGTTTCGTCGAGGACCTGTTCCGCACCCAGGTGGCCGACAAGACCAACTGGCGCGCCTTGCTCAAGGGCGACGCCGAGGCGGTGGACCTGGCGCAAGTGCGCGACCAGTTGTTCGCTTCCTGCGCCGAGGGCCTGCGCGCCTTGCAGGAACGCTTCGGCCTGCAGGCGATCCAACCGGTCAGCGATGTCGAGCCGATCGAGATCCGCTACCCGGTCAAGCAGTACCCGGCCAAGATCGTCAGCTTCAACCTGGACAAGAACCCGATTGCCGAAGGCACGCTGCTGGGGATCAAGGGCCAATACCTGATCTTCGATACCGGCGTGATCAATATTCGTAAATACACGGCCTACCAGCTCGCCGTGCATCAGTAGAAGGATTCGCCGCATGCGCACCGAACAACCGAAGATGATTTACCTGAAGGACTATCAGGCGCCCGAGTACCTGATCGACGAAACGCACCTGACCTTCGAGTTGTTCGAGGACCACAGCCTGGTCCATGCGCAACTGGTGATGCGCCGCAACCCGGCGCATGGCGCCGGCCTGCCGCCGCTGGTGCTCGACGGCCAGCAGCTGGAGCTGCTGTCGGTGTCCCTGGGCGATCGCGAGCTGACGGCCGCGGATTACCAGCTGAGCGCCAGCCACCTGACCCTGCAGCCGACCAGCGAATCCTTCACCGTCGACACCAGCGTCAAGATCCACCCGGAAAGCAACACCGCCCTGGAAGGCCTGTACAAGTCCGGCGGCATGTTCTGCACCCAGTGCGAGGCCGAGGGCTTTCGCAAGATCACCTACTACCTCGACCGCCCGGATGTGATGAGCAAGTTCACCACCACCGTGGTGGCCGAGCAGCACAGCTACCCGGTGCTGTTGTCCAACGGCAACCCGATCGCCAGCGGGCCGGGCGAAGACGGCCGGCACTGGGCGACCTGGGAAGACCCGTTCATGAAGCCGGCCTACCTGTTCGCCCTGGTGGCGGGCGATTTGTGGTGCGTCGAGGACAGCTTCACCACCATGAACCAGCGTGAAGTCGCGCTGCGCATCTACGTCGAGCCGGAAAACATCGACAAGTGCCAGCACGCCATGACCAGCCTGAAGAAGTCCATGCGCTGGGACGAACAGACCTACGGCCGTGAGTACGACCTGGACATCTTCATGATCGTCGCGGTCAACGACTTCAACATGGGCGCCATGGAGAACAAGGGCCTCAACATCTTCAACTCCAGCGCCGTGCTGGCCCGCGCCGAAACCGCCACCGACGCCGCGCACCAGCGGGTCGAGGCGATCGTCGCCCACGAATACTTCCACAACTGGTCGGGCAACCGCGTGACCTGCCGCGACTGGTTCCAGCTGTCGCTCAAGGAAGGCTTCACGGTATTTCGCGATGCCGGCTTCTCCTCGGACATGAACTCGCGCACGGTCAAGCGCATCCAGGACGTGGCCTACCTGCGCACCCACCAGTTCGCCGAAGACGCCGGCCCCATGGCCCACGCCGTGCGCCCGGAAAGCTTTATCGAGATCTCCAACTTCTACACCCTGACCGTGTACGAGAAGGGTTCGGAAGTGGTCGGCATGATCCGCACCCTGGTGGGCGCCGAAGGCTTCCGCAAGGGCAGCGACCTGTACTTCGAACGCCACGACGGCCAGGCCGTGACCTGCGACGATTTCGTCAAGGCCATGGAAGACGCCAACGGCATCGACCTGGGCCAGTTCAAGCGCTGGTACAGCCAGGCCGGCACCCCACGCCTGGCGGTCAGCGAGGCCTATGACGCGGCGGCGAAGACCTACAGCCTGACCTTCCGCCAGAGCTGCCCGCAAACCCCGGACAAGGTGGAAAAACTGCCGTTCGTGATTCCGGTCGAGCTGGGCCTGCTGGACTCCCAGGGCGCGGCCATTGCCCTGCGCCTGGCTGGCGAAGCCGCCGCGCAAGGCACTTCGCGGGTGATCTCGGTGACCGAAGCCGAGCAGACCTTCACCTTCGTCGACATCGCCGAACAGCCATTGCCGTCCTTGCTCCGCGGTTTCTCGGCGCCGGTGAAGCTGAGCTTCCCGTACAACCGCGACCAGCTGATGTTCCTCATGCAGCACGACAGCGACGGTTTCAACCGTTGGGACGCCGGCCAGCAACTGGCGGTGCAGGTGCTGCAAGACCTGATTGCCCAGCATCAGCAGGGCCAGGCGCTGGTGCTGGACCAGCGTCTGGTCACCGCGCTGGCTACGCTGCTGGCCGATGACAGCCTGGACCAGGCCATGGTCGCGGAAATGCTTTCGCTGCCGGGCGAGGCCTACCTGACCGAAATCAGCGAAGTGGCGGATGTCGAGGCCATTCACGCGGCGCGCGAGTTCGCTCGCCAGCAATTGGCCGATAGCCTGTTCGACGCGCTGTGGAAGCGTTACCAGGACAATCGCGAGGTCTCCCGGAGTACCGACTATGTGGCCGAGTCCGCGCACTTCGCTCGCCGCGCCCTGCAAAACATCGCGCTGTCGTACCTGATGCTCACCGAGAAACCGCAAGTGCTGGCGGCCGCCATCGAACAGTTCGACGCCGCCGACAACATGACCGAGCGCCTGACCGCGCTGGCGGTGCTGGTCAACTCGCCGTTCGAGTCCGAGAAGGCCAAGGCCCTGGCGGTGTTCGCCGAGCACTTCAAGGACAACGCCCTGGTCATGGACCAGTGGTTCAGCGTCCAGGCCGGCAGCACGCTGCCGGGCGGGCTGGAGCGGGTCAAGGCCCTGATGCAGCACCCGGCGTTCAACATCAAGAACCCGAACAAGGTGCGCGCGCTGATCGGCGCCTTCGCTGGCCAGAACCTGATCAACTTCCACGCCGCGGACGGCTCCGGCTATCGCTTCCTGGCCGACCTGGTGATCCAGCTCAACGGCTTCAACCCGCAGATCGCCTCGCGGCAACTGGCGCCGCTGACCCGCTGGCGCAAATACGACAGCGCCCGCCAGGCGCTGATGAAAAGCGAGCTGGAACGCATCCGCGCTTCCGGCGAGCTGTCCAGCGATGTCTTTGAGGTCGTGAGCAAAAGCCTCGCCTGACCCCGGGCTTGGGCCTATGTAGGCTCGACAGCTGTAGCCGCTGCCGAGCCTGCGAGGCTGCGAAAAGCCCCGCAGGGGCTTGCCTGACGATCTCCCGTCCAGCCTCTTGCGTCCCTGCGGGCCGTTCGCAGCCTGCGGCAGCGGCTACAGGGTGGTGGTCAGGGCGCTGCTCAGGTCAGGGTGATAGTTCTGCGAGCCGATGGCGTGCAGGATGCCGACCCGCTCAAGCTTGGTGTGGACCTTGAGGTTGGCTTCGCACAGCTTCACCACAATCGCGCGCTTGTGCAGTTGGCCTATCACTTCCTCCAGCATCTGCAAGCCCGTGATGTCCATGAAAGGCACGTGTCTCAGGCGAATGATCAGCACCCGCGGGTCGCTGTGGGTCTGCGCCAGCGCCCGCTCGAAAGTCTCCGCGGCACCAAAGAACAGCGGCCCCTCGATGGTGTAGATCAGCACGCCCGGTGGCAGATGCAGCTGGCCGTTGCCGTGCAGCTCGTGCTGCAGGTCCTGTTCCACCACCTGTTGCACCTCCACCGAGGAGGCCATGCGCCGCAGGAAATGCAGCATCGCCAGAATCACCCCGATATTCACCGCGATCACCAGGTCGCTGAATACCGTGAGGGTAAAGGTGGCCAGCAGAATCGCCACGTCCGCCCGGGGCGCCCGTTGCACCATGCGCTTGAAGTGGTGCAGCTCGCTCATGTTGTAGGCCACCACGAACAGGATCGCGGCCAGGGCGCACAGCGGGATATTGGCCGCCAGCGGCGCGAGAAACAGGATGATCAGCACCAGGACCAGCGCGTGGACGATGCCCGCCAGCGGGCTGCTGCCGCCGTTGCGGATATTGGTCGCGGTGCGGGCAATCGCGCCGGTGGCGGCGAATCCGCCGAACAGCGGCGTGGCCAGGTTGGCGATGCCCTGGCCGATCAGTTCCTGGTTGGAGTCGTGGCGGGTGCCGGCCATGCCGTCGGCCACCACCGCCGAGAGCAGCGATTCGATGGCGCCGAGCATGGCGATGGCGAAGGCCGGGCCGATCAGATCCAGCACCCGGGGCAGGCTGATCTCGGGCAGCTGCAGCGCCGGCAAGCCCTGGGGAATGCCGCCGAAGGCACTGCCGATGGTGGCCACGCCGTCGAATTGGAACAGTGACTGCAGGGCCGTGGCCAGGGTCATGGCGACCAGGGGCGCGGGCAGGCGTTTGAGTTGCGCGACCCTGGGCACGCCCCACAACAGCGCCAGGCTGAGCAGGGCCAGCAGGGTGGTGGCCAGGTGCAGGTCGGGCAGGGCCTGCAACAGGTGCCAGAGCTTCTGGTGAAAGTGCTCGCCGCCGACGGCGGGCAGGCCGAAGAAGTCCTTCCACTGGCTGACCCAGATGATCACCCCGATCCCGGCGGTAAAGCCGAGTATCACCGGGTCCGGGATGAACTTGATCAGGGCCCCCAGGCGACTGATGCCCAGCAGGAACAGGATGATCCCGGCCATCATGGTCGCCAGTTGCAGGCCGTCGACCCCGTACTTGGCGGTGACACCGGCCAGAATCACGATAAAGGCCCCGGTGGGCCCGGCGATCTGCAAGCGGCTGCCGCCGAACAGCGACACCAGCAGGCCACCGACGATGGCGGTGTAGATCCCCTGTTCAGGCTTGACCCCGGAGGCGATGGCGAAGGCCATGGCCAACGGCAGCGCCACCACGCCGACAATCACCCCGGACACCAGGTTGCGGGCCCAGTGCGCGCGTCCCAGCAATCCGGCTTTCCACGCCTCGCGTATGGCAATCATGGCTCACTCCTGACGTCCGGCTTGCAGACCACGCAGCTCAATCATAGCCAAAGCCAGGGGACGCAGCCCATGGCCTGAATCAGTCTTTGCGCGGCATGCTTGGGGATCGAGGGGCGCAGTCCGCGGCGTTGGTGTTCCAGCCTCAGCTACGCTTCGTACGTTGCCTCAGTATCGACTGAGCAGTCAGGTTCCAGGCAGGGTACGGTGGTTAACAAAAGATAACGTGGCGTCGATTGTCAGACGTTTCTAAAGCCCGATAGGATAGGTCAGCTTCCGAAGGGGCTCTAGATTGCAGGTTTCAGGACGGTGTCCTGGATCCCATGCCCCGAACGGCGCCCTGTAAAGGTTGAACGACCTAACAATAATAAATGGGGGAAAGGTCTATGAGTGAGCCTGTCATGGGTGTGAGTTCCTGCCGCCCGCCGGCCTTGCGCAGATTTGCGTTGCTGGCTACAGCGCTCTCGCTGTTGGGGGTCGCCCTGTTGCCGGCCCCGGTCCAGGCCGCTGCGTCCGCGGCGGACACTGTCTATTCCACCGAATCGACCAAGGCCAGCAAGGGCCTGATGCTCGATGTCGTGCATGCCGGTTCGCGCCTGGTCGCCGTTGGCGATCGCGGGCACATTCTCTATTCCGACGACCAGGGCCAGACCTGGACCCAGGCCAAGGTACCGACCCGGCAGCTGCTGACCGCGGTGTACTTTGTCGACGCCAAGCACGGTTGGGCCGTCGGCCACGATGCCCAGGTGCTCGCCAGCGAAGACGGCGGCCTGACCTGGACCAAGCAATTCGAAGACCTCAAGCGCGAAGCGCCGCTGCTGGACCTGTGGTTCCAGGACACCAGCAACGGTTTTGCCGTGGGTGCCTACGGCGCGCTGCTGGCCACCACCGACGGCGGTAAAACTTGGGAAGACGCCAGCGACCGCCTGGACAACGAAGACCAGTACCACCTCAACGCCATTGCCGCAGTGAAGGATTCCGGCCTGTTCATCGTTGGCGAACAGGGCAGCATGTTCCGCTCCGCCGACTGGGGGCAGACCTGGGAACGCCTCGAAGGCCCTTATGAAGGTTCGTTCTTCGGCGTGATCGGCACCGCCCAGCCCGCCACGCTGCTGGCTTACGGCTTGCGCGGCAACCTCTATCGCTCCACCGATTTCGGCAGCACCTGGGAGCAGGTCGAGCTCAAGGCGGCCCGCGGCAGCCTGGAGTTCGGCCTGTCCGGCGCCACGCTGCTGGACGACGGTTCGCTGGTGATCGTCGGCAACGGCGGCAGCGTGGTGCGCAGCACCGACAACGGCTTGACCTTCAGCGTCTACAACCGTCCGGACCGGATCTCCCTGGCAGCGGTGACGGCGGCCGGCAATGGCAACCTGATTCTGGCGGGGCAGGGCGGTGTGCGCTCGACCTCGGCGAATGGCGCCGATCTCGGAAAATAATCAGGGCAAGCAAGCCGGGCCAAATAATAAGAAGGCGGGAACACTTCCATGAGCAGTCATCAAACCGACAAGGCGACGTTTCTCGAGCGTCTGATTTTCAACAACCGCCCGGCAGTGATCGTCATCTGCCTGCTGGTCAGCGTTTTCCTGTTCTGGCAGGCCACGCTGATCAAGCCGTCCACCAGCTTCGAAAAAATGATCCCGCTCGAGCATCCCTTCATCGAGAAGATGATGGAGCATCGCAACGACCTGGCGAACCTGGGCAACACCGTGCGCATCTCGGTGGAAGCCAAGGACGGTGACATCTTCACCAAGGAGTACATGGAGACGCTGCGGCAGATCCACGACGAGGTGTTCTACATTTCCGGCGTCGACCGCTCGGGCCTCAAGTCGCTGTGGAGCCCCAGCGTGCGCTGGACCGAAGTGACGGAGGAAGGCTTCGCCGGCGGCGAAGTGATCCCGCAGAGCTACAACGGCTCGGCCGACAGCCTCGACCTGCTGCGCAACAACGTGCTCAAGTCGGGCCAGGTCGGGCGCCTGGTGGCCAACGACTTCAAGTCGAGCATCGTCGACATCCCGCTGCTGGAGTCCTACCCGGACCCGCAGGACCAGGGCAAGCTGCTGGCCCTGGACTACCAGAAGTTCTCCCACGAGCTTGAGGAAAAGATCCGCGACAAGTTCGAGGCGCAGAACCCCAATGTGAAGATTCATATCGTCGGTTTCGCCAAGAAGGTCGGCGACCTGATCGACGGCCTGATCATGGTGGTGATGTTCTTCGGCGTCGCCTTCCTGATCACCCTGGTGCTGCTGTACTGGTTCACCTGGTGCATCCGCAGCACCATCGCCGTGCTCATCACCACCCTGGTGGCGGTGGTCTGGCAGCTGGGCCTGATGCATGCCGTGGGCTTTGGCCTCGATCCTTATTCGATGCTGGTGCCGTTCCTGATCTTCGCCATCGGTATTTCCCACGGGGTGCAGAAAATTAACGGTATCGCCCTGCAATCCAGCGGTGCCGACAATGCCCTGACCGCGGCCCGGCGCACCTTCCGCCAGCTGTTCCTGCCGGGGATGATCGCGATCCTCGCCGACGCCGTGGGCTTCATCACCCTGTTGATCATCGACATCGGGGTGATTCGCGAACTGGCCATCGGCGCGTCCATCGGCGTGGCGGTGATCGTGTTCACCAACCTGATCCTGCTGCCGGTGGCGATTTCCTATGTCGGCATCAGCAAGCGCGCGATCGAGCGCAGCAAGAAGGACGCCACCCGCGAGCACCCGTTCTGGCGCCTGCTGTCGAATTTCGCCAGCCCGAAAGTCGCCCCGGTATCGATCTTCCTGGCCCTGCTGGCCTTCGGTGGCGGCCTCTGGTACAGCCAGAACCTGAAGATCGGCGACCTCGACCAGGGCGCGCCGGAACTGCGTCCGGACTCGCGCTACAACAAGGACAACAACTTCATCATCAACAACTACTCCACCAGTTCCGACGTGCTGGTGGTGATGGTCAAGACCGCCTCCGAAGGCTGCTCGCGCTACGAAGCCATGGCGCCGATCGACGAGCTGATGTGGAAGATGCAGAACACCGAGGGCGTGCAGTCGGCGATTTCCCTGGTGACCGTGTCCAAGCAGATGATCAAGGGCATGAACGAGGGCAACCTGAAATGGGAAACCCTGTCGCGCAACCCGGATGTGCTGAACAACTCCATCGCCCGGGCCGACGGCCTGTACAACAACAACTGCTCGCTCGCGCCGGTGCTGATCTTCCTCAACGACCACAAGGCCGAGACCCTCGACCGCGCGGTGCATGCGGTGCAGGAGTTCGCCAAGGAGCACAACAAGGAGGGCCTGGAGTTCCTGCTGGCGGCGGGTAACGCCGGGATCGAGGCGGCCACCAACGAAGTGATCAAGCGCTCGGAACTGACCATCCTGGTGCTGGTGTACATCTGCGTGGCGGTGATGTGCATGATCACCTTCCGCTCCTGGGCGGCAACCCTGTGCATCGTCTTGCCGCTGGTGCTGACTTCGGTGCTGGGTAACGCGCTGATGGCGTTCATGGGTATTGGCGTCAAGGTCGCGACCTTGCCGGTGGTGGCGCTCGGGGTGGGGATCGGCGTGGACTACGGGATCTACATCTACAGCCGCCTGGAAAGCTTCCTGCGTGCCGGCCTGCCGTTGCAGGAAGCCTACTACCAGACCCTGAAATCCACCGGCAAGGCGGTGCTGTTCACCGGCCTGTGCCTGGCCATCGGCGTGGCTACCTGGATCTTCTCGGCCATCAAGTTCCAGGCCGACATGGGCCTGATGCTGACCTTCATGCTCCTGTGGAACATGTTCGGCGCGCTGTGGCTGCTGCCGGCGCTGGCGCGGTTCCTGATCAAGCCGGAGAAACTGGCGGGGCAGAAGGGCAACTCGCTGTTTGCCCACTAAGCTTCGAGGCATCAACCAAAACCGCGACCCAGGTCGCGGTTTTTTATTGCCCGTCTCCATGGCCTGTAGCCGCTGCCGAGCCCGCGAGGCTGCGATCGACCGGCACGGTCGCAGCGGTCTTCCGGGCCCAGGAGGGCCTTCGGCCCTGGCGCAGCCTGCGGCAGCGGCTACAGGGGGCAGTAGATGGCGAACTTTGCAATGCCACTACAGCCGCGCCGCGCTGGACCCGCTATCATGGCCGCTTTCCATTGCTGACTGACGACCATGACTGCCGCTACAGACACTTTGCTGACTGCCCTCCAAGCCTGCGACATGCTGGAAATCGATGGGCTGCATGCCTTCGACTTCACCCTTGATGACCAACAGCTGCTGATCGAATGCATGGACGGCCGCGCGGCCAAGCGCTGGAGTTTCAGCCTGGCCCAGGTCAACGCCGCGACCTTCGACGATACCCTGCAGAGCTGGACCATCGTCGGCGATTCCGGTGAGCACCGCCTGGTGTGCATGAGTGCTTTCAGTGCCCGTAACGATGAGGAGGATGAACATGAGGATGCGTAACTTCTGGCCACTGCTGATGGCTGGCAGTGTCGGCGCCATGGCCGTGCAGGCCGCGCCGGTCGAGACCCAGGAACTGCTGGTCGGTTCCTACACCCAGGGCCAGAGCGAAGGCATCTACCGCCTCAAGTTCGATGGCCGCACCGGCAAGATCGACGCCAAGCCGCTGCAGGTGGTCAAGAGCGCCAACCCGTCCTGGCTGACCCTGTCCAAGGACCAGAAGCAGCTGTTCGTGGTCAACGAGAACGGGCCGGGGCAAGCCGACCCGATCGGCCGGGTCAGCAGCTTCGGCATCGAAGCCAAGGGCCACAAGCTGAACCCGATCAACCAGGTGCAGAGCCTGGGCAACGAGCCGACGCATTCGAGCCTGAGCGGCGATGGCCGCTACCTGTTCGTCAGCAACTATTCGGTGGTCGAAGATCCGGGCGGCAGCCTCGCGGTAGTGCCGGTCAGCGCCGATGGCAAGCTGTCGCCGGTGGTCCAGCTCAGCAGCCACCCAGGCAGCCGGGTCAACCCCGAGCGCCAGGTGGCGGCCCACGTGCATTCGGTGGTGTCGTCGCCGGACGGCCAGTTCGTGTTCGCCAGCGACCTGGGCGCGGACAAGATCTTCGTCTACCGCTACGACCCCAAGGCCAACGTCGAACGCCCCCTGACCGCGGCCGAGCCGGCGTTCGTCGAGCTGCCGCCGGGCAGCGGCCCACGCCACCTGCTGTTCAGCGCCGATGGCAAGCACGCCTACCTGACCCTGGAAATGAGCGCCCAGGTGGTGATGTTCGATTACCAGGACGGCAAGCTGAGCCAGAAACAGATCCTCGACTTGACCAGTGGTGGCAAGGACAAGAAGGCGGCGGGCGCGCTGCATGCCTCGAAAGACGGCAAGTACCTGTACGTGAGCAACCGCGGCACGGCCAATCAGTTGCTGGTGTTCGCCATCGACGAAGCCACCGGCCAGCTCAAGGAGATCCAGCGCCGTTCGGTGGAGGGCGATCACCCTCGTGAGTTCAGCCTCGATCCGAGCAACAAGTACGTGCTGATCGGCAACCAGAAGAGCAACGAAATCGTGGTGATCGAGCGCGACGCCAAGACCGGTTTCCTCGGTAAGACCGTGCAGAAACTGCCGTTCGATTCACCCAGCGATATCAAGTTCCTGGTGCGTCAATAAGCCACAGGCCCCGGTTGACGGGGCCTGAGCCTTTCTATTAATGACGCTGATATCTGCTACTGCTGGAAAAGATTTCAACCCGCCAACCCTCGGGCGTAGTTTTGCTTCACGGCCCGGCGCATCAAGGCTTCCGGGCAAACAAGCCGACTGCATACGAGGGTTACCCAATGAACTTCAATCTCTTCTCCGTGATCGCCGCTTCCGCCATCTCCGCTACCGTGGCCCTGCCAGCCAGCGCCAACGTGGAAATCAGCGAGAAAAAATCCGCGACCAACACCTACACCCAGAAATACCTGCAACAGAGCGCCAACTTCTACGCCGCGCTGGATCACAAGATCCAACACTGAAATTCCCCGCAACGCCCAGGTATGCAGGAGCGAAGTCACTGGCTTCCCTGGATGGACTCGTTCATCCAGCGGACCGGCAGTGATGTCGCTCCTGCATCACCTGTATGCGACGTTTTCCCTCTTGCCAGGCAAATTAGCTTGGTAATGTCATATCGCCATATGTTTAAATTTGACGCTAATTAATTGACTCCTCCTTTCCAAGGATCGACAGCATGGCGATGCGTCTGGCAGTGGTTCTTCTGTTCCTTTATTCCACCCCGATTCTTTCGGCTGCCCAGCCCGTCGAAGGCGAGCCGGAAACCTCCCGCGAGCGCATGCTGACCCTGCTTGAGGATTGATTGGCCGCGGATTCACGATCAATCCAACTGATGGTGACTATGCACCGAGGTTGTTTCTGCGGCGGGCGCTTTTAACGGATTCTGTGGGCACGCAAATATGCCCACGGAGACCACCATGGCCCACTCGATCCTCACCTCTGCCAAGCGCGGCGCCTATGTCGCCATTGGCCTGTACCTGGCCATGGTCCTCCTGGTCAGCCTCTCGGCCCAGACCCCGTCGGCAGTGCAGCCGCCGATCCAGGTCGCTTACCCGGCCATCCAGTTCGAGCACCGCGCGCAAGCCGCCGAACACCCTGCGGATGCGGGAGTGGCGCTGCTATGAAAGGACGCAGGTTCTGGGTCATTGCCGTCCTGGCGTTCATGACCAATGGCGCGTCCTTGCTGGGGATAGGGCAGGGCTCGGCGGGCTCGCTGGCCCGGGCCATCGAATGCAATCACAACATCGCCCACAACATCGAAACCGCCAAGGCCCTGGGCCTGTTGGCCGGCAACCCGCCAGCCAAACCCAAGGCCGCGTTCTTCGGCCCGTTCAGCGTCGATTGCTCGGCGTTGCAGATGTGCAGTGTGCTGGCCTGATTCGAGGAACAACCCTGTAGCCGCTGCCGCAGGCTGCGATAGGTCCGAAGGACCTCCTGCGGTCGGGAGATCGCTACGCCCGTTCCGGTCGATCGCAGCCTTCGGCAGCGGCTACAAGGGCGGTTTGGCCATCACCTGGGTGAACAGCTCCGACTCCAGGAACCGCTGCAACCAGCGCTGCAAATGCCGGTAAGGCGTCTGCGCAAACCACTCGCGGTCGACATGGGCGAACTGCCGCACGAACGGCGCCAGAGCCATGTCCGCCAGGCTTGGATGATCCGCCAGCAGGTAATCGCGCTGGCTCAACAGTCCATCCAACTGCTGTAGAAATACTTCTCCCTGGCCGCGGTAATGCTCCATCGGCTGCTCGGGATAACGCTCGGCGTATTTGTAGCGATTGAGGTGCAGCTTGAACATCTGGTCGTTTTCCGCGATCAGCGCGTCGATCCGGTGCTGCGCCGGCCCATCGTCCTTCAAGAGCCAGTCCTGCGGATCGTGCTGGGCCAGGGCCCAGCGCATGATGTCCAGGCTTTCGTCGATCACCCGGCCGTCAACGCTGAGCACCGGCACCGTGCCCTTGGGCGACAGCGCCAGCATCGCCGCCGGCTTGGCCTTGAGGCTGACTTCGACGATCTCCAGCGGCACCCCGCTGTAGCGCAGCGCGAGGCGCGCACGCATGGCGTAGGGGCAGCGGCGGAACGAATACAACGTATTCATTTCACCTCCAGGGTACTCAGGCCGTTGCCCTGGCGCCGTACCTGGATCTGTACCGGGATCCGTTCGTGCATTTCCTGCACGTGGGAAATCACCGCCACCTTGCGCCCCTGGGCCTGCAAGCCGTCGAGGGCGTCCATCGCCAGTTGCAGGGATTCCGGATCGAGGCTGCCGAAGCCTTCGTCGATAAACAGCGATTCGATCTTCAGCGTGCTGGAAGCCATGGACGCCAGGCCCAGGGCCAGCGCCAGGGACACCAGGAAGGTCTCGCCGCCGGACAGCGAATGCACCGAGCGCAGTTCATCGCCCATTTCCGTGTCCATCACCAGCAGGCCGAGCATGCTGCCGCCGCGCTTGAGGCGATAGCGCCGCACCAGTTGGCGCAGTTGCGCGTTGGCGTGATGCACCAGCAGATCGAGGTTGTAGGCCTGGGCGATCTTGCGGAAGGTGTCGCCGCTGGCCGAACCGATCAAGGCATTGAGCCGCGCCCAGCGCTGCCATTCGCTGTAGGCCTGGGCGATCTGTTCGCCCAGCGCCTGGTTGGCGTCTTGCCGACGCTGGTCCTCGGTCTGCTGGGCGCGCAGTTCGGCGCTCAGCTGTTCGCTGGCGGCCAGCTGGTTGTGCAGCTCGCCCAGGGCACTGGCCAGTTGTTCGGCGTCGAGCTGGCCGTCGTGCTGGGCCTGATGGCTGTGCAGGCGCTGCTCGCGTTCGGTGACCAGGACCCTGGCCTGTTCCACCGCCTTTTCGCGCTCTTGCAACTGCTGGCGCAGCGCGGCGACCTGCTGGTCGTCGAGGCTGAGCAATTGCTCCAGCGCGCCGTCGTCCAGCTCCGGGTGCTGCTGGCGCCAGTCGGCGATCTTGCTGCCCAGTTCCTGCTGCTCGGCCTCCAGGGCCAGCAGGCGCTCCTCCTTGCCTTGCAGTTCCGCGCCCAGCTGCACCAGCAGGCGGCGGACTTCCTGCAACTGCTGGTTGGCCAGCACCTCGGCGGCGCGCGCCTGTTCCACGGCCTGTTCCAGATGCTGCTGCCACTGCTCGGCACTGCTGTGTTCGCCCAGCAGTTGTGCGAGCTTGCTGCGGGCTGCTTGCTGTTGCTCGGCCAGGGTATTGAATTGTTCCTGGGCGGCTTGCAGTTGCTGCGCGCGGGTCTGCTGGCGGTCCTGTTCCTTGTCCAGGGCCAGCTGGCGCTGTTGCTGCTCTTGCGCTTCTTCCTTCTGCTGGTCGAGCTGCTCCAGGCGCTGCATGACCTGCTGGTCGATCTGCATGAACGTCGCGGCCGGGTCGTTGCGCAGGGCTTCGAGGGTATCGGCCGGCAGCAGGGTGGCGAAGGCCGACAGCTCTTCTTCCAGGCGCTGGCGATCCGCGCCCAGCTGCTGTTGCTGTTGGGTCAGGTGGTGCGTGGCCTCGTGGCTGGCTTCGATCGCTGCTTGCAGTTGCTGTTGCAGGCGCCCAGCGTCCTTTTGCAGTTTCAGCAGGGCGCCTTGGCGCTGTTCGTCCTGCTGGATGCTCTGGTTCAACTGGCTCAGTTGCTGGTTCAGCCAGGCATCGCGCTTGCCGGCATCCTGGTCGAGCAGCGCCGCCGACAACGGATGGGCTTCGATACTTGGCGCCAGGGCCTGCTGCTGGCTTGCCAGGTGTTCCTGTTGCTGGAGGAATTCCTTCTGCTGGGCGATCAGGCCGCCGACCTGGCTGCGCAGCTCGGCGAGTTTTTCCTTGAGTTCATCCACCGCCTTGCGCGCGTTGGCTTCTTCGCTTTCGTCGTGGCGACCCAGGCTCTGCAGCAGTGCCTCGGGCTGATGGTAGGGATGCTCGTGGCTGCCGCAGACCGGGCAGGGCTGATCGTCCTGCAACTGTTCGCGCAGCTCTTCGACACTGGCACTGCGTGCCAGGCGCTGGCGTTCCAGCAGTTGCTGGGTCACCGTCAGCGTCTGTTCGGCGACTGTCAGTTCGGCCTTGCTCTGCAGGCCGATCCGGTTCAGCTCTTCGCGCTGGCGCGCCGCGGCCTGCTGCTTGTCTGCCAGTTCCGCGCCACGTTTGTCCAGCTCCTGTTGGCTGGCCCACAGCCGCGCCAGTTCTTCGAAGGCGCGCTGTTGCTTGCGGTTGTCCTGCAGCAGGTCGCTGAGGATCTGCAACTGTTCGGCCACCGCGTGGGGCTCGGCGCCGGCTTCGCTGTACAGCACTTGCAGTTCATCGCGTTGCGCGGCCAGTTGCTGCGCGGCGCTGGCGGCCCGTTGTTGCAGGCCGGGCAGTTCTTCCTGGCCCTTGTTCAGCCGGTTGCCAGCCAGCATCAGCTGTTGCAGGCGATCGCGGTAGGCGTTCCAGGCATCGCTCAGCGGCGCCAGATGGGCGCTGTGTTCCAACTGTTCGGCAATCCGCTGCAAGCGTTCGCCCACCAGGCGCTGCTGTTCGAGCATGGCCTGGATCGCCTGCTGGCCTTGCTCGCTGGCCAGTTGCAGCTTGTCCTTGAGTGCGCCGGCTTCACCGCAGGTCTTGCCCAGGTGGGCGAGGGTGCTTTGCTCGGCAAAGGCCTCGCGCAGCAGCGGCGCGCTGGTGTTTTGCTGTTCCTGGGCGCCGAGCAGCGCGGCCTGGGCCGTGCTCAGTTGTTGCTCCAGTTCGCTTTGGCGTTGTTGCTCTGCGCCTTGTTGCTGACGCTGTTGCTGGATCTGTTCGCGCAACGGCGTCAGTTGCTGGTTCAGTTCCACCTGCCGGGCGAACTGATGGCGTTGCGGCGCCAGCTGCTCCAGGCGGGTCAGCCGGGTCCGTTCGCTGGCCAGGCCTTCCCAGGCCATTTGCGCCTGTTGCAGTTGCTCGGCGGCGCTCTGCTGCTGGTCTTGCAACTGCTGCAATTCCTTGAGCCAGCCGTGTTGCAGCTCCAGCTGCTTGAGCTGCGCCTGCTGGGCCTTGAGCTGCTGCTGGGCGGCATCGAAGCGCTGGTCCAGTTCGGCGCGGGCCTCGGGCTCCAGCGGGGTGATGCCGCTGGCCTGGGCCTTGAGGGTCTTGTGCTGTTCCTCGGCGTCCTTGCTTTTGCTGTAGGCGCGCCGCCCGAGCTGGCTGTAGATCGAGGTGTTGGTGAGCTTTTCCAGCAGCTCGCTGCGTTCCTTGTCGTCGGCCTTGAGAAAGGCGCTGAACTCGCTCTGGGCCAGCATCACCGCGCGGGTGAACTGCTCGAAGTTGAGCCCCAGCTTGGCTTCGATCAATTGCTCGTAGTCGCGCTTCTGGCTGGCCAACAGTTGGTTGCTGTCCAGGTCGTGCAGGCTCTGTTTGCTGGCCTGCAGCTTGCCGTTGGCCTTGTCCCGGGCGCGGTTGGTTTCCCAGCGGGCGCGGTAGCGATGGCCGTCGATGCCGACGAAGTCGACCTCGGCGTAACCGCTGCCGGTGCCGCGGCGCAGCAGGGTGCGCGGGTCGCTGGTGAGCATTTCGCTGTCGACCTCCGGCACCTTGGTTTCGCGGCCGATATTGTTCAGCCGCGGCACCGCGCCGAACAGCGCCAGGCACAGGGCGTCGAGCAGGGTGCTCTTGCCGGCGCCGGTGGGCCCGGTAATGGCGAACAGCCCGGCGCTGGCCAGGGGCTCGGCGGTGAAGTCGATTTCAAAGGGGCCGGCCAGGGAGGCCAGGTTCTTCAGGCGGATGGCAAGAATCTTCATGGCTGCTCCTCCTCGTGCTGCACTTCCTGGAGCAGTTGCGCGAAGTCCTTGAGGGTCTGTTCGTCCACCTCGCTGCCGTAGCTGTCCAGCCAGGCGCGGCTGAACAGGTCCTGCGGGCTGAGCTGGTCCAGCTCCACCAGTTGCGCGGCGCCGTCGTCGCCCTCGCGGCCGCCATGGCCGGCGTATTCGGCGGCTATGCGCACCAGGCGCACGGCCTTGCCCTGCAGGGCGCTTTCCACTTGCTGGCGCAGGTCCGGCTGCGGCTCGTCCAGGCGCACCCGCACTTCCAGCCAGGGCTGGCGCTGTTCTTCGGCCAGCAGGTCGATGTCCGGCAACTCGGCCAGTTGCAGCAGGATCTCCGCCAGCGGCGCCGGGCCCAGGCGTTGCAGGTTGACCGCCCGCGGGATCAGCCGCGGCTCGACGCTGACCAGGGTCTCGCCGTCGAGCTGGATATCGAGGATCTGGTGCTGGTAGCCGATCTCGGAGAACGACAGCGGAATCGGTGAGCCGCTGTAGCGGATGCGCTCCTCGCCATTGACCTTCTGCGGCTTGTGCAAATGCCCCAGGGCCACGTAACTGATGCTGGGGCCGAACAGACTGGCGGGCAGGGCCTCGGCGTTGCCGATGATCAGGCTGCGCTCGGAGTCTTCCGATACCGAGCCACCGGCCATATGCGCGTGGCTGATGGCGACCAGCGCCTGGCCCGGCTGGCGCTTGGCGTTGGCCGCGGCGATCAGCCATTCATGCACCTGGCCGATGCCCCGCAGGTAATCGTCGCCCAGGTGCGGCCCCGTGACTTCCGCCGGCCGCAGGAACGGCAGCGCCAGGCACCAACCGGCAATCGCGCCGCTGGCATCCGGCAACGGCAGCAACAGACGCTCGCTGTCCAACTGCCCATCATCCAGCCACAGCACCCGGCCCAGGGCATGGGTGCGCAGACGCCGCATCAAAGGCGCCGGCAACTCGATGCGCGAACCTGAGTCATGGTTGCCGGCGATCATCACAATGGTCAGGCCGGGCTGCTGTTCATGGGCGCTGACAATAAAGTCATACAGCCGCTCCTGAGCTTTGACCGGCGGGTTGACCGTGTCGAAGATATCGCCGGCAATCAGCAGCACATCAGGGCTGTGCAGCGCCAGCTGACGCAACAGCCATTCAAGAAAGCAGGCATGCTCGAAATCGCGCTCCTGGCCATGGAGGTTCTGCCCCAGGTGCCAGTCGGAGGTGTGAAACAGACGCAAGGCAAACTCCGCAAACAATCAGGTGAGCCGCAGGGAAGAGGAGAGCGGCGTGAGGGGGGAGAGTTTACTGGCAAATGGGGTGGGGGGTTTGGTTGGATGCCGAATAGCGGTGCCGTTTGGCGATAGTCAAAAGTTGGCGTTCGGCAAGATAGCTCTTGAGTCATGGGGCGACGCTTGCGCTGCTTGGTCGCCAAATAACTTTAGGTTTAAAGTCAACTTCAAGGTCAATGTTTTTTTGGGTGGGAATATGAGAATTGGCGAACTGGCGAAAATCAGCGGATTGGCGCCTTCACGCATCCGCTTCTACGAAGCGAGAGGCCTGATCAGATCCGTCGAGCGCAAAGCCAATGGGTATCGGGACTACGCACCTGACACCGAGTGGGTCCTGGAGATCATCACCGGGGCACAGGCGGCAGGTTTTTCGCTGGAGGAGATCCGCCAGTTACTGCCGATGAATGCCAACGGATGGCGGCATGAAGAGTTGCTGAGTGGGCTCAAGCGCAAGGTCGAGGAAATCGAAATCCTCCAGCAACGGCTGGCCCAGAATAAAGCCCAGCTACTGCTTGTGATCGAGGGTGTCGAGAGTAAGCCCGAGGGCATGGGCTGTGCGGACAACACGCAGTTGTTATTGCATCGTCTGCGCGAAGAGGGGGTGGCGCCCGCTTCAGGCCGCCGTAATGGTGCGTCTTCCAAGTAACACGCAACCTGTCAGGCTGATAAGGCCTGACAGGCTTAAAAAGCCATGATCCTTTGATCAGTGCATGCCAACCAGGGTAACGAGTGGTTTTGGCGCGTAGAGCGCGCTTTGGAACGCTGGCACATATTCGTACTTCAGCATTTTCCCAAATTGAGCTTCTTCGCGGTGAAGGACACGTCCACCTGGCCGGTCTGGCTGTCGGTAATGTCATAGACCACCGAGGTAGCCTCTTCTTTTCGGTCAATGCCCGTCAGCCATTTCGGCAGGTTATAACCGACAACGCCGCGAACCCTGGCAAGCTCGGCACTGAACTTTAAGGTCAAGTGCCGTGAGCTGGCTTTTTTCGTTGGTTTTCAGCGTGCCGTTTGCAATGGCTCAGCGAGTTTTATTGCCCGCCGAGAGCAAGGCCATCACGGCTTCAGCCACGGCCCTGGGTGACTGAGGGTTCTGCCCCGTCACCAGGCGTCCATCGGTGATGGCAAATGGGGTGAATGGCAACCAGGCCTTGCGGTAACGCGCACCCTGGCCGACCAGCCTGTCCTCGAGGAAGAAGGGAACCTGGTTCTTCATGCCCGAAAGCAGCTCTTCGCGATTTGAGAAACCGGTGATGTTCCTGTTCTTGATCAGTGCCTGGCCTTGCTCATCCTTGAGATCCACCAGTCCCGCCACGCCATGGCAGACGGCTGAGACGATGCCGCCCTGGTTGTAGATCTTTTCGGCGACACGACGCAGGTCCGGGTTTTCGGGAAAGTCCCACATGACGCCGTGGCCCCCCGTGAAATAGATGACGCTGAACCGGGAGGGATCGATGTCGGCGATCGGTATCGTGTTGTTCAGGCGAGCGCGAAACGCCGGTGACTGCAAATGCTCACGGGCGGCCTTGTCCATATAGAGCCAACCGAGGCTGCGCTCGTCCAGTGGAACCGCTCCGCCCTTGGGGCTGGCAAAAACCGTCGTATAACCGGCGGCCTCGACGACATCCGTGAAATGCGTCAGCTCGGTCAACCACAGCCCCGTGGTGTCGGTGCGTGAGGGATAGCTGGCGTGGTTGGTCATGATCACCAGTATCTGGCGATCCTTCGGCATTGCAGTGGAAGGGTTGGTTTCAGCATTTGCAAAAGTCATGAATACACCGCCTATCAATACCAACGCACAAGAAACAAGGGTCTTCAACATCATCCGGGCTCCGACTGTCATGCAGTGCCAGTCATGCTCACCTTAAACCATGCTTTAAGGTCAATACCCACATTTCCAAAAAGCTTCCATTGGCGCTGGCGCGCTTCTGCTTGACTCTAAACCTGACTTCAACGTTAGCGTCTGGCGCCGATTGGGCAAGAGCGCACTTAACCATCCAGTCAGGAGCCACAGCATGAGCCAGCAAGACCACCCCGTGACGCAGATGAAATGGATGATCTATGGCGCCTACGGGTATACCGGCGAGCTGATCGCCCGCGAAGCCGTCAAGCGTGGGCTCAGGCCGGTGCTGGCGGGGCGCAGCCGCGGCAGGATCGAACCCTTGGCCCGGGAGCTGGGGCTTGAGGCACGTATTTTCGGGCTGGATGACGAGGTGCGACTGCTGGCACAGATCAAGGGGCTTGGCTTGGTTCTGCATTGCGCGGGGCCGTTTTCGGCGACCGCCGCACCAATGATGGACGCTTGCCTGCGGGCCCATTCGCACTACCTGGACATCACTGGCGAGATCGCCGTGTTCGAGCATGCCCAGTCCCTGCATGAGCGTGCGCAAGCGGCGGGCGTGGTGATGTGCCCCGGCGTCGGCTTCGACGTGATCCCCACCGACTGCGTCGCCGCCGCACTCAAGGCCGCGCTGCCGGATGCAACGCACCTGGCCTTGGGGTTCGATTCGCGCTCCAGCTTGTCGCCGGGCACCGCCAAGACTTCGATCGAAGGCCTGGCCCAGGGCGGCAAGGTACGTCGCGAGGGGAAAATCGTGTCTGTACCCTTGGCCTATCGGGTGCGTCGTATCGACTTTGGCGCTGGAGAGAAGCTTGCCATGAGCATTCCCTGGGGGGACGTTTCCACGGCCTATCACACCACCGGCATTGCCAATATCGAGGTGTTCGTGCCGGGCTCCGCCGGCATGATTCGCGGCGCCAGGTTCGCCAACTTCATTCGCCCGCTGCTGGGCTTGTCGTTCGTGCAGAAGCGGCTCAAGGCACACATCGGCAAGACCGTGATCGGCCCGGATGACGAAAAGCGCGCCGATCAGGGCACCTATGTCTGGGGCGAAGCCCGTAACGCTCGCGGCGATTGCAAGGTGGCGCGCGTGCACACCACCAATGTCTACAGTCTGACGGTCTACGGTGCGCTGACGGTGGTCGACTACCTGTTACAGGCGCGCCCGGCTGGCGGTGCCTACACGCCTGCGAGGTTGCTGGGCGCCGATCTGGTGACGCGCTTGCCAGGATCGGGCGCCTTGAACATCGAATAGGTGGTGTCCGATGAAACTGTCGGATGAAGTTGAAAAAAGCTATTGACCTTCAAGTTCACTTCAAACTTAGGCTGGCCCCAGTCAAATGAGGGACTGCCCATGAATGTGTTCGACACCCTGATGCTCCCCAATGGTTCGACCATCAAGAACCGCGTCGCCAAAGCCGCCATGGAAGAGAACATGGCGGACGCCGACCAGGCGCCCTCCGAAGAACTGATGCGCCTGTATCAGGCGTGGGCCGATGGTGGCGCCGGGCTGATAATCACAGGCAACGTGATGGTCGATGGCCGCGCCATGACCGGGCCGGGCGGCGTGGTGCTGCAGGATGACCAGCAACTGGACAAGTTCAGGCGCTGGGCACGGATCGGTCGATCCGGCGGTGCGCAGTTCTGGCTGCAGATCAATCATCCCGGCCGCCAGATGCGGGCAAGCCTTGGGCAGAAGACCTGGGCACCGTCAGCCATACCGCTGAACCTGGGCAAAATGTCCAAGCACTTCGCCACGCCCCACGCGATGACCCCCAGCGTGATCGAAGAGGTTATCCAGCGCTTCGCACGGGCTGCGCGCCTCGGTGAAGAGGCCGGTTTCACCGGCGTGGAAATCCACGCGGCCCATGGCTATCTGTTGAGCCAGTTCCTGTCGCCGCTGACCAATCAGAGAACGGACGAGTGGGGCGGCTCCCTGGAAAACCGGGCACGCCTGCTGCTTGAGATTGTCACGGCGGTACGGGCCGTGGTTTCCCCAGGCTTTGCGGTGGCGGTCAAACTCAACTCGGCCGATTTCCAACGTGGCGGATTCACCGCCGATGACGCGAAAAAGGTGGTTGAGCTGCTCAACGACCTGGGTGTGGATCTGGTCGAGTTATCCGGTGGCAGCTACGAAGTGCCGGCCATGCAAGGCGAGGCGCGCGATGGTCGCACTCTGGCGCGTGAGGCCTATTTCGTCGAGTTTGCCCGTGACATCCAGACCGTCGCCAGGATGCCGGTGATGGTCACCGGTGGCGTACGCCGGCGTCCCATTGCCGAAATGGTCGTCAAGAGTGGCGTGGACATGGTCGGTATCGGAACGGCCCTGGCCATCGATCCCTACCTGCCGCGTGATTGGCTTCTGGGTAAAGACAATGCACCGCAATTGCCACCGATCACCTGGAAAAACAAGGTCATCGCGTCCTTGGCCAACATGGCGGTCGTCAAGTTTCAGCTGCGCAAACTCAGCCAGGACAAAAAGCCCTATCCAGGCGTGTCACCATTACGCGCGCTGCTCTTGCAACAGCTCGCCAATGCCTGTCGCACTCGCCAATACCGGCGGTGGATAGAACAGCGTTCGGCGTGATTCGATGCCCATTTCAACCGCAAAGGCTCAAGGGTGAAATCCACTTTGGCGAGTGACTGACAGCGTCTGCTTTTGGCCGAACGCAGGCTGTCAGTCCCGCTCACACCCGCGCCAGCAGTAGCAAATACATCCTTTCAAGCAGATTCCTGCACTCCCACCATGCGGCACACAGCCCACGTTGTTCATATTGCTCGAACAGTTCAAAGCGCTCCAGGCGCAATCCGGTAGTGCGCAGGGCCAGGCAGTCGGCTAAGGCCAGCCGGGACAGGCTGGCATCTAACACAGGGTAGGTCTGGCTCGACTGAATCAGCCACCCCAACTCAGTTTGCTCGGCATTGCAAAACAACAACTGGCAATTCGCGTTCAGCTCTCGGTCGAGAATCGAGTTCAGTCGCTCACGCAAGAGCTCGGCTGGCTGGAGTGCGCTGCCCTTCAAATGGGTGACAAGCAGAAATCGGGCGCTGGAGGTGATGATCAAAATTGGCGGCCTGCCTCGACGGGAGAGAGTGAGGAATTAGCTCACTCTCGACCCGTGCTGGGGAAGGGGAAAATTCTGAAATGGAGGTGGGAATCGGCTCAGGCGACTACAGAGTTTCCTGGGTTATTTCGGATACAGCGGCGGCAGGCTGCTGGTGTCGGCCAGTGGGGCCTGGACGTGTTCGGCGATCGGGATGGCGCGGATCGCGCGCCACAGTTCTTCGCCTTGCCAGTAGTGGCCGGTTTCGCTGTAGAGCGCGCCGTTGAGGCCGTCCAGGGCGTCGGACAGGGGCACGAAGCGGGCGGCCATGTCGGCCAGGGTTTCCGGTTGCTGGCGGGCCCAGGCGTCCAGGGCCTGGCGGGTGGCTTGCGGGTCGTTGGCCAGGCAGGCGCGCTTGAGGTCGTCGAGCAGGGTGCGCGGGTTGGGGCCGGCCTGCACAGCGCGCAGGATTGCCGGTTGCCAGCGCGCGCGCCACCAGAGGCCGAAGCCGAGCAAGGTGGTGCAGGCCAGCAGCAGGGTGCTGAGTTTCCAGGCCCACAGCGTGCCGCTGTCGCCACCGGCGCCAGATGGCGTCGCACCGGCCGGGGTGTCCGCCACCAGGCTCGGGTTGTTCGCCACCTGCAGGGTGCGCGCCGGCAGGCTGCTGCGTTCCAGGTGGTCCTCATGGGTGTTCCACCAGACCACCTCCAGCGCCGGCAGGTCGATGCTGCCGCTGCGGTTCGGCACCAGGGCCTGGCTGTCTTCGCGGCTGCCGATCAGCCCGCGGTCGCTGACTTGATTGCTCAGTTGCGGCTGGTCCGGGTAGCTGCGCAGGCCGTTGGCTTCGGTCACCGGCAAGGGTGGCAGCTGCGAGCTGGACAGGCCCTCGGCCTTGAGGGTCAGGCTGCGGGTCAGCGAGTCGCCGACCTGGCTGTGGTCCGGCTCGGGGTTCCAGCTTTCCCCCAGGCTCAGGCTGCGGGCCGGCAGCCAGGGCGCGTCGGCCGGGTATTCGGCCGGCTTGGCCTTGACCGTCAGCGGCATCTGCGCCGAGCTCACGTGCATCAGCTTGCCCGGCTTCAGGCCCTGGGGCGCCGGGTCCTGGGTGCTGGCAGTGTCGGCCAGGGTGGCGCTGAAGGTCAGCTCCGGAATGTCCAGCACGCCGCTGTGCTGGGGGAAGATCGCGTAGCGGATCTCGATCACGCCGTGGCGCACGCCGTTGATGACTTTTTCATAGGTGCGCGACTCGCCGAGCTGTTCGACCCGCGCGTCGTCGATCTGCAACGGCGTCAGGCTGCTGTCGTCGTACAGCGACACCGAGTGATAGATGTGCAGGGTCAGCACCGCCTGGGCCTGCACGTAGACGCTGTCCTGGTCGAGGCTGGCGTCGATGAACACCGGCTCCAGCGGCGCGCTGTCGCTGCGGCTTGCGCTTTGCAGCACCTGCAGGGTGATCGGCTGGCTCTGTACTTCGCCCAGTTGCAGGGGCGGGATCACCACGGTGCCGGTGGTCCTGGGCAGCAGGGTGATGATCCAGCGGGTGATGGCGCGGTTGTCGCCGTTGAGGCTGGTCAACTGGTTGACCTGGCGCGTGCCCTGGACCTCGAACTGCGCTTGCAGCGGGGTCAGGTCGGGTTTGCCGAACAGCGTGACATTGTTGGATTCCAGGGTCAGCTCGACGGTTTCCCCAGAGTTCACGCGGCTGCGGTCGACACTGGCGACCAGCCCCTCGGCCCGGGCCGCAAAGGCGCCGAGTGTCAGCACAAGCGTGAGTAAGAGGGCGGTGAAGCGGGTCATCGAATTTTTCCCTGATCCTGATGTTGTTGCTGTTCGTACCAGAACTTGCGGCGCAGCAGTTCGCCCGGATCGTCCGGAATCTGCCGCAGCCATTGTTCCAATGCCTGACGGTGTTCGCCGTCGAAATTGTCCTGGGCATCGCGCAGCGGCGGCGTGGTGGTCTGTTCGTCGCCCAGTTCGCTGCCGGGAACCGCATCGTTGCCCGGGGTGGCGACCTCGTCGTCCGTCGACTCGTCGGCGCTGGTGGGGTGGCTGTTCTCCGGCGGCTGCTGGCCCGGGGTGACCGGTGCCTGGGTCGCCGCGCCGGCTTGCGGCGGCTGGCGGGTTTCGTCGTTGTCCTGGCTTTCGCCCTTGGCCGGTTCTTCCGGCGGCGCGGGCTCGGTTTCCTGCAGCAGGCGCTCGACCAGGGCCTTGTTCTTTTGCGCGGCGGCAAGCTCCGGTTGCAGTTCCAGGGCCTGCTCGTAGGCATCCAGCGCGGCTTCCAGCTCGCCGCTCTTGGCCAGGGCGTTGCCACGATTGTAGTGGGCGCGGGCGTCGTTGCCTTCGGCAAAGCGCTGAGCGGCAGCGGCGTAGTTGCCGGCCTCGTACAGCGCCACCCCTTGCCACTGTGGGTCCTCGAAATGCTGCGCCGCCTCGCCGGGCCGCTTCTGTTCCAGCAGGCGCTGGCCCTGCTGGTCGGGGCGCAGCCACAGGTCGTTGAACTCGAAGGCGTAGCTGGGCTGCGGCACGGCGAACAGCAGCAGCGGCAGGCAGAACAGCCAGCCGCGGCGCCCGGCGCAGGCGGCCAGCAGCAACAGCGGCAGGAGCAGCCAGTAACCCTGGTCGGCCCAGGTGTCCAGGCGCAGGGTCTGGCCGTCGCTGCGTAGGTTCTGCGGACCGCTGAGCAGGCCCAGGCCGCGCAGGTCGTTATCGTCCAGGCGCGCCGGGCGATAGCGGCCGCCGACCTCGCCGATGAAGCGCTTCAGGCTCGGACCGTCGAGGCGCGACATGAGGATCGCGCCCTGTTCGTCCTTGAGAAAGCTGCCGTCTTCCTGGGCCACCGGCGAGCCCTGGCGGCTGCCGATCCCGAGCATCAACAGCTGCGGCGCCTGGCCACCGAGGGCGTGGCGGATGCCTTGGCGTTCCTGCTCGCTCAGGGACGAGCCGATCAGCAGGATCCGGCCCTGGCCCAGCGCGCCCTGGTCCAGCAGCTTCAAGGCTTTTTGCAGGGCCAGGTCGGCGCGATGGCCGGGCAGGGGCATGATCGACGGCTTGAGGGCTTCCAGCAGGTTGCGGCTGGTGGCCAGGTCGTCCGACAGCGGCACCAGGGTGTGGGCGCTGCCGGCGTAGACCACGATTGCCGTCTGCGCATCGCTGCGTACCTGCAACAGGTCCAGCAGCTTGCGCCGGGCCTGTTCCAGGCGATTGGGCGGGACGTCGCCGGCGAGCATTTCCGGGGTCAGTTCCAGCAGCACCACCAGCGGGTCGGCCGGTTTCTGGCTGGTCTGTTCGACCCGCTGCCAGCCGGGGCCGAGCAGGGCCAGCACGGCGAGAATCCAGGCCAGGCCGAGGGCGATCCACGGCAGTTTGCTTTCGCGGCCGTTGCCGCCGCTGAGCAGGGCGGCGTGAAAGGCCGGCGGCAGGATCATCTGCCAACGGCCAGCGCGCTTCTGCCGGTGCCACAACTGCCACAGCAGCCAGCCGAGCAGCGGCAACAGCAGCAGCCACCAGGGGCGGAACCAGTGGGGCCAGAGTTCGGCCCAGAACGGCGCGCTCATCGACGCCTCCGCAGGCGCAGGCGTTTGAGCCGTTCGCGCCAGTCTGGCAAAGGTTGCAGAAAGCGCTCGCGGGTGAAGAAGCGTTGCAGCGGATGGTCCGGCCAGCGCTCGCGCACCACCAGCAGCATGCTCAACAGCAGCGCCGCGGCCAGCGGCCAGCTGTACAGCGCTTGCGCCGAACGGGCCTGGGTCGGCTGCTGGGTCACCGGTTCCAGTTGGTCGAGGGTGTCCTTGATCGCTTGCAGCTCCTGGCTGTCGCGGGCGCGGAAATAGCGCCCGCCAGTGGCTTCGGCGATGGCCTTGAGGGCCGGCTCGTCGAGGTCCAGGCTCGGGTTGAGGCCGAGAAAACCCAGGGTGCCGCTTTGCTCCGGGTCGGCGCCGATGCCGATCGGGTAGATCTTCACGCCTTCTTCGGCGGCCAGGCGGGCGGCGGTCAGCGGGTCGATTTCACCGCCGTTGTTGGCGCCGTCGGTGACCAGGATCAGCACCCGGCTCTGCGCCGGACGCTGGCGCAGGCGCTTGAGCGCCAGGCCGATGGCGTCGCCGATGGCGGTGTTTTTGCCGGCGATGCCGATCTTCGCTTCGTCCAGCCAGACGCGCACGGTGTGCCGGTCGAAGGTCAGCGGCGCTTGCAGGTAGGCCTTGCTGCCGAACAGGATCAGGCCGACGCGGTCGCCTTCGCGGCTTTCCAGGAAGTCGCCGAGCAGGTGCTGGACCAGGTTCAGGCGGCTGACGTCTTCGTCCTGCCATTGCATGTCGGGGAAGTCCATGGAGCCGGAGACATCCACCGCCACCAGCAGGTCGCGACCGCTGGCGGCCACCGGCAGCGGTTCGCCCAGCCATTGCGGGCGGGCGGCGGCCACCAGCAGCAACAGCCACAACAGAATGAACGGAGCCTGCTGGCGCCAGGTCGGCAGGTTGGCTCGGGCGCGGCGTCTGGCCAGGCCTTCCAGGTCGCTGAGGAAGCTGACTTTTAGCGCCGGTTCGCCGCTGTCGGCCACCGGCAGCAGCACCCGCAGCAGCCAGGGCAGCGGCAGCAGGGCGAAGATCCACGGCCAGGCGAACTCAAACATGTTTGCGAATCCAGATTTCCACGGCCTGGGTCAGGCCGGCGATGGCCTTGTCGTCGAGCTTGCACTCGGGCTTGTAGGCGCCTTCCACCAGGACCATCCAGCGCGTGAGGCCGGCCGCCGGGCAGCGGTTGTCGAGGAACGCCAGCCACTTGCGGCCGTTGAGGGTATGGCTCTGGCTGTAGGGGTAATGGTTGCGGCACAGGCGCTTGAGCAAGCCATTGAGTTGTTGCAGCCAGGCGCCGGCGGGCGCGCCGTCGTAGGGCTTGGGCAGCAGCGCCAGTTCGGCGAGGGCGGCCAGGCGCAGAGGGTCCAGCGGCTGTTCGGCGCGGGGCAGGGCGCGTTGGCGCGGCCAGAAGCGCTTGAGCCGCCACAGGCCAAAGCCGAGCAGCGGCAGCAACACCAGCAACAGCCACCAGCCCGGTGCCGGCGGCCACAGGCCGATGGCGGGCGGGGCGATCAAGGGCTGCAGTTGGTCGAGGCTGCTCATCGGGTTTTCCCCGGGCGTTGCGGGTTCAGGTACTCGCGCAGTTGCTCGACCATTTCGCTCTGGGTGCTCAGGGGCATCAGCAGCACCCGCAGCTTCTGCGCCAGCAGTTCCCAACGGGCGATGCGCGCTTCGCTCTGCGCCCGATAGGCCTGGCGCAGTTCATAGTTGAGGGTGTCCAGCTCCAGCTGCGCGCCGCGTTCGGCGAAACGCAGCAGGCCGGCGGCGGGCAGGGCGTGGTCCAGCGGGTCGGACAGCGGCATCAGCAGCAGGTCGCAGTGGCGCGACAGCAGGCTCAGTTGCTGTTCGGCGGCGTCGCTCAGGGCACGCTCGTCGCAGATCACGATCACCAGGCTGCCCGGGCGCAGCACTTCGCGGCCACGGCGCAGGGCGGTGCCGAGGGCGTCGCGCTCGGGTTCGGTTTCGCTGTGCAGCGACTGGTTGACCCGCACCAGGCGGTTGAGCAGTTGCAGCAGGCTCTGTTTGCTGCGCCGCGGCTTGATCTCGTAGTGCTCGTCGTCGCCGAACACCAGGCCGCCGACCCGATCGTTGTGGCCCAGGGCGGCCCAGCCGATCAGGCTCGCGGCCTGGGCGGCGAGCACCGACTTGAACATCAGCCCGGAACCGAAGAACAGCCGCCGGCTCTGCTCGACCATGATGAAGATCGGCCGTTCGCGCTCTTCGTGGAACAGCTTGGTGTGCGGTTCCTGGGTGCGCGCGGTGACGCGCCAGTCGATGCTGCGCACGTCGTCGCCGGCCTGGTAGACCCGCACCTGGTCGAAGTCGACGCCACGGCCACGCAGCTTGGAGTGGTGCAGGCCGACCAGCGGGCTGCGCTGGCTCGGCGTGGAAAACAGCTGCACTTCGCGCACGCGATGGCGCATCTCGATCAGCTCGGCGAGGCTGACGCGGATGCCCGGGGCATCGACAGGGCTGGCGTTCATCGGGGTCAAGCGACGGCTACGACGTCGAGAATCCGCTGGACCACCCGGTCCTGGTCGATGCCGGCGGCTTCTGCTTCGAAAGACAGAATGATGCGGTGGCGCAACACATCGAACAGCACCGCCTGGATGTCCTCGGGGCTGACGAAGTCGCGCCCGGCCAGCCAGGCGTGGGCCCGGGCGCAGCGGTCGAGGGCGATGGAACCGCGCGGGCTGGCGCCATAGGCGATCCATTCGGCCATCTCCGGGTCGAACTTGGCCGGGGTGCGGGTGGCCATCACCAACTGCACCAGGTATTCCTCCACGGCGTCGGCCATGTACAGGCCGAGGATTTCCTTGCGCGCGGCGAAGATCGCCTGCTGGCTGATACGGCGCTCGGGCTTGGTTTCGCCGTTCAGCGCTTCGCCACGGGCCTGCTGCAGGATGCGCCGCTCGACGGCGGCGTCGGGGAAGCCGATCTTCACGTGCATCAGGAAACGGTCGAGCTGGGCTTCGGGCAGCGGGTAGGTGCCTTCCTGCTCGATGGGGTTCTGCGTGGCCATCACCAGGAACAGCGGCGACAGCTCATAAGTGCTGCGGCCGACGCTGACCTGGCGCTCGCCCATGGCTTCGAGCAAGGCCGACTGGACCTTGGCCGGGGCGCGGTTGATTTCGTCGGCCAGCACCAGGTTGTGGAAGATCGGCCCTTGCTGGAACACGAAGCTGCCGGTTTCCGGGCGATAGATTTCGGTGCCGGTGATGTCGGCCGGCAACAGGTCGGGGGTGAACTGGATGCGATGGAACTGCGCTTCGATGCCTTCGGCCAGCTCTTTGATGGCCTTGGTCTTGGCCAGGCCCGGGGCGCCCTCGACCAGCATGTGGCCGTCGGCGAGCAGGGCGATGAGCAAGCGCTCGATGAGTTTTTCCTGGCCGAGAATCTGCGTTGAAAGAAAGGTTCGCAGCGCGAGTAGCGCTTCACGATGTTCCATCGATGACTGTTCCTGCAGAGGGTGACCGAGGGCGTTCGAATAACGCCAGGGCTGGGGGCGTTACTTTAATCCATCCGGGCCCCCGGCGACTAACGGCACCTGGCAAATTTCTGTAAATAACCGGCAACCCCCGGGTCGTATCACGAGACCTGGGGGGGAGGAAGGCGGCAGGTGCCTGGCGCGTCGCCCTGACGGCCGCTGCGTCGGAATGCCTGCGCACTGGGTCTACCTGAAACTCCGCGTCGCCCGGTTGACGGCCGCTGCGCGCCCGATCGCAGCCTCGCTGCGCTCGGCAGCGGCTACAGGTAAAGGCCAGGGCCAGGGCCAGCGCCGCCCCGTGGAAACCGGAGTCGTGCGTGGTCCTGTAGCCGCTGCCGAGCCCGCGAGGCTGCGATCGAGGACGCAGTCCTCGCAAGGCCTGCGCACCGGGCCTACCTGAAACTCCGCGGCGTCCGATTGACGGCGCGTCAGTGGCGGGTGCTCAGTTCTTGAAGCTGGAGTGCTTGCGGCCCTGGTCGCACAGGGCGAAGACCACCACCATCACCGCCGAGACCGCCAGGATCAGCGCCACCCCGTCGGTCGAGTGGGTCGCCGAGTTGGCCACCAGGGCCAGCCCGCCCAGGGGCGCCAGGCCGCCGGCGATGGCGGTGCCGATTTCACGGCCGGTACCGAAGCCGGAGGAGCGGGTCTGGGTCGGGAACTGGCGGCTGAGGAACGAGCCCTGGGGCGCGAACATCATCGGCGCCAATACCCCGGTGCCGATGGCGATGGCCAGGTAGATCATCAGCGGCTCGCCGGTATTGAGCAGGCTCAGGAACGGATAGGCGAACAGCACCGAGCACAGGCCGCCGAGCATCAGCACCTTCTTGCTGCTCCACTTGTCGCAGAGCCAGCCGAAGCAGGGCACGGCGACTATCGCCACCAGGCTGGCGATGGTCACCGACAGCGAAGTGACATGGGCCTCGACGCCTTTGTACTGGGTCAGGTAGGCCAGGGAGAAGGTCTTGAAGATGTAGCTCAGGGCGTTGTAGCCGATGGCCACGAACAGCACCACGGCCAGGCCCTTGAGGTCGTTCTTGAACAGCAGCTTGAGGGGCGAGGCCTGGGCCTTGGCGCTGTCCTTTTCCTGCGCCTTGTCCAGCTTCTCGAACTGCGGGGTTTCCGGAATGCTGCGCCGCACCCACAGGCCGACGCCGACCAGGGCGATGCTGCAAACGAACGGAATGCGCCAGCCGCCGGAGAGCAGGAAGTCGTTGCCGTTCATGGTCAGCAGGTAGACGGTCAGCGACGACAGCAGCAGGCCAAGGTTCAGGCCCAGCGCCGGCCAGGCCCCCTGGCTGCCGCGCTTGCCTTCGCTGGCGTGTTCATAGGAGGTCACCGCCGCGCCGGACAGTTCGGCGCCAGCACCGAGGCCCTGGATGATCCGCACCAGCACCAGGATGATCGGTGCCCAGATGCCGATCGAGGCATAGCTGGGAATCAGGCCGATCAGCGTGGTGCACACACCCATCATGCAGAAGGTGATGACCAGCACCTGCTTGCGCCCGAACCGGTCGCCCAAATAGCCGAACAGCACGCCGCCGAAGGGCCGGGCGATAAAGCCGATGGCAAAGGTGGAGAACGCCAGCAGCGAGGCGACTTTCGGGTTGCTGGGGTCGAAGAAGATTTTCGAGAAGACGATGGCCGCCATGGTGGCGTACAGATAGAAGTCGTACCACTCCAGCATCGAGCCGAAGATGGTCGCCGCCGCGACCTTGCGCAGGCGTTTTTGTTTTTGTTGCGGCGTTTCGCATGCGGCCGGGGCCGCCTCATGGACTGACATCTGAGGATTCCTTGTTGTTTGTAGTTATTTTCAAGCGGGCGCCAGGCACCCGTGCAGCGGGGATCAACGGGCTTTGAGGATTCTCTCGGCAATCATCTGGCCGATGGGGATGGCCGAGGTCGCGGCCGGCGAGGGGGCATTGCAGACGTGGACCATGCGCGGGGTTTCGGCGAACAGGAAGTCGTGCACCAGGGTGCCGTCGCGCATCACCGCCTGGGCGCGAATCCCGGCCTCGTACGGCAGCAGGTCGGCGACTTCCAGGGACGGGCAGTATTTGCGGCACTGCTCCAGGTAGCCGCGCTTGAACAGCGAGTTCTTCATTTCCGTGGTGCCGGAACCGAGGTTGTTCCAGATGGTTTTCCAGAAACCGGGGAAGGTTGCGTACTCGGCCACGTCGCGCCAGTTGATGGAGAACTTGCGATAGTTCTCCCGGCCCAGGCCGAGCACGGCGTTGGGCCCGACCGTGACGCTGCCGTCGATCATCCGGGTCAGGTGCACGCCGAGAAACGGCAGCTCCGGATCGGGGATCGGGTAGATCAGGTGATTGACGATGGCGTTCTTCGCCGCCGGCAGGCGGAAGTACTCGCCGCGGAACGGGATGATCTGGTGGTCGATCCTGACCCCGGCCAGGGCCGCCAGGCGATCCGATTGCAGGCCGGCGCAGGCCACCAGCTGGCGGGCGCTCCAGACCTTGTCGTCGCTGCTGATGGTGACTTTGTCGGCGGTTTCGGCGATGGCGCGCACGGTCGTTTGCAGCTGCACTTCGCCGCCGGCCTTCTGGATGACCCGGGCCATGGCTTCGCACACCTGCCGGTAGTCGACAATGCCGGTGGCATCGAGGAACAGGCCGCCGAGGCCGACGATGTTCGGTTCGCGCCGCTGCAGTTCTTGCGCATCCAGCCGTTCGACCTTCAGGCCGTTCTGCTGCGAGCGCTCGTACAAGGCATGCATGCGCTCGACTTCCAGCGGCGTGGAGGCCACCAACAGCTTGCCGCAGACCTCGAACCTGATCCCGTGCTGGGTGCAGAAATCCTTGGTCGCCTGGGCGCCGCGCTTGCACAGGTCGGCCTTGAGGCTGCCCGGGGCGTAGTAGATGCCGGCGTGGATCACCCCGCTGTTGTGGCCGGTCTGGTGCCGGGCCAGGAGGTTTTCCTTTTCCAGGATCAGCAGCGAGGCGCCGGGCTGGCGTTCGAGCAGCGCCATGGCGGTGGCGAGGCCAACGATGCCGCCGCCGATGATGCAGTAGTCGTAGATCATGCAGATGTCACCTTGGTTATTCTTGTTCGAGTCTGATCATCAGGTTGTCAGACAAATATAAGCAAACAAAAGACGCCGCGCGGCAGCGTCCGCCAGACAGTGGGTTACAGGGGGTTAATCGATACTCGGCAGGTCGATTTTCAAGCGTTTGGCCGCGGCCCGCAGGTGCGCTTCGGCGCAGGCGGCGGCCTGCTGCCGGTCACCGGCGGCGATGGCTTCGTACAGCGCCTGGTGTTCGCGGCCGGCATCGGCGGAACCGCCGACCGAATGGGCCGCCGAGTTTTCCCAGGCGGTGCGCCGCGCTTCGGCCAGCTGGCCACGAAGAAAATCATGGAAGGCGACGAAGTAGTGGTTCTTGCTGGCATCGGCGATGGCCCGGTGGAACTCCACGTCGGCGAGGGCGGCCGCGGCCAGATCGCTGCGCTGGTCGTGCATCTCTTGCAGGGCGCTGCGCATGCGTTGCAGGTCGGCGTCGTCGCGGCGCTGGGCGGCGATGGAGGCGGCCTGGGTCTCGATCCACAGGCGCATTTCGAACATCTGCACCAGGTCGGGCTTGCGGCCCTTCTGGCTGGGAAAACGGAACACGCTGCCGTTGGGATTCTGCGAAATGAACGAGCCCAGCCCGCGGCGGCTGACCAGGATGCCGTCGGCCTTGAGTTGCGCCACGGCCTCGCGCACCACCGAGCGGCTGACGTTCAGTTGCTCGGTCAATTGCTGTTCGGTCGGCAGGCGCGATTCGGCGGTCAGGCGGCCGGCGTCAATCTCCTTGCGGATCGCGTTGACCACTCGTTCGACCAGGGTGTCGGGGCGCTGGAGCTGAAGCATGGAGGAGGGGGCTCGTAAGTCAGGTTGTCAGACAATGCCGGGGCGCTGGTTTCTTGTCAAGAAACCAGTCGGTGGCTCGTAGCTACAAGCTCCAAGCTTGTAGCTTAAAGCTTGTAGCTCAAAACTCTCTGATATAGGTGCCGGTGCCCTTGAGGATGTTCTGCAGGGTTTGCTCGACTTCCGCCAGGTCCGCCGCCGCGGTGTTGTGCAGGATCTCCAGGTGATCGCTGCCATTGAGCGCGTCGGCGTCGGCCGCGGCGATTTCGATCAGCAGGCGGGTCGGGCCCAGGGTGACTTTCACCCCGTCCAGGGTCGAGGGTTCGCCGTCCAGGGTGATCTCCAGTTCGTCCTCGTCCGGGTAGCGGGTCATCAGGAACATCTCGCCCTGGTTGCTGTGGCAGCAGAGCATGGCCATGTTGTCTTCTTCGTCGTCGCACGGGTTGGCGATCAGGTGGGCGGTGGTCATTTGCATGGGGCGAGTCCTGGGGCTGGCTCCGGTGGGGGAGCGGGGCGAACAAAGTGCAATTCTGCCAGCCCGGGGGAATTTCTGCTGCTTTGTGTGTCAGAGAGTGGGTTCCCGGCGCGGACCGTTTCTGGCACGACAGTCCCGTAAAGCCTCGGCGCGACCGCCGTTTTGTCCGGCGGCTGCTAGTGTTGTTCAAGGCCTGGCCCGCCAGTTGCCTGCCAATGACCGAATATGTCGCAGCACCGCAAGCAGCGCGCTTGCCGCACTCGTTAAGCTGCGCAACGGATGAGCACCTGTAAAGGCATTGCCCGGCGCACCGTGGCAGTCGTTTTTGCAGATGCCCATCCGGGAACGGTGAATGTGACCTGAGCGTCTCGTACAGCTTCACCACCCTGTCATCCTGCGACCTCTGCCCGAGATCCAGGAGCAGGATGACCGACACCCCCGCAAGGGGATTGCATGCGACGCTTTACTCAATAACAAGCCCAAGCGGAGTACCACAGATGGCGTTCTTCACCGCAGCCAGCAAGGCCGACTTCCAGCACCAACTGCAAGCGGCACTGGCGCAGCACATCAGTGAACAGGCACTGCCACAAGTGGCGCTGTTCGCTGAACAATTCTTCGGCATCATTTCTCTGGACGAACTCACCCAGCGTCGCTTGTCCGACCTGGCGGGCTGCACCCTTTCTGCCTGGCGCCTGCTTGAGCGCTTCGACCACGCGCAACCGCAAGTGCGCGTCTACAACCCCGATTACGAACGTCATGGCTGGCAGTCGACCCACACCGCGGTCGAAGTGCTGCACCATGACCTGCCGTTCCTGGTGGACTCGGTCCGCACCGAGCTGAACCGTCGCGGCTACAGCATCCACACCCTGCAGACCACCGTGCTGAGCGTGCGTCGCGGGAGCAAGAACGAGCTGCTGGAAATCCTGCCCAAGGGCACCCAGGGCGAAGGCATCCTGCAAGAATCGCTGATGTACCTGGAGATCGACCGCTGCGCCAACACCGCCGAGCTCAATGTCCTGAGCAAGGAACTGGAGCAGGTGCTTGGCGAGGTGCGCGTCGCCGTGGCCGATTTCGAGCCGATGAAAGCCAAGGTCCAGGAACTGATCGATGGCATCGGCAACAGCCAGTTCGAGATCGACGCCGATGAAAAGGGCGAGATCAAGAGCTTCCTGGAATGGCTGGTGGGCAACCACTTCACCTTCCTTGGCTACGAAGAGTTCGTGGTGCGCGAGGACCACCACGGTGGCCATATCGAGTACGACCAGGACTCCTTCCTCGGCCTGACCAAGCTGCTGCGCGCCGGCCTCACCGTCGACGACCTGCGCATCGAAGACTACGCCGTGAACTACCTGCGCGAACCGACGCCGCTGTCGTTCGCCAAGGCCGCCCACCCAAGCCGTGTGCACCGTCCGGCCTACCCGGACTACGTGTCGATCCGCCAGATCGATGCCGACGGCAATGTGCTCAAGGAATGCCGCTTCATGGGCCTGTACACCTCGTCGGTGTACGGCGAAAGCGTGCGGGTGATTCCTTATATCCGCCGCAAGGTGGAAATCATCGAACAGCGCTCCGGCTTCCAGGCCAAGGCGCACCTGGGCAAGGAACTGGCCCAGGTCCTCGAAGTGCTGCCGCGCGACGACCTGTTCCAGACCCCGGTCGACGAGCTGTTCAACACCGTGATGTCGATCGTGCAGATCCAGGAACGCAACAAGATCCGCGTGTTCCTGCGCAAGGACCCGTACGGTCGTTTCTGCTACTGCCTGGCCTATGTGCCGCGCGACATCTATTCCACCGAAGTGCGGCAGAAGATCCAGCAGGTGCTGATGGATCGCCTGAAGGCCACCGACTGCGAGTTCTGGACCTTCTTCTCCGAGTCCGTGCTGGCGCGCGTGCAACTGATCCTGCGGGTCGACCCGAAGAACCGCATCGACATCGACCCGCTGCTGCTGGAAAAAGAAGTGGTGCAGGCCTGCCGCAGCTGGCAGGACGACTACGCCGCGCTGACCGTCGAAAGCTTCGGCGAAGCCCACGGCACCAACGTCCTGGCCGACTTCCCGAAAGGCTTCCCGGCCGGCTACCGCGAGCGCTTCGCCGCGCATTCGGCGGTGGTCGACATGCAGCACCTGCTGAGCCTGACCGAGGCCAACCCGCTGGTGATGAGCTTCTACCAGCCGCTGACCCAGTCCACCAGCCAGCCGCTGCTGCACTGCAAGCTGTATCACGCCGATACCCCATTGGCGCTGTCCGACGTGCTGCCGATCCTGGAAAACCTCGGCCTGCGCGTGCTCGGCGAGTTCCCGTATCGCCTGCGCCACGCCAGCGGCCGTGAGTTCTGGATCCACGACTTCGCCTTCACCGCGGCCGAAGGCCTGAACCTGGATATCCAGCAGCTCAACGACACCCTGCAGGACGCCTTCGTCCACATCGTGCGTGGCGATGCCGAGAACGACGCGTTCAACCGCCTGGTGCTGACCGCCGGCCTGCCATGGCGCGACGTCGCGCTGCTGCGTGCCTACGCCCGTTACCTGAAGCAGATCCGCCTGGGCTTCGACCTGGGCTACATCGCCAGCACCCTGAACAACCACACCGATATCGCCCGCGAGCTGACCCGGTTGTTCAAGACCCGCTTCTACCTGGCGCGCAAGCTCGGCAGCGATGACCTGGAAGACAAGCAGCAACGCCTGGAGCACGCGATCCTCAGCGCCCTGGACGATGTCCAGGTGCTCAACGAAGACCGCATCCTGCGTCGCTACCTGGACCTGATCAAGGCCACCCTGCGGACCAACTTCTACCAGACCGACGCCAACGGCCATAACAAGTCGTACTTCAGCTTCAAGTTCAACCCGCACTTGATTCCCGAGCTGCCCAAGCCGGTGCCGAAGTTCGAAATCTTCGTCTACTCGCCGCGCGTCGAAGGCGTGCACCTGCGCTTCGGCAACGTTGCCCGTGGCGGCCTGCGCTGGTCCGACCGCGAAGAAGACTTCCGTACCGAAGTCCTCGGCCTGGTAAAAGCCCAGCAAGTGAAGAACTCGGTGATCGTGCCGGTGGGCGCCAAGGGCGGCTTCCTGCCGCGTCGCCTGCCAGTGGGCGGCAGCCGGGACGAGATCGCGGCCGAAGGCATCGCCTGCTACCGCATCTTCATCTCCGGCCTGCTGGACATCACCGACAACCTGAAGGACGGCGCCCTGGTGCCGCCGGCCAACGTGGTGCGTCACGACGACGATGACCCGTACCTGGTGGTGGCGGCGGACAAGGGCACCGCGACCTTCTCCGACATCGCCAACGGCATCGCCATCGACTACGGCTTCTGGCTGGGCGATGCGTTCGCTTCCGGCGGTTCCGCCGGTTACGACCACAAGAAAATGGGCATCACCGCCAAGGGCGCGTGGGTCGGCGTGCAGCGCCACTTCCGCGAGCGCGGCATCAATGTCCAGGAAGACAGCATCACAGTGGTGGGCGTCGGCGACATGGCCGGCGACGTGTTCGGCAACGGCTTGCTGATGTCCGACAAACTGCAGCTGGTCGCGGCCTTCAACCATATGCACATCTTCATCGACCCGAATCCGGACCCGGCCACCAGCTTCGCCGAGCGCCAGCGCATGTTCGACCTGCCGCGTTCGGCCTGGAGCGACTACGACACCAGCATCATGTCCGAAGGCGGCGGCATCTTCTCGCGCAGCGCGAAGAGCATCGCCATCTCGCCGCAGATGAAAGAACGCTTCGACATCCAGGCCGACAAGCTGACCCCGACCGAGCTGCTCAACGCCTTGCTCAAGGCGCCGGTGGACCTGTTGTGGAACGGCGGTATCGGTACCTACGTCAAGGCCAGCACCGAAAGCCACGCCGATGTTGGCGACAAGGCCAACGATGCGCTGCGGGTCAACGGCAACGAGCTGCGCTGCAAGGTGGTGGGCGAGGGCGGCAACCTCGGCATGACCCAGCTGGGTCGTGTGGAGTTCGGCCTCAATGGCGGCGGTTCCAACACCGACTTCATCGACAACGCCGGTGGCGTGGACTGCTCCGACCATGAAGTGAACATCAAGATCCTGCTCAACGAAGTGGTGCATGCCGGCGACATGACCGACAAGCAGCGTAACCAGTTGCTGGCGAGCATGACCGACGAAGTCGGTGGCCTGGTGTTGGGCAACAACTACAAGCAGACCCAGGCCCTGTCCCTGGCGGCCCGTCGTGCCTTCGCGCGGATCGCCGAGTACAAGCGCCTGATGAGCGACCTGGAAGGCCGTGGCAAGCTGGACCGCGCCATCGAGTTCCTGCCGTCGGAAGAGCAGCTCAACGAGCGCGTCGCCGCCGGCCACGGGCTGACCCGTCCGGAACTGTCGGTGCTGATCTCCTACAGCAAGATCGACCTCAAGGAACAGTTGCTCAACTCCCTGGTACCGGACGACGACTACCTGACCCGCGACATGGAAACCGCGTTCCCGCCGACCCTGGTCAGCAAGTTCGCCGAAGCCATGCGCCGCCACCGCCTCAAGCGCGAGATCGTCAGCACCCAGATCGCCAACGACCTGGTCAACCACATGGGCATCACCTTCGTGCAGCGCCTGAAGGAGTCCACTGGCATGAGCCCGGCCAACGTGGCGGGCGCCTATGTGATCGTGCGTGACATCTTCCATCTCCCGCACTGGTTCCGCCAGATCGAAGCCCTGGACCACCAGGTCTCGGCCCAGGTGCAACTGGAGCTGATGGACGAGCTGATGCGCCTTGGCCGTCGCGCCACCCGCTGGTTCCTGCGCAGCCGTCGCAACGAGCAGGATGCCGCCCGTGACGTCGCGCACTTCGGTCCGCACCTGGCGGCGCTGGGCCTCAAGCTCGACGAACTGCTGGAAGGCCCGACCCGGGTCGGCTGGCAGACTCGCTACACCGCCTACGTCGAAGCCGGCGTGCCTGAGCTGTTGGCGCGCATGGTGGCAGGTACCACCCATCTGTACACCCTGTTGCCGATCATCGAGGCCGCGGATGTCACCGGGCACGACGCCGCCGATGTGGCCAAGGCCTACTTCGCCGTGGGCAGCGCCCTGGACCTGCCGTGGTACCTGCAGCAGATCAGCGATCTGCCGGTGGCCAACAACTGGCAGGCCCAGGCACGCGAAGCCTTCCGCGACGACGTGGACTGGCAGCAGCGGGCGATCACCATCTCGGTCCTGCAAATGGCCGATGCGCCACAAGACATGGAAGCCCGCGTGGCCCTGTGGCTTGAGCAGAACCAGAGCATGGTCGAGCGCTGGCGCGCGATGCTGGTGGAAATCCGTGCCGCCAGCGGCACCGACTACGCCATGTACGCGGTGGCCAACCGCGAGTTGCTGGACCTGGCCATGAGCGGTCAATCGGGCCTTGTAGCGGCCTGATCGAGCGGTAAATGAAAAAGCCCCGTATCGCGAGATACGGGGCTTTTTTCATGGCCTCAAGAAATGTCGTAGCTGCCGCAGGTTGCGATGGTCCGACCATGCTGGTCGCAGGGTCTCAGGCGCCTGCAAGATCCCTGCGAGCGTTCCGCTCGATCGCAGCCTGCGGCAGCGGCTACAAAAAGCACACCGCTCCTACGGGATATCTGTCGTTACGAAACCCGCCGCTTCTGTAGGAGCGAAGCTTGCTCGCGATGACGCCAGAACAGGCAACACCATTTCCCAAATCGATGAAAAAGGCGCCTGGCCGCTGCGCGGATCGCGGGCAAGCCTCGTTCCTACGGAGTATCTGCTGCCAGGCGCTTACTGCTTCAGCGGCGTCAGCACATCGTCCTTGGCGTCCTTGAGCATGAACACCAGCAGCCTGGCGGGTTTGCTGGCGCTGGCGTTGGCCGACACCGGGTGCTGCGAGCCGGCCGGTTCGTACCAGGATTGGCCTGCCTTGTAGGTGATGGCCGGTTCGTCGTTGACCCGCGAGGTGATCTCGCCTTCGAGCACATAGGCCAGGGCCGCGCCCTTGTGCATGTGCGGCACCGTGGCCTGGCCCGGTGCGTAGTCGACGGTGAGCATCAGCGCGGTCTTGCCCGGCAGGTTGTTCAGGGCATGTTCCTGCAGGATCCTGGTTTTTTCCTGGCCGTACTCCGGGTCATGGGCAGCGGCGCCCAGGGCGGTGAGCAGGGTCAGGCCGGCGAGGGCGCAGGTCAGGGCAGCGAGGGTCTTCATGGTCGGTTTCTCCGGTGCGAAAGGGGTCGGCTCAAGGTAAGCCCGCTGGTGCGACCGGCCTATAACCAATCCCGGCAAAGAAGCGCAGACCAATGCCTCAGTGTTCGAAGTCGAGGGCGCAGGCCAGGCGGCGGTCCAGCAGGTCGATGAACCCCTGGGCCGCCGGCAGATGGAAATGCGCCTGCATCTCGGCCGCCGAGCGCCATTGGCCGCTTACGGTCCAGCGGTGCGTGTCCGCTGTGTTGCACTGGGCGCTGTACGCCAGGCAACCGGGAGCCTCGCGCAGGGCGGCGAGAAGTGTGGTCAACTGCTGGCCAAGCTCCTCCGAACGGCCCTGGGCGGCCCTGATTTGCACGATATTGATGGCTGGACTGGACATCTAGAACCCTCCGCGAGTCCTGTAGCCGCTGCCGCAGGCTGCGATCACCTGCGGAGCAGGTGCGGGATCTGATGACCCCAGCAGCACCCGGCGACAGTCACGGCATTGGGTGGAGGCTCAGAATAGGGCCGCAAGATTGCAACAAAAATAACCAATCCCCGGGAAAAGCCCGGGGCCAATCAGGCGATCTGTTGCAGGATGTCGCGCACCTTGTCCAGGGCCGGGTCGATGTCCAGGGTCTCGATGGCGCCAAAGCCGATGAACAGCCCGTCCCTGGCCGGCTCCTGATAATAGAAGCCATGCAGCGGGTAGAGCCCGACCTCGACCTTCTTCGCCAGCTCCAGCAACAGCGGGATATTCACCGGCACCTTGCACAGCGCCGTCATGTGGAAGCCGGCGGTGGACGGCACCGCCTGCAGCCAGGGCGAGAGGTCGCCGTTCAGGCGCTGCAGGATGCGCTCGCGGCGCCCGGCGTACACCGTGTGGCAGCGGCGGATGTGCTTGAGCAGGTAACCCTCGGCGATGAACTTGGCCAGCGCCCATTGCGGCAGGGTCGAGGTGTGGCAGTCGGTGAGGCGCTTGGCCTTGATCACCGCGCCGAGGATCGCCGGTGGCAGCACCGCGTAGCCCAGGCGCAGCTGCGGCAGCATGGTCTTCGAGAAGGTCCCGACATAGGCCACCACGCCGCGCTTATCCAGGCTTTGCAGGGAATCGGTGGGGCGCCCCTCGTAGCGGAAATCGCTGTCGTAATCGTCCTCGATGACGATCGCCCCCAGCTCCCGCGCCCGCTCCAGCAGGGCCTCGCGGCGGGCCGCGCTCATGGGCATGCCCAGGGGGAACTGGTGGGACGGGGTGACGTAGATCAGCCGCACGCCATCGGGAATCCGCTCGACCTGGAGGCCCTGGTCGTCCACCGGCACGCCGATCACCGTCGCGCCCTGGGCACTGAACAGCAGGCGCGCCGGGGTGTAGCCGGGGTCTTCCATGGCCACCAGGCTGCCGGGTTCGAGCACCACCCGGGCGATCAGGTCCAGGGCCTGTTGCGCGCCGTTGCAGACCACGATGTCGGCCTCGCTGCAGACCACGCCGCGCGAGAACGAGACATGCCCGGCGATCGCATTGCGCAGCGCCGGCAGGCCTTCCGGCTGGCTGTAGAAACCGCCGCTCTGGGCGATCCGCCGCAAAGCGTCCTGGGTGCAGCGCCGCCACTCTTCCTGGGGGAACTGATTGCGGCTGGTGGCGCCGCCGATGAACTCGTAGCGCGAGGTGCCTTCCAGGGTCGGATGGCGCAGGGGCGAGGGCAGCTCCTGCCATTTTTCCAGGCTCTGCGCACAGGCCAGGTCGGCGGCGCTCTGCTTGGGTTCGGCCTTCACCGGGCGGGCATTGACGAAGGTGCCGCGGCCGATCCGGCCGATCAGGAAGTTCTCGTAGGTCAACAGGCTGTAGGTGTCCGACACCGTCTTGCGCGAGATCCCCAGTTGCTCGGCCAGCAGGCGGCTCGGCGGCAATTGCGCGCCCGCCGCCAGCCGCCCGCACTCGATGGCGTCGCGCAGTTGCCGATACAGCTGGTCGGCCAGGTCCTTGCGTCCGTTGATGACGACATGCAGTTCCATCGATGACATTCCAAAACGATCAGTGCCCGCCAGATTACCCGCAAGCCCGGGGTTCGTGTAGCGCCCCGGGATCGGCCTGCGGCCTTGACGCGTACTGCGTACGCGATCGCAGCCTTCGGCAGCGGCTACACCGATTGGGGAAACCACGAGTCCGCGCCACAACCAACCCCTGTAGCCGCTGCCGCAGGCTGCGATAAGCCCGAAGGGCTTCGGCGGTCTTGAGCCGACCCCGGCCCGATGGACTGCCGATAAACCCCCGGATTGGCTATAGGGGCAGGCCGACGCGGACCTTAGGCTGGGGGAACACCAACACACGCTCAGGGTGACTCCCGATGGAACCCCGCCTGGATTACTACAGCGCCTCGCCGGAAGCCCTCAAGGGCTTGTTGATGCTCGAGGCACAAAGCTTCGACCTGTCCATCGAGAAACCCCTGCTGGAGCTGGTCAAGATCCGCGTCTCGCAACTCAACCACTGCGCGTTCTGCGCCGACATGCACGCGGTGCAGGCGCGCCAGAACGGCGAGAGCGAGCGGCGCCTGTACGCCCTCGGCGTGTGGCGCGATTCGGCGTTGTTCAGCCCGCGGGAGCGTTCGGCGCTGGCCTGGAGCGAGTCGGTGACCCTGTTGGCCGATTCCGCGGTGCCGGATGCGTTGTTCCAGGCCGTGCGTGGCGAATTCAGCGAGCGCGAGCTGGTCGACCTGACGGTCGCGGTGGCGGCGATCAACTGCTGGAACCGCCTGGCCGTGGCGTTCCGCCAACAGCCCAGCATCTAGCCCGGATTTCTTTTCCATCCACGCCAGCCAATGCTCGGCAAACGGCTGCTCGCGACAGGGCCCGAACACACAACCTCAAGGCCGCTGCGGCTTCACCGAGGTGCCGAAGGTATTGCCCATCCGCGTGCTGGTGGCGGCCGGAGTGGCCAGGCCCATCTGGTTTGGCGGGCGCTTGTGGACCGGCACCTGCAGGGCTTCCTGGTTCTTCTGCCCGGCCTTGGCGCCGTCGGGGTTGTTGCCCATCTGCTGGCTCAGGCAACCGTAGTCCGGGGCCTTGTAGCCACCCACGCTGACGTCGATACAACCCTCTGTGGGCGTTTTGCCGGAAGCGGCGGCGGGCGCTTCGACGGGTGTGGCGGCGTGGCCGGCCAGCGGCAGGGCGCCGAGCATCAGGCTGGCGACAAGGGTGCGAAGCTGTTTCATCGGGGGCCTCCTGGCGGGCCCGGGAGGGGCCGTTGCGGTCCTTGAGTGTAAAGCAAGGCGGGTGGCGCAAAGGTGATGGTTTTTTTGCGGGCACCGTCACATCAGGTTCATAAACTGGCCTCAGGATGACGGTTTTCAGGGACAGGTCAGCCGTGCAGCGACGCCGAGCAAAGGTCGGGTATCGGTCTTTCTTTCACGCGGTGTTCGCGCGCTGGGGGCTTGCGCTGCTGTTGGCGCTGGCCGCCTCGGGCGGGTTGCGGGCGGCGCAACCCGCGCCGCCGATGGTGGATTCGCACCGGCTGCTGGACCTGGACATCGCCGCGCAAGACCTGGCCGAAGCGCTGGAACTGTTCAGCCGCTCGACCGGGATGGCGGTGCTGGTGGACCGCGAGCTGACCCGAGGGCGTCGCTCGGTACGGGTCCAGGGGCGCTACAGCGCCCGGGACGCCCTGAGTCGCCTGCTGACAGGAAGTGGTTTGATGGCCCGTTACGCCCGTTCCGATGCCTTTACCTTGCAAGTCGCCCAGCTCAGCGATGTACCTGCCCCCAAGGGGACGGGCGGCGGTGCCGGGGCCTGGGCCAGCGACAGTTTCGCCAGTGCGCTGCAACGCGCGGTGGAGGCCGGCCTGTGCCGTTCGGAACTGACCCGGCCGGGGCGTTATCGCGCGGTGCTGCAACTGTGGATCGACCGCGGCGGGCATATCGAGCACAGCCGCCTGGTCACCACCACCGGCGATCTGCGGCGCGACGAGGCGCTGGTGCAGAGCCTGAGCGAGACCTGGGTCGAACGACCCGCGCCAAGTTCGCTGCGCCAGCCAGTGACCTTGCTTCTGATACCCGACAGCGCAGGAAAACGCATGGATTGCAGACAACGCCAGGGAGCCTTTGGGGCATGAAGAATACCGGGCACAGTGCGATGGTCAGGTTGTTCCTGACCTCCTACGACGACTTCAAGGTGCGTCTGCGTCGGCGCCTGGGCTCGGAGGACCTGGCCAACGATGTGCTGCACGAAACCTATCTGCGGGTCGACCGCATGGAAGAGCCGCCGAACCTCGCCCAGCCCAATGCCTACCTCTATCGCATGGCCCTGAACATCGCCGCCGACCGCCGCGAGGCCGATGCCCGGCTGCTCACCGGCAGCGAGGTCGAGGAACTGCTGCAGATCAGCGACGAGGCCCTGGACCCGTCGCGGGTGGTGGGCGGGCAGAAGGAAATCCAGTCGCTGCTCAAGGCGCTCTACGAACTGCCGGCGCGCCGCCGCAAGATCTTTATCGCTGCACGCCTGGAGGAGGCGCCGCACCTGGAAATCTCCCAGCGCTTCGGCATTTCGACACGGATGGTCGAGAAGGAAATCAAGGCTGCCCTGGGCCACTGCGCCTCGCGCCTTGAAAGAAAAGTGATTCAGCGGTTCGGTCCCGGCGCCGGAAAACCGTCCTAGTCACTAAAGGCCCCGATTAATCCGTGAGTACCCGCACGCTTGAACATCTTTAGCATCTCCACTTCTCGGGCGACACCGGACCACCGGCTGCGCAACGAGGCCCAGGACTGGCTGCTCCTGCTGACCTCGGGGCGGGCCACCGCGGCCGACGCCCGGGCCTTGCAGCAGTGGTGCGCGCAGAGCCCGCAGCATGCCGAGGCCTTCGAGCAGGCCAAGTTGCTGTGGCACAGCCTGAAGCCGGCCGCCGAACACTGCCAGCAACAGGTCCAGCCGCGGCGCTTCGGCCGCCGGGCCTTTCTCGGTGGAGCGCTGGCGGCCTCGGTGGCCCTGGTGGCGGTGCGGGTCTCGGTGCCCGGCGGTTTTGCCGGGCTGAGCGCCGACTACCGCACCGAGGTCGGCGAGCAGCGCCGGGTCGAACTGGAGGACGGGCTGAGCCTGGAACTCAACACCCAGACCCGCATCAGCCGGCGCGAACTGGCCGACGGCGGGCAGGGCATCGAACTGCTCGAAGGCGAGGTCGAGGTGTTGAGCCAGAGCGCGCTGCCGGTACGGGTCCAGGCCGGCAACGGCTGGCTGAGCGCCTCCCAGGCACGCTTCAATGTGCGCAATACCAACCACAGTGTCTGCGTGACCTGCATCGATGGCGCGCTGCAGGTCGAGGTCGGCGGCCGGCTGATCCGCCTGGACAGCGGTCGCCAACTGACCTACGACAGCCGCCAGGTCGGCGAGCCGACGGCGGTGGACCCGACGGCGGTGATCGCCTGGCGCGAGCAGGTGCTGGTGTTCGACAACGCCACCCTCAACACGGTGATCGACGAGATCAACCGCTACCGTCCGGGCATGCTGGTGCTGCTCAACGCCGAGCTGGGCAAGCGCAAGGTGCAGGCGCGTTTCAACCTCAACCAACTGGCCGGCGTGGCGCTGCTGATCCGCGACGCCTACGGCGCCAAATGCACCGAATTGCCGGGCGGCGTGGTGCTATTGAGCTGAAGCACAAAACCCGTAGGAGCGAAGCTTGCTCGCGATAGCGTCCGTGCAGACAACCCGCGTGGCTTGGATCGCGGGCAAGCCTCCATTTCGACGGGGGCGCGAGTTTCTGTAGCCGCTGCCGAGCGCAGCGAGGCTGCGATCGACCGCGCAGCGGTCGTAAACCGGGCAATCCAGTTTTCCTGGAAAACCGCGTGCTCAGGTTTGGCGAGGACTTCGTCCTCGGGCGCAGCCTCGCGGGCTCGGCAGCGGCTACAGGTGCGGCGTCCAGCTCGACGCGGCAATCATTCCAACGGCCCCAGCACCTGGCGGTAACGCTCTTCGCCCTGGGGCGTCTGCCGCACCAGGCGGATCTCCAGGCCTGGCGGGTTTTCCTTGCGGTTGCCGCTGAGCTGGCGCCAGCCCTTGTCCCGATCCCAGACCCGCAGCTGCAAGTCGCTGACATGCTCCAGCACCGCCACGCCGTTTTTCGGCGCGGGCAGCGGATAACGATCGCGGGCCGGCGCCGCCGCGCGGTACAGGGTGTCGCCCTTGAGCCACCAGCGCACCCGTTGCAGGCCCTCGCCGGGCGTCGCCGAGCTGCGGATCACATCCAGGCGGAAGGTGCCGCCGTCGGCGCTGCGCACGGTGAGGGCCGCCGGCACATCGACGGCTTCGGCATCGGCCCCGGCCGGCACCGGCTCCATCAGTTCGACACTGGCCCGCAGCGCCACGTCCCGTTCCAGCTGGTGCAGGGTGCGCAGCAGTTCCTCGGTCTGCGCGCTGCTGGCCTGCAAATGGCTGTCGGCCCGGCTGACGCTGTCCAGCCCGCGCCAGGCGATCACGCTGACCACCGCCATCAGCAGGATCGCCACCATCACCTCGATCAGGGTAAAGCCGCCTTGGCGCTTGTTTATCCGCGCCCTCATGGCTGTGCCACCACCCGGACCACGCCTGTGGCGGTGCGTTGCACCGTCAGGCTGTGCCGGCCGTCGGACAGTTGCACTTGCAGCGGCGCGTCTATCCATTCGCCGTTGAGCACCAGCCGCGGGCCGGGCTCGATGCGCACTTTGATCGTCGGGCTTTCCCAGGGCCGCGGGCGCAGTTGCGGGTCGTCCTTGAACTGGTCGAGGCCGCGGCCGTCGTCGCTGGGCCGGCTGAAGGCGAAACCCTTGGCATCCGCCCGCCAACTGATGGGCCGGCCATCCACGCGGGCCTCGGCCTGGGCCACCTGGAGCAACTGCGCCAGGCGCTCGGCATCTTTGCGCAGGCCCTGCAGCGGGTCGGGGCGGATGCTCAGGCTGATGGCGGCGCTGGCGATCCCGATGATCACCAGCACCACCATCAGCTCGATCAGGGTGAAGCCCTGTTGTCGGGATGGGGTCATGGGGCGCGCTCCTGTGCGTCGGTTTTCATCCTGCCCGGCGAATGTGAAATAAAAACGTGACCATTGCGCGCTAGGCTGCGAAGACGGACAAACAGGAGGTCCTTGCCATGGCATTCGTCCATCGATTTTCCCCGCCGCAGCTGGTGCAGTCCGTGGCCCTGCTGGCGATCGTGGCCGGGGTGGCGACCTGGTCGTCGCTGCTGCTGACCCCCGCCGAGTCGCGCACCCCGCAGGCGCCGCCGCAAGCCCTGGCCGCCCAGGCGCAGAGCCCGGCGCAGCAGTGGTTTTCCAACCAGCCGCTGGCGCTGGACATCAAGGTCACCGGGCTGATGGCCAGCCCCCGCGGCGCGGTGGCGATCCTCAGCCTCAACGACGCGCCGCCGCGCAGTTTCCTGGTGGGCGAGCGCCTGGCCCAGGGCGTGCAACTGGTGGCCATCGAGGGCGACGGGGTGGTGATCGAGCGCGGCGGCGAGCGCTCGCGGCTGGATGTCAGCAAGTTGCCGGAAAGCCCGGCGTTGCCGGTGCTGACCCGGCAGTGATGGCTCTGTACGACAAGTGGCTGCACGCTGGAGCCTTCGGCGCTACGCAGGCCATGCCTAGCGGAGTCCCCTGTAGGAGCGAGCTTGCTCGCGATGGACCCGAGAACGCCGCGTTCATCCACTCAACACGCATTATCGTTAACGTCCATCGCGAGCAAGCTCGCTCCTACAGGGTTATTCCTTAGCGATTGGGGTTTTTTGGTGTGCGCGCAACCAGGGTGTCCAGGCGCGCCAGGGGCGGGGCCTCGCGGCTGCGGTCGAGGACCCGCACGCTGACCCGGGACAGCCGTGGGTCGGGGCTGGGCGCGATGTTCTGTTCGCAGCGCAGCTTGAGCCGGCCCTGATCGCATTCGATGTTTTTGGTCCCGGGCGGCAGGCGGCCTTCCAGGCGCAGCTCCGCCAGGCGCGACTGGGCCGCCAGCAAGGCGATGGATTTATCCCGCAACAAACCATTGCTCTGGGTCATCAAGCCGGCCACGCGGATCGCCGCCGACATGGCCACGGCGATGATCGCCAGCGCCACCAGCACCTCGATCAGGGTGAAACCCCGCTGTTTAGCGGCTGGCGGTCCGGCGGGTCGTTTGAGTAGTGGCTGGCGTGGCCCCGGCATGGACGTCTCGTGGCGCAAATGGAGGCTTGCAGGCTACATGGCAAATTTGACCGATTGGCTACGGACGCTCCCGAGCAACGTCAATATCACTGACATATTTTCTTGTAACACTGCCCGACGAATCGAAATCAAGCCAAGGAACGTCGAGATGGATGTCGTGCGCTTCACGTCACACCCCCAGCCTCATCTTCAGCCCCGCCTCCAGCCCCGCCGCCCACGCGGACAGGGCGGTTTCACCCTGATCGAGATCATGGTGGTGGTGGTCATTCTCGGGATCCTCGCCGCGATGGTGGTGCCCAAGGTACTCGACCGTCCGGACCAGGCCCGGGCCACCGCGGCCAAGCAGGACATCGGCGGGCTGATGCAGGCCCTCAAGCTCTATCGCCTCGACCACGGCACCTACCCGAGCATGAACCAGGGCCTGAAAGTGCTGGTGGAGCGCCCGGCGGATGCCAAGAACAGCAACTGGCGCTCCTACCTGGAACGCCTGCCCAACGATCCCTGGGGCCGTCCTTACCATTACCTGAACCCGGGGGCCAATGGCGAAGTGGATGTGTTCTCCCTGGGGGCCGACGGCCAGCCAGACGGTGACGGCGTGAATGCCGATATCGGCTCCTGGCAGTTGTAAGCGCCGCCATGACAGCCCGTTCGCCGACAGCGGCGAAACAGCGTGGCATGGCCATTATCAGCGCCTTGTTGATCGCCGCCGTGGTGGCGGTGATCGCCGGCGGCATGCTGACCCGCCAGACCCTGTTCACCCGCGGGCTGGAAAGCGAGCAGCTGCGGGTCCAGGGCAGTTGGCAGTTGCAGGGCGGCATGGAGGTCAGCCGCCAGCGCCTGTGGGAAGACCGCCAGCGCGACGTGCTGACCCGCCTCGACCAGAACTGGGCGCGGCCGATCCAGCTCGCGGCCCTGGGCCCCGGCACCGGGCCGTTCGAGGGGCGGCTGGAGGACGAGCAGAGCAAGTTCAACCTGCGTAATCTGCTGGCCAATGACCGGCTCGACCCGTTGCAGATAGAGAATTTCCAGCGCCTGTGCGAGCTGCTCGGGGTCAACGCGACCCTGGGCCAGCGCATCAGCCAGCGGGTGATCGCGTCCTACCCACGGCAGTTGAGCCCGGAGGGCACGGCGGCGCCGGTCAATAACGGTTTCCACAGCGGTCGCGACACTTCGCCCGAGGCCGCGCGCAAACCGCTGCTGGCCAAGCAACCGATGCTGCGCAGTCTCGACGACTTGCTGGGGGTGAACGGCGTCGATGAAAAGCTGCTGGCGCGCCTGCAACCCTTTGTCACCATCCTGCCGGCCAATACCTGGGTCAACGGCAACACCGCCAGCGCCGAAGTGCTCGCCGCGACCGTGCCGGGGCTGGCGCTGCCACGGGCCAAGGCACTGATCGCCGAGCGCGACAGCGGCCAGTGGTTCATCAATCAGGGTGACTTCATCAACCGCCTGCGCATGCCGCAGGTACCGGCGGACGCGGTGCGGGTCGGCATCACCAGCGAATGGTTCCGCCTGCAAGGCCAGGCCCGTGGCGAGCGGCGCCGGGTCAAGCTGCTGGCCTTGCTGCACCGCAGCGAAGACAACATGCCCCGAGTGATCTGGTCGCGGGTGGGCGTATGAGCCGCTTGCGCGTCAGCCTGCCGCCCTTGCATTCGCTGACGGCCGAGAGCCGGGTGAGCTTTGCCCGGCTCCAGGCTAAGGAAGGCCAGGTCAAGGAAGCCGGCGAAGCCAGCCTGATGCAACTGGGGCAGATGCCCAAGGCGCCGGCGGTGGAGTGTTTCCTGCACCCCGAGGACAGCCTGCTGGCGAGTATCGAGCTACCGGCCCTGGCGCCGGCCAAGGTCAGCGCGGCGGTGGCCTGTGCCGCCCAGGCGCTGATTCTCGGCCACAGCGACAGCCTGTACGTGGCCCACAGCCCGCGTGACAGCGACGGCCAGGTGCACATCAGCTGGTTGCCGCGCGAGGCGCTGGCGCGGCTCGGCCAGGTGCTGGAGCAGTCCGGCCTGAAACTGCGCGGCCTGTACCCGGCGCCCTATGCCTTGCCGGTGCCGGCGGCGGGCCAGTTGAGCGCCTGCCTGCAAGACCAGCACCTGTTGCTGCGCCATAGCCCGCGGCAGGGCAGTGTGCAACCGCTACCCGAAGATGCCTTGCAGGCGTTGCTGGCCAACGGCGCCGGGTTGCAATGGATAGGCGAGGCGGCCCCGCCAGCGGCCCTGGAGCAACTGCCGGACAGCTGCCGCTGGACCGGCCAGGCACCCGACTGGGGCCTGCACGGCGGGGTGCAGGACAACAGCGCTCGCCAGCAGGGCTGGGGTCGTGCCGCGGCGCTGTGCGCGGTGGCGCTGGTGGTCTGGACCCTGGGCCTGAACCTGTACGCCGCGCGCCAGGCGGCCCAGGGCCAGCAGCTCAAGGCGCAGATGAGCCAACGGGTGCAGCAGGTGTTCCCGGAATTGCCGGTGATCCTCAACCCCCTGCAACAGGCGCGTCAGCAACTGGCGGCGCGGCAGAGCGGGGCCAGCGGCGACGCTCCGCACAGCTTCAACAGCCTGGTGCTGCAGGCCAGCAATGCCATGCCTTTCGTGATCGGCGGGGTCGAGCGTTTGAACTATCAGAACGGCGAATTGCAGCTGAGCCTGCTCAGCGACACCCGTGTCCCTGCGCCCGACAGCGGCTGGCAGGGCCTGCTGACCCAGGCCGGGCTCGAAGCCAGCCCCGGCGACCAGGGCTGGACCCTGCGCGCCGCCACAGGCACGGCGACCGGCGCGGTGCCGATGGAAGCCGACGACAGCGAGGAAGACGAGGATGAATAAGCTGAACCTCAGCCGTTACCGGCAACGCTGGCAGCGTCAGGCCGCCCAGGCACAGCTGTACTGGAGCGGCCTGGCCCTGCGCGAGAAACGCCTGCTGGCCGGCGCGGCGGCGCTGCTGGGTGGCCTGTTGGTGTGGCTGGTGCTGATCGAGCCGGCGCTGGACAAGATCGATTACTGGCAGGCCGAGCTTCCCAAGCTGCGCTCCCAGTCCGAAGCCCTGGAGCTGGTGCTGCACCAGGCCGGCGGGCCCCGTGGCGGCGAGCCGGGGCAGAGCCTGGAGCAGTCCTTGCGCCAGACCCTGGATGCCGCCGGCCTGCAGGGGCTGTACCAGTTGCAGCTGGCGGGCGAGGGCGAGCCCCAGGCCTGGCACTTGAGTTTTCAAGAGGCCCCGGCGGATGCCGTGGTCGGTTGGCTGCTGGGCAATCCCCGGCAGTTTTCCCTGGAAGTGGTGGAGGCCCGCCTGCAACGCGCGGGGCCGGCCGACATCGATGGCACGGCAGGCAAACTGTCCGGAACCGTTCGCATGGATCAGGCGCTTGGCGCTAAGGAAGCTTCATGAAGTGGTCAGGTTCTTTTTACGCCCGCCAATCGCGCAAGGCGCTGCCCTTGCTCCTGCTGGGGCCGCTGGCCCTGGCGCTGGCGGCGTGCAGTCACAACCAGGAGCCACAGCCACCGTTGCTGGTGGACAGCGAACTGGGGCGGCCGCTGGGCGAGACCAATCGCAGTGGCGGCGATGTGGTGGCCGAGCGGGAGCGGGCCCAGGCGCAACAGACCCAGCGTCCCAAATTCCAGCATCCGATCAGCCGGGCGGGACGCGCGCCCGGTGCTCCCGCCGCCAGCAGCACCGTGGTGCGCAATCCCCTGGGTGACCAGCCGGTGCGCCTGAATTTCGTCGATGTCGATATCCAGGCCGTGGTCCGGGCGCTGGCGCGTTCCACCGGCCAGCAGTTCCTGGTGGACCCGCGGGTCAAGGGCAACCTGACCCTGGTCAGCGAAGGCGAAGTGCCGGCCCACCAGGCCTACGACATGCTGCTGGCTGCCCTGCGCATGCAGGGCTTCAGCGTGGTGGATGTCGGCGGCGTGGCCCAGGTGGTGCCGGAAGCCGACGCCAAGCTGCTCGGCGGGCCGATCTACAACGCCGGCAAGCCGTCGGCCAACGGCATGCTGACCCGCACCTTCCGCCTGCAATACGAAAACGCGGTGAACCTGATCCCGGTGCTGCGCCCGATCGTGTCGCCGAACAACCCGATCAACGCCTACCCGGGCAACAACAGCATCGTCATCACCGACTACGCCGAGAACCTCACCCGGGTGGCGCAGATCATCGAAGGCATCGACATTCCCAGCGCCCTGGACACCGACGTGGTGCCGGTGCAGAACGGCATCGCCGTGGACATCGCCGGCATGGTCTCCGAGCTGCTGGAAACCCAGGGCGCCGACCCGACCCAGAAGGTCAGCGTGGTCGGCGACCCGCGTTCCAACTCGATCATCATCCGCACCGGCAGCCCCGAGCGCACTGAGCTTGCGCGCAACCTGATCTACAAGCTGGACAACGCCCAGAGCAACCCGAGCAACCTGCACGTGGTGTACCTGCGCAACGCCCAGGCCGGCAAGCTGGCCCAGGCCCTGCGCGGCCTGCTCACCGGCGAGAGCGACAGCGGCACCGGCGACAACGCGCGGGCCATGCTCGGCAGCATGGGCGGCATGAGCCAGGGCGGCAGTTCCAGCAGCGGCCAGAGCGGCAGTGCCAGCTCCACCAGTGGCAGCTCCAGCCTCGGCGGCGGCAGCTCCGGCAGCGGTTATGCCCAGGGCGGCAGTTCCAGCAGCAGCCAGGGCGGCACCCAGGCCTCCGACCAGAACACTGCCTTCAGCGCCGGCGGCGTGACCATCCAGGCCGATGCCACCACCAACACCTTGCTGATTTCCGCGCCGGAACCGCTGTACCGCAACCTGCGCGAAGTCATCGACATGCTCGACCAGCGTCGCGCCCAGGTGGTGATCGAAAGCCTGATCGTCGAAGTCAACGAAGACGACGCCGCCGAATTCGGCGTGCAGTGGCAGACCGGCAACCTCGGTGGCAGCGGCGTCATCGGCGGCGCCAACCTCGGCGGCAGCGGCCTCAACCTCAACGGCAAGACCAGCATCGATGTGCTGCCCCAGGGCCTCAACGTCGGCTTGGTCAACGGCACCGTGGACATCCCCGGGATCGGCAAGATCCTCGACCTCAAGGTGCTGGCCCGGGCCCTGAAGAGCAAGGGCGGGAACAACGTGCTGTCGACCCCGAACCTGCTGACCCTGGACAACGAAGCGGCGAGCATCTTCGTCGGCCAGACCATTCCCTTCGTCACCGGCAGCTACGTCACCGGCGGTGGCGGCAACAGCAACAACCCGTTCCAGACCGTGCAGCGCGAAGAAGTCGGCCTGAAGCTGAATGTGCGGCCACAGATTTCCGAGGGCGGCACGGTCAAGCTCGACATCTATCAGGAGGTCAGCAGCGTCGACCAGCGCGCCTCGGTGCAGGCCGGCACCGTGACCAACAAGCGCGCGATCGACACCAGCATCCTGCTCGACGACGGCCAGATCATGGTCCTCGGCGGCCTGCTGCAGGACGGCTACAGCCAGAGCAACAACGCGGTGCCGTGGCTGTCGACCATCCCCGGGATCGGCGCGCTGTTTCGCAACGAAAGCCGTTCGACCAACAAGACCAACCTGATGGTGTTCCTGCGGCCCTACATCATTCGCGACAGCGCCGCGGGACGCAGCATCACCCTCAACCGCTACGACTTCATGCGCCGCGCCCAGGGCGGCCTGCAGCCGGACCGCAGCTGGGCCATGCCGGACATGCAGGCGCCGCAATTGCCGACGGCGGAGCAGGGGGTGCCGGGGGTTGTGCCGGTGTCGGTGCCAGCGCCGAATTCGGGGCAGGTGCCGAGGGCGAGGATCAGGGCGGTGCCGGTGCAATGAGTTCGCTTGTTGTGGTTATGCGCCGGGTGTCTGACGGGGTACATATCCGTTGCTGCGGTAATGGCGGCTTAGGGTTCCGCCCTTACGGCGGGGGCGGGGTACATATCCGGTACTGCGGTCACGGCGGCTGGCGGTTTCGCCCTTACGGCGACTCACTTTTTTCAAACGCCAAAAAAGTAAGCAAAAACGCTCGCCCCTCCATTCGGTGCCTCGCTAGGGCTCGGCATGCCCTCACTCCGGCATTGCTCCGGGGGCACGCCGCCACAGGCCATCCATGGCCTGGGGCGGCTAGCGCGGCATCCCTGCCGCGCTACCCCCTGCGCAACGCCTGCGTTCGGCCTCTGGGAAAGGGGCGGGTGGATCAAGGGCAAGATCAAAAGCCAAAGCAACAGCCAAAGCCAAGCGCGTTTTACGCGCTTCTTGTAGCCGCTGCCGCAGGCTGCGATCGGCTGCGCAGCAGACGCAAAACCATCCACCTCGATCTGCCTGATGCACCGCGCCGCCTGGCTTGGCGTGCGCTGCGCGCCCGATCGCAGCCTGCGGCAGCGGCTACAGGGAACGTGTTCTCAGACAGGCCGACCGGCAGGTCGCCTCGCGTTGTTTTTGATTTTCTTGCCCCGTCGGGAGGCCGAGTGGAGGTTCTGCGCAGTGGGCAACCCGGCAGGGATGCCGGGTTAGCCGCCCCAGGCCATGGATGGCCTGTGGCGGCGGCCCACGGAGCAGGACCGGAGCGAGGGAATCCGAGCCTTGGCGAGGACCGGACGCTTGGGGCAAGAGCCTTTGGTTACTTTGGGCTCTTCAAAGTGACCCGCCGTAAGGGCGGAACCCTAAGCCGCCGTTACCGCAGCAACGGATATGTACACGGTCAAGCCCACGACCACGGCCAAGCCCAGGAGTTACTCCCATGAGCCCCCAACTCCCTTACGCCTGGGCCAAATCCCAACGCATCCTCCTGCGCCATGGCGAGGAGGGCGCCGTACTCCTGGTCTGCCCCTCGACCCCCGGCTGGTCGATCAGCGAAGCGCGCCGCCAGTTCGGCCCGGCGCGGCTGGAGCGGGTGCGCGACGAAGAACTCGATGGCCTGCTGGCCAGCGCCTATTCCGACACCGGCAGCGCCGCTGCGGTGGTCGGCGCCGCCGAGAACGAGGTCGACCTCGACCGCCTGATGCAGGACATCCCGGAAATCACCGACCTGCTGGACACCCAGGACGGCGCGCCGGTGATCCGCATGATCAACGCCTTGCTGACCCAGGCCGCGCGGGACGAGGCCAGCGATATCCATATCGAGCCCTATGAAAGCCATTCGGTGGTGCGCTACCGGGTCGACGGCACGCTGCGCGACGTGGTCTCGCCGCGCAAGGCCCTGCATGGCGCGCTGGTGTCGCGGATCAAGATCATGGCCCAGCTCGACATCGCCGAAAAACGCCTGCCGCAGGACGGCCGCATTGCCTTGCGCGTGGCCGGGCGGCCCATCGATATCCGCGTGTCCACGGTGCCCACCGGGCACGGCGAAAGGGTGGTGATGCGTCTGCTGGACAAACAGGCCGGGCGCCTGCAACTGGAAACCTTAGGCATGGACCCCCAGGTGCTGAGCAAGCTCGACCACCTGATCCGCCAGCCCCACGGCATCGTGCTGGTCACCGGCCCCACCGGCAGCGGCAAGACCACCAGCCTTTATGCCGCCCTGGCGCGGTTGGACGCCAGCACCAGCAATATCCTCACCGTCGAGGACCCGGTGGAATACGACCTGCCGGGGATCAGCCAGATCCAGGTCAACGCCAAGATCGACATGACCTTCGCCCTGGCCCTGCGCGCGATCCTGCGCCAGGACCCGGACATCATCATGATCGGCGAGATCCGCGACCTGGAAACCGCGCAGATCGCCGTGCAGGCTTCGCTCACCGGGCACCTGGTGCTGGCGACCCTGCACACCAACGACGCGGTGTCGGCGGTCAACCGCCTGATCGACATGGGCGTCGAGCCGTTCCTGCTGGCTTCGTCGATGCTCGGCGTGCTGGCCCAGCGCCTGGTGCGGCGCCTGTGCCCGCACTGCAAGGAAGAAGACCCGACCGCCCCCGGCACCTGGCGCCCGGTGGGCTGCCCGGCCTGCAACCAGGTCGGCTACAGCGGGCGGACCGGCATTCACGAACTGTTCTGCATCGACGATGACATTCGCAGCCTGATCCACCAGGGCGCCGACGAACAGGCGCTGCGCGCCGCCGCACGGCGCGCCGGGATGTTGAGCATGCGCGAGGACGGCGAGCGCTGGGTGCGCAGCGGCGCCACCGCCCCTGAAGAAATCCTGCGCGTAACCCGGGACGCCTGATGAACCGTTATCGCTACGAAGCCGCCGACGCCCTCGGCAAGATCGAGTCCGGGCACCTGGAAGCCGACAGCCAGAGCGCCGCTTTCGGCGTGCTGCGCAGCCGTGGGCTGACGGCGCTGATGGTGCAGGTCGAGAGCAACACGCCGAAGGCCGGTGGCGGGAGCCTGTTCAGCGCCAAGCTGTCGGACAACGACCTGGCCTGGGCCACCCGCCAGCTGGCCAGCCTGCTGGGCGCCAGCCTGCCGCTGGAGGCGGCGCTGAGCGCCACGGTCGAGCAAGCGGAAAAAAAACACATCGCCCAGACCCTCAGCGCGGTGCGCGCCGATGTGCGCAGCGGCATGCGCCTGGCCGAAGCCCTGGCGGCGCGGCCACGGGACTTCCCGGATATCTACCGGGCGCTGATCGCCGCCGGCGAAGAGTCGGGCGACCTGGCCCAGGTCATGGAGCGCCTGGCCGACTACATTGAGGAGCGCAACACCCTGCGCGGCAAGATCCTCACCGCCTTCATCTACCCCGGCGTGGTGGGGCTGGTCTCGGTGGGCATCGTGATCTTCCTGCTCAGCTACGTGGTGCCCCAGGTGGTCAGCGCCTTTTCCCAGGCGCGCCAGGATCTGCCGGGGCTGACCCTGGCGATGCTCAACGCCAGCGATTTCATCCGCGCCTGGGGTTGGTTGTGTTTCGGCGTGCTGGCCGGCGGCTTCTGGAGCTGGCGTATGTACCTGCGCAACCCCCAGGCCCGCTTGAACTGGCACAGCCGGGTGCTGCGCCTGCCGCTGATCGGGCGTTTCGTACTGGGCCTGAACACCGCGCGCTTCGCCTCGACCCTGGCGATCCTCGGCGGAGCCGGGGTGCCGCTGCTGCGCGCCCTGGAAGCGGCGCGCCAGACCCTGTCCAACGACCGCCTGAGCCAGAGCGTCAGCGACGCCACCGCCAAGGTCCGCGAAGGCGTCAACCTCGCCGCCGCGCTGCGGGTGGAAAAAGTCTTCCCGCCGGTGCTGATCCACCTGATCGCCAGCGGCGAAAAAACCGGCGCCCTGCCACCCATGCTCGAACGCGCCGCGCAAACCCTGTCCCGCGACATCGAACGCCGCGCCATGGGCATGACCGCCTTGCTCGAACCGCTGATGATCGTGGTCATGGGCGGGGTGGTGCTGGTGATCGTCATGGCGGTGCTGCTGCCGATCATCGAGATCAATCAGCTGGTGCAGTAAAGGTATCGATTGCCGGCTCGCTTTTCTGTAGGAGCGAGCTCGCTCGCGAAAAAGACTCAAGGCAGCGGGATGTTTCGGCAAGAACCGCGTCAAGGTTCAGGGCCATCGCGAGCAAGCTCGCTCCTACAGGGGTAGCCTCGGTCCGGAGAATTTTTTCCGCCTCGTCCTCACCACCCGAGCGCCGAATCCGCCGAACTCGGGTTCCTCGTTCTGTCATGCACAACCACCCCCAGCGCCCCCAGCCCAAGACCCGCGCCGCGCCTGGCCAAGAGCTGGCAAAAGGCCCCGCGACACCTCGCTGTCACCTGCGTCGAAAAGCCCGTGCCAGGGCCCTCGAACACCCGAGAAAGTTTTTGAAAATCAAGGCCTTTCTCCCGAGGTTTTTTCCTTTATCTGTCACCGGAAACTGCGAACTTCTTACCCATGGCCTCACCCCGCACAACGCTCTCAGAGCAGGGCAGAGGAGCTGAGCGCCATGGCGTCATGCAAGAACCATTGACCTCCGTATACACACGACGAAAGGAGATTCTTCATGTTTAAGCGCACTATGATCGCAGCTTCCCTGGCCGTAGCGGCTCTGGCTTCGGCCCAATCGATGGCGGCTGTTGTGGGTGGCGGTGCCACTCTGCCTGAGAAGCTCTACAACGGTGCTTCGCCTCTGCCACGTCTGCTGCCGGCAGACTTCAGCTACACCGGTGTCGGCAGCGGCGGTGGCAAGACCGCTTTCCTGACCAACGCTCCTGCTTCAATCAACCAGCCAGCCGGTACTCCAGTGGACTACGCCGGTAGCGATTCGGTACTCAGCCAGACCGAACTGGACAACTACAACAGTGCCTACGGCGCCACCTTTGGCAAACTGGTCCAGATTCCATCGGTCGGTACTTCGGTCACCGTTCCGTACAAGAAATCCGGTACCACCAACCTGCAACTGACCGGTGCACAGCTGTGCAACATCTTCTCCGGTGCAGTGACCACCTGGGGTCAGATCCTGAATAACACCGATGCTACCCCGATCAAGGTCATCTACCGTTCCGGCAGCAGCGGCACCACCGAGTTGTTCACCCGTTTCCTCAATGATTCCTGCCCTACCCAGTTCGGTGTCAGCAGCACTTTCACTGTTGCCAGCATCGGTGCCGAGCCTGCCAACTCGCAAGCCGTTTCCGGCAGCGGCGCAGTGGTGACAGCGGTCAACGCCACCGATGGCGCCATCGGTTATGTCAGCCCAGACTATGTCTCTGCCAACAACAACGCCGTGGTTGCTCGCGTCAGCAAAAACGCCGTAGCCGCCGGTACCGCTCCACTGCCAAGCCTGGCCAACACCACCGCGGCCCTGGGCACTGCTCCAGTACCGGCTAACGCTACCGAGCGTGCCAATCCGTTGAAGTGGGTGCCAACCTTCGGTTCCGCCGCCGGTGACACCGCTGTACCAACAGGCGCCAACCAGTACCCGATCGTGGGTTACACCAACCTGCTGGTAGGCCAGTGCTACAAGACCGCTGCCGATGCCACTGCCATCCGCAACTTCCTGACCGACCTGTACACCGGCGTGAAAAACTCCACCATCGCCGCCCACTCCTTCGCCGTTGTGCCGAACACCAGCGCAACACCGACCAACCTGGCTGGCGAAATCAAGAAAACCTTCCTCGACAACGCCTATGGCGATGGCCTGGATATCGCCAACATCAGCGTTTGCAACGGCAAAGGTCGTTTGTAAGCCGCGCGCAGGAAGCTCCACCCGGCCACAGGATATGGCCACTTGAACACCCATCGGTAGTGGCCTGGTTGGCGCTACCGATGTTGTTTTTCCAACCCTGGTGATCTGCAGATCTTGCAGTCAGGGCGACTTCCCCTCACTAGCTTTTATTGCCCCGTTCGGGTTGCTCGATAGCGCATGGCCAGGGTCACTCGTGCCGTCGTATCAGAGCTCAACCCCATTGTTATCAGGAGATTGCTCATGTCACGGCATAGTCTCTTCGCAACGGTTCTGGTGCTGGCGAGCGTGTGCTTTCAGCCGGCGATGGCGGCTGTGGTCGGTGGTGGCTCCAGTTCGCCGCTGCGGCTCTATACCGGTACGCCGGCCTTGCTGCCAGCCGACTTCAGTTATATCGGCATTGGCGGCGGTGATGAAAAGGCGGCCTTCCTGACCAATGCGCCGGTGCTGCTGGGATTACCGCTGGCGACCTCGGTGGATTTCGCCGGCAGCGAGTCACTGCTGACCACGAGCGAGTTGCAGGCCTACAACAGCACGCAGTCCGCCAGCTACGGTCCGCTGATCCAGATTCCGGTGGCGGGCATGGCGGTGGCTATTCCCTATAAAAAGTCCGGTACCAGCACCCTGCAACTCACCGCAGCGCAGTTGTGCGACATCTTTTCCGGCGCTGTCAGTACCTGGGGCGCGGTCCTGGGGAATGCCGACACAATGCCGATCAAGGTCATCTATCGCTCCGGCAGCAGTGGCAGCACTGAGCTGTTCACGCGTTTTCTCAACGACTCCTGTCCCGGCAGGATTTCTGTCAGCAGCCTGTTCACCCAGGCCAATTTTGCTCCGCTCCCCAGCCACTGGCAGGCCGTGGCCGGTAGTGCCGATGTCGTGGCGGCGATCAATGCCGGGGAGGGCACCATCGGTTATGTCGCCAGCGAGTACCTGGCCCCCCATAACAACGCCACCTCGGCGCGGGTCAGCAAGCTGCCCATGGCCGTCGGCACCGCGCCCTTGCCCACGGTTGCCAATACCCGCTACGCCCTGGGCTACTTCTCGCCGCCGGGGACACCCATGGACCGGGCTAATCCATTGAAGTGGGTGCCGTCCTACGGGTACGGCGCGGGCGGTCAGATGCCGGTCCCAACCCAGGGCAATCAGTACCCGATCGTCGGTTACACCAACCTGCTGATCGGCCAGTGTTATCGCGACCCCGCCGATGCCCAGGCAATTCGCCGGTTTCTCGGCGACCTGTACAGCCTGGCCAAAGCCTCGACTATCTATCAGCACTTTTTCGTCACCGTGCCGCAAACCGCCAGCCAGATGTCGGGGCTGGCCGGGGAGATCAGGAAAGTGTTCCTCGACAACGCCTATGGCGACAACCTGGATATTGGCAACGTCAACGTCTGTCATGGCATCGGGCGTCCGTAGGACGTTGCTCCCGTACGCGCATATGAACTTTGCATGACAAGAGTTCGGTCGCGAACCTTTGTAACCGCCTACAGGTATCGGCAGCGCCGCCCTGGGGCGGCTGTACGGCCCAACTCTGTGCAATGGGAAAAAGGATCAATCAGTGATGCGTCTGTATAAAAAACACTCGAACCCGACGCCTCGCGGCATTACTCATGAATCCGCTCGTTCCGTACTGGAGCAGGGCACGTTGTATCTCACCCCCCTGGCCCGAGCCATTGCCTTGCTGGTGCTGGCGGGCTCGGCCCAGGCCGCACAGCCCGCGGCGTTCAGTTCGAACTGGTTTGCCGCCAAGGGCTCGGCCCAGGCCACCAATGCCACCCGCCCGGGCGGGCTGGTACCGGGAGCACCGCCACCGCTGGCGCAACAGCAGAAGGCCAACCAGCAATTGCAGCGCTCGCTGAGCAACCTCAACAACACCGTGGCGGCGATCGCCGCGCAGCAGGCGTTGCAGGCGGCGGGCCGTGCGACGGCCTTCGCCAGTCCGGAAACCATCCATAACGGCCTGGGTGGCAATGGCCTGAACCTGGTAATCGGTGCCGATGGCAAACCGGTGTTTGCCAATGTCGAGGCGCCAGTGCAGACCGAGGCCGGCGGCAAGACCCAGGTCTCGATCAAGCAGACTGCGGACAAGGCGATCATCAACTGGGACACCTTCAACGTTGGGCGCAATACCACCGTCGACTTTCAGCAGAACGCCGACTGGGCGGTGCTCAATCGGGTCAATAACACGACCGCGCCGAGCCAGATCCAGGGTGCGATCAAAGCCGACGGCACGGTGCTGATTCTCAACCAGAACGGCATCGTCTTCAGCGGCAGCAGCCAGATCAACGTGCGCAACCTGGTGGCGGCGGCCACCGCCTTCGACGACAGCCAATTCAGGAACAATGGCCTGTACAGCCCGGGCACGACGCCAACCTTCATCAACGCCGGCGGCAAGGTGCGAGTGGAGCAGGGCGCGCGGATCGAAACCCATGCACCTGCCAGTTCCACCGCCGGTGGTGGTTATGTGCTGCTGCTGGGCAGTGAAGTGGACAACGCTGGGACCATCAGTACCCAGAAAGGCCAGGCCGCTCTGGCCGCGGGCAGCAGTTTCGTGATCAAGAAGGGCCAGGGCACCGACGGTAATGCCGACTCGACGGTACGCGGCAATCAGGTGCTCGCCAGCGGCGCTGGCCAGGTCAGCAACAGCGGCCTGTTGCAGGCGGCGCTGGGCGACGTCAGTCTGACCGGTCAGGACGTAATGCAAAACGGTGTGGCCCTGGCCAGTACCTCGGTGGATTCGCGCGGCACCCTGCACCTGACTGCCAGCCGCAGCGTGACCCTGGGCGAGGGCGCGACCAGCGCGATCCTGCTGGACAGCAGCAGTGCTTTGGACAGCCAGCGCAGCAGCCTGATGCAGCCGCTGAGTGCCGACAACTCGCCGATAGTCGCGGCCGATGGCTATCGCCGCGACCAGTCGTTGATCGCCATCGACAGCGCCGGCACCGTGGACTTTCAGAAAGGTTCGATCACCCTCGCCAGCGGCGGCCAGGTCGGCGTTCGCGCGGCTCAGCGCAGCCGGGTGGGCGACGGTGCGATCATCGACGTATCGGGTGAGCTGGGCGTCAAGGTGGCGATGGAGTCCAACAGCATCAAGGTCAACGTCCAGGGCAACGAGCAGCGCGATGCTTCGGCCAACCGCGACCAGGGCAGCCTGAACAGCAAGGACGTGTGGGTCGATACCCGTGAGCTGGTGTTCGTGCCCGCCGGCACCAATGGTTATGCCTCGGACCGCTGGTACACCGCTGGTGGCCTGCTCGAGGTCGGCGGCTACCTGGGCACCCGAGTGCACAGCGTGGGTGAGTGGATGGCCCAGGGCGGCACGGTGTCTTTCAGCGGCAATGACCTGGTGACTCTCCAGGGCTCGCAGATCAACCTGTCCGGCGGCACCCTCGATGTGCAGTCCGGCATGGTCAAGCAGAGCTGGCTCAAGGGCGCGGACGGGCGACTTTATGAAGTCTCCAGCGCCCCTGGCGACATACTTTACGAGGGCCTGTACCAGGGGTACGAGGATCACAGCGAGCGCTGGAACCAGAGCCAGTTCTACTACAGTCCGCTGATCGCGCCACGAGAGCGTTTCGAGCAGGGCTACAGCGTTGGCCGTGACGCCGGCACCCTGGTGATCGGCACGCGTAACGCGGTGCTGCAAGGCCAGGTGGTCGGCGACACTTTTCAGAGCGAGCGCCAGGTACAGGCCGCGCAGGTCGGGCTGGACGGTTACAACCAGTCAGCGAGCGCAGTGGCCCGTGGCGCGCAACTGGTGGTCGGCAGCTATGTGCCCTACTACGTGAGAAGCAGCGGCACCTTGCAATATGCCTTGCGCGCCAATGCCGGCACTTTGCAGGACATCGTCCTGGGGACCGAGGCCCAATTCTTCGCGGCCGGGCTGGGGCTGGACGACCCGGTGGCCACCGAGCGCGAAGGCCGCCTGTACCTGGACAGCGACCAGCTCAATGGCTTCAGCCTGGGGGCGGTGAGGATCGCTGCCACCGGCAGTATCAAGGTCGAGGGTGACCTGCAGGTGGCACCGGCCGGCAGCATCACTCTGTACGGGCCGCAGGTCGAGGTCGATGCCAATCTGACGGCCCGTGGCGGCGACATTGCCCTGGGCAACGTGTTGCAGCAGATCAGTAGCAGCGCCCGGGTCGAGGACACCCGGATCGATGCTCTTGACGGTAGCCGCGCCAACGTGCGCGTGGGCGAAGGCGTGATCCTCGACACCCGTGGCGCCTGGAGCAATCAGGTGCACAACCCGAATGACGTCAGCGTGCTGCCGTACCTCAATGGCGGCAATGTGTCCCTGCGCAGCGGCGGCGACCTGACGCTTGCGGCCGGCAGTCTGATCGACGTTTCATCGGGTGCCGCGTTGCTGGCCGATGGCAAGCAACGCGGTGGCAAGGGCGGCAACTTGACCCTGGCGGCCAACGCCAACACTTCCGGCAGCGATGGGGTGTTGAGCCTTGACGGCGAGGTGCGTGGTCATGGGGTCAGTGGCGGTGGCCGCCTGAACCTGCAGGCCGGCCAGGTGACCATCAGCGACCAGCCGGTGACGGGCAACGATGCTGGCCTGGTGCTGGACAGTGGCTTCTTCAACAAGGGCTTCTCGGCCTACGACATCACCGGCAACCAGGGACTGACCGTCAGCGATGGCACCCAGCTGGACGTCAGCATGCCGGTGTACCACTTCGGTGAGAACATACAGGGCGCGGCGACCGGCAGTGCGCCACAGGCACTGTTGTCGCTCTGGACCCCGGAGCTGTATCAGCAGGACCCGGTCAAGGGCCTGTTAAGCCAGCGCAAGGGCGCGAACCTGAGCTTGCAGGCTGGCAGCATCCTGTCCACCGCCAGCGAGCGGGAAACGACGGCCCTGCTGATCGGCACAGGCGCGCGGATCAGTGTCGATCCGGGCAGCAGCTTGAGCCTGGCCAGCGTCGGTCAGTTGAGCGTCGACGGGCAACTCGACGCTTGGGGCGGGAAGATCCAGCTGACCCAGATCAAACCCGTGGGATTGGCGGATATTCCGGTCGCCGAAGCTCCTCATCAGCGTTCGATCCTGTTGGGCGAGCATGCGCTGCTGGATGTCTCGTCCCGCGCGGCAACCGCGGTGGATGCCCAGCGCCGGCGTTATGGCCGGGTCGACGACGCCGGCAGCATCGTCATTGGTGGCAGTGTCGATACGGCCAAGGGCACCGCCAGTGCACCGGACCTGTTCGTGGTGGTGGAGCCGGGCGCGCGCCTTCTGGCCAACGGCGCCCAGGCCGAACTGGATATTCGCGGGCAGGGCGCCACGACGTTGAGCAGCGCCGGTGGCAGTATTGCCCTGAGCTCGAACAACGGCCTGCGCCTGGACGGTGAGTTCCAGGCGGCTTCTGGAGGTGTGGGCGCCGCCGGCGGCAGCCTGTCGGTGGCCCTGGAAACCCCGCTGTACGATCGAGCCACGGTGGACGACAAGGTGCGGGTACCGCGGGAGTTGATCCTGTCCCGGGGCGCCGATACTGCTGCCACGGATAGCCTGATGAGCTATGGCCAGGGTCGTCTGGACGTCGATAAAGTCGGCAGCGGCGGTTTCGCCAACCTGACCTTGCTGAGCAACGGCATTTTGTCGTTCGCCGGTGATATGGACCTGAACCTGGCGCAGAGCCTGCAGGTTTATGCCGGTTCCCTGGCGCTGGCCGAAGGCGCGCCGGGTGACAGCCGGGTAAGTCTGAATGCGCCGTATGTGCGCCTGGCGGGGGCCGTGGCCAGTCAAGGTACTGATGTGGCGGTACGCCCGACTGTACAGGGTGGCCTGTCGGTACAGGACAGCGCGGCCCGGCTGGAGGTCAACGCGGACCTGCTGGACCTGCGCGATATCCTGACCCTGGGCGCCCACGGTGTGCTGGAGCGCCAGCAGGGCCCGGCCCTGGAGGTCGACCGCCGCGGTTTTGCCCAGGCGCAGTTGAGCAGCCGTGGCGACATGCGTTTTCTCGGCGGTTCGCCGCTCAATATCGAGCGTATCGCTACACAACTGCTCAGCAACGCCGACCTGGCCCTGCTGGCGGCGCAGATCTACCCGACCACGGGGGCCACGGCGCGGGTCAAGACCACTGCGGACTCCACCCTGCGTATCGGGCGCACCAGTGACACACTGCCGGCCCTGCCATATTCGGTGTTCGGCTCGCTGAGCCTGGATGCCGGTACCCTGCTGCAGGGCGGGGTGCTGCGTGCGCCGCTGGGGCTGCTCAGCCTCGGTGAGGAAGTCGGCAATGTCCAGACCCTGCAGTTGTTGCCGGGCAGTGTTACCTCGGTCAGTGCTGTCGGTTTGCACATGCCTTATGGCGGTACTGTCGATGGCCTGTCCTATCGCTATAACGGCAAGGATGTCGAACTGATCGGCGTGGGTGGCGGTATCTCGAACAACCTGTTGTCAGTGGGCGTATCGATGACCGGGCACAGCATCGATGTGCAACCGGGGGCTGTGCTCGACCTGTCCGGTGGTGGCGAACTGGCCGGGGCCGGCTTCATTTCCGGGCGTGGCGGCTCGACCGACGCGCGCTACAACCCGCTGGTGCAGATCGGCGCGGACGGCAGCCTGGTATTGCCGGGGCTGGACACCAACCCGGTCTACGCCATTGTTCCGGGCGAGCAGCGCAACTATGCGCCGCCGGCCGGCGAGGCCGGGGTGCGCGATCCGCTGATTGGCCAGCGCATCACCCTGGACGCCGGGGTTCCGGGGCTGCCGGCGGGCACCTATACCTTGTTGCCATCGAGCTATGCCTTGTTGCCGGGGGCGTTCCGGGTCGAGCTCAATGGCCTGGCCAGCAGTGGCAAGATGGCCGGCAGCCTGGCCATGCGCAACGGCTCCTGGGCCACCTCGGGGGGGGGGTCGATTGCCCACAGCGACGTTCGCGATGCGCTGTCCAGCCAGGTGATCCTGACCTCGGCGGACGTGCTGCGCCGCTACTCGCAATACAACGAAACCGGCTACGCTGCCTTCGCCAAGGCCGATGCCGCGCTCAAGGGCGTGCCGCGGCCGATGATCGAGGCCGATGGCAAGACCCTCAAGCTCACATTCAAAGGCGTGGGCGACCCGGCCGAGACTTTCCGTTTCGACGGAACGGCGAATTTTGAACCGGCGCAAGACGGCTTGGGAGGCAGTGCCGGTATTTTTGCCGGTGCACGTCGTCTCGAAGTGCTGCCGGTCGGCCAGCAGGCCACTGCGGGTTTCGCCGGGGCCTCGCTCTACGACCAAGCGCTGAATGCCTTGCAGGTTCCGCGTCTGTCGATAGGCGCACTGCCCGGGGTCACCTACGGCCAGGGCGGCAATCTGGTGATGTTCAACTCGCCCCTGTCCGACATCAGTCTGCGTCAGGGCAGCACTCTCAAGGCCGGGGAAGTGTTCCTTGTCACCAATGCCAAGGCCGGTGCCATCGTGATCGAGCAGGGAGCGAGCATCAACACGTTGGACCAAGGCAGCGCGCCGTTCGATTCCCGTAGCGGCTTCGTCTACGACCCGGGCCGCAACAGCCTGCTGGCGGTGTCCAACGGCTGGCTCGATGTGCTACCGCCTTCTGCGGGTGAATCGGGAAATGGTCCGGGGTCGATCCTGATCGGGCTGTGCGACACCGGCCATTGCAGCGGCACCACCGAACTCTATTCGCAAGGCACTATCACCACGGCTACCGACAACGTCTTCAGCCTCGACGAGTCGGTGCGTTTTGGTACGCGCAACCTGGCGTTGGCGGTGGGCACGATCAATATCGGTTCGGCACAGGCATTGGCGGCGGCCGAACAACGCCAAGCTCTGCCCCAGGGGTTGACCCTCAACCAGCAGGTGCTCGACCGTTTGCTGCGCGGCGACAGCCTCAAAGGTGCGCCAGCCCTGGAGAACCTGGTGCTCAATGCCCGGGATTCGGTGAATTTCTACGAAAGCGTCGACCTCAGTACCCTGGACCCACTGACCGGCCAATCCAGCCTGCAGCGCCTGGTCCTCGGCACGCCGGCGATCTACGGCTATGGCGCCGCCGGCGATCATGCCAGCATCCGCACCGGCACCCTGGTGTGGAACGGTGCGCTGACGCCGCCTGGCGCGCCGCTGTTGACCGGGCCAGGCAGCGGCAGCGGGGTACTGGATATCCAGACCCAGGTGCTGGAGTTCGGTTATGGCCCCAATGCCCAGGCCAACAACCTCGACAACCCGCAGCGCCTGGCGCTGGGCTTCGGCCAGGTCAACCTGACCGCCAGCCAGCGCATCACCGCCAACCACAAGGGCGCGCTGCAGGTGTACCAGTCGCGTGGCGACTATGTCAGCGGCAAAGGCTATAGCTACAGTGGCGGCGACCTGCGGGTGAATACGCCGCTGTGGACTGGCGAGGCGGGCTCGGTCAACCGCATCACCGCCGGTGGCATGCTGACGGTGGCGGGTATCGCCGGGCTGCCGGCCGCCGCGGCCGACAACGCGGCGCTGGGGGCTGAATTGCAGCTGGAGGCCGGTGGCCTGCTGCTCGACAGCACGGTCCGCCTGCCCAGCGGCAAGCTCACCCTCGGCGCCAGCGGCGACGTGGTGCTGGCGGATAATGCCCTGGTCGACCTGGCCGGGCGTGAGGTGGTCCTCAACGATGTGCGCAAGTACAGCTGGGGCGGTGACCTGATCCTCGACAGCCGTGGCGGCAATATCCGCCAGTCCGCCGGTTCGACCGTCGACCTCAGCGCCCGCAACAATCGCGCCGGCCTGCTGAGCGCGATCGCCCTTGACCCCGATGCCGGCCTGATCGACCTGCAAGGACGGATCCTCGGCTCCGCCAGCGGCAGCTACAACGCCGGCGGCACCCTGGTGCCTTATGCCGGTGGCGCGGTGAATTTGCGCGGGCAGAGCCTGGGGGATTTCGCCGCGCTCAACACGCGCCTGAGCCGCGATCAGGTCTTCGGCTCGCGCAGTTTCCAGCTCAAGCAAGGCGACCTGGTGATCGGCAACGAACTCAAGGCCAATGAGATCAATGTCTCGGTGGATAACGGCAGCCTGACGGTGGTCGGTACCGTCGATGCCAGCGGCCAGCAGGTCGGCAGTATCCGCCTGGCGGCCAAGCAGGGCCTGACCGTTGCCGGTAGCGCACTGCTCGATACCCACGGCAGCATTTTGCGGGTCGACAGCTACGGCAAGATCATCGACAGCCCCAACCGGGCACTGATCGAACTCGACTCGGGGGACGGCCAGTTGACCCTGGCTAGCGGCGCGCGTTTCGACCTGCGTCACGGCACCGACGCGCCGCTGGGCAATGCCCCCGGGCAAAATGACGGTCGGGTCCGTGGCACCCTGGAACTCAATGCCCCGCGGCTGCGGACCGAGGATCCGCGATACGGTGATATCGCCATCGATGCCTCCGGCAACCTGTCGGTGCTAGGCGCGCGCTCGATCAGCGTCAACGCGATCGCCCGCTACACCGATGCCCGCGACGGCAGCACGCCGGCGGTGGACGGGCGGCCTTACCAGGTGATCGATCAGGACTACCTGAATGCCAAGCACCTCGACAGCCAGGCATTCATCGATGCCGCCCTGGCCAACGGCAACCTGCTCAACGGCAAGCTGGCCGGCCTGAACAATACGACTTACGCCGATGCGCTGCACCTGCGGCCCGGGGTGGAAATCCTCAGCAAGACGCCGGATGGCGATCTGTTGGTGCAGGGTGACCTGGACCTCTCCGGTTATCGCTACGCCAGCCTCAACCGTAATACGCAGAAGACCGATATATATGGCTCCGGCGAGCCGGGCAGTTTAGTCGTGCGCGCCGGCGGCAACTTGAATATCTACGGCAGCATCAGCGATGGTTTCGCACCGCCGGAGGCGGGCGATCCGGCAGAGCGTACCGATGGCAACGGCTGGTTGCTGATTCCCGGGAAACAGCCGTTCGGTGCCGACTTGGTGGTACCAGGGGCTGGCGTCGAACTGGCCGAAGGCACCCTGTACCCGGCCGGAAGCCTGCTCAACTACGACCTGCCGTTCAAGGGTGGCAGCCTGCCGGCGGGGCTCGAGTTACCGACCGCGATGAGCCTGGGCGAGGCGCTGAACCTGCCTGCCGGTACCTTGCTGCAGGCGGCCATCCACGATGCTGGCGGCAATCTGTTGTATGCCGCCGGGACCTTGTTGAGCGAGGCGGTCACCCTGCCTGCCGACACCCGCCTGGATGCCGGTACCCGGCTGTCGATGGATATCACCGTCAAGGACGGCATCTGGCCCAAGGGTGTCGCGGTGCCCCGCAACGGGTTGACGCTGCGCGGGGCCATGGCGCTGGCCACTGGCGCGCTGATTCCTTCCGGCACCGACGTCAAGCTGGCTGAAGGCGTCGATCTGATCGAACTGCGTCCGGTCAACAACGGTGTCCAGGGGCGTAACTGGGCGGTGGCGAGCCTGCTGCCGGAAGGCTCGCAATCCTGGTCGATGCGCTGGGTAGCGGGGGCCGACACCGAGGCGGCCGACACCCGTCTTACCCGTCCCCACGCGGAGGCGGGCAGCTTGCAACTGGCCGATGGGCATTACCTGGCCAAGCGCGAGCAGACCGGTGGCGGAGGGGGTGGAGGTGATGGTGGCACGGGGTTAGTGTGGTCGCCGACCAGCAATTTCGGCACGCCGGGCGATCCGGTTCCACCCGAGATGTTGGACTTCTGTACTTGGGTTCCTGATGCGTGTGTGCCGGCTCCGGCCAAGACGCAACTGGTCTGGTCGCCGACCAGCAATTTCGGTACGCCGGGCGATCCGGTTCCACCCGAAATGCTGGACTTCTGTACCTGGGTGCCCGATGCGTGCATGCCGGCTCCGGCCAAGACGCAGCTGGTCTGGTCGCCGACCAGCAATTTCGGCACGCCGGGCGATCCGGTGCCACCCGATATGCTGGACTTCTGTACCTGGGTTCCTGACGCGTGCGTTGTGGCAACCATTCCGGAGGAGCCTGGACCTACGGATCCCGTACGCACCAAGGTCACGGTCGGCAACCAACTGTTCAGCGTCTTGCGTACCGGGACCGGGGATCTGGACCTGCTCAGCGCCGGCGATTTCAATATGCATTCGCTGTTCGGCGTCTACACCGCCGGCGCCCAGTCGGCCTCGTTGGCGCCGGGCGCCAACGACCCTTATCAGCAGGCCCGTGGCCGCCAACCCGATGGCAGTGTGCTGGGCACCGCGGGTGCGGCTTATGAATCGCTGACCACAGGCAGTGCCTATCAGGCCTGGTACCCGGAACAGGGCGGTAATCTCAAACTGGCGGTCGGTGGCAATCTGCTCGGCGACTCGCTGGGTACCAAGAGAGACTCAAGTGGTGTCAGTGCGCCGCAGAAAGCCTCGGCTTCCCTGGGCAACTGGTTGTGGCGGCAAGGCACCGGCGCCACGTCCGATCCAGCTGCGCAGATTCCCACCGCCTGGTGGGTCAACTTCGGCAGCTTCGCCCAGCAACCCTCTACCGGGGCGAGTGATCCTTACCTGACGGGTTTCACCGGGATCGGCACCCTCGGAGGCGGTAACCTGAACGTCGATGTCGGCGGGGATGCCGGCCTGATCTCGGAACAGCTTGGAACATTGGGTGCGGCCGTGGAGCGCAGCCAGGGATTGGTGCTGGTCGTGGGCAGCAGTGGCCGGGTCGCCGCCGATGGCAGCCTGGTGTCGACCGGCGGCGGTGACCTGCGGCTGCGTGTCGGCGGCGAGCTTAACCCGTCCCAGGCGGCGCGCGCGTCTATTGATGCCACCGCCGATCTGAACGGGGTGCTGGCCAACCTGCGGGGTTCGCTGCAGTTGCAGGCCGGGGCGATCGGGGCGCTGGGCCTGACCTATGGCAGCTATGGAGCCAGCCAGGATCCGAAAGAGTCACGGGCCTATGACGCCTATGTGTCCACCCTGGCCGCGGCCCGCGGCGGCGTGACCCTGATGCCGGGAGATGCCGGCGTCAGTCTGGACAGCCGTGGCGACCTGGTGTTGCAGGGAGTGGGCGATCCGGGGCGGGTGGTGATGCAGAACTCCACCGGTTATACCGACCGTGACGGTGCCTACCACAGTGGTGGTGGCCTGAGCCAGTTCTCCTTGTGGACCGACAATACCGCCATCGACCTGCTCAGCGTCGGCGGTAACGTGACACCGATCGTTAGTGGCTTCTTTGCCGAGAGTGCAAATACAAATACCTCGACCTCTGGCGGACGTTTTGTCTATCCGTCGATCCTGCGGGCCACCGCGGCCAATGGCAGTCTCTATTACGGGCCGTCGGCCAGGGGCATCAGCGGCCTGGCATCGGGTTTCTCGTTGATGACCGCGCCTTCGGCCAATGCCGAGCTGCAATTGATCGCCGCCGATTCTATCTATGCCGGCGGTTATGCGGTGACACAGTCCGGGGCTGACCCGGCACTGCTGTCCAGTCCGCTGCGTCCAGGTTTCGCCGGCTACAACGGGATTAATATCAACCCGCTCTACGACAACTACGGCACTGGGGTCTATGTCTCGCCGAGCGATTTTCCGTTGTTCAGTTTTGGCATCAATACCTTCAGCTCCCAGCCGTACGCCGCGCGCGAGCCGGTGCGTTTTTATGCGGTCAAGGGCGATATCGTCGGCCTGCGTACCGGTGAAGTGATTCGTTATCCTGCGTCGGGTAACGAGGTGCGCTACGAGGGCAGCGGCCCGCTGCGGGTGATGGCCGGGCGCGATATCGTCAACTCCGGTGTGCCGTTGAATGTCTCTACCGTTGTGCCTACTGGAGTAAATGGAGCGGGTGATGGGCGATCCACCGGCAACCTGATCGTGCACAGCAGGCCCGATGAGATTTCCCAGGTTTCCGCTGGGCGCGACATCCGCCTGAGTACCTTCAATATCGCCGGGCCCGGCTTGCTGGAGGTCAGTGCCGGGCGCAACCTGTATGGCTCGGGCCCGGGCGTGGGGCAGCTGTACCAGGAGAGTGCCTTCAACAGTATCGGCAATGTCGATCCGGCAGCGCGGGTACGCGATGGCGGCGCCTCGATCGCGCTGATCGCCGGGGCGGGTGCCCAGGGTCCGAATTACCAGGGTTTGCTGGCGCATTATCTGCAGCCGGGAGCGGCGCTGAAGGACTATGCCAGCGAGCTGAACCAGTGGCTGAGCCAACGCTTCGGCTACAGTGCCGGCGAAGACCAGGCCCTGGGGTATTTCTCCAGCCTGTCGGTGGAACAGCAGAATGTCTTCGCCCGGCAGATCTACTTCGCCGAACTCAAGGCCGGGGGCCGCGAATACAACACCGTCGGTGGCGAGCGTAGCGGAAGTTATCGCCGTGGGCGCGAGGCGATTGCCGCGTTGTTCCCGAGCAAGGATGTGGCGGGCAACAGCATCCGGTATGACGGCGATGTCACCCTCTATGGCGGTTCGGGGATCCACACCGACTTCGGTGGCGATATCCAGGTGCTGACCCCGGGCGGGCAGCAGGTGTTTGGCATCGAGGGCGAGGCACCGCCGTCCACGGCGGGGGTGATCACCCAGGGCCAGGGCGACATTCAGCTGTACTCCAAAGGCAGTATCCTGCTGGGCCAGAGCCGGATCATGACCACCTTCGGCGGTTCGATCCTCGGCTGGTCGGCCGAAGGCGATATCAACGCCGGGCGCGGTTCCAAGACCACCGTGGTCTACACCCCGCCCAGAAGGGTCTACGACAACTGGGGCAACGTGACCCTGTCGCCGTCGGTGCCGAGCACCGGGGCCGGTATCGCTACGCTGAACCCGATTGCCGAAGTGCCGCCGGGGGATATCGACCTGATCGCGCCATTGGGCACCATCGATGCCGGCGAGGCCGGGATCCGGGTCTCGGGTAACGTCAATATCGCGGCCTTGCAGGTAGTGAACGCGGCGAACATCCAGACCCAGGGCAAGTCCTCGGGGATTCCGGTGGTGGCGTCGGTCAACACCGGGGCCCTGACGTCGGCCAGTTCGGCGGCGTCTTCGGCGACCCAGGCCGCCGAGGATGTGGCGCGCCAGCAGCAGGCGGCGGCGCGGCAGAACATGCCGTCGGTGTTTAGCGTGCAGGTCCTGAGTTTCGGCCAGGAACGCCTGGCGCCGACCCAGGATGGCGCCAGCCGGGCCAACCCCGGTTACAACCCGGACAGCCCGGTGCAGGTGCTGGGCGCCGGGCCGCTGAGCGATCAGGCGCGCCAGCAGTTGACCGAGGAGGAGCGGCGGCAACTGACCTTATAGGTTCTCTCGTGGCAACACAGTTCGGGGCGATCGTTGATCGCCCCTTTTTTGTCTGCACCTCTAGCGATGGTCGGTCGCCGCCTTTGCGACGATTTATGATTTAGGTAGTGGCAAATTAATGGCATTGCACATTATCCTGCGCCACCCGAATACGCCTGGCGGCGTCGGGCGACCTTGTTTTCTGAATCGGAACTGGATGGATGCCAATGATTGAAGTCGCCATGAAATACCTGAAACTCGCAAGCTTGCTGCTGGTTGCCACGACCTTGTTCGGCTGCGCCACCAGCCGTTCGGTGGTGGATATCGATGGACCTGAAGTGTCCAGTGGCAACGGCCAGAAGGTGGTGATCAATGTGCTCGACGAGCGTCGTTTTGAAGCCGACCCGCGCAGTGCCGACATTCCTTCGTTGAAGAATGGCGAGATCGACGACAAGGCGATCACCGAGCGCGCGATTGCGCGCAAGCGCAATAGCTATGGCATGGGCCTGGGCGATGTGCTGTTGCCGGAGGGCGTCAAGGTTAGCGCGCTGATTGCCAAGAGCATCGGCGCAGCCTATGGCAAAGCCGGTTATCAAGTGGTGCCGAGCACCGAGCAAGCGCCGGATGCCAGGACCATCACCGTGCATGTGGTCGAGTTCTGGTCATGGATGTCGCCGGGTGCGTTCTCCGTTGCGGTGAACAACAAATCGCACCTGAAGGTGGACACCGGTAGCGCGTCCGCGCCTGTCGAGGTCAAGACCTTGAAACGCGAAGGCATGCAGATGATTACCGAGAATGACTGGAAACTGATCACCGAGGCTGGTTTGCAGGCCATCAGCGAGTCCATGGCCAAGCAGCTCTGAATCCAGGGTTGTTCAATTGTCGGGCGCCCGCAGGCTGATGGGGGCCCGAGCGCTTAGTTTCCCGACGCTTGCTCTGTAGCCGCTGCCGCAGGCTGCGATAAGGCCGAAGGCCTTCAGCGATCCCAAAACCTTGCGCCTGCTGCGCAGTCGATCGCAGCCTGCGGCAGCGGCTACAGGTACCGGGTGTCAGGCCTGCAGGCGCCAGCCCATGACGTCGAGCAGGTCGCAGCTATCACGCAGCAGGATGGCGCCGGCGTTGGCCAGGTGTTGCAGGTCGGTTCCGTCGGCGTCTTTCAGGTCGAGGCGGGCGAGGCTTTCCAGCACTTGGGTAACGGCCTGCAGGCGGGCTGCGCTGTTGGCGTGGAGGACGTCGAGTGGGGTGTTTTTGTCGATCAGCAGGCAGGGGATGAGGCTGTCGATGCCCGTGAGGGGGATGTATTGCTTGTTCATGGGGTACTCCTTCGCGGATGAGAGGAGCTGCCGTCGTCGCCAAACGAAAGGGTGGCAGCTGCACGCAGGTTGGCGAACCGACCATCCACAAATCGGCAGATCCGAAGATCTCCCGCGCACAGCCGCCATAAAAGATCGCCGCGAACATAAAGGCTCGATGGCAAAGATTGCAAGCGTGACTGCTTGTAGATGAGTGGCCAGGTCGCCAAACCCGGTCGCCTTATGGGCGAGCAAGGAATATAGGACGCGGTTTCCGGGGCGGACAAGTCAGCACTTTCTGCAAGTTGTGTAGGGCCAATCGCCGTCCGTTGTCCTTTGTTCTGCGCGGGTTTCAGAGGGGCAAGCTTTTCAGGATCGCCTGATTCAGCAGTCGATTATGCGTCGTTACGTTCGAGGGCCTATCCCTCACCAGGAACGTACGCCATGGCTTTTGTCATCAGGGAAGGCGACCCCACCACAACCGGCGGCAAGGTCATCGCCGGCTCGGGCACCACCTTTGTCGTGAATCAAAGAGTGGCCCGCATTGCCGACCCGGCTTGGTGCCCGGTATGCCAGACGGTCGGTTTTATCGCCGAAGGCCATCACACCTGGGTGGATGACCAGCAAGCCACGGCGGTGGAGGGCGGCCTGGTGCAATGCGGCTGTCCGAACGGGGCCAACCGGCTGGTCGCCACTCAGTGGACGGTCTGCTCCGGGAACCAGCCGACCATCCCGCTCGACAGCGATTGCGTCGGGCCGGCGGTGATCAATACCCAGCGATGGGCCGACGCCATTCATAAGGGCTACCCGCAAAACGAGTTTGCCGATGCGGTGCCGCGGGATCAGGTGCGCGGCCTGAGCGTTGCTCACGGCGATATCGTTTCACCGCCGCTGTCCGTGCAGGACACGCAGCATCTGGTCGAGCCGGGGTTTCATATCGTGCAAACGCCCATGAGCCGAGCTGCGCTGGAGACGGTGCTGTTCGGTCAAGCCGATAAGGCGGTGCTGGAGAAATTCCGTCGGCTCAATCCTCAACTCTCAAACGATGCCAAACCTGGGCAACTCGTCGTGCTCAGTCATCCTGACAACTACCAGTGCACTCGCGAAGAAGCGCTGTTGATGGAAGCGGCGGAGAAGGTCGGTGCGGCCTTGGCGTCTATGAGCGATGGGGAAGCGGCTTTTATGCTCAAGTATCGGGCGCAAGTTGAATCGATACTGTCCTATGGTTCGACTGCCTTAGGTGTCAGCACGGCGGCCGTTGGTAACCATATGGATAGCTTGAAAAGAACGTTGCTGGATATCGAAGCGCTTCATCAGAAGTTCTTCCTGCGAGACGGCCACCTTCGTAGCGTCGAGTTCTTCAGTGAAAGAAAAAAGCTGTTCGTGCAGTTGGACGCTAACCTGACAACCGTCACGAAAATGAGCATTGCCTTCCCTGATCACCCCAAACTCAAGAGTGCCTTGAATATTTCAAGCCGCAGCTTGGTGCATCGCTGGACTCAGGCAGGCGCGGTGGGACAGATACCGGGATACGCAACACAGATTGAAGGTGTTGCAACAGCCTCCAAGGTAATCAAGTGGGGCGGTTGGCTTGGGACAGCGTTGGGCGGTGGAGCGTCTTATGTGAAGGTTCAGGACGTTTGCTTAGCAGGGAATAAGCAGGCTTGTGAGAAGGTACGCTTTACAGAAGCCGGAAGTTTTACGGGGGGAGTGGCCGGTGGTGCCGTTTTGGGGGGATTAATCGGTCTGGGTGGCGCGGGAGGAGTTTGTTTGGCGATTGGAGTCCCTACGGGTGGTATTGGCTCTGTAGTCTGTGGCTTGGTAGTGGCAGGTGGTGGGAGCTACTTTGCCACTAAAGGCGGAGAGTCAGCCGGAGAGTTTTTGGGAGAGCTGATTTATGAGGGAGTAAATACGTGGTAATCACCACAACGCATATTGTTCTGGGTGTGTTTATTGGAGTTACGTTTCTCGGAATGTTTACCCTGATTGGGTACTACTTTTATTTAGGCTATACCCGCATGGATAGCATTCTGGAGGCGGTCAAGAACTGCTCGCTGATCAATAGCTATCGGTTTTATCTATTCATGGGGCCTTGGGGGAAGATGATGATGGTGGCGGGAGTGGGCAACTGTTTGTTGTTCTCGAAATATCTCATTAAACATGGGGCGTTGGACAAGGGGGATATCGAGAACTTTCCGGAGCCTCTCAAGGGGCGATTGCTGATGTTGCAGTACATCGGATGGGTGTTGTTGGCGAGTCTTTTCCTGGAAGTTATCGCAGTCAAAATTCTTAGAGGTTAAATACAACTATAAGGAGCGACTGCCGAGCGAGCGCTTTTCATGTTCAGTATGGGAAATGCCACCCTGTCTGATCAATTTCAGTAAACCGGCATGCAAGCATATCGCTGTATCCACCAGATCATTCCAGACAAGGACAAACCCATGACAGACCTCAAGCCCTCGCAACCGGGGGCTGTCGATGCTATTGCCTACAACCGGGCCTCTTCGGCCTTGCAGCGAGCATTTGCCTTGTTGCAGCAACGTGTCTATCCCGAGCCGGATGCGCCTGAAGAAGCAGCGGTCGCAGCGCTGCACGATCCTGTGTTCGACGCATTTTCGTTCTATATCTGCGCGTCTGACAGGGTGGTCAGCTATGCCGCCGTTGCCATGAAGACCATCGAGCATGGCGGCGATACCTTCGAGATTGGCGGGCTCAGTTGTGTTATGACCGATCCTGACTGTCAGGGACAAGGCCTGGGGCTGAGGACAGTCGCTGCGGCCACCCGCTGTATGGAGCACAGCCATCTCGATATTGGCGTCTTCACCTGTGACCCACCTTTGGCGCGTTTCTATGCCCGGGCCGGTGGTTGGACGATTGCGCCGGATGTGGTCCTGATCGGCAACCGGCACGATGGGGCGTTGCGCAGCGATACGCTGGGGAAGGTCGTGCTGTTGCGGCTGTTTTCGGCGAAGGCCAGGGCGGCGGCGTCGGCATTGGCCAGTGGGGGCATCGATCTGGACCTGCCAGACGGGCAGTTTTTATAGCGGCGATGGTGGTGGGCTGGGAGTCTTGTGTCGTCCATCCAGCTTATCGGCGACAGTGCCGACGCCATCGCGGGCAAGCCTCGCTCCTACACGTTCTCGAGCCCCGATGAACGCGAGGCTCCAGCCTTTTGCGACTCGTCTCCTGGCGGGTCAGGACTATCTGGATTGGTCTTACGGGACCTCCTTCTTTCTTGGATATCCCCTACCCGATTCGAGTACCCGGTGCTCTCAGCGTTGTCATCGCGAACAAACCCCACTCTCTGGTGAATGAAGCTTTTGTGACAAAAGTTCGGTAGCACTTCGCCAGTCCCGTCATGGATATGTGACGCGCTTGAGGGGGCCTTCTGGCCACTGTTCTGAGCCGAGGCGGGACGCCGGGAGTGAGGTGATGGGGACTATGGAACGCTACGCGAAAGTGGGCATGCAGGAGCTGGACCAGCGGCTGTCGAAGATAGTCGAAGCCGCGCGCAAGAAGCCGGTATCGGTCTATCGCTACGGGGCGCCGTGGGTCTGGATCGTTTCCCAGGATGACTGGCAGGGCGCCTTGAAGGAGGTGTCGAGCTACATCCCGCCGGGCCATTCGCTGGTGTTGCTGCGCCCGCAGATCGACGCCTTGCTCGACCAGCACCGCGACATCCTCCAGGGCCTGGATGCCGAGCCCGGCATGCTTATCGCCCCACGCACGGTGATGCACATCCTGCTGTTGCAGCTCTTGTACTCGGTGCCTGGCGAGCAGCAGCTGTACGAGCAGCTCAATTACAACCTGCTGTTTCGCTGGTTCGTCGGCCTGGACCTGAACCACAAGGTCTGGAGCCTCGGCGTGCTGAGCCGCGATATCGCCACGCTGTTGAACGATGCGCGGGCGGTGCTGCTGATCCAGAAAATCATCGGTGAAGTGTTCTGTGGCGCCTTGCTGCAAATGCCCGAGTTCTCGTTGAACTTCGCGCTGCTGCACAGCTGGCTGGCCAAGCACGCCACGACATCGACCTTGAGCAATTGAGGCGGCCAAACGCCGTACAGACGGCGACGGCGGTTTCGACGCGGTTGGACATTCTTGGAAATCTAGGGGGCGGTGTGGAGCATCTGTTCGATAGGGGGCGGCCGGGGCCGACCAGGCGCTGGCTGCCGGTGTGCGGCTGGCTGGCGCTGGTCGCGCTGAGCCAGCCGTTGTTGGCCGAGGAGGGCGGCCCGGTGGAGGGCGAATCGGTGCAAGGCGGCGCATCGCAAGGCGCGGCCGTGCCCGCGCGGCTGGTGGATGTGAATGAGTACTTCGTGCGCGGCAACACCGTGCTCGATGCCCGGGCCATCGAAGAAGCGGTGTATCCCTTCCTCGGCCCGCAGAAAGCCCTGAGCGATATCGAGGGCGCCCGCGACGCCTTGCAGAAGGTCTACCAGGCCCGAGGCTACCAGTCGGTGTTCGTCGAGCTGCCGGAGCAGAAGGTCGAGGACGGCATCGTCTACCTGCAGGTCAGCGAGACCAAGGTCGGGCGGGTGCGGGTGGTGGGGGCCAAGCATTACTCGCCGGTGGAAATCCGCGACGAGGTGCCGGCGCTGCAGGAAGGCGAGGTGCCGGACTTCGCCAAGGTCCAGGGCCAGCTGGCGAGCCTGAACAAGACCCCCGGGCGCCAGGTCATGCCGCTGGTCCGCGAAGGCCAGCGCCCCGGCACCATGGACGTCGACCTGCAGGTGGAGGACCAGAACCCGTGGCAGGCCAGCGTCGGCCTGAACAACGACTACAGCGCCGACACCAAGCACCTGCGGGCGGTCACTAGCCTCGGCTACAACAACCTCTGGCAGCTGGGCCACAGCATTTCCCTGACCTATTTCACCGCGCCCGAGGACCAGGACAACGCCAAGGTCTGGTCCGGTTCCTACACCGCGCCGCTGAACGAGCGCTGGAGCCTGCAGTTCGCCGGCTACCAGTCCGACAGCAACGTCGCCACCATCGGCGGCAGCAACGTGCTGGGCAAAGGGCATTCCTACGGCCTGTCGCTGATCTATAGCCTGCCGGCCAGCGGCGCCTGGGCCAATTCGTTCTCGGTCGGAGTGGATTTCAAGGACTTCGAGGAAGAGCTGAGCCTGGGCGGCGACAGCGACAAGGTGCCGCTCAAGTACGCACCGTTCACCTTCGCCTACAACGGTTTCCGCTACACCGAGACTTCCCAGCTGGGCCTCGGCCTGAGCCTGGTGGCCGGCACCCGCAGCCTGTTCGGCTATGGCAGCTCGGACGAAGACTTCGACTACAAGCGCTACCGCGCCAACCCCAGTTTCGCCGTGCTCAAGGGCGACCTGAATTACACCTACACCTTCGCCAACGACTGGCAGACCGGGTCCAAGGCGGCGTTCCAGCTGGCCTCGGGGCCGCTGGTGTCCAACGAGCAGTTCTCCGCCGGCGGCGCCACCTCGGTGCGCGGCTACCTGGCGGCCGAGCGCACCAGTGACGACGGCTACCTGTTTTCCCAGGAGCTGCGCACGCCGTCCCTGGCCAAGTACCTGGGCGGTTATGTCAACGAATGGCGCTTCTATGCCTTCGCCGAAGGCGCGCGGATGTACCTGCGCGACGAGCTTCCCGACCAGGAGGCCGACTACAGCCTGGCCAGCGTCGGCCTGGGCACCCGCGCCAGCTTGAGCAAATGGCTTTCCGGCAGCCTGGACTGGGGTTACCCGCTGCTTGATGGACCGAACACCCAGAAACAGGACTCGCGCGTGCACTTCAGTGTGCAGGCGACGTTTTGATCTTTCACGGAGTAACTTTCATGCAGCGCTTACTGATTTCCCTGTTGATCTGCCTGGGCTTCGTACTCCCGGCGACCGCCCAGGCGTGGTGGCAGGACGACTGGCACTACCGCAAGCAGATCTCCATCGACACCACGCCGCAAGGCGCGGCCATCAACCAGGCCCTGGGCCGCACCGCGCTGCTGGTGCGCCTGCACACCGGCAACTTCAGCTTTGACGGGGTCAAGGAAGACGGCTCCGACCTGCGCTTTGTCAGCGCCGATGACAAGACCGTGTTCAACCACCAGATCGAAAGCTTCGACCCGCTGATGGGCATGGCCCTGGTCTGGGTCGATGTGCCGAACGTGGAGGGCGGCCAGCGCCAGGACATCTGGATGTACTACGGCAACCAGAAGGCCCCGGCGACCGCCAACGGCCAGCTGACCTTCGACCCGAACTACATCGCCCTCTATCACTTCGACGGCGCCAACGGCACCCCGGCCAAGGACACCACGGCCTACGGCAACCATGCGCAGAATGTCACCGGCGCGAGCATCGATGGGGTCATCGGCCGGGCCTTGCAGTTCAACGGCCAGCCGCTGCTGTTGCCGGCCAGCCCGTCGCTGCAACACAACGCCGACGGCGCCTTTACCTTCAGTGCCTGGCTGCGCCTGGACCAGGCCAGCGGCGAACAGTTGCTGCTGGCCCGGCGTGAAGGGGCCAGCAGCCTGCTGATCGGGGTCAACCAGGGCGTGCCTTTTGTCGAGGTCGACGGCCAGCGCGCGGTGTCGACCCAGCCGCTCAACCCCGGGCAGTGGCAGCACCTGGCCCTGACCGCCCAGGGCAGCCAGTTGGCGCTGTTGGTCAATGGCCGCGAAAGCGCTCGCCTGGCGGTGGCGCTGCCGGCGTTCAATTCGCCGCTGGCCATCGGCGCCGATTTGCCGCCGGCATCAACGCCAGGGGCAGCGGCCGAGGCCAGTGCCTTCCTGCCGTTCAATGGCGCCATCGACGAGTTGCGCCTGTCCAAGGTGGCCCGTCCCGCTGGCCTGCTGCTGGCCGATGCCGCGGCCCAGGGCGCCGAGTCGAAACTGGTGGTGTACGGCGTCGATGAAGAACAGTCGGGCTTCGGTTTCGGCAGCCTGGGTTTCTTGCTCAAGGCCGTGCCGGTGGACGCCTGGGTGATCATCGCGGTGCTGGTGCTGATGATGTTCCAGTCGTGGATCATCATGATCCGCAAGAACCGCATGGTCAGCCGCGTCAGCAGTGCCAACCAGCTGTTCCGCGAGCAGTTCGCCCGGGTCGGCACCCGCCTGGAAATGTTCGCCGACGACCGCGATCTGGCCCATCACCTGGAGCATTCCTCGCTGTGGCGCCTGTACCAGGTGGCGGTCCAGGAGATCCGCACCCGTCGCGAGCAGGGCGCCGACACCTCGTCGGTCTCGGCGGCGACCATCGAGGCCATCCGCTGCTCCATGGACGGCGTGCGCACCCGCGAGAACCAGCAGCTCGGTTCCAAGCTCTCGACCCTGTCCAACGCCATCGCCGGCGGGCCCTACATCGGCCTGCTGGGCACGGTGCTGGGGATCATGGTGGTGTTCCTCGGCACGGCGATGGCCGGCGACGTGAACATCAACGCCATCGCCCCGGGCATGGCCGCGGCCCTGCTGGCCACCGCCATGGGCCTGTTCGTCGCGATCCCGGCGCTGTTTGGCTACAACCGGCTGATCACCCGCAACAAGGAAGTCAGCGCCGACATGCGGGTGTTCGTTGACGAGTTCATCACCCGCCTGGCCGAGTTGCATGGCGCCAGCCAGTCCAGTGAAGCCGCGCCCGCGCGGGCTCATAACGCCAGCGTGCCGGCCTGAGGAGAAACGTCATGGCTTCTGTGAATGCCTCCCACGACGACGATGACGACGCGCCAGTGGACAGCATCAACATCACGCCCCTGGTGGACGTGCTGATGGTGGTGCTGGTGATGTTCATCCTCACCGCCACCGCCCAGGTTTCCGGGATCCAGATCAACCTGCCCAAGGCCAGCGCTTCGGTGTCGCTGTCCGAGGCCAAGACCAAGGCGATCTCGGTCAATGACGGCGGCCAGGTGTTCCTCGACGCCTACCCGGTGACGCTGCCGGAGCTGGAAGAACGCCTGCGCATGGAAAAGGCCCTGAACCCGGACTTCCCGGTGATCGTGCGCGGCGACGCCACGGTGCAGTACCAGAAGGTCATCGAGGTCCTGGACCTGTTGCGCCGGCTGGAACTGTCCCAGGTCGGGCTGGTCACCGGCAAACCGAGCCAGGGCTGAGCCATGACCGCACAACAACCTATCCAGTTGCCGCCAGTGAAGAACCGCACGGCGCCGCGCCTGCTCAAGTGGGGCGTGGGCCTGCTGCTGGGGGCTGGCGCCGCCTGGCTGCTCTGGCAGTGGGCCAACGACATGAGCGGGGTGCGCCGTGAGGCGCCCAAGGTGCCGACCATCATCCCGCTGCCGCCACCACCGCCACCGCCGCCGGAAAAACCCAAGGAGCCGGAGCCGCCGGTCGAGGAGAAGGTGCCCGAACCGGAACCGACCCCGGAGCCGGAGCAGGTCAAGCCCGAGGAAGAGGCGCCGCCGTCGCCGGTGGACGACCTGGCTAACCCGATGCAGATGGATGGCGATGCCCAGGCCGGCAGCGACGCTTTCAACATCGGCGCCGGCAAGGGCGGCGGCATGGCCGGCTCCGGCGGTGGGCGCCTGGGCAACGGCACCTACAGCCAGTTCCTGGCCTTCACCTTCCAGCGCGTGCTGCGGGAAAACCCGGACCTGCGCAACCAGGCCTTTTCGCTGCAAACCGACGTCTGGCTGAGCGCCGTCGGCGAGATCACCCGGGTCGAGCTGGTCAAGTCCAGCGGCAACCCGCAAATCGACACCCAGGTGCTGGCCGCCTTGCGCGGCGCGGCGCATTTGACGGAGCGGCCACCGGCCTCCCTGACCCTGCCTGTACGCCTGTCCCTGCAGGGGCGGCGTCCGGGTTAACCGAACGACTGATGCAAGTTTTGCCAAAAGGAGCTGTGTGCAAATGATTTCCAACGTGAATCGATTGTCCCTGGCGATCGGCATGGTCATCGCGACCCTGGTGGGACCGGTAGCGGCCGCGCCCGCTGCGCCCTCGGAAAACGCCACGATCAATCTGATCCGTTTGCTGGTGCAGCAGGGCGTGCTGAAACAGGAGCAGGCCGACGGCCTGATCGCCCAGGCCGAGCGCGAAGCGCAGCAGGCGCGCCAGGCCAGCACCGCGGTGGCGGCAGGGCCGGCGGCGACGCCGGGGGATGTGCGGGTGCAATACGTGCCGGCCATCGTCCGCGACCAGATCCGCGACCAGGTCAAGGCTGAGGTCATGGCCACCGCCAAACAGGAGAACTGGGCCCAGCCCAATACCTTCCCGGACTGGGTGTCGCGCATCAGTTTCGACGGCGACATTCGCCTGCGCGACGAGTCGCGCTACTACTCGGGCAGCAACAGCAACGAAATCGTCGACTTCGCCAAGCTCAACGACAAGGGCCCGTACGACGTCAACCCCAACAGCAGCTCCAACCTGCCGCCCTTGCTCAACACCCGCGAGGACCGCGAGAACCTGTTCCGCCTGCGCGCCCGGCTGGGCATGAAGGCCCAGGTCGCCGAGGACTGGACCGCCGGCATCCGCATCGGTACCGGCTCGGACAACAACCCGGTGTCCACCACCCAGACCCTGGGCGGCGGGTTCGGCAAGAAGGACATCTGGCTCGACCAGGGCTACCTGACCTGGAAGGCCACCGACGCGCTGACCCTGACCGGCGGGCGGATCGCCAACCCGTTCTTCTCCACCGACCTGCTGTATTCCAACGACCTGAACTTCGACGGCGTGGCGGCGATCTTCAACCACAAGCTCAATCGCGACTGGGGCCTGTTCGGTACGGTCGGTGCGTTCCCGGTGGAGTACACCAACGACACCTCCACCAGCAACGGCTTCGACAAGGAAGAGAGCGACAACAAATGGCTGTACGGCGCGCAGATCGGCGCCAACTGGGCGATCAACGGCAACCACCGGCTCAAGGGCGCATTGGCCTACTACCGCTTCGACGACATCGAGGGCCAGCGCTCCGGTGCCTGCGAACCCTGGGCCGGGGCGCCGGGCTGCGACAGCGACGGCAGCCGCGTGGCCTTCATGCAGAAGGGCAACAGCGTATTCCTGCTGCGCGACATCACGCCCAACCCGCTCAACCCGGCCGCCACCGCGCAGCCGCAGTTCGTCGGCCTGGCCTCGGAGTTCAACCTGCTGGACTTGAACCTTACGTGGGACGCCGACCTGCCGGAGAACTTCAAGCTGCGCAGCCAGGCCAACTACATCCACAACCTGGGTTACGACGAAGGCGAGATGCGCAAGCGCTCCGCAGGCCAGATCGTCAACAACCTGGACAGCAATGGCGAGCTGGAAAGCGGCGCCAACGCCTGGATGGTGCAGTTCACCCTGGGCAACAGCCTGGAGCTGGCCAAGCAGGGCGACTGGAACCTGTTCGCCGGCTACAAGTACATCCAGCCCGATGCGCTGCCTGACGGTTTCAACGATTCCTCGTTCCACCTCGGCGGCACCAACGCCAAGGGTTATTTCCTCGGCGGCAACTACGGCCTGGCCAAGAACGTCTTCGCCACCGGCCGCTGGCTGAGTTCCGAGGCGGTGTACGGCGCGCCGTTCGACATCGATGTCTTGCAGCTTGAAATCAACACGCGCTTCTAGGGCGCAGGGGTGCATTGCTATGAACAGTCTCGATATGAACACGCGAGCCAGGGCAGGGCGCTGCCTGTGGTTGGGGCGCGGTCTGTTGTTGACCCTGGGCGTGCTGATGGCCAGCGGGGCCAGCGCCGAAGGCATGGAGGAGCGCCTGCGCACCCAGTTGCGCAGCACCACCCAGCAGTTGCAGGCCCTGCAGAGCGAACAGGCCCAGGCCAGCGCCGCCCGGGTCGCCGCCGAGAACCAGGCCAAACAGGCGCAGGCGCAGATCAAGCAACTGACCGCCGACCTGGCCAAGGCCCGCGGCGTCGCCGAGCAACTGGCCGGCCAGCAGCAGAACCTGCACAGCCAGGCCCAGGCGCAGATGGCTGCCAGCAGCGAGCAGATCGGCAAGTTCAAGAAGGCCTATGACGAACTGCTGGTCATGGCCCGGGCCAAAGAGGCCGAGCGGGCCAGGCTTGAGGCGCAATTGAGCGAGCGTGACACACAAGTGCAGCAATGTTCGGTCAAGAATCAGCAGATGTATGGCGTGGCCAAAGAGATTCTCGCGGCCTACGAAAAGATCGATGTGGCCGAAGTGATGAAAATCCGCCAGCCGTTCGCCGGCGGCGCTCGGGTCAAGTTCGAGGAACTGGCCCAGGGCTTTGGTGACGAGTTGTACAAAACCCAGTTCGATGCCCCGCGGGCAGCGAGCACTCACTGAATACCAGGGAAGAATCGAGCATGACTGAACAAGCGCAACTGATCGCCAGCGTCACCCCGCAGAGCCTCACCGAGCTGCTGCAAGGGGCCGGCTACCGGGTCAACCAGACTGACCAGAACGGCATCGTGCAACTGCTCAGCGCCAGCCAGGGCATCGGCTACGCCGTGCGCTTCGGCAACGCGGCGGGGGCTGAACAGGGCCGCTATGTGGACTTCACCTTCAGCTGCGCGCTGCGGGTCCAGGGCGAGTTGCCGGCGGGCCTGGCCGAGCTGTGGAACGCCTCGCGGCGCTTTGCCCGGCTGTCGGTGCAGGGCGAGTTCCTGGTGATGGAAATGGACGTGGTGGTGGCCGGGGTTGGCGCCGATCACCTGCGCAGCCAGCTGGAACTCTGGGATCGGCTGTTGCAGGAGTTCATCGTCTACCTGCGCGACTACAGCCAGCACGCTGCGCGCCTGCAGGCCCAGGCCGATGCACCTGAAACGACGCCTGACGCAGCGCCCGCGGCCGCCGCCGAGGCTGTCGTTGAGGTGCCTGGGCAGTGAAGAAGCCAAGCCTGGTGGTCAGTGTCGGCGCCCTGGCCCTGGTGGCGCTGGCGGTGTGGCTGGGCGTACGCCCGGGCAGCGACCCGGTGGCGGCGCAACAGCCCAGGGTGGCGCTAGCCAGCCCGGTCGACGACGGTCCGGCGGTGGCGCGCCTGGGTAACCAGCGGGTGGCGCCGGAGGAGCTCAAGGCGCTGTTCGCGGCGTTGCCCGAGGCGTCCCGCGAGCAGCTGCGGGGCAATCGCCCGGCCCTGGAAAACTGGATTCGCACGCGCCTGGCGGAAAAGGCCGTGCTCGAACAGGCCGATGCCCAGGGCTGGCGCCAGCGTCCGGAGGTGGCCTTGCAGACCCGGGTGGCCACTGAGCAGATCGTCTTTCGCGACTACTTGCGCTCGGTCAGCCAGGTCCCGGCCGGCTACCCGAGCGAGGCCGAGTTGCAGCAGGCCTACGACGCGGGCAAGGCGCAGTGGCAGACCCCGGCCTTGTACCGGGTCAGCCAGATCTTCCTCGCGGTGAATGAGCCGCAGGCGCTGGAGGCGACACGCAAGCAGGCCCAGGAACTGAGCAAGAAGGCCCAGGCCGCCCCCGGCGAATTCGCCGCCCTGGCCAGCCAGTATTCCCAGGACCCCGACAGCGCCCGGCGCGGCGGCGACTCCGGGTTGCAGCCATTGCAGCAACTGCTGCCCGAGGTCCGCGGTGCGGTGGCGCGCCTGAAGGTCGGCGCGGTGTCCGATGCGGTGCAGAGCGCGGCGGGTTTTCATGTGCTCAGGCTGACCGAGCAGCAACCGGCCCGCACGGCGACCCTGGACGAGTTGCGCGAACGCCTGACCCAGGCCCTGCGGGCGCAGCGCCAGGAACAGATCGCCAAGGCCTACCTGGAAGGCATGCTCGACACCGCGACCCTGAGTATCGACGGCGCGCAGTTGAACAAGGTGCTGGAAGAGAAGCTGTAGGGGGCGGTGTGGCCGATACCGCTATGGATGGCAACGCCGGCCAACCTGCTACGAATAACGTGCAATGGATGCCATCACCCACACGACAGGGAGTCACTCATGTCCTTTCTCGAACCCGTCCCGATCTCGGGCATCACCCCCTACATCGCCCAGGCCGAACCCCGGGAAGCCTGGCTGGCCCTGGCTGCCGGGATCGAGCCGGAGCTGGCCCAGTATTTCCTGGTCACCGCCCGTTGCGGCTGCTTCATGCAGGCGGCGCGCAGCCTGAACATCAAGTCGACGCTGCTGCGCAAACAGCTGGCGCACCTGGAGGAACAGTTGCGCCGCCCCTTGTTCAGCTTCCAGGGCAGCGCCCTGAGCCTCAGCCGCGAAGGCCAGCAGCTCAAGGCGCAGCTGATCGCCCTGGCCCATGAGCGCATGCTACCGGTGCTCGAACAGCCGCTGCTGCGCCTGGCCGTGGCCGAATCGATCCTGCACGACATCCTCGGTCGCGACCTGATTGCCCTGTTGCGGCGCAACGCCAGCGTGCGCCTGGAGATCATCTCCATCGACAGCGAGCTGTCGCTGCGGGCCCTGAGCGCGGACGTGGTGGTGTGGCTGGGCGGGGTGGATTCGCCCAAGCCGGGGCCGAGTTTCGTCACCAGCGCGCCGCAGCCGCTGGTGCGCCTGGACTACCTGCCGCATATCGCCAAGCGTTATTCGCGGGTCGCGGCGCGTCCCGACAGCCTGGACGATCTGGCCGACTACATGCTGGTGCAATGGCAGCAGGACCGTCAGGTCGAGCCGCTGCGGCCGTGGAACCAGCTGGTGGAGCAGCGCCTGGCGGGGGTGGTGCAGGTGCATTCCTACGAGCTGATGCTGGAGATGATCCGCTGCAGCGCCTGCATCGGCCTGCTGCCTCATTACATGAGCCGCTTCGACCGCGGCCTGACGGCACTGCCCGGGCTGTTCGACGAGGCCATGGCGCGCCAGGTGTGGATGGCGGTGAACGCCGAAGTGGAGCACGACGCCGAAGTACAACAGCTGGTCGACCTGATCCTCAATACCTTCCGGGAACGCAGCGAGTGGTTCGACTTCGACGGCACGCCTCCGTAGGAGCGAAGCTTGCTCGCGATGGCGTCCTGCCTGATACACGGCGCCGGCATCGCCAGCAAGCTGGCTCCTACAGAGAGAATCCCTGTGCCCGGCGCTCGCCATCCGCGGCGCTGGCGCTCTACACTCATCTGCTGTATCGCATGAACCAAGGAAGACTTATGCCCGCAGAGATCCCCAGCATCGTCATCGAACGTTTCAGCGAAGCCCATGTGCAGGGCGTTACCGCGCTGTACAACGACCCCGCGGTCGCCCGCCAGGTGCTGCAGATGCCGTTTCAGTCCGCCGAGGTCTGGCGCAATCGCCTGGCGCCGGACAACGAACGGCGGGTGGCCCTGGTGGCGCTGCACCAGGGCGCGGTGATCGGCAGTTGCAGCATCGAGCAATACTCGCGCATCCGCCGCGCCCACTGCGGCAGCGTCGGCATGGGCGTGGCGGTGGAATGGCAGGGCCAGGGCGTTGGCAGCCGGCTGTTGGCGACGGTGCTGGAGGTGGCGGACAACTGGATGAACCTGCAACGGGTAGAACTGACGGTGTTCGCCGACAACGAAGCCGCACTGGGCCTGTACCGCAAGTTCGGCTTCGAAAGCGAAGGCCGGCTGCGCGACTACGCGGTGCGCGACGGCCAGTATGTCGACGTCGTGAGCATGGCGCGCCTGCGCCGCACGCTCCAGGCCTGACTCGCCCCTGTAGTCGCTGCCGCAGGCTGCGATCGCCCGGAACGGGCGTGGCGATCTTCCGGGCGCCAGAGGTCCTACGACCAGCGTGGCCCGGACCATCGCAGCCTGCGGCAGCGGCTACAGATCATGTCTCTTGATCGCCCAGGGCAAACGCCACCGCCGCCCGCGCATGCAGCTCGGTGGTGTCCAGCAGCGGCAGGGGGCTGTGTTCGGGCTTGAGCAGCAGGCCGATCTCGGTGCAGCCGAGGATGATGGCCTGGGCGCCGCGCTCCATCAGGGCCTGGATCACCTGCTGGTAGCGCTGGCGCGAGGCCTCGCTGATGACGCCCACGCACAGCTCGTCGTAGATGATCCGGTGCACGGCCTGGCGGTCCGTGGCGTCCGGCACCAGCACCTTGAGGCCGCGATCGACCAGGCGCTGCTTGAGGAAATCCTGTTCCATGGTGAAGGCCGTGCCCAGCAGGCCCACGCTGAGGGTGCCGGCCTCGAGGGCGGCCTCGGCGGTCGGGTCGGCGATGTGCAGGAAGGGCACCGACAGCACGGCCTGAATCTCGTCGGCGACCTTGTGCATGGTGTTGGTACAGAGCACCACGCATTCAGCGCCAGCGGCCTCCAGGCGGCGCGCCGCATCCACCAGGATCCCGGCCGCGAGGTCCCAGCGCCCGGCGTGCTGGGCCTGTTCGACAGGCCCGAAGTCGACGCTGTACATTAGCAACCGCGCCGAACGCAGCGGCCCGAGACGGTCCCGTACCTGTTGGTTGATAAGGCGGTAATACTCGGCGCTGGACTCCCAGCTCATGCCGCCGATAAGGCCGATGGTGCGCATACACAGCTCCTGTTGCTGACAAACCTGAATGCCGAGAGTGTCCCGTGACGCAGCCCTGCGATCTATCAAGAAATTTCACATGCCCGGCGTGCTGAGCAGCAAAGTCCAGGATCCCGAGTTGCTGCGCCGCGAACTGCTGGGCGGCACGCTCGACCTGCAATTGCTGCCGCGCGCGGCCTACAGTGCGCGCGATCCGCTGCAGTGGCAAAGCCTCGGCGTGAGCCTGGAGCGCCAGCAGGGCGTGCATGCCATCGGCAGCGACCGGCGCGAGGATTTCGACAGCTGGCCGGGAACCCTGGCCTTGACCCCGGCCGGGGTCGAGGTGTTTTCCGAGTCGCCCCAGGGCGGTGAATACCTGCTGCTGCGCTGGCTGGCCGACCCCCAGGCCCTGGGCATCGCCCGCGGTTCGCGACGCTTGCAACGACCCGGACACGCCCGGGCCCTGGCGCTGGGACGCCAGGCGCGGCGGCTGTTGCTGGAACCCGCCGGCGATCCGTTGGCCCTGGAACAATGTGCCCTGCAGTTCGCCGGCCTGGCCGCCCTCGACCCAGCACCGGCCAAGGTCGCCAGGCGCACCGAGTTCGGCCGGGTGCTGACGCTGATCGAGCAGCAGTACGCCGAGCCCCTATCGCTCGGTGAACTGGCGGCCTGCACCGGGCGCAACGAACTGCGCTTTTTACGCGACTTTACCCGCGCCATCGGCATGACGCCCCATGCCTGGCTGGTCGAAGTCCGGGTGCAGGCGGCGCGCCGGCTGATCGAACGCAGCGACCTGCCGCTCGCCGCCATCGCCCTGGAAACCGGCTTCGCCCACCAGTCCCATATGGGCAGCGCCTTTCGCAAGGTCCTCGGCCTGACCCCCAGCCAGTACCGCGCAGGTTTTTAGTCATACGCCGACATCCCCATCTGCCATGCTCAAGGTCCGCAACCGCGGTTTCTCGAAGAGGCATGAACATGGACGACGTACGGCAACTGGGCGAGATGCTTCGGCGCTATGCAGAAAGCGAAGCCCACAAGAAACAACTGTTCGAAAGCCAGAAGGTGGTCTGGGCGAGCCGTATCACCGAGCTGTTCGAGCATATCCAGCAGTGGCTGGCACCGGTGCTGATGCCGGACCTGCTGGCCTTGAGCCGGGAACCCTACTTGGCCTTCAGCCCCAGTGTCCCGGTGAAAACCTCGACCTTCAAGACCGAGAAACTGACCATCGTCATCGCCGGCAAACCGGTGGAGTTCGTGCCCGATGTGATGGGCGCCGCCGGGCAGATTTCCCTGGCGGTCATGGGCCTGACCGCCGCGCGTTACGGCAGCGTGTCCCTGGTGGGCTTAGCCGACGGCAGCTGGCAATGGCGCCAGGCCAACGGCCTGAAGGAGTCCGACGTCTTTACCTTCGACGGCAACTTCCTGGCGTCGCAGTTGCAGGCGCTGATTCCCCGGGAGCGTGGGTGAGGGCCCGGGATCAGGGCTGCGCAGCTTCCAGCACCTTGAGTTGATAGGTCCTCTGTGCTTCCTGCCCTGTGCATTGAGTACCGTAGCTGCTGGTATACGCGTTGATGGTATAGGTGCCCGGTGTCAGCGGTTTACCGGTGATCAGCGCGTAATGGGTTCTTTTCTGGTAACTCAACTCCAGCCCCTCGGGTAACGGATGGTCGGGGTGAATATAAAAACCGGTCAGTGGCGTATCGGCGCCCACCACCTCCAGCTTGACGCTGAACGGCTGGCCGACGACGGCGGTGGGCAGGGTCTCTGGCTGCATCGTGAGATCCGGGCGGGTATAGCAGCCCGGAAGAAATCCCAGCCCACAACCGCTGAGCATGAGTGAAAGACCAATAGATGAAATCAGTGCGCGCTTCATGGGAGTTTCCTGGGAGCTGTTCAAGGGATCTTGCTGAACACAAGGCCGCCGTATATGTATTTGAGAATGGTCTGCAGGGTCGATCCCGCTGGGATCTGATGCAATAACTCACCCCAGGAAAAGATCATCGAGGAACTGATGGTGTCACTGGGTGCCGTGGTCGAGGTGATGGGGCCGGATAAGGTTTTCGCTGGTTGCTCCCAGGTCACCCAGTGGTTTTTCATTTGCCCTGCATTGGCTGCCAGCATCCCCGCACCGATAAGGGTCGCCATATGAGTGCCGGGGCGGATGTACTGGAACAGTTCGCTCAACTGATCCTGGTTTATATGGGACGAGAACTGGATGTTGTCGAAAAGAATCTCGGCTCCCGCTTGTTTGAACCATTTTCCGAGCCCGGCGGGCAGGGTGATCCCGGAGAACATGTCATCCGGCTCGTCATAGGCGAACAGCAGGTTTTCACTGTCGCGCAAGCAGGCCAGGGTGATCCAGTCGATAGCCCAAATGCGGTCGCCTTCTGTGCCACGGCTGAAGTTTTTCGGATTGCAGGCGCCGTGGCTCGGCTTGATGTGCAACTGCCCGATGGTGGTTTCACCCGTTTCCCATAGCTCGGTGATGGCTTTTGCGTACAGGTCGGGACGGTCCATCAGCAAGGCATAGAAGAAGGTGGCCGGACCGCAGAGGCTGGTGTCTTTCTGGTCGGGGTAGGGGCTGATTGGATGAAAACGTTTCAGGCTGCCGCCTTGCGCCTTTGCCAGGCGAGCCTCGATCTGCTCGTGAATCTTGCTCTTCTCGAACGGGTCTTGCGGGGTGCCCATGGGGTGAGCCTGATCGTTGAAAATCCGCTCCTTCATAGGCGCCGCTTGAAAGTCGTCGAGAATTTTTGCTGCCGCTGCTCGCGGATCAGCGACGACCGCCGGGATGGTCGGAGCCAGTGCCGCCACGGCTGGCGCGCCAGCCAGCGCTGCGGCCTGTGGGGCAGCGGCAGGCACTAGGGCCGCTGTGGCCGCCGCCAGGTTCGGCATCGCCGACACCGCGCTGACCGGCGCCGCTGTAACGGTATCGCCAATGATCACACTGCCCGAACCGCCGACGATAATGCTGCCGTGGCTACCGGTACTGCTCTGTACCGCTGCATTACGGCCATTGATGAAGACGGTTGCCGACACCCCACCGACGATCGCCGCGCCGCAGGCGCTCTGGTCGTCGCGCCGGGCTGCGGCCAGGCCGTCGAACAGGACATCGGGGGAGCCGCTGACGATGGGGTTGGTGCCATGGCCCGGCATCGGGCAGGAGGTCGGGTCGGTTACCCGGGCTGCTGGTTTTCCGCTCATTTTCGAAACGTCCGTGTTTAGTCAGCGGCGAAGACTAAGCGAAACCCCGGCCGCTGGCCAATCGGTTGTCCTTGGCGCGCAGTGGCGATCAGGCCGCGAGGCGGGGTCAGACCTCCATATTGCCCCAGCCGGGCCTGGCGGTTTGCGGTTCCGGCGCCACGGCGTTGATTTTCTTGCCGGTGGCCAGTTCCACCCGGCGCGCCACGTCCGGGTCGTCGGCGAAGGGGATCAGGCTGGCGTCGTCGAGGCTCTTGGCCGATTGATGACGCAGGCAGTAGCCGATGCTCAGGTAGAGGAAGGTCACGCCGAGCAGGTCAAGGGCGAATTCGATCATCGGGGGCTCGCTGTGCTGCAGGAGGGATGAGCGACGCGGGCCGGGTGTGGCCCGCGTCGTGGTCGTGGTCGTGGCTTGGGCGATCAGGCGATCTGGGCGTCGTTGAGGGCCAGGCGCGGGTCGGCCACGCGCACGGTGCGCCAGGTGTTGTAGGCCATCAGCAGCATGCCGCTGAGGAAGAACACACCCCCGGCGAAGCGCACGATAAAGCCCGGGTGGCTGGCCTGCAGGGCCTCGACGAAGGAGTAGGTGAGGGTGCCGTCGTCGTTGACCGCGCGCCACATCAGGCCCTGGGTGATGCCGTTGACCCACATCGAAGCGATGTAGAGCACGGTGCCGATGGTCGCCAGCCAGAAGTGCAGGTTGATCAGTGGGATGCTGTGCATCTGCTCACGGCCGAAGACCTTGGGCACCATGTGGTAGATGGCGCCGAAGGTGATCATCGCCACCCAGCCCAGGGCGCCGGCGTGGACGTGGCCGATGGTCCAGTCGGTGTAGTGCGACAGGGCGTTGACCGTCTTGATCGCCATCATCGGCCCCTCGAAGGTCGACATGCCGTAGAAGGCCAGGGACAGCACCAGGAACCGCAGGATCGGGTCGGTGCGCAACTTATGCCAGGCGCCCGAGAGGGTCATCATGCCGTTGATCATGCCGCCCCAGCTCGGCGCCAGGAGGATCAGCGACATGGCCATGCCCAGCGATTGCGCCCAGTCCGGCAGGGCGGTGTAGTGCAGGTGATGCGGGCCGGCCCAGATGTACAGGGTGATCAGCGCCCAGAAGTGCACGATGGACAGGCGATAGGAATACACCGGGCGCCCGACCTGCTTGGGCACGAAGTAATACATCATCCCGAGGAAACCGGTGGTCAGGAAGAAGCCCACGGCGTTATGGCCGTACCACCACTGGACCATGGCGTCGGTGGCGCCGGAGTACACCGGGTAGGACTTGAACCAGTCCACCGGGATCGACAGGTGATTGACCACGTGGAGCATGGCGATCACCAGGATAAAGGCGCCGAAGAACCAGTTGCCGACGTAGATGTGTTTGGTCTTGCGCTGCACCACGGTGGTGAAGAACACGATGCCGTAGACCACCCAGACCACGGCCATCCACACCGCGCCGGAGAATTCGATTTCCGCGTATTCCTTGGTGGTGGTGTAGCCCAGCGGCAGGGTGACCAGCATGATCAGGATCACCGACTGCCAGCCCCAGAAGGTGAAGGCGGCGAGCTTGTCGGAATACAGCCGCACCTGGCAGGTACGCTGCACCGCGTAGTAACTGGCGGCGAACTGGGCGCTGCCGGCGAAGCCGAAGATCACCAGGCTGGTGTGCAGCGGGCGCAGGCGGCCGAAGCTGGTCCAGGGCAGGTCGAGGTTCATTTGCGGCCAGACCAGCTGGGAGGCGATCCACACCCCCATGGCCATGCCGATCACGCCCCAGACCACGGTGGCGATGACGAATTGGCGTACCACCTTGTAGTTGTAGGCCGGTTCCATTGTTGCTGTGCTCATGGTCAATGCTTCCACGGTTGCAAAGGCTTGCCAGGCCACCCGGCCTGGCATGCCATGCACTGTAGAAAGCACGGGCGAAACAAAACAGGCTCAGAAAAACTGCATTAATACGGATCAGATTGACCGCCTGCCAGCACAGGCCAGAGAGCTGCTGATACGGTTTTTTAGTGTTTACCTGAATCTGTAACGTCCTGAGCTGCAAGTGCATAGTCACCGCCACACCAAAACCCCCGGTTCACCCCTGGAATGCATAACCCCGTGGCCACCCTGGCCCTGTAGCCGCTGCCGAGCGCAGCGAGGCAGCGAATGGGCGGCATCCCGACGGAGCGCTTGCAACCCGGATGGTGCGGTCTGGCTGACAGAGCGCATATGCCGGTTTTGCGGCTGCCTTGCAGCCGATCGCAGCCTTGCTGCACTCGGCAGCGGCTACAGGATTACAGCGGCTTCAAGGGCGGGATCGGGGTCAGCACTGATGAGGCCGTGACATGTATCACTATGACGAGTACGACCGGGCCCTGGTCTTTGAACGGGTGGCGCAGTTTCGCGATCAGGTCGAACGCTTCATGGCCGGCGAGCTGAGCGAAGAGGAGTTCCTGCCGCTGCGCCTGCAGAACGGCCTGTACATGCAGAAGCATGCCTACATGCTGCGGGTGGCCATTCCCTACGGCACCCTCAGTGCACGGCAGATGCGTACCCTGGCCAGCATCGCCCGCGACTACGACCGCGGCTACGGCCACTTCACCACCCGGCAGAACATGCAGTTCAACTGGATCGAGCTGGCCCAGGTGCCGGACATCCTCGAACGCCTGGCCAATGTCGAGATGCATGCGATCCAGACCTCCGGCAACTGCGTGCGCAACATCACCACCGAAGCCTTCGCCGGGGTGGCCGCCGACGAGCTGATGGACCCGCGGCCCCTGGCGGAGATCCTGCGCCAGTGGTCGACCATCAACCCGGAATTCCTGTTCCTGCCGCGCAAGTTCAAGATCGCCATCTGCTCGGCCCGCCAGGACCGGGCGGCAATCATGATGCATGACATCGGCCTGTACCTGTACCGCGACTGGCGCGGGCAGATGCTGCTGCGGGTGATGGTCGGCGGCGGCCTGGGGCGCACGCCGATCCTCAGCCAGCAGATCCGCGACGGCCTGCCGTGGCAGCACCTGCTGTCCTACGTCGAGGCGGTGTTGCGGGTGTATAACCGCCACGGCCGGCGCGACAACAAGTACAAGGCGCGGATCAAGATCCTGGTCAAGGCCCTGGGTATCGAGGCCTTCGCCAAAGAGGTGGAGGAGGAGTGGCAGCACCTCAAGGACGGCCCGGCGCAACTGACCGAGGCCGAATACCAGCGGGTCGCCAGTGCCTTTGTGCCGCCGCTCTACGAGCGCCAGCCGGCCACCGATCTCGACTACGGCAGCCGCCTGGCCGAGGAGCCGGCTTTCGAGCGCTGGGTGGCGCATAACGTCAAGCCGCACAAGGTGCCGGGCTACGCCAGCGTGGTGCTGTCGACCAAGCCCGGCAGCGCCTCACCGCCCGGAGACGTGACGGCGGCGCAGATGGAGGCGGTGGCCGACTGGTCCGAGGCCTTCGGTTTCGGGGAAATCCGTATCGCCCACGAACAGAACATCGTCCTGCCGGACGTGCCCAAGACCGCGCTGCATGAACTGTGGCGGCTGGCCGGCGAACAGGGCCTGGGCTGCGCCAACGTCGGCCTGCTGACCGACATCATCGCCTGTCCCGGCGGCGACTTCTGCGCCCTGGCCAACGCCAAGTCGATCCCCATCGCCCAGGCGATCCAGGCGCGTTTCGACAACCTCGACTACCTGCACGACCTGGGCGACATCAGCTTGAACATCTCCGGCTGCATGAACGCCTGCGGCCATCACCACATCGGCAATATCGGCATCCTCGGCGTCGATAAGAACGGCAGCGAGTGGTACCAGATCACCCTCGGCGGCGCCCAGGGCAAGCACAGCGCGTTGGGCAAGGTCATCGGCCCGTCGTTCAGCGCCGAGCAAGTGCCGGGGGTGATCGAGCGCATCATCGCCACCTTCGTGCGTTACCGGGAGAGCGAAGAACTGTTCGTCGACACCGTGCAGCGCATCGGTCTGGAGCCGTTCAAGGAGCGGGTCTATCCGAAAGTACTGGAGGCGCAGCCATGAGCCCGCAGCGCGATCGCGCAATAGAAGGCACAGCCGTGAGCGAGGAATTACAGCCATGAGCCAGGAGTTACAGCCATGAATAATCTGCTGCGTCTGCAAGATGGCCAGGCCGGGCGGGTCGAGGACGATCCCTGGAGTCTGGTGCGCGAGGTGGACGGCCCGCTGCCCCAGGGCCCGTTGATTCTGCCGCTGGCCCGCTGGCTGATCCGCCGTATCGAGCACGAGTCGGCGCGGGACGGAGTCTGGCTCGGCCCGGACGACGAGGTGGAAAGCCTGCGGCCCTGGCTCAAGCTGATCCCGCTGATCGCCCTGGACTTCCCCAGCTTCCGTGACGGCCGTGCCTACAGCCAGGCCTACCTGCTGCGCACCCGGCTGGGCTGGATGGGCGAACTGCGGGCGGTGGGCGATGTGCTGCGCGACCAGCTCAGCCATATGCGCCAATGCGGTTTTGACAGCTTTGCCATCCGCGAAGACAAATGTGCCGACGACGCCCTCAAGGGGCTGGCGGGCATGAGCGTGCTCTACGGGCGCTCGGCGATCGAGCCGCGGCCGCTGTTCCGGCGCCGCTGAGATCCGCTGCCGCTGAAGAGCAGCGCCTGCCCGGGCCGGCGCTTCGACCGATGCTCACAGTCGCCCGGGAACAGGGCAGGCAACGGCCATTGTCTGGCCGCCAGGGGCATTTGTCCTTGGGTCGATGATGGCGCTTTGGTAGAGTCGCACCTCTTATGAAGGAGCCAGGGATTGGCGTCCGGCGATCAGTCGCCGGCGCGCCTGGCATGAGCTATCCATGGAAGAGAGTCGCGGCTGTGAGCGTTGCTAAAAAGATACTCGGGTTGTTTTCGTTGTTGCTGCTCCTGACCCTGTGGGTCGGCTATTTCTATGTGTACCAGGATGCCCGCAGCGGGCGCCTCGGCGACCCTCTCGACAGCTACGGCTGGTGCGGCCCCGCCGCGGATTCGGTGCACTCCTTCAAGCGCGACTACCTGCTGCTCAGGGTCACCAACAGCACCCAGGGCGAATTCAAGGTCTCGGGGGAGGTCAACGTTTCCGAGCGCACCTACAACCGCTACGAGCTGGGCCGCTACCCGCTGAAACTGCGCCTGGAACCCTTGCAGTCCACCTACAGCATGCCGCCGTTGTTCTTTGAAGAGGTCAAGGTCAAGCCCTTGAACCGCAACTTCAGTTCGCCGCACAAGAATGCCTACGCCGACCTGGAGAGCCGGCCGATCCGGGTCAACGGCGAGTCCAGCCGGTTTCCCTTCGAGGTCTACCGTTACGGCTACAAGCCGGTGCTGTACATCCTCAAGGGCAACGAGCAGGTCGACCTGCCGTTCAAGCGCATCACCACGCAGTTGAACCTGTCCAATACCTTTACCCCGACCCGCCTGTACAACCCGGCGGACTACATCGCCGAGCAGAACAGCCTGGTCCAGCCCGGCGACTATCCCGCCTATGGCGCCAGCGAGTGCGCCTTCAGCATCGAGCGCAAAGGCTCGTTCAAGATCATCGTGCTGCTGTTGTTGCTGGTGCTGTGCCTGCCGCTGTTGATGGTGCTGTATCGCGACGAGCCGACCATCGACTTTCTTGCTACCTTGCTGGGCGTGGCGGCGGTGCGGGTATTCCTGGTCGGGCCGCTGCAGGACTACCAGTTGTACGGCATCGACTTCGTATTTGGCGTCGTGATCATCCTGGCCGGGACCTTTTCCCTGCTCAAGGCCATGCGCATCAACGCCTTGCGCGAGGCGGCGGCAAGGCGCGGAACCACCTGGTAATGGGGAGAGGTGCAGCGTTGACGCTGCACCTGTATCTTTCCGATCTGCTAAGAATTCTCTGGCCTGCTTTGGCGATTAATCCGCTTTTGCTGTGCTGATATGCCCGCTATTGGCTATACCTACACTTCCTAAAACCAGTAGCGCTTCCGGATTTCTGACAGGAGTTACCCTATGAAGCTCGCATCAATGATGAGCACGCTGTGCCTGGCCTCCCTAGGGTTGGTGGGCTGTTCCAGCAACGTCACCCAACCCGACGAGTACTCCGGTTTTCTCGGCGACTACAGCCAGCTCAAGGAAGCCAAGTCGCCGTCCGGCGTCGAGGTGATGCGCTGGGTCGATCCCAAGCTGGACCTGAAGCAGTACCGCAGCGTCTATATCGAGCCCACCCAGTTCTACCCCAAGCCGCAGCCGACGGTGAAGATCCCGCAGAACACCTTGTACGGCATCAACCGCTATTACGACGAGGCGCTCAAGCGCGAGATCGGCAAGGACTTGCCGCTAGCCACCGCGCCGGGGCCGGGGGTGATTGTGGTGCGCGCGGCGATCACGGCCGTGAGCAGCAAGACCGAAGGCCTGAAGCCTTACGAAATCATTCCCATCGCCCTGGTGGCGGCGGCGGTGAGCACGGCCAGCGGCATCCGCGACCAGGAGACCACCCTGGGTACCGAGGCGCAGTTCATCGACGGCGGCAACAACAAGGTGATCGCCCAGGTGGTACGCAAGGGCAGCGGCAAGCCGCTGCAGAACGACACCCAGGTCATGCAGCCTGCGGACGTGAAAAACGTCATCGACGGCTGGGCCTCCGACCTGCATCAGTCCTTCCAGAAACTGAAAAAACAGTAGGGCCGGGGTTTCTCCCCGAGCTTTTTTGCCCACTGCGTCGGGGTCAGGGCGAATACCTGACCCCTTCACTGAGCCGTTCCGGCAGTCAATCAAGAACACAGGTTTCGCTGGCGAGGCGAGGGCGCAAGGCCTGTTGACGGCATCGTCCGTGACAGGTTTTCACATCCGCGGCAGGGTGGCCTGCTCCAGGATCGAGTGGTGGCGGAGCTTCAGGCTGTGCCTTCTTATTTATGTGAAGTGTGATTATTTCCATTCTTTTGGAGTGGTTAAGTTAAAGTGATTTATTAAGTTGAATAAATTCAATAAAAACATATAGATAGAAAGTATTTATGATGTCTTGAATGAGGTTTTTGAGGCTTTCAAGAGGATTTTCCAGCATGCCTGTGCTCGAACGCACGACTTTCATTGCCGGTCGCAGCCCGGCCCGGGTGCTGGATTTCTGTCTTGAAGGCGCCAACTTCCCGAAGATCTTTCCCGAACGCATCACCCCCTTGCGGGGCGTGGATATCAATGACCTGCGGATCAGCGTCGGGCGCCAGTTCAGCTTTCGCCACTGGATGTGGAGTGTCATACCGGTGACATGGGCGGTGGTTATACGTGAAGTCAGCGATCGCCATTTCGTCGACGAGATGCTCAAGGGGCCGCTGCGTGCCTTCCGTCATGAACACCGGGTCGAGGCCTGCGACGGGGGTACCCTGTATACCGACCGGGTGACTTATCGGGCGCTGGGCGGCGCACCTGTGGAATGGCTGGTGGTCAATGCCTACATGGCGCGCATTTTCGCGGCCCGGCATCGCACTATGTTGCGCTTGCTGGGTTGAAGCAGGCCTACAGTGTTTTCGCGTTCCGCCGGTGTTTCAACGGCCTCCAGAGTTGCGCTCCGCTCTCGGGGCTTGTTCTACAATTTGTATCCCGGGCATAGGTGGCCGGGCCATTTCATGTTTAACTTCCGGCCTCTCGATTTTCTTTACAGCTGTTCAATGACAATCGTTTAAAAGGACTCCGTTCATGGCTCAAGTCACCCTTAAAGGCAACCCGGTTCAAGTCAACGGCCAACTGCCACAAGCCGGCGCCAAGGCGCCAGCGTTCTCCCTGGTAGGCGCCGGTCTGGCCGACATCACCCTGAGCAGCTTTGCCGGCAAGCGCAAAGTGCTGAACATCTTCCCGAGCGTCGACACCCCGACCTGCGCCACCTCCGTGCGCAAGTTCAACGCCCAGGCCAGCGGCCTGAACAACACCGTGGTGCTGTGCATCTCGGCTGACCTGCCGTTCGCCCAGGCCCGTTTCTGCGGCGCCGAAGGCCTGGAAAACGTGCAGAACCTGTCGACCCTGCGTGGCCGCGAGTTTATCGAGAACTACGGCGTGGCCATTGCCGACGGCCCACTGGCCGGCCTGACTGCCCGCGCGGTGGTGGTACTGGACGAGAACGACACCGTGCTGCACAGCGAGCTGGTCAAGGAAATCGCTGAAGAACCGAACTACGACGCGGCCTTGGCCGTTCTGAAGTAACAGGTTTTACAATTATTCACGGCCTGGCCCTGTCCAGGCCGTTTTTATTTGTGCTTCAGTGGCTTAGCAGACACTTGCAAACGTAAGCCCAAGGTAAATTGCCGGTAAAGGCGCTTTGCTAAACACCGGCCAGTGCTTATCTTTCAGCCTTCTGAAAAAGATCCCCTCGCGCCCAATGGTTGATCACTCCATGCAATCCTCCGTTTCCCGCAACTCCCGTCGCTGGCTGCTCGGCCTGCTTGTCCTGTTGGCCATCGTCGGCCTGTGCTGGAAGTTCTGGCCGGCCTCGACCACCCCAAAGGATGCCACCGGGCAAAAGGCCGCGGCCGGACACACCGGTCGCAGCGGGTCTATGCGGCCGGGGTTTGGCGGCGCGAGCGGGCCGATCCCGGTGCGGGTGGCGCCGGCCACGCGCGGGGACTTCGCGCTGTATTACAAGGCGCTGGGCACCGTCACCGCGCTGAACACCATCAATGTGCGCAGCCGGGTGGCCGGTGAGCTGGTCAAGGTGGCGTTCGAGGAAGGGCAGATGGTCAAGGCCGGCGACCTGCTGGCGGAAATCGACCCGCGGCCTTATCAGAACGCCTTGCTCCAGGCCGAAGGCACGCTGTTGCAGAACCAGGCGCAACTGAAGAACGCCCAGGTCGACTACGAGCGTTATCGCGGCCTGTATGCCCAGGACAGTATCGCCAAGCAGACCCTGGACACCGCCGCGGCGCTGGTCGGCCAGTACCAGGGTACGGTCAAGACCAACCAGGCAGCGGTCAACGACGCCAAGCTCAACCTCGAATTCACCAAGATCCGCGCGCCGATCACCGGCCGCGTCGGCCTGCGCCAGCTGGACGTCGGCAACCTGGTGGCGGCCAACGACACCACCGCGCTGGCGATCATCACCCAGACCCAGCCGATCAGCGTGGCCTTCACCCTGCCGGAGAACAACCTGAGCAGGGTGCTGGAGCGTTATCGCAGCGGCGCCAGGCTGCCGGTGGAAGCCTGGGACCGCGGCGACCAGGCGCTGCAGGCCAGCGGCGTGCTGCAAAGCCTCGACAACCAGATCGACACCACCACCGGCACCCTGAAGTTCAAGGCGCGCTACGAGAACCGCGACCAGGCGCTGTTCCCCAATCAGTTCGTCAACGTGCGCGTGCTTGCCGACACCCTGAAAAACGTGGTGCTGGCGCCGTCGGCGGCGATCCAGTTCGGCACCAACGGCACCTTCGTCTATGCCCTGGACGGCGCCAACAAGGTCAAGATCCGCCAGCTGCAGGTCGGCGACAGCAACGGCGATTCCACCGTGATCAAGGCCGGCCTGGAAGCCGGCGACCGCGTGGTGCTGGAAGGCACCGACCGCCTCAAGGACGGCAGTGAAGTGGAAGTGGTCAACACCACCGAAGAAGTGCCGGCCACCCCGACCCAGCACCTGCAGGGCCAGCCGGCCAGCTCGGCGACCACGCCGGCCACCGAGATGCCGGCGGGCAAGGTCGGCGCATGAATATCTCGCGGCTGTTCATCCTCCGCCCGGTAGCCACCACCCTGAGCATGCTGGCCATTGTCCTGGCCGGCCTGATCGCCTATCGCCTGTTGCCGGTCTCGGCGTTGCCCCAGGTCGATTACCCGACCATCCGGGTGATGACCCTGTACCCCGGCGCCAGCCCCGACGTGATGACCAGCGCGGTCACCGCGCCCCTGGAGCGCCAGTTCGGGCAGATGCCCGGCCTGACCCAGATGGCCTCCACCAGCTCCGGCGGCGCCTCGGTGCTGACCCTGCGCTTCAACCTCGACATCAATATGGATGTCGCCGAGCAGCAGGTGCAGGCGGCGATCAACGCCGCGACCAACCTGCTGCCCAGCGATCTGCCGGCGCCGCCGGTGTACAACAAGGTCAACCCGGCGGACACCCCGGTGCTGACCCTGGCCATCACCTCCAAGACCATGCTGCTGCCCAAGCTCAACGACCTGGTCGATACCCGCATGGCGCAGAAGATCGCGCAGATCAGCGGCGTCGGCATGGTCAGCATCGCCGGCGGCCAGCGCCAGGCGGTACGGATCAAGGTCAACCCCGAGGCCCTGGCGGCCAACGGCCTCAACCTGTCGGACGTGCGCACCCTGATCGGCGCCTCCAACGTCAACCAGCCCAAGGGCAACTTCGACGGCCCGACCCGGGTGTCGATGCTCGATGCCAACGACCAGCTGACCTCGCCCAAGGATTACGCCGAGCTGATCCTGGCCTACAAGAATGGCGCGCCGCTGCGCCTGAAAGATGTCGCGCAGATCGCCGGCGGCGCCGAGAACGAACGCCTGGCGGCCTGGGCCAATGAGAACCAGGCGGTGCTGCTGAATATCCAGCGCCAGCCCGGGGCCAACGTGATCGAGGTGGTGGACCGGATCAAGGCGCTGCTGCCGAGCATCACCGACAACCTGCCGGCGGGCCTTGACGTCACCGTGCTCACCGACCGCACCCAGACCATCCGCGCCTCGGTCACCGACGTGCAGCACGAACTGCTGATCGCCATCGCCCTGGTGGTGATGGTGACCTTCCTGTTCCTGCGCCGGGCCAGCGCCACGGTGATCCCGTCGATCGCCGTGCCGCTGTCGCTGATCGGCACCTTCGGCGTGATGTACCTGGCGGGCTTTTCGGTCAACAACCTGACCCTGATGGCCCTGACCATCGCCACCGGCTTCGTGGTCGACGACGCGATCGTGATGCTGGAGAACATCTCGCGCTTCATCGAGGAGGGCGACAGCCCGATGCAGGCCGCGCTCAAGGGCGCCAGGCAGATCGGCTTCACCCTGGTGTCGCTGACCCTGTCGCTGATCGCCGTATTGATTCCGTTGCTGTTCATGGCCGACGTGGTCGGGCGGCTGTTCCGCGAGTTCGCCATCACTTTGGCGGTGGCGATCCTGATTTCCCTGGTGGTGTCCCTGACCCTGACGCCGATGATGTGCGCGCGCCTGCTCAAGCGTGAGCCCAAGGCAGAAGAGCAGGGGCGGTTCTACCGTGCCAGCGGCGCCTGGATCGACTGGCTGATCGCCAGCTACGGTCGGTGGCTGCAATGGGTGCTCAAACATCAGCCGCTGACCCTGCTGGTGGCCGTCGGCACCCTGGCGCTGACCGTGTTCCTTTATATGGTGGTGCCCAAGGGCTTCTTCCCGGTGCAGGACACCGGGGTGATCCAGGGCATTTCCGAAGCGCCGCAGTCGGTGTCCTTCGCCGCCATGAGCCAACGTCAGCAGGACCTGGCGAAAATCATCCTGGCCGACCCGGCGGTGCAAAGCCTGTCGTCCTATATCGGCGTCGACGGCGACAACGCCACCCTCAACAGCGGCCGGCTGCTGATCAACCTCAAGCCGCACCGCGAACGCGACCTCAGCGCCGCCGAGGTGATCGCGCGCATCCAGCCCCAGGTCGACCGGTTGGTGGGCATCCGCCTGTTCATGCAGCCGGTGCAGGACCTGACCATCGAGGACCGGGTCAGTCGCACCCAGTACCAATTCAGCCTGTCGTCGCCGGATGCCGACCTGCTGGCCCTGTGGAGCGGGCGCCTGGTGGATGCCTTGGCTCACCGCCCGGAACTCACCGATGTCGCCAGCGACCTGCAGGACAAGGGCTTGCAGGTGTACCTGGTGATCGACCGCGACGCCGCTTCGCGCATCGGCGTCTCGGTGTCGAACATCACCGACGCGCTGTACGACGCCTTCGGCCAGCGGCAGATTTCCACCATCTACACCCAGGCCAGCCAGTACCGCGTGGTGTTGCAGGCCCAGGCCGGGGAAACCATCGGCCCGCAGGCGCTGGAACAGATCCATGTGAAAACCACCGACGGCGGCCAGGTGCGACTGTCGAGCCTGGCCCGGGTCGAGGAGCGCCAGGCGCAACTGGCCATCGCCCATATCGGCCAGTTCCCGGCGGTGATGATGTCGTTCAACCTGGCGCCCGGTGTGGCCCTGGGCGAGGCGGTGAACGTCATCGAACAGGTGCAGCAGGACATCGGCATGCCGGTGGGCGTGCAGACCCAGTTCCAGGGCGCGGCCCAGGCGTTCCAGGCCTCGCTGTCGAGCACCTTGCTGCTGATCCTGGCGGCGGTGGTGACCATGTACATCGTGCTCGGGGTGCTCTACGAGAGCTACATCCACCCGATCACCATCCTCTCCACGCTGCCGTCGGCGGCGGTGGGCGCCTTGCTGGCGTTGATCCTCAGCGGCAACGACCTGGGCATGATCGCGATCATCGGCATCATCCTGCTGATCGGCATCGTCAAGAAGAACGCGATCATGATGATCGACTTCGCCCTCGACGCCGAACGCAACCAGGGCATGGCCCCGGAGCAGGCGATCTACCAGGCGGCGCTCCTGCGTTTCCGGCCGATTCTGATGACCACCCTGGCCGCGCTGTTCGGCGCCGTGCCGCTGATGCTGGCCACCGGTTCCGGCGCCGAACTGCGCCAGCCCCTGGGCCTGGTGATGGTCGGCGGCCTGTTGCTGAGCCAGATCCTGACCTTGTTCACCACGCCCGTTATCTACCTGGCGTTCGACCGGCTGGGGCGGCGGTTTGCCAAGCCAGCCCTAGGAGAAGTGGGGTGAGGGGCGTGAGCGGCAAGCTTCAAGCTGCAAGCGGCAAGCTGAATCAAAAGCCAGAGCCGCTGCGTGACCCGCTTTTCTCTTGCCGCTTGCAGCTTGAAGCTTGCCGCTGCTCTCTTGCAGCTTGGAGCTGCCGCCCATGAACCTGTCCGGACCCTTTATCCGCCGGCCGGTGGCCACCATGCTGCTGAGCCTGGCGATCATGCTCTTGGGCGGTGTCAGCTTTGGCCTGCTGCCGGTGTCGCCGCTGCCGCAGATGGACTTCCCGGTGATCGTGGTCCAGGCCAGCCTGCCGGGGGCCAGCCCCGAGGTGATGGCGTCCACCGTGGCCACGCCCCTGGAGCGTTCCTTCGGCGCGATCGCCGGGGTCAACACCATGAGCAGCCGCTCCAGCCAGGGTTCGACCCGGGTCATCCTGCAATTCGACCTGGACCGCGACATCAACGGCGCGGCGCGGGAAGTGCAGGCGGCGATCAACGCTTCGCGCAACCTGCTGCCCAGCGGCATGCGCAGCATGCCCACCTACAAGAAGGTCAACCCGTCTCAGGCGCCGATCATGGTGCTGTCGCTGACCTCCGATGTGCTGGAGAAGGGCCAGCTCTACGACCTGGCCTCGACCATCTTGTCCCAGAGCCTGTCCCAGGTGTCCGGGGTGGGCGAGGTGCAGATCGGCGGCAGTTCGCTGCCGGCGGTGCGCATCGAGCTCGAGCCGCAGTTGCTCAACCAGTACGGCGTGGCCCTCGACGATGTGCGCAAGACCATCGCCGAAGCCAACGTGCGCCGGCCCAAGGGCTCGGTGGAGAACAGCGAGCAGATGTGGCAGGTACAGGCCAACGACCAACTGGAGAAGGCCAAGGATTACGAGCCGCTGATCATCCACTACAAGGACGGCGCGGCCCTGCGCCTGAAAGACGTGGCCAAGGTCAGCGACGGCGTCGAGGACCGCTACAACAGCGGCTTCTTCAACGACGACGCGGCGGTGCTGCTGGTGATCAACCGCCAGGCCGGGGCCAACATCATCGAGACGGTCAACGAGATCAAGGCGCAACTGCCGGCGTTGCAGGCGGTGCTGCCGGCCAGCGTCAAGCTCAACCTGGCGATGGACCGTTCGCCGGTGATCAAGGCCACCCTGCATGAGGCCGAGATGACCCTGCTGATCGCCGTGGCCCTGGTGATACTGGTGGTCTACCTGTTCCTCGGCAATCTGCGCGCCTCGCTGATCCCGACCCTGGCGGTGCCGGTGTCGCTGGTGGGCACCTTCGCGGTGATGTACCTGTACGGTTTTTCCCTGAACAACCTGTCGTTGATGGCGCTGATTCTCGCCACCGGGCTGGTGGTGGACGACGCCATCGTGGTGCTGGAGAACATTTCCCGGCACATCGACGAAGGCATCGCACCGATCAAGGCGGCCTACCTGGGAGCCAAGGAAGTCGGCTTCACCCTGTTGTCGATGAACGTCTCGCTGGTGGCGGTGTTCCTGTCGATCCTGTTCATGGGCGGGATCATTCAAAGCCTGTTCCGCGAGTTTTCCATCACCCTGGCGGCGGCCATAGTCGTGTCCCTGGTGGTGTCCCTGACCCTGACCCCGATGCTCTGCGCCCGCTGGCTCAAGCCCCATGTGCCGGGCCGGGAGAACGGCCTGCAGCGCTGGAGCCAGCACGCCAACGACTGGATGGTGGCCAGATACGCCAGCAGCCTGGACTGGGTACTGCGTCACAAGCGCCTGACTCTGCTCAGCCTGTTCGTGACCATCGGCGTCAACATCGCGCTGTACGTGGTGGTGCCCAAGACCTTCATGCCGCAGCAGGACACCGGCCAGTTGATCGGTTTCGTGCGGGGCGACGATGGCCTGTCGTTCACCGTGATGCAGCCGAAGATGGAGATCTTCCGCCGCGAAGTGCTCAAGGACCCGGCGGTGGAGAGCGTGGCCGGTTTCATCGGTGGCAATAACGGCACCAACAACGCCTTCATGCTGGTGCGCCTCAAGCCGATCAAGGAACGCAACATGTCCGCGCAGAAAGTCATCGAGCGCCTGCGCAAGGAAATGCCCAAGGTGCCCGGCGCCCAGCTGATGCTGATGGCCGACCAGGACCTGCAGTTCGGCGGCGGCCGCGAGCAGACCACCTCGCAGTATTCCTACATCATCCAGAGCGGCGACCTGGGGTCGTTGCGCGAGTGGTACCCGAAAGTGGTCACCGCGCTGCGTGCCTTGCCGGAGCTGACCGCGATCGACGCCCGCGAAGGGCGGGGCGCCCAGCAGGTGACCCTGGTGGTCGACCGCGACCAGGCCAAGCGCCTGGGGATCGACATGAACATGGTCACCGCGGTGCTCAACAACGCCTACAGCCAGCGGCAGATTTCCACCATCTACGACAGCCTCAACCAGTATCAGGTGGTGATGGAGGTCAACCCGAAATACGCCCAGGACCCGGTCACCCTCAACCAGGTGCAGGTGATCACCGCCGATGGCGCGCGGGTGCCGCTGTCGACCATCGCCCACTACGAAAACAGCCTGGAAGACGACCGGGTCAGCCACGAAGGCCAGTTCGCCTCGGAAAGCATTTCCTTCGACATGGCCGAAGGGGTGACAGTGGAGCAGGGCACGGCGGCCATCGAACGGGCGATCGCCAAGGTCGGCATGCCCGAAGACGTGATCGTCAAGATGGCCGGCACCGCCGATGCCTTCGCCGCGACCCAGAAGAGCCAGCCGTTCATGATCCTCGGCGCGTTGCTGGCGGTGTACCTGGTGCTGGGCGTGCTTTATGAAAGCTACATTCACCCGCTGACCATTCTCTCCACGCTGCCGTCGGCCGGGGTCGGCGCCTTGCTGTCGATCTACGTGCTGGGCGGCGAGTTCAGCCTGATCTCACTGCTGGGCTTGTTCCTGCTGATCGGCGTGGTGAAGAAAAACGCCATCCTGATGATCGACCTGGCGTTGCAGCTGGAGCGTCACCAGGGCCTGGGCCCGCTGGAGTCGATCCGCAGCGCCTGCCTGCTGCGCCTGCGGCCGATCCTGATGACCACCCTGGCGGCGATCCTCGGCGCCTTGCCGTTGCTGCTCGGCAGCGCCGAAGGCGCGGAAATGCGCCAGCCCCTGGGCCTGACCATTATCGGCGGCCTGGTCTTCAGCCAGGTCCTGACCCTCTACACCACCCCGGTGGTCTACCTCTATCTCGATCGCCTGCGCCATAAGTTCAACCACTGGCGTGGGGTCCGTACCGATGCCGCTCTGGAAACGCCGCTATGACTGACTGCTCGCCCCGCAACCTTCCTCAGCGCCTGGCCCTGGCCCGCGGTTCGCAGCTGTTGAGCCTGAGCTTGAGCCTGGCGCTGCTCAGCGCCTGCGCCATTGGCCCGGACTATCAGCGCCCGCAAGTCGCCGAGCCCGCGCAATACAAGGAAGCGGCGGGCTGGCGCCAGGCCAGCCCCAGCGATTCCCTGGCCCGCGGCGCCTGGTGGGAGCTGTACGGCGACCGCCAGCTCAACGGCCTGATCGACAAGCTCAACAGCGCCAACCAGAGCGTGGCGCAGTCCGAGGCCCAGTACCGCCAGGCCCAGGCCCTGGCGCGCAGCGCCCGTGGCTCGCTGTTCCCCACGGTGGACCTGAGCGCCGGCAAAACCCGCGCCAGCCAGGGCACCGGCAGCAGCAGTTCGGCCCTGAGCAGCTCCTCCAGCGGCATTCGCGATACTTACAACACCCAGCTTGGGGTGAGCTGGGAGGCGGATGTCTGGGGCAAGCTGCGCCGCGGCCTGGAAGCCAACGAAGCCAGCGCCGAGGCCAGCTTCGCCGACCTCGCGGCGATGCGCCTGAGCCAGCAGTCGGAGCTGGTGCAGAACTACCTGCAACTGCGGGTCATGGACCAGCAGAAGCGCCTGCTCGAAGCCACGGTGGCGGCCTACCAGCGCTCGCTGACCATGACCGAGAACCAGTACCGCGCCGGCGTCTCCGGCAAGGACGCGGTGGCCCAGGCGCAAACCCAGCTGAAAACCACCCAGGCCGACCTGATCGACCTGATCTGGCAGCGCGCCCAGCTGGAAAACGCCATCGCGGTGCTGATCGGCCTGCCGCCGGCCGAGTTCAGCCTGGCCGAGACCCAGGACATCCCGGCCTTGCCCCAGGTGCCGCTGAGCCTGCCGTCGCAGCTGCTGGAGCGGCGACCGGACATCGCCTCGGCCGAGCGTTCGGTGATCGCCGCCAACGCCAATATCGGCGTGGCCAAGGCCGCCTATTACCCGGACCTGACCCTGAGCCTGGCGGGCGGCTACAGCAGCAGTACCTACGCCGACTGGATCAGCCTGCCGAACCGCTTCTGGTCGGTGGGGCCGAAACTGGCCATGACCCTGTTCGACGGCGGCCAGCGTTCGGCGGAAGTCGACCGCACCGAGGCGGCCTACGACCAGACCGTGGCCAAGTACCGCCAGACCGTGCTCGACGGCTTTCGCGAGGTGGAGAACTACCTGGTGCAGCTCAAGGTCCTGGAAGACGAGGCCGCGGTGCGTCAGCAGGCCCTGGATTCGGCGCGCGAGTCGTTGCGCCTGACCGAGAACCAGTACAAGGCCGGGGTGATCGCCTACCTGGACGTGGTGGTGGTGCAGGCCACGGCGTTGAGCAACGAACGCAGCGTGCTGACCCTGCTGCAAAGCCGGCTGGTCACCAGCGTGCAACTGATCGCCGCCCTCGGCGGCGGCTGGGACGGCCAGCTGCAGGCCAGCAAGGAGTAACAGGCTGAATCCGCGATCCGCCCGGGTTTACGGTCGCTGCCTGACCTCTGTAGCCGCTGCCGAGCCCGCGAGGCTGCGAACGGTTCGCGCAGCGACCGCAAACCCTGAATCCGCGCTCCATCTGGTCTCACACCTTGTCCGCTTTGCGAGCGCTACGCGCTCGATCGCAGGCTGCGCCAGCGGCTACATCGATAGCGGCGTGCCGGTGGGGTGACAACGCTTGGCGCCGCTGCTGTAACCGGTTTGTTTTATCAACCGGCTACTTTCGTCCGACTGATGGCTTTTTGCTTACTTTGTGAGTGTGTTTCTATACGCAAGCAGTACAATTGCGCCTTTTTACCGCCGGGCATGGACGCTTCCGGCTAACGCCACGAGACGTTCATGCTCACCGGTACCTACTCTCCCGCCCTGGTTCTGATTTCCCTGTTTGTGGCGATTCTCGCCTCTTACACCGCGCTCGACCTGACCGGTCGCATCGCCACCACGCGTGGTCGGGCGGCGTTGCTGTGGATGGCCGGCGGCGCCCTGGCCATGGGCATCGGGGTGTGGTCGATGCACTTTATCGGCATGCTCGCTTTCAGCCTGCCCATCGACCTGGGCTACGACACTGGCATCACCGCGCTGTCGCTGCTGATTTCCGTGCTGTCCTGCGGTTTCGCCCTGTGGCTGGTGAGCCAGCAGAGCCTGCCGCTCTGGCAGCTGGCCTTCGGCGCGCTGATCATGGGCGCCGGGATCAGCGCCATGCATTACACCGGCATGGCGGCGATGCGCATGCAGCCGGGCATCGACTACGACCCGAGCCTGTTCGGCGCCTCGCTGCTGATAGCCGTCGGCGCCTCGGCCGCGGCGCTGTGGATCGCCTTTCGCCTGCGCCGCAATACCCCTTATGTACGTTTGGCCCGCTGTGGGGCCGCGGTGGTGATGGGCATCGCCATTGTCGGCATGCACTACACCGGCATGGCCGCGGCGCGCTTCGCCGACGGCAGTTTCTGTGGTGCGGCGGTGGACGGCCTGAGCGGCAAGGGCCTGGACAATCTGGTGCTGATCACCACCCTGGCGGTGCTGGTCATTGCCTTGTTGACTTCGGTACTCGACGCGCGCCTGGAAGCGCGCACCGCGGTGCTGGCCGAGTCGCTGACCGTGGCCAACCGCGAGCTGACCCAACTGGCGCTGCACGACACCCTGACCGGCCTGCCGAACCGCACGCTGCTGGCCGACCGTATCGACCAGGCGATGCAGCGGGTGACGGAGCAGGGCGGTTGTTTCGCGCTGATGTTCATTGACCTGGACGGCTTCAAGCCGGTCAACGATGCCTTCGGCCATCACATGGGCGACCAGTTGCTGCGCGAGGTGGCGGTGCGCCTGCGTGAAGACCTGCGCAGCCAGGACACCCTGGCGCGGATCGGCGGCGACGAGTTCGTGCTGCTGGTGCAACTGAACGAGGCGGACGATGCCTTGCGCCTGGCCGCGCGCCAGGTGGGCCTGATCGGCCAGGCGTTCCGGGTCGCCGAACACGAGTTGCAGATCTCCGCCAGCGTTGGCATCGCGGTGTACCCGGGCAACGGCCTGACGCCCCAGGAACTGCTGATGAACGCCGATGCGGCGATGTATCACGCCAAGGGCACCGGCAAGAACGGCTACAGCTTCTTCGACGCCTCGATGAACAGCGACGCGCGCCGGCAACTGCAACTGTTGCAGGACCTGCGCCATGCCGTCGAGCACGGCGAGTTCCGGCTCTATTACCAGCCCAAGTTCGATGCCACCAACGGCTTGCCGGTGGGCGCCGAAGCCTTGTTGCGCTGGGAGCACCCGCAACTGGGGCTGCTGCTGCCGGACACGTTCATTGACCTTGCGGAAAAGACCGGGCTGATCATCCCCATCGGCGAGTGGGTGCTCAACGAGGCCTGCCGGCAGATGCGCGAGTGGTACAGCGAAGGTTATGAAGGCTGGCGGATCGCGGTGAATATCTCCGCGTTGCAGTTCTGCCATGCCGGGCTGGTCGACAGCGTGGCCAAGGCGCTGAGCCTGCATCGCTTGCCGGCCAACAGCCTGACCCTGGAGATTACCGAGACCACGGCCATGAGCGATGCCGATGCCAGCATGACTGTGCTCAAGCAACTGGCGGAGATGGGCGTGGACCTGTCCATCGACGACTTCGGTACCGGTTATTCGAGCCTGATGTACCTCAAACGCCTGCCGGCCAACGAGTTGAAGATCGACCGCGGCTTCGTCCGCGACCTGGAGCACGACAGCGACGACGCGGCGATCGTCTCGGCCATCGTCGCCCTGGGCCGGGCCCTGGGCTTGCGGATCGTCGCCGAGGGCGTGGAAACCGACGTGCAGCAGACCTTCCTGACCCAGTTGGGCTGCGATTCGCTGCAAGGTTATTTCCTCGGCCATCCGCTGCCGGCCGCACGGTTCATGCAGAACATCCATCAGGCCGAACAGCTGGCGCTCTGAACGCGTCGAACGCCTGCCTGCTTCGCAGGTTCGCAGCCTTCGGCAGCGGCTACAGCGTGTCTGTAGGAGCGAGGCTTGCCCGCGATGACGATGGACCAGACGGTAGAAAATCCCAAGACCGTGCTACCGCAATAACATCACGGCCATGCCGGCCGATCGCAGCCTGCGGCAGCGGCTACATCGATCGCGTTTTAGCCGACTCCTGTAGCCGCTGCCGAGCCTGCGAGGCTGCGTCCGGTCTGGGCGGCATTCCGACGCAGCGAGCACAAACCCCAAGCCCGCGATCTGCCTGGATAGACACGCCGACCGGCGATCAGCCAGGGGGCGGATGACGGCCCCGAGAAGGTTTGCAACGCTCGCCGCAGGGTGTTTAATTGCTGGCGTTCAAAGATCAGCGAGGGAGTTGGCAGCATGGACAAAGTCATCCTCATCACCGGTGGCGGCCGCGGTATTGGCGCGGCCACCGCGCTGCTGGCCGCGCAACAGGGCTATCGCATCTGCATCAACTACCAGGCCGACGAACAGGCGGCCTTCCAGGTGCTGGAGCAGGTACGCGGCCTGGGCGCCCAGGCGATTGCCGTGCGGGCCGATGTCAGCATCGAGGACGAAGTGATCGCCCTCTACCAGCGGGTCGATGCCGAGCTGGGGCGGGTCACCGCGCTGGTGAACAACGCCGGGACCGTCGGGCAGAAGTCGCGGCTCGACGAAATGTCCGAATTCCGCATTCTCAAGATCATCAAGACCAACGTGCTCGGGCCGATCCTCTGCGCCAAGCACGCGGTGCTGCGCATGTCGCCAAGGCATGGCGGGCAGGGCGGCAGCATCGTCAATGTGTCCTCGGTCGCCGCCCGCCTGGGCGCGCCCGGCGAGTACATCGACTACGCCGCCTCCAAGGGGGCGCTGGACACCTTCACCATCGGCCTGTCCAAGGAAGTCGCCGGCGAAGGCATCCGCGTCAACGGCGTGCGCCCGGGCTACATCTACACCGACTTCCATGCCCTGAGCGGCGACGCCGACCGCGTCAGCAAGCTGGAATCCGCCATCCCCATGGGCCGCGGCGGCCGCCCGGACGAGGTGGCGGAGGCGATCATCTGGCTGCTGTCGGACAAAGCCTCGTATTCCACCGGGACCTTTATCGACCTGGGCGGCGGCCGCTGAGAGCCTCACGCGTGTAGCCGCTGCCGAGCCCGCGAGGCTGCGATCGACTGCGCAGCAGTCGCAAGGCCGGACAGCGCGTCTATCCAGACAAATCGCAAGTTCAGGATTTGCGGTCGCTATGTCGGAGTGCCGCCCAAACCGTTCGCAGCCTCGCAGGCTACAGGGGAGCGCGATCGGTGTAGCCGCTGCCGCAGGCTGCGATCGGCCCGGAACGGGACGTGCTCTTGAGGCCGTCGAAGGTCCTGCGGACCTTGTCGCAGCTTCGCGGAGCTCGGCCATCTGCGCGGCTACAGGTTCCACGTTTACGTGGAGCGCTGGCCCGGCTTCAGAACGACCGCACGATCCTGCCCAGGGTTTCCATGGCCTGTTCCGCCGCTTCGTTCCACGGGCTGCCGTAGTTGAGGCGGATGCAGTTTCGAAAGCGCTGGGTCGGCGAGAAGATCGGTCCCGGGGCGATGCTGATGCCCTGGGCCAGGGCCATCTGGAACAGCTTCAACGAATCCATCTGCGCTGGCAGTTCCAGCCACAGGAAGTAGCCGCCGGCCGGCTGGCTGACCCGGGTCTGCGCCGGGAAGTAGCGGGCGATGGCGGCGAGCATGGCGCTCTGCTGTTCTTCCAGGGCATAGCGCAGTTTGCGCAGGTGGCGGTCGTAGCCGCCGTGTTGCAGGTAGTCGGCGATGGCCGCCTGGGCCGGCATCGAGGCGCACAGCGAGGTCATCAGTTTCAGCCGTTCGATCTTTTGCGCGTAACGCCCGGCGGCGACCCAGCCGATGCGATAACCCGGGGCCAGGCTCTTGGCGAACGAGCCGCAATGCATCACCAGGCCCTCGGTGTCGAAGGCCTTGGCCGGTTTCGGCGCCTGCTGGCCGTAATACAGCTCGGCGTAGACGTCGTCCTCGATCAGCGGCACCTGATGGCTGCACAGCAACGCCACCAGCTCCTGCTTCTTCGCCTCGGGCATGGTCGCGCCCATGGGGTTCTGGAAGCTGGTCATGCACCAGCAGGCCTTGATCGGATGCCGCTCCAGGGTCTGCGCCAGCACCCCCAGGTCGATGCCGTCCCGCGGGTGCACGGGGATTTCCACGGCCTTGAGTTTCAGGCGCTCCAGCACTTGCAGGCTGGCGTAGAAGGCCGGGGCCTCGATGGCCACCAGATCGCCGGGTTCGGTCACCGCCTGCAAGCACAGGTTCAGGGCTTCCAGGGCGCCGTTGGTGATCAGCAGTTCTTCCATGGGCAGCATCAGCCCGCCAACCATGTAGCGCAGGGCGATCTGCCGGCGCAGCTGCGGGTTGCCCGGCGACATGTCGGTGACCACCACCCGTGGGTCCATCTCGCGGCTGGCGCTGGCCAGGGAACGCGACAGGCGCTGCAGCGGGAACAGGGTCGGGCTGGGAAAGGCCGAGCCGAACGGCACGGTGGTCGGGTCCTTGATCGAGTCCAGCACCGAGAACACCAGTTCGCTGACATCGACTTCGGTGGACTCGTTGACCTGGCTGCTGATCACCGGCTCCGAGAACGGGCTCGGCGCATGGGTGTTGACGAAGTAGCCGGAGCGCGGCCGGGCGCGGATCAGGCCGCGCCGCTCCAGCAGGTAATAGGCCTGGAACACCGTGGACGGGCTGACCCCATAGGTCTGGCTGGCATAACGTACCGAAGGTACGCGCTGGCCGGGGCCGAGCACCCCGGAGCGGATCAGTTCTGCGATGTCGTCGGCGAATTTTTCGTAGCGTTTCATGGGGCGGCTCGGGTTGGAGGCTGCGGTGGCTGAGCGATTTATCGCGAGCAAGCTCGCTCCTACAAGGACCAATGCGCACCTGTAGGAGCGAGCTTGCTCGCGATAGCCGCAAAGCGGCGCCCAGTCTAAGGGATCAACGGTTCAAGGGCGCAACAAACCGGCTCTTGGCCACGCTGTAGATCTCTGGCTGGTCGGCGTCGACCACCTTGAAACTCAGCTCCTGGGAACTGCTCTGCGGCTGCTCGGCGATCATCGCCACCGACACCGGCAGGTCGACGATCTCGCCCGCGGCCAGGCTGACTTCGGTCTTGCCTTGCAGCTGGAAGCCGTCGCCGTCCACCAGTTGCAGGCGGTAATCCTGGCGTTGCTGGGTCTTGTTGATGATCTTCAGGCTGTAGATGTTCTCGATCTGGCCCAGGCTGTTTTCGCGGAACAGGCCACGGTCCTTGCTGACGTCCAGCGACACCATCGGCCGCTCCACCAGCGCCAGGGCCAGGGCGCCGATCATCACCAGCAGCACCGCGCTGTAGCCGATCAGGCGTGGGCGCAGCAGGTGGGTCTTGCCTCCTTGCAACTGGTGCTCCGAGGTGTAGCTGATCAGGCCCCGGGCATAGCCCATCTTGTCCATGATCGAATCGCAGGCGTCGATGCAGGCGGCGCAGCCGATGCATTCCATCTGCAGGCCGTCGCGGATGTCGATGCCGGTCGGGCAGACCTGCACGCACAGCTGGCAGTCGATGCAGTCGCCGAGGCCGATATCGGTGGGTTTCACGCCGCGCTTGCGTGGGCCGCGGATTTCGCCGCGGGCCGGGTCGTAGGAGATGGTCAGGGTGTCCTTGTCGAACATCACGCTCTGGAACCGCGCATACGGGCACATGTGCATGCACACCGCCTCGCGCAGCCAGCCGGCGTTCAGGTAAGTGGCGCCGGTGAAGAACAGCACCCAGAACAGGCTGACCCCGCCGATCTGCAGGGTCAGCAACTCCTCGGCCAGCGGCCGGATCGGTGTGAAGTAACCGACGAAGGTCAGGCCGGTGAGCAGGCTGATGGCCAGCCACAGGCTGTGCTTGGCCGAACGGCGGATCAGCTTGTTCAGGTTCCAGGGCGCGGCCGCGAGCTTGATGCGCTGGTTGCGTTCACCCTCGGTGATCTTCTCGCACCACATGAACAGCCAGGTCCAGGAACTCTGCGGGCAGGTATAGCCACACCAGACGCGGCCGGCGAACACGGTGATGGCGAACAGGCCGAAGGCGCAGATGATCAGCAACGCCGAGAGCAGAATGAAATCCTGCGGCCAGAAGGTGGCGCCGAAGATGTGGAACTTGCTTTCCGCGAGGTCCCAGAGCACCGCCTGGCGGCCGCCCCAGTTCAACCACACGGTGCCGAAGAACAGCAGGAACAGGAAGCCCGCGCCGCTCATGCGCAGGGTGCGGAACAGGCCGGTGAAACTGCGGGTGTGGATCAGGTTGTCGCTGGATTTGGCCTTCGTCTTTGGGCGCGCAGGCTCGAATGTTTCTACTAATCGGACGGGGATTCTTTCGCTCATGGTCGTTCGCTCATCAGCCTCCATCAGGCAGATGAACTATGCCCAGCGATCTGTTTGCATAACAGACTCAGGTATCGCAATAAAAAGCAGATCAGATGCCCGTCGGGCGCTGCCCTGCGACAACTTGCCATACCCGGCCAGGCGCCCGCTATCGGGCGCCGTCGACGTCTGGCACAGGCCTGCGCCGGGCGCTGTGATGCAGATCAGTCAAATCACCGAATCACTGTCGCTGGCGCGCAGATGACGCCGGCCGTCGGTGGCGCCTGCTACGGTCAATGCGTCGGCTTCTGCTTCGGTGATGTAGATACGCCGGCCTTCGAGGTCGACCGCCGACATCGACCTGGCCGCGTCGGTGATCACGGTCACGGCGCTGGCAGGCGGGCGTGAAGGTCTTCGGTGTCGAAATGGCAGATCCGGTTTTCGATGCGCAGGCTCATGGGCGAATCCTGTTGTGCGGTGGGTACGGTTTTCAGGGCCCGGCTGCCGTCCGGGGGGCTGCCCGACCGATCAGTGGTCACCCGCTGACGGATCGCACCTTTTGCCCGGTGTCGCTGTCCTTTGATTAAGGAGGGCTGCCTCGTTGCCCGCCCGCCAATAAGAACCTGAGAACCCGAACGGAAAGGACCTGCGCATGAACGCCTGGTGGCATGAAGTCTGGGTCACCCTGCAAGCGGAGTTCGCCGATATCGGCGATGCCCGGCAACTCACCCAGATCACCGTACGCCTGCTGATCGCCGCGCTGCTGGGCGGCATTCTCGGTTTCGAACGCGAGCACAAGGGCAAGGCCGCCGGGGTGCGCACCCATATGCTGGTGGCGCTGGGGGCGGCGCTGTTCGTGCTGGTGCCGCAGATGTCCGGCGCCCAGGCCGATGCCATGAGCCGGGTGGTGCAGGGGGTGATCGCCGGTATCGGTTTTCTCGGCGCGGGCACCATTCTCAAGGGCAAGCAGGACGAGGAAGGGCACGTCAAGGGCCTGACCACCGCGGCCGGGCTGTGGATGACCGCGGCGATCGGCGTCTCGGCGGGCGTCGGCCGCGAAGCCACGGCGGTGTTCAGCACCCTGCTGGCGCTGGCGGTCTTCAGCGTGATGCCCTGGATAGTGCGCAAGCTGGAAGGCGACGATGAACCGCCCGGATAAACGCCCTGAAGCGTCGCGGGCACACTCGCCGCCAGCAACGAAGGGATGCCCGCTGCCGGTTGGCGACGGCAGCGACGGGCAACCGATTGTCTACGCTTGTCATGGTTTGGGCGTAATGCTGTGACCGCAAGCGATGACCGGTGCCGGATCGCTCGGCGGGTCCTCCCTGGGCGGTGGGGTAGTTTCGGGTGGATCTTCCTCGGGCACCGGTTGCGGCTCGGTTGGCGGCAACGTCGGGTGGTCGATGTTCGGGTCGGGCGTTTCCGCCGGGATCGGGATACTCATCGGCATGGCCTCCTTTGTGCTTGGTTTTGCACAGTCTCCCAAGGTGGACCCTCGGCTCGGTGATTTGATTCCCGGCGCGAAGGGAGGCAAATCCGGGTGAACTTTCCCGGCCCTGGTGTCTCGGAACCTAAGTGCTTCGCTGATCCGCGCGGATCGTCGCCGACCCTGGGGGCCGCTCCCAAGAGAGGGCCCGCGCCGGAATAGACCAGCAACAGAGCGTCCATGGGGCGTAAGGAGTGATGCTCGATGACTGCCGAAAAAAGACCGACCGAACTGCAATACAACCCGAACCTGCCCCTGTCGCAGGCCTTGCTGCTGCCGCGTATCGTCATCGAGAACACCCGGCCGCTGATCGACGGTGGCCAGTTCGCGGTCAAGGCGGTGGCGGGGCAGGTGGTGCGGGTCAGCAGCAAGGTGTTCGCCGACGGCCACGACAAACTGGCCGTGCGCATCCGCTGGTGCGCCGAAGCCGACAGCCACTGGCACAGCGAAACCATGGAAGACCTCGGCAACAATAGCTGGGAAGGCCAGTTCACAGTGCCCAGCCAGGGCCGCTACCTGTATTGCATCGAGGCCTGGATCGATCAGTTCGCCAGCTTCTGCTACGACCTGCAGAAGAAACACCAGGCCGGCATCGCGGTCAGCCTCGAATTGCAGGAGGGCCGCAGCCATGTGCTGCACGCCGCCGAGCGTAGCGAAGGGCCGCTGCGCGAGCAGTTGCTGGCGCTGCACCATCAGCTGGCGATGCTGCTCGAAGCCGAGCAGGTGGCGCTGTTCTTGCACGAACGCAGTGCACGGCTGATGGCCGAGGCCGACCACCGTCCCTACCTGAGCCTGAGCCCGCAATACCCGCTGGACGTGGAGCGCGAACGCGCGCAGTTCGCCAGCTGGTACGAGCTGTTTCCCCGCTCGATCACCGATGATCCGGCCCGTCATGGCACCTTCGACGATGTGCACTCGCGCCTGGCGATGATCCATGACATGGGTTTCGACGTGCTGTACTTCCCACCGATCCATCCCATCGGCCGCAGCTTTCGCAAGGGCCGCAACAACTCGCTGACCGCCGGCCCCGAGGAGCCGGGCAGCCCCTATGCGATCGGCAGCGAAGAGGGTGGCCACGAGGCGATCCATCCGCAGCTCGGCAGCCGCGAGGATTTCCGCCGCCTGGTGGCGGCCGCCGCCGAGCACGGCCTGGAGATCGCCCTGGATTTCGCCATCCAGTGTTCCCAGGACCATCCCTGGCTCAAGCAGCATCCGGGCTGGTTCAACTGGCGTCCGGACGGCAGCATCAAATACGCCGAGAACCCGCCGAAGAAATACCAGGACATCGTCAACGTCGACTTCTATGCCATCGAGGCCATCCCCAGCCTGTGGCTGGAGCTGCGCGACATCGTGGTCGGCTGGGTCGAGGAGGGGGTGAAGATCTTTCGCGTGGACAACCCCCATACCAAGCCGCTGCCGTTCTGGCAGTGGCTGATCGCCGATGTGCGGGCGCGGTTCCCGGAGGTGATCTTTCTCGCCGAGGCTTTCACCACGCCGGCGATGATGGCGCGCCTGGGCAAGGTCGGTTATTCCCAGAGCTACACCTATTTCACCTGGCGCAACACCAAGAGCGAACTGGCGACTTACTTCACCGAACTCAATCAGTCGCCGTGGCGCGAATGCTACCGGCCGAACTTCTTCGTCAATACGCCGGACATCAACCCGTTCTTTCTCCATGACTCGGGGCGCCCGGGGTTTCTCATCCGCGCCGCGCTGGCCACCATGGGCTCGGGCCTGTGGGGCATGTATTCGGGGTTCGAGCTGTGCGAGGCGGCGCCGGTTCCGGGGCGCGAGGAATACCTGGACTCGGAGAAATACGAGATCCGCCCCCGGGACTTCAGCGCCCCCGGCAACATCATTGCCGAGATCGCCCAGCTCAACCGCATCCGGCGACAGAACCCGGCGCTGCAGACGCACCTGGGCTTGCAGGTCTACAACGCCTGGAACGACAACATCCTGTATTTCGGCAAGCGCACCGCCGACCTCGGCAACTTCATCCTGGTGGCGGTCAGCCTCGACCCGTTCAACGCTCAGGAAGCGCATTTCGAATTGCCGCTGTGGGAACTGGGCTTGCCCGACGATGCGCAGACCCAGGGCGAGGACCTGATGAACGGCCATCGCTGGACCTGGTACGGCAAGACCCAGTTCATGCGGATCGAACCCTGGCAGCAACCGTTTGGCATCTGGCGCATCAGCGTTGCCTGATTCACACCGGTAGCCGCTGCCGCAGGCTGCGATCGGCCCGGAACGGGACGCGCTCTTGAGGCCGTCGAAGGTCCTGCGGACCTTATCGCAGCCTCGCAGGCTCGGCAGCGGCTACAGGCGCGATCGGTGTAGCCGCTGCCGCAGGCTGCGATCGGCCCGGAACGGGACGCGCTCTTGGGGCCGTTGAAGGCCCTGCGGGCTTTGCGCAGCCAGCAGGCTAGCGGCTACAGGGCAGTTACACAGCCACGGACCAATGAATTTTTCAGGAGTTACCCATGGCGAAGAAAACCAGGTCAGCCACCTTCATCAAGGACCCGCTCTGGTACAAGGACGCGGTGATCTATCAGGTTCACGTCAAATCCTATTTCGACTCCAACAACGACGGGATCGGCGATTTTCCCGGGTTGATCGCCAAGCTCGACTACATCGCCGACCTTGGGGTGAACACCATCTGGCTGCTGCCGTTCTATCCCTCGCCGCGCCGCGACGACGGTTACGACATCGCCGAATACCGCGGCGTCAGCCCCGACTACGGGACCCTGGCCGACGCCCGGCGGTTTATCGCCGAGGCCCACCAGCGCGGGCTGCGGGTGATCACCGAGCTGGTCATCAACCACACCTCGGACCAGCATCCCTGGTTCCAGCGGGCGCGCAAGGCCAAGGCCGGCTCCAAGGCGCGGGATTTTTATGTGTGGTCCGATGACGATCAGAAGTACGACGGCACGCGGATCATCTTTCTCGACACCGAAAAATCCAACTGGACCTGGGACCCGGTGGCCGGCCAGTACTTCTGGCACCGCTTCTATTCCCACCAGCCGGACCTCAACTTCGACAACCCGCAGGTGATGAAGGCGGTCCTGTCGGTGATGCGCTACTGGCTGGACATGGGCATCGACGGCCTGCGCCTGGACGCCATTCCCTACCTGATCGAACGCGACGGCACCAACAACGAGAACCTGCCCGAGACCCACGACGTGCTCAAGCAGATCCGCGCCGAGATCGACGCCAACTACCCGGATCGCATGCTGCTGGCCGAAGCCAACCAGTGGCCGGAAGACACCCAGCTGTACTTCGGTCAAACAAAGAAGGGCGACGTGAAGGGCGACGACGGCGACGAATGCCACATGGCCTTCCACTTCCCATTGATGCCGCGCATGTACATGGCGCTGGCCCAGGAAGACCGCTTCCCGATCACCGACATCCTGCGCCAGACCCCGGAGATTCCCGCCAACTGCCAATGGGCGATCTTCCTGCGCAACCACGATGAGCTGACCCTGGAGATGGTCACCGACCGCGAGCGCGACTACCTGTGGAACTACTACGCCGCCGACCGCCGCGCGCGGATCAACCTGGGCATTCGCCGGCGCCTGGCGCCGCTGATGGAGCGCGACCGCCGCCGGGTCGAACTGCTCAACAGCCTGCTGCTGTCGATGCCCGGCACGCCGACCCTGTATTACGGCGACGAGATCGGCATGGGCGACAACATCTACCTGGGCGACCGCGATGGCGTGCGCACGCCGATGCAATGGTCGATCGACCGCAACGGCGGTTTCTCCCGGGCCGACCCGGCGAGCCTGGTCTTGCCGCCGATCATGGACCCGCTGTACGGCTACCAGTCGGTGAATGTCGAGACCCAGGCCGGCGACCCCCATTCGCTGCTCAACTGGACCCGGCGCATGCTGGCGATCCGCAAACAGTCCAAGGCCTTCGGCCGCGGCAGCCTGAAGATGCTGTCGCCGAGCAACCGCCGGATCCTGGCCTATACCCGCGAATACACCGGGCCCGACGGCAAGCACGAAATCATCCTCTGCGTGGCCAACGTGTCGCGCAGCGCCCAGGCGGCGGAGCTGGACCTGTCGGCGTTCGCCGGCATGGTGCCGGTGGAGATGCTCGGCGGGAATGCCTTCCCGCCAATCGGCCAGCTGAATTTCCTCCTGACCCTGGCGCCCTACGGTTTCTACTGGTTTGTCCTAGCGGCGGAGAACCAGATGCCGAGCTGGCATGTGGAGCCGGCCCAGAGCCTGCCGGACTTCACCACCCTGGTGCTGAAAAAACGCCTCGAGGAATTGCTCGAAGCGCCATCGCGCACCACCCTGGAGCAGAGTTCGCTGCCGACCTGGCTGCCCAAGCGCCGCTGGTTCGCCGGCAAGGACAGCGCCATCGAGCAGGTGCACATCGCCTATGGCGTGCGCTTTGGCGATCCGCAGCATCCGGTGTTGCTCAGCGAGCTGGAGGTCAGCGGCGGCGGCCAGAGCGGGCGCTACCAGCTGCCGTTCGGCTTGCTCGGCGAAGAGCAGATCGGCGCCGCGCTGCCGCAGCAACTGGCCCTGGCGCGGGTGCGCCGTGGCCGCCAGGTGGGGCTGATCACCGACGCCTTTGCCCTGGAAAGTTTTGTGCACAATGTCCTGCAGGCGATCCAGGCGCACACCGTGCTGCCCTGTGGTGATGGCGAGATCCGCTTCGAGGCCACGGAGCAACTGGCCGGGCTCGGCCTGGGCGCGGAATCCGAAGTGCGCTACCTGTCCGCCGAGCAATCCAACAGCTCGGTGGTGATCGGCACCAGCCTGGTGCTCAAGCTGATCCGCAAGGTGGCCAGCGGCGTGCACCCGGAACTGGAGATGAGCGCCTACCTGACCGCCGCCGGCTTCCAGCACATTTCACCCTTGCTCGGTTCGGTGATCCGCCGCGACGGGCAGGGCGAGGACAGCCTGCTGATGATCGCCCAGGGTTACCTGAGCAATCAGGGCGATGCCTGGGAGTGGACCCAGAACAACCTGGAGCGGGCGATCCGCGATGAACTGGCCGACGCCATGTCCGAGCAGGACCAGCACTACAACGCCCTGGGCGAGTTGCGCGACTTTGCCGGCATGCTCGGCCAGCGCCTGGGGGAAATGCACCAGGTCCTCGCGGCGCCGACCGCCAACCCGGCCTTCCGCGCGCGGCCGAGTACCGACAAGGACGCCCAGGCCTGGGCCAGGCAGATTGGCGCGCAACTGGAACGGGCCTTGCACTTGCTCAAGCAGCATCAGGCTGAGCTGACGGCTGAGGATCGACAGCGCGTGGCGTCGTGGAGCCAACACAAGACGGCGATCCTGGCGCATATCCAGGGCCTGGCGAAACAGGCGGTCGGCGGCCTGCGCATGCGCGTCCACGGCGACCTGCACCTGGGCCAGGTGCTGGTGATCAAGGGCGACGCCTACCTGATCGATTTCGAGGGCGAACCGGCCCGGCCGCTGGACGAGCGCCGGGGCAAGCACAGTCCGTACAAGGACGTCAGTGGGGTGCTGCGCTCCTTCGACTATGCCGCGGCGCTGGCCCTCGGCGGCCAGAGCCTCGACGCGTCGGCCCACGCCCTGGCGGCCCGGCAGCGGGTCACCGAGCGTTATCTGCGCGAAGCTCGCGAGTCGTTTGTCCAGGCGTACCGGCTGGCGGCAGCTAGTCTTGCTCATGCCTGGCAGGAAAAGAATGGCGAGGACGCCGCGCTGGCCTTGTTCAGCCTGGAGAAAGCAGCCTACGAAGTGGCGTATGAAGCGGAAAACCGTCCGGCCTGGCTCGCGGTGCCGCTGCGGGGGCTGCATGTGCTGCTAAGTGATATGAAGGTTGAGTGATGTGAAACCCTTTTCCGATACAAAAAGTGCTGGAGAGCAGTCATGAGTTTCTCGAACAAGGAACAGGGTCAGGTCAAACAGGCAATGCCCGCCGCGCGGGATGTCGAGGCACTGGTGCGTGCCGAGCACCAGGACCCCTTTGCCGTGCTCGGCCCCCAAGGCGACGGCGCCGGCGGCCAATTCATCCGTGCCTTCCTGCCGGGCGCCCTGAGTGTGCAGGTGCTGGCTCGCGATGGCGTGACAGTGCTGGGCAGCCTGGAGGGCACCGAGGTGCCGGGGTTGTTCGTCGGGCACTTTGCCCAGGCCCAGCCCTATCTGCTGCGCACGCAATGGGCCGGTGGCGAGCATATTGGCGAAGACCCTTACAGCTTCGGCCCGTTGCTGGGGGAGATGGACCTGTACCTGTTCGCCGAGGGCAACCACCGTGACCTCAGCGCCTGCCTCGGCGCGCAGCTGAAAACCGTGGAGGGCGTCGACGGCGTGCGTTTCGCGGTCTGGGCGCCGAATGCCCGGCGGGTCTCGGTGGTCGGCGACTTCAACGTCTGGGACGGACGGCGGCACCCGATGCGCCTGCGTCATCCGTCCGGGGTCTGGGAGCTGTTCGTGCCGCGCCTGGGCCCGGGCGAAGCCTACAAATATGAAATCCTCGGCGCCCACGGCATCCTGCCGCTGAAGTCCGACCCGGTGGCGCTGGCCACCCAGTTGCCGCCGGATACCGCCTCGAAAGTCGCCAGCCCGCTGAGCATCGACTGGCAGGACCTCGACTGGATGCAGGCCCGCGGCGAACGCCAGCGCACAGACGCGCCCTTGTCGATCTACGAACTGCATGCCGGCTCCTGGCAATGCGAGGTGGACGATCTGGGCGAGGTGGCGCGCCAGTACGACTGGCACGAACTGGCCGAACGCCTGATCCCCTATGTGCAGAACCTGGGGTTCACCCATATCGAGCTGATGCCGATCATGGAGCATCCCTTCGGCGGTTCCTGGGGTTATCAGCCGCTGTCGCAGTTCGCCCCCAGCGCCCGCTATGGCAGCGCCGACGACTTCGCGGCGTTCGTCAACGCCTGCCACCTGGCGGGCATCGGGGTGATTCTCGACTGGGTGCCGGCGCACTTTCCCACCGACGCCCACGGCCTGGCGCAATTCGACGGCACCGCGCTGTACGAATACGGCAACCCGCTGGAAGGTTTCCACCAGGACTGGGACACCCTGATCTACAACCTGGGGCGCACCGAGGTCCACGGTTTCATGCTGGCGTCGGCGCTGCACTGGCTCAAGCATTTCCATGTCGACGGCCTGCGGGTGGATGCCGTGGCCTCGATGCTCTACCGCGACTATTCGCGCAACGCCGGGGAGTGGGTGCCCAATCGCCATGGCGGACGCGAGAACCTTGAAGCCATCGACTTTTTGCGTCACCTGAATGACGTGGTGTCCCTCGAGGCGCCGGGCGCCCTGGTGATCGCCGAGGAGTCCACGGCCTGGCCGGGCGTCAGCCAGGGCACCCAGCAAGGCGGCCTGGGCTTTGCCTACAAATGGAACATGGGCTGGATGCACGACTCGCTGCATTACATCCAGCAGGACCCGGTGTACCGCGCCCATCACCACAACGAACTGAGCTTCGGCCTGGTGTACGCCTGGTCCGAGCGCTTCATTCTGCCGATCTCCCACGACGAAGTGGTGCACGGCAAACGCTCGCTGATCGACAAGATGCCCGGCGACCGCTGGCAGAAGTTCGCCAACCTGCGGGCCTACCTGAGCTTCATGTGGACCCACCCGGGCAAGAAGCTGCTGTTCATGGGCTGCGAGTTCGGCCAGTGGCGCGAATGGAATCACGATCAGCAACTGGACTGGTACCTGCTGCAATACCCCGAGCACCGCGGCGTGCAGAAGCTGGTGAGCGATCTCAACCGGCTGTACCGCGAGCATCCGGCGCTGCACGACCAGGACGACGCGCCCCAGGGCTTCCAGTGGCTGATCGGCGACGACGCGATCAACAGCGTCTACGCCTGGCTGCGCTGGAGCAAGGACGGCAAGCCGCTGCTGGTGGTAGCCAACTTCACCCCGGTGCCGCGCCAGGCCTACCGGATCGGCGTGCCCTTCGCCGGGCGCTGGGGCGAGTTGTTCAACAGCGACTCCGATACCTACGCCGGGTCCAACTATGGCAATGGCGGCGGGGTGTTCACCGAGGACGTGGCGAGCCACGGCCAGGCGTTGTCGCTGGCGTTGAACCTGCCGCCGCTGGCGGTGCTGATCCTGCAACCCGAAGCGTGATATCGACTGGCCGCTGCGCGTAGCGGATCGCGAGCAGACACCCTCAAGTTGTCCCTGAAAACCCAATCTCCTGTAGCCGCTGCCGCAGGCTGCGATCGGGCTCGCAGAGCCCGCAATCCGGACGACGCGTATGGCCGATGCTCCCTTTGCGTCGGCTGCGCCGCCGATCACAGTCTGCGGCGGCTACAGGTTTTTACCAGCGCATCCGCACACCCAGGCTGCCGATCAGTCCGTTGAGGTCGTTGTCGTCCACGTCGCTGCTGTAGTCGGCGCTCACGTACAGGCTGACGGCGGGGGTGAGCCTGGCCACCAGGCCCAGGCCGACTTCGACCGTGGAGGACTTGTGGCTGCTGCTGATCTTGTCGACCTTGTCCAGGGTCAGGGTGTCGCCGCTGTACACCGTGTGCCACAAGCTGGTGCGCACATAGGGTTCCACCGAGTGCCCGGCGATGTCATAACGACCTTGCAAGTGAGCCCCGACGCGGCCGCTCCAGGCGTTGAGGTTGCCGGCGGAGCGGGTGCTGCTGTCGGCATTCGGGTTGTCCAGGCTGACGCGCTGGTTGATCAATTGCGCCTGGGGTTCGACCACCCAGTTGTCGCTGATGCCGATGGGAATCCCGCCTTGCACCGACAGGGTCACCGCGCTGCCTTCGGCGGCTTGCCGCTGGCCTTGCTCGGTGCGGCTGAAGCCGCTGACCCGGGCGCCGCTGGCCGACAGATCGACGTGCCAGCCCTGCGGACCGGTCAGGCTCCAGAACGCGCCAAGACTTTGACCCTGGACACTGAAACGGTCGTTACGCGGGTCGCTGAAACCGCCGGGCACGCCCTGGCCGTTGGCCTGGAACTGGCTCTGGCCGCCCAGCAGGCCGATGCGCTGGGTATGCCCGCTGCTGCTTTCCAGGGTGTAGAGCACCGGGCCGCCGGGCGTGCCGTTGATGCTGCTGGCAAAACGCGAACCGAGGTAGCCGGCGTCGGTCTGCCGCGCCGCGGGCCCGTACAGCGGGTCCCAGACCTGCGGGCTGCCTTGCACGATACCCAGGCTATTGCCCTGGGGCTGGCTGGCCGGCATGGGCGTCGCGGAGGGCGCGGGTGTCAACAGGCGGTTCAGGAGCAGGTCCTGGCGATACCAGAGCTGCGCCTCGTCCTCGGCAGGGGACGCTTGTACCTCCATGGACGCGCACAGCAATACCGAAGCGGAAACTGTGCACAGAATGATCTTGATCTCTTGTGGGGTGAGTGAAGTTTTCATGGAGGGCTACCTTGCAATCGCATGCCGTGTCTCGCCGTGGCGTCTCTCCTACCCCGAATGAGGGGCGACCGAGTTCGTTGAGGCAAGGCTCGGCGACCCGCTCTAGAGCAGGTATCCGAGGCTTGCCCCTGGTTGTATTTCCGGGGGTAGTAAGCTGTAGCTAAGGAGACGACAGGGCAGCCGTCAAGAAAATGACCGACCAGTGGCGTAGGTAATTCAGGCTGTGTAACCGACTGAAAAAAAGCGATTCTCTAAGTTCTTGTTTGTGCGAAAAAACGTCGAAAGAGGCGGGGGAAAGCGATTTTCGGTAGCCCACTACCGACTCGTCCTTTGCGGGCGAGTCGGTGATTTGCCTGGGCCAAGGGCAGCGTCAGGCCTTGGCCAGCACGCTGGCCGCTTCGTCGATCAGGCCGGCGACCGCGGTTGCCGGAGAGGCGAGAGTGGCCTGGTGGGCCGCCAGACCGATGATCCTCGATGCCTGGGGGAAGGCATCAGAGGTGCACTTCCACCGCCAGCGGCAGGTGATCCGACAGGTGAGTCCAGGGCTTGTGCCCGAGGATCTTCGGTGCGTGGCTGCTGGCGTTGCGCAGGTAGATGCGGTCCAGGCGCAGCAGTGGCCAGCGCGCCGGGTAGGTCTTGGCCGGCCTGCCATGGTGGCGTTCGAAGGCTTCGTGCAGGTCGTCGCGGCGGGCGAGGGTGGCATTGCCATGTAACTGCCAGTCGTTGAAGTCGCCGGCGATGATCACCGGCGCATCGTCCGGCAGCGACTCGAGCAACTGGCACAACAGCGCCAGTTGCAGCTGGCGATGGCTTTCCAGCAGGCTCAGGTGCACGCAGATCGCGTGCACTTCGGCATGCCCCGGTACATCCAGCACGCAATGCAACAGCCCGCGGCGCTCCGGGCCGGTGATCGAGACATCGAGGTTGCGATACTGGCGGATCGGGTATTTCGACAGCAGGGCGTTGCCGTGATGGCCATCGGGATAGACCGCGTTGCGTCCGTAGGCGAAGTCGCTCCACATGCTGTCGGCGAGAAACTCGTATTGCGACTGCTGGGGCCAGTTGCCGTAGCGGCTGGCGTGGCGGTCGTGCTCGCCCAGCACTTCCTGGAGAAACACCAGGTCGGCCTGGGTGCTGCGGACCGCGTCACGCAGCTCCGGGAGAATGAAACGGCGGTTCAGGGCGGTGAAGCCCTTGTGGGTGTTGACGGTCAGGATGCGCAGGCGATGGATCGCCGGGGTTTCGTCTGGCGCTGCCGACGTGACCGGACGCCTGGTTGAATCGGTGCTCACGCTCACTCCTCGTAATCAGGGCGGTTACTCATGCGACTGACACTTTGCCGGTCAGTTCAGGTTTGCCCCCGGTCTGCCCGCATCGGGGCAGCCCTACATGAAAAAGATTTCGTAGGACTGGCGCAGCCGCTCCAGCACCACCGGCGTCAGGGTCGGGGCCAGGCCGATGCCCGGATCGCCCTGCAACTGGCTGGCATAGGCATGCGCCGCATGGCGCTTGCGGGCCACGGTCCAGGTGTCGAGGCGCAACTTGCGGGCGCGGTGCCAGGGCAGCAGCTGTTCATCGCGCGCCGGCCAGTGCCAGGCCCACACCGGCACTTCGTGGAACGCCACGCCAGCCAGGGCCGCGGCTTTGGCACTGGCCCGGCCGACGGCGTCGTGATCGTCGTTGCCGTCTTCGCGCCAGGTGCTGAACACCACGTCATCGGGGCGCAGGTAACGGCCAATGAACTGGCTCAACTGATGCTCGCGTTCCTGCAGCCCACTGTCGGCAAAGCCGCCGCGAATCCACTGCAGGCTGTGCAGGGGCAAACCCAGGCGGCGCAGGGCCTCGACACTTTCCTGGGGACGGAACACGCTCAGGCGCCGCTCCGACCACAGGTCGGAGCCGGGGTGGCTGGCGCTGCCGTCGGTGATGGAAATCAGTTGCAGCGGATGGCCATGGTGGGCCAGTACCTGCAGCAGGCCGCCGCAGGTCAGCACTTCGTCGCCGGGGTGCGGGGCAATGACCACCGCGCGAAATCCGGGCGGCACCAGGCTGGCAAGGTTGATGGAGGGGACGTCGAGCAGTTGGCGGGCGCCGTTCCAGACCTGCTCCGGCCAGTTGTCGCTCAGGGGTATGGATCTCATGGGTGTCACATCCTTGTTCCGGGGCAGTCGGCGCGCGGTGACGGACCGGGCCGCTTGGGTTCGCACCCGGTATCGGTCCGGGTGCCGGCGCTCCATACCTTGGATTGCCGTCTTGCAAGAGCGTTCAATCATACACAGCCGTTGGCCACCGTCGCAGGGGGCAGCGATTTTTTCCGATGGCGACGCTCAGCGGTTCAAGATAGCGGGGAATGGATATCCGGCACCATCGTACATGTGTCTGATGGGCTGGCCACTGCCCGCCATTCAATCCGGCAAATGGCCAATGACCTGCTCAATCGTCATCCTCGTGCTGCAGTTCGAACAGCAGCAGCGAGCGCCCGGTCACCGAGTACCGGTGGCCGAACTCGAAGCGTTCCTGGCCTTTCACCGAGGGCTGGTTGGTGTCGATCATGCAGGTCCAGAAGCCGCCGTCGGGCACTTCCGGCAGGCTGAAGTTGACGATGTCGTGATGGGCGTTGACCACCAGCAGCAGGGTCGCGTCGGCGCCGGGGCGGCGTATCCCGGTTTCCTGGGCGCGGCCGTCGAGCAGCATGCCCAGGCAGCGGCCGTGGCTGTCCTGCCATTGTTCGATGGTCATCTCGCTGGCGTCCGGGGCGAGCCAGGTGACGTCCTTGACCCCGATATCCTCGTTGTAGTTGCCCACCAGGAAGCGTCCGCGGCGCAGGATCGGGTAGGTCATGCGCAGCTTGACCAGGCGCTTGACGAACTTGAGCAGCGACTTGCCGTCCTCGTCCAGGTCCCAGTTGACCCAGCCGATTTCGCTGTCCTGGCAATAAGCGTTGTTGTTGCCGTGCTGGGTGCGGGCGAACTCGTCGCCGGCGACCAGCATCGGCGTGCCCTGGGCCAGCAGCAGGGTGGCGAAGAAATTGCGCATCTGGCGCAGGCGCAGCGCATTGATCTGCGGGTCGTCGGTGGGGCCTTCGACGCCGTGGTTCCACGACAGGTTGTGGTTGCTGCCGTCCTGGTTGTCCTCGTCGTTGGCTTCGTTGTGCTTGTCGTTGTACGACACCAGGTCATGCAGGGTGAAGCCGTCGTGGGCGGTCACGAAATTGACAGAGGTATAAGGCCGCCGGCCGCGCTGGTTGAACATCTCGCCGGAGGCGGTCATGCGCGCGGCGAAGTCGGCGAGTTGGCCGTCGTCGCCTTTCCAGAAGGCGCGCACGGTGTCGCGGAACTTGTCGTTCCACTCCACCCAGCCCGGCGGGAAGCCGCCCACCTGATAACCGCCGGGGCCGATGTCCCACGGCTCGGCGATCAGCTTCACCTGGCGCAGCACCGGGTCCTGGCGGCAGGCCACGAGGAAACTGTGGCGCTCGTCGAAGCCATCGTGGTAACGCCCGAGAATGGTCGCCAGGTCGAAGCGAAAACCGTCCACGTGCATTTCCGTGGCCCAGTAGCGCAGCGAGTCGGTGACCATCTGCAGCACGCAGGGGTGGCTCAGGTCGAGGGTGTTGCCGGTCCCGGAATCATTGATATAGAAGCGTTTGTCGTCGGGCATCAGGCGGTAGTAGGAGGCGTTGTCGATACCGCGCATGGACAGGGTCGGGCCTTGCTCGTTGCCCTCGGCGGTGTGGTTGTAGACCACGTCGAGTATCACTTCGAGCCCGGCTTCGTGCAGGTGCGCGACCATTTCCTTGAATTCGGCGATCTTGCCGCTGGCCAGGTAGCGCGGGTCGGGGGCGAAGAAGGCGATGCTGTTGTAGCCCCAGTAATTGGTCATGCCCTTGTGCAGCAGGTGCTGGTCGTTGACGAAGGCATGGATCGGCAACAGCTCCACCGACGACACCCCGAGCTTGCGGATGTGCTCCAGCACATCGTCGACCATCAGCCCGGCGAAGGTGCCGCGCACCGCCTCCGGCACCGAAGGGTGACGCATGGTGAAGCCACGCACGTGAGTCTCATAAATGATCGTTTTGTCCCAGGGCACGCTGACCCGATGATCGTGGCCCCAGGTGTGGGCCGGGTCGATCACTTTGCATTTGGGCACGAAGGGCGCGCTGTCGCGCTCGTCGAAACTGAGGTCGGCATCGGGGTGCCCGATGGTGTAGCCGAACAGCGCCTCGGACCATTTCAGCTGGCCCACCAGCTGCTTGGCATACGGGTCGATCAGCAGCTTGTTGGGGTTGAAACGATGACCGTTGGCCGGGTCGTAGGGGCCATGCACCCGATAGCCGTAGATCAGCCCGGGGTGGGCGTCGGGCAGGTAGCCGTGGAAGATCTCGTCGGTGTATTCCGGCAGTTCGATGCGTTCCAGCTCAACTTCGCCCGTGGCATCGAACAGGCAGAGCTCGACCTGGGTGGCATTGGCCGAGAACAGGGCGAAGTTGACCCCCAGGCCGTCCCAGGTCGCGCCGAGCGGGAAGGGCAGGCCTTCGCGGATGCGCGAGGGCTCGGTGGCTTGCGGGGTTTTCGGCGTGGCGGCTGTTTTGGCGGTGGTCATGGGTGCTCCTGCGAATCAGATGGGCGAATGGGCTCCCTGTGGCGCTCGGGCGCGCCACGCACATGGGCAAGGTCGGCAGTGGAGGGTGGCGCGAACGCCTCGCGGCAGAGGCGTCAGCTGGTCGCTGGCTTGCGCGGTGCCCGCGGCTTTTTCGCCGCGCTGCTTTTGCTCCCGGGCGGCAATCCTTTTTCTGCGGGAGGCCGCTTTTCTCCAGGAGGCACCCTTTCTCCAGGAGGTACCAGGGGTGCCGCCGCCGCGGGTTTGGCGACGGCCTTGGGCTTTGCCGCGGGCTTGCCGGGTTTGGCGCTGGCGGCGCGGGTCGCCCTGGGCGGCTTGCTCGGGGCCAGGGCCTCGGCTTCGGCCAGCTTGCGGGCCATTTCCCAATGCCGGTGTTCCTGGCCGTCGGGCCGGCCTTCCGATTCCCAGATTTGATAGGCGAACTCACGAATGCGTTTGTCGTCGGTACTCATCGCAATGCTCCTGAACTGAACTCAAGTTTGGATGAAAAGGTTGACCGGGAAATCCCGCAATGCGCTGCTGATCATCAGATCCTTGTGGGGTGTGACTGCCCCCGTGGAAAAAAGTCCCTTCAGGTTTTGTCCTGGCGCGGCGAATGGCAGATGCACACGCGTATCGCCCCAATCCGGCGCGTCGACCTGCGGTTGCGCGCCGCTTTCCAGCAGCCCGGCGACCAGCCTGGGCACAATCACCACGGCGCGTTGGCCCTGGTGTTCGCGCATGAAGGCCAGCACCTTGCCAGCGTGTCGCCCCTGTACCGGCAGCGGCTGGTAAGTGCCCCGGCGAAACAGCTGCGGGTACTCGCCCCGGCGCGCCAGCGTGGCGGCGATCAGGGCCTGCTTGATACGCCCGTCACGCCAGTGGGCCAACAGTTCCATGGTTTCGCCGCAAGGGTCCAGAGCCTGCTGTCGGGCGGCGAAATCCACCGGGCGACGGTTGTCCGGGTCCACCAGGCTGAAGTCCCAGAACTCGTTGCCCTGATACAGGTCCGGCACGCCGGGCACGGTCATGCGCAGCAAGGATTGAGCCAGGCCGTTGAGGGCGCCAGCGGGCGCGATGACCTGGACGGCCGCGCCTATGGCGCTGCGCAACGGCAGGCCCTCGGGGCTGAGCAACAGGCGCTCGATGAAGTGGTGCACGGCACTTTCATAGGCCTCGTTGGCCGCCGCCCAGCTGCTGTGCAGCTTGGCTTCGCGCAGGGCTTTTTCCTGCCATTGCCAGAGGCGCTGGGCATAGTCGCGCAGGCCCTGGCGGTCGTCGCTGTGCAGTTCCAGCGGCCAGCTGCCGAGCAGGGCCTGATAGAGGATCAGCTCGTCGCCGGCGCCGGGCGCCTGGGGATCGCTGCGCAGGGCCTGGGCCAGGCCGCGCCAGTGTTCCACCTGTTCGACGTACCAGGGGCCGAGTTCGCTGAGTACCGCCAGGCGCGCGCGGGTATCTTCGCCGCGCTTGTGGTCGTGGGTGGCGCTGGCCAGCAGGTTGTCGGGGAAAGCCTCCAGGCGCTCGCGGCAGGCGGCGTGGAAATCTTCCACCGGGGCGCAGAACTGTTCGGTGGAGAAACCCACATCGTTGCGCGACAGCAGCACCGCCGAGCGATAGAGCGCGGTGTCTTCCACCGCCTTGGCCGCCGCCGGCGAGGTCAGTTGCTGGAAGCGCACGCAGGCATGCTTGAGCACCTTGCGCGGGCGCCCCGGCGGCAGCTGGCGCCAGCCGCGGCCGCCGAGCCACTGTTGCAGGTAGGCCAGCACCGGCCAGTCGGCTTCGCCCAGGGTGTCACGGGCGCCTTGCAGGGCCTGCTGGAAAAACCCCTCATCTGTCGCCGAGCGCCCGCAGGCACCGATGTAGGTGCGGTACACCGGGAAGTGCACGATCAGTTCCTGCAAGGCACGGCGAATGGCGCCGAGGGTCAAGTCGCGGCTCATCACATCGTTGCGCGCCACTTGCAGCAGGGCCTGGGCCACGCTTTCGAAATCGCTGGCCAGCGAGCCGTTGAGCAATTGCTGGCGCGCCAGCCGGGCCTCTTCGAGAAAGGCCGCCGGCCGTTCGCTGTGCCGGCTCCAGAGTTCGGCCAGGGGGGCGGCGCCTTGCGGGTCGTGTTGCAGCAGCGACAGCTGGTTCATGAACTCATAGCCGGTGCTGCCGTCCACGCCCCAGTCGCGGCGCAGGGTTTCGCCAGCGCCGAGGATCTTCTCGACATAGATCGGCAAGTGCTGGCCGGGACGCAGGGCGTCGACCCGGCGCCGCAGTTTGCGGCAGTAGCCGCGGGGATCGGCCAGGCCGTCGATATGGTCGATGCGCAGCCCGTCCACCAGGCCGGCGGCGATCAATTGGAAGATTTTGCCGTGGGTGGCCTCGAACACCGCCGGGCGCTCGACCCGCAGCCCACCCAGCTCGTTGACGTCGAAGAAGCGCCGCCAGTTGATGTCGTCCGCCGCGGTGCGCCAGCTGGCCAGGCGGTAGCTCTGCTGCTCCAGCAGGGCGTGCAGGCGGGCGAAACCCTGCGGCTGGCGCGAATCGTAGCGCGCCAGGTGCTGCTCGATGGCCGCGCGGACCTGCGGGTCACGGGCGGCGTCCTGCAGCTGCTGTTGCAGAGGCTCGGCCTGAGTGTGGGCGTCGGACTGGTAGCGCAGGGTGCTGAAGGCATCGGCCAATGGCTTGAGACGTTCGGCCGGTTCGGCGTCGGTCTCGCACTGGAGCCGCAACAGTTCGCCATAGTCGCTGGGGCAGATCGGGAAATGATGCTGGTAATGCTCGACATGAAACTCGCCCCGTTCGGCATCGAAGTACAGCCTCAGTGCGCCTTCCTGCAGGGCCACGCCGTAGTCGCTGCCGAGGAACGGCAGCAGCAACTGGCCTTCCAGCAAGGGGTCGGGGGAGTGCCACTGGATATCGAAGAATTCGCCGTAGGGGCTCAGGCGGCCCCAGCGCAGCAGGTCCTGCCACCAGGGATTGTCCGCGCCGCCGACCGCCATGTGGTTGGAGACGATATCCAGCAGCAGGCCCATGTCGTGCTGGCGCAGGCTGCGGACCAGGCGCTCCAGGGCGGCCTCGCCACCCAGCTCGGGGTTGACCCGGGTCGGGTCGACCACGTCGTAGCCATGCATCGAGCCGGCGCGGGCGCACAGCAGCGGCGACGCGTACAGGTGGCTGATGCCCAGGCGGGCGAAGTAGGGCACCAGCGGCACCGCGTCGTCGAGAGTGAAGCCGCGATGAAACTGCAGGCGCAGGGTGGCCCGCATGGGCGGGCTGTGGTGCGTGGAATCCTTCATCGGTCGCGCTCGTGGGCCTGTTGCCGGGCGCAGGCCAGCAGCTCCAGGCGGCGCGCGGCGTCCGGGTCGTCGAGCAAGGCCGCGCTGCTGCCGGCCAGGCGCCGACGCCAGTTGGGATGGCTGTCGAGGGTGCCGGGCAGGTTGGCCTGTTCGTCGATGCCCAGGGCGTCCTCCAGGGGCAGCAGCACCAGCGGTGCGCGGGTATGGCCGAGGAAGCGCACGCTGGCGTCCAGTACCTGGTCGGCTTCGTGGGTGGCTATGTGGGGAGCTTCACGAAAATTCTGCGGGTCGCGACTCAGGGCGTGGCGCAGGCCCTCGCGTTCGCGCTGGCGATGTTCGCGCCAATGGGTTTCGCCGCTTGCGTCCACCAGGCCCAGGCGCGCGCTCCAGTCGATGTCGCGGCCCTGCCACCAGCCGTTGAGGGTCGGCAGGTCGTGGGTGCTGGTGGTGGCCAGGGCGTTGTCCGGCCAGTCGAGGATCGGCCGGAAATGCGTGCCGTGCTCCTGCTCGAACAGCAACACGCGCATGCCGAGCATGGCCCGCGCGCTGAGTTTTTCCCGCAGGCCGTCGGGCACCGTGCCGAGGTCCTCGCCGAGGACGATCGCCTGGTGCCGGTGCGATTCCAGGGTCAGCAGGCGCAGCAGGTCGTCCACCGGGTAATACAGGTAGGCGCCGTCGCAGGGCGGGGCGCCGAGGGGGATCACCCACAGCCGCTGCAAACCCATCACATGGTCGATGCGCAGGCCCCCGGCATGGGCGAAGTTGGCCCGGAGCATTTCGATGAAAGCGTGGAAGCCATTGCGCACCAGGCCCTCCGGGGAAAAGGCGGAAATGCCCCAGCCCTGGCCCTGGCGATTGAGAATGTCCGGCGGCGCGCCGACGGTCAGCGCCGCCAGCAGTTCGTCCTGGCGGCTCCAGGCTTGGCTGCCGCCGCCGTCGGCGCCCACCGCCAGGTCGGCGATCAGGCCGATGCCCATGCCGCTGCTGCGGGCGGTGGCCTGCACCCGCTCCAGGCAACGGGCGATCAGCCATTGGCAGAAGGCATAAAAGCCGATATCGGCGGCGTGCTCCTCGGCGAACTGCGCCAGCGCCGGGCTGCGTGGGGTGCGCCAGGCGTCGGGCCATTCGCGCCAGTCGAGGCTTTCGCCGCGGGCCGCGCGCTGGGCCTGGATGGCTTCGAAGCGGCAGTGGTTTTCCAGGGCCTCGCCACTGGCGTGGCGGAAGCTGGCGAAGTCCTGGTGCAGCGGATGCTCGCCCTGGCAGAAGCCGTCATAAAGCGCGCGCAGGACTTTCTTCCGGGCCTGGGCCGCCACCGGCCAGTCGACCATCGGCTGTTGTTCCAGCTGTTGCAGTTGCGGCCCGAGGCCGCTGGCATCGATCGCGCTGCGCCAGGCCCGCTCGCCGAGAATGGTCCCGGGCGCGGCGTACAGGCTGTTGAGAAACAACCGGCTGGACGGCGAATAGGGGCTATAGCGGCCGGTGTCGCTGCTGAACATGGCATGCAGCGGGCTGATGGCCACGGCCTCGGCGCCCCGTTCGCCGGCGACCCGGACCAAGTCTTCGAGCGCTTGGGTATCACCATAACCGCCATCGCCTGCGCGGCGCAGGGAATACAGCTGCACGCTCAGGCCCCAGGCACGGGGCGTGGCCTGGTCCACGGCGTCGGCGACGCTGTAGCAGCGCTCGGGCGCCACGGCCAGGGTGAAGTGCTGGCCGGCGATGCTCACCTCCTGGTAACCCACCGGCACCAGGCCCGGCAGCATGGAGTTGGCGTCCAGCCTGAGGTTGAGCACACCGCCGTCTTCCAGGTGGATTTCGCAGGGCGTGTCCGGCGCGAAGTAATGCCCCAGGTCCAGGCCCTGGCCGGCGTCGGCGGTCAGCAGCGGCGGCAGTTGCCGGCTCTGCTGCACCTGTAGCAGCTGGCGCAGGCTGGCTTCGATCTGCCGGTCGTTGTCGGCCGGATGGCCAAGGCTGGCCAGCACGGCGCGCAGCACCCGTGGCTCGACCCGTTGCGGGCGGCCGTTGGCGTCGATCCAGTCGACGGCCAGGCCGGCCCGGCTGGCGAGGATTTCCAGTTGCGCGTCGCTCATGGGTGTTCTCCGTCAAGGTCTGGCGTGGGGGCGACTGCGCCGAGGCTGACCAGCGCGCTATAGGGGGCGAGAGTGCCTTGGTGCAACCGCTCGAACGCCTGGGCCGGGTATTCGAACAGGCGCTGCGCCGCGCTTGGCGGCTGTTGCTCGACGTTGTGCGGGCTCAGGTTGAGGTCGATGCGCAGTTCCTGGCCATTGCCCAGGCGCCAGCGGGCACAGAGCGCGCCTTCGGCCAGCACCTCGGCGCCCAGGGCTTCGGCGCCGGGCAGGTAGGGCACGATGTGCTCGTGGCGCAGTTGCAACAGCTGGCGATACAGCGCCAGGGTCTGCTCGCCCTGGACCGGGTCCGCCTGCGGCCTCGACGCGAGGAAGGTGTCCGGCGCGTTCGGGTCGGGAATCTGCTCGCGTTTATGCGGATCGGCGAAGGCGCTGAAGGCGGCGAATTCGTCGCGCCGGCCCTCGCGCACCGCGTCCGCCAGTTCGCCGTGGTGGCTGGTGAAAAACAGGAAGGGCTGCGGCGCCGCCAGTTCGTCGCCCATGAACAGCAGCGGGATCATCGGCGACAGCAGCAACAGCACCGTGGCCGCCTGCAATGCCTGTGGCTCGGCCAGGCGCACCAGGCGCTCGCCGAAGGCGCGGTTGCCGATCTGGTCGTGGTTCTGCAAAAACAGCACGAAGGCGCTGGGCGGCAAATGGCTGCTGGGTTCGCCGCGAGGGGTGCCGTGGCGGGTGACGTGGCCCTGATAGACGAACCCCTGGCTCAGGCAGCGCGCCAGTTTCTCGGTGGGGCGTTCGGCGAAGTCGGCGTAGTAGGCGTCGGTCTCCCCGGTGAGCAGCACATGCAGGGCGTTGTGGCCGTCGTCGTTCCACTGCGCGTCGAAGTGCTGCTCCAGCAGGCTGGCCTGGTTGTACTCGTTTTCCACGGTCAGCCAGACCTGCCGCGCCGGGTCGATCCGGCGGCGCACCCGATGCGCCAGTTCATGCAGGAAGTCCGGGTCGTCGATCGCATGCACGGCATCCAGGCGCAGGCCGTCGAAGCGGTACTCCAGCAGCCACATCAGGGCATTGTCGATAAAGAAGTCGCGCACGGGCTGGCGGCGAAAGTCGATGGCCGCGCCCCAGGGCGTGTGCCGGTCTTCCCTGAAGAAGGCCTTGGCGTAGTGGTGCAGGTAATTGCCGTCGGGGCCGAAGTGGTTGTAGACCACATCGAGCATCACCGCCAAGCCCAGGCCGTGGGCGCAGTCGATCAGGTGCCTGAGGTCGTCGGGCGAACCGTAGGAGGCTTCCGGCGCATAAGGCAGGACGCCGTCGTAGCCCCAATTGCGATCGCCGGGAAACTCCGCCAGGGGCATCAGCTCGATGGCGGTGATGCCCAGCTCGGCCAGGCGTGGCAGGTGTTTTTCCACTGCGCGGTAACCGCCGAGCACGCCCACATGCAGCTCGTAGATCACCGCTTCGTGCCACGGCCGGCCTTGCCAGTGCGGGTGCCGCCAGCGATAGGCCCGGGGATCGACCACCAGGCTGGGGCCGTCGATGTCGCCGTCCTGGGCCCGGGACGCCGGGTCGGGCACGCGGATCTGGTCATCGACATTGAAGCGGTAGCGGGTGCCGGGCGGGCACTGGCCGATGACCATGAACCAGCCGTTGGCCTGGGGCTGCATGGGCAGCGACATGCCGTCTTCGAGTTCGACGCTGACGTGCTGAGCGTCCGGCGCCCAGAGGGCAAAGCGGGTGCGCTCGGCATCGAGCGCAATAGCGCCGTGGGGCCAGGTTTCCAGAGTCCTTGACGGCATCCAGGGTGCCCTCTCAGGGTTTGGCCGATTTTCCCAAGGCCTTGGCCACCAGCTGTTCATAGAGTTCGGCGTAGGGTTCCACCGCCTTGCACCAGTTGAAGGGCGCGGCCATGGCCCGGCAGCGCATGGCGTTGAGCAACTGCGGATAGGCGAACACCTTGAAGGCGCGGCTCAGGGCCTCTTGGTAGCTGGCCACGGTGGATTCGTCGAACAGAAAACCGGTGACGCCGTTCTCGATGGTGTCGGCCAGGCCGCCGGTATTGCGCGCCACCGGCAGCGAACCGAAGCGCTGGGCGTACATCTGGCTCAGGCCGCAGGGCTCGTAGCGCGAAGGCATCAGCAGGAAATCGCTGCCGGCGAACATGCGGCGGGCGTCGGTTTCGTTGAAACCGATGTTCACCCCGATGCGCCCGGGGAAACGCGCGGCCAGGGCGCGCATGGCCTGTTCTTCCTCCGGCTCGCCGCGGCCGATGATGGCGATCTGGCCGCCGGACTTGACGATGTACTCGGCCACGCCTTCGGTAAGGTCCAGGCCTTTCTGGTAGACCAGGCGCGAGACCACCGCGAACAGCGGGCCGCTGCTGGGGTCGAGGCCGAACATCTGCCGCACATGGGCGGCATTGGCGGCCTTGCCTTGCCAGTCGCCAATGGCGAAGGGGGTGGACAGGTGCGGGTCGGTGGCGGCGTCCCAGCTTTCGTCGATGCCGTTGGGGATGCCGCTGAGCAGGCCTTGCTGGGTCTTGCTGGCGAGGAAACCGTCAAGCCCGCAGCCGAAGGCCGGGGTGGTGATTTCCTGGGCATAGGTGGCGCTGACGGTGGTGATGTGGCTGGCGTAGGCCATGCCCGCCTTGAGGAACGACAGCTTGCCGTAGAACTCCATGCCTTCCTGTTGCAGGGCATGTTCGGGGATGCCCAGCTCCGGGCAGGAAGCCAGGCTGACCACGCCCTGGTACGCCAGGTTATGGATGGTGAACAGGGTCGGCGTGCGTTGCCCGCGCCAGTGCATATAGGCCGGCGCCAGCCCGGCGGGCCAGTCGTGGGCGTGCACCAGGTCCGGGCACCAGTGGATCTGTGCCAGGTTGGCGGCGATGTCGGCGGCGGCCAGGCCCAGGCGGGCGAAGCGGATATGGTTGTCCGGCCAATCGCGGCCATTGTTGGCGCCGTAGGGCGAGCCTTCGCGCTCATAGAGTTCGGGGCAGATCAGCACATAGATCACCAGGCCGTCGGGCATGTCCATGCGCCCGATCTTGCAGGCCGGCAGGGCCGCGTGGCCGCCCAGCTCGCCAATGATATGAATCGGGTTTTCGCTGTGCATCACCTGCCGGTAGCCAGGGATCAGCAGGCGTACATCGTGCAGATGCGCCATGGCGCGGGGCAGGGCGGCCGACACGTCGCCCAGGCCACCGGTCTTGACCAGGTCGGCGATTTCCGAAGTGACGAACAGGACTTTCTTGCGATTGGGGTTGTGGCGGATCAAGGGCAGTGACGTCTTGCCACCTGGGGCGAGAATCGATGTGGAGACCGTTTCACCGGCCAGCGGCAGAGGATGCTTTCCCTGGGTTTGCAATACGGCACTGGTCATCTGTTTCTCCCGTTTTATTGATCTGTTCCTGGCATCTGCCGGCGGTGTCAAAAGGCCAATCCGGTGGCCGGGCACAAAAAACGTTGCGCATGCGAAAGCCGAACGCAGCCTCATGCGTCGACGCAAAGAGGGTGAAGGGGCCATTGCAAGGATTGCACCAGTCGCGAAGGCCCTACCTTTAACCTGACCCAAGGCGTGAGCCAAAAGTTTCGACTTTATTTCCCTGGGAGTGACTGTCCGGTCACTTTTCGAATTCCAGTCTAGGACAGAAGTTAGAGCGCGGGCGTGACGATTAGGTTTTCTCGAGGCGAAGGTTGCGCTGCCCCGGAATAAAGCCGACGAAAGGCAGTCTCGCGCACCGGCCAGGGGCGAGGCTTTTTCGCCTTGGCGCGAAAGCGGTGAGGGGCTGCAAGGGAGCGGTGCGGGGTGAAGGTGCTGGTGCTCAATGATGGTGCAGGGCAGTGCTGGCGCAATGCCCTGGCGTGGTTCAGCCCAACTGGCGGATCGGCTGGCCGGCGGCCCAGGCCTGGATGTCTTCGATCATCTGGGCGAAGAACTGCCGGTAGTTCTGTTGGCTGACATAACCGACATGGGGCGTGGCCAGCACGTTGGGCAGGCGGCGCAACGGATGATCGAGGGGCAGCGGCTCCTGCTCGAACACGTCCAGCGCCGCGCCGGCCAGGCGCCCGCGTTCGAGGGCGCTGATCAGCGCCGCTTCATCGACGATCGGCCCGCGGGCGGTGTTGACCAGCAGCGCCGAGGGCTTCATCCAGGCCAGCGCCTGGGCGTCCACCAGGCCGCGGCTGCGTTCGCTGAGCACCAGATGCACCGAGAGTACGTCGGCCTGTTCGAACAGCTGCTGCTTGTTCACGTAGGTCACGCCGGCCGCCGCGGCCCGTTCGGCGGTGAGGTTCTCGCTCCAGGCGATCACCCGCATGCCGAACACCTGGCCGAACTGCGCCACCCGCTGGCCGATGCTGCCCAGGCCGAGAATGCCCAGGGTCTTGCCGTGCAGGTCGCCGCCCAGCCCCTGTTGCCAGAGGCCGGCGCGCAGCGCGCTGGCTTCGCTGAGCAGGTTGCGGGTCTGGGCCATGATCAGCGCCCAGGTCAGCTCCGGCGCCGCGTGCTTGTAACTGTCGGTGCCGCACACCTGGATGCCCAGGCGGGTCGCGGCGGCCAGGTCGATGGCGGCATTGCGCATGCCACCGGTGAGCAGCAGTTTGAGCCGCGGCAGGCTGCGCAGCAGGACCGCGTCGAAACGGCTGCGCTCGCGCATCACGCAGATCACCTCGAACGGCGCCAGACGCTCGCTCATGGCGGCGGTGTCACTGGGGTAGTCATGGATAAAGCTGACCTGGCCGATACCCGCCAGCACCGACCAGTCGACGACGTCACGGGCAACGTCCTGCCAATCATCGATTACCGCGATCTGCACACTCATGAAGGCTCCGGGGAAAACGCATCAATGTGACGCCAGCCAGCCCAGCAGGGCCTGGTGGAATTGCGCCGGTTGTTCCATCTGCGGGGCGTGGCCCAGGCCCGGGAACTCGATCAGGGTCGAGTGCGGGATGAGCCCGGCCACCTGCTTGCCCAGCACCTGGTAGTTGCCGATCCGCGCCTTGACCGCCGGTGGCGCGATATCGCTGCCGATCGCCGTGGTGTCGGAGGTGCCGATCAACAGCAGGGTCGGCATCTTCAGGTCCTTGAACTCGTAGTACACCGGCTGGGTGAAGATCATGTCGTAAATCAGCGCCGAGTTCCACGCCACCCGCGTGTGCCCCGGGCCCTTGTTGAGGCCGGCGAGCATGTCCACCCAGCGCTCGAATTCCGGCTGCCAGCGGCCGCCGTAATAAGTGCTGCGTTCATAGTTGCGGATGCCCTCGGCCGACAGCTTGAGCTCGCGGGCGTACCACTGGTCGACGCTGCGGTAGGGCACGCCGAGGGCCTTCCAGTCTTCCAGGCCGATCGGGTTGACCAGCGCCAGTTGCTGCACCTGCTCGGGGTATTGCAGGGCATAACGGGTGGCCAGCATGCCGCCGGTGGAATGGCCCAGCAGGCTGACCTGCCGGACGCCCAGCCGGTCCAGCAGTTGCCGGGTGTTCTGCGCCAGTTGCTGGAAGCTGTATTGATAGTGCTCGGGCTTGCTGGAGGTGCAAAAGCCGATCTGGTCTGGGGCTATGACCCGGTAGCCGGCGTCGCTCAAGGCCTCGATCGAGGTGTCCCAGGTCGCGCCGCAGAAATTCTTGCCGTGCATCAGCAGCACGCTGCGACCGTTGGGCGTGCCCTTGGCCGGCACATCCATATACCCCATCTGCAAGGCCTGGCCCTGGGACTCGAAGGCAAAGTGCTGCAGCGGGTAGGGATAGTCGAAGCCTTGCAACTCGGGACCGTAGGCCGGGCCTTCGGCGGCAAGGGCGGGCAGGGCGGCGGTCAGCAACAGGCCGGGTAACCAGCGGGTGAGGCTCCGGCGGGTGGGGCTTAGGGACATACATGACCTCCGAGGGAAATGAGCTGATCCTGGCGCGGCGTGATTAGCGCGACATTAATAAGCAGAGGCCATCGCCAGGGCGAAACGTTCCCTTCGTGGTCAGCCTGGAGGCGTACCCCGTCAGCTCAACCGACCCAGCCGAGGGTCATCCAGGCCAGCACGCCATACCGCGCGCCCTTGGCCAGGGTGACGACCAGCAGGAAGCGCTTTAGCGGTTCGCCCATGATTCCGGCCACCAGGGTCAGCGGGTCGCCGATGATCGGCAGCCAGCTCAGCAGCAGGGACCAGTGGCCGTAGCGCTGGTAATGGCTGCGGGCCCGTTGCAGGTGGCGTGGGCCGACGGGGAACCAGCGGCGGTCCTTGTAGTGTTCCAGGCGCTGGCCCAGCCACCAGTTCACCAGGGAACCCAGGACATTGCCGAGGGTGGCGACGGCCAGCAGCAGCCAGACCGGGTGCTGGCCGTTGAGCAGCAGCCCCACCAGCACGGCCTCGGATTGCAGCGGCAGCAGGGTGGCGGCGCCGAAGGCCGCCAGGAACAGGCCGAGGCAGGCGGTGAGGATCAATGGGCCGGGTAGTCCGCGACCACCACGTCCTTGCCGTCCTTGGTCAGGCCGATAACCTGGTAGGCGTCGGTGGGCATGCCGTCCATTTCCATGCCGGGCGAGCCCATGGGCATGCCGGGGGCGGCGACGCCGAGCAGGTCATCGCGCTTGCTCAGGGCCAGCACCTGGTCCGCCGGTACATGGCCTTCGACGAATTTGCCGTTGATCACCGCGGTGTGGCACGACGCCAGGCGCGGGGCCACGCCCAGGCGCTGCTTGACTTCGCTCATGTTGCTTTCGACGTGGTCGTTGACCTTGAAGCCGTTAGCTTGCAGGTGCTCGATCCATTTCTTGCAGCAACCGCAGTTGGCATCGCGGTGCACATCGATCGGGATCAGGTCGGCGGCCTGGGCCAGGGAGCCGACGAGCAGGGCAGACAGGGCTGCCAGGCGCAGAGTGTTGTGCATAGGAAGTCTCTTGATCATCAGGGCGCCTTGGGGCGCGGTGTTGGGCCGACAGGGTGGCGTATTTTGCTACTTTTCTCGAGCGCGGCGCAGCGCTTGTGTTTCAACGTCATACCGAGCGCTGGCCATTCAGGTTGTCTGGTCCTGCGCGTTGTCGTTCATCGCGGGCAAGCCTCGTTCCTACAGAAGCATGCCCGCGATAGGCGTTCATTCGGGAGCCGGGCTCAGGATGCCGAGCATGGCCACCAGGCCTAGGATCAACAGGGCCGCCGCCAGTTCCAGGACCATGCTGCGACGCAAGGCGGGCAGGGCTGCCTGGGGCGAGGCCTGGTGCAGCGCCTGCTCCAGCTGCGGAACCAGATGGAAGCGGTTCAATGCGGCGAACACCAGCATGCTGGCGAACACCGCCACCTTCAGGCTGAGGAGCAGGCCATAGGTGCTGGCGCTCAACGTTGCCAGGTCCGGGCCGACGATCAGCAGGTAGTTGAGCACACCGCTGATGGTCAGGACGACCACGATCAGCGTGCCCAGGCTGGCAAACCCCTTCAGGGCATCGAGCAGGTGGCCTGCCTGCGGTTCGTCTTCGCAGGCGCCACGACGCAGCAGCAGGGCGAAAGCCGCCAGTGCCCCCAACCAGGCGCCGGCGCCCAGTAAATGCAGGATGTCGCTACCCAGGTGCAGGTAATGCCGGCCGCCTTCGCTCATCGCCCCGTGGCCGCCCCAGGCCAGGGTGGCCAGGGCTGCCGCTGTGCACAGAATCAGGCCGTAGAGGGTGAACCTCGGCCAGCCATCGCTGAACAGAAGCAGCCCCCCCGCCAGCAGCAACGCCGCCAGGCGTAGCAGCCAGCTTTGGCCGACAGCGGTTTCCAGCATGAGCGCAGACAGCAGCGCCGGGTCCAGTTCGGCCAGGCTGGTCGCGCCACTCATCGACAGCGCCAGCTGCAGCAGCGCGGCGCCCGACAGCAGCGCGCCCAGCACCAGGGCGGTCGCCAGAGGCCGGCGAAAACGCCATTGGCTCTGTGCGCCACGCAGCCCGTAAAGGCTGAACAGCGCCAGGCCGAATAGCAGCGTCAGATCGAGGTACAGGGCAAAACGCAGGGCGAGGTTGATGAGTTCGCCCATGGCTCAGTTGACTTCGAAGGTCAGGTTGCCGGTGATCGGATGGGTGTCGGCGGACACCGCCCGCCACTCGACTTTGTAGCTGCCCTTCGCGAGCGGGGCGGCGGGGCTGATGATCATGCTTTTCGGATCGCCGCCGCCGGCCACGCTGGCCTTGACCGGCATCGGTGCGTGACTCATCCCGGGCATGCCGGTCATCAGCAGCCGAGCCCCGGAGAACCGGGTGGTGAGGGGTTCCGAGAATTGCAGTTCGATCTTCGCCGGCGCCGCGCCCTTGGCGCCTTCGGCCGGGGTCGAGGCCAGCAGCTTGGGGTGCGCCTGGGCGACGCCAGTGAGTAACAGGCCGGCACCGAAAGTGGCGGCGATGACGAGATGCTTGAGGTGGGACATGCAAGGCTCCAGGCGGCATTGGCCGCGTGCTGTTTTTAGTTATCTATTGAAGGGAAGTCAGAACCACAGGCGCACACCGAGCACCAGGCGGGCTTCGCTGTTGTCTTCGCCTTCTTCACGGGCGTAGTCCGCGGTCTTGCCGTAGCTGCGGCTCCAGGTCACGCCGACGTAGGGCGCGAACTGGCGGTGCAGCTCGTAGCGCAGGCGCAGGCCGGCCTCCAGCGAGGAGAGCCCCGAGCCGATGCCCCGTTGCGGGTCGTTCTTGCCGTACAGGCTGACCTCTGCGTTGGGCTGCAGGATCAGGCGGTTGGTCAGCAGGATGTCGTATTCGGCCTGGAGCCCCAGGGCACTCTGGCCGCCTTCGCCGAGGTAGGCGGTGGCCTGGCTTTCGAAGTTGTACAGGGCCATGCCTTGCAGCCCGAGGGCGGCCCAGGTCTGCGGTGCGCCGGGCTTGAAGTCCTGGCGCACGCCGCTGACCACATCCCACCAGGGGCCGATGGCATGGCCCCAGAGCGCTTCGACCTGGGCGTTGTCGGTCCGGCCGTTAGTGCGCTCGCCTTCGCTGCGCAGCCATAGCCGGTCGATGTCGCCGCCGATCCAGCCGTTCATTTCCCAGGCCAGAGCACTGCCGTCATCGGCGTCCTGGTACTCCAGGCGATCGACCAGCCACAGCGAGTTGATCGCCTTGTCGTGCACGCCGTGGCCGGACACCGGCGGGAAGGCGGCGCGGCGGTCGGCGTCGGTGAGTGCCGGGATCGGCGTGCGGCTGCGGGTGGGCGCCGCGGGTTCCATGGTCTGCAGCGGTTCGCCGTCCATGCCGGTCATCTGGCTGTGGTCCATGCCGGGCATCGGGTTGCCTTGCATCGCGGAAGCCGGCATGGACGAATGATCCATGCTGGAGTGATCCATGCTTTCGGCGGCCTGCAAGGTGGCGGCGCCGAGGCCGAGCAGGGTGGTGAACAGGGTCAAGGCGTTTTTCGGCATCATGCGGCGCTCCCGGCTTCGTCCACTCGTACTTCGCGAAACATGCCCATCTCCATGTGGAACAGCAGGTGGCAGTGATAGGCCCAGCGCCCCAGGGCATCGGCGGTCACTCGGTAGCTGCGCTTGCTGCCCGGTGGCATGTCGATCGTGTGCTTGCGCACCAGGAAGCGCCCCTGTTCGTCTTCCAGGTCGCTCCACATGCCGTGCAGGTGGATGGGGTGGGTCATCATGGTGTCGTTGACCAGGGTGATGCGTACCCGCTCGCCATAGATCAGGCGCAGGGGCTCGGCGTCGCTGAACTTGATGCCGTCGAACGACCAGGCGAATTTTTCCATGTGCCCGGTCAGGTGCAGCTCAATGGTGCGGCTCGGTTCGCGCCCGTCGGGGTCTTCGAAGGTGCTGCGCAGGTCGGCGTAGGTCAGTACCCGACGGCCGTTGTCGCGCAGGCCGATACCCGGGTCGGCGAGTTTCGGCGTCGGGCTCATGGTCTGCATGTCCACCAGCGGGTTGCCGTCCTCCGAGGCCGGGTGGCTTTGCATGGCGCCGCCCATGGTGCCGTGGTCCATGCCTGCCATACCGGCCATGCCGCTGTGGTCCATGCTGGCCATGCCGCTGGAATCCATCCCCTGCATCTGGCTGTGGTCCATGCCCTGCATCTGGCCATGATCCATGCCGGGCATGGCGCCCATGCCAGCCATGCTGCCGTGGTCCATGCCCATGTCGGCCATGCTGATCAGCGGCCGCGGGTCCAGGGGCGGCACGGGCGCGCTCAGCCCCGGACGCTGGCTCAGGGTGCCGCGGGCATAGCCGCTGCGGTCCATGGCCTGGGCGAACAGGGTGTAGGCCTCCTGCGAGCCGGGCTCGACCAGCACGTCGTAGGTTTCCGCCACGGCGATGCGCAGTTCATCGACGCTGACCGGCTGCACATACTGGCCGTCGGCGGCGACCACCGTCATCTTCAGACCGGGAATGCGCAGGTCGAAGTAGCTCATGGCCGAGCCGTTGATCAGGCGCAGGCGCAGCTTCTCGCCGGGCTTGAACAGCCCGGTCCAGTTGCCGCCGGGGCTCTGGCCGTTGATCAGGTAGGTGTAGGTATGACCGCTGACGTCCGCCAGGTCGGTGGGGGTCATTTTCATCTGCGCCCACATCTTGCGATCGGCGAGGGTGGCCGCCCAGCCGTCGCGGCTGACGTCCTCGATAAAGTCGCCGACCGTGCGCTTGTGGAAGTTGTAGTAGCCGGGCTGCTTTTTCAGGATGTGCATCAGGCGCTCGGGCGCCTCGTCGCTCCAGTCGCTGAGCATCACCACGTAGTCGCGGTCGTACTGGAAGGGTTCCGGCTCGCGGGCCTCGATCACCAGTGGCCCGTAGACCCCGGCCTGTTCCTGCAGGCCCGAGTGGCTGTGGTACCAGTAGGTGCCGTTCTGCCGGACCTTGAAGCGGTATTCGTAGAGGCCGCCGGGGGCGATGCCGTGGAAGCTCAGGCCCGGCACGCCGTCCATGTTGGCCGGCAGGATCAGGCCGTGCCAGTGGATCGAGGTGTCCTCCTGGAGGCGGTTGCGCACCCGGATGGTCACGGTGTCACCCTCGCGCCAGCGCAGCAGCGGGCCGGGCAGGCCGCCGTTGATGGTCATCGCAGTGCGCGAGGTGCCGCTGTAGTTGACCTGGGATTCACCGATGAACAGGTCGAACTGCTGGCCGCTGAGGGCGGGCAACTGGCCGTCTTCGCTGCGTGCCCAGAGCGGCTGTTGCCACAGCCCGGTGCCGGCCAGTACGCCGCCGGCGGCCAGGCCCTTGATAAAACTGCGTCGTGTGGGTTTTACATGCATGCCCCAAGGCTCCCTCGATCCTGCTGGTCAGGTATGGGGCGACCTTAAGTGGCGCGGCCTGTCAGAAAACTGAGGTGAAGATTACAGATTTGTCAGCCAGTGGGGCGCCACCCGTTGCCGGATCAGTGGGCGATCTGTTCCAGGTTGCGCTTGAGGTTGGCCAGCGCCAGTTGGGACAAGTGCTCGATACGCGGGCGCAGGCTGAGCAGGTTGAGGTCGGAGCAGTAGTGCAGGGTGCGCTTGAACAGGGTTCCGTCCCCGTATTTGCACAACTGATAGTGGATCGAGCCGTCTGCTGGCGCAGAACTGAAGACGATCTTGAACTCCTTGGGAAATACCGCGACCAGCACCCGGCAGCTCAGGTGGATCTGCAGGCCGAGCAGGTCGATGGTTTTGCCGAAGCGATGCCCCGCTGGCAATGAGCCAGCCAGGCCGGTGTCGGCACGCAGGGAAGCGGGATGCCACTCGGGCCAGCGATCCGGCTGAGTCACGTAGTAGTAGACGGTATCGATCGGCGCGTCGATGTAGAGCTCATGGCAGATGAGCTCGTCCAAAAGGTGCTGCTGACGTTGTTCCATGATGCACCTCCTTGCAGTAGGAGCATCAAATATAGTTGTCCGCGCGCCTGCCATGGAGGCGCGCAAGTCGGCCGTTCAGCGGACTTCGAGGTGGCTCGGCAGAGGGCGATGCAAGGCTTTTCCCGCAGTAAAGGGGAGAGCGCCATGCACAGTTGGGTCGTCGCGCAGCAATGTCGTGGAAGATCCCCGCAAGATGGCGTCATGAATGCTCTTAAGAACACTTGGTCGCAACTAACCATTCGGTACATCAATGTCCATAAGTTGTCGCTTAGTTGTCACGGATTGGATTGTTAAATAATTGTTTCAGCTAGAAAAACCGTGGCTTCCAGGCATTTGTATCGAAAATGTACAAAAATTGTAAAAAACCGAAATATTTGTTGGAGAGGTGCTCTGGCGCGCCGATACTCACAGGCATCGTTTTCCCTCAATCAGGCTTTTCAGACGCTTATTAGTTGAACTTGCGCAACCCTCTAATTGGCTGTGCAAGTGGATATAAGGCTATGGAAAAGCCCGTACACAGGAGTCTTTTATGACAATCGGATATGTCGGCGGCTGGACCAGCAAGGCCGGTCTGCTGGTGCAGGACACTGGCACCCGGGGCAAGCCGGTCAGCCAGAGCGTCAAGGTCAAGCAGATGCTGGCCCTGGTCGGCCAGAACCCGCTGGCTCTGAACGTGTTCAAGATGGATGAAATGAAGCTGCACAAGCAGATCAAGGGGTTCGATCCGGAGAACGTCAGCGCCAAGCAACTGGGCAACATGAGTACGTTCCTGAAAGAAAAGGGCCTGATCAGCGACGTGACGGCGATGACCCTGCTCAATGCCGGCGACAAGTTCGATCGCTTTGGCGTGCAGAAAGACCCGGAGGCCAAGTTCAACGCCCTGGAGTATTTCGCGATCCAGCTGGACACCATCCAGAGCAACAACCTCAAAGGCAACAAGTACGCCAACTACCTGATCCCCGAGTACAAGAAAGCCATCTACGTGCTGCAGAACCTGCAAAGCTACGGCAAGGGCAACGGCACCACGGTGACCGACAAGAATCGCTCCACCAAGGCGTGAGGCGACAAACAAAGGCCCTCGACCGATAAACCGGTCGAGGGCCTTTTTTGTGGCTGGCTGTTTATCGGTCGAGCAAGGCCATCACCGCGTGCGGGTAACGCTCGCCGGCGGTGGCGTCGGGGGTGAATATCCGTTCCAGGGCCTGCAGTTCGTCAGCGTCGAGGCGGACTTGCAGCGCGGCGACATTCTCCTCCAGGTACTTGCGTTGCTTGGTGCCCGGAATCGGGATCAGGTAATCGCCCTGCGCCAGCACCCAGGCCAGGGCCAGTTGCCCGGCGGTGATGCCCTTGGCCGCCGCGAGTTGCTTGACCTGTTCCACCAGCAGCAGGTTCCTGGTGAAGTTCTCACCCTGGAAGCGCGGGCTGAAACGCCGGTAGTCGTCGGCGGCGAAATCCTCCGGGCTCTTCAGGGCGCCAGTGAGAAAGCCTCGGCCCAGCGGGCTGTAGGGCACAAAGGCGATGCCCAGGCGCTGGCAGGCCGCCAGGCAGCCGTTGTCTTCCTGGTCGCGGCTCCACAACGAATATTCGCTTTGCAGGGCGCTGATCGGATGCACCTTGTGGGCCCGCTCCAGCGTTGCCGCCGAGGCTTCGCTGAGCCCCAGGTAGCGGACCTTGCCGGCCCGCACCAGCTCGGCCATGGCGCCGACGGTTTCCTCGATGGCCACGTCCGGGTCGATGCGGTGCTGGTAATACAGGTCCAGGGTGTCCACGCCCAGGCGCTGCAAGGTGCCGTCGATCGCCTGGCGAATGTACTCGGGGCGGCCGTTCACTCCGCGCGCCGCCGGGTCGCCGGGGTTGCGCACGATGCCGAACTTGCTGGCCAGGAACACCTGGTCGCGTTTGCCGCGGATCGCCTGGCCGATCAGGATTTCGTTGCTGTGGGGGCCGTACATGTCGGCGGTGTCCAGCAGGTTGATCCCCAGTTCCAGGGCGCGATGCAAGGTGGCGGTGGCTTCCCGGGTATCGGTGCCGGTGGTGTAGAAATCGGTCATGCCCATGCAGCCAAGGCCGATGGCTGACACTTGCGGGCCGTTCTTGCCCAGTTGACGGGTTTGCATAGGAGAAGCTCCAGTGGATGGGGTGGCGGCCATTGTTCTCCTCGACAAAAACAAGATAAACCGGCTAAAAGCGCTATCACTATTCGTAATTTCTAAATAATCCGCGACAGGCCAAGCCAATGGACCGTTTTAATGCCATGCGTGTGTTCACCCGCATCGTCGACCTCGGTGGTTTCGCCAAGGCCGCCGACAGCCTGCAGATGCCCCGGGCCTCGGTGACGGTGCTGATCAAGCAACTGGAGGCGCATCTGGGCGTGCAGCTGCTGTTGCGCACCACCCGCCAGGTCACGCCGACCCTGGACGGCGCCGCCTATTACCAGCGCTGCGTGCGGCTGCTGGCGGACCTCGAGGAAACCGAAGCGGTGTTTTCCGCCGCGCGCCACAACCCGCGCGGCACCTTGCGCATCGACATGCCAGCGGGGATCGGGCGGCTGGTGGTGATCCCGGCGTTGCCGGCGTTCTCCGAGCGCTACCCGCTGGTCGACCTGGAAATCGGCCTCAACGACCGGCCGGTGGACCTGATCCGCGAAGGGGTGGACTGCGTGTTGCGCGGCGGCCTGTGCCTCGACGACTCGCTGGTGGCCCGGCCGTTGCTGGCGCTGGAGCAGGTGACTTGTGCCAGTCCCGCCTACCTGCGCCAGCGCGGTGTGCCGCAGAGCCTGGACGAGCTGGCCGGGCATCAGATGATCGAGTATTTCTCCAGCGTCAGCGGCAAGCGTTATGGCCTGGAGTTCGAGGTGCAGGGCCAGGTGCTGTTGCCGGAGCTGCCCAAGCAGGTGTCGGTCAACAGCGCCGACGGCTACCTGGCCGCCTGCGAGGCCGGCTATGGGTTGGTGCAGACGCCTTACTATCACGTCGCCCAGCAGCTGGCCGAAGGTCGCCTGAGCGAAGTGCTCCGGCACATCCCGCCACCCAGGATGCCGTTGAGCGCGCTGTACCCGCCGCACCGGCACCTGTCGACGCGGGTCCGGGTGTTCGTCGACTGGCTGGTGGAGTTGTTCGCCCAGCCGGGGATTCACAACACCCGGCTGGCGTAGCTCGACAGTAAAGACAGACGCCCGCGGCGAGGCGGGCGTCGGGCAATTTCGTGGTGGGTTACAAGGGGAGAAATACTGGCGCTCTGGATGACTTAGCGGTGGTAGTAGTAGCCGGGGCCGCCGTCGTAATGGCGGTGATGCCAGCCGTCGTGAGGGAAGATGATGCAGCCGGACAGGGCCAGCATCGCCAGTAGGGGAATCAGCCGGGTGATTCGACGGAACATTGCGCAGTCCTCAAAGGGCTCTGGGGTTAAAACCGCCGCGATGCAGCGAAAACTCTTCGGCGGCTGTAACATGAGACCCCGTTCGCCCGCGCCCATCCCCGATTCTCGGTAGGCGTTTGGTATCTGTTTCGATACAGAGTCGATACATTTACATGCGGCATTTTCAGGCCGCACCTTTACAGGTTCAGGAACCCGCAATGACCCAGAAGCAACGCTTGATCTATTCGATTGTGATTTCCCTGGTGGTACTGGGAATCATGCTTGGCCTTTCTTACCTGCAGAACGCCGGGATGATCACCGAGAAAATGTTCCAGTACATCGCCATTGGCGTGGCGGTGACCGTGGTCGTGATCAATGGCGTGATGCGGCGCAAGGTCAAGCCTTGAGAGACACCCCAGGCGGCCTCAGTCGCGGCCGTCGAGTATGGCTTCAGCCTGTTGATGCAGGCTGAAGCTCTTGTCCGCATTGAGGGTGATCACGCCTTCGCTGCACAGCCGCTTCAACACCTCGCGCACGCTGAGGAACGACAGCGGGATATCCAGCTCCAGCAAATGACTGTGAATGCCTCGCACCCCCAGGGCGCGCTGGCTTTCGGCTGCCTGCAGCAAGGCATCGATGACTTTCAGGCGAATCAGGCTGGTGCGCAGGCCGAAGCTCTTGAGCAGGTGCCTGATGCGTTCGTTGCGGTTGCGCTCGGCTTGCTTGCCGAAGACACCGGCGCCGGCGTTCAGGGAGGACGCGGGTTGTGCGGTGTGGCCATCCGTTGGCAGTTGCGGGTCGTACATGCAAAAACTCCTTTTCAGAGCCTGATCAGGAAAATGACGGGTGCTCTCACATAACTAGACGAACGAGCCGCGCAAATCATGAGGAATCAGTTGTAGAAAATTTGTGAGGGCTTTGTCGTCGCCAGGTTGGCGGGCGATCGGCGCCTGGCGCGAGGGCGCTAAATTTTCCGTGGCGGTTTCGTCTGTAAGGGCAGGCGGGCTTTGGCTGATGCCGGGTCGCGCCGTCCTTTACCGGGCTGGAATCCGTATCCCCTGTGTGCTCATCGGCATGCCGCGCCAGCCTGGGTTGTGCATCTTCTTTCGATCAGGAGTCGGCGTGATTATTTCCAGCCAGTTGCCCAGGTTTTGCCTTGCGGGTTTGTTTCTCGGGATGAGCCTTGCGGCTCAGGGACGCGAGGTCCAGGGCGGCGAGGCAAGCGCCGATATTCGCCGCACCGGTTTTGGCGTCCCGCATATTCGCGCCGCCGACGAGCGCGGGCTGGGTTACGGCATCGGTTACGCCTATGCCCAGGACAACCTGTGCCTATTGGCCAACGAAGTGCTGACGGTCAATGGCGAGCGTTCGAAGTATTTCGGGCCGCAGCAGCAGACCGTCGAGCAACGGGAAAACCTCACCAGCGACCTGTTCTTCAACTGGCTGAACACGCCCCAGGCGGTGTTCGGCTTCTGGCAGGCGCAGACCCCGCAGGTGCGGCAACTGATCGAAGGGTATGTCGCCGGTTATAACCGCTCCCTGGCCGAGCGCCGGGCCCAGGGCCTGCCCGAGCAGTGCCAGGGTGACTGGGTACGGCCGTTGACCGCCCTGGACCTGGTCAAGCTGACTCGCCGGCTGTTGGTGGAGGGCGGTGTCGGCCAGTTCGCCGAAGCCCTGGTGGGCGCGATCCCGCCATCCGCTACGGCGCAGCTGAAGCCATCGGCCCAGGCCTTTGCCCAGGCGGATGCCCGCGGCCAGCGGTTCGCCCTGGACCGCGGCAGCAACGCGGTGGCCGTGGGGCGCGAGCGCTCGTTCAATGGTCGCGGCATGTTGCTGGCCAACCCGCATTTTCCATGGGTCGGCGGCATGCGCTTCTACCAGATGCACCTGACTATTCCCGGCAAGCTGGACGTCATGGGGGCCGCCTTGCCCGGCCTGCCGATGATCAATATCGGTTTCAGCCAGCACCTGGCCTGGACCCACACGGTGGACACCTCCAAGCATTTCACCCTGTACCGCCTGCAACTGGACCCCAAGGACTCGACCCGCTACCTGCTCGACGGCAAGTCCCTGCCGTTGGAGAAACAAGTGGTCAGCGTTAAGGTGCAGGGCGAGGACGGCCAGCTCACGACCGTCAGCCACAGTGTCTACAGCTCGCAATTCGGCCCGCTGGTGCAGTGGCCCGGCAAGCTGGACTGGGACAACCGTTTCGCCTACAGCCTGCGCGACGCCAACCTGGAAAACGACCGGGTGCTACAACAGTGGTACGCGATGAACCAGGCCCGCAGCCTCAAGGAACTGCAGGCGTCGGTGCATCGGCTGCAGGGCATTCCCTGGGTCAATACCCTGGCCGTGGATGACCAGGGCCAGACGCTGTACATGAACCAATCGGTGGTGCCCAACGTCAGCGCGGAAAAACTCGCCCACTGCAGCGACCCGCGGATCGGCACCCAGCTGATCATTCTCGACGGTTCCCGCGCGGCCTGTGCCTGGGACATCGACCCGGCGGCCGCGCAAAAGGGCATCTACCCGGCCAGCCAACTGCCGCAACTGCTGCGCAGCGATTACGTACAGAACTCCAACGACTCGGCGTGGATGGTCAACCCGGCCGAGCCGCTGCAAGGCTTCTCGCCGCTGATCAGCCAGCAGGACCTGCCGCTGGGGCAGCGCGCGCGTTTTGCCCTGAATCGCCTGATCGGCACGGGCAAGGGCGAGCCGCTGAGCGCCGCCGACCTCAAGCACATGGTGATGGATGACCAGGTGTACCAGGCCGGGCAGGTGATGCCGGACCTGCTGCAGTTCTGTGCCGCCGACCTGGGCAGCGATGCCCGGGCCCTGGCGCCGCTGTGTGCCAGCCTCAAGGCCTGGGACCGCAGCGCCAACCTGCAAAGCGGAGTGGGCTTGGTGCATTTTCGCAACGTCATGGAACAGCTGGAGGCGGTCGATAATCGCTGGCGCGTGGCCTTCGATGCCCGGGACCCGCAGCACACGCCGCGCGGCCTGGCGATCGACCGGCCGCCGGTGGCCAAGGCGCTGCGCGCGGCGATGCTGGCCTCGGTGCAACAGGTGGCCGAGTCGGGCCTGAAGGCCGACAGCCGTTGGGGCGATATCCAGGTGGTCAGCAGCGGCGGCCGGCAGACGCCGATTCATGGCGGCCCGGCCAGCCTGGGCGTGTACAACGCGATCCAGAGCGTTCCCGCGGCCGACGGCAAGCGTGAGGTGGTCAGCGGTACCAGTTACCTGCAAGTGGTGACCTTCGACGAGCAGGGCCCGCATGCCCAGGGCCTGCTGGCGTTTTCCCTGTCCAGCGACCCGGCGTCGCCGCACTCGCGGGACCAGACCGAGGCGTTCTCGAAGAAGCAGTGGAGTGTGTTGCCGTTCACCGAGCAGCAGATCCAGGCGGACCCGCAGTATCGGTTGCAGGTGATTCACGAAGTGGATGATCGGTTGCGCAAGGTCGCGACTCAGTAAGCGCGTTCAATCTGCCGTCAAGCGAAGGCCGCACCCGCGAGGGTAGCGGCCTTCAGCTTTTTGGCGCGGTGCCTGGCAGCGAATTGACGACCGGGTTGCCGTCCTGGTTGCGGGTCAGGTACACCGGCAACACTTTGGGCAGCGTGGTCACCAGGCTCTTGACCGCGGTGACGTCGTAGATGCCGCCGACCCGAATGTTGCCCGTGGCGCTGTCGGCCAGCATCACCGGCTTGCTGAGGTAGCGGTTGATCAGCGGCAGGGCCTCGCCGAGCGCCAGGTTGTCCAGCACCAGCTTGCCTTGGCGCCAGGCCAGTGAGCTGTCGTTGGCAGCGGTCTGGCTGATCAGTGGCTGGTAATCGCCCTGGCGATAACGCGCCTGCATGCCCGGATCGAGAGGCAAGCCAGCGTCGGGGTGGCTGTTGTCGCTGTTCACCAGCACCGAACCTTCGAGCAGGGTCACCCGCACCTGATCCTCGTACATCCAGACGTTGAACTCGGTACCGGTGACCCGGACCTGGCCGCTGGCCGCCTTGACCACGAACGGATGGGCGCTGTCGTGGCTGACCTTGAAGAAGGCTTCGCCTTTTTTCAGGGTGACCCGGCGCTGGTCCTTGTAGTTGCTGTAGGTCAGCTCGGTGCCCAGGTTGAGTTCGACCTGGCTGCCGTCGGCCAGGGTCACCTGGCGCATGCTGCCGTCGGCCTGGAAATGTTCGTAGGAGGAGGGCAGCCAGCCCAGGCTCCAGCCGCTGTAGGCGGCCAGGGGCAGGGCCAGGGCGCTGATCGCCGCGGCCATGCCGTAGGCGCGCCAGGGTTTGCGCGGCGCCGGCAAGGGCAGGACGGTGGTGGTTTGAGGGCGAGGCAGATGGTCGGCGACTTCCCAAATTTCCTGCATCGCTTCGTATTCGAAGGCATGCAGCGGGTGGGCATCGCGCCATTGCTCGAAGGCCTGGCGTTCGGCGGCCGTACAGTCCGCGGCATGCAGACGCATGCACCACTGCGCGGCGGCATCGGTGATGGCGTCGTATTCGGCTTCTGTGAGGTGCTGTTCGCTCATTGGCTCTTCCTGGTTTCGCGCATTCTACCCTTCGCAGCCAGGCTTGGAGAACCGCCGTCATGGCTAATGCATATCAAAGTGCGGGTTATTTTTGGAGCAAAGCCTCTGAAACACAGGACTTTCGTCAGCAGTATCCACAGCGGGAGTGAAAAAATGATCAAAAACACCCTGGCCGCGGTCATCGCCACTGCCACCTTGCCGAGCTCCGGCGCGCCATCCTCGGCTGACGGCGTGTTGGTGGCGGCTCTGTCTCTTGCTGGCATCGCCGGTGCAAGGTTATGGCCGAGGTTGACAGGGCGCGCGCAAAGCGTTGTTTAATCGTCGGGCGCACTCACTTGGGTGCCTTCTCATGCGCTGTAGCCCATTCCAATAATTAATCCGGAGCTCCAGATGTCTGTATCGCCCTCGGCTGTTGAAACACCGCAGGAACACCTGTCGCTCGAGGCACTGGTGAAACTGCTGGAAACGATCTTTCTGCGCCATGGCACCAGCGCCGAAGTGGCGCGCAGCCTGGCGCACAACTGTGCCGCTGCCGAGCGCGACGGCGCCCACAGTCATGGCGTGTTCCGTATTCCCGGTTATGTCTCGACCCTTAACAGCGGCTGGGTCAACGGCAAGGCTGTGCCGGTGGTCGAAGACGTGGCCCCGGCCTTTGTCCGGGTCGATGCCGGCAACGGTTTCGCCCAACCGGCGCTGGCGGCGGCGCGGGCGTTGCTGGTGGAGAAAGCGCGCAACGCCGGGATCGCCATTCTGGCCATCCGCAATTCCCATCACTTCGCCGCGCTGTGGCCGGACGTCGAGCCGTTCGCCGAGGAAGGGCTGGTCGCCTTGAGCGTGGTCAACAGCATGACCTGCGTGGTGCCCCACGGCGCCGACCGGCCGTTGTTCGGCACCAACCCGATCGCCTTTGCCGCGCCCCAGGCCGGGGGCGACCCCATTGTCTTCGACCTGGCCACCAGCGCCATTGCCCATGGCGACGTGCAGATCGCCGCGCGCAAGGGCGAACGCCTGCCGCCAGGCATGGGCGTGGACGGCCTCGGCCAGCCCACCGACGATCCGAAAGCCATTCTCGAAGGCGGCGCGCTGCTGCCGTTCGGCGGGCACAAGGGGTCGGCGCTGTCGATGATGGTCGAGCTGCTGGCGGCGGCGCTGACCGGTGGCCATTTCTCGTTCGAGTTCGACTGGTCCAACCACCCGGGCGCGAAGACGCCCTGGACCGGCCAGTTGTTGATCGTCATCGATCCGAGCAAGGGCGCCGGGCAGAACTTCGCCGAGCGCAGCCAGGAGCTGATCCGCCAGATGCATGGCGTAGGGCTCAAGCGTCTGCCGGGGGATCGCCGGCATCGCCAGCGGGAAAAGTCCCTGCGCGAGGGGATTGCCCTGGACGCCGCGGAGCTCAAGCAGTTGCGGGAACTGGCGGGGCTTTAAAACGCGCTTTCAACACGCAAGGACCAGGCAAGCATGCTGCAAGCCTGGTCCTTTTTTTAGCGGTCGCGGGTGGCGCTGGTCGTTACAGAAAACCGGTTACGAACGACGCCCCAGCAACAGGCCCACCACCAGGCCGACGCTGGCGGAGATGGCCACGGTCTGCCACGGATGGCCGCCGATGTATTGCTCGGTAGCGTCCACCATCGGCTTGCTGCGCTCGCGCACGCTGGACACCGAGTCCAGTGCCTGCTTGAGTTTCAACCCGACCTGTTGACGCAGATTCTCGCCTTCCTCACCCACCAGCGATGCGCTGCTTTTCAGGAGCTTTTCCGATTCTTCGATCAACGCTTGAAGCTCGCTGAATTCCTGGTCCTTGATTTGTTCGTCAGCCGCTTGCGCAGCAGTTTTACGAGCCATTGAGTTACTCCTTGCGGGTCAGTGATGCGATGAACAATGGAGTTGCGGGGCCGGCGAAAAGTTGCAGATATTTTCTCCACCCGCTCCATGCCAGCGGGAAAACCCCAGCCGTCACAGTGTAAGATGTCGGCTATTTTACGCAGCAGGAAATTCCCATGAGCTTCAATCTGGCCAACAAGACTCTCGCCGAGCGTGCAGAGATCGAAGATGAAAAGTCCCGTCTGTTCGAGCTGTGGCAGAGCAACCTGGGCAAGGCCAAGGGCGAAGCCGCACGGTTGTTCGGCGAGCGCGGCAAGCGCAAGGGCAAATGGGCCGAATGGGTGCGTGCCGAGCTCGACGGCATGTCGCCGCCGGAATACGCCAACATGGTGCGCAGTGAAGTCAATCGCCTGATGGCGGCGAACAAGTAAGCTCGAAGCTGGCGACTATCGCCTCGCGCACTTTCAATACCACCGGATCGATCTGCGCGCTGGTGCGCCAGCCCAGCTCGATCGGGTAGCGCGGCAGGTCCAGCGGGCAGGGCAGCAGCGCCAGCCCGGTCAGTTCGGCGATGCTCCGCGCGGCGTGGGCCGGAATGGTCGCCACCGCCTGGCTGCCCTTGAGCAGGTGGGGCAGCGCGGCGAAATGCGTGGTCGAGGCGCAGACCTGGCGACTCAGCCCCAGGGCCGCCAGGCCCTCGTCGGTAATCCCGATAAAGCCTTGCGACGATACCAGCACATGTTCGCGGGCGACGAACTCGTCGAGGTCGATGGCCTGCTGTCCCGAGCCCAGGCTCGCCGGGTCCGCCAGGCACAGATAACTGCCTTCCCCCAATACCTGACGGCTGAGCATGCGTTCGGCGAAACCGCCGGCGCTGATGGCCAGATCGATGCTGCGCTGCAACAGCGCTTCGCCGACGATCTGGCTGTGGCTCTGGCGAAAGATCAGCCGCAGCTTCGGCGCCCGCCGGGCGACTTCCTCGATCAGGCGCCGACCGTAGGCAATCTCGAAATCGTCCGACAGCCCGATCGCCACCGAGCGGCCCTGATAATGGCTGGCATGGGGATCGACCATGGCCAGGCTCTGCCGGCATTTGTTCAGGGCCTCGCTGACCACCGGCTTGAGCTGGTTGGCCCGCAGGGTCGGCGCCAGGCCGCGCCCGGTGCGCACGAACAACTGATCGCCGTACAGCTCGCGCAGGCGCCGCAGCGCCGCGCTCATGGCCGACTGGGTGACGCCCAGGCGCAGGGCGGCGCGGCTGGCGCTGGATTCGTCATGCAGGGCTTCGAAGGCCTTGAGCAGGTTGAGATCGACCTGGGCGATATTCATCTGGTTCATATCATTCAGTATCAGGAGGGGCTTTCTGCATGATCGGCGAGGGCCGGACAATGGGCAACACTTCATCGCCACAGGAGTTTCCCCGATGTCCAAGTCCGTTGTCGCCGCGTTGCAGATCGGCTCCCTGCCAGGGGGCAAGGCCGATACCCTGGAGCAGATCCTGTCCTTTGAAGCCGCCATCATCGAGGCCGGCGCGCAGCTGGTGGTGATGCCCGAAGCCTTGCTCGGCGGCTACCCCAAGGGTGAGGGCTTCGGCACCCAGCTCGGCTATCGCCTGCCGGAAGGCCGTGAAGCCTTTGCCCGTTATTTCGCCAATGCGGTCGATGTGCCGGGCGCGGAGACCGAGGCCCTGGCCGGCCTGGCGGCGCGCACCGGGGCCAACCTGGTGCTGGGGGTGATCGAGCGCGCTGGTAGCACCCTGTATTGCACGGCGCTGTATTTCGATCCGCAGCACGGCCTGGTGGGCAAGCACCGCAAGCTGATGCCCACCGGCACCGAGCGGCTGATCTGGGGCAAGGGCGACGGCTCGACCCTGCCGGTATTCGACACCCAGGTCGGCCGGGTCGGCGCGGTGATCTGCTGGGAAAACATGATGCCGCTGCTGCGCACCGCGATGTACGCCAAGGGCGTGCAGGTCTGGTGCGCTCCGACCGTGGACGAGCGCGAGATGTGGCAGGTCAGCATGCGCCACATCGCCCATGAAGGCCGCTGCTTCGTGGTCAGTGCCTGTCAGGTGCAGGCGTCACCCCAGGCGCTGGGGCTGGAGATCGCCAACTGGCCGGCCGAACGCCCGCTGATTGCTGGCGGCAGCGTGATTGTCGGGCCCATGGGCGAGGTCCTGGCCGGGCCGCTGGTGGGCCGTGCCGGCCTGCTGACGGCGCAGATCGATACTGACGAGCTGGTGCGGGCGCGCTACGACTACGATGTGGTCGGCCACTATGCGCGTCCGGATGTGTTCGAGCTGACGGTGGACGAGCGGGCCAAGGCCGGCGTGCGTTTCATCTGAGGCGACGCCACTCTTCGCGGGTGATTTCCCAGATATCACGGGGCAATCGCCCGCAGACGAAGTCGTCTTCGTCGCTGCGGATCAGGCGCATGCCGGCACGTTCGGAAATCCGCCGCGAGGCCAGGTTCGGCGCGGCCTTGGGCACCCGCATGACCTCACGCCCCAGCACCTCGAACCAGTACTCGGTGACCGCCGCGCTGGCCTCGCTCATATAGCCCTGGCCCTGCCACGCCGGAGCCAGCCAGAAACCGCGGTTGTTGTCGGTCTGGTCCATCAGGCTGACATTGCCGATCAATTGTTCCGGCGCGCTTTTCAGGCGGATCGACCAGTGCCATTCCTCGCCGCGCTCGATGGCCGGCAGCGCCAGGTCGCGCAGGTAACTCAGGGCACCATCGGCGGGATAGGGCCAGGGCACCCGCGCGTTGAGGTATTGCACCACTTGCCAGTGCGCAAACTGCTGCTGGACAGCCTCGGCATCGGCCAGCTCCAGCGGACGCAGGATCAGGCGTTCGGTGTACAGGGTAGGGGACAGCGCCATATGAAAACCTTTCTCCTTGCGGGCAATGAGTTCCGGGGTAACCCATCCATTGTCTAGTCGAGCATCCAGCTACTGTCGCCCTCGGTGAGCGTGCCTCCGTGACTGGTCGTGTCTCCCAGCCTGGCAACCGCTTTCCCCTCGATGTCCTCTGTCGGTGAACCAGTTTGTATGACGGCACCGCAACTGATGCCATCACCCACCCGGGCGACGGCTTTGCCATTGATAGAGGCACTTGTCGCCCCACTGACAACCGTTCCCGCTCCGTGTATCGGGCAATCATGGCCATGACCAACAAGTACAACGGGTTTCATGCAAGTTCCCTCTTTGAATCAACCTGGGTTGTCGTCAATGAACGATGCTCTCGATAATGTCTGGCAAGGTTTTGCTGCTCCAGCTTGTCAGCAACACGCTAGGGTCCAATGGTCTTGGCCGTCATCTCCAGGTGCGCTGATGTGACAGATTCTCCTTCGAGCGCTTGTTGCGGTGGGGCCGCCGGACGTACGCGCAACAGGCGACAGGTCATCCACCAGCAAAGAGCAACGAAGAAGTTGTAAGGGAAGAACACTAACCAAAGAGGCATCAACCACCATTTCTTGCCCTGCTTTTCCCCAGGCTCTCCCGTGCGCCAAGGCACATAGTGACGAAATGCCTGACGGGGGGTCAGGCAGATAGAGTTATGAGGCACATACCACCAGTGGGGTTCTTGAGGAACGGGCAGCTTATCCGGGCCATGGGTCATGAATTGGCGGATGTACTCCCAGACTTGCGCAACGAAGATCGGTCGAGGATCACTGGGTTCATTGCTGTCGACACAGATGCTATAGGTCGGCGCCCAGGATTCTGCGATTTGCCTGGCTTGCGGACTGTCTTGGTCAGTACCGAACGCATTGAGGATCAATGAAGTAGTGGTACTGAACGATCGACCGGAAAACTCGGTTCGACCACAGATGCCTGCTTTAACGTTGTTCCAATCACCGACAAGCAGGGTCTTGCCCTTCAGGTAATAGACTTTTTGCGTGTGGCGATTGAAATAGAAGTTCGATTGACTTCTGATCAGGTGGATCCGGTAAAACAGAAACAACGAAATTCCCAGCGGCAAGAGCAGGGGAATGAGCAGAACCCACACTTCATCAGCCGGCGTGTCATTGATCACGGCGCAAAACATCCATAACCACAGAAGCAACGTGACGATTATCGTGGCGGAAAACAGCTTGGCCATGAACGCCGAGTCTGCGGGCATCGGATTGCGCAGGCACAACACGCTTTTTCCCATGGAGATGTATTGGTCGCCGATAGACGGTACAGCTTCTGCCTTGTCTTTTGGGGTCCAGGTCCAGCTGATGGTCATTTGGTGCTCCTTAGTCGATCAGCTCAAACGCTGCAGTAGTGACGGCAGTTTCGTCCCAGCCCTGGTTGGGCTTGTAGGTGACCTCGAGGGATATCCTGTCGCTATCGGTGGCGCCTATTTTATGATTGAAGTGCAGGATCAATCCCGCTTTAACGTGTCGGCATTGAGTCGTTGCGTCAGTTATGGGCAGGGGCGCACGGCTGGCAAGCTTGCCTTGCCAGGTGCTCTGGTCCTGCACGAAGCCTGGGAAAAGCACGGCAAACTCGGCCTTGTCGGCCTCGAAATAGTTGTCATGCCAGGCGCTGTCTATTCCGTTCCAGCCCAATGACTTCGCCTGGCTGGCGTCGAGCAGTACAGGACCGAAATAGCCTTGGTACCAACCCTTTATTTCATCACTGAGGGAGGCATAACCAGGAAGGCGCTTTTGGCTGTCGAGCTTTATTCCTTGACGTACTTGCCCATCGTTCTTGCGATTGCCAAAGACGCTCCGGGCGGCCCATAGCTCCATGGGCGTATGGTTTTCCTTGTTGGCCCTGGACATCAACCACATGGCTCCTATGACCATGGCGCCGCCGATCAATATCACCGCAGCAGCAATCCAGCCAGCGACAGGAATGGTTGCAGAGGCGCCGGCAGCGGTCCCCACCCCAGCCATCGCGCTTCCCAAGGCAATACCTCCCTCGAGCATTGCCGCGCTCCCGATGGCCAGGGCGATGCCTCCCCCCCAGGTGTAAGCAGCTGCTGTGGAGTTTCCTGCGTTGAGTTTTTCGTACCCTGAATAGCCATCAGTGATCACGCCCAGGATAATCCCCGGCCACCCCAGTGCCCGTCCGAACAGTTTGCTCGAAAGGGTGCTCGTGACTCCGGTTCCGAAGGCTGCCCCGGGAAGGCTTTGACTAAAACGTGCTGCCGATGTCACGTAAATGCTACGCAGGCTCACTCCAGTGGCAGCCATTGCCGAAATGGTGCCAAGAACGGCAGATACAAAATTGAGTACATCTGACGTGGCGGGTTCTTTCTTGAGCTTCTCCAGAGCGAGGGTCAGGTTGATCATGTTGAAATACAACATGCCGGCGTTGAGTACGCCCCCGCCACTGGTGACTCCCAGCGACTTGAGGGTCGGGCGGACTCTGATGGTCTGGGTTTGTTTGATGGTAACGGTCCGGCTGCCGGTGGTGACAACCTCGGTACTGTGCTGTATTTCCGCCATGCCTCTGTCGAGGTAGTTCCTCACCTCGATGGAAAGAGCGTCAAGCTTTACCTTCGTGCCTGTGATTCGATAACGGGCGGATAACAACCCCATGACTTTCTGAGCGTTGGCTTCCTGTGCCGCAGCCTGGACTTGTTGACGTAGCGTCTGGCTTCGATCCCAGCGGGTCTTGCCGTGCAGTTTTTTCATCACCACCGTGGTGACGTCCTGGGCAATAAGGTCAGTGGAATTTACTGCAGCCGGGAATTTGCCATAAAGCTCTTCTATGACCTGGTCTTTTGCTCCCAGCAGCCCGCCTACCGCATCCGCTTTTTCCTTGAATGGGTTATAGGCGGCAAGCGCGATATAGATGGGGCTGCCATCATTGCTGACCCAGCGCTCCAGGCGCTTGAACCTGGGGTCCTGATCATGACGCCCCGGCAACGGCGAGCCCATTCCGTTCATCAAAATAGCAATGGATTGTTCGAGTCCCTGGGCGGATATCTTGTTGTCGCGGTCGTGCAGATCCAAAGCGGCAGCAATGCTGTGAGCGGTTATCTTATGTTCGGTTTCGGCGGTCGCCAGCCAGCCGTCATGGTTGGTGCACGCGACGTCGAAATGAGCCAGTAATGTTTTTAGCTCCTGGTCGGCTTTTTGCCGCAAGGCGAGGAATTCATTGTATTTAGCGGCATCAATCCGTTTAGCCAGACGTTCACCACCGGGTGAAAGGTTCTTGTCGGTCAGTACCTGGTAGGCCAGTTCGTCATTGCCGGGAACCCGATGCCCCCTGGGCTGGGCTCGATGCCAGTCGGACCGCTGTTTGACGATGCGCTCCACGTCCTTCGCGGGGGTGGTCGACAGCAGTTTCAAGGTTTCCTCAAGAATGGTCGCGGTCAGGTTTTTACGATGGAAGTCCGCGCTGCCAATGGCCAGTTTCTCTACATCGAGTCGCATGCAGGCGGGAAATTCCTGTTGGTCATCGACAGTCCTTTTGGCCTGCACGTCGAGGATCTGGTGTTTTCGAGCCGCAGCAATCAACGCCAGGTCGATACTGATGCCCTGTGGGTCGAAAAGAGCGACTACTGCCGGGACTCTCGGTTGCGTAATCGGGTAGTTCTTGCCCTCGGCGATAATGGTGCCCAGAGGTAAGTCATCGCCAATGGAGTGGCAACTCCAGCCCAGAGGCAGGCGTTTGTCCCTCGGCTTGTAATCCTCAACCCACTTGCCCAGGCCTTCCGCAGGCAGGAGATGTTTTTGCTTGGAAGGGCTTTTTTCACCGCTGGTCAGTTCCTTCATGTCCACTTTCTGCATATGAATCGCGCGCGCGCTTTTATCACTGCAGATCCTTGTGGTGATGCGATTGGTCCATAAATGGGTGCTGTAGGCAATCCAGACCTCGCTCGCAGTATCCGGACAGGTGTCTGCCCAGACCCATGACATGCTACGTCCGGCACGAAACGCATCCCGTTTGTGATAGTTCTCCAGGCCGGTGTAGTTGAGCTCTTTGTAATGGCCCTGACCGTCGTGTTCATGCACGACCATTTTCTCGCCTTTGGGCCCGCTCATGAAGACATAGACATAGCCCGGACGCAGCGCTCGCAGTGTGTAACTAGCCTCGCGCAAGGCTGGGAAACCGTTCTCAAGCTCGTAACCGCTGCCGCTGTAGCGGTACTGCGCGGACTTGCCATCCCCTGGTAAGACGGCATAGCGGATTGGCACAAGAGGAATGCGGGAGCTGCAACCGGGAGCACTGGCAGCGCTGCCAACCGTGGAATCATTCATTCTGGAACTCCTTTTCACTGATGAGGGCCGTCAGATTGCGCAACCGGCTGACGGGCGATTCAACAGGGTCCTCAAGTAATGCCTTGGCCTGCTCGGAACCCATTGGCTCCGGGTATCGGGCATGCAAAAGGACAAAGTCGCGCACGTCCGTGTCGCGCTCGATATTGACGCTGGCCGCTTCTCGAACTTTCTGGCGGACACTCTCGCAGATCTGTTCAAGGCTGAATGCGTTGTACTGCGATAGCGCCTGAACTTCTTCGGCCAGGCTGATGATGAAGTAATCCTGGGTATTGGCGTCGAAGGCGGCCATCTCCAGAGGGTGCAGGTGCAGCCTTTGTTGCGGGTCCGCGGCTGACGCTGCTTCTGGATGGTCGAGCCGAAACCAGCTGACGCGACGATGCCAGTGGGTGCGCCAGAGTAGTTGCTGGATCGGGCCTAGCCACTGGCTACGGTTCGGCTGACCGAGCGCCGATAACCAGGGCTCCAGTATCGTGGGCTGAAAGTTGAAGGTTGCTTGGCTGTGATCGGGGAGGGTGATCTGCACGAGACTGCCCAGATGCCGGGCAAGGGTGTCGAGGTCAACCTGGGTACCGATGATGATCACGCCATCGGCCTCGGACCAATCGGTAATCGCCTGTTCCAGCAAGGCGGTTTTGTCTGTGGCATCGACCAGGAGCGGGCCACGCTCTTCGATGTCCGCCAACGGGCTGTTGGCCCATAACCACCGCCGTGGGGCGAAAGATTCGAGTGCGCGAACCAACTCGATTACCGACGGCGCCACTGCCGAGGCTGCCCCGGCATCCGGCGGCGAAGGTCGATAAGCCCAGTCCTCCAGTCGTTGGGTCGTGAGCAGCAGATACACTCGCGACGTCGATGGCAGCGCCACGCGTGGATCGATGTCGCCCAATTGCACAGGGGTATCGGCAGGTAGAGCGGTACCATCATCCCTGTTCATTTCGCGCTTCCTTTCAAACACGTGCAGTCTTCCAGGAGGCAGGTGCCGTCCGGGCGCTTGCCGCATAACCGGTCCAGAGGCTTGCCGGAGGCCGGAGTGCCGACCACGGCGAAAGGATTGTTGTTTCCGGATGAGGAGTGGTTGACCGCTCCTTTGAAGCGAATGGCGATGCCGTCGAGCGTGATACCGGACTCATCGATGGTAATGCTTCCCCCTGGCCCCTTGATGACAACGCTGCTGCTGGATTTGAGTTCGTAGCGCTGCGTTCGCCGCTCGATGCTTTGTCCTGCCTCGATACGATGGTGCCCCTGAACAGCCTCTTCACGGTGTCCGCCAATTTCAATCCAGTGGTTGGCTAATGTCTTGTCGCGCCGGTTGTTACCGACTTCCTCCGTCCGGTCCTTGCCTGTGTGAACGGTATGGTTGCGGCCAATGGTGAGGAAATCATCCTGCCCGATGTTATGGCGTCGATCGCGGCCAATGGTGACCTGCTCGTCATTGCCTACGGTTTCGCGGCGGTCATGGCCGATCGCGATGGTTTCGTCGTTTTCAACCTGCTCGCTACGGTCATGGCCGACGTAGGTCGTCTCGTCATGATTGACGTGGATGTTCTGATCCTTTTGCGCGTGGACATAGATTTCTTCCTGGTCCTTTTCGTCCTCGAAACGCAGCTCGTTGAAGCCTTCGCCTTTGTGGGTCTTGCTCTTGATCGTCATCCGCGTCTTGTGACGCGGCAGTTCGTAAGGAGGAGGGTTGGTCGCCCGATAAGTCCGTCCTGTAATGATCGGTTGGTCGCAGTCGCCATCAAGGTAATCGACAATGACTTCCTGCCCGATCCGAGGAATGGCGATATGACCCCAGTCAACCCCGGCCCAGTTATGGGCCACGCGTATCCAGCAGGAACTGAATTCGTTGTGTTCGCCTTCCCGGTCCCATGGAAACTGGACCTTTACCCGACCCCATTCGTCGCAGTAGATCTCCTCACTCTCGGGGCCTACCACTGTGGCTATCTGCGGTCCTTCGATGCTGGGTTTAGGCATCGGCTCGGGACGCCACTCTGTATCTTCCGAGATGATCTCGGCGACGTAGTCGTAGCTCACCCCAACCTCCGCGGCCTCATCTTCCTGGCTGGCGTTCTGCACGCCCTTGTGGGTGATGCGAACAGGCCTCCACCAACGGTTGAAGTCGGGTCTGGGGTGCCCTGTGAGTTGGAAACCGACACCGGGTATCAGACGCGGATCGTCACCTTCGACAAGAGCAACCCGAGCATCCCGGCGATGACCGCGTAACCGGTTCTGAGTGAATGGCTTGCCAGCGCTGCTGGCTTTATAGCGGCCCGGATAGTCATAGCGCTCGTAGGTCTGTGCCTGATGCTCCAGTTCTTCGCCTGCAACGTTGTGGTGCTGGGAATAGGAAGGGCGCTTGAATGTGTAATCGCGTTGGGTTTGCTGGGCGGTACGGACATTTTCGGTGTAGCTGAACGCATAAATCACAGGCTGGGGGGCATCGCCGGCAGGTGCGTCGTTGTAGAGAACAGGATCGCCTTCGATACGAGGGTGGATATAGAGTCGGTCGCCGTGGTGCAGCGTGTGACTGTCGGCGGTAAAGGAAAAGGAGTAGTAAAACCCTTCTTCTGCGGCCAGCCGGTCCAGCAGGTAAAGATCGGAGTCTCCTGCCTGTACACAGTACTCGCGAACTAGGTTTTCATTCGTCAGGTGCTGTTCATAGTGCAGGATGCCATGTTCTCGAAGTACGTTTTTCAGAATCGCGGGAACACTTTTCTGCTGGAAAATACGCCAGTTGGAACACAAAGCAAGTCGGCAAAGTTGTGGTTCGACTACTGCGCGATAGCGCGTCCGGTGAAATCCTGTCGTACCTTGTGTGAAGGCTGATACAAGACCGTGTACGTAGCGCACGGCCTGGCTGCCATGCCAGATCGTCAGTAATGCAGGACAATCGAGTACCTGTGCAAAATCTATCGCTGTGCTGTAGCTGGAAAGCTCCAGTTCCAATCGAAAAGGCTCGGAAAGAGCTTCCTCCAATGTGAACGCTACAACGTCGAATTCTATGTGGCTGGAGAGCACTGCAAACGTGAATCTCAGATCCCTTTGTCGCATACGCCATTCCTTTGGCAACAGAGCGAACCGCTAAAGCAAGAAAAACGGCCAGGCTCAAACTATTAAAGCGGTTATCGAAAAATACGGCTTCTAACTACAGATAACAGCAAATGGAACAGCTGACTGTAATGGTGAAAGCGCTATTTCCGGTACAAGTTTTTTGAAGGCGGATGATAAAACCATGAAAGTCGAAAAAACGTGAGGGCATCGCAACAAGATGTTTCTGGCTATGTCGTGGAATGGCTTCATGTTCGCGGCACATTCCTTGTGTGGATCCGGTATTTTTTCAGCGTCCGCCCAATACCAGGCGTTCGCTGAGAAAGTCGACGAACACTCGCAGTTTCGGCAGCAGATGTCGACTGCCGGGCCAGAGCACCGAGAACTTGCCGCTGTCGATCTGATAGTCGTCCAGCACCGATACCAGGGAACCGTCGGCCAGGGCGCCACGCACCACGAAGTCCGGAACGAAGGCGATGCCCAGGCCCTGGGTGGCGGCGTGGATCAGCGATTCCAGGTTGTTGCTGGTCAGGGCGCTGCGCAGCAGCAGCGGTGGGGCGTCGGCGGGCAGACGCAGTTTCCATTCCTGCAGTTGCACAGTGCCGGGAAACTTGTAGCGCAGGCAGGCATGCCCCTCCAGGTCCCGCGGGCATTCGGGCACACCATGGCGGGCGAAGTAGTACGGGGCGCTGACCAGCACAAAACGGAACGGCCCCAGGGTGCGCGATTTGAGCTGTGAGTCCGCCAGCTCGCCGCTGCGGATCACCGCGTCGACGCCTTCGGCGATCACGTCGATCAGCCGGTCGTTGAAGTCCAGGTCCAGTTCGATCTCCGGGTAGCGTTCGGCGAACTCCGGCAGGATCGGCAGCAGCATGCGATAGCCGATGGCGGGCAGGCTGACCCGCAGCTTGCCGCGGGGCTTGTCGCTGATACGCGCCAGTTCGGCTTCGGCGTCTTCCACCTCGCCGACGATGCGCTGGCAGCGCTCGAAGAACAGCGTGCCTTCGTCGGTCAGGCTGATACGCCGGGTGCTGCGATTGAGCAGGCGCACGCCGAGCCGTTCTTCCAGGCGCGCCAGGCTTTTGCCCACCGCCGAAGCGGAGATGCCCAGGCGCTCCGCCGCGCCGACAAAACTGCCGGCCTGCACCGTGCGCACAAAGGCCAGCATGCCACTGAGGTTGTCCATGGGGATCTCGATTGGAGCGTTAATGTCCGTAAAGAACGGACTTTAGCCCTGTTTGTGGATGATTGCGGCGAATCTACCATTGATCGCACCCTAACGTTCCCCCTGAGGTGCCGATGAGTTCGCCAACCGATGTGCCTGCTGCCTTAGATCACACTGTCGCCGGCGGTTCTTCCTACGCCGTGCTGGCCGCGGTGTGCCTGGCGGCGCTGATCCTGCCGCTGACCTTCGTCGGCGTGGCCGTGGCGACCCCGGCCATCGGCCGCGAGCTGGGCGGCGGCCCCCTGGCCCTGAGCTGGATCACCAATGCCTTCATGCTGAGTTTCGGCAGCGCGCTGATGGCTGCCGGCACCCTGGCCGACGAGTACGGGCGCAAGCGCGTGTTCAGCCTCGGTGTTGGCCTGTTCGCCCTGACGTCGCTGGCCCTGGCCTTCGCGCCTTCGGTGCTCTGGCTCGACCTGTTGCGGGCGGTGCAGGGGCTGGCCGGTGCAGCGGCGCTGGCGGGTGGCTCGGCTGCTTTGGCCCAGACGTTCGAGGGCCCGGCGCGGACCCGCGCCTTCAGCCTGCTGGGCACCACCTTCGGCGTCGGCCTGGCATTCGGGCCGATCCTCGCCGGGGTGTTGATCGAAGCCTACGGCTGGCGTTCGATCTTCGTCTCCGGGACCTTGATAGGTGGTCTGTCGCTGCTGTTCGGCGTGCCGCGCATGCCTGAGTCCCGCGATCCGGACGCGGCGGGTGTCGACTGGCCCGGCACCTTGAGTTTCACCGCGGCGCTGGTGGCGCTGACCTGGGGCATTTTGCAGGCGCCGCAAAGTGGCTGGGGCAGCCCGCTGGTCTGGGGTCTGCTGCTGGTGGCGCTGCTGGCGTTGCTGCTGTTTATCGTGGTGGAGCTGCGGGTCAAGCGGCCGATGCTCGACCTGTCGCTGTTTCGTTACCCGCGCTTTGTCGGCGTGCAGCTGCTGCCGATCGCCACCTGCTATTGCTTCGTCGTGTTGCTGATCCTGCTGCCGATCCGCTTTATCGGCGTGGAAGGCTACAGCGAGATCGATGCCGGCTTGATGATGATCGCCCTGTCCGCGCCGATGGTGGTGGTGCCGTTGCTGGCCGCGTGGCTGACCCGCTGGTTCGGCGCCGGGACCCTGTCCAGCGTCGGCCTGGTGATTGCCGCGCTCGGGCTCTATCTGCTCAGCCGGATCGCCCCGGGGCAGGCGCCGGCGACCAATGTCTTGCCCATGCTGTTGATCGGCTTCGGTGCCGGTTTGCCCTGGGGCTTGATGGACGGGCTGTCGGTCAGTGTGGTGCCCAAGGAACGGGCGGGGATGGCCACCGGCATCTTCAGCACCACCCGGGTGGCGGGCGAGGGCATTGCCCTGGCCCTGGTGGTGGCCCTGCTGGCCGGCTTGCTGCAACTGTCCATGGCCGCGGCGCTGCCGGAACATCCGCAGCTGTCGCTGGCCGCGCAGCAACTGGCCAGCGGCAACCTGCAGGCCAGCGCGGCCTTGTTGCCCGAGCTGGGCCGGGAGCTGCTGCTCGGGCTCTATGCCAAGGCTTTCACCTGGCTGCTGTATGCGCTGATCGCCATCACCCTGGTCGCGGCGCTGGTGGTGCGGCTGATGCTGCATGAGCCGCGCCGGGCTTGAGGGCGTTCAGCGAAACTCGAAGAACTCGTAGTGCAGGTTGCGCTCGGGAATCGCGTATTCGCGCATCAACGTCTTGACCCGCGCCAGCAAACCCTTGGGTCCGCAGAAACTGATCTGGATCTGTTGCGGATCGGTTTCGCTGGCCAGCCGTTGCAGGGTTTCGCCCAGGCGGTCGGCGCCGTCGGTGTGGCCGATGAAAGCCACTCCGCGCTGCTCGGCCAGGCCCTGCAAGGTTTCGAGGCTGGGGAAGGCCCGTGACGGGTTGCAGCAGTACACCAGGGTTGCCTGATCGAAACGTCCGGCGGCGGCATCCTGCAGCCACGAGATAAAGGGTGAGATGCCCACGCCACCGCCGATCCAGATCTCCCGGCCGGCATCGAGCCGACGCTTGAAGCGGCCATAGGGCGCGTAGAGGTCGGCGAGCATGCCGACCTTGACCTGCTGTCGCAGCTTCTGGGTGTAGTCGCCCAGGGCGCGGATCACGAACTCGATGCGCCCGTCGCTGGCGTGGGCGCTGGCGATGGTGAAGGGGTGCGGTTCGCGCAGGCCTTTTTCACGCATGGCGAGAAAGGCGAACTGCCCGGCCTTGAAGGCGAAACCGCGGTGCAGCGGGGTCAGCTCCAGGTGCAGGGAGTTTTTCTCCAGGGTCACCGCGCTGACCCGGTATTCGCCGGCCTTGGCCAGCAACGGATAGAGCAGCAGCTTGTACAGGGCGCCGAGCAGGCCCAGGCCGCAGAGCGCGGTGAGCCAGATACCCGAGGGGTTATCCAGGGCAATCGGCGACTTGAAGCTCAGCCAGTGCAGGATGACGATCGCGAACAGCGGCCCGGACAGCTTGTGCCACCAGCGCCACTGGCCGTAGGGAATGTTGCGGTTCAGCGCCAGCAGCACGATCAGACCGAGGGCGACGTAGCTCAGTTGGCGCACCATGCGCGTCCAGTACTTGGACAGTTCGATGATCGGCACGCTTTGCCAGAGATCCAGGTTGGCCTTGAACACCAGGTGATAGCTGGCGAAGACCAGCGCCCAGATGCCCAGCCACTTGTGGCTTTCATAGACCCGGTCGAGGCCGCCGAACAGCCGCTCGACCCAGCGCCAGCGGCTGGCCAGCAGGCAGGACAGGGCCATGTAGGCCAGCGCCGTGGCGCCGAGGACCAGGCTCAGGGTGGCGGAGGTCAGCCAGGTATCGCTGGGGATTTCCAGCAGCACGGTGAGGGTGGTGATCAGCAGGACGCCGACCACCGAGTACCAGGTTTTCAAGGGGGACACCTCCAGAAAGATGGCGCCAGTGTCGGCGCATAGGATGGGTCGCGGGCTGCGCGCGGGTCAGGGCGCAGCCGGGTGAGGGCGTATTTTACTGGCGAAGCGGCAGTCCTGAGCTGATCTGCATCAGCGCCTGCTCAGTGCGGGTGTGGCAAGGGGTTTTCCACTAGCCAGGCCTGGGCGAAATCCAGGTAGGCGCGGACGATGTTCGAGGGCGGGCGCTGGTTCGGATACAGCAGGTGCAGCTGTTGTTCCGGCATCGGCAGGCGCGGCAGCAGGGCTTGCAGGCGACCGTCGCGCACGGCTTCGGCGGCGAGAAAGGCCGGCAGCTCGGTGACCACCTTGGCGGTCAGCGCCAGTTGGCGCAGGTGCAGGTAATCGTTGGCGGCGAACAGCGGATCGGGGCTGTAGGACTGGTCGCCCAGCTGCCACTGTTCCCGGGCATCGGCCTGGCGCGACCAGACGGCACAGGGAAATCCGCGAAGGTCGGCGGGGGTTTGCGGGGTGCCGAGGCGCTCCAGCAGCAGCGGGCTGGCGACCAGCATATGCCGGTAGCTGCCGAGCAGGCGCGCCGGGCGCTCCTCGTCGAACAGCGGCCCGGCGCGCAAGGCGACGTCGACCCCGTCCTGCGCCAGGTCGCTTTCCCGCTCGCTGGTATAGACCGCGACCTGGACCTCGGGATGGCGCCGCTGGAACTCGGCCAGCAGCTTCCACCAGCTCTCGAACGCCGCCGGCACCGACACACTCAGGCGGCCCTGCAAGTGCATTCGATCATTTCTGACAGCCTGTTCGCCCTCGGCCAGGGCTTCGATACCGCGGCTGGCGTGTTCATAGAGCTGGCTGCCGGCGGCGGTCAGCCGGGTGCCGCGGGTGGAGCGTTCCAGCAGTTGCACGTTGAGGCTGCGTTCCAGTTCACGAATGCCCCGGCGGATGGTGGCCAGCGGTAGTTGCAGCAGGTTGGCGGCGGACGAAATGCTGCCGCACTGGACCACGCTGACAAACATCCTGGCGGCGTTGAGATCCATGAGCGCTCCCTGTCGAATGTAGTGGAAAGCCTATCAGCTGCGGCTCTGCCCGATCAAAAATGCGCGGTCCGCGGGCGATTTTCATCGACGGTTTTTTCTCCCGCGCGGGGACGGTGCGAGGGGCCGCGCCAGGGATGGCCACGACAACTGTGTTCTCGACGCGGCGGGATGCGTCTAGCAGCGATAGCTTCGCGGCGGTGCGAGGCGGAACGTGCGAGTCTGAACATGCAAGCGTTGTTGAACGAGATCCTCGACGAGGTCCGTCCCCTGATTGGCCAGGGCAAAGTGGCCAGCTACATTCCGGCGCTGGCCGACGTGCCGGCCAACCAGCTGGGGATCGCGGTGTATGGCAACGATGGCCAGGTGTTCAGCGCCGGCGACGCCGATACGCCGTTCTCGGTGCAAAGCATTTCCAAGGTGTTCAGCCTGGTACAGGCCATCGGGCATTCCGGCGAGGCGATCTGGCAGCGCCTGGGGCATGAGCCTTCCGGGCAGCCTTTCAATTCCCTGGTGCAGCTGGAGTTCGAGCGTGGCCGTCCGCGCAACCCGTTCATCAACGCCGGGGCGCTGGTGATCTGCGATATCAACCAGTCGCGCTTCGCCGCGCCGGCGCTGTCCATGCGCGATTTCGTGCGGCGCCTGTCCGGCAACATGCAGGTGCTGGTGGACGGCCGCGTCGCCGATTCGGAATACCAGCACCGCGCGCGCAATGCGGCGATGGCCTACCTGATGCAGTCCTTCGGCAACTTCCACAACGACGTCGAGGCGGTGCTGCGCAGCTACTTCAGCCACTGTGCGCTGCGCATGAGTTGCGTCGATCTGGCGCGGGCCTTCTGCTTCCTGGCCAACGACGGCTTCTGCAAGCACAGCGGCGAGCAGATCCTCACGGCGCGCCAGACCCAGCAGGTCAACTCGATCATGGCCACCAGCGGCCTGTACGACGAAGCCGGCAATTTCGCCTACCGCGTCGGCCTGCCGGGCAAGAGCGGCGTGGGCGGCGGCATCGTCGCGGTGGTGCCGGGGCAATTCACGGTATGCGTGTGGTCGCCGGAATTGAACACGGCGGGCAATTCCCTGGTGGGCATGGCGGCGCTGGAATTGCTGAGCCAGCGCATCGGCTGGTCGGTGTTCTAGGGGCGGCGGGACAAGGGCGGCCGGTCGCAGGCTGCGCCAGCGGCTACAGGAACGCGGTGCTTGTGTAGCCGCTGCCGAGCCTGCGAGGCTGCGATCGGTTTGGGCGGCATTCCGACACAGCAACCGCAAAGCCTGAGTCCGCGGTCTGTCTGGATAAGCGTATTTGCGAGCGCAGCGCGTCCGCTTACCAGGTGAAGTTGGCGGTCTTGGGCAGGCTCAGCTGGCCTTTGTCGACGAAACGCATCGTGCCGAACGGGCCGCCGGCGAGCTTGCCGCGCAGCACGTAGGGCAGGTCGTCGAGGCTTTGCGTCTGGCTCAGGCCCAGGGTCTGGCGCAGCACGGCGAAGGCCGAGACGCTGACCGGCACCACCAGCACCCCCTCGGAGAAACGCCCGATGCTGCCGCTCTGGTCGCTGACCCCGGAGGCCAGTGGCTGGCCATTGACTTCCAGGTCCAGGGCCACGCCGTTGTAGTTGATCGCGGTTTCGTTGGGGTTCTGCAGGCGCAGCTTGACCGCGAAGCGCACTTCCAGGTCCTGGCTGGGCAGGGGTTCGATACCGACCACATTGATGTGCAACTGATCGCGCTGGGGAAACAGGGCGCAGGCGCTCAGGCTGAGCAACAGCAAGGAAAGGGTGAGGCCGAGGAATCTGCGCATTGGAAGCTCTCTGCGGGAAAGGAGGCAGTAGCGAATCTAGCGCGACCAGGTCTGCACCACAAACCGCAGACCTCAAATGCCACCCGTGCGTACCTGTAGGAGCGAGCTTGCTCGCGATAAGGCCGGCAGGACCGGTATCGCGCTTATGCTCGGGCGTTTTTGGTGTTGTCACCACTGATGCCATCGCTAGCAATCGAGCGTCGACCGGCTGCTCCTACAGGGGGGACACGGTCGCTCAGGCGTTGGCCTTGGCGCTCATATCCGGGTCCTGCATGACCTTGAGGGTCGCCGCTTCCGGGTCGAACTCGTCTTCTTCCAGCTCGATGAACTCTTCCGGCAGGAAGATGTTCAGCAGGATCGCGCACATCGCGCCCACGGTGATCGGCGATTCGAAGATGTTGTGCAGCGCCTTGGGCAGTTCGCGCAGGACTTCCGGCACCGCCGCCACGCCCAGGCCCATGCCCAGGGAGATCGCCACGATCAGCACGTTGCGTCGATGCAGCCCGGCTTCGGCGAGGATCTTGATCCCGGCCACGGCCACGGTGCCGAACATGATCAGGGTCGCGCCGCCCAGCACCGGCTTGGGCATCAGTTGCAGCACCGCACCGATCACCGGGAACAGCCCGAGCAGCACCAGCAGGCCGGCGATGAAGTACGCCACGTAGCGACTGGCCACGCCGGTCAGCTGAATCACCCCGTTGTTCTGGGCGAAGGTGACCATCGGCAGGCTGTTGAACACCGCCGCCACCATCGAGTTGAAACCGTCGGCCAGCAGGCCGGACTTGATGCGCTTGATGTACAGCGGGCCCTTGACCGGCTGCTGGGAAATCATCGAGTTGGCGGTCAGGTCGCCGGCCGCTTCCAGGGGCGAGATCAGGAAGATCACCGCCAGCGGAATGAAGGCGATCAGGTCGAAGGAGAAACCGTACTTGAACGGCACCGGCACGCTGACCATCGGCACATCCGGCATCGCCGCCATATCGACCCGGCCCAGCAGCCAGGCGACCACGAAGCCCAGGGTCAGGCCGATGACGATCGAGCCCAGGCGCAGCATTGGGTGACTGAAGCGGTTGAGCACGACAATGGTCAGCAGCACCAGGGCGGCCAGGCCCAGGTTGCTGGCGGCGCCCAGGTCCGGCGCGCCGAAGCCGCCGGCCATGTCGGTGACCGCCACCTTGATCAGCGACAAGCCCATCAGGGTGATGATGGTGCCGGTCACCACCGGGGTGATCAGCTTGCGCAGCTTACCGATGAACTGGCTGAGGAACATCTCGATAAAGGCCGCGCAGAAGCAGATGCCGAAGATGGTCGAGAGGATTTCCTCGTTGCTGCCACCACGGCCTTTGACCATCAGGCCGGCGCTGAGCAGCACGCTGATAAAGGAAAAGCTGGTGCCCTGCACGCACAGCAGCCCGGAGCCGATCGGCCCCAGGCGCCGGGCCTGGACGAAGGTGCCCAGGCCCGAGACGAACAGCGCCATGCTGATCAGGTAGGGCGTTTCGTTCTGCAGGCCCAGCACGCCGCCGAAGATCAGAGTCGGGGAGATGATGCCGACAAAACTCGCCAGCACATGTTGCAGCGCGGCGAAGATCGCCGCGCTGAAATGCGGGCGGTCCTCCAGGCCATAGATCAGGTCGGACTTGTAGCGCGGCGTGGAGCGATCAGGTGCGGTCATGGGAAAAAGCCTGCCAATGACGTGTCGATAGGGCATGAAACACGTGGAGAGAAGGGGCGCGACGCGGGCTGTCGAAGGACGTAAGGCAAAATCTGCGGACCCGGTCAGAAAAATGGAGGCGCAGGATGCCAGAAAGGTGACCGGGCCAGAAGGGCCAGCCTCACAATCACCCAGACACACCGGTCCCTGTAGCCGCTGCCGCAGGCTGCGATCGGCAACGCAGTTGCCGCAAAACCTGAGCCTGCGGTGCATCAGACAGAATGCGCTGTCCGGATTGCGGCCGCTTCGCGACCGATCGTAGCCTGCGGCAGCGGCTACGGGGCTCGCTACTGACAGATCCTGACAGGGTGCTCTGTTAAGCTGCGCCGATCCTTCCCTGTCGAGCCTGATGCCGTGTCGCGTACCACGCGTTTGTTGACCCTGTTGCAAGTGCTGCGCGGCAAGCGCTGCCCGGTGACCGCCGCGGCGCTGGCGGCGGAGCTTGCGGTGTCCGAGCGCACCCTGTACCGCGACATCGCCGAGCTGACGGCCCTGGGTGCGCCGATCCATGGCGAGGCCGGGATCGGCTATGTGCTGCGCAGCGGCCTGTTCCTGCCGCCGCTGATGCTCAACGCCGACGAGACCGAAGCCATCGTCCTTGGCCTGCGCTATGTCGACCAGCGTGGCGACGAAGTCCTCGGCAAGGCCGCCGCCGATGCCCTGGCAAAGATCGCCGCGGTGCTGGCGCCGGCGGCCCAGGAAGCCTTGCACAACCCAACCGTGCTGCCCGGCCCGCCGGCGTATCGCTACCCGGAAAACGTGGTGCCGCTGAATGTGTTTCGCCAGGCGATCCGCGAGCAGGCCAAGCTGCACATCGATTACGCCGACGTGAACAAGACGCCGAGCCAGCGCCTGATCTGGCCGCTGGCCCTGGGCTTTATGAATGAGGCGCGGGTGATCGTCGCCTGGTGTGAGCTGCGCGACGATTTCCGCACCTTTCGCACCGACCGCATCGCCGCCGCGAGCGAGCAGGGCCAGCGTTATCCGGGACGGCGCAGCGACCTGTTGCGCACCTGGCGCCAGCGCATGCAACTGGACGATGCCGGGCGTTTCACTCCTGACAAGAATTGACGCGACGGCGTTTTAGCATGGCTCCAGCAACGATAAACAAGGAGCCGCAGCACCATGTCCAGCACAGCCACTTCTCTCGCACCGGCCATCGCCGCCTACCTCGCGGCCACCAATGGTCGTGACAGTTCGGCGGTCGCCAGTTTCTTCGCCGAAGACGCCCAGGTGTTCGATGAGGGCCAGCATCAGGCCGGCACCCGCGCCATCGCCCAATGGATGGAAGACACCGCCCGCCGTTACCAGCCCCGGCTCGAGGTGCTCAAGGTCCAGCAACGCACTGGCAAGGTGCTGGTGGACAACCTGATCTCCGGCAGCTTTCCCGGCAGCCCGCTGGAATTGCGCTACGTGTTCCGGCTCGACGAGCAGGGCAAGATCGCCCGGCTGGATATCTCGCTATAGCCATCGCGCCCGCGCTCGCTGTAGCCGCTGGCGCAGCCTGCGATCGGCAACGCAGTTGCCGCAAAACCTGGGCACGCGGTGTATCAGGTAGAACGCGCGGCCCGGATTACGGCAACTGCGTTGCCGATCGCAGCCTCGCGCTGCTCGGCAGCGGCTACACAGGCGCCGTGTTCCCTGTAGCCGCAGCGGTCGCCGGGTGAGGCATGGCATACTGCGGGCCCATTTGCGGATGCGTGGACCCCATGCCTTTCGATTCCCCCCTCAGCGCCTATCAGTACGCCCTCCAGGAGCGCGGTTTCGTCGCCGACGAGGCCCAGGAGCGGGCGATGCTGGCCCTGCAGCAGTGTCATGTCGCGCTGCATGAAGGGCGACGCTCGATCACCGGGGTCTATCTGTGGGGCCCCGTGGGACGGGGCAAGACCTGGCTGATGGACCAGTTCTATCAGAGCCTCGAGGTGCCGGCGCGGCGTCAGCACTTCCACCATTTCATGGGCTGGGTCCATCAGCGCTCGTTCCAGCTGACCGGCACCGCCGACCCGTTGCAGGCCCTGGCCCGCGAGCTGAGCGAAGAGGTGCGGGTGCTGTGTTTCGACGAACTGTTCGTCAACGACATCGGCGACGCGATCATTCTCGGACGCCTGTTCCAGGTGATGTTCGAGCAGGGCGTGGTGATGGTCTGCACCTCCAACCAGCCGCCGCAACAGCTGTATGCCGACGGTTTCAACCGCGAACGCTTCCTGCCGGCGATTGCCGCGATCGAGGCGCATATGCAGGTGGTGGCGGTGGACGGCGCCCAGGACCATCGCCTGCACCCGGGGGCGGCCACCCAGCGTTATTGGCTGACCCCGGCCGGCCAACCGAGCGCTCTGGGCCCGGCGTTCGAACAACTGGCGGCGGGGCAGGCGGTGTCCAGCGCGGTATTGTCGGTGGGCTACCGCGAGGTCCGGGTGATCAAGGCCAGCGAGCGGGTGCTCTGGTGCCGTTTCGCCGACCTGTGCGAGCAGCCGTTTGCCGCCATGGACTTCATGGCCCTGTGCGACCGCTTCAGCGCGATCCTGCTCAGCGAAGTGCCCGAGCTCAGCGCGCAACAGCGCCCGGGGCGGATTGCCCGAGGCACCGAGGATGGCGCCGAGCGAGTGGTGGCGGGCGATCGCGAGCTGCCGCAGCTATCGGTGCACGATGACAGCGTGCGGCGTTTCATCGCCCTGGTGGACGAGTGTTATGACCGCAAGGTGCCGCTCTACCTCGAAGCGCGGGTGCCGATGGAGGCGTTGTACACCGAGGGCTACCTGGAGTTTCCATTCCGCCGTACCCTCAGTCGTCTGAAGGAGATGCAGCTGCAGCGTTTCGGCTGAGCACGCCTGATCATTACAAGGGAGACCTGACCGTGAACCAGCCCCTGTCCCATCATCTGCTGACCATGGCTTACCAGAACGCCTGGGCCAATCACCGCCTGGGCAAGGCCTGGGAAATACTGGACCCGAGCGAGCTGGCGGCGCTGCGGGTGAGTTTCTTTCCCAGCCTGAAAGCCACCCTCAACCACATCCTTACCTGCGACTGGTTCTACGTCGACGCGCTGGAGCGAGAGCTGCGCGGCGAGGCGCCACGGGCCGACTGCTATGTGTTTTTCGAGGTCGAGGAACCCTTCGACCAGGCCGCCGACCTGCGCCGCGAGCAGGCGCTGGTGGACCGCCGGCTGATCGCCTATTGCGCGCAGCAACGGGATGTGGACCTTGCGCGCATCGTCACCATCGCCCGGGAAAAACCCCAGCGCGATACCCGGTTGCGCCTGCTCTCGCACCTGTTCGAGCACCAGCTGCATCACCGTGGCCAGGTGCACGCGATGCTCAGCGGCACCCGGGTGGCGCCGCCGCAGCTGGACGAGTTTTTCTGCGCGGGCGAGGCGGCCCTGCGCGCCGAGGACTTTGCCGAGCTGGGCTGGAGCGAAGCGCAGATCTGGGGCGCGGAGGCGGTCGAGGAAAAAGAACGGTAACGCTTGACGCGCTAGCCGCTCGTTTGGTCATGTGCCGGTGTTTACAATCGCTCTCCCGGGGACCCGCCCGGATCAATAACTGTTGAGGACAAACATGGACGTTGCAGACGTATTGGTACTCCAGGCCAGCTACACCAACCCGGTACACGCCGAGGCGATCGCCCTGGTGCTCAACCACTATGCCCAGGACCCGATGGGCGGCGGCCAGCCGCTGGACGCCGATCTGTTGCGGCAATTGCCCGGCGAACTGGCCAAGCGGCCCCACGCGTTCAGCGTGCTGGCCTTTGTCGGTGGCGAACCCGCCGGCCTGGTGAATTGCTTCGAGGGTTTTTCCACCTTTGCCGGCCGGCCGCTGGTCAATGTGCACGATGTGTCGGTGATCGATAAATTCCGCGGCCTGGGCCTGAGCCAGAAGATGCTGCACAAGGTCGAGGAGATCGCCCGCCAGCGCGGCTGCTGCAAGATCACCCTGGAAGTGCTGGAGGGCAACGCGGTGGCCCAGGCGTCCTACCGCAAGTTCGGCTTCGACGACGCCAGGCTCGACCCGAGCCATGGCCGGATGCTGTTCTGGAACAAAACCCTGTAAGGCCCTGGAGCCCGCCGGCCGATGAACTCATCTCCCCTGGATGCTCCCGTGACCCGCCGTGACAGTGCCTGGACGGTGTTCCTGGTGTTCCTGCGGCTGGGCTTGAGTTCCTTCGGCGGGCCGGTGGCGCACCTGGGGTATTTCCGTAGCGAATTCGTCCAGCGCCGCGCCTGGCTGAGCGAGGCGGCCTATGCCGAGCTGATCGCCCTATGCCAGTTCCTCCCGGGGCCGGCCAGCAGCCAGGTGGGCTTTGCCCTGGGCTGGTCGCGGGCGGGGCTGGCCGGCGCGCTGGGCGCCTGGCTGGGTTTCACCTTGCCTTCGGCGCTGATCCTGATTGCCCTGGCCATGGGCCTGAGCGGTAGCGGCACAGGGTTGCCCGGCGGGCTGGTGCATGGCCTGAAGATCGTCGCGGTGGCGGTGGTGGCCCAGGCCCTGTGGGGCATGGCCCGTGTCTTGTGCCGCGGGCCGTTGCGCATGCTGATCACGCTGGTCTCGGCGATCAGTGTACTGCTCTGGCCGACCACCCTCGGTCAAGTCTGCGTGATGTTGCTGGCGGGGATGATCGGCGCAGGCCTGCTCCAGCCGACCTTCGACCAGCGCGAGGACGGGCTGGCGATCGCGGTCGGCAAGCGCACGGGCTACCTGGCCCTTGTGCTCTTTGCCCTGTTGCTGGCGGGCTTGCCGCTGCTGGCCGGGCTCTGGCCCAGCCTGTCGCTGCTGCTGGCCGACGGTTTTTATCGCGCCGGTGCCCTGGTGTTCGGCGGCGGCCATGTGGTGCTGCCGCTGCTGCAGAGCGAGGTGGTCGCACCGGGCCTGCTGAGCAACGATCTGTTTCTCGCCGGTTATGCCGCTGCCCAGGCGGTGCCGGGCCCTTTGTTCTCTTTTTCGGCCTTTCTCGGCGCCGCCATCGACGGCTGGCGCGGCGCGCTGGTGTGCCTGGCGATGATTTTCCTGCCGGCCATGCTGTTGATCGTCGGCGTCCTGCCGTTCTGGCAGCACCTGCGCCACCTGGGCCGGGTCCAGGCCGCGCTGGCCGGCGTCAACGCGGCGGTGGTCGGCCTGCTGGCGGCGGCGCTGTACGACCCGCTATGGACCAGCAGCATCCTCAAGCCGCTGGACCTGGGGTTGGCCCTGCTGGCCCTGGCCGCGCTGATGCGCTGGAAGCTGCCGCCGTGGCTGGTGGTGCTCGCCGGTGGCGCCGTCGGCCTGCTGCTGGGGGCCTGAGGCCAGCGTCGTCAGGTGCGCGGTGGATGATTGAGTCGGGCAAACACCAGGCGGAACAGGGTGAAGCTGCCCGGCACACTGCTGACCTCGGTCCGGCCCTGATGCAGGTTCATGATCGAGCGCACGATCGCCAAGCCCAGTCCCGTACCGCCTTCGGCGCGCGAGCGGCTGCTGTCGACCCGATAGAAGCGCTCGAACAGGTGCGCCAGGTGCTGCTCCGGGATACCGGCGCCGGGGTTGCCCACCGACAGCGACACGCTCGATTCATGTTCCTCCACCAGGATCGAAATGCTCGACGCCCGCGGGCTGTGGCGGATGGCGTTGGACAGCAGGTTGGAGATCGCCCGCTGGATCATCAGGCGGTCGCCATACACCAGGCCATCGCCGGACAGGCTGATGCCCAGGTGCTTTTCCTCGGCGCTCAGGGCGAACAGTTCCATGACCCGCCGCGCTTCCTCGCCCAGGGAGATTGCTTCGAACGCCACCTGGGAGGCCGGATGGCTGACCTGGGCGAGGAACAGCATGTCGCTGACGATCCGGGTCAGGCGCTCCAGCTCTTCGGTGCTCGACTCCAGCACCGCCTTGTACTCGTGGGGCGGGCGCTCCCGGGACAGGGTGACCTGGGCCTTGCCCATCAGGTTGGTGATGGGCGAGCGCAGCTCGTGGGCCAGGTCGTCGGAGAATTGCGAGAGCTGCTGCACGCCGCCGTCGAGCCGGTGCAGCATGAAATTGATGCTGTGGGCCAGCTCGGCCAGCTCCCGCGGCAGGTTGTCCGGCGACAGCCGATGGGTCAGGTCTTGGGTGGTGACCTTGGCGGCTACCCGGCTGAATTGCTGCAACGGCGCCAGGCCACGCTGCACCACCCACCAGGCGCCGATGCCGATCAGCATCAGCAGCAGAGGCAGGGCGATCACCGTGGAACGCAGGTAGGCACTGAGCAACGCCTGGTCATTGGCCCGGTCCAGGGACAGCACCACCCGTACCTGTTCGCCATTGCGCAGGCTGACCAGGCTGGAGGTGCTGAGCAGCCGGTTGCCGGCGCTGTCGAGCCAGTCGAGGAATACCGGGCCTTCCGGTCGGGTCAGGGCTTCGGGCAGCGGGCCCAGGTTGCGGTTGCCGATGTTCAGCAGCGGTTCGGCCTGGGGATCGGCGGCGAAAATGCTCAGGTGCAGGTTGTCGTGGCCCATCACCAGGTCCAGCAGCGAATGTGGGCGGGCGGCGATATCGCCGGTCTTCAGGTCGCTGGTCAGGGTGTGGCGGATCTGTTCGAGTTTGTTGTCCAGGCTTTCCCGCGCCAGGCTGCCCAGTTCGTGGCTGAGGGCCAGGTAGGCCAGGGTCGCGAGCAGCAGCACCAGGCCCGCACCCATCAGGCTGACGGTCAGGCCCAGGCGCATGGACAGGCTGCTGGCGGTGCGTTGCGCGGCTTTCATTGGCGCACTTCCAGGACATAACCGACACCGCGGATGGTGTGGATCAGCTTGATCTCGCTGGCATCGTCGATCTTCGCCCGCAGGCGGCTGATGGAGACCTCCACCACGTTGGTGTCGCAGTCGAAGTTCATATCCCAGACCAGGGAGATGATCTGGGTGCGGGTCAGCACCTCGCCCGATTGGCGCATCAGCACCTGCAACAGGGTGAACTCCTTGGTGGTCAGGTCGATGCGCCGCGAGCCGCGATAGGCCCGGTGCCGGCGTGGGTCGAGCTCCAGGTCGGCGACCCGCAGGGTGTCGGTCGCCGGCAGGTTCTCGCTGCGCCGCAGCAGGGTGCGCACCCGCGCCAGCAGCTCGGGAAACTCGAACGGCTTGACCAGGTAGTCGTCGGCCCCCAGGTCCAGCCCCTTGACCTTGTCGGCCAGGCGCCCGCGCGCCGAGAGCATCATCACCCGGGCGTTGCTGTCCTTGCGCATGTCTTCCAGCACCTGCCAGCCGTCCTTTTCCGGCAGATTGACGTCCAGAATCACCAGTTCGTAGTTTTGCTGTTCGATCAGGTAAAGCCCGTCGACACCGGTGGCGGCGCGGTCTACTACATAACCGCTTTCGGTCAGGCCCTGATGCAGATAATCGGCAGTTTTACGCTCGTCTTCGACAACCAGAATGCGCATGGAAAAGTGACCTCTTGATCATTAATACGATTTCAATGGCGCTGGATATGAAGTTGTTGTTGGACCAGCCATAAAGCCCGCGAAGTTGCTGCTGATAAATAGCCTCAGCCGTTTGGGTCGGGGAATGCTCAAGCCTGAAGTGGCTTTAGGGTCAAGATTTAAAGTGCTTGATATCAATAGCTTGTGCCTGTTTTCGACAGCCGGTTAGCTGGCTGGTCCAATAGCAAGCCAAGTGAAGTGATTCAAACTGATCATCTGTCATTTACTGTTTCAATATATGTCGTAGTTTGGCGGAAACTTATATTAATACAGCCGGCAGTGACGCCTGCTTAGATGGCGTAATTGTCATTTTGACGTCAGAAAGTTGATAGCCCATGGTCATGTCGCTGATATCGACGGCGATAAAAAAGGCGCCCGTGAAAGGGCGCCGGAAGATCCTCTCTGGCAAGGGAGCATGAGCGTCAGAGAGGAGTAGAGCTCGGGACGTTTCAGGTGTCCGGTTGCGCGCTGGCGCGGGTCGGGTCCTCGGCGGGTGCCTGGGGTTTTTTCCCGTTCTCGGAGGACGTCTGTTCGCTATCGGTGCGGGGTATCTGCTGGCTGATGGGGAAGTTGTCCCAGTAGTGTTTCATGCGTTCAGCGCCGCCTTCGGCGAACGCTGCACCCGAGCTGGCAATCATCAGACCGGCGAGCAGGAGTGTGGAGGCTTTCATATGCGATGTCCCATTGACGGTGATCGGAATTCCGTCGCGTCCCTGTAACGAAGCAGTAATAGAAGTATGGCGCGATCTTATTAACTGGGGGTTAACAGGGCGCTGAAGGCGGGATGACAATGCTGTCATCCCGGATGAGAGGCGCTGACGGCCCACTGATATTGGCCGTGTAGGAAGAAGGGCGGGTTACAGCTTCCAGTCCAGGCTCAGGGTCATAGTGCGCGGTTCGCCCCAGTAGACTCCGTTATAGAAGCCGACCCGTTCGTAGTACTTTTTGTCGAACAGGTTGGTGACGTTGAGCGAAGCCGACAGGTGCGGGTCAAACTCGTAGCGCGACATCAGCCCGGCCACGCTGTAGGCCTGCTGATGGATGCGGGTGTTTTCGGTGACGATACGCCCGTTGCCGTCGCGCCCCACCGGCCGCCGGCTGCTGCCGTAGATCTCGCTTTGCCAGTTCAGGCTGCCGCCGACGGTCAGCGCCCGCCACTGGCCCGGCAGGCGATAGGCCGTGGACAGGCGCAGCATGTTCATCGGCTCGCCGCCGTTGGCGCGCTGCTTTTCGCCGTCCAGGGCGTGGGTATAGGTGTAGCCGGCGGTGAGGTTCCAGTCCGCGAGGATTTCGCCCGAGACCTCGGCCTCGAACCCCCGGACCTTGCCGCCTTTGCCGCCCGACTTGTAGAACTCCTCGCCAGTGACCGGGTCCGGCGGCACCGAGCTGTCCAGTTCGGCGACGTTGTCCTGCTTGCTCCAGAACACCGCGGTGGCCAGGTTCAGGCGCTCCTCCAGCAGGCTGCCCTTGAGCCCCAGTTCGTAGTTGCTGCCGACCACCGGTTCCAGGTATTTGCGGCTGGCGTCGCGCTGGGTCTGGGGCTTGAAGATGTCGGTGTAGCTGACATACGCCGTGTATTCGGGAGTGAGGTCGTACAGCAGGCCGGCGTAGGGCGTCCACATGTCGTTGTGCTGCTGGCGGGTGTCTTCGAGGCTGGTCAGCTGGTTGTTGGCATCGTAGCGGCGAGAACGACTGTGGGCGCTCCAGCTGCCGTAACGGCTGCCGAGCACCGCGTGCAGGTCGTCGCTCAGGCTCAGGCGGGTGGCCAGGTAGCCGGCCTTTTGCCGGGTGCTGTCGCCGGAACCGGGCAGGTTGGTCACGGTGTCGGGAAACTTGGCGATGCCGCCCATGTATTTCCAGTCGGCGATGCTGGCGTAACCCGGTGGTGTCGGGCCGCCGACAGTGTAGGGCGACGACTCGCGGCGCTCGGCCTCGCCGTAGCCCAGCATCAGCTCATGTTCGCGGCCCAGCAGGCTGTAGGGGCCGGCCAGGTTGAAGTCGTACACGCGCATTTTCTGCGTGCCGATCATATGGCTGGCCCAGGCGGTCATGCCCGAGCGGTCGGCTTCCGGGAAACCGGCACCGCCGTAATAGACCTTGCCGTCGCTGTCGCTGTCGCGGTGGGTGTAGGCGGCTTTCAGGTGCCAGTCGTGGCCCAGGCGCTGGTCGAGGGTGGCGAAGGCGGTCTTGTCCCTGAGCGGCCAGGAACTCCAGTGCGCCGCCATGTTGGTGGAGCGCGGCAGATTGGCCTTGCCGCCCGCGGCGTTCCAGTAGGGCACGGTGCCCCAGGAGGTACCCTGGACCTGCTTGTCCTGGTAGTCGTAGCCCACGGCCAGGGTGGTGCTGTCGCTCAGGTCGGCCTCGAGAATGCCGTAGCCGACTTCCCGCTGCAGCTGGTAGTGGTCGCGAAACGACTGGCTGTCGCGATAGGCCAGCACCGTGCGCCCGCGCAGGCGGCCGTCGAACCCCAGGGGACCGCCGACGTCGACGTAGCTGTAGTAGTTGTCATAGCTGCCGCCGCTGACGCCGGCCTTGGCCGCCCACTCGTGGGTCGGTCGCTTGCGCACCATGTTGACCGTGGCCGAGGGGTCGCCAGCGCCGGTGGTCAGGCCGGTGGCGCCGCGGACCACTTCGATACGGTCGTAGATGATGGTGTCCGAATCGGACTTCATGCGATTGAAGGTGTTGAGCATGCCATCGATCTGGAAGTTGTTGATGGAGTAGCCGCGGGAGGAATAGCTCACTCGGTCGGAGTCCAGGTGCTGGACCACCACCCCGGTGGTTTGCCCCAGCACCTCGGACAAGGTATCGAGTTTGAAATCGTCCATCTGCTGGCGGGTCACCACCGATACCGATTGCGGGGTTTCCTTGATCGACAGGTTCAGGCGGGTGGCGGTGCTCATGCTGCCGGTGGTGTAGGACCCGGTGTTCTCCGTGGTCGCGCCCAGGCCCTGGGCGGTGACGCTGGTGGCATCGAGCTCCAGGGTCTTGGCGTCGCGGTCGGGGTTCCGGGCGGGTTCGCTTTCGGCCAGCAGCTCGGGGCTCAGAACCGCGCCGCACAGGCCGAATGTCAAAGTCATGGAACGGGTGAATGGCGCGAGCATCGCTGCCGTCTCCTTGTCGTCGAGGGAAAAAATCCGTTTGCACTGAGACGAAAAGGAGGAAGGGTATTTAGGTCAAACGAGAATAATTATTATCTTTCAGATACAACAATGCCCCATGAAGGGGCATTGAAGGCCGGTAGTACGGGGCTGCGTGAGCCCCGTAGGAAAAGGCTTATTCTGGTATCGCTTATTTCTGTGCCACTTATTTCTGTACCACTGCGGTGGGTGGCGGCGCCTTGGGCTTCATCAGGCTGAAGTCGATCAGGGCTTTCTCGTTGCGTTCATAAGGGTTGCCGATCAGCAGCGGGCGCGGCTTGAATCTGTCGCTGACCAGGCTCTTGCTGCGGTCCAGTTCGTCGGAACTCAGGCCGGCCATGTCGGCCCAGGTATGGATCAGGTGCGAGCTGCTGTAGGGGCGGCCGAGGTCGCCGGCGAAGTTCCAGTCATGGTTCTGCTTCCACTTCGGCGAGGCCCAGGCGATGAACGGAATGGTGTACATCGGCGCGGTCGGCTTGCCTTCGTTGCGGCCCAGGGTGTTGTGGCCGGCGGAGTCGAACACGTCTTCGCCGTGGTCCGACAGGTACAGCAGGAAGCCGTTGGGGTCGGTCTTGGCGTAGTCCTTGATCAGGCTCGAGACCACGAAGTCGTTGTACAGCACGGCATTGTCGTAGCTGTTGTAGGTCGGCACCTGGTCGTCACGCACGCCGGCCGGCACGCCAGTGCGGTCGGTGAACTTGTCGTAGCTCGGCGGGTAGCGGTACTGGTAGCTCATGTGGGTGCCCAGCAGGTGGACCACGATGAACTTGCGCGGCGCGCCGTCGGCCAGGGCCCTGGAGAACGGCTCCAGCACGTCGCCGTCGTACTGGCGGGCGTTCTGGTTGCGGTTGTTGTTCAGGTAGACCTGCTCGTCCGCCTGCTCGGAGAAGGTGGTGAGCATGGTGTTGCGTTTGGTCATGGTCTGCTGGTTGGTGATCCAGTAGGTCTTGTAGCCGGCCTGCTTCATCACGCTGACCAGGGACGGGGTCTTGAGGTACAGGTCGGGGTTTTCTTCGTCGGCGAAGGTCAGTACCTGCTGCAAGGCTTCGATGGTGTAGGGGCGTGGGGTGATGACGTTGTCGAAGATCGCCAGCTGGTCCTTGAGCTTGTCCAGCTCCGGTGTGGTCTGGCGCGGGTAGCCGTAGAGGCTCATGCGCTGGCGGTTGGTCGACTCGCCGATCACCAGGACCAGGGTCGAAGGCTGGTTGGCCATGCTGTCCTTGAGGTTCTGCAGCGGTGGGATCTTGCTCACGTTGTCGAGCATGCCCTGCATGTTTTCCAGCTGCTCGCGGTAGCGCCGGTAGGCCACCACCATCTGCCACGGCACTGCGGGCTCGATGCGCGTCTCGAATTTCTCCAGGCCGCCGGCGAAGCTGCCGGTGCGCGCGGTCTGCTTGATCAGCGGGTAGCCGATGACGGCGATCAGGATGGCCATGGCCGCCACCAGCGCGCGACCGCGCGGCAGGTAGACCGGGCGCAGGCGGGTCCAGAGGAAGAGGGCGAAGGCGGTATGGGCGAGGAACGCCAGCACCATCCACCAGGCGAAGTACTGGGTCAGGTACTCACCGGCTTCGGAGGGGTTCGACTCGAACATGATGAAGATGACGCTCTGGGAGAACTCCTGCTGGTAAATGAAGAAGTAACCCAGGCTGGCCATGGAACAGGCCCAGAGCACGATGCCGATGACGGCGGCCATCGCGCGGGTGCGGGCCGGGAACAGCAGCATCGGCGCCAGCCAGATCGCGCTCATGATGAAGGCCTGGCGGAAACCGGCGAACCCGGAGGTGTCGGTCAGCTGGATCAGTAACTGGGTGATGCCGGAGAAGTACCAGAAGAACAGGAAGAGCCAGCCCAGGCCCGCCCAGTCAAACCCTTTCGCGGACGTCTTGTCGCGTTTAAACACTGCCATCGAGCGCTCCAGCTGCATTGAACATGACATTCGCCGGAAAGCTTCGACTACCTCGGCGAACGCGCGCCGCGCCCGTGGGGGCGGCAATATTGCGCCGGAGTATCCACAAGCAGGTGTGAAAACTTTGTGAGTTGGTACCTGCGTGTCAGATAATGCCGTCGCCAGGAGGCAGGCAGGGTAAAAAGCGACGGGCAAAAAGAAGCCGGCGATCCATCAAGGACTCAGCCGGCTTCATTAACAACCTGTTGCAAGGACCGGCCACGGCGGGCGGGTTCCTCGGATTCTCAGGCGTGTAGCTGGGTGACGGCAGCCACCTGACCCTGGTTCTGCAATGCCAGGCGCAGTTGCGCCAGCTCTTGCTTCAACTGGTCGCGCTCGTTCTTCAGTTCGCGCAACTCGTCACGACGGATAGTGACGTAGAGGGTTTGTGCTGGTCGTGCCGGTAGTACTGTGCCCATTGCTCACCTCGCAAATGGCGTGCATCAACTGTGGTCCGGCCGCTCGAATTCCGGGGCCTGAAACACTATCGGCGGCAATTTTGATTTCTTTTGCCGGCAAAGGGAACTTTTTTATTTTCAGCGGTCGTTGTGCCTTCGAAGCGATTCGCGTCGTTATCCACTCACTGCTTGGGAAACTTAGTCCAGCCGCTCTGGACTAACCCTCACTGGCCTCGTTGGGCTATAACCTTTTGACACAATTTAGTAGTAAGGAGCATCAGCACATGCAACTGGGGATTATCGGACTGGGCCGCATGGGCGGAAACATTGCGCGGCGCCTGATGCTCAATGGGCATGAAACCGTGGTCTATGACCGTAACAGCGCTTTTGTCAGCACCCTGAGTGGCGAAGGCGCCAAGGGCGTCGCCGACCTGCCGGCCCTGGTCGCCGGCCTGGAGAAGCCGCGCGCGGTCTGGGTCATGCTGCCGGCTGGCGCGCCCACCGAAGACACCATCGAAACCCTCAGCCAGTTGCTCGAACCGGGCGACGTGATCATCGATGGCGGCAACACCTACTATAAGGACGACATCCGTCGCGCCCAGGCGCTGGCGGAAAAAGGCCTGAACTACATCGACGTCGGCACCTCCGGCGGCGTCTGGGGCCTGGAGCGCGGCTACTGCATGATGATCGGCGGCGACGCCGAGGTCGTCCGCCGCCTGGACCCGCTGTTCGATGCGCTGGCACCGGGCATGGGCGACATCCCGCGGACCAAGGACCGAGTGGCCGAAGACGATCGCGCCGAGCGCGGTTACATTCACGCCGGCCCCGCCGGTGCCGGGCACTTCGTCAAGATGATCCACAACGGCATCGAGTACGGCATGATGCAGGCCTTCGCCGAAGGCTTCGACATCCTCAAGACCAAAGCCTCGCCAAGCCTGCCGCAAGACCAGCGCTTCGACCTCAACGTCGCCGATATCGCCGAAGTCTGGCGCCGTGGCAGCGTGGTCTCGTCCTGGTTGCTGGACCTGACCGCCGACGCCCTGGCCACCGATCCGCAGCTCGACGGTTTCTCCGGCGAAGTGGCCGACAGCGGCGAAGGTCGCTGGACCATCGAAGCCGCCATCGAGCAGGCGGTGCCGGTTCCTGTGCTGTCGAGTTCGTTGTTCGCCCGTTTCCGTTCCCGCCAGCAGAGCACCTATGGTGACAAGATGCTGTCGGCCATGCGTTTCGGCTTCGGCGGCCACGTGGAGACTCCGAAAAAATGACCTCCTCGCGAAAGAAGTCCAAGGCTCAACCCGCTCCACCCACCACACTGTTTCTGTTCGGCGCCCATGGCGACCTGGTCAAGCGCCTGCTGATGCCGGCGCTGTACAACCTCAACCGTGACGGCTTGCTGGATGAGGGGTTGAAGATTGTCGGCGTCGATCACAACGCGATCAGCGATGTGGATTTCGCCAAGAAGCTCGAGGACTTCATTCGCACCGAGGCTGCCGGCAAGGTCGGCAGCGGCGCGCAAGCGCTGGACCCGGCGCTCTGGGCCAAGCTGGCCAATGGCATCAGCTATGTCCAGGGCGACTTCCTGGACGACAGCACCTATGATGCGCTGGCGGCGAAAATCGCCGCCAGCGGCACCGGCAATGCGGTGTTCTACCTGGCCACCGCACCGCGCTTCTTCAGTGAAGTGGTGCAGCGCCTGGGTGCGTCGGGGTTGCTGGTCGAAGGGGACAACGCGTTTCGCCGGGTGGTGGTGGAGAAGCCGTTCGGCTCCGACCTGCACACCGCGCAAGCGCTGAACGAATGCCTGCTCAAGGTGATGAGCGAGAAGCAGATCTATCGGATCGACCATTACCTGGGCAAGGAGACGGTGCAGAACATTCTGGTCAGCCGTTTCTCCAACAGCCTGTTCGAGGCTTTCTGGAACAACCATTACATCGACCACGTGCAGATCACCGCGGCGGAAACCGTCGGGGTGGAAACCCGTGGCAGCTTTTATGAAAACACCGGCGCCCTGCGCGACATGGTGCCCAATCACCTGTTCCAGCTGCTGGCGATGGTCGCCATGGAACCGCCGGCGGCCTTCGGCGCCGATGCGGTGCGCGGAGAAAAGGCCAAGGTGGTGGGGGCGATTCGTCCCTGGAGCACCGAAGAGGCCCTGGCCAACTCGGTGCGCGGCCAGTACGTGGCGGGCAAGGCGGGCGACAAGCCGGTGGCCGGCTACCGCGAAGAGGCCAATGTGGCCCCGGACAGCAACACCGAAACCTACGTCGCCCTCAAGGTGATGATCGACAACTGGCGCTGGGTCGGCGTGCCGTTCTACCTGCGCACCGGCAAGCGCATGAGCGTGCGCGACACCGAGATCGCCATCTGCTTCAAGCCTGCGCCGTACGCGCAGTTCCGCGATACCGAGGTCGACCACTTGCAGCCGACCTACCTGCGCATCCAGATCCAGCCCAATGAAGGCATGTGGTTCGACCTGCTGGCGAAAAAGCCCGGGCCGACCCTGGAGATGGCCAATATCGAGCTGGGGTTCGCCTACAAGAACTTCTTCGAGATGCAGCCTTCCACCGGCTACGAGACGCTGATCTACGATTGCCTGACCGGCGACCAGACCCTGTTCCAGCGCGCCGACAACATTGAAAACGGCTGGCGCGCGGTGCAGCCGTTCCTCGATGCCTGGAAGGAAAAGGCCAAGGTGCATATCTACCGGGCCGGTGAAGACGGACCGGCGGCCGGCGACGAGTTGCTGACCCGCGACGGCCGTGAATGGCACAGCCTCGGATGAGGGGCGAGGGGCAGCATCCCATCCAGTTCCTGCTCAGCGACATGGACGGCACCTTGCTGCTGCCCGATCACAGCTTGAGCCAGCGCACTATCGCCGCGGTGCGCGCGCTGCGCGAAGCCGGGGTGTTCTTCAGCCTCGCCACTGGGCGGCCGCCGCGGGCCATGTTGCAGCAGATCGAGGCCCTGGGCGTCGACCTGCCGACCGCGGCGTTCAATGGCGGCACCCTCGTCAATCCCGATGGCAGTTTCCTGGTGCGCCACCATGTGCCGGTAGCGGTCGCCAACACGGTCCTGGCGCTGCTGTCGCCGCAGCCGGAAGTCGAAGTCTGGGTGTTCGCCGACGGTGAATGGCTGCTGCGCAATCCCCATGGGCCGATGGTGCCGCGCGAGCAGCATGGCCTGGGTTATCCGCCGGTGGTGGTGGAGAGCTTCGAGGACTACCTGCCGCGCATCGACAAGATAGTCGCCGCCAGTGCCGACACTGAACTGTTGGTGGAGCTGGAGGCGCGTTTGCTGGAGCAGGTCGGCGGGCGGGCGCAGGTCTCCCGTTCGCAGCCGGTGTACCTGGATGTGACGGCGCTGCTGGCCAACAAGGGGCAGGCGCTGATCACCCTGGCGGAGTTTCTCGGGGTGCCGCTTGCGCGCACCGCGGCGCTGGGCGATGGCGGCAACGACCCGGCGATGTTCCAGCAGGCCGGGTTGTCGATTGCCATGGGCCAGGCCGAAGCGGCGGTGAAACGCCAGGCCGACCTGGTGACGGGCAGCAATGTCGTGGATGGCGCCGCCGAGGCGATCGAACGATTTATCCTGCCGCGCTAATGCAAAACCTGTAGCCGCTGCCACAGGCTGCGATCGACCCGCAGGGTCGTGGCGGTCTCCAGATCGCTGAAGGCCTTCGGCCTTATCGTCCGAACGCGTCCCGAGCCTGCGGCAGCGGCTACATCCTTACAGCCAGTAACTCACCGCATACCAGCCCAGCACCCCCATCACCACGGTGTAGGGCAACGCCATCCACACCATGCGTCCATACGACAGGCGCACCAGCGGCGCGATCGCCGAGGTCAGCAGGAACAGGAACGCCGCCTGGCCGTTGGGCGTGGCCACGCTCGGCAGGTTGGTGCCGGTGTTGATCGCCACCGCCAGGGCTTCGAAGTGTTCGCGGCTCATCAGTCCGGAAGCGAAGGCCTGTTTCACTTCGGTGATGTAGATGGTGGCGACGAACACGTTATCGCTGATGGCCGACAACAGCCCGTTGGCGATAAACAGCATGCCCGGTTGCTGGCTCGCTGGCAGCGCCAGCACCCACTGGATCAGCGGGGTGAACAGCTGCTGGTCGTGAATCACCGCCACCACCGCGAAAAACACCACCAGCAGGGCGGTGAACGGCATCGCATCCTTGAACGCGCTGCCCAGGCGGTGCTCGTCGGTGATGCCGGTGAACGCGGTAATCAGCACGATCACCATCAGGCCGATCAGGCCGACCTCGGCGATGTGCAGGGCCAGCGCGGCAATCAGGATCAGCGCCGCCACACCCTGTACCAGCAGCGCCGCGCGTTGCCGGTCGGTGCGTTCGGTGTTGTCTTCAGCGGCGTAGTTGGCCAGCACCGCGCGCACGTTGTCCGGCAGCAGGGTGCCGTAGCCGAACCAGCGCAGTTTCTCCAGCAGCACGCAGGTCACCAGCCCGGCCACCAGCACCGGCAGGGACACCGGGGCAACCTTGAGGAAGAAGTCGGCGAAGTGCCAACCCATTTCATGGCCGATCAGCAGGTTCTGCGGCTCGCCCACCAGGGTGCAGACGCCACCCAGGGCGGTACCCACCGCGCCATGCATCAGCAGGCTGCGCAGGAAGGCGCGGAACTGCTCCAGGTCCTGGTGATGCAGTTGCGGCAAGTGCTGGTCGTCGTTGAATTCGCTGTCCTGGCGCGGGTCGTTGCCGGACGCCACCCGGTGATACACCGAATAGAAGCCCACCGCGGCGCTGATGATCACCGCAGTCACCGTCAGGGCATCGAGAAACGCCGAGAGGAAGGCCGAGAGAAAGCAGAACAGCAGACCCAGCAGCGCCTTGGAACGTACCCCCAGCAACAGCCGGGAGAACAGGAACAGCAGCAGCTCCTTCATGAAGTAGATGCCGGCCACCATGAACATCAGCAGCAGGATCACCGGGAAGTTGTGCACCAGTTCGTCGTACAGCGCCTGGGGCGTGGTCATGCCCAGCGCCACGGCTTCCAGCACCAGCAGGCCGCCGGGCATCAACGGGTAGCACTTGAGGGCCATGGCCAGGGCGAAGATGAACTCGGCCACCAGCATCCAGCCGGCCGCCACCGGGCCGACCGTGAACAGCAGCAAGGGGTTGAGCAGCAGGAAGACGAGAATGCTGGCTTTGTACCAGCGCGGTGAATGGCCGAGAAAGTTGTGGGTGAAAGCCTGGGCCAGTGAACCGGACATTGGCTGCTCCTTGTATTGACGAAGCGCGCAACTTGCCGCAAGCACCGGTGAAGATCAAGAAACTCTGAAATCTTTTGCCACAAATACCGCCCGGGCCCGCGCAGGAGCCGATAAACCAGCTCCTGCGGGCGGTGCCGGTCAGTCTTCGCGTTTGACCACCAGGGTCAGGATGTCGTAGCTGGCCACCAGCTCGCCCAGCTGGTTGCTGACCTCCACGTCCCAGGCCACCACGCCCTGGGGGATGCCTTGCGGGCTCTGCTTGCCCTGGTCGATCTTGCGCTTGCAGGTCAGGCGCGCCTGGATGGTGTCGCCGATGCCCACCGGGTTGATGAAGCGCAGGGTATCCAGGCCGTAGTTGGCCAGTACCGGCCCTGGCGCCGGGGACACGAACAGCCCGGCTGCCGCCGACAGCACGAAGTAACCGTGGGCGATGCGCTTGCCGAACTGCGACTCCCTGGCTGCGATCTCGTCGAAGTGCATATAGAAGTGGTCGCCGGACAGGCAGCCGAAGTTCACCAGGTCGGCCTCGGTCACCGTGCGCCTGTGGGTCAGCAGCGACTCGCCGATCTGCAGGTCCTGGAAGAACCGGCGGAACGGATGCACCTCGGTCTCGATGACCTTGGCGCCGCGCACGTATTCGCCGGTGACCGCCGCCAGCATGGTCGGCGAGCCTTGCACCGCCGCCCGTTGCAGGTAGTGCTTCACCGCGCGCAGGCCACCGAGCTCCTCACCGCCACCGGCACGCCCCGGGCCGCCGTGCTTGAGCTGCGGCAGCGGCGAGCCATGGCCGGTGGATTCGGCGGCGGATTCGCGGTCCAGCACCAGCAGGCGCCCGTGCCAGGCCGCGGCCACCGGGATGGCCTCGGCGGCGATGCGTGGATCGCGGGTCACCAGGCTGGCCACCAGGCTGCCTTTGCCTCGCGCGGCCAGGGCCAGGGCTTCGTCGAGGTCGTCATAGGCCATCAGCGTGCTGACCGGGCCGAAGGCCTCGATATCGTGGGCGCCGCCTTCGGCATGCGGGTCGCGGGCCTGCAACAGGGTCGGGGCGAAGAACGCGCCCTGGCGGGTGTTTGCCCCGCGCGGCTCGAAGCCGTCGCGGGCGCCGAACAACAGGTCGCTGCTCTGCAACAAGCTCTCCAGGCGTTCGGCCACGTCCCGTTGCTGGTCGTGGGAGGCCAGCGCGCCCATGCGCACGCCTTCCACCGCCGGGTCGCCGACCACCACCTTGGCCAGCCTGTCGCGCAGGCGGCTGGCGACCGCGTCGAGGTGCCGGGCCGGCACAATGGCGCGGCGAATGGCGGTGCATTTCTGCCCAGCCTTGGTGGTCATTTCCCGGGCCACTTCCTTGATGAACAGCTCGAACTCTTCGTCGTCCGGGCTCACGTCCGGGGCGAGGATCGCGCAGTTCAGCGAGTCGGCCTCGGCATTGAACGGCACCGAGTTGCGAATCAGCTGTGGGTTGGCGCGCAGCCTGGCCGCGGTATCGGCCGAGCCGGTGAAGGTCAGTACGTCCTGGCCTTGCAGGCGATCGAGCAGGTCGCCGGTGCCGCCAATTACCAGTTGCAGGCTGCCGACGGGCAACAGCCCCGATTCATCCATCAGGCGCACCACGGCTTCGGTCAGGTAGCTGGTGGCGGTGGCTGGCTTGACGATGCACGGCATGCCGGCGAGGAAGCTCGGGGCGAATTTTTCCAGCATGCCCCAGATCGGGAAGTTGAAAGCGTTGATATGCACCGCCAGGCCACCGCGGGGCACCAGGATATGGGTGCCGGCGAAACTGCCGAGCTTGCTCAACGGCAGCGCCGGGCCTTCGTGGACGATATTGCCCGAGGGCAGTTCCCGCGAACCCAGGCTGGCATAGGTGAACAGGGTGCTGTTGCCGCCCTCGATGTCGATCCAGCTGTCGGCGCGGGTGGCGCCGCTGTGATGGGAGATAGCGTACAGCTGTTCCTTGCGCTCGCTCAGGTACAGCGCCAGCGCCTTGAGCCGCTGGGCGCGCTGCTGGAAGTCCAGGGCCATGAGGGAGGCGATGCCCTGGCGCCGGCCATGGTCGAGCGCCTCGGCGAAATCCAGGCGTTCTTCATGGGTGCGGGCCAGTTCGTGGCCGTCGATGGCGCTGCGCAGCACCTGGGCGCCGTGTTGGCCGATCCAGCGGCCGGCGATGAAGCTTTGCAGGGTGGGGGCGTGAGGCATCACGATTCCTCCGGATGATGAATGAGGCCGGCGCGGCCAGCGACCGCGCCGGCGGGGTTTACCAAAGAGCCAGGGTGTAGCCGAGGATCAGGCGGTTCTCGTCGAGGTCGGTGGTCAGGCCGTTGCCCGAACGAAAGGTCACGTTGCGCCAGCGGATGCTCAGGTCCTTCAGCGGTCCGCTCTGGATCACGTAGGTGATGTCGGTGTCGCGTTCGGTCTCGCGGCCGTTGTCGATGTTGCCCGCCTTGACGTGGCGGCCGTCGGTGTAGCGGGTCATGAAGGTCAGGCCGGGCAGGCCCATGGCCGCGAAGTCGTAGTCGTAGCGCAGCTGCCAGGAGTCTTCCTCGGCGCGGGTGTAGGTGTTGTAGGTCACCAGGTTGACCACGTAGGGATCGCCGCCGTTGAGGAACGGGAAGGCGCTGTCACCGGACAGCTGCTGCCAGGTGGCGCTGATTTTGTGCGCTCCCTTGATCAGGCTGAACAGGCTGTTGAAGTTGCGGTTGTCGATCCGCCCGGCGCGCTCGGCGCCGTCGCCACGGCTGTCGAAGTAGCGCAGGTCGCTGCGCAGGCTGAAGCCGCCGCCCAGGGGCTGGGTATGCAGCAGGCCGAGATAGTGCTGGCGATAGATCTGTTCGAGCTTGCCGTAGTAGTAGCTGAGGCTCAGCTGCGGGCTGAAGGCGTAGCTGCCACCGGCGAAGTCGAAATGATCGCTGCGGGCGGCGCCATAACCGATGTCGTCGTTGCTCGAGGAGTCCCGCAGGTTGGCTTCGGTCAGGCGCCCGGCATTTACCGTCAGGCCGCTGATTTCCTGGCTGGTCAGCAGGCCGCCCTGGAACGTCGAGCCGAGCAGACGGGTGTCGTTGTAAGTGGCCACGGGCAGCAGCGGTTGCAGGGTGCCGATCTTCAAGACGCTTTTCGACAGGCGCAGCTTGCCGGTCAGGCCCAGCTCGCTGAACTCGTCCGCAGGTTCGTGGCTGTTGGGGCCGAACGGCAGCAGGCCAGTGCCGCGGCGATCCGCGCTGGAGTCGAGCTTGAGCCCGAGCTCGCCGAGGGCGTCCAGGCCGAAACCCAGGGTGCCCTCGGTGTAGCCGGACTCGAGCCGCGCGGTGAAGCCCTGGGCCCATTCCTCGGCCTTGGACTGCGCGGCGTTGGCCTGGCGGAAGTCACGGTTGATGTAGTGGTTGCGCATTTCGATCCGCGCCTTGCTGTCGCCGATGAAGTCGGCTTGTACGCTGCAGGTGAACAGGCCCAGGCCCAGCGAGGCCATGGCCGGCAGCAGGTGTTTCGGTGAGGCGATGGAAACGGGGTTCATTGTTGTTATTCCCTGTCATCGATCGGAACGGGTTCAGTGTTTGCTGGCGCCGGAGGCGCCGATACCGGTCATCGAGCGGATGAACTGCGCGAGGTAGCGGCCACGCTCCAGTTCGGCCCGCGCCGAGGTGTCGGTCACCGAGAACAGCCAGGCACTGAGGAACGCCAGGCTCATGGAAAACAGCGCCGGGTTGGAATAAGGGAACAGCGCCCGTTCGTGATGCAGCACGTTGACCCAGACCGCCGGGCTCAGCACCAGCAGCACGATCGCCGACACCAGTCCGGCCAGGCTGCCGGTCACGGCGCCGCGGGTGGTCAGGCCTTTCCAGAACATCGAAAGGAACAGCACCGGGAAATTCACCGAGGCGGCGATGGCCAGCACCAGCCCGGAGAGGAAGGCAATGTTCTGCGACTCGAACAGCAGGCCGAGGACGATCGCCAGCACGCCGATGCACAGGGTGGCGATGCGCGACACGCGCATTTCCTGCTGCTCGCTGGCCTGGCCCTTGCGCAGCACGCAGGCGTACAGGTCGTGGGACACCGCCGAGGCGCCGGACAGCGCCAGGCCGGCGACCACCGCGAGGATGGTGGCGAAGGCCACCGCCGAGATGAAGCCGAGGAACAGGTTGCCGCCCACCGCCTGGGCCAGGTGCACGGCGATCATGTTGCCGCCGCCGATGATCGCGCCGCTGGCGTCGCGGAACGAAGGATCGGTGCCGACCATGACGATCGCGCCGAAGCCGACCACGATCAGCAGCAGATAGAAGTAGCCGATGAAACCGGTGGCGTAGAACACGCTCTTGCGCGCTTCCTTGGCGTCGCTGACGGTAAAGAAACGCATCAGGATATGCGGCAGGCCGGCGGTGCCGAACATCATGCCCAGGCCCAGGGAAATGGCGTCGATGGGGTTCGACAGCAGCCCGCCCGGGGCCATGATCGCGCTGCCCTTGGCGTGCACGGCGCTGGCCCCGGCGAACATCGCCTCGGTGCTGAAGCCGAAATGCCTGAGCACCATGAACGCCATGAAGCTGGTGCCGAACAGCAGCATCACCGCCTTGATGATCTGCACCCAGGTGGTGGCGAGCATGCCGCCGAAGGTCACGTAGAACACCATCAGCACCCCGACCAGCATCACCGCATAGAGGTAGCTGATGCCGAACAGCAACTCGATCAGCTTGCCGGCGCCGACCATCTGCGCCACCAGGTACATCAGGGCCACAGTCAGGGTGCCGAAGGCCGAGGTCAGGCGCACCGGGGTCTGTTCCAGGCGGTAGGACACCACGTCGGCGAAGGTGTACTTGCCCAGGTTGCGCAGGCGTTCGGCGATCAGGAACAGGATGATCGGCCAGCCGGCGAGTACGCCCAGGGCGTACAGCAGGCCGTCGTAGCCGTTGAGGAACATCATCGCCGAGATGCCCAGGAAGGACGCTGCGGAGATCATGTCGCCGGCGATCGCCAGGCCATTCTGCAAGCCGCTCATGCCGCCGCCGGCGGTATAGAAGTCGCTGGCCGAGCGGGTGCGCAGGGCGGCCCAGCGGGTGACGCCGAGGGTGAACAGGACAAACACCAGGAACATGCCGATGGCGTTCCAGTTCAAGGGGCGCGCGCTGCCTTCGGCGGCCAGCGCCAGGTCGGTGGCGAACAGACACGGCAGGGCGAACAACGCCAGCAAGCGCTTCATTGGGCGCACTCCTGCTTGAGCTTTTCGTTCAGCGGGTCGATCACGTTATTGGCGCGATAGACATAAAAGCCGGTGAGGGCGAAGGCCAGCAGCACGATCGCCACGCCCACCAGCATACCCACCGTGGTCACCCCGCCACTGAGCGAGCGCCCCAGGGTGCTGGGGGAAAACGCCACCAGCAGCACGAAGCCGTAGTAGATCACCAGCATGGCCAGGGTCAGGGACCAGTAGAGGTTCTGTTTGCGGCGCACCAGCTGGATGAAGTCGGGGTGCCGGCGGATCTGTTCGATGTCTTGCGGGGTCATGGGAGCGCTCTCTTGATGTTGTTTTTGTTTTGGTTGAAACGCGGTGAATTTTTTCTGTAGCCGCTGCCGGAGGCTGCGATAAGGCCGAAGGCCTTCAGCGATCTCAAGATCGTGCGCCCGCTTCGTCGGAGTGCCGCCCAAGTCGATCGCAGCCTCCGGCAGTGGCCACAGGTCAGAGCTGGTCGAAGTCCAGCACCACCTTGTCGCTGACCGGGAACGACTGGCACGACAGCACGTACCCGGCAGCCATTTCGTAGTCCTCGAGGGCGTGGTTGCTGTCCATCTCCACTTCGCCCTCGATCACCTTGCACTTGCAGGTGGAGCACACCCCGGCGCGGCACGAATAGGGCAGTTCGGCGCCCTGGGCATTGCCGGCGTCGAGGATGCTCTGGCTATTGCGCGGCAGGTCGAAGGCCAGGGCGCGACCGTCGCTGATCACGGTGATCTGGCTGACCGCCGCGTCGTGCTGCCGGGCGGCTTCGCGGGCCTCGCGCTTGTGCGGGCTGCCCGCGGCGGCGAACAGCTCGAAGTGAATGCGCTCGGCGGCCATGCCATGGGTTTTCAGGCTGTCGCGCACGGTTTCGGTCATCGCCTGCGGGCCGCAGATGAAGGCGGCGTCCAGGGCCTTGACGTCGAGCCAGCGGGAAAACAGCCGGGCGCATTTGTCGGCGTCGATCCGGCCGTTGTAGAGGTCGACGTCCTGCTGTTCGCGGCTGAACACGAAGATCAGGTTCAGGCGTTGCAGGTAGCGATTCTTCAGGTCTTCCAGCTGTTCGCGAAACAGGGCGGCGGAGCTTGCGCGGTTGCCGTACAGCAGGGTGACGCGGCTGTGGGGCTCGGTTTCCAGGGTGCTCTTGATGATCGACAGGATCGGTGTGATGCCGCTGCCGGCCGCCACCGCCAGGTACTGGCCATGGCGCGCGGGGTCGAGTTCGACATGGAAGTGCCCGGCGGGCGGCATCACGTCCAGGCAGTGCCCGGGCTTGAGCCGGTCATTGGCGAACGCCGAAAAACGCCCGCCGGCCACGCGCTTGACGGCAATGCGCAACTCGCCATCGTTGACCCCGGCGCAGATCGAATAGGAACGGCGCACTTCCTCGCCATCCAGTTGGGTGCGCATCACCAGATGCTGGCCCTGGGTGAAATGAAAGCTGTCCTGCAGGTGCTGCGGAATCTCGAAGGCGATGGACACCGCGTCGCGGGTTTCGCTGCGCACATCCTTGATGGTCAGGCTGTGGAATTTGCTCATGGTTGTTCTCCCACTGACACGGCGTCAGATGCACTTGAAATAGTCGAACGGCTCCAGGCAGTCCCGGCAGCGATACAGCGCCTTGCAGGCGGTCGAGCCGAATTCGCTGAGCTGTTCGGTGTGGCTGCTGCCACATTGCGGGCAGCAGATGGCAGCGCTTTCGCCCAGCAGGCTGCGCTTGCTGCCACTGCCCACGGGCGGGGCGATGCCGTAGGCCCGCAGCCGTTCGCGGCCGCTGGCGGTGATCCAGTCGGTGCTCCAGGCCGGGGTCAGCCGGCGTTGCAGCCGGGGCGCGGGAAACCCGGCGAGTTCCAGGGCGGCGCGGATATCGTCCTCGATCACCTCGGTGGCCGGGCAGCCGGAGTAGGTCGGGGTGACCACCACCTGCAGGTGGCCGTCGTGCCAGTCGAGGTCGCGGACGATGCCCAGCTCCACCACGCTGACCACCGGCACCTCCGGGTCCATGACCGCGCCCAGGATGTTCCAGGCGGCTTCCAGGTCGCCCGGTTGCAGGGCCCGGGCGCCGCGGTCGCTGGAAATCAGCTCACCAGGTCGCATCGGGGTACGCTCGTGGCAGCGCCTGCATTTCCGCCAGCAGAATGCCCAGGTGTTCGCTGTGCAGGCCGCGGCGGGCATCCAGGTAGAAATGGCTGGGGGCCGCTGGCAGGGGCAGGGTGGCGCTGGCGAAAATCCGCGCCACCGTCGCCTGCCAGGCGCTGGCGACCTGCGCGGGGTCGGCGATGATGTCGGCGTCGTGCAGGTGGTTTTCGCTGTCGTCGCCGCCGATCAGCTCGACGGTGAAGCGCCAGAGCAGGGGAATCGCCTCCAGCATGCGCTGGTGGCTGTGCTCGGTGCCGTCGCCCAGGCGTTCGACCCATTCGCTGGAGCGGCGCAGGTGATAGGTGACTTCCTTCACCGCCTTGGCGGCGATCCCGGCGATGCGTTCGTCGCTGGACTGGGCCAGGCCCTTGAGCACTTCCAGGTGCCAGGCATCGTAGAGAAACTGCTTGAGCAGGGTCACGGCGAAATCGCCGTTGGGCTGTTCCACCAGCAGCAGGTTGCGATAGGCCCGCTCGTCGCGGCGGAACGCCAGGTGGTCGGCATCGCGGCCGTCGTCCAGCAGTTCGGCGGCGTAGTCCAGCCAGTTGCGGGCCTGGCCCACCAGGTCGAGGCCGACGTTCATCAGCGCCAGTTCTTCTTCCAGGGCCGGCGCGCGGCCGCACCACTGGCACAGGCGCTGGCCCTGGACCAGGGCGCTGTCGCCCAGGCGCAGCAGGTATTGGATCAATTCGTTTTGCGTGTTCATGGTCGACCTCACATGTGCCCGACTTCGGCCGGCAGCTCGTAGAAGCTGGCGTGGCGATAGACCTTGTCGTCCGCCGGGTCGAACAGCGGGTCCTTTTCATCCGGGGACGAGGCGACGATCAGCGCCGAGGGCACCACCCACAGACTCACGCCTTCGCTGCGGCGGGTGTAGAGCTCGCGGGCGTTCTCGATGGCCATGGCGCTGTCGGCGGCGTGCACGCTGCCGACATGTTTGTGGTTGAGCCCGTGCTTGCTGCGCACGAAGACTTCGAAGAGGGTCCATTCGGACATAAGGGTGACTCCACATCAGGGGCTGAATTCATGTAGCCGCGGCCGCAGGCTGCGATCGACCCCGAAGGGGGAGCGCTCTTGAGGCCCTCGAAGGCCCTTCGGGCCTTATTGCAACCTTCGGCAGCGGCTACGGTTCACGCGGCGTTTTTATTGGTTTTCTTGCGGGCGTGGGCGACCGCGGCTTCGCGCACCCAGGCGCCGTCCTCGATGGCCTTGCGCCGGGTAGCGACGCGTTCCTGGTTGCAAGGGCCGTTGCCCTTGAGCACTTCGTAGAATTCGTCCCACTGGATCTCGCCGAAGTCGTAGTGGCCGCGTTCGGCGTTCCACCTAAGGTCCGGGTCCGGGCAGGTGCAGCCGAGCAGTTCCAGCTGCGGGATGGTCTGGTCGATGAAGCGCTGGCGCAGTTCGTCGTTGCTCTGGCGCTTGATCTTCCAGGCCATGGACTGCGCGCTGTTGGGCGAGTGTTCGTCGCTGGGGCCGAACATCATCAGCGCCGGCCACCACAGGCGGTTGATGGCGTCCTGGACCATGTCCTTCTGCGCCTGGTTGCCCTCGCGCATCATGGTCAGGAGGATTTCGTAGCCCTGGCGCTGGTGGAAGCTCTCTTCCTTGCAGATGCGCACCATGGCCCGGGAGTAGGGGCCGTAGGAGGTGCGCTGCAGCACCACCTGGTTGACGATCGCCGCACCGTCCACCAGCCAGCCCACCGCGCCCATGTCGGCCCAGTTCAGCGTCGGGTAGTTGAAGATGCTCGAGTACTTGGCGCGGCCGCTGTGCAGCTTGGCGATTTCCTCGTCGCGGTCGGCGCCCAGGGTTTCCATCGCGCTGTACAGGTACAGGCCGTGGCCGGCTTCGTCCTGGATCTTGGCCATCAGTTGCAGCTTGCGCTTGAGGGTCGGGGCGCGGGTCACCCAGTTGCCTTCGGGCAGCATGCCGACGATTTCCGAATGGGCGTGCTGGGAAATCTGCCGGATCAGGGTTTGCCGATAGGCATCCGGCATCCAGTTCTTGGCTTCGATCTTGATTTCCGAATCGATTTTGTCCTGGAAGGCGCGTTCCTGTTCGGACATCTCCGAACGAGGCTTGATGCTTTTGACTCCGGTCTCTACCAGCTGTGCGTACATGGTGCGTCTCCTGCCGTGAAGGATTGCCTGGGCATGGAGAGCTTTATATGTGATACAAAAATAAATATCAAACACAAAATAGAGTGTCGTATATAGTTTTGTATCGCTTTGCTCATTGAAGGCTTTCCCTCGAGCAAAAAAAGCCCCGCCGAAGCGGGGCTTTAAGCTTGGAATGGCTTATTTCTGCCGATTGTCCATCACGTGGCTGGCCTTGCCCTCGGAGCGCTTGAGGGAAAAGGCCGGGCGCAAAACGATACGCGAGCTGATACCGATGTAAGTCTTGATGTGCCGGCTCAGTTCGTCGCAGATGGCTTTCTGCTGTTCGTCGCCCAGCTGTCGATGCTCGTTCTTGAGTTCCACATGGACCTCGACGCTGTCGAGGTTGCCGTTGCGGTACAGGTGGATCTCGTAGCATTCGCAGAGTTGCCGGACCTTGAGCACCTGCTCCTCGATCTGCGTGGGGAACACGTTGACCCCGCGAATGATCAGCATGTCGTCGCTGCGCCCGGTGATCTTGTCGATACGCCGCATGGGCCGCGCGGTGCCGGGCAGCAGGCGGGTCAGGTCGCGGGTGCGGTAGCGGATCATCGGCAGGGCTTCCTTGCTCAGCGAAGTGAACACCAGCTCGCCCATCTGGCCGTCCGGCAACACCTGTCCGGTCACCGGGTCGATGATCTCGGGGTAGAAGTGGTCCTCCCAGAGGGTCGGCCCGTCCTTGGTCTCGGCGCATTCCATGGCCACGCCGGGGCCCATGATTTCCGAGAGCCCGTAGATATCCAGCGCGGTGATGCCCAGGCGCTGTTCGATGGCGCTGCGCAGTTCGGCGGTCCAGGGTTCGGCGCCGAAGATCCCCAGGCGCAGGGCGAGCTTTTGCGGATCGATGCCTTGGCGCTCGATCTCATCGGCGATGTTGAGCATGTAGGAGGGCGTGACCATGATGATGTCCGGCTGGAAGTCCTTGATCAGCTGCACCTGTTTTTCGGTCTGGCCGCCGGACATCGGAATCACCGTGCAGCCCAGGCGCTCGGCACCGTAGTGCGCCCCCAGGCCGCCGGTGAACAGGCCGTAGCCGTAGGACACATGGACCTTGTCGCCACGCCGGCCGCCGGCGGCGCGAATCGAGCGCGCGACCACCCTGGCCCAGGTGTCGATGTCGTTCTGGGTGTAGCCGACCACCGTCGGCTTGCCGGTGGTGCCGCTGGAGGCGTGCAGGCGCACCACGTCCTCGATCGGCACGGCGAACATGCCGTAGGGATAGTTGTCGCGCAGGTCGGACTTGCTGGTGAATGGGAACTGCGCCAGGTCCTCCAGGCTGCGCACATCGTCCGGGTGCACGCCCAGCTCGTCGAAGCGCTGGCGGTACAGCGGCACATTGCGGTAGGCGTGGTTCAGGCTCCAGCGCAGGCGTTCCAGTTGATGCTGGCGCAACTGGTCGACGCTGGCGGTCTCCAGCGGGTCCAGCAGGGGATCAAGCACGGCTTTGGCAATTGGCATGTTCATGGCTTCACTCGAATTATTGTTGTGTCGAACCGCCGGCGGGCGGCTCCTGAGTGCCTGCGCCCAGGATACCCGTGGGGGCTCCGGGCGCGGGTGTATCCGGTCTTAAAGTCGTTCGATGATCAGGGCGATGCCCTGGCCCACGCCGATGCACATGGTGCACAAGGCGTAGCGACCCTGGCGTTGCTCCAGTTCGTGCAGCGCGGTGGTCACCAGGCGCGCGCCGCTCATGCCCAGGGGGTGGCCCAGGGCGATGGCGCCGCCGTTGGGGTTGACCCGCTCGTCGTCGTCCGCCAGGCCCAGCTCGCGCAGCACCGCCAGGCCCTGGGCGGCGAACGCCTCGTTGAGCTCGATCACGTCCATGTCCGCCAGGCTCAGCCGGGCCAGTTCCAGCACCTTGCGCGTGGCCGGCACCGGGCCGATGCCCATGATCCGCGGTTCGACCCCGGCGGTGGCCATGGCGACCACCCGACCCCGAGCCTTGAGGCCGTAGCGTTGCGCGGTTACCGCGTCGGCCAGCAACAGGGCGCAGGCGCCGTCGTTGACCCCCGAGGCGTTGCCCGCGGTGACGCTGCCGCCCTGGCGGAATGGCGTGCCGAGCTTCTGCAATTGTTCGAGGGTGGTGTCGCCCCTTGGGTGCTCGTCGTGTTCGACCAGGGTCGGCGGGCCTTTGCGCTGGGGGATGGGCACCGTGACTATTTCCCTGGCCAGGCGTCCGCTGGCTTGCGCCGCCGCGGCCCGCTGCTGGCTGCGCAGGGCGAAGGCGTCCTGGTCGGCGCGGGAAATGCCGAACTGCGCGGCGACGTTTTCCGCGGTCTCCGGCATCGAGTCGATGCCGAAGCCTTGTTCCATCAACGGGTTGACGAAGCGCCAGCCGATGGTGGTGTCGAACAGCTCGGCCTGGCGCGAAAACGCGGTCTGCGCCTTGCCCATCACCAGCGGCGCGCGGGACATCGATTCGACGCCGCCGGCCAGCACCAGCCCGGCCTCGCCACAACGCAGGGCGCGGGCGGCGCTGCCAATGGCGTCCAGGCCGGAGCCGCACAAGCGGTTGAGGGTGGTGCCGGGGACCTCCACCGGCAACCCGGCCAGCAGCGCCGACATGCGTGCCACGTTGCGATTGTCTTCGCCGGCCTGGTTGGCGCAGCCGTAGATCACGTCGTCGACCCGGCTCCAGTCGACTCCGGGGTTGCGCTGCACCAGGGCGCGTAACGGCACCGCGCCCAGGTCGTCGGCGCGCACGCTGCTCAGGGCGCCGCCGTAACGGCCGATGGGGGTGCGGACTGCATCGATGATCAGGGCGTCATTCATTGGGGGCCTCCTGCGCCAGCACCGGGCCGCGCACTTTGTAGGATTTGCCGTGGAACAGGGCGATCAACACGCCATGCTGGTTTTCGATCCGCACGTCGTAGTTACCGGTGCGGCCGTTGCGGCTTTGCTCGATGCAATCGGCGGTCAGGGTGTCGCCCAGACGGGCCGGGGCGATGTAGTCGATGCTACAGCCGATGGCCACCGTGGCTTCGTCGTAGGTATTGCAGGCCAGGGCGAAGGCCGAGTCCGCCAGGGTGAACAGCAAGCCGCCGTGGCAGGTGCCGTGGCCTTGCAGCATGTCTTCGCGCACGCTCATGCCCAGCCGGGCGACGCCGGGCGCCACCGACAATAGGCGCATGCCCAGGGCCTGGCTGGCGTTGTCGCGTTTGAACAGGCTCTGGGCGCAGGCGCTGGCCAGGCTCATGGCAGGGTGATCAAGCATGCAGCGTCCTCCCTTCGGCAACCCGGCGGCGCAACAGCAGGGACGGTCGGTAACGTTCCTCGCCATAGGCGGCCTGCAGGTTTTGCAGGACCTCGAGTACCTGCGGCAGGCCCAGGCGGTCGGCCCAGGCCAGGGGGCCTTCGGGGTAATTGACCCCGGCACGCATCGCCAGGTCGATGTCCACTGCCGAGGCCACGCCTTGCAGCAAGGCGTCGGCGGCCTCGTTGGCGAGCATCGCCACGGTGCGCAGGACCAGCAGCCCCGGGCTGTCGCTGAGCTGGCTGACCTTGAACCCGGCGCGTTGCAACAGTGCCACCGCCTGGTCGCGGGCCAGTGGGTTGGTGCCGGCGCAGCAACTGATCGCCAGGCGGCCAGCGCTGGCATAGTCATGGGCCAGGTCCAGCAGGATCAGGTTGCTCAAGCCTTGGTCGCGGGCGCGCTGGCTGGCCAGGCGTCCGTCGCTGACGGCCAGTACCGCATCGCCGACTCGCAACAGGCCAGGGCCATCACGCTCGACCAGGTGCACACCGGACTCGCGCAAGCGTTGCAGCAAGCCGTGGGCAGCCCCCAGGTCGCCCTCGACCACGCAGTGCTCGATGTTTTGCTCGCTGTGCAACTCCACGGGGGCGGGGCGTTCGACGCCCTCGGCATAGGCATAGAAACCCTGGCCGGTCTTGCGTCCGAAGTGCCCGGCATCCACCAGTTCCTGCTGAATCAGCGATGGCTGAAAGCGCATGTCGCCGTAATAGGCCTCGAATACCGAGCGGGTCACCGCGTAGTTGACGTCATGACCGATCAGGTCTGTCAGTTCGAAGGCACCCATGGCAAAACCACCGGCCTCGCGCAGCAGGGCGTCGAGCGTGGCGCAGTCGCCGGCGCCTTCCTGCAGCAGGCGCAGGCTTTCGGCGTAGAACGGCCGGGCCACGCGGTTGACGATAAAGCCCGGGGTGGAGCGGGTGTGCACCGGCTGCTTGCCCCAGTTCGTGGCGGTGTCGTACAGGCACTGCGCCAGTTGCCGGTCGCTGGCCAGTCCCGAGACGACCTCGACCAGCGGCATGACCGGTGCCGGATTGAAAAAGTGCAGGCCCAGCAGGCGTTCGGGTCGTTTCAGGCCGGCGGCGATGCGGGTGATCGACAGCGAAGAGGTGTTGCTGGCGAGGATGCAGCTGTCGCGGCACAGGCTTTCCAGCTGGCGAAACAGCTCGCGCTTGGCTTCGAGGTTCTCGGCGATGGCTTCGATGATCAGCTCGCTGTCGGCCAGTGGCTCGATGGCTTCGGCCGCCTGCAGTCGGGCCATGGTCGCTCTGTGCGCCTGGGCATCGAGCTTGCCATTGGTCACGCGCCTGGCGAGTTGCCGGTCGATGCTGGCGATGGCTTGCGCCGCGGCGCCCGGGCGGTTGTCCAGCAGCCATACCGGATGGCCGGCCTGGGCCGCGACCTGGGCGATGCCGGCACCCATCGCGCCGGCGCCGATCACCGCGACGCGGGCCTGGGGTGTCAGTGGGTTCATGTTCAACGCCCCTTGAAGGTCGGTGTGCGTTTGTCCATGAAGGCGCTCACGCCTTCGCGGTAGTCCTCGCTGCGTCCGGCCAGGCGTTGCAGGTCTTTTTCCAGTTCCAGCTGTTCGTCGAAGCTGTTGTTCAGGCTGGCGTTGAGGCTGCGCTTGATCAGTGCCAGGCCATAGGTCGGTTGGGTGGCCAGGTGGCGCGCAAGCTTGAGGGCCTCATCACGCAATTCGACATCTTCGACGCAGCGATAGATCAGGCCCCATTGCTCGGCCTGTTCGGCCGTCAGGCGATTGCCCAGCAGGGCCAGGGCCTTGGCCCGCGCCATGCCGACCAGGCGCGGCAGGGTCCAGGTGCCGCCGGAGTCGGGGATCAGGCCGATCTTGCAGAACGCCTGGATAAAGCTCGCCGAACGACCGGCCAGTACCAGGTCGCAGGCCAGGGGAATGTTGGCCCCGGCCCCGGCGGCCACGCCGTTCACCGCGCAGATCACCGGCAGCGGCAGGTCGCGCAACTGGCGGATCAGCGGGTTATAGAAGCGCTCGATGGATTCGCCCAGGTCCGGCACCTCCGCGCCGGGGGCGACGTTGCGGTCGCTCAGGTCCTGACCGGCGCAGAAACCCCGGCCTTCGCCGGTCAGCAGCAGTACCCGGGCCTCGGGATTGGCGCGCAGTTGCTTGAGCGCTTCGCGGACCTCGCCATGCATCTGCGCATTGAAGCTGTTGAGCTGCTCGGGGCGGTTCAGGCTGAGGAGGGCGACGCCTGCCTCGACGGAAAACAGGATGTGTTCGAAGTTCATGTTCTGGCGCTCTCTGACAGGTCGTGTGAGTCGTTGGCCGCTGCGGCGGCCTAGTGGCCGGTGAAGCGGGGCCGGCGTTTTTCCTGGAAGGCACGGATGCCTTCTTCGCGGTCGCGGGTGCCGGCCAGTACCGTGAAGGCATGGCGCTCGAAGCGCAGGCCGCTGGCGAGGTCGGTGTCCAGCGCCTTGAGCAGCGCCTCCTTGGCCAGGCGCAGGGCCAGCGGCGCCTTGCCGGCAATCAGCCGCGCCAACTGCAAGGCACGCTCGACCGTGAGTTCCGGTTGGGTGACTTCGCTGACCAGACCGGCGCGCAAGGCATGGCGGGCATCGATCGACTCGCCGCCAAGGACCATCTGCATGGCCAGGGACTTGCCGACCGCCCGCAGCAGGCGCTGGGTGCCGCCGGCGCCGGGCATGATCCCGAGGTTGATTTCCGGCTGGCCAAAACGGGCATCCTCGCCAGCAATCAGGATGTCGGCGTGCATGGCCAGCTCGCAGCCGCCGCCGAGGGCGAAACCGTTGACCGCGGCGATCAGAGGCTTGCTGAAGCCGGTGATCCGCTGCCAGGAAGCCTGGCGCGGGTCATTGAGGATGCCGGTGAGATCGCGCTCGGCCATTTCATTGATGTCGGCGCCGGCGGCGAAGGCCTTGCGGCTGCCGGTCAGCACCACGACCTGGACAGTGTCATCGGCCTGGGCGACGTCCAGGGCAGCCGCCAGTTCGCCGAGCAATTCGCTGGTCAGGGCATTCAGGGCGGCGGGGCGTTGCAGGGTAATCAGTCGAACGCCGCCATCGAGGCTTTCGACAGCAAGGGTTTGAGGCATGGCGGATGCCCTCGCAGTGCACACTCGGCGCAGGGCCGGGTCATTATTGGATCGGCTGGGAAGCCGGTTTTCGCCGAGTATATCGCCAAAGCGATACATAAAATCAACTTGAAAATACAATTATTGTGTCTTTATTTTGAGGGTTTGAATCGGTTGCGCCAGGACGGAGAGGGTCGATCAAGTCGTGATTTTCTGGGTTTTACTGGGGCTATGGCCTTTGCTTAGCAGCCTTTGCTGAGCAGCGACGTGATACTGCTTTTCCGCTTTTTTGTTTAAGCTTGATGTGATACAAAATAAATCCTGATCGGCATCGCTTTGCGCAATGTGTCGACTCGCTGCCCTAGCCAAGGAGTACCTCATGACCTGCTACAGCCTCGACGGCCTGACCCCGGTGGTCCATCCCAGTGCTTATGTGCATCCGTCCGCCGTGCTGATCGGCGACGTGATAGTCGGTGCCCATTGCTACATCGGCCCGCTGGCCAGCCTGCGCGGCGATTTCGGGCGGATCGTGCTGGAGGAGGGGGCCAACCTGCAGGACACCTGTGTGATGCACGGTTTTCCCGACAGCGACACGGTGGTCGAGCGCAACGGCCATATTGGCCATGGCGCGGTGCTGCATGGCTGCCGGATCGGCGCCGATGCGCTGGTGGGAATGAACGCAGTGGTGATGGATAACGCGCGGATCGCGCCACGCTGCTTCGTGTCCGCGGCGGCCTTCGTCAAGGCCGGCTTCGAGTGTGCGGAGCAGTCGCTGGTCATGGGCGCCCCGGCCAGTGTCAAACGCCGCCTCAGCGACGAAGAGCTGTACTGGAAGCAGGCCGGCACCCGTGAATATCAACAGCTGGCCAGGCGCTGCCTGGAGCAGATGCAGGTCTGTGAGCCGCTCGCGGAACCCGAAGCCAATCGCCCGCGGATCACTGACAGCGGCCTGCGCCCGAAAAATACTGGTCAGTGAACAAGCAGGGCACAGTGGGTCGCGCGCTCCAGGCCACTCCAAGCCGGTGAAACCCGGTATATTTCTTCCTTTTTGTCCGGTACGCCCATGTCGTCCCTAGCACCGTTGAATCATCTTGTGACCCGTTTCCAGGAGCAGACGCCGATTCGCGCTAGCTCCCTGATCATTACCCTGTACGGCGATGCCATCGAACCCCACGGCGGTACGGTATGGCTGGGCAGCCTGATCCAGTTGCTCGAACCCATCGGCATCAACGAGCGGCTGATCCGCACCTCGATCTTTCGCCTGACCAAGGAAGGCTGGCTGAGCGCCGAGAAAGTCGGGCGCCGCAGTTATTACAGCCTGACCGGTACCGGTCGCCGGCGTTTCGACAAGGCCTTCAAGCGGGTCTATAACGCCAGCGTGCCGGCCTGGGATGGTTCCTGGTGCCTGGTCATGCTGTCGCAGCTTGGCCAGGACAAGCGCAAGCAGGTGCGCGAAGAGCTGGAATGGCAAGGTTTTGGCGCGATTTCGCCGGTGGTGCTGGCCTGTCCCCGCAGCGATCGGGCGGACATCAACGCGACCCTGGTGGACCTTGGTGCCCAGGAAGACACCATTGTGTTCGAGACCACTGCCCAGGATGTACTGGCCTCCAAGGCATTGCGCCTGCAGGTGCGCGAAAGCTGGAACATCGATGAGCTGGCGGCTCACTACAGCGAGTTCATCCAGTTGTTCCGGCCGCTGTGGCAAGCGCTGCGCGAGCAGGAGCAACTGCAACCGGCCGATTGTTTCCTGGCGCGCCTGCTGCTGATTCACGAGTACCGCAAACTGCTGCTGCGCGACCCGCAGTTGCCGGACGAATTGCTGCCTGGCGACTGGGAAGGCCGGGCGGCGCGCCAGCTCTGCCGCAACATCTATCGCCTGATCTACGCCAAGGCCGAGGAATGGCTCAACGACGCGCTGGAAAACGCCGACGGTCCGCTGCCCGACGTGGGCGAAAGTTTCTATCGGCGTTTTGGCGGTTTGAAATAAGGCGTTTCAAGATGCAGCCCTCGTTCAGGAACACTCGAGTATCGGGGGGCGCCTGGCGAGGGATGTGCGGCAGATACTAAAGCGCCATGTCAGGCGCGGACTAAGGCGGTAATAAAGAGGTTTTAACGAGTGTCTGGAGACTCGCCTTGAAACAGGCGGGAGAGAGGCAAGTCAGGCCGCGAAAGTTGAACTTTCTGCAAACTGGCTAAAGTGCGGCTATATCAACTGCGACAAAATAACGCAGATCACCCGAAGGTGATCTGCGTCCGTGTTCTTACTCTGGCATGGCCCAGGATTGCAGTGTGTAACCTTCCTGGCTCAGTTCGGCGCGGGCCTGTTTCAGCAGGTCTTCCAGTTGCGCCGGGTCGGAGTAGGCGCTGCTTGGAATCTGTTTGCGGCCAATACGGGTATTGGTGCGGTCGATGACGGTCAGGCTCAGTTCGCCGTTACCGTCTTGCGGGGCCCAGGCGACGCATTGAAATGGCTGGAATGCGCGGTCGGCGATCAAAAGTGCTTCGTTGATACGGAGCGGGGCGTTCATGGGGTCTTCTCTCTATGTGCCCAATCAAATGATGTGCCGTCGGTTGGGCTTACCGTTCGGCTGGTTACTTGTACTGATGTCTCGAACCAGGGATCAGGTCACATAGAAAGACCAGAATTTACAACTTTTGTTCACACCCGCGATTCAGAGCCTTCTTTTGAAAGCTGAATGAAAGATTGGCGCAGGCAATTAAACCGGGCTTTTGGATCCATGTAGTGGTTAGTCCAAATGGTGATTGGCGCTATAAACAATCGATACAAGACAGCGTCAAGTTATTGCTAATGTTACAGCCAGGTTTGCCAAACTACTGTTTCTAATAACTTTTCCTCTTTTTGGCGCCAAGGAACAGTCATGCTTGAAGCGACCGCCTTACGCCGTCTTTTAGTGGTTGACCCGTGCGACGATTGCCATCGTCTGCTGCCTGGATTACGCACGGTGGGCTGGGATGTCGACAGTTGTGACCTGGAATCGGCCGTCGATCGCGGCTGTGACGTCGGCTTGCTGCGTTTGCAGGCTTTTCACCTGGAGCGACCGGAAGCGGTCAAGGACCTGATCAGCCGCAGCGGTACCGAGTGGATTGCGGTGCTCAGTCCGGACGTGCTGCGCCTGCAGAAGGTCGGCGATTTCGTTTGCGAGTGGTTTTTCGATTTCCACACCCTGCCGTTCGATGTCTCGCGGGTCCAGGTGACGCTCGGACGGGCTTTCGGCATGGCCCGCCTGCGTGGCCAGGGGCACATTCATGTCGCTCAGCCCGAGCATGAGTTGCTGGGCGACAGCCGACCGATCCGCGACTTGCGCAAACTCTTGAGCAAGCTGGCGCCCACCGAGTCGCCGGTACTGATTCGCGGCGAAAGCGGTACGGGCAAGGAACTGGTGGCCAGGACCCTGCACCGCCAGTCGCAGCGCCACAGCAAACCCTTCGTGGCGATCAACTGCGGGGCGATCCCCGAGCACCTGATCCAGTCCGAACTGTTCGGCCATGAGAAGGGCGCGTTCACCGGCGCCCATCAACGCAAGGTCGGGCGTATCGAGGCGGCCCATGGCGGCACCCTGTTTCTCGACGAAATCGGCGACCTGCCGCTGGAACTGCAGGCCAATCTGTTGCGCTTTCTGCAGGAAAAACACATTGAACGGGTGGGTGGCAGCCAGCCGATTCCGGTGGATGTACGGGTGCTGGCGGCGACTCACGTCGACCTCGAGGCGGCGATCGACAAGGGGCGCTTTCGCGAAGACCTGTATTACCGCCTGAATGTGTTGCAGGTGGTCACCGCGCCCTTGCGCGAACGGCATGGCGATATCGGCATGCTGGCCAGTCACTTTTCCCACTTCTATAGCCAGGAAACCGGGCGCCGGCCGCGCAGTTTCAGCGAAGACGCGCTGGTGGCCATGGGCAAGCACGACTGGCCGGGCAATGTCCGCGAACTGGCCAACCGGGTGCGACGCGGCCTGGTACTGGCCGAGGGCCGGCAGATTGAGGCCCGGGACCTGGGCCTGCTCAGTCCGCAGGCGAGCATCGCGCCCATGGGCACGCTGGAGGACTACAAGCATCGGGCCGAGCGCCAGGCCCTGTGCGACGTCTTGAGTCGGCACAGCGACAACCTGAGTGTCGCGGCCAGGGTGCTGGGCGTATCGCGCCCGACTTTTTACCGGTTGCTGCACAAGCATCAGATCCGCTAGGGCGGTGCGACGAAAAGGCCCGCGGCGAGGTGATCGCCGCGGGCCTTTTTTTGGTTGGGTGTTTAGAAGTAATAAGGGAATTTCAGGCTGAAGGTGAAGTCCGGCGCATCGTCGGTCAGGCCGATGGACAGGTTGGGCACTATGGTCAGGTTGTCGGTGGCCGCCACGGTCATGCCGACGTTGAAGTAGCCGGCGTTGGCATCGCTGGACACCACGGACTGCCAGTCGCCGCCATCTTCCTTGAGCTTGCTCTTGCGCTGGATCAGGTCCGAGAAGGAGAACGACATACTCATCTTCTCGTTCAGGGCGAAGGCGACGCCCATGCCGATCTGGAAGCTGTCGCCGAGCTTGACCTTGCCCGGGGTCTTCTGGTTGACCGTGGAGCTGATGTCGTCGAACGATTCTTCCAGGTTGTGGGTGTAGGAGAGGGTGCCGAACAACACCGCCGGGTCGAAGGTCTTGACCAGCGAGATGCCGGGGGTGATCGACCAGACGCCGTTACCGGTCGGCAGGTCATCCGGGACGAACAGGTTGGTGTTGTCCTGGACCTGGCGCAGCTTGATGCCGAACGGCTCTTCGCCGGTCGGCGCCTTGACGCGCAGGGTCAACACCGCGTCCGGGGTATTGACCGATTCGTCGAGGAATTTGTAGGCGATGCCGAAGTTCACGTCGCCGAGGGTCGGGTCCTTGGACACGGTCTTTTCGCTGGTGACACCCGCCGCGCCGTTCTGCGCGCCGCCGGACTGGTAGGTCGATTCGCGGTAGACCACCGGCACGTTGACGTCGAACTGCCAACGGTTGTCCAGGTTGTAGCGGGCCGTGAGGTCGAGGGTCCAGTTGTCGGCCTTGATCCGGTCCAGGTTGATATTGCCGAGGAAGATCGAGTCCAGCGCCAGGAAGCCGTTGAGAATCAGCTGCCGGGTGTCATAACGGGAGTAGGTCAGGCCGGTCTCGACACTGAACTTGCCGCCGCCGAAGAAGCCGCTGGCTTCGTCGTACAGGTTGGACACACTCTGCGCCGGTTGCGAATCATCCTTGAGCGATTCCCCGTAGGAACTGCCGCCGGCCGGGGTCGGGCCTTTGCTCGTGGTCCCGGCCACCTGCTGGTTGCCACGCATGTCCGCTGGCGACTTGGCCAGGCGTTTCGGGGGTGGTGGTGCCGGTTGCTCCTCGACCTGGCGTACCCGTTGTTCCAATACCGCCAGTGCTTTCTGCTGCACTTCGTAACGTTGCTTAAGCTCCAGTAATTCTTGTTTTAGGGCCTCTACGTCGGCATCCGGCGCTGCCTGCAGCAGCGCTGCCGGAAAGAGCGTGCTCAAACATACAACTGCGCGCAGCGAGACTGATCGATACATGAATAAGCCGTCCCTTTAAGCCTAATGATCGAGAATCAGCGTAGTTCAATATCCCAGGTTGCGAAGGCCCTTGAGCTGGGTCAGGTTGCAGTCCAACGCGCCGGCGCTCGCCCCATTGTTGTTGAGCACCACGTTCAGTTGGGTCAGGTTGCTGACCAGGTTGCTGTCGCCCAGCAGGCGGGTGTTCTGCAGCAAGCCGCCCTGGGCCACTTGTTGCAGGGCTGAGCCCTGGTTGTTGCTGGCCTGGATGGCCATCTGGATGCCGCCACCGGTGGCGGACACGGCCACGCTGCCCGCGGCATTGCTGCCGCTGATGGTTTGCCCGCTCATCAACAGCTGGCCCTGCGCCGGCACCAGCGCCGGGGCATGCCTGGCTTCCTTGACGTCGATGGAGACGTTGTTATAGGCGCTATTGCCATCGCCCGCCGCGCGTACGCTCTGGGTCACCCCTTGGGTGGTGGCCAGGCCCGCGCCACCGATCACGTTGCCCGAGCCCTGGGTCGGCGTCGAGCCGTTGCCGCTTTCGGTGATCGTGGAGACATAGAATTCTGGCTTGATCGTCGATTGCTGGATCTGCATGGTGGTCGTGGCGCCGATCAGATCGCCCGAGGCATTGCGCCAGGTGCTGCTCATGACAATGCCGAAGCTGATGATCCGCCCTGGCATGACGTAGCGACCGCGGAGCTCGGAGAGTTCCTGGTCCTTGATTTCTATAGGCTTGAACCCTGCGTTGGCGTACGCAGGAAAACTTGTGACCAGGCAGGCAGCGGCCAGCCAGTAAGCGCTTTTCATCTGCTGCTCCCGGAGCATCCTGCCCCTTTATCCTTAGGGCGACCCTAGAAGAAGTCGCTCTGAATGAAACCGAATTCCATCAGTTCTGCGTCTTTGACCGGGTTGAAGGTATCCAGCTTGTTCTTGGCCGTCAGCGGGTTGGGCGGGTCGCGCAAGGCGTTGGCCTTGTCGTAGCCGGGGCCGACGATGGCGAAGACGATACCGTTCCAGCCTTTGACAAAGTCTTCGTGGGAGTAGCGTTTATGGCCGAGGACGGGGTCGCCGATATAGACCCAGTCTTTCTGCGCCCGCTGCATGACCACGAAGTGCTTGTAACCACGAATGTCCATCAGTACCACCACCGGAATGGAGACCGCCTGCAGTTTGTCGGGAGGTATCCGGTAGCCCCGGGCGCGCATGCCGATGCTTTCCAGGTAGCGCTTCATGTCCAGCATGGAGAAGCCCTGGGTACGCACAAGGTCCTGGTCAGCGGTGGCCAGCATGCCTTTGATGACGAGCTCCTCATCGACGTCGAGCCAGTAGGCCTGGCGCAGCACCGTCGCCAGCGCGGCGGCGCCGCAACTGAAGTCGGTTTTCTGCTCGACCAGGTCGGCGAATTTGCGCTCCCGCACGCTCTGCACCTGCTTGTACACCAGGTTGCCGCCAGGCAACACGGCCACCGCCATCTGCGCGGCCTGAGCCAGGCCAGTCAGGCAAAGCAAAAGGGAGAAGGTCGCCATTCGCATGATCGCTACGCCTTGTGGGACGGTGGAAAAGCCCCGTTTCCAGGGCTTTCGTCACTCTCGTGATTACAGGCAGGCTCTGCAGCCGGCAGCGATGGACAGCGAGTTGCTTTGTTGGTTGCCGACCCCCGCCGAGACGTTGGCACCGCCGTTGCCGGAGAAGCCGTTCATCGAGCCAGACATCGACGCGTTGTTGATCACAGGGTTTTTCCAGCCGTCTTTGGTCAGCACTTGCTTGGTCCAGACGCCGGAAAGTTCGATCGTGCCTTGTTCCTTGAAGGTGAACTTCTGATCGTCGTTATCGTGGCCGCCACGACGGTCGTCGTTGTAGCCATGATGACCACCGCCATGGTGATCGTCGTCGCCTTCGATCTTGCCGTAACCAGTGCCTTTGTAGGTGCCCTTGGCGGAGAAAGTGCCTTCAAGAGTGTCTTTTTTGTAGGTACGCACACCCTTGTTGTCCACGTCCAGGCCAGTGGAGGTCTGGTCGGCCGAAGCTGACGCAGTCGCTACGCGTCCGCCGGATACGGCGATTGCCAGGTTGTTTTTCTGTTGGTTGAAGTCGCCGGCGGTGACGTTGATGCCGATGTTGCCGGAGCCGCCGTTGCCAGCATTGTCGAGTGTTGCGCTGTTTTGCGTGGACCAGTTTTTCACCGTGTTGTTGGTGTTGGTCTGGGTCGCGCTGGAAGTGGCTACCGCGCTGCCGAAGATGAAGCTTTCATCGGCGGTGGCCAGGGCGACGGCGTTGTCTTGCTGGTTGCCGGCGCCGGCAGCCACGTTGGCGCCCATGTTGCCGTTGGAGTTGTTCATCGAGTCGCTGGCGTCGGCGTTGTTTTCGGTGCCGCGGTTGCTGACGCTGTTGCCCGAGCTGTACTGCTCATCGGTCACGTTGGCCACGGCACCGGCGGTGAGTTGCAGCTTGGTGTTGAGGTCTTGGCCGCCGTTGCCGCCATGTCCACCGTGGCCGCCGTGGCCGCCGTGGTGGCCATTGTGACCGCCATGTCCACCGTGGCCGCCATGACCACCGTGACCTCCGTGGTTGTCGTCATTACCACCTGCATGTGCAGCGATTGCCATCACTGCGGCAAGTGCAAAAACCAGTGGCTTGAGAGCCATTGTAGGTTTCATGGTGTTTCTCCGTGCTTATTAGTTGGTTAAGTGTTGGTACTTTCCAATCGCACTGCTGCGGGTCAGTCAGCGACCCGTATGCTCAGGGTGTTAGCCATTCGGTTCCCCACCCCGGCACTCTGGTTCACCTGAATCACTCCCCGGCTGCCGGTGAAGGCCTGGTCGCTGGTAACGACCTGGCGGCTGCCTTTGGAAGCGTCAGTTGCTCCCGAGCCTGGTAACAGCGCCACGTTCTGTTGGGACAGGACGCTGTCGTCGATGCTTTGCGGCTGGGCACTGATGCTCACCCGCATTGCGTTGACCATCTGGTTGTTGGCGCCGGCTCCCTGGTTCACGCCCAGGACCCCGTTGCCGTTGCTGAAAGCGTTGCCGCCGATGTTGCTGCTGGCGTCGATCGCGCTGCTGGCCGGTGTGCCGAGCTTCTGCCGGACCACAGTGGTGGCCTGAGCGTCGGTGCCGATGGCAATGGCGCGTGTGTTGGTCTGTTGCTGCTGGTCGCCGGCGGCCTGGTTGATGTTGAAGTTGCCGTTGTAGCGGGCGCCGGAATTGTGAAGGGTGGCGGTGTCCACCGCCTGGATGCCTGGGTCGGCCATCACCGAAGCGCAGCCGAACAGTGCAAGCCATACGAGGGTACGAGTCATCTCATTGGCCTCCGGCCATTCTGCCCAAAGGAGCCAGGCCAGAATTCAGCGAGCGGTTGATGGTGCCGGAGATGGCGCCACCGCTACCGCCGCCGTGGCCGGCACTCATGCCGGTCAGGCCGTTGGGGTTGGTGACGCTGTTCAGCCCCTGCAGGTTGACGCCGTTGGGCATGACGCTGCTGCTGATCGTGGAACCGCTGCTGACCCCGGCAAAATCACCGTCGCTCAATTCGGTGTTGCTGGTCATCTGTTTGACCCGGGCCGATGGGTTGGCATTGACGGTGGTCGGGTAGGGGTCAGGATGCAGCGGAGGGCGGCCGACGCTACGAGGTTGAACGTCGCGGTCGAGAACGATCCGGCCGTCCCTGATGTCGTCGGCAGCCTGGACCGGGAGGCTGAGCAGCGAGCCGATGGCACAGCCGATCAGCAGGAGGTGGGTCAGAGCTGAATTGAGATTCTCCACGGCAGCATTCCCTTCTTCTTCGCTGGCCCTAGTCAGCGTTGCCAGGGTAGAGAGCAGAAGCCGTGCCGCTTTTCGATTGTTTCAAAAATTCAACAGGTTACGAATAACCAGGTGTGTTGCCGGGGCAGGGGTGTTTCAGCGATGAGACCAGTATCTCCTTCGACAGCCCGGTATGGCCGTGGCGAGGCTCTGGATTGGGGGGCTCGCGGCGGGTTGTATCAGCGTTTTAACAGATGGCAGAAGGGCAATGAGAAGCCCTTTGATTTGGCCGTTCTGCGCAGCGGCGGGTGTTTCAGGGATGGACGTTTTTCTCGCCAGCAGAGGAGAAAAAAAGCGGACAGGAAAAGGATTCGGCTAACCCTGAAGTAAACGCTCGACCCGCTCGAATGCCCGTTGTCGACGGGCTTCCCAGTCGCCGCGAATCACTTCGAAGGGCTGCTGGTGTTGCACCAGCCAATCACCGGTGGCCTTGAAGAAGGCCAGGCGCTCGCTCAGTTGGGGTTGGCAGCGCTGGCCGTCGTTGCTCCAGCCGACATCTTCCGGCGAGAGCAGCAGGTGCAGATCATAGCGGCGAGCCAGCAGCTCGGGTTCCAGCCAGTCCGGGCAGGCGCCGAACAGGGTCTGGCTCCAGAGCATATTGCTCAGCAGGTGCGTGTCGAGAATCAGCAGCGACGGCTGTTGTGCCCGGGCCTGGTCCTCCCAGGCCAGCTGGCCGCGGGCGATCTCCGGGATGTCCGCCAGGCAGGTGTCGCGTCGCTGCTGCTCGATGAAATGGCGAACGTACTCGCCCACCTGGATGCCGCCGAAGCGTGCCTGCAAGTGGCCGCTGAGCCAGCTTTTGCCGCTGGACTCGGGGCCGGTCAACACCAGGACCTTCATGCCGGGCGCAACGCCGGGTCGGCTCGCCAGGCGCGCCAGCCCTGCACGGCCAGCAGGGTGAACAGCCCGTACAGGGCCGCCGTCAGGTACAGGTCCTTGTAGATGAACAGGCCGACAAAAATCACGTCGACGGCAATCCACAGCGGCCAGCATTGCACGCGCTTCTGCGCCATCCACCACTGCGCCACCAGGCTGAAGCCGGTCAGCGCGGCGTCCAGCCAGGGTTGCGCGGCATCGGTCCAATGGGCCATGGCGGCCCCCAGCAGCAGGCTGCCGATAGCCCCGAGGCTCAGGCCCAGCAGCATCGAGCGTGGCGCCAGCAGGCTGACCGGACGGCCCTGATGACTGGCGCCACCGCGGGTCCACTGCCACCAGCCATAGAGTTGCAGGGCGGCGTAGACCACTTGCAGCAGCATGTCCGAATACAGTTTCACTTCGAAGAAGATCCAGCTGTACAGCAGCACCATGACCAGGCCGATCGGCCAGCACCAGGGGTTCTGTCTGACTGTCAGCCAGACGGCGATCACGCCGAGTGCGGCGGCGAACAGTTCAAGCCCGGACATGAAAACTACCTGGAAGCGGAGAAGGGTGCGGATTGTAACCAGAAGCGGCCTTGCATGTTAGTGAAGGCCGGCAACCGTGGCGGGGCGAAAACCCCGCCACGGTCAGCTTCAGACCCGGAACTGGCGCAACAGGCCGTTGAGCTGCTCGCTCAGTTCCTTGAGGTGCAGGCTGGCGGCACTGGACTGCTCGGCCGCCAGGGCGGTGCTGTGGGACAGGCCGGCGGCCTGGGTCACGTTCTGGTTGATGTCTTCGACCACATGGGCCTGTTGCAACGTGGCGCTGGCAATCGAGGCGTTCAGCCCGTTGAGGTTGCGCAGGGCCTGGCCGATGGCGTTCAGGCTTTCCCCGGCCAGCCCGGCCTGCTCGATGGTCTGTTGCGAAGCCCGGCTGCTGTCGCCGATGACCTTCACCGCGGCTTCCGAGTGCCCTTGCAGGCGCTCGATCATCGACTGGATCTCGGCGGTGGACTTCTGCGTCCGCTGGGCCAGCAGGCGCACCTCATCGGCCACCACGGCGAACCCACGGCCCTGTTCGCCGGCGCGGGCGGCTTCGATCGCCGCGTTGAGCGCCAGCAGGTTGGTCTGCTCGGCGATCGAGTGGATCACCTCCAGCACGCTGCCGATCTGGGTGCTTTCCTGGGCCAGGGTGCGAATCACTTCCACGGCCTGGTCGATGGTGGCCGAGAGCCGGTCGATCTGTTGCAGGCTGCCGTCGATATTGACCTGGCCCTGCTGGGCCTGGGCTTCGGCGTCGCGCATCTCACTGGCGGCGTGTTCGGCGTTCTTCGCCACGTCCTGTACGCCGTAGGTCACTTCGTTGATGGCGGTGGCCACCAGCTCCATCTGCTGCGACTGCTGCTGGCTGCGTTCCTGGGCCTGGCTGGCATTGCTGCCCAGGTCGGTGGAGGACTGCGCCAGGGCTGCGGCCGACACCTGCAACTGGCTGACGACGAGACGCAGCTTGGCGGTGAAGCCGTTGAAGTGCCGGGCCAGTTCGGTGACTTCGTCCTGGCCGTGGGTGTCGAGGGTACGGGTCAGGTCGCTTTCGCCGCTGGCGATATTGGCCATGGCGTGCACGGTTTCCTGCAGCGGGCGGACGATGCTGCGGGCGATCAGCAACACCAGCAGGGCCATGAGCAGGGCAATGGCGATACCGACGACCGAGGCCTTCACCACCTGGCTGCGGAACTCGGCCTGCACGTCATCGATGTACACCCCCGACCCGATGATCCAGCCCCAGGGCTGGAACAGTTGGACATAGGAGGTCTTCTGCACCGGCTCGCTGGCGCCCGGTTTCGGCCAGCGATAGTTGACCATGCCGGCGCCCTTGGCCTTGGCGATGGCCACCATTTCGTTGAACACGGCAAAGCCGTCCGGGTCGCGAATGGCCGCGAGGTTCTGGCCGTCGAGCTTGGGGTTGGTCGGGTGCATGACCATGACCGGAGTCAGGTCGTTGATCCAGAAGTAGTCGCTCTGGTCATAGCGCAGGTTGCGTATGGCACTCAACGCCTGCTTCTGCGCCGTCGCGCGATCGAGGCTGCCGGCGCTTTCCAGGCCCTGGAAATAGGCCAGCACACCGTTGGCGGTCTGCACCACATGCTGGGTCTTCTGCGCCTTGGCCTGGTACAGGTCGTCGTGAATCTGCTTGAGCATCAACATGCCCAGGGTCATCAGCATCAGTACCGCGACAATCAGGATGAGCCACAGCCGGCGGCTGATCGACATTCTGCGTAAGCTGTTCATGAATCTGTCACTCCCGATTGTTGTTCTTGTAATAGAAACACCCCGTACATCCGTCATGCGCTCCTTGCAGTCCGGTCCCGCTGATTCTCTCAACGCGACAGCGTTTATCGAGTATGTCTGCTAGGATTTCGGCCTCATCGCGAAAAACCTGAATCCGGCTGATTTTTCACGGAATTTTCAGGGGCGATGATGATCCTATTGCGGCTGCGAAGTCGCGACGCATGTGTCAGTGAACATTTGAAGAAAAACTAAAAGGCATGCCACGGCATGACCTTCGGGGGATTGATGGAGCTTTGGACTGCCGTACAGGCATTGATTTTAGGGATTGTGGAAGGGCTGACGGAGTTTCTGCCCATCAGCAGCACGGGCCACCAGATTATCGTTGCCGACTTGCTCAACTTTGGTGGCGAGCGCGCCATGGCGTTCAACATCATCATTCAGCTGGGGGCCATTCTCGCGGTGGTCTGGGAGTTTCGCCGCAAGATCCTCGACGTGGTCACCGGCCTGCCGACCCAGCGCAACGCCCAGCGTTTCACCATCAACCTGCTGATCGCCTTCATGCCCGCCGTGGTGCTGGGGGTGATTTTCGCCGACCTGATCCATGAATACCTGTTCAACCCGATCACCGTCGCCACGGCGCTGGTGGTGGGGGGCCTGGTCATGCTCTGGGCCGAACGCCGGCAGCATGAAATACATGCCAACAGCGTGGATGAGATCAGCTGGAAAGATGCCTTGAAGGTCGGTTTCGCCCAGTGCCTGGCGATGATTCCAGGCACCTCGCGCTCGGGCTCCACGATTATCGGCGGCCTGCTGTTCGGCCTGTCGCGCAAGACCGCCACCGAGTTCTCGTTCTTCCTGGCCATGCCGACCATGGTCGGTGCCGCGGTCTACTCGGGCTACAAGTACCGCAATCTGTTCCAGCCGGACGATCTGCCGGTGTTCGCCGTCGGTTTCATCACCTCGTTCATCTTCGCGATGATCGCGGTCAGGGGCCTGCTCAAGTTCATCGCCAACCACAGCTACGCGGCCTTTGCCTGGTATCGCATTGCCTTCGGCCTGGTGATCCTCGCCACCTGGCAGTTCGGCTGGGTCGACTGGACCGCGGTCCATTCCTGATGAACGCACGCAATCAGAACCGCCCCGGCGAAGTCGCCGGGGCACGGATCCAGCAGCCAAGGCTCAAGGCGGTGATCTTCCTGCTGCTCTGCGCCTTGCCGCTGTGCGGTTCGCTGCTGTTGGGCGTGAAGGGGATTTCCTGGGTACCGCTGGCGGCCTACGGCGCGGTCAGCGTGCTGACGTTCTTCCTCTATTGGAGCGACAAGCGCAAGGCCCGCAGCGACAGCTGGCGGACCCCGGAAAACGTCTTGCACGCCGTGGAGCTGGCCGGTGGCTGGCCAGGCGCCTTGCTGGCGCAACAGGCGTTTCGCCACAAGACCCGCAAGCTGTCCTATCAACTGGTGTTCTGGCTGATCGTGCTGCTGCACCAGGTGTTCTGGATCGACCGGCTGTTTCTCGAGGGCAGCCTGTTCTCGCTGTTCTAGAGTAACAACCCCACCTGTACCCGCTTGGGCAGCTTGCTCACCACCAACTGGTGCGAACGCCGCAGCAAGTCCCGCAGTTCGCCGGCGCCCAGCGGGTAGGGCGTCTGCATGATGATCCAGTGCGCCCGGGCCAGGTACGGCGCCGGCGCGATGCCGGGACGGTCGACATGGCCGAGGAACAGCTCCTTGTCCACCTTGAACGCCAGTGACTCGCCCCGCAGGTTCTGCAGGGCGAACATCTTGTTGCCGGCCACGGAAAACACCCGCACGCCGCCCCATTTGTAGTCTTCGCGCGCGCCCGGCAAGTCCAGGCAGAATTGCGCCACATCCGCTTCAGTCATGGTTTTTTCCTTTTGTCGCGCTGTCACAGTGTGCGGTCCCCGCAGCCTTTGAAGGCTTCGCTGACATGCTCGATCCAGGCCCTTACCGCTGGCAATACACCGCGCCGGTGAGGGTAGACCGCCTGCAGCCAACCGCCAGGCAGCGACCACTCGGGCAGCAGTTGCACCAGTTGCCCGGTCTGCAGTTCTTCCTCGCAATACATCATCGGCAGGATGGTACAGCCAAGGCCGGCGAGGGCGCAGGAGCGGCGCACCAGAAAATCGTCGATGCCCAGGCGCGCTTCCAGGACCAGGTCGCATTTCTCGCCCTGGGCGTCGAGCAGGCGCAAATGCACCATGCGGTCGGCCTCCAGGGCTCCCAGCACCGGCACCTTGTGCAGGTCTTCGGGACTGTGGATCGGCCATTCCCGGGCGAACGCCGGGCTGGCGACCATCACGGTCTGCGCCTGGCGCAGGCGCCGGGTCACCAGCAAGGGGTCTTCGTCGCCATGCTCGCGAACCCGCAGCGCCACGTCGATGCCTTCGGCGACCACGTCGACCCGGCGGTTGAGCAACTGCATGTCCAGCTGGACCTGGGGATATTGCTCGAGGAACGAGCTGATGACGGTCGGCAACATATGATGGGCCAGGCCCACCGGGCAGGACACCCGCAGGCGCCCGCGAGGTTCGCTGGACATGCTGGCCACGGCCTCGTCGGCCATTTCCGCTTCCAGCAGCATGGCCTGGCAGTGACGCAGATAACGTTCGCCGACCGCGGTCAGCTTCAATTGGCGGGTGGTGCGTTGCAGCAATCGGGTGTGCAGGCGTTCTTCCAGTTCGGCGATACGCCGCGACAAACGGGATTTGGGCACCCCCAGTAAACGCCCGGCGGCGGCGAAACCACCGGCTTCCACCACCTTGGCAAAGTAATAAAGATCGTTGAGGTCTTGCATATCCTGACTCTACTGTCCTGCTGATGGGACAAACTATCGCATTTATGCCGACTAATCAGCCATTGGTTTCATCTGTAGGATTGTCCTCAATTGATCGCCCGGTGGCGATCCTCACTTGGAGAATCCCAGATGAAACTGTTGCATATCGATTCGAGCATCCTTGGTGACAACTCGGCTTCCCGTCAGTTGAGCGAAAGCGTGGTCAAGGCCTGGAAAAACGCCGATGCCAGCGTTGAAGTGACCTACCGCGACCTGGCCGCCGATGCCATCAGCCATTTCAGCTCCGCCACCCTGGTGGCCGCCGGTACCCCGGCCGAAGTGCGCAACGCTGCGCAGCAGCACGAAGCCGAGCTGAGCGCTTCGACCCTCGCCGAATTCCAGGCCGCCGACGCTGTAGTGATCGCCGCGCCTATGTACAACTTCACCATCCCGACCCAACTCAAGGCCTGGATCGACCGCATCGCCGTCGCCGGCCAGACCTTCCGCTACACCGAAGCCGGTCCTGAAGGCCTGTGCGATGGCAAGAAAGTCGTAGTGGTCTCCACCGCGGGCGGCCTGCACGCCGGCCAAGCCACTGGCGTGGCGCACGAGGATTACCTGAAAGTGCTGTTCGGCTTCCTCGGCATCACCGACATCGAATTCGTTCGCGCCCACGGCCTGGCTTATGGCGACGAAGTCCGCAACAAGGCCCTGAGCGACGCCCGGACGCACATCAGCGAGCAACTTTTCGCTGCCGCGTAAGGCTTGTGTAAAAGTCGCTTACGCCCCAGGCAATGCCCTTTAAACTCTGTATTCTGATGCCCTCCAGGCAGCGGAATACGGAGTTTTTCGTGTTCGTGCTATTTGTTCTGGCTCGGGTTATGCAGTGGCTTGACCAGGCCCGACAACTCCAGGCAACAGGCCAGCGAATTCCTGGCCAGTGAAGCAATGAACCGGCGTTTTCATCAGGTAGGGAAGGTGGTGCATCCATGATGCGTCTTTGGGCAATGTCACTGATCTGCCTGCTCGGCGGCCCGATTATCGTGCACGCCGCGCCCGCGCCCCATCCGCACTGGAGCGTGGGCTTCCACGAGATGAGTTTTCTCGACCCGCTGGACCAGCAGCCGATGCGCGCCATTGCCTTCTATCCCTCCACTGGCATCGAACACAGCAGCAAGGTCGAGGGTTATCAGATCGCCGCCTCCCGGGATTCGAAGGTCGCCATCGGCCGTTTTCCGCTGTTGATGCTGTCCCATGGCAATACCGGCACGCCGCTGGCCCTGCACGACCTGGCCACCTCGCTGGCGCGCAAGGGCTTCGTGGTGGTGGCGGTGATTCATCCGGGCGACAACTACAAGGATCACAGCCGGCTGGGGACCCTGAGCAATCTCTACGGCCGGCCGATCCAGATTTCCGAAGCCATCACCGCGACCCTGGCCGACCCGATGCTGTCGCCTTTCGTCAACGCGGGGCAGGTCGGGGTCATCGGTTACTCGGCCGGCGGCGAAACGGCGCTGATCCTGTCCGGGGCGACCCCCGACCTGGACCGCCTGCGCCGCTACTGCCAGGAGCGCCCCGACGATCACGATGCCTGCAATACCCAGGGCGAACTGATCGTCGATCGCGACGACCTGCAACCGGTCGCCGACCCGCGGGTCCATGCGTTGCTGCTGATGGCGCCGCTGAGCCTGAAGTTCGGGCGCCAGACCCTGTCTGGCGTGCATGTGCCGGTGCTGCTGTACAGCGGCGACGTCGACAAGCTGGTGGCTCTGGACAAGAACGCCGCGGCCTTGGCCCGCAAGCTGCCGGTCGCGCCGGACTTCAGGCTGTTGGCCGGGGCCGGGCACTTCGTGTTCATGGCGCCGTGCACCGAGGAGCAGTTGCTGAGCATGCCGGCCTTGTGCACCGACGCCGATGGCGTCGACCGCGAGGACATCCACCGCAATCTGATCGCCGAGGCCGGCCGCTTCTTTGCCCAGGCCCTGGGCAAGCCGAGCCGGGCCGGGATGCAAACCGCGGATCAGTGACTCAGGCGTCGGCCCGGTGCTTGAGCAGCAGGGTCAGGCCCAGGGCGCTGAGCGACAACAGCGCCGCGCAGAAGAAAATCCACGAATACCCCAGGTTCAACGCCACGGCGCCCATCAAGGGCCCGGCAATCGCCAGCGCCAGGTCGAAAAACACCGCGTAGGCGCTCAGGCCGGCGCCGCGGCTGGTGCTGGGTACCTGCTTGATCGCTTCCACCCCCAGCGCCGGGTACACCAACGACAGGCCGAAGCCGGCGAGCCCGGCGCCGATCATGGCGAACGCCGTCGATGGCGCCAGCCACAGCAGGATCAGGCCCAGGGTCTCGATGCTCATGCAGGCGATGGCCGCGTGATAACCGCCAAACCGGCTGATGCTGGAGATGAACAGCAGGCGCGAGAGAATGAAGCAGATGCCGAATACCGTCAGGCAATAGGCCGCGCCGGTCCAGCCGCGGCTGAGGTAGAACAGGGTAATAAAGGTGGTCAGGGTGCCGTAGCCGATGGACGCCAGGCTCAGGCCGGCGCCGTACGGCGCGATACGGCCGAACACCGCGCGAAACGACAGGCGCTCGCCACGGATCACCGGCACCGATGGCTTGTTGCGGATCAGCAGCAGGGCCAGGGCCGCCAGCAGCGACAGGGCCAGCCCCAGGCTTTCGAAACCGTAGTCGGCGACCATCACCACCCCCAGCGGCGCGCCGATGGCAATCGCGCCATAGGAGGCGATGCCGTTCCAGGAAATCGAGCGCGCGGTGTGCTCGGCGCCGACCTGGCCCATGCACCAGCTGATGGTGCCCACGCCGATCAGGCCCTGGGCCACCCCCAGCAGCAAACGTCCCAGCAACAGGACGCTCAGGCTGAGCAGCGGCAATGTTTGCAGGAGGCTGGACGCCAGGGTCAGCAACCCGCTGAGGAAAATCCCCGCCAGGCCGTAGACGATCGCCCGTTTGGTGCCGATGTTGTCCGACAGGCGCCCGGCCATGGGCCGGCTGAGAAGGGTGGCCAGGTACTGCGAGCCGATGGTCAGCCCGGCCACCACCGCGCTGAAGCCCAGTTCGCCGTGGACGTAACCCGGCAGCACCGCGATCGGCAGGCCGATGCAGAGAAACGCGATAAAGGTATAGAAGACGATAGAGACGATCTGCAGGGTGATCGTCATGGAGCTGGGCACGGGCTGTTGTTGCGCAGACATGAGGGCTCGTTCGCGGGCGGGCGGTTGGAGAACCGCATCATGGCGCGGGCCGGAAATAAAAGGAAGCAGGCTAACGATTTCTTTATGGCCTGCTATTTATAGGGTTTGGGAGGGCGTCATCGCTGCGTCTGTAGGAGCGAGGCTTGCCCGCGATGCTTTTATAGCCGTACAAAAAAAGCCCCGTCACCAGGACGGGGCTTGCAAGCCGGCAACTGGTTGGCGTTCCTTAGAACACCACGCCCTGGCTGCGCAGGTAGTCGTCGTAGGTGCCGCTGAAGTCGGTCACGCCGTTCGGGCTCAGCTCGATGATGCGAGTGGCCAGGGACGACACGAACTCACGGTCGTGGCTGACGAAGATCAGCGTGCCCGGGTAGTTTTCCAGGGCCAGGTTCAGCGCCTCGATGGATTCCATATCCAGGTGGTTGGTCGGTTCGTCCATCACCAGTACGTTGGGCTTTTGCAGGATCAGCTTGCCGAACAGCATGCGACCTTGCTCACCACCGGAGATGACCTTGACCGACTTGAGGATCTCGTCGTTGGAGAACAGCATGCGGCCCAGGGTGCCACGGATGATCTGCTCGCCCTGGGTCCACTGGCCCATCCAGTCGAACAGGCTGACGTCGTCTTCGAAGTCATGGGCGTGGTCCTGGGCGTAGTAGCCCAGCTCGGCGCTTTCGGTCCACTTCACCGAACCGGCGTCCGGGGTCAGCTCGCCCATCAGGGTGCGCAGCAGGGTGGTCTTGCCGATGCCGTTCGGGCCGATGATCGCCACGCGCTCGCCGGCTTCGACGGTGAAGCTGAAGTTCTTGAACAGGGTCTTGCCGTCGAAGCCCTTGGACATCTGCTCGATGGTCACGGCCTGGCGGTGCAGCTTCTTGGTCTGTTCGAAGCGGATGAACGGGCTGACGCGGCTCGATGGCTTGACCTCGGCCAGCTGGATCTTGTCGATCTGCTTGGCGCGGGAGGTGGCCTGCTTGGCTTTCGAGGCGTTGGCCGAGAAGCGGCTGACGAAGGTCTGCAGCTCGGCGATCTGGGCTTTCTTCTTGGCGTTGTCCGACAGCAGTTGCTCGCGGGACTGGGTCGCCGCGGTCATGTACTCGTCATAGTTGCCCGGGAACAGGCGCAGCTCGCCGTAGTCCAGGTCGGCCATGTGGGTGCAGACGCTGTTGAGGAAGTGACGGTCGTGGGAAATGATGATCATGGTGCTGTTACGCGCCGTCAGAATCGTTTCCAGCCAGCGGATGGTGTTGATGTCCAGGTGGTTGGTCGGTTCGTCGAGCAGCAGCACTTCCGGATCGGAGAACAGCGCCTGGGCCAGCAAGACCCGCAGCTTCCAGCCCGGAGCCACTTCGGTCATCGGACCGAAATGCTGTTCCAGGGGAATGCCCAGGCCCAGCAGCAGTTCACCGGCGCGGGACTCGGCGGTATAGCCGTCCATCTCGGCGAAGTCGGTTTCCAGTTCGGCCACGGCCATGCCGTCTTCTTCGCTCATTTCCGGCAGCGAGTAGATGCGATCGCGCTCGGCCTTGACCTTCCACAGCTCTTCGTGGCCCATGATCACGGTGTCGATCACGGTGAATTCTTCGTAGGCGAACTGGTCCTGGCGCAGTTTACCCAGGCGAACGTTCGGCTCCAGCATGACCTGGCCGCCGGATGGCTCGAGGTCGCCGCCGAGGATTTTCATGAAAGTCGACTTGCCGCAACCGTTGGCGCCGATCAGGCCATAGCGGTTGCCGCCGTTGAACTTGACCGAAACGTTCTCGAATAGCGGCTTGGCGCCGAACTGCATCGTGATGTTAGCTGTGGAGATCAATTACTTTACCTATCAAGGGGTTGCGAGCATCGTGTGGGCTCTTGGGCCATTCCCGGGGCATTCTGGAGCTTTTCCATTTCGCCAGGGTCGAGCCAGGGTCGAGCCAGGGTCGAGCCAGGGTCGAGCCAGCGAGCATAAGTAGACAGCAACATCTGGACGCTATGGCCAAGTTGCTGGGCAATAAAGGTGGGAGGTCATGTTGGAATTTGGCGCGCATTGTCGCATATGTGCGCCGGCAGTTGTATGACAGTGACCCACGGATTTTTCATCCAGGCCGGTAAGCGTCAGGCGTTGTAAAAATTGCCGACCACAGCGCGCTGCGAATTTGTCCCGGGCAATGCGACTTAGGTCGTGGCACGGCGGACGGACACATTTTCACAAATCGGAGTTAACCTTTGGTTACAAACTGTGGCTAAAATGCCGACCAGTTGCCACATGCCATCATTGGCATGGGCTCAAGGACGTGCCTTCAGGACCTCTTATCGCTTTCGGACGCTGCATATGACCCCGGCCCAGGTGGCCTACGTGGGGGCGCAGTATGTTCTCTTCTGACATGTGACGATTTCCGTGAAACTCATCATTGCCGCTGTTTACGTTTTATCCATCGCGTATGTGCACCTGCGTGGTCGCGTGCGCCATAAACTGGGCCGCCAGCTGAGTGATCACTCGACCTTCCTGGCGCCCATCAACTGCTTCCTTTATCTGTTCTCGAAGATCCCCAACCGCCCGTACCTCGATCCGGCCGACTTTCCCGACCTGAGCCCGCTGCAGGCCCACTGGGAAGAAATCCGCGCCGAGGGCCAGAGCCTGCTCAGGGCCGGGGAGATCAAGCGTTCGGAGCAGTACGACGACGTCGGCTTCAACTCGTTCTTCAAGACCGGCTGGAAGCGCTTCTATCTGAAATGGTACGGCGACAGCCATCCTTCGGCGATGAAGCTGTGCCCGCGGACCACCGAGCTGGTGCAAAGCATCGGTTCGATCAAGGCGGCGATGTTCGCCGAACTGCCGCCGGGCTCGAAGCTGGTGCGCCACCGCGACCCTTATGCCGGCTCCTACCGTTACCACCTGGGCCTGGAAACGCCCAACAGCGCCGGTTGCTACATCAATGTCGACGGTGAGCACTATCACTGGCGCGACGGCGAAGCGGTGATGTTCGACGAGACCTACATCCACTACGCGGAAAACACCACCGAGCAGAACCGCATCATCCTGTTCTGTGACGTCGAGCGGCCGATGAAGTACCGCTGGGCCGCGGCGTTCAACCGCTGGTTCAGCCGCACCGTGATGGCCGCCGCGGGTTCGCCCAACGATGCCGGCGACCGCACCGGGGGCCTGAACCGCGCCTTCACCAAGCTGTACAAGATCCGCCTGCGCGGTAAAGAGCTGAAAAAGCGCAACCGCAAGCTTTATTACCTGGAAAAGTGGGCGATCTTCGCTGCGCTGTTGCTGCTGTTCATCTTCATCTGATTCGCAGGATGGCGAATTGCCGGTCGCGGGCCAGCCTCGCTCCTACAGGGGCGGGGCTGGCCCGCGATCACGTCCTCAAGGCTTGTCCACTCCCAACTGCTGCCACATCTTCGCGGTGATCCGCTGCCGATGGGCGTAGCCGTGCCACGGATCCCGGGGCAAGGCTTCCAGGCGTTGCCTCAGGTTCGCCACATTCCACTGCTGGGCATGCCGGACATCGCCCAGTTCATCCCGCGCGATAGGCACCGAGACCGGCAGCCCGGGGCGGGCCCGTACCGAATAGGCGGCCACGGTGCTGGCGCCACGGGTATTGCGCAGGTAATCGACGAAGATTTTGCCGACCCGGTTTTTCGGGCCCATGGTCGCGGTGATGCGCTCTGGCAACTGCTGCGCCATGAATTGCGCGATGGCCTTGGCGAAACCCTTGACCGTATCCCAGTCGGCCTTGCGCGCCAGCGGCACGATCAGGTGCATGCCTTTGCCACCGCTGGTTTTCAGGAAGACCTGCAAACCCAGTTCATCGAGCACCGAAAGGGTCAGCAGGGTGGCCTCCAGCATGCTTTTCCAGGGCAGCGCCGGGTCCGGGTCGAGGTCGAGCACGAACAGGTCCGGGGTTTCGATCTGGTCGTGGGTCGCACCCCAGGTGTGCAACTCGAGGGTGCCCATCTGCACCGCGCCGATCAGCGCCGCAGTGCTGTCGATTTCCATCAGGCGCGCGTGGCCGGGGTCCAGCGCCGGGTCGAGGTGGCGGATATGGGGGATGGCCAGGTGCTCGGCATGTTTCTGGAAAAACTGCTCGCCTTCCACCCCTTCGGGGGCCCGCAGCAAGGACACCGGGCGGTTGCGCAGGTGCGGCAGGATCTGCTGGTCGATGCTGGCGTAGAACTGCGCCAGTTGCAGCTTGGTGGTGCCGGATTGCTGGTCGATGACCCGATCCGGGTGGGTGATCCTGACCCCGGCGACGCTGTGAGCGGCCGACTTGTCCGAACGGGAGGCCGTGCCCCGGCTGCGCGTCTCGACGGCTTTGGAGGTCTGCGGCTGCTCGCGAACGATTTCCCTGGCCGGCTTATCGCTGCGCAGAGCGACGAACGCCGCCTGGCGCACCACCTGCTCGCGGGTCCACTCGGCGAACTCGACTTCGGCCACCAGTTGCGGCTCGATCCAGTGCACGCCGCGGGCCTGGGCCGCGGTCAGGGGCTTGGCCAGGGGCGATGAGTCCCGCTCAAATTCCTGCATCCGCCCATGCAGCTGCTTCAAGGTCTGCTGGTCGAAACCGGTGCCGACCCGGCCGGCGTACACCAGCCCGCTAGTGTCGTTGACTCCCAGCAGCAGGGCGCCAAAGCCGCTGCGCGAACCTTGTGGGCGGGTATAGCCGACCAACACGAACTCTTGGCGCAACCGGCATTTGAGCTTGATCCAGTCGCTGCTGCGGCGCGACACATAGGGGCTGCCGGCCCGCTTGCCGATCACCCCCTCCAGGGACAGGGCACAGGCGCTTTCGAGGATGTCGTGGTGCTGGGCGGCAAAGGCTTCGGAAAAACGCAGGACCTTGCTCGATTTGCGCCCGAGCGCCTGCTTGAGGGCCTGACGGCGTTCTTCCACCGGCGTTTCGCGCAAGTCCTCGCCCTGCAGAAAGGGTGCGTCGAACAGGTAATAGATGATGTCCACGCTGCGACCGATATCGAAGGCGTTCTGCAGCGCCTGGAAGTCCGGCAGGCCTTGGTCGTTGAGCACCACCATTTCGCCGTCCAGCCAGCTGTCCTTGAGCTTCAGGGCGGCCAGGGCCTTGGCTTGCTGGGGCAGGCGGCTGGTCCAGTCGTGACCGTTGCGGGTCAGCAGGCGCACCTCGTCGTCCTGGATTCGCGCCAGGATCCGGTAGCCGTCGAACTTGATCTCGTAGCGCCAGTCGCCGCCGGGCGCCTTGTCCACCAGGGTCGCCAGCTGCGGCGCCAGGCTTTGCGGCAGGACCACGGCTTTTTTCCCCGATGGTCTTTTCTCGGCTTTTTTTGCGGCCTTGGGTTTGGCGCTGGCAGCTTTGCGGTCGCCCACTGTGGCGCCACTGAGCACGCTCCTGGGCAGGGCCCGGACCACGTCGTACTCGTCGCTCGGTCGCGCCTGGGCATCCTGCTCCTTGATCAGCAGCCACTGTTCCTTGTCGCCGCTGCCGCGCATATGGGTGCGCACCAGGGCCCAGTCGCCGCCGAGCTTCTCACCGATCAGGGTGAACTTGAGCTTGCCCGCCCGATAGCTGGCGTCGGGGTCGTCATGGGGTTGCCAGACGCCATGGTCCCAGACGATCACATCACCGGCGCCGTATTGCCCGGCGGGGATGCTGCCCTCGAAATCGCCATAGCTCAGCGGGTGGTCCTCGACATGCACCGCCAGGCGTTTTTGTGTGGGGTCCAGGCTCGGGCCCTTGGGCACCGCCCAGCTTTTCAGGCTGCCGCCCAGTTCCAGGCGAAAGTCGTAATGCAGGTTGCGCGCATCGTGCTTCTGGATCACGAAACGCAGGGCCGAGGTGGACTTGGCGGAGGGTCTGTCCGCCGCCGGCTCCGAGGTGATCGCGAAGTTGCGCTTGCGCTGGTATTCACTCAGGGATTTGGCCATGACCCACTACCTTGTATGGCGAGCCGGCGGTTCAGGCACGGGATCGCTTGGTGGCTTTCTTGGTTGCCGCGGGTTTGTCCGCGGCCTTGCCGGGTTTGCCCGGGCTGGCGGGCGCCTTGCTCCTGGACTTGCCGCCCAGGCTGCGCTTGAGCATCTCGGTCAGGTCGATGATGTCGGCGCTCTGGCGTTGCTCTTCGCCGGCGGCGCTTTCCACGTCCTCGATCTTGCCGGCCCGGGCCTTTTTCTCCACCAGGGCCATGATCTTGTCGGTGAAACTGTCGCGGTATTGTTCAGGCTGCCAGTCGGCGCTCATGTCCGCCACCAGGCGCCTGGCCATGTCCCGTTCGCCCTTGGCCAGGTCCGGGTGAGTCACCTCCGGCCCCAGGGTCAGTTCGTCGAGGCTGCGCACCTCGGCCGGCCAGCGCAGCATTACCAGCACCAGCGCCGACTCCAGCGGCATCAGCGCCGCCAGATGCTGGCGGGTGTGCAGCACCACCAGGGCCAGGGCGACTTTCGAGGTGCTCTGCAGGGTTTCGCGCAGCAGCGCATAGACCTTGCCGCCACGCTTGTCGGGGGCCAGGAAGTAGGGGGTGTCGATGTTCTGCAACGGGATCTGCTGGCTGTCGACGAAGGCGAAGATGTCGATGGTCTGGGTCGATAGCGGGTGGGCCGAGCGGATTTCGTCCTCGCTGAGCAGCACATAGCGGCCTTTTTCGTAGGCCACGCCCTTGACGATATGTTCCTTGCCGACTTCCTTGCCGGTGACCTTGTTGACCCGCTTGTAACCCACCGGGTCCATGCTGCGCTGGTCCAACCAGTCGAAGTCCACGCCCTGGGAGGCGGTCGCCGAGACCAGCGCCACCGGAATGTGAACCAGGCCGAAACTGATCGCGCCTTTCCAGATTGCCCGTGCCATGAGCCTGTCCCCGTATTGACTGTGGAATCGCCATGCAGCGACTGGTTTTCAGGTGACCCGTGGCGCGGCGCGAAAGTTTCCCCGGGGTGCCGGCCTGCATGGGCAAGCCGATAACTCGTGTTACATGTCTGACGGATTATTTAATTAACAAGGCCGAACGCGCGACGTAGCCTGGACTCGAATGCGATAACTCGTCGCCATCCAAGAGGGTCGCCATGAACAACCTGCTTCGCGCTCTTGCCGCTTTCGCATTGATGAGTTGGGTCAGCACCGCGGCGTTCGCCGCGCCTCAGGCGGCGCATCCGGACAGCAGCCCAACGTCCGCCATGCTGTTGGCGCAGAACCTGCCCGGCGGTAACAACAACCCCTACAACAGCCCGATACGCCGGGCCAACCCCAACAGCATGCAGGGCACCCAGCCCAGCACCCCGGCTGTCCGTGGGGTTAATCCGGTGCCGGTGCAACGCCCTCCGACCCTGGAGAACGGCGGCATCGGCAACGGCTACCCGCGCACCATCACCCAGCCAAGGATCATCGATCCGACACCCGTGACCCCACCGCGTAACCAACAGCAGCGATAAACGCTGACCGCCCGAGGCCGATGCCGGCTCCGGGCGGAAACCTTTTTATCGACAGAAGGAATTGTGCATGTTGCGTAAAACCCTCTTGGCAACCGTCTGTGCCAGCCTTGTTCTGAGCAGCGCACTACCGGTCGCAGCCGCCCCCAGCCAACCGTTGCAGAGCGAGCTGGGCCCCCTCAGCGTGACCCCGCTGGTCGAGGGCCTGGACCACCCCTGGGCCCTGGCGTTCCTGCCGGACCGCCAGGGCATCCTGGTGACCGAGCGCCCAGGCAACCTGCGGCTGGTCGGCGCCGACGGCAAGCTCTCAGCGCCCCTGGACGGGGTGCCGCAGGTCTGGGCCAAGGGCCAGGGTGGCTTGCTGGATGTGGTGCTGTCGCCGGACTTCAAGCAGGACCGCCTGGTCTACCTGTCCTACGCCGAAGGTGGCGGCGAGGGCGGTACGGCGGGGACGGCGGTGGGGCGCGGACGGCTGTCCGAGGACCTGAAGACGCTCAAGGACTTCCAGGTGATTTTCCGCCAGGCGCCCAAGCTCTCCACCGGCAACCATTTCGGTTCGCGCCTGGTGTTCGACCGCGACGGCTACCTGTTTATCACCCTGGGGGAAAACAACGAGCGCCCGACCGCCCAGGACCTGGACAAGTTGCAAGGCAAGATCGTGCGCCTGTATCCGGATGGCCGGATCCCGCAGGACAACCCCTTTGTCGGCCAGCCGGGCGTGCGCCCGGAGATCTGGTCCTACGGCCACCGCAACCCCCAGGGCGCGGCGCTCAATCCCTGGAGCGGCGCCCTGTGGGATAACGAGCACGGGCCCAAGGGCGGCGACGAAATCAACCTGATCGAGCGTGGCAAGAACTACGGCTGGCCCCTGGCGACCCACGGCATCAACTATTCCGGCGCGCCGATTCCCGAAGCCCAGGGCAAGACTGCCCCAGGCACCGTGGGCCCGCGGCATGTCTGGGAGAAATCCCCCGGCATCAGCGGCATGGCCTTCTACGACGGCGACCGCTTCAAGGCCTGGCAACACAACCTGTTCATCGGCGCCCTGGCGTCCCAGGAGCTGATCCGTCTGCAATTCGACGGCGACAAGGTGGGCCACGAGGAGCGCCTGCTGGGTGAACTCAAGGAGCGCATCCGCGACGTGCGCCAGGGGCCGGACGGTTATCTGTATGTGCTGACCGACGAGGACAAGGGCAGGCTGTACAAGGTTGGCCTGGAATAACCCAGTCCCTTCTTCTGTAGGAGCGAAGCTTGCTCGCGAAAAAATCTTCAACGATAACGCGTGTTGGCAGGATGAATCGCCGCTTCGCGGCTATCGCGAGCAAGCTTCGCTCCTACAGAGGCACTGCGGCCGGGTAGAGGATCACCGCCGCCTGCAGCTTGCCGCTGCCGAAACGGCACATCTTGGCGAATTCGCCGTGGCTCACCGGCAGGTGCTGGCAATCCATTGGCTGGCGGTGCTGGCTGTGGTCGACATCGGGATCGTGCAGGTAGACGAACTCTTCGTCGCAGTCGGTGACCATTACCCAATGCGGGGCCTTGGAGCGGGTCAGGCGGTAGCTGCTGATCAGCACCAGGGGCTGGCCGCCATCGGCCAGCAGCCTCGGCAGGTCCAGCGGGCCGCCCAGCACCTGCAAGACGTCGCTGCTATCCAGCTGGGCGCAGAACTCCTCATGCACCAGGCGCATGACGTCTTTTTTATGCTCGTCGCGCACCCCGCCGAGAAACAGCGGCCCCCGGGTATTGACCTGCAGCCTGACCCTGAAGCCACGGCGCCACGCGGCCAGCGCCAGCCCCTGGGGGCTGCAGCCGCCGTGGCCGGAGGTCATGAACACGGTGGTCGCCTCGCGCCACAGCTGCAGTTCTTCACGGCGCTCCAGGGCGCGCCCGGGTTGCAGCGCGGCCATGGCCATCAGCAGGCAGGCCGGGCCGCAAGTGAAGTCGGTGGTCTGCTGGTAATAGGGCACGCGGATGGCGCGGGTCTCGCGATGCTGCAGGATGCGCTTTTCCAGGCGCAGGGCATCGGCGTGGTCCTCGTAGTAGTCGTGCAGCACGGCGAAGCGCCGGTAGCCGCTGCGTTCGTACAGGGCGATGGCCGTCGGGTTGTCGCTGCGCACCTCAAGCCGCAGGTAGGCGCAGTCATGCTCCCGCGCGCAGGCTTCGATCCGCTCCAGCAGGCGCTTGCCCAGGCCCGACCCGCGGGCCTCGACCGCGATGGCGATCGAGTACAGGCGGGCCAGGGAGGTCCCGCGATGGAACAGCACCAGGGCATAACCCAGCAGTTGTTGCGCCTGCTCGGCGACAATCAGGCACGCATGGGCGCGGCTGATCATCCACTGGAAGCTGCGCACCGTCAGGCGATCGGTGGTGAAACACTGCTGTTCCAGTCGCACTAAAGCAGGCAGGTCCTCAGGTGTGGCAATGCGAAAGACAAGATCCATATAATCGCCGTAAAAGTTGCGTAACGAAACGAGACTTTCAAAAAAGTTCGTGCTTAATAGAAAAGGTCTTGTTCTTAAGCGGATCAAACATTATGTCAGCGGTACAAGGTCATTGGCGTGGAGTATCCGAGCAAAGTCTGCCGGCGACAATAACTCCGGTTAATTATTTTTCAGCGATGAGTGAAACTTCCAGCCAGTTGCTGATTATTGTCGAGCGCAAGGAAGATTGGGCCTCCTACTTCCCCAGCGAAGACATCCTCAGCGCTCAGGAGTACCTGGAACAGACCCGAGAAACCCAGCCCGGCAAGCGGGTCCAGGTGATCAACCTGTGCCGCAGCTACAAGTACCTGGGCCACGGTTACTACTGCTCGCTGCTGGCCGAGGCGCGGGGGCACAAGGTGATTCCCTCGGTACGCACCATCAGCGAACTGACCCGCAAATCGCTCTATGGCCTGGCCCTGGACGACCTGGATAAAACCCTGGAAAAGGCCCTGAGCAATCATCTTTACAGCGATACCGAAGGTTTTACCCTGACCCTGTACTTCGGCAAGACTCATATCGAACCGTTACAGGAGTTGGCGCGACAGTTATTCGAAGTCTTTCCTTGTCCAATATTGCTGGTGGACTTCAAACGAACTAACGGTTGGCATATCGAAGGGGTGAAGTCCGGTGCCTTACATAAGTTGCGCGAAGACCAGGAAGATCAATTCGCCCATTCCCTGGACAGTTTCAGTCGCAAGATCTGGCGCATGCCGCGCTCGAAAAGATTGGCCCGCTATGACCTGGCGATCCTCCATGACCCGCAGGAAGCCCTGCCACCTTCCAACGCCCGGGCGCTGGAGAATTTTGTCCGGGTCGGCAAGGGCCTGGGCATCGACGTCGAACTGATCGAGAAGAAGGATTACTCGCGTATCGCCGAGTACGACGCCTTGTTGATCCGTGAGACCACCAGCGTCGACAACCACACCTACCGTTTCGCCAAGAAGGCCGAAAGCGAGGGCCTGGTGGTGATGGACGACCCGGCCTCGATCCTGCGCTGCACCAACAAGGTCTACCTGACCGATCTGCTGAAAAGCCACCAGCTGGGCATGCCCGCCACCGAGATTCTCTACAAGGAACGACCGGAAGACTTCGAGCGGGTTGGCGAGCGCCTGGGCTTCCCACTGGTGCTGAAGATTCCCGACGGCTGTTTCTCCCGTGGGGTGATCAAGGTCGAGAGCCAGCAGGCGCTGCTGGAGGCCACCGCCGAGCTGTTCGAACATTCGGTGTTGCTGCTGGCCCAGGAGTTTTTCTACACCGAGTACGACTGGCGCATCGGCGTGCTCAACCGCAAGCCGATCTTCGCCTGCCAGTACTTCATGTCCAAGGGGCATTGGCAGATCTACAACCACAAGGCCAAGGGCCAGGACATCAACGGCGAATGCCGCACCCTGGCGGTCCACGAGGCGCCACGGGCGGTGGTGGAACTGGCGGTGAAGACCGCCAACCTGATCGGCGACGGCCTGTACGGCGTCGACCTCAAGCAGTCCGGCGACAAGGTGGCGGTGATCGAAGTCAACGACAACCCCAACCTGGACGCCGGCATCGAAGATGCCTACCTGCGCGACGACCTGTATTCCCTGGTGCTCGAGGAGTTCGTCCGCCGCCTGGAGCTCAAGCGCCGCGGGCAGGCCTGGTGAACGGCCGATGATCAAGAGCTACCAGTTGAGCCAGGGCCGCCTGCTGCCGGTGGAGCACCTGGATGCCGAAGTGATGCTGTTCAGCAACCCGGACCCCGCCGAGCGCGATCTGCTGCGCACCGGCTTCAAGCTCGACGAACACGCCCTGGCCTCGGCGCTGGACCCGGACGAGGTGTCGCGCATCGAGTTTCACCCGGACAACCTGTTCCTGATCTGGAAACGCCCGGAGAACTACTCCGGCGGCGGCAGCCTGTCGTTCGAGGTGTCGTCCTGCGGCCTGCTGTTTTCCCCGCAACGCCTGCTGGTGATCGCCCACGACGATAGCCAGCTCAGCGGCCTGGGCGCGCGGCAGGCCCTGAATAGCCCCCTGGATGTGCTGCTGGACCTGCTGTCCACCAACATCCATCACTACCTGGGGCACCTCAAGGTGATCAAGATGGTCGCCCGCGAGTTGCAGCAGCAGTTCAACGACTCGATGGAAAACCGCCACCTGATCCAGATGTTCAACCTCAGCGAGAGCCTGATCTATTACATCAACGCCATTCACAGCAACGGCGCGGTGTTGACCCGGCTGCGCAACCACGCCGAGAAGGCGCACTTCAGCGCCGAGGCCGTCGGCCTGATCGACGACCTGATCATCGAGAACAACCAGTGCTACAAGCAGGCGGAGATCTATTCGACGGTGTTTTCCGGGCTGATCGACGCGCGCGGCAACCTGATGAACAACAACATGAATAGCCTGTTGCGCAAACTGACCCTGATCAACGTGGTGTTCCTGCCGCTGAACCTGATCGCCAGCATCGGCGGCATGTCCGAATTCAGCATGATGACCGCCGGCACCCCGTGGTGGATTGCCTACCCGCTGTTCCTCGTGGCGATGCTGCTGGGGGCAGGGGGGATGGTGCTCGGTCTCAGGCGCCTGGCCGGCGGCAACGGCAAGTGCGCCTGAGGTTTCAGGCCGGTTGCAGGGTCAGTACCTCAAAGCCGTCGCGGGTCACCGCCACCGTGTGTTCCCACTGCGCCGACAGGCCGTTGTCGCGGGTGACCACGGTCCAGCCGTCTTTCAGGCCGCGCACCCGGGCGCTGCCCTGGTTGATCATCGGCTCGATGGTGAACACCATGCCTTCGCGCAGCTCCAGGCCGGTACCGGGGCGACCGAAATGCAGAACCTGCGGCTCTTCGTGCATCTGCCGGCCGATGCCATGGCCGCAGTACTCGCGCACCACGCTGTAGCCCCGGGTTTCGGCGTGTTTCTGGATGGCATGGCCGATATCGCCAAGGCGCGCGCCGGGGCGGACCGCCTTGATGCCTTCCCACATCGCCTCGAAGGTGGTGCTCACCAGGCGCTGGGCCTTGGGGCTGACATTGCCGATCAGGTACATCTTGCTGGAGTCGGCGATAAAGCCGTTCTTTTCCAGAGTGATATCGATGTTGATGATATCGCCGTCCTTGAGGATGGCCTTCTCATGGGGCATGCCATGGCACACCACTTCGTTGATCGAGGTGTTGATCGAGTAGGGGTAATTGTATTGACCCTTGCTGGCCGGACGGGCGCCCAGGTCGTGGCGGATAAAGCGCTCCACGGCCGTGTCCAGTTCCATGGTCGAAAGGCCGGGCGCGACCAGGTCGTCGAGAAAGCTGAACACCGTTGCCAGCAGGCGCCCGGATTCACGCATCAGCGCCAGTTGCTGCGGGGTCTTGATCAGGGCCTGGGTCATGCGCTGCGCCCCCGGATCAGATCGGTCTTGTTCAGCAGCAGTTTGTTGATCAGGTCGTTGTAGGCCAGGTGCGGATTGAGCTCGGCCAGCAGGCCAATCTTGATCCAGAACTCGGCCTGGGCGTTGATGGAGCGATCCATGGCGTCGCTGGCGACGCGGATCTGTTCATGCAGTTGATCTGAAATCTTGACGATGCCCACGGGGTTTCTGTCCTGGTAAATATACGAAGCATATACGTTTCGTATATTTTTCGGCAAATGGCAGATAGCTCGACCTGTCATTGGCCATTGACTCACCAGCGATCCGCCGGTTAATTTCCTGGCCATGACTTTTTCCGCATTGCGTTCCCAGCCAAGCATTATTACCGCCATTCCTGATTGGCGGGTCTGACACTGCACCCAACCCGCCCTAGAGGCGGGTTTTTTCTTTCTGTCTCCGGGGCTTTCAACACAGCCAGGAGAGCCGTATGAACCATCCCGCCGAGCCCGACACGCAACTGGACCTGCTTGAGCACTACGTGAAGAAGATTCTCGCGGCGCCGGTCTACGACCTGGCGGTGCGCACGCCGTTGCAGCCGGCGCCGGCCCTGTCGGCGGCGCTGGGCAATCAGGTGCTGCTCAAGCGCGAGGACCTGCAACCGACCTTTTCCTTCAAGATCCGTGGCGCCTACAACAAGCTGGTGCAACTCAGCGACGAGCAAAAGCGCCGCGGGGTAATCACCGCTTCCGCCGGCAATCACGCCCAGGGCGTGGCGCTGGCGGCGCGGGAGCTGGGGATCAAGGCGACCATCGTCATGCCTTCCACCACACCGCAGCTGAAAGTGCAGGGCGTCAGCAGCCGTGGCGCCGAGGCGGTGTTGCAGGGCGAGAGTTTTCCCTTTGCCCTGGCCCATGCCCTGCAACTGGCCGAGCGTAGCGGCCAGACCTTTGTCTCGCCCTTCGACGACCCGGACGTGATCGCCGGGCAGGGCACGGTGGGCATGGAGATTTTGCGTCAGTACTCCGGGCGCCTGGACGCAATCTTCGTCCCGGTGGGTGGTGGCGGATTGATCGCCGGCATCGCGGCCTATGTGAAATACCTGCGGCCCGAGGTGCGCATCGTCGGCGTCGAGTCCGAGCACTCCAACTGTCTGCAGCAGGCGTTGCGGGCTGGGGAAAGGGTGGTGCTGCCTAGCGTCGGCACCTTCGCCGACGGCGTTGCCGTGGCGCAGGTCGGCGCCCATTGTTTCGAGTTGTGCCGAGCGCTGGTCGATGAAGTGATCACGGTCAGCAACGACGAACTCTGCTGCGCGATGAAGGACATCTACGACGACACCCGCTCCATCACCGAGCCGTCGGGAGCGCTGGCGGTGGCCGGGATCAAGCAGTACGTGGCCCGCAGCGGCGTACAGGGCGAAACCCTGGTGGCCATCGATTCCGGGGCCAACATCAACTTCGATCGTCTGGGGCAGGTGGCCGAGCGCGCGGCCTTGGGCGCGGTCGCGCTGGTGTAAGAACGGAGCAGGGCCTCTGTAGCCGCTGGCGAAGCCTGCGCACGAGCGCGAAGCGCTCGCCAGCCAAACCACTGATGCACCGCGGTGCCTGGCCTGGCGGCCACTGCATCGGAGTGCCGCCCAAACCGATCGCAGCCTGCGGCAGCGGCTCCATCTCCCGCGATGTAGCCGCTGCGCAGGTTATTCCGCGCGGGCCTTCTCGACCTTGTCCGCGGCGGACCACAGGCGGTAGCGCACTTCGACGTCCTTGGGGGCGTAGATCACGATTGGCAGCTTGCTGTTGTAGCGCAGCACGAAGCCTTCGCCGACCACCGGCACGAACGCCTGCTTGCTGGTGCCCTCGGGGCAGGCCATCAAGGTGCTCATCGGCCCGCTGACCTTGTCCAGGCGGTAGTAGGGGTAACCCCAGCCTTCCAGGTTCTTCTCTTCCAGGGTGCCGCCCAGGCGCTGACGGTTGCAGTCGACGGTCAGGGTCTTGCCGGCCAGGACCTCGACCTTGAAGTCCTCTTCCTTGGCCTGCTTGGGCAGGTGGATCACCTGACGCACAAAACCTTCTTCAGCCTTGGGGTAGGGCGCCACGTCTTCGAGTTTGGCCGCATGGCTCAGGGTGGACAGACCGCTCAACAGCACAGCGATGGCGGTGGAAACAGGGAAAAAGCGCATAAGGCCTCCTTGCAGGTTGATCGACGGCTCTCCATGGAGGGAACCGTTTGTTTGAAACGCCGGGCAGTTTGACTGGGGAAGGTCCGGTCATGCAAACCGTGGCCCACTTCGCCGCGGCAGTTAACATGACGTTTTCCTTCAATACCCAGGGATAAGTCGATGATTTATAACGCATGAAAACGAGCGGGAGGACGGCATGCCTGTGTTCCATCCCCTATCGGCGAGAGGCCAGCATCGGGCTCGCAGGAAGCTCCTCCAGCGGACGAAAATCCCAGGACCGAGGGTGAAAAAAAGCCTCACTGCTCAGAGCAAAATAGAATTTAGTGGATGCGCCAATACGGCCTAGTCTAATGAATGGCTTTCTCTTCCAGGGAGGTTTAGTCATGCCGTACGCCGTATTTCGGGGGTGGAATCCCGAGACGATATTCTTGCCATCATTGAATGGCCACTGCACCAACGGAGAGATCTGCCATGTTCTTATCTGCCTTGGAACTGCGCAATATCATTGAATGCAGCTTCCTGCCCAAACGCTGCGAGTGCACCCTGAGCCCCGACCTGCACATGACCGTGAAAGTCTATGGCGACCATGAAACCGACCGCGTGGACCTGGTGGTCACCGGTATCGATGCGGCGAGCCTCAACGGCTGCCGGGAAATCAACGATTTGATCGCCGAGTTGCGCTACGACCTGGCGAATCATCCGGGAAGCCAGCCCATCGCCCTGAAATCCAGGGCTCATTGATCGGCGGCTTTGCCAATGCCTGTGTTGCTTGCCTGGCCTGGATAACCTCCGGGCCAGGCGCAACCTCGACCTTCACCGCTACCAGAACCCCTGCCTGAATCTCGCGGGACCGCCTGCAATCGAGACAATCCTGCGCGTGATCGCGATAGAGCAGGGCAGTCCTCAGTTCTGATAACTGCAAGCATCCGACAGCTTGCGGTAACTGATGGCTTCCAGCTTGCCCGCCTTGTCGATAAAGGTCATGTCCGCGGTGATCACCTTGCACTCCGGCGTCGCGGGCTCGGTCATCGACACCACCTTGGCCACCTTCAGCGGCATGCCATAGTGATAAGGCACCGGCTGCACCTGGGTCGTGTCCGCCTGAGCCAGACCCACGACCCCGGCAAACGCCAGGGCCCCGACCAGCAAAATACGCATGTTCATGAGCGTTCTCCGATAAGCCCGACAAAACCGCATCGAGCGCGCCGCGGAGGGCGACAGGGGATTCTGCGCTGCGCGGTCGCGTACAGTTTTGGGCTGGGGGATTAATCGAAGATTAAGTAGGGGGCTAATGATTTGCGCGGAAGGGAGACTGCCCGACGAAATGTGCTTTGCGCAGAAACGCCTATTCGATGTCAGCGGGGGCTTGAAGGCAGGGGGACACAAGCCCCTGCCTTGCAGGTCGTCAACGCCTTGCCCGACTCCGGGCAGGCATTGAATGCACTTATTTCTTGTCTTTCTCCTTTTCTTCCTCTTCTTTCTCCAGCAGATCGATCCCGCGGATATCGAAGTAGCATTGCCCGCTCACCGACTTGGCTGAGCGCTGCGCCAGGGACTGGACCAACTGGTCATGTATGAAGTGGCCGAACAACAGGCTCACTTCCTCCGGCAATGGCGATAGTTGTTCCTTGAACCATTCCTCCTCCAACAGCACCTGCCACACCAGCATCTGCTGCGGTGTGCCAGCGGCCCTGTAGCCATCCCGCGTGCGGCCGCTGCGCATGCTGCGGGCTTCGCTGTCGACATCTTCCAGCCAGCCGAGTTGTGCCCTTAGTGTCTCGCGCTCGGTTTGCAGTTCCTGGGTGCGCTTGAGGCGGGCTTGCCTCTTTTCCGGGGTTTCCACCGGGCGGCCGAACATCCCGGCGCTATTCCCCGCGGCATACTGGCTGGCGTTCAGGCGATCTTCCTCTTCGCCGATCTCCCGCAGGCGCTGCACATAAGGGCGCGAGATCGACGCCAGCCAGCGGATATACAGGCGCATATGGCCGAGGAAGGGCACTTGGTCACCCAGGTTGAGGTTTTTCAGCTGGGCGATGCTGGCCTTGGCGGCCGACTGATAATGCTTGACCAGTCCAAAGGCAGTCTTGCCGTTGATATGGTCGTTGAAGGTGAACAGCTCAGCAGTATCGGCATCCTTTTCGTATAAGTCTTCGAGATGAAGGAAAGGTACTCCTGCCTGGAATGCTGCGCGGTACATGCGGTGCAAGCTGACCAGCGCCAGCTCGGCACTGGGTTTCTGCTCGCCGGGCAGCAGGCTGCCACCGATATCCTCGCTGACCCCGGGCATCAGTTCTTCGCGCCACTTGGCGTTGCCTTTGCCGAGCAGGCTGGCCCGCCGGTAAAAGCGCCGCTCGTGGGCGGCGACCAGATGCAGCGCCTGCCTGACCTGCTTGGGCAGGACATTGGCGTCCCCCAGCACGTTACTGGTGGGCACGGGTATATAGTCGTCGATCAGCGGTATATCGCTACGGCTGCGGTCCACCGCGTCGAACAGGCCGGCGAACAACACGACCACCTGGGCGCCCTGGTACTCCACTTTCTCGCCATCGATCAGGCAGCGGTCCAGCAGGCGATACAGAAAGCCCCGGGCCAGGGTGGCGCCGTAGTCGAAGCCGTACACGGACAGTTCGATACGCTTAAGGGGCGGGCCGCTCAAGGCCTTGACCTTGCTCACTTCGTCGTTCAGGTAGTCGATGGCGCCATCGATGCGAATATTGGCTCCAGTCTTGGCTATCTCAGCCATGATGGGGTTGTCGCGCAGGGGCGGAATGACTTCAGACGCCGCGTCGACCACTACGCTCTTCAGTATTTTAAGGCCCTTAAGGGGGGCGCTGACCAGGTCCTTCAGGTCGCGTTTCCAGCGATCCCACCAGTTACGACCTTTCAGTACATCCTTGAGGATCTTTTTCCCTTCGTCCTTTGCCACATCCTTGGGCACATCGGCTGCCTTGCTGCCTGCGGTATCCACGCCGGCATTGGCGGTGGTGGTCAGGTCTGCGATGTACTCCGTGCCCATTCCTGAAAGGTATAGCCTTCGATAATTGTAAGAGGCTTCATCCTTTCCAGTAGTGGGGTGCGCCATATACATCTTGCCGACGTTACTAACCCGACCTGACTGCAAGTCTTTCAGTAGGTGACGTCCAAAGCCGTCGAAAAAGAATCCGATCCGCAAAGTTCGTTCACAAGTAGTGATATGCGAGTTTTTGGTTGGTCCCGCACAACGGGCGCCGGCAGCCGCAGCCAAATCAGCATTACGGGTACTCATTGGGATTTGGTTTCCTGATCCTTGGAGTTAGAGACTGGTGGCGCCTCCTTGAGGTTTTCATAAGGAGTGTCCAGGTTGGCACTCCAGGCTAGGCGAACTTGGTCTCCGGGGAAGAAATGCACGTGTAGATATCGATCAGTGCGTTGACGAGGTGGGTTAGCGATCTCGACTGATAAGGTTTCTTTTTGAACTCCTTGGCGAACTTGCTCACCTGTACGACCTTTTATCCAATCTACTTTCAGTGTTTTGCCTTCAATGCGCCAACAGCAGGTTGCTCCGCCCCCTCCGTTTGCCGTGGCATTGCCCCCCCAGTTGTCATTAACGAAGTAGCTGAAGATAGGGCGATCCGTTTGGTTGTGAACGTAGAGCATTGCACCCGGCATTTGGCTGTACTGCCATATGAAATAGGCAGCAATTAGTCCCCCCCAGACCAACAGATTGATGAGGGTTTTCTGCAAACCGGACAAAGACTTCCAGCGATTTCTAAGTGATTGAATCGATGTCACAACAAACTCCTTGTTAGTGCGAACCTGTTTCTGCGCACGGTCATGTTCTTTCGCCTGGGGGGCATTTCTGTTGTCCAGCTCGCGCTGCTTGCAAGTTTTTCAATAGTGGGCGGCGAAAACCCGTGACTCATTGGGGTTGGGCTTCCTGGTCCTTGGCATCAGGCACTGCGGGTGCTTCCTTGAGATTTTCATAGGGGGTGTCGAGATTGGCGCTCCAGGCCAGGCGAACCTGGTCGCCGGGGAAGAAGTGCACATGCAAATAGCGGTCACTGCGTTGTCGGGGAGGGTTAGAGATCTCGACTGATAGGGTTTCTTCCCGAGCCCCCTGCTCATACTGTGTTCGGGTCATGCTCTTGATCCAATCCACCTTCAGTGTCTTGCCTTCGATGCGCCAGCAGCAGGTCATGCCCCCATTTCCACCCCAATTGTCATTGACGAAATAACTGAAGATGGGTCGATCCGTATGGTTATGTCCATAAAGCGCCGCGCCCGGCATGCGGCTGTACTGCCAGATGAAATAACCGGCGACCAGCGCGCCCAGAGCCAACCACTGGATCAGGGTTTTCTGGCGGCCGGGCAGGCGCTTCCAGCGCTTTGCGAGTGACGGCAACGGCATCGCCTCAGGCGCCTTCTTGTGCGGCCAGGGCGTTTTCCAGGGTGTCCCGGTCATCGGTGATCTGACGCAGGATTTCTGCCCATTCGGGGCGCTGGTGCAGTGGGCTGCGGGTGATCAGGCTGTGCAACACGAAGGTCGACTGATCTTCCTGCTGGTCCAGGCCCTGGTCTCTGGCGATCTGCAGCAGGTCTTGCACCTGTTGCAGGCGTTCGCCGTGGCAGTCGCTGGCAAAGGCCTCGGGGGCGACGTTTTCGGTCTGCACCAGCAGCTGCTCGGCGTGGGCGTCATGCTGCAGGCTGTGCATCATCGGCTCATCCAGGCGGATCGGGTGGTACTCGGGCACTTCGCTGTGCGCCGGACCGGCAAGACGCTGCCAGTCTTTTTCGGCCTTGACCCACCAGGTGTCGAGGGGGCCGAACAGCCACTGGTGCCATGGCTGGCCGACTTGCTGGTGGAGCAGGGGCAGTACCTCGGCGCTGTAGCTGCGGATCAGCAGCACCGAATCGTTGGCGTCCTGGCAGACCAGGGCGTCGCCAAGGTGGGTGGCCAACCGATTGGCTGGCAGGGTGCTGCTCAACCAGCCGGCCAGGTTCGAGCCGAACAGTTCGTGGATCGCCACCAGCCGCTCGAACGGTTGACCGGTCATGTCCAGCAGTAGCGGCCCGTCATTGCGCAGCTGGACCAGCTCGGCCTGGTACATCAGGGGCCAGCGGGCGCCTTCCAGTTCACCCAGGGCATTGCGCTGCGGCGCGCTGAGCAGGGCCTGCTCGACGATCGCCGTGAGGCTCAAGCCCTTGGCCGCGGCGTCGACCCAGTCCTGCTGGCCTTGCTGCAAATCGCTCATGGCTGTGCTCCGGACAGAATCGCCTGGCGTTGGCGGATGGCCTTGAGCAGGCACTCGACGCAGATACCCTTGGGCGGCGTCAGGCGCGGTATGGGCGAGTTCAAACGACCCAGCAGCAGGCCGCCGGCCTTGTCGGCGTCAGCGAGCTTCAGCAGTCCCGGCAACAGCGGCGCCGCCGGCGTACCCACGCCCGGCGCGCCGCCGGAGTTGATCTTCACGTCGGCCCCGCTGATGGTCACGCCGCCACCGTCGAGCTTGACGAAGCTGCCGCCGGCCTTGGCCGTCAGTTCCGCGCCTGCCTCGACCACGACCTTCCCACCGGCCTTGTAGTGAATCTCCTGGCCAGCTTCGACGAATTGCGCGGTGCCGATGTTGGCGTGCTGGGTGACGGCCACGGTCAGGTGGTCGTTGGCGCGGATTTCGCTCTTGCGGTCGAGGTGGGTGATGCGGTGTTCTTCGGCCTTGAGTTCGGTGAGGGTGTTGGCTTCGACCGTGTCGTGGCGTTGGTTGCCGACGCGGATCCGCTGGTCGTGCTCGACGTTTTCGTCCCAGTCGCGCTGGGCGTGCAGGTAGATCTGCTCGGCGCCTTTCTTGTCTTCGATGCGCAGTTCGTTGTAGCCACCGCCGCCCGGCGAGCTGAGGGTCTTGAAGGTGCTGCGGGTCTTGTTCGCCGGCAGGTCGTAGGGGACCAGGTTTTCCTTGTGGTACAGGCAGCCGGTGACCAGGGGCTGGTCGGGGTCGCCTTCGAGGAAGGTCACCAGTACTTCCATGCCGATCCGCGGGATGGCGATGCCGCCGTAGGCCTTGCCGGCCCAGCCGCTGGCGACGCGGACCCAGCAGGAGGTGTTGTCGTCGGCCTGGCCGTCGCGGTCCCAGTGGAACTGCACCTTGATCCGGCCGTATTGGTCGCAATGGATTTCTTCGCCCTTGGGCCCGGTGACCACGGCGGTCTGGCTGCCCAGGGACTTGGGTTTCGGGTGTTCCAGCGGAGGGCGGTAGTGTGCGTCCCAAGGCGTGGCGAGGAAGCGGTTGCGGTAGCCCTGATGGAAATCGTCCTTGTTGCTGGTGACGTCGCTGGTGATGTTCTCGCCCAGCACTTGCGGCTGCTTGCCCTCGTGGATCACTTCCAGCAGCAGCCACAGGTCGTTCCATTCGCTGCGCGGGTGGGCGGCCAGGGTCAGGAAGTGGCCGCTGACCAGGCTCGGCTCGTCGCCTTTGCCTTCGGCCAACTGGTAGTCGCTGCGGTGGCGTTCCAGGGCGCGGGTCGCCAGTTGCTTGCCGCGGGCCTGCTGGGTGAACAGGCCGGGGTAGTCGTAGTCTTCCAGGTCCGGCATGACCCCGGACTTGGCCGCGCCCTCGGGCAGCAGGCGCGGTTTCTCGAAGTCGTAGTCGCGGCGGCTGACGCGGCTGGTGCGGGTTTCCAGGCGCAGGTTGAAGCGCTTGATCACCGGCTGTTCGGCGGCCATGCCCGAGTCCTGCTGGTAGTTCACCGCCGCCAGTTTGCGGAACACCGTCTGGTCGTCGCCGAACACCAGTTTGTGGCCGCCGGCACTGTGCTGGAAGTGGAAGTGAATGCCTTCTTCTTCACACAGGCGCTGGATGAAGTGCAGGTCGGATTCGTCGTACTGGGTGCAGTAGACCCGCTCCGGGTAGGTGGCGCCCAGCTGGAAACTGTAGGCGTCGGCCAGGATGCCGCGGGCCTCGAGGACCTGGGCGATGATCTTCGGCACGCTGAGGTGCTGGTAGATCTTCTGGTTGAAGTTGTGGCGCAGGTAGTTGAGCTGCGGAGTCAGGCTGATGCTGTAGCGGGTCAGCTTGCGCCCGGAATCGCCCTGGGCGATGCGATACACCAGGCCGTGGATCAGGCCTTTACCCGTACTGCCGAAGGTCAGGCAGGCTGGTTTATGCAGGAGTTCTTCGAGCTTGAGGTCGGGACGTGCGCTGACCAGTTCGATATCGAAGCAGAAGGGCTGATTGAGGGCTTCGCGGCCAACGAAACTGAGGACCTGAAGGTCGACCGAGGCGCCTTCGATCGTCAGGGAAATATGGGTAGCGTTAGCATCCAGCATGCCGTGAAATCCATCCATTGAATAAGCAGGGGGCGGATGGTGCAGGAATAAGCCGGTCGATTCAAGCCGAGGCCGCCGCGGCTTTCCGCCCGCCGGAACATTCAGAAATGTCCGCGATAACCATTACTTATGCCTGACAACCCATCCGGCTAACGCCCTACGGGCATCAGCGGAGTTGGCTGTAGGGGATACGCCGATGGCCGCTCAGGGATTCCCGTGGCGACGCGGGCCGGCGACGGGCTTTCGAGCAGCGAGCCAGCGCCGCAATTGCCGTCGGCCAGTTGGCCCGCAAGGGCGACACAGGCTGTCGCCGGGGCAGGTCGTTGTCGCGTCAGGAACGCGGGGGCAACGGCGGCCGGTAGTAGCTCTGGAACCAATCGACAAAGCGTCCCAGGCCCTCGGCCAGGGGGACCTGAGGGCCGAAGCCGGTGACGTTCTCCAGGGCGCTGGCATCGGCGCAGCTGTTCAGCACGGTGCCGGGCTGCAACGGCAGGTACTCGACCTGTGCCTTGCGCCCGAGCAGTTGCTCCAGGGTGGCGACGTAGTCCTTGAGCTCCACCGAACGTTGCCCGCCGATATTGAACAGACGCCAAGGCGCCATGCTGGTGGCGGGGTCGGGGTGTTCGCGGTTCCACAAGGGGTTGCGCACCGGTGGCTTGCCCAGCAGGCGAACCAGGGATTCGACCAGGTCGTCGATATAGGTGAAGTCGCGCTGGTGCATACCGTAGTTGAACAGCTTCAGCGGACGGCCTTCGCAGATGGCCCGGGCGAACAGCACCGGTGACATGTCCGGGCGTCCCCAGGGGCCATATACGGTAAAGAAGCGCAGGCCGGTGGCCGGCATGTCGAACAGATGGCTGTAGCTATGGGCCATCAGCTCATTGGCCCTTTTGCTCGCGGCGTACAGCGACAGAGGATGGTCCACGGTGTCGCTGGCCTTGTGCGGCAGTTGATGGTTGGCGCCGTACACCGAACTGGACGACGCGTAAATCAGGTGTTCGGGCGGATAGCGCCGGCACATTTCCAGCAGGTTGAGAAAGCCGCCGAGGTTGTTGTGCAGGTAAGCCTTGGGGTTTTCCAGGGAATAACGTCCCCCGGTCTGGGCCGCCAGATTGATCACCACCTGCGGGCGAACCTGGGCGAACAGCCGGTCGAGGGCTTCGGTATCGCCGAGGTCGAGGCGGTACAGCGGGAACTGTCCCACCTGCTGCTCCACCCAGCGCACCCGGTCGTGCTTGAGTTGCGGGTCGTAGTAGTCGTTGAAATTATCCAGCCCGGTGACCTGATGCCCATCCTTGAGCAAACGCAGTGCGGTATGGGCGCCGATGAAGCCGGCGGCCCCGGTGATCAGGATATTCATGCGCAGAGCGCCCCCGGTACGCGCCAGGGCAAGCGACTGCCCGGGGGACACAGGCGAGCGATGTCCCGCGCGATGGCGAGGGCGACTGCTTGTACCAGGCCGACATGGCCGGTACCAAAAACGCTGACATCCAAGGGAGGAACCTCATCCGTGATGGGTAATGCGTGAGTTTCATGGCTCACTTTTTAAAGAACTGAATAGGTGCAAGTCCTTTACGCGTTCTTTTTTTGACACTACCACAGCATGGAGACGGTTAATTGGCGTTTTGCCGTGTTATATAAATGACGAAGGCGTTTTGTATAACCCTATTTAAGAAATAATACTGTTTAAAATCAATTAGATAATATGAATGAAAGGTTCATGAAAGCCTTGGGGCAATTCCTGGGTAACAAACCCGGCAGGGCAAATTAATCCGACGAGCGGTAGAGGTTTTTAACGAAAAAACTCATTTTTATCCTGGGCGCAGGCTTCCTTGGATCCAAAATCTCTCGAAGCGCCCAATGAATAGCGCCTTGGCCAAGAGCCTGGAGAAAGGCAAGAGTGTTGGAAATGATCGCTTTATTCCAGGCGAGGGCAGCGCGTTGAAGGAGGGTGTTCAGAGCCAAAGACTGTAGCCGCTTCAGACTAAAGTCGGGTGTAGCCCGTCAAAGCCATCTGCCATCATTTGCGATCAACATTGATTTGATCAATTCACCTGGCCATAAATGATTCGCCAGATGGATTGCTATTGCCTTTCTTTCATCTGCTTTACCGATGCACTGCTGGAGCTTTTCATGCCTTTCCCTTTGCTGCACTCATTCCGACCGCTGCGTTATCCAACGGTGGGCCTCGGCGCCCTGTGCCTGTGCGCGGGTTTTACCGCCCGGGCCGAGGCCGCGGGTTTCTTCGAAGACAGCAGCGCCAAGCTCGAGTCGCGCACCATCTACTTCAACCGTGACTTCCGCGACGGCCATACCGGCAACGATCAGGGTGCCTCCAAGCGCGAAGAGTCGGCGCAAGGGTTCATTCTCAACCTGCAATCGGGCTACACCGAAGGCACCGTCGGCTTTGGTATCGACGCGCTGGGCATGCTCGGTTTCAAGCTCGACTCCAGCCCCGACCGCAGCAACAGCGGCCTGCTGCCGTCCAGCGGCCAGGACCCGCGGGGTTCCAAGGACCAGTACGCCAAGCTCGGCCTGACCGCCAAGGTGCGCGTGTCGCAGAGCGTGCTCAAGTACGGCGCGCTGCTGCCGGACCTGCCGCTGCTCAAGTACAACGACGGGCGCCTGCTGCCGACCATGTTCAACGGCGCCATGCTCACGTCCAAAGAGATCAAGGACCTGACGTTCACGGCCGCGCGGCTGGACAAGTACACCGCCCGGGACTCCACGGACGCCCAGGACATCCGTGTGCACTGCAAGAACAAGCGGTATGCCTGCAACATCACCGCCGACCATTTCGACATGTACGGCATCGACTACAGGTTCAACGACCGCCTGACCGGTCAGTATCACTACGCCGAGCTGGAAGACATCTACCGCCAGCACTTCATCGGCCTGCTGGCCAACCAGCCGCTGGGCCAGGGCGTGCTCAAGGCTGACCTGCGCCTGCTCAAGAGCGCCGACAGCGGCGCCGAGCGCGCCGGTTCCATCGATAACCGCGCCCTGAGCGGCATGCTCGGCTACGCCATCGACGGCCACACCTTCAGCGCCGGCTGGCAGCGCATGAACGGCGACAATTCGATGCCGTACCTCGATGGCAGCAACCCGTACCTGGTCAACTATGTGCAGGTCAACGACTTCGCCGCCGCCCAGGAGCGTTCCTGGCAGTTGCGCTACGACTATGACTTCAAGGCCATCGGCATCAACGGCCTGAGCTTCCTGACCCGCTATGTCAGCGGCGACCATATCAAGGTCCCGGGCAGCGACCAGGAAGGCCGCGAGTGGGAACGCGACAGCGAACTCAAGTACGTGGTGCAGAGCGGCACCTTCAAGGACGTCAGCCTGCGCCTGCGTAACGCCACCTACCGCAGCAACTACGAAAAGTACGCGCGGGACGTGGACGAGACGCGGCTGATCGTCAGCTACAACTTCTCGATTCTCTGACGGCGCTGCCGGAAGCTGAATTCGCGATCTGTCTGGATGAACGCATTGGCTGGTTTGCGACTGCTTCGCAGCCGATCGCAGGCTGCGCCAGCGGCTACAGGGTTTGCGGTGTCTGTGTAGCCGCTGCCGAGCCTGCGAGGCTGCGATTGGTTTGGGTGGCATTTCGACGTAGCGACCGCTAATTCTGAATCCGCGATCTGTCTGGATAAACGCATTGGCAGGCTTTGCGGCCGCTGCGCGCCCGATCGCAGGCTGCGCCAGCGGCTACAGGGTTTGCGGTGTCTGTGTAGCCGCTGCCGAGCCTGCGAGGCTGCGATCGACTACGCAGTAGTCGCGATCTGCACGCGGCCACTTCAGATAGATCGCGTTGCTGGCTTTTGCGGCTGCCTTGCAGTCGGTCGCAGCCTCGCGGAGTTCGGCAGCGGCTACAGGGCGTACGCAGGCCGGGGAGATGTGCGCAAGCGCCGTTCGGGCCGTTACAGCCAATGCCAGAAGCGGCTCCAGAAGCCGCGGTTCAACTCTTCCCGGCAGCTGGCGTATTGCTGGCCGTACAGGCTGGAACGGCTTTGCACCTTCATCGCCACGGTTTGCAGCCAGGGCTTGGCCGTATAGGTCTGCCGGCGGTAGCCGCCCCAGCCTTCGTGATAGTTCAGGTACTGGCGGTAGGCGTCCTGCTTGGTCACGCCGTTGACTCGTGTGGTCTGGTCCATGTACCAGCCGATAAAGTCGGTGGCGTCGGCGAAGTTGGTGCGGCTGGCCCAGTAGTTGTCGCCCTTGCGCTGGTAGTCGCCCCAGACTTCGTCCTTGGCCTGCGGGTAGCCGGCCGCCGTGCTCACCCGGCCCCAGGGAATCACCCAAAGCAGGTATTTGCGTGGCGGCAAGGCATCCTGCTTGAAGCTCGATTCCTGGTAGATGATCGACAGCGGCACCTGGATCGGCACCCCCCATTTCTCTTCGGTGGCCTTGGCGGCTTTGTACCAGTCGCTTTTCTCGCGAAAGATCTCGCAGATGTCGTTGGGGTTGGCCGGCGGCGAGGTCGCGCAGCCGGTCAGGATGAGGGGGAAGACTACGGCGGCACAGGCAAAGCGGGTCAAAGGCAAGGCTCTATTCGGGTCGGTGGGAGCGCCGCGTGGCGTTCCTGCGATCAGTTCAGTTGATGGCGATAGGGCAGGTCCGGTCCGGTCTTGCCACAGGTCAGCGCCGCGGCGCGGATGGCGAACCTGAGCATCTGATCGATCTGGTCCCGGCTCAAGCCCGCCACACCCTCCAACGAATCCAGCTGCCGTTCGGTCAGCCAGGCAATCAAGGCGGCCTGGAAGGTGTCGCCGGCGCCCACGGTGTCGGCCATCTTAATCGGCATGGCCGGCGCCGACCAGCGGCCATGCACCCGGCTGAACACCGTCGCGCCCTCTGCGCCGCGGGTCAGGAACACCAGCTGGCAGTGATGCTGCAGCCAGCCTTCGATCACGTGCTGCGGGTCCTGGTCGGGGTAAAGCAGGTGCAAGTCCTCGTCGCTGACCTTGATCAGGTCGGCCAGCCGGACCAGGGTGTCGATGCGTTGGCGCCACAGCTGGATGTCCGGGGCCGGGTTGAGGCGCACGTTGGGGTCGAGGCTGATCAGGCGCTGGCCGCGCTCGCGACGCACCAGTGCCAGCAGGGTGTCGCCGATCGGCTGCACCACCAGGGAAAACGAACCGATGTGCAGGCCGCGCACCCGGCTGTCGAGCGGCGGCAGGTCGCTGAGCTGCAACTGGCGGTCGGCACAGCCTTCGCCACGGAAGCTGTATTGCGGCGAGCCGTCGGCGCCCACCGCGACCATCGCCAGGGTGGTCGGCGCCTCGACGTGCAGCAGGTAGTCCTCGGCCACGCCTTCGTCGCGCAGCACCTGCAACAGGCGCCGGCCGAGGTAGTCGGTGGACAGCCCGGCGAACAGCGCCGCGTCCACGCCCAGGCGGCGCAGACCGACCGCGACGTTAAAGGGCGAACCGCCGGCGATGGCCTGGAAGTTGACCCGCGATGCCCGACCGCTGGCATCGTCTTCGCTGAAAAAATCGAACAGTGCTTCACCACAGACCAGATACATAGTCATTCGCTCTTCAAAAGGGTTGCCACATGCTGTTGGTAACGTTCATAGGCTTGCTGGTAGGCCGCGACATTGGCCGCTATCGGCAAGGTTTCGCTGCTTGCATCGAGCCTCACGCAGCGCTGGCACAATTGCGCCAGGCTCTGCGGCTGGCCGCTGCTGCGGGAATAGCACCAGGCCGCCTGGATCGCCGCGCCCAGGGCCGCGGCCTCGCTCTGCTCCGTGCAGACCACCGGGGTGTGCATGATATCGGCGACCATCTGCCGCCACAGCGGGCTTTTCGAACCGCCGCCGATCAGGCGGATGCCCTGGCTTTGCAGGCCGTTTTGGCGTAGCAGGTCCAGGCCGTAGCGCAGGCCGAAGGTGGTGCCCTCGACCACCGCGCGGCACAGGTTGGCCCGGGTCAGGTTGTCGGCGGTCAGACCCAGCAGGCTGCCGCTGGCATGGGGCAGGGCGGGGACCCGCTCGCCGTTGAGGAACGGCAGCATGCACACGCCCTCGGCACCGATCGGCGCCTGCGCCACCAGCTGGTTGAAGGCGTCGATATCCAGGTCGAACAGTTCGCGCACCGCGCCGGTGGCATTGGTCAGGTTCATGGTGCAGATCAGCGGCAGCCAGCCGCCGCTGGAGGAGCAGAAGGTCGCCACCGCGGCGTCCGCGCTGACCCGGGGTTGCTCGGCATAGGCGTACAGGGTGCCGGAGGAACCCAGGCTCATGGTGATCGCCCCGGGCTGGATATTGCCGGTGCCGATGGCCCCGAGCATGTTGTCGCCGCCACCGCTGGACACCAGCGCCCGCGGGTTGAGGCCCAGGTGCCGGGCGAGCTCCGGCAGCAGCGTGCCCACTGGCTGGTCGGCTTCGAGCAGTTCCGGCAAGGCGGCTTCCAGGCGGCCGTCGGGGTCGATGTGCCGGAGCAGCTCCAGGTCCCACTGGCGGCTGCGCACGTTGAAATAGCCGGTGCCCGAGGCATCGCCGTATTCGCTGCAGCAGCGGCCGGTCAGCCAGTAATTCAGGTAGTCGTGGGGCAGCAGCACATGGGCGATGCGCTGGAAAATCTGCGGATGCTGTTCCCGGGTCCACAGCAGTTTCGACACGGTGTAGCCGGGGGCAATCGCCACGCCGAGGCGTTCCAGGGAGCCCTGTTCGCCGCCCAGGTAATCCAGCAGGCGCTGGTTCTGCGGGGTGGATTCGGTGTCGCACCAGAGCTTGGCCGGGCGCAGCACCTGGCCCTGCTCGTCGAGCAGGACCAGGCCGTGCTGCTGGCCGGAGACGCCGATGCCGAGAATGTCCAGGCCGCTGACCCCCGCCGCCAATAACGCACGGCGGGTGGCCAGGGTGAACGCCTCGCGCCATTGCTCGACGTCCTGTTCGCGGCGGCCGTTGGCGCCGCTGATCAGGCTGTGGGGCGCCGCGCCCAGGCCCAGTACTGCACCGCTGGCGGCGTCGAGGACGATGGCCTTGGTGCCCTGGGTGCCGCAGTCGATGCCGAGGAAAAGCTGTTGCGTCGTCATGGATGAACCTGCACAAAATTAATCAAACCCACTGTAGCCGCTGCCGAGCCTGCGAGGCTGCGACCGGTTGCAGCGCAACCGCAAAACCTGCGTCCGCGATTTGCCTGGAGAAACGCGTTGGCAGGATTTGCGTCGGCTACGCCGCCGATCGCAGCCTTCGGCAGCGGCTACAGGTGCGACGGCGGTGTAGCCGCTGCCGAGCTCGCGAGGCTGCGACCGGTTTGGGCGGCATTCCGACGTAGCAATCGCAAAACCTGAGTCCGCGATCTGCCTGGGGAAACGCACCCGCGACAGGCAAGCATCAGCGGTCCCGGGCCAACACCCGCTCCAGGGTGCGGGTCACGCCGTTGTCGCGCAGGCTGCTGTAGCAGCGTTCGAAGGCTTCGACAAAGGCCGGCGAGTTGGGGATGGCGCTGCCGAAGATCTCCTCGACCGCCAGCAATCGCTGGCTGATCAGTGCGTCGTCCGCCACCAGCGCCTGGCAGAACGCGGCGCGCGGGTCGGGAATGCGGTAGGTGTCGCCGTTTTCGTCCACGCCCTTGAGGTACCGGGCCCAGGCGGCGACCACCAGGGCGGCGCGCTCGGTATCGCGGCCGTCGGCGATCAGGCGGTTGAGGGTCGGCACGCTGAACTTGGGCAGCTTCGACGAGCCGTCGGAGCAGACCCGCTCCAATTGGTCGGCAATCGCCCGGTTGGAGAAACGCGCCACCAGGGTGTCTTTGTAGGCACTCAGGTCGATGCCCGGCACCGGCGCCAGTTGCGGGGTCACGTCCAGGTCCATGTAGGCGCGCATGTACGCCACGAACAGTGGGTCGGCCATGGTCTCGTGGACAAAGCGATAGCCCTTGAGGAACCCCAGGTAGGTCAGGGCCAGGTGGCTGCCGTTGAGCAGCTTGATCTTCATCTCCTCATAGGGTGTGACGTCGTCGGTGAATTGCACGCCGACCTTTTCCCAGGCCGGCCGGCCGCTGACGAACTTGTCTTCCAGCACCCATTGCGCAAAGGGCTCGCAGACCACCGGCCAGGCGTCGTCGATGCCGTGCAGGTCGTGCAACTGCAGGCGGTGGGCGGTGCTGGTCATCGGCGTGATGCGGTCGACCATGGCATTGGGGAAGCTGACGTGGGTGGCGATCCAGTCGCGCAGGTCGGCGTCGCGCTGCCCGGCGAAGGCCAGCAGCGCCTTGCGGGTCACCGCGCCGTTGTGCGGCAGGTTATCGCAGGACATCAGGGTAAAGGCCGGGACCCCGGCCGCCCGGCGCTGGGCCAGGGCCGCGCAGAGAAAACCGAACACGGTCTGCGGCTGCTGCGGGTGGGCCAGGTCGTGCCGGATCTGCGGCAGGTGGGCCATGAACTCGCCGCTGCTGTCGTCGATGCAGTAGCCACCCTCGGTGATGGTCAGCGAGACGATGCGGATCTGCGGGTCGGCCAGTTTGTCGATCAGCGCCTGGGCGCCGTCTTCGGCCAGCAGCATGTCGCTAATGGCGCCGATCACCCGCACTTCGGCGGCATCGCTGTCGCCCAGCTCGAACAGGGTGAACAGGTAATCCTGGCCGGCCAGGTCGTCGCGGGCCCGGCGGTCCTCGGCGCGCAGGCCGATTCCGCAGATGCTCCAGTCCAGGCCTTCGCCGGTGTTCATCAGGGCATCGGTGTAATAGGCCTGGTGCGCCCGGTGGAAACCACCCACGCCGATATGCACCATGCCTTGCCGGGTCTCGGCCAGGTCGTAGGCGGGCAGGCGGACTTCAGGGGCCAGGTGGTGGAGGTTGTGTCGGTTCAGTTTCATCGTTCGGTTCTCGTTCAGGCGGCGGCGCGCAGCGGCCTGGCCACGGCCACGCCGTCGGCATCGAAGAGGTGGCAGTGCTCGGCGTCCAGGTTCAGGCTCAACTGCTGGCCATAGGCGCTGGCCAGGTCGCCGCGGATGCGCATCGTCAGGGCCTCGCCGGAAGCGGTGACGACGTGGCAGAAGGTGTCGCTGCCCAGGCGTTCGCTGACGTCGGCGGTGACCTGCAGGGTGCAGTCGCCGGGCCGGGCCAGCTCCAGGTGCTCGGGACGAATACCCAGGGTCACCGGGCTGCCGAGGCTCAAGTGGGCGCCGCTCTGCGGCAGCTGGATGCGGGTGCCGGCCTCCAGCAGCACCTCGCAGCCTTGGCCATCGACCCGGCTCAGCCGGCCCTTGAGAAAGCCCATCTTCGGCGTGCCGAGGAAGCCGGCGACAAACAGGTTGGCCGGGCTGTGGTACAGCTCCAGCGGCGAGCCCACCTGTTCCACGCGCCCGCCGTTGAGCACCACCACCTTGTCGGCCAGGGTCATGGCTTCGACCTGGTCGTGGGTCACGTAGATCATGGTCGCCTGCAGCTCTTTATGCAGGCGCGCCAGCTCCAGGCGCATCTGCACCCGCAGCGCCGCGTCGAGGTTGGACAGCGGCTCGTCGAACAGGAAGATCTTCGGGTTGCGCACGATGGCCCGGCCGATGGCCACGCGTTGGCGCTGGCCGCCGGACAGCTGCTTGGGCTTGCGCTCGAGCATCGGCCCCAGCTCGAGGATGCGCGCCGCTTCGTCGACCTTCTGTTGCACCTCGGCTCTCGGCACGCCGGCCAGGTCCAGGGCGAAGGACATGTTCTTGCGCACGCTCATGTGCGGGTACAGGGCGTAGGTCTGGAACACCATGGCCAGGTCGCGCTTGGCCGGGCTGACCTCGGTGATGTCGCGGCCATCGAGTTCGATGGTGCCGCCGCTGACTTCCTCCAGCCCGGCGATCAGCCGCAGCAGGGTGGACTTGCCGCAGCCCGAGGGGCCGACGAAGACCACGAACTCCTTGTCGCGCACCTCCAGGTCGATGCCTTTGATGATGGAAAAACCTTCGAAGCCTTTTTGCAGATTGTTGATTTTCAGGTTGGCCATGACGGGCCTCCATGTTTCTGAATGTCGGTGTAGCCGCTGCCGCAGGCTGCGACAGGCACCGAAGGGGCCTCGGCGTCTGTGCGATCGCTGGCGAGCCTGCGGCTCGATCGCAGCCTTCGGCAGCGGCTACAGGTAGTGAGTCGTCTGGTTATTTCACGGCGCCGAAGGACAGGCCGCGCACCAGTTGTTTCTGGCTGATCCAGCCGAAGATCAGGATCGGCGCGCAGGCCAGGGTCGAGACCGCCGAGAGCTTGGCCCAGAACAGCCCTTCGGGGCTGGAATAGGAGGCGATCAGCGCGGTCAGCGGCGCGGCGTTGGACGAGGTCAGGTTCAGCGACCAGAACGCCTCGTTCCAGCACAGGATCAGCGACAGCAACACGGTGGAGGCCAGCCCGCCCTTGGCGATCGGCAGCAGCACCCGGAGCATTTCCTGGCCCAGGGTCGCGCCGTCCAGCCGCGCGGCCTCGAGGATGTCCCGGGGGATGTCCTTGAAGTAGGTGTAAATCATCCAGACCACGATCGGCAGGTTGATCAGGGTGTAGATCGCGATCAGCGCGATGCGCGTGTCCAGCAGGCCAAAGCTCTTGGCCAGCAGGTAGATCGGCATCAGCACGCCCACCGGCGGCAGCATCTTGGTCGACAGCATCCACAGCAGGGTGCGCTTGGTGTTGCGGGTTTCGTAGAAGGCCATGGAGTAGGCCGCCGGTACCGCGATCAGCAGGCACAGGGCGGTGGCGCTGAAGGAGATCACCACCGAGTTCCAGGCGAAGGCGAAGTAGTTGCTGCGCTCGTTGATGTGCAGGTAGTTCTCCAGCGTCGGCGTGAAGATGAACTGCGGCGGCGTGGCAAAGGCGTCGATTTCGCTCTTGAAGCTGGTCAGCAGCATCCAGAAGATCGGGAAGAAGATCAGGATCGCGATGGCCCAGGCCAGGGTGCCGAGCAGCAGGCTTTGCAGGCGGCGGGATTGTTGCAGGGTCATGGCGCGCACCTCAGGGCTTGTCAGTCAGGTTTTTGCCGAGCATCCGTACCAGGATGATCGCGGCGATATTGGCGATGACCACGGCGATCAGGCCGCCGGCCGAGGCCATGCCCACGTCGAACTGCACCAGCGCCTGGTTGTAGATCAGGTAGGCGAGGTTGGTCGAGGCGTAGCCCGGGCCACCGTTGGTGGTGGTGAAGATTTCGGCGAACACCGAGAGCAGGAAGATGGTCTCGATCATCACCACCACCGCGATCGGCCGCGCCAGGTGCGGCAGGGTCAGGTGCCAGAAGATCGCGATGGCCCCGGCGCCATCCAGGCGCGCGGCTTCCTTCTGTTCCTGGTCCAGCGACTGCATGGCGGTCATCAGGATCAGGATCGCGAACGGCAGCCACTGCCACGAGACAATGATGATGATCGACAGCAGCGGGTAGTGGGCCAGCCAGTCCACCGGCTGGGCGCCGAACAGCTTCCACACGGCGGCGAGAATCCCCGACACCGGGTGGAAGATCAGGTTCTTCCAGATCAGCGCGCCCACCGTGGGCATGATGAAGAACGGCGAGATCAGCAGCACCCGGACAATGCCGCGGCCGAGGAACTCGCTGGCCTCCAGCAGGGCGCTGATCAGTACCCCGAACACCACGCTGATCAGCAGTACGCTGCCGACCAGCAACAGGGTGTTGGCGGCCCCGGGCAGGAAGCCCGAGTCGGTGAGGAAGTAGCTGAAGTTCTCCAGGCCGACGAACTGGTTCTCGCCGGGGTACAGCAGGTTGTAGCGGATCAGCGAGAAGTACAGGGTCATGCCCAGCGGCACGATCATCCACAGCAGCAACAGCGCCACCGAGGGGCTGACCAGGAACCAGCCGGGGTTGAGCAGGCGGCGCTTGCGCGCGGCCCGGGGTATTTGCAGATGAGCGTTGGCAGTCGAGGTATTCATGGCGATCACAACCGTTCAGGTGTGTTTTCTGTGCAGGAGCGAGGCTTGCCCGCGACGAACGATGACGCGCTTATCGGACAGACCGCGGTGCGGCTATCGCGGGCAAGCCTCGCTCCTACAGAGGACGGGGATTACTTGGGGTAGCCGGCGCGTTTCATTTCGCGCTCGGTGGTCTGCTGCGCGGCGGCCAGGGCCTGGTCGACCGTGGTCTGGCCGATCAGCGCGGCGGAGAACAGCTTGCCGACCTGGGTGCCGATGGCCTGGAACTCGGGGATGGTCACCAGCTGGATACCGATGTAGGGCACCGGCTTGAGGGTCGGCCTGGTCGGGTCGGCGACTTTCAGCGATTCCAGGGTCACCCTGGCGAACGGCGCGGCTTGCATATAGGCCTCGCTGTAGGTGGAGGCACGGGTACCCGGCGGTACGTTGGCGATGCCGTCTTTCTCGGCGACCAGGGCCCCGTATTCCTTGGACGTGGCCCAGGTGGCGAAGGTTTGCGCGGCGTCCTTGGCCTTGGAACTGGTGGGGATCGCCAGCGCCCAGGAGTACATCCAGGCGCTGCCCTTGTCAGTCACCTGCTGCGGCGCGTAGGTAAAGCCGACGTGTTCGCTGACCTTGCTCTGCGCCTTGTCGGTGACGAAGGAGCCGGCGACGCTGGCGTCGACCCAGATCGCGCACTTGCCGCTGTTGAACAGCGCCAGGTTCTCGTTGAAACCGTTGCTGGAGGCGCCGGGCGGGCCGGCCTTTTTCATGGTGTCGACGTAGAAGGCCAGGGCGTTTTTCCATTCCGGCCCGGTGAATTCCGGCTGCCACTGCTCATTGAACCAGCGCGCGCCGAAACCGTTGGCCAGGGTGGTGATCAGGGCCATGTTCTCGCCCCAGCCGGCCTTGCCGCGCAGGCAGATGCCGTACTGTTCCTGCTCGGGTTTGTTGAGTTTTCCGGCGAACTCGCCGATCTGTTCCCAGGTCGGGTGTTCGGGCATGACCAGGCCGGCGTCCTTGAACAGGTCGGTGCGGTAGTAGGTCATCGAGCTTTCGGCGTAGAACGGCAGGGCGTACAGCGTGCCCTTGGCCGACAGGCCTTCGCGGACCGAGGGGAAGATGTCCAGCAGGTCATAGGCGGCGGGCAGGTCCTGCATCGGTTGCAGCCAGCCCTTGGCGCCCCAGAGTGCGGCTTCGTACATGCCGATGGTCAGCACGTCGAATTGCCCGCCCTGGGTGGCGATGTCGGTGGTCAGGCGCTGGCGCAGCACGTTCTCTTCGAGCACCACCCAGTTCAGCTTGATGTCCGGGTGCTCGCTCTCGAAGGCTTTCGAGAGTTTCTGCATGCGGATCATGTCGCTGTTGTTGACGGTGGCGATGGTCACGGTCTGGGCGCCGAGGCTGACGCCGCTTAAGGTCATGCAAGTGGTGACGAGCAGGGCTTTGATGCAGGGTTTCATCGTGCACTCCTCTTCCGGGCCCGGTGGGCGGCAGAAGGACGGTTATTGTTGTTGTGTCTTCCGGATGCTGGGAAGAATGTGGGCTGATTACAGCCCTCAACGACCGCGCTGACAAATCATCCCTGACACTCGAATCGATACTTTTTTGCACTGCGATGAAATCCTCCGCTCGGCGCAAGCCGCCATGGGCCAAGGATTCGCCCGTTCGGGCCGGGTAAAGCAGGGGAGATTGCGTATTGGTTTTTTTACCGTGGCGGCCTGGACCGGAGAACGGCGAGAAGGTGCCGATGACAGTGGCGAAGCCCCGGTCGACCGGGGCTTCGCACTGAGGGGAGGGGTCAGAAGCTATAGGTGGCCGACATGATCGCCGCGCGCGCGTCGCCGTATTCGATGGCCGAGGAGCGTGTCGTCGAGCCGCTCTGCTGGCGCACCCGCTCCACATAGTCCTTGTCGAACAGGTTGTTGACGTTCAGCTGCAGGTCGAGGTTGTGGTTGACCTTGTAGCCGAGCATGGCGTTGTGCACCCAGTAGGCATCCAGCTTGGCGCGGGTGCTGGAGCTGACGTTGCGCTCGCTGACATAACGAGTGCCGTAACCCAGGGTCCAGCCGGCCGGCAGTTCATAGGTGGTCCACAGGTTGAGCGAGCGCGGCGGCGTGTTGCCCAGGGCCTGGCCCTTGCGCGCGATGCCCGAGGCGGTGTTCGCCGCGTTGAGGATCTCACTGTCGAGGAAGGTGTAGTTGGCGAACACATCCCACTGCTCGCTGACATGCCCGGTGACGCCGACTTCCACACCTTGCACCCGCTGCTTGCCGGCCAGTTGGGTCGAACCGTCGGCCATGGTTTCCCGGGCGTTGCTCTTCTCTACGCGAAACAGTGCGGCGTCCAGCTCCAGGCGCTTGTCCAGCAGCTCCCACTTGGTGCCCAGTTCCCAGGTCTCGTTCTTCTCCGGCGCCAGGTCCTGGTTGCCCTTGCTCAAGCCGCCGCCGGTGGAGGCCAGGTTCTCGGCGGAAGGGTTGAAGGAATTGCCCCAGGCGGCATAGATGCGCCCGTTCTCGGTCGGCTTGAACACCAGCCCGGTGCGCGCGCTGGCCTTGTTCGTGTCCGAGGCCAGGCTGTCGCTCTTCACATGGCTGGCCGAGTATTTGTCGACATCGCCCTTGATCTTGTCGTAGCGCAGGCCGAGGTTGAGGTCCCAGCGCTCGCTCAGGGCGATGTTATCGAACAGGTAGTACGCCTGGCCCTTGAGGGTGGTTTCGGTATAGCCGCTGGTAGCCTTGTTGACCGGGCCGTTCCAGCGCCCGGGCGGGCTGCCAAGGGCGTAGCCGTTGCGCGGATACAGGGCCGTGCTCAGGCCATGGTTGTAGGTCTTCAGGTCGAGGGTTTCCCGCGACAGTTCCAGGCCCGCCACCAGGTCGTGGCGCATGCCGGCGAATTCGAAGTCGCCGATCAGGTTGCTCTGGTTGATCCACATCTCGGTGGTGGCGTCGCGCCCGTAGGCCTGGGGCCCGGCCGGGCGGTAGCGGCCCGCCGGCAGGCCACTGGTGTTGACATGGGACGCCGAGACGACGGTGTCGCGCGCGGTGCGGCTGTAGCGCGTGAGGTTCTGCAGGCGCAGGTGGTCGTTGAAGTCATGCTCGAAGTCGGCGGTGAAGGCGTTCTGTTCGATCTCTTCCTTGTCGAGGTTCTTCCAGCCGAAATAGGCATCGCGCTTGACCCCGGCCAGCTTCTTGCCGTCCAGCGCCGGCACGCCATAGTCCGGCAGGTTGTCGTCGCTCTGGTGGAAGGCGCTGAGGGTCAGCCGAGTGGCGTCGCTGAAGCCCAGGCGCAACGAGGGCGCGATGCCCCAGCGCTCGCGGTCGATTTTCTCGCGGCCGGGCACATCGTTCTGATGGCCCATCAGGTTGATCCGCACCGCGCTGTCCTGGCCGACACCTTCCAGCGGCTGGTTGCTGTCCAGCGTCAGGCGGTAGTAATTGTCGCTGCCGAGGCTGCCGCCGAGGCGGGTGAAGGCCTGGTTCTTGGGCTGTTTGCTGACCACGTTGATGCTGCCGCCGGTGGTGCCGGCGCCGCCGAACACCGAGTTGGGGCCCTTGATGACCTCCACCTGCTCGACGTTGAAGGTGTCGGAACGGTTGGTCTGCGCGCTGTCGCGCAGGCCGTCGATCTGCATGTTGCTGTTGGCCGAGAAGCCGCGGATGTTGATGCTGTCCCCCGAGCCGCCACCGCCTTCGCCGGCATTGAAGGTGATGCCGGACACGTTCGACAGCACCTGGCGCAGGCTCAGCGCCTGCTGTTCCTGGATCAGCTTGGGTGGCACCACGGTGATGGTCTGCGGGGTGTCCAGCAGCGGCGCCACGTACTTGGCGGAGGCCGAGCGTTCGGTGCGGGAACCGGGTTGCTCGGCCTCGACCTTGATGTTGTCCAGTTGCAGGGATTTCTGCCGTTCGCCGGCTTCGGCCGCGCCGGCGCAGGAGGCCAGGGCAAGGCCCAGGGTAGAGGCCAGCAGGCGATGTTGTGGCAAGGCAGATGGGGCTTTCGTTTGCATAAGAAACGCTCTCTTTTTTGGTGAGAGTGAATCCTATTTGAGATTTATTGCTAAGAACGGCTGCGAGGGGGCTACTTGCGGCTATCCCGCGAAATTTAGGACATTTCTCGGTGGAACCCAGTAAAAGTCACCACTGGGTATCGGACGTATGCTGCACTTAAGATAAAAGCCCGCTGGCTTTTTAGTGGTCACTGCCTAAGATGACCGGCCATTTCTTTATGCAGGAAGCCGTTCAGCGCGATGTCGGAAAAAGACACCATCTCCATGCAACTGGTGCGCGAAGCGCTGCTGCAAAGCTGCGCCCCGGGTGCCGCCAGCGATGAAGTGCTGCTCAAGGCGGGTATCGATCCGGCCCGGCTGGACGTCAGCGCCGCCCGCGTGCCCGCGCTGGCCTATGCCCGGCTGTGGCGCCTGCTGGCCCGGCGCACGGACGACGAGTTTTTCGGCATGGACCCGCGCAAGCTCAAATCCGGCAGCCTGGAGTTTCTCTGTCGCACCGCCATGGCCCGGCAGAATCTGGCCGCGGGCCTGGAATCCGGGCTGGCGTTCCTGTCGCTGATGCTCGAACGGCTGCCGGCCCAACTGGTGCGCCAGCAGAGCCTGGCGGAGATCGTCCTGCTGGAGGATGAGCAGGCGCCGCGCCGCGCCTTCACCTATTTCACCTACTGGATGATCGTCCACGGCGTGGCTTGCTGGCTGGCCGGGCGACGCATCCCGATCCTGGCCATCGAGCTGCGCTGCGCGGAACCGGATTTCTGCGACGACTACCAGGTGATGTTCTCGCAGAACCTGCGGTTCGACCGGCCGCGCACGCGGATGATCATTGCCGCCGACTGCCTGGATTTGCCGATCAAGCGCAGTGACGAAGAGCTCAAGCGCTTCCTGGCCCAGGCGCCGGCCAACATCCTGGTCAAATACCGCGACCCAGAGAGCCTGGCCAGCCGCATCAAGCACGACCTGCGCCAGCTGCCCGCGGCCCAGTGGCCCGAAACCGAGAGCCTGGCCCACAGCCTGTGCATGTCGGCCTCGACCCTGCGCCGCCGTTTGGCGGAAGAAGGGCAGACCTACCAGGGCCTCAAGGACGGGGTGCGCAAGGAACTGGCGATCGCCTGGCTGGCCGAGCCGCAGATCAGCTTCACGGAAATCGCCAGCCGCCTGGGCTTCGCCGACGCCAGCTCGTTCTACAAGGCCTTTCGCAAATGGTCCGGCTCCAACCCCGGGCATTACCGTAGCCTGATCCTCAACGAGCCGACCTGAGCGCCTCCCTGCAGCCGCTGGCGCAGCCTGCGATCAACCGGAACGGTCGCAAAGGCGTGCAGCGCGGTGTCTCTGATGCACCGCGTCAAGGCTGATAGCGAGTCCTGCGGCCTCGATCGCAGCCTGCGGCAGCGGCTACGGGGAACCTGGGTAGCCGCTGTCGAGCAGCGCGAGGCTGCGATCGGCAACGCAGTTGCCGCAAAACCTGAGCTTGCCGTGCGTCAGGCCGAACGCGCCGCCCGGCTTGCGACCGCTGCGCGGTCGGTCGCAGCCTCGCAGGCTCGGCAGCGGCTACAGGGGCTTGATCGCCATGGGGTTCTTGGCCAAACCAGTCACGCAACTTGAAAGCTTTGACCATTGTCCCGCCCGGGCCGTGGCGCCAGTATTTGCCCGATGTCTTTGTGGTTCCCATTGGTTCCCATCCTAATAAGAACAGCGAGGGATTCTGGCAATGCGCGATTACCTGTCTGCCACGGCACACTTCAATTATCAGCACACCGTCGACGCGGCCCTGCAGGGCTCCTTGTCGGCCCTCAATGCCTGCGTCGAATGCTGTGACCGGCACGCCTTGCCGGGGCGCATCGCGCTGTTCTGGGAGGGCCGCGACGGCAGCAGCGCGACCTACACCTTCAGCGAGTTGCAGGACCAGGCCGCGCGTTTCGCCAACTTCCTGCTGGCCCAGGGCGTGGGCCAGGGCGACAAGGTCGCCGGCCTGCTGCCGCGCAACGTCGAACTGTTGATCGCGGTACTCGCCACCTGGCGCATCGGCGCGGTCTACCAGCCGCTGTTCACCGCCTTCGGCCCCAAGGCCATCGAACACCGCCTGAACAGCTCCGGGGCCAAAGTGGTGGTGACCGACGCGGTCAACCGGCCAAAGCTCAATGAGGTGGCCGACTGCCCGACCATCGTCACGGTCGCGGGCGCCAAGGGCCAGGGCATCGTCCGCGGCGACTTCAGTTTCTGGGCCGAACTGGCCCATTACCCGGCGCAGTGCGAACCCGTGCTGCTGACCGGCGAAGACCCGTTCCTGCTGATGTTCACCTCCGGCACCACCGGCCCCTCCAAAGCCCTGTACGTACCGCTCAAGGCCATCGTCGCGTTCCAGAGCTACACCCGCGACGCCGTCGACCTGCGCCCCGAAGACGCATTCTGGAACGTCGCCGACCCGGGCTGGGCCTACGGCATCTATTTCGGCGTCACCGGCCCGCTGGGCCTGGGCCACCCGATCACCTTCTACGATGGGCCCTTCACCCTGGAAAGCACTTGCCGGGTGATCAACAAGTACGGGATCAGCAACCTCACCGGTTCACCGACCGCGTATCGCCTGCTGATCGCCGGCGGCGACGAGTTCGCCCGCTCGATCAAGGGCAAGCTGCGCATCGTCAGCAGCGCCGGCGAGCCGTTGAACCCGGAGGTGATCCGCTGGTTCGCCGACAACCTTGGCGTGGTGATCCACGACCATTACGGCCAGACCGAGCTGGGCATGGTCCTGTGCAACCACCATGGCCTGGAGCACCCGGTGCATGTCGGCGCGGCCGGTTTCGCCTCGCCCGGCCACCGCATCGTGGTGCTCGACGAGCAGCACCAGGAACTGTCGGTCGGCCAGCCGGGGATCCTCGCCATCGACCGCAGCCAGTCGCCGATGTGCTGGTTCAACGGCTACCACGGCGTGGTGACCAAGGCCTTCGTCGGCAACTACTACCTCAGCGGCGACACCGTGGAGTTGAACCCGGACGGCAGCATCAGCTTCGTCGGGCGCAGCGACGACGTGATCACCACCTCCGGTTACCGGGTCGGTCCGTTCGATGTCGAGAGCGCGCTGATCGAGCACCCGGCGGTGGTCGAGGCGGCGGTGATCGGCAAGCCCGATCCGGAGCGCACCGAGCTGGTCAAGGCCTTCGTCGTGCTCAGCCCGCAGTACCGCGCCGCGCCGGAGCTGGCCGAAGAACTGCGCCAGCATGTGCGCAAGCGCCTGGCCGCGCACGCGTACCCCCGTGAAATCGAATTTGTCAGCGAATTGCCGAAAACCCCAAGCGGCAAGTTGCAGCGCTTCATCCTGCGCAACCAGGAAATCGCCAAGGCTCAAGAGGCCGCGGCGCACAAGGCTTCGGCCTGAATTACCCAGGAACTCATGATGCACATCGAAAACAAGGTTTTTCTCGTCAGCGGCGGCGCTTCCGGTCTCGGCGCGGCCACCGCGCAGATGCTGGTCAAGGCCGGCGCCCAGGTGATGCTGGTGGATCTCAACGCCGAGGCTGTCGCGGCCCAGGCGCGCCAGCTCGGTTGCCAGAGCACGGTCGCCGATATCACCGACGAAGCGGCCGCCGAAGCGGCGGTGCAGGCCACGCTCAAGGCGTTCGGCGGCTTGCACGGGCTGGTCAACTGCGCCGGCGTCGTGCGCGGCGAGAAGATCCTCGGCAAGCACGGCCCCCATGCCCTGGCCAGCTTCAGCCAGGTGATCAACGTCAACCTGATCGGCAGCTTCAACCTGATGCGCCTGGCCGCGGCGGCCATTGCCGAAGGCGAACCGAACGCCGACGGCGAGCGCGGGGTGATCATCAACACCGCCTCGGCGGCGGCCTTCGACGGACAGATCGGCCAGGCCGCCTATGCCGCCTCCAAGGGCGCCATCGCCAGCCTGACCCTGCCGGCCGCCCGCGAGCTGGCGCGCTTCGGCATCCGGGTGATGACCATCGCCCCGGGCATTTTCGAAACCCCGATGATGGCCGGCATGAGCGACGAAGTCCGCGCGTCCCTGGCCGCCGGCGTGCCGTTCCCGCCACGCCTGGGCAAGCCGGACGAGTACGCCGCGCTGGTCGGGCATATCATTAGCAACAGCATGCTCAATGGCGAGGTGATCCGTCTCGACGGCGCCTTGCGCATGGCAGCCAAGTAAAGAGGATTGATCATGAACCAGGATCCGATCGTTATCGTCAGCGCCGTCCGCACCCCCATGGGCGGCTTCCAGGGCGAACTGAAAAGCCTGACCGCGCCGCAGCTCGGCGCCGCCGCTATCCGTGCCGCCGTCGAGCGTGCCGGGGTGGCCAGCGACAGCGTCGATGAAGTGCTGTTCGGCTGTGTGCTGCCGGCCGGTCTCGGCCAGGCGCCGGCCCGTCAGGCGGCGCTGGGCGCCGGGCTGGACAAGGCCACCCGCTGCACCACCCTGAACAAGATGTGCGGCTCCGGCATGGCCGCGACCATCGCCGCCCACGACATGCTGTTGGCCGGCAGCGCCGAGGTGGTGATCGCCGGCGGCATGGAAAGCATGTCCAACGCGCCTTACCTGCTGGACCGTGCCCGCAGCGGCTACCGCATGGGCCACGGGCGGGTGCTCGACCATATGTTCCTCGACGGCCTCGAAGACGCCTACGACAAGGGCCGGCTGATGGGCACCTTCGCCGAAGACTGCGCCCAGGATAACGGCTTCAGCCGCGAAGACCAGGACGCCTTCGCCGTGGCCTCGCTGACCCGCGCCCAGCAGGCGATCAAGGACGGCAGCTTCAAGGCGGAAATCGTGCCGCTGCAGGTCACCGTCGGCAAGGAACAGCAGACCATCAGCGACGACGAACAGCCGCCCAAGGCCAGGCTGGACAAGATCGCCACGCTGAAACCGGCGTTCCGCGACGGCGGCACCGTCACCGCGGCCAACTCCAGCTCGATCTCCGACGGCGCCGCGGCCCTGGTGCTGATGCGCCGTTCCGAGGCGGAAAAACGTGGCCTCAAGCCGCTGGCGGTGATCCACGCTCACGCGGCGTTCGCCGACACCCCGGGGCTGTTCCCGGTGGCCCCGGTCGGGGCGATCAAGAAGCTGATGAAGAAAACCGGCTGGTCGTTGGATCAGGTCGAGCTGTTCGAAATCAACGAAGCCTTTGCCGTGGTCAGCCTGGTCACCATGCAGAAGCTGGAAATTCCCCACGACAAGGTCAACGTCCACGGCGGCGCTTGTGCCCTGGGCCACCCGATCGGCGCGTCCGGCGCGCGGATCCTGGTGACCCTGCTCTCGGCCCTGCGCCAGCAAGGCCTGAAGCGCGGCGTCGCGGCCATCTGCATCGGCGGCGGCGAAGCCACGGCCATGGCCGTCGAATGCCTGTATTAAGGAATCAGCATGCTGCCTAATGACGAACAACAGCAGATCAGCGACGCGGCCCGGCAGTTCGCCCAGGAACGCCTGAAGCCGTTCGCTGCCGAATGGGACCGCGAGCATCGCTTCCCCCGCGAGGCCATCGGCGAGATGGCCGGGCTGGGCTTCTTCGGCATGCTGGTGCCGGAGCAGTGGGGCGGTTGCGACACCGGTTACCTGGCCTATGCCATGGCCCTGGAAGAGATCGCCGCCGGCGACGGCGCCTGCTCGACCATCATGAGCGTGCACAACTCGGTGGGCTGCGTGCCGATCCTCAAGTTCGGCAACGACGAGCAGAAGGAGCGTTTCCTCAAGCCCCTGGCCAGCGGCGCCATGCTTGGCGCCTTCGCCCTGACCGAACCCCAGGCCGGCTCCGACGCCAGCAGCCTGAAAACCCGCGCGCGGCGGGAGGGCGAGCATTACGTGCTCAACGGCTGCAAGCAGTTCATCACCTCCGGGCAGAACGCCGGGGTGGTGATCGTGTTCGCGGTGACCGACCCGGCGGCAGGCAAGCGCGGCATCAGCGCCTTTATCGTGCCCACCGACTCGCCGGGCTACAGCGTCGCGCGGGTGGAAGACAAGCTCGGCCAGCACGCCTCCGACACCTGCCAGATTCTCTTCGAGGACGTGAAGGTGCCGCTGGCCAACCGCCTGGGCGAGGAGGGCGAGGGCTACAAGATCGCCCTGGCCAACCTCGAAGGCGGTCGCGTGGGCATCGCCTCGCAATCGGTGGGCATGGCCCGCGCGGCTTTCGAGGCCGCCCGTGACTACGCCCGCGAGCGGCAGAGCTTCGGCAAGCCGATCATCGAGCATCAGGCGGTGGCTTTCCGCCTGGCGGACATGGCCACCCAGATCGCCGTGGCGCGGCAGATGGTGCACTACGCCGCGGCCTTGCGCGACAGCGGCAAGCCGGCGCTGGTGGAGGCGTCGATGGCCAAGCTGTTCGCCTCGGAAATGGCCGAGAAGGTCTGTTCCGCCGCCTTGCAAACCCTGGGCGGCTATGGCTACTTGAACGACTTTCCGCTGGAGCGCATCTACCGCGATGTGCGGGTCTGCCAGATCTACGAAGGCACCAGCGACATTCAGCGCATGGTCATTTCGCGCAACCTCTGACTTTTAGCAGGAGCTGATCCATGAGTTACGAAACCATTCTGTTGGAGATCAAGGACCGCGTCGGCCTGATCACCCTCAATCGCCCGCAGGCGCTGAACGCCCTCAACGCGCAGATCGTCAGCGAAGTGAACCAGGCCCTGGACAGCCTGGAAGCCAATCCTCAGATCGGCTGCATCGTCCTCACCGGCTCGAAGAAGGCCTTCGCCGCCGGCGCCGACATCAAGGAAATGGCCGAGCTGACCTACCCGCAGATCTACATGGACGACCTGTTCAGCGACAGCGACCGGGTGGCCAACCGGCGCAAGCCGATCATCGCCGCGGTCAACGGTTTTGCCCTGGGCGGTGGCTGTGAACTGGCGTTGATGTGCGACTTTATCCTGGCCGGCGACAACGCCAAATTCGGCCAGCCGGAAATCAACCTCGGCGTGCTGCCGGGCATGGGCGGCACCCAGCGCCTGACCCGCGCCGTGGGCAAGGCCAAGGCCATGGAAATGTGCCTGACCGGGCGTTTCATCGATGCGGTGGAAGCCGAGCGTTGCGGCATCGTCGCGCGCATCGTGCCGGCCGATGAGCTGTTGGACGAGGCGTTGAAAGTCGCGGCGCTGATCGCCGGAAAATCGCTGCCGGTGAGCATGATGATCAAGGAAAGCGTGAACCGCGCCTTCGAAGTCAGCCTCTCGGAAGGCGTGCGTTTCGAGCGCCGGGTGTTCCATGCGGCCTTCGCCACCGAGGACCAGAAGGAAGGCATGGCGGCGTTCATCGCCAAGCGCGAGGCGCAGTTCAAGGACAAATAGTCCGGGTTGTCGCTCGCCATGAAAAATCGCAGCCTTGGCTGCGATTTTTTTGTGTGGTGACGGAAGCTATCGCGGGTAGCGCGTGTGCCTGTAGCCGCTGGCGCAGCCTGCGATCGAGGCCGAAGGACTCGCTGTCGGCCTTGACGCGGTTCATCTACCGAACCGCGTTGCCCGCCTTGCGACCGTCCCGGTCGATCGCAGGCTGCGCCAGCGGCTACATCGGTTGGCGGGGGTTGAAATGCTTTCGCGGGCAAGCCTCGCTCCTACGGGGTTGTGTTGTTTGCGTCATAGCGATCAACACGCGCGCCTGTAGGAGCGAGGCGTGCCCGCGAAGCTTTTGGGGTCACAACAGATAGTGCTTCAACTCCCGGGCGATCAGCATGCGCTGGATCTCGCTGGAGCCTTCGTAGATCTGGGTGATCCGCGCGTCCCGGTAGTAGCGCTCCACCGGGTAGTCCTCGAGGTAGCCGTAGCCACCGTGGATCTGGATCGCCGAGGAGCAGACCTTCTCGGCCATTTCCGAGGCGAACAGCTTGGCCTGGGAGGCTTCCGACAGGCATGGCTGACCGGCGCTGCGCAGGCGCGCGGCATGCAGGATCAGCAGACGCGCGGCGTTGAGGCGGGTGTGCATGTCGGCCAGCAGGTTGGCGATGCTCTGGTGCTCGATGATCGGCTTGTCGAACTGCACCCGTTCACGGGCGTAGGCCAGCGCCGCTTCGAACGCGGCACGGGCGATACCCAGGGCCTGGGCGGCGATGCCGATGCGGCCGCCTTCGAGGTTGGACAAGGCGATGGCCAGGCCCTTGCCGCGCTCGCCCAGCAGGTTGGCTTCGGGGACGGTGCACTGGTTGAAGGTCACCGCGCAGGTGTCCGAGGCGCGGATGCCCATCTTGTGTTCGCTGCGGTCAACCACGAATCCCGGGGTGTCGGTGGGCACCAGGAACGCCGACAGGCCTTTCTTGCCCAGCTCCGGATCGGTCACCGCGAAGACGATGGCCAGCTTGGCGCGCCGGCCGTTGCTGACGAACTGCTTGGCGCCGTTGATCACCCACTGGCCGTCCTTGAGTTCGGCGCGGGTGCGCAGGTTGTGGGCTTCGGAGCCGGCCTGGGGTTCGGTCAGGCAGAAGCAGCCGATTGCCTGGCCGCTGGCCAGGTCCGCCAGCCAGGTCTGTTTCTGTTCCGCGCTGCCGTAGTTGAGGATCGGCCCGCAGCCCACCGAGTTGTGGATACTCATCAGCGCACCGGTGGCGCCGTCGCCGGCGGAGATTTCTTCCACCGCCAGGGCGTAGGCCACGTAGTCGACGTAGGTGCCGCCCCATTCCTCGGGCACCACCATGCCCAGCAGGCCCAGTTCGCCCATCTTCGCCACCAGGGTGTCGTCGATCCAGCCGGCCTTTTCCCAGGCCTGGGCATGGGGGGCGATTTCACCGCGGGCGAAGTCCCGGGCCATGTCGCGGATCATCACCTGCTCTTCGCTCAATTCAATGTCGTGCATGGCTCAGCTCCGGCTGGGGTCGAAAGCGCTGAAGAAACTCGCCACATGCGCGGCGTCCAGCGCCTGCAGGGTCGGTGGGTTCCAGCGTGGGTTCTTGTCTTTGTCGATCAGCAGGGCGCGCACGCCCTCGATCAGGTCGCCGCGCTCGAACCACTGGCGGTCCAGGTGCAGCTCCAGGGCGAAACACTGTTCCAGGCTCAACTGGCGGCCGCGCCGGAGCATTTCCAAGGTCACGGCCATGGCCAGGGGCGAGCGGGTCGACAGCAGGTCGGCGGTGCTGGTGGCCCATTGATGAGTATCGCCCAGGGTCACTTCGCGCAGTTGCTGCACGATGCTCGGTACATCGGCCTGGGCAAAGAAGTGATCGATGGCCGGGCGCAGCGCCGCCAGTGGCGCGTCCGGCAGTTGCTGCACACCGAGCTTGGCCAGCAGGCCCTGCAGGTCCTTGAGCGGGGTGTCGTGCCATTGCAGGTTGTCGAGGCGCTGGTCCAGCAGGTTCAGTTGGTCGCTCTCCAGGTACCAGTCCGCCAGCCCGCAGTACAGGGCGTCGGCGGCGCGGATCTGCACGCCGCTGACCCCCAGGTAGATGCCCAGCTCGCCGGGGATGCGCGACAGGAAATAACTGCCGCCGACATCCGGGAAATAACCGATGCCGACTTCCGGCATCGCCAGGCGGCTGCGCTCGGTGACCAGCCGCAGGTCGGCGCCCTGGACCAGGCCCATGCCGCCGCCGAGGACAAAACCGTCCATCAGCGCCAGCACCGGCTTGCGGTAACGGTGGATCGCCAGGTCCAGCGCGTATTCCTCGACGAAGAATTCCTCGTGCAGGGTCTGGCCGTTCTGGTAGCTGTCGTACAGGGTGCGGATATCGCCGCCGGCGCAGAAGGCCTTTTCGCCGGCGCCGCGCAGGACCACCGCGTGCACCTGCGGGTCCTGGGCCCAGGCATCGAGCTGGCGCTGCAGGGTGCGCACCATGCCGAGGGTGATGGCATTGAGGCCGGCGGGGCGGTTGAGGGTCAGGTGACCGATATGGTTGCGGACTTCGGCCAGCACGTCCTGTGGCGAGGCCTCGACCGACGTGGCGCCGGCGTCTCGCGTGGCCTGGGATGGAACCTGAGCAGTCATCACTAACTCCCTGCTTTTATTGTTCTTTATAGGTGTGTTCGCGCGCGAACGATGAGGGATCGTAACAGTGCAAATTTGCCATGTACAACCGGGATAACTGCAGGTTGGCTGTGCATTTTTGCATGGGCGCGCGGGGCTCGCGACAGCGCCGCCCATGGCCTGCCTTCAACGCCCGGAACACTTGAACAGCACGCTCTGGCTGGCCCGCAGCCGCTCCTCGCAGCCCAGGGGTTGCAGCTGCGCGCGGTCCCGGTCCAAGTCCTTGGCCCGGCGCGCCAGGTAGAAGGCGCCGCTGGCGGGCAACTCCGCGAGGTCCTTGACCCGCCGCGCCTGCCCCGCGCTGTAGAACTCCCCTGAATAGGAGCGCCGCCCCCAGTAGTACAGCGGCGCGGCCTCGGTCGCTTGCAGGTCGCTCCAGGCCCGGGCCAGGGCTTGCTGGTTCTGTGGGCGCTGGAAGGTTCCGCCCTCGACCACCGCGACCGTCATCCCCAGGGGCAGGGCCAGCGCCAGGCCGGCCACCAGTTTGCCGGGGGCGTTCAAGCGCGCGCGCAGGGCCAGCGCCAGCAGCAGGCACCAGGCGGGCAGGGCGGGCAGCACATAGGTCCAGAGGATGTTGCCGGAGAAGGTGAAGAACAGCGGGGTGGTGAGCGCCCACAGGCTGATGAAGCTCAGGCTGGGACGCATACCCGCCTGCTGCCGATAGACCCCGTACAGCAGGGGCAGGAACAGGCTCCAGGGGAACAGCGCCAGCAGCAGGTCCAGCCAGATGCTGCCGGTCGGGCGGGCATGGGCGCTGCCATACAGGTCGCCGGCCCATTCGCTGATCACATAGCGTTTCCAGTGTTCGCCCACCAGGAAGTAATCGAGAAACCCGGGGCTGCGCAGTTCGGTCCATACATACCAGGGCAGCGCCACCAGCAGCATCAGCGTCAGGCCGCTGAACCAGGGCAGGGCCCGGAGGGCGCGCCATTGTTTGTTCAGCAAGGTCCAGAGCCCCGCCTGGACGCCCATCAGCACCAGCGCCAGCGGTCCCTTGGCCAGCAGCCCCAGGCCGAGGCCGAAGTAGCCGGCCAGGGCCCAGGCCCGGTCGCCATGCACGGTGCCGCGCCAGAAGCCATAACCGGCCAGCAGCACGGCGAAGCCCAGGGCCGGATCGGTCAGCACCACACCCGCCGAGACCAGGCCCAGGCTGGAGCTGGAAAACAGGATGGCCGCCACCAGCCCTGTGCGTTCGTCGTATTCCTCGCGGGCGAAGCGGATGACGATCAGGCAACTGCCGACATGCAGCAGCCAGGCGGGCAAGCGCGCGGCGAACTCGTTGATGCCCAGTAACTGCATGCCCAGGGCCTGGGTCCAGAAGGCCAGCGGCGGTTTGCCCCAGAAAGGCACGCCGTAGTCGAACATTGGGGTTACCCAGTCGTCGAGTTCGAGCATCTTGCGCGCCATTTCGGCGTAGCGCGCTTCCGAGGTGTCCATCAGGGGGTAAAGGCCGAGGGTCATCAGGCGCAGGCCCAGGATGCCGAGCAGCAGCCACCACAGGTGGCGGGTTGAAAGGTTGTTCATCGGATCTCGTCTTGTTCGTTGGACTGCAGGCTGGGCGGTGCTTCCAGCCGCCGGGGAAAACCGCCAAAGGTGCTGCGCAGGAAATACAGGGGGCGGCGCTTGACCTCGACCAGCGTGGCGCCGATGTACTCGCCGACCATGGCGATTCCCACCAGGGCCAGGGCCAATGCGCCGAGGATCAGGTGATGCACGTCGAAGGCCTCGATCAGCCACTGGCGCAGCAGGTAGCCGCTGGTCAGCAGCAGGGCCGCCAGGCTGAGCACGCTGAACCAGCGCAGGGGTTTGCGGGAGAACGCCAGCACGCCTTCCATGGCCAGGTCCACCAGTGCCATGGGGCTCCATTTGGACTCACCGGCGCCGCGGCGCGCCCGTTCGTAGGGGATTTCCACGCTCTTGAAGCCCAGCCAGTTGACCAGGCCTTTCATCAGGGTGGCGCGCTCGGGCATGGCGCGCAGCGCGTGCAGGGGCGCGGCGCCGATCAGGCGAAAGTCGCTGACGTCCGGTGGCACCGGGTACTTGTCCACCAGCAGGTTCATCAGCTTGTAGTAGAGCCGGGCGCTCAGGCGCTTGCCCGCGGTGTCGCTGCGCCGGTCGCTGCGCTGCATGTTGACGATGTCGTTGCCGGCCAGCCATTGGCGGACCATCAGCGGAATCAGTTCCGGCGGGTCCTGCAAGTCGGCATCGATAAACAGCAGTGCATCGCCGGTGGCATGATCGAGCCCGGCGGACATCGCCGACTCCTTGCCGAAGTTGCGACTCAAGTTGAGGCAACGTACAGCGGGCATGTGGCAGAACGCTTCCAATAAGTCGCAACTGCCATCCTGGCTCCCGTCATTCACATACAATACTTCGTAAGTTACCGGAAGTGTCTGCATCACCAACATCAGGCGGCGATGAAACTCGGGCAGGACATGAGCTTCGTTATAACAGCAGATAATAACGCTGAGCATGTCGTGCGTGTCTGGTTGAACGCAACTAGGCAACTTCATTTTTAAAAGTCCAGGTTCGGTTTATCCAGTAACTGACCAGGGTCAGGCAGAGGGTGCTGAGCACTTGCATCAGCAGTGGCGAGTCAGGTTCGAAGCGCAGCAAAAACAGCATCAGCAAGGCATTGCCGAGGTTGTAGCCAGCGGCCGTCAGGCAGAACCGCAGGGCCTGATCCGCCCTGGCCTCGCGGTCCGCCCGGGAGAAGGTCCAGCGCCGGTTGCCCTGGTAGCTGACCCAGGTGCCCAGGCCGGCCCCCAGCAGGCTCGCCAGCAGCGCCGGCATGCACGCGAGCAGGGCCAGGAACAACGCGTAGTGACTCAAGGTGGCGAGAACGCCGACCAGGGCATATCGGGAAAGTTGCTGCAGATAATGACTGAAGGAGGTTTTTAATGATTGCGACATCGACAATTCCCAGAATGGCGAGCCCGTTAATTCTTCGAGGAGTTGTGTCGAGGTTAAGTGGGGTTTTTGTGAAAATATTGTTTGTCGGGTCGGGGAAGATATTTCACGAAGTAACCTGACAAATAAGACATTATTTGTACGGCGTCAGTAAAGTCGCGGTGTTGCCGGAGTTGGAAGCAACTAAGCTTACTGCAACATGTCGTGGCTGTTATCCAGCTGTCAGCTTGTCATGGTCAGTCCCGGGCAAGAGTTGAAAACCTGGTTCGATGGCCGAGGCTCGCTACAATGGCGCTCGACTTTCGTGACCCAGAGGCAACATGGACATCGACCTGGCCCGCACCTTTTTGCAAATCGTCCGCAGCGGCAGCCTGATCGCCGCGGCCGAACGCCTGCACCTGACCCAGACCGCGATCAGCGCCCGGGTGCAGAACCTCGAAGGCCAGCTCAACTGCAAGCTGTTCGTGCGCAACCGCGCCGGGGCCCGGCTGACGGCCGACGGCGAGGCGTTCATCGTCTACGCCAACCAGCTGGTGCAGACCTGGGAAGCCGCCCAGCGCGACCTGCCGCTGCTGGCCGGTTATCGCAACGTGCTGCACATCGGCGGTGAAGTCAGCCTTTGCAACCCGCTGATGCTCAACTGGGTAAGGCGCTTGCGCCAGGCGATTCCCAGCCACGCGGTGCGCAGCCAGATCGCCGAGGGCGCGAGCCTGCAACGCCAGCTGGAACTCGGCGTGCTGGATGCCGCGCTGGTGTTCCAGCCGGTGTACGGGCCGGGGTTGCAGGTCGAGCAGTTGCTGGAGGAAAAGCTGATCCTGGTGCGCCTGGCCGGCAAACCCGAGCCTTATGTGTACATCGATTGGGGCGAGGATTTCCGTCGCCAGCACGACGCGGCGCTGCCGGACCAGGCCAAGGCCGCGGTGGGTTTCAACCTCGGGCCGCTGGCCTTGCAGTTCATTCTCGAAGGCGGCGGCAGCGGCTACTTCCGCACCCGGGTGGTGCAAAGCTACCTGGACAGCGGTGTGCTGGAACGGGTGGAAAAGGCTCCGGAGTTCAACTTCCCGACCTACCTGCTGTACGCCCGCGAACGGGATTCGGCGCAGCTGCAGCAGGCCTTCGAGGTGCTGCGCGAAGTCATCGCCAGCGACACCGACTGGTCGCAGCGTTGGGACCCGATGATCTGAGTCGTAAAACGCGGCGCCTGGATTTACGACCGCTTCGCGGTCGAGCGCAGCCTGCGGCAGCGGCTACAGGGATTGCGGAGCCTGTGTAGCCGCTGCCGAGCCCGCGAGGCTGCGATCGGCAACGCAGTTGCCGTAAAGCCTGACTCCGCGATCTGTCCGGATAACCCGATCACACCCGCGGCGCCAACACCTCGCCAATACTGCGCCGGCGCGCATGGGCCTCACTGGCGTGGATCAGTTGTTCCAGATCTTGCGGGGTGACGTCGAAGAACTCCTGCATTTCATCCAGCGCCAGCTTGAGGTCGGCGGCGGTGATGGCCTGGGTATCGCTCGGCGGCTGATCGGCGGGCAGTTGGGTCGCGGGTTCGCTCTGGCCCTTGGGGTAGCGGATGCGGGTCAGGTTGTTGTAGGCCAGGGCGCTGAGCAACAGGCACAGGGCCGCCAGCATCACCGGGCCCAGGGCCTGCCAGTCGAGGGCGATGGTGGCCGGGTCGGCCAGCACCATCGTCAGGGCCACGGCGCCGGCCGGCGGATGCAGGCAGCGCAGCCAGCACATCAGCACCAGGGACATGCCGGCGGCCAGGCAGGCGCTGCCCAGGGTGCGCCCGAGCACATGGGCCACCAGCAACGCCAGGACCGCGGCGCACAGGTAGCCGCCGAGGATCGACCAGGGTTGCGCCAGCGCCCCCGACGACACCGCGAACAGCAGCACCGCCGAGGCCCCCAGCGGACCGATCAGGTGCAGCGCCACCTCCATGCCGAACACCCGGCCGCACAACCAGACACTGAACAGCGTGCCCAAGGCCATGCCGATCGCGGCGCGGCTCCATTCCGAGGGGCGGGTATTGATGGCGGCGGGTTTCCAGCGAGCGAGCATGACGAAGCGATCCAATTCCGGTTTTGCGGGCAAAAAGAAGGGCTTGTCTGGAGCACCAGAAAGCCCTGAAACGTTCCAACAGTTGGGGGGAGGAACCGGCACAGTGTGCCGATCAAACCAAGCGCCTACAAATTCATAATAATGCTGTTTAAGTGCATTATTTTTGTACTGTGGCGGCCTGGGCCACCCGCCGTCCGCTCATGAAACACAGCAGGCCGCCCAAGGCGGTCAAGCTGCTCAGGGCATAGAACATGGTCGGCGCCGGGGTATGCACCAGCAGGTAGCCGCAGATCACCGGGCTCAAGGCGCCGCCCAGGGCCGCGAGGTTCTGTGCGCCGTAATAGCTGCCGCGCAGGGCCTCGGGCGCCAGGGTGTCGATGAACAGGAATTCCGCCGGGTAGATGATCATCTCGCCAAGGGTGAAGACGAACATCGCCAGGCACCAGCCCAGCAGGCTGTCGGCCAGGCTGAAGCCGATCAGGCCGAGGATGAACAGGCTGGTGCCGACGGCGATCCAGTAGCGCAGCTGTTCGCGCTTGAGGAAACGGCCGATCTGGTACTGCAGCAGGATCACGCTGATGGCGTTGCAGGCCAGCAGGGCGGCCATGGTGTCGAGGGCGCTTTTCGCGTCTTCGGTGACCAGCAGGTACTGCGACAGGTACAGGGTGAAACGCCCGTGGACGATAGTGCTGAGCAGGCAGCCGCAGGTGAACATGATCAGCGTGCGGTCGTTTTTCAGGGTCACCAGGGTGTCGAGGAAACTCTGCGGCTTGCTCAGCGAGGGCAGGCCCGGTGTGGCTGGAATGCCGCGCATCAGCAGGGTGCTGAGAAAGGCGATGGCGCCGGCGATCAGGAACGGCGCCAGCGGCAGGTGCCCGGCGATCACCACGCCGAGCATGGGGCCGGTGGCGTAGCCGATATTGGTCAGGGTGTAGCGCAGGGAGAACACTCTGGCCCGCTGACTCACCGGCAGGTTTTCACTGATGATCGCCTTGGAGCCGATCAGGAACAGCGCCGAGGCGGTTTCGGTGATCACCAGGATCGCGGTGGTCAGGTAGAGGTTGTGGGCGAAGGTCAGCAGTACAAAGCCGATGCCGCTGGAGAGCATGCTCAGGATCAGCAGCCGGCGCTTGTCCAGACGATCGAGGATGTAGCCGCCATACAGCGCGAGCAGCGTGGCGATGAACACCGCGACCCCCAGCAGCAGGCCGACGTCCTGCTGGTCGAGGCCGAGTTTTTCGCTGAGGAACAGGGTGAGCAGGGGACTGGTGATGGCGCGACTGACGACAATGGTCAGCGAGCAGATCATCAGGCGGCGGATAACCAGCGAGTAAGTGGCCACGGTGGTGCACGAGTCCTTGTTGTCTGAGTGGGCGACAATCCCTAGCGATCCTGGAGCCCCAGGCTTGCCATCCTCTGACAGTTGCGCGAGCACTTCAAGACAGGCCCGCACCCCATCTCAAATACCGCACCCATCTTCCGTAGGAGCGAAGCTTGCTCGCGATAAGGCCGGCACATTCAACGGCGGCGATGTGGCCTGTCAGGCCGTCATCGCGAGCAAGCTTCGCTCCTACAGTTGCATGGGGTGGGCAGGCAGTATCAGGCGCATGGCGCAGCGCCGGGCCGCCGGCAGGCCATGGAGAGCTTCCTCGGCCAGCACCTGCCGCAGGCGCGGCCCCAATTGCTCGGCGTCCAGAGTGACGAAACCGCAGCGCTGGTAGAAGGGTTCATTCCACGGCAACTGGCGAAAGGTGCTCAGGGTCAGGGCGGTAAACCCCTGCTGGCGCGCCTGTTCGCCCACCGTCTGCAGCAGGCGGCGGCCAATGCCGCGCCCTTGGGCGGCGCTGGCGACCGAGATCTCCCAGATATGCAGCGCGTCGGCGCAGGCTTCGGCGTCGAGGAAGGCGCACACCTCTTGGTCGAGCACCGCCACCCACACCCGCTGCTGGCGGATATGTGCGCGGTGCTGCGCGGCGTCGGACACCTCGGCGTCGGCCAGCCAGGCCAGTTCGGGGTCGCGGCGAAACAGCGCGGCGGCGCTGCGTTCGATGGCAGGGAGCAGGGGGGCATCGGCCTCTGTGGCCAGGCGGATTTGCAGAGTCATGGGGCGCGAGTGTAAGGAGCCAGGGCGCGACCGATCAACCGTTCAGGGGGGCGTGGTGGCGGGCAGGTGCAGCATGACGTAGTCGTTCTTGTCGAAACGCCCGCCGAGCACCGGGGTCAGTCGCGCCAACGGCGTGGCCTTGAGCGTCGCCAGGTCGCTTCGATCCATGATCACCCAGGCTGGGCCTGGTATGGCTGCAAGAGCTTCGGGGCGCTCGGTGAACAGCGGCTGCAGGTCCTGGTCGAGGTGGACCATGAACTTGATCGCCTTGGCGTCCTTGCCCATATGGTGCAGTACCACAGGGGCCGGGTCTTGCTCGATCAGCTTCCAGGCGGCCAGGGTGAAGGTGTGGGTGTCGTAGAGCTGCCGGGCCAGCGGCTCGAACCCAAGGATATAGGCACTCCAGACGGCCAGCACGGCGCCCAGGGCCTGGCCGCCAATCCGCCAGCGCGGCATGCGCAACAGGCCCAGCGCCGCCAGCTGCAAACCGCCGAGCAACACCAGCAGAGGACTCAAGCCGGCCAAGGGTTCGGCAAAGCGCCGCTGCGCCACCAGCAACGCGGCTATCAGTAATCCGGGTATCAGCAGCCACAGGCCCTGGATACCCCGGCGCAACCAGGCCAGGCTGCGGCCCTGGACGTCGTGGAAGGGATAGGCCGCGACGATCGCCAGCATGGGCAACATCGGCAGCAGGTAGCGGGCTTTTTTCGCCTGGGGAATCGACAGGCCGATCAACACTAGCAGGGCCGCGGCGCTGCACAGCACCAGCAGCCTGCGCGCGCGATCCTGCTGCTCGCGGGGGCCAAGCCACACCGCCAGCCAGGTCAGGATTGCCAGCGGGTAGGCCAGGGCATAGTTGCCCAGGGAGCTGCTGAAGTAATAGAACGGGCCGCTGCTGCCTTCGCTGCCATCCATGCGCCCGGTGAACTGCATGCGGATCACCTCCTGCATAAAGGTTGGGCCGCCACTCAGCCGGGCCAGCCACAGCAACAGCGCCACGCATGCCAGCAACAACAGCAGGGCGCTGCCACCGAAGACCAGCATGCGTCGCCACTGGCCTTCGAGCAGGTAATAGCTGCACAGCATGCCGCAGGGAATCACCAGGCCGATCGGCCCGCGAATGGCGAACCCCGCGACCAGCAACGCGAGGATCAGCCACAGGCGGCGCGGCGCGGCGAAGTGATCGTGGGCATACCCCAGGTAAAACACCGCCAGGGCGATGGCGGTGAGCATCAGGTCGAGGGAGATGGCGCGGGTTTCGCTGATGAAGGTGCTGCTGAGCAACAGCAGGGCGATGCTGGTCAAGGCCCAGGTTTTCGAACTGGGCGCCAGCAGACGGTACATGAGGTTGACGATCAGCGCCCCGGCGATGGCCGTGGGCAGCCAGGCCGCGAGGGTCGTGACCCGGCCCGAGGCCAGGGCGAACAGGTCGATCAGCAGGGTCGAGGCGCTGGAGTAGTCAGCATAGGGTTGGCCATAGGTGGTGGGAAAAAAGCCCGGCCCATGGCGCAGCATTTCCTTGGCGAACAGCACGAAGCGCGAATCGAAGCCGATCACCGCCACTTGGCCGGTGTTGGCACAAAACAGCAGCAGGGCCAGCAGCCCCAGCCCCCAGGCTTGCCAATGCAGGGTGCTGGAAGGCGTGCTGCCGGCCCTGGGCATTCAGGCCTTGGCCCTGGCGTCGGCCCATTGTCGATGAGGAATCGGCAGCTGGCGCGACTCGCCGCGGCCGATCGGGAAGTAGGTGAAGCCGTTGCGGGCCAGGCGCTCGGCGTCGTACAGGTTGCGCCCGTCGAAGATCACCGGGGCCTTGAGGCGCTGTTGCAGCAGTTGGAAGTCCGGCGCCTTGAACTGCTGCCACTCGGTGCAGATGATCAGCGCGTCGGCGTCGTTGAGCACCGATTCCGGGGTGCCCATCAGCATCAGCTTCGGTTCGTCGGGGTACAGGCGCTGGGTTTCCTGCATGGCTTCCGGGTCGAAGGCGCGCACATTGGCGCCGGCGGCCCACAGGGATTCGAGCAGCACCCGGCTGGGGGCATCGCGCATGTCGTCGGTGTTGGGCTTGAAGGCCAGGCCCCAGAGGGCGAAGGTCTTGCCTTTCAGGTCGCCCTTGTAGAAGGCGTTGATGCGCTCGAACAGCTTGTGTTTCTGGCGTTCGTTAATGGCTTCCACCGCTTGCAAAAGGTCGCTGGAGCAATGGGCCTGCTCGGCGCTGTGGATCAGCGCGCGCATGTCCTTGGGGAAGCACGAGCCGCCATAACCGCAGCCCGGGTAGATGAAGTGATAGCCGATGCGCGAGTCGGCGCCGATCCCCAGGCGCACCGACTCGATGTCGGCCCCCAGGTGTTCGGCCAGCTCGGCGATCTGGTTGATGAAGCTGATCTTGGTCGCCAGCATGCAGTTGGCGGCGTACTTGGTCAGCTCGGCGCTGCGCAGGTCCATGAACATGATGCGGTCATGGTTGCGGTTGAACGGTGCGTACAGGTCGCGCATCACGTCGCGGACTTCTTCGCGCTCGCAGCCGACGATGATCCGGTCCGGTCGGCGGCAGTCGGACACCGCCGAGCCTTCCTTGAGGAATTCCGGGTTGGAGACGATATCGAACTGCAGGGCGCGCCCGTCCAGGGCCTTTTCGATATGGGCTTTCAAGGTGTCGCCAGTGCCTACCGGCACCGTGGATTTCTCCACCAGGATCACCGGCTGCTCGCGGTGCCGGGCCACGGCGTCGCCCACCGACAGCACGTAGCGCAGGTCGGCCGAGCCGTCCTCGCTGGACGGCGTGCCGACCGCGATAAACAGCACCTGGCCATGTTGCACCGCGAGCTTTTCGTCGCTGGTGAAACTCAGGCGCCGGCTTTCCAGATTGTCGCGCACCAGGCTCGACAGCCCGGGCTCGAAGATACTGACGTGCCCCTGTTGCAGCTGCTGGACCTTGTGTTCGTCAATGTCCATGCAGATGACATCGTGGCCGACTTCGGCCAGCACGGCGGCCTGTACGAGGCCGACGTAACCACTTCCAAATACGCTGATTTTCATGGGGTATTCCTGGGACTTGTCGCGGGAGCAGGTCGTGAGTTGATGGTAATGACGCCGAGGATGACCAGCGCCACCCCCAGGGTTTTCGAGAGACTGAACGGTTCGTTGAACAGTGGCAGGCTGGCGGCCAGCAGGTAGACCAGGGCGTAGCTGACGCTGAGCAGGGAATAGGCCCGGCCCAGCGGCAGGTCGCGCAGGGCCAGCAGCCAGCAGAGCATCGACAGGACATAGGCGAGGATCGCCGCCAGCACCACGCCCAGCGCCAGCAGGTCGACCTGGCCGCCGGACAGCGCCGCCAGCCAGTCCGCGGGTACCGGCAGGCGGGTCATGCTCCAGCGCATGCCCAGTTGCGCGGCGCTGACCAGCAGCACGCTGCCCATGGCGAAGGTGAAGCCCAGAGCCCGGCTCATGCGTGGCGACTCAACAGCAGCACGCCTGCCAGTACCAGCGCGACGCCCAGCCAGTGGCGGCGGTCGATGGCTTCATGGAAGACGAAGCGGGCGATCAGGGTGATCAGCACGAAGTTCAGGCTCAGCATCGGGTAGGCGATGCCAACCTCGACCCGCTGCAGCACCAGCAACCACACCAGCAAGCCCAGGCCGAGGCTGGCCAGGGCCAGCCACAGCCAGGGCGAGCGCAGTTTGGCGAGCGCGCCGGAGGGCTGGCCACGCCAGCTTTCCACGGCGAACTTCTGCGCGATCTGGCCCAGGCAGGTCAGCAGGCAGGCGGCGAGCAGCAGCAACAGGCTCATGGCTGGCTCTGAGGGAAGATCAGGATCACGAGATTGCCCTGGTCATAACGTTTGAAATCCTGCGGCAACAGATCGATTTCGTAGTGCTCGTCGCCATTGACCCGCATCACCACGCCCACCTGGCCTTGCTTGCGGGCCTCGGGCATCCATTCGCCGACCTTGCGCAGGTCGATATAGCGATGCTGGGTATCAGGATAGGCCAGGCCATATTTCACTTCGCCTGTCGTGTTGTACAAGGCGATATCCTGGCGCTTGAGGCGCCAGGCCAGGGCCGAGGCGGCGCCCAGGTCGTTGCTCACCAGGGTGTGGCTCTTCGCGAGTTCCTCGGCGTGATCGATGATGAATTGATCCGGCATCTTGTTGTAGACCACCGAGTTCGGCAGGCCGGCGGGCAGCAGGGCGATGAACAGCCAGCTGCCGAGCGCCGGCGCGGCCCACAGTTGCAACGGGCGGAAGGCTGGCAGCAGGTTGCTCATGTTCCAGCCAAGCAGGGCCAGGAACACCAGCACCAGATGCCCGGGCTCGTTGCTGTACAGCGGCTTCTTCAGTTGGAAGTACACCAGCGCCAACAGCAGCAACAGGCCCAGCACCAGGTTGAGCACAGCGTTGAGGCGGATGATCCGGGTTTGCCCGGCGTGCAGCCGGTCGCTCAGGCTATTGCCCATCAACAGCGCCAGGGGCAGCAGGCACGGCAGGATATAGGCCGGCAGCTTGCCCTTGCTCAGGCTGAAGAACGCCAGCGGCAGGATCAGCCACAGCAGCAGGAAACCGATGCTCGCCTGGCGCCGGGTCTGCCAGGCCTGCTTCAAGGCGCCCGGCAGCACCAGGACCCAGGGCATGCTGAACGCCACCAGCAACGGCAGGTAGTACCACCATGGCGAGGCGTGCTGGGCATCGTCACCGGCAAAGCGGCGGATGTGTTCATGCCAGAAGAAGAACCGCCAGTAATCCGCTTCCTGGGCATGTACCGCCAGGGCCCACGGCAGGCTCACGACAATCGCCACCAGCACCGCGACGCCGCCGTAGATGAACAGTTCGCGCAGGTGTTTCTGCCAGAACATGTAGGGCAGGGCGATCAGCACCGGCAGCAGCCAGGCGAGGAAACCCTTGGTCATGAAGCCCATGCCGCAGGCGAAGCCCAGGCCGGCCCAGGCCAGCAGACGGCCGCGCAGTGTCTGGTTGTCCAGGGCGAACCACAGGGCCACCAGGCTCAGGTTGACCCAGAAGGTGAACTGCGGGTCGAGGTTGGCATAACCACCGGCGCCGACCACCACGCAGAAACTCATGTACAGCAGGGCGCAGACCAGGCTCTTGCGCGGGTCGTTCCACAGCCGCCTGGCCATCAAATAGGCCAGCAGTACGCTCAGGCCCATGCTCAGGGCCGAAGCGACCCGCACGCCGAACAGGTTCTGGCCGAACAGCGCCTGGCTGAGGGCGATCATCCAGTAGCCGGCGGCCGGCTTCTCGAAATAACGGATGCCCATGAAATGCGGCGATGCCCAATGGCCGGTCAGGAGCATTTCCTGGCTGATCTGCGCATAGCGGGTTTCATCGGGAATCCACAAACCGTGGGTGGCCATCGGCAGCAGGTAGAACAGGCCGAAGGCAAGCAGTAAAAGAGGCAGGGCCCAGCGTCTGGTCATGCGCCTTGCACCCCCAGCCAGCCTTCGCGGCCCTCGAGGGCGCCACGAATGACCTGCCCCTGGGGCAGGCTCTGCAAGGAGGCGGGCAACAGGTTGCCCAGGGTAGTGAAATGAATGTCGCGCTGGCGGGCTTGCGCCAGCAGTTGACGAAAATCGTTGGCCATCAGAATCCCTTCGACCTCGGCGTGAATGGTGTAGACGTTGAGCCTGTCAGGGCTGAACCGGTCCAGGATGAATGTGTTGAAGTCGTGGGCCGCGACGGCTGGCCCGACCACTTCGTCGAAGGTCGGCAGGTCGACCGGAATCTGCGGGGCACCCAGGCCGCCATCCGCCAGCCGGGGCTGGAAGATCGACGTGCCGCGGCAATCGCTGTTGTAGCGAAAGCCGAAGCCCTGCTTGGCCTCGATCACACGCTCGTCGGCGCGCCAGCCGGCGGCGGCCGAGCAGTCGACGCGCTGGCCGAGAATGTCATTGAGGGTGTCGACGCCCTGGCGGATCTGCTCGATCAGCTGCGCCTGGTTCCAGCGCCCGGCATTGGCCTGCCAGCCGTGGTGATCCCAGGCGTGCAGGCCGACCTCATGGCCGGCGTCCCGGGCCTGGCGCATCAGGTGCCCGAGGTCGCGGCCAATGGGCTTGCCCGGCCAGGCGGTGCCGGCCAGCAGGATGTCCCAGCCATAAAGACCGGCGGCGTTGGAGCGCAGCATCTTCCACAAAAACTGCGGGCGGATCAGGCGCCACAGGTGGCGCCCCATGTTGTCCGGGCCGACGCTGAAGAAGAAGGTGGCCTTGATCCCGGCCTCGTCGAGCAGTTCCAGCAACCGCGGCACCCCCTCACGGGTACCGCGATAGGTGTCGACATCGATTCGCAGACCTGCCTGCATCAACATGCTTCTTCTTTAGAGTGCTCCGCGATTTCGAGCATGGCTTCGCGCAGGAAGAAGTCCAGCGTGTTGCCGATGGTTTCCTTCATCTCGACGGTCGGCTCCCAGTTCAGCAGGCGCTTGGCGTTGGCGATGCTCGGCTTGCGGTGTTCCACGTCCTGGTAACCGGCACCGTAGAAGGACTTGCTCTCGACCTCGCGGAAACCGGCGAACGGCGGGAAGTTGCCACGCAGCGGATGGGCCTCGAACTGACGCAACAGCTCTTCGCCCAACTGGCGGATGCTGGCTTCGTTGTCCGGGTTGCCGATGTTGATGATCTGGCCGTTGCACACATCGTTTTCGTTGTCGACGATACGCGCCAGGGCCTCGATGCCGTCGGCGATGTCGGTGAAGCAGCGCTTCTGCTCGCCACCGTCGAACAGGCGGATCGGCGTGCCTTCCACCAGGTTGAGGATCAGCTGGGTGATGGCCCGGGAGCTGCCGATGCGCGCCGAATCCAGGCGATCCAGGCGCGGCCCCATCCAGTTGAACGGACGGAACAGGGTGAAGTTCAGGCCTTTGCTGCCGTAGGCCCAGATCACCCGGTCCAGCAGTTGCTTGGACACCGAGTAGATCCAGCGTTGCTTGTTGATCGGGCCGACAATCAGGTTGGAGCTGTCTTCGTCGAAGTTCCGGTCCTGGCACATGCCGTAGACCTCGGAGGTCGACGGGAAGATCACGCGCTTGTTGTATTTGACGCAGTAGCGGACCAGCTTGAGGTTCTCTTCGAAGTCCAGCTCGAACACACGCAGCGGGTTGCGGGTGTATTCGATCGGGGTGGCGATGGCCACCAGCGGCAGGACCACGTCGCACTTCTTGATGTGGTACTCGATCCACTCGGAGTGAATGCTGATGTCGCCTTCGACGAAGTGGAAATGCGGATGGTTGCGCAGGCGCTCGATGGCGTCGCAGCCGATATCCAGGCCGTAGACCTCGTACTTGTCGTCACGCAGCAGGCGCTCGGACAGGTGATTGCCGATGAAACCGTTGACGCCGAGGATCAGCACCCGGGTGCGCCGCGGGGCACGACCGGATTCGGCGCCGCGCAGCAGCGAGCCATCCACCAGGCCCAGCTCGTTGGCCAGTTGCGGGCCGCTGAGGTACAGGCCGTTGTCGTTGCGCTGGCCGGCGTTGATCAGTAGCGAGTCCTGGCCGCAGGCGATGCGCAGCGGGTCGACGCTGATCACCCGGCCCGGGGCCTGGCCTTCGTTGCCCTTGATGACCTCGGCGCTCCAGACGATCAGCTTGTGCTCGCCCACGGCGCAGAACGCGCCCGGGTAAGGCTTGGTCACGGCACGCACCAGGTTGAACAGTTGCTCGGCCGGCTGGCTCCACAGCAGCTTGCCATCAGCCGCGGTACGGCGACCGAAGTAGCTGGCCCGGGATTCGTCCTGGGCGGTTTCGCTGACCTTGCCTTGCGCCAGGGCGGGCAGGGTGTCGCGCAGCAGGCTGGCGGCGGCATCGCGCAGCTTGCCGTGCAGGCTCAGCGCGGTATCGCTGCGCTCGATGGCCACCCGCTGCTGGGCAACGATCGCCCCGGCATCTGGGCGCTTGACCATGCGGTGCAGGGTCACGCCGGTTTCGCTTTCGCCGTTGACCAGCACCCAGTTGGCCGGCGCGCGGCCCCGGTAGCTCGGCAGCAGCGAACCGTGCAGGTTGAAGGCGCCCTTGCTGGCGGTGGCCAGCAGCGCTTCGCTCAGCAGGTTGCGATAGTAGAAGGAGAAGATGTAGTCGGGGTTGAGTTTGGCGATGCGCTCGACCCACAGCGGGTGGTTGGCGTCTTCCGGGGCATGCACCGGGATGCCTTTTAGCGAGCACAGTTGGGCCACGGAGCCGTAGAAGGTGTTTTCCTTCGGATCGTCGGCATGGGTGAAGACCGCGCCGATTTCATAACCCGCGTTGAGCAGGGCTTCGATGCCCGCGCAGCCGATATCGTGGTAGGCGAAGACAACAGCTTTATGACTCATGGCGAGACCTGATCGGAGAGAGTGGAAGTTAGACCGTCGACGGTGACAGCGGGAGCAGGAGCGGCAGGCTGGCTGCGCAAGACTTTTTCAATGAAGAAGCGTGGGCGGGCGCGTACATCGCTGTACATGCGGCCCAGGTATTCGCCCAACAGGCCCATGCCGATGAACTGGCCACCGGTGAACACGAACAGGATGGCGAACAGCACGAACATACCGTCGCCGGCCCATTCGGAACCGAACACCAGGCGCAGGAAGATCAGCAGCAGGGCGAACAGCACGCCGAGGCCGGCCATGCTGAAACCGATGATGCTCAACAGGCGCAGCGGCGTGGTGGTCATGCAGGTGATCAGGTCGAACATCAGGTTGATCAGGCGCATCGGGCTGTACTTGGAGTCGCCGTGTTCACGCTCGGCGTGGTTCACCAGCACCTCGGTGGTGTGGCGGGCGAAGCTGTTGGCCAGGATCGGGATGAAGGTGCTGCGTTCGCGGCAGGCGAGCATGGCGTCGACCACGCTGCGGCGGTAGGCGCGCAGCATGCAGCCGTAGTCGTTCATGGCCACGCCAGTGGAGCGTTGCACGGCGAGGTTGATCAGCTTCGACGGCCAGCGGCGCCAGGCGGAGTCCTGGCGATTGTTGCGCACCGTGCCGACCACGTCGTAGCCCAGCTCGGCCTGGGCCACCAGGCGCGGGATTTCTTCCGGCGGGTTCTGCAGGTCGGCGTCCAGGGTGATGACCACGTCGCCACGGCACTGCTCGAAACCGGCCATGATCGCCGCGTGCTGGCCGTAGTTGCGGTTGAGGATCACCGCCACCACCGGGCTGCCTTCGCGTCCGGCTGCTTCCTCGAGGATCTGTGCCGATTCGTCGCGGCTGCCATCGTCCACCAGGACGATCTCGAAATCGTGCTTGAGCTGGCGACAGGCCGCTTCAGTGCGCCGCAGCAGTTCGGGCAGGCTTTCTTCTTCGTTGTAGACCGGAATGACGATCGACACGAACTGGATTGGATAAGGTTTCAAGGTTTCAGTCCAGACAGGTTTTGATGGCGCCGACGACCCGCTCGACATCGTCGAGGGTCATGTCGGGGAACAGCGGAATCGAGCACAGGCGTGTCGAGTTCCATTCGGTGTTGGGCAAATGCACATCCGGGAAGCGCTGGCGGTAATAGCTGTGCAGGTGAGTGGCGACGAAGTGGATGCCGCTGCCGATATTTTGCTCCTGCAGGGCCTTCATGAATCCGTCGCGATCGATGCCGCAACGCTCGGCGTCGATGCGCAGGATGAACAGGTGCCAGGCATGTTGTTGCGGATACTGCGGCAGGTGCAGCGGTTGCATCGGCAGATCGCGCAGTTGCTCCAGGTAGGCCTTGGCCAGGATTTCACGCTGGCGATTGATCGCGTCAAGGCGCTGCAACTGCACCAGGGCGATGGCGGCATTGATATCCGCCAGGTTGTATTTGAAGCCGGGCTCGATCACCTCGGCCTGGGGCTTGCGCCCGTGGGTCAGGCGGTCATAGGCGTCGACGCCCAGGCCGTGGAACTTGAGCATGCGCACCCGGTTGGTCAGGGCCTCGTCGTCGCTGACGAACATCGCGCCTTCGGCGCAGGTCATGTTCTTGATCGCATGGAAGGAAAAGATCGCCGTGCCCCGGGCGCCGACGGGCCGACCGCGATAGGCGGTGCCGGCGGCGTGGGCGGCATCCTCGATCACTGCGATGCCGTGTTTGTCGGCCAGGGCGTAGAGCGGGTCGAGGTCGAAGGCGGCACCGGCGTAATGCACCGGGATGATCGCTTTGGTCCGTGGTGTGATCGCCGCTTCAATCGTGGCGGCATCGGTCATCAGGGTGTGCGGATCGACATCGACGAAGACCGGCGTCGCCCCCAGCAGGCAGATCATGTTGGCCGTGGAAACCCAGGTCTGCGAGGGGGTGATCACCTCGTCGCCCGGGCCGATGCCCAGCGCCAGCAGGGTAATGTGCATGCCGCCGGTGGCCGATGACAATGCCACCGCGTGCTGGCAGCCGACCCGCGCGGCGAATTGCTGCTCGAGCTCCTGGTTTTTCGGTCCGGTGGTGATCCAGCCAGAGCGTAGAACCTGCTCGACCGCAGCGATCTCTTCATCGCCAATACTCGGACGCGAGAAAGGAAGGAAAGCCTGGTTCATTGAGACCTCGGGAAAAAGGATTTCAGCAATCGAAAGAAGAAAAAGCGCCTGTGCCACAGCTGGGACTATTCAAAAAAGGCGTTTTTGGTTCGGTCATTGAAGTACGTCCATAAGTGAGGTCGGTGTGGTCGTCCATGCCTGATTGCAGTAAAGACCATGCGGGGTAAAAGTAAAGCCATATCAGTGTGTTAGCTTTTGTTTCGATTAGATGACCGGGCTGATTTCCTGTGTCTATGAATGGATTCAGGTTAAGCGGAAAAATGTGAAACGAACATGAAAAAAAGGCCAACGGAGCGTTTATCTTTCACCTAGACAGCCAGTGTTCAGACTTCGCCACTAGTTGATCGGGAAAACCCCTGTTACAGCATCCCCAAGGGGTTCTTTTTCGCGGATAACATGGATGAAAGTCGTTTGGCCAAGAGAGTTTTCTGCCTTTGCAGATGCCGCTGTTTTTCAAGCACCACCTGAACCAAGGAGCATCCGTTTGCACACCACCGGTCCGTGGACGCTCCATCTTCCTGCCTTGACACCTTCGGGCGCTCGACCATGGCGACCGATACGACCTTTGATAGGGCCATGGCGTTCCCGTCGTATACTCCGTCGGGCTTGTAGCGGTGCTCGATCGTTTGCCTGAAGTCAAACCATGTGGAAAAAACCGGCGCTATTGTCGGCGGAATCCGGGAGAGGGAAGACGCTGGCAATAACACTGCTCTCATTCACCGCTGAATAACCACCGGCCATTCAATAACGAATAGAAGCCAACAAGAGGCTCGTTGTGTGATTGACATAACACCCGCCAAAGGCGTTGCTCTTTTCAGTCTGTTGTTACTGCCGCTATTCCCGGGAACGATTCCTGTGCTCGAGGCGCACGAAGCCCTCGAGTTTCTGATCCCGGACGCGCCGCCCCTGACCATGGTCAATCAGGGCGATCGTCACGGCATAGTCGGCGACATTGTTCTGCGGGCACTGAACAACAGTGGATATGCCAGCGAACCCAGAACCCTGCCGTGGGCGCGGGCGCAGAAATACGCCATCGAAAATGACAACATCCTGATTGCGCCGCTTAGCCGCACGCCCGAGCGGGAAGATCGCTACACCTGGATTGCCCCGATCATGCCGATGGATCGGGCGTTTTTCAGCCTCGAGCATAAAGTGACGAGCTTCGAAGAAGCCCGGCAGCGTTTCAAGGCCATCGCCGTGGGGTTGGGCAGTGCCCAGGAAGAAATCCTGCGCAGCAAAGGCTTCGCCCCGGAGCAGATCTATGCGATCAAGATCGGCGAGAACCCCGCGCAATTGTTGTTGAAGGGCAGGGTGGACGCCTGGTTCAACGGGGTTCAGGAAAGCCGGTATATCTGGAAACGCGTCTCCAGCCGGCCGCTGTTGATGAGCCCACCCATGGTGAGTCATGAGCTGTACCTCGCTTGTTCCAAAGTGTGCGACGCCGAGGTCGTGACCCATGTTGCGAAGGCCATAGAGGCCATGCGCCGTGATGGTTATATCGAGAAAGTCAAAGACCGCTATCTGAATAACGCCCCTTTGGCAAAGTCTGGAAATTTATAATTAGCCGCTTCAGGTTTACCGACCCTGGTAGTAATTAGAGTCTGTCCGGTGAGCAAGAAAAGCTTATTCGGACAGCGCATCCTCGTTGAGCCGAATGACCTCGTTGAGGCTTCTAAGGGTGTTGTTGAAGTTGTCCTTGGCATGGTTGAGCTTCTTGAATTGCTCCGCCAGCTCCCTGGTTTTTTGCTGCAATGCTTCTTCGCGTTTATCCAGTTCGCACTGACGCGCTTCTTGTTGCGCCCGTACCGTGCTGTCGGATTGCCGATCTTCATCAAGTTGCCGTTGCAGTTGCTGTAACTGCTCTTCCTTCTGTTCGAACGCGCGCTCTTTCTCCTGCAGTTGGGACTCTCTGGAGTCCAGGGTCTGCTGTTGCGCCTGGCTTTGCAGTTTCTGTTGCTTGAGCCGATTGGCGATGCTGGAAAACTCCATCAGGCTCGCCTCGACATCCTGCAGGAAGTGCTCGGGGTCGGTGCCCGGGAAAGGCCAGGCTTCATCCTGGGGTTCGACCGGGGACTGCTGTTCGTCCGGTATTGGCAGGGGGCCGGCATCGGAGTAGCGAATTTCGGCTTCGGGCGCATCTGGCTGGGGGCTTTGCGTTGCGCAGCTGCCCGCAGCCGCGGTGGATTCGTGGTGTTCTTGCTCGGCGCTGTCGTTTGCCTGTTCGTCGAGCTGCGCCAGGGCAGCGTCGAGTTGCTGGTCATCGATGGCTGTGGGCAAATGCTCGGCCGCCGGGCCGAATTGAGCCGAATTCTGAAAGCTCAGCAGCTTGGCGATCCACTCTTTCTTGGTGCTCAACAGGCGATGGTCCGCGGCGGCGGCAGGGGGTAACTGTTGTTTGTTCAGGTCCAGCAGATGGTAGGGCACATCGCTTTCACGGTGTTCGCCGGTGGCTGCCTCGCGCAGGATCTGGCTGAACACGCGAATCGCCAGCTGCCCGTCCTCGTCCGAGTCCAGGGCGCCCAGGCAGTAATTGCCCCCTTCGTTGAATAACAAGGCGATATAGACGCGCAGATTATCGTCATCAAGGCTTTCGTTCAGGCTATAGGCGAGAAAGTTTCGACCTGCTTCTGGAACAGAAAAACTGCAGAGCAAAGCTGCTGTCAGCATTTGCTGCTCTTTGTTTTCGATGGAGATAGTGCGTAAGAGCATATGTCACCCAGTAAGCTCAAGTAAAAATATGAGCGCTAGGATACTAGGAAATAATGTCGGTTGGCGTTAAGAGCAATACTCCAGGTTTGTAGGATAAATCTTATAATTCTATTGAATAGTCTTATTCATATGGATTTACACCCTCATTAAAAATATCAGCGTGTATTGTATTGCGCCCATTCCGACACAACACAGCTGTTGATCCTGTTACAACTATTCAATCTCAACCCCCTGCTGAATATGAATGGCTTTTAGCTGTTCACCTCAGACTTCTCTTGTTGAACCTGGAAGCCATGATCGAAATATCCAAACTAACCAAGTCTTTTTCCGGGCAGGTCGCGGTCGACGATTTGTCCTGTCATATCGGCCCGGGAGAAGTTCTGGGGATTCTTGGGCCAAACGGTGCAGGCAAATCCACCACGATGAAAATGCTCACCGGCTTTCTGGCGCCGACCTCCGGCACCGCGAGCATCCTGGGGTTCGACATCCGCACCCAGACCCGTCATGCCCAGCAGCAGATGGGCTACCTGCCGGAAGGCGCGCCCAGTTACAGCGACATGGCGGTACAGGGCTTTCTTGAGTTCATTGCCAGTGTTCGCGGCTATCGCGGCGCGCAGAAGCGCGAACGGGTGGACCGGGTGATCGACCTGCTGGAACTCGGCGACGTCCGCCGGCAGACCATCGAGACCCTGTCCAAAGGTTTCACCCGCCGGGTCGGCCTGGGCCAGGCGATCCTCCACGATCCGCGGGTGCTGATTCTCGACGAACCCACCGACGGCCTCGACCCTAACCAGAAGCAACTGGTTCGCCAACTGATCCAGGACTTGGGCCAGGACAAGATCGTGATCATCTCGACCCACATCCTCGAAGAGGTGTCGGCCGTCTGCAACCGTGCCCTGATCATCAGCAATGGCCGCTTGCTGGCCGACAGCACGCCGTACGAGCTGGAGCGCAGTTCGCGCTATCGCCAGGCGGTGACCTTGCAGGCCGACGAACCGCTGGACCTGCTGGCCCTGGTGGTCTTGCCGGGAGTGGCGGGCGTCGAGGAGAACCCGGCCGAGGGCAGCCTGACGCTGCTGGCGCGGCCTGGCGAGGTGATTTTCCCTCAGGTCAACGCGCTGGTGACCGCGCGTGGCTGGAAGATGAAGCGCCTGGAACTGGAACAGGGTCGTCTTGACGAGGTCTTCCAGACCCTGACCCGGGGAGAGTCGGCATGAGACAGTTACCGGTGATTTTCAAGCGCGAGCTGGGCAGCTACTTCGCCACTCCGCTGGCTTTCGTGTTCATCGAGATCTTCCTGGTGCTCTCGGGTGTCTTCACCTTCTACCTGGGCAATTTCTACGAGCGCAACCAGGCGGACCTGGCGCCGTTCTTCGACGTCCATCCCTGGCTCTATCTGTTCCTGTTGCCAGCCCTGGCCATGCGCCTGTGGTCGGAGGAGCGCAAGTCCGGCAGCATCGAATTGCTGATGACCCTGCCGGTGAGCTGTTTCGAAGCGGTGGTCGGCAAGTTCCTCGCCGCCTGGGTGGTCGCCGGCATCACCCTGCTGTTGACCCTGCCCATGGTGCTCACCGTGAACTACCTGGGGAACCCGGACAACGGCGTGATCCTGACCGGCTATCTGGGCAGTTGGCTGCTCGCCGGCACCTACCTGGCGATCGGCTCCTGCATGTCGGCCATGGCCAAGAGCCAGGTGATCGCCCTGATCCTCGCCTTCATGGTGTGTTTCCTGTTCGTTGCCTGCGGTTTCTCCCTGGTGCTGGATGCACTCAACCCGTGGGCGCCGCAATGGCTGTTGGACTTGCTGGCCTCGCTGAGCCTGCTGACGCATTTCGGCGCGATCAGCAAAGGGCTGATCGACCTGCGCGATCCGCTGTATTTCCTCAGCGTGATCGTCGCCTGGCTGATGGCCACGGTGGTGACGGTCAACCTGAAGAAAGCCGAGTGAGGACGATTCGATGAAACGCATGCTGTATTCCACTTCCGGCCTGTTGCTGATTGCCTTGCTGTTCCTGGCCTTCAATCTGGTGACAGGGCTACTGCTCACCGGTGTCCGGCTCGACCTGACCCAGAACAAGCTCTATTCCATCAGCGCCGGCACCCGGCAGATTCTCGCGGAGCTGAAACAACCGCTCGACCTGTATTTCTACTTTTCCGACAGCGGCTCGAAGGAACTGGTGCCAATGCGCGGCTATGCCCAGCGGGTCCAGGAGCTGCTCAAGGTTTATGAGCGCGAGGCCGACGGTAAGATTCGCCTGCACGTCATCGACCCGCTGCCGTTTTCCGCGGAAGAGGACAAGGCCGCCGAGTTCGGCCTGCAGGCCGTGCCGCTGGGGCAGGGCAGGGCGCCCGTGTACTTCGGCCTGGCCGGTATCGATGAGCAGAACAACGCCCAAGCGATCGAGTTTTTCGCGCCGGACCAGGAAGAGTTCCTCGAGTACGACATCAGCCGCTTGCTGCAGACCCTAGCCAACCCCAAGCGCCCGACCCTGGGCCTGTTGAGCAGCCTGCCGGCCAACGGTGGCTTCGATATCCGCACGCAGAGCAAGACCGAACCGTGGATGCTGATCCAGGAGCTGCGTCGGGAGTTCGATCTGCAACAGCTCAAGCCCGATACCCAGGACATCCCGAAAGACGTCGACATCCTGATGTTGCTGCACCCGAAAAAACTCTCGCAGCCGACCCTGTACGCCATCGACCAGTTCGTGTTGCGCGGCGGCAAGCTGGTGGCCTTCGTCGATCCCTACAGCGAGCAGGACTCCGGCGAGGAGTACTTCGGCATCCAGAGCAAGGACAAGTCCTCCAATCTCGAGCCATTGTTCAAGGCCTGGGGCATTCATATGCAGCCGGGCAAGGTACTGGGGGACAACCTCTATGCCTTGCTGGAGACTTCCGAGGAGGACGGGCGTCCGCTGCCGCGGCCGTTCACCCTGGGTGTGCCGCAAGCTGCCTTGAGCCAGCAGGACCCGAGTACCGCCGGGCTGGAGTTCATTGCCCTGACCACCGCCGGCATCCTCGAACCGGTGGCCGGCGCCAGCACGCGCTTTACCCCGCTGATGTACAGCTCCGACTCGGCCAAGGCCTTCGAGGCGGACCGTTTCGACAAGCCAGCCGACCGCAAACAGATGCTGCGCGACCAGGAACAGCCCAACCAGCGTTATGTGATCGCCGCCCGGGTGCAAGGCCCGGTACGCACAGCCTTTGCCGACGGCATCGAGGGTCGCAAGGACGGCCTCAAGGAGGCGCAGCAGGTCAACCTGGTGGTGGTGGCCGATACGGACCTGTTGAGCGACCGGATGTGGCTGGAAATGCAGGACGTCAACGGGCGTCCGGCAGCACGGCCATGGGCCGACAACGCCTCCTTCGTGCTCAATACCCTGGACAACCTCGCCGGTTCGGACGCCCTGAACAGCCTGCGCTCGCGCGGCCCCTACAGTCGTCCGTTCGTGGTGGTGGAGCAATTGCGCCGCGAGGCCGAAGCCAGCTTCCGCGCCAAGCGCTTCGCCCTCGAGGAGAGCCTCGAGGAAACCGAAGGCAAGCTGCAGCAGTTGCAGGGCTCGCCGGACAAGGGCGAGACCCTCAGCGCCGAACAGCAGGCGACGGTGCGCCAGTTCATGCAGGAGAAAACCCGCATTCGCAAGGAACTGCGCGAGGTGCAATACCAGCTGAACGCCGATATCGATGAGCTTGGAAGGACCTTGAAGATGCTCAATATCGCCGCGGTTCCGCTGCTGTTGAGCCTTGGCATGCTGCTGGTCTGGGTCGTGCGCTACCTGCGCCGGAGCAAGGACCTGTCGCGCAAGCCTGCGCCGCTCGGCAAGGTAGCTGGCTCGCGGCGAGCGTAAGTGACCAGGGCCCGACCTGCCATCCATGCGGCAGGTCGGGCCAGCGCCAGGGCGAGGCGCTGCTACGCTGGGAGCAACTCCCTGACCTGTGACCCCGACATGACTGACCCGCTCCCGTCCACGCCTGCTTGCAGCGCCCGACAACTGCTGACCGCCCTCGACCTGGAACCGCACACGGAAGGCGGTTACTACCGCCGGACCTTCCAGACGGACCAGCGGCCGATGCTCGCCAGTGCGGGCGGGCAGCGGTACTTGATGACCTCCATCTATTACCTGCTGACCGGGGATTCGCCCATCGGTCATTTTCATCTGAACCAGTCCGACATCCTGCATTACTTCCACCTCGGGGATGCCCTCGAATACTGCCTGGTGTTCCCGGATGGCCGCCTGGAAACCCGGGTGATGGGCAGCGACGTGCGGGCCGGTCAGTGCTTGCAGCTTCACGTTCCCGGCGGTGTATGGAAGGCTTCGCGGCTGCTGCCCGGCGCGGCGGGCTACGGCCTGATCAGCGAAGCGGTGTGCCCCGGGTTCGACTACGCGGACATGCAGCTGGGCTGCAAGCGCCAGCTCAGCGAACGCTTCCCGCGGCACGCCAAATTGTTCGAGCGGCTCTGCCAGCCCTGAAGAAAGCCAGCACGCGGATTGCTCGTTGCGATCAGTCAAGTGTCACTTGCGATCATTGTTGCGCCCGGCGCCCGGCGCTTATGGTGGCTCGGTCAATCGCCGTCGAACGACAGCTCCCCGACCCCCCTGCAAGTGACAGGAGAACACCATGTCCGATCTGAAACTGCATCCCCAGGCTGCCGCCTCCCTGCAACGCTGGCACGCCATGCTGGCCCAGGGTGACCTGGGCGCCTTGCCTGAACTGCTGGATTCGAAAGTGGTATTCCGTTCGCCCATGGCCCATACACCTTATCCGGGTGCGCCGGTGGTCTCGACCATCCTCAATACCGTGTTCAAGGTGTTCAGCGACTTCGCCTATCACCGTCAACTGGTCACCGCCGATGGCCTGAGCGTGGTGCTGGAGTTCAGCGCACGGGTCGGCGAGCGGCAGATCAAGGGCATCGACCTGATCCGCTTCGACGAAGCCGGCAAGATCGTCGAGTTCGAGGTGATGGTCCGTCCCATGAGCGGCCTGCAGGCCCTCGGCGAAGAAATGGCGCGCCGTCTGGCGCCCTATCTGGCGGCGAGCAAGGCGTCTGGCTGAGCGGCGGCGAGAGCTGGGCCGCCCTGTGGAGGCCGGATCCTCGACTAGACTCACGCGATCGATGAAAGCGAGCACGAGGTTCCGGTCATGGCAAAAAACAAAAAGGGCGCCACCAAGGGTGCTCCCGCTGAACCCGCAAAACTGAGCAAAAAAGACTACGAGGACCAGTTGCGCCGCTTGCATGTGGAGCTGGTCAAGCTGCAGGAGTGGGTGCGCGAAAAAGGCATCAAGATCTGCATCGTCTTCGAGGGACGCGACGGCGCTGGCAAGGGCGGGACCATCAAGGCCCTGACCGAGCGCCTGAGCCCGCGGGTGTTCCGGGTGGTGGCGCTGCCGGCGCCGACCGATCGCGAGAAAAGCCAGATGTACCTGCAGCGCTACCTGCCGCACCTGCCGGCGGCGGGCGAAGTGGTGATCTTCGACCGCAGCTGGTACAACCGCGCGGGCGTCGAGCGGGTGATGGGGTTCTGTAGCGAAGAGCAGGCGGTCGCCTTCCTCAAGGCGGTGCCGCTGGTGGAGCGGGCGATCGTCGATTCGGGCGTGATCCTGCTCAAGTACTGGCTGGAAGTCAGCCCGGAAGAACAGACCCGCCGCCTCGAAGCACGGATCAAGGACGGGCGCAAAATCTGGAAGCTGACGCCGATGGACGTCAAGTCATACAGCCGCTGGTATGACTATTCCCGTGCCCGCGACGCGATGTTCAAGGCCACCGACACCGAACATGGGCCCTGGCTGGTGGCCGACTCCAACGACAAGCGCCGCGCGCGTCTCAATATCATCAGCGACCTGCTCAGCCGCATTCCCTACAAGGAAGTACCACGGGAGAAAGTGGTGTTGCCCAAACGCCAGAAGCCGGGCGGCTATCGGGAATCGGACCATCCGTTGCGACGGGTTCCGCAGAAGTTCTGAGCACCAGGCATCAGCCCATCTACCCGCCAAGGCCAGCGTCCGATGAACCATTCGGGGTCTTCTCCGCCCGTCCCGGAACCTGGCCGGATTGCCCGCCGGGACGCTGGCGACGAACAGCATCGCTGGAGCCGCTGGCTGCCGGGGCTGCGCATGCTGCGCGGGTACCGCGTGGCCTGGTTGCGTCACGACTTCGTGGCCGGGCTGGTGCTGACCACGGTGCTGGTGCCTGTCGGCATCGCCTACGCGGTGGCGTCGGGGCTGCCCGGCATCTATGGCCTCTACGCGACCATCGTGCCGTTGCTCGCCTATGCGCTGTTCGGCCCCAGCCGGATCCTGGTACTGGGGCCGGATTCCTCGCTGGCCGCGGTGATCCTCGCCGTGGTCCTGCCACTGTCCGGCGGCGACCCGCAGCGCGCGGTCGCCCTGGCGGGGATGATGGCGATCGTGGCCGGGGCGGTGTGCATCCTGGCCGGCATCGCGCGCCTGGGGTTTGTCACCGAGCTGCTTTCCAAGCCGATCCGCTACGGCTACATGAACGGCATCGCGCTGACGGTCTTGATCAGCCAGTTGCCGAAGTTCTTCGGTTTTTCGGTCGAGGCCAACGGGCCGCTGAGCAACCTGTGGGCCATCGCCACAGCGGTGCTGGAGGGCAAGACCAACTGGACCGCCTTCATGGTCGGCGCGGCGACCCTGGCGGTGATCCTGCTGTTCAAGAACAGCCAGCGGGTGCCGGGCATTCTGATCGCCGTCACCGCGGCGACCGTCGCTGTCGCTGTGCTGGACCTTGCGGCAACAGCCGGTGTGTCGGTCCTGGGTTCTCTGCCACAAGGCCTGCCGACGTTCGCCATCCCCTGGATCAGCCGCGCCGATATCGGCCCGGTGCTGATCGGCGGTTGCGCGGTGGCCCTGGTTTCGTTCGCCGATACCAGCGTGCTGTCCCGCGTCTACGCAGCGCGGACCCGCACCTACGTCGACCCGAACCAGGAGATGGTCGGGCTTGGCGTGGCCAACCTGGCGGCCGGATTTTTCCAGGGCTTTGCCATCAGCAGCAGCTCGTCGCGCACCCCCGTGGCCGAGGCCGCCGGTGCCAGGACCCAGCTGAGCGGAGTCATAGGCGCCCTGGCCGTGGCCTTGCTGCTGGTGCTGGCCCCGAACCTGCTGGAGAGTCTGCCCACCAGCGCCCTGGCCGCGGTGGTGATCGCATCGGCCATCGGCCTGATCGAAGTCAGCGACCTGCGGCGGATTTATCGCATCCAGCAATGGGAGTGCTGGCTGTCCATCGTCTGCACCATCGGCGTGGCCGTGCTGGGCGCGATCGAGGGCATCGGCCTGGCCATCGTGATCGCCGTCATCGAGTTCCTGTGGGATGGCTGGCGCCCTTACTCGGCGGTCCTGGGGCGGGCGGAAGGGGTCAAGGGTTATCACGACATCACGCGCTATCCCGACGCGCGCCTGATCCCCGGCGTGGTGCTGTTTCGCTGGGACGCCCCGTTGTTCTTCGCCAATGCCGAGCTGTTCCATGACCGGGTGCTGGACGCCGTGGCGGCCTCGCCAACGCCGGTTCGCTGGCTGGTGGTGGCGGCGGAACCGGTCACCAGCGTCGACGTGACGTCCGCCGACATGCTGGCGGAACTGGACGACACCCTGCACCAGGCCGGCATCAAGCTGTGCGTGGCCCAGATGAAAGACCCGGTCAAGGACAAGCTGAAGCGGTTCGGGCTGTTCGCACGCTTCGGCGAGGCGGCGTTCTTCCCGACCATCGGCGATGCCGTCGACAGCTACCTCGCGCAGCATCCGCTGGAGGGGGAAGGGCGCGAGGATCGCTGAGCGGCAGTGGCGCGATTCATTGACAAAGTCATGGGTGATCAGGTCCCGATCTTGACCGGGCCTCGCCTTCCAGGGGCGACTCAGGCGAACCGCATTGACAGTTCCACGTCGCCGCCGAAGGGCACGGACAGGTAGCCACTGGCGGGCGAACGGACCCGGGCCAGGTAGTCCGGGCAGTAGTCCGTGTTGTCGGCGACGATCAGCGCGCCCGGCCGCAGGCGGCTTTCGACCAGGGCCAGGATATCGGCATACAGCGCCTTGGCGCCGTCGAGCAGCAGCAGGTCGATGGACTCGGGGAGGTCGACCGCCAGGGTCTTCAGGGCGTCGCCCTCGCGGATTTCCACCAGGTCGGCCAGGCCGCCTTCGAGCAGGTGCTGGCGCGCCCGTTGCACCTTGGACGCCTCGAACTCGCTGCCGATCAGGCGGCCGCCGCCGTTGTCGCGGATGGCCGCCGCCAGGTGCAGGGTCGAGATGCCGAACGAGGTGCCGAACTCGACGATGTGCCGGGCCCGGGTGCTGCGCGCCAGCATGTACAGCAGCTCGCCGGTCTCGCGGGAAACGGGCAGCCAGAGGTCTTTCAGGCGGCCATAGAAATCCAGGTATTCGGTCTTGCTGTGCATCAGGCGTTCGCGTTCCTCGCGGGAGATGCCGGCGACGGCCGGGCTGGTCGCCGTATCGGCCTGCTCGAACAGGCGATCGAGCAGGGGCGCGAGTGGGGAGGTGGTCAATGTGCTGGTCATGGGGCATCCCGTCCGAAGTTGACGCCTTGCGGCGCGTGGCTAAAATGCGATCAATTCGTCGCATTCAGAGGATATGAGCAAGTGACCCTCTCGGCTATTCGCATTGGCTGCGGCCCTGTCGGGCCATCATGAGCAACCGCCGGACCCCGCAGGTTTCCTCGCGCAAAGCGCCTAAACAGGCACGCTCGACGGAGCTGGTGGCGGCGATCCTGGAAGCCGCTACTCAGGTTTTGGCCAAGGAGGGCGCGCAGCGTTTCACCACCGCGCGGGTGGCCGAGAAGGCCGGCGTCAGCATCGGTTCGCTGTATCAATATTTCCCGAACAAGGCGGCGATCCTGTTCCGCCTGCAAAGCGATGAGTGGCAACAGACCACGCAGATGCTGCGCGGCATCCTCGAAGAGGGTGGCAAAGCCCCACTGGAGCGGGTGCGGGTGCTGGTCCGGGTGTTTATCCAGTCCGAATGCGAGGAAGCCAGGATGCGCGTGGCGCTCAACGACGCCGCGCCGCTGTACCGCGACGCCCCCGAAGCGCAGGCCGTGAAGGCGCAAGGAGAGCGGATCTTCCAGGCTTTCATGGAGGAGGCGCTGCCCGAGGCGCCACAGGCCACCCGCGCCCTGGCCAGCGACTTGATCACCGCCACGCTCAGCAGCGTGGGCAAGGACTTTTCAGAAAGCCCGCGCACCGCCGCAGAGATCAAGACCTACGCCGACGCGATGGCAGACATGTTCTGCGCCTACCTCACGCAACTGGCGCGCCGCGCTGACTGACTGGTAAAGCCGCAAGGTGGCCGGCCTGGCGCGCGCGGGCAAGTCTCCTGAAAAAGGGCGTTATTCAGCCATCAGCACCTGGGGTGACACCACCCATGCGCTGCAAGGCAGCTGGTACAGCAACTGCTCCGCCGTGCTGCCGATCAGGCGCCCCAAGCTGCCGCGATGGCCAACCCTGCCCATGACAATCACGTCGATGTCATAGGCTGCGACGTAACTGGCAAGGACCTTGGCCGGGCTGCCCATGATCATGTGCTGGCGTTCCGGCGCAATGCCGTTGCGTTCGGCCAGTTCGTCGAAGGCCGCGGCCTGTGCGTCGAACAGGGTCTTGGCCTTGCTTGTCGAGAAAAACGTCGAACTCTGGTCGAAGTTGAATTCGTCCGCGCCGATAGAGGACAGGTCATGGGCATAGACCACGTCGAGCTCGGCGTTGCAGGCGCTGGCCAGTTTGCTCGCCTCATGCAGTATCCGGTCGTTGAAGTCCTGGTACTGGTCATCGCGATGGAACGGGTCGACCGCCGCGACGATCTTGCGCGGCAATGCATGCTGCAGGTGGCTGACAAAATGCAGGGGCACCGGGCACTCGCGCAGCAAGTGGATATCCAGGGGCGTGAAGAACACCCTCGACAGCCGCGATTGATGCTCCAGGGCCTTGATCAGCAGGGCCATGGGCTGTTCTTTGAGGTGCGTCAGGATTTCCTGCAGCGGGCTTTCGACCCATATCACTTCAGTGGTGACGGTGACACCCAGTTTGCGCAGCGGACGGGCCTGTTCTTCGAGCCACTGGCGATGGCGTTCGACATAACCCAGGCGCATCTGCTCCAGGGCCTGTTCGTTGACCAGGCTGGCCGTGGCCAGGCCTTCCAGGTAGTCGAAGGCGACGATGTGCAGGGCTGCGTCTTCGGCCCTGGCCAGGGCGGCGGCCCGATCGAAGGCGGGGCTGTTCTCCATCAGCGGCGAGGCGACCAGCATGAAACGTGATTGCTCGGACATGACGACTCTCCCAGGGGTAATTGACGGCAACGCGTCTTTGGCCGTGAAACCCTCTGCGATCCTGCCTGCGGCCGGCGGTGCGCGCTTGATCTGTATCAACCCGTCCGACAGTGGAGCGGGCCAGCTGACGTGTGGTCAGTCGCGAGGGGCCATTGATGAATTATTGATCATGATCAAGTCCAGGCCCTTGCTCCCGGCGCAGCCTGAAAGCCTTGCCGGGCTCAGCGCGGGCTCAAGGTTGGAGGATCGTCATGGCCACCATGAAAGCGGCAATTTTCGTTGAAAAGAACCGGATCGTGCTCGATGAAAAGCCGATCCCCGAAGTGGGGCCACTGGATGCCCTGGTGCGTATCACCACGACGACGATCTGCGGCACCGATGTGCACATCCTGCGGGGCGAGTACCCGGTGGCCAAGGGCCTGACCATCGGTCATGAACCGGTGGGAATCATCGAGCGGCTGGGCTCGCAGGTGCGCGGTTTTGTCGAGGGGCAGCGAGTGATTGCCGGGGCCATCACGCCCAGCGGGCAAAGTTATGCCTGCTTGTGCGGTTGCGCTTCCCAGGACGGCCCGGACACCCGCCATGGCTTTCGCGCCATCGGCGGCTGGAAGTTCGGCAACAGCATCGATGGCTGCCAGGCCGAGTACGTGCTGGTGCCGGATGCCCTGGCCAATCTGTGCCCGATCCCCGACGGCCTCAGCGACGAACAGGTGCTGATGTGCCCCGATATCATGTCCACCGGGTTTTCCGGGGCAGAGCGTGGCGAGGTCAGTATCGGCGATACCGTCGCGGTATTCGCCCTGGGGCCGATCGGCCTCTGCGCGGTAGCCGGTGCGCGGCTCAAGGGTGCCAGCCAGATCATCGGCGTGGATGCCGTGGCCGAGCGCATGACGGTCGCCAAACGCCTGGGAGCCACCCATGTGGTCAACTTCAAGGACGGTAACGTGGTCGAGCAGATCATGGCGCTGACCGATGGCCGTGGCGTCGACGTGGCCATTGAAGCGCTGGGTACCCAGGGCACCTTCGAGTCCGCCTTGCGCGTCTTGCGGCCAGGCGGGCGGTTGTCCAGCCTCGGTGTCTATTCCAGCGACCTGCACATTCCCCTCGACGCCTTCGCCGCCGGGCTGGGCGACTACAGCATCGTCAGTACCCTGTGCCCCGGCGGCAAAGAACGCATGCGCCGCTTGATGGCGGTGGTGCAAAGCGGCGGGGTCGATCTGTCGCCCCTGGTGACCCACCGTTTCAAACTCGACGATATCGAAGCCGCCTATGAGTTGTTCGCTCACCAGCGGGACGGGGTCATGAAGGTGGCGATTACCCCGTGATGCCCGGCCGGGCGACGCGGGTGCTTGAGCGGAGGCGATCGATGATCATCGACATCACAGCGAAACCGACAGGCCATGGCTGGCTCGTGCACATGGATGCCCTGACGGTGGGCTTCTGCAGCCTGGAAGCCGCGACGGCTTTCGTCGGTCAACTCCGGGCGCGCATCGATGCGCCGCATCCCTGGCCGACCAGCCCTGGCCAGACGAAGGCCCCCCCTCGGACAGCCGGCGACCGATCCGCTCCGGCTACCAGGAAGGGGGCTTGCCCTGGCCTGCTGAAGTGACCCTCGTGGCCAGGGCGGCAAGGTTCATCCACAGGGAGGCTCTATGAGCGCGACCCTTGGCCTGGAAGGCGCGGCGGCTGCGCTGGGAATCGGCTTGCTCATCGGTCTGGAGCGCGAACGGCACAAGGGGCGAGGAGACAGCCGTGCCTGTGCGGGGTTGCGCACGTTCGCCATTACCGCGCTGCTGGGGTATGTGGCGATGCAGGTCGGTGGTGCCCTGTTGCTGGGGATCATGGAGATCTGCGTGGCCTTGCTGATCACCGTGGCGTATTGGCGAAGCCTGGGCAGCGACCCGGGCGTGACCAGCGAAGTGGCGTTGCTCACGGTGCTGGCGCTGGGGGCTATGTGCGGCACGGCGCCGGAATTGGCGATTGCCATTGGCGTGGTGATGGCGGGGCTGCTGACGTATCGACAAAAGTTGCATCACTTCGCCCGCAGTCAATTGAGCGAAGCGGAAATGCGCGACGGGCTGGTACTGCTGATCGCCGCACTGGTCGTGCTGCCGCTGGCGATGTGGGCCGGCATCTGGCTGTACTGAAACCTGTCGCTTCGGGTAGCTGACAAAGATCAAGTCACCCGGCCCTGGAACGCTCAATCTGCAATTCCATTCCGTGTTCTGAGATGGCCGCGTGCCGAGGTGCCTTATGTCGCAGACCCAGCGTTTACTGCTCATTGCCCCTCCCTCCATGAACCGCACACCGGCATTCGACCGCGCTGCGGCGCTGGCCCGGGCGATGCAGTTACCCTTGCATATCGTGGCGTTCGATTATTTGCAGGCGCTGGCGGTGGCCGGCCTGTTCGCACCCGAACAGATCGCCCAGGCCCGGGACGGGTATCTGCAAAGCCATCGGCAATGGCTTGACGAGCAGGCTCGCTCGATGAGCGAACAGGGGATCGAGGTCACTCGCGAAGTGCTCTGGGTGCAGCATCCGTTCGAAGAAATCCTGCACTTCGTCAATGAGATGCCCTTGGCCCTGATCGTCAAGGATGCCGAAGAAGAGCCTGCCTTGAAGCGCGTGTTCTTCACTCCCCTGGATTGGCAGTTGCTACGGGACTGTCCGGTACCGGTGCACCTGGTGACCAATGCCCTCAACCCACGGCCACGCAACGTACTGGCCATCGTCGATGTGCTGCGCAGCGATGAGCAGGACAGGGTGTTCAACGACCAGATTATCGACGCCGCGATAAAGCTGGCCGGGCAGTGTGCCGCGGCACTCGAGCTGGTGCATGTGTATGACTGGGCCACGGTATATGCCCAGGACATGGGGGTTGGCGTGCTGCCGCTGAGCGTCGGGATCTACGAAGTGTTGGGCGAGGCGCAATTCGAGGCATTCGCGGCGCTGGCCGAACGCCATGGCGTGCCTCCAGAGCGTCGCCATTTCATCGAGGGTACGCCGCTGTCGTGTATCTGTGACTTTGCGACTGCCCACCGGACTGACGTCATTGTCATGGGAACCGTGCAGCACAAGGGGCTGAAAAAACTCTTGGGCAGCACCGCCGAGCAGCTTTTGCACCGGGCTCCGTGCAGCGTACTGGCGATAAAACCGGACAAGACGCTCTGATTGAGGATTGAATCGCCCGTGGCGGCCCGCTGGCCGGTACGCCACGGGGCGCTGGTTTACAGGTGGAGGCGATGGATGACCTGGCGGCTGTCGTCGGGATCGTGACTCCGTTCGAAACCCAGGGTCTTGGCCAGGTCACGCATGGGCGCATTGCTGGCGGCGTCGACCGAATACATCTGGCGAAAGCCGTTCTTGCGGGCAGCCTTGATCAGATGCTCCATCAATAAGGTTCCCAGGCCCAGGTGCGTCCATTCGTCGGCGACGGTTACCGCGCATTCGCATTCGTGCTCGCCCGTGGCGGCGTAGCGGCTGATACCGATCTCGATCAGTTGTCCGTTTTCGTGAGCGAGCGCGACGTACGCCATGTGCTGCTTGCCGTCGGTGTGCATCAACTGATCGAGCAAGGCGCCACTGGGGTCGCTGATCTGGGCGAGAAAACGCATGTGCCTGGATTCGGGAGACAGGCGCCTGATAAAGGCGTACTCCCGCTCGCGGTCCTTTTCCGCCAGTGGACGGATCAGCACATGATGGCCGTCCTTCAGCGTTTCGATCCAGTGTTCTCCGGGGACCGCGGCGTAGACGGCGGCGGCCCGTTCGTTGTGGTTTTTGACAGTGAGCATGATGGGGTTCTCCATACGGCCGAAAGGGGCCGCGCGGCAGGGCACACGCGGTTCGCTTCGTTTTACCCCGCTGATGACGGTCGGATCTGATCTGGATCAGACACCGGCGACAGGCGTCGCTCATCGAGTGGGATCTGATGTACATCAAGGCACTTGCCGGCGGACAAGGCGCACTCTAGGTCTATGCCGGCCTGTTCGACCGGTGCCTGAGCGAGGTGTGTGATGGGGCATTACCAACGTTTGCTGCTGATCGCCGATCCAACCCTGCATCAGTCGCCAGCCTCGCTACGGGCTGTCGCGCTGGCCAGGGCCAGCGGGGCTGTGCTGCATGTACGCGGCTTCGCCGAGCCGGCGCCGGTGGTGCATCTGTGGGAAGAGAGAGTCGACGAGGCGGGCTATCAGCGTTATCTGCGTCGCCATCGCCGATGGGTGGCCGAAGAGACCCAGCGGCTCGGCGACCTGGGGCTGGAAGCGACGGTCGACGTGTTGTTCACCACCCATCCGCTGCTGGACATCCTGAAGACGGTCGAGGAGCTCGGTCCGGACCTGCTGATCAAGGACGTCAGCCTGGAGCCGCTGCTCAAGCGGGTGTTCATCAAGCCCCTGGATTGCCATCTGCTGCGTGAGTGCCCGATCCCCGTGCATCTGGTCAATCAGGCCCGTTACGGATTGCCGCACAGGGTCGTGGCGGCGGTGGACCCATTCGATCCACCGACCCAGATCAGCGGCCTGAACGACACCATCATCCAGACGGCCAACGCCCTGGCCTTGCAATGCGATGCGCCACTGCACCTGCTGTACGCCTATGACCTGTCGCCGGCCTTCAATGGTGATGCACCGCTGGTCAGCGGTGGCTGGGGCATGGACGTCGTCGAGGAGCTGCGTGAGTCGTTGCATCTGGCGTTTGTCAGCCTGGCGGAGCGTTATGCCATCGCGCCGGAACGCCGGCACTTTGTCCCGGGCCCGCCGGTGCCCGCGATCAGCGATTTCATCGAGCAGTACCTGGCCGATGTGGTGGTGATGGGGACTGTGCACCGGATGGGGATCGACCGCTTGATCGGCAGCACGACCGAGCGGGCGCTGTACTCGGTGCCGGGCAGTATTCTGGCGGTCAGGTGAACGGTTCGGGCGTCACGGCGTGAGCACGATCGCCCCGTTGAACTGACCGGCCCGCAGGCGCTCCAGTGCCTGATTGGCATCGTCCAGGGCGAAGCAGGTGACGTCGCAGTGGACGGGGGTGTGCTGCAGTTCTGCGAAAAACGCGCTGCCGTCTTCACGGGTCAGGTTGGCTACCGAGCGCACGCTGCGTTCGCCCCAGAGCAGTCGGTAAGGGAATGCCGGGATGTCGCTCATGTGGATGCCGGCGCAAATCACGCAGCCGCCCTTGACCGTGACCGCCAGCGCCGCCGGCACCAGCGGGCCGACGGGGGCGAAGATCAGGCTGGCATCGAGCGGGTGCGGCGGCGCCTGATCCGAGGGACCGGCCCAACTGGCCCCCAGCGACCGGGCATAGTCCTGGCCCGCGCGGTCATCGGGTCGGGTGAAGGCATACACCTGCTGCCCCCGGCCCAACGCCACCTGAATCGCCAGGTGCGCCGCCGCGCCGAAACCGTAGAGGCCCAGGTGGCGCGCGTTCCCGGCCATCCGCAGCGCCCGAAAACCGATCAGCCCGGCACACAGCAACGGCGCGGCCTGGGTGGTCGGGAGCGCTTCGGGAATCTGCAGGCAGAAACGGGCGTCGGCGACCGTGTAGTCGGCGTAGCCGCCGTCCAGGTGACAGCCGGTAAATTGCGCCTGGTCGCACAGGTTTTCCCGGCCGGTGCGGCAGAACTCGCATTCGCCGCATGTCCAGCCGAGCCATGGAACGCCCACCCGCTGGCCGATCCAGCCGGGCGCGACGTCTGCACCCACCGCGGTCACCTGGCCAACGATTTCATGGCCCGGCACCCGTGGCAGCAGCGCCTGGGGCAACTCGCCATCGACCAGGTGCAGGTCGGTGCGGCAGACGCCGCAGGCCAGGACTTTGATCAGCAGTTGCCGGGGGCCGGGTGTCGGGACCGGGCGTTGTTCCTGTCGCAGCGGCTCGCCGGGTGTATGCAGGACCATGGCGCGCATGACGATTCTCCGGACGTGCAGGGTCAGCGCAGGGCCGAGCGGTGGCAACCTGCGACCAATTGCTTGAGCCCCTCCAGGTTCAGGACCTTGACTTCCCGCCCGGAAATTTCCACCAGCCCCTGGTCCCGCAGGTGCGCGATGCCCCGGCAAATGGTTTCCAGCCTCAGCCCCAGGTAGGAGCCGATCTCCTCGCGGCGCATCTTCAGGATGAAGTCCCTGGACGAGTAGCCACGCAGGCTCAGGCGTTGCGACAGGTTCAGCAGGAAGGCCGCCAGGCGTTCGTCGGAGTTCATGTTGCCCATCAGCATCAACATGCTGTGATCGCGCACGATTTCTCGGCTCAGGAGTTTGTTCAGGCTGTGTTGCAAGGATGGCAAGTCCTGGGCGAGTTTCTCCAGTTGAGCAAAGTGGATGGGACAGACTTCGCTGTCCTCAAGGGCGAACGCACTGCAGGCGTGTTCGTCGGCACTGATGGCATCCAGACCAAGCATCTCGCCCGATATCTGAAAGCCGGTGACCTGTTCTCGACCGTCGATTGAAACCATGCTGGTCTTGAACGAGCCTATGCGGACCGCATACAGCGAGCGCAAGGGATCGCCTGTACGGTAGAGGGCCGCGCCTTTTTTAACCTTGAAGCGTTGCACGATCAGAGTATCCAGACGCTCGATCTCCGGCCCGCTCAGGCCAAGCGGCAGGCACAACTCCAGGACACTGCAGTTGGCGCATGCAGCCTTGAGATAGTGGTTGGGGGACACTCGGGTGTCGGGCATGCCAGTAAGCCCTCTATTGGTGGGTGAAGCATAGTTCCTGTGCCTTGCCAGGGCGGGCCGCTCGGCTGCTGGCGAAAAGCAGGCGACGAATGGGAAAAACACCTGCCCCCTCATCGAGCTCAGGCAGGACGCGCCAGGGGCGGGTCCTCAGGTTTATCTGCGCAGGGGCGCTTTTCGGCGCTTCGCGCGGGGATCTGACATAGATCAGAACCCTGGAGGCGCGCAGGGAGGAGTCTGGGTCGACACTGATGCCGATCCCGCGAGGGCGCAGCGGCTGCCTTCATCAACGGGCACCTGGCATCGAAGCCCACCTGTCTGGAGGTCGATCATGAGCCAGTACCAACGGTTGTTGCTGATCATCAACCCGGCTCAACGCCATTCCCATGCCATAGATCACGCCGCGGCCCTGGCCCGGGCCAGCGGCGCGAGCCTGCATATCGCGGCCTTGATGAGGTCGCTGGATATTCTGTGGTTGCTCGAAGAGGGCGATCGCCAACAGGCCCGGGAAAGCTACTTGCAGGACCATCGCGACTGGCTCAAGGCCCAGGTAGAAGACCTGCACGGCCAGGGGCTGGCCGTGACGATGGAGGTGGCATGGGTCGATGACATGCAGCAAGGCATCCTCGACCATGTCGTGGAAATGCAGCCCGACCTGTTGATCAAGCAGATAGAGCATGAGCCGCGGCTCAGGCGCGCGCTCTTTACCCCCCTGGATTGGCACTTGCTGCGCCATTGCCCGATACCGGTGTACCTGACTGGCGGGAATGGCAGCCTCTTGCCGCGCAAAGTCGTGGCCGCGGTCGAAGTGTCGGACACCAAGCCTGCGGACAACGAACTCAATGAGCGGATCATCCATGAGGCTTCCAGTCTCGCCTTGCAGTGCGATGCCGAGCTGCACCTGCTGTACGCCTGTGATATCTCCGCGGCCTTTCTGGAAAATATGAGCGGCGTCGGTCTGACCCTGGCGGACCTTACCCGCAAGCTGCGCGAGGATCTGGAACAATCCTTCCTCGGACTGGCCGAGCGCTTCGGCGTGCCTGCCGACTGTCGACACTTCATCAAGGGCCCACCCGTCTCGGTGCTGAGCGAGTTTGCCCACGCGCAGGATGTGGATGTGATCGTGATGGGCAGGAACCAGTCCCGCGGGCTGGCCAAGCTGGTGGGCAGCACGATCGAACATATTCTGTATCAGGCGCCTTGCAGCGTTCTGGCGGTCTAGGGGAGGCACCGGAGCAGGCTTCGGGCAGAGCAGGGGCAGAAGGGCGCGGCCCTGGCCGGGATCGGGCGCCGCGCATCGCCGATGACCCATCGGCAAGGGTACCAAGGCTCCGGCAGGAAGCCGGGCTTGCGGTAAGGCAGGCGAAGCGTTACCAGGACGAGGTGTGCGATGTCGAGAATCCAGCGTTTATTGCTCATTGCCCCAATCGAGATGACCCGCACCCCGGCGTTCGACCGGGCGTTGGCGCTGGCCAGCGCAACCGGTGCGATGTTGCACATTGTCGCTTTCGATCATGTCAACGCGCTGGCGGTGGCCGGCCTGTTCGACCACGACGCCATGAGCCAGGTCCGGGAAGGTTACCTGCAGGTGCACCGCCACTGGCTCGAACAGCAGGCGCGCTTTCAACGCTGCGAGGGCTTGCGGGTGACCACTGAAGTGGTCTGGGCCAGGTTGAGCCCGGCCCACGTGCTTGAGTACGTGAACGACTTCCACCCGGACCTGCTGATCAAGGATGTGCAACGGGTGCCGGCACTCGACCGGGTCTTCCATAGGCCTCTGGACTGGCTGCTGTTGCGGGATTGTCCCGCTTTCTTGCACCTGGTCAGCAGTGCGGAAAACCCCAAGCCGCTGAAGATCCTCGCCGCCATCGACCTGTCGCACCTGGAGGCCCTGACCCAAGGGCTCAATGCCCGGATTCTCGACCTGGCCTCGACGCTGGCAATGTCCTGCGGCGCGACCTTGCACCTGCTCAATGTCAGCAACTGGTCGGTGGTGGGCGACGCGGTGATGAGTGTGCCGACCTCGAGCCTGGACGGCAGCTTGCGCGATGCGGTCAACGATGCCCAGCAAGAGGCCTTCGATCTGCTCGCCGAACGTTATGGGGTCGAGCAGAAACACCGACATCTGTTGGCCGGCATTCCCCATCAGGTGATCGGCCATTTCGCTCGCAGGAACGTGTTCGACATGGTCGTGCTGGGCACGGCCTGCCGCCACGGCGTCGAGATGTTCGTCGGCAGTACCGCCGAGCGCCTGCTGCGCCATGCCCCCTGCAGCCTGATGCTGGTCAAACCGCCCGCCGAGACCGGCTGAAATGACCGTGGGCACAGCCACGGTTGATAAAAGTCAACGGTCGCAAGGGCGAAAGGAGCGATCAATAGCCCTCCCATGAAGGTTCAAGGAGACAGCCATGCGAATGTCATTTCTCGGCGCGGCTGGCACAGTCACCGGCAGCAAGTACCTGCTGGAGCATGAAGGCCAGCACGTGTTGATCGATTGCGGCCTGTTCCAAGGCTACAAGCAGTTGCGCCTGCATAACTGGGACCCGTTCCAGCTACCGGTTCGCGAGCTGGACGCCATTGTCCTGACCCATGCCCACCTGGATCACAGCGGCTACCTGCCGGTATTGGCGCGCAACGGTTACCGAGGCCCGGTGTATGCCACGGCCGCCACCTGTGAGCTGGTGAAAATCCTGTTGCGCGACAGTGGCCGCCTGCAGGAGGAAGAGGCCGAGTTCGCCAATCGCCATGGTTACTCGAAACACACCCCGGCGCTGCCGCTCTATACCGAGCAGGACGCGGAACGTGCCCTGAAGCTGCTGCGGCCGCTGGAGTTGCACCATCGGGTCGATATCGTCCCGGGTATGAGCATCCAGCTGCGCTGCGCCGGGCATATTCTTGGCGCGGCCACGGTGGAAGTCGTGGCCGGCGGCGTCACGCTGGTGTGCTCCGGGGACCTGGGGCGACCCAACGACCCTTTGATGTTCGCCCCGGAAACCATCGAGCACGCCGACTATTTGCTGGTGGAGTCGACCTATGGCGATCGCCGGCACCCCGTCGAGTCGCCGGAAGAGCAACTGGCACAGGTCATCAACCGTACCGCGATGCGCCGCGGCATCACCCTGGTACCGTCGTTTGCGGTCGGGCGCGCGCAATTGCTGATGTATCACCTGTACCGGCTGCTACAGCGGCGAGCGATCCCAGACCTGCCGATCTACCTCAACAGCCCCATGGCCACCGATGTCACGCGCCTGTACCAGCGTTTTCGCAGTGAGCACCGTCTCTCCCAGGAAGAGTGTGAAGGCATGTGCCATGTCGCGCATTTCGTGCGCACGACCCAGGAATCGATCAACCTGGATCTGCAACGCACGCCCGCGGTGATCATCGCCGCCAGTGGCATGGCCACCGGTGGCCGGGTGGTTCACCACCTCAAGGCGCTGGCCCCCAACCCGATCAATACGTTGCTGGTGCCGGGCTTCCAGGCCGGCGGCACCCGCGGCGCGCAGATAGTCGCGGGCGCCGAGTCGGTGCGTATCCACGGCAAGGATGTGCCAATCCGCGCCGAAGTAGTGCCGATGGAAACCTTGTCCGCGCACGCCGACGCCGATGAAATCATGCAGTGGCTGCGCGGGTTCAAGCGGCCACCGAAGCACACCTTTGTGGTGCACGGCGAACCCAACGCCTCGGACGTGCTGCGCCGGCGCATCAGCCAGGAGCTGGGATGGTCGGTCTCGGTGCCGGAGTATCGCGACAGCGTCGAGCTTTCCCTTATCGACCAGCCCCCACATCTGCCGTCCTGACAGCAAAAAGCCCCTTGCCGGTTTCCCGGCAAGGGGCAAACTGGCCCGGCTTCAAGTCGCCCCAGCCGTCCTGCCGGATTGTTTCGGCACCTTCAGATTCCGTTAAGAAACGCCACCGATACTCCTCCCGAACTTACCCAGGGAGGCATCCATCCATGCCTGATCACGACTGGCACATCGCTCTGCCTTTGCACTTCGGCCAAATCGAAGCGCCGCCGATGTGTCTTGCCAGAGCATTGCCGGACGAGCCTCAGCGTCCGCTCTTCGAAGCCTTTATCCAGCGCCGTTTCCGCAAGGCCCACGGTGCCGACATCCGTCATTTCATGCCGCTGCTGTTTGGCATGAGCAACAACGCATCGGGTGAGCTCTGTGCAGTGGCCGGCGTGCGCCTGGCAGGTCACGAGCAGCTGTTCCTGGAGCGCTATCTGGACGATCCGATCGAGCCGTTGATCAGTGCAGCCGCCGATTGCGCCGTGGACCGGGTGGACATCGTCGAAGTCGGCAACCTGGCCGCCAGCGATACGGGCAGTGCGCGGCTGAGCATCATCGCCATGACTTATTTGCTGGCCATGGGGGGCCTGGAGTGGGTGGCGTTCACCGGCAATATCGGCCTGGTGAACAGCTTTCATCGCCTGGGCCTGAAACCCGTGACCCTCTGTGCCGCCGACCCACAGCGGCTGGGTGATGAACGGCACAGCTGGGGCAGCTATTACGAGAGCAAGCCTTGGGTACACGTCGGCAACATTCGCGCCGGCTTCATTCATCTGCGCAACATCGGGATGTTCGATCGCCTCGGGTTGCCGTCGTCTTTTGCGCAGGCCAGCCATGTCGCCTGAAAAGGAACGCTTCAAGCAGGCGCTACGTGACCATGCCGAGCACCGGCCCAATGCCGTTGCCTTGTGGGGCGACCACCTGAAGCTGGACTACGCCACGCTGTACGCACAAGTGATGCAGCGCCAGCAGCGTTTGCGCGACGAAGGCGCCAAGGTGGTTGCCCTGGCCCTGGACAACGGCGTCGAAGCCATGCTCTGGGACCTGGCCGTGTTGTTCGAAGGCTTGACTTGCGTACTATTGCCGCCGTTCTTCAGCCCGGCCCAACGGACCCATTGCCTGGAACAGAGCCAGGCCGGGTGGGTGATTGCCGAGCCGGAGCTGGAAGCCGAGCTGAAAGCGGCCGGATACGCGCAAACCGCAACCTTCTGGCGGCGCGCTTTCAGTGGCCCGGACCGGATGTTGGAAGGCACCGCCAAACTGACCTTCACCTCGGGCACCACCGGCACCCCAAAAGGCGTGTGCCTGAGCGCCGAGAGCATGCTGCGGGTCGCTCGCGAGCTGGATCGGGCCAGCAAACCGGCGGATCCGCAGCACCACCTTGCGCTTTTGCCGCTGGCGATCCTGTTGGAAAATCTCGGCTGCTATGCCGCCTTGCACGCCGGCGCGACCCTGAGCCTGCCCAGCCAGAAAACCCTGGGCATCCAGGGCGCCAGTGGCGTCGATGTACCGCGCCTGCTCGGTTGCCTGGCCAACCGTGCGCCGCAGAGCCTGATCCTGGTGCCGCAGCTGTTGCAGATGCTGGTCGGCGCCGCCGAGCACAAAGCCTTCAATCCCGCCGCGCTGCGTTTCGCCGCGGTGGGTGGGGCACGGGTTTGTGCTGCGCTGTTGCAGCGTGCGCAACGCCTCGGCCTGCCGGTCTATGAAGGCTATGGCCTGTCCGAATGCGCATCGGTGGTCTGCCTTAACCGCCCGGAGGCGAACCGCCCCGGCAGTGTCGGCCAGCCATTGCCCCATGTGCAGGTTCGCCTGGCCGAAGACGGCGAAGTGCTGATCAAGGGTTCGATCTTGCTCGGGTACCTGGGAGAAACGCCGCACGCCGATGAATGGTGGCCCAGCGGCGATCTCGGCGAGTTCGATCCCGATGGCTTTCTTTACCTCAAGGGGCGTAAGAAGCATCAGTTCGTCACCAGTTTCGGCCGCAACGTGAACCCGGAATGGGTCGAGGCCGAGTTGACCCAGCGCCGCCATATCGCCCAGGCCTTCGTCTACGGCGAAGCCATGCCGCGCAACCATGCTCTGCTCTGGCCCCATCGCCCGGACTGTAGCGACGACGAGCTGGCCGCCGCCGTGGCCGAAGCCAACGAGGCCTTGCCTGATTATGCCCAGGTTCACCACTGGTCCCGGCTGGATCAACCCTTCACCTTTGCCAATGGCCTGCTGACCGCCAATGGCCGACCGCGTCGCGACGCCATCGTCGAGCGTTACCGGGCGCAACTGACTGAACCCGTACTTTCCGAGGAATCCGCACCATGAGTTTTTTTGACCGGCTGCAAGAAGCTACCCGGCAGGAACGCAACGAGCTGTTCAACCTGCCGATCATTCTCGACGCCCTGCAGGGCCAGGTCAGCCTGGAAAGCTACCGGGCCTTCCTGGCGCAAGCCTATTACCACGTGCGTCACACCGTGCCCTTGATGATGGCCTGCGGCGCGCGCCTGCCGCTGCGCCTGGAGTGGCTGCGCAAAGCGGTGTGCGAGTACATCGAGGATGAGTATGGCCATGAGCAATGGGTGCTCGATGACATTGAAGCCTGCGGCGGCGACAGGGACGAGGTGCGCAACGGTCGTCCCTCCTTGCCAATCGAGTTGATGGTCAGCTTTCTCTACGACCTGATCGCCCGGGACAATCCGGTGGGGCTGTTCGGCATGGTCAATGTGCTCGAGGGCACCAGCATTGCCCTGGCCACCCATGCCGCTGGCAGCATTCGCCAACGGCTGGGCTTGCCGGAAAGCGCGTTCAGCTACCTCAGCTCCCATGGTTCGCTGGATATCGAGCACATGCAGACCTACCGCCGGCTGATGAATACCCTCGACGATCCGGCCGACCAGGCCGCGGTCGTTCATGCCTCCAAGGTGGTGTACAGGCTTTACACCGACATGTTCCGCGGCTTGCCCCACGGCGGGGAGAACCTGCATGCGCCTGTCTGACGCTCGCGTAGTGCTGACCGGGGCCAGCGGCGGCATCGGCCTGGCCATCGCCGGCGACCTGTGCGCCAGTGGCGCCAAGGTCCTGGCCGTAGCGCGCCGACGCGAACCCCTGGAGCCTTTGCTCGCCCGTTATCCGGACCAGTTGTACTGGGTGGCGGCGGACCTGACCTTCCTCGCCGACCGGCGCAAAGTGCTGACTGCCGCACAGGCCATGGGCGGCATCAACCTGCTGATCAATGCCGCCGGGGTCAATCACTTCGCCATGCTTGACCAGCTCGATGACAGCGACATCAATGCGATGCTGGCAGTGAACATCAGCGCTCCGGTCTGCCTGACCAAGACCTTGCTGCCGCTGCTCAAGCAAGCCGAGAGCGCGATGGTGGTGAACGTCGGCTCGACCTACGGCTCCATCGGCTACCCCGGTTACGCCGTCTATTGCGCCACCAAGTTTGCCTTGCGCGGGTTTTCCGAAGCCCTGCGCCGGGAGCTGGCGGACACCCGGGTCGGTGTTCTGTATGTCGCGCCACGGGCCACCCATACGAGCATGAACAGCCCGGCGGCCCAGGCCTTGAATGACGCGCTCAAGTCCAATGTCGACGATCCGCAGACCGTCGCCGCGGCGGTGATCCATGCCATCGCCGGTGACCGCCGTGACCTGTACCTGGGCTGGCCGGAGCGCTTTTTCATGCGCCTCAACAGCCTGCTGCCCAATCTGGTGGACCGGGGCCTGCGCAAGCAGTTGCCGCTGATCCGTCGCCTGAGCCACAAGCCCGATAACGAGCATCTCAAACCATGAAAAAACTCATCACCTGCCTGCTGCTGGGGGCCTTGAGCCAGAGCGTCTGGGCGCTGGACCCCGCCGACCAGCAACGCCTGAACGGCATTCAGCAACGCTGGGCGCACATCCAATACGAAATCCCGGAAGGCCAACGCACCGCCGCGTTCGAACAACTGGCCAGCCAGGCTTCTGCGTTCACCCGGGAGCGTCAATCGCTGGCCGAAGCCTGGATCTGGTCCGGCATCGTCACCAGCAGTTGGGCCGGCGCCCAGGGTGGTCTCGGCGCGCTGAGCAAGGCCAAGGCGGCGAAAGGCTATCTGGAGCAGGCCATGGCCCTGGACCCCAAGGCTCTGCAAGGCTCGGCCTACACGAGTCTGGCCGCACTGTACGACCGGGTGCCGGGCTGGCCCATCGGCTTCGGCGACGCGGAAAAAGCCGAGCAGTTGCTCAAGCAGGCCTTGCAGGTGAACCCCGACGGCATCGACAGTCTGTACTTCTGGGGTGATCATCTCTACCGTCAAAAACGCTACGGCGAAGCCCGCGACGCACTGCAAAAGGCCCTGCGGGCAGCCCCGAGACCCGGCCGGGAAACCGCCGACGCCGGGCGCCGCAAGGAGATCGAGGCACTGCTGGTGGACGTGAACAAGAAACTCAACTGACAGGAGTCCGTGTGCGCTTATTACTGATTGAGGATGACGTGGCCCTCGGCGAGGGTATCCAGCATGCCCTGGAACGTGAGGGCTACACCGTTGACTGGCTGCAGGACGGCGGTAGCGCCTTGCATTCGCTGCTCAGCGAAACCTTTGATCTGGCGGTGCTCGACCTCGGCCTGCCGCGCATGGACGGCCTGGATGTGCTGCGACGCCTGCGTGACAGTGGCTCCAACCTCCCGGTGCTGATCCTCACCGCTCGGGATGCCACGGAAGACCGCATCGCCGGGCTCGACGCCGGGGCCGACGATTACCTGATCAAGCCCTTCGACCTGGCGGAACTCAAGGCGCGCCTGCGCGCCTTGCTGCGGCGCAGCGCCGGCCGTGCCCAGATGCTGATCGAGCATGCAGGCATCAGCCTGAACCCCGGTACCCAGCAGGTCAGCTACCAGGGCGAACCGGTGGCCCTGACCCCCAAGGAATATCAACTGCTCCACGAATTGTTGTCGCCGCCTGGCCGCGTGATCACCCGCGACCACCTGATGCAGTTGCTCTACGGCTGGAGCGAGGAAGCGGAAAGCAACACCCTGGAAGTACATATCCACCACCTGCGCAAGAAGTTCTCCAGCCAGCTCATCCGTACCGTCCGCGGCGTCGGTTACCTGGTGGAAGGCCGCCCATGACCTCCATCAGGCGTCGTACCCTGACGTTGATCCTCGGGCTGCTGTTCCTTGGCCTGTTGATCATGACCGTACTCAACCTTCACGACAGCAATCATGAAATAGACGAGGTCTACGACGCCCAGCTGGCTCAGAATGCTCGCCTGCTGCAAGGGATCATGCGCATGCCGATGGCCAGCAAGGAGCACGCCGAGCTGTATCAGGCGTTCAACCAGGCGCTGGGCCAGGCAGCCCCCAAAGTCGATGGCCACCCTTATGAAAGCAAGATCGCGTTCCAGGTCTGGAACGCCCAGGGTGAGCTGTTGGTTCACACCTTGAGCGCGCCGGTCTTTTCAGCGGCGTCGGCCGCGCCCGGCTTCAGCGACGTGACCGATCCGAATAGCCGTAAATGGCGGGCATTCACCCTTGATGACACGCAGTACGGCCTGAAGATATGGGTCGGCGAGCGGGACGATGTACGCGCCGACCTGGTTGACCGGATAGTTCGTCACACCGTCGTCCCTAATCTGCTTGGCAGCCTGATGCTCGCTGCGGTGATCTGGCTGGCGATCGGCTGGGGCTTGAAACCACTGGTGGATATGGCGGCGACGCTGCGCGCGAGGCATCCCGGCTCTCTCGAACCGTTGCAGTTGATGCCGTTGCCCACTGAACTTGAGCCCATGCAGGCGGCCCTCAACCGGGTGCTGGCACAGATTCAGGAAGTGATGGGCCGTGAACGGCGTTTTATCGCTGACGCCGCCCATGAAATGCGCACCCCATTGGCGGTACTCAGGGTGCATGCGCAGAACCTGATGGAGGAGGGGAGCGAGGAGGATCGCCGCGAATCGCTCGAGCATTTGATTGCCGGCGTGGACCGAACCACTCGGCTGGTCAATCAGTTGCTGACGATGGCGCGTATTGAACCGCAAACGGACACCCATGCAGCACCCTGCATCGATCTGGCGGCGACGGTTCGCGAAAGCCTGGTCCAGCTGACGCCCTGGCTGTTGAACCAGGGGCTCGAACTGGCTTTCGATGTCGGCGAAGGCATCGGCCGTGTCAGAGTCAACGCGGCCGCCATCGATATCGCCTTGAACAACCTGGTGACCAATGCAGCAAACTTTTCGCCGCCCCACGGACTGATCACGGTGCGGCTGGCCAAGAAACAGGATCACTACGAACTGTCCGTCGAAGACCAGGGGCCGGGAATCAATGAGACTGAACGCGAGCGGCTCTTCGAGCGTTTCTATAGTCGCGGAAACGCTCAGGGAGCCGGGTTGGGGCTGACCATCGTGCAGGCCATTGCAGCGCGCCTGGGCGGGCAGATCAGATTGGAGAATCGCCACTCTGGAGGGCTGCGGGCAACGTTGGAGATTCATCGCTTTTAATGTAGCCATGCCCCCCAACGCCAGCCGAAGCTCGATGAGCTGCGTTGCATTGCGCAGGTACGACGATTGCCTTTCACTTTTTCATTGGCATATCCATCATCGACGACTGCTGCTCCATCATCTGCATCATCATGTCCATCATGCCTTTGCCAGTGCCGTCCTTGGCTGCGGACATCCCCATACACCCCATGGAGCCCTGCTCCTTGCTCATCATGGCCATGCTGTCCTTCAGCGCTTTCATGCCTTCTTGCAGGGCGGCCTGGCGCTCGGCGGGCGTTTTGGCTGCTGCGGCCTTGTCATGGGCAGCCTGCATTTTCTCCATCTGCTCGGTCATGGCTTCAGTCATGGCCGTCGGCGTCGGTGCGGTGCTCTCGATTGCGCTGCCTGGTGCATCGGCCGGGTGATGCGCATCCTCGGCAGAGGCCATGAGTGCCCCGCCAGCCAAGACGGCAGCTAGAACGAATGTTGAATGCTTGTGCATGATGAACTCCTGAACTCGTGAGGGAATAAGCAGCAAGGACAGAGGCGCGAAAAGTGGCGCAGCAAAACGGAGCGACCCGTGCGCTGGCACTTTTTAACCAGGGGGGTTAATCGTTGAAACGGACGAAAGTCAGGCGGGCCGGTTCTTTCGGCGGGGCGGGGCGCTTCAGTGCAAGAGCGGCAAAGGAGGATTCTTTCGCCGGATCGAGCACCCTTATGACTGCCGCAGTTAACAGCAAGAGGGCGGCCCACTGGAGGGCGTCCAATGCTGGATGCTGCAATGCAGGTTTTATCGCCGTGACCGTGTCCTCACAGTTTTTCAGGCAACCACTGCTGTGAAGGGCATGGTCATCCGCCACATGCTGTTCGACATTATGTGGCGCGGCCAGATCGTGATTCGCCTGTACCAGGCAGCCCTGGATGGCCATCACGCCCATGGCCAACACCCATACCACGAGGGTGAGGTGCAACAGGCGTTGGCGATGACGGCGGAACCAGGACATGAAGTACAACCTCGACTTATGACGTCGTATCGGTTTTCAGTCTAGCCAGCAAGGCAGTGGAGAATTTGATCAAAATCAAGTTTCGGCGATTGACCGCCGAAGCGGCTGTATCGATCAGGCCACGGGCGCCTCTTGCTCGCGGGCTTGCTTGGCGTTCGAAACGTCAAGGGTGAGGGGCAGGGCGACGCTGTTCTTGGCGGCGAGGATCTCGGCCATGACGCTTACGGCGATCTCGGCGGGGGTCTTGCTGCCGATGTAGATGCCGATGGGGCCGTGCAGGCGCTGGAGCGAGGCTTCGGTTTCGCCGAAGTGTTCGATCAGGCGTTCGCGGCGTAGCTGGCTGTTGCGCCGCGAACCGATGGCGCCGATGTAGAAGGCCGGGCTGTGCAGGGCCTCGAGCAGGGCCAGGTCGTCGAGCTTGGGGTCATGGCTGACGGCGACGATACAGGTGCGCAGGTCCGGGGCGAATTCGCGGACGATGTCGTCCGGCATGCCAACCAACTGTTCCACGCCCGCCACGCTCCAGCCGCCGATGTATTCGGGGCGGGGGTCGCAGACCGCGACCCGGAAGCCGTTGAACAGCGCCATGGTCGCCAGGTATTCGGCCAGCGCGCCGGCCCCGATCAGCAGCAGGCGGTAGCCGGGGCCCAGGGTGTTGACCATCTGCCGGCCATCGAAGATGAACTGCTCCGGGGTAGCGCTGATGGTCAGGGATACCTGGCCGCTGCCCAGGTCCAGGCTGCGGCGCACCAGCTTGCCGGCGTTGAGTCGGGTCAACAGCCGTTCGAGGGCATCCCTCGAGGGGGTGAATTCGAGGATCAGCTCCAGCGTGCCGCCACAGGGCAGGCCGAAGCGGTGCGCTTCGTCGGCGCTGATGCCGTAGCGCACCACCTGCGGCGGCCCGTCCGGCAGGCCGCTGCCATCGTAGGCGTTGGTGTAGCGGTGGATCAGGTCGTCCTCGATGCAACCTCCCGACACGCTGCCGACCACCCGACCATCGCCGCGCAGGGCCATCATCGAGCCCACGGGGCGAGGCGAGGAGCCCCAGGTGCGGGCCACGGTGGCGAGCAGCACGCGGTGACCGGCCTGGAGCCAGTCATGGGCGGTGCTCAGGACCAGTAGATCGATGCTTTCCATGGGGACCTCGGTTGTTCATGGGAGGGGTTGCTGGCAGATCCGCTCCTGGCCAGGGGGATCGCCAGCACCTCGCTCCTTTTTTCAGCGCATGTGCAGGATGATCGGGCTGCTGCTGGCCGGGTCGGTATGCCCGCGCAGCTTGCCGACCGCTTGCGCGTCGACCGCGCCGCCCGAATTGCCCCAGGTGCCGCGCACGAAGCTCAGGACCTCGGCGATTTCCCGGTCCGACAATTGCTCGCGAAAGGCCGGCATGCGGTAGGCATCCGGCACGCCGGCGGCGACCACGCGCTGCGAGCCGTTGAGGGTGATGTTGATCGCCGACGCGTTTTCCTTGGCCAGTGCCGAAGTGGCGCCCGCCAAAGGCGGCATCCACTCGGCCTGGCCCTGGCCGTCCAGGCCATGGCAGGAGGCGCAGCGGGTCACGTAGGTATGGGCTCCGGGGCTGTCCAGGCGGGTGGCGGCGGACACGGCCTGGTACTGCCAGGGCGCGCCGTCGCGCTGCGGATCGCCGGGCAGCGACTTGAGGTAGCGGGCGATCGCCGCCAGGTCCTCGTCGGCCATGAACTGGGTGGAGTTGTTGAACGCCTCGGTCATCGAGCCGTAGACCACCGCGTGCTGGTTACGCCCGGTCTTGAGGAACTGCACGATCTGCGGCTCGCTCCAGCGGCCCAGGCCGGTGTTGGAGTCCTGGCGCAGGCTCGGCGCGTACCAGCCGTCGAGCAGGGCGCCGGCGAGGAACGGCGCGCCGGACTCGTCCAGGGCCTGCTCGTTGAACGCCAGGCCGCGCGGGGTGTGGCAGCTGCCGCAGTGGCCCGGCCCCTGGACGATGTAGGCGCCGCGGTTCCACAACGCATCCTGCGCAGGCTTGGCCGCGTAGGGCGTGCTCGGGGCGAACAGGCCGTTCCACAGCGCGATAGGCCAACGCATGTTCAGCGGCCAGGGGATAGCGCTGGGGGCGTTGGGCTGGCTGACCGGTTGCACGCCTTTCATGAAGAACGCGTACAGCGCGCGCATGTCATCGTCGCTGAGCTTGACGTAGGACGGGTAGGGCATCGCCGGGTAGAGCCGCCGACCGCCCGGGGCGACGCCATGGCGCACGGCACGGTCGAAGTCGGCCAGGCTGTAGGCGCCGATGCCGGTGTCCCGGTCGGGGGTGACGTTGGTGGCGTGGATGGCGCCCAGCGGCGTGGCCATTTCCAGGCCGCCGGCGAAGGGCGCCTTGCCCGGCAGGCTGTGGCAGGCCACGCAATCGCTGACCCGGGCGACGTACTCGCCGCGGCTCACCAAGGCGGGGTCGAAGCGGGTCGCCGCGGCCTGTTCCTGCTCGAAGGGCGAGACGGGCTCGCGGGTGACATACCAGGCCAGCAGGCCTGCCGCGACCAGGCACGGCAAGGCCAGCCAGCCTGCGGTTCTTGCGAATCGGCGGTTATTCATGGGCAGTCCTTGTCGGTCAGCTGAAGGTGTATCGGCTCAATGGCAGGCTACGGATGCGCTGGCCGGTCAGCCGCGCCACCGCGTTGGCCACCGCCGGCGCCACCGCGGGCAGCGGTGGCTCGCCGACGCCGCCCATCTTTTCGCCACTCTCGACAATCCGTACATGTACCCGCGCCATGCGTGAAGGCGGCAGGATCGGGTACAGGTCGTAGTTGCGCGCCCGGGGCTTGCCGTCCACGTAGACCGCTTCTTCCACCAACGTCTGGGACAACCCCAGTGCCACGGCACCATTGACCTGGGCCTCGACGATCGCCGGGTTGACGATGCTGCCCGGGTCGATGGCCTGCCAGATGTCGTGGACCTTGACCTGGCCATTTTCGATCGACACTTCGGCGATCGCCGCCGTGTGCGAGCCGAACGGCGAGGCCATGGCCACGCCGCGGGCGCGGCGAGTGCCGTCCTCGGCGGTGAACGGGCCGCGCTTCCAGCCGCCGGACAGTTCGCCCACCGCCTGCAGCAAGGTGGTCAGGCGCGGGTTGTCGCGCAGCAGGTGCTGGCGTAGCTCGTACGGATCGCGGCCGCCTTTGTCCGCCAGTTCGTCGAGGAAGGCTTCGTAGAAGAAGTCGTTGAGCGAATTGCCCACCGAACGCCAGTAGCCGAGCATGGCCGGTCCCTTGACGTAGATCTGCGCGATGCGCTTGTTGGCAATGGCGTAGGGCTTGCCCGACAGACCTTCAAGGGCCGAAGGGTCGAGTTTTTCGCCCTGCTTGCCGGCGATGGCTTCGGTGGGGCCTTCGGTGGCGCTCACCGCTTCGATCGCCACCGGCAACCCTTGGGCATCCAGCGCGGCCTGGAACTTGACCACGGCGACCGGGCGCAGCACGTCACGCAGGAACTCTTCCTCGCGGCTCCAGATCAGCTTGACCGGACGGCCGACGGCCTTGGCCAGGGCGATGGCCTGTGGGTAGGGACTGGCCGAGTCATAGAGGAAATGCCGGCCGAAAAAGCCGCCCAGCAGCGGCGAGTGCAGGGTGATCCGCGAGGGATCGAGACCGGTGCGCCTGGCGATGTCGGCGCGGAACATGTCCGGCGCCTGGTTGGGCAGCCAGACCTCCAGCGAACCGTCGGGATTGAAGCGCGCCAGGGCCGAAGGGGGCTCCAGCTGGGCGTGGTTGAGGTACTGATTGTGGTAGGTGGCCTCGACCCGGGTCTTGGCACTGGCCAGGGCGGCGGGCATGTCGCCTTCGTTTTCGTCGTCGCGGGCCGGGCCTTGCTGGGCGGCGAGAAAATCGCGGAACGCATCGCTGGAAAAGTCAGCGGGCATTGGCCGTACCTTCGAATCGGCGGACGCTTCCTGCCAGTCGACCTGGATGGCTTCCACCGCGCGCTTGGCGTGCCACCAGCGTTCGGCGACCACCGCCACCGCGCCGGGCAACTGGTGAACGGAGTGCACGCCTTTCATGGCCTTGACCTGGGCCTCGTTGCGCAGGCTGCCCACGGTCATGCCCAGGCGCGGCGCGTGCTGCACGGCGGCGTGGAGCATGCCGTCGACCTTCAGGTCAATGCTGTACAGCGCCTTGCCGGTGGATTTCTCGTAGGCATCGACGCGCCGCACCGGCTTGCCGATCCAGCGGAACTGGCTCGGGTCGCGCAGGGTGATGCTGGCCGGATCGGGCACCGGCATGTCCAGGGCGCGACCGGCCAATTCACCGTAGCCCAGCGAACGACCGGAAGCGGCATGCAGCACCCGGCCAGGCTCGGTGGACAGTTCGGCCAGCGGTACGCCGAGCTGCTCGGCGCCGGCCTGCAGCAGCATGGCCCGCGCCAGGGCGCCCAGGCGGCGCATGGTCGGGTAGCTCATGCGCACCGACATGCTGCCGCCGGTGATGCGCATGCCGTTCTCCATCACCACGTAGGCTTCGCCGGGCGGCGCGGCCTCGACCACGAAGGTGGCGGGGTCGGCGTCCAGCTCTTCACCGACGATCTGCGCCATGGCGGTGTGGGTGCCTTGTCCGCCTTCCATGAAGGGGCTGAGCAGGCGCACGCTGCCATCCGGGCGAATCTCCAGGAACGCCGGGACCTGGGTCCCGCGTTCCGCGGTGCTCGCCGTGGCGGCCAGGACCCTGGCCGAACCCAGCGGCAGGCCGAAACCGAGCACCAGCGCGCCCACGGCGGCGCCGGTCAGAAAGCGCCGGCGGGACAGGTTGACCGGTTCGTCCAGCGGCAGGTCCAGGAGGTCTTCAGCGAAATCGATGGGCTTGTTCATCAGGCGCTTTCCTTCTTGGCAGGCTGGGCGGCCAGGTCATGCACGGCGGCATGGATGGCGTTGTAGGTGCCGCAGCGGCACAGGTTGACCATCGCCGCTTCGATCTGCGCATCGCTGGGCGCGGGGCTGTGCTTGAGCAGCGCGGTGGCCGCCATGACCTGCCCGGACTGGCAGTAGCCGCACTGGGCCACCTGGTGCTCGACCCAGGCGGCGACCACGCGCTTGCCGACTGCGTCCGCCTCGATCGCCTCGATGGTGGTGACCTCGCGACCGACCACACCCGCCACCGGGGTGACGCAGGCGCGCACCACATTGCCGTCCACCAGCACCGAACAAGCGCCGCACTGGGCCAGGCCGCAGCCGTACTTGGTGCCGGTCAGGCCCAGGTCATCGCGGATCACCCACAGCAACGGCGTGTCGGCGTCGGCATCGACCTGATAGGTCTTCTGGTTGATTCGTAGTTCCATGGCTCACCTGCTGATCATCGGTTGGTGTGTCTTTGTTTTTTCTTCAGGAGGCGCCACCAGGCGCGTCCTTGCTCAAGAAACGCGGGTAAAGGGGCGGATACGCCAATCCGCTGCCTCGTGCGCCGGGCTGGCCGCGAGCACGTCGGAGTAGGCCGGAAGGTCCAGCGAGAGAAAATGCGAGGAGGTGTCGAGGGTGTGTGCCAGGGGCGATGCCTGGCCGGCGCGGGCTTGGGTCATGGCGGCTGGCTCCTAGTGATCGGACTCTAGCCCAGGGGCCAAGGGTTTCCTATCCGATACCCGGCAAGCTCAGAGGATCAGGCAAGTATTCCAGAGGAATGCGCAATAACGCGGGGATGGAAGGCGTCGAGCAACTGCAACGAGTGACAGACAAGGCGGGGTTTATGGGCTGGCTACGGCTTGGGGGAGGGTTTGGAAGGAGAACGTCGCGATGAACCGTCGGGCCGCGCAACCTGTGCGCGACCCGACGGGTTTGATCCCTGCTTAGATCCGGTGGATCTGGGTGATGTGCGGCTTGCCTTTAATAGGCGCGTAGATTTCCACTACGGCCTGCCAGCTGTCCGACGAGCCAGGCACCGTTGCTTTCGACAGATAACGATAGTTCGTGCCGTTGACGACTTGGGTCGAAACTTTTTCAGGGGTGTAGTGCACACCCACGAACCCGGCCAGGGCCTCTTTGAATACTTCCCGATCCTTTGGAGTCAGTTCGTGGTAAGGAGTCCATCCGCCAACAAAGTTCTCTTGAGCCGACATACGATATATCTCCATATATAAGTTCCTACTCGTCTGGCTTTTCGGAGTCCGCCCCGTTTATTGAATGGTTTCCGGAATCCATTGTGCCGAGTGGGTTTCCCAAACGCCTGCTCATCGTGAAACAGGGTATGGGGAGAACACCGGCACGTACTGCACAAGCCGCGCACTGCAGGCCAGCAAGTGGCGGGCGCGAACCGTTGGTCATGGAGGATGAGGTGGTCGCCGGCTTCAGATCCTTGTGCCTGATGGAAACAGCCTTCGATGAATGATGACTGCCAGACCTCCGTGTCTTGTCTGCAGCAGCTGTGCTTATAGGGCATGCCGCTGGATGGCCTTAAGCTATCAGGCAGCAGTGAAAAGTATGTCCGCATTTGGCTGTGTGAGATGTAAGGCGTTGGCTATTGGCTACGAGCGGCCAGAGCCCTTGAACCTGCTATCAATATTGAAGGTTTATCGAAGGGCACAGCGCCGTCATCGAGATATCGGTTCACCGAATGCGAATGTTTGGCTGAGAAGCAAGCCGAATGAAGACGCTTTAAGGGATTAGCCTGTAGCCTTGAACGATTGCAACCTGCGAGTTTCTGTTTTGGCTAGAAGTGTAGATAGGCGCGACTATGAAAATGTAGACCGCCCCATCGTGGTCATGGCGAAGGACTACCCGGCCGCATATGCCGTGGCGCCGCATGCCCATTCCTGCGGGCAGCTCATCTACGCGGTTTCCGGCGTCATGGAGATCCGGACGGGCACAGGCCTGTGGCTGGTGCCGCCGCAACGCGCCTTGTGGATGCCCGCGGGAATCTCCCATGCCATGCAGACCCGAGGCAGCCCGGTGGCATTGCGCACAGCCTATGTTCGCCAGGATCGCTATCCCACTGATGCACCCGTGCACCCCGGCGCGGTACGGGTTTCGAACCTGCTGCGCGAACTCATCCTGCGTGCGGCGACGATTGCCCTTGATTATTCCGAGGACAGCCGGGATGGCCGCATCCTGAGCCTGATCCTCGAAGAGATTGCCTGGTCGCCGGAACAAGGGCTGCATTTGCCCACGGGCCGCGACAAGCGCTTGGTGGCCACCTGCGAAGCGATCCTGGCCAACCCACAGGATAATCGCACGCTGAACGACTGGGCCGGCCAGCATGGCGCGACAGCGCGCACGCTGTCGCGGCTGTTCACGGCCGAACTCGGGGTGCCGTTTCAAGTGTGGCGACAGCAGGCCCGCGTGATGGCGGCGTTGCCGCGCTTGGCCGCGGGCGAACCCGTGACGACTGTGGCGCTGGACATGGGCTACGACACGCCGGGCGCGTTCTCGGCCATGTTCAAGCGGCTGCTTGGAGCATCGCCCAGCCGCTACTTTGCGTAGTCGACCGGGCGTGCGCTTGTCCTGTTTGACGTAGAGGTTGTCTTTCTGCGCGAAGCGTGACGAGAGGCGGGACAACACACTATCAAGTGATTCGGCGGCCTACTGTCCGCCGCCACGATTGATAGGGCTTCCATGGACCCGCATGCAGCACAACGGCGCTTTCTCCTGCTGATCCTCAGCTCCACCTTTCTGCAAGGCTCGTCCTTCGTCGCCAGCAAGATTGTCCTGAGTGAATTGCCGCCGCTGTGGCTGGCGGCGCTGCGGTTTTTCGTGGCGGCTCTCTCGCTGCTGCCCTGGTTGTGGCTGCGCCACCGTGCCCGGGTCGCTGCCGGCACAGCGGTTCCGGTCAAGGTCATGCCCTGGCTGCGACTGACCATCATCGGCCTGTTGCAGACGACCGGTGTCATGGCGTTCCTGACCATGGGCCTGACGCAGACCAGTGCATCCAAGGCGGCAATCCTGATGGCCAGCAATCCACTGTTGGTGGCGCTGCTGGCCGGCATCCTGCTCAAGGAGCGGGTACGCCCCCTGGCCTGGCTGGGCCTGCTGCTGGCCTTCGCCGGGGTGGTGGTCTGCATCGGTGTGCAGTCGGTGATGACCGGCGCAATCGGCCCCGCGGAAGCGCTGGTCATGGCGGGCTCGACCTGCTGGGCTCTCGCCACGCTGGCCAGCAAGCGCTTTCGCTTGGCCGTCGATACCTGGACGCTGGCGTTCTGGCAGATGCTCATTGGGGCGGTCGCGCTCGCGTTGCTGGCCGCCTGGCGTGGCGAGTCGTTCAGCCTGCCGGCCCAAACGATGGTTGCGTTCCTGTGGCTGGCCATTCCCGCTTCGACGGGGGCCATGGGATTGTGGTTCGCGGCCCTGCATACGGGCGGCGCCGTGCGCACCAGCGGCTTCCTGTTTCTGTGCCCTTTCTTTGCCGCGCTGATCACCTTCGCCATCAGCGGCGACATGCTTTCCACCCACGAAATGCTGGGTGGCGTGATGATCGCCGTAGGCATTGTCTTGCTGTCCCGGACACCGGCCGCGCGGCCGGCCAGCCATTCCTCGCCCCGGGAAACCTCTTCATGACCCCCACAAATCCGCGCTGCTGGTGAAGGGGAGGAGGGCATGGCTGCTTTTGGCCAACCTGTGGGGCAACTTTAGCCTCGCGCATCAAAGCGTTTCGCCCATTGCTGCTCGCGGGCATGACTCACCAGCAGGTCTACGAAGACCCGCGTCTTGGCCGGCAGCAGTTTCTGCCCAGCGAAGTACAGCGAGATGGGCCCCGCGTCGACATACCAGTCCGGCAGCACCCGTTCAAGGGCGCCACTTTGCAGATGGTCAAGCACGTCGGGAATCGCCAATAGCGCGACGCCCAGTCCCATGAGCGCGCTCTGGCAAAGTGCTTGTGGGTCGTTGACCAGCAACCGTGGGCGCAACTCCAGTGCCGCACGCTGTTCCTTGGGGCCTTGCAGTGTCCAGCCGCGGACCTTGCCGCTTTGTAGCGAGCGCATGGCCAGATGCTCAAGGTCATTCAACTGTTCGGGACGACGTACAAGAGGGTGCCTGGACAGACAGTCCGGCGATGCCACGAGCACCAAATGCGCCGGTGACAGATCCCGGGCGATCACCCCGGGCGAAAGCTCGATGCCGCCGCCGATGGCGACGTCAAATCCATCGGCGATCAGCTCCACCTGGCGATTGTCGAAGTGCCACTCGGGAACCACCGCTGGATATCGCTTCATGAACTGCGGCATCAATGGCAGCAGGTAATCGCGGCCAAAAGCGGGCGCCGCGGAAATACGCAGCACTCCAGCCGGTTCTCCGGCGTTGCTGGTTACATCGGCAATCGCCGCCTGGACAGTTTCCAGCCCACCCTCGACGTTAGCCAGAAAACGCTCCCCAGCCTCGGTCAAGGCCAGTCGGCGAGTGCTGCGTTGAAACAGGCGTACCCCCAGGTTGGCTTCCAGTTGGGCGACATTCCTGCTCACCGCGGCCGGCGTAATACCCAGGCGCCGTGCGGCGGCAGAGAAACTGCCTGCCTCTGCGCTGCGAACGAAAGATTGCAGATTGGCCAGGGTTTCCATGATCGATACCTTCAAGCAAACGTTGAAAGTGATTCTAGTCACTCCCTACTACTTGATGGAAAAAGAAAAGCGTTTCATAGCCTCACCAACCACCACTTGAGGCTCACACCATGAACCCTGTCACCCTTCCTCTGTCTGGCAAGATCGCCATCGTCACCGGCGGTTCACGCAGCATCGGGGCGGCCATTGCCCAACGCCTGGCCGCGGACGGCGCCGCTGTCGCCATTACCTACAACGCCTCGCCTGATCGTGCCGCGGCCCTGGTCGAGGTGATCACTGCTGCCGGCGGTCGAGCTATTTCGCTGGCGGCCGATGCTGGAGATCCCGAGGCCGTACGCGCCGCGGTCCAGCAGGTCGCCACGTTATTCGGCAAGGTCGATATCCTGGTCAACAACGCCGGCATCAGTGTGCTCGGTGCTCCGCAAGACATCGCTTTCGAGGACTTCCAGCGCATCCTCGCGGTGAATGTCACCGGTGTTTTCGTGGCCACCCAGGAGGCGCTCAAGCACATGGGGCAGGGGGGGCGAATCATTCATATCGGCAGCTCCATGGTGCAATACGCGGCTTTCGCCACCGCCTCCGCCTACACCCTGACCAAGGGCGCCGTGGCGGGCTTCAGCCGAGGCCTGGTGCGAGACCTGGGACCCCGCGGTATCACCGTGAATACCGTCCACCCCGGGCCGACCGACAGCGACATGAATCCCGCCGAGGGGCCGGTGGCGGACTTCGTGCGCCCCAATATCGCCGTGGGACGCTACGGGGAAGGCCAGGACATCGCCAGCGCAGTGGCCTATCTGGCCAGCCCCGAAGCCAGTTTCGTCACCGGTGCCGAATTGATGATCGACGGCGGCTTCACCGCCTGAGGAGCCAGACATGAACATGAGTATCAGCATCATTGGAGCAGGCGCCATAGGCAGCGCGATCGCCAGGTTACTGACGAAGGCCGGCCTGGACGTGAGCATCGCCAACAGCCGTGGCCCTGACAGCCTCACGTCGCTGATCGCCGAACTGGGGCCCAAGGCTCAAGCCGTTACCGCCGAGCAAGCGGCTACCGCAGACCTGGTGTTCCTGGCGGTGAACTGGTCGAAGATTCCATCGGCACTGGCCGGGCTGGGCCCCTGGGAAGGAAGGATTGTGGTGGATACCAACAACCCGATTGAAGCGCCGCTGTTCAAGCCCTTTGACCTGGGAGGCCAACCTTCCACCCAGGTCGTGGCGCAAATGCTGCCCGGCGCCCGCGTGGTCAAGGCCTTCAACCATCTATCGTCGAATCTGCTGGCCAACCCGAACGCCGAAGGGGGCAAGCGCGTGTTGTTTGTCTCTGGAGAGCATGCGCACGCCAAGCAGCAGGTCAGCGAGCTGATCCAGCAACTGGGGTTCCATGGCATCGACTTGGGCGACTTGCAACAAGGGCAACTCGCGCAATTTCCCGGAGGGCCTTTACCGGCGCTCAATCTGGTCAAACATGACTGACGACGAGGCCGGTGAATACCGGCTTCGCTTTATGAGGACGGTATTGAGAGCAGGTTCGGCCGGAGTTTTTCCAGTTGCCCTGGAAAGGCGTTCGGAACGATGGTTTTGTGACTAGATATCTTATCGGTCACAAGTTGTCAGTCCGCTACAGGGTGAGTAAGCTGTTCCCATGAATCAGCCATCGATATCTCCGCCCAGCGCCCGTGGCCCAGCCGATCACGACATTCGAAACCAGATTGTCGCGGCGGCCAACGAGCACTTCAGTCAGTACGGCTATGGCAAAACCACGGTCTCCGACCTGGCTAAAGCCATTGGTTTTTCCAAAGCCTATATCTACAAGTTTTTTGATTCCAAGCAGGCGATCGGTGAAGCCATCTGCACAAATTGCCTGGCAGAAATCGTTGCGGCTGTTGAACAGGCCATCAATGGAGAGACTCTTTCGGCAACGGAGCGCTTTCGGCGCCTGGTCAAAACGGTGATCGCCACAGGTGTGAACCTGTTCTTCAACGATCGGAAGCTCTATGACATTGCAGCGTTTTCTGTATCGGAGCGCTGGTCCAGTTCGCAAGTTTATGACGCACAGATCAAGCAATTCATTTTGCAGATTGTGCGTGAAGGGCGAGAGGTCGGTGAGTTTGAACGCAAGACTCCCCTGGACGAGACGGTAGACGCGATACATCTTGCTCTGCGGCCATTCGTCAATCCTCTACTGCTGCAGTACAACCTCGATTTTGTCGAAGAGGCGCCCACGCTCACCTCCAATCTCATCTTGCGCAGCCTCATGCCTTGATCTTCGGCTAACGCTCGAACGCCTGCTGCTCTGGGCGAGGTATCGCTCAATCGGCTTTTCACTTTGCCCTTCCTCCAACCGTCGAAGGGCATTTATTTACCTGTTATGTGACTATTGACTGAAATAGTCACATGGATAAGTATGCGTCCGTTGCTTCTGCTGTTTTATCTCGGTGATAACCCTAGAGTTCTAATAATGAAAAAAATATTGCTCATGAGCCCGCTTGGGCTCGCTGTTGCGCTTGCGTCTTCTTACGTGTCTGCGAGCGGCTTCGCTCTCAATGAACAGAGCATCAGCGGGATGGGCTCTGGATTTGCCGGTCGTTCCTCCTCCGCTGAAGATGCGAGCACGGTCTTCGGTAATCCGGCGGGCATGTCACGCTTGAAAAGAGAACAAGTCAGCGTAGGGGCGGCGACGCTTTTCGCGAAGTCCGACATCAGCCAGACCCGCAGTACATTCGCAGGCCAGGAAGACGGCGACATGGTGCCCACGACTACGGTACCTATGGGCTACTACGTCAAACCCATTGATGAGCACTGGGCATTCGGTGTCGGGGTTTATGTGCCTTTCGGCCTGATAACCGATTATGGCAGCGGCTTTGCGGGGCGTTACTACGCTAACAAAAGCGAGGTCACGACATTCACCTTCCAGCCCACCATCAGCTATGCCTTTAACGACACCGTTTCGATCGGGTTCGGTCCCACCATCAACCGTATCAGCGGCGAGTTGTCCGGGATGGTGCCCAATCCGCTCAGCCCTGGTCGCAACGACGGGAAACTCAAAAGCACCGGCGACGATACGGCCCTGGGTTTCAACGCCGGCATTCTGGTGCAGGCTACCGATCGAACCCGCCTCGGATTGACCTACCATTCCAAGGTCAGTTACCACCTGGATGCCAAGACCAAGGTCACTGACGGCATCTTTAGCGTATTGGGGGTTAGCGGCCGCAGCTATGACGCTTCGCTGGATGTGGATACGCCGGAGTCGGTGGACTTCTCGGTAACTCATCAGCTCAGTAATGACTGGACGCTCTATCTGGGGAGCACCTGGACCCGCTGGAGTCGCTTCAAGGAATTAACCATCGAGAACACGGGCTTGCCTCCTTTATTGAGCGGCTCGCTGGGCACGGTTACCGAAGAACAGGACTGGCACGATACGTGGGCCCACGCTATCGGTACGGCGTACAAACTGAACGATCGCTGGGTACTTCGTGCCGGCTTGTCAGTCGACCAGTCGCCCGCCAACAACACCCATCGCGGGCCCCGTATTCCAACGGGCGACCGGACGGTTATCAGCTTCGGGGCTGGTTGGACTCCGGCGGACAATGTCACGATCGATGTCGCTTATTCCTATCTGTGGGAGGAGAGCGTGCAGGTCAACGGTACCTCCGCGACCCGGGGCGCATACAGTGCCAAGTACAAGAACAGCGCGAGCGGGCTCGGCACTTCCGTCAGCTATCGTTTCTAAGATAGGGCGTCGCTCTACGATAGTTTTCCGGCCGGGAGTGCAGGTTACCTCCCGGCCTTTCAAAGCATATTTCCTTCGGGGAAGCCGCTTCGTCGCCACTCACACGCCATGACGCGTGACATGAGCTCCTGATGAAATCGGCGTGGCGTGGGGCAAACTCCTCGCCAAATCTGCTTGCGGCTCCGGTGATGAGCACCCAGGAATTCTCGCTCGCTTTCATAGCCCCCTCTCGAACGGGTAGTCGCGGGCGTGCATAAAGCGCTGCGTCGCCTGGTCAAGTCATCGAGTCGCCACGGACCGGGTGTCAGGAGGTTGCCAGCCACCACCGAGGGCCTTGAATGCCGCAACCGCCGCCCGTGCCGATTCCGTTCGCGCCTGCGCTCGGGCATCGGAAGCCTGCAGCATCGTTTCGTCGGCGTGCAGGACATCGATCAGGCTGGCCGTACCTTTCTGGTAGGCCATGAACGACGATTGGCGAGCCTGCGTCAGGGAGGTTTCGCCTTCGCTCAGGGTGGTTGCCTGGACTTCCCGATTCACCAGGGCGGAAAAGGCATTCTCGACATCCTCGGTGGCGCGCAGTACGGACTGACGGTAAGCGGCCAGGGCTTGCGCTTCCTGGCCCTTGGCTTGATCGATTTGAGCGTTTATGCGGCCAAAGTCGAACAGTCTCCAGCGCAGCCCCAACACCCCCGCCGACTGATTGGCGCCGCCGGTGAAAAGATTGCCGGCGGAGACAGCCGTAGCGCTACCCAGCAATGCGCTGAGGGAGAATTTCGGGTAGTACTCGGCAATCGCCACCCCGATGCGCGCGTTGGAAGCCGCAAGCTGGCGCTCGGCGACGATGAGATCGGGCCTGCGGCGCAGCAGATCGGCCGGCGTTCCCGTGGCCTTTATCTGCGGCGCAAGAGGAATGCTCCCTGCATTGGCCAGTTGCGCGCGATGAGTGCCTGGCGGTGTGCCGAGCATGACATCCAGTGCATTCATGGCAGCATCCAGGTCGGTCTGCAGGACCGGCACGGTCGCCTGGACCTGCGATAGCGCGCCCTCGGTCTGCTGAACCTGATAGTTGGCAGCGAGGCCCTTGCCGTAAAGCAAGCGGACTTTCTCTAGCAGCCCCTGCTGCGTTTTGACTTGGCGGTTCGCAATGTCCAGCCGGGCCTGCAACCCGCGGAGGGTGATGTAGATATCGGCGGTCTGCGCGGCGATGGCCAGCCGTGTGGCGGCGGCGCCCGCCTCGGAAGCCTGGTACTCGGCGAGTGCGGCTTCGCGTCCGCGTCGCAGGCCGCCAAAGACATCGACCTCCCAGCCCGCACCGAGGTTAACCTCGTAGGAGTTTCCATACCGATCATAACCAGGCGTCGGGTTCAACACCTGGCCGAGCGGGGTCTCGATCGATTGGTAGGAACGCGCGGCCTGGCCACTGATGTTCCCCGAGGGCAGCAAGGCGGCATTTGCGGCACCCAATCCTGCCCGAGCCTGCGTGACTCGCGCCGATGCCTGCGCCAGATCCAGGTTCTGTTCAAGCGCCTTGGAGACGAAGTCGGTCAGCACGGGATCACCAAAACCTTCCCACCAGGCCACAAGGCTGGCCGGCCTCGCCACAGGCCTCTGCTCGACGGCAGATTGACCCAGGTAACGATCCAGCAGCGGGGCGTGTGGACGTTGATAGTCCGGACCGACCGCGCAGCCTGCCATCAAGCTGGCGCTCACCCAAAGAGCAATGGGGCGGAGGGGAGGCATTGAGGCTCCTTAAATCGAGGATGTTTGTGACCATATTACGTTATGGTCACACTCTGTCAATCAGTACAATTTGATCAACTTATAAAGTTTGCTCAATGAATACTGCGCCTTTCCCATGGGCTTGGAGAATCCTGATACGTCACAGGCTGTGACCATTGACAGATATGGTCACTATGCTGAGAATGTGCTGCATGTCCTATTGTTCAAGTAAGGGAACCTATGCGCCGGCTCCGATCTGTCCCCATTGCCGCTTGCCTGTTGCCTCTAGTCCTGACGGCGTGTGGCGACTCATCCACCGTTGAAGATCCACGCACGCAGGCCCCTCTGGTGAGGTCCTCTGCGGTGCAGGGGGCGTCCGGTGTTTCACGCTCTTTCACTGGCGTCGTGGCGGCCCGCGTCCAGGGCGACCTGGGTTTTCGGGTATCGGGCAAGATACTTGAGCGCTTGGTCGACACGGGCCAGACCGTCAAGCGGGGGCAACCGCTGATGCGTCTCGACCCAATCGACCTGGGACTGCAGGCGCGAGCGCAGCAAGAGGCGGTCATCGCCGCTCGGGCCCGAGCCAAGCAGACAGCCGATGACGAGGCGCGCTATCGCGACCTGGTCGCCGCGGGGGCTATTTCTGCATCGGCCTATGACCAGGTCAAAGCCGCAGCCGATACCGCAAAGGCGCAGCTCAGCGCCGCCGAAGCGCAGGCTGACGTAGCCCGCAATACTTCTGGTTATGCGGTGCTGTTTGCCGATTCCGATGGCGTGGTGGTGGAGACGCTGGCCGAGCCCGGGCAAGTCGTCAGCCCGGGGCAGCCCGTGGTTCGACTGGCGCGGGCAGGGCAGCGCGAAGCCATCGTGCACCTGCCCGAGACGCTACGTCCGGCAGCGGGATCCATCGCGCAGGCGACGCTGTATGGCAACACCACGCAAGCTGTTACAGCAAAGCTGAGGTTGCTTTCTGACTCGGCCGACCGGATGACACGCACCTTCGAGGCGCGGTATGTGCTTGAGGGCGCGCTGGCCAATGCGCCGTTGGGTTCGACCGTCACCCTGCGGATCGCCGAGGGCAGCGCCAATGGACAGGTGCTGCAAGTGCCGATCGCCGCCATTCATGACCCGGGCCAAGGCACTGGCGTGTGGGTCATTGCTGGCACACCGGCGAAGGTGGCCTGGCGACCTGTCCGGGTCCTGGGCTTGAGCGACGACGCAGCGCAAGTTGCCGGCGATCTCAAGGCCGGCGAACGGATTGTGGCCTTGGGCGCGCATCTGCTGCGCGAGGGTGAGGAGGTGAGACTGGCTCAACAGGGTGACGTCAACGTTGCCGGGAGCCATCCATGAGCCAGGGGCGCTTCAATCTCTCGGCGATCGCCGTTCGCGAACGTTCGATCACGGTATTCCTGATCTTCCTGATCGCTGTTGCTGGCACCCTGGCGTTCTTCAAGCTGGGGCGGGCGGAAGATCCGCCGTTTACGGTGAAGCAGCTGACGGTCATTACCGCATGGCCGGGCGCCACGGCGCAGGAAATGCAGGACCAGGTTGCGGAGCCCCTGGAAAAACGCCTGCAGGAACTGAAATGGTACGACCGCACGGAAACCTACACGCGTCCAGGTCTCGCGTTCACGATGGTGTCGTTGCTTGACAGCACGCCGCCCTCGCAAGTGCAGGACGAGTTCTATCAGGCGCGTAAAAAGCTCGACGACGAGGCCATCAAGCTACCGGCGGGGGTCATTGGCCCGATGGTCAACGACGAGTTCTCAGATGTGACATTTGCGCTTTTCGCCTTGAAAGCCAAAGGCGAGCCGCAGCGGCTGTTGGTGCGTGATGCGGAGTCGTTACGCCAGCGCCTGCTGCACGTGCCAGGCGTGAAGAAGGTCAACATCATCGGCGAGCAGGCCGAACGCATCTTTGTCTCCTTCTCCCATGATCGGCTGGCCACGCTGGGCGTCTCTGCCCAGGATATTTTTGCCGCGCTGAACAATCAGAACGCGCTCACGCCTGCCGGCTCGATTGAAACCGACGGGCCGCAAGTCTTCCTTCGTCTCGACGGTGCCTTCGATAAGGTGCAGAAGATTCGTGACACTGCGATTGTGGTCCAGGGGCGCACGCTCAAGCTCTCTGACGTGGCAACTGTCGAACGGGGCTATGAAGATCCAGCAACCTTCCTTGTGCGCAATAACGGGGAAGAGGCTCTGTTGTTGGGAATCGTGATGCGAGACGGCTGGAACGGCCTGGACCTGGGCAAGGCGCTGGACTCCGAGACGAGCAAAATCAATGAAGGCATGCCGCTGGGCATGACGCTGACCAAGGTCACCGATCAGTCTGTGAACATCAGTTCGGCCGTCGACGAGTTCATGGTCAAGTTCTTCGTCGCCCTGTTGGTTGTGATGCTTGTCTGCTTTCTCAGCATGGGCTGGCATGTAGGTATTGTGGTGGCCGCCGCTGTGCCGTTGACGCTGGCCGTGGTGTTTGTGGTGATGGCGGCCACGGGCAAGAACTTTGACCGTATTACCCTCGGGTCGCTGATTCTGGCGCTTGGCCTGCTGGTGGACGACGCCATCATTGCCATCGAGATGATGGTGGTGAAAATGGAGGAGGGCTACGATCGTATCAAAGCCTCCGCGTACGCCTGGAGTCATACGGCCGCGCCAATGCTCTCCGGTACGCTGGTGACCGCCATCGGCTTTTTGCCCAACGGCTTCGCCCAGTCCACCGCCGGCGAGTACACCAGCAACATGTTCTGGATCGTGGGCATTGCCCTGATCGCCTCCTGGGTCGTCGCGGTGGCCTTTACCCCCTATCTGGGGGTGAAAATGTTGCCGGACATCAAGCCGGTCGAAGGTGGTCATGCGGCCATCTACGACACCCCTAATTACAATCGCTTTCGCCGGATTCTGACGCGGGTCATCGCTCGCAAATGGCTGGTGGCCGGCACGGTTATCGCGGCGTTTGTCGTGGCGATTCTCGGCATGAGCCTGGTCAAGAAGCAGTTCTTCCCCACCTCGGACCGTCCCGAGGTGCTGGTCGAAGTGCAAATGCCCTATGGAACCTCCATCGAGCAGACCAGTGCCACTGCCGCAAAGGTCGAGGCCTGGCTGCACAAACAGGATGAAGCAAAAATTGTCACGGCCTATATCGGGCAAGGCGCGCCGCGCTTCTACCTGGCGATGGCGCCGGAGCTCCCCGATCCCTCGTTCGCCAAGATCGTGGTGTTGACGGACAGCCAGGAGGCGCGCGAGGCCCTCAAGTTCCGTCTGCGCGAGGCCATTGCTGAAGGGCTTGCCCCGCAAGCGCGGGTCAGGGTTACGCAACTGGTGTTTGGTCCCTATTCGCCATTCCCCGTCGCCTACAGGGTAATGGGGCCTGACCCGATGACGCTGCGCGAGATTGCCGGCCGGGTACAAGAGGTCATGCAAGCGAGCCCGATGATGAGGACGGTCAACCGCGACTGGGGACCACTGACGCCAACGCTGCATTTCAGCCTGGATCAGGATCGTTTGCAGGCGGTTGGCCTGACATCCAACGCAGTCGCCCAGCAGTTGCAGTTCCTGCTGGCCGGGGTGCCGATCACGGCGGTTCGTGAAGATATTCGTTCAGTGCAGGTGATGGGGCGCGCCGCGGGTGACATCCGGCTCGACCCCGCCCGGATTGAAGGCTTCACATTGGTGGGAGCGGCGGGTCAGCGTATCCCCCTGTCCCAGGTTGGAGAGGTGGATGTGCGCATGGAGGATCCGATCCTTCGGCGTCGTGACCGCACCCCGACCATTACCGTGCGCGGCGATATTGCCGAAGGCTTGCAGCCACCGGACGTCTCGAGCGTGATCATGAAGGAGCTGCAGCCGGTCATCGACACCTTGCCTGCCGGGTATCGTATCGAGCAGGCGGGGGCCATCGAGGAGTCGGGCAAGGCCGGCCAGGCGATCTTGCCGCTGCTCCCGATCATGATTGCCGTCACGCTGCTGATCATCATCCTGCAGGTACGCTCGGTCTCGGCGATGATCATGGTGTTTCTCACCGCGCCGCTGGGATTGATCGGCGTGGTGCCGACGTTGCTGATCTTCCAGCAACCATTCGGGATCAACGCCCTGGTCGGCCTGATCGCACTTTCGGGCATCCTGATGCGTAATACGCTGATTCTGATCGGGCAAATCCATCACAACGCACAAGAAGGACTGGATCCGCTCCACGCAGTGATCGAAGCCACGGTACAGCGTGCCCGCCCGGTATTGCTGACAGCGTTGGCAGCCATCCTGGCGTTCATCCCGCTGACGCACTCGGTCTTCTGGGGGACCCTGGCCTACACACTGATCGGCGGTACATTTGTCGGCACCATCATGACGCTGGTGTTCCTGCCGGCGATGTACTCCATCTGGTTCAAGATCATTCCTGTCAAGCAGAGGCAAGCCGAAACAGCGGAACTGATGTAGCAGGCGAACCCGCTAGAAGAGAGGACGCCATCGCCGTCCTCTCGAGGTTTCGAGCGTGGCCCGACCGCAGGGCAACAAGGGGAGGGTGGCGCAGCACCGCCCTGGGTTGCCAGTCTCCGCCTGCCAAGGTACGCATCAGCCGTAGGCCGACACCTTTTTTATTGTGGTTCTTAAGAACGTTTAGTTTTAGAAAAATGGCACGACACTGATCACCATTGACATCTTTGTTCACCCACTGGATGAATTTGATAAAGGGCGGATCGAAGCTATATTCACCAAGGACAGTGAGCTTAATTATTTCCAAGTACGTGTTAAATATCCGGGCAGGAGCCAAGAGACATGACAGGGGAAGATCTGATCAGGGCTATAAACAACAACACAACACTCATGGGATTGAAGAATTGTCCTGGTGTGCCAGCTCAAATGAGCTGCGCTGTTTACGGGAAGGTGCAAGATGATGTTGGAAATGATGTCATCGAAAACAATGCGAGCATGAAGTACCAAATCGAACAAGCACTTTTATTTCGTGGTGATCACTCGCAGACAGCTGTTTGGCACTTTCTTATTACGGGGTCAGCGGTTCATCACTTTGTCGTTATCCCTTGGTACAAGCAGTCAGTCGGGACGGTGTATACGGTCTTTATGGCTTACGAGCATAAAAAGGGCGACGAGTATGGGTACTCGGTGGATAAGTATGTCAAACATATCCATCCAGCCCCTGGCGAGATTAAAGGCTACAAGACAGTTTGGACGGCAAACGACCTAAGCACCATGCTCTCTGACTTGCTAACTAAGAGTAACGCTTGGGAAGAATATTTCGGTAATGTTGGACCCGCTCAGGCAGATGCAATCCGCTACTATCAATACAAAACAACAGCACTAAGCTCTGCAGTTTCCAACGTGAATCAATACAAAGAGCTCTGTCGGTAGGCTACTTGACCTGGTGACCGCCTCACGCTTGGCCTGCGGTTACCCAAAGCCCACCTTCAGTGCCTTGATGTGCAGGTGGGCCTCGGCCAGCAGCCTAAAATGTGCCGCGTACTAGGCGTACAGCGCAGAGGCTTCAACGGCATCGCCTTAGCTCAACAAGCTGCTGATGGCAGTGGACTCCATTCAAACCTGTCTCGAAGACCTTGAAGACCTCGAGGTCACGAACGCCGATACGGCGTCTCGCTCGTGCTTCCAGAGGAGCACCAGCGTTTCTGGACTCATGCAAAGCAGCTGTCCGGCTGAACGCCCACTAATCGCAAGAAGCCCCCCCGATCTGGCTCCGGGTCGCCGAGTCACCCTTTGACGTGAGCCGAAACGGCGCAGATCCACTTGCCTGATAGGGCCCTAGGGTGCCTGCTGAAAAAAGGCATTGTGTTGTCTCGAAAACGCATGTTATGTTTTTAACATTGCATAAATTGATGACAAGTCAATAACAATCTGTGCTCAGGGGCTCTGACATGCCTACGGAAAAGAACAGCTTCCTACAGTTGCTGGAGCAGGAGTTCTCCAGCCTGACCCCTACCGGCAAGCGCATCGCCAGCTATCTGTTGGGTAACCCGGAACAGCTTCCGTTCGAGTCGGCCGATAGCATCGCGCAGCGGACCTCCACCACAGGGATTTCCGTGGGGCGCTTTTTTCGCTCCCTTGGCTACCAGAACATTGATGAAGTCAAACAGAGCCTGCGCGGTGAAACGCCCACCTCGTGGCTGATTACCGACCGCATCGGTGCCTTTCGTGCCGAAAGCAATCAGGAAGACGCTCTCGATCGTTCCATGAGTCGCGAAATCGAGGCCATCCGGCACGTGTACGGTCTAGCGCGCAGCAGTGCCTTTGCCGATATCGTGCAGCGCATCTACGAAGCTGATGCCGTATTCATCCTCGGAATCCAGTCCACTCGCGGGATTCTCACAGCGTTTCATAGCCACCTTGAATACATTCGGCCCAAGGTCTACTACGTCGATGGCCTGTCAGGAATCTACGCAGAAACCCTGAACTCCGGCTTCGCCAATCCCTACGCAATCATTTCGGACTTCCGTGCTTATTCCAGCGTGACCCAGACCTTCTGCGACGCGGCGGTAGACAACGACCTGCCACTGGCCCTGATCACAGACCTGCAGTGCCCCTGGGCCAGGGATTACCCGCTTGACCTCTTGCAACTGAAAACCGATGTCGGGCAGTTCTGGGACTCCCTTGCACCCTTGGCCTGCCTGTTAAATCTCATCGTGTCGGCCGTCGCGGAGAAATACGGCGATCGCCTCGATGAGCGCTTGGCCAAGAACCGTCAATTGCAAAAAGCTTTCGGTCAGTTCGAAAGCTGATCCCATCGTCCCACCGAATCCCAACTGGAGTGTTTGCGTGAACAACAGCCCACTTGTAGAGATTGATGCCCAGCGCTATCAGGTGCAAATCGACCTGATCTACGCCGGCGCAGAAAATCTGGCTGGAAAAGTGATCTATCCGAATGCTCGTTGCAGGTTGCACCGTCAGGCTGCGACTTGCCTGGAAAAAGCTAGCCAGCTCGCGCGCCAGGCCGGGTTTGTCCTGCGCATTTACGACGCCTACCGGCCACCCTACGCCCAGTACCTGTTGTGGGAAGCGCTACCAGACAACGACTATGTGCGTGACCCGCACTTGGGCTCCCACCATAGCCGTGGGGTGGCGGTGGATCTGACCTTGGTGGGCGCCGATGGTGAGCCACTGGACATGGGCACCGCATTCGACGCGATGGAAGAAAAGTCCCATCAGTTCTACCCCGACTTGCCAGCAGACGTGCAACGCAATCGTCTGCTGCTGCTGGGGATCATGCTGGATGCTGGTTTCCAGGCAATTCCCACCGAGTGGTGGCATTACGAACTACCGAACGCCGACGATTACCCATTGCTGGAGGACGAGTAAGCCACGGGTTTTACAAGCCAATCGAACCGCAACACCGCCCCCGGAAAAACCACAGAGTTTTCGAAAAGCACACTGCACAGCCCACTTTCAATGTGGCTGATAACAACAACAAACCAGCATCACTTACGTTTCACCTGCAACTGCCCGGTTATAGCTTTTATAAAAAACCTGACCTACTTCCCTATCGAATGATCAAGGAAACCGGCATGAACCCAATGAACACCGTGACCAGCAAAACCTTTCCCGGCGCCGGCAATCTGCTGCTGAGCGTTTTGTGCAGTGCATTGAGCCTCGGTGCCTGGCAGGCTGCTGCGGCGGCTGTACCCCAAGACACGCTGGTCATCGGCAAACCCGCCGATCCGCAGACCCTCGACCCGGCCGTGACCTTTGATAACAACGACTGGACCATCACCTATCCGTCGTATCAACGCTTGGTCGGCTACAAGGTCGAGGGTGATAAAAGCAGCACTGAAGTGCAGGGCGATCTGGCCGAGAGCTGGACCGTTTCCCCAGACAGCCTGGTCTGGGAGTTCAAAATCAAACCGGGCAATAAATTCGATGACGGTGCCCCGGTAGATGCCACAGCGGTAAAGTTTTCCTTTGATCGCTTGATGACCCTCAAGCAAGGGCCTTCCGGCGCATTTCCGGAGGACATGGTGGTGGCGGTCGTCGATCCGCAGACCATCCGCTTCACCCTGAAAACGCCTTTCGCGCCGTTCCTGTTTACCCTGGCCCACAACGGTGCTTCGATCATCAACCCCGATGTGGTCAACAAGAGTCCGGACGTAAACGCCTGGCTGTCGAGCCACACCGCGGGCTCCGGTCCTTTCCGCCTGAGCAACTGGCAAAAAGGCCAGTCGTTGACCATGGAGCCAAACACCTATTTCGCCGGCCCCAAACCAGCGCTGAAAACCGTGGTCATCAAGATCATCGGTGAGCCCTCCGTGCGCCGCCTGCAGTTGGAACGCGGTGACCTGGACATCATCGAAGACATGCCCGAAGACCAGCTTGGCGCTCTCGCCAGCAAGCCGGGCGTCGTGGTCAAGGATTTCCCGTCGTTGCGGGTGACCTACCTGTACCTGAACAACAAAAAGGGTCCGCTGACCAGCGTCGATGCCCGTCGTGCGATAACCGAAGCCGTGGATTACAACGGCATAGTCAAAGGCATCCTCAAGGACAAAGCCAAGCTGATGAACGGGCCGATCCCGGACGGCATGTGGGCTTATGACAGCTCGCTGTCGCCGATGAGGCAAGACATGGCAGCCGCCAAGGACAGCCTCGCCAAGGCACCGCAGAAAATCACCAACCTCAGCTACATGTATTCGGACAAGGATCCCAACTGGGAACCGATCGGCCTGACTCTGCAAGCCGCATTGGCGCCACTGGGCATCAACCTCAAGCTGGAAAAACTCGCCAACGCGACATTGCGTGAGCGCGTCGGCCAGGCGGACTACGACATCGCTGCCGGGGCCTGGAGCCCGGACTTCGCGGACCCGTACATGTTCATGAACTTTTGGTTCGACTCCAAGATGCAAGGCCTGCAAGGCAACCGCTCGTTCTACAGCAACCCGGAAGTCGACAAACTGATCCGCGAAGCAGCCGCTACCAGCGATACCGCCAAGCGCGTCGAGCTGTACCAGAGCGCGCAGAAGGTGGTGCTCAAGGACAGCGTTTACGCCTACCTCTATCAGAAGAGCTACACGCTGCCGATGCGTGATTCGGTCAAGGGCTACCTGTTCAACCCCATGCTCGAACAGGTGTTCAACCTGGGCAGTATGAGCAAGTAAACCTGCTTCCTCGCGCCAGCTGTTCGCGGCTGGCGCGGCTTCTGACTCTCGTCGCTCGTGTTACTGAGGTGCCAAATGGCCTTCCTGACTTTGTTGCGCAAGCGTCTGCTCGGCCTGTTGTTGGTCGTGTTCGGTGTTTCGCTGATTACCTTTGCAATTTCGCACTTGATTCCGGGCGATCCTGCCCGACTGATCGCTGGCGACCGTGCCAGCGATGCCTTGGTGGCCGGCATCCGTCATCAGCTGGGATTGGACCTGCCGCTGTATCAACAATACGGTCGTTATCTGATGGACCTGCTGCACGGAGACCTGGGCACCTCGATACGCACCAGTCGTCCCGTTCTGGAAGACTTGCAAGCGTTCTTCCCGGCAACCCTGGAACTGGCGCTGGTAGCGCTTGTGCTGGCGGTTCTGGTCGGCATCCCGCTTGGCGTGCTGTCAGCGGTTTATCACAACCGGGTCATTGACCAGATCGCCCGTACCCTTGCGGTCACTGGAATTTCCACGCCGGCCTTTTGGCTCGGTCTTGGTGCAATCGTTCTGTTCTACGGTCACCTTGGCTGGCTACCGGGTGGTGGCCGGTTGTCCGAAGGGCTGGCACCGCCACCGACAATCACCGGTTTTTATCTGATCGACTCGCTGCTCGCCGGTGATGGCCGACTGTTTCTCGATGCTGTGGAGCACCTGATTCTTCCCGCTGCAACGCTGGGGTTCGTGACCTTGGGTGTCGTCGCACGACAGATTCGTTCAGCCATGCTTGATCAACTGGGTGAGGACTATATCCGCACCGCACGCGCCTATGGCCTGTCCCGATGGACCGTGATCCTGCGCCACGCACTGCCCAACGCCCTGATTCCTTCGGTGACTGTCCTCGGGTTGACCCTGGGTGATTTGCTGTATGGCGCAGTGCTGACCGAAACAGTATTTGCCTGGCCTGGCATGGGCGCCTATGTCGTCAAGTCGATCCAATCGCTGGACTTCCCCGCGGTGATGGGCTTCGCCATTCTGGTTTCGTTCATCTACGTGCTGTTGAACATGGCCATCGATCTTTTGTACCGCGTGATCGATCCACGCATCGGCGAGGTGAACTGAAATGTCCGTAACCCTGACGGCAGCGCGCCGCCCGCGCTGGAGCGAAAAAACCGCCTACCTGGCCTACCAGATCCGCCGAAGCCCGCTGACCATGGCGGGCCTGACGATCACTTCTATCGTGTTGCTGTGCATGATCTTCGCCCCTTGGCTCGCCAGCCACGATCCCAACGCACTGAACCTCGCCGAACGCCTGGCGCCACCGTCCAGCGACCACTGGTTCGGCACCGACGAAGTCGGCCGCGACCTGTTCAGCCGCGTGCTGTTCGGTAGCCAGCAGTCGGTGGGCGTCGGCCTGTTCGTGGCTTTTGCCTCCTGTTTCATTGGCGGGTTGCTGGGATGTTTTTCGGGAGTGGTCGGTGGTCGTTTCGACGCGTTAATCATGCGCCTGATGGACATCATGCTGTCGGTGCCGTCGCTGGTACTGATTATGGCCCTGGCGGCGGCGTTGGGCGCGAGCCTGTTCAACGCCATGCTGGCGATTACCCTCGTGCGAATTCCGTCCTATGTGCGGCTGGCCCGTGGCCAGGCCTTGAGCATCCGGCAGATGGGGTACGTCAAGGCCGCCCAGACCTTCGGGGCTGGACGCTGGCACGTGGTGCACTGGCACGTGGCACGCAACGCGATGCCTCCATTGCTGGTGCAACTGAGCCTGGATATCGGCAGTGCGATCCTCATGGCCTCGGCCCTGGGCTTTATCGGCCTGGGGGCACAACAGCCCACGGCCGAGTGGGGCGCGATGGTCGCTACCGGGCGTAACTACATCCTGGATAACTGGTGGTACTCGACCTTTCCGGGTCTGGCGATTCTGATCACAGCCACCGGCTTCAACCTGCTGGGCGATGGCGTGCGCGATCTGCTCGATCCACGGCAACAGGGGAAATGACCATGCACACTTCGAGTCCAGTACTGGCCATCGATAACCTGAGCCTGGAATTCCCGGCTTACAAAAATAACGTCAAGGCCCTGAACGGCGTGTCGTTGCACGTCAATCCCGGCGAAATCGTCGGCGTGGTAGGCGAGTCGGGGTCGGGCAAGTCGGTCACGGCGATGCTCAGTATGCGATTGCTGCCAGAGCGCAGTTATCGGATCACCGCCGGCAGCTTGAGCATGCTCGGTCGCGACATGCTGGCGGCTCCTGAAAAGGAGCTGCTACAGATGCGTGGGCGCGATGCCGCGATGATTTTCCAGGAGCCGATGACGGCCCTGAACCCGACCCGGCGCATCGGTCGGCAAATGCTCGACGTGATCATCCATCACCAAAAGATCAGCGCTGCCCAAGCCCGTCTCAAGGCAATTGCATTGTTGCGTGACATGCACATCGCCAGCCCGGAGCAAGTATTGGAGAGTTACCCTTTCGAGCTGTCCGGAGGCATGCGGCAACGGGTGATGATCGCGCTGGCGTTCTCCTGTGAGCCGCAATTGCTGATCGCCGACGAGCCGACCACCGCCCTCGACGTTACCGTGCAACGCCAGGTGCTGTTGCTGCTGAGGGAAAAAGCCCGGCAACGGGGCACCGCCATTCTGCTCATTACCCATGACATGGCCTTGGTTTCACAGTTCTGCGACCGGGTGTATGTGATGTATACCGGCGCGGTGGTTGAAGAGGGCGGTACCGTCGAAGTGATGGGCAACCCGCAACATCCTTATACGCAAGGGTTGCTCAGTGGCCTTCCGGAAATGGTCGAGCCGGGTCAGCCGCTGCTGACCATCCCCGGTCAAGTGCCAAACCTGGCGTCTTTGCCTGGGGGCTGCACCTTTCAGGAGCGTTGCCCCTACGTCATGCCGGTTTGTAGCAAACGCCCGAACCTCAACAGCATTAATGGTAATGACCAACGTAAAAGTGCGTGCTGGTTACCGGTTAAGGAGCTTTCGTGATGAACAATGCCGTCATTCATACCACCACCCAAATGGCACCCACGATTCTCCAACTTGACGATGTTCGCGTCCGTTTCCCCATCAGTAATGATTGGCTCGGTCGACCGCGGGGATATGCCCACGCTCTGAACGGCATTGACCTTCAGGTACGGGCGGGAGAAACCCTCGGAATAGTGGGCGAGTCAGGCTGTGGCAAAAGCACATTGGCGCAGCTATTGATGGGCTTGGTGCCGCCCAGCAGCGGCGAGCTGAACTGGGCCAGTCGCAGCGGCGGCGAGGGCAGCAGCAACGTTCAAATTGTTTTCCAGGACCCACAGTCTTCGCTTGATCCACGCTTGCCTGTCTGGAAAATCATCACCGAGCCGTTATACGCCCGAGGTCACGCCTCCCGCGCGCAGATGCGCGATGTGGCGGCCCGGGTCGCGGCCCAAGTCGGCATCCGCCCGGAGTACCTGGACCGCTTTCCCCACCAGTTTTCCGGTGGTCAGCGACAGCGGATTGCCATTGCCCGAGCCCTCTCATCAGACCCGGATATTATTGTCCTGGACGAGCCGACATCGGCGCTGGATATTTCGGTTCAGGCACAGATCCTTAACCTTCTGGTGGAGTTACAAAGCGCTCGCAACCTGACTTATATCCTGATTTCCCACAACGTCTCAGTAGTCCGCCATATGGCAAACCGGGTAGCGGTGATGTACCTGGGGCAAATCGTTGAACTTGGCAGCGCAGCCCAGGTTCTCGATCAGCCACGCCATCCCTATACCCGCTTGTTGTTCGAGGCGGTACCACGACTAGGCGTGCCGCTGCATGCCGAACACGTCGCGGCGCCTACCGAATTACCAGGGAACCGTCGGCTACCGAGTGGCTGCTTCTTCCGCGAACGTTGCGGCCTGTGCACCGCTGGCTGCGAAAAGCCCCAGGCCTTGCTGGAGAATGAGCAGCAGCGCGTGCGATGTCATTTGCAGAGCTGATCACTGCCAGCACACGGGACCTCGATCGTGCGGACGACTTCAGGTAATCGCTGAGCAGACCAGCAAGGGCGACGCAGGGCTCGGCGCTGTTGTATTAGCACATCGATTTGCCAACGGACGCTCCGCCATCGACAAACAATGTCTGGCCAGTGATAAAGCCGCTCTGTTCCGATAACAGGAAGGCGATAGCCGCCGCGACCTCATCCGGCTGACCGAGCCTGCCCATGGGAACGCTCGCCAGGTAACGGGCTTCACCGTCGCTGCCCAGCGGATTGCCGGCGCGGAACAATTCGGTTTCCGTGGGGCCTGGAGCAACGGCGTTGACGGTGATCCCGGTGGTTGCCAACTCCAATGCCCAGGACCGCGTGAAGCTGACCAGCGCGGCTTTTGCCGCGGCATAGGCGGTGCGGTGTGGGATTCCCAGAATGGTCAGGCTGGAGATGTTGACGATCCGTCCCCAACCGCGATTGCGCATACCCGGTAGCAGTGCTTGCGTTGCCTGCAAGGCACTATGCAGGTTGATCCGCATGACCTCATCAAAGTCATCGAGCTGTATATCGCCCAATGCCTGCGGGCGTACCAGGCCAACGTTATTGATCAAACCATCGAAGTCATAACGAGAAACGAGCCCCGCCAACGTTCTTTCGGTCTGCGCCCGGTCGCCCAGATCGAGGGAAATAAGGGGGCCGGGAAAGTGTGGATCGTTGCTGTTGCGAGTGATGCCGACTACATGGTGGCCCGCTTGGGACAATTGGTTCGCGAGCGCACGTCCAATGCCTTTGCTGGCACCGGTGACAAGGAAGGTACGAGTTTTCATTGCAGAGCTCCAAACACCCGGCAACATCCGGGATCGGGGAGGGGGGCAGCGCCAGGATATGGCGCGCCATCAACCAGGACGGAGTCGGAAGCATGCCCTGTCTGGATACTCTATTGATGTGTGTTGTGGCGATAAACCACCGCCAGAGGAATTCATTTGGACTTGGAAGGCAATGATCACTGGGACAGCAAGGTTGAAAATGCAGACTTTCGTATCTTTTGTTGAGGCCCGTTGTCAGCAAGTTACGCGGCAAATCGAGGAGCCTACAACAGGCTCTGGTGCACGCTCACCACGCAAGTCACGCACCAGGCCCGTCAATAATTACCACTGGCCGCTTATGAGACAGCCGACGATTTCCCAACCGCTGTATTCCCACCAGGAATATCGTTCATCGGAGCAACTTCTGGCCAGGCTGGCCATCTGGATTTCGCCAGCTTTTTGATGGGTTCCGAAAGGAGTGTCAATAGAAGCTGTCACCTGATTGACGGTCTGGGGGGCCTTGATGGTGGTCGGATGCACGGAAGCGTTCGCGACAGTTGCGGTGAAAGCGAGCGTCGCGGATACGGCCAGAGAAGTTATGGGCTTTTTCATGTTCGAATCCTTTCAGTTATCTGACATGCGGCTTATACATCGGCCTGACCTGCCTTTATCAATAATCTGAACAGATCGGGCACTCGCGTAGTGTGGCGCCATGAAAACCTACCATTGCGCTGCCTCCCGCACAGTCGCTCAACGACACTATTGACAAGCTGGTAAATGCTTGGGTTTTTCTGTGGGGAGAGCTGCCCAAGAGTTAGCGATTTCTATCGGCGTGGTGCCAATTGCTGTCGTCATGGTTTGAGGCGGAGGGATGCCAACGGCGTTGTTTCTGAGGACGGCATTCAAGTGTGCAGCGGTAACCGACGCCACACCGTGCATGATTACGAGAATGGAGGCTTTGCCAGGCTGAAAATTTGGCCAACTTAGCCTCAGCTCTGCATATGATGATTCGCATAATGTATATTATGTTAAATCATGTGTTATGTATGTTCATGAGCGTGTTAAACCACTGATTCGACAAACCTGCTTCTGATGTCCACTCTCTCAACGGGCAATGAAGATTCCGTCGATGCTCTGCTCTCAGTTGCGACTTCTTCGATCTTGTCCAATGCCGCTTGCGTCTCGATCTGGACGAGCACACACAGGTCCTGGTCTGCCGTCGCGGATGCCCCAGTTCTTGAGTCGGCAATCGACAATCTCCAGCGATGCAACCGCAACCCCTGTCGCCTGGATCACATCACTGAAGTTGATCATCTCGTGATCGAGAGCGAATCAGCAGACCATCAAATTTACTTTCAGGATTTTACCGCCATGCATTCGACTTCAACGCGGGAGTTCGAGGCCCCGTCCTTTGGGGGATCTTCGCGCCTGATGGACGAACACTGAGCTAAAGGCGCAATTACAGGTGGAAATCACCCGCGGCCTCCGGCTGGTAAAGCACTTTCCTGATCTCAATCCGGCGGGTCCGATCAGAAATTCGCCAGTCGATGGCGTCCCCCTCCTGATAGCCCAGGATGGCGGCGCCGATGTCGGAACACACGGAATGCTTCCCGGCGCTGCTGTCCGCGTCGTCAGGGTAGACCAAGGCCACTTCGATCTCTTCGTCGTCCAACTGCAGCAAGGCCCTGGAGTTCATCGTGACGACATTGCGCGCCACCTGCTGCGGCTTGACGACAATGGCTCGCTCAAGCTCATGTTCGAGTTCAACAACGGCCGGGCCTTGCTCAAGCGCGATCAGACTCTCGAGCCTGGCCTTGTCGATTTCAGTGATGTAGATCCCCGTGGAGTCGCCAACGGCACCTTCGCGCAATAACTGGAGATAGCGCCCCGCCGTCATGGAAAACGACTTCAATGCCGGCGTTTCGCTCTCAAGCAGAAAGCCGCTGCGCAGAAAGGCTTTCAGCGAGCGAGCGTTGTCCGGGTGGATCTTGGCGATGAGCTTCTCGGCCCGCATGTCGAGGAAGGCCAGTTTCATGCCTTCGCGGATCGTGCGGGCGCCAAGGTTTCGGCCCCATTTGTCGCTGTCTCCGATGACCAGGACTATTTCGCAATTCGAGCCGGTCTTGATGAGACGGACAAAGCCCACCGGGGCGTCATGCCGGTCATAGGCCATGAAGAATCGGCCACCCCGGTTGAATAGATGGGTCAGGATCGGTAATTGAGTCCGATCAATGACTTGCTCGATGGAGCGGGAAACGTCACGTGAATCGCTCAGATAGCAAGTGACGCGCTCATCCTCCAACCAATCCTTCAACGTCAGCGCATGTGCCCGAGTAATTTCAGGGCACAGCGAAATGAAAGGCTTGTTCATCTTCACCACACTTATTTGTAAAGGATGAAAGCCCTTCATGGCTATGGCCATGACGGTTCTTTCGGCAACCGGCTACTTTAAGACATAACGCGAGAAATGCCGAACAACCTGCGCACTTTTCCTTAATAAACGGTTCTATGGCATTAGCATGATCCGGCATGTGGACACGGCGTAAAAAGCGCTTGCAAAGCCAGTCGCAGCGTCAGGAGGTACCACAACCCTTCCCTGCTTCAAGAATCAAGAAATCGGCGGACGAGTGACAACGGCAATGCCGCCAGAAATAGCGCTGCACCCAACAGTCTGAGAATGCACTCAAATGGCAAGGGCATTCCCCCGCCAGGGCTTACGAACCACAAACAAGCCCTCAGGCATGAAGAAACCCAGTGTTCGTGTCAGGCCATGTCCTTCGTGTTCATGACGAGTCCTTGAGTGCCGCTTCTCTTCCGGTCAGCGTGTACCGTTGCTCGTGCGAACTGGAGATGCGGCACCGTTGCTGATACTTGTCCCGTTCATCTACGTACAACTCAAACTCAGGTACCGCGCTTACAACACTATTGCGGCACATCTGCGGGCGATCCAGGCTTTCTATTCCTATGCCAAAAGCCGAGGCCTCAATTCAGATTGCTCCCTGAATGCTTGGATGACTTCGTTTGTTGAAAGATTATTTTGCAATAAGCACTCATGATAAGCGTCAGTATGAAAGCATTATTAGCAATCAGAATGCTGGCCATAAGACTTTATCTAGATTTCGTTTCGCCTGCTTTTCGATTTCATGGGGCGTCCAGCGAACTGCAATTTCGAAACTTGCAAATCATTGAAATACATAAGAAAAAAAGAACAAAAAACAAAGCATCTCTGCCCGGTCACGCTAAATATGAAATACATACAAATTCCACACATTACATGCCAGCGGCTCATCGATAAATAATCGTTATATTCGGTTTCGTTGAAGTCAAACCTCGCCTTGAGCTACCGTTTCTCACTAATGGAAATCAATCACTGCAAATAACGGATTATTCAAAGTGAACACGCTGATCGATGACGCCCTTTATCGTTCAGCCAAATGCAAAGGATGTTTCGCCGCAAACTACCGGCGTTTGGCAGATTGGCTGACCCTCCCCATTGGTTCTCTCCGAAAGTTTCAAGTCCTTCCCGCACGCCGTGTGAAATGCCAACGAGCCCGTGATGTGCAGGCGCGTTCGAATGGAACCCAAGCGCTCGGCCCAGAAACCCGGCCGAGAACGTCCTCCCCTCGCTACCCCACCGGCACCAGTTCCCGCTGTCGGCGCCATGACGTGACCTCCGGCTCCCTCCGGGCGGAGCCCAACAAAAGGCGACCGACATGCTACCCATCCCCACTCCCCTACCCTCCGAAACCTCCACGGAAGATCCCGTCGCGTCCCTGCGCGACCTGCTGGAACGCAGCCGGACACCGCCCCGGCAGGAACTGGAAGCCACGCCGAGTTCCATCAGCGAACGCCCCCGGTCCCTGCTCGGCGAAGTCATCGATACCCATCATCCCGAGCTGCCCGGCTACGTGTTCGTGCGCTGGTCGGCGGGCAGCGAACAGGTCGCACGATGGCTCGAGTGCGTCCGCACCGTGGTGCCGCACCGTGGTGACCGCGTCCTGCTGGAGCAGCCCGCCAACTGGCCCGAAGCCCTGGTGGTCGCCACGTTGGAGCCACCCTATCCCGGCGCAATACAGCCGCCCCCGAGCGAAGCGAGCCAGACCATCACGGTGCCGTCCGGCCAGTGCGTGCGCATCGCCGATGCCCGCGGTAACCCGCTGATAGAGGTCCAGGCCTCCAGCCACGGGCCGGTGGTTCGCCTGATCGGCGACGATGTCGACCTGCAGGTCGACGGCAAACTGCGGCTGCGGGCCGGGGCCATCGAACTGCGTGGCGGGCGTGGCGGCGTCGATATCCGTACCGATGCCGAAACCGTGCTGCGAGGCCGCTTCATCCGGCTGAACTGACCACGGGGGCTGATGCATGCAGCGTGAATTCGCCACGATGGAAGCCGGCTTGCAGGCGTTCATCGAACAACCCGACCAGCCCACGCTCATCCTCGACATGGCCGACTGCGACAGTGCCTTCCCGCTCGGCGTCCTGAAGAACTGGGACCGGCAATGGCCCAGCCATATCTTCCTGCTCTTTCCGTTCGACTGCTCGGACAGTGTCGCCTACCTGCAGTGCTGCATCGATTCGCTGGCCATGCAGATTCGCGCCGGCAACGAATTCCTCGTGGAGGACGAGCAAACACCGTGGCCGCCGCTGCCGCTGGCCTGCTCCGACCCTGAGGGCCAGCCGGCAGCGCGGCTGCAAGCCGCCATCGAGCACATTCGCCGCTGCGTGCCGGCGCACGCCTGTATCGTCTGGGGATTCGCGCCGGCTTCGATCGGCGACCCGAACGGCTACCTGGAACTGATCATCCGCCTGCTGGCGCTCGAAGACGTCGAGCCGTGGATGGAAGGCCAGCGCTTCATCGTCCGCGACGACCGAGCCGCGCCCTTCCTGCTGCCCCGGCTCGCCGACGCGCCGGCCCGCCACACCTGCGTACTGAGCATCGATTTCTCCGTCGCCAGGGCAGCCGACGGTCTGGTCCGCAGCGTCAACGACCCCGCGCTGCCAGTGGCCGAGCGCATGCAGGCCCTGACCCAGCTCGCGGCCTTCGACCTGGCCCATGGCCGCCTCGATCAGGCGTCGCAGAAATACGCCCTGCTGCATACCTACCACCACCAGCAGGACGACAGCATCGGCCAGGCGCTGGCCCTCGGTGGCGCGGGTGACGTTGCGACCCGCCAGGGCAATCATGCCCTGGCCAGGCAGCGCTACCAGCAGGCGCTTGCGCAAGCCGCCGACGGCAATGACCTGAGTGTCACCCTGAACCTGCTGATGGCTGCGGGCGGTAGTTGCCTGCGCCTGGGGCGCTGCGGCGAAGCGCAAGGCTATCTGGAACTGGCCGAGCGCTGCGCCGACAAGCTGATGTTCCTCAACGCCAAGCTCGACGCGCTGGAGCAACTCGGTGAAGCGCAGCGGGGGGCCGGCAAGCTCACCGAAGCGGCGCGCACCTGGGTGACGGCCAAGGACCTGGCCCTGCAATTCGGCTGCCTCGAACCCTGCCGCTCGATCCTCGACCGCCTGATCGCCCTTTGTGCCGACGCCGGTTTGCGTGAACAGGTACGCGGCTTCACGGCAGAAAAAGCCGCCCTGGACGATGGCACGCCGAAAACCGCTCCGGTCGAGTCGGTCCAATGAACTGGAACACCACCGCCAAGCTCCCCGAAGCGGGCGAACAACCGGCCGCGGAACCGTTGATCGCCCCCACCGGCGATACCAGCGTCGATGCCCTGGCCGAGGTGGTCAATAACACCGCCCAACCGTTCCAGGAAGCGCCGCCGCCCGAACAGGGCGAAGTCGGTGTGGTCAGCCACTGGGTCAACACCGCCCTGGCCGTGGTCGGCGCCCCCTTCGAGCTGCTCAACACCGGCCTGGCGCTGCTGGTTTCGCCGCTCGACCACCTCACACCGGGCATGCCCGCCGCGGTGCTCGGCATGCCGCACCGGGGTGTGCCGCACGCCCATCCGCACCCGCCCAGCCTCAACGCGCCACTGCCCAGCCTCGGCAACACCCTGGGCTCGTGCTGCGTCAGCGTGCTGATCGGCGGCATCTCCGCCGCGCGGGCCGGCGATCTGGGCATCGCGCCCACCTGTGGCAGCTTCTTCCCCGGCTACGACATCTGGACTGGCTCCAGTAACACCTACATCGGCGGCTCGCGGGCTGCCCGCATGAGCCTGGACATCACCCGCCACTGCAACCCGGCCTCCGCCTTCGGCAAGTTCGGCATGGCCATGACTGCCGTCGGCGCGGCAGCGGGCGGCCTCTCGGCGGCGGCGCAGGCCGAGGGTGGCGAAGGCGGCGAAGCGGCCATGACCGCCGCCCAGGCTGCTGCCGACGCCGCCACCATGGCCCTCGGCGCCTTGCTCGGCAAAGACCCCGGCGTCCCGCCGAGCACCGGCACCCTGGCGATGGGCAACCCCACCGTGCTGATTGGTGGCTTTCCCCTGCCCGACGCCATGGACGTGGCGGGCGGCCTGGCCAAGGCAGCGAAGAAGCTCCCCGAACTCGCCGCCCCCAAGAGCAAGAAAGCCAACCCCGATTGCGACCGCCCCGGCCACCCGGTAGACCCGGTTACCGGCGCCAGCGCGGACGAACTGGTCGATTATCAGGACCAGGGCCCCGGCCGCTTCACCTGGGAGCGCTACTACTACAGCCATTGGAGCGAGGAAGACGGCCCGCTGGGCTTCGGCTTCCGCCACAGCCTCCAGCACGAACTGCTCCTGCTGCGCACCCGCGCCCTGTACATCGACCCGCGCCGCCGGGAATACGAATTCCCGCGCCAGGCGGACGGCCGTTACACCGGCACCTTCGGCGGCTATACGCTGAGCCAGTCCAGCCCGACCCGTTTCATCCTCCGCCATGATCGTCACGCCACACTCGGCTTCGAACGCGGCAGCTCAGAGGATATTCACGCCCGCCTGGCCGGGATCGTCGTCGACAATATCATCCGCCGCACCCCGCGCTATCACCCCGACGGCCGCCTCGAATGCCTCTGCGACGTCGACGAAACCGGCGAGCCCCTGCAAACCTGGTGGTTCCACTACGACACCCAGGGGCACATTACCGAGGTGCTGCGAGCCCGGCCCGACGACACCCTGAGCGTGGCGCGCTACGCATACGATGGCGCCGGCTGCCTCGCCACCTGGTACGACGCCCTCGGCCACAGCGGCTCCCACGGTTACGACGCCCAGCGCCGCATGACGCGGGTGACCGACCGCAACGGCTACTCCTTCTCCTACGCCTACGACGCCCAGGGCCGCTGCGTGCACAGCGAAGGCCAGGACCAATTGTGGCGGGTGGACCTTGCCTACGAACCCGGTCGCACCCGCGTCACCGAGGCCGACGGTGGCGAATGGCTGTTCCTCTACAACGAGGCCGGCACCGTCGTGTGCGTCATCGACCCCTACGAAGGCGAACGGAACATCCTCACCCACGCCGACGGCCACATCGTCGAAGAAGAGGATTCTGGCGGCCGCGTGATGCGCTGGCTCTACGACCCGGACGGCCATAACACCGGGCGCATGGACCGCTGGGGCAACGTCTGGCCGACCAAGGACGACGCCCCCAACCTGCCCAACCCACTGGAACACAAGGTGCCGGGCACGCCGCTCGGCCTACAGTGGGGCGAAGCCATCGAGCACCTGCCCGCCGCCGCTCTCGACCTGCCGGCCGAGCTGGCCGAGTTGGCTACCGACGTGCTCGCCCTACCCGAACCGCTGCCGCCGCAAACCCGCCATGACGTGCTGGGCCGGATAGTGGAGCGCCTCGATGCCTACGGCCGCCGCGAACACTTCGAACACGACCCGGCCGGCAACCTGGTGCGCTTCACCGACAAGGACGGCCGCGAGCACCACTACACCACCTCCTCCTGGAACCTGCGCGGCAGCGAGACCGACCCGCTCGGCCACAGCGTGCGCTACGGCTACACCCGGCGCGAAAAGGTCCGCCAAGTCATCGACGCCAACGGCAACGAAAGCACCTACGACTACGACTACAAGGACCGCATCACCCGCGTCGTCCGCCACGGCGTCACCCGCGAAAGCTACGCCTACGACACCGGCGACCGCCTGATCGAGAAGCGCGACGCCCACGGCGACCTGCTGCTCAGTTTCGAGGTGGGCAAGAACGGCCTGCATAGCACACGCCTGCTGGCCTCCGGCGAAGAACACCGTTACTGCTACGACGAACGCGGCCACTTCACCGAAGCCTCCACCGACACCCACGAGGTGTGCATGAGCCACGACTGGGCGGACCGGCGCACCAGCGACCTGCGCGACGGCCAGGGCGTGCGCCACCAGTACCGGGGCCGGCACCTGGCGCGGACCACCTACTTCGACCGTTTCACTGTGGACTACGCCGTACAGCCCGGCGGCTCTCTGCTGATCCATACCCCGGACGGCGGCACCCAGCGCCTGCAACGCGGCGCCGACGGCCACCTGCTGCTGGCCTTGGGCAACGGTAGCCGCGAACTGCGCCGCTTCGACCTCGACGGCCGCTGTATCGGCCGCCTGCACTGGTCCTCCGGCCAGCCCGAAGCGACCCGTTGGCAGCGCTACCACTACAGCGGCGAAGGCGAACTGCGACGGGTGGAGAGCAACGCCGACGGCCTCCGCGAATACCGCTACGACGCCGCCCACCGCCTCGTCTGGGAAATCCGCGACGGCTCGCCGACACGCCACTACGCTTACGACCCCGGCGGCAACCTGCTGGCCACTCCGGCCGTGCCGTGGATGCGCTACCGCGAAGGCAACCGCCTGGAAACCTCCAGCGCAGGCACCTATCGCTACGACCAGCGCAACCATCTCTGCGAAGTGGTGGACGCCCATGGCCACAGCACCCGCTACCACTACAACAGCATGGACCTGCTGGCGAAGGTCAGCTGGAGCGGCCGCCCGGACGCCTGGACAGCGGAATACGACGGCCTCTGTCGGCGCATCGCCAAGACCCTGGGCCAGGCCCGCACCGAATACCACTGGGACGGCGACCGCCTCGCGGCCGAAACCGCGCCCGACGGTCGGCTACGGCTCTACGTCTACGCCAATGAAGACGCCTTTCTGCCCTTCCTGTTCCTCGACTACAACACCCCTGACGCCCCGCCCGAATCGGGGCGCTCGTACTTCGTCTTCTGCAACCAGGTCGGCCTGCCGGAACGCATCGAGGATGCCCGGGGGCGGGAAGCCTGGCGGGCGGACGACATCGACCCATACGGCCTGATCCGTGTCGCCGAGGGCAATACGGTCGAGTACGACTTGAGATGGCCGGGGCATTGGTTCGAGCGGGAGACGGGGCTGCATTGCAATCGGTTTCGCGTGTACTGCCCGAGGCTGGGGCGGTATTTGCAGTCGGACCCGATGGGCCAAGAAGGAGGCATTAATCTCTATAGCTATCCGACGAATCCCTTGGCAGCGGTGGATGTGCTGGGATTAACGGCCGCTTGTAGTTCCTCTAAGGGCAACAAGGAAGGCTCGGACGGAAAAGGTCCCGATTGCGAGGCACCCAAAGGGCATACGCCAGGGAGCAAAGGACACGGCGCCCCCTCTTCACCGAAGAAACCCAGTTTCCGCCAGAAGCTGTTCAAGAACATGAAACCCGGTGTCCTGAAGTGCAAAATATTGCGGGCCGAGCCGGTGAACATCCTGAACGGCGAGGTCAGCGTCGGGCAAAGCGACTTCACCTTGCCCTGGCACATACCGCTGGAATGGACACGCAACTACGCCTCCGGCAGCGAGCGCCCCGGTGCCTGCGGCGTCGGTTGGGAGAGCCCTGCCGATGCCCGGCTGGAAATCGATGCGGCCGATGGTGGCGTGATGTTCCGCCACCCCAGCGAAGGGCCAACTCTGTTCCCCATGTTACCTGCCGGGATCGGCGACGCTGCGGCCGTGCTGGGACTGATGGACGGCGCGCTGCTCAGCGACCACGGCGACGAATGGCGCGTGCGCACCAAGAGCGATCTGATCTACCACTTCCCCAAGGCGCTGCTGGTTCGTAGTGAGGACGGCTTGCGCGAAGCCCCGCTGGACCGCATCAGCGACCTGTGCGGCAACTGGCTGGATTACGAGCGGGAGGACGGCCGGCTGCGAACGATCCGTGAATCGGGCGGGCGCCACCTGCTCGTCGAATACGCCGGGCAGCACATCCGCTCGCTGACCCTGTGCGTGTCCGATGCCGACTTCAGCCACACCTTCGTGACCTACGAGCACGACGAACAGGGCCACCTCACCGCCGTCCGCGACGAGCTGGGCAACCCGTACTGCTTCGCCTATAACGGCCACTACATGGTGCGGCACACCAACCGCACCGGGCTGTCGTTCCATTACGAATACGACAAGAGCGGCGAGACCTGGCAGGTGGTGCATGCCTGGGGCGACGGCGGGCTATATGACTACCACTTCGCCTACGCCCCAGCGTTCCGCGAGGTGCGCATCACCGACTCGCTGGGCCACGCCTCCACCGTCCAGTGCGACGAAAATGGCCTGCCCGTCCTGGAAATCGACCCGCTGGGTGGGCGCACGCTTTACGAATACGACGAGTCGGGACGCACCACGGTCGTGGTGGATGCGGGCAACCACCGTATCCAATACGCCTACGACGAGCGAGGCAACCTGCTCGAACTCATACGACCAGACGGCAGTGCGCTGGCGATCCAGGTGGATGCGTGCAACAAGCCCACGGCGATCTCCGCCCCCAACGGCGCCACTTGGCACCAGCGCTGGGACGAGCGGGGCTTGCTGATCGAACAGACCAGCCCGCTGGGAGCGGTAACCACCTACGAATACAGCGAGGCCGGCCTGCTGGTGGGCGTGACCGACGCCCTGAACGCCACCACCCGGCTCGGCTACGACAGCAACGGCTACCTGGTCAGCGTCGAGAACGCGCTGGGCCAGCTCACCCGGCTCAAACGCGACCTGCTGGGCAACGTGCTGGAGCGCGGCGACCCGCTGGGCCGCAGCACCCGGTACCGCTACGACCACAAAAGCCGGCTGATCGAGACCACCCTACCGGGCGGTGCCAGCGTCCGATGTGCCTACGACGAACAGGGTAACCTGACGCACTACGAAGACGAGAACGGCGCCCGCACGAGCTTCGAATACTTCGGGCAGGGGCTCGTCGCCAAGCGCCACCAGCCCGACGGGCACGTGGTGCACTACCACTACGACACCGAGGAGCAGCTCGTCGGCGTGAGCAACCAGCGCGGCGAGCGGTACGAACTCAAGCGCGACGCGCTCGGTCGGGTGGTCGAGGAAGTGGACTACTGGGGCCAAGCCACACGCTACGCCTTCGACATCGCCGGGCACCTGAAGCAAAGCTGCGACCCGCTGGGTCGGATGATCGACTACACGACCGACAAACTCGGGCGCATCCGGCGCAAGCGCTTCGAGCATCCCTTCGAGGCAGGCCGCTCGTTCGAGGAGACCTTCGACTTCGACGCGAACGGCAACCTCACCGGCTGCGCCAACGAGCATGTGACGGTAACAAGAACCCTGGATGCCGAGGGGCGGCTGCTCGAAGAGCGGCAAGGCGACTTCGTCATCAAGAACAGCTTCGATATGTTGGGCCGTCGTATCCGGCGCGAGACCAGCGCGGGCAACACGGTTGCCTATGCATACAACACGCTCGGGCAACCGACGGCCATTCGTATCAACGACGAGTCGCCGATCACCATCGAACGCGATGCAGCGGGACAGGTGGTCAAGGAAACCTTGGCGCCTGCACTGGAGCGGCACTACCAGTACGACGCCGAAGGGCGGCTCACGGCGCAAGGTGTCAGGCGAGAAGCGGAGTGGCTGTTCGACACGCAATACTCCTACGACACGGCCGGCAACCTGACGCACCGCAAGGACAGCCAGCACGGGCTGGACCAGTACCGCTACGACCCGCTGGGGCAGATCGTCGAACACGTCGACCCGCAAGGGAAGCTGAAGCGGTTCTTCCAGGATCCGGTGGGGGATCGGCTGACGACCAACGTGCGGCAGAGCGACGGCCCCTGGCGCCGCGAGGGTTGGTGCGAGGGGGTGTTCTACCGGTTCGATGCGGCGGGTAACTTGGTAGAGCGGCGGGATGAGCGGCGGCTGGAGGGAGAAGCGCCGAGGATCCTTGCGCTGGAATGGGATGCGAGTCAGCGGTTGGTGAGGAGTCGGACGCGGCCGACGTTTGATGGGAGCCAAGCGGACGAGGTTGAAACCGTCTACGGCTATGACCCGATGGGGAGGCGCGTCTTCAAGGGCACAAGCGTTCAAGCGATCTGGTTCGGTTGGGATGGTGACGCGTTGGTGGCCGAAGAGGCGCTGGCGATTCAGGCGAATCCGCAAATGGTCGTGCCTGCACTACGCGAATATGTGTACTACCCAGAGAGCTTCGTGCCGCTGGCGCTTGTCGACTGCACTAGCAGCTATCGATACGACACGGACCCTAATGGCTTTCCGACGCGGCTGATACACAGCGACGGACATGTTGTGTGGGCTGCGCGATACGCGGTCTGGGGCAGAACAAGCGTAGTCGTCAGCGAAGTCGCCAACCCGATCCGCTTGCAGGGGCAGTATGCGGATGAAGAAAATTGGCTGCACTACAACCGGCACCGCTACTTCGATCCTGAACTTCGCCAGTTTGTTGGCGTAGACCCAATCAGATTACTGGGCGGAGTCAATCTTTATCAATACGCTCGGAACTGCATGACCTGGGCTGACCCCTTAGGCCTCACGCCATCCAAGGATCCTTCGGCTTATGAAGTTGCGCTCGATATAGATCAATTCACGCTGGAAAATGATTTGATATCAATCAAGGATGCAGAAATTGCGTTGAATAATAACTTTGACTACAAGCGTATTCACGGGAGTCCAACCGTAATAGCAGGTGCCTTGCAAAGATTTACCGGAGATGTCGCTTATGGCGCAAATGGGTGGGGCGGCGATGTTGCCAGAGCACCGGTTAACTTTTCGAAGGTATACACTCATTACAACTGGGATCTATTTAATTGCGGGGAAAGTAGGGCAATTAACCTTATCTTACCGGAGCACGGTGGTGATCTCAGTGAATATGTGCTCATGGCTTGGACCAAAGGCAATTCGGGGTGGCAACCAATAGAGGCATGCTGTAATTGCACCCGCCTTTACCAAGGGGCTCATTTCCTAACGGGAACTACTCCTTGCGAGCACTAACAGGCTGCCGCAACAGATTCGGCAGATTCGGGGTCAGGTCTCTCCTTTTGCCCCCTTCCCTCTTAACTTGCCCAACCCATGACCAGACCTCTCTGCATCGAATTCCCCGGCGCGATCTATCACGTCACTTCCCCAGTGCGACCGCCGCAAGCCGATCTTCGTCACCACTTCGTGCTCCACACCCGGCAGGCGAATCTTTCGTGGCTGATGCGGTATGTCAACGGGGTGTACACGCAGGTATTCAACCGACGGCACGGCAAGGTGGGGCATTTGTTCCTGGGGCGGTTCAAGGCCATTCTGGTCGATCCGGGATGCTTCCCTGCTGGAGGTGTGCCGCTACGTGGAGCTGAGCCTGGTGCGCGCAGGCATGGTGGGTGAACCCGCTGCGTGGCCCTGGTCCAGCTACTATGCGCATGTGGGTGAGGTTGAGCCCCCTGCGTGGCTGGACACCGATGGCTTGCACGGCTATCTGTTATGGCTTATTCAACCAGTACCGCTCTGGGCAGCTGACCGCAGCCCAACGGGTCGAGGCCGTGAAAGCTCATCACACCCTCGCTCCGCCGATCCTGGCTACTACCGACGCGGTGCGCATACTTCCCATTCGTGGGCTCCTTTATCCAGGCAGGTTTGTTAGACGGTCGAACATTGTCGCGGGGTGGAACGCAGCGTGGGCATGGCTACCCGTTCCAGCAATGGCTGCGGTTCTGATTGTGGTGGTTGGATCTCAGATATCTTCGGTGGTGCGCGACATCAATCTGCTTGCTCCGGTTATCCCTGTGTACATTGGCTTTTTGATTTTGGCACCTCTGGTGGGTGCTTTGGCGTCAAGAATGGTCAAGCTTCCCGCAACTACTGCACGGGCAGTAACCTTTAGCGCATCAACACGGAATTCCTTGGTTGTTCTGCCCCTGGCTTTAACCAGTCTTGCGTCGACAACTTCCTAGATCGGCCATTCATGAACATACATCTGTGAACATGAGGCTCCCTACTCCCGCCAAAAACCCTAGCAATGATTGGAGGTTTCGATCACTCATGAACAGTAAATATCGCCCATAAGTTAAATGATGTATCTGCACACCCCGGCGCCATTCAGTTGCACCAATTGCGAAAAGCGCTTCGGCCGCTGAGAAATCATCTGCCGCAAGTGCCCTGCCTGCTCTATTACCCAACAACATCAGGCCTCCTGAGCTATAGAGCTGAGGCTAGCCTGACCAATCTATTCTTAGATGACCGTTCTCGACCATCAAGGCCGAGGACGGTAAAGATATCCAAAACCCGCGACCCATCGAATCGCAAGGCTGTACCGTTTAGGTGAACAGCATTGCGACCAGATAGTGGTTTTGCATAGGGGAAGTTCGCACCTATCGGAATGACACGCGCCCGCACGCCCTACAGTTCAAATCATTCCTGGATGTTTGAAATCGGAGACAGGATATCCTTCCACACCTTGTCATGTAAATGTGGCAGCTGACTCTTCTCCAGTTCAGTCAGGCCGTAACTATCCGGATTCTCCAGGACATCGGAGAACTTGACGATTCGGCAGTTGAAGCGATCGCCATCCAGTCTTTCATTAACAATATAGATAGGCAGTGTCCGTAGGTTGAACAGGCGAGTAGATCCGAGGGCTTTCCCAATGTTGAACTTTATAATGTAAGCAAGTTTTGAATTGCGGCTTTCTGGATGGTAACTGACAAAATCACCGAAAGCATAGACAACCAATGCATCCTGTTTGCCCGGACGTGGTACAAGCTGCGCAGGCTGACTGACATGTGGGTGGTTACCGAAGATAGTGTCAACACCGCAGGCAATAACTTTATGCGCGGCTTCAACAATACTGACGTGGGGATACATCTCGAACTCCCATCCCCAGTGGCAGTAGGCAATGATCCAATCCGCCCCCTTCGCTTTCGCTGCTGCTACCTGCTTCTCGATCAGTGAGTAATCGGGTGCTGGGTGGGCATCATTGAATCGCACCTCATTGGCGAGGTAAGGCTTGTCTGGGGGTACCTCGTGACCATTGAGATCAAAGGTGTAAGCCAGCAAGCCGACCTTGATGCCGTTCTTCTCGACAACGACCACATCATCCTGCTCGGCCTGGCTCGCGGCGGTGCCGGAATAGTAGGCGCCCGATTTTTTAAGAACCTCAAGGGTGGCGAGCACGCCCTCTTCTCCCCAGTCCATCGCATGGTTCGTTGCGGTGCTGAAGAAATTGATTTTCGCTTCGTCGCGGAACTTCTGGAACATCGCCTCGGACGTATTCATTCGGGCCGGTTTACCTGGATCCTGATCGCGCCCCACGGGCCTTTTCTTATTAACGGTTGACTCAAGATTGGCACTAACGATGTCAGCGGTGCTGTAGAAGTCAATGATGTCGTCGAACAGGTGCGGTGTGTTTTCCGGCGTCAGGCAATCGACCGCGAGCAAATCGCCTGCACATGAAACAGAGAAAGTGCGAACAGGCGGGTACGCGAATCCAGGGTCTATCGATGAGTCGTTCAGTTTGAAGAAATTTAAAACCTGCGACGCGAAGAACTCTTCCAGCCCCGACTCTTTCTCGGCGACCTCAAGCTGATTGAACCAATAGCGGTAGAGCCACTTGACCTTCTGGAATGGATTACCCGAAATTTCATACATACCCGTCTCTGGCTGCGGGTAGTGGAACTGCTTATAGAAAATGTAGCTCATCAGGAGAACCGCAAGCCTGGCCTGGTTGCGTTTATCCTTAAGGTAGTCTTTAAGTTCTTTGCGTTGATGAGGAGTGGGAAATACTGAATATCCAGGATGCGGATCCGGCAGTATTTCATCGAGCGCGATACCTCCCTTTAACGTGGCAGGATCGGCCAGTACCGGCTGAATCTTCGCCCAGACTTTTTGCGGGCCAACTTCTGCAATCCAGCCGAAAAGCGCCCGAGCGTATTCCTTCTCCTCAGGACTAATCGTCTCGACCATCTTCAGCTCGCCCTTCGCGACACGTTGAAGTGTGGCGACGACCTCACCATCATGCTTATCAAGACGGGTCGTGAGCTTCTGCATGAGCTCTCTTAAACCTTCCATTAAATATGCTCCATTCTGAACATCCTGATTTGCTTGAGTGCGTATTCCACGGAAGGTAAGCATCAGCTCCACACCATCGTGGTGTACGAATTCCAGAGACCCTTGCCATCTCAACGGCTTGGGTAGTCCAAATAGACAAAAACAACGTATTGAATTTAGGTCGACTAAATCAAGAATGTCCGACCTCACCTTTGGCTATAGGCATAAGTTTTTTTCAGAAGGCAGAATTTCAGCCGTCCCCTAGGATGCCAACGCAATGTTCTCAACAGTTACCCAGCGATGCGCCGTGTGGCGACTGCCCGCGGCCTTCCTAGCACAGCACGCCCAGGCGGAGAGCAGTATGAACATAACAACAAAAGGCGCAGGGGCTATGCTCCCCCATGCCCTGGCACTGGCTACAACCTTTGCAGCGCTACCTGCAGAGGCTGTCAATTTCAACATCGGGGAAATCGAGGGTCGGCTCGACTCATCGCTAACCTTCGGTACCAGTTGGGCCATGGATAAAGCCGACGCCAAGTTCGTCGGTAAAGCCAACGGTGGTAAGGCGTCCAGCAGCACCAGCGACGACGGCCGCCTCAACTTCAAGCGGGGCGAGACCTTCTCGAAGATCTTCAAAGGCCTGCATGACCTGCAACTGAGCTACGGCGAAACCGGCGTATTCCTGCGTGGCAAGTACTGGTACGACTTTGAACTGAAGGATGAGCATCGCCCGCTCTATGATATCGATGACAGTGGTCGCGACAGTGCCGCCCAGGCCTCGGGCGTCGAGTTGCTGGATGCGTTCGTCTACCACAACTACCTGCTGGGCGACCTGCCCGGCAGCGTGCGTGCTGGCAAGCAGGTGGTGAGCTGGGGTGAGAGCACCTTTATCGGCAACAGCATCAACGCCATCAACCCTGCCGACGTTGCCGCACTGCGCCGTCCTGGCTCGGAAATCAAGGAAGGGCTGATTCCGGTGAACATGCTGTATGTCACCCAGGGTCTGACTGAAAACCTGTCGGTGGAGGCCTTCTACCAGCTGGAATGGGAAAAAACAGTTCTGGATAACTGCGGCACCTTCTTCGGCGGTGATACCGCCCCCAAGGGCTGCAACTATGGGATGACAACCAACGGCAGCGACTTCAAGCGCGATGATGCCACCTATGGCTGGGTACCGCGTGGCGCCGATCGGGACGCTCGTGACAGTGGCCAGTTCGGCGTGGCGCTGCGCTGGCTGGTGCCGGAGCTGAACGATACCGAGTTCGGTTTCTATGCCCTGAATTATCACAGCCGCACACCGGAAAGCATGTGGACAGCCAGCAATGCCACCAGCCCCGGTGCGATTCTCGGCGCGCCGGGTGCGTCGACCGCCAGTTATTACCTGGACTATCCGGAAGATATCCGTCTTTACGGCATCAGCTTCGCCACCACCACGCCCGACGGCACCGCGCTGTCCGGCGAGATCAGCCACCGGCCGAACATGCCACTGGCACTCAACGGCATAGATGTTTCCACGACAGCGAGTGTTGGTCGGCTCTACACCCTGGGCGGGATGAACGGCCTGGCAATCTTCGACACCGACTGGGCCGACAACCGCTATCGCAGCCTGGTACAGGGTTACAAGCGCATGCCCTTCACCCAGGCCCAGATCAGTGCCGTGCACACATTCGATCAGGTGCTGGGGGGCGACCGCCTGACGCTAATCGGCGAAGTCGGCTACAGCCATATCGGCAACCTCGGCTCGACCGACGGCTCCGACCTGCGTTTCGGCCGCAGCAGCGTATTCGGCATGGGGTCGCTGCCCTCCTCTGCCGTTGCCACCCTTCCAGGAGTCGGCAGTGTACGTGGCAACCGCCTGTGTACGGCCGTGCTCAATACCGCCAACCCCGACCAGTGCACCGACAAGGGTTTCTTCACCCAGAACTCATGGGGTTACCGCCTGCGCGCCGCGCTTGATTTCAACGACGCCATCGCCGGCATCAACCTCAAGCCCAACCTGGCGTTCGCTCACGACGTCGAGGGCTTTGGCCCGACCTTCACCGAAGGCAACAAGTCGGTAAGCGTCGGCCTGGATGCCGACTACCTGTCCAAATACACCGCCAGCCTGAGTTATACCGACTACTTCGGTGGTGACTTCAACACCAACACTGACCGCGATTTCCTCGCCTTCAGCGTCGGCATGAACTTCTGAGGGTTATACACATGACGTTCTCCCCATACCTGACACAACACTTGCGTGCAGGCGGCCTGTGCTTGGGTTTGCTGCTGACTCACCAGGCGCTGGCTGCCGTACCGGTAGAGCAGATCGCTCGACTGGGCAAGGACCTTACGCCAATCGGTGCAGAACAGGCCGGCAATGCCAACGGCAGCATCCCGGCATGGACCGGCGGCATCGGCCGGAACGCCGGCCAGCGTGACGCCAATGGTTTCCTCAGCGACCCCTTTGTGGCAGACCAGCCCCAGTTCACCATCACTGCCGCCAATGTCGCGCAGTATCAGGACAAGCTGACCCCCGGCCAGCTCGCCCTGTTCAAGCGCTACCCACAGACCTACCGTATCCCGGTCTATCCAACCCGGCGCTCAGTCAGCCTGCCCCAGGATTATCTCGACACCAGCCGCATCAATGCCGCCAAGACTCAACTGGCGGAAGGTGGCAACGGTTTGCAGAACTTCCGCAGCGGCGGGCTGCCTTTTGCCGTGGCGCAGAATGGCCTGGAAGTGATCTGGAACCATATCGGTCGCTACCGTGGGCTGGCCTTCCAGCGCATGGTGGTGCAGGCGTCGCCGCAGACCAATGGCACCTTTACCCCGAGCCAGATCGAGCAGCAACTGGCCTATCCGGTCGGTCTGGTCGACTATGCCCCACAGGAGATGGCCAACGTCCTCTACTTCTACCGCGAAGAGTTCCTCTCCCCGGCTCGTCTGGCCGGTGGTGTGCTGCTGGTGCATGAGACCATCAACCAGGTCGAGGAACCGCGCATGGCCTGGCAGTACAACGCCGGTCAACGCCGTGTACGCCGCGCGCCGCAGATTGCCTATGACAGCCCGGGGGCCGAAGGCATGCGTACCATGGATGATTTCGACATGTTCAACGGCTCGCCGGATCGCTTCGACTGGCAACTGGTGGGCAAGAAGGAGATGTACATTCCCTACAACAGCTACAAGATGGGCTCGCCCAAGCTGAAGTACAGCGACATCATCCAGCCGGGCCACCTCAACCCCGAGCATGCCCGCTATGAACTGCACAGGGTCTGGCATGTTAGAGGCACCCTCAAGGAAGGTCAGCGCCACATTTATTCGCGTCGGGATCTGTTCATCGATGAGGACAGCTGGCAAACCGCCGAAGCCGATGCCTATGACGGCCGTGGACAGCTGTGGCGCGTCTCTGAAGGCCACGGCATTTTCTTCTACGACCAGCAGGTGCCGCAGTTCAGCGCCGAAACACATTACGACGTACTGTCCGGACGCTACGCGGTCAGCGCGCTGTACAACGAGCAGCCGAACGCCTACCAGTTCGATGTGCAGTACAGCCGCAAGCAATTCACCCCCAATGCCCTGCGCGCCGCTGGCATTCGTTGAATACACCATTTTGCGCGCCCCACCCTACGGCGGCCTCCTGGCCGCCGCTTTCTCCCGCCGGTGCAACACTTGGCAAATATTCGGAATCCGCACCTGTATCATCTCGCCGCCCCGACGTGCGTTTTTTGCTTTAAATTCCGTCTATTACCTTGAATAGGCGAGGCTTTTCCCATGAAGTTGCACCAACTGCGCGCCATCGTCGCCATCTGTGAAAGCGGCAGTATCCAAGAAGCTTCGCGCCTGCTGCATATTTCTCAACCCGCGCTGTCCAAGGGCATCAAGGAGCTTGAGGCGGAGCTTGGCGTTCCCCTGCTGGTACGCTCCAACCGCGGCATTACGGTCACCGATTATGGCGAACGCCTGGTTAAACGCGCCCGCCTGGTACTCCAGGAAGTACGCCGCGCCCGTGAAGAGATCGACACGCTCAAGGGGGTGATGGATGGCAAGCTCGCTATTGGCGTATCACCGGTCACTCCCAGCCAGCAGTTCGTGAGCAGCCTCAACCGTTACCGCAAGCGCTTCCCCAAGGTCCAGGTGCAGATCCATGAACTGCGTCCCTCCAAGTTGATGGAAGGACTGCGCGAGGGACAACTTGATCTGGTACTGACGTCGCTGCCGGAAGCCCGCAGCTCCGATGGTTTCCACTGGACTGCGCTGTACGAACAAGCCACCGTACTGGCCGTACGCAAAGATCACCCCATGCGTCATGCCCGCTCATTGAATGAATTGAAAGGGCAGGATTGGCTGCTGCAGGAGTCACTCGAGCAATCGAAGATCGGACAGATGCTCAGCGAACACGGCATCGCCAGGCCAGACAACATCATCGAATGCGCCTCGGTGGTGCTGTACGCAGAACTGGCAGCCAGCAGCGATGCCATCAGCTACTGGTCGGTCCGCGTGCTGGAGCTGACCCAGCGACTGTTCAACAACCTGGAAATTCTGCAGATTGTCGAACCCGTCCCCTTGATGAATATCTCCCTGGTCTGCCGGGATCAGGAACTGATGACGCGCGAAGCCAAGACGCTGGCCGATGAGCTGGTGTACGCCTACACGAACCCGCATGCAGCCAAGTGCAGTGGACTGTTCAGCGACTGACCCCGCCATGGCGTGATCACGCCTCCCGCAAACGCCCCTCATTGCATCCCGGGCGGCACTGGGCCGCCCGGTGCCTGCATAACCAAAACCGATACGCATGCGCAGAGGTGATTATTCAGCGCTCGGTGCCTGCGGCATGCTGCTCCGTACCTATCGCCGTCACCTCCAAGGTTGTCCTATGAATCCGATTCAACCCGCGTTGATCCCGCAGATCCTCGCCTCGCAAAGTGAGTTCGCCCAGATTCGCCAGCGTATCCACCAGCATCCTGAATTGGGCTTTGAAGAGCAGCGCACCAGCCAGTTGGTGGCCACGTACCTGCGCCAATGGGGTTACAGCGTGCACACTCGCATTGGCGGTACAGGCGTGGTGGGCGTGCTGAAATGTGGCAACAGCAGCAAGAGCATCGGCATTCGCGCCGACATGGATGCCCTGCCGATTCACGAAGAAAGTGGCGTGCCTTATTGCAGCCAGCAGGCCGGCAAGATGCACGCCTGTGGCCACGACGGTCATACCGCCATCCTGCTCTGCGCGGCCCGCTACCTGGCCGAGACACAGCAGTTCGACGGCACCCTTAACCTGATTTTCCAGCCAGCCGAAGAAACCCTCGGCGGGGCCAAACGGATGATCGAGGAGGGTTTGTTTCAACGTTTCCCCTGTGACGCCGTCTACGCCCTGCACAATATGCCAGGCCTGCCGGTGGGCATATTCCTTACCCAGGCCGGAGCCATGAGCGCCTCATCCGATGTGGCGACCATCCGCCTCATTGGTGTTGGGGGGCACGGTGCAATGCCGCACAAGGCCAAGGACCCGGTAGTGGCCTCTGCTGAACTGGTGTTGGCTCTGCAGTCGATTGTTGCGCGTAATGTGCCAGCCGGCGAAGTGGGCGTGGTCACCGTCGGTTCGCTGCAGTCTGGCGAGGCACACAACGTGATCCCGGACGTCGCCACGTTGAAGATCAGCGTGCGCTCGACCAATCCGGATATTCGCAAACTGCTGCGCAAACGCATTACCGAAATCAGCCAGGGTGTGGCGCAGGGCCACGGCCTGACCCTGGACCTGCATTACGACGAGCGCATAGGCGTACTGCTTAATACTGTCAAAGAGACCACCCTGCTGCAGAACGTGGCGCGCGAGCTAGTCGGCGAGCAGTCGGTGCTGACCACAGTACCCAGCGGCTACCTGGGCAGTGAGGACTTCGCCGCCATGCTCGAGGTACGCCCTGGTTGCTACATCGTTCTGGGCAATGGCAACAGCGGCCCGAGCGGTTGTATGGTGCACAATCCCGGTTATGACTTTAACGACCAGGCGATCCCCTTCGGTGCCAGTCTCTGGGCACGCCTGGTCGAAACCTACCTGAGCGAGGCCTGAGCCAATGCAGCCCCCTTCCGACCACCGTCGCGGCCTGATCGTCCTGATGCTCATGGCGGTGATGGTCATCAGCGTACTGGACAAGACCATCTTCGCCTTCGCCGGCCCACAGATCATCGACGAACTGCGGTTATCGCCGGAGCAGTTCGGCTTTATCGGCAGTGCGTTCTTTTTTCTCTACTCGGTCTCTGGCGTGCTGGTCGGCTTTCTTGCCAACCGCCTGCCGAGTCGCTGGATTCTCTCCGGCATGTCAGTAGTCTGGATGGCCGCCCAATTGCTCACCGCCATCAGCACCAGCTTCTATGCCCTGGTCGCCAGCCGCATGCTGCTCGGTGCCGGTTGTGGCCCAGGTACGGCGGTGACCCAGCACGCCTGCTTCAAGTGGTACGCCCCGCGCGAGCGAGTCCAGCCCGCCGCCTGGACTCAAGTGGCGATCATGGTCGGAGCCATCGCCGGAGCACTGTCGCTACCACTACTGATCGAGCATATGGGCTGGCGGGTTGGTTACCTGATCCTTGCTGGTATCGGCCTGGTCTGGCTGGTCATCTGGCTGCTGATTGGCCGCGAGGGCCAGCATGACGATACGATCACTGGGGGGCGCGGTGTTGCCCCCTATCGCCACCTGCTGCTCAACCGCACTTTCGTGTTCATCACACTGGCCGGATTCTGCACCTACCTACCCACCGCACTGATCTACAGCTGGGTGCCGACCTATCTGCAGAAAGGCCTGCAGATGACCCCGATGCAATCCGGCTATGTGGTGATGGCTGCCACGGTCGGCGTGATCTTTCTCAATCTGGCAGTGTCCAGCCTGTCGCAGCGTGCTCTCAAGCATGGGGCCAGCGTACGCATGGCGATGGCCGTGCCACCAGCAGTGGCCTGCCTGATCGGCGGCGTAGCGCTGAGCCTGATGGGCTTCGTCGAGCAGGGCCTGTATAGCACCATGGCCCTGTACCTGGTGGGCGGGGTCGTGGTGAACCTTGTGCCAGCCTTTGCCAACTCCATCATCGCCTACATTGCCCCGCCCAGGCAGCGCGGCAGCATGCTGGCCATCCACATCGGCCTGCTGACCAGCGCCGGCATGCTCGCCCCGCACATGGTCGGGCAGGCCATCGGCTGGAAAGGTGGCGATCTGGTCAAAGGCTTCGAACTTAGCATCGGCCTGTTCGGCATCGCCCTGTTGGTCGGCGGCCTGCTGGCTCTGCGCCTGGTCAACCCCGAGCACAGTCGCCAGGAGCTGACCACCCTCACCTCAAACGCTTCTTCGTCCATTCGCGAGCCGGCAGCAAGCCAGGCCTAATTCAGGAAGGCACTTCATGCTTCATTACATCCCGAGCGGCATGGCGTAACTCATCCAGAAATTTCCGACGCTGCTGCGGGCGGCCAGCGAGCAATGACAGATCCAGGGATGGCAAGGCGGTGATGTCCAGCGAGTACGACATGATTCACTCCCATGTGAGTTGAACGATGGCATTCCTTATCGCTCGATGACGTGCACAAGCTGAGGCGTCTGCCGAAAGACGCCGACGGCTATCCGTTTCCGCTGAAACTAAACGATCTTAAAAATCTGTAATAAATATCGTTTTTACATTAGCTTAGGCTCACTTCGTTCTGCTCTTCACCCTGCGGCGGATCACGGCTAACCTTGGCCACCGGCCGAGCCAGCATTCCGTGCCAGCCGATCAAAATGCTTTTCGGAAGCCACTGCCACAATGGATATTTCTTCGACTCAACCGGCACGCAACAACGGCAAGGAAAACGCTGCTGGCGGGCGCGTTCAGGTCATCGACCGTTCGATTGTGTTGCTTCGCACCCTTTCCGGTCTCAAGCACGGTGCCAGCGCACTGGACCTGGCGCGACTGACCGGCATCGACCGCACCACCATCCACCGTCTGCTCAAAACCCTGACCTACTGGAGCCTGATCGAGGCGCAAGGAGGCACCTACCGCATCGGCCCCGAGTGCCTGATCTATTCGGCGGCCTATCTGAATCGCTTGAACCTCAGGAAGATTGCCCTGCCCTATGCCATCGAATTGCAGCGCGTCATAGGCGAGCGCCAGGCGATCGTCTCGCTGTCGGTTCCCGTGGGCGATCAGGTGGTGCTGATCGAACGGATGTGGACCCCAACCACCCCGCTCAACGTGATCGTCGACCTGGCCGACCAGTTCCCCATCGACGGCAGCCCGAGCGGGCGCGCGGTACTGGCCACCTACAGCGAATCGACGGCCCTGGCCATTCTGGGTGAAGAGCGCTATGCCAAGGCGCTCCCAACCCTGGAGCAGATCCGCCGCGAGGACGACTTTGCCTTCGGTCATGGCGAGTTCAAGCCTGGCCTGTCGTCAGTCGCCTTCCCCATCCGGCCCGAGAACGCGATCGCCATGGGCGCGGTGGTTGTGGCCGGCCTGGAGATGGAAGACGAGACCCACCCGGGTTCTCCCCTGGCCAGCCATGTGCGCCGGGCCTGCGAAGGTATCGCGGCGCAACTGGGCAACCTTTAGGACGACAGATCCGGAGCGAGTGCCGCAAGCAAACGGTTCTTCTGCACCTTGCCGTAGTGCGATCGCGGCAGCTGATCGATGAAATAGATCCGTCGCGGTACCTTGTACCGCGACAACTGCGCTCGACAGTGTTCCATCAGTTGCGCCGCCGACAGCTTGCGCGAGCCGTCCAGCACCACCGCCGCACACACCTGCTCGCCCCACTCGACGTCCGGCAGCCCGAACACATGGACGTCGACCACCCCGGGATGGCCCAGCAGACTCTGTTCGACCTCGCCGGGCTGTACCGACTTTCCACCGCTGCGAATGATGTCCTTGCAGCGTCCCAGGACCAGCAATTGCCCATCGGCGCGAATCCGCCCCAGATCGCCGCTGCGCAACCAGCCGTTATCGAGCGCCCGAGCACTGAGCTCTTCGAGCTGCCAGTAGCCACTCATCAACTGCGGACCGCCGAGCAGGATTTCACCGACGCCGTTGACATCGGCCTGGTCGATGCGCACCGCCGCGGCAAACACCGGACGTCCCACCAGCCCTTCGGCGCTCTCTCCGGCACGTCGCGCCGTGGCCATCTGCGCGGCCGAGAGGTAGCAGCTCCAGGGGGCTTCGGTCATCCCGTAAAGGACACTGATGCGCTCACCAAACAGGCGGTACGCACCCTCCAGCGCTTCGCTTGCCAGCGCGGCGGCCCCAACGTCGAGGCTCTTGAAGAATGGCAAGTCCACGGGGGAAGCGTCCGTCTCGCGCAGCAATCGCACAAGCTGAGTAGGCACCAGGGAGCTGAACGCGACCTGATACTCGCGCAATTGCGCAACAAAGCCCTTGCCATCGAAGCGCCCGCCCAGCACCACCTGCCCGCCACTGAGCAGATGCGCCAACACCGCTACCGCGGCAATCGGCCACAACGGACGGACATTGAGCAGCACATCGCCAGTTGAAGCGCCGCGGGCCATGACAATGTTCTGCAAGACCGCACACAGGCTCGCATGCCGGTGCATGACCGCCTTGGGCACGCCGGTGGTGCCGCCGGTGTAGTTCAACGAGGCCAGCGCCTGAGGCGACTGCGCCGGTCGCGGCCGGACTGCCGACGGCACGGCTTCGCTCACGGAACTCAAGGGCCGACACTCGATGCCCGCCAGACGCAGGTCTTCGACCAGTGCCGCGTAGGCTGGTGAAAACAGCAACAAGACAGCGCCAGCGTCGCGCAGTTGGGCCAGCAGCTCGTCCGCGGCCAGTGCTGGGTCGAGAGGCACCCGTACCCGACCGTTGGCCATGCAGCCATAATCGGCGAGCAGGTAGTCGAGACTGGCGTCGGCCAACAGCGCCACTCGCGCCCCGGGCGCGACCTGCAGCCGGTCCAGGGCCTGGCCGACAGCATCGAGGGCCTGATCGAGTTCCAGGAAGGTCAGGGTCCGGGCGCTGGACGGTTCGCGCAGCGCCGGTTCGTTCGGCCATTTGCAGGCAGCCTGGGCAAGCAATGTACTGATGTCCATGGCTACCACCCGCTCAGGACGATACGTCCGCTGGCCTGTCGCGACTCCAGCAACTCGTGAGCCCGGGCCACTTCATGAAAAGGCAGCACGCGATCGATCAACGGCTTGACCTGGCCGCTGTGGATCAGCGCCAGGGCCATGCGCAACTCTTCAAGTGTTGCGCTACCCGAGCCCTGGACCTTGAGCCGCCGCCCGATCAGCAGGCCCGGTGCGATCGGGACACTGCCGGGATGGACATTGCCCAACACCACGACTCGCCCGCCCAGGGTCATGCTGCGCAGGGTGTCCTCCAGGGTATGCCCGAGGTTATCCATGGCCACGTCCACTCCCCTTTTACCGGTGAGTTTCCAGATTTGGGCGCTGTATCCCTCGCTCGTCACTATCACCTCATGGGCGCCCAGAGCCTGCAGGAAGTCATGTTTTTCCGGGCTGCTGGTGACCGCGATCACCCGTGCACCCAGCGCCCGAGCCAGCTGGATCTGGTGCCCTCCCAGGCCGCCGCTGGCGCCGTTGATCAACACGGTTTCGCCAGGCTTGAGTGCGGCCTCGCCGTACAGGGCCCGGACGCTGGTCGCAATCGGGCATGAAGCCAGCGCGGCCTGGGTGTAGCCCAAGCCGTCGGGCAGTTCGATGGCCGAAATCGCCGGCACTCGCAGGTATTGCGCATAGGCTCCTTCGGTGTCCACCGACGGCAGGCCCAGGGCCCGACACAGATCCTGGCGTCCACGCAGGCAATCCCGGCACTGTCCGCAAAAACGCCGCTGGTAGATCACCACGCGGGCGCCCACGGCCAGTTGCGATACCCCCGCCCCGACCTCGACCACGTCACCTGCCGCCTCATGGCCCAACACCACGTCGGTATGCGCCCCTGGCAGGCGGCCGGCGCGGTGCAATAGATCGTGGTGACAGACCCCGGCCGCCTGCACCTTGACCAGGACCTCGCCTGGGCCCACCTGGGGTGTGGGCACCTCTTGGACTTGCAACTGCTCCGGCCCGCCAAAGGCTTTTAGAACTATCGCTTTCATTTTTTATAACCGTTTGTGACCTAATAAGAATATGTTCATATAACAAACAAGTTGTTTGCATTGTGCACATCAATTAAGTTTTCCCCACTTTGACGCGGACCTCAAGGGGCAAAGCGTCTTTCTTTCACACTCAATGAAATCGAAACCATGACAGTCGAGTATCAACACCTTGGTGAAGGGATTCTGGTGGTCACCCTCAATCGTCCGGAGCGCCTGAATGCCCTGGACAGCCAGGCCAAGCGCGAGTTGGCGGAGGTCTGGCAGCGGGCGCAGGACGATCGCGCCGTCCGTGCAATCGTTCTGCGTGGTGCTGGCGAGCGGGCGTTCTGTGCAGGTTCCGATCTCAAGGAAATAGAAACCACCGGCGAGACGGTCAGTAGCGAACTGCTCGCCCGCGCCCTGCCCGGCGTTGGCCATGACCTGAGCAAACCGGTGGTTGCCGCCTTGCACGGCTACACCCTGGGTTTGGGCATCAGCCTGGCCATTCATTGCGATTTCCGTATTGCCCGGCATGACACCCGGTTCAATTTTCCGGAAGTCCAGCACGGCATGTTGTCCGGCTTCAGCGCCATTACCCTGCCAAGCCTGATCGGCGAAGCCGCCGCCCTGGACATCATGCTCAGCGCCCGGCATTTCGATGCCGACCAGGCGCTGAGCATGGGCCTGGTCAATCGGGTCGTGGCCGACGCCTACGACAGCTCCCTGGAGCTGGCCGCGCGCCTGGCGGCTCATTCCGGCAAGGCCGTCGAGTGGACCAAGACTCTGCTGCTGGCGGAGAGAAAAAACCGTCTGAAGCGCCACATGGAGCTGGTCGACCAGGCTCGCCAGGACGTCATGCTCGGCCGGTAACGCACTTCTATAACCAGAAAAGCCAACACTTTCAGCCTCGCCAGTACTGTCAGGAACACCCACCACCAGGAATGGAAAGCGGCACCTCTTCATCGGAGCCTCACCATGTCTCGCCCTTACACATGCTTGTACCCCAGGCTCAGCCTGCTGAGCGCCAGCCTCCTCGGGCTCTGCGCCAGCCAGGTGGCGCTGGCCGAAGAGGACGGATCACGGCCATCGGCCGCCAACGAAACCGCCCTGCAGACCGTGGTCGTCACCGGCGCCCGGGACAGTGGCCGGACCTTGGCCAAGAGCCTGGCGCCCATCGACGTCATCAGCGCCGACGACCTGGCTCGCTCGGGCAAGCAGAATCTGCGCGACGCCTTGGCGGCCAGCGTGCCGTCCTATACCAACGCTGCGGGCTTTACCGGCGGTACCGGCTTGTCGGTCAAGTCCGCCACGCTGCGCGGGCTGGGTGGCAACCATGTGCTGGTGCTGGTCAATGGCAAGCGTCGGCACACCACCTCGCTGATCTTCGTACAGACCGCCACCACCTCCAGCGGCCAGTCGCCCGCCGACCTCGACCTGATCCCCATCAGCGCCGTGGATCACGTCGAAGTGCTGCGCGATGGCGCCGCGGCGCAATACGGCTCGGACGCCATTGCCGGGGTGATCAATATCATCCTCAAGAACAACCGCTCCGGTGGCAGTGCCAGCGCGCTGTACGGGCAATTCAAGGAGCGGGTCGGCGGCAAGGGCAATTTCGGCGCCCGTGGCCAGGGCCAGATCAATCAGGGCTTTGAATTGCCCAATGATGGTTTCTTCAGCCTCAGCGCCGATATCGGGGTTCAGGAAAGCTCCAACGTCGCAGGCGCGGTTCCGGACCGCACCAGCATCTACTTTCGCCAGAACGGCCAGCCCGACCCGCGGGAAACCAGCGAGAGCCGCTATCGCCAGCAACTGGGTCAACCCCGCTCGCAGACCTATAACTTTGGCTACAACGCTGAGTTGCCGCTCAACGAAGCCTTCACCCTGTACTCGTTTTCCACCCTCAGCCACCGCAACTCCACCAGTTGGGGCACCTACCGCACCGCGAACTCACCGCAGAACATCGTCTCGGTGTATCCGGATGGTTTCTCGCCACGCTTCGTGGTCGAAGAGGACGATTTTCAGACGGTGATCGGGGTACGCAACGAAGAGTGGCTGGGCTGGAAATGGGACCTGAGCAGCAGCTATGGCTACAACGACGCCAACACCCGTAACGAGCGTTCGCTGAACCCGTCCCTGGGACCCGACAGCCCTCGTGACATGGATGGCGGACACCTGATCGCCAGCCAGTGGACCAACAACCTGGACCTGACCCGCGCCTTTGACACCGGGCTGTTCGCCAAGCCGCTGAACGTCTCCACCGGACTGGAGTTTCGTCGCGATGGTTTCGAGATCGAGGCCGGCGAATACGCCTCCTATGCCGATGGCGGTTATGTGTTCCCGGTCGGCCACCCATTGGCCGGTCAGCGTCCCAACCCGGGCGCGCCAGGCCTGGTCGGCTTCACTCCGCAGGACGCGCACAACTATTCGCGGACCAACACCGCCGGCTATATCGACTTCAGCCAGAGCCTCACCGAACGCTGGGACATGAGCCTGGCCGGGCGCTTCGAGCACTACAGCGACTTCGGCGATACCGGTAGCGGCAAGCTTTCGACCCGTTATGCCTTCACCCCACAGTTCGCCGTGCGCGGCACCATCAGCAACGGTTTCCGCGCGCCGTCGCTGCAACAGCAGTACTACTCCTCGTCCCTCACCGCCTGGCGCAACAGCCCGATCACCGGCCAACTGGAACAGGCCACTACCCGCTATGTGACAGTCGATGATGCGGCTGGCCAGGCCCTGGGCGCCAAAGAGCTGAAGCCGGAACGCTCGATGAACTACAGCCTGGGGTTTGTCGCCACGCCGACCGAGAACCTGGATATCACCGTCGATCTGTATCAGATCGATATCAAGGATCGCATCCTGCAAACCAGCAACCTGCAAGGCACGGCTGTTTCCAACCTGCTGGCCAGCCAGGGTCTCAACCCGAACCAGATCGTCTCCTACTTCGGCAACCTGGCCGACACCCGCACCCGCGGCATCGACCTGGTGGCCGACTACCGCTATGACCTGGGCCGTTATGGCAAGACCAAGTGGACCCTGCTCAGCAACCAGAGCCTGCAGACCATCGAGAAGATCAAGGAGCCCGCGGCACTGGCCGGCACCGGGATCAGCGCGGTCGGCCGCGACCGCCAGGGCAACCTGACCAGCGCCTATCCGAAGAACGTCACCTCGCTGACCGCCGCCTGGCAACTGGGTGACTTCGACCTCACGCTCAAGCAAACCCGCTACTCCAAAGTCACCGGGCGCAACCAGATTTCCGCCAGCCGCGACGAGGAAATACGCCCGGCATTCATCACCGACCTGAGCCTGGGCTACTACCTGAGCGACGCGGTGAAACTGACCATCGGCGGGGAAAATATCTTCGACCGCCGTCCCCAGCAACTCAACGCCGAGGCCAAGCGTTTCTACTTCTTCCCCACCGATAATCCGACCTACAGCTGGTACTCGCCCTATGGCCTGGAAGGTGCCTACTACTTCGCCAAAGTTGATGTGAGCTGGTAAGGGCCGATGAACACTCCCAGCACCTTGACCGCCCACACTCATCAGAACACCGACAGCGCGGCGCTAGCGTTCGACCAACGCCTGTATCGCAAGCTGGCGTGGCGCATCATGCCGTTCCTGTTCCTGTGTTTTGTCCTCAACTGGCTGGACCGGGTCAACATCGGTTTTGCCCATTTGCAGTTCAAGACTGACCTGAACATCAGCGACGCCGCCTTCGGCATCATCGTCGGGGTCTTCTCCATCGGCTACCTGCTGTTCGAGATTCCCAGCAACCTGCTGCTGGAGAAGATCGGCGCAAAAAAAACCATGACCCGGATCATGATCCTCTGGGGCCTGGTGACCATCGCCACCGCCTTCGCCCAGACTCCGGCACAGTTCTATGTGCTGCGGATCTTGCTGGGTGCGGCCGAGGCCGGATTCTTTCCCGGCGTGATCCTGTACCTGACCTACTGGTTTCCCGCCACCCACCGGGCGCGGATCACCTCGCGGTTCATCATGGCAATCGCCGTCTGCGGGATCATCGGCGGCCCGCTGTCGACCTGGATCATGGGGCACTTCGCCGGCCTCGGTGGCTTTACCGGCTGGCAATGGCTGTTCGTGGTCACCGGCATTCCACCGGTGCTCGCCGGGTTGTTCGCCTGGTATTGGCTGGACGACAAACCCGCCACCGCCAGATGGCTGAGCAGCGCTGAAAAGCAAGCCATCGAGCGGGCTCTGGCCCATGAACGGCAACACCGTAAACCCGGCGGTCATCAACGCTTTGTCGAAGCGCTGAAGGATCGCAAGGTCTGGTTCATCACCCTGGCCTACTGCCTGACGATCATGTGCACCGGTAATGTCACCAACATCTGGGCACCGTCGATCATTCGCGACTCGGGGGTCAGCAACCTTGGGCAACTGGGGATGCTCTCGGCCCTGCCCTATGTGGTCGGTGTCAGCCTGATGCTATGGGCGTGCCGGCATTCGGACCTGCATCAGGAGCGTCGTTGGCACTTCGCTTTGGGTGGCCTGGGCGCAGCCCTGGCGATGCTGGTCCTGCCCGGTTTCCTGTTCAGCCCCTACTCGGCGATTGCCGTACTGACCCTGATGACCAGCGGGTATCTGGTGGCCACGGCGATCTTCTGGACCATTCCCACCTACTACCTGTCGGACCACGCCAAGGCCGCCGGCCTGGCGCTGGTCAACTGCTGCGGGCAGATCAGCAGCCTGCTGACGCCGATCATGATCGGCGCGATCAAGACCAGCACCGGCGATATCAGCTTGGCGCTCTACATCGTCGCGGCCCTGGTGGCCAGCGGCACCCTGATCCTGTTGTTCGGCGTGCCACGCCACGTCCTGCGCGACGCTTCCTGACTTTCTCGATGGACATTCCCATGACCGACTACCTCGCCCTGGCCCAACACCTGGCCACCCAGATCCAACCCGGCGCCGCCGAGCGCGACGCCGGCAGGATCCTGCCCCATGCCCAGCTCGACCTGATCCGCCACTCGGGCCTGGGTGCCGCCCGGGTTCCCTCCGAGTTGGGGGGCGGCGACGTCAGCCAACTACAGGTGGCGCAGATCTTCATCGCCCTGGGCAAGGCCGACCCCAGCGTTGCCCAGGCGCTGTTCCCGCATTTCGCCACCGTCGAACACTTGCGTCTGATCGCCAGCCCCGAACAACAGCGCCTGTACCTTGGGGCCTTTGCCGAACGCCGGCTGTCCTCGGGAGCGATTGCCGAGCGCAGCGGCACCTTTCGCGGCGAAATCCATACCCGCCTGGAGCGCCGAGGCGAAGGCCTGGTGCTCAACGGCAGCAAGTTCTACAGCACCGGTTGCCTGTTCGCCGACCTGCTGAAAATCCAGGCCGTGGACGAGGATGGCAATGCGGTCTACGTGATGCTGCCGGCCGATACTCCGGGCATCGTCATGCTCGATGACTGGGACGGCATGGGCCAGCGGGTCACCGCCAGCGGCAGTACCCTGCTGGAGAACGTCCCGGTGCGCCCGGAGCAAGTGATCCCTTTGGCCCAGTGGTACCAGCGACGCAACTACATTGGTGCCAGCGCGCAACTGATTCACTGCGCCATCGATATCGGCATCGGCCTCGCGGCTCTCGACGACGCCGTTCTGTGGGCCCGTACCGGCTCGCGCCCGGTGCGTGAAAGCGGGGTCAACCAGGCGCGCAACGATCCTTACATCCTGCATACCCTGGGTGATCTGGCGGCCCGTATCCATGGCGCCGAAGCCCTGGTGGAGAAAGCCGCCGGCGCCGTCGACCTGGCCGCCCGTAGCCAGTTGCAGGGCCTGGCCGAAGGTGCCGGGCTGGAGGCGATCCTGGCGCGGTCGTCAATTGCAGTGGCCGAAGCCAAGATCGCCTCAACCCGCGCCGCCTTGCACGTTTGCGAGCGCCTCTACGAGGTCGGCGGCGCCGCCACCACTCAGTCGCGGTACAACTTCGATCGCCACTGGCGTAACGCCCGCACCCACACCACCCACGACGCCCTGGCCTACAAGTACAAGGCTATCGGCGACTACCTGCTCAATGGCAACGCACCGCCCATTGCCTTCACCTACTGAGGCGGAGGAAATCCATGCGAAGGTGTGGCAGTCGTCACTCATCGGAGGCTGCTTCTATCTGGAGGGAACTGGCGCCGGAAGGCTTCGGCCGGGTATTCCTGGTCAACAGCACGACGACGCCAAGCTTTCCGATCTCGATGCCCGTGGCCGCCAAATGGCAGGAATGAGCCCGTCGAGACCACTAAACCAAGGATTCAATTCGGTCTGATCGAGCGGTAGATCGAGAGCAAAACGTCTACTGAACTGCCATACGGACACGATTACGCCCTTCTTGCTTGGCGCTGTAGGTCGCCTCATCGGCCCGGCGTAAAAGCGCCTGCACGTCCAACTCTCTTTGCCAACAGGCAACCCCGAAACTCGCTGTCACCTGACCTACCGGGGGGATGACATGATTGGCCAGCGATTGGCACAAGGATTCGGCCAGACTTGCGGCTTGCTCAGCCTGAGTGGATGGGCAGAGAATCGCCAGCTCCTCGCCACCAATGCGGCAGAACACATCAATGCTGCGTAAACGTTGGCCAATCAGGCGACAGGTCTCCTTGAGTACCCTATCGCCCCCCTCATGCCCCCAGCGGTCGTTGATCGACTTGAAGTGATCGAGATCCAACATGATCAGGGAAAAAAATGAACCGTAGCGTTTTGCCAGATCGATATGGTGTTCAAGGCTGTCCATAAAGTAGCGTCGATTGTAAATACCCGTCAGCTCGTCCGTGATGGCCTGGACGCGTAACGCGGCCTCGCGGTCTTTCAGTTCAGTGATATCGATAAACGAGCCATACCAGACAAGTGTCTCATCGGCTTGTTTTTCCGCATAAGACTCGCCGCGCAGCCAACGAGTACCTTTCTCCGGCAGATGTACGCGGAAATCACATGCCCAGGGTTTACCCGTTTCGACCGACTCCCTGGTTGCCGCATAGATAAGTGCGAGGTCTTCTTCGTGAACCCTGTGAAACAAAGGATTTTGCTTGAACCTGATACCGACGACCTCTTCTGGCTTGAGCTCGAAGACGTGTTCCAGGCTCGGACTGCAGTAAGAAAAATAACTCTCACCCTCTTCTCTTAGATGGTACTGATAGAGCACGTTTGGAATACGCTGAGTGAGGAGCTTCAGGAAAGCCTTGGCTTCATTGATTTTATTCAGCAAGGCAATGCGTTCGCTGACATCGATAATGACGTTGATGTGCTCAACCTGCCCAGAGTTTGCATCGATGATCTTCGCGCATCGCAACTCACCTATGAAGTGACTGCCATCCTTGCGGCGATAGGTCCGTTCTGTGGTCATACAACCCTCCCCGCCAGGCAGCTGGTTGCTCAGCTTCTTGTCGGTGGTTTGCTGATGAGCCGGGTTATCCGGAGTGCGGTCGCCGCCGATGAATTCTTCCTGCACATGCAGGATATGCGCAGGTTCACGTCCCAACATTTCTTCACGACTGAAACCGAACAGCTTTTCGGCTCCGGCGCTGAACAAGAGCGTGCGCCCGCGAGAGTCTGTGGTAACAACAGCCACCTGGGTCGCGGCATTGATCAAGTTACGCAAGCGGGCATTCAGGGCCTTGACCTTCTCCTTGCGCATCCTCAGTTCTTCGAGGTGACGTTCGAAATGATAATCGCGAAGGCGTGTCGAGAAATAAAGCACACCGAGCACAGTGGCCTGAACGACAAGAGCGACTTCACTGAGGTCACGCAGGTACTCGTTATTATCGGATAACCAAAGTGCCCCGCCAATGAGAACACTCATTAGCAAGCAGAAGATAATTGCGAGTGAGTGGCCACGTTTGTTTAGTCGGCCCAGGATACGCCGTATCGAACGAGTCATATGACACCGCAGAGGAGTAAGCGAATGAGTAACAGATCAGCGGCTAGCGCGAGACCGATGGGGCAATCTTCCGAGCGGGCTAATAGCCTGACTTTACAATAGGTGCCGGCGTTGACTGAAGACTAATTCACCCTGGCGATTGAGACTTGACCCAGAGCAACTGTGGATTTGCCAGCAGTAAAAGCTCGGGGCAAGTTGCCAAGCGCCAACGAACGTCCTTGTCCGAAGTTCTTCAAAGCCCAGACGTACGCGGCGAACATCTATAACTGCAATACGCCAAGAGGGGCTCAGTTATAGAGATTGATTGATCCCAGCGCGATGGCCGCGACAAACATCACCAGGCACGTCCCGATGCTCCAGGTGATCGAGGCGCGCTGATTGTCGCCATAGTCGACATCGAGGAGGCCGCACAACAGGTAAGTGGAGGCCACCAGCGGGCTGAGCAGGTGAACCGGTTGTCCGATCAGGCTCGCAATGGCCATCTCCTTGGCCCCGATACCGTAGTGACTGGCGGTCTCGGCCAGGATCGGCAGGATTCCGAAGTAGAACGCGTCATTGGTCAGGACATAGGTAAACGGCATGCTGATGAAGGCCGTGAACACCGACATGAAATGTCCTGCGGAGTCCGGGATGACCATGATCAGGCTTTCGGAAATGGCCTTGACCATACCGGTGCCGGACATGATCCCGACGAAGATGCCCGCGGCGAAAATCAGCGAGGTGACAGCCATGACGTTATCTGCATGTTTACCAATGACCGCCTTCTGCGCCTTGAGCGTGGGGAAGTTGACTGCCAGCCCCAGGGCACAGGCGATGGTGAACAGTACCGGAAGCGGCATGAGGTTCAACATCATCAGAGCGATGAGCGTGATGGTCAGCGCTGCGTTGAACAGGAAACGCCAGTCACCCAGGCGAAACTCGGTGAAGTGCTCCATGAACTCATCGTGATCGAGCGTGATGGTGCCGAGGCGACGACGCTCCTTCAGCCCCAGCCAGAACGCGCTGAAGATCACCCAGCTGAGCCCCGCGATCATGATCGGGATCATCTCGATGAACAGCTCGGTGATATCGACATGCATCGCACTGGCCGCACGGGAGAACGGGCCTGCCCAGGGCAGGATATTCATCACGCCAATGGTCAGGAGCAGGACGGTCGCCATGACCTGGAGGCTGATACCGGTGCGGCGATAGAGCGGCAGCATCGCTGCGGTGGTAATGATGTACATGGTTGCCCCATCCCCATCGAGGCCCACGCAGGTGCCGAGGATCGCGGTGCCGACCACGATTTTCAGTGGGTCGCCCTGGACCAGTTTCAGGATCAGCTTGATCAGCGGATTGAACAGGCCTGCATCCGTCATCATGCAGAAGTACAGGATGGCGAAGGTGAGCATGATCCCCGTGGGGGCGAGCATCTTCATACCGTCGAGCATCATCGGCCCCAGCCCGGTGGAGAAGCCGGCCAGGCAGCCGAACACGATGGGTACCAGTACGAGCGCGACCAGTGGCGACAGGCGCTTGCTCATGATCAGGTACATGAAGCAGGCGATCATGGTGTAGCTGAGAATCGTAAGCATGTGTCCCTCTTCTTATTTGTCTTGTCTGGGCGAAGGTCAGCCGTCAGCTTTCTTCGAGGCGAGTCGAAGCCGAGGGCCAGGCGAACCGGTCTTCATTGCGTGTGGTTATTGCGCGGTGTGCGAGAACAACCGTTTGCCGGGATGCTCCATGGCCACCTTGAGGATGTGGCCGGTTGAAGAGTCGGTGATGAACAGGTCGCGGTTCCCTTCCCCGCCAAAGGCCAGGTTGGTCAGGGTTCGTCCTTCGGTGCAGGAGCGAAGACGGTAGAGAGGAACGGCATGGCCGTCGAAGACCCACACACAGCCATTACCCGCATCGCAGACGAACAGGTTGCCTTGCTCATCCAGGGCCATTCCGTCGGCACCACTCACACCGCCGGCCATGGCCGTGAATGTCCCCACCTTGGACGTGCTGCCGTCCTGTTGAATGGGCAGGCGCCATACCGCATTACCTCGGGTCATCGCTACCAGCAATGCCTGCTCGTGCAGATCCATCACCAGGCCATTGGGGCTCGCGCCGTTATCCAGCAGGCAATCCAGGCGCTGGTTTTCCAGGTCATAACGGAACACCCGCCCACTGGGGTCGTGCATGCCAGTCTGGCCCTGGTCGGTGAAATAGAGGCGCCCACCACGATCGAAGAACAGGTCATTGACCCCTTTGAAGCCTTCGCTGCGGCGGTGGGTGAGGAAGGGTTCGATGCGTTTGCTGAGCGGGTCCAGCAACATGATGCCGCGCTTGTAGTCGGCGATGAAAATCCGACCATCGCGGTGGATCTTCAGGCCGTTGGGCCAGCCGTCGTACTCGACGACCAACTCCCACTCCCCCTTCGGCGAGATGCGAAATACGCGGCCGTAAGGGATGTCGGTCACATAGAGATTGCCGTCCAGGTCGAAAGAAGGTCCTTCCAGAAAACTGGCAACCTTCTGGCCAGGCTTGTTGGCGCGGACCCAATCGGAGTCACCGGTGCGCCAGAACTCCTCCGGCAGGCGGGTGAAAACTTCGGTGGTCCGGTCCTGGGGAGGGGGATAAAGACTCATTGCAGCACTCCGCGTATCAGCTGGCACCGTGACGAAGGGGGCGAACGGTATTTGTTCGAGCGACAACCTTGCAGTCCGGGTGCACAGAGAATCTTGTTCTTGTTAAAAAAATGTTCTGCCAGATAGAACATTGTTTCTTTTGGCAGAACAACTTTCTGAGCATTTCTTTATCCTGTCAAGCGTGACGCTTCCAGAAGGCGATGCTTTGGCCGGAGCAAATCGTCTGCCATCCAGGGGACGTAGCCTCGCCAGCGCGCAGCGGATGGCCTGTAGAACAGCTCATCGAAGGAGTCATTGACAGGATGTATTTTTACGACCAATACTAAAAATAGAACATCATTCCGCCTGACAGAACAACACAGCAATAGGTGCTTTTCCCTAGCTGCCGCATTGCGTGAATGTTCGACAGGCTCTCCAGCAGATGAGGAGAACCTACTGTGAAAGACGCTGCTGACATCGACATCCTGGTAAGTGAAGTGGGGCCGCGTGACGGCCTGCAAAGCATCAAGGCCATCATGTCCACCGAGTCCAAATTGGAGTGGATAACGGCCTTGGCCAAGGCAGGCCTGCGCGAGATCGAGGTGGGCTCGTTCGTCTCCCCCAAGCTGCTGCCGCAAATGGCCGACTGCGCGCTTGTCGTGGCTCACGCGCTGACCTTGCCGAACCTCTACGTCACTGCGCTGGTGCCCAACCTGAGAGGTGCCCAAGCAGCGTTCTATGCCGGTGTGCACAAGATCACCCTGCCGATTTCCGTGAGCGAGCAGCATTCGATTTCCAATATCCGCAAAACCCATGCGCAGGTCTTCGAGGAGGTCAAGGCGGTGGTGGAGCTACGCAACGAATGCTTCCCCGGCATCCAGATAGAGGCCGGTGTCTCGACGGCTTTTGGCTGCACGCTGCAAGGCGTGGTGACGGATGACGAAACCATCGCCATCGCCGTGAAAATGGCCGAGCTCGGCGTCGATGAGGTTGGTCTTTCCGACACGGTTGGCTATGCCAACCCCACCCAGGTCCGCCGCCTGTTCAAGCGGCTGCGCAATGAAATAGGCCAACTCAGCGGCAGTGCGCATTTCCACAATACCCGCGGACAAGGCCTGGCTAACGTCGTTGCAGCGTTGGAAGCCGGCGTAACGACGTTCGACGGTTCTCAGGGCGGCATTGGCGGCTGTCCATACGCGCCGGGTGCCTCGGGCAATATCGTGACCGAAGACCTGGTTTACCTTCTCGAATCCATGGGGCTGCGCACCGGTGTCGATCTTGATCGCCTGGTAAGCGCCCGGGAATGGCTGCTCAAGGGGCTGCCAGGCGAACCGCTGTACGGCTTCATCCCTGATGCCGGCGTCGGCAAGAACTTCACCTATGCCAAGGAGGCCGTATGAGTCTGCCAGAAGAAAAAAAACGGCCACTGGCCGGGATTCGCGTCATCGAGTTCGTCCACATGGTGATGGGGCCAACCTGCGGTCTGTTGCTCGCGGACCTCGGCGCCGAGGTCATCAAGGTCGAACCCGTACCGGAGGGCGACAACACACGGCGCCTGATGGGCTCGGGTGCGGGCTACTGGATGACCTACAACCGCAACAAGAAGAGTTTTGCGGTGGACATCAAATCCGCTGAAGGCATGGCTGCGGTGAAGAAGCTCATCGCCACCGCCGATGTCGTCACCGAGAACTTCCGTCCCGGCGCCATGGAAAAGCTGGGCTTGGGCTACGAGCAGGTCAAAGCCATCAAGCCGGACATCATCTACAGCTCGATGAAAGGCTTCTTGCCTGGCCCCTACGAAAATCGCACCGCGCTCGATGAAGTGGTGCAGATGATGACCGGCCTGGCGTACATGACCGGGCCTGTCGGACGCCCTCTTCGTGCCGGCGCGTCGGTAAACGACGTCATGGGCGGCATGTTCAGCGCCGTTTCCATTCTTGCCGCTCTGCTGCAGCGCAAAGAAACCGGCCGAGGCCAATTCGTCCAGACCGGTCTGTTCGAAAACTCGGCATTCCTCGTTGCCCAACACATGATGCAAAAAGTGGTGACGGGGGCCGCCGCGGCCCCGATGCCCAGCCGCATTTCAGCCTGGGCAATCTATGACGTCTTCGACACGGATGAAGCAGGCGAGCAGGTGTTTATCGGTGTGGTGAGCGATAGCCAGTGGGGAGCGTTCTGCAACGCCTTCGACTTCCAGGAGTTGGGCAGCGATCCAAACCTGGCTCGCAATAACCAGCGAGTGAAAGCGCGCGAGCGAATCATGCCGTTGGTGCGCGAGCGCATTGGCGGCATGAGCAAGCAGGCCGTGATGACGCTTTGCGAACAGGCCGGCCTGCCCTTCTCTCCGATCCAGCGCCCGGAGGATCTGTTCGAGGATCGCCATCTGAACGAGTCCGGGGGCATGACCGAACTGGTGCTTGCCGACGGCCAGAAAGTGAAAGTTCCAATGCTCCCATTCGAGATGGATGGCCAACGTTTTGGCGCTCGCTTGAACGTCCCGGAAATGGGCAGTCACTCCCGGGAACTGCTGGAACAGATCGGTTACGCGCCCGAGGCGATCGCCGCCCTCGAAGCAGCCGGAACGATAAGAAGCGCTTGAACGGCGTAGCGACAGGCCAGCCTGGGCCTGTCACTGCGGCCACTGGATCTGAACGCGGCGAGGGAGGCTCGGCGCGAACTGCAGGATGGGGTGCCGGAGCCGCACGAAATTCTGCCAAGACCGTCGGCCTATCCCGCCACGGTTATCCATAACAACAACACCGAGGATGCAGTCATGGCGAACGTCACGACCCCGGCTACCGATTTGTCCCTGCACAAACCTGAAGAACATTCCGAGCTTCAACGCAAAGCCATGAAAAAAGCCGCCTGGCGTTTGATTCCATTACTTGCGCTGGCTTACTTCTTCAACTATCTGGACCGCACCAGCGTTGGTTATGCCGCATTGCAGATGACCGATCAGCTCGGCCTCACTGCCGCCCAGTTCGGACTGGGCGCGGGCATCATGTTCTTCGGCTACTGCCTGTGCGAAGTGCCCAGCAACCTGGCGATGTACCGCTTCGGTGCCCGGTTGTGGATGGCTCGCATCATGATCAGTTGGGGCCTGGCAGCAGCGGCCACTGCCTGGGTGATCGGCCCTTATAGCTTCTATGTCGTGCGGTTCATCCTGGGGGTGGCGGAAGCGGGTTTCTTTCCTGGCGTGATCTTCTTCCTGACCCTGTGGTTCCCCGCGCAGTACCGCACGCGCGTACTGGCCTGGTTCACCGTCGCGACCCCGATTTCCTTTTTGGTAGGCGGCCCGCTGTCGATCTGGTTGCTGCAGATGCATGGCGTCTGGGGCCTGGCCGGGTGGCAGTGGATGTTCCTGATCGAAGGGCTTCCGGCGTGTGTACTGGGCTTGATCACCCTGAAAGTGCTGGCCAACCGCCCCAGCGAAGCCAAATGGCTGAGCCAGGAAGAGCGCGATGCCTTGAACGGCATGCTGGAAAAGGAAAACGGCAAGGACCAGAAACGCCACGCCTTCGGCACCGCACTCAAAGATCCACGCGTATGGATCCTCAGCTCTATCACGTTCAGCTTCACCATCGGCACTTACGGTATTGGTATCTGGCTGCCACAGATGCTCAAGGCACAAGGCGTGGAACTCAGCATGATCGGCTGGGTAGCGGCGATTCCCTACTTCTTCTCCACGATCGGTCTGCTGTTCTGGGCCAGGTACGTCGACCGCACGGGCAGAGGTATCCTCAATCTGGTGATTGCCCTGGTGCTGGCAGGCCTGGCGCTGATCTTCGCGCTGAACATGAACGCATTGGTGCCTGCCCTGATAGGCATAACGCTGGCCCTGGTCGGGACAATTTCTGCCAAAACCATCTTCTATACCCTGCCGGCCAAGTTCCTGTCGGGCCAGGCGGCCGCAGGTGGCATCGCACTGATCAACTCCTTCGGTGCGTTCGGTGGTTTTGTCGGCCCCTACCTGATGGGTTACCTCAAAGAGTCCACCCAGTCGTTCGCTGCGGGCCTGATGGTCATGGGCTGTGTCTTGTTCTTTGCCGCGCTCATGGCCTTGTCGCTGCGTTTCTTCATGCGAGATGCGTAAGCTGCGAATGCTGGATATCAGAATCACGTTCTGTCACGCAGACTAGTCGACAGGCATCCGCTGCGGGTAAGGTACCGTCAAAATGCTCGGCCGCAGCAGGGCCGAGCCTATTGACGATCACTGACGTGCTGCCCAATCACTGGCCGAAATGACTATGAACAGTAACGAAATACTCGATAAAGCCTCTCCCCAGAACACCGCTGACGGAGGCGTTGCCGCGGTGGACCGTGCCTTTGCGATACTCAGCGCCTTCGATGCCGAGCGCAACGTGCTGCCACTGGCGGAGTTGGCTCGTCGCACCGGCCTCTACAAAAGTACCATTCTGCGCTTGATGAACTCTCTGGAAAGAGCCGGCTTCATTCGCCGACTGCCAGACGGTCAGTTCGCCATCGGCCACGAGCCACTCCGGCTGGCACCGCTTTACCAAAGCTCATTTCGCCTGCGCGATATCATCTACCCGAAACTCGAGACGCTCTCGGAAGACAGCGGGGAAACCTCCTCGTTCTACGTCATCGAGAACGACAGTCGGGTTGTTCTTTTTCGGGTCGAGCCCAGGCGTTCCGTGCGGGTTTCCATTCACGAGGGCGACCGCTTCCCGCTCCAGGCCGGGGCTTCCGGAAAAATTCTCCGCACATTCGGCCTATCCACTGACCATGCCCTCCCGGAGGTTCGCGAACAGCTCTGGGCCAGTTCATTTGGCGAACGCGATCCGGATACCGCAGCGGTCTCGGTGCCTGTATTCGGTATGAATAATGAACTCAAGGGGGCCCTGACCCTCTCGGGCCCTTCTGAGCGATTCAATGAAGAAGTCATAAAGGGGGCGCGCAAAATGCTGCTGAAACTGGCGGCACAAGCGACCACTGCGCTGGGTGGCGACAGTCGGGAACTACAGCAGGCGCTGGTGCGGCTCGAGGGGTGACCTGCCCTCCTCACGGGCTGAGCCGTCGGGCCCGGTGCTGCCACGAGGGAACTCCAGATCAGTAACTGAAGTCATGTCCCAATTCTTTCTGCATCCATTCAAGAAATCGCCTGACTCTCGGAAAGTTTGAGTGCGCCCGTGGAAATACTAAATGATGGGCAGTGATAGGTGTGCTCAACTGGGGTGCGACCTCGACCAGGGCCCCCCGCGCCAGATAATCCTGCGCCAGCAAGGTGCTTTCCAAGGCGAAGCCGAGCCCGTGGCTAGCTGCCTCCAGGGTCATGTAGGAGCGGTCAAAGCTCAGGGTGTAGGGTTTTTCTGGCCGCGACACACCGTGCTGGGCAAACAGCTGCGGCCACTTTACCAACGTCGCTTCCGAGAGGATCAGCTGGCTGTCGAGCAGGTCCGCCACCGTGCGGACCGGGCGCTTTTCCAGAAGCTTGGGTGAGGCCAGCACCGCGATCTTTTCATTGCGCACCGTGCGCACTTCAAAGCTCGGCCAGTTAGGCAAGCCGTGGCGGATATCGACGTCGATCTTGTCCCGGCTGAAGTGCAGGGATTCGTAGGAGCACGACAGGTTGAGCTGGATATCCGGGTGGCTCTGGCGAAACTGCTCCAGCCGCGGCATCAACCACAGCAGGCCAAAGCTCGGCGATGAATGCAGGCGCAGGCAATCGAGGCTGACATCGCTGGTGGCGCGTTCGGTCGCCACGGCGAGGCTGTGGAGGATGCCGGAGACTTCGGCCAGGTACTGCTCGCCGACCGGAGTCAGCGTCACCCCACGGGCCGTGCGGAAAAACAGCTGGCGGCCGATCATCGCCTCCAGCTTGGCCAACTGGTGGCTGACGGCCGAGGGGGTCAGGTCGAGCACTTCCGCAGCGCGGGCGACGTTGCCGAAGCGCGCGGTCTGTTCGAAGGCCTGAATGGCTTTCAGGGGTGGCAGTACCGAAGGTGCATCGCCGGATGAACGCATGATTGTTGTTATTCCGTTGCAGAGGGCCTGAGCCGGGCGTTTGGTCATTCAACCATTCGATTGTCCCGCTGGCGAGTGCTGAATTATTTTCAGCACCCAGTGAGATTCGCGTTATTGCTCAGGGGTCTGAGGGGAGAGAAGCTGGGTCATCGATTCGTTGCGGGTCGACCCTATAAAAACAATCAGAGGTACTCTCCATGCTCCTTCAAGGCAAAGTCGCGATCATCACCGGTGCAGCCTCCGCGCGTGGCATCGGCCGCGCCACCGCGACCACCTTCGCGCGACACGGCGCCCGGGTGGCGATCCTCGACCTGGATGCCGCCGCCGCGCGAGATGCCGCCGCGTCCCTGGGCGAAGACCACCTGGGCCTGGCCGCCAACGTCGCCGACGAGGCCCAGGTGCAACAGGCGGTCGCCCGGATCATCGAGCATTTCGGGCGCATCGACATTCTCGTCAACAACGCCGGTATCACCCAGCCCCTCAAGACCCTGGACATCCGCCCCGACGACTATGACAAGGTGCTGGACGTCAGCCTGCGCGGCACCTTGCTGATGTCCCAGGCGGTAATCCCGCTGATGCGCCAGCAGGCTGGCGGCAGCATCGTCTGCCTGTCGTCGGTTTCCGCACAACGCGGCGGCGGCATCTTCGGCGGCCCGCACTACAGCGCCGCGAAAGCCGGCGTGCTCGGCCTGGCCAAGGCCATGGCGCGGGAACTGGGGCCGGACCAGGTGCGTGTCAACTCGATCACCCCCGGGCTGATCCACACCGACATCACCGGCGGGCTGATGCAGGACGAGCGTCGCCACGCGATCATCGACGGCATTCCGCTGGGCCGCCTGGGTGCCGCCCAGGATGTGGCGAACGCCGCGCTGTTCCTGGCCAGCGACCTGTCGTCCTACCTCACCGGCATTACCCTGGATGTGAACGGCGGCATGCTGATTCACTGAAGTACACCTGGCGGGCCTCACGGCCCGTGCGGTTCTGGATCGACGATGCAGTCGGGCCTGCGGGCCTGCCGGTCAATAAAAACAAGAGATCAGACCATGACAACCCTATCGCTCGAAGCGGTTTCGACCGTGCGCTCCAACGCCTACCGCAAAACCGCGTGGCGCCTGATGCCCTTCCTGATGCTGTGCTACCTGTGCGCCTATCTCGATCGCGTCAACGTCGGCTTTGCCAAGTTGCAGATGATGAACGACCTGGCCCTCAGCGAAACGGTGTACGGGCTGGGCGCGGGCATGTTCTTCATCGGCTATTTCCTCTGCGAAGTGCCGAGCAACATCATCCTGCACAAGGTCGGCGCGCGGGTCTGGATCGCCCGCATCATGATCACCTGGGGCATCATCTCCGCCCTCTTCGCCTTCGTCGAAACCGCCTGGCAGTTCTATGTCCTGCGCTTTCTCTTGGGCGTCGCTGAAGCCGGCCTGGCACCTGGGTTGCTGCTGTACCTGACCTACTGGTTCCCGTCCTACCGGCGGGCGCGCATGACCGTACTGTGGTTCATCGCCATCCCGCTCTCGGGCATGGTCGGCGGCCCGCTCTCGGGCTGGATCATGAACCATTTCGCCGGGGTCCACGGCTGGGCTGGCTGGCAGTGGATGTTCGTGCTCGAGGCCGTGCCCACGGTGCTGGTCGGGTTGCTGGTGCTGAGCTATCTCAAGGACGGCGTGCACCAGGCCACCTGGCTCGACGACGAAGAGAAAGCCCTGATCAGCCGCGAGCTTGCCGAAGATGAACAAAAGAAGGTCACCCATGGCTCAGTGGGCGAGCTCATCCGCGACCAGCGTCTGTGGCTGCTCGCCGGCATCTACTTCTGCGTGGTAATGGGGCAGTACGCAATCACTTTCTGGCTGCCCACACTGGTGCGCAACGCGGGGGTCGCCGACCCGCTGCATACCGGCTTCCTCACCAGCCTGCCCTACCTCTGCGCCATCGCCGCGATGCTGTTGGTCGGGCGCAGTGGCGACAGACATCGCGAACGGCGCTGGCACCTGATCATCCCGATGATCGCCGGCGCCCTGGGCCTGACCCTCGCCGCGCTGCTGGGCGGCAGCATCACCCTTTCCATCTTGAGCCTGTGCCTGGCGGCGGCCGGCATTCTCTCGGCCTCCTCGATGTTCTGGATGCTGCCCACCACGCTGCTGGGCGGGGTGTCCGCCGCCGCTGGCATCGCGGCGGTCAACAGCTTCGCCAACCTCGCCGGTTTCTGCTCGCCCTACCTGATTGGCTGGATCACCACCCAGACCGGCTCCAGCGCCATCGGCATGTACCTGATCACCGCCGTGCTGCTGGGCGGCGCCCTGTTGGTGCTGCGTATCCCTGCCGCCCTGGTCAATCGTTGAGTCAACGGAGTTTCCCCATGACAATCCATCCTTCACCCGCTGCATCGATCACCCTGGCGCAGCGCGCCCACAATATTCGCCGCCACGCGCTGCGCATGGGCCAGGTCCAGGGCCAGGGCTATGTCGGCCAGGCCCTCGGCGCCGCCGACCTGCTGGCGGTGTCCTACTTCCACGCGCTGAACCATCGCCCCGAAGAGCCGCACTGGGAGGCGCGCGACCGCTTTTACCTGTCCATCGGTCACTACGCGATTGCCCTCTATGCGGCCTTGATCGAGGCCGGGATCATCCCGTTCGACGAGCTGGAAACCTACGGCTCGGATGACAGCCGCCTGCCGATGTCGGGCATGGCCACCTACACCCCGGGCATGGAAATCACCGGCGGCTCCCTGGGCCAGGGCCTGGGGATCGCGGTCGGCGCCTGCCTGGGCCTGAAGCGCAAAGGCTCGCCCTGCTTCGTCTACAACCTGCTGTCCGACGGCGAACTGAACGAAGGCTCGACCTGGGAAGCGGTGATGTCGGCCGCGCACTGGAAGCTCGACAATCTGATCGCCATCGTCGACGTCAACAACCAGCAGGCCGATGGCTACTCCAGCGAAATCCTCTCGTTCGAGCCCATCGTCGAGCGCTGGCAGGCCTTCGGATGGTTCACCCAGAGGGTCGATGGCAATGACCTGCAGGCCCTGGTCGCCGCCTTCGACGCCGCGCGCAATCACCCCGCCGGCCAACCCCGGGTGATCATCTGCGACACGCGCATGGGCAAGGGCGTGCCGTTCCTGGAAGACCGTGAAAAGACCCATTTCATCCGCGTCGAAGAGCACGAGTGGGACCTGGCGCTGAACCACCTGGAAGAAGGAAAACAAGCATGAGCAACGCCGCCAACACACCGGCCACCACTGTCCAGCCGGCGAAAAGACGCCTGACCACTTCGGCGATGATTGCCTCGATTGCCGCCGAGGGCCAAGCCACCCGCGCGGCGCCTTTCGGCCACACCCTGGCGGCGCTGGCGCAGCAGCGCGCGGATATCGTCGGGCTGTCCGCCGACCTGTCCAAGTACACCGACCTGCACATCTTCGCCAAGGCCCATCCCGAGCGCTTCTATCAGATGGGCATGGCCGAGCAGTTGCTGATGAGCGCGGCGGCGGGGATGGCACGCGAAGGTTTCGTGCCTTTCGCCACCACCTATGCAGTGTTTGCCTCGCGCCGCGCCTATGACTTCATCTGCATGGCGATTGCCGAGGAAAACCTCAACGTCAAGATCGTCTGCGGGCTGCCGGGCCTCACCACCGGCTACGGCCCCAGCCATCAGGCGACGGACGACCTGGCGATCTTCCGGGCGATGCCCAACCTGATGATCGTCGACCCCTGCGATGCATTGGAAATCGAACAGGCGGTGCCGGCCATTGCCGCGCACCAGGGGCCGGTCTACATGCGCCTGCTACGGGGCAATGTGCCGCTGGTGCTGGACGAATACGGCTACACCTTCGAGCTGGGCAAGGCCAAGACCCTGCGTACCGGCAACGACGTGCTGATCATCTCCACCGGCCTGATGACCATGCGCGCCCTGGAAGCGGCCAAGCAGCTGCAGGCCGACGGCGTCGAGGTCGCCGTGCTGCATGTGCCGACGATCAAGCCGCTGGACGAACAAAGCATCCTCGCCGAAGCCAGAAAGCCCGGTCGGCTGGTGGTGACCGCCGAGAATCACTCGATCATCGGCGGCCTGGGCGAAGCCGTGGCCGGGGTCTTGCTGCGCAACGGGGTGACTCCGGCGTTCCGGCAGATTGCCTTGCCTGACGCCTTCCTCGACGCTGGCGCCCTGCCGACCCTGCATGATCGCTACGGCATTTCCACCCAGGCGGTATGCGCCCGGATCAAAGCGTGGCTTTGATGGTCATCGCATTCAGAGCAACGTGCTGAAAACCCGATAACAAAAAAGGGCCCTGCTGGGCCCTTCTGTTGGATTTTTTGCCGCTCGGGTGTCAGTGCTTTACAGGTCGGGGTTACACCGTTTCGCTCTTGCTGATTCCAATGCTCAACCTGACGACCCTTTGACCACTGTCATTGTCGAGTCCGATGCATCCCGCCGATACTCAGCCCCGTCATTCAGCGACGCGCCAGCGCCTACACTCGACGGCAACCGGCCAGGACCCGCATTCTGGATCATGGCCGCCGATCATCATGGATACTTGAGAAGGACACTCAAATGGTACGTGCCGTCACTATTCTCACCGAGAATTTCTCCGACTGGGAACCCGCACTCATCAACTCCACGGGGCGAGCCTACTATGGCTTCGACACTCGTTTCGCAGCCCCCGGTGGCCAGCAAGTGACCTCATCTGGAGGAATGACCATCATCCCGAACCTGGCCATCGAAGCCATCGAGCTGGACGATGTCGACCTGCTGATCGTGACGGGAGGCCCTGTGTGGAAAACAGACAAGGCACCGGCAATCGAGGCGCTGGTTCGTGCGGCTCACGCCAGGAAAATCGTCGTTGCCGGCATCTGTGACGGCACCCGCGTCCTGGCCCAGGCCGGAGTGCTGGATCACGTGCGGCATACGTCCAACTCCGCCGAGAACCTGAAGCAGGTGCATTACCGCGGAGCGGATTATTACCAGGATGTGCCCTATGCCGTTGCCGACCAGGGGGTGGTTACCGCCCCTGGTAGCGCGCCTGTCAGCTTCATGGCGCAAATTCTCAGTACCTTGGGTTTGAACGACAAGAAGCTCGATGCCTACCTGGCCATGCATGCGGCTGAACACATTCACTGCTGAGCCCCCGCTTTCCTCTATTTCTCCCCTCCCCTGACGCCGCGGCCTATTACTTGGCCGTGGCGCACCTCCGGCTTTGCTGATGGCAGGTCCGCATGTTTTCCACTGCTGAACCGCAGCCTGGAGCGGTCCGATAATTTTTTTAAAAATCGGAAAAAACTTACTTGCGCTTACGACATTACCTACTAAGGTTTTCCCCTATGGCGAGCAGGGTCATCCCCTGGCCAAATCAGGGATTACCTGATTCCGTATCAAAGGATGCTTTATTTAGATCGCCCAAAAGGCGACATTTTTCCTACCCAAGCTAAGGAATGGCTTAATGTTTTTGTTTGCCGATATTGTTGTCCGGAACCTGCCAGCCCCCCTTGAAACCCCCGCTTTCAGCACCTCGGCCCATGAGCGAAATGCTGCAAGCAATGATTCCTACCCCCTCGGAACCCTGCCCGACATTCCGTCAGGCTCCCTCCTTTGCGTGCGCCTTAGAAACTGATCGGCCCGCTCGAAGCAAGTAAAAAGCCGACGCATTTTTACGATATGACCGACTAAGGCCGTCGTACAAAAAACGCTGCGCGCTCTATGGCTTTCCGGCTGGACGGGAGAGCTGCGGGTGCCCGGAAATGCGTTCTCCAATGGATCGAAATCGCCGCCGGATGATGCCTGCGCGCCGAGGATCGGACATGTCAAAAACAACAGCTCAAGGCCCGGCCACGGAATCGATCGAACGGCTGGGGATGATGCAGGCGCTTGCCGACGCCAAGCTCAGCGTCGAGGCCAAGGCCATGGTCGCCCAAGGCTTCTACACCGGGGTCGTCCAGGAAGTTTCCACGGTCATACCGCTCAAGGACGGGGTCGACCCGGATCTCGGACTCTTGCGCCAGCTGGTGATCGCTGGGTGGGGCGAAGAGCTGGGCCAGTATCTTGAAGTGCTCGATGTTCGTGGCAGCAGCGCTGCCGAGGCCTTGCGCAAGGCCCAGCTGGCTGTCAGATCCGGCACTGCGCTATTTGCCGCCGGCAGCCTGGCCACTGACACTGGATGGCACTGCCTCCTCTCGATCCATCATGGGTTGGCCGACGAACATAGCCTCGAGGTTCTGGCGCGGCGGCTGCAAGCAGCGCAATCCGCTGACGTCGGTTCAGCCCTGGCGCACATGCGTCGAGGGCGCGGGTGCTATGACGATTATGTCCAGGCGCAAGCCCTGCACGCGCACGCTGAGGACGGGCTGCGCACAGTTGTTGCGCAACCGATGACGCCAGTGCGCCTGCGGCAAACCGGGCGCCTGGCCTTCAATACCCAAGGGCAGCGAGTGAGTCTGCAACGCAGCCTGGACATCGCCACGATCAATGTCGGCAAGCCGCCCTTGGCGACGCTCCTGGCCTGCCTGCGGCGGGCCGATGTCATCGCCGAGGGCGACACCCTGTGTTCCTCCCATGACTGGCGCCCGGCTCACCAGCAGGATGCCATCGGCATGATGACGGGCCTTGTCCCGCTCTCCTTCGCAGTCCCTGGAGAACAGCTGCTGCCCGGGCAAACCAGCCTTGAGGCACGTGCTCGTCGCTGCCCCACGGCGCGCCAGGCGCTGGCCTGTTGCCGGGCGTCCGAGCTGTTCATCAACGGCGCGGGCAGGCGCGGGATCCCGGCCTCGCAGGTGATGAGCGCGACGTTTCCGGTGGGAATCGAAATACGCCGCACAGGCGCTTCGCAACTGTTCCTGGAGATCGAGGGGCCGTTTTGCGACGCCAGTGCCGCCACCCACCTGCTCAATGAACTCGCTGATGTACTTATGGATAGGAGTGAATGGAATGACTGAAAACATCCAGTTCGATGAACAAGCCCTGGCCGATGAAGTGGCTCGAATCTCTGCCACGTTTGCCGAGGTGCTCAAGCTGCCGCATGTCGGCCCTGCAGACAATTTCTTCAACCTCGGCGGCGACTCCTTCGACGCTATTCGGGTGATGTCGCGCTTGTCCTGCAACCTGCCCATCGTGACGCTTTTCGAGCACCCGACGGCCGTTGACCTGGCCCGGCGCATCCTCTGCGAAGCCACTCGACAATCCGTGCGCCTGGTCTGTTTTGGCGATGCGCAAGCCGCCGCGGGTTCGACCGCGGTGGTTGCAGTGCCTTTCGGCGGCGGAGACGCCACGGCCTACCGCGGCCTGTTTCAAGGCACGCAGGATGTGCAGGTTTTCGGCGTGGATTTCGGTGACTTCAAGGTCGAGGACGCTTTGGACTTCCATGCCCTGCTCGACACCCTTGCCACCGAGATCGAAGAGATCGGCGCCGCCCGCCTGGTGATCTACGGCCACTGCGCCGGCGCGGCCACCGCGGCGTGCATTGCCTCGAGCATGGCCGACAGGCACGAGAGCCTGTCACTGGTGGTTGCAGCCTCGCGCCCGGTGCTGGATGCCGATGCCGCGATTCGCGCCGCCGAAACCACGGCGGACCAGACCTGGACCGACTACCTGCGCTCCCTGGGCGCCTTCACCGGACTGCTCGACAGCCAGGTCGAGAGCATGCTGGCCCGCGGCCGCAGAGACCATCTGATCGCCTGCGAGGCCTATCGCTACCTGGCGCAGCACCCGGCGCATGGCGTACCGGCATTGCTCCTGCTGGGCGATGAAGATCCGGCTACCGCCGAGCCCGAAACGGTATTGGAGCAATGGCGCACGTTCATCGACGTCACCCAGGCCGCAACCCTGGCAGGTGGCGGGCATTACTTCGTGCGTACCCATGCGCGCGAGGTCGAGGAAACCGTGCTGGCGTTCGCAGCACACAACACCAAAGGAAGGGATAGCAAGTCATGACAGTCAATCATCAACCACTTCTCACCCAGGCCGATCTGCTCAAGCGCGGCTTGGCCGATCTTCAGGCACACGACGCCGAACTGGCGCAGATCCTGGATGCCGAGGTCGCTCGCCAGCAACGCACCCTCTCGCTGGTCGCCTCTTGCTGCGCGGTCAAGCCCCGCACCCTGGCGGCTTCGTCCTCCGCGCTGGTCAATGTCACCGCCGAAGGCGTTCCCGGACGCCGCTATCACGCCGGTTGCGAAAACGTGGACCTGGTCGAGTCCCTGGCGATCCACCGTGCCCGGGAGCTGTTCGGTGCGCAATATGCCGGTGTCCAGTCGCACTCGGCCTCCAGCGCCAACTACCAGGTGCTCGCCGCCCTGCTCGAACCTGGCGACACGCTACTGGGCATGGCCCTGGATAACGGTGGCCACCTGACCCATGGCAGCCCCGTGACGTTCTCGGGCACCTACTACAAGGCCATCGGTTATGGCACCACCAAGGAAGGCCTGATCGACTACGACGAAGTCCTCAGGCTGGCCCTCAAGCATCGGCCGCGACTGATCATCTGCGGTGCCACGGCCTACTCCAGGGTCGTGGACTTCGAGCGCTTCCGGCAGATCGCCGATGAAGCCGGCGCCATCCTGATGGCCGACATCTCGCATATCGCCGGCCTGGTGGCGACCGGGCGCCATCCGAGCCCGATCGACGCCGCGCACGTCACCACCACCTGCACCCACAAACAGCTCGCAGGCCCCCGTGGCGGCCTGATTCTCTCGGGCCGTGACGCCAATGAAAAAGTCCCCGGCCGCGATGCGACCTTCGCCCGGGTGCTCGAACTGGCGGTGTTCCCGAGGATGCAAGGCGCGCCGGTCGTCAACATGATGGCCGCCAAGGCCGCGGCGCTGGGTTACGCCATGACCCCCGAATTCGATGCCGAGATGCAACGCATCCGCGACGCGGCCGATGTGATGGCCAGCGAATTCCAGGCCCGGGACTATGAGGTGGTGGGCGGTCGCAGCGAAAACCACACCATTCTGATTCGCTTGCGCGCAGCGATGACCGGCGCTATCGCCGAGGCCGCGCTGGAGCACTGCGGAATCATCGTCAACAAGAACCGGGTGCCCGGCGAAACACGTTCGTCCTTCGTCACCAGTGGCCTGCGCATCGGTACCGGCGCCCTCGCCCAGCGCCATGTCGACCCGCAGGGATGCCGGCAGATCGTCGACCTGCTCTGCCGGATCCTGGACCAGGTGACTCCGCTCGGCGAGAGCGAGTTCACCCTGGACCCGGCGCTGCGCAAGCAATTCTGCGCGGAGGCCGAGGCGCTGTGCGTGAAGTATCCGATCGCTGACTACCTGGCAGGCTGAAGCAGTCTCCGGCACCGCTGGAGGCATGGCACGACGGTCCGGCGATCGTCGTGCCCGGCCAATACGCAAACGCTAAGAAGAGAGAAGCACCATGACGGACAAGATCAAATACGTCGCCATCAACGGCTCGGAACGCTTGGATGGCAACAATGCCAGGGCGTTGGAGTGGGCGGCCGAGTACCTGGAAAAGCAGGATGTGATTCTCGAGGTTTTTTCACTGGCCAGCGCCAAGATCGACCCCTGCGGGGCCTGCGGTGATTGCAATTTTCGCGACGAGCCCTGCGCGCAGAAGGATGACGCCGCGCGCGCCGTGCAACTCATGGAAGCCAGCGATGGGGTGATCTTCGCCTGCGCCGTCCATGGCTTTGGCGCCACGCCCTTGATGTCGGCATTCCTGGAGCGGGTCGGGACCGGGTTCCTGCGCCACGATCGCACCCTCACCAACAAGGTTGCCGGGGTCATGGTCACCGGCCGGCGCATGGGCCATGTGGAGGTCTACAACCAGATGCTCCAGTGCGCCTTGCTCAACCGCATGATCATGGTCGGCTACGGCTTCCCGGCCATGCTCGTGGGCGACAAGAAAGGCGAAGTACTGGGCGACAAGGAAGGCATGGAGATGCTGCGCCGGATGCTCGATCGCATGGTTTCCATGACCCGCCTGATGCGCGACTACGAACGAGTCACCGGGCAGGCGGCACTGCCGGTCTCGGTACCTGGCGAACGCCATCGCGAGGGCAAGGACGGCACGTTCTTCGTCCCGGCCAAGTCCGACATGTACCAGCTCGAGGCCGCTCGCGGCTGCAACTTCGATGTCGTCGGCGACTGAACTGCGCAGCCCAACAGCTATCGAGAACCTTATGAGCATTAGAACTGCCTGCAATGGCCTCACCGACACCCACCTGCGGGAATGGATAGTGTCGGAACACTTCGAGCGCCTGGCGGATGCCACCGTGGCACAGATTGCACAGGCCTATGTCGGGGTCTATTCGGCCCGGCCTACCAGTTGGCTGGCGGTCATGGCGCGCAATCGCAACCTCGATCGCCAGACCGTACTGGCCATGGAAAACGCCAGCGACCTGCTGCGGATCCCGGGCATGCGGCGCTCCAAGTTCCTGCTTCCCGGCGAGCTGGCGGCCAAGGTCTTCGCTGCCACCCGCCTGCCCCTGGCCAACCACGAATGGCGCTTACGGGACGTAGGGCTTGGCCTGGACGATTACCGGCGACTGCTGCCGACGCTGGTCGCCTTCAGCAGTGGCGTCTCGGTGCGCCTGCAGGACATCGGCAGCGCCCTCGACCTGCCGGCGCCCCAGGCGCGTGCGTTGACCTCGGTTGCCGCCTATGACGGCGCCTTGGTCCGTATACCGGCGGCCAACCAATGGTCCAACCGCTGGCTGTACTCGGCTGCACCCGAAGGGCTGCTACCCGGTGACGGCGTGCCACTGGACCGCGACCTGCTACTGCGCGATATCGCCGGGCGCTACGTCGAACACTACGGACCGGTCACGGTCGACGACCTGGCCTGGTGGCTCGGGGTTTCCAAGGAAACCGCGCGCACGCTGCTTCAAGCCTGCGCAGCCCGCCAGGTCGGAAACCAGATGTGGCACAGCCCGGCCGGGCTGGCGCGCCTTGAGCGGTTCCTCGACCGCGCCAAGGCCCCCGCAACGGCGCAGATCCGTTTCCTGCCGGCCTGGGATCCCCTGGTCATGGGCTATGCGCCCGGTTCGAGACAGCGCGACTGCCTTGAGCTGGAACGGGTCGGCGGCTACGACGCGGCCGGTAACGGGCGGCCGGTGGTACTCATTGGCGGCCGGGCTGTCGCCACCTGGAATACGGCGGCCAAGGGCAGCAAACGCTTCATCGCAGTCGATGCCTCGACACTCGCCGACCAGGAGCGTGAAGCCGTGCTTCAGGCTGCCTCGGTACTGGCGGAGCAGATCGAGGCCATTCACCAGATCGAGAACAAAACCACAGCGTGACAACAGGGAAGGCATGAACAAGATGAGGGACGACATGACATCAGTACCCGCCGAGCCACAATCGCTGCCAGGCACCGAGCGCAGCCTGTGGGACGCGTTCGCGTGCCCGGCGGCCGGGCAATCGGCCGACAGCGCACGGGAGCAGGAAGACATTGCCCTGCCCCCTGGCCTGACGGCCAGCATCAACGACCTGATTACGGTCGCCGCGGTCCTGGGCTCCCTGCTCAGCCCGGAAGGCCGGGTGACCCTGGGCATCCATGACGGCGGCAAGCGGTCGCAGCTCGGCGTCGATTGCACGGCGTTGAACCTTGCGCAAGACGCTCGGGGCTATATCGCGCAGTTGCGCGACAGTGCCGAAGCGCCCCATGACGACACGCAATTGCGTGCCGATATCGAGATCAGCAATGGCAACAACCTGCCAGCGGCGCAATCGCCGGTCTGGCTACTGCTGCAGGACGGCCGTTGCCAACTGTCGGTACGCAGCGATCGCATGACCCGGGCCGTACGCCTGGAATTGCTAGAACTGGTGGCCTTCGCTTGCGCCCGGGTACTGGATCCCAGGGCCCTGCCGGCGTCCACGATCCAGCCCGCCTGCCCTGCCCCGGGCGAAGCCGGCCAGCGCCAGTTCCTGGTGGAGCGCATCTACCGGCATGTACAGAGCAAGCCATCGGCCGTGGCGATCGTGGATGACAACAGCGACCGCTCCCTGACCTACGCCGAACTCTGGGATGCCTCCGAGGCCTTGGTCCAGCACATACGCGAACGCGTCACTTCCCGGCGCTCGAGCCCGCGCCTGGCGCTGTTCCTGGAGCGTGGCTGGCAACACCTGGCCTCGATCATCGCCGTGCAACGCATGGGCGGCACCTGCGTGCTGATCGACCCGGCGCATCCTGATGAACGCATCCGGGCCTTTATCGAAGAGTGCGGTCCCCATGCGGTGTTGACCGCAGGCAGCACCACCGAGCGGGCGCGAGACTGGGCGAGCTGCCCGCTGCTGGATATCGACAAGGTGCAGATACGCCCTGCCCACGTCGACTGGGAACACGGCAAGTGGGTCGAAACCACCAACGAGGCCTGCTTTATCGCCGGCACTTCCGGCAGTACCGGACGGCCCAAGGCCGTATGCCTGTCCTATCGGGGAATGGCCGCAACCCTGGACGCCATTATCGATCAGGCCGGGCTGGGCGAGCATAGCCGCGGCTCATGGCTGTCGTCGCCCGGCTACGGGATGGTCGAGGTCGACCCGCTGCCGGTCCTGTGCGCCGGCGGCACGGTGTGCATCCCTGCCCCGCAGGTGCTGCAGGACGTCAACCTGCTGGCCCGCTGGCTGCTCGAAGGCGACATGAACCATACGCTGGCCATGACGTCCATCGCCGAAGCGCTGTGGGCCACCGGGACCCGGACCGGCCTGCGCACCATGCTGATCGCCGGTGAACGCTGCAAGCAATGGCCGCCGACCGATCTCGGCTACCGGGTGATCAATGTCTATGGCTCCGCGGAGGCCGCGGTGGTGTCCATCGAGGACCTGTGCGCACCGCGCCGCACCTTGCTGCCCTCGGTCGGACGGGCGATACCCGGCGCCCGGATGTATGTGGTCGACCGCCATGGCCAGCCGCTCGCGGCCCGTTGTGTCGGCGAGCTGATCATCACCGGCGAGACGCTGTCGGTGGGCTACGTGAACCCCGAGGACACCAAGAAGGCGTTTCGTGGCAACACCCTGGACGCCACGTCGCCATTGCAATACAGCACCGGCGATCGGGCGCGCATGGCCGCCGATGGCACCGTGGAAATCTTCGGGCGGACCGACTCGGTGGTAAAGATCCGCGGACATCGGGTCGACCTGACTGAACTGGAGATCACCGCGCTGCAGGTACCGGGCGTGGTGAAGGCGGCGGCCACCTGCTTGAGCTACGACCTGGGCGCGACCCTGGCATTGTTCCTGGAGCTGGCTCCGGACGCCGCAGAGGTGATGGCCAAGGTCCGCAAGCATTTGGCCTCGCGCCTGCACCCGGCCGCTCAGCCCGGCCAGATCGTGACCGGCACCCTGCCCCTGGGGCGCAACGGCAAGGTGGACTACAACGCGCTGCAGGTCGGCCCGATCGAGCGCGATGCGGACCAGACCGTCTTTGCCCCGGTGACCCGGGCAGACCACGCGGTACGTGATTGCTGGCTGGCCTGGACGCTGTGTGAAGAGGCGACGCTGGAGTCGAGTTTCTTCGACGCCGGCGGCGATTCCCTGCGCGCCTTGCGCATGGTCGGCGAGCTGGCCTGCAAGCACGGCATCCATGTGCAAATGGGCGCGTTCCTCGAGGAGCCGGTACTGGCGAACCTGGTACGCCTGGCCAATGCCTCGCGCAATACCCAGTTGCCGACGTTCGAGCACTTGCCGGCGCAGCAGCAACGGCTGCCGTTCGAACTCAACGAAAGCCAGCAGGCACTGTGGATCGGTCGTGGCTCGTTCTACGACTACGGCGGCGTCGGCTGCCAGGGTTATTTCGAATGGGAAGTGCAGGCCCTGGATCGCGAGCGCTTCACCCGTGCCGTGGGGCTGCTGGTCGAGCGCCATCCGATGCTGCGCATGACCATCGATGCCAGCGGACGCCAGAGCATCGGCGATGTCGACGGTACCCAGGCGGTGGAGTACGTCGATCTCAGCGCCCTGGATGCGGCGCAGATCGACCGGGAGATCGACCAGGTCCGCGAACGCATGGCCAACGAAGAAATCGGCACCACGCAATGGCCACTGTTCCAGTTCCGCATCAGCCGCATCAGCGCCGGCACCAGCCGTGTGCATCTGTGCATCGACATGCTGATCGCCGATGCCTGGTCGATCTTCCAGGTGATCATCCCCGACCTGATCGATCTCTACCTGGAAGATGACCCACGGCTGCCTGTGCTCCAGACCAGCTTCCATGACTACGTCGCCTATCGGCAAAAGGTGCTCAAGAGCGCCCAGTACCAGGCCGACCGCGAATACTGGCTGGACAAGATCAACCATCTGCCGGCGGCGCCGCGCTTGCCGCAGCTGGAGCCCGGGGAGTTCAGCGGCCCGTCGCGCTTCGAGCGATACGAGGGCAGCCTCGCCGTCGCGGCCTGGGAGCGACTCCAGGCCCAGGCCCAGGCGCGCAATATCTCGCCATCCGGGGCGGTCGCGCTGGCCTTGTGCGAAGTGCTGCGCTGCTGGAGCGAAGAAGACCGCTTTACCCTGAACTTCCCGGTCTCGGACCGGATGCCCGTCAGTGCCGATATCGACCAGGTCGTCGGCGACTTTACCAATACCCTGCTGGTGCCTTACGAAACAGCGGCCGCCGATACCCTCGAGGCTCGCGGCCAGAAGTTGCAAGGCGCCATCTGGCAGGCACTGGACCATCGGCTGTTCAACGGTGTCGAGGTGCTGCGCGAGCTGGCCCGGGCTCGTCGCAGTGGCGGTGCGCCGCTGATGCCGATCGTCCTCACCAGCCTGCTCGGGCACCCGGGCCGCCATGATGCGGCGCGTCTTGGGCAAGAGGTCTACGGCGTCTCGCAAACGCCGCAAGTCACCCTGGATGTGCAGCTGCGCGAATCCGAGGGCACCTTGTACTTCAAATGGGACTACCTGTCCGGGGTCATTCGCCCTGACGTGGTGGAAGCGATGTTTGGCGCATTCCGCACTCTGCTGCAGCAACTGGCCGACGACAGCGAGGTCTGGCAACGCACCTGGCTCGACCTGCGACCTGCCGCGCAGATCGAAGTACGCCAGGCGGTAAACGCGACCCAGGCGCCGGTACCGGAGGTTCACCTGCGTGACCTGCTGCTGGCACGGATCGCCGAACGCGCCGGGGAAACCGCCGTCCTCGATCCCCGGGGCAGCTACAGCTGGGGCGAAATCGGCCGGGCCGCGGCACGGATCGGCCAGCTGATCCAGCAAGCCCGCAACCCCGGCGAACGCTTTGTCGGGATCGTGCTGCCCAAGGGCAGCGGCCACTATGCGGCGGTCTACGGCTGCCTGCTGGCCGGTGTCGGCTATGTGCCGGTGGATATCGACCTGCCGCCCGAGCGCATCCGCTCGGTGCTGTCCCAGGCCGGGGTGCGCACGGTTATCGCCGGTGCCGATACCCGGTTGCCGGAGCAGGCGCAGCGGCTCGTGCTGACGGACGAGGACCTGCGTGCCTGGGCCGGGCAGCACACGGACCTGGTCCTGGCACCCCTGCCCGCGGACTACTCGCCCTACGTGATCTTCACCTCCGGCTCCACCGGCAACCCCAAGGGGGTCGAGATTCCACAGGCCGCGGTGGTCAACCACGTCTATGACGTCGTCGAGCGCTTCGGCCTGGATGCCTCCACTCGCCACCTGGCCACTGCCGCCCTGCACTTCGACATGTCGGTCTTCGATATCTTCGGCCCCCTGCTGCACGGCGGCTCGGTGGTGGTTCCTGCCCAGGCCGCGGGCCCGGACCCAGATACCTGGCTGCGACTGCAGCGGCGCCACGGCGTGACCTTCTGGGCCTGCGTGCCGGCCATCATGGACTTGCTGTGCAGTGTCGCGGAAAACGCGCGCAGCTTCTGCGCGGTGGAATCGCTGGCCAATATCGTCATGGCCGGCGACTGGATCCCTCTGCCATTGCTGCCGCGAGCCAGGGCGCTGTACCCGAAGGCACGGCTGTACTCCTGTGGAGGCCCGACCGAGACCACCAACTGGTCGGTGCTGCACGAGATCGACGAGCAAGAAGGCCAAATGGTGCGTTCTGTGATCTATGGCGCGCCGATGCGCAACTCGGCCTATCACATCGTGGCGGGCGACTGGACCGATTGCCCGGATTGGGTGCCCGGGGAAATGCTGGTGCAAAGCGATGTGTCCCTGGCCTGTGGCTACATCGGCCAGCCGGAACTGAGCGGCAAGGCCTTTGTCCAGCACCCGCGCAGCGGGCAGCGGATGTACCGCACCGGCGACCTCGGGCGCTACCTGCCCAACGGCGAAATCGAGATCCTGGGACGTCTCGACAACCAGATCAAGCTCAATGGCCTGCGCATCGAGCTGGGCGAGATCGAGAGCGTGGCCGAGTCCTGCCCCGGTGTCTCGCGGGCCTGTGCCGTAGCCCTGCCTGGTCCCGACGGGCATCCCAAGCAGATCGCCCTGGTCTATGTCGGCGAGCCCGGACTGGCTCCTGCAATCACCCAGGCCCTGACCCTGCGCCTGCCTGCCTACATGGTGCCGAAAACTGTCCAGCCGTTGCCCCAATTACCCCTGTCGAAGAACGGCAAGGTGGATGTACTGGCCCTGCGTGAAACCCTGAGGAATGACATGAAAGACTCCACCAGCAAGACTCCGCAAACCATCCTGCGCACCGTTATCCGGGTTATCGCCAGCCATCTTGAGGAGCCGGTGGTACTGCCCGAGGACAACTTCTTCGACCTGGGCGGCGACTCGCTGTCGGCGATGAAGATCAAGATCGAACTCGAGTCCCAGCTGTCCATCAGCGTGCCCCTGGAGAACCTCATGCTCACCGAGACCATCAGTGAGTTCGCCAACAGCCTGGACGCGGGGAACCAGCCATGATCAAGGACAACCTGCACCGGCAATGGCTGGAGGATGTGGACGCCTACCTGGATGGACGCACCACGCCACAGGAACTGGAGGCCAAGGGGCAACTGCGGGCCCGGGAAGTCTTGCAGTATGTCCAGGAACGCTCGACGTTCTATGCCAGGCACCTGCGTTCGCAACTGGGTGGCCCCAGCGCGCTGCCGGCGCTGGACGGCATACCGTTCACCACCAAGGAAGACCTGCGCGCCGTGGGCCGCTCGGTCTGCAGCCTGCCTTTCGAGCAGATCGCGGTGTACTACGAGACGACCGGGACCACGGGGGCGCCCACCCCCTGCCCTCGGGCGGCGATCGACGTGGACACCAGCGGTGCCTATGTGCAGAAGGCCGTCGCCGACCTGTACCAGTCGACATTCGGCACCACCGATGCCCTTACCGCGATCATGGGGCCGTCGGAGCTGTATGCGTTCGGCGATACCTATGGCGAGGTCTGCCGCAACCTGGGCATTCCCTATGTGCGGCTGTGGCCGGAAAGCCCCCGGGTCGGCCTGGTCAAGGCCGCTCAGTTGATCAACGACCTTGGCGTGCGCTCGCTGATCTGCTCCCCCGCCGTGGCCCTGGCCCTGGCCCGGCTCTATGTGAGCCAGGGGATCGATCCGCGCGAGACCGCCGTGGGCCAGATCATGGTGCTGGGCGAACTGTGCACACCGCAGATGCTGAGCAATATCGCCCGGGTCTGGAATGCCCACTGCACCCATGGCCTGTATGGCTCCCAGGAAGCCCATGCGGTGGCCACTGGCTGCGCCAACGGCAACCTGCACTTCTCCGAGACCAACTACCTGGCGGAGATTCTTCCGGTTCCCGGAATGGAGGGCGATATCGGCGAACTGTGCCTGACGATGCTGGTACCCGGGGCCAAGCCGCTGATCCGCTACCGCACCGGCGACCTGGCGCGACTGCACGCTGCCGAGGAGTGCGGGTGCGGCAATCGTTCTCGTTGCCTGCGGGTCTTTGGCCGGGTGAGCGATGTGATGACCCTGGCCGGTCGCCAGGTACTGCCGGCGTTGATCGAGTCGGCGGTGCTGGCTGCGGCCGAGTGGGTCTCTGGCTACGAGGTCAGGATCTGCACCGCCAGCGACGGCAGCGACCATGTCGAAGTGTCGATGGTGGCGGGTATCGGCGAGCGTTCGCTGGCCCAGGTACAGGAGCAGATGGCCGGCCATTTCGGCACCTCGGTCCAGCTGCAACTGGAGCAGAGCCTGGACCCGAGGACCGAGACCGGCGCCTACATTTCCTGGAAGCACGCCCGTATCCGCGATCAACGGGAGAGCGCCCTGTGAGCGCGTTACCAGCCACCGCCTGCTCGGGCGATGGCGTGAACAGGGCGGCGCGCCAGCCTACCCGGCCGATCGAAAGCGTGCCGTTTCACCCCGAGAGCATCGGCTCCGACTACGGGATCAAGATGATCCGTAACTCATTGGCCCTGGCCAACGTCAACCCCATGGGCTGATCGCTCTGGAAGAAAGCCTCGGGTGCCAGCCGGATACCGGTCGACACCCATTAATCTAAGGATTGGATAAACATGACTCACACACCCGCGAATGCAACGCTCAATGAAAAACGATGGCAGGCACTGGCTGTCATCTCGATCATCCAGCTGATACTGCTGCTGGATGCCACCGTGGTGAACGTGGCCCTGCCACGGATCAAGCACGAACTGGGACTCACGGACGGGTCCCTGACCTGGGTAGTCAATGCCTACCTCATCACCGCCGGATCGCTGTTGCTGCTGGGCGGGCGGATCGGCGACGCCTTTGGGGTGCGGCGCACCTTCCAGGTCGGCGTAGTGATTTTTGGCGCATTTTCCTTGCTGGCGACCTTCGCCGAAGATGCCACCGTGCTGATCGTCAGCCGTGCCGGGCAAGGGGTCGGCGAAGCCCTGGCTTCGGCCACCGGGCTGGCCATGGTGTCGTTGCTGTTTCCCGCAGGCCCCGAGCGCGGCAAGGCGTTTGGCATCTGGGCGGCACTGGGCGGCCTGGGCTCGATCATCGGCGTACTGCTGTCCGGCGTACTGACTCATTATCTGTCGTGGCGCTGGGTGTTCGGGATCAACGTGCCGATCGTCATGCTGCTGAGCGTGGCGACCATGGTCATGATTCCCAAGTTCACCCACCGCAGTTCCACCCCTCTGGACCTGGGCAACGCACTGATCCTGGTGGTGGCCGTCGCCGCGACCGTCATGGCCGTGATGGGCTCCGGCATCGAGCACCTGCCCGGACAGCGCGTGGCGCTCCTGGTGCTGGGCTTGCTGGGTATCGCCCTGGTACTGCGTCGTTGCAAGCGCTCGGAAAACGGCATTATTCCCGCACGCCTGATGGCTCGCTCTCCCCGCCTGGCCGGCTACGCCATCGTGGCCATCCTGGCGGCGACCTCCGGCGCCTTGTTCTACCTGGGCGTACTGCTGCTGCAAGACTACCTCGGCCTGAGCCCGATGCAGACTGGCCTGGCCTGGCTGCCCTTCTGCCTGGGTTTCTTCCCCGGCATCTTCCTTTCGCAGTTCGTCATGCAGCGCTGGAGCCCGCAGGCGGCAGCAGTCGTCGGCCTGGCAACCTCGGCGCTGGGTTTCGCCTTGTTTGCCTTCGGCGTACCCCTGCATAGCTACTGGCTGGGAATGCTCCCGGCCATGCTGGTCACCTCCATCGGCTTCGGTTGTGTCGCACCGGTCGCTCAGTCGTTGGCCACCAGTGACCTGAGCGAGGCGGATGCCGGTGCCGGCTCGGGTATCACCACCACCATCCAGCAGCTGTTCCAGGTGTTCGGGGTCACCCTGCTGGCTGCCGTGGGCCTGGCGGTCTCCGACAGCACCGCAGTGCCGACCATCACGGCCAATGGTTTCGTCAGCGCTTTCGCACTGTCGGCGCTGGCGATGATCGGGGGTGCCTTGTTGATCTGGGCCGGACGCAATGCCCTGGCTCTCGAGCCGGCCCCCTCGAGCCCCCAGCCGTAGGTTATCGTCATGCATCAGAACTACCTGATCCCTCCCTTCAAGGGACCCCTGGCGACGCTTTCCAGCGTCGCGGGGCTGCGGGAAAAATGGACCGGGGCGATGCTTGACCAGACGGGGCGCGCCTATTCTGGCGCGCTGCGTCTGGACTTCAGCGAGCAGTGTTGCCACGCGCAAGTATTCGACGCCGTGGCCCAGACCCTGGCCCGGCATCCGATCCTGGCGGCCCGATTCGAGATCGAAGGAGAACAACTGGTCGGCCGTGCCCCCAGCGAACAGGCATTGCGCCAGGCGCTGCGCGAGCAACTGGGCAAGGTGCAGGCCGCCGTCACCGACCAGGACTTCCTGGCCTATCGGGCCAGGCAAGCCGCCGAGCCCGGGCTGCGCATCGCCTCGGCGGTAGACGAGGCTGGCCTGCACATCTGGATCGGCTTCTGGATCTATACCTGCGATGGCGCGTCGATTGACCTGCTGCTGGAGGATATCGCCCAGCATTACTCGGGCCTGCCCCCGGTGTCCTGCAGCGCCTGGAACGACTATTGCCGGCTGCAGCACCTACCACCGCCGGCAAGCGCGGCGCAACGGCTTGAGATCTACCCGGGGACGGGGCCCTACGGGCTCGACGCACTGCGCGCCAAAGGCGCTGGCGGCATGGGGCGCATGCAGAGCCTGACGTTCACCTCCAGCGTGCCGCGCAGCAGGGTTCTGGACTATGCCAGGGCCCAGCGCGTGACGCCGTTCGTGCTGCTGTTGGCCATCTACCAACGGGCAATCAGTGCCGTCAGCGGTGTCGCCACGGTGGTGACCGGCGTCCCCTTCGCCAATCGCCCGGGCGCCGCGGCCCAGAAGTTGGTGGGGCCGTTGTCCAATACCATCCCGGTCAGCACCCGGCATGAGCCCGGCGAGCCATTGGCCGCGGTGATCAAGCGCGTGCAGCGGGCGGTGATCAATGCCGCGGCTCGCCAGGACATGGAGCCGGCAGCCTTGTATCCCGAGGGTATGTCTACCCGCACCGCCGGCTTCGAACTGCCGTTTCCCCAGCTGTTCAACGCCTGGAACTCACGCAGCGCAGGCAGCCGCATCGCCCTGGGCGACAACCAGTGGATGAGCCTGCGGCTATTGCCCAACGATACCTGCCGCGTGGCTTTCGAGATCACCCTGGATGAGCACACCGAGCATATTTCGGGGCGGATCGACATGGACGCCGCAGCCTATGGCGACCATGCAGGACAAGTCATCGAACAGATGATCAGCGATCTGCAAGGCATTCCCGGCGACTGATCCGCAAAGCGTGTAGACCACCGCCAAGAGCGCAGTTCGCACAGTCCTGCGCTCTTGGTGGATGGCCTGGCTGCAACGAGCCGGGCATCGCTCCTGCCGATAACGCGTGGGGGTGTTCAATCCTCACTGACCGGCTTGAGTTTCAACGAGACAACATGAAGGTTTCGTACTCCAGGTCATCCAGCGCCGTCGATAACCGCGCCAGCCCCAGCAGTACACAGAGCAGCAGCGAGAAGGTGAAGCCATAGCCGAAGAAACTCGGCCCCAGGTACAGGCTCAGCAGGGTCAAGGCGCCGTTGAGTGCCACGAACAACAGGCACAGCTCCAGCACGATCATCCGTTTGTCGAGGTAGAAAAACACGTTGAGGATCGCCATGAACACCACCTGGATGCTCACCCCGATCAGGTCGATATAGAACAGCGGCAGGTAGTAGCTGGACATCCCCAGCCACTCCAGTATGCGCGGGCCAAAGAGAAACAGCAGAACCACCGTCAGCCCCTGGACCTTGCAGATCTCCAGCAGGCCCTGGCGGATCGAGAAGGTCATCTCGGCTTTCAACGAACCGATATGCTGCAGGGTCTCGCCGTCGCGCACCGCCCGGAACAGGCGCTCGTACCATTCGGCGAAGTCGGTTTCGATCCTTACCAGGAACACCGCCATGCCAGGAATGATCGCCAGGTAGGCGAGGAAGATCGGCAAGTCATAAAGAATCGAGGCGCGCATCGGCCCGATCACCTGGCTCGAGGTCTGCGGGTTGAACCAGAAGATGAACTTGTCGATCCAGATTCCCAGGTTGTAGCAAAGCCCGGTCAACAGCAGGCTGACAAACACCTGGCGCCGGTCCAGAAAATCGAAGGCCACCAGTTTCTCGGCCCGGTACTCGCGCAGGATGTCGTAGAGAAACAGGAACAATAGGCTGCTGTGCCCCAGCAGCAACGCCAGCAGCAGCCCTTCCATGCCCAGGTGCCTGAGGAAGAATGCGCTGCCGACCATCAGCCCATAGCCCACCAGCATCACCAGCAGGATGCGGTTATAAGCCTTCATCCCCGAGAGGAATATGATCACCAGCCACAGGTTGCAGAGCACCACGAAGTTGGCCAGGGTCAGCAGGCGGTAGATCAGCCCCTGGTCGAACAAGGTGATCAGCAGGAGGATGCCCAGCACCCCGGCCCCCAGGGTCACCAGCAGCAGCATGCCCACCAGGTTCGGCAGGATTTGCTCGTACTTGCGCTCGAACAGGCGGTCGGAGACAAAACGGGTGAAGAAGAGTTGTAAGCCGCCGGTGAGGATCAGCGACGTGGCCATCAGGTAGGTCACGGTGATCAGGAACTGGCGGATCACCACCTCCGGGACCACCAGTCCAAGGCTGATGACCCCCACCAGCATCACGCTGAGAATCGACAGGACCCAGGGCCCGGAGCTGATCAGGCCGGCATAGACATAGGCATGCAGCGTCGCCGTGTAGGAGTCGCGCGAGAGAATCTTGCGCAGTTCGAAACCGATACCGGCCATTTACACGGCCTCCTTTTGCAGGGTGCCCATGGCGCTGTGATAAAGCCTGCGATAGCGCTCGATCATCAAGGTTTCGCTGTAGTAGCGGTGAACCCGCGACAAGCCGGCGGCCTGGGCGGACTTCCAGCGCTCGGGGCTGCGCAGCAGGTCGATGATTGCCTGGGACGTGGCCTGGGGATCGGCGATCGCCACCACCTCCCCGGCCAGCCCGAGATCGCGGTCGGACGCTTCGCCGCCCTCGATCAGCTCGCGGCAGGAGCCCACGTCGCTGCTCACCACTGGAGTACCGGCGGCCCAGGCTTCGAGAATCACCAGGGGCTGGGCCTCGCTGATGGACGTCAGCACCATCAGGCCCAGTTGCGGCAGGATGTCCTGGATCTTCTGGAACCCGAGGAACAGCACCTTTTGCTCCAGCCCGAGGCTGGCCACCAGGCTGCGACACTCGGCGACGTACTCGGGATCTTCCTCTTGCGGCCCGACGATCCAGCCTTCGACCTGCGGCATCACACTGACCACTCCCCGCATGGCCCGCAGGAAGGTCTTCACGTCCTTGATCGGCACCACCCGGCCGATCAGTCCGACCACGGGGGCGATGCCTTCGGCCCGGGACTCAAGGGCCTGGGTCCAGAGCTGCAGGTCGATGCCATTGGGAATCACCTGGGTGCGCTCAGCCGGTGCGCCGTCCTTGATCTGTCGCTGGCGGTTGCCGTCGTACAAGGCAATGATCTGGTCGGCGCTGTCGTAGACCAGATGACCGATGCGCTCGAAAAAGCGCACCCAGAGCATACGGATGTAACCGGAGCCGGTGTCCATGCTGTCGTTGAGCGCCTGGTTGCTGGTTTCGGCGATCCAGCTGGCCTGGGCCAGGTCGATCTTGCGCTCCTTGGTGTAGATCCCGTGCTCGCTGAGCAGCAACTGGCACCCCCACAGTTGCTTGAGGATGCAGCCCGCCAGCCCGGCATAACCGGTTGAAATCGAGTGCAGGACCCGCGCCCGCGGCATGCGTCGGGCGGCATCTGCGAGCATCAGCAACGGCGACTGCATGGTGCGCAGGGTCCAGAAATAATTGACGAAGGAAGGATCGGCGCAATGCTGCTCGTACCCTTCGGTCAGCGCCTCCCAGCTGGGGCGACTGTAGAGCACGTCATCCAGGGTGATCCGCGCCTGGGCCAGGGAATCGAGCACGCCAATGCCCAGCTCGGCGGCCGGTTTTTCCGGGTTGTGCAGGTAACGGTAAAGGTTGCTCAATTCTTCCAGGGACGCGGTGTGGGCGACTCGCCTGTGCTTCGGATTGCGCCAGGCTTCCTCCAGATACACCTCTTCGATGTGCACGACGTTGGCTGGAATCTCATAGCGGCGCTGACCGTAGGCTTCGCGCTGGCCACCGATGAACAACACCGAAAAGGTCAGTTGCGGCAGCCCGAGGATCATCTGGTGAATCCAGCTGGACACACCGCCGCGCACATAAGGCCAGGTGCCCTCGAGCAACAGGCAGACATCGGCGATGGGCGTTGGGTTGACGGTCTTCTTCATGTCCAGGTCCTTATCAGCCCGGCAAAGGGCGGACGTTGTTGCATCTGCGGCGGCAAGCTGCTCAACAGCGCGGGAATCTCGGCATAGTTCCCGCTTTCAAAGGCGATTTCGGCACGGAACGGCAAGACCTTGGCCGGGTCCATGCCCGCTTCCTGGGCCTGGTGCATATGCAGCCGCGCCTTGTCGATATCGCCGCGCTCAAGGGCGATACGCCCGGCCAGCAACAGCAACTCGCCGCCCTCTCCCGCCTCCAGCGCCAGCCTGGCATGCTCGCCGGCTTGCTCCAGCACGTGCAGCTGGACGCTGCCCTGGGCCAGGCCCAGGTAGGCCAGTTCCCAGTACCAGCGCGCCAGGGTGGCATGCAGGGCGCCGGCCTTCCTGGGCGCGGCACCGGGCAACTGTTCGAGGGAAGACTGGATCCGCTGGTTGATATCGGTTTCCTGCTTGTCGAGCATCGAATACGCCAGGAGTCGGACATCGTCGCTCGGATCGCCCAGGGCCAGCTTCAGAATCGGCACCGCTTCCTTGCCCGGCATCCTGCGGGTGGCGAGCAACGCCGCCAGGCGCTGGTCGGGGTCCGGCGCGTGGCGCAACACATCCTGCAAGCCACTGTCACCGAAGGTCGGCGAATGCAAATGGGACTGCGCGCGAAACGGCAGGCCGGGAATGCCGACGGCCTGCCACATCTGCGTATCGCGCTTGCGGGGCAGATACAGCGCCGGAAAGATCGCCGCAATCACCCCCACCGAGCCCAGCAACGGGACAAAGAACGCCAGGCTGAAAATGAACAGCGGACTCCACGGCAACGGCGTGCGATAGCGCGCCGGCAGCAGCCGCCAGACCGCCGCCGTCAGCAGGGCGCAGGCGATCCCGTGGGTCATTGCATACAGCAGCGCGATCTGCGGGTCGGGCAACTGCGCCGTCAGGCTGGCCCAGCTCCCCGCCTCGAAAAACAACGCTGCGCTAAACAGCCACTTGCTGATCATTCAGGCCACACTCGTTGTACAGGAAGTTACGCAGCCCATCCCGTTGCCGGGCCGACTCCAGGTCGTAAGGCAGCACGGTGACCCCCAGGCTGGCCAGTTCCACGCTCATGCCGAAATGCTCGTGAATCAGCTTGCCCAGGCGCGCCAGATAGCCTTGGGCGCCCTCGGCACTGGTCAGTGGCAACAGCACCAGCAACAGAGCGTGCCCGCGGTTGTTGGCAAGGCCCAGATGCAGGTCCAGTCCGCGCTGGCTGCGTTCGAAAAGCCGCGTCAGTTCATCGTTGGCCTGGGTCGATTCAAATGCATAGAGGCAACCGGACAGGCCGTGCTGCTCGACATCCACCAGCGAACGCTTGAGCTGGCGCGTGAAGTGCTGGGCATCGTCGCTTTCCAGTTGCAGCACCTGCAAGTCAGAGCGCAGCAGGTCGGCGATATGCCCGGCCAGCAGCGCCAGCAGGCTGAGGGTGCGTTCCTGGAAGGCGAAGAACGGCATCTGCCGTACCGCGAGGATCGCCAGCACCTGTCCCTGGGTGTCCACCAAGGGAATACAGGCCTGCAGGGACGACACCGAAGCCTGCCCGCCGCTATCGAGCAGCTCTTCACGCACACTCACCAGTTCCTCGCGCTCCAGGCACAGGCGCACCAGCAGGTCGTTGGGGTCCAGGGGCCCCATGGTCCCGGTGGCGGCCAGCAGGGTCAGGTTCGGCGACGCATGGCCAGCCTGCTCCACACGGTACAGCGCGGCTACCCGCAACGAGCCGTACTGGCCAAGCAGGGTCAGCACAGGCTCGGCCAGCAGGCTCAGCGGATCATCGCCATTGGGCAGCACGCGCAGGCGATCGCGCAGGCCCAGCAACGAACTGCGCAGGCTCTGGTCGCTACCGGCCAGGCGCTGCTCCAGGCGATCGTGGGACACCCGCAGAATCTGGTGCGCCCGGGTGAAATCGTCGAGCCGGTACTGGCGATACTCGTTGGCCATCTGCAAGCGCAGCAGTCGCCGTTCCCACAGGTCTCGCACCTCGCCCACGAGCATGCCGCAGACCAGCACGCCGACAATGTAGGAGGGAGCGATCTGCGCGTAACCGGGCAGCCCCGACTGGCGCAGGATGAAGAACGCCGCCACCAACAGGCTGGCGCTGATCAGGCCGCGGACAAAGCCGTAGCGCACGCCCAGCAACAGTGGCGCCAGCACCGACCAGGGAAACTCACCCTGCACCTGCAGCGGGTCTTGTGGCGCAAGCCACAGACCCACGCCGATGACCAGGGCCGTCACCAGGAAAGTTTCCAGCCATGACGCCGGACCGCTGGCGCGGGGCGCCAGCGCGTAGTCCATGTGTGGAGATCTCATGACAGTCACTCGATCCTGAGGCCACCGACAAGCTTGTCGAGCACCTTCTGCGCCGCGCCGGCCAGGCTTTCGCGGGACCAGCCGGCACGGGCGCCGCTATTGCTCCAGAGCACCTTGCCGGTGCCCGCCTCGACCACCCGCAGACTGATGCCCACCGCCGGCTCGCCATCCAGGCCATTCTTGTACTGCCACTCTTCAATGCTGCCGGACACCACATAGTCGAGATTCTGCTCGCGAGCCCAATCCATGGCACCGGCCAGGCGCTCGTTATCGTCGAGCAGGGCTTGTTCGCCCTGCCCCGCCGCGCCGTTGTAGACCTGGGGTTGCAGGCCCCGGCTGCTCAGTACGCTAAGCAGAATCTGCTCACTGCGCTCGCCGGCCTGGGGCGTCTGGGAATAGTTGACCAGTGGCAACACGCCCCAGCGGGCGGATTTCGACAGCTCGGGGCTGTCCTGACCGGTAAAGCTGCTGCAGCCGGCCATCAGCAAGGCGACCATCGCCAGACTCACGCAACGAATGGATTGCATAAGGTTCACTCCTCTTTGAATTCCATGATCAGCGTCCAAAACGGACGCTGTAGCTGACACCTGCCGTGCCCCCGGACTTGCCCGTTCCGCCTTGTGGGGCCGACTGGTAGCCGAAGGTCACTGCCAATTCGTCATCCCCTATCACCTCGGTGCCGACACCGGTACTGATGGCGTAGTTGATGGTGTTGTCGGTCCACTGCCAGCCTGAGCTGACGTCTACCAGCCAGGTGTACTGCCCACGCGTGCGGTTCAGTGCCCCCGGGAAGCCACGCCGCCACGAACTGCCGAAGAACAGCTGGCCGTAGCGCTTTTGCAGCAGGGTCTGGCTGGTGATCTGGTTCGGATCCTCGAGGCCGGCCCCCGCCAGGTCGATGCCCCCGCCCAGGGTATTGGCCAGGTTGGGCAGCGAACGGTGGTCCAGGCTGTTTTGCTGGTAGTCGATGCCGCTGCGCAATGCCCAGTTCGGCCCTTCGAACTGCAAGGTGTGGTCGAACTCGATCTTCAACGCCTGGCCACTGCCCAGGTCATCGCCGCTGCGGGTCGAGAACCAGCGCTGGGCCAGGCTCCAGGACAACTGGTCACGGGCCGAATAGCGATGCCGCCCGCCGACCCAGACATCGTCCTGCTGGCCGAAGGCACGCATCAGCCCGCTGTCCTCGTTCTTACGGTGCCAGTCGGCGCCGACGTCCAGTTCGTTGCCGCTGTCCACCTGCCAGGTGCGGCTGGCGCCCAGGCCGTTGCGGTCATCGTCCTTGCGCAGGCTGCTGTCGAAGATCAGTTTGTAGTCGCCGTCCTCCAACTGCCGCTGCAAGGTCAATCCGGTATTGGTCTCGTTGCCCAGGCGTGATTCATCGAGGGTGTCGCCGCTGTATCGGCCCTGCTCCACCACGAGCCTGGCGTACCAGTCGTCATTCAGGTAACGCGCAGCGCTCAGGCGCGGGCCGTTGAACACCAGTCCGCCGTAATCCTGGCGTTCCCAGGCGATTTGTACGCCCTGGGGCGTGCGCTCGGTCATCTCGATGGCCTGGCGCCGCAATTGCTCACGGATCGCGGGAGGCTGGTCCTCGCCCAGCGCCGACAGGTCGACGGCCAGCGCTTCGCCGCCACGACCCAGGCTGTTCAGGGCCTCGACCCGCTGCGCCGGGTCCAGGCCATCGCTGGCCACCAGGCGCTCCAGGGCTTGGCGATTGTTGCCGCGCAGGGCTTGCTGGATCTGTTCGTAGCGACTGACCTTAAGGCCACGGGCGCGGGCCCAGGCCAGCCAGTCATCCTTCTGCGCCGACTGATTGATGTCATCCAGGCGCACCAGCATTTGCTCGAACCACAGCTGCAGCATCGGCCTGGAGCCGTCCAGCCACTGCATCGCCTTGTTCTGCGCCTTGCGCGACGAGTAGCTGCTGGCCACCAGGCGCAGCCAGGTCGCATAGCCCTGGGGCGTGGCGCGGATCTGCTCGGGCGTCACCTGACGATTGAGCTTGAGCCGCAGGCGCTGGGCCGAGTCGGCATAACCGGCGCCTTCCAGCGCATCGGCGTAGGCCGCCTGGACCATCCAGTCCCGGGGATTGGCTTGCAGGTACAGGCGGTACCAGGCCAGGGCCTCGGTATTGCGCCCCAGCCACTGGCTGGCGGCGGCAAACGGCAGCCAAAGCGTGCTGTCACCGCGCGCCAGGGAACGCCATTGCTGCAGCAGCGGCTTGATCTCGCCCGTGCGCCCCAGGTCGACATACAGCCACATCAGGCGTTCGCGGAAGGTGTTGTCCTCCGGGAAGCGGCTCAAGCCCAGGCGATACAGGCGCAGGGCCTCGTCGTGATGACCCTGGTGGACCTGCAGCGCCCCGCGCGCTGCCAGGACCTGGGAATAGTCGGCGGCTTCCGGGTACTGGTCAGCCTCCTTGAGCAGATCGATCACCAATGGCCAGTCCTGAAGCTCCTGGGCCAATTGCAGGGCCGCGACCAGGCGCCGCGGATGGTGCCCCTGGCGCCAGCTGTCGACGGTCAACTGCAAGGCCTTGCGCGGATCGCGGGTGCGATAGAGGGCGATCAGCTCACTCTCGTCGCCGGTATTGAGCGAGCCCTTGATGGCCAGCATCTTCTCCAGTGCGAGCTGCAGTTCATCGTCCGACTCCAGGTCCCAGGCCAGCGCGGCACGGGACTGCCAGTAGTCGAGGTCGTTGATTTTGTTGCCGTCGACCGCGGTGATCACCTTCCAGGCCGACTGGCTGTCAAACAGCTTGAGGTGGTTGTTGGCCCAGTCCACCCGCTCGGCGCTGGTCAACGGATAACGGCTGGCGAAGTTCTTCCAGACCGCCAGCCGCTGTGGGTACTGCTCGGTGTTTTCCAGGTTCTGCAACAGGCGGACCCAGGCCAGGCGGTGCTTCGGGTATTTGGCGACATAGCGGCGCAACCACTTTTCCGCCTGCTCGGGCGTGCCCCGGGATTCTTCGGCGTACACCAGGGCATCGAGTTCGACATTGCTCAGGGCGCGGCTGTCCATGATCCCCGCCAGCAGCGGAATGCCCCGGTCGAAGTCGTAGCTCTGCATCGCCAGGCGCCAGGTGTGCTCGAACTCGGCCGGGTTGTCCCGCAGCTTGCTCAGGCTGATCCAGTAGCCCAGCGCCGAGGCCGAGTCGCCCCGCCATTCGGCGAGATGGGCCATCTGCTCCAGCAGCAACGGATCCTCCGGATGTTGCTCCAGCAGTTGCGAGCCCGCCGCATGAGCGCCCTTGAGGTCACCGAAGGCCAGTCGCTGCCTGAACTCCTTGGCCAGGATTTCCGGGTTGTCGGGCTGCAACTTGCGCCATGCGATAAAAAATGACTCGGCCAGGTCCGGACGCTTGTGCGCTACCGCCACATCGACGCCCCGGTCAAGCAGCGCAGCATCGAATTGCGCATCCGGCTGGGCGGCCAGTTCCCGGGCCAACAGCTCGGCCGCCTGAGCGCCGCGATCCGCCGCCACCAGGGTGTTGAAGGCTTCCTGCAGGAACTGGCGACGCGCTTCAGGCGTCTGGCTGGCATCGAGCAACTGCACATAGAGGTCGGCGGCGCGTCCGGGTTGCTCGCTGGCCTGGTACCACTTCGCCGCCTCGGGCAGCCAATGCTCACGCTGCCCTGGATCGCGACGCGCCAGTTCGGCATAGGCGTCCGCGGCCAGCCCCGGGGCCTGGACACTCAAGGCCAGCGTGGCCAGGCGCTCAAGCTGGGGGGATGGCAGTGTCTTGTAGTCAAAGGCCTTGAAACGTTCGGCCAGGGCCTGCAACGCTGGGCCGTCGGTGCTGTTGGTCAGCGCCAGGGCATCCAGTTGCAGGCGGTAGTAGGACTTCAGCGCTGGATCGGCCTGTGGCCATTGGGCCAGGTGTTTTTCCGCCCTCGGGTAATCGCCCAGCTGAATCAGCAGGTCGAGCAGTTGGGTGCGCAATTCGTTGTTTTCCGGGTGGGCCGCCAGCAGCACCTCGGCATAGCTGGCGGACACTTCGTCCGGGGGGCCGAGCGTGGGACGGAAGGTATCTTCGTTGCGATAGGTCGCCCACAGCAGCACGCCGACGACCATCGCCACCAGCAGCAATGCCCAGGGGTTGAGCAGCCGTGCGCGTGGCGCCTTAGTTGCAGAAGAGTTGGGCATCACTCACCTGCTTCATGGGAAGTTGGAAATGCCACAGGCCCTGCTCGGACTTGCCGGCATAACGTTGGCCCCGGACCTCGACCCGACAGGCGCTGGCCGAACGCACCGAGAACTCCAGGTTGAACTGGCCGGCAAAAGAGAAGCTCACCTGTCGGTCACTCACATAACGCCAGTCACGCAAGGGAATATTCGCCAGCTCCAATGCCGGACGCGGGTCACGCTCGGGCCGCAGGGCCAGCAGCGCATGGTCGCCGCTCAAGGCCACATAACGGCCCTGGGGCAGATCACGGACACCGGCCACGTTCCGCGAACGCCCCAGATCCGGCCAGCCCAGCTCCGGGTCCAGGCGCAGGGTACGCAAGCCGTCCATGCCGCGGACCTGCCAGTCGCCATTGGCGGTGCGGGCCAGGCTGGCCTGGTACAGTCCATGGACCCGATCGAGGTAGTCGCTCATCCACAACGACAAGGGCTGCTGGCCGCGCATGAAGCGGTAGATATCGGCCATGGCCTTGATCGACGCCTGCTTGGTGCCCGAATAGAAGTGGTAGTACAGGTGAATGCCGCGCAGGCGCCGTGGGCTGTCGGTCAGCTCGAACGTATCGATGACGTCGCGAAAGCCGTAATACGGGCCTTTCCAGAGGTTGGTGTACATGTTCTCGTTGATCACCGGGGCGTAGTACTGCAAGCCGCCTTCGGTGGGACGCAACAAGGGGTACAGGCCGGTCAGCGATGAATTGGCTTTGGTCAGGATGGTCTGCCCGCCGTTGACGTTTTTCAGCCCGGCGTCGTAGGCCAGCTTGATGGTCTCGGCGCTGGGCAGCGCATCCCCCGGCCAGAAGAGCAACTTCACCGGCTTCTGCGCAGTGGTCAGGCGGCTGTTGATGTAGTCCCGCGATCCGACGATCTCACGCTTGAAGTCCAGGGTCTTGTAGCCCTGGATGTTCAGGCGCAATCCGTATTCGGCGTGGAAGTCTTCGTCCTGCCTGGCCTTTTCCGGCTGCAGGTAGAACGGGTGGCTGTAGGTGTGGCTGGCAACCTCGACTTTGGGATCGGCAAAGATCTCCTGGGCGAGGGGCTCCAGCTCCCTGGCGAGGAACGGCGACATGCCCTTGGGCCCGACCTCCCCTTCGATGATCGAAACCGAGGTCAGGTACGGGTTGGGACGAATGTAGTCATCCAGCACCTGGCGCCCGGAATAAGGGGTGCCGCGCACTTCGGCATGGGATGGGAAGCCATCCCCGTCGATATGCACCGTGGCGATCCGCCGGCCGTTCTCGGTGGTGGTGTCCGGGTGCGGTTGTGCCGGCAGGCGCAGGGCTTTCTGGATAAAGGCAAAGGGGTCGAGAATCCAGCGGCTGCGCTCGACATTGGTCTCTACCACATAAGGCGCCAGGGCCATGCCACCCCAGGTGCCGATGGCCACGGGGGCGTACTTGCCGCCCTGGTCATCCCCCAGCAACAGGGCCGGTTGCGGCCCGTCGGGCAGCAGCGTCACACGGGTCAGCTCTCGGGTACGCGCCACTACCGGCGCCTCGAAGCCACCGATCAGGGCCTTGTCCTGGCTCAGCACTCGCAGTGCGCCGCGAGCCCCCGGCGCCGCGAGGTTCAGCCCCAGGCGCTTGAGCAATGCGCGATCCTCGATCGGCAGGCCCGCCATGATGGCCAGCGGCACCTGTTCGTCCAGGCGTTGGCCAATCCAGCCATTAAAGGCACGGCTGTCCTGGGGTGGGCCGCTGGTCATCCACACCACCACCCCGGCGTACAGGCCGGCGAAGCTGTGGGACGGCAAACTGGCATCGGCCGGCAGATAGTCCACCCGATAGCCCAGGTATTCCAGCAGACCGCCAAGCATCCGGTGCCCGGCGTGATCGTAGAGTTCGCCTTCGCGCGGGTCGTAGAGCATGGCGATGCGCCGCGGCTGTACTTCCACGGTGCTCATGCCGATGGCGTTGAGGTCCGGGGTGGTGACCACCGGGATAAAGCCTTCCTGGCTCAATTGACGAACCAGCTTGCGCGCTTCTTCGCGACGGTCGGGCGGCAAGTAGTCGATGGCCACCAACGGCATGTTTTTCGCGCGAAGTGGCTTGAGCTCACCTTCAAGCCAGTTGCGGTCGGACTCGGAAACCGGGCGATAACGCTTGGCTGAGGCATCCCAGCCGGCATGGATCGATTCGACGGCCACGGCCGAGGCAACGCCATCGAGCTCGCCCAACACTTCGAAGCCCCGGTTGAAGAACAGCTTGAGGTTCGGCTGGCGGCTGTGCAGTTCCCGCAGAAACGCCGCCAGGGCTTTGCGTTGCGGTTCGCGATGAGCCTCGGGGAGCAATTGAAAGCTGTCGAGCGTATCGAGGAACAGACCGGCATAACCCTGCCCTTGCAACGCCTTGGCACGCTTGAACAGATGTTCGCGCCAGGCCGGCGTCGAAATATCCATGACCTGGCTGTTCCAGGCCTTGTTACGCGTAGCGCTTGCGCTGCGGGTCAGCGACGCTTTGTCCAGGGCGACGCGGTCGCCATCGAACTCACCCACCGACAGGTAGGCGAACGGCTGGCTGCCAAGTTCGCGCAAGGTGGCAACATTGGCGGTGCTCATATGGCCCGGCTCGACCACAACCCATTCGAACTGCGCCAACTCTTGAAGCGGTGGCCGATCGGCGTACCAGAACCCGACACTGGCGGGCGCCGCTGGCGAGGCTTGCACCACCGAGTGGGTCGCACACAACGCCAGCGCGGTAAACAGCCGCCGTACCCCTTTGCAAACACGCCCCCTGCGAAACTCGATGTCCATAAATCACTCTTGAGTAGATCAATCCGCGCGATACCGGACCCGCGAGCCCTCTGCAACCGGGCCCGCAAGGCGTGGCATTAAAGACTGTGGTAAAGCCGTGCCAGGCCTTCAGCCACGGTGGTTGGCGACCCCAGGCCAAAGCGTTCGCGCAAGCGGCGATTGTCGGCCTTGGAATGCCGGATATCGCCCGAGCGGGCAGCGGCATGACTCACGCTTAGCGGTTTGCCACTGATCCGTTCCAGGGCCGTAATCAGGTCATTGAGCGTGGTGACCCCGCCGAGACCGACATTGGTGGCATCAGCCGCGGGCTGGGGGTGTTCCAGGCCCTGGAGCAGGATCTTCACCAGGTCTTCGACATAGACGAAATCGCGGGTTTGCTCGCCATCGCCGAACACCACGATCGGCCGTCCGGTTTTCACCCGCTCGCTGAAAATGCTGATCACCCCGGAGTACGGCGACAACGGGTCCTGGCGGGGCCCGAAGATATTGAAGAAGCGCAGGATCACCGGCTCCAGTCCATGCTGGCGACGATAGAAATTCAGGTAGTGCTCGCTGGAAAGCTTGTCCGCGGCATAAGGCGTCAGGGGGGACGTGGGCGTGTCTTCATCAATCGGGGTGCCCTCCCCGTTATTGCCGTAAACCGCGGCACTGGAGGCAAAGACCACTCGACGGATGCCCGCGGCGATCATCGCCTCGCATACCCGCAGCGTGCCGATGAAATTGCTCCGATGAGTAGCTGCCGGGTGTTCGACCGAGGCGTGGACCGAAGCGACAGCCGCCAAGTGCACCACCGCGCTGCACCCCTGCATGGCTTCAGTGAGGGTCGCGGCATCGGCGACATCGCCGACCACCAGTTTCAAGGCCGCACAGTCCATCGGCAGGTTGCTGACCTTGCCGGTAGAGAGATCGTCCAGAACCCGGACGGCATAGCCTCTTGCCAGCAACGCATCCACTAAGTGGGAACCAATGAAGCCAGCCCCCCCGGTTACCAGTACTCGTTTGGCAGACATAGATCATCCCTAAAAAATATCGCAACCCCCACCGTCTAAAGCCGGCACCCCCACGAAAATGAGCCATGGCTGTTGGCCTTATGGCTGATATTTCCGTGGATACCTGCTCTTTAACAAAGGCTGTATCGCCTTTTTCTGGAGGGCTTCAGAAGTCAGGCGTCAAAAAAACATCAGTTAAATGACGCAAAACAGAAGCGGATACTGGGATACGAATGCCATCATGTCAATAATCCGTCTAAATTTTAAGATGAGGCTGTGAGCTTAAAAAAAGGTCAGTATATTGACGCGCGCATTCCTGGGGCTCTGGGTTCCCCTTGCCCCTGGCAATGGAAAACTCATCTTCAAGACGACGCGCTCGCCTTGAACCTCCGCATGCGAGACCTGAGTCGGAATCACGCCTCATTGATCTCAAAACACGACACCCGTATTGAGTGGGGCACCCGAGTGCTATAGAACCCCTTGGCGGTATTGGTCAGCGCGGCGCCATCTTTGCCCTGCTGCGTATTTACCCGCTCCGTTTCCATTCAGGTATCGAGTATGAAATCAAAAATAAACCAAGCCTTGATTACCCCTGCGCTCTTCTCGCTTCTGATGTTCCAGTGGACGCCTGTGTTTGCCGAAGAGGCTGCCAGTTCCCCCTCCAATCTCTTGACCGCGGCGGTTGCCTGGAAGCAGACGGCGGCTGAGTTCGAGGCGCTTTATTACCAAGGCTTCAACATCGCCAGGATGCGTCTGGACCAGGCCCTGCAAGCCCGCAAGGAGGGCGACCGACCGTTGGCCGTCATCAGCGATGTCGACGATACCGTGCTGGGTAGCAACAGCTACTGGGGCTACATGATCAATTCGGGGAAAGAGTTTTTCGATGACGGCGCCTGGGACCAGTGGGTCGCCGACAATGGCCCGGTCGCCACGCCCGGGGCAGTGGAGTTCTTGAATTACGCCCAATCGAAGGGGGTCGAGGTGTTCTACGTCACCAGCCGCGACCAGGGCGAAAAAACCAAGGAATATGCCCTGGCCAACTTGCGCAAGAACAAGCTGCCGTTTGCCGATGAACAACACCTGACGGTCTATCGCGACAGCTCCAACAAAGAGCCACGGCAAACGGAAATCGCCAAGGACTACGAGGTGGTAGTCATGCTGGGCGACAACCTCAATGACTTCAAACGCAAGTACTACGTCGCGGACGTCAAGCAACGCAACAGCCTGATGACGGAAGACAAAGAGCAGTTCGGCCGCAAGTTCGTCCTCTTCCCCAACCCTACCGACGGCCATTGGCTCAAGGCGATCTTCGGTGACTCCGAGCCCCCGGCCACCCCGGAGAACCGCGCCAGGTTCAAGGCGGCGGCCGGATCGACGGCCTGGCAGCCGAAACAGTAATCCTGGGCCACCTGCCCTCGCCGTTCGAAAAACGGCGCTTGCCATGCCTTGTGAACGCGGCCTATCCACTCAAATTTCCGCGAGCACACAATCGAGCGCCGTAACTGCCAACGGCAAGCCTGGGCTCGATGCCCCTGGAGCTTGCGCCACGACATCAACGATTAGACTGGCTGGTTTGCCAGTGATACGCAGATGAACGGTACTTACTTTGGCGATGATGGTCTCTGCCCAGCCTGAAACGATGCCTTGGCACACCGCTATATCTTCACCCCCTACGCATTGGCCGCACCCAGGTTCGAGGTGTGTGTGGGGCGACGAATGGAAGCGCTTTGGTATCAACGGTGTTTGACTGCACTCCGCCCTTGGCTAAGATCCAGGTGATCTCTATTCGCAGTGTTGTCAATCAGTATCGCGATAGGCACTCGCAAATGTGACAAGTGCTCGCCATGCCATGGAGGCAAGGTCATGTCAAAACTCAAGGTTGAGTTCCCCCCCTCGGTTGAGGCCGCCTCAGCACGACGTCCCCACCGTTCCTTCCGACATTACAAGGTTGCGTGTTACTGGCCGTAAGTGTGGCCGCGGCCGTTTTGTAACTGTTGCCGAAGCTTGGTTTTATCCCCAGAGCAGCAAGTGCAGTGTGCTTTGTAGCGTCTGCACACTGGTGGCGTTCATACGCCATTTTTTAGCGTTATAACCTTCCCGCAGGAGACAAGGACATGTCAAAAGTACGCGCACCACAAAGCGTTGCTCCCGATGGCAAGATTCACGACAGACTGGATTATCTGTTCACCGAAGAAGGTATTCCCGTGCCTGGCGACGGTGCCGAACTGGTGTTGGTGGATCTGGGCGACCACACCATCAAGTACCACAAAATGGTCACACCACCGGTACAAGTGGCTACCAGGAGAGGCGATGGTCCTCGCGAGCTATTCGAGGGCGGCGAACATATGGCGATCGGAGACAGTGTAACGTTGTACTTTTCCGGTAGCGACACGGGTACACCCGCCTGGCAGGTCCCATTGAATCTACCCAATGGCTTGGCCCTGACCTACGGTCAGATCGTCGCATTGGGGGGGGACTTCTATGGCATTCCCGATAAGCCGATCTCCGACGGTGCAACCGCTGCGGAACGGATAGCGCGCTTTAGCGCGGCGTTCAACTCCCTGGCGACGTTACCGGCCTCCAATAAGGAGGCGCATGAAATTCTACAAGTAATGCAGGTGGAAATTGATGCCGCCAACCAGGCGATCAACGATGGTTTGCCCGCGCACGAAGCCTATGACAAGTTGGGCGATACGCTCTCGCTGAAATGGAACGTGATCACCGGTGGGGGGCCTACCGGCATCCCTCTGGGTCGTTATCTCAAGCTGGCAGCCGTAAACTGGGACCACTTCGGCAGTTGGGCGGTTCTCGCTTATAAGGCTGGCCACACCGCTGCACTGCAACAGGCGATCAAAGCGGGAAAAAGCGGGCAACGCCAGGATCTTGAGCTGGCCTACGCAATGAACGCCTTCGCTGACCATTTCCTATCAGACCTGTTTTCCGGCGGACACATGCGCACGCCACGCAAGCAGCTACACGACACTGTCACGTCCGGCTTTGTCAGCTCTTTTCTGTCGCGCTATATGCATGATGAGGACTGTAAGTTTGGCCTCAATGTGAACAACACTCAGGACGATAACTGGCATGCCTATGGCGACAAGCGCTACTTCGATACCGTCGATGTCGGTAACCGCAACCGCGTTGGATTTATCGTTCAAAGTTCAGTGGACGAGGTCTTTGAAAGTTTCCTCTATGGCACCGCGCCGACACCCGACGAGTACGCCGCAAACTCATTGTTACCCGACCTGCAAGCGGTGCAGAACCATCTGAGCACGGCCAACTATTCCCCCTTGTTCGTGGCTCAAGGTTCGACGGTACTTCGCCGCCAAAACATCAACGACCTCAACGACCGTCACTGGACGGCAGACTGGTGGGGCGCCACCACCCTGGCCTTGTTAAAAGCCAGTTACAACCCGAACAAACCAACCGGCTATCTGGAACCGCCAACGGCATCGCCGGTGCTTCAGCCCAATGGCTGGCAAAGCCATACCCCCAGCCCCCCCAACTGGGTGGATGGTAACGCCGTGCGTTACGCCTTCAGTTATACCAATGGCCTGAACGAATCCTACACCGGGCCCTGGTCAGCCTTCGTTGAGTTGCAAGGCAGTTACTTTCCGACCTTAAACGTGCCAGAAGATCCATCGGGTAAAGCCAGCGGGCGAAATATCTTTCGGCAATTTCGCAATACCCCCCCGACGCTCGTGGGATCTGTTGCCCGTGGTGTCACCTCGTTCATCGATCGTCAGAACTGAGCAGGAGCCTGATTATGTCAATCACTATCAAAATCACTTTGGCCACTGGCGAATCGGCCCAAGGACTTGACCTTGAGTTGCTATCTGACGGCGCACCCGTCGCAAGGGCGACCATCGACGAACAAGGGCGGGCCGTGTTCGATGCGTCGTCAACGCTCGGCCAGCTGGCTGTACGCGTCGACCATTCGGGGCTGGAAAAGGAGCAAAGAGCATGACCAGTGTTTCAGTCGTTCCTATTGTCGACACTTCATACAGCATGACCGCCGAAGGTTACGTGGCACAAACTGTCATCGATACCAAGGCCTTCCTGCGTTCGCTCAAACCTGAAGACAAGTTTGCTGTTATCGCTTATGACACCACGGCAAGAAATGTCTATACCGGCAATGGAGGCTTGGCCACCGTCGACCAGGCACTGACCGTCACCGCCAATGCAGCCCTGGAGGTCAGTAAACTATCGTTCAACGGCGACAGCACGGCCATAGGTCTAGGGTTACAACAGGCACGCACCTTCCTTGACTCGGCGAGCCAGCCCAAGGCTTGCGTGCTGTTGACCGATGGCTTCCAAAACGCCGGACCGTCCCCCTTGGATATGCTTCCCGACTATCCGGTCATGACCTGCGCCATGGGACCGCAATCCGACCAGGACCTGCTGAAACAAATCGCCCAGCACACCAACGGAGAGTTCTTCTATGCGCCCCGCGCCGCCGACATGATGAAGGTCTATCACCAGATTCGCTCGAAAACCGCTTCGGCTGCGCTACTGGCGAACCAGCTCGTAGACATTCCCACAAACGACTACCGTTTAATCCCGGCGACGGTATCTCAACGTCCCGGTGGCGCGCAGATCTCGGCAGTCTGGTCCAACGCCGAGGTCACCTACACACGTGGCAGCCCTTCCGGCAATCAGCTGTCAGTGACTCTGGTCGACCCTTCAGGCTCCACCAGCCCGTTGAACCCGACCATCATCGGCGACGGTTTTGTCATCTACAACGTCGACAACCCGGCCCCGGGGGAGTGGCAGGTCCAGCTGGAATTCGCTGGCGCAGGTCAAACGATCAACTGCACGGGGGGCGCACTGCAGTACCCGTCGTCAACACGCAATGCAATCGCGGAGCTAAAACTCAACGTCGATATTGCCCGGACTCACAATGTCGGTCGGCCGCTGGAGCTAAAACTCAATCTGAACGAGGGCGGCGAGCCCCTGACGAATGTCCGAGCCCATGCCTCCGTGATTCGGCCGACCATCAGTCTGGCCAATGCCTTGATCAAGTATCACGATCAACTCGGTTCGGTGCGGGCGAACCCTGCTCACATCTCACGAGGCGTCCCTGAGTCGCAGGCGAAACTCGCGGCACTGCGTCAACAGCTATTGCCAGAACGGGACATTCTGGCGCATCAACAGTCGGTAGTGCACTTTCAACAAGGCGCAAGACAACTGATATCGCAACTCGATACTCCGGTGTCAGGTTCGTACACCATACAAGTGGAGGTCACGGGCGAAAGCCCGGTGACAGGCCCCTTTTCGCGTAGCGAACTGGTTAGTGTGCTAGTGACTGACTAGAGCGCTTAGGGGCTTGTCGTGTTGTAAAAAAACACCGTGTACGCTGGGCATTGACCTTGTATAGGGTTAATGCCTGGCCGCGGCCATTCCATCCAAAGCACTTTACCCGCTCTGAAGATCGACCAATCTCCCAGCGGGCGGGCATGAACAAAAGCGTACTGCCTGCCGATCGATAAGATGTCGGCCGACCCACGCAACCGTTCTGTTTCCGAATGCTGATGCTGGATTATTCGAAGGTCGTTGTACCCTCGGCAGCGAGAAGGCCGAGCCTCTCGATAGCTCGGCCTTCTCCACTCATTCGGCGCCTGGGCGCAACCATCGTCTCCACCGTGGTCGCTCTGTCCGCAGTGGCTGTAGCCTGCCCTGCCCTCGCCGTTCGAAAACCGGCGTTTTTCTCGCAACCTTCTGAACGCTGCATACCCACTCAAAATGATTGGCCCGGCCAGCATTTTGAGTGGAACTGACTAGACCGCAATCGCCCCCGCCCGCCCCGACTCCACCACAAAGGACTTGAGGGTCGAGACACTGGCATACGGGTCCCGGGGATCGGAAATGATCCGCAGGTGGGTCAGCATCTTCCGTTCTTCCAGCTCCACCGCCACATACCCCCGCCAGCGGTTCTCGAAAAACCTTACATGGGGATTGAAGGGCAGGATGGCGTTGAACGACTGGCCGTCGGACGTGACCGAGGTGCCGACGAATTCAGTGGCGACGATCCGCGAGTCAGGGTCATGGGCGCGCGCATGCAGGTCCGTGACCCAGAACGAATGAATGTCGCCGCCCCAGAACACCGGGTTACTGGCTCGCCGGCGTTCGATGGAGGCCAGCACCCGTTCGCGAGTCGCCCTGTAGCCGTCCCAACCGTCGGTCCAGTGCCCCAGCGCCTGGCTCGCCGGGACGTGCTGGAGCAGCGGCGCCACCAGCAGGTCCTGGGCGATCACATTCCATTGCGCCCGGGACCGGGCCAGGCCCTGGTCCAGCCAGGCTTCCTGCTGCCAGCCCAGCATGGTGCGCCCGGGGTCGCGCAAATCCAGGCAACTGTCTTCGGCGATATGCCCCTGATGGCTGCCATTGGGCGCAATGCACGGTTGCTCGGAGCGGTACTGCCGGCCGTCCAATACATGGAATCGGGCCAGTCGCCCATAGTCCAGGTTCCGATAGATGCGCATGTCCAGCCCCCGCGGCAGGCTGGTGGCGCGCAATGGCATATGTTCGTAGAAGGCCTGATAGGCCGCCGCTCGCCGCTTGAGGAACGCGGCTACCGGAGTCCCCGGATCCTGGGACCAGCGATTGGCGTAGTCGTTTTGCACTTCGTGATCGTCCCAGGTCGCCACGCTGGGCGCGCTGGCATGCAGCGCCTGCAAGTCAGGATCGGTCTTGTACTGGGCATAGCGGTTGCGATAGCCCGCCAGGTCCAGCGCCTCGTCACTGCTGTGGGGGCGAATGATCTTGCCGGAGTCGGGTGCATAGGATTTTTCGTAAATGTAATCGCCGAGGAAGAACACCAGGTCAGGTTGTTCCGCGGCCAAGTGACGGTAAGCACTGAAGTAGCCGCGCTCCCAGTGAGAACAGGAGACAAAGCCCAGCCGCGCCGACGCCATCGCGTGCACAGGCGGAGCCGTGCGCGACTGCCCTGTCGGACTCTGCGCCCCGAGGCTTTCAAACTGGTACCAATAGGGCCGCCCAGCCTCCAGCCCCGCGACCTCGACGTGGACGGAATGGGCGAAACGCAGAGTGGCCATGACTTCGCCTTGTTTCACGATCCGCCTCATCGCCGCGTCACTGGCCACCCGCCAGCGCACCGGCACCGAACGGTTCAAGCCGCCACGCCCATCGGCCGCGTTGAATAACGGCGCCAGGCGGGTCCAGATGACAAAGCCATCCGGCAGCGGATCGCCCGAGGCCACGCCCAGGGTGAACGGGTAGTCGATGCCGGCACTACGGGCGAAGGGGCTGAGGATCGAAAAAGCCGTCGCCACCGCCAGGCCCGACAGCACCCGGCGACGGCCCGGGTCCACCGGCTTGCCGATATCGTCGCTCATGACGCGGGCCGCCAATCGGCGCGCAACAGCCCGTACGATGGAATCGCTGCGGTGTTGTCAGCGATCCCGGGGCCGTTGGCCAGCTCGAACAGTGTCTCGGCCTGGTGTTTTTGCAGCGCTTTGAGCGCCAGTCGCGGAGTGAGTAACGAAGGAAGTGCAGCGCTCATGTCGGGGGGCTCGCCGGATAAATGCGCAAAAATGCGCCCCCGGCATGTCAATTTCATGACCGTCAAAAAATGACTGATGGTTCTTCTGAAATCCGCGTCCTAGACACCTAAAAGCTTAAATTAAAGTTAACCAATCGGTCATTTTCCGTTGCTAGCGTGGCGCCCCTAATCAATGACGGGGTAACGGAATGAGAACCTGGGACGAACCGAAAAAACGCAAGGCGCACATCGAACTGATCCCGATGATCGACGTGATGATGTTCCTCTTGGTGTTTTTCGTACTCGTGAGCCTGAACGTGATTCCGGCACTGGGCATGAAGACCCAGTTGCCCAGCGCCAGCAGTTCGCAACAGCTCAAGCCGCAGAACAAGTTCATCCTCACCCTGGGCCTGGAAGGCCAGTTGCAGCTCGATGGCAAGGACCTGAGCGTCGAAGCCCTGGTGCCGGCGCTCAAGGCCGCGCAAAAGCCTGACAGCAAGTCGACCATCATCGTCAACAGCGACAAGGGCGTGGAAGTCTCCCGCCTGGTCGAGGTCATGGACACCCTGCGCCTGGGTGGCTTTACCTCGGTCTCCATCGCCACGCGCAAGTCCTGATCATGTACGCCCTGTTTCGTGCGCGTCAGTTGCTGGGCAGTGTCCCGGCCCTGATCGCCCTGGTGCTGATTGCACTGGGTATCCAGTCGCAAACCCTGAAAGTGCAGCCGGTGTATGACGAGTCGGCGGTTGAAATCGCCCTGGTCGAACCAGAACCGGAGGCAGTCCCCGAGCCCGTGGTGGAACAGGAACCACCGCCGCCGTTCATCGAAGACCAGGAAGCCGAGCCGGCCCCTCCTCCGCCGCCGGCCAAGTTACAACCACCGCCACAACCGAAACCTGAACCCAAGCCCAAGCCAAAACCGCTGCCCAAGCCAGCGCCCGTGGCCGCCAAGGCAACGCCGACACCCACGCCGCCGGCCACCGCCAAACCCGTGCAGCCCGCCGTCGCCCCGACACCGACACCGACGCCTGCGCCACCTGCCCCGCCGAAAGTCGACGGCCAGGCCCTGGAAGGCGGCTATCTCAAAGGTTTGCGCAACGAGCTGGACACCTACAAGCAGTACCCCACCGGACGCCAGGCGTCCCTCGAACGCCCCAGTGGCGAGGTGGTGGTCTGGTTGCTGGTGGATCGCCAGGGCCGCGTCCTCGACTCCGGGATCCAGACCCAGGCGTCAAGCATGCTGCTGAACCGGGCCGCCACCAACAGCCTGCGCCGGATCAAGCAGGTCAAGCCGTTCCCCGAGCAAGCCTTCGGTGGGCGCAACGAGCAACGTTTCACCGCCACCTTCAACTACAGCGTGCAGTAAGCACCCAACAGCAGGACGACAGTGATGAAGTTCACCCGGATTCATCTGGCACTCGTTGCCGCGAGCATGGGCCATGGGATCGCCATGGCAGACACCAGCGACAGCGACGTCGGCACCATTGGCGTGCAAGGCAAGGCCACGGCGGGCGGTGGCTACATGGTCCAGGAGGAGAGCGTCAAGGCGCGTTCCACGGTGACCAAGGAGGCGCTGGATAAACAGACCGCCACCGGCAACGCCGTCGACAAACTCAAATACACCCCGGGCCTGAACATCTCCAGCGAAGATGCCACCGGGCTTTCGGGTTTCCGCTTCACCATGCGCGGGCTCAACTCCGACCAGGTGGGGATGTCGGTGGACGGCATGCCGATCAACGACTCCGGCAACTACGCGCTGTACTCCAACCTGCTGGGCGACCCGGAAAACATCGAGCAGATCTTCGTCACCCAGGGTTCGGCCGAAGCCGATGGCCCGCACATCGGCTCCAGCGGCGGCAACATCGGCATCGTGACCATCCGCCCGACCAAGGAAACCGGGGCCTTCGTCAAGCAGGTGGCTGGCAGCAACGGCACCTTCAAGACCTTCGCCCGGCTCAATACCGGCGAAGTCAACGGCCTGAGCAACTGGCTTTCGCTGTCCCACACCGAAGGTGAGAAATGGCGCGGCGACGGCGCGGTGCGGGCGGACAAGGTGGAATGGAACAGCTTCTTCGACATGGGCGGCGGCAATACGGCCAACCTGATCCTCAAGTACCACGAGCAGGACAACAACAGTTACAGCCAGCTGACCAAGACCCAGTTCCAGCAGAACGGTCGCAAGTACGACCCCTACCCTTCGACGCCGGCCCTGGGCAGCAACGGCAAGGTCAGCAGCTACTACGCCCTGGCGCAGAACCCGTTCCAGACCTTTACCGCGGTGCTCAACACGCAATTCAAACTGGCCGACAACCTGGCCCTGTCGGTCATCCCGTATTACTACTGGGGTAATGGCAGCGGCGTGGGCGCCTCCAGCTATGCGCTGAACAGCGGTTCGAACCGGGGCGGCGTGTTCGACCTCAGCAACCTGCAGACCGCCGCCCAGTACAACGCCGACGGCTCTTCCACCAGCGGCGTCTATTACCGCCCTTCGCGGACCCAGACCTGGCGTCCGGGCATCACCACCAAGCTGAACTGGGACCTGGGCGACCACAGCCTGCAATTCGGCTACTGGTATGAGCGCGCGCGCCAGAGCCAGACCCAGCCGTTCATCCCGCTCAAGAGCAGCGGCAAGCCGGAGAGTACCTGGCCGGATTCGGATAACGTGGTGGACGCCAATGGCAACAAGGTCCAGGGCCGCGACCGCTTCACCATTACCCCGGCGCAGAAAGTCTGGGCCCAGGACACCTGGTATTTCGCCCCGGACTGGACCCTGGTGGCGGGCCTGGCCTACATGAACGTCAAGCGGGACGGCAGCAACCACGGCAGCCTCACCGAACAGCCGGAGAAGCGTCACCAGACCTATAACAAGTTGCTGCCCAACGTCGGCCTGAAATACCAGCTCGACGAGCGCGACCAGCTGTTCTACAGCCTGTCGCGCAACATGCGTATCCCGCAGAACTACGTGCTCTACGACCAGGGTGTCGGCTCCATCGACTCCAAGCCGGAAACCAGCTGGAACCACGAGCTGGGCTGGCGCTACAGCGGCGACGACATGACCCTGGCCGCCACCTTGTTCTACATGCAGTTCAAGGACCGCCAGGTCTCGTCCAGGGACATCAACGGCGACTTCGCCGACATCAACGCCGGCGCCGTCGACAACAGCGGCCTGGAACTGGAATGGAGCGGCCTGCTGCCCCACCACTTCAACTACTACACCTCCTACACCTACACCCGCGCCGAGCAGCAGGACGACCTGACTGTCTACAACGCCGGCAAGGCCATTGTCCTGCCCACCAGCGGCAAGCAGTTCGCCAACGTGCCGAAGAACATGCTGGCGGCCAACATCGGCTACGACGACGGGCGCTTCTACGGCACCTTCGGCGGCAAATACACCAGCAAGCTGTATGGCGACCTGACCAACGACGAAGCCATTTCCGGACGCACCGTGTTCAACCTCGGCGCCGGTATCTACCTGCCGGTGGACAAGAAAGTGGTCAAGGACGCGACCCTGCGCCTGAACGTCGACAACCTGTTCGACAAGAAGTACCTGGACGGCGTGTACACCACCAAGACCAACGCCGCGCCCTACGGCGGTTTCCGTGACGGTGACCCGGCCTACATCGTGGGCCTGGAACGGACCGTGACCGTCTCCCTGGAAGCGAATTTCTGATCGTCATCCGCCATATCGAAGAATGAGGTAAAGCATCATGGACATGAACCTGCTTCACGACATCACCTTCTATGTGATGTATGCCGCGGTGGCCATCGCGATCTTCATCGCCATCGAGCGCGGTCTCTACTTCGCCTATGTACGGCGCCAGGCCAGGGCGTTGATGGAGGCCCTGGGCGGTCAGGTGCACAGCGAGCGGGATTTGCCGCAAGGCGCCACCCGCCGCGACAGCCTGCCCTTGAGCATGGTCCTGCCGGTGCTGGCGCAAAAGGCTGCCCAGGGTTCGCGCAAGGACCTGGACGACGTGATCGAGAGCCAGTACCTGTCGACCCGCGCGCCACTGGCCCGCAGCCTGTGGATCATCGAGACCATCACCACTGCCGCCCCCTTGCTAGGCTTGCTGGGGACCATCCTGGGGATCATCGACACCTTCAAGGCCCTGGCCAGCGCCGGGGTGTCCGACCCGGGCCAGATTTCCGGCGGTATCGGCACGGCGTTGTTCGCCACCGGCCTGGGGATCGCCATCGCCCTGTTCTGCGTGGTGTTCCATAATTTTTTCCAGGACAGCCTGGAGCGCATCAACGATCAACTGAAGATGCTGTTGATCCGCGCGGCCACCGGCGCCCGGGTGCAGGATGAGGTGCCGCATCGGGCGCCGAGCCCGTTGCACAGCCGCACCGCGTAATTTCCCAGGGCGGGCGCAGGCCGCGCCCGCCTTTTTCCGATATGAGACGCCTATGTCCGTATGCATGAAGTTTCCACGAGCGCTGCTCAGCGTTCGGATCGCAGGCCTGGCTGGCTTGCTCGTCAGTCCGCTGGTCCAGGCGGACTTTGCCATTGCGGGGTTCGAGTTGGTGCATACGGTGCCGGTGGACACCGCGCTTGGCACGGCGGATCTGCGGCAACCCGGCCCCGTGTGGATCGAGCTGTTCGATGGCGCGAAAAGCCGGATCGACATCGGCCAGTTTTATGCGGCGGACCATCCCGGGTCGGTGCTGGGCACGGTGATCGAACACCTTGAGGCGGCCGGCAAACGCGGCGTGAAGATTCGCTTCCTGCTGGAAGAAAAGGGCCTGAAGCTGTCAGACCCCGCCACCCTGGAGCGCCTGCGGGCGATTCCCAACCTGACCTTCCGGGTACTGCCCTATGCCCGGGTGAGCGGCGGGATCATCCATGCCAAGTACATGGTGGTGGACGGCAAACAGGCGTTCGTCGGCAGCCAGAACTTCGACTGGCGTTCGCTGGAGCATATCCACGAAACCGGGTTGCGCATCAGCGATGAAAGCACCGTGGCCCAGGTGCAGGCGATCTTCGAACAGGACTGGCGGGCCCAGGCGGCCGTGGCGGCAAACCAGCCGGTGCCCCTGCCCGCCCCCGGCCAGCCGCCGCTACGCAGCGGCAATTACCTGGTGGCCAGCCCGCAACGCTACAACCCGCCCGGCGTGGGCGACTCGCAACAGGAGTTGCCGCGCCTGCTGGCCGAAGCGAAGAACGAAGTGCGGGTGCAACTGCTGGACTATGCGCCGCTGTCCTACGGGCCTGACCGGACCCGGCCCTATTACGCGGTGATCGACAATGCCGTGCGGGCAGCCGCGGCGCGGGGCGTGTCGATCAAGTTGCTGGTGTCCAACTGGAACACCGACAAGCTGGAACTGCCCTACCTGAAAAGCCTGGCGGTGCTGCCCAATGTCCAGGTCAGGATCGTCACCCTGCCCCAGGCGTCCCAGGGGTTCATTCCCTATGCGCGGGTGATTCACAGCAAGACCATGGAGATCGATGGGCAGGTGGCCTGGGTCGGCACCAGCAACTGGCTCGGCGGTTACCTGGACAATTCGCGCAACCTGGAAGTGGTGATGCACGACAGCGCGATGGCCAGGCGCATTGGTGAGCTGCACGGGCAATTGTGGGATGGGCCTTATGCCAAGCCGCTCGATGTGATGGCTGAGTATCCGGATCCGCATCCGGGCACGCCGTGAAGGCAAGAAAAGGCCGAGCCTTTCGACGGCTCGGCCTCCTGTCCAGCGTTCAGCGTTTTGACGCAACCATCGCCTCCACCGTGGTCGCTCTGTCCGCACTGGCTGTAGCCTGCCCTGCGCCGCGAACCGCCTGCGCCCGTGCTGCAACAGCATCCTGCAGGATCACCTGCGCCGCCTTCTCCGCCGCCACATAGATCGAGGTGACGATGAAGAAGCCGGGGATTTTCGGGAAGATCGAGGCGTCCACCACCCGCAGGTTGCCCACGCCGCGTACGCGGAAGGCGCTGTCGAGCACGGCCATCGGGTCGTCGTCGGCGCCGATCGGGCAGGTGCAGGAGGCGTGGTGGCCCCAGGCCTGGTTCATGACGAAGGTCCTGAGCTGTTCGTCGGTCTGTACCGCATCGCCGGGCAGTTCTTCGCTGGCGATCAGCCCGGCGTCTTTCAGCGGCTGGGCCAGGTTGCGCACGAACTTGATGCCCTCCACCACCGATTGCAGGTCTTCGCCCTGGGTGTCGCTGCCCTCCTCGAAGTAATGGAAGTTGATCAGCGGGGTGTCGGCCGGGTCTTTCGAACGCAGGGTGACGTAGCCGGCGTTGTTGTTGGTATGGGCCTTGAGTATGGCCCAGGTCAGGTAGTTCAGGTGCTCGACGATCAGCTTCGAGTAACCGGGGAAATAGCCGCGAAACAGCGCCAGCAGGGAGAAGCAGAACAGGTCCGGCAGCGGCCGTTGCTTCAGGGATTTCTTGATGATCGCCAGGACCGCGCCGTTGGTGCTGTAGACCCCGACCTTGCCCTTGGCCCACTCCTCGTACTGCGGATCGCCCTTGGCGTAGCGCGCGCCCTTGAGCACTTCCCAGTGCTCGAAGTTCATCCGGTTGACCACCCCGACCTCGTAGCGGTCCTGCAGGTTGCGCCCGACGCCCGGCAATTCGACCCGCACCGGGATGTCCTTGGCTTCCAGGGTTTCGCGCGGGCCTATGCCTGAGAGCATCAGCAGTTGCGGGGTGTTGAAGGCGCCGCCGGCGAGTATCACTTCACGGCTGGCGTGCACCTGGCGCAGTTCACCGGTGGCATTGCGCGGCAAGGTGCAGGCCCGGTACAGCCGCGCGCCCTTGATGTACTCCACGCCATAGGCACGCTGCTGGTCATCGAGCAGCACTCGGGTCACCAGCGCATCCAGCTCGATGTGCAGGTTATCCGGGTGGCGCTTTTGCACATCCAGCAGGCGTTCGCGGGTGCCGTGGCGATGGTGGTGCCGGGTGGTCAGCGGCGGATAGCGCAGGCCGATGGCTTCCTCGCGCACCAGCCGCCAGTCATTGGGGTCGCCCACGCCCTGCAATTGCCAGCCGATGCGCTTGAGGGTTTCGCCCAGGGTCTTGAACGCCTGCTCGGCGGACTTGACGATCGAGCGCACCAGCGACAGGTCGTCGATCACCGCTTCCGGCACGGCCTTTTCCACGTGCAGCCAGCCCTTGAAGCCATGCCGCGACGGGTTGATGCCGAACCAGGAGAGAAACCGCTGGAACGGCCGGTGGTGGCAGTTCTCCAGGTTCTGGAAGTGCTCGCGCATGGCACTGGCGTTCCACGACGGGTCACCGGTGATCTGCGCGATATGGTCCCAGTCCTGGTTGTGCGGGTAGACGGTGATCATCGCATTGTGCGCGGTGCAGCCGCCCAGGCAACTGGCCCGCGGATACAGCACCCCGTCGACGTTCTCGCCCTGGAAGGTCCGGGTGAACTTGGGGTCCTGCGACTGGCGGGCATCGTTGCTGTAGTGGCGGACGAAGAAGTCCCAGCGCATCGCATCGTTCTCGGTGGAGCGCGGGTGGAACGCCGGCACCTGGTACTCCTCCGGCAGCCGCGGGGCGGTGGTGTCCGCCGCCGCCGGGTCGCTGCCCGACTCCAGCACCAGCACCTTGCGGCCCTGTTCGGCCAGGCGGGCGGCGACGGTGCCGCCCCCGGCCCCGGAGCCGACCACGATGTACTCGTAATCCGTTTCGTTGTTCATCGCTGGCCACCTAGAAAGTTTTCAGCAGGGCGATCAAGGCCCGTTTGTCTGCATCACTCAGGGGCGCTTCCTCCTTGAGGAAGCTGGTGCCGAAGTAATGCCCCTTGTCCACCACGAAGTCCGGGCACTTGCTCACCTGCAGCAGCGGCTTGACCAGGCCGGCGAAGACCTTGCGGGCTTCCTCGTCGGAGGCACCAGGCGGCAGTTGCTTGAGGTCGTGCTTGATCTTCAGCAGCAGGTCCAGCACCTGGTCGCGTTTCTCCAGGTCGATGTTGGACAGCAGGCTCACCGGCGTACCTTGCGGGATCGGCCCGAGCTGGATGCCGTCCTCGCCGAACAGCCACGGCAGCCAGCGGCCGAACAGGCCTTCGAGTTTTTGCAGGAAGGTTGGCAGATAGCCGCTGCTGACCCGCAGGTAGCTGGTTTCACTGGTGACGTCGACGGTGCCCCTATGGCTCTTGCCGGAGCGGGTCATGACCTGGAAGTCGCCGGTGCGGTTTTCCGGCCACAGCAGCATCTCGATCGAGCTGTCGAAGGACGCCATGCGGTCCTCCACCCCACCTTTCCAGTGGAATTGCCCCAGGCGGTTGTTCAGCAGCAGCGGCGCGGTGGACCACACACTGACCAGCGAGGCCGGCCGCGTATAACCGCGTCCGCCCGCCGGCATCGCGTATTCCCAGGGCTCGCCGGTGTACGGGTTCTGCACCAGCACCGAGCCTACCGCCGGCAACTGCTTGTACGACTCCGAGGAGAAGTTGTCCCAGATATTGCCGCCCAGGGCGTTGGTCGCCAGCGGGCTGCAGGCGTTGGTTTCGGTCAGGGTGACCGGCACCCGCAGTTCGGTGGAGAGGAAGTTGTCGGTCAGGAACTTCTCATCCTTGACGATGGCGCGCATCGCCGTCTTGAACTCCGGCGTCTTGCTCCAGGTCCAGTAATTGTTCCAGCACTTGAGGTAACCGTCGTTCACGCAGCCATGGTCGGGAAAGAAGGTCCAGGCCTTTTCCGGCAGTTTGCTGGAGTGACAACGGGCGCAGGTGTCGGCGAAGACTTCCTTGCCGCGCTCCAGTACCGCCGCCGGTTCGCTCAGGTGTGCCGCGCCACCGGGGGCGTTCTTCAGGTAGTCCGGGGTCGCCGAGGCCAGGAAGAACAACGCCAGGTCCGGGGTCTGCGCCTCGTTGGCGTTCCAGTAGGAGGAGTTCTTGCGTGCCACGTCGATGCGGAACGGGGTGATCGGCTTGCCGCCGATCAGCGGCCGGAAGTGGGTGGTCCACTCCTCGCTGTACAGGCCGATATTGATGAACACCCGGTTCAAGGCCCCGAGCGCGCCCACCGAGTCGGCGCCGTCCTTGAGCACCCGCGGGGTGAACACCGTGTCGGGTTTTTTGTAGAACTGCGCCAGCGGGCTGTCCGGCGGCACGCCGGGCACCTCGTTGAACTGGCGGTTGTTCAGCCCGCCGCCGGCGAGTTTTTCCTTGCCCAGGTTCGAGGCCAGCTCGATGCGCGCCTTGAGGTTGTAGACCGCGTTCATGGTGCGCGGGTTGTTGATGTAGTCGGTGGAGACGAACGAGGTGTCCAGCGCTCCCGGTTTCGAGGTGTGGAACAACTGGTACGGGAAGCTGCTCGGGTCCTGGTTCCACATGAAGATCCGGTCGACCCAGAAGTACTGCGCGCCGGGGTTGGAGTTGAGGTTGGACCAGGCCGGATGTTCAGGGTCGGCCGGCGGGTTGGTCGGGTTCGGCCCGACATGGCAGAAGCCGCAGGACATGCCGACCCGGTAAGGTTTCACCAGCTTGTTGTCGTTGTAATAGGCCGGGTCTTCGTAATAGCGCTTGGCGTCCCACTTCTTCTGCGCGTGCTCGTCGAAGTCCGGGTTGGGGAACAGCCGCAGGCCGACGATCCCGGTGCCGTAGCCGTAATAGGAGCCCACCGGCAGGTTCTTGCCCCGGGCGCCGATCTTCACCCCGGGGTATTTGGTTTCGTCCTCGAAAGGGTCGGCGGCGCAGGACGGGTCGCGCTTGTCCAGCCACAGGCCGTAGCGATCGTCACGCGGCCCCTCGCCCTTGACGTAGCAGGGTTCGTTGACCACCCCCAGCACTTGCCAGCGTTTATCGCGGTTGTATTTCAGGCTCGGGTGGTTGGAGACGGTCTTGAGCAGGTCCAGGTTGCCGACGCTGTCGCGCGAGAGCTTGTCCCACAGCGCATCGTTGCCGGCGGTCCAGACGATCCAGTTGTTGCGCCCGCGGGCGAAGGCCTGGAGCGCCTGCTGTTCGGTAATACCGGGGATGAAGGGCGACAGTCGCTCGACCAGCAGTTGCGGTTGCCTGGACACGCCGTAGTCCATGTCGGCGAAATAGTCCTCGTCGGCGCCTCTGAGGCTGCCGGCATCGCGGCCGACGCATTTGGCTTCGTCGAGTCGCTCGCCGGGCTTGTCGCCGCAGGGGTTTTTCGTATCGCTGCTACAGGCCTGTAACAGCACCAAAGGAAGGAAAATGCTCAACATCAGCTTCACGGGTGTCATGCGCTGCTCCTTGCATGTGCTGCAGACCGGTCCCTCTGTCCTTCGGGACACCTGTGTCGCGACCGGTTCTTTTTCTGATGGCCGAACAACCGACTGCCTGCGCACCGGGCCGGTTAACCTCGGTGCGCCAATCGCCTTACAACGCCCTACAGCCGCCATACTAGGCCATGGCAAGCGGCTCAATACTTCCATTTGGCGATGAAAAGCCAGGGGTAATTGCGATTGGCTATCGGGCTTCACCCTCACCGTTCCGGCTGTCGGAAACGCTACTGGCAACCTGCTGTTTTCCTGCTTTAACTTACTCGTGAGGGACGGATCACCCTCCCTTTCGCGAGGGCTGCACATGGACAGGAAAAAGCCCGCTTCTTCGGCTCTTCACGCCGAACATGCCCGTATCGACTCACGTCAGGCTCTGCCGGGCCTGGCGCGCAAAGGCGTTGGCCTGCTCTACGGCAGCATCGATTTCGCCTTCATCTCGGCCGCGGTCAACGTGCGCCGCATCAGCCCGCCGGCCTTCACCGGGGACTTCAGCCAGGCCATCGATCGCTTGAGCATCGACTCCCTTTGGCGATCCGCAAGCAAGGTTCCGTCGGAACAAGGAGGTGCATGAGGCAGAAACGTACCGCGCACTGTTGATGAAGATGACCGGTTTAAATCAAACATATTGGAGTACACCACATGAACGGACACACCAATCCTTCCTTTGACGAAGCCATGCCATTGGGGGCGTCTGATGCGCAATTCATCAATGACCTGCATGAGCTACTGGAGCGCCACGGCAACCTGGATCGCTTCGGACTCTGCCTGCTGCACGATCACTTCGCGATCGGCGAGGACGAGATCCTCCTCGAATGTAACGACCACGATTCCCGCACCCTGCATCTGGATGTGGTCAAGCGCGGCGCCCTGCCGGAAAGCAAGTTCACCAGCTGGCGCATCGGCGGCCCCCGGGCCGAGGCCCTGACCGCCTGTGCCATGGACAAGTGCAAGGTCGAAGCCTTGACTGCCTGCGCCATGGACAAGTGCAAGGTCGAGGCCCTGACCGCCTGCGCCATGGACAAGTGCAAGGTCGAAGCCTTGACTGCCTGCGCCATGGACAAGTGCAAGGTCGAAGCCCTGACTGCCTGCGCCATGGACAAGTGCAAGTAATCGCGCTTCCCGCCGATGGCCAGTGGCGGGCACGGGAAGTCGATCGGCTGCCGTGCTCATCCTGGCTCGCGCAGTTCTATGGGCGTCGCCACGGCGCCCTGCTGGGCTCCGGCACGGCGGCGTTGGAACTGGCGCTGCGTCAATTGGGCGTCGCCGCGGGTTGGCGGGTCGCGGTTCCGGCCGCTACCTGCCATCAGGTGGTGGCGGCCGTGCTCAATGCCGGCGCGGTGCCGGTGATTATCGAAAACGCCGCCGAGCTGCTGCTCAGTCCTGCCGCCCTGGCGCCCCACATCAATGGCCTGGACGCGGTGATCGCGGTCCATCAATACGGCCTGCCCTGCGATATCCCCGCCTTGCGCCACCTGCTGGGGGAGCGCTTGCCGATCATCGAAGACAGCGCCGGCGCTTGGGATCTGAGCGGCCCCGGAGCTTCGCTGGTGGTCACTTCCATGGGCCATGGCAAACCCCTGGATATCGGCGGTGGCGGCGCACTGTTTGGCGATAGCCCGGTGGATGGCGAGATCGATGTCTGGTCGCCAGGCCAGCGTTCGCGGGCACGGCCGGCGTCGAGCGCTCCCTTGTCGATCCAAGCCTTGCCGGCGCTGATAACCGCCGTCGCTGCGGTCCAGGCGCGCACCCACAGGCTCAGACAACAGGTGCCGGAGCTGCTGGCGCGGTTGTGCGATTACGGCCTGGAACCCTGGGCCGTCGAAGGCACGCTGGCGCCGAGCTGGCAATTCGTGCCGATCCGCATCCGCGAGCGGCCGCTGTTCGAGCGGCTGCGCTACAGCCCCCATGCCGAGGCCCTCGGGGTTTGCGCCCCGGCCCGCGGCGCGCTGCGGGACCTGCCCATGCTCGGGCGCCATGGCGAGGTGGCCCAGGGGCCGGAACCGACCCTGGACCTGCACCACAGCTGGATTCTGCTGGACCCGCTCGCCGCTCTCGACCACCCACGGCGCCTCGCCGCCTGGGCCAGAGGCCACCGATGAAACGTTTCGACTCGCTCGATGAACCGAACCATGACCTGGACCTGCCCTTCGCGGCCGGCCCACGGGTAAGGCAGCTGGCGGACTACGCCGGCAGCGGCCAGGCCCTGGCCGAAGAACAGCTGCTGGGGGTGGCCGGCGCCCGGGTGCTGTTCGCCAGCTACGGGGCGATCCGCGCCGACTTTGGCAGCCTCTGGGCGACGCCACACGGCACCGACGAGCAGGCTGCGATCGACCTCTGGCTGCTGCACAACGCCGCCTTTATCTCCACCAGCCAGGCGGCGGCACGGGGCATCAACACCCCTATCGCCCTCGACGGCCGCCGGGTGGCAGCCTGGCGCCCGCCTCGCTATGGCCGCGCCGCGGTGCTGTGCTCCCCGGAAAGCGCGCAGGTGCTGTTCGACATCAAGGGCATCGGCGTGCCGCCGGACGAAGCCCCGGTGTTGCCCCACTCCAACGGTTTGCTGACCCTGGCCGAAGCGGTGCACGAAGTGCTGATGGAGCATCTGGTATTCGCCGCCATGAGCCACGCCGGCGGCGCGATCACGCCGTTGCCGGCCTATGCCCTGATCGATCTGGGCTTCGACGCCTTGTGGCACGACGGGCGCCCGGCAGAACCGGCGGTGCTGCTGTTGCGCCGGCCCTGCACCCGCCCGCGCTGCCAGCGGCAACGCTATTGGCAAGGCGCCGAACTGGCCGGCGCCCTGATGCAGGCCGAACTGTTGCTGCGCCGTTATGGCCTGACCGCCAGCAGCTGTGGTGCGGTGCGCTTTCAGGTTGGCCGGGAGAACGGCGAACTGCGGGTGCGGCGCGACGGCGAAGCGCTGCGGGTCAGTGGCCAAGTGGCCGAGACGCTGCAGCGCTTGCTGGCGGATAACCAGGGCGCGCCGCTGCTGATCGATGGGGTCAATGTGCAACTGGCCGGAACAGCCAGCATCGAGCCGTTGCAATTGCAGGTGATGGACTTCGGCCGTTATCGGTTTGCCGAGGGTTTCGAGCATCACCTGTACGCCTGGATCGACGCTGACTACCAGAACCTCAACGGGTTGTACCTGGGGCCGGGCGATCCGCGCTACGTCCAGCCCGATCCGCGCGTGAGCCTGGCAAGGACTGCCGAGGGCCCGTGCTTCGTCGAACTGCAACGCCAAGTCAGCGGCTTTCGCCAGGGCGGCGAGCCGGATCGCCTGTGCCAGGCGTTGCGCGCCGCCCTGGAAGAAGCCTGCCGGCCGTTGCGCGGTTAGGCGTCAGTCCTGCCCGGAGCGCCGCAGCGGTATCCGCGCCAGTGCCGTCCAGTCCAGCTCGCCATCGCCCCGAGCGACCGCCTCCAGCAGGGAATCGCGCATCACGCTGGCAAACGGCAGCGGCACATGGCGGCTTTGACCGGCTTCCAGCGCCAGGCCGACGCCCTTCAGGCCCAGGACCAAACGGAAGGCCGCCGGGGAAAAGCGTTGCTCGGCGATCTGCGGGCCATAGTTGCGGTGCACCGGGGCGTTGAACAGGGTGCTGGCCATGGCAGCGCCCATGCCGCCCAGCCCGAGAAAACCGATGTTCATCTTCGCACTCCTTATTTCGTCAATAGGGGTTCAACAGGGCTCGCGGGCTCAGAGGGCCGGCTGGCTGTCCACGGCAATCGCGGAAAGCAGGCAGACCTGGCGCTCCAGCACATGCTCGTAAGTCGTCTAGAAGGTTTCAGCGGCCTGCGATTGTAAGCGCGCCACGCCGCGAATCCGTCAATAGCGTGACACCATGCTCCGCCCTCCTTTCCGCCAACCGCCACCTAAGGCGCGGAAAACACACCGGTATCGGTCAGCGTCCGGACATCGACCCGATGGGGAAAGATCTTCTTGGCCACGAACAGGTCGTCGACTTCCTGCAAGGCCTGGACGTCCTGGGCCGCCACCGGCAGCAGCGACTCGTCGCCCCAACGGCGCAGGGTCTGCGACACCTCCAGCGGGATGTCGTTGACCCTGGCGAACACTCGCGCGTATTCGTCCGGGTTCTGCCGGCCCCACTCCAGGGCCTTGGCGAAACGTTGCAGGACATCGCTCAGGGCCTGGCGCTTCAGTGGGTCGCTGAGCACTTCGTCCGAGGCGGTGATGAAGTTCAGCCCGGTATTGATGCCCTCGCCGCTGATCAGCACCCGCGCGCCCTGCTGCTCGGCGAAGGCCTGGTACACGCCGAAGGTGGCCCAGGCTTCGATTTGCCCGGCATTGAAGGCCGGCAAGGCGTCGGTCGGCAGCACGAAGCCGACCTTGACGTCCTTCTCGTCGACCCCGGCGTTGGCCAGGGCGCGAATCAGCAGGTATTGGGCAATGCTGCCGCGGGCCGACGACACCACCACATTGCGCCCCTTGAGGTCGGCGACGCTGCGGATCGGCGAATCCGCCGGCACCAGGATCGCGATGCCGCGAGCCTGGCCGCGGCGTACCGCGACAATGCGCAACGGCGCGCCACCGGTGGCCGCCGCCAGCACCGGGGTATCGCCGGCGGGCGCCAGGTCGACGGCACCGGCGCGCAGGGCTTCGAACAGCGGTGCGGCGCCCTGGAAGTTCGCCCACTGCACCTTGTACTCGATGCCCTCCAGGGCATTCGCCGCCTCCACCACCGTGCGCAGGCCCTTGGCCTGGTCGCCGAGGATCAGGGTGACGCCGGACAAGTCCGAGTGTTTCGTGGAGGTGGATTCTGTCTTGCCGCTTTCACCGCAACCGCCAAGCAACAACATGGCCCCCGACAGCAGCAGGGCCGTGGTTTTCCGAAAACGTGAACCTTGCTTTATCAAAAGCTCAACCATGGGCAAACCGCCGAATGCTGTTGTTGGAAGACTGGCGTGCAGAGCCGGCTGCTTGCAGCGCGGGCTCCACCGCTTCCACCCCCAACAGACTCAGCAAACGCGCGCGAATTTCCTGGAAACCGTCCTGGCCGGTGTCCCGCGCGCGTGGCAGGTCGATGCTCAGTTGCTCGGCGATCTTGCCGTTGGCCAGCACGATGACCCGATCGGCCAGGAGGATGGCTTCGTCGACGTCGTGGGTCACCAGCAGCACCGCCGGCGTGTGCTTGCGCCAGAGGTCGATGATCAGCCGGTGCATGCGGATCCGGGTCAGCGCATCCAGCGCGGCGAAGGGTTCGTCGAGCAACAGCAGCTTGGGCTCGCGCACCAGGCCGCGGGCCAGGGCCACGCGCTGGGCTTCGCCGCCGGAAAGCGTCGCCGGGTAGGCTTCCAGGCGGTGGGCCAGGCCGACTTCGGTCAGGGCCTGCACCGCGCGGGCGCGGGCGTTGGGAATGCGCAGGCCGAGGATCACGTTCTTCCAGGCACGCTTCCAGGGCATCAGGCGCGGCTCCTGGAACACCGCCGCCCGCGCCTTGGGCACCCGCAACTGGCCGCTGTCGATGCTGTCGAGCCCGGCCAGGCTGCGCAGCAAGGTGGTCTTGCCCGAACCGCTGGCGCCCAGCAGCGCGACGAATTCCCCCGGGGCGATGTCCAGGTCCAGGCCGTCGATGACCCGTTGCTCGCCGAACTGGCGCACCACATTGCGCAGTTGTACCGGATGGGCGGCTTTGGTCGCGTCCACAAGATCGATGCTCGACATATCAATTCCTCACGAAAGTTGGGCGCCAGGCCAGGGCGAAACGTTCCAGGGTGCGGATCAGGCCGTCGATCAGCAGGCCGAGGACGCTGTAGATCAGCAGGCAGATGACGATCACGTCGGTGCGCATGAAGTCCCGCGCATCACTGGCCAGATAACCGATGCCAGCGGTGGTGTTGATCTGCTCGACGAACACCAGGGCCAGCCAGGAAATCCCCAGGGAATAACGCAGGCCGACGAAAAACGAGGGCAAGGCGCCCGGCAGGATCACGTGCCAGATCAGCTCGCGCCGGCTCAGGCCCAGGGTGTTGGCGGCCTCGATCAGCTTGGGGTCGATGTTGCGGATACCGGCGAACAGGTTCAGGTACACCGGGAAGGTGGTGCCGGTGACGATCAGGGCGATCTTGGTGAACTCGCCGATGCCGAACCAGAGAATGAACAGCGGCACCAGGGCCAGTGAAGGAATGGTGCGCAGCATCTGCATCGGCGAATCCAGCACCACCTCGCCGCGTTTCGACAGGCCGCTGGTCAGCGCCGCGACCACCCCGATGCTGACGCCGAAGCTCAAGCCCACCAGCGCCCGTTGCAGCGACACCAGCAGATGCTTGCCCAATTCACCGGAGGCGATCATGGCCCAGAGCGTGCCGCCGATCTGCGACGGCGCGGCGATCACCCGCTGGGGAATCAGCCCCCAGCGCGAGGCCAGCTCCCACAGCAACAGCAGCATGATCGGGCTGATCAGGCGCAGCAGCGCCTCGGGGGTGCGCCAGTTGCGCAGCCACCGCGGAATCCACTGCGCCCCACCCTGCCCCGCGCCACCCCGGCGAACGGCCTTGTCGACGGAAAACGAGCTGCTGGCGCCCGGTGTCTCGAAAGTCTTGTCGCTCATCAGGCTTGCTTCCTCATCAAGCACATGGCCGGAGGCGCCATGTTTCAGCTTCGAATTCATGCTATTCGCATAAAAAATCTCAGTGAAATTCTTTTTGGGAATAACCTAATATGATTAAAAATCAGATAGAAAATTAACCAGATAAATTATTTGCATAGTAAGGCGGCTCGGCCAACGCCCTTTGCGGAGTGCGCGGGCACGGCGCTATAAAATGCACATTACTGATTAATCAGCATTTAAATAATCAATTAATTTAATAATTAACTTAGAACAAAACGGCATTTCACACCCTGCCCCGCTGCGCCTACTTTCGACACCACGGACCGACCCCTTGCCCGGTGGAGGCTGAATTACGCCTATTGGAAAACTATTGGAAGAAAACAGGGAATCCACCATGAGTATCGAATTCATCGGTTTTATCGGCGGCCACCACGCCTCGGAAATCCACCCACGCAGCGGCCCCGTGCTGCAACCCGACTACGTGGAGACAGTCGCCCGCGCCCATGAAGACGCCGGCTTCGACCGCGCCCTGGTGGCGTTCCACTCCAACAGCCCGGACAGCACCCTGATTGCCGCGCACGCCGCCAGCGTGACGAAAAAGCTCAAGTTCCTGATCGCCCATCGCCCGGGTTTCGCCGCGCCGACCCTGGCCGCGCGCCAGTTCACCACCCTGGATGTATTCAATGGCGGGCGCACCGCGGTGCACATCATCGCCGGTGGCGACGACCGCGAACTGCGCGCCGACGGCAGCTACATCGACAAGGACCAGCGCTACGCCCGCACCGACGAATACCTGGACGTGCTGCGCCAGGAATGGACCCGCGACCAGCCCTTCGACTATCAAGGCCAGTATTACCAGGTCGAGGGCGCGTATTCGGCGGTGCGGTCGCCGCAACAGCCGCACATCCCGCTGTACTTCGGCGGCTCCTCGGCGGCGGCCATCGCGGTGGCCGGCAAACATGCGGACGTCTATGCGCTGTGGGGCGAAACCTACGAGCAGGTGCGCGAAGTGGTGGCCCAGGTGCGCGCCGAGGCCGCCAAGCATGGCCGCAGCATCAGGTTCAGCCTGTCGTTGCGGCCGATCCTGGCGGACACCGAGGAGCAGGCCTGGGCCCGTGCCGAACGCATCCTGCAGCAGGCCACGGCTCTCGCCGAGCAGACCGGTTTTGTCCGCCGCGAACCACCCAATGAAGGTTCGCGCCGCCTGCTGGCGGCAGCGGCCCAGGGCTCGCGCCTGGACAAGCGGCTGTGGACCGGCATCGCCGGGCTGCTCGGCGCCCAGGGCAACTCGACGTCCCTGGTTGGCACCCCGGAGCAAGTGGCCGAAGCCCTGCTCGACTACTACGACCTGGGCATCACCACCTTCCTGATCCGCGGTTTCGACCCGCTCGAGGATGCCATCGACTATGGCCAGCGCCTGATCCCGCTGACCCGCAAACGGGTGGCCGAGCGTGAGCGGCTGGCCGCGGAAAAAGTCGCCTGAGCTGGAACCCCGACGCATGGAGCCCTGATCGCCCTGTAGCCGCTGCCGCAGGCCGCGATCGGGGCACAGCCCCGCCAACCTGCCGACGCGCTATTACTGCCCCTTGGCGGCGCCTGGCCTGGCGACCGCTGCGCGGTCGTTCGCAGCCTCGCTTCGCTCGGCAGCGGCTACAAAGCATCACGCCTTGCAGGATGGACGCCTTGTAGCCGCTGGCGCAGCCTGCGATCGGCTGCGCAGCAGACGCAAAACCGGAGACTGCGGTTTGTCAGGCAGACCGCGTGTTGTGGATTCACGGCTGCTGCGTCGCAATGCCGCCCAAGCCGATCGCAGGCTACGCCAGCGGCTACAGTGCGTAAGCGCGCTGGCATGTCCGTACCATCACTCCTTGTAGCCCGTATCGCTACGCTCCAACTGCCGGATCAATGCATTCCAATGCCGGGCGACACCCGGCCCATCACCACTCTTGAAGGCTTCGGCCTGCTTCTCGACCTTGGCCACCACCTCGGCCGGCGGGAAGATCAGTTCGGCATTGCCGCTGGCCTGGGCAGCGATCTGGATATTGCAGGCGCGCTCCAGGTAATGCAGTTGCTGGAACGCATGCTCGACGCTGATGCCCGCGGTGAGCAGCCCGTGGTTACGCAGGATCAGCACGCTCTTGTCCCCCAGGTCCGCCACCAGCCGTTCGCGCTCGTCGAGATCGAGGGCGATGCCTTCGTAGCCGTGGTAGGCCACGCGCCCGGAAAAGCCGATGGCGTGCTGGGAGATCGGCAGCAGGCCGTCGCGCTGGGCGGACACGGCGATGCCGTCGCGAGTGTGAGTGTGCAGGACCGCGTGCAGGTCGGAACGGGCGCCGTGGATCGCGCTGTGGATCACATAACCGGCGTAGTTGATGCCCAGGCCCGTGGGGTCGTCGACGATGGTGCCGTCGATGTCGACCTTGACCAGGTTGGAAGCGCTGATTTCGTCGAACAGCAAGCCGAAGGCGTTGATCAGGAAATGCTCGTCGGGCCCCGGCACCCGCGCGGAAAAGTGCGTGTAGATGTGATCGGTCCACTTGTACAAGGCCGCCAGCCGGTAGGCCGCGGCGAGCTTCACGCGCACCTCCCATTCTTCGGGGCTGACACGCTGGCGAACATTTTTCGAGACGCTGGATAACGGGCTGACGCTGCTCATGGCAAAACTTCCTGGATGGCCTTTAAGGAACTCCAGCAAGCCTAGGGGAAGGCAAAAAATAATAAAAAGCACATTTTAATCTAAGCTAATTATCATTATTTTTTATTTTAAGCCATCCCTCTCCCCTCCCTCTTTACCCCGCTCACGCGGCGCTCTTGATCTTCTGCAGCGAGCCCGCGACCAGCTTGCCAAAGGCATCCACCGGCCCTTGCAGGTTGCCGAGAAAATGCGGGTAGATCAGCCACAGATCCATCACCGGCTTGAAGTCCTTGAGCGGCATCACCGCCAGTTGTTCGCGGTGGGCGCTGCGCTCCAGCAACGGCCGCGGCACCAGGCCGAGCCCCAGGCCATCGGCCACCAGGCCCAGTTGCAACTCGGTGCCGAAGGTTTCCAGGTTGACCCGCAGGGCCAGGCCCTGGTCCGACAGGGTGCGTTGCAGCCCGGCACGGAAGCCGCAGCCGTCCGGATTGAGAATCCAGCCGTTCTGGTAGATGTCGGCGAGCTTGCACGGGCGCTTGGGCAATTGCGCCTTGGCGCAGACCACCACCAGCTCCATCTTGCCGATCGACTCACCGATGATGTTGTCCGGGAAGATCTTGCCGGCCGGGAACAGCGCGGCCGCCGCGTCCAGTTCGCCACGCTCGATCTTGCCCACCAGTTGGCTGCCCCAGCCCGTGGCCACCTGGGCGCGCAGTTCGGGGTATTCGACCCGCAGGTGCTTGAGGGCATCGAGCAGCACCACATCGCCGATGGTCTGCGGCACGCCCAGGCGCAACAGCCCGGTGGGCGGCGCATCGGTGGCCACCAGTTCGCGCAGGGCATCCATTTCCCGCAGGATCAGCCGGCACTGCTCGTACACCCGGGTACCGATCAGGGTGGGCTTGAGCGGCTTGGTGTTGCGGTCGAACAGCTCCACGCCCAAGGCCTGCTCGAAGTTCTGCACCCGCCGGGTGATAGCCGGTTGCGTCAGTTGCAAGGTCTCGGCGGCATGGCTGATGGACTGGCAGCGAATCACTTCGACAAAGGCGTCGATATCATCAATTTTCATTTGGTCCGCACATAGAGAACAGTCATTAAGATGTTCGAAAAGCATAGTTTGAATGTGAGTGGCTGGATAGCCTGGCGCATCTATCGATAACGTCTAACGCTATTCGCAAGGGTTCTAAATTCCTTTCAGCTATAACCTAATCATAAAAAAATAGCATATTAAGAAAAATCATTATGCTTAAATCCTGATATCGAACTTAGACCACGACCACGGAATCGCCATGACCCAGGCCCGACACCCGGAGAGACTCAGAGCATTCATAGGCGCCCTGGCGGAGCTGATCGACAGCAATCCTCGCGAAGGCGATCTGCTGCACCGCGGCGGCAAGCTGCTGGCCCAGCTGGTCAGCCATGACGACTGGTTGCCCGAAGACTTCGCCCGCCCCGACCCGGAGCGCTATCAACAGTACCTGCTGCACGCCGATTCCCGGCAGCGCTTCAGCGTCGTCAGTTTTGTCTGGGGGCCGGGGCAACGCACGCCGATCCACGACCACCGGGTCTGGGGGCTGATCGGTATGTTGCGCGGCGCGGAGTATTCCCAGGGCTTTGCCCGCCAGAGCGACGGCAGCCTGCGGGCCGAGGGCCAGCGAATCCAGCTGCTGCCCGGCCAGGTCGAGGCGGTGTCGCCGAAGATCGGTGACATCCATCAGGTCAGCAACGCCTTCGACGACCAGGTGTCCATCAGCATCCATGTCTACGGCGCCAATATCGGTGCCGTGCGCCGCGCGGTGTACCAGAGCGACGGCAGCGAAAAACTGTTCATTTCCGGTTATTCCAACGCCTACCTGCCCAATATCTGGGACCTGTCCAAAGAGAGCCAAGCCCTATGAGCACAGCACCTACCCGCTCCTACCCGCAGATCCGCCAGGCGCTGCTGAACCGTGAAGAGCTGGCCCTCGTCGATGTGCGCGAAGAGGCACCCTTCGCCCAGGGGCATCCGCTGTTCGCCGCCAATATCCCGCTGTCGAAACTGGAGCTGGAGGTGTATGCGCGGATTCCCCGACGCGATACCCAGATCACTCTCTATGACCATGGCGAAGGCCTGGCGGAACGTGCCGTGCAACGTCTGCAAGCGCTGGGCTACAGCAACGTCAGCCTGCTTGAGGGCGGCCTGCAAGGCTGGCGCGACGCCGGTGGCGAGTTGTTCATCGACGTCAATGTGCCGAGCAAGGCCTTCGGCGAACTGGTAGAGAGCCAACGGCATACGCCGTCCCTGGCGGCGGAAGAAGTCCAGGCCCTGCTCGACAGCCAGGCGGACCTGGTGGTGCTCGACGCCCGGCGCTTCGACGAATACCAGACCATGAGCATTCCCCGTGGCATCAGCGTGCCGGGGGCGGAGCTGGTGCTGCGCGCCCGCGAGCTGGCGCCGGACCCGGCGACCCGGATCATCGTCAACTGCGCCGGACGCACCCGCAGCATCATCGGCACCCAGTCGCTGATCAATGCCGGCATCGCCAACCCGGTGGCCGCCCTGCGCAACGGCACCATCGGCTGGACCCTGGCCGGGCAAACGCTGGAGCATGGCCAGTCGCGGCGCTTCGCTGCGACCAGCGAAGCTCATCGAGACAGCGCCGCCCAAGACGCCCGGCGGGTGGCCGACAAGGCACGAGTGGGCCGCGCCAGCCTCGGCGATCTGCAACGCTGGCAGCAGGAAACGCAGCGCAGCACCTACCTGTTCGACGTGCGCACCGCGGAAGAATTCGAGGCCGGCCACCTGCCCACGGCCCGCTCCACCCCCGGCGGACAACTGGTACAGGAAACCGATCATTTCGCCAGTGTGCGCGGCGCGCGCCTGGTGCTGGTGGACGACGATGGCGTGCGCGCCAATATGTCCGCCTCCTGGCTGGCGCAGCTGGGCTGGCAGGTGTACGTGCTGGACGACTTGCAGCCCGCACATTTCAGCGAACAAGGCCCCTGGCAGGCCCCGGTGCCCGCGCCGCGCCAGGCCGAGGAAATCAGCCCCGACACCCTGGCCCAATGGCTGGGCGAAGGCGACACTCTGGTGCTGGATTTCACCAGCAGCGCCAACTACGTCAAGCGGCATATCCCGGGGGCCTGGTGGGCCTTGCGCGCGCAGTTGCCGCAGGTCCTGGCCAAGCTGCCGCCCGCCGAGCGTTATGTGCTGACCTGCGGCAGCAGCCAGTTGGCACGGCTGGCAGTCGCCGAGGTCGAGGCCCTGACTGGCAAGGCGGTATTCCTACTGCACCAGGGCACCGCCAGCTGGATCGCCGCGCAGCTGCCGCTGGAGACGGGCGAAACCCGCCTGGCCTCGCCGCGCATCGACCGTTATCGCCGGCCCTACGAGGGCACCGACAACCCCCACGAAGCCATGCAAGCCTACCTGGACTGGGAGTTCGGATTGGTGGAGCAACTGGCCCGCGACGGCACCCACGGTTTTTATGTGATCTGAACCCTGTGAATTGAAGCCCGGCTCATGTGCCTTCAGCGGTCATGAGCCAGCCGACGCAACACCCGGACCGACCCCTTTCTCCAGGCGGAGGTGACCCCCAACCACCGACACCCGCCTGGAGCCTGTCGTCATGCGCGTTACCCTGCCCTTCATCACCCCGCTGTTGCTGGCTGTCACTCTCTGCCTCGCCGCCACGGTGCAGGCCGCCGACCTGCAACCGCTGCGGGTGGCCAATCAGAAATCCACGATCAAGGTCTTGCTGCAAGTCTCCGGCGAGCTGCAGGACGTGCCTTATGAAATCCAGTTCTCCGAGTTCCCCGCCGCCGCACCCCTGGGCGAAGCGCTGAATGCCGGCGCCGTGGACATCGGCGCCCTGGGCGATGCGCCCTATGTGTTCGCCCTCGGCGCTGGCGCACCGCTCAAGGTGGTCAGCATCGTCCACGCCGAGGGGCGCTACACCACGGCCATTCTCGCGCCCAGGGATTCGCCGCTGAACGACGCCCGCGACCTCAAGGGCAAGCGCATCGTCACCACCCGTGGTTCCATCGGCCACTTCCTGGCGATCAAGGCCCTGCGCAGTGTCGGCCTGAGCACCCGGGACGTGCAGTTCATCTACCTGCTGCCCAGCGAGTCGCGCATTCTCCTGGACAACGGCAGCGCCGACGCCTGGTCGACCTGGGACCCCTACACCACCATCGCCACCACCCAGAGCCAGGCCAAGGTGCTGGCCAGCGGCGACAGCCTGCTGAGCAACCATCTGTACCTGGCCGCCACCCGCCAGGCCATCACCGACAAACGCCAGCAGCTCGAAGACTTCGTCGCCCGGGTCGATCGCGCCTACCGCTGGACCAATGCCCATCCCCAGGAGTTCGCCGCCGCCCAGGCCCAGGTCACCGGCCTGCCGCTGGCGGTGCACCTGGCGGTGGCCAAGGCCACGCACATGCAGCCGGTGGCGATCGACGACCAGGTCATCGGCGGCCTGCAAACCACCGCGGACATCTACCGCGAGGAAGGCATCCTCACCCGGCCCATCGACGTTTCCCAGGGCTTCGACAAGAGCTTCAACGCCCCGCGCGTGCAACTCAACCAGGCATCCCGCTAACCAGGCTACGGATTCAGGAGCACCACCATGAGCAAACAACGTCAATTGAAACTCGGCGCGATGGTCCATGGCGTCGGTCACGGCTGGGGCGAATGGCGCCACCCGCGGGCCCTGGCCAACGCCAGCGTGAACTTCGACTTCTATAAGCAGCAGGCGCAGTTGGCCGAGGCGGCGAAGTTCGACTTCGTGTTCATCGCCGACAGCCTGCACATCCATGAAAAATCCAGCCCGCACTACCTCAACCGCTTCGAGCCGCTGACCATCCTCTCGGCCCTGGCCGCCAGCACCCGGCATATCGGCCTGGTGGCCACTGTCACCGTCAGCTACAGCGAGCCGTTCCAGGTCGCCCGCCAACTCGCCTCGCTGGACCATATCAGCGGCGGTCGCGCCGGCTGGAACGTAGTCACCTCCTGGCTCAGCGGCACCGCCGACAACTTCGGCAAGGCCGAGCACCCGCCCCACGCCGTGCGCTACCGCATCGCCAAGGAACATGTGGCGGTGGTCCAGGGCCTGTGGGACTCCTGGGAAGACGACGCCTTCGCCTACGACAAGCACAGCGGCGAGTTCTTCACTCCCGGCAAGCTGCATGCCCTGGAGCACAAGGGCGAGTTCTTCTCGGTGAAGGGCCCGCTGAACATCGCGCGCTCCCGGCAAGGCCAGCCGGTGATTTTCCAGGCCGGCACCTCCGAGGATGGGCGCAATTTCGCCGCCGAAAATGCCGATGCGATTTTCGTCAATTCCGAGGGCTTCGACGAAGCCCGTGCCTATTATCAGGACCTGAAGCGCCGCGCCGCCGGCTTTGGCCGCGATCCACAGCTGCTGTCGATCCTGCCCGGCATCCGCCCGATCGTTGGCCGCGATGCCGCAGAAGTCGAAGAGCGTTACCAGCAGGCGGTAGCGCTGGTGAGCATTGAAGATGCGATCGTCGCTCTCGGCCGGCCGTTCAACGACCATGACTTCAGCCAGTACCCGCTGGACGGGCCCTTCCCCGAACTCGGCGACCTCGGCGCCAACAGCCAGAAAGGCGGCTCGGAGCGGATCAAGCAGCTGGCCAGGGATGAGGGCCTGACCTTGCGCGAAGTGGCTCTGCGCTTCTCACGACCACGGCGCGACTTCGTCGGCACCCCCGAGCAGGTTGCCGATGCCATTCAAACATGGTTCGAAGGCGGCGCAGCCGACGGCTTCATCATCAACTCGCTGCTGCCGGACGGCCTGCAGTACTTCACCGAACGGGTGGTGCCGGTGCTGCAACAACGCGGCCTGCTCCGTGACCAATACAGCGGCCAGACCCTGCGCGACAACCTCGGCCTGCCGGTGCCGGTCAACCGCTACGCCAAGCCATCCCAGGCCAGAGCAACCCAGAGCGAGGCCGTGGCATGAGCGAATACCTCAACCGTCGCGGATTCCTCACCGCCAGCTCGCTGGCCCTCGGCGCCTTGGGTTTGTCATCGCTGGGGTTTGCGCCACGGGTATTCGCCCAGGGCAACAGCCTTGCCGACCTGACCCTGGGAGTCGCCACCTACCGTGGGCAGGACTCCTACTTCGTCGAGGACGCCGGCACCGCCGATACCCCCTATAAAGTCGAATACTCGGAGTTCGCCGGCGGCAACCTGATCGTCGAGGCCTTGGCCTCGGGCAGCCTGGACGTCGGCGGGATGAGCGAGATCCCGCCGATCTTCTCGATCCAGAGCCATCGCCAGCCACGCCTGATCGCGGTGCTGCAAGGCGACGTGAACAACCAGGTGTTCCTGATTCCCAAGGACTCGAAGGTCGAGTCGGTCGGCCAATTGCGCGGCAAGCGGGTCGGCTATGTGCGCTCCACCACCTCGCACTACTTCCTGATCAAGGCCTTGAAGGAACAGGGCCTGAGCATGAACGACATCACCGCGGTGGCGCTCACGCCCCAGGATGGGTTCAGCGCCTTCCAGAGTGGCCAGCTCGATGCCTGGGTGATCTATGGCGTGTTTATCCAGCTGGCGAAATTCCGCAGCGGCGCCCGGGTACTGAAGACCGCCCTGGGCTACCTGTCCGGCAACTACCTGATCGCCGCGCGGCCCGCGGCCCTGGAAGAGCCGCTGCGCAAGCAGGCGATTCAGGACTATATCCAGCGCCAGGCGCGCACCCTGGAGTGGATCAACGACAACCCCGGGCCCTGGGCGAGCAAGTCGGCGCAGTTGCTGGGCGTCGACAAGGCGGTGTTTCTCGACATGTACAACAACCGCAGCCAGCCGTCGCGGATCATCGCCGTCAACGACCAGGCCATCGCCTCGCAGCAGGCAGTCGCCGACCTGTTCTTCGACGCCGGCGTGCTCAGCGAACGGCTCGACGTCAGTCCCCTGTGGGACCGAAGTTTTGCCTTGCTGCCGCTATGAACCGGCTCCCAGCCTCCTTGATCGAGTGAAGTCACCATGAGTCTTTCTTCTCCCCTGCCGCCTTTGCTGCACCCGGTCGAAGTCGGCGACTTCGACGCCTTGCTGCAAGGCCTCGGCCAGCAACTCGGCGCCACGGCCCACCTGTATGACCAGAGCGGCGCCTTTCCCCGGGACAACTTTGCCCTGCTGCATCAGCACGGCCTGTTGGCCCTGACGGTGCCCAAGCACCTGGGCGGTGGTGGCGCCAGCCTGGCCCAGGCGCGTAAGGTGATCAGCGCGGTGGCCAAGGGCGAACCCTCCACCGCGCTGATCCTGGTGATGCAGTACCTGCAGCATTCGCGCCTGCAAGACAGCAAGAGCTGGCCCGAAGCCCTGCGCCTGCGGGTGGCCGCCGACGCGGTGCGCGACGGCGCCTTGATCAATGCCCTGCGGGTCGAGCCCGACCTTGGCACCCCGGCCCGCGGCGGCCTGCCGGCGACCATCGCCCGGCGCACCGCCGCCGGCTGGCGCATCAGCGGGCGCAAGATCTACTCCACCGGCAGCCATGGCCTGAGCTGGTTCAGCGTCTGGGCCCGCAGCACCGACGAAGACCCGCTGGTCGGCGCCTGGCTGGTGCACAAGGACACCCCCGGCATCAGTATCGTCGAGGATTGGGACCACCTGGGCATGCGCGCCACCTGCAGCCACGAAGTGCTGTTCGACAACGTGCTGGTGCCGCTGGACCACGCCGTCAGCGTCAGCCCCTGGAGCGCGCCGCAACCGGAGCTGGATGGCGATGGATTCCTGTGGATGGCGGTGCTGCTGTCGGCGGTCTACGACGGCATCGCCCAGGCCGCGCGGGACTGGCTGGTGGGCTGGCTGGAACAACGCAAGCCGTCCAACCTCGGCGCGGCACTGGCAACCCTGCCGCGCTTCCAGGAAACCCTCGGCCATATCGATACCCTGCTGTTCGCCAATCGCAGCCTGCTGGATTCCGCCGCCGAAGGCCGCACGCCGGCGAGCAACGCCGCGCAACTGAAGTACCTGGTGACCGGCAACGCGATTCGCGCCGTCGAGCTGGCCATCGAGGCCTGCGGCAACCCCGGCCTGTCGCGCCACAGCCCGCTGCAACGGCATTACCGCGATGTGCTCTGCGGTCGTGTCCACACCCCGCAGAACGATGCCGTGCTGCAAGGTGTCGGCAAGGCGGTATTCGCCCAGCGCCAGAACAAGGACAAGTCATGACCCCACTCGTTATCGCCAGCCAACTGGATGCCGACTTCAACGCAGTGATCCGCCAGCGCCTGGCGCTGACTCACCCGGGGGCCAAGGTGCTCGACGCGCCCGCCGGGGTGCCCAGCGACCTGCCGGCCGAGGTCGGCATCCTGCTGGCGCGACCGATCAATGTCCGCGGCTACCTCGCGCCGGACACCCCGCCTCCGGGCTGGCCCTATGCGCTGCGCTGGATCCAGGTGGTGTCGTCGGGCATCGACTTCTATCCCCGGTGGCTGTTCAACGGCCCGCCGGTCAGCACCTTGCGCGGCAGCGGGGCCGAGAACATCGCCGAGTTCGCCCTGGCCGCGATCTTCGCCGCGGCCAAGCACCTGCCGCAGATCTGGGTGCATGACCCGCAGTGGAACTTCACCGCGCTGACCCCGCTCAAGGGCAGCACCCTGGGGCTTCTCGGCTTTGGCGCGATCGGTCGCAGCCTGGCGGGCAAGGCCCGGGCCCTGGGCCTGAATGTGCTTGCCCTGCGCCAGAGCCAGGCGCCGTTCGAGGTCGAGGGCGTGCAGGCGGCGCGGGATATCCATGAGCTGTTCGCCCGTAGCGACCATCTGGTGCTGGCGGCGCCCTTGACCGAAGCGACCCGGCATATCGTCGACCGCGAGGTGCTGGCCAGCGCCAAGCCCGGCCTGCACCTGATCAACATCGCCCGCGGCGGCCTGCTGGACCAGGACGCCCTGCTCGCGGCCCTGGACAGCGGGCACATCGGCCTGGCCTCGCTGGACGTCACCGAACCCGAACCTCTGCCGGCCGGCCATCGGCTGTACAGCCATCCCAGGGTGCGGCTGTCGCCCCATACCTCGTCGGTTTCCACCAACAGCCGGCATGAGATCGCCGACGGTTTCCTGGCCAACCTCGAGCGTTTTCTTGCCGGGCAGCCGTTGGAGAACCCGGCGAATCTCGAGCGCGGTTATTAGCCTCTAGCGCCAGCCGCTGCAAAGCCGCTCGCCGCCCGCTTGCTCCTACAGACGCTACTGTCCGTAGGAGCGAGCGGGCGGCGATCCGACTTGCCCGCGATTTCGTGAACCCCTCAAAATAAACATCAGAAATACGCATTTATTAATCGCATTAAATTACATATTTTTATAATTAACTTATAACTATTCAGACTTTTACACGGCGTATTTATACAAATACTGTTACATCCAGCACCGACCACCCGACCAGGTGGAGGCCCACGGAACTGCATTTTTTCCGGCCGACACCACTCCACGGTCAATAGCTCCACCCGAACCTGAAAACCGGCCCAAGCCCCCCGCCGCCATGGCTTTCCAAGCATGGCCCCGGCGCAGCCTTGCCCGGAAAAAAACAACGCCAACCTACACACCTGGGGTTCACCATGCAGCACTTCACCGCACACCGCCTGACGCTGGCTGTCTCCCTGAGCGCCGGCGTCTCGCTGAACCTGGCCGGATTGCCGGCCCACGCCGAAGAAAGCACCGACAAGGCTGCGCTGCCGGTGGTCACCGTCACCGCCGAGCACCATGCCGAGGACCTGCAAAAGGCCCCGCTGGCGATCTCCGCGTTCGATGAAAAAGCCCTGGAAGACAAGCAGATCAAGAGCATCCGCGACCTCTCCGGGCAGGTGCCGAACCTCACCCTCAGCCGCCAGTCGATCTCCTACAGCGCGCAGACCTACGGCATCCGTGGCATCGGCGAGACCGATCCGATCCAGGAAGCGGCCGTGGCGGTCTACGCCGACGACCTGTACATCCCACGGGCGATTTCCTCGATGCTCGATTTCAATGACGTCGAGCGCGTCGAGGTGCTGCGCGGCCCCCAGGGCACCCTGTACGGACGCAACAGCAGCGCCGGGGCGATCCGCGTGATCACCCGCGACCCGACCCAGGAAACCCGGGGTTTCCTCGAACTCGGCGCCGGTGACTACGACGCCCGCAACGGCCGCCTGCTGATCAGCGGACCGCTGGTGGACAACACCCTGTTCGGCAGCTTTTCGGCGATCCGCCTGAGCCGCGACGGCACCGTCTCCAACCCCACCCGCGGCAAGGACGTGAACAACGTCGATATCCAGTCGTACCGCGGCAAGCTGCGCTACAAGCCGGACGATTCGCCCTGGGATGTGCAACTGACCCTGGCCGGCACCTTCGACCGGGGCGACACCACCAGCTACACGCCCTTCGATGCCAACGGCCGTTTCGACAAGTTCAAGAGCTACAGCAGCCTTGATCCGAAGAACCGCCTCGACCAGGGCAGCTCGGTGCTGCGGGCGATCTACGCCATCGACGAGCACCTGAACTTCAAGTCGGTGACCGCCTACTCGGCCTTCCACCAGCCGGTGGACTATGACAACTCGGGCCAGGCGGCGCTGATCCAGAACAACCTGATCCTCTACAAGCAGGACTACGCCACCCAGGAGTTCCAGCTCAACGGTGACTACGACGACCTAAGCTTCAGCACCGGCCTGTACCTGTACCGCGAGCAGTTCGACGCCGAGCGCGACAACCTCACCTACTCGGTGGCGCGCAACCGGGTGATCGGTCAGGGCCAGTACAGCACCACCCACACCGAGAGCTATGCGCTGTATGGCCAGGGCAGCTACAAGATCACCCCACAACTGTCGCTGATCGCCGGGCTGCGCTTTACCCGCGAGCACAAGAACTTCGAGTACGACAACTACGCGATCGACAGCAATCGACGGATCACCGGCACTAATTTCAGTGCCGATTCGAGCAAATCCTGGCAGTCCACCAGCCCGAAACTCGGCTTCGAATACGCCTGGACGCCGCACCTGAACCAGTACGCCTATGTGGCCAAGGGCTTCAAGGCCGGTGGCTACGATAACCGCGCGCCGACCCGGGCCGCCGCCGAGCAGGCGTTTTCCCCGGAAGACGTGACCACCTGGGAAACCGGCTTCAAGGGCGACTTCTTCGACCGCCGCCTGCGGGCCAACCTGGCGCTGTTCTACAACGACTACAAGGACCTGCAGACCAATGCCTACGACCCGGCGCTGGGCGTCAGCCTGCGCACCAATGTCGGCCAGGCCCACACCTACGGGGTCGAGCTGGAAACCCTCAGCGCCCTGACCCATGACCTGCAGCTGACCTTCAACCTCGGCTACCTGCAAAGCCAGTACGACGACTTCGAGAACGCCAGCGGCGCCGGGGTCGACGCCAACGGCAAGCAGTTGGTGTTCTCACCGCGCGGGAACACCAGTGTCGGCCTCAATTACAGCATCCCCGCCGGCCTGCCCGGCACCTGGCTGGCCGGCACCGATGCGCAGTTCCAGACCAGGTCCTACGCCAACGCGCTGAACGACGACATCCAGGAAATCCCCCGGCAGACCTTCTGGAACGCCAACACCCGCTACATCTCCGGCGACGGCCACTGGACCACCACCCTGGCGGTGAAAAACCTGCTCGACCGCGCCTACCCGCAGTCGGTGGGCTACGTGCCGTCCAGCGGCGCCCGTTACTACTCGGTCAACGACCCGCGAACCCTCTTGCTGTCCGTGCGCTACGACCTCTGACCCCCTCATCGGCAAACATGCCAAGGAGTACCTTATGGCTTTTACCCGCAGGCAACTGATTTCCCGTATCGCCGCCGTCGGTGGTTATTCCGCCGCCGTCGGCGCCCTCGATGCCCTGGGGCTTGCGCCCAAGGCGATGGCGGCGAGCTTCGACCCGCTGCAACTGGGCAGCAGCGGCAAAGGCAAGCATGTGGTGGTGGTCGGCGCCGGCATTTCCGGGCTGGTCAGCGCCTATGAACTGCGCAAGGCCGGTTTCAGCGTGACCATTCTCGAGGCCCGCGAGCGTGTGGGCGGACGCAACTGGACCCTGCGCCGCGGCACCAAGGTCGATTTCGACGACGGCGTCAGCCAGACTGTGGACTTCGATGAGGGCCAGTTCTTCAACGCCGGCCCGGCGCGTATTCCCAGCCATCACCAGACCCTTCTCGGCTATTGCCGCGAGCTGGGCGTCGAGCTGCAAGTGCTGGTCAACAGCAGCCGCAATGCCCTGGCCTTGCCCGACGCCCGGCAGCCGGCGTTCCAGCTGCGCCAGGCGGTCAACGACAGCCGTGGCCAGCTGTCCGAACTGCTGGCGCGCAGCGTCAGCCGCAAGGCCCTGGACCAGGACCTGAGCGCCGACGACCGCCAGGCGCTGCTGAATTTTCTCAAGGTCTATGGCGACCTCAACGCCGACTTCCAATACAAGGGCTCGGTGCGTTCGGGCTACACCCGCCTGCCCGGCGCCGGCGACCAGACTGGCATCACCCGGGCGCCGCTGGAGTTGCAGACCCTGCTCAACCCCAAGCTCTGGGGCGCGCTGGTGTTCGATGAAATCCCCGAGTTTTCCTCGACCATGTTCCAGCCGGTGGGCGGCATGGACCGCATTCCCCTGGCGTTCTACGACAAGCTCAAGGATGCGGTGCGCTTTCACGCCGAAGTCAGCGACATCCAGACCGCAGAGCTTGGCAGCCGCATCACCTACAAGGACCGCCAGACCGGCAAGAGCCAGACCCTGAGCGCCGACTACGCCATCGTCACGGTGCCCCTGCCGCTGCTGGCCCGGCTGCCGAACAACTTCAGCACGCCATTCAAGCAGGCGATCCTCAGCGCCCAGAGCGACCAAGCGAACAAGGTGGCCTGGCAGTCGCCGCGCTTCTGGGAAACCGACTTCAACATCTTCGGCGGGCTGTCCTACCTGGACCACGAGGTCAAAGGCCTGTGGTACCCCAGCGACCGGCTGAACAGCGCCCAGGGCATCCTTATCGCCGCCTACAACACCAGCGCGGCGGCCCAGGCCTTCAGCCAGAAATCCCTGGCCGAGCAGTTCGCCTCCTCGCGCCAGGCCGTCGAGCTGCTGCACCCCGGGCACAGCGCCAAGCTGCAAAAACCGGTGGCCATCAACTGGTCCAAGGTGCCCTTCAGCAAAGGCCCGTGGATCGTCAACGACGAGGTCGGCGAACAGGCCTACCACATCCTCAACCAGCCCCAGGGCCGTACCTACCTGGCCAGTGATGCCCTGGCCCATGGCGGCGTCGGCATCTGGCAGAACAGCGCCGCCGATTCGGCGCGACGCATCGTCAGCCTGATCGGCCGCCATGCCGAACGCCTGCAACCGGGCGTTGCCGCCTGATTTTTCCGCCCTTTTCTCCACAGCAAAAAGGACCGTCCGATGAAAACCGCCACACTGCTCGCAGGACTGCTTATGACCGCCACCGCCTTCACCAGCCTCAGCCACGCCGACGAGATCAAGCGCATCGCCCTGCCCAATTCCAACTTTCCGATTTCCCTGGCGGTGGCGGTGCCGGCGCAGACCGACTTGCTGTTCGTCAGCGGCCTGCTCGCCGACCTGCACGACCCGCAAGCGCCGAAGGACTCCTTTGCCGCCTACGGCGACACCGCGACCCAGACCACCTCGATCCTCAACAAGCTCAAGGGCGTGCTGCACAGCCAGGGCCTGGACCTGGGGGACGTGATCCAGCTGCGGGTGTTCCTGGTGGGCGACCCGGCCAAGGGCGGCAAGCTGGATTTCGCCGGGTTGCAGCAAGGCTATACGCCGTTCTTCGGCAGCGCCGAGCAGCCGCACAAGCCGGCGCGCACCGCGGTGCAGGTGGTCGCCCTGCCGCTGCCCGGCGGCCTGGTGGAAATCGAAGCCGTCGCCGCGCGCAAGCAGTGACACCCCGACATTCAGGAGCTTCATGCTTATGCCCAGCTCAACCGTCCAACACGCCGTGCCTGCGTTTCGCCCGTTACTGCTGCCGCTGTCGATTGCCGGCGGCCTGGCTTGGTTCAACCTGGCGGCCGCCGAAAGCGCCTCGCCGACCCTCGATACGGTGGTGGTCACGGGCAACCGTGGCACCGCCGAACGCACCGTGACCACCAGCCCGACGCCGATCGACGTGGTCACCGGCGAACAACTGCGCGCGGTGGGCAAACCCAGCCTGCTGGAAGCGCTGAGCAAGTTCATTCCGTCCTTCAACCTGCCCGACCGCGCCGGTTGGGACGCCAGCGGCGTGGTGCGCTCGGCGACCCTGCGCGGGCTCACCGCCTCCCATGTGCTGGTGCTGGTCAACGGCAAGCGCCGGCACACCAGCGCCACCTTGAACATCAACGGCATCAACAGCGGCGCGGCGCCCAGCGACCTCGACCTGATCCCGGTGGCGTCCATCGACCATATCGAGGTGCTGCGCGACGGCGCCGCGGCGCAGTACGGCTCGGACGCGATTTCCGGGGTGATCAACATCATCCTCAAGCAGACCACCGGCGGCAGTTCCGACACTACCCTCGGCCAGGGCTACGACGGCAAGCGCGGCACCGCCCAGGAGGCGCTCAACTACGGCTTCCAGGTCGGCGAGGCCGGGGTGCTGAATGTCTCCCTCGACAGCCGTTACCAGGAGCGCGACAACAAGGCCGGCAGCAACGGCTACAGCCGCCATTACTACCCGCTGGCCGACGGCTCGCCCGACCCGCGCGAGGCCGATGCCAGCCACCACACCTACAAGGGCTACGGCCTGCCCCGCAGCCAGCAGGCCGATGTCGGCTACAACCTCGACCTGCCGCTGAACGACGCCGTGACCCTGTATTCGTTCTCGACCCTGGCGACCCGGGAGAACAACGACGGCCAGAACTTCCGCCTGCCCAATGGCCGCAACACCATCACCACCGGCCCCAATGGTTACCCCAACGGCTACAGCCCCTATTGGCTGATCAACGAAACCGATTTCCAGTCGGCGTTCGGCGCCAAGGGCGGGGACTTCGGCGGCTGGGCCTGGGACCTGAGCAGTACCTACGGGCGCAACTACGCCAAGCAGCGCACCTACGACAACCAGAACCCGTCCCTGGGGGAAAACACCCCGAACAAGTTCACCTCCGGCATCTACATCGCCGACCAGTTGACCAGCAACCTGGATCTGAAGCGCAGCTACGAGATCGGCCTGGCCAAGCCGCTGGACCTGGCCTTCGGCTTCGAGCACCGGCGCGAAAGCTATGAGACCCGTGCTGGCTCCGAGGCCTCCTATCTCGATGGCGGCTATGTGTTTCCCGCCGGCCACCCGCGCGCCGGGCAACGCCCCGATCCGGGCGCCCAGGTGACCAATGGCATCAGCCCCGAGGATGAGCAGAAGATCAGCCGCAACAGCGTCGCCAGCTACATCGACCTGGGTTTCTACCCCGTGGCGCAGTGGTATGTGGGCGTCGCCGCGCGCTACGAGCACTACAACGAAGGTGTGGGCGCCACCCGCAGCGGCAAGCTCAGCACCCGCTATGAGTTCAACCCGGTGTTTGCGCTGCGCGGCACTATCAGCAACGGCTTTCGCGCGCCGTCCCTGGCCAACCAGATCTTCACCGCGCGCTCGACCGGCTTCGACACCATCAATGGCGTCTACCAGTCCTACAACTATGTGATCCTGCCGGTGGACTCGGCCGGCGCCCAGGCGCTGGGGGCGCAGTCCCTGAAACCGGAGCGCTCGACCAACTTCAGCCTGGGGTTTGCCCTGACCCCCAGCGAAGACCTGAGCCTGACCGTGGACGGCTACGTGATCAACCTGCGCGACCGCCTGGTGCTCAGCGAACGCTTCCAGGGCCCGGGAGTGGCCGCCCTGCTCGACAGCATCGGCGTGCCCGCCACCGCTGGCGCGCAGTACTTCACCAACGGCGCCAACACCCGCACCTCCGGGGTCGATGTGGTGGGCAATTACCGGCAGAACCTGGCCCGCTACGGCTCGGTGAAATGGACCGCGGCGCTGAACTACAACCACACGCAAATCCTCAGCGTCAGCGACACCCCCGCGCAACTGAGCGCCCTGGGCAGCAACTTCCAGCTGCTCGGGCGCCAGTCGCGGGCGCTGCTCACCAAGACCTCCCCCAGCAGCAAGATGATTTTCTCCGCCGACTGGGCGATCCGCGACTTCGACGTCAACCTGCGACTGACCCGCTACGGCACCTACACCGAGGTCAACAGTTCGAGCAACCCGGACCTGGACCGCGAATACTCGGCCAAGTGGATCACCGACCTGGACGTGGCCTATGCCTTCGACAAGCAACTGACCGTGGCGGTGGGCGCGCAGAACCTGTTCGACAAGTACCCCGACCCTATCGGCGTCAGCAACTCGTCGTTCGGCGACAACTGGGGCAGTTATTCGCCCTTCGGCTTCACTGGCGGCTACTACTACACTCGTCTGCAATATGCCTTCTGAGTAGCTGCCCATGACTGACGTGTTCGCCAAGGTGGCCCTGGGGCCGCTGTTACTCGCCCAGGGCCTGTACACCCGCTGGGTCACCCCCAGGTTGCCGGAGGCCGAAGGCCCGCGCCAAGGCAGGCACGCCGACGCCAGCGGGCCGGCCCTGCGCCTGTTGATCCTCGGCGACTCCGCGGCGGCGGGCGTGGGCGCCCTTACCCAGGACGAGGCGATTGCCGGCCGGCTGGTGGCTGGCCTCGCCGGCGACTTCCAGCTGTCATGGCAGCTGCGGGCACAGTCCGGGCTGGACTCGCGACAGTTGTTCCAGCTGTTGGAGGACGGCCCGGCCGAGCCCTTCGATGTGGCCCTGGTGTCCATCGGCGTCAACGACGTCACCAGCCGCATCGCCGCGGCCGAATGGCAGGCGCGGATCTCGCGCCTGATCGTACTCTTGAGCGAGCGCTTCGAGGCCCGGCACATCGTCTTCCTGCCCGTGCCGCCCATGCACCTGTTCCCCGCCCTGCCCCAGCCGCTGCGCTGGTACCTGGGCCTCAGGGCCCGGCGTTTCAACAGCCTGCTGGTCGAACTGCTGGCCGGCCAGGATCGCTGCGCATTGCTGGCGACCCGCTTCCAGCCGGCCGCCAGCCTGATGGCCGGGGACGGCTTCCACCCTTCCCCGGCGCTCTACCAGATCCTCGCGGATGAAGCGGCGCGGGTCATTCGCCAGCGTTGCAGCCGCTGAGTCATACCTGGCTGAACCCGGCACGCGCGCGGCCTACGGATCGAAGCGGGCCAGGCTTGCCTGCGGGTGGTCGAAAAACCGGGAAATAATTTAAACCTTTGCCGCAGGTTCTCTATCAACCGTCAGGCGACACCTGTCGTGCCACGAATGGAGAAAGAACATGAACAACCTGCTGATGAAACGAATGAGCCTGTTGTTCCTGCTGAGCGCAGGAAGCCTTTCAAGTGCAATGGCGATGAGCTCCAGCGACTTTGTCGAAGAGGCCGCGCAAGCCGGGATCAATGAAATCGAAAGCAGCAAGCTGGCCCTGGAAAAAAGCGCCTCCGCGGACGTCAAGGCATTTGCCACGCAGATGATCAGTGATCACAGCAAAGCCAACCAGGAATTGCGGGTGCTGGCGAAAAAACTCGATATCCAGATCCCGGACGAAGCCTCGCTGACGGCCAAGGCCAAGCAAATGATCCTGGAGATGCGCGACGAGTCCTTCGACAAAGCCTATGCCGACAACCAGGTAGTGGCCCATGAGAAGGCCGTGGAGTTGTTCAAGAAAGAAGTGGCGTCTTCGGACAAGCCGGACCTGAAAGCCTTCGCCGAGGAGACCCTGCCCAAGCTGCAGGACCACCTGGACATGGCCAGGCACCTGCAATCCAAGACCCAGTGAAGCACCCGCAAACCCCGCCTGAGCGCGGGGTTTGCCGGCTCACGCCTGCGGATCGGCGACCCTTTGCGCCAGGGCTTCCTCGATGGCCCGCTCATAGGCGGCTAACCACTCGTCGTACGCCGCCGAACAAATTTCAACTTTTGAAAAAAACCGGCACTCCCAATTAGTGCCGGCAGAAAGCATCGGACGCCAACAAGAAAGGCGGCCAGCCCGGCGGCGCCCGTGAAGGTCGTAGCTGATCGTTGAGCCTTACCTGCGAGGGCCTGGGCCCTTGCCTTTCATGCCGGGCCACAGCGGCCCGGCCTTTCGAGGAGAAGCATGATGAAGATCTCTGAAGTCATGACCCGCAATGTACAGACCGCACGCCCCGAACAGACGCTGCGGGAAGTCGCCAACATGATGGCCAGCATCGACAGCGGCGCCATCCTGGTGAACAACGAGGACCGGCTGGTCGGCATGATCACCGACCGCGATATCGTCATTCGTGCCGTGGCCAAAGGCCAAAGCTGCGATATGCCGATCAGCAGCGTCATGAGCAATGACATTCGCTATTGCTTCGACGACCAGGAGGTCGACGAAGTGGCCCGCAACATGGCCGATATCCAGCTGCGGCGCCTGCCGGTGGTCAATCGCCAGAAACGCCTGGTGGGCGTGGTGTCCCTGGGCAATATCGTCAAGGCCCACGATAGCCAGGCCAACAGCACGGTGCTGCAGGGCGTGGCCAAGGCCCATTGATAGCCTGGCCCCAGACGGCTGTGGCCGGTATCTACCCGGTGGGCTGGCGCAATGGCGAGGCAGCCGTCGGCCCCGGGTTCTGTCGTCGCCCGGTGAGACGGCGCGACGGTTGCCCCAGAGGTATTGCCCGGCGTGACCTCAACGCCGGACCTTCACCACGGCCATCAGCAGCGCCGAAGACAGCACGCCGAGGGTCATGAACACATAGGCCGCCCCGGGATTGCCGGTGAGGCCGATCAGATAGCCGACGATCCACGAACCGACAAAGGCCCCCAGCGCGCCGCAGGCGTTGATCAGGCCGATCGCCCCGCCGAACACATTGGCCGGGAGCACTTCCGGGATCAGCGCGAAAAACGGCCCGTAAGGCGCATAGAGCGCGGCGCCGGCGACGGTCAGCAAGGCGAACGACAGCCAGAAGTGCGACGGCCCCAGCAAGTACGAGCAGAAGAACGCCAGCGCGCCCACCCCCAGCAGCGGCCAGACAAACGACTTGCGCCGCCCGGAGCGGTCCGATGCCCAGGACACCGCGAGCATGGCGGCGACGGCGGCGACATAAGGCACCGCGCTCAGCCAGCCGACCGTGACGATGTCCGTGGCGGCCGCCTGCTTGATGATGGTCGGCAGCCACATGATGAAACCGTAGACGCCGATGCTCCATAAGGCATGCACCGCACAGAGCTGGATCACCAGCGGGCTGGTGAAGGCCTGGCGATAGTTGCGCACGGCCTTCAGGCCTTTCTGCTCTTCGGCGAGGATGGCGGCCAAGCGGTCTTTTTCCTGCCGGCTCAGCCAGTCGACCTGCTCGGGCTTGTCCCGCGCCAGGCGCCACCAGACAAACGCCCACAGCACCGCCGGCGCGCCTTCGATGACGAACATCTCGCGCCAGCCCCAGGCATGAATCAGGTAGCCCGAGACCACCGACATCCACAGCACGGTGATCGGGTTGCCCAGCACCAGGAAGGTATTGGCCCGCGAACGCTCCTGGCGGGTGAACCAGTTGCTGATGAAGATCAGCATCGCCGGCATCACCGCGGCTTCGACTATGCCCAGCGACACCCGGATCACCATCAGCATCGGGATATTGGTCACCAGGCCGGTGGCCATCGCACACAGGCCCCACAGGATCAGGCTGCAGAACACCAGTTTGCGCACGCTGTAGCGCTGCGCGTAGATGGCGCCGGGTACCTGGAAGAAGAAGTAGCCGAGGAAGAACAAGGCGCCGATCAGTGACGAGGTGCTCTTGCTGATGCCCAGGTCCTGCTCGATGCCCGCCGCGCTGGCGAAGCCATAGTTGGCCCGGTCCAGATAGGCCAGGCTGTAGGTGATGAAGATCAGCGGAATCAGGTACAGCCAGCGCCTGGGCGCGAAGCCCGTGGCGGTGGTTGGCGCATGCCCGGCCTGATCGCGGGTGTGCGGCGGCAGTGCCGGTTCGTTGAGATGGCTCATGGGTGTCCCCTGTTTGTTGTTGTTTTTCAGGTATGGGTGCGGGGTTCAAACGACGCTGGTCAATCCTCCGTCGACAAAGATCGTCTGGCCATTGATGAAGTCCGAGGCCGCCGAGGCCAGGAACACCGCCGTGCCGCACAGCTCCTCGACCCGGCCCCAGCGCCCGGCCGGCGTGCGTTTGCACAGCCATTGGGAAAACCCCTGGTCGTCGATCAGCGCCCGGTTCATTTCGGTCGCGAAATAGCCCGGGGCCAGGCCGTTGGCCTGGATGCCATGGCGCGCCCATTCGGCGCACATGCCTTGGGTGAGCATCTTCACCGCGCCCTTGGACGCCGCGTAAGGGGCGATGCTCGGCCGGGCCAGCGCGCTCTGCACCGAGCAGATATTGATGATCTTGCCGCGGCGCCGGCCGATCATGTGCCGCGCCACGGCCTGGGACACATGGAACACCCCGTCCAGGTTGACCCGCATCAGCGCGTGCCAGTCCTCGGCGGCGAAATCCTCCAGCGGTGCGCGCCGCTGGATGCCGGCGTTGTTCACCAGGATGTCGATGGCCCCGACCTGCGTCTCGAAGGTGTCTATGGCCTCGAACAGCCCGGCGCGATCGGTGACGTCGAACACCGCGATCTCCGCGCCGATGCCCTCGTCGCGCAACTGCCGGGCAGCGGCCTGGGCCTTGTCTCTATTACGATCGTTGATCACCACCTTGGCGCCGGCGGCGCCCAGGCCCCGGGCCAGTTCCAGGCCAATGCCCTTGCCTGAACCGGTGATCAGGGCCCTTCTCCCATCCAGCTGGAAACAACCGGGATTGAATGACATGCTTTTCTCCACAAGACGGCCGCTGTTTTTTAAATGGGCCTTGCGGGCACTTCAACGCAGCTGGCGGGTGCTGTCCAATCGTCATTGGTGATCTGGTAATCAACCTTCGTGATCACCGCCTCGAATCGTTTTCAGCCTGGAGTCGCCCGATGGAAATCAAACACCTGCGCTCGTTCGTGACCCTGGCAGAAGAGCTGCATTTCGGCCGCGCGGCGCAACGGCTGGCCATTGTCCAGCCGGCCTTGAGCATGCAGATCAAGCTGCTGGAGGAGGAATTGGGCGTGCGCCTGTTCGAACGCAACCGTCACGCCGTGGCGCTGACCGAAGTCGGGGCGATCTTCCTGCCCGAGGCCCGCGCGACCTTGCATCAGGCGGCTCACGCGATGGATGTGGCCAGGGCTTCGGGCCGTGGGGAAATCGGCCGCGTGCGCCTGGGGTTCGTTTCCTCGGTACTGCCGGAGTTCCTGCCGACGCTGATCCGCGCCCTGCATCAGCGCTTCCCGCGTATCGAGCTGGAACTCAAGGACATGCCGGGGCCGGACCAGGCCGCAGCGCTGAAAAACGGCCAGCTGGACTTCGGCCTGATGCGCCTGCCGGCGATCATTCCCGGCATCCAGACCCGCGAGGTGTTGCAGGAGCGTTTCATGGTCGCGCTCCCCAGCGATCATCCGCTGGCCTCGTGCACCACCCTGCAACCGGCGGCGCTGGCGCAACTGCCGGTGTTGATCCTGGCCAGGCGTTACGCCCCGGGCTTTCACGATCAACTGATGCAAGTGCTGAACAGCCATGGCCGGCAACTGGAAGTCGCTGCGGAACTGGGCGAGTTCACCACCATGCTCGCCCTGGTGTCCGCCGGGCTCGGCATTGGCTTGCTGCCCGCCCACGCCGGGCGCGCAGTACCCGCCAACGTCGTGGTCCGCCCCCTGGAGTTGGGGGACTACCGGGCGACCACTGGCCTGGCCTGGGTGGAACTGGACAATGCCCTGAAAAGCACCGTGTTCGGGGTGATCGGCGACGTGTTCTTTCAGGGCCGCGGGCAATGACTTTCGGCGACAACCCTGGACCGAGGATTTCCTCCTGGCAGCCCCGTTCCGGGATTATCGGCATGCTAAAGTCGGTTAAATTTTGCCAATCGTCCAAAAAGGTGCCCCATGGATCCGCTTTCCGGTGTCCTTTCGCTGCTGAGAATCCGTAACTACCATTCGGCGGCCTTGAAGCTGGGCGGCGACTGGGCCTTCGACTTTCCCAGCCGGGCCGGCATCAAGTTCACGGCCGTGGTCAAGGGCAGTTGCTGGGTCAAGGTCAGTGGCGAACAAGCGCCGCAGCACCTCCAGCAAGGCGACTGCTTCCTGATGACTCGGGGCCTGCCCTTTACCTTGTCCAGCGATCTGTCCGTGCCGGCCATGGACTCCGCAGGCTTCTTTCAAACCCCGGCCCCGGACGAACTCACCCTCGATTACGGCGGCGACGATGTGCAACTGGTGGGCGGGCGTTTCGACTTCACCGGCATTCCTACCCGGTTCCTGCTCAGTACCCTGCCCTCGCTGGTGCATGTGCAGGGCCACTCGCCGCAGGCGTCGATCCTGCGCTGGGCGCTGGAACGCTTTACCGCCGAGCTGCAACAGCAGCGGCCCGGCCGCTCGCTGATGAACGAGCACCTGGCGCACATCATGCTGGTCGAGGTGCTGCGGGCCCACCTCGCTGCCCTGGAACGCAACGACCTGGACCGCGATGACATGGGCTGGTTTTTCGGCCTGGCGGACCGCAACCTCAGCGCCGCCCTGAGCGCCCTGCACGCCGCTCCGGCGCGACGCTGGACAGTCGAGGAACTGGCGCGGCTGGCGGCCATGTCGCGTTCGGCCTTTGCCCTGCGCTTCAAGCAGATCGTCGGCGCCGCGCCAATGGAATACCTGACCCACTGGCGCATGCTGCTGGCCGGCGATCGCCTGAGAAACTCCAGCGACTCGGTGGCGACCATCGCGTTTTCCCTGGGCTATGAATCGGAGAGCGCCTTCAGCACCGCGTTCAAGCGGGTCATGTCGCACTCGCCACGCCAGTACCAGCGCGAGCAGTCGGCCGCCGTCGAGGCTGATTCCAAGGCTGACTCCAAGGTTTAGTGCAGACCGCCGCCGATCACCAGGATTTCGCCGGTGATCCACCCGGCATCACTGGACGCGAGGAAGGCCACCGCGGGGGCGATGTCCTCGGGCTTGCCGATCCGCCCCAAAGGTGTGATGGCTTCGATCTTCTGCCGGAAGGCATCCTCGAAAAAGCCGCTGGCATGCACGCCTTCGGTGACCACCAGCCCGGGGTTGACCGAGTTGACCCGGATGTTCTTCGGCCCCAGTTCATTGGCCAGGGTCCTGGTGATGGCGTCCACCGCGCCTTTGGAGGCGGTGTAGACCGTCGAATGGGCCGGGGTGAACGAGGTGACGCTGGAGCTGATGTTGACGATGCTGCCGCCGTCCGGGTTGAACACGCCGACCGCTTCGCGGGTGCACTGAATCAGGCCCAGGACGTTGAGGTTGAACTGGCGGTGGAACTCCTGCTCATCGATCTCGGCCAGGGGCGCGGTGGAATAGACGCCGGCGTTGTTCACCAGGATATCGAGATGGCCGTGCTCATGGACAATGGCCTTGAACAGCGCCTTCACTTCCAGGGCATTGGCGACATCCGCCTGGATGGCATGGGCGCGACCGCCCGCCTGCAGGACCTCTTCGACCACCCGCTCGGCCTCTTCGCGCCCGCGGCTGTAGTTGACGATCACCGTGGCGCCGTCCCTGGCCAGCTGCTTGGCGATGGCGGCGCCGATACCTTTGGACGAGCCGGTGACCAGGGCGATTTTCTTGTGCAGTCTTTTCATTCTCGTGTGCTTCTCTTGCAGGTTCAGAAACGCTGACCAGGCCTTGAACAACTGGCCTTTGGTCGACGGACCCAGCTTATGAGCGACGCCACGAACGGGTAATAGCCGGTCCTCCAAAATAGCTTCGCCATCGTCCAGAGACGCGGCGACCCTTTGCACCACCGCTTCTTCGATGGCCCGCTCATAAGCTGCAGGGCGTGGCCAAGGCCCATTGAAATCCTGGCCACAGCCGGTGTTTACCGGTGGGCTGATGGCATCCAGGCGTTGACTGGCCGACCTTCGGTCCCCAGGCGGGAACACCCTCTCTTCGGCGACGTCTCCTCTGTATCGACCCTGGCAATTCAGATCCTCTACCTGGAAGGAGGCTGCGCCATGAACCCACGCAAAGGCCGGCAGGAGATCTCCGGGCGTGGCAAGGAGCCTGTCAGTAGGCTCCAGGCCCTGCTGCGCCGCTACGCCGAACCCCTGCCCCCACTCGAGTCCGCGGCTTTCGGCGAGCTGTTCGAGCGTTATGCCGACGCCAGGGTGGTGCTGATCGGCGAAGCCAGCCACGGCACCCGTGAGTTCTATCGAACCCGCGCGGCCATCAGCCAACGGCTGATCACCCAGCACGGCTTCAGCATCGTCGCCATCGAGGCCGATTGGCCCGACGCCGGGCACATCGACCGGCATGTGCGCGACCTCGGCCCGTCCACCGCCGGGCAGCAGGCGTTCAGCCGCTTTCCGAGCTGGATGTGGCGCAACGTCGAGGTGTGCGACTTCATCCGTTGGCTGCACCGCCACAATCGCCCCCTGCCCGCGCAGCAGCGCGTCGAGTTTCGTGGGCTGGATGTCTACAGCCTGCGCAACTCCATCAGCGAAGTACTGGCCTACCTCGATCGCACCGACGCCCGGCTGGCGCATGAAGCCCGTCACCGTTATGGCTGCCTGACGCCCTGGCAGGACGACCCGGCGCTGTATGGCCATTTCGTCGAGCGCGGGCACGAGGCTTCCTGCGAAGAAGCGGTGGTCCAGCAGTTGAACACCTTGTTGAGCGAACGCCTTGCCAGCAACCCTGAAGCGCTCTTCAGCGCCACTCAGAATGCCCGGGTCGTACGCTCCGCCGAACAGTACTACCGGGCCATGTACCGAAGCTCGGCCGCCTCCTGGAACCTGCGCGACAAGCACATGTTCGATACCTTGCAGACCTTGCTCGCGCACCGCGGCGCGGGCGCCAAGGCAGTGGTCTGGGCGCATAACTCGCACATCGGCAACGCGGCGGCGACCGACATGGGCTGGCGCGGCGAATTCAACATCGGCCAGCTGTGCCGCACGGCCTACGGCGACGCTGCCGTGCTGATCGGCATGAGCACCGACCGTGGCCAGGTGGTGGCCGCCGATAACTGGGACGGTGACATGGGGATCAAGGAGGTGCGGCCTTCCCTTGCGGACAGCTGGGAGCAGCAGTTTCTCCAGGCGGGCATTCCCGCCTCGCTGACCGACTGGCGCGCCCCCGAGCGCGAAGACCTGCGCCAGGCGCTATCCGAACCGCTGCTGGAGCGGGCGATCGGCGTCATCTACCGGCCCGCGACGGAGCGCCAGAGCCATTATTTCCAGGCGGTGCTGGGCGAGCAGTTCGATGCGCTGGTCTGGCATGAAACGACCGGTGCCGTTACCCCCCTGCCGGTGGCGAGCGGTCTCAGTCATGAAGAAGACACCTTTCCTTTCGGGGTATAGACCTCCCCCTTGGCGATGAAGAACCCCAGCGAGGGCCCCAGCATGAATCCTGAATCGCACTATCCGAAAGCATCCACATCGGCCTCTGGGACCGCCCCCGAAGAACGCCCCGGGCAGCCGGACCCTGGCGACGAGGAAGAACAGAGCCATGGCCTCGATGACGCCGCCACGCCTGGCCCTGCGCAAGGCAATGAGCAGGAGGCCGAGGACATCGCCAGGAAAATCGCCGAGATAGAAAGGAAGGTCGCCGATGGCAACTGAGCCCCTCGGCCTGGCAGCACTCAGCGCCCCTGCGGCTCTTCGAGCATGCGCTTGGGGTGCATGCCATTGACCATGCCCATGAACGGCGCGTGGATCGAGTAACCGAGCATGCGCTGGATGTGTTCGCTGCATTGCCGGGCGACGTGGCGCGGGGTCGACAGGATGAAGTTCTCCTGCTGGCGCGCCCAGGGTTCGCAGTACTGCGCCGTCAGCGCCAGGCGTGGCGCGCCGCTGCGATTGGCGCCGCCGCCGTGCCAGAGGGTGCCGAGGAAAAACACCACCGAGCCCTTGGGCATGACCACCGGCAGCACGGCGGCCTGTTCGGCGGCGGTGGGCAGGCGCCCGTCCCACAGATGGCTGCCGGGAATCACCACGGTGGCGCCGTTGTCGCCGGTGAAGTCGTCCAGGGCCATGATCGTCGCCGCGCCATAGGCCGGCCGCGGGCGGGCCATGGGATAGAAGGCATCGTCGTAATGCAGGTGCTGGGCGCACTCGCCCGGCAGGATATTGATCGCCTGCAGCTGCGACAGCAGGTAATTGGGCGCCAGGAGTCGGTCCAGCAGGCCCAGTATCAGCGGATGCTCCACCAGCCCATCGCAGACCCGCGTTTTCGCAATCACCGCATACAACCGCTGGGTGCGTGCGCCCTCGAACGAGTTGCGCCCGGTCTGGCAGAAACGTCCCAGCAGATCCTCGCGCATGCGACTAACCTGCTGCTCATCGAACAGCCGTTCGAGCACCACGAAGCCGTCGCGTTGCAGGCGGGCCATCAGCTCGTCGAGTTGCGCGGCGGGCACGGCGGGCTGGGTACCGGCGGTCGACCTATAGGTCCTGGCGCATCCGTTGCTCATGTAGTCGTGCCGCTCGGGCAAGGTTGTGGTTGTCATCGACTGGCTCCTGGGAGTGGGTCGCATCAATCTGCAGGACGCCGGAGTGGCCGCCAATGACGCTTTGCCTCAACTGACATGACCCGCCCTTACCCGCACTGGATCGTCGCCCCGACCATTCCCGCGCGTTTTGTGCGCGAGATGCTGGGGCAACTGCGTCTCGACGCCGACGCACGCGCCGCGCTGCTCGAGCGCTGCGACTTGCCCAGGGAAGCCCTGCGCGACGGCTATCGCGTGGCGCCGCTCAACTACCGCGCCTTGAGTCGCCTGGCCGTGGGCGTCGGCGCCGACGAAGCCTTGGGTTTCTTCGCCCGCACCGTGCCGCCGGGCAGCTTCGAGCAATTGCTGCGGCTGCTGGTGCACCTGCCGACCCTGGCCGATGCCTTCGAAGAGGCCGCGCGCTTCTACAAGCTGTTCGACGATTCGCCGCCCTGGCGCCTGGAAAAACACGCCAGGATTGCCCGCCTGGTGCTGACACCGCGCCCCGGGGCGCAAACCGACTCGGTGCTCTGGCCGCATATGCTGCTGTTGGCGCTCTGGCACACCGGCAGCTGGCTCACTGGCGAAACCCTGCCGTTGCGGCGGATCGTCCTGCCCGGGCACCTCGGCGCCTTCACCGCGCAAACGCGCTTTCTGTTCGGCCGCCAACCGGCTTTCGCCACGCAGGCATGGCTGGAGCTGCCGGCGGTGAACCTGCAGGCGCCGCTGATGCGCCGGCCGGCGGAAGCGGCGCGCTTCGCCCGCCACCTGTTACCGGCGGTGATCGCCCCCGGCCCGCTGGCCAGTTTCGAAGCCCACCTGCGCGCCTTGCTGTGCGCCGCCGAACCCTTTGCCGGACTGTCGGAACTCGAGGCGGCCAGGGCCCTGGGCATTTCGCGGCAGACCCTGGCCCGCCGGCTGGCAGCGCTCGGCGTGACCTTCCTCGGGGTGCGCGATGAATTACGCCGGGACCTGGCCTGCACCCTGCTCGCCCGCGGCTCGGTGAGCGTCGCCAAATTGGCCGAACGCCTGGGCTACTCGGAACCCAGCGCCTTCCAGCGCGCCTTCAAACAATGGACCGGGCTGCCACCGGGGGCCTATCGCGGCGGCCGGCGCTGAGCGGCCTGGTTTCCCCTTAAGGATTTTTTCACCGCCCCCGTTCTCGAACACCGCATAAACCGGCATGCTGCGCCACCCTGATCGCCACGGCAGCGGGCCACCCACCGGGGAATTTATGCCGGGAGGGCGCGGTCTATGCTCGTCAGGGCTGGTGAACAGCAAAAGAGGACATGACAGATGCGGCGAGTGAGACAGAACCGCTGGGGGATGGGGCTGTTGGCCCTGTTGCTGTGTATTGCGCTGCCGGCCTTCGCGGCCCCGGCGTCCGGGCCGCAGAGTGTTGCCCGCAATCAGCTGCCGCTGCTGGCCGAGGGCGCGGATCTCGAGCAGCTCAACGACCGGCTGGAGCTGATCCGCCAGAGCGTGTCGGCGAGCGGTAACGACGACCTGCTCTCGGACCTGCGCCAGGCCGCGCTGCAAGTGCAGAAGCAGGCCGACAGCCTGATCGCCCTGCGCGCTACCGATATCGAGCGCCTGGACGACCAACTCAAGGTCCTCGGCCCACCGTTGCCCGACGAAGCGCCCAGCCTGACCAGCCAGCGCCAGGTGCTGAGCGCGCAGAAGGACAACCTGCTCGACGAAGAGCGCCAGGCCAACCTGCTCAGCCAGTCCGGCCGCGACCTCGCCGCGCAGATCATCAACCTGCGGCGCAGCCTGTTCAATTCGCAGATCAGCACCCGCTCGGCGAGCCCCCTCAGCCCGGCCTTCTGGTCCACGCTGATCCGCCCGACCGAGGATGACCTCAGGCGCCTGAACCGCCTCTCCGACGAAGTCTGGACCGCGTTCGATACGGCACTGGCCCCCGGCAATCGCGGGCTGTTCATCACCACGCTGGTCATCGCGGCGCTGATCTGGGTGGTCGGCCGGCGCCTGCTGGAACGCCTGGCGATCTGGTCGATGATCCGCTGGCTGCCCGAAGGCCGCCTGCGCCGCAGCGCCCTGGCGCTGACCGTGGGGCTGGCGACCATCGTCACCATCAATGCCGCCGCCTCGCTGCTGCGCTGGGGACTGGTCAACAGTGCGACCCTGAGCGCCGATGTGCTCAACCTGATCGGCCAGTGGCTGACCCTGCTGATTTTCTGCTCCTTCATCGTCGGCCTCGGCCGCGCCATGTTGATGTTGTCGCGGCCGTCCTGGCGCCTGCCGCCGATTCCCGATCAGATCGCCACAGCCCTGGGGCCGTTCCCGCTGATCCTCGCGCTGGCGCTGCTGCTCACCGCCGGCGAGGAACGGATCAACAGCGTGATCGCCAGCAGCCTGGCCCTGACCGTGGCGGTCAACGGCCTGACGGCGCTGGTCACCGCGCTGATCTTTTTCTTCGCCCTGCTGCGCCATCGCCGTACCCGCCGGCGCTTCGAGCTGGAGCGCCCCACCGGCATCGCCGGGCTGCTGCCCTTCATCGTGGCGGTCTGGGTCGCGGTGATCCTGCTGTCGCTGCTCAGCGGCTACCTGAGCCTGGCGTACTTCCTCACCGTCAAGCTGCTGTGGATCAGCGTGGTGACCACCAGCGCCTACCTGCTGATCGCCTGCTTCGGCGACCTCTGCGAAACCCTGCTGTCGCCCAAGCAGCCCGGCGGCCTGGCGCTGGCGGCGGCCCTGGGCCTGTCGCCGCGCCACCAGGCCCAGGCCACCACCGTGCTGGCGGGCATCGGCCGGACCCTGCTGCTGTTCACCGCGGCGCTGCTGGCCTTCATGCCGTCCGGCTCGAGCCCGGGGGAACTGCTGGAAGGCTTTGCCCAACTGGATGTCAGCGGCCGGTCCCTGGGCAACCTCAACATCGTGCCCCAGGACCTGCTGCTGGCGGCGGCGTTCCTGGTCGGCGGCATGTTCGCCGTGCGTGTGCTCAAGCGCTGGCTGAGCGAGCGGCTGCTGCCGGAAACCAACATGGACGCCGGCATGCGTGCCTCACTGGTGACCCTGGTCGGCTACATCGGCTTTGTCCTGCTGGCGATCGTGGTGATGTCGACCCTGCGGATCAACCTGACCAACCTGACCTGGGTGGTCAGCGCCCTGTCGGTGGGTATCGGTTTCGGCCTGCAGGCCATCGTGCAGAACTTCATTTCCGGGTTGATCCTGCTCACCGAACGGCCAGTGAAGGTCGGCGACTGGGTCAGCCTGGCCGGGGTCGAGGGCGATATCCGGCGGATCAACGTGCGCGCCACGGAAATCCAGATGTCCGACCGATCCACGGTGATCGTGCCGAACTCGCAGTTCATCTCGCAGAACGTGCGCAACGTAACCATGGACAACGCCCTGGGCGTGGTCGGCATCACCCTGACCCTGCCCCTGGAAACCGATGTGCTGCAGGTGCGCGAGCTGTTGCTGCAGGCCTATGCCGAGCACGAGGCGATTCTCAAGGCGCCGGCGACCTCGGTATCGTTCAAGGACCTGACCAGCAATGGCCTGATCATCAGCGTCAGCGGCTACGTCGGCAGCCCGCGCTCGGTGTCCGGTGCCCGCAGCGACCTGCTGTTCACCATCCTCGGGCGCCTGCGCGAAGTGGGCATCGCCCTGTCGTCGCCGCAGAACCTGATGCTGATCAGCGACAGCCAGGACAAGGCGGCTGGCGAGCCACCGGCCCAGCCCAGCGCATGAACCGGCCCCTGCAGGGCGCACCGCCGGCGAGCGCCCTGTTTTTTATCTTGCGGTGGGAAGCCCTGAGCTATCGTGGCTAAGGCCCTGGCAACTTTTTTCAACGAGCCGCAGCTGTCATCGAGGAGCCCGACGACAGCCCTGTTTCACTCCCGGCAAGACAAGGAACACCATGGACGGAAAACCCGACATCAGCCCCGAAGATATTGCCCTGGAGTCGAAACGACTTCCCGCACTGGCGGTCACCATCGCCTTCCTGATGGTGGTCGCGGTGTCGATTCTCAGCATCTATGGCATCCAGGTCATCAACAGCAAGGCCCATGAACTGGCGCAAGCCCGGCTGATCTCCGGCAACCTGGCCCTGTCCATGGCACAACAGGCGACCGATACCTTCGACGAAGCCAACCTGATCCTCGAAGAGTTGATCGAGCGCCTCGACGACCTGTCGCCCCAGGCCCTGGAAAAAACCCAGAAGCTGCTGAAAAAGCGCGTGTTCACCACCGAACAGTTGCACGGCCTGTTCTTCTATGACCGGGAAGGCAACTGGGTGCTCACCTCGTTCGACTACAAGCCGCCAAAGGCGAACAACTCGGACCGCGACTACTTCAAGTTCCACCGCGAGAATGCAACCCTGTCCCCCAGGGTCGGCGCGGCCCTGCGCAGCAAGACCACGGGCGACTGGGTGATCCCCTTCTCGCGCCGGGTCAACGACGCCCAGGGCAACTTCAAGGGCGTGGTGCTGGCGACCATCAAGATGGAGTACTTCGACACCTTCTTCGATCGTTTCAGCATCGACGACAAGGGCGCGATCTTTCTCGCCCTGCCCCAGGGCACGATCATCGCCAGGCGGCCATTCGACGAGAAGCTCATCGGTGCGTCCCTGGCCCGGGGCGAAATCTTCTCCGTGCACATACCCCGTGCCCCCGCCGACACGGTCATGGTCAAGTCGATCATCGACGGCGTCGACCGCCTGTTCGGCTATCGGGTGCTGTACAAGTACCCGCTGGTGGTGGCGGCGGCCAATTCCCAGGAGTCCATTCTCAGCAACTGGCGCGCCGATACCTATCAGCTGACCGCGATGATCGCCGTGGTGCTGCTCGTCAATCTGCTGGTCGGCATCCTGTTGTTCAAACAGGTGCGCAAGGGCCTGCGGGTGGAAAGCCATTTGAAGAAAGCCCGCTCGGTGCTGGAGACCCTGGTGTTGCAGGACGGCCTGACCGGCCTGGCCAACCGCCGGCACCTGGAGCGCAACCTGGAACTGGAGTGGCTGCGGGCGGCCCGGCAGCGCTCGTCGATCAGCCTGATCATGCTCGATATCGACCACTTCAAGAGCTTCAACGACCGCTATGGCCATGTGGCGGGCGACCATTGCATCTGCGCCGTCAGCCGGGCCATCAGCCAGTGCGTGCGGCGCCCCTCGGACCTGGCGGTGCGCTACGGCGGCGAAGAGTTCGCGGTGCTGCTGCCGGACACCGAGCCTGGCGGCGCCTACGTGCTGGCCGAAAGCATCCGCCTGGCGGTACAGGAACTGGCGATCGAGCATGTCGACAACCCCGGCGGCGTCGTGACCATCAGCCTCGGCGTCTACAGCTGCGTGCCCGCCACGCCCGAGTTCAAGACCCTCTTGATGCAGGCCGACTCGGCGCTGTACATGGCCAAGCGCGCGGGGCGCAACCAGACCGTACCAACCTCGTGAGGAGCTGCAAGCTCTAAGCTGCAAGCTCTTCTAAGCTCTAAGCTTGCCGCTCGTAGCTTGTAGCTTGCGGCTGCGTCTCCTCCAGCAAGCGCACGAAGTGGGTCAGGCTGCGCGATACCGTGCCGCGGCGCCAGATCAGCCAGGTCTGCAGGAAACGGAACGGCTGCGCCAGCTGCCAGATGCTCACCGTGCCGCAGCCCGGCATGCTTTCGAGCATGCTGCGCGGCATCAGCGCCAGGCCGGCGCCGGCACTGACGCAAGCCAGCATGCCGTGGTAGGACTCCATTTCGTGGATCTTGCCGGGCACCGCGCCATCCTCGCTGAACCAGCGCTCGAAGTGATGGCGGTAGGAGCAGTTGGCGCGAAAGGCGTAGATGCTCTCGCCGTTGACGTCGCGCCCGCGGGTGATGGGCGCATGCCCCAGCGGCGCGATGATGAGCATTTCCTCGTCGAACACCGGCACGCCTTCCAGGCTCGGGTGCAGCACCGGGCCATCGACGAAGGCCGCGGTCAGGCGCCCGGACAGCACGCCATCGATCATGGTCCCGGAGGGGCCGGTGGACAGGTCCAGCTCGACCTTGACGTGCTTCTGGTTATAGGCCGCCAGCAAGGCCGGAATCCGCACCGCCGCCGTGCTCTCCAGGGAGCCGAGGGAGAACGGGCCCTGGGGTTCTTCGCCGGCGACCGTCAGCCGCGCTTCCTGCACCAGGTCGAGAATCCGCCGGGCATAGTCGAGGAAACTCCAGCCGGCCGGCGACAGGCGCAGGCGGCTTTTCTCGCGGATAAACAGCTCGACCCCCAAATCCTGCTCCAGCTGCTTGATCCGCGTGGTCAGGTTGGAGGGTACCCGGTGGATGAGTTGCGCCGCGGCGCTGATGCTGCCCTGCTCAGCCACTGCCTTGAAGATTTCCAGCTGCACCAGGTCCATCTCATTCTCCAAACGTGAAAGATATGCTCTTTATTATTCAGTTTTCATAAGCCTTGTACCAGCCTAACCTGCGGCCATTCCCCAGCCCACAGGACGCTGCCATGACCCCGGTTTCCAGCCAGACCCACGCCCTTTCGATCAACCCCACCACCGGCGAGCAGATCGCCCACTACCCCTATGAATCCGCCGAGGCGCTGGACGCCGCCCTCGCCCGCGCCGCCTTGGCCGCCGCCCAGTGGCGCCGCAGCAGCCTGGAACAGCGCTCGGTCCTGTTGCTGGCCCTGGCCAAGGCCCTGCGCGACAACGGCGAAACCCTGGCCCGGAGCATCACCCTGGAAATGGGCAAGCCGATTACCCAGGCCCGCGGCGAGATCGAAAAATGCGCCCAGCTCTGCGAGTGGTACGCCGCCGAAGGCCCGGCGATGCTCGCCCCCGAGCCGGCCCCGGTGCCGAGCGGCAAGGCGCGCATCGAGTACCGGCCGCTGGGCCCGATCCTTGCGGTGATGCCGTGGAACTTCCCGATCTGGCAGGTGCTGCGCGGCGCGGTACCGGCGCTGATCGCCGGCAATACCTACGTGCTCAAGCATGCGCCGAACGTCATGGGTAGCGCCTACCTGCTGCTGGAAGCCTTCCAGCGCGCCGGTTTCCCGCAGGGCGTGTTCGAGGTGATCAACGTCACCGCGGACGGCGTCTCCCGGGCGATTGCCGATCCGCGGATCGCCGCCGTGACCCTGACCGGCAGCGTGCGCGCCGGCATCGCCATCGGCGCCCAGGCCGGCGCGGCCCTGAAGAAGTGCGTGCTGGAACTCGGCGGTTCCGACCCCTTTATCGTGCTCAACGACGCCGACCTGGACGCCGCCGTGCAGGCCGCGGTCATCGGCCGCTACCAGAACACCGGGCAAGTCTGCGCCGCCGCCAAGCGCCTGATCGTCGAGCAAGGGGTGGTCGAGGCCTTCACCGAGAAGTTCGTCGCCGCCACTCGCCAGTTGGTAGTCGGCGATCCGCTGGCTGACGCCACCTACATCGGCCCCATGGCGCGCTTCGACCTGCGCGACGAACTGGACGAACAAGTGCAGGCCACCCTGGACGAGGGCGCGACCCTGCTGCTGGGTGGCGCCAAGGCCGAGGGCCCGGGCAACTTCTACCTGCCGACGGTGCTGGCCGGCGTCACCGACCGGATGACCTCGTTCAAGCAGGAACTGTTCGGCCCCGTGGCCTCGATCATCAGTGCCCGGGATGCCCGGCACGCCCTGGAACTGGCCAACGACAGCGAATTCGGCCTGGCCTCGACTATTTACACCCGGGATGTCGCCCTGGCCGAACGCCTGACCGCCGAGCTGGAAACCGGCGGCGTGTTCATCAACGGCTATTGCGCCAGCGATCCGCGGGTGACCTTCGGCGGCGTGAAGAAAAGCGGCTTCGGCCGTGAGCTGTCGCACTTCGGCGTCCGCGAGTTCTGCAACGCACAGACGGTATGGCTGGACCGCAACTGATCCCCCACCCCCGATCTCCTGTTCCTTCAGCCACCCGTCGTGTCACGGTCAGCGGCGGTCATCGGACAGTGGCGTCGGTTCGTTCGGTGCCGGCAGATCGGGGATCATTGGCCGCTCCCTGTCATCGTCACGCCGCTTATCGCGTTCGGCATCATCGTTGACGTTGGGATCGATCACCGGGTCGTGCCGGCGAACCGGTTGCAGAGGGTCGGGTTCAGGAGTGCGGGGCTCGCTGGGGTCATGCATCGACTGGGACATGGTGCACCTCACGGCAGGCCCGGTGAATCCGGGCCCTACTCCGTTAGGCACCGGGCCGGGCCAGGGGGTGCAGGGCAATGGATGAGCGGTCGCCCGGCCCTCCTGGCCAGACACCTGCTCAGCGAAACTTTCGCCGCCACCCGGGCTCAATCGTAGAGCCAGGTCACGCACCGTGGCCCGCACCGGGAGGCCGTCCGATGACCGAGCACATCGTGCATTTTCACTGCCAGATCGACCAGGGCACCACCGAGCGCTTTCGCGACAGTTGCCTGGAAGCCATCGAACAAGGCGCCACCTCGTTGCTGCTGAATCTTTCCACCACCGGCGGCAGCACCAACTTCGGCTTCACCCTCTACACCTTTCTCAAATCGCTGCCGGTGCCGCTGTGCGCGATCAACGCCGGCAACATCGAGTCGATGGGCATCATCATGTTTCTCGCCGCCAACCGGCGCATCACCGCGCCGCATTCGCGCTTTCTGATCCACCCGATGAACTGGTACTTCAGCCAGAGCTCGGTGGATCATCAGCGCCTGCGCGAATACCTCTCCAGCCTGGACAACGACCTGGCGCGCTACGTGAAAATCTACGAGCTGGAAACCGCCGACGCGGCGACCCAGCTGGACATCTTCAAATGCCTGTCGGCCGAGGAAAAGGTCATCGCCGCCCATGAGTCGCTGGCCTACGGCATCGCCCACGAGGTGCGCCAGGTGGTCTTCGCCGACGACGTCAGGCACTGGAAAGTCTCGGGCGGCTGACCCTGTTGCCCCGGGCGCCAAGGCCGCCCCGTCGCGGCGCGAGCCACGGTCTCAACCGTTTTTTTCGTTGTCCTGTTCCGGGGTTTGGTTGCCAGGTTCAGTAGCGCCCGGTTCGGGCTCGGGGCGATTGGCCGGGCCCTTGGCGGGCTTTTTCTCATCCGCGGCCGCGGCCCGCCCGGGGTAGCCAGGCAACCCGTGGGCGTCCTGCGGTTCCAGCGGTTCGGGGGCGCGCGTGCGATCGTTCTGCGGATCGTTGCGCGGATCAACGGGCTGGCGAGTCATAAGCACCTCTGTATCGGTCCGGGCGGCATTGCCTGTTCTTGTTCGATGCCGAACCGCGCCCCGGGTGCGAAGCACTGGACGAATGGCCATGGCGCCTGCCGTACGGCTGCGCGGTGGAACGTCCGGGCCTGGCGGGCGTCTTCAGCTTGAGGGCCCGCCGCTTCGAGCTGGCGAGCGCTCCTGCCTTGTACGTCCGCGTTCATGAGGATCTGTCCATGCCTGTCGCCCCCAGCCCGCTCATGATCGCCGCCGCGCTGGCCGGGCCCGCCAACGCCCAAGGCAGCCTCGCTGCGCGCGACCCGAGGCCGGCATGACCTTCATTGCCTGGGTCGCGGTCCTGGGCGCGGTGCTGCTGATCCTCGCGCTGACCTCCTCCTACCTGCGCTGGATGCCCGTGACCACCTCGGTGGTCTGCCTGGCGCTGGGGATCGCCATCGGCCCCGCCGGCCTCGGCCTGCTGCAACTGGACATCCACCAGGCCGCGGGCTGGATGGAACACCTGACCGAAGTGGCGGTGCTGTTCTCGCTGTTCGTCAGCGGCCTCAAGCTCAGGTTGCCGCTCAACAGCCGCAGCTGGCGCATCGCCTTCGGCCTGGCCGGGCCGGTGATGCTGCTGTCGATCGCCGGGGTCGGTCTGCTGCTGCACTACGGTTTGCACATGCCCTGGGGGCCGGCGCTGCTGATCGGCGCGATCCTCGCCCCGACCGACCCGGTGCTGGCGACCCTGGTCCAGGTCAGCGACGCCCAGGACTACGACCGGGTGCGCTTCGGCCTGTCCGGCGAGGCCGGGCTGAACGACGGCGTAGCGTTTCCCTTCGTGATCCTCGGCCTGCTGCTGACCCGCCAGGGCGACGACCCCGGCGCCTGGCTCGGCGACTGGGTGGTGTTCAGCCTGCTCTGGGCAGTGCCCGCGGGGCTGCTCAGCGGCTACTGGATGGGCCGCGGCCTCGGCCACCTGACCCTGCACCAGCGGATCAAGTACGCCGACAGCACGGTCTCGCCGAACGACTACCTGACCTTCGCCCTGATCGCCCTGGCCTACGTGGTGGCGGAGCTGATCCACGGCTACGGTTTTCTCGCGGTGTTCGCCGCCGCCCTGGGGTTGCGCCAGGCCGAGGTGCATTCCAGCGACCATGCCCGGGCGCCGGCCGAGCACCTGGTGCAACCGGTGGTCGGCCACCAGCATGTCGATCCGGCGCAGGCGGTGCATGGCGACGTCGAGGCCCTGGGCGAAAGCCAGGTCGCGGCGGGCATCATGCTCGGCGACATGCTGGCCTTCGGCGGCCTGGTGGAGCGGGCCATGGAAGTGTTCCTGGTGACCCTGCTCGGCGTGGTGCTGGTCGCCCATTGGGAGTGGCATGCGCTGACCGTCGGCGCCCTGCTGTTCCTGCTGATCCGCCCGCTCAGCGTCTTGCTGATCCCCTGGGGCCGCCTGCTCGATGGCCGCCAGCGCCTGCTGCTCGGCTGGTTCGGCATCCGCGGCATCGGTAGCCTCTATTACCTGTTCTATGCCCTCAACCACGACCTCGACCCGGCGCTGGCCGATGCCAGCGCCAACCTCACCCTGTCGGTGGTGGCCTTGAGCATCCTGGTTCACGGCCTGAGCACCCAACCGATGCTCGCCCGCTACGAACGCAATAAGAAACGCCGGCGCCATCCCGACCGGGCAAGGGGATAAGCCAGCAGAATGCAGGGCGCCTGGAGATTGTCGGCGCCCGGCGAGCTCAACCGGTCAGCGGCACGTCCTGAGGCTGGACGGCGTTTGTCTCACCGCCTGCGCCAGCGCCTCGATCAACTGCAACTGGGTGTAGGGCTTGGGCACCCGCGGCAAGGCCGCGGCCAGCCCCTCCAGGCGCTGGGCGTAACCGCTGGCGAGAATGATCGGCAGGTCCGGGCGCAGCTCGCGCACAGCGCTCGCCAGTTGCCCGCCGTCCATCACCGGCATCGCCAGGTCGGTGATCATCAGGTCGATCGCCGGGTATTCGGCGAAACGTTGCAGCGCCTGGGCGCCGGACATCGCGCAGAGCACCTGGTGCCCGAGGTCTTCGAGCAGCAGTGTGGTACTGGTCAGCACCAGGCTGTCGTCGTCGACCACCAGCACGCACAAAGGCTGCTGCTGCGAGTCCGGAGCCGGCAAACGAGCCGGGACGACGGGGGTCGCCTGGCTCGCCAGGGGCAACCACAACTCGGCGGTGGTGCCCTGCCCCTTGAGGCTCTTGAGGATCAGCCGCCCCCCCAGTTGCTCGGCCAGGCCATGCACCATCGACAAGCCAAGACCCGTGCCCTTGCCCACGCCCTTGGTGGTGAAAAACGGATCGGCGGCCAGGGCCAGGGTCTGCTCGTCCATGCCTTCGCCGCTGTCGATCACGCACAGGCGCACATAACGCTCATGGAGCAGGTTGACGCCGGCGGCCTGGCCGCTGTCGCACAGATCGGCCTTGAACACGAGGGTGCCGCCGCCCGGCATCGCATCGCGGGCATTGGTCGCCAGGTTGAGCACTGCCAACTCCAGCTGGTTGACGTCGGCGAGCACCGTCGGCAGGGATTCGGGCAGCTCGGTGAGGATGGTCACCTGGGGCCCCAGCGAGCTGCCGAGCAAGCCTCTGAGGTTGGTCATCAGTTGCGTCAGGGCCACGGGCTCGGTCTTGAGTTCCTGGCGCCGGGCAAAGGCCAGCATGCGCTGGGTCAGCGACACCCCACGCTCGGCGCCGACCACCGCATTGTCCAGCAGGCGCGAGAGTTTCGGGTCGTCGCCGATGCGTTTGCGCGCCAGCTCCAGGTTGCCCAGGATCACCGTCAGCAGGTTGTTGAAGTCATGGGCGATGCCGCCGCTGAGCTGACCGATGGCTTGCAGTTTCTGCGCCTGGAACAGCGCCTCGCGGGCACTTTCCAGGGCCTTCTGGGCCTCGACCGTCTCGCTGATATCGCGGGTGACCTTGGCGAACCCCAACAGCTCACCGGCATCGCCACGGATCGGATCGATGATCACATGGGCGAGGAACTGCGTACCGTCCTTGCGTACCCGCCAGCCCTGCTTCTCGAAACGGCCCTCGCGGGTGGCGATTTCCAGGGCCCGCTGGGGCACGCCGTCGAGGCGATCCTGCTCGGTGTAGAAGCGCGAGAAATGCTCGCCGATGATTTCCTGCGGCAGGTAGCCCTTGATCCGCTGCGCGCCGAGGTTCCAGCTGCTGACCCGACCGTCGGGGTCGAGCATATAGATGGCGTAGTCGGTGACGCTCTGCACCAGCAGGCGAAACTGCTGCTCGCTCTGCTTGAGGGTTTCTTCGGCGATCTTGCGCTCGGTCAGGTCGCGGGTGATCTTGGCGAAACCCAGCAACTGCCCGCTGGGGTCGCGGATCGGGTCGATCACCACATGGCACCAGAAACGCGTACCGTCCTTGCGCACCCGCCAACCCTCGCCTTCGAAACGCCCCTCGGTGAGCGCAGTGTGCAACGCGCGTTCCGGCAACCCGGCCTGGCGGTCTTCGGGGGTGTAGAAACAGGAAAAGTGCGCGCCGAGGATTTCCGCTTCCTGGTAACCCTTGAACCGCCTGGCGCCGGCATTCCAGCTGGTGACGATGCCCTGGGGATCGATCATGTAGATCGCGTAGTCGACCACCGCTTCGACCAGCAAGCGAAAACGGTCCTCGTCCAGAACTCTGCGCGGCTGATCAGCCATATCGGTCTCCGCCAGGCTATTTTTATGCATTCTTGCGCATGGGCCAGTAGGGTCGGTTGTCTGGCCATCGGCACGCGGCCAACGCACGTGCGGCCAGCCAGCCGGCAAATGCCGCGCGTCGTTCAGTTAGACCGATAGGCCCTCTGGTCCTCCAATTGAAAATACAACTTGATCCCGCAGGCCCTATAAACCGACTTAATGTTGGACAACTGCCCGCGGCCAATCGATCCCCCGCCACTCGTCGTCCCGCAAGAAACTTTTTCAAACTTTCGTTTGCAGTTTTGTTTCCCAATCTTGCGAGGTGTCAAATCGCTCACTATCGAGGATTGAAAAAAATGGCTACCAGCGGAAAGAACCCACTCATGGGCAACAAGGACACTCAAAAACCCTCACCGGCCGGCAAGAAATCCGGCGGCCAGGGTTCGGGGGGCAACATCCCTGCCGATCGGCAAAAAGCCCCTGACGCAGGCAAGAAAGGTGGCACCCAAGGCTCCGGCGGCGGTACCCGCAAAGCCTGATCCACAACGCCGGAGTGTCGTCCCTGACGCACTCCGGCTTTTTTTTGCCCGGACAGCCCATGCCTCCGGCCTGCCCACGCCGGTTATCGTCGAGCGCGACCGGCTATGCTTGCACCACGGCGAAACCACATTAGACAGCCTTCGATGAAAAGCGACGCATGAAAATAGGCCTGATCTCCGACACCCACGGTTTGCTCCGTCCCGGCGCGCTGGCGGCGCTGCAGGGCTGCGCGCACATCCTGCATGCCGGTGATATCGGCGACCCGCAGATGCTCGCCACCCTCGGACACCTGGCGCCGGTGACCGCGGTATTCGGCAATGTCGATCAGCCCCATGACTGGGCCCGGGCACTGCCCCATCACGTCACCGTGCAGCTCGATGGCGTCGACCTGCTGCTCTGCCATGTCCTGGCCGAGGTGCCGAAACCTCTGCCGCCGGGCGTGCGGGTGGTGGTCAGCGGCCACTCCCACCGGCCGCGGCTGTTCTGGCAGGACGATGTGCTCTACATCAACCCGGGCAGCGCCGGGCCAAGGCGTTTCAAGCTGCCGGTCAGCCTGGGGTATCTGACCCTCGAGGCCGGCCGGGTCGAAGGCCAGCTGATCGAACTGACGGTCTAGCGCCCCGGCGCCTGCCGGTTCGAGCATGACCGGCTATCGGAGCATGCCCATCGGCCGGGCTTTGCAGGGTCCACACTTAATCCAGCGAATGGCGGCGTTCATGACGAAAGCCGCGCGAAGCCACTTGGCCGGGCCGCGTTGCGCCCTCGAGCAGAAGATTCCGTACCCGGCCCCGCGCTCCCGAGAAGGTGGCGCGCAAGGATGGCCGAGGGCGCGCAATGCGCAGGAGAAAAGCGATGACCTTTTATGTCGTGGCCCGTCTCGACCAGTTGCCCGAAGACCGCGGCACCCGGGTCCAGGTCGGCGCCGAAGCCGTGCTGCTGGTTCGCACGGGCGATCAGGTCCGGGCCTACCAGGCCGATTGCCCCCACGCCGGGGCGCCGCTGGAACAGGGCGCGGTGTATCAGGGGCGACTGATCTGCCCCTGGCACAAGGGCGTCTTTGCCTGCGCCAGCGGGCAAGTCTGCGAGCCACCTCCGCTGGCGAGCCTCAAGCGCTACAAAGTCGACATCCGCCATGACAACCGGGTCTGGGTTGCCGACCAGCCCATGGCTGAACCCGCCCCACCACGGCAGGCCGACTCGCGCCGCCTGCTGGTGATCGGCGCCGGCGCCGCCGGGGCCGCCGCGGTGGCTACCCTGCGAGCCAAAGGCTTCGGCAGGAACCTGACCTGGATCGACAAGGAGGCGCGGCCCGCCTATGACCGCACCGCCCTGAGCAAATACGTGCTGGCCGGCGAAATGCCGCCGGCGGAGGTTCCGCCCCTGCTCGAGCCGGAGTTTTATCGCAAGGCCGATCTACAGGTGCTGCAGACCGAGGTCCTGCGCCTCGACCCGGGACGGCGGCAGATCCTGTTGGCCAACGGCCAACGCCTGGACTACGACGCCGCGCTCCTGGCCACCGGCGCCGAGCCGCGCCTGCCGGCCATCGAAGGCGCCGACCTGCCGGGTGTGTTCATGCTGCGCTCGCGGGAGGATGCCGCGCGCCTGCTGGAACAGGCCCTCCCCGGTAAACGCGTGGCGATCGTCGGCGACAGCTTTATCGGCCTGGAAGCCGCCTCGGCCCTGCGCAAACGCGGGCTGATGGTGCACCTGATCGGTCGCCACCCGGTACCGCTGCAACGCCAGTTGGGCGAACGCATCGGCAGCGCCATACGGGCCCTGCACGAACGACACGGGGTGATCTACCACGCCGGTTGCGAAGCCCGGGCCCTGGTCGGCGAGGGCCAGGTGCAACAGGTGGTCCTCGACAACGACCAGCGCATCGCCGTCGACCTGGTGCTGTTCGGCATCGGCGTCAGCCCTGCCACGGCCTTCGTCGAAGGCCTCGACCGGGCCGAGGACGGTTCGCTCAAAGCCGACGCCAGCCTGGCGGTGGCCGATGGTCTGTGGGCGGCCGGCGACCTCGTGAGTTTCCCTTGCGACGGCCGCTCGCAACGCATCGAACACTGGCGCGTGGCCCAGCAGCAAGGCCAGCTCGCGGCGTGCAACATGCTCGGCGAGCAGCTGAGTTTCAGCGTGGTGCCGTTCTTCTGGACCTACTTCTACGACCAGACCTTCGAGGTGCTCGGCCACGCCCGCCGCTGGAACCAGATCGCCTTCGAGGGCGAGCCGGAGCAGTACCGCTTTATCGCTCTGCTGTGCTTCAACGAACAGGTGGAGTCGGTGGTCGCCTGCGAATACCCGCGGGCCATGGCCCTGTTGTCGCAGCGCATGCAGCGGCCGCTGTCGCGCAGCGAGGCCCTGGAGCTGATCCATGGCACGCCGGAATAGCCTTGACCCGCGCCCATCCGCGCGCTGCCGACAACCACTCGGCAGCGCCATGGAACCCCGGGTAAAAGGCGATTCTCCAAATTCAGGCAGGGTCTCGATATCTCGGCCAGCGGCCGAGGCACCCGGTGCAAGGTGAATATCCATGGGCTCAGGTGTCTTGCCGTGGCCGGCCCTATGCAGGATTAAGGAGGACGATGCATCCATGAGCAGGACAGAACGAATCAACCGCGAGCTGGCGAACAACGCCCGGCTGTTTGCCGAAGCCGACCGCCTGGATGTCCAGGCCTATGAGCTGCTTAACACCGACCATGTCGACGACGACCGCCTGGCCCTGTTCAGCAGCGCCAAGCAGCGGGCCAACGAAAAGTACCTGGAAGCGCGCAACGACTGGCTGCGCATCAAGCAGTTGATGGACGGCACCGACTGAAGCCCCCGCGCCGGCGGGAAGATCCGGGATGCTGGGTTTGCGGTCGCTGTGTCGGAATGCCGCCCAAACCGAGCGCAGCCTCGCAGGCTCGGCAGCGGCTACAGGAGCCACGTTGCCTGTGTAGCCGCTGCCGCAGGCTGCGCACGACCGCGCAGCGGGCGCTGGACCGGACACCGCGTTTTTCCAGGCAGACCACGGGCTCAGGCTTTGCGGCAACTGCGTTGCCGTACGCAGCCTCGCGGGCTCGGCAGCGGCTACATCGCCCCCTGTCGTCAGGTCGCTAGCGGGCGTTTGCGCAGTTGTTCCAGCAGAGCCTGGAGTGGATGCTGCAGGCCCTGCCCCTCCTGGCGCTTGACCTGGCTGCGGCAGGAATAGCCGTCGGCCAGCAGCCGGCCGCTTTGGCCGTGGCGGGCCACCAGCGGCTGCCAGGACTGCTGGTAGATCACCTGCGAAGTCGCCAGGTTGCGGGCCTCGTGGCCGTAGGTACCGGACATGCCGCAGCAACCGCTGGCCAGCACTTGCAGCTTCAGGCCCATTCGCGCGAACACCTGTTGCCACAGGCCGATGCTACCCGGCTCGTTGGTCTTCTCGGTGCAGTGCGCGAGGAACTGATAGGGCTCGGCCTCGGCGGTCGGGCTCGCTTCGGCAGACAGCTCAGGCAATACCCGGGCCAGCCATTCCTGCGGCAACAGCACCTCGGGCGCCTGAGCCGCACCCAGGGTCTTGCGGTATTCCTGGCGGTAGACCAGGGTCATCGCCGGATCGAGCCCGACCAGGGGCACGCCGCTGGCTTGCAGCTTCAGCAGCGATTGCGCGTTGTAGCGCGCGGCCCGGGCAAAGGCGCCGAGGAAGCCCTGGACCTGCAAGGGCTTGCCGTTTGGCGCGAACGGCGCGAGGTAGATCTGCAAGCCCAGGCGCTCGATCAGCTCCAGCCACTCGGCCGCCAGCGGCGTTTCGAAGAACCGGGTAAAGGCGTCCTGCACCAGAATCACGCTGCGTTCGCGCTGTTCGGCGGACAGCGTCGCCAGTTGCGCGGCGTTGGCCATGCGCACGTTGCGCCGGCGGCACACCGCCTGGAAATCCAGGGTGCTGAGCAACGGACTGTCGACCATCCCCGCCAGGTGCTGGAGCGCCCGGCTCACCGGCGCCGCGCCTATCAACGCGTTGTACAGCCGCGGCAGGCGCGCCAGATAGGGAACGCTGAACTCCAGGGAACCGATCAGGTAGTCCTTCAACGGGCGCAGGTAACGGCCGTGGTACAGCTCGAGGAAGCGCGAGCGGAACTCCGGCACATTGACCTTGACCGGGCACTGCCCCGCGCAGGACTTGCACGCCAGGCAGCCGGCCATGGCGTCGTACACCTCATGGGAGAAGTCCTCGCGCCCGGCCAACCGCGCCGCGCTGTTATAGACGCGCCGGGCCAGGTTGGAAAGCCGCGCGCCACCGCCGTTCAGCACGTCCACCCCCTGCTCGCCCTGCAGGCGCAGCCACTCGCGGATCAGCGAGGCGCGGCCCTTGGGCGAATGAATGCGGTTGCGGGTGGCCTTCCACGACGGGCACATGGCGTCGTCCGGATCGAAGTTGTAACAGGCGCCGTTGCCGTTGCAATGCAGGGCGCTGTCATAGCTCTGCCAGACGCGCTCGTCGATGGTGCGGTCGAGCTCGCCGCGCAGCACCACTTCGTCGACCCGGGTCAGGCGCGCCTCCGGCACCGAGGCCGGGGTGGCGATCTTGCCGGGGTTGAGCTGGTTGAACGGGTCGAACGCGGCCTTCAGGGCCTGCAGCGACGGGTAGAGCTCGCCGAAATAGTCCGGCACGTACTGCGAGCGCAGGCCCTTGCCGTGCTCGCCCCATAACAGGCCGCCGTGCTTGTGGGTCAGCGCCGCCACCGCATCGGAGATCGGCCGGATCAACGCCGCCTGCTCGGGGTCCTTCATGTCAAGGATCGGCCGCACGTGCAGCACGCCGGCATCGACATGGCCGAACATGCCGTATTGCAGGCCGTAGCCATCGAGCAGCGCACGGAACTCGAGGATGTAGTCCGCCAGGTTCTCCGGCGGCACCGCGGTGTCTTCGACAAAGGGCTGCGGCCGCGCCTCGCCCTGGACGTTGCCCAGCAGGCCCACCGCGCGCTTGCGCATGGCGTACACCTGGTTCACCGCCTGGGCGCCGATGGCCAGGGTATGGCCCAGGCGCACCACCGAGTTGTCCTGTTGCAGGTGGCGGACGAAGGCGTCGACCCGCTGCTCCAGCTCTTCCTGGTCGTCGCCGCTGAACTCGATCAGGTTGATGCCCAGGGTCGGGGTGTCGGCCTGTTCCGGGAAATATTGCGCCACGCCGTGCCAGACGATGTCCTGCATGGCCAGCATCAGCACCTTGGAGTCCACCGTCTCGATCGACAGCGGCTTCAGCGCCATCAGCGCCTTGGCATCGCGCAGCGCATCCATGAAGCCGGCGTAGCGCACGTTGACCAGGATCGAGTGCCGGGGAATCGGCAGCACATTCAGCCGCGCCTCGACGATAAAGCCCAGGGAACCCTCGGAACCGCAGAGCACGCTGTTGAGGTTGAAGCGCTCCGGCGTCTCGCGCAGGTGTGCCAGGTCATAGCCGGTCAGGCAGCGATTGAGCTTGGGAAAGATCGCCTCGATCAGCTCGGCCTGGTGGTCGGCGATGTCCTGGGCACAGCGGTAGACCTCGCCGATGCGCCCGGGCTGCGCGGCCTCCTCGGTCAACTGGCGGTTGTCGATCGGCGCGCTGTCCAGGCGGCTGCCGCCCAGCAGCACGGTGCTCAGCGCCAGTACGTGATCGCGGGTCTTGCCGTAGGTGCAACTGCCCTGGCCGCTGGCGTCGGTGTTGATCATGCCGCCGACGGTGGCGCGGTTGGAGGTCGACAGCTCCGGGGCGAAGAACAGGCCATGGGGCTTGAGGGCGGCGTTGAGCTGGTCCTTGACCACCCCGCTCTGCACCCGCACCCAGCGTTCCTCGACGTTGATCTCGAGGATCTGGTTCATGTGCCGCGACAGGTCGACCACGATACCGTCGGTCAGCGACTGGCCGTTGGTGCCGGTGCCGCCGCCACGGGGAGTGAGCACCACCGCGCGGTGTTCCGGGCTCGCCGCCAGCCGCGCCAGGCGTTCCACGTCCGCGACATCCCGGGGGAAGACCGCGGCCTGCGGTAGCCGCTGGTAGATCGAGTTGTCGGTGGCCAGCACCGTGCGCAGGCCCAGGTCACGGGCGATCTCGCCACGAAAACCGTCGGCGGCCAGGGCGTCGAGGAAGCTTTGGTAGTGGGCCAGCGGGTCGCGTTCGGGGGCAAGCAGAGCAATCATCAAAAAGGCTTCCAGGCAGAGAAAAGGCGCAGCGGTGCATGCAAAACACGTATGCTTGCACGCAGCCCGAGGGGCGGTGGCCAGCCGAAAAAGCCTATTTTCCTAGAGCCTTGCACCGTGGGCAAATGTATTTCATGTGCTTTTTCCATGAGTTTTATGAATGAACCCCAGACGTCTCACTCCGTCGATGTCGGTGCTGGTGGCCTTCGAGGCCGCGGCGCGGCATGGCAGCTTCACCAAGGCCGCCGAAGAACTGGCGCTGACCCAGAGCGCCGTCAGCCGCCAGGTCCAGGCCCTGGAGTCGCTGCTGGAAGTGCCGCTGTTCAGCCGTGACGGCCGGCATATCGAGCTGACCGCCGCCGGCGCCCTGTATCACCACGAACTGGCCGCGGCCCTGGCGCGGATCCGCAACGCCACCTTGCAGACCATCGCCCACAAGGCCGGCGGCGGCCCGTTGCACCTGGCGGTGTTGCCGACCTTCGGCTCGAAATGGCTGCTGCCGCGCATGCATGACTTTTACGCCAGCCACCCGGGCACCCTGGTGCATATCCATTCGCGGATCGTCACCAGCGACCTGTCGAAGGACACCGCCGACATGCACGCGATCATCTGCGCCGGCACCGGCCACTGGCCCGGCTACGAGGCCCATCGGCTGCTCTCGGAAAAGCTCACGGTGGTGGCCAGCCCCAAGGCCCTGCCCGAGCACGCTTCGATGTCCGTCGGCGACGTGGCCGGGCAGTTGCTGTTGAATGTGGTGTCGCGTCCCGATGCCTGGCCCGAATGGTTCGAGCAGAACGGCCTGCATCCGCGGGCGATGCGCATGGGCCCGGGGTTCGAGTTGACCGCGCACCTGATCCAGGCGGTGGTCGCCGGCATCGGCATCGGCCTGGTGCCGCGCATCCTGGTGCAGGACGAGATCCACAGCGGCGAGCTGGTGGCGCTGTTCGAGCCGGTGGACAGCGGCCGCAGCTATTACCTGGCCTACCCCAGCCGCTATCAGCACCTGCCATCGTTGCAGGCGTTCAGCCGCTGGCTGCTGTCGATTCCCTTTCCCGACAGCTGACGGCGCCGCCGCCCGGTTCAGTCGTATTCCGCTTCCTCATGCTCGCCCAGCAACCGCCGCTGGCGCGCCGAGGCCGCCGCCAGCACCTCGGGGTTGAAACGCCAGTGCAGGTACGGCGAAAACTTCTGCGCCACCATGCGCCGGCCATAGTGCACCTGCAGCAGGTAGCGGATGCGTTCGGCGCTGCTGTTCTCGCTGCCGGCATGCCACAGTTCGCTGCGAAACATCAGCGCGTCGCCGGCCTGGCACAGCACGGCCTGGGCAGTTTGGCCATGCCAATATTCCTCGCCGGCCCGTGGCGGCCGCCCGGCTCGATGACTGCCCGGCACCACCCGGGTCGGGCACAGGTCCTGGTCGATATCGTCCAGGTACAGGTGGCAGGTGCAGATCTGCATCGGCAGCTCGAAGGCCGGATCGCTGAGCAGGCTGCGCGGCAACTGCATCGCCAGGTAATCCAGGTGCAGGCCCATCCCTTGAAAGCCCGGATGGCAGCGCCAAGCGGTCTGGCCGATGACATGGCAATCGTCGCCCAGCGCCGCTTCGGCCAGCTCGATCACCCCCGACAGATCGAGAAACGCCAGCCACAGCGGGTCGCGATTGAACACGCATTTGTAGTGTTCGAGCAAGCCGCTGTAGTCCCAATGCTGGGGCTTGAGGCCGTCGATAGCGCGGCGCAGCAGCTGGATCTGCACCCCGTCGAGCACTCCGGGCAGCAGCACGAAACCCTCACTGTGCAATGCCCGCAGACGCTCGGCGGTCAGCGCTGGCGGGGGCTGGACGTGAGCCATGGCGGCTAGTCGATGGGGCCGATATTGATCAGCCGGTCGCTGCCCAGCCCCGGCACCCTGGCCAGCACCCCGACCGGCGTGGCGGCGGAAAACTCGATGACATAACCCATGCCGCTGCCGTCCTCTTCCATGGCCACCACCCAGCGCGCCACTTCGTCGGGGTTCAGGCTCAGCGCCCGCGCCACCCGGCGCTGACGGCGTTCCTCGAGCGTTTCGTCCAGGGAGTCGTCGTTCATCTGGCTCAACCTCCGGCGGATAGCAGCCCCTCCGGGCCTGGTGCGGTCCTTACAACGGCTGTGAAAATCATTGTGGGCAAAAGTTGAATCCCGCTCCGTGCGCCGTGACGAACGGCAGCTTTTAGCGCCAGAAACGGATCGCCGGTTTTATCGCCGGCCCACAAGCGAGTTTTCTTTCGAGCGTTTCAGAAAGGGCCTAAAGCGCCGCGCCGGGATGGCCCCCTAGCATTCGTGGCCTATCCAGAAGCCGGGGCCGCTCATGCATTTACTGATTTGCGCTTACTGACATGCGCTTATTGAAAGCCTCCGACCGGCAGGCATGGAACGCGCACGATCCGTATTTCGCCGAAACCCAGGTGCGCATGGCCCTGCAACGCAACAGGTCAAGCCTTGAAGGGTTGGACGAGCTGTTGCGCGAGCACTACAGCATCCACAGCGACCGGGAGATTCTGGCCGCCGTCAGAAACGGCGACTGGGTGCTGGTCACCGACAGTTCCGCCGCCACAGCCAGCGGCAGCCTGCTCTGCCCCGCGCCCGAACCGCAGCCGGTCTACCTTCGGCCAGACCCTTGGCCCGATCCCGCTCCTCGCACCGACCTGGTCTTCGCCAAGTCCATTAGCAGCGCGCCCTGGGGCACCACCCAGGCCGGCAGCGCCAGCGAGCCCGCGGGCAATTTCGGCAAGACCATGCTGATGGCCTCCTCGGCCACCGAGGTCAGGCTCGGCAGGGTCGCCGGCGAACGGCTCCTCAGGAGCTTCGCCTGGTCAGTGCAGATGGCCGGCACCGCAGCCAGGACCGTCGGCGGCCCGGCTGGACAGGTGCTGCTCCTGGCCATGACCCCGACCCGGCTTGGCGACGACGCCTTCTACAGCGAAGAACAACTGCGCGAGCTGCGCGCCGCCACTACCCGGGTGCGCTTCCAGTTCCGCCGCGACAGCCAGGGCGCGCTGCACATCCACGGCATCCACACCAGCGCCCAGTCGGGCCAGGACAGCGTCCCGGTGATCAAGGCCCACTGGAACGCCGACAAAAACGCCATGCAGGCCCACCTCGGCACACTCACCATCACCTGGACACCGCACAACGGCCCGGTGGTCACCGCCCCGACGCCCTACCCGGGGGTGACCGACAAACTGGCCAACCTCATGGTCCACCCCATCGCCGAAGGCGGCGACAGCCAACTCCAGGGCGCGCCCCTCGACGAGCTCAAGGTCGAAGACTGCATCGTCACCTTCCCGATCGGCAGCGGCCTGCGCTCGTTGTACCTGGTCTTCGCCAAGCCCCTGGTCAACCCGCTGGAGGTCGGCCCGGCGAATGATCTTTCCAGTAGAAGCGCCAAGGATGGGTTGGATATTGATCACATACCGTCGCAAGGTGCTTTGAGAGAATATGTCGTTAAACTCAACCCAAACATCCTCCCGAAAAACTTAAAAAAAATCCTGCGGAACGCGCCAAGTATGGCCATCCCACGCGAGGTGCATCAAAAGTACAGTGAGACGTACGGAGGTAGAAACACCAAGACGAAGCAGATTGAGGATGCCGCCGACCTACGGGCAGCAGTCGATAACAACCTCGACGCACTTAAACCGTTTCTCCAAGATCTGGGGTTCAGCGAAGCGCAAATCGAAAATGCGCGCACCAATCTGCATAACCTTCATCAGGAACAAGGCTGGTATTGATATGAACGCCGCAATGATCGATGACCTGATTAAAATTATGGGGAGGACCTATTCCGAGTTGATCGCATCTGGAATGTATCTCCCTGGCGGGCCACCAAAAGGTATGTTCGAGGGCGATGACACCTCGTTCATGTCACCTGCAGCCGGAATAGATTTGGGCTTTTCAGGCACTCAGCACTTTGACTCTCTCTGTATCTATTTGCATAAGACTTCCGACGACGACTCAGTTTACGAGAATGGATTGCCGTACCAGCTTCAACGTCGAATGAACCAAGCTTGGGTAAGGTCCCATTACGGAGAGCCTTTGGAGTCAAAAGCACCTTTCAAAATGCCGGTACTTGGAATGACTGGCGGCTGGGATACCTACCACCTTCCCGGCACGGCAAAAAACATTAGAACGGTATTTCAATACAACATGAACATGGAAGTTGAAGGAGTGGTGTTCAGGTCAAACAACAAGCCCAACATTTAGCTCTGTGTGGATAAGGCTTGTATTGATATGAACGCCGTCATGATCGATGACTTGATCAAAAGCCTCGGTCGCACTTACCCCGAAATGATTGCCTTAGGAATGTATCTCCCAGGAGGACCACCAAAGGGCATCTTTGATGACAGCGACAGGGTGACAGTGTCGCCGGAGCCAGGGGTCGAATTGGGTTTTTGGGCCAGCACTCAACGTTTTGAAAACCTGTTCATTACCTTTCTTGAGGTTTTTGAAGGAGAACCCATATACCGAGGGAGCCTTCCCTACCAGCTCAAAACGAAGATGAATCAGGCGTGGGTTAAATCTCAATATGGCGAGCCGCTGGAGTCAGGAGCGCCTTATAGAGTGCCTATCTCCGGCATGACGGGCGGCTGGGATAGCTATCGTTTACCAGGCATGTCCAAGAGCATCCACGTGTTGTTCAAGTACACCGTCGACATGGAAGTGGAAGGCATCGTCTTCAGGCTGAACGAAAAATCCCAAGCACAGCATCTATAGGAAGACAGCCCGTGCTCCCCCAAGCGGAATGAAGCAGCACAAGGTGCTGCTCCCTCAATGCCCCCGAATATAGTGCTCCAACTGCCGAATCAGGTCCGCCTGCTCGACAATCGCTTCCTTCACCAGATCACCAATCGACAGCAGCCCGATCAGTTGCTCGCCGTCCAGCACCGGCAGGTGGCGCAGGTGGCTGTCGGTCATCACGGCCATGCAGCGTTCGATGCTGTGCTGGCTGTCGGCGGTGACCACGGGGGCGCTCATGATGGCGCGGACCGGGGTGCCCACCGATGAGCGGCCTTGCAGCACCACCTTGCGTGCATAGTCGCGTTCGCTGATGACGCCGACCACCTGCCCGGCTTCCATCACCGGCAGCGCGCCGACGTTTTTCTGCGCCATCATCTGCAGTGCTTCGAGCACCATCTGGTCCGGGCCGATGCTGTGCACCTGGTGGTGTTCCACGGCCTTCAACTTCAGCAACTGAGCAGCGGTTTTCATGGGCGTCTCCGATACTTGAGCAACAGGGGTTCCGGCCCCGCGCCGGGCGGCGCGGGGTCAGGCATGGATGTGTATTGAAGGAAGCGCGTGCGGCCTACTGCACGCCAATTTCCACCACGTCGCCGCGCAGCCGCGCCGGCCAGGTGCGCAGGCGTTGCTCCGGGTATTCCAGGCAGGTGCCGTCGGCCAGGCGGAAGTGCTGCTTGTACAGGGGCGAGGCGATCACCAGCTCATCCTTGATGCAGCCCACTAGGCCGCGGCCGATCACATTGGCGCCGGACTGCGGGTCGTGGTTGTCGATGGCGTAGAGGGTCCGCTGCGCGGCATCCGGCAGGTAGATCAGCGCCACCTGGGCGCCGTCGTGCCAGACCACCACGCCGCTGTGGCTGACCAGGTCCTGGCGGCTGCACACCGCCCGCCACTGCACCCCGGGCTGCTCGGCGAATTCACTTTCGATGCGTTGCGGGTTTGGCGACAGGCTCATCAGAGCACCTCCTCGGTGACAGGGATCAGGTTGAGTTCGGCGGCCATGATCGGCCGGCGCTGGCCGCGTTCCTCGACAAAATGGATGTCCGGGTCCGGGCGCTGGTCGTTGACGAAGGTGCGGAAGCGCTTGAGTTTTTCCGGGTCCTTGAGGGCGTTGGCCCATTCGCATTCGTAGCGGTCCACCACCAGCTGCATCTGCGCTTCCAGCTCGGCGCCCAGCCCCAGGCTGTCGTCGATCACCACCGCCTTGAGGTAATCCAGGCCGCCCTCCAGGCTTTCGCGCCACACCGAGGTGCGTTGCAGGCGGTCGGCGGTGCGGATGTAGAACATCAGGAAGCGGTCGATGTAGCGGATCAGCGTCTGGTCGTCGAGGTCGGTGGCGAACAGTTCGGCGTGGCGCGGGCGCATGCCGCCGTTGCCGCAGACATACAGGTTCCAGCCGTTCTCGGTGGCGATCACGCCGACGTCCTTGCTCTGTGCCTCGGCGCATTCGCGGGTGCAGCCGGACACCGCGAACTTCAGCTTGTGCGGCGAACGCAGGCCCTTGTAGCGGTCCTCGATCTCCAGGGCCATGCGCACGCTGTCCTGCACGCCGTAGCGGCACCAGGTACTGCCCACGCAGGACTTCACGGTGCGGGTCGACTTGCCGTAGGCATGCCCGGTCTCGAAACCGGCGGCGATCAGCTCGGCCCAGATATCCGGCAGCTGGTGCAGCTGGGCGCCGAACAGGTCGATGCGCTGGCCGCCGGTGATCTTGGTGTAGAGCTCGTATTTCTTCGCCACCTGGCCGATCACGATCAGCTTGTCGGCGGTAATCTCGCCACCGGCGATGCGCGGCACCACCGAGTAAGTGCCGTTCTTCTGCATGTTGGCCATGAAGGTGTCGTTGGTGTCCTGCAGCGGCACCAGGGAGCGGTCCATGATCGGCTGGTTCCAGCACGAGGCGAGGATCGAGCCGATTGCCGGCTTGCAGATATCGCAGCCGACATGGCCACGGCCGTGCTTGGCGAGCATCTCGTCGAAACTGAGGATGCCCTCGACCCGCACCAGCGCGTACAGCTCCTGGCGGGTGTAGGCGAAATGTTCGCACAGGCTCTTGTCGACGCTGACGCCACGGGCGATCAGTTCGTGCTCGAACACCTGCTTGAGCAGGCCGGCGCAACCGCCGCAACCGGTGCAGGCCTTGGTCCGGGCCTTGAGCTGGCCGAGGTCGGAACAGCCGCCGTCGATGGCCGAGCAGATCGCGCCCTTGGTGACGTTGTGGCAGGAGCAGACCGTGGCCGACTCGGGCAAGGCGCCCGGGCCGAGGGTCGGCGCGCCGGCGCTGGACGGCAGGATCAGGCCGGCCGGCTCGGCGGGCAAGGCGATGCCGTTCTGCATGTATTGCAGCAAGGTGTCGTAGTAGCTGTTGTCGCCCACCAGCACCGCGCCGAGCACCTGCTTGCCGCTGGCATCCACCACCAGGCGCCGGTAGCTGGCGGTGGCCTCGTCGATGAACTGGTAGCTGCGCGCGCCCGGGGTCAGGCCCTGGGCGTCGCCGATGGAGCCGACATCGACCCCCAGCAGCTTGAGCTTGGTCGACATGTCCGCGCCCATGAAGGGTTCGCCCGGCTCGCCGCACAGCTGGGCGGCGACGCTGCGGGCCATCTGGTAACCCGGGGCCACCAGGCCGAAGAGGCTGCCGTTCCAGCTGGCGCACTCGCCGATCGCGTAGATGTACGGGTCGCCACTCAGGCACTGGTTGTCCACCACCACGCCGCCGCGCGGGCCGATCTCCAGGGCGCAGTCGCGGGCCAGGGCATCCTGGGCGCGAATCCCGGCGGAGAACACAATCAGGTCGGTTTCGAGGAAGTCGTCGCCGGCAAAGTTCATCCGGTAGCGGTACTGCTCGCCGGCGCTGATCGATTGGGTGCCCTTGCCCAGGTGCACGCCGACGCCCAGCGCTTCGATCCGCGCCTTCAACGCGCGACCGCCCTGCTCGTCCAGTTGCACCGGCATCAGCCGTGGCGCGAACTCCACCACATGGGCTTCCAGGCCCAGGCTCTTCAAGGCGTTGGCCGCCTCCAGGCCGAGCAGCCCGCCGCCCACCACCACGCCGCGCCGGGCATTGGCGGCCGCGGCGCGGATGGCGTCGAGGTCTTCCAGGGTGCGATAGACCAGGCGCGAATCGCCTGCGGCGCCCTCGATCGGCGGCACGAAGGGATAGGACCCGGTGGCCAGCACCAGCTTGTCGTAGTGCACCGGGCCGGCGGCGGTGATGACCTGGCGGTGCTCGCGGTCGATGCGCAGCACCGCCACCCCCAGGTGCAGGGTCAGGCCCGGGGCCTGGTACAGCGCGGCATCGCCCAGGGCCAGGGATTCGGCGTCGCGACCACTGAAATACTCGGACAGGTGCACCCGGTCGTAGGCGCGCATCGGCTCTTCGCTGAAGACGTGCAGGCGGTACTGCTCGAGGGCGCCTCGCGCCACCAACTGTTCGACGCAATGATGTCCGACCATGCCGTTGCCGATCACGATCAGGGTTTTGTGTGTGTTCAAAGGGGCAACAATGGCATTCATAAATAGCACCCGACCCAAGCCAATCACGGTTTTTTTAAAGCAAAAAAAAGCGCCTGAAACCTCACGGTTCCAGGCGCCTTTGCCTGTTATTTGCGGTGTGCGATCGGGCTGCTGTGCCTGACTCACCGAGTGCCCATGGCCGGTTGGCCGATCGATCCGCGTTGACCGAGGGGCGGCCCGCCCGCGACATGCGCGGTGGGGCGTTAGCGGCTATCTTGCAGCCTTTGTGCCAGGCTGCGCCGCACGCCTTGAAAGGCCGTGCTGGTGGGGTTGCGCGGTCATTCTGCAAGGCTCCCGGATAGCCTACCCCGGGCCAGGAATCGCCTTAGCCTGGTGCAAGGCCGGGGCCGCGAGCCTTATAAAAGTGCAAACCCGGCCGGTTCGCCGACGCGTCAGCGGGTGGCGGCCAGGCGCTGCAAGAACGCCGCGCACCGCTCGCGGTCCTGCTCTTCCTTGGCCAGCAGTTGCGGCAACAGCGCCTCGGCCCGTTGCCCGTCGAGGATGAACACGCCGTCGTCGTCGCCGATGGCGATATCCCCCGGGTTGACCCGCACCCCGGCCACTTCGATGGGCAGGTTGACCTCCCCTTGCTCGCCGATGCCGCGGGTGGTGTAGGCGCTGACGCCACGGCTGAACAGCGGCAAGCGATGCTCGCGCAGGGCGGCGACATCGGTGACCGTGCCCTCCACCACCACCCCGGAAAGGCCCTTGATCAACCCGGCCAGGGTGCGCAGTTCGCCCCAGCAGGCGCACTCCTGATCGCCCACGCACTGGATCACCAGCACGTCCCCCGGTTCGCTGAGCAGCAGCGCGTCGCGCAGGATGGCGCCATCCGGGGCGAAGACCTTGACCGTCACCACATTGCCGAGCATGCGCAGGCCGTCGAACAGCGGGCGGATGCCGCGCAGGTAACCCTCGTCGCCAAAATGGCCGAGGGTCGAGGGCGCGATACCGCGGTAATGCTCGAGCAAGGCGGCGCTGGCGTGGTGTTGGCGCGGAGCGATCATCGGCATTTCCTCGGGCGCAACAGCGGGCAGGTGGAGCAGTATTCGGCGGGTTCGGTGGCCTCGTAATAAAAGCAGCAGGTGCGGCGAAAGCGGATGCTCTTGCCCTCCTCCAGCGGTGTCGGCGGCCGGCGGAAGTGCCGCAGCGGGTTGTAGTCCAGGCCGAACAGCGCTGGCGCGGCCTCTTGCAGCAGCCAGTCGAAGTCCGCCTCATGGCGCAAGCGGATCAGCGGATCCTCGACCTTGCCCATGCGTTTTTCGTACAGCGAATAGACCCGCACCGCAGTGTTCTCCCAGAGGATGCGCCGGGAAATGCCGCTGACCCGGTTGAAGGTCTGCCACAGCGGCGCCAGCAGCCCGGCGAACAGCGCCTCGACAATCGCCGCACGCCAGGCGTCGCGTTCGCCCGCGGCATACGTCAGGGGCGGCCGGTCCGCCAGCGGCATCGACGACGTCCAGAGCCCGTCGTCGTGGCCGTACTCGATCACGCAATCGTCCAGGGACAGCAGCAGGCCCTGGTCGCACACCGACATGGCGTACAGGCAGGCGCCGGTGGCGAGGAAGGAAAAACGCTTGGCCAGCAGCGAGGCGGTGATCGCCCGGGTCGGCGAACCGATCACCGGCCCCAGCTGGTCGAGCAGCGCGATACAGGTTTCATCGTCGAGTAAAGTGCGGGCGCTGAGGGAGCGCTGGCGGTCGCGTTGGGCCATGGGTTTCAGGCGCAGCGGCCCGGATAGCACGCTCCAGTCTTGCGGGTTGAAGGCGGCTTGCAGATTCATTGCGGCAGTTCCCGGCCAAAGGGAATGCACAGCGGCGTGCCGAAAAACGGATCGGGGATGATCCGGCAGTTGAGGTCGAACACCTGCTTGACCAGTTCCTCGGTCAGGATCTCCTCGGGCCGGCCCTGGGCGAACGCGGTGCGCTGGTGCACCGCCACCATATGGTCGGCGTAGCGGCAGGCCAGGTTGAGGTCGTGCAGGACCATGACGATGGTCTTGTTCTCCTGGCGATTGAGTTCGCGCAGCAGGTCCAGCACTTCGATCTGGTGCGCCAGGTCGAGAAAGGTGGTGGGCTCGTCGAGCAGCACGATCTCGGTGTCCTGGGCCAGGGTCATGGCGATCCACACGCGCTGGCGCTGGCCGCCGGACAAGGCATCCACCGGCCGCTCCGCCAGCGCCTGCACGCCGGTCTGCAACAGGGCGCGCTCGACCATGGCTTCGTCCTGGGCCGACCATTGCTGCATCCAGTTCTGGTAGGGATAACGCCCCAGGGCCACCAGCTGGCGCACGGTGATGCCTTCGGGGGCGCTGGGCATCTGCGGCAGGATCGCCAGTTCGCGCGCCACCGCCGCGGTGGATTTGCGCTGGATATCCTCGCCATTGAGGATCACCGAACCCTGCTGCGGCTTGAGCAGCCGCGCCAGGGATTTGAGCAGGGTGCTCTTGCCGCAGCCGTTGCTGCCGATCAGCACCGACACCTGGCCCGCCGGCAGTTGCAGGTCCAGCCCGTCGATAATCACCTGGCGCTGATAGCCCAGGGTCAGTTGCTGGGTTGCCATCGAGGACATCGGGAATTCCTTAGTGCCGCTGGTTGATCAAAAGATAAAGAAAGAACGGCGTGCCCAGCACCGCGACAAAGATCCCCGCCGGCAGGTCCAGCGGCAGGAACAGGGTGCGCCCGATCAGGTCGGCGAGCATCACCAGGTTGGCGCCGACCAGCGCCGCCATCAGCGCCTGCCCGGCGAACCCCGGGGCCACCAGGCGCTTGGCGATGTGCGGCGCGATCAGCCCGACAAAGGCAATCGCCCCGCCCCAGGCCACCGCCGCCCCGGCCAGGGCCACGCTGACCAGCAGCAAGCCGGCGCGCAGCCACTGTACCCGCACGCCGATGCCCTGGGCCAAGGCATCGTCCAGTTGTTGCACCCGCACCTGGCGCGCCAGCCACACCAGCAACGGCAGGATCGCCAGCAACCAGCCGGCCAGGGCCCGCGGCTCCGGCCAGCTGGCGCCGTAGACGCTGCCGGTGAGCCAGACATAGGCCGACAAGGTGGTGGTCAGCGGGCTGAACACCAGGACAAAGGTGGTCACCGCCGCCAGCAGCGCCGACACGCCGACACCGATCAGCACCAGGCGCAGCGGCGAGGTGCCCTGCTTCCAGGCCAGCAGGTAAATGGCCAGGGCCGCCAGCCCGGCGCCGAGCATCGCCGCCAGTGGCAAGAACTGCGGGCCCAGCAGCAGGGAAAAGAACGACAGGTACAGCACCGCCGCGGCACTGGCGCCGCTGGTGATGCCCAGCAGATCGGGGGACGCCAGCGGGTTGCGGATGATGCTCTGCAAAATCAGGCCGGACACCGCCAGCGCCGCGCCGACCAGGGCCGCCAGCAGCAGGCGCGGCAGGCGCAGTTGCTCGACGATGAACAGCAGGCGCTCGTCGCCGCCGCGCCACAGCAGCTCCAGCACGGTCAGCGGCGACAGGTTGAGCTTGCCCAGGGACAAGGCGCCGAGCATCACCAGCGCCGTCGCCAGCACGGCCAGCAACAGCCGCCACAGGGTCGCCAGGTCGATGCGCCGCGAAAAGCCGGCGGTGCGCAGGGTCAGGGTGTTATTCATAACGACCTCCACGACGGGCCAGGAAAATAAAGAACGGCGCGCCGAACAACGCGGTCATCACCCCCACCGGCACCTCCTGCGGCAGAATCACCAGGCGCCCCAGGGTGTCGGCCAGCAACAGCAGGATCGCCCCCAGCACCGCGCACCCCGGCAGCAACCAGCGATGATCGATGGACAGGCCCTTGCGCACCATGTGCGGCACCAGCAGGCCGATGAAACCGATGCTGCCCGCCAGCGCCACCGCGCTACCCGCCAGGCCGATGATCAGCACGCTCATCAGCCAGCGAATCAACCCGGTGCGCTGCCCCAGGCCGATGGCGATGGCTTCGCCGGCGTTGAGCACATTGACCTGCCCGGCCAGCAGCAACGCGCCGAGCAAGGCCAGCAAGACGCCCACCAGCAGCGGCGCGGCCAGCGCCAGGTCGCGCTCGGACAACGACCCGGCGAGCCAGAACAGCACGGTGTCCAGTCCCTCCTCGTTGACCACCAGCAGCGCCTGGCTGAAGGCGGAAAACAACGCGGTGATCGCCGCCCCCGCCAGGACGATGCGCAGCGGGTTGAGGCTGCCCTGCCCGCGATTGCCGATCAGCCACACCAGGCTGCCGGCCAGCGCGGCGCCGATAAAGGCGCACCACAGCCACTGGCTCATGGACGACAGGGCAAACAGCGACGAGCACAGGATGATCGCGAAGGTCGCCCCGGCATTCACCCCGAACAACCCCGGCGATGCCAGCGGGTTGCGGGTCAGCGCCTGCATCAGCGCCCCCGCCACCGCCAGGCTCGCACCCACGGCGACGGCCATCAGGGTGCGCGCCAAGCGACTGTTGAAGATCAACTGTTGGCCGGCGCTGAGGCTGTCCGGTTGCAGCAGGCCCTTGAGCAACTGCGACGGTTCGATCCAGGTCGCCCCGGCCGCCAGGCTCAGGCCAGCGCACAGCAGCAGGACGACCGCCGCCAGGCCGAGTTTCAGCCCGCGACTCATGAAGACGCCACCAGGCGGGCAATGTCGTCGAGCATCAGGTTGGCGCCGAGGATCCCTCCGGAGAAACTCCAGGCAATGCCATCGACCCGCCACACCTGCTGCTGTTGCACGGCGCGCAACTGTTGCCAGAACGGGTAATGCACCAGCCGTTCATAGTTGTGCCGCACCGCCTGGCTGTCGCGCTGGAATACAAAAAACAGGTCGGCATCGACCACGGGCAAGTTCTCTTTGCTGGTGAGTTTGATATAGGTGCTCCGGGACTCGCGGGCGACCGGGTTCCAGGCGAAACCCAGCTCCGTGAGCACCGAGCCGGCGAAACTGCTCGGCAGGTAACTGCGGATGTGGTCTTCACGCACATCCAGCACCGACACCGTGGGCGGCCAGCGCCCGGCGAAAGTCACCTGCAACTGCTCGCGCAAGCGCGCCACCCGCTGCTGCCATTGCCCCAGCAGGCTGCTGGCCTGCTGCTGGCGGTTCAGGGCCGCGCCCATCAGCGCCAGGGTGCGCTTGAACTCGAAGACTTCCTCGAGCATCAGCACCGTGCCCATGCGTTCGAGCAGCGGCGCGATGCGCTGGTGGCGAAAACGCGAGGCGACAATCACGTCCGGCTCCAGCAGCACGATGTCCTCAAGGCTGGGCTGGGTTTCCAGGCCGACATGAGGAACATTCGCCAGCGCCGGGCGCAAATAACGGAAGGTCGGCTTTTCACTCGAAGACTCCACCACGCCGCAGGGCGTCACGCCCAGCGCCACGGCGCTGTCGGTGGCGCCCTGGAACAGGGTGACCAGGCGCCGCGGTTCGGCGCGGGCGATCTGCGGCAATGCCAGCAACCCCAGGGACAGGCGCAACAGCGTGCGCCTGCAAGGATGGATCAGCGGGTCAGGCATCGGCGGCCAACCGCTGGAACGGGTTGACCACTTCGCCCTTGCCGAACGGCATGCTGCCCGGGCCACCGGCGCGTTCGATCATCGGCGTCAGCAGCAGCTTCTGCGGCCAGCGCGGCGCTTCGAACAGCTGGCGCTGGATCATCGCCCGGGCCTCGTCGTCGAAGTCGATGCTCTGCAACAGAGCGTCCAGCACCTGGCGCAATGCGCTCCACAATGCAGTGGCCGGCACGGCGTAGACCTGGGCCAGGGTGTCGATGATCGCCCGCACGTTGACCTGGATCGCCAGGGTCTGCAGCCAGAACAGCAGGTCCTCGGGACGCTGGTGATACAGGGTGTTGGCGTGGCCCTTCTTGATCCGGTATTCCGGGTCGGCCATGCCGTTGCGTTCCAGCCACGGCACGAAGATGCGCAGCGAATCGTGGTCGCGCAGCAGCAGGCCCTGGGCCTGGCCGGCCTTCCACACCAGCACCGCGTTCTGCCCGTGCACCTCGCCGAGCATGCCCAGGCGGAACATCCGCAGGTTGACGTCGAAGAAGCGCTGGCACAGCTCGCCGAACAGGGTCAGCACCGAAGCCTGGGTCGCCGGCAGTTCGCGGTACTGCATCCACTCATCGAAGAAGTGCCGGTTGCTGCCGGGCAATGGCGTGCCCAGGGCGGCCATCGGCAGCAGGCGGCAGTCCGGGTCGTCGAGCAAGGCTTGCGGGTAACCGCGGACCATCGCCGACAGGTGCCGCGGCGCCTCGTCGAACAGGGTCGCCTGGGGCGGCATGAAGGCCCACCACTTGCTCTCGTCGCACAGGTGCAGGCTCTGTTCCAGCACCGGGTCGAGGCGTCGCACCTGATGCAGCAGCGCTTCGCTGAGGCCGCCGTTGATCATCTTCACCGCTGGCAGGTAGCGCGAGGCGCCCAGGGAATAGATGGCCATCGGCAGCTTGAGGTAGTCGGCGCTGGCGAAACAGGGGGTCATCGAGCGCAGCGACGAGGTGGCGAAGACCGTGGCTTCGCTGAAGTCCAGGCGCTGGCAGTCGCCACGGGCGAAGGCATCGCCCAGTTGCGCCTGCAACACATGCTCGAACTGCCACGGGTGCACCGGCAAGGCTACGTGGCTGTCACCGATACCGCGCTCGCGCAGCTCTGCGGCCAGGCGTTCCTGCAAGGTTTCCGGCAACAGGTAGCGCGCCGGGTAGACCTGTTCCAGGTCCGCCACGCCCGCGCCGCCTTGCAGCAGGTCCTTGCGCACCGCCACCCAGTTCAGCGCCACCGGCCGGGCGAACTCGGCCTGGTACTGCTGGTATTCGGCCTGCAGCAAGCCCTGCTTGGCCTTGGCCAGCGGGTGGTACGGACGATCGCGCAGCGAAGCCCACTGCTCCATGGTGCGGAAAAAGGTGGCGCCGTCCTGGGCCATCAGGCCCTGGTGGTCGACCCGGTGCTCCAGGGACAAGGCGGTCTGCCAGACGCTGATATGCAGCACTTCGAGAAACAGCGTCAGGCCCTTCTCGTTGTCCTGGAAACGCGGGCCCATGCCGGTGAACACCCGGCGCATGAAGTCCACCGGGCCCAGCGCCGTCCAGCGCTGCTCCTGGCGGGCCAGAACCTGCGTGCCCGGGACCTTTTCCCACTGCTGGGTGATGCCCGGGCGCAGGGCGATGCTGATAAAGCGCTGTTCCTGGGCGTCGCAGCACCACTCCCAGATCCGTTGTTGCCCATCCGCGCTTTCAAGGATTGAGGCTTCAAGGGCTGGCGCTTCAGGATGGGCCTGGCGCCATTGGCTGGCAGTCAGCAACGGCAAGGGTTCGCGGCCAAAGAAGTCTTCGGCGAGCAGGCAATCGATCAGGTCCTGCATCACCAGCTCGGCGGCCATGGTTGTGAAGTTCATCGGATTATTTTCCTTCTAGAGAAAGGGTGGCCAACCTGGCCTGGAGAGCACGAAAGGCAATGCCGCGTTCGTCGCCGAGGACAAAGGCCCGGACCCCGCGCTCGCGCCAGCGTCCCAGGTCGCCCTGCTGCCGGGGAATCGCGCAGTACGGCACGCCGGCATGGTCCGCCGCCTGCCAGCTGTCGAGCAGGGCCTGCCGGACCGCCGGCTGGTCGATCTGCCAGGGCATGCCGAGGGATTGCGAGAGGTCGGCCGCGCCTTCGAGGATCATGTCCAGGCCCGGTACCGCGGCGATCTGCGCGGCGTTGCGCACGCCGGCGGCGCTTTCGATCATCGCCACCAGCATGATCTGCTCGTTGGCCTGCCCCACGTACTGCGCCAGGCTGTGCTTGCCGAAACTGCCGGGGCGCCCGGCGTTGAGGCTGCGCTGGCCCAGCGGGTGGTATTTGCAGGCGGCAATCGCCGCCTGCAACTGCTCGGCGGACTCGATCATCGGCAGCACGATGCCCTGGGCGCCGCCGTCGAGCAGGCGCAGCATTGTCTTGGGGTTGAGGTCGGCGACCCGCACCAGCGGCGTCAGCTCGTAGGCCTCGGCGGTGCGGATCATGTGCTCGACGGTTTCCGGATTGATCAGCACGTGTTCCATGTCGATGATCACGAAGTCGAATCCGGCCTCGGCGATCAGCTCGATGGCCGCCGGCGCCGGGATCGAGCTGATCAGCCCGTACACCGTTTGCCCGGCCGCCAGTTTGCGTTTCAGCTGGTTGCTTCTCAGCATGCTTGCGGCCTGTAGGCATGAAGTGGGTTGGGCACCGACTTGAAGCGTCGCTCGCCGTCGCCCAGCAGGCGGCGCTTGGTCAGCTCTTCGACCTCGTAGCTCGGCGCGAACACGTCGAACAGGCCGAAACGGTCGCGGTGCTGCGGATGGGCGTCCTGGTAGTCGAGGATTACCTCGGCGGTCATTTGCCAGAACTGGCCTTCGTCGAGCTGGTAGTGCTGGCGCAGGAAGATCGCCATCTCCGCCAGGCAGATAAAGAAGAAGCAGTCGCAGGAGAAATCCCGTACCGCGTTGACATCATCCGTGAGGATGAACGAGTTGCGATTGAGCTTGGCGTGGCTGGCCGGCAGCGGCACCAGCTCCGGGCACAGTTCGGGACGCGCCAGGTGCGCCGGCGAGTAGCGCACGCCGTCGTGGAAGTCCTTGAGGGCGATGCGCTGCGGCCAGCCCTGCTTGACGATCAGCACGATGTTCTGGCCGTGGGATTCCATGCCGATGCCTTCGGCGTAGAGCATGTGGATGATCGGCGGCACCGTCACCTGCAGCAGCTGGCGGGTCCAGGCCTGCAAGCCGTACTGGCGGATCCAGGCGTCGATGAACGGCTGCTGCGGCCCTGTGCCGTAGCGGTTCTCCACATGGCTCAGGCCGTTGAATGGCACCGCCTGTTCGTCCGCCTTGAGGTACTGGTGGAGGCTTTCGCGCCAGATCGCCCCCAGGGTGCCGTAGGCCTGCGGTCCGCGGGACTCAGGGAGGTGCTGGTAGTCGAAGCTGACCCCGGCCACCTCGCCGAGGATCACGAAATCCAGCTGGCGCGCGGTGCTGTCGCTGGCGATCAGCTGTTGCAGCCAGTCGGTGATGATCGACCCGTTCAGCACCGTGTGCCGGGCCAGGATGCGCGTGCTGGAGGTGTTGGTCATGCTCATCGCCAGCTTGACGTAGGGCCGCTGCTTGGCCGTGGCATTGGCCAGGGTGCGGATCGACTGCTGGGCCTTGTAGCGGTCATCCGAGGTGCCGAGGTAGATCAGCTCGCCGCTGAGCAGCTCCGGGTAGAAGGTCGAGACAATCAGGTTTTCCCACTGCCACGGGTGCACCGGCAGCAGCTGGTAGTCGTCCAGCGCCCTACCCTGGCTGGCCAGTTGTCGCTCGATCTGCTGCCAGCGCTCGGCGCCCAGCTCCTGGCGGATAAAGGCCGGGAAATCGAGTTTTTGCGAATGGTTGAGCGAGGCCCGGTTGCGCGCGACCGCCAGCCACACCACGGCGATCGGCGTGGCGAACTCCGGGCCGTAGGCCTGGTTGTCCGCCAGGGAAAAGCCGATGCGCGACTTGTAGCACGGGTGGTAGCTGTGGGCGTCCATGAAGTGCTGCTCCAGGGCGTCCACGTCCAGCTGGTGGGCCGGCTTTTCGGCCTGGTAGCCCTGGCTGCGCGCTTGCAGATCCTTGAGCTGGGTCTGCTCCAGTTCCTGGATGAAACGCCCCAGGTGCGGGCTGTCCTGATAGTCGCCGAGCAGCTCGGCCAGGGCCTGGTGCAGGTCCGGCACGCTGCGCCGGCCGCGGCTGTCAAGGCGTTCGAGGCTGGCGGAATCGAGGCGGATCAAATCGAAGCTGGCGCTGAGCAGGCCGTTGCAGTGGTACTCCACCCGCTGCTGCTGGCCGTCGATGCCGAGCACCACGAAACGGCGCTGGCCGCTGTCATGGCCGTGCGGGCCGCCCTCCAGCGGCTGGCTGTCGAATGGCAGCACGCCTTCATACAGCAGGGTCTGCAACAGCTGGCCGACCACCCGCTGCTGGACTTTTTCGTCGATACGCCCATCCACCGTGGCCAGCCAGGCACCGGGACCGGAGGGCTGGCTTGAGGTTGTCGAGATTGCAGTCGCCATGTTCATACCTTGTGCGAAGAAGGGTTAACGGTGTTCGAGCGCGCCGGGCACAGCCTCGGCGGTCTCGTCGGAAAGGGGAAAACGCCAGGCGCAGGGCAACGCCAGCAGGATCAGCAGGCCGGTGGCCACGAACACCTCGCTGATGGCGGATGACATGCCCGCCTGGGCCTGCACGCCGCCATCGACCAGGCGGAACTCCAGCCACAGCGAGGCGATGACAATGCCCAGGGACGACACCAGGCGCCGCGAGATGTTGTTCATCGCCGCGCCCTGGGTGACCATCGGCTCGGGCAAGGCATTCAGCCCGGCGGTGGTCACCGGCATGTAGGACAGGCCCAGGCCCGCGCCGCGCAGCATCATCAGCGCGAACACCAGGCCGATCGCCGCATTGGCCGGGAGCAAACCCAGGGCCAGGGTCGACAGTCCGGTCAGCAGCAGTCCGATGGACACGACAAGACGCGGCCCGTGGCGATCCAGGGCGCTACCGCCCATGCGCCCGAACAGGCTGGCGAACACCGCCGTGCACAACAGCGCCAGGCCGGTCCAGATGGCGCTGTAGCCGAGCACCGTCTGCACCAGCAACGGCAGCAGCACCAGGCACTCGAACATGCCCACCGACTGCACCACGGCGATGATCACGCTCAGGCGGTAACCGCGCAGGGCGAAGATCCGCAGGTTGAGCAGCGGCGCCTCGCGGCGCAGCTCCAGGCGGACAAAGGCCACCAGGCACAGCAGCGCTACCAGCAGCATTCCCAGGTTCATAGGGTCCAGCAGCCCGGCGGCGTGGTGCAGGCGGCTGATGGCGATCATCAGCAGGCCGATGCCCGAGGCGATCAGCAGGTAGCCGGCCAGGTCGAACGGCTTGCGCTCGGCCGGCTCGGAAGGCGGCAGTATCGCGAGGCCCATCAGCAGCGCAACGACGCCGATCGGCACGTTCATCAAAAACAGCGAGCGCCAGCTGAACCACTCCAGCAGCAGGCTGCCGCACAGCGGGCCCACCGCCGGCGCCAGCATCACCGCCGCGCCCCACAGGCCGGTGACCCGGCCGCGCTCGTCCTTGGCGTACACCGCGAAGATGATCGCCAGGGACAGCGGGATCATCAGCCCGCTGGCGATCCCCTGCACCACCCGCGCGGCGATCACCAGGGCGATGGAATCGGCCAGGGCACCGAGCAGCGAACCGCCGATAAACAGCGCCACGCCCCACAGGTACAGGCGCCGGCGGCCCAGGCGCTGGCTGAGGAAACTGGTCAGCGGCATGGTCATGCCCATGCTGGTCATGAACGCCGCGACTATCCAGGTGGCCATCAGCGGGCCGATGGCGAAGGCCTGCATGAACGCCGGTAGCGCCGGGTTCAGCGAGCTGTTGTTGAGGCTGACGGTCATAGTGCCGAGCAGCACGTTGACCACCACCCAAGCGCGCGGTGCCTTGAAACTCACAGACCGGCTCCTTCGAGCAATTCACCCTGGCGCAGGAAGTGCTGCGCCGGCCGTGGATGACAGAGGAAGTCGGCGTGGGAAATGTTGTAGCCATAGGCCCCGGCCATCGGCAGCACCAGCAGGTCGCCGACGCTGACGCCCTTGAGCGGCTGGGCCCGGCTCAGCACATCCTTGGGCGTGCACAGCTGGCCGACCACGGTCCAGGCCTGCTCCGCGCTGTGCGCCGGCTGCGGCGTGCGCGGCAGGTGAATCAGCGGGTGGTCGTGGCTCTGCGCCGCGGGCAGGCGGAACTGGTGGGTGCCGCCGCGGCACACCAGGAAGTGCTCGCCGTGGCTGGTCTTGGTGTCCAGCACCTCGATCACGTAGTAACCGCAGAAGGCGCTGATAAACCGCCCCGGCTCGAAGCGCAGGATCGGTGCCTGAGCGCCCTGCTCCGCCAGCCGGCGTTCCAGGTAGCGGCACAGGCGCTGCCAGTCGAACTGCTGGCCGCTGAGGTAATCGACGCCGATGCCGCCGCCGACATTCAGGTGGGTCAGTTGCTCGGGGTGCGCCGCCAGGGCCTTCCACAGCGGCCAGCGTTGCAGGTAGAAATCCAGCAACTGCTCATGGCGCTCCACCGACTGCTGGTGGGACATGGCGTGCACATGGAAACCCTTGAGACGCAGATGGCTGGCGCGGTCGACCCTTTGCACGGCCTCGGCCAGCTCCGCCTCGTCGATACCGAACGGCGTGGCGGTGCCGGCCATGGCCAGCCGGCTCGACTGGTTCTGCGGCAACTGCGGGTTGATACGGATGAATACCGGCTGTACTCGCCCGGCTTCTTCGGCCAGGCGTTGCAGGCGCTCGATCTCGTTGAGGCTTTCCAGGTGCACCGCTTCCACCTGATGGGCCAGGGCCACGCGCAGGTCGGAATCGAGCTTGCCCGGGCCGGAAAACACATAGGGCTTGCGGGTAGGACAGGCCACCACCCGCTCGATCTCGCCACCCGAGGAAATCTCGAAACCACTGACCAGCGGGGCCAGCGCCGCCAATACCGGCGCCTCGCTGTTGGCCTTGATCGCGTAATACAGCTCGACCCCGGCCGGCAACGCCGCCATCACCTGGCGCACATGGGCCTGCAAGGCGTCCAGGTCGTAGATAAAGGCCGCCAGCGGATCGGCGCTGCCGGCCCGGGCCAGCTCGATGGCGCGCAGGACCGCCTGGGACAACTCAGCCATAACGGGCCTCCTCGCTCCACGGCGAACTCAGGCTGACGTAGCCGGCCTGGCGGTCGGCCTTGGCGGCCAGGCGCACCTTGAGATTGGTCTTGCAGGCAATCGGCTGGCCGGCGATCAGCGCGTCCAGTTCCGGCGCCGGGCGTACCAGCTCGTCACGGATGCGCCGCAATTGCTGCTCGACCCGCTGCCACATCAGCGGCGCCAGGTGCGGGCGTTCCCAACTCAGGGCCAGCACCGCTTCCGACAGGTTGTTGATCAGCAGGCAATAGGTGATGCGGCTCCAGCCCTGCTCGCGGGAATACAGCAGCGACTGGCGCACCCGCGGGTGCAGGCCGACCTCGATCTGCGCCATGCCCAACTCATCGGTAAGCTTGACCCCCTCGAAGTCCCGCAGCAGCAGCTGTTGCGGCTGGCCCTGGTCGTGGATCAGCACGCTGTTCTGCAGGTGCGGCTCCATCACCACGCCGTGGTTGAAGAACAGCGCCAGCACCGGCCGCAGCAGCAGCGCCTGATACTGGTCGAACCAGTCCACCAGCTGTTCGTCCGTCAGTTCACTGGCGTTGAACCCTTGCAGGAAGTCATGCACCAGCGGCCGCGAATGGATGTCGCGGGCGAACAGGGTGCCGGCCATCACGCTGCGCTCGGCGCCGGCGCGGCGGCAGAAGTTCTCCCGCAGGATCGCCCCGGTCTGTTCGCGGAACCAGTGGGCATCGGCTTCGCTGGCCTGGGCCGGGGCCCAGCTCATGGAACCCGGCTCGGCCACCGCCGACAAGCCGCCGAGGGTCTCGGCCTGGGTCCGCTGCAGGCGCTGGAACAGCTGGTCGATGATCAGCGTGCTTTCCAGCTCGTACCAGGCGTTCTTGCGCACGCAATTGGTGATGCGCACGTTCAGCGAGCCCTTGATGAAAAAGTCGTGGTCCTCGATGTACCAGGTGCGCATCGAGGCCGTCGGGCTGGCGAGCGGCCCAGTCGGCCCGTGGTCGATCACCTCGTCCAGCTCCAGCAGGCGCTGCACGCGGCGGTCCTGCATGAACAGCTCGGCCTGCACCGGGTGCATGCAGATCATCGCGTGCCCCGGGCGCGCCCGGCCCTGGTCGGCGAAACCGGCCATCACCTGCTCCTCGCTGAGGCCGCTGGCGGTCACCCGCAGGCCCTGGCGCGGCACTTCGAACAGGTGCAGCGCGGTCTCGGCCTGGAATTCCGGGGCGTAGGTTTCCTGGGCCAGGTGTGCCGGCCACAGCCGCGCCTTGGGCGCCGGATGGTTGGGGTGGCCGAACCACAGGCCCTGCTCGCTGGCCAGGTAGCCGCTCAGCGGCGCCGGGCCCTGGCCGTCCATGTTGTGGGCGACGATGGCGGCGGTCAGTGACTGGCTTTGCAGCACCTGGTCCAGCAGCTCGTCGTTGCTGGCCCGGGTCATGTGTTCGCAGGCGCCGAGCAGTTGCTCGACGAACTCGGCAAAGGCCAGGCAGCGCCAGGTCTCGCCTGCTTCGCGCCGGGCATACACGTCCGACAGGTAACGGTGGCTGCCCAGGTGGTCGCGGCGGTCGACCATGACGAAGAACTGCTGCCGGTTGGGCAGGTCGATGGTCAGCGGGATGCCCTTCCATTCCAGGCCGTCCAGGTAACTGCCGGGCGCGATGCCCTGCATCTGTGTCGGCCAGCTGTAACTGAGGCAGTTTTCCGGCAAGGCGAACTCTTTGATCAGGCAATTGAGCAAGGCGCGAGTGGTCGCCAGCTCACTGACCATCGTCGATAAAACATGCTTTGATAAAACATCGCGATCTGAATAATTCATACATGCTCCACAGTAGCCCGTGCGGTCACTGGCTGCGTACTGCCGCGGCAAATAGTTAGTTGCTCTTCGGCCATACCGAAAGCCGACAGATACCCGTCGAACGAACTCGTCCGCTTGCACTTTCCTGCAACCTTTAACAAGAAAAACCTGTCGCCCGACAGTTATTCAATCAAGACTTAAAAGTGTGAAAAACGACACACTTTCATCGAATACGCTTCACTTCAAAAACAGCACTTCAAGCACGTGCCTGCAATAAGGCGTCCGCCATTGCGCGAGTAAATCGCTGGATAACTTGCTGGCACTGTTCGTCGTCGATGACCAGCGGCGGCAACAGGCGGATCACATTGCCGCGGCGTCCGCCGCGCTCCAGCAGCAGGCCCTGTTTGAAGCAGTGCTGCTGGATGGCCACGGCCAGGCCCGGGTCCGAGGGGAAATGCCCGTGGCGGTCGGCCGGCTGGCGTTCGTCGACGATCTCGATGCCCAGCATCAGGCCACGCCCGCGCACCTGGCCCAGGGCCGGATAGCTCGGCTGCAAGGCCATCAGTTGCTCCTTGAGCCACTGTCCGCGGCGCTCGGCCAGGGCCGCGATGTTCTGCTCGCGCAGCACCTGCAGGGTCGCCAGGCCTGCGGCCATGGCCATCTGGTTGCCGCGGAAGGTGCCGGCGTGGTTGCCCGGCTCCCAGGCATCGAATTCGCGCTTGATGCCCAGCACCGCCATCGGCAGGCCGCCGCCCACCGCCTTGGACATGACGATCATGTCCGGCTCGATGCCGGCGTGCTCGAAGGCGAACATCTTGCCGGTGCGGGCAAAACCGGCCTGCACCTCGTCGAGGATCAGCACGATGCCGTGCTGGCGGGTCACTTCGCGGATCGCCCGCAGCCAGCTGGCCGGCGCGCAGTTGACCCCGCCCTCGCCCTGCACCGCCTCGAGAATCACCGCCGCCGGCAGCGACACGCCGCTTTCCACGTCTTCGATGAACTGGGTGAAGTAATGGGTCAGCGCCTCGACCCCGGCCTCGCCGCCGATCCCCAGCGGGCAGCGGTATTCGTGGGGGTACGGCATGAACTGCACGCCCGGCATCAGGCCGGCGATGGCGTGCTTGGGCGCGGTATTGCCGGTCAGCGCCAGGGCGCCGTGGGTCATGCCGTGGTAGGCCCCGGAGAAACTGATGACGTTGTGCCGCCCGGTATGGGTCTTGGCCAGCTTCAGCGCCGCTTCCACCGCGTCCGCCCCGGACGGCCCGCAGAATTGCAGGCAGTAGTCGCGGCCCTGGCCCGGCAGCAGGCTGAGCAGGGTTTCGCTGAAAGCGTCCTTGACCACGGTGGTCAGGTCCAGGGTGTGCATGGGCAGGCCCGAGGCCAGGAAACTGTCGAGACTGGCCATGATCGCCGGGTGGTTGTGCCCCAGGGCCAGGGTGCCGGCGCCGGCCAGGCAGTCCAGGTAGGTCTTGCCTTCGACGTCGGTGACCCAGACCCCATGCGCCTTGGCGATGGCCAGCGGCAACTTGCGCGGATAACTGCGCACATTGGATTCGAACTTGCCTTGCCGGGCCAGATAGTCGGCATTGGTCTTTTGCAGAGGACTAGTGCGCAATATGCCATCATTCAACATCTGTTCACCCTCGTTAAATTCGACATGCAAATTATTATCATTAATAAAAACACGCAACTACTTATTCAAACTTATTTGGAATAGTCACATGGCACTTGCAGATATAAGTCAACTATCGCGCCCACGCCAAAAACCAAGTTGATAAACTTGGTAAGCCGTCATTTATGACGTATGAAACTGCCATGTTATTGCCATCTTTCCGACAACTTCATTAGTTGCCATTAAATGGCCAACACCTCATTCAAGAGGCGAGCAAGTTGATCAACTGATAACGGGCATACTTTCTTCCTCGACCAAAGGAACCGGTCATGACCAACACGGCGGTGCGCCCTTCCCTGTGGCGCTTGTCCGCATCGCTTCTTAGAAACCCACGGTTGCCGAGAGCAACAGGGTCCGTGGCGTCGCCAGGGTCAAGCCCGGCTCGCTGTCGTCCGAGGCCCCGGCCGAACTCCAGTAACGCTTGTCCAGCACATTCTCGACATTGGCGCGCAAGGTGATGTCCTTGTCGTCGAGCTTGAAGGCGTAGCGCGCGCCCAGGTCGAAACGTTCCCAGGAGTCGATTTCCTTGCTGTTGGCCTGGTCCAGGTACTGCGAGCTGGAATAGATGCCGCGCGCGGTCAGGGTCAGGCCCTGGACCTTCGGCACGTCCCACTCGGCCCCCAGGTTGACGTTGTACTTCGGCGTGGCCGGTGCGCGGTTGCCGTCGAAGGTGCCGTTGGTGGTGTCCTTCAGTTCGCTGTCGATGTACATCACCCCGCCCAGCAGGCGGAAGCCCTTGAGCGGTTCGCCGAACACGCTGAGCTCGACGCCGTCGTTCTGGCGCTTGCCGTTCGGGCCGAAGACCCGGGTGGTGGCGTTGGTCTCGTAGGCCGGCTGCTTGATGCGGAACACCGCGGCGGTCAGGGCGAAGGCCCCGGCGTCATACTTGGCGCCGGCCTCGACCTGGCGGCTGATGAACGGCGGGAAGATTTCGTCTTCGTTGATCGAGGTCGACGGCGCGATCTTGCCCTGGCTCAGGCCTTCCATGTAGTTGACGTACAGCGACAACTGATCGGTGGCCTTGAACAGCAGGCCACCCGAAGGCGAGACCTTTTCCTCGTCGTAGGCGGTGTCGCCTTTGACGCCGTCGCTCCAGTCGTCGACCTTGACCCGTTGCCAGCGCGCGCCGAGGGTCAGCAGCAGGCGGTCATCGAAGAAGCCCAGGGTGTCGGACAGCGCCACACCGCTGAAGCGGTTCTCGGTGTAGACCTTGGGGTCGAAACGCGTCGGCCGCGACGGGGTCGGCGTCGGCCGCGGGTTATAGAGGTTGCTGGGAGACGCGGCATAGCGCGCGCCGCCGTTTTCGAAATCCATGTAGAAGTAGCTGGCCGCCAGGTTGACCTCATGGCTCACCGGGCCGGTGTGGAACCAACTGCGCACGCCCGCCGTGGTGGTGCGCACGTTTTCGTCGCGGGTGAAGTCGCGCGGCTGCACGCTGAAGTCGCCGGCGTCGTTGGTGATCGACACGGCATGGCGCAGGAAGTCGTGGTTGCTTTTGCGCGCGCCGACGCCGCCGTACAGCATGATCGAGTCATTGACGTCGTATTCGGCGTTGACCGTGCCGAAGGTGTCCTTGGTGCGAGCCTTGCTCCAGGACTGCGCATAGTTGTGCCGCACGTCATCCGCGTCCGGCACCTTGGCGTTGGCGCCTATCTGCACCCGCTCCTGGGGCGCGTCGGTGTCGCGCTCGGTGTGGCCGATGTCGGTCGACAGGCGCAAGCGTTCGCCACGGAAGTCCAGGCCCAGCACCGCCATCTCGCGGTCGACGCTCTGGTGATCCCATTCGGTGTCGCCGGATTGCTTGACCGCGTTCAGGCGCACGCCGAACTTGTTGTCCTCGCCGAAGCGCCGGCCGATGTCCACCGCGCCGCCCACTTGGCTGTCCGAGGCGTAGCTGCCGGTGAATTCGGTGATGGGTTTGTCGGTGGCCCGCTTGGGCACCACGTTGATCCCGCCGCCGACGCTGCCCCGCGGCGAGATGCCGTTGATCAACTGGGTCGGGCCCTTGAGGATGTCCACCCGGTCGGCCATTTCCATGTCGATGGTGTAGGTCGGCAGCACGCCGTACAGGCCGTTGTAGGCGACATCGCTGTTGAACAGGCTGAAGCCGCGGATGGTGAACTGCTCGTAACGGCCGCCCGCCGGGTTGGTGGCGCGCACCGAGGGGTCGCTGGCGATCAGGTCGCCGAGGGTCCGCGCCTGCTGGTTCTTCACCACCTCGCTGGTGTAGGTGGTCATGCTGAACGGCGTTTCCATGAAGTCCTTCGAACCCAGCAGGCCTTGCGAGCCACGGCGTGCGACCTGGCCGCCGGCGAAGACGTCGCTGTCGGTCGCGCCGCTGGCGCCGAGAATCGAGGTCGGCGCCAGTTGCAGGCTGCTGCCTTGCGGCGCCGGGGTCAGGATATACGCCTGCTCGCCCACCGGTTGCAGTTGCAGGCCGGAGCCTTGCAGCAAGCGGGCAAAGCCCTCCTCCACCCCGTACTCGCCGGACAGGCCGCTGCTGTTGCGGCCGCTGACCAGCTGCGGGTCCACCGACAGGTTGACCCCGGCGAGGCCGGCGAAACGGGTCAGCGCGGCGCTCAGCGGGCCGGCCGGCACCTGATAGCTGCGCCGCGCGGCGTCGTCGGCCAGGCTGGCCTGGATGAATAACGGGCTGGAACTGAGTGTCAGGATGAGGCCCAACTGCAACAGTCCGGGGGAAACCGGACGCAAACGGTATGGCAATACTACGGGCATGGGAGGAAGCTCTCGTTTTTTTGTTCACTTACCTGGAATGACCGGCGAGGCGAAAAAAAGGGACAGGCTTCAGCCAATATTTTTTTGCGGGGGTTCTTTTGCCGAAGTCAGGGTGACCCAATAACGGGTGCGCGAATGCACCTCCAGCGGCAGGCTGGCGGCCAGCAGCGACAGCACGCGGTCGGTGTTGTCGAGACGGAAGCTGCCGGTGACGCGCAGGGCTTCCAGTTCCGGTTCCCAGCGCAGCAGGCCCGGGCGATAACGACCGAGCTCGCGCAGGAAATCCCCCAGGGGCTGGTTCTGCGCCATCAGCACGCCGTCGCGCCAGCCCGGCAACTGCGCGTCGAAGGCATCGATCTGCCCGGCGCCGTCCACCCGCAGCCGCACCCGCTGGCCTTCGCGCAACTGCAGTTGCGGGCCGAACAAGGGTTGCAGCTGCACCGAGCCGCTGACCACCGACACCCGGCAATCGTGTTCATTGAGGCGTACGCAGACTTCGCTGCGGCTGACGACGATGCGGCCATAAGGCGCCTGGATGGTCAGCGGCGCGCTGCCGGTGACCTTGAGCGCCATCTCGCCGCGCACCAGGGTCACCTGCCGGGCGCCCAGGTCGACGTTGACCGCGCTGGCGGTGTTCAACTGCAAGGCGCTGCCATCGGCCAGGGATAATTTGCGATGTTCGCCAGTGCCGGTCTGCAGGTCGGCGCGCCATACGTCCAGGGGCAGTTGGCGCCCCAGCAGCCAGGCGGTCGGCACCAGTGCGGCGACGCCGAGGGCGCGCTTGAGTACCGCGCGCCGCGACGGCTCGGGACGATCCAGGGTGGCCAGCGCCAAGGCCGAAGGCAGCGCGGAGAAACGCTGGCGCAGCAGCTGCGCCTTCTGCCAGGCGCTTTCGTTCTGGCTGTTGCTGTTGCGCCAGTGCTGCAGGCGCGCGTGATCGTCGGCGTTGGCCGCGCCGGACTCCAGCAGCGCCAGCCATTGGGCTGCCGCGCGGGCCACCTCGCGGGTTTCGCTGGACGGCGCCGAGCGCATCACAGCTCCACCAGCAGGCAGTGTTCGTAGGCCTGGGCCATGTAGCGCTTGACGGTGCGTTCCGAGACGTCGAGGCGTTCGGCGATCTCGCGGTAGCCCAACCCTTCCAGCTGGCTCCAGAGAAACGCCCGGCGCACCAGGGGCGGCAGGCCGTCGAGCAGTTCGTCGAGGGCTTGCAGGGTTTCCAGCAGCACCCAGCGCTGTTCCGGGGACGGCACGTTGTCTTCGGGCAGGCTGGCCAGCGCGTCCAGGTAAGCCTGCTCCAGTTTGCGCCGGGTGTAGAAGTTGCTCAGCAGGCGCTTGCCCACGGTCACCAGGTAGGCCCGCGGCTCGCGCAGGTCGACCAGCTGCTGGGAGCTGGTGAGCACGCGCAGGAAGGTGTCCTGGCTCAGGTCCGCCGCATCCCAGGCGTTGCCCATGCGCTGGCGCAACCAGCTCTCGAGCCAGCTGCGATGGTCGCGGTACAGGGCATGTAGGCTTTGCTCCGGTGGCGTCGCTGCTTCAATCATGTCAAGAGCCTTGCGCGAAGGATTATTCAAATGAGACTGATTCTAATTAATATTCATAAGGCAAACCAAGTCCTTTCGTGTGATTGGGTTCTGGTTTTCGTCTGCTGGGGAACATCGGCGGGTGCTCTGGAACCATGGTCCCAGGGACTGAAGAGATCCAGGTGAAGCACCCGGTCGGCTGTTGAAACAGCGCCCGGCCCCTTGCGGGCCGGGCACGGGTGCGCGCTTACACGCCCATCAACGGGTCGCTGATGCTGTGCGCACCGGTTTCCAGGCGCCCGGCCAGGCGCCGCAGCCAGCCGCCCTCGCCGCGCAGGGTCAGGTCGTACCAGCCGCCGCTGGCCTGGCAGGCGAACATCTGGTGGACCTCGCTGCGTCCGGGCACGTCGAAACGCCATGGCCCCTGATGGGTGTAGGGGCAACGCTCGATGGTGATCGATACCGGCTCCTTGCCCGGGTTGCTCAGGGTCAGCTGCAGGTTGTTGCCGCGGCTGAACATCGACACCTCGGGCTGGCGCTCCAGCAGGTTTCCGTGGAAGCTGCGGTGGAAGCCGTTAGGCCCCAGCAGCCACAGCTTGTAGCGGCCCGCGGTCTGCCAGCTGTCCTTGAGCTGCTTGCCCGCCTCCACCGTATAGCGACGGGGAATGTCCAGCAGGTGCAGGCGATCGTAGACATGGAACACCGCGCCCTGCTCGCCGCTGTTCTGCAGGCTCAGGGTCAGGCTCAACGCCTTGCGCTTGGCCTTGGCCTCGACATTCAGCCGATACGGCAAGGCCCGCGATGGCCGGGCCACGCGTTGCTGCTGCGGCAGTTGCTGGCGGCTGGGGTCCGGCAGCGGCACCTGGGCCAGTTGCTCCTGGCGCTGGCGCAGCAGGTCCGCGGCCTGGCGGGTGGTGGTGTGCAGCGGCGGGAGGATTTCGCTGTTGGGATTGACGAAGTTGAAGGCCGAAGTCAGGTCGCCGCACACGGCACGGCGCCAGGCGCTGATGTTCGGCTCGCGCACGCCGAAGCGCTTCTCGAGAAATTGCAGGACCGAGGTGTGGTCGAACGCCTGGGAGTTGACCCAGCCGCCACGGCTCCAGGGCGACAGCACCAGCATCGGCACCCGCGGGCCGGGGCCGTAGATGCCACCGTCCGGACGCGGTTGCTGGGTGGTCCCCGGTGGCGCCGGGTGGGTGAACACCTCGCTGTCGAAATCCACCGTGGACTTGCCGGCGAAGCTGCCGTCCAGGCGCCGTGAAGGTGCCGAGGGCGACGGCAGGTGGTCGAAGAAACCGTCGTTCTCGTCGTAGTTGACCAGCAGCACGGTCTTGCTCCAGACCTCGGGGTTGTCGGTCAGCGCCTTGAGGATTTCCTGGGTGAACCAGCCGCCCTGTACCGGGCTGGACGGCCCCGGGTGCTCGGAATAGGTGGCCGGGGCGACGATCCAGCTGACCTTGGGCAACTTGCCCTGCTGCACATCGTTGCGAAACCCGGCGATCATGCCTTCCAGGTCGCTGCCGCTACGGGCCGGCAAGGTGTTGCCATTGCCCTTGTACAGCGGCACCCGGGCATTCAGCGCATCGCTGTAGGGCACGAAGGCGGTGAAGCCTTCCGGCGGCTGCGCCGGGTTGCCGGCCGCCACGCTGGCGCGGCGGTACTGGCGGAAACCGGCCAGCGGGTTGTCGCCGAAGTTGTCCGGCAGGTACTGGTAGATCTTCCAGCTGACGCCCCGCTCTTCCAGGCGCTCGGGGTAGGTTTTCCAGGTGTAGCCGACGTCCACCGCGCCCGGGCCGTCCCATTCGTTGACCACCGCCGCCACGTTGGCGCCGGTCGGGCCGTTGGTGCCGGTCCAGTGGAACAGGCGGTTGGGGTTGGTCCCGGCGTGCACCGAACAGTGGTAGGCATCGCACAGGGTGAAGGTGTTGGCCAGGGCGAACTGGAACGGCAGCTCCTGCTCGCGGTAGTAGCCCATGGACGTGTTGGTCTTGAAAGTCGGCCAGGCGCTCATGCGCCCGCTGCCCCAGGCCGCGTGCTCGTCGATCCACGAATGCGGCGTGCCGTTGACCCGCTGCGCGTTGCCCCGCGAGCTGTCCAGGTGATACGGCAACACCACTCGCCCAATGCCCTGCTGCTCCCACACCGAACGCTTGCCGGGCAGCGGGATGGTGAAGCGGTCGCTGAAACCGCGGACCCCGGGCAAGGTGCCGAAGTAATGGTCGAAGGAGCGGTTTTCCTGCATCAGGATCACCACGTGCTCGACGTCGCGGATAGTGCCGGTGCGGTTGTTGGCGGGGATCGCCAGGGCCTGGCGGATGGAGTCTGGCAGTAAGGTAAAGGCCGAGCCGATGGCGGCGGCCTGCATGAGCTTCCTGCGAGTGAGAGTAGGCATACGCGGTTGAATTCCTTGAAGTTACAGGGCGGGAAATAGCGACCCACGCAAAGTAGTGACCTCAAGTAACAAGCAAGTTACACGGCGGTTGCAGGCCGCGGTCAAGGCATTCATTGATCTTGATACAGCCGCATTAACTCTCTAAGCCGATGATGTTTAATTACATTTCTAAATAAAGAATATTTCGTGAACTTCATCCCGAGTTGCTCCTTGTATTCGGAAAAATCTGACGGTCTGCTTTAATCCTATTTGCACAATGCCACTACTTCAGTTTGCAAGGAGCAATCATGGACTCGACCCAGCACTACGAGGGGGAAAGGAAGCGCATCGAGAACCGCCGTACTGCATTGGGTCTCAAATACCTTCCCGCGCCGGCCGGCCAGCCTCCCAGGATCTGGGGGCTGGCGCTGTCCGGGGGTGGCATCCGCAGCGCCACCTTTTGCCTGGGGGTGCTGCAGGCGATGGCCCGGGCCGATGCGCCGGAACAGGCCAACCCACGACCGTCGAAGACACCGCAAGACAACCTCACCACCACCCTGCTGCCGCGTTTCGACTACCTCTGCACGGTCAGCGGCGGCGGTTATATCGGCAGTTTCTTCTCCAGCCTGTTCATCCCCAATCGCCTGCGCCGGGAGCAGGCCCAGGAGCGCGCCGAAGCCTCGCCCCTGTCGCCCGCCCAGCAAGCGGCCAGGACCGCGGCGGTCAACGCCTATGAGGTCCTGCACTACGAGCCGCCGGGACGTATCAGTACCCACATCGACTACGCCAACGCCAGCGACAAAGACATCGGCAAGGGCCCCACGGCCTGGCTCCGGGAGAACGGCCGCTACCTGACCCCGACCGGCTCGGGGGACGCGCTCTACGCCCTGGCGATCACCTGGCGCAACTGGCTGTCGCTGCACTTTGTCATCGGCATGCCGATTGTCCTGGTCCTGTCGTTGCTGATGCTGTTGCAAGTGAAGTACGTGCCTAATCTGTTCCTGCTGCCCGGCGCGGTGTTCCTCCTCGGCTTGCTGCCCTGCTGTCTGGCCTACTGGCTGGTGCTGCCGAAAAACAGCCTGAGCAATCCTCCGGCCCTGAGCAACCTGGCGGCCGTGGCTTGCACGGTGATGGTGCTGGTCTTCGTCGGCATCTGGGCGCTGCTGCAACAGCCGGACGACAGGCCGAACGTACGCTACCTGTTCCTCGGGTTCGCGGCCATCGCGCTGCTGGGCATCGTCTACGCCTGGCTGCTGATCTGGCGCCTGAAATACCGCACCCGCAAGGCCAACGACGAAGACGGGATCTTTACCGTGCGCAACTACCGGGTCGAGGTCACCCGGGTGCTGTCGCAGATCATCATGGCTCTCGGGGTGCTGCTGTTCGCCGCGTTCCTGGTGTCGCTCTCCGAAGCGATCTACCTGCACCTGCAGACCCTGACCCAGGGCACCATCGGCATTCTCCCGCTGCTGATCTGGCTGGTGCGCCGCGTGGCGCTGTTGCGGGACGAGAAGAGCCTGCCGGGCTGGCTGCGCCTGCTGCCCCTGGAGGTCATGAGCCTGATCGGCGGCGTGCTGTTGCTGGCGGCGGTCTGCCTGGCGTGGATGCTGTTCGTGATATGGGTCACCGCCGATGGCAGCTTCGACCTGCAGGAAGACGGGCATGTGCTGCGGCTGGCCCTGCTGGCCGGGGTGGCGGCGGCCCTGACCTGGGTCAGCAGCCGCTTCGTCGGTTTCCTCAATACCTCGTCGTTGCAGTCCTACTACAGCGCGCGCCTGGTCCGCGCCTACATGGGCGCCACCAACGGCAAGCGCTTCGACGGCACGCCCGAGCAACGGCGCAAGCACATGAGCGTGGCCGAGCCACTGAGCAACGACGACATCAGCGTCGAGCACTACTACGGCACGCCGAACGCCGGCCCGCTGCACCTGATCAACGTGACCATGAACCTCACGGTCGACCCCGCCGAACAACTGGTGCAGCGCGACCGCAAGGGCAAGCCGCTGTGCCTGGCGCCGGGCAGCGTCAAGGGCGAAGGGGCCTTCATCCTCGATGGCAAGCTCTATCAGCGCGACCTGGAGAATATCCCCGCTTCGGAAATCGCCTACCCGCTGACCATCGGCCAGTGGATCGGTGTTTCCGGCGCGGCCTTCACCACCGGCCTGGGGCGCGCCACCAGTCTGGGCATGTCGCTGCTGCTGGGCCTGGCCAACGTGCGCCTGGGCAACTGGTGGCCCAGCCGCTTTATCGACGCTAAACCGGAAAACCCCAGGCAATCCCTGGGCCTGAAGCTGTCGCGCTGGCTACCGACCCAGACCTACCTGTTCTACGAATTGACCGCACACTTCCACGGCCATCGGCGCGCCTATCAGTACCTCTCGGACGGCGGCCACTTCGAGAACACGGCGGCCTATGAACTGCTGCGCCAGGAACGCCAGGTCGAGCTGATCGTGATGTGCGACTGTGGCTGCGATCCCGATTACCGGTTCGACGACCTGAGCAATCTCATCCGCCTGGCGCGCATCGACCACGGCCTGGAGATCAGGGAAGACGCAGCGATCATCGGGGACGAGGTACTGGGCAAAGTGTTCGGGCGCATGGAGGACTTCAAGATCGCGCCATCGCCGGCGGACCCGCATTGCGCGCTGCTGCTCAACGTCTACGCCTGCACCGAGCCGGACACCCTGGTCAGTCGCATCCTGGTGCTCAAGCCCCGGCTGATCCCCTCGGTATCGCCGGACGTGCAGAACTACGCGCTGATCAACACGTCCTTCCCCAACCAGCCCACCGTCGACCAGTTCTTCGACGAGGCGCAGTTCGAAAGCTACCGCCAGCTCGGCTTGAGCATCGGCCAGCAGGTCTTCGGCAAAGGGGTCAACGGCGATGCCATCGCCCGGGCGCTGTGGCGCTACCTGCGCGAACACCCTACGGGCGTCGCGCACCAGGGCGATGAGCCAAGCCCGCCTCGGCCGAGCCGCAATGGCCAGCGCCGCCCTCCGGCAGACAAGAGTCCCCCCGCATGAGGCTGGAAATGGCGATAGTCCCGCGGGCCCGCGCTGGGGAAAACCTCACCGCTGGCCGCGGCGCAGGGTCTCGCTCGGCAGTTCCTTGAACAGCGCGCGGTAGCTGCTGGAAAACCGCCCGAGGTGCCAGAACGACCAGCGCATGGCCACCTCGGCCACGGTGGTTTCGTCCGGACCGCGGCGCAGCAGTTCGCGGTGCGCACTGTTCAGCCGGCGCAGGCGCAGCCACTGGGTCGGCGCCATGCCGGCGAAGGCCTTGAACGCGCCTTGCAACTGGCGCAGGGAAACCCCGGCCACCTGCGCCAACTCCAGCAGGTTGAGGCTGTCTTCCGGGCCGTCCGCCGCCCACTGCGCCACCCGCTGCATGATCGCCCGCTCCTCGGCGCGCCGGCGCAGGCCGCCACCGTCCAGGCGCACGCAGGCGTTGTCGAGGATAAACAGGCAGTCCTCGAGCAACTGCTGGGTCAGGGCTTCGCGGCTGGGTGGGTCGAGGGTCTGCGACAGTCGGGTCAGGGTCGTGCTGAGCCAGCGGCTGAACAAGGCGTTCTGCCCGCAGTTGAGCGGCGCCAGGAACAGGCCGTCGAGGCGCTGCGCGTCGAGGCCATGGCCGCGGACGAATTCCGGGCCGAACACCACGGCGATTTCCTGGTAGTTCTCCGGGGTGATCCAGATGTTGCGGCTCTCGCCGTTGAGCAGGTACAGGGCGTTGTCGCTGCGATCGAAACAGAACGCCAGGGAGTCCTGCGGCGCGCTGAAATTCTGCTCGACCCGGGTGTTCATGCACTCCTCGTAGATCTGCACCCCTTGCAGGTCCAGATAACGCACCTGCCCGGCGAAATGCCCGGGCGACATCTGCTGGTAATGCTGCACCCAACCCGGGGTGGCACGGATCTGATCGGCCACATCGAAGGTGTTGAAGGCCTGGACCTGGAGAGCTGTCGACGCTGTCATGAAGGGACCTTGCGCACTCTTTTGGTGCGCTTTGGTGCTGCTTAAAGTGGATAGATGGAACCGCGAGGCTTGCCCAAGATAGTCGTCAACGCGCCACAGGGGAAGCCTTGATGGGCGACTCCAAGTGCTGGCGCGTCACCGACAATCATTGACGAGGTCCTTATGAATGCCCCTTTCGATCAGCTGTCTACCTGGCTGAAAGAACACAAGATTACCGAAGTGGAGTGTGTGGTCAGCGACCTGACCGGCATCGCCCGCGGCAAGATAGCGCCCACCAACAAGTTCCTGCATGAGCGAGGCATGCGCCTGCCGGAAAGTGTGCTGTTGCAAACGGTAACCGGGGACTTCGTCGACGACGACATCTACTACGACCTGCTGGACCCGGCGGACATCGACATGGTCTGCCGCCCCGACGCCGCAGGGGTTTACCTGGTGCCCTGGGCCATCGAGCCGACCGCCATCGTCATCCACGACACCTTCGACAAGTTCGGCAACCCCATCGAGCTGTCGCCGCGCAACGTGCTGAAGAAAGTCCTGCAGCTGTACGCCGACAAGGGCTGGCAGCCGATCGTCGCGCCGGAGATGGAGTTCTACCTGACCCAGCGCTGCGAAGACCCGGACCTGCCATTGAAGGCGCCGCTGGGCCGCTCCGGCCGGGCCGAAAGCGGACGCCAGTCGTTCTCCATCGACGCCGCCAACGAATTCGACCCGCTGTTCGAGGACGTCTACGACTGGTGCGAAGCCCAGGGCCTGGACCTCGACACGCTGATCCACGAAGACGGCCCGGCGCAGATGGAAATCAACTTCCGCCACGGCGACGCCCTCGACCTGGCCGACCAGATCACCGTGTTCAAGCGCACCCTGCGCGAGGCCGCGCTCAAGCACAACGTCACCGCCACCTTCATGGCCAAGCCGGTGGCCGACGAACCCGGCAGCGCCATGCACCTGCACCAGAGCGTGGTCGACAGCGCCACCGGCAAGCCGATCTTCGCCGACGCCGAGGGCCGCATGAGCGAGCTGTTCCGCCACCATATCGGCGGGTTGCAGAAGTACATCCCCCAGGTGCTGCCGATGTTCGCGCCCAACGTCAATTCGTTCCGCCGCTTCCTGCCGGACACCTCGGCGCCGGTCAACGTCGAATGGGGCGAAGAGAACCGCACCGTCGGCCTGCGGGTGCCGACATCCGGCCCGGAAGCCATGCGCGTGGAAAACCGCCTGCCCGGCGCCGACGCCAACCCTTACCTGGCCATCGCCGCCAGCCTGCTGTGCGGCTACCTGGGCATGGTCGAGGGCCTCGAGCCGAGCGCCGCGGTGGAAGGCCGGGCCTATGAGCGGCGCAACCTGCGCCTGCCGATCACCATCGAAGACGCCCTGACCCGCATGGAAGAGTGCCCGACCATCGAGCGCTACCTGGGCAGCAAGTTCGTGCGCGGCTACGTCGCGGTGAAACGCGCCGAGCACGAGAACTTCAAGCGCGTGATCAGTTCCTGGGAGCGCGAGTTCCTGTTGCTCAGCGTCTGAGGCCTACGCGATTCGGGCGCTGCCGCGCACACCGTTGTAGCCGCTGCCGAGCCTGCGATCGATGGCGCAGCCATCGCCAGACCGTCGCACGCGGTGTACCTGATGCAACGCGATGGCCGGGTTTACGACGGCTGCGCCGCCGATCGCAGCCTCGCGTTGCTCGGCAGCGGCTACAGGGCTACAGGGCTTCATGAATTTGGCAAACCAATAACAACCGCAAAAAGGGGTATCGCTATGCGTCTATGGAAATCAGTGGTTCCGCTGGCCCTGACGGTGCTGTTCGGCGCCACGGCCCAGGCCGAATCGACAGTCAGCGTGTACAACTGGACCGACTATATCGGCGAGACCACCCTCGCCGACTTCCAGGCCAAGACCGGGACCCGGGTCATCTACGACGTCTTCGACTCCAACGAAACCCTGGAGGGCAAGCTGCTGGCCGGGCGCACCGGCTATGACCTGGTGGTGCCGTCCAACCACTTCCTGGCGCGGCAGGTCAAGGCCGGGGCCTTTCTCAAGCTGGACCGCGCGCAGCTGCCGAACTGGCGGAACCTCGACCCGAAACTGCTGGCCCTGCTGGAGCAGAACGACCCCGGCAACCAGTACTCGGTGCCTTACCTGTGGGGCACCAACGGCATCGGCTACAACGTCGACAAGGTCAAGCAGGTGCTGGGCATCGACAGCATCGATTCCTGGGCGGTGTTCTTCGAACCGGAGAATCTGAAAAAACTCAGCCAGTGCGGGGTGTCGATGATGGACTCGCCGGACGAGGTGTTCCCGGCGGTGCTCAACTATATGGGTCTGGACCCGCGCAGCGAAAACCCCGCGGACTACAAGAAAGCCGAAGCCAAGCTGCTGGCGATCCGTCCCTACATCACCTACTTCCACTCCTCCAAGTACGTCTCGGACCTGGCCAACGGCAACATCTGCCTGGCCTTCGGTTATTCCGGCGACGTGTTCCAGGCCGCCAACCGCGCCAAGGAAGCCAAGAACGGGGTGAAGATCGCCTATTCGATTCCCAAGGAAGGCAGCAACCTGTGGTTCGACCTGCTGGCGATCCCGGCGGACGCCAGCAATCCCAAGCAAGCCCATGCCTTCATCAACAACCTGCTGGACCCGCAAGTGATCGCCAAGGTCAGCGCCTATGTCGGCTACGCCAACCCCAACCCGGCGTCGCAGCAATACATGGACCCCGAGCTGGTGAACAACCCCGAGGTCTACCCACCCCAGGCGGTGCTCGACAAGCTGTACATCTCCAGCACCCAGAGCCCGCAGACCATGCGCCTGATGACCCGCGCCTGGAGCAAAGTGAAGTCCAACAAATGAACCAGCACAGCCATGCACAACACACCCGCTCCTACTACGCCGCCTCGGCCAACGCGCTGCCGGACTACCCGCCGCTGAATGCCGACCTCAGCGCCGATGTCTGCGTGATCGGCGGCGGCTTCACCGGGGTCAACACCGCCATCGAACTGGCGCAGCGCGGCCTCTCGGTGATCCTCCTGGAAGCCCGGCGCATCGGCTGGGGCGCCAGCGGGCGCAACGGCGGGCAACTGATCCGCGGCATCGGCCACGACGTCAGCGGCTTCGCCCGCTACGTCGGCACCGAGGGCGTGCGTTACCTGGAACAGGCCGGCATCGACTCGGTGGCGCTGGTCGGCCAGCGCGTGCGCGAGCACGGCATCGACTGCGACCTGCGCTGGGGCTTCTGCGAACTGGCCAACACCCCGGCCCAGTTCGCCGCGTTCCAGGCCGAGCAGGAACACCTCGTGGCCCTGGGCTACGTGCATGAAACCCACCTTGTCGCCCCGCAGGACATGGCCCGGGTGGTGGCGTCCTCGGCCTATGCCGGGGGGCTGGTGGACATGGGTTCCGGGCACCTGCACCCGCTCAACCTGGTGCTCGGCGAAGCCGCCCTGGCCCGGACGCTGGGGGTGCGGATCTTCGAGCAGAGCCCGGTGCTGGAGCTGATCCACGGCGACAGCGTGCAGGTGCGTTGCGCCAGCGGCACGGTGCGCGCCGGCAGCCTGGTGCTGGCCTGCAACGCCCACCTGGATGACCTGGAGCCACGCCTCGCCGGCAAGGTGCTGCCGGCCGGCAGCTACATCATCGCCACCGAGCCCCTGGCGCCGGCCCTGGCCGCCGAACTGATCCCGCAGAACCTGGCGCTGTGCGACCAGAAGGTTGGCCTCGACTATTACCGGCTCTCGGCGGACCGGCGCCTGCTGTTCGGCGGCGCCTGCCACTACTCCGGGCGCGACCCGGCGGACATCGGCGCCTATATGCGGCCGAAGCTGCTCAAGGTGTTCCCGCAGCTGGCGAATGTACGCATCGACTACCAATGGGGCGGCAAGATCGGCATCACCGCCAACCGCTTTCCCCAGGTCGGGCGCCTGCGCCAGTACCCCAATGTGTATTACGCCCAGGGTTACTCCGGGCATGGGCTCAACGTCAGCCACTGGACCGCGCGCCTGCTGGCCGAGGCCATCCACGCCGGGCACAGCCGGGGCCTGGATATCTTCAGCGCAGTGCCGCACATGACCTTCCCTGGCGGCCCCGCCCTGCGCGCGCCGCTGCTGGCGCTGGGCATGCTGTGGCATCGGTTGTGCGAGGTGCTGGGCTGAAAGCTCAACGGCTTTGCCCGCGGTTTCTCGGCTGAGACGTCCGACGCCTTCGCCGGCAAGCCTGGCTCCTACGGGGTCGGAGGGCGTTCGCTAATGTGCGGCTGGCACGCGCTTGCGTAGGAGCCAGGCTTGCCGGCGAAGGCGATTTCAACTGCGCCCCCGTCATCGCCGACAGCTCACTGTGAACATTGCCATTCAAGCTGGCCTGATACCTCGCGCGATGCGAAGATGCGCGCCGCAAATCGGCTTGCTAAGGAATGGCATCATCAAAGCGCTCACTGCTCTCGTCCTGCTCGGCACACTCGCCCTCTCGGGCTGCGGCACCCTGATGGCCCGTGCCAGCAATCAGTACATTTCCTACGACCTCTACAAAGGCACCCAGCAGAATATCCAGCTGCTGACCATGCGTGACGCCCGCGGCTACGACGGCTACGCCACGATCTACTGCTGGATGAGCATCGTCTGCCCGCTGGTGGCGGTGGTCAGCCTGCCGGTGGATGCGGCGGTCGATACCGTGCTGCTGCCCTATGACGCCAAGGGCGTTTATTACTGAAGCCGCGACCGGTCGATGGCGGCCTGGGTGAATAGACCAGCGCTATCGCTGGCAAACCGCCCCGCTCAATCCGTCACCACAGGCTCGGCCACCACCCCACGCAACCGGCATGGCGCGCCCAGGCGGTCGAGCCGTGGCCGGCCGAACAGGTAGCCCTGGCCCCATTCGCCACCGCAGGCCGTGGCCAGGGCGCGGTCGGCTTCGCTCTCGATGCCTTCGATGATCACGCAGGGCGCCAGGGTCTTGCACAGCTGCACCAGGTGTTTCAGGGTCTGCACGCTGTTGGGTTCGCTGCGGGCGCGTTGCAGGTAACCCTGGTCGATCTTGACCATGTCGGGGCAGGTCCGGCGGATGAACTCCAGGGTGCCGAGGCCGGCGCCAAAGTCGTCCACCGCCACCCGGCAACCCAGCTCGCGCAGGCACAGGACAAACTCGATGGCCGCCTCGGTGCTCGGCGGCGTGGCGCTTTCGGTGATTTCGATCACCAGCCGCGCGGCCACTGAAGGCGCGTCGCGCAACTGCGCGAGGGTCGCGGACCAGAACGGATCGACGATCGCGCTCTGCGCCGAGATGTTGCAGCCCAGGCGCAGGTGCTCGTCCTCCAGCAGGCGCTCGATCACGCCCCCCACCACGCTGCGGTCCAGCTCGCGCATCAGCTGATGGCGTTCGAGCATCGCGAACGGGTAGACGCCATTGCCGGGCTGTTCGACATGGCGCAGCAAACCTTCCAGGTACAGCACCCGGCTGGTGTCGGGCAGCCGCACCACCGGCTGGAAGGCCAGCGCCAGTCGCCCCTGCGCCAGTTCCCGATAGAAGTCTTTGACGCTTTGCATGACAGATCCGTAGTCGAAGCGGCGACAGCGCGCCGGGTGGGCTTGGCCAGGATGCGTCGGCGCGCCCGACGTGATAATGGCTCATTGCTATTTATGATCCCCCCTGCCCGGACGGCTCGAAAGTGTTCCCGGATACCTTTCGTTTGTCCTTGGAAACACCGCACCGCCCTTTCTCGACTGTGGCCCGAGGTTTATTGCGATCATGCGCCAGCGCCAATGACATCAATTAGCCACCAGTCCAGGAAGTACTATGCACAGAATGACCGGCACCAGTTTCCGGGTGCTTGCCGATGTCCTGACCGATGCCGGAGTCAAGGTCGAGGCCTTGCTCAAGCGCCACGGCAGCAGCCATCAGGAGACCTGTGAAAACCCCATGGGCGTCAGGCTGGAGCTGGTCTACGCGTTGCTGCAAGACGCCGTGCACCTGTGCGGCAACCCGGACCTCGGCCTGCTGGCGTACACCAAGGCCCACCCGGCCAACCTGGAAGTGCTCGGCTACGCGCTGATGTCCGGCGCCACCCTGGACACCGCGCTGCAACGCCTGGTGGACTATCACTCGCTGGTCAGCAACGGCTTCTACCTGTGCCTGGAGCGCAGCCCCCAGGCCGTCACCCTGATCGGCTTCGACATCGCCCTCGAACCGGGCCTGGTGCCGCGGGCCTTCATCGATGCCGGCGCGGCGCAGACCCTGGGCCTGGTGCACTGGCTGCTGCCCGGGCACAAGCCGCAACCGCTGGCGGCGAGCTTCACCTACCCGCGACCGCCCGACACCCGCGCCCTGGAGCACCTGCTGGGCGCCAACCTGCAGTTCGAGGCGCCCTACAACAGCCTGAGCTTCAGCCCGCGCGATTGCGCCATGGCCCTGCCCAGCGCCGACCCGGCCCTGGATGTGCTGCACATGGAATACGCGCGAACCCGCCTCAAGCTGCTGCTCGACGGCTCGATGACCGCGCGGGTAAGGCGGGTGTTGTCCGAGCGCCTGGCCCAGGGCGGGCCCAGCGACCTGCGGCACATCGCGCAGTTGGTGGGGGTCAGCAGCCGCAGCCTGCAGCGACGCCTGGGCAACGAAGACATGCACTTCTCGGCGCTGCTCGACGAGGCGCGGTTGATGCTGGCCCACAGTTTCCTGCGCAACTCGGCGCGCAGCGTCAAGTACATCGGCGCCCTGCTCGGCTTTCGCGACCAGAGCAGCTTTCACAAGGCCTGCCGCCGCTGGTTCGGCATGACCCCGGGGCGTTATCGCCAGGAAGGCTGAAGACAGCAAAACGCCGGGCACAAGTCCCGGCGTTTTTTTTCAAGGTGCGGCAGCGCTTGCTCAGCGATGGCTGGCCTGCAATGGCGGCTGCGCCTGGGGCATGGCCGAGGAATGGTGGTTGAGGATCTTCCACTGGCCGTCGATGCGCTCGTAGAGGAAGGTGTAGCGCGCCTGCACCTGGCGGGTCGCACCACCGGCCTCGTGCAGGGTGAAGGTGTAGACGCCGCTGTCCATGGCCGCATCCGCGCCCAGGTGGCGGATTTCCCGGTAGTTGATCTGGCCCACCGGCTTGCCCGCGAGGAAGTGCTCGAAGTAGTCCTGGATCTGCGCCGGGGTGGTGCGCACCTGGTTCGACACGGTCGGCTGGAGGATCGCGTCGGCGGCGTAAAGACTGGTTACGTTTTTTGCGCTGCCGGTTTGCAGGGCCGCGTTCCAGCGATCGAACAGGCCGGCGATCTCCCGGTCGCCCTGGTTCTGCGGCTGCTCGGCGACAGTGCGGTACACATAAGGCGTGGCGTCCAGGGCCTGGGCCAGGGGCGCGGTCAGCGCCAGTAACAGGGCGATGGCGGTGGTTGGCAGTTTCATCGGAAGGCTCCAGTGGGTTTCAATGCGCCCACTTTGCCCACCCGTTGCGGCCTCGCCATCGGCCAACCGGTGCCGGCGGCCTATGCCATTCGGCAGATAGGCCCACAGCCGGCAACCGGGTCTAATGCCTGCTCGCGAGCGCACGCCCTTCACGCTGGAGCCTGTTTTTCATGCAAAGCCCGACCCACGACCCCGGCAGCGCCCTGGCCATTCGCAGCCAGTATCGCCAGGCGCAAAGCCGCGCGGCGCGCCTGCGCCTGCTGGTGGACACCGGCCAGGAACTGACCCAACTGCCGCCCGCAGCCATGCGCCAGCGCGCCCTGCAACGGGCCTGTGCCTTTATGGCGATGGACCACGGCCTGCTGCTGGAATGGCACCCCGCCCAGCCGCCCCAGGCCACCGCCCAGCACGGCGGCAGCGAACGCCTGGCCGCCCTGCATGAGCTGGCCAAGTCTGCGACCCTGCACCCCGAATGGCTGCCGCAGACCGATGCCGCCCTGCCCCAGGTGCTGCGCATTCCCCTGCCCGGCGCCGACGGCCAGGCCTTCGGCGCCTTGCTGCTGGCCAACAGCGTGGCCCTGGCCGCGCCCGACAGCGAGGACCTGGAATCCCTGCAATTGCTGGCCACCCTGCTGGCGGCGCACCTGGAAAACCAGCGCTTGCTCCAGGCCCTGCAAGCCCGGGAACGCACCATGTCGGAACTGGTGCACCGGCTGTTCAGCGCCCAGGAAGACGAACGCAAGCGCGTGGCCTACGACCTGCACGACGGCCTGGCGCAAACCCTGGCCGGGCTGCACCAGCGCCTGCAGGGGTTTGCCGGACGCTGCCCGACATTGCCACAGGAACTGCACAACGAGCTGCAGACCATCCTGACCCTGGCCCAGGGTTGCGTCGGCGAGGGCCGGCAATTGATCGGCGGCCTGCGCCCCAACGTGCTGGACGACTTTGGCCTGTACAAGGCCATCGACAAGGAAGCCGACCGCCTGCGCGACGCCGGTCTCGAGGTGCACTGGCGGCAACAGTCCAGCGCGCGCCTGCCGGGCGCCAGCGAGATCGCCCTGTTCCGCATCGCCCAGGAAGGCATCAACAACATCCTCAAGCATGCCCGCGCCAGCCGCGTCGAACTGAGCCTGCAACTGGCCGACGGCCAGGCCGCGCTGGCGCTGGCAGACAACGGCGTCGGCTTCGCCCTGGGCACCCCGCTGTCCAACTGCGGCGGCCAGCACCTGGGCCTGGCGGCGATGCGGGAACGCGCCAGCCTGCTGGGCGGCGAGCTGTCCTGGCACAGCGCCCCCGGCCACGGCACCCGCCTGCTGGCCCGGGTGCCGCTGCCCGCTGCTGGAGAACAGCCATGAACCCTGCCCTGCGCCTGGTGCTGGCGGACGACCATGAAGTCACCCGCACCGGTTTTGTCGCCCTGCTGGCCGGCCACCCGGAATTCGAGGTGGTCGGCCAGGCCCGGGATGGCCAGGAAGCCCTCGACCTGTGCGAGCGCCTGCAACCGGACATCGCCATCCTCGACATCCGCATGCCGCTGCTCAACGGCCTGGGCGCCGCGCGCCTGCTGCAACAGCGGCAACCAGCGATCAAGGTGGTGATCTTCACCATGGACGACAGCCCCGACCACCTGGAAGCGGCGATTGCCGCCGGCGCCGTCGGCTACCTGCTCAAGGACGCCAGCCGTGGCGAAGTGCTCGGCGCCCTGCAGCGGGTGGCCCAGGGCGAGGAAGCCCTCAACAGCAGCGTCAGCGCCCGGTTGCTGCGGCGCATGGCCGAGCGCAACGCCGGCGGCAGCGCCCAGGCCGCGACCCTGACCGCCCGCGAACGCCAAGTGCTGGGGTTGGTGGCCGGCGGTTTCAGCAACCGCGAGATCGGCGAAAAGCTCGGCATCACCACCGGCACCGCCAAGGCCCATGTGGAACGGGTGATCGGTAAGCTCGGCGCGGCGGACCGCACCCAGGCCGCGGTGCGCGGCATCGCCCTGGGGCTGGTGGCGCAGCCCGCGGGAGACTGGCCATGAGACTGCTGGCGAGCCGGCACTGGCTCGACCTGCCCCTGCGCGGCAAGGCGCTGGTGGTGATCTCCCTGCCGCTGGTGATCCTGCTGCTGTCACTGGTGCTGATCTACATCACCGAACGCCAGACCGCCCGCGCCGAGGAAGACGTGCGCCGGGTGCTGCTGGTGCAGGGCGACATCCAGACCGTGCACACCCTGCTGGCCGAAGCGGCGGCCAGCGTGCGCGGCTACCTGCTGACCCGCCGCGAAGACTTCCTGCCCAGCTACGAACGTGCCCAGCCGCTGATCCAGGCCGCCCTGCAACGGCTGGACAGCAACATTCGCGATGCGCGCATGCGCGACCACCTCAAGGCCATCGCCCCGCTGATCGGCCACAAGCTCGACGGCCTGGTGGCCCTGCGCAACGGCCGGCCCGACGACAGCGCCAGCATCACGGCGATCCTGATCGAGAACAAACAGGTGCTCGACGTGCTGCGCGAGCAGATCAGCGCCATGCGCATCCGCGAAGACGGCTTGCTCGCCGAACGCAGCGCCGCGGCCTCGGCAACCCGTATGCGCCTGCTGCTGGCCACGCTGCTGGCGGCGCTCTGCGGTCTGTTCGGGGCGATTGTCGCGGTGCTGTTCTTGTCCAAGGGCATAGTCGCCCGGGTGCAGCAGGTGCAAGGCAACGCCCAGCGCCTGGCCCTCGGCCAACCGTTGCGCCCGCAAGCCCCGGAACAGGACGAAATCGGCCAGCTCGGCACCCGCCTGGTGGAGGCCGGGCAACTGCTGGCCGAGCGCGAGCGCGCCCTGCGCGACAACGAAGAACGCCTGCGGCTGATCATCGACGGGGTCAAGGACTACGGGATCTTCGCCCTCGACACCCAGGGCCGGGTCACCACCTGGAACGCCGGCGCCGAGCGGATCAAGGGCTACAGCGAACAGGAAATCCTCGGCCGGCACTTCTCGCTGTTCTACCTGGCGGAAGAATGCCCGGCGCACCCGGACATGGCCCTGCGCGAAGCCACCCGCGACGGCCATTACATGGAAGAGGCCTGGCGCTGCCGCAAGGACGGCAGCCGCTTCTGGGCCAGCGTGGTGATCACCGCGCAGTACGACGCCAGCGGCGCGTTGCGCGGCTTCTCCAAGATCACCCGCGACATCACCGACCGCCGCGCCGCGGAAATAGCCCTGCGCACCGCCCGCGAGGAAGCCGAAAGCGCCAGCCGCGCCAAGAGCGAATTCCTCTCGCGCATGAGCCACGAACTGCGCACCCCGCTCAATGCCATCCTCGGTTTCGCGCAACTGCTGGACATGGACTCGCCGAGCGGCCAGCGGCCCCAGGTCGGGCATATCCTGCGCGCCGGCCAGCACCTGCTGACCCTGATCAACGAGGTGCTGGACATTGCCCGCATCGAGGCCGGGCACCTGGCGCTGAATGTCGAGCCGATCGCCCTGGCCGCGGTGCTGCACGAGGCCCTGACCCTGGTCTCGCCGATGGCCACCGACGCCGGCATCCAGCTGGCCGCCCTGCCCGCGCTGAGCGAGCACAGCGGGGTGATCGCCGACCGCCAGCGGCTGATCCAGGTGCTGCTCAACCTGCTGTCCAACGCCATCAAGTACAACCGGCCCCGGGGCCAGGTGCGGATCGCGGTCAAGGTCCTGGACACCCGGGTCGAGGTGGCGGTCAGCGACACCGGCGCCGGCATTCCCCTGGAGCGCCTGGACCAGTTGTTCCGTCCCTTCGAACGCCTGGGCGCCGACCCGCGGGTGGAAGGCACCGGCCTGGGCCTGGCCCTGAGCAAGAGCCTGCTGGAAATGATGGACGGCAGCCTGCGGGTGCACAGCACGCCGGGCCAGGGCTGCTGCTTTACCTTGCAACTGCCCTTTGTCCAGGTGGCCGCGGCCGGCACGCGCCTGGCCCTGGAGCAACAGCTACCGGCGGCGGTGCTGCCGGCCCGGGCCGAGGCCGTGACATACCGGGGCCAGGTGCTGTGCATCGAAGACAACCTGTCGAGCCTGGCGCTGATCGAAACCCTGCTGCAACGCCGCCCGGGCATTCGCCTGCTGTCGAGCATGCAGGGCCAGATGGGCCTCGACCTGGCGCGCCAGCATGCACCGCAACTGATCCTGCTGGACGTCAGCCTGCCGGACCTTGCAGGCCTGGAAGTGCTGCGCCGGCTGCGGGAATCGCCGACCACCGCCAGCACCCCGGTGCTGATGATCACCGCCGACGCCAGCGCCCTGACCCACCGCGCCCTGTTGCAGGCCGGGGCCACGGCGATCCTGACCAAGCCCATTCATATCCCGGCGTTTCTCGCCCACCTTGAGCAACATTTACCGGAGCCCGCATGAACCATGATTTGCGCATCCTGATCATCGACGACCAGCGCCCCAACCTCGAGCTGATGGAGCAGCTGCTGGCCCGCGAAGGCCTGCACAACGTGCTGAGCAGCACCCAGCCGCTACGCACCCTGGAGCTGTTCAACAGCTTCGAGCCGGACCTGGTGATCCTCGACCTGCACATGCCCGAATTCGATGGCTTCGCCGTGCTCGAACAGCTCAACCGACGGATCCCGGCCAACGATTACCTGCCGATCCTGGTGCTGACCGCCGACGCCACCCGCGACACCCGCCTGCGTGCCCTGGCCCTGGGCGCCCGCGACTTCATCAGCAAGCCGCTGGACGCCCTGGAAACCCTGCTGCGGATCTGGAACCTGCTGGAAACCCGCGCCCTGTACAAAGCCCTGCGCCAGCAGGTGCCGGCGCAGCAGATCGAGCTGCTGCGCCGGCATCGGCAGTGAATGGGCGAGCGACCCTAGAGGTTGTACTCATCCAGCCTCGGCGAGTCGCCCACCTGCTCGATCAGCGCGGTATCGATGCGCAACAGGTTTTCCGGCTGGTACGTCAGTTGGCTGCCCCAGGGCTGGTCGTCGGCCAGGGAGCCTTTCAGGCGAACGGCCACGGAGTCATGCACCCGGACTTTCTGCCCTGGTTTATCCGTGAGAATCTCCCGCGACCTGGGTTTGCCGAACGGCGGCATCGAACCGTACTCACGGACTCGCTTGTGGGTCTTCGAGTTCCAGACCAGGCGTGGCACCCACTCGGCGATCAGCCAGTTGCGGGTCAGGGAATCGTGGGCCTGGGCCAGCGGATCCTGTAGCACAGAGGGTGGATAGAGTTCTGCGCGACAGGCTTCGGCATCGATGCTCAACCCGGCTTCCAGGCACTCGCCGACCATCCAGCGCAAGGCAATCAACGCCAGCTGCGATTCGCCGGCGGGGTAACCGCCGCCAATATCGGCATGCACGCCGGCGAACCAGACCTGCTTGAGGTTCACGCCCTCGTCCTCTGTCCAGAGGTTCTGGCGGAAAAAGCTGCGGCGTTCGTCCAGGGACACCGCATGGCGGATGATCTTCACGTCCTTGTTCCGGCGGGTGTAGGGAACAATCAGCGGGTCGTACACCCAGCCCACCGAACTCACGGTGTCGAACAGCCCGAGAAAGTGAATGCTCACCTTCCGGGCAAAGCTGCCCTTGAACGCCTCCATCAAGTCGAAGTCCGGCTTTTTGTCCGCGCTCATGCGCCACCAGGTGTAACTCATGGCCCGTTGGCGATTCGGTTTGGAATTATCAGCGGATCGCTGGCGAGTGGTCAGCAGCGACCAGGCAAAGTCCATCAACTGGACCTGATGGGCCGGCAGCAGGCCGATGGTATGCAGCAGCGCCGCCAGCACCCGCACCGCGTAGGAACCGCGGGAGAAGCCGAAGAGGAAGATCTGGTCGCCGTCCCTGTAGTTCTCCATCAGGAAGCGGTAGGCATTGAGCACGTTGCGCTTGATGCCCCAGCCGAACATCAGCCCGGCGATGCGCGACGGCACCTTCTGCCATTCGAACAGGGTTTCGCTGAGCCCGAAGGTGCCCACGCCCTGGTCGTAATAGGCCAGCAGCGTTTCGCTGTCCTTGGGTAGCGAGCGAAACAGCCGGACCACGTTGGTCGGTTCGTCACTGAAACGGTTGTTGGTGCCATCGATGCAGACGATCAGCTGGCGCGCCTTGATCCTTGTGTTCTCCACGACCTGGTTACCCCATGGCAGTCAAGTGAGGTTCCCGCGCGGCCAATCGGCCAGGCGAGGACCGGTGTCACCCTACGTCCGTGTCATGACAACTGCTGCGGTAAAGCGTGAAGGGCTCTCCAAGGCATAGCAGCATTAACGGCGCCCGGCCATAAAGCCCCGGGCAATAAATGTCCGGACCATGAAACCCCCTCCGCAAGGAGGGGCCGGGCGCTGACGGGCCGTGCCTGGGCGCTAGAACCTGCCGCCCAATGGATACTCGATCGCCAGCCGCAGCTGGTCGGCATCCAGCTCGGCCTGGGCTTTATTGCCGCGGTGCACGGCGTGGCGCAGGGTGACGGCGAGGTTTTTCGCCGGGCCGGACTGCACCACGTACTTGGCCTGCAGGTCGCGTTCCCAGTGCTTGCCGCCTTCGCCGTAGCCCAGCCAGGCGTAGCCGCCGCGCGGGTCCATATGGCTGCCGTCGATGCCGCTGCCGCGCACGTACAGGGCGCTGAAGGTCAGGCCGGGCACGCTGTAGCCGGCCATGTTGAGGTCGTAGCGGGCCTGCCAGGAGGCTTCCTCAGGGGCGTTGAAGTCCGACAGGGCCACGGCGTTGCTCAGCAGGATCGCGCCGCGGGTGACGTAGTCGTAAGGCGTGTCGCCGTCGACCTTCTGGTAGCCCAGGCCAAAACTGTGGGCGCCGCTCTTGTAGGTCGACATCAGGCTCCAGGTGGTGTTGTCGATGCGCCCCGACAGGGCCTTGCCGGTGTCCTGGGTGCGGTACAGGTTGAAGTCGAACGTCAGGTCCTGGCCCGGGCTCAACGGCAGGTTGTAGAGCGCGCCGAGGTACTGCTGGCGCCAGGTGTCTTCGTACAGGGCGCTGAACAGGCTGGCGTTGAGGCCCTTGATTGCAGTATTGCGCACACCGACCAGGTCGAAGCTGTCGCCCTGCTGGCCATTGGAGTAATTGACCACGAACCCCTGGTCGTGGCTGGTGGCGTTGCGGTCGGTGCTTTCGTTGAAGTGGCCACCGTACAGGGTGGTGTCGCTCAGCTCGCGGCTGGTGAGGAACCAGCCGGTGGCGGTCTCGGGCAGCAGGCGGCTGTCGGAGGAACCGAACACCGGGGTCTTGACCCGCTGCTCGCCGTAGCGCAGTTCGGTGGAGGAAAAACGCAGCTTGGCCACCGCGCCGCCGCGGCTGAACTCGTCCTTGGGATGGCCGTCGTTGTCCACCCCCAGCAACCGCGCCTTGCCGGCCCGGCCACCGCCGCTGTCGAGTTTCCAGCCGGAATACACATGGGCGTCCAGGCCGAAGCCGAGCGTGCCCTGGGTGAAACCAGAGCTGTAGTCGGCCATCAGGCCGTAGGCCCACTCCTCGGCCAGGTCGCTGCGTTCGGCGCGGGGTTTGTAGGCGTTGCGCGCGCCGTTGCTCAAGGAACCATGCCGATAGTCGCGACGGTCGTAGAGGCTGCGGTTGAACAGGCTCCACTGGCTGTCTTCGATAAAGCCCTTGGCATTGTCCTGCTCCGCGGCCAGCGCGAGCAGGCTCTGGCCTCCCCAATACCAAAAAAATGCCAACAACAGGGTGTGTCGGGTCAAGGTCTTCACTGTGGAACTCCCGAAAATCGATGAATGGCGGGCGATAAGAGGCAGTGCGCCGCTATACGGGCGCACCACCGGGATCCCACTCAGAGGTATTTGAGGATCGCGATATCGCGGCGACGCTGCTTGAGGCCGGCGAACCAGCGTGTCGGGAAGAACAGCAGCACACCGAGGACCAGGCTCCACAGCCAGACGCCGGACAGGTTGTCGAAGCCGTAGTAAGTGCCCTGGTTGGCGCCCCAGATGGCCACGGCCACCAGGTACATGGCCTTGAGCACGTACAGGTGCAGCAGGTAGAAGAACATCGGCGCACCGCCGTAGATCGCCAGTTGCGCGGTCGACCAGCGCGCCTGGACCTTCTCGAAGTACGCCAGGAGGATCAGCCCCAAGCCCAGGGTGGGCATCAGGAACATCAGCGACGGCGGATACTTCTTGGCGCTCATGAAGCTCATGAAGGTGCGCAGCGCATCGCCGGTCTGCACCCAGGGCTTCTCGCCGTAGACGTTCAGGTAGCGGATGAACACGAACGCCACCAGCAGGCCGACGCCGACCTTGAGCAACCGCGAAATCCGCGCCGCCGGCTGCATGTCCTTGCCGAACCACGGGCCGATGGCCCAGCCCAGCAGGATCACGCCGATCCACGGCAACACCGGGTAGGTGGTGCGGGCGCGGGTGAACTCGGTGATGTCGATGAACACCCGCTGGTGCAGGATCGACCAGGGCACGAAGAACGGCGACTCGGGGCCCACCACCACATCATCCAGCAGGTTGTGCCCGGCGACGATGGCCACCCCCAGCACGATCAGCCAGCTGCGTTTGAAGTGCAGCAGGCCGGCCAGCACGATCATGCAGATGCCGATGCACCAGATCACCTGCAGCCACAGGGTCTTGGGCGGGAACTCGGCGTTCCAGGCAAAACACACGAAGGTCAGTTCGAGGAACACCAGGAACAGGCCGCGCTTGAGCAGGAACACCGAGGTTTCCCCGAGGCTGTGTTTCTGGCTGTAGAGCCAGGCCGACAGGCCGGTGAGGAAAATGAACACCGGCGCGCAGATCTCGCTGAGCATGCGGGTGAAGTACAGGTCCGGGGTCACGCTCAGGGCGTCGATCGGGTCGGTGACCTGGCGATGCAGGAGGAAGGTCTCGCGCACGTGGTCCACCAGCATGCACAGCATGACGAAGCCACGCAGGGCGTCGATCGCCAGCATCCGTGTGTTGGCCTTGGCCACGCTGCCCGCCAGCGCAGGGGACGCAACGCCCGCCTGCCCTGCCAATCCAGTAGAAAGAGTCATATCAGTCACTCATGTTGAAGGTCGTTGAACCTGGGCAAAACCCTGTCGCCGACTCGGCACAGGGGGTCGGGACACGGGGTCAGGATTGCTTTTTCAAGCGCGTGACTTCCGAGGCCGGCAGCGTTGAAGGCGCCCGTGGCAACGGCGGCTTGCCCTGTGGCTGGTGGAACGACAACGTGGAACTGAAGCTCTTGAGGTCGTAGGCCTCGGCCTGGTTGTCCGGGCCCTGGCGGGTGCCCGGGGTGCGGTCCTTGTATTCGGCGGCCACCACGTAGGTGCCCTGCCACGGCAGCGCGAAGCTGACCTTGCCGTCCTTGTCGCTGGTCTGGGTGAAGACTTCGCCCGAGCCGGTTTCCAGGATCACGGCCTGGGCGGCCAGCGGCTTGAGCCCATAGAACACCTGGAACTGCGCCTGGCCCGCGGCGGCCACGCCGGTGGGAACGATGTCCAGCGCCAGTTCCGGCTGGCGCGCGCGCAGGTCGCCGACCCAGCGGGTGGCGGGCGTCCAGTAGGTCTTGAGGGTCTTGCCGCCTTCGTGCAGGTCGAAGATCGGATACTGCGTGTCCTGCGCCAGCAGGCTTTCGTCGGCCTTGGGCTGATGGCCGACGCTGAACGACTGGCGTTGCAGGCTCAGCCCCAGGGCAGGATTCGCCGCCGACCAGCCCTTGAGCTGGCGAAAGCGGTCGAGGCCGCCGGGGGTCACTTCCAGCATGTTCTTGTCGTACTCGCCGTAATACAGCGTCAGGGGCTGCCCCGGCGTGTGCTCGTACCAGATCTGGTGGGCCTGGGTACCGCCGGCCAGCATCAGCGCGCCCAGCCCTATCAATGTGTTTGCCGTGCTCTTGTGCATCGTGTTGCGCTCCTTTGTGCTCTCATTCAACGAATCGCCGCCCCCGCTCTGATGGCGTTGAACTTCCCGGGGAGACGATGCGCACCTACCACTGGCTGGCATTACAGCGCAGGCCGTTCTGTGCTTTGTTCCGATTTGCCGCGGCACACGCCCGTCGCCTGCTGTTTTCTCGGGACAAACAGCGATTTATGCGGTGTGCGCCAGGCTGAAGCATCCAGGGGTCAGCGGTGCGTGGATTGTCCGATCGGGGTGCACGCGGGGCTTTCATGCCCGGTATTGCTTCCTTGCGCGCCACCCGCTGTCACTCACGGGCCCGGCAAAAGGCCGGCCCAGACGCAAGCGCGCCCGGTCAGGGGCGCGCGTGAGGGTGATTGATCAGGCGACAAAATGTTATCAGATAACATTTCGTTTTGAGAGAAGAACGCGTCAGTGGCGCAACAATTTACGCAGGGGCACGCCGTCCTTGAGGACCGGCGACTTGATGACGATGTAGCTGAAGTACTTGGAGATGCCGATGTTCTTGTCCAGCAGGCTTTCCACCACCTCCTGGTAATGCTGGATGCTGCGGGTCATGAACCGCACCAGATAGTCGTAGCCGCCGCTGATCAGGTGACACTCGAGCACCTCGTCCACCAGGCGGATATTCGACTCGAACTTGGCGAAGTCTTCGCGCTTGTGGTCGCTCAGGGTGATCTCGGTGAACACCATGACCGAGTCGGTGATCTTGGCCAGGTTCAGGTGCGCCTTGTAGCTGGAAATGTAGCCGGCCGACTCCAGGCGCTTGACCCGCTGCAGACACGGACTGGCCGACAACCCCACGGCGTCGGCGAGGCTGACATTGGTCATGCGTCCGTCTTTTTGCAGCTCAACCAAGATGTTGATATCAATACGGTCCAGTTTGACTAAACCTTCCATCGTTTACCTCTTGATTGCTGTGGGATGCAATCGACAAGCAAGATCAGCGCCGTAACGACGCCTGATGCTGGGCCACCAGGTCGGCCATGCTGTTGATGCAGTAGTCGGCGGCGCAGGGTTGCGGATTGCGGCTGCCGGCGCGGCAAATCAGGCACAGGCCCGCCGTCGCTTGCGTCGCGGTGGCCGGCGGCCGGGTCACCTGGAGAATGTCCTCGGCGCGCAGGTCGTTGTCCGCCAGCCACTGGCGATCCTGCAACGGCTGGCTGGCCAGGGAGATGAAGTCGTCCTGGGCGATCCCCAGCCGCTCGCACAACAACGCGCGGTCCTCGGCATCGCGATCGCCCAGCACCAGCAGGCGATAGAACTTGCGCAGGTACAGCATCGCCCCCGGCGCATCCTCGAACAGCGACCAGCCCGCCACCGAACGGGCGAAGCTCATGCCCTCCTCCCAGGACGCCTTCAGGCCCCAGCGCTCGGCCAGCTGGCGATGGGCGAAACACAGCAGGCCGCTGAACCCCAGCTCGGCGAAACGCGGGTACAGGCCCCGCACCGTTTCGGCGAATTCGCCCAGCACCTGTTCCTTGTCCGCCTGCCCGCGGCGACTGTCGAGCAAGGGCTGCAAGGCGGCCCAGACCCCCGAGTCGCGGTCCACCAGGACCGCGTCGCAGTCGATCAGCAACGCACGATAATCAGTCAGCCCCATGGCGTGTACAGCCTCCTATGATGCGTTCCATCGATCCATGCTCCAAAAATGCCCACCGGTGGCGCCCGGCAGCCCGGCGCCGACCGGGGCATCAGCTCAGTTCAAGACTCGTGCCAGCGCGGCGTCGAGAATCGCCAGGGCTTCGTCGATCTGCTCGGGGGTTGTTACCAGCGGTGCCAGGAAGCGCAGGACGTTACGGTGGACCCCGCACTTGATCACCAGCAATCCGCCCAGGCGCGCCTGGTCGATCAGGCGCTGCGTCAGCTCGGCATCCGGGCTGCGCGCCGCGTCGTCCTTGACCAGTTCCAGCGCCAGCATGAAGCCGCTGCCACGCACATCGCCGATGCACGGGTACAGCCGCTGCAGGCGCAGCAACCCTTCGCGCAGACGCAAGCCCAGCGCCACGCCGCGGGCCAGCAACTGTTCCTCTTCGTAGGCATCCAGCACCGCCAGCGCCGCGGCGCAGGCCAGGGCGTTGCCGCCGTAGGTGCCGCCAAGACCGCCGGGCAGCGGCGCGTCCATGATCTGCGCCTTGCCCACCACGCCGGACAGCGGCAAGCCGCCGGCCAGGCTCTTGGCCACGGTGACCAGGTCCGGCTGGATGCCGGCGTGCTGGAAGCCGAACCAGTTGCCGGTGCGACCGAAGCCCGTCTGGATTTCATCGAGGATCAACACGATACCGTGTTGCGTGGCCAGAGCGCGCAAGGCCTGGAGGAACTCCACCGGAGCGGCGAGGAAACCGCCGTCGCCCTGCACCGGCTCGATGATGATCGCCGCCACGCGCTCGGGCGCGACCTGGGTGGCGAACAGCTCCTGCAACGCCTGCAGGGCCATCTCGCTGCTGACCCCACGATAGGCGTTCGGGTACGGCGTATGGAACACCTCGGGGGCAGTGCCGAAGTTCTGTTTGTACGGCTGGCTCATGCCGGTCAGCGTGCTGCCGAGCAAGGTGCGGCCATGGAAACCACCACGAAAGGCGATCACCGCCGGACGCTGGGTATGGGCGCGGGCGATCTTCACCGCGTTCTCCACGGCCTCGGCGCCAGAGGTGAAGAACGCCGCCTTGTAGGGCTCGGCGCCGCCGATCATCTGGCTCAGGCGCCGGGCCAGGTCCAGGTAGGGTTTGTAGGCCACCACCTGGAAGCAGGCGTGGGAGACTTTCTGCAACTGCGCCTGCACCGCCGCCACCACCCTGGGGTGGTTGTGGCCGATGTTCAACACGCCGATGCCGCCAACGAAATCCAGATAGCGCTCGCCGTCCACGTCCCACACCTGGGAGCCCTCGGCGCGGTCGATGACCAGCGGATGGGCAGTGACCACGCCCCGCGGCACGAACCGATCGCGCTGCTGGAGCCAATGAGGTGTTTCGTCGACCTTGCTATTCATGGCGTTCCTCATACTGAGCCAGGCAACCGGGAAGCGGTTGCGATGGCTTCAGATTAAGGCTTCGGCGGAACCGACTCAGCCGAACTTGGCCCCTGAGAAATCCGGATCCACTGTTTTCACCCCGGCAAACGGCAGATTCCTTCAGCCCCGCCGAATCTGCCGACCAGGGCCTCGAAGCGTGCTGCGCAAGGCTTTCGGGCGCGGCCTTTCGACAGATCCTGCTTTGCCGTTGCGGCATCATGAAAGCATCCCCCGTCGATCAGGAACCGCCCATGGCCCTTCTCTATAAAGCTGACCCCGTGCGTGGCGAACGCTGGCGAGCGCTGTTCGCCGAACAGGCCCCGGACATTCAATGGCGTGCCTGGCCGGACCTCGGCAACCCCGAGGACATCCGCTACCTGGCGGCCTGGCAGGCGCCGGACGACCTGAGCCTGTTGCCTAACCTGGAAGTGCTGTTCGCCCTCTCGGCCGGGGTCGATCAACTGGACCTCGCGCGCCTGCCGCCGGACTTGCCGGTGGTGCGCCTGCTGGACCCGGGCATCACCCGGGGCATGTGCGAATACGCCAGCTTCGCCGTGCTCAGTCTGCACCGCGACATGCTGCGCTACCGGCAGCAACAGCTCGCCCGCTGCTGGCAGGCGCACCTGCTGCAACCGGCGGCGCAACGCCGGGTCGGGGTCATGGGCCTGGGGCAACAGGCCCAGCAGATCCTCGCCACCCTGCGGCCGCTGGGGTTCGCCCTGTCCGGCTGGGCCCGCAGCGCCCACCGCATCGACGGCGTGCAGTGTTTTGCCGGCAACCGGCAGTTGCCGGCCTTTCTCAGCCAGTGCGACATCCTGCTGTGCGTGTTGCCCCTGACCGAACAGACCCAGGGCATCCTCGACCGCACGCTGTTCCGTCAGCTACCCCGTGGCGCGGCGCTGATCAATATGGGCCGTGGCGGCCACCTGGTGGAACAGGACCTGCTCGACGCCCTGGCCAGCGGCCAGCTCAGCGGCGCGGTGCTCGACGTCCTGCAACAGGAACCGGCCCCGGCCGAACACCCGTTCTGGGATCACCCGCAGATCCTCCTGACCCCGCACATCGCCGCCATGACCCAGCCGCAAAGCGCCTTCGCCGTACTGCTGGACAATATCCGCCGCCACCAGCGCGGCGAACCGATGCTCGGGCAGATCGACCGGACCCAGGGCTACTGACCCCCACGATCGCTGTAGCCGCTGGCGCAGCCTGCGATCGGCGGCGCAGCCGTCGCAAAACTGCTGACCGCGGTGCATCAGGTCGATCCGGGATACAGCTTGGCGGGCTAACGCCCGATCGCAGCCTTCGGCAGCGGCTACAGGGCTTCGGCAATCGCCGCGCCGACGTCTTGGGTCGAGGCCTGGCCGCCCAGGTCCGGGGTGATCGGGCCCTGGGCGATCACCTGTTCGATGGCCTTGAGAATGCCGTCGTGGGCGTCGCGGTAGCGCTGCTCACCATTGCCGAGGAAATCCAGCATCAGCGCGCCGGACCAGATCATCGCGATCGGGTTGGCAATATTGCGCCCGTAGATGTCCGGCGCCGAGCCGTGCACCGGCTCGAACAGCGACGGGAAGCGCCGCTGCGGGTCGAGGTTGGCCGAAGGCGCGATGCCGATGGTGCCGGCACAGGCCGGGCCGAGGTCGGAGAGAATGTCGCCGAACAGGTTGGAGGCCACCACTACGTCGAAACGCTCCGGCTGCAAGACAAAACGCGCGCAGAGAATGTCGATGTGCTGCTTGTCCCAGCTGACCTGCGGGTACTGTTCGGCCATCAGCGCCGTGCGCTCGTCCCAGTACGGCATGCTGATGGAAATCCCGTTGGACTTGGTCGCCGCCGTCAGGCGCTGGCGCGGCCGGGTCTGGGCCAGGTCGAAGGCGTACTGGAGAATGCGGTCCACGCCACGCCGGGTGAACACCGACTCCTGCAGCACCAACTCATGCTCGGTGCCCTCGAACATCTTGCCGCCCACCGAGGAATACTCGCCCTCGGTGTTCTCGCGGATCACCACGAAATCGATGTCCCCCGGCTCGCGCCCGGCCAACGGGCACGGCACCCCGGGGAACAGCCGCACCGGGCGGATATTCACGTATTGGTCGAAGTCGCGGCGGAACTTGAGCAGCGAACCCCACAGGGAAATATGGTCCGGCACCTTGTCCGGCCAGCCCACGGCGCCGAAGTAGATGGCGTCGAAATCCTTGAGCTGCTCGAACCAGTCCCCGGGCATCATCTGCCCGTGCTCCAGGTAGTAATCGCAGTGCGCCCAGTCCAGCACCTCGATCTCCAGGTCCAGCCGCCACTTGCGCGCCGCCTGCCGCAGCACCCGCAATCCTTCCGGCAGCACTTCCTTGCCGATCCCGTCGCCGGCGATGGCGGCGATCCTGAATGCCTTGCTCATGTCGCATGTCTCCTCGAAGTCGGTGCGGGCGGGTCACAGGCCGCCGATGTGAAAAGCCTTGATCTCCAGGTATTCGTCCAGGCCGTACTTGCTGCCTTCGCGGCCCAGGCCCGATTGCTTGATGCCGCCGAACGGCGCCACTTCCATGGAGATGATCCCGGTGTTGAGGCCGACCATGCCGAACTCCAGCGCTTCGCCGAAACGCCAGGAGCGGCGCAGGTCCTGGGTGAAGTAGTAGGCGCCCAGCCCGTAGGGCGTGGCGTTGGCGATGGCCAGCGCCTCGGCCTCGTCGTGAAAGCGCATCAGCGGCGCCACCGGGCCGAAGGTTTCCTCGTGGGCCAGGAGCATCTCGGTGCTGGCCTCGCCCAGCACCGTGGGCAGCACGAACTGGCTTTCGCCCTGGGGAATCGCGCCGCACAGCAGGGTCGCGCCCTTGCCCAGGGCGTCGTCGATATGCCGGGCGACCTTGCTCACCGCCGCGGCATTGATCAACGGGCCGATGCTCACGCCCGGCTCCAGGCCGTTGCCGACCTTGAGCTTGGCCACCTCCTCCACCAGGCGCTGGGCAAAACGTGCGTAGATGCCGTCCTGGACCAGGATGCGGTTGGCGCAGACACAGGTCTGTCCGGCGTTGCGGAACTTGCTCTGCATGATCCCGGCGATCGCCTGTTCCAGGTCGGCGTCGTCGAACACCACGAACGGCGCGTTGCCGCCCAGTTCCAGGCTCAGGCGCTTGATGTGCTCGGCGCTCTGGCGCATCAGCAGGCGGCCGACCGCGGTGGAACCGGTAAAGGAAATCTTGCGCACCGCCGGGTTGCCGGTCAGCTCTTCGCCAATCCCGGCCGGCATGCCGGTGAGCACACTGAACACCCCCGGCGGAATCCCCACCCGCTCGGCCAGCACCGCCAGGGCCAGGGCCGACAACGGCGTCAGGTCGGAAGGCTTGACGATGATCGGGCAACCGGCGGCCAGGGCCGGCGCGCATTTGCGGGTGATCATCGCGTTGGGGAAGTTCCACGGGGTGATCGCCGCGCAGACCCCCACCGGCTGCTTGAGGGTCAGCAAGCGCCGGTCGCCAGCGGGTGCCGGCAGGGTGTCGCCGCAGATGCGCCGCGCCTCCTCGGCGAACCATTTGACGAAACCGGCGCCGTAGCGGATTTCGCCCTGGGCTTCGGCGAAGGGCTTGCCCTGTTCGGCGGTCATGATCAGGGCCAGGTCGTCGAGGTTGTCGAGCATGGCCTGGTACCAGCGCTCCAGCAGCTGTGCCCGCTCCGCCGCCGGGCGCGCGCGCCAGGCCGGCCAGGCGCGTTCGGCGGCGGCGATGGCCAGGCGGGTCTGCGCGCCCTGCAGGGCCGGGACCCGGGCCAGGCATTCGCCGCTGGCCGGGTCGAGCACCGCCAGGGTCGCGCCATCGTCGGCGGCCACCCACTGCCCGTCGATGTAGGCCAGTTCCACCAAGAGGCTGGGGTCTTTCAAACGATTCTTGAGCATGGTCGAGTCCTGTTCCGAGACAGCCCCCAGTCTAAGCAGGCACCGCAGCCCAGGATGCTGAAAGCGCCGGGCCGACAGCGTCGGATGCTGAAAAACGCGGCGTCACAGCAGGCTCTACCGAGAACCTGAACACCGCCCTGTAGCCGCTGGCGCAGCCGTGGCAAAACAGATAACTGCGGTGCATCAGGCCGATCCGGGATACAGCCTTGGCGGGCTGACGCCCGATCGCAGCCTTCGGCAGCGGCTACAGGGGCCGGCGTTCGCCAGGGAAAACCGGGATCGATGTAGCCGCTGGCGCAGCCTGCGATCGGCGGCGCAGCCGTCGCAAAACCGCTGATCGCGGTGCATCAGGCCGATCCGGGATACAGCCTTGGCGGGCTGACGCCCGATCGCAGCCTTCGGCAGCGGCTACAGGGTTCGGCGTTCAGCAGGAAAACCGGGATCGATGTAGCCGCTGGCGCAGCCTGCGATCGGCGGCGCAGCCGTCGCAAAACCGCTGACCGCGGTGTATCAGGCCGATCCGGGATACAGCTTGGCGGGCTAGCGCCCGATCGCAGCCTGCGGCAGCGGCTGCTGGGGCCGGCTCAGCGTTTCAGGGAACCCAGCAGGCCTTCGAGAAAACGCTGGCCGGCGTCCATCTGGCTGACCTCGATGAACTCGTCGGGCTTGTGCGCCTGCTCGATGGAACCCGGGCCGCAGACCACCACCGGGATGCCCAGGCGCTGGTTGAACAGGCCGCCTTCGGTGCCGAAGCCGACCTTGGCGTAGCCGGTGCCGGGCGCGGCGAAGTCATGGAGGAAACGCACCGCCTCGACACTCGGATGGGTCTCCAGCCCCGGGTAGACATTCAGGGTTTCGATCTCGATGGCCGCCACCTCGGAAAGCTGGCGCGCCTCGCGTACGATCAGCTCGGCGCGTTCGCGCATCTGTTCGAGAAACTGCTCGAGATCGTCCGCCGGCAGGTTACGCACTTCGAAATCCAGGGTGCACAGGTTCGGCACTATGTTCAGCGCCTTGCCGCCAGCGATCTGCCCGACGTGCACGGTGCTGTAGGGAATGTCGTAGTCGGCGTCCCGCGCGCCCTGCTCGCGCAGGCGCTGCTGGCTCTCGCGCAAACCGGCGATGAAATCGCAGGCCAGCTGAATCGCGTTGGCCGCCAGCGGCGCCAGGGAAGAATGCGCTTCCTGGCCACGGCAATGGACGCGGTACGAGCCCTTGCCCTTGTGCCCGAGCACAAACTGCATATGGGTGGGTTCGCCGATCAGGCACAGGAACGGCCGCACCGGCGCCAGGTGCAGCACGTCCAGCAGCCGTCGCACGCCGACACAACCGATTTCCTCGTCATGGGACAGCGCCAGTTGCAGCGGCCGGCTCAAGGTGCAGTCCGCGGCATCGAGCATGGCGTCTATGGCCAGGGCGATAAACCCCTTCATGTCGCAGCTGCCGCGCCCGTACAGGCGCCCGCCCTGCTCGGTGACCTGGAACGCCGGCAGGCTCCAGGCCTGGCCTGCGGCGGGCACCACATCGGTGTGCCCGGACAGCAGGACCCCCGGCAACTCCCGGGGCCCGGTGCTGGCGAACAGGTTGGCCTTGCGCCCGCTTTCGTCCTTGACGACCAGCGACTCGATGCCCTTGCCCAGCAGCAGCTCGCGCACGTATTCGATCAGCGCCAGGTTCGACTCCGAGGACACGGTGTCGAAGGCGATCAGGCGCTTGAGGATCTCCAGTACCCGGGGTTTCATGAGGCCTTGCTCCGTTGTGCGGTGGTGCCGGCGAAGCGGCGAATCGAAAAGGCGTCGATCGAGGTGCCGGTGCTGCCGGTGGCGATCAGCTCGGCCATCACGTCGCCGACGCCCGGGCCGAGCTGGAAGCCATGGCCGCAGAAACCGAAGGCGTAGTACAGGCCGTCGACCTGGCCGCTGGGGCCCATGATCGGCAGCGAATCGGGCAGATACCCTTCGATGCCGCTCCACACGCGGATGATGTTGAGGTTGCCGACGCCCGGCAGCAGCCGGCGCATCTGCTGGATCTGGTTGAGGATGCTGCGCGGTTCGACCTGGGCGCGCCTGGTGAGCATGTCCGGTTTGCTGCGGTAGCCACCGCCGATGATGATGTTGCCGCGGGGAATCTGGCGGAAGTAGATCACCTCCTCGGGGATCTTGGTGTAGACCCCGATCACCGTCGGCAAGGCGTAAGGCACCGGCTCGGTGACCGCCATCTGCGGGCCGTTGGTGTCCAGCGGCACCGGTTCGCCGAACTGCTCGGAGAGCTTCTGGCCCCAGGCGCCGGCGGTGATCAGCAGGCGTTCGGCGCTGAACTGGCGGCCGTCGCTGGTGCCGACCAGGAACCCGCCGCCAACCTTCTGCACCTCGCTCACCTCGGTGCGTTCTTCGATCCGCGCCCCGGCGCGCACCGCCGCCCGGGCAAAGGCCGGGGCCGCCAGGCGCGGGTTGGCGTGGCCGTCATGGGGCGCGTAGGAGCCGCCCTTGACGTCCGGCCCGAGAAACGGGAAACGCTCGTGCAGCTCGCGGCCGCGGTAGATCTGCAGGTCCAGCTCACGCGCCTCGGGCGCCGCGGCATAGGCTTCCAGCTCGGCGATTTCGTCCTCGCGGTAGCACACCCGCATATGCCCGCTGGCGATGAACTCCAGGTCGTCATCGATCAGCTCCGGCAGGCGCTTCCACAAAGCCCAGGAACGGTTGGCCAGCTCCAGCTGGCCGAGATAACGGCCCTGGCGCCGCACGTTGCCGAAGTTCACCCCGCTGGCGTACTGGCCGATCTGGTCGCGCTCCAGCAGGGTCACCGACTGGCCGCGCCGGCGCAGGAAAAACGCCGCCGCCGAGCCCATCAGGCCGCCGCCGATAATCAGCACATCGGACTGTTGCACGGTCATGGCGTCACCTCCCCGGTGAGCATCGAAAGGGGTTTGACCGGGGCCTGGCCGCGCTGCCGGCCGACCTCCTGCACCGCGACCCCAGCCGCGGCGGCGATCACCTCGGCCCCGGCCTGGGAACAGTAGCGGCCCTGGCAGCGGCCCATGCCGACCCGACTGAAGGCCTTGGCGCGGTTGACCTCGCAGGCGCCCTTCTCGCGCACGGTGCGGCGCAGTTCGCCGGCGCTGATCATCTCGCACCGGCAGACGATGGCGGTGTCCGGCAGTGCCTTGGCCTGGGCGCTCGGCCAGGGAAAGGCCTGGGCCAGGCCCAGACGGAACTGGTCCATCACCGCCAGGGCCTGGCGCTGTTCGTCCCGTTCCGCGGCGTTGACCGGCAGTTGCAGATCCTCGAGCAGAGCCAGCGCCGAGAGGCGTCCAGCGTGTTCGGCGGCGTCGGCGCCACGGATCTTCGCCCCGTCGCCGGCGGCGTAGACCCCGTTGACGCTGGTGCGCCCGGCCTCGTCGAGTTCCAGCAGCCATTGGCTGGACGCCGGGTCGAAGGCCAGGCGGCAACCGGCGAGGTCGGCCAACTGGGTTTCCGGACGCAGGTGATAGCCCAGGGCCAGGGCATCGCACTCGACATCCAGGCTGTCGCCTTTGGCGGTCTTGACCTGCACCAGGCTGACCCCGCCCTGGGCATCGCCCAGTACCCGGATCGGCTGGATGCCCAGGTGCACCGGGACCCGGGCCAGGCACAGCCGCGCCAGCAGCTTCATGCCGGTCCAGAGCAATCCCGGGCGCGCCAGCAGTTTCGGCAAGGCGCCGATGCGCTTGCCCAGCGGCGAGGTGTCGAGCACCGCGGCGACCTGCGCCCCGGCCTTGAGGTACTGGCTGGCCACCAGGTACAGCAGCGGCCCGCTGCCCATGAACACCACGCGGTGGCCGATGGACACCGACTGCGCCTTGAGGGCGATCTGCGCGCCGCCCAGGCTGTAGGTGCCCGCCAGTTGCCAGCCTTCGAGCGGCATCAGGCGGTCGGTGGCGCCGGTGCAGAGGATCAGCGCGTCGTAGTCCAGGGTGAAGTGCCGGCCCTGGCTGACGCAGCACAGCTGCCCCGGGGTCAGGTTCCACGCCAGGGTGTCCGGGTGATAGTCGATGCGCGAGCGCAGGCGCTCGAAGCTGTCGTGCAGGGCCCGGGCCTTGTGCGCTTCGCTGCCGTACAGGGTGGCGTAGTCGCGGCGAAAACCTTCGGGCTGGCGACGGTAGATCTGCCCGCCGTCGCGGCGATTTTCGTCGACCAGGGTCGGCACGATGCCGGCCGCCAGCAGGGTTTCGGCGCAGCGGGTGCCGGCCGGGCCGGCGCCGACTATCACCACCCGCGGCGCGCTGCCGGACGAGATGTTCAGCCGTGCAGTGGCCATACCGCCTCCGGTTGTGTGGTGAGAATGTCCAGGCCCTCGCGGACCTCGCTGGAACAGGCGCGCAGGCGCTCGCCGGCGCGGGTCCAGACCCAGCAGTCCTGGCAGGCGCCCATCAGGCAGAAGCCGGCGCGCCGGCCGGAATCGAACTCCGACTGGCGCAGGGCCGTCCCCTGGGTCAGCAACGCCACCATCAGCGTGTCGCCCTGCAATGCCTCGATGGGCTCCCCGTCCACCCGCAGCTGTACCGGCGCCCGTTCGCGCTCGCCCAGCCGTACAAAACGCCCCTTCATGCGTAGGCTCCCTCGGTCATGCCATTGAAGTTCTGTTGGCTCTGCAGCAACTCGCCGCTGTCGCGGTGGCAGAGGATCTCGCTGCCGCCGTCGATGGCGCGGCGGTTCGGCGCGGTGCGGTTGCACAGGCCGTCGATGCGCACCGGGCAGCGATTGAGGAAGGTGCACAGCTCCGGCACATTGGCCCTGGCGCCGATCGGCGGCAGGCTGGCGCAGGTGCTGCCGCAGCTTTCCAGCCAGCCCTGGCGCAGCTCCGGCACCGAGTGGATCAGCAGGTCGGTATAGGGATGGAACGGCGCCTGGCCGAAGGCCGCGCGGCTGCCGGCCTCGACCTTGTGCCCGCTGTACATCACCACGATGTCGTCGCACAGCGCGCGCACCGTGGAAATGTCGTGGCTGATGAACAGGTAGGACACCCCCAGCTCCTGGCGCAGGTCGCGCAGCAGTTCGAGAATCGCCGCGCCGACCACGGTATCCAGGGCCGACGTCACCTCGTCGCAAAGGATCAGGTCGGGCTTGGCCGCCAGCGCGCGGGCCAGGTTGACCCGTTGCTTCTGCCCGCCGGACAGCTCGTTGGGCCGCCGCTGCGCGAGCGTGCGCGGCAGCCGCACCAGGTCCAGCAGTTCGTCGATGCGCTGGCGCAGCGCCGCGCCCTTGAGGCCGAAATACATCTTCAGCGGCCGACTGAGAATGGCGCTGACGCTGTGCATGGGGTTGAGTGCGGTGTCGGCGTTCTGGAACACCATCTGGATCCGCCGGAACTGCTCGTCGGTGCGGCTCGACAGGCTGCCGCCCAGGGGCTGGCCGTCGAAGGTCAGGTTGCCCAGGGCCGGGGCCAGCAGGCCAGCCACCACCCGCGCCAGGGTCGACTTGCCCGAGCCGGACTCGCCGATCACGCCGATGGCCTGGCCACGGCGCACGGTCAGGTCGATGTCCTCCAGCACGCGGATCATCGGCATGCCTTGCAGGTTCTTGTTGCCGTAGCCGGCTGTCAGGCCCTTGATGGTCAGCAGCGGCTGGTCCTCGGCGATGTCGCTGGGCGGGCGAATGGTCGAGTCCGGGCGCGCGGCCGCCAGCAGGCTGCGGGTGTAATCGTGGGCCGGGCCCTCGAGCAGCGGCGCGGTGGCGCTCTGTTCGAGGATCTGGCCGCCGTTGAGCACCACGATCTGATCGGCCATCTGCGCCACCACCGCCAGGTCGTGGGACACATACACCGCCGTGGCCCCGCGTTCGCGCACCACCCGTTTGAAGGCGCGCAGCACGTCGATCTGGGTGGTGACGTCGAGCGCGGTGGTCGGTTCGTCGAGGATCACCAGCAGCGGGTCGCTGATCAGCGCCATGGCCGCCATCACCCGTTGCAACTGGCCGCCCGAGACCTGGTGCGGGTAACGCTGGCCGATGTGTTCCGGGTCCGGCAGGGCCAGGTCGCGGAACAGTTCGATGGCCTTGGCCTCCAGGTTGGCGCGGCTGTCCAGGCCGTGGATCAGGGCGCCCTCCAGCACCTGGTCGAGCAGGCGCTTCGCCGGGTTGAAGGCCGCCGCCGCACTCTGCGCGATGTAGGACACACGATTGCCGCGCAGGCCCTGCAACTGCTCCTCGCCCAGGGCCAGCATGTCGTGTTCGCCGACCCGCACCACCCCGGACGCCAGGCGACAACCGCGGCGGGCATACCCCAGCAGGGCCAGGGCGATGGTGGTCTTGCCCGAGCCGGACTCGCCGATCAGCGCCAGCACCTCGCCCTGCTCCAGGGCGAAACTCACACCCTTGACGATCTCCACTTCGCCGCCCTCGCCGCCGGCGACCACCCGCAGGTCTTGCACTCGAATCAACTGGCTCATCTCAATGACCTCCCGGACGGCGGCTGCGGCGCGACGAGATCCTGTCGATGAACAGGTTCACGCCAATGGTCAGGGTGCCGATGGCCAGCGCCGGGATGACGATGGCCGGCGCGCCCTGGTTGAGGCCGCCGATGTTCTCGCGCACCAGCGAACCGAGGTCGGCGTCCGGCGGCTGCACGCCCAGGCCAAGGAAGCTCATGCCGCTGAGCAGCAGGACGATGAAGCCGAAGCGCAGGCCAAGGTCGGTGAGCACCGGGTTGAGCATGTTCGGCAGGATCTCCACGCAGGCGATGTACAGCCGGCGCTCACCGCGGGTGCGGGCCACCTGCACGTACTCCAGGGCTTCGATATTCACCGCCAGGCTGCGGGCGATACGGAACGCCCCGGGGGTGAAGCTCAACACCGCGGTGCACACCAGCAGCACCACCGAGGAGCCGAAGGCCGAGACCATGATCAGCGCCAGCATCTTGCTGGGGATGGAGATAAAGGCGTCCATCAGGCGGCTGATGACCTCATCCAGCCATTTCGGCGCGACCACCGAGAGCAAGGCGCAGGCGGTGCCCAGGCCGCTGGCCAGGACCGCGGAAATCAGCGCCAGGCCGACGGTGAACCGCGCGCCCACCAGCACCCGGCTGAGCATGTCGCGGCCCAGGTAATCGGTGCCGAACGGATAGGCCGCGCCCATGGCGTCGAACACATTGGCGGACACCACTTCGCCCACCGGATGCGGCGCCAGCCAGGGGCCGAACAGCGCCACCAGCAGCCACAGCACACACATCGCGGCCCCGGTCAGGCCGAGCCAGGACGGCCCGTGGGACACCTTGCCCAGCGCCAGGTCGGGCGTGGCCGGCGTCGACTTCACCATGAGATTGGTCATTGGTTTCTCAGCCTCGGATTGGAAAGAATCGCGCACAGATCGGCAATCAGCACCAAGCCCAGGTAGGCCGTGCAGAACAGCATGGTGCAGGCCTGCACCAGCGCCATGTCGCGGTTGGTCACCGCGTCGACCATCAGGCTGGCGATCCCGGGATAGTTGAAGATGGTCTCGACGATCACCACCCCACCCAGCAGGTACGACAGGCTCAGCGCCACCGCGTTGGCGATCGGCCCGATGGCGTTGGGCAAGGCGTGGCGCAGCACGATGCGCACCGGGCTGACGCCCTTGAGCCGGGCCATTTCCACGTAGGGGCTGTCGAGCTGGTCGATCACCGCGGCGCGGGTCATGCGCGCCATTTGCGCGACGATGACGAAGCACAGGGTCATCACCGGCAAGGCGTAGGTGCGCAGGAACTGCAGCAGCGAGTGGGTTTCGCTGGCGTAGGACAAGGCCGACAGCCAGCCCAGGTTCACCGCGAACACCAGCACCGCCAGGGTCGCCACCAGGAACTCCGGCACCGCCACCAGGGCCAGGGTGATGAAGCTCAGGAGGCTGTCCAGGCGCCCGCCGCGGCCCATGGCCGAGCCGATGCCCAGGGTCAGCGCCAGCGGCACCGAGACCACCGCGGTCACCGCCGCCAGCATCAGGGTGTTGGGCACCCGCCCGGCCATCAGCTCGCTGACCGGCATGGCGTTGGACACCGAGGTGCCCATGTCGCCGGCCAGCAGGCTGAGCAGCCAGTGCAGGTAACGCACCACACCGGGCTGGTCCAGGCCCAGTTTCAGGCGCAGCGCCGCCACCTGTTCCGGCGTGGCGAACTGCCCGAGGGCCTGTTGCGCCGCGTCCCCCGGCAGCACCGCGGTGATGGCGAACACCACCATGGACACGATCAACAAGGTCACGACCGCGGCGCCCATGCGCCGCGCGATCAACCACAGTGTGTTGCTATTCATCGCCCTTCCCTCCTGCCTTGCAGCCCCGACGGAACCTGCTTTCGCCCCTCACGCGTCCAGCCACACCTGCTCGGCGAACATGTAGCCCATGAAGCCGCCCAGGGGATTGCTGCCATAGCCCTTGATGCGCTGGTCGACCCCATCGATGTTGCTGATGAACACCGGGATGCCGATGCCGCAGTGGTCGTGCACCAGGGTCTGCATGTCGGCGTACATCGTGCTGCGCTTGGCGTCGTCGGTTTCGCCGCGGGCCAGCATCAGCAACTGGTCGAACTGCTCGTTCTTCCAGCCCGACTCGTTCCATGGCGCGCTGGACTGGAAGAACTGCGAAAAGATCACGTCGGCGTTCGGCCGCGGGTTGATGTTGCCGAAGCTCAGCGGGTGCTTCATCCAGTGGTTGGACCAGTAGCCGTCGCTGGGCAGGCGGTTGACGTTGAGGGTCAGCCCGGCCTGCTTGGCCGACTGCTGCAGGAGCACGGCGATGTCCACCGAACCGGTGGCGGCCGGCGAGGCCACCAGCGGCATGCTGACCTTCTCCATGCCGGCCTTTTTCAGCAGGAAACGAGCCTTTTCCGGGTCGTACGGGGTCTGCGGCAGGTCGGCGTTGTAGTAACGCGAACCCGGGGCGATCGGGTGGTCGTTGCCGACCACGGCGTAGCCACGGAACACCGCGGACTTGACCTGTTCGCGGTCCAGCAGGTGCTTCAGCGCCTGGGTGAATTCCGGGCTCTGGCCGGGCAGCTGGTCCTGGCGAATGATCAGGTCGGTGTAGTTGCCCGACGGCGCGTCCACCACCCGGTGCCCGGCGCTGGCGGCGATGCGCGCGGTGGAACGCGGGTTGACCTCGTTGATCAGGTTCACGTCCCCGGAGAGCAAGGCGTTGACCCGCGACGGCTCGTCGGCGATGGCGATGAACTCGATCTCGTCCAGGTACGGCAGGCCCGGCTTCCAGTAGTTCGGGTTGCGCGCGGAGACCGAGCGCACGCCCGGCTTGAACTCCTTGACCTTGAACGGCCCGGTGCCGATGCCCTGGCTGAAGTCGGTGGTGCCTTCGGGCACGATCAGCAGGTGCGAAACCGCGAGGATCGACGGCAGCTCGGCGTTCGGCGCCTTGAGGCGGATCTGCACCTCATGGGTGCCGCTGGCCTTGATCTCGGCGAACTGCTCCATCAGCGGCATGACCTTGGAACCGGTGGCCGGATCCTTGTGCCGCGACAGCGAGAACACCACGTCGGCGGCGGTCAGGCCCTTGCCGTTGTGGAAGGTCACGTCCTTGCGCAGGGTGATGATCCACAGGGTGGCGTCGGTATTGTCGATGCGCTCGGCCAGTTCCAGCTGCGGCACCAGGTGGCTGTCGAAGCGGGTCAGGCCGTTGTAGAACATGAAGTGCCGCACATAGTCGGTGGACAGCGCGCCCTTGGCCGGGTCGAGGGTGTCGGCGGTGGAACTGGACATCCCGGCGACGCGGATGCGCCCGCCCGGCTTGCCCTTGCCCGGCGCCGCGCTGTCGCTGGCGAGCAAGGTGCCGGCACTGCCGAACAGGCTGCCGGCGCCCGCGGCGGCGACACCGGCCACGCCGAGCATGCGCAAGGCGCTGCGGCGGGACATGCCACGGTTCAGGCCTTCGAAAACCCGCAGGCTTTCTTCGCCGGAAATCAGTTGCGGATCGACTTTGTTGTCAGTCATAGCAGTTCTACCTGTCGAATAATGAGAAGGCTCGAGTGCTCGCGGTTGACCGGAGCGTCCTGGAAACGCAAAACGACGGTGAAGCAAACTCAGTGCAGATAGTCCTGGAAGCGGTAGTAAGCCCCTACCAGCGGCAGGAACCAGGGCTTGCCGAAGTGCCCGGGAATCGCCGGCCATGCCAGGTCTTGCCAGGGGTTGAGGGATGGATTGGCGCCGTCCATGACCTCGGCCATGACCTGGCCCATGTGTACCGACATCTGCACGCCATGGCCGCTGTAGCCCATGGCGTGGTAAATGCCGTTGCGTTCGCCGGCCCGGGGCAGCCGGTCGCTGGTCATGTCCACCAGCCCGCCCCAGCAGTAGTCGATAGCGACCCCGGCCAGTTGCGGGAACATCTGCACCATGGCCGCCTGCAGCACCTTGCCGCTCTTGGCATCGGAACTGGGGCTGGACATGGCGAAGCGCGCCCGGCCGCCGAACAGCAGGCGGTTATCCGGGGTCAGGCGGAAGTAGTTGCCGATGGTGCGGCTGGTGACATAGGAGCGCTGCTGCGGCAGCAGCCGCTCGGCCAGGGCCTGCGGCAGCACCTCGGTGGTCACCACGAAGCTGCCCACCGGCACGATGCGCCGCCGGTACCAGCCGAGGTCGCCATGCTGGCAGGCGCCGGTGGCCAGCAGGATCTGCCGCGCCTGCAACGAACCGCGCGCGGTGTCGAGCCGGTAGCCGCCACTGTTGCCCTGCCAGCCTTGGACCGCGCAGTCCTGATAGATCAGCGCGCCATGGCGCGCCGCGGCGTGCGCCAGGCCGATGCCGAAGCGCCCGACGTGCATCTGCACGCCGTTGCGCTGCAACAGGCCGCCGTGAAAACCGGCGGAATCGACTTCGCCGCGTACCTGCTCGGCGGACAGCAGCTCGACATCGGCATCGACCTCGCGGCGGATCAGCTCGCAGGTGCGCGCCAGCCCTTCGTAATGCAGGGGCTTGGCCGCCAGCTTGAGCTTGCCGTTGCGCTTGAGGTCGCAACCGATGCCCTCCTGCGCCACCAGCGCCACCACGCTCTGCACCGCCCGCTCATAGGCCTGGTAATAGGCCCGCGCGCGTTCGGCGCCGAGGCTGGCGCTGAGGGCGGCGTAATCCTGGGCCACCCCGGTGTTGCACTGGCCGCCGTTGCGCCCGGAAGCTTCGCCGATCACCCGGCCGGCTTCCAGCACCACCACCCGGGCGCCCTTCATGGCCAGCGCGCGGGCCGCGGACAGCCCGGTGAAACCGCCACCGACGATCGCCACGTCGACGCTGTCCGGCAGCGCGCCGCTCTGTGCCCCGGTGAAGGCCGGCGCACTGTCGAGCCAATAGGATTCACTGCCCATGCCTGACTCCCTGACCCAGCCTTGAAGAGCGCCCATGACCGATCAGAGCCCGACCAGCCCAGCCAGGCCGCCGATGTCCGGGATCTGCTGGTAGCCGTAGATGGCGTTGGCCGGCTGTTCGTGGCCACGGGCGACAAAAGCCTTGTGCTTGATCTTCATGTCATGGGCCGGCATCAGGTCGTAACGGAAGCTGGAGGACACATGCAGGATGTCTTGCGGGCCGCAGCCGAGGTTGTCGAGCATGAACTCGAAGGCCGCCAGGCGTGGCTTGTAGGCCTGGGCCTGTTCGGCGGTGAAGACCTTGTGGAACGGCGCGCCGAGCTTGTCGACGTTGGACATGATCTGGCTGTCGCTGGCATTGGAGAAGATCACCAGGGGGATCTTGTCGGCGATCTTCGACAGCCCGGCCGGCACGTCCGGATGGGGGCCCCAGGTCGGCACGGCGTCGTAGTACAGCTGGCCTTCGCCGCGGTACTCGACGCCCCAGCGCTTGCAGGTCCGCGCCAGCGCGGTCTTGAGGATCTCGTCGTAGGGTTTCCAGTCGCCCATGACCTGGTCCAGGCGGTAGGCCGAGAAGTCCTTGACGAACTGGTCCATCTGTTCAGGGCCGACGCGGTCGGCGAACAGCTCGCGGGTCATGGTGCCCATGTGGAAGTTGGTCAGCGTACCGTAGCAGTCGAACGTAATGAATTTGGGACGAAGAAAGCTCATTGAGTGCGGTCCTGAAGTTCGTTGAGGTCATGGCGTGACACGCAAGAGCGCGGCTGCCGGAGCCCTGATGCAGCGTTGCAATCACAGCTTCATTACAACACCGTGAAATCAGCAGATGGCGTTAAAAGCGCGGGCTGCTCGATACAAACCACCGTTTTTCGGGGTGCCCTCAGCAGACTTTGCGGGGCGCGCCAGCCTTGGGCAAAGCCCGTATTCATGCGCTTTTATGGACCTTTGCCGGCCGCCGGGGCTCAAGTCCGGGCCCGGTCGCCGCAGAACCTGCGCCGGCCCCAACGAAAACGGGCGCCCCCGTCTGGAAGCGCCCGTTTCGCTGAATCGCAGAGTGTCTGCCGGTCGATCCCCAACCGGTGGCGGCCGGCCTGCGGCGGCGCCGGCAGGTTCAATGCATACTTCGTACCGCCCCACTCACCCGCCCCCGCCGATCACGGTTTTCAGCCGGCGATATCGATCAGCACGCTCTTGAAGCGCAGGTTGGCCTCGAAGGCTTCGCGCCCCAGGTCCTTGCCGATGCCGGAGCGCTTGTAGCCGCCGGTGGGCAGGATGTAGTCGTTGCTGCGCCCGTAGCGGTTGACCCACACCGTGCCGGCTTCCAGGCGCCGGACCAGGCGCAGGGCGCGGTTGATGTCGGCGGTGTGTACTCCGGCGGCCAGGCCGTAGGTGGCATGCTCGGCCAGGGCCAGGGCCTCGGCTTCGTCGTCGAAGGCCTGCACCGTCAGCACCGGGCCAAAGATCTCCTCGCAGACCGCCGGGTTGCGGTTATCCAGGCCGGTCAGCAGGGTCGGCTGGTAATAGGCGCCGCCCAGGCCGTCGAACAGCCCGCCGCCGCAGAGCACCTCGGCGCCGGCCTCGCGCGAACGCTGGACGATGCCGTCGATGCGATTCGCCTGCTGCCGGGAAATGATCGGCGACAGCGTGCTGGCCGACGACCAGGTCGGCCCCGGGCGCAATTGTTCGAAGTACGCCCGCAGGTGCTCGACGAAGGGCTGCATGATCGAGCGCTCGATCAGCAGCCGCGAGCCGGAGACGCACACCTGCCCGGCGTTGCCGGTGATGGCCATGGCCACGGTGTGCGCGGTCTTGGCGAGGTCCGGCACGTCGGCGAACACCAGTTGCGGGCTCTTGCCGCCCAACTCCAGGGTCACCGGCTTGGGGCCGACCAGGGCGCAGGTGGACATGATGCTCGACCCCGTGGCGGTGGAGCCGGTGAAGGTCACCTTGGCCACCCGCGGATGGCGACACAGGGCATCGCCGGTGACCCGGCCGTCGCCCTGCACAACGTTGAAGATGCCCGCCGGAACCCCGGCTTGTAGCGCCAGTTCGGCGAACCGCAGGCTGGAAAACGGCGTCAGTTCCGAGGGCTTGAGCACCACCGCGTTACCGGCGGCCAGGGCCGGCGCGACTTTCCACGAGGCCATGCTCAGCGGGAAATTCCACGGCGCGATGGCGGCGATCACCCCGTAGGGTTCGGCGATCTGCATGCCCAGGCGGTCGGTCTGGGTGGCGGCCAGCGAACCGCCGTGCTTGTCCGCCAGCTCGGCGAAAAAGCGGATGCCTTCGGCGACATAGGGAATGTCCCAGCCGATCACATCCTGATGCGGCCGAGTCGAACCCACCGCCTCCAGCGGCGCCAGGATCGCCGCGTCGGCTTCCACCAGGTCGGCCCAGCGCCGCATCACCCGCGCCCGCTCCCGGGGCGGACGGCTGGCCCAGTCGGAGCGGGCGAAGGCCTGCCAGGCGTTGTTCACCGCCTCGTCCACCAGCCCGGCGTCGGCGATTGGCAACTGCCCGTAGGCCTGGCCGTCCGACGGTCGCGAGACCTCCAGCCCGGGCGCGGCGTCGCGGTACTGGCCGGCGATGAAATGAGCGCTGCGCACAGCGACAAGACGAGGATCGAAGCTATCCATGGAGCACTCCACTTGAAGGCGGCAATAAGGTCGGCGAAGGCCGGCCCGGCCGGTAAAAACCAGGCCTCCATCCTAGGAAAAAAGCGCAAGCATTTGCTGCCGACCTTGGGCCCCTTTTAAGTAGTTACTGTGGTCTGCCGGCCGGTCTTTTAGGGATTCTGCCGAATCGCCGCGGGGCTCTTGCCAGGCGTGATCGCAGATGGGATACAGGCGCATCGCCGACGATCGCGCTTATCTTTTTCACGGAGTCTTGCCATGTCCGCCACCCCTCGCCCTGCTTATGTGTACCGCCCGATGACAGTCGCCGACTTGCCGGCGGCCCACGCCCTGTCCGTGCAATTGAAGTGGCCCCATCGCCTGGAAGACTGGGCGATGTTGCAGCGGGTCGGCCAGGGCTTCGTGGTGGAGGACGGCGAGCGCCTGATCGGCAGTGCCTTCGCTTGCCTGCAGGGGGACTACGCCACCATCGGCCTGGTGATCGTCAGCGGCGACTACCAGGGCCAGGGCATCGGCCGGGCCCTGATGGAAAAGGCCCTGCACGCCTGCGAGTCGCGCACGCCGATCCTCAACGCCACCCTGGCCGGCGCGCCGCTGTATGCCAGCCAGGGCTTCGTCGAGTTCGGCGTGATCCAGCAGCATCAGGGCCTGGTGCGGGTGCCGGAGGTGGGCGCCCTGCCCGCCGGTGAAAGCTGCCGGCCGCTGCGCAAGGCCGACCGCCTGCGCCAGTTGAGCCTGGCCAACGCCGGCAGCGGACTGGACCGCCAGCAGGTGCTGGAAGACCTGTTCGCGGTGGTCGAGCACGGCGTCGGCATCGAACGCGACGGCCAGTTGCGCGCCTTCGCCCTGCTGCGGCCGTTCGGCCGTGGCCGCTGCATCGGCCCGGTGGTCGCGGAAACCGCCGAGCAGGCCCGGCAGATGATCGCCAGCCTGCTGAGCAAGGTTGCCGATGCTTTCGTGCGCATCGATATTCCGGCCGACTGCGGCCTGGCCGAATGGCTGGAAAGCGCTGGCCTGAAACAGGTCGACCAGGTCGCGCAGATGGCCCGCGGCACCCCGCCCCGGGCGCTCGGCAACGTGCGCCAGTTCGCCCTGGTGACCCAGGCCATCGGTTGACCCGCAACGCCGCGAGCCCCTGGGTCGCGGCGCCTTTTTCCACCCCCCCCAGAGAGTCCTTTACATGTCCACACCCGCCGCTTTGCTGCTGGCAGGCGCCGACGGCCGCTTCGACGCCAGCCTGTTCACCCCTGCTGCCCTGGGCAGTGACGACCCCTTCGGCGCCGATCGGCTGGTTGCCTATAACGGCAGCGACGGCATTGCCGCCGGTGTCGTACGCACCAGCGGACGTTTTGCCAGCGAGGATTTCCCCCACATCGAAATGCTCGTGGTGCACGCCGGCAAGGTGTTGCTCGACAGCGCCGAGCCGTCTGGGGAACCGGCCCTGGAACTGGCCCCGGGCGCCAGCGTGGTGATCGGCCGCGGCAGCGCCTTCAAGCTCGAGGCCGAACCCGGCACGCTCTGGGCCTTCTGCGCGGTGAACCGTGCCGCGGCGGGCGCCGAACCGGGCCTGACGCTGCTCGACCCGCGGGCCATGCTCTCGCCCTCGGCGGCTCCCGAACCACAGATCCTGATCGGCCCGGAACCGCAATGCCGCTCGCGCAACGCCTTCGAGGACGACGCCAGCGACCTGCGGATCGGGGTCTGGGATTCCACGCCGTACCGCCGCCACGGCCGGCCGCACAAGCTCAATGAACTGATGCACCTGGTGGAAGGAAGCGTGACCCTCGAGGGCGCAGACGGCAGCCGCCTGAGCGCCGGCCCCGGCGCTACGCTGTTCGTTGCCCAGGGCACGCCCTGCGCGTGGCACAGCACGGCCTATGTGCGCAAGTTCTATGCGGTGAAGTAACGCCCGACACACACGACAACGGCGCCCTCGGGCGCCGTTGTCAGGTCGGGCGAAAAGCGCCCGGCGACTCAATCATCATCGTCGTCATCGTCACGGTCGCGACGATAGCGCCCGTCCTTGTCCCGCCGGTCGTAGCGGCGGTCGTAACGGTCGTCGTCACGATCGCGATCACGGTAGTAGTCGCGGTCATAACGGCTGTGGTCGCGCCAACCGTCATGGTCGCGATCGTAGCGTCGGCCGTCGTCCCAATGGGGGTAGCAGCCACCCAGCAGCAGCGTGGAGCAAAGGGTCAGGGTGAGTGTCGCGAGTCGCTTCATGGAAGTGTCCTAGAACCTGGGTCAGAACGATGGGTTGGCAAAGCAGCCCGGCAACGCAGCGGGCCCTGTGCGAACCGGCGGGGCCGGCGCCTGCAACCACCCATGTGACTGTAAAACCAGCGTTTTATTCGATCCTGGCGAGACACTGGCGGACCGACGGTCATGTCTTGCCCAATGCGAACGGTCACGCCTGCTCAGTGGGAATTCCTGTCCCACAGCCAGTTCCACAACCCCGGCAACCGCACCGGCTGTTCGCTGTTGGTGACGGTACGGGCCATGACCGCCCGTTGCAGCGCCGCGGTATCGTCGTAGAACGGCTTGGGCGCAGTCGCAAGGCCAGTGGCCTGGGCGCTGTCGAGCAGGATCTGCAGGTATTCCCGGGTGTGGCGGGCGGTGTAGCGATTGAGGTCGTGGAAGGTCACCACCACCGGGATCACTCCGTCCACCGTCGGCAACTGGCCCAGGGCAATGCGTTCGCGCACTTCCGACAGCTGGCGCAGCATGTTGGCCCGGCGCCGTGGGCTGGCGTTGAAACCCCAGACCTTGCCGTCGTTGGCGCTGAGGTCGGTGAGCAACACATGCAGGCCATGCCGTTGGTAGGCGGCGAAGGTGCGCTTGTCGTAGTTCCAGAATGGCGGGCGCACCAGGTTCGGCGGCACACCGGTGATCAGCGCGATATCGGCGCTGCCGTCGTTCAGGGACGCCTCCAGTTCCGGTGGGTCGAGCGAGCGATGGTTGGTGTGCCTCGGCGTGGCGGTATGAAAGCCCAGCACATGGCCCTCGGTGTGCTCGCGGGCCATGATCCGCCGCCCTATGTCGCTGCCGCCGGCCCGCGAGGCCCGGGTCTGGACGAAGAACACCGCCTTGATCGCCGGTTGCAGTGGATTGTCGAGCAGGTCGTCGAGCACCCGTTCGGTCGGGTTGTACAAACTGGACGCGCTGGGGCCGTCGTCGAAGGTCAACAGAAAGCGGATCGGCGCCTGGGCGCGCAGGCGTTGCTCGGTCTGCGCGGTCATTTCGATGGGGGCAGCGATGCAACCGCCCAGACCAGCGGCGAGCAACACTGCGCAGAGAAGCTTGAAGCCTTGTTTCATGTTTTGCCCTGTGCCGGACCGTTGCGGTCGTCACCTCAATGGCAAAAATCCCTCGCCCATGGATCCCTCGCCCGGCCTGTGCGCAGCGCCGGGCACAGCTTGGAGGGGCAACGGCGGTTTTGGTTCCGGAGCGCCCGCGTTCAGGCAGCCCGGGCCTTCATGCCGAACCGCCTTCGCAGGGCCGCTGCCAGGCGCGCTGCAACAGGTCGATCACCTCCTCGTCCGACGTCTGGGCAAAGTCCGCGTAACCATTGCCGATCGACACGAACCACAGGGGCGTGATCGGGCAGATCAGCTCGTCGACCTCGAAACTCAGGGTGTCGACGGTTTCCTGCGGCCCCAGGGGCACGGCCACCACAATCCGCGCCGGGTGCTGCAGGCGCGCCGCCTGTACCGCGGCGTGCATCGAGGCGCCGGTGGCCAGCCCGTCGTCCACCAGGATCACCACCTGGTCACGCAGGTCGGGCGCGGCCCGGTCGCCACGGTAGACCCGCTCGCGGCGCTGCAACTCCTGGGTTTCCCGTATGGTCACCGCTTGCAGCGCGGCATCACCGAGGTGATGGCTGCCCAGGACGTCCTGATTGAGGATGCGGATACCACCGCTGGCGATGGCGCCCATTGCCAGTTCTTCATGGCCGGGCACGCCAAGCTTGCGCACCAGCATCAGGTCCAGCCGCACCTCCAAGGCCCGGGCGATTTCCCAGGCCACCGGCACCCCGCCCCGGGGCAACGCCAGCACGATCACCTCGGGCCGGCGGCTGTATTTCTGCAACGGCGCGACCAGCCCTTGCCCGGCCGCCTGACGGTTGCGCAGGGTCATCTGCAATGACGGATATTCGCTCATGTCTCACCTCCCAAGGCGCCCGGCTACAGCGCCAGCAGGCTGCAGGGCACCTGATACAACGCGTGCTCGGTGGTGCTGCCCACCAGTTTCTCCAGGCCCTGGCGATGCACGCGGCCCATGACTAGCACGTCGGCCTGGTTCTCGGTGACGAAGTTGGCCAGCACGGTGACCGGTTGTCCGAGGATGAAATGCCGGCGTTCCTCGGGCACGCCATAACGCTCGGCCAGTTCCAGGAAGGCTTTTTCCAGGGTCACCCGCAGTTCCCGGGTCAGGTCCGCCAGCACCAGGCCACCGCCCCCGGCATCGCCCAGGTAGACCGACGACACGTCATAGGCGTGCAGCAGGTGCAGCTCGGCATCGCATTGCAGGGCCAGGCTGTTGGCTTCGTGGATGATCCGGTCGTTGAGCCCGTTGTGCTGGTACTCCGGCCGCGACGGGTCGACCGCCGCGACCACCATTTGCGGCAAGGTATGGCCGTGGCGACCCATCAGGTACAGCGGTACCGGGCACTGGCGCAGCAGGTGCCAGTCCATCGGCGTGAGAAAGGCGCGTTTGAGCGCCGGTTCGTGCTGCACGTCCTTGATCAGCAGGTCGGGCTGGATTTCCGCGACGTGCTGCAGGATTTCCTCCAGCAGGTCGTCGGCCCAAGCCACCTCGCCGTTGACCTTGACACCATGGCCGCGCAGGCGATGCACCTCCTCCTGCAACCATTCCTGGTGCCCCAGGCGGTAACGTTCGCGCGCTTCATTGCGCACGTTGTGCTCGAACAGGGAAAGAATCGACGCCGGTTTCAGCAAGGCCGCGATATGCAGGCTCGCCCCGCTGGCCTTGGCCAGGGCAGCGGCACGCGGAATCGCGGGGGACTGGCGCATTGCCGGGTCGATGACCAGCAACAAACGTTGATACTGGCTCATGGCGCACCTCCAGATAGGCTGGACGCCCACGCCGGCCACCGGCGCCCGCTTCTCTATACGCCAGTGCGTCAACGCCGGATCGAACGCCAGCATGACTTCAGACTTCCCACTGACAATGCGCCCGTCGCGGCGTTACGGCAAGTGCGTCCAGCGCCGGTGCAGACCACGGGCCAGGCTGTCCAGGGCAAAGCCCAGGGCGCCGATCAGCAGGACCATGGCCATCAGTTCCGAATAGGCCAGGCGGTCGCGGGTATCGAGGATGAAATAGCCCAGGCCGGCGCTGACCCCGAGCATTTCGCAAGGCACCAGGACGATCCACAGTATGCCGATGGCCAGGCGCACGCCGGTCAGCACATGGCCCAGCACCCCGGGCAGGATCACCTTGCGCAGGGTTTCCCAGCGGGTGGCGCTGAGGCTGCGGCTCAGTTGCAGCCAGCGCGGGTCGAGCTGGCGCACCCCGGCCGCGGTATTGAGCAGGATCGGCCAGACTGCGGCGAAGGCCAGCAGGAAGTAGATCGGCTGGTCCCCTACCCCCATCAGCATCACCACCACCGGCATCCACGACAGCGGCGAGATCATTCGCAGGAACTGGAACGCCGGGGTGGTGGCCGCCTCCAGGTGGCGGTAGCTGCCAATCAGCAGGCCCAGGGGCACGCCGACCAGCAAGGCCAGCGCCAGGCCGACCAGGATGCGCTGGAGGCTGACCAGCACATGCTCGTACAGCTCGGCGCGGCCCAGCAGTTCCAGCAGGCTGGCCAGGGTCGCCGCCGGCGAAAAACGCGCCGCGAGCCCGTCGGCGCCGCCGAACAGGTGCACCCCCAGCCACCACAACAGCAGCAGGCCCAGCAGCCCCGCCACGCCCAGCAGCCCGTGCAGGCTCGATGCGGATCGCTTGGCCATCAGAGGCTGAACTCCTCGCTGCGTTCGAAGCTGTCGGGCAAGCCGAATGCCTTGAGCCCGCCAACCGACGCGATGGCGTTGCGCACGAAGCGCTCGTCCACCAGATCGCGGGCGGTGTGCTGCGGGTCGAGGCTGGCCAAAAAGCCCTTGTCGCCTTCGACCAGGGTGTCCTTGAGGCGCTTGACCAGTTCCTCGGTGTAGCTGGGGAACGGGTACGGCTGGAAGTCGATGCGCTGCTCGTCCCACTGGGCGTGCTGGATCGCGCCGTCGGCCAGGTACTGCTGGCGTTCGCTGGCACTCGGCGCCAAGACCCGGCTCAGCACCTGGGGCGCATGCGGGGTGTAGCGGTTGGCGCCGTCGCGGGACAGCAGACTGGCGGCCTCGGCGCGGTGGTCGCGGGTCCACAACTGGGCCTTGACGATGGCATTGACCACCTTCTGCGACCATTCGGGGCGGTGATTCAAATCCTGCTCGTGCATGAACACCACGCAGCAGGCGTGGTTGCGCCAGATATCCCCGGTAAAGCGCTGCACCCGGCCGATCTTGAGTTCCTCGGCCAGGGCGTTGAAGGGCTCGGCGACTATGTAGCCGGCGATGCGCTTGCTGGCCAGGGCCGGCGGCATGTCCGACGGCGGCAGCACCAGCAGGTTGACCTCATTCGCTGCCAGCGCACTGCTGGCCGGCCGGCTCACCGGGGTCAGGCCGTTGTCGCGCAACAGTTGCTGCACCACCACGTTATGAATCGAGTACCAGAACGGAATCGCCAGCGCCTGCCCGCCCAGTTGCCGGACCTCGGTGATGCCCGGTGCCACGGTCAGGCCGGAGCCGCCGACGTGGTTCCAGGCCACCACCTTGGCCGGCACCCGGCTGCCATAGCGGGCCCAGACGGTCATCGGCGACAGCAGGTGGATCACATTGACCTGCCCGGAAATAAAGGCCTCGATCACCTGCGCCCAACTGCGCAACAGCACCGGGCGCTCGGAGCGGATGCCCTCGGCCTCGAACAGGCCGTTGTTATGGGCCACCAGCAAGGGCGTGGCGTCGGTGATCGGCAGGTAGCCGATGCGCACCGGCGCGTCCGGCTCCGCGGCGGCGCGGGCCTGCAGGCTATTGAGCAACGGCAAGGCGCCGCCGGCGGTGAGCAAGGCGCTGAGCTTGAGGAAGTCGCGACGGCTGTGGGTGAAGTCATCCAGGCACATGGTGTATCTCCGATCATTCGGGCAAGGGGTTGAACCCGGCCATTTACCGCCTCTTGCGGCTCATCCGGCTCGTCCGGCTCGTCTGTAGTAGCGAAGCTTGCTCGCGAATGACCTCAACGCTGACGGGGTGTCTGGGACCCTGCGCCGCACTGACGTTTTTATCGCGAGCAAGCTTCGCTCCTACAGAGCCAGAGGTGTAGGTTGAGGCAGCAAGGCTTGGGGTTGTGCAGCGCGGCTCGCCCGCCGAAGGGTTTTGAGAATCTCGATACGCAGGGCGCCCAGTTCTTCCACCAGCTCGGCGCGCGGCTGAGGCAGGTCGATGCGCCACTCGCCGAGGGTCCGCGCCGGGCTGTTACCCAGTAGCAGGATCCGCTCGGAAAGTAGCAGGGCTTCGTCGATGTCGTGGGTGATCAGCAGCGCCGCGGTGCGGTGTTCGGCGATCACCTTGAGCAGCAGTTGCTGCATGTCGGCGCGGGTCACTTCGTCCAGCGCGCCAAAGGGTTCGTCGAGCAACAGCACCTGCGGCTGGCGCGCCAGGCAACGGGCCAGCGCGGTGCGCTGGGCCATGCCGCCGGACAGCTGCGCCGGGTAATGCCCGCGGGCATGCTGCAGGCCAACCTCGGCGATCGCCTGGTCGATCCGCGCCTGGCGCTGCCGGGTGTCCAGCGCCGGCTGGCGGGCGAAATCGAGGCCGAAGGCGACGTTGTGTTCCAGGTTCAGCCAGGGCAGCAGGCTGGGGTCCTGGAAGGCCACGGCCACCCGTGGATGCGGCCCGTCCAGCGTCTGGCCCAGGAGGCTGACGCTACCACTGTGGGGCGCCTGCAAGCCGGCCAGGACCCGCAACAGGCTGGACTTGCCGACGCCGCTGGGGCCGAGGATCGACACCACCTCCCCCGGCTGCAAGCGCAAGTCGAAGCCTTCCAGCACCGCTTGCCAGCCTGCTTCACCGGGGTAGCCGAGGCTGATCTGCCGGGCTTCGAGCAAGGCCGCGCTCATGCCGCCGCGTCTCGGGCCTGGCGCTGCAACTCGGCGCGCAACTGCACCAGGCTCGGCGTGACGATCGGCACGAAGGCCGACTCGCGCCAGCGCCGGGCAAAACCGCCGCCATGCTCGCTCAGGTAGGCCTTGCCGCCGCTGGCCTGCAACTCCAGCTGAACGGCATTGGCGGCAGCTTCGGCCAGGGCGATGCGCAGCCGGAACAGCGCCGCGGGCTGGGTCAGGAAACGCCCCTCCAACAGGCCGCGCTTGAGCTCGGCGACGCTCTCCTCCAACTGCTGGCGTTGCTCCTGCAACGGCTCGCGCAGGATCGAACGCCCGCTGTGCAGGTGCGTCTGCACTTCATCCAGCGCGCGCCGCGCCAGGCCGATGGCCATGCCGCATTGCAGGCCGAGAAACGCCGGGCGCACCGCTGGCAGAAAGGCCTTGGCATCCTCGTGCAGCAACCAGTCGTGGTCGACCTCGACCTGTTGCAGTTCCAGCGCCGCGGTGTTGCTCGACTGCAAGCCCATCAGTTGCAGGTCCTCGGAACGTTGCAAGCCGGCCAGGCCCGCGGGGATCGCCAGGATAAAGGGCGCGCCGCCCTGCTCGTGCTCGATGGCCGCGGCCACCACAAAACCGCTTTTGCGCAGATTGGTCACCCAGTGCAGGCGCCCGTTCAGATTCCAACCGCCAGCCCGTGGCTGCGCGCGGACTTGCAGGGCTTCGATGCCGGAGAGGAACTTCATGGCGTTCGACAGCCCGGTGGCCCCCGCCAGTTCGCCGCTGAGCAGGTCCGGCAACAGACGCTCGCGCAAGGCCGCGTTGGGGCTGTGCAGCAGGTATTCGATAAAGGCCCGCTGGCCCCAGAACACAAAGGCCGCCGCCAGGGAACGGCTGGCCACCGCGGCCAGCGCCTCCACGGCGTCGCCCAGGTCGCCGCCGCTACCGCCCTGCCCGGCCGGAATGCCGATGCGCAGCACCTGCGCCTCGGCCAGCCGCGCCAGCACCTGCTGTGGGTCGCAGTGGCCCTGGTCCAAAGCCTGGGCCTCGGCGTCCAGCCATTGACTGAATGCGGGGTTGAGCATGTGGTTTTCTCCTTTTTACGCGGCACCGGCCCAACGGCCGTGCCTTGAATCCAGCCGCTGCATCATTGCTGCGGCGCTTGCCAGCGGTACTTGGCCAGTTCCGGGTTCAGCGGCGTGCGGGCGAACACGTTGGCGAAATTGCACAGGGTCGCCAGGCTCACCCCGAGTATCACTTCCAGGGCATTGCCCTCGCTGTAGCCGGCGGCCTTGAACGCCGCGAACGTCGGCTCGCTGACGTTGCCGCGGGTGGCGATCACCTCGGCGGCGAAGGCAGCCAATGCCTGCAGTTTTTCCTCCGGCAAGAGGCTGCGCTCACGCAACGCGCTGATCACTTCGTCCGGCAGCTTGGCCTTGTTCTGCGCCACCGCAGTGTGCCCGGCCACACAGAAATCGCAACCGTGGGTGGTGGCGGCCACCAGTTGCACCACCTCCCGTTCGGCCAGGCTCAGCTCGGCCTTGCCATTGAGCGCCGATACCGTAACGTAGGTCTCCAGCGCCGCCGGGGCATTGGCCAGGATGCCCAGCAGATTGGGGATGAACCCCGAGTTGTTCTGGGCGTTCTGCAAAAACGGCCGGGCCGCTTCGGGAGCGCTTTGCAGGCTGTGTAGAGTGATGCGCGACATGCGGTGGACTCCTGCTGTGTTGGTGTCCGGCCAGTCTGTTGGTTATAAGAATTCCGATCCATATTCTAAAGTAGCGATTACTTGCTCCTGAGTGTTTCCATTAGATGATTTCGTCCAGCCCACTGGTTGATTGGTTATTAGAAAGCCTCGAACTCGACGCCAGCCTGTTCCATGTCGGCCGCTACTGCGGCGGCTGGCACGCCAGCACCCACGGCCTGGCCCGGGCCAGCTTCCACCTGATCGTGCAGGGCCATTGCTGGCTGCATATCGAGGGCCATGAGCCGGCCCAGCGCCTGAATGCCGGGGATGCGCTGTTCCTGCTGCGCGACCTGGACTATCGCCTGTCCAGCGCCGAAGCGCGTGACGCCGCCCTTGAACTGCCACGCAGGGCCATGCAGGCGCTCGACGCTCACGCAAAAGATCAGGCCGAGGATGGCGTGGGGTTGGTCTGCGGTTTCTTTCACTTCAGGTCCGGGCTGTCGTCGCTGATCATCGACGGCCTGCCGGACTGGATCGTCCTGCGCGCCGGCGACCCGTCCCTGAGCGCGGCTAGGGCCCTGTTCGAGTTGATCCTGCAAGAGTGCCGGCGCACGCCCGCGCCCTCCTCGGCGCTGCTGGAGCGCCTGAGCCACCTGCTGTTCCTCTATGTGCTGCGCCAGCAAGTGGCCGATAACCAGGGCCTTGGCGGGCTGGTGGCGCTGGCCCGGCACCCGGCCTTCGCCGCGCTGCTGGAACAGCTGATCGAACACCCCGAACAACCCTGGCCCCTGGAAAGCATGGCGGCCTGCACCGGGCTGTCGCGCTCGGCCTTCTTCAAGCGCTTCAACGAACTGGCCGGGCAATCCCCGGGCCAGGTTCTGCTGGCGCTGCGCATGCGCCATGCCTGCCAGTTGCTCAAGGCCAACCACACCGTGGAACAGGTTGGCGCGGCAGTGGGTTATCAATCGGTCGCGGCCTTTACCCGCGCCTTCGCCAAGGCCGTGGGCGTGCAGCCGGGGGCTTATCGGCGCCAGCACGAAGGGCGTTGAATGCGCCGGAGCCTGTGACCTGGCCCCGGCAAGGCGTCACTGGCTCAGGGCCTGGGTAAAGGAAGTGTCGACAACAGTCGCGGTGGCCAAGGGCGCCGGCAGCGCCTTGACCTTGAACAGGAAGTCCGCGGTGCTTTGCAGGTCGGCGGCGGCCTGCGGGTCCACCGGGCCGACGCTCATGTGCGCCTGGCGCAGCCAATGGCGCGAGACGTTCGGGTCGAGGTTGGCCTTTTTCGCCCACAGGTCGGCGTACTGGTCGGTGTGGCTGTCGACCCAGGCGCGAGCCAGCTTCAGGCGGCCGAGAAAGTCGGCGATGGCGGCGCGCTTGCTGTCGATGGCCGGGGTCGAGGCGGCGATGGCGCTGAGGCCGGGCATCAGGTTCTTCGCGGTGAGGATCGGCCGCGCGCCGGAGAACAGGATCTGTTGCGAGATATAGGGTTCCCACACCGGGAAGGCGTCGATGCTGCCCTGGGGCAAGGCCGCGGCGGCGTCGATCGGCATCAGCTTGATGAACTCGACATGGTCCTCCGGCAGGCCGGCCTGCTCCAGGGCGCGCAGGGTCAGTTGCTGGCTCCAGGCGCCGGGCCAGTAGGCGACCTTCTTGCCCTTGAGGTCGGCGATGGTCTGCACCGGCGAGTCCTTGGGCACCAGCAAGGCGATGGTGTCCGGGTTCTGCCGCGAGACGCCGATCAGCTTCACCGGCGCCTGTTTCGCGGCGAGGAACAGAAAGCCCGAATCGCCGAGAAAGCCCAGGTCCAGGGCGCCTGTGTTCAGCGCTTCTGCCAGGGGCGCAGCGGCCTGGAAGTGTTTCCAGTCGACCTGGTAGGGCGCGCCTTCGAGCACTCCCGAAGCCTCCACCGAGGCGCGCACGTTGTAGTAGTTCTGGTCGCCGACCTGCAGCACCAGCGGCTCGGCGGCCTGGGCCAGGGGCGCCGCGAACAGGGTGCTGAGGAGCAGACGGCGCAGGCGTCGGGAGAGCGTCATGGGAAATTCCTGGATGATTGGAAAAGCGGATTTTCTAGAACATAACGCTCTTAGAATCCGCTTTTGAAATTCTGTTAACGCATAAGCTCATAGCCGCTTTTGCACCCGCGTCAGGAGGCTGTTGGTGGAGAAACAGCGCGGCAACAGACTGTTGGCCAGGCAACATCGCCAGAGGCTTTTTTCCTGTTGGAACACCTTGAAACCGCCCTTCCCCGGCTATGGCACAGAGCCTGCAATATTCCTTTCCGACAGGATTTATTCCTGCCGTCCGCGACTTTTGAAATAAGCAGCGGAAATAACAACATTGCCCTCTCGCCGCCTTGTCCGGAGCCGCTCCATGAAACCCGTCTTGCGTTTCCCCCTGGCTCGCGCCAGATACCTGCTCAGCGCCTGCGTCCTGGCGCTAGGCCTGCAACCCCTGGCCCAGGCCGCGGAAAATCCGCCGGCCGAAGTGCACCTGGACTACGCCTATTACTCGCCGGTCAGCCTGGTGCTCAAGCACTTCGGCTTTCTCGAAAAGGCCCTGCCCCAGACCAAGGTCAGCTGGGTCCTCAGCCAGGGCAGCAACCGCTCCCTGGAATACCTCAACAGCGGCGGCGTCGACTTCGCCTCCTCCGCCAGCCTGGCGGCGGTGCTGAGCCGGGCCAACGGCAGCCCGATCAAGTCGGTGTATGTCTACAGCCGCGCCGAATGGACCGCCCTGGTGGTGCGCAAGGATTCGCCGTACCAAACCGTCGCCGACCTCAAGGGCAAGAAGATCGCCGCCACCAAGGGCACCGATCCCTACCTGTTCACCCTGCGCAGCCTGCAACAGGCCGGGCTGAAAAAAGACGATGTGGAACTGGTGCACCTGCAGCACCCGGACGGTCGCACCGCCCTGGAGAAAGGCGACGTCGACGCCTGGGCCGGCCTCGACCCGCATATGGCCGCCAGCGAAGTGCAGGCCGGCTCGCGCCTGCTGTACCGCAACACTGCCTTCAACAGCTACGGCGTGCTCAGCGTCACCGAGCAGTACGCCAAGGAGCATCCGCAGACCATCGCCAGCGTGCTTGCCGCCTATGAGCAGGCCCGCGAATGGTCGGTCAAGCACCCGGACGAACTGGCCAGGCTGCTGGCCGACGAATCCGGCCTGCCGCTGGAAGTGGCCCGCCTGCAACTGTCGCGCACCGACCTGGGCAACCCGCGGTTGAGCGCCGAGGATGTGCTGGCCTCCAAGGCCGCCGCGCCGATCCTGGTGTCCGAGGAACTGGTACGCCGCGGGGTGAACGTGGACCAGGTGATCGACCAGTTGCTCGACACCGACGTCAAGCAGGCCGTGGCCCGTCAATAACCCACCGCCCAGGCGACGACCGAGTCCGTGCCTGGCGCGGATTCGGCGTTGCCGGAGAATCGCCATGAGCAGCGACAGCAACAACCTCTCGACCCGCCTGGCCCTGTCCGCGCCGAGCAAGCTCCCACGCCTCAACCCCGCCCGCTGGCGCCTGCGCCTCAAGGGCCTGGCCCTGCCGGTAGTGATCATCCTGCTGCTGGAGTTCGTGGTGCGCATCGGCTGGCTGCCGTCGTACCAGATGCCGGCCCCCAGCGAGATCGCCCTGACCCTCGGCGACCTGGCCGAAGGCGCGCTGTGGAAACACATCGGCGCCAGCCTGCTGCGGGTGCTGCTGGGTTTTGCCATCGGCGCCAGCCTGGCGCTGGTCTTCGCCGCCTGGGTCGGTCTGAGCCGGGAGGCCGAAGCCTACCTGGAGCCGACCTTCGCCGGCCTGCGCTCGATCCCCAGCCTGGCCTGGGTGCCGTTGCTCCTGCTGTGGCTGGGCATCGACGAAACCTCCAAGGTGGTGCTGATCGCCATCGGCGCCTTCTTCCCGGTGTACCTCAATGGCGTGGCGGCGATTCGCGATATCGACCGCAAGCTGGTGGAGGTCGGCCACATGTACGGTTTCGGCCGGCGTCGGCTGGTGCGGCGGATTCTCCTGCCGGCCGCCCTGCCCGGCCTGTTCACCGGCTTGCGCAGCGGCATGAGCCTGGCCTGGATGTTCCTGGTGGCCGCCGAACTGATCGCCGCCACCAAGGGCCTGGGTTATCTGCTCAGCGACGGCCGGGAAACCTCGCGGCCGGACATCGTGCTGGCGGCGATTATCGTCCTCGCGGTGCTGGGCAAGCTCAGCGACGGCATTCTCGCCGGCCTGGAAAAACGCTTCCTGGCCTGGCGCGACACCTTCAATGGCCAAGGCGGCAACGACTAACGCACAGAGGATCGAGCCATGCCCCAAGCCCTGCTGGACATCCACGTGGAGCGCAAGACTTTCGCCGCCACCACCGTCCTCCATGATATCCACCTGCAATTGCAACCGCGGGAAACCGTGAGCCTGCTGGGCCCCAGCGGCTGCGGCAAAAGCACCCTGCTGCGCATCGTCGCCGGCCTGGAGAAGGACTTTCAGGGGCAACTGCTGAGCCACACCGAGCGCCTGGCCTTTGTCTTCCAGGAACCGCGGCTGATGCCCTGGCTGACGGTGGAACAGAACATCGGCTTTGGCGACGACGAGCATTACGACCGGGCCTGGGTCGCGCAACTGATCGAGGAAGTCGGCCTCGCGGGTTTTGCCCAGGCCCTGCCCAAGGCGCTGTCCGGCGGCATGGCGCAGCGGGTGGCGATCGCCCGCGGCCTGTACGCGCGGCCACAGGTGCTGCTGCTCGACGAGCCCTTCAGCGCGGTGGACGCTTTTACCCGGATGAAACTGCAGGACCTGCTGCTGCAACTGGCCGAGCGTCACGCCATCGCCCTGCTGCTGGTGACCCACGATGTCGACGAGGCGCTGTACCTGAGCGACCGGGTGCTGGTGATGGACAACCGCCCCAGCCGTATTCGCCAGGAACTGGCGGTGCAACTGAGCCACCCGCGGGACCGCCGCGACCCGCTGCTGGCCCGCCTCAAGGCGTTGGCCCTGACCGAATTGCACAAGGCCCATGTGATTTGAGCAGGCTTTGCCACGGCCCGGCACTTAAGAACACAAAGGAATTAATAAATAAATAATCAGTATTTATGGTTATAAAAATAACCACGTACTCTCACCTCATCCCGCCCATTGGTCACGACAGTGAAGTGCCTTATGAAACCGACCGACAACGTTATCGACTTCGCCCAGTTCCGCAAACGCAAGCAGGCCCAGCAACTGGCCCGGGCCATGTGGGAGATGTACGCGCGCAATGCCGGTTACCAGGCGTTCCAGTGGGTTCAGACGGCCCGGCCGACCAGGACCTACCACGCGTGAGCGCCCAGGAACCCTCGCGCTTTCTGGCGAGCGCCGACGAACCCGACCTTGATTTGACCCCTCTGGAAACTCAGGAAGAAGACCCCATCAGCGAACGGGTCGCGCAGAACCTGCAACGCCTGCGCAGCAAGCGTCATCTGTCCCTGGATGCCCTGGCCCGCCAGTGCGGGGTCAGCCGGGCGATGCTGGCGCAGATCGAGTCCGGGCGCAGCGTGCCGTCGATCAAGGTGCTGTGCAAGATCGCCAAGGGCCTGAAGGTGTCGGTCGCGGCCTTTCTCGAACACCGCGCCTTCGAAGGCGTGGCGGTGCTGCCGTCGAGCCGGAGCAAACGCCTGGTCAGCGCCAACGGCGCCTTTGTCAGCCGCGCCCTGTTCCCCTTCGACGTGGCGCGCCAGTCGGAATTCTACGAACTGCGCCTGAGCCCGCTCGGCGAAGACCAGTCCGAAGGACACGGGCCGGGGGTCCAGGAAAACCTGGTGGTGTCCCAGGGCGTACTGGAAATCAGCGTCAACCAAGAACGCTACCTGCTCTCCACCGGCGACTCGATCCTGTTCTACGCCGACCAGCCGCACCGCTACCGCAACCCCGCCGACAGCGAAGCGGTGGCCTACCTGGTGGTGACCTACCCGGAACGCCTGGACTGAACAAGCAGGGACTGTACTGACATGGCGGGTCCTGCGGCCCCGATCGCAGGCTGCGCCAGCGGCCACGAATATCGATAGTCCCGCTATAGAAAAAGCCCGGCGGGATTATCCCGGCCGGGCTTTTTTTGTGCCGCTGCGAGGAATCAGCAGGTGCAGCACATCATCGGCATGCCGTTGCAGCTCATCATCATCGGCATGCCGCAGTCGTTCATCATCTTCATCATCAGGGCGCAGCAACTTTTCATCATGTCCATGTTCATGCCGGCCATTGGCATGATCTTGCACATCATGCAGTCGGCCTCGACTGTGCACTCCATCACGCACTTCATCGACGGCATCGGCATGCCCATCATCGGCATTGGCATCATGGCGCCCATCATCGGCATGGCCATGCTCGCCCGGGACATGCACATCATGCTCATGTTAGCGCAGTGCATCATCATCGGCATGCCGCAGTTCATCATCATCTGCATCATTTGCGCGCTGTTCTTGAACATGGCCATGTCCATGCCCGCGGCCGGCATCATCTTGCACAGCATGCCGTCGTCCATCATTTCGCAGCTCATGGTCGCCATCATCATCGGCATGCCCATCATCGGCATCATCGGCATGTTGGCGTTCATCGGCATTTGCATCTGCATGGCATTCATCATGGTGAAACTCCCTAAGCGATTCGATAGTTGGACGAAGCGGATGGGGCGGATTCTAGGGAGTGGCGAACGCCGCACAAGATGCCGATCGAACAGCAATCGCGGCTGCCAGGACAGCTTCAGCGCAGCCGCTCGCGCGGGATTTTCCGCTTCAGCAGCCGGATGGATTTCATGGCGGACGGAAGCAGGACGACAGCGTGTTTTCCGCTGCGATGGATATGCGCGAATCAGCGCATCCCATAACCCAAAGAAATAATCATTCTAAAGAGGCCCGACTTTTCTCGGGAAAAGGCGGCTTGCCAGCCTCGCCGGTGCCCTGTGGCAGGGTTCGGCGAGGGTTGCAAGCGCGGTGCGGGGCATGACGCAGGGTCGGATCGCGGTCTCAGAGCTTGGCGATCGACACTTCGGTGGATTTGACGAAGGCGATGACCTCGCTGCCGACCTTCAACTCCAGGTCGCGCACCGAGCGCGTGGTGATCACCGAGGTGACGATGCCCGAGGCGGTCTGCACATCGATCTCCGAGACCACCTGGCCTTCATGGATCTCCTTGATGATGCCCTTGAACTGGTTGCGAACATTGATTGCCTTGATGGTCATGATGGGCCTTCCTGTCTGGGGTGGGCACTGGCGCAGCGCCGTGCAGGCCTTTAAGGTGCCTTGTGTCCTTTCACATTAAAAGGAATAAATGGTAGTTATTTTATTCCTTAAATGAATATGAAAAATTCTCCCGTCCTCTTCGTTACCTTGACCGAGCACCGCGCCTTTGCTTCTCTGGATCCCTAACCCTTTCAGGAGATTGTCATGCGAACACTCGAGCTGGCGGGCGTGCCCGTCCCGGTGATTGGCCAGGGTACCTGGCGCATGGGCGAGGAGCGCCACCAGCGCAACGCCGAGATTGCCGCGCTGCAGGCCGGTATCGAACGGGGCATGAGCCTGATCGACACCGCCGAAATGTACGCCGAGGGCGGCGCGGAGGAAGTGGTTGGCGCCGCCATCACCGGCCAGCGCGACCGGGTGTTCCTGGTCAGCAAGGTGTACCCGCACAACGCCAGCCGCAAAGGCATTCCCCAAGCCTGCGAGCGCAGCCTGCGGCGCCTGGGTACCGACTACATCGATCTGTACCTGCTGCACTGGCGTGGGCAGTACCCGCTCGAGGAAACCGTGGAAGCCTTCGAGCGCCTGCGCGAAGACGGCAAGATCGGCCGCTGGGGCGTTTCCAATTTCGACCTCGATGACCTCGAGGAACTGGCGAGCCCGGCCTGCGCCACCAACCAGGTGCTGTACAACATCGAGGAACGCGGCATCGAATTCGACCTGCTGCCCGCCGCGCGACAACAGCGCTTGCCGCTCATGGCTTACTGCCCTATCGCCCAGGCCGGCAAGCTGCTGCGCCACCCTACGCTGCAGCAGGTCGCCGACCGCCATGGCGTGACCACGGCCCAGGTCTCGCTGGCCTGGGTCCTGCGCCAGGACGGCGTGATCGCCATTCCCAAGGCGGTACACCCCGAGCATGTCCGGCTGAATGCCGAGGCGGCCGGCTTGCGCTTGCACGACGAAGACCTGGCGGCCATCGACCAGGCCTTTCCCGCGCCACTGCACAAGCAGCGACTGGCAGTGGTCTGAGCCGGCTGTCACGAGGCATGCCCCACTGAAAAAACCTGGTGCCCGTGCCAGGTTTTTTTCGTCGTGGACCAGGCTGGAAGCGGCGAAATACCACGACTTTAAGGATCGTCCTATCCCGAATTAATGAGGGTTTATTTAGAGTGGGTCAATGAGATTAAAGACCTACCTTCATCAGATCAGTCCCCTATTTTCCAGTCCTGAAGCCGCCAGCAGGTTGCTGCGTCTTTTCGCACTCATTCTTTTGGTCGGCATCCTCGGCGCCGTCTACAACTTCCTCAATTCCACCCTCAGCAACGACATTTCCCGGCGCCGCGGCTACATGAGCAGCGCCATCGCCGAAGCCCAGACCTTCTTCACCAGCCGCGAGGCCTTGCTGGAAAGCCTCAGCCTGTCCGCGGTACGCCGATCCAGGCAGGTACAGGGGTATCCGCCTTCCAGCGAAGAATTGCACCTGCAACTGGGCGACATCGATGATCCGTGGAGCATCTGGCTGAGCCAGCGCATGCGCGAATACTTCAAGGCCAAGCAGGTCAACCTGCTCTATGTAAGCCCTGGCCCCGAGGCCCGGGTCATGCGCCTCTACAGCAGCAACCCGACCTCCCCCAACCTGCCCAGGACCATCCTCTCGAAGCTTGAGGTCCTGAACCATGGGGAGCATCCGGACACCAACGAGCTGTGGCTGACCGACCCGTCCACGCAGACTTCGCAGCTGTACATTTTCACCCGGCTCGACGAGCGCACCGATGACTCCGGCTGGCTGGGCCTGGAAATGGATGGGCGGGAAGTGCTCAAGGCTCTCAGCGACCAGAGCGCCGGCGAGTTCATGATGTTCAACTCCGAAGGCGCGCTGCTGTTCACCAACACCCCGGCCGGGCGCCTGGGGCAGGCCCTGCAGCAACTGCAAGGCAGCAACTTCTTCGGTTTTGTCGGCAGTGGCTGGTGGCCCGATCACCTGGTGATCCGCAAGCAACTGATGACCTCCGACTGGCAACTGGTCTACTCCTTCAGCCTGCAGTCCCTGCTGATCGCGCTCTGGCCGCAGCTGGCCGGCGCCCTGGCGTTCTGCCTGTTCAGCATCAGCCTGATCTGCCTGCTGACCCGCCGCATCGAGCACCGTTTCATCACCCCTGCGCTGAGCCGTATCCAGGCGCTGGTCGAGAGCGAGCTGTTCAGCCGCGACGTGATCCAGACCGCGCCCGTGGCCTTGTGCGTGCTGCGGCGCACCGATGGCCAGGTGGTCCTGGAAAACACCCTGGCGCAGCAGTGGCTGGGCGATGGCGTCGAACGGGAAATACTCTGCGCCGGCTGGATCCAGCAAGCCTTCAAGAGCCACGAGCCGAACCGCTTCGACTACTTCGAGACCACCGACGGGCGCCATCTTTACCTGAGTTCCGCGCCCACCCGCTACAAGGGCGAGGACGTGTTGTTCTGCGCCTTCAGCGACATCAGCGCGCGCAAGCAGGTGGAAGCCGCGCTGGAAGAAGCGCGGCAGATGGCCGATGCCGCCAACGAAGCCAAGACCCTGTTCCTCGCCACCATGAGCCATGAAATTCGCACCCCGCTGTATGGCGTGCTGGGGACCCTGGAGCTGCTCGCGCGCACTCAACTGGATACCCAGCAGCGCGATTACCTGCGCGCCATCGAGTGTTCTTCTTCGACCCTGTTGCAGTTGATCTGCGATGTGCTGGACGTGTCCAAGATCGAGGCCGGGCAACTGGCCCTGGAGCTCAATGAGTTCTCGCCACTGGACCTGGTCCACGAGCTGATCCAGGGCTATTCCGCGGCGGCGTCGAACAAGGGCCTGCTGCTGTATTCCTGCGTGGACCCGCAAATCCCCGAGCGACTGATCGGCGACGTCACCCGGATCCGGCAGATCCTCAGCAACCTGCTCAACAACGCGGTGAAGTTCACCGACCTGGGGCGCATCGTGCTGCGGGTCAACCTGCTGAGCCGCGATGGCGAGCGCTCCAGCATCCTGTGGCAGGTCTCCGACACCGGCAAAGGCATTGCCCAGGATCATCAGCCGTTGATCTTCGAACCCTTCTATCAAACCGGCGGCAACGCCAACGTGGTGGCGGGCACCGGCCTGGGCCTGCCTATCTGTCAGCGCCTCACGCAATTGATGAACGGCAGCCTGCGCATGGTCAGCGAACTGGGGCTGGGCAGCAGCTTCTCCCTCACCCTGCCCCTGGAAGCGGCGATCGATGGGCCGGTCACCCTGCCCGCCACGCAGCTGCTGCCGGAAACCATCTATGTGATGTCCAGCGTCCGCGAGCTGGCGGAATCCATCGGCGGCTGGCTGCGCCAATGGGGCGCGCGGGTGCAACTCTGCCATCCCTCGAAGATCGCCCCGACCAGCGATTGCCTGCTGGTCGAGGTTCACCCCGGCGAACTGGAACAACGCCTGCAGCCCGACTGGCCCGGTCCGCTGATCCTCGCCACCGGGGCAGGCAACAACGAACCGCAGGTTCGTGCCGGGTGCTGGCATGTGAACCTGAACCACCTGCGTTCCATTCATCAGGCGGTCAGCCAGGCCCAGGGGCTGTGGGTGGCCAAGGCCGAGAATCACAACGAACACTGGACGTTGAAGCAACTGAACCTGAACGTGCTGGTGGCCGAAGACAACGTCATCAACCAACTGATCCTCAGGGATCAGCTGGAAGAGCTGGGCTGCAGCGTGGAGCTTGCGTCAAACGGCGAGGAAGCCCTGTCGATGTGGGACCCCGAGCGCTTCGATCTGGTCCTCACCGACGTCAACATGCCCATGATGAATGGCTATGAACTGGCCAAGGAGTTGCGACGCCGTGGCTGTACGGTTCCGATCATCGGTGCCACGGCCAACGCGATGCGTGGAGAAGAAGAGCAATGTCTGGCGGCCGGAATGAACCATTGCCTGGTCAAACCTTTTGCATTACGCGCCCTGTTCAATTACCTAGCGCCCTATGAAAGAGCGAAGAATGAAGCCCTGTAGCATATTGATCGTTGAAGACCATCCCTTCCAGCACATGTACCTGCAACATCTGTTCGGTGAGCTGGGCCCCTACTACCTGGAAGGCGCCCGGGATGGCGAAGAGGCGCTGGAACGCTTGAAATGGCGCAAGTTCGACCTGGTGCTCACCGACCTGTTGATGCCGGGAATGGATGGCGTGCAGTTCATCCAGGGACTGGCGGCCCTGCACTCCAAGCCGGCGCTGGCGATCATGAGCTCGGCTTCGCGGCGCATGCTGATGAGTGCCAGCCTGGTTGCCAAGAACCTCGGGGTGAAAGTCATCGGCCTGATCTCGAAACCGGTGAACCTTGCCGCCTTGCAGACCCTGACCACGCAATTGAGCATTTCGCAGCCGAGCTCGCCGCGCCCCTTGCCCGCCTCCATGCTCAGTCGGAGCGCGCTGGTCCAGGCCATCGAGCAAGAGCAGTTCGAAGCCTGGTTCCAACCCAAGAAATCACTGTTCAACGGCCGCATCGTCGCCGCCGAAGCCCTGGTCCGCTGGATGCATCCGACACAGGGCATGCTGCTCCCCGACACCTTCCTGCCCGCCCTCAAGTCCTTCGACCTCGAGGAGGACCTGCTGTGGCTGGTCCTGCGCCAGGCGATCCAGGCCCAGGCACGCTGGCGCCAGCAGGACTACGACATTCCGGTGTCGATCAATCTGCCGACCCATCTGCTCAACAGCCACGACCTGGCGGACCGCCTGTTCGACTTTGTCATGGAACACCAGGGAGTGCCGGGGCAGATCTGTTTCGAACTCATGGAATGTTCGGTGCCCCAGGACATCAGTAACTTCTATGCCGGTGCCTGCCGCTTGCGCATCAAGGGCTTCGGCCTGTCCCAGGACGACTTCGGCAAGGGTTACAGCTCGTACATGAACCTGGTTTCCACCCCGTTCACCGAACTGAAGATCGATCGCGCCCTGGTCCAGGGATGCCACGCCAGCGAAGAACTGACCAAGGCCCTGACCAGCATCATTGCCCTGGGTCGCCAGCTGGGCCTGACCGTGGTGGCCGAAGGCGTGGAAAGCGCCGAGGAGCTGGCGTTGCTGCGCAAGATCGACTGCAGCCAGGTGCAGGGTTTCCTGATCTCTCGCGCAGTCCCCTCCGAGCAGTTTCAACAGTTGCTGGTGAACGACGGTCCAGCCGCCAGTTATTGAACCGAGGACATCCACCCTTCAGGATTACATGCCCCACATCACTGACAAGTCGTTGTTTAAAGGTAAAATCCTCAAGGCTTCGACTTTTTCATGCTTTTTTGGATACCAGTGATGAACCACCAGGACACGCTCATCGAGAATCTGAAACGATACTCGACTCGCCTGAACAAGGGATTGTTGATTTTTCTCGGCTTGACCCTGTTGTTGATCGCCATCAGTTACTGGTCGTCGCACAAACTGCTCGAAGAACAACACGGCAGGTTCAAAGCGCATTTTGCGCGGATGATGGAAGACATCCGCGAACATGAAGACTTCCTCCGGGGCGTGGCCGTACAAAGTAGCAAGATCCCCCTTCACGCCAACGATTCGGTTTCATACCTGAAAAGCGCCTTGCCCGAAGAGGGGCCGCACAACTACCTGGGCCAGGAATTTGCCTTTTCCACGCCCTTCAGCCTCTCTGTCGATCACCAGAGCGTCGAGCCTGACACCTTGGCCAGGCTGGCCGACCTGGGAGAGCACCTGACCGACTATTACAGCGCCTTCTGGTCCACTTCCCATTACCAGTCACCGCCGTTTTTCCTGTTCGATGCCAAGGGCAACTTCAATATCGGCATTCCGGCCGCCGGGCATTCACGCGACCCGCTCTGGAAAAACGACACCCCCAACAAGACCCTCGTCCTGCAAACGCTCAAGCATCTGCTGGCGAAAGATTCGGCACGGGCCGATGGCTCGGTCGATTGGGAGCCCCTCGTCCCCCATCAGACCAATGAGGCCCCCGTCCGGCTGCTGGCTTATGTCAGCACCCATCTCGGGCCGCAATGGTCACGAGTCCAGGACAGCGGCAACCAGATCGGCGTCGCGTCGCTGTTCAGCATGGATCTGGTCAATGACATCAAGCGACTCATGCCGTGGTCGACCTATGACCATGTCGCCCTGGTCGCCCCCTCCGGAAAGGTGCTCAGCGGTTCGCTGCAACCGGGCGTCGTGCTGCATGACGGGCTGAACATCACCGGCGACGGCATGGTCTTCAAAGTCTCGAGCCATTCCGCCGAGCCCTGGACCGCTCTCTATACCATCGGTTTCAAGAGCTACTTCAACTACACCCTGTGGCCCTTGCCGGTCTTGCTGGCCCTGCTGATCGGCGGCATTGGCTGTGGCTGGCTGGTCAGTCGCCGGTATCAGTCACGTATCGTCAGACCGGTCTACGAGGCTTACCAACGCACCGCCGAGAGCGAGGCCTTCAGCCGGGCCGTGATCGATTGCGCGCCCACCGGCCTGTGCGTGGTGCGTCGCTCGGACTTCAAGGTCCTGCTGGAAAACCGCAAAGCCCAGCAATGGCAAGGCAGCACAAAACTGCGGATGGCCCTGGAGAGCCGGCAGGACCTGTGCGTCGCCGGTGAAACCCGGCTGGACATCGACGGTACTCACCTGCAGGTAGGGTTCGTGAGCACCCGTTACCAGGGCGAGGATGCCTTGCTCTGTGCCTTCCACGACGTGACCAGCCATATCGAGGGCGCGGCCATGCTGGAGCAGGCGCGGCGCTCCGCCGATGCGGCGAGCGAAGCCAAGACGCTGTTCCTCGCCACCATGAGCCACGAAATACGCACCCCGCTCTATGGCGTACTGGGCACCCTGGAACTGCTCGGGCTGACGCGCCTGGATGCTCGCCAGCGCGAGCACCTGCAAACCATCCAGCGCTCGTCCAGCACCCTGTTCCAATTGATCAGCGATGTCCTGGACATTTCCAAGATCGAATCCGGGCAGATGGCGATCGAGTCCCAGGCGTTCTGCCCGCTGCAGATGATCGAGGACACGCTGCACGCCTACAGCGTCTTCGCCGAAAACAAAGGCCTGCTGCTGTACGCCTGTATCGATGCGGCGTTGCCCGACCAGTTGCTGGGCGACCCGGTACGGATCCGGCAGATCCTCAGCAACCTGCTCAGCAACGCCATCAAGTTCACCGACACCGGGCGCGTGGTATTGCGAGTCAAGCTCCTGCACTGCGTGGATGGCCAGGCCAGCCTGGAGTGGCAGGTCACCGACTCCGGCATCGGCATTTCACCGGCGCAACAGGAACGTCTGTTCGACACCTTCTACCAGGTACGCGACGCCTCCAGCGAGGCCGGAGCCGGACTCGGCCTGGCGATATGCCGCTGGTTGACGGAAATGATGAACGGCCAGATACGCGTGGTCAGCGAGCCCGGCCTGGGCAGCAGCTTCTCGCTCCGCCTGGGGCTGAAGGTCATGCCCGGCGCTCTGGAAGGTTGCGCGGACATCCTGCCGAGCACCCAGGCGGTGTATGTGCGGGCTCCCGCCGTGGAGCTGGCGCAGAGCACCAGTGACTGGCTGAATCGCCTCGGCGTGGTCGCCAAGCCATTGCCGGCCTTTGTCGAAGAGTCGCGCCAGGCCAACCTGCTGGTCGATGTCCTGCCCTCCGACGCCCTACCCGCCTGGGCCGGACCAAGGGTCCTGTGCGTCGCCGGCGAACACCCGGCACCGCCACCGCGAGGTTGCACCGTGGATGCCCATGATGTGCGGGCCATCGCCAGGGCCGTGTCCCTGACCCTGCACGGGAAAACCATCGCGCCCGCCGCTCCCGAATGCGACCTGAGCAACAGGCTCAGCCTGCATATCCTGGTGGCCGAGGACAACGCGATCAATCAGGCGATTATCAAGGAGCAACTCGAAGCCCTGGGCTGTACGGTGACGGCCGCCTCCAATGGCGAAGAAGCCTTGCAGCTCTGGCAGCCGCAGGTGTTCGACCTGGTGCTGACCGATGTAAACATGCCGCTGCTCAACGGCTATGAACTGACCCGCGCCCTGCGTGAGCGTGACCGGGAGACTCCGATCGTCGGGGTCACGGCCAATGCCATGCGCGAAGAAGGCGCCCGCTGCATGGCTGTCGGCATGAATGCCTGGTTGGTCAAACCCTTGAGCCTGCAGACTCTGCACCACTACCTGTCGAATCTCTGCGCGAATGCGCCTGCCCAGGAACCGCAACCGATGATCGATGCAACGCCTTCCCCCGCGACCGGCGACACAATGATCGAGCTGTCCCCAAAAATGCGTGAGCTGTTCATTACCACCATGCGCCAGGATGTCCAGAGCGTGACCGACGCCCTCGACGCCCAGGATGCCAAGCGGCTCGCCGAACGGCTGCACAGCGCCGCCGGAGCGCTGGGTGCCGTGCAGCTGAGCGGGCTGGCGAAAAACTGCGCCGAACTGGAGTCCCGGATACTGCAAAGCGCGATCACCTCTTCCGTGACCCTTGAGGTGAAAAGCCTGATACAAAGCTTGACGGATATTCTTAATGCACTTGAATGAGACGCGACAAGATTTGATGAGCGCAATCCTTTACTCTTTCTCCTTACCAACCGGCGTATTACGAGTGGCTAGTCATGGAAAAATTTAAAGTAGTCATCGCCGACGATCATCCGATTGTTCTGCTCGGCGTTCGCGAGTTGATGGAACGGGAAAGCAACTTTGAAATAGTCGGTGAAGCCATCAGCTCACAGGGCTTGATCGAGATTCTCGAACAACAGCCGGTCGATATCGTCATTACCGACTACAACATGCCCGGGGACTCTCCCTACGGCGACGGCCTCAAACTGGTCGAGTACCTGAAGCGCCACTTCCCGCGCCTGCAGATCCTGATCCTGACCATGATCTCCAACCAGTTGATCCTCACACGCCTGCATGAACTGGGGGTGGTCGGGGTGATCCAGAAAAGCCAGCTGCACAATGAAATCCAGGTGGCGCTCAAGACCATTGTCGAAAGAGGCTCTTATCAGAGTCTGGAACCTGCGCCGAGCTCGGTCATCGAATCCAACGCCAGCATCGACGACCGGATCTCCATGCTCTCGCCCAAGGAGTTTGAAATCCTGCGGCTGTTCGTTTCCGGCAAGAGCGTCAGTGACATTGCCCGCAGCCAGAACCGCAGTTCGAAGACCATCAGCGCGCAGAAAATCTCCGCCATGCGCAAGCTGGAAGTCGAGAGCGACCAGGACCTGCTGACGTACTGCATCGGGCGCAACATCTTCAACTGACCCCCCTCTTACCCAGCGAAGACAGAAGGCCCGGACGACGATGACCTGCGACGACCAGTTCGACCTGCAACAGCTTCAAGGTGCCTGGGAACAGGTGGAGTACGAGGACAACGGGGTCAGCAACCCGCCTGACGAACATGGTGCCCCAGGAGCTCTTACCCTGATCCAGGGGCAAGGGTTCCGCGTCGTGACGCTCGAAGGCGAGCTGTTGCTCGCGGGCAGTTTTACCCTCGATACCCGGACCACACCGAAATCCATTACCTGGGTCGACTCCATGGGCGCCGACACCGGCAAGCACTTGCCTGCCAGCTATCGACTGGACAGCGATGACTTCGTCTTCATCGCCGCGGACGAGGGCCAACCCAGGCCCACCGAGTTCCGCACCGGGCCAGGTGAAACCCTGCGCCGGTTCATCCGCGTCTCACAGGATGGAACAGGCCTCGGCAGCTGCTGAGGTTGACTCATTGGCCGGCATGCCGTCAGGCCCTGGCCCGCTGTATTTCCTGCCCCGCCAACTCGCCGATGGCCAGCAACGCTGTGCAATCCGCACCATCCTGAGCCTGTACCGACATGCCTTGAATGATCGCCCCGATATACCGGGCCAGCGCCGCTGCCTGGGTATCGGCGCGCAGTTGCCCGTTGGCGATGCCCTGCTCGATATGCGCTTCAAAGGCCTTGAGGGTGTTGGCCCTCAGGGCACTGACGAACTCCCGCAGCGCATCGTTTTCCACCGCGCAGGTCAGGGTCGCGGTGGAAATCATGCAGCCCCGCGGCCGCCCGGGCAGGCTGTATTCATGGGCCGCCTCGCGCAGCAGGCGGAGGAAACCGTCCACCACATCCGCCTCTTCGCGAAGTGCCCGCTCGGCAAAGGCGCCAGTGCTGCGCTGGTAATGCGCCAGCGCCTGCTGGTAAAGCTCGGCCTTGGACCTGAACGCGGCATACAGGCTTTGCACGGTGATGCCCATGGCCGCCGACAACTCAGGCATCGAGGCGCCTTCATAGCCCAGGCGCCAGAACACCTCTGCCGCAAGGCCCAGGACCTGGTCGCGATCAAAGGCAATCGGCCGTCCACGACGGCGCACCACGGCAGCAGGATTATTTATCATAGTGATCACTATTGAAATTAGAACGAATGCCGGTTAATCATAGCGGACATTGTGATTATAGAGGCTCTCCCCATGGATCGACCCCATAAAGGCCTGCTCGCCCTGGCCGCCACCCTCGGCGCTTCGCTGGCCAGCGCCGCCACGCCGGACGAGGAGCTCGGCAGGCGCATGGACACGGCCATCGAACGCGCCATCGGCGAACAGCGGATCGTCGGCACCGTGGTGGTGGTGATGCGCGACGGCCAGGTGGTGTACCAGCGCGCCGCCGGTTTCGCCGATCGGGAGGCGGCCCGGCCCATGACCGGCGACACCATCCTGCGCCTGGCCTCTATCACCAAGCCCATGGTGTCCGTGGTCGCCATGCGCCTGGTGGAACAGGGCACGCTGTCCCTGGACGATACGGTCAGCCAATGGCTGGCGGATTTCCGCCCTGGGCTGGCCGATGGCACCCACCCGCCGATCACCCTCAAGCAATTGCTCACCCACACCGCCGGCCTGAGCTATGGCTTTCTCGAGGCCGAGCATGGGGCGTATCGCACGGCCGGGGTGTCGGATGGCCTGGCCGAGCCGGGCATGAGCCTGGAAGACAACCTCAAACGCATTGCCAGCGTGCCCTTGAGTTATCCGCCGGGTACGCAGTGGCGCTATTCCATGGCCATCGACGTGCTCGGCGCCGTGCTGGAAAAGGCCAGCGGCAAAAGCCTGCCAGCCCTGACCGAGGAACTGGTCACCCAACCTTTGCACATGAACGACACCGCGTTCTCGGTCAAGGACCCTGCCCGCCTCGGCGCGGTTTACCGCGATGACCGTCCGCGGCCGAGCCGGATGCAGGACGAGGCGGCGATCCGGGTCGGCGAAAGCACCACGCTGTTCTCCCTCAAGCGGATCTTCGACCCACGCGCCTACCCCTCCGGTGGCGCCGGCATGGCTGGTACCGCCATGGACGTGGCGCGTTTTCTCGACACCTTGCGCCAGGGTGGCGGCCCGCTGCTTTCCGCCCGTAGCGTGCAGGCGATGATGACCGACCAGGTCGGCGCTCAGGCGCAGACCCAGGGGCCGGGCTGGGGCTTCGGCTACGGCTGGGCGGTACTGGACGATCCGGCCCTGGCCGGTACCCCACAATCCCGGGGCACCCTGCAATGGGGCGGCGCCTACGGCCACAGCTGGTTTGTCGACCCACAGGCCAGGCTGACCGTGGTGGCGCTGACCAACACCGCCTTCGAGGGCATGTCGGGAGCTTTCACCCGGGAGATCCGCGACGCCGCCTACCCGGCGCCCTGAAGCACCTCGTCGCCCGGAGCGTCGAGCGCCCACCAGCCCGGCAGCAATTGCCGGACCCGGGGCTCGGCGAACCGGTCGTCGATCAGCATCACCACGCCGCGGTCCTGCTGGCTGCGAATCACCCGGCCCGCGGCCTGCACCACCTTCTGCAGGCCGGGGTACAGGTAGGTGTAGTCGTAACCGGCGCCGAAAATCGCCGCCATGCGCTGTTTCATCTGCTCATTCACCGGGTTCAGCTGGGCCAGGCCGAGGGTGGCGATAAAGGCGCCGATCAAGCGCGAGCCCGGCAGGTCGATGCCCTCGCCGAACGCCCCGCCCAGCACGGCGAAACCCACCCCCTGGCCATCGGCGTCGAAGCGCTCGAGAAACCCCTGGCGTTGCCCTTCATCCATCCCGCGCGACTGTTGCCACAGAGGGATATCCGGGTGCTGTTGGGCCAGCAGGCTGGCCACCTGCTGCAAGTAATCGAAGCTGCTGAAGAACGCCAGGTAGTTGCCGGGGCGCTGGCGGAACTGGCTGGCGATCAGCTCGACGATGGGCGCCAGCGACGCCTGGCGATGGGCGAAACGGGTGGAGATCCGGCTGACGATGTGCACGTCCAGCTGCGCGGCACTGAACGGCGACTCCACGTCCACCCACACCGTGGTTTCCGGCAGCCCCAGCAGGTCGCGGTAGTAATGCCAGGGGTTGAGGGTCGCCGAGAACAGCACCGTACTGCGCGCCGCGCTCAGCCGCGGCGCCAGGAAGCCCGCCGGCACCACGTTGCGCAGGCACAGCTCGGACAGGCTGCGCCGGGCATTGAGTTCGCGCTTGCTGATATCGAACAGGAACTGCTCGTCGAACAGTTCGGCCACCCGGGCGAATTGCAGCGCATCGAAATAGAAGCCCTGCAACCGGCTGTCCAGCCCTTGCGGGTGGTCGTTGAGGTAATCGCCGATCGCCGAAATACACAGCGACAGCGCCTTGAGCAACGGGGCCGGCGCCTGGTCATAGGCCTGGTACGGCCGCAGCTGTTCCTTGTGCAGGGCATTCCATTCCCGGTTGAGCCGTTGCAGCGGCTTCTTCAGCGCCTCCGGGGCGGCCTGGCGCACGCTGTGCAACTGGTACTGGTCGAGGCTGGCGCTGTACATCGAGCGCCCGCGCTCCACCAGGTTGTGCGCTTCGTCCACCAGCGCGGCGACCTTCCATTGGTTGGCCTGCGCCAGGCCGAACAGCAAGGCGCTGAAATCGAAATAGTAGTTGTAGTCCGCTACCAGCAGATCGCTCCAGCGGGCCATTTCCTGGCTCAGGTAATACGGGCACAGCCCATGCGCCAGGGCGATCTCGCGCAGCGCCTGCTGGTCCAGCAAGGATCGCTGGCTCGCCGCCTGCCGCGCCGCCGGCAGACGGTCGTAGAAACCCTTGGCCAGCGGGCAGGACTCGCCATGACAGGCCAGCTCCGGGTGCTCGCAGGCCTTGTCCCGCGCCACCAGCTCCAGCACCCGCAACGGCAATCCGGGGCTGCCCTCGAACAGCACCTCAGCGGCATCCAGCGCCAGTTTGCGTCCCGGGGTCTTGGCGGTGAGGAAGAACAGCTTGTCCAGTTGCTGCCCCGGCATGGCCTTGAGCATGGGAAACACCGTGCCCAGGGTCTTGCCGATCCCGGTCGGCGCCTGGGCCATCAGGCAGCGCCCGGTGCTCACCGCCTTGTACACCGACTCGGCCAGCGCGCGCTGCCCCGGACGGAAGTCGGAATGGGGGAAACCCAGCGCCGCCATGGCCTGGTCGCGGGCGTGCCTGTGGGCCAGTTCCTGCTCGGCCCACTGCAGGAACAGGCTGCATTGCTGGTTGAAAAACTGCTCCAGGGCCTGGGCATCGTGCTCTTCCACCAGCGACGTCTCACGCTCGCTGAGGATGTCGAAATACACCAGCGCCAGGCGGATGCTGCTCAATTGCAACTGCTGGCACAGCAACCAGCCATAGATCTTCGCCTGGGCCCAATGCAGCTGGCGATGGTTGGCCGGCATGCGCTCCAGGTCGCCGCGGTAGGTCTTGACCTCTTCCAGCAGGTTGGCGTCCGGGTCGTAGCCATCCGCCCTGCCCTTGACCGTCAACGCGCCGAAGCTGCCTTCGAGGGGCACCTCGCTCCGATAGTGCGCGCTGCGCCGCGCCGCCACCGTGCGATGGCCCTGGATGCCCTCCAGCGCGGTGGGCGACGGGGTGAAGCGCAGGTCGAGGTCGCCGACCTTGGCGGTGAATTCGCACAGCGCCCGTACCGCGATGCGGTAGTTCACCCGTCCTGCTCCGCCCATTGCACGTAGCAGACCGCCACCGGCATCTGGTGCTGCCGACAGAACTCCAGCCAGCGCAGCTGGTTGTCCTGCAGGCGGTCGCCAGGGCCCTTGACCTCGATCATCCGGTAGGTTTTCTGCTGCGGCCAGAACTGGATCAGGTCCGGCATGCCGGCGCGGTTGGCCTTGATGTCCTGCAGCAGGCGCTCGAACCAGTGCTTGAGGTGCTCGGCCGGCAGGCAGGCCAGTGCCTGCTCCAGCAATTCTTCGTCGAGGGCGCCCCAGAACACGAAAGGCGACTGCACGCCCCACTTGTCGAGGTAGCGCTGGCGGATGGTCTGCGCATAACGCCCGTCATCCAGTTCCGCCAGGCAGGCCTGGAACAGTTCGGCGCGACGGCTGTGGAAGTCCTCGCTCAACAGGTCGGCCGGGCCGCGCTGGAACGGGTGGAAGAATGCCCCGGGCAGTGGCGCGAAGATCGCCGGCCAGCAGAGCAGCCCGAACAGCGAATTGATCAGGCTGTTCTCCACGTAGTGCACCGGCGCCTGCTCCTCGTGGAGATGGGCCTGCACATGGAATTCCACCGACAGCGCCGGATCGACCCGCGGCAGGCTGAGGTCCAGGCGCAGTGTCGGCTGGGTGCCGCCGCGCGGCGTGGCCGGGCCGCCCAGCTTGCGCCGCAACCTGGGCAGCCGCCGCAGCAGTTGCTGCTGCTCGGCCGCGTTGTGCGGAGCCAGTGCCGCCGCCTCGGCCAGGGCCAGCGCCTGCGGGTAATCGCCACTGCGCTCGAAGACGCGGATCAGCCGCGCTCTCGCCCCGGGATCGGCGCAGGCCTGGTAGATGGCGGCCGCCAGCGGCCATTCGGCTAGCCGCTCGCAATGCTGCCCCAGCAGGAACAGCAGCTTGGCCCGGCGCCGCTGCAACCAGGGATTGTCGCTGGCGAACGCCTGGATGCTCACCAGCACCTCCTCCAGCGCCGCGCCGTTTTCAAAATGCTGCCGACAGTCCTCCAGGTACAGGAAACCCTCGACGTCGTCGCGGCTGCGCAGCGCCCGGGCGTCGTCGCGAAACTCGACCTTTTCGTAGGTGAAGATACCCAGATCGGCCAGCACGAACTCCGACCAGTCCTGGTGCAGGTTGCCGAAGAACATCAGGCGCAGGCGGTCGCACAGCGCCATGACCGTCAGGCTGCATACCCCGTCCTCCAGATCCGGGCACCACTGGCCCAGGCTCCGCGGCTCGTCGAACAACGGCGCCAAGGCGGCCAGCCAGTCGGACTTGCGGGCCTTCGGCTGTTCGATTTCCGCGCGAAAAACCTGGAGGATCTCCGCCTTCTGCAACAGGTTGAACAGTTCTTCCAGGGTCAGCGGCGCCTGCTCGTCGACCCAGCCCAGGCGCACCAGCGGCGCGACGGCCGCGCGAGTATCGCCGATTTCTTCATAGACCAGCCGGGACGTGCGAAAATGGCAGCCTTTGCGCATGATCATGCGCACCAGCAAGGCCTGGGATGGCTGGGCCAGCGCCGAGAAGTCGTCGATGAAGCTACGCTCTTCAGGTGACAGCACATCGGCGTAGCGCAGCTTGAGCCACGCCAGCACCTGCTGAAAGTTGTGCAGGTAATAAAGAGGGTTTTCCAGAGGGTTGGAAGTCACAGGACAAGCGCGCCGCAAAGAGGTTGATACTGGTTATGCATACAGATAACAGCTGCCGACCTGCCCTGGCAAACACTATTGGATAAGTGGCGTTACAGGTTTTTTTACGGGGCCGCAGAACTTTCTTGCGGTTAATCACACCAAGGGCGGATAGCCATATAGTCGCGAGCCGCCAATCATGGGTGGACTCACAGAGATTCATGAAGAGAGGTTTGTCTATGAACGTCAAATACCTGGGCCTGCCGTTGGCCGTCGCAGCCTTCCTGGCACTGGGCGGCTGTGCCTCGCCAACCGTGGTGACGCTGCAGAACGGCACGCAATACCTGACCAAGGACATGCCTAACGCCAAGACCGCCGACGGGTTCTACGAATTCGAAGACATCGCCGGCAAGAAAATCCGCATCAAGGCGGCCGATGTCGCCACCGTCCGCCAAGAGGACTGACCGATCGAACCCGGTCGCCCTCAGGGCGACCAGGGTGCCGAATTCTGCCCCGGCACGCTGTTATCGCAGGAAATGTAGTGCTGCTCCCCGCGCTTCTGCAGTTCGCCACGCACCCGCTGACACCGCTCGAACTCCCGGGCCGCCGCATTATCGATGCTGATATTGCCGGTGGTTTCAGGCTTTTTACCCTCCCCCAAGGTCACGCTCGCCCAAGGCCGCTCTGCGTCGATATGAAAGCGGCTGCCCGGTTCGGGCTGCACTTCTTTTTCGGTGGCCTGCGCGGCGGCCGGTAGCTGGTCCGGGGTCACGCCGTAGCGCTTGAGGATCGACTGCTGAGGCAAGTCCTCGGCCATTGCACTGCCCGCCATCAGGACCAGCGCCAGACCGATGCCATACCTCTGGTTATCACTCACCTTGTGTTTCTCCTGCTGTTCACTGTTGCCATTGAATGAGCCTCGGCAGCGGCTGCCTGCCTTGATAACGCGCAAGCTCCTGCGAACTTTAAGGGCCCGGAGCGCGCACGCGGCATCCACCCGCCTGGCGACAGGCCGATGTTTTATCGAGCGCTGTGTCACAGGGGGCAGGTATTGGAGTCACTTCCAGGCTGGCGGGTCACCCTTTGGGCAAATACCCTTGGCTTTGGCGAAAAATGCGGTCGAGGGACACACAAAGGCAAACCCATGACCGCGCGAGGCAAAAATCGCCACCCCGCGCGGTCAGGCTTCAGGCGATGGTGATGCTCGCGCCGTTGAGGCTGTCCAGGCTCACACCAACCAGGGTCACCGAGTCGCCGCCGAAGGTCAGCTGGGTATCGTTGCCCACGGTGCTGGCGTGGGCGCGGAAGTCGTCGTTGGCGACCACGCCTGCGACGCCGAGGAACACCAGTTTGTCGCTGCTCTGGTAACCCAGCACCCGGTCCTGGCCGAAGTTGCCGCTGAACAGCAAGGTATTACTGCCCCCGCCCGCCTGCAGCAGGTCGTTGCCCGCGCCGCCGACCAGCACATCGTTACCCTGGCCGCCGATCAGGTGGTCATCGCCGTCCAGGCCGAACAGCCAGTCGCCGCCGGCGTGGGCGGTCAGGGTATTGGCCGCGGCGTCGCCCTTCACCGAAGCGGCGTACTGGGTCAGGTTGCTCCCCGCCAGCAGGCCCTTGTCGGTGACGCTGTGGGTCACATCGTCCTTGAACAGGCCCCAGAGGAACCCCGGCTCCTTGCTGGTGATCGCGCCGATATCGCGGGTGATGCTGATGCCGCCATTGGCATCGCGCACATACAGGGTGCCGGCGCCGTCGTTGGCGAAGCTGAAGTTCTTCACCGACTGCTGCAGGTCCAGGGTGTTGTGGCCCTGCCCGCCCAGCAGGATGTTGTAGCCGCCGGCGTCGCGAAAGGTATCGTTGCCGGCGCGGCCTTCGAGGTAGTCATTGCCCTGGCCGCCCTGGATCAGGTCGTTGCTGTCGGTGCCGATGATAAAGGTGCTGCCCTTGTGGGTTTCGGCATTGCGGTTGAGGTCCTGGACCCAGGTGGTGGCCCGCGCCGGGTCCGACAGGTTGGCGACGATGATGGTCGAGTCCTTGCTCGTCAGGTCGTAGAACTTCGACTCGAGGATCCGTGTCATGCCGTCGCCGTAGCCGGTGGGCAGGTGTGACAGCCAGGTCGGGATATTCAGGATGGAGAACGGCAGCAGGTTCCAGGCCGCCGAGGCGTAATGGTCGTTGAAACTGACGATGTTGTTGGTCGCCGACTCCTGCGCCGTGTCATGCACGCCGAGGGACGCCAGGTTGAACGAAGAGCCATCGAGGGCTCGGAACACCGGATCGTTTTCGTAGCCGATATTCAGCACCTTGTCCCCCGCGCTCTGGGTCGGCGAGGCGTAGGCGACGTAGCTGGCATCCTGGTAGAACCCCGACCAGTGATCGCCACTCAGGTCCGCCAGGCTGTTGACCGCCAGGCCGCCGAGGCTGTGGCCGCTGACCAGGATGTCCTTGCCCGTCAGGCCATTGGCCTGGGCGAAGGCCGCGACATCGGCGAGCAGCTTGCCGAAGGCTTCGCCGGCGTAGTTTTTCGCGTAGTCCCTGGGCCCGAACGCCGCCAGCAGGTCGTTGATCACATCGCCGATGGAGTCGCCGATCACCGATTCACGGGGGCCGCTGGTGCCGCGAAAGGCAATGCCGATGGAGGTCAGGTGGCCCTGGTCGTCGTACTTGCCGAGCACTTCGGCCTGGGCGGTGGTGTAGCCGGCCTTTTCCCCGTAGTAGGTGCCCCTGAAGTCGGTCTTGCCGTCGTAGCCCAGCTGGGCAGCGCCGATCGGTGTCCAGCCGGCCTTTTGCACCGCCTCCAGCGCGGCTTTCTCCGAGTCGGGGTTCCAGGGCAGCCCGGGAATCACCCCTTGCGAATCGCTGCTGCCGATCAGCCCCGTGACCAGGGTCGCCGGCAGGCCGAGGCCGAAACCGTACTGCTGATAACCGGCGGAAAAGCCGTTGTCGAGGTTGTGGTAGGAATACAGCGTGATCGCCAGCGCATCGGAAAACAGCGCCTTTGAGTCTTCTGTGCCGAGGTTCTTGTAGTCATACACACCCATGGTATTGCCTCTCTTTGTTGTTGAACTTGTTCGAGATAGCTCACGCGGACGGAGCGCCCTCCGCTGGCGCCCCATCCTTAGTGCAATGCTTTTTGCTACTTATCTATGCAAAGACGATCCCCCCTGCGGAAAGGCTGTCTGGCGCGACCCCGACCAGCGTCACGGCGTAGTCGCCGACGCTGAGCAAGGTGTCCTGGCCGCTCTGTGACAGGTGCTGCGTGTAGTCGTAGCCCTGCCCCGCGCCCGCCACGCCCATGAACACCAGCTTGTCGCTACCCTGGTAGCCATGGATCGCGTCGAAGCCGAAGGCGCCGCTGAACAGGAAGGTGTTGGCCCCGCCGCCGCTGGAATACATGACATCGTTGCCGGCGCCGCCGACAAAGGTCACGTCGCTCTTGTCGCTGCGCAGCACATCGTCGCCGCCGTGACCGAACAGCCAGTCGCCGTCGACGCTGGCCACCAGCGCATTGCCGTAGGCATCGCCATTGAGCGAATGGTTGTAGTGGGTCAACTGGTTGCCGGCCAGCAGGCCCTGGTCGGTCACGCTGTGGGTCACTTCCTTGCTGAACAGGCCCCAGGCAAAACCCGGCTCCTTGCTCACCAGCGCACCGATATCGCGGGTCATGCTGATGCCGCCATAGGCATCGCGCACGTACAGGGTGCCGTCGCCATCGTTGACCACGCTGAACTTGCCCAGCGACTGCTGCAGGTCGAAGACGTTATGCCCCTTGCCGCCCAGCAGGATGTTGTAGCCACCGTCGTCGCGGAAGGTGTCGTTGCCGTCGCGGCCCTCGATGAAGTCGTTGCCGCGCCCGCCCTTGAGCAGGTCGCTGCCGTCGGTGCCGAAGATAAAGGTGCTGCCCTTGTGCGGTTCGGCGTTGCGGTTGAGGTCCTCGACCCAGGTCTTGCCCCGACTGGCCTCGGACAAAGTGGAAACGATCAGGGTCGAGTCCTTGCTCGTCAGGTCGTAGAACGCCGAATCCACCACCCGGTTCAAGCCATCGGCGTAACCCGCGGAACCGTGGGCCTTCCACGACAGCGGGTTGAGGATGCTCTGCGGCAGCAGGTTCTCCAGGGTCGACGCGTAGTGCTCGTTGAAGTTGACGATGTTGTTGGTCGCCGACGCCTGGACCTTGTCATGGCTGCCCAGGGACGAGGCATTGAAGGTGGTACCGTCGAGCACCCTGAACACCGGATCGTTTTCGTAGCCGATGTTCAGCACCTTGTCCCCCGGGCCCTGGGTCGGCGAGGCGAATGCCACATAGCGGGCGTCAGCGTAGAAACCGCCCCAGTGCTCGCCGCTCAGCTCGGCCAGGCTGTTGACCCCCAGGCCGCCCAGGCTGTGGCCGCTGACCAGCACATCCTGGCCGCTCAGGCCCTGGGCCTTGGCGAACTCGGCGACGCTGGCGAATAGCTTGTCGAAGGCATTCTTGCTGTAGTTCGCCGCATAACCCACCGGCCCGACCGCCGCCAGCAGGTTGTTCTTGATGTCGCCCAGGGTATCGCTCAAGCCCAGGCCGCCAGTGCCGCGAAAGGCGATGCCGATCGACAGCAACTTGCCGGCCTCGTCGTAACGCCCCAGCACCTCCACTTCGGCGCTGGTAAAGCCTGGCTGCTCGCCGAAGAAGGTGCCCTGGGGCCCGACCTTGCCCTGGTACCCCAGCCGCTCGGCACCAATCGCCGTCCAGCCCGACGCCAGCGGCTGCCCGGTGGGCGTGTAGGCGTAGAGCGTCAACGCCAGGGCATCGCTGTACAGCGCCTTGCCCGCCTCGCCCTTGAAACTCCGGTAATCGAATACACCCATGTTGTGTCTCACTCTTATGGTCATTGGCCCGCAGGCCTCAGAACTGCCAGTCCAGGGTCAGGCCGACCCCGTGACTCTTGTCCCGAGAACCCAGCAGGCCGTTGTAGTCCAGGTTTACCCGGGTATCGCGCCCCAGCAACAGGCCGGCGCGAGCCCCGACCACAGCGGCGTTACGATCCAGCGCAACGCTCTGTATGTTGAACGAACCACCATTGGCAAAAGCCAGGTGCTGATCCGAATTGGTGTCGCTCAGGTTGTGCTGCCAGCCGAGGGTGCCGGCCAGCTCCAGCTGCCGGGCATCGGACAGGGCGAAGCGTTTGCTGGCCCGCAGGCCGAGGGTCGAGAGCACCGCGTCGCGGTTGTCATCGCCACTGCGCAACGCGGTAGCCCCGCCTTTTTCGCGGAAGCTGTCGCTGCCCACATGCACGTAGGCCAGGTTGACGAAGGGTTCCAGCGCCACACCCGGCAGCGCCACTTGCCACGCTGCTTCGGTGAACAGCTGGGCGGTCTGGGCGTCGCGCTTGACCTTTTGCCGGTCGGAGAACTCGCCGTATTGCAGGTCGCGCTTCACATCGATGCGATGCCAGCTGTAGGAACCGCCGACGCTCAGGCGCACGGCATCCAGCTGATGGCCCAGGTAGGCACCCAGGTGATAGCTGTCCACCGAGGCCGAGGAATGGGTACCGTCGCCCATGCTCAGGGAACTGTCGCTGTAGCCGGTGAACAGGCCGAGACGGGTGTCTTCGGCGATCAAGCCATCGACCCCGGCGAGCAGGCCGCCGATCGAGGTGGTGTAGTTGGCATGGTCATAACCGCCGTCGGCCTTGCCCCAGGCCCCCAGCACCTTGAACCACACATTGTTGTCGCTGGCCGCGGGCGCCGACGAATCAAGCAGGCCGTCCTGACGCAGACGGTCGCCCACCGCATCGCGCAGCTGGCGGCTGTCGTTGATCAGCAGCGTGCCGATGGCCGGATGGATCTCCCCCGTCAATTGCTGGAAGGCCTGTTGCGCGCTGGCGGCGTTCTCCGACAGCAGCAGGCTTTCGTACACCGGATTGCCCGCCCCCAGTCGCTCGGCGGCAGCCGCCACGGAACGCTGGTTCGGGGTCAGGCCGACGTCGCTGAAGGACGTGGCGTTACGCGCGACCTGCAACTGCACGCCGCTGGCCGAGTAATCGAGGCTGCCACCTATGAACAGGTAGTTCGGCGCCACCGAACCGAAACGGCCTTCGATGCCACCGGCCGCCTGCAGGATGTTGTATTGCCGGCCGAGCAGGCTTTGCGCCTCGCGGGCGCTGAGCAGGGTCGGGCTGTTCTCCAGGGCCAGGGTCACATTGGCCCCTTCGACGGTGGCCTTGCCGCCAGCGACGATCTGGTCGCTGCTGGTCGGCGACAGCTCCACCGCGTAGGTCGAGCCCGGTTGCAGGGTCACGTCGCCCGCCACCTGCAAGGTGCCGATCGAGTTGCCCGGCGCCACCGTACCGCCACGGTTGGCGGTCAGCGCAGCGATGCGCCCGTTGCCGCCGAGAATGCCGCTGTCATTGACCGTCACCGCCGAGGCCAGCGAACCATTGATGGCCAGGCGTCCCTGATTGACCAGGGTCGGGCCGCTGTAGCTGTTGTTGCCGGTCAGCACCAGGGTGCCGATGCCCTGCTTGGTCAGGCCACCGTGTCCGGAAATGTCGTTGCGCCAGACATCCAGCCCGCAAGACAGGCCAGTGCACAGGCGCTCGGTGGGTTTGCCGGCATCCACCACGGCGCCGATGCCGGGCAGGTCGACCACGAACTGGCCGGAGCCGTAGGCGCCTTCGACACGGAATTCCTGGGGAATGTCCGCTTCGGTGACGAACATGCCTGGACCGTCGATGCCCTTTTGCAGGTTGATCATGCCCCAGCCGTACAGCGCGTCGATGCCCGGATCGCCCATGTCGGTGGCGGTGGTCCTGAGCACCGTGGCGATCTGCGAAGCGCTCATGTACGGAAAGCGCTCCATCAGCACCGCCGCCGCGCCCGCCACATGGGGCGCGGCCATCGAGGTGCCGCTCTTGTTGGCGTAGCCGATGGTCATGTCGTCGAGGTTGGTGCCGCCGATCACCGCACTGTAGACCCGTGTACCCGGCGCCGAGACGCAGAAGCTCGCGGTGTAGCCGCAACGCGAGGAAAAGGTACTGAGGGTGTAGGGATTGGGGCTGGCGGTATCCGGGTTCACCTGCAAGGCCGCTACCGTCATCCAGTTCGGCGCGATTTCCGGCACGAAATAGGCCAGGCCGGCGATGGCGTCCGGGTTGTTCAGGTTGTAGTCGTTACCGGCGGCGAAGATGGTCAGCACACCACCGCGAGCGGCGTCGATCGCCCCGCTGTAGGCGCCACCCTGGCGGGTGCCCAGCAGCGGCTGGATCTGGTCGAACTGCAACTGCGCGTCCTGCACGGTGAAATGCGGGAAGGCCGGGTCGCGACCGCCCTGGTCGAAGCGGTCAGTGATGCCGATGCCCCAGCTGTTGTTGATGATCCGCGCGCCGCTGTTCACCAGGGCATCCCAGCCGGCCCGGTAGACCGCGCCGTCGTTACCGAGAATGATCCCGTCCTCGGGGCCCGGGTCGCCGTTTTCGGCGCTGATGATCTGCGCGTCGAAGGCCACGCCATGCATCGGCCCGCCGTCGCGGCTACCGGCGGCGATCCCGCCGACGTGGGTGCCGTGGGAGCCGAGCTTGCCGTCGGAGCCCACCGAGGGCGTGCCGTCATAACGGAAGGCATCGCCGGCTTTGACCGGAATGTAGGGGTCGGTGTATTCGCGGATGCCGCTGGTGACGAGAGTGATCACCTTGTTGCTGCCGCTGAATTCCGGGTGCTGGGCATACACCGGCTGGTCGAAGATCCCCAGCTTGACGCCCTTGCCGGTATAACCGGCGGCATAGGCCTGCTCGGCATGGATCGCCCCCAGGCCCCATTCGGCGTTGAACTCGGCACTGCGCCAACTGCCGGGATCGCCCGGCTGGCCGCTTTCGACATAAGGCGCGGCCTGGGCGTTACCCGCCACGGCCAGGCCACAGATCAAAGCGCCGCAGGAGGCGCGCACCAGGCTGTTGGCCGCCGGAGCAGCCCCCGTAAATCTGTATTTCATCGGTACCTTCCTTAGTTGCCTTGCTTAGAAATAGTTGCCTTGCTGGAAATAGTTGCCTTGCTAGAGGAAACACCGCACCAGACCCGGCGCGGGTGGTTTTACCGAACAGCCGGCCCGCCAACGGCGAGCCGTGCTGTACCGATAGCGGCTGCCGTGTCGACGCGACCTTGCGTCGACACGGCGCTGTCAAAAGCCGGGTCAGAACTGCCAGTTCAGGCTCAGTCCCGCCCCGTGGTTCTTCTCACGGCTGGCCAGCTGGCCGGTGTAATCCAGGCTCAGGCGCAGGTCCCGGCTCAGCGCCAGGCTGGCATGGGCGCCGACCAGCGCGGCATTGCGCGGCAGCGAGGTGCTTTCGACGCTGAACGGCGTGCCGCCGGAAGCAAAGGCCAGGTGTTCCTCGGCCCGGGTGTTGCTCAGGTTGTGCTGCCAGCCCAGGGAGCCGGAAAGGTCCAGGCGGGTTTGCCCGGACAGCTCGAGGCTTTTCAGGGCGCGCAGGCCGAGGGTACTGAGCGCCGCCTCGCGACTGTCGCTGCCGCCTTTCAACGCCGCGGCGTCGCCCTTCTCGCTGAAGCTGTCGCGGTGCAGGTGCACGTAGGCCAGGTTGGCGAACGGTTCCAGGGCCAGCGCCGGCAGGTCGAGGCGATAAGCCGCCTCGCCGAAGACCTGGCTGGTGCGGGCATCGACCTTGGCTTTCTGCTTGCCGCTGACTTCGCCGAACTGCAGGTCGCGCTTGACGTCGGCGCGATGCCAGCTGTGGGCCGCGCCCGCGCTCAGGCGCCAGGCGCCCAGCTCGTGGCCGAGGTAGGTGCCCAGGTGATAGCTGTCCACCGAGGCCTTGGAATGGGTGCCGCCGCCCATGCTCAGGGAGCTGTCGCTATAGCCGGCGAAGGCGCCCAGGCGCGTGCTGTCGCTGAGCGCGCCATCGGCTCCCAGCAGCAACCCGCCGATGGACGTGTTGTAGCCCTCGGTGTCGTGGCTGCCGTCGTTCTTGCCCCAGGCGCCCAGTACCTTGAGCCAGAGGTTGCCCTCGCTCTGCACCACCGCGCCCGGGACCTGCAGACGCTCGCCGACCGCATCGCGCAGCTGCCGGCTGTCGTTGAGCAGCATCGAGCCCAACGCCGGGTAGACTTCCCCGGACAGCTGCTGGAACGCCTGTTGCGCCACACCGGCGCTCGGCGAGCGCAGCAGGCTTTCATACACCGGGTTGCCCGCCCCCAGTTGCTCGGCGGCGACGGCCACCGAGCGCTGGTTCGGGGTCAGGCCGACACTGGCGAACGAAGTGGCGTTACGCCCGATGCTCAGCTGCACGCCACTGGCCGAATAATCGAGGCTGCCGCCGAGGAACAGGTAGTTCGGTTCCACCGAGCCGAAGCGGCCGCCGATGCCGTTCGCCGCCTGGAGGATCTGGTACTGGCTGCCGATCAGGCTTTGCGTTTGTTGCAGGCTGAGCAGCTGCGGGCTGTTTTCCAGGGCCAGGGTGACCCCGGCGCCGTTGAGGGTGGCCTTGCCGCCAGCGACGATGCGGTCGCTGCTGGTGGGCGACAGCTCCACCGCATAGGTCGAGCCCGGCTGGAAGGTCACGTCCCCCGCCACCTGCAAGGTGCCGATGGAGTTGCCCGGCGCCACGGTGGCGCCGCTGTTGGCCAGCAGCGCGCCGATGCGGCCGGAACCGCCGAGGGTGCCGCCGTCATTGACCGTGACACTGGAGGCCAGCGAGCCATTGACTGTCAGCAAGCCGCCGTTGACCGTGGTCGCGCCGCGATAGCTGTTGTTGCCGCTGAGCAGCAGCCAGCCGGCGCCGGACTTGATCAGGCTGCCCTCGTACACCCGCTGCGCGGCGGCCGCGTCGCGGGCCATGCCGACGGCGTAGTCGGTCTTGTCCTGCTGGCTGGCGCCGGCGCCCAGGCCGTTTTCCCAGCCCTTGTCCTTCAGGGTCTGTTGCCAGGCCGCGTGTTCGGCGGCGTCCTCGCCCTGGCGCTGCAACAGCGCCTTGTCCGAGATGTCGTTGCTCCAGACATCGCCCTGCCCGGCACCCAGGTTGGCGTCGAAGGATCCCAGCAACTGCCCGGGACCGTGCATGGCCCGCTCCAGGTTGGGCACGCCCCAGCCGACCAGGCTGGTGGGCGCCTCGGTGATCGAGCCGTCCAACTGGGTGGCGGTGGTCAGCAGCACCTCCAGGGCCTGCTGGTTATTCATGTAGGGATAACGCTCCATTACCAGGGCCAGCGCGCCCGTGGCATGGGGCGCGGCCATCGAGGTGCCGGACTTGGTGGCGTAACCGCCGCCGGGCACGGTGCTGGAGATCAGCCGCCCGGGCGCGGCCACGCACCAGTACTTGGCGATGCCGCACTGGTTGTAGCGCTGCTGGTTGTTCGCATCCAGGCCAGACACCGCCAGCCAGTGGCCTTCCAGCTCCGGCTGGAAGTACGGCAGCGCAGCGCGCACGCTGGCGTTGGCGTAACCGCTGTTGCCGGCGCTGAACACGTTGATCACGCCCTGGCGCGAGATATCGGCCGCCGCGTCCAGCCAGGTGCCCTGGCCATAGTGCTGGGCATAGGCGGCGTGCAGGTCGCCCAGGGTCTGGTAGCTGACACCCGGCGGCTGGCTGCCCCAGCTGTTGTTGATGGCGCGTACCCCGGCATCCGCCAGGGCGCCGTACACCGCCTTGAAGTACTGCGGGTCCGGGGTCGGGCCGAACAGGAAGCTGTCGTTCTTGTTGGTGTTGCCCACGTAGACCTGGGCATTGAAGGCCACGCCGTGCATGCCAACGCCGTCGCGGGCCGCGCCCATGGTGCCGGTGACATGGGTGCCATGGCTGTCGTTGTTGCCGTTGAGTACCCCGGAGACGCTGAACGGTGTGCCATCGACATAGCTGCCGGTGGCGGTGACCCCGTGGAAGCGCTCGGGCGAGGCTTCGCCATGGCTGGCGTCGAAGCCCGAGTCGAGGGCACCGATCTTCACCCCGCTACCGGTGATGCCGGCGGCATAGGCGGAGCTGGCGCGCATGCGCTCCAGGCCCCAGTCCTGGGTGTATTCGGCCGATTGCCAGCTGGCCGGCACCCCCAACTGGCCGGTTTCCTGGTACTGCGCCTGGGCCATGCCCGGCAGTGCTACCGCCGACAGCGTGGAGCAAGCGAGCAACGAGCGGCGACTCAGCGCCTTGAGCTGATAAAAGCGTCTATCCATGTGATGACTTCTCGTTTTTTGTTTTTGTCGAAAATGTCAGGTCGGGCCGCCCGCGGCCGCCTTTTTGTCAGTTCATGAGCCGGGCCTGAAGGCTTCGTCGACCCGGGCCAGGTCGTCTTCACGCAGGGTGCCTGCGTAGTAGTGCAACTTGGTCCAGGCCATCAAATAGTCGTAACGGGCCTGCGCCAGGTCGCGGCGCGTGGTGTACAGCTGCTGTTCGGCGTTCAGCGCGTCGAGGTTGACCCGTTCGCCGCCGAGGATGCTCTGCTTGGTCGAGACCACCAGGGCCTCGGCCGAGGTCAGCGCCTTCTGATAAGCCCGCAGCTTGCTGACCCCGGACAGGCAGGCGCTGAACTGGCGCCGCAGCTCGATCAGGGTGGTGCGGGTCTGCGAGTCCAGCTCGTACTCGGCCTGCTCCATCGTCCGGCTGGCCTGGCGGGTGGCCGCCGAGACGCCGCCACCGGCGTACAGCGGCATGCTGATTTCGATGCCGATGGTGTTGGTGTCGTAGCGCTGGTTGTAGGTGTTGCCGCTTTCCGACTCGACCCGGCGCGAGGTGGCATAGGCGCTGAGCCGCGGCAGATGGCCGGCGCGGTTGCGCTCGATCTCGTAACGCGCCACTTCCACGGCCTGGCGCTGGGAGGCCAGGTTCGGGTTGTTACTGATCGCCAGTTCATGCCAGGCGTCGTAGTTGGCTGGCGACAGGGTGAAGGACTCGAAACGCTCGCGCAGCGGGTCGAGGTCGCGGATGTCCACGGTCGGCACGCCGATCAACGCACCCAGCTCGCGCAGCGCCGCGTCCTGCTCGTCGCGGGCCTCGATCTCTTCGGCGGTGGCCAGCTCGTAGCGCGACTCCGCTTCGAGGATGTCGGTGCGGGTGCCCTCGCCCTGGCGAAACATGTGCTCGTTCTGCTGGAACTGCTGCTCGAAGGCCTTCTTCTTGGCCTGGGCGATCTCGATCTGGTCCTGGGCGAACAGCGCCTGGGTGTAGTAGGTCAGCACCCGCACCAGCAGCTCCTGGCTCTTGCCACGAAAGTTCTCGTCGGCGAACAGCGCCTGGGCCACGCCCTTGCGGTAGGAGGCATAGGCCTCGTAGTCGATCAGTGGCTGTTGCAGGGTGAAGGTGGAACCGTAGCTGTCGTAGTTGCGGTCATCGTGGCTGGTGCCGCCGCGACCGTCGGGCACGGTGGCCTGGGAGTTGTTGCGGCCCTTGTTGTAGCTGTAGTTGAGTTTCGGCAGCAGCCCGGCGCGACCAATGATGCGGTTCTCCAGGCCGGCATCGCGCTCCTTGATCGCGCCGAGGAACACCGGGTCGTTGCGCAAGGCCTGTTCATAGACCTGGAACGGCCCCATGGCCTGGGCGTGGGTGCATACCAGTAAAGCGACTGTGGCTCCGAAGATGGAAAACTGACTCATGCGACGGAACATCCTTATTCCTCGGTCAATGCGGAACCCGCCCGGTCGAGCAGGGGTTTGAACAGGTAGTTGAGCAGCGAGCGCTCGCCGGTACGGACGAACATCTCCGCCGGCATGCCCGGCTTGATCACCAGGCCATTGAGTTTTTCCATGGCCTGGTCGCTGACGCTGCTACGCAGCACGTAGTACGGCACGCCGGTCTTTTCATCGACCATCTGGTCGGCGGAGATCAGGCTGACCTCGCCGGACACCCGCGGCGTGCGGCTCTGGTTGAAGGCGGTGAACAGGATGTCCACCGGCAGGTGGCTGCCGACCTTGTCGATCAGGTTCACCGGCAGGTGCCCCTCCACTTCCAGGCGAGTGCCCTGGGGCACGATCTCCAGCAGGTTTTCCCCGGGGCGGACCACGGCGCCCTCGGTGTGTACCCCGAGGTTGACCGCGATGCCGTCGGCCGGGGCGAGGATTTCGCTGTGCTGCAGGTCGAAACCGGCCGAGGTCAGTTGCTGTTCCAGGGTCAGGCTTTTCAGCTGGGCTTCGGCCAACTGGCTGCGCACTTCCTTCTGGTACTCCTCGCCGTGCTGTTGCAACTTGAGCCGCGACTCGAGAATGCCCTGCTCCACCCGCCCGCTTTCGCCGGTGTTCTGCGCCAGTTCCTGCTGCACCTGGGACAGCTGGCGCTGGTACTCCATCAAGCGGTTGCGCGGGATGTAGCCGTTGTCCGCCAGGGGCTGCAGGTTGGCCAGCTGCTGGCGCAGGGACTCGGCCTGGTTGTTGAGGTCGGTACGCGCCCGGCGCATCCCGGCCAGTTGCGCGGTGGCGCCTTCGATACTGGCGCGGATCCCGGCCTGCTCGCGGGCGAAGGCTTCGCGGCGGCTGCTGAACAGTTGCCGCTGGCCTTCCAGCACCAGGGCCAGGCGTGGATCGGGATCGGCGCTCAGGGCCTCGGGGAAATTCACCTGCTTGAGGTTGTCGCGTTCGCTCTGCCAGCGCGCCAGGCTGGCCCAGGCCATGCGGTACTGCGCTTGCAGCGACTGCACGTCGGCTTCGACCTGGGTCTGGTCCAGGCGGAACAGCGGCTGGCCCTGCTTCACCGCCTCGCCTTCACGCACCAGGATCCGGCTGACCACCCCGCCGCTCATGGATTGCACGGCCTTGCGCTTGCCCGAGACCACCACCGTGCCTTGCACCGGGATGCCCTGGTCCAGCGGCGCCAGGGCCGCCCAGAGAAAAAAGCTGCCGGCGCCGGCCAGTGCCAGGACCCAGCCCATGCGCGCGAAAAACCGCGCATCGCGCTCGGGACGCTCCGGCGCGTAACCTTGTTCGATCATCATTTCGCTGTCCTTGCTCATGCGCCTGGGTTCCGTGTCGGGGCCTGATACTGGCGGCTCATGCTCAAGCCGCCCGGGGCCGTCGGGGCCGAGGTTTTTTCCCGCTGCTGCTGTTCCTGGTTTTGCGCCTGGTTTTGATTTTGCGCCTGGGCCTGGGCACCACTGGACAGCGCCTTGAGCACTTCCTGGCTCGGGCCGAAGGCCTGCAGGCGCCCTTCGTTGAGCACCAGCAGCTTGTCGGCCTGGGCCAGCGCCGAGGAGCGATGGGTGACCAGGATCACGCTGGTGCCCTGGGCCTTCATCTGCGCGATGGCCGACGCCAGGGCGCTTTCGCCCACGGTGTCGAGGTTGGAGTTCGGCTCGTCGAGCACCACCAGGCGCGGCTGGCCATACAGCGCCCGGGCCAGGGCCACGCGCTGCTTCTGGCCGCCGGACAGGCCGCTGCCGTCATCGCCCAGCAGGGTGTCGTAGCCCTGGGGCAGGCGCAGGATCAGTTCGTGCACGCCGGCCTGTTGCGCGGCCTGCACCACCTGCTGCGGGTCGGCTTCCTGAAAGCGCGCGATGTTCTCGGCGATGCTCCCGGAAAACAGCTCGATGTCCTGGGGCAGATAACCGATGTGAGGCCCCAGTTCGTTGCGGTTCCAGCGATGGATATCGGCGCCGTCCAGACGCACCGTGCCGGCCAGGGTCGGCCATACGCCCACCAGCACCCGGGCCAGGGTGGATTTGCCGGAGCCGGAAGCGCCGAGCACCCCCAGCACCTCCCCCGCCCCGAGGTTGAAACTGACCTGCTGCAAGGTCGCCATGCGCTTGCCCGGCGGGCCGGCGCTGACCTGCTCGAAGCTCACCTGGCCCTTGGGCGCCGGCAGCGACATCGCCGTGTCGCTCGGCGGGAAGGCCTGCAGCAGCGAATCCAGGCGCTGGTAGGCCAGCTTGGCGGAACTCCACTGCTTCCACACCGCGATCAACTGGTCGATCGGGCTCAGCACCCGGCCCATCAGGATCGAGCCGGCGATCATCATCCCGGCGGTCATGTCGCCCTTGATCACCAGCAAGGCACCCAGGCCCAGCACCAGCGATTGCAGGCACAGGCGCAGGGTCTTGCTCAGCGAGCTGATGACCGCGCCGGTGTCGCTGGCCTGGTTCTGCAGGCCGAGAAAACGCGAATGCACCTCGAACCAGCGCTTGCGCAGCGCGCCGAGCATGCCCATGGCCTGGATGGTCTCGGCATTGTGCAGGTGGCTGGTGGCCAGTTGCGTGGATTTCTGCGAATAACCGCTGGCCTCGCCCAGAGGCTTCTTGGTCATGGCCTCGTTGAGGTACGCCAGGGCGATCAGCAATACCGCGCCCGCGGTGGCGAACACCCCCAGCCAGGTATTGAACAGGAAGATCACGAACAGGTAGACGGGGAACCAGGGCGCGTCGAAGAAGGCGAACAGCGCAGGACCGGTGACGAACTGGCGGATATGGGTCAGGTCGCCCAGGGACTGCCCGGCGTGGCCTTCGCCGCGAAACAGGTTGCGCTCGAAGGCCGCCTGGTAGACCCGCAGGTTGAAACGCCGCTCCAGCTGGCTGCCGATGCGAATGACGATGAAGCTGCGCACCACCTCCAGCAGGCCGATGAATGCGAAGAACCCGACTACCATCAGCGACAGCATCGCCAGGGTGGTTTCGTTCTGCGAGGAAAGTACCCGGTCGTAGACCTGGAGCATGTAGATCGAGGGGACCAGCATCAGCACGTTGATCAGGGCGGTGAAACACCCGACGCTGATCAGAATGCCTTTGTAATCGCCCAGTGCCTTGAACAGCGGTGCAGTGGTCTTCGCCATCTTCATTGGTCTTTCCTGAGCTGTAATATCCCGTGCCAGGGGCGCAGGACAAATAAACCGCCCGTACTTGAGTCGGGACATTATTGGATTTATTGCGGCGGACAGGCGAAAGAACTCTACCGTCAGACGAAACGGAGTTCTAGTTATTTAGTTGTCTTTAATCGAACGAAGGACATCGCGTATATGGCACTGCCTTATACGCTTATCCATACAGATACATTTAAAGATGCATACAGCCGCGATTATTCAGGGCGTACGCTGCAATATAATGGTTATGCCTGATTTCAAAGTGCCTTGATATAAGCCTTCTTTCTGACGACTTAGAAAGATGATCTTCGAACCCTCTTTGCCGGTCACGGCAATACCGTCCGGCTCGGGAAACCAGCCGATGGCCGAATCGCCCAGCCAGGCGGAAAAACACTCGGCGCCGGCGCCCAGGGTGCCGTTCAGCTCGAGGTCCAGGGCACAGTGGTTGGCAGGTTGCGCCGGCTGCGACAGTTGCCAGTGCCCGGCCAGTTCCGCGGGGTCCGCCAATCTCAGGCTGCTTGCCATGCTTGTCTCTCCATAAAACATCATCAGCGTCGCGATCAGGTACGCGCCGGCCTTAGCGATCAAGGCAGTTCGAATCATAAGGGGTTAGCTCCGGGCCACAGCCTCAGGCAGTTCGCCTGTCAATGCAAGGTCAGAGGGCGGCGCCTGGGCGCCACCCTCCTTCTTTTACCTTACCGCAGTGACTCAGGCGACGATGTCGGTGTAGGCCGCCTGGCCGACGGTGCTGACCAGGAAGTCCGCCACGCCGTGCCCGGAGAAGTCCACCGACAAGGTGCTGTTGCCAGCCGAGGTGCTGAGGATCGCATCGCCGGCGTTACCGGTGAATGCGTTCACGAAGTGCAGCCCTGCGCCCTTGGTGATACCGGTCAGATCGATCTTGTCCAGGCCGCTGACAAAATCCAGGATCTGGTCGGCCGCACCCGGAGCGGAGTCCGAGCTCGCGCCGAAGACGAAGGTGTCGGCACCCGCGCCACCCCAGAGTTTGTCCGCACCGCCGGCACCGTAGAGGATGTCGTTGCCGGCACCGCCCTTGAGCTCGTTGGCCACCTTGTTGCCGATCAGCAGGTCGCTGCCCGAACCGCCGATGGCGTTCTCGATGATCGCACCCTTGGCGATGGACACGTTGCCCACCATGCCGCCAACGTCGGAGAACGAGGCATCATTGAGGTTGATCTTCTGGTTTTGGGTAAAACCGGAGAAGTCCAGGGTGTCCTTGCCGCCCGCGTCCCATACCGAGAACACCAGCTTGTCGGCCGACGAACTGGCGCTGAGGAAGTCGCGCCCGGTATTGGAGTTGAAGCCGTAGGTGGTGTCGCCGGTACGGGTGGTGGTGTTGGCCCCGTAGAGCTTCTGGATCGCCGCGATATCGTCCATCAGCGGGCCGGACGAATAGGCTTCGACGCCAGCCTTGCTGAAGTTCTGGTCGGTGTTGCTTTCGCTCCAGTAGCTCATGATGCTGTAGCCGCGCGTATCCTCTCCATAGGTCGCGTCGTTGTAGGTCGGGTTGCCGTTCCCGGCGTTGTAGTCGCCAGGGTGGGCCAGGCCCAGGGTGTGGCCGATCTCGTGGGTCAGCGTCTGCCGGCCGTAGTTGTTCAGATCGGGGGTCTTGTTCTGGGTGTAGCTGCTGTTGATCAGGTACCAGGACGTACCGTCGTAGCCAGCACCGGTGCCCGGCAGGTACGCGAAGGCCGCCGCGCCGTCCTGGCCGCCGCTGTAGTTGCCGAAGGTCATGTGACCGTCACCACCGGAAGCCTTTTCGGTGAAGGTGACATTGGCCACATCGGCCCAGGATTGCATGGACAGCGCGGCCTGGGCTTTCTGCTGGGCGCTGAACTGGCTGAACCCGGAAATGCCATGCTTGTACATGGTGCTCGAGGACGCCGAGGTGAGGAAGGTATAGGTCAGTTCGATCTTGCCGTTGCCGTTGAGATCCTGGTACGCGGCACCGTCGCGCAGCAGCTGGGTGGCTGCCTGATCGACCGAGTAGGAGGGTTTGCCATTGACCGTCAGATTGCCACCCCGGTCATACTGATGGCTGAAGCTATTGATCTGGTTGTAAGCCGAACTTGCCGCGGCCAAGGGCACGAGTTCTTGTTCGGCGGTCACAATAGCTTTCGCTTTAACTTTCGACATAAACACACTTCCTTGTAATCAATGGAACAGTTTTTGTCCGATAGCGACAATCCCTGGCGAGATCGTCCTATCACTCGCCCTATCCGGGCGTAAGCAACCTGACACAATTTGAAATCAGGCGTCCACTACTTTTTGACGCCTGATTTTCGCTGTTCCAGCAAACTCCCGAAAACAATGACTGGTGAGTCGAAATATTCTTTAAGCTTCAATACCCGTTGATAATTGTCGGACAATCTCGAATTTAAATATTAAATAACAGTACAGATAGTTTTGCCGACTACGTCGCAGTTTTTTAGTTCATGCAAGTTTGTTCCACCCGGTTAGTTTCATCGCTTGCAGCAGGGTTTCCCCGGTCAGCGCCGGAACGCTCGCGCCACTGTCCGCGGTCATCGGCTCGCCCGCCAGCAAGGCGTTGACGATGGCCTCCTCCACCGCTTCGGCGGCGGCGCTGAACAGGGCCGAGATGTAATCGTTGTTGAGCATCGCCAGGGGGGTACTGAAGGGCACGCCCTGGCGCCCATAGGCGCAAGGCGGCAGGTCGCGGTTGCCGGTGGCGAAGGCCAGGAAGATATCGCCGCTGGAGTCCTCGGTACCGCCGCCGGTGCGGGCGATGCCGATCGACGCGCGCTGCGCCAGGCGTTGGCACTGGTGCGGCAACAAAGGCGCGTCGGTGGCCAGGATCACCACGATCGAGCCCATGCCCGGCGTACCGCGCCGGGCGAAGGGCGACGGGATGCCTCTCAGTTGTCGCCCCACCGGGTAGCCGTCGACCCGCAGCTCCTCGCGCTTGCCGTGGTTGGCCTGCACCAGCGCGCCGACCGTGTAGCCGCCCTGCTCCCCCGGCACCTGGCGCGAAGCCGTGCCGATCCCGCCCTTGAACTCATGGCAGATCATGCCGGTGCCGCCGCCCACCGCGCCCTCGCGCACCGGTCCGGACTCGGCATTGGCCAGTGCCTCGCGGACCTGCTGCGGGCCGACATGCTGGCCCCAGATATCGTTGAGCAGGCCGTCATAGGTCTCCATCACCACCGGCATGCACCAGTATTCCGCGGGGTCCGCCAGGCTTGCGTGCTCCTCGGCGATCAGTGCGTCGCGCACCACGCCGACGCTGTGGGTGTTGGTGATGGCCAGCGGCGTGGTCAGCAGGCCCGCTTCGCGGATCCACTCCAGGCCGGTGGCATCGCCGTTGCCGTTGAGCACATGGCAGCCGGCGAAACAGGGTTGCAGCCGGGCAAAGCCCTCGCGGGGCTGGATCAGGGTCACCCCGGTACGTACCTGCTTGCCGTCGACCGTGGTCCTGAGGGTGCTGTGGCCCACCCGTACCCCCGGAACGTCGGTGATGGCATTGAAGGGGCCGGGAGTACCCAGGCCCAGGCTGATCCCCAATTGACGTGCGCGCATGACTTCTCCTCAGAGTTTCTGGAACGCCGGGCTGAACCGGCCGTTGGTGCCATACAGGATCACCGACAGCGCCAGCAGGCCGACGATCACCATGATGTCCCTGAGCGAAGCGTCCAGGAACAGATTGAACAACAGATACCCGGCGCCGATCACCGCCAGCAGCGCCGGCAACGGCCACAGCGGCATGCGGTACGGGTGGGCTCGGTCGCGCAGCAGCACCCGGCTCATCAGCGCGCTGAGAGCGACGATCAGGTACACCAGCATGATCAGCAGCACGCTGAACGAGGTCAGGTCGGCCAGGTTCGAGCTGAAACTGAGCACCGCCGAGGGAATGGCCAGGAACAGCGTGGCCAGCCACGGCGAGTCCCAGCGCGGATGAATACGGGTGAACAGGCGGTTGATGCCCGGCGTCCACAAGGCATCGCGGCCGCTGGAGAACACCACCCGGCCGATCTGGATCACGATGGCGACGATGGCGTTGAACACCGAGAGGAAGATCCCGGCGCTGACCACCCGCGACAGGGTTTCGTTGCCGTGGCTGGTGAGCAGGTAGCCGATGGGGTCGGGACTTTCGAGCATGGCGCTGAGGGACGGCGCGCCAATCAATAGCGCGGTCAACGGCACCAGCTCGATGATCACCACCAGCACCAGCGACCAGAGCACCGCCTTGTGCACGCCCTGCCCCTTGCATTTCATGTCTTCGGCCAGCAGTACTGCCGGGCCGTAACCGTTGTAGGAAAACAGGCCGATGCCTACCGCGCCGATCACCAGGGCCCAGGGCGTCATGTGTAATACGCCGTTTTCGACGATCTGCGGTTGCAGCAGGATGCTCGCCGGCTGCGAGGCATTGCCAAAGCCCAGGAACACGATCACCAGCAACGCGGCAATTTCCAGCAGCAGACAGGTGCCGGTGATCCAGGCATTCAGCTTGATGTTGAGGATGCCCAGCGCATAGCTGCAGATCACGATCACCAGGGCCACGGTCTGCGAATCGAAGCGCGTGCCCAGGGCATTGTTCAGGTAAGTCGCCGCGCCGGTGGCCAGCACCGGCGGGATGAACAGCAACATCACCAGCACCGTGAGAAAGGTCGCGTACCCGGCCATGCCGCCGAACACCCGCTTGGCGTACACATACTCGCCGCCGGCGCTGTTGTGGGCGCGGCCCAGCTCGGCGTAGCAGAAGGCGAACATCAGCGCCAGCAGCCCCGCCATGACAAAGGCCAGGAACACCCCGCTGCCGGCCTGGTGAATGGCGAACGGCGCGATGACGAAGACCGAACTGGCCGGGGTCACGCCCGACACGGTAATGGCCACCACATCGAACACGCTCAGCGTGGGTTTCAGGGCGCCTTGCGGCGCGCAGGGAGAGCTCATGTCGTTATCCTCGTGGTTATTTTTGGTTTGAGGCAGAAACGAAGAACATCGGGCGGATGCGCTCTGGGGCGCACTTGATGGAGGCCACTTTAGGCAGCCGGGGGTACAGGGCCAATTCCCCTATTGGAGTACTCCCCCTTGACGTCACCGGGCAAATCGCCGAAACCTTGCTGCCACCTGGCGAGCAAGCAACCCGCCAGACCACAGCGGCATCGACGCGGAGCCACCTATTTGATCACTCTGTTCAGGGAAATCGGCATGCATGCCGGACTCGGGCGCACCCTCTCGCAGATCGGCGGCGAGCGCTTCTGGAAGCAACTGGTGCTGTTGCTGCACCAGGCCTTACCGTTCGATAACGCCCTGGCGATCTTCTACCCGCGCAACGGCCTGCCCATCGCCCTCGAGGAATACGACGCCGAGCCCTCGGACAAGCCGGCGTCGATGCTCACCTACCTCAATGGCCTGTACCTGCTCGACCCGTTTTTCCAGGCCTGCCGCGAGGGTTATCCCAACGGCCTGTACCGCCTGGAGGAAGTGGCGCCGGACCATTTCCGCCAGACCGAGTATTTCTCCAGCTACTTCCACGACAACGTGCTGGAGGACGAACTGCAGTTCATCCTGCAGATCCCGGAGGCCGGCACCCTGTCCCTGTCGCTGGGCATGCAGCGACCGTTCAGCGCCGAGGAGATCGGCCAGCTCACCACCTTCTCGGCCTGGGTCCTGCCGTTGATGCAGCAGCATTGGCAGCAAAGCCACCAACGCCCGCAGCCACCCGCCGGGGAGGAAATGGCCAGCCAGATCCGCGATGCCCTGAGCCATTTCGGCTGCGGCGTGCTGTCGGATCGGGAAGTGGAAATCGCCCGGCTGATCCTGCGTGGGTTCTCCTCCAAGGCCATGGCCGAGCGGCTGAAGATCTCGCCGGACACCATCAAGGTGCACCGGCGCCATCTCTACGCCAAGCTGGATATCTCCTCACAGCCGGAGCTGTTCTCGCTGTTTATCCAGTCCCTGGGGCACGACCTGGAAAACCCTTGAACCCGGTCCTTGCGCCGCGCGGTGCCGGCACCGCGCCATCGCGAGCAAGCTCGCGCCTAAACGTTCAGCGAACGGGCGCGGTAATCCCGCGGCGACTGCTCGAAATGCTTCTTGAAGGTGCGGCTGAAGTGCGCCGAGTCGGTGAACCCCCACTTGAAGGCAATGTCGGTGATCGACGCGTGACGCAGGCGCGGGTTGCTCAGGTCCGCCGCGCTGCGCTCGAGGCGCGCGCGCTGGATGAAACGGCAGACGCTGTCGCCCTGCTCTTCGAACAGCCGGTACAGCTGGCGCACCGAGATATTCATCTGGCTGGCCAGTGACACCGGGGTCAGGTTGGGCTCGGTGAGGGATTGGTTGATCAACTGCCGGGCCTGGCTGCGCAGGCAACCGCCGTGCTGGCTGTCGTAGCCGTCGAGATGGGCGCTGGGCGTCTGGCGCAGGGTCGGGCCGAGCAAGGCGATCAGCGCTTCCTGCAACGCCTGGCCTTCCTGCGGGTCGGCGCAACCTGGCAACGGCTCGCCGCAGATCTGTTCCACCAGCAGGCGCATCAAGCGGCCACTGGCGCACTGCTGCGAGAGCTTGCCGAACTTGCGCTGCTGCGCCGGCAGATGGCGATACACCTCGTCGCGGGACAAGTGCAGGGAGGCATGTTCGATCAGCCCGTGAGGGACGATTTCGCAGGCCCCGGCGGAGTCCAGCAAGGCCATTTCCCCCGGTGCCAGTTCGATGCGCTCGCCGCCCTGACTGATCTGGGCATGGCCGCTGCGCTGCATGATCAGGAAACAGTGCCGGTCGTCTTCATGATCGACGCTGGTGCCTTTGCGCGAGATCAGTCCGGCATTGGTGCGGATCTGCGCCACCTCGAGGCCGGCGTAGTCGCGCAAGCCGACTTCGCCGATGAACAACGCCGAGTTCAACGCCTGGCGGGCGTCGAAGCGACCGCAAACCCCCTGTAATGCGCCGATCCAGGAACCGAAACTTTGCGAAGCAAGCACTGTGCACCTCCAGAAGCCGGCTGAGACCGCCTTTGTTGTTATGGCGATATCATTAACATGTTATCTATTTGCCGGGCAAGGAAGCGCGGCGCAATGGATAGTCCGTTATAGCCTAAGCACGGGTTGTGCCAGCGCGGGTGGGAATAGTTCAGTGATCGCGCAGCAGTGAATCCAGGCGCTTGAACGTTGCCAGCAAGGCGCCGCGTTGCTCGGCGCTCAGGCGGATATAACGGCGGAAGCCGGGCAGCCGGTTGACCACCTCGCTGGCGCCGAAAGGCTCCAGGCGCACCCGCCAGCCCTGCTCGTCGCGCTGCAATTGCAGGCGCTTGAAGTCCAGCGGCAGCAACGCCGCCAGCAGCTGCGGGTCGCTGTGCAACTGCTGCAACAGCCCCGCCCACTCATCCTGCGCGCCCTGCTTCAGGCCGGCGGCGACGCCCTGGCGGCGGATCGCGCCGGTATGGCGAATGTCGATCTGTGCCTGCGGCCCCGGCGAACCGGGAACCCGCAGGCGAAACTCGCAAACCACCAGGTGCATCAGGAACTGCGCCTGTGGCAGCTCCTCGACCTCGAAGTCCAAACCCTCCTCGGCCCAGGTGAAGCGCACCAGCCCGGGCGCCTGCGGCGCCCAGTCGAGCCCCGGCAGGTCGCGGCGCAACTGGTTCAGGGTCACCCCCGGGCGATAGCCCGAGGGTGGCCGCCGCCAGAATTCAGAGAGGTTTTGCCGCCAGCTTGTACTGCTCATCGGGCTTGGCTCCAGGCAGGGTCTGCGCTTGGGTTTCAGTGGGGGACTGCAGGTTGAAGGCGTTTTCCAGCACCTCCTCCACCGGCACCGGGCGGAATGGGTTGACCTTCTGCACGAAGACCGTCCAGACCAGCGCATAAATCGCCGTCAGGCCGAGCATGCTGCCAAAGGGCACGTAGATGTCCCGCGGGTTCATGCCCGGCGGCGTGATGAACCACATGCCCAGGAGGATGCCGATGGACGAGACGATCTGCGGCAGCGGGAACCAGGGCGACTTGTAGGCCCGCGGCAGGTCCGGGCGACGGATGCGCAGCACCACCACCGCCAGGGTCACCAGCAGGTAGGCGGTGCTCCAGGCACAGACCGCGGCCAGCACCAGGTGCATGATGTTGTCGGTGCTGCCGCCCAGCCACCAGGCGTGCAGGCACGGGATCAATACCGCCACGGCGATGCACAGCAGCGGTGTCTTGAAGCGTGGGTGCAGGTAGGTGAAGGCCTTGGGCAGCGCGCCGTCCAGCGCCATGCCGTAGAGAATGCGCGGCAATCCGGCCATCAGCGTGTTGATGGTCGCCGCCCCGGCGAACAGCAGGCCGACGCCCAGCCAGATCCTCCCGTAGGGCCCCATCACCTGCTCGGCGAACTGCGGGATGGCCATGGGCGTGTCCAGCAGGTGCGCGCTGCCGTCTTCGTTCAGCGCGATGTTCGCCACCTGGCGCTTCATCGCCGCGCCATAGATGAACATGCAGGTGGCTACCCCCACCAGGCCCAGGGCCATGGCCCGGGGAATGGTTTTCGCCGCCTTGCGCACCTCCGGCGTCAGCGGGGTGACGAACTCGCACCCGACGAACATGAACATGGCCATGCCCACCAGCGAGAGGATGGTGGTCAGGTCGGTGCCGACCATCGACTCGCCGAACCAGCCGCTGAGCTCCACCGCCGGCGCCTTGAACACCCCGACCACGCCGAAGATGATCAGGGTGGTCCACATGCCGAAGGTCAGGATCACCTCGGCGCGGCTGAACGCGGTGATGCCCACGGCGTTCAGCAGGCCGAAGAAGATCACCAGCCCGACACCCACCAGCCAGGCGCTGCCGCTCTGTTCCAGCAGGGTGTTGAGGGACTCGAAGTTCACCAGGGCCATGACGCCGCTGAGGATGGTTTCCGCCGTGCCGGCGAACACATGCACGATCAGGTAGGCGGAGATGGTCCCGGTGATCGCGAAGAAGCGTCCCAGGCCGCAGGCCAGGTAGTCGTACACCGAGCCAGTGGTGGGGATCATGCAGGCCGCTTCGGCGAAGGTCGTCGATTGCGCGAGCATCATCAGCATGGCGATCAGCATGGCCGCGGCGAACGCCCCGCCGCCGATGCCGAAGCCGGTGGTGGCGGTGAGGATCACCGGGCTGGCCATGATCAGGCCGACGGCGCTGGCCAGGGCCGTGGGAAAGCCGACCACGCCCTGGTTCAGGTGGCGGGTGAGTCTGTCGTTGAAAGACATGGTGCTGGACCTCGAAAGCATGGGTGATGTTGTTCTAGGCATTTCAAGGGCACGCCGGACGGGCGTGTTTTACCTGGCTGTCTGCGCAGCCTGGCCGGTTGTGTCCGACTGTAGCCGCTGCCGCAGGCTGCGATAAGGCCGAAGGCCTTCGGCGATCTTGAGATCTTGCGCACCCTGCGGGCGCGATCGCAGCCTGCGGCAGCGGCTACGGGATCAGAACGCGATGCACACCGACTTGTTCTCGGTATACGCCTCGATCGCCGCGTGGCCCATCTCGCGGCCGATGCCCGATTGCTTGTAGCCGCCAAACGGCATCGACGGGTCGAGCATATTGTGGGTGTTGACCCAGACCGTGCCGGCCTTGATCCGCGGGATCAGGTCCATGACCTTCGCCAGGTCGTTGGACCAGATGCTCGCCCCCAGCCCGTACTGATTGTCGTTGGCCAGCGCCACCACCTCGTCGATCTCGTCGAAAGGCGTGGCCACCACCACCGGGCCGAAGATTTCCTCGCGCACCACCTGCATGCCCGCGTGCACGTCGGCCAATACCGTCGGGCGTACGTAGAAGCCCTGCTCGCCATAGGCGACCCCGCCGCACAGCACCCGGGCGCCGTCGGCCACGCCCTGGCCAATCATGTCCAGCACGCGCTTCTGCTGCTTGGCGGAAATCAGCGGGTTGATCTGCGCCTGTTCGTCCAGCCCGGGGCCGATGCTCAGGGAGCCGGCGATGGCCGACAAACGCTCCAGCACCTGGTCGAAGATCGCCCGCTGGATATACAGCCGCGAACCGGCGGTACAGACCTGGCCCTGGTTGAAGAAGATCGCCCCGGCGGCACCGGCGGCCGCGGCCTGCGGGTCGCAGTCATCGAGCACGATCACCGGCGACTTGCCGCCCAGTTCCAGGGAAAACCGGGTCATGTTGTCCACCGCGGCATGGCCGATGACCTTGCCGATCTGGGTCGAGCCGGTGAAGGCCAGCTTGTCGATGCCTTTGTGTGCGGCCAGCGCCGCGCCGGCCTGGGCGCCGCTGCCGGTGACCACGTTGACCACCCCCGGGGCGATCCCGGCGTCCAGGCACAACTGGCCCAGGCGCAAGGCGGTCAGCGGGGTTTCATCGGCGGGCTTGAGCACCACGGTGCAGCCGCAGGCCAGGGCCGGGACGATTTTCCAGATGGCCATCAACAAAGGGAAATTCCACGGCACGATGGCACCGACCACGCCCACCGGCTCCGGCACCGTATAGGCGCGGTACCGCGCGCCCGGAACGGCGGCGATGGACAGGTCCAGGCTCTTGCCTTCGATCTTGGTCGCCCAGCCTGCCATGTAGCGGGTGAACTCGGCGGCGGCGCCGACTTCCAGGGCCCGGGCCAGGTGGATCGACTGGCCGTTGTTGAGGGTTTCCAGCTGCGCCAGCTCTTCGCCATGGGCTTCCAAGAGGTCCGCAAGCTTCAGCAGCAGGCGCTCGCGATCCGCCGGGCGCTGCGCCGCCCATGGCCCCTCGAAAGCCCGTCGCGCGGCGGCCACCGCCAGGTCGATATCGGCGTCGGCGCCGGCGGCGACGCGGGTCAGTTCTTCGCCGGTGGCCGGGTTGAACACCGGCATCTGCGCGCCGGACAAGGCCGGCTGGCTGCGCCCGTCGATCAACAGGCCGTGCTGGCTGTCGATAAAGGCGGCGACACGTGGGTCGATGGCAATACTCATGGGCAATCCTCGCTAGTTGGCCTCATGGATCGAACTCTGAGACCAATGCCGGCCAGCGTCTTGATCCTGGCTGCCGCGAAACTTGCCACTGGCTGCCAGGGAACACCGCAACGCGGCCGGCGCGTTTTTTTGTAGCCGCTGGCGAAGCCTGCGCTCGGCTGCGAAGCAGACGCAAAACCGGCCAACGCGCAATGCCTGAGAAACCGCGGTGCCTGGAGGACGATCACTTCGTGGCCGATCGCAGGCTGCGGCAGCGGCTACAAAAACACCGCGTGCCCGGTAGCCGCTGACGCAGCCTGCGATCGGCGGCGTAGCCGTCGCCAAGCCTGCGAGCGCATTCTTCCAGGCAGATCCGCAATGCGCGGGACGCCGGGTCGATGGCAGTGGCGATCAAGAACCTGGCACACAGAGGCAAGCAGGCATCCGGCAAAGGGCGCACTACTATGTCCCACGCTGTCTGTGCGTTTTCAGGAGATTCAACGTGAGCGAACCAAGCCGTTTCTGGCATCCCATGCTGCACCCCAACGAAATGCAACAACGCGAGCCGATCCGCATTGTCCGTGGCGATGGCTGCTACGTGTACGACGACCAGGGCCACCAGCTGGTGGATGGCGTCGCCGGGTTGTGGAACGTCAACGTCGGCCACAACCGCAAGGAAGTGAAGGCGGCGATCACCGCCCAGCTGGACGAACTGGAATACTTCCAGCTGTTCGACGGCGTCAGCCATCCGCGCGCCGAAGAGCTGTCGCGGGTGGTGATGAACCTGCTGGAGCCCGAGGGCATGCGCCGCGTGGCCTTCAGCTCCGGCGGCTCGGATGCCATCGAAACCGCGCTGAAACTGGCTCGCCAGTACTGGAAACTCGAAGGCCAGGCCGACCGCACCAAGTTCATCTCGCTGCGCCAGGGCTACCACGGCACCCACTTCGGCGGTGCTTCGGTCAACGGCAACACGGTATTCCGGCGCAACTACGAGCCCCTGCTGCCTGGCTGTTTCCACGTCGATACCCCGTGGCTGTACCGCAACCCCTACAGCCAGGACCCGGAAGAGCTCGGCAAGATCTGCGCCGACCTGCTCGAGCGGGAAATCCAGTTCCAGAGCCCCGACACCGTCGCGGCCTTTATCGCCGAGCCGATCCAGGGCGCTGGCGGCGTGATAGTGCCGCCGGCCAACTACTGGCCGCTGATCCGCGAGGTCTGCGACAAGTACGGCGTGCTGCTGATCGCCGACGAAGTAGTGACCGGCTTCGGCCGCAGCGGCTCGATGTTCGGCAGCCGTCTGTGGGGCGTGAAGCCCGACATCATGTGCCTGGCCAAGGGCATCACCTCCGGCTACATCCCGCTGGGCGCCACGGTGGTCAACGAACGGATCGAGTCGGCGTTCAGCAAAAACGCCAACTTCACTGGCGCGATCATGCACGGCTACACCTACTCCGGGCACCCGGTGGCCTGCGCGGCGGCCCTGGCCAGCCTCGACATCGTGGTCAAGGAAGACTTGCCAGCCAACGCCGCGAAGATGGGCGACTACATGCTGAACAAGCTGCTGCCGTTCGCCGAACGCTTCGACAGTGTCGGTGAAGTACGCGGCAAGGGCCTGATGATTGCCCTCGACCTGGTCGCCGACAAGAGCACCCGCGAGCCGATCGACCCCATGGGCGGTTATGCCAATCAGGTGGCGCAGATCGCCCGCGACAACGGGGTGATGGTGCGTCCGGTGGGGACCAAGATCATCCTGTCGCCGCCGCTGGTGATCCAGCCGCCGCAGATCGACGCCATAGTCGCTGCCCTGGAGCTGGGTTTCACCCAGGCCCGTTGAGCCTGACGCCGCAGCCTTGAAACCCGGACCGCGCTGGAGCCGATATCAGCGCGGTCTGCATGATCGCGGGAAGCCCCTGCGGGGCTTTTCGCAGCCTGCGGCAACGGCTACAAGGAATGCGGTGCCCGTGTAGCCGCTGCCGAGCCCGCGAGGCTGCGATCGGCAACGCAGTTGCCGCAAAACCTGGGCTCGCGATCTGTCTGAAATACCGTGGCATCAGAGGGTTACGGCCCTCTTTACCGGCCGTTCATGAAGAGGGAGTCGTCCCATGCATACGCCAACCGACCTGCCGGATGCCCAACAGCTTGGCCAGTGCTGCATCAGCGCCTTTACCCGGGTGGTGCCGGCGACTCTGTGCGCCTTCTACCGCATCGACGCGCAGCTACAGGCCGAGCATTTTTCGCTGTACCACATGAGCCCGCAGATGCATGAGGCCTACCTGCAACGCTACCGGCACTACGACCCGCTGCGGCCGCGCAACTGCGTGGCGGCGGGCCGCCCGGTGCTGTCGCTGCACATGGGCATGGCCCAGCAGGGGCGGCACGAAACCGAGGTCTACCAGGGTTTCCTGCAACGCCATGGGGTGCTGGATGTGGTGGAGATCCTCGCGCGCAATGCCGGCGGCAGCCCGATCGCCGGCCTGTCCCTGCTGCGCGATGCCAGCCTGGGCCCGTTCCGGCCAGACGAGCTGAACACCCTGCAGGCGCTGCAAGGCCTGTTGGAAATCGCCGCCCAGGCGCCCTATTCGCGCCACGACGAACGCCTGAAGGCCCTTACGCCCCGGGAGCGGCAGATCGCCTTACTGCTGCGCGACGGCGCCTGCAACAAGACCATCGCCCAGCAGTTGGCGCTGGGCCTGCCGACGGTCAAGACCCACCTGATCAACCTGTTCCGCAAGGTCGGGGTGAACAACCGCACCGAACTGGTGAGCGCGCTGTTCCTGTAAAAAACCGCTGTGCCTCAACCATTCGGTTGATGGGCAACAACGGCTTGCGCGGTGAACATGAGGTTCTCCTTCATCGACAAGGTCCGCCCTCATGAACCTGCAACCCGAATGGATTACCGTTGGCGCCCTGGCCGAAGGCTTTGCCGCCGATAACCATATCCTGCCCAGCCTGGATGACCTCAACGGCCGCAGCCTGACCCTGCATTTCGCCAATGGCTGGCGCATCGAACACCTTTTCGGCTCACGCTCGCTGCATTGGCAGGACACTGAAAACCAAGCCAGTGGCGAGACAACTTATCGAGCCACTTCAATACGTTCCGGCATTTATCTGGTGGACTTTCTCAAGTCGGAGAACCACCAGGTCCACTCGGTAAGCCTGATCCTCGACCTGGGCCGGAACATCTTCACCGCAGTGATCGGGCAGATGCCGAGCCAGGCCGAGACCCGGGTCGATCTGTTCAGCCGCGCCCTGTCCGGCCGCGAGCTGACCAGCGTCCAGGCCCAGTTCATCCACGGCAGCATCGACACGCCACTGACCGCCAGCAGCCCGCAACACGCGCTGACCGAAGAGCTGGTCGGCCTGCGCAACCAGTACGTCTACAGCGCCACCGAGGCCTACGAGCACGTCTACCTGAACCGCAACTTCTACAGCTGGCAGTGCCTCAAGGGCGTCGAGCAGGGCCTGGCGGACACCGACCGCTGCCATTACTACAAGCTCGCCGAACGGCTGTACCTGTTCGTCTGGCGCGAAAAGATCGTGCCGACCCTGGGCCTGGTGCTGATCGACCTGCAAGCGGGCAGGACCGACGGCAAGATCTTCGGCTACCAGGGCAGCGACTTCGCCGCACCCAGCAACTTCCCGGTGGGCGCCCTCGCCCATGTGCTGAACCGTACCGCTTACATCTGATGCTACCTGTCGCGATCCGCACAGCGCGCTCGGCCTGACACACCGCGCGCTCGGTTTTCGCGGCAACTGCGTTGCCGATCGCAGCCTCGCGTTGCTCGGCAGCGGCTACCCAGACACTGGTTCCTGTAGCCGCTGGCGCAGCCTGCGATCGGCTGCGTAGCAGACGCTGCCTTTACCGCCCTTCGGGCCGATCGCAGCCTTCGCCAGCGGCTACAAAAACCTGTCAGCGACCACCCTCTATCCCAGGACTTCGACCATGACCCTCGGCCTCAACCTCGATCGCGTCGCCAGCCGTTACCAATCCGAGCTGCAACTGTTCGCCGAACGCCACCCGCGTTCCGCCGGCTTCTACCGGGAAAACCTCAAACACTGGCTGTACGGCGCGCCGTTGCACTGGATGCAGCAATGGCCGGGGCTGTACCCGATCCTGGTGGCCGACGCCCAGGGCGCGACGCTGACCGACTGCGACGGCAACCGCTACGTCGACTTCGCCCTGGGCGACACCGGCGCCATGTTCGGCCATGGCCAGCCCGCCGTGGCCGAGGCCATCGCGCATCAGGCCCGGCACGGCTCGACCCTGATGCTGCCGACCGCCGACAGCCTGTGGGTCGGCCAGGAACTGGTGCGGCGCTTCGGCCTGCCGTTCTGGCAAGTCACCACCTCCGCCACCGACGCCAACCGCTTTGTGCTGCGCCTGTGCCGGATGATCACCGGGCGGGAGAAAGTGCTGGTGTTCAACTGCAACTACCACGGCAGCGTCGACGAGTCCCAGGTCGAGTTCGACGCCAGCGGCCAGATGATTCCCCGCGAAGGCGTGCACGCCAATGGCCTGCGCCACGACGCCACCACCCGGCTGGTGGAGTTCAACGACCTGCCAGGGCTGGAAGCAGCACTGGCCCATGGCGACGTGGCCGCGGTGCTGACCGAGCCCTTCATGACCAACGTCGGCATGGTCCCGCCCGCCCCCGGCTTCCACGACGGCTTGCGCGAGCTGACCCGGCGTTTCGATGTGCCGCTGATCATCGACGAAACCCACACCATCTCCTGCGGCCCCGCCGGCTACAGCGGCGAACATGGCCTGCAACCGGACTTCTTCGTGCTCGGCAAGTGCATCGCCGGCGGCATCCCCACCGCGGTGTGGGGCGCCAGCCAGGCCATGGCCGAGCGTATCTGGCAGGTACTGCCGCATTTCCAGCCCGGCCAGGCGATCAACCACTTCGGCTTCGGCGGCACCCTGGCCGGCAACGCCCTGCAGATGGCCGCCATGCGCGCCACCTTCAGCGAGGTCATGAACGCGGCCAACTACGCGCACATGATCGCCCTGGCCGAACGCCTGCGGACCGGGGTCCAGGCGCTGATCGCCAAGCACCGCCTGCCCTGGCACGTGACGCGAATCGGCGCCCGGGTCGAATACCTGTTCATGGACCACGCGCCGCGCAACGGCGGCGAAGCCCACCATGCCCGTCATGGCCTGATCGAGGCCTACCTGCATCTCTACCTGCTCAACCGCGGGGTGTTGCTGACCCCGTTCCACAACATGGCGCTGATCTGCCCGGCGGCTACCAGCGACGACGTCGACCTGCACAACCGCCTGCTGGACGAATGCCTGGGCACCGTCACTCAAGGAGAACATCCATGATCCTCGACCTCAGCGGCCGTATCGCCCTGATCACCGGTTCCGGCCAGGGCATTGGCCGCGCCATCGCGCAAGTCTTCGCCGCCCAGGGCGCCAAGGTGCTGCTCGCCACTCGCAGCGAAGCCTCGGGCGCCGAAACCCTGCGCCTGATCCGTGAAGCCGGCGGCAGCGCCGAGCTGCTGGTCGTGGACCTGAGCACCCGGGCCGCGGCCAACCAGGCGGTGGCCGCCACGCTCAGGGCCTTTGGCGGACTGGACCTGCTGATCCACAACGCCGCGGTGTTCCCGATGGAAAACCTGCGCGACCTGAGGGATGAAATCCTCGAGTCGACCCTGGCGGTGAACCTCAAGAGCTGTTTCTGGCTGACCCAGGCGGCGCTGCCGGCGTTGTGCCGGGCCGAGCATCCGCGCATCGTCATCACCTCCTCGGTGACCGGGCCGCGCACGGCGATTCCCGGGCTGTCCCACTACGCCGCGTCCAAGGCCGGGGTCAACGGTTTCATCCGCGCGGCGGCCCTGGAACTGGCCGAACACCGGGTCACCGTCAATGGCGTCGAACCCGGGCTGATCGCCACCCAGGCCATGGCCAACCTCGGCGACTCCCCGGCCCTGGCCGCCAGCATCCCGCTCAAGCGCCTGGGCAGCCCGCAGGACATCGCCCACGTCATGCTGTTCCTGGCGTCCGAGCAGGCCGGCTATATCACCGGGCAAACCCTGATCGTCGATGGCGGCGCCCTGCTGCCGGAGAATACGCAGCTCATCTGACGGCAGACGCCCTCCCTCACCCACGGCGCCCGACCGGGCGCCGCCACGCCAACCCCGACAGCACCATTCGCCCGGCCCTTTCGCCCAGCGAGATCAACGGCTCAATGGTGCTATGGGTAGAACGCTGCATCCCGTTTTTACCGATTGACTTGAAGTTAACTTTAACTTTTAGAGTCGGCTCCGACCCATTGGCGCGCCCCACCCCGGCGATCCTCGCCCGCCCGCCTGCTTTCGGAGAAGCCCATGACCTCAACCAAGCCCGACACCCTCAGCTACGCCGTCGCCGATACCGGGTATTGGCCCGCCGTGTTCAACGTGCTGTTTGCCGGCATTGCCGCGGCGCTGCATATCGGCAAGGCCACCATCGCCCTGCCGCAGCTGCAGCAGGAATTCGACCGGCCCCTGGAGTCCCTGAGCTGGATCATGTCGGCCTTCCCCTTTATCGGGGTGTTCGGCGGCATCGCCGCCGGCATCCTCGTGCAGCGCTGGGGCGACCGCTACCTGTTGGCCCTCGGCCTTTTGATCATGTGCGCCGCCAGCGCGCTGGGCTCCAGCCTGCACGACTTCCATGGGCTGCTGGCCACGCGTTTTGTCGAAGGCCTGGGCTTCGTCATAGTGGTGGTCGCGGCGCCGGCAGTGCTCAATCGCCTGGTCCCGGCGCACAAACGCCACCTGGCGTTCGGCATCTGGAGCACCTTCATGGCGTTCGGTATCGGCACCTCGATGCTTATCGGGCCGCTGCTGGGCGGCTGGCAACAGAGCTGGATCGCCGGCGCGGCCTTGACCCTGCTGGCGGCGCTGCTGTTGCCGTTGACCACGCCCAGGGACCCGCTGGCGCTGCGCCGCCAGGCGCAATCCGCTTTGCGCCACTCGCTGAGCAGCGTGCTGCGCGCCCGCCAGCCGCTGCTGATGGCGCTGATGTTCACCGCCTACAACCTGCAGTTCTTCGCAGTGATGGCCTTCCTGCCGGTGTTCCTGATGCAGCGGGTCGGGCTGTCGATCGCCAGCGCCGGGGTGGTCAGCGCCGCGGTGGTGGCGGTCAATATCGTCGGCAACCTCAGCGCCGGCCTGCTGCTGTCACGGGGCGTCCGCCCACAAGCCCTGCTCGCCGGCACCAGTATCGTCATGGGGCTTTTCGGGATGGGGATCTTTCTTTCGGTCACGCCGACCGGCCTGGTAATCCCTTTGTGTTTCTTCTTTTGCGCAGTGGCCGGCATGCTGCCCGCCACCCTTCTCGCCAGCACCTCGCTGACCTCGCCGGAACCCGCGCTGATCCCGCTGTGCCTGGGCCTGGTGATGCAAGGCAACTATCTGGGCCAGGTGCTCGCGCCCATCGCCCTGAGCGCCGCCGTCGCCTATGCCGGCTGGTCCGCCCCCGCGGCGCTGGTGCTGGCCGCCGCAGTGCTAGGGGTGATGCTGGCGATGCGCCTGAAGATAAAGCAATAAAAACGCCGCTCCCCGACGGCGGTCGCCAAGTCGGGGAGCGGTAGCAATGCTTCAACTGCCGGTGCGGATCCGGTCGATTTTCAGCGGCATGGCTTCCAGGGCGAACAGCTTGCCCATCATGTCCGGGCTCGGGTAGACCTTGGTGTCGTTCTTGATCCAAAAGATCACACAAACCGGGCTATCCGAGCTTAAGAGCACTTTCTGTTCCATTGCTCCCCCAAACCCCGGTACTGGCCTGCATGGAAGACCAGCGGTTCTGCGCCGCTGTATCGGTATTGTTCGATCTCGCCAATGAAGATCAGGTGGTCACCGCCCTCGTACTGGGTGACGTTGCGGCACACCAGCACTGCCACCACATCGTCCAGCACCGGGGCTCCCGCCTTGCCATAGGAATGAGCTACACCGGCGAACTTGTCAGCTGCTGCCCGTGCGAACTGCTCCGACAAGTGGTGCTGGTGCGCGCCCAGCACGTTGATGGCGAAGTGGCTCGCCGAGCAAAAAAACTTCAGGCTCGGTGCCGTGCGTGCCAGGCTCCAGAGCACCAGCGCCGGCGACAGCGACAGTGAGGAGAACGAGTTGGCGGTCACACCGACGTTGCGGCCGTCAGCGGTGCGCGTGGTGATCACGGTCACACCGGTAGCGAACTGCCCCAGCAAGTTGCGCAGCTCGCGGACACCGCGGCCCTCGGCATCGAGCAAATCGTGAGCCTTGGTTTCGGTGGCGGCATTCATGGTGATCTCTCCCCTCAAGCTGGCTCAGGCAGCCTGTTGGCTCATTGCGCGCGATTGCACGCGCAGCGTGAATCGAATCAACGGTGCGGTCAGCGCCGTGGTCACCAGCGCGAACACCACGAGGATCGTGTAGACCCTTGGCGGAAGGATCTGCATCTGCAGACCGATTGACAGGACGATCAGCTCCATCAAGCCGCGCGTATTCATCAACGAGCTCACCAGCATCGCATCGTGTGGCGCAAGCCCGGTGGCACGCGCGCCCAGATAGCTGCCGCCGAACTTGCCGATGAATCCGCCTGCGAGGAATACACCGAACCACATCCATGATGCCGCGTCGTCGATCGTGCCGACCGACGCATGCAGCCCCGCATACGCGAAAAACACCGGCATCAGCACAAGCTTGACGAAACCTTCGACGTTGTCGCGCCACTCCTTCGCGACGCCGGGCACGCGCCGCACGAACAGCGCCGCCGCAAGTGCGCCAAATGCGCTATGGAATCCGATCAGCGACGTCGCGAGTGCCGACGCTATTACGAAGCAGAACAACACGGCCAAGCGGTCGCGCGCCGCATGAGCAGTCGATGCGAGCCGCGCAAGCGTCGGTCGAACCACGAAGCGCACCAGGAGCGCGCACAGCCCCAGATACGCGAGCAGGCTGAGGAGCATGCGCGCAAATGCCCAGCCAGGCCCGCTCGATAGCGAGGCAATCGTTGCAAGCAGCATCCATCCGAGCGCATCCGTCAGCATCGCGGCAGACATTGCGTGCCGTGCGCCCACCATGGCGCCGAGCTCCAGGTCGTCGATGATGCGCGCCATCACCGGCACCGCCGATACCGCAAGTGCGACACCACAGAAGAGTACATAGGGCAGCGCCGGCGCGTCGCTGGCGAGCGTGTCTTTCGAGACGATGGCGACGATCATGCCGATCGCGGCCGGTGCGACGAGCCCGCCCGCTGCGATCGCGACGGGCATGCGCCAGCGCTTGCCGCGCAGCGTCTCGCCCAATTCCATATGCAGACCGACCTGAAACATCAGCAGTATCAGGCCGACTTCGCTGACTTGCGCCATCGCTGACAGCGCACTTGGGCCGAACAACAGGTCGTAGAAACTCGGTGCGATCACGCCCAACAGCGAAGGCCCCAACAGCAGACCAGCCGCGATCTCGCCGACGACCGCGCACTGGCCGAGCCGTTCGGCAATGCGGCCGCAGACGTTGCAGAGCGCGATCACCAGCACGAGTTGCAACAGCCAGATAGTCATGAATGCCTCGGCAAGAGCGACACCGACACGCAGCGGGTGGCCGCGAGCCCAAGCGGGCCCGCCGCGCCGTACGTCGTGATGACCGTGGCGCCGCTCGCCAGCTTCGCGAGCGCCTGGCGCAGCGACGCGGCCAAAACCGGCTCGGCTTCACGCATCACCGCTCACTCGCGACGCGGTCGACCCAGCCCCGGTAGAACGCACGGTACTTGAGCACGAGCTTGTCGTACTTGCTGTACGCGCCGCCGCCATCCGGCTTCATCCCGTTCCAGATTTTGACGTCGTACCCCGCCGCCTGCCTGGTCTGCAGCCCGAACAGCACAAAGTCGGTCGCCCGGCGCAGGATGCCGCCCACCTTCTTGATCGAGATGAGCATGTGCATGACGTTCTTGCCATCGCTCACCGGCGTCACACACTGGAGCAGCTTGTATTTGACGTCTCCGTCCAGGGCGACGGTCATGACGCACCCGCCGGGGTAGCCATCGAAATGCAGGTTCATCTGCGACATGTTCAGGCCGAGCACGCGCGACAGCATGCCGAGGGGGCCGAAGTACCGGTCCACGGTGAAGTCGATCCCGGCACCGAACCACGCGCCCGCCCGGGCCAGCGACTCAACCTCCGGCCACTGGCGCCAATCGTCGAAGAGCTTGAGCTCGAAGGCCGAGACCGGGAGCGCGTGCACGGGGGTCGCGTGCTGCGCGTCGTAGAAGTTCTCGACGATCCGCAAGACCGCCGTCGTCGTCTCGAACGCGAAGTGCAGGTGCATAAAGTCGCCGTTGTCGACGTCGGCCGCGGCGATTTCGGGCAGCGGGTGCAGCGGCTGCGGGGAGCCGTACCAGACCCACACGTAGCCGTATCGCTCGACGGTGACCAACGTCGGCTGGCGCGCCCCGCGCGGCACGGGCTCCAGCCGGGGCACCGCCTGGCTGTGGCCGGGGATGTGAACGCACTGGCCCTGCTCGTCGTACCGCCAGTGGTGAAACGGGCACTGGAGGCACCCGTCCTTGACCCGCCCGTCAGCCAGGTTCGCGCCCAGGTGCGAGCAGTGGCGGTCCATCACCACGGCCCGCCCCGTCGCTCCGCGCCACGCCACGCACGGACGGCCGAAGAGCGTCAACTCCGTCGGCTTGTCCTTGAGGTCGTCCGAGCGCATCGCGACGTACCAGCTCGCGGCCAGGCGCGTGGTCGCGTCGTACACGCCCGGGGGACGCTTCTTGACGCTCGCTTGATCCAATTGAATGTCGTTCATCGGCCGACTACTTCTTCAGCGCCAGGCCGATGCGGGTCGTGATGTACGCCTTGAGCAGCGCGAACATCGGGTTGTAGTCGAAGTACTTTTTCACCTCCGCCGGCGCTCTGGTTTGCGTCCAGTACATCAGCTTCATCGCCGGCAGCAGGCTGTACTTCGAGTTGTTGAGCTGCGGCTTGTCCCCGGTGATGCAGTACCCGAAGCCGAACATCGGCTTGGCGAAGTCTCGCTCGTCGATGAGGGCGTGAATCCGCGCGGCGGCCTCCTCCGCCGGCTTGAGCCCGGCGCTCACGGCTTCGACCTCGGCTTTGGCGTCGTTGAACAACTGGTAGTACTCCTCCATGTCCGCGCAGAGGTACCCGAGGTACGGGGGGTCGTTGTCGAGGTGATCGAGGTCGCCCTCGTCGCGCGACGCGCGGAACCTCGCGTGGGCTTGCACGAGCCGGAACTGCCCGAGGATTGTGCCGACCGCCCACAGCCTGTGGAACGCGTCCCATAGGCGGAAGTCCGAGAACGCCGTGTAGCAGCAACTGACGAAGTCGTCGTTGTGGTCCAGAAGCTTTTGCTGCAGGCGCTCGATGTACTCGAAGCGCTCGGGGGAGAAGTCGTCGTCGCGCAGCGCCTTGATGAGGCGCGCCGCGAGCGCGTGGATGGTCACCGCGGTGTTCTCCAGCCCCCGCGAGAAGAGCGGGTCGATGAACCCGTTCGCGTGCAGCATCAGGCAGTAGCGGTCGCCGACGCAGGCGTTCGACGAGAACTGCAGGCGGTCGGTCTTGACCCAGTCGCGCACCGGCACGGCGTCCCGGAACTGCGCCCCAATGCTCGGGAATCGCGCGAGGAACTCGTCGAATTCCTGCTGCGCGGAAATGTCCGTTTTCGGGTAGACACGTGGGTCGAGCTGCAGGCCGACGCTCACCAGGTTGTTGGTCGACCGCGGGTGGTTGTTGAACGGAATCACCCAGAGCCAGCCGCCCGTGAACATGTGGTGCAAGGTCCCTTCGTGCCAGCGCCAGCGCTGCCCCTTGACCTTGAATATGTCGTCGAACGGTTTGACCCCGAGCATGTGCGTGTAGAGGCTGCGCGAGTGCGTCTTGAAGCGACACGGCTCTTCGCGGAGCCCGAACTTGGTCGCGAGCGGCGCGCGGGGTCCTCCGCAGTCGATCATGTACCGGCCGGTGAACCGATCGCCCTGGACGGTGGTCACCGCGACGCCGTCTTTATCGACGTGATATTCGGTCACGCTCGTCTTCTGGCGGACCGTGCAGCCGTATTTGATAGCCGCTTGCAACAGATAGGCATCGACGTCCTGCCGGTAATAATGGCTCTCCGGCCCCCACGGCAGCTCAGGAATGACGCACTGCGTGAACTCCTTCGGGTTGTGCTCCTGGCCGGGCTTGTGGAACACAAAGCCGAAGTTGCGCTTGATGCCCGTGCTCGACGCGACGTAGCGTTGCGTCGAGTAGAACGACGTGATGTGGTCGAGCTCCGGAATGCCGTAGCGATCGGCGATGATGCGGTTCATGAGAGACGTCTCGGGGATCGACGATTCGCCGATCGTGAACCGCGGGTGCGACGACTCCTCGATGATCAGCACGCGAAACTGTTGTTTGGCCAAGATGGCCCCCATCTGGGTGCCGGACATGCCCGAGCCGAGGATGATTACGTCGAAGTGGTTGCTATCGTGTCCGTTCGCGAGGCTCTTCTGAGTCATGGGGGCAAACTCTCCTTGTGAGATAACACTTGGTCGCGCGCATCAGGATTCGTCGAGCGCGGCGCGGATGCGGGACCTCGCGGCATACGTGAGCGTGAGTAGTTCACCGAGCATGCTGGGCGCGTACCCCCCGCTGCCGATTGTGGGGCCGCTTTGCCCGACTTCGTAGGCCCGCTCCGCCAGTTTGAGGTGAGGCGCCCGGAAGCGCAGCAGGACCTTGAAGACCCGCTCGAGGGCTGCCAGCCCAGCCCGGACGTGCTCGTCCCGCGCACCGACCGCTCGCGCCTCGTCGAGCGCGCGGTCGATGAGCGCCGGCTCTCCGGAGAACCGAGCGTAGACCGCCCTGTACGCGGGAAGCACGTAGGGCAGGTACGTCTCTTTGAATTCTCGATAAGCTTGGTCGTCCGATTGCGAGCCCCACAGGACGTGCTCCAGCACGAAGAGGGGCATTTCTACGGCACCGGGGCCGAGGTAGCTCTGACCCCCGACTCGAATCGGTTCGTAGAAGGGGCGCAGCTCATCGTAGAAGACCTGCGGCGAGATGAAGCGGTACGCGTAGACGATCGATTCGACCATTTTCTGCAGATAGGCTTCCACCTCGTCGCACCCTTGCGCGAACGCGGGCGACCGCAGGGGCACGTCGGACAGCTCGACGGTCACTGCGATGGCCGCTTCGAGGGCCGCCATCGAGATGCGCACGCTCTCGAGCAGGTGCGCTTCGTCGGGCAGCCCGGTGTAGCTGCGCTGCGCGTCGGCCGCCGCGGGGTTCCAGACCGTCACATGCAGGAGCGTCTCGCGCGGCGGCAGGTCGGTCGCGCGCGCCAGGTCGAGCAGCACCGGCTCAAGGCCGGGCACCACGTCCGCGGGCTCGTGTCCGTGCCGCTTGAGCGACCCCAGGAAGAACCCGATGTCCCGCATCGCGGCGGCGGCTTCGACGAAGCCCCAGTCGGAGGGCACGCCGCGCGCCGGGAGGAACTCGCACAGCAGGCCGATGATGCCGGGCACGTCCTTGTTACGGTTCAGGCCCGGCAACTGCAGAACGAGCGAGCGCGCCTGCAGCGGATCGCAGGCCGCCACGGCAGCGTGCGTGGCCGCGAATGCGCCTACCCGGTCCAAGGTGCGTTCCACTACAGGGTTTCCTGCGTCGCGAGCGTCGGTCCGCGCTGGCTGGGAGACAGCCCCGCGTCGCCGTCACGCAGCGACCGCAGGTAGTCGTAGTTCGTCGGCAGGCTCGTGCGCAGACGCTCGGTCTCGCGCCGGATGCTGGCGAACATCGCCTCGGCCTTCTCGATCGACTCCGGTCGGTGCTGCAAGAGCGGCAGCGACCGGTCGGGCAGCATGCCCAAGCCGGCAAAGATGCAGTAGTAGTTGCCGTTCAACCAGAAGTTCTTGAATTCGTAGTCGAAGGTCTCGTAGTACGTGGAATCGTCGAACGACGTGGTGGTCAGCGGCAGCCCCGCCTTGTAGCGCTGAACCTTCTCTTTGATGGCGTCCGAGAGCCGCAGGTCGTGCCGGTTCGCAAGCCAGAACGGCGTGTCTTCGCGCGACGCGGTGAAATAGTGCGCCTGGACGAAATCTCGGCAGTCGTCGAACATATAGACGATTTCGGCGTTGAATGCGTCGCTCAACCGCGGGTCGAACGAGGTGTCGGGGAAGTGCTTCACGAGCTGGTAAAGCGCCGCGTAGATGAAGTAGATTCCCGTCGATTCCAGCGGCTCCAGAAAGCACGACGACAGCCCGATCGAGACGCAGTTGTTGACCCACGCCCGCTTGTTGCGCCCGACCCGGAACTTGATCTGGTTGAGCGGCTGATTGTCCGAGAGGCCCCAGAGGTTGAGGAAGTCGGCGGTGGCCTGGTCACGCGAGGTGAACTTGCTCGAGAAGACGTAGCCGCTGCCGAACCGGCCCAGCATCGGAATCTTCCAGGTCCACCCCGAGTTCATGGCGATCGCGGAGGTGTACGGCTCGACCCCCTCGCGCGCGTCGTCGTTGGGCACGGCGCTGGCGACCGCGCTGTCGCACAACAGGTAGTCGGACATGTCGATGAAGGGCTCCTTCAGGGCCTGATTGATCAGGAGCCCCCGCATGCCGGAGCAGTCGATGAACAGGTCCGCCTCCAGCGTCCGTCCCTCCTTGGTGAACAGGCTGGAGATGTAGCCGCGCTCGTTCAGGTGAACGTCCACGACCTCGTCGACCACGCGCTTCACCCCGCGTTCGACGGCCCAGCGCTTCAAGAAGTCAGCCACCAGGTGCGCGTCGAAGTGCCACGCGTGGGACATCTGGCGGGTGCCGTCGGGCAGGCACGGTGCCAGCTTGCCGTCGAGCGCCGCGGCCTGCGGGTAGCACGCGTACTCCATCGGCTGCTGGAAGCCCTGTTCGCGCTTGCGCAGCCAGTAGTGGGTAAGCGGCACGCCGTCACAGTTCGGCACGTTGCCGAACAAATGGTAGAAATGATCTTCGCGCGAGGAGCCGGGAGACTTCCTCCAGTTCACGAACTTGATCGCGGCCTTGAACGCGCCGTTCACTTGGGGCATCCACTCCCGCTCCGGTATCCCGAGGAAGTCGAAGAACACCTTCTGCAAACTCGGGATGGTCGCCTCGCCCACGCCGATCCGGGGGATCGCTTCAGACTCGATGAGCGTAATGTTCGCCTGCTGTTGGAGCGCCCGGACGAGGTACGAGGCAGCCATCCAGCCCGCAGTGCCGCCGCCCACGATGACGATATTCTTGATCGGCTTGTTCATAACACTCCTTGTTTCAAGGCGGCCTGCCTGTGACGAGGGGAAGGCCGCCAGTCTCCGTGCATCCGTGCAAGAGGCACATCAATGTGCTTGTGAGATTTAGACTCTAGCCTGCCGGAAAAGCGACGCAAATTCTGTTTCCGAATTAACAAACTAAAACGCAAAGGCATTCGGTATAACGAAAAGTCAGTTTGTCGACCTGGGTGATGTTCGCAACATTGGCGGCGATCACCGCCACACGCTATGCGCCAGGCCCACCGATGGGCATCGGTGCGAGCCACCAGCTCGCCCAGGACATCTGTAGTGGGGACGTACAACATGTTTCCTGCTTAGGGGGCTCAATCTCCTCTATTTCCAGACAAGAAGTGCCCGCCAGCGCCCGGGCGTGCACTCCCAGATGCCGGTTTCGACGCCGTCGTTGCGCTCGACGCAGGTCACCGAAGTCACGGCGACCGGGCTGCCCAGGGGCACGGCCAGCGGAGTCGATTGCTCCAGGGTGACGATGGCGCTACCTGTCGATGGAAAAAACCGCTGTCAAAAACCTGATTAGTGCATCAGGCCTTCCATGAAGCCCGCCACCCGGCTGGCCAGCCGCCGGCGCCAGCGCGGCGTGGCCGGGTTGGCCAGGGCCTGGTCTTCATGGACGAAGCTGCGAATGATCGCGTTGTAGCCCAGCCAGCGGCACGGCTCCGGCTCCCAGGCGCGCAAGGCGTCGAGGCCGCCCTCGGGGATCACCCAGGGCTGGCGGGTCAGCTCACTGTCGCGTTCGAGGATCAGCGCGGCCAGGGTCCGCCCGCCGAGGTTGCTGGCGCCCACGCCTTCGCCGCCGTAGCCGCCGGACAAGGCGATGCCGCGCTGGCGGTCGCAGAGCATGTGCGGCCGAAAGTGCCGGGACATGCCCAGGTTGCCGCCCCAGGAATGGGTGATCCGCACGTTTTTCAGCTGCGGGAAAAGCTCACTGAACAGGTAGCGCCGCAGCTCGACTTCACTGCGGGTCAGGTCGAAGTCGTGACGCAGCTTGCCGGCGAACTGATAACCGCCACGGGCGCCGAACACCAGGCGGTTATCCGCGGTGCGCTGGCCGTAGGTCACCTGACGACTGCTTTCGCTGAACGCCTGGCCCTGGTTCAGGCCGATCTCGTCCCAGGTCGCGGCCGACAAAGGCTCGGTGGCCACCAGCAGGCTTTGCACCGGCAGCTGGTAATGGCCCAGGGGCGGCAAGGTCACCGAATAGCCCTCCACCGCCGGCACTATCCAGCGGCAACGCACGCTGGCCCTGGCGGTTTGCAGGCTGCCGGCCTGCCAGTGGCTGACCGGGCTGTTTTCGTAGATCGGCACGCCCAGGCGCTCCACGGCCCGGGCCAGGCCGCGCACCAGCTTGGCCGGCTGGATGGTCGCGCAATGGGGCGCGTAGATGCCGCCGTAGGCCTTGGCCACGCGGATCTGCCGGGCCAGTTGCTCGGGGCTCAGCCAGCGGTAGTCGCGCTCGTCGAGGCCCTGGCGGTAGAGCGTGTCCAGGTAGCGGCGCTGGGTGATTTCCTGCTCGGGGTAACGCGCCGCGCAATACAGCACCCCGCCCTTACGGTAATCGCAGTCGATGCCTTCACGTTCAAGGACGCTGGCCACTTCATCGGGAATACCGTGCAGCAGGTCGAAGGAAGCGCGGCGCTGTTCGGGGCTCAGCCCGGCCAGCAACCGGTCCTCCCCCAAAAGGTTGCCCATCAGCCAGCCGCCGTTGCGCCCGGAGGCGCCGAAGCCGGCGGTCTGCGCCTCGACGATGGCGATGTTCAGGGTCGGCGCCAGGCGCTTGAGGTAATAGGCGGTCCACAGCCCGGTATAACCGGCGCCGATGATCGCCACGTCGACATCCAGGTCCTGCTCCAGCGACGGCCGGGCCAGCAGCGGCTCGTCGAGTTGATCCATCCACAAACTGATATTGCGCCACGCTGGCATACACGCACTCCGCCACCCGAACTTCGATGGCGTCGATCCTAGTGCCTGGGCTCAGGGGTTGTCTTGCGCGCGTGCACGCAAAGAAATTTGCTTGGCGTAGGCCTTGGGCGACAGGCCGGTGTGCTGGCGGAAACAGCTGTAGAACGCCGACAGCGAGTTGAAGCCAGCGGCGAACGCCAGCTCGTCGATGCGCACCGGCGGCGTCGCCTGGTCCAGCGCCGCCAGCAGATGCTGCAGGCGCGCCTGGTTCACATAGCGGTAGAAGCTCTGCCCCAGCACCTGGTTGAGCAGGTAGGAGATCTGGTTGCGGCTGTAGCCGCACTCCTTCGCCACCCGCTGCAGGTCCAGTTCCGGGTCGAGGTACGGCTGCTGGCGCTCGAAGTACTGCTGCAGGTCCTCGGCCATGAAACTCAGCTGGCGCGGCGACAGCCCCAGGCGGCTGACCGCCGGCCGCGCGCTGCCTTGGGCCTTGCCCGACACAGCCTCGCGCACCAGCGAGGCGTATTCGTTGACCCGCCAGATCAGGCCGTCGCGCACGGTGATCGCCTCGCTGGCGCGAAACGACACCAGGCCCTGCCCGCCACGCAGAGTCACCTGGTATTGAATGAACGCGGTGTTGCCATCCAGACGGATGCGGTCGCTGTGCTCCAGGGCCTCATCGGGCGCGCGCGGCATGCTGTTGCGCACGTATTCGCGCAACTCGTCCAGGCCCAGGGTGCGGTTCTGGAAAAAGTCGTTGTACTGGATTTGCGGGTGATACAGCGCCATGACGCCATCGAGGTCGCGGTGCTTCCAGCACAGGTGATAGCGCAGCACCGTCTCGCCGGTGGCCTGGGTTTGCGCCGGGCCATCATCAAGGGAAGACATAGGGGCAGATACAACGGCTCAGGGGACGGAAAGGCGCAGCTTGCCGAAGTTCGTCCAGCGCTTCAATGGCCAATGCATGGCCCCTGGATACTGGCGTTTTGCCTAAATCGCAGGCGGAAATGACCTGCATCAAAAAAGTGCCAGACAATCGCCAAACGGCCTGAAAAAAACCGTTGAATGTCATATCCCGGTGCTATTTTTAAAAGCTCCACAGGTTGGTCCAGTGACGGTCCTTCCGTACCTACCGCGAGCACAAGGAAGCGCTCAATGATCAAGGTGGGCAATCCATGAATAGAGTCTCCGCCAGTAAAGTCACCTTTCCCAACGCCTGCCAGCTGATGCGCTGGCATTTTCACCCCATGGGCTTCGAGGCCAGCATGGATGCACCCGGCAGCATGATCGCCCGGCTCTTCGATCGTGCCAGCGGCGAGACCATGATCGCCATTGCCGGCATCCCCTGCGCCACCGTGATGAACGCCACCGATGTCGAGCGAATAATCGAGGCGGTGGAAGACGAGCTGGAGGCTTTCATGCCGCCACTCGCGCTGAAAGCCTAAGGTCGCTCTGCTCCTGGCCCCAGGCCACTCCAGACTGTTTTCAAGCCCGCCATCGCGCGGGCTTTTTCAGGCCCGCAGGTCGGCGAAGAACGGCTTGCCCTGGGGAACCCGGTCCGACGCCTTGGGTGCATTGGCCGCCTGGGTGTCCGGACGGTCCACATACCAGTAGCAATGTTTCACCGCCCGGGTGATTCCGACATAGGCCAGGCGCAAGGTCTCGTCCTTCTGCGCATTGTCGTAGGGCTCGCTGTCGCCATCCTTGCCCAGCCCGGCCATGCGATAGACCTGGTTCTTGTAGGGCGAACTGGTCAGGTGCTGGCAATCGCCCAACAGGAACACCGCATCCGCCTGCAAGCCCTTGGAGCTGTGATAGGTCAGTTGCTTGAGGCGTCGGTCCTCGGCTGGCAATCTAGAATCAACATTAACTATTGGTAAAATATGCTCTTCAATCAATGACTTATCGCTACTTTTTCGAAATAGCATCAAAATTGAATCGCCATTGCGATAGTGCTCCGCCAGCCGTGCTGCAAGCCCCTGGTCGTCGCGGTCCAGCACATTCACCGGCAACACTTCCTTGGGTTCGCCGCTGGCCTTGGCCTTCTTCCCGGCAATCGCCGGCGCCGCGCGGACGATATGTTCCGCAGCGTCGATGATGTGCTGATGGCTGCGATAGTTCTCGCTGAGCATCACTCGGGTGGTGGCCGGCGACGGGAATTCCTTGTTGAACTCCATGAAGAATTTCGGCGAACTGCCACGCCAGCCGTAGATCGACTGCCAGTCGTCCCCTACGCAGAGCAACGACGAGCGCTGTGCCCCGCGGCCGACATGCATGGCCGGCCCGCGACTGCGGATTTCGCGCAGGCTGGCGCGAATCCACGAGACGATCTGCGGCGAGACGTCCTGGAATTCGTCGATCATCAGGTGCGACATCGGCCGCAAGTGCTCATCGCTGAGCAGCTTGAAATTCTCCGGGGTGTTCTCGCCGAACAGCGCGAACATGCGGTTGTAGCTCATGATCGGCGGCGACTGGTCGAGCAGATGATCATCCAGCGCCCGCCAGAACAGGCTCAGGGCCTCGAAGAAAAAGCGGTCCGGGTCGTCCCGGGCAAATACCATCTGGCCCACGGCCACCGAGACGTCCAGCCCGAGGTTCTCGATAAACCCGGCCGCGGCGACAAAACAGTCCAGCAGCGGCGCCGAAGCCAGCTCACCCTTGACCTTGTAATCGAAGCCCGGCCCGGCGCTGGCATCCCCGGCCAGGGAAGACAGGACGCGCTTTGCCGAATCATAACTATCCAGCCAAATCATTGGCTTACGACAGAAAGCTTGAAACAGGGTGCGTTTTACCGCCCACTCCGCGCGCACCGAAAGCTTCGATCCGGGGCGACTCAACTGCGGGTTTTCCCGAGGGTCGAACCCCAGCACCACCCAGGCATCCAGCTCGGCGACGTAGCCATGGCAATGGAACTGCGAGCCGTTGATCTCGACCGTCTGCCGGTTCGGCTCGATGCCCTTGATCGGCCAGGCGCCGGCACGAAACCACAGGTCTTCCAGGGTGTCGCACAGCTCTTCGTCGCGCTTGGCCGCCAGTTCGGTCACGGCCATGCGTTTTTGCACGTCCGGGTGATCGCGCTCCAGCTCCTTGAGTTGCAGGGCATGGCGCAGCAACGGCTTGATCGCCTCGCGAAAACGCCCGTCACGCCGGTGCAAGGCGTGGTAACAGGCATTCAGGTGCTTGCGCTGGGCGTCGTTGATCCGCAGGTCGAAGGGATTGCTGTCGACCTCCAGGTCCCCCGCCACCGGACGATCGCTGAGGTTCTCGAACGCCTGCAGGCGCTCGAAACCCGGCAGGCTGCGGACCATCGGCAGGATGCGCGAGTGGAAGGTGCGCACCAGCTCCCGCGCCTGCTTGAGGCCCAGGGGCCGGCCCCAGAGCGCGAACACCTCCATCAGCTTGTTGATGAAGTCCTTGCGCGACTCGCGGGTGAAGGTCACCACGGTCATCGAGTCGAACTCGAAGCCCAGGTAATGATTGAGCAGCAGGATGCGCAGGACCAAGGAAGTCGACTTGCCCGCGCCAGCGCCGGCAATCACCGAGGTGGACGGGGTTTCGCTGAAGATCATCTTCCATTGCGCGCTGCTGGGTTGGGCATGGGCCGGCAGCAGGCGGCCAACGTCGGCCTTGATGCGCTTCTTCAGTTCGGCGCTCAGCGGCAGGCGCCAGTCGTCGAACAGATAATCGTCTACCCCGGGCGCCGGATGCTCGGTGGAGCGGCTGTCGCGAATCAGCAGGACCTGACGACCCTGCTCCAGACCTTCGGCCTTGCCCTCCTGGTAACCGTATTCCACCCCGGCGGTATGCCCGCTGCGAAAGCCGTCCGCCTGGCCATGCAACCAGGACGCGCGATGCTGGGCGCGCAAGCGACTGAGGCCATGACCGAAGAACCTGGCCGCCAAGCGCTTGAGCAGCGGCATTTCGGCCAGGGGCAAGAGTTCGGGAGGAAGATCGGGGGTGTGTTGCGGCACGCTGACTCCAGGGTGTGAGGCTGTGTGGGACGGTATGGTCGCTTCATTCGTCGATGACTTCTAGTGAAATGCTTACAGGTCATCCACTTAAGCCCCGAACTGAATGTTTGGAAGCAGAAGACAGACTACAAAATATATCTATTTATTAGATCCGATAACGGCGGTTTTTGCGCTTTTTATCGATGCTTTGCTGATGGATGATGAGCGCCATCAATCACCGGTCTCGTTCTGCGGCTCCACCAAGGCGCCCCATGACGAGCCCTGACAGGAGACGATCATGCTTGAACTCAGACCCTTCAAATCCCTGGGCGGCGCCCATCATGGCTGGTTGGATGCCCACCATCACTTTTCGTTCGCCGAGTACTACGACCCCAAACGCATGAACTGGGGCAACCTGCGCGTGTGGAACGACGACGTGATCGCTCCCGGCAGCGGTTTTCCGCAGCACCCGCACCGGGACATGGAAATCATCACCTACGTCCGTGAAGGTGCTATCACCCACCAGGACAACCTGGGCAACCAGGGCCGCACCGAGGCTGGCGACGTGCAGGTGATGAGCGCCGGTACCGGGATTGCCCACAGCGAATACAACCTGGAAGCCGGCGAAACCAGGATATTCCAGATCTGGATCATCCCCAACCAGGCCGGCTCCGCGCCGTCCTGGGGTGCCAAGCCGTTCCCCAAAGGCCAGCGCGAAGGTTTCGTGACCCTGGCCAGCGGCAAGCAAGGCGATGACCAGAGCCTGCGGATTCGTGCCGACGCGCGCCTGGTAGCCGCCAACCTGAAGGCCGGCGAGTCCGCCGAATACCCGCTGGACAAAGGGCGCCGGGCCTACCTGGTGCCCGCGACTGGGGTGATTGAAGTCAATGGCTTGCGCGCCGAAGCTCGAGACGGTGTCGCGGTGGAGGATGAACGCCTGCTGCGGGTCACCGCCCTCGAGGACAGCGAAATCGTCCTGGTGGACCTGGCCTGAGACAGCGAAGCAATGCTCCGTTTCTGTAGGAGCGAAGCTTGCTCGCGATGGGCTGCAAAGCAGCCCCGAAGCTGACTCCGCTCCAGTTGAAGATGGCCGTCGCTCAAACGGCAGCCAGCGCGGGCAAGCCTCGCTCCTACAAGACACAGCCGCAATAAAAAGGGGCGACCTTCTGGTCGCCCCTTTTTCATCTGCCGCGAAACGCCGCTGGATCAGCCGCTGATCGCGCCGTCCACCAGGGTCTGCGCTTCCTGCACCAATTGCTTCAGGTGATCGTCGCCGATAAAACTCTCGGCGTAGATCTTGTAGATGTCTTCGGTGCCCGATGGACGCGCGGCGAACCAGCCGTTCTCGGTCATGACCTTGAGGCCGCCGATCGCCTGGTCGTTGCCCGGCGCGTGGCTGAGGATCTTCTGGATGCTTTCGCCGGCCAGCTGGGTCGAGGTCACCTGCTCCGGCGACAACTTGCCGAGCAGCGCCTTCTGCTGCGGGTTGGCCTTGGCATCGACGCGCACCGAGAACGGCTCGCCCAACTCGTCGCACAAGGCACGGTAGGCCTGGCTCGGGTCGCGGCCGGTGCGGGCGGTCATTTCCGCGGCCAGCAAGGCCGGGATCAGGCCGTCCTTGTCGGTGCTCCAGACGCCGCCGTCCTTGCGCAGGAACGATGCACCGGCGCTCTCTTCACCGCCAAAGCCCAGGGAGCCGTCGAACAGGCCGTCGGCGAACCACTTGAAGCCCACCGGCACTTCGTACAGGCGACGACCCAGGCGCGCCGCCACACGGTCGATCAGGCCACTGCTGACCACGGTCTTGCCCACGGCCGCGTCGGCGCGCCAGTGCGGGCGGTTCTGGAACAGGTAGTCGATGGCCACCGCCAGGTAATTGTTCGGCGCCAGCAGGCCGCCAGTCGGGGTCACGATACCGTGGCGGTCGTGGTCCGGGTCGCAGCCGAAGGCCACGTCGAAACGATTCTTCAGGCCGATCAGGCCTTGCATCGCATAGCTGGACGACGGGTCCATGCGGATCTGGCCATCCCAGTCGACGGACATGAAACGGAAGGTGGCATCGACTTCCTTGTTGACCACTTCCAGATCCAGACGATAGTGCTCGGCAATCGCCGACCAGTAGCGCACCCCTGCTCCGCCCAGCGGATCGACGCCCAGGCGCAGCTTGGCGTTGCGGATAGCGTCCAGGTCGATGACGTTGATCAGGTCGGCGACATAGCTGTTGACGTAGTCGTGACTATGGGTGGTGTCGGCCTTCAGCGCCTGCTCGTAGCTGATGCGCTTCACTCCGGCCAGTTTGTTGGCCAGCAGCTCGTTGGCCTTGGCTTCGATCCACTTGGTGATGTGGGTATCGGCCGGGCCGCCGTTGGTGGGGTTGTACTTGTAGCCACCGCTTTGTGGCGGGTTGTGCGACGGGGTGATCACGATGCCGTCGGCCAGGCCGCTGGTGCGGCCGCGGTTGTAGCAGAGAATCGCGTGGGACACCGCCGGTGTCGGGGTGTACTCGTCGCCCGCGGCGATCATCACGGTCACGCCGTTGGCGGCCAGCACTTCCAGGGCGCTCGCGCCGGCCGGGGTGGACAAGGCGTGGGTATCGATGCCGACAAACAGCGGGCCATCGATACCCTGGGCCTGGCGATACAGGCAGATCGCCTGGCTGATGGCGAGGACATGCCATTCATTGAAACTCAGGTCGAACGAGCTGCCACGATGCCCCGAGGTGCCGAAGGCGACCCGCTGGGTAGAGATGGCGGCATCGGGCTGGCCGGTGTAGTAGGCCGTTACCAGTCGCGGAAGATCGACCAGCAATTCTGTCGGTGCCGGTTTGCCCGCAAAAGGACTGAGTGTCATGCAAAACCTCGGGAAATGGATGGTTCGGTGAGTGCTGCGCAGTTTACTGGCAGTTTGACCGCAACGCGACGGGATCTATCCGTGGAGGCTTGCACAATCGGCAGGTGCAGCTAGGCCATGCTCGGCTGCTGCACAGAGGCTGCTCAGGATCGAGACGGGAATAAGGAAGGGAGTGACTGCGAGGACAGAAACGCCAGAGTGCGCGATGGCGAACCCTGGCGTCAGGATCAGGCCGGTTCGACCTGCAGTGCGACCCGTTCGCGGCAAGGACACTCGTCCATGTAGCGGTGGGCTTCGACGAACTCGTTGAACGGGAAGATCCGGGTCTTCAGCGGCAGCAGCACACGGTCCGCCGTCAGCTGGTTGATGTCGCGCAAGGCGCGCTGCAAAGCCACCTGGTCCTGGATGATACCCAGCTCGGGCTTGCCGGTGAAGTTGCCGATGCAGTGCACGAAGAACTGGATGTTCTTCTGGAATGCCGCGCAGGCCGGGAACGGCGTCTGGTTGCCGCCTTGCAGGCCGTACAGCACCAGGCTACCGCGCGGCGCCAGGACGTCGCCGAGCATCGACATCTGCGGACCGCCCAGGCCATCGAACACCACGTCGACACCACGGTTGTCGGTGTATTTGTTGATCTGCATGAGCAGGTCCTGCTCTTCGGTGACGATGACTTTCTCGGCCCCCAGGGACAGCAGGTACTCACGCTCTTCAGCGGTCTTGGTCGCGGCAATCACCCGCACTCCGAGCGCCTTGCCCAGCTGGACAAAGGACGGACCGGCGCAGTGGCTGGCATCGGTGACCAGGGCGAACTGTCCGGGCTTGACCCGCGCCAGGTCGACATAGGCAAAGTAGGCCACCAGCAGCGGCGTGTAATGCACCGCGGCTTCCACCGGGCTGAGCACATCGGGATAGCGGGTCAACGCCGAGCGTGGCAGGACAATCAGCTCGCCATAGACCGGATAATCGTTCGGGCTTTCGGCCGGGAAGCTGGCAACCTTGTCGCCAATGGCCAGGTCGTCGACACCTTCGCCGACCGCAGTCACCACGCCGGCCATCTCATGGCCAAGGCCGGAAGGCAGGCGGGCATGGGAAGACGCCAGGTTCTGGCGCCAAAGGACGTCGTACCAACTGATGCCGATCGCTTCGACACGCACCTGCACTTCGCCTGGCGCAGGCAGAGCGGCCGCATGCTCTTCGCACTTGAGCACCTCGGCCGGACCAAACTTGTGAAAACGGATCGTGCGGGACATCGCAAACCTCGTCAAAGTAACCTCTAATGCCCTGAACTCTATCTGGGCTTTCCGGCCAAGACCATCAGTGACTATTAATAGTCGACATGCCTGTCATTGATTCCGCAGCACCTGCAACAACGGGGAAACAGCGTGCCGGAGCGAAGGGTTCCTTACAGGAAAAAACAATTAGCCGGTGCAGAGTAGCAGCCTTTCCCCGTAAGATTCATGCCGGCCATTGTTCTCATATGGCCGCTCTCGTCAAGTTTGCTGACTCTGCCAGGACTCAAGATGAATCGTAATGACCTGCGTCGTGTCGACCTGAACCTGTTGATCGTGTTCGAAACATTAATGCATGAACGCAGCGTGACCCGGGCGGCGGAGAAACTCTTCCTCGGCCAGCCGGCCATCAGTGCGGCGCTGTCGCGCCTGCGCAGCCTGTTCGACGATCCGCTGTTCGTGCGCACCGGGCGCAGCATGGAGCCGTCGGCCCGGGCGGTGGAAATCTTCGCCCTGCTCTCGCCCGCCCTCGACTCGATCTCCACCGCGGTCAGCCGCGCCGCCGAGTTCGACCCGGCGACCAGCACCGCGGTGTTCCGCATCGGCCTGTCCGACGACGTCGAGTTCGCCCTGCTGCCGATGCTGCTCAAGCGCCTGCGCGCCGAAGCGCCGGGGATCGTGCTGGTGGTGCGCCGCGCCAACTACCTGCTGATGCCGGCCCTGCTGGCCTCCGGCGAGATCTCCATCGGCGTCAGCTACACCCAGGACCTGCCGGCCAACGCCAAGCGCAAGGTGCTGCGCCGCAGCCTGCCCAAGCTGCTGCGGGCCGACAGCATGCCCGGCGCCCTGAGCCTCGATGACTTCTGCGCCCGCCCCCACGCCCTGGTGTCGTTCGCCGGCGACCTCAGTGGTTTTATCGATGAAGAACTGGAAAAACTCGGGCGCAAGCGTCACGTGGTGCTCGCGGTGCCGCAGTTCAACGGCCTGAGCACCCTGCTCACCGGCACCGACATCGTCGCCACCGTGCCGGACTACACCGCCGAAGCCCTGACCGCCGCCGGCGGCGTGCGCGCCGAAGACCCGCCCCTGCCGGTGCGCACCTTCGAACTGCATATGGCCTGGCGCGGCTCCCAGGACAACGACCCGGGCGAACGCTGGCTGCGCTCGCGGATTCAGATGTTCTTCGGCGACCCCGATAGCCTTTGATCCCTACACAAACCGGATCGTCTGCCATAGGCAAAAGGGCCAGTCCTGACTGGCCGCTCGCGAGACTTTCCTGTTTCCGTGCTGACACCGAGCGTTGCAGCTATGCGCTCGACCCGCCCGACGCCATTGCCCACCACTGACCCATACCGACGTCCTGGCCGCCAGGCCGCGATACGCGGCCGGGTGACGCCAGTCGGCCGGGGCCGGCGCTGACAGGTGGGCTTAAGCTTGCGGATTGACCAGGAGTTGCGCTGCCCCATGCCCCTGGTGCCGGACGTCGTGGGTACAGGCGACGAAGTCCTCCTTGCGCAGCACTACCAGGGCCAGCAGCGACGCGATCCCGGTCGCCACGTAGAAGTACCAGGGCGCGGTGATGTCGCCAGTGAGCTTGATCAGCCAGGTGGAAATCAGCGGCGCGCTGCCGCCGAACACCGCCACCGGGATGTTGTAGGCCACGGCGATGCCGGTGGAGCGGATGCGGGTCGGCAGCAGCTCGCTCATCAGGGCGTAGGTCGAGGACGCATAGAGCCCGAACAGGATCGCCACGGCCATCAGCGGCCAGAACAAGGTGGCCGGGGTCGCGTTGGGCGCTGTCTTGAAGAACCAGTACATGGCCAGGGTCGCCAGGGTACCGATCACCATCAGGAACGGCTTGCGCCCGTAGCGATCGGTGAAGGTGCCGCCGAAGGGCATGACCACCGCCGCCGAGAGGCTGGCGACGAATACATAGAGCAAGGTGGTGCCGCTGTCGAACTTGAGGGTGTTGGACATGTAGGTCGAGGCGAAGGTCAGCACCAGGTAGAAGATCGAGCTGTGCAGGGTAATGATGAAGAACACCAGGGCGATCGAGCGCTTCCACTGCCAGACCTCCCGCAGCGGCGCCTTGGAGGTCTGCCCGGCCTGCACCAGGGCCAGGAACTCCGGGCTGTCCTCCAGCTTCAGGCGGATATACAGCGAGATGAAGCCCAGGGGACCTGCGATCAGGAACGGGATCCGCCAGCCCCAGTCCTGCATCAGTTCGGCGCCCAGGGCCCAAGTCATGCCGTTGGCCACGGCGCCGCCCAGGAGCAGGCCGAGCACAGCGGTGACCATCAGCCAGCAGGTGGCGAATCCCCGGCGCCCGGGGCTGGCGTATTCGGAAATGAAGCTGGTGATGGTGCCGATCTCGCCACCGGCAGAGAAACCCTGCACACAGCGGACCAGCACCAGGATCACCGGCGCGGCGATGCCGATGCTGGCGTAGGTCGGCAACAGGCCCAGCAGGCAGGTGGAGCCGGCCATCATCACCAGCACCGTGATCAGGGTCTTGCGTCGGCCGATCTTGTCGGCCAGGGGGCCGAAGAACAGGCCGCCCAGGGGCCGGATGAAGAAGCTCAGGGCAAAGGCTGCGAAGCTTGCCAGAAGGCTGCTGGTGGGATCGTCGGAAACGAAGAAGGCCTTGCCGATGTACAAGGCCAGGAAACCGTAGACGCCATAGTCGTACCACTCGATCAAGTGGCCGGAAGTGGCGCCGATGAAGGCCCGGCGCCGCTGGCGCTGGGGGTTGGAAGGTGGCACGCCCATCGTGGGGACTCCTGTCGTAGTGCTATCCATGAAATGCCGCGCTTCAGAGGTTGCTCAAGGGCCCGGTGGGGTCCTGCAACCACTGGCGCAAGCGGGTCTTGAGAATCTTGCCATAGCTGTTCTTGGGCAGCTCGGCGCAAAACAGGTACTTCTTCGGCTTTTTGAACGAGGCCATGCGCGCCAGGAACCAATGGTTGAGCGCCTGCGCGTCGAGGTTGCCGGGCGAACGCAGGACCACGAAGGCCACCACCGACTCGCCCCACTGCGGGTCGGCCTCCCCCACCACACACACTTCGAATACCTCGGGGTGCTGGATCAGCACTTCCTCGACTTCCCGCGGGTAGATGTTGCTGCCGCCGGAGATGATCACATCCTTGCTGCGATCGGTCAGAGTCAGGTAACCCCGGTCATTCAGGAAACCGATGTCACCGGTGAGCAGCCAGCCGTCCACCAGGGCCTCCCGGGTGGCTTGCGGATTATCCCAGTACCCCTGCATCACCACAGCCCCGCGCACGGCGATTATCCCCCTCTCCCCGGCAGCCTGGGGTTGGCCCGCCGTATCCACCACGCGCACCTCAACGCAGGCGTGGGCACGCCCTACCGAGGCAGCAATGGTCGGCCAGTCAGCATGGCCGCGGTCGGCAATGGTCTCCCTGGACAGGGCGCTGATGGTCATTGGGCATTCGCCCTGGCCGTAGATCTGCACCAGCCGCGGGCCGAAGGTGTCCAGAGCCTGGGCGAGATCCGCCAGGTACATCGGGCCGCCGCCGTAGACGATGGTCTTGATCCCTTCGCCGCAATAGCCCTGCTGCCGGGCCTGCTGCACCATGCGCTTGAGCATGGTCGGCGCGGCAAACAGGCTGACCTGGCCCAGCGCCTGCGCCAGCTCGAACAATTCCGCCGCCTGGAACCCCTGGGACGTCGGCACCACATGCCGCGCGCCACAGCGCACATGGATGAAGTTGTAGAGGCCGGCGCCGTGAGACATCGGCGCGGCATAGACCACGGCGTCATCAGCGGCCACCGGATCCACGTCCAGCGGATAGCACAAGGACATGGCGATCAGGTTGCCATGGGACAACATCACCCCCTTGGGGCGCCCAGTGGTCCCGGAGGTGTAGAACAGCCAGGCCAGGTCGCTGTCCTCCCGCAGGTGCGGCTCTACCAGTTCATCACCCGGCACCCGGCCTTGCACGGCCAGCCCGGGCGCGGCCAGTTCGCGGCAGCCGGCCGGCAGGGTCGCGGTATCGAAGCTCTGGCCCTCATCGGTGTAGATCAGCCGGGCCCCGGCATTGCCGGCAATCCAGGCGGCTTCCAGTGCATGCAGCTTGCTGTTGATCGGAACCGCCACCGCCCCACTCCACCAGATGGCGTACAACAGTTCGAGATAACCGCAGCTGTTCTTCAGCAGCAGCGCCACTCGGTCGCCAGGCTCGATGCCGTACTCATGGCGCAGTTGCAGGGCGCGTGCCCTGGCCTGCTCGGCAAACGCCTGGTAGTCGGCGACCTGGCGGCGGCCCTCGAACAGAGCTCCCCGCCGCGGCCAGCGCTGGGCCGCATCGCGCAGCCAATGGGCGATGTTCATCCTCAGACCTTGACCGCTTGCAGGACGCTGGCGTAGTTGGCCACCGCCATGCCGCCCATGTTGAACAGCAAGCCGAACTCGGCACCGGGCACACCCAGGCCGATGGGTTTGCCGATCAGTTGGGCAAAGCCCAGGGCATGCATCGATACCCCGGTGGCCCCCACCGGATGCCCCTTGGCCTTGAGCCCGCCGGACAGGTTCACCGGCAGGCGTCCGCCCTGGCGCACGGTGCCGTCGTCGAGGGCCCGGTGCCCCTCGCCCCTGGGCGCCAGGCCCATGGCTTCGTAGATCAGCAATTCAGCGATGGTGAAGCAGTCGTGTACCTCAGCGAAACTCAGGTCGCCGAGGGTCACGCCGGCCTGGCGCAGGGCCCCGTGGATGGCCCGTCGCGGCCCCTCGAAGGCCAGCATGTCACGGCTCGACAAGGGCAGGAAATCGTTCACCTGGGTCATGGCACGAATCGCCACCTGACGTCGCATCGAACGGGCGCGCTGGGGCGAGGCCAGGATGATCGCCGCCGCACCGTCACTGATCAACGAGCAGTCGGTCAGGCGCAGTGGCGGTGCGATCAACGGGTTGCCCTGGGAAACGTTGTTGCAATGTTCAAAATCCATCACGCGGTGCATCTGCGCCAGGGGGTTGGCCATGGCATTGGCATGGTTTTTCACCGCGATCATGGCCATTGAGGACAACGGGTTGTGGTAACGGTCGGCGTACTGCTGCGCCACCCGGCCAAAAAGCTGGGCGAAACTCATGCCGGCCTCCTGGAGGGCGTTCTGGTAGCCGGCGCCGGCCAGGGCCCGGGTGACCTCGACGGTGCTGTTGCCGGTCATTTTCTCCGCGCCGACCACCAGTACCAGTTCGGCGGCGCCGCTGCGGATCGCGTTGATCCCGGCCTGGATCGCCGCCGAACCGGAGGCGCAGGCGTTCTCGCAGCGAGTGGCGGGCTTGAAGCGCAGTTGCGGATCGGCCTGGAGCATCAGCGAGGCGGGAAAACCGTCCGCCACCAGGCCGGAGTTGAAGTGCCCGAGAAACAGCGCGTCGATTTGTGCAGCCTCGATCTCAGCGTCTGCCAGGGCCTCGCGGGTAACCTGGACGATCAGGTCCTCGAGGTTCAGGCCGTCCAGACGACCGAAAGGACTATGGGCGGCAGCGACGATGGATACGGAATCGTGAACCATGTGATTTTCTTCTTCCTTGAAGCGGGTATTCCATACAATGATTCAACACCCGAATCACACGCTAGTTGGGGGAACTACGTACGGCAGTAAGTAGTCCCCCGCCCCCCAAAAAAGGGGCGCGCCGATAAACCCGAGGCAGGATGCCTGATGACCCTACACGCCCAGCAATTCCAGGACCTCGAGCGCCTGGCCTTCCAGGTTTCCCCCGCACCGCAGATGATCACCGGACATCGCCGGATGCTCGACTGCAACCAGGCCTTCGTACGCCTGTTCGGCTACGAGCGCGAACACTTGCAAGGCCACCTGACCCTGCTGTTGTACCCCTCCCAGGCCGACTACCAGAGCATCGGCGAACGCAGCGAGCACTGGCTGCGCAACGGACCCGGCACCTTCTACTCCGACGAACGCTTCATGCAGCATCGCAACGGCGAGGTGTTCTGGGCCCGCGCCCACGGTTTTTCCCTGACGGCCGAGGACCCGTTCAAGCTGATGGTCTGGCATTTCGAGCGCCTGGACCGCCAACCGGCGCCGATGATCCAGTTGACCCCGCGCGAACGGGAAATCTCGCTGCATATCGTCAATGGCCTGACCTGCAAGGAAGTGGCGCGCAAGCTGGGCATTTCCCACCGCACCGTGGAAGTCCACCGCGCCCGGCTGATGAAGAAACTTCAGGCCAAGAACAGCGCAGAACTGGTGTCGAAGATCATCTTCATCAGTTGAGCGCCTGCGCAAGCATGTCGCTGGCACTGATGCGCAGCAGCTGCAATGGCCCGATAGTCGGGCCCTCCACGCTGCCGTCCTCTGCCAGGACCTGGTGGACGGCCCCCATCTTGAAAGCCAAAAAAATCCGATGCCTTGCGACATCGGATTTTCATTGCTTGCCCTCAGCGATCAAGTCAAAAGGCTTGACTGTCGAGCATCCGGCACGTCTGCCGGAGGTCTCCTTGACCGAATGCTAGTGGGCGCTCTGCGGGTGGGGCTCCTCCTGCGTCGAGGAGGACAGCTTGCCACCGTTGATCAACGGCCCGTAGCGCCGGCTGAACTCCTGGTTGTAGGGCACGTGGTCCTTGTTGAACCCATTGTCCCAGTTGACCGACCAGGTCATCAGGCCCTTGATCGACAGCCCTTTGGCATGGAGGCGTTTGAACGCATTGGCAACGGCCGCCGGGTTGACCACGTATCCGGTGGCCGCGGCATCGACGTTGGCGGGCAGGCCAATGACGAATTTGTCAGCGGCAATCCTGGTGAAACCGCGAGTACCACTCACCAGGCTTTCGGTCAGGTAATAGAGGAAGTCCTCTTTCATGGCGTCGTTGTTCTGGGCGATCCAGGCTCCCTTGCCGTTGTTGGCCTCCTGAACCCAGAGGCCATCGCCGCCCTGGTTGTAGAACTGCGGCGCGATGAAGTCGTAGTAGCCTTCCAGCGCCTTGAGGTAGTCGACGTATCGACCGGCAGCGGTCAGGTAGGGGAACTCCGGCGCCATGCTGATGATGAAATGCTTGCCCTCGGCAGCATAGTGATCCTTGACCAGCTTCAACGCGGCCGGCAGGACGATCTTGTTGCTGGCAGAGTCAATCGCACTCTGTTCAAGATCGATGTCCAGCCCGTCAAAGCCGTAGGTTTCCACCAGGCGGATGATTTCATTGGCCAGGGGCTGTTCGTGGCCCGGGTTCAACGCGATATGAGCGTCGGCGCCCCCCAGGGACATCAGCACCGCCCTGCCCTGGCTGTTCAGCACGCCCACCTGGCGACGAAACTCGGCATCGGACAGGTTGTACGGCTTGAACGTCGGAATACCGCTGCCTTTCATGAACGCCACGGCCACCACGTTGTAGTCCCGGGGCACATCCTCCAGGTTCATATTGGCAAACTGCCCGCGCTGGTAGCCGTCCGAGGGGCCGGCCGGCCAGTTGTGCCAGTAGCCCATGAGGATTTTCTTGCCATCCAGGCTCGGCATCCGCGACGCGGCATCATCCTGCGTCGTTTTCAGTTGGGTAAAGTCAATCTTTGACATGTTCTAATCCTTCAGAACGTTTGGACGATCCGCAGACTTATTTGAAGTCGACGTCGAAGGCCTGATAGAAGGCGTTGCCGGTATTGGCCACGATCCACATCAGGACAATCACGTGACGGCCCTTTTTATTGGCTGGCAGCTTCACTTCGTGATCGACCTTGGCCTTCAGTTCGCCGGCATGGCTGTAGTAAGGCACCTGCGGATAGAAGTCCTCGGCGAAAGGTTGAGCATCCAGTTGGGCGCGGGTGATGCGCTGTTTCGGATCCCAGCCGTCCTTGGTGATCAGCCAGCGATAACCACGGGTGGTATGCGGTGCGGTGTACTGCCAGGTCACCTTGAAGATCTGACCGGGGTTGACGTTGAGCGTCGGCCAGGTGAAGGCGCGGCCGAGCTTCTTGCTCATCTCCTCATCGGTGAAGTTGACGCAGTCCCGGGCATCGGTCTTGCCACCGCTGAGGATGAAGCCATCGGCCGGCGGCACGTCGCTTGGGTTGTCCGTGTTGAACGGTGCAGGGAACGGACCCGCGGCCAGGGCCGGGAAGTTCTTGCCGCCTTCCATCTCATTGACCTGCCAACCGCCCAACAGGCCCAGGTCGATGGCGACTGCGCCGCGGGAGGCTGGGGAGGTGACGCGACCGTGGCGAAGCGGTGATTGGGTTTGTGGTTTGTTCATGTTTATTGCTCCATTGATTTAAGAAACTCTCCCTTTCCAAAGGAGAGGTCTTCAAATTAACCGAGCTGGATTTTCTGTCCACGCACCCATTTTTCGTTCCGCATCACACTGGCAGAGGAATCGCCTGAGAATACTGGATATATAACCAGTACACCTGGATTTCTCCTACCCTACTTGAAGTAAAAGTCCTACATGTCCAGGCGGCACCTGGAAGCTGTACCTCTACCCGCAAGCCTTTGCGGCACTGCGGCCTACCCAGCGAAAATATCCCCACTGCCGAGCAAAATCCGCTGCAGCGCCGGCCCGCGGAGCGGGTATCGTGGAGCAAAACCATCGGCCAGAGGTGCACTGTGGCGTCCTATTCCTTGCGTCAATTGAAGTATTTCGTCACCACCGTCGAATGTGGCAGCGTCGCCGAGGCGTCGCGCAAGCTGTATATCGCCCAGCCGTCGATCTCCACCGCGGTCAAGGGCCTGGAAGACAGCTTCGGCGTGCAGTTGCTGATCCGTCATCACGCCCAGGGCGTGTCCCTGACCCCGGGTGGCGCGCGTTTCTACCGCAAGGCCCAGGAACTGCTGCGCATGGCCCACGAGTTCGAGCAAAACGCCCTGGCCGACAACGATGTGGTGTGCGGGCAGATCGATATCGGTTGCTTCGAGACGGTCGCCCCGCTCTACCTGCCACGGCTGATCGCCGGCTTTCGCCAGCGTTTTCCGGGGGTGGAGATCCGCCTGCAGGACGGCGAGCAGCAGGAGCTGGTGCAGGGGTTGACCGGCGGGCGCTTCGACCTGGCGATCTTCTACGAGCACGACCTGGACAGCACCATCGAAACCGAGGCGCTGATGGCGCCGCAACGGCCGTATGCCCTGGTGCCGGCCGGGCACCGCTTTGCCGGGCAGTCCCAGGTGTCGCTGCGCGACCTGGTCCTGGAGCCGATGATCCTGCTGGATGTGCAGCCCAGCCGCACCTACTTCGTGAGCATCTTCGAGGAGTTGCAACTGACGCCGAATATCGTCTTCGGCTCGCCGTCGATCGAGATGGTGCGCGGCATGGTCGGCCAGGGGTTCGGCTTTGCCTTGCTGGTGACCAGGCCTCATGGCAACAGCACCTATGACGGCCAGGAAGTGGTCTGTGTGGAGATTGCCGAGGATGTCACCGGCTCGGCGCTGGTGGCCGGCTGGCTGAAACGGGCGCAGCTGACCAAGCCTGCGCAGTTGTTCGTCGATTACTGCAAGGAACAGTTCGCTGCGTGGTTGAAATAGCACCCCAGGTATAACCGAAGCCGGCTTGCCGGCGATGCGGCCAATGCAACACGCCTATCCAGGGTTGAACAGGTTATGGGCCAGCCCCGGGATCGCGGCCAATACCCAATCTGCATCTGTAGGAGCGCAGCTTGCTCGCGAAGCGTCGCATCAGGCACACCGCGTTGCCTCTATCGCCAGCAAGCTGGCTCCTACAAAGAGCGGGTGCCCTCCTTTACGAAGCTGGCGGCCATTGACCTCAGCGCGCCGCCCAGGCGTTGAAGCGCTGTTCCAGCTCCTCGCCATGGTCCACCCAGAACTCCGCGTCCACCGCCCGCGCCCCGGCCAGGTTGGCCTCGGCGGTGGGCAGCTGCCGTTGCACCGCCGCCGGCAGCAGCGCCAGCGCGTCACGGTGCACCGGCCCGTAGGGGATCTCCTCGGAGAACACCTTCTGGGTCTGCGGCTGGCTGGCGAAGGCGATGAAGTCTTCGGCCAGCGCCTTGTTCGGCGTGCCCTTGACCACCGCCCAGTACTCCGGGTCGTACAGGCTTTGCGGCCAGACGATGCTCAGTTTCATGCCTTCCTTCTGCGCCGAGGCGATCCGCCCGTTGTAGGCCGCGCTCATCACCACGTCCCCGGCGATCAGCCATTGCGGCGGCTGCGCGCCCGCCTCCCACCACTGGATATTGCCCTTGATCTGATCGAGCTTGGCGAACGCCCGGGTCACGCCCTCGGGAGTGCCTAGCACCTGGTACAGCTGGTCCGGCTTGACCCCGTCGGCGAGCAAGGCGATTTCCAGGGTGTACTTGGCGCCCTTGCGCAAGCCGCGCTTGCCGGGGAAGTCGGCGACGTTCCAGAAGTCCGCCCAGGAGGTCGGCGCCTTGGCCAGCTTGTCCTGGTCGTAGGCCATGACCATCGACCAGACATAGGTGGCCACCCCGCATTCGCTCAGGGTCCCCGGCACAAACCGCGCCGGGTCGCCAAAGCGCGCCGGGTCGAGGCGTTCGAACAGGCCTTCGTCACAGCCACGCAGCAGCTCCGGGCTTTCGACTTCGACCACGTCCCAGCTGGTATGGCCGACATCGACCATGGCCTTGATTTTCGACAGCTCACCGTTGTATTCGCCGGCGACCACGCGTCCTGCGCCGCTGGCGGTGAAAGGCTGGAAGTAGGCCTTGTCCTGGGCCTGCTTGGTGGCACCGCCAAAGGAGATGACGGTGAGGCTCTGCGGTGCGGCCGCAACCGCGGTGCACAACAGGGCCAGGGCAAAGGGAACACAGCAACGCAAGGATCTGGACATGTAGCGGTTCCTCGAATAGGCCGACGCGCCCGCGCGCGCCGGCCGCTTTGGGCTTACAGGTGACTGTATTCGCGGGCGGTCCTGTCTACGGCGGTACGGGTCTTGTCGACCAGTTCATCAATGTCGGCGTGGCTGGCCACCAGGGCCGGGGCCATGATCATCCGGCCCAGGGTCGAGCGGATGATCAGGCCCTCTTCGAAGCCGATGGTGCGGCAACGCCAGGCCATGTCGTTTTCGTTGGCGAAGCGCTTGCGGCTGGCCTTGTCTTCGGCGAACTGCAAGGCGGCGACCAGACCTGCACCCTGCACTTCGCCAATCAACGGATGGTTGTCGAACACCTCGCGCAGGCAGCGCTGCAGATACGGCCCGGTCTCGTGCTTGACCCGGCTGACGATGCCTTCGTCGCGCAGGGCCTTGAGGTTGGCGATGGCCACCGCCGCCGCCACCGGATGGCCGGAATAGGTCAGACCGTGGGCGAACACCCCGCCCTGCTCCACCAGTACCTCAGCCATGCGCCTGGAGAGGATCAGACCGCCCATGGGGATGTAGCCGCTGGTCAGGCCCTTGGCGATCGACAGGGTGTCGGGCTCGAAGCCGAAATGCTGGTGGGCGAACCACTCGCCGGTACGACCGAAACCGCCGATCACTTCGTCGGCGCACAGCAGCACGTCGTACTGGCGGCAAATGCGCTGGATTTCCGGCCAGTAGCTTTCTGGCGGGAAGATCATGCCGCCGGCGCCCTGAAACGGCTCGGCGACGAAGGCCGCGACATTCTCGGCGCCCAGTTCGAGGATCTTCTCCTCCAGTTGCCGCGCAGCGCGCAGGCCGAACTCGGCCGGGGTCAGGTCGCCTTCGTGGGCGAACCAGTACGGCTCGTCGATGTGCGCCACGTCCGGGATCACCCCGCCCATGTCGTGCATGAACTTCATCCCGCCCAGCGCCGTGGCGCCGAGGGTCGAGCCGTGGTAGCCGTTCCAGCGGCCGATCATGATCTTCTTCTGCGGCTTGCCGAGGATCTGCCAGTAGCGGCGCACGGTGCGGATCAGCACCTCGTTGGCCTCGGAGCCGGAGTTGGTGTAGATCGCGTGGCTGTAGTGCGCGGGCAGCAGGCTGAACAGCAGCTCCGACAGCTCGACCACCGCCGGGTGGGTGGTGTGGAAGAACATGTTGTAGTACGGCAGTTGCTCGAGCTGCTGACTGGCGGCCGCGGCCAGGTCCTTGCGACCGTAGCCGAGGTTGGTGCACCACAGGCCCGACATGCCGTCCAGGTAGCGCTTGCCGTCGTTGTCCCAGAGCGCCAGGCCCTCACCGCGCACGATCACCCGCGGCCCTTCGGCGTTCAGCGCCTTCTGATCGAGGAACGCATGAATGTGGTGCGCGGCATCCGCGGCCTGGTAGTCGCCGGTGCTGCGCACGGGTTTGATCTGAACGGTCATTGCGAGTCTCCTTGCGGTTTTTTATCGAGAGTGCCGAGCACGCTGGCCAGCGGCTCCGGCTTGAATAGTGGCTTGCCCATCACGCCCTTGATCCACAGCACGGCGATGATCGAGACGATCAGCAGCACGAGACCCGCATAGGCAAAAATCGAAAAGGTCATCTCCGGGCTGGGCGACACGTTCCAGATCGCAAACAGCATGCCGGCGATGCCGAACACCTGCGGCAAGGGGTAGAACGGCGTGCGGAACGGCCGCGCCACCTGCGGGTAGCGCCGGCGCAGGGCGATGACATTGACGTGGGTGATGATGTAGGCCAGCAGCCAGGCCAGGGCCGCCGAGAGCAACAGCTGGTTGATCGCATCGGCATGGTCGTGCATCAGCAGCAACGGCAGGCCAGTGACCGCGGCGATGAACAGCACCGCCACCCAGGGCGCGCCGGTGCGCTTGCCCTGGCGCTTGAACACGCCAAAGGCCTGGCCATTGCGAGCCATGCCGAACAGCATGCGCGGGATCGCTGCCAGCGAACTGTTGAGGGTGCTGCAGGTGGCGGTGATCGCGGCGGTCACCAGGAACACCTTGCCCGCCTCGCCGAACACCGTGGTGGCGAACAGGTAATGCGGCAGGCCGTTGCTGGCCAGTTCCGCCTGGGGCACGGTGAGCAAGGCGCCCAGGCCATACAGGCTGATGATCACGAAGATGATGGTCAGGCCGAGCATCATCGAGCCCGGGATATTGCGCTCCGGACGCCGGGTTTCTTCCACCAGCGGGCAGACGAACTCGGCGCCGACGAAGCCCCAGACCGCCATGGCCGTCAGGGCGATCACCCCCAGGCCCAGGGGGTTCCAGTGGGCGCTGTCGAACAGCGTCGGGTTGGGCACGACAATGTCGCTGTTCATCGCGCTCAGGCCCATCACCAGCAGGACCACGGTCATCACCACCGCCAGCACCGTCTGCAGGCGGGCGAAGATGTCGATGTTGAACAGGTTGAGCACGGTGAACAGCGCCAGTACCCCCAGGGCCACGGTCAGCGGCGGCATGGAGTGCGGGTAGACCTTGTCGATGATGAACTCAATCAGCAACAGCTCGGCCGACAAGGCGAACATCGCCACCACTATGTAGCCGGAAAAGGTCGCCAGGATCGCCGGGAACTGGCCGATGGCGACCTCGGTGTAAGTGCTCAGGCTGCCGGCGCGGGGGATCATCAGCGCCAGTTCGGAGAACGAACAGGCATAGCTCAGGGCCAACAGGTAGGCCAGGCCCAGGGGCACGATAAAGCCCAGGCCGGCCATGCCGACGCCTTGCAGCATCAGCACCATCACGCCTTGTGAGACCACCAGGCCGATGGCCACCGCCAACAGCGCGGTGAGGCCGAGTTTCTTGCGACTCGCGGACGGCGCCAGGGCGCCGGTTTGCACGCTTGCATTGCTGTTCATCGGTTGCTCCGTCTTGTTGTTCTATTTTTTTGAAGATCGGTGCCGCGTTTCGGGGGCCTCAGCCGCGCAGTTGAATCCAGGTGGTTTTCAGCTGGGTGTACTTGTCGAACGAATGCAGCGACAGGTCGCGGCCGAAGCCCGACTGCTTGCCGCCGCCAAAGGGCACGGTGACATCCAGCGCATCGACGGTGTTCACCGACACGGTCCCGGCATTCAGCCGCCGCGCCACTCGATGCGCGCGATTGAGGTCGTCGGTCCACAGCGAAGCGGCCAGGCCATAGATGTGCTGGTTGGCCAGGGCCACCGCCTGGTCTTCGTCGTCGAACAGCGTGACCGCCAGCACCGGGCCGAACACCTCTTCGCGGGCCAGGGTCATATCGGCGGTCACGCCCGTGAAGATGGTCGGCTCGATAAAGTTGCTCGAGCCGTCGAAGCTCAGTTGCCGACCGCCGCACACCAGCTGCGCGCCCTCGGCCTGGGCCTGTTCGATGTACCGTTTGATGCGCCGGGCCTGGCGCGCATCGACAATGGCCCCGGCCCGGCTCGCCGGGTCCAGCGGATTGCCCGGCTGCCACTGGCGCGCCTTGGCCGCCAGGCGCTCGATGAACCCATCGGCGATCGAGCGCTGCACCAGCAGGCGCGAGTTGGCCGAGCAGACTTCGCCCTGGTTGAAGAAGATGCCGAACGCGGCTTTCTCGGCCGCCAGGTCCAGGTCCTGGCAATCGGCGAACACCAGGTTCGGGCTCTTGCCGCCGCACTCCAGCCAGACCTGCTTGAGGTTCGATTGCGCGGCGTACTGCATGAAGTACTTGCCGACCTCGGTGGAACCGGTGAACACCAGGGCATCCACCTCCATGTGCAGGCCCAGGGCGCGACCGGCCTCCTCGCCCAGGCCCGGCACCACGTTGAGTACGCCCCTGGGAAGGCCGGCTTCGATGGCCAGCTCGGCCAGGCGCAGGGCCGAGAACGGCGACTGCTCGGCCGGCTTGAGCACCACGCTGTTGCCAGCGGCCAGGGCCGGGGCCAGCTTCCAGGCGGCCATGTCCAACGGGAAATTCCACGGCACCACCGCTCCGATCACTCCCAGCGGCACTCGGGTGATGGTCGCCAGGACATTGCTGGCGCTCGGCGCCACCTGGTCATAGAGCTTGTCGAGGCTTTCGCCGTACCAGGCAAATACATGGGCCGCGCCCGGCACATCGATATTCCAGGCATCCATCACCGGCTTGCCCATGCTCAGGGAGTCGAGCAAGGCCAGTTCATCGCGGTGCTCCAGCATCAGCTGCGACAGGCGCAGCAGAATCGCCTTACGCTCGCCCGGCGCCATCCTGGCCCAGGGGCCCTGCTCGAACGCACGACGGGCGCTGCGCACCGCCCGGTCGACCTCGACCGCACCGCAGGCGGCCACCTGGGCCAGGCGTTTCTCGGTGGCCGGGTTGACCACATCGAAGCGCGCGCCGCTCTCGGCCTGGCACGCCTCACCGTCGATAAAGGCGCTGTCGATCAGGCGTTGGCGCTGCGCCAGGGCTGTCCACTCGTTGAAATCTTTCACCGCGGATTCCTTGTTTTTATTGAAAAATCGTTATCAATGCTTGCAGAGGTATTCGGCCAGGCGGTCCATCAAGCGGTCGCAGGCCGCCATCTGCTCGACGCTGACGAACTCGTCCGGCTTGTGGCCCTGGTCCATGCTGCCGGGGCCGCAGACCACCGCCGGGATGCCGGCCTGGTCGAACAATCCGCCTTCGGTGCCAAAGGCCACGGTGCCGAAGGCATCGCTCCCGCACAGCTTCGCCACCCGTTGCGCGGCGGCGCTTTCGGGAGCAGTCGCCAAACCTGGATAAGCCGAGATCGCTTCGAAGCGGATCGCCGTATCGGCCTTGACTGCCTGCATCGCCGGCAACAGCTCCTGTTCGGCATAGCCTTGCAGTTCGTCCACCACCGCCTGGGGTTCGAAGGCCGGCAAGGCGCGCACCTCGAAGTCGAAGCGGCAGTCGGCCGGGACAATATTCAGCGCCGTGCCGCCCTGGATCACCCCGACCTGCACGGTGGAGAACGCCGGGTCGAAGCGGGCGTCGTGATGCTCCGGGGCCGCCAGGCGCCGGCCGATCTCCCCCAGCCGGCCGATCAGCCGCGCCGCCTGCTCGATGGCGTTGACCCCATAAGGCGCATAGGCCGAGTGGCACGGTGCGCCGTGCACATGGCAACGCATGGCCAGCTTGCCCTTGTGGCCGAGCACCGGTTTGAGCTCGGTGGGCTCGCCGATCAGGCACAGCGCCGGTTGCGGGATGCGCTGTGGCAGCACTTCCAGCAGGCTGCGCACGCCGAGGCAGCCGACCTCCTCGTCATAGGAGAACGCCAGGTGCACCGGCCGGCGCAGCGGGCTTTCGAGAAACAGCGGCACCGCGGCCAGCACCGAGGCCAGGTAGCCTTTCATGTCGGCGGTGCCGCGCCCGTAGAGCTTGCCGTCACGCTCGGTCAGGCTGAAGGGTTCGAGCGTCCAGGGCTGGCCGTCCACCGGCACCACGTCGGTGTGCCCGGACAGCACGATGCCGCCTTCCACCGCCGGACCGATGCTGGCCAGCAGGTTGGCCTTGGTCCGCTCGGCGTTGTAGATCAGCTCGCTGCTCACGCCCAGGCCGTGCAGGTAGTCGCGCACGAACTCGATCAAGGCCAGGTTCGAATCGCGGCTGACCGTGGCAAAGCCCACCAGCCTGGCCAGCAAGGCGCGGCTGCGCAGCTCACTCATCGCCCGGCACTCCGTAGCTCGGCGCCAGGGTCGGGTTGAGGGCGCGGGTCAGGTAGTCCTGCAACTGCGGCTCGTAGGCGCTCCAGAGTTTCTGCAACTCGCCGATGGGGTTGGCCTCGGCCCAGTCCACCCGCAGGTCGACGATCGGCCAGACCAGCTCGCCGACCACCGACAGCGCCGCCGAATGCACCGCGCCCGCCTCGCCCCCGGCGTCCTGCCCGGCCTGCAACGCGCTGAGCAGCCGCGCCGCCAGGCAGCCTTCGCTGCTTTCGAAGGCCTCGACCATGCGCTCGATCACCACGCTGTTGGCCAGCAGGTTGCCGGCCGCCACGCATTGCTCACCGGCCACGGCATTGTTAATGCCCAGTGCGTGGTTGCCACTGAATACCGCCGTACGCCCCCGGGCATCCACCACCGCCACCTGGCGGTACTGGCTGTAGCCGTTGCGGGTCAGCGCCTGGTCCAGGGCCTGCGCCGGCTCCAGGCCTTCGCCCAGGCCGTCGAGCACCTGGGGGCCGAGGGCCGGCAAAGTGATGTTCTGGCTCGACACCGCGCCCACGCCGCTGCGCAGCCAGGGGCAACGGGCGCCGACGGCGATGCTCGACGAGCTGATGGCAATGCCCAGCTGGCCGGTTTCGGCGCAGCGGCCGACGATGGAGAAAGTCATGGCGCACTCCTTATTCGGGGATGACCGCGATCACGTCGATTTCCATCAGCCACTGCGGCTGGCCCAGGGCGCTGACCACCAGTCCGGTGGAGATCGGGAACACGCCCTTGAGCCATTTGCCGACCTCCTGGTAGACCGGCTCACGGTAACGCGGGTCGATCAGGTAGGTGGTGGTCTTGACGATATGGCTGAGGTCGCTGCCAGCCTCTTCCAGCAGTTGCTTGACGTTGCGCATGGCCTGCTCGGCCTGGGCCCGCGGGTCGCCGAGGCCGACCAGCTGGCCATTGAAGTCGGTGCCGACCTGGCCGCGCACATACACGGTGTTGCCGGCGCGCACCGCCTGGCACAGGTCGTTGTCCAGGCTCTGGTTCGGGTAGGTGTCTTTGGTGTTGAACATGCGGATGCGGGTATGAGTAGGCATCAGCGGGCTCCCATGCGGCTGGCGGGTTGAGTGGCGGATTCGCGCTCGGCTTGGCGCTGCGCGGCGTCGCGATAATCGAAGTAGATGCGCTGTTTGACGATGTGCTCGGCGATGTGCCGGGCGTCGTGCCACACGCCCCAGATAAACGCCGAGCCGCGCCGCGACAGCCACGGCAGGCCGACGAAATAGACCCCGGGCTCGCTGGACACGCCGCGCTGGTGCCGGGGCTTGCCGTTGTCCTTGAAGGCGTCGACCTGCAGCCAGCTGTAGTCCACCGAATAACCGGTGGCCCAGATGATGGTGGCGACGTTGGCCTTGGCCAGGTCGAGTTCGAGGATCGGCCGGGTCAGGCACGGCGGGTCCGGCAGCATCACCCGGGCTTCGGGCTCTTGCGGCAGGTCCAGGCCGTTGCGGGCGATGTAGGCATCGGCGGCGTCGAGCAGCGCCAGGTAGTTTTCGTCGCCGCGGGCAATGTTCTCGGCCAGGTTGGCCTCGAAGCTGACCACGCCGTTATCGAAGGCCTTGGTCAGGCCAACCAGGGTCATGCCCTGGTGGGCCAGCCGGCGGAAGTCCACGGTATGCCCGCCACGGGCGCCGCTGACGGCGATGGTCACGTGCTCCTTGCCCGGCTGCATGGTCTCGGCATCCCACTCGCCGAGCACCCCCAGCCACCAGCAGAAATCACGGTTGCGGTAGGCCCGCGGCGGGCGGTCATGGGCCCCGACCGAGAGGTAGACCTGCTTGCCGGCGCGTTGCAGCTCATCAGCGATCTGCACCCCCGAAGAGCCCGCCCCCACCACCAGCACCGCGCCTTCGGGCAGCTGTTGCGGATTGCGGTAGGCCGCCGAGTGCATCTGCAGCACACGCTGATCCTGCGGGGCGATCGGCGGGATCACCGGGCACTGGAACGGACCGGTGGCCACCACCACTTGCCGGGCTTCGATCACCCCGTCGCTGGTGTCCACGGTGAAGCCCGGGCGGGCGGTGTTGCGCACCACTTTCCTGACTTCGACGCCAGTGCGGATCGGTGCGTTGAATTTACGGGCGTAGGTTTCGAAGTAGTCGGCGACCTGGTCCTTGCCGGCGAAGGCATCGGGGTCCAGGCCTTCGAATTCCAGGCCCGGAAAGCGGTCGTGCCAGGCCGGGCCGTTGGCCACCAGCGAATCCCAGCGCCCGGTGCGCCAGGCTTCGGCGACACGGTTGCGCTCCAGCACCAGGTGCGGCACGCCCAGGCGGCTCAGGTGTTCGCTCATGGCCACGCCGGCTTGGCCGGCGCCCACTACAAGCGTGTCGATTATTGTTTTATGGGTTGTCATGTCTGCGCCCTGTTGAGTGATCCCACGTAGGCAGCCGTGGGCGGTGTAGGACGCATTCTGGGAGAAGGCGGGAAATGCCGAAATTATGATTTTTGTGGTTGTTAGAGAGTAAAAAACTGTCTGGCTATCTGGGGTTTCTGTGCATCAACGCAGATTGCGCGGAATCCTCAGCCCGAGGTTTTCGCGCAAGGTGCTGCCCGGGTATTCGCGGCGGTACACCCCACGCTCCTGGAGCAAGGGCACTACTTCCTCGGTGAACCGGCGAAACTGCCCCGGGTGGCCGATATAGATGTTGAAACCGTCCACGGCCCGCGCCTCGAACCACTCACTCATCTTCGCCGCGACGGTTTCGGCGCTGCCGACAAAGGCACCCGGGCGCAATTGCCGGGAGGCTTGCACCGCCTGGCGCAGGCTGAGCCCTTCGCTGACCGCGCGATCGGTGATGCGCTTGGCCACCGTGAAAAAGCTGCTGCGGGCGAACTCCAGGGCCTGGGCCGGGAAAGGTGCATCCAGTTCGTACTGGCTGAAGTCGTGCCAGCCAAAGGAACGGCCGAACTCCAGCAGGGCCTGCTCGAAGCTGTGATCGGCCGCGTGATAATGGCGTTCGAGCTCCCGCGCCTGCTCGTCGCTATCGCTAACGAACACCTCGGCCCCCGGCAGCACCAGCACCTGCTCGGGATCGCGGCCCTGGCGCAGCGCGCGCTCCTTGATTTCCCGGTAGAACGCCTGGCCCTGCTCCAGGCTCGGGGCATGGGTGAAGACCACGTCGGCAATCGCCGCGCCCAGCTCACGCCCCTGTTCGGAATCACCCGCCTGGAAGATCACCGGCTGACCTTGTGGCGAGCGTTGCAGATTGAGTGGCCCGACCACGGAAAAATGCTCGCCCTTGTGATTCAGCGCATGCAGCTTGGCCGGGTCGAAATAACGCCCGCTGGCACGATCCCGGACAAAGGCGTCGTCCTCCCAGGACTGCCACAAGCCCTGCACCACCTGCACATGCTCCCGGGCCCGGCCATAGCGGGTGTCGTAGTCGTAGTGCTCGTCACGCCCGTAGTTGCCGGCGGTGCCGGCGTCGCCGCTGGTGACCACATTCCAGCCGGCGCGGCCTTTGCTGATCAGGTCCAGCGACGCCAGGCGGCGGGCGACGTTGAACGGCTCGTTATAGGAAGTGGTGAGCGTGCCCACCAGGCCGATATGCCGCGTGCTCACCGCCAGGGCCGAGAGCAGCGTCAGCGGTTCCAGGCGATTCAGGTAATGGGGCGGCGAACCCGGGGTGATGAACTGGCTGTCCACGATAAAGATCAGGTCGAACAACGCCGCCTCGGCCTGGCGCGCAATGTCGATGTACCAGTCGATATTGACGCTGGCGTCGGCCGGCAATTCGGGGTCCAGCCACAGGTTGTGCCGGCCGGGGCCACCGACACCCATGGTCAGGGCGCCCAGTTTCAGTTGTCGTGTGCTCATGGAAGGTCCTTGGTGGTTACGGCGCGGCCTGAAGCGTCACAGAAGGATTCTGCAAGGCGGCATTAAAGGAAGTGTCGAACAGGCTGGCGGCCGGGTAGGACTTGATCAGGCCAATGCCACTGAAGAAATCCACGGTCTTCTGGGCGTCGGCGATGTTCTGCGGGCTGATCGGCCCCACGTCGGTTTTCGCCCGACGGAACCAGGCACGGGCGATCTCGCGATCGGCGCGGGTGCGCTCGGCCCAGGCATCGGCATAGGCCTCGCTATGGGCGGGATCGTTTACGCTCCAGGACCGGGCTTTTTTCAGTCGTTGCAGGAAATCACTGATGGCCGCGCGTTTTTCTTCCAGGGAACGGTTGTTGCCGACCACGAAACTCTGCGCCGGGATCAGCCCTTGCGCCGTGGCGATCACCCGGCCGCCGCGCCGCTCCTGTTGCGTCACGTAGGGTTCCCAGGTGGCGATCACATCCACCGAGCCGCCTTCCAGCGCATGGAAGGCATCGAGGGCGCTGAGGTAGCGGATGTCCACCGCGTCACGGGGCACGCCAGCCTTGTCCAACGCGCTGAACAGCAGTTGCTGGCTCCAGGAACCCTTCCAGATCGCCACGCGTTTGCCGCGGATGTCGGCGACGGTCTTGATCGGCGAATCCTGGTTGACCACGATGGCCACCCCGGAAAGATTCTGCTGGGTGACCGCGATCACCTTGATCGGCGCCCCCAGGGCACCGAGGAACAGCGGCGGTGCATCCCCCAGCAACCCGAGGTCGAGGCTGCCGGAGTTCAGCGCTTCGGCCACCGGCGAGCCGGCGGTGAACTGCTTCCACTCCAGGGTATAAGGCAGGTTGTCGAGCACACCGGCGGCATCCATCACCGCGCGGGTGTTGTAGCTTTGGTCGCCGACGGTGAGGGTGAGCGCCGAGGCACCGAGGCTGATGGACGCGGCCAGCGCGGCCGCGGCCAGTTGCAGAAGTGTACGCAAGGCAATCTCCAGGAAGTCGAAAGTCGGGGCTGTAATTTATTTGGTTATATAAGAAGAGACCTTAAAAACCACAGCCTATAAGCTAACGACATCGAGGATCGCTGTAAAAGTCATTTTAGGAATAACTTAATATGCAAAATTTGCATTTAAAGACAAGCCTGGCGTAACGCACCTGCCGAAGCCCTCTCCCTCGCAACCCAGGCCTACCGCGAGCCGGCTCGCTCCAGCGGGGCAAATGCTGCTTTTCAGTCGGGTGCAAAACCCGTGGGTCGATCCACGATGGCTCGCGCCAGGATGAGTCCCCTCCCCGCGCTTCTGCCTCCTACCCTTGCAATCGCGGAAACAATGAAATTCCATTTAAGTAATTGATAGCACCCTAACGAAAGGTGCATGCTAGAGGGCTTTCATCGCGCTTATATCATTCCGAATGATAGTTACCTTCGGCTCATTCGATTCGTGCGATACAACCCCTGCCGAGCATCATCCGCCCATCTCAAATACATTGGCGGATGATCCATGGAACAGTCACTCAAACACTTACGCTTCCCTCTCGCATTATTGGCTGTGCTGGTGATGAGCGCCTGTGGCAAGGCGCCGCAAACGGCCGCCAACATGCCCGCCGCCAAAGTCAGTGTGGCCAAGGTGCTGGAGCAACCGGTCAACGAATGGGACGAGTTCACCGGGCGCCTCGAGGCGCCGGAAACCGTAGAGATCCGCCCACGGGTTTCCGGCCAGATCGACCAGGTGGCCTTCACCGAAGGCGCCCTGGTGAAAAAAGGCGACCTGCTGTTCCAGATCGACCCACGGCCGTTCCAGGCCGAAGTGCGCCGCCTGGAAGCCCAGCTGCAACAAGCCCGGGCCACCGCCACCCGCAGTGCCAATGAAGCCCAGCGCGGCCAGCGCCTGCTGACCAGCAACGCGATCTCCGCCGAGCTGGCCGACACCCGCACCAGCGCCGCCCAGGAAGCCCGCGCCGGAGTCGACGCAATCCAGGCGCAACTGGACGTGGCCAAGCTCAACCTGAGTTTCACCCGGGTCAGCGCGCCCATCAGCGGTCGCGTCAGCCGTGCGCAAATCACCGCCGGCAACCTGGTGACCGCCGATGTCACCCCGCTGACCAGCGTGGTCTCCACCGACAAGGTCTACGCCTACTTCGACGCCGACGAGCGTGTGTACCTCAAGTACACCCAGCTCGCTCGCCAGGGCCAGCGTGGCCAGACCACCCCGGTCTACCTCGGCCTGTCCAATGAAGAAGGCCACCCGCACCTGGGCCAGATGAACTTCGTCGACAACCAGGTCAACCCGCAGACCGGCACCATCCGCGGTCGCGCGGTGTTCGACAACGCCGACGGCAGCTACACCCCGGGCCTGTATGCGCGCCTGAAACTGGTGGGCAGCGGCACCTACTCCGCCGTGCTGATCAACGACGAAGCGGTGGGGACCGACCTGGGCAAGAAGTTCGTGCTGGTGATGGATGCCGACAACAAGCCGGCGTACCGCGCCGTCGAGCTGGGGCCGAAGATCGAAGGCCTGCGCATCGTGCGCAACGGCCTGAACAAGGACGACACCATCATCGTCAAGGGTCTGCAGCGCGCCCGTCCAGGCGCACCGGTCAGCCCTGAAGTGGTGCCGATGGCCAGCAAGGAAACCCTCGCCGCCCTGGCGCAACAAAGAAAGGCCCTGGAAGCCAGCAACCTGCCTCAAGTCGCCCCCGCCAAGGGCGCGTCTGAAGCGGCTGCGAAACTGGCCAGCGCTGCGACTCCACGCGGTTAAGGGAAAAGACTCAAGATGAATTTCTCCCAATTCTTCATTTCACGGCCGATCTTCGCAGCGGTGCTGTCGCTGCTGATCCTGATCGCCGGCTCCATCTCGCTGTTCCAGCTGCCCATCAGCGAATACCCGGAAGTGGTACCGCCGACCGTGGTGGTGCGCGCCAACTTCCCGGGCGCCAACCCGAAAGTCATCGGCGAAACCGTGGCCGCGCCCCTGGAGCAGGCCATCACCGGCGTCGAGAACATGCTCTACATGTCCTCGCAGTCCACCGCCGACGGCAAGATCACCCTGACCATCACCTTCGCCCTGGGCACCGACCTGGACAACGCCCAGGTGCAGGTGCAGAACCGCGTGACCCGCACCGAGCCCAAGCTGCCTGAAGAGGTGACGCGCATCGGCATCACCGTGGACAAGGCCTCGCCCGACCTGACCATGGTCGTGCACTTGACCTCGCCGGACAAACGCTACGACATGCTCTACCTGTCCAACTACGCCATCCTCAATATCAAGGATGAGCTGGCGCGCCTGGGCGGCGTCGGCGATGTGCAGCTGTTCGGCATGGGCGACTACTCGCTGCGGGTCTGGCTCGATCCGAACAAGACCGCTTCGCGCAACCTGACCGCCACCGACGTGGTCACCGCCATTCGCGAGCAGAACCGCCAGGTCGCCGCCGGTACCCTGGGCGCCCCGCCCGCGCCGAGCGCCACCAGCTTCCAGCTGTCGGTCAACACCCAGGGCCGCCTGGTGACCGAGGAAGAGTTCGAGAACATCATCATCCGCTCCGGCGACAACGGCGAGATCACCCGCCTGAAAGACATCGCCCGGGTCGAGCTGGGTTCCAACCAGTACGCCCTGCGTTCGCTGCTGAACAACCAGCCGGCGGTGGCGATCCCGATCTTCCAGCGCCCTGGCTCCAACGCCATCGAGATTTCCAACGAAGTGCGGGCCAAGATGGCCGAGCTGAAACAGAGCTTCCCGCAAGGCATGGACTTCAGCATCGTCTACGACCCGACCATCTTCGTGCGTGGCTCCATCGAGGCAGTGGTGCATACCCTGTTCGAAGCGCTGATCCTGGTGGTGCTGGTGGTGATCCTGTTCCTGCAGACCTGGCGTGCCTCGATCATCCCGCTGGTGGCGGTGCCGGTCTCGCTGATCGGTACCTTTGCCGTGATGCACCTGTTCGGCTTCTCGCTCAACGCCCTGTCGCTGTTCGGGCTGGTACTGGCGATCGGTATCGTGGTGGACGACGCCATCGTGGTGGTGGAAAACGTCGAGCGTAATATCGGCCTCGGCCTGAATCCGGTGGAAGCCACCAAGCGCGCCATGCGCGAAGTGACCGGGCCGATCATCGCCACCGCCCTGGTGCTCTGCGCGGTGTTCGTGCCGGCGGCCTTCATCAGCGGCCTGACCGGGCAGTTCTACAAGCAGTTCGCCCTGACCATCGCGATCTCCACGGTGATCTCGGCCTTCAACTCCCTGACCCTGTCGCCGGCCCTGGCCGCGGTACTGCTCAAGGATCACCACGCACCGAAGGACGGCTTCTCCAAGTTCCTCGACAGGTTGCTGGGTGGCTGGCTGTTCAAACCCTTCAACCGCTTCTTCGACCGCGCAAGTGGTGGCTACGTCGGCACCGTGCGCCGGGTAATCCGGGGCAGCGGCATCGCCCTGTTCCTCTACGCGGGCCTGATGGTGCTGACCTGGTTCGGCTTCGCCCACACGCCGATGGGCTTCGTCCCGGCCCAGGACAAGCAATACCTGGTGGCCTTCGCCCAACTGCCGGACGCCGCGAGCCTGGACCGTACCGAGGACGTGATCAAGCGCATGTCCGACATCGCCCTGAAGCAACCGGGCGTGGAAAGCGCGGTGGCCTTCCCCGGCCTGTCGATCAACGGTTTCACCAACAGCCCGAACAACGGCATCGTGTTCGTGACCCTCAAGCCCTTCGACGAGCGCAAGGACCCGAGCATGTCCGCCGGGGCCATCGCCGGCGCCCTGAACGGCAAGTACGCCGATATCCAGGAAGCCTACATGGCGATCTTCCCACCGCCGCCGGTACAGGGCCTGGGGACCATTGGCGGGTTCCGCCTGCAGGTCGAGGACCGCAGCGGCATGGGTTACGAAGAGCTGTATAAAGAAGTGCAGAACGTCATCGCCAAGAGTCGCAGCGTGCCGGAACTGGCTGGGCTGTTCACCAGCTATCAGGTCAACGTGCCCCAGGTCGATGCCGCTATCGACCGGGAAAAGGCCAAGACCCACGGCGTGGCCATCAGCGATATCTTCGACACCCTGCAGGTCTACCTGGGCTCGCTGTACGCCAACGACTTCAACCGTTTTGGCCGTACCTACCAGGTCAACGTCCAGGCTGAACAGCAGTTCCGTCTCGAGGCCGAGCAGATCGGCCAGCTGAAGGTACGCAACAACAAGGGCGAGATGATCCCGCTGGCGACCTTCATCAAGGTCAGCGATACCTCGGGGCCGGACCGCGTGATGCACTACAACGGCTTCGTCACCGCGGAAATCAACGGCGCGGCCGCACCGGGCTACAGCTCCGGCCAGGCGGAAGCGGCGATCGAGAAACTGCTCAAGGAAGAACTGCCCAACGGCATGACCTACGAATGGACCGAGCTGACCTACCAGCAGATCCTGGCCGGTAACACCGCGCTGTTCGTCTTCCCGCTCTGCGTGCTGCTGGCCTTCCTGGTACTGGCCGCGCAATACGAGAGCTGGAGCCTGCCGCTGGCGGTGATCCTGATCGTGCCCATGACCCTGCTGTCGGCCATCGCCGGGGTGATCCTGTCCGGTGGCGATAACAACATCTTTACCCAGATCGGCCTGATCGTACTGGTGGGCCTGGCGTGCAAGAACGCGATCCTGATCGTCGAGTTCGCCAAGGACAAGCAGGAAGAAGGTCTCGATCCGCTGGCCGCGGTCCTGGAAGCCTGCCGCCTGCGTCTGCGGCCGATCCTGATGACCTCGTTCGCCTTCATCATGGGTGTGGTGCCCCTGGTGTTCTCCAGCGGCGCCGGCGCGGAAATGCGTCATGCCATGGGTGTCGCGGTGTTCTCCGGGATGCTCGGGGTGACCTTCTTCGGCCTGCTGCTGACCCCGGTGTTCTACGTCCTGATCCGCAACTATGTGGAGCGCAGCGAAGCCCGCAAAGCGACCCGTGCCCTGAAACTGGAGGCGCAACAATGAGCCTGAAAGTCTTCCTGCCAAGCTTGCTGGCACTGGCCCTGAGCGCCTGTGCCGTCGGCCCGGACTACCAGACCCCGACCACCGAGGCGGCCCACATCACGGCCGCCACCGATGGCGCCGCGGGCCAGAAGAATTTCGACCGCGCGCGTTTCGAAGGCATCTGGTGGCAGCAGTTCGACGACCCGGTGCTCAACCAGTTGGTGACAAAGTCCCTGCAGGGTAACCGTGAATTGCGCGTGGCCTTCGCCCGTCTGCGGGCCGCCCGGGCGATTCGCGACGACGCCAGCAACGATGCGATGCCAACCATCACCAGCCGCGCCAGCAGCGATCTGGCCAAAGGTCAGATCCCTGGGCAGACAACCCGCCGGGTCAACAGCGAACGCTACGACCTGGGCCTGGACATGGCCTGGGAGCTGGACCTGTTCGGCCGCATCCAGCGCAACCTGGAAGCCAGCGAAGCCGACCAGCAGGCCGCCGAGGCCGACCTCTACCAGCTGCAAGTCACCATGATCGCCGAGCTGGTGGACGCCTACGGCCAACTGCGCGGCGCCCAGCTGCGGGAAAAGATCGCCCTGGCCAACCTGGACAACCAGCAGGAGTCGCGCAAGATCACCGAAAGCCTACGTGACGCCGGCGTCGGCGACCAGCTCGACGTGGTCCGCGCCGACGCACGCCTGGCCGCGGTAGAGGCCAGCGTGCCGCAACTGCAGGCCGAACAGGTGCGCCAGCGCAACCGTATCGCCACCCTGCTGGGCGAGCGTCCGGACAAGCTCAGTGTCGATCTCAAACCCGCGCAGTTGCCGGCGATTGCCAAGGCCCTGCCGATCGGCGACCCGGGCGAACTGCTGCAGCGCCGCCCGGACATCCTCAGCGCCGAACGCCAGCTGGCCGCCGCCACCGCGCGGATCGGCGTGGCCAAGGCCGACCTGTTCCCGCGGGTCAGCCTCAGCGGCTTCCTCGGCTTCACCGCCGGCCGTGGTTCGCAGATCGGCTCCTCGGCCGCCAATGCCTGGGCCCTGGGCCCGAGCATTACCTGGGCGGCCTTCGACCTGGGCAGCGTGCGCGCCCGCCTGCGGGGCGCCAATGCCGACGCCGACGGCGCCCTGGCGACCTACGAACAGCAAGTGCTGCTGGCCCTGGAAGAGTCGGAAAACGCTTTCAGCGACTACGGCAAGCGCCAGCAACGCCTGATCTCGCTGATTCGCCAGAGCGAGTCGAGCCGCGCCGCCGCCGACCTGGCAGAGATCCGCTACCGCGAAGGCACCGTCGACTTCCTGGTGCTGCTCGACGCGCAGCGCGAACGCCTGGCCGCCGAAGACTCCCAGGCCCAGGCCGAGGTCGACCTGTACCGTGGCATCGTCGCCATCTACAAGGCCCTGGGTGGCGGCTGGCAGCCTGAGACGGTCGCCAGCAAATAAGGCTTCAACCGAGCTCCTTTGGTTGGCCGCAACCAACCAAATTTTTGCCCCGTGTTCTCATTCGGTCACGGGGCTTTTTTTCGCCCATGGAACAGCATCGCAGGCAAGTCGGATCGCCGCCCGCTCCTACAGATTCATACGCTTTCGTAGGAGCGAGGCTTGCCCGCGATAGCGTCCTTCCCGGCACCGCCGCACGTTACTCCAGCACCGTCACCGTCGCCGTAGTCCCGGCGCGCAACCTGTCCTTGCCCGGGTAATCGGGGTCGATGGCGATCCGCACCGGCACCCGTTGCGCCAGCTTGACCCAGGTGTAGCTGGGGTTGATGTTGGCCAGCAGGCGGCTGCCCTGGGAGTTCTCACGGTCGGTAATGGCGAAGGCGATGCTCTGTACCTTGCCGCCGAAGGTCTCGCCGCTCATCAGCTGGATGCGCACCGCGCTGCCCTCCTCGATCCGCGGCAGCTTGGTCTCCTCGAAGTAGCCGCTGACATAGAAGGAAGCGCTGTCCACCAGCGCCAGCAAGGCCGCGCCGGCAGCGGCATGGTCGCCCTGGCGGGTCTGCAGGTTGGTCACGTAGCCGCTGACCGGGGCCTCGACCCGGGTGCGCTGCAGGTCCAGTTCGGCCTGCTTCAGCGCGGCCTGGGCCAGGTGCACGTTGGCCTGGGCCAGGCCGAGGTTGGCCTGGTCGCGCAACAGGTCGGCCTGGGCCACCGCCACATCGGTATTGGACTTCTCCCACTCCTCGCCGGAAATCGCGAAGCCCTGCTTCAGGGTCCGCCGCCGGCGCTCTTCGCTTTGCCGCTGCTTGAGCTGCGCCGCGCTGGCGGCAATCGCCGCCTCGGACTGGCCGAGGGTGGCGACCGCCACTTCCACCGAGCGCTTGGCATGTTCCACGGCCAGGGCATATTGCGCCGGGTCGATCTCCAGCAACAGCTGGCCCTTGTCCACGTGCTGGTTGTCCTGCACCCGCAGGCTGACAATGCGCCCGGCGACGTCCGCCGACAGGGTCACCACATCAGCCCGCACCCGTGCGTCGCGGGTCCAGGGCGCGCGGGTGTAATGCTCCCAGGCGAACCAGCCCAGCACCAGCGCCAGCACTACCGCCACCAGGGTGATCGAACGGGCCAGGGTATTTTTCAGATTCATAGGCTTCCCATCAACAGAATGACCGTGGCGCAGACGCAGGCATACAGCGCCCCTTCGAACAACGCTTCGTGCCAGACGAAACGCAATACACCGAGGCGCCGCAGCCCCCAGTCGAGCAGCAGGAAAATCGGCAAGGCCAGCAACAGGGCCTGGGCAATGGGCGGCAGGTAGACGCCGCCGAATTCGAAATCAATGGGCAAGGGCCGGTTCTCCTGTTTCCGTGGGTTGCAGCATGGGGCGGTAGCGCTCCAGGAAAGCGCCGACGATCAGCAGCGAAACGCGCATGCGGAACACCGACCACAGCTGTTCGTGGGCCTGGGGTCGGTCGTCGGCGTGCAACTGGTCCAGGTGGTCGCCCAGCTGCCGCAGCCGCGCCAGCAGCTCGTCTACATCCAGCCCCGGGCGCCCCGCCACATACCGCCCGACCCGCCGCAGCAACTGCTGCAGGTCGGCGTTGGCCGCGCTGCTCAGCCAGGGGTTGTCCAGGCTCTGCTGTTTGAGCTGGTTCATCGCCACGCCCAGGGTCATGCAGGCCAGGCTGGTCTCGAAACGTTCGGCGCAAACCCGGTCACCGGCGGCGGGCAACAGCCCGAGCATCTGGGTCAGGCGGTCGACCATGCGGCTCTCGAAGACAAACTGCTCCTCATCGCTGGCCGTGGTTTTCTGCAAGGCGTACACCTGCTCGCGGGTGTCGCGGAACAAGCGGCGAATGCGCAGCACCGGATTGAACGGGAAAATGAACGCATAGACCAGCAACGACAGCACCCCGCCGCTGACATAGGCCCCGGCGAACTCTAACCATTGAGCGGCATTGTTCTGCCAGGCGCCGATGTTCTGCGGGCCGATCATCAGCAGGCTCGACAGCCCCAGGCCCATGCCGATCCCGGCGGTCATCGGGCTGGCCAGGCCCACCGCGACCGTATACAGCAGCGGCACCAGCAACAGCGCCAGCCATTCGAAATCGCCGATCAAGGGCACCAGGGCGAAGACGTAGACCGCCGAGACCAGCAGCGCCAGGGCCTGGCCGCGCATATAGCTTTGCGCCGCCGCCAGGGGCCGCGGGAAGGTCGCCATCAGCGAACAGAGAATGCCCACCAGGACCATGCTCGAACGCGCGCCGTCCCAGGCGGTTTCGATCCAGATCAGCCCGGCGACCAGCAGCGCGGTGAAGGCCCGCAGCGCATTCATCGCCGCCAGCGGCCAGTCCAGGTGCAGTGGGTTTGAGCGACCCTGGCGGTACAGGCAACTGGCCTGGCGGCCGTCCTGGATGGCATCGCTGAATTCGAGAATGTCTTCGAGCTGCTTGAGCATCCGCGCCTGTTCCCAGCGCAGGGCCCAGGCCAGGGAACGCAAGGTGGCGGGCAAGGCATCGGCCTCGCGCTCGGCGCGCCGCGCTTGTTCGTCGAAACGCTGCTGCAAGTGCGCGAACTGCTGCCGCGAGGCGGCGGGCAAGGCACGCCCGTGCTGCGCCAGCTCGTCGAGAAACGCCAGCTCGTCGGCGCGCAGTTGCTGGATCGCCTCCGGCAACTCGCCGACCCAGCGCGCCCGTAACAACTCGCGCTGGTGGCGCAGCACGGTGAGGCGCGAGGTCAGCAGCACCAGCTGGTTGCCCAGCAATTGCACCAGGCCGTCGGCGCTGCGCAGGCGTGGCGCGTCGAAATACAGGTGGCGGCGCAACCCTTCCAGGGCGCTGATCTCGCCCAGCAACTGCATCTGCCGCTTGTGGAAGTCGGCCTCGCTTTCGTCGGTGCGAATCGCCGCCGCGGCGTGGGTCGCCAGCAACTTGAGCACCTGGTCGATCTTGGCGAAGTAACCATGGGCCACGGCCTCGGGCCGCGCCGTCAGCAGGCTGACCACGCAGACGCAGGCCACCGCCAGCAGGGTTTCGGTGACCCGGGTAATGGCCAGCATCAGGGTGTTGCCTTGGTCGGGGATCGCCAGCATCGCCACCACCACCGCGGTGTAGCCACTGAGCACGAACGCCTGGGAGCTGGTGTAGCGCAGCAAGGTGCCGCCGGCGGTGCACAACGCCAGCCACAGGCCCAGGGTGACCAGGAACGGCAGCGGCGCCTGGGGGAAGATCGCCATGATCAGCACCGCCACCGCGGCCCCCAGGGTGGTGCCGACCACCTGGCCGAAACTGCGGGCCAGGGCCATGCCGGCCAGGGGCTGGCTGACGATGATCACCGCCATCAGCGACCACTTGGGCTGGTCGAGGTCGAAGATGAACGCCAGGTACAGGGTCAAGAGGCCGGCGGCGATGGTACGCAGGGCGAAGCGCAGCACCGCGCCTCCCGGGTGGATCACGACCTTGAAGTAATTGATCAGTGGCTGCATGAGTGGGTTCTGGACAAAGGGGCACCTGCGGCTAGCGTAGTCAGTCTGCGGCCGGGAAAGCTTATCGTCCCGGCCTTCCCGGCAGGAAGGCAATTTTTCCCGAACTGTCGATCCTTCGCGCCAATCGCTTGGTCAAGCAGAGTGATTGGACCGGCCGGCACCGCTCTTCCAGCCTCGCCCCGCCGCAAAAACCCGAGTCGTGCTCGCCGCCCCGCAAGCGGGTTTGACTCCGAGGGGAAGCTGACCGAAGCTTGCGCCTTCGTAAAGCCGCCCCTGCCATGGATGCCTGCATGACCAAGCCCCGCCGCACCCTGTTGATCAGCCTCCTCGTCGTATTGGCCCTGGGCCTGGCGTGGCTGTTCCTGCGTACCACGCCACCGGTGGTGCCGGATGCGATCAGGCACGGTTACGGCAAGGCGCTGGAACAGGCGCGCAACGGCCAGCCCGGCGCGGCGCGGGTGCTGTATCAGCAGCTGGGGCGTCCGGACCTGTCAGACAGCCGGCGCATCCGCCTGCTCGCCGAACTGCACAACTACCCCAGCCCGCAGGCGCTGAAACTGGCCGACGCCGGCCTGCACCACGCCGAGCCCGAGGTCCGCGAGGCGGCCATTCAGGCAGTGCTCGGCCTGGTCCCGGCGCGCCAGCGCAGCCTGCTGATCGGCCCGCTGCTGGACGATGAAGTGCAAAGCGTGCGCTTCGCCGCCGTCACCGCCCTGCTCGGCTTGTCGCCGGATGAACAGGGCCTGTATTTCGGACCGCTGCAGCAAGTGATCGATGAGTACACCCAGGTGCTCAAGGCCCAGCCGGAGAACGTCGAGGCGCAATACCAACTGGCGCGCCTGTACCTGCACAACGCCAACCTGGACCAGGCCCAGCAGACGCTGGAGCACGCCTTGAGCCTGCAACCGGACAACCTGCAAGCGGTGATCTTGCAACTGGAGGTGCTCGACCGCCAGGGCCGCAGCGAAGATGCCCGCAAGCTGCTGGCCAAACAACTGCAGGCGCAACAGGATTCCGCCTACCTGCAACACGCCCTGGGCATGTGGCTGCTGCACCACGACCAGAGCGAGTTCGCCCTGCTCGGCCTGTCCCGCGCCGTGGAACTGGAGCCGAACAACGCCGACTACCGCTATGACCTGGCCACCACCCTGCACAGCGAAGAAGAGCTGGAAGCGGCGCAGAAACAGCTCGAGGAAATCGTCCAGCGCCAACCCGCCAACCGCAAGGCGCGGGTGCTGCTGATCAAGTATTGGAAGGAAAGCGGCCAGTTGCAGAACGTGCAGATCCTCCTGGCCCAGCTGGAGCAACAGAACCCCGACGATCCGGCCTTGCAGCAGGGCCTGTAAAGGCTATTCCCTGTAGCCGCTGCCGAGCTTGCGAAGCTGCGATCGACAACGCAGTTGTCGCAAAACCTGATTCTGCGGTGGACCAGGTGGAGTGCGCGGCCTGGATTTACGCCTGCTTTGCAGGCGAGCGCAGCCTCGCGGGCTCGGCAGCGGCTACAGGAGCGCGGCAGACTTCATGTAGCCGCTGCCGCAGGCTGCGATCGCCTGCGCAGCAGGCGCAAGTCCTGAGTTCAGGATCTTTCTGATCCACCGCAGAATCAGGCTTTGCGACAACTGCCTCGGCATGCCGCCCAGTCCGATCGCAGCCTCGCAAGCTCGGCAGCGGCTACAGCGCGGCGGTTGTAGAGAGGGTCACGCCAGCAGGCGCTGGATCTGCTCTTGCAGGCTGTCGAGGTCGAAGGGCTTGGCCAGGATCGGCGCGCTTCTCGCGATGGGGCTGCCGGATTCGAGAATCTCGGTGGGATAGCCACTGATGAAAATCACCTTGAGGTCGGGGCGCAGTTTCACCGCGGGTTCGGCGATCATCACCCCGGTAATCCCGCCCGGCAGCCGGTAGTCGGTGATCATCACATCCAGGTGCGGTTTGCTGGCGAGGATCTCGAATGCCTGCTCGCCGTTTTCCGCCTGCAACACCCGGTAGCCCAGGCCCGACAGATAGTCGGCGAGCAACATCAGAATCACCGGTTCATCTTCGACGATCAGTACGACGTCTTGTGCATCTTCACTCATGAGAAGCCTTTGTTCGGTCAATAGCTGCTGATACGACCATCCGGTCATCCAGAAGGTTGCGTGGGAGCCGGTGTTTTCCTACAGCGGCAGACAAACGCGAAACAGGGCACCTTCGCCGATCCTGCTGTCGACTTCGATGGTGCCGCCATGGGCGGTGACGATCTGCTCGGAAATGAACAACCCCAGCCCGAGCCCGGCCACCGCATGATTGACAGAGACGCGCTCGAACTGCTGGAAGATACGCGCCTGGTTTTCCTCGCTGATGCCGATCCCGTGATCGCGCACTTCGACCCGCGCCTGCCCGTCCGCGCTGTACACCCGCACTTCGATCGGGCTCTTGGCGCCATAGCGCAGGGCATTGGTCAGCAGATTGGAGATCACCTGTTCGATGCGGAACTCGTCCCACTGGCCGAGTACCGAGTCTTCGGCGCTCAGGGCAATCGACGACTCGGCAGCCTCGACCTGGGGCGCGAAACTCTCCAGCAGGCCGCGCACCAGCTGCACCAGGTCGACCCGGCTCGGGCGAATCGACAGCTTGCCGGTACGGATCCGCGAGATGTCCAGCATGTCCTCGATCAGGCGGATCAGGCTTTTGATCTGGCGCTCGTCGCGGTCGACCATGACATGCATCTTGTCCAGGGTGAAGGCGGCGGCGTTGTCGCGGGCCAGGTGCATCTTGCGCAGCTGGGTTTCCAGGATCAGGCCGTTCAGCGGCGTGCGCACCTCGTGGGCGACGATCGACATGAAATCGTCACGCATGCGCACCGCCTGCTCCAGCTCGTTCTGGGTCGCCTGCAACTGCTTGAGCAACGCCTCCTGCTCGCGCCGGCTCTGCTCCAGGGCTTCGACCTGCTGCTTCATGGCCTTGCTCTGCCGGTACAGGTCGACGAACACATTGACCTTGCTCTTCACCGCATGGGTATCCAGCGGCTTGTGCAAAAAGTCCACCGCGCCGCTTTCGTAGCCCTTGAAGGCATAGTCGAGCTCGCGCCCGGCGGCGCTGACGAACACGATGGGGATGTTCTTGGTCTTCTCGGTGCCGCGCATCAGCTCGGCCAGCTCGAAACCGTTCATGCCGGGCATCTGCACATCGAGGATGGCCATGGCGAACTCATGCTGGAGCAACAGCGACAATGCCTCGTCCGCTGACAGCGCCTTGTACACCTGGCGGTCCTCGCGCTTGATCAGCGCTTCGAGGGCCAACAGGTTCTCTGGCAGATCGTCGACGATCAGCAGCTTGGCTTGGATATTACTTAACATGCGATTCGTTCCAGCTCGACAAGCAGACGGCTGATGCCGTGCAAAGGGAGAATGTAATCCGGTCGGTGCAGCGCGATGGCCGCCTCGGGCATGGTCGCCACCTGGGCCTCGGCCGGGTCCTGGACAATGCTCAGGCCGCCGCGCCGCTTGACCTGGGCCAGGCCATGGGCGCCGTCCTGGTTGGCCCCGGTCAGCAGCACCGCGGCCAGGCGTGGGCCATAGGCATCGGCGGCGGAGTCGAACAGGTAATCGATGGCGGGACGCGAATGATGCACACGCTCCTCCTGGCTCAGGGACAGGCTGCGGTCCTGTTCCACCGACAAGTGATAACCGGGCACGGCGAAATACAGGGTGCCGCGCTCGATGGTCTGCTTGTCGCGGGCCTCTTTCACGGGCAGCGCCAGGCGCTGGGCGAACAGCTCGGCCAACTGGCTGCGATGCTCTTCGGGCAGGTGCAGCACCACCACTATCGGCAGGCTGAAGCCCTCGGGAAACGCCGTGAAGATTTTCAGCAACGCCTCGACGCCGCCGGCCGACGCGCCTATCACTATGGCCTCGACCCGCGGCAAGGCGGATTGCCCGATGGCGTCATCGTTCATGATTTGCGGTAGACCCGTTCTTGTTTGACCAGCGGCTCGAAATGCTCGCCGTAGGCCGAGAAGTCCAGGGTTTCCTTGCTGCCCAGCACCAGGAACCCACGGTGGCAGAGCGACTCGTGGAACAGGCCGAAGGCCCGGTCCTGCAACTTCTTGTTGAAATAGATCAGCACGTTGCGACAGGAAATCAGCTGGGTTTCGGAAAACACGCTGTCGGTCGCCAGGCTGTGATCGGCGAAGGTCACGTTCTCACGCAAGGTCTTGTCGAAGATCGCGTAGTCGTAGGCCGCCGTGTAGTAGTCGGCAAAGGAGCGCAAACCGCCGGCCTGCTGGTAGTTCTGGGTGTAGGCGCGGATGTTCTCCAGGGAAAAGATGCCCTGCTTGGCCTTCTCCAGGGAGCTGGGATTGATATCGGTGGCGTAGATGATGGTGCGCTCCAGCAACCCTTCCTCGCGCAACAGGATGGCCATGGAATAGACCTCTTCGCCGGTGCTGCAGCCGGCGATCCAGATCTTGATCGAGGGATAGGTCTTGAGCAGCGGCACCACTTCCTGGCGAATCGCCAGGAAGTGCGACGGGTCGCGAAACATCTCGCTGACCGGGATCGTCAGGAACTGCAGCAGCTGCATGAACGCGCCCGGATCGTGCAGCACCCGCTCCTGCAGGGCGGAAATGGTCTTGCATTCGAACTGGCGCAGCGCATGGTTGATCCGGCGCTTGATCGAGGCGCCGGAGTAATCGCGGAAGTCGTAGCTGTACTTGAGGTAGATAGCTTCGATCAACAGGCGCAGTTCGATCTCGGTATTGCGCTCCACTAGATTCTTTCCATCTTGGGTAACCAGACTCGAATGAGGGAAAACAGCCGGTCGAGGTCGATCGGCTTGGCCAGGTAATCGTTGGCGCCGGCCTGCAGGCAGCGCTCCTGATCGTCCTTCATCGCCTTGGCGGTCACCGCGATGATCGGCAGCTTGCGCCAGCGCGGCTGCTTGCGGATTTCCTGGGTGGCTTCGTAGCCGTCCATCTCGGGCATCATCACGTCCATCAGCACCAGGTCGATGTCCTCGACTTCGTTGAGCTTGGCGATCGCCTCATGGCCGTTGCGGCCGATGACCACGATCGCGCCTTTCTGCTCCAGGGCGCTGGTGAGGGCGAAGATATTGCGCACATCGTCGTCCACCAGCAGGACCTTGCGTCCCTCGAAGACCTTGTCGCGGCTGCGGGCGGCCTTGAGCATCTTCTGCCGCTCGTGGGACAGCTGCGACTCGACCTTGTGCAGGAACAGGGTCACTTCATCCAGCAGGCGCTCGGGCGAGCGCGCGCCCTTGATGATGATCGAGCGCGAATACTTGCGCAGCTCCGCCTCTTCGTCGCGGGTCAGGTTGCGCCCGGTGTAGACGATCACCGGCGGGAACGAGCAGATGTCCTCGGTGGACATGCGCTTGAGCAGGTCGTTGCCGAGCATGTCCGGCAGCTTCAGGTCGATGACCATGCAGTCGTAGAGGTTGTCGCGCAGCAGCTCCAGGGCCTCCTGGGCCAGGCCGACGGCGGTGATCTCGATGTCGTCGTCGCCGATCAGCCGGGCGATGCTGTCGCGCTGCAGGTCGTCGTCCTCCACCAGCAGCACACGCTTGACCTTCTGGGTGAGCTTGGCCTCCAGGCGGGCGAACACATCCTTGAGCTCTTGCCGAGTGGTGGGCTTGACCGCGTAGCCGATGGCGCCCATGTGCATGGCGGCCTCGACCCGGTCTTCCACGGAGATCACATGCACCGGGATATGCCGGGTGGTGGCATGCGCCTTGAGGCGCTGCAACACCGTCAGGCCGGAATGATCCGGCAGGCGCATGTCCAGCAGGATCGCGTCCGGCACGAACTGCTCGGCCAGGCTGTAGCCCTCGTCGGCGCCGTGGGCCACCAGGCACTGGTAACCCAGCTCGTGGGCCAGGTCATACAGAATATGGGCAAAGTTCGGTTCGTCCTCCACCACCAGGATGCAGCGGGTGGCGAACGGCGCCTTGTCGCGATCGTCGGCGAAACGCGCAATCTCCACCTCGGGCACCGGCGGTGCAGCCGGCTTGCTCGGCACCGGCATCACCCGCACGGCGGCGGGCCTGGCCGCCTCTTGCGGCTCTGGTGCGTGCTCGACGTACTGTTCCGGCAGCACCAGGGTGAAGACACTGCCCTGCCCCGGCTCGCTGGCGACCGTGATCGAACCGCCGAGCAATGCCGCCAGGTCGCGGGAAATCGACAACCCCAGGCCCGTGCCGCCATAACGGCGATTGGTGGTGCCATCGGCCTGGCGGAAGGCTTCGAAAATGCTTTCCTGCTGTTCCGGGGCGATGCCTATCCCTGAGTCGCGCACAGCAAAGGCAATGCCCGCCTCGGGCTCGCGCGACACGGTCAGGCTGACCTGGCCCTTCTCGGTGAACTTCACCGCGTTGGACAGCAGGTTCTTGAGAATCTGCTCGACCCGCTGGCAGTCGGTGAACAGCATCGAAGGCGCGCCAGGCTGCAACTCGACACGAAATTCCAGGCCCTTGTCCGCGGTCAGCGGCTGGAACAGCCCGCGCAGACCTTCCACCAGGCGCGCGACGCTGGCGTTTTCCGGGCGTACTTCGAGCTTGCCGGCTTCGACCTTGGAAATATCGAGAATGTCGTTGATCAGGTTGAGCAGATCGTTACCCGCCGAATAAATCGACTCGGCGAACTGCACCTGTTCGGCAGTGAGGTTTTCCTCGGCGTTTTCCGCCAGCAGCTTGGCCAGGATCAGCGAGCTGTTCAGCGGCGTGCGCAGCTCGTGGGACATATTGGCGAGGAATTCCGACTTGTACTTGCTCGAACGCTGCAGCTCCTCAGCACGCTCCTGCAACTGCACCTGGGCCTGGTTCAGCTCGCCGTTCTTGCGGTCCATGGCGTCGCGCTGCTCCGCCAGCTGCTCGTTGGTCTGCTCCAGTTCCACCTGCTGGGCCTCCAGGTGCACCTGGGACTCCTTGAGCACCCGCGACTGTTCCTCGAGCTCCTCATTGGCGGTCTTCAGTTCTTCCTGTTGCACTTGCAGCTCTTCGTTGAGCTGCTGGGTTTCGGCCAGCACTTCCTGCAGGCGCTGGCGATAACGCGCGCCCTCGATGGCGGTGCCGATATTGCCGGCGATCAGTTCCAGCAGCTCGACATCACGCTCGCTAAGGGCGCGCAGGAAGCCCAGCTCGATCACCCCGTTGACCCGGTCGTCGTCGCTGGTCGGCACCACCAGCACGCTGCGCGGTACGCCTTCGCCCAGGCCGGAGCTGACCTTGAAGTAATCGGCGGGCACCTCGTCCAGGCGGATCAGCCGGTCCTGCTGGGCCGCCTGGCCGACCATGCCTTCACCGAGGAAAATCGACTGTTCGCGCTCTTCCTGCTCGCGGGAGAAGCCGTAGGCGGCCACGCGCTTGAGGCCGCCGTGCTCTTCACGCACGTACAGCGCCGCCACCACGCTGCCCAGGTATTGCGCGCAGAACTGCAGGAGGTTGCGCCCCAGCAGGTTCAGCGTCAGTTGCCCCAGCAACTGCTCGGCCAGTTCGGTCTGGCCACTGCGCAGCCAGGCCTGTTGCGCCAGGCTCCGGGCACTTTGCTGCTGGGCCTCGAGGTTGGCGCTGTAGCTCTTCGACAGGTTGAGCAGGTCGCGGCGCCCGATATAGGCCAGCAGGCCGCTGATCACCACCACGAACAGCAGGTACAGGACCACGCTGAGGATCGTGGTGCGCGTGACATTCTCGTTGCGATCGACCCGCAGTTGCTGCTCCATCGCCACCGCTTCGTCGTACTCCTTGCGCATCTGGTCGGTCAGGCGCTTGCCCCGGCCGGACTGCACCGAGCGGCGATAATCGCCCTCCTGGCGGCGCATCTCGATCATGTTTTTCGCGTGCAGGCCCCACTCTTCCTGCAAGGCTTCCAGGCGCTTGAAGCGATCCACCTGCTGTGGGTTATCCGCCACCAGCCCGCGCAGCTCGCGCAATTCGCTGAAGATCTGCGGCTTGGCCACTTCATACGGGTCGAGAAAATGCTCGTCGCCGGTGATCAGGAAGCCGCGCATGCCGGTTTCCAGGTCGACCGTCAGCTTGGCCGCCTGGTTGATGCCGTTGATCACCCGATCGCTGTGCTGGACCCACTGGATCGCCGAGAGCAGATAGCTGATCAGGGACACAAAGACCACCGCGCTGAGCACGCCCACGCCCAGGGGAAGCGCGATGTTGCGGCTTAGCAGCTTGCGAAAACTCTGTTCATCGACCGAAGACGAAGAGATCATTGAAAGGCCTTGGTAAAGGGTCAAAAACCATGGAGTTTGCCCCAAAGGAGGGCAGCGTATCTATGCTTGCGACAAGCTCGGTGGCAATTTTTCATCCTGCACTGCCCACCCTCGAGCAGACAGGTTATTCTGGCACAGCTTGTACAGGATTACTTTTTTGTACAGCTTTGGGAACTTGTCATTGCGCGTTATTTACTGATGCAAGAGACAAGCACTTTTTTCCGCTGCCGTCCTTTTTTTCCATTTATTTTCGAGAGCCTTGCCATGTCCCCCACCGATTCCACCATCCTGGTCGTCGAAGACGATGCCATCGTGCGCATGCTGATTGTCGATGTGCTGGAGGAGCTGGAATTCAAGGTGCTGGAAGCCGCGGGCAGCGAAGAGGCCCTGGCCCGGTTGCAGGACCGCGCGCTGCGGATCGACCTGATGATGACCGACGTCGGCCTGCCCGGCATGGACGGCAAGGAACTGGCGGCCAGCGCCCGCGCCTTGCGCCCGGAGTTGCCGGTGCTGTTCGCCAGCGGCTACGCGGAAAACATCGAGGTGCCCGCCGGTATGGCGGTGATCGGCAAGCCCTTCTCCATCGACCAGTTGCGCGACAAGGTCCGCGCCATCCTCGGCTGAACCCTCGGTAACCCGCGCCGACCCGACGAGCGCCTCGGCCATGGGCGCCAGGGCGGCCGCGCCAGCGCCCTGCTGTGGTTTAATGGCGCCCCCCGCAGACACCCCCGCGTTTTTCAGGAATACCCACTCATGAGTCCGACCGCCGCCACCAAAGTCCTGGTCATTGGTTACGTCTGGCCCGAACCCCGCTCATCGGCGGCCAGCGGGCACCTGATGCAGATCCTCCAGGTCTTGCTCGGGCAAGGCTGGGACATCACCTTCAGCAGCCCGGCCAACCCCGGCGAGCACAAGGAAGACCTGAGCGCCCTGGGCATCCGCGAGTGCCCGATCGAACTGAACAACAGTAGCTTCGACCGCTTCATCGCCGAACTGGCGCCGGATATCGTGCTGTTCGACCAGTTCATGATGGAGGAACAGTTCGGCTGGCGCGTCGAACAACAGTGCCCCGGCGCGCTGCGCGTGCTCGAGACCTCCGACCTGCAGAGCCTGCGCCACGCCCGCCATCAGCGCCTCAAGGAGCACCTCAAGGCCAGCGACGACAACGATGACTTCAGCGCCCTGTTCGCCCCCGCCGCCGCGCAGGAGTTCGCCGCCATGGCCGACACCGACCAGGCCCGTCGCGAAATCGCCGCGCTGTACCGCTGCGACCTGAGCCTGATGATCTCCGAGTTCGAGATCGAGCTGCTGGTCGGGCAATTCGGTTTGCCGCCGGCCTTGCTGCACTGGTGCCCGCTGATGCCCGAGCACATGCCGCACAGCTATGTGCCCTTCGCCGAACGGGCGCACTTCCTGAGCATCGGCAACTTCCGCCACGCGCCGAACTGGGACGCGGTGCTGTGGATGAAGAACGCCGTGTGGCCGCTGATCCGCCAGCAGCTGCCGGGCGCGCAGTTGCATCTCTATGGCGCCTACACCCCGCCCAAGGCCGCGGCCCTGCACAACCCGGCCCAGGGTTTCCTGGTGATGAACTGGGCCGAGGATGCCTTGCAAGTCATGTCCGCCGCGCGGATCTGCCTGGCGCCGCTGCGCTTCGGCGCGGGCATCAAGGGCAAGCTGCTGGACGCCATGCTTTGTGGCACGCCGAGCGTCACCACCCCGGTCGGCGCCGAAGCCATGCACGGTGACGCGCCCTGGCCGGGAGCGATTGCCGAGTCGGCCAGCGCCATCGCCGCGGCGGCGGTGCGCCTGTACCAGGACCAGGCGCTGTGGAGCGCGGCCCAGGAACAGGGGCGCCAACTGTTGCTTGCGCGCTATCGGCAACAGGTCCACGGCCCGGCCCTGATCGAGCGCCTGCAGTACTGCCGGGCGAACCTGGCGCAACTGCGCCGCGATAACTTCACCGGCGGCATGCTGCGTCACCATCACCACAAGAGCACCCAGTACATGGCGCAGTGGATCGAAGCGAAAAACCGCCTGGCCTGAGGCACGCCCGCCGATCCCGGACACCCGCCCCTGTAGCCGCTGCCGCAGGCTGCGATCGACCCCGAAGGGGGCGCCGCTCTTGAGGGCCCTGAAGGTCCTGCGGACCTTATCGCAGGCTGCGCCAGCGGCTACAGGTGTAACGGCCGGCACTGGTGCTGAGGGTTTGAAGGAGGCATGATCGGGCGCAACAACGATAAAAAGCGCAGCGCCATGAGCCGATCAGCGAGAGTCACCGACCCTTCCTACGAATTGATGGACGACCACAACGGCCTGTCGATCATCTATCGCCAGCACGGCTTCCCCTGCCCCCTGGTGCGCTGGCATTTCCACAAGGAATACGAGCTGCACCTGATCGTCGCCAGCTCCGGCAAGGTGTTCATCGGCGACTACATCGGCAACTTCCACCCCGAATCGCTGTTCCTCACCGGCCCCAACCTGCCCCACAACTGGATCAGCCAGGTGGCCGAGGACGAAGTGGTGGCCAAGCGCGACATGCTGGTGAACTTCACCGACGAGCTGTTCGAAAGCGGCTATCAGGTGTTCGCCGAACTCAAGAGCCTGACGCCGCTGCTGGAGCGCGCGCAGTACGGCATCGAGTTTCGTTGCAAACGCACCATCGCCCAGGCCATGGAGCTGATGCAGCGCATCGCCGACTCCAGCGGCATCACCCGCCTCGGGCACTTTTTCATCCTGCTGGAACTGCTGGCCGCCTGTGACGATTACCAGTTGCTGTCCGGCGCCACCAACGTGCAACTGGCCGACGAGCACAACGTCGACCGCACCAACCGCGCGGTGGACTACATCTTCGCCCACTACGCCCGCGAACTGCCGCTGGAGGAAGTCGCCGACTACCTGGGCATGAAACCCACCTACTTCTCCCGGGTGTTCAAGCAGGCCACCGGCCGCTGCTTCGTCGAGTTCGTCAACCGCCTGCGCATCAGCAAATCCTGCGAATTGCTGGCCGACGGCGACAAGCCAGTGACCGACGTGTGCTTCGAGTCCGGCTTCAACAACATCTCCAATTTCAACCGGCGCTTCCAGCAACTCAAGGGCATGACCCCTTCCCACTACCGACGCCTGGCCGTGCAGCGCCTGACCGAACAGAACCTGGCCTGACCCCACAAACACCGCCGCCCCCTTCGTAGGAGCGAGGCTTGCCCGCGATGCAGGCACTGTGGTGTGTCAGGCATTGTGCGGCGTGGCTATCGCGGGCAAGTCGGATCGCCGCCCGCTCGCTCCTACAGACACAAACACGCGCCCCACGAAACGCGCCCCGTTCAGCTCACGTTCAGCAAATAGCAATCATCGCCATTTGTGAATACGTATCATTATGTTACAACTTAGCTCCCTATCTATCTCCCCGCCGGTGCTGAATGCTCGTTCCATTTCTGATCATGCTGCGCGAAGGGATCGAAGCCGCGCTCATCGTTGGCATCATCGCCAGTTACCTGCAACAGACCGGACGCGGCCAGTGGATGCCGGCCGTGTGGATCGGCGTGTTTCTCGCCGTGGCCCTGGCCCTGCTGGTGGGCGGTGGCCTGGAGCTGATGAGCGCCGAGTTTCCGCAAAAGCAGCAGGAACTCTTCGAAGGCATCGTCGGCCTGGTGGCCGTGGGCATCCTCAGCTCCATGGTGTTCTGGATGCGCAAGGTCGCGCGTTCGCTCAAGCATTCCCTGCAAACCTCGCTGGACCAGGCGCTGACCGGTTCCCGGCACCAGGTCACGGCGCTGATCGCCATGGTGTTCTTCGCCGTGGCCCGCGAAGGCCTGGAAACCGTGTTCTTCCTGCTCGCGGTGTTCCAGCAGAGCCAGGGCCCGGCCGCGCCCATCGGCGCCCTGCTCGGCCTGGTACTGGCGATCGTCGTCGGCTGGCTGATCTACAGCGGCAGCATGCGCCTGAACCTCAGCGCGTTCTTCCGCTGGACCGGCCTGTTCATCCTGGTGGTGGCCGCCGGCATCCTCGCCAACTCGGTGCAGGCCCTGCATGAAGCCGGGGTCTGGAACCACCTGCAGGGCGTGCTGTTCGACTTCAGCGCCAGCCTGCCGATGGACGGCCCGCTGGGCTCGGTGCTGGCCGGCATGTTCGGCTACCAGGACGCGCCGACCGTCAGCACCCTGGGCGCCTATCTGATCTACCTGCTGGTGACCCTGGTGCTGTTCTTCATGCCCGGCGCGGCACCCGCCGCCAGCCCATCGTCTTCCGTTTCCAGCCAGTAAGGCCTTTCCATGACCCAGCAAGCCTCCCCACAGCCCCCGATACCGAGCGTCCTGCGCTGGGCACTCGCGGGCTCCGTGATGGTGATGATCGCCGCCGGCGGGCTGTTCTATTACGCCTCGCAGCTGGCCGCCAGCAAGCGCCAGGCGCACCAGGACGAAATCACCGTGACCATCCACCCCCGCAGCTGCGAGCCGAACGCCCTGAGCGTGCCGGCCGGGCCAGCGAGCTTTCGTATCGTCAACCGCTCGGACCGCGCTGTGGAATGGGAAATCCTCGACGGCGTGCTGGTGGTCGAAGAACGGGAAAACATCGCGCCGGGCCTGAGCCAGGTGATCAACGCCAGGCTGCAGCCCGGCGACTACGCCATCACCTGCGGCCTGCTGAGCAACCCGCGCGGCACCCTGCATGTGACCCCGACGGCCGAGTCCGACGCCCAGGCCAAGGCCCGGCCGTCGATGGTCGCCTTTATCGGCCCGCTGTCGGAGTTCCGGGTCTACCTGAGCCGCCAGAGCAGCGCCCTGATCAAGGCCGTGACCGAGCTCGAGCACGCCATCCAGGCCGGCGACCTGGCCCAGGCCCGGGCCTTGTACCTGCCGGCGCGCGCGGCCTACCAGCGTCTTGCTCCGGCCGCCCAGCGCCTGGGCGAGCTGGACAACAGCATCAACGCCCGCGCCGACTATTTCGAAAAACGCGAGCAGGACCCCGCCTTCGTCGGCTTCCACCGCCTCGAATACGCGCTGTTCCAGCAACGCGACCTGAGCGGCCTGGCGCCGATCGCCCAGCGCCTGCTCAGCGATGTCACCACGCTCAAGCAACAACTGCTGGCCCAGTCGCTGCCACCGGAGCAACTGGTCAGCCTGGTCGCGCGCACCCAGCGCAGCATCGCCGAGGTGCGCGCCGCCAGCGGCGAGGAAGAACGCTACAGCCACAGCGACCTCAACGGCTTTGCCGCCAACCTGGAGACCACGCGCAAGGTCGTCGACCTGCTGCGACCCTTGCTGGCCAAGCCCTCCGCCCCGCTGCTGGCGCAGATCGACAGCGCCCTCGGCGCCCTCGACAGCCAGTACAGCGCTTTGCGCAGCGCCGATGGCTACGCCTCCTACGACAGTGTCGGCGCCGATCAGCGCAAGCGGATCGCCGACCAGGCCAAGGTTCTGGCCGATGCACTCGATGGAATCGATCCCGCCCTTGGCCTCTCCGGCCTGTAAGCAGAAGACCTCCGCCCGATGAACGATTCAGACGCTTCCAATCCAGCTTTCTCCGCCCAACGCCGTCGCGTACTGCTCGGCATGGGCGCCGCCGGTGTGGCTTTGGCCGGCAGCAGCCTGAGCTGCCCGGCGCTGGCAGCCCAGACCGGGAAAGCCGCCGCCCAGGTCACGCAAGCACCGAGCAGCGACCAGACCCTGGACCGCCACGACTTCCACGGCCAGCATCAAAGCGGCATCGTCACCCCGCGCCCGGCGGCCGGCATGCTGGTGGCGTTCGACGTGCTGGCCAGCGACCGCGAGGACCTGGAGCGGCTGCTGCGCACCCTCGACCAGCGCATCAAGTTCCTGATGACCGGCGGCCCGGTGCCCCAGGTCGATCCGAAACTGCCGCCGCTGGACTCGGGCATCCTCGGCCCGGTGGTGCCCCCGGACAACCTGACCATCACCGTCTCGGTGGGCGCCTCGCTGTTCGACGAGCGCTTCGGCCTGGCCGCGGCCAAACCCAAGCGCCTGATGCGCATGGTCGGCTTCCCCAACGATGCGCTGGAACCCGACTGCTGCCACGGCGACCTGAGCCTGCAGTTCTGCGCCAACACCGCCGACACCAATATCCACGCCCTGCGCGACATCGTGAAAAACCTCCCGGACCTGCTGCTGGTGCGCTGGAAGCAGGAAGGCAGCGTGCCGCCCCAGGCCCCGGCGCGTCCTGGCGAGCCGGCGCAGAGCGCGCGCAACTTCCTGGGTTTTCGCGACGGCTCGGCCAACCCCGACTCCAACGACCGCAAGGCCATGGAGCGGATCGTCTGGGTCCAGCCAGGCAGCGACGAACCGGCCTGGGCCGCCCACGGCAGCTATCAGGCGGTGCGCATCATCCGCAACTTCGTCGAACGCTGGGACCGCACACCCTTGCAGGAACAGCAAAGCATCATCGGCCGGGTCAAGGCCTCGGGCGCGCCCATGGACGGCCAGCAGGAACACCAGGTGCCGGACTACCGCAAGGACCCGCACGGCCAGCTGACCAAGCTCGACGCCCACATCCGCCTGGCCAACCCGCGTACCGCCGAAACCCAGCGCAACCTGATCCTGCGCCGGCCGTTCAACTACTCCAACGGGGTGAACAAGAACGGCCAGCTGGATATGGGCCTGCTGTTCATCTGCTACCAGGCCGACCTGGAGCAAGGCTTCATCGCGGTACAGACCCGCCTTAACGGCGAGCCCCTGGAGGAATACCTCAAGCCGGTGGGCGGCGGTTATTTCTTCAGCCTGCCCGGCGTCAGCGGCGAGCAGGACTTCCTCGGCCGCACGCTGCTCGAGGCCACCCAAGCGAAAACCAGCGCCTGACCACCACCCACCCCCCTACGGAAACGTCCCATGAAAAAGTCGCCCCTCGCTGTGTTGCTGACCCTTGGCCTGCTGCATGTTCCGCTGTCGGCGGTTGCCGCCACCTCGCCGCTGGAGCTGGTGGGGCCGATTTCCGACTACAAGATCTACGTCACCGAGCAGCTCGACGAGCTGGCCAGCCACACCCAGGCCTTTACCGACGCGGTAAAGAAAAGTGATTTGGCTACGGCTAAAAAACTCTACGCACCGACCCGGGTGTACTACGAGTCGATCGAGCCGATCGCCGAACTGTTCAGCGACCTCGACGCGGCCATCGACTCGCGGGTCGACGACCACGAACAAGGCGTCGAGGCCGAGGATTTCACCGGCTTCCACCGCATCGAGTATTCGCTGTTCGCGCAGAACTCCACCCAGGGCCTGGACGCCCTGGCCGACCGCCTGAACAAGGACGTCAAGGACCTGCAGGCCCGCGTCGCCGGCCTGACCTTCCCACCGGAAAAAGTCGTCGGCGGGGCCGCCGCCCTGCTGGAGGAAGTGGCCGCGACCAAGGTCTCCGGCGAGGAAGACCGCTACAGCCACACCGACCTCTACGACTTCCAGGGCAACATCGACGGGGCGAAGAAAATCGTCGACCTGTTCCGTGCGCAGATCGAGCAGCAGGACCCGGCCTTCGTCGCCAAGGTCGACAAGAACTTCGCCACGGTGAACAAGATCCTGGCCAAGTACAAAACCGCCGACGGCGGCTTCGAGACCTACGACAAGGTCAAGGACAACGACCGCAAGGCGCTGGTGGGCCCGGTCAATACCCTGGCCGAAGACCTCTCGACCCTGCGCGGCAAGCTGGGCCTGGACTGAGCTCCGGGTACCCGGCCCGATCTTGCGTAGGAGCGAAGCTTGCTCGCGATAAACCCGCCAGGACAACGCGGTGAAATTTGACGACCGCCGCTGCGCGGCTATCGCGAGCAAGCTTCGCTCCTACAGGCAGCCGTCCGGCCGGCGTGCCGATGACTCGCCCCGTCACCTGCCCTGCTGGGCTACCATCACCTGCGCCAATAACCCTGGGCGCGGGCGCGTTTTAGCGATAACGTCCCGCGCACTCCCGACTTTCATGGAAGACCCTGCATGTCCACTGCCACGGCCCAACCGCCGCAGACCGCCGCGCCGTTCAAACTGCTACCGCTGATGCTCGCCTACATGGCCTGCACCATGTCGATGATGGCCTTCGTCTCGTTGATCGGCCCGATCGTGCGCGTGCTCGGCCTGGCCACCTGGCAGGCCGGCGCGGCGGTGACCGTTTCCGGGGTGATCTGGATGCTCCTGGCGCGCCCCTGGGGCCAGGCCAGCGACCGCTTCGGGCGCCGTCGGGTGCTGCTGCTCGGCACGGCCGGCTTCACCCTCGCCTATTGGGCGCTGTGCCTGTTCATCGATGTCTCGCTGCACCTGCTGCCGGGCATGTGGCTGGCCTTTATCGGCCTGATGCTCGGGCGCGGCCTGATCGGGGTGTTCTACGCGGCCATTCCGGTGGGCGGCTTTGCCCTGATCGCCGACAACGTCGAACCCGAACATCGGGCCCGCGCCATGGCCACCCTGGGCGCCGCCAACGCCGTCGGCCTGGTGTTGGGGCCGGCCGTGGCCGCGCTGCTGGCCCGGGTCAGCCTGAGCCTGCCGCTGTATGCCATGGCCGTGCTGCCGTTGGCGGCGTTCCTGGTGTTGCTGTACAAGCTGCCGCGCCAGGAACTGCACCTCAAGCAGGCGCCGCGCTCGGTACGCCTGAGCGACCCACGGCTGCGCCGGCCGATGGCGGTGGCCTTCGTCGCCATGCTTTGCGTGTCCATCGCGCAGATCACCGTGAGCTTCTACGCCCTCGACCGCCTGGGCCTGGACAGCGCCGACGCCGCCCAGGCCGCCGGTATCGCCCTGGCCATGGTCGGCGTGGCGCTGATCTGCTCGCAACTGGTGGTGCGCAAACTCGAATGGCCGCCGCTGCGGATGATCCGCGCCGGCGCGCTGCTGGCCGCCAGCGGTTTTGCCGGCTGCATGCTGGTGGAGACCGCCTGGGGACTGTGGCTGGGGTTCTTCGTCTCGGCGGCGGGCATGGGTGCGATCTTCCCGTCCTTCTCTGCCCTGGCGGCCAACGCCGTGGACGCCTCGGAACAAGGCGCCACCGCCGGTTCGATTGGCGCGGCCCAGGGGTTTGGCGTGGTGATCGGCCCGTTGGCCGGCTCGCTGATCTACGCCGTCGAACCGCGCCTGCCCTACCTGATTGCCACGCTGTTGCTGCTGTTGGTGGCGGCCTGGCCGGCGGCGAAAAGCCCCAGCTGATCCGGCCGCTGATACAGCTGTAGCCACTGCCGCAGGCTGCATACGTCCCGAAGAGGCGCGGCGATCTCGAGACCGATGAAGGCCCTGCGGGCCTTGTCGCAGCCTCGCGGGCTCGGCAGCGGCTACAGGATCGGGGCCTGGCTTCGTGTAGCCGCTGCCGCAGGCTGCGTACGTCCCGAAGGGGCGCGGTGATCTCAAGACCGATGAAGGCCCTGCGGGCCTTGTCGCAGCCTCGCAGGCTCGGCAGCGGCTACAGGATCGGGGCCTGGCTTCGTGTAGCCGCTGCCGAAGGCTGCGATAAGCCCCGCAGGGGCTTCAGGGCCAGCAAGAACGACTCCATCGTGGATCGTTCGCCGCGGACCTCAGAGGATGCGGTAGAGCAACCGCTCGATGCGCACCCGGCTGACCCGGCGCAGGAACTTGCCGACGGCCGCCGGGTAGTCCACCAGGGTTTCCAGGCGCTGGAAGTGCTCGATGCGCCGGGTGTGGCGGAAGATCGTTTCCAGCTCCTGGCGCCGCGGTTCCAGCAACTCGCCCTTGGGGTCGTCGAGCAGCAAGGCGTTTTCCAGGTCGAGGCGGAAGGCCCGCGGGTTGAGGTTGTTGCCGGTGAGCAAGGTGTAGCGCTGGTCCACCCACATGCCCTTGAGGTGGTAGGTGTTGTCGCCATCGCGCCACAGGTGCAGGTTCAGGCGGCCGCTGTCGATGGCCTTCTGATGCCTCTTGGCGAAGCGCCGCAGGCTGATCTCATAGAGGTACGGCAGCGCGGCGATGACCTTGAACGGCTCGCTCGGCGGAATGTAGAAGTCGTTGGCGGTCTTGTCGCCGACGATGATGTCGATCTTCACCCCGCGCGCCAGGGCGCGGTTGATTTCCCGGGTCACCGCCAGCGGCAGGTTGAAGTACGGCGTGCAGATCGTCAGTTGCTGCTGGGCGCTGGCGATCAGTTCGCAGATGACCCGGCTCAGCGGGTTGTTCTTGCCCACCCCGAGCAGCGGGCTGACCGACAACTGGTCCTTGAGCACCCCGCCGGCACTGGTGTCGTAGGCCGCGTGCTTGAGGCGGCTGCGCAGGTCGCCGATGTCGTTGCGCAGGCTGCGGGTGGTCGGCAGGTTCGGCAGGTCCAGGCGATGCACCGCCCGCGACGCTACCAGGCCATGCTGGACCAGGTGCTGCATGGAGTCGGCCAGCTCGCGGTTGTGCAACAGGTGATAGCGGTCGAAGCGGTATTTGTCGAACTTGTGCAGGTACACGTTGTTCAGGCTGGCGCCGCTGTAGATCACGCAATCGTCGATCACGAACCCCTTCAGGTGCAGCACGCCGAACAGCTCGCGGGTCTGCACCGGCACGCCGTACACCGGCACTACGCTTTCGTGGGTGCGGGTCATTTCCTGGTACCAGGCCGAGTTGCCCGGCTGCTTGCCGGCGCCGATCAGCCCGCGCTGGGCGCGCAGCCAGTCGACCACGACCACCACGTCCAGCTCCGGACGCGCGGCCTTGGCGGCGTGCAAGGCATCGAGAATTTCCTGGCCGGCCTCGTCCTGTTGCAGGTACAGCGCGACGATATAGATGCGCCGGGTGGCCTGAGCGATCTTCTCCAGCAGGCAACGGCGGAATTCGGCGGCGCCATTGAGGATGGACAGGTCATCGGCAGCCAGCGGGAAGCTGCGCAATTTTGGCAGCAGGGAACGTTTGAAAAGCGACGGCATAGGGCTCGCAGAAGGTCGAATCCAAAAGAGCGCAAGAGCTTACACCAAGGTGCCGGCCCGGGTCTTGCGGGGCGCTGTGAAGATTTGTCGCCTGCCCTCTGGCGCCTGCCGCGCAAGCGCGGGTGACGGGATGGGTCGCGATAATAAATTCATCGATCGAAAATAACTTGTTGACCAAGGAGAACGATCGTTCTACTGTACGCCACATGAACGAAATCACTAGCAACGACACACGCGACATCATTCTGGATGTCACCGAAAAGTTGATCTATAAAAGTGGCATCGCCGCCACGGGCATGGATCTTCTGGTGAAGACCGCCGGCGTCTCCAGAAAGAGCATCTACCGCTACTTCACCACCAAGGACGAACTGGTGGTGGCCGCCCTGCAACGCCGCGACCTGCGCTGGATGCACTGGTTTCGCAGCGAAGTGGACAAGGCCCCGACCGCGGCCGCGCGCCTGCTCAACCTGTTCACGGTGCTGGGCGGCTGGTTCGCCTCGGAGGACTTTCGCGGCTGCGCCTTCATCAATACCAGCGGCGAGACCGGCGACCCGCAGGACCCGGTACGGGTGGTGGCCAGGGCGCACAAACAGAAACTGTTCGACTACGTGTTCGAGCTCTGCAAGGAACACGCCTCGGAAAAACCCGGCACCGAAGATCCGGAGGAGCAAGCCAGACAGCTGCTGATCCTGATTGACGGGGCCATTACCGTTGCACTTGTGATGGGTGATCGCAGTGCCGCCGATAATGCGCAATGCATGGCGCGAAAGTTATTGGACCTGTAATCGTTTAAAACAAGTTCGACACTGCTGAACCTCAACTTTCATTGGAGACTTTAAATGTCATCTAACGCTGAAGTTCGTCCGCCACTTCCCCCTTTCACCCGCGAATCGGCCATTGAAAAGGTCCGCCTGGCCGAAGACGGTTGGAACTCCCGCGACCCGCAGCGGGTGTCCCTGGCCTACACCCTGGACACCCAATGGCGTAACCGCGCCGAGTTCGCCCACAACCGTGAAGAAGCCAAGGGATTCCTGACCCGCAAATGGGCCAAGGAACTGGACTATCGCCTGATCAAGGAACTCTGGGCCTTTACCGACAACCGCATCGCTGTGCGTTACGCCTACGAATGGCACGACGACTCGGGCAACTGGTTCCGCTCCTACGGCAACGAGAACTGGGAGTTCGACGAGCACGGCCTGATGGCCAACCGCTACGCCTGCATCAACGACATGCCGATCAAGGAAAGCGAGCGCAAGTTCCACTGGCCGCTGGGCCGGCGCCCGGATGACCATCCGGGGCTGTCCGACCTGGGCCTGTAACCTTCTTCTGTAGGAGCGGCCGGTCGACGCTCGATTGCGCGCGATGCTGGCGACGCGGTGTGTCCGCTAAACCGCTATCGCGAGCAAGCTTCGCTCCTACAGTCCACCTCAAGCCGCGGCATCCTGCCGCTTCAGCGCCGCCTTGGCTTCCAGCTCGCGCACCAGTGGCAACACCCGCTTGCCGAAGTACTCCACCTCTTCCTGGAAATGCAGGAACCCCGCCAGCACCAGGTCCACGCCCACGGCCTTCAAGGCGACGATGCGCTCGGCGATCTGCTGCGGCGTGCCGATCAGGTTGGTCTTGAACCCGTCGTTGTACTGCACCAGGTCCTCGAAGGTGGATTTGGCCCAGTTGCCCTCGCCTTCCGGCGATGCCTTGCCCGCCTGTTTCGCCGCGTCGCCAAAGGCATTCACCGCTTCCGGATCGGCCTGGTCGATGATCTCGGCCAGCACCGCGTGTGCTTCCTCCTCGGTGTCGCGGGCAATCACGAAGGCATTGACCCCGACTTTCACCGAATGATGGTTCGCCGCGGCCTTGGCACGGATGTCGTCGACCTGGGCCTTGATGCCTTCCGGCGTGTTGCCGTTGGTGAAATACCAGTCGGAGACGCGTGCCGCCATGTCCCGCGCAGCGCGGGAACTGCCGCCCTGGAACACTTCCGGCTGACCCAGCGGCTTGGGCTTGAGGCTGTAGTTGTCGAAGCGATAGAAGTCGCCACGAAAAGTGAAGTTGTCCTGGCTCCAGATGCCCTTGAGGGAACGGATGAATTCTTCGGAACGCCGATAACGCTCGTCGTGCTCCAGCCAGTGTTCGCCGATGGCCTGGAACTCGCCCTTGAACCAGCCGCTGACGATATTCACCGCGATCCGGCCATGGGTCAGCTGGTCGATGGTCGCCAGCTGCTTGGCCGCCAGCGCCGGTTGCCAGGGGCCGGGCAGGATCGCCGCGATCACCTTGAGCTTGTCGGTGGCGGCCAGCAGCGCATGGCTGAACGCCACGGACTCATGCTGGAACTCGGCGCCGTAACCGGCGGTGAAACGGATCTGGGTCAGGGCGTACTCGAACCCGGCGGCCTCGGCCAGCTGCGCCAGCTTGCGGTTGTAGTCGATGCCCCAGTGGGTGCGCTGCTCGATCTTGCTGACCACCAGCCCGCCGCTGACGTTCGGTACCCAGTAGGCAAATTTGACGGCTTGCTGACTCATTGGCGTGTCCTCGCGACTGAAGTGTCCGGGGAACAGAGCAGCAACCGTGCCAGCCGGAAAACTCCAGGGCCGCGCACCCCTGTAGCCGCTGCCGCAGGCTGCGCAAAGGCCCGAAGGGCCTTCCTGCGTCGGCAAAGGCAGCGTCTGCTGCGCAGCCGATCGCAGCCTGCGGCAGCGGCTACAGGTAGACCGTCATCTGCTCCATCAACAGGTCGATTTGTTGATGCGCTGTTGGCTGGGCAACAGTTGCCGACCAACCGCCCTGCGCCTGGCCCGCTGATTACAGCCGCCCGCCTCCCGGCACGGACCATGCAATCCCCTCCGCGCAAACCACGCTTTCACTGCCGACTCAAGGAGCTGTGCCCATGACCGAACACCAGGTGATCAATCCATTGTCCGTAGGCGTCGACTACGAAGCCCTGGCCGGGCGCTTCCGCCCGATCTTCAAGCGGATCGCCGCCGGCGCGGTGGAGCGCGAGCAATCGCGCAGCCTGCCGTACGAGGCGATCGGGTGGCTCAAGGAGGCCGGTTTTGGCGCGGTGCGGGTGCCGGTGGAATACGGTGGCGGCGGCGCCTCCCTGCCGCAGTTGTTCCAGTTGCTGATCGAACTGGCCGAGGCCGACTCCAACGTGCCGCAAGCCTTGCGCGGGCATTTCGCCTTTGCCGAGGACCGCCTCAACGCTGCCCCGGGACCGGCACGGGACCTGTGGTTCAAGCGTTTCGTCGAGGGCGACATCGTCGGTTGCGCCTGGACCGAGATCGGCAGCGTGGCCATTGGCGAGGTGATCACCCAGGTCTCGCCGGCCGGCGACAAGTGGCGGCTCAACGGCGAGAAGTTCTACAGCACCGGGAGCATTTTCTCCGACTGGATCGATGTCTACGCCCGGCGCAGCGACACCGGTGGCGACGTGATCGCCGCGGTGCGCACCCGCCAGCCGGGCATCGTGCAGAGCGACGACTGGGACGGCTTCGGCCAGCGCACCACGGGTAGCGGCACCTCGCGCTTTGTCGATGCCGAGGTGGAGGCCGAGAACCTTATCGACTTCGCCACCCGCTTCAAATACCAGACCGCGTTCTATCAATTGGTGCTGCTGGCGACACTGGCGGGCGTCGGCCGCGCCGCAGTGCGCGATGTGGCCCACGAGGTGCGCGCGCGCAAGCGCATCTACAGCCACGGCAACGCGCCCCGGGTCAGCGAGGATGCCCAGGTGCAGCAGGTGGTCGGGGAAATCTCGGCCCTGGTGTATGCCGCCGAGGCCAGCGCGGTGCGCGCGGCGGAACCGGCGCAGCAGGCGTACCTGGCACGCTTTGCCGGGAATGACGAGGCAGAGCGGGCAGCCAATGTCGCCGCGGAAATCCAGTCGGCCACGGCCCAGGTGGTGGTCAGCGAGCTGATCCAGCGCGCCACCAGCGAGCTGTTCAATGCCCTGGGCGCTTCGGATATCCGCCAGGGCAAGGCCCTCGACCGCCACTGGCGCAACGCCCGTACCCTGTCGTCGCACAACCCGGTGATCTACAAGGCGCGCATCGTCGGCGATTGGCTGATCAATGGCAGCGAACCGCCGTTCGTGTGGCAGATCGGCAACGGGCCACAGCGCCAATAGCAGCCTCACCGGCCGCTCCTACAGAATTGGGACGGTCGCGGGCGTGAAAGGTTATGGGTAAGATACCGACCTTTCGCGCAGCTCTTCTGCGCCCCGCCGAAATAAGTCGATCCCATGCCTTTCGAACTCAGCGTAGATTTGACCACCCTCGCCATTCTGGCCCTCGTCGCCTTCATTGCCGGCTTTATCGACGCCATTGCCGGCGGCGGCGGCCTGCTCACCACCCCGGCGCTGCTCACCGCCGGCCTGCCGCCGCACCTGGTGCTGGGCACCAACAAACTGAGTTCGACCTTTGGCTCGGCCACCGCCAGCTTCACCTTCTACCGGCGCAAGCTGTTCCACCCGCGGCAATGGACCCACGCTATCGTCGGCACCCTGGTGGGTGCGCTGAGCGGCGCGGTGGTGGCCCATTACCTGCCGGCCGAATGGCTGAACAAGATGCTGCCGGTGATCGTCTTCGCCTGTGGCGTGTACCTGCTGTTCGGCGGCACGCCGAAAGCGCCGCTGGACAGCGAGGCGCCGATCAAGAAAAAGTGGCAATCGACCCAAGGCTTCAGCCTCGGTTTCTACGACGGCGTGGCCGGCCCCGGCACTGGCGCCTTCTGGACCGTCAGCAGCCTGCTGCTCTACCCCATCGACCTGGTCAAGGCCAGCGGCGTGGCGCGCAGCATGAACTTCGTCAGCAACGCGGCAGCGCTGTCGATCTTCATTTTCTCCGGCCAGGTGGATTGGGCCATCGGCCTGAGCATGGGCCTGTCGCTGATGGTCGGCGCCTTCTTCGGCGCCCGTACCGCGATCAGCGGTGGCGCGAAATTCATTCGCCCGGTGTTCATCACCGTGGTCCTGGGCCTGACCGTGCGCCTGGCCTGGCAGCACTGGTTCAGCGCCGTTTGACCCACTGAAACGACAGCGGGCGAACCCAATGGATTCGCCCGCGCTGTTTGTTTCCAGCTCCTTCCAGCCGGGGCTCAACCCGGCAATACAGGCTCCGCCAAGCCCAGGCGCCGCGCCACATACAGATCGATCAGGTAACGGGCAATCGAGCGTGACGCCGGTAGCGGCGGCAACGCATGCACGTTGAACCACTGCGCATCCTCGATCTCGTCTTCCTGCGGCACGATCTCGCCGCCGGCGTACTCGGCATGGAAACCCAGCATCATCGAATGCGGGAACGGCCAGCACTGGCTACCGATGTACTGGATATTCTTGACCTCGATCTGCACCTCTTCGCGCACCTCGCGCACCAGGCAGTCCTCGGCCGATTCGCCCGGTTCGGCGAACCCGGCCAGGGTGCTGTAGACCCCGGGGACGAAACGCGGCGACCGCGCCAGCAACACCTCGTCGCCGCGAGTGATCAGCACGATCATGCTCGGTGAAATCCGCGGGTAGCTGCGCAGGTCGCAGGGCTCGCAGTACATCGCCCGCTCGCGCATCACCTGGGTCATGGGCTGGCCGCAGTTGCCGCAGAAGCGGTGCTCGCGGGCCCAGGTGCCGATCTGCGCGGCATACCCCAGGACCTTGTACAGGGTGTGATCGCCGTCGAGCATGAACGCCCGCAGGCCTTTCCAGTTGCAGCCCGGCACCTCGGAAACGCTCTTGAGCTCCAGCAGGTAGACCGGCTCGCCATCCAGGTGGCCGATGCCGTGCTCGGCGAGGATCGGCAGGTCCTGGCGCTTGAGCCATTCGCGGGGGAACAGCGCGCCGTTGTCGTCGAACAGAAAGCCCTGCGGGCCGCGGGCCACGGCCCAGCCGCCGGGAAGGTCGATATCCAGTACTGCGGTGGTCCAGCGTGAAGTCATGTTCAATCAGTCCAGAAATTCAGGTTTCTGTTTGCTCATATGGGCGGCCATGGCCACGCGCAGGTCGGTGGATTGCAGCATGGCGGCGTTCCAGGTAGCGATGTATTCCAGGCCGTCGTCGATGCGATGGTCGCGCATGTAGCCGATCATTTCCTTGGTACCGCTGACGGCGATCGGCGACTTGCTGGCGATTTCCCAGGCAATGCCCATCACGCCGTCGAGCAGGCTTTCGCTGTCGGCGTAGGTGCGATTGACCAGGCCGATACTGCGCGCCTCCTCGGCGCCGAAGGTGCGCCCAGTGTAAGCCAGTTCGCGCAGCATGCCGTCACCGATGATACGTGGCAAACGTTGCAACGTGCCGACATCGGCGGCCATGCCGATATCGATTTCCTTGATCGAGAATTGCGCGTCCGCGGCAGCGTAGCGCATGTCGCAGGCGGCGATCAGGTCGATGGCGCCGCCCAGGCAGTAACCCTGGATCGCCGCCAGCACCGGCTTGCGGCAGTTGTCGACGGCATTGAAGGATGCCTGCAGCTGCAGGATCTTGCGCCGCAGCAGGCGCGCGTTGCGCCCGACGTCCTTGCCCAGTTCGTTGGCCACGCCGGCCAGCATCATCAGGTCGATGCCCGAGGAAAAGTGCTTGCCGGCGCCGCTCAGCACCACCACGCGGACCGCGTCGGTATCGTCGATCCAGCGGAAGATCTCGATGATCTCGCTCCAGAACGCGGCGTTCATCGAGTTGATCTTTTCCGGCCGGTTGATCTGCACATGGGCGATGTTGTCAGCAAGTTCGACGCGAAAGGCTTGATATTCGGACATGGCAGCATTCCTTACCGGGCAAAAAAATGAGGCCCGAACTATAGCAAGGGCCTGTGCCGCGCAGTAAGGCAGCGCATCGGCCAAAACCGGGACTGGCCACACAACGGCCTATCTATTCTCTATGGGTTGTGGGCAGGAGGATTGGCGGATCACGGGATTTTGTGGGCCCAGAACGCCGCGGTTTCGTAAGGCACGCTGACCACGCATTTATCCCGCAGCTCCGGTTCTTCGGCGATCAAGGCGGCGATCTGCCGGTCGACCTCCGCCCTCTGCGCATCCGGCAAGGCCGCAATAAAGCTGGTGGAGCGCACCCGATCGAAAATCACGTTCTGCGGCGCGCCGCTGTGGCTGTTGCGAAAGTGCTGCTCCTGCAAGGGCGTGAAACTCGGATGGGGAAAGGCCTGGCGCCAGGCCCCGGTGTAATAGCGCGGCGTATCGCCTTGCAGGGCGTTGACGATCCGGTCCAGGCGCTGCACCCACGGCACCCGCGCATCGCGCAGGTTCCACACCAGGCCCAGGCGGCCGCCCGGCTTGAGCACCCGGGCGATTTCGCTCAACGCTTCATGGCTGGCGAACCAGTGAAAGGCCTGGGCGCAGACCACGGCGTCCACCGATTCGTCGGCCAGCGCAATAGCAGTGGCGGTGCCGCTCAGGGCTTCGGCCTGGGGATAGCTGGCGGCGAGCCTGGCGCGCATCTGCGCCACCGGCTCCACGGCGATCACCCGCGCCCCGGTCGCCAGCAGGCGCCCGGTGAACTTGCCGGTGCCGGCGCCGAGATCGACCGCCACCTGGCCGGCCTGCAAGCCCAGGCAGGTGCGCAGCCACTGATCCAGCGCCGGCGGGTAGTCCGGGCGGCCACGCACATAGGTGTCGGCCGCGCCCTTGTAGCCGTCGGCGGCAGCATGATGGATCGCAGGTTGCGGGTCTTTCATCGGTCGGCTCCAGATCATTGGCCAGTGCTGCCCAGCATAGCCCCGCCCAGGCGACTGACGGCATGAAAAATCTGTCAGTTTGGGCAGCGCGGCCAGGGCGATGGACCTTTAATGGAGGGACCGCTATCCGCATGGAGACCGCGCGATGAACCTCCCTCCCCTCGCCTTCGGCGCCCCGCTGCTGCTCGCCGGCGGCCTGCTGACGACCTTGCTGGCGGTCGCCGCCAACTGCCCGGACGGCCAGGTCTGGGACAGCAAGAACCAGCGCTGCGTCAGCCAGCGCACCACCCGGCTACCGGACGCCGACCAGGCCAGTGGCCTGCTCTCCCATGACCGCTACGAAGAGGCCATCGCCGCTGGCGGCAAGACCCGAAGTCAGTCGATTCCCACGCCCTGACCGGCGGAACGGCGCCATGGAACGGGCACGCTATGCTCTGGGAGAATGGACTCATTGCTCAACCCAGGGAGCTTGCACATGCCTACTGCCAAAACCGCCAGCAGCCGTCGCTCACGCAAGGCGCTGCTGGTCATCGACGTACAGAACGACTTCATCCCCGGTGGCGCGCTGGCCGTGCCCGGAGGCGACCAGATCGTACCCTTGATCAATCGCCTGGGCAGCCACTTCAAGCAGGTGGTGATCGCCCAGGACTGGCACCCGGCCGGGCATATCTCGTTCGCCTCCAGCCACGACGGCCACGCACCGAACGACATCATCCAATTGCCCTATGGTCCGCAGGTGCTCTGGCCGGACCATTGCGTACAGGCCAGCCGTGGCGCCGAACTGCACCCCAAACTCAACCTGCCCCACGCCCAGTTGATCCTGCGCAAGGGCTGCAATCCGGATATCGACAGTTACTCGGCCTTCGTCGAGGCGGACCGCAGCACCACGACCGGCCTGGCCGGCTACCTGAGCCAGCGCGGCATCGACACGGTGTATCTGGTGGGGCTGGCCCTGGACTATTGCGTGGCCTGGTCGGCGCTGGATGCGCGGGCGGCGGGGTTCAATACCTTCGTGATCGTCGATGCCTGCCGGGCCATCGACATGGACGGCTCGCTGGACAAGGCCACCCGGCAGATGCGCGCGGCGGGGGTGAACCTGATCAAGGCCAGCGAGCTGCAGCCGACCGCATTGTGCTGAAACAACACCTTCCCTAAACGTCGGTGTGCCGGGCATTCCCCGTCGCCGGGGGTGCCCGGCAAGGCTCAGGCCGGCATCGGCAGCCACAGGCGAAAACGCGCGCCGCCCAGCGGTGAGGCTTCGACGGTCAGGGTCCCGCCCTGGGCTTCCAGGGCCCGGCGGCTGATGGCCAGGCCGAGGCCGAAGCCGCCGGTGGCGCGATCGCGGCTGCGGTCCAGGCGGTAAAAGGGTTCGAACACCCGCTCGCGCTCGTCGTCGGGAATGCCGATGCCATCGTCGTCGACCCAGATTTCACAGCCGCGCTCGCTGACGTGCACCCCCACCTGGATACGCTTTTCGCAATAGCGCGTGGCGTTGCGCAGCAGGTTCTGGATCGCCCGGGCGGTCAGCCGCGGGTCGAGGCTGAAGCGCTCCAGGCTGCCGTGCAGTAGCACATCGATGACGATGTCCGGGGATTCCAGTTCGTCGTCGACGCTGCCGAGGATGCTGTCGATGAACTCGTCCAGCGACACCTCGACCTGCTCCGGCAACTGCGCCGGGATCTGCAGACGGCTGTAGGACAGCAGCTCGAGCACCAGTTCGTCCAGCTCGCGAATATGCGCCACCAGCCCTTGCAGGCGCTCGCGGCTGGTGGCCGGCAGGTCGTCGGAGAGCGCCAGCGCCAGGCCGAAGTCGAGCCGGGTCAAGGGCGTGCGCAGCTCGTGGGACACCGCGTTGAGCAGGTCGCGTTGCTGGTTCAGCAGGTTCTCGATGTCGCCGGCCATGGTGTCGAAGACATTGGCCAGGCTGCCGATATTGGAGCTCGAGGGGATCTGCGTGCGCTCGCTCAAATGACCCTTGCCGAAACGCTCGGCGGCGTGTTTCAGACGCTCCAGGTCGCGCCAGTGCGGCCGCAGCCAGAGCAACAGGCAGGCGAGCATGGTCGCGCCGATCAGCACGTTGATGCTCCAGTACAGCAGGCTGACGTCGATCGGGTCCGGCGGCACCACCATCTGCACCGCCATCTGCTCGTCCAGCGGCGCCACCGCGAGGGTGCGCCAGCCCCAGTCGCCGACCCGCACCACGTTCTCGCCGCGTTGCAGGCGTTCGCGCTCGTACAGGGTGAAATCGGCATCGTCGTTGCGGGTCAGGACGATGTGCAGCGGCTGGAATTCCTGGTCCATTTCCGCGGCCAGGGCCGGCCACTGCTCTGAGGGCACGCCGCGAAACTGCTTGACGATCAGGGTCTGCAGGCCCCGGGAATAATCCAGGTTGTAAGTGACGAAACGCTCGTGGAAGACCTTCACCACCAGCTCCGGCACCAGGTAGATCGCCGCGCTGAACGAGACGATGGTCACCAGGTACAGGCGAATCAGGATTCTCAGCATCGACTCAGCATTCCCATTCGGAACGACTGAACAGGTAACCCTTGCCCCACACGGTCTTGATCTTGCGCGCCTCGCCGGCATGGTCGTCGAACTTGCGCCGCAGCTTGGAAATCGCCACGTCCACCGAGCGGTCGGTGCCGTTGAACTCGATGCCCCGCAGGCGTTGCAGGATCTGGTCGCGGCTCAGCACCTCGCCGGCATGCCGGGCCAGCACCACCAGCAGGTTGTATTCGCCGCTGGACAGCTCCACCAGCTGGTCGCGCCAGCTCACGGTGCGCTCCGACAGGTCGATGCACAGGTTGCCCATGAGGATCCGGTCGCTGGCAGTCTGCGGCTCGCCGAGGCTGCTGCGGCGCAACAGGGTGCGCACTCGCGCCAGCAGCACCCGCGGCTCGCAAGGCTTTGTCACATAATCGTCGGCGCCCATTTCCAGACCCAGCACCTGATCATGGCTATCATCACGGGCGGTCAGCATCAGGATCGGCAGCGACGCCGAATCGGCCCGCAGCAGGCGGCAGACCTGCAGGCCGTCCAGGCCGGGCAGCATCAGGTCGAGAATCACCAGGTCCGGCGGGTTGACCCGCGCCCGTTCGCGCACCTGGTCGCCGCGGCTGATGACATTGACCTGATAGCCGTTGCGCTCCAGGTAACTGGCGATCAGTTCGGAGAGCGCGGAGTCGTCTTCGACCAGAAGGATGTTGGGCATGGGGATTGAAGTCTTTGAGTGAATAAAAACACAGCGACAACGTTCCTTAGAATGTTCCCTGGGAAGCCGTCGCCCGATCAGCGAGACACAAAGGATATACAACCTCGCGCCCGCCCGAGCATTCGTTTCACACTTTTTCACACAGCACCTACACAGCTTCACAGCGGTCCTGGCGGCATGCCCTTAGCATGCCGCAGTCATCATTGGGGTATCAGCATGTCGAAAAACCTGTTTGCGCCGTTCTGCCTGTTGTTGCTGGCAGCCGCGCTGAGCGCTTGCGACCAGGCCTCCACCGCCGAAGAACAGGCGCCGTTGGCCAAGGTCCGGATCGAAACCGTCGAGACTCGCCCGCTGTCGATCAGCAGCGAACTGAGCGGGCGCATCGCCGCGCCGCGTATCGCCGAGGTGCGCGCACGGGTGGCCGGGGTGGTGCTGCAACGGACCTTCCGCGAAGGCACCGACGTCAAGCAGGGCGACGTGCTGTTTCGCATCGATCCGGCACCGTTCAAGGCCGACCTCGACAGCGCCCTGGCCAGCCTGCGCAAGGCCGAGGCCAACGCCTTCCAGGCCCGCTTGCAGGAGCAGCGCTACGCCCAGTTGATCGAAGACCAGGCCATCAGCGCCCAGGAATACGACAACGCCCGGGCCAATGCGCGCCAGACCGCCGCCGACGTAGCCGCCAACCAGGCCGCCGTGCAGCGCGCCCGGCTGAACCTGGGCTATGCCACCGTCACCGCGCCGATTTCCGGGCGCGTCGGCCGCGCCCTGGTCACCGAAGGCGCACTGGTGGGCCAGAACGAAACCACGCCGCTGGCGCTGATCCAGCAACTGGACCCGATCCACGCCGACCTCACCCAGTCGACCCGCGAGCTCAACGACCTGCGCCGCGCCTTCCGCGCCGGCCAGTTGCAGCAGGTCGGCCAGGACCAGGCCAAGGCCACGCTGATCCAGGACGACGGCAGCCTCTACCCGCTGCCGGGCAAGCTGCTGTTCGCCGACCTCAGCGTCGACCCGAGCACCGGCCAGATCATCCTGCGCAGCGAGTTCCCCAACCCGGACCTCGACCTGCTGCCCGGCAGCTTCATTCGCGTACGCCTGGAGCAGGCGGTGAACCGCCAGGGCATCAGCGTGCCGCAGCGGGCCATCCAGCGCGACAGCGCCGGCATCGCCCAGGTGCTGCTGGTGGATGCCGAGCAGCGGGTGGTGCAGCGTCCGGTGCAACTGGGCGCCGTGCAACAGGACCGCTGGATCGTCAGCGACGGCCTCAAGGCCGGCGACCGTATCGTCGTCGAGGGCCTGCAGCACGCCCGTCCGGGCGAAAAGGTGCAGATCGACGACAGCCCTCTTCCCCTTGCCCAGACCACTGGACAGTAGGTAGGAACCCTCATGCCGCAATTCTTTATCGACCGTCCGGTGTTCGCCTGGGTGGTCGCCCTGTTTATCCTGCTGGCCGGCGCCCTTTCCATCCCGCAGTTGCCGGTGGCGCAGTACCCCAACGTCGCCCCGCCGAGCATCGAGATCTACGCCGTGTACCCGGGCGCCTCGGCGCAGACCGTGGACGAAAGCGTGGTCAGCCTGATCGAGGAAGAACTCAACGGCGCCGACCACCTGCTGTACTTCTCGTCCCAGAGCAGCCTGGGCAGCGCCACCATCACCGCCACCTTCCAGCCGGGCACCAACCCGGAAATGGCCCAGGTCGACGTGCAGAACCGCCTCAAGGTAGTGGAGCCGCGCCTGCCGCAAGCGGTGACTCAGCAAGGCCTGCAGGTGGAAAAGGTCTCGGCCGGCTTCCTGCTGCTGATCACCCTCACCTCCAGCGACGGCAAGCTCGACGACACCGCGCTCAGCGATTACCTGGCGCGCAACGTGATGAACGAGATCCGCCGCCTGGACGGGGTCGGCAAGGCCCAGCTGTACGGCGCCGAGCGCGCCATGCGGGTGTGGATCGACCCGCAGAAGCTGATCGGCTTCAACCTGACCCCGGCCGACGTCAACGCGGCGATCGTCGCGCAGAACGCCCAGGTCTCGGCCGGCAGCATCGGCGACCTGCCGAGCCACTCGAGCCAGGAAATCACCGCCACGGTATTGGTCAAGGGCCAGCTGTCGACCCCGCAAGAGTTCGCCGACATTGTCCTGCGGGCCAATCCGGACGGCTCCACCGTGCGCATCGGCGACGTCGCCCGGGTGGAAGTCGGCAGCCAGGAATACCAGTTCTCCACTCGCCTCAACGGCAAGCCTTCCACTGCGGTCGGCGTGCAGCTGTCGCCGGGGGCCAACGCCCTGAGCACCGCGACCCTGATCCGGGCGAAGATGGACGAGCTGTCGCGCTACTTCCCGGCCGGCGTGGAATACAAGATCCCCTACGACACCTCACCCTTCGTCAAGGTCTCGATCACCAAGGTGGTCTACACCCTGGGCGAAGCCATGTTGCTGGTGTTCGCGGTGATGTTCCTGTTCCTGCAGAACATCCGCTATACCCTGATCCCGACCCTGGTGGTGCCCGTGGCACTGATGGGCACCTTCGCCACCATGCTGGCGCTGGGTTTCTCGATCAACGTGCTGACCATGTTCGGCATGGTCCTGGCCATCGGCATCCTGGTGGACGACGCCATTGTGGTGGTGGAGAACGTCGAACGGATCATGGCCAGCGAGGGCCTGTCGCCCAGGGAGGCGACGCGCAAGGCGATGCAACAGATCACCGGCGCCATCGTCGGCATCACCCTGGTGCTGGTGGCGGTGTTCCTGCCGATGGCCTTCATGCCGGGTTCGGTGGGCGTCATCTACCAGCAGTTCTCGCTGTCGATGGCCACCTCGATCCTGTTCTCGGCCTTCCTCGCCCTGACCCTGACCCCGGCCCTGTGCGCCACCCTGCTCAAGCCGATCGCCAAGGGCGAGCACCATGAAAAAGGCGGCTTCTTCGGCTGGTTCAACCGGCGCTTCGAAAACCTCAGCGACGGCTACCAGCGCTGGGTCGCCTATGCGCTGAAACGCTGCGGCCGCTACCTGCTGGTGTACGGCGTGCTGCTGGTGGGCCTGGGGCTGCTGTTCAGCCGCCTGCCCTCTTCGTTCCTGCCGGTGGAAGACCAGGGCTACACCATCACCGACATCCAGCTGCCACCGGGCGCGAGCAAGAACCGCACGATCCAGGTGGTGGAACAGATCGAGGCGCACAACGCCAGCGAACCGGGGGTCGGCGACAGCACGGTGATTCTCGGCTTCAGCTTCTCCGGCAGCGGGCAGAACGCCGCACTGACCTTCACCACCCTCAAGGACTGGTCGCAACGCGGCAGCGACGACTCGGCGCAATCCATCGCCGACCGGGCCAACGCCGCCTTCAGTGAAATCAAGGACGCGGTGTCCTACGCCGTGCTGCCACCGCCGGTGGACGGCCTGGGCACCTCCAGCGGCTTCGAGTTCCGCCTGCAGGACCGCGGCGGCCTCGGCCATGCCGCGCTGATGCAGGCCCGCACCGACTTGCTGGCCGCCGCGGAAAAGAGCCCGATCCTCGTCAACGTGCGCGAAAGTGCCCTGGCCGAGGCGCCGCAGGTGCACCTGGAAGTCGACCGCAAGCAGGCCAACGCCCTGGGCGTGTCCTTTGCCGACATCGGCAATGTGCTGTCCACCGCGGTCGGTTCCAGCTACATCAACGACTTCCCCAACCAGGGGCGGATGCAGCGGGTGGTGGTCCAGGCCGAGGGCGATCGACGCAGCCAGGTGGAAGACCTGCTGAAGATCAACGTGCGCAACAACCTCGGCAAGATGGTGCCGCTGTCGGCCTTTGCCCAGGCGCGCTGGACCCAGGGCCCGACCCAGTTGACCCGCTACAACGGCTACCCGGCCATCAGCATTTCCGGCGAGCCGAGCGCGGGCCACAGCACCGGCGAGGCCATGGCGGAAATCGAGCGCCTGGTCAGCCAGCTGCCCACCGGCCTGGGCCAGGAATGGACCGGCCTGTCGTTGCAGGAACGCCTGTCCGGCAGCCAGGCGCCGCTGTTGCTCGGGCTGTCGCTGCTGATCGTGTTCCTGTGCCTGGCGGCGCTGTACGAGAGCTGGTCGATTCCGACCTCGGTGCTGCTGGTAGTGCCCCTGGGTGTGCTCGGCGCGGTGCTGGCAGTGACCCTGCGCGGCATGCCCAACGACGTGTTCTTCAAGGTCGGGCTGATCACCATCATCGGCCTGTCGGCGAAAAACGCGATCCTGATCATCGAGTTCGCCAAGAGCCTGTACGACGAAGGCCACGACCTGGTGGACGCCACGGTGCAGGCCGCGCGCCTGCGCCTGCGGCCGATCGTCATGACCTCGCTGGCGTTCATCCTCGGCGTGGTGCCCCTGGCCATCGCCAGCGGCGCCAGTTCGGCCAGCCAGCAGGCCATCGGCACCGGGGTGATCGGCGGCATGATCACCGCGACCCTGGCGGTGGTATTCGTGCCGGTGTTCTTCGTGGTGGTGATGAGGCTGGTCAGGCGCAACGGCAAACAAGCGGTGAGCGTCACGGCGCCAGGAGCGGCCGAATAGTCATGCGGCGGCGGGTCTTCAGCGTACCGCGTGATCGTTGAAGGCTTATCAAGCCATCGTTGAAGACTCATCGCGAGCAAGCTTCGCTCCTACACAAGAGCCATGTAACCGCAGGGGCCCCGCCCCTGCGGCGACGGCATGCTAAGGTTTGCGGCAAATCCGCCACTGCGAGCCGCCATGTCCCTTCTTGTACGTACCCACCCTCGCCTGACCATCGGCGCCCTTATCGGCCTGGCCGCGGGCGTCCTGGTGCCGGCCGACACCCTGATCAGCAAGATTCTCATCGGCTGGAACGCCGGGGTCTGGAGCTACCTGGCGCTGATGTGCTGGCTCACCGCGCGCTCCAAGGCCGACGATGTGAAACGCATTGCCGAGGTCGAGGACGAAAACGCCGGGCTGGTACTGCTCATGGTCTGCATCGCGGCCATCGCCAGCCTCGCCGCCATCACCCTCTCGCTGTCCGGCAGCAAGGACCTGGAAACCGGCCGGCGCCTGCTGCACTACGCCTTTACCGGCCTCACGGTGATCGGCTCCTGGCTGCTGATCGGGGTGATCTTCAGCGTGCACTACGCCCGCCTCTACTACACCTGGAACGGCAAGGACCCGGCCCTGCGCTTTCCCGAAGGCCTGACCACCCCCAATTACTGGGACTTCCTGTACTTCTCCTTCACCATCGGCGTGGCGGTGCAGACTTCCGACGTCGGCGTCGCCACCCGCGAGCTGCGCAAGATCGTCCTGGCCCAGTCGCTGATCGGCTTTCTGTTCAACACCGCGATCCTCGGGTTTTCCATCAACATCGCCGCCGGGCTGTTCGGTTGAAGCCGCACAAATCTTCTAGACCCGCCCTGGCCGGCGGGTGCTAACTGTCACGCTCGCCCTTGCCACGGACACTTCATGAACGCGCACAACTGGATCGATCTGGCCCAGGACGCCGACACCGGCATCGAAACCCTGCGCGCCCATTTCACCGGCCATGCCTACGACCCTCACTGGCATGACAGCTACCTGGTGGGCGTGACCGAAGAAGGCGTGCAGCAATTCCACTGCCGGCGCGAGCGTTTTCACAGCACCCCGGGCAAGGTGTTCCTGCTCGAGCCCGGGGAAATCCATGACGGCGATGCCCCTACCGAAAGCGGCTTCACCTACCGCATGCTGTACCTCGACCCGCACTGGCTGGAGCGTGAACTGAGCGCGCTGTTCGAAGAGGCGCCGGCCGACAGCCAACTGAGTTTCGCCACCACCCTGGCCAGCGACCAGCGCCTGGCCCTGGCCACCAGCAATGCCTTCCACAGCCTGCACCACGGCGAGCTGCGCATCGTCCGCCAGAGCGCCATGGACCAGTTGCTCGACCAGCTCACCGGCCACCTGCACTGGCGCAAGCGCTACCACGCAGACCCGCGCCTGCCCCTGGTGGCGCACAAGGCCCGGGATTATCTGCATGCCCACGCCCAGCAGGACATCAGCCTGGACGAGCTGGGCGCGGTCTGCGGCGTCGATCGCTTCCGCCTGACCCGCGCCTTCAAGGCCGCCTATGGCCTGCCGCCCCACGCCTACCTGGTGCAATTACGCCTGGCCAAGGCCCGGCGCCTGCTGGCCCGCGGCGAACAGCCGGCCGAGGTGGCCATGGCCCTGGGGTTCGCCGACCAGAGCCATATGGGCCGCTGGTTCGTCCGCGCCTATGGCCTGACCCCGGCGGCCTACCGCAAGCGCTGCTCAAACCTTCCAGACGCCTGAACCCGCACCGGCGAAGATCGCCTCCCTCGATCTTCACTGGAGCCTGCCCACGATGTTCTCCTTCTTGCCTTCCCTGCCTAGCCTGCTGCCCTTCCTGCTGTTCGCCTTCGTGGCCTCGATCACCCCGGGGCCGACCAATATCCTGGTGCTGAGCAACAGCGCCCGCTACGGCTTCAAGGCCGCGCTGCCGATCGTTGTCGGCGCCTGCGTGGCCGCCGCCGGCATAGTCGTGCTGGTGGGCAGCGGCCTCGGCCGCACGCTGATGGAAGTGCCCGGCCTGCCGAGCGCCATGCGCTGGGCCGGGGTGATCTGGTTGAGCTACCTGGCCTGGCAGATCTTCCGTGCCCCGGCCGCGTCCCTCGACCCACAAGCGGACACCCACCACCGGCGCCTGGGCCTGCTCGGCGCCGCCAGCCTGCAACTGGTCAACCCGAAAACCTGGATGATGGCCCTGGCCGTGATCAGCGTGTTCGCCGGCAACGGCAGCGAACGCCAGGACCAGGTGTTGTACCTGTCGCTGGTGTTTTTCCTGGTGTCCCTGCCCTGCCTCGGCGCCTGGGCGCTGCTCGGCGCCGGCTCCGCCCGGCTGCTGCGTTCGCCGCTGGCCCTGCAGCGTTTCAACCAGGGCATGGCACTGTTGCTGCTGGTCTCGGCCTGGGCGAGCCTGTGGGCCTGAAGAGGCTGGCCGCCGTCGCCCCAGTGCAAAAGCCAGTCGCCTCAGGGCGCTTTCATAACGATCAGGGTTACCTAAAGTGGTGGGCACGGCGCAACAAGACGCCGCCCCCGACAATAACGACCTGCCGAACGAGACCCTCCGATGAAAACCCTGTTCAAGCCTTGTCTCCCGCTGCTCTGTGGCGCCCTGCTGCTCAGCGCCAATGCCTGGGCCAGCGAGCCCGCCTCCTGCAAGACCGTGCGCATGGGCGTGGTCAACTGGACCGACGTCATCGCCACCAGCGGCATGGCCGACGTGCTGCTGACCGGCCTGGGTTACGACAGCAAACAGACCAGCGCCGTGCAGCAGATTATCTTCGCCGGCATCCGCGACAAGCGCCTGGACGTCTTCCTCGGCTACTGGCAACCGGCGATGGACAAGAACATCGCGCCGTTCCTCGAGGCCGGGCAGGTCAAGGTCCTGGACCAACCGAGCCTGGCCGACGCCCAGGCCACCCTCGCCGTGCCGGACTATGTCGCCACCGCGGGCCTGAAGACCTTCGCCGACATCGCCCGCTTCAAGGAGCCACTGGGCGGCAAGATTTATGGCATCGAGCCCGGCAGCGGCGCCAACACCACCATCAAGACGATGATCGACAGCGACCGCTTCGGCCTCAAGGGCTTCAAGCTGGTGGAGTCCGGCGAGGCCGGCATGCTCGCGGCGGTGCAACGGGCGATCAACCGCAAGGAGTTCGTGGTCTTCGTCGGCTGGACCCCGCACCCGATGAACATCAACATGCGAATCGCCTACCTGACCGGCAGCGAAGACGTCTACGGGCCCAACGAAGGCGCGGCCAGGGTGTCCACCGTCACCGCGCCGGACTACGCCGAGCGCTGCCCCAACGTCCAGCGCCTGCTGCAGAACCTGACCTTCAGCGCGGCCCAGGAAAGCCAGCTGATGGTGCCGATCATGGAACGCAAGACGCCCCAGGACGTGGCGCGGCAATGGCTGCGCGAGCACCCCGAAGACCTGCAACGCTGGCTGGCCGGGGTCAGCAGCTTCGAGGGCAAGGACGGCGTGGCGGCGGTGCAGGCCAGCCTGAAATAGTGGCGTCCTGCCGGTCTCATCGCGAGCCAGCTCGCGATGGCCCTCTTCCAGACAACGGACACCTCCAGCCATGCGCCACTACCCGCTCTCCCCCCAACTCGTCGCCTTCGTCGAGCGCACCCTGAGCTTCACCAGCCCCGACAACAGCTTCAAGGGCCTGCGCGACAGCTACAGCCGCATGTGCCGTGCCTTCACCCCGCCCCGTCCCGAGGGCCTGCGGGTCAGCGAATTGCAACTGGCCGGGGTGCCGGCACGTGCCTATTGCCCCGCCCACCCGATGCCCGCGGACGGCTGGCCTTGCCTGTTGTACCTGCACGGTGGCGGCTGGGTGGTGGGCGACCTGGATTCCCACGACTTCATCACCGCCTACCTGGCGGCGCAGTTGCAGGTGCTGGTGATTGCCGTGGATTACCGCCTGGCGCCCGAACATCCGTTCCCCGCCGCCTTCGACGATTGCCTGGCGGCCTGGCGCGCCTTGCAGGCCGGCGCCAGCCCCTTTGCCCTGGATGCCCGGCGGCAGCTGGTGATCGGCGACAGCGCCGGCGGCAACCTCGCCGCGGCCTTGTGCCTGGCCCTGCGCGATGCCGGCGAACAGCTGCCAGCCGCCCAGGTGCTGCTGTACCCCGGCCTCGGCGGAGGCGCCGACCTGCCCTCGCGCAGCCAGTGCGCCGACGCGCCGCTGCTCGGCAGCAACGACCTGGACGCCTACCAGGCCCTGTACCTGCCCGGCCCGGAACGGCATTCGCCTTATGCCCGGCCCTTGCTGGCCACGGACTTGCGCGGCCTGCCCGCCGCCTTTATCGCCCTGGCGCAGTTCGACCCGCTGCGCGACGACGGCGAGCTGTATCACCAGCGACTGCTGGCCGCCGACGGCCACAGCCAGCTGTACCCGGGCCTCGGCCTGGTGCATGGCTGCCTGCGCGCCCGGGGCCTGGCGCCGGAGGTGGATGCGCTGTATGGCGCCCTGCTCGACTACCTGCGGGCCTGCCTCGGATAGTCTTTCTTCAGCGAAACCGCGCGGCCCTTTTCGCGGGCAAGCCTCGCTCCTACGAAGAGCCCGTCACGCGCATGACTTCCCCCCGTAGGAGCGAGGCTTGCCCGCGATCACCTGCAACGCAGGTGCCAGACACCTCCTCTGCCGAAGAAGACCGCCCACGATCGACTGCATGACATTTTTTTCATGCCGCTGGCGCTGATCGCGCTTGACGGCGAAAGCGCTTTGCTGTTTCCTGAAACCGGTTTCAGCGATGCGGCAGAACGTCGCACCTGGAGCGGATACACCCCATAACAAGAACGCCAAAGACAGGTCGCCGCCCGTGAACAGTTTTTCCGCCGCCCAGCGCAGCCGCGTCACCATGCTCGATGTCGCCGAACGCGCCGGGGTCTCCAAGGCCAGCGTGTCGCGCTTTATCGGCGAAGACCGCGCCCTGCTCTCCGATGCCATCGCCCTGCGCATCGAACAGGCAATAGCCGAGCTGGGCTACCGCCCGAACCAGATGGCCCGTGGCCTGAAACGCGGGCGCACGCGCCTGATCGGCATGCTGGTGGCCGATATCCGCAACCCCTATTCGATTGCCGTGATGCATGGCGTGGAAACCGCCTGCCGCCAGCACGGCTACAGCCTGGTGGTGTGCAACACCGACCGCGACGACGAGCAGGAGCGCCAGCACCTGGCCAACCTGCGCTCGTACAACATCGAAGGCCTGATCGTGAACACCCTGGGCCATCATCTGGACGAACTGCGCGAACTGCACCGGGAAATGCCCATGGTCCTGGTGGACCGCAAGGTCGAGCAACTGCACAGCGACCTGGTCGGCCTGGACAACCCGCAAGCCGTGCGCAGCGCCATCGAACATCTGCAAGAACGCGGCTACCGCGACCTGCTGCTGGTCAGCGAACCCCATGACGGCACCAGCTCGCGGATCGAGCGCAGCAACAGTTTCAAGGCGCAGATCGAGCAACGCCCGGCCTTGCAAGGCGCGGCGGTGGAAACCGGCGCCGCGCTGAACCAGCAACTGCAACAGTTCCTCGCCGCCCCCGGCCATGGCCCGAAAGCGCTGTTCTGCGCCAACGGCGTCGCCGCCCTGGCCGCGACCCGGGCCTTGCGCGAGCTGGGCTGCCCGCTGTTCGACGAGATCGGCCTGATCGCCCTCGACGACCTCGACTGGTATCCGCTGGTGGGCAGCGGCATCACCGCCCTCGCCCAACCCACCGAACGCATCGGCGCCAGCGCCTTCGAGTGCCTGCTCAAGCGTTTGCGCGGCGATGTCGAGCCGCTGCGGGTGCTGGATTTCCCGGCCGAGCTGATCGTCCGCGGTTCCACCCGACAGCGAGGATCTCTGTAACCACTGATCGACTCGGGAATCGCGGTGCCGGTGTAGCCGCTGCCGAGCCAGCGAGGCTGCGATCGGCAACGCAGTTGCCGCAAAACCTGTATCTGCGATCTGCCTGGAAAACGCTTCGGCCGGGTTACCACGGCTACGCCGCCGATCGCAGCCTGCGGCAGCGGCTACAGGGAATGCGGCAAGCAACGGAATGCAGGCAGCAAACTTTACGCTTTTTTTTGCAAAGAAATGAAACCGGTTTCAGAGGCCATGACCATGAATAAATCGCCTGTCTCCATCAGCCTGTCCAGCTACGGCGCCGACCGCGTCCGTGAGCAGGGCCAAGGCAGTTTCATCGAGGTGCTGGCCGCCGCCGGCGCGTCGCGCATCGAATGGCGCGAAGAGCTGCTGACCGTCGAAGACCCGTCCCAGTTGGCCCGGGCCACCCGCGAGCGGCAACTGGAAAGCGTGTTTTCTTCGCCGCTGGAACTCTGGGTGGCCGGGCGTTCCCGAGCCAACCCGCTGCTGGAACAGGCGCTGCAACGGGCCGAAGCCTTCGGCGCGAAAAGCCTCAAGGTTTCCCTGGGGTATTTCACCGAGCACAACGACCTGCCCCAGCTGGCCCTGCTGCTGGCGCAGTCCCCGGTGCAATTGCTGGTGGAAAACGACCAGACCCTGCACGGCGGGCGCATCGAACCCTTCCAGCGCTTCTTCGCCGAGGTCGAGCGCCACCGCCTGCCGGTGCAGATGACCTTCGATATCGGCAACTGGCAGTGGCAGGACCAGTCCGCCTCCGCCGCCGCGCGCCTGCTCGGCCGGCATGTCGGCTACGTGCACTGCAAGGCCGTGGCCCGGCGCGCCGACGGCAAGCTGGTGGCGATACCGCCGGGCATGGCCGACCTGCACCTGTGGGAACAATTGCTGCGGCACATGACTCAAGGTGTGACCCGGGCCGTGGAGTACCCGCTGCAAGGCGAAGACCTGGTGCAGCTGACCCGCGAACACGTCGCCACCCTCGCCCGCCTCGGCCAGTCCCGCCTGGAGCACGCCCATGTCTGAGCTCGATATCCTGTCGTTCGGTGAAACCATGGCGATGTTCGTCGCCGAACAGAGCGGCGACCTGGCCCGGGTCGGCCACTTCCACAAACGCATCGCCGGCGCCGACAGCAACGTGGCCATCGGCCTGTCGCGCCTGGGTTTCAAGGTCGGCTGGCTGAGCCGGGTCGGCGCCGACTCCCTGGGGCGCTTCGTCGTCGACAGCCTGCAGGCCGAAGGCGTGGACTGCCGCTACGTCGCCACCGACCGGCAACATCCCACCGGTTTCCAGCTCAAGTCCCTGGAGGAGCACGGCGACGATCCGCGGGTGGAGTACTTCCGCCGCGGTTCGGCGGCCAGCCACCTGAGCGTCGCCGACATCGCCCCCCAGCTGCTGCGCGCCCGGCACCTGCACGCCACCGGCATTCCCCCGGCGCTCTCGACCTCGGCCCGTGACCTGTCCCACAGCCTGATGAGCAAGATGCGCGCGGCCGGCCGCAGCGTGTCCTTCGACCCGAACCTGCGGCCCGGCCTATGGGGCAGCGAACAACTGATGATCGACGAAATCAACCGCCTGGCCGTGCTCGCCCACTGGGTGCTGCCGGGCCTGAGCGAAGGCCGCCTGCTGACCGGCTATGAAGACCCGGCCGATATCGCGGCGTTTTACCTGGACCAGGGCGTCGAGGTCGTGGCGATCAAGCTCGGTGCCCATGGCGCCTACTACCGCACCCAGCTGCACGAAGGTTTCGTCGAGGCCGTACCGGTGACCCAGGTGGTCGACACCGTGGGCGCCGGCGACGGTTTCGCCGTCGGCCTGATCAGCGCCCTGCTGGAAAACCACAGCGTCGCCGAAGCGGTGCAGCGCGCCAACTGGATCGGCAGCCGCGCGGTGCAGAGCCGCGGTGACATGGAAGGCCTGCCGAGCCGCGATGAATTACCGACGGTCGCTGCGCGACCGATCGCGAGCAAGCTCGCTCCTACAGTGGCTGCGCAAGTTCTGTAGGAGCGAGCTTGCTCGCGATAAAACCGTGAAAACAACACCGCCTGATTGAACCAACGCGTTACCTGTTGCGACAAAAACAACAAGCTCAGGAGCACCCTTATGCAAACGCTGAAACTCGCCACCCGCCGCTGGTGGTACATCATGCCCATCGTGTTCATCACCTACAGCCTGGCGTACCTGGACCGCGCCAACTATGGGTTCGCCGCCGCCTCCGGGATGGCCGCCGACCTGATGATCACCCCGGGCCTGTCGTCCCTGCTCGGCGCCTTGTTCTTCCTCGGTTACTTTTTCTTCCAGGTACCGGGGGCGATCTACGCGCAAAAACACAGCGTCAAGAAGCTGATCTTCGTCAGCCTGATCCTCTGGGGCGGCCTGGCCACCCTCACCGGCGTGGTGTCCAACGCCTATTGGCTGATCGCCATCCGCTTCATGCTCGGGGTGGTCGAAGCCGCGGTGATGCCGGCGATGCTGGTCTACCTGTGCCATTGGTTCACCCGGGCCGAACGCTCGCGGGCCAACACCTTCCTGATCCTCGGCAACCCGGTGACCATGCTCTGGATGTCGGTGGTCTCGGGGTACCTGGTGGAGCATTTCAGCTGGCGCTGGATGTTCATCATCGAAGGCCTGCCGGCGGTGCTCTGGGCCTTTATCTGGTGGCGCCTGGCCGATGACCGCCCGAGCGCGGCGAAGTGGCTCAGCGACCAGGAAAAACACGACCTGGAAAGCGCCCTGGCCGCCGAACAGGTGGGCATCAAGGCGGTGAAGAACTACGCCGAAGCCTTCCGCTCGCCCAAGGTGATCATCCTCGCCCTGCAGTTCTTCTGCTGGAGCATCGGCGTCTACGGCTTCGTGCTGTGGCTGCCGTCGATCCTCAAGCACGGCGCGCAGATGGACATGGTCGAGGCCGGCTGGCTGTCGGCGCTGCCTTACCTGGCTGCGGTGATCGCCATGCTCGGGGTGTCCTGGGGCTCGGACCGGATCCAGAAGCGCAAGCGTTTCGTCTGGCCGCCGCTGCTGATCGCCTCCTTCGCCTTCTACGGCTCCTACCTGCTGGGCGCCGAGCACTTCTGGTGGTCCTACAGCCTGCTGGTGATCGCCGGCGCCTGCATGTACGCGCCTTACGGGCCGTTCTTCGCCATCGTCCCGGAGATCCTCCCGGCCAACGTCGCCGGCGGCGCCATGGCGCTGATCAACAGCATGGGCGCCCTGGGTTCGTTCGGCGGTTCCTACCTGGTGGGCTACCTGAACAGCGCCACCGGCTCGCCCGGCGCCTCCTACCTGCTGATGAGCGGCGCGCTGCTGCTGTCGGTGCTGCTGACCCTCTTTCTCAACCCGGGCGCCAGCGACCGCCAGCGCAGCGCGCTGCCGGTACGTCGCCGCCTGGCGCATTCCTGAATCGAACAAGGTGAACCCCATGAAAAAACAGGTCGTGCTGTACAAGAAACTCTCGCCGCCGCTGATGGCCCGCCTGCACGAGCAGGCCCAGGTGACCCTGATCGAGGACCTCGGCGCCCAGGGCCTGGCCAAACTGCGTAACGCCCTGCCCGCCGCCCAGGGCCTGCTCGGCGCCAGCCTGCGCCTGGACGCCGAGCTGCTGGACCTGGCGCCACGCCTGGAAGCGGTGGCCAGCGTCTCGGTGGGCGTCGACAACTACGACATCGACTACCTGACCCGCCGCGACATCCTGCTCAGCAACACCCCGGATGTGCTCACCGAAACCACCGCCGACACCGGTTTCGCCCTGATCCTGGCCAGCGCCCGGCGCGTGGTGGAGCTGGCCAACCTGGTGCGCGCCGGCCAGTGGAACCGCAATATCGGCCCGCTGCATTTCGGCAGCGACGTGCACGGCAAGACCCTGGGCATCATCGGCATGGGGCGGATCGGCGAAGCCCTGGCCCAGCGCGGTCATTTCGGCTTCGGCATGCCGGTGATCTACCACAGCAACAGCCCGAAACCGGCAGTGGAACAGCGTTTCGGCGCCCGCTACTGCAGCCTGCCGGAGCTGCTGCAACAGGCCGACTTCATCTGCCTGACCCTGCCGCTGACGGACCAGACCCTGGGCCTGATCGGCCGCGAAGAGTTCGCCCTGATGCGTCCGGAAAGCATCTTCATCAATATTTCCCGGGGCAAGGTGGTGGACGAACAGGCGCTGATCGAAGCCTTGCAGCAACGGCGGATTCGCGCGGCCGGGCTGGATGTGTTCGAGCGCGAACCCCTGGGTCACGACTCGCCGCTGTTGCAACTGAACAATGTGGTGGCCACCCCGCACATCGGCTCGGCGACCTTCGAGACCCGCGAGGCCATGGCCCGCTGCGCGGTCGACAACCTGCTGGCGGCCCTGGCCGGTCAGCGTCCGGCCAACCTGGTCAACCCCCAGGCCTGGGAGCGGCGCAAGGCCGCGGTGTGACGCTGTAGCTGCCCGACCGTCCGATCCACCCTGTAGCCGCTGCCGCAGGCTGCGATAGGTCCGCAGGACCTCGGCGTCCTGGAGATCGCCACGACCGTTCCGGTCGATCGCAGCCTACGGCAGCGGCTACAGGGGCAGCGGCGTTTCGACGATCGCCACGACCGTTCTTCCGGTCGATCGCAGCCTGCGGCAGCGGCTACAGGCTCAGCGGCGTTTTGAGGTTCGGCCTTCGAGCAGGTCCTGGGTGCAACGCACGATCCGCTGGCAGGCGTCCGCCAGACGCTGTTGATCCACCACCAGGCCGATACGGATATGCCCCGCCGCGCTGGGGCCGAAGGCCTCGCCGGCGAGCACCGAGACGCCGTGCCCTTCCAGCAGCAGCTCGGCGAATTGCTGGGCGCCCAGGCCGGTTTCCCGCACATCGACCATGACGAACATGCCGCCATCGGGCTTGACCGGCTTCAACCCCGGGCATTGGCTCAGTTGCGCGCATACCAGGTCGCGGCGCTGGCGATATTCCTCGCGCATCTGTTCCAGTTCCGGCAGGTCGGCGTCCAGCGCCACCACCGCGGCGTTCTGCACGAAATCCGGCAGCCCGTACAACATGCACAGCGCCAGATGGCTCAAGTGCCCGGCCAGGGCCTGGGGCGCCACCACCCAGCCGACCCGCCAGCCGGTCATGGCATGGGACTTGGACAGGCTGTTGATGGTCGCCGTGCGTTCGGCCATGCCCGGCAGGCTGCCGGGGCTGATGTGCTCGCCGTCGAACAGCAGGTCGCTGTAGACCTCGTCGGAAATCAGCCACAGGTCGTGTTCGACGCACAGGCGCGCCAGGGCCTGCCAGGTTTCCCGGGACAGGCTGGCGCCGGAGGGGTTGTTCGGGCTGTTGAGCATCAGCGCGCGGGTCTTCGGCGTGATACGCGCGGCGACCACGGAGGGTTCGACACGAAAACCGTTCTCCGGGCGCACCGGAATCGGCAACACCTTGGCCCCGCAGGCACCGAACACCCCTTCGTAGGTGACGTACATCGGCTCGGCCACCAGCACCTCGTCGCCGGGGTCGAGCAGGCACTGGGCCACGGAGAACACCGCGCATTGCGCCCCCGGCAACACCACCACATGCTCGGCGCCCACCGCCTGGCCGCTGCGGGTGGCATGGCGGTGGGCGATGCGGGTGCGCAGCGAACGATTGCCGCGCACCTCCGAATAGTGGGTGTCGCCCGCCAGCAGGCTATCGATGGCGGCCTGGACGATCGGCCGCGGGGTGTCGAAATCCGGGTCGCCGATGGTCAGCAGCACATCGACGCCCTCCTCGCGCAGCTCCAGGGCGCGGTAGTGAATCTGCCAGGCCGCGGCACCTTCGCCGGCGATCCGTTGGGTCAGGGCTGAATAGCGCATCTCGCTCTCCTTGGGCACGCATTCCAACAACCCTAACTCAAATCACAAAGCGCGCCACCATCGCATTCAAATCCACCGCCAGGCGCGACAGCTCATGGCTGGCGGCGCTGGTCTGGTTGGCCCCGGCGGCCGACTGGGTGGCCAGGTCGCGGATATTCACCAGGTTGCGATCGACCTCGCGGGACACCTGGGCCTGCTCTTCGGAGGCGCTGGCAATCACCAGGTTGCGCTCGTTGATCAGGTTGATCGATTCGGCGATCTGCTCCAGGGCCACGCCGGCGGCGCGGGCCATTTCCAGGGTGCTCTGGGTGCGCTGGTTGCTTTGCTGCATCGACTGCACCGCCTCGCCCGTGCCGTTCTGGATGCCGGCGACCATCTTTTCGATTTCCTGGGTCGATTGCGCAGTGCGATGGGCCAGCGCCCGCACTTCGTCGGCCACCACCGCGAAACCGCGCCCGGCCTCGCCGGCGCGGGCCGCCTCGATGGCCGCGTTGAGGGCCAGCAGGTTGGTCTGCTCGGCGATAGCGCGGATCACGTCGAGCACCTTGCCGATGTCGCGGCCCTGGGTGGCCAGGCCTTCGATCATCACCGAAGTGCTCTGCACGTCGTGGGTCATGGTCTGGATCGCGTCGACGGTTTCCACCACCCGGTCGCGGCCTTCACGGGCGGCCTGGGTCGACTGGTGCGAGGCTTCGGAGGTCGACACGGCGTTGCGCGCCACCTCTTCCACGGCGGCGGTCATTTCGTTGACGGCGGTGGCCGCCTGTTCGATTTCGTTGTTCTGCTGCTGCAAGCCACGGGAGGCTTCCTCGGTGACCGCGCTGAGTTCTTCCGAGGCCGAGGCCAACTGGGTGGCCGAGCCGGAGATCTGCTCGATGGTCTTGCGCAGGTTGCCCTGCATCTCGTTCAGCGCCACCAGCAGGCGGGCCGGCTCGTCCTTGCCGTCGACCTCGATGGCCTGGGTCAGGTTGCCCGCGGCGATGGTCTGCGCGGCCAGCAGCGCGCGGTTCAACGGGGTGACGATGCTGCGGGTCAGCAGCAGGGCCAGCACCACCGTGAGCAGGGCCGCGACCACCGCCACGGCGATGATGCCGGTGATGGCGCCGTGGTAATGCTCACCGGCCAGGTCAGACGCCTGGGTGGCCCCGGCCTTGTTGATCGCCACCAGTTTGTTCAGCTGTTCGCCCATCTGGTCGGTGCCGTCCTTGATCCGCGTATTGATCAGGGTGCGCAGCTCCTCGAGCTTGTTCTGTCGCGACAGCTCCAGCATGTCGTTCTGCGCTTGCAGGTACTTTTCCAGGGTGGCCGCGAAGGTCTTGTACAGGGCCACTTCCTCTTCCCCCGCCGGCAAGGCGGCGTAGCTGGCCTGGGCCTGCTTGAGCTTGTCCACCAGCACGCCAATGCGCGTCTGCGCTTCCTGCAGGCCGGCCGGCTCGCGGTTGACCAGTACCCGGAACGAGAGAATCCGCAGGCGCAGCACGTTTTCGGTGACGTTGCCGAGGAACCCTACGCTGGGCAGTTGGTTGCTTTCCATTTCCAGGGAGGCCTGTCGGATGATCGACATGCGGTTGACGGCGAACACACCCAGCGCGATGACCAGCAACGCGATGAACGCAAAACCGAGGAAAGCTCGAGGCGCGATATTCATATTACGTAGGGACATAGGATGACTCTCGGGAATTGAGGACTGCGAGCATCCATGCACTGAACCCTGTCGCCAGCGATGGCTGGCGGCCTGACAGGTGGGCGCCACTGTTGTAGTTGGTCTGTGGGCCTAATAGCGATATCGGCCGGGCTTTAGGTTTTTTGCAGGCCCCGGCGAAAATATTTTTCGTCGCCGCGAAAGTGTTTCAACGGTGAAACGGGTGGCCTTGCCGGATCGGTTCCGCGTCCATGATCTGCCCCATGACCAGGCCCATGACCTACTCCATGACCAGCCCCATGAAAAGTGCAATTCATTCGCCGGAAAAGCCATTCAGTCGCCGCCCCGTCCTGCCCATCATGGGCCCAGCTCGCAATGGCAATTCATAACAACAACGACTGGAGTGGATGATGAAACCCGAAGACTTCCGTGCCGAGACCAACCGCCCGCTGACCGGCGCCGAATACCTGGCCAGCCTGCGCGATGATCGCGAAATCTACATTTATGGCGACCGGGTCAAGGATGTGACCCGCCACCCGGCGTTCCGCAACTCCGCCGCCTCCATGGCGCGCCTCTATGACGCCCTGCACGACCCCGCTACCAAGGACAAGCTGTGCTGGGCCACCGACACCGGCAACGGCGGCTACACCCACAAGTTCTTCCGCTCGGCGAAAAGCGCCGACGACCTGCGCCAGCAGCGCGACGCCATCGCCGAGTGGTCGCGCCTGACCTACGGCTGGATGGGCCGCAGCCCGGACTACAAGGCCGCCTTCGGCAGCGCCCTGGGCGCCAACCCGGAGTTCTATGGCAAGTTCGCGGACAACGCCCGCACCTGGTACAAGCGCATCCAGGAAGCCTGCCTGTACCTCAACCACGCCATCGTCAACCCGCCGATCGACCGCGACAAGCCGGTGGACCAGGTCAAGGACGTGTTCATCTCGGTGGACGAGGAAGTCGAAGGCGGGATCATCGTCAGCGGCGCCAAGGTGGTGGCCACCAACTCGGCCCTGACCCACTACAACTTCGTCGGCCAGGGTTCGGCGCAGCTGTTGGGGGACAACACCGACTTCGCCCTGATGTTCATCGCGCCGATGAACACCCGCGGCATGAAGCTGATCTGCCGCCCGTCCTATGAACTGCAGGCCGGCATGACCGGTTCGCCGTTCGACTACCCGCTGTCCAGCCGCTTCGACGAGAACGACGCGATCCTGATCATGGACAAGGTGTTCATCCCCTGGGAAAACGTGCTGATCTACCGCGACTTCGAACGCTGCCGGCAGTGGTTCCCACAAGGCGGTTTCGGCCGGCTGTTCCCGATGCAGGGCTGCACCCGGCTGGCGGTCAAGCTCGACTTCATCACCGGGCTGCTGGTCAAGGCCTTGCAGTGCACCGGTTCCCTGGAGTTTCGCGGGGTGCAGGCGCAGGTTGGCGAGGTGGTGGCCTGGCGCAACCTGTTCTGGTCGCTGACCGACGCCATGCACGGCAACGCCAGCGAATGGCTCAATGGCGCCTTCCTGCCCAGCGCCCAGGCCTTGCAGGCCTACCGGGTCCTGGCGCCCCAGGCCTACACCGACATCAAGAAGATCATCGAGCAGGTGGTGGCCAGCGGCCTGATCTACCTGCCGTCCGGCTCCCGCGACCTCAAGGACCCGATGCTCAACCAGTACCTGAGCACCTATTGCCGGGGTTCGGCGGGCATGGGCCACGAGGAGCGGATCAAGATCCTCAAGCTGCTGTGGGACGCCATCGGCACCGAGTTCGGCGGCCGCCACGAGCTGTACGAAATCAACTACGCCGGCAGCCAGGACGAAATCCGCATGCAGTGCCTGCGCCATGCCCAGGCCACCGGCTCGATGAAAGCCATGACCGATCTGGTGGACCAATGCCTGGGCGACTACGACCTCGACGGCTGGACGGTGCCGCACCTGACCAATCCGGACGACATCAACATGCTCGACCGCATCCGCCAGTAAGCGCCGTCCGACCTGAATGACCCGCGGGGCGCCCCCCGATTGCCGGCGCCCGCGGGTTCACCCAAGGAATCTGTCATGACTCAACTCGATCCCAAGCAACAGGCTTTTCGCGATGCCATGGCGCACATGACCGCGGCGGTCAACGTCATCACCAGCAACGGCCCGGCCGGACGCTGCGGCATCACCGCCACCGCGGTCTGCTCGGTCACCGACAGTCCGCCCAGCCTGATGGTCTGCGTCAACCGCAACAGCGCCCTGAACCCGGTGTTCAAGCGCAACGGCCAGCTCTGCGTCAACGTGCTCTGCGGTGAACACGAAGAGGTCGCCCGGCACTTCGCCGGCATGACCGGAGTGGAGATGGAGCAGCGCTTCAGCCTGCACCCCTGGCGCGACGGCCAGGGCGCCCTGCCGGTGCTCGACGGCGCCCTGGCCAGCCTGCAGGGACGCATCACCGAGGTGCAGGAGGTCGGCACCCATTCGGTGATGCTGGTGCAGCTGGATGAAATCTGCGTGCGCGAACACGGCGACTCGCTGGTGTATTTCAGCCGTGGTTTCCATCGGTTGCAGCGGGCCGTCCAGGCGGCCTGATCTGCAGCTCTTCTGATCTTCTGATCTTCTGATCTTCTGTAGGAGCGGCCGGTCGACGCTCGATTGCTCGCGATAAATCTACAACGATAACGCGCGTTGTCAGGTCCATCGCCGCTGCGCGGCTATCGCGGGCAAGCCTCGCTCCTACAGAAGCCAATATCTCCGCCAGGCCTCCCCTTCATCCTGCATCTGTAGGATAGCGATCCCCCGCCAACCCGACGATACTCGTGCCCAGGCCCTGCCCACGTCCCTGGACGTTCCGGTCCCTACTGACTCCGTGACGAAAACAATAAGAACGTCGCACAGAGGAACACCCGATGAGCCGTCATGATCATGCTCACGCCAGCCTGCTGGAAGCCTTCAGCTCGCTGACCCTGGAGTTGCAGCGCCTGGCGCAGCACAAGGACATCGAACATTTCCATGGCCATGCGCTGAACCGCATCGGCCAGTTGCTGCCCTTCGACAGCGCCTGGTGGGGCCGCGCCGCGTTGATCGACGGCCTGCCGGAAGAACACAGCTCCTACCTCCATCACTTGCCCCCCAGCTACCTGCCGGACTGGCAGTCGATCAAGCACGTCGACGTCACCGTCGGCCGGGTCCATGCCCACCCGGGCCGGGCGGTGATCGTCGACATGCGCGACCCGGCCAACGGCCCCGGCCTGAACTGGCTGGGCACGACCTATGGCATCGGCGAGCTGCTGTGCGTGGTGTACATCGACCCGCAGACCCACCTCAGCGACCACCTGGCGCTGTACCGCGCGCCCGGCGCCAAACGCTTCGACGCCGACGACTGCCTGCTGCTGAACAACCTGATGCTGCACCTGGTGGCCGCGGTGTCGGCCAACCAGATCCGCACCCTGGTGGCCATGCGCGAAACCCTCACCAGCCCGCGCAACCTGGCGCTGGCGGTGTGCGACCAGCGCGGCACCCTGCACTGCGCCGAACGCGGCTTCGTCGACCTGCTGCTCGGCGAGTGGCCGGACTGGAGCGGCCCCTGCCTGCCCGTGCCCATGGTCGATGGCGGTTACGAAGGCCGGCACCTGCAGTTCGAGGCCTCGCCGGTGGGCGACCTGTTCCTGCTCGCCGCCCGCGGCCGCACGCTGCTGACCCAGCTGAGCCCACGGGAAAACGACGTGGCCCTGGGCTTCGGCGAAGGCAAGACCTACAAGGAAATCGCCCGCGAGCTGGGCCTGTCGCCGAACACCGTGCGCCATCACATCCGCGCCATCTACAACAAGCTCGGGGTCAAGGACAAGACCCGCATCGCCCATCTGCTGCACGCCCCACCCGACTGACGTTTACCTCCCTCGCTGACTGACTTTCGCGCTGTCGTTTTGACGGCCACGGGCCGCTGTTGCCCTTTTTCCAGCCACTGCCGCGTACCGGCGAGCACTTCGCCGCACAACAACTCAAAGAAGAGACGTTACGCCCATGACCAGAACGCTTGCGCACCACACCGCCCTGGCCTTCACCGGCGCCCTGCTGAGCCTGGACGCCAGCGCCGCCGACCTCAACGCCCGCGACTTCTTCGGCGCGCCCTCGGGCACCAGCCTGGGCGTGCTGTACCTGCCGGCGACCCGCGCCGACGACTTCCACGGTCCTGCCGACAGCACCGGCAAGGCCGAGCTGAAGGTCAACGCCCTGGCCTATCGCCAGGTATTTTTCACCGACATCTGCGGCACCCTGTGCACCCCGCAATTCATCGTGCCTTTCGCCGATATCGACGCGCGCCTGCCCGGCGCCAATCGCCACACCGGGGAAAGCGGCTTCGGCGACCCGCAGGTCGGCGGCACCCTGTTTTTCATCAACGACCCGGCCAGCCGAACCTACAGCGGCCTGCTGACCCTGATCACCCTGCCGGTGGGCGAATACCACGGCGACAACCCGGATGTCTCGCCGGGCGCCAACCGCTGGGGCGCGACCTTCGTTTACAACTACACCCAGGGCGTCGGCGAGAAGTGGGTGCTGGAAGCCAACCTCGAAGCCCAGCTCTACGCCAAGAACGACGATTACTTCGGCAGCGACCTGAAGCAGGACCCGCTGTACCGCCTGCAAGCCTTCGCCTCCTATGACTTCACCAGCAGTACCTATGGCGCCCTGCGGCTGATCCACGCCGACGGTGGCGAGCTGCGGATCAACGACCAGCGCATCGACGACACCCACAAGCGCTACACCCAGGTCGGCTTCGAGGTCGGCCACTGGCTGGACCAGCAGAACCAGCTGATGTTCGGCCTCTCGCAAAACGTCGCCACCCGTAACGGCTACCACGGCACCGACGCCTTGCTGCGCCTGGTCCACGTGTTCTGAAGCGTTTTTCCGGAGCTACCCACCATGACGACCCCCATGATCGACAAGAGCCAGGCGCTCACCGGCGAGCAGCCGCACACAGCCTCATCCCTGGCTTTGCTGGCGGCCATCGTGCTGTTCGCCGCCATCACCCCGACCATCCTCATGACCGCCCCGGCGGTGGCCGCGCAACTGGCCAGCCAATGGCAACTGAGCCCGTCGCAGATCGGCGACCTGTTCTCCACTGAACTGGGGGCCATGAGCCTGGCCACCCTGCCCGCCTTCTGGTGGCTCAAGCGCGTCGACTGGCGCCGCGCGGCGCTGCTGGCCGGGGCGCTGTTCATAGTCGCCAACCTGCTGTCGATCTGGGCCCAGGGTTATGGCGCGCTGCTGGCCCTGCGTTTCTGCAGTGCCCTGGCCGGCGGTTCGCTGATGATCATCTGCCTGTCCAGCGCCGCCTCCACCGCCAACCCCAGCCGGACCTACGGCCTGTGGGTCATGGGCCAACTGGTGGTCGGGGCAATCGGCCTGAGCATTCTGCCGCGGTTGTTCGAGCATTACGGCCTGGCGGCCTGCTACCTGCTGCTGGCGCTGCTGATGAGCCTGTGCCTGCCCCTGGCGCGCTACTTTCCCCAGGGCGCGCCGCCCCCGGAAAAAACCGCGGGGCAGGCAGCCGCCGCACCGAAGTGGAAGGCCCTGTGCGGCATTCTCGGCATCCTCGGCTTCTATATCAGCCTCAGCGGGGTCTGGACCTTTATCGGTTCGATCAGTGCCAAGGCCGGCATCTCCGCGCAAGCCAGCGGCGAGCTGCTGGCCGTCGCCACGGTCATGGGCATCGTCGGCGCCGGCTGCGCCTCGCTGATCGGCAATCGCCTGCCGCGCCTGCTGTTGCTGCTGTTCGGCTACAGCCTGATGGCCGGCTCGGTGCTGTTGCTGCTGGGCGCGCCGCCCCTGGCGCGCTTCGCCCTCGCCGCCCTGGTCTTCAAGTTCACCTGGACCTTCATCCTGCCGCTGATCCTCGCCTGCCTGGCCGACCTCGACCGCTCCGGCAAGCTGATGAACGCCTCCAACCTGGTGATCGGCGGCGGCCTGGCCATCGGCCCCGCGCTGGCCGGGCGGTTGATCGAAAGCACCGGTGGCTTCCAGCCCCTGCTGATCGGCGGGGCCGGCCTGACCCTGCTGTCGCTGGCGCTGATCCTCGGCTGCCGGCGCAATCCCTGAATCCCCTGAACCCCTGTAGCCGCTGCCGAAGGCTGCGATAGGTCCGAAGGACCTCTGGCGCCCGGGAGATCCCAGCGACCGTTCCGGTCGATCGCAGCCTGCGGCAGCGGCTACAGATTCCCTCATAGATGGAGATGCCCATGACCCGTAAAACCGCGTTTTTCTTCGATGAACTCAGCCTCTGGCACAGCGCCGGGCTGCATGCGCTGACGCTGCCGGTGGGCGGCTGGGTGCAACCGCCCGCCGCGGCCGGGCACGCCGAATCGCCGGAAACCAAGCGCCGCCTGAAAAGCCTGCTGGACGTCTCCGGCCTGACCCGCCACCTGCAGGTTCGCAGCGCCACGGCCGCCACTGAGGAGGACCTGCTGCGGGTGCACAGCGCCGAGTACCTGCAACGCTTCAAGGCCCTGAGCGAGGCCGGTGGCGGCGAGCTCGGCCCGCAAGCGCCGATCGGCCCGGGCAGCTACGAAATCGCCCGGCTCTCCGCCGGCCTGGCCATCGCCGCGGTGGACGCGGTGCTCGGCGGCGAAGCCGACAACGCCTACTCGCTGTCGCGTCCGCCGGGACACCATTGCCTGGCCGACGGCGCCATGGGCTTCTGCTTCCTGGCCAATATCGCCATCGCCATCGAGGCGGCCAAGGCCAGGCGCGGCCTGGGCAAGGTCGCGGTGATCGACTGGGACGTGCACCACGGCAACGGCACCCAGTCGATCTTCGAGGAGCGCGGCGACGTGCTGACCCTTTCCCTGCACCAGGACGGCTGCTTCCCGCCCGGCTACAGCGGCGAACAGGACCGCGGCCGCGGCGCCGGGCTGGGGGCCAACATCAATATCCCGCTGCTGCCCGGCAGCGGCCACGATGCATACCTGCATGCCCTGCAACGCATCGTGATCCCGGCCCTGGAGCGCTTCGAGCCGGAGCTGATCATCGTTGCCTGCGGCTACGACGCCAACGCGGTCGACCCGCTGGCGCGGATGCTGCTGCACAGCGACTCGTTCCGCGCCATGACCCGCCAGGTGCGCGAAGCCGCCGAGCGCCTGTGCCAGGGCCGCCTGGTGCTGGTGCATGAGGGCGGTTATTCCGAAGCCTATGTGCCCTTCTGCGGGCTGGCGACGGTCGAGGAGCTGGCCGGCGTCAGGACCGCGGTGACCGACCCGATGCTGGAGTTCGTGCAACTGCAGCAGCCCAATCCTGGGTTCCAGGCCTTTCAGCGCCAGCTGATCGACGATCTGGCACAAACCTTCCTCAACGACCACTGACCGTAGCCGCTACCGCAGGCTGCGATCGACCGGAACGGGCGCTGCGATCTCCCGACCGCAGGAGGTCCTTCGGACCTATCGCAGCCTGCGGCAGCGGCTACATGGGTTGGCGAATCTCGCTCGAGGCTGGCCGTAACGGGGCTTAAATGCCGCGAAATGCGTCTGGCTGGCCACCGACCTGTCGCCGCTGCCGCAGGCTGCGATCGACCGGAACGGGCGTAGCGATCTCCCGACCGCTGGAGGTCCTTCGGACCTATCGCAGCCTGCGGCAGCGGCTACAGGGTTTTGCGGACTTCGCTTGGGGTCTGGCCGTAATGGGTCTTGAACGCCCGGGCGAAATGGGCCTGGCTGGTGAAGCCGTGGCGGTAGGCGATTTCGCCGATATCCAGGCCGGCTCCCCGTGGGCTGCTCAGCAGGTCATGGGCCTGTTGCAGGCGTTTTTCCAGGATAAAGCGGCTGGGCTGGCTGTCTTCCAGGGCGAACAGGCGGCTCAGGTGCCGTGGGGAAATGCCGGTCTGCGCGGCCACCCGCTCGCAACTCAGGCCAGGATCGGCCAGCTGTTCGCTGATGCACTGCTTGGCCGCCAGCAGATAGGACGCGCTCAGGGCATTGATCCGCCGCCCTCCCGCCTGCCCGGCGATCAGGCTGGCCAACAGCTCCAGCGCCTGGTTCTGATAACTCTCGGCGTCCTCGCTCAGCGGCTGCTGGAAAAAGCCTCCGGTGCGCTCGCCCAGGGTGCGCAGCAACAGGCGCTGCACGCCGCTTTGCCCGCCGATCTTCAGCGGACGGTCGAAACGCTTGAGGCAGCGCTCGGCGAACAGTGCCTGGGGAATGTCGTAAATGAACTGGCGCATCGGCCCGGAGAAGCCGAACAGATAGGGTTTGTCGGTGCGGTAGACGATCAGCTCGCCCGGTTCGAGCAACTGGCAGGCGCCATCCTGATAGAAGAACGAGCCGCTGCCGGTGACGAAGGACACGAACACCGACTCCTTGGGCACCGCGCGGATCATCGAGTTGTCACGCTCGACCACGTGCTCGTTGCCCTCGATCCGCGCCAGGCGCATGCCCTCCAGCTGCAGGTTGTCCTGGCTGGCGGCAAAACCGCTTTCACAAAAGGAAGTGCATTTGAGGCCGACCAGGGTGGAGGCGTTGTAGTCCTCCCAGAAGGCCAGCCGCTGATCCAGGGCGATGCTCTGGGTGCAGGCATGCCGGGTTTCGAGCAAGGCGCATGGAGACATTTTTATTCTTCTCATGGCTAGGAAGCATTCCCGGTCGGCAAGGCAGTGACCGGATTCCGAGGCCGCGACAGGTGGCGCTCGCGGCGATTCATTAACATATGAAGCTTATGCCCTGTCAACGTGAAACGCAGTGGGCACAAGTCGATTGCCAGGGTAAACGGCGTCCCTGAAGCCTGTAGGAAAAGTCTCGTCCGATCCAGTCAACAATCCCGTCCGATTGGATAAAACCCCGCCCGCGCGCCGCGCCTAAAGTCGCCTCGACTCCCACAACGAATAGAGGCCGACCATGCCCGAAGCCGCCCGCCGTGAATTCTGGAAAGACCTGCAACCGATCGCCAATTGCTTCAAGCCGGACGCCAAGCCCGAGGTCTACCTGGCCAATGCCGCCAGCGACGACCTGAAGCTGTATGTGCCCTTCACCGAAACCGTGTCCTCGCGGCCGCTGTGGATCTCGCCGAGCGAGAACCGCTGGTGCGACATCCTCATGGCCAGCAGCGCCGGCCTGGTGAACCGGCATTACCACCCCCACGAAGTGTTCGCCTACACCCTGTCCGGCAAGTGGGGCTACCTGGAGCACGACTGGACCGCCACCGCCGGCGACTTCGTCTACGAGACCCCGGGCGAAGGCCACACCCTGGTGGCCTACGAGCACGAGCAACCGATGCGCGCGTTTTTCATCGTCAAGGGCCCGCTGATCTGGCTCGACGAACAGGGCGAGCCGGAGGGTTATTTCGACGTGCACTCCTACATCGCCCTGTGCCGCACGCACTACGAAAAGATCGGCCTCGGCGCGGCCTATATCGACACGCTGTTTCGCTGAAGTCTCGACTTCACCTGTCCCTCCCGCGGAGAACGACCATGGCTTACAACAACAATAAAGCCGGTTACGAGAACATCCTGCTGGGCGTGCTGTTCCTGACGTTCGGCTTCGTCTTTTTCGATCGCCTGGCCCTGTCCTTCCTGTTCCCCTTCATGGCCGACGAGCTGCAACTGAGCAACAGCCACCTGGGCATGCTGTCGTCGATCCTGGCCCTGGCCTGGGCGGTGTCCGGCGCGCTGGTCGGGGCCTGGTCGGACCGCCGTGGCAAGCGCAAGCCGCTGCTGATCGTTGCGGTGATCCTGTTTTCCCTGTGCTCGGCGCTGTCGGGGCTGGTCACCGGTTTTCTCAGCCTGCTGCTGTTCCGCGGCATCATGGGCCTGGCCGAAGGGCCGATCCTGCCGCTCTCGCAATCGCTGATGGTGGAGGCCTCCTCGCCCCATCGCCGGGGCCTGAACATGGGCCTGCTGCAAGGCTCGGCGGCCGGGCTGCTGGGCGCGGTAATCGGCCCGCCGGTACTGATCGCCCTGGCCGAGGCCTACGGCTGGCGCCATGCCTTTATCGTCTCGCTGATCCCCGGATTGCTGATCGCCCTGCTGATCTGGCGCTATGTGCGCAACGACGCGCCGCCGGCACCGATCACGGACAACGCTCCTGCTGCTCCGGTCAACCGCCTGGCCCTGCTGAAAAGCCGCAACATCGTGCTCTGCACCCTGATCAGCTGCGTGTTCCTCACCTGGTTCGTGATCCTCATCTCCTTCACCCCGACCTTCCTGGTCAAGGTCCGTGGCTACAGCCCGGCGAGCATGGGCACGGTGATGAGTTGCCTGGGCGGCGCCTGGGTGCTGTGGGGCTTCGGCGTGGCGGCGATTTCCGACCGTTTCGGCCGTCGCCCGACCCTGGTGCTGTTCTCGCTGATCGCCGCCTGCTGCCCGATCGCCCTGCTCTACGCCAACAGCCCGCTGCTGATGGGCGTGCTGATGCTGCTGACCTACACGGGCCTGGGCTGCTTCACCCTGTTCATGGCGACCATCCCGGCGGAAACCGTGCCCCGTGAGGTCATGGCCACGGCCCTGGGCATGATCATGGGCATCGGCGAGCTGGTGGGCGGTTTTGTCTCGCCGACCATCGCCGGCTTTGCCGCCGACCGTTTCGGCCTGTCCATCGTCATGTGGATCTCCTGCGGCGGCGCCCTGCTGGCGGCGCTGCTGGCGCTGTTCCTCAAGGAAACCGCGCCGGCGGTCCTGGCGCGCGGCCGCCGCGCCGAACCTTCCCCCTCTCCTGTCCTGCAAGGAAACCAGCCATGAAAGCATTGCGTTGGCATGCCGCCCGCGACCTGCGCCTGAGCGATCTGCAACTGCCACAGCCCGGCCCGGGCGAGGTACTGGTCCAGGTGGCCTACTGCGGCATCTGCGGCAGTGACCTGCACGAATACGCCGACGGCCCGCACTCGATTCCGCAACAGGTGCCCCACCCACTGTCCGGTTGCCGCGCGCCGCTGACCCTCGGCCACGAGTTCTGCGGCCAGGTCCTGGCGGTGGGCGCGGGCGTCGACCGGGTCCGGGTCGGCAGCCGGGTGGCGGTGGAGCCGGAGTATCGCTGCGGCGATTGCCAGTACTGCCGCGTCGGCCAGTACAACCTCTGCCAGTCCATGGGGTTCATCGGCCTGATGGGCGACGGCGGTTTCGCCGAACAGGTGCTGGTGCCGACCTACATGCTGCACCCGCTGCCGGATTCGGTGAGTTTCAAGCAGGCCGCGGTGCTGGAGCCGGCGGCGGTGGCCTTTCACGCGCTGAACCAGAGCAGCCTGCTGGCCGGCGACAGCTGCGTGGTGTTCGGCCTCGGTCCTATAGGCCTGCTCTTGATCCTGCTGGCGCGCCTGCGCGGTGTGGAGCGGATCTTTGCCGTGGACATCAGCCCGGAACGTCGGCGGCTGGCCCGCGACTTCGGCGCCCTGGAAGTGCTCGATGGCCACGCCGCCGACCTGTCGCAACGCCTGCACGAACTGAGCGGTGGCGGCGTCGACACGGCCTTCGAGGCCGCCGGCAGCCAGCAGACCCTGAGCCTGGCCCTGCACTCGCTGCGCAAGGGCGGCGAGGTGGTGCTGGTGGGCCTGATGGGCGAGGTCAGCGTCGATGCCTTCCACCTGGTCAACCACGAACTGCGCCTGCTCGGCAGCGTGGGCTATCGCAACGCCTACCCGCCGCTGATCGAGCTGCTGGCCAGCGGCCGCCTGGACCTGACCCGCGCCGTGACCCGCTGCGTGACCCTGGACCAGGCCGTGGAGCACGGCTTCGAGGCACTGCTGCGGGACAAGAGCCAGATCAAGGTGCTGGTCAATCCCAACCCCGAACTGGCCAAGGCATGACCTGTAGCCGCTGCCGCAGGCTGCGATCGAGGACGCAGTCCTCGCCAGCGCAATCGGCAGCACCCTGGTAACCCGTTGGCGAACGCTGCGCGTCCGATCGCAGCCTTCGGCAGCGGCTACTCACAAAAACAACAAGAAACGAGTATCGACCATGAAAAGCACTCTCCTGCTGTGCCCGCTGCTGGCGGCGGTCCTGTTCACCCCGTTGTGCCACGCCGAGACTCCAGCACCCAACCGCGAAGGCCCGCTGGCCGGGCTCGGCGAGCAACTGGCCGGCTACGGCATCCGACCCCATGTGCAGTTCTGGAGCCTGTCGATGAAGAATCTCGACACCGGTCCGCGGCAACACAGCTTCGGCAACAGCGGCGACCTGTTCGTCGGCGCCGACTTCGACCTCGATACCCTCGCCGGCCTTACAGGCGCGGCCGTTCATTTCGAAGAAACCTTCTTCATCCTCGACACCGCCACCGGCCAGCCGACCTCGCGCAACTGGCAAGGCGCCGCCGGCAGCTATTTCGCCGGCGCGCCGATCCACAACGACATCACCAGCAACCAGCTGAGCCTGCTGACCTACCAGCAGACCTGGCTCGACGGCCAAGTCGACATGAGCCTGGGGCGCACCAACGCGCGGCGCTACTTCTATATCTACAACTGCGAAACCGTGGTCACCTGCAACGACCCGATCATCGATTCGTCCACCGGCATCCTGCCGCCGCCCTACGGCAGCTGGGGCGGCTACCTGAAGTACCAGGCGACGCCGGGGTTCTATGTGCATGCCGGTGCCTTCGAATCGAACCCGGTGGACTACCTGAAAAAACGCAAGGGCCTGGACTTCAGCACCGACGACGCCAGCGGCACCAGCCTGTTGCTGGGCATCGGCAGCAAGCACGACGGCGCCTACAGCGCCCACTATGAACTCAATGGCTACTACAACACCGCCAAGCAGCACGACCCGCTGACCGGCGCCAGCGAGCACGGCACCGGTGGCGCCTTCTTCAAGTTCCAGCAAGGCTTCTGGCGGGCCGACGGCGGCCAGGGCACCGCGCCCCAGGCGCTGCTGGCGTTCGGCTCGCTGTCCCTGGCGGCCGACGACAAGCAGCCCTTCAGCCATTTCGCCGAGATCGGCCTGACTTACCTGGCGCCCTTCGACCGCGTCCAGGACAAGCTCAACCTCAAGGCCAGCTATCTGCGTCTCAACGACCACCAACTGCGCTTCCAGCAACAGGCGCGGATCGCCAACGGCGGCGACCCCAGCCTGGGCGAACGCAACGTGTACGCCATCGAGGCCAACGGCCACTTCGCCCTGACCCGGCACCTGGCGCTCGAACCCAGCGTGCAGTACCTGATCAACCCGGACAACTTCTACAACCCCGAGGCCCGCGAGCTCAGCGGCAACGGTTTTGTCGTCGGCCTGCAAGTCATGTACGACGTCGGCGCGGCGCTGGGGCTGTAAACCTGCTTTTCACTGCCAACGAGGTATCTCCCATGACTGACTCTGCCCCGCGTTCGTTCGACTACATCGTGGTCGGGGCCGGCTCGGCCGGTTGCGTGCTGGCCAACCGGCTGTCCGCCGACCCGCAGCTCAGCGTCTGCCTGATCGAAGCCGGCCCCAGCGACCGCAGCCTGTTTCCCGGCGCCTATGTGCGCACCCCGGCAGGCATCATCCGCCTGATCGCCAACCCGAAGTGGAACTGGATGCATCAGTTCAGCGCCCAGGCCGCCAGCGGCGAGCGCCCGATCCCCTGCCCCCGCGGCCGGCTCTGGGGCGGCTCCAGCGCGATCAACGGCATGATCTACATCCGCGGCCACCGCAGCGACTACGACCGCTGGGCGGCGGCCGGCAACCAGGGCTGGAGCTACGACGAACTGCTGCCGTACTTCCTGCGCTCGGAGCATTTCGAGCCCGGCGCCTCGCCCTGGCACGGCCAGGGCGGCGAACTCAACGTCGCCGCGCAACGCAGCCCGAGCCCTATCAATGAAGTGTTCTACCAGGCCGCCCAGGAACTGGGCTGGCGCTACAACCCGGACTTCAACGGCGAGGAACAGGAAGGCTACGGCCCCTTCCACGTCACCCAGATCAACGGCGAGCGTTGCAGCGCCGCGCGGGCCTTCCTGTACCCGGCGCTGTCGCGGCCCAACCTCAGCGTACTGAGCTCGACCCTGACCCACCGCGTGTTGCTGGAGGGCAATCGCGCCTGCGGCGTCGAGGTCAGCCAGGATGGCGCGGTGTTCCGGCTGCAGGCCCGGCGCGAAGTGATCCTCAGCGCCGGGGCGATCAACTCGCCGCAACTGTTGTTGCTCTCCGGCATCGGCCCGGCCGAGGAACTGGCGCGCCATGGCATCGCCCAGCGCCATGAACTGCCGGGAGTCGGCCACAACCTGCAGGACCATCAGGACGTGGTGCTGATGTACCGCTGCGACAGCGAGCTGACCTACGGCGTGTCGGCCAAAGGCCTGCTGCCCCTGGCCCGTTCGCCCTGGCAGTACCTGAGCCGGCGCAGCGGCCCGCTGACCTCCAATACCGTGGAGTCCGGCGGTTTCCTGCGCCTGCATCCCGAGGACGCCGCCCCGGAGCTGGGCCTGATCGTCGCCCCGGCGCTGAAAAACCAGCCCCAGCGCCTGGTGCCGCTGGGCCATGGGGTCAGCCTGCACATCGCGGTGATGCACCCGCACAGCCGTGGCCAGGTCCGGCTCAACTCCGCCGATCCCCATGACAAGCCGATCATCGACAGTCACTTCCTCAGCCACCCGGAAGACCTGCGCAAGCTGGTGGCGGGCGTGCGCCTGGTGCGCCAGCTGGCGGCGAGCCAGGCCTTCTCCCGGCACCTCAAGGGCGAGCTGGTGCCCGGCCCGCAGGTCGAGAGCCAGGCGCAGATCGAGCAGTGGATTCGCGACAGCCTGGGCACCGTGTTCCACCCGGTCGGCACCTGCAAGATGGGCCATGACGCCCAGGCGGTGGTCGACGACCAGTTGCGGGTCCACGGCGTGCAGGGCCTGCGGGTGGCCGACGCGTCGATCATGCCGAGCCTGACCACCGGCAACACCAACGCGGCGGCGATCATGATCGGCGAAAAGGCCGCGGACCTGCTGCTGGGTAAACCGGCGCCGACGATGGAAAACCCTGTTCTCCTGGAGGAGCCGGTATCCACCCTGGCGATTGGCTAAAAAACCCCCTACGGGTTTCGTGTTCGCGCGCCGAATCCGTAGGAGCGTCCGTGTCGACAGCGATTCGGCATCGCACCGGCAAGTGCTAGCCCACGGGCCGGCAGGTGTATGGATTTTGCCGTACCCCAGGCATATAGTTGCATCGCACAACTATATCGAGAGCCACGCCATGTCATCGTCTTCGCCGCTGGTGGAACAGATCCGTAATGAATCGCGCAAACTGGTGCGCGAGCTGGGCTTTATGGGCGCCACCCTGGCCGGTTCCGATCTGCCGCCCTCGGCGGTGCATGCGCTGATCGAACTCGACCTGCACGCCCCGCTCACCGCCGCCCAGTTGGGCAAGACCCTGAATTTGGAAAAGTCCTCGGTCAGCCGCCTGCTGGGCAAGCTCATCGAGCGCGGCGATATCCAGGAAAGCCCCAGCCCCACCGATGCCCGGGAAAAGCACCTGGGCCTGACCGCCAGCGGGCGCAAACAGGTCGCCGCGCTCCATGCCTTTGGCAGCGCCCAGGTGCAACAGGCGCTGCGCCTGCTGGCACCCCGCGAGCAAAGCCAGGTGGTCGCCGGACTGCGCCGTTATGGCCAGGCGCTGCAGGCCTGCCGCCTGGGCCATGCGCAGATCGCCGCGGCTATCCCGAGCGTGCTCCGTGGCTATCGGCCGGGCATGATCGGCCGCATCACCGAACTGCATGCGCATTACTACTCACGCCTGGTGGGTTTCGGGCAGTTCTTTGAACAGCGCGTCGCGGCGGGCCTGGCGGAGTTCAGCGAGCGCCTGGACAACCCCGATAACGGCGTCTGGCTGGCGGTGCTGGACGAGCAGATCGTCGGCTCGATCGCCATCGACCTCGGCGACACCGCGGATCGCCCTCAGGCCGACAGAGTCGCCCATCTGCGCTGGTTTATCCTCGACGAGGCGGCCCGCGGCACCGGCACCGGCCGCCTGCTGCTCAAGGCGGCGCTGGAGCATTGCGACCGGGTGCGGGCAACCTCCTGCTATCTGTGGACCTTCAGCGGCCTGGACGCCGCCCGGCACCTGTACGAAGCCTTCGGCTTCCAGCTGGTGGAGGAACAGCCGGCGGCGCAATGGGGCAAGACCGTGCTGGAACAGAAGTTCGCGCGCCGCCATCCCGGCCTGGCCTGAAACGCCTCAGCGGTTGGCCGGCGGCGCGATGTTCCACAGCCGCGGCCAGTCTTCGGAGGACAAGCCATTGCAGGTCGGCATCTGCCGGTAATCGCTGAGCTGGAAGCTTTCGCCGTCGAACAGCCAGCGTCCGGTTTCACCACAGTCGCCGATGCCGCGCGCCAGATAGAAGGTGGTCAGCACCCCGGTCTTGGGGTCGTAGTGGGCGCCGCCCGAGCCGTCCGCGTTGTTCATGGGCAAGGCCTGTCGGCGCAACTCCTCGAGCTGCGGCGGGTTGCCGCGCGACCAGCTGCTGATCAGGTAGTCGCAGTTGTAGGCCGCGCAGTCGCTCAGCACCACCGTCAACGCCCGCTGCGCGGTCAGCGGATAGACCTCGACCTGGGGCTCGGCCACAAAGTCTTCATCGTCGTTGGGCGTGCCTGGCGCGGCGAATTTCACCGCGGCCGCCGAGATCCGCGTGCGTTGCGCCTCCGTCAGTTCCGGTGCCCCCGGATAAGCCCGCAGCTGAGCCGGCAGCGGCCGCGCCGGCACCTCGCTGGCCGGACGCTGACCTGGCCGCCACAACGCCGTCACGCCATCGACCCGGCCCTGTACCGAGTCCATCAGCAGCAGCGCCGCCGACAACCCGGACAATGGCACCCGGGCTTCGTCGTTCCCCTCCAGCTTCAGTTCCTCGGCATTGCGCAGGCGTTCCAGCCACTGGCGGGCCCGGGCCGGGTCGGCGATTTCATAGCGGGTGACCTGGATCTGCGCGCCCTTCTTCTCCGGCAACAGCACCAGGGCATCCAGCAGCTGCGGCTCCAGTGGTTGGCCGTCGAGGCGCAAGGCCGTCAGCTCGGCGGGGTCGCCGCGCTGGTCCAGGCGTATTTCCAGCGGGCCGTCGGGGCCGGCGCGACGCTGGATATGCAGGGTCAGGCTGCTGTACTGCACACCGTGCTCACCGTTGGGCGCGCTCAGGGCGTGGCAACTGCGCAGGTTGTCGCAGCCGGTGATCCATTCCTTGGTCTGGCGCAGCAACGGCACCTTTTCCGCGGCGCTCTGCGCCAGCGCCTGGGCGGCGCTGGCGGTCAGCAAAAGAACCATCAGGGTGCGCTGCAACATGGGACTTTCCTTGTCGGGTAAAAGCGCCGATTGTCCCACGCAGCGCGCTGGCGCTCCCAGCTTTTTTGCCCTCAGGACGAGGGTTTCGCCGCGCCCTGGCGCGCCCGGTATTCCCCCGGCGTCATCTTCGCGTAGCGCTGGAAGAACCGGCTGAAATACGCCGGGTCCTTGAACCCCAGCTGGTAGCAGATTTCGTTCACCGAACTGGCGGTGAACAGCAGCAGGCGCTTGGACTCCTGCATCAGGCGCTCGTACACCAGGCGTTTCGACGGCAGGTCGGCGATGCGCCGGCAGACATCGTTGAGACGCGCCTCGGTGACGCCGATCTGCCCGGCATAGCGCGACAGCGGCCAATGCTCCAGATAGCAGGCTTCGATCAGTTCGTTGAAGCGATGGAAGATGTGCAGGTCTTCATGCCGCGCCGGGCGGGCCTTGAGGGAATTGGCCGAAAGCCTGAGCAGGCTGATCAGGATCAACCGGGTCAGGGCCTCCAGCGCCGGCGCGTGCCCGGCGCCCTGCCCGGCGACTTCCTCCTGCAACTCATCGAACAGCAGCGCCAGGCGCCGCGCCTCGCCGGCGAACCCCGGGTCCAGGCGCGCCAGGGCCACGCAGGCCGGCGCCACCTGGGGGCCGCTGGCGAGGCGGCTGTCGGCTTCGATCAGCTCCCACACCAGCTGCTGGCGCACGGTCAGTACGTGGCCTTCGCTGTCGGCCTCGGTGACGAAGGAATGGGCAATGGTCGGCGGCGTGAGGAAAAACATCGGCCCCGATTCCAGGTATTGCTGGTCGTCGAGGTAGACCCGCACCGCGCCGCTTTTCACGTAGTGCACCTGGAAAAACCGGTCGTGGCGGTGCACCGGCATGTTGCGGCCGAAGAACCCGGCCAGGTTGCTCAGCTTGTCGTAATGCACCTGCGAGTCGGCGTAGCGCTGGTCGTAGACCTGGCCGATGTTGATATTGGGGATCGGCTGGCGATCGCTCATGGTGGCATGTCTCTTTTTTCGCTCGCGGTGCTTTTTATTTTCGCCCGCGGCGCTTTTATTTTTTACCTGCGGCAAGCGCCCACATCCTGCGTGATTCGCGGCCTGTTCACCAGTACGCGGCAGACAGTTGGTGATCGGCTCCTGGCCGGCGCTTGACGATCGTTAACATATTAAATATAACGTTAACACATTAACGAAATCACCTCGTTTCCGCGATGCTCAGGAGAACACCACAATGAGCCGTGCACTGCATGAAGTCGCCACCGGCACCCTGTTCGGCGTCGCGCTGAACTACCAGGGCCTGTTGCGCAGCCATCTGGAATCCTTCACCCAGCCGCCCTACCAGAAGCCACCGGTCAAGCCGGTGCTGTTCATCAAGACCCCCAACACGCGCAATGTCCACGGCGGCGCCGTGATCTATCCGCAAGGCGTCGAGCGCCTGCAACCCGGCCCGGCGCTGGGCGTGGTGATCGGCAAGAGCACCAGCCGGGTCAGCGTGGAAAACGCCCTGCAGCACGTGGCCGGCTACACCATCGTCAACGAGTTCAGCCTGCCGGAAGACAGCTACTACCGCCCCGCCGTCAAAGCCAAGTGCCGCGACGGTTTCTGCGCCTTCGGCCCGGAACTGGTGCCGGCGGCCCAGGTGCGCGCCCCCCATGACCTGGAACTGAAACTGTGGGTCAACGGTGAACTGCTGCAACGCAACAGCACCGCCAACCTGGTGCGCGGTATTCCCCAGCTGATCGCCGAAATCAGCGAGTTCATGACCCTGCACGAGGGCGACGTGCTGATCACCGGCACCCCCGAAGGCCGGGTCGACGTCAAGCCCGGCGACCGCATCGAAGTGGAGATCAGCGGCCTGGGCCGTCTCGCCAATCACGTTGTCGCAGAAGAAATAGCCGCCGAAGTAGCCGCCGAATAAGGAGCTGCCATGAAACACGCCCGCATCCGTTATCAAGGCCAGGTCCACGAGGTCGTGGTCAACGCGCCCAACAGCGTGAAACTGGCCGATGGCCGCGTGCTCGCCGAGGATCAGGTCGAGTGGCTGCCACCGGCCACCGGCAGCATGTTCGCCCTGGGCCTGAACTACGCCGACCACGCCGCCGAACTGGCCTTCAAGCCGCCGACCGAGCCGCTGGTATTCATCAAGTCCCCCGGCACCTACACCGGCCACAACCAGGTCACCTGGCGCCCGGACAACGTCGCCTACATGCACTATGAGTGCGAACTGGTGGCGGTGATCGGCAAGACCGCGCGCAACGTCAAGCGCGAGGACGCCCTGGATTACCTGGCCGGCTACACGGTGTGCAACGACTACGCGATCCGCGACTACCTGGAAAACTACTACCGGCCCAACCTGCGGGTGAAGAACCGCGACGCCACCACCCCGGTCGGGCCGTGGATAGTCGATGTCGCCGACGTGCCCGAGCCGAACCGGCTGAAGCTGCGCACCTGGGTCAACGGTGAGTTGCGCCAGGAAGGCAGCACTTGCGACATGATCTTCGACATCCCCTACCTGATCGAATACCTGTCCAGCTTCATGACCCTGCAACCGGGCGACATGATCGCTACCGGCACCCCGGAAGGCCTGTCCGACGTGGTGCCCGGCGACGAAGTGGTGGTGGAAGTCGAAGGCGTCGGCCGGCTGGTCAACCGCATCGTCAGCGAGGCGGAGTTCTTCAGGATCAAGGCACAACACGACACGCAACTGGCGGCCAAGGAGCACGCATAAATGATCAAACACTGGATCAACGGCCGCGAGGTCGAAAGCCAAGACACCTTCGTCAACTACAACCCGGCCACCGGCGAGGCCATCGGTGAAGTGGCCAGCGGCGGCGCCGGGGAAATCGCCCAGGCGGTCGCGGCGGCCAAGGAAGCCTTTCCGAAATGGGCCAACACCCCGGCCAAGGAACGGGCGCGGCTGATGCGCAAGCTGGGCGAGCTGATCGACCGGAACGTGCCGCACCTGGCGGAGCTGGAAACCCTCGACACCGGCCTGCCGATCCACCAGACCAAGAACGTGCTGATCCCGCGCGCCTCGCACAACTTCGACTTCTTCGCCGAGGTCTGCACCCGCATGGATGGCCACAGCTATCCGGTGGACGACCAGATGCTCAACTACACCCTGTACCAGCCGGTCGGCGTCTGCGCGCTGGTGTCGCCGTGGAACGTGCCGTTCATGACCGCCACCTGGAAGACCGCGCCGTGCCTGGCGCTGGGCAACACGGCGGTGCTGAAGATGTCCGAGCTGTCGCCGCTGACCGCCAACGAACTGGGGCGCCTGGCGGTCGAAGCCGGCATTCCCAATGGTGTGCTGAACATCGTCCAGGGCTACGGCGCCACCGCCGGCGATGCCCTGGTGCGCCACCCGGACGTGCGGGCGATCTCCTTCACCGGCGGCACCGCCACCGGCAAGAAGATCATGCAGACCGCGGGGCTGAAAAAGTACTCCATGGAACTGGGCGGCAAGTCGCCGGTGCTGATCTTCGAAGACGCCGACCTGGAGCGCGCCCTGGATGCGGCGCTGTTCACCATCTTCTCGCTCAACGGCGAACGCTGCACCGCCGGCAGCCGGATCTTCGTCCAGGAAAGCGTGTACCCGCAGTTCGTCGCCGAGTTCGCCGCCCGCGCCAAGCGCCTGATTGTCGGTGACCCGCAGGACCCTAAGACCCAGGTCGGCTCGATGATCACCCAGGCCCACTACGACAAGGTCACCGGCTATATCCGCATCGGCATCGAAGAAGGCGCCACCCTGCTCGCCGGTGGCCTGGAGCGCCCGGCCAACCTGCCGGCGCACCTGGGCCGTGGCCAGTTCATCCAGCCGACGGTGTTCGCCGACGTCGATAACCAGATGCGCATCGCCCAGGAAGAGATCTTCGGCCCGGTGGTCTGCCTGATCCCGTTCAAGGACGAGTCCGAGGCCCTGCGACTGGCCAACGACACCGAGTACGGCCTGGCCTCCTATATCTGGACCCAGGACATCGGCAAGGCCCATCGCCTGGCCCGTGGCATCGAGGCCGGCATGGTGTTCATCAACAGCCAGAACGTGCGCGACCTGCGCCAGCCGTTCGGTGGGGTCAAGGGCTCCGGCACCGGCCGCGAAGGCGGCGAGTACAGCTTCGAGGTGTTTGCCGAGATCAAGAACATCTGTATCTCCATGGGCAGCCACCACATCCCGCGCTGGGGCGTGTAAGGTTTTGAAATCCTGTAGCCGCTGCCGAAGGCTGCGCTCGTCTCGGAACGAGACGCCGCTCTTTGAAGTCCCTGCGGGACTTATCGCAGCCTGCGGCAGCGGCTACGGGCCGAACAATAAGATGTTTCAGGAGAAGCACCATGGGCGAAGTCGTCATGGCCGCCAAGGTCTGCCACGTTCCATCGATGTACCTGTCCGAACTGCCGGGCAAGCACCACGGCTGTCGTGAAGCGGCGATCGCCGGGCACAAGGAAATCGCCCGTCGCGCCCGTGAGCTGGGGGCCGACACCGCGGTGGTGTTCGACGTGCACTGGCTGGTCAACAGCGGTTACCACATCAACTGCGGCGAGCACTTCAAGGGCACCTACACCAGCAACGAACTGCCGCACTTCATCAAGAACATGGACTACGACTACCACGGCTGCCCGGAACTGGGCGAGCTGATTGCCGCCCAAGCCAATGCCGCCGATGTGCGCACCCTCGCCCACAACATCCCCAGCCTGGAGCTGGAATACGGCACCCTGGTGCCGATGCGCTACATGCACATGGACGTACCGCCGGAGCAGCATTTCAAGGTGATTTCCATCGCCGCCTGGTGTGCCTGGCACAAGCTCGAAGACAGCTTCACCTTCGGCGCCGCGGTGCGCCGGGCCATCGAGAAGAGCGACCGCAAGGTCCTGGTGCTGGCCTCAGGCTCCTTGTCGCACCGCTTCTCCGACGACCGCGAGGCCGAAGCCAACATCCACAACTGGACCCGCGAGTTCGACAAACAGATGGACCTGCGAGTGGTCGAGCTGTGGCAACAGGGGCGCTTCCGCGAGTTCTGCTCGATGCTCCCGGACTATGCCGAGCACTGCTTCGGCGAAGGCCGGATGCACGACACCGCCATGCTCCTGGGCCTGCTCGGCGGCCCCGAATACAACCGGCCGGCGGAAATCGTCACCGCGCCTTTCGGCAGCTCCGGCACCGGCCAGATCAACGCCATTTTTGAGATTTGAAGCAGCGGCAAGCTGCAAGCCACAAGCCGCAAGAGAGTTATCTTGCCGCTTGCAGCTTGTAGCTTGTAGCTTGCCGCTGCCTCCAAAGGAGGCCCCTATGCCGCATTTCATCGCTGAATACACCGACAACATCGAGCAAGCCGCCGACCTGCCAGGGCTGTTCGAGAAGGTCCATGACTGCCTCGGGGCCAGCGGCGTGTTTCCGCTGGGTGGCATCCGCAGCCGCGGCGTGCGCCTGGACACCTGGCGCATGGCCGACGGCAAGCACGACTACGCCTTCGTCCATATGCGCCTGCAGGTCGGCGCCGGGCGCGACCTGGCGACAAGACGCAAGGTCGCGGAGGACCTGTTCGAGATCATCAAGGCGCACTTCGCCGAGCTCCAGGCCCAGCGCCTGCTGGCGCTGTCGTTCGAGATGAGCGAGCTGGATGCCGAGCTGAACTTCAAGCACAACAACGTGCATGAGTTTCTCAAGCGGCAAGCCTGACCTGTAGCCGCTACCGCAGGCTGCCTTCAGCGATCTTGAAGTCGCTGCGGCCGTCCCGGCCGATCGCAGCCTTCGGCAGTGGCTACAGAGTCCGAGCCCTATCGACAAGAACAATAAAAGAGACCCGCCCATGTCCAGCTCGACCCTTGCCCTGCCCAGCGCGGTGGAGACCAACGACACCTATCGCCGGATCACCTGGCGGCTGATGCCCCTGCTGTTCACCTGCTACATCTTCGCCCACCTGGACCGCATCAACATCGGCTTCGCCAAGTTGCAGATGACCCAGGACCTGGGCTTCAGCGACAGCGTCTACGGCTTCGGCGCCGGTCTGTTCTTCATCGCCTATGCGCTGTTCGGCGTGCCCAGCAACCTGGCATTGGACCGGGTCGGGCCGCGCCGCTGGATCGCCACCCTGATGGTGGTCTGGGGCCTGCTGTCCAGCGCCATGCTGCTGGTGGACAGCGCCGCCGGCTTCTACCTGTTGCGCTTTCTGCTGGGGGTGGCCGAGGCCGGGTTTTTCCCCGGCATCCTGGTGCTGCTCAACCGCTGGTTCCCGGCCAGCCGCCGCGGCCAGATGACCGCGTTGTTCGCCATTGCCGTGCCCATGGCCGGGGTGATCGGCGGGCCGCTGTCGGGCTGGATTCTCGAAAGTTTCCATGACCTGGGCGGGATGCGCGGCTGGCAATGGATGTTCCTGATCGAAGGCCTGCCGGTGGTCCTGCTCGGCCTGGTGGTGCTCAAGGCGCTGCCGGAAAGCATCGACAGCGTCGCCTGGCTGAGCACCCCACAAAAGCAGCAACTGCACGCGGCCCTGAGTGAGGAAGAACAGCACAAGCCGATCACCCGCTTCGCCGGCATCCTCCAGGACAAACATATCTGGCTGCTGGTGTGCATCTATTTCGCAGTGATGCTGGCGGTCAACACCATCGCCTTCTGGATGCCGACCCTGATCCACCACGCCGGCATCGCCCGCGACAGCCGCGTCGGCATGCTCAGCGCCCTGCCGTACCTGGCCGGCTGCCTGTTCATGATCGGTGTCGGCCGTTCCTCCGACCGCCTGCGCGAACGGCGCTGGCACCTCGGCGTGCCGCTGCTGATGTCCAGCCTCGGCCTGATCGTCGCAGGCGTCGCCCCGGACAACGCCTGGCTGGTGATGGCCGGGCTGCTGGTGGCCGGCATGGGCGCCAGCGCCGCGCTGCCGATGTTCTGGCAACTGCCGCCGGCCTTTCTCGCCAGCAACACCCAGGCCGCGGGAATCGCCCTGATCAGTTCCTTCGGCAGCATCGCCGCCTTCCTCGCGCCCTACCTGATCGGCGTGGTCCGCGACGCCACCCAGAGCGCCAGCCTCGCCCTGTATGCCCTGGCCCTGCTGATCGCCTTCGGCGCTTGGCTGGTATTGCGGGTGCCAGCCCTTATCGTCAATCCCCAGGAGAAGTAACCATGCTCAGCACTTCGGACATCCAGCAGGCCGCCGCCCGCCTCGACGCTGCCGAACGCAACCGGGAACAGATCGCCCAGCTGTCGCTGGAGTTTCCCGGCATCACCATCGAGGACGCCTACGCCATCCAGCGCAGTTGGGTGGAACACAAGATCCGCGCCGGGCGCAAGCTGGTCGGGCACAAGATCGGCCTGACCTCGCGGGCCATGCAGGTGTCGTCGAACATCACAGAACCGGACTTCGGCGCCCTGCTGGACGACATGCTGTTCGAGGAAGGCAGCGACATTGCGTTCCAGCGCTTTATCGTGCCGCGGGTCGAGGTGGAACTGGCGTTCATCCTCGGCAAGCCGCTCAAGGGCCCGAACTGCACGCTGTTCGATGTGCTCGACGCCACCGAATGGGTGATCCCGGCCCTGGAGATCATCGACGCCCGCATCCAGCAGGTCGATCCGCAAACCCAGGTCACGCGCAAGGTGTTCGACACCATCTCCGACAACGCCGCCAACGCCGGGGTAGTCATGGGCGGCCGCGCGGTGCGCCCCAACGATATCGACCTGCGCAAGGTGCCGGCGGTGCTCTATCGCAACGGCGTGATCGAGGAGTCCGGGGTGTCCGCCGCGGTACTCAACCATCCGGCCAAGGGCGTGGCCTGGCTGGCCAACAAACTGGCGGCCTACGACGTCGGCCTGGAGGCCGGGCAGATCATCCTCGGCGGTTCCTTCACCCGCCCGGTGGCGGCCCGCCCCGGCGATACCTTCCACGTCGACTACGATCAGCTCGGCAGCATCGCCTGCCGTTTTGTCTGAGGAGAACGCTCATGCAACTGCCGATCAATCATTTCAAGCAACGCCTGCGCCAGGACGCGCCGCAGATCGGCCTGTGGCTGGGCCTGGCCAATGCCTATTGCGCGGAGCTGGCGGCCAACGCCGGTTTCGACTGGCTGCTGCTGGACGGCGAACACGCGCCCAATGACCTCAACAGCCTGCTCGGCCAGTTGCAGGCCATCGCGCCCTACCCGGTGCAAGGCATCATTCGCCCGCCGGTGGGCGACACCGCACTGATCAAGCAACTGCTGGACATCGGCGCCCAGACCCTGCTGATCCCCATGGTCGAAAGCGCCGAGCAGGCCCGGCAACTGGTGCGCGCCATGCGTTATCCGCCCGCGGGCATTCGTGGTGTCGGCAGTGCCCTGGCCCGGGCCTCGCGCTGGAACAGCATTCCCGGTTACCTGGACCAGGCCGACGAGCAGATGTGCCTGCTGCTGCAGATCGAGAACCTCGAAGGCCTGGCCAACCTGGATGCCATCGCCGCCCTGGACGGGGTCGATGGCCTGTTTATCGGCCCGGCCGACCTCTCGGCGTCCATGGGCCATCGCGGCAACCCGGGGCATCCCGAGGTGGTCGCGGCGATCGAGGACGCCATCGCGCGCATCCGCAAGGCCGGCAAGGCGGCCGGGATCCTCAGCGCCGACCGGACATTGGCGCAGCGCTATATCGAGCTGGGAGCGAACTTCGTCGCCGTGGGAGTGGACACCACGGTGCTGATGAAGGGCTTGCAGGGCTTGCTGGGGCAGTACAAGGAGGTGGCGACGCCTACCTCGGGTGGCGGGGTCTACTAGCCTCTGTAGCCGCTGCCGAGCCCCGCGAGGCTGCGATCGGTCGCACAGCGGCCGCAACGGGGCCAACGCGGTTATCCAGACCCAAAGCAATCACAGGTTTTGCGCCTGCTGCGCAGTCGTTCGCAGCCTCGCGGGCTCGGCAGCGGCTACAGGTCTGCGCCCGCAATGGCCTCAACCCTGGCGCGCCGCCAGGCGCCAGACCCGGGCGATGTCCGCCGCCCTGTCCCGCAGCAAGCGCGGCGCCTCGGCACAGGCCTGCTCCAGGGTCATGGGGCCGCAGGCCAGGGCAAAGGCCGCATCCACCCCGTGCTCATACATCTGCTCGTAGCCCTCGCCCAGGGTCCCGGCGATCACGATCACCGGCACCTGGTGCTGCTTGGCGATGCGCGCCACGCCAAAGGGGGTCTTGCCGCGCAGGGTCTGGGCGTCGAAGCGACCTTCGCCGGTAATCACCAGGTCCGCGCCCTGCACGGCTTCGGCCAGCCCCACCAGCTCGGCCACCACTTCCACCCCTGGACGAAACCGCGCGCCGAGGAACGCCTTGGCGGCGAACCCCAGGCCACCGGCGGCGCCGCTGCCCGGTTCGTCGCGCACGTCCTTGCCCAGCACCCGCGCGGCCTGGTCGGCGAACTGGCTGAGGGCCTGGTCCAGTTGTTCGACCTGCTGCGGCGACGCGCCCTTCTGCGGGCCGAAAATCGCCGAGGCGCCGTGAGGACCACAGAGCGGGTTGTCGACGTCGGCGGCGATCTCGAAACGCACCTCGGCCAGGCGTGGATCGAGGTGGCTCAGGTCGACCCGCGCGACCCGCGCCAGGGCCAGGCCGCCCAGGGGCAAGGCCTGGCCATCGCGATCCAGCAGGCGCACGCCCAGCGCCTGCAAGGCACCACTGCCGGCGTCGTTGGTGGCGCTGCCGCCGATGGCCAGGATCACCCGCCGCGCGCCGGCATCCAGGGCCGCGCGGATCAGCTCGCCGGTGCCGAGGGTGCTGCTGGTACAGGCATCGCGCTGGCCCGGCGGCACCAGTTGCAGGCCACTGGCCTCGGCCATTTCGATGATCGCGGTGTGGCTCTGCGGCAGCCAGCCCCAGCGCGCCTCCACCGGTGCGCCCAGCGGTCCCTGGACCCGGGTGGTGCGCAACTGGCCCTCACAGGCATCGAGGATCGACTCCACGGTGCCTTCGCCGCCGTCCGCCATCGGGCACTGGATCAGCTGCGCGTCCGGCCACACCCGCGCCAGGCCGTCGGCGATGGCGCTGGCCACGCCAGAGGCACTCAGGCTGTCCTTGAAGGAGTCGGGGGCGATGATGATTTTCATGGGCTATCTCCGGTTCTTATGGCGCCCATGCTGCCAGTTGGCCGCGACCTTGACCCCGGTCCGCTGCACAAGTGTGGGGCGGCTTTATTGTTCATTTTCACAATAGCTGCATCGCCCGCGTCTGTAGCCGCTGTCGAGCCCTGGCGAGGCTGCGCACGACCGCGCAGCGGTCGCAGAACCGCGCCACACCGATAGACAGACATACGGGGCGCTGCCCCGATCGCAGCCTACGGCAGCGGCTACAGGGCCTGGCATTACAACGGGGATGGCTCGGTCTGCGGCAACAGCTGCACCCCCAGGTACAGCGCCAGCATGCCGTCGAGCTTGAGCGGGTCGACGCCGCTGAGTTCGGCGATGCGTTCCATGCGGTAGCGCAGGCTGTTGCGATGGATGCCCAGGGCGTCGGCGCAGGCCTGGCTCTGGCCGTCGTGGTCGCACCAACTGCGCAGGGTCGCCAGCAGCTGGCCATTGCTGTCCTTGGCGATGACCTTGCGCAAGGGGCTGAGCAACTCGTCCAGGGCATCGTCATTGCGGTGGCGCCAGAGCATCACCGGCAGGCGGAAACGATTGAGGGTCAGCAAGCGCGACTGGGGCAGCACATCACGGCCATAGGCGAGCAGGTCGCCGACCCGCCGGTAGCAACGGCGCAGCCCCGCCAGCCCGTCGGCCTGGCCGCCCACGGCAATGCGCAGGATGTTCCAGCCCAGGCTGTCGAGCTTTTCCAGCAGTCGCGGGTTATCGACACTCAGGGTCGCCGGCCGGCACCACAGCAACGAGGACTTGGCCGAGCTGACACACCAGCTGTCCGGGTAACGGGACATCAGCCAGGCACTCAGGGCCTCGACGGTCTGCGCCCCGCCCTCCTGGGGCTGGCCCAGTTCGAACAGATAAGGCGTGCGCGGCAACTGCGGCTTGAGGCCCATCTGCTGCGCCTCGTCCACCAGCCGCGGCGAATCCCCACTGTCGCTGAGCAACAGCGCCAGCAAGTCGTCGCAACGCTGGCGGCGCCATTGCTGTTCGGCCTGCTGGTGGCGCTGGCCCACCAGCATCTCGGCGGTCATGCGCACCAGCTCGGCATAGGTGCGCAGCAGTTCCGGCTCGCCGGTGATGCCCAGCACGCCGATCAGCCGCTGGTCGTGCAGCAGCGGCAGGTTGATCCCCGGCTGCACGCCCTTGAGGTGCTTGGCGGTCTGCGCGTCGATCTCCACCACCCGGCCGTTGGCCAGCACCAGTTGCGCGCCTTCGTGGCGGGTATTGATGCGCTCGGGCTCGCCGCTGCCAAGGATCAGGCCCTGGCTGTCCATGACGTTGACGTTGTAGGGCAGGATGGCCATCGTCCGGTCGACGATATCCTGCGCCAGGTCGTGATCCAGTTCGAACATAGCGGCGTGTTCCTAGGAAGGCGGGCTCGGGGCGATGGCAAAGGCTTGTTCACCGGCACAGGGGATGCCGGCAAAGCCTGTGCGCCGGCACAAAGACAGCGGCCCATGGGGTGACCGAGACTCTCGGGGCGATCAACGTTAACCTCGCATCGCAAAAAATCATAATAAAGAGAGACACGCCATGTCACAGAGCGCCGCTGCCACCCTGGCCACCGATGACGATAAAAACGCCGTCTATAAGCGCATCACCCTGCGCCTGATCCCCTTCATCTTCATCTGCTACCTGTTCAACTACCTGGACCGGGTAAACGTCGGCTTTGCCAAGCTGCAGATGCTCGATGCCCTGAAATTCAGCGAAACCGTCTACGGCCTCGGTGCCGGGATCTTCTTCATCGGCTACGTGCTGTGCGGCGTGCCGAGCAACCTGGCGCTGAACAAGTTCGGCCCGCGGCGCTGGATCGCGCTGATGATGATCGCCTGGGGCACGCTGTCGACCTGCCTGCTGTTCGTCACCACCCCGACCCAGTTCTACAGCCTGCGCCTGCTCACCGGCGCCGCCGAAGCCGGCTTCTTCCCCGGCGTGGTGCTGTACCTCTCGCAGTGGTTCCCGAGCTTTCGCCGCGGCCGCATCATGGCCCTGTTCATGTCGGCGATCCCGGTGTCCGGCCTGCTCGGCAGCCCGTTCTCCGGCTGGATCCTCAATCACTTCGCCGCGGGCCAGGGCGGCATGGCCGGCTGGCAGTGGATGTTCCTGCTGCAGGGCATCCCCACGGTGATCCTCGGCGCCCTGGCGTACTTCCTGCTCCATGACAACTTCGCCCACGCCAAGTGGCTGAGCCCGCAGGAACGCGCGCTGCTGGAAGCCGACCAGGCCGAAGACGCCGCGAGCAAGCCACGCACCAGCGGCGACTCCCTGGCGGCGGTGTTCAAGAACCCGGCCATCTGGGCCTTCGGCCTGATCTACTTCTGCATCCAGAGCGGTGTGTACGCCATCAACTTCTGGCTGCCGTCGATCATCAAGAACCTCGGTTTCAGCGACAACCTGGTGATCGGCTGGCTCAGCGCCATTCCCTATCTGCTGGCGGCGCTGTTCATGCTGATGGTCGGTCGCTCGGCCGACCTGCGCCAGGAACGCCGCTGGCATTTGGTGGTACCGATGCTGATGGGCGCCATCGGCCTGGTGATCGCGGTCAACTTCGCCGCCAACCCGACCCTCGCCATCCTCGGCCTGACCATTGCCACCATGGGCGCCCTCACCGGCCTGCCGATGTTCTGGCCGGTGCCGACCGCGCTGCTCAGCGTCGGCGCCGCCGCGGGTGGCCTGGCGTTGATCAACTCCATGGGCCAGATGGCCGGCTTCCTCAGCCCCTATATTGTCGGCTGGGTCAAGGACAGCACCGGCTCCACCGACGCCGCGCTGTACCTGCTGGCCGGGGTCATCGTCGCTGGCAGCCTGCTGGCGCTGCGTATGACCCGCACGCTGAAACGCTGACCGGCTTTACCGGGCTCACCTTCTGGCGGGCCCGGCTTCCCGGGATAAACCACGGGTTTGTCACCGCCTCGCTACAAAAAGCAACAGCCGACCTCCGCGCCCCCGTGGTATATCGGACAGACGTCCGGCCGCGGCAGTTTTCCATTGGCTGGATCGATTGATGACTCCCTCGCAGACCTTACCGAAGGAAGACCCACACGATCATGACCGCGCCCTTCTCCCTCGCCCGCCTGAGCGATATCCAAGCCCTCGAACAGCAGCAGCCCCTGGCCCAGCGCAATCTTCCCGCCAGCACCTATCAACTGTTGCAACGCTCGGCCAGCCGTTTCGGCGAGCGCACCGCCCTGACCTTCCTGCCCCAGGGCAGCATCCAGGACCAGCCCTGGAACATCAGCTACGCCGAGTTGTTCGCCCAGGTCACCCGCACCGCCAACGCCCTGCACCGGCTGGGCATCCGCCCGGGCAAGGCGGTGTCGTTCCTGTTGCCCAATCTACCGCAGACCCATTACGTGATCTGGGGCGGCGAGGCCGCCGGGATCGTCAACGCCATCAACCCGCTGCTGGAGCCTGCGCACATCGCCGAACTGGTCCGCGCCTCGCGCACCACGGTGCTGGTGACCCTGGCGCCCTTCCCCGGTACCGACCTCTGGCAAAAGGTCGCCCACCTGCGCGAGCGCTTGCCGGAGCTGGAAGCCATTGTCACCATCGACCTGGCCAACCTGCTGCCCGAGCCGCAACGCAGTGCGATCAAGAGCCAGCGCCCGGCGATGCCGGAAGGCGTGCTGGACTTCGACAGACTGCTGGCCGCCTGCCCCGCCGACCACCTGGAAAGCGGCCGGACGATCCAGCCGGACGACATTGCCTCGTACTTCCACACCGGCGGTACCACCGGCACGCCGAAACTGGCGCCCCACAGCCACCTCAATGAAGTGGCGATGGCCGAGATCATTGGCCTGCACGGCGACTACGACAGCAGCGATGTGCTGCTCTGCGGGCTGCCGCTGTTCCATGTCAACGGGGTGATGGTCACCGGCCTGTCCGCCTTCCACCGCGGCGCCCGGGTGCTGCTGGCCGGCCCCCAGGGCTACCGCAACCCGACCCTGATCAAGGATTTCTGGCAGTTGGTGGAGCGTTATCGGGTCAGCTGTTTCAGCGGCGTACCGACCATCTATGCCGCCTTGCTGCAAGTGCCCAACGACGGCATCGATGTCTCCAGCCTGCGTTTTGCCGTATGTGGCGCCGCGCCCATGCCGGTGGAACTGATCCGCCAGTTCGAGGCGCGTTCGGGGCTGAAGATCATCGAGGGCTACGGCCTCACCGAAGGCACCTGCGCTACCAGTTGCAACCCTCAGAATGGCGAGCGCCGCCCCGGCTCCATCGGCCTGCGCCTGCCGTACTGCGAGGTCAAGATCGCCGTGCTCGACAGCGATGGCCATTACCTGCGCGACGCCGCCACCGACGAACCCGGCAACGTCTGCCTGCGCGGGCCGACAGTGTTCAAGGGCTATCTGCAGGCCGACAAGAACCAGGACCTGTGGCTCGACGGCGGCTGGTTCAACACCGGTGACCTGGGGCGCATCGACCGGGATGGCTACATCTGGCTGACCGGGCGCAGCAAGGACCTGATCATCCGCGGCGGCCACAACATCGACCCGCAGATGATCGAAGAAGCCCTGCATCGCCACCCGGCCGTGGCCATGGCCGCGGCGGTGGGCAAGCCGGATATCAAGGCCGGCGAGCTGCCGGTGGTGTACGTCCAGCTCAAGGCCGGCGCCAGCGCCGACCCGACCGAATTGCTGGAGCACGCCGCGCGGCATATCCATGAACGGGCCGCGCTGCCCAAGGACGTCTGGCTGCTTGAGCAGATCCCCTTGACGGCCGTGGGCAAGACCTTCAAGCCGGCCCTGCGCCTGGACGCCATTCGCCGGGTGTTCGAAGACGAGGTGCGGCAGGTTGCCGAGGGCATCCGCGTCGAAGCCCTCAGCGACGAGCGCCATGGACAACGGGTGGATATCCATGTGCCCGGCCTGGATGCCACCCGCCGTGCGGCTCTGGAGCAGCGCCTGAGCGGTTATGCGGTGCGCTACCAGTTGCATTCGGCGTGAATTGCCGGCGGCCCCGGCCATCGGGGTCGCCGCGCTTCAAGGCATTCACCTGTAGCCGCTGCCGCAGGCTGCGATCGGTTTGGGCGGCACTCCCTGCGAAGCAGCCGTGACCGGAGAGAAGCCGTTTTGCTGACAGACCGCGTCATGGCTGATGGCGAGTCCTGCGGCCTCGATCGCAGCCTGCGGCAGCGGCTACAGTTTCGGCTTCTGCGCTGACGGAGCAGATGCTTGCGCCCCCCGTATTGGCGCGGCCATGTTTCAGGCCGGCGCGCCGCCGTCCGCCGCATAGCGATACCCCGGATGCAGGTCGGGGCTCGCCGGTGCATCCAGTTCCAGTACCAGGCCACCCGGCATCCGCACGAAAATCTGCCAGGTGCCGTCCTGCGGTACTTGCGCCACCTGATGCGGCAAGCCGCTGGCCTGGACCCGCTGCAATAGCTGCGCGGCATCCTCCTCGGTCCTGAAGGCGATATGGCTGAGCGCGGTCTCGGCGAAGGTCGGTTGTTCGATCACATGCACCAGCGCCTGCCCGTCCTGGTACAACCAGCGTCCGGGAAAGGGAAACGGCGGGCGCCGTCCGGCCTGCAGCCCGAGCAGGGCCTGGAATGCCTGCTGCAAGGCATCGCCCTCGGCGGTGTTGAAGGCCAGATGGTCGAAGTGCCAGGTCATGACACACCTCCGCCACCGATGACGGCGGTGCGATCCGGCAAGAACGTACTGAGCGTTTTCATGGGGTCACCCTGGTGCGATGGAAGTGACTGCATATTCTCAGCTTGATAATCGAGGAAAAATCCCGGTAAAACGCAAAGATCTTTAAAGGATTTTTAGCAATGAGCTCGATTCTCGACCTTGAAGTCTTCGTCCGTACCGCCGATTCCGGCAGCATTTCCGCCGCCGCCCGCAGCCTGGAATTGACCCCCGCCGCCGCCAGCATCGCCCTCAAGCGCCTGGAAACCCGCCTGGGCATGCGCTTGCTGGCGCGTTCGACCCGCAGCATGCGCCTTACCGAAGAAGGCCGGCGCTACCTGGACAGCGTGCGCGTGGCGCTGGCGGCCCTGGCGGAGGGCGAACAGGCGTTGAAGCAACAGAGCCAGGGCCTCAGCGGCGTGCTGCAACTGGCGGCGCCGTCGGACTTCGGGCGCAACCTGCTGCTGCCCTGGCTGGACGACTTCAAGCGCGAACACCCGCATATCCGCCTGCAACTGTTGCTCAACGACCGGCACAGCGACCTGTTCCGCGAGACCGTCGACGTCGCCCTGCGCTTCGGCGTGCCCAGCGACTCCAGCCTGGTGGCCCTGCCGATCCTGCCGCGGCATCACCGGCTGGCTTGTGCCAGCCCCGATTACCTGGCGCGCCACGGCACCCCGCAGACGCCCGCCGAACTGGGCGAGCACAGTGCCCTGATCTATCTGCGCAACGGTCGCCCCTACAACAGCTGGCATTTCAGCCGCGACGGCGAGGTGCAGGAGGTCCAGGTGCGCGGCGACTACCTCAGCGACGACGGCGAAGTGGCGCGGCGCTGGGCCCTGGCCGGCCATGGCATCGCTTACAAGGCCTGGCTGGATGTGGCCAGCGATATCCGCGCCGGGCGCCTGGTGCCCCTGCTCGGCGACTGGCAAGGCGAAAGCGTGCCGCTCAACCTGCTGTGCCCGCACCGTTTGCAGGTCTCGGAACGGGTGAAGGTGCTGCAACGCTTTTTGCAGGCCCGCTGCCAGTTGCTGGCGGGATAATTCAGATTGCCCCCTACGCCCGTTCTGGTATTTGATGGGCGTCCCATGACCGGTCGCTGGCCGTTGTCGCGCCGGCCTTACCTCACGCACAAGGATTTCGTACATGAGCTATCGCATCCTCGGCCATTCCGGGCTGCACGTGTCCCCCCTGACCCTCGGCACCATGATGTTCGGCGAACAGACCAGCACCGAGGACTCCCTGCGCATCATCGACAAGGCCTGGGACCAGGGCATCAATTTCATCGACACCGCCGACGTCTATACCAGCGGCCGCTCCGAAGAGATCGTCGGCGAAGCCATCGCCAGCCAGCGTGACCAATGGGTGCTGGCGACCAAGGTCGGCTTCGGCCCCGTCGATGGCGTGCCCAACCGCAGCGGCCTGAGCCGCAAGCACATGTTCAATGGCATCGACGCCAGCCTGACCCGCCTGGGCACCGATTACATCGACATCTACTACCTGCACCGCGAAGACCACAACACGCCGCTGGAAGTCACGGTGTCGGCCATCGGCGACCTGCTGCGCCAGGGCAAGATCCGCTACTGGGGCCTGTCCAACTACCGCGGCTGGCGCATCGCCGAGGTGATCCGCGTCGCCGACCGGCTCGGCGTCGACCGGCCGGTGATCAGCCAACCGCTGTACAACATCGTCAACCGCCAGGCCGAGACCGAACAGATCACCGCGGCCCAGGCCTACGGGCTCGGCGTGGTGCCCTACAGCCCGCTGGCCCGTGGCGTGCTCAGCGGCAAGTACGCGCCGGATGTCGCCCCCGACAGCAACAGCCGCGCCGGGCGCCAGGACAAACGCATCCTGGAAACCGAATGGCGCGTCGAGTCGCTGCGCATCGCCCAGCAGATCCAGCAGTACACCCAGGGCCGTGGGGTCGGCATGGTCGAGTTCGCCATCGCCTGGGTGCTGAACAATGCCGCGGTCAGCTCAGCAATCGTCGGCCCGCGCACCGAGGAACAGTGGGACGCCTACACCAAGGCGCTGGACGTGAAGATCAGCGCCGAGGATGAAGCCTTCATCGATTCGCTGGTCACTCCGGGGCATGCCTCGACCCCGGGCTTCAACGACGTCAGCCACTTCGTCTCCGGACGCACGCCGCGCTGACCTCCCCCACAGCGGTGGCCCCTTCCGCGGGCCACCTGCTGCCGCGCTGCCGGTCAGTGGCGGCAAACGGGATATTTTCCCGTAACTTGCGATAAATCCGAGTAAACGTCTCGCGCCAAACCCTCTATATTCCCCGCAGTTTTCCCACCATCCCATTTGCCTGGTTCAGGTCACACGAGGACAGCTTGTCTAAAGGTATTGCTCTATCGGTCTTGGCGTCGGTGCTGTTTGCCGTCATGTATTTCTACACCTCCTTGCTGGCGCCCCTGACCGGGGTGGAGATTTTCGGCTGGCGCATGCTGCTCACCGCCCCATGCATGACGGTATTCATGCTGGTGAGCGGCGAATGGCGGCATGTCGGCGCCATCCTCAAGAGACTGCTGGGCCAACCGCTTCTGCTGCTGGCGCTGCCGCTGTCCGCGGCGCTGCTCGGGGTGCAGCTGTGGCTGTTCATGTGGGCGCCGTTGAATGGCTACAGCCTGGATGTGTCGCTGGGGTATTTTTTGCTGCCGCTGACCATGGTCCTGACCGGGCGCATCGTCTATGGCGAACAGCTGTCGCGGCTGCAAAAGATCGCCGCCGGCCTGGCGACCCTGGGGGTGCTCAACGAGTTGTATCAGGTGGGCAGTTTTTCCTGGGCGACGCTCGTGGTGGCCATCGGTTATCCCGTCTATTTCGTGCTACGCAAACGCCTGGCCGCCGACAACCTGGGCGGCCTGTGGCTCGATATGGCCCTGCTGCTGCCGATCGCGCTGTGGTTCGTGCAAGGCGGCGAGCAGGGTTTTGCCGTGGTCGATCAACACCCCTGGCTGTACCTGCTGATTCCGTTGCTAGGGTTGATCAGTGCTTCGGCGCTGGTGGCCTATATCATCGCCAGCCGCCTGCTGCCCTTCAGCCTGTTCGGCTTGTTGAGCTATGTCGAACCGGTGTTGCTGCTGGCCGTGGCCCTGCTGCTGGGGGAAAGCATCAAGGCCGGGGAATGGCTGACCTACCTGCCGATCTGGCTGGCGGTGCTGGTGCTGGTGTACGAGGGGTTCAAGCACTTGATGCGTCAGCGCAGAAGCTGACGCGGCTGTTGCTGTTGTAGGAGCAAAGCTTGCTCGCGATGCGACGAGGATCACCGGTTGCTCCGAGTTGTCGGCATCGCGGGCAAGCCTCGCTCCTACGGAAGATGGGTCAGGGTTTGATCTGCTTCAGTTCGTTGAGCAGGGCCAGCAAGGCCTGCATCTTCTCCTCGCCGAACTGCTGCTGGATGCGCTGGTAGTTGATTTCCATGTCGCCGCTCATGGACTCGAAACAGGCCTCGCCCTTTTCCGTCAGGGTGATGAACAGCCGGCGCTGGTCCTCAGGGGATTTGCGCCGGCTGACATATTCGTCGCGCTCCAGGCGGGTCAGCACGCCGGTCATGCTCGGCGGCAGGATGCAGGCCATTTTCGCCAGTTGATGACTTTCCAGTTCGCCGTTCTGGCGCAGGATGCGGATCACCCGCCACTGCTGCTCGGTCAGGTCGTGCTGGTTGAGGGATGGGCGAAAAAACGCCATGGCCGCTTCGCGGGCCTGAAGCAGGGTCAATGTCAGGGAAGGTCTTGGGTTGGTCATGTGCGGGTCGTTCACAGGGCTGGATGGCGACGCGGAGCGTCACAAAGGCCGAACATTAACACATTCACAATCGCCAACCGACAGGCAAGAAAAAGCCCGGTCGAGAATTCCCCGACCGGGCTCGATTGTCAGGCAGGATGCGGCTTAGTCGGTGGACAACACGCCACGACGGACCTGGTCGCGCTCGATCGATTCGAACAGTGCCTTGAAGTTGCCTTCGCCGAAACCATCGTCGCCTTTACGCTGGATGAATTCGAAGAACACCGGGCCCATCAGGGTTTCCGAGAAGATCTGCAGCAGCAGGCGCTTGTCGCCCTCTTCCGAGGAGCCGTCCAGCAGGATGCCCCGCGACTGCAGCTCGTTCACCGGCTCGCCGTGGTTCGGCAGGCGGCCTTCGAGCATTTCGTAGTAGGTATCCGGTGGCGCGGTCATGAAGCGCATGCCGATCTTCTTCAACTGATCCCAGGTCTTGATCAGGTCGTCGGTAAGGAAGGCCACGTGCTGGATGCCCTCGCCGTTGAACTGCATCAGGAACTCTTCGATCTGCCCGGCGCCCTTGGACGACTCTTCGTTCAGCGGGATGCGGATCATGCCATCGGGCGCGGTCATGGCCTTGGAGGTCAGGCCGGTGTATTCGCCCTTGATGTCGAAGTAACGGATCTCGCGGAAGTTGAACAGCTTCTCGTAGAAGCCGGCCCAGTAAGCCATGCGCCCGCGGTACACGTTGTGGGTCAGGTGGTCGATGATCTTCAGGCCGGCGCCTTTTGGATGACGGTCGACGCCTTCCAGGAACACGAAGTCGATGTCATAGATCGAGCTGCCTTCGCCGAAGCGGTCGATCAGGTACAGCGGTGCGCCACCGATGCCTTTGATCGCCGGCAGGTGCAGCTCCATCGGGCCGGTTTCGATGTGGATCGGCTGGGCACCGAGCTCCAGGGCACGCTTGTAGGCCTTTTGCGAATCCTTGACGCGGAACGCCATGCCGCACACCGACGGACCGTGCTCGGCGGCGAAGTACGAAGCGACGCTGTGGGGCTCGTTGTTGAGGATCAGGTTGATCGCGCCCTGGCGATACAGGTGCACGTCTTTGGAACGGTGGGTCGCGACTTTGCTGAAACCCATGATCTCGAAGATCGGCTCGAGGGTATTGGGAGTAGGCGATGCGAATTCGATGAATTCAAAGCCCATCAGGCCCATCGGGTTTTCGAAGATATCTGCCATGGTTGGCGCCTCATCATGCTTTTAGAATCAATAGCTTGGAATTAACGGATCGTTAGTTGCTAGCAATGCTGAGGTAGGCAGGTGGCGCGCAAGAGATGCCCCGCACGCTGCGCGCGAGGAAGTCACCGTAAATCAGTTGAAACCCGAGAATCTTCATGTCGACCCTTGTCTTACCGGCTGGGGGGCGAGGCTTCTGCTGCCAGAAGACTTTATTATTGTATGCGTAACCAGATTCTACACAGCGTAAAACTGTTTGTCCGCACTCTCTATAAAATCCGCTTTTTTTCCAGGCTCGCAAGGGGTTTGTTGCACTGGTAAATGCCCCACAGGATCAACCCGCCGCCCAGGCACATGGCCAGGCTCAGGCGTTCGTCCAGCAGCAGCGCGCCAAGGATCACCGCAGTCAGCGGATTGAGCGCGATAAACACCCCCGAGCGGGTCGCGCCGATCTTGCGCAGGCCGTCGTAATACCAGATATACGCCAGGGCCGAGCCCAGCACGCCGAGGTACAGCAGGCTCAGGCCCTGCTCCAGGGTCAGGCTCGACAGCGCTTCGAGGCGTACCTCGCCGCGCAGGGCCGCGGTGCTGCAGAGCATTGCCGTGCCCAGCAGGATCGAATAGGTCACGGTCTGCAACGGGCCCAGGGTCTGGTTCAGGGTGCGCGAAAACAACGAATAGACGCCCCAGCCCAGCACACAGCCGAAAATCAGCAGGTCCCCGCGCCAACTGCCCGGCCCGCTGGAGAAGGCCCCCGGGTCGCGGCTGAGGATCACCACCCCCGCTCCCCCCAGGCACAAGGCAATGCCGAACAGCTTGGCGCCACTCAAGCGCTCCTTGAACAGCGCCCAGGATGCCAGGGCGATCACCGCCGGATTGAGGGCGACGATCAACGAGGCACGCGAGGCATTGATCGACTGCAGGCCCTCGAAGAAACACAGGTTGTAGAAAAAGATCCCGAAAAACCCCAGCAGCGCCAGCTGGACGAACTGCGCCAGGCTCGGGCGCACCAGGACAATCCGGGCGATCGCCATGAACAGCAGCAAGGCCAGGCTGGCCAGGAGAAAACGCAGGCTGGCGGCCAGCAAAGGCTCCAGGGTGCCGGCCAGCAGGCGCCCGGCGACGAAGGTGCCGCCCCAGATCATGGTGACCGCCGCCAGTTTGCAATACACCGGCCAATCGGAAGGCCCGGCACAGGTTTGATCGACAGTTTTCATAAGGCCCCGAGGCGCGGATAAAGGAAGGTTCGGGTATTCTTCGACTAATGCCCGATCATCGTAAAATGAGCTTTTACTCATGACCCTGAGCCAACTGCAGATCTTCTCCCTGGTGGCCGAGCTGCGCGGTTTCACCAGCGCCGCCAGCCGGCTGGGCATCAGCCAGTCCGCGGTGTCCCACGCGCTCAAGTCCCTGGAGCAGGAGTTGGGGGTCGAGCTGATCCGCCGGCATCAGTCGCTGGTGGAACTCACCGATATCGGCCAGCAATTGTTGCTGCGGGCCCGCGCCATCCTCGGCCTGGCCGCCACCATGGAACAGGAAGCCGCCGACGCCCGCGGCATGAAACGCGGCACCTTGCGCATCGGCTCGTTCGGCCCGACTTCGTCGATGAAACTGCTGCCGGCGATCCTCCAGCGTTACCGCCAGGCCCATCCCGGTATCGAGGTGCACATCGACGAGGGGCCCGACCGCCAGGTACTGCAATGGCTGGAGGAACGGCGCATCGATGTTGGCTTCGTGGTGCTACCCCAGGAACGCTTCGACTGCTTCGCCCTGGTGGAAGACCAGATGGTGGCGCTGATCCCCAGCCAGCATGGGCTGGCCAGCAAGGACTCGGTGAGTCTCGCCGAGCTGTGCGACGACCCGTTCATCCTCACCGAGGCCGGTTCCGCCGAGCTGGTTTCCCGGCTGTTCGTCGCGGCCAGGCTCAGCCCCAACATCCGCTATCGCAGCTCGCAACTGCTCAGCACCCTGGAGACCGTGGCCCGCGGCGAGGCCCTGACCCTGGTCGCACAATTGTCGCTGCCCGAGGCCAGCGACCCGCGCTACCTGATCAAGCCGCTGTCACCTCCCGCCCGGCGCCAGGTAGGGCTGGCGGTGCTGGACCGGCGGCAAGCGTCACCAGCGACCCTGGCCTTTATCGAGCAGGCACGGAGTCTGTATCGCGGTGACTGAGCGCAACCCGGAGGCGCCGTCTATCATGCCCATGGACCGGATGCCGCCGGACCTGCCGCCATACCGCCCAGCGGCTTTTAAGCGTTCTCTGGCCCCCACTTCGCCACAGGTTTTTCCTCCATGCCATTGACCGCCAAAGGCCCGTTGAAACGCTCCACCCGCAACCTGCGAACCCTGTTGATCGGCTTGCTGCCGGTGGTGCTGGGCGTGGCGATCCTTTATATGCAAGCCGAGCGCGCGCTGACTCACAGCAGCCAGCAGACTGCCGAGGAAGCGATCCGCCAGTTCGACCTGATGCTCGATAACGCCGACCTCGCCGCCCGGGCACTGATGGCGCAAGTCGGCCAGCCCTGCGACGACTTCCGGCAACTGGCCCTGCGCGAACAGGTGACCCGCCGCCCGTTCGTGCGCTCGACCAATCTGGTGTGGCGCAATGACAATTACTGCAGCTCGCTGCTCGGCCAATCCTCGTTCCTACTGGACCCGGCGGACTATGTCGACGGCAAGTTGTGGTTGATGGACGGCAACCAGGTCACGCCCAACACCGCGCTGCTGGTCTATCGCCTGCAAGAGGGTGAACGCGCGGTCCTGGCCACCATCGACGGCTATCACCTGAGCAACGCCTTGCGCCTGATCAGCCGCTTTGCCGAACTGCAACTGCAAGTCGGCCCCTACTGGCTGGCCGACGATGGCCAGGTCCATGAATCCATCGCTCCGCCGCCCCCGGTCACCCCTTATCAGATGGCCTCTTCGCGCTACCCCTACAGCGTCAACGCGGGGTTCCCCGAAGGCGATATCTGGCTCTACATGAAGTCCCAGTACCCTGCCCTGTTCAGCCTGCTGATCTTCTTCGGGGTGCTGGCGGCGGCCCTTGGCCACTGGCTGCAAAAACGCTCGTCGTCGCCCAGCCATGAACTGCAGCGCGCCCTGGAAGCGGCGGAGTTCATCCCGTACTTCCAGCCCGTGGTGCGCGGCGACACGAAACAGTGGGCCGGCATCGAAGTGCTGATGCGCTGGAAACATCCCCGGGAAGGCCTGGTGCGTCCGGACCTGTTCATTCCCTTCGCCGAGCACTCCGGCCTGATCGTGCCCATGACCCGTTCGCTGATGCAGCAGACCGCCCTGCTGCTGGCGCCCCACGCCCCGGCCTTCATCGACGACTTTCATATCGGCATCAATATCACCGCCAGCCATTGCCAGGACCTGGAGTTGCTGGAGGACTGCCGGCAGTTTCTCGGCATGTTCCCGCCAGACAAGGTAAGACTGGTCCTGGAACTGACCGAACGCGAACTGATAGAACCGACTGCGATCACCCACAGCCTGTTCGAGGAACTGCACAAGTTGGGGGTAATGATCGCCATCGACGACTTCGGTACCGGCCATTCAAGCCTGGGTTACTTGCGCAAGTTCAATGTCGATTACCTGAAGATCGATCAGAGCTTCGTGGCCATGATTGGAGTCGACGCCCTGTCCCGGCACATACTCGACAGCATCATCGAACTCTCGGGCAAGCTCGAACTGGGGATAGTCGCCGAGGGCGTGGAAACAGTGGAACAACAGGACTATCTGGCCGCCCACGGCGTCGACTTCCTGCAGGGCTACTTATTCGGCAGGCCAATGCCCGGGGAAGAATTCCTACAAGCACTGGCGCGCCACTAAATAGCCATTTTTCATGAAGATTTATTGAACTCGGTAATTGTTTCGCGCACCAATTTGAATCAGAAGATGACAAATTGCGTGCATCAACAACGACGTGATTTACTTGCGCCAGATTAACTACTACAATTTTTCAAGCCTGTACAAGATTCACAGGTGGGCCATTATAATCGAGTCGTTCCAAGGCTCTTGGCTTATAGCTTTGTTTGCGGTTGGTATCAGCCAAATACACTATTGGAGTAAAGATATTGTCCAGACTCGCTGAATTTCGTGCAGCAGAAAAGGCCCTTCAAGAACAGCTCGCCCAGCTGGAATCCCTGAAGAACGACGCCGGACTCAAGAAAGAAATCGAGTTCGAAGAAAAGCTCCAGGGCCTGATGAAGACCTACGGCAAAAGCCTGCGCGACATTATCGCCATTCTCGATCCTAATCCGGGCAAATCCGCTCTGCCGCTCTCGGGCGCGCCGAAAACCCGTCGTGCACGCGTGGTCAAGGTTTACCAGAACCCGCACACCGGCGAGTTGATCGAAACCAAGGGCGGCAATCACCGTGGCCTTAAAGCCTGGAAAGAACAGTACGGCGCCGCCACTGTAGATTCCTGGCTGCGCGGTTAAGCAACCGATGTATATAAAAGACCCTGCCAATGCAGGGTCTTTAGCTTTAAGCGAAGGCGCTTTGTTTCGAAATCGAATAAGTTGCAAGCCCTGGATTGCCTGGGCGGCAATAAACACCCAGCCGAAACTGCAGCTACGTACCCAATCCCGCGCTCGATCCTACAACTTTGTACTTAGTTCAAATGCACGAGTCGTGCTGGCCGACGTAGCACAATCGCCCCCTGCTAAAGTTTCAGGCTACTTCTCACCCCGCGGATTTCCTCCTGACTTTCGGCATAAACCGCAGCCTGTCCGGCATAAGACAATACATAGGCCTTATCGCCATCGACAGCCGCCACCAGTGTTTGCGACAACACATGACGGCCGTTTTCGGTAATGGTGCAAGTGGTTTCCAGCGCCGCCAGGCGACTCAATGTCGTGTCATGAATACGCGTGCATACACTTTGATAACCGCCGCGCCCGAAGTCCTTCTGCACCGACTTGCGCATTTCCAGCAAGACCGCCTGCAGATTGACCTGATGCCCGCTTTCAACTTGAGTCATGGTCAACTCCATGACCATCAGCGGCGTGCCGCCGGCATCGCTCTTCACCGCACGCTGGCGGAATACCTTGGCCGGTTGTTCTTGCGCCTGTGGCAACTCTTCGATCTGCCAGCCGCTGGGCCAGGTGATCACCGGGTCCGCCGCTTCGGCCAGGGCCGGAACCAGAAGCCAGGGGGCAAGCAGACACAGGGTCTTGAACGATAAGCGCATGGTCATGAACACGTAAGGGACGAGCCTTGAAGTCTGAGGCTGGCACGAGTATCGGGCAACAGATTCGTAGCTTTGTGTTTGGTACGCCCTGCCGCTCTTGCGTATCATTACCCGACCGCAAGGACGCCCGAAGCCCTGCAAGCCAAGGGGCTCATTAGCATCAGTGTTCTTGCCCACTTCTTTTCCGGAGGGCCCATGAGCCTGCACGAACTCAATACTTTCCCCGGCGTAACCGCCCAGCCTGACACCGCCACCGCCAACTTCGTGTTCAACCACACCATGCTGCGGGTCAAGGACATCACCAGGTCCCTGGACTTCTACACCCGGGTCCTGGGTTTCTCGCTGGTGGAAAAACGCGACTTCCCCGAAGCCGAATTCAGCCTGTACTTCCTCGCCCTGGTGGACAAGGCGCAGATCCCCGTCGACGCCGCGGCCCGTACCGAGTGGATGAAGTCGATCCCCGGCATCCTCGAGTTGACCCACAACCACGGCACCGAGAACGATGCGGACTTCGCCTATCACAACGGCAACACCGACCCGCGCGGCTTTGGCCATATCTGCATTTCGGTGCCGGATATCGTCGCCGCCTGCGAGCGCTTCGAAGCCCTGGGCTGCGATTTCCAGAAGCGCCTGAACGACGGCCGCATGAAGAGCCTGGCCTTTATCAAGGACCCGGACGGCTACTGGGTTGAAATCATCCAGCCGGCACCGCTGTAACTCGCGCTTCCTGCGGGAGCGGGACGCGCCCACGGTAGGCAGCAACTTGGCTGATCCAGCGCGTCATCGTTGATCGCGAGCAAGCTTCGCTCCTACAGAAGCGATGAGTACAAACAAAAAACCCCATGAGCCAAGGCTCATGGGGTTTTGTTTTTTCCGCGGTCGGCTCAGGCCGGCGCGGAGGTGCGGATCAGGTGGTCGAAGGCGCTCAGCGAGGCCTTGGCGCCCTCGCCTACCGCGATCACGATCTGCTTGTACGGCACGGTGGTCACGTCACCGGCGGCAAACACGCCAGGCAGCGAAGTCTCGCCACGGGCATCGACAATGATCTCGCCACGGGGCGACAGCTCGACGGTGCCCTTGAGCCAGTCGGTGTTCGGCAGCAGGCCGATCTGCACGAAGATGCCTTCCAGGTCGACGGTGTTGAACTCGCCCGAATCACGGTCCTTGTACACCAGGCCGGTGACCTTCTGGCCGTCACCCTTGACTTCGCTGGTCAGCGCACTGGTGATCACGTTGACGTTCGCCAGGCTGTACAGCTTGCGTTGCAGCACGGCATCGGCGCGCAACTTGCTGTCGAACTCCAGCAGGGTCACGTGGCTGACGATACCCGCCAGGTCGATGGCCGCTTCGACGCCGGAGTTACCGCCACCGATCACCGCCACGCGCTTGCCCTTGAACAGCGGACCGTCGCAGTGCGGGCAGAAGCACACGCCCTTGGCCTTGTATTCCTGCTCGCCGGGCACACCCATTTCGCGCCAACGGGCACCGGTGGCCAGGATCAGCGACTTGGCCTTGAGGCTCGCGCCGCTTTCGAAACGCACTTCGTGCAGGCCGCCGACTTCCTTGGCCGGCACCAGCGCGCTGGCACGCTGCAGGTTCATGATGTCGACGTCGTACTGGCGAACGTGCTCTTCCAGGGCGCTGACCAGTTTCGGCCCTTCGGTTTCCTGGACCGAGACGAAGTTCTCGATGGCCATGGTGTCCAGCACCTGGCCGCCGAAACGCTCGGCCGCGACACCGGTACGGATGCCTTTGCGGGCCGCGTAGATCGCTGCCGACGCACCGGCCGGGCCACCGCCGACCACCAGGACGTCGAAGGCGTCCTTGGCACTGATTTTTTCCGCCTGTTTCTCGCTGGCCCCGGTGTCGAGCTTGCCGAGGATCTCTTCCAGGCCCATGCGGCCCTGGCCGAAGTTCACGCCATTGAGGTAGACACTGGGGACCGCCATGATCTTGCGATCGTTGACTTCGTCCTGGAACAGCGCGCCGTCGATGGCGACGTGGCGGATGTTCGGGTTCAGCACCGCCATCAGGTTCAGCGCCTGGACCACGTCCGGGCAGTTCTGGCAGGACAGCGAGAAGTAAGTCTCGAAGTTGAACTCGCCTTTGAGGGCGCGGATCTGTTCGATCACTTCGACACTGGCTTTCGAGGGGTGGCCGCCGACTTGCAGCAAGGCCAGCACCAGGGAAGTGAATTCGTGGCCCATGGGGATGCCGGCGAAACGCAGGCTGATGTCGCTTCCCGGGCGATTGATCGAGAACGATGGTTTACGAACATCGCTACCGTTGTCGAGCAAGGTAATCTGGCTGGAAAGACTGGCAACGTCTTTCAGCAATTCGAGCATTTCCTGGGATTTCGCACCGTCGTCGAGAGAGGCAACGATCTCGATCGGCTGGGTGACCCGTTCCAGGTATGACTTCAACTGGGCTTTAAGATTGGCGTCCAACATACGGGCGATTTCCTTTTATTCAGATCGAAAAAAAACGCCCGAGCGAATCTCGCCCGGGCGTTCTTGGGGGCGGTGCAGCTGACTTAGGTGCGGCGGTCCGCCCTGCTGTAGCGAGTCACAGGCTTAGATCTTGCCGACCAGGTCCAGGGAAGGAGCCAGGGTAGCCTCGCCTTCTTTCCACTTGGCTGGGCAGACTTCGCCTGGGTGGGCAGCGACGTATTGAGCGGCCTTGATCTTGCGCAGCAGCTCGGAAGCGTCACGACCAACACCGCCGTCGTTGATTTCAACGATCTTGATCTGGCCTTCAGGGTTGATCACGAAGGTGCCACGGTCAGCCAGACCGGCTTCTTCGATCAGCACGTCGAAGTTGCGGGAGATGGCCAGGGTCGGGTCGCCGATCATGGTGTAGCGGATCTTGCCGATGGCTGGCGAAGTGTTGTGCCAGGCAGCGTGGGCGAAGTGGGTGTCGGTCGAAACGCTGTAGATTTCCACGCCCAGTTTCTGGAATTCGGCGTAGTTGTCTGCCAGGTCTTCCAGCTCGGTTGGGCAAACGAAGGTGAAGTCAGCCGGGTAGAAGAACACGACGGACCATTTGCCTTTCAGGGTGGCGTCCGACACTTCGATGAACTCGCCATTCTTGAAGGCGGTTGCTTTGAACGGTTTGACTTGGCTGTTGATGATAGGCATCGGTGATTCTCCATCAGTGGGTAAAAACTTGGGTTGAAAACTTGATGGGGAGAATCCTAACCAATGCTCCCAGCCAAGGCTCATTGGCAAAGCTGATGCTGCTGATTAGGTTTGGCTATTAGCGCGCAGTATTAATAGAAGAAATGCGTATTTACTCGCCGACCGGCTTTTCCTGGCTCAGGGCCATGCCGAGAAATGGGCTGGCCTCAACGTAACGCATGGCCGACTTGATGTCCTTCCAGCCGACATAGCTCATCAGCGACTTGAGGTCCCAGCCGCTGCGGTGGGCCCAGGTGGCAAAGCCGCGGCGCAGGGAGTGGCTGGTGTACTGGTCTGCGGCGACCCCGGCGCGCTCCAGCGCCTGGCGCAATAACGGGATCACGCTATTGGCGTGCAGGCCCTCCTCGCCCAGATGGCCCCAGCGGTCGATGCCACGGAACACCGGCCCACGCACCAGGGCCGCGGCGCTGATCCACTCGATATAGGCCTGGACCGGGCACAGCCGGCGCAACGCCGGGGTGTGCCAGGTCTTGCCAAGGTTGTCGCGGTCGCTCTTGCTGCGAGGCAGATACAGGCTGATGCCTGAACCCGCCACCGCCTGCACATGCTCGATCCGTAGCCGGCACAACTCGTCGCTGCGAAAGCCGCGCCAGAATCCCAGGAGAATCAGCGCGCTGTCACGCCGCGCCCGCAGCAGCGCCGGCTGGTTGTCATCGAGCCGGGCCTGGCTGGCTTCCTGCTCCAGCCAGGCGATTACCTGCTCCAGATGCTGCAACTGCAAAGGCTCGGCCTGTTTTTCCTGCGCCGGGTGCAGCGCGCGAATGCCCTTGAACACCTGGCGCACCACCGGGGCCTTGGTCGGGTCGGCGAAACCCTGGCTGTTGTGCCACTGCGCCAGGGCCGAGAGGCGCAGTTTCAGGGTGTTGATCGACAGCTCCCCCGCATACGCCGCCAGATAACGCGCCACGCTGTCGCTGGTCGCCGGCAGGAACCCGCCCCAGGTCACCTCGAAATGCTCGATGGCCGCCCGGTAACTGCGCCGGGTGTTGTCGCGGGTCGCGGCGTGCAGATAACGATCCAGATCACTCATGGCTTGCTCGACTCGTCTTGCGTACGGAAATGGCGGGTTGCAACAGGGCGTTCTGGCTATGACACGGGGTAATACCAGTATATCCCATGTCAATAATTAGAATATTTATCTTTGATTTTATTATACAATTACACTTTATACATACCACGTAAAAAAGTACGTAATCGTAGGAGATCCCATGGCTCGTGGCGGCGTTAACAAGGCGGTGGTGCAAATCGCCCGTTCGGCAATCCTCGCTCGCGGCGAACACCCCAGCATCGATGCGGTGCGCATCGAAATGGGCAATACCGGCTCGAAAACCACCATTCACCGCTACCTGAAGGAGCTTGAGCAAAGCGAAGCCCGCCGTGCCGCGCCACAGGAAGCCCTGGAAGAAGAACTGACGGAACTGATCCAGCGCATGGCCCAGCGCCTGCGCGAACAAGCTCAGGAGCCCGTGGCGCAGGCCCAGGCGCAAGCGGAGGAAATGAACCTGGAACTGGCGGCGCAGCAGGCTGCGGCCAAACAGGCGCAGGCCCAGCTGCAGCAGCAATTGCAGACCCAGGCTGCGGCCCTGGCCAGCGAAAGCACGCTGCTGCAGGAGACCCGCTCCACCCTGCAGAGCGAACAGACGCGCAATGCCGGACTGAACCAGGCCCTGGCCGACTTCGAATTGCGCCTGAAAGACAAGGACGAGCAGATTCGTTCACTGGAAGAAAAGCACCTGCACGCCCGGGACGCCCTCGAGCATTACCGCAGCGCGGTCAAGGAGCAGCGCGAACAGGATCAGCGCCGCCATGAAGGCCAGCTGCAGCAGGTGCAGCAGGAACTGCGCCAGGCTCAGCAAAGCGCATTGGTGCGCCAGGACGAGATCACCCAACTGCACCGCGACAACGAACGCCTGACCAGCGAGCAACGCGCCACCCAGAAAGAGTTGCGCCGGGCACAGGAGCAGGCACAGAAAACCGACAGCAAGCTTGGCCAGTTGCTGGAGCAATCCACCCGTCTGAACAGCGAACACACCCTCCTCCAGGAACGCCTGCGCGTCGCCTTGCTGGAAAGTCATGAGTTCAAGCAGAACCTGGAGCAGCAGCTGCAGGACAATCGACAACTGGAACTGCGCGCTACCAAGGCCGAGGCCAGCCTGGAGGCCCTGCAACTGGCTGCCGCCGCGAAGGCCGAGGCGCAGCCAGAAACAGGAGAGCAGCGGCCGGAGCCGCCAGAGCAGGCTTAACCGGCGACCGGCGTGCGCATGGTGACGAACTCTTCGGCGGCCGTCGGGTGCACCCCGATGGTTTCGTCGAAGTCACGCTTGGTGGCGCCGGCCTTCAAGGCAATCGCCAGGCCCTGGACGATCTCGCCGGCGTCCGGGCCGACCATATGGCAGCCCAGCACCTTGTCGGTCTCGGCATCCACCACCAGCTTCATCAGCGTGCGCTCCTGGCACTCGGTCAGGGTCAGCTTCATCGGCCGGAAGCGGCTTTCGAAGATCTGCACCTTGTGCCCGGCTTCCCGCGCCTGCTCTTCGGTCAGGCCAACGGTGCCGATATTCGGCAGGCTGAACACCGCGGTCGGGATCATGTTGTAGTCCACCGGACGATACTGCTCCGGCTTGAACAGACGCCGCGCCACAGCCATGCCTTCGGCCAGGGCCACCGGCGTCAACTGCACACGCCCGATCACATCGCCAATCGCCAGGATCGACGGCTCGGCGCTCTGGTACTGCTCATCGACCTCGATGAAGCCACGCTTGTCGAGCTTCACCCCGGTATTTTCCAGCCCCAGGTTGTCGAGCATCGGCCGCCGGCCGGTGGCGTAGAACACGCAATCGGTGGCCAGCTCGCGACCATCCTTGAGCGTGACCTTCAGGATACCGTCGGCCTGCTTTTCGATGCGCTCGATATCGGCATTGAACTGCAGGTCGAGCCCACGCTTGGTCAGCTCTTCCTGCAAGTGCTTGCGCACCGCACCATCGAAGCCACGCAGGAACAGCTCGCCGCGATACAGCAGCTTGGTGTCCGCGCCCAGGCCATGGAAGATCCCGGCGAACTCCACCGCGATATAACCGCCGCCCACCACCAGGATGCGCTTGGGCAGTTCCTTGAGGAAAAACGCCTCGTTGGAGCTGATGGCGTGTTCGCGCCCCGGAATGTCCGGGATCTGCGGCCAGCCGCCGGTGGCGATCAGGATGTGCCTGGCTGTGTAGCGCTGGCCATTGACCTCCACCTGATGCGGGTCGATCAGCCTGGCGTGGCCTTCGTGCAGGGTCACGCCACTGTTGAGCAGCAGATTGCGATAGATGCCGTTCAGGCGATTGATCTCGCGATCCTTGTTGGCGATCAGCGTGGCCCAGTCGAAATCGGCTTCGCCCAGGCTCCAGCCGAAGCCTGCGGACTGCTCGAAGTCTTCGGCGAAGTGGGCACCGTACACCAGCAGCTTTTTCGGCACGCAGCCGACGTTGACACAGGTACCGCCCAGATAGCGGCTTTCGGCGACCGCGACTTTCGCGCCAAAACCCGCGGCGAACCGCGCCGAACGCACACCGCCGGAACCGGCGCCAATTACATAAAGATCAAAATCGTAGGCCATTTCACTCTCCCAGGCAGGCTGACAGCATAACCGCAGATGCGTATCCGGTCAGCGCTAGAGGATTTACATAGGGGCATAAAACGAAAAAGCCACCCGAAGGTGGCTTTTCAGTACAAGGATCAAGCGGGCTATCAGTAAGCCTTGCCAGTCTTGTAGAAGTTCTCGAAGCAGAAGTTGGTCGCGTCGATGTAGCCTTCGGCGCCACCGCAGTCGAAACGCTTGCCCTTGAACTTGTAGGCAATCACGCAGCCGTCCTGGGCCTGCTTCATCAGGGCGTCGGTGATCTGGATCTCGCCACCCTTGCCCGGCTCGGTTTCTTCGATCAGCTTGAAGATGTCCGGGGTCATGATGTAGCGACCGATGATCGCCAGGTTCGACGGCGCATCTTCCGGCTTCGGCTTCTCAACCATGTTGCGTACGCGGTACAGGTCGTCGCCGATCAGGTCGCCGGCAATCACCCCGTACTTGCTGGTTTCTTGCGGGTCGACTTCCATGATTGCAACGATGGTGCAGCGGTACTGCTTGTACAGCTTGACCATCTGCTTCAGCACGCCGTCACCTTCGAGGTTGACGCACAGGTCGTCCGCCAGCACCACGGCGAACGGCTCGTCACCGATCAGCGGACGGCCGGTCAGGATCGCGTGACCCAGGCCTTTCATTTCGGTCTGGCGGGTGTAGGAGAACGAGCACTCGTCCAGCAGACGGCGGATACCGACCAGGTATTTTTCCTTGTCGGTGCCCTTGATCTGGTTTTCCAGCTCGTAGCTGATGTCGAAGTGGTCTTCCAGGGCGCGCTTGCCGCGACCGGTGACGATGGAGATTTCGTTCAGACCGGCATCCAGTGCTTCTTCAACGCCGTACTGGATCAGTGGCTTGTTCACCACCGGCAGCATTTCTTTAGGCATGGCTTTAGTCGCTGGCAGGAAGCGAGTACCGTAACCGGCTGCTGGGAACAAGCATTTCTTGATCATATGAGTCCTTAAAAGGGCTGTACGTACGAATTTCGGCGCAGTCTAATCAGGCCGCGTGCGCCTTACAATGGGTCGCAGTGGCTAACCGCTGCCATCTAAGAGAAATATTGCCGCGGATAGTTCCCCACATAGCTCCCCACCTTGTTCTGCACGCTCCGCACATAGTTTCGAACAGGCTTGCAGACACAGCTTCGCAGCATCGTACAGATAGCCCGCGCCGTAAACCGCCATCTGGCTGCAAAGCCTGAATTTTCTGCGCCCCGCCCTTGTCCACCCTCTTACAGGAACTCGTTTACCGCTATCATGGCGCCCTTGAATCCCGCCAACGAGGCAGATAGATGTCGGCAACAAAAAGCGTAAACGGTTACCAGATCAAGCAGTTGAAAGACGGCCAGTGGTGGTTGGTCAGCGCCCAGGGCGAGAACGTCGCCGGACCTTTCGCCAGCGAGGCGATGGCGGTCGAAGTGGCATCGGTGTTCGAAGATTCCGCAGGTCACGCCTCGGCGCGTCGCAGCCCCAAGTCCTGAGACCGCCTCCGCACTAAAGAGCCCTGCCCCGCGCAGGGCTTTTTCATGCCGATCTATACCGCAGTGGCGGTTCGCTATAGCATCTCGTCCCAGACGCTCGCCAAGGGTGTCCAGCCCTCCCCCGGGGCTCAAACTTCTCGACGACGACCACACCCATGCACAAACTTCTGGCACTGACCGCGGTACTGGCCCTGAGCGGATGCGCCACCGTTTCCGATACCTACCTGGAAAACGGCGAGCAAGGCCTGAGCATCGATTGCTCCGGCGAAGCCAGCTCCTGGGCCAGCTGCTATGAAAAGGCCGACGCCTCCTGTGCCGGCACCGGCTATCGGATCATTGGCACCGACGGCACGCCGTCGCTCAAGGAAAGCGACAAGACCCTGGGGGCGGACGTTGGCAACTACAAAAGCCGCAGCGTGGTGGTGGTCTGCAAGTAGCAGGCGCACGGCCTACATATGAATCTCGGCAAACTTGATGCCCAGGTTGCGAATGGTTTCGATCAGGTCGTCCAGTCGGTCGAATGACTCGACTTCATCGTTGTCATCCACCAGAAAATAGCTGCGCCCCGCACTTTTCTTGAAGAATACGATCCATTCCCCGGAATTCGCCGGATTCTGAATCACATGGGTCGCAGAGATATGCCCCTCTGCATGCCTCTCCCGGACTGTTTCGCGCTTCATGCTTTCTCCCAAAAAACGATGCCGCCGAAACCTGGGTTTCGACGGCATCTTTGACAATGGCCGACAGTTTATCGGATGCCCTGGCCAATCAGCACGCCATCTACCGTCTGGCCATACAGATTGACCCCGTCGTTGGCGTGGAACTTGAGCCGGGTCTTCTCGATGGAGCCCTCCACCAGGCGTGGGTCCTGTGGTCGTTCATGGCGGTTGACGAACGCCGCCACGTCCCAGGCCTGCTGGTCGCTCAAGCTGCCGGCCTTGCCCAGGGGCATGTTGTATTTGATAAAGGACGCGGCCGTGTTGATCCGGTGCATGCCCGCGCCCCAGTTATAGGAGTCCTTGCCCCAGAGCGGCGGCATGACATAGTCCGCGCCAACCTTCTGGCCCTGGCCGTTATCGCCATGGCAAACCGCGCATTGCGCCCGGTATACCTGCTCGCCACGGGCCAGGTCGTAGCCCTGGGCCGGCTGCGGCACCTCGGGGTAACCCCGCCCGGGCAACTCGACAGCGATCGGCGCCTTGCTCGCCAGCCAGTAGGAATACACCGACAACGCAGTGATCTCGTAGCTGTCGGCGGCCGGCGGCGTGCCGTTCATGCTGAACTGGAAGCAGCCCTGCAAGCGTTCGGCGTAGGTGTTCACCTTGTTGTTCTTCTTGCGATACGCCGGGTACATCGGATAGGCGCCCCACAGCGGCGCGGAGTTGGCCAGCCGCCCCTGATCCAAGTGGCAGTTGCTGCAATTGAGCCCATTGCCGACGAACTTCGGCGCCAGGCGCTTGGTATCGACGAACAGCGCATAACCGTCGCGGACCATCTTGCCGTAGGCATTGTCCGGTAGCTCGCTCTCCGCCGGTGGCTGGAAATACCCGGGATGGGCAGCGTTCACCGCCGGCTCCCGCAACTGTGATTGGTCCTCCATGGCGACCGCGGCGCCATAAGCCTGGGCCGTCAGCAAGGCGAGGGAAAAGCCCAATAGAAGATCACGCTTCATGGCTTGGACTCCTGGTTATCGGCCTTGGCCAACTGACTGCCGACCTTGGCGAAATAATCGGCCACCGCCGTGATTTCCTCGGGGCTCAGGGCCTTGGCGATGTGTCCCATCAGGTCGTTCGGATCGTTGCGGCGCGTGCCGTCGCGCCAGGCATTCAATTGCCCGGCGAGGTACGCCGCGGGTTGCCCGGCCAACGGCGGAAAGGCGTCTCCCACGCCCACGCCACCCGGCCCATGACAGGTCACGCACTCCGGAACCTGCCGCTCCCAGGCGCCGCGCAAGGCCAGCCTCGCACCCACGCCTTCAGCCAGGGAACTGCGGTTGATCGGCGCTGGCGTCGCAGCCGGCATGGCCGCCAGGGTCTGGCTCACCGCCTCTATCTCGTCATCGCTCAGGGCCTTGGCCAGTGGCTGCATGACCGGGTTGCTGCGCGCACCGCTGCGAAAATCTTCCAGCTGCTTGCGCAGATAACCCGCCGACAATCCCGCCAGGCGCGGAAACCCGGCGGCTGCCAGGCCCAGGCCATCGCCACCATGACAGGCCAGGCACGCCGTGGCGCCGGGCTGCGCTCCACCCTGGGTAAAGACTTTCTGCCCATCCACGGCCTGGGCATTGGCGACAAAAAACAGCATCAGGCTGCTCAGCAGTATTCGATCCACAGGGATCATGGCGAACTCCATTTTTCTAGTTATATTCTTAGGCTTATTTTATATAAGCCTACAAAGAGTAGGCCAATAGACCTTTGGCTACAACGCGAAACCAGCCGGGCCTGCCTTGCCACCGGGCACAAAAAAACCCGCCCTCGCCACGGAAATCCGGGCCAGGGCGGGCTGTTGAAAAATCGCTTGGCCATCAGCCGGAAATGCAGTCCTCCGCCGCCTTGCGGATATCGCCCGGACGCATGGGCACATTGGACATGCTTTCATGCAGCTTGATGCTGCTGCCGCCGGAACGCTCCTCGATATCGAATACCGCGGTCGGGCCCGACGAGACTTTCTGCGGAACGATAATGCGCATGCCGTCCTTATGCGGTTCGACCTGCAACTGACCACGGCTGTCAGCCAGTTTGTCGCTGACACACTTGGCGTACTCCTGCGGCTTTTTCCCTGAAATCACGTTCAGGGTGGGCAATGTCTGGTTAATATCCGAGACCGTCGCACAGCCACTGATCGCCAAAGCCAGAATCAACACACCCCACTTCATACATTTCCTCCGATAAAGACCGTCCGACCGCAGAAATGGCATTTTTCTCCGGATCAGTCAGATTTATCCTAAATAATCGGCAAATAACTGTTTTAAATTGTCAAAGCCGCCTGCCGCGGCCTGATAAACTGCGCCATCGTTTTGATTTTGTAGCAAAAGCCCTTCTGGAGGCGCCCATGAAATTTATCCACCAGCGCGAGCACCTCAACGAAGACGATATCGTCGTCATCGAATGCTCCCAGGTCTGCAACATCCGCCTGATGAACGACGCCAACTTCCGAAGCTTCAAGAACGGCGGACGTCACACCTATCATGGCGGCGCGTTCGACAAATTCCCGGCCAAGATCACCGCGCCGAGCACCGGCTTCTGGAATATCACCATCGACACCGTCAACCGCCGGCCCATCAGCGTTACCCGCAAGCCGAACCTGACCCACTCGATCAAGATCATCCGCCGGTCCAGCTCGAAACTGCGCTGAACCCCGCCCCAGCCCGCGACCAACAGGTATCACCGTGGCCCAAACGACCAAGTACGTCATCAAATACAAACTCAACGGCGAGCGCCGTTTCGAGTTCGCCCAGCTGGAAAGCGGCACTCAGGAAGAAGCCAAGGCCGCGCTGGAAGCCCTGCATGGCCAGACCGACGACGTCATCAGCGACGTCAGCGTGAGCAAGGCGCTGTAAGTCCCTGCCCGTAGAGCCTGTGACGAATTCGAGCGCAAGCGGCGGAGTGTGAGCGGCCCGCGCACTTCCCAGAATGGCGGACCTCAGCCTCTACTCCGGGAACCGCCAGCATGTCCGCCCCCTCCCTCGAACAACGTCTCGCCTGCCTGGACTGGGCCTCGATCGAGCAGCAGCTCGACCAGGACGGCAGCGCGGTGATCGACAACCTGCTCAGCGCCGACCAATGTCACGAGCTCGGCAGTCTGTATCCCCACAGCGAGTTGTTTCGTTCGCGGGTGGTCATGGCCAGCCACGGTTTCGGCCGCGGCGAATACCAGTATTTCGCCTACCCCTTGCCGCAACGGGTCGCCGAATTGCGCGGCCAGTTCTATCCGCGCCTGGTGCCGCTGGCCAATCGCTGGAACCAGCTGATGAATATCCCCGTGCAATACCCGCCCCGGCATGAAGATTTTCTCCAGCGCTGCCACGCCGCCGGTCAGCAGCGGCCGACACCCTTGTTGCTGCAATATGGCCCGCAGGATTACAACTGCCTGCACCAGGACTTGTATGGCGACAACATATTCCCCCTGCAGGTCGCGATCCTCCTGTCCCGTCCCGGGATCGATTTCACTGGCGGTGAATTCGTCATCACCGAACAGCGCCCGCGCATGCAGTCGCGGCCGCAGGTCATCGGTCTGAAGCAGGGTGATGCGCTGATCTTCGCCGTGCATCATCGTCCGGTACCCGGCGTGCGCGGCCATTACCGGGTGACGTTGCGCCATGGCATCAGCCGCCTGCACAGCGGTCGCCGCCATACGCTAGGAGTGATCTTCCACGATGCCCAGTAATTTCACCGGCGAGCTGTTCGGCGAACCCGAGCCGCAACAGGCCCCGCGCACCGAACAGGTCGGCCCGCAGTCCTTTGTGCTTCGCGGCTTCGCCCTGCCCTGGGTCGAGCGCCTGCTGCCGGCCCTGCGCGGCGTGCTGCGCGCCGCGCCGTTCCGGCAGATGGTCACGCCGGGCGGTTTCACCATGTCGGTGGGCCTGAGCAGTTGCGGCCAGCTGGGCTGGACCACTGACCGCAGTGGCTACCGTTACACCGCCATCGATCCGCAGAGCGGCCAGCCCTGGCCGGCGATGCCCGAGGTGTTGCGCGAACTGGCCCGGGCCGCCGCGACCCAGGCCGGTTTTGCCGGGTTCGAACCGGACGCCTGCCTGATCAATCACTATGTGCCCGGCGCCCGCATGTCCCTGCACCAGGACAAGGACGAACGCGATTACGATGCACCGATCGTCTCCGTCTCCCTGGGCTTGCCGGCGGTGTTTCAGCTGGGTGGCGAGCGCCGCAGCGACCGCCCGTTGCGGGTGCCGCTGCTGCATGGCGATGTGGTGGTCTGGGGCGGTGTCGACCGTCTGCGTTATCACGGCGTGCTGCCACTCAAGGAAGGCACGCACCCGCTGCTGGGCCCACGGCGCATCAACCTGACCTTTCGCCGGGCCGGTTGATCCCGCGAGAATTCAAGCGCAAGACTCAGAGTGCCAGGCACCCTGCCCTTGGTTAATCTGAGCGACATCCACCACCGAGTAGAGCCCATGACCATGGTCCAGCCCAAGCCCACCACCGCCAGCGATCCACGCTGGCTCGCCGTCCTGGCCCGTGATGCGAGCGCCGATGGCCAGTTCGTCTATGGGGTAAAAACCACCGGGGTCTACTGCCGCCCCAGCAGCCTGTCGCGTCTGCCACGGCCGGAGAACGTCGAATTCTTCGACACCGCGGAGCAAGCCGAAGCCGCCGGTTACCGGCCGAGCAAACGCAGCGCCAGCGACCAGACCCAGGTGGCCGCGCACCATGCCAGCCTGGTGGCCGCCGCGTGCCGGCAGATCGAGTCGGCCGAAGCGCTGCCCAGCCTGAAACAGCTGGCCGAGCAAGCCGGCATGAGCAGCTTCCACTTTCACCGGGTGTTCAAGGCCGCCACCGGGCTGACCCCGAAAGGCTACGCCAGCGCCCACCGTTCTCGGCGGGTGCGGCGCCAACTGGAGCACGGCCACTCGGTGACCGACGCGCTGTACGACGCCGGCTTCAATTCCAACAGCCGCTTCTACGAAACCGCCGACCAGTTGCTCGGCATGAAACCCAGCGACTACCGCGCCGGCGGCCTGAACGCCGATATCCGCTTCGCCGTCGGCCAGTGCTCCCTGGGCGCGATCCTGGTCGCCCAGAGCAACCGCGGGGTCTGCGCGATCCTGCTGGGCGACGACCCCAATGCCCTGGTGCAAGACCTGCAGGACAAATTCCCGCGGGCCAACCTGATCGGCGCCGACCAGGGTTTCGAGCAACTGGTGGCCAAGGTGGTGGGGTTTATCGAAGCACCGGCGCTTGGCCTGGACCTGCCGCTGGACCTGCAAGGCACGGCGTTCCAGGAGCGGGTGTGGCTGGCTCTCAAGGAGATTCCGCCGGGCAGCACCGCCAGCTACGCCGAGATCGCCCAGCGCATCGGCGCGCCGAAGTCCTTTCGCGCCGTGGCCCAGGCCTGTGGGGCCAACAGCCTGGCGGTGGCGATCCCTTGCCACCGGGTGGTGCGCAGCGACGGTAACTTGTCCGGCTACCGCTGGGGCGTGGAGCGCAAGCGTCAGTTGCTCGAACGCGAGAACTCGTCCGAGGCCTGAATGCCGATGTACACCGACACCGATTCCGGCCCGGTGTACACCTCGAAGTCCGTGGCGAAGCGCCGGCGGACCTGCGGGTTGTCCTCGAAGTAAGCCCAGACCAGGCCCCAGGTCTGGATCACCACGTCCGGCATCGGCCCCTTGGCGGAGAACGCCAGGTACTCGCCGCCCTGCACCTGCACCAACGGATAACCGGCGTTGCCTTCGCCCACCGCTACGCCGGCGGTGACATCGAAGTGCCCCGAGGCATCGGACTCGTAGTTGGAGTACACACCGTAGATGAACGAATCCGACTGCCGGTGACCGATGCTGTCGAACAAGCCTTCGACAAAAAACCGCTCCCACATCGGCCCGATCCGCGCGCTGTCCGCTTGTTGCTCGTCGGCATTGCAGGTGCGTACCTGCAAGCCCGAGACACAGAACGGCTGAACCTCTCGCAGTTTGACATCCATGCTGGGTACTCCTGTCTGGCGTTTATCTGGGTGATCGGCGCGCACGGTATCAGCGATTCACATCCACCACCACGCGCCCGCGCAGCTCGCCGGCCAACAGGCGCGACGCGGCGGCGATGGCTTCGCTGAGGCCGATCTCATGGCTGATCAACGGCAGCAGGGTCGGGTCCAGATCGCGGGTCAGGCGCTGCCAGGCCTCGATCCGTCGGGCCTTGGGCTGGGTCACGCTGTTGATCCCGGCCAGGGTCACGCCCCGCAGGATGAAGGGCGCCACCGACGCCGGGAAGTCCATGCCCTGGGCCAGCCCGCAGGCGGCCACGGTGCCGTTGGCCTTGGTGCTGGCGCAGGCATTGGCCAGGGTATGGCTGCCCACCGAGTCGATCACCGCCGCCCAACGCTCCTTGGCCAACGGCTTGCCCGGCGCGGACAGGCTGGCGCGGTCGATGACCTCGCTGGCGCCCAGGCGCTTGAGGTAGTCCTGCTCGGCAATGCGCCCGGTGGACGCCACCACCCGATAACCCAGCCGGGCCAACAGGGCTATGGCAAAGCTGCCGACCCCGCCATTGGCCCCGGTGACCAGCACCTCGCCCTGGTCCGGGGTCAGGCCATGGCGCTCCAGCGCCAGGATACTGAGCATCGCCGTGTACCCGGCGGTGCCGATGGCCATGGCCCCGGCCGCGCTGAACGCCTGGGGCAAGGGAATCAGCCAGTCGCCGTCCAGCCGTGCCTTCTGCGCCAGGCCGCCCCAATGTCCTTCGCCCACGCCCCAACCGTTGAGCAGCACCGAGTCGCCGGGCTGATAGTCCGGGTGGCTGCTGGACTCGACAATGCCTGCCAGATCGATCCCCGGCACCATGGGAAACTTGCGCACCACCGGGCTGCTGCCAGTGATGGCCAGGCCGTCCTTGAAGTTCAGGGTGCTGTAGGCCACCCGCACCGTCACGTTGCCCTCGGGCAGCTGCTCTTCGCCAATATCACGCAGCGCCGCGCGATAACCGGCGTCGTCTTTCTCGATCAAGATCCCCTTGAACATCACTGCCTCCCACCAGGCCCATGGCCGGGCCGTGAACTTGAGTTTCAGGTTACAAAGTCGCCACCTTCCCAGCCCGGGCGCAAAAAATCCACGCTCTTTTCGTCGTAGGACGCTCGCGCCCTGTCCTGTCTGTAGGAGCGAGGCTTGCCCGCGATAGCGTTATCGCTGGCAACCCGGGTAGCGGCCAAAGTCGACTGGCCTTGATCGCCTGTCACCTGATACAAACCCCGGGTTGCCGTCCTTCTTTTTTTGACGTCGGAGAATCATTCAACATGAGCCAATGGCCTGACACCCGTATTCTCGACCTGCTCGGCATCGAGCTGCCGATCATCCAGGCGCCGATGGCCGGCGCGACCACTACCGCCATGGTGATCGCCGCCGCCCAGGCGGGAGGCCTGGGTTCCCTGCCCTGCGCCATGCTGACGGCCGAGCAGATCCGCCAGGATGTCCAGAGCATCCGCCAGGCGACCCGCGCGCCGCTGAACCTGAATTTCTTCTGCCACCAGAACCCGACACCCGACCCGGAACGGGAAACCCGCTGGAAAAATACCCTGGAACCCTACTACCGCGAGCTCGGCGTCGATTTCGATGCGCCGACCCCGGTCAGCAGCCGCGCGCCCTTCGACACCGTCAGTTGCGAACTGGTGGAAGAACTGCGCCCAGAAATCGTCAGCTTCCACTTCGGCCTGCCGGAGCCGGCCCTGCTCGCGCGGGTCAAGGCCACCGGGGCGAAAATCCTGTCGTCGGCCAGCACTGTCGATGAAGCCGTCTGGCTGGAACAGCACGGCTGCGATGCGATCATCGCCATGGGCTACGAGGCCGGCGGCCATCGGGCGATCTTCCTCAGTGAAGACCTCAACAGTCAGGTCGGCACCATGGCCCTGGTGCCGCAGATCGTCGATGCGGTGCGGGTGCCGGTGATCGCCGCCGGCGGGATCGGCGACGCCCGCGGCATAGTCGCGGCCTTCGCCCTCGGCGCTTCGGCGGTGCAACTGGGCACCGCCTACCTGTTCACCCCGGAAGCCAAGGTCAGCGCCGCCCACCACAAGGCCCTGCGTACCGCCAAGGAGAGCGAAACCGCCCTGACCAATCTGTTCACCGGGCGCCCGGCGCGGGGCATTCTCAACCGGGTGATGCGCGACATCGGCCCGCTCAGCCCCCTGGCGCCGGCCTTCCCCCTCGCCGGTGGCGCGCTGATGCCGCTGCGCGCCAAGGACGACGCCGACTTCGCCAGCCTCTGGTCCGGCCAGGCATTGCGCCTCGGGGTCGAACTGCCGACCGCGGAACTGACCCGCACCCTGGCCGCCCAGGCCCTGGCCAAGCTGACCGGCCGCTAAACCCGGCACGCCGCGACTGCGGTCGCGGCGTTTTGCGCAAAACCTCCATTTGCCCTCAAGGCCGCGCGACCTTTGCAGTTCCGTTCGCTGGCGATTCGCTATATATTTCCGTATACAGCGTTTCACCCACCCCCGGTGCCGTCCATTTCCAATACCGCCAACCGCCCAACGTCCCTTCGCCAATGGAGCTGTTCATGAACCGTCGTCTCTCAGGTTTTGCCCCGACCTGCCTTGCCGCCTTGCTCGCCGCCTGCGCTTTGGGCCCGGCCCAGGCCGCTGAAGTGCAGGTGGCGGTCGCCGCCAACTTCACCGCGCCGATCCAGGCCATCGCCGCCGACTTCGAGAAAGACACCGGGCACAAGCTGGTGGCCGCCTATGGCGCTACCGGGCAGTTCTATACCCAGATCAAGAACGGTGCGCCGTTCGAAGTGTTCCTCGCCGCCGACGACAGCACCCCGGAAAAACTCGACAGCGAAGGCGCCACCGTCAAAGGCTCGCGCTTCACCTACGCCATCGGCACCCTGGCGCTGTGGTCGGCCAAGGCTGGCTACGTCGACAGCCAGGGCCAGGTGCTCAAGGCCAACCAGTACCAGCACCTGTCCATCGCCAACCCGAAAGCCGCGCCTTACGGCCTGGCCGCCACCCAGGTATTGGCCAGGCTGGGCCTGAGCGAGCAGATCAAGGGCAAGCTCGTCGAAGGCCAGAACATCACCCAGGCCTATCAGTTCGTCTCCACCGGCAACGCCGAACTGGGCTTTGTCGCCTTGTCGCAGATCTACAAAGACGGCAAAGTCAGCAGCGGCTCGGCCTGGATAGTCCCGGCCGAGATGCACGACCCGATCAAACAAGACGCGGTGATCCTCGACAAGGGCAAGGACAACCCAGCGGCCAAGGCCCTGGTTGACTACCTCAAGGGACCGAAAGCCGCTGCCATCATCCAGTCCTACGGTTACCAACGCTAAATGCCGCTATCGAGTGCCGACTTTTCCGCCATCTGGCTGACCCTGCAACTGGCGTCGCTGACGACCCTGATCCTGCTGATCGTCGGTACGCCGATTGCGTTATGGCTGTCGCGCACGCGCTCGTGGCTGCGGGGGCCGATCGGCGCCATCGTCGCCCTGCCCCTGGTCCTGCCGCCGACGGTGATCGGCTTTTACCTGCTGCTCGCCCTCGGCCCCAACGGCTCCATCGGCCAGCTCACCCAGGCCCTCGGCCTGGGCACCCTGACCTTCAGTTTCAGCGGCCTGGTGATCGGCTCGGTGATCTATTCCATGCCCTTTGTCGTGCAGCCGCTGCAGAACGCCTTTACCGCGATCGGCAGCCGTCCGCTGGAAGTGGCGGCGACCTTGCGCGCCAATCCCTGGGACACCTTCTTCAGCGTGATCCTGCCGCTGGCCAGGCCCGGCTTCATCACCGCGGCCATTCTCGGGTTCGCCCACACCGTCGGCGAGTTCGGCGTGGTGCTGATGATCGGCGGCAATATTCCCGAGAAGACCCGGGTGGTCTCGGTGCAGATCTACGACCACGTCGAAGCCCTGGAATACGCCCAGGCCCACTGGCTGGCCGGTGCCATGCTGGTGTTCTCGTTCCTGGTGTTGCTGGCGCTGTACTCCAGCCGCAAACCCCGCGCTGGCTGGAGTTGAATCGTGAGTGCATCGATCCATGTGCGCCTCAAGCGCACCTATAAAGATTTCAGCCTCGACCTCGACCTGCAGCTGCCAGGCCGTGGCGTCACCGCGCTGTACGGGCACTCCGGCTCCGGCAAGACCACCTGCCTGCGTTGCATCGCCGGCCTGGAACAGGCCGAACAGGGCCTGGTGCGGATCAACGACGAAGTCTGGCAGGACAGCCAGCGCCAACTGTTCGTGGCGCCGCACAAACGCTCCCTGGGTTATGTGTTCCAGGAAGCCAGCCTGTTCGCCCACCTGTCGGTGCAGGCCAACCTGGAGTTCGGCCTCAAACGCATCCCACGCGCGCAGCGTCGTGTGGACATGGCCCAGGCCAGCGAGTTGCTGGGCATCGGCCACCTGCTGCTGCGCCACCCGCACAACCTGTCCGGCGGCGAACGCCAGCGTGTCGGCATTGCCCGCGCGCTGCTCACCAGCCCGCGGCTGCTGCTGATGGACGAACCCTTGGCGGCCCTCGACAGCAAACGCAAAGGCGAGATCCTGCCGTACCTCGAACGCCTGCATGACGAGCTGGAAATCCCGGTGCTGTACGTCAGTCACTCGCAGGATGAAGTGGCGCGCCTGGCCGACCATATCGTCCTGCTGGAGAACGGCCGCGCCCTGGCCAGCGGGCCGATCGGCGAAACCCTGGCCCGTCTCGACCTACCCTTGGCCCTGGGCGACGACGCCGGGGTAGTGATCGAAGGCCAGGTCAGCCACTACGACGCCGGTTACCAGTTGCTCGCCCTGCAACTGCCCGGCAGCCAGCTGCGGGTGCGGGTCGCCCATGCGCCGATGGTCATCGGCAAGCACTTGCGCTTCAAGGTCCAGGCGCGGGACGTCAGCCTCAGCCTGCAAGCGGGCGAGCACAGCAGCATCCTCAACCGCCTGCCGGTGACGGTCAGCGGCGAAATCCCCGCCGACAACACCGCGCATGTCCTGGTGCGCCTGGATGTCGCCGGCAACCCGCTGCTGGCACGGATCACCCGCTATTCCCGCGACCAGCTGGAGCTGCACCCGGGCCAGCAACTCTGGGCCCAGATCAAGGCGGTGGCCGTGCTCGCCTGAGTCCCCGGCAAATGGGTTGGCACCCCTGTGCCGCGCCGCGGTCAATCGCCAGACAGGCCTGATCGATTGATTGCCAAGGATTCCGCCATGCCCGACAGCCCACTGCACCAAGACCTGCCAACGGACCTGCATTACGTCGACGACACGCAGCCGGGGATCAGCCGCAAGAAAGTGCGCGGCACGTTCGTCTATTTCGACCCGCAAGGCCAGCGTATCCGGGCGCCCGACGAGATCCAGCGGATCAACGCCCTGGCCGTGCCGCCGGCCTATACCCAGGTGTGGATCTGCGCCGACCCGCGCGGTCACCTGCAAGCCACCGGCCGCGACGCTCGCGGGCGCAAGCAGTACCGTTACCACCCGCGCTGGCGGGAAGTGCGCGACGCCGACAAGTACTCGCGCCTGCTGGAATTCGGCAGCGCCCTGCCGCGCCTGCGCCAGCGACTGGAAGCCCTGCTGGCCACGCCCGGCTTCAGCCGCGACAAGGTCATGGCCACGGTCATCAGCCTGCTCGACGCCACGCTGATTCGTGTCGGCAACAGCCAGTACGCCCGCGACAACCGCTCCTACGGCCTGACCACCCTGCGCAACCGGCACGTGGCAATCAAAGGCAGCTCGATCCTCTTCCAGTTCCGCGGCAAGAGCGGCATCGAACACCAGATCAGCGTCAAGGACCCGCGCCTGGCGCGGATCCTCAAGCGCTGCCTGGAGCTGCCCGGACAGAACCTGTTCCAGTACCTCGACGAGAACGGCGAGCGCCACAGCGTCAGCTCCTCCGACGTCAACGCCTACCTGCAGGAGCTGACCGGTGCCGATTTCACGGCCAAGGACTACCGCACCTGGGCCGGCAGCACCCTGGCCCTGGCGGTGCTGCGCGAGCTGCGCTGGGAACCCGAAGCCGATGCGAAAAAGCACATCGTCGAGATGGTCAAGGACGTCGCCCGGCAACTGGGCAATACCCCCGCCGTGTGCCGCAAGTGCTACATCCATCCAGCGCTGCTCGAGGGCTTTGTGCAGGGGCACCTGGCCGCCCTGCCGAGACCGCGCAAACGCAAAGGGCTGCGGACCGAAGAAGTCGGCCTGAGGATGTTTCTCGAGCGCCTGACGCAGCAGACCTGAGGCTTTTCGCAATAGCCGCCCGGGTACCGCCGGGTTGTCATCCGGGACGCTGGCGCGTTAGGCTAGCCGACCTTCCCCGTCACCGGACGATTGCCGACGTGAACAACTAAGCCTTCCAGAAATGTATTCGCGACAAGCCGCCTTGCAGCGCTTGTTGGCCTTTTTCGACATTTTCCGGAGGTGCTGATGACTCACGTCACACGGCTGCCTGCGCTGGTCTCCCTGAACCAGCTGACCTTCCAGTTCGCCCATGGCGAAACCCTGTTCGATTCGCTCGACCTGACATTCGATGCCTTGCCCACCGGCATAGTCGGGCGCAATGGCACCGGCAAGAGCGTGCTCGCGCGCCTGATCGCCGGTGAACTTTCACCGTCCTCGGGCAGCGTCACGCGCTTCGCCCGCGTAGCCTATGTGGCCCAGGAACATCTGGCGCAGGAGGGCCAGAGCGTTGCCCAGGTCGCCGGCATCGCTAAGACCCTGGCCGCCCTCGGGCGCCTCGCCGCGGGCCAGGCCTCGATGGCCGACCTGGCGCAGGCAGATGAGCGCTGGGACCTTGGCGAACGCCTGCGCCGCCTGCTGGACGAGGCCGGTCTCGGCACGGTTGGCCCCGACGATCCGGCCGCCAGCCTCAGCGGCGGGCAACGCGCGCGTATCGCGGTGATCGGCGCCCTGCTCAGCGATGCCCAGCTGCTGATACTCGACGAACCGAGCAACCACCTCGACGAGCCCGGTCGCCAGTGGCTGCTGGCGCAGCTTCGGCAGTGGCGCGGCGGACTGCTGCTGATCAGCCATGACCGCCAGTTGCTGGCGCAGATGCAGCGCATCGTCGAACTCACGCCCCAGGGCACGCGAATCTACGGCGGCAACTACGCGGCGTTCCGCGCCCAGCGCGAAGCCGAGCACGGCGCTGCGCGGGCCGCCCTGGAACACGCCCGAACCGAACGCAGTCGCGAACAAAAGCGCCTGCAGCGCGAGCACGACACTATCCAGCGCCACGCCGCCGGCGCCCGACGTTATGCCGACACTGCCAACATCGCCAGCTTTGAACGGATGAAGATAAAGGGCGCCGCCCGGGACATCATGGGCCATGTACGCAACCGCCAGCAGGGCCACAAAGACAGTCTCGATCAGCAGGTCCGCGACGCCTACGCGCGGCTGGTGCCGCAGGCGCCAACCCTGGTGACGCTGCCCGGCACCGCGGTGCTCCAGGGACAACAGGTGTTCTGCCTGACCCGAGCACAACTGCCCTGGCTGCCGCCCGAGGCCGCTGCCAGCTACCTCGACCTGACCGTCACCGGGCCCATGCGCATCGCAGTCAGCGGGCCCAACGGCTGCGGAAAATCCACCCTGCTGAAGATGCTGGCCGGCGAGATCCAGCCCTTGCGCGGCCAATGCGAAGTGCGGGTGGCCAGCGCCTGCCTTGACCAGCGCCTGTCGCTGCTCGATCCGCAGCGTTCGATCCTCGACCACCTGGGAGCCCTCGACCGGCCACTGCAGGAAGGCCTGTTGCGCAGCCGCCTGGCCTTGCTGCAACTCGACGCCCAGCGCGTGACCCAGCCCTGTGGTCGGCTCAGCGGCGGCGAACGGCTCAAGGCCGCGCTGGCGATTGCCCTGTGGCGCGACACACCGGCCAAGCTGCTGCTCCTGGACGAGCCGACCAACCACCTGGACCTGGAATCGGTGGAAGCCTTCGAAAGCGCGCTGCGCGATTTCCCGGGCGCGATGCTGGTGGTGTCCCACGACCGCGAGTTCCTCGCCGCCATGGCGCCCAGCCACCGGCTGCAATGGACGCCAGCCGGCTGGAGACTGGACGAGGAAAACCAATGAACAGGCTTTTGCACGAATTTCAAAGTTGCTTCTATAGTTGCTCTGAGCAGCTATCAACCAGGGAAGCGCCATGGAAGACATTTTTGTCGTAAAGCGCTGCAACAAGATCATCATCCAGGGTCGACGCGCCGGGGAAGCCGCCCACGGCGCGCCGATCGCCGCCCACTGGTACCGCATCGCCGACACCCGCACCGATGGTTTCATCGGCGATGGCTACGACCTGCAAGAGGACGCCGTGCGCGAATGCCGCCGGCTCAATGCCGCCAGCCGCCGCGCCTGAAACCGTGGACAACCGGGGGCCGCGGCCACTCGCTGGCAATGATGAAATTTCTTTCACTGTGAACCCGCCAAGGCTTCGCTAAAGTGGCTCACGCTTATTGAAGACTCCCGACTGGCCCACCGCTCCCCTGGTGGGTCTTTTTTATGGGCGATCAACAAGGGCCGGGCGGCGGCCTGGCAGAGCATGCCAGGCATAAAAAAGCCCCGCACACGGGCGGGCTGTGCGATGCGGGTAGCCGTCGCTTACTTGAGCCTGACAGCGGTGCCGGTGACAAACACCACCACCATGCCGCCACGGCCGCTGGGCATGCTGATCTCGTAGTCCAGGCCGAGCACCGCATCCGCGCGCAGATCGCGGGCGCGCTCCTTGATCTCGTCGGTCGCCTGCACCCGGGCTTCTTTCAGCGCCCGCTCCAGGGTCTGGGAACGCCCACCGAAAAAGTCGCGCATCCCGGCGAAGACATCCCGCACGACGTTGATCCCCTGCACGGACTCGGCGCTTACGATATCCAGGTACTCGGCGATCTCTCGCCCCGCGATCGCGTGGGTGGTAGTGATAATCACGGCATTCTCCTTTGACCGGCGCGACCCTGCCCTGAACCCGGGCGGGGTCGCAAAAAAACGCGATGGTAACAGACCCTCCGCGGGGGGCGATGGGGAGCATGCCGGGCGCGGTTGCCGCAGCGGCCTGCAAGGCGATGCCAAGGGCGAGCCTGTCCGTGATTAAATCCGCCAGCGGATAACCGCCGATCCTTTCCCACCTGGAGTATTCACATGGATGTCATTCAGTCGCGAGCCCCCGAACAATGCGCAGGCATGGAGGATATCCGCCGCGAGATCGATCGCCTCGACCAGGCTGTCATCAAGCTGCTGGGCGAACGTTTCCGGTACGTCTTGGCCGCGTCGAAATTCAAGACCTCGGAAACTGCCGTGCGCGCGCCCGAGCGCTTTCGCGCCATGCTCCTGCAACGCCGGGAATGGGCCCAGGCCGAAGGCCTGAGCGCCGACGCCATCGAAAAGCTCTACAGCGACCTGGTGCAACACTTCATCGCAGAGGAGCTCAAGGGCTGGAAATCCGCCCAGGCCCAGTCGCCGGCCTGAGGGCAAAAGAAAACCCGACAGCCAGGGAACAAGCCAGGCTGCCGGGCAGGGTCGTGGATGGGGTTATCGGGTATTGGCCCCTCGCGCAGTCTTCTTGGCCTTCGCCTTGTAGGCCGGCAAGGCTGCCGCGTAGGCCAGGGCCTCCTCCCGGGTGCCAAAGGAGCCAAGACGGTCGCCCTTGGTGCAGACCCGCCAGGGGCCGCTGTTGACGCTGACCACGTCATAGCCGTTCATGTGCATCTTGTTCAGCATTGGAACGCTCATAATCGCCTCCCTTTCGGTAGAGATCGGCCGAGGTTGTCGCGAACACCTTACACCCGGTCCGCGCGGGTGGGGGTTCCACCCATCGCCACGGGGCAGGAACGCGCTGCCGGTCTTTCACTTGGGCTTCAGGTTTCCCAGAGGGTCATACGCCCGGGACTTGGGTTCTTTCTCCGGCCTGTTGTCCCTGGGCGCTTTCGCCGGACCTATGGGGTCCACCTGCGGATCGGCCAGATCCGGAGAGTCAGGGTCGAAGCCTAGTTCGTCCTTGCCGGAAGCGTGCTCGGATGAACGCGGGCCCGTTGGCCTGTTCGTACTCATGGATACCTCCCGACCACGATGGAATGTCTTTCAATGAGAGGGCCATTCTCATGCAGGGTGCAAAACAGCTGACGAATGGTAATCGATCAAACAGCGTTTTCTGCCGTGCTTATGGCGTTTTGGCAGGTCTGCCAGAGCCGGATCATCAGCCACGTTATCAGCCCGTACCCAGGCCTGCGTTTCGTCGCCCTGTCGTTGCTAGGGCCATAGCGCAAGCGCACACTGGCTGCAGCTGACGGATCAGCTCCCCCTCTGCAAAAAGCCCGCCCATGCGGGCTTTTTGTCTATCCGCCCTCCCCGCGTCCCGTCTTTCGCGAATACGACCCGCTGCCCTCGTCGCTCGGCTTTACTTCAACTGATGCACCCAGGTGTCTCTTCATGACACCTACCATCGGGAGCCCTGCCATGAACAAAACACTTATCGTCATGACCGCTCTGCTGTCAGCCGTCGCCGGCTGCACCAGCGACGCTCATGTCTACCGCAATCAGCCGCTGGTGGCGAAGGTCGAGACCGGCATGACCCAGGAACAAGTCCGGCAGATCGGCGGCGAACCTGTGGCCGTCACCCCTCGCACCGTGGAACTCGGCACCTGCTTCGACTATGTGTTGACCCAGGCCGGCCATAACCAGCCGTTCAATGTCAGCTTCGACGGCAACGGCAAAGTCGATCACAAAAGCTTCCTCACTTGCGCCGAATGGAGCCACGCCCAGCAGAAAGCCAGGGCTCCAGGCAGCGACACGGGAGACATGGGTGGCGGCTATTAAGCAGCGCTGGCCAGAATTGGCGGCGATTGCGGGTGGGCATGGCCAGATGAAATTTCTTTCACTGTGAGCCGAGCGCCAGGCGGGTAGATTCCACCCTGCTCATTCAACTATTGGCCCGCTCCCCGCGGGCTTTTTTTTGCCTTGCAGGAGGCCCTTGAGAAAGGAGCCAAAGTGGCATCGAGTGGCGGGAAGGCCCGCCGAAGGCAAATTCCAGGCAAAAAAAAGCCCAAGTAGCTGATGGACACTTGGGGCTAAAAATGCATAAACCGTGGTAGGTGAACGCGGGGCTATCTTAACGTCCCGAAGAACATGTAACAATATATTTTGAGGTTATTTTTACCCTAAATATTTTCTAAGCCCTTAAATAACCACATGTTTTTTCTGGCAATGGCCGATTCGTCACCTTGTTGGCGCCAGCAAAAAAGCGCCACCGCCCTTCTTTTCGCATGACTACGCCTGCGTGAACCGCTTGCCCGCCATCAGGCATACAGGATCACGCACTCCGAAAACGAGGAAAACTCACCGGCTTCCACTGGCCCGTTGGCGCTGACCAACCTTGCCGCGAAGGACAGCCTGAAACCCGGTGCCACCGGGTATTCGGCACGCCCTTCATGGCCCAGAAGCACGACTTTTCCCTCGCTGTCCAGCAGCTGAACGCCCACATTGCGTGCGGAGCCGGCCTCTTCATAGTCATTCATCAAGATCACACCATCACTGGTGATGCCATCAAAGTAGACCTGGACCTTGCTCGCCCCCTTGAGCCTGTCTTCGTTCAGCTCGACGCTGAAAAACTGCGGAAGGCTGCCACCCGCCTGAAGCACATCAAGGCTCGATGTACCCAGTTCGACCACCCGCTCCATGCCGCTGGAGCGCCGACGTGAGGCGCCGGGAACGCCACTCGCCCCCAGGCCATTATCAGGATCGATCGTCCACGTGGGAGCGGTAACCCTGGCGCGAAAGTCAAAGAACTTACCAACATTTTGAGTGGGCATTATTTATTCCTTTAATTGAATGCAAACATGCGATCGGTTCAGTCCGGAGCAGCCACCCAGGCCACTCTTCCTGTCTGTCGCCATGCACTTTTTCAATGGACGAAACGCAGCCGGCTCGATAGTCGGTACCCGTCAAAAAAGCGCACACGGCGAACGCTGAAACCTTAGAACGGCGCCAAATCGGCGTCCCTAGGACACTTCCGAAACGCTCCACTCAATTATCAGATCGCGCTGGAATGTTGCTGAAGAGGAGGCTCGGCAAAATCTCCGCCAAGGCGGTTATCCGTACTTGAGCCAACGAAAACAGGGGGCACTGGAATCTAACCAGCATCAGGATGTTGGGGGAGTGCCGGACGCCGCATGTCAGGCAAAAGCCCGGTCTTGCACCGGGCTTGCTGGTGGGCCGGCCCGGAATCAGTCCAGGGCGTCGTGCAGAACTTCGTAGATGATGCCTGTGGCGATGGCGACCAGGATCAAATCAGTGCCGGCCTGTTGCCACTCATAGCCGTCATAGTGAGGTAGGCGGCCGAGCATCCGGCCATCGAGTTTTTTCGCGATGCCCGGCGGCAGTGGCTTGCCTCGGGCCAGGTTTTTCTGGATGCCCGGCGGCAGGGCCGGCCCGGGTGACCAGTAGTCACGACTGTCGCCGATGATCACGCGAACACCACCGACATCGACTTGAGGGCCGTCATACCTCCCGCCCTGCTTGTAGTCCTGGGATTTGTTGCCTTTATTGCCATGTCCGCCCTGATTGCCATGGGGGTTGCCCTTGCCGTTCCCTGGGTCCGCATACAAGGCAGTCGAGCCGAATAAAAACGCGGCGCTTGCTAAAACAGCTACAACCGAACGAGTCGTCATCTCTGCAGTCCTCTGCATGAATCCAGCCGTGGTGCCATTCGTCATGACACCCGAACTATAGACAGCCGATTGCGTCTTAGTTCATGCAAACCTCTCCCTATCTATGGAAGCAATCATGCTTTTAAAGAAAAAAAATCTCGTGACTGCCGTGACCTGTGTACTGATGCTGGCAGCGGCTCCTCTGCTTCCCATGACGTCCGCTTATGCCAAGGACGGCGGTGGCCATGGTGGCGGAAATGGCGGTGGCAACGGCGGGGGGCATGGCGGTGGTAACAGTGGTGGTCATGGTGGCCAGGCAGGTGGTCACTCGGGAGGGGCCAGCAGCAAGGGCCATAACGGCGGCCTGAAAAGCGACCCAGCCGGCAAGTCGGTTCGCAATCTTGGAGAAAATGGCAACCATTACGGCAGCATTCGTAATGACAGCAACGGCCATGGCTCGACCACTTCCGGCGTGGCTCATTCCAAAGATACCCGCGGACTGTCAAAAGCCACTGCGATCTCGGACACCACGCCCGGGGACCACAACTCGAAAGGCCTGGGCAACGCCAGCGTCTCCTCGAGCAAGAATGATCGATAGACCCAGCCTCATGCTCTCCAGCTGAATCGGTTTCAATACCCTCGGTTGGTCAGCATCTCCCCGCATGAAAAGCCCGGCCCAGCGCCGGGCTTTTTCGTTCCTGCCTTCGCCCGGCGGCGCCCTCTTCTACCCTCATGGCTCGGGCACAGATGAAACTATCTTTAAGTAACCTTCATGAAGCGAAGCGTCTGAGTGCCTACCCTTGCGGGACCGACAAAGTGAACTACAGGAGTAACCCACGATGTTTTCCCATGAAGGTCTCGGTCTGATGTCCATCTTCATTGTCCTGCTGCTGTGCGTGCTGGCGGTGTTCATTCATCCTGTGCACGCACTCTGGAACTGGGTTCAAAGGCGTAGACGCAGGTTGTCGGTAGAAAACGCGGGGCGTGAAGGCAAGCCCTATTCTTCACGCTGAACGGGCACCCATCCAATGAGGCCCGGCCATGTCCGGGCTTCTGCTTTCTTGCTTCTACAGAACCGCTCTGACTCAGAGTCGCGCCCTTGGCTGGCGCCGGTCGATCGCAACCGCGATCGCCGCCAGCAGGATCGCCAGGGTGTAGGCAAAGAGCCCCAGGTTGATGCCCAGGATCAACTTCTCAGAGCCATCGGTGAGCACCATCGACCCACCGTAAGACTGCCGAAGCCCGTAAGCCAGCAAGAAGCCACCCGTGACGAACACCGTCAGGAGGCTGGACAGGCGAAGGTTGCTCTTCAACCACACCAGCCACAGGCTGAATGCACCGATCGTCGTATTGGTGAACAGCTGCCAGACCTCATGCAACCGTGCATGCGACTCCCAGGCCGGGTTGAAAACATGAGTCTCATTGATCTCCAGCACCGGCACCACAACGGCGTAGAAGATAATCCCGATCGTCACAAACAGCTTTGCTATCACTGGGAACCTCCTTGTGAGCGCGGCAAAACGCCAGTGCTTCAGCGGCCTATAAGGACACGCAAACGAATAAAGATCACGTTCGATATGCGCCAAAAGTCAGGGGAAAATGACGGTCCGGGCACAGCCAATGGGTACCGCTCGTCCAGACCGTGACGCCCTGTCCCGTTCCTCATCTACACCTTTAACCATGGACTTCCGGTCGTATTCATCCGACCACTTCAGCGCCGCTCTTGGATATGGAGGATTGGGCAGCCGACATTCGATTCGATGGCACACGAAGCGCCATGCGAAACCGCAGTACCTCAAGCTTCGAGTTTCATTTCTCAAGGAACGGAAAAATGATCACGAACTGCACGAACTGGCATGCCTGGCTGGACACCATGCCACCCAAACCGGACGAACTTCATGTAGTCGGAGACGTTGAAGTCGCCAACCCAGGGATCAAGGCCTATCTGACGGTACGAGTCCCGCAGGGTATCAACCCGGCAATACTCCTACTGGATCTGCACCTGTACCAAAGGCCAGGGCAATGGATTCAGACAATCACCTGCACGCAAGTCAGGTTCACCCGGGTGCTGCCGCCCAACGCCACGCTCTACAGCGCGATTGAAATCTTCCACAACGGCGAACGAATCGCGTATATCGACGAAATCCCACACATCTCCTGACTGATCCGTACTGAATCAGTGGAGCCTTGATATCCGACTGCGGCCGCCTGATCCTCAATCAGTCGGTCGCCTCCCCCGCCGCACTCCTGCATCTTTTAATATGTCGGCTCTTGAACTGGCCAGCGCCTGCTTCTAGCCTGCAACCCGTTATCAGGAAAAGCGCAAGAGAAATGATCAGAAGATTTGAACAGCAAGATATGGATGCCGTGCTGGACATCTGGCTGCAGGCCTCGCTGAAAGCCCACAATTTTATCGACGCCTCATTCTGGCAGTCGCAAGTCGACAACATGCGCAACCTGTACCTCCCGGCGTCAGAGACCTATGTCATCGAGCGACAATCCAAAGTGCGGGGTTTCTATTCGCTGCACGCCGACCAGTTGGCCGCTCTCTTTGTTGCACCTGCATTCCAGGCCAAGGGGATTGGCAAGCAACTGCTCGCCCATGCCAGGGCACAGCGTCCCGTGTTGAGCCTGGCGGTGTACAAGGACAATACGGCCAGCTGCGGCTTTTACCTGGCACAAGGCTTTGTTGTGACCCACGAGCAGACGGATGAGCAAACGGGGCAGCAGGAATACCTTATGAGCAGCACCCCGCTCTGATCCATGTAGCCCGTCACGGTATATCCAGCCCTGGCTTTTTATTGCCCTCCAAAAAACCAAAAAGCCCAGCGTACGAGCTGGGCTTTGCCTGGCCAAAAACTGAATCAATGAGGCTGACGCTGCCTCTGCAACTCTGCCTTTAACCAGCTGCTTGCCGGTTGCGATCCAGTAGCGCAGCGCACCTCATAGGCCTTGCCACTCATGCTGCTTTTAGTGGCCGCAAGATCGATAAAGTCCTCCGCGCTGCTCACCATGTCCTTGCCTTCGAGGTAATTCAGTTTTTTCTCCAGGTGCTGTCGTGCCTGGGGGGCTGGATACTCGGTGCCATTACGCACGAACTGGCACTGGCTGTGCTCGACAAAATCCAGCAAGCCCTTTATCTCCCGGGCTGCCTGAGGCGTCGTTTGCGCCTGCGCGTTAGTCGCCATTGCCAAGGCGGTGATACCAGCCGCCATCAGCCATCGAGCCCGTTCACCGGTAAAAATTCGCATCCTTCGTCCTTGTCTTGAAACTGAGCACTGTTGTCGGATCTGGCCGAGTATCACCCGGCCCAGGTCGGTCAAACTTCGATAGGGAAAGTCGGCTGAACTTCCTGCTTCATATCCGCGTTTTCTGTCGCGGCCTCAAGTTTGGCCAGGAAGGCTGGGTTCAATTTGGCTTCAAGCAGATTGACATGCTCTACCGCCCTCTTTTGCTCAACCATCTTGGCAAGTTCTGCATAAGAAAGTCTGGGTGCCGCGTTTTGAATAGTTATCACTGAAGCTCTTCCTTGGTTCATCCGTCCAGCCCACCAGGGGCTTGGCGGCAAGTGTATCCCCTGTTCCGCGCCCGTCCCAACTCATCCGGCCAGCACTTGAGCATATCGGCACTCGATATCTTCTTTTTATCGATACCTGGCGCATCCGGATCTGGAAAGCCACGCCGCTCAAGCACAGCCTTGAACTGCCGCGCATGCCTGCCCATACCCAGGTCTGACGGTGTTTTCGCCCTGCCATAGACCAATGGTGCCGCCAGTCGTCGTCACAGCGTTGACGCTCTATCCCTTAAGGCGCGCAATGGCCCCCTAAAAATGATCGCCTTGGGGCCTTTCCAGATGGCAAAGATCATAGTGCTGGCCGGTGACTTCCCCCAGGGTGACGCGGAGTATCTGCGCGGAACCATCACGCTCAAGACCCCCAATAAACCGCTAATGGGGAAAAGCTTTCTCGTCTCCGAATTCAAGGAACTCACCGTCGAAAATACCGATTCGAACAAGAACATAAAGAGCGCCATAGGCCTTGGAGTGGTGGGTGCCATGTTTCTTGGGCCGGTCGGAGCCGTCGCCGGCTATCTTCTGGCGGGTCACAATACCGAAGTGACATTTCTGGCCACCTTGAAGGATGGCCAGACACTGCTCGCTGCAACCGATAACGAGACCTACCAAGACATCTCGGCGCGCTTCAACAGAAAAAGCTCACCTGAAAAACGCGATAGAACCGAGACTTGACGCCCGGTTCAGCACTTTTCTTTTAGTCCGCCTGGGAAATCAGACAGTCGCTTACTGCCGCAAGTAGGCGAGCATGTGCTGCACATAGTCGGCTTTACCGAGTGGTACGCCGTTATGTCGCAGGATGTTGTAGGCCGTGACGAGGTGAAAGTAGAACTGTGGTGTCACCCAGTTCACCACGTACTCATTACCACTCATGCAGACTGCTGCGTTTTGCCAGCCAGCAGAACCGTCCCCTGCGCAACCGGCAAATATTGACCAATGGCCGGATGGAGGATTGAGAACCGCGCGATGAATCCGCAGGAATGGAAAAACAACAAGGCTGACCGGATTGAGCGGCCATTCACAGTCAGCCTTGTCGTTGGGACAGCTTCAACCCGGGAAACGGCGGATTACCATTGGCCCGAGAAGATGCAGGTCAGTGCTTCGATGCCGCTGAACTTCCACAGCGAGTCGTTACAGTCTCTGGCGAATGCATGGGCGTTCGAGGCGGTGAGGGCCAGGACCACGGCGGAGGCGTAGACGATTTTCTTGAATGGCATGGTGAATCTCCTTTTTCGTATCGGCACTTTCTTGTGAGAGCCACCCCGACGAGGATGGTCATCCGCACTATATGCCCGGCCTCGGCAGCAGACGATTAGGGCTGGTGTGCTAATGGCGAATACGCATCACCCAAGAGCATCGGCAAATCGCGCAGGGCTGCCGCTTTGCAGACGAAATCCCAAAACAGATTAGTCATTGCAGCTGTACTGATACTCGAATGGAAAAAACACCGTATCGACCACCAAGGAAAACGGTGCATCGATCAGTAAAAAGGGAATCAGCTTTCCATGGGAGGTGCCTACCAACCACCAGTCCAGGCGCACGCCCTTGTAGGGGCAAGGGTGGTCGTAGTCCATGCGCATCGCCACCGCGGCGCAGCCGCTCAGGCAGTTGACCAACACCAACAGAATCACTTTCCGAAACACCTAATGTCCTTATTACATCCATCTGCAGAGCTGCGTAGACGTCTCTGCAATACGCCAGTGACTTTTGCCCAATGGCAATGACAGAGAAATACATCCGCCAGCAGAAAGGCAAGAAAGCCTCTCCAACCGCGTAAATCGCAGACCGGATTTGAATTTGCAGACCGGAAACGAACAAGGGTTTGCATCAGCTTTCGCCAGCAAACCCTTGAAATAGATGGTGCCCGAAGCCGGAATCGAACCGGCACGCCCTTACGAGCGGGGGATTTTAAGTCCCATGCGTCTACCAGTTTCGCCATTCGGGCGGTAGCGCGGTGTTGCAGTCTGAAAGGCTTGAGCCGTTTCAGCGCCTTGCGGCAAGGGGGTGAAATATATACATCCCCTCCCTTTGAAGCAAGTTCGTTGGCGTCAAATTCAAGACTGAATATCGAGCCGGCCAATAAACAAAAAGCTCCGTAAATCATAGATCTACAGAGCTGTTTCTATCGGTGGGGGCTACGGTCGGAATCGAACCGGCGCAGAAGGAAGCTGCATGCCACTGATAAAACCAGAGATGCCAGCAGGCTATCACACCAAAAAAATCATAACCATATGATTTTAAAAGAATTATCAATTACGAGACAGGCAAAGGCAGATTTTGCCCAACCGGCGCAGGGATCCTGGGATGGCTGAACTCATGGGCCAGCGGAGCCGAAGACACAGGCCATAGGCCAAACCGCGAAGGAGCGATCAGCGAAGCCTAAGGGCAGAGAAAGAGCTGCATCACTCTTCCGGATTTTTTCAGCGAGGGATTATTCAAAGGCACCACAACATCACCCGGCACAATGCCGGATCTGAATTGGCGCCCACCCTGACCAGCTGTTGGCCGTTCAGCAATCCATCGTAAACACACCTGGCCGGGCAAGCGCGACCACTCTAATCAGAGCAGACGCGCATGTCTCGAAGACAATTCTGAAGAAACCTGAACGGCGTGAGCAAACCTGGACGTAGCCGTCAGAAGCACGCGTGCGAGTACCTCGGTTGAGCGGTGATCGGACGGGCTAGCGTATCGACGCAAGCGTTCGAGGCGGGGCTGGCTTGCTGCTTATCCAACTCGGCGAACAGGGCACAGAACTCCCTTACCCGCCAAGCCAATATCTTGAACGGACTGCGATAGCAAGCCGGTGGATGGGGCTCCATCAATACAGCGAGTAGGTCGCGCTATACCTGCCAAAAGTCGCGGAATACTCCCGATTGTGCACTTCTATCCCTGGGCCCCAGGGGTCAGCAGCGTTTTAAGAATCGACTGATACCTGGGAAAGTCCAGTGCCATTAGTATCCCCCAGGCATTTATAAAGGCATGCGATGAAAGTCCCACAATCACCCGCATTGACTAATGAACACGCCATAAGAAAGCAGCGCACCGATGTCTCTTTCAACACTTTCGAGAAACTCCATGAAAAAGTCCCTTGCCATGAGTGTGGCGTTTGCCGGACTTCTGTCGTTGTTTGCCCTGCCCTCCCATGCCGGTATCTCATTGAATGGAACTCGAGTGGTACTGACCGGACCGAAGAAAGAAACTTCCATGCTGGTGCTGAACGATGAATCGACGCCCATCATGATCCAGTCCTGGATCGAGCCCTTCGGCACAAGCTCCGATCAGGACGTCCCCTTTGCCCTCACCCCTCCCCTGAAACGCCTGAGCGGGAACGCCCGACAGCAGTTGCGTGTCCTGTATCAGGGCCTGGGGCTACCCACGGACAGGGAGTCGGTGTTCTGGTTGAGCGTGCAGGAAATCCCCCAGAAGTCGAAGGATGAAAACACCCTGCAGATTGCCGTGCGCCAGCGCATCAAGTTGTTTTACCGGCCCGCCGACTTGCCCGGCGACGTGGACCAGGCCCCTTCCAGGCTGCAATGGCGCATGACGCTCAAGGAGGGCAAGCCCGGCCTGGAAATCAGGAATGACTCCGCGTTTCACATCTCTTTCGGCACGGTAAACGTCAAGAGCGGTTCAAACAACTATCCGATTCCAGCAGAAATGCTGGCCCCCTACTCAAGCCAATCATTCGCGATCGAGGAGGCTTCTTCCTTGACTTCTGGCGGACCAATAAAGATCGAGTTCGAGAGCATCAACGACGATGGAGTAGCCGTACAGCACTCAGGCGACATATCCAGCTGATCTTGGTTAAAGATCAGAATTTTTTGTTTGTTGATTAACCCAGTGTTTTGTTATCGGCTGAATATCACCTCTTATGAAATACACACTTCGCCAATAGCCTTCACCCCAAACAAAGAAAATCATTTCCGAACGCATGGAGCCAGGGTGCGCAAGAACGATTCACCCACGAACCCTATTCAAGGCCGATCAGAGAGAAACAGGCAATGAAGACCACAGCAAGAAAAATGATCAACACCCTATTCATCGCGCCGCAACTTTGCGTCATTGCACTCTTGGCCCTCGCCGTGTCGCCGCCCGCGAGGGCAGTAGATGCACGGGTATCAGCATTCGGGCAGGAACTTTCGATTCCGAAGAACACCTCCAGCGGCACCATACTGGCTCGACACTACATTACTCCGCAGGAGGCATGCGGCGCATCGAAGTGCAGAGCCGGAGACCTTTACGCCTACCCAGAGGGCGGCGTATCGACCTCAAGTGCAACAGTAATCACCACGAACGTCTCGGGCATATCGACTCGTTTGTTGATCAATGGAAGAGCCTACGGAACTTCATATCCAGGGGTCGAGTTCACCCAGCCAATCGAAGTACAGTTACTCGGCGATGGTCGAACAAATCTAGGCGGTTCCCTATCTGGCAACCAGGCCCTTGCGAACTACTACAAACTCGAAATGACAGGCTCGCGCCTGTACATTTACCTGAACGGCACTATCACCCCGATCGACGGCACCTGCTCGGTGCCGGGCCAGACGGTAAAGCTACCCAAGACCTTGCTGAACCGCCTGGACCGCATCGGCTCGACAGCCGGCACCCAGAGTTTCCAGATACAGATCAACAACTGCCCCAAGGGCTATAACCGGATTGGCTATACCCTTGATCCGGTTGGCGGCGTGATTGCGAACTCGCCTGGGGTATTGCCGCTTACTGGCGGTTCGACCGCCAGCGGCATAAAGATCCGGGTTGAAAACGCCCAGGGCGCTCCGGCAACCATGGGGAACTCGATAACGGTCGATGGATACAACAAAACGGCAGGTGGCTCGTTTGCCATTCCGATGCAGGCGTCCTACATCAGGACTGATGCGACGGCTACACCCGGAACGGTAAACGGAGCAATGACCGTGTTTCTGGATTATCGGTAACCCTTCCCGCTCGTTATCCTGTTTGCCTCCTTCGAACCAACGGCAGGAGGCTTCGCCAGTCGAGCCCATCGCCTCCACACAGCGGACGATGCCCCCCCCGAAAGAACCGGCCGGAACAAAATGGCGCCCACTCCACCCTATCTCGCAGCCAAAGTCCTGCGCATGAACGAAGGCTCCCATGAAGGCGGGTTCGCCGACCAGAGCCACCCGATCCAGCGGCTCCGTCGCGTCTACCGCCTGGCCTCAACGATGGAACGCCTACTTTCCTCCAGCCAATAAAAAAGCCCGTAGATCATTGATCTACGGGCTTTTCAGTTTGGAGGCCGAGGTCGGAATCGAACCGGCGTAGGCGGATTTGCAATCCGAGAGGCAAAGCCTTGTATTTCCTGGGCTGCACTGTGTTTCGCGTTCCATTACTAAGCAGATTTCGATGCTCTACAGACCGCATTCTATAAGGGGGTGCCGTTCGAGTTATGGAACTGTTTTCAGCCCCTCCTCCGGCGTTCTGCCGACCGGACACAATTCCCCTCATTCAGTACGACACCACCACGACTGCGCGTAGAAGGCATCGCCGATCTGCTCGATGCCATTCAAGTTCATCCCACCCTGGGCCATCCCGGTGATTTTCACGTCATGAAGCCGCGGAATGATGTCAGGGCCAGGGCCTGGATTGAAAACCCAAGCACTGAAAGCCGCCCGGCCAAGCTCTTCGTTCTGACATTCATAGATGTGAATGTCGCCTCGAATCGCGGGGGTCCTCCGCAATTCCTCCTTGGAAAGCGCAACGCCTAGAACTCGGCGCGGAGTAATCAAGAAGTACATCGGACAAACCTATACTGTATAAAAACACAGCATATTACTCACAGCGCCCCGACCATCAATCGGGCGCTGACGAGTGGCCTGCCCGTTGGTCTACGTTGAATAAAGTGGACCATCACTTCGGAGGCGAGCATGTGCGGACGTATCGCGCAGTACCACGGCATTCACGACTTTGTGGCCGTGCTCAGCATGCCGGGTGCGCTGGTCAACAACGCCGGCGATCAACCTCTGGAGCGGTACAACGTGGCGCCGACAACAAATGTCGCCCTGCTCCACATAGAGAATGGCGCGCTACATGCCGACCTTATCAGGTGGTCCTGGAAGCCGCACTGGGCAACCAATCGAGCCGAACCCAATGCCCGCGCCGAAAAGGTCGCGCACAACCCCTATTACCGGGCAGCCTGGCCAAATCGAGCGATCACGCCAATAGACGGATGGTTTGAATGGCTTGTGGAAGAAGGTGGAAAACAGCCCTACTACATCCGGCGACGTGATGGCTTGCCCAGCCTGTGCGCCTCGATTGGCCATTGGCCGCATGCTGACGAGCCTCCTCGGGAGCACGACGGCTTTGTGATCGTCACTGCGGACTCCGCCGGTGGCATGGTCGACATTCACGATCGGCGGCCAGTAGTCCTAGCGCCGGACCTGGCCCGGGAATGGCTTGACCCGGCGACACCCAAGGAGCGAGCCGAGCTGATGCTGATGCACCAGAGCGAACCGTCCGAGGCGTTCGAGTGGTTCAAGGTCGACCGCGCCGCGGGCAACACAAAAAATCAGGGGGCGCACTTGATCGATCCCATCAGCGAAATCCACGGCGGAGCATTCGTGAATAACGGCTGATCGAGTCGATCAGCGCGTAAGCGCTCGAACATATGCCTGACACGCCTGCAGGGCGATCAGTCTTTGGTCGCCGTCGTCGGTGATGCCGATAATTCGTTGAGCATGCGCCGGATCAAGTTGGGCTCACGTGGTTCCATGAACTCATAGACTTATCTTAGTGGTTGAGTCTGAATATTTACTTTTAACATTACATAACCCTAGGCCAATAGATTTGACTAGACCGCCATCTAAAAATACAAAAGTACAAAAGTACAAAAGTACAAAAGTACAAAAGTACAAAAGTACAAAAGTACAAGAACCTAAGAACCTAAGAACCTAAGAACCTAAGAACCAACAAAGCAATAGCAATTAATTATATCAATCTGATACGGATATTTATTTTAAAACTGACACTATTTTTCACCCAATTAAAGCCTAGACTCTAAGTCTCACCCAAAAGTTGAAAAGGAGTTCATCATGTCTTTACCAATTACCAACATCGCAGCCCTAAAGAGTAACTGCACCGCAGAGTCAAGCTTTAACGGAGAATCAAGTAACACAATGCTTGATACGGCAGTTTCAATCAACCTTGATGGGCATCAAGCGTGGACTGAAAACATCTCAAAAGCCGCTACGACAGCAACACTAAAAGGCGACAAAGTCTATGGCGTTTACACATTGCAAGAGGGTGCAACCCTTGAATTCATATACGGAGGCAATAAGATTGGTTTCTGCATTAAGTTTTCCGGAACAATCACGCAAGAGGGAGCAAGCCCTATCACCTTGAAAAATGAAGTTATTGCCACCTTTACGGCATAATAGCTCGGGTATTTAATACCCCTCCTCATTATGGGAGGGGTATTACTTAGCTGCAGGATCGAGAGCCAGCTAGAAGCTCCCGCTCATACCCGACCCGTTGCCGGCGCTCAGCCAGCAACGCTCTCACCTTCACCTCCAGGCTATCAGTCTTCTTCAGTCCGGCGACTGCCCACTGCGGCACGACAACCTCCGGCGCACGACACGGCACCGGCACCGGCACATCCACCCGCACAGTGCGCACTTCCGGCTCCCGGCCGGCGCACCCCGCCAGCAACACCACAATCCCCACCAGCAGCAACTTCATAATCCAAGCTCCCGATCGATAATGGCCGCCGCTGCTACGCACTGGTCGCCACCGGTTCGTTCCTGCAACAGGCGGTTCGCCGCGGCATACTCGCCCTGGGCCAGCTCTCGGGCGTCGGCCTGGGCCTGGGCGGCGCGCTGCTCACGCTCTCTACCGGCCAGCACCAGCTCGCCGAGCTTCCTGCCCTGCTCCCCCGCCAACGCTTCCAGATTGGCCCGGCCGGCCTTGGTCGTTGCCAGGTCGTCCTGGGCGGCGTCGAGCAAGGGTCGGTAGTGTCCGGCGGCAAGCCATAGGCCGAGCCCTGTGCCAGCGGCGATCAGCAGGCCGGCCAGCACCAGGGCGCCGAGCAACTTCTGCGCCGGCGTCATGTCAGCGCCCGCCGCACGCCTTCGGCCAGCACGGCGTCCGGATAGGCATACCCGGCATTCTCGTGATGGATGACCGCCTTGACGAATCCGGCCATGACCTGGGCTTGAGTCAGGTCGATCTCCGCCCCCGGCCGTGTACCGGTGTTTGCCTCGACGGAGCGCACGTAGGCAGCCGTGTCGTTCTCTACCGCCGGCGCCCAGCGACTGATAATGGCCTTCACTGTCCTGAGCCCGTGCTTTCGCTGATAGGTCAGCAGCAGCTTGCCCAGGGCGCGGATGCCATTCTCTGGCGTATCGAACCGGGCGAACCGCTTCTCAAGTGCTGGGTTTGGTGGGAGCTGGCCCTGCCACTTGTTGGCCGGGTTGTAATCGATGTTGCCGGGGTTGCGATTGCGCACCCCGCGGGTTTCGGTGTTCGGCATACTTTTCTCCAGGCAAGAAAAAGCCCGCTCAGTGGCGGGCTGTTATTCGGTTTCGGCGAACTGTTGCGGGGGCGGCTCTACGGCGGGCATTTCCAGGCGCACGTCGATCCAGCTATTGAGCGGCACGTCCAGCGGAGCCCCGCGACCGGGGATCATTTCGCCGTCTTCGGACAGGGTCCAGCGCTGCTTGAACAGCCGGACGACCACCGTGCCGTCGGGATCCTGCTCGGTCTCGGTGATTCCGAGCGTGCCGCCGCCGTCCGGCGAGCACGGGTCCTGCGTTCGCCAGCCTTCCAGTGCCAGGCCCAGGCTGCCGGTTACACGGTACTCACCAACGCCCAGGCGCTCGACACTCACGCCGCGGGCCTCGCTGTTCGCCATGCCCCAGGCACCGGCCGGCTCGAAGGTCTGCTCGTCGAGATCCCGGCGCTGGCTATCGGCGACATTGGCGATGCGCAGGATCGGCGATGCAGCAGACAGCACGCCGCCAGAACCGCGAGTGGTGTTGCCGGTGTGGTAGAACTCGATCCAGGGTGTCGGACTGCCGTCATAGATCGACTGGAATTTAACCGTGCCCGAGCTGCCGGACAGCCCGTAGGGCCAAGCGATTGTCAGGCGATTGGATGTATCCGTATGCCTGAAAACCTGCTTGTACCAGTACCCGGTGCCGCCAGTGGGTAGACCGGATGAGCCTGGCGGATAGAGATTCGGGTCGACGCCATGCGCGACGTTCGTGTACCAGCTCTGAACCAGGCTTGTGCTCGTCCGTCCAGTTGAATATGCACCAGCCACGTTTCCAGTTTCATAGCCGATGGCCGCTGTCGCTGCGGAGCCCAGGCCCAAGCCTGCTCGGCCGGCGGCCTGATCAACACCGCCTGTCCCTCCTTTTGAAACCGGGACAACGTTTTCGACAGCAACAACCCCAAGCCCAAGCCCAGCACGAGCGCTGCCCTGGGTTGTGCCACCGGTCCCTCCTTTTGCAACGGGAAGGGTGTCGTAGTTACCAGTGGTGCCGAGGGCAGCCATCTTCGCGCCATAGGCGTTCACCCATGCGCGGACTTCATCCGCGAGAGTTTTCTGGTAACCCTGTATCGGCACCAACGCATAGTTGCCGAAAGCGTTGGTCGCGCCTTGATAGTTCGGCGAAATCGATATTGCCGTGTCACTGGCAATGTTCGTGACCTCATACCATCGCCCATCAGGACCGAGAAATGCATCCCCGACGCGGCTGTTCGCGATGAATGCAGTGTTGGTACCGATCACCGCGTTGGAGTTTTGGGTAACGCTCACCGTTCCCGTTTTATACCAGGGCATAGGTTTATCCTTTTGTCTGGCAATGAAAAGCCGGCTCATGGCCGGCTGGATATTGAGATGGTTGTCAGGTGTTCAGTTTGGCGAATACCGCAGGCAAGAAAAATGCGAATGGATTACCAAGCCCGATGGTTAATGCATATAGATTACCACCGGAGAAATCCCACCAGCAGTACAGCTGCCTATTTTGCACGCCGTCATTCAACATTGGCATACCGAATGTATTTATCAGCATGTGTTCGCCAGCCGGAAAATTGAAATTAACGCGATAGTAATTTCTTGGAATCCCTTGGCTTTCATAATCTGTTTTCACATAGCTCCAGTTCTGAAAAGATCGAGTAAACAGGGCAAATGGTGTATCTGAGTCAAATATTAACTTTGAATTCCCATCCCACAACCGAACACCATATTTTGCTACAGCTGTGGCAGCAAAGCCGCATACAAAATATGTGCCATTCGGCTGTAGCGTATTTACATCATAAGCCCGAACATAAAATCCAGTCCAAGCGCCAGGAGATCCGTTTACCCGCATCCGGCAAAGACCAGCAATACCGGAAGTCCCAGCAGGACGAACAAAAACCAAAGGTGGCTCTTGGCTTGTAATTACTGATGGAAACTGAGTTGTTGATCCAAGACCAGACTCTTCTGTTGGCTGGTAGTTGCCCTTTGCAAGAACTACCAGCCGCGTAAATTCTGAGTCAATGGTTACGACATTACTGCCGTTAGAGTATTGCATTCCATAAGCCATCAATAAAACCTTATCACTATAAGCCTCATTGTAATACCAGTAGTATTACTGTACTGCTCCCTACCCCTTATAAAGCTATATACACGAACAGCATCAACAACAACTTCTGTTTCAAGCTGCTTGTCATTTACTGTACTGTAAGCACCCACAGGAACAACAAAAGCGGCGCCATTCTGTGGTGTGATACCAGGCACAGCTATTGTTTGCGGGATAGTCAAATTATTCCCTGTCACCAACGCGCTATACACAACTCGCATGGTGAAAGTATTTTCGTCTACTTGGACCTCACCATTAGGCCCCCAGATTCGTATGCCGTAGCTCATGCGGATAGGTCTCCCCACTGGTAGCGTTTGACGCCGTTTTCATCGAAGACCTTCCCACCCGCGTTATTGATAACCTGGCGGGCCCCTCCTCCAAATGGGCTGTTGATCTCGAACGTCCCGTCAAACCACAGCCGCCATCCGACGCTGCCTGCGACGTAGTTGTTCGACTGGATGTAGTTGCCGATCTTGGCGTTGGTGATCGTGCCGTCCTGGATGAAGGCCGAGTTGATAAAGGTCTGCCCGCCGGTTACCGCGAACGGTGACACCGGCGTACCGTTGGCCAGGTTCAGCAGCATGAAAGTGTCAGCACGCACAACGAACTGCGACGACACTCCAGAGGGGTCGACCTGCAGGCCCAGGCCAAACGATGCCGCGTACTTCTGACCACCGGCGGTGGTCTCCATCTTCACCGACCAGAGCGTTTCCAGCTGGCCGTTGGTGTTCGCCAGCGCCGACGAGGTTTGCTGGATTGCTGCCGTGTTTTGGCCAACGGTGGCTTGCAGCTGAATCCTCTGCGTGGCCTCTGCCTCGATCTCCGACGCCCTGACCTTCTCTTCCGTGACGATCGCCGCGGTGCTGTTCCAGCCCTTCATGGCATCCGCCAGCTCGCCAGCCCCATCGTCCTCCCGCCAGGAAGCCCTGAGTGTGTTCGTTGAGGCCGCCTGAGCCGTTACCACTCCATCCAGTTCGGTGATATCGGCGGTGTTGGTCGCCACCTGCTGCGCCAGGCCATTGGCCGTCTCGATCGACTGGCCCACGTCCAGCCAGTAGGTTGGGCTCGGCGGTGGAGTGTTCATCGGTACCGCCTGAATGGCTTGGTACAACCGCTGCCCCTGCTGGACGATGTCGTCCTTGATGTAAGTCTTCTCGGCGTCGTACAGCAGGATGTTGTCCAGGGCGTCGATCTGGTCCTGCAGGCCGTCGATCTCTGTGATCAGGTCCTGCCCCAGCTCTGTTCGGCTGATCTTGCCCGCGAGCATGTCGAGGATCGGTCCAGCCTCCGAACTGGCCTGGCCCTGCACCCCATTGACCACCGGATAGAACGGGCCGATATTGCCGGTCCGGTCCACCAGGCGCGCCCAGAAGAAGAAGGTTGCGCCGGCCAGCAAGCTCTGCATGCGATAGTCCGCCTGCGGATACGCCAGATCGGCGAGCTTGGTGGCGGTGCCCAGGTCGTTCGCCGGCCCATACCAGATCTCGGTCCGTTGAGTGTCCTCGGCGCCGGACGGGAATCCCCATTTGAGTCCGATCCCGAATAGCTCGCTGGTGGTGGTCAGGAACGACACCGACGGCGACAACCCCTCCTTGCCCTTGAGCTGGGTCAGGCTCGACGCCTTCCAGATCGACGAAATGTCGAAGGCGCTCACCGCCCGCACCCGAGCCAGGTAGGCGCCGGCATAGATCCCGGTCACGTCAACGCTGGTCGCGCCAGTGCGCTGTACCTTGACCCAGTTGCCGCTGTCCTTGCGCCATTCCACGTCGTAGGCCACAGCACCGTTTACGGCCGGCCACGAAATGTTCATGGTGCTGACGGCGATGCCCTGGTCGACTGCATAGTTCGAAGTCAGAGTTACGCTCGCCGGCGGCGGAACGACGGTGACCGGGATCCCGCTGATCGGCCGCTCCTCCAGGCGGGCGCCGGTGTCGATGAAAGCGAACTTGCCGGGTTCGTACTGCAGGGCGCTGATCTCGAAGTCGCCCTCGGCGGTGCGCTTGGTGCTCAGCACCCGGTAAAGCGGGATTGCCAGGTCGTCGGCATCCAGTGCCCACTGCAACTGTGGCAGCGGTGGTTCGCTGTAGGCCGTGGTCACGGTGACAGCGCGCCCTGTGACGCTTTGCACGGTCCGGCCTTCGGCGCGTCCGCCCGGCAGGTTGATGATCAGGCGATCGCCGGCCTTGGCCTGGGTGTCGCGGTCGAGCGTCACCACGCGCCCGGCCACTGCCGAGATCCGGCCGCCAATTTGCCGGCCGGCCAGCAGCGAATCCGCCACAGGGATGATGTGCCCAGGCAGCGGAATCACCCCTTCCATGCCAGTCTTGAAGCTGACGGTCCGGTCCTGGTTGTTGCTCAGGATCGCCCACTTACCACGGCGCTGGGCCTCGGAAGCGCGGGTGCAGCCAATGGCCGTCAGCTCGGTTGGCTTGTCGCCGAAACGGCGCTGCAGCTCCAGATCGGCAAACGGAATGACGTCGGTGTCGTAGTTGTTCGCCGGGTTGTCGTAGCTGACTAGGGCGCGGGTGTACCGGGTCTTGGCCGAGGCACTGCCGTAGGAGAACTTCCCGTCGACGACGTTGGCCCGGGTGAAGACATAGTCGTAGTCCTGGGCGCGCGGCATGTCGGCCTGCATCACCAGTTGGCCCTGAGCCCAGTAGGTCATGCCTCGATAGATGCCAGCGATATCGCGCAGAAGCGACCAGGCATCGGCCTTGCCCTGCAGGTTCATGTCGCAGAGGAAGCGCGGCTCCTGGCCGCCCAGGCCGTTCGGCACGTTCTGGTCGCAGTACTGCGAGATCCGGTACAGCTCCCACTTGTCGACCATATACGGCTTGATGCGCTTGCCCAGGCCGAAGCGGTCCTCGGTGCAAATCCCGTAGGTAATCCAGGCCGGGTTGTTGGTCCAAGCCTGCTTCATGGTGCCGTCCCAGGTCCCGGTGTAGGTGCGGGCGACAGGGTCGTAGTTGCTCGGCACCTGCCACTTGCGCGCCTTGCACTTCACGGTGACAGCCGGAATGTTGGTGAACTGCTCGGCGTCGAACTCGATGTAGAGCAGCGCGGTGTTTGGGTAACGCAGCTTCGCGTCGATCACCTCGGTCAGGCCGGCGATCAGCATGGTGTCGGCGACCTTGTTGCTGTTCCAGTTGGGCGTCAGCCGGCGCACACGAATCAACCAGCCACTGGTGGCAGGCGGCAGATCCACGCGGCGGGACCGCTCGTAGCGGGTAGTGGTCTTGCCGTCCACCGCCTCGAGCAGCACCTGCTGATAGGCGCCGCCATCGGTGGCCACGTCGATCGCGTACTCGATGCGGTAGCCGCCGACATTCCCTTCTTCGTCCTGAGCCTGCAAGGCCGGCCAGGCGAACCGAACGCGCGCGGCCGACAGCTGGGTGTTGGTGATCGAGCGCACCCAAGGGGTATCGCTGCGCAGCTCGATGTTCAGCGTGGTCTCGTTCTCGACCGAGGGGATGCCCGGGATATATGACTGATCCACAGAACCAGAGCGCCAATCCCACTTCACGTTCGGGAAGTTGATGTTCCCGCTCGCGTCCTTGATCGGCGTGTTGTCCAGGTAGATGTCGTAGTCGGTCGGGACGCTATCGAATTCGCCCTCGCCCACCGCGATCAACATCTTTGCCAAGTTGGTCGAGCGCAGGCTGTCGTTGGCCTCAGTCGGCGACTTCGGCTTGCTGCTACCGCCTTTGGCGCCATGAATCTCAATCTGTGCTGCTGCGCCCATGCTTTCCTCCAGGCATAAAAAAACCGCCTCAAGGACGGTTGATAAAATCGGGCTATTCAAAAACTCTCACGCTGTTGGATTTGGCGTGAGAAATTCATAACATGCAGGGCTTTTTATTCGGCTCCTCAAGGAAGTCATTGCTGATGAATAACATGGTTCGTTCGTTACGCTTTTTGCTTTCAGTTTTGGTGTACGCCACTTCAATTGGAGTTGGGATTCTGGCCGCTAAAATAATCATCACCTCCATCACGGTCATGATTTCGGCGTATGCCACACCACAGGAAATTGGTGGAGCAACCTTCAACTTGATCACGTCCGTCCTCGCGGTCGCCATTGCCTATGGCCTGTGGTTGTTTGGCAGATACGTGCGAACCTCAAGCTTCAAAAAGCAACCAAGAACAGCGGTTACCAGACAGCCTTAATCTTTTGCTTATGTCTTGTCTTCGGCATAGATCGATGCAGAAATGATCATCCCGCCCCACCGGCGCTCGCCGATGCAGATCGGGACAGGGTTGCCGCTGGCGGTGGTGTTCTTGGCGCTACCGAAGGCGTATGAGGGTAGGTTTTCGGGGGATGCGCTTTGTGACAAGCCACCCTTTTGAGGGCTGAGCATTTGGATCACCCCGCCGGCGACGAGAGCGATGCCAGTAGGTGCCAAGGCCTGAAATCCAGGAATAAACGACGCGGCGATCAATACGGCGCCGATGATGGTTTGCAACAGCCCTGCGCGCTTACTGCCCGAGATCACAGGAACGATCCGAACCTCTTGCGCGCCGCCCAGGGCGAAATCCTTCTCTGCTACGTTTTTCTTGTTGCGAAAAATCGCAAAACACAAGCCTCGCTTCTCAAGATCCCTGATTGCCGCTTCGAACCCTTCGAGCGTGCACTTCAATGCCTTGAGCGCCTCCCCTACTGATTTGCTCCCGAGCTCACGTCGGTGGACTCGACCAAACATCTTGATGAGAGGGCCCGAAAGCAGGATGGTCGTCATCGAATGGTCGCCAGTGGTGATCGCTGACATCGTTTCCTCCAGGCGTAAAAAGGCCGCCCGTAGGCGGCTTAAAAAGTGTTGGTTTTAGAGACAGCTTCTAACTGCCTTCTCCATATCGCTTCGCCCATAACCCGGGCCCCAAGCCATACGCTGGTAAAGTTTTACTGAGCTGCCTTTTGAAGCCTTGCGGATGCTCAGAAGCTCATCGGTCATGTTGTTACTTGCGGCTATCAGCCGATACCCGTGCTCCGTCTCGGACATCGACACATCGCTGCGGGCATCCTGCCACTTAGGAAATACGCAAAGAGCGTAGCGTTTCGGGTCTTTCGTGGTGCTGACAGCAATACTTGGATCTTTTGACTCCAGATCGCCTGGCGACACACACCCCGCCAGCAGCGCCACCGCTACCGCTCCTACGAAAAGTCTCATGCAGATCACTCCTGTGGAAATGCGGGCAATGTAGCACTGGGTAGCCAGAAACGAAAAAGCCCAGCGCAGGGCTGGGCTGTCCCCTCGACGCACGGGTCACTTGTGAAAGATTGTCCAAAGCACTCCGGCGATAATCAAGAAAGTGAGCAAATAGGAGCCGAAGCCTGGTCTTGCTGTCGGCGCGCTATGGCTGGTCTTGGGCGCCTTGCCACTGCCATAAAGCTTCGACGTAGAAATTCCGGTTCCTGGAATGCTGCTCGTGACCTTCGTGCCGCGCTTGCTCAGGTTCACTGTCGTGCCTTTTCCCCCGATAGACGTACTGAGACCGCTTTTGCTGACATTGAGGCGAATGCCTGGGGCGACTTTGAAGCTCTTCCGGATGCGAAATGCCATGGCTCTAATCCCTGAGAGTGCAAAGCGCCATCATAGCCCTATTCGTCTCGGCGCCAAGCTGTCCGGGTATCCAGTGTGGATGAAAGGCCAGTAACTGGAAGCAGTGAAGCCATAGTAGCGTTGTGCCGCCGAACTACCGCACAGGAGGCTGGTATGGCATTCGTTACGGAAGAAACGAGAAAGTATGTGGTGACCACTGATAAGCCCAAGAACGAGCACTGGACCCATATCTATAAAATCGGTCAAACAGTGCCAGTGTCCGGCATCTATCGTTGCTACCACTGTGGTGACGAAATCACCTCAAACCAAGGCGATCCGTTTCCACCGCAGAACAAGACGCAGCACCAATGTCAGGGTAAACCTGTGCAATGGGAGCTGGTCGTGAGGACTCAAACAAAAGCTTGACTCTGCAGCTCTGGATGTAGCCCAGTCCTTGCCTGCAAACCCAAGGACTGGGATTGCGCCAACTTCGGCGCGTTTATGACCTAGGAGGTCGATGTGAGTAAAACCCCTGTCTCAACTTTCGAAGCTGGCGTGGTCGCAGCTTTAGGCGCCGTTTCCCTTTATCTTAGATCTCGCCCCGACTATGACGCTGCCGAACTGCAGAAGTACGTCAACTTTTTCAAAAACACAGTTCAGGACGGTGTCGATAAGGCCGCCTACGTTCTTCCGCTGGATGCGGTCGGTGGAGACCTTAGCAATATTGAAAAAGCAATCAGCAATGGCGTAGGCGCTAAACCTCGCTAGTGTCGACCGGCGCATTGTCGCGGATTGCTGCGCCGACAATGCGCACCTGCCCATCAGCGGTAACCTCAAAAGGCTGACTCATAACGTTCTCCAGCGGCCATGCCGCATCATGTGATTGGTTGTGCATCTTTGTGCCTGAGGATCAGGCGCGTTCGATCGAGCCAGGGCCCGCCGAAAACGATGATTTCGCTTGGGCGGCCATACAGGTGGTGCAGCAGGAAAGGTCCAGGGCCGAACACCTCGGCGGCCTCCCCGGGCAGAGTCGGATCTGCGCCGAGATAAATTCCTGCATGGTTCGGGTGGGCGGTGCGGCCCACCTCCATGACAATCATGTCGCCACGTTGCGGCTTGTCGACCTGCACGAATCCCGCCGTTTCATAGGCCTGTTCATAGAGGCTCGGGCCGGCCGGGTCTTCCCACCAGCCATCAGCGCGCTGGAAGGCTTCGAACTCCAGCCCCCACTCTCGCTTGTACCAATCCGCGCAGACCTGCCAGCAGTCCCAGGCGCCGTGGACGAATGGTCGGCCCAGCAGCGGCGTGTGGCCCGCCGGCGCGATGGTGCGCAGATCCCCTTCGGGCCAGCTCAGGATGTGCCAGGGCAGCGCTGTGGCCTCGCACATGGCCAGGTCGCGCGGCGACGGCCGGCTGGTGGCGTCTGGGTGCGAATGCACGATGCCGATCACTTCGCCCTGGTCCTCGGCCGCGGCGTAGTCCTCCGGATCCAGCCGGAACTCCTCGTTCGGTTCCATAGCGATGTTGCGGCACGGGAAGTACTGCTGCTTGCGCCCGACGGCCAGCAACAGACCGCAGCACTCTTTCGGGTACTCGGCCGCCGCGTGCGCCTGGATCGCGCTCAGGATGTGTTTGCGCATAGTCAGCTCCGGGCAATGATGGAAACGGCAGGGAAACCACCGAAAGGCAGCTCGTTGCCCTCGCCGAAGCGCGGAATGCATCCCCGCCCAAGGGTGGCGTCGCACTCGTCCTTTTCCGGGTCGTCCGTGGGCAATCCGTCCTTGTCGACGTAGCCGCCGGTGTAGCCGCAGCTCGGGCCGCGGTAACCGCCAGTGAGGCACCAGTGGCAAAGCGTGGTCGCCTGCCGGCCGATGGACTCGCCACCAACGTCGCCAGGGCTGGCCAGCTCCCAGCTGACCGTTTCCCCGTCTTCGTTGGTCTTCTGATCGATGTACCAGACCTCGATCGTTTCCTGGGTGGGGTCGGCCGTTGGGTTGCCGCTCGGGAAGTTCTGCGCATCCAGGTAGCTGCCCAGCGTGTGCCGCATGGTCAGCTTGAACTCGAGCAGGTCGTCGAAGGCCAGGCACAGGGCCGTGATGAGACCGTTGATGTTGCCGACCGATAACGTGGGCCGTACCGCGGTGCCGTCGCCGTTTGCTTCGATGCCGTCGATCTGCATGGGCCAGGCGCCATACTCGTTGCCCTGCCACCAGATCGCCTTGGCCGGCAGTTGGTCGGCGTTTGGCCCTGCTGCCAGCAGCTCTTCGGGCGAGTGCGGGATCGCGTGCCCGTGGAAGCGCAGCACGTCCGCCCCGTAGTCCGATCCGTCCAACTCGAAGAGCAGCACTTCACTGCCAGGCTCAAGGGCCTGGATGTCACTGATCAGCGGCATGATTGCCCCTTATGGATGAAAGGCCCGGTTGAACGTGGCTGTGAGTTTGAAGACCCCGCCCCCGACCGGGGTGGGAACAGGATTGACGCAGGTGAACAGGCCCAGCTCACCGAGCGGGGTCGTCCAGAGAAAGGCTTTCGCGCCGGCGTGCCGATCGTAGAAGGCCATGATCTCAAGCACCCGAGCCTTCGAACCGGTGTAGGTGACCGGGTAGGAGTCTTCCTTGTTGTTCGGCCCGTCGCCGGCGGTTTGCTTGTAGCCGTCACCGAACTGTGCGGTTCGCACCCGATAGGTGATCTCGGGTGCGTCCCCGTTCTGCGTTGGCCAGGTGAACGTTTCAATCGCCATTACCCCCTCCCGTTTATCACGCGCCAGATAGAACCACCTGGCTGCAGCCCTCTGGCGATTGCCGTTTCAGCCTCAGTCTTTGCAGCCTGCTGAATGCCTTTGCCCAGCTGCGTCGTGTCCTCCTGGGTGGCTCCATCACCGGCGCCCGATGTTTGCACCGAGACGGCTACCGGGAAGTTGTAGGTGTTACCACCTCCGCCTCCAGACATCGCTGCCAGAGCAGGCCCGCCGCCACTGCTCAGGGGCGTAACACTGCCGCCATTCGCCCCGGTCATCAGGAATGACCGACCGCCCTCGTTGTACAACTCCGGTCCGAGTTCGTTGACCTCGTACAGAGAATTTGGCGCGACAGGACCACCAGCAGCTCGCTGCCCAGAAACCCAGCCCGAGAAATCACTACCCGTGTAGCCGGCCTGCGTACTACCCGGCGAGGTTGACCCGGTACCGCTGCCTACGAAGTAGTTGGTTGCTGCCCCCACTAGGCTGCCCAGTAATGCAGAACTCGCCTGGCGCGTAGCAATCCGAGCCATGTCCGCCAAAATCGACTTCGTGAAGTCAGCAAACGACGCCTTGCCAGTAACGGCAAAGTTGACCAGCGAATCCTCCATGGAACTGAAGGCGTTGGTGAAAAGGCTTTTCGTCTGGCCGGCAACGTTCTGTGCCGAATCCAGGTAGTTGGCCCAGGCAGAGGTCGCGCCCTTCGTCCAATCACCCTGTGCCGTTTCGATATCGGCATAGTTTTGCCGAATCTGGTCGGTGGCTTCCTGGTTCTGCTTGGCGAGTGCAGCCACCCGAGGGCCAAACTCTTTATCGAGATCGGCTTCAGAAGCCCCTTGAAGCGCCGCTGCGCTGCGCTGACTCGCCAGCTCTCGGGAAGCGTTGGCGAAACGATCATCCTGGGAGTTCAGCTCTCCAGATAGGGCATTTTCCCTGTCTCCCCTGCCAACGCCGAGTACGGCGCGCTGTCCGGATCGGCGCAGCGCCTCAGTTTGCAAGTTGAGCGCATCGATATAGGTCTTAAGGCTGGCTGCTTGTTTCTTGAGCCTACCCTCCTCGTTCGAGGCCAGCACAGTGAGTTCCGAGTCGGCATCCTTTTGCGCCTTGACCATCGCTGCGCGCGCGTCGGCAATCTTCTGGTCCAGCTGAATGCGCTGAGCCGCCGAGGTGCCGGCCTTGCCCTTGGTCGCTTCGAGCGCCGAGATCTCCGCCTCGTAAGCCGCGGTGACCTCGTCGCGTTCGTTGCCGATCATGGCCTGACGCTTGAGCAGGTAATCCGCCTGGGAGACCAGGCCGGCCTTCTGCGCCGCTTCCAGTTCCTTCTGGGCGTTCTTGTACTCGGAGAGAATGCCGGTGAGCGCGTTTTTCGAGTTGTTGAAGCTGGTCAGGTCGACGGCGCCAGTTGCTGACTTTGGGTCCTTGTTCTGTTCGTCGATTGCCTTGCGCAACTTGTCGTAGGCACCGCCGGAGAACCTCTTCCCATCGAACTGCACGCCATCAAGGGTCGCCGACTTTTGCCCTGTCTTTTCGGCATTTTGGTAAAGCTTGGTGAATTGGTCGTCGAGCTTCTTGTAGGCCTCTTGGCGCTTAGCCAGCGGGTTCAAGTTATCGAGCTGCTTGTCCAGTTCCTTCTGGACCGCGATCAGTTCCTTGTTTGCATGAGTTGCTTCACCGGTGGAAGCGGTAAGCCCTTCACTTGCAGCCTGGCGCGCCTTGAGCGAAGCCAGTTTCGCCTCCAAGGCCGGCGTCGAGTCGTCGTTCTCGCCATCGTTCAGCCCCAAGAAGGAATTGAGCGAGCTGAGCCCGTTCGATACCGCACCAGCAACGCCGCCACCTTTCCGGGTGTCCAGTACCCGCTGGGTGATTTCGATCTGCTTGGCCAAGTCAGGAAAGACTTCGGATCGGACCACAGCATAAGCCCCCTTGATCGCGACCTTGATGTCATCCCAGTCACGCTCAATATCAGATAGGGAGGCCCGGTAAGCCTTCAGGCGCTCTTGGGCCGACTGGTTCAGGTTCTCACTGAGGGTGTCCAGGGCGCGCTGATGATCTCCTTGCTCGTCGATCGCCTTGATGACCTGGTACTGCTCGTAGGTCAGCAGGCCGTACTGGTCGCTGATCTTCGACGCGGCTTCTGTAGCGGTGTCACCGGCATTGGCCAGCGATTTCGCGATGTCGCCAGCGCCCTTCCCCGTCACCTCGCCGATGGCTGCGGCAGCCTGAGCCAGGTTCTGCATTTGGGTGCTGCTGGTGGCAGCACCAGACGCCAGGGCAATGACGGCCTCCCGCGCGCCTGACAAGTTGCCAGTAAGCACGCCTGCCGACTCGCTCATGGACTTGAGGCTGCCGATAGTCTGGCCTGCATCGTTCGAGCCGCCATTGATCGCGGCGTTGAACTCGCGCGCCTGCTTCATCGCATCGAAGTAGGCGTAGGCCAACCCACCGATCACGCCAGTCAAGGCGCCCGCGGGAAGCAGCAGCGCGGCCATGCTCTTTGCCGAAGCCCCAGCCCCTACCCCCAATTGCGCTATCGCCCGCGCGCCGCTACCAAAGTCGCCAGAGGCCAAAGCGTTGCCCAGCTGGGTAACGTTTTCCTGAGCCTGACGGGTACCGAGCTTCAGTTTGTCGAAAGCCGTCTCTGTGGCCGTAAGGGCGGAACGGTCCTTGCCGATCTTGGCCAGCGCCTCGTTGTAGCGGTTCGCATCGATCACACCCGCCTTATGCGCAGCCTCCAGCGCCTTCTCCTGGGCCTCGAGCTTGGCCAACTTCGCGGTGACCGGATCAATGTTGTTGACCGTGCGTTTCAGCGCTTCGATCTGGCGATTTTCAGCCTCGATCAGCCGCTGTTTCTGAGCCATCTCCTTGGCTTCGGCTTTCTCGATCCGCTCATACGCCTTGCCGAGCCGATCCTGATAGGACTCCTGCTGCTCGATAGTGACGAGACCACCCTTTCGGGCGCGCTCCAGCAAACCTTCAGCCTGAATCAGTTGCTCAATGCTGCCGATGTTGCCGGACATTGCCTTGTCGAGTTGGCTGATGATTGCGATTTCGCTGGCAGCGCTTGCACCAGCCTTGCGGCTGGCATTGACCTGGCGCTCTTTGGCCCCCGTGGCTTTGTCGATACCCTGAGCGGCCTCAGTCTCGGCCTGGCTGATCTTCTTGCTGGTGTTGGCCAGGCCTTCGCCCGACTTACCGAGATCATCAATGGCTTTCTCAGCATCAACTGCCGAATCCACCAGCTTGTCGAGATCATCAGCCGCTTTGGAGGCAGACGAGGAATTCACCTCGATACCGAGGGACGCGAAGGTAGTGCTCATTTACTGTCCCTCTGCTCCGCCATCACCCGCAGGGCTTCGGCTTCCATGACGCGGATATCTGGAAAGACGTCGGCGACTTCCGACCGGGTAAGCCCGAGGAAGCCGGCGACATGGCGAATTGATGTGTAATCGAGTCCGGTAGCGCCGCACGCGCCTGTACGCCACTGGGTGTACATGGCCTCGAAGACCCTGAAGGACTGCCAGACATCAGGCCAGACCTCACAGACTTCATCAGGTATGTCACGAAGAGAAAGGCCGAAGGCCGCCAGCGATTCGACTGACGGCCCCGGCTCGTACAGCTTGCGGGAGACGCTTAGGAGTTTCCCAGGCGTGCGTTACTGAAGGCATCGGAATAAGCAGCCAGTACCACGCCAGGAGTGGCGGCGATGGATTTGACCAGGATGCGTAGGTTCTCGTCGGTGAACTCTTCGGCGATATCCCAGCCGGCGACGATCGCCTTCAACTGCTCGACCTGCAGATCGATTAGCAAAGCAGTGAACTGCTCAATGCCGGTCTCTTCCGCTTTTTCTTTGAGGGCTTTATGACGCTCACCCCACTCTGCATAGAGGCCGGCCAATTCGGTTCGATCGCGATACTTGAACTCGAATTCGACGCCCACCGGATCGCCGCCGACCGTTGGCAGCATCACGACGTGATTGAAGGTTGGGTTCCGGGCGAGTGTGAACTTTGCCATGTGCCTTCCTTACGCCGAGGCGCTGTAACGAGTTGGGCGACCGGTCAGCGCGATGCTGATCACGCGAGTCATCAGGTTGTTGCGCGACATGGTCGGGGTCGAAGTGATCGAGACATAGCCGTTGTAGATGATGCGGCTACCGCCTGGCAGGTTTAGGCGCAGAACACGGGCCTGCTTGTCGTCGTCCGCCGCCTCGCAGACATCAACATAAGGCTGCGACGGATCATCGGCGACCGTGATTGTGAGCGTGATCGGGTTCTTGGTGGTCGGCATCTGGCGGTCATCATCGTCAGCCAGGAAGCCGAAGGTGAGAAACTGCTGATCGCCGCCGCTCGATCCGAGCTCGGTAATTTTCGAGATCTCGGTGAAGGTCGTCACCTCTCGTGCGCTACCGACGCCCGAACCGGCCGGATACTGCTGAATGTTGGTAGTGTTCACGCCGTCCAGCGCAAAAGTGCCGCTGGCAATCTCACCCACTTGCACAGCGCGGCCGTCCAGGCGCGTCCAGCCTGAACTGACGGCGATGATGTCGCCTTCGGCAAGCCCGTGCGCCGCGGCCGTGGCCACTGCCGGGTTTGCATTAGTCAGGGCAGTGAATGGGATTGCAGCGCCATAGGCGGAAGCAATTTCGAACGTTGCGCCGTTGGGCATTTGAATGCCGGCCATGGGTTCTTCCTCTCTCAGAAATGACAAAACCCGCTCAATGGCGGGTTCTGGGTTTGCCCAATGGGCGGATTAGTTGGTGTCGGCGCGGTACTGAAACGAGACCGGGACCGTGTATGTGGTGTCGGCCGAGATTCCTGGCCCCTGGTCCAGCGGCGTCATGGTCACCACTGTCAGCGAGTCTTTCGTATTCCGCTCGTAAAGCGGGAACAAGGCCGCGATCTGATCAGCCAGCGCACCTGCAACGCCGCGGTACTTGCCCGACGGCGTCACGATGCTGACCTGAAACACGCCGGTGTATAGCCGGTGATCGCCGCCGAGCGTGTTGCTCGCAGTGTCGGCAGGCAAGGCGAATGCCCGTAGATAGGTTTCCCCGTCCTCAGGTGAAAACACGCCATTCTCAAGCTCCACCCTCAAAGGATCTGGCAGAGTGCCGGCCCAGGCAATCAGCCTGGCCTCATAGATTGAAGCGATTATCTGGTGGCTCATACCTGATTGCTCCTGGTGGCTTCGTCGACGATCTGCTGGAACCGAGCGAGCGTGATACGGACCATGCCGCCTGGTGCCTGCTTGGAGTGGCCGTACTCGAGCGGCACAGCGTAAGGCAGGTTGTTAACGATGTAGGCCGTTTGGCCAATGCTGAGCTGCTTGATCTGAAGCCTGAGCTTCGCAAGCGTGACGCCACCGGCTGGATCAACCTGATCAAGTTCACCTTCAGCCGGTGCCCCGATCGAGAACTGCCAGTTCCCGCGGAATCGGCCGCCGACGTAATCCTTGCCGGCGACCAGGCCATTCACGTTGAAGTTCTGGTCACGCTCGGTCTTGGTCAGGGGCTTGGCGTACTTCACGCCGCGGCGAAGCTTGCCGGCCTTGGTGAAGTTGCTTTCATCCAGATTGATCAGCGTGTTGCGGACGGCCACTTTGAAATCGTAGTCATCGGCCGCGCGAGTATTGGTCGCACGATGCGCCACGTTGGCCGCCCAGATCTCGGGATTGCCCACGGGGGACATGCGGATCACGCTGCTGCCGATCTCGATCACGATTTCGCGGAAGGTGGCGTCGAGACCAGCCTGCGCCTGCTCGGCGAACTGGCGGATGTTTTCGGCGAAGCTGCCGTTGAGGCCTGCATACTTGCTCACGATCTCACCTGCAGCTCGTACAGAATGGGTGTGCCGGCCGGGTTGATCTCTTTCAGCGGCGGGACAATTGACCAGGTGCGCCCCTGGACAACGACCTTGTTCAGCAGGCTCGGCGCCCACTCAAGCCCGCGGGCAGCAATCTTGAGTTTTCTGTCGCCGACCTTGATCAGGCTGTTGGACTGGAACTCCTGGCCAGTGAAGTCGAGCAAAATGCCTTGGGCGACTTGCTCGGTAACGGTATCAGGACCTGCTGTTCCAGTATCCGGGTCGTACTCGCCGGGTTTTATGTCGCGGATGAGCACGGGCTGGCCGAACTCTGTGATCATCTCCAGAGCCATCACGGCCATTTCGTCGTAGAAGGCCATGGTGGCTCCAGATGTGAAAAGCCCAGCGCGATAGCTGGGCTGTCTAAGCTAGCTATTATTTTCCGTTAGCATTTTTTACACGAGTTTCGAACTCTTTTAGTAGCTCATCTGCCTGCTGAGCTGCCTTGTTAGCAGCCGTATCATCCCATTTTGCAGTAGCCAAGTAGCCACTTAGTGCTGCTGCCGCAAATTGCACCCAAACCTCTTGTTGACCTTTCAATACCTTGCTCATTTGAAACTCCTTTTCGTTGAGCGGCCATTTGACATTATGCGCGCACAGCAAACAACCCACGCTTTAACAGGTAGTCGGCAAACTGCGTTGCACTCGGCCGATTCGGCGCCGCCGGCAACAGGCGGCCGCTCGTGTTCGGGATCGTCGCGTACTCGCGATCAACTGCACCTTCAACCCGTTCCCGGGTGACCGCACCTTTGCGCTTCTCGATCGGGTCGATATCGTCGGTATGGATCTCGGCGGCCAGGGCCATCTGGCCGTACTGGATGCGCGCCGGCAGGTAGTTGTCAGGCTTGATCTCGCAATCAAGCTCAACACCTCGCCGAGGCCAGGCCAGCGCCTGGTCGCTATCCATCTTGCGCCCCTTCCAGGTCATGCCATCCATCGCCAAGGCGGCCCGGCGAAGCAGCGCTTCCTGTACCGGCACTTCTGCCGGGATGGTCACACCGAACTTCACGGCGTACATGGCCAAGTCCTCGGCGGAGGCGTAGCTTTCGGCGTCAGCCTTACCGGTACCGTCCTCGATGATGAGAGTCATGAATCAGCTCGCTGGAATGAGTTTCACAATTTCGGCTTTCGGGGCCTTCGGATCGAACTCGATGCCCTGGGCGGCGAGCCAATCACGCAGGTCTGCCACGCCCATTTTGGTCGGGTCAGTTTCAACGGCGCCGCCGGGCTCGACGACATCCACTTCAATCTCGGCGGCCTTATAGGCCTTAACAACGACCGGCCAATCACCCACAACGGTGACCTTTGTCACACCGGACTCTGGCTTGTCGAAGTACTGCGGGTTGCGATAGCGCTTGTCCGGATCGAAGTCCGTGGTCTGCGCAGAGTAAGTCAGTTCCATGTAGATCTCCAAAGCGGCCCATTACAGGCCGCCCGCTGAAGTAGACGCCGATTAAGGCGCGGACAGGTCGATCAGGACGCCGGCGGTGACCTTGTCGCTGGTGGCGTACTTGGTCCAGTTGGCACCGGCACCGATCGCGGCCAGGTTCGGGTTCACACCACCAGTGGAGTCCTTCCAGCTGTAACCCAGCAGGTCCAAGTTGAAAGTGCCCTCGGCGCGGAAGCCCATCGCCAGGTTTTCCTGGGTGTTGATCGGGTAGGAGCGGAAGCCCGGGGCCTGGGATTCGGTGATTTTGATCGCGCCCGCCTGAAGGCCGAAGATGGTTTCCGCGGGGATGGTGTCCGACACCAGAACCGGCTTACCCATGGTGCCCGGCTGGCCGCCATAGATGACCACGCCCGCTTCTTCGTAGACCTTCTCGGTGATGGCCTGGTCGACCATGTCGAAGTAGGTCGCCGAGTCCATGGTCCACAGTGCGATACGGCCGAAGCGATCACCGAACTTGCGCATACCCTTGGTCAGGGCCTTCTTACCATCGGTGGCGAAGCTGGCGGTGGCGACCATGTTCGGGTTGGCGCCGATAGCGGCCTTCAGCGCCGCCATCGCGTACTGGATGTAGCCTTCCAGCACTGCGTCGGCATAGTCGACACCGACCAGTTCGGAGAACTCTTCCGGCGAACGCGCGCGGCGCTTGAAAGCTTCTTCGGTGGTTTCGTAAGGGCCGTACTTGAACGGCACCTTCACACCGACCATTTCACCAGAGCCGATCTTCTGGCCGGCCACCGCAGCAGTCGAGTTGACGTCACGGTGAGCAATGGAGCCGCCGAGCTTGTAGAAAGCGCGCTTGCGCAAATCGCCTTCGATCAGCTCGTTATCCAGCACCAGTGCGCCGTTGGAAGAAGCGTTGAACACATCGATCACGTCCTGGATGCGCTCCAGGTAGGCGGTTTGGGCAAGGTCGTTATAAACGATCATGTCCGAGTTGACGGTAGTCGCCATGGGTTACTCCATTATTTGGGCAATTTCAGGTACGCGTCCTGGCCGTTCTTCGTGATGAATTCACGCTTGGCCACAGACGTCATTTCGGAGCGCTTCAATGCGGCATTACCGCCACCCCCGCCCGGGGCATTGGTCCCTGAAGCCCTTGGCCACAGATGAGGTGCGCTTTCGCGCAGGGATTCCGCCCATTCGAGCGGAGTCAGAGGGGTCTTGCCGTCTTTGCCGAGGATGGCCTGGCCTTCCTTGTCGACAGCGATCGCTTCGCCCTCTTCGTTGAGCGTGAACTGCCCTTTGGCGCGCAGGATCAGATCGTCGGCAGCTTCAGGCAGCGCTCCGGCCTTGATCGCGGCGGAGCGGATAGAGTCGCCCAGGACCTTGTCCCGGAACTTACTGGCAAAGGACTCGGCCTTGTCGGCGCGGTCCTTCTCGACTTTGAGCTGTTTATCAAAATCACCACGCAGGCGCTCGGTGCGCTTAGTGAAGACTTCGTCGATCTTGCCTTCGGTCAGGAGCTTGGTTTCTTCGTCCTGACCAGCCTTGGTCAGCAGGCCCTTCACGGCGTTGAGGTCCAGGCCTTCAAACTGGGTCTCGAACTGGCTGAGCTTGCCGGAGGCGTCCTTCAGCTTGCCCAGCAGTTCAGTGTTCTTGGTTTTCAGCCCGGAAACGGATGCTTCAACGGCAGTCGCGATAGCGGCCTTGATTGCCGGGTTTTCCAGGTCGATTTCGTTTTCTTCTGCCACGTTGATGCACCCCTTGGGTTTGGATTAGCCTGCCTCGCAGGCATAGGTAATCGCGCCCCTCAATTTAGGGGCGCTCGAAATGGAGAGAGTTATGGCGCGGATGGACACAAGACTAGAAAGCGAGGGAGCTGAATTTCTTGTCTTAGGGCAATTACTGATTCACAAGATCGCGGCCTACAAGACCTACACGAACATGCCGGGTTACGACATCGTTGCAACCAACGCTGAGCACAGCTCTTCCGTGAGGATCCAGGTAAAAAGTCGATGGAAAACTGGCGCGAATGGATTCCCAATCAAGAATTTCGAGTGCGAGTTTGTGGTAGCGGTGTTCCTCAACCGCGGGTCTCCTGACGGGAAAAAGCTACCTATGCCGCCGCATTACTACGTTTTGCCAGTTGCAACTGTCCAGGCACTTCGTCGCTCCGAGGGCTGGGGCAAAGTCAATCTGAATCACTTACCTGAACTTGAACAATACAGAGAGGCATGGGGCTTGATATCAGACTCCTTAATGTCAAGCCGTGCTAATCCCAGCCCGTTGGAATGCTAAAGGTTCTAGTGCTTTCATCTGCGCCAAGGTCAGCGCCGCGAAGTTGCGATCAAGCTGCAGTTCCGCGAAGCGCTCGACGCTCAGGCCGCCCTCGCGAAATAGCTTTGCCCGGACCGGCCCGATCGCCACGTCCTGGAACGATGCTGGCTGCTGCTGAAGCCAGTGGTAATAGTCGAGGCTCGCACTGACCTGCCCTGCTCCATCTGCGCCCACTGCGGCTCGCGTGGCGCCCTTTGCAAATATCTCGCTGAGTTTGGTCAGTAGGACGAAGGTTGTGCGGCAGTTCGGGTGAAATGGCGGCCTGGGCCCGGAATCGACTGGGAACCGCCTCTTATCCATCGACCGACATTGCTGGCTGGTCTTGCTGTCCAGAGTGGCGACCATCTCGACCTCGGACACGATGTCCGTATTGGCCTTGGCCACCTCCATGCGCGCCTGGGACGACACATGCTGAATCGCCGTGTGCACGACTGTGCTGGCATTGCGACTTGTGGTCGCCAGGATGCCGTCTTTGTATCCGGCCGCCTTGGTACCGCGAATGTTGCGGATGATCTGGAAGTTCGTTTGCCCCTCGAAGAAGCCCTGCCGGATCGTGCCGGTGACCCGGTCGCGCTCTGCGACGGTCCAGCCCTTGATGAATGACTTCAGCAGCTTGCCGCCGCCGGCGCCACGCACGCTGAGCGGGTTCGTCAGCACCGCTGTGCGGATCGCAGCTGCTGTGGGTGCCACGACATCCAGCGAGACACCAACCGGCGCCGACCTGGCCAAGCTCGTAACCTCAAACTCGGCCTCGTAGTTGGCGATGTCGATCAGGTCGAGGTTCAGCTGCGCGCTGTAGCGGTCAAAGATGCCCAGCAGCAGGCTGTCGACCTCTTTCAGCAGCGCCTCCAACCGCTTGGTGTTGTACTCGGTCAGATCCGACTGAGTGAGGCGACCCCGGATCGACCGGTCAATCTCCTTGAGGAAGGGAGCGAACTTGCCCACCTCCCCCGCCTTCAACTGCTCGAGAAAGACGGCGTGCCGAATTGTGGCATCAAGGATCGCTTGGTTTGCCGCCATTTGGATTGTCCTCGTCGTCCAGGCCCAGGCCGTCGCCCTGCTCCTGCAGCTCGCCATCGATCTGCAGGTCCGTGCGCTCCGGCGCAATAAGGCCCAGCTTGCGCAAGTAGGCCCGCAGGTCAGCCTTCGCGAACCCGCCGTTCTGCCAGAGCCCCACCAGTGCGGTGATCATCTGCGGATCAGCCGTCAGCTCAACGAATTCCTGGTTCACCTGGTAGGCGACCTTCTTGTCGGCGACGCCCATATAGGCACAGCACCACATGATCGCCCGGGTGTAAGCCTCGCTGACGTTGGCCACGCAACCAGCCAGCACCGAAGTCGATGCCGATTGATCGCCGCGGGCTTCAGTTGCCGTCTTGGACGAAAGCGAAGCCACCACCATGCGAGCGCCCAGCTCGATCATCATCTGGTTCTTGTCGGCCATGGCCTCCTTGACCAGTGTGTTCGGCTGCGGCTGCGCGTAACCGAATGCGCCACCGACAGGCAGCATCATCGGCGCGCGGGAGCCAACATAGACGCCGTTCTTCTCCATCCAGTCGCGCCACTGCTCATCCAAGCCGGAGATCCACGGCTGGGCCTGACCACACCAGAAGACGCTGTCCTCGTAGTCGGCGCTGTTCCGGTAATGGCCCAGGTTGATCATCGCGATGTCGTAGAGCGGCGACTCGTCGATGCTCGGGTCGTTGTTCTGCGCGCCAACGAAGGTGAACGGGATCTCTTTCAAGCGTCCAGTGATGCCCTCAGGCCTGAACTCCTCAACAATGGCCAGCGGGCCGCCACCTTTAGGACCAGACCGCCGCCAGACTCGGCAAACAAATCCGTCCGGCTCCAGTGCCAGCTCGCGATACTGCTCAAGCACCTTGAAACCGAAGCCGTCCTCCACCTCCGGCGCCTCCCGCAGCACCACCAGGGTCAGAACGCTGTGCCCATTCACCATGCCGGTGCGCCAGTTGATGATGTCCTCGGCGCAGTACGACAGGATCACCGAGTGGCCACCGACGCCGTCATCCTGGTGGTAGTCGACATACAGGCCATGCCGGCCAGCCTCAAGCACCTTCTCAAGCGTGCCTTGGGAGTGCTGGTAGATGCTCACGCCGGAGCCGTTGGCGTTGTCCTGCAGGTACTCCAGCTTCTTCGGTACCGTCAGCGTCGGGTCTTTGTGGAAGGCCAGGCCGAGCAACCCGTTACGGGTGTGCCCGGTAGCATTCTTGAACACCGCGCGCTCACGGTATGCCTTGTTGCGGTCCTGGTTCTCAGGCGACTTGTCGTGTGCGTTGATGTACGGCAGTCGGTCGACAACCCGATGCTGGCCGGCGCACACACCACGCACTGTTGACCAACGATCGAGCGCCTCGAGGTAGTCCGCCCGCTTGAAGGAGACGTCGTTGCTCATCGGGCGTATCCCATTTTGATAGCGGTGACCGGTTTGATGATCGGGTACTCGCGGTGAATGAAGTAACCACCGCCATCGTTGGCGTGGTCGTTACCTTGTGTCTTGTCTGGCTCGCCATTGGGCGCCCAGATCTGCTGCTCCAGGCCGTCGGCGTAGGCTGGGCAGGTGAACGGGTTGACCAGGTAGCGCCGCTCGCCCTGCGCGTTGCAGAACATGGCGTTCATGGCGTTGATCCGATCTTTAACCGGTGGGTTGGCCGCCGGCGCGATGACCGTGAAGCCTGCCTGTTTCAGCATGGCGATATCGGTGAGGCTGGCATTGACCGACTTGCGCGAATCGCCGGAAGCGTCTGGATAGATCCGGATCTCGCAGGTCTTCCTGAAGTCGTTGCCGGTGTGTTCCCAGTAGCGCTCCTTGATGCGGCGAATCATGTCCGGCGTGTCATAGCCATCCATGAGCTCATCCACTGCCCTGGGCAATCCGTGGTCGCGTTTGACGTGGGTAATCGCAGCCATCTTCCCGACGTTGAAGTCCATGCCGATGAACAGCGGCTCGCCCGGCTGAACAGTGTCGAAGCACTGATTCAACTTGCGGTCGTAAGCGTGGTAGATCGAGCCAGAGGTCAGGTTGACGAACTGGCCATTCAGGTAAGCCCTGATCAACTGCTCGGGATACGACTCCATCAGCGATGGGATGTAGTCGTCCGGCAGGTTCAACTCATTGTCGAACGTGCTGGCCTGGACCAGGCCGTACATGTCCTTGAGCGCCGGCTTGTCGCGCAGCTGCTTCACGAACTGCTGGAACACGAACTTGAAGCCTTCCGGCGTCGTGGTGACGTCCACGCCGTTCTTCAGGCCCTGCAGGTTGTAGCGCATCCGGGCAATGATCTTGCGCCAGGCCTGCTGTGCCTTGATCGACGTCAGCACGTCCAACTCATCCACCAGGGCGTGGCCGATCTTGAAGCCGACGATGGTCTGCGGCTTCTCCATCGACCTGCAGATCACAGTGCCGCGGCATTGTCGGCCGCTGTAGATGTGAACCTCATGGTTCGCCTGGTTGATCTTGGTCTTCAGCCCCCAGTCATAGGCCACCTCATCCATGGTCGGATAGAAGATGTCCCGGATCTGCGGGTAGGTCGGCGCGAAGTACCCAGCGTTGACGCCTGGCCACTCCATGAAGTGCTTGCTCAGCGCCGAGCATCCAACCCAGGTCTTCCCAGAGCCGAAGCCAGCAACGAATGCGCGGAATTTGTGGGGCAACAGAAGGAACTGCGACTGCGGAACGTTAAGGCTCGGCATTCGGCTTCCTCGCATCCACTACGTCAACCTGGATCCGGGTCGGGATCACCGGCTCGTCGTCAGGCTCGTCCTTCCGTTGGCGATTCACATAGACGTCGCCGCACTCCTTGGCTGCCTGCTCCAGGATCTGCATAGCCAAGACGATGTTCTTCATCCCTTCGGCGCGCTCGACAAAGCGATTCATGGCGCGAAGCCGGAACGCACGGTTGGCGATCGGGATTTCTGCCGTGTCCTCACGGAAGCGCTTACGGGTGTCGTGGAACAGGGTCTGCCATTTGATCGCGAGCCCCTTGCCCGCGGCCTTGGTTGGGTCGTGTGTCTCCACTTGCTGGCGGGTCACCACCACCCCAAATTCGTTCTTGACGGAGTCGACCACCTGAGAAGGTGTGTCAAAACACGCCAGAGCCTGAACGATGAAGCTCTTCACCTCATTTTTCAGGGTTGCCATAGGGTCTCATCCGTCTAGAGCCTGTCTAGAATCAGGCCGACTTGAGCAGACAGGTTCCGCAGGCCCTCGATATGTTCAATTTCCCCACCTCAGCAGGATTGTTTGCAGCGTCCACCAGGGCCTGCACTTCTCGGCTGGCACCGTAGCGGCGGACCACGCCGACGAACTCCTCGACGTCGTGGCCACGCATCTCGATCTTTGGTGCGCCTTCCTTGGTGAAGGCTGGCTGGCCGTATTTGTCTTTGGCGTGGGCCAGGTGGTAAAGCTCGTGTTCGATCAGGGCGCAGAACTCAGCGTCGGAGCACTGGACGCAGTAGTCGGCAGCCAGGGTGATGATGAAGGCCGGCACATCGCCGAACCAATCCATCATCTGCTGCTCCATCCGCGCCTTCTGCCAACCACCAGCACGGAACGCCACTTGCTCGGCCTGACCAAGTACTCGACGGCCCTGTTTCTCGAAGCTCGACGATGCCCACATGACCCGGATGTCTGCATCCAGCAGGTGGGCGTGGTCCGGGTTGTGAATGCTGCCGGTGTCGGCAAGGATCTCGGCTTGGAGCCATTCCCACACTTCAGGTGCTGGGGTCAGGTGGATGCAGAGATCAGACAAGCCGGATAGCCCAAGCAGCACTCCAGGCGGCATTGGTCTGTCCATAGGTCACCTGATACTTGAAATGGCGGCGGGTTGCCGGTATTGGTGAGTTTCAACTCAACGCAAGGAGCGCGACATGTCAGAAGCTATCAAAGCATTAACTACTCTCGGCGGGCAGGCATACCACAACCTCAAGCCAGAAGCACAAAGAGCATTTGCTGTTTCTGCTGCCCTAGAACTGATTGCAGAAAAGGTTTCAAACTCCCCAGGCAATAACGAACAGCTCCCCTGGGAGATGGAAAGGCTTTCCGGATACGTAAAACTGATACAAGACGCATTAAAAGTCTGATAAGTAGTAGTGCCGCACTCACCTGCGGCACACCTACCACACCCAAAACTCTCAATTCCTGATGCCGCTAGACATCAAATTGGCGTCGATAAGCAGCGACGTGCCCAGGAAAGATCTCGCCATAGTCCGGGTACTCGATACCGAGAGCAGTGACCTCTATTTCATCCGGCCCGCAATCGGCCGAGTAGTCCGCAATGGATACGCCGGAAGCGCGAACCTCCTGGCCTCCCGCAATGCGAACAGCGAAGTTAAAGCGCTTCTGATCACGCTGAGTAAAGGCTCTGACTTGCTCCTGGATGCTGGAGTAGCCAGGAGCTGGAACAAATACACCGAAAGCCACCCCCATGGGCGGGTCGCCAAGTTCCAGATCGGACCAACCGATATGCTGCCCGTTACTGAAAACCTCGAATCGCGACATGGGAGTCACCTAGAGAATGTGGCTGAATTTCTCGAAGGGTAACTTAATCGTCGGCATTACCTATTGTCGCGACACAATTTGATGATTCGCGAAACGTGCCGCGACTTACGCTGCAAGCTGCAGCTGCTTGTTGAACAGTTCGCGTATCTCGCCAAGCCTGGCCATCACCAGCGGTTCACCCTTCAAGTTGATCAGGTGGGCCAGTTGGTGGACGATCCCTTCATCCGAAAGGACAACGCTCGACGGCAGCTCCTTGAACCAGCACATGAACACAGCGAAGTGCAGCGCCGCGGGTAGTTCCTTCAGGAAGCGCTTGTCGGTCATCCCGACGAATCGGGCGTGTTCCTCGCGCAGGTCCTGGTAGCTGGCCGAGTACTGGTTGTTGCCGATCAGGTACTCCACCGCTCTACCCCTTCACGTCGAACACGTGCCCGCGGCGAGCCCAGACATACGCCACGACACCGCCATGCAGCATTACGCCTAAGGGGTTAACCCATTGACCTTGCATGGTCGTCACGAACGAACCGAACGCGCCGATGGCCACCAGGTAGAAGGCGATACTCAATAGGGGCTGGTCGATCGGGCGAACACGGCGCAGGTAATCACAGGCTGCCAGGGCGACCAGGATGCACAGAACCGCATCGGTCACACTCAGCGCCGATACCAGGATGCTGTTCATGTCAGGCACCTCGCGTCGCAGGGAACGACCCGATGACCTTCTTGATGGCCGGGATGATGTTCATCGCGGTCAGGCCCAGCACGAATGCCACCCCACACAGGAGGTTGTCATCCACTACAAGGCTCAGCTTTGTTGCGAGCCAGGCAGTAACAGGCTGGGTCAAGTACACCGAGAAAAAGAAGCCAGTAGCCACAGCCGCGGCCGCCTGGCCCCGAGTCAGGTCCTTCAGGAAACCGAGGGACAAGATCGAGCCAATGAATGCAGCCATGACCACGCCGTACTTGACCAGCAATACGCTGGCGGCAGTGCTCGTTGGTTCTGCCATTGGGTGTCTCCATGGGGATTAAAAAGGGCCTGCGTTGGCCCGGGCATAGCCCAAAACAAAAAAAGCCCCGGCGAATGCCGAGGCCCTGAATAGGTGCGCGGTCTCTCCCGCCGTCCGCCGTGACCATCACAACGCCGACACCCTACTGCATCGGTCTCGCCGCTCAGGCCTCGCGCCACCCTGAAAGCATGTGAGGTCAGGGCACACGGGCTGCCGGTGTTGATTCCGTACGTCGCACTATCCGGCTATCGACGTCCGGATGTTCCCGAAGGCCGCCCTGGCTGCGGTGGTTGGTTTCTCGCGGGCAATAAAAACCCCGCTCAGTGGCGGGGTTTTAGGTGAGCCTCAAAAGGCTCGAATCAGCGCAACTATTAGGCTGGAGACTATACCGGCACCGACATCTTGACTCGTTTTCAGAACCGCAGTGTCTAGTTTTTTCATCCCGGTAACCTCCTTCGTAGACTCTTCCGCTACGCTCGGCTCTTGCACTTTCGCATACAGCAGGTTTGACGCAAACAACAGTATCAACCCTATTACGACGATGCCGGCTAAGACTCCAGCCTGGATGGGCGTTGCAACCGCTCCGGAGAGAAATTTCACCATTCCTAAAACGCGCAGGAATGACAGGATGGGTGAATAATGCGACATGGCGACATGATATTGCAAGCCCTTTTGAGGGACTTTTTATGCCGCCTCCCCCGACAGCACGCCGACCGCCTCGAGCATGTGCTGCGCTTCAACCAACGCCTCGTCCACCATCGACTCCAGGTTGTCGCGGATCGCCTTGTTCCAGCGCTGATAGGTGCGCTCGGTGAGCCCTTGTGAATCCCAATTCGTCATGTCGTAGTTGGACTCGGCCAGGACAATCATCTCGCCCGGCTTCGCCTCCGCGACGACACTGGCGTGACGGTTCGCTCTGGCGACGGATTCAGCAGCAGCCTTGTTGCGCCAGTCCCACTGACCTTCCCTGTCGTTCTCTCGTATCTCTGGCGCCTTAACCTGGACAGCTTTTCGCTGAACCCCCTTACGCTGATGGGGCACGGCCCAGGTCAGCACCGACTGCTGAGTGAACCGCAGCGGTGCCGGGCTCGACACAACGGCGACCAGCCGCCCAATGGAATCGATCTTGCGGCCTCGATGGGTGCTGTACTTCGCCACAAGTGCGTTCCAGTGCCGCGGGGTGAGCTGGGCGTGTAGCAGCTTGTGGACGATGCAATCGGCCAGCAGCGCGGCATCCTTGCCGGAGATCTCGCCCTTCTGCTTGGCCATCTGGACCTTGGGTTCGAAGTCGCAGCCGCCTGCGCTGTTGATGGTCTCAGCGGCCAGTGCACGCACCACCGCTGAAATGACGTTGTGGTAGTTCATGCTGCTTCCCCCTTCAGTTCCTTGATCTTGGCTTTGTACTCGGCCTTGATGGCCTTCAATTCTTCGATGGTGTACTTGCGGGCCTTATGAGGCCCTTCGAGCCAATCCACTTTCTCAGCGCCGATCCGCTTCACCAGCTCGATGCGGTAATTCACGATGTCGCCCGACTTGTGGTTGTTGCAGGGGGCGCACTGCTTCCAGACATTGAGCGGCTCGAAGCGAAGCTCGGGGTTCGCTCCTACGGTGCGGTAGTGCCCGGCGTGGTATTGACCTTCGTGATGGCGCCCGCAGCTCACGCAGGGCAATGCGGCGTCACGCAGGCGGACCCACTCGTTGAAAGCCTGCTGAGCCTCCCGGGCGTGATCGCCGCGCGTCTTCACTCGCTCCTTCGCTGCGCGGATCTCCTTGCGGCCTACCTCAGCAAGCGACTTGCGCGCCCTTTCCTGGTTGCGCGGGGCGTCGACGATCGCGCATGCCGGACTGCATACGGCTTGACCCAGGCGCGCAGGGACGAATGAGGCCCTGCACGTATCGACGCGGCATTTCTTCGGCTTGGGCGGTTTCCGCTCAATCGTCATGCGGCCTCCTGGCTCAGCAGGTCACTGAAAACCACGCCATGGCCGGTGAAGTACGCAGCCATGCGGTCGGTGTACTGGATGCCCTGGGCGCGATTGAACAGACTGGTAACCGGGAAGCCATCCGGGCCAAACAGCTTGCATCCCCCCATCATGGAGAGCTTCGTCTCGTAGGGAAGATGGCGCATGACCCGGTACCACTCAGCCTGAAACCCGGCATCCTCATTCAGCAGGATCTGCACGCCGAAGTGCAGCTTGCAGTACCGACGCGCGTCGCCTGCATCGCCGATCTGGGTCATTTCGGAAATGCGCCTGTACATGGCGAACCACAGGGCGTTCTGGTCGAGGGTGCGGTCCTTCCCTGGGCGCAGGGAGACGACCACGAACTTCTTCTCCCGGTACATGGTTGTCAGGCAAGTGATGGCCTCGGAGAGCTTGGCCTGGCAGTTGACGGAGATTTTGTCAGTCATAGACACCCCGCGAAGTCTTCGAGCAGGCCTTGCTTGTCCTCGGCCAGCTTGTCGCGCTCCTTGCGCAGCGCCTCGTTCTCAGCCTTGAGGTGATCACGCTCACTCTTCAGCTCTTCGTGCTCGATGTTGAAGTCACGCGCCTGGGATATCTCGCCATTCAGATCAGCGCGCAGACGCTCGTTCTCCTCGATCAGCAGCAGCGCCACCTCCTCCACCGTCTTGTCGCCCAGGATTTCATCCAGCGCCGTAGTGTGACGCTGCAGGTCGCCATCGCCAGCCTTCCAGGAGGCCACTACGGACCACAGCAGCGATTTCAGTTTTGTCTTGTCGATGTTCATTGCGCCGCCCTCCCCGCTTCCAATTCCTGGGCCTGCTGAACCAGCATCGCCCGGCGATCAGCCAGTTCATTGGCCGCTTCAATCCGCATTTCGTCCTTCCTTTTGGCTGATGCTGACTGCATCTCCAGCATTGAAGTCTTCACCGCTGCGAGTTTTGCGCGCAGCTTTGGCGATGGCCTGGCCACCGCCCCCGTGAGCAGCGCCACGACTGCCCGGCCGTCTTCGGTAACTGGCGTGACGCTCAGGTCGGCCAGGTACAACCGCCCGCGCTCTTGAGGGATACGCTTCATCTCCACGGCCTTGGTAACCGCCTGGATACGGCGGCTGGCGTCGAAGCCCACAGAGACGTGCCAGTTAACCGGCTTGGCGTCTTCCCGGGCCTGGGCAACGAATCGCTCGTAGGCGCTGATGAAGGCCATCCGGGCACCGATCTTGTCGCCGGCGTCGAGGACGGGCTTCGCCGCGGCCAGGGCCAGCTGGATCTCGTCGGTCAGCACCACGGTTTCGAACTCGTCGTTGGTCGTCATGGCGATGGCCCAGGCCTCGTCTTTTCCCGGGCGGCCGTCGGTGGCCTGGACGCGCTGCAGGATGGCAGCCAGGGTCAATTTGCCGACCAGCTCCCGGCGACACGCCTTCAGCGCACCGGCCACAACCTCAGCCGGATACTCGGCCAGGTCACCGGCCATCATCTCGGTCGCATCGGCGGTCAGGGACTGCCCCAACACCTCGGCAGTCGCAGTGATCGCCAATGCCAGCCGCGCAACCTGTTCCGGCGCCATGCGATCAGAGGAATTCATTTGGCTGCCCCCCTGCTCGCTGGATGATGCGATTGGCAGCGTCCTGGCCCGCGGTCAGGTTCGCTTGCTTGCGCTCGATCTGCTGGGCAGTGGTCGAGTTCATGCGGCGGTTGGTGGCCCACTGGGTGTGGTAGGCCTCGGCCTTGGCCAGCAGGTCGCCAATGCCATGGCAGCCATTGATCAAACGCGAGTCATCGATGGTCAGGAAGTACGCGGCGACGTGATGGGCAACGTCGGTACCCAGGCGATCGATCAGTTGGCCAACCTGCCCGGCGACCTTGGCATTCCAGACCGGCCAAGCGTTGTAGCGCTTTCGGTAAGCCATGGCGTAGTTGGCCCATGCCTTGAAGGTTTTGCAGGTCTGGTCTTTCGGCCCTGGCATGTCGGCCGGGATCTCGCACCGCGGTTGCTGAGCTGTGAACAAGACAACTTGCCCCTTCGCGACCTTGGCGGAAGCCTGGGGCGCAATTGGTTCAATGACTGGTTCTATGACAGGTTCAAAAGAGTGACTGATTCTGGGTGCAGCTCCTGCACTACCCCCTGGTGCAGCAGATTCACTAGGGGGTGTATCAGCTGCATTACCCTGGTGAATCTCCTGCACTACCCCTGGTGCAGGAGGTGCACCACCATCTAGGGTCAGAAAGTACACGTTGGACGAGTTACCTTTTGGCCCGCCCTTCCGAGTTTCCTTGCGAAGAAGTCCTGAGTCGCACAGGGCGGAAATGTGGTTCATGACCGAGCGCTTGCTGATCTCACACTGGTCAGCAATGTGCTGATAAGACGGCCAGCACTCCCCAATGTCACTGGCGTTATCGGCCAGCTTGATCAGCACCAGCTTGCGCAATGGATTGCCGACGCGAAGCTTCATCGCGGCGACCATAAGGCCCATGCTCACGCGGCACCTCGCAGGGCTTTGTCATGGGTATAAAGACCGTCCCAGGTCTTCTTCATGGGCAGCTCGCCGGCCAGGTACAGGTCATACAGGCGCACGGCGCCCTTCCTGAGCAGGACCGGAGTGAAGGAGATGAAGGCCTCGTGACCGTGCGGGGTGACTTCGTTCTGGTGCTCGGTCATGTACTTGTCGCGAGCGTAGGACGCCACGCGCAGGCGCAGGCCGGATTTACTCTCGTTGTAGAGCCAGTTACGGCTCTCCAGGTACTTGCCCACCTGCATGACGTTGACCCCATTGAGGCCCTTGCAGAATTGGGTGTGGGTCATCCCTTCCTTGAACAGGTTCTCCAGGGAGTGGATCTTGGTGGCCTGCTGTTCGACCTGGGTGGCCAGCAACAAGCGGGCCTTTTCAGACTCCATAGCGATCTGCAGGATTTCGATAGTGGTCAGCTGTTGTGGCTTGGCCGTCTGGACTTCCAGCTCCTGCCAACGATCAATGACGCGGGCACGGTGTTCATCGCTGTAGCCGGCAACAACAAGATGCGTGTCTCGCTCGGTGAGGTCGTAGACGTCCGTGGGTCGACCGCCAGTAGCTTCGCGACGGGTTTTACGAGCTGATCGTAAAAGGCCTTTGGCGAACAGGCGTTCGATAGTGGCGATCACGTCGTTGTGACGAGCCTCCACCAGGTCGGCGATCTCGCGAGACGACATGGTGGTCCGCGACACGTTTTCAGAGTTTGAAAAACGTGTCGCGACATTTGTCTGGGTGTTGATTGAATCGGTATGGGTATGCATAATCGGCCCCATCAAGTTGTAATGAATTAGCCGGGGCGCAATCCCGGCTTTTTTGTGCCTGGAATTCGGCAGAGGCCCTCCGGGTTACCCTTAAGAGTCCCTGCCAGAGGCCCTCATTGGGGTCACCAGTTGAAGGACCTTGGCCTTCTTCCTTCCAACTTCGGAAAGCGCGCCACAGGCAATGGCGTTTTCCATCACTTCGTTGATGGCGCGGCTGAAGTTCCAGCCATTCGCGCGCATCAACTCCTCTACCCGCTCCCGCGTCTTCGGCGGCAGCCTTTCGAGCTCTACGGTCATTCGGCCCTCCAAAGGGGCTTTAGCCCGCGATATCTTCTTGTTTGTCCTGCATCAATTCCTCGATCACACCGTTGGCCACTGCCCACTCGATGATTTCGTACAGGTAGGTCGCGTGCTGCATGCGAGTCTTCGTTGCGGCCTTGCGCAGAATCCGGTCAAGCACCGGTTCGAAACGAACCTTCACCGGGATGGCGCGCTTTTGGTTGGGATCCATGTACATGCTTCTTGCTCCTGGCTTCAGAAATGGAAAAACGTCAATCAAGCGGGCGGTACGACTTACGCAGCGGCGTCGTGCTGGCTGGCTTTCAAGGCGCCCTGGGTGATTCGCTCGATCTGGTACTGGCGCAGCTCGGGCACCACCTCCCACTGACGCACTGCCTCGTAGGTAACGTTGAGGGCCTTGGCCAGCGCGGAGATGGAGCCGAAATGCTTGATTGCTTGCGACTTGGTCATACCGACCTCCTTTGCTCTTACCAATATTCAAGCATGCTTGTGTTTGCAAAACAAGCATGCTTGACAAGCACTCTTGTAGATTGCAGCCATGAAAACCACTGAACGAATCACCAAGCTGGTAATGGCCCGAAAGCCGACCATTGGCGTGCGCAACGTTAAGCGCGATATCGCAACCACATGCGGCATCAGCTATGAGGCTGTGCGTCAGTGGTTCGCTGGCGATACCGAGAACATCAAGAACGAGAACTTGGTAGCGATTTCTGAGGGCTACGACACTACTGTCGACTGGCTTTTGTCTGGCAAAGGTGAGCCGCCAAGAAGGAAGGGATCGACGACAGTAGCTGAGGATTCAGCAGGCAATTCCAGTGCGGCCGATCTAGTCCAGAAGATGCTGGAAAAGCACGGAAAAGGTTTACCTGAAGAAGCTCGTCAGAAGATCGTTGACGCTGTCGCAGATGGCTCAGCAAGCGGCCAAGCCGGAAACGTTATCTCTGCCGACTTTTCAGGCCGTCGCCTGCAGCCAGGCGATATCTCCATCCCGCAATACGACATCCGCGGCGCCATGGGCCATGGCCAGGTGCCGGCCGACTATTCCGAAGCGATCAGGAACGTTGTGATAAGCGAGGATGTTCTGCGCGATAAAGGCATCCAGTACTCGACCGCGGCCAGTCTCGCGATGATTACAGGTTGGGGCCAGAGCATGGAGGGCACGATCAACGACAAGGATCCTGTCATCGTTGATCGAGGCATCAATGAGTTTGCTGGCGATGGTGTGTACGTCATCACCTGGCACGACCTGCTGTACATCAAGCGGCTCCAGGTGCACGACGCCGAGCATTTCGAAATGATCTCGGACAACCCGAAGCACAAGGACCGAGTCGTCCCTATTGGTGACGTGATCATCCACGCTAAGGTACTGCTGGTTTGGAATGCTCGGAAGCTTTAATTGTCGGGGTCCTCATCTGAAACCTGTGGATGATGATTAAAACCTAGTAACGACTACTAATTACCAGTTAATAGGCCTTATGGATGAAAAAAATAACTAGGGAAAAACAAATTAAAAACCTATTAATTGGTAGCAAGAGAGCAAGAAGAGATTTATTTCGCAGGAATACCACACCTGAAGAACGAGAAATAATTTCAATGCGACGAGCGGGCAGACGCTCACGAAATGGCAACATCGACGCACCTGCAAAATTAGATATTTACAGTGCAAAGAACCATGCAGCTTTTGTGGCTTTCCTTGATGCATTTCGCCGCAGTGTAAGATCCAATAAAAAAACCTTTATAAGTTTTCGTAACTCTACCAGGATCACCGCTGCAGCAGGATTACTGCTTGTTGCCGAAACAGACAGGCTGGTTACAGCATTTCCATCTGCCACAATCAAATGCTCATTCCCTCCAACGATCATAGAGGGAAAATATAGAAACAACCAAAATACGGTTGAAAGCGCCCTCAATCAAATAGGGTTCTTCAAACTTATCAAGCAGGAGTGCAATAGGCTTTCTAAAGAGCCAAGCATTAAAAGATGGAATCAGCTGTCTGGATCAACAGCAGATGGAAGCCTTGCCGGGTCATTACTAAATTCCCTTCCTGCTGTAATCTCTGCTGCATCGAAAAAGAAGCTTTATCGTGGGGCAATTGAAGCGATCGCGAACTCAGTCGAGCACGCGTATCCAACTGTCCGAAACGATGGTATTGAAACGCTAGACTCTAGATGGTGGATGCTGGTTGGGTGTGATGACGCATATTTGACAGTAATCATTTGCGATCTTGGAGTAGGCATTCCATTTACCCTACCAAAAAAACACCCAGAAAACCTTCTCAATGCCATCAAGGCAAAGTTCAGTATTTTTGACAACTCTGATGCAGAGCTAATTAGAGCGTCAACCCACATAAAAGAAACAAGAAGTCATTTGTCGACCAGCACCAAAATGCCAAACCGAGGAAAAGGTGGCGCTGACTTCAGAAGCATTGCAAAAGCTTTCCCAACCGCTACGCTTATCGTTCGAAGCAACAAGGGGGCGTTCTTTCTCACTGGGGACAAAGCACCTGCCTTGAAAAAGTCATCATCTAGGCGATATGTGGATGGAACGAATAGAACGGAATCGACACTAAATCATAGAAACTCCATACGTGGTACTCTTACTGAGTGGATCGTGCCAGTGCAGGACATTTAAAATGAAACGAATTTATGTTAGCGATTTTTCAGAGTTTCCCGGTCCCCGATACGAAAGGCTTGGCCCAAATTCTGGAGAGAGATTTAGAGAGGAGGTTCTGCTTCCTGCGCTAAGGACAGCCCCAATAGAAGACGTTGCCATTGTACTCGATGGCACGGCAGGTTATGGATCCTCGTTTCTGGAAGAAGCATTTGGGGGTCTAATAAGAAGAGGAATTACATTGGACACTGCTTTGAAGCTCTGCAACGACATAATATCAACTGAGGACGAATCCCTAAAAGACGAAATCAGAATGTATATTAAAGAGGCAGCTGAAAGATTGCAAAATGCCTAACGACCAAGAATCAATAAAAACCCTACAAATAATCTTCTGGGCAGCTAGTATTTGCCTTGTCATAGCAAGTCTTTTTATCAACATAAAAGGATGGAACGTAAATGGCGCAAATGCTTTACGGCTAGCAATCAAGAAAGACGTGAGCGACTCCATCGATAGAGCCTCAAAATCTCTAATTGAACTTGAAGATGCGGCCTGCTCTTTTTGGATGGATAAAGAAAGTAAAATAAAGACTTATCAATTAATTAATCTGCACTCAAGACTTGTCGCCAGCTTAAAAAACCTCAATCATCTGCGTCAGGTAAAAATACCGAATCACGAGATTATGATGCTTCGAAGATATTGCACGCTGGACGCAGAATCTTCGAGACGACCAATATCAGCGTCTGCCGAACGAATTAGAAATATTTCACGAAATGTAAATATCATTCTTAATTCTGAAATTATGCAAAAACCATGGAATGACTAAATATGCTTGCTCAAAACAAGGCGTAGATATCTGATACCCCCTACCCCAGCAGCTTCATATAGAGCCTCTGAAAGCAGAGATGAGCTGCTAGTATTTACTATCATTCCTTTTAAATGCCCGCAATTGAGCGGGCTTTTTTGTGCCCTGATTAAAAGGGTGGCGGTTCATCCACCTCCTCCAACTCCCCTCCTTCGATCACCCGATCCTCATCACTCGGCTTATCCCATTTCAAGGTAACCGTGCCGTCATCGTTGAAGGTGATGTCGATGCCGTCGGTTTCGGCGAGCAACTCGAGAACGGCCTCCCATTCCTGGTCGCCGTCCGTGTCCAGACGATGGATCGTCACCCACCGCTGAATCTGCGCCACCGGCGAACCAATCATTGCTGAAACCCTGAGCCCCAACCTCTCCAGGCCAGTTAGCTCTGGCCGCTCCTGCGGCCCCTGGCTCTTCTTCTGCCTACTCATACTGCACCTCTTGAATAGCTGTACATGCATACAGTATTAAAAATAAGCACAAGCATGCTTGCATTAAAAACACAAGCATGCTTTTATAAATGCAAGTCCACTTGCACTTGGACAGGGCCTCAAGAGACCCGCAGCTCTTTAGCGACACCCCTTGCCGGATCACCACCGGCCCAGCTTCAAAGGCAGCGATGAACCGGCCTCAACGGTTCAGAGGGTTGGCAACTGACCCGGGCGTGCAGCGTAAAGCGCCAAGAACAGTTATCCAGCGGGAGAACAAGCCGAAAGGCCCGCGGCTGGAGGAACAACAAGACTCAAGCCGATGACGGCCGCCAGTAGCGGGTCACGGCGGAAAGCATCACTGAGCAGCCTTCATGCGAGGGCTGCTTGGGATGACAACCAGGAGAAACTGAATTGAATCTCACAGGCATTCAGATCCAGCGCAGGCAGAACACTGCGCGAACCTACGACGCGATCATCTTGAAGTTCAACGACATGCACTTCAGCAAAGATCTTCTTGGCGGTGAGGGTGGCAACAGAGACATCCGTCGAGTGAAGAAAATGGCCGACTCAGCCGGCATCGATATCGACTGCTACGAGCCACGGTTGCAAGAGCGAATTGCAGAGGCCTTGAAGTAGCTATGAGCCGGTTATGAGCTGGATGGCTCATAAAGCCTCATATCCGAACTTTTCACTGATGCACCTGGGCGACCGGGTGCATTGGGAAAACAACCGGAGCCCAGAAAATGCAGAAATTCGGATGCTCGAATAATCAGGAAAAAGCTGACAAGGAGTGCCGCCGGCAGTGCCTGGAAGCGAAGAAGCGCGGCGGGACAGTGCGTTTCACGCTGGCCCGGATGATCGAGGCAAAGGTGCCGCTCTCCACAATCCGAGCGGTGACGCGATGACGACTCAGGAGAACAAGGCAATGGCAGAAATGACCAGAGAAGAAGCCTATGCCCACATCGGGAAGTTGGCAGAAGAGCACGCGTTGATCCTGCAGGCCTTCGGCGGCGTGATGACGATCGTTCATCCGGATACGCAGCGCGAGTACGGAGTTGAAGCGAAATGCTTGTACATGGCGGGTCAGGGGCCCTGGCCTGAAGAGAAGAAAGAGGAGTCGAAACCTATTCAGCCGGGCCAGCAAGAGCTGTTCGTGGCATGACGGACCTTTTCACTTCTGCCACCGCATCGGTGGCAGCGGGAAAACAACCGGAGAATCACGATGACGCGAAATGAACATGAAGAAGTCGAAAGCTACGCACTTGCAGCGATGATCGGCCTTATCTCGGCCGGTGGTGTGCCGCCGGAACTGATCGCGAGTAAAGCCTTCGATATCGCCGAAGCATTCCAGCAAGAAAAGCTGAAGCGCATTGGTGATAAACCACCATTCGACTGCTGACCAACCAGCGCCACGACAGCCTGTCGTTAACTGCCGGCGAAGCATGGCCAGCTTTCAGGAATTGGCCCGCGCCGCGATCAGTGCCCGCACATGCGGCCCGATCACCTCGAAAGAGGCTGCATCGGAGTGTGATCTGTAACGAGCGACTCCATACCGGGCGCAATGCGCTGACGCCTCGAGCGGAAACAGAATGGGCGACTCAGCCTAACCAGCCAGATCACACCTCGATGCGGACCAAGTTGCTGCCAGCTACAGTAAATTGCTTGCCGCAACTTACCCAACTTTAAGGACTTCACTATGAAAGTTAAGGACATGATCGCGCAGCTGCAGAAGCTCGATCCGGACTTGCCCCTACTGGTGCTTTGCGAGGATTCAGATGTTTTAGAGAAAGGCCAAGGTATTCGAATCTTCGAACCTGACTCGGCGGACACGTTTTTCGCCAAGATGAGCCGAGACTCAAACCACAAGGCCCGACTGGAAATCACCGCCGCCGGCGAAGGACAGAAGCTGGCCAGCATCAACGTCACGACCGATTTCTAAGATCCTCCGCGTTCGCATCAACGACTCGCCGCCGTAAGCGGCCCCCCCCCTTTCCCACCTCTACCCGTCAGCACTCTCCCCCGCGCCCATCGGCAACCAGCGGGATGCATGAGTGTTGACGAATAAAGGTGAGCCAACCACTGAGGTATCAGCGATGTGCGATTGCAGACAGAACACAGAGCGCCACTTGCTCGAGGTGCTGCCAGCCCAACTTCCGGAAGGCCACAAGAACCTAAGTGCGCGCCTGACTGGCTATGCGCTGATGTTCAGTGATGGCGCCATGCAGTCCAGGCAGGTCATGCCGATTGAAGTCACGTATCAGGCCCCGACCAAGGCTGGCGTGATGAAGGACAAGAAGCAGTCGATGAGCATGCAGGCCAACTACTGCATGTTCTGCGGCGAGAAGTACGACAAGGACGAGCCGGAAGCATCGGCCGCCTAACCCCAAACACTGGAGGTCGCCATGAGCGATTGGATCAAGTGCAGCGACAGGCTTCCGGAGTGCCCGCATGAGTGCACGACGGATCACACCATGGTTTCGCATTCGCTCCTGCTTACCAGCATTCACGACCCGCAAAGCCTTGCTATGGGCCACATGCGCCAGGATGGGAGCTGGAAGTTGTACGGCGGCGATTACGACTTCATGGATTTGGAAACCATAACTCATTGGCAGCTGTTTCCCGCCCCGCCCACCGAGTAACCCGCCACCCTGGAGGCGACCATGAACGTCACGACTGAGAATGCCACGGTGTTCCGTGGCGGTGGGCGCCGGTGGTTCACGCTGCGCGCTGCATGCAAGGCAGAGGCCCGAGCGCTGCTGAATAAGCACTGCGATTGCGATTACTGCGATCACGAGATGTGGGGGCGCGAGGAATTGCCCTGCCGCCTCCACCACCCTGATCGCTACCCGCGAATCATCAAGCGCCTCACAGACGGCTACATGCGCCGTTACCGGGCGAACACTGCGAGGACGAAGCCATGAGCGCAGCACTGAAGATCTGCCAGGAGCGCTACGACGCTTTGTTGCCTGCTGAGGCACCCGACGACAGCGAAGCCGAGCGTGAATGGCTGGAGCATGCGGCGGAGCAGCTTGTGTGCGGCGCTGACGTGTCGTGGAAGCGGCGCTACAGCAAACCCGTCACCGTCACGGCTGGCCAGTTCGCCACCTACCTCCAGGGCCACCTGAATCAGCGGCAGATCGACGACCTGGACGAGCGTGATTCGTTCGCTCGCCTGGTTCTTGCCGCGGTCGTTGGGAGCCAGAGCGAATCCTACAGCCATGCCGGCGACCTGCTCGGTTCAGAAAGACCTGTTCAGGCCCTGGAACAGATCGCCATGGCCCTGCTCAGGCCCTACGCCGCCGACGCGGTGGCAGCTGAGCTGGAAGAGCGGGAAGACGATGTGGATGGCGATCTATGAGCCCGCACATCCTCATCGACCAGGCCCTGGACGGGGTCGCCGACCCAAACAGCCAGTCGGACATCGACGTCCTGGTGCAGGCGCTCATCACTCGCCTGTTCACCGATGGCGCAATCACCACTGACGAGTTCAACCACTACTGCAAGCGCCTGTTGGAAGCCTGTCAGCGGCGCAAGGAGGCAGCATGAGTACTGCACCGGTTAAGTCCCTGATCGATGAGCAGCTTGAAGAGCTGCCCGCCGACCGCATGATCCTGGCCTTCACTCACACCAAGTGGCTTGGCGCCCTTTCGCTGGCTCACGATGCGGGCATCCCGAACGTGCATGCCTGGAGCGGCCGGGCCTGCCTTTGCGGAGAGTGGACAGTAGCCTATGAGGTAAAGGCGTGAGCCGCCTCCAAGTCGCCCGCCGCGCGGCCTACTGGCGCGGATCTGCAATCACCCTTCTCTTCTGCACCTTCCTGATGCTGCTGGGCGCCCTCGCCGACCGCATCACCTCCTAAATCAAGCATTCATCGCTGCGCTTGGCGCGGCAAGGAACAGTCATGTCCGCACAAAACGTGGCGCCGGTGGCGCACGAACGAAACCTTCACGTCCTGCCGCATGCCGCAACCAGCACCAGCGCCCTGGTATTGGATGGCGACAGCCTGGACAAGATGATGCGCCTGGCCGAAGTCATGGCCACCGGCCGCGCCACATTGCCGAAGCACTTCAATGGAAACCCTGCGGACTGTCTGGCGGTCGTCATGCAATCGATGCAGTGGAAGATGAATCCATTTGCGGTGGCCCAGAAAACGCACTTGGTCAACGGCGTCCTTGGCTATGAGGCTCAGCTGGTCAACGCGGTCATTACCACCTGCGCACCGGTGATGGATCGCCTGCACTATGAGTGGTTCGGGGCCTGGGAGAAGGTGATCGGACAGTTCACCATCAAGAACGGCGATAAGGGCGAATACCGCGTCCCGGGCTGGAAGCTGGAGGACGAGCAAGGTCTAGGCGTAAAGGTCTGGGCCACCTTCCGCGGCGAGGACGAACCGCGCGTCCTTGAGCTGCTTCTGGCCCAGGCCCGCACTCGCAACAGCACACTCTGGGCGGACGATCCTCGCCAGCAACTGGCCTACCTGGCCACCAAACGCTGGTCGCGCCTCTACTGCCCGGACGTGATTCTAGGCGTATACAGCCCGGACGAACTCGAAGAAAGCGCGCCAGCTTTCCGCGACGTTTCACCACGCCCGACAGCCTCTCCCGACGAACTCCCCGATTACTCCGAAGACAAGCTCGCCGAGAACCTGCCGAAATGGCGCGCCGCGATCGACGCGGGCCGGTCAACACCCGAGAAGGTCATCGCGACCATCGCCAGCAAGTACACCCTGACCGATCAGCAGATCGAAACCATCCAAGGCCTCGCGCCGATTGAAGGTGAGCCGGTATGAAAATTCACAACGTAGTCCAAGGCTCCGCCGAGTGGAATGCCCTCCGCGCCCAGCACGACACCGCCTCCGAGGCTCCCGCCATGATGGGGGTCTCGAAATACCAGACCCGAACCGAACTGCTGACCGTGAAGAAAACCGGCATCACGCCGGAAGTCACCCCGGCCCAGCAGCACATTTTCGACAAGGGCCACGCCACCGAAGCGTTGGCCCGGCCGCTCGTCGAGGCCATGATCGGCGAAGAGCTCTACCCTGTCGTGGGCACCGACGGCAAACTGCTGGCCTCCATGGACGGCGCCACGATGCTTGGCGAGACCCTGTTCGAGCACAAGCTGTGGAACGAGTCGCTGGTTGCCCAGGTAAAGGCAGGAGAGCTGGAACCGCACTACTACTGGCAGCTTGAGCAGCAACTGCTGGTGAGCGGCGCAGAGCGTGTAATCTTCGTTTGCTCCGACGGCACCGCCGAGAACTTCGTGCACATGGAATACCGGCCTGTCACCGGTCGCGCGGCGCAACTAGTCGAAGGCTGGAAACAGTTCGAGGCCGACCTGGCCAACTTCGAAATGGCCGAGGCGCCGTCGATCGTTGTCGGCAAGGCCCCAGACGAACTGCCCGCACTGCGCATCGAGCTGACCGGCACGGTCACCGCGAGCAACCTCAAGGTGTTCGAGGAATCGGCGCTGGCTGTCATCGACTCGGTGAAGACCACGCTGCAGACCGACCAGGACTTCGCTGATGCCAAAAAGGCTGTGAAGTGGTGCGGAGATGTCGAAAGTGCAGTGGCCACGGCCAAGAAACAAGCACTGTCCCAGACTCAGACTATCGACGAACTGTTCTCGTCGCTGGATCGGATCAGCGCCCACGCCCGCGAAACGCGCCTGAAGGTCGACAAGTTGGTGAAAGCTCAAGAGCTGCTTGTGAAGACCCACATCAAGCAGAAGGCCGAGCAGGCGCTGGCGGATCATGTGTCCGCGATCAACAAGACGCTTGGCCAGATCACCCTACCGGCTGTGGCGGCCGACTTCAACGGCGCCATGAAGAACAAGCGCACGATCGCCAGTCTGCAGGACGCCGTCGATACCGAGCTGGCTCGGGCGAAAATTGCCGCCAGCCAGACCGCCGACGGCATTCGACTGAACCTGACGAGCCTTGCGGAGCTGGCCGCCGACTACGCCTTCCTGTTTAACGACGTTCAGCAACTGGTGATGAAGGCGAACGACGACCTAGTCGCGCTGATCAAGGTGCGGATCTCCGAACACCAGAAGGCCGAGGAGCAGAAAGCCGAGGCCCAACGCGAACAGATCCGCCAGCAGGAACTGAAGCGAATCGAAGACGAGGCGAAGGCCAGGGCGCCGGTTGAGCCTACACCAGTCGCCAGCCCGGCGTCGGTGAAACCCGCCGCACCTGTGCAGTCCACCACGAAGCCGGTGGCCAGCGCCGCGGCGCCGGTAAACCTTCAAGCGGAAGTATTCGATCTGGAGGCGCTGATCCATGCCGTCGCCGGAGGTCATGCGCCTATCACGGTGCTGACGGTGGACTGGGAAGCACTCGACGCGATGGTCGCAGCCCAGGGTGCCAAGTTCAGCATGGCCGGCGTGAGGCTGGTGAAGGTGGCGGCATGATCAGCAACCACCTGAGCCTGATCGAGCAACAGCGGCAGAGCGCGGAATCACTCAGTGACCAGGTTGCGCAGTACCTGGCCTCCGGCGGTCAGATCGCCCAGCTGAAAAGCCCGCCGCGAAATCCCCTGCCGCCTCCCCGCTCAACCCGGGTAGATCCTGAAACGGTCCTCAAGCGCAAACCGAGACCGATGACCCTGGCCGAGCGCCGCGCCCTTCGAAAAATGGCGGACTCACTATGAGTAAGCGCAAGCCTCACAACCTCAAGGCCAGGATCGAACGATCCTGCCGGGCCCTGCTGGCCACCAACCACGTCGCAGTGGTGAACATCGACCCGAGTGGTCGCCAGGGCATGATCAATTACAGATCGCTGAAGAGCATCGCCCCCGGGAAGATCGGCCAGGCTGTCTGCGGCATCCCCCACCGCTGGACGATCTACCTCAGCGCCCTGTGTATCGATGCCCGCGGTGACCGCTACAGCAAGTCGATTGAGGTGGCCCCGGAAGGCGTCTACCTCTCCGACCACCTAGAGGACGTGATCGAGCATTGCTACAAAGATCTGCGCGACTCAGCGAACCAGGGCCAGATGGTGGCCTCGGGCTGGATCGCCATTCCCGAGGCAATATCGCTCGACGAGGATCATGCCGCGCGGATCTTCGAAGCGGTCGGTGCTTGGAATCAGCTGAAGGTCGATTCATGCGCCGCATAGCCCGCATCCAGCAGCGCAAACGACAAACCTGGCTCGGCATGCCGGCCAGTGGAATTGAAGAGGTAGGCCATGGCCGAGGAAAAGGAACTGACGGAGGAAGCCAAGAAGCAGCGCAGGAAGCGCGAGAAGGAAGCCGCCAAGAATGCAGCGCTGGGCATCGAGAAGTTCACTGTTGAGGTTGCCGGCGTGTTCAAGCCTGACCTCAAGCGCGTCATGGCCGCCCACGGCATCAACAACCAGCAGGACATTCACCAGCGGCTGCTGAAGAACCTGATAGGCGCCGACTTCGAAGTTCAAGCCTGGATGCTTCGGAATGTCACGACACCTTACGAGCCAAGCGAAAAGGTGTTGCGACATTTAAGGGCCGCCGGCCTGCAATACCTCGCCAAACACCCAGGCGAGCCAGAAGACGAAATCGTCGACCCCGCATAACCCGCCCTACTCGCTGAATCCGGGAAATGTCGACATTATCTGGAGGAACTTTCGAAGCTTCCAGGCAGAAACGGCGAGCCGCCTTTGCGCTTCTTCGCATTCTTTTTCTTCCGCTTGGCGACTTTATCGAAAAACTTTTTTCCGGCAGCTTTGTACGCCTCCTCTGGGCTCAGCTCTATTCCATTCGCTTCAGCAGCAGCTTTTACTGCCTTGATGCGATCCAGCGTGACTTCCTTGATTGCCATGCTCTGTCGCCCCTTGATGATGGTCCTCAGCAATCTACCCCCAACCCAAACCAAATTGCCACCACCCATCACGGAGGGCGGGGTTACAACGTCAGCTCAGCTTTATCTCTTTCACAAATTTAGATTCAATTACCGCTCCTAGCGCTGTTGTCAGCGTCAGGCAGTCCATTAAATCCTTACGCGCTTTGACTACTTGATCATCAGCGCTCGCTCGGTGCGCTTCCAAGTCAGCGCCGGTTAAACCGGTCTCCTCGTTTGCCATAAGTCGTGCGTAATCGCGATTCATTTCGAGGCAGGTGTGTAAATTTTCTACCTGAAAACAGCCATCGAAGAACTCAATCAGCTTCGTAGAAAGCGCCTCGCTGACATAGAGCGAGGACGACCTGAGAATCATTCCATACGGAGCTAAGTCCTGCTGTTTCAGAAATAGTCCGCGGCCACTAAGGAGCTTTCGAACTTCGAAAAACGCGCGATGAAGCTCCTTCTGGTATTGATGAATGGCGATGTTATTAGCCTGCTTCGCCTGTGATACGGATCTCCACGAAAATACCGCAGCTGCTACAGATACAAAAAGGGCTAGACCTGCGATCACATTCGCCCACGTTGCTGCTTCCAAACTCGTCCCCTTTATCCGGCTCCATGCCGGTCCGAACACAAATACCCCACTTCTACGAATCACGCCAGCCGGCGAGGATCCCCTATGTCTCCCTACAAATTGTCCGGGACGACGGTCGTCAGCTTTTCCGGCGGCCGCACCAGCGCCTACATGCTTCGCCAGGTGCTGGACAACAACGATGACCTGGCCGATCTGGTCGTCACCTTCGCCAACACCGGCAAGGAGCACCAGGCCACACTGGAGTTCGTTCGGGAATGCTCCGAGCGCTGGGCTGTGCCGATAGTCTGGCTGGAGTTCCGGGACAACGATACCGGGTTTGAGGTGGTGGACTTTGCCAGCGCCAGCCGGCAGGGCGAACCGTTCGAAGCGCTCATCCGCAAGCGGAAGTACTTACCCAATCCGGTGACCAGGTTCTGCACCATCGACCTGAAGATCCGAATCATTCATAAATATCTACGTAGCCAGGGCCTGTCGAACGAAGACAACCCCGTGGACATGATGACGGGCATTCGTGCTGATGAACCGCGTCGAGTCGCAAAGATCCGACACCGGAAGAGCACCAGCGAAAGCAAGTGGGCCACGATGGTTATGCCCCTAGCCGACGCTGGTGTCGGCGTGCAGGACGTGACTGACTTCTGGGCCAGCGAATTATTCGACCTGATGCTGCCGACGATCAACGGTCGGACACTGGAAGGCAACTGCGACCTCTGCTTCCTGAAGGGCGTACACCAGGTCTATTCGATCATCGCCAGCGACCGCCCCAAGGCCGAATGGTGGGCGCGCATGGAAAGCTCGGTGGTGTCTGGTGGCAAGTTCACCGGTGACGGCGACCGCTTCCGCAGTGACCGCCCAAGCTACCAACAGATGCTCGACTACTCAGACACCCAATTCGACATGTTCACTGACGCCACAGAGGCAATTGCCTGCTTCTGTGGCGACTAGCTAATGATCCACCAGTTGTACAAGAGATCGCCGTAGCCCCATATAGCTGTCCCGATGACACTCAAGGTAAAAATCAATGACTCCGCAATTCTGAATCTGGTTTTAAACTCAACCAGGACAGGAATTCGGACGGCATCGCCAAAGAACCCCGGGGTGTAAAGCCGCCCACTGGTGAACACGACCATAGCACCCGCGATGAATGAAAAAAGCGTGGTAACAGCTCCGCTTCGCTGAATCCAGATCGGCCGACTTTCACCCGCTGGCGTCCAATGACCTAGCCACGCATAGAGAGGTGCGGCCATCGCAGCCGCTATCAGAAACAGAACCAACGCGTAACACACCCAAGTTGTTGATCTATAGCGTTGGGTAGTTTCGGCCTCCCCCATCACGTTGAACATCCTCTACTCCCCTCACACATCATTCCTAATGGCGGAACTATAGCCGCGAGGATCCCCTATGGAAATCGAATACGGCTCGGTCTGCTCCGGCATCGAGGCGGCAACGCTTGCGTGGAAGCCGCTCGGCATGCGCGCCACATGGTTCGCCGAGATCGAAGCGTTCCCCAGCGCGGTGCTGGCCCACCACTACCCGAACACGCCAAACCTCGGCGACATGACCCACCTGGCTGCCCTGGTGCTGGCCGGCAAGGTCGCCGCGCCGGACATCCTCGTCGGCGGCACACCGTGCCAGGCCTTCAGTGTGGCAGGCATGCGCGAAGGTCTCACCGATCCCCGCGGCGCACTCACCATCAAATACGTGGAGCTTGCAGATGCAGTTGACTATGTTCGAGCAGGCCAGCGAAGGCCACCCTGCATCGTCACCTGGGAGAACGTCCCCGGCGTCCTCAGTGACAAGGGGAACGCCTTCGGATGCTTTCTTGGCGCGCTTGCTGGGGAAGACTGCGAGCTGCAGCCTCCAGGGAAAAAGTGGCAGGACGCTGGTTGTGTGTATGGACCCAAAAGAACAATCGCGTGGCGGGTCCTGGACGCCCAATATTTCGGCCTGGCCCAACGACGCCGTCGTGTGTTCGTTGTCGCAAGTGCTCGAGACGGGTTCGATCCCACCGAGGTTCTTTTTGAGCGCGAAGGCATGCGCCGGGATACTGCGCCGCGCCGAGGCGAGGGGCAAGACGTTACCGGAACAGCTCCTTTCGGCCCTGCGCTCCAGTGCGGATGCGGATACGTCTTCGCCGAATCTCTAGGGCATTACGGCTGCCCGAACTGCGAGGGCGACGAAGGGCCGGCGGTCAGCATGTTCGGCGGAATTCCGGCATTCGGCGGGCACAGCCTGGGCGGTTCGATTGAGCGAGCGGCGACGCTCACTGCGAAAGACAGCCGGCTGGACATGGAGAGCGAGACATTTTTCGTCGTGCCGCCGATTGACGCGAGTTACGGCCGGCTCCACGGGTGCAGTCACCAAGATGCAAATCACGGCCATAGCCATCTGGTGGTGCACGGAACACAAGACCCTGACATCCGAGTAGACCAGGCGCACACGCTGGGCAGGAACAACGGGGCCGAGAACGCGCTGCTTGATGTCCGCCCTATATCCGTGACGCTTCGAGGACGCGATGGCGGCGGAACCGCCGAACTCGGCGGCGATGTGCAGAACTGCCTCAGGGCTTCGGCCGGCGGTGGCGACAAGGCTCATGCGCTGGTTAATTCGGCTGTGCGGCGCCTCACTCCCATCGAGTGCGAGCGCCTCCAGGGCATGGCCGACAACTACACGCTGATCCCCTGGCGCGGCAAGCCTGCCGAGGAATGCCCGGACGGGCCCCGCTATAAGGCGATCGGCAACAGCAAGGCTGTCACCGTGGTTCGATGGGTTGGAATTCAGATTCTGCGTCAGCTTGAAGCTTGATCACTGCTTGATGAAGTACTCGAGCTTCTCACCCATGTACCGAGCGATTCCATCTGCCTGCTCGCGCGTGGTTCCTGGCGCAAGGTAAAAGCCATAGGAGCCATCGGTAAGCTCATGCTTATTAGGCCCCTCGTCAATGCAAATCCAGTAACGGCCATCGCTATGTTGCTTGACGGTAAACATCGGTCTTGCAGATTTCATCAAGCATCCCCCAACATTTGAATCGCTTCAATATATTCCAGAAGTGGTGGCTGAATAGGAGCAATAGATGACCGATGGTCGACTTATTCAGCAAGAGCCTCCACCAGCTTCGCCCCCAGCTCTCGGCCGGCGACCTGGGCCAGGCCGCGGTCGGGAAAGGTGCGATCACCAGCGACAACCGGCACCACCACTTCCCCGCCCCGCTTCACCTCGACGTTGATCCGCCATGTCTCTCGGCCTTCCTCGTCTTTCTCGCACTCCATGTAGTTCCAGAGCTGAAATCCTTCCAACTCGTCATAGATATCGTGCTTTGTCATGGGCCTACCCGACTTGAGGAAGGCGCCATCGTAGCACCTCACTGCAATCGATCATTGATCCACTCAATGAGTCCGGTACGGAGGATCACGTCAGCCAAACGGATCATAGAGGCAATCAGGTTTATCCACTCTGTCAGTCGTTTCATGCTTGGCACCACTTAGTTGAGGTGCCACTGATTCTGATGTCACGACGAACTCACTTGTATACCGGAAACCTGTAGCAGCCCTTGCTACAGGTCGAAACTTTCTCTCACTTCTCCCCCCTTGACATCACTTTTGGACCCGGTGCTGGCAGGCCTCAACGTTCCATCTAGCGCACAGGCTACCGAATACATCGACCGGTGCACCGGCGACACCGCACGCCTCAACCACGGCGAGTACCACCAGATCGACCAGATATCCCCTGGTGGCGTCTTCACCCTGTTCATCACCAGCAAATGGCGCGGTGACCGGGGTTTTCTGGTCAACGGCGTAAATGTGCCTTGGCGCACCTACACCGGCACTGATGATTGAACGAGCTCAAGTTGGCATGGCGGTTATGCATCCAAACGGACTATCAATCACAAGATAAAGTATTACCTTTAAACTACCATCAACCGTTCATAAACAGGGATGCTCGCATATGACTTATAGAAGTGCTCTTAATGGTGAAAAGCCTGGCTCTTACCAGATCGCCACTCGGTCAGGAAAAACAACAATTAACCCGGGAGAAACTTTAATATTCGAGCAATATGTAACGGGTTACGGAAATATACAAACAGCAAAGCTACAGGCTTATATATCTACAGATGCTTTTGACTTAGAATACTCCTATATCCTTAGTAGCCTAGTAACAGAACATACAGATATGGAGCTGAAATTATCTTGGGGAAACCAAAAGGACAAACTATCAGAAACTGGTTTTACGTGCGTGATGGCCGGGCTTTCCTACAAACCAGATGATGAATCAACAATGATTTTCGACGTTGAGCCGCTCTCAAAAAAACCTATTCTTGCTTCTGAAAAAAAACTCAACCACGCACCATTTGAATACACCCTAAAAACGAAGAAAGCATTGAGCCCCGGAGAGCATTACATTGACTTTTACCTAACTTACTTCAATGGAGAAAAATGGGTTACGAGTAAGGAGCGAGTCTCCTTCAAAATAAGAAACTTCTTTGAACGGCACGCAAAGACAATAAGTGCTTTAGCAATAGTTGCATCTATTTCTGGCATCATTCGCTTCGTTGCATCTCCCATCTACGACTTAGTAAAAACGCTGTTTTGACCTAGTTTTTAATCCGGCAGCTCTCCTTGAGCTGCCTAACCTACTCCGAATTTTCTCCTCCCTTCAAAGTCAGCCGCTATAGCGGCAAGGACGAGCTCGCCCATGGAAAAGAAAAAACTCGGCCCGGACCATTATCGCTACGTCGACGAGATGGACCCAAAAGGCCTGGAAGTCACTTGCAAAAAGTACGTGGTCGTCGGCGAAACGGAGCGGTGCTGGTACATCGTGGAGGAATTCCACAACAACCTCTTCGGTGGCTCGCAGCGTGAATCCCTGCTGAAGAAGTACCGCAAGCGGGTTCTGAAAGATCGCGGTGAGCACGGCCGGCGATTCGCCTACACCGATAAGGCCCTGGCGCTGCGCTCGTACAAGCAGCGCAAGTCCTGGCAGATGCGCCATGCCCAGCTGTCGCTCGAGCGCGCCCAGGCCGCCATTGCGTATTTCGGCGATACCAAGACCGAAAGCACAGCGCCACCCGACCACCTGATGGTTCCGTACGAATACATCCAGGCGATGAACTGGAGCGAGTGCTGATGACCATCTCAACTCAACCTAAAGAACGGCCGATCCTGTTCTCGGCGCCGATGGTGCGCGCCATTCTGGAAGGCCGGAAGACGGTCACGCGCCGGCCGGTGAAAGGTGATCAGATCCCGAAAGAGAATGCGGACGAATGCGGGCGCCTGCGTTGGACCGCTATCGGCCAGAAAGACGCGCGCTATGGATTCCTTGTTGCGGGATCAACAGCCGAGGAGTGCGCGGCCGAGCTGGCGACCTATGGCGCCTGCCCATACGGGCGCCGCGGCGAACGGCTGTGGGTGCGCGAGACCTGGGCCGAGGTCAAGGTCGCACAAGCGCCTGACCAGGAATGGATCGTCTACCGCGAGTGTGACAATCGAACCGACTACGGCGGCCCATGGAAGCCGAGCATATTCATGCCGCGGCGCGCCTGCCGCATCCTGCTGGAGATAACCGACGTTCGCGTCGAGCGCCTGCAGGACATCAGCGGGGACCAGGCTGAAGCCGAGGGCGTCGATGCCGCAATGTGTCAACAGTTCCTCGAAACCTCACCAAGCCGGCACCAGTGCAAAGAAGCCGTGATTCATGGATTTGCCGGCCTCTGGCAGTCCACCGGCGGCGACTGGAACACCAACCCCTGGGTCTGGGTCGTCGAGTTCAGGAGGGTTCAACCATGATCCTGTTCAGCATCCCCGCACTGCTGTTCCTGGGCCAGCACATCTACCGAGGGCCGAAGCGATGACAGAACAACATCAAATCTTGGTCGGAGACTGCATCGATATGATGCGGACGCTGCCGGATCAGTCGGTACACACCTGCATCACCAGCCCGCCCTACTTCGGGCTGCGTGATTACGGCCATGACGGCCAGATCGGCATGGAGGACACCCCTGGGGAGTTCGTCGACAACCTGGTGGCCGTCTTCCGCGAAGTACGCCGGGTACTGCGCGACGACGGAACGCTGTGGTTGAACATGGGCGATACCTACGCTTCGATCGCCGGCGGCTACGCGCCCGAGGGCTCAGCAGGGAAGCACGACACGGTTTCCAAGGCGACCCGGGGCGCGGTGCTGCGTGGGCGCCGGCGAGCCCCGCCAGAAGGCCTGAAGCAAAAGGATCTCATGGGTATCCCTTGGCGGCTCGCCTTTGCTCTCCAGGATGACGGGTGGTACCTGCGCCAAGACATCATCTGGAGCAAGCGGAACCCGATGCCGGAATCCATCAAGGATCGATGCACGAAGGCCCATGAGTACATGTTCCTGCTGAGCAAAGGGCCGCGCTACTACTTCGACCAGGACGCGATCCGCGAACCGGCGATGGCCAGCACGGTTACCCGGTTGAACCAGGATATCGACGGCCAGGCTGGCAGCGATCGCGTTCCAGGCAAGAACAACGGGCCAATGAAAGCCGTAGGTCGCAGCAAGCGCAACAGCTTTGCCCGGGAGACGAAGTACACCGCTGGAGAGCATGGGCAGACCGCTCAGCATCGCTCCGGACGGGACGATTTCGACTACGACGAAACCCGTAACAAGCGCAGCGTATGGACGGTGGCCACCGCGAGCTACAAGGGTGCGCACTTCGCCACTTTCCCGCCTGAACTTATCCGGCCCTGTGTTCTTGCCGGCGCGCCCCGCGGTGGCACGGTGCTGGACCCGTTCGGCGGAGCTGGCACCACAACCATCGTCGCAATGCAGGAGGGGCGAAAATCATTGCTCTGTGAGATCAACCCGAGCTATGCCGTCATGGCTGAACGCCGGATCGCAGAGGCCTGGCTCGCCGGTGCAGCACAGATGGACGTGTTTCACGACGCCATGGCTGCTGCGCAATAGGAGTTCGCCACAGCCCGTATTGCAGTCGACGGATAGCCAGGACAACGGGCCGGGCGAACGCTGAAACCATAGACCGGCGCAACGCCGGCGTCTGCAAGACCTTTCCGGAAACCCTGCATCAACAATCTGAACTGGCGCCCGTACCGGCCAGCACTCTCGCCCCTTTACGAACGCGCTGAACCGGCCGGGCGGCGCAACTCTACAAACTGTCGCAACAACTGTCCCGAACACAATTCTGAATAAACCTGAAGGCCTGCCGTTGGCGGGCAAGGAATCCCCATGTCTGCAAAAAAACTCTTCGAGATCCTGGTCGGCATGCTGGCCTACCTGCTGATCACCCTGCTCTGGTTCTTCTACGCCGTTCCCGGCATGTGGGAGAGCGGGACTGAAGCCGCACTCATTGCCGCCGTCACTGGCTCGATGCTGTGGCTGATCGCCACCGCCAGCGGCATCGTTTACATCATCCAGCGGGCCAGGCCCTGAACTCATTCTCTGCCGCCGCAGGCAGCATGGAGCACACCATGACATCTGAAATCCTCTCGGACGATGAACTCGCCGAGATCACCGGTTACAAGGCCAGGGCCTACCAGCGCCGCTGGCTTGATGACCGGAACTGGCAATACGTCGAAAGCCGCGGGAAACGCCCCCTGGTTGGCCGAATGTACGCACGAATGAAGCTCGGCCTGGTCACGCCAACAATCATCGACCCCAGCCCGCCGCCGGCCGCTCCTACATGGACTGCTGATTTTTCGCGAGTGAATTGATATGCGCCCCCGCAAGACCGAAAACCGACACCTCCCCCCAAGAATGTACGAACGATCCAGGACCAGGAAAAACGGAAAGGTCTGGGTGGCTTACTACTACCGAGACTCCACCGGCAAAGATATCCCCCTCGGGAAAGACCTGGACCTGGCCAGAATGAAATGGGCTGAACTTGAGGCGAAGGACAAGCCGCTCGACTTGATGACGATGAAGGGAGTGTTTGATCGGTACATGCGGGACATTGTCCCGAAAAAAGCTCCACGGACCCAGAAGGACAACAAGGCAGAGATGAAGCACCTTCGGGCAGGATTCGACACTGCCCCGATCGATGCCATTACCCCATCGCTAATCGCCCAGTATCGGGATGCCAGAGTTGCGAAGACGCGGGCGAATCGAGAGATCGCGCTTTTATCGCACGTATTCAACATGGCCAGAGAGTGGGGATTCACCGACAGGGAGAACCCTTGTCAGGGCGTTCGAAAGAACAAGGAGAAGCCGAGGGACTATTACGCCAATGACGTGGTCTGGGCGGCTGTCTACGCCGAAGCACCACCTGAATTGAAGGATGCTATGGACCTAGCCTATTTGACCGGCCAGCGCCCGGCAGATGTCCTGGCGATGCAGAAGGGAGATGTTGAGGGCGCCTATCTTCTCGTTCGCCAAGGGAAGACGGACAAGAGGTTGCGTATTTTGATGGAGGTAGAAGGCCAGAAAAACAGCCTCGGTGAACTCATCCAAAGGATAACCGGCAGGACAAGGCACCACGGGGGCCAGCACTTCATACTCAACAAGAGTGGAAAACGAGTGTCACAGCAAATGCTGCGCAACCGCTGGGACGATGCCCGGGAGGCGGCTCGACTTCGGGCGATCGCCGAAGCAAAACCTGAAATTGCGGAGAAAATCTCTCAATTTCAGTTCAAGGATATTCGTCCAAAAGCTGCATCTGAGATCCTCGATATTGCAGATGCCAGCCTGCTGCTGGGTCACTCGGAGCAGGAAATTACGAAACGGGTATATCGCCGAATCGGTGCCATTGCAAAGCCATCAAAGTAGCAAAGTTCTGGAACACTCCATAAAAAGTAATGGAACGCCTACTTTCTTCCAGCCAATAAAAAAGCCCGTAGATCATTGATCTACGGGCTTTTCAGTTTGGAGGCCGAGGTCGGAATCGAACCGGCGTAGGCGGATTTGCAATCCGCTGCATAACCATTTTGCTACTCGGCCAAACTTTCGATGCTTTGCAACCGCATCAAAGGCATACAACTCGAAGCTGGAAACCTGAACTTGATCTAGCTTCCAACCCTTTGAATTCTAAGGGGTTTTTCGCGTTCCTGAATCAGGAATGGACGCAATTCTGGACTTGTTCGCCGGGCATGTCAAGAACAGGAATAAAATAATTCAATGCCCGGCGCCGGCATCCGTCGTGTCTGGCGCAAGCCCCCTTCCCTGCTTCTTTTATCCTGTGGCGGGCATCGACAGACTAACAGGACTGTCATGACGGTCTTTGCGGAGCGCGTGATACCAGCCTGATCAACCACCCCACCAACAACACATTCAGCAGCGCCAGCGAGCAGAGTGTTGCCAGCACCCCGCCCGCCCCCAGCGCTTGCAACAGGAAGCCGCCGGCCAGAGGCGTCAGGGCCTGGCCGATCAGCGATGGCCGTGACATGCGCCCCATCAGCAGGACATAGTCCGCCGGTGACATCAGGGCCAGCGGCAACAGGCCGCGAACGATGGCGCGCAGGCCATTACCGGCGCCGTAAAGCACCAGGCCGAGCGCCGTCGCGCCAGGCGCCAGCGCCACCAGCAGCAGCCCCATGGCCACCAGGGTGACGGAGATCAAGGCAGTCCACACCGGGTGCCGCTTGCGCGCGAATACTTGCAGCACCCGCGAGCCTACCTGGCTGGGCCCCAGCAACGCGCCAAAACCAATGGCCGCGGCCAGGGAATATCCCAGGCCCTGCAGCAGGGAAACCAGTTGCACGGAGATCGCCGTCATGATCACTGCGCCCAGGGCGAAGATCGTGGTCAGCAGCCCATAAATACGCCGGTCGATCGCGACCACGGCAGCAACGGCGGTTTGCTGTTTCGCCAGGGACCCGCACCCGCGCGGCAATGCCCACAGGTACAGCGGCGCCACGGTCAGCGCCAGCAGCACGGCATACACCTGACAGGTGCCACGCCAACCGATGTGCTCGATCAGCAGCGCCACCAGTGGCCATGCCAGGGTGCTGGCAAACCCGGAAATCAAGGTGATGCCGGTGATCGCTCTGTCCGCCCGCTCGCCATAAAGCGCACCCAGGCTGGCGAACAAGGCTTCATACAAACCCAGCGCCATGCCCAGGCCGATCACCACCCAGGCCAGGAGGAACATCGCCAGTGTTGTCGAAGCGGCCATCAGACCCAGACCCGCGGCGACCGCCAGGCCACTGCTGGCCAGCACCCCGCGCCCGCCATGCCGGGCGATCAGCCGGCTGGTCAGGGGCGCCAGCAACGCCGAGACGAGGATGCTCAGGGACAGCGCGCCATACACCCACTGGCTGGCCCAGCCGGTGTCCTTGATGATCGGCCCGGCCATCACCGCCATCAGGAAGAACGAACCGCCCCAGACCAGGATCTGCAATAGCCCCAGGACAACAATGCCGGGGACGCCCGGTAACCGTGAATGATCGTTCAAGACTAATGCCGCCAGAGGGATGGGGATGCGCAAGGCCCCGAGCCAACGGGGCGACGCGTTTGCGCGCTACAGGTATTGCGAGATTTCGATCAGGTTGAGGTCGGGGTCGCGCACGTAGACCGAACGGATCGGCCCCGTGGCGCCCGTACGCTGCACCGGCCCTTCGACGATCGGCCAGTTGTGCCGCTGCAGATGGGCGACCACTGCCTCCAGCGGCTGGGCACTGATAAAGCACAGGTCCAGCGCGCCCGGCACCGGCAGATGCGCCTTGGGCTCGAACTCCTGCCCGCGCACGTGCAGGTTGATCTTCTGGTTGCCGAAACGAAACGCCATGCGGCCGTTGCCGAAGGTTTCCAGGGTCATGCCCAGCACCCGCAGGTAAAAGTCCTGGCAGGCCTCGGGGTCCACGGTGGTCAGAACCAGATGGTCAAGGTGATCGATCAGCATGGGGCGGCTCCTCGTAAAAACGCTGTAGCGCAAGCGCGGCAGGTTACAGGCTTCAACCGGCGCGCACGCCGGCCTGTAACTCGGCGATGTGCTGCCACATCGCCACGGGGTTGGAATACATCGGGAAATGGCCACAGGCCGGGATCTGCGCCAGCTGTACACCTCGGGCCTGGATATGCGCCAGGTAGGACAGGTGGGCATTCTGCTCGCCGTACATGAACATCCGCGGGCAGCCCAGGCCGAGAAACGTGTCCATCAGCTCGCCATGATCCGAGAGCCAGACCATCGACTCGAAGATCCCGCGCACCGCGCCGGGGCGCACCTTGTGCCGCAGGCTGGCGGCATACAGCGCGCTGGCGTAGGCCGGCGCCTGTCGGGCGCGCTCGATGAAATCGTCGAAGAAGCGCTCGGCGTCGACCTCGGGATAGTCGACTATCTGCCGGCTGAGGAAGCAGTCTTCCGGGGCGATATTGCCTTCGATGTCGACGAAGCTCAGCACCCGCCCCGCAAGCTTATGGGCCAGCATCAGCGCGGTCAGGCCGCCCATGGAATGCCCGACCAGATGGAAGCGCTCGATCTGGAAGTGCTCGAGGATCTGCAGCGCGGTGTCGAGCAGGAACGGGATGGAGATTTTTCCCAGGTCGGCACAGTGGCTGGCGCCGCAGCCCGGTGCATCGTAGGCCACGAACGGCCGCCCGGCGAAAGCCGCCTGCCGCACGATGTCGGCGTAGTCTTCCTTGGTCGAGCCAAACCCGTGCAGGAACAGGATCGGCGCCCGCTCGCCGGCGCGATGCAGGCTGGCGATACTCAGCTCGACGCCCTGCACGGTCAGCGGCACCTGTGTAGCGATGAATTCTGCTTGCGCAGCCACGTTGAACGCTCCTTTGACGAATCGCCGCCGGCAGACGGTGACGGCCGGTGCATCGCGCACTCTCCGGGGACGCGGGGCTTATGTAAATTCCGGATTCAAGAAGGCATCCATACGGCAAACCTATGGAACGTTGACCCGGCCCTTGCCCTGGAACTGCGCCACCAGTTCCTCCACCAGCGGGTTGGTGCGCGTCGGGTTCCAGGCCAGCGCGGTGGTGACCACGTTCAGCCGCTGGCTCAGCGGGCGCAGCACCACATTGCTCGGCGCGACCTTTTTCAAGGACGCCGGCACCAGGGCAATGCCCTGCCCGCAACTGACAAAGGCTATCTGTGAAGCCACCGAACGTACCTCGTGCAACACCCGCGGGGAAAAGCCGCTGGCGCGGCAGGTGGCGATCAGGTTGTCGAAATACATCGGGCTGACTTTGCGCGACGACAGCACCAGCGGCTCGCCCGCCAGGCTCGCCAGGCTGATGCGCGAACGCGCGGCCAATGGATGGTCGCTGGGCAGCGCCACCGCCAGGCGATCCTCGGTCAGCGCAATCGAGCGTACGCTGCTGCCCAGCTCGCCTTCCACGCGGGCGAAGGCCAGGTCGATGTCGCCGGCCTCCAGGGCCGGGATTGCCTCGACGCTGTCGATCTCCCGCACCGACACCGTGAGCTGCGGATACCGGGCCTTCAGTTTCTCGATCAGCGCCGGCAGTACGTCGAGCATCGCCGTGGTGATGGCGCCGATGGTCAGCACCCCCGACTGCCCTGCCACCGCCTCGTGCACGGCCAGCTCCAGGCGCTCCAGCTGCTCGGCGAACTTGCGCACCGCCGGCAGGATGGCCTGGCCCACCGGGGTCAGCTTGGCACCCCGGCGCGAACGGTCGAAGAGCTTGACCTTGAGGGCCTGCTCCAGCACCTGGATCTGCTCGGTCAGCGGCGGTTGCGACATGCCCAGGCGCTTGGCGGCGCGGCTGAAGTTCTGTTCCTCGGCCACTGCCAGGAACAGCCAGAGATGACGAATCAAGCGAAAATTGATCATGGCGGCACCATAGGTTTTTCGTATGCAAGGCTTACTTGATTCGTAATATACCTATCAAATGCGCTCATCGACACTGGGGCCCTCCGTCACCACAGGGGTTACCCCATGAGCACTGCCACCTTGCTTGATCGCCTGACGGCGCTGGACACCAACACGGTGTCCGACGCTCTCGATTTCCTTGGCCTGCCCGGCGCCATCGTCGGCCTGCGGCCGTTGTGGGACTGCCCGAAGATCGTCGGCCGCGCCAGCACCGTGCTGCTGGGCGCCAAGACCGACAGCGCACCGACCGTGCACCTGATTTCCCCGGTGGTCGAACGGATCGCCAGCGCCGATCGCATCCTGGTGATCGCCGGCGGCCTGGAAGGCATTTCCTGCTGGGGCGACATCCTCGCCAACGCGGCGCGCCACAAACGGATCCGCGGCAGCGTGATCGACGGTTGCAGCCGTGACATCGACGGCAGCGCCGCCATCGGCTACCCGGTCTATGGCCGTGGCGTGACCATGATCAGCGCGCGCAACCGGGTGATCCAGCTCGACGCCGGCGTGCCGGTGCAGATTGCCGGGGTCCAGGTAAGCGAAGACGACTACGTGATCGCCGACCGCTGCGGCACGGTGTTTGTCGCCGCCCGGCATATCGAAAAAGTCCTCGACCTGGGCGAGCGCATCGACCGTCGCCAGCACGCCATGGTCGAGGCGGTGCGCGCTGGCCGCTCGGTCGCCGAGGTGATGCATGACCGCCAGTTCGAAGCCATCGCGGTGGAGCACGCACATGAATGATCAGCAACTGGTCGAGCTGTTCGCCGGCCTGGATACCCCCGGCGTCTCCGATGCCCTGGACAAGCTCGGCCTGCCCGGCCAGTGCCTTGGCATAGCGCCGCTGGACAACTACCGCCAGGTGGTGGTCGGCCCGGCGTTCACCGTGCAGTACGTCTCGGCCAGCGTGCCACCCGGCACCGTCGGTGACTTCATCGACGACGTGGCCCCGGGCGACGTGGTGGTGATTGCCAACGGCGGCCGCACCGACTGCACCGTCTGGGGCGACATCATGACCCAGTACGCCGGCAGCCGACGGATCGCCGCCACGGTGATCGACGGTGTCTGCCGCGATGTCGGCAAGGCCCTGGGCGACGGCTATCCGCTGTTCAGCCAGGGCCGCTTCATGCGCACCGGCAAGGATCGGGTGCAAGTGCAGTCGGTGAACCAGCCGGTGTCCATCGGCGGCGCCCGGGTCTGTGCCCGCGACATCGTGGTCGCCGACGCCAACGGCGTGGTGGTGGTGCCCCGCGCCCGCGCCGCCGAAGTGGCGGCCTGTGCCCGGCAGATCGAAGCGGTCGAAGCCGATATCCGTGCCTTGATCGATCAAGGCAAGACCCTCAAGGAAGCCCGGGCCGCCCTGGGTTACCACCATCTGCAGAGGCAAGTCCGATGACCACGCTCCCCCTGCCCCTCGACTTCCACGAGCGGGCCAAAGTACTCGGCAGCTCGACGCTGTATGAAGCCTCGCACCTGCCCTGCGCCGTCGACAGCGCGATCCGTCCGGTCTGGGACGGCGCCTTCATCGCCGCCCCGACCTACCCGCTGCAATGCTCACCGGGCGACAACCTGGCCCTGCACCTGGCCATGGAACGGGTGCCCCGCGGCAGCGTGCTGGTGGTGGGCACCGACAATTTCATCGCCGGTTACTGGGGCGAAGTGCTCACCGTGGCCGCCGAAGCGGCCGGCGTGGTCGGGCTGGTGATCGACGGCGGCGTGCGCGATATCGCCGCCCTGAAAAAGCGCCGGTTCCCGGTCTTCGCCCGCGGTATCTCGGTCAAGGGCACCCTCAAGGCCAGCGCGCCCTCGGTGGGTCGTCCGTTCAATTTCAATGGTGCCTGGGTCGCGCCGGGCGATCTGCTGGTGGCCGACGATGACGGCGTGATCGTCATTCCCCAGGCCGACGCCGCCCGCACCCTGGCCGCAGGCGAGGCCCGCGCCCACAAGGAAGCGCAGATGATGCAGGCGCTGAGCGAAGGCCGCTCGACCCTGGAACTGATGAACCTGACCGAGTGGAGAAGCCGTGCATGAGTAACGATATCCAGCGCCTCAACCAGCGCCTGGCCAGTGCCCGGCCTTCGGCGACCTACCGCATCATGGACCGGGTGGCGGAACGCCGGGCACAAGGCGCGCAGATCATCTCGCTGTGCGCCGGCGAGCCGGACTTCGACACCCCCGAGCACGTACGCCAGGCCGCCATCCAGGCCATCGAGAGCGGCCATACCCGCTACACCCAGGTGGCCGGCGTGCGTGCGCTGCGCGAAGCGGTGGCCGCCAAGTTCCGCGACGAAAACGGCCTGGAAGCAGGCTGGCAGGACAGCATCGTCAGCAATGGTGGCAAGCAAGTGATCTACAACGCCCTGGCCGCGACCTTGAACGACGGCGATCAAGTGATAGTCCCGGCGCCCTACTGGGTCAGCTACCCGGAAATGGTCCAGTTGTGCGGCGGCACGCCGAACATCGTCACCTGCGACGCCGCGAGCGGCTTCAAGCTGACCCCGGCGGCCCTGGCCGCGGCAATCAATCCGCGGACCCGCTGGTTGATCCTCAACTCGCCCTCCAACCCGACCGGCGCGGTGTACAACCGCGACGAACTCCAGGCCCTGGCCAAGGTGCTGCTGGCCCAGCCGCAGGTGCTGATCCTGGCGGACGACATCTACGAGCACCTGATCTTCGATGACCAGCCGTTCCATACCCTGGCCCAGGTCGAGCCGCGCCTGGCCGCGCGCACCCTGACCATGAACGGTGTGTCCAAGGCCTACGCCATGACCGGCTGGCGCATCGGTTTCGCCACCGGTCCGCGCTGGCTGCTGGACGCCATGGAAAAACTCCAGGGCCAACAGACCTCCGGCGCCAGCGCCATTTCCCAGCAGGCGGCGCTGGCCGCGCTGAGCGGCCCCAAGGACTTCATCCAGCACAGCCGCGCGGCGTTCCAGCGCCGCCGCGACCTGATGGTCGAGTTGCTCAACGACACGCCCGGGCTGCACTGCGCCCGGCCGGCCGGGGCGTTCTATGCCTTCGCCAGCTGCGCCGGGCTGATCGGGCGCACCTCGCCCGGCGGGCGTTTACTGGCCAGCGACGAGGACGTGGCCCATGCCCTGCTCGACGAAGCCGATGTCGCGGTGGTGCATGGCAGCGCCTTTGGCCTGGGCCCCTACATTCGCATCGCCTATGCCCTGGACGATCGATCGTTGCGCCAGGCCTGCGAGGCCATCCGCCGCTTCTGCGGCGCCGTGCTGTAGCGTCGCGAAAGCGCCTGCATTGCCCCTGGAAATCCCGGCCACGCGCCGAGATTTTCCTGTCAACTGCTGCACCACATGCAGCAGTCAAATGCAAACAGGCCGGATTGTTGATCATGGAGCGTAGCCCTATCCTCGTTTCCTACACCCAGCTTCCTACCGCAAAGCTTCCAAGGAGATCGAGCATGGTCACCCGCGTACAGCTTCACCAAGTCGGCGCCCCTCAGGTCCTGCAGTTCGAACAGGCACAAACCCAGGCGCCCGGTGCCGGCGAGGTCTGGCTGGAGCAGACGGCCATCGGCGTCAATCCGCTGGACCTCAGCCAGCGCAGCGGCGCGGTGTCGGTTGCCCTGCCCTGCGGGCTCGGGCTGGAAGGCGCGGGGCTGGTCAAGGCGATTGGTCCCGGCGTCACCCAGGTCCAGGTGGGTGATCGCGTCGCCTATGCCACCGGGCCCCTCGGCGCGTATGCCAGCGCCCGCCTGTACCCGGCCGAGCGCCTGGTCAAGCTGCCGCCGGCGCTGGCCTCGGACGCCGCCGCGGCCCTGCTGTTCAAGGGCATCACCGCCCAGTACCTGCTCAAGACCACCTACCCCGTCGGCCCTGGCACCCGGGTGCTGATCTATGGCGCCGCCGGGGCCCTGGGCCAGTTGATGGTGCCTTGGGCCAAGCACCTGGGGGCCACGGTCATCGGCGTCGTCTCCAAGGCGCAAAGCGTCGAGCGGGCCCGGGCCGCCGGTTGCGACGAGGTGCTGGTGTTCGACGCCGCGACCCTCGCCCGACAGGTCGTCGAGGTCACTCAAGGGCACAAGGTCGATGTGGTGTACGACCCGATCGGCCGGGTGTCCTTCGAAGCCTCCCTCGACAGCCTGCGTCCACGCGGCCTGCTGGTGTCCTTCGGCACGGCGTCGGGCGCTCCCCAGGCGGTGCAGGTCGGCACGCTCAACGCCAAGGGCTCGCTGTTTCTCACCCGCCCGTCCCTCGCCGCCCACACCGCCAGCGCCAGCGAATACCAGATGCGCGCCGCCGATGTGCTGGACGCCTTCGCCGCGGGTATCATCCAGCCGCGGATCTGGCAGCGTTATCCCTTGGCCGACGTGGCCCAGGCCCACGCCGACCTGCACGACGGACGCGCGCAAGGCGCCATTGTGCTGATACCTTGAGGCCGATCCTTTCCGTTCCTTCCGGCCATTTGGCCGCACAACGAGGCAGCCCAGGCACATGGATCCGTTCGACAGCCGACAGGCCGATGAACTCGCCACCTTGATGGCGCTCTTCGAGCACGGCTCTTTCGCCGCCGCCGGGCGTGCCTTGCAGCGCCACCCTTCGGTGCTGTCCAAGCGCCTGGCGGCACTGGAAAGCCGCCTGGGCATTCGCCTGGTGCAACGCACAACCCGGCAATTGCGCTTCACCGACGAAGGCGCGCGGTTAGTGGAGCGCTTGCGGCAGGCGGCGGGCCTGATCAGCGAAGCCGAACACGAAGCCTCCCAGGGCGCCGCGCAGATCCGCGGGCGCCTGCGCCTGGCCTTGCCGGCCGCCATGGGCCGGCGCTGGCTCAGCCCGATCCTTGCAGAATTCGCCCTGGCCCATCCCGGGGTGACGCTGGAGACCGAATATTCGGACCGTTTCGTCGACATCGTCGGCGAAGGTTTCGACGCGGCGATCCGCATCGGCGAACTGGCCGACAGCCAGCTGGTGGCGCGTAAACTCTGTGCGCACCGGCGCATCCTCTGCGCGTCGCCCGACTACCTGCAACGCCATGGCGAACCGCGGCTGCCCGCCGATCTTGCCAGCCACAACTGCCTGGGCTTTACCGGCCTGCGTTCCTGGCCCGACTGGCGGCTGACCCGCCAGGGCCGGCTGGAAACCGTGCGTATCCACGGCACCTTGCAGAGCAACGACAACGAAGCGCTGCTCGCCGCGGCCCGGGCGAGCGTCGGCATTCTTGCCGGCGGCGACTGGCTGATGAACCAGGACCTGGCCTCGGGGCACCTGGTCCGGGTGCTGCCGCAGTGGCAGCTGGACAGCGACTCGGGGATCTTCCTGCTGCGCCCGTCGGCGCGTTTCAGCAGCGCCACCACCCAGGCCTTCAAGCACTGGATCGAAGCGCGCTTTGCCCAGGGCGCGCCCTGGGAAACGCCGGCCAGGGACGAGCCGTAGCAGCGTTCACAGCGAAGCGACGATGAACTCCCGCAGCCATTGATGGGCCGGGTCGCGGTGGCAGCGCTCGTGCCAGAGCATGGCCATGTCATAACCCGGGACTTCCAGCGGCGGCTCGACCACCTTCAGCGCCGGGTTGTCGCGCACCAGGCGCGACGGCAGCATCGCCACCAGGTCGGTGCTCGCCAGCGCCGAGAGCACAAACAGAAAATGCGGCACCGACAGCACCACCCGGCGCGTCAGGCCCACCTCGCCCAGCGCGCTGTCGGTGACACCCTGGAAACCGCCGCCATCGGGCGACACCACCACATGTTCCAGCTTGGCGAACTGCGCCAGGCTCGGGCGTCGTTGCAGGCGTGGATGGCCCGCGCGGCCCGTCAGCACGTAACGCTCGCTGAACAGCACGCGGCGGCGCAGCCCCGGCGGCGAGTCCTCGCTGGTGTGCAGGGCCAGGTCGATGATGCCCTGCTCAGCCTGCTGGACCAGACGCCCCGGCTCCAGTTCGAGCACCGCCAGCCGGGTTCCGGGGGCCGCCGCGCGCAAGCCGGCCAGCGCCGGCAGGATCACCGTCGACTCGCCGTAGTCGGACGCCGATACGCTCCAGGTATTGGCCGCCGCGCCCGGGTCGAACGGGCTGGCCGGCGACACCGCCAGCTCCAATGCTTCCAGCGCCCGGCGCAACGGCTCGCGCAATTCGTCGGCCCTGGCAGTGGGCCGCATACCCCGCGGCCCTGGCAGCAACAACGGGTCGCCGAAAATCTCCCGCAGCTTGGCCAGATGCACGCTGACCGAGGGTTGCGACAGGTTCAGGCGTTGCGCCGCGCGGGTCACGTTGTGCTCGGCGAGCAGCACATCCAGGGTCAGCAGCAGGTTGATGTCCAAGCGCCTTAAATTATTCACGACAATACCTGGGATATTGGATATTCATTTCCAATATACCTGGCAGCGACCGATCCTGCTGTCTCCCGACATTGGAGACCCTGTGATGAATGTACTGCTGGTGTATGCCCACCCCGAACCCCGCTCCTTGAACGGCTCGCTCAAGGACTTCACGATCAAGCGCCTGCAGGCCGCCGGCCACGCGGTCCAGGTTTCGGACCTGTATGCGATGAACTGGAAGGCGCCGCTGGATGCCGACGACAGCCTGGGCCGGGCGGACAACAGCCGCTTCGATCCGTCCCTGGACTCCAAGCGCGCCTTCGAAGAAGGCCGGCAGTCGGCGGACATCGCCCGCGAGCAGGAAAAACTGCTCTGGGCCGACACCGTGCTGCTGCAATTTCCCCTGTGGTGGTTCTCCATGCCGGCGATTCTCAAGGGCTGGGTGGAACGGGTCTACGCCTATGGTTTCGCCTATGGCGTGGGCGAGCATTCGGATGCGCGCTGGGGCGATCGCTACGGCGAAGGCACCCTGGCCGGCAAGCGGGCGATGCTGATCGTCAGCGCCGGCGGCTGGGAATCCCACTATGGCCCGCGGGGCATCAACGGGCCGATGGACGACCTGCTGTTCCCGATCCACCACGGCATCCTCTATTACCCGGGCTTCGACGTGCTGCCGCCCTTCGTGATCTACCGCACCGGGCGCATCGACGCGGCGCGTTTCGCCACGATCTGCGACCAGCTCGGGCAGCGCCTCGACCAGCTGCAACAATCCGCGCCCATCGCCTTCCGCCCACAGAACGCCGGCGCCTACCGGATCCCGGAGCTTACCTTGCAGCCGGAGATCGCCACCGGCCAGCAAGGCTTCGCCGCCCACCTGATATAGGCCGTGCGCTCACTGCCAGCCGCCGCCCAGCACCTTGTACAGGGTCACCCGGTTACTCTGCTCGGTCAGGCGCAGGCTGATCAGGTCCTGCTCCGCGCTGTACAGCGAACGCTGGGCGTCCAGGGCTTCGAGGTAGCTTTGCGAGCCACCGCGATACAGCGCGTCGGCCAGTTCGAAGCTTTTGCGGCTGGCGTCGGTCAGGGCCTGCTGGGCGTCCAGGCGTTCAGCCAGGGTGCTGCGTTCGGCCAGGGCATCGGCAACTTCCTTGAAGGCGCTCTGCACGGTCTGCTGGTAGGTCTGCACCTGGATCTCGCGCTCGACCTTGGCCGCGTCCAGGGTCGCACGGTTACTGCCGGCGTCGAACAGCGGCAGGCTGATGCTCGGGGCGAAGGTCCAGGCGCCGCTGCCGGCCTTGAACAACCCGGACAGCGCCGAACTCGCCGAGCCGGCGTTGGCGGTCAGGCTGATGCTGGGAAAGAACGCCGCCCGCGCCGCGCCGATATCGATGTTCGCCGACTTCAGCGTATGTTCCGCCGCCAGCACGTCGGGACGGCGTTGCAACAGGCTGGACGGCAACTCGTCCGGCACCCGCACCAGCAGCGCCGCCGATTGCAGGCTGGCGCCGGGCAGCAGTTCGTCGGGGATCTCGCTGCCCACCAGCAGGCGCAGCGCGTTGCGGTCCTGGAGGATCTGGCTGGCGTACACCGCCGCATCGCCGCGGGCCGACTCCACGGTGGTCTGCGCCTGGGCCAGGGCCAGTCCGGAGGAACCGCCCAACGCATGGCTACGTTGGGTCAGCTCGTAGGTCGCCTGCTGGCTGCGCAGGGTCTCCTGGGCCAGGTGCAACAGCTCGTTGTCCGCCGCCAGGGTCAGCCAGGCCGTGGCCACCTCGGCCACCAGGCTGATCTGCGTGCTGCGCCGGGTTTCGGCCAGCGACAGGTAGTCTTCCAGCGCCTCGTCCTTGAGGTTGCGCAACCGGCCGAATACATCCAGCTCGTAACTGCTCAGGCCCAGTTGCGCGCTGTAGTCATGGCTGGTGCTGGCCACGCCCGTGCCGGATGTCGAGCCCGGCGTGCGGCTGTGGGTGCCGCTGACCCCGGCATCGATCGCCGGGAACAGCGCCGCGCGCTGGATGCGGTACTGCGCCTGGGCCTTTTCGATATTCAGACTGGCCAGGCGCAGGTCGCGGTTGTTGGCCAGGGCCAGGGCCTGCAAGCGCGTCAGGCGGCTGTCGGTGAAGAACTGCTGCCAATGGATATCGGCGGCGGCCTCCCCGGTGGATGCCTTGCTGCCCGGCAACCATTGCTCGGCAACCGGCGCCTCGGGGCGCTGGTACTCGGGCGCCAGATTGATGCAGCCACCGAACAGCGCCAGGGCAGGCACCAGGGCCCAACGAAAATTGATCATGCGTCACCTGTTGCAGCGGGTTGAGTGGAGGGGGTGGAAGCACGGGTAAAGCGGCGACGGATCAGCACGAAGAACAGCGGCACGAAGAAGATCCCCAGCACCGTGGCGCTGAACATGCCGCCCAGCACCCCGGTGCCGATGGCCCGGCGTCCGGCCGAACCGGCGCCGGAGCTCAAGGCCAGGGGCAGCACGCCAAACATAAAGGCCAAAGAAGTCATGAGGATCGGCCGCAGGCGCTGGCGCACCGCGGTCAGGGTCGCCTCCAGCAGGCTGGCGCCCTGCTCTTGCAGGTGTTTGGCGAACTCGACGATCAGGATCGCGTTCTTCGCCGACAGCCCCACGGTGGTCAACAGCCCCACCTGGAAGTACACGTCGTTGCTCAGCCCACTGAACCGGGTCGCCAGCACCGCCCCGACCACGCCCAGGGGCACCACCAGCATCACCGAGAACGGCACTGACCAACTTTCGTACAAGGCCGCCAGGCAGAGGAACACGAACAGAATCGAAATCCCGTAGAGCAACGGCGCCTGGGAGCCGGACAGGCGCAGTTGATAGGACTGCCCGGTCCACTCATAGCCGATACCCTCGGGCAGTTGCTTGACGATGGACTCGACCACGTCCATGGCCACCCCGGAACTCACCCCCGGCGCCGGATCGCCCACCACCTCCAGGGAGGAGATGCCGTTGTAGCGTTCGAGCAACGGCGAACCGTAGCTCCAGGCGCTGCTGGCGAAGGACGAGAACGGCACCATTTCATCGTTGGCGTTACGCACGAACCAATGGTCCAGGTCTTGCGCCTGCATCCGCGCCGCGGCCTCGCCCTGCACATAGACCTTCTTCACCCGACCCTGGTTGAGGAAGTCGTTGACGTAGGTGCCGCCCAGTGCCGTGGACAGGGTGCTGTTGATGTCGCTGGTGCTCAGGCTCAGGGCTCCGGCCTTGCGATCGTCGATGCTGACCTTGAGCTGCGGCGTGTCGTCCAGGCCGTTGCTGCGGACCCCGAGCAGGCGCGGGTCCTGCTGCGCCAGCTGAATGAACTGCTCGCGAGACGCCACCAGGGCGTCGTGGCCCAGGCCGGCGAGGTCCTTGAGCTGCAGGTCGAAGCCCGAGCTTTGCCCCAGGCCGCGCACCGCCGGCGGCTGCATGACGAATACATTGGCATCGCCGATGCTCGCCAGCGCCAGGGTCGCGCGTTGGGCAATCGACGCCGAGTCCTGGCCGGCGCCCAGGCGCTGGCTCCAGTCCTTGAGCTTGATAAAGGCGCGGCCGGTGTTCTGGCTGTTGCCGCCCATGCCCAGGCCGCTGATGCTGATCAAAGCCTCGACCTCCGGCTGTTCGAGCATGTAACTCTCGAACTGTTTCATCACCGCCTGGGTGCGACTGTCAGTGGCGCCCACCGGCAGCTGGATCTGCGCCATCAGGGTGCCCTGGTCTTCGTCCGGCAGGAACGAAGTCGGCAGATTGACATAGCCGACACCCATGACCAGCAGGAGCACCCCGTACAGCAGAAGGCTGCTACGGCTGCGTTGCAGGATGCCGCCGACCAGCCGCTGATAAGCCTGGGCGCTGCGCTCGAAATGGCGGTTGAACCAGCCGAAGAAACCACGCTGCGGTCCATGCCCCTGGGCATCGGTTGGCTTGAGCAACGTCGCGCACAGCGCCGGGGTCAGAGTCATCGCCACCAGCACCGAGAGCAGCATGGCCGAGACGATGGTCACCGAGAACTGCCGGTAGATAACCCCGGTGGAACCGCCGAAAAACGCCATGGGAATGAACACCGCGCTGAGCACCAGGGCGATGCCGATCAACGCGCTGGTGATTTCCGCCATCGACTGGCGCGTGGCCTCCAGGGGCGGCAGCCCTTGCTCAACCATCACCCGCTCGACGTTCTCCACCACCACGATGGCGTCGTCCACCAGCAGGCCGATGGCCAGAACCATGGCGAACATGGTCAGGGTGTTGATCGAATAGCCGAGCAGCGCCAACACGCCGAAGGTACCCAGCAGCACCACCGGCACGGTGATCGCCGGGATCAGCGTGGCCCGAAAGTTCTGCAGGAACAGGAACATGATCAGCACCACCAGGACGATGGCTTCGCCGAGGGACTTGACCACCTCCTCGATGGACAGGCTGACAAAGGGCGTGGTGTCGTAGGCGATGACGTTCTTCAGTTGCATCTGCGCCGGGTAGAACTGTTCCAGTTCCTTGAGCTTGGCCTTGACCGCGTCGCCGACGCTCAGGGCGTTGGCCCCGGTCGCCAGTTTGATGCCCATGGCCGAAGCAGGCCGGCCATTGAGCGCCGAACTCATGTCATAGCTTTCGCTGCCCAGTTCGACTCGCCCCACATCGCTCAGCAGCACCACCGCGCCGTCGCTGGACGACTTGACCACCACATTGCGGAACTCGTCCTCGGTCTGCAGCTTGCTGCGCGCGGTAATGGTCGCGTTCAGTTGCTGCCCGGGCACCGCCGGCATGGCGCCCAACTGCCCGGCGGAGACTTCGGTGTTCTGCGCCTCCAGGGCCGCGCTGACGTCGGACGGCATCAGGGCATATTTCTCCAGCTTGGCCGGGTCCAGCCAGATGCGCATGGCGTAGCCCGAGCCCAGGGTCTGCACCTCGCCGACGCCATCGATCCGGCTGATCTGGTCAAGCAAGGTGCTGGAGATGTAGTCGCCGATCTGGGTGCCGGTGACGCTCTCGTCGTCCGAGGCCAGGGCGGCGATCATCAGGAAGTCCGAACCGCCCTTGGTCACGGTCAGGCCTTCGCTCTGCACCGACTGAGGCAGGCGCGACTCGGCTTGCTGCAGCTTGTTCTGCACCTGCATCTGCGCCACGTCCGGGTCGGTGCCGGCGGCGAAGGTCAGGTTGATGCTGGCGCTGCCCGCCGAGCTGCTGGTGGCCGACATGTAGGTCAGGTTGTCCAGGCCGGTCAGCTGCTGCTCGATGACCTGGGTCACCGAGTCTTCCACGGTCTTGGCCGAGGCACCGGTGTAGGTGGCGGAGATCCGCACCGTCGGCGGCGCGATGTCCGGGTACTGCTCCAGGGGCAACTGGCTGATGGACAAGGCCCCGGCGAGCATGATGACGATGGCGATGACCCAGGCAAAAATCGGTCGGTCGATAAAGAAACGCGCCATGCTCAACCCTCCTGCGCCAGGGCGGTGGACGGTGCCTGCGGCACACGGCTGCGGGTACCGGTGCCGTTGTTCTGCGCCACCACCGCGGCGCCAACCCGGACCTTCTGCCCGCCCTCGACTATCAGTTGATCACCAGCGCTGAGGCCGGCCGTCACCCACCACTGGTTGCCCACCGCGCGGTCGATGGTCACCTGGCGTTGCTCGACCTTGCCTTCGACCACCACCAGCACCGAGGTCATGCCACTGGCGCTACGGCTCACTGCCCGTTGCGGAATCAGGATCGCCTGTTCGTCGCGGGCCTGCTCCAGCACCGCCCGCACGTACATGCCCGGCAGCAGCAGGCGCTCCGGGTTAGGGAACACGGCACGCAGGGTCACGGTGCCGGTACCCTGGCTGACGCTGACCCCGCTGAACTTCAGGCGGCCCTCATGAGCATAGGTGCTGCCGTCGTCGAACTTGAGGCTGACGGGCATTTCATCCGCTGCGTTGCCTTGCAGCGCGCCGCTGGCCAGGTCGCGCTTGAGGCGCAGCAGCTCGGTGGTGGACTGGGTGACATCGACATAGATCGGGTCCAGTTGCTGCACCGTGGTCAGCGCCGCGTCCTGGTTGGCCACCACCAGGGCCCCGGGAGTCACGGTGGAGGTTTCGATGCGCCCGCCGATGGGCGAGCCGATGCGGGTATAGGCCAGGTTGATGCGCGCCGTCTCGACGCCGGCCTGGGCCACCTGCAGATCGGCCTGGGCAGTCAACAGGCTGGCCTGGGCGTCTTCGTTGTCCTGCTGGCTGATGGCATCGATCTTCGCCAGTTGGGCATCGCGGGTAGCGGTGGCCTGGGCCGACTTCAGGGTGGCGCGGGCCTTGGCCAGGGTGGCCTGGGCTTCCGCCAGGGCCGCCTTGTAGCTGGCGGCATCCAGCTGGTAGAGGCTGTCCCCGGCCTTGACTTCGGCGCCTTCGACGAACAGCCGCTTCTGGACAATGCCGCCGACCTGGGGGCGGATCTCGGCCACCAGGAACGCCTGGGTGCGCCCCGCCAGCTCGGTGCTCAGGGCCTGGCTTTGCGGCTGCACGGTGATCACCGAGACCTTGGGGACCTCGGCGGCGGCTTCGGGCGCCGCTGGCGAACAACCGCTCAACACCAACAGCAGCATCAGGGAAACGATGACCGCGGCGGTCACCAGGGATTTGGCGAAAAGTTTGGTCGACATAAATGCCTCTGCAAAACGGGATGGCTTGTGCCTGTCCGCCATGCTGCGAAGCAAATGTGCAGGAAAATTGAAGATTACCCGGCGACCTTGAATCTTTGCCGCGCCGGGGCCTAAATGAGCGGGCCATTCCTCCAGCCGCGCGAGCCCATGAAACTGAGTATCTCCACCAAACTGTTCGGCGCCGTCCTGGCCAGCGTGCTATTCGTCATCCTGAGCATGGGCCTGGCCACCGGCTGGAGCTTCGGCCGCGGCTTCCTCGGCTACCTCAACGAACAGGCGCTGCAACGCATGGAGCCAGTGCTGCCGCGCCTGGCCCAGGCCTACGCGCAGGCAGGTGACTGGGAATTCATCCGCGACAACCCCGACCGCTGGTTCGACATCATGCGCCCGGGACCCAAAGAGCAATCGCAGATCCGCAAGCTGAAACTGCCGCTGACCTCGGACCTGACCGGCGCGCTGTTTCGCATTGCCCTGCTGGACCGCGACAAGCAGCTGGTGATCGGCTATGCGGCGATCGCCGACGATGCCCTGCTGCGGCCGATCGAGGTGGCCGGCAGCACGGTCGGCTGGCTGGCGGTATCGCCGTTCCAGAGTGTCAGCGAAGCCGGCGGCGAACGTTTCTTCCAGTACCAGTTGCGCACCAGCCTGGCGGTGGGCGTGGCCTCGCTGCTGCTGGCGATGCTGATTGCCTGGTGGATTTCGCGCGCCCTGCTCGACCCGGTCAAGCGCGTGGCCGCGGCCACCCACCGCCTGGCTGCCGGGGAGTACAGCAACCGGGTGGCCGTGGCCTCCAACGATGAAGTCGGCCAACTGGCCCGCGACTTCAATCTGTTGGCCTACACCCTGGAGCGCAACGAACAGATGCGCCGCGAATTCATGGCCGATGTCTCCCACGAGCTGCGCACCCCGCTGTCGGTGTTGCGTGGCGAACTGGAGGCCATCGAGGACGGCGTACGCAAGCTCGACCGGCACTCGATGCAATCGCTACAAAACGAAGTGGGCATGCTCAGCAAGCTGGTGGACGACCTGTACGAGCTGTCCCTGGCCGACGTCGGCGCCCTCACCTACCGCAAGAGCGAGTGCTCGCTCAACGAGCTGCTGCAGGCCAGCGTGGCGATGTTCCAGGAGCGCTGCCAGGCCGCACGGCTTGAGGTCGAGTTGAAACTGCCGGAGCGGCCGATGCAGCTGGACGCCGACCCCAAGCGCCTGCAACAACTGTTCGCCAACCTGCTGGAAAACACCCTGCGCTACACCGATACCGGCGGCCAGCTGCGCATCCGCGCCTGCGTCGAGGGCGATAACCTGCGGGTCGATTTCATCGACTCCGGCCCCGGGGTCGACGCCGAACAACTGCCGCGGCTGTTCGAGCGCTTCTACCGTGGCGAGGCCTCGCGCAACCGCGCCAGCGGCGGCGCCGGCCTGGGCCTGGCGATCTGTCGCAGCATCGCCCTGGCCCACGGCGGCAGCCTCGACGCCGATCACTCGCCCCTGGGCGGCCTGTGGCTGACCCTGCGCCTGCCCGGCAAGGCTGAAGCATGAGCACCGGACAACCGATCCTGATCGTCGAAGACGAACCGAAACTCGCCGCCTTGCTGCGCGACTACCTGGATGCCGCCGGCTACCCCAGCCTGAGCCTGGACAACGGCCTGGACGTGGTGCCAGCGGTACGCGCCCACCGGCCGCGACTGATCCTGCTCGACCTGATGCTGCCCGGGCGCGACGGCCTGGAGGTGTGCCAGGAGCTGCGGCGGTTCAGCGAAGTGCCGATCATCATGATCACCGCCCGGGTCGAGGAAGTGGACCGCCTGCTGGGCCTCGACCTGGGCGCCGACGACTACATCTGCAAGCCCTTCAGCCCGCGTGAAGTGGTGGCCCGAGTCAAGGCCATCCTGCGCCGCAGCCCGCAACTGACGGCACTCGCACAGGCCCGCCTGCAGATCGACGAAGAGCGCTACCGCGCCTCGTTCGACGGTATCGCCCTGGACCTGACCCCGGTGGAGCTGCGCCTGCTCAAGACCCTGGCTGCCGCCCCTGGCCGGGTGTTCTCCCGCGACCAGTTGCTCGACCGCCTGTACTCCGACCACCGGGTGGTGACCGACCGCACCGTCGACAGTCACGTGCGCAACCTGCGGCGCAAACTGGCCCAGGCCTGCCCCGGGGAAGACCCGATCCAGTCGTTGTACGGAGTGGGTTACAAACTCGAACTGGGCGCGCTGCCGGGCTGAGCAATCGCGCCAAGCCGGGGTATCCTGCGCAGCCGAGAATTTCGAAGGCGCACAACATGCCCCGACTCCAGCGGCTGGACATTGACCTGAACGCGGTGACCAGCACCGCCGAACTGCACGCCACCCTGCGCGAGGCCCTGGGCTTCCCCAATGGGTACGGCGCCAACTGGGACGCCTTCTGGGACGCCATCAGCGGCCTGGTGGAAATGCCCGTGCAGCTGAAATTCCATGGCTGGGACGATCTGGCCACGCGCTTGCCGAGGGATGCCCGGCTGCTGCGGCAATGCCTGGACGAAATGAAAAACCAGTACCCGCAACTCGCGGCAGGAGTGAGGTTCGGCTAGGCGGTGATCTTGTGGCCCGGCACAGTCCGGGCAATCGAGTGTCGACCGACCGCACACCTGTAGCCGCTGCCGAAGGCTGCGATCGGCCGGTACGGCCGTGACGATCCGGCGGACCGGCGCCGCCTGATCTATTGCCATCGCGGGCAAGCCTCGCTCCTACTTCTACAGGAGCACGCCAGCCCCGCATCCCTTCAGAAGTCAGCAATCCGCTGCATAGATGACAGTCTTTCCGCTGTTGGTGGCCGCGGGCCGGCGGGTGAAATAGGTATCGCCTTCGTCGGTGTGGATCTCGTACTCCACCTTGCTGGCGACGCGTCCCGAGGGGTCGGTATGCTTGATGATCTTCAGCACCCGCTGGAACTTCAGGCTCTGGGTGCCATTCTGCGCGGGGCCCGTGAGCACGTTGACCGTTTGAAACCAGCCCTGGCCCTTCTTGTTCAACACCAGGGTCCGGGTCAGCGCCTCGAAACGCTCCAGACGGGTGAACCCCCAGAGTGTCTGCTCCTCCACCACCTTGCCGGGGGCGCTGGAACCGGTGAACACGAACAGGTTGATGGCCGGATTGTCCTCACAGAAGAAGTCGTAGGGCACCAGCCCATCGACCATTTTCTTGCCGGAAACGAATCCCTTTTTATGCACCAGAAACATCGCCACCTCCACTCAATGGCCCCGCCAGAACAGCAAAAACGCTGAAGTACGCTTGAGCCGCAAGTCTACTGAGGGGCGACGTACAGGGCCGTCAAGGCAGTGTAATTTCGTGTAAAGATCAGGCCCGTCGAGGCAGGCGGATCGCCACGGCCAGCCCGGTGCCCGGCTCGTTGTGGGCCTCGATGCTGCCACCGTGCAGCTCCACAGCCCTGGCGGCGATCGCCAGGCCCAGGCCGAAACCGCTGGCCGCCTCGCCCGGGCCACGCTCGAACGGCTGAAAAATACTCTGCAAGCGCGTGCTTTCGACGCCAGGGCCTTGGTCGATGATGCGCACGATCAGGCACTGGCCGGGCAGATCGCTGCGCGCGCTGACCTGGACCCCGGTTCCCGCCGCGGTATGGCGCACCGCATTGCGAATGACGTTCTCGAAACAGCGATACAGCAGCTCGCCGTTGCACCGGCTGACAAAATCCGGACAGGCCTGCAGACTGACCTGACAGCTTTTCATGCCTGCCTCGAACCGCGCGTCTTCGACTATCACCGCCAGCAACTCGATGATATCCAGCGGCTCGCTCTCGATGCTCTCGGGCCGGCCCTGAAGGCGCGCCAGGGTCAACAGCGCTTCGATCAGCGTGTCCATGCGCTCCGACTCGCGCTCGATGCGCCCAAGCATTTCCTGGCGTACCGGGTCCTGCTGCAACAGGCCAATGGCCGCCTGCATGCGGGTCAAGGGCGAGCGCAGTTCGTGGGAAATGTCATGCAGCAGATGTTGCTGGGCCTCCACCAACAGTTTCAACTGATTGGCCATGCGGTCGCAGTCTTCGGCCAGGTCGACGATTTCATCGCGGCGCGAGCCCATCATCGGCTTGACCCGGGTCTCGAAACGCCCCTGGGCGACGTCGCCCATCGCCCGTCGCAGATAGGCCAGTGGCCAGGCCAGGTAATAGGCCATGTAAGCACTGAACAGCGCGCTCATCAGCGTACCGATCAACAGCGGAATCAAACGCCCCGGCGGTCGGCGGTGATCGCCAGGCACCAAGGAAGACCTGAGCGAAAGCCTGAGCCCTTCCTTGCTGACCAGCGTCTTTTCATAGGCCAGGTGCGCGACTGGCGATCCGGCCAACAGTTGGCCGCTGCTGTCATAGACGCCAATGGCCTGGTCCGGCGGGTGCTGCCAGACCGTCAACAGCTGCCTGCCGGAATCGATGCCGTACTGTTGCAGCAACTGCTCCTCGCTGGCCAGGATCGCTTCCAGATGCGGATCTCCGGGAACGAAGCTGCCCAGCAGCAGGATGCCCAGCCCGACCAGGAAGGTCAGGCTGGTGGCCAGCCAGAAAGCCAGGAACAGTTTCCAGAACAGCCGGCTGGGCTTCATCATCCGGCGATCAACAGGTAGCCCAGGCCACGCACGCTCTGAATCCAGGCCTTGGTGTCGGGGCGCGGGCCAAGCTTCTGGCGAATGCTGCTGATATGCACATCGATACGCCGGTCGTAGCGGGTCAAGGGACGCCCCAGGGCCTTGAGCGACAGGTCCTGTTTGCTCACCACCTGCCCCGCGCAACGGGCCAGCTCTTCGAGCAGGCTGAACTCGGTGCTGGTCAGCTCCAGCTCGCTGCCCTGCCATTGGGCCTGGCGCTTGCCGGGCCACAGGGCCAGGGTGCCGGTCCTGATCACCTCCTTGGTCGGCGGCTCGGCCGGCTGCACCCGGCGCATGATCGCCCGCAAGCGCGCCACCAGTTCGCCCGGCGAGCTGGGCTTGGGCACGTAGTCGTCGGCGCCCAGTTCCAGGCCGGTGATCTTGTCGATGTTGTCACCACGGGCGGTGAGCAACACCACTGGGATCTGGCTGCTGGCACGGATGCGCCGAAGCACCTCGATGCCCGACAGGCGCGGTAGCATCACGTCCAGCACCACGATGTCATAGCCTCCGGAAAGCGCCTGGGCCTCGCCCTCCTCGCCCGAGTGCACGGCGGTCGCCGCAAAACCTTCACGCTCCAGGTACTGGATGAGCATGCCAGTCAGTTCCTGGTCATCGTCGACGAGCAATACGCAAATCATGGCGAACTCTTGAAAGGGCACCGGCGCATTATCCCCTGCGCGCCATGCAGCGTCATCGCCCCAGGCCCAACCTTTACCTAACTTGACATTCGGTTAACCGCACCAAACACCCCGCACTCTTATGCTTGACCTCCACCCGCCAGGCCGCTGTGGGTTGTCCCGTCTGCGGCGGGTCATTCAAACGCGCCTGCGCTGCTTGTCGATGTGTCCTGGAAAAGATCCCGATGAATTTTTCGCGCCTGCTCTGCTCGGTTGCGCTGCTGCTCAATGCCACTCTGGCCCACGCCCAAGGTTTCAAAATCTCCGATATCCGGATCAACGGACTGCAACGGGTCTCCGCCGGCAGCGTGTTCGGCGCCTTGCCGCTGAACGTCGGCGACGAAGTCGATGACCAGCGTCTGGTGGAATCCACCCGCGCCCTGTTCAAGACCGGCTTCTTCCAGGACATCCAACTGGGGCGCGACGGTGACGTGCTGATCATCACCGTGGTCGAACGACCGTCGCTCTCCGGCATCGTCATAGAAGGCAACAAGGCGATTTCCACCGACGACCTGATGAAAGGCCTCAAGCAATCCGGCCTGGCCGAAGGCGAGATCTTCCAGCGCGCCACCCTGGAAGGCGTGCGCAACGAACTGCAACGCCAATATGTCGCCCAGGGTCGCTACTCGGCCACGGTCGACGCCGAAGTACTGGCGCAGCCGCGCAACCGTGTACAACTGAAGATCGGCATCGACGAGGGCAGCGTGGCCGCCATCCAGCACATCAACGTGGTGGGCAACACGGTGTTCACCCAGCAGGAGCTGACCGATCAGTTCCAGCTCAAGACCAGCAACTGGCTGTCCTTCTTCAGGAACGACGACAAGTACGCCCGCGAGAAACTCTCCGGCGATCTGGAGCGCCTGCGCTCCTATTACCTGGACCGCGGCTACATCAACATGGACATCGCCTCGACCCAGGTTTCCCTGACCCCTGACAAGAAGTACGTGTACATCACGGTCAACATCAACGAAGGCCGGAAATACACGGTTCGCGAGGTCAAGCTCAGCGGCCAGCTGAAGGTGCCTGAAGAGCAGGTCCGGTCGCTGTTGCTGGTGGAAAAGGGCCAGGTGTTCTCGCGCAAACTGATGACCAGCACGTCCGAGCTGATCACCCGCCGGCTGGGCAACGACGGTTACACCTTCGCCAACGTCAACGGTGTACCACAGCCCCACGACGAGGATCACACCGTCGATATCACTTTCGTGGTCGACCCAGGCAAGCGCGCCTACGCCAACCGCATCAACTTTCGCGGCAATACCAAGACCGACGACAAGGTACTGCGCCGGGAAATGCGCCAGATGGAAGGCGGCTGGGCATCGACCTACCTGATCGACCAGTCCAAGACTCGCCTGGAGCGCCTGGGATTCTTCAAGGAGGTCAATGTCGAGACCCCGGCCGTGCCCGGGGTCGACGACCAGATAGACGTCAACTACGCGGTTGAAGAGCAGGCTTCCGGCTCGATTACCGCCAGTGTCGGTTTTGCCCAGAACTCCGGTCTGATCCTCGGCGGCTCCATCACCCAGAACAACTTCCTGGGGACCGGCAACTACACCAGCCTGGGCCTGACCCGCTCGGAATACCAAAGCAAGTACAACTTCGGCTTCACCAACCCCTACTTCACCCCGGACGGCGTGAGCCTGGGCTACAACCTGTTCTACAGCAGCACCGACTACAACGATTACTACGATGACGGCGTCTCCTACTACTCCATCAACAGCTATGGCGCCGGCACCTCGCTGGGCTATCCGATCAACGAAACCTCGCGTCTGAACTTCGGCCTGACCGTGCAACACGACAGCATCGAGCCGGGCACCTACAGCGCCGACGAGATCTACGACTTCATCGAGCGCGAGGGCAAGGAATTCACCAACTTCAAGGCCAACCTCGGCTGGTCGGAATCGACCCTCAACCGCGGTGTGCTGGCCAGCCGCGGGCACTCGCAGAGCCTCAACCTGACGCTGACGGTGCCCGGCAGCGACCTGAGTTTCTACAAGCTCGACTACAGCGGGCAGGCCTTCCTGCCGCTCAGCAGCGCCACCTCGCTGCGTTTCCATACCAAGCTCGGTTATGGCAACGGCTACGGCTCGACCGACGGCCTGCCCTTCTATGAGAACTACACCGCCGGCGGCGAAGGCTCGGTGCGCGGCTTCGAAAGCGGCACCCTGGGCCCGCGCAACACCCCCGCCACCGGTACCTATGCCAGCGCCGGCCAGGCGTATTACTCCGACCGCGACACCGACGCCCTGGGCGGCAACATCCTGATCACCGGAGGCGTGGAATACCTGTTCCCGATGCCCTTCATCAAGGACAACAAGTCGGTGCGCACCTCGGTGTTCTGGGACGTCGGCAGCGTCTATTCGGACAAGTGCTACCTGAGCACCACCCAGGGTTGCGACGGCGTCGACCTCGCCCAGATGGCCAGCTCGGTGGGAGTCGGCGTGACCTGGTACAGCCCGCTCGGCCCCTTGAGCTTCAACCTGGCGTACCCGGTGCGCAAACCCGACAACGCCGACACCCAGGTATTCCAGTTCTCCATGGGGCAGACCTTTTGAACCGGCCTCAGGACTGCTGGCGCGTCCAGGCGTCCTGCTGGTCCTGCTTGACGATGTCGACGAAGTGCGCCGGCAGCAGGTTCCTGAAAGCCCCACCATCCGCCTCCACCACCTCGACCATTTTCGCCACCATTTCCTCGGGATCGTATTGCTCGAAGGGGAACTTCAGCCCGGAGTGATCGGTGAAGTGTTTCTGCGGGTCGTACCAGCTTTTCCAGGTTTCCATCATTCGGTCGTTGAAGCCGGTGGAATACGGCCCGGGGTTGATGGTCGCGACCTGGATGCCGAACTCCGCCAGCTCCATGTGCAGGGCCTCGGCGATGGACTCCAGGGCATGCTTGGAGGCGCAGTAGGCGCCGGTGAAGGGCCCGGTGAGCAGGCCGGCGATCGACGACACGAAGACGATCTTGCCCTTGCGCCGCTCGACCATCTGCCGCACGAAGCCCTGGGTCAGCTCCAGGTTGGCGAACACGTTGGTCTCGAACTGGGAACGCAGGATATCCACCGGGATTTCCGCTATGGCGCCGGTCTCGGCGTCGCCGGCGTTGTTCAGCAGCACGTCGATGTCCCACTGCCAGGCATGGGCCCGGTCGCGGGCCGAGGTGATGTCGAGCTTCTCCACCCGCAGCTTGAGGTCCAGGCTGGCTGCGAGTTCGCGCAGTTCGGTGACCTGCGGGGTGATCTGCACCCCGGCGATCACTTCATGGCCGTTGGCTGCCAGGCGCAGCGCCACCGCACGACCAAAGCCCGAACCGGCGCCGGTGACCAGAATACGTTTTTTGCTCATCTTGGGTTCTCCAGGAGAATGTCGGGGGCCAGGGCTCAGAGGCAAGCCCGGGCGATGATGTCGTCTTCAACCGCAGTGCCGCCGGAGACGCCGATGGCGCCCAGGCAGCGCCCCGCCTGATCGACGATGGGCAGGCCACCGGCAAAGCTGGTCAAGCCGCCGTTGCTCTGCTCGATCGACCACAACGACTGCCCCGGCCCGGACAAGGCGCCGAGTTCGGCGCTGGCGGTCCGGAACAGCGCCGAAGTCCGGGCCTTGCGCTGGGCCAGGTCGATCGCCCCCGGCACGGCGTCGTCCATGCGCACGAACGCCAGCAGATTGCTGCCCGAATCGACAATGGCGATGCACACCGAAAGTTGCATCTGCAGGGCTTTGGCGATGCCCTTGTCGAGCATCTGCCGGGCGGGTTTGAGGGTGACGGGCCAGTGCATGGCGGGACTCCTTTGCGGTTGAAAAGAGTCTATGAAGCTCGTAGCTTTAAGAGAATCCGCATTCTCCCTACAAGACTATTAAGTATTCCTAACAATGAGCCGACGCGATCCACTGGCCGGGCTGCACCTCTTCATGGCGGTGGTCGAGACCGGCAACTTCACCCGCGCCGCCGCCGTGCTGGGCGTGACCCCGGCGGCCGTGAGCCTGGCCATCAACCAACTGGAAAGCGAACTGCAGACCAAACTGTTCCATCGCACTACCCGCGGCGTCAGCCTGACGGAAAGCGGCCAGCGTTTTCACGAAGGCAGTGAAGCCGGCTACCGCAGCCTGCTGCAGGCCAGGGAGGAGCTGGGGGAAACCCAGGGCGAGCCCTCAGGGCATCTGCGCATCAGTGCCTTGCACATGGCCAAGCACCTGATCGTCGCCCCGCTGCTCGAGGACTTCTTCCAGCGCTACCCCAGGGTCACCCTGGAAATACGCTACGAAGATCAGTTGGTGGACATCGTCAAGGAACAGCTCGACGCCGGCATCCGCCTGGCCGACGCCCTGCACCCGGGCATGCACGCGGTGCAGATCACCCCGCCGCTGCAATGCGCCCTGGTGGCCAGCCCGCAGTACCTGGCGCGCCACCCGGCGCCGCGCAGCATCGACGAGCTGCACCAGCATTCCTGTGTGCGCTTTCGTTTTCCCAGCAGCGGGCAGATGCACAAATGGCAGCTGCACGACGGCCAGCACGAGGTGAAGCTGGATGTGCCCGGGCGCTTCATCAGCACCGACACTCAGGCGGTGATCGAGGCCGCCCGCGCCGGCGTGGGCATTGCCCATGTGTTCATTCGCGAACGGATCGCCGCCGACCTCGACAGCGGCCAACTGGTGGAAGTCCTGCCCGGCACCTGCCAGCCGCTGCCGGCCATGTGGCTGTACTACGCCAACCGCCGGCACGTCCCGCCCAAGCTGCGCGCCCTGATCGAGGTGCTGCGGGACTGGAAGCAGTCCCTCGGGCGCGACAACCGCTAAAACGGCGCAGAGGCTCAGGCCCGCGCCTGGACGCTCGGCACCAGCATGCGCACCAGGGAGTCGGCCGTGCTGCGCAAGCGCTCCGGCTCCTGGTAGATGCGTTCCATCACCGCCAGCCCGCGGGTGAAGGTGACCATGACCTGCGCCGCTTCATCCGGCGCCAGGACCAGATCGCCCCGGATTCGCTCGGCCGACAGCGCAGTGCTGATGGTCAGTTGCAGAGCGTCCAGCAGCTCGCGCAAGCGTTGCTGGATGCGCGGGCCGATCGCATCGGCTTCGGTGGCCGTCTTGGTGGTCAGGCAGCCTTTGGCCGGCGTGCCGCTGGTCATGTTGCTGATCGCCACCTGGAAAAACCGCCGTAGCGCGGTCTCGGCGTCCGCAGCCTCGAGGGCCTTGGCGGCGTTGCCCAAAAAGCGCGTGGCGTAGGCTTCGAACGCCAGCAGGAACAACGCTTCCTTGCCGCCGTAGGCATGGTACAGCGAGCCGCGCTGGACCTCGGCCGCCTCGGCCAGGTCGGCCATGGAGGTGGACTGCCAGCCCTTGCGCCAGAACACTTCAAGGACCGCCGACAACACTTTTTCTTCGTCAAACTGCCTGACACCCGCCATAAAAATCACTGCTCACATAATTGTTGACAACGTTGTCAAAGATACCAACACTGCGATCTTTGACAGCCTTGTCAATCATAGCCGATAGGCGCTGTCCGGTAAGCATGCTTGATGTACTGGTCCACGACTTTCGTTCCGCGCCACGGAAGGAAGTCGGCTTCACCTGCGCAGTCACACCCGGTAACAGCGGTCGTGGGCGCGAGCGGTTTTCTCTTTTTACGTCAGGAAAAAGGAGTCTTCGAAATGGTTTCGAACAGTCGTATCCAGTATGGCTACATCAACGTCATCGAGCCCTCCGAGCACAAGGGCGAGCTCACCCGCGACAAGGTCGAGCGCTTCACCGAGGGCTTCAGCAAACCGGCCCTGCTGCGCAAACTCGCGCCCATCGGCGAGGAATTCTCGCAACGGGCGTTCTTCGATCAGGTCGGCTCGGGGAAAAACCTGCAATGGCGGGTCAAGTCCGGCGACCAGCCGGTGTCGATGCGCGACGAAAACGGCGCCTCGGACTACAACTACGTCACCGGCCGCGTCGGCACCGGGCAGGAATTCCTCGACGACATCTTCACCCACCACCTCGACGTCTACTCGCACCTGGGCACCATTTCCTCGAGCTACAACGACCCCTACGAGTGGGGCAAGGACGCCTTCAACCTGGTCAAGCAGCACGTCTTCAGCAAACCCTGGTTCAACATCGACGCCTGGAAAGTCACCGGCCACATGTTCCTCGGCTACAGCACCCAGGAATACGGCGAGCCGGCCCGCGGCGCGGTGGGCAGCGACTGGCACATTTTCCCGACCCTGAATATTTTCGTGATGATTGCCGGCACCAAGAAGTGGAGCACCCGCCCACCGCAGCTGGGCGACCAGTTCCGCGACTACGACCTGATGTTCGAAACCAGCAGCGGCCGCGAAGCGCCAGGCGGCGACTACGAGGCCGACACCGTCTACGTCGAGCCGGGCGACGTGCTGATCAACCCACCCTTCGAATGGCACAAGGTGCTCAATGCCCGTGGCCTGAGCATCGGCGCGGCGTTCCGGGTGATCGACATCGACTACCTGGACAAGCTGGAGAACCGCCGCAACCTGGACCTCTCCAAGGTCGCCCATGACAACGGCCACTTCGCCGAGACCGAGGAGCTGGCGCACTTCCTCACCAGCGTCAACTACGCCTCGCGCCACATCAACCGGGCGCAGATGCTGCTCAACGACATCGAGTACGCCTACCTGCGCAAGCGCGGCAACGCCGGCTCGGTGAAGATCGGCCACCGCTAGCCCCCAGGCGCCGCAGCGAGGACCCGCTCATGACGCTCACCGTCAGTCCCGAACAGCGCTGGGCCGGCATTCTGTGCGGCCTCGCCGCGGCCTTGATCTGGGGCGCGTTCCCGGTGGTCACCCGGCTGGGGCTGACCCGCACGCCGCTGGATGCCTACGACATCACCTGCATCCGCTACAGCGTCTCCGGGCTGATCCTGCTGCCGTACCTGCTCCGCCATGGCCGCCGGGGCCTGAGCTGGACAAGCATCGGCCTGATGGTCATCGGCATCGGCGCGCCGTACATGCTGGTGGTGGCCCAGGGGCTGGCCCTGGCCCCGGTGGAGCTGTTCGCGGTGGTGACTCCCGGCAGCATGATCCTGTTGTCGATCCTGATCAGCGCACGGCTGTTCGGCACCCGCCTCGGCGCCCGGGCGAACGCCGGCACCGCACTGATCATCGGCGGCGTGCTGCTGGCCGGCTGGCACAGTTTCGCCGGGGCCCAGGCCTCGCCCTACGCCTACCTGATGTTCCTGCTCGGCGGCCTGCTGTGGGCGATCTACACCCTGGTGTCGAAATGGTCCGGCAGCGCCGCGCTGCACGCCACGGCGATCGTCTCGGTGTGCTCGATGGTCCTGTACCTGCCGGTCTACCTGGCCAGCCGCGGGCTGCGGATCCTCCAGGCGCCGCTCTGGGATATCGGCATCCAGGTGGTCTACCAGGGCCTGCTGGTGTCGACGGTGGCGTTGTTCTTCTACAGCCGCTCGGTCCAGCTGCTCGGCGCTTCGCTCGGCTCCACCTTCGCCGCGCTGGTGCCGGGCACGGCCATGGTGCTGGCCGCCCTGTTGCTCGGCGAGCAAGCGGACAGCAGCGCCATCGCCGGCTTGCTGGTGGTGACCGCCGGCATGCTCCTGACCCTGCTGCCGCAACGCCCGCGCCCGCTGCCGGGCGCCATCGGCCAGCCGACACCCCGGCCACCAGGACCCACGCCATGAACGAGCTACATGAGCGGACAGCGGCCACTGTCCACAACCAAGGAAAACCAAGCATGAGCAGCGCACCCCTGACCCTCTACGAACTGGCCGGCGCCGACCCGGACCTGCGCTTCAGCCCGCACTGCTGGAAGACCCGCATGGCCCTGGCCCACAAGGGGCTGCAAAGCCAGCGCATCGCCTGGCGTTTCAGCGACAAGGCGCGTATCGACTTCTCCAGGCAGGGCGCGGTCCCGGTGCTGGTGGATGGCGACCAGAGCATCAGCGACTCCTGGCGCATCGCCCTGCACCTGGAACAGCGTTACCCCGAGCGCCCGTCCCTGTTCGGTGGCCGCGAGGCCGTCGCGCTGTCGGCTTTCGTCAACCGCTGGGCCGACAGCATGCTGCTGCCCGCCGTGGCCCGGGTGATCCTGCTGGATGTCTACGCACAACTGGCCGCCGAGGACCGGGCCTATTTCCGCAGCTCCCGCGAAGCGCACTTCGGCACCTCGCTGGAACAGCTGGTGGCCCCCCGGGCCCAGCATCTGGAACAGCTGCGCCAGGTCCTGACCCCGCTTCGCCAGACCCTCAAGGGCCAGCCCTTCCTGGCCGGCGAAGCCCCGGCCTACGCCGACTATTGTGTGTTCGGCATGTTCATGTGGGCGCGCTGCACCAGCAGCGAGGAACTGCTGGCCCCCAACGACGCCCTGCATGCCTGGCGCGAACGCCTGCTGGATGCCTTTGGCGGGCTGGCGCGCGCGGCCACCCTGGCCACCCCCCTCGAGACTGGAGCACGCCATGTCCAATGATCCCGCCCTGCACGACTTCGCCGTCCGTTCCTCGGACAAGATCCGCTACGCCGACACCGACCGCCAGGGCCATGTGAACAACGCGGTGTTCGCCACCTTCCTGGAAACCGGGCGGGTGGAGATCATCTACGACCCGCATGCGCCGCTCGCCGAGCCCGGCAGCGAATTTGTCATCGCGCGCCTGGAACTCGACCTGCGCGCCGAACTGCGCTGGCCCGGCACGGTGCAGATCGGCACCCGGGTCGCGACCCTCGGCAAAAGCTCGATGACCCTGGAGCAGGCGCTGTTCCAGGACGGGCGCTGCGCGGCCCTGGCCAGCACCGTGATCGTGCAGATCGACGCCCAGAGCCGGCGCTCGAAACCCTTTGGCGAAACGGCGCGGCGCCGGTTGGGCGCCCTGACCACGGCCGCGGAGTCGTTCGCGGAAAAATAGGCGGAGGACGCCATGTCGACGCTCCAGCAACTGTTCTCGGCCCTGCCGTTTTTCCAGCTGGCGGTGATCATCGTCGCCAGCCAGCTGTGCGGCGCGCTGCTGGCCCGCTGGGGGCAGTCGCGGGTGATCGGCGAAATCTGCGTGGGCATCCTGCTCGGCCCCTGCCTGCTGCTGGCCCTCGGCGCGCAGTGGCATGCCGCGGTCTTTCCGGCGGCCATCCGCCTGGGCATCGAGACCCTGGGCAATATCGGCCTGGTCCTGCTGATGTTCCAGATCGGCCTGCGCTTCGACAGCAATCACCTGGGCAACCACAAGATCGGCTTCAGCGCCCTCTCGGTGGCCGCCGGCGGGGTGATCCTGGCCTTCGCCCTCGGGGCCATGGTCGGGCTGCTCTCCCACAGCGCCCTGGCGCCCGCCCAACCCCGGCTCGGCTATGTGCTGTTCTGCGGCATCGCGCTGTCGATCACCGCCCTGCCGGTGCTGGTGCGAATCATCAGCGACCTGGGGCTGGAGCACTCTCTGGCCGGGACCGTCGGCATCGCGGCCGCCGCCATCACCGACATCATTGGCTGGGTACTGCTGACGGTCATCGTCGCCCTGTCCAGCAGCGACAGCTCGCTGTTCGGGGTGCTGCGCCAGCTGAGCTTCATCGTCCTGTTCCTCGTCCTCGCCCGCTGGGGCTTGCGCCCGCTGCTGCACACCTTGTTTACCCGGCTGCCCGCGACCCGCAGCGCGGCCCCCGCCGCGGATATGAGCATGGCGCTGATGCTGGCGACCGCCCTGCTGTGTGGCTGGATCACCACCCTGATCGGCCTGCACAGCGCCCTGGGCGGGCTGATCGCCGGCTGGCTGCTGCGCGAGCGGCGCCAGCACTGGCACCGCCATATGGAAGGCTTCGTCAACATCGCTCTGGTGCCCTTCTACTTCGCCGCCACCGGGCTGAAGATGGACCTCGGCGCCCTGGCGCCGCTCGACAGCTGGCTGTGGCTGCTGGCCTTCTTCGTCGCCGCGGTGCTGGGTAAAACCGCCGGCTGCTACCTCGCCGGACGCCTGGCCGGCCTGTCCGTGGAGGTCTCGCGCAGCGTCGCGATATTGATGAACACCCGTGGCCTGATCGAGATCATCGTGCTCTCCGTGGGCCTGGACATGGGGCTGATCTCCCAGAGCGCGTTCTTCCTGCTGTTGATGGTGGCCATCGCCACCACCCTTATGACCACCCCGTTGCTCCGGCGCCTGGCCAGGATCGAGGCCCTTCCATCCGCCCTGGCGAAAGGCGAGCTGCAGACTTCCGATCGGTAAATATCGAGCGACCGGGAAGGCCGGAAAAAACCAGGGACTACACTCGCAGGTTGTGCCTCGCCTGCGCCCGAAAGCCTGGCCGGGTACTGGATATCCCTCGCCAACCACAGGAGGTGCGGCGGCCATGGCCTTCACCGAAATCGACTACGAAACCCAGGGACCGATCAGGATCATCCGCTTCAACCGGCCGCAGAAACGCAATTGCATCGGCCCCACCACCCACCTGGAACTGATCGAGGCCTGGAGCCGTTTTCGCGACGATCCGCGCGCCCTCGTGGCCATCATCACCGGCGCCGGCGACCAGGCCTTCTGTGCCGGCGGCGACCTCAAGGCGGCGCTCGACCTGGTGCCCACCACCCCGGACGAAATCGCCGCGCACAATCGCGGCGAGCGCCCCGGGATCATCGGCCCGAGCCGCTGGACGGATATCTACAAACCGGTGATCGCCGCGGTGAATGGCCTGGCCTACGCCGGCGGCCTGGAGTGGGCCTGCTTCGCCGATATGCGCATCGCCGAGGAACACGCCACCTTCGGCGTGACCTGCCGCCGCTGGAACATCGGCCTGGGCGATGGCGGCACCCAGCGCCTGCCACGTATCGTCGGCATGGGCCGGGCGCTGGAGTTGATCCTCACCGGCAAGGTGATCTGCGCCAGCGAGGCACTGGCTATCGGCCTGGTCAACGAGGTCGTCGCCAAGGGCCGCTCGCTGGAGCGCGCGCTGGAACTGGCGCGCCTGCTCTGCACCCTGCCCCAGCCCGCCATGCGCTCGGACAAGGAAGCGGTCATCCGCGGCTACGGCCAGCCCCTGGCCGAGGGCCTGCGCATCGAAGCCGAGTGTTTCAATCGCTCCATCCATCAGCCGGAAACCCAGGAAGGACTGCGCCGCTTCTGCGAACGCGACCATCCGGACTTGCGCGGCGATGTGCCGTCCCAGACGCCGGGGTTGCTCAAGGATTGAGGGCCATAGCGTCACCGGTGCGGCTCACGCATCGGCTGCAAACAGCGCAAATAAATACGGCTTCACAGGTGCAACCAAGGGCAGCTCCATGACGCTGTACGGCCAAGCCTTTGACCAGGAGTTCTGGGAAAAAACGCTATCTATAAGGCTATGTCCCAATAGCGTGTTGCATGGTGCACCCGACTGCCTCCTGGATGCAGTGATCCGGTCGAATACCCTGCTGATAACGTTCCAGCATGCGGCGCCAGCCCAGGTAATTTGGGTCAAAAGAGCCTGTTCCACAGGCGCTTGAGCGCATTCGGCTGTTCCGCCCGCTCGCCGGTCGATTGAGGTGCCGAGGGCCGCGGGGAAGGCGGCGCAGCGGACGGGCGCGGCGCTTGGCCAGTGCGTTTGCGCTGCTCATGCCGGTCCCGGAGTGCGAGCAGTTCGGGGCTGTCCGGACGGGCTTCCAGGCCATGCTTGATATAGGCCCGCGCCAGGTCTTTATCGCCCTTGGCATACGCGCTTTCGCTCATCTCGGCGTAGAGCAGCGCCACCTGGTTCAACCCGGTCAGCGCCTGGGCGTTACTCGGCTCCAGGTCGAGTATCTGCCGGTAATAGAACACCGCGCTGTCATCCTCGGGCTCCAGCAGGTGTTCTTCGGCGATGCGCTGCTCGGCCAGTTGCCGGTAGCCGGCGATCCGCGCCGCGGCTACCCGTTGCAGTCCTTGCCGGGCCTGCGCGCTGGCTTCGTCGAGCTGCAAGGCCTGGTTGAAGAAATACTCGGCATTGTCCTGCGCCGGCTCGAACAGCTGGCCCGTCGCCAGGCGCTGTTCGCCACGTGCCAGCAGCTCGGCGATCTCGATCCGCTGCTGCAGGTACAGGCCAGTGCCGCTGGCAGCGCCGAGCAGCAGCAGGCTGCCGAGTGCCCACAGCGCCAGGCGCCTGTTCGGGCTGCGCCGGCGGGCGGGCTCGGCCTCGGCCTGGGGCGGCGCAGGATCGATCAGGGCCGGCACGAAGCGGGTAGATTCCAGCTCCACCTCGCTGGGCTCGTCCGGTTCGCCCGGTTGCTCTGGCTGGTCCAGCTCATCGAGTGCCTGCAGCAGCGCCCGGCAGTCGGCGAAGCGCTGGTTGGGGTCCTTCGCCAGCATCCGCTCGAGCAGCGCCTTGTACGGGCTGATGTGCGCCGGCAAGCTCGGCGCCGGCATCTGCACGTGGTTCATCACGGTCTGGGTATAGCTGGCACCGCGGAACGGATTGGTGCCGATGAGCATCTCCAGGAAGATCACGCCCAGGCTGTAGATGTCGGTGCGGATATCCAGCGGCTGGCACTGCGTCTGTTCCGGGCTGCTGTAGGCCGGGCTGCCGACCGCGATGCCGAGCCCGGTGAGCTCGCTGTCCATCTCCAGCGCCTTGGCGATGCCGAAATCGGTGATCACCACCGTGCCGTCGCTGCGGAAGAGGATGTTCGCCGGCTTGATATCACGGTGGATCAGGCCCTGCTCATGCACCACGGCGAGGCCGGTGGCGATCTGCCGGACGATATCCAGGGCACGCGTCGGCTCGAACACCTCGCCCTTGTGCCGGGCCAGGTCGCCGCCGCCGACAAACTCCATGGCCAGGTAGTAGCGGCCATCGGCCAGTCTGTTGATGTCGTGGATGGTGATGATCGTGGGGTGGTGCAACGAGGCGACGATATGCCCCTCGCGGATGAAGCGCTTGCTGAACGCCTCGTCATTGGCGTTGAGCAGTACCTTCACCGCCACCTTGCGGTGCAGCGACTCCTGGGTTGCCAGGTAGACTTCGGCCATCCCGCCTTGGCCAAGCCGGCTATGCACGCTGTAGCCGGGTATCTCGGGTAATCGTTCGTCCATGAAAGAATCCGTGCGCAGCCACTGATTGGGGGATCGCCGATACTGTCGGGCCGAATGTCACCCGTCGGATCAGGTCTCTAATCAATTAAGAGCGGGGAACTTTTCCGATAGTTCCCGGCTCGCCGTCTACCGCCGTCCTGGCATTTCGCGCTGCTCCTGGCTGGGGACGATCCTTCTGGCGGTGAGCAATGCCACAAGTTTAGCGGAGCAGGCGCCGACGCCAACCCCCGGGCGCCGGGTCGAGTGCGCAATGCCGGCATATGAGCCTATCCTGGGGCGCCGCAAGCGACCGCCGGCGGTCGTTCAGCAGCGCTTCGTCGCCCAACGGAGGTGAGCCACATGTCACGAATGGTTTCGCTCCTGGCATTGCTCGGCGCCTTGTACCTGGCGCTCTGCGTCGCGGCGTGGGTGTTGCAGCGTTCGCTCATCTACTTCCCCCAGCCCCGCGCCATCGCCAGCCCCGCCACACTGCTCAGGCTGCCGGTCGCCGACGCCGAGGTGCTGGTTTCCGTGAGGCCCCACGACGGCCCGAAGGCGTTGCTCTACTTCGGCGGCAACGCCGAGGACGTGTCCCTCAACCTGCCGGAATTTACCCGGGCCTTTCCCGAGCATGCACTCTACCTGCTGCACTACCGAGGCTATGGCGGCAGTTCCGGATCGCCCTCCGAGGCGGCCATCACGCGCGATGCCATGGCCTTGTTCGACAAGGTGCAAGCCGCCCACCCGCATATCGTGGTGGTCGGGCGCAGCCTCGGCGCGGCTGTCGCCGTGCGCCTGGCCAGCCAGCGTCCGGCATCGCGCCTGGTGCTGATCACGCCGTTCCACAGCCTGCAGGAGTTCGCCGCCAGCCGGTTTCCCTATCTTCCGGTGAGGTGGCTGCTGCAGGACAAGTTCGAATCCTGGAAATACGCACCGCGCATCGCCGTGCCGACTTTGCTGATCGCCGCCGAACACGACGAAGTCATCCCGCGTTCGAGCACCGAGACGCTCTATGCGCACTTCGCCCCCGGCGTGGCCAGGCTCGAGGTCGTCCCGGGCGCGGGGCACAATTCGATAGCCGCGAGCCCAGGGTTCCTGGAACTGCTCCGCAGCGGGCTGTGAGCGCGCCGGCCTTCCGGCAAGGCGCCGGCTCAGGACCGCTCCTCGTCCAGCGCCTTGTCCGACGCGATCGGCGGCTCGATGCCCCAGTCGCCGTGCAGGTACCAGTCGTCGCCGAGCATCTCGGCCGGGTGCATGGTGCGGTCCGCGCCATTGCCGCAGGCCAGGGCATTGGCCGCGCAGTAGCGGTCGCAGCCCCAGCAGATGCGTTCGGGGTGCTTGGGGCTGATGGGAAAGTGCTTGGCCATGGCGTTCCCCGAGTGCGGGTGGGACTGGGAATGGCTCCCAGGCTACGACGCCCGCGGGGAAATACCCTTGATCGGGGTCAAGAATGACAGGCCCGGGGCGCTCGTCTTGGCACCCCGGGCCACCTGTTACGCCGTGACCGCCGGCGCGTAGCGCACCGCCAGCTTGCGCAAGGCGACGTAGAACACCGGGGTCAGGAACAGCCCGAACAGGGTCACCCCGAGCATGCCGGAGAACACCGCGACGCCGGTGGCGCGGCGAATCTCGCTGCCCGCGCCGCTGCCGATCAGCAAGGGCACGGAGCCGGCGATAAACGCCACCGAGGTCATGACGATCGGCCGCAGGCGCAAGCGGCAGGCCTCCAGCGCCGCCTCGATGATGCCCTTGCCCTGGAGCTCCAGCTCCCGGGCGAACTCGACGATCAGGATCGCGTTCTTGCAGGCCAGGCCCATCAGCACCACCAGCCCCACCTGGACGAAGACGTTGTTGTCGCCGCCGCTGAGCCACACCCCCGACAAGGCCGCGAGCATGCACACCGGCACGATCAGGATCACCGCCAGGGGCAGCGTCCAGCTCTCGTACAGGGCGGCGAGGACCAGGAACACCAGCATCACCGCCAGCGGGAACACCACCGCCGCGGCATGGCTCTGCGTGACCTGCTGGTAGCTCAGGTCGGTCCATTCCAGGGTGATGCCGCGGGGCAATACCCGGGCGGCAATCTCTTCCAGCTTGGCGATCACCTGACCCGACGACAGCTGCTTGGGATCGGAGTCGCCGATCAGGTCGGCCGCCGGGTAGCCGTTGTAGCGCACCACCGGGTCGGGGCCGTAGCTGGGCGTCACGGTGATCATCGCACCGAGCGGCACCATCTCGCCCCGGTCGTTGCGCACCCGCAGGCTGGTGATGTCCTCGGCGGTCTGCCGGTAGGAGCTATCGGCCTGGGCCATGACCCGGTAGACCCGGCCGAACAGGTTGAAGTCATTGACGTAGACCGAGCCCAGGTAGGTCTGCAAGGTATTGAACACATCGCTCAACGACACCCCTTGCGCCTTGACCTTGACCCGATCCACCTGCACCTCCAGCTGCGGGATGTTGGCCTGGTAGGAGCTGACCGGGTAGGTCATGCCCGGGGTCTGCGCCACCGCGGCCTGGAAGGCGCTCAAGGCATTCTGCAAGGCGCCGTAACCCAGGCCCGCGCGGTCTTCGAGGTACAGCGAATAGCCCGAACCGTTGCCCAGCCCCTGGATCGGCGGCGGCAACAGCGCATAGGCAAAACCTTCGTGGACCTGGGACAGCTTGGCGTTGAGTTCGGCATTGATCTCCACCGCGCCGCGCTGACGCTGGTCGAACGGCTTGAGGATCACGTAGGCGGCCATGACATTCGGCGTGTTGACCGATTGCAAGGCATTCAGGCCGCTGAAGGCCGGCACGGTCTCCACGCCCTCCACCGAGAGTGCCGTCTCGATCAGCTCGCGGGTCACCGCATCGGTGCGGGCCAGGGACGCGCCTTCCGGCAGCTTGGCGCCGGCGAACAGGTAGAGTTTGTCCTGGGTCGGGATAAACCCGCCCGGCACCAGGTTGAACAGCCAGGCCGTGCCGATCAGCAGCAAGGCGTAGAGGAAGAACACCGAGCCGCGCCGCCCCAGGGAGTAGGACACCAGGCCGTGATAACCGTCGGAGCGGCGTTTGAACATCCGATTGAAGGCGCGGAAAAAGCCCCCGAACACCTTCTGGATGCCCCGCTCCAGCCAGTCCTGCGGCGCGCCGTGGGGCCTGAACAGCTTGGCCGCCAGGGCCGGCGACAGGGTCAGGGAGTTGATCGCCGAGATCACCGTGGAAATCGCAATGGTCACCGCGAACTGCTTGTAGAACTGGCCGGTGACGCCGGAGAGAAAGGCCATGGGAATGAACACCGCGCACAGCACCAGGGCGATGGCGATGATCGGCCCGGACACCTCCTTCATCGCCCGGTGCGCGGCCTCCCGCGGGTCATAGCCCTTCTCGATGAAACGCTCGACGTTTTCCACCACCACAATCGCGTCGTCGACCACGATGCCGATGGCCAGCACCAGGCCGAACAGGGTCAGGGTGTTGATCGAATACCCCAGTAAATACAGCCAGGCGAAGGTGCCGATCACCGACACCGGCACCGCGATCAGCGGGATGATCGAGGCGCGCCAGGTCTGCAGGAACAGGATCACCACCAGCACCACCAGCACCACCGCTTCCATCAGGGTGTGCTGCACCGCGCTGATGGATTCCCGGACGAACACCGTCGGGTCCCACACCGCCTTGTAGGCCACGCCCTCGGGGAAATGCTGGGACAGTTCGTCGAGCTTGCCGTAGACCGCCTCGGCGACCTGCAAGGCGTTGGCCCCCGGCGAGAGGAAAATCCCCACCGTCGCCTGGTTGCGGTCGTCCAGGTGCGCGCGCAGGGTGTAGTCGCCCGCACCGAGCTCGACCCGCGCCACGTCCGACAGCTTCACCAGCTGCCCGTCCGCCCCGCTCTTGAGGACGATATCGGCAAACTCCTGCTCGCTGCGCAAGCGCCCGCGCACGCTGATCGACACCAGGAAGTCGGCGCCCTGGGGCGAAGGCTCGGCGCCCAGCTGGCCGGCCGAGACCTGCACGTTCTGCTCGCGGATCGCGTTCACCACGTCGGCCGCGGTCAGTCCCCGGGCGGACAGGCTGTTGGGGTCCATCCAGATGCGCATCGCGTAGTCGCCTGAACCGTAGACCCCGACATCGCCGATCCCGGACAGCCGCGACAGCTCGTCCTTGACGTGCAGGGTCAGGTAATTGCGCAGGTACAGCGAGTCGTAGCTGTTGTCCGGGGACAGCAGGCTGACGTACATCAGCGGCGTCGGCGATTGCTTCTGGGTGGTCACGCCATACTGCCGCACCTCTTCCGGCAGCCGCGACAACGCCTGGCTCACGCGGTTCTGCACGCGCACCGCGGCGGTGTCCGGATCGACGCCGGGGACGAACGTGATGCTCAGCGCCAGGCTACCGTTGGAGCCGGTGACCGACTTCATGTACATGATCCCTTCGACGCCGTTGATCGCCTCTTCCAGAGGCACGGCGACCGACTCGGCGATCTCCTTGGGGTTCGCCCCCGGGTAGGTGGCGCGCACCACCACGCTGGTCGGCACCACCTCGGGGTATTCCCCCGACGGCAGCACCGGGATGGCGATCAGACCGAGGGCGAAAATGATGATCGACAGGACGATGGCGAAGATCGGTCGGTCGATGAAAAACTTGGAAAAATCCATGGCTGCTCTTCCTTAATTCGCCAAGGGTGTCTGGGGCGCGGCGGCCGCGGCCTGCTGCGGCGGCGCGGCGATGTCCCTGGGCTCCACCGCCATGCCCGGGTAGAAGATCTTCTGCGCTCCGTTCAGCACCACCCGGTCGCCGGCGGCCAGCCCGGCGCTGATCACCCGCAGGCCATCGAGCTGGCGGCCCAGGGTCACGTCCTTGCGCAGGGCCTGGTTTTGCGGGCCGATGACGTACACGTATTTGCGGTCCTGGTCGGTTTGCACCGCGCGGTCGTCGATCAGCACGGCGCGGGTCTCGCTGCCGCCTTCAAGACGCACCCGGGCGAACAGGCCCGCGGTCAGCCGACGCTCGGGGTTGGGCAGCACCGCGCGCACGCGGATGGTGCCGGTGGCCGGGTCGACCTGGTTATCCAGGAAGTCCACGGTGCCGGTCAGGGGGAAGGTCCCGACATCGTTGGCCAGGCCGACCCGCACGGTATTGCTCACCCCTGGGCGCTGGCCCTTGCCCAGCAGCTCGGTGTAGCGCAGCAGGCTCTGCTCGTCGGCGTCGAAATAGACGTACATCGGGTCCTGGGAAACGATGCTGGTCAGCACGCTCTGGTCGGCCTGGGCCAGGTTGCCGAGGGTCAGCATGGCCCGGCCGACACGCCCGGAAAACGGCGCGCGGACCTGGGTGAAGTCGAGGTTGAGCTGGGCCGTGGCCACCTCGGCGACGGCCGCGTTCACGTCCGCCACGCCCTGGGCCAGGGAGGCGCTGCGAATGTCGCCCTCCTCCCGCGACAGCGCCGACTGCTTGACCAGGGCCTGGCCGCGGCGGTCCTGCTCGGTGGCCAGGCGCACCGTGGCGCGGGCCCGGGCCAGCCGGGCCTGGGCGCTGGCCAGCGCCTCGCGGTAAGGGCGCGGATCGATGACGAACAGGGTCTGGCCCTTTTCCACCTCGTCGCCCTCGCGAAACGCCACCCGGTCGACATAACCGCTGACCCGTGGCCGCAGGTCGACCGCGTCGATCGCGCTGATACGGCCATTGAACAGGTCCCACTCACGCACCGCCTGCACGCTCACGGTCGTCACCTCGACCACCGGCGCCGCGGCGGCGACCGGCTCGCCCTTTTCGTTACAGCCGCCCAGCGCCAAGAGGAGGCACAACGCGCCCAATCGATGGGTTGAAGAACAGCCTCGACCGACTACTCGGCGAATTCGATTCATGAACGTGGACTCCCGCTGCACCAGAGGTATTGATTTATAGGCAGACGGAATATAAAAGTTAAAGTTAACTTTAAGTAAAGCCCCTTCGGAGGCCCCATGAAAAAGCCCAGCGAACCGCTGCTGACCATCACCGAAGTGGCCCGACGCAGTGGCGTCATGGCTTCGGCACTGCGTTTCTACGAGACCCGCGGGTTGCTCCACTCGATCCGCGTGGGCAGCGGCCACCGCCGCTACCCGCGCTCGATCCTCAGGCGGGTCGCCTATATCGTGTTCGCCCAGCGCATCGGTTTCTCGCTGGATGAAATCATCCAGCAACTGACCGGCCTGCCCATCAACACCGCCCCGGCGGGCGCGGACTGGCGGCGCCTGACCGCCACCTGGAAAACCCGGGTGCAGCAACGCATCGCCGAACTCGAACGGCTGAACATGAGCCTGGAGGAATGCATAGGTTGCGGCTGCATGTCGATGGAACACTGCCAGCTCAACAACCCCGAGGACATCTACTCGCGCAACGGCTGCGGCGCCCGGCGCTGGCTGGGGGACCAGAAAATCGCGATCCCCGGCGAGCCGCAGGCCGATTGATCGTGGGGGTCGCCTGCCCTCCCCGGCGGCGACCGTTCGATCCGCGCCAGCGCCTCAGCCGCGCAGCACGAACACCGGGAACATCTCGCGCAGGTGCTGCCACAGGTCCGGCACCAGCACCTGTTGCGGCGTGCTCGGCAATTGCGGGTCGAGCATGCGCGCGGTGCGCACCATCTGCACCGCGAAGCGCCTGACCCCCAGGGCTTGCAGGCGCTGGCCGAGGAGCAGCAGGCGGGCCGGCTGCAACAGGTGCCAGTGCACGGTGGTGCGGCATTCGTAGTCGACGCCGCTGGCCAGCAGCAGCTCCAGGCTGCGCCAGTTGGCCTTGCCGCTGCCCGGCACGCCGGTAATCATCGGGCCGTCTTCGGCCAGGGCCTTGACGTCGAAGCCGACCCAGTCGGCGCCGGCCACCGCCCGGGCAAAGGCCGCCGGCTTGATGCCGGCGCTGTGCAGGCCGATGCGGAAACCCATGGCCCGCACTTCATCCATCGCCGCCGGCAAACCATCCTGCAGGGTCGGCTCGCCGCCACTGAACACCACCGCGTCCAGCAGGTCCTGGCGGCGTTGCAGGAAACTCAGGACCCGGCACCAGTCCAGCTCCTCGCTGCCGCGCGGCGGGATCAGTTGCGGGTTGTGGCAGTAGCGGCAACGCCAGGCGCAGCCCTGGCAGAACAGCACGCAGGCGAGCAGCCCCGGGTAGTCGAGAGTGGTCAGGGGCACCATGCCCCCGACCCGCATCTTTCGGCTCATTGGCAACCGGCCGCGGTGGCCTGTTCGGTGAAGTGCACGCGCTCGCGGTGCTCGGACTGTTTACCCGGGTTGAAGGCCGAGACCGGGCGGTGATAACCCATCACCCGGGTCCAGACTTCGCAGCGCTGGCGTTGCGCCTGGGGCAATGTGGATTGTGCGTTCATGGTGGAACTCCTTGCGGTTGGGGGAAGACAGGTCAGTGCGCGGTGGCCATGCCCGTGGCCTGGGCCTGCAGCAGGGCTTCGTCGCACTTGGGGCAGAACTCGTGCTCGCCGTCGAGGTAGCCGTGCACCGGGCAGATGGAAAAGGTCGGGGTCACCGTCAGGTACGGCAGGCGGAAGCGCCCCAGGGCCTTGCGCACCAGCTGCTTGCAGGCCGCGGTCGAGGAAATCCGCTCGGCCATGTACAGGTGCAGCACGGTGCCGCCGGTGTATTTGCATTGCAGTTCGTCCTGCAGCTCCAGGGCCTCGAACGGATCGTCGGTATGCCCCACCGGCAACTGCGAGGAGTTGGTGTAGTACGGCGCCTCGCGGCTGCCGGCCTGGAGAATGCCGGGGTAACGCTTGAGGTCTTCCTTGGCGAAACGGTAGGTGGTGCCTTCGGCCGGGGTCGCCTCGAGGTTGTAGAGATGGCCGGTTTCCTCCTGGAAGCGCACCAGGGTCGCGCGCACATGGTCCAGCAGCCTGAGGGCGAACTGGCGCCCCTGTTCGGTGTGCATGCCCTGCTCGTCGCCGCTGAAGTTGCGCAGCATTTCGTGCAGGCCATTGAGGCCGATGGTCGAGAAGTGATTGCGCAGCGTGCCCAGGTAACACTGGGTGTAGGGGTACAGGCCGGCGTCCATGTGGTGCTGGATCACCTTGCGCTTGACCTCCAGGCTCTCCATCGCCAGTTCCATCAGCGCGTCCAGGCGTTGCAGCAGGCCGCTGGTATTGCCCTTGAACACATGGCCCAGGCGCGCGCAGTTGAGCGTCACCACGCCGAGCGAGCCGGTCTGCTCCGCCGAGCCGAACAGGCCGCCGCCGCGCTTGAGCAGCTCGCGCACGTCCAGTTGCAGGCGGCAGCACATGGAACGCACCTGGTTGGGCTGCATGTCCGAATTGAGGAAGTTCTGGAAGTACGGCAGCCCATAGCGGGCGGTCATCTCGAACAGGCGGTCGGCGTTCTCGCTGTCCCAGGGAAAATCATGGGTGATGTTGTAGGTCGGGATCGGAAAGGTGAACACCCGGCCCTTGGCGTCGCCGGCCTGCATCACTTCGATATAGGCGCGGTTGAGCAGGTCCATTTCCGCTTGCAGCTCGCCATAGGCGAAGGGCATTTCCTCGCCGCCGATCACCGGGACCTGCTCGCGCAGATCCTCCGGGCAGACCCAGTCGAAGGTCAGGTTGGTAAAGGGCGTCTGGGTACCCCAGCGCGACGGCACGTTGAGGTTGTAGATGAACTCCTGGATCGCCTGGCGCACCTGCGGGTAGCTCAGGCGGTCCTTGCGCACATAGGGCGCCAGATAAGTGTCGAAGGAACTGAAGGCCTGGGCCCCGGCCCATTCGTTCTGCAGGGTGCCGAGGAAATTCACCATCTGCCCCAGGGCGCTGCTCAGGTGCTTGGGCGGCCCGGCCTCGACCCGCCCCGGCACGCCATTGAGGCCTTCATGCAACAGCGTGCGCAGGGACCAGCCGGCACAGTAGCCGGCGAGCATGTCGAGGTCGTGGATATGCAGGTCGGCCTCGCGGTGGGCGCGGCCGATGGCTTCACTGTAGACCTCGTCCAGCCAGTAGTTGGCGGTGACCTTGCCGGACACGTTGAGCACCAGCCCGCCCAGGGAATACCCCTGGTTGGCGTTGGCCTGCACCCGCCAGTCCTCGCGGTCGAGGTACTCGTTCATCGAGGCCGCCACCTCGACCAGGGTCTTGCGGTCGCGGCGCAGGCGCCCGTGCTGTTCGCGGTAGACGATGTAGGCGCGCATGGCGAGGAAGAATCCGGCGTCCATCAGCACCCGCTCGACCCGGTCCTGGATCTGCTCCACATGCAGCCGCGCATGTCCCTCAAGATGGGCCAGCACCGCCTTGAGCAAGCCCTCGGCCTCGACTTCGGCGTACTCGCCGCTGGCCTTGCCGGCGGCGATCAACGCCTGGCGGATCTTGTCCGCATCGAAGGCAACCCGGCTGCCATCGCGTTTGTGCAGGCGGTTGTTGCCCACCCTGATCAGCGTGCTGTGCATTTGACCTCCAGATACTACATATAGATGTTTTTAATTCTTAAAACACAAGATGCAGTGAGATTACGGAGTGGCGGTTGGGTTGCCATTGATCGTGATCAAGTATTTTTTGGTTTGTGTACATATCCGTTTTTTGGGTAACGGCGACTTAGGGTTCCGCCCTTACGGCGGGTCACTTTGGAAAAGCGCCAAAGTAACCAAAACGCTTTGCCCCACCACTCGGTGCCTCGCCTAGGCTCGGCATGCCCTCACTCCGGCATTGATCCGTGGGCCGCCGCCACAGGCCATCCATGGCCCGGGGCGGCTAACCCGGCATCCCTGCCGGGTTACCCACGGCTCAATGCCTGCGTTCGGCCATCGTGGTTAACGGGGCGTTCAGATCAAAAGCAAGACGGCGGCCTGCCGGCCGGCCTGGCTGAGAACGTGGGCCCTGTAGCCGCTGCCGAGCGCAGCGAGGCTGCGATCGAGGCCGAAGGACTAGTCAGGCGGGCACCGCATTTCCCCAGATCCTGCGAGGTGTCAGGTTTAGCGGCCCTGCGGGCCGATCGCAGCCTCGCTGCGCTCGGCAGCGGCTACACAAAGCATGTCCGGCAGAAGAGCTGTAGCGTGGCGATGGCCTGTGGCGGCGTGCCCCCGGAGCAATGCCTGTGTTCGGCCAGCGCGGTTAACGGGGCGCTCAGATCAAAAGCAAGACGGCGGCCTACCGGCCGGCCTGGCTGAGAACGCATTCCCTGTCGCCGCTGCCGAGCGCAGCAAGGCTGCGATCGAGGCCGAAGGACTCGCCAGGCGGGCATCGCATATCCCCAGATCCTGCGAGGCGTCAGGTTTAGCGGCCCTGCGGGCCGATCGCAGCCTCGCTACGCTCGGCAGCGGCTACACAAAGCGTGTCTGGCAGAAGAGCCGTAGCGTGGCGATGGCCTGTGGCGGCGTGCCCCCGGAGCAATGCCTGTGTTCGGCCAGCGCGGTTAACGGGGCGCTCAGATCAAAAGCAAGACGGCGGCCTGCCGGCCGGCCTGGCTGAGAACGTGGGCTCTGTAGCCGCTGCCGAGCGTAGCGAGGCTGCGATCGAGGCCGAAGGACTCGCCAGGCGGGCACCGCGTTTCCCCAGATTCTGCGAGGCGTCAGGTTTAGCGGCCCTGCGGGCCGATCGCAGCCTCGCTGCGCTCGGCAGCGGCTACACAAAGCGTGTCCGGCAGAAGAACCGTAGCGTGGCGATGGCCTGTGGCGGCGTGCCCCCGGAGCAATACCTGCGTTCGGCCAGCGCGGTTAACGGGGTGCTCAGATCAAAAGCAGGACGGCGGCCTACCGGCCGGCCTGAGAACGCATTCCCTGTAGCCGCTGCCGAGCGCAGCGAGGCTGCGATCGAGGCCGAAGGACTCGCCAGGCGGGCATCGCATTTCCCCAGATCCTGCGAGGTGTCAGGTTTAGCGGCCCTGCGGGCCGATCGCAGCCTCGCTGCGCTCGGCAGCGGCTACACAAAGCATGTCCGGCAGAAGAGCCGTAGCGTGGCAAAAACAGCAAGCTTCGCCCGGCGAAGGCTTTGTTTTGGCTCTGGCTCTGGCTCTGGCTTTTGATCTTGATCTTGATCTTGATCTCCAACGCCCCGTTAACCACGCTGGCCGAACGGAGGTATTACGGAGCGGGTAAACCGGCAGGGATGCCGGTTTAGCCGCCCCGGGCCATGGATGGCCCGTGGCGGCGGCCCGCTCCGTAATGCCTGCGTTCGGGCACACCGAGCCTCAGCGAGGTGCCGAGTGGTGGGGCAAAGCGTTTTGCTTACTTTTGTGCTCTTCAAAAGTAAGCCGCCGTAAGGGCGGAACCCTAAGCCGCCGTTACCGCAGCAATGGATATACACACAAGTTTCACCCCCCACTCATATTCATAAACCGCACCACCTGCACCGTGCCCTGCGGGTTGAAATCATGCCGCAACGGCTTGCGCCGCAAAGCCTGCTGCAAGGCATCGATCAGCGGCTGGTCGTCCAGCGGATAACGCCGCAGCAGGCCGCGCAGGTCCAGGGCATCGTCCTGCCCCAGGCACAGCAACAGCTTGCCTTCGACGGTCATGCGTACCCGGTTGCAGCTGCCACAGAAGTTGTGGCTGTTGGGCGAGATAAAACCGATGCGCGTCTGCGGATGGCGCTCCAGGCGCACGTAACGCGCCGGCCCGCCGCTGTTCTCGGCGCTGTCGAGCAAGGCATGGCGGCTGGCGATCAGCGCCCGTACCTCGTCGCTGGAACAGAAGGATTCGCCCCGGGAACGGCCGACGTCGCCCAGGGGCATTTCCTCGATAAAGCTGATATCGATGCCCTGCTCGATGGCGTACCGCACCAATTGCGGCACTTCCTCGAAGTTGCGCCCCTTCATCACCACGCAGTTGAGCTTGACCCGCTCGAACCCCGCCCCGCGCGCCACCTCGATACCGCGCAGCACCTGGTCGAGATCGCCGTTGCGGGTGATGGCGCGAAACTTCTGCCCGTCCAGGCTATCGAGGCTGATGTTCATCCGCTTGACCCCGGCTTCCGCCAGCGGCCGAGCCAGGCGCTCCAGCTGCGAGCCGTTGCTGGTCATCACCAGTTCGCGCAGGCCCGGCAAGGCGGCGATGTCGCGGCACAGGCCAACGATGCCCGGGCGAATCAGCGGCTCGCCGCCGGTGAGGCGGATCTTGCCCACGCCCTGGCCGACGAACAGCGCCGCCAGCCGCTGCAACTCCTCCAGGGTCAGCACCTGCTGGCGCGGCAGGAAGGTCATGTTCTTCGCCATGCAATACACGCAGCGAAAATCGCAACGGTCGGTCACCGACATCCGCAGATAGTCGATCTGCCGCCCGAAGCCGTCCTGCATCACATTGCTCATGGCCTTCCCCTTACTGCACCAGCGGCGAGTCGGCGCCTTGCAGATGAATGCCACGGATGTCCGCGGCCCCGACCAGGGTCTGCAGGTACTGCACCACGGCCTTTTGCCAGACGCCCTGTTGCAGCTGGTTGCGGATCACCAAAGCCACTGCCTCATAGGGCAAGGCCTGGCCCTCGACCCGCTGATCAACGCAGACCACATGCCAGCCATAACGGCTTTCCAGCGGCTTGGCCGCCAGTCCCGTCGGCAGGCTGAACAGCTGGCGCTCCAGTTCCGGCACGGTCTGGCCCTTGCTGATCTGCCCCAGGGAACCGCCCTGGGCCTTCGACGGGCAGGCCGAATACTTCAGCGCCAGTGCAGCGAAACTGTCGGGCTGCTCGTCCAGGCGTTGCAGCAAAATCTCCGCCTGGACCTGGGCCGTGCTGCGCGCCCCGGCATCGTCCGGCGCGCATTCGAGCAGGATGTGCCGCACCGCCAGCAACGGCGCGCTGTGAAAACGCCCGCGGTTGTTGTCGTAGTAACGCCAGCACGCCGCCTCGTCGCACTCCGGCACCTGCACCTCGCGTTCGAGCAGCAGGCGGGTGGCGGCCTCCTCCTCGTTCTCGCCGGCGCCAATCTGCAACGTCAGGCCGAGTTCGGCGATGCGCTGCTGCAACAGCTCGCGGATCACCAGGGCCCTGGCCGCCAGGTACACCGCCTCCTCGCGGCTGGCCGCCGGGTGGTATTGCAGCTCCTGGGCCAGCGCCTGCGGGGTGATCGACACCTGGTTGACACTGATGATCGGCCACTCCTGCTCACTGCTGGCGATCAGTTGCACAGGCGCCTCGTCCGCGGCCACGGGCTCATGCCCCGGCGGCGTGAAAGCCTGCACGCCCACCTCCACTTCGCTCTCTGGCACCAGCGTTTCCTCGCGGGCCGAAGACCCGCAACCGCCGCTGCCGCCGTTACCGCCGCCACATCCACATCCACCTGACATGACTGCCTCCTCAGATTTTCTGCCGAACGATTTGATAACGCCGCCCCAGGTACCAGACCGGCGCGCTGACCATGTGCACCAGGCGGGTAAAGGGGAACAGCACGAACAGGGTCAGGCCGAGGAACACGTGCAGCTTGTAGGTCAGGCCGACCGGCGCGATGGCCGCCGCCGCGTCCATGGGCCGCAATAGCACGATGCTCTGCGCCCAATCGGCAAGCATCACCATCACCGAACCGTCCATATGGGCGGTGGAGGCGACTATGGTCAAAAGGCCGAGCAGCAACTGCGCCAGCAGCACCAGCAGGATCAGGATGTCCGAAGGGCTGGAGGCGGCGCGTACCCGCGGGTCGGTGAGGCGGCGCTTGATCAGCATCAGCAGGCCGACCAGGCACAGCAGGCCGAAGAAGCCGCCGGAGACCATCGCCAGCAACTGCTTGTGCTCGGTGCTGATCACATGGTGATAGACCGAGGCCGGGGTCAGCAGGCCGACGAAGTGCCCGGCCAGCACGAACAGCACGCCGACATGGAACAGGTTGCTGGCCACGCGCATGCCACGCTTGTCGAGCATCTGGCTGGAGCCGGCCTTCCAGCTGTACTGCGACAGGTCGAAGCGTGCCCAACTGCCCAGCAGGCAGATCGCCAGAGCGACATAGGGATAGATCCCGAACACCAACAGATTCCACTTAGACATTGCCCACCTCCCCGGCTGGCGCGGCGGCCAGCCCCTGATGCTGAAAATCCACCCAGTGCAGCGGTACCGCGCTTTCCTCCCGGGCCTTGCCCGGCGCGCTTGGCATTGAGCTGCAACGTTCCTGCTGCTCGGCCTTGAGAAAGTCCACCGCCTCCTCTTCCCAGATCCGGTCCAGGGCTTCGAGGGAGTCGTCGCGCGGCTCGGCCGCCACCTGTTCGCGCAGGTCGGCCACCGCCTGGTGCGGCTCCGCGCCAGCGATTTGCAGCAAGGCGCGCAAGCAACTGGCATAGGCGCTCTCGCGTTCCTCCAGGCGCGCCGCGAGCAGGGCCAGCAAGTGCGCGACATCGGCCAGGCCCTCGCGGGCCTCGAGATCGTCGCGGGTGGAAAGGAACTCCAGGTACAGCGGGATGTAGTCCGGCAGCTCCTTGATACCGATGGCAAAGCCCGCGGCTTCATACTGGGCGAGCATGTCGACCATGGCCTGGCCGCGGTCGCGGGACTCGCCGTGCACATGCTCGAACAACAGCAACGACAGCGAGCGGCCACGACCGAACAGCGCGCCGTAGTGCTCCTGGCCATCCATCAGGTCGTTGTTGCAGAGCAGTTCCAACAGCTCGAACAGCGCGCCGCGCTGCTTCGGGCTGATTTCCCGGGCCTGGATGATCGCCTGCTCCAGTTCGTCGCGGCCCTCGACCAGGGTTGCGCTCGGGTAGTCGAGCAGCAGCGAAATCACTTTCAGGATGCGCATGCTCATTCCTCCCACAGTTGCACGGTTTTCAGGACGTCGCGGCGGTTGGCCTTCTTCGCCCCGAACATGTTGGTGTCGGAGCTGCCGCTGCAGCCACTGCCGAAACTGAAGCCGCAACCGGAACGCTCGGCGAAGGCATCGCTCATGGCTTCCTCGCGGTGCGCGCTGGGCACCACGTAGCGGTCTTCGTAGTTGGCGATGGCCAGGTAGCGGTACATCTCCTCGACCTGGCTCACGCTCAGGCCGACCTCCTCCAGCACTTGCAGGTCCTGCACGCCTTCGACCTGCTCGGCGCGCTTGTAGGCACGCATCGCCAGCAGGCGCTTGAGGGCGCGCTTGACCGGTTTTTCGTCGCCGGCGGTCAGTAGGTTGGCCAGGTAACGCAGGGGGATGCGCAGGCTGTCGACATCCGGGATCACTCCGTTCATGCCCACGGTGCCGGCGGCCGCGGCGTTCTGGATCGGCGACAGCGGCGGCACGTACCAGACCATCGGCAAGGTGCGGTATTCCGGGTGCAGCGGCAGCGCCAGCTTCCAGTCCACCGCCATCTTGTACACCGGCGAACGCTGCGCGGCGTCGATCACCGACTGCGGCACCCCGTCTTCCAGGGCCTGGCGGATCACTGCCGGGTCATGCGGATCGAGGAAGATTTCCAGCTGCTTCTCGTACAGGTCCTGCTCGCTGGCGGTGCTCGCCACCTCGGCGATGCGGTCGGCGTCATACAGCAGCACGCCGAGGTAGCGGATGCGCCCGACACAGGTCTCGGCGCACACGGTGGGCATGCCCGCCTCGATCCGTGGGTAGCAGAAGATGCACTTCTCCGACTTGCCGCTCTTCCAGTTGAAATAGATCTTCTTGTACGGGCAGCCACTGATGCACATGCGCCAGCCGCGGCACTTCTCCTGGTCGATCAGGACGATGCCGTCCTCCTCGCGCTTGTAGATCGCCCCGCTCGGGCAGGACGCCGCGCACGCCGGGTTCAGGCAGTGCTCGCACAGGCGCGGCAGGTACATCATGAAAGTGTTTTCGTACTCGCCGTAGATGTCCGCCTGGATCTGGTCGAAGTTCTTGTCCTTGCGCCGCTTGGCGAACTCGCTGCCGAGGATCTCCTCCCAGTTCGGCCCCCACTCGATCTTTTCCATGCGCTTGCCGGACACCACCGAACGCGGCCGCGCGGTCGGCTGATGGTCGCCCAGGGGCGCGGTGTGCAGGTGCTGGTAATCGAAGTCGAACGGCTCGTAGTAGTCGTCGAGGCTCGGCAAGTCGGGGTTGGCGAAGATGTTCGCCAGCACCCGGAACTTGCCGCCGATACGCGGGTTGATCGAGCCGTTGGCGTTGCGCACCCAGCCGCCCTTCCACTTGTCCTGGTTTTCCCATTCTTTCGGGTAGCCGATCCCGGGCTTGGTCTCGACGTTGTTGAACCAGGCGTATTCCATGCCTTCGCGGCTGGTCCAGACGTTCTTGCAGGTGATCGAGCAGGTATGGCAGCCGATGCATTTGTCCAGGTTCAGGACCATGCCGATTTGTGAACGAATCTTCATGACAACTCCTCAATCCATCTCGGTCGGCAGGGGGCGTGGCAGCTCATCGCCGTCCGAGCCATCGAGCCAGTCGACCCGGGCCATCTTGCGCACCACGACGAACTCGTCGCGGTTGCAACCGACCGTGCCGTAATAGTTGAAACCGTAGGCCTGCTGGGCATAGCCGCCGATCATGTGGGTCGGCTTGAGCACCACCCGGGTGACCGAGTTGTGGTGGCCGCCGCGGGTCTTGGTGGTCTCGGAGCCGGGAACGTTCACGATCCGTTCCTGGGCGTGGTACATCATCACCATGCCCTCCTTGACCCGCTGGCTGACCACCGCCCGGGCGGTCGCCGCGCCGTTGGCGTTGAAGCATTCGATCCAGTCGTTGTCCTCGATGCCGGCGCGCTTCGCATCGATTTCCGAGAGCCAGACAATCGGCCCGCCACGGCTCAGGGTGAGCATCAGCAGGTTGTCGCTGTAGGTGCTGTGGATGCCCCATTTCTGGTGCGGGGTGATCCAGTTGAGGACGATTTCCGGGTGGCCATTGGTGCGCTTGCCCTTCACCGCCTCGATGGTCCGGGTGTTGACCGGCGGCCGGTAGCTCATCAGTTGTTCGCCGAACGCCTGCATCCACGGGTGGTCCTGGTAGAACTGCTGGCGGCCGGTGATGGTGCGCCACGGGATGTTCTCGTGGACGTTGGTGTAGCCGGCGTTGTAGCTGACGTGATCGTCCTCCAGGCCCGACCAGGTGGGGCTGGAAATGATCTTGCGCGGCTGCGCCTGGATATCGCGGAAGCGGATCGCCTCGTGGGCCTTGGACAGCGCCAGGTGGCTGTGGTCGATGCCGGTGAACTCGGACAGCGCGGCCCAGGCCTTGACCGCCACATGGCCGTTGGTTTCCGGGGCCAGGGACAGGATCACCTCGGCGGCGTCGATCGCCGTGTCGATCTTCGGCCGGCCCTGGCTGATGCCCGCCGCGCCCTCGCGGTAATTCAGCTCGCCAAGGAATCTCACCTCCTCCTCGGTGTTCCAGTTGATGCCCTTGCCGCCGTTGCCGAGTTTTTCCAGCAGCGGCCCGAGGGAGGTGAACTGCTTGTAGATGTTCGGGTAGTCGCGCTCCACCACTTGCAGGTTCGGCGCGTTCTTGCCCGGCTGCGGGGCCACGCCCGCGGTTTTCCAGTCGGTGCCGCCGAACGGCTGGGCCAGCTCGCCGACGCTGTCATGCATCAGCGGCACGGTGACCAGGTCCTGCTCCACGCCCAGGTGCCCCACCGCCATGCTGGAGAACGCCTTGGCGATGCCCTTGTAGATCTCCCAGTCGGAACGCGATTCCCAGGCCGGGTCGATGGCCGCCGACAGCGGGTGGATGAAGGGATGCATGTCCGAGGTGTTCATGTCGTCCTTCTCGTACCAGGTCGCGGTCGGCAGGACGATGTCGGAATACACGCAGGTCGAGGACATGCGGAAGTCCAGGGTGGTGACCAGGTCGAGCTTGCCGATCGCGCCCTGGTCCACCCATTCGGCTTCCTGCGGCTTGCAGTCGCCGACCTGGCCGATGTCCTCGTTCATCACCCCGTTACGGGTGCCGAGCAGGTACTTGAGCATGTACTCGTGGCCCTTTCCCGAGGAGCCCAGGAGGTTGGAACGCCAGATGAACATGTTGCGCGGGAAGTTCTGCGGGCTGTCCGGCTGTTCGCAGGCGAAACGCAGCGAACCCTCATGCAACGACTTGACCACATAGTCCTTGGGCGTCATGCCGAGTGCTGCGGCGTCCCGGCAGATGTGCAGCGGGTTACTGTTGAGCTGCGGCGCGCTGGGCAGCCAGCCGGCGCGTTCGGCGCGGATGTTGTAGTCCAGGGCGTGTTCGGGGAACTGGCTCTTGTCGGCCAACGGCGAGAGCACGTCGTGCATGCTCATCTTCTCGTGGCGCCATTGCGAGCTGTGGGCGTAGAAGAAGCTGGTGCCGTTCATCTGCCGTGGCGGCCGGCTCCAGTCCAGGCCGAACGCCAGGGGCAGCCAGCCGCATTGCGGGCGGAGTTTTTCCTGGCCGACATAGTGGGCCCAGCCGCCGCCGGTCTGGCCGACGCAACCGCAGAGCATGAGCATGTTGATCAGCCCGCGGTAGTTCATGTCCATGTGGTACCAGTGGTTCATCGCCGCACCGACAATGATCATCGAGCGGCCACGGGTCTTGTCAGCATTGTCGGCGAACTCGCGGGCGATCTGGATCGCCTTCTCGCGGCTGACGCCAGTGATCTGCTCCTGCCAGGCCGGAGTGCCGGGCACGCTGGCGTCGTCGTAGTCCTTGGCCACATTGGCGCCGCCCAGGCCACGGTCGATGGCCAGGTTGGCCGCCGACAGGTCGAACACCGTGGCCACCTTGACCTGGCTGCCGTCGGCCAGGGTCAGGCTGCGCACCGGCACGCGGCGGTATTGCACGGCGTCGCCGGCCACATGCTGGAAGTGCTCCTGGATTTCCCCGGCGAAATACGGGAAGGCCACTTCGGCGACATCGCCACCGATCAGGCTCAGGCTCAGGTCGATCTCACGCCCCGCGCCGCCTTCCCGGGCGAGGATGTTCCACTTGCCCTGCTCGCCCCAGCGGTAGCCGATGGAGCCCTGAGGCGACACCAGCTCGCCGCTGGCGTCGATGGCGATGGTCTTCCATTGCGGGTTGTTGTCCTGGCCGAGGTTGCCGGCCAGGTCCGAGGCGCGCAGGAAGCGGTCCGGCTGGTAGCCGGCCCCCGGCGCGGTGCCGAGCATCGGCTTGAGCAGCACCAGCACCGGCAGGTCGGTGTAGCGCTTGGCGTAGTCGGTGAAATAGGCGCTCGGGCGGTCGAGGTGGAACTCCTTGAAGATCACATGGTTGAAGGCCTGGGCCAGCGCCGCGTCGGTGCCCTGCTTGGGGTTGAGCCAAAGGTCGGTGAGCTTGGCCACTTCCGAATAGTCCGGGGTGATGGCCACGGTCTTGGTGCCCTTGTAGCGCACCTCGGTGAAGAAGTGTGCGTCCGGGGTGCGGGTCTGCGGAACGTTGGAACCCCAGGCGATGATGTAGTTGGAGTTGTACCAGTCGGCCGATTCCGGCACGTCGGTCTGCTCGCCCCAGACCATCGGCGAGGCCGGTGGCAGGTCGCAGTACCAGTCGTAGAAGCTCAGGCAGGCACCGCCGATCAGCGACAGGTAACGGGCGCCGGCAGCGTAGCTGACCATCGACATGGCCGGGATCGGCGAGAAGCCGACGACCCGGTCGGGGCCGTACTGCTTGATGGTGTAAACGTTGGCCGCGGCGATGATCTCGTTGACCTCATCCCAGCTGGAACGGATGAAGCCGCCCATGCCGCGCTTGCTCTTGTACGACTCGGCCTTGGCCGGGTCCTCGACGATGCTCGCCCAGGCCTCCACCGGCGCCATAGTCTGCCGCGCCTGGCGCCACAGCTTGAGCAGCGGCTTGCGGATCTTCGGGTACTTCAGGCGGTTGGCGCTGTAGATGTACCAGCTGTAGCTGGCGCCCCGCGGGCAGCCGCGCGGCTCGTGGTTGGGCAGGTCGTTGCGGGTGCGCGGGTAGTCGGTCTGCTGGGTTTCCCAGGTGATCAGGCCGTTCTTCACATAGATCTTCCACGAGCAGGAACCGGTGCAGTTGACCCCGTGGGTGGAGCGCACGATCTTGTCGTACTGCCAGCGCGAGCGGTAGACGTTTTCCCAGTCGCGGGACTCCTTGCGGGTTTCCCCGTGGCCCTCGGCGAACTCGCTTTGCTTGCGGTTGAAAAACCGCAGTTGATCCAACAAATGACTCATGGTGCTTTCCTCTCAGGCTTGCCGCGGGGTTCTATGCCCCGACCGGGCAAGGTTTGGATTCGGGTCGTGTCAGCAGGGAGTCGCCGCGCCTTTGCGCGCGTACCACCACCAGGTCACCACGATGCAGCTCAGGTAAAAGCCGACGAACATGTAGAAGGCCATCTCCGGGCCGCCGGTCTGGGCCATGGAAGTGCCGAAGGATTTGGGGATGAAGAACGCGCCGAAGGCGCCCATGGCCGAGCTGAAGCCGAGCACCGCGGCCGACTCCTTGCCGGCGTTCTTTTGCGCCTGCTCGCGCACCGCGGCGCTTTGCCCGGCGGCGGCTTTTTCATGCAGGGTGCGGAAGATCACCGGGATCATGCGGAAGGTGGAGCCGTTGCCGATGCCGGTGGTGATGAACAGCAGCATGAACAGGCCGAGGAAGCCGTAGAAGTTGCCGCCGGCGCCGTTATGCGGAAGAAAGTGCAAGACCCCGAAGACCATCACGATCATCGCCACGAAGTTCCACAAGGTCACCCGGGCACCGCCGAGCTTGTCCGCCAGCCAGCCGCCCAGCGGCCGCACCAGGGCGCCCACCAGCGGGCCGAGGAAGGCGAACTTCAGCGCCACCACGTCCGGGAACGCGGTCTTGATCAGCATTGGAAAAGCCGCCGAGAAACCGATGAACGAGCCGAAGGTCGCCAGGTACAGCCAGCACATCAGCCAGTTGTGCTTGCGCTTGAAGATCACCGCCTGCTCGCTGAACGAAGCCTTGGCGCTGGACAGGTCATTCATGCCGAACCAGGCCAGCAGGGTCACCGCGATAATGAACGGCACCCAGACAAACCCGGCGTTCTGCAGCCACAGCTGGCTGCCGTCGGCCAGCACCTGGGGTTGCCCGCCAAGCCAGCCGAACAGGCCGAAGGTGATCACCAGCGGCACGCAGAACTGCATCACCGACACCCCGAGGTTGCCCAGCCCGGCATTCAGGCCCAGGGCCGTGCCCTGCTGCGACTTGGGGTAGAAGAAGCTGATGTTGGACATGCTCGAGGCAAAGTTGCCGCCACCGAAACCACAAAGCAGCGCGATCAGCACGAACACGCTGTAGGGGGTGTTCGGGTCCTGTACGGCAAAGCCCATCCACAGCGACGGCAGCAGCAACGAGGCGGTGCTCAGGGCGGTCCAGCGGCGGCCGCCGAAGATCGGCACCATGAACGAATAGAACACCCGCAAAGTGGCGCCGGACAGCCCCGGCAACGCCGCCAGCCAGAACAGCTGGTCGGTGCTGAAGCTGAAGCCGATGGCGTTCAGGCGCACGATCACCGTGCTCCAGACCATCCACACGGCAAAGGCCAAGAGCAACGCGGGAATCGAGATCCACAGGTTGCGGGTCGCCGTCTGCTTGCCGCTGCGCCCCCAGAAAGCGGGGTCTTCCGGGCGCCAGTCATGAATCAACGGGCCTGAATCGGGCTTATCAAGAACCGACATGTTCTTCTCCTTGGGCAATGCTGGAAAACGGGGACGAGGTGGCCGGCGGCTGTTTGCCCAGCAGCGGGCGCTTGCGGATTTCGCTGAAGTACATCCAGGTGAGCGACACCCAGACCACGCCGTACATCAACATGAAGCAGGAAGAGCGCACGCCGGTGAGGTCCACCAGGGCGCCGAACAGGATTGGCAGGACGAAGCCGCCCAGGCCGCCGGCCAAGCCGACGATGCCGGACACCGCGCCCATGTTCTGCGGGTAGTCGTTGGCGATGTACTTGAACACCGAGGCCTTGCCGAAGGCGAAGGCGATGCCCATGACGAACAGCAGCACGGTGAACAACGCAGGATTCAGGCCGATGTGGAAATCCAGGGCGCCGTCGACGGTGCGCACTTGCAGCTGGGTCTGCGGGTAGGACAGCAGGAACAGGCAGATCCAGCTGACCCAGAGCACCCACCAGGTCACGCTCTGGGCGCCCCAGCGGTCCGACATCCAGCCGCCGACGGCGCGCAGCACCCCACCCGGCAGCGAGAAACAGGCGGCCAGCAGCGCCGCGCTCTGCAGGCTGAAACCGTATTCCTGCACGTAGTACTGGGTCATCCACAGCGCCAGGGCCACGTAGCCGCCGAAGACGATCGAGTAGTACTGGCAGTAGCGCCACACCGCCGGGTCCTTCAACGCGCCCAACTGCTCGCGCAGGGTAGCGCCAGAGGCGCTGCGATGGGCCTTGTTGTCGGCGCTGAGAAACCAGAACAGCAGCGCGGTGACGAACAGGATGGCGCTGAAGGCTTTCGGCACCAGCTGCCAGCTGCCGGCGGCGATCAGCGCCGGAGCGAGAAACTTGGTCAGCGCGGCACCGGCGTTACCCGCGCCGAAGATGCCCATGGCGAAGCCCTGGTTGTCCTGGTCGAACCACTTGGCGACGTAGGCGATGCCCACCGAAAACGAACCGCCGGCCAGGCCGACGAACAGGCCCAGGACCAGGAACTGCCAGTAGGCCGTGGCGTGGCTGATCAAGTACAGCGGCAACACGCAGCACAGCATCAGCAGGAAGAACACGCTGCGCCCGCCAAAGCGATCGGTCAGCAGGCCCAGCGGCAGGCGTGCCAGCGAACCGGTGAGCACCGGAGTGGCGGCCAGCAGGCCGAACTGGGTTTCGTTGAGCGCAAGCAGCGCCTTGATCGGCACACCGAGCACCGCGAACATCATCCAGACCATGAAGCACACGGTGAAGGCCAGCGTACTCATGCCCAGCACCAGGCCTTGTCGTACACGCAGTTGGGTCATCTCGCTCTCCAGTCAGTCATTCATGGCCGCAGACTAGAGAGGCGAACCCGGTAAAAACTTGACCCGGGTCAAGGAAGCCCGGGGCCTCATGGGCCTATGCTTGCGCCGCCTACCTCCAACGAGGTAGTGCCGAAAAACCTCTGAACCCTTTGTTTATCAGGCTCTTGCCTTGGCTCCACGAGGCGGTTGCACGGATCCGATGAACAACAACTCTTTAGAGGTAGAGCGCCAGGGACCGGCTGCAAAACCATCGCCAGTCGTCCCTGGAGCCTGCTATGTCCACCCTTCCCCCGTTCACATCCGGCCCGCGCCCTTGATCCGCTGGCTGCGCAGTTCCCTGCCCGCCCGCGCCGGCCTGGCGGTGATCCTGATCGCCGTGCTGGCGCTGGCCAGTTCCCTGAGCGCCGGGCTGATCGCCTGGTTCAGCCAGGGCGACGCGGCGGCCATCAACACCGCGGGCTCGGTGCGCATGGAGACCTACCACCTGAGCTGGAAGCTGGCCGCGGGCGCCAGCGCCGAAGAGATCGGACAGATCCGCCAGAGCCTGCAACAGCGCCTCGACAGCCAGTCGCTCAGGGCGGTGCTGGAAGACGGCGCCGACCCCGAGCTGGTGGACAGCTACCGGCAGATCCAGCAACGCTGGAACGCTGAGTTGCAGCCAGCCCTGGAACAACGCGATGCCGCCGCGTTCCAGGCCCTGGCCCTGCCCTTCGTCGAACAGCTGAACCAGTTCGTCAGCCTGCTGCAACGCCAGAGCGAACATAAGCAGACCTGGCAACAGTTGATCCAGGGCGCGGCGCTGTTCACCACCCTGTTCGTCCTGCTGCTGGGCCTGTACGAACTGCAGTACGGCGTGGTCACGCCCTTGCAGGAACTGGTGGAAGCCACCCAGCGCTTTCGCCGTGGCGACTTCCAGGTGCGGGTCAACCACCAGTCCCGGGACGAGCTGGGCCAGTTGGCCACCAGCTTCAACGCCATGGCCGAGACCATCGAGCAATCCCACCGCACCCTGGAAACCCTGGTGCGGCAAAAGACCCACAACCTGCAACAGGCCAACGCCGCCCTCGAGTTGCTGTACCAGAGCAGCCGCAGCCTGGCCACGCGGCTGGCCAACGCCGAAGGCCTGGACGAACTGATCCGGCGCTTCCAGCAACGCCTGCCGGGGTTGCGCCTGTCGCTGTGCCTGCAAGGCCAGTTGCAGGCCCCGGCGCAGCAACTGATCGCCCTGCATGGCGCCGACAGCCGGGAGGTCTGCGCGGTCAGCGATTGCGCCAGCTGCCAGCGGCAGCAGCCGATCGCCCGGCAGCGTTTCAGCATCAGCAACCAGGGCAGCGAACTGGGCGAGCTCAAGGCGCACTTCGTCGACGGCCATGCCCCGCAAGCCTGGGAAACCGAACTGATCCAGGCCCTGGCCAACCTGATCGGCACCTCGCTGTCGCTCAAGCGCCAGCGCGAACAGGACCATCGCCTGCTGCTGTTCGAAGAGCGCGCGATCATCGCCCGCGAGCTGCACGACTCCCTGGCCCAGGCCCTGTCCTACATGAAGCTGCAGGTCAGCCGCATGCAGACCCTGATGCGCCGTGGCGAACCACTGAGCACCCTGGAGAACGTCACCGCCGAACTGCGCGAGGGGGTGAACAACGCCTACCGCCAGCTGCGCGAACTGTTGACCACCTTTCGTTTGCAGATCCACGACGCCGGGCTGGTGCGCGAGCTTGAGGCGACCACCGAGGAGTTCTCGCGCCGCGGCGATTTCCAGGTGCATGTGCAACTCGACAGTCTGGCCTTCGAGCTGTCGGCCAGCGAGCAGATCCACCTGCTGCAGATCACCCGCGAGGCGCTCTCCAACTGCCTGCGCCACGCCCACGCGGAGAATGTCTGGCTGCAACTGCGCCAGCATGGCGAAACCCTGCGCCTGTCGATCGAGGACGATGGCCGCGGCTTCAGCGGCGACCACGACAACAGTGGCAACCAGCGCGAACACCACGGCCTGAACATCATGGATGAGCGGGCCCGCAGCCTGCATGGCCAGTTGCAGATTTCTTCCAGGACGCCCCAGGGCACCCTGGTGCAGATGGAATTCCGTCCGGAGTTTCTCGCCGTCCCCACACAAGGTAGCGCCGCATGAACCCATCCCCCACCTACCGGATCCTGCTGGTCGACGACCATCCGATGATGCGTCGCGGCATCCGCCAGATGCTCGAACTGGAAGACGACCTGCAGATCGTCGGCGAAGCCAGCCACGGCGAAGAAGCCCTGGGCCTGATCGAACCCTTGCAGCCCGACCTGGTGCTGCTCGACAACAACATGCCGCAACTCAACGGCATCGAGACCCTGCGCCGCCTGCGGGCCATGGACTACCGCGGCAAGGTGCTGCTGTTCACCGTGTCCGACGCCGAGGACGACATTCGCGACGCCCTGCGCCTGGACGCCGACGGCTACCTGCTCAAGGACATGGAGCCCGAGTTGCTGATCCAGTACCTGCGCGATGCCCTGAGCGGCGCCCTGGTGATCAGCCCGGGGCTGACCCGGGTCATGGCCCAGGCCCTGCGTTCGCCGCCGCGCCAGCCGGAGGTCGAGCTGACCGAGCGCGAGCGCCAGGTGCTGCGCACCATCGCCAGCGGCTACAGCAACAAGGTCATCGGCCACAAGCTGGGTATCACCGAAGGCACGGTCAAGGTCCATGTGAAGAACCTGCTGCACAAGCTCGGCCTGCGCTCGCGGGTCGAGGCCGCCGTGTGGGCCATGGAGCACCTGCGCAACGCCGGCTGAGCAACGCTCCGCCGCTGTTCCTACCTTTCCCCCCCCTTTCGAGGTAGGCCGGCGGAGGCATAGGCCCTGGCAGCCGCGCGCTCTACCATGGCCGGCAGCGGAGGTACCCATGCTGACCCACCCTTCCATCGTGCTGTTGTTGCGTCGCCACCATCTGTTCAGCCAGTTGCCGGACAAGGTCTTCGAGGAGGTCTGTGCCCGGGCCATGCTCAGGCGCCTGCCCAGCCACAACACCCTGATGCACCAGGGCGACCCGGCCAAGCGCTTTTTCCTGCTGGTCAGCGGCCAGGTCAAGCTGTACCGCATCAGCGGCGAAGGCCAGGAGAACCTGGTGGAAATCATCCAGCCCGGGCAGACCTTCGCCGAGGCCCTGCTGTTCAGCCAGGCGCGCTTCTACCCGGTGAACGCCACTGCGCTGAAAGACAGCGTGCTGGTCAGCATCGACGGCAACCATTACCGCCACGCCCTGGAGGACCAGCCGCAGGTGTGCCTGGCGATCCTGGCGAGCATGAGCGTGCACCTGCACCAGCGCCTCAAGGACATCGACACCCTGACCCTGGGCAGCGCCAGCCGGCGGGTGGTGAGTTTCCTGTTGCAGGAGCGCGACCCGCACAGCGGCGAGGTGGTGCTGCAAGTGTCCAAGCGCCTGGTGGCCTCCAAGCTGGGGATCCAGCCGGAGACCTTCTCGCGCATCCTCCATCGGCTGGTGGAAAGCGGCCTGATCGCCATGGAGCGGCGCACTATCCAGATCCCCGGCGCCGAGGAGCTGGCGGCGTACGACGCGTAACCGCCGCCGCTCGCCTGGCGTCGCCCCAATCGCCGGCAAGCCAGCGCCTACAGAGATGTTCAGCCTGCGGCCAACCCCTTGCCCGCCCGTTCCAGATTGCGCCACAGCCAGACCGGCAACACGTCCGGGTCGAGGCTGTCGATCAGGTTTTTCAGGGTCAGGCCCAGCTCGGTATCGCCCTCGATCACCAGGCGCCGGCGGAAGAACAAGGTGTCCGGGTCTTCCTGGCGGCTGGCCAGCAGCAGGAACTCGCGCCAGTTGCCGCTGATGGTCACATCGGCCCGGGCGTGTTCGGCGATGCGCAGGCCGTCGCGGTCGCGGGTCAGGTACCAGGCCAGGCCCAGGTCGGGAATCCGCAGGCACAGCCAGCGCCGGCGCAGCAGGTCGAATTCGCCGGCGCGCAGCGGCTCGGCCAAACAGCGGTTGAGCCCCTGCTGCAAGGCCAGGCGCTGCACGCCGAACGGCACCCGCCGCAGCAATGGCAGCAGCCGGTCGGCGCTGCGCAGCAGCCAGTCCTTGCGTTTGGATTTGCCACTCAGCACAGGCCCACCTCCTCGACGCGCAACATCCCGGCCTGGCCATGCCAATAACCGTTGCAGCCCTCGACGAACAGCGGTGGCGTCGCGCCCTGGCGCACCCGCTGGTAGGCCTCGATCACCTCGCCCATGCCCTGGGCCCGCGGGCTCAGGCGCAGCAGGTCGGCGCCGCAGGCCACCAGCCCGGCATAGTCCGCCAGCAGATTGGTGACCTCGGCGGACAGGGTCTGGATGCCATTGAGGGTGAACAGCGCCTGGCCTTCCTGGCTGCTCAGCGCCAGGCCGTCGGGGTACTGGATGCAGCAGAACTGGCAGTCGTCCTTGGGTCGGTCCTGGGCCCGGGCGGTGAAGCAGCGCGCGGAATAGGCCAACGGCAGATGCCCATAGGCGAAGACTTCGACCTCGGGCAGCGCCTGGCCCAGCTCGCGCACCTGATCCAGCACCGCGCGGATCAGCGCCGCCGAACACTCCACCGGCGGCACCCAGCGGATCATCCCGCAGCCCTGCAACTGGGCCAGGGCGTGGCCGTTGTACAGGTTCAGCGCCGGGCCACCCACGAACGGCAATTTGCGCTCGGCGAGGAACTGCACCGCGCCCATGTCGTTGGCCTCCACCAGCAGCTCGCCGTTGTCGCACAGGCGCCGCAGGCTCGACAGCTCCGAGGCGGCTTCGATCAGGGTCAGGCTGGAGAGCACGATCTGCGCCGACGTGCAGCCCTGCAGTTCGCGCCCCAGGCCCAGCCACTGGTCCAGGGACAGCGCCCGGCGTTTCGAACACACGGTTTCCCCCAGGTAAATCACATCCAGGGGCAAGGCCGACATCTCGGCATAAAAACGCTCCAATTGTTCCTTGTCCCAGTAGAACAGGACGGGGCCCAGGCTGAGCTTCATCGCGAATTCCTCATTGCCATGATCGATGGTAGGCACCCAGGGTGGTCTGGCTGCCCTCGGACAGGCCGGCCAGCACCTGGCGCCACTGGTCCTTGACCGCGAAACTGGCGGGCGCGGCGCGATGGGCATCCAGCGCCGCGCGCCAGACCCGGGTGACCTGCTCGACATAGGCCGGGCTGCGCTGGCGGCCTTCGATCTTCACCGCCTCGACGCCGATCGCCGCCAGCTCCGGCAGCAGGTCCAGGGTGTCGAGGCTGGTGGGTTCCTCCAGGGCATGGAAGCGCTTGCCTTCGACCAGGAAGCGGCCCTTGCACAGGGTCGGGTAGCCGGCTGGCTCGTCGGCTTGATAGCGGTCGATCAGCACTTCGCTGAGGCGCGCGCTCAAGCCTTCGGCGTCCTCGCTCCAGCGCACCGCCTTGGCCGGCGAGCAGACGCCGCACAGGTTCGGCGACTCGCCGGTGATGTAGGAAGACAGGTGGCAACGCCCTTCGGCCATGATGCACAGGCTGCCAAAGGCGAATACTTCGATCGGCACCGTGCTGCTGGCCGCCACCTGGCGCACCTGGGCCAGGGACAGCACCCGCGGCAGGACGGCGCGGCGGATGTTGTAGTGCCGGGCGTAGAACGCCAGGGCGCTGGCATTGGTCGCCGAGCCCTGTACCGAGAGGTGCAGGTTCAATTGCGGATGGCGCTGGCTGGCATAGGCCAGGACGCCCGGATCGGCGGCGATCAGCGCGTCGACCCCATGCTCGGCGGCGCGGTCCACCGCCCGTTGCCAACGCGCCCAGCCCTGGGGCTGGGGGTAGGTGTTGACCGCCACATAGAGTTTGCGTTGGTGCTGGCGAATGTGCGCGACCGCCGCGTCGAACTGCTTGTCGTCCATGTTCAGGCCGGCGAAATGCCGGGCGTTGGTGTCGTCGCGAAAGCCGACGTAGACGGCATCGGCGCCTTGGCGCACCGCCGCTTTGAGCGCAGGCAGGTTGCCTGCGGGGCAGACCAGTTGCATGGGGGTTCCTCATCAAAGAACGCGCCGGAGCGACGCGTGCGCAGCGATCGGAAATGCGCTGCCAGTCTAGCCAGACCGACAGCCACGGCCTTGACCGCAATCAATTGCCGTCACTGCATCAGTTCGGCGAACGACAGGAACGGCACCGGGTCGCCCGGACGTACCAAGCGCTCGCCTTCCACCAGCGCCAGGCCCTCGGCCCAGCAGGCCGCGGCGAGCATCGCCGAGCTTTGCTGCGGGTGCGGTTGCACACGAACCTGGGCATCGTCGCCGGGCACCAGGCGGGCCCGCAGGTACTGGCGCCGGCGGTTGCGCTGCAACCACTCGAAGCCCGCCGGCAACACCATGGGCCGCGGCAGCACATCCGTGACGCCCTGGGCCCGCAGCAGGAACGGGCGCACCACCACCAGCGCGGTCACCAGCGCCGCCGAGGGGTTGCCCGGCAGGCCGAGCCACGGCTTGCCGGCCACTGCGCCAAAGGCCAGGGGCTTGCCCGGCTGGATCGCCAGGCGCCAGAAATCCACATGGCCCAGCTCCTCGATCGCCTGCTTGAGGTGGTCTTCCTCGCCGACCGAAACCCCGCCCGAGGTCAGCAGCAGGTCGCACTCCGACGAGGCCAGGCTCAAGGCGTGGCGGCTGGCCGCCAGTTCGTCGGCCATCACCCCGTAGTCGTGCACCTCCACGCCCCAGCCGCGCAGCAGTGCGGACAGGCAATAGCGATTGCTGTTGTAGATCTGCCCCGGTGCCAGGGGCTGGCCGGGTTCGCGCAGCTCGTCGCCACTACTCAGCAGGCACACGCGCAACGGCCGATAGACCTCGACCCGGGCGATCCCGGCCGCCGCCAGCAAGCCCAGTTCCTGGGCGCGCAGGCGCTTGCCGGCCTTGAGCAACAGATCGCCGCGCCGCACCTCCTCGCCCTGCTGGCGCACATGATCGCCGACAGTCGTCGGCGGCAACCAGACTTGCCCGTCCTCGACCTGGCAGTTCTCCTGGGGCACCACCGTATCGGCCCCCGGCGGCAAGGGCGCGCCGGTGAAGATGCGCACCGCCTGCCCCGCCGCCAAGGGAGTCTCACCTGCTTGCCCAGCAGCAATCCGTCCACCCAGGGTCAGGCGGCCACCGGCGGGCGGCAGGTCGGCGGCGCGCAAGGCGTAGCCGTCCATGGCGCTGTTGTCCCAGCCGGGCAGGTCCAGCGGCGAATGAAGGTCCGCCGCCAGCACCCGGCCCAGGGCCTGCTCCAGGGCGATGATCTGGGTCGTCGGTGGCGGCGGCGCCTGGTCCAGCAGATGGGCGATGGCCTGGTCCACCGGGATCAGTTGGCCGCTGTCGCAGCCACAGCCGGTCACGACCGCGCCCCACAGGCCTCGATGTTCTGTGGCGGTCCCTCATGGGTCTGCGGCTTGAGGTGGGGGGCGAAATTGCACGGACCGGTGCGGCTGTCCAGCTGTGGGCGCAGGATCATGTTCCAGGCCGTGCGGCAGGCCCCCGGCGAGCCCGGCACGCACACCACCAGCACGCCGTTGCTGACCCCGGCCAGGGCCCGCGACTGCAGACTGGACATGCCGATTTCTTCCACCGACACCTGGCGGAACAGCTCGCCGAAACCTTCCACATGCTTGTTCAGCAGTGGCAGCACCGCCTGGGGCGTGTTGTCCCGCGCGGTGAAACCGGTGCCACCGGTCATCAGCACCACCTGCACCTGGGGGTCGGCAATCCAGCGCGAGACGCTGGCGCGGATCTGGTAGATGTCGTCCGGCACCAGGCCTCGATCGACCAGCACATGGCCGGCGCTCTGCAACAGGTCGCAGAGAGTCTGGCCCGAGGTGTCGGTTTCCAGGGTGCGCGTATCGCTGATGGTCAGCACGGCGATGTTCAGGGGTTGAAACGTGCGTTGCGCCAGATGGGCCATATCCAAGCCTTCCCGTGAATTGAGATTGGCCCCAGCCTGAACCGAATCCGCCGACGAACCTATTCCTCCAAGGAGGTACCTCGACGGGACGACGACCCTCAGGGCGCCAGCCGGCCGTGGCACCACACGCCCTGGTGCAGGCGGTAGTCGAGGCGGTCATGCAGACGGTCGCTGCGCCCTTGCCAGAACTCCATGCGCTGCGGGCGCAGGCAGTAGCCGCCCCAGTGTTCCGGGCGCGGCAGCGGCTGGCCGTCGAAACGGCTGGTGGTGCTGGCCAGCAGGGATTCCAGTTGCAGCCGGTTGGCCAAGGGCTGGCTTTGCGGCGAGGCCCAGGCACCGAGGCGACTGGCCAGGGAGCGCGAATCGAAATACACATCCGACAGCCGCGGCGCTAACCGCGATACCCATCCTTCGATCCGCACCTGGCGCTCCAGGGCCGGCCAGAAGAAGGTCATGGCGGCCCGGGGATTGGCCGCCAGCTCCAGGCCCTTGGCGCTCTGGTAGTGGCCGAAGAAGGTGAAACCTTCATCGCTCAGGCCCTTGAGCAACAGCACCCGACAATGGGGCTGGCCCTGTTCGTCGACCGTGGCCAGGCACATGCTGTTGGCCTCCACCGGCGCCTGCTCGGTGTCGCGGGCCTGTTGCAGCCACTGACGGAACAGCGGCAGCGGATCGTCCGGCGCGGCCTCCTCGGCCAGGCCATCGCGGCAATAGTTACGGCGCATCTGGGCCAGGGAAAGCGGCATGAGGGTGATCTCCGTTGGGGTTTGCCGCAGTCTGCGAGGAGCCGCCTGGCATGACCTTGACCGCCATCAACGGCAGCTGCCGATCCCTATTTTCTGTAGCAATTGCGCCGCGCCCCTCTAGACACCCATGTTCCGTAGCCGCTGCCGAGCCTGCGAGGTTGCGACCGAGGTGGGCCAGCAGTTGCTTCTGTAGGAGCAGCCGGTCGACGCTCGATTGCTCGCGATGAACCTGAGGACGACGCGGGGTGTCAGGTTATGCGCGTCATCGTTGACGACCATCGCAAGCAATCGAACGTCGGCCGGCCTGCTATTTGAGCCGCAGGCGCCGGGCCAGTTTGTGCAGGTTGCTCGGGTCGACTTCCAGCAGCCGGGCGGCGCGCGCCCAGTTGTTGCGGCAGCGGCTCAGGGCCTGGTGGATCTTCTGCCGCTGGTACTCGTCGACGGCTTCGCTCAGGGGCTGGAACGGCCCGTCGTCGGCCGCCGGCGGCGACTGTTCGAGCGGCTCCGCGCCCTTCAGCGTGCTGTCGAGATCGAGGACTTCCGGCTCCAGGGTCAAAATCAGGTTGCGACTGCCGCCACGGCTGAGCTGTTTGAGCGCGGCGCGGCTGATCACGTGTTCCAGCTCGCGCACATTGCCCGGCCAGGGGTACGCCAGCAGCGTCCGTTCGGCCGCCGGCGACAGGCGCAAGCCACGCAGGCCGAGACGGCTGCGGTTGAGTTCGAGGAAATGCCCGGCCAGCAGTAACACATCGGAGCCGCGTTCGCGCAGCGGCGGGATCGGCACCGGGTACACCGAAAGCCGGTGGTACAGGTCGGCGCGAAACAGCCCGTCGCGAATGCTGTCCGGCAGTTGGCGGTTGGTCGCGGCGATGATGCGCACATCCACATGCAGCGGCTTGTCCGCCCCCAGGCGCTGGATCTCGCCATTCTGCAGGGTGCGCAGCAATTTGGCCTGCACGCTCAGCGGCAGCTCGCCGACCTCGTCGAGAAACAGCGTGCCGCCGTTGGCCGCGTCGAAGCGCCCGGCGCGGTCGCTGGTGGCGCCGGAGAAGGCGCCCTTGACGTGACCGAACAGCTCGCTCTCGGCCAGGGATTCCGGCAGCGCCGCGCAGTTGACCTGCACCAGCGGCTTGTGGGCGCGCCGGGACAGGCGATGCAGGCGCCGGGCGAACAGCTCCTTGCCGACCCCGGTCTCGCCCAGCAGCAACACCGGCAGCTCGGAATCGGCGAGCACGTCCAACTCGTTGAGCAACTGATGCAGGACTTCGCTCTGGCCGAGGATCTCGCCCTCCTCCACCGGCCCGCGGGCATCCTGCGGCTCGCTGCGCGACAGGCGCAGGCTGCGGTTTTCCTGCTCCAGGCGGGTGACCCGCAGCGCCGCCTCGATCTGCAGGCTGCAGCGCTTGAGCTCATCCCGCGCCCGGCGGTCGAAAGTCCCGGGCCGCAGCGCATCGAGGGTGATGGCGCCCCAGACCCGCCCTTCCACATACAGGCTCACGCCCATGCAGTCGTGCACCGCCAGCGGCCCGCTGTCCGGGTGGTCGAGCAGCCCGTCATAAGGGTCCGGCAGGCGGCTGTCGGGCTCGAACCAGGTGGGCTCGCGGGACGCCATGATCGCCGCCAGGCGCGGGTGCTGGGCGATCACGAAGCGCCGCCCGAGGGCTTCATGCACCAGGCCGACGGTGGCCAGCGGCCGCAGGCTGTCGTCGTCCAGGCGCAGCAGGCCCACGGCCCCGGCCTTGAAGTACTCACGCAGGGTCTGCACCAGACGCTGCAACCGCACGGCATTGGGCAACTCGACAATCAGGTCGGCCGCCAGACTTTCACGCAACATGGTAGTCATCACCCTTTCTGGTGGTTCCGACCCCGAGATTTCAGGGTCATCCGCACCACGACAAAAAATCAGTCCATTATTTTCAATAAGTTACAGCTGGCATGGCGGATGCAACGGCCCAGGGGAACCGTTGCCACAACAAGGAAAACCTGATGAACCCGACACTGCTGGAACGACCCGGTCTTGCCCGACAAGACGCTTCGCAGCCCAACCTCCTGGAGCAAAGCCTCGGCCAGCTGGCCTGCGACATCCCCGGCGCCAGCCGGGTGTTTCATGAGTTCAACCTGGACTTCTGCTGCGGCGGGCAGAAAACCCTGCGCGACGCCGCCCTCGGCAAAGGCCTCGACCCCGTGCAGATCGCCGAGGCCCTGCACCTGCTGCAAGACAGCGACGCCCGGCGGCACGACTGGCGCGATGAACCGAGCGAGGCGCTGATCGCCCATATCCTCACCCGCTACCACGCCCGCCACCGCGAACAGCTGCCGGAACTGATCCGCCTGGCCTGTCGCGTGGAGCAAGTGCATGGCGCCCGCGACACCTGCCCCAACGGCCTGGCCGATCACCTGCGGGACATGCAGCAGGAACTCGAAGGCCACATGCTCAAGGAAGAACAGGTGCTGTTCCCGATGCTGCAACAGGGCCTGGGCCGCCGGGCGGCGCCGCCGATCCATGTGCTGCGCCTGGAGCACGAGCAACATGGCGAGGCCCTGGAAAAACTGCTGGTGCTGACCGACCACATCACCCCGCCCGCCGACGCCTGCAACACCTGGCGCGCGCTGTACCGCGGGTTGAGCGAATTTCGCGACGACCTGATGCAGCACATCCATCTGGAAAACAACGTGCTGTTCGCCAACGCCCTGAACGCTTGATCCCCGCCCCTGCGTGCCAGCCCGGTGGCTGGCACGTTCATTCAGCCATGCCAATAGAACATCGCCTTGGCCAGGACCACGATCAGCAGCATGTGCCCCAGCACGCTGCGGCGGATCCAGCAGGCGCGGCCGGCGCTCAGCCGCAACGTTTTCAACCAGTACGCCAGCAGCAGGTAATGGCCGATGATGCTCAGGGCCAGGACGATCTTCAGGCTCAACAGGCTGGCGAAACTGCTGCTCAAGGGCTGGCTCAAGGCCCCGCGATGCTGCCAGGCCAGGCCGATACCGGCGCCGTACAACAGCAGCACCACGCCATGCAGGACCTTGCGCGAACGCACCGCGATGGCCTGGTCCGCCGCCACCTGGGCGTCCGTCGCCAGTTGCCGGCGCGCCGTGTGCCAGATGCACACCTCGAAGAACAGCGTGCCGATAAAACCGATGGCCGCCAGCAGGTGGATAACCACTAACCAGGGATAAATCATTGCCCTTCTCCTTGCTCCGCATTCAGGGCTCAGCCCGGGTGCCCGTCGACCCGCGACCGCAGCAGCATCGGCCCGTAGCGCCAGACGTACAGGGCAAAGGCCAGGGCCCAGCACAGGCCCGCCAGCCACAACGCCGCCACCGGCAACCAGAGCACCAGCAGCACCCGGCTGAGGCAGGCCAGGTTGAGCAGGATGAACGCCAGGGTCATGCCCGCTGGCGGCTCCAGCGGCCGCCCGGTATGACCCAGGCTGACCCGGGCGATCATCGCCAGGATCAGCCCGGCCATGGCGCCGACGGTCAGGCCGTGCACGGCCAGGCTGGGGTTCAGCGGCGCGCCGAAATGCCACAGCGCCATGCCCAGGCACGCCAGCGCCAGCCAGCCGTAGGCCAGGTGCAGCGACCACAGCAGCGGCACGCGCCACAGCCCGCGGTCCTGCCAGCGCCACAACCGCAGCAGATGCGCGGCCGCCAGCAGCAGGAACAGCGCGCCAACCCAGGTATTGGCGATGAGCGCCGGCCCGGCGGCATACAGCAGCGCCACCAGGGCCGAGCCCGCCAGCAGCAAATAGTCGAGCCATGGCCAGGGCGCCACGGCCGCGACCCGACCGAGGCCGCGCTGGGTGAAAAACGGAATCACCCGCCCGCCGATCAGGCTCATCATCGCCGCCACCAGCCACAGACCGCTCAGCACGCCCTGGCGCTGCCAGCCTTCGTGGCCTTGCAGCAGGCCGGCCACCGACAGGCCGTCCGCCGCGGCGAGCAACAGCAGCACCAGGACAATCGGGTAGTTGCGCTGCTGGCGCACCTTCCACAGCATGCGGCCCATCAACCCGGCCAGCGCCAGGGGAAACCCCAGTTCCAGCACGGCCAGCAGCGGCCAGGGCGCGCTGCCCAGCCAGGCCAGGCGCGCGGCCAGCCAGAGCAAGGCCAGGGCCGCCAGCGGCTTGCCGCTCAGGCCCGGCTGGCCGGTCCAGGTCTGCGCCGCGGTCAGCAGGAAGCCGGCGATGATCGCCAGGCCGAAACCGAACAGCAGTTCGTGGCGGTGCCAGCCCAGCCAGCCTCCCGCCGGTTGCCAGTCGCCCAGGGCGCCCTGCAGCGCCGCCAGCCACAGCGGCACCACCAGCAGCGCCAGGACACCACCGGCGAGGAAAAACGGCCGGAAGGCCAGGCGTAACAGCGGCACGATTGCCATCGCCGCACGACGCTCAAGTACTTGCATCAAGCCCACTCCTTTACCCAGCGTGCCGACCCGGCGACGGTCGACACGCGGCGAATGAAATCCCCGGCCATCATCGGCCATTGGCGTGCCCTTGCCGTTGTCGCAAATCAAGCTTGCCCGGGATGCGGCGGGCTGTTGTGCCCGCCGTCCTGTCTGGCAGTGCAAGGGCCGTGCCCCGGGGCCCGATCACCACCAGGAACGGCCGTAAGCCGGCGGGCCGGGGTTGCGGCCGGCGCGGTGCCGGGGCTCGCCTTACAGCGCGAGGGTCAAAATGACCATTCGCTAGTCATTTACACCCGAAATCGCCAGGTCTTTTTGACCACGCCGCTGGAAATCTCCCCCAATACAGGAGGCCTGGCGCCTGGCCCGGGTCTTGCTGAACACAGGGCACCCAAATCCCTCCCAAATGACCGGAGCCACCATGAATACCGCCGGAGCCACCCTGAAAAAGACCCTCCAGCCACTGACGTGGTTTGTCGTCCTGGGCGCGATCCTGGCCCTCGCCAGCCGCGTCGCCCTGGGCCTCGTCTGAACCACGGCAGCACCTCTCCCCCAGCCATAAGGATGAATATTCATGGTGCTACATCGCGTGCATCACCAGATCCTGCGCAGCCATCACCTGTTCGAGCCCCTGAACGAGGAACAGCTGGACGAGCTGATGGCGGCCAGCCAGTTGCTCAGCCTCGACAAGGGCGACCCGCTGTTCCGCCAGGGCGAGCCGGCCGAGGCTTTCTATTTCGTGATCGCCGGCGCGGTGAAGGTCTACCGCCTGACGCCGGATGGGCAGGAAAAAGTGCTCGAGGTCATCGGCCCGCGCCAGACCTTCGCCGAGGCAATGATGCTGATGGACACGCCGGACTATGTGGCCTGCGCCGAAGCCATCGGCCCGACCCAGCTCTATCGGCTGTCCAACGACACCTACCTGCGGCTGCTGCAAAGCAACAGCCGCCTGACCTTCGCCCTGCTCGGCAAGCTCTGCGTGCGCCTGCACCAGCGGGTCAACGAGATCGAAACCCTGTCGCTGAAGAACGCCACCCACAGGGTGGTGCGTTATCTGCTGACGCAACTGATGCAGCTGCAACCGGTGGAGCGCCGGTTCGAGCTGCCGATGGCCAAGCAGTTGATCGCCGGCCACCTGGCGATCCAGCCGGAGACGTTCTCGCGGATCATCCGGCGCCTGATCGATGAACAGATCATCAGCCAGGACGGCCGCCAGATCGTCATTCTCGACCGTCCGCGGCTGGAGCAATTCGAATGAGCGCCGGGCCGGTCTGCCTGTACTGCCACGGCTCCAACCCGCCCGGGCAAACCTCCTGCCGCCATTGCGGCATGCCCCTTCCCGCTACTGCGGCGCACGCCGAACAACGGCGGTTGCGGCGCTTCAGCGGGTTCTGCATCGGCCTGACGATCTTTTGCGTGGCAATGTTCTTCTGGCTGCCGCGCTCCTAGCAGATGCTTTTGCCTGAAACACCGTTGCGACCGCTACGTCGGAATGCCGCCCATACCGATCGCAGCCTCGCTAACGCTCGACAGCGGCTACAGGTCTGGAGTCGTGCGCGGTCCTGTAGCCGCTGCCGAGCCTGCGAGGCTGCGATCGAGGACGCAGTCCTCGCAAGGCCTGCACATCTGGTTTGCCTGGAACATTGAACCCTTCCCCCTCGCCTGCCCTGGCCGGCGAAGGTGTCCCAGGCGGCGGGCGCCTCAAGGCTGGGTCAGTTGCCGATACAACTGCGGCAGACGCAGCGGCAGTTGCTCGGGCCGGCGGATCAGGGTGTAGCCATTGACGCCGAACAGGTACGGCAGGTAAGCCGCGGCCTCGCGATCGATGGTGATGCAGAACGGTGTCAGCCCCTGGCGCCGCGCTTCCAGTACCGCCTCGCGGGTGTCCTCGACGCCATAACGGCCTTCGTAGAGGTCCAGGTCGTTGGGCTTGCCGTCGGTCAATAACAGCAACAGTTTGCGCTGGCGCTTGCAGCTGCCGAGCAGGCGCGTGGCCTGGCGAATCGCCGCGCCCATGCGCGTGTAGAAACCCGGCTTGAGCCCCAGGATGCGCCCGCGGGTGTGGTCGTCGTAACGCTGGTCGAAGGCCTTGAGTTCCTGCATGCGCACCTGCTGGCGGCGCAACGAGGAAAACCCGTACAGGGCAAAGTCATCACCGAGGCCAGCCAGGGTTTCGCCGAACAGCAGCAGGCTGTCGCGGATCACCTCGATCACCCGGTGCTCGTCGTTGAGGTGGGCGTCGGTGGACATCGAGACATCGGCCAGCAACAGGCACGCCAGGTCGCGCCGGGTCTGGCGCTGCTCCATGAACAGGCCGCGCTCGGCACAGGCGCCATGGGCGCGCTCGACGTGAAAATCCAGCCAGGCCTGCAGGTCCAGTTCCGAACCCTGGGGCTGCTGGCGCAACCATTGGCGCTCGTTGCGCAACGGCTGGAACTGTCGCCGCAACAACTGCGCCGACGGTTTCAGGCGCGACGGCAGCGGCTGCGCCTGGCAATCGCGCGGCACCAGCATCTGCAGGTTGACGAAGTGCTCTTGCAGGCGGCCCTTGCGGTAGTCCCATTCCGGCAGGTGGATGCCCTCGCCCAGGGGAATGTCGTCGACGTCGGCCGGCGGCAGGTCGAGGTGCAGCTTGAGGCCGCCGCCCTTGCGCAGGCGGGTGCGCGACAGGGTCAGCTCATCCAGGTCGGCGGCGACCTGGGCGGCGTCCGGGTCTTGGCTGTCGTCAGCCCAGCGGTCGAGGTCCACATGCTCGGTCCAGCTGAACAGGTTCTCCAGGCGCACGATCAGCAGGCCGCCGTCGCGGCTGTGGTCCTCGACCCGGCTGGCGCGCTTGCGCCCGCCCGCCTGCTCGCCGGCAGCGGTGGCCAGGTCCTCCACCGAGTCCTCGAGATCGGCGGCCAGCGGGCTGGCCAGGTGCAGCGGCGGGTACAGCCACAGCGGCACGGGCCAGGCCGCGCGTTCGCTGCGGGGAAACTCGGCGACACTGCCGGGTTCGCGCAGGGCCTGGCACAGGGCGCGTTCCAGCGCGGCTTCGGGGCGGCTCAACGAGGTTGGATCGGGGCGCAGTTGCAGGTGCGCCTCCACCAGCCGCCGGTAGCGCTCACGCAACGCCGGGTAGCGTTGCAGCAGGCGCCGGGTCCAGCGCTGATTGTCCCGGCCCCAGTGGCGCATCGGCCCGGACTGCGCCGCCAGCAGGGCCAGCCAGCGGTACAGTTCCTCGTTCAACGCCGCCTCGGGGAACACCGCGAGGCTGGCCGGCAGGCGCAGGTTGTCGGCGTCGCACCAGGCCAGGGGCGTTTGCCGGCAGGTGCCGGCGATCTGCTGCAACAGGCTGCGGCGCAACAGCAGGTCGCGCTCGCTGGCCGCCTCGACGCCGCGGCCGGCACCGCCCATGGCCCGCAACAGCAGGGCCAGGGAATGTTGGCGCGGCGCCAGCTCGATTCGCGCCTCGGGAAAATCCACGCTGGCGCGCCGGGTAATGAAACGATGCCAGACACTGCCGACCCACTCTTCCAGTTCCAGGGTAAAGGCCATGGAGCCTCCTTTTTCGAATGCAGGAAAACGGCCCGCTGTAGCCGCTGCCGAGCCCGCGAGGCTGCGATCGGTCTGGGCGGCATTCCGACGTAGTCCTCGCAAAACCTGTGCACGCGGTTTGCCTGAAAGACCGCATGGCCCGGTTTGCGGCCGCTACGCAGCCGATCGCAGCCTCGCTTCGCTCGGCAGCGGCTACATAGACCGTCGTCGTACGTTGTCCTGTAGCCGCTGCCGAGCCTGCGAGGCTGCGACCGAGGACGTAGTCCTCGCAAAACCTGCGCACCCGGTTTGTCGGAAGGACCGCGTTGCCGGATTTGCGGCCGCTGCGTCGGAATGCCGCCCAGACCGATCGCAGCCTCGCTGCGCTCGGCAGCGGCTACAGGTTAGTGGTCGTTCATGAAGACACCACCGGGGCCGGTGCGCGCAAGGCGGCGCGGCCGCGCTGGCGGAAGCTCAGCAGGTAGCACAGCAGCCCGGCGAAGAACCCCAGCCCGCTGATCAGGCGTGCCCAGAACAGCCCATTGAGATGCTCCACCGTGGCCATGAACGGCATCGCCGTGCCGTCCTCGGCCCAGCGTTGCAGCAGCACCTGGACCACGCCGGCGGCGGTGAGCAACAGGGTGATCATCACCATCGACAGGGTCATCAGCCAGAAGCCCCAGACTTCCAGGGTCTGCGAGCGCTCGTCCGCCGCTTCGCCGAGCCCGCGCAGGCGCGGCATGGCGTAGCTGATCAGGGTCATGACGATCATCGCGTAGGCGCCGTAGAACGCCAGGTGGCCGTGGGCCGCGGTCAGCTGCGTGCCGTGGGTGTAGTAGTTGACCGGCGCCAGGGTATGCAGGAAACCCCAGACCCCGGCGCCGAAGAACGCGGTCACCGTGGTGCCCTTGGCCCACAGCGTGGCGGCGCGGTTGGGGTGCTGGCGGCGGCGGTTCTTCACCAGGCTGAAGGCGAAGATCACCATGGCCAGGAACGGCAGCGGCTCCAGGGCCGAGAAGATCGAGCCGACCCACAGCCAGACCTCGGGCGCGCCGATCCAGAAGAAGTGGTGGCCGGTGCCGATGATCCCACTGATCAGCGCCATGGCGATGATCACGTAGAGCCATTTCTCCACCACTTCGCGGTCCACGCCGGTGACCTTGATCAGCACGAAGGCCAGCATCGCGCCCATGATCAGCTCCCACACACCCTCCACCCACAGGTGCACCACCCACCACCAGTAGAACTTGTCGCGGGCCAGGTTGGCCGGGTTGTAGAAGGAGAACAGAAAGAACACCGCAAGGCCGATCAGCCCGGTCATCATCACCATGCTGACCGTGGTCTTGCGGCCCTTGAGCAGGGTCATGCCGATGTTGTAGAGAAAGCCCAGGCACACCAGCACTATGCCCATCTTGGTGATGGTCGGCTGCTCGAGGAACTCGCGGCCCATGGTCGGCAGCAGCTCGTTGTGGGTCAGCCGGGCCAGGCCCGCGTAGGGCACCAGCAGGTAGCCGAGGATGGTCAGCACGCCGGCGGCGGCGAACACCCAGAACAGCAGCAGCGCCAGTTTCGGGCTGTGCAGTTCGCGGTCGGCCTCCTCCGGAATCAGGTAGTAGGCCGCGCCCATGAAGCCGAACAGCAGCCAGACGATCAGCAGGTTGGTGTGGACCATGCGCGCCACGTTGAAAGGAATGATCGGGAACAGGAAATCGCCGATCACGTATTGCAGGCCCATGATCAAACCGAACAGCACCTGGCCGAGAAACAGCATCAGGGCAAACACGAAGTAGGGTTTGGCCACGGCCTGCGAGGCGAATTTCAGGTGTGGATTGGCAAGACGCATCGTTCAGCCCTCCTTGTTTGGCGGCCAGCCATTGGTATTGATCTTCGAGCTCCACTTGAGGAATTCGGCGATGTCATCGACCTCCTGCGGGCTCAGGTTGAATTGCGGCATGGCCCGGCGTCCGGGTACGCCCAGGGGTTGCATCTTCATCCAGGCTTGCAGGAAGGGCTTGAAGCCCTCCTCGCCGCCGCGACGCTGGAACACGTTGCCCAGCTCCGGCGCGAAGTAGGCGCCCTCGCCCAGCAGCGTGTGGCAGCCGATGCAGTTGTTCTGTTCCCAGACCGTCTTGCCGCGCACCACCGCCGCGCTCAACAGCGCGTCGTTGCTGCGTACGGGAAAGGTCTGCTCCGTGTGATAGGTCAAGGCCAGGAAGATCAGGAAGAAGAACACGCTTCCCCCGAAATAGATGTTCCTGGCCATGCCTTTGGTGAAGTTCTGCGACATGCTCGCTTCCTCTTGGCTTGGCCCGGCCATGATAGGAAGCGCGGGGCATAAACCCGCTTGATGGCAATCAAGAAACGCCGATGGTTTTACTCGGGTATTACCGGCCCAGACTGAGGATCAGCCCCAGCAGCAAGGCCAGCGCCAGCGGCCAGCCGAGCAGCAGCCAGCGCCACAGGCGCGGCCCGTGGCTCAGCTCCATGAAGCCGTCGGCGATCAGCCAGGCCTTGGCCACCGCCAGCAGCAGGATCAGCAGCGCCAACCCGCGCGGCGCACCCGGCCCCAGCCAACTGCCCAGCCACACCGTGCCGACGCTGAGGCCGGCCAGTGCGACCCAACAGCTCAGCAAGAACCTGCCAGCGGACATGCGCACCTCGTCAATCCAGAACGTAGACCAGCGGAAACAGCAGCACCCAGACCAGATCGACCATGTGCCAATAGAGCACCCCGGATTCGAAACCCGAGCAGTTTTCGGCGCCATATCGACCACGCAGGCAGCGCTGCGCCAGCCAGGCGAAAATCAGCATGCCCGGCAGCACATGGAGGAAATGAAAACCGCTGAGGATCCAGTACAGGGTGAAGAAGGTGTTGTGTTCCAGCCCCAAGCCCAGGCCCAGCAGGTGCCGGAACTCGCCGAGCTTGAGCAGCAGGTAGACCGTGGCCACCAGCACGGCCGCCAGCAGCAGCGCCGCGCCCTGGCGTGGCCGCGCCCGACGCACCCGTTCCTGGGCCAGCGCCGCCAGCAGCCCGGCGCTGAGCAGGCTCAGGGTCATGGCCAGGCCGGTGGAGCTGTCGAGCAGTTGGCGGCTTTCGGCGAACAGCTGTGGCTTGAGCCGCTGGGTCACCGCGAACGCGAGGATCAGGATGGCGAACACCGACAGCTCGGCGAGGATGAACAACCACATCGCCAGGTCCCCCGGCAGGTGGCGCCGCGAGGCCTCGGTGGCTGCCGCGGCGGAGTCAGCCGAAGTGCACATCGACCACGTCCATCAGCGCCGCCACCGTCACCGGGTCGTCGCTCAGGGGTTCGGCCAGGCACGCCAGGCAGGCTTCGCGCGGCGGCATGCCGGCGCCGATCATGCGCGCGGTGAAAATCAACAGCCGGGTGGACGCCACCTCCTCCAGGTCATGCTGCTCCAGGCGGCGCAGGGCCTGCCCCAGCCCGACAATCTGCCGCGCCAGCGCAGCATCCACTTGCGCCTCGCGCTGGACGATGCGTTCCTCCTCGGCCGGCGGCGGATAGTCGAAGCGCATCGCCACGAAGCGCTGGCGGGTGCTGGGTTTCATGCCCTTGAGCAGGTTCTGGTAGCCGGGGTTGTAGGACACCACCAGCATGAAGGACGGCGGCGCCCGCAGCACTTCGCCGGTGCGTTCCAGGAACAGCTCGCGGCGGTCGTCGGCCAGGGGGTGCAGGACCACCACCGTGTCCTGACGCGCCTCGACCACTTCGTCGAGGTAACAGATGCCGCCCTCGCGCACCGCCCGGGTCAGCGGCCCGTCCTGCCACCAGGTGCCCTGGGCGCCGATCAGATGGCGGCCGATCAGGTCGGCGGCGCTGAGGTCGTCGTGGCAGGCCACGGTGTGCAGCGGCAGGTCCAGGCGGTGTGCCATGTGCTGGACAAATCGGGTCTTGCCGCAGCCCGTGGGGCCTTTGATCAGCACCGGCATGCCGTGCCGCCAGGCCTGTTCGAACAGCGCCTGTTCATTGTTCAAGGGTTGATAGAAGGGTTCGCAAGCCGTTCCGAGATCCATGGGCTACCTGATTCACAGCGGGGTTCGGGGACCACGCTAAGGCGCCACGCAAGGGAGCGGCAAGCGAACCGGCGGGCAAACTTGATCGCCGTCAAGCGGGCCGCGCCGGGCTGCGCTCAGGCCTCGAAATAACTGCCTGCAATCAACGCTCGCAATCGGGCTCGACGCACTCGCAACCAGAGGCTTGCCCCGGGCTGTCCAGGTCCTCCTGGAACAGCTGGCAGATGCTGTCCACCTCCAACCGGCCGGCGGGCAGGATGCTGATAAAGCGCTCCGAAAGCTCCACCAGGCCGTTCCAGCTCAGCTGTTGCAGGCGCAGCCAGGCGGACGCGAAATACTGGCGGAAGATCAGCCCGTAGCGGCTTTCGATGGCCAGGATGTCCAGCTCCAGGTCGCACGCCAGGCGCTCCATGACCAGCTGCCGGACCTGGTCGCCGGCCTCGCAGCGCCAGCCGCGACGGGTCGCCAGCTGGCCCAGGTCCAGCTGTTGCAGATAGTCGTCGAGCCGCTCGCTGTTCTGCGTATACAGCTCGTCGAACTGGCTGATGGCGCCCAGGCCGAAGCCCACATGGTCGCAGTAGCCGTGGCAGGTAAACCCCTGGCAGTTGCGGCGCAGCCGGCCGCGCTCCTGGGCCATCATCAGGTCGTCGTCGGGGCGCACGAACTGGCCCAGGCCGATGTACTGGTAACCCGCCGCCAGCAGGCGCTCGAAACAGATGCGCCGCATCGTCTCCTTGGCCTCCTGGCTGCAGGCTGCCGCGGGGCGCTCCTGGCTCTGGCGCCGGTAGCGCAACGGTGGCTGGGCATAGTCGAACACCTGCAGGCGATCGGGCTCCAGCTCGATCAGGGTGCCCAGCTTCAAGGCGAAGCTCGAAGGGGTCTGCCAGGCATGGCCATACCCCAGGTCGACATTCACCGAGCGATAGCCAAAGGTCCGCGCCGCGTCGATCAGCGAATGGATGGGCGCCGGGTTCTGGTAGCAGGCCACCGACAACTGGCTGTCGCTGCCGATATCCGGCACCCCGATATTGACCTGATTGAACCCCTGGTCACGCAGCAGGCCCATGGTCGCCCAGTCGGTGTGGTGCAGATCGACGTCGATGCTGTAGTCGCCGCAATCGTGTTCGAGGAAGTGAAAGCGCTGGCGCAGGTGCTGCATCAAGCGTTGCAGCTGCGCCGCCTCCGGGGTGCCGCCGCCCAGGTGGAACTGCTCGATACGCTGCTCCGGCGCGAGGTGGCAGCCCACCAGGTCGATCTCGCGTTCCAGCCGCCGCAGGTAGCTTGCGCCAGCGTCCACCGGCGGGCCCGCCAGGCGCGGCGGGAACTGCACGTTCAAGGACAGCGGCCGGCGCTTCTGCCGGCTGTTGCGCAATGCCCGCAGCAGGTCCAGGGAGCCGATGCCGCCGTGAAAGCGGCGGGTGTCGACATGGCAGTTGGGGTCGAGCACGCCTTGATCGCGTCGAACGACCGGCTCGCTGCGGTGCGGGAGTAGATCGGGCATGACTGGGCTCCATGGCTGGCGGTGGAGGGTCAGTGTCCGGCGTTAACGCCCGGGGCTCCTTGACTTGCATCAAGCGTGGGGTCGGCGCCGACCTACCAGTTCAGGTAGAACATGCCCTTGGCCAGCAGCACGATCAGCAGCATATGGCTGAACAGGCTGTGATGGATAAAGCGCGAATAGCGGGCATTCATGCGCCCGCTCCGGAACAGCAGCATGGCCACCAGGAAATGCCCGAGCACGCTGGCGGCCAGCACAATCTTCAGCAGCAGCAAGGTGCCGAACGACGACGCCAAGGGCGCTGCCAGCACCGGCAGATAACGCGCCCAGACCATGCCCAGCCCGGCACCGAACAGCACCAGCAGCACCCAGGGCATCAGCTGGCGGGCACGCCGGGCGATGCCCTGTTCGAGCAGCACCATGAGCTTGGCGGGCAGTTGCTGGCGGATGTGTTCCAGGAACAGCACTTCGAAAAACACCGTGCCGATGAAGACCAGCGCGGCGAACAGGTGCAGAGTGAGCAGCAGCGGATAGATCATCGCTTCAGCCTCCGGTCACCGTAGGGAAAAACGCCACCTCGTCGCCGTCGTCCAGCGCCTCGTCGAGCCCGCACAGGTCCTGGTTGCGGGCACACATCAGGCTCGGTTCGTCCAGCACCCGCCAGATACCGCAGCGGCTCGCCAGGTGCCGGCGCAAGTGCTCGAGGCAGGCGAAATCGCCTTCGACCACCTCGCTCGCGCAGCCCAGGGTTTCCCGGTAGCGGGAGAAATACTGCACCTGCAGCCTCATGCCGACGGCGCCTGGTAATCGCCACTCTTGCCCCCGGACTTGCGCAACAGCCGGATCGATTCGATATGCATGCCGCGGTCCACCGCCTTGCACATGTCGTACAGCGTCAAGGCGGCGACGCTGGCGGCGGTCAGCGCCTCCATCTCGACCCCGGTCTGCCCGGCCAGCTTGCAGCGCGAAACGATGCGCACGCGATGCTCATCCTCGAGGCTCAACTCGACCACCACGCTGCTCAGCAGCAACGGATGACAGAGCGGGATCAGCTCGCTGGTGCGCTTGGCCGCCTGGATGCCGGCGATGCGCGCCACCGCGAACACATCGCCCTTGGGGTGCCCGCCGCCGACGATCAGCCGCGCGGTCTCGGCGCGCATATGCACCCAGGCCTCGGCCACCGCCTCGCGAAAGCTCACAGGTTTATCGGTGACATCGACCATGCGCGCACGGCCGAGAGAATCGAGGTGGGTCAGTACCGCGTCGTTCATGGACAAGAAGCCTTGTGGTTTCGACTAAGGATGCGATGGGCTCGGACCAGACGGAATCGCCCCGGCCTCGCACGTTGCCGCGAGACTACCGCCCCGCCCCGCTGGCGCGGTTGACGTCAATCAAGAAAGCCGGCATTGCCACAGCGAACCGCCAGGACTGGCGTGATGATTTCCCGTACGCGCGGGCTGCGGGTAGCATGCGCAGGCAACGCCAGCACACCACCACTCAGGGAGCAGCAATGACCAGCCTCATGGACCCCACCTTGCGCGGAACCGGCAGGATCACCGGCGAGTTCTTCAACCCGGCGGGGGATATCGCCGCGGTGGTCTCGGAGTTTGCGTTGCTGGTCAATCCGCCCGCGCGCGCGGCCTATGGCGGCACCGGCTTGCGTTATCGGCTCGGCCTGTACCGGCGTGGCGAGCCGGTGCCGTTCGCCATCTTCGACGAACTGTGCCTGCCGATCAACGATGTGGGTTTCCACCCCACCCTGCCCCGCATCGTGATCGGCGCCGGCCGCTATGACGGCGGCTACCTGTTCGAAGGCGAGCTGGCGGTGTGGAACTGGCAGACCGGCCAGAGCCGTCGCCCTTTTGCCGATATCCCCGAAGTGGTGCGCTGCCGCTACGACGCCAGCGGCGAGCGGATCGAAGCCTGGGTGCGGCCATGGAACGAAGAATGGGACGGGCTGGACGACAGCGACTGGTCGGTGATCCTCGACACCCTGTTCCTGGTGCAGGCCGATGACAGCGAAGCGACCTGGGCGACCAGGACGCCGCCAGTGCTGGAACTGGACCCGGCCGCGACCGTCGCTGCCTCGGGCCTTGCCGCGGATGACCAGCGCCCACCAGCCATGCGCCTGGCCCATTGGCTGGGTCTGCCCGAGCTGGAATGCCGGGGCGCGATCCGCGATATCGCCTGGCTCGGCCCGGACCGCCTGGGCGTCACCCACGACGGCTGCCTGCTGGACATCTACGGCACGGACGGTACCCTGCTCGCCCACCACACGGGTCCAGGCTACGGCGCCGAGATCCTGCGCGGGGCCGGCGTGCATGTGCACGGGGTGCTGGTGCAGGACGGCCCCGAGGCCTATCGCCGCGATTCCCGCTTGTATGCCCTGACAGACAACGGCCTGGTGCTGGTACAGGAATACGACGATGAATACACCTTTTCGGCTGCCCGCGACGGCCGTCTGCTGGGGCGGCGCAACCGATTGAGAAGCCCCGGTTCGAAGGCCGTCGATCTGCTGCTGGACCCCGCTCGCGACAACGTGCAGCCCGTCGATATCGGCCACTACGACTGCTTCAACCATTACATCGGCATCAGCGGCGCGCCCCATCTGTTCGCACTGCAGGGCACGCCGGCCAGTTCCCACGAACACAAGTACCTGTGCATCGTCCAGCCCGACGGAACCGTGCAAAGACTCTGGCCGCTGCTCAAGCAGGACGGCACCCGGGCCAGCCACGCCATGGAATGCCGCGGCGCTTATGTGGCGGATACCCTGGGCGCGAGCGTGGTCATCGCCGGCCAGCACTACAACCCTTCGGTCGGCGATGCGTACCAGGGCTTCATCTACCGCCGGCACCTGGAGCGCGGCCAGGAACGGTGGCGGCATCCCACGCCGGCCTCGCCCAGCGCGATCGTCCACCTGCCCGAAGCCGGCCTGGTGGCGGCGGCTTTCCTGGACGGAACGCTCATGCTGATCGATGCCCGCAGCGGGCAGCTACGGCTGAACGCCAAGGCGCGGATCGACGGCTTGCCGACCCTCATCCACGCCATGGACGCCCACGCCGGGCAACTGGCGCTGGGCACCGTGGATGGCCGGATTGCCGTGAAGCCGGTCGCTGATCTGCTAGGCGCTGGCAATACCCGGGGATGGGTGGAAATCGGCTGAGTCGGCCGCAGACAAAAACGCCACTCCCGGGAGTGGCGTTTTTTTATTGCCCGAGCGACTTAGAACTGCGCCTTGAGGGTCATGGTGAAGTTGCGTGGATCGCCGTAGTAGTTGCCGAAGCTTTCGATGCCGATGGTGGAGTAGTAGCGCTTGTCGAACAGGTTGTTGCCGTTGAGCGCCAGCGACCAGGTGTCGTCGATGCGGTAGCCGATACGGCCGTTCCACACCGCGTAGCCGGCCTGGGTGATTTTTTCGCTGGTGGCCGGCGAGACCCGGAAGTTATCGCTTTGCGCGTTGACCCCGGCACCGATGCTGAAGCGCTCGAACGCGCCATCGAGGGCATAGTCGCCCCACAGGCGCAGCATATGGCGCGGCACATAGCTGTTGAATGCGGCGCCATTGAGCCCGCTGTCGATGTCGTCCAGGGTCTTGGTCTGGGTATAGGTGTAGCCGGCCAGCAGTTGCAGGCGCTCGATGACCTCGCCGCTGATTTCGGCTTCGAAGCCCTGGGCGCGGACCTTGCCGGAGTTCAGGTAGCAGTAGCCGTCCGATGACGCGCAGCTGGAGTTGTAGTCGGTCTGCGCCTGGTCCTTCTGCACGGTCTGGAACAGGTTGAAGGCGCTGTTCAGGCGCCCGTCGAACCATTCGCCCTTGATCCCCAGCTCGTAACTTTCCCCCACCAGCGGCTTGAGCGCCGAGCCGCTTTGCGAGCGGTAGTTGCCCTGGGGCGTGAAGATCTCCGCGTAGCTGGCATAGGCGGTCAGGTTGTCGTTGAGGTCCAGCAACAGACCGGCAAAGGGCGTGACCTGGCCGGTCTCGGTGCTTCTGGCGTGCTCCGAAGTGCCCGAGTTGAGGAACACCGAATCGCTTTTCGAGCGGTACCAGCTGACCCGGCCGCCGACGACGAAGGTCAGGGGTTCCGCCAGCTTGAGCCGCAGGGTCGAATACAGGCCACGCTGTTCGGTGACGGTCTTCACCGGGCCACCGCGGGTCGAGTTCTCGATGAAGTAACTGTCGTCCGGTTTCGGGATATGCCGGTCCGGGTTGAACACGTTCTGCTGCTGCGGCAGGAAGGCCACCGAGAAGAAATCGTCCTTGTCCGCGCGACTGCCGTTGACCCCCACCACCAGCTCATGCTGCAGGCCGAACGCGGTGAATTTGCCATCCAGGTAGGCATCGAGGCCGTAATCGACCTGGTCGTAGTCGTACAGGCTGCCGAGCATGCCGGTGGTGTCGACGCCGGGGGTCACCGCGCCGGAAGCGAAGGCGTATTTGATGTCCTGGGTGTTCTTGGTGTAGACGCCGGCGACCTTCAGCGCCCAGTCGTCGTTGAGCTGGTGCTTGAGGTCGCCGAACACCGTGGTGCGCTTACTGCGCCAGGTGTTCCAGGACGGGTCGAGGCAGGTCGAGCGGCCGAGCTTCAGGTCGCTGCCATCCTTGTAGCGCGGCAGGCCGCCCCAGCACGGGTTGGCGTCGACATCTTCATAGGCGATGCCCAGGCCGAGGGTGGTGTCGGGGCTCAGGTCGAAGTCGAGCGCACCGTAATACACCTGGTCCTTGCGACTGGCGTCGTCGATGAAGTAACGCCGGCTCTGCTCGGCCACCACCGCGCGGCCACGCAGGGTGCCGGATTCGTTGAGCGGGCCGCCGGTGTCGACCTGGCCGCGGTAGTTGTCCCAACTGCCGCCGGACAAGGTGACTTCGGTCTGCGGCGTGCTCTGGCCGCGCTTGCGCACGAAGTTCACCCCGCCGGCGGTGCCGCCCGCACCTTTCATCATCCCGGCGGCGCCACGGAGGATTTCCACCCGGTCGTAATAGGCCATGTCGCCGCTGAAGCTGTCGGCCTGGACATACTGGTTGCCCATGTCCAGCGGCACACCGTCGTACTGATACTGGCCCGACATGCGAAAGCCGCGGGAGTAGAAATACTTGCCGCCCATGGTCGAGTCGTAGACGGTGATGCCCGGGGTCTTTTCCATGACCTGGTCGATGCTGTGCAGGTTCTGGTCGTCGAGCATCTTGCGGGTCATCACCGTCACCGATTGCGGGGTCTCGCGCAGCGAGTGCTGGCCCTTGCCGATGGTCACCGCCCCGGTGGTGTAGGAGCCGCTGCCCTCGGTGGTTGCCCCCAGCAATTGGCCGTCGATGTTGGTGGCGCCCAGTTCCAGCGCCGAGCCGAGCACCGGCACCGCGCGCAGCACATAGCTGCCGTTGGCCTGGGGCTCGGCGCGCAGGCCGCTGCCGCGCAGAATCCGCGCGAAACCTTCGTCGACCCCGAACTGGCCCTTGAGCCCGGGCGATTGCCGGCCCTGGGTTTGCTGCGCATCAAAGGAAATCGCCGCCCCGGCGGCGCTGGAAAAACGGGTCAGCACATCCACCAGGCTGCCGGCGCCGATGTCGTAGGCGCGGACCTGGCTCTGCTGCGCCGCGGCCCCTGTGGCCGGGTCGGCATTCACCGAACAGGCGCTGGCCATGGTGGTTGCCAGCAAAGCGACTTTCACTGCGTTCGCCAGACGACCTGGCGCGTTCACCCGAGACATGCTCCCTCCCCCAAAACGGTCAATAACAACTCACTGAGGGATGAGCCGAACGGTGCGCTCGAAAAGTGCAGGCGCCGCAGAATTTTTTATCCAAGGCACCTGTTCAGCGCGAATCGGCCCGGGCGACCTGGACCCAGAAACGGCTGTAGCGGGTCACGCGCAAGGCAAACCCACTCTCCAGCGCCGCCAGGGCGAGGTCGGTGTCATCGATGGGAAAGACCCCGGAGACTTTCAGGTCGCCGATGGCCGGGTCCCAGCGCAGCACGCCGGGGCGATAGCGCGACAGGTCATTGAGCAGCGCCGCCAACGGCCGGTCGATGGCGATGATGCTGCCCTGCTGCCAGGCGCCCACCGAAACGTCGTTGCCCCGTGGCGTGCCCAGGCTGCGCTCGTCGAACGCCAGCCGCTTGCCGGCCTCGACGCGCATCGCCGGACCGCCGCCCGGCACGCTGACCTCCACCGCCTTTTCCAGCACCGCCACCTCGCCGCCCCCGGCCTGGCTGCGCACGATAAAACGCGTGCCCAGCGCCAGCACCTCGGCGTGGCGGGTGACCACCTTGAAGGGCCGCTGCAATGGATCAGGCGCGGTGCTCACCAGGATCTCGCCCCACAGCAGCTCCAGCACCCGCTGGCGCCCATCGAAACGCAGGTTGACCGAGGTGTCGGTGTTGAGCAGCAGGCTGCTGCCGTCCGCCAGGCGCAATTCGCGGCGCTCGCCCACCCGGGTGCGGTAGTCGCACATCAGGTTCTGCGCGGCCTGGCTGCGCCAGCCCAGCCAGCCCAGGGAACCGGCGCAGGTCAGCAGCAAGGCGCTGCGCAGCACCTGGCGTCGGGAACTATTGCCGGCCTGGCTCAAGGTCGGCGCCGCCAGGGCGCCCGGCACGCTGGCCATCTGCTCGGCCACGGCGGCCATTCTCTGCCAGGCCTGGCGATTCAGTGGATCGGCCGCCAGCCAGCTGTCCCAGGCGGCCCGGTCGGCGTCGGTCGCGGTGCCGGAATGCAGGCGGGCATACCAGCGCGCCGCGACGCCGATGGCTTTCATTTCTTCGGCGGGCAGGCTCATGGGAGTTGCAACTGGATCTGCATCAGACAGCAATGCTCCATGGCCTTGGCCATGTGGTTGTTCACCGTGCGCACGCTGACGCCCAGCTGCTCGGCGATTTGCGGGTAGGTCAGGCCACTGAACTGCGACAGGATAAAGGTCTGCTTGACCCGCGGCCCCAACCCTTGCAGCAGACGGTCGATCTCCATCAGCGCCTGGAACAGGATCGCCTGTTCCTCCGGCGACGGCTGCAGGGCCTCGGGCATGGCGGCCAGCACGTCGAGGTAGGCCTGCTCCAGCGAACGCCGACGAAACAGGTCGATCAGCAGGCCCTTGGCAATCATCGACAGGTACGAGCGCGGCTCGCGGATGTCCAGCGCGGAGCGGGCCTTGATCACCCGGACGAAGGTGTCCTGGGCCAGGTCCGCGGCATCGAAGGCGTTGCCCAGGCGCTTGCGCAGCCAGCCCTGGAGCCAACCGTGATGGTCACAATACAGATCGTTGACAGCACTGCGTAAGGACAAGTCGTTGGCGGGCATGACGATGGAATAATTCGCGACTGATAATGACTCGCATTGTCATGTACGCCATCGCGGCTTGCAACAAATACCTGTGGCCGCGGCTCCAGCCGCGTTGGAGCGACAACCCTCCCCTTCGACCTTGGGGCTGGCTGTCCTTGATCGCGATGCGGAACCGCCCTGACGGCTAACCCGCGCAATCGCTCGCCTAGGCAAAAAACCGGTTCGCCGGACGTGGCAGCCCGAGGTTTTCACGCAAGGTGGCGCCCTCGTATTCGCGACGGAAAATCCCCCGCCCCTGCAATTCGGGAATCACCTTGGCGACGAAGTCGTCGAGGCCGCCCGGCAGCCAGGAAAACATGATGTTGAAACCGTCGCTGCCGCGCGTCTCCAGCCATTGCTGCATGTCGTCGGCGATGCTCCGGGCGGTGCCGACAAACGACAGGCCGGCGTATCCACCGAGGCGCTGGGCCAGCTGGCGGACCGTCAGCTGTTCGCGATCGGCCAGGGCCAATACCCGCTCGCGGGCGCTCTGGCTGGCGTTGGTCTCGGGAATCGGCGGCAGGAAAGCGTCCGGATCGAACTGCGTTGCGTCCGTGCCCAGGGCGATGGACAGCGAGGCAATCGCGCTCTCGTAGTGCACCAGGCTGTCGAGGTGCGCGCGAATCCGCCGTGCTTCCTCCTGGGTGTCGCCGACCACCACAAAGGCCCCGGGCAGGATCTTCAGGTGTTCGGGGTCGCGGCCGACGGCGAGCATGCGCCGCTTGATATCGGCATAGAACGCCCGGCCCTCCTCCAGCGTGCCGGGAGCGACAAAAATCACCTCCGCCGTTTCCGCGGCCAGCTGGCGCCCGGGCTCCGACGCGCCGGCCTGCACAATCACCGGCCAGCCCTGCACCGGGCGCGCGATGTGCAGCGGTCCGCGCACGTTCAGGTGGCGGCCGGCATGGTCGAGGCGGTGCAGCTTGTCCGGGTCGAAATACACCCCGCTGTCGGCATCGCGCACGAAGGCGTCGTCCGCCCAGCTGTCCCAGAGCCCGGTGACCACCTCATAGAACTCCCGCGCCCGGGCATAACGCTGGTCGTGGGCAAAGGCCTGCTCCAGGCCGAAGTTCAGCGCGGCGTCGGGGTTGGCGGTGGTGACGATGTTCCAGCCGGCGCGACCGTTGCTCAAATGATCGAGGGAGGCGAAGCGCCGGGCGATATGGAATGGCTCGTCGTAGGTGGTCGAGGCCGTCGCCACCAGGCCGATACGTTCGGTCGCCTGGCTAAGGGCGGACAACAGGGTGAAGGGTTCGAACGAGGTGGCGGTATGGCTGCGCTTCAAGGCGTCGATGGGCATGTTGAGCAAGGCCAGGTGGTCGGCCATGAAAAACGCATCGAAACGCGCCCGCTCCAGGGTCTGGGCGAAACGCTTGAGGTGGGCGAAGTTGAAGTTGGCATCGCGATAGGCGCCCGGGTAGCGCCAGGCGCCGGTGTGGATGCTGACCGGACGCATGAAGGCGCCCAGCTTGAGTTGGCGTTGCGCAGGCATGGCAAGCTCCTTGTGACGGCTCCTGGGTCAAGCGGCCCCGCAGCATCGACCGGGCGAACTTGGCCTGTCCAATAATCAAAGGTGCTGGCTTATGCCGTTATGGCGCAGCGCGCTGTCCGGCCCTGGACAGCCCCGCCGCTGCGGACGCCTGGAGGGCGGCAAGCATTCGCGGCGGGTTGAGGATGGCTCGGCACGCAGGAACCGCAATCGGCAGCCCAGCCGTCAAAGGTAGCTGAGGACGAAGGTCAGCGTACCGTCGGCCTTGCCACTGGAAACCTGATTGGCAACCTGGATGTACCGGGCCGCCAGCTTCAACGAATTGATCCCGCCGCTGGCCAGCCCCATCATCTGCGGCTGCCCCAGGAGCATTGGCGTGTGGTTTGCCGTGGAAGCATTGAGCACCTGGATGCCGACCCCTGTCGCCGACTGCGCCGAAGAGGCCAACCTGATGGTCCCCGGGTAGCCACCGACCTGATAGGTATTATCCAGGGTCAGGTTGACCCTGGCTCCCGCATCGCAGCGCAGGTCGATGGAGAAGTTCTTTTCCTGCGTCATGCTGCCCGGGCCGCGAAAGCTGTTGGCATCCACCCTGCCCATCTTCACCAGGATGCTGTTCTCCATCACGAAGCAGGACGACACCGCCACATTGACCAGGGGAAAAGTGAAGGTGTTGAGCTTCTTGTCATACAGGCCACCCAGGACAGAGTCAGGGCTGCTCATCACGGAGAAGTCTGGAAATCGAAAACTCCCCCCCGCCACATCCCCCAGCTTGATCAACTCGAAGGTGTGTTGGAGCGAGTAATATTTGTCCCCTCCCAGATAGGGAAAGGCGACGCCAGTCATGGGACTGGTGCTGTTGAGATCGGTACTGCTGAACGCATAGTTTCCCAGGGGCGACGACAGGTTCCACCTCAATCCGATCCCACTGTTGCTCGTCCTGAATGCCCCACGACTGACCCCAACCGCCGCATTGGAAGACGACTTGAAGTATTGGGCATAGCTCCCGGTTGGAAAGAAGCGGTTATTACATCGAATAGGGGTCTTGACCTCCACGGACGCCAGTACGCCGCCAACCGGGACGTCCCGTTGCACAACCAGCGAGCTGGAAAAAGGAACACTGATAACAGCGGAACCTAAAGGAAGGCAGACATCGGAAAGGGCGGCGACCGAGTACGGGGAGAACATGCTGCCGGCCGCCGTAAGCCCTACAGTCCAGGCACTGAGCCCACAAATGCGGAACAAGAAATACTCCTCAGGAATTGAACGACTTGTGCGGCAACGCTACATAGAAGCTTCGACAGTCGATATAAGATATTTCCTAAAAATCAGCTTCATTCTCCATGATCAATTAGTGAATCTTGCACATGGAAATAATGAAGTCTCCGCGCGACCGCCGGGGTCAGCAATCTGCCCGGAACTGCTGAGGCTATCGCCGAAGACTATAAAGCTGGAACAGGGAGAGGAAGTTGCGATCGCTTGAGCGCGGACCCAGGACCAAGACTACTGGCAAACGATAGGAACAACGCCTTTTTGATCATGGGCAAGTCCATTTCTTTGTTGTTTTAGAGAACGAAACGACAGCACCGAAACTTTCGCGTTTCCAACTATGGTTATGAGCCACATCGCCTGAAGGGGGCAGTCCCTCGATGCGGCGGATCTTGTCAGTGCCCATTACTGGGCCCTTTGCATCTCATTTTTCTTTTTCGGCTGGATGACCATGTCGGTCCGAGGGCGCGACTCGGTGATCTTGCTACCGGTGGCGCGACCAACACTGGCAATCTGCTTGACGGTGTCGTAGACAATTTTCTCACCCAAGGTGGTATTGCCTGCGCTGATTACTTTGGCTCTGTCGATCAGAATGATGCGATTCTGCTGGGTCAGATATTGAATGGTCACGGCATATGCCTGGACCGGTTCAGGGTCTGTAGCTTTTTGCAATTGTTCGAAATAGGCCAGGTTGCCCACGGAGGTGACGACATCGACCTCGTTGTGGCTGCCCTTTTTCATGGTGACAGTCACAGTGTCGCCGGTGATCTTCATCGAACCCTGGGTAATGATGACGTTGCCGGTATAAGTCGCAAAACCTTGCCTGTTATCAATTTGACTGCGGTCGGCCTGAACTCGAATGAGTTGCTCACTGTCGTTCGGCAGCCCCCAGGCGTTCATGCTTCCCAGTGCCATGCCCAAGCCAAGCAAAACAGGAAAAGATTTAACGAACTTCATGCCATCCACTCAATCACCCCTTGAAAGCGCCACTGATTCGAGCTGCCACAATGCACGATCTTGGTCTTGCAAAAAACGTGGGAATGGAGATTCAGATTGTTCTGAAGAACGCTGGACAGCAACAGCTAGCAACCGACGCCTGCTTCTATACCGAATGGGCCGAAAGCGACTTGAACAAGGCGGCGGGCACTCACTGAGGCAAAAACCCACCGAGCTGGGCCCGATTTTCCCGTGTCCCCTCAGGTCACCACAACGTCGGGCTGGAGTGATCTTTTTTTGCTGACCGAATGAACCTCGCGGGAGAACCTTCAGCGACACTTCGTAAATAACGAACCATGGGTGAGGAATAATCGATTTTTCTTCCGCGCGATCTCCCCACTAGCATGAACCGTGGCTTCAGCACACGCCCGGACCGGGAGAACGGCATGCAGTCCCTGCACATCGGCGAACCCTGGATGTGGTTCGCCTTCATCATCTTCGTTCTGGCCATGCTGGCCCTGGACCTGTTTGTCCTCGGCGGGCGCAAGGCCCATCGCGTATCGGTACGCGAAGCGTCGTGCTGGGTGATTGCCTGGTCCACGCTGGCGCTGGCCTTCGCGGGATTGCTCTGGTGGTATCTGCAGGGCGAGTTCGGGCCTGAGATCGCCCAACGCAAGACCCTGGAATTCCTTACCGGCTATCTGATCGAGCAATCGCTGTCGATCGACAACATGTTCATCTTCGTGATGATCTTCGGCTACTTTGCCGTGCCGCCGGAGTTGCAACGCCGGGTGTTGCTGTACGGTGTGCTCGGGGCGATCGTGATGCGCGGGGCGATGATTTTCGCCGGCGTGTGGCTGGTGTCGCAGTTCGCGTGGCTGCTGTATGCGTTCGGTGTGTTCCTGATCATCACCGGGATCAAGATGCTGCTGTTCGCCCATCGGCAGCCCGACCTCGCCAGGAACCCCCTGTTGCGCTGGATACAGGACCATCTGCGGATCACCAGCGGCTTTCATGACGAGCGTTTTTTCGTCAAGCAGGACGGTCGGCGCTGGGCCACGCCGATGTTCCTGGTGCTGGTGCTGATCGAGGCCAGCGACCTGATGTTCGCGGTCGACAGCATCCCGGCGATCTTCGCCATCACCACCGACCCGTTCATTGTGTTCACCTCGAACATCTTCGCGATCATGGGCCTGCGCGCCCTGTACTTCCTGCTGGCCGACATGGCCGAGCGCTTCCACCTGCTCAAGTACGGCCTGGCGATCGTGCTGGTGTTCATCGGCAGCAAGATGACGCTGATGCCCTGGCTGCACATGCCGGTGGAATGGTCGCTGGCCACTGTCGGCGGGATCATTCTGGCTTCGGTGCTGCTGAGCCTGATCACCAGTCGCAACAAATCGCCCGACGAGGACCGGATGCGCATCCTCTAGAAAGCGCCTGAGCGGCGAACGACGTATTGGACCCGGGCGCCCCGCCTGCTAACGTCAGCGCTAGCGACTCCGTAGCCCCCCACCACTGACGCTGGACACCGACATGCCCACTGCCGAATCCACCCTGCTGCACAGCTGGCAGTACAACGCCCAGGCCTGGATCGACGCCATCCGCGGCGGCGCCATTCAAAGCCGCGTCGAGGTCACCGACCAGGCGATCCTGCTGGCGGTGCTGGGCCGCCAGCCCGAGCGCGTGCTCGATCTGGGTTGCGGCGAGGGCTGGCTGTTGCGCGCCCTGGCGCAACGGGGCGTCGAGGCGGTCGGGGTGGATGGCGATGCGGCCCTGGTGGAGGCGGCGCGGGCGGCGGGCTCGGCAACGGTGCATGTGGCCAGCTATGCAGCGCTGGCGGAAGCGCAAGTAGACATCGGCCGTGACTACGAGCTGATCTGCGCCAACTTCGCCCTGCTGCACCAGGACATCATCCCGCTGCTGGCCGCCATGCACGCCCTGCTCGCCCCGGGCGGCGCGCTGGCGATCCAGACCCTGCATCCCTGGAGCGCCGCGGCCGGCGACTATCAGGATGGCTGGCGCGAAGAGACCTTCGCCGGGTTCAAGGGCCAGTGGCAACCCATGCCGTGGTACTTCCGCACCCTGTCCAGCTGGCTCAACGCCCTGGACATGGCCGGCTTCCAGCTCGCCAGCCTGCAGGAACCGCAGCACCCACAAAGCCCGGTGCCGCAGTCGTTGCTGTTGGTGGCCGAGCGGCGCGGGTAAGCGCTATCCGGCTGACTGATGCGATGTAGCGGTTACAGGCCAGCAGTCAGAGTCGCGAGTGCGGTAAAGGGCCACAACCCTTATCTAGATCGGGAGAACGAACCGGCGCTCGGCTCCCTCCTTGCCGTCTTCTGCGGGCTGCTCCGGCAGGAACCCGCAGCGTTCCACGACCTTGGTCGAGCCGAGATTTTCCGGGTAGACATAAGCCACCAGCTGCGTCAGCTGCCAGCGCGTCCGCGCTTGCTCGATCAGTTGCCGCAGCGCCTGTGTCGCAAGCCCCTGGCCGCAGGCGCTTTGGGCAATCCGATAGCCGACTTCGGCGGAGCGCTGCGCGGTATCGATGTTTTTCAGGTTGGCGCGACCGATGATGTTTGCGCTGCAATCCTCGATCACCAAGGGATGCCAGGTGCCGGCCGCGAAAGCGGCCAGATAGCCCTCGATATGCTCGGCGACGCCCTGCAACGAATAAAAGGCCGGGGCGCGCGCCTCGATATGGGATTCGAACCACTCACGGTTCCGGGTTTCGAACGCCAGCAGCGCTTGCGTATCGGTACGGCTTAGCTCGCGCATTTTGAATGGCGGCATACACACCTCTGCTTTTTTTCATGGATAACTGCAAGGACTTGCCCACCTGTTGGCCGTTCCTGCAGGAACTTCAGGGTACGGGCCAGGTCGATAGCAGCCCCTTCATCGGTCATGACGGGATAGTGAACAAACCCCGGCCGAGCAGCGCTGAAGGCCTGTTTTACGCCAGTGCCGTCGATGATCAACCGAGTCTGCCCCCTGATGCCAACCAAGAGTTTTCTGCCGGGTCTGATCCTGGCGCTCTGCGCAGCCGCGTCGCATTGTTCGGTTGCGGCCGAGCGCAAAGCCTCTCAGCAAAGTAACAACGCTTCAACAACCCTGATTGAATCCGCCTCGCAGCAGTATGCAGATGGCCAGTTGGACCGGGCCGCCGCCACGCTGGAGCGTGCATTGCATATCCAGCCGAACAATCCCGCGACGCTGCATTACCTCGGAGTGTTGCGTCTCCAGCAGGGGCAGTATCAGCAGGCAGAAGCGCTGGCGACGCGCTCCAATATGCGGGTGGGTCACAACGTCGCGTTACGCAATCGCAACCTCCAATTGATCCAGGCGGCGCAGAAGGCCCTGGCGTCGAATAACCCACCCAACGCCGACGAGCGTCTGGTTGCCGTACGGGAGGGCCTGGAAGAAGAGGTTAAAAGGCGCCGTGCAGCAGAAACTGTCGCGGCTGAGCAGCCCACTCCAGACACTGAGCGCCGCACTGAGAACTTCACCCGCGAAGCGGCGCAGAGCGCAGCAGACTGGCCGACGGATGGCAGGCCAAGCCCCGAAGGGCAACTGCGAATGACTTCCGCCGAGCCAGCCCCCAGGTACGACGAGGTTGAAATTCCCCGCGGCCATCGGCCGCCTCCTGGTAAATGTCGAATCTGGTTTCCCGATCGCCCGCCGGGGCATCAGCCCAAACCCGGCAAATGCAAGAAGCTGCGCGATCGGGTTCCGTCCGGAGCCTATCTGGTGCAGGGTTGAGTTTCCGAGTGCCTGCTTCTGACCGCGCTCTGCCGATCATGCATAACACACAGGAAAACCGGGGGTCGCTTCACCCCTCAGCCCTCGCCCCCAAGGCGTCACTTTCAACCGTTTCCAGGGCAAGGGCGTCGAGCAACACCTGCTGCAGAATGGCAAAGAAACAGCTGATATGAGCCTGCTTCAATGCCTGTGGCCGGGTCACCAGGTAGACCTCCATATCGGGAATCTGGATCTGCGGGAACAAGCCGATCAGGTCCTGCGCCAGAACACGTGGCAGTACTGCCACCCCCAGGCCACGCCTCACCGCGTCCAGCTGCAGGGCGAACGAGTTCACGCTGATCTGCGCGCGCTCCAGGCCGGCGGCCTTGGCCGCGCGCACTTGCGGCAACATGTCCAGCGGCGGCAGCAGGCCGATATTGACGGCCGTGGCCGGCGTCACCTGTGGAAACCGCCGCAGATAATCCGCAGCGGCGAAGACCCCGTAGGCGAGCCGGCCCATGGGTCGATAAATCAATGACGGCTCGCCCAGGTGCGCAGTGCGCACCGCGATGTCGGCCACGCCGCGCACGATCTTGTGAAAGTCGGCGGCTACCAGCAATTCCACTGTGCAACGCGGGTGAAGCGCGGTGAAGCGACTCGCAGCTTCCAGCACGCACGACGCAAAGCCCTCTCCCGCACTGACCAGCACACTGCCCGACAGCTCGCTGTCCAGCGCGGACATGCCGGTCACGGTTTGCCGCCTCAAGCCCGCTTCCGCCGCCTGGGCGACTTCCACCAGGGACTGGCCCCGCGAGGTCAACCGGCATCCTTCGACACCGCGCTCGACGAGCGGCTCGCCCAGGGCCTCCTCAAGCTGGGTCAACCGACGGGACACGGTAGACGCCGCGATCCCCAGCAACTGGCCCGCTTGCAGAAAGCTGCCACGCCGCGAGACGGCCAACAGCAGGCGAAGATCGTCCCAATTCGCTTCCGACACCATGTTTCATCTGCTCCCCGATTTGCATATATGCAAAGCCATTATGCAGGAGTCGCTGTTTTTCGAGAGGGGGCTCGACGGTATATCTACAGGCCCTGGAAACGACTGGAATGGACTGTATGCCGATTGGCCCCAACGACTATGCGCAACACGCCGCCAATGCCTTCAATCGCCGTGATGTGGAGGCGCTGCTGGCGCTGGTGAGCGAAGACTTCACCTACCTCGATGGCATGGGAATACAAGTGGGCCGCGAGGCCATGCGCCAACGAGAAACCGCGTTGTTCGAAGCCTTCCCCGATGCCCACGTGATCTTCAACCCGTTCGCCGTTGGGGCCGATCGCCTGGCGCTAACGGCCATGCTGAGCGGCACCTTTGCAGCGCCCCTGGTGCTGCCGGACCGGGTGCTTGCGCCCCATGGACGCTTTATTGCCGTGCACTACGCCGCACACTTCACCTTCAAGGACGGATTGGCCATCCATCAAGAGGTGTTCTTCGACAGCGCGGTGTTGATGCCGTCAGCCGAACCGAGTGAGGGTTGAGCCATGCGTCGTGCATTCGTGACTGGCGCCACCGGTTTGCTGGGCAACAACCTGGTGCGTGAATTGCTCGCGCGTGGCTGCGCGGTCAAGGCCCTGGTGCGCTCGAGGGCCAAGGGTGAACAGCAGTTCAAGAACCTGTCGGGCGTGGAACTGGTCGTTGGCGACATGGGCGATGTCGAGGCCTTCGCCGCGGCCCTGCGAGGCTGCGATACGGTGTTTCACACCGCGGCGTTCTTTCGCGACAACTACAAGGGCGGCAGCCACTGGCAGGAACTGGAAAAGATCAATGTCATCGGCACCCGGGAACTGCTCGACCAGGCCTACCGCGCCGGTATCCGCCGGCTCATCCATACGTCCTCGATCGCCGTGCTCGACGGCGCGCCTGGCAGCTCCATCGATGAGACCTGCCTGCGCGCCGACACCAACGCGGATGGCTACTACCGCAGCAAGATCCTCACCGACCGTGCCGTGCTGGCGTTCCTCGAGGCCCATCCCGAGATGCAGGCCTGCATGGTCCTGCCGGGCTGGATGTGGGGCCCTGGCGACCTGGGCCCCACATCCTCGGGGCAGTTGGTCAACGATGTCCTGCACGGCAAGTTGCCCGGGCTGATCCCCGGCAGCTTTTCCGTCGTCGATGCCCGCGATGTGGCCTTGGCGCAGATTGCCGCGGCCAGGCACGGGCGCAGCGGTGAACGTTATCTGGCGGCGGGCCGGCATATGACCATGGCCGAGCTGATGCCTGTGCTTGGGCGTATCGCCGGGGTCAAGCCCCCTGCTCGCTACGTGCCGCTGCCCCTTCTCTACACCCTGGCGGCGGTGCAGGAGGTCTACGCGCGCCTGACCGGCAAGCCCATCCTGCTGAGCCTGGCCACCTTGCGCCTGTTGGTACGGGAGAAGGACCGCAGCCGTTTCAACCACCACAAGAGCGAACAAGAACTGGGCCTGAATTTCCGGGCACTGGAGCTGACGATTAGCGACACCGTGGCGTGGTACCGCGACCGCGACTGGTTTGAAACCCAGGGTGCAAGACACGCCCGTGCCATGGCCGAAGACTGACTTGTTGCCGATGGCGTGACCGTCGCGCCCCAAAGCCGCTGGTCTCGCCTTGCATTGCTGCGGTTTCGTACTGGCCACCAGAACGATGCCTCGAACGCTCGGCCATGGCTTCATGAACCGACTGATCGCCAGGCAACTGGAGGCACAGGGATGGGTTCGCCAGACACCTGGCGGCAGCCGCTATTGGAGTGCGACGGTGTATCGGTATGGTGGGGTTTAGGTGGTGGCCGGCGGAGCATTCCGGGCGTTCAATCCATGGCTATTTTTTCCCACAGGTTTCCACATCGTCCTGAAGGGTCAAGGCAGTGTCGATGCCCAGCCGGTAGCGGCAGTAGTCGATGATCCAGCGTCGCTCCTGCTCGGTGAGGCGCTCGACTCTCCTGATCTCGCCATCGTTGGCGTGCAGGTTGTAGAACTTCATTTGAAGCGTCGGATGCTGCTTTATAAACACGATCGTCTCTATATCGCCATCCTCGAGCGCCTGGTAGTAGCCGACATAGAACACCGCCAGCAGCGTCAGGGCGGTTGCGATCAACAGTGTTTTCATGAGCGCGGCATCGCTGGCAGCCGTTGGGTCTTCATCCTGATGTTCCTGGCCTTTTTCGAGACGGGCGATATAAGCACAAGATTGCGTGGTCAGGTACATCTCCTCTTGGACGATTCGCGACATCCTCGACAGCGGCCAGGAGTACCTGGTCCTGCTGCACAACGATGGCAAGCAGAGGCTGCTGCCCGGCGCGACAGTCTGGAATCGACCAATTGCAGTCGTTCGTGACAGGTTAAAATCGGCCAAAATCGGAGATTGCCTTGTTTAGATTGAAGTCTGACTACAAAGCGCAATACATCTCGTTGATTTCGCCAACTTGGTCAGCCTATCGATGCGACAGGGAGACTTCTGAACGACAAATTATAATAGAAAGCTTTGCCTGTTACCGGGCCAAAGGGGAGCGTCGTTAACAATGACGCTATAATCCTATTTGGAATAGCAGATCAGAAGGAACTTACCGATAAGTGTTCAACCTAATGAATGAGCCTTCATCCTTTATAGATGAAATGATATTTCTACTATTTAAAGACTCTGCAAAGCGTCTATTTCGTTCGGTTCCTTCCAGTTTGGGTCGTTTTTTACGCTGTGACAAATCCGAATAAGGATAATCCAAGCCTGACAATACGCCAAGAATTTCTTCGACGGGCAATATATCAATAAAGTTATAAAGGATATCTTTGCGTTTAGATTTTTCTTTGACATAGGTGAGACAATGGGAGATTAATGAGAGTTCGACTGCTCTCTCATTGAGATCTTCTCGCCCAAGTACTTGCCCGGCACACTGGACGAGCGATGCGTCCGAATTGAGTTCATCCACGGTCAAATTACTTAATAAATAACACTTTTGGTCTAACGGGAGAGCGGATGCCAGAAGCAGTCCTTTAATTTCGGGGCTTAGAGGATACTGTTTTACTCCGTTCTTATAAGTTTCGAAGTTCTTGATGATTAGAGTCTTTCTGAGTACTGTTGAAGCCTCGGTCATCGCAAAAGATTTTTCATTAAGGCGGACAATGAGCAAATCAGCCAAAACCAATAGCCGTTCTTCAGGAAGATCGCTTGGAAAGCTCACATACTGAAAGGGGATGCTTTTACAAAGGTGTCGATAACTTGTATCGCTCAGCACTGTATTGGAAATTATGAACCTGCTCAAATTTTTGGCTTGCTCGGAAGCATCACTTAATTGTGGGATTTTCTTTTCAGAAAGTGGTTGAAAGACATTTTCACGATTAAGAACTTCATTGAGTCGGTCTTCGTTGAGTCCCTCAACAGCGTGGAAGCATAGGATATTGACCCACGTCATGGCAATGTGCTCGTCATACACAAGGTCGTCCCACAGATAGGTCGGTAAGCCATCGAAGGTCGAAAAAACGTGGTCTTGCTGTAATATAAACTGAATTGCTAGGCTTTCATCAACTTTTGGGTGATTGACCAAGTTAAGTATCGCCTGGGGAGACTCTTGTACATTTCCTTCTATTGCGCATGCAACATCACGCAAATACGTATTGATCTCTCTGTCAATATAAGCCTTTAAACAGGCGCTCCCGAAAGTGCTGATCGCAGTATAATTTGATTTTTCAGGGTCGAAGCGAGTAGTGCTCTCTTTGTATTCAGCAGTTGGTGCGAAAGCATGAGTCAGCAAAAATCTGACATTACCTACAGACAGTCGATAAAGATCTTTTTGATGAGCATATTCAAAAAGTTCGATGAGGTTCGAAATATCGCTGAGTTGCTCAACTTTTACTCCCAGCAACCAAAGTACCTCGAACCCTTGTTCGAAAACCAAGTTCTCAGAGAATATCACTGCAGCTTGTGCGGAGATGTAGTTGGTTAACGCCAAATCAGCATTCATTTGGCTAGAGATATAAGACGGATCGAGGTGGGCAATGATTCGCGCGATGTGCTGTGTTGCAAGGGTCGTGTCGATAGACCCTACTCCGTAATCTGGCCAATGTGTAGCTATGGCCTGAGTCAACAACGACGAGTGCTTGCCGATGAGCCAGTACGCCTCGAAGAATTGGCTGGTTTCCGGCAGGTGCTTCGACAAGTAGTTGATGATTAACTGCATCCTTGGTGAATCCGGAGCTCCGTCGAGTTGGTAATCAATGAGATTGACGTTTAAAGTGGTTCCTGAACCAAAGTCTTCTTCGCGAAGCTCTTCTATAACTTCTGATGGGTTATCGATCATCAGTGTTGGATCAGATGTCCTGAAGTCGCGGATTGCCAGGATGAAATCCCAATCGTTACGGGACATCCGACCTTCGTGAAAAATGGATATATAGAGGTGATACGTCTCGTCAAGATAGCCGTTTCGAATTAAGTAATTAAGTAGGCGACTATCTATAATCTGGTGTAGCTCTGTTACATTACCTATCTGAAACTCTACCAAGCTCAGAAGATGATATAGCGGCTGTCGAGCCAGAGAAGATCTCTCCTCTTTCAGCTTTTCGATTTTTAAGTTGATCTCGATCCTGCTTTTGACAGCCTTATTGATGATGTTTTTGTATCGCTCGACAAAGGTGATGCCAGGTGTAATAGTTTCTTCAAGCGCTCTAAACGACAACGACAGATGGATTTTTTGCTCGTTATTGTAATAATTATTCCTGGTCTTACCGTGGATGGCTAAATTCGCCTCTTTGAAAAGTTGCTCAAAGTTATTCCATTCAAGTATTTGCTGGGCCGTAAAGATGGTATCCCCCGCATAGACACTAGCAATGTCATATTCAGTGAAAGCGCTACACAAGTGCCCCCAAAATATCTTAATCAGCTCTATGACGTCTTTGCAATTTTCTTCTTCAGAGTCTGCAATGAGGCTCCTCAAAGATTCAATTTCACTATCTATTTTCTTTGCTGACTGGGTCAAGATGCATGTTCGCTGCTGGACAATTTCGAACAGCGCACCGTTTCCATGGTGTAGATTTTCGAAGTCTTTGGGATAAGCATTTTTGTAAATAATCGCTGCTAGAAGCTTGCTGAAATTCAGCTTGCTCGATCCAACTTTTTTCTCATAGATAAAAAATTCGTTGCTTATGTTTTTAATTAGACGCATATCATCTAGATACAGCGCAACTTCCCCAATAAATCTGTCACTTACATCCTCAGCATACCCCGCCGCATGAATGCATTTTTTAAGAATCTCACGGGAGTTGGAATTATTGATTACCGGGATAATAGGAACGATAAAGTCGAAAAATTTAGCCCTATCCTTATTGAAAAAAATATCATCTTTGATTGCGTAAAAAAACTTCAGCGGCTGACTTCTCCTGAAAGAAGAAAACAAGAACGACCGCTGTGGTCGATCATTTATTATTTTATTTATTTCCCGTAGCTTTATAAATATCTCGGGGTTTCCGAATCGATCCAGATCCTCAAAAACCACCAAATCATAATCATTTTCTTCGAAGAAATAGATGATTTCGTCAAGATGTTTATTAAGTATTGAACTCTCAGGTATTCCGTCCAACTCCACCGCACCACTTTGCAGAGACAACTTCTTTACCGATATTGAGTGTGAAGCCCTCAAAGCTTTTGAGATCAACCTTGCCAAGTATAATAAGGTATAGGCAACAGTAAAAATCCAAGGCCAACCTAACGTGCCAGAGCTGAGCGCTTTTAGTAACTCATCATGATTCTTGTACAGTAAACCGATGGCCACTGCCCAGCCTACAAATAGGATGGCGTTGAGTTCAATCCATCGGGGCCTGGAAATTCTTTTGAATCGTGAATACGGTAAGGTTCCGGCACCGGCACCGTACAACATTTGTTGGAGGATGCTGCGTTCGACCCTTACAGTTACATCCTTTTCCGGATCTTGATCTTGAGCGTTCAACGCGTTGGGATCACTGAATGTCGCTAGGGAAACATTCAGAAAGCGGTATGAAGAGTTTTTTTCGAAGGTCTTGATGACACTGGTCTTGCCTGACCCATAAGGACCTGTGATGGCGACGTTTCGCACCGCTGAATTGCGCATGGCAAACTCAAGCGCCGCTTGATAGAGACCATCTTGATCAGCAGCATCGATAGGGGCTAAATCAAAAAATTCGTTGCGAAGAGGTCGTTCAGTTTGAAATCGACGTGCCAGCATTTTAAAAATCGAAGTGTTTTTGAGCAGTGCAAGTACCGATTTCAATAGCTTCATTTCTACCTTCCTTGACCTCTATTGAACTGTCTTTCAGATTCCATCTAACCATCTAAGCAGTTTCTCAGAGTGGCAGTATGCCTTCTCAATGCGGGGTAGTAATGTGCTTTCAAGCAGCCAGTGTCTGATCGCCGAGCTAATTAGCCTTCTCAACCGAGATTTTCATCCTCACCTTTGAGCTCAATGGACCGTTTGGTGCCGTGGGCCGAGTGGCTGCTTCTGGCCGATTGTTGCCCTTCACGAATAGCATAGCTGCGTCGGTATCGCGGTCTCTAGAAACCGCAGACGTTCAACCGAGGGTGTCTTGCACAGCCTTTACCCCCTTTCGTTTGCATCGCCCTACCAATCACACAACCCCTTATCTCGCCTCTATGAAGCTGACAAAAAAAGCCCTAGCCGCAATCGCACATCTTTCCCAAATCAAATGCCCGCAAGCCCCAGCACCTCCCACTCGCCCCCTCCCCTACACCCCCCGCAACTGCGCAATATCCCGCCTGGGTGCTGCGCCAAACAGCCGGCTGTACTCGCGGCTGAACTGCGAGGGGCTTTCGTAGCCGACCTTGAAGGCGGCGCTAGAGACGTCCAGATGTTCGTTCATCATCAGGCGCCTGGCTTCGGTCAGGCGTAGCCATTTCTGGTACTGCAACGGGCTCATGGCGGTGAGTTGGCGGAAGTGGTGGTGAAAGGTCGGCGTGCTCATCTGTACCCGGGCGGCGAGTTCGTCGACCCGCAGTTGCGCGGTGTAATTCAGTTTCAGCCAGTCGATGGCCCTGGCGATGCGGTGGCCCTGGCCGTCGACGGAGGCGATCTGCCGCAGCCGCGCCGACTGGTCGCTCAGCAGCAAGCGGTAGTGGATCTCGCGCTGGATCAGCGGCGCCAGCACCGGGATGGCTTCGGGCTCGTCCAGCAACTCCAGCAGGCGCACGAACGAGGCCAGCATGGCCGGCGTCGCGGTGCCAATGCCCACGCCCTTGCCTGTGCCTCGATCGCGAGGTTGCAGCAGCCCGCCCTGGGCGACCAGCTCCGCCAGCATGCGCGGGTCGAGCTTGAAGCCCAGCCCCAGGCAGGGTTGTTCCAGGTTGGCCGCCGTCACCTCGGAATTGGCCGGCAGGTCCAGTGAGGTCACGAGAAAGCGCGAGGGGTCGTACGGGTAGGCTTCGCCGCCGACCCACAGCTGTTTCGCCCCTTGGGCGACGAGGATGATGCTCGGCTCGACCATGCACACAGAGGGCGGCGAAGGGATGTCGCGGCGAAAGAAGCCAAGGCCGGGGATGGGTGTCGAGCAGTCTCCCGAGTCTTTGATCCAGGCGCCAATGAGGCGCGCGAGGGTTTCCTGGGGCGCCTGGGCGCGGGTGTCATGTGGGCGTGTCATGTCGGTATGGACCCTCCTTGCCAGACGTTAACCCGGCCCCGGTGACGGTCCTACCAAAAAAACCAAAGTCCAGAGAATCAGGCAAGAATTCCAGCGAAATGCACTACTGGCCGCCTGCGCCTGCCCGGGAAAATGACCGTCCAACGTAACGCTGGATGGAGTGTGCAATGTTAGTCAACGCCTATGGCGCCCATGCGGGCGACCAACCTCTGGAACCACTGCAGATCACCCGCCGCGCCCCCGGTGCCCATGACGTGCAGATCGACATCGCCTTCTGCGGCATCTGCCACTCGGACCTGCACCAGGTGCGCGCCGAGTGGCACGGCACGCAGTTTCCCTGCGTGCCCGGCCACGAGATCGTCGGCCGGGTCGCGGCGGTCGGTGCCCATGTGCACGATTTCCGCCCGGGCGATCTGGTCGGCATCGGCTGCATCGTCGACAGCTGCAAGCACTGCGCCGACTGCGAGGACGGCCTGGAGAACTACTGCGACGGCATGATCGGCACTTACAACTTCCCGACGCCGGACGCCCCGGGCTGGACCCTGGGCGGCTACTCGCAACAGATCGTGGTCCACGAACGCTACGTGCTGCGCATCCGCCACCCCGAGGAGCAATTGGCCGCCGTCGCGCCGCTGCTGTGCGCGGGCATCACCACCTATTCGCCGCTGCGCCACTGGAAGGTCGGCCCTGGCAAGAAAGTCGGCGTGGTCGGCATCGGTGGCCTGGGCCACATGGGCATCAAGCTGGCCCATGCCCTGGGCGCGCACGTGGTGGCCTTCACCACCTCCGACTCCAAGCGCGAGGCCGCTCGCCAGCTGGGCGCCGACGAAGTGGTGGTGTCGCGCAATGCCGAGGAAATGGCCGCCCACGCCAAGAGCTTCGACCTGATCCTCAATACCGTGGCCGCGCCCCACGATCTCGACGCCTTCCTGGTGCTGCTCAAGCGCGACGGCGGCATGACCCTGGTGGGCGCCCCGGCGACCCCGCATACCTCGCCCAATGTGTTCAACCTGATCATGAAACGCCGGACCCTCGCCGGCTCGATGATCGGCGGCATTGCCGAGACCCAGGAGATGCTCGATTTCTGTGCCGAGCACGGCATCGTCGCCGACATCGAGCTGGTGCGTGCGGACCAGATCAATGAGTCCTACGAACGCATGCTCAAGGGCGACGTCAAGTACCGCTTCGTCATCGACAACGCCACCCTGGCGGGCTGAGCGCGGCAAGCGCCTGATCCCGCTCATGCAGAACAACCTCTGGTAGTCCGTTGGGTGCCCGGCTTGGGCACCCTTCGCTTCGCGGCACCGAATCCGGTGTCGCGTTTTCCTTCTGCCGCGACCGGAGCCGCTCCAGCACCGGGCCGGCCCCGATCGCCATTCACGCGCCTGCCCGGTCTTCCACCGGCGGCGTGCACCCATTTATGCATCGAAGCGTCCGCAAGGCCCGGCCGGCAACGCCCGGCGGTCAGCACGGACGCTTCCAGTCACACAGGAAACCTGTCGCCATGACCGCTACTTCTCACGCCGAGTCGCCCGCCCCCCGACACACCTGGGGCGCCGTGCTGGCCATGGCCCTCGCCGCCTTTGCCCTGGTGGCCTCCGAGTTCATGCCGGTCAGCCTGCTGACTCCGATCGCGGCCGATCTGCAGGTCAGCGAGGGGCAAGCTGGCCAGGGCATTTCCGTCTCCGGGCTGTTTGCCCTGTTCACCAGCCTGGCGATCGCCTCGGTGGCGGCCCGGGTCGAGCGCAAGCGGCTGCTGCTGTCCCTGACCCTGCTGATGATCGTCTCCGGAACCGTGGTGGCGTTCGCCCCGGACTACTTGACCTTCATGGCCGGCCGCGCGCTGATCGGCGTGGCCATCGGCGGTTTCTGGTCGTTGTCGGCGGCCACGGCCATGCGCCTGGTACCCGAAGACCAGGTGCCGCGCGCCCTGGCCATCGTCAATGGCGGAAACGCCCTGGCGACCGTGATCGCGGCGCCCCTGGGCAGCTTCCTGGGTTCCCTGATCGGCTGGCGCGGGGCGTTCTTCTGCGTGGTGCCGGTGGCCGCCCTCGCCGCCGTCTGGCTGCTGGCCAGCCTGCCGTCGCTGAAAGCGCAGCCGGCCGCCGGCACCGGCAATGTCTTCAGCCTGATGAAAAGAATGCCGGTGGCCCTGGGCATGCTCGCGGTCAGCCTGTTTTTCATGGGCCAGTTCATGCTGTTCACCTACCTGCGGCCCTTCCTGGAGACGGTCACCCAGGTCAGTGTCACCACCCTGTCGCTGATGTTGCTGGTGATCGGCCTGGCCGGCCTGGCGGGCACCTTCCTGATCGAAGCCTTCCTGAAAAACGCCCTGTATCGCACGCTGATCATCATCCCGCTGATGATGGCGGCGATCGCCATGGCCCTGGTGGCGTTTGGCGCCTCGGTGTCGGTCACCACGGTCTTGCTGGGCCTCTGGGGCCTGGTGGCGACCGCCGCTCCGGTCGCCTGGTGGACCTGGCTGACCCGGGCGCTGCCGGACGATGCGGAAGCCGGCGGCGGACTGATGGTGGCGATCGTCCAGCTGGCGATTGCCGCGGGCGCTACGGTGGGCGGCCTGGCCTTCGACCTGAGCGGTTATCGGGCGACCTTCGAACTGAGCGCGGCACTGCTGGCGGTGGCCGCCGTGCTGGCGGTACTGGCCGCCCGCGCCGCCACGCGCAAGCCTTTCATGGCAGCGAACGTGGCGGCGTGAGCGGTGGTGGGCGTTAACCCAACCGACAGCACAGGGCCGGGTGTCAGCGTGCGCTGTCGATGATCTGGCCGCCGTCAGGCGCTGAATAAGGCTTTCCACCAGAAAGACATCTGTAAAAAATACGGACTACCCGTACTTCCTCCAGACGAAATGGTCGCCATCGCGATTGCCACTCTGGGCAAGTCACCTATTTATGGCGCACGCATTTCGCTGCCGGAGGGGGGGAATATCAGTTGGTTTATTCACTGCGGAGAACATTCGAACGCTGGTGATTTTTATCAAGCGGTTCACACTGAGCATCTCAGTGAAATGCTGCCACAGGTGATGAATTACCTTTGCCTGCCCGCTGGCGCCAAGTTCATCATCGACAACCAAGGCTACGAAGATGTCTGGATGGAAGGCTGACAAGCGTTTGCCCTCGATTCAGACTGATTGACACGACAAGGACGTATGGAAAATGAAAGTAAAGGTATTGCTCATCGCTTCGCTAGGCGTTCTATCGCTCACTCAAACATCACTGTCCTTCGCGGATAACAATGGGAAAAACCTCTATTCGCAGCGATGTGCCGTGTGCCACGGAGCCGATATCAAAGGAACCGGAGCACTCGCCAATAAAAGCAATCCTCCAACACCTGACCTTACAACACCCGTTTTCAAGAAACGGCTCAACGATTATCCGGGCGTTATCGTGTCATCGATCATACTTCGCCCAAACGGCGACCTGATTCCAAGAACCTTGCGAGAGAATGGTGTAAAGATACCGCCGCACGCCTGGAGCATTCAGGACCTGCGCGATTTGAATCAATACATGAACAGTGTGATTTCAAAAAATCGATGACCCTGAGTCAGTCGGCCTCTCACGAGCACATCGCTAATGAACAATATTGATTTAAATATCTCCCCTACAAATTCAACTCCACTTGGTGCCAGAAGCTTCATTCCCTATCAACATGGATGCATGCATTGAGCAGAACAGCTACGGAGTAGTGTATGAGCGATAAAGAAGCACCTGTTCTGATTCAAGTTTATGTCACAGATGATGACGGCCCTTTTTTTGAAGAGCTGCCTGCTCGCAAGATTGACCAAGATACTTACGAGCTGCTCTCCTCTCCTGGCATCGCGCTGAATCTGGCACGGGGAGACATTGTTTCAATCAAAGACAGAGAAGCACCTGCCGTCGTCCTGAAACGAGGAGGAAATTTCTGCATCCAGATCTATGCGGACGCTATTCCTCAAGAAGAAATAGCCTGGCTGGAAAACGGTGTAGCTTGTGAGCTGGGTGGAACACTGGACGGTGTATTTGAGGGAAACCTGTCATTCGCGGTTCCGGCGCGCAATCGGCTGGAGAAGATCAACGACCTCTTTAACAGGTTCCGAGATAGAACAGGGATTCAGTGGTACTACTCCAACATCTATAAAAACCTGGATGATGACGAGGATGAAACACTTTTATATTGGTGGCTCGAAAGCTGATAGATACTGACGCCCGCGATCATTTCACCAGGCGTTTTTCCTTCGATGGCCGATAGCCGAAATACGAGCTGTAGCACTTGCTGAAATGGCTCGGTGAGACGAAGCCGCAGGCCACCAGCACCTCGACCTGGGACAGTTCGGTGTGCTGCAGCAATCGACGCGCTTCGGTGATGCGCAATTCCAGGTAATAGCGCTGCGGGGTGGTGCCCAGCTGCTCCTTGAACAAGCGCTCGATCTGCCGCCGGGAACGCCCGGCATACTCCGCCAGCTGGTCCATTTGCAGCGGTTCCTCGAGGTTGGCGTCCATCAGATTGACCACCTCGCGCAAGGGCGCGCTCAACGACACATGCATCGTCGGCTTGATGCGCCGGTAGCGGGACTCCTCGAACGACAGGATGTCCTCGATGCCCTCGACCAGCGCCTTGCCGTGCAACCCCTTGATCCACTCCAGGGCCATATGGAAGGCGCCGGCGGGACTGGACGCCGTGAGCCGGTCGCGGTCCACCACAAAGGCCTCGCTGGTGACATGGGTGACCTTGGAAATCTCCGCCAGCGCGGGACGATGCTCCGGGTGGATCGCACAGCGGTAGCCTTCGAGCAGCCCCGCGACGCCGAGGAACCAGGCCCCGTTCCACAACCCGGCCAGGGCGATGCCCAGTTCGGCGGCGGTTTTCAGCAGGCTGCTCAACTGGGTATCGGCCTTGAGCTCCGTGCGATAGCCGCCGCAGATCACCAGCAGGTCGAGGTCCTTGAGCGCCGCCGCGGTCAGGCGCGCATCGGGGCGGATCACCAGCCCGAGATCGCTGGTGACCTCACCGTCCTGCAAGCCAAAGGTCGTTGATGAGAACAAGGCGGGACGCAGCAGGTTGGCGGTGACGATGGTATCCAGAGCCTGGGTGAAGGCCGGCAACGAGAAGTGCTCGAGCAGCAGGAAGCCCGCCCGCGCATGGGCCGCGGGCGCCACCCGCGCCTCTTCCAGGTAACGCAGGTTCTTGCCCTTCATGCCGCCACTGAAATCCCGTCGTTCAACCGCCATACGCCCTCGCCTGTCTTACCCGACCCAATGCGGTTTCAGTGTAAATCACCGGAGAAACCCGGCACTGCCCACACCAAGAAACCTGCCCGGACGCCAGCGCCAACAACGCCGCCGTGGCCTGCCGTGTCAACCTCGCAGGCGTTACCGGGCGACGGGATTCTACTGCCCCGCAGGCCCACAGGGGCAGAAAATATCGGCCAGGGCGCGGCCTTAAAAAAACGGCCGCCAAGCCTCGAGTTTGAGCCTTGCGTGCCGGCTAAAAAGCAGCCGATCTGCCAGGCGCCCCGGGGCCGTTTTTTTTCGTTTCTGCGCCGCTTTTGCATTTCTGTGCGACAGATCCCACTTCGGGGGCTCCCGTACCCTTCCCTTGTGGTGTTAGGTTGGGAGGCCAGATATTTCCTAACAATCTGCAAGGAACGCCTCCCGCAATGGATTTCTCCCTCAAGCAACTGGCCGCGGCCACCCTGGTGCTGGCCAGCCTGTCAGCCTTCACCACCACCGCCCACGCCAACATCACCCCGCAGCAGAACGCGGCGATCCTCAAGCGCTTCGCCGATGCCTCGGTCACGGATTTCCGCCAGTTCCTCGGCACCTTGAGCAAAAATGAGGCGGCCAAGAGCGAGGTGGTCAAAGAAGCCAACCTCGGCCCGGCCATCAATGCCTTCCTCGACAACAAGACGCTTTCCGCCGAGCAGCAGAACGAGATCCATCGCCTGCTCGGCCTGTATGCGCGGGTGAAGTACGGCAAGGCCGCCACTGAGACCCTGCGCGAGCTGGTGGCGATCCCCACCGTGCGCGTCGATGGCGTGCCGCAGCACGAGAACCCCGAGTTCCTCAAGATCGCCGACAAAATCAAGGCCCTGGCCCAGGCCTTCGACCTGAACTTCCGCAACATCGATAACCGTGTCTACGAGATCTCCTTGGAAGGCAGCGGCAAAGAAGTGGTGGGCATCCACGCCCATGCCGACGTGGTGCCGGTGACGCCGGAGAACTGGGTGCTGCAGGACGGCACCAGGCTCGACCCGTTCAAGGTCACCCTGGTCGGCGACCGCATGTACGGCCGCGGCACCGAGGACGACAAGAACGGCATAGTCGTGGCCCTGTACGCCATGAAAATCATCAAGGAAGAGAAGCTGCCCCTGGTGCGCAACTTCAAGCTGCTGGTGGACACCACCGAGGAAACCAGCGGCGACGCGATTCCCTACTACTTCGAACGCAACCCGACACCCAACTACAACCTGGCGCTGGACGGCGGCTACCCGGTGGTGATCGCCGAGAAAGGCTACGGCACCGTCATGGCCAGCTTCCCGCGGCGTGCCGCCGAGGGCAAAGGCGCGGAGATCGTCTCGATGACCGGCGGCCTGGCCACCAACCAGATCCCGGGCGCCTCGGTCGCCACCCTGGTGACCGACCAACCCGCGGAACTGGCCGCCAGCCTGCAGAAGGCCGGCGCCGAATACGCCAAGGCCCATGGCGGCGACTTCAGCGTGGCCGCCAAGGTCGCAGGCAAGGACGTCAAGCTGACGGTCACCGGCGTGTCCGCCCACTCCTCCGAGCCCGAGTCCGGGGTCAACCCGGTGGCGCGCATGCTCGACTTCATCAACGGCCTCGATGGCAAGGTCGCGCTCAAGCACAACCCGATCACCGACGCGGCGCGTTATGCCGCCGACAACTGGGGCCTGGACTACCTGGGCAACACGCTGGGGGTCGGTTTCGCCGATGACTTCATGGGCCCGCTGACCACCTCCCTGACCTATGTCGGCCAGGACGAAAAAGCCTTCAAGCTGGCGGTCAACCTGCGCGTGCCCAAGGGCAAGACCCCGGAGGTGTTGAAAAAGGAAATTGCCGACAAGCTGGCCGCCTGGAGCAAGCAGAACCAGGTCGCGGTGAACTTCGACTATTCGATCGCCGAGCCGATGTACCGCAACCCCGAGGGTGAATGGGTCAAGGCGCTGCTGGCGGTGGCCAGCGAAAACCTTGGCATGAAGCACGAGTTCGGCACCTCCGCCGGCGCCACCTCGGTGCATGAACTGCCCAACGGCGTGCAATTCGGCCTGGCCCGTCCCGAGGTCAAGTACACCGGCCACAACGACAACGAGTTCAAGACCGTCGAGCAGTTCCAGCTGGACCTGCAGATCGTCACCGAGATGTTCGGCCGCATCGGCCAGCTGCCGAAACTCTGAGTCGATGCGCTGCGGCAACGCGGCTGATAGGCACAAAAAAAGCCACTGATCGAGTGGCTTTTTTCTGCATCCCAGGGCGGGAAACACGATCAGTTGTATTCCAGTACATAGGTCAGCGTCGCATCGGCCTTGCCAGCGGCGACTTCCGTGCCCGTGGTGACGTAGCGTGCCTTTGCGGCAAAGCGGTACATCTCGTTGCCAGGGCCGCTGGCTTGCCAATCCAGGGCCACCGCCTTGGCTTTGCTGAATGGGAGTGCCACGTTTTTGTCGCTGGTCAGCGAGATGGCAACGCCTTTGGCGACGCCAGATTGTCCGGAACCGTTCAGATTCAACAAGCCATCACGAACGGAGTTCCCCTCGAAATAGACCTTCACCGGTGGCTTGACCGTGGGATTGAGACCTTCGCAAACGACATCCAGGGCGAAGGGATGGTCCTGGACCGATCCGCGCTTGACTTGCTCTGCTGCGGGACGCCCCATATTGACCTCGGTACTGCTCTTGGGGGTGTAGCAAGTGGTGAAGAAGGCATTATGTTCAAACTTGGTCTTAAGGCCCGTGCCTTCGATGGCATAAACCGCTCGTGCCGGAGTGGTGTAGTTGGTGTCAATAAAAAAACTTGTCTTGTAGTTGAAAGAAGGCATATCTCCCTTTCCGACACCTATACCTGTACGCACAAAATCTATTCTCACTCTATCGAAAAAATAGAGGATGCCCCCAGTTAATCCCGTATAGGTAAAAGGTGGATAAGAGGGGGTGCTCCAGGCAGTGGTGGCAAGGTGCCCAATACGAATGCCGACCCCAGGCACACCAGAGTCGTAAAGTCCTGGACTGCCTCTTGATACAAGGCTGGTAACAACTCCGGTCAATCCCCATTGAGACTCACTGCACCATGCCCACCCTCCAGAACGGCGTCCGACCGCTACGTCGTAGGAAGCCATTACCCCGCCCATGGGGGCGTACTTCAAAGTTGTAATGGTGGGAAGATTGGCAATGATCGACGGATTACTCGGTGAGCCATACTCAGGCCTGCCGCAATAATCCGCTGCGTAGGCGGAAGCTCCCATGATGCAGCCCAGAGCCAATGCAAGCAGTCCCGCCTGTCGTAGCATTTTCAAAAATGTTTCCCCTCGATACGAGCTCAGAGTGGCGTTGCAGCTTCCCTTGGTGGGAATCGGCGTAGGGGCGGCACTCTACACAGGGCCACTGCAAGGGATGAATCAGAGGATTCTCAAAATCGGTGCAGCACCCTGCTGCCTTTTTCGTCAGGAGAAACCATTGAAATTAAAGTTCAGCCACGTGGATGTGCTCGTCAAAGACCTCGAGCAAGCGTGTGCGTATTACGCCCGGGTCTTCAGCGCAAGGATTTCCAGGACCCTGGATTGGCAGCGCGACGGCCTGCATGTGCGTTATGCGATCGTCATGTTTGGCACGGAGCGCCTGATGCTGGTGCAACCCTTTGCCGGCAATCTCAAGGCGCTGATGGACAGCAACGGCGAAGGCACGATCTACCGTCACTGCTATAGCACTCCGGACATCGAGGCCGCCTACGACGAGTTGATGGCCGCGGGAGTGCAGCCGGAAGACGAGAACGGCAACCCTCTGTCGCGCGACAACCTCCACTCCCCCAGCGGCACACGCATCCTCTGGCTACCGAAACGCTTCGGGCATTTCTCCATCGAGCTGCTTGAGGAGGCGGAGCTGGAGGCCTTCATCGAGGAAGCATTCGCCGAGGACAGGTAAGGCGCCAGCGCTTTCGCGTTTCTCCTGCCGCATAGGCTGAAACTCCCAGGCCGCCTGGGAGTATCGGCCAATGCGCAACCTCCTGCGCATCCCCATAGTTGTGACATCTGCCAGCAGAGGGGCCCAAGTGCGGCCTCCACAACTAGAAGCGCCGAGGAGCCTGTTATGACCACCCCCCAATCCCCCACCACCGACCTGACCGCTGATACCTCTACCGATCTGTACCCCGTCTTCCCCAGCGACGACACACTGACCCTCACCGCCCTGGCGGATGGTGCTCCACTCGTGGGAGCGACCGGCACCAACGTTGCCCTGGACGAAACCAGCGGGTTGCAGAACGCCACGGCCACGGCCAGCCCAACGGGGGATGCCGACGACAATGACATCCTGCTGACCTCCCTGCCCTCGACCTTCGCCACCCGCTTGACCGCCCTCGGGGCCGGTACCGCAACAGACGCGGCCTTGAGTGGCTACACCGGTGCCGTGGGCGACACCGGCAGCAATGCCTTCACCCTCAACCTGGCGCCTGGTGCGATCAATGTCGATATCAGCTTCACCGACAGCCTGGGCACGGCGCTCAATGGCCTGGACAGCGGGCTGGATACCCTCGATGGCATCGACATCCTTCTGTATACCGATACCAATAACAACATCCTGCTGGGCCGGGCCGGAGGCCCTGCCGGCGCGATCGTGTTCGCCGCCTATATCGAGGAAACCGGGTCGCCGCTGTCGGGCGGCAAGATCTGGACCGTGGAATACCAGCCTCTCAAGCATCCGGACGCCAACAACCCGGACGATGCCCTCAATCTGCTGAATAAAGTATTCATCGGCGCCAGCCAGGACCTGACGTTCAGCCTGGCCAATGCGCCGTCCGGGCAGAACCTGTTCCTGATGTTCACCAAGGCCAGCCCGACGGTGGTCGACGACGGCGGTGTATTGCGGATCAGCGACCCAACGATCATCGCCACCGGCAAGGACCCCGCCGACCAGTCATCGGGCGTCAACATCAGCACCGGCGACACCATCAACACCAGCCAGGCCGGTGGCCCGACCACCTTCGGCACCAACAGCCAGATGATCACGGAACAGGAAGGCATTCGTTTTACCTTCGTCACCGGCGCCCGGCAGGACATGACCATTCCCAACCTGGATCAGAACGAAGCCGATGTCGAAGCCAACATCGACTTCACCGCGATGTTTAATGCCAAGGCGGCCAATTTCGATATCGTGCAGCTGCAAAGCGGCAAGAGTGCGGTAGTCAAGATCAGTGCCTTCAACACCGCGGTTGAAAGTGGCGCGAGTTTCGTCAATGGCTATGCGAACGATACGTCGGTGGCCATCACCAATGTTCGTGTGATCAACAACGCCACGGGACAAGTGATCGAAAACTCGGACGGCTCGGTGAATGACACGAGCATCCTCATCAGCTTTGCCAGCGGCGTGGCCACCGTCACCGGCATCAAGGCCGGCTACAAGATCGAATACACCACCACCTCGGACCACAACCGCGTACTGATCGAGAACGGCGCCGCCCTGGACGCCAAGGGCAATACCCACGCCGACTTCGATATCGGTGGCTTCACCCTGCGCCAAGCCTCCACCACCACCGCCGAAATCGGCTCGCATATGCTCTTCGAGGACGATGGTCCGGCAGCGGCCGGAACCGCCGTGGCGGACACCGTCGACGAGGACGGCCTGGCCAGCGGTGTGGCCGGCGGTGTCGGTGACGTGGCCGGCGAGGCCACCGTGGCCAGCGGCAGCGTCAGCGGTATCTTCCAGTCCGGTGTCGATGTACCGCTGAGCTATGCCTTGGCGAGCGATACCAGCGGCCTGCCGGCATTGAGCTCGGGCGGGGTGGCGCTGGTCTACAGCGTGGTGGGCAATACCCTGACGGCCAAGGCCGGCGCGGTCGATGTGTTCACCTTCAGCCTCAGCGCCGCGGGCGCCTACAGCTTTACCCTGCTGCAGCACCTGGATCACGCCGCCGGCAACGACGAGAACGACATCACGATCAACCTGGGCTCGTTGTTGCGGGCCACCGACAAGGACGGCGATACGGTCACCGCGGCGGCCGAGAAACTGGTGATCACCGTCGATGACGATACCCCCACAGCGACCGGGACCGCCGTGACCGGCACCGTCGACGAGGACGGCCTGGCCAATGGCATCGCCGGTGGTGTCGGGGATGTGGCGGGTCAGGCCACCAATGCCAGCGGCAGCGTCACCGGTATCTTCCAGTCCGGGGCCGACGTGCCGCTGAGTTATACCCTGTTGAGCGATACCAGCGGTCTGCCAGCCCTGACGTCTGGCGGAGTGGCACTGGTGTACAGCGTTGCCGGGGACACCCTCACCGCCAAGGCCGGCGCCGTCGATGTGTTCACCTTCAGCCTCAGCGCCGCCGGTGCCTACAGCTTCACCCTGCTCAAGCCTCTGGATCACGCGGCCGGCAATAACGAGAACGACATCACGATCAACCTGGGTTCGTTGTTGCGGGCCACCGACAAGGACGGTGACGCGGTAACGGCCGCGGCCGAGAAGCTGGTGATCATCGTCGATGACGATACGCCCACCGCAACCGGGACCGCCGTGACCGGCACCGTCGATGAAGACGGCCTGGCCAGTGGTATCGCTGGCGGGGTCGGTGATGTGGCGGGCGAAGCAACGACGGCCAGCGGCAGCGTCACCGGGATCTTCCAGTCCGGGGCCGACGTGCCACTGACCTATTCCCTGTCGAGTAATACCAGCGGCCTGCCGGCCCTGACTTCCGGCGCAGTGGCATTGGTCTATAGCGTCGCCGGCGACACCCTGACCGCCAAGGCCGGCGCCGTCGATGTATTCACCTTCAGCCTCAGCACAGCGGGTGCCTACAGCTTCAACCTGCTCAAGCCGCTGGATCACCCCGCAGGCAATAACGAAAACGACATCACCCTCAACCTCGGCACGCTGTTGCAAGCCACGGATAAAGATGGCGACACGGTGACGGCCGCGGCCGAGAAGCTGGTGATCACCGTCGATGACGACACGCCCACAGCGAATGGAACCGCAGAGGCAAATACTGTCGACGAGGACGGCCTGGCCAATGGTATTGCCGGGGGCGTCGGTGACGTCGCAGGCGAGGCGGCTATTGCCAGCGGCAGCGTGAGCGGGATCTTCCAGTCCGGAGCCGACGTACCGCTGAGCTATTCCCTGTCGAGCAACACCAGCGGCTTGCCAGCCCTGAGCTCCGGCGGGGTGGCACTGACCTACAGCGTCCTGGACAATACCCTGACCGCCAAGGCCGGCGTGACGGATGTGTTCACCCTCAGCCTGACGGTAGCGGGCGCCTACACCTTCACCCTGCTCAAGCCTCTGGATCACGCGGCCGGCAATGACGAGAACGACCTTACCCTCAACCTCGGCACACTATTGCAGGCCACCGACAAGGATGGCGACACAGTGACCGCCGCGGCCGACAAGCTGGTGATCACCGTTGATGACGACACCCCGACCCTGGCCTTCGGCAACCTGATCGGCACCGGTACCGACCATGCGCAACAAGGTTACTGGAGCATCGGGTCCGGTGCCGACGGACTAGGGGCGGCCGGCCTGGATATTTCCCTGGTGAACGGCCAGTTCACCCTGGTCCGGCCGGACGATACGACCACCACCGGCACCGGTACGCTGGTCGAGCAGTCGCCTTCACCGGATGGCAATGGCGCCTATCAGTTCGCCGGCACCCTGACCGGTGACTTCGACAACAACGCAGCCACGGCCAACACCACCGTCCATTACACCCTGACCGCCAACGCCAACGGCACCTACGCCCTGGACCTGCAGGAAGGCTTTCGCTCGACCGTGGTCCTCAGCAGTGCCGACGGCTCGCTGGATGCCGGTGGTCCGGACCCGGTACGCACGCTGACCATCGGCACCGAGCATGTAGTGTTCTTCGGTGCCAACCCGCTGGCTCCGCAGACCGGTCCGAACAGCATCCTCACCGGCATCGGGCTTGGCGCGCCCGACCCTACCGAAGCGCAGTTGCAGACCAATCCCCTGCCGTCCTACATCGGCTCGGCGGCCATGAACGTCAGCACCTCCGGCATCGGTATCGCCAACAACAATCTGGAGGGCAACACCACGGCGGGCATCAACGCCGGTGACGAGAGTTTCGTGATCAACCCCGAGACGCTGCTGACGGCCATGAAGGTCTATATCGACAACTCGGTACAGGGCTACGACCCGGCCACCGAAGAGCTGTACTACACAATCTACTACGACAACGGCACGACCTCGGGCGCCCCCATCAAGGTGCTGGCTGCGGACCTGCACGCGGAGGCGGGAGGACAGAAGTCCTTCCTCCTGGAGTGGGACGACTCCCACCTGATCGATGCGGTCCAGCTCACCATGGGCAAAGGTACGATCAAGATCCCGGTGATCCAGTTCATTCAGGAGACCCAGAACCTGGCCAGCGATATCCAGCTGTCGTTCAACGCCACGACGACGGACAAGGATGGCGACACCGCAACCAGCGCGTTCGACGCCAACCTGTTCGCCAACGACCCGAGCGACCAGGCCTTCGACTTCAGGCTGGTGGGTACCACGGGTGAGCGGGATGCCTTCAACATCGATCTGTCGGTGGCCGAGAACCTGTACCAGGTCACTGGCTTCGATGCAGGCGCAGGCCAACGGGATGCGGTGGTGCTCATTGGTGACGCGGGCGCCACTGTGCAGTCGATCAACAATGCCAGCAACGACAGCATCGTGACGATTGCCGAGACCGGCGGACAGCTGACGACCATCACCCTGCTCGGGGTCGATCTGCTCAATACCGACATTGTCCTGAGCGGCGTCTGAAACCTGGCACGGCAAACCCAAGCGAGGGCGGCCTGGAAACCGCCCTCGTTTTTTTGCCGTGCCGAACGCTCAAGCCGTGCAAGGCGTGAAAGGCACGCAATAGACCGACGCCTTCGCCTCATCCCGTTTCCCCGCCCCAATAGGCTGAAACTCCCAGGCCGCCTGGGAGTATCGGCCAATGCGCAACCTGCGGCGCATCCCCATAGTTGTGACATCTGCCAGCAGAGGGGCCCAGGTGCGACCCCCACAACTAGAACCGCCGAGGAGCCTGCCATGACCACACCCCAATCCCCCACCACCGACCTGACCGCCGATACCTCTACCGATCTGTACCCCGCCTTTCCCAGCAACGACACACTGACCCTCACCGCCCTGGCGGATGGCGCTCCGCTCGTGGTAGCGACCGGTGCCAACGTTGCGCTGGACGAAACCAGCGGGTTGCAGAACGCCACGGCCACGCCATCCCCCGCGGGGGACGCCGACGACAATGACATCCTGCTGGCCGCCCTGCCCTCGGCCTTCGCCACCCGGCTGACCGCCCTTGGCGCGGGTACCGCGACGGACGCCGCCCTGAGCGGCTACACCGGCGCCGTGGGCGACACCGGCAGCAATGCCTTCACCCTCAACCTGGCGCCCGGTGCGATCAATGTCGATATCAGCTTCACCGACAGCCTGGGCGCACCGCTCGATGGCCTGGACAGCGGGCTGGATACCCTCGATGGCATCGACATCCTTCTGTATACCGATACCAATAACAACATCCTGCTGGGCCGGGCCGGAGGCCCTGCCGGCGCGATCGTGTTCGCCGCCTATATCGAGGAAACCGGGTCGCCGCTGTCGGGCGGCAAGATCTGGACCGTGGAATATCAACCGCTCAAGCACCCGGATGCCAGTAACCCGGACGATGCCCTCAACCTGCTGGACAAGGTGTTTATCGGCGCCAGCCAGGACCTGACGTTCAGCCTGGCCAATGCCCCCTCCGGGCAGAACCTGTTCCTGATGTTCACCAAGGCCAATCCGACGGTGGTCGATGACGGCGGCGTCTTGCGGATCAGCGACCCGACGATCATCGCCACCGGCAAGGACCCCGCCGACCAGTCATCGGGCGCCAGCATCAACACCGGCGACACCATCAACACCAGCCAGGCGGGTGGCCCGACCACCTTCGGCACCAACAGCCAGATGATCACGGAACAGGAAGGCATTCGCTTCACCTTCGTCACGGGCGCCCGGCAGGACGTAACCATTCCCAACCTGGATCAGAATGAAGCCGATATCGAAGCCAACATCGACTTCACCGCGATGTTCAATGCCAAGGCGGCCAATTTCGATATCGTGCAACTGCAAGGCGGCAAGAGTGCGGTGGTCAGGATCAGTGCCTTCAACACCGCGGTTGAAAGTGGCGCGAGTTTCGTCAATGGCTATGCGAACGATACGTCAGTGGCCATTACCAATGTTCGCGTGATCAACATCGCCACGGGACAAGTGATCGAAAACTCGGACGGCTCGGTGAATGACACGAGCATCCTCATCAGCTTTGCCAGCGGCGTGGCCACCGTCACCGGCATCAAGGCCGGCTACCAGATCGAATACACCACGGCCGCGGACCACAACCGCGTCCTGATCGAGAACGGCGCCGCCCTGAACGCCAAGGGCAACACCCACGCCGACTTCGATATCGGTGGCTTCACCTTGCGCCAGGCCTCCACCACCACCGCCGAAATCGGCTCGCAGATGATCTTCGAGGACGATGGACCGACCCTCGCCTTCGGCAACCTGATCGGCACCGGGACCCAATTGGCGCAACAAGGCTACTGGAACCTGGGGGCTGGCGCCGACGGGCTGAACGCGGCCGGCCTGGATATCTCGCTGGTGAACGGCCAGTTCACCCTGGTCCGGCCGGACAACACCACCACTACCGGCACTGGCACACTGGTCGAGCAGTCGCCGTCACCGGATGGCAACGGCGCCTACCAGTTCGCCGGGACCCTGACCGGTGACTTCGACAACAACGCGGCCACGGCGAACACCACCGTGCACTACACGCTGACCGCCAACGCCAATGGCACCTATGCCCTGGACCTGCAGGAAGGCTTCCGTTCGATCGTCGTCCTCAGCAGTGCCGACGGTTCGCTGGATGCCGGCGGGCCGGACCCGGTACGCACGCTGACGATAGGCACCGAACATGTGGTGTTCTTCGGCGCTAACCCGCTGGCGCCGCAGACCGGCCCGAACAGCATCCTGACCGGTATCGGGCTCGGGGCGCCCGACCCTACCGAAGGGCAGTTGCAGACCAATCCCCTGCCGTCGTACATAGGCACCGCGGCCATGAACGTCAGCACCTCGGGCATCGGTATCGCCAACAACAACCTGGAGGGCAACACCACGGCCGGCATCAATGCCGGTGACGAGAGTTTCGTGGTCAACCCCGAGACCTTGTTGACGGCCATGAAGATCTTTATCGACAACTCGGTACAGGGCTACGACCCGGCCACGGAAGAGCTGTACTACACGGCCTACTACGAGGACGGCACGACCTCGGGGGCGCCCATCAAGGTGCTGGCCGCCGACCTGCACGCGGAAGCCGGAAACCAGAAATCCTTCACCGTCCAGTGGGATGGCAGCCACCTGATCGACGCGGTCCAGCTCACCATGGGCAAGGGCACGATCAAGGTCCCGGTGATCCAGTTCATCAAGGAAACCCAGAGCCTGGCCAGCGATATCCAGCTGGCGTTCAACGCGACAATAACGGACAAGGATGGCGATTCGGCAACCAGCGCGTTCGACGCCAACCTGTTCGCCAACGACCCGAGCGACCAGGCCTTCGACTTCAGGCTAGTGGGCACCACGGGTGAACGGGATGCCTTCAACATCGACCTGTCGGTGGCCGAGAACCTGTACCAGATCAGCGGCTTCGATGCCGGCCCGGGCCAGCGCGATGCGGTGGTGCTTATTGGTGACCCGGGCGCCACTGTGCAGTCGGTCAACAATGCCGGCAACGACAGCATCGTGACGATTGCCGAGACCGGCGGACAGCTGACGACCATCACCCTGCTCGGGGTCGATCTGCTCAATACCGATATTGTCCTGAGCAGCGTCTGAAACCTGACGCGTCAAACCCATACGAGGGTGGCCTGGAAACCACCCTCGTTTTTTTTGCCGCGCCGGACGCTCAAGCAGCACAAGGCTTGAAGGGCAGGCAATGGACCGGCGCCTTCGCCTCACCCCGCGTCCCCCTCCCAGGTAGGCTGAAACTCCCAGGCTGCCTGGGAGTATCGGCCAATGCGCATTCTCCGGCGCATCACCATAGTTGAGGCATCTGCCAGCAGAGGGCCAGGGTGCGGCCCCAACGACTGGAACTGCCCTGGAGAATGTCATGACCACCCTGCAAGAAAACACACTCCTCACGAACGACCCGCTCGTTGTAGCGACCGGCGTTAACGTCTCACTGGACGAAACCACCGGGCTGCAGAACGCCACGGCCACGCCAGCCCCTGCGGGAGACGCCGACGACAATGACATTCTGCTGGCCGCCCTGCCCTCGGCCTTCGCCACCCGCTTGACCGCCCTTGGCGCGGGTACCGCAACGGATGCGGCCTTGAGTGGCTACACCGGTGCCGTGGGCAACACCGGCAGCAATGCCTTCACCCTCAACCCGGCGCCCGGCGCGGACATTACCGATATCAAGTTCACCGACAGCCTGGGCGCGCCGCTCAATGGCCTGGACAGCGGCCTGGATACTCTCGATGGCACCAGCATCCTGCTCTATACCGATACGGACAATAACAACATCGTGCTGGGCCGGGCCGGAGGCCCTGCCGGTGCGATCGTGTTCGCCGGCTATATCGAGGAAACCGGATCGCCGGTATCGGGTGGCAAGATCTGGACTGTGGAATACCAACCGCTCAAACACCCGGATGCCAGTAACCCGGACGATGCCCTCAACCTGCTGAACAAGGTGTTCGTCGGCGCCAGCCAGGACCTGAAGTTCAGCCTGGCCGATGCGCCTTCCGGACAGAACCTGTTCCTGATGTTCACCACGGCCAACCCGACGGTGGTCGATGACGGTGGGGTCCTGCGGATCAGCGACCCGACGATCATTGCCACCGGCAAGGACCCCGCCGACGAGTCAACAGGCGTCAACATCAACACCGGTGACACCATCAACACCAGCCAGGCGGGAGGCCCGACCACCTTCGGCACCAACAACCAGATGATCGTGGAACAGGAAGGCATTCGTTTCACCTTCGTCACTGGCGCCCGGCAGGACGTGACCATTCCCAACGAGGACCAGAACGAAGCCGATGTCGAAGCCAATATCGACTTCACCGCGATGTTTAATGCCAAGGCGGCCAATTTCGATGTGGTGCAGCTGCAAAGCGGCAAGAGCGCCGTGGTAAAAATCAGTGCCTTCAGCACCGCGGCCGAAGCCGGCGTGAACTTCGTCAACGGCTATGCGAACGATACGTCGGTGGCCATCACCAATGTTCGCGTGATCAACAACGCCACCGGGCTGGTGATCGAGAACTCCGACGGATCGGCGAATGATCCGAGCATTGCCATCAGCTTTGCCAGCGGGGTGGCAACCGTCACCGGTGTCAAGGCCGGCTACAAGATCGAGTACACCACCACCGCGGACCACAACCGCGTCCTGATCGAGAACGGCGCAGCCCTCGACGCCAAGGGCAATAACCACGCCGACTTCGACATCGGTGGCTTCGTCCTGCGCCAGGCCTCCACCACGACCGCCGAAATCGGCTCGAAGATGATCTTCGAGGACGATGGGCCGGCAGCGGCCGGAACCGCCGTGGCCGGTACCGTCGATGAAGACGGCCTGGCCAATGGCATCGCCGGTGGTGTCGGTGATGTGGCCGGCCAGGCCACCAACGCCAGCGGCAGCGTCACCGGTATCTTCCAGTCCGGCGTCGATGTGCCGCTGAGCTTTAGCTTGTCGAGCGATACCAGCGGCTTGCCGGCATTGAGTTCCGGCGGAGTAGCACTGGTGTACAGCGTCGCCGGCGACACCCTGACCGCCAAGGCTGGCGCAGTCGATGTGTTCACCTTCAGCCTCAGCGCCGCGGGTGCCTATAGCTTTACCCTGCTCAAGCCGCTGGATCACCCATCCGGCAACGACGAAAACGACATCACCCTCAACCTGGGTAGCCTGCTGCAGGCCACCGACAAGGACGGTGATACGGTGACGGCCGCAGCCGAAAAACTAGTCATCACCGTCGATGACGACACGCCAACCGCAACCGGAACCGCCGTGACCGGCACCGTCGACGAGGATGGCCTGGCCAATGGCATCGCCGGTGGTGTCGGTGATGTGGCAGGTGAAGCGACTACCGCCAGTGGCAGCGTGACCGGGATCTTCCAGTCCGGTGCCGACGTGCCGCTGAGTTATACCCTGCTGAGTGACACCAGCGGCCTGCCAGCCCTGAGTTCGGGCGGCGTGGCGCTGGTGTATAGCGTCGCCGGCGACACTCTGACCGCCAAGGCGGGCGCCGTCGATGTATTCACCTTCAGCCTCAGTGCCGCGGGTGCCTATAGCTTCACCCTGCTCAAGCCGCTGGACCACGCCGCCGGCAATAACGAGAACGACATCACCCTTAATCTGGGCTCGTTGCTACGGGCCACGGATAAGGATGGCGACACAGTGACCGCCGCGGCCGAGAAACTGGTGATTACCGTCGATGACGATACGCCAACCGCCAACGGAACCGCCGTGACCGGCACCGTCGACGAAGACGGCCTGGCCAACGGCATCGCTGGCGGGGTCGGTGATGTGGCTGGCGAGGTGACTACCGCCAGTGGCAGCGTGACAGGGATCTTCCAGTCCGGTGCCGATGGACTGCTGAATTTTTCCTTGTCGAGCGATACCAGCGGCCTACCGGCCCTGAGTTCCGGCGGTGTGGCGCTGGTCTATAGCGTCCTGGGGGATACCCTCACCGCCAAGGCTGGCGCAGTCGATGTGTTCACCTTCAGCCTCAGCGCCGCGGGTGCCTACAACTTCGCCCTGCTCAAGCCTCTGGATCACCCCGCAGGCAATAACGAAAACGACATCACCCTCAACCTGGGCACCTTGCTACGGGCCACGGATAAGGATGGCGACACGGTGACCGCCGCGGCCGAGAAACTGGTGATTACCGTCGATGACGATACGCCAACCGCCAACGGAACCGCGGTGACCGGCACCGTCGACGAAGATGGCCTGGCCAATGGCATTGCCGGTGGTGTGGGCGACGTGGCTGGCCAAGCCACCGTCGCCAGCGGCAGCGTCACCGGGATCTTCCAGTCCGGTGCCGATGTGCCACTGAGCTATGCCCTGTCGAGCGATACCAGTGGCCTGCCAGCCCTGAGTTCGGGCGGGGTGGCGCTGGCCTACAGCGTTGCGGGTGACACCCTGACGGCCAAGGCGGGCGCAGTCAATGTGTTCACCTTCAGCCTCAATGCCGTGGGGGCCTATGCCTTCACCCTGCTCCAGCACCTGGATCACGCGGCAGGCAATAACGAGAACGACATCACCCTCAACCTGGGGTCGCTGCTGCAAGCCACCGACAAGGACGGCGATACGGTGACGGCCGCGCCCGAGAAACTGGTGATCACCGTCGATGACGACACCCCAACCCTCGCCTTCGGCAACCTGATCGGCACCGGCACCGACCTTGCGCAACAAGGCTACTGGAACCTGGGGGCTGGCGCCGACGGGCTGAACGCGGCCGGCCTGGATATCTCGCTGGTGAACGGCCAGTTCACCCTGGTCCGGCCGGACAACACCACCACCACCGGCACTGGCACGCTGGTCGAGCAGTCGCCGTCACCGGATGGCAACGGCGCCTACCAGTTCGCCGGGACCTTGACCGGTGACTTCGACAACAACGCGGCCACCGCGAACACCACCGTCCACTACACCCTGAGCGCCTACCCCAACGGCACCTATGCCCTGGATCTGCAGGAAGGTTTCCGTTCGACCATCGTCCTCAGCAGTGCCGACGGTTCGCTGGATGCCGGCGGGCCGGACCCGGTACGCACGCTGACCATAGGCAGCGAGCATGTGGTGTTCTTCGGCGCTAACCCGCTGGCGCCGCAGACGGGTCCGAACAGCATCCTGACCGGCATCGGGCTCGGAGCGCCCGACCCTACCGAAGCCCAGTTGCAGACCAACCCCCTGCCCTCGTTCATCGGCACCGCGGCCATGAACGTCAGCACCTCCGGCATCGGCATCGCCAACAACAACCTGGAGGGCAACAACACGGCGGGTATCAATGCCGGCGACGAGAGTTTCGTCATCAACCCCGAGACCTTGTTGACGGCCATGAAGATCTTTATCGACAACTCGGTGCAGGGCTACGACCCGGCCACGGAAGAGTTGTACTACACGATCTACTACGAGGACGGCACAACCTCGGGGGCCCCCACCAAGGTGCTGGCCGCTGACCTGCACGCGGAAGCCGGAAACCAGAAATCCTTTACCGTAGAGTGGGACGACACCCACAAGATCGATGCGGTCCAGCTCACCATGGGCAAGGGTACGATCAAGGTGCCGGTAATCCAGTTCATTCAGGAGACCCAGAGCCTGGCCAGCGATATCCAGCTGGCGTTCAACGCGACGGTGACGGACAAGGATGGTGATACGGCAACCAGCGCGTTCGACGCCAACCTGTTCGCCAACGATCCGGCCGACGCCCTGTTCGACTTCAGGCTGGTGGGCACCACGGGTGAGCGGGACGCCTTCAACATCGATCTGTCGGTGGCCGAGAACCAGTACCAGGTCACCGGCTTCGATGCCGGAGCAGGCCAGCGCGATGCGGTGGTGCTTATTGGTGACCCGGGCGCCACTGTGCAGTCGATCAACAACGCCGGCGCCGACAGTATCGTGACGGTGGCCGAGACCGGCGGACAATTGACGACCATTACCCTGGTCGGGGTCGACCTGCTCAACACCGATATTGTCCTGAGCAGCGTCTGAAACCTGGCACGTCAAACCCATGCGAGGGTGGCCTGGAAACCACCCTCGTTTTTTTTGCGCGCCAATATGAGAACAGCTCTACAACGGCCTTTTGCTGCCCTCGCGGGCTAACGCAAAAAAGGACCCCGAAGTCCTTTTTGCGATCGCTGCTGCGCCTCCTCCCGCCTCCCCCTGCCGCATAGGCTGAAACTCCCATCCGGCTTGGGAGTATCGGCCAATGCGCAATCTGCGACGCATCTTCATAGTTGTCGTATCTGCCAACAGAGGGCCCAGGTGCGGCTTCGACGACTGGAATTGCCCGGGAGAACGTCATGACTATTTCTAAAAAAACCCCATCCCTCACGAACGACCTGACCGCTGACACCAGTACCGCTCTATACCCTGTCTTCCCCAGCGACAACACGCTGGCCGTCAGCACGGCCCAGGCGAGCAGCGCTTCGTCCATCCTGGTGAACGGTGCGAGCGTGACCCTGGACGAAACCACCGGGTTGCAGAACGCCACCGCCACACCAAGCCCCGCGGGAGACGCTGACGACAATGACATCCTGCTGGCGGCCCTGCCCTCGGCCTTTGCCACCCGACTGACGGCCCTTGGGGCCAGTACCGCAACGGATGCAGCCTTGAGTGGCTACACCGGTGCCGTGGGCAATACCGGCAGCAATGCCTTCACCCTGGCGCCCGGCACCAACGTTACCGATATCAAATTCACCGACAGCCTCGGCGCGCCGCTCAATGGCCTGGACAGCGGGCTGGATACCCTCGATGGCACCAGCATCCTTCTCTACACGGATACGAACAACAACATCCTTGTGGGTCGGGCCGGAGGCCCTGCCGGCGCGATCGTGTTCGCCGGTTATATCGAAGAAACCGGATCGCCGGTATCCGGCGGCAAGCTCTGGACCGTGGAATACCAACCGCTCAAGCACCCGGATGCCAGCAACCCGGACGATGCCCTCAACCTGCTGAACAAGGTGTTTGTCAGCGCCGTCCAGGACGCGGGATTCAGCCTGACCAATGCGCCTTCCGGGCAGAACCTGTTCCTGATGTTCACCGCGGCGAACCCGACTGTGATCAATGACGGCGGTGTGTTGCGGATCACCAATCCGACGCTGATCGCCACCGGTAAAGACCCGGCAGACCAGTCCAGCGGCGCGAACATAAACACTGGCGACACGATCAACACCAGCCAGGGCGGTGGCCCGACCACCCTGGGCACCAACAACCAGATGATCGTGGAACAGGAAGGCATTCGTGTTTCGTTCGTCACCGGCGCCCGGCAGAACGTGACCGTGCCCAACCTGGACCAGAACGAAGCGGATGTGGAGTCCAATATCGACTTCACCGCGGTCTTTAATACCAAGTCGGCCAGTTTCGATGTCGTGCAGTTGCAAGGCGGCAAGAGTGCGATGGTGAAAGTCAGCGCATACAGCACCGCGGCCGAACCTGGCGTGAATTTCATCAACGGCTATGCGAATGACGCATCGGTGGCAATCACCAATGTTCGCGTGATCAACAAAACCACCGGGCTGGTGATCGAGAACTCCGACGGCTCGGTGAATGATCCGAGCATTGCCATCAGCTTTTCCGGCGGAGTGGCAACCATCACCGGCGTCAAGGCCGGCTACCAGATCGAATACACCACCACCGCGGACCACAACCGCGTGCTGGTCGAGAACGGGGCAGCCGTCGACGTCAAGGGCGATAACCACGCCGATTTCGATATCGGTGGTTTCACCCTGCGTCAAGCCTCTATCAGCACCAGCGAAATCGGCTCGAAGATGATCTTCGAGGACGATGGACCGGCAGCGGCCGGTACCCCTGCGGCCGGCACCGTCGATGAGGACGGCCTGGCCAATGGCATTGCCGGCGGTGTCGGCGACGTGCCTGGCGAGGCCACCAACGCCAGCGGCAGCGTGACCGGGATCTTCCAGTCCGGCGTCGATGTGCCGCTGAGCTTTAGCTTGTCGAGCGATACCAGCGGCCTGCCGGCATTGAGTTCAGGCGGAGTGGCACTGGTGTACAGCGTTGTCGGCGACACCCTGACCGCCAAGGCTGGCGCAGTCGATGTGTTCACCTTCAGCCTCAGCGCGGCGGGTGCCTATAGCTTCACCCTGCTCAAGCCCCTGGACCATCCAGCGGGCAACGATGAAAACGACATCACCATCAATCTGGGTACCTTGCTGAAGGCCACGGACAAGGATGGCGATACGGTAACGGCTGCCGCCGAGAAGCTGGTGATTACCGTCGATGACGATACCCCAACCGCGAATGGCACCGCTGCGGCCGGCACCGTCGACGAAGACGGATTGGCCAACGGTATTGCCGGTGGCGTCGGCGATGTGGCCGGCGAAGCTACTGTAGCCAGCGGCAGCGTGACCGGTATCTTCCAGTCCGGTGCCGATGTACCGCTGAGTTATGCCCTGTCGAGCGATACCAGCGGCCTGTCGGCATTGAGCTCGGGCGGAGTGGCGCTGGTGTATAGCGTTGCCGGCGACACCCTCACGGCTAAAGCCGGTGCAATTGATGTCTTCACCTTCAGCCTCAGCGCGGCGGGTGCCTACAGCTTCACCCTGCTGCAGCCACTGGACCATCCAGCCGGTAACGACGAAAACGACATCACCATCAATCTGGGCACATTGCTGAAGGCCACGGACAAGGATGGCGACACGGTAACGGCCGCCGCCGAGAAACTGGTGATTACCGTCGATGACGACACACCAACGGCAACCGGGACTGCCGAGGCCGGAACCGTCGATGAAGACGGCCTGGCCAATGGCATTGCGGGAGGTGTGGGCGACGTAGCTGGCGAAACAACGACGGCCAGCGGCAACGTGACCGGTATCTTCCAGTCGGGCGCCGACGTGCCACTGAGTTACTCCTTGTCGAGCGACACCAGCGGCCTGCCAGCCCTGAGTTCGGGCGGGGTGGCGCTGGTGTACAGCGTCGCGGGTGACACCCTGACCGCCAAGGCGGGTGCAGTCGATGTGTTCACCTTCAGCCTCAGCGCCGCGGGTGCCTACAGCTTTACCCTGCTCCAACCCCTGGATCACCCAGCGGGCAACGATGAAAACGACATCACCATTAACCTGGGTACCTTGCTGAAGGCCACCGACAAGGACGGCGACACAGTGACGGCTGCCGCCGAGAAACTGGTGATTACCGTCGATGACGATACGCCAACGGCAACCGGGACTGCCGAGGCCGGAACCGTCGATGAAGACGGTCTGGCCAATGGCATCGCGGGTGGTGTGGGCGACGTAGCTGGCGAAGCAACGACGGCCAGCGGCAACGTGACCGGTATCTTCCAGTCGGGCGCCGACGTGCCACTGAGCTACGCCCTGTCGAGCGATACCAGCGGTCTGCCAGCCCTGAGTTCGGGCGGGGTGGCACTGGTCTACAGCGTCGCGGGTGACACCCTGACCGCCAAGGCGGGTGCAGTCGATGTGTTCACCTTCAGCCTCAGCGCCGCGGGTGCCTACAGCTTTACCCTGCTCCAACCCCTGGATCACCCAGCGGGCAACGATGAAAACGACATCACCATTAACCTGGGTACCTTGCTGAAGGCCACCGACAAGGACGGCGACACAGTGACGGCTGCCGCCGAGAAACTGGTGATTACCGTCGATGACGACACGCCAACGGCAGTCGGAACCGCCGAGGCCGGCACCGTCGATGAAGACGGCCTGGCCAACGGTATTGCCGGCGGTGTGGGTGACGTGGCTGGCGAAGCCACCACGGCCAGCGGCAGCGTGACGGGCATCTTCCAGTCTGGGGCCGACGTACCGCTGAGTTACGCCTTGTCGAGCGACACCAGCGGCTTGCCAGCCCTGAGCTCCGGTGGGGTCGCGCTGGTGTATAGCGTCCTGGGTGACACCCTGACGGCCAAGGCCGGTGCAACTGATGTCTTCACCTTCAGCCTCAGCGCCGCGGGTGCCTATAGCTTCACCCTGCTGCAACCTCTGGATCATCCAGCCGGCAACGATGAAAACGACATCACCATTAACCTGGGCACCTTGCTGAAGGCCACCGACAAGGACGGCGATACGGTGACGGCCGCCGCCGAGAAACTGGTGATTACCGTCGATGACGACACCCCAACCGCGAATGGCACCGCTGCGGCCGGCACCGTCGACGAAGACGGATTGGCCAATGGCATTGCCGGCGGTGTCGGCGACGTGGCCGGCGAAGCCACCGTCGCCAGCGGCAGCGTCACCGGCATCTTCCAATCCGGGGCCGACGTACCGCTGACCTATGCCTTGTCGAGCGATACCAGCGGTCTGCCAGCCCTGAGTTCGGGTGGCGTGGCGCTGGTGTACAGCGTCGCGGGTGACACCCTCACAGCCAAGGCGGGCGCGGTCGATGTATTCACCTTCAGCCTCAGCGCCGCGGGTGCCTACAGCTTTAGCCTGCTCCAACCCCTGGATCACCCAGCGGGCAACGATGAAAACGACATCACCATTAACCTGGGCACCTTGCTGAAGGCCACCGACAAGGACGGCGACACAGTGACGGCCGCGGCCGAGAAGCTGGTGATCACCGTCGATGACGACACGCCCACCGCGAACGGAACCGCTGCGACTGGCACTGTCGATGAAGACGGCCTAGCCAACGGTATTGCCGGTGGTGTCGGGGATGTGGCGGGTGAGGCGACTACTGCCAACGGCAGCGTCACCGGCATCTTCCAATCCGGTGCCGACGTACCGCTGAGTTATGCCCTGTCGAGCGATACCAGCGGCTTGCCAGCCCTGAGTTCGGGTGGGGTGGCACTGGTGTACAGCGTCGCGGGCGACACCCTCACAGCCAAGGCTGGCGCGGTCGATGTGTTCACCTTCAGCCTCAGTGCCGCGGGTGCCTACAGCTTTACCCTGTTGCAGCCTCTGGACCATCCGGCCGGTAATGACGAAAACGACATCACCATCAACCTGGGCACATTGCTGAAAGCCACGGATAAGGATGGCGACACGGTGACAGCTGCGGCCGAAAAACTGGTGATCACCGTCGATGACGACACGCCAACAGCAACCGGGACCGCCGTGACCGGCACCGTCGATGAAGACGGTCTGGCCAATGGCATCGCAGGAGGTGTGGGCGACGTGGCTGGCGAAGCCACCACGGCCAGCGGCAGCGTCACCGGCATCTTCCAGTCCGGGGCCGATGTGCCGCTGAGTTATGCCTTGTCGAGCGACACCAGTGGCTTGCCAGCCCTAAGTTCGGGCGGGGTGGCGCTGGTGTACAGCGTCGCGGGTGACACCCTCACGGCTAAAGCCGGTGCAACTGACGTATTCACCTTCAGCCTTAGCGCAGCCGGTGCCTACAGCTTTACCTTGCTCCAGCCTCTGGATCACCCAGCGGGCAACGATGAAAACGACATCACCATTAACCTGGGTACCTTGCTGAAGGCCACCGACAAGGACGGCGACACGGTGACAGCCGCCGCCGAGAAACTGGTGATCACCGTCGATGACGACACGCCAACCGCCAACGGAACCGCCGTGACCGGCACCGTCGATGAAGACGGGGTGATCAATGGCATTGCCGGTGGTATTGGCGATGTACCCGGCGAGGCGACCACGGCCAGCGGCAGTGTCACCGGTATCTTCCAGTCGGGTGCCGATGTACCGCTGACTTATAGCTTGTCGAGCGATACCAGTGGCTTGCCGGCCCTGAGTTCCGGTGGGGTGGCACTGGTCTACAGCGTCGCGGGCGACACTCTGACCGCCAAGGCGGGCGCCGTCGATGTGTTCACCTTCAGCCTTAGCGCCGCGGGTGCCTACAGCTTCACCCTGCTCCGTCCACTGGATCACGCAGCCGACAATGACGAAAACGACATCACTATCAATCTGGGTAGCTTGCTGAAAGCCACCGACAAGGACGGCGATACGGTGACGGCCGCCGCCGAGAAACTGGTGATTACCGTCGATGACGACACGCCGACAGCCAACGGAACCGCGGTGACCGGCACCGTCGATGAAGACGGTTTGGCCAACGGCATCGCGGGTGGTGTGGGCGACGTGGCGGGTGAAGCCACCGTGGCCAGTGGCAGCGTCACTGGCATCTTCCAGTCGGGGGCCGACGTACCGCTGAGCTATGCCCTGTCGAGCGACACCAGCGGCCTGCCAGCCCTGAGTTCGGGCGGAGTGGCACTGGCCTACAGCGTCCTGGGCGATACCCTGACCGCCAAGGCGGGTGCAGTCGATGTATTCACCTTCAGCCTTAGCGCCGCGGGTGCCTACAGCTTCACCTTGCTCCAGCCTCTGGATCATCCAGCCGGCAATAATGAAAACGACATCACCCTCAACCTGGGTAGCTTGCTGAAGGCCACCGACAAGGATGGCGATACGGTGACGGCCGCGGCCGAGAAACTGGTGATTACCGTCGATGACGACACACCAACCGCAACCGGGACCGCCGTGACCGGCACCGTCGATGAAGACGGCCTGGCCAACGGTATTGCCGGTGGTGTCGGGGATGTGGCGGGTGAGGCGACAACCGCCAGCGGCAGCGTCACCGGCATCTTCCAATCCGGTGCCGATGTACCGCTGACCTATAGCTTGTCGAACGATACCAGCGGCCTGCCGGCCCTGAGCTCCGGTGGGGTGGCACTGGTCTACAGCGTCCTCGGTGATACCCTCACCGCCAAGGCGGGCGCAGTCGATGTGTTCACCTTCAGCCTCAGTGCGGCGGGTGCCTACAGCTTCACCCTGCTCAAACCTCTGGATCACCCTGCAGGCAATAATGAAAACGACATCACCCTCAATCTGGGTACCTTGCTGAAGGCCACCGACAAGGACGGCGACACAGTGACGGCCGCGGCCGAGAAACTGGTGATTACCGTCGATGACGACACGCCAACGGCAACCGGCGCTCCCGTGACCGGCACCGTCGATGAAGACGGCCTGGCCAATGGCATCGCCGGTGGTGTCGGGGATGTGGCCGGTGAGGCGACTGTCGCCAGCGGCAGCGTCACCGGTATCTTCCAGTCCGGGGCCGACGTACCGCTGAGCTACTCCTTGTCGAGCAACACCAGCGGTTTGCCAGCCCTGAGTTCCGGTGGGGTGGCGCTGGCCTACAGCGTCCTGGGCAACACCCTGACCGCCAAGGCCGGCGCGACTGACGTGTTCACCCTCAGCCTCACGGTAGCGGGTGCCTACACCTTCACCCTGCTCCAGCACCTGGATCACGCGGCGGGCAACGACGAGAACGACCTCACCCTCAACCTGGGTACCCTGCTGCAGGCCACCGACAAGGACGGTGACACAGTGACCGCCGCCGCCAACAAGCTGGTGATCACCGTCGATGACGATACTCCGACCCTTGCCTTCGGCAACCTGATCGGCACCGGGACCGTCCATGCGCAACAAGGCTACTGGAACCTGGGGCCTGGCGCCGACGGGCTGAACGCGGCCGGCCTGGATATTTCGCTGGTGAACGGCCAGTTCACCCTGGTCCGGCCGGACGACACGACCACCACCGGAACCGGCACGCTCGTCGAGCAGTCGCCGTCACCGGACGCCAATGGCGCGTACCAGTTCGCGGGAACCTTGACCGGTGACTTCGACAACAACGCGGCCACGGCGAACACCACCGTTCACTACACCCTGAGCGCCTACGCCAACGGCACCTATGCCCTGGACCTGGACGAAGGCTTCCGTTCGACCATCGTCCTAAGCAGCGCCGACGGCGCGCTGGATGCCGGTGGCCCGGACCCGGTGCGCACGCTGACCATAGGTAGCGAACACATCGTGTTCTTCGGCGCCAACCCGCTGGCTCCGCCAAGCGGCGCGAACAGCATCCTGACCGGCATCGGGGTCGGGGCGCCCGACCCTACCGAAGCGCAGTTGCAGACCAACCCCCTGCCGTCATTCATCGGCTCGGCGGCCTTGAACGTCAGCACGGCCGGTATCGGCATCGCCAACAACCTGCTCCAGGGAGACAACCTGGCGGCGATCGGCGCGGCCGATGAAAGCTTCGTCGTCAACCCGGAAAGCCTGCTGACGAGCATGAAGGTCTTCATCGACAACTCCGTGGGCGGTTACAACACGGCAACCGAGGACCTGTACTACAGGGTCTTCTACGAGGATGGCACCTTCTCCAACCTGATCGAGGTCAACACCCTGACTCCGGAGGCCGGTGGACAGGTGTCCTTCACCGTCGAGAAATCGGCCACCTCGTTGATCGATGCCGTTCAGCTGACCATGGCCCGGGGCGAGATCAAGATCCCGACGATCCTGTTCACCCACGAGACCGAGAGCCTGGCCAGCGACGTCAAGCTGGCGTTCAACGCGACAGTGACGGACAAGGATGGCGACACCGCGACCAGCGCATTCGACGCCAACCTGTTCGCCAACGACCCGGCCGACGCCCTCTTCGACTTCAGGTTGGTGGGCACCACGGGTGAGCGGGATGCCTTCAACATCGACCTGTCAGGCACCGAGAACCAGTACCAGGTCACAGGCTTCGACGCGGGAGCAGGCCAGCGCGATGCCGTGGTGCTCATTGGTGACCCGGGCGCCACTGTGCAGTCGATCAACAACGCTGGCGCCGACAGCGTCGTGACGGTGGCCGAGACCGGCGGACAGATCACGACCATTACCCTGGTCGGGGTCGATCTGCTCAATACCGACATTGTGCTGGGCAGCGTCTGAAACCTCGCGCATGCGAACAAAAGCGAGGGTGGCCTGGAAACCACCCTCGCTTTTTTTGCCATCCCAGTCCGAAATTCCCCGAGCGTATCCGCGGCGAATGCCCTGGCAGCCCAAGGCTCACAGAGCACGGCGACATACCTGCGCATTCATGGGGGGCAGGAAACAATGAACACGGCATCACCCTCGACCCGGACATCCTGGCCACCGACAAGGACAGCGACAGAACTGCCTTGCCTTGATCACCTCAATCCAGTTCCACCCACGTGGAGTCGGGCGGCTCTTCGTTGTCGGTGAGCCCGTGCTTGAGCGCATACATCAGCAAGTCGATGCGGTTGATCAGGTTGAGCTTCTGATAGATGTTGCTGAGGTGGTTGTGCACGGTGTGCTCACTGATGCCCAGGTGCTCGGCGATGCTCATGTATTTGGCGGACGGGTCGCCGACGATGGCGCGAATCAGCTCCCGCTCGCGCAGCGTCAGCCGCGCCTGTTTCGCCTGCTCCAGGTTGCATCGTATGGGTACATGCCTGCTCGCGGCATAGCCGGAAAGCCCACCGGACCAGGCTCGGTCCAGTCCGACGTCGTAATGGTGGACCTTGATGATGGCCCGGACGATCGATTCCGTCGGGTCTTCCGCCAGCACGATGCCGCGCGCGCCCGCCTCGATCGCCTGGGCAACCGGGACGGATTCGTACAGGCCCTTGAGCACCAGCAGTTTCATTTCCGGGCTGCGGGTGAGCCCTGCGACGACCTCCAGCGGGTTCAGCGCATCCGGAAAAAAACTGAAGAAAATCACATTGGGGCGCAACTGATCGGCAAGGTCCAGCGCATTGGTGTAGGTGGTGGCCTGGCCGCTCACCTCCATCCGGGGCCTCCTCGCATTGATCAAATCGTGAAGCCCCATGAGCACGAGGGGACGGCAATCGATCAGCATCACGCGTATCGTTTTTGTATGGTCTGGCATGATCTTCCTGCCTCCCCTTGAAAAACGATGACCTTCATACGCGTTGGCCTTCCTTGATCGGCCACTCACTCTTGAAGGATGGATGCGAGCACCGACAGGCCCTGAAAGTGCCCGCCCGGGTCTTGGCGACCCGCGGTACAGGCAGAAGTTGCGGAGGTTTCCCAAAGCCGGGCGAAGCTATCGAAACAGCATAAATAAGAATAACTATCAATAGCTTGCACGTACCGCAGGGCGTCCGCGAGCCCTCCATTGAGTCTAGGCCAGCCCACTGCAATGCCTGCCAACCCATCCGTCGGTCTTCGACTCAAGCCTGGTGCGGGTCGCCGGGCCGATGCTCCCCGGGGGCGCCCTGCCCCCCGCAAATCAAGCTCTTAGGCTCGCCACGGGCGATCTGCGGGCAGAATCGGATCCAACCAGGCTCGTCAATTAACGGACGAATGGCGTGCGGACAACGACGCAAGCAATGAAAGCGTCAATTTGTCGACGAAGCCGGCAGCGCCATGAATCGCCGGTTCAACGTCAATCCCCCGCACAAGCGACTCGCCTGCCGGGACAGAAATGTCTCGGCGGCGTGGCAAACCGGATGGATGAACCAAAGAATGATCTTCGAGGTGCGGATGGCGTTCCCGTCAGGGGCGCCGACGCGCGCTCACTTGCCGTTGGGCCAGACGCAACCAGCCCCTGGCGAGTCCGGACTTCTCCGGCTCCGGGGCTGTAGAGCACAGCAGTCGAATGGCCAGGCGGCCTTTACTCCAAGTCCTCGGTCCCAACGCCCATGGCCTGGCCGGCGCTACCGGGACTCAGCCAGGTATTCACATTCTCGACACTTTCGACCGGTGGTTTTCCCGCCCAGCGATTGAGGGTGAAGACATTGCTGAGGAACTCGTATTGGGTCTTGAGCAGGTCGCGCCGGGCGCGGAACTCGTTGCGTACGCTGGTCAGTACGTCGACGGCATTGACCATGCCGTAGCTCAGCCCCTTCTCCGCCGCCACCCTGGACAGCTGGGCCGAGGCCAGGGCCGAACGGCTGGCGTCGATCTTTTCGCCGTTCGAATTGGCGGTCAGGTAGGCGCTGGTGATCTCCTTGACCACCCGCCGCCGGATCGCTTCCAACTCCTGCTCGGCGACCAGCTGGTCCTGGTAGAGCCCACGGACCCGCGCCGAGGTCGAGCCGCCGCTGTACAGCGGCACCTGAACGCCGATGCCGGCGACATAGCTGTCGGTGCGTGGCGCCAGGGTATTGTTGTAGCCCTCGTTGGTCTGTTGCGCGCTGAGGTTCAGGCTCACCGTCGGGTAATGCCCGCCCTTGCCGCTGCGCAACGCTGCGTTCGCGGCTTCGGCGCCGCTCTCGCTGGCCTTGAGCGTCGGGTTCAGCTCCATGCCCTCGCGCACCCAGGACTCCAGGCTCTGCGCCGAAACCCGCAGTTGCGCGTCATTGCGAATCCGGTTGAGCTTCTCCTTGACCGGCCGGCCGACCAGCTCCGCCAGCGCCTCGCGGCTGATGCTGGCCTGGTTGCGGGCATCCAGCTCCTGGGCCGCGAGCAGGTCCACCCGGGCCTTGAGGTCGAGCTGGTCGGTAATCATCGCCAGCTGCTTTTCGTACAACGCATTGACCCGGTCCAGGCTCTTTTGCGTGGTTCGACGCTCTGCCCTGACCAGCTCCAGCTCATCCTCGGCCGCCAGCGCGGTGAAGTAGCGCCGCGCCAGTTCCACCGTGGCCTCGGCCTGGGCGTCCAGCGCTTGCGACTCGGACTGCTTGGCCAGGCTCTTGAACTTCTGGTAGTTCTCCCACGCGGCCTTGTTGTAGAGGTACTGACGCAGCACCAGGCTGTAGCTTTCGCTATCGAAACTGCGTTCCTGTATCAGGTCGTTTTCCTGGTGGATCCGGTTCGCCCCGGCATTCAGCGACAGTTGCGGCAACAGCGCCCCCAGCGCCTCGCGTTGATGTTCCTTGCCCGCCTGCGCTTGCGCATAGGAGGCCAGGACCTGTGGATCTTCCAGCCGCGCCTCGCGATACAGCTGCATGAGGTCGGTGGAATAGGTCGAGGCATTGACCCCGGTTGACGTTACTGCAGCGGTTTGCGCCAAGGCGGCCCCCGCTGCCAGCATGAATGCACTCCCTAGCAGAACTGACGACTCTCCCACGGTCACTCCTCGATCATTGATTGAGACATCACATCCCGGGCCGGCTGCATCAAGTACTGCAACAGCGTGCGTTGCCCGGTGATGATCAACACGTCCGCCGGCATCCCCGGCAACAACTTGCGCTCACCCAAGGTGCGCGCACCGTTCTCGGTGACCCGGACCCGCGCCAGGTAATAGGCGGTCCCGGTCTTTTCGTTGGTCAGCCGGTCGGCCGAGACGCTGCTGACCTCGCCTTCGATCACCGGCGTGGTCGAGCTCTTGAACGCGCCGAAACGGATATCGGCGCGCTTGCCGATGCCGATGCGATCGATGTCCACCGGCGCCACCTGGGCCTCGATGACCAGTTCGGAAACCGATGGCACGATGTCCAGCAAGGGCGTCGCCGAACGCACGACACCGCCGATGGTGTGCACCGTCATGCCAATCACCATGCCCGCGTCGGGGGCGCGGATGACAATACGGCTGAGGCGGTCTTCCAAGGCCGAGTTCTTCTCTTGCAGGTCGTAGATCTTGGTCTGCACCTCGGCCAGCTGCTTGGCCACGTCGGAATTGAAATCCTTGTCGACCTGGAGGATCTGCAGCTGGGTTTCGTTGATCTGCAGACGGGTCTTGTCGATGGCGGAACGGTGATCGGCCACCTCCGACCTGAGCATCCCCAGCTTGCGGTCCTGCTCCAGCAGGCGTTGCTTGTCGACGAACCCTTGCTTGAGTAGCTCGGACAATTCGCCGATTTCACCGCTGTAGGATTGCTCAAGGCGCACCTTGACCGCGATCATCGACTCCAGGCCCTTGATCTGTTGGTGCAATTGGCCGATGCGCTCGCGCAGCACCGCTATCTGGCCCAACCGCGAGCCCCGCCGAGCGTTGAATACCTGGGTCTCGCCCTGGCGCGCTTCCTCTCCCCGCACGCTGACAGGGTCGCTCATCGGCCCGAAGTCGATCGCCGGCGACCCATCGCGCTCGGCAATCAGCCTTGACTCCATGGCCCTGGCCGCGATCAGCAGGCTTTGGGTCGCCTCGTATTCGGAGCGCAGCTGGGCATCTTCAAGGATGATCAGCGGATCATCACGTTTGACGATATCGCCATCATGGGCCAAGACCGATTTGACGATACCGCCCTCAAGGTGCTGGACCGTCTTGCGGTAAGTCTGCACGGTGACCACCCCCGGCGCGTAAGCAGCGCCGTCCAGGGGCGCGAGCGCCGCCCAGGTACCGAACAGGCCGAAGGTCAAGCCGACGATGCCGATGCCCAGGCGGTGGGCCTTGCGATCGGACACCGGCAGGTCGGAGAAGCTTTCGATTTGACGATTAGGCATAGGATTCACCGCCATCGTCCTTGCGGGCATCGATCGACGCCACGTTGGTAGCCACCGGTACGGGCCCGGCGTGTTTCGGTACCGGCGGTTGCTGCCCGCTGAGTTCGGCCAGTATTTCCTCGCGCGGCCCATAGAGACCGACGACCCCGGCTTTCATCACCAGCAGCCGGTCGAGTTGCGACACGATGTTGGTGCGGTGGGTAATCACGAACAGGGTCGCGCCGGTGTGCTTGATCTGCTGGATGGCGGCCGCCAGGGCGCGATCGCCGACTTCGTCGAGGTTGGAATTGGGCTCGTCGAGAATGATCAGCCGCGGGTTGCCGTACAGCGCGCGGGCCAGCCCGATGCGCTGGCGCTGCCCTGCCGACAGCATGACGCCCTCGCTGCCGATGACGGTGTCGTAGCCATCGGGCAACAACAGAATCATTTCGTGGACGCCAGCAGTCCTGGCGGCCTGGATGACCTTCGCCGAATCGATCTCGGCAAAACGGGCAATGTTCTCGCCGACGCTGCCCTCGAACAGTTCAATGTCCTGGGGCAAATAACCGATATGCGGGCCAAGCTCATGCTTGTCCCAGGTGCTGATGTCCGCGCCATCCAGCCGGACCACCCCATGCTGTGGCGGCCAGACGCCGATCAGCGCCCTGGCCAGGGTCGACTTGCCCGAGGCGCTCGGACCTATGATGCCCACCACGCAACCGGCCGGTACGCTGAAACTGATGTTCTTGAGGATCGGGGTACTGGAGCCTGGTGCCGTGACAATCAGGTTCTCGACCTGCACCTGGCCCTCAGGCGCGGGCAAGGACAGACGCTCGGGTTGCGCCTGTTGCTTGCCAAGGATGTCATTCAAGCGGTTGTACTGCGAACGGGCCGCGATAAAGCCCTTCCAGCTGCCGATCATCAGGTCGATGGGCGCCAGTGCCCGCCCCAGCAGCACGGCCCCGGCGAACACCAGGCCGGCCCCCACCTGATGATCCACCGCCAGGTAGGCCCCCAGGCCCAGCACCAGCGATTGCACCAGCAGGCGGAAAGTCCGCGAAAGCGTGGTGACCATGCCGCCCCGGTCGCTCGCCAGGGATTGCAGCAGCAGAACGTTTCTTTGCCGGCGCCCCCAGCGATCCATCAAGGTTTCCAGCATGCCCATGGACTCGATGACTTCGGCGTTGCGCAGGTTCTTGGTGGTATGGAGGGTCGCGCCGATATGCTCCCTGTTGGCCTGGGCCAGTACCGGCCCCGTGAGCTTCTCGTTGACGAAGGCGAGCACTATCAACAGCAACGCGCTGCCCGTCGCGACCCAGCCGAACCAGGGGTGGAACAGGAACATCACGGCGATGTAGATCGGCAGCCAGGGTGCGTCGAAAAAGGCGAACAGACCGCTGCTGGAAAGAAACTGGCGCAAGCCCGTCAGGTCGTTGAGCGACTGGGCCGAGGCATCCATGCCGCCGCTGTCCAGGGCCCGTTTGAAACTGGCCTTGTAGACCTGGCGACTGAGCAGCACATCCAGCCGGGTACTGACCCGGACCATGATGCGCGAACGAACCCATTCCAGGGAGCCGAGGGTGATCACCAGCAGGGTCATGATCAACGTCAACATGGTCAGGGTGGTCAGGCTGCCGCTGGTCATCACCCGTCCATACACCTGAAGCATGTAGAAGGTCGGGACCAGCATCAGCGCATTGATGAAGAAACTGAAAAAGCCGACGAACACAAAGCTGTCTCTACAGACCTTCAACGCATTTTTCAGACTGTTTTCTGGTGTGCTTTGCATTGAAACCTCTGCTCGAAAGGCCAGCCTTTGTGGAGCTTAGATCACCCCGGACAGCTGCGCGCAGCCATTGGCCGGATCGCCTCGGGCACCCGCAATGCCCCCGGCAACGGCCAGACGGGCAAGCACGCGCAAGCGCCCCGCAGTTTGGAAACCAGAGGGCTCTGGCACGGGCTTTTGGCGCCATAGTGGGCGAATGGGAGGTGGCGGCTGCAGGGGCGCCGCGGAATGCCGGGACAGGCCTTCCAGGCGCGCGACAGGTTCGCCGCACACCTGCTTCGCACAGAAGAATCCGATTGTCGGTAGCGACAGCTGCAGTGCGCGCTGCGCCGGGGTATCCCAATGAGTCTAGTTACTGGATTGGCCGGCCGGCCTTGCGATGACCAGCGGTGTGCTCGTAGCGGATATCGGGTAGGCGGGAGGGGGTGCTTCTATCTGCAAGCGGCTGATTTCGATCGGAGGGCTGCGGGCCAGAGATTGGTTATCTGCGCCATCCGCGAAGCCGTTCTACCGGCAATTTGGTGATGGCAAAGCCTGCCAGCAGCAGCATCGAATAGAGGATCAACTGTCGAGAGATGGGCGTGCCTTCGTACCAGGCGCCGATAAGGACGGCGAATACTGGAAAGATGATGAATACGAACGACAGAATGACCGGGCTCAAGCGCTTGAGCAGGAAAAAATAGACAATGAAGCCGCCCACGGAAGCCACCAGACCGAGATAGGTCAATGCCAGCCAGGAGCGCTGCGTCACGCTGGCAAGATCGGGATGCTCCAGCACCAAGCCAGTCATGAACAGCCCCAGCCCGGCAATGCCGATCGGTAGAGTATTGAATGTAATGACCCCTATCTCGGCACCTCTCTGCTTGGTAATGACATAGCAAAGAGCGTGCATCACCGCCGCGATCAGGATAGCGATCACTCCGAAAAGCTCCGAGTAATCGAGATGCAGCCCCTGTGTCTTGATAATCATGAACAAGCTGCCGAAGCCAATGGCTATGCCGACAACTTGCAAAAAAAATATCTTTTCTCTCAAGAAGATGGACGAAAAGATCAGGATGAAGACCGGCATGCTGCTGAACAAAAGTGCCGTCAGCCCGGAAGCAACATACTGCTCGCCGTAATTCAGCAGGTAATACGGCAAGCTGAAGTAACACAGGGTGACGAAGATGAAAAACTCGAAGTTCTTGCGGGGGAAAAATATCGATTCGCGCCGTACCCACGCAAACCCGAGGAACAGCGGAAAGGCGATCAAAAAACGCAAACCTGCAGATGTCAGTGGTGGCACGCTCTCCACCGCTATCTTGATGCCAAGCCATGTGGTCCCCCAACTGAGACAAACCACAAGAAAGAGCAATGTGGTGACCAAGCCCGCCATCCATCTCCCCGCTGCAGGTTGATCCTGCACACCTACGCTAATTGACATGTTTTTATTTGGCTCTTAAGGTAAGTTCTTTAAGATTGATCTGATTTATTCGCAAGAATATTCTTATCAACTCAACTCATTGACTCGATATCAGGTTAATTTGAGGAAAATATGTCTGTCAAACCCGTTATTGACACCGATTCAATCTTCAAGAATGCCCTACGAGATGGCCCTGGGCCTAAGTACATGCGGCTTGCTCAGGGCATAGAGCAGGCCATCAACAACGGCGCTATCGGACAAGGCCTCAAACTTCCGCCACATCGCATCCTTGCCGACAAGATTGGCGTTACTGCCGGAACAGTCAGTCGGGCCTATTCAGAATTGGAGCGCATGGGGCTGGTCATGGCGCGGGTGGGCGATGGCACCTTTGTTCGTGCATGCGAGCAGGAACGTTCTCGCGATGTCGGCTTCCGCAATTTCATCGAGGCGCCGGATGAATGCCACGATATGAGTCGCAACATGCACATCCCCGGAATGGAAGCCACGCTGCTGGCGCGCACGATGGCGCAGTTGTCAGGAGATGTGGAGCGGCTGCAGGAATTGATGCTCTACACGCCAGATACGGGTATTCAGCGCCACCGGCAAGCGGGCGCCCAATGGCTGGCGCATGGCAACTTCAGGTCATCGGCCGAGCAGATCCTCTGCGTTAATGGCAGCCAGCACGGCCTGCTGACCGTCCTCATTGCAATGCTGCGTGCTGGAGACACGCTGGTCACAGAACACCTCACCTATCCGGGCCTCATCAGCGTCGCTCGATTTCTGGGTATCAAGGTCCTGGGTATAGAAATGGATGAGGAAGGGTTGATCCCTGCATCGCTTGCTGAGATTTGCAGCATCAATCGAGTCTCCGCCTTGTACTGCACGCCGACGATACAGAATCCGACGACAGCGATTCTCAGCCCCGAACGCCGTAAAGAAATTGCGCAGATATGCCGCGAACACAATGTGCTGATCATCGAGGACGAAACCCATGGCGTGCTGATGCAGGACAGGCCAATACCAATCAGCATGTACGCACCTGAGCGCGGGATCATCATCAGCAGCTTGAGCAAAGGAGTAGCCGCGGGGCTTCGGGCTGGATATGTCCATGTACCGCAGGCATTGGTAGGGCGCCACGCCGCAGCGATTCGCAACAGCTGCTGGATGGCCTCGCCACTGCCCCATGAGATCGCCTGCCTCTGGATTGAAGATGGCACTGCACGCTCACTGTTGCATCAGCAGATAGCGGAAATGGAGCGCCGTAAGCAGGCGGTCGAAAAACTACTGCAAGGACTGACCTACCGAACCCATCAATACAGCCCTCACTTCTGGATCGAGGTACCGGCTCCCTGGCGCGCATCGGAAATCGAGCACTCACTACGCCAGCGCAATCACCTGATCTCGATCGCCGATGCATTCAGCATCGGTAAAGGCACAGTTCCACAATTCGTCCGCGCGAGCGTCAGTAACGCCTCTGGCGGTGATCAGGCACTCCACGATGGGTTCGCAATGCTCGCCCAGGTGCTGCGCCACGGCGTCAATCAAGAGTCGTCGATGCTGCTATAGCGTGATGCCTGGTTCGATGAGCAAGGACTCCAAAAACAGACAGAATTTGACTTAAAACCACTGTTGGACAGAGGCCCGTCACTTCCTGACCAGAGCCCTCGACCAGGCGATCAACGTGACGAGCCAGATACTTGCCGGCGATGGCCATAGACAGGATCCCGCTGCCTTTTCCCGCATCAGGCTTTCGAGCAGGCAGGCGGTGCCCAGTCACCCATGTCGGGGTTGCTGCACACGTCGTTGACCATGGTCTGGCCACGAGCAGCGATTTTCTGGCCTTCCGCACGCTTGGCCGTGGCTTGCTGCAAGGTGCGCTCGGTGGTGACGGCTTCTTTGGGCACATTCGTCTTCGTCGCCGGCTTGGCGCTGGCCTTCTTGCGGGTCGCCGCCTTCTTATCGGTGACGGCCGGAGATTTCACGGCGGCCACCTGAGCGACGTCCTGGCGTTGCACACCGACCGTCTGCAAGTCTTTCTCATAGGCCTGGGTGTAGACATCGATGCTCTCGCCGGCACGCCCATCCACGGCGGCCATCAGCTCGTTGGTTTCCTTCAGGCCGCTGACGATCTCGGCCAAACGCAGGCGCCCTTCGCTGTCGCCGATCTTCTTCGCCTTGCGCGCATTGAGCAGTGAGGTGAACTCACGCTGGTAGCAGTTCTGCGCGGTACGGGTGTAGCTGATGCTGCGGTCGATTTCGCCGGTACTCTGGTCGAAGTCGCTGGCGTAGGAAGCAATGCGCGCACGGTCGTCGCTGATCTGCTTCTGGCGTTCGCTGTAGTAGCCGGTCGCGCCCCCGACCAGAGCCCCGGCGGCAGCGCCTATCAGGGCATTGCGGCCGGCATCGCCGCTATTGCCGACCAGGGCCCCGGTCAGGCCGCCGAGCAGGCCACCGGCGATGGCGCCAGTGGCCACCGACTTGGTCATCGACTTGTCGGAACTGCGCAGCTGGCTGACCGGCTCATAGCATTGCGGGTAGTACTCGACCTTGGTTTGGGCCGCGACCTTCGAGCTTGGAGCCCCGAAGCCCGCGCATCCGCTCAGCAGCAGGGCGCAGCAGACCACGCCAGGCAATGGCAGGGTACGAGCCAGGATCGAAACGCAGTTCTTGAGTGAAGTATCCATGGTCGTGTCTCTCCTTGTTTTGTGGGTCAATTCCGTTTCGGCTTCGCGCAGAGCGGGCTGCGTCCAGCGTGAGCCAAGCCTGCCGACGCTACCTCCAGCCTAGCTGGTCTTCGCCGCCACCGACGACCGTTCCGACACCCTGCTCAGGGGGCAAGAAGTTCCTTCAGGATCGTCTCCGGATCGGCTCGGTGCTGCTGGCGAAACTGCCCCACATGCCTGACGAAAAGCGTGGCACGGGCCATGAGGCTTTTTCCCAGCACCGGTTTGTGATTGAGCTCTTCCCGGGTCCGCTGGAACTGCGTCTGGATCACCTCGTCGGTGTAGCGCGTTCCGGTCGCCAGGTTGTCGATGTAGATCGCCAGGGCCCCCTCGAGCGCACTGCGCCCATTGGCGATGGCCGTTTCATAGAGCTTGGCGGTGGCTTCGTCCTGGGAGGCCCGCGCCTGATCGCGATCCTTCTTCAGGTTGGTCAGGCGAATGTTGTAGTTGTTGACGGTCTCGGCCACCAGGGCCGCCGACTGGATCAGGTTGCCTGCGGCCTCCTCGCGCTGCCGGGCGATCAGCGACACATTGCGCTTGAGCTCTTCGTTCACCCGCGCCAGGCGGGCCTGCAGGTTCGGGTCGGTGCTGCTGGCGATGAGACTGTCCAGTAATTGGGTCGGGTCTTCGGCAGCCTCGATTTCATCGGTCAGGCCTGCCAGGCGGCCTTCCTTCTGCCACTGCTCGAACAGTTCCTCGTAGCGTGAGCGCGGTGCCGACAACGCGCCCAGGGCCACCCGGAAACCGGTGGTGGCGTTGCGCTGCTCGCTGCCGTCGGCGGCGAACAGCGGGTATTCCCGGCGCATGCCGGTGAACAGCGTCAACTCGCCTTCCAGGTAGTTGCCGCCCTTGACCACAAAGCCGCCGTAACTGCCCTGGCGGCGACCGGCGTGGACCAGTTGGAAGGACTCCTGGACCATCTCCGCGGCATTGCCGATCACGTCGAACAGGCCCAACGGATTGGGTTTTTTCAGCCCGACCGGCAACAGCCGCGCGCCCTGCCCCGTGCCCCCGGCGACCTGGCTGAACACCGCCCAGTCCCCTAGCGGGCCATCGCTGTCGCTGCCTTGCACCTTGCGCGGAAACAAGCGCGCCTCCAGCGCCTGGCGGCTGACCGCATGGCCACCGCGGGCGGCGAATTCCCACTCCACTTCGGTCGGCAGGCGGACGAAGCCCATCCCGCCGTCCTCGGCCGCTTTGCCGCGGCCGCTGACCGGCAACCGGTCGCGGTGGTACTTGAGCAACCAGGCGCTATACACCGCGGCAAAGCGCTCGGCCTCGAGGCGCGACAACTTGACCTTGGGCAAGCGCGCGGACATGTCGCTCATGGGCGCGCAGGCCGGTGCCTCGCCCTGCCCCGCCAAGGCCGCCTCCTGGGCCATGACCAGGGCGTATTGGCGCTCGGTGACCTCGTATTTGCCGACAAAATAGAACATCGGCTTGAGCAGGCTGTCGGCCTCGCTCTTGGGCAGGGTCGGGGCGATTCTGGCTTGCCAGTCGGCCGGCAGGTCGTCGAGGACGAACTGACCGTTGATGTAGTCGCGTCGATAACCGGAGATGAAGGATTGCCGGTAGCCCGGATCGTCATCGCTGAAGGGGTAGCCGAGATTGACCTCACGGTCGTCCAGGGTGCCCTTGGCGAGGACATAGACATAGCGGAACACCAATTCACCTTCGCAGGGCAGCGGCAGGCTGAGGTCATCGGGCAGCGGTTTCGGGTTATCCGCAGGGGCGTCCTGCGCCTGCGCCGCGCCGGCCAGCGCCAGCATGACCAGAGCCCTCAGCCAGACTAAGCCCCTCAGCCAGACCAGGCCCTTCAGACAGACCAGAACCCTCCGCCAGTTACACATCGCGCAGCCCTTCCGATGCTTCGATCCGCGCCGCGCGCCAGCCACCGGAGGCCGCCGCCAGCAGGCAGCAGAGCAGTGTCAGCAGCAGGGCCAGCAGGTAGTGGCTCGGCAGCAGCCGGCAGGCGAACTCCCCCGTCGCCGGTGCGAACAGCCGGTTCAGCCCGGTTTCGGCCATGCCGTACAAGCCCCAGGCCAGCAGCAGGCCGAACACCCCGGTGTACAGCGCCTGCAGCACGACGAAAGCGATCAGGGCGCCTGTCGAAAAACCCAGCAGGCGCAACACCGACAAGGCCCTGCGCTTGCGCTCGACGGCGGCCAGGGCGCTGGCGGTCATGGCCGCGAAGGCCCCGGCCAGGGCCAGGCTGGCGATGATCCAGAACACCAGGGTCAGGTTGTGGCTGAGGGAGCGCACCTGGGCGATGACGCCGGCCTGGGTCGCGACTTCCAGCTGGCGCTCGGCGAAATACCGGCGCAGGCGCTCCACGCCGTCCAGGTCCGCGGCGTAGAGACGGAACCCCGGATACACCCGCGCCGTGTTCGCTTGTGGCTCGTACCCAGGCCAGGCCTGACCGTCGCGGTAGTCTTCGGCGGCTTCCAGCAGGGCCAGGGGCGCGAACAGCGCATCACGCGGGAAGGCCGCGAGTGGCAAGACCCCCTGCACCCGCAGGCGGGTGCGCTGGTATTCCTGGCGCCCGCCGACCTGACGGCCGAACGCGGCGCTCAGCACGTCGCCGCCCTGGACCCCGAGTTTCTCCGCCGCCCGCTGGCTGAGCAGTATCTGGTCCGGCGCCTGGGGCAGCAGCGCGGGCGCCACCAGCGGGTCGCCCGCGGCGGTGGGGATCATCTCGACCGTCAACGCCTGGCCGGCCGAGTCCGGGTAGAGGTCAGCGGTCGCGGCGATCTGTCGGGTACGCGGCACGACGAAGGCAACCTCGGGACGCGCGGCCAGCTCGGCGATGGCCTGGGCGCTGAAGCGCCCGCCGCCCATGGGCACCACTTCCCGCACGGCGGGGTCGCGCTCCAGGCGTTCGGTCAGGGTGGTGACCAGGCCGAACTTGAGGCCGAACAGCACCAGCAAGGGCGCGAGCACGGCGACCAGGGCCAGGACCGCGCAAACCGACAGGCGCACCTCGGCGCGGTAGTCGTGCCAGGCCAGCAGGGCCATCAGGGCAAGCCGCATCAGCCACCTCCCGCCAGGGTCGCGGTGACCCCGCCATCCGCGCCGCGCAGCACCTGCAAGGGATGCAGCTGCAGCCCGGCGCGCCGGGCCAGCGCCTCGTCATGGGTGGCGACCAGGATGCACACGCCACGCTCCTCGGCCTGGGCCACCAGCAGTTGCATGACCCGTTCGGCATTCAGCGGGTCCAGCGAGGCGGTGGGCTCGTCCGCCAGCACGATGCTCGGCCCATGGGCCAGGGCCCGGGCGATGCTGACCCGCTGGCGCTGGCCCACGGACAGTGCCGCCGGCAGCTTGTGCAGCTGGTCGGCGATTTCCAGCTGCTCGGCCAGACGCCAGACCGTGGCATCGGCCGGCAGGCCGAGCAGCGCCCGCGACAAGCCGATGTTGCGCTGCACGTCGAGAAAACCCAGCAACCCGCCCGTCTGCAGCACATAGCCCATGACCCGGCTGCGCAGCCCGGCCAGCACATCCTGGCGACCGCTGCGCCAGAGCCCGGCGACATCCAGCGTCCGGTCGTCGGCGCGGCATTCGAAAACGCCGCCCGGGTCCGGGGACAGCACCAGGGCCAGCAGGTCCAGCAGGGTGCTCTTGCCGCTGCCGCTGGGACCTACCAGGGCCAGGCGCTGGCCCGGCCGCAGGTCGAGCTGGGGCACCACCAGGCTGTAGCGCTGTGGTCCCTCGCCGCGGGTCTTGCGAATATCTCTGAGCTTGAGCATCAGGGCAGCGTCGCCAGGGGTACGCGGTACAACGCATCGCCCGGCTGGGCCTCGCCGAAGCGGACCCAGTTGGCGCTGTCGTTGTGGAAGGTCTCGTACAGGCGGATCTTCGACTCCAGTTCGTCGATGAAGTCCTGCTGCTCGGCCACGCTCAGGGACAGCCAGAGGTCCTGGGTCATGGTCAGCGATTTACTGCGATACGGCAGGCCGTCCAGGTACTCGCCGAGGATGCCGCCTTCCACCAGGTTGCCGCCCTGCTTCAACCGCGTCGGGTCGCGGCTCATGTGGGCGCTGGCGCTGGCGATTTCCTGGAAGAAATCCTTGGGCGAGGTCTGGGTACGGCGGGCCGCATCGACGATCAGTTTCAGCGACTGCTGCAGGTCGTTGAGTTGCAGCTTGGTCAGCAGCACGCAGACCTGGAAGGCCGGCAGCGAGGGGTTGGTCAGGTCATGGTCGGAGGTCCAGGCGGTGATCAGCTGCGGTGCACGGACCGCCGACTGGCGACCGAGAAAGTCCATTTGCATGGCGTAGCCGATGGCCGTGGCCTTGCTCGCGACGCTCGGTGCCCCTTGTAGCGGCGGCAGGCTCGGCAGCTGGTTGTTGCGCGCCTGATGCACCTGTTCGGCGAATACCGAGCCGATCTCGGCGACCGTATCGCCGAAGCGACCGACATCGCCGCCCGCCACCGGAATGTACAGGTCGCCGATCTGCGGGTTGGCGTCGGCCGTCAGGCTGCGGTACTGCTGCTCGGCGAAGTCATGGTTTTTCCGGCCCGCTTCGGTGCGCAAGTGCAGCGCATAGAGCTTGATCCGTTTACTGAGGGCGGCTTCGTGCACCTCGGCTTCGTTCATCTGGGTGTGCCCCAGCGGATCGTTCTTGCGCAGGGCGCCAGCATCGGAGACCAGCAGGATCAGCCGCCCGGCATAGGGACTCCAGTCCATGCCCTCGACCGCCGCCATCACACCGGCGAAGGCATCTTCATTGAAGGCGTGGCTGGACACCTGGGCGGCCTTGACCTGGCCAGCCAGCTCGAGGAAGCGCTGTGGATCGCGGCCCTGCTCCAGGCTCACCAGGGTTTGCGCCACATATTCCAGGCCCGGGGTTTTCTCGACATTGCTGCGAAACCCCACCAGGCCGAAGCTGACGCTGTCCAGGTCGCCACGGCTGGCGATCTGCCGATGCAACGCCTGCACCACCTGGCGCACCCGGTCGATGTAGGGCTGCATCGACACCGAGGTGTCGACCACCAGCACGATCGCCGTGCGGAAGGCATCGCTGCCGGCCTTGGCCGCTCCCCCGGCCTTGCCCAGGGGCGTATTGCCAGGGTCGATGGAGGCCACATTGAGCAGTTGCACCGGCTGACCGTCGGCATCGAAACTCTCGCGGGCCTCGAAAATCGGCAGCAGGTAGAACTGGTCCTGGGGAATGGCGCTGGCCACAGGCTCCAGCGCGACGATCTGCGGGTCCACGCTGCCTTCGTTCTGCGCCTTGTGCAGGGCCGCGCGGGCCTGCGCCGTGTCCGCCAGAAACCGCTCGAGGGTGCTTGCTTCGCGCAGGAACATGACCGGCGAACGACCGGAGCGCTCGGTGAATTTCAGCACCAGGCTCTGCTTCCAGTCGCTGACCTGCTCGGCCGGCAACCAGCCATCGCGCTGGCCATCGCTGGCGGCGCCAACCTCCAGCCAGGTGCCACCCGCCACCGCCTGGCGCTGATAGACATACAGCACCGAGAACGCCGGCAGCGCGGCACCGCTGGGCGCCGCCCCGGGCTGGCCGGACACCTGTGCGCCGGGCTTGCTCAGCACGCGCTGGAACAGGGTTTTCTTGCCCGGCATCAGCAGTGGCCGGTCGCCGCCGTCGGCGTTCGTCGTCAGCGGCGGTTGCGCTGCGCTGGCCGTCTTGGCGGGCGAGTCCCGCACCTCGTCAGCCGGCGTTTTTTTGGCCTCGACCTGGCCGTTTTCCGGTTCCGCCGGCGGCGCCGAGCGCAGCCACCAGTAGCCCCCGCCAGCCAGGGCCAGTGCGCCGACCACGGCCACACCGAGCAGCGCCAGCAACGGCCCGCGCGACCCGGCCGGCGGCTGTGCGCCGAGGCTTGTGGCCCGTTCGGATCCGGCCATGGCGGCTGGCTCGGGCTCTGGCGCAGCGAGCGGCGGCATGTCCAGGGAAACCGGCGTCATCCCGCCCAGGCCGGTCGTCGCGGATTGGCCGGCGGCCGCCGCGGTGGGCAACGGCAATGGGCGGATCTGCGTCGCCTCGGCATCGGCCGGCCCGGCGGGCGGCAGGTTGTCCAGCGCGGCGATCAGGGCATCGGCATCGGCAAAACGCTCGGCCGGATCCTTGGCCAGCAGCTTGCGCAGAATCCCCTGGTAACGGCCGTGGGTCATGGGCAGTTCGGGCAGCGGCTCGGTCAAGTGGGCCAGGGCCGTGGACAGCGAGTCGCTGCCGGTATAGGGCAGCTTGCCGGTGAGTATCTCGTAGAGCACCACCCCCAGGGCGTAGAGGTCGGTGCGCCCGTCGATCTGCTGGCCGCGGGCCTGTTCGGGACTCATGTAGCTGGGTGTGCCCACGGCGAAACCGGCCTGGGTGAACTGGGTGCTGTCCTCCAGGGACTTGGCGATGCCGAAGTCCGAGAGCACCGCCGAACCGTTGGCGCGGAACAGGATATTGGCCGGCTTGACGTCCCGGTGCACCAGGCCCTGGGCATGGGCATACCCCAGGGCCAGGGCGATCTGGCGCAGGTAGACCAGGCCCTGCTGCGGGCTGAGCCCCTCGGCGATCCGTTCCTTCAGCGTCCCGTTCGGCAGGTACTCCATGGCCATGTAATAGAAGTGGCCGGCATTGCCGATGTCGTAAATGGTCACGGTGTGCGGGTGGGAGAGCCGCGCCAGGGTCTTGCCCTCGCGCAGGAAGCGCTCGCAGAAGCTGCGGTCGGCGGCCAGCGCGGCGGCCATGACCTTGAGCGCCACCTTGCGCTCCAGCGAGCGCTGGGTCGCCAGGTAGACCGTGGCCATGGCGCCCTCGCCCAGCTCGCGCTCGATCCCATAGCCGGGAATGTCCATGTCCATGCTCGAGCGTTCTTCGGCTGATGCGTTTTCAGTGGGCATTGACGACTACCGCCGTGATGTTGTCGGGAGCGCCCCGGGTCAGCCCCAGGTGCACCAGGCTGCGGACCACCTCATAGGGGCTCGCGTTGCCCAGCACCTCGCGCAGTTCATGGTCCTCGACGGTCTTGGTCAGCCCGTCGCTGCACAGCAGGAAGCTGTCGCCGGGACGCACCTCCAGGTCCACGGCCGAGAGTTCCAGCCGGTCCTGGGTGCCCACGGCGCGGGTGACGATGTTGGCCATGGGGTGCTCCCGCGCCTCGTCCTCGCTGAGCAGCCTGCTGTCCAGCAACTCCTGGACATAACTGTGGTCATGGCTGATGACCTCCAGCTGGCCCTCGCGCAGGCGATACAGGCGGCTGTCGCCGGCCCACAGGCAGGTGGCCTTGTCTGCTCGGGCGGCCAGCAGCACCAGGGTGCTGCCCATGATGCCGACACCGCGCTGCGCGGTTTCCTGGCGAACCGCCGCGTTGGCCTGCTCCAGCCCCGCCCGCAACGCCTGGACATAGGCCGCCAAGGCGGGCTCGGGCGGGATGGCGCGCAGCGTATCGACGATCAGGCTGCTGACGAAATCGCCCGCCGTATACCCGCCCATGCCGTCGGCCACCACCCAGAGGCCGGCTTGCACCGCATCCAGGCAGGCGTCCTCGTTGACCTGACGCACCATGCCGACATGGCTGTGACTGGCGGATTCGTAACGCGTTACGGCTGACGACATGCCCTGGCTCCCGAAATGTCCCTAATTTCCAAAATCAGCTCCCGAAATCGAACTGCGCGGTTTGCGCAAGCGCCGCGTAGCCGCCCTCGCCCAGCAGAAAACCGCTGAAGTCCTGCGCCGCCGGCAACCCCTGGCAACGCAGCAGGCCAGCGGCGACCCGTCCGGAGCCCTTGCCCCACCAGAGGCTCGCGCCCTCGCAGGCGTGCTGCATCAGCACCGCCCCGCGCGCCGCCGCAGTCGTGGCGGCGAAGCGCACCTGCCCCTGCAGCGCCTGCATGCCCGGCACCTGCGTGCTACAGACCGGGCTACCGAGGGCCGGCACCGCGGCCTCGAAGGCCTCGACAGCGGCCTCGGGCTCCAGGGTCGAGAGCAACAGGACCTCGGCGGCCTCGAACCAGTCATCCGGGCCGGCCACCAGCGCGCCCAGATCGGTATCGGCCTCCAGCAGCAGCGCGATGGTCAGCGGGAAGTAGCGCCCGACCCGGTCGACGCTGGGCATCATCACCCCCACCGCCGCCTCACTGCCGAGCAGGCCCGGCGCCACGGCAAAGCGCCACAGCGGGCTGACCAGGTAGGCGTCCAGCCAGGCCGCCCCCAGAGCCGCCTGGCTGCTGGCCATGCCGGCGGAGAGCCAGGCATCCCAGCGCTCGATAAAGGTCGGCGACAGGCCGCGGTGGATGAAATCCCCGCGGCCGGCCAGCTTGCCGTAGAAACCCGGGCTGCTCACAAGCGCTCCGGCAGGCTGAAGCCGGACACCAGCCGACCCTTGAACGGGTTGAACGCGCTGCTGGCGCGCAGTTCGCAGGAGATGCTCGCAGTGTCGACGCGCATCCGCAGGGTAAAGCGGTCCGGGGCATTGCCCTGGGTCAGGTCGGACTGCTCCAGCAAGCGAAACCAGGCCCAGGGTCCCTCCAGGGTCAGTCCCGAACGACCGGCGCTGGTGGGCGGCGTGACGGACAGGCGCACCACCCCCAGGCTGTTGGGGCTGGGCCATTGCATCGCCATCGGCCGGCTGGGGCCATGGTCGTAGCTGAGCTGCTGGCCGTCCAGATCGAGCAGGAACTGGCTGATAGAGGCGTCCATGGCCACGGGCTTGAGCTCGAAGCGTACCGCCGGCTGGGTGCCTCCAGCGCGGAAGTAGGCATCGCGAATGGCCGCGGCGCGTTGGAAGGTTTGCAGCACGCCCGGGCCGATGCCGAGTTTTTCCGCGGCGCCCGGCTGCCAGCGCCAGTTGCTGGTCGAGGTGTTGACGTAGGGTTGCAGGTACTTGCGAAAGTAGTTGTCCATCACCCCGCCCACGCCGAAGAAGTTGCCGAAGTCCTCCAGGGTGGCCTCCCGCGAACTGGAGTTGACCAAGGGATAACGGCCGGCCAGGGACTGGCGGTAGACATTCACCACCTCACTGATCCAGGCCGCGTTGAGCTGGGTGCGGATGCTGCCCATCATGCTGCTGGTGGTGGCGCTGACCACCGAGTTGACCAGCTTCTGCACCAGTGGCGGCTGACGCTCGGCGCCGAGCTTGACCCGCGATGCCGTGGCTACCGCCTGGTTCTTCGCCTCGCCCAGCAGGGCCTCGCCGCTGGCGCCGCTCATGGCGCTGACCTGCACATAAAGCTCATTGAGCTGGGCCAGCAGATCGTCGATCGGCGCTGGCCCATCCCCATGGCTGGTCACCAGGCTATTGAGCTCGGCGAAGCGCGCGGTGATGGGGTCGACCTGCGAGGTTGCCGACGAATCTTCCTGGGCCGCTTGTCCGACCAGCGAGCCGAGCTGCTGCTTGAGTTTGTCCACGGTGCCGTCGGCGGCCTTGAGCTTCTCGGCCAGCAGGCGATCTTCTTGTTGCAGGTTGGTTTCCCTGGCCACCGCATCGAGCAGTTTCTTCAGTGGCGAGTTTGGCCCGGAGAGCACCCGCAGCACATCGGCGGCCTGGGCGATGCCGTTGATCGTGACGAAATCGAGATCGCCGAGCAGTGTTTCCCATTGGTTGAGGAAATCCTGGAAGTACAGGGCACGCACCTCCAGGGCCAGGCTGGCGACATCCTGGTTGTCGTTCAATGGCCGGCCGAGTACCCACTGTTCCTCGGCCAGGGCGCCGGACTGGCTGAGACTGGCGACCATGAACGCCTGGCGGTAGCCACGGTAGGTATAGAAACCGGATAACGGATCGCTCAGCGGCTTGCCGCTCTTGCGCGTGAACACCAGGGCGGCGTCACGCCCGGCCGCTTCGCTGAGGCGAAAATCCGCTACGCCCTCGGGCAGCTTCTGGCGTTTCACCCGGCTGTAGACCCGCTGCGCCACAGACATCTGTTGCAACTGCCGACGCAGGTCGGCCAGCAGTTCCTCATCCAGCCTCGCCGGCGGTGGCTTGTGGGCGAACAGCGCATTGAGATGCTCGGCCAGGGCCAGGCGCTGTTCCGGGGCCAGGTCGCGCGGCAGGCTGTGGTCCCAGTCGAGGTTGATCCAGGTCTTGATGGCATCGGCGTCATAGTGCTCGGCGCTGGCCAGCATCAGGTAGACCTTGAGGCCTTCGTAGAGAAACTCGGTGTTGCCGCCGCTGCGCAACTGCTCCTCGATGCGGGTCAGCAGACGCGGCGCCAGCACCGCGATCAGCAGCTTGCGGTACACGCTGGCGGCTTCGGCGCCGAGCATGTCGCCCTGGAACAGGCCATAGCCTTCGGCCCAGGACAGCGAATTGTCGGCGACATGGCGAACGGCGTTGAGCAGCGGCAGCACGGCCAATACCTCACGCTGCGCCGGGCTGAGGGATTCGACCTGCCCCTTGAGCGGCGCCAGGCGCGCGTCCACCTCGGCGATATAGGCCTGGTTGGCGCGGTAGCTGGCGACCCAGATGGCCGTCACCGCAAGCAAGACCACGGCACTGGCGGCGAGTACGCCACGATTGATCCAGCGATGCCGGCGCTCGACCTTGGGGTTACTGCCGACCAGGCCGCGCTCGCCGAAGGCGACATCGCGGAACAGGCGGGTGATGAAGTAACTGCGGCCTGTGCCGGTCTGGCGCGCCAGGTGCTGGCGATCCAGGTTCATGCTTTGCGCCATGCTGCCGATCAGACGGTCGATGGGGCTGCCTTCCTGGGTGCCGCTGGTGAAGTACAGCCCGCGCAACAGCGCACGCTCTTCATAGGGATTGGGCTTGAATACCCCCTCGAGGAAGGACGACAGGTTGTGACGCAACGCCGCGAACTGCTGGATGAAGCCGTAGATCAGATCGCGTCGGTTGGGGTCGCGCTCCTGTTGCAGGCGCTCGACCAAGCGCTCGGTAAGACGCGCCTCGAGGGCGGTGAATTCCTCATCGAAACGTGCCAGCGGGCCTTGGGGACTCTTGCCATCGTCCAGGGCAAAGGTGACGCCCCAGACCTGCGCGCGCTCTTCCTTGCTCAGCGCGTCGAAGAACTCCATGAACCCCGGCACCAGGTCGAACTTGGTGAGCATCACGTAGATCGGGAAGCGCACACCGAGCTGGCCATACAACTCCTGCACCCGCGTGCGGATGGCCCGGGCATGGGCGCTGCGCTCGGCCTCGCTGCCCAATAGCAGGTCGGACAGGCTGATGGCGACGAAGACGCCATCGATCGGCCGGCGCTTGCGCTGGTTCTTCAACAGGTCGAGAAAGCCCAGCCAGGCCGCCTTGTCCACCGCCGCATGGCTGTCCTGGGTGGTGTAGCGCCCGGCGGTGTCCAGCAGCACCGCTTCGTCGGTGAACCACCAGTCGCAGTTGCGCGTACCGCCGACTCCGCGGATCGCCCCACTGCCCATCTGTTCGGCCAGCGGAAAGTGCATCCCGGAATTGACCAGCGCGGTGGTCTTGCCCGAGCCCGGCGGGCCGATGATCACGTACCAGGGCAGCTCGTAAAGGTTGCGCCGCTCGTTACCGCCGAGCTTGCTGCGCTTGAGCAATTGCAGCGCTTCGTCCATGCGTTGCTTGAGGGTCGCCAGCTCTTCGGCGGTGGCGACGCTGGCCGCATCCGGCGCCACCGCTGCCAGGCCCTGCATGACCTTGGCGGCGTTGCGCCGGGCCTGGACGATGCGCAATACGCGCACCCCGATCCAGGCCAGGAACAACAGGCCGATCAGCGCCCAGCGTACGGCCGCCGGGGCCAGGGGTTCATAGGCCGCGACGATGATCAGCGGACCGAGGAACCAGATCACCAGGCTCAGGGCGAGCAGGCCGAGCAGCGGCACCACCCAGCGCACCAGGAAATTGATAAAGGCCTTCACTGGTTGCCCTCCGCTAGCACGGTGATCTCCACGCGCCTGTTCCTGGCGCGTCCGGCGGCGCTGTCATTGGAGGCGACCGGTTCGGCGTCGCTGCGCCCTTCGGCGGTGAAGCGCTCCGGTTGCCCGCTGCGGGCGGCGAGGATCTCCATCACTTGCTGCGCGCGATCCTGCGACAGCTTCCAGTTCGAGGGGTAGCGCAAGGTGGCGATCGGTCGGTTATCGCTGTGCCCGGTGACCTGCACCGTGCCCTTGATCTGGCGCAGGGCATCGGCGACGCGCAGCAGCAAGGGCTGCAACTGTTCGGAAATGCTCGCGCTGCCCGAGGCGAACAACTCGTCGCCACGGATGGTCACCACCGAGCGATCCAGCGCATCCTCCACGGCAACGCGCTGGGCCTTGATGTCCTCGGCGAGGAAGCGCGCCAGGCGCGGGCGTTCGATCAACCTGGGCTGCTGCGGTGGACGGTCGATGGTTTGCACCGGGATCTCGCCCAGGGCGTGGATATTGCGAAACACCGGCTCGGCGTCGGCCGCCAGCTTCAGGCGCAAACCGAACAGCAGCAGCAACAGCACGGCCAGGCAAATGGCCACGCCAACCCAGGGCGGCAGGAACTGCGACAAGCGATCGCGCACCACGCTGAGCCCCCGCCAATGCGGCGACAGCTCGCGCTCGAATTCGCCGCGCACGCTGCGAATGGTCGCGCTGGTGCGTTCGCGCAAGGCTTCCAGCTGGCTGCGGCCGTCATTCATGACCCGGTAACGGCCCTCGAAGCCCAGGCAGATACAGAGGTACAGCAGCTCGAGAATGTGCAGGCGCTGCTGCGGGTTCTGCAGACAGTGTTCGAGCAGCTGGAAGACTTTTTCGCCGCCCCAGGCTTCGTTGTGCAGGGTGATCAGCAGGCTCTGTTTGCCCCAATCGCTGGTACTGCCCCAGGGGGTGCTGAGGACCGCCTCGTCCAGCGCGGTACAGAGCACATAACGGCTGAGCATCACCTCATCCTGGGCGACGCCGGCGGCGCGCGCCTGCTCCTCGAACTGGCGCAGGTAGGCCAGCAACTGGGCGCGCAGGCTGGCCGGTTGCGGGTGAGCGAGGGTGCTGCGCAAGCGGGCCAGCAGCGCCAGTATCGGGCCGGCCGCCCGCTCCAGCGGGTTGAGGCCCTGGGCCAGGCTGCTCGCCACCGGCGCGCCCGGCATCGCAATGTGCGGATCGGCGGCGCTGGCGCCATCCTTCCTTGGGGCAGAGGCATCGACGGAGCGCCCGCCGGGCCGCGGCATGATCAGGGTATGGTCGTTGCCGCCCGGCGAGGCGCCGCCTGAAGTGCCGCCTATGCCAGAGCTGCCGAAGGGATCATCGATCGGGTGCATGACGAACTATCCTCGAATGGCCCAGAAGGCCAGGTTCAGGCCCGGGAACTGGCCGGCAATGTGAAAGGCGAATCCCCCTGAGTGGGTCAACTGTTTCCAGTGTTCGCTGCCACGATCCAGTTCGAAATAGCTTGAACCGGCGTGATAGGGAATCTGCCGCGGCGCCACGGGCATGGACAGCAAGGCGATGCCGGGCAACTGCAGATTGACCAGGTCGCGGATGTGTTCCACCGAGCCGATCTTGGCCTGCTGGGGGAAATGCGTGCGCAGGGTTTCGGCCGGCACCTCGGCACGCACCACTAGGACGAAGCTGGCCATCTCCAGCAAGCTCTTGTCGGCCAGCATCGCCACATGCACGCCGTAGGATTTCTCGACGATCGGAATCGGCGTGGCGCGGGTATCGATGACCATCGACAAGGCTTGCCGCAGGTCATGCATCACCGGGGCGAAGCTGCTCGCCAGGTCGTCGTGGGCATAGGCCGGGTAGTCGCTGGGGCGACGTCCGGCTGCGGAAAAGGTGGCGAACTCCCCCGCCAGGCAGACCGCCTCGCGATAGAAGTCCTGCGGGTGCAAGGGACTCAACCGGGCCAGGTGGCTGAGCAAGGGCTCGGCGCGATTGACCAGTTGCAACAGCAGAAAGTCGGCGATCTCCGAGGCGCCGCCGGCCCCCGAGGCCACCACCCGACCGGCCAGAGCCTCGCCGCGCTGGTGCAACAACCCTTGCAGCTCGCTGCGAAAGGCCGCCAGCACGCTGGAGGCGGCCACATCGAGCAGCGGCGCAATATAGTCGTCGTCCAGTTGCACGGCATTGTCCGCACGTTTTTCCAGCACCCGGAGCAAACCGAGGCAGGCATATTCGCCGAGGCCGTCGCGCTCGGTCAGCAGGCGCAGGGCTTTGCCGCCGATCGCCAGCGACGCCCGGCTCTCGAAGGCGGCGTTGTCATCGCGCACCTCACGCACCTGGCTGATATAGCGCGCACCGCCCGGAGCTTCGCCCTCCCCCACGGTGTCGCGGCTGCCGGCACGCTTGAGCGGCAAGCCCAGGAAGACCTGCGCATCGCGCAGGTTGTCGTTGACGTTCAATGGCGGCGGCGGCAGATCGTCGCCGGGAATGTCGAAAGGCGTGCCATCGGGTAGCACCCCGCGCGCGCTGACAATCGCCACCTTGCCCTGGCCGAGCAGGGACTCGTCGATGCGCAGCTCGGAGAACCCCCAGCCACCGGCGCTCAACGGGCGGCAACGGCCATCGATCAGGGCTTCCATATAGCGATCATGTTGCTGGAGATGCTGCGGCCGCAGAAACATTCCTTCGGACCACACCACACGGTTATTCCAGGACATGGACTGGCTTCCTCGACAGGACTAATTCGCAGGTTTCGTGGCTGCCGCGCTAATCGCCCTGGCTGTCAGGGAAACCGTCAATGGCGTGGTTGCATGGCTCGGGATATTGACCATCTGGCGCCACACGGCGCTGTCCAGTTCACGGTAGGACACCACCAGGCCGAGCAAACGGCTCTGCTCGTCGAGCGTGCGCTCCAGGGTCAGCCTTTGACCCGGCTGGACCAGTAATTCGTCCTGCGCCACCAGGTCCGCGGACAAGGTCGTGCCGGTGGCATTCACCAGGGAGAAATAGTCGGCGCGACTGAAAGCTCCACCGCTCTTCAACTCATACAAACGCACCCGCACCGGCGTCGCCTGGCCGCCCGCCGAAAGATTCAGATCGGCAGCAGCCTGGATATGCATGACAACGACAGTAGGCGCAGCGGGCGGCGGCGGGCTCGAAGCACAGGCCGTCAGCAGTAGTACTGTTGCGAACAACAAGAACTTTGGCATGTCGTCCTCCATGACGTTTATTATTCCAAATCGAAACTACCGATCGCCAAACAAGATCAACTCACTATTTAATAGCCATTGGCCTTTATCCAACTAACCGATGGCGCTCAGCCTTTTCGCAACTTGGTATTTTGTTCCTCATAGGCACGACTGAATTCGCGCCCGAACAAATCCTCGAAATCATCTTCGGCCTCCCTGGAAATGCTTGCATAGAGTTCCGTGAACAACTCCCAGTATTGCGCTTGACGTCTACCGGGCAGCAAAGCGCCAATAGCCGAAGGTTGACTTAAACGCGCTTCCAGTACCGCGGGCTGAAAACGCTTGAGCAGGTGTTGGATCGAGGCTTGTACGCCCGCCATGACGGCCAGTTGATGCGCTTTCAGGTCGTCGAAGCTTTCCTTGATCGCCTGGTCGGCCGGCATGAAGGCCTGGTTGCCGGAACGCAGCAATAACAGCAGCGCCTCATCGACATTGGGGGCGAATTTGAGGGGGTTGTTCTCCACAGGGCGGATCATGGTCTGGGCCATGCGGAACTCACCCTTGAGGCTGGCACGGGCGCGCAGCACCTCGATCAACCCCTCGACCATATGCCGGTAGCTGCGGCCGATGGCCTCCATTTGCGCGAGGGTTTCGCCTCTGTCGATACGCAATGGCTCGAGCCCCGCGCCCCTGAGAAAGGCTTCCAGCACCTCTTCCTTGTCGCCCCCGCTTGCCGGCGCCGGAGGCGCAACCGCGGCCCGTTGCACGGCCGGTTCGGGTGCGCTGCCGGCAATATTCTCCGATGCCGCTGGCAATGGTTGCGGCTGGGCTTGCGCGGTGGCTTGCACAGTGGCCGGCGCCACCGGCGCCGGGCCCGCCCCCAGTTCGGTGAAGGGGTCCCAATCCGCCGGAATCGCCGGTGCCGCGCCGGTTTCGCTGGCCGCAGGGGCACTCGGGCGTTGTGGCTCAGGCGGGCGAAAATCATGGCGTTCGGGCGGCACGTGGTCGGCCAGGGCCGGAGGGGGGACGGCCGGGGACGCGAGAAAATCGAACAGGTCAGGCTTGGTGTCCAGGGGCGAACCGCCCGCATGGATCTGCACCCTGGCGGGGGGCGCCGCCGCTGCGCCGGGCATCTCGCCGGGCGCCTGGCGCTTGATCAGCGCATCGAAGCCGGTAAAGGGATCGCTCATCCCGGGCGCGCCGTTGGCGATCTGTGGGGCGCCGTTGATCTGCACCAGGATGTCGTACTCGCCGACGCGCAGCAGTTCGCCGTCGCGCAAGGGTTCGCTGTTGCCACGGTGCATGCGCACGCCGGCATTCACCAGCTGTACGCCATTGGTGCTGGTGTCGGTCAGGTAGTAGGTGCCGTCACGCAGTTGAATGACGCAATGCTGGCCGGACACCAGGCGCTCCGGGTCTGGAAGTATCCAGTCGTTCTCGGGGTTGCGACCGATTTTCAGCTCACCGCGATCAAGCTCGAACTCCGCGCGTTGGCCGGGGGTCAGCTTGTGATAACTGGTGATTGTCAAACGCAGCGGCATTGGAACTCCTTGTACGGTATTGCTCAATAACAACAGCTCGGGCATGCCAGCGAGTGCAAAGCGAGTATAGCCCCCTAAAAGATTTCCGTGCCCTCAAAGTTCCTGCGCTTATATTCGCTTTTTTCAAATAAGCCCTATAACAAAAGAAACTAAAAAAACCACCGCCGACCGCCTATCTTCAAACATCACAGTGTTCCCCCACTGGTCGGAGAGTTTCTTGACAACAATTGAACTGGGCTAAAACTTCAGGTCAATTGTTGAATTCAGAAATGACGCCAGAAAGTGGCTCTGGATAGAACACTCATCCGTAGGAAAAGGGATTTAGTCGTGCGCTCACCCTGACCGGGCGCCGATTGTCGGGCCGATATGGAGATCACGTCCGTGGTGGATGTACAGCGCTTGTTGGAAACCATTTCCCCCGACTCCCCCTGTGGCGGCGACCTCGAGTACGACGCCGCCTTTCTCGAGCTTGAACGCGCGGCACAAGGCCAACCCGAACGGCAGATGGGCGATGCCGTGTTACCCGCCGCACCGCCGGAATGGCGCCAGGTCCGCGACCTCTGCGTCGAGCTGTTCACGCGCAGCAAAGACCTGCGCATCGCCAACTACTTCCTGCAAAGCGCCATTGCCCTGCACGGCTTGCCCGGCCTGGTGCAAGGGTTACAGCTGATCCAGCAGTTGCTCGCGCAGTATTGGGACGACCTGCATCCCAAGCTGGATGCAGAAGATAACAATGACCCCACCTTTAGGATCAACGCCCTCGCCGGCCTCAACGCCGAGCCGGTCATTCACCTGCTCTGGGGCATGCCGCTGATCAGCTCGCGGGCATTTGGCAGCGTCGGCCTGCGGGCCGCGCTGAATGCCGCGGGCTTGCAGCGCTTCGCCAGTGAAAGCCTCAGCCCGGACCAGCTCGGCGCGGCCTTTCAGGACTGCGCGGGCGAACAGCTCGAGGCCTGCCGCGCCGCCCTGAACGATGCCCATGGCACGCTGTTGACCATAGAGCGCGAGGTCAACGAACGGGTCGGCTCCACCCACGGCGCGGACCTGGGCACGATCAAGCAACTGCTTCGGCATGCCGTGCAAATCATCGCCGAGCACGCCCCTCAGCCAGGCGCTCCCGGCGCTGCCGCGCAGGCCGGCGAGCCTGTCGATGCCACCATGTCCTCGGCCCCCGGCGCCGCCGCGCCGCGCATCGCCGGCGAGATCGGCAGCCGTGACGATGTGCTGCGCAGCCTCGACCGGATCCTCGGTTATTACGCCAGGCACGAGCCCTCAAGCCCCGTGCCGGTGCTCCTGAGCCGCGCCAAGAGACTGGTCAGCGCCGATTTCGCCACCATCGTGAGCAACCTGATTCCGGACGGCTTTTCCCAGTTCGAAAAATTGCGCGGGCCCGAGGGTGAATAGTCCGAGTGAAAACGCTTAACCGATGCCCATCCAACACAGCCGCATAGGCAGCGCAGGAGGAAAAATGGCTAACACCAGCAGCCAGAAATTCATCGCCCGTAACCGTGCTCCCCGGGTGCAGATCGAGTACGACGTAGAGCTTTACGGCGCGGAGAAGAAGGTGCAGTTGCCCTTCGTCATGGGGGTGATGGCCGACCTTGTCGGCAAGCCTGCCGAGCCGCTGCCGGCGGTGGCCGACCGCAAGTTCCTGGAGATCGATGTCGACAACTTCGACTCGCGGCTCAAGGCCATGAAACCGCGGGTGGCGTTCAACGTGCCCAATGCCCTGACCGGGGAAGGCAACCTGAGCCTGGACATCACGTTCGAGAGCATGGACGACTTCAGCCCTGCCGCGGTGGCGCGCAAGGTCGATGCCCTCAACCAACTGCTCGAAGCCCGCACCCAGCTGGCCAACCTGCTGACCTACATGGACGGCAAGACCGGCGCCGAGGACATGATCATGAAGGTGATCAAGGACCCGGCGCTGTTGCAGGCGTTGGCCAGTGCGCCGAAACCGACCGAACCCGAGCCGCAAGCCTGACAGAGGACGCAGACCATGGCCGACTTGATGAAAGACCCGCAGGCCCAGGCAGACGCCGCGACCGCACCGAGCGACTTCGCCGCCTTGCTCCTGCAAGAGTTCAAACCCAAGACCGAGCACGCCCGCGAGGCGGTGGAAAGCGCCGTGCGCACCCTGGCCGAACAGGCCCTGAGCAAGACCGAGCTGATCTCCAACGACGCGATCAAATCCATCGAATCGATCATCGCCGCGATCGATGCCAAGCTCACCGCGCAGGTCAACCTGATCATGCATCACGCCGACTTCCAGCAACTGGAAAGCGCCTGGCGCGGCTTGAGCTACCTGGTCAACAACACGGAAACCGACGAGCAGCTGAAGATCCGCGTGATGAGCATCGCCAAGGGCGACCTGCACAGGACCCTGAAGAAGTTCAAGGGCACCGCCTGGGACCAGAGCCCGATCTTCAAGAAAATGTACGAAGAGGAATACGGCCAGTTCGGCGGCGAGCCGTTCGGCTGCCTGGTGGGCGATTACTACTTCGACCAGTCGTCGCCGGACGTCGAGCTGCTCGGCGAACTGGCCAAGGTCTGCGCGGCGATGCATGCGCCCTTCATCAGCGCGGCCTCGCCGACGGTGATGGGCATGGGCTCCTGGCAGGAGCTGTCCAACCCGCGCGACCTGACCAAGATCTTCACCACGCCGGAATACGCTGCCTGGCGTTCGCTGCGCGACTCCGAGGACTCGCGCTACATCGGCCTGACCATGCCGCGTTTCCTCGCCCGCCTGCCCTACGGCGCCAAGACCGACCCGGTGGACGCCTTCGCCTTCGAAGAGGAAACCAACGGCGCCGACAGTTCCAAGTACACCTGGGCCAACTCGGCCTATGCCATGGCGGCGAACATCAACCGCTCGTTCAAGCTCTATGGCTGGTGCTCGCGGATTCGCGGCGTGGAGTCCGGCGGCGAGGTGCCGAACCTGCCGACGCACACCTTCCCGACCGACGACGGTGGGGTGGACATGAAGTGCCCGACCGAAATCGCCATCGCCGATCGGCGCGAGGCGGAGCTGGCGAAGAACGGTTTCATGCCGCTGCTGCACAAGAAGAACACCGACCTCGCCGCCTTCATCGGCGCGCAATCGCTGCAGAAGCCGGCCGAGTATGACGACCCCGACGCCACCGCCAACGCCAACCTGGCGGCGCGCCTGCCCTACCTGTTCGCCACCTGCCGCTTCGCCCATTACCTGAAGTGCATCGTTCGCGACAAGATCGGCTCGTTCAAGGAAAAGGACGACATGCAGCGCTGGCTGCAGAACTGGATTCTCAATTACGTGGACGGCGACCCGGCCCACTCCACCGAAACCACCAAGGCGCAGCACCCCTTGGCCGCGGCGGAGGTGGTGGTCGAGGAGATCGAGGGCAACCCCGGTTACTACAGCTCCAAGTTCTACCTGCGCCCGCACTACCAGCTCGAAGGGCTCACGGTATCGCTGCGGCTGGTATCCAAACTTCCATCCGCCAAGGCGGTTTGATTCATCTCAGGAGGCATTCGCCGTGGTGGCGGGTGCCCTGTGACGCAGCGTGGCGAATCACTGGCACACAGTGGTGCAAACCACTTAAGGAGGCATGATGGCTGTTGATATGTTTATCAAGATCGGCGACGTCAAGGGCGAGTCCCAGGACAAGAACCACAAGGAGGAGATCGACGTGCTCTCCTGGAGCTGGGCCATGGCCCAGTCCGGCAACATGCATGTGGGCGGTGGCGGCGGTGCCGGCAAGGTCAATATCCACGACCTGACGTTGACCAAGTGGGTGGATAAATCCTCCCCCAACCTGATGATGGCCTGCTCCAGCGGCAAGCATTACGACGAGGCCAAGCTGACGGTGCGCAAGGCCGGCGGCGACGATCCGGTCGAGTACCTGACCATCACCCTCAAGGAGGTCCTGGTGTCCTCGATCGGCACCGGCGGCAGCGGCGGCGCGGATCGCCTGACCGAAAACATCGCGCTGAATTTCGGCCAGGTGCTGGTCGACTACCAACCGCAGAAGCAGGACGGCTCCAAGGACGGCGGCCCGGTCAAGTACGGCTGGAATATCCGCCAAAACGTCAAGGTGTGACGCCAGCCACCCTGCAGCCCTGCCGCAGGGTGCTCGGCTTGTACCAGGGGCCACGACGCAACAGGAGGTTCGATGATGGCCAGACCCGCGTTCATCAATCTGTGGAACAACTACCCGGCTGAAAGCCAGCCTTGCGATGGCGGTTGGGAAAATCAATGCGCGATCCGCCTGAGCATTACGCTCAACGCCGAGCGAAGCATCCTCGTGGATGGCCACACCTATTCGGAACCGCGCTGCAGCCACGGCCACGCCCGCGGTGCCGAGTCGCTGGCGAACTGGCTGTGGCGCCAGCATCTGGGCCGGCCCAGCATCTTTACCGATGCGGCCAAGGCCAAGCTGCAGCTCAATGAGAAGAACGGGATCATTTTTTTCAAGGATTGCTTTACCCGCAGTGGCGAGAGTCGCGCGGCCGGCGACCATATCGACCTGTGGAGCCGCGGTTTCACCAAGACCTACGACGACCCGGCCAACCACTCCGCCCAGGTGTGGTTCTGGGAGCTGTCATGAGTCAGCGCCTGCTTCGCCTTATCCTCGCGGGCCTGGCGGGTTTGATGTTGCCCGCCTGTGCGCAGAACCCGGCCGATAGCGCCACCCAGGCGCGCTTCCTGGCCCGGGACCTGCTGCTGGAAGAGCGCAATGGCAACTGTCGTGTGCTGGTCCCGCAGCAACCCGGCATCGACCTGAGCCTGAAATGGCCTTGCCAGTTCCACCGCGACCCCAGCGGCACCCTGCGCACCAAGCAGGTGGGGACACGCCAGGTGATATTGGTGGAAAGCAGCGAGCAACTGCCCTCGCCCAGTCGGGATTGTCGCACCGAGATCCAGGCGATACGCAGTACCGGGCAGGGTTTGGAAGCCTCGTCGGCGGTGAGCCGGGTGACGGCCTGCCCGCCCTTCCAGTGGGATGAGAAAATGTTTATCGGCTTGTTCGAACCCGACGCTTGAACGCACGCCAGGGCTCGGCGCGAAGCCTGCGAACCAGGAGATGACGATGAACGCCGAGGAGCCGGCGCACGCCGTCGGCCAGCGCCCGTTGACCACCGACAACGGCGAAACCGGGCTGTTCGAACGGCACAGCCTCAGCTTCACCGACAGGGATAACCGAAGATGGCCGAGCTGACCCTGCAAGAACGCCTGCAACCCTCGTTGCTCGATCGCCTGACCGACGACGATCCGCACAACCCGAAAGAAGCCGCCGAGCGCCGCGTCATGTCGCTGACCCAGCTGAAAGCCTGCGTGCTGCGCGATCTGGCCTGGCTGTTCAACACCTGCGTGCTGTTCGATCCGGAGCAGGCCGCGCAGATGCCAGCGGGCAACTCGGTGCTGAATTTCGGCCTGCCGCCCCTGGCCGGACACACCGCCTCGAGTGTCGATGTTCAGGCCATCGAAGCCTTGTTCAGCGACACCATCGCCACTTTTGAGCCGCGCATCCTCAAAGGCTCGTTGAAGGTTCGCGCGCGACTCGACGGCAATGACATGAGCCACAACGCCCTGAGCTTCGAGATCGAGGGCGATCTGTGGGCCGAGCCGGTGCCCCTGCGCTTGCTGCTCAGCACCGCCCTCGACCTGGAAACCGGGCACGTCAAGGTGACGCCGGCCGAGCCCGCCAGGAGACGCCAATGAACCCGCGCATGCTCGAGTATTACAACCAGGAGCTGCAGCATATCCGCGAGAGCGCCGCCGAGTTCGCCCAGGAGTTCCCCAAGATCGCCAGCCGCCTGACCCTGTCCGGCATCGAATGCGCCGACCCCTATGTCGAGCGTCTGCTGGAGGGCTTCGCCTACCTGAGCGCGCGGGTCCACCTGAAGCTGGACGCCGAATACCCGACCTTCACCCACAATCTGCTGGAAATCGCCTACCCCCATTACCTGGCACCAACGCCTTCGGTGGTGGTGGTCCAACTGGTCGCCGACCCCAACGAGGGTTCGCTGACCAGCGGCTTCACGGTCGAACGCCACGCCGCCCTGCGCGGCCAGCTGGGCCATGGCGAGCAGACCGCCTGCGAGTACCGTAGCGCCCATGCCGTGACGCTGTGGCCGTTGCAGGTCAGCCATGCCGAATACTTCGGCAACCCGGCCGCGACCCTCGGCCGACTTGCTGCCAGCGAACCCAAGGCCAAGGCCGGGTTGCGCCTGCGCCTGCGTTGCGGCGCCGGGTTGCCGTTCAACGCCCTGGCGCTGGACAGCCTGCCGCTCTACCTCAACGGCGCCGACGAGCAGCCTTTCCGTCTGTACGAGCAGCTGCTCGGCAACGCCTGCGCGGTGTTTATCAAGAGCGTCGATGGCGACTGGGTCGAGCGTTTGCCTCTGGAGAGTCTCAAGGCGCGCGGCTTCGACGATCGGGACGCGGTGCTGCCGGTGGTGCCCCGGGCCTTCCAGGGGTATCGCCTGCTGCAGGAATATTTCGCCCTGCCCAATCGTTTTTTGTTCGTCGACTTCACCGGGCTGAGCGCCGGTGTGCAGCGCTGCACCAGCCAGGAACTGGAGCTGGTGGTGCTGTTCGATCGCCTCGACAGCACCCTGGAAGGCACGGTGTCGGCGACCCAGTTCGTGCCCTTCTGCACCCCGGCGGTGAACCTGTTTGCACGCCGCACCGATCGCATTCACCTGAACGAGCGGGTGCATGAGCACCAGGTGATCGCCGACCGCACCCGGCCGCTGGATTTCGAGATCCATTCCCTGACCCAGGTCACCGGCCATGGCAGCGGCCCCGAGCAGCCGTTCCAGCCGTTCTATGCGATCCGCGATCCGCTGCGTTATGGCCGCGAGCAGGCCTACTACATCGTCCGCCGCGAGCCGCGTCGCTTGTCCAGCCAGCAACGGCGACGCGGGCCACGCTCGACCTATATCGGCAGCGAAACCTTCGTCTCGCTGGTGGATGTCAACCAGGCGCCCTATCGCCACGACTTGCGCCAGCTCGGCCTCAGCGCCCTGTGCACCAACCGCGACCTGCCGCTGCTGATGCCGGTGGGTACCGGCAAAAGCGATTTCACCCTGGAAGACAGCGCCCCGGTGCTGGCCGTGCGCTGCCTGGCCGGGCCAAGCCGGCCGCGGCCGAGCCGCGCGCACGATGCCAGCGCCTGGCGGCTGATCAGCCAGCTGTCGCTGAACTACCTGTCGCTGAGCGAACAGGGCCAGGGGGCCGCGGCGCTGCGCGAATTGCTGCGCCTGTACGGCGACCCCGGCGATGCGGCGCTGCAGTTGCAAATCGAGGGCCTGCGCCAGGTGCGCAGCACGCCCTGCACCCGCCGCTTGCCGATGCCGGGGCCGATCGTTTTTGGCCGTGGCCTGGAGATCAGCCTGGAGTTCGACGAAAACGCCTTCCGCGGCACCGGCGTGTACCTGCTGGGCGCGGTGTTCGAGCGTTTCCTGGCCCGTTACGTGTCGATCAACAGCTTCACCGAAACCGTACTGCGCACCACCGAGCGCGGCGAAATCATGCGATGGCAGGCGCACCCCGGATGTCGACCGAACCTCTGAAACCGCTGCACAGCATCGAGCGGATGGCCGACGAGCCCTGGGCCTACGACTTCTTCCAGGCGCTACGGCGCATCGAGTGCGAGGCCAGCGACCGACCGCGCATCGGCCATTCCCTGCGCTTGCACGACGACCCGCTGCGCCTGGGGCAGAAACCCGACTGCGGCTTCGCCCCCTCGACCCTGGCCAGCATCGAGACCGGCCCCGAGGGCGCCGCGCCGCGCATCGAGCAGTTGTTCTTCGGCCTCACCGGGCCCAATGGCCCGCTGCCGCTGCACCTGACCGAATACGCCCGCGATCGCCAGCGCAACAACGACGACGCCAGCTTCACGCGCTTTCTCGACGTGTTCAATCACCGCTTGCTGTGCCTGTTCTACCGCGCCTGGGCCGAAGCGCGGCCGACCGTCAGCCATGACCGCCCCGCCCACGACTACTGGTCGATGCGCCTGGCCGCGCTGTCCGGGCGGGGCATGACCAGCCTGCTCGGCCAGGGCCCGATCGCCGACTCGGCGCGTTACCACTTCACCGGCCACCTGGCGGCGCAAACCCGCTACCCGGACGGCCTGCGCGCGATCCTGGAAGACTATTTCGGCGTGCCGGTGAGCATCGAGGAATACGTCGGCCAGTGGCTGGAGTTGCCGCAGCGCAGCCAGCTGGGCGTGGCGCTCTGCTCGCTCGGCAGCGACCTGAGCCTGGGCACCCACGTCTGGGATCGCCAGCATAAATTCCGCATCCGCCTGGGGCCTTTGAGCCTGGAGCAATACCGCCGCCTGCTGCCCGGCCAGGAAAGCTTCGGCGAACTGGCCGCCTGGGTCGCCGAGTACCAGGGCGAGGAGCTGGATTGGGAAGTCAATCTGCTGCTGCGGCACCAGGAAGTGCCGCGCATCGATCTCGACGGCCAGACCCGCCTGGGCTTCGACACCTGGCTCGGCAGCCCGTCGACGGATGCCGGCGACCTGCTGCTGGCCCGCGAATACGCCAGCCATACCCCCCCCCTCAAGGAGCCGCGATCATGAGTGAGATCAGCCGCGCCGCGCTGTTCGGCAAGTTGAACAGCCCGGCCTACAAGGCCATCGAAGCCGCCACTGTGTTCTGCAAACTGCGCGGCAACCCCTATGTGGAACTGGTGCATTGGCTGCATCAGCTCCTGCAATTGCAGGACTCTGACCTGCACCGCCTGGTCCGCCAGTTCAGCCTCGACCCGGCGCGCCTGTCCAGGGATATCACCGACGCCCTGGACCGCCTGCCGCGCGGCTCGACCTCAATCACCGACTTGTCCTTGCAGGTCGAGGAAGCCGCGGAGCGCGGCTGGGTCTATGGCAGTTTGCTGTTCGGCGAGAGCCAGGTGCGCAGCGCCTACCTGGTCGTCGGCATGCTCAAGACACCGAGCCTGCGCCACGCCCTCTCGGCCATCTCCCGCGAGTTCGACAAGATCAAGGTGGAGCACCTGATCGAGCGCTTCGACGAGTACCTCGGCGACTCGCCGGAAAATGGCCTGGCCGCCAGCGACGGTTTCAACGCCACCGCCGCGCCGGGCGAAGCGAGCGGTGCCCTGGCGCCCAGCGCGCTGGGCAAGCAGGAGGCGCTCAAGCGCTTTACCGTAGACCTCACCGAACAGGCCCGCAGCGGCAAACTCGACCCCATAGTCGGGCGCGACGAGGAGATTCGCCAACTGGTCGACATCCTCATGCGCCGCCGGCAGAACAACCCCATCCTCACCGGCGAAGCCGGGGTCGGCAAGACCGCGGTGGTCGAGGGTTTCGCCCTGCGTATCGTCGCCGGCGACGTGCCGCCGAGCCTCAAGGACGTCGAACTGCGCACCCTGGACGTCGGCCTGCTGCAAGCCGGCGCGAGCATGAAGGGCGAGTTCGAACAGCGCCTGCGCCAGGTCATCGAGGATGTGCAGGCCTCGCCCAAGCCGATCATCCTGTTTATCGACGAGGCCCATACCCTGGTCGGCGCCGGCGGCGCGGCCGGTACCGGCGATGCCGCCAACCTGCTCAAGCCGGCCCTGGCCCGTGGCACCCTGCGCACCGTGGCGGCAACCACCTGGGCCGAATACAAAAAGCACATCGAGAAGGACCCGGCCCTGACCCGGCGCTTCCAGGTGGTGCAGGTCGACGAGCCGTCCGAGGCCAAGGCGATCCTGATGATGCGCGGCGTCGCCTCGACCATGGAGCAGCACCACAAGGTGCAGATCCTCGACGAGGCGCTGGAGGCCTCGGTCAAGCTGTCGCACCGTTATATTCCGGCCCGGCAGCTGCCGGACAAATCGGTGAGCCTGCTCGATACCGCCTGCGCGCGGGTCGCCATCAGCCTGCATGCGGTACCGGCGCAAGTGGACGACAGCCGCCGACGCATCGAGGCGCTGAGCACCGAGCAGGCGATCATCGGCCGCGAGCAGGCCATTGGCATCGCCATCGGCACTCGCCAGCAGGAGGTAGAGGCGGCCCTCGCCGAGGAACGCCAACGCCTGGCGACCCTGGAGAGTCGCTGGAGCGAAGAGAAAGCCCTGGTCGATGAACTACTGGCGACCCGCGCCACCCTGCGCGCCGCCGCCGAACCGCTGGACGACACCAGCGGCGAGGTCGGTGCTGCATCGCCGCGCCTGGCTGAAGCCGAACGCACGGCATTGCGCGACAAGCTCGGCGAGCTGCAGAGCCGCCTCGCGGCCTTGCAGGGCGAAAGCCCGTTGATCCTGCCCACCGTGGATTACCAGGCGGTGGCCGCGGTGGTCGCCGACTGGACCGGCATCCCGGTCGGGCGCATGGCGCGCAACGAAATCGACACCGTGCTCAGGCTCGACGAGCACATGAAAAAACGCATCATCGGCCAGGACCATGCCCTGGCGATGATCGCCAAGCGCATCCAGACCTCGCGCGCCGGGCTGGACAACCCCAGCAAACCGATTGGCGTGTTCCTCCTCGCCGGCACCTCGGGCGTGGGCAAGACCGAAACCGCCCTGGCCCTGGCCGAGGCCCTGTACGGCGGCGAGCAGAACATCATCACCATCAACATGAGCGAGTTCCAGGAGGCGCACACCGTCTCCACCCTCAAGGGCGCCCCGCCCGGCTATGTCGGTTACGGCGAAGGCGGCGTGCTGACCGAGGCGGTGCGGCGCAAACCCTACAGCGTGGTGTTGCTGGACGAGGTGGAAAAGGCCCACCCGGACGTGCACGAAATCTTCTTCCAGGTGTTCGACAAGGGGGTGATGGAGGACGGCGAAGGCCGCCTGATCGATTTCAAGAACTGCCTGATCCTGCTCACCACCAATGCCGGCACCGAGATGATCGCCAGCCTGTGCCGCGACCCGCAACGGCTGCCCGATCCCGATGCCATTGCCAAGGCGCTGCGCGAGCCATTGCTCCAGGTGTTCCCGCCGGCCCTGCTCGGGCGCCTGGTGACCGTCCCCTACTACCCGCTGAGCGACGAGATGCTCAAGGCCATCACCCGCCTGCAACTGGAGCGGATCAAGCGGCGCGTGGAAAGCGGGCACAAGGTGCCCTTCGCCTACGACGACAGCGTGGTCGACCTGATCGTCTCGCGCTGCACCGAGATCGAGAGCGGCGGACGGATGATCGACGCCATCCTGACCAATACCCTGTTGCCGGATATGAGCCGGGAGTTTCTCACCCGCATGCTCAAGGGCAAGCCGCTGGCGGGCGTGCGCATCAGCCAACGGGACAATGCGCTGCATTACGTATTCGACCCGCATGTTGGCGAGACGACCGACTGACGCCCGAACGCGAGCCGGAGGAAGCCGTTTATGGCAATCACGCAAAGCACCCGCCTGGTGCAGGTCGACAGCCCCCTCGGTGGCGAGGTCCTGCTGCTGCAGGGCATGGAAGGCAGCGAGGAGCTGGGGCGGTTGTTCCATTACGAACTGGACCTCACCTCCGAAGACCGGGCGATCAAGTTCGACCAGTTGCTGGGCAAGCCGATGGGCCTGACCCTGGAGCTGCACGGCGGCGGCAAACGCTACTTCCATGGCATTGCCTGCGGCTGCCGGCAACTGACCGGCCACGGCCAGTTCGCCGGTTATCGGGTCAGCCTGCGGCCCTGGTTCTGGCTGCTCACGCGCACCTCGGACTGCCGGATTTTCCAGAACAAGACGGTGCCGGACATCATCAAGCAGGTGTTCCGCGACCTCGGTTTCTCCGATTTCGAAGACAACCTGAGCGGCAGTTACCACGAGTGGGAATACTGCGTGCAATACCGCGAAACCAGCTTCGACTTCATCAGCCGGCTGATGGAGCAGGAAGGCATCTACTACTACTTCCGCCATGAGAAAGCGCGGCATGTCCTGGTGCTGGCCGACGCCTACGGCGCCCACTCGACGGTGGCCGACTACGCTTCGGTGCCCTTCTACCCGCCCGATCAGCAGATGCGCGAGCGCGACCACTTCTACGACTGGCAACTGGCGCGGGAAGTCCAGCCGGGCTCGCTGGCGTTGAACGACTACGACTTCCAGCGCCCCGGCGCCAGCCTCGAAGTGCGCTCCAGCGTGTCGCGCAGCCACAGTAACGGCGACCATCCGCTCTACGACTACCCGGGCGAATACGTCCAGAGCAAGGATGGCGAGCATTACGCACGCACCCGTATCCAGGCCATTCACAGCCAGTTCGAGCGCGTGCAGTTGCGCGGTCGTGCGCGTGGCCTGGGCTGCGGGCATCTGTTCAAGCTGACCGGCTACGAACGCGCCGACCAGAATCGCGAATACCTGGTGGTGGTCGCACGCTACCAGATCCGCCAGGAGCTTTATGAAAGCGGGCAACTGGACCTGGCCGAGCAGTTCACCAGCGAACTGGACTGCATGGATGCCAGCCAGGCCTTCCGACCCCTGCCCCTGACGCCCCTGCCGATTGTCCGCGGGCCGCAGACCGCCAGGGTGGTAGGCCCCGCTGGCGAGGAGATCTGGACCGACCAGTATGGCCGGGTCAAGGTGCATTTCTATTGGGATCGCCACGACCAGTCCAACGAAAACAGCTCCTGCTGGATGCGCGTGTCACAGGCCTGGGCCGGCAAGAACTGGGGGTCGGTGCAGATCCCGCGGATCGGCCAGGAAGTGATAGTCGGTTTCCTCGAAGGCGACCCGGATCGCCCGATCATCACTGGCCGGGTCTATAACGCCGAACAGACCGTGCCCTACGAGCTGCCGGCCAATGCCACCCAGAGCGGGGTGAAAAGCCGCTCGAGCAAGGAGGGCTCGCCCGCCAACTTCAATGAAATCCGCATGGAGGACAAAAAGGGCGCGGAGCAGTTGTTCATCCACGCCGAGAAGAACCAGGACATCGAGGTCGAGAACGACGAGACCCACTGGGTCGGCCACGACCGCAGCAAGACCATCGACAACGACGAAACCGTGCACGTCAAACACGACCGCACCGAAACCGTCGATAACAACGAAACCATCACCATAGGCGTGGATCGCAAGGAAAAGGTCGGCAATAACGAGACCATCTCCATCGGTGTGAACCGTACCGAGGATGTCGGCAGCGACGAGAAAATCACCATCGGCGCCAACCGCACCGAGAAGGTGGGCAACAACGAGACCATCACCATAGGCGCGGACCGCACGGAAAAGGTCGGTGCCAACGAAACCATCAGCATCGTCAGCAACCGCACCGAGGACGTGGGCGGCAACGAGACCATCGACATCACCGGCAACCGCAACGAAACGGTCAAGGGCAACGAAGGTATCGAGATCAACGGCAACCAGAGCACCCAGATCGGCCAGAACGAATCCCGCGACGTATCCCAGAACCGCACCACCAACATCCAGCAGAACGACAGCCTGGACGTCGGCAAGAACTTCTCCCTCACCGCCGGCGACTCCATCACCCTGACCACGGGCGCGGCCAGCATCACCATGAAGAAGGACGGCACCATCATGATTCGCGGCAAGGACATCACCATCGACGGCTCCGGCGCCATCAACATCAAGGCCAACCGGAACGTGGTGGTCAAGGGCCAGAAGATCCTGCAGAACTAGGGTCTGTACGAAAAGTCGGCGAGCGAAGGTCAGGCAAGCCTGTTTTTAACGCAGCATGGCCCGCGTAGCGCCGAAGGCGCCCAGCGCACAGCCACTTTTCGTACAGAGCCAGCACAGTGGAGGTATGTATATGACGGTTCAACACCCGCTACCCATACAGGCCCGCATCGATGCAGTGGTCATCGGCACCCTGCTCGAGCTGCCGCACGCCAGTACGCCCAGGGTCCTTTACCCGGGTTGCCCGGATGGCAGCGGCGTCGTTGCCCGTTGCACCGCGCGGCTTGGCCCCGCGGATATCGGCGGCCAGGTCGCGCTGATGTTCGAAGGCGGCGACCCGGCTTGCCCATTGGTGATCGGCCGCCTGCTCGGCGCGGACGCCCCGCCCGAGCCAGCCGCCAGCGTGCGGCTGGACGACCATTGCCTGGAACTGAGCGCCGAGCGCGAAATCGTGCTGCGTTGCGGCAAGGCCAGCATCACCCTGACCCGCGCGGGCAAGGTGATCATCCAGGGCGCCTACCTGTCCAGCCGCTCCAGCGGGGTCAACCGCATCAAGGGCGGTTCGGTGCAGATCAACTAGACAGGTATCCGGCCTATGGAACTGCTCAACGCCAGCCAACTGCTTGCGGCCTATACCCAGGGCCTGGCGCCCGATGGCCGCGAATCCCTGGTGGTGGTGGCCAAGGGCACGTTCAACCTGCCCCTGGACGGCCGCGCGGCCACCCTCGCCGACACCCAGCAACCCTTACTGATGGCCGACACTTTTCTCGGCGAGCCCGGCCTCAGCGCGCCGCTGCAGGAAATGGACTTCGCCCCGGTCAAGCCATGCTGCGATGTCCTGGTGCGCGGCAAGGCCTACGCCCCAGGCGGGCGTCCCGTGACGCAACTGACCGCGGGCATTCGCGTCGGGCGGATGAGCAAGGCCTTTTCCGTCCTCGGTCCACGGCAATGGCAGTCGGGGCTGTTGGGCGTTGCTCCCGGCTTGCCGCAGCCGTTTACCGAGCAGGAGATCTCCTACGCCCGGGCGTTTGGCGGCAGCCATCCGATCGCCAACGACCCCCAATTGCGCCACTGCTACCTGGACAATCCGACCGGTTGCGGCTGGTACCCGCGCAGCGCCGACAGTGCCGACATCGTCGGCATGCCGATGCCGAGCACCGAGGAGTTGGGCAAACCGATCGACAGTCCCTCTGGCGACTTCCGCCCCATGGCCCTCGGCCCCCTTGGCCGTGGCTGGCCACAACGCGCCCGCTTCGCCGGCACCTACGACGAGGCCTGGCTGGCCGACTGCTTTCCCTTTCTGCCGGCGGATTTCGACCACCGCTACTTTCAGGCGGCCCCTGAGGATCAGCAAACCCACTACCTGCGCGGTGGCGAGGATGTGCTGTTGCTCAACCTCACGCCCCAGGAGCGCGCGGGCTTTCGCATTCCCCAGATGGAGGTGCCGGTAACCTTCTTTCTGAAGAAAGGCGGCCATGAAACCGTGCAGGCGGTGATCGACACCCTGCTGATCGACACCGACACGTGCCAGGTGCAGTTGACCTGGCGTGTCTCCCGTCCGCTACAACGCAACATGTTCGAGATCGCTCAGGTGCTGGTCGGCACTATGTCCACGGGCTGGTGGCGCGCCCGCGAACTGGGCAAGGATTACTACCCGTCGCTGTCGGCCCTGGTGAAAGCCAAACGCACGCCCGAGGAGACGCCCTGATGACCGCGCTGTGCATCATCGGCTCCGGCATGGTCAGCGCCGTAGGTCTTAGCGCCCCCGCGAGCTGCGCGGCGATCCGTTGCGCTATCGATAACTTCCAGGAGACCCGCTTTATCGACCGCGGCGGCGAATGGCTGATCGCTGCCAGCGTGCCCCTGGAACAGCCCTGGCGCGGGCGCAGCAAGCTGGTCAAGATGGCGGCGCGGGCCATCGCCGAGGCGCTGCAGGGCACGCCGGGCGTCGACCCGGAGCAAACCCCGCTGCTGCTCGGGGTGGCGGAGGCCGACCGCCCCGGCCGTCTCGACGGCCTGGACCTCAGCCTGCTGCACGACATTGAACATGAGCTGGGCGTGCGTTTTCACGGCAGCTCCAATGTCATTCCCCGTGGTCGGGTCAGCGGCGCGGTCGCCCTGCTCAATGCGCGCAAACTGATTTACCAGCAAGGCCATCGCCACGTGCTGATCGCCGGCGTCGACTCCTTCCTCAGCGGAGCGACCCTGGCCGCTTTCGAAGAGCGCGAACGCCTGCTCACCAGCCAGAACTCCAACGGTTTTATCCCCGGCGAAGGTGCCGCCGCCGTGCTGGTCAACGCCCCGACCGCCAGCGAAGCACCGCAGCTGGCCTGCATCGGCCTGGGTTTCGGCGTGGAAAAAGCCACGGTGGAGGCCGAAGACCTTCCGCTGCGCGCCGACGGCCTGACCCAGGCCGTGCGCGCGGCCCTGAGCGAAGCCGGCTGCGGGTTGGAGCAGATGGACTACCGCCTGACCGATATCTCCGGCGAGCAGTACTACTTCAAGGAAGCCTCCCTGGCCCTGAGCCGCACCCTGCGGGTGCGCAAGGAATTCTTCCACCTCTGGCACCCCGCCGACTGCATCGGCGAAACCGGCGCCGCCATCGGCCCGGCGATGCTCGCCGTGGCCCTGGCCGCCAGCCGCAAGGGCTACGGCGAAGGCCCGAATATCTTCTGCCACCTCGGCAACGACGCCGGCCAACGCGCCGCCGCGCTGCTCAGTTATCAGACTGTGAGGGCCCCCTGATGGGCAACGAGGTGTATGCCAACAATATGGAAGTTTCCTGCAAGGCGGCGGCTGGCAAGTCAGTGGCCTGCTTTCCGGATGTCTGCTTCACTCCGCCCCAGGCTCCGCCGACTCCGATGGGAGTGCCCATTCCCTACCCCAATACCGGCATGGCCAAGGACACCACCAGGGGCACACGAACGGTCAAGATCACTCGCAAAGAGGTGATGCTCAAGGACAAGAGTTACTTCAAGACCAGCTATGGCGACGAAGCCGGTTGCGCGCCGAAAAAGGGCATCATCACCAGCAAGATCAAAGGCAAGGTGTACTTCACTTCCTGGTCGATGGATGTGAAGTTCGAGGGGGAGAATGTGGTTCGGCATATGGATATGACTACGCACAACCACGCCTCTTTGCCCGGTAATACCCCTCCCTGGATGTACATGGATGCCATGAGCATGCCCGAAGGGGAATGCAAAGAGCAGACAAAGAAAACAACGAAGTGCATGGAAAAGCACGTCAAGCAGAACACCCACAAAGATAAAAGAAAGGCGCACCACAAACCCGGCACCACAAAGAAGGCCGCCATGACCGATGACGCTGCTGTGGACTGGACTGAATTGCTGGAAAAGGATGCGGGTAAGGGCGAGTTCTACAACAAGAAAGGTGCCCGCGAGAGCATGTGCAAGGACGATGATTGTAAAGACCAGTTCCAGTGCAACCTCGTTCCTTTTGATTTTGGCTGCTGCGGAGGCCAAACACCTCACCATGTCGTGCCCGCGCATTGCTTCCTTCCTTCAGGGGAGCGGAAAAGCGAAACAGGCGCCCGCTATCCAGGCACAGAGAAATACGATGATGTGAAGGCACCCTGTATCTGTCTTGAAGGTGCGACCAAGAGCGACAGCGATGCGGCAGGAAACGTGAAGGAGCATGGCCGCGTCCACGCTATCGTCGATGTGGCAGAAGATAAGTTCATGAACGAAGAAAAACTCTTTACCCCCACTGGCAAACCGAAGATGGAGGGTGGCCAGCAAGCCGTCAAGAAAACGGCCGGCACTTGGAATTTCGCCCAGGCGAACAAAGCCGGTTGCGATGCCATCAGCAGTGTCAAGGGTTGTGATTCCGCATGCATGCAGGCGCAGAGCGAGTCCGCCCACAAACAGATGGGCCTGGATGTTGGGCCGGGTAAGTCGGACAAACTCATGTTGCGGGCCGACTCATTCGGCACTCGTACGCCTGAAGGCTTTGTGCCAAAAAGCAATACCAATAGCGGAGCAGGAATGTGATGGATAACACAAGTGTCACTTTTTTGAATGGCCACTCCCCACGGCGAAACTCTCTGGGCCTCATCGCCTTCCCAAACAGTCTCGATGGAAGGACCAATTTCTGCCGTTTCTTCAGCAAAACCCCCGACGACCGTTGGTTTCACACTGACTTCGATTTCCAGGCGAAAGCCGTCAGCGCCATTATCGACGAGCACAGCGGCTACAAGGCTTGGTGGGTACTGGGAAAAAATGGGGAGGTCGCTGAACTGGTGATTGGCGGCCCTACAAACTTGGAACAAATCGCCGGTGCCGGGCTCAATCGCACCCAGCCTTATGGTTACCTGGAGTCGCTGAAGAACATTCGGAATACTTTGTACGCCTGCGGCTATGGTCGCCAGGTATACAAACGCGACAGTAACGGCTGGAGGTCGATTGCCGATTCGATACTCACTCGCGAGAAAGCAACCGGTTTTTTTGATATCGACGGGCTGGATCACGACAACCTTTATGCGGTTGGCTGGAAGGGGGAAATCTATTTCTACGACGGTAGTCGCTGGCTCAAGGATGACAGCCCAACGACCGCACATTTATCCAGTGTGAAATGCTTGGACGATGGCACCGTTTTCATCAGCGGTGACCGAGGCATTGTCCTTAAGGGGTCGTTCAACCACTGGCAGTTGATTGAGACAGAGGGCTTCACCGGCAACTGGTACGGTTTGGAAAGTTTCAACGGGGATATTTATCTTGCGGGAAATGCGGAAATCGCTCGTATCGAGGACAACACCATCGTTGCAGTGAAGGTGGCAGAAACGCCTATCACTACCCATCGACTCAATGCCAAGGACGGGCTGCTCTGGTCGATTGGTGAAAGCGATATCTACGTATTCGATGGTGACCGCTGGACGGAAGTGAAACATCCCGATAATCGCTGATTGGATACTGTCCGTGCATTTTTCGATACCACAAACGCTCCTCCAACACACCGAAGAAGCCAGCTTCCTCGCCATCCTGCGCGATTACGCCATGCGTGCACCGCATTACAACCTTGACGACCTAAGCAAACTCGACAATCGCCTCGAAGCCCACCTCGACGGCCTTCGAATCGCCGGCACCTCCGGCCTCGAGACTCTGCTGGCTCAACTCGGCCCGCACGCTATCGGCGAGTTGTTCGCCAGTGTGGTGCTGGCCTTCGAGGCGGGTAACGCGCAAGTGCTGTCGCGGCTCAGCGAGCACTTGCGCAGTGCCGTGGAAACGGAGCGCGGCTATCTGATGGCCTTGGGTTGGCTCGACTGGGAGCGGGTATCGCCCTGGATCGAGCGCATGCTCGCCTCCCCCGAGCCCCTGTTCCGCCGCCTGGGCCTGGCCGCCTGCGGTATGCACCGCCACGATCCCGGCCCCGCCCTGCTGGCCGGACTGTCCCATGCCGACCCCGGCGTGCTGGCGCGGGCCGCCCGTACTGCCGGCGAGCTGCGCCGTCGTGACCTGATGTCGGCGATTCGTGCCCACCGCCAGCATCAGGAGGCAGCCCCACGCTTCTGGGCCAACTGGGCCACCGTGCAGATGGGCGATGAAGAAGCGCTGGAGCCGCTGCGCCAGTTCGCCGAGCAACCGGGCGAATTCCAGTACCGCGCGCTCTGCGTATGGCTGGCCTGGCAAAAGCGCGAGCACAGCATCGCCTGGATCCGCCAGTTGATGCAGAACCCCGGGCAGCGGCGCATCGGCATCCAGGCCGTCGGGCTACTGGGCGATCCGGTCAGTGTGCCCTGGCTGATCCAGCAGATGAGCGACCTGCCGCATGCCCGCGTCGCTGGCGAGGCCTTCAGCCTGATGACTGGCGCCGACCTGGCGCTGCTCGATCTGGAATTGCAGGACCTGCCGGATTTCGATGCCGGCCCGAACGACGACCCTGAGGATGCCAATGTCGCCATGGACCCCGATGAGAACCTGCCCTGGCCCGACCCGCCGTTGATCGCCGCCTGGTGGCAAGCCCATGGCGGCGATTTCCAGGCAGGCGTGGGCTATGTGCTGGGGCTGCAACAGAGCGAAGGCAGTTATCGGCAAGCGCTTATCCGCGGCCAGCAACGCCAGCGAATCGCCGCGGCATGCGGCATCGCGCGCTTGCGGCCGACCGAAGTGCTGTTCCCCACCAGCGCACCCGCCTGGCGGCAAAAGGCATTGTTGGGAGAGCCGGCGGGGTTCGGGCGCTGAGCCGGCAGCTGCCCCGGATGGCACCGGGCTACACCAGACAGCCCCCACTAACGCCAGCGCATTCTCCCCACGCCTTATCGCGCGACCGAAGCCACGCCGCGATTCAGCTGTTCGCGCAGGAACTCGATAAACACCTGCACCGGCCGCGAACCCTGGCGGTGCTGCGGGTAGACCGCCGACAAGGCCAGGGGCGCGGGCTCGAAGCCGTCCAGCACCGACACCAACAGCCCGTCCTTGAGCGCGGCCTCGACGATAAAGGTCGGCAGGTAGGTAATGCCCATGCCGGCGATGGCCGCGTCCTTGAGCAATTCGCCGTTGTTGACCCGCATCCTGCCGGTGACGTTGACCAGCAAGGGCTTGTTGCCCTGCCCTTCGAAACGCCACTGCACCTGGCGGCCGTGGCCGTAGGGCAAGCAGTCGTGGCCCTGCAACTCCTCGGGCCTGAACGGGGTGCCGCGCTCGGCCAGGTACGCCGGGCTGGCGCAATACACCCGCTGGATCGAGGCGATGCGCCGGGCGATCAGCGTCGAATCTTCCAGCACGCCGATGCGCAAGGCCAGGTCGTAGCCCTCGCCGAGCAAGTCCACCGGCCGGTCGCTGAGATCGATCTCGACCGCGACATCGCGATAACGCCGCAGGAACAGCGGCAACAGCTCCCCCAGATGGGCCATGGCGAACGACAGCGGCGCGCTCAGGCGAATGGTGCCCCGGGGTTCGACGGTCTGGCCGGCGATGCCCTGCTCCACCTGTTCGACTTCGCTGAGCAGGCGCAGGGCCGACTCGTAGTAGCTCTGGCCCAGAGGCGTCACGTCCAGGCGCCGGGTCGAGCGATTGAGCAGGCGCACGCCCAGGCGCTCTTCCAGCTGCATCAGGCGCCGGCTGACGAACTGCTTGGACAGGCCCAGCTGATCCGCCGCCGCGGTGAAGCTGCCGGCGTCCATGACCTGGCAAAAAATACGCATGTCTTCGAACGGGTTCATTGTCACTCTCTGGTTGACAGCTGAACGCTTTATAGCGGCTTTTTCGCGTTCCGGCACCTCATTCCACCTGGAAAACCACATCGCCTGGTTTTACGACGGCTGGGCCGCCGATCGCAGCCTGCGGCAGCGGCTACAAGGACCGCGATGCCTGTGTAGCCGCTGCCGAACTTGCGAGGCTGCGAACGGCAACGCAGTTGCCGCAAAACCTGAGTCCGCGATCTGCCTGGAAAACCACATCACCTGGTTTGACGACGGCTGCGCCGCCGATCGCAGCCTGCGGCAGCGGCTACAGGGACCGCGATACCTGTGTAGCCCTGCCGAGCTTGCGAGGCTGCGAACGGCAACGCAGTTGCCGCAAAACCTGAGTCCGCGATCTGCCTGGAAAACCAGCTCGCCTGGTTTGACGACGGCTGCGCCGCCGATCGCAGCCTGCGGCAGCGGCTACAGGGACCGCGATACCTGTGTAGCCGCTGCCGAACTTGCGAGGCTGCGAACGGCAACGCAGTTGCCGCAAAACCTGAGTCCGCGATCTGCCTGGAAAACCAGCTCGCCTGATTTGACGACGGCTGCGCCGCCGATCGCAGCCTGCGGCAGCGGCTACAAGGACCGCGATGCCTGTGTAGCCGCTGCCGAGCTTGCGAGGCTGCGAACGGTAACGCAGTTGCCGCAAAACCTGAGTCCGCGATCTGCCTGGAAAACCACCTCGCCTGGTTTGACGACGGCTGCGCCGCCGATCGCAGGCTACGCCAGCGGCTACAGGGATCGCGGTGTCCGCGAGGCAAAAAAATGCCCGCACAATGGCGGGCATTCATTCGTGCCAGCGGTAGCGCAAGGTTTACTTGGCAGTGAACGCCGAGTAGCTGTTCATCAGGTTGCGATAGTTCGGGATACGCTGCGACAGCAGGTTGGCCAGGCCTTCCATGTCGTTGCGCCAGTCGCGCTGCAACTCGCACGCCACGGAGAACCAGTTGACCAGCTGTGCGCCGGCGGCGGCCATGCGGGCCCAGGCAGCCTGCTGCACCACCTCGTTGAAGGTACCGGAAGCGTCGGTCACGACGAACACGTCAAAACCTTCTTCCAGTGCACACAGGGTCGGGAACGCCACGCAGACGTCGGTCACCACGCCAGCGATGATCAGTTGCTTGCGGCCGGTGGCCTTGATTGCCTTGACGAAGTCTTCGTTGTCCCAGGCATTGATCTGGCCTGGACGAGCGATATAGGGCGCGTCCGGGAACATCTGTTTCAGCTCGGGCACCAGCGGGCCGTTCGGGCCGGATTCGAAGCTGGTGGTGAGGATGGTCGGCAGCTTGAAGAACTTGGCGCAGTCGGCCAGGGCCAGCACGTTGTTCTTGAACTCGTTGGGCGAGAAATCCTGGACCAGCGAGATCAGGCCGGTCTGGTGATCGACCAGCAGGACAACGGCGTCATTAATGTCCAGACGTTTGTAGGGTACGTTGCTCATGTGAAACTCCTAGGTGGATGGATGTCGCTATGGGTGCCGGCCACTGTGGCCGGCACTGTTGTTGATCGTCAGAAGGCAAAGCACGAGCAGCCGAAGGCGCCCCAGAAACCCTGGAAGTCACTGACCGGCACATTCGACAGGCGCGCCCGCTCGTGGCTGTGGGCATGCACCGCGCACGGGCCGCTGCACTGGTGCACCTGGGCCACCAGCGGCGAGGTCGGACGCCAGTGCCCCGGCACCTTGACCACCGGCGACCAGTCCGGCAGCACCGGCACCATCGGTGGCGAGAGCTTGGAGAAGTCGCCGGCGGCGTACACCACCTTGCCGTCGACCACGGTCAGCACCGACTCGATCCACTTGATGGCCTCTTCCTCGACGCTGAAGAAGTCCGCGGACAGGGCCGCCAGGTCCGCCAGCTGGCCGACTTTGATCTGGCCCTTCTTGCCCTGCTCCGAGGAGAACCAGGCGCTGCCATGGGTGAACAGTTCCAGCGCGGTCTGCCGCGGCAGGCCTTCGGCATGCAGCTCCATGCCGCCCACGGTCTTGCCGCTGACCATCCAGTACAGGGACGTCCAGGGGTTGTAGCTGGAGACCCGGGTGGCATCGGTGCCGGCGCCCACCGGCACACCTTCGGCCAGCATGCGTTTGATCGGCGGGGTCTGTTCGGCGGCCTTGGCGCCGTAGCGATCGACGAAGTATTCGCCCTGGAACGCCATGCGGTCCTGGATCGCGATGCCGCCGCCGAGGGCACGAACCCGCTCGATGTTTTTCGGCGTGATGGTTTCAGCGTGGTCGAAGAACCACGGCAGGCCATTGAACGGAATGTCGCGGTTGACCTTCTCGAACACGTCGAGCATGCGCGAGATCGATTCGTCGTAGGTGGCGTGCAGGCGGAACGGCCAGCGCTGTTCCACCAGATGGCGCACCACCGGTTCCAGTTCCTGCTCCATGGTCTGCGGCAGGTCCGGACGCGGTTCGAGGAAGTCCTCGAAGTCGGCGGCGGAGAACACCAGCATTTCCCCGGCGCCGTTATGGCGCAGGAAGTCGTCGCCCTGGTGCAGCTTGACGCTGCCGGTCCAGTTCTTGAAGTCGGTGAGTTCTTCCTTGGGCTTCTGGGTGAACAGGTTGTAGGCAATGCGCACCGTCAACTGCTGCTCACGGGCCAGTTGCTCGATCACCGCGTAGTCGTCCGGGTAGTTCTGGAAACCGCCGCCGGCATCGATGGCGCTGGTCAGGCCGAGGCGATTGAGTTCACGCATGAACTGGCGGGTCGAGTTGACCTGGTATTCCAGCGGCAGCTTCGGCCCCTTGGCCAGGGTCGAATAGAGAATCATCGCGTTCGGCCGCGCCACCAGCATGCCGGTGGGCTCGCCGTTGCTGTCGCGCACGATCTCGCCACCCGGCGGGTTCGGCGTGTTGCGGGTGTAGCCGGCGACCCGCAAGGCTGCGCGGTTGAGCAAGGCGCGGTCGTACAGGTGCAGGACGAACACCGGGGTGTCCGGCGCCGCCTGGTTGAGTTCTTCCAGGGTCGGCATGCGTTTTTCGGCGAACTGGAACTCGTTCCAGCCGCCCACCACCCGCACCCACTGCGGGGTTGGCGTACGGTCGGCCTGGTCCTTGAGCATGCGCAGGGCGTCGGCCAGCGACGGCACGCCTTCCCAGCGCAGTTCCAGGTTGTAGTTCAGGCCGCCGCGGATCAGGTGCAGGTGCGAGTCGTTGAGACCGGGAATCACCGTGCGCCCCTTGAGGTCGATGACCTGGGTGGCGCTGCCGCGCAGGGCCATGGCCTCGGCATCGGTGCCCACGGCGACGAAGCGCCCCTGGCTGATGGCGACCGCGCTGGCGCGGGGCTTCTCGCGGTCGACGGTGTGGAATTGACCATTGAACAGAATCAGATCGGCGTTCATCGGATGTCCTTCTGAATGGGAAGAGGCAAGGGACAGGCGCGGCCAGAAAGCCGCCGCGGCGCTGAGCAAGGACCCGGCTGCGAGCAAGTGGCGGCGCAGCGGATCGGTCGGGTCATCGTTATTGGCCATGGCCGGGCTCCAGGTGTCGATCGGTGGCAGAGGCTTGCAACCAGGGGGCGAACAGCCGGGTCGCCAAGGGCATGAACAGATAGACCACCGAGAGCACGATGGTCAGGGTGATCAGGAAAGTGGCGACCACGTAATTGCCAAGCCAGGCATTCAGTTGCAGCACAGGCCCCCAGATCAGCGGCACCAGCAGGGTGTGCGGCAGAATTACCAGCATAGTCAACAGCGCCTGCTTCCAGCGTGGCGGTGGCGAAGCGGCGTCGGTCTGGATGGAAAACCAGAACTCATGGACCGGGTGGACTTCGGTCTGGTCGCCGTCGGCCAGCATCGGCGCGGCTTCGTCCACCAGCGTCCGGCGTTGCGGCGAGTCGAGCCAGCGCTGCATCGCCTCGGTGGAGCAAAAGCGCAGCACGCAGGTGAACAGGTCGAGGCCGCCGCTCTTGCCGCGAATCACGTCCACGCCCAGGTGCCCCTCGTACTGCCCGGCCACCCCGACAATGCGCCGCAACCAGGCTTCATAGGGCGCTTCCAGGCCAGCCTTGACCCGGTGCTTGACGATCAGCGTCACGACCTCATCGGAGTCCGGCCGCGCGCTGGCCTCGAGGCGATTGGAATCAGACATGACGCAAGGCTCCGGCGAAACGATCATTGAGGGCCAGCCGTCCCGGGCCGGCGATAAAAATGCTGCTGAACAGGATCAACAACAGCCAGGCGAACTGGCCTTCGGCCAGGCTCCACTGCGGATGCACCACCAACAATGCCACCAGCAGCACCGCGAGGATCGGCAGGCACGCCAGGCGCACCGCCACCCCGGCGACAATCAGCAACGGGCACAGCACCTCGGCGAAAATCGCCAGCATCAGCGTCAGGTTGGCGCCCAGCCGGAACGGGTCTTCGATGCGTTGCAGTTGCGCGCTGTAGTCGAGCAGTTTCGGCAGGCCGTGCACCCACAGCAGAAACAGCCCGGCGCTGACCCGCAAAAACAACAGCCCGAGGTCCCGGGCCCGTGCATCCCATGGTGAAGCGTTCATTGGCGCACCCGCACAATTTGAAAGATCCCCGGCATCGACGCCGAGATTGCATGGTGCCGCTGCGCGGTCGGGAAAAATTGAATGTATGTGCTCTCTTGCCGCAGGGTCCGGAGCGACCCCCCGCGCCTAGGCGCCGTGGATCTTCAAGGGCTCGGACATGAACTGGGCGATCCGCGAGCGCAACCAGCGCTCGGCCGGATCGTTGTCATGCACCCCGCTCCAGGCCATGGACAGCTGCGCCGCCTCGATGGCGAACGGCGGGTCCTCGGCGCGCAAGGCGCAGCCTTCGACCAGGGCACAGGCCGCGTAGTCGGGCACGGTGGCGATCATCTCGGTGCCGGCGAGCAAGGCCCGCAGACCGCTGAACTGCGGCACCCCCAACACCACGCGGCGGCTGCGCCCGACCTTGGCCAGGTCGAGGTCGATATTGCCGCTCAGGTCGCCGGAGAACGACACCATGGCGTGGGGCCGCCGGCAGTATTCATCGAGGGTCAAGGGTTCGGGCCGGTTGTCGCCGCGCAGCACCTTGCAGCCGATGTCCCGCAGCTTCTTGCGCTTGGCATTGGCCGGCAATTCAGTGGTGTAGCTGACCCCGACCGAGATCTCCCCGGAGGCCAGCAAGGCCGGCATCAACAGGTAGTTGGCCCGGCGCACCACCACGACTATGCCCGGAGCCTCCTCGCGCAACCGGCTCAACAGCGGCGGAAACAGACCGAACTCGGCATCGTCCGAGAGGCCGATGCGGAACAGGTCGCAGCTGGTCGCCGGGTCGAACTCCTTGGCCCGGCTGACCGCGCCCGAAATCGCGTCCATCGCCGGTTGCAGCTCCTTGAGGATCACCAGCGCCCGGGCCGTCGGCTCCATGCCGCGACCGTTGCGCAACAGCAGCGGATCGTCGAACAGGTCGCGCAGGCGGCCCAGCGCGGCGCTCACCGCGGGTTGGCCCATGAACAGTTTTTCGGCGACCCGGGTCAGGTTCTTTTCGAACATCAGGGCCTCGAAAATCACCAGCAGGTTCATGTCGATGCGGCGCAGATCGTTACGGTTCATCGGTACGGTCCCCTTGTCTTGTCAGCCCTGTACGAACTATCCAGCGGTAGGCCGCCCCGGCTTGCGGCTTGCGGGAGCATGCACGCCTGCCCCACGGAAAAATTGCAGCCATGTGCTCAGTTGCCGCGGATACGCAACCTGCGACTGAGCGGAATTAACAACGTTTAACTCGCAAGCCCACCGCCCCGCCACCAAGAATGAAGCCCTCTGCGCAGACCTGTTTTCTAAATCGGGAAGCGCCCGGCTCACTCCGCGGTGCGCCGGCGCATGCCCACCGACACGGAATTTCGTCATGGCCCACGCTCAGCACAACGCCGTCAGGGCGTCCGTCCCGCAACCCCGAAAAACCACCCCTGGCGGCCTTTCTCCCTGGCGCGAAAGCCTGGTCAAGCAAATGATCCTCGACGGCCTGAGCGACACCCTGGAAGTCACCGAACTCGCCCGCGCCTGCGCCCTGTCCCGCAGTCATTTCTCCCGCGCCTTCAAGTGCAGCACCGGCCTGTCGCCCCAGGAATGGATTCGCTGCCAGCGCATCGCCCGGGCCAAGCAACTGATCCGCAACACCGACCTGACCCTGACGCAGATCAGCCTGGAATGCGGCTTCTGCGACCAGGCGCACTTCTGCCACATCTTCACCCACAGCGAAGGCATCAATCCGTTCGCCTGGCGGTGCCGGGTCCTGGGCGCCCGCCCCTGCCTCGACCAGGCGAGCGCATAAGGCCGCGGCACGCTCGAGGGCCGACAATAAAAAACGCCGGGGGGCAAAACCTCCCGGCGTTTTTTTATGGATCAGGCGCAGGTCGCCGAACCACTCAGGCCTCGATGAACGCCAGCAGGTCGGCGTTGAGCTGGTCCTTGTGGGTGTCGGTCAGGCCATGGGGCGCGCCGGGGTAGACCAGCAGCTTCGCGTCCTTGACCAGCTTGGCCGAGGCGATGCCGGCGGCTTCGATCGGCACGATCTGGTCGGCGTCGCCGTGCACCACCAGGGTCGGCACGTCGAACTTCTTCAGGTCTTCGGTGAAGTCGGTTTCGGAGAAGGCCTTGATGCAGTCATAGGCGTTCTTGTGGCCCGCCGTCATGCCCTGCATCCAGAACCAGTCGATCATGCCCTGGGACGGCTTGGCGCCAGGCTGGTTGAAGCCGAAGAACGGCCCGCTGGCGATGTCCTTGTACAGCTGCGAACGGTCGGCCAGGGACGCTTCGCGCAGGCCGTCGAAGACCTCGATCGGCAGGCCGCCGGGGTTGGCCGCGGTCCTGAGCATCAGTGGCGGCACCGCGGAAATCAGCCCGGCCTTGGCGACCCGTGCCGTGCCGTGGCGACCGATATAGCGCGCCACTTCGCCACCGCCGGTGGAGAAGCCGAACAGCACCGCGTCTTGCAGGTCCAGGTGTTCGAGCAACTGCGCCAGGTCGTCGGCGTAGGTGTCCATCTCGTTGCCGGACCAGGGCTGGCTGGAACGGCCATGCCCGCGGCGGTCATGGGCGATGACCCGGTAGCCCCTGGATGCCAGGAAGATCATCTGCGCCTCCCAGCTGTCGGCATTCAGCGGCCAGCCATGGCTGAAGACGACGGGTTGGCCGCTGCCCCAGTCCTTGTAATAGATCTCGGTACCGTCGCGGGTGGTGAATGTGCTCATGGCGTTTTTGCTCCTTCAGGGGGTTGGGTGACTCAAATCGATGAATGGCCCAGGCGCTCGGCCAGGCGCGCCACCCGCTCGCCCAGATGCGCGGCGGTGCGGCGGTCTTCCAGGGGCGGCGCGTGTTCGGGGGACTGTTCGACATTCGACTGGGCCATGGCGCCCAGGGAACTGCCGAGGCGATTCAACTGGCCATCGAACACCCCGCGGCTGGAACGCGCCGGCAGCAGGTCGAGGCCGACCCAGATCATCGAGTGCTGGGCCGCGAAGACCGCCATCTGCACCAGGGTGTTGAGCTTGTCGCCACACAGGCAACCGGAATTGGTGAAGCCGGCGGCGAGCTTGTCGCGCCAGGGCTGGGCCAGGTAGAACGCCGCGCTGGCCTCCATGAACCCCTTGAAGGGCGCCGAGGCGCTGCCCATGTAGGTCGGGGCGCCGAAGATGATGGCATCGGCCTGGTGCAGGCACTCCCACTGGTCGTGCACCTCCTCCACCGGAATCAGCCGGCAGGCGCTGCCCAGGTGACTCTCCACCCCCTGGGCCACGGCTTCGGCCATGACCCGGGTATGGCCATAGCCACTGTGATAGACCACCACCACCTTGCTCATTCCGGCATCCTCCAGAGGTGTTCATCCCTTTTTCCTGCGCGCGGCACACCCGACCGTCCCTGCGGTTGGCGACCGTGAAGGTCTGGAGTTTTGGCCGTAGGGCGGACCCAGGGCGAGTTAAACGTTGTTAATTTTCAAGGGCCCAGGCACCGCCCCTGCCCGCTCGTCGCCAAGGCCGCGGCCAATAAATACGGGGCCCATCGCTGGCAAGAAGATTGCTGCGGCTAGCGCACTCGAGGCACGCCCGTCCGCGTTGCGTTGCGTTGTTCAGGAAACCTGAGGAACATGCTCGAAAACCGCGGGATAGAAGGCCGTGCCCTTCGTCCGCCCGCCCCGCGCAGGTGCCACGGGGAGGATAAAAAAAACAGCAACAGGAGTGAGCCGTTGACCCTACCCCCCGAACAGGCTGTGCATTTCGGCCCCTACCGGATCTACCCCGGGCAACGCCTGATCCTGGAAGCCGAGCGGCCCTTGCGCCTGGGCCGCCGCTCCATGGACATCCTGCTGATCCTGCTGGAACACGCCGGCGAAGTGGTCAGCAAGCAGCAACTGATCGCCCGGGTCTGGCCCAGGAGCGTGGTCGAAGACACCAACCTGCGGGTGCACATGGCGGCGCTGCGCAAGGCCCTGGGCGACGGCCAGGCCGGCCAGCGCTATATCGTCACCGTGGCCCAGCGCGGCTACAGCTTCGTCGCGCCCTTCGCCCTGGAGCCGTTCGCCCCCGAGCGCTTCGAGCAAGGCTCCAAAGCCCCTTCGGCCGAGCCGGGCGGGCATAACCTGCCGGTGCGCCGCACCCGCCTGATCGGGCGCCAGGCCCTGGTGGACAATGTGATGACGCAACTGGCGCGCCAGCGCTTCATCACCCTGGTCGGCCCCGGCGGCATCGGCAAGACCACCGTGGCCCTGCGGGTCGCCGAACAGCTGATCGGCCAGTACCGGGACGGCATCCGCCTGCTGGACCTGGCCCCGCTCAACGACCCGCGGATGATCACCAGCCACCTGGCGACCCTGCTCGACCTGGCTCTGCACGACGACGAACCGCTGGCCAGCCTGGCGAACTTCCTGCGCGAACGGCAGATGCTGCTGGTGATCGACAACTGCGAGCACCTGCTCGATGCCATCGCGCCGCTCTGCGAAAGCATCCTGCGCGCGGCGCCACAGGTGCATGTCCTGGCCACCAGCCGCGAGAGCCTGCGGGCCGAGGGCGAATTCGTGCAACGCCTGGAATCCCTGGATTGCCCACCGCCCATCGCGGTGCTGGACCGCGACCAGGCCCTGACCTTCTCGGCCCTGCAATTGTTCGTCGAGCGGGCGATGGCCAGCCACGACAGCTTCGAACTGAGCCAGGACGAACTGCCCCTGACGATCGAGATCTGCCGGCGCCTGGACGGCATTCCCCTGGCCATCGAACTGGCTGCCGCCCAGGTCGGCAACCTGGGGCTCGCCGGCTTGCTCAGCCAGTTGCACGGCAGTTTCCGCCTGCTGCCCCAGGGCGGCCAGATCACCCCGGGCCGTCATCAGACCCTGCGCGCCACCCTGGACTGGAGCTTCGACCTGCTCAGCGCCTGCGAGCAGACCTGCCTGCGCCGGCTGGGCGTATTCAGGGGCGGCTTCACCCTGCCATCGGCCGCGGCGGTGATCGTCGACGCGCACATCGAAGCCAGCGCGGTTTTTACCGCGATCACCCAGTTGGTGGCCAAGTCCCTGCTGAACGTGGAGGTCGGCGACGAGGAAGTGTTCTATCGCCTGCTGGACACCACCCGCAGCTATGCCCTGGAAAAACTCGAGCAGGCCGCCGAACTGCCGGCTACCCGCAGGCGCCACGCCGAACGTTGCCTGGCCTTGATGCATCAGGCCCGGGACGACTGGGAGCAGACGCCCTCGACGCTGTGGGTCGAGCGGCACGCTCGCAGCCTGGAAGACATCCGCGCGGCGCTCGACTGGGGCTTGAATGCCCAGGGTCCGCAACAGCTGGCGATCCACCTGGCCGCGGCCTCCGCACCGCTGTGGCAGGAGCTGTCGCTGCTCAAGGAACACGGCGGCTATGTGCGCCAGGCCCTGGCCCTGCTTCATACGGCGGGCGAGGCCTGCCCGCGCCTGACCCAGGCCCTCAAGCTGGCCCTCGGCAGCGCCTGCTACCACACCCAGGGCAGCAGCACCGAGGCCATCGAGGCCTTCGTCGCGGCCAGGGCCCTGGCCGAAAGCACCGACGATGTGGCCGCCCAGCTCAAGGCGGTGTCCGGGCACATGGCGGTCAACCTCAGTTGCGGTCACTACCGACTGGCCCTGGAGCAAAGCCGGCAGTTCGACCACCTGGCGCGGCGCGGCGCCGGCCCGACCGCGATGTCCCTCAGCACCCAGCGCCTGCAGGTGCTGGCCCTGCACTTCGCCGGCGACCAACCACGGGCCCGGGACCAGGCCGAGCAAGTCATCCAGCTGATGGCCCAGAGCGGCAATCTGAGCCGCTTCACCCGCGGCTTTGGCGTGCAGTACGACCAGAGCGTCGCCGCCCTGACGATCCTGGCGCGGATCCTCTGGTTGCAAGGCCATCCGGAACAGGCCTGGCGCACCGCGCGCCAGGCCCTGGACATCGCCCTGCAGATCAACCACGGCACCTCCATCTGCTACACCCTGGCCCTGGCCGGCTGCCTGATCGCCCACTACAACGGCGACGCCGCGACCGCCCGCGAACTCCTGCGCCTGCTGCTGGAGCAGGCGCAGAAGCATTCGGTGCTGCTGTTCTACACCTGGGGCCGGCACTATGCGCAGGTCATCGAAGGCGCCCCGGAGTTCTCGCCGCCGCAATCCGGCACCGGGCTGATCGGCGAAATCATGGTGACCCTGGACGGCGCTTTCATCGACAACGCCTTGCTGCAACGGGCCGAAAGCGGCACCGCGGGCTGGAGCACGGCGGAGATCCTGCGCACCCGGGCCGAGGCGCTGCTGACCGACAATGCGCCTGACGCCGCCGAAGCGGCGCTGCACCAGGCGTTGGCAGTGGCCAGGGCCCAGGGCGCGCTGACCTGGGAATTGCGCAGCGCCACCTCGCTGGCCCGGCTCTGGCAGCGCCAGGGCCAGGCCCGGCGCGCCCATGAGCTGCTCGAACCGCTCTACGCCCGCTTCACCGAAGGTTTTGCCACGCCGGACCTAACCCGCGTCCGGGAGCTGCTCGATGAGCTGCAACGACAGGTGCCTGACTGACAGCCAGCGGGCCTTGCCGATGGCGTGGGCATGCCGCCTTTCGAACACCCGCAATTGCCCGCTGTGTTCCAGCTTCTGCAGCGCGTAGGCGCGGGTAGTGTTGAGAAAGCGGTAATGCGTCGTGCCCTGGCCGGGCTCCACCACCAGCAGCGATTTGCGCGCCAGTTGCGCCATCACCTCGGCCACGCACTCGGGCCGCAGCACCGCACAGCTGATGACGTCGGTGGCGGCCTGCACGGTGAAGGCCATGTCGAACACCGCCAGGCGCTGCAACAGGCTTTGCTCCAGCGGGCTCAGCCGCAGATAGCTCCAGTCCAGGGCGGACTCGAGCGTCCGATGCCGGGCCACGGCGGTGCGCCGGCCCTGGGTCAGCAATTGAAAGCAGTTGTCCAGCTGCGCTTGCAGCCCCACCAGCGCCAGCGCATCGATCTGCGCCGCCGCCAGCTCAATGGCCAATGGCAAGCCATCGAGCCGGCGACAGATTTCGCGCACCGCGGCCAGGTCCTGTTCCCGCAAGGCAAAGCCTTGCTGGCGGGCCCGGGCACGGCTGACCAACAGCTGCACCGCCGAATGGCTCATGACTTCCGCCACGCTGTGCAACGACGAAGCTGGCGGCACCGACAAGGCCGCCAGGCCATGCACCGTCTCCCCCGAAACCCGCAGCGGTTCGCGGCTGGTGGCCAGGATCGACAGCCGTGGCGCCGAGGCCAGCAACGGCTCGACCACGGCCCGGCAGCGTTCGAGCAGATGCTCGCAATTGTCCAGCACCAGCAAGGCATGCCGGGTTGCCAGCGCCTCCAGGCCGGCGTCCAGTTCGAGGCTGTGCCTGAGGTGCTCGACCAATTGCGCCGGGTTGTCGATGCTTGCCAGGTCGATGAACCACACGCCGTCGCGGTAGTGCTGCAACAGCAGCTCGGCGACCTGCAGCGCGACCGTGGTCTTGCCGATCCCCGCCGGACCGACCAGGGTCATGAACCGGCGCACCGGCAACTGCCGGACCAGGCTGCCGACCACCGGGTCGCGACCGATGACCGGGGTCAGCCGTGCCGGCAGGTTGTGCTGGGGCTTGTGCAGGCTCGCCAGCGCGACCGGCTCCCCTTGCGCCTCGCGCCGCACCGGGGCGGTGAAGCAGTAACCGCGCTGCGGAATGTTGACGATGTAGCCTTGCCCGTCCTGGCCCTCGCCGAGGGCGCGCCGCAGGGCGGCGATGTGCACGCGCAGGTTGATGTCCTCGACCACCGAGTCCGGCCAGACGCAGGCGATCAATTCGTCCTTGCCCACCACCTGGCCGGCGCGCTCGACCAGCACCCGCAGGATGTCCAGGGCACGCCCGCCCATGCGTAACGGCCGGTCGCCGTCGAGGACCAGCCGCTGCCGCAGGTGGAAGGCGTAGGGGCCGAACCGCAGCAGCCCATCGCCGTTCAAATCTCTGATGCTGTTCATGCCCATCCACATGCTGGAAACCTGGCCGGCGCCAGGCTCCCGCACCTCCATTTCCTAGAGTTCCCCGGTATCTTGGCAGGCACCGATGACGGTACAACCGCCCTGGAGGGAGCGTCACGGCCATCGCGGTGCGCCAGACGGACAAGCCGGCGCTAGCTGAACTGTTCACGGTACTGGGTGGGGGTCAGGCCGAGCTTTTCGCCGAACAGGAAGCGCATGTGCCGCACGCTGCCGAAGCCGCTTTTGTAGGCCACGGTCTTGAGCGGCAGGTCGCTGGTTTCCAGCAGGTTCCTGGCGCGGTCGATGCGCGCGCTTTGCAGGAACTCCATGGGCGTCATGTTCACCTCCCGGGCAAACACCCGGGCGAAATGCCGCGAACTCATGTTCGCCAGGCTGGCCATGCGCTCGATGCTGAAGGCTTCTTCCAGGTGTTCGAGCACATGGTTCTGCACCCGGGTCACCGGCGTCTCCTGCGGCGCCACCGTGGCCATCAACGGGCTGAACTGCGCCTGCCCGCCCTGGCGCTTCATCACCACCAGCAACACCTTGGCCACGTCCTGGGCGACTTTCTTGCCGTGGTCCCGGGCGACCACCGCCAGCGCCAGGTCGATGCCGGCGGTGACCCCGCCCGAGGTGATCAGGTTGCGATCCTCGACAAAGATCTGGTCGGTCTCCACCGTCGCCTCGGGGAAAGCCCGGATCAGGCGTTCCGTGTAGTGCCAGTGGGTTGTCACCCGATACCCGTCGAGCAAACCGGCATGCCCGAGGATGAAGGCCCCGGTGCAGATCGAGCCATAGACCGCCGAGCGGCGCACGGCCGCCGCCAGCCAGTCGAGCAAGGGGCGGTGCTTTTCGTTGTAGGCCCCCGGCCCGCCGGGCACCAGCAGCAGGTCATAGCTGCCGCGCGCCTGGTCGATATGCAGATCGGCCTGCACCTTGACGCCGTTGGAAGCGCGCAACGCGCCGTGCTCGGTACCGATTGTCGAGAGCTGGTAATGGTCCTTCGGCTCCAGATAACGGTTGGCGATGGAAAACACCTCCATGGGCCCGGCCATGTCGAGCAGGAGAAAGTCTGGAAACAACACCATTGCCACGGTTTTCATGGGTAAATATCACTGATATCAAAGGGTTGGAAGCATAACGCCGACCCTGGACATTATGCCCGGACGGCGCGCGCTCATCGGGCAAGAATACGTGATTCATCGCACAAAATTGTCAACCTGAACAGGACAGTATTTCAGTTTCCATCTACTTATTGCGCCGCAGGGTAAACATTAGCCTTCTCCTCAACCGGACGAATTCCCGTTCCGACAGGAGATTCCCTCATGCTGACCCTTCGCAAAGCCTCTGATCGCGGCGCCGCCAACCACGGTTGGTTGAAGTCGTTCCACACCTTTTCCTTCGCCAACTATCGCAACCCGCGGGAGCAGGGTTTTTCCGACCTGCTGGTGATCAACGACGACCGGGTCGCCGCCGGCAAAGGCTTCGGCCAACACCCGCACCGGGACATGGAGATTTTCTCCTATGTGCTCGAAGGCGCCCTGGAACACAAGGACACCCTGGGCACCGGTTCGGTGATCCGCCCTGGCGACGTGCAACTGATGAGCGCCGGCAGCGGCGTGGCGCACAGCGAGTACAACCACTCGGCCACCCAGCCGGTGCACTTCCTGCAGATCTGGATAGTGCCGGACGTCAGCGGCGCCAAGCCACGTTACCAGCAAGAGCATTTCAGCCCACGGCAAAAACGCGGCCGCCTGCAACTGATCATCTCCCCCGAGGGGGCCGACGGTTCGCTGCAGGTGCGCCAGGATGCGCGGGTGTATGCCGGGCTGATCGACGGCCAGGAAAGCGCCACCCTCAAGCTCGACGCCAACCGCTACGCCTACGTGCATGTGGCCCGCGGCTCGGTCGACCTCAACGGCCTGCTCTTGCAGGAAGGCGATGGTGTGCGGGTCCGCGAGGAACAGGCGCTGACTTTGAGCAAGGGCGTGGATGCCGAAGTGCTGGTGTTCGATCTGCGTGCGCAGGAACTGCCGGAAATGCCGTGACCGGCACCGGCCCGGGGGCTTGCGTCCCCGGGCCTTTTTTCGACGTTGACAGGCGCCCAGGGGCCGGTGGAAGCCCTCGACCGCAGCGGCTGACAGCCGCTAGCGCCTATTCGTTCGCGTCAACCAGCCTGACCGAGTTGCACAAGGGGCGTTCGCCTTTTTCCCCTGCCCCTCTGCGGCCGTTCGACGGGTGTGCGATGCCCTCCCGCCTCAAAACGTCTGCGCTGCTCCCTGCCTTCGCGCCCCATCCAGCAACGCATCCACCACCGCCCGCGCCATTTCCACCGAATGAATCATCGACCAGATCAAGCCCCGCTCGATCCCGCTGGCACTGGTGATCTCATCCGCCGTCTCCTCGGCGCACTTGAGCAACAACGACACATGCAACAACGCCTCCTCGGCGCTGACGCCAGGGCGAACGGCGAATAGCGGACGGCCGTTGCCGTCATGACAACCGAACGTGCTGCTGCCGGTTTCCTGCAAGGCACGGTGCAAAGGCTCACCCTCAACGCGACTTTCCAGTGCCTGAAGAAGGGTTTGATTGGGAATTTCCAGCTGAACTATTTGTTCGCGGCTGGGCGAAAGAATGGGCGGATCGGGGACGATCTTTTTCATGACGCGGCTCCTTCTTTGATGAAGACCGCCAGCATCACTTGCAGATGATGGGTGGCGGCTACGTGCAGGTCTGCAAGACCGGGAAGAAGAAGCAAACCCGGCAGACCCGAAAGTCTCCCGCACGCAGCCACCATAAATCGAGCTGACATCTCAACGATTCCGTGTGTGCGTCTAGCGCTTCTTGCTTGTTCGGGCTTGCAGTCCCGATCGCTGATTTTGCAGCAACCGGGGCAGCCTAGCCCCGAACATTCAACAGGCACAAGACGCCAAAACCGCAGAAATGTAACCCGGCGATTCTCTCGGAAATGCCCTACAAATCAAAGAGAAAAGCCGCTCAAGCCACGAGCTTTTTTCGCGAGCAATCGAGCGTCGACCGGCTGCTCCTACAAAGGCCAAATGCACAACCTGAGAACGCCCAATCGCTGTAGCCGCTGCCGCAGGCTGCGATCGACCGCATAGCGGGCGCTGGGTCTTGAGACCGCTGGAGGACCTTCGGTCCTATCGCAGCCTGCGGCAGCGGCTACAGGTACGTGAAAGCCCGCATCCGACCACCAGATGCCCCTTCAGCCCTGCCCCTTGAGCAAATGACGGATCCGGATCTTCACCCCGTCGCTCTGGAAGCGGCGGGCGGCGGCCTCGATCTTCAGCTCGGCGCGGGTCACCCGCTCGTGGTGGCGCAGGTGGCCGACCCAGGATTCGTCGAAGAACATCTCGCACCACAGGCGCGGGTTTTCGCTGTCCTGCAGCAGGCACCAGGAAAACGAACCGTTGCGCTGGCGCATGCGCCGCACCGGGTTCATCGCCTGCTGGAAGGCCTGGGCGTGTTCGGGGGCGATGTCGTATTCCAGGCTGATCATCACCGGCCCGCGTTCCAGGTCCTGGTCGGCGCCGAGCAGCGGTTGCGGCCAGTGCAGCGACGGCGCCAGGTCTTCGGCGCTGCGCTGGGGCAAGCCGACCCGCCAGGTCAGCCCGACCCCGGCCAGCAGCACTGCTGCCGCCAGGCTCAGGGCAACGCTCATGGACAACAGGCTGGCCACCCAGCCACAGAGCAACCCGCCCAGGGCCATGCTGCCGAAGAACATCAGGATATACACCGCCAGCGCTCGTGCCCGCACCCAGGCCGGCACCGAAGTCTGGGCCGCCACCTGGAAACTCGAGAGCACGGCGATCCAGGCGCCGCCGCTGATCAGCATCACCGGGATCAACAGATAGAAGTCGCGCAGCCAGGCCAGGGCGAACAGCACCAGGGCGTAGATCACGCTGGCCAGCGCCACCAGGCGATCCACCGCCAGGCGCTGGCGCAGCTTTGGCAACAGCATCGCCCCCAGCACGGCGCCGAGGCCGACGCTGCCGAGCAACACGCCGAACTGGGTCGCGCTGCCCTGCAACTCGCCGCGCACGATCAACGGCAGCAAGGACATGCCGGCGCTGGCGCCGAAGAAAAACCCCAGGGTACGAATCAGCACCCGTTGCAGAGGGTGGGAACTGCGGGCGTAGCGCCAGCCCACGCGGATCGCGCTGAACAGCCGCTCCGCCGGCAACACCGCGACCTTCGGCTCGCGCCGCCAGCAGGCGAGCACGGCGATCACCGCAAAGAACGACAGCGCATTCACCGCGAAGGTCGCCCAGGGACCGGCCAGGCTCACCAGGACACCGGCGATGGCCGGGCCGACGGCGCGCGCCACGTTGGTCCCGACGCTGCTCAAGGCGATGGCCGCGGGCAACTCGCCGGCGGGCACCAGTTCCGGGGTCAGGGCCGACCAGGCCGGCATCATCAGGGCCGTGCCGATGCCCATGGCCAGGGTCAACAGCAGCAACAAGGGCACCGTCATCAGGCCGCTGAGGGTCAGGAACGCCAGGAGCATGGCGACGCTGGCCATCCAGCCCTGCACCAGCAACAGGTAGCGGCGCTTGTCGACGATATCGGCCAGCGCCCCCGCCGGCAGCGCAAGGAAAAACATCGGCGCCGCGGCGGCCACCTGCACCAGCGCCACCGTCATCGGGCTGGCCGACAGCGAGGTCATCAGCCAGCCGGCGCCCACCTCGTGCATCCAGGTGCCGATGTTCGAGGCGATGCTGGCCAGCCACAGCCCGCGAAACAGGCCATGCTTGAGCGGGCTCCAGGGCGAAAGGGAGGCCGCGCTACGGGAGGAATCGAGGGTCTGTTTCATGACGGTCCTTGAGTCGTGGGAACGCTGTGCAGTCCGGATGTTTTTTACCGCTAACGACCATCGGCCGAGGCAAGCGGGTTGCGTCGGCCGATGGTCGTTGGCGACAGGCTTACTTGACCTGCCGCTGCGGCGCCTTGTGCACCATGGTGTAGGCGTAATCCACACCCATGCCGTAGGCGCCGCTGTGCTCGCGCACCAGGTCCATCACCGCGTCGTAGGTGTCCTTGTGCGCCCAGTCGCGCTGGAACTCGAGCAGCACTTGCTGCCAGGTCACCGGCACCGCGCCGGCCTGGATCATGCGCTGTACCGACATGTCGTGGGCTTCCTGGCTGGTGCCGCCGGAAGCGTCGGTGACGATGTACACCTCATAGCCTTCGGCCAGGGCTTCCAGAGCCGGGAAGTTCAGGCAGACCTCGGTCCACAGCGCGGCCATGATCAGTTTCTTGCGCCCGGTGGCCTTCACCGCGTCCACCAGTTTCTTGTCTTCCCAGGAGTTCATCGAGGTGCGCTCGATCGGCTGATGGTCGGGGAACACGCTGAGCAGTTCCGGCCAGATGTAGCCGCTGAAGCTCTCGGTTTCCACCGAAGTGAAAATGGTCGGCACATTGAAGATCTTCGCCGCCTTGGCCAGGCCCACGGTGTTGTTCTTCAGGGTCTGGCGGTCGATCGACTGCACGCCGAAGGACATCTGCGGCTGGTGGTCGATCAGGATCAGGGCGGAGTTGTTTGGGTTGAGCAGTTCACGGATAGACATGGCGCGTTCCTTTTGCTGTCGAGTCGGTTCAAGCGTTGAGTTGCACAATTCGGGAGCTCGGCGCGGGTTCCGCTGGGGAGGCTTTGCTGCCGGCTTGGTGGCTAATTTAGGGGTCAAAACAAAAAGGGACAATCCAGCAAAACAGAGACTCATTGATTCCAAAACAGTGACAATTCAAAAACTGCCGCAGCACCCACTGCGAACGGCACCTGCCGCCTGCCCGCCCGCGCAAACGGCCGAATGCAGCACAGCCGTACAATCCCCGCGCCCTGTAATAGGCAACCATGCCTTGCCTCGATCCGATGGCCACGCCGAGCGGACGCGGGTTGACCGAAGGCGTGCCGGCAGTTGCCGGAACCGCGACCAACCGCGTCCTGGGCCACCCACCTTGACGCGGGAAATCAGCATGCTGCTTGCCTCCAAACACCTCACCGCCCCAGGGCCGATGCGCATCCGCCTGAAGCCGCTGTGGCTGCTCGCCTTGCTCAGCGGCGGCGCCCCGGCGCTGGCGGCACAGAGCGCGCAGGACACCCCCGGTTTCCTTGAGGGGGCGAGCCTTGAAGTGCTCAGCCGCAACTTCTACCTCAACAACGACTATCGCTCCCCGACCCCGGCCGGCAAGAGCTACCAGCAGGAATGGGCCCAGGGCTTCATCGCCTCGTTCGCGTCCGGCTTCACCCCCGGCCCCCTCGGCGTGGGGGTCGATGCCCACGGTTTCCTGGGCTTGAAACTGGACGGTGGCAAGGGGCATTCCGGGACGGGCCTGTTGCCGCTGGATCATGACGGGCGCAGCGAAGGCAGCTATTCCAGCGCCGGCGGCGCGCTGAAGTTCAAGGCATCGCGGACCACCCTGGCGCTCGGTGAAATGAGCGTGGCGACCCCGGTGTTCGACACCGCCGACAAACGCCTGCAACCGGAATACGCCAGTGGCCTGCTGCTCTCCAGCCGGGAACTCGAAGGGCTCGACCTGCAGGCCGGTCACTTCAACGCCTTCAAGAACCAGGACGCCTCCACCGCCAAGGGCGACTTTTCCGGCTACGGGGCAACCACCCGCCACGCCAGCATCGACTTCATCGGCGCCGACCTGTTCGCCGGCCAGACGCTGGGTGGCGCCCTCTACGCCTCGGAGCTGAGCGACACCTGGCGCCAGTACTACGCCAACCTGCATGCCAGCCTTGGCCAGTGGTTCCTCGACGGCAACCTGTACCGCACCCGCGACCAGGGCCAGGCCGCGGCCGGCGCCATCGACACCACGGCCTACAGCCTCTCCGGCAAATACCGGATCGACGCCCAGGCATTCACCCTGGCCTATCAGAAAATCCACGGCGATACGCCCTTCGACTTCGTCGGCGGCGACTCCATCTACCTCGCCAACTCGATCAAGTACGCCGACTTCAATGGCCCGGGCGAACGCTCCTGGCAAGCGCGCTACGACCTCGACCTGGGCGCCCTGGGCATTCCCGGCCTGAGCTTCATGGCGCGCTATGTGAGCGGTCGCGGCGTCGACGGCAGCCACGCGCCCCAGGGCGGCGCCTACAACCCCTTCGATCCCGCCAGCGGCACCTACAGCCCGCAACAGGGCCGGGGCGGACGCCATTGGGAACGCGACCTGGACCTGCACTACATCGTGCAATCGGGCCCGGCCAAGGACCTGTCGCTGCAACTGTCCCACGTCAGCCACCGGGCCAACGCCGCCCAGGCCGGCGACGACATCGACCGGCTGTACATCGTCATTCAGTACCCGCTCAAGCTCGGGCCGTTCTGATCCTGCGCGGTGGGCCGAGCCTGCTCGGGCCGTGCACCGGGCAGGCCCGTTGGCAGCGGCCAGATGACGGCTAACCCAAGGCATGGGCCACCTGCGCGTCTGGCACCGTCACGTCCCGCAACACCCGCGCCAGCAAGGCGCCGGGCTGGGCGCCCGAGACCCGGGTGTCGCCGATGCGAAAGGCTGGCAGCACCCCGCCCGACCAGTCCGCGGCATCGCGCTTGTGGCACTGCAACGCAGCCCGTCCTTCACCACTGCGCAGGTAGTCGAGCAGCCGCTCCTGCTCGCGCTTGCCGTCCCCGCCCAGCTCCGCGAGCACCCGCGCATCGCCGATATCGCGGCCCTCGCAGAAATAGGCACGGAAGATCCGCGCGAACAGCGCGGCGCAGTCGCCACCGCGGGCGGCACGCTCGAGCATCAGGCTGTGCGCCGGGTCGCTGTCGACCAGGCGCTCGATTCGCTCGAAGGCAAAACGCAGCCCCAGCGCCTGGCCGGCCCGGGTGATCTGCGCTTCGAACAACCGGCTGCGCGCCAGGCTGCCGAACCGGCGCCGGGCGTACTCGCCCTGCTCGATGCGGCTGGCGGGAAGATCAAACGTGGAGCGGCTCGGCACATAGACGATCGGCCGTGGCCGGTGCGCCGCCGCCATGGCCTGGCGCAGGTTCAGCTCGCCGATCCAGCACCAGGGATTGATGAAGTCGTACGCCAGATGAATGACGTTACCCATAGCGACCACCTTGCTTCTACCAATGATGGCCAGACTCTAGGCGCGCACCTGCCGGACGAGTAGCCACAGGGCGCGCAACGCTGTCTTGCTCGAGACCTGGGCGCGGCTCAGGCGGCAAGGATTTCCTCGAGGAACTCGATAAACACATTGATGCGACTGGAGCCGCGATGGTTGGGCAGGTACAGCGCGTTGATGCAGGTGCTGGCGGTGCCGGGATTGACCTCGTACTGCTCCAGCACGCGGGTCAGGCGACCCTGGCCGACATCGTCGCGCACCAGCCAGTCGGCCAGCAGCGCCACACCACCACCGGCCAGCGCCGCCTCGCGCAGGATGTCGGCGTTGTTGCTCTGCAAGCGTCCCTGCACCCCCAGGCGCTGGGGGTTTTCGTCGCCCTGGAAGGTCCAGTCCTGGTGCACGCCGCCATAGTCGAACCGCAGGCACTGGTGCTCCAGCAGGTCGCTCGGCTGGCGCGGCAGGCCGGTGCGTGCCAGGTAGTCGGGGCTGGCCACGACCCAACGCTGGAAGTCGCCGATCTTCTTGCTGACGATGTCATCGCTGACCACCGAGGAACCGAGGCGCACCGAGACATCGATACGCTCACTGATCAGGTCGCTGACCCGGTCGCTCAACGACAGGCTGATCTCCAGCCCCGGATGGCGTTCGAGCAGGCGCCCCAGGTGCGGGGCGATGATGCGCCGGCCGAACTCCACCGGAACGCTGGCCCGCAGATGCCCCTGGGCTTCGCTGCCACGATCGGCGACGCTGGCGTCGGCTTCGTCGATGGCCTCGAGAATCGCCACGGCCTTGTCGAAATAGGCCTGCCCGGCGAGCGTGACACTGGTGTTGCGCGTGGTGCGATTGAGCAGGCTGGCGCCCAGCTCGCTTTCCAGCCCCGCCACCTGCCGCGTCACCGAAGACGTCGACAGACCGAGCTTGCGCGCCGCCGATGAGTAGCCGCCACAGCGCACGGTTTCAACAAACATCTTCAGCGCCAGCAACTTGTCCATAAGCCGATTCCGCGAGCAAAAAATCAATCGAAGGACTATGCCTGAGGGTGCATGAAGTGTCTTGTATGGTTGTGCTCAAGCGCCGCGGCCCGCGCCCTGGGGCATTCAACGTGGCTCACCCCTGGCGGTACCGACGGCTGAGAAACAGCAGCAGCGCCAAGCCAGGAACCGCGGCAATCAAAGTCGCCGACAGGCTCCATCCCACCTGCTCATACAGCGGGCTGGCCACCAGCGAGCCCAGGGCGCCGCCGACGAAGATGCTGGTCATGTACACCGCATTCAGGCGCGCCCGGCTGTGGGGGTCGATGGCGTACACCTCACGCTGGCCAAGCACCATGTTCAACTGCACGGCAAAATCCAGCAGCACCGCGCACACCACTAGCCACAGGTAGCCACTGCCCGGCAGCGCCCCTATCAGCAGGGACAGCGGCGCCAGCAACAAGGCCACGAGAGTGCCGCGCTGGCCATGCCCGGCGTCGGCCAGCCGGCCGGCGATAGGCGCCGCGATCGCCCCCACCGCGCCCACCAGGGCGAACACCGCCACCTGTGCCTGGCTGAAGCCGTGCTGGCGAATCAGCTCGATGGGCACGATGGTCCAGAACAGGCTGAAGCTGGCGAACAACAAACCCTGGTACAAGGAGCGCTCACGCAGGCCGGCATGGCGGCGCGCAAGGGCGAAGACCGAGCCGATCAACTCGCCATAGGAAGACTGATGCGTCGGCATGCGCCGTGGCAGGGCAACGGCCATGACGCAGGCGATCACCGCCATCAGGCCCGCGGCGCTGAAGAACACCCCGCGCCAGCCGAACGCCTGGGCCAGCAGGCTTGACAGCGGGCGCGACAACAGAATGCCCAGCAGCAGCCCGCTCATGATGTTGCCGACCACCCGCCCGCGGCTTTCCTCGGGTGCCATGTGCGCGGCCAACGGCACCAGAATCTGCACCGCCACCGAAGTCAGGCCGATGAGCAACGACAACGCCAGGAACAGCGAAGGTGACTCAGTAAAGCCCGCGGCGATCAGGCACAGGCTCACGGCCAGCGTGAACCCCACCACCAGGCGGCGGTTTTCCATCAGGTCGGCCAGGGGCACCAACAGCAGCAGGCCTGCGGCGTAGCCGAGCTGGGTCAGCGAGACAATCAGGCTGGCATGGGCATTCGACAGGCCGATCTGCGGGGCGATCAGCTCGACGATCGGCTGGGCGTAGTAAAGGTTGGCGACGACCGCGCCACAACAGAAGGCCAGCAAGGCCACCAGGGCGCCAGAGAGGGTGGCGGACCGTTCGCCCTTCACCGCCGTGCTGGCCGTCGTTGCAAAATTGCCGGTAGGCATGGTGAAACCTCGTTCGCGTGGAGAAAAGTTTCGCCAAGGCTAGGCGCGACGCTCAATCGGGAGAATCCACCGCCGGGGCAATTGAGCAATGCGCATCACGCAACGATCCCGGCGTTGCCGATGACGCAAAAGGTCTTTGCGCGGTTTGCCAATACCGCCGTCCACCCCCCTTCTCTACCCTTGGGCACTTGCCACGGGGCGGTCCGTCACCGCACTGCGCTTCGGCTCAAGGAGACTTCCATGACCTCGACTGCATCACTGTCCGCCCGCGCGGATTCCACGGACCAATGAAGGGTGACCCGATGAACGCCAGGCAGCTGTGGCTGGGCGCCGTGGTTCTCGCCACGGCAGGCGCGATAGGCGCCGCGCTGTTGATGTGGCGCCCGGCGATCGCGCCGGCCGAACCGCCACAACGCTTCGATGCCGCCCAGGTGCAACGCGGCGCGCGGGTCGCCGAAGCCGGTGATTGCGCGGTGTGCCATACCCGCCCCGGCGGCCGCTACCTGGCCGGCGGGCTGGCGCTGGTGACGCCGTTCGGCACGCTCTACAGCACCAATATCACCCCGGATGCCGAGACCGGGATTGGCCAATGGTCATTGCCGGCCTTCGAGCGAGCGATGCGCGAAGGGGTCGCCCGCGACGGGCACTTGCTGTATCCGGCCTTCCCTTACGCCTACTACCGGCGCATGACGGACGGGGACATCGCGGACCTCTACACCTATCTGATGAGCGGCCCCGCCGTGCATTCGCCGGCCATGCAGAACCGGATGAATTTCCCGATGAACATCCGCCCGCTGGTGTCGTTCTGGAACCTGCTGTTCCTGCACGCGGAGCCCTTGGCGCCCGTGGCGCAGCAATCCGCAACCTGGAACCGTGGCCGCTATCTGGTCGAAGGCCCCGGCCATTGCGCCGGCTGCCATTCTCCGCTCAACCCGCTGGGCGCCGAGCAGTCTGCCCAGCATCTTGGCGGCGGCATAGTGGACGGCTGGCAGGCGCCGTCCCTGCTGGGCCTGGCCAACCGCGCCGCGCCCTGGAGCCGCGAGCAACTGGCGGGCTACCTGCGGGCTGAGGTGGTCGAGGGCCATGGCACCGCCGCCGGGCCGATGCGCCCGGTCAGCCTCAGCCTGGGCAACACGCAGACCAGCGACGCCGAGGCGATTGCCGACTACCTGCTGAGCCTCAAGGACCCCGCTCCCGCCGCACCCGCTTCAGCCACCGCGCGCCCCACCGAAGTGGTCGAGCAGGCGCCTGGCGCCCAGTTGTTCCAGAGCGCCTGTGCCGGTTGCCATGGCCCGGCCGCACCGATGCGCCAGATCGATGGGCGCCCGGCCCTGGAGCGGACATCGGCGCTGCATGCCTCAAGCGCGCGCAACTTTCTCAAGACCGTGCTCGAAGGCGTGCCCGCCACCCCGGGGTTGCCCGGCCCGGTCATGCCGCCCTTCACCGCCAGCCTGGACAATCAGCAGCTGGCGGCACTGGCCTCATTCCTGCGCGAACAGGCCAGTCCGGGCCAGCCGTGGGCCGACCTTTCTTCCACCCTTCACGAATTACGCCAGGAGGCGCAATGACCCACATGACCCTCAACGTCAACGGCTCGCCCCATGCGCTGGAGCTGGAGCCCGACATGCCGTTGCTGTATGCCCTGCGCAATCACCTGGGGCTCAATGGCGCCAAGTACGGTTGCGGCCTGGGCCAATGCGGAGCCTGCACGGTGCTGGTGGATGACCGACCGGTATTTTCCTGCCTGACGCCCTGCAGCGGCCTGGAGGGCAAGGCCATCCGCACGGTGGAGAGCCTGGGTACGGCGGAGCGCCCGGGGCCTTTGCAAAAAGCCTTTATCGAGGCCCAGGCCGCCCAGTGCGGCTACTGCATCGCCGGCATGCTGATGCGCGCCCAGGCGCTGCTGGAGCGCGACCCTCATCCGGACGAAGCCACCATTGGCGAGCATATGGCGAGCAACCTGTGCCGCTGCGGCACCCACCTGCGGATCATCGACGCCATCGGCCGCGTGGCCAGGCAAGAGCGGAGCGCCCCATGACCCGGCACCATGAAGTCGACCAGGGGCGCCGCGCGTTCCTGCGTGGTGGCGCGCTGGTGCTGGCGTTCACCCTGGTCCCGGCGGTGCACCAGGCGCTGGCCGACAGCGAAGTCGATACCCTCGGCACGGTAGTACTGGCGCCCGATCTCCCGGGCAGCCTGCGCACCAACCCCTACCTCGATGCCTGGATCCGCGTCGCGGCCGAAGGCGTCACCGTCTACACCGGCAAGGCCGAATTGGGTACGGGGGTGAAAACCGCGCTGTTGCAGATTGCCGCCGAACGCCTGGACCTCGCGCCAGGCGCGATCACCCTGCTTACCGCGGACACCGCCCTGACCCCTAACGAAGGCTACACCGCCGGCAGCCACAGCATTTTCGACAGCGGCACGGCCCTGTTCAACGCCGCGGCCCAGGTCCGGCAATTGCTGCTGGATTCGGCCGCGCGCAGCTGGGCCGTCGACGCCGCGCTGCTGACGACGCACGAGGGCCAGATCCAGGGCCCGGCCGGGCAGCGCATGCCCTATGCCGAGGCGGTCAAGGGCGTGGACCTGCACCACTATGCGCAGGCGCAATCGCCCTCGACGCCGCCGTCCGCGTTCAAGCTGATCGGCCACTCGCTGCCTCGCCTGGATATCCCAGCCAAGGTCAGTGGCGGCGCCGCGTTCGTCCAGGACCTGCGCCTGCCGGGCATGCTGCATGCCCGGGTGATCCGCCCGCCCCGCCCTGGCTGCCGCCTGGAAGCCTTCGATGCCGAGGCGCTAAAGGCCCTGCCCGGCGTGGTGCGGGTGGTGCAGGACGGCAACTACCTGGCGGTGGTCGCCCGGGATGAGTGGCAAGCCATCAAGGCGATGCGCAGCGGCTATGAGCAGGCCCGCTGGAGCGCTGGAGAGGCGATCCCCGAAGCGCGGGACATCCACGCGCTACTGACCCGCCTGCCCGCGCGCCGCTACCCGATCAGCCATGAAGGCAACCCGGCGGTCGGCGCCAGCACCCGCTATCGCGCGCGGTTCAGCAAGCAGTACCTGATGCACGGTTCCATCGGCCCGTCCTGCGCCGTGGCCTGGTTCAAGGACGGCGTGCTCACGGTCTGGACCCACACCCAGGGGGTCTACCCGCTGCGCGCGGGGATCGCCGAGATGGTCGGGCTAGCGCCGGAGCGGGTGCGCTGCATCCATACCGAGGGCTCCGGGTGCTACGGCCACAACGGCGCGGACGATGCGGCGGCCGATGCCGCGTTGATCGCGATGCGGCTCGCCGGCACGCCGGTGCGCGTGCAGTGGATGCGCGAGCAGGAAAACCTCTGGGAGCCCTACAGCTGCGCCATGCTTACCGAGGTCCAGGCCAGCCTCGACGCCCAGGGCCGATTGCAGGACTGGGCCTATGAGCTGTGGACCACGCCGCACAACGAACGCATCGTCAATGCCGGCCGCTTGATTCCCGCGCGGCTGTTGGCCCGGCCATTCGTTTCCGCGCCGTCGATCCCCATTGCCCAGCCCGAAGGGGATGGCGATCGCAACGCCGTGCCGCTGTACACCCTGGCGTCCACCCGCATCGACATGAACTTCGTCACCCGCATGCCGTTTCGCACCTCCGCCATGCGCTCGCTGGGGGCCCACATCAATATCTTCGCCATCGAAGCCTGCATCGATGAACTGGCCACCCGGGCCGGCGCCGATCCGGTGGCCTTGCGCCTCGCCCACCTGAGCGACCCGCGGGCACGGGCGGTGGTCGAACGGGTGCGGGACGCCAGCGGCTGGCCGCACAAGGGCAAGGAGCCCGGCGCAGGCATCGGCTTCGCGTTTGCCCGCTACAAAAACATCATGGGCTACTGCGCCATCGCCGTCCTGCTGCGGGTGCATCCACAGACCGGCGAGGTGCAGCTCGATCGAGTGGTCACAGCGGTGGATGTGGGCCAGATCGTCAACCCCGATGGCCTGCGCAACCAGGTGGAAGGCGGCATCGTGCAGTCCGCCAGCTGGACCCTGTTCGAAAAGGTCGGCTACGACCCGGGCGGCGTGCGCAGCTACGACTGGAGCGGTTATCCGATCCTGCGTTTTCCGCAGTTGCCTCGGCAGGTCGAGGTGCATTTGCTCGATCAGCCGGGACAGCCATTCCTCGGCGCCGCCGAGATCGTCCAGGGCCCCATGGCCGCCGCCATCGGCAATGCCGTGGCCAATGCCACCGGCCGGCGCTGGCTGAACCTGCCCCTGACCCGCTCCGAGCAGCCGGCCTAGCCTGGAGTCCGGCGCAGGGCCGGGCCGCTGCTTCGGCGGCGGCCCTTTCGCAGTCTGCCAAGGCATCGAGGATCGAGCGGGCCAATCGCCGCGCCCGCCATCGACTGCCCGCCCGCCGCGCCATGCACCCGTCGCCCTTCAGGACGTTGCGTTTCACGCAATGCAGCGTAGAGCGGCGGCTGGATTATCAGCCACGGCCCGGCGGATTAGGTTAGAGCCCAACAAAGACACGCATTCGGCAATCACCTGTTGTTCAACCAGGCACCGTCCGCCTGAGCACCCACGGCATCCCGATCGATGCCCTCATAAGGAAATACCCATGACTCAGCACCTGTTCCAACCCCTTGCGGTCGGCCCCTACACCCTGGCTCACCGCGTGGCCATGGCCCCACTGACCCGCTCCCGCGCCGGCCAGCCGGGCGACCTGCCCACCGCCATGAACGCCGAGTATTACCGGCAACGCGCGAGTGCCGCGCTGATCGTTACCGAGGCCACGCAGATTTCCCGCCAGGGCCAGGGCTACGCCTGGACCCCAGGGATCTACAGCGATACCCAGGTGGCGGCCTGGCGCCAGGTGAGCACCCAAGTGCACGAAGCCGGCGGGCTGATTTTCATGCAGCTGTGGCATGTGGGGCGTGTCTCTCACCCGAGCTTCCAGCCCGACAACGCCCTGCCGGTGGCGCCCAGCGCACTGCCGGTTCCAGGCAAGACCTTTATCGTCGACGACGAGGGCAACGGCGTCTGGGGCGATGTGCCGGTGCCGCGCGCCCTGCAAGTGGCGGAGATCGCGCAGATCGTCGACGACTATCGGCGCGCGGCGCGTAACGCCCTGAAGGCCGGCATGGACGGCGTGGAAATCCACGCAGGCAACGGCTACCTGCTCGACCAGTTCATCAACAGCAACAGCAATCAGCGCGAGGACGCGTACGGCGGCAGCGTGGAAAATCGCGCCCGGCTGTTGCTGGAGGTCGTGGAGGCCGTCGCCGATGAGGTGGGCGCCGAACGAGTGGCGGTACGCCTCACTCCCATGGGTCGCTTCATGGGCATGGGCGACGCAACGCCCGAGGCAACCTTCGGCCATATCGTCCGCGCCCTGAACCGCTGGCCCCTGGCCTATCTGCACCTTGTGGAACCGGCCGTGGTCGGCACCGTCAAGGACGAGAACTTCGACCCGCGCTGGGACGCGATCATCGGGCAACTGCGCTCAGAGTGGAACAGCGTGCTGATGCTCGCCGGCGGCTACGATCCGCAATCGGCGGAGCAGGCCCTGGCCGCCAACCGCGCCGACCTGATCGCCTTTGGCAGGCCCTTTTTAGCCAACCCCGACCTGCCCCGGCGGATCCGCGACGGGCTGGCGCTGAATGCCCCCGACCCAAGCACCTTCTTTGGTGGCGATCAGCGCGGATACATCGATTACCCCGTTCATCCATAAGGAGCGATCCCGGTAACCCTGCTCCCGGGTTCATCGAGTCGGCCGCGCTTGCGAGGGTGGCCGATACCCGGCGTGCAAAGGGCCGCTTCGGCTTATCGGGGTTCCTCGGGGCCGGTTCCGCCTGACGGGACGGACGCGATAGCCTGCCGGAGCGTTTCGAGGGTTGCAGGCTTGAACAAGACCTGGTCCATCCCGGCGGCCATGCAGCGCTCCACGGCGCTCGCCTCGATGCTGGCCGTCAGGGCAATGATGCGACAGCGTGGCAGGCCGCTGTGGCCCTCCTCCCAGCGGATCCGCCTGGCGAGTTCGAAGCCGTCCATCCTGGGCATCATGCCGTCCGTGAGCACGATGTCGAAGTCCGCGCTCAGCCAGCGCTTGAAGGCTTCCTGCCCGTCTTCCGCAACCACGACCCGATGCCCCAGGGTCTCAAGCTGGGTGTTGAGGGTGACGCGATTGAAGGCGTTATCTTCGGCCAGCAAGATGGACAATGGCTGCACTTGGGCAGAAACGGGCTGGACCTGCTGCGCAGCTTCGCCCTCGACAGCAGCTGGAGGGTCGCAGATGGGCAGGCTCAATTCGAGGCTGAAGCACGACCCTTTGCCAGGTTCGCTACGCGGGTTGATCTGGCCCCCCATCAGTTGCACCAGGCGGCGGCTGATGTTCAGTCCCAGGCCGCTTCCGGACATCTGCTCAGTGCCTGGTACGCCCACCTGGGAGAAGGGTTTGAACAGCTTGCCCATGTCCTCGGCACAAATGCCGACGCCCGTATCGATGACATCGAGGTCCAGGCACAAGCTGTCCCCCTCACGGCGGGTGCGGGCCTGCAGGGTGACGCCGCCGCGCTCGGTGAACTTGATGGCGTTGCTGAGCAGGTTGAACAGCACCTGCTTGAAATGCAGCGGGTCCAGCAGCACCCATGCCTGCAGGTCGCCTTCCACATTGACGTCCAGGGTGAGGCCTTTTTGTCGCGCCATGCCCACCACTACCGAGACGACGCCTTCAATCTGGTGTTTGATGAGCACCGGCTCAGGAAACGAATCGATCTTTCCGGACTCGATGCGAGAAATATCCAGCACATTGCCCAGCAACAACAGCAGCCCCTGGGCCGCGTCCTGGGCCACGGACAGGGATACGCTGTCGGCCTCCCCCTGTTTCGCTCTGCGCAGGGCGAGTTCCTGCAGGCCGATGATCGCGTTCAACGGCGTGCGTATCTCATGGCTCATCGTTGACAGGAAGACGCTCTTGGCCTGGTTGGCGGCCTCGGCCCGTTCCTCGGCCGCCCGGGTCCTGCGGACCTGGCGTCGCAGGTAGAAGGCCCAGATCAGCGAGATGGCGATCAGGATCGCGAAGAGGCTACCCAGCTGGAGAATCTTGTCGCGATGGTCACGCCAGAAGTCGCTCCCGCCCCTGGAGAAACGCGGTGCCCAGGCTTTGACTATTTCCGCGACCTCTTCAGGCGTGATTGCCAGCTGCGCCTTCTCCAGGATGCTGCGCAACTCCGGCTGGTGCTTCGCCACCCCGATGCCGATGGGCGTGGAGGTGCTCTGCAGGATCCCGGTGACCTGGATGCGATTGTCGAAGTACTGGGCCGACAGATAGCGGCCGGTGTAGTCGCTGCTCAGGTACACCTCGTTCTGCCCCGAATCGACCGAGCGCATGGCCTCGAGGAACGTGGGGTATACCTTGAGCCGAATCGCCGGATAGTCACGTCTTATGGTATCGATGAAAAAGTAGCCTTCACCCGTCGCCAGCGTCTTCCCATGCAGATCGTCAAGCCCGGTGAAACGCCGGCCGGCGCGGCGGCCAGCACTGGTCGCGGTCATCAATACGGTGGAGCTGCGCAGGTACGGCGGCAAGACATCCAGTGGCGTCTCGAACAGCTCGGACTGAGGCATGGCCGGGGTCAACAGCGCGCGCCCCTCGGCGATGAGCTTGTTGGTTTCAAGGGTGTTTGGCGTACCCAGGTAGGAGAACTTCAGGCCGCTGCGCTGGCTGATCAACTCCAGGTAGTCGCGGCCAATGCCGGTGACATCGCGGTCCCGTCCCAGCTCGCCCAGCGCTCCAAGCGAGTAATTGATGGCCACGGGGACCTGCGGGTGGCTGTCCAGCCAGCGCTGTTCCGCGGGCGCCAGCTTCACCCGCGCTTCGTCGATGCTCAAGCGGCGACCGGCGCTCCAGCTGCGCAGGATATCGTCCCCATAGCGCCTGGATATCCCGGGGATCGCCCGGTCGATGATGCCCCTCAGCGGCTCGTCGCCCGGACGCAGAAGGAAGCGGAAACCCTGGCTGTCGACAGGAGCGAAGTTGTCGATGCGCAGGCCCAGCAGGTAATGGGTTTGCATCAAGTAATGCGAGGACACGGCGTCCCCCAACACCGCGTCTACGTCCCCCAGCACCAGCGCCTCGAGCGCGCGCTGGGGCGAATCGAAAAGCTCGACCTTGCTATGGGGATAGACCTCTCGTACCGCCTGTTGCTGAAGATAGCCGACGGTCATTCCCAGAACGCTACCGGCCTGCTCGGGATCGAAGGGCTGGGCCTGCGACGTCACCAGCACCGGCCGGTCGGGCAGGTAAGCCTCGCTGAGCAGCAGGCCATTTTCCCGGCCTTCGACATCGCTGCCCGCGCCCAGCAGGTCGATCTCGCCACTGCGCAAGGCCGCCAGTGCGGATGCCCGCGACGAGTAGGCGCGCACCTTGGGCGGCCGCTCGAACATCAGGGCCAGATAGTCGGCGGTGATGCCCTGGTAGCGGTCGCCATAGAGCACTGACAGGGGCGGATAATCGAGACGCACGGCCCCGATCGTGAGCGGCCCCCGCCCTTCCAGCCAGTGCCGCGCCCTGGGGTCCAGCCAGGGGTGGCTGCTGGTGGTCATCCGACCGGACAACGCAATGTCTTGCGCGTGAGCCGGAAATATCGGTGAAAGAAAACCCAGCAACAGAATGCCAATAGCTGCGAGGGACCTCAGTAGCATGGGGAACCTTCCTTGAGGGATTTGCGGGATTTGCGGCAGGTGGCGATTCGCAGGCGGTCACTGCGGCGCGGTCGAAAATGTCGTGAACTCAATTGCAACTCTAGGTCTTGGCGGCTTTGCCGGCGGCAAATAGCCCATCCTAGACCATCGAAGGCAGGGGCTGACAGACGAATACCGCACAATGAGTACGACTGTTTCTTGCCCCTCCATGATTTATCTGAATTGGTCAGCCCAATTAGCGTTGGCTTGACATCCCGACGACTCGGTCACCAACATGCAGCCGACTACACAGCCATGCACAGATACCATGTTCGAACTGAAAGACCTGCCTTCGCGCGAAACCCTCGAGCACTTCGGCAAGCTCTATGACAACCCCGATGTCGAGGGGCTCTATACCTGGCTGGTATGGGCGTCGGCGACGGATGAAATGCTCTCGGCCTTTAATGCCAACCTCGCGCACGAGAATCTTGCCCAAACACCGTTCTTCGTCCTGCTGCTGCTCAAGCGTAACCCCGGCGGGCTCTCGATCGGCGCGCTGGCTGATGGGGTAGCCGTGGCTTCGCAGACGATGACGCGCGCCATCAAGCAGATGGAAGCTGCCGGTCTTTGTACGAAACATCCGGACCCGGACGATGGGCGCTACTGGATCGTCCGGCTGACCCCGGAGGGCGACAGCACCCTTGGCCGGGTGCTGCCCAAACACTACGAGTGGGTCGCCAGGTTCATGAGCCACTTCAAAGACGATGAGCGCGAGCTTCTGGTGAAGCTGATGATGAGGGTGGCCCCTGCCCTGCGGACAATGCGCCTGGAAACGGAACTCGGCTGATCGGCCGAGTCTTTTAAAAATCATGTAGCACGCTACACAGCAACCTACAGAAAATTAAACCTTGGGCGGCTCCCTCGCGTCGCGGCCAGTAACGCCGCGACTTCAATGCCCTGGCGCCTCTATTGATCGAGATATGTAGCAATGCACACATCTACACAGGATATGGCTCAACAACCCACAGCGACTTTGCTGGTGCAGATGGTGTTCTGCGCGCTCGCCGTGGTCTCTCTCTTGTATATCCCGGTGCCTATCCTGCCCCTTTTGGCACAGGCCTATCAGTTGCCGCAGGAACAGGCTGGCCTCGCACTGGGCGCCTTCGGGTTCGCATACGCCACGGGTTTTCTGGTGTTCGGGCCTTTGTCCGATCGCCTTGGCCGCAGGACGGTCATGGTCGGCGGCCTGGTGCTGCTGGCCATCATCACGCTGGGGCTCGCATGGGCGCAGACGCCAACCCTGTTCATCTGCGGCCGGGCATTGCAGGGATTCGCCGCCGCCTCCTTCCCGCCCGTGGCCCTCGCCTACTTGTCCGAGCGCGGTACCCCCAAGCAACGTGTGTGGGGAGTGGCCTGGATGAGTACGGCGTTCCTGTCGGCAGGTGTGCTCGGGCAGATCTACGGCAGCCTCGTTGCGGGGCGTTGGGGCCTGGGTTACGCCCTCATGCCACTGGTGGTGATCTATGCCGCGACCGCGTTGCGCCTGGCCACAGTCCCGGAAGGAGTTCGAGCGGTACGTCCGAAGGGCTCGATGTGGGAAGGATATCGACCCATCTTCACCTTGCTCGGTAACCCGGCCCTGCGCCGTGTCTATCTGCCCGCACTCCTGCTGCTGATGTCATTCGTCGCCTTTTACATAGGACTGGATATGCACCTGGGCGAGCTCATCGAAAGCCAGGGCATCAGCAGAATGCAAGCACGTGGCGTGGCGTTGCCGGCGTTTCTCGCGCCACTGCTCGCTGCCAAATTGATTGGTCGCTGGGGAGCCAAGCGGGTCGCTACCACGGGGCTTGGCGTCGCGGCGTTTGGACTGGTGCTCTGTGCAAGCGCCGGTCAAGAACACATTCCCCTGCTGCTGGCAGCCAGTGTCGTCTATGTCGTGGGAGTGGCCATCAGTGTCCCCGGGCTGATCGCTCGAATCGCCGCGGCGGCATCGCCCGATGTTCGCGGCCTGGCGGTGTCCTTCTACACCTTCGTGCTCTTTGTCGGGGCGAGCCTTGGACCGTGGCTGGCAAACATCAGTCGCGCCTGGCAGGTGGAATCTTTTCTTCTGGTACTCGCAGCGGGGCTCGGCGCTGCAGCGTTGTACAGCGCTGCACGGGTAGATGACAGCTCCCGTGTGCGCTAGTCGAGCGGCCCTGGTTTCCACGCAGGACGTCAGTGGGAAGCGGGTCTGTTTTTGTAGTAATCCGGTATCGGCCAAACGACCTGCCGAAGGCCCCGGGTATAGAAAGGGAATCCATTGATGAGTATCTACGTTGTAGTTGCAAACCAGTTCGAAGACTTCGCAAGGCATGAAAACGTGATGTCCTACAGCACGCTGCTGCTGGTGCTAAAGACACCGGGACCATCCGTGCTGAGAGGTTGCAAGGTCGTTGCCGGGCAGGGGCTTGGCCGCAAGGAAATTCAGCATGCCTATCGCATGGCGATCGCCAGCGGGCATGCCGATGAATTCGATCATTGGGACCTGTGGACGGGCGCGGAGCTGGCGGGCCAGGAGCTCGCCCACAAGCGCCAGCGCAAGAACGTGCTGATCTCCGTTCCGGAGAGGAACGAGGAAGGCCTCTATACCGCCAGCCTCCTGCTCCATGCCGAAAACGAGCTGATGCTCGACCACCTCACTGGACAGCATGTGCAAGGCATGGTGCTGCTCGAAGCGTGCCGCCAGATGTTCCTGGCGGTGACGGAGCGCTTCCATCTGGACGACTACAAACCGCATAAACGCTACTTCGTCCTCAACGAGATGAATGTCCGCTACACCGCCTTCGCCTTCCCGCTGCCGGCGCAGATCCGCTATCGCTTGATCGACCTGAAGCAACCGCGCCCCGACCGCGTCGAAGTGCAGGCGACGATGGAGGTCTGGCAGGGCGAACAATCCGTCACTGGCGTAGAGGTCAAGTTCTGCGTCATGGATGCCGAGCGCCTCGGTCTGCGCGAGGCCACGCTCGCCTCTCGCGCCCTGTCCTCACAAGTCGACACCTTGCGCCGCCGCTTGCGCATGACCCCGCATCCGCATGCGCAGTTGATGACCGAGCCGATTCCCACCCTTTGATCCCATCGCCCGCTTGCACCCAGGTGCAAGCGCCTTTCGAGTAATCGTAATGACAGCACGAAGAATCGCTTTCTTCGACGTCGATGAAACCCTCATCGACCTCAAGAGCATGTTCAGTTTCCGAGGGTTCTACTTCCGTCGGCTATGGGGAGAGGAACGTGGCAATGAGGCGGAAGTTGCCTCTGCCAGACGTATCGATGAGTACGTCAGGAAAGGTTTCGATCGCTCTGCCATCAACACGCTGTTCTACGAAGACTTCCGCGACCACCAGCCGGATCTGGTGGCCGACGCGGCCCAGGCCTGGTACGTCCAGGAAAGGACGCGCTCGAAATTCTTCATCCGTCCAGTCCTGCAGGCACTTCAGGAGCACCAGAGCAACGCAGACATAGTCGCCTTCGTCTCGGGCTCGGCCGTGGAGTTTCTCACCCCCCTTGCGACGGAACTCGGGGTCACCCACGTTCTGGCAAATCGAATGGAGACGCGCGACGGGCGTTTTACCGGCCAGCTCATCCCGCCGCAAACCATTGGCCTGGGCAAACAGCAAGCCGCCTTGCGCCTGATGGATACGCTCAGCGTCGATCCAGCCGACTGCTACGGGTACGGCGATCACCTGACGGACCTCCCCCTCTTGATGAGCGTCGGGAATCCTACGGTAGTGGCGGGCGACCCGGCCCTGGTCAGGCATGCGGAGCAACGTGACTGGCCCATCCTCTACCCCGACGCGTCCCTGCATCGAGGAGAACCATGATGTCGTTTCACCCGTTCTCCTTCAGCCGCCTGGCGGTGGTGGCCAGTCTTGCCCTCTGGTTGAGCATCGCCGTACTCAACAACCTCACCGACCCGGAAACCAACCGCTTCCATATCGGCAACACCCTTTCCATGGTGTTGCTGGAAGAAGAGGAACTGCTGGGCGCGGCCCTACGATGGCGCGCCTGGCCAGCGCACTGGGCCGAAACGGCGCTGTACGCGGTGGCAGGCATCCAGATCGTCGTTTCGATGCTGCTCTGGTATGCGGCATTCGCCTACGCCAAGGCTTGGCGCCTGGGCAGTCGTACCGCGCTGGACGTCGCCCGCAACCGCGCCGTCGTCGCCCTGACCTGCTTCCTGTTGCTGTGGTTCGGCTTCATCTGCGGAGGCCTGTGGTTCGGCTACTGGCTGAAGCAGGGCGCCATTCAATCGGTGCACATGACGCTGGTTCTGATAGGCCTGGTGGCACTGCTCTTCGTTCAAGGCGAGCCCCAATCATGGCCAGCTGTACAGCCCGCAGCCCCTGCCACGCCTGGCAGTCAACCACTCGAAAGGAGCCTTCCATGAACTCGCCGGTTCGCACCGCAAGCATTGCCCTCGCCATGGCTCTGGCAGCGATCACTGCCACCGCCAACACCGATTCGCCCAAGGAGAAACCTGCCATGAACCAGCCCGCCACCCGCCCGATCGCAGTGCCTTCCATCTACCAGGAGTCCGCTCGCCGCCAGGTGACTGTCGACGGCGAGCAAGCGCTACTCACCCGCTACGTGCGCAGCGATGGCCGCAACTCAGGACTGGATGGCGAACACTTCAGCACCGTGGTTTCGGACGCTGGCGTGCTCAAGGGCTTCGCCAATATGTCGCTGGAGCTGGTCGGCAAGCCACTGCCGTCGCGCGAACGCTCCGAGGAAATTGCCAGGCTGTTTCTCGAGCAGCATGCCCCCGACCTGATCGAGCGTATGAAGATCAGTTGGATCGAACCCCACGATGAACCGTTGAAGGTTACGCGCGACGGCCACGAAGAGGTCGTGACCTTGAGCGGCATGAAAGTGAAGGCACGCAATCTGGCCGACGGTCGCTGGTTCTGGATCATCGTCGGCAGCGACGGGAAGCCCATGGTGTTCGAACGCGACATCGTCTGGATCACCTTCCCCGGAAAGCGCCAGACCGAGAAATGGCTGCATGACAGCTGGCTGGCAAAGCAACCAGGCGCTTGGGCCCAGTCGCTCTGACGCCGCCGTCAGGGCCAGGTGAACCATCTTTGGGAGTCAATCATGCGTATCTCCAGTTCCAACAGCCTCAAGCACGCCTTGGCGCTGGTCGCCGTCAGCACGCTGAGCGCCTGCGGCCAGCCCAACCAGGGAGCGAGTACGGAACACCCCCTCCCCGTCGTCAGCGTCGCGGAGGTCGTCGTCCAGTCTCTCGCCGATTGGGACGAATTCTCGGGCAGGCTTCAAGCCCCGGAGTCAGTCGATCTACGGCCGAGGGTCTCCGGGCATATCGACCGCGTGCTGTTTCGAGACGGCTCGCTCGTCAAGAAAGGCGAACTGTTGTTCCAGATCGACCCCAGGCCCTTGCAGGCGGAGGTCAATCGCCTCGACGCACAACTTCAGCAGGCCCGCGCCAAACAGACCCGCGCCGCCAGTGAAGCCCAGCGCGGCGAGAAGCTGAGGGCCAACCAGGCGATTTCCGCCGAGCTGGCTGACGCACGCAAGACGGCGTACCACGAAGCCAGTTCCGCCGTTGCGGCGATCCGCGCCCAACTCGACGCCGCGCGCCTGAATCTGAGCTTCACTCGCATCACGGCGCCCATCGACGGCCGCATCGGCCGCGCGCAGGTGACCGCCGGGAACCTGGTCAATGAGGGGGCCACACTGCTCACCACGCTGGTGGGCACGAAGGAGCTCTATGCGTACTTCGATATCGACGAAGCCACCTACCTGAAGCAGATTCGCCGCATACGAAGCGAAAAGGCCTTCTCCCCTTCCCGTGTGCCGGTGCATTTGGCACTGAGTACCGACGAACGACCCGCGTATGAAGGTCGCCTGGACTTCCTCGACAACCAAGTCAATCCACGTACCGGTACCCTGCAGGCACGTGCTGTCATCGACAACGGCGAAAACGAGCTGACCCCCGGGCTCTACGTTCGCCTGCAATTACCCGCCAGCGACCGCTACCCCGCCACCCTGGTCCGAGACGAAGCGATTGGCACCGACCTGGGCAATCGCTTCGTACTGGTGCTGGGCAAAGATGCGGTGGTGAGCTATCGCGCCGTCCAGCTTGGCCCCAAGGTCGAAGGCCTGCGCGTGATCCGCGAGGGCCTGAAGGCAGGAGACCGCATCGTGGTCAATGGCCTGCAGCATGCCCGTCCCGGTGCCAGGGTTACACCGGAAGCGGTGGCCATGGCGACCGCTGAGGTGCTGGCCCGTTTGACGCGGCTGAATGCCTCTACCGAACCGACGCCTGTCGCACAACAAGGCCCGGAGCGGAGGACATCGCCATGAACATCTCGCAGTTCTTTGTGCGACGCCCGATCTTCGCCATCGTCCTGTCGCTGCTCATTCTGATCGGCGGAATCGTCTCTCTGTTCCAGTTGCCGGTCAGTGAGTATCCGGAAGTCGTGCCGCCCACTATTGTGGTGCGGGCACAATTTCCGGGCGCGAACCCCGACGTGCTCGGCAAAACCGTAGCTTCACCGCTGGAGCAGGCCATCACCGGCGTGGAGAACATGCTCTACATGTCCTCCCAGTCGACCTCGGACGGCTCGATGACCCTGACCCTGACCTTCGCACTGGGCACGGACCTCAATGCCGCGCTGGTCCAGGTACAAAGCAGGGTCACCCGCGCGACCACCCAGCTGCCTCCCGATGTCCAGCGGCTGGGCGTGACGGTGGACAAGACGTCGCCGGCACTGGCCCAGGTCGTTCACCTGTATTCGCCGAGCGGCCAGTACGACCCGACCTATCTTGCCAACTACCTGACCATTCACGTCATCGACGAGCTGTACAAGATCGAGGGTGTCAGCGACATCCGCCTGCTGGGGATGGGCGATTATGCCCTGCGGGTCTGGCTGGATCCGGACAAGGTGGCTTCCTACAACCTGGCCGCGACGGATGTGATACGCGCTATCCGCGAGCAGAACCGGGAGGTCGCCGTCGGCTCGCTCGGCGCACCGCCAAACGCGAGCGACAACGCCTTCCAGTTGCTCATTAACGCCCGAGGCAGGCTGGTCGACGAGGACGAGTTCGAGCGCATCATCGTGCATGTCGGCGAGCACGGCGAAATCGTCCGCCTGCGCGACGTCGCACGCATCGAACTGGGCTCGAGCCAGTACGCCCTGCGCGCGCACCTCGACGGTCGCCCTTCCACCGCCCTGCAGATTTTCCAGGACGCGGATGCTAACGCCATCGAGCTGTCCGACCGGATTCGCAAGCGGATGAGCGAGCTCGCTCAAGACTTCCCACCGGGCGTCGAGTACTCGATCGGCTACGATCCCACGATCTTCGTGCGCAGTTCCATCACCGCGGTGGTGTATACGCTGCTGGAGGCCGTCGCGCTCGTCGTGCTGGTGGTCATCCTCTTTCTGCAGACATGGCGCGCGTCGATCATTCCGCTAGCCGCAGTGCCAGTGTCTCTGATCGGCACGCTCGCGGTCATGCAACTGCTGGGCTTTTCCATCAACGCGCTATCGCTGTTCGGCCTGGTGCTGGCTATCGGTATCGTGGTCGACGACGCCATCGTCGTGGTGGAGAACGTCGAACGCAACATCGACATGGGCAAGTCGCCGGTAGAAGCGACCCGCCAGGCGATGAAGGAAGTGACAGGCCCGGTCATCGCCACCGCCCTGGTTCTATGCGCGGTGTTCATTCCGAGCGCTTTCATCTCCGGCCTCACCGGGCAGTTCTACCGGCAATTCGCGCTCACCATCGCGATATCGACGGTGATCTCGGCGTTCAACTCGTTGACCTTGTCGCCCGCCCTGGCCGCGATACTGCTCAAAGGCAAGGACGCGCCCAAGGATCGTCTGTCGAAGCTGATCGACCGACTGTTCGGGGGCTGGCTGTTCGCTCCGTTCAACCGACTGTTCCAACGGGCAAGTGCGGGCTATGTCAGCCTCGCCACGCGACTGCTGCGAGCGGGCGCCATCGTCCTGATGTTGTATGTCGGCCTGGTGGGACTGGCCTATCTGGGGCTGGAGAAAACCCCCACAGGCTTCATCCCTCAGCAGGACAAACAGTACCTGGTCGCCTTTGCCCAGTTGCCCGAAGGCGCCAGCCTGGACCGTACCGAGGCCGTCATCCTGAAGATGTCCGAGCTTGCCCTGAAGCATCCGGGGGTGGCCAATACCGTGAGTTTCAGCGGCCTGTCCATCAACGGCTTCGTCAATAGCGTGAGCGCGGGGCTCATGTTCATCCCGCTCAAATCCTTCGATGAACGCAAGGACGCCTCGATGTCCGACACCGCCATCGCCCAGGCCTTGGCCGCCGAGTATGGGCGGATCCAGGAGGCCTTCGTGATGGTGGTTCCCCCACCGCCAGTGGAAAGCCTGGGCTCTATCGGGGGCTTTCGGGTGCAGATCGAGGACCGCGGCAGCCTGGGGCATGAAGCGCTCTACCAGCAGATTCAGTCGCTGGTGGACAAAGCCAGGGCGCTACCCGAACTGGCCGGTGTCTTCTCCAGCTACCAGGTGAACGTCCCGCAGATCGACGCGGATATCGATCGGGACAAGGCAAAGGTCCATGGGGTGGCGATCGACGAAATCTTCGACACGTTACAGGTCTACCTGGGCTCGATGTACGCCAACGACTTCAACCGCTTCGGGCGGACCTACCACGTCAATGTCCAGGCCGAGCAGGCATACCGCGTGGCGCCGGAGCAGATCGGCAGGCTGAAAGTACGCAACCGGCAGGGCGACCTCATTCCGTTGTCATCCTTCGTCCGGATACGGGAGTCGTCCGGTCCCGACCGAGTGATGCATTACAACGGTTTCCTGTCCGCCGAGATCAACGGCAGCCCGGCTCCGGGGTACAGCTCCGGCCAGGCCCAGGCAGCCATGGAGCGGCTGTTGCAGCAGGAACTGCCCAACGGCATGGCCTATGAGTGGACCGAACTGACCTACCAGCAGATTCTCGCCGGCAATACCGCCCTGCTGGTTTTTCCCTTGTGCGTGCTGCTGGCGTTCCTGGTACTGGCCGCGCAGTACGAGAGCTGGAGCCTGCCGCTGGCGGTGGTCCTCATCGTCCCGATGACCCTGCTGTCAGCCATCGCCGGGGTGCTGCTCACCGGCGGCGACAACAACATCTTCACCCAGATCAGCCTGATCGTATTGGCAGGGCTCGCGTGCAAGAACGCCATCCTGCTGGTGGAGTTTGCCCGGGAGAAACAGCAGCAGGGCCTGGATTGCGTCAGCGCAGTGCTAAAGGCCTGCCATCTGCGGTTACGCCCGATTCTGATGACGTCCATCGCCTTCATCATGGGCGTGGTGCCTTTGGTGTTGTCCTCCGGTGCCGGCGCCGAGATGCGCCGGGCCATGGGCATCGCGGTGTTCTCGGGGATGGTCGGTGTCACCTTCTTCGGCCTGCTCCTGACCCCGGTCTTCTATGTATGGCTACGTCGCCTGGTGGAAAGACGCGCCCAACGGCGCGCGACCATGAAGAAGATGCTTTGGGAGGACAAGGCATGAATCGCCTGTCATCCCCCGTCCACATCGGCCTGGCCGCGCTCCTGCTGACGGGATGCTCCGTTGGACCGCAACAGGTGCCCTCTATCGGGCCCAGGGAGGCGGCTGGCAGCCCAGCTGAAGCAGCATTTTTTGTCGAAGGAGAAGTAGCGTTATGAAAGCTCTCGCAGTTGCCTGTGTGTTGGCAGGCTTGGTCAATGCTCTGCCCGCATCGGCGGCAGATAGCCCCATTTCCGGTAATGGAGAAACCTCAGTGGTCACCCGAAAAAACTATCCCTCCCTGCCCGAACCGGCCGGCCCCTACTCCGTTTCGGTTCGTCACAACGGCACCCTGTACCTGTCCGGCATGACAGCCTTCGGTACGCCGGCCCAGGGCAAGGACATCGCCAGGCAGGCCGAAGCCATATTCGAACAGGTCAAGCGCGTCACCCAGGCTGAGGGAATCGGCATGCGCGACCTCATCAAGGTGACCATCTTCGTGACCTCGATGGACGAAGTCGGCGCATTGCGTGAAGTCCTGTCGAAAAACTATGACGGTGCCTACCCGGCCAGCTCGCTGGTGAGGGTGGCCGGCTTGTTCTCGCCAGAGGTCAATATCGAGGTCGAAGCGGTATTCGCAATACCTGGCTGAGTTCGGCCATGGAACCTGTGGATGGCGCTTATTGGAGAAGAGGCGCCATCCCATCCCGCCGCCCGCTGTGTGCCGGCAATTACCCTGCCCGCTGGGTCTCTGAGGGCAATTCACCGAAGAGCTCCCGATAGTGGCCAGCAAAATGACTCAGGTGATAGAAGCCCATCTCGACCGCGACCTCACCCACGTTATGCTCCGTCGCCGTCGTCGTGACCAGCCGGCGCCGGACCGCGTTCAAGCGCAGATTGCGCAAGTATTCGACCGGGCGCAGGCCGGTGACCACCTGGAAGCTGTTCTGCAAGGTCCTGCGACTCACGTGCAACTGTTCGCACAGGTCGAGAATACTGAGGGGCGTGTCCTGGCTGGCCAGGGACAGCTCCTGGCTTCTCTTCACCAGGTAGGCACTAACGGCGAAGTTGCCCCGCCGGCAGCGCACTTCATCCGAGGCGTGGCTGAACAGGTCGAGGAAAACCTCCAGCAGGGTGTCCTCGAGCATTCTCTCCACTGCGGTATTGATCTCTTCCGGGCGCTCGAGCATGCGCTGGAAGACCGGGTTTATCCGCTTCAGGACATTGACCAGCACCCCGCTGGAAACACCGATCTGCGGCATGGTTTTCAAGCGGCGGATCTGTTCGTTCGAGAGCTCGAGGGCCGCCAGTTTTGCAAAGCGGACGATGTCGACATTTACCGCGAAAAATCGCAGGCCTTCCGGGGCATGCAACAGAAACTCCTCGCCGTCACGCAGCAACACCACGCTGTGGGCCCCCACTTCGTGCCCCTGGACCACGGGAGAGCGCCCCGCGCCCAGCGACATCGCAATACACAGGCGCCCTTTTGGGGCGCAGCCGTGCTGCACGATGCGTTTGTCCAGGACCTCCTGGAAAATCTGGAATCGATCGGCGCAGATCTGGCGCAGCTCGCTCGACAGGCAGCCACGGCCCAATTGATCGTAGACCTGGCGCCAGCCCAGGATCGAGCCGGCGTGCTGCTGGGAATCATTGAAGGAACGGACTTCGGCGAACATGATCATCGCTCCCTATATTATCGGCCTGGTAGGGATCATCGCTGGTGCGGCAACCTGTCAGTCAAGGCCCGGTGCCGGCTCGAACCATAAAGCCAGTTCCGTGCCAAGCATGTAGAGCCGGTACTCGGCAGGCTGGATGTCCAGGGGCGGTAACAATGCCCCGGACAATACCACCTGCCCGGCCTCCAGCGGATGACCGTCGGCCAGCAAGCGACGGATCAACCAACACAGGTTGGTCAGCGGCGCATCTTCCCGACCGAAGGTGCTGCCTAGCCCGCAGAGTTCGCCCTGATGTTCCAGGCGATACGCCACATCGGTATGTCGAACAGGATCGAAGTACTGCCGCGGCCCCAGGCAGTACAGGGCTGCCGCGGCGTTGTCGGCGAGGAAGGCACCGGCACCAAAGCGCCATCCCTGCCAACGACTGTCGGCGATTTCAAAAGCCGGCGCTACCTGGGCAATCGCGGCCAGGATCTCCTCGTCGCAATACTCACCGGGAGCCAGGCTCCGCCCCAGGACAAACGCCAGCTCGATCTCCAGCTTGGGCTGGATCAGTCGAGCGAGATCCACCCGGCTGCCCGGTTCGATGCCCATGACATCGGTCAGTGCCCCGAATACCGGTTCATTCAGACCGAAACGCTTCTGCGTCGCGGCGCCGGCGAAGGCGACCTTCCAGCCGACCAGCACTTCACCCGAGGCCCGGCGCTGTTGTAGCGCCTGGTACTGGATGAAGTAACCGCTGAGCAGGTCTATCTCCGCGCCTGCGACCGGCGCCAACGCCACCCTGGATCGAGCCGCGTCCCTGAGCTGGACGAGCATTTCCGACAGTTTGTTCATGACAGTTGTCTCGCGAGTTTCAGCAGCACGCCTTCGAGGCGCTCAGGCGTGGTAATGGTCGCGATAAAGCGGTCTGGCCGGACCACCACGATGCAATCGCGGACCTTCGAGAACCAGTCGCCCAGGCGGTTATCCACGTCTTCCACGCTGATCGCCCCTTCGCTGCTCAGCGGCTGGTTACGCCCCGAGCCGCTGCGAGAACGGTTGACCTGGATGAACCGGGTGTCCCAGCCAGCCCAGTACGCTCGGCTTTCATCGCTGAGCGACTCGAGCGGATTGACCCGGTAGCCGAGTACCGCATACGAATGGCCCAGCACCTCGTCCAGCCGGCGCCGCTGGCCTGTGGCATCTTCGATAAAGGGCTGCACGAACAACTGGCCGACCAGGTCGCCTTCAAGCAGTTCGGCACGCTCGTGATAAACCAGGCCCTTGGTGATCGTCGCTTTCGGCTTGAACTTGAACTCGAGCAAATGCGAACGCAGGTTGTCCACGCTGTTGACGGCCTGAAACAGCCAGTCGCGCACACCGGCCATCAACGGATTGGTCAGCCCCAGCACGGCACCCATATTGTCGGCCAGGGCGATCAGGTCTGTGGCATGGCCGCGACGTTCCAGATCGTAGCTGGCGAAGATCGAGGCATTGGCCCGCCCCTGGAGGATGGCGGCGATCTTCCACACCACGTTGGCCACATCGCGCAAACCGGAGTTGAGCCCCTGCCCGGCCCAGGGCGGGGAAATATGCGCGGCGTCCCCCACCAGGGCCACGCGGCCCTCGACAAAGCGCGCGGCCACCCGGGAATTGTGGGTGTAGGCTCGAATGCGGATGATCTCCAGCTCGTCCGCGGCGTCGCCGATATGCCCGCGAATCAGCCCGCGGATTGTCGCCTCCTCGCACATTTTCGCCTCGTCCTCGCCTTCCATCAGCATGAACTCCCAGCGCCGCTGGCGGTAAGGCAGGTAGATGCAGACGAAAGGCCGCTGCGGGTCGGCATGCAGGGCAGTGTACGGCGCGTCGAGCCGGTCGTTGCCGGTGTCCACCACCACCCATTTGCGCGGGTGAGTCAGGCCGAGCAGCTCGATACCGAGCTTCTTGCGCACACCGGAGCGGCCGCCGTCGGCACCGATCACGTACTGCGCCCGAAGCTGGTACGGCTCGCCGCTGGCGCCCTTGACCTGCAGGGTGACGCCCTCGGCATCCTGATGCAGGTCGAGCATCTCGTGGCCCAGACGCAACTCGACGCAGGCATGCTTCTTCAGTTCCTCACGCAAGGTCGCCTCGAGCAGTTGCTGCATGAAGATATTGCGCATGGGCCAACCGTAGTGAGCCGTGGTCGGCTTGACCTCGGCAAAACACACACCACGGGCGTTGTAGTAACGCAAGGGCACGTCGCAGATCATGTCGCGCACCGCCAGCTCGGCGATCCCGATGGTCTGCAATACGCGTAAGGCTTCGTCGTCCATGCCCACCGCCCTGGGATAGGGCAGGATCTCGTCGCAAACCTCCAGCACCACGCAGTCGATACCATAAAGCCCCATGTAATGCGCGGCGCTGATGCCGTTCGGTCCACCGCCGACAATGACGACCTGGGTTCTTTGCTGTTTCATCGTTCTTCACCGATTTCTTGTAGTTGTCGTTCGCCCTGGCCATTCAGATAGGCCAGCACGACACGGTTGAACCTTTCACTCTGGTCATCATGTACATAGTGGCTGGCGTCGGCTATTTCCACGGTCCGGACATGCGCATTGGCGGCCTTTACCGAAGCCAGGGTCGCCACGGGGAGAAAGTCCGAACGCCCGCCACGGATAAACAGCGTGGGGCACTCCAGCGCCCGGACCGCGGGCCACAGGTCGGTGGGCACAATGCTCAAGCGCGCCTCGGCGATGCCCTTCTGGTCGTGGCGCCAGGCGATCCCGGCGCCGGTGTCTTTCATGGAATGCTCCAGCCGGGAGACCAGCCCCGGCTCCGACAGCCCCGGGCGCGACTTGCGCCAGAAGGCGCGTGCCGTGTCCCAGTCGGCGAACCGCAGCGGTGTCTCATTCATTTCACGGCGAATGCGCGCCGCCCCGTCGCCACTGATCGACGACCCGGGACCTATGTCCTCGATCACCAGCGCATCGAGCCGCCCCGGATTCTTGCGTGAATACTCCAGCGCATTGGTCCCGCCCAGCGAGTGCCCGACCAGCACGAAACGCCGCAGCCCCAGATGCTCTACCAGGTCTTCCAGATCTCCGACATAGAAGTCGGTGCGATAGCTGGAACTCGGCGCCCAATCGCTCAAGCCGCGGCCACGCTGGTCCAGCGCGTAGCAACAGTAGCCATCGCCCAGGGCCTGGGCCAGGGACTCCCAGGTCTGCGCATACGCCCGCAACCCGTGCAGCAGCACCAGGGGCTGACCCTGCGCGCTCCCCCAGCGCAGATAGTGCAGGCGCAACCCCGAACGATTGATGAAAAAACAGCTTTCTGCAGACATCGGCTTGCTCCACCCAGTTGGATCGACCTCAGACCAGACCGTTTTCGCCCTGGATGTCTTCGGCCGCGAGGCCGCCAAGACGGGCCCGCAGGCGACCGCGGGTGGCGAATGCCCAGATGATCACGACTTCATCGGGGGCCGGGCCGTCGCCAAAGGACAGGGAAATGGAGTCGTAGTGGGAACGCACATAGAGCGCGTCCTTGTGCGCCAGCGGCACATCGATGGTCGCTCCCGGGCCACCGCGCTTGCCGGTGGACGGGACCCAGGACTTGCCACCGCCCAGGGCTTCGCGAATCGGATCGGCTGCGGGGTTGGTGAGGAAGGCGTTGCCATGCTCGTATTCGCCCTGGCTGCCGACCAGGCAGGCTTTGCCATAGCTGACGATGGCGCGCTCGCCGGCCAGTGCGCGAATACGCCGGCCAAATTCCTTGCCCAGCAACGGGGACGGCACCACCAGCTCGGACAGGTCCTCACTGAAGCGCCCAGCATAGGGATTGTCGATCACCGCCGCGATGGCGTACTTGAACAGCGGTTCGCCATCGGCCAGTTGCCCGCTTTCGTTGGCCAGTGTCTCTTCGACGAAGCTGTACCATTTGCGGATGTGATAGCTGGCGAAATTGTTCGGTTTCATCGGTCGTTCCTTTCAGTAAAGTGGATCAAGCTTGATGTCGCGACTGGGTGCGCCGGCGCTCTTGAAGCGGGCCTTGCCCTGCGCATCGTCGTGTTCGGTCTCGAGGAAGAATTCCAGGCGATTGCCGTCGGGATCGTTGAAGTACAGGCCGTTGCCAATTTCGTGGTCGGTGATTTTCACCACCTCGACCTGCTTCTCCAGGAGCATGCCGTAGAGCCGGCGCAGGGTGTCCAAGTCCCCGGCGATCTCCAGGCCATAGTGCTGCAGGCCCAGCCCGCCCTGGTGCGCGCCGGGCTCGGCGCGAATCAGCGCGATGTCATGGTGCTTGGTGCCGAACGCCATCATGACCCAGCTCTCGCCCCGGGCACTTTCATGCATGCCGAGGATGTCGGCATACCAGAGCGCGGAGCGGTCCGGGTCGGACACGAACAAGGACAAGTGCGTACGAACGATCTCGATGTTCATCGCGCGACACCTCAGTTCTTTTTAACGATGGATTGATGCCCGGCCTTGATCCGGGCGACCGCCGGGGTCCAGAGCACGTCGGCGATTTCACTGAACTCGCGCCACTGCTTCTGCCAGCCATCGCCGCCATTCCCGGAAGTGAACAGATGACCGTACTTGGTCCCCGCCAGGACCTGCCGTGGATTGGCCGGGTTGAAGGCGATGGCCCAGACACAGGAGTTCGGCTGCTGCGGCAGGGGCAGCACTTCCCAGCTTTCGGCGGCGTCCCGCGAGACCAGGACTTTGCTGGTGGTCCCCGGAGTGCCGTCGGAAATGCTCAGGTAGAGCGTGCTCTCGCTGCCCAGCGGCGCGTTCATCGCCCGCGCGTAGTACAGGCCGAAGGCTTCCCTGGCAACGATGCCGCTCCAGGTCTGCCCCTCGTCGAAACTGCGATAGATCGCGTTGACGCACACCACCACCACGACCTTCTTGCCGTGGTTGGGCAGGATCAGGATGTTGTGAACGTCGGAGTTGTAGTCCCAGAGCAAGCGGTCGTCGACCCGGGTCCAGGTATCGCCGCCGTCGCGACTGTGGAACAGGCCACCCTCTTCCAGGCCGAACCAGAGCTGGTTGCGGTCGGTAGGGTCATAGGCGAATGCCAGCAGCCGTGGACGGTTGACCCCGTCACAGAACTCCGGGATCTCCACCGGTGCGCGGTCCCAGCGTTGCCCGCCATCGGTCGTCCGCCACAACACCGCGCGGGAGGGCGCGCCGGTGCCGACGAAGATCCGCTGCGCATCCAGTGGGTCGACGGCCACCTTCCACACGGTCTGGCCATTGAACGGCGCATCCACCCGCTCCCAGGTGCCGCCGGTATCACGGCTGACGCACAGACCGATATCGGTGCCGGCGTAGATGACCTCCGGCACATCGGGGTTGACGCTCAGCGAACGGGTGATCGCGTCGAACTCCAGGACCTGATCGACCCCCAAGCGGTGCCAGGTGGCACCGTCGTCGGCACTGCGGATCAGCGCCTGGCCGACGGTCGCGACGAAAAGCGTTCCATTACTCATAGCTGCCATTCCTCAAATGAAGATGCCACGGGTCAAGCCACCATCGATACCGATGGACTCGCCGGTCACTGCACCCGCCTTGGGCGAGGCCAGGAAACCGATCAGCCAGCCCATCTCGATCGGCTGGAGCGTGCGGCGGATCGGCGTGGCGTCGATGTAGCCCTGCTCCACTTGCTGCGGCGTCTTGCCCTGCTTGATCCCTTCGCGCTCGTACAGCTCCTGGATATGCGGGGTATCGACCACGCCCGGGTGAATCAGGTTGACCGTGATCCCGGACGGGCCCAACTGGTCGGAAAGGGTTTTGGTCATGTGGGTGATGGCCAGGTTGCGCATGCCCGACAGCACCTTGCTACCGCGACCGGTCAAGCCACCGATATTGATGATGCGGCCGAAACCGCCGGCCTTCATGTGCGGGGTCACCGCCTTGGCGCAACGGAAGTAGCCGATGACCTTGGTGTTCAGGTCGGACAACAGCTCTTCATCGCCGGCGTGCTCGATGTCGTTGCGCACCACCCCTGACGGCGCCGCAGCGCCATTGACCAGGATGTCGATACGACCGAAGTGGTTCTTCGCCGCCTCCACCATTTGCGACACCGCGGACATTTCATTGGTGTCGCAGAACAGCGGCAGCACCTCGTTGCCGGTTTGCGCGGTGATTTCCCGCGCGGCCTCTTCCAGATACGCCATTCGGCGGGCACAGATGACGACCTTGCAGCCTTCCTCGGACAGGAAGCGCGCGACTTCCTTGCCGATCCCCATGCCGCCGCCAGTAACGATAGCCACGCGGCCTTTCAATTGCAGATCCATGACAGTTCCTCTTGTGATAGTTCGGTTCAGGCGAGATCGACGTAGACACTTTTGGTTTCGGTGTAGACATCAATCACGTTCTTGCCCATCTCCCGGCCCCAGCCGGATTGCTTGTAGCCGCCGAAGGGCGAAGCCGGGTCGACCACGTTCCAGCAGTTGATCCAGACCGAGCCAGCCTTGAGTTGCGCCGCCACCCGGTGCGCCGAACGCAGGTCGCGCGTCCACAGCCCCGCCGCCAGGCCGTAAGGCGAGTCGTTGGCCCGCACCACCAGCTCGTCGATGTCCGACCAGCTCATGACCGTCAGCACCGGGCCGAAGATTTCCTCGCGAGCGACGCAGGCACGTTCGGCGCGGTCGAGGAACACGCTGGGCTGGATGAAGTGCCCCCGCTCCAGGTGCAAGGGCCGGCCACCGCCACAGATCAACTCGGCCCCCTCCTCCATGCCCTGCTGCAGGTAGCCACTGACGCTACCCAGCTGGCGTGCGGAGACCAGCGGGCCCATGCTGCTGGCCGGGTCCAGCCCCGGGCCCAGCACATGGGCGGCGGCATGGCGTTGCAGTTCTTCGAGTACCTGGTCGAGGACACTGGCGTGCACATAAAGTCGAGAACCGGCGGTGCACACCTGGCCCTGGTTGTAGAAGATGCCGTCCGCCGCGCCTTTGGCGGCCCGCGCGATGTCGGCGTCGGGGAGGATGATGTTGGGCGACTTGCCCCCCAGTTCCAGGGAGACCTTTTTCATGTTGCCGGTGGCCGCCTGGGCGATCAGTCGTCCGACCTGAGTCGATCCGGTGAACGCGATCTTGTCCACGTCGGGGTGCCGGGCCAGCGGCGCGCCGGTGTGGGCGCCCAGGCCGGTGATCAGGTTGACGACGCCGGCCGGGAACCCCGCGGCTTCGATCAGTTGCACCAGGCGAATGGCAACCAGCGGCGTCTGCTCGGCCGGCTTGAGCACCGCTGTGCAGCCGGTCGCCAGTACCGGGCCGAGTTTCCAGATACACATGGTCAATGGAAAATTCCACGGCACGATCAACGCACAGACGCCCACGGGCTCGCGCAAGGTGTAGTTGAGCATCGGCACGCCATTGGCCGGCGATACCGGCAGCGTGCTGCCCTCGATCTTGGTGGGCCAGCCCGCGAAGTAGCGAATGATGTTGGCGGCGCTGGCCGCTTCGCCACGGGCATTGCCAATCGGCTTGCCATTTTCCAGGGTGATCAGTTGCGCCAGTTCTTCGCGATGCTGATCGAGCAGTTCAGCCAGACGAAACAGCAACACGCCGCGCTGCGCGGCGGACTCGTAACGCCAGGCGCCGGTGAACGCCGCTCGCGCTGCGGCGACCGCCGCATCCACATCCCGCTCCGCGCCTTCAGCGACTTCGGCCAGCATCGATTCGCTCGCCGGGTTCTCCACGGCAAAGCGCCGACCGCTGGCGGCGTCCTGCCAGGTGCCGCCGATGAACAAGCGACCTGGCCGAGACAGAAACGCCTCGACGGCAGGTAACAGTTGGATCTGACTCATATCCCCTCCTTCAAAGCGCCATTTCGATCAGGCATGGGCCACTGGTGGCTTTTGCATCAGCCAATGCCCGTTGCAGCCCGGCGTTGGTGTGAACGGTCGTGGCCGACAGGCCATACCCTTTGGCCAGGGCCTTCCAGTCGATTCGTGGGCGATCCAGCTCGGTCAGGCTCAGTGCCTGCGGGCCGAATTCGCTCATGCCAAAACGGCGCAGCTCGTTCTGCAAGATGGCGTAGCGGTGATTGGCTGCGATCAGAATCACCACCGGCAGTTGCTCGCGAGCAATGCTCCAGAGGGTCTGGATGGTGTACTGGGCACTGCCGTCGGACTGCAGGCAGAACACCCGATTGCCGCGTTCGGCCAGGGCCGCGCCGAACCCCACGGGAATACCCTGACCGATTGCACCGCCGGTATTGGTCAGGACCCGATGCCGGGCGGCATGGGCCGAGGCGGTGAAGAACGGATAACCGCAGGTCCCGCCCTCAACTGAAACGATGCAGTCATCCGGCAACGAGGCGGCAAGTACCTGCCCCACGGATTTGGGGCTGAGCTGCGCTTGCGGCTCAGGCAATTCGACACCGATGGCAGTGGGCACATAGGCCGGTGCGTTGAGTTCATCGGCCAAGGCTGTCAGTGCCCCGGCCACGTCGTCGCCGACATCGGCCAGGGACAACAGTCGTTCACGCTCGGCCAGCCGCGACGGGATGCCTTCATAACCGAAGTAGCTGATCGGCTCGGGCACGCCAGCACAGACCACGGCGTCGTATTGTTCGAGAATCTCAATCGCGACTTCAGGAAAGTACGGCAGGCGATCGAGGTCAGGCAGGCCGCCGCCGCGATAGCTCAGGCGAGGAAAGGTCTCGGCAAACAGGCGAACGCCCGGCAGTTGGGCCAAACGCCCCGCCGCCTCCAGCCCCGGCACGCACAGCCCTTGGTCACCGACGATGAACACCAGGCGCTGGCCGGCGCGCAGGGCCTTGGCCACGTGTTCGATCTGGTCGCCGGCAAAACGGCGAACCGGAGGGCGTAACGCGCTGAACGACGTCTCCTGCGGCACTGAATCCGCTTGCAGGTCCATGGGCAAAATCAGGCTGGCAATCTGCCCTTTGGCTTGCCAGGCCGAACGCACCGCTTCCTGCAGATCCTCCCCCAGCCCCAACGCCGTGCGTGAAGTCCGCACCCAGGCGGACACCGTCCCGGCCAGTGCCTGGATATCGCTGGCAAGCGGCGGGTCGTAATTGACATGCCATGAAGCGTGGTCGCCGATGACATTGACGATCGGTGTGTTGGCGCGCCGGGCGTTGTGCAGATTGGCAATCCCGTTGGCGAAACCGGGGCCCAGGTGGGTCAGGGTCATGGCCGGCTTGCCGGCGATACGCCCGTAACCGTCAGCGGCCCCCGTGCAGACGCCCTCGAACAGCGACAACACCGGTTTCAAGGCTGGCGCGCTGGCCATGGCCGCCACCAGGGGAATCTCGGTTGTTCCAGGATTGGCAAAGCAGTACTCGATTCCGCTCGCCACCGCGGCCTTCACTATCAGTTCGGCACCCTTCATTTTCAGCCCTCTCACTCGAGCGTTTTGGAGTGCTGAGATTTATCACACAAAAAAGCCACATCAACAATCATTTTTTAAGCATAAAACTCATTATTTGAGATTTGTGATTAATTTATATTGAATTCCATTGCCTTATCAGTCGAAAATTATCACCCATGGAAGTACCCCGTCCTCGCCCGATCGGCGCAACCGGCAGACTTTCAATACGGGGCGCCGCTACCTATAGTGCTCACCAAGCCGCCCCGACCGCCTACTGGCGCGAAACGAGCCAAGCAACCCCATAGGAAAGAAATGAGTAGCCTGAGCAAAATGCTGAGCGTCCTGGACCTATTCGGCCCACAGCACCTGAAGATCGATCCTGAAACCATCGCCGAGCACATGGGACTGTCCCGGGCGACCGTGTATCGCTACGTGAAGGATCTCTGCGAGGCGGGCCTGCTGACCCGGGTGGATGCCGGGGGCTATGGCCTGGGGCCACGCATCATCGAGCTGGACTGGATGATGCGACAGTACGACCCGATCCTCGTGGCCGGGCGCGAGTTGATGCACGAGCTGTCGGAGAAGACCGGGCTGGCGGTATTCGCCAGCGTTTTCTACGACGGGCGCATCATCAATACCTACATCGCCGAACCCAGCGATACCTATCACTTTGCCTTTGGTCGCGGCCAGCCACTGCCATTTTTCCGCGGCGCGCAATCCAAGGTGCTGATCGCCTTCCAGAAAGGTCGGCGCCTGCAGCGCCTGTTCGAACAACAGATGGCCAGCGACCCTGGCAGCGCCTACGACTGGGAGAGTTTCTCCAAGGCCGCGAAGAAGATCCGCAAGGACGGCTACTGCATCACCCACGACGAGCTGAACCTCGGCCTGACAGGGATCGCCGCGCCCATCATCAACCCCGACCTGGACGAGGTCGTGGGTAGCCTGTCCGCCGTGGGCACCAGCAGCAACTTCCAGCTGCTGCGCCAGGAAACGGTCACCGATATGGTGATGGAAACCGCCCGGCGCATCGCCGAGAAGCTGCAAGCGCCGGCGGCTCGGGGTTAGAACGGAACCGCGACGGTCAGTTGGCTATAGACATTGGTGCCGTTGCCGCCTACCTGGTTGCCACCGCTGGCTGCATCCTTTTTCGGTTGGTACAGGCCGACCAGCGGGGTGATGATCAAGTGGCTGTTGACCGCCCATTCGGCATACAGGTCCAGCTCGCGCGCATCCAGATCGAGCGCGTTGCTTTTACGCAGCGTGGTGAAATCGAAATACAACGCTCCTACCGTCACGTTTTCCAAGGGTGTCGCTTTCAGGCCGACATGCTGAATACCGGTGTTGCGATTGAAAGGGCCGGCGTAGTTACCGGCGACCTCGCCCTGGAACCAGGTGCCGTAACCCGTACTCTGACCCGTGAACAGGGAATCCCACTTCTGCGAGTAACGGGTATAGCGATACGTCAGTTTCGGTGACCAGGGGAGCTCGGCAAAGGTGTAGCCCGCTTCGGCATACCAGGCTTTTTCGGGCCCGGCATCCTTGTCCTGCCACGCATATTCGAACGCCAGGCTGGCATTCTCGATGCCGCCATCGCCCTCTGCGCGCACGCTGTAAACATTCATGCCCTTGCGTTGTTGCTGGAAGTCGCTGGCCCACCGCTTCGAAATATCGATGCCATGGACCCAGGTAAGGCCCAACGTGCCGGCCTTGCCCGTGTAGTCCAGGGTGCCGGCCGCCAGCTCGGTTTCAACCTGGGCTCGGTTGTCCGACTTGAGCCACAGCAGGTTGCCATGCAGGCCGTCCAGGCCGCCCAGGCGCAGCACCGCGGTACGGTCGAAGGCATGCCGCGCGGCGAGGTAAAAGGCGCCGCCGCGGCTCAGTGCTCCGCCAGCCGGGCCCTTGCCCAGGTTGGGTCCGTCGTCGTTGATCAAAAAACCCCTGCCGAGCTTGACCACTTGGCGACCGACGGAAAAATCCACGCCATCTTTTCCCAGCGCCGGGAACAACCCGGCGGAACGCCAGCCCAGGTAAGCGTCCTCGATTTTAGTGGTGCGCTCCGAGCCATCGGCGTTGCCGGCCGTATCGCCGTCGCCGAAGGTGCCGGAGCTGACCCAATTGAGCGCGCCATAGCCCGTGCCGTTAGCTCCCAGCCCTTGGTCAGCACTCACGCCATACTTGATGAAACCTTCCCGCCAGGTGGAACCGCCCGGCGTGCCATCGTAGTTTTTCCGGCTGTTGAACAGGCCGAACACGGCGAGAACATCGGCATTGAGATGGCGGTCGTCATCGGCATAGAGCTCATAACCCCGGGCCTGGCCGATGGCACCAAGGCCAAGGGCCAGGGCCAGCCCACCGCTCATGACGTTGTTGAATGTCGGATGCCGCATGTTGATGCTCCTTTCACGTCCTTCCAGGCCTTCTTTTTTTGCTTTCTCGGGACAGAAACCGCAGCGCGCGGCGTGTGCCGCGCGGCCAGATCCACCGCCTAGCGGCAGTTTGCAAGCGCCGTATCCAGGGCGGACACGATCAAGCCGGCCTCGGCGGACGTGAGGGTCAAGGGGGGCGAAAGCACAATTTTATTAGCGATCGGCCGCACCAATACCCCAGCGCGGCGCGCTTCATCGGCGATGCGCAAGGCACGGCCGGAGGCCGGATCGAGCGGCTCGCGGGTGGCCTTGTTCGCCACCAGGTCGAGCGCGATCATCAAGCCCTTGCCGCGCACTTCACCCACCACGTCATAACGCTCGGCCAGTGGTCGCAGTTGCTCCAGCAACTGCGCGCCCACCCTCCCCGCATTCCCCGGCAGATCCTCGGCTTCGACGATATCCAGTACAGCCAGGGCCGCCGCACAGGCGGTCGGGTGCCCGCTATAGGTGTAGCCGTGCATGATCACGCTGCTGAAACCCGGGCCGTTTTCGATCGCATCGACAATACGCCGGTTGAACACCGTGGCCCCCAGGGGGATGTAGCCGGCGGTGATGCCCTTGGCCAGGCACAGAATGTCCGGGGCGACGCCCCAGCCTCGACTGCCGAGCATGCAGCCTGAACGGCCGAAGCCGGTGACCACCTCATCGGCGATCAGCAGAATACCGTGGCGATCACAGACTTCGCGCAGACGCTTCCAATAGTTCGCTGGCGGCACGATCACGCCCCCCGCGCCCTGCACAGGCTCGGCGATCAGCGCGGCGATGGTCTGCGCCCCAAGAAACGCGATCTGCTCTTCAAGCTGGCGGATACAGTGGTTCGTCAGCTCCTCGGGGTCACGGCAATCCCAGGGGTTGCGATACAGCCACGGCGTGTCGAGCAAATGGCAGCCCGCAAGCAATTGCCCGTGGTTGTAATGGTAAACGCCATTTCCCCCCACTGAGGTGCCGCCCATGTGCACGCCGTGATAACCGTTGCGCAACGACAGGAAGCGGGTACGACCCGGTTCGCCGCTGGCGACCCAATACTGGCGGGCCATTTTCAGCGCGGTCTCGACGGCGTCGGAGCCGCCGGAACTGAACAACACCCGCTCCATCTGCTCCTGGGCAAACATGGACGTCAGGCGTTCGGCCAGGTCGAACACCCGGGGGTGGGCGATGCCGTCGAACGTCTGGTAGTACGCCAGCTCATCCAGCTGCGCGGCAATGGCGGCCTTGACCGAGGCACGATTGTGCCCGATGTTGACGTTCCACAAGCCGCCCACGCCGTCGAGCATGCGCTGCCCCTCGATGTCGGTGATGTAGTTGCCGTCACCGCTGGCGATGATCAAGGTCCTGGACCGATGCGCCGGTGCGGAAGAACCCATCGGGTGCCAGAACTTCTTCTGCGCTGTCTTGTATTTCTCGTACATGATTCAGTTCCTCACTCAGTGTCACGCTTGCGTACAAACAGTAATTGCTGGCCGGTAAACTCCAGCAACCCTTCGAGCCCGAACTCCACGCCGAACCCGGACATCTTGCTGCCGCCAAACGGGGTGTTCGGCTGGATCTGCGCATGGCAGTTGACCCAGGCCACGCCGCTTTCCAAACGAGCGGCCAACGCCGTTGCCTGGTCCGCGTCCGCCCCCCAGACCGAGCCGCCCAACCCCATGTCACCAGCATTGGCGCGACGCAGCACATCCTCCACCTCCTGGTAGGCGATCAGCGGCAACACGGGACCGAATTGTTCTTCGTCGACCAGGCCTTGCCCGTCCGTGACATCCGCCACCAGCGTGGGCGGATAGAAAAACCCTGGACGGTTCACCCGGGCCCCACCGCACAACACCCGGGCACCCTTTGCCCGGGCGTCGGCGACCAGGGCCTCGACCAGTTCCAGTTGCTCCAGGTTCTGCACCGGGCCAAAGGTGACGCTCGGCTCCAGGCCATCGCCGATGACTTGACGCGCCGCAATGGCAGTCAGGGCTGCGGCGAAGTCCTGGTACTGGGATTCGTGGATGTACAAACGCTTGAGCGCCGCGCAGGTCTGCCCCATGTTGAGAAAGGCCGCCTGGAAAATATCTTCGGCCACCTCATCGACCGGCGTGCCGGGCAATACGATCGCGGCGTCGTTGCCACCCAACTCCAGGGTCAGGCGCTTGAGATTGCCGGCAGCGCCACGCATCACCCGCTGCCCGGTGGCGGTCGAACCTGTGAATACGATTTTTTGAACACCGGGATGGGCGGTAATGGCACTGCCAAAACCTTGCTCACCGGTCACGCAATTGATGACGCCTCGCGGCACATGGCGGGCGATGATTTCGACCAGGCGCAAGGTACTCAGGGGAGTCAGGCTGGAGGGTTTGCTGAGCACGCAGTTACCGGCCCGCAGCGCCGGCATGATGTGCCAGACCGCGATCATGAAGGGCCAGTTCCAGGGGGTGATCGACGCCACCACACCCAATGGCTTGCGGTGCAATTCGATGCGCTGGGTGGGCGTTTCCTCCACCAATTCCACGGGGATCTGCTGGTGCGCGGCGTAACGCGTCCAGGCGGCGCCTCCCATGACTTCGGAGAGCGCCAATGCCAGAGGCTTGCCTTGCTCCAGCACGATAAGCCGCGCCAGCGCCTCGGCGTCCTGCTCAATATCCGCGGCGATCGCCAAAAGGCGCTCGCAACGATCTTCATGGCGAGTGCAGCGCCACGTGCCGAAGGCCGACTGTGCCGCGGCGACCGCCTGGTCCAACTGGGCCAGGGAACCCGCGGGGCACCGGGCGAATGCGCGACCGGTCGCCGGGTTGATCACCTCGAAGTGACCGTCCTCACCGTCAACCTGCAAGCCGTTGATGAGCATTTGATATTCGTGCATGGAGACTTTCCTTTCGCGCACCGACAAGCCGTCCGGGACAGGGGCAGATCGGTATTTTCGTGTGGGTTGAACGGTGTTGCGTGGGGCCTTAAAGCTTGTGGCTACCCAATGCCAGGTATCGCTCCGGCGACGCCTTGCGCAGCCTGGCCGCGAGGAACACGCCGGCCAGCAGGGCCGCAGGAATGATGGCGCAGAGGCCGTATGACAAGGCCCGGCTGGCGCCCGTCAGGACATCGAAATGCACCACCGCGAGCACCAGCACCGCCAGCAGCGCCAGGCAGGAGAAGCCAGGAAAAATCCGTCCGCGCCAGATCCCCAACTGGTACTCGGGGTGACGCCAGAAGAAGACCAATACCGCCGCCGAAGTGATCGCCATCAGCACAATCACGCAAAGCGTGGCCAGGTTGGACAGCCAGGCAAACAGCTGGAGGATCGGGTCGGCATCCATGGCGGCGAAAACCAGCACGACCACGGCCGAGATCAGGCTCTGCAACGCCGAGCCCATATGGGGGCTCTGGTGCACGCGATGGGTAGTGCCCAACTGGCGCGGCAACAGGCCGTCACGCCCGATGGCGTAGAAATAGCGGGCCGCCGCGTTATGAAAGGCCAGCAGCCCGGCATAGATACTGACCATGAACAGCACCCGGATAGTCTGGGTCAGATACGGGCCGACAAAGTGGTCGGACATGCCATAGATGAAGGTGGTCGGATCCTGCAAGGCCTGCAGCGTGGCGACGATTTTGTCCGAGCCCACGCCCACCACCATCGACCAGACCGATAGCGCGTAGAAGCCACCGATCAGCAATACCGAGCAGTAGGTGGCGATCGGGATGGTGCGTTGCGGGTTCTTCGCCTCTTCGCCGTAAATGGTCGTGGCCTCGAAGCCGATAAACGCGGCGAAGCAGAACAGCAGACCGATTGACGGCGTTCCGCTGAACACATGGCTGCGGTCGAACGAGTCGAGATTGATGCCGCTGTCGCCACCGGTTTTAAGAATGGCGAAATCCAGGGTCAGGATGGCCAGGTACTCGGCGATCACCACGACCGACAGCAGCCGGGCCGAGAGATCGATCTTGCGATAACCCAGGATCGCGACGCTGGCCATCGCCATCAGCGAGTAGGACCACCAGGGCAGCTCCAGGCCGAAAACGCTGGCCATGGTGCCACTGACCACGCCCCCGAACATGCCATAGAGGCCGACCTGAAGGATGTTATAGGCGAACATCGCCAACACCCCCGCCGCGCCTCCCGCGGTCCCCCCCAGGCCTCGGGAGGTGAAGGCATAGAAACCGCCGGCGTTGGTGACATGCCGGGACATGCTGGTGTAGCCCACCGAAAACGCCAGCAGCACCAGCAAGGCCAGGAGCAGCAAGGCCGGGGTGCCGGCACCGTTGCCCAGCATGATGCCAATGGGAAAACCACCGGCGATGACACTTAGTGGGCTCGCCGCCGAAACCACGAAGAAGATGATGAAACCGACACCCAGGGCGCCACGCTTCAACTCCGTCGAGCTGTTGATCGGGATAGATACACTCATGTTCTTGACCTTATTGTATGAGGCAGTCGCTGTGGGATCGGCGCAGTCAACCGCGCACTGTTGCCGAATCGCTTTTGTTCTTGTCGCACGCTGGATTTGATCCTATGCCTCGCCCTGAATGCCCCGCTATCCCAAATCGGTAACATTAGAGGGCCCGCCCCAAAACAGGTCATGACGCCCCTCAGGCTCATGCCGATTCAGGATAACCGCCCGGCTTTTCATGCCCGCAACATAGCCTCGCGAGGTCTCGACCCTGAAGCGGGCCGTCATACCCTTACGTTGGTGGGATCGCGCCGTGTCCATCCACTTCGACGTAGGAAGTCCAAGCCATGCTCTTCACTCGTCTTACCCTCCAGTCACGCATCACCCTCTTGAGCGGGCTGTGCCTGCTGACAGTCATGGGCGCGTTGATCGGCGCCACGATGTATCAGAACCAGCAAAGCGCAGCGCTGTTGAAACAGCAGAGTAGTCAATTGCTCGGAGAGTCCGCCCTGCACAACCTGCAAGCCCAGGCCGCCGCCAACGGCCAGCGAGTCGAAGGTTTTTTCAACGAAACCGCGCTCTATGCCCAGGGGTTCGCCCAGCAGGTCCTTCTATTGCGCGCACAGACGCTCAACGGTCGCCTAACGGCGGAGCAACTGCGCCACGACCTGATCGGCGTCGCGCGCCAGACCCTGTCGAACCGCGACAAGGTACTCGGCCTGTACGTCGTGTTACTGCCGAATGCGCTCGCGGGCAGCGATGCCGGCTTCGCCGGGCAGCGCGGCCTGGCCAGTAATGAAAAGGGCCGCTTTGCCCTGTATTGGTCCCAGAGCCAGCCGGGACGGCTGGTGCAGGAAGTGCTCAGTGAACCGCAGATCACCATCAACAATGCCCCCGCCGGCAGCGAACCGGAGAATGCCTGGTACATCTGCCCCCAGACCCAGTTGCGCACCTGCGTGGTCGAGCCCTATGCGGTCGAGGTGGAAGGTCGCAAGACCCTGATGAGCAGTATTTCCGTGCCGCTGATCGACCAGGGTAAAGCCATCGGGGTCGTGGGCATGGACATCAGCCTCGAGACCTTGCAGACGCTCACCAGCCAATTCAGAGAAGCGCTCTATGGGGGCCAGGGCGAAGTGTCCCTCCTGTCGGCCGCGGGCCGGGTGGCCGGCCATAGCGGTAGCGTCTCGCAGGCCACCGTTGACGTAGGGCAAAGCCTGCAACCCGTGGCTGGCAACCCGCCGTGGCAACTCCAGATCAAGGTTCCACAGGCCCTGGTACAGACCCCCGCGCTACAGATGCAAAGGCAATTGGACGACAAGAGCCGCCAGGCCAACTGGCTCAACCTTGGGCTCGGCTTGCTGGCAAGCGGCCTGGGCCTGCTGCTGATCTGGTTCGCCGCCTATGGAATAACCCGCCCGCTGCTCAAGGTGGCCGGCCTGCTGGACGCCATTGTCGAAGGCAACGGCGACCTGACCCAGCGCCTGCCGGGTGGCCGTCACGATGAACTGGGCCAGTTGGCTGACGGCTTCAATCGCTTTCTCGATAAATTGCAGCCCATTATTCGCGATATCCAGTCGGCGTCCCGGGATACCCGCGACACCGCCGACAGATCATCACTGGTTGCCCAGGAAGTCAGCGTGGGCATGCAACGGCAGTACCGCGAGGTCGAGCTGGCCGCCACCGCGCTGCATGAGATGAGCGCTAGCGCCCAAGAAGTGGCGCGCCACTCCCACCTCGCGGCCGAGGCGGCGGCGGACGCCGAGAGCGCGAGCCAGTCGGGCCATCAGGTATTCGCTAGCGCGGTGCACAGCATCGACCTGCTGGACCAGCGCCTCGAGACAACCCTCAAGCAAGTGCACACGCTGGCGGACAACAGCCAGCAGATCGGCCAGGTGCTGGATGTCATCTGCGCCATTGCCCAACAGACCAACCTGCTGGCCCTGAATGCCGCCATCGAAGCGGCCAGGGCCGGCGAACAGGGGCGCGGTTTCGCCGTGGTGGCAGACGAGGTCAGGCACCTGGCGAGCAACACCCAAAGCTCGGTCGAGCAAATCCGCACGGTGATCGAAGCGCTGCAACACTTGAGCCAGGACGTGGTGCACAGCACCCACCTGAGCCGCGAACAAGCCAGTCAGAGCGTGGCCCAGGTGGAACAGACCCGCGCGGCCCTGGAGCGTATCTCCAGCGCGGTGGAGGTGATCGAACAGATGAACCAGCAAATCGCCAGCGCCGCCCTCGAGCAAAGCACGGTAGTCGAAGACATCAGCCATCGGGTCAGCGATATTCGAAGCGTCAGCGAAACCCTGACCACCCGCATGCAGGACGCCTCGCAGGCTAGTCACTCGCTGCATGCCATGGCGAACCACCAGCAACAGCTGGTGGGTCATTTCCGGGTATGAGCCAACGGCAGAGGGTTGCGTTTTTTTAGCGGGGGACAGCCACTCGTCCCTCGCCTCACTGCCGGGCGATACGCGCCGTCAGCTCCGCCGCCGCGCCGGTGACCAGGTCACACAGGTAGCCCTGCTGGTACGCCTGGAAGCGCTCGTTACGCCCAACCAGGGTCATGCTCCCGAGGACCCGCTGCTTTTCGTCGAAGATCGGCGCCGCGACGCCACTGCGCCCCGGGTACAGCTCGCCTTCGCTGATGCAGTAGCCCTGCTTGCGGATGGCGAGCAGGCTCTTGCTGAACGGCTTCCACTGCCCCGGGCTCAGCGCTTCGGATTGGTTCGCGTGAGCGTCGTAGATGCGGCGGATCTGGCGCGGCAGCAGATAAGCCAATACCACCCGGGAAGTCGCGCTGTGGAAGAGATCGATCGGCCGACCCCTGCCACCCCCTTCCGGCCCGGCATCGGGGCCACGACGGATCAGCACGTTGACCACCGAGTCGCCATGCCACTCGCTGACCAGCGCATCCAGGCCGGTGTCGACCACCAGTTTGTCGACCAGATCGCGGCTGCATGCCAACAACGGATCGTAGTTCGTCATCTGATGCTCCAGCGTGACGATTCGCGGGCCGAGCGCGTAACCGCGCGGCAATCGCTTCAGAAAGCCCGCGTCGCCGAGTTCACGCAGATAACGATAGGCGGTGGCGGAGGTGTAGCCGAGTTCCCGGCAAATGATCTCCACGTCGATGACCGGCTGTTCCGGACGGAACAGATCGAAGACCATGAGCAGGCGGCGAAGGCTATTCATCGTTCTCTACATCCTGGTGGAGAGTCGCCGCGCCGCCGGGCGCGACGGGCGTTCAGGCACGAGCGCAACCGGTGATGGCGGCGCGCGCGGTATGGGACGGCAACTCCGCAAACAGCTCCTGGTACTCCGCCGCGAAATGGCTGAGGTGGTAGAAGCCCCATTGGGCGGCTGCATCGCCGATCGAAAGATGCGAGGCGCGGGTGGACATCAAGGTCCGGCGCACGCCGTTGAGCCTTACAGAGCGCAAGTAATTCAGCGGCGTCGTCTCGGCAACCGAGCGGAAGCTGTTCTGCACGGTGCGCCGACTCACGTGGAGGCGCTGGCACAACTCGATCACACTGGGCACGTTGAGCATCTGCGCGGTCGCCAGGCGGTGGCATTTCTCGACGATGAAACTGCGCGTGGAGCTGGCCGCGCGCTGCTGTTTGTCGCAGGCTGGGTCGGTCAAGAGTTGCAGCAACTCGTCGAGCATGGCCTGCTCCAGCTCCAGCTCGCGTTCCCGATCGCGCGCGCTGTCGAGTTCTTCATTCACCAGGGCCAGGGAGATCACCGCCAGCAATCGATGACGGGCCTCGGCGAAGCGCTGCGAGGAAACCCTGATCACCGGCTGACGCAGCAACAAGCCGACTTCCTTCGCCGACGCCGTTTGCGCCAGCGCCTGCTCGAACAATTCACGCTCGAAGGTGATGGACAGCAGCTCCATGCCCATCGGCATGTGGAACATGAACTCCTCGCCCCCGTGAAGAAAGAACAGGCTGCTGTCGTCCACTTCCCGGCCCTGCATCCGCACCGCGCCCGGGACGGTGATCGGCACCGCGAAGCACATCTTGCCGCGGGGCGCCACGCCGTGCTGCACGACACGCTGGTTGATCTGCTCGCGAAATATGTGGCAACCCGCGGTCGTCAACTGCATGAGCGAACACTCGGCCGAACCGGCGGTCAACTGGCTGTAGTCCTGGCTCCACTCTTGCACGGTGGCGGCATGGACATGGATGTCTTGAAAGTGACTGAAAGTCTTGTTTCTCATTATATGCGGAAACCTCTGCACTATTTTTGTTTTTTGACCGCAATCCAAAGTTATATTCGCACAATGCAGGAATCCTGCAAATTCTTCAGAGCATTGTCAATTCGCTGGAGCTGAGGATCGGGGCAGCCCGTCCATGTGCCGATTCGGGCTACCGGCCAGGGACACGCCGCGGGGATGATCGGCACATTGCAACCGACATCCAGAGAAGCCGTCATGAGTGAAGCCAAACTTGAATCCCTACACTTCGCGGACGCCCCGCGGATTACCTCCAGCACCCTCCCCGGCCCCAGGACCCGCGAGGCCCTGGCGTTGTCGGCGCGTACCGAGTCGATGGCGCGCGGCGGCGGACGCATGCCCGTGGCCATGGACCGCGCCTTCGGCGCGACCTTCAAGGACCCTGACGACAACACCTACATCGATCTGTCCGCGGGCGTCGGCGTCAGCAGCGTGGGCCGCTGCCACCCGAAGGTGGTCCAGGCCATCCGCGACCAGTCCGGGGTGCTGATGCATGCCCTGGAAATCAATAGCACCCGGCGCACCGAACTGGCGGCCAAGCTCTCCGAGATCGCGCCCGACGGCTTGCGTGGCGACTGCATCACCTTCTTCACGCAAAGCGGCAGCGATGCGCTGGAGGCCGCCATCAAGCTGGCCAAACGCATCACCGGGCGCCACCAGATCATCGCCTTCCACGGTGGCTACCACGGCGTGTGGAACGCCTCGGGCTCCCTGACGACAGGCACGGCCTACCGCAAGGGCTTCGGCGCCCAGATGGGCGGCGTCATTCACGCCCCCTACCCTTACGCCTACCGCTTTCCCTTCGACACCACTCACAAAAGCGCCGAGCAGATCGCCGGCGAGTACGTGGACTACCTGCTGAACACCCCCTACACCGCCGCCGATGACGTGGCCGCCGTGATCGTCGAACCGGTCCAGGGCGAAGGCGGCTACGTGCCCCCCACGGCCGAATTCCTGCAGCTTCTGCGCCAGGCTTGCGACCGCAGCGGCACCCTGCTGATCGTCGATGAAGTGCAATCCGGCGCGGGGCGCACCGGCAAGATGTGGGCGGTCGAGCACTCGGGCGTAAAGCCCGACATGCTGACCTTCGGCAAGGGGATCGGCAGCGACCTGCCGATGGCGGGCCTGATCATGCGTTCGGACCTGGCGGCCATGATTCCTGACGGTTCGATGCCCAATACCTTCGCCGCCAACTCGTTGTCCGCGACAGTGGCGCTGACCAACATCGGCATCCTGCAGGACCCCGAGTTCGACCTGCTCAACCGCGCCCACACACTGGGGCTGGAGGCGCAGGAACGGATCCGCGGGTTCAACAGCCCGTTCGTCGGTGAAGTGCGCGGCCGCGGCCTGATGATCGGTATCGAGCTGGTCGAAGACCCGGCCACCAAGGCCCCCCTGGAGCCCCACAGGATCGGCCAGCTCATGGGCTACCTGCTGAACCACGGCGTGCTGATGATTCCCTGCGGTCGCTACGGCAACGTGATGCGGGTCATGCCCTCGCTGACGATCTCGCGCTCGCTGTTCTTCAAGGCACTGGAGATCTTCGGCAACGCCCTGGCCTCGCTCAAGGCATGACGGGTGCATGCCCCGCCCCCTCCATCTCACTCAGGGACCCCAACATGACCCAGCACCTGAATCACTTTATCGAAGGCGCGTCCTTCGAGGCCTCCGACGGCCGTCGCATCAACCTCGTCAACCCCGTGACAGAACAGGTGTACGGGAGCTCCGCGCGCGGCACGGCCGAGGACGTGGACCGTGCCGTGAGGGCCGCGCACACCCAGCTCGAGCGTGGTGCCTGGAGCCGGCTTGACGGCGCCCAGCGCGCTCGGCTGCTGTTGAAACTGGCAGACTTGCTAGAACGCGACAGCGAATGGCTGGCCGATCTGGATGCCAACGCCATCGGTCGCTCACCGCTCGAGCCGCGCCGGCTGGACGTGCCCAACACGATCGCCAACCTGCGCGCCGCCGCCGGCTGGGCCAACCAGCTCGAGGGGCGCACCATTCCCACCGGTGGCTACTTCGGCAGCAAGACCCTCTCGTACACGGTACGGGAGCCCGTGGGCGTGGTCGGCGCCATCGTGCCCTGGAACTCACCGCTGATGATCACGGTCTGGAAGCTCGCCGCGTTGCTGGCGGCGGGCTGTACCGTGGTCATCAAGCCTTCGGAAGAGACGCCGCAATCGGCCCTGCACCTGGCGGCGCTGGCGCAGGAAGCGGGCTTCCCCGACGGCGTGATCAACGTGGTCACCGGCTACGGCGAGGAGGTGGGGCGCGCCCTGTGCGAACACCCGCACGTCGCCAAGATCAGCTTCACCGGCAGCCCCGAGGCCGGACGCGAGATTCAGCGCACCGCCGGCGTGCTTTTCAAACGCGTGGCCCTGGAGCTGGGCGGCAAGAGCCCACAGATCGTCTTCGCCGATGCGCCCTTCGAGGACGCGCTGCGCGGCTGTGCGCTCGGCCTGTTCGCCAACCAGGGCCAGGTCTGTGCCGCCGGCTCGCGCATCCTGGTCCACCGCAGCCTCGCCGAGCGCTTCGCCGCGGCGCTGGCCGATGCCGCGCGAGCGGTCAAGGTCGGCGACCCGCGACAGCCCGACGTACAGATGGGACCGGTGGCCAAGAAAGCCCAGTTCGATCGCGTTAACCGCTACATCCAACTGGGCATCGAGCAAGGCGCGTCGCTGCTGGCCGGCGGTGTCTCGAACCCTGGGCGCGGCTGGTTTGTCCGCCCGACCATCTTTGCCAACGCGCGCAACGACATGGCGATCGCCCGGGACGAGATCTTCGGCCCCGTCGGCACGGTGATCACCTTCGACAGCGAAGAGGAAGCGATCGCCCTGGCCAACGATTCCAGCTACGGCCTGGCGGCCACGGTCTGGACCACCGACCTGGTACGTGCGCACCGCGTAGCCGCCGCGGTGAAGGCCGGGGCCGTGGGTGTCAATTGCTGGAGCCCGCTGGACGCCAACCTGCCCTGGGGCGGGGTCAAGACCAGTGGCATCGGCCGCGAAGGCGGGTTTGGCGGTGCGCTGGCCTACACCGAAGAGAAAGTCATCACCGTGCTCCTGCCCACCTGAGAACAACCCCGCCCTGACCGCCCCCACCCTCGCAGCCTTGTGCGGCAAGGGTGGGTGTGCACCTTCAGCATTTGATGATCGATGGAAAGACTGCGATGAACCAGACGAATCAACAGAATATCGAGCGGTATCCGGCGCCCCTGCGAATCCTGCACTGGGCGCGTGCCATTCTACTAATGGGCCTCCTCTGGAGCGGTTGGCATATGACCGGGCTCGACGATGAGCTGGCGACGAAGTACGAGCTCTATTATCCGTGGCACAAATCCTTTGGGGTATTGACCCTGTTGCTGGTCCTGGTCCAGATCACCCTGCGCGTGCGCGCCCCCAGGCTTCCGCAGCCGCCCGAGACACTGGCGAGGTATGAACAAGTGCTGTCGAGGCTCGCGCAACGGACCATGTATGCCCTGCTCGTGATTGTGCCCCTGATGGGTTACTCGATGTCGAGCACCTACACGATGAGCGACGGGGTGTTCTTCTTCGGGGTCAACCTCCCGGAACTCCTGGCGAAGAATGACGACTGGTTCGTCGTCTTCCAGTGGTTGCACAAAGTGCTCGCCTATACCCTGCTCGGACTGATCCTGTTGCATGTCGCGGGGGCCCTCAAGCACCGGTTCGTCGACCAGGACGCACGCAGCGATGTCCTGCGCCGCATACTGTGACGTCGTGCAGCGGCGACGAAGGACGCCAGCCCCATCAGGGCTGGGACCGCGGCCCCCCGCTAAAGTCCTCCGGCAAAGCGACCGGTTTGACCCGTCGCGCATCCTCCGGCAGCAGATAACCCTCCTGGATCGCCTGTTGTTTGGCGGCCTCGAAACGACCCGCATAGTTTGCATAACTGCCATAGAGCGCCTTCAGCCGCTGCGCGGAATACGGCACCTTCGTGTCGTAGACCGAACCGCAGCCGGTCTCCTGGTCGGTCATGTAGCTGGCGCTGGGCACTTTGATCCACGGCGGACGCACGCCACCCAGCAGGTTGCCGGTCTGCGGGTCGCGGGCAACCGCCTTGCCCTCGCGAGCGACCCGTGCCGCCCTGGGCATCGGCGTGCCTTTACGTACCCAGCGATCCATCGCGTCCAGGATCGCGGCCACCACCGTCTCCACGGGCTCGTCATAGAGGAACTGGCATTGCCCATCGTCGCGCCTGGCGCCGTCAGCCGGATGCGGCTCAACCCCGTCGGTGCCCTGGTCGGCAAGGCGCAGGTGCGGCATGCCGGCGACTTCGTAGTAACGCAGCCGCGGCTGGTCCGTATCGGGCGGTAGCGCGATCTCCTGGCCCGCATCGTGCACCGTCTCGGTCTGGCTGTAGACCGTCACGAACGGAGCATCCGCGGGCATGTTCTGCGGCACCCTGAGAACCTCGCCACCCAGGTCGCCGTACACCACATGCCCCGTCATATAGGCGTCGATCAGCGGCTGCCCGTCAGGCATGCGCCACTGCTGGTGGCGCCCCTGGTCGAGATAATCGAGCCAGAGCTGGCCGTTGATTGCCCAGGTATTGACATAGATGCGCTTGACGTCGAGCCCCTGCGTGGGACCGCTCGCGAGGTTGGACTTGAGCAGCAACGCCAGTTGCGCGGCAATGCCCTGCGACTGCGGCGGGTACTGGTCGGGGCCGCTGCCGCGCCGGAAGCGGTCGCTGTCGTAGTAGCTGCCGAGCGGCGCGTAGCGCTTGTAGTCGTAGCGCCGCATGAAGTCCAGGTTCAAGTTGCGCGGCTCGGGGTCCCACTCCAGGGTCTTGGGATCGTTCGCCGGCCTGTTGATGCTGAGGGTGTAGCCGGCAAATGCGTAGCCCTTGCGCAGCAGGTAGTCGCGGCTGAGGATCCAGCCCGCGCCGCGCTCGCCCATCCAGCTGAACGGCTCGATCACCACCGTGCCGTTGAATCGCCCGGGGTCCTTGGGTTTACGGATAAGGAAACGCGTCACGTAGGGCGCGTCGAACAATTGCTCGCCAGACGCGCTGATCGCCGGCGCGAGCCCCAGCATGTAGTACTCCTCCTCGACGTAGCCGAGCCTCTTGAGGTCGACATACTCCGTGCCGTGCCTTGACGCGGACCCGAGAGGCAACCGGCCGCTCGAAGGCACCTGAGCGATTTGCGGCATGGATGGCGTTTGCGCACCGGCGGGCCCGGCCGCCGTCAGGGCCAGGACAGTCGCCAGGGATAAGGGGGGCAGGCGGATCTCGCGCAGGGCTTTCATTTCCAGGCTCCGATGGTTTTCCCATCGGTCAGGCGCAGCGCCTGAAGGGCACCGCCCGTCTTCGTCGCGTCCTTCATCGGCGCGAGCTGCACATCGACCTTGTCGCCCGGCTTGAGGGTATTGGCCATCCAGCCCTGGCGCATCAGGATGTTCGGGCCGCCGGCCTCGATCGCCCAGGTCGCTGTCTGGCCACCGCTCTGCACATCGACGAACAACCAGACATGGGGATTCTTGTACTGCACCTCACCCACCGTACCGGCAATTTCTACCACCTTGGTCATGTCGAAGGCCGAGTAGGAGTGGTGGGCAAAAGCGGCAGGTGCCAGCAAGCCCAGGAGCGCCAGACTGAACAGCATGGGTTTGAGATTCACTTTGTCTCTCCTTGCGGATTGTTGTCCGCCGGGCTCAGGTTCCGGCGCTGGGGAATCGTCGTGACTTCCGCTCCCGTCGCGGGATCGATCGACTCGTTATTGCTGTCCTCGCAGACGAACTCCATGAACTCGACCCCCTTGGGCGCGCGGCGGAAGGTCAGCGGCGCCCAACGCCAGGTTTTGGCCAGCGCATCCGGGTCTTCGACCAGGCCGTCCACCTGCAGCAGACCTTCGTCGTTGATGAAGATCCGTTCCTTGATGACCATGCGGGGGCCATGGCCGAGCGCGTCGTCGGCGTGGCCATACTCGTTCAACGTGGTCTCCTGCCGGATGTTGGCGGTCTCGACGACCAGCACCTTGCCCTCCCAGCGCGCGACCGAATGGCCCTCGAATGTCGGGGGCGCTTCCTCGGGGTTGGGGTGGGCGCGCCCATCGAGGTAGATGCGCCGGGTCTCGCGCAGGAACTCCTGCGCCCAGTTGATCTGCGTCGGCGTCTGCATGATCTCTACCGCGTAGGGCCCGACCATATTCGTCGGCATGCCCAGCACCTTGCACGAGGTCTTGAACTCGCTGCCCACCGCGGCCAGGGCCGCAGTGCGCTTCTTGAAGCTCTCGAGGTACACCCCCTTGAGCTCCGGCACGCTGCCGAACGGAGGGCCGATATTGGTATCGGGGTTATCGGCACCGGTGCTGTTGACGAGCGGGTCCACGGAACTCCCCACCGGCATCCAGAGCCCGCTGATGTCGGGCGGTCCGGCCTTCGCCTTGGCCGCGCCGGACGTCTCGCCGGGCGTCGCGGCGCTGGCGCACAGGGGATAGGCGGATGCGGCCAGGGCGGCCAGCAACGCGATGACCGCGCGAGAACGAGGGATGGTTTTTATAGGCATGGCTTGTATCTCCTCCGTTGATGATTTCCCCACGTTGATGGCTTCCCCACGTTGGCAGTGCCTGGCATCCCGGCGGTCGCCAGCCCCGTGAAGGATCTGACGACCAGCGCCAGGAGCGTGGGTGTCGTTAATGCCATGGGGACGATACTCAGGCCCCCTACCGGGGAGGTATCCCAAATCAGCATGCGCTGACGCTGGTTGGCGGCGTGGACGGCCGCTCAGAAAGTCACCCAGACGATGAACTGGAAGTAGGTATTCACCGATGCGTTCCCGCTCTGCTGGCCTCCGTCCCCAAGCCACTTCTCGGGCTTGTAGAAGCCAAGCAGCGGCGAGAGCGTGATGTTGTCCGTCACCATCCAGTCCACAAACAGGTCGACCTCGCGCGCGCTGGAGTCCTGCGCATCACGGTCGGAGAGCTGGTGGTAGTCGAAGAACATCGCGTTAAGGGTCAAGGTGTCAGTCGGCCGGACCGCGAACAGCAGATCGTTGATCTGCATGTTCGAGGTCACCGAGGCGGCGTAATTCACCGCGACCTCACCCTGGTAGCGCTTGCGATAACCGCCCTGGAACAGGAAGTCCCAGCCTTCGGAATAGCGCGCATAGCGATAGCTCACCGTCGGTTGCCACCGGGTATCGGCGAAGGTGTAGCCGACGTCGAAGAACATCGCCCGCTGCGACCCCGAACGCTTTTCCTGACGCACCACCTCGAACGCGAAGTCGGCATGCTCGATCCCGGCATTGCCCTGGCCACGAATGCTGTAGGCATCCAGGCCCTTGCGCTCGAGCCGCTCAGCAAAGGCATATCGCTCGTCGACATCCAGGCCGCGCACGTAGGTCGAACCGATCGAGCCGATGGGCGTCCTGTAGTCGAGGGTGGCGGCCGCCACTTCGGCCTTCGACTGCCCGGGGTTATCCGATTTCAGCCACATCAGGCTTCCGTGCAGGCCCTGTGAACCTCCCAGCTTCAAGACCGCGGTGTGCCCAAACGCCAGCCGCGGGCCAAGGTAGTAGGCGCCGCCGCGATTGAAGCGGCCATCCGAGACGCCCTCGATGGGGCTGAAGGCTCTCCCGGGAGCGAACCCATCGTCGGTGATCAGGAAGCCGTCCACCGTAACCAGTTGCCGGCCAAAGGAGAACTCGACGCCGTCTCGGCCCAGCACGGGAATCAGATCGCCAGACTTCCAACCCAGGTAAGCGTCCTCCACAGCCGTTCTTCTTTCATTACCCGCGCTGATCCCACCCGCGTCCCCGTCACCCCACGACGCCGTGCTGATCAGGCTGAAGCCGCCGTGGATCGAGCCGGCAGCGATCTTGTCCGTCGCGCCGCTGACACCATATTTGGCGAAGCCTTCTTGCCAGCGCATCTTCCCGGGCTCCTGCTGCGGGTCGCCGAGGTAGTTCTTGTTGCTGCCGAACCAGCCAAGCCCCGCCCAGAGATCGGCGTTCAGGACGGTTCCGCCATCGTCTTCTTTGTAGAGCTCGTAGCCCTGCGCCGATGGCTCGAACGAGCAGAGGGCAACCAGCGAAAGCAATGGGGCGTAATGGGGGGTGCGCATGACGTCTCTCCTGTTTTTATATTTATGAGGCGAGCCACGAGTGTTCCGGCGGGTGTCACGCAATCGGTAACCCAAATCAGCACTTGCAAAGGGCTCGCCGCCCCTTCCCTGCACGCAATACCTCCCCCCTGCAAAACATTCCCGGTGCCTTGAATGGTTGCCGTTTTGGGCTACGGCACAGCGAGTGCGGCCCCCTATCCTGTGGCCATAAGAACGCATAAGAACCGAGGCCCCGCCATGACCCCTTCGCCACCCTCACCACTGTTACGCCGGGGGCTTTGCCTGCTGGGCATGGTTGCCTGCGGCGCCCTGCCATCGGTGGTCGCGGCCCACCATTCGTTCGCGATTTTCGACCAGACCCGGACGATCACGCACAAGGGCGTGGTCGAGCGTTTTGCCTGGACCAACCCTCACGTCGCGATTTACCTCGATACGCCCGGCCCGCCGCCCCAGCGCTTGAAGATCGAGACCGGCAGTGTCAACGCGCTGAAGCGCATGGGCTGGACGACTGATTCGATCAAGGCCGGCGAGAGCGCCGAGGTTTCCTTCAAGCCGCTGAAAAACGGTGAGCCAGGAGGGTTGCTGGTGGAAATCAAGATCGGTGACGTCGTGCTCTCGGGGGGCGGATAAGCGCAACTCCTGCCCTGCTTCATGAGTAGCGAACCGAACAGACCCTCGGGGTGGAGATGCCTGAATGAAACCGACACGAACCTCAAGCCCGGTCACGATCCTGCTGAGCGCCCTGCTCATGAGCGGCGCCTGGATGAGCATCGCGGCCCCGTCGCCCCCCCAGGGCGAGCAACATCCCACGGGCACCCGCCCCGACATCAGCGGCACCTGGGAAAGAACCCCGGACGACTGGTTCGGCGCGAACCCGGACGATCCGGTGCACCCGGGCGGCCCGATGGACCTGAAGGCGCCCTATGCCAGCGAATACGCCGCGTTGAAACAGAGACAAGCCGCAGCCAACGCAGCCGGGACGCCACTGGCCACAACCAGTGCCAGATGCCTGCCCGAGGGCATGCCGACGTTGATGGCGGCGCTCTTTCCGATCCAGATCATTCACGACGACCAGCAAGTGATAGTCCTCGGCGAGTACCTCCAGCAGGTGCGCCGGATCCTCCTGAACGAAGCGCTGCCCGCGAGGGAGACGCTGGACCCTGCCTACCAGGGCCATTCGCGCGGCCACTGGGAAGGCGACACCCTCGTCGTGGAGACACAAGGCGTGCGAACCGACGTGAGCTTCTACGACGTTCCGCACGGCAAGGAGATGAAGATCACCGAACGCATCAGGCTGCGGGCGCCGGACCGCCTGGAGAACCAGGTCGTGATCGAGGACCCGCAGGTGCTCAACACCCCGTATCGCTTCACGTTCGACTACAAGCGCTCCGACTACCGCATTCAAGAGTACGTCTGCGAGAACAACCAGATCGTGATCGACAGCGAGGGCAAGGCGACCCTCAGCCGCGAGTGAAGCCCCTATCAGCAGCCACCTGGAGGTGAGCGGATGAAACGACCGACAACCCGCGGCATCCTGCGGCCGATGCTGCACAGCGCCCTGCTTGCGCTGCTCCTCGCGTCGAACAGCTTCGCGCAGGTGCCCCGCATGCCCACGGCCATCGCTGTGCCGCCCTCCGGCGTGCCACCGCTGTCGTCGGCGAAACGCCCGGGTACCGAATACAGCGACCTAGACAAGTACGGCTACATCGAGGAGGAGTTTTACCTGCAAGGCGTCGCCCCGACCATCACCGCCTCGGGCCAGAACCTCTTCGAGGCGCCTTACACCACACGCATCCTGGTGCGCAGGCCAGCCGACCCCGCGCGCTTCAATGGCACGGTGGTGATCGAGCCGTTCAGCTGGTTCGGCGAGCGCGGCGCCGGCTGGATCCTGACCCGCGACTACTTGCTGCGCCGCGGCTACGCGTACGTCGGGTACACGCTGAACGTCAACCAGCCGCCCGTCGATCCCAAGTTCATCGCCGCCACCCCGGCCGCCGAGGCCGAGGCGATCGCCCAGTACGGACGGATCGTGAACTTCGAGTTCATGCGCCGTTTCGACTATGCCCGCTACGCGCCGCTGGGCAGCTATTACGATCCGCGACACTTCACCCGCGGCGAAGGTCCCGATCCGTTCACCCCGCAATCCCAGGGTATCGCGGCGCAGCTGGCGCTCCTGCTGAAAACCCCTGCGGTGCAAAGCCCGTTGGCCGGCTTCGCGGTGCGACGGGTCTATGTCAATAGCTGGGCCGTGACCGCGCAAGTCTGGATGGACTACCTAGACCAGGGCCGGCACCAGCAATGGCGCATGCCCGACGCGACGCCGCTGATCGATGCCTACATGACCGGCCGCATGGCCTATGGCGAGGTGGGCGGCGACGTCATCCGGCTGCCCCGCCAGATGCCCGACGGCGTGCCGTTCGTGACCGTCTACAGCCAGTCCGAGCTGATGCACGACGTGCTCGAAGGTATCAGCCTGCCACCAGACACCGACAGCCCGCAGGTTCGCTACTACGAAGTGACCGGCATGCCGCACCTGCGGCAGGCCGACCTCGGCACGGAGCACTCCGAACGGCTCGCTGCCGACCTTGGCAGGGGCGACGACCCACGGTGCCGGACGCTCTACGACGAGCCGGTGGAGCTGGTCGTCTCGGCGCTCCTGGATGGCATGGACCAATGGGTACGCGACGACAAACCCATGCCGAAAGCCCCGCGGGTCGCCCGTGAGGGCAAGGCCGCCGCGCGCGACCCCGTGACCGGCAACCTGCAAGGGGGCGTACGCCCGCCGTGGGTCCAGGTGCCCAGCGCGACCTACCTCACGGAACAGGAGACCGGCTGCGGCCTGATCTACGACACCAAGGTGGCTTACTCGAAGGACCTGCTTGGCCAGCGTTATGGAAGCTTCAGCAACTACCAACAGCAGTTCGAGGACGCCAAGGGCCTGTCGATCAAGGAAGGCTACCTGCTTCCGGAAGACGCGCCGGGCCTGCGTTCGATCGCAACCCCTCAAGACTTCTAACCCACAGTGGAAGAAAAGCCGATGTCATCAGAACTCGTCATTACCTGGATCTACGCGTCCCCCTTGAGCACAGCCATCAGGGACATGCTCTGGGTCGTACCCACCGTCCAGAGCGTGCACATCCTGGCCATCGCGGTGATCTTCGGCTCCGCGCTGATCTCCGACCTTCGGCTGGCGGGCGTGCTCGCCACGGACGAGCCCTTGGGTGGCGTCGTTCGCCGTTACTACCCGTGGATGCGCAATGCGCTCGTCGTCCTGTTTTTCACGGGGTTGATCATGACCATCGGCGAGCCTGATCGCGTCCTCGTCAACACGGCGTTCTGGCTGAAGATGGCCCTGGTCGTGAGTGCGTTCACCCTGACCTGGCTGCTGCGGCGCCCCCTGCTACGCCCTGCCGACGATGCGCAAAGCGCTGCCGAGCCCCGTCTCGCCAAGGCGCTTGCCTGGCTGTCGATCGGCTTGTGGTGCGTCGTGATCATCTGCGGTCGCTGGATCGCCTACACGATCTAAGCGTTTTCAACGAAAGCTCTCAGGTATTCGCCATGGACATTCAAGCCCTGCTGCAAACCCTCCAGGAAACCTCTGTCGCCACCTTCATCCGCGAGTCGGGCTCGGCCTTCCCGGCCCTGGAGGCGGTGCATGTGATCGGCATCGCTCTCGTTTTCGGCACCATCGCCGTCGTCGATTTACGCCTGCTCGGCGTGGCCTCCCATCGCCGCAGCGCGCTCCGGCTGATCCAGGAACTGCTGCCGTACACCTGGGTCGCCTTCGCCGCCTGCGTGATCACCGGCGCGCTGATGTTCGTCGCCAATGCCACGACCTATGCGCAGAACAGCGTGTTCCTGTGGAAGATGGGCCTGTTGCTGCTGGCGGGCCTCAACATGGGGATATTCCACCTGGGCGCCTTTCGCCGGATCGACGAATGGGACACCAGGCTGCCGCCTCCCGGCCAGGCGCGTGTCGCCGGGTTCAGCTCGCTGGCGTTGTGGGCGGGCGTGATCTGCCTCGGCCGCTGGATCGCGTTTTCCTGATGGCTGGCCTGTCGCGACGTTGGCGCCGCGCACCCGAAGCTGACGCACACCGCGCAATCAAGGTTGTGCGCCCGGCCTCTGGCCGCTGGGAAGCGCTGGCGATCCTGATGGTGGCCCTGGCAGTCGTCGCCAGCGTCAGCGGCAATGTGATGCTGCGCCCCGAGAAAGCGGGCCCACCGACCCCCTTAAGCTGGCAGGTGCGCTCCTTCGATGGCCTGGGCTCGGTCGATCAGGCTATCCATAGCGCGCTGTTACCCGCCGGTGAAGAAATCATCTGGTTCAACAACGATACCGGCGGCTGGATCACCCTGGAGCACGCTCAGAAGATTGTGCTGCCGCCCTTCTACCGTGACGCGTTCTGGAAGACCAATGGCGAGGTGCGCTGGCAATTGATTCTGCCCGGCACCCAGCAGCCCCATGCCCTGACCGTCGATGCCCCCGCCACGCCCGCGGACCAGGCAGCCAGCCAGGTCTCGCAAGCCACCCAGGGCCAGGGCGCCACGGTCTACTACGGCGCCGCCGGCCGCGCGCCGGGCCAGAGCGCCTACCTGCTGGTCATCGGGCATGCGCATGCCGGTGTCATGTGGGCCAACCAAGCGACGATCTGGGTCCACCCCGACCCGAACGCTCCCTACCCCGGCATCGTCAAGCCCGAATCGCTGGTCGGCAAAGGCTGGCGCCAGGTCATTCCCTACGATGGTGCCAGCGAAGTCGGACACGTAAAAGGAACCCAGCCATGACCGCCTCCCTGAAACACCGCGCACTGTGGCGCCGTTGCATCGCGCTGCTGCTACTGATACCCACCATCGCACTCGCCGACCCGGCCCCAGCTTCGGCCAAGAAGCTGAAAATCGGTGTCACACTGCACCCCTACTACAGCTTCGTGGCAAACATCGTCGGTGACCAGGCGGAGGTCGTGGCGCTCATCCCGGCGCAGGCGAACCCGCACAACTACCAGCCGCAGGCCGACGACATCACCCGCGCGATGAGCCTCGATGCCCTGGTCGTCAACGGCATCGGACACGATGAGTGGGCTTTCGAGATCATCAAGGCCGCCGGCCGCGGGGCGACCCTGCCAATCATCCAGGCCAATGCCTCGGTGGCCCTTATTCCCATCGGCGGCGACCAGGGCGGCGCCAAGGTGGTCAACCCGCATACCTTCGTCTCCACCACGGCAGCGATACAACAGGTGTTCGAGATCACCCGCCGGCTGGGGGCACTGGACCCGGACAACGCCGCGGCCTATCGACACAACGCCCTGGCGTTCGCCGCGCGCCTGCGGGCGCTGCGGGCCCGCTTCATGACCCGTTTTGCCGAGCGCGACCTGTCTGCGTTCCGGTGCGCGACAACGCACGCCGGCTACGACTACCTGATGCAGGAATTCGGCCTGTTTGTGAGCGCCGTCATCGAGCCGCGCCACGGCGTCACGCCGACCGCGCGCCAGTTGGCCAACACCATCGACGCGATCAAGAAGGCCGACGTGCGCGTGCTGTTCGCCGAGAAGCACTTCTCCATCGACCTGGCCAAGCCGATCGAGGCCGTCACCGGCGTGAAGGTCTTCGCGCTGTCTCACATCACCGGCAGTGCCTACAGCCCGGACGAATTCGAGGTGGCGATGAGTGAAAACCTCGAGACCCTGGCCGCGGCCATTGAATTCACACAGCGATGAAGGAGCAACAAGCGATGCGCGGACCCGCTGTAGTGTTCGATAACGTCTCATTGCAACTGGGAGGCACGCAGGTGCTCGACGGGGTGAGCTTCCGGGTGGAGGCCGGTGCGCTTCATTGCCTGGTCGGCCCGAACGGCGGCGGCAAGACCTCGCTGGTGCGCACGCTGCTGGGGCAGATGCCGCATTCCGGGGCGGTCCGGTTCGAGGGCGAAATGACGACGCCGATGGGCTATGTCCCGCAATTGCCGGACTTCGACCGCAACGTGCCGATGACGGTCAACGATGTCATGGCCCTGTTCGGTCAACGCCGGCCGGCCTTCCTCGGGTCTGGCCGATCCGCCAGGGCAGCGAATGTCCAAGCGCTGGCGCGTACCGGCATTGCCACACTGGCTGGACAACCCTTTGGCAGCCTGTCCGGCGGCGAGCGTCAGCGAGTGCTGCTGGCCCAGGCGATCAGCCCCTCGCCCTGGCTGCTGATCCTCGACGAACCGACCGCCGGCATCGACGAGCCGGGGGTGCGACTGGTGGAGGCGCTGGTGGCCGAACTGCACGGCCGCGGCGTCACCATCCTCTGGATCAGCCACGACCTCGAACAGGTCAGGCGTATCGCGCAATCGGTGACCGTGATCAACCGGCGGGTGCTGTTCCATGGCCCCAGCGACCAGATCGCCCGCCAACCGGAGGCCAGCCAATGAGCACCCTGTACGACTTCATTCGCGACCAGCTCCAGGCGCTCTCCGCGGGTGGCCTCCTGCCGCAACCGTTCGAGTACGAGTTCGTGATCAATGCGCTGCTTTGCGCACTGCTCATCGGCCCCCTGCTCGGGGTGCTGGGCTCGATGGTGATGATCAAGCGCATGGCGTTCTTCAGCCAGTCGGTCGGCAATGCGGCGATGACCGGCGTCGCCATTGGCGTGCTGATCGGCGAGTCCTACACCTCGCCCTACCTGTCGATGTTCGGCTGCTGCCTGTTGTTCGCCCTGACCCTGAAGTACACGCAGCATCGCACCACCCTGTCCAACGACACGCTAATCGGTGTGTTCTTGTCCATCTCGCTGGCGGTCGGGGCCTCCTTGCTGCTGTTCGTGTCGGCGAAGATCAACACCCACGTGATGGAAAGCGTGCTGTTCGGCTCCATCCTGGCGGTGGACCACCGCGACATGAACGTGCTGCTTGCCGTCACTGCGGCCACCGCCCTCGTCGGGCTGCCGCTGTACAACGGCATGCTGCTGGCCAGCCTCAATCCGAGCCTGGCGCAGGCTCGCGGCGTGCCGGTGCGCGGCGTCGAGTACCTGTTCGTGGTGCTGCTCACCCTGGTGACGGTGGCCTGCCTGAAGATCATCGGCGCGGTGCTCGTCGAAGCCCTGCTGCTGATACCGGCAGCGGCGGCACGCAACGTCAGCCGGTCCCTCCCGGGGCTGGTCACGCGCGCCATCCTGATTGCGACTTTTTCCTGCATGGTCGGCATCCTCGCGCCGATGCAGTTCCACATCCCCGTGCCGACCGGTGGCGCGATCGTGATCGTCGCCGCCCTGGTGTTCGCCATCACCACCGTGATCCGCACTACCGCGTCCCGCTTCAGAGGTCCCAGCGTATGAAATGGCCTTGCCTGTCACGTCACCCCTGGCTGGCGCTGCTGGCGCTGCTGCTGGGCAGCCAGCCTGCGGCCTTCGCGGAAGCCCGCAAGCAGCAGGTGCTTGTCGCCCTGCCGGCGGTGTATGCGCTCACTTCGGCACTCAGCGACGGCACGAGCATCGAGGCCGTCCGCCTGCCGCCAGGCACCGCGGTGCCTATGGAAAGCCAGGCCAGCGCGCTGTCGCGCCTGGAGGCCACCGTGTTCCGGCAGGCCGCGGCCGTGGTCACCCTGGGCAGTCTGTGGCGCGCGGACCCGCTGTATGCGACGGCACGCCGCCACAATCTGCGCATCGTCGAGATCGATGCCTCGCGCTCATGGGACACCATCAAGCCCGGCGTGGCCGTGACCCGCATGCCATCAAACGACGTCCCCTGGGCCGCCGCACGCGATGTCGACGGCGGCCTGTCGCCGTACGCCTGGCTCGGCCCCGTCAACGCCATGCGCATGGCGGCGCTTATCGCCGCCGACCTGGCGCGCCTGTCCCCCGCGGATGCGCCGCGGATCGAGCGCAACCTCGCCTCACTCGAAAACCGACTGCGCCGGCTCAAGGCCAACTATGGGGCGCGGCTGATGGACGTGCCGGACCTGCGCGTGCTGTCGCTGGCCAATGAGCTCATCTACCTGTTCGGCGAGTTCGGCATTTTTGTCGACGGCTGGTTCGTCCGACAGGACATCGACTGGAGCGACACCGACCGAACCGCGCTGACCCGCTACCTGCGCGAGCGGGACATCCGCGTGGTGGTCCACAAGTGGCCACCGGACGCCAGGATTGCCCAGGCCATCGAGGACGGCGGCGCACGCTTGCTGATCCTGGATACGGGCAATCCGGGAATGCTCGCCGACACGGCCAGCGGGTACGACGCACTCCTGAGTTCGAACCTGGATGCCTTGCTGGCGGCCTTCGCGCCGGCTGGCAACACAACAAGCGGCGATGATCGCTCGTCGCGCCAATGACCAACCTCGACCCTGGAGACCGAAGACCTTATGAAACCCCTGGACTCAGCACCTCGATTACTGATGGCAGGCGCCCTGTCATTCTGCCAGGCAGCCTTCGCCCATGCCCCGGTCATCGACTGCTACCTCGAGCGCGATGACCTGGTGAAGTGCGAGGCGGGTTACACCGACGGCAGCTCGGCCGCTGGCCGGAAAATCAATGTCCAGGACCCCGGCGGAAAGGTGTTGCTCGAAGCAAGCCTCGACCAGGACAACAGCTACACGTTCGCCCCTCCCTCCGCAAACTACTCCGTGGTGTTCCTCGGCGGAGACGGCCATGACGCGACGATTCAGTCCGCCGACATTTCAAGGTGAGATCGACCATGCCGACCAAACGACGACTGCTCCAAACCCTTGCCGCGGCGACACTCGGCTGCCTGGCCGACGCCGCAGAGGCGCATTTCCAGATGCTCTACCTTGAGGAGACAGCGCTGCAGCGCGCGGAAAAACTGGAGTTCGCGCTCGTGTTCAGCCATCCCTTCCTCGGCGGCCCCACCCTGGCCATGGACGAACCCCGCGCCTTCAGCCATACCAGCGCGCACGGCGGGAAAAAGACCGACCTGCGCGAATATTTGCGCCCCATCGAATGGCAGAGTCGCGAGAATCGCGCGAGCGCCTACCGCGCGTCGATTCCCCGCGAGTTGATGCGCTCACTGGGTGACCATGCCTTCGTACTCGAGCCCGAGCCCTACCTGGAAACCGAGGAAGACGTCTACATCCAACAGTTCACCAAGCTGATCGTCAATGTCGGCGGAGTCCCCGGTCAGTGGCTGCAGCCGCAGGGCTTGCCAGTGGAGATCCAGCCACTGAGCAAGCCTTATGCAAACTGGACTGGCAGCGTGTTCCGCGCCAGGGTGCTGGCCGACGGCAAGCCCGTGCCGCTCGCCAAGGTCGAAGTCGAATACCTCAATTACTCCGTCGATATCGAGCAGCACACCTTCGGCCAGCAAGCCCATGTCACGGCGCCTAACCCGTCATTCAACGTCCTGAGCACGTATGCCGACGCCCAGGGCATCGTAACCATCGGCCTGCCCCGGGCCGGCTGGTGGGGCCTGGCAGCCCTGGACATCGGCGCCACGAAAACCCATAAGGGCAAACCCCTGTCGCAAGACGCGGTGCTGTGGGTGCAGACCAAAGACATGAAATGACGCAAGCAGCCTGAGGTGGCAGTGCTTAGGCAGAGAAAATGTGAAAGATGTAATTCGCGGGTGCCTGGGGTGATTCGGGCATGCCGAATGGTCATTTCCAAGAGAAGCATGGTGAACTCCTGTTAAAGAGCCAGTACCCGACGCTCGTCTGGTGAGCAAAAGGGATCCGGCACTCATACAGTTTTGAACCGGTCCTGAAAAAGGACTTAAACGTACTGGCTACCACTGGAATCCAGGATTTCTGGTAGAAACGCAAAAAGGACCCGAAGGTCCTTTTGCGATCGCTGCAGAATTCAGTGGAATCCTAAAGCGCTATGTTTGGAGCGGGAAACGAGACTCGCATCTAGCGTCCTACCCATTGAAATCTAAGGGATTTCTTTTCTTGCCAAAGTAGGAAAAGACTCAACTCTGGACTTGTTTTTGGGGTGTATCAAGGGCCAAGAAGGAGTGATTCCAAGCTACGCTACTGGATTCTACCCATAGTCAATCGGATGAACGATCATCAAGCCAGCGCGCCTGTTTTCACAAGATGTAGTGGCTCGACCGCTGGTTGATGCCCCGCCTGTAATAGACTTGGCGCTCGCCCGGCATCCGGAGAATCACCTGGTGACATTAACAGCATTCCTGAAAGCATTTCGAGAATGGTGCCCGGCCTGGCGACCTTTGCAGCCAACTCTTTCGCGAGTCACAGCCAGAAACACCACAGGTAACAACCAAGACGAGAAGTAAGTACCTCAATTCGGAATTCATCTTAATTTTCTGCTTACTTCGACTTTCCAGCTTGTGTCGCCATCACATCGCTCAACACGTGGCTGACATACTGCTGTTGGTAAGGGCAGGTGAGTTGCACCTTCTGGTATTCCATCAACTTGGGGTCGATTGAGGATCGATCTGACAGTCAAAACTAGAGAGCCTAGCAACTGTCAGATCAGGCCCGCACTTCTACACAATGCGTTAAATCGTAAGTACCGAACGAAATTTCGCTTTGCTCATATTCAGGAAGACTTCCTCTGCGTCTTCAAGCGGATAGGTTTCAATCATTGCCCGCACCCCCTTGAGCGCCGCAAATGCCATAGTTTCCTCGCTGTCTTTGGCATTGCCACTATACCAACCAGCGATACTACGCCGACCAAATACCAGTAAGTCAGGGGAAACACCCAGAGGCTGATGGTCGGTCGCTACAAACACAAGACGACCATTAGGCTTGAGACCCAAGGTCAGATCCGCCTGTGCTGCGCCTGATCCTACCGTTGAGAGCACTACTGTCGCTCCACCTAAACGGGCCAGGGCCTCCCCTGCACTCCCCTCAGTACTGTCGATGTATTCGTCAGCTCCAAGCTTGCGGGCCAGGGCTTCCTTGGCGCGACCACGGCTCACCGCTACCGTGCGGAACCCCATTTTATTCGCAAACTGAACGGCAAGATGGCCTAACCCTCCCACGCCATGAATCGCAACCGTATCGCCCGGACGAGCGCCAGAATGACGTAACGCGTTGAATGTTGTAATACCCGCACACATCAGCGGAGCAGCCTCCGCAAAAGACAGCACATTGGGAATCCGCGCTAAAGCATCTTGCGGTACCACCATATATTCGGCATACCCTCCATCGTAACTCGCCCCCACGATCATACGGTCGGTGCAGTTGGTGAAGTCGCCCTGACGGCAATACTCACAGTTAGAACAACTCCCCCCGTGCCAGCCAACTCCCACACGGTCTCCAGGTTTCCAGGTCGTCACCTCGGCGCCTACCGAGTCGATCTCACCGGCCACTTCATGCCCAGGTACTCGGGGATAAGTCACACCCAGCATGCCCATTCGAGCAATATTTTCCCCAGCACAGACGCCACACGCATGTACTTTGACCCTAACCTGTCGTGGACCAGGTACGGGTACGGGAACCTGGGACACGACGAAAGTTCCCCCTACCTCTACGGCCTGTACCGCCTTCATTAGCATTGTCTCAGTCATTACACACCTCCCAATTAGAGGGCAATAGAAACCGGATGCGGTTTCGTTTGCCCGATTCAGTTGCTTGAGCCGCCATTCATCAGAATCTCTTCACCGGTAATGAAGAACGATTGGTCGCTGGCGAGAAATTCCGCGATATCAGCGACATCTTGTGCCTTTGCGAGCCTCCCAATCGGGATCGTCTCGAGCAAACTCTTTTTGTAAGGATCGTCGTCACCGACTCCGGTGAAGATGCCGGCGCCGTCGATCGGGCCAGGGACAAGTGAATTGACGGTGACTTTGCGATGACCGATTTCCTGGGCTAACACCCGCACGAGATATTTCGGCGCGGATTTGCTAGTCCCGTAAAGACCAAGTCCTGGTTGCGGGCGCGATGTCGAGCTGGAGGCAATATTGATGATTCGGCCGCCATCAGCGATGTGGCGAGCTGCAGCCTGCATGACGAAGTAGGGACCCTTGGTGTTAACGCGAAAGAGTAGATCAAAGTCCTCCTCGGTCACGTCGACCACCTGAATGTTGACCTTTTCTATGCCCGCGTTGGCCACGACAATATCGATTTTGCCGAATGTCCTGAGCCCGGCCTGAAACAACGCTTCAATTTCAACAACGTTGGACACATCTGCTTGTACGCTGATCGCCTTGACACCTTCAGCTATCGCCGCAGCCACTACTTCATCAGCAGGTGCTTTGTCTCTCGAGTAATTGATCACGACATTGGCACCGCGTTCGGCCAGGCGTAGCGCAATGGCGCGCCCGAGCCCCTTGGACGATCCCGTGACTATTGCAACTTTTCCTTGCAAACTCATGACTGCATACTCCTGTTAATTAACTGCGTTGAATAAAACTGGAGGCGTGGGGTATGTGAGTGAATTCGACGAAGTCGTCGATCACGGTCATCCTGTTTACAGCCAGATAGTCCTCTATGTCTGAAGATTAAGTGTAATTAATCGGGCTTCAATGGAAAGCCCATAAAATCCAGACAAACAATCCAGGAAACACGTCCAATCCCTTGCGGATACTGCTTGTACAGCTTGGCAACCGTTTCTGACTTCGAGGCGTCAAGTTCTATGACCTCAACTTGATAGGCTGGTTGATAGATCGCTTTATTCGAAGTGGCAAACCTCTCCGTGTTTGTTCGTCTCTGAACATCAGAATCAGCAAGTGTCTATCAGTCTGGATAACGGCCACGGCGACTGACACATATATAGATGAGACGACCACATCGGTCCGACCACCCTCCAGGACTTCAACTTCGATACAAATATTGCGCCCTTGCATAGCGCCTCCGACATTGGCGAAGTACTGGAGGTCAAGCTGATGACAGGCCGAGGCAAAGTCCGCGCCGCGAGTGGCGGATGCTGAACGAACATGAGCGGATCAGAGCGAATCCGGAGACTCAAGAGATGGCAGCATCAACACCTCAAACCATTCGATGAACGCATTGAGCCGACGCGAGCGTTGGCGTCGATGTGGGTACAGCAGCGAGACAGGCATCGACGCGGCCCGAAACTCGGGCATGACTTCCACCAGTTGCCTGGAATCGAGCAGGTGTTGCACATCGAACCGGGGGATCTGAATCAACCCCATTCCCGCCATGCAGCAAGCGATATAGCTCTCGGCGTTATTGACGATCACCCAGCTGGGTACTGCCACCTCATGGGTCTTGCCATCGCTTACATACTCCCAAGGTAGCTCACGACCGTTATTCGGCGAGGCATACCCTACCGAGAAATGCCCATGTGTCAGGTCTCCCGGCTCCTTCGGGGTGCCATGCTGGCGAAGATAATCAACAGAGGCACAGTTGATCAGCGCGATATGCCCGATCGTCCGGGCGAACAGACTGCTGTCGAGCAGATGGCCAACGCGGACGACGCAGTCGACCCCTTCCTGCACCAGATCGATAGCGCGATCTGTGGAGCCCAAGGCGAGCTGCAGCTCTGGAAAGCTGCGCTTGAGAGTCGGCAGGGCCGGTGCGATCAGCCTTCGGGCGATACGGCTGGGAACATTGATGTTCAAGCGTCCAGAGACCTGGTGTTGATGCAGCTGAAACAGCCGCTGGATGTCGTCAGCATCCGCCAGTAGCCGTCGTACCCGCTCCAGCAACTGAGTGCCATCGGCGGTCAATTGCACCCGTCGTGTCGTTCGATGCAATAGCCGTACGCCCAGATCTGTCTCCAACTCCTGAATAGCGGCAGATACCGAAGCCCGCGGCAATTCGAGCATGTGGGCCGCCTTGATGAAGCTGCCCATTTCGGAGACCTGGATGAAAATACGGTACTGGATAAGCTTGTCCATAATAATGCCTAACCGGCGAAGCCCCCCTCCTCCAGAAAACGCTTTTCCTCAGGCGTACTCTCGCGTCCGAGCAGCCGATTGCGATGGGGGAAACGAGCAAATCGGCGGATGACATCCCGATGCCCTTCGGCATGGGCGAGCCAGGGTTGCCCCAATCGAGTATTGAGCAGGACCGAAAAATCCTGGTCGACGAGGTCCTCGGAATGGGCAAAGGGCAGGCAGAAGAACAGCCTCAGGTCAGCATCGACCGCCTCCATATGCCCCGCTGCCTGCGCCAGGCGGGCGACATGTCTGGCCAGGGTGTCCGTTGCGTACATGTCCGCGGTGCCACGAAAGGCGTTGCGCGGAAACTGGTCGAGCAGGATCAGCAGCGCCAGCGCGCCCTCGGGGGTATCCAGCCAAGCGTCGCGTTCACCGCGAACCACCGACCGATGCAGGTCGAGAAAACGCTCGCGAAAGCGTCGGTCGAACGCTGGGTCCTTGGCGAACCACTGACTGGCGCCCGCCTCCCGCCAGAACCGGACAACGGCAGTTGCCTGCGTGTCGATGATAGAGGCCATGATCATCGGTCCTTGGCGACTGCATTGCCCAGGATCATGGACTTGCCGGCATAAATGCCACCCGCTACCTCCAGCGCCAGACGCTCGGCGTCCTTGCGGCGTAGATCGGCGGCAATCTCCTCGGCCCCATCGGGTGTCGCGCCCAGCACCTTCGATGCCTCTTGCCCAAAGGTCATGGCCGACTCGAAGGTGACGCGGATCTGGTAATCCACATCGGCGTTGATCAGTTCGATAGCGTGCTCCCGGTCGAGTGCGCGTGCCAGCACACGGGCATGGGGGAACCGGGTCTTGGCATACTCGACGATTCGCGTGGCGGCCTTGCGGTCGTCGACGCATACCAGGATGGCGCGGGCGTGGTGCGCCCCGGCGGCATGCAATATGTCGGGGTAGGTGCCGTCGCCGTAGTACACCTTGAAGCCGAAATCCTTGGCGTCGCGTATAACCTGAGGCTGGTTGTCGATGATGGAGATATCGGCGCCCATCGCCAGCACATGCTGACTCACGATCTGCCCAAAACGGCCAAAGCCGATGATCAGCACGCTGCCGGCCAGATTCTCCGGCGCCTGCGTGCCTTCCAGGGAGGCTCCGTGCTTGGGTCCCCAACGCCGGTAGACGATGACCACCAACGGCGTCAGTGCCATGGAGAGCACGACCACGGCAGTCATGTTGGCGTTGACCTGCGGGGCTATCACCCCACTGGCCAAGGCGGCGCCAAAGAGCACAAAGGCGAACTCACCGCCCTGGGCCATCAGCACGGCCCGGTCCATGGCATCGGCGTGGGAACTCCTCGTCAGCCGCGCCAGGCTGTAGATACACAGTGACTTGACGGCCATCATCGCCAGCACACCGGCGACGATGAGCGGCCAATTGTGTGCGACCACCGTCAAGTCCAGCGACATCCCGACGCCCAGGAAGAACAGCCCCAACAGCAAACCACGGAAGGGTTCGATATCCGCCTCGAGCTGGTGACGGAAAGTCGACTCCGACAACAGCACCCCGGCGAGGAAGGCCCCCATGGCCATGGACAGACCGCCCAGTTGCATCAACAGTGCTGCGCCCAGCACCACCAGCAATGCGGCCGCGGTCATCACCTCGCGCGCCCTGGAGTTGGCCAGGATGTAAAACAACGGGTTGAGCAGCCAGGTCCCCACGGCGACCAGCGCCGCGAGTGAACCTGCCGCGATGCCGATACTGGCCCAGCGCGAGTCGGCAACCGGCGCAGAAGGATCGAGAGGGGCGATAAACGCCACCAGCGCCAACAGCGGTACGATCAACAGGTCTTCGAAAAGCAGTATCGCCACGATTTTCTGCCCGCGTGCTGCGGCAATGTCGCCACGCTCGCCCAACAACTGCATGACGATGGCGGTGGACGTGAGCACAAAGCCCATCGCGCTGACGAAAGACACCGCCAGCGGAAAACCGAACGCCAACCCTACCCCGGTCAGCAACACACCGCAGGTCAGTGTCTGCAGACTGCCCAGGCCGAAGATGTCGCGCCGCATGCTCCACAGATGAGAGGGGCGCATTTCCAGCCCGATGACAAAGAGAAACATCACCACCCCTAGCTCGGCGGTGTGCAAGATGGTCTGCGGGTCGTTGAACAGGCCCAGCCCGAAGGGGCCGATCACCAGCCCCGCCGCCAGATAGCCCAGTACGGAGCCCAGGCCCAGGCGTTTGAACAGAGGCACTGCCACCACCGCCGCCCCCAGTAAGGTCACGACCTTGACCAGATCACCCGCGCTGCCCTCTACCGACATAAATGAATCTCCCGTATCCAAGGCATGTCAGGCACGGGCGAACTGCCAGAGAGCAATGCCCGCGGCCAGGGTAGGCATGGCGAAGACCAGCAACAGGATAGGCAACTCTTGGCGCACGCTATAACCCGCGTAGGTGACACCCACCCACATATTGATGCCTGCCATCAGCAGCCAGAAAGGGACAAAGGCCTTGGCCGCCAGTGCCATGCCCAGGCTGTCCCCGCCCCAAAGCCAGCCGAACAGAATAAACACCAACAGAAGGAGCAGACCTCCCGCCATGACCATCAGTACATGCATGTCCAACCTCCTGGTTCGCGCAACGTCAGGCTGGGCAAAACGCCCTGCCCCGACAAGCCTCGCGCAATAAGCAAAAAACGCTGTTGCGCCTAGCGGGCACAGGCGAAAATACCGATGTTGAGAAGGCACAAACCGCCCATGCATCGGGTGCGCTACCCTGCATGGGCAATCGAAAGGGAGCCGCGGCGCTTCGCGTAGAATCGCCCCCCTGCAAGACTGTGCCCTACCGCAGGAACCGCGACGACAGCCCACAGGCGTACAGCTCTGTTGCAGTCAAGCGAAACCCTCTGGTTCAGGTCGCGTGCAAGCAGACCACCCAAGACCCTGGCCTCACTACCGGCGAGAAATACAATTGCTCCAGTGACAGAATGGCGACCATGGGAAATATCCGCCCTGCCTGCTGGATAGCGTTGAAGTCTAGGTAAGAGGGACTGACAGATAAACTCGCCCAATCTGGATAGACAATCCCAAAATTCCGCCCAGTTCAAACTGCCTTTTTCATAAAAGACAACAACTTGATGTCAGCCATCATGTCATCGGGCATTTTTCTGTTTGGCTATCGGCCACCGTGCCCGCCACTGCGCACAGTAATCAGCGGTGACATGCTGTACTCGCCGATCCAGACTCCATTTTGGCAATGGCGGACGCTTTCGGGATGACAACCAAGCGACACCCTTCCTCGTATGATCCGCATTCTCGAATTCGACCCTCCTTGCACAAGGTGATCTGATGACGAACGAAGAGCTGCAGGCGATCGGTGACTACGTAATGCCGGAGATACCGGCCACCCGTTCCGATCTGGCGTTGATCTTTGGCACGCGGCACGGCGTTGAAGAGTTCTGTGCGGAGATCGCTACCCTGTGGCGCGCTCAGATGTTTCTGCGGGCTATCGTCTCGGGCGGCCAAACTGGAGAATTCTCCACCATCGAGGCGCGCGTCATCGCGAGCCGGCTGATGGAACTCGGCATTCCGGAGACCGCCCTCCTCATAGAGCCCACAGCCACGAACACCGGCGAGAACGTTCGCTTTGCGCGTGCGCTGGCGCAATCGCAACTTGCTCCCGAAGAGCGGCGTAGCGTCCTTGTCGTCGGCAAGGTTTGCTCGGCGCGGCGATACCTGATGACGCTGCGGCGCCACTGGCCCGAACCCTCGATAAGTGCGCGGTGGATCAATTATTTCTGCGTCGACAAATCCAGTTGGCATCAAGACCCTGAGTTCTACGCGCGAGTGCTGGGTGAGTATCGAAAGATTCCTGGCTACATCGACAGCGGACTCCTGCGGGAGCTTGAAGAGCTTGGGCCGTATCCAGCAATTCCTGGTTCAAGCCTGGATCGCATCGATCCAGCGAAATCGAATCCGCCGACAACAGAGCCGGGTTCCGTCATCTGACAGAAATACTTGTCGACATCTTGGCATCACCAACTGGCGTGCAGGCAGCACGACGTCCTGAAAAGACGCAGTCCGCGGCGGAAAACACCCTCGCAACTTCCTGCAAGATAGGAAGGTCAAGTTGGTATGTGACGATAGGGCCGTGCCAGTGATGGACCTCTTGCACGCCTGGATGATCGCCCAGAGCCAGCTCGTACACGGCGACTCGGTTATTAGCAAAGCGCTGGATTACAGTCTCAAATGCTACGAACTTATTACAATCGTTTAACCCATTACCCTTCATCTCGATTCAACGGGCAAGTGATATTACCAAGTCGCTACCCTCATAGATGGGAGCCGGTTTAAGTGTGCGGGACCGGATATTCGGAGGCATACTTCCATTGTTCAGAAATCAAGGATTGTCTATCCATAAATGACTAGCTTATTTTTAAATTCGAACGTTTTAAAGTAAGTGATATCTCCTGCCTCCAGGAGCAGGCCATGTAGCAGGCCACTCGATCAAGAGTGAAATCGTTTTCATCGACGGGGGAACAGAAAACAGGTGGATTGATTCCTCGCGACTTGGCACAACAGGGAAGCACACTAGTGATTTACTGCAACAACGCATCGAGTAAAAGCGATCCAGGTACGACTATTTGTTGGGATCAAAGCCTTGGATGCCGAAGTGGTATCCCAGGCAAAACCTGCTCTATCGTCACCTCATGCTTTGGCGCTTTGTAGGCACGTCTATTGTCTTACAGTTACCTGGTCATCACCCGTTGATTCCGAGTTGCAGGCACATGCTTGGCTTTAATACCACCACGTTACCCGCTCGAGTAACCAGGCCGTAGGGTGCCTACTTCTACTATATCCACGCCACTCTTGCCACCGGCATCATCGCTACAGCCGTAGGTGAGATTGCTCCATATTTTTCCGTCCAATAAAGAGGGAATATCATGGCTAAGATTAAAGTTAATGGAGATTGGCGAGAAGTTGACGCCTCGAATGGTCGTCCTCTTTTATGGGCATTACGTGAAGACTTGCAACTCACGGGAACCAAGTTTGGTTGCGGTGCGGCGCTGTGCGGTGCCTGCACCGTGCTTCTCGATGGCATACCCGTTAGATCCTGCGTGACGCCTGCCGAAGTTGTGACAGGCAGGTCCATCACCACCATCGAGGCGATGGGGAGTTCTAATATTGGCAAGCGTGTGCAGAAGGCATGGACGGACCTCAATGTCCCCCAATGCGGTTACTGTCAATCGGGTCAAGTAATGGCCGCGGTGGCATTACTTACACAAATACCGAAGCCCACCGACACTGATATTGATCAGGCCATGTCAGGCAACATCTGTCGATGTGGGATGTACCCGCGTATTCGGGCAGCCATTCACCAGATTGCGGAGAGCCTGGCATGAAACGCATTCTGGATACCTTTGGAACGAAGCACTCTGCCTCAGTCACAGGCCTTAGTCGGCGACATTTTCTTCAATTAAGCGCAATTGCCGGTGGCGGGATCATGGTGGGTTTTCATTTACCCGAAGTGATGGCAGGTACCCCTGTACAGATGCCCCATAAAACCGTGCAGCCTAATGCTTTTGTACGTATCACTGCTGACAACTGGATCACGGTAATTGTGGGTCATACCGAAATGGGGCAAGGCGTCACAACCATAATCCCAATGCTGGTTGCCGAGGAAATGGACGCTGATTGGCAACGTGTGCGTTGGGAGCAGGCACCCACGGCACCCGCCTATCAGAACCCTCTAATGCATCAGCAACTTACGGGTGGCAGCCTGACGACAATCGCCCAATACGAGCCTCAGCGTAAAGCCGGTGCCGCTGTCCGCGAAGTGATGCTAGCTGCCGCCGCAAAGCGCTGGCACGTCGATGTGTCATCACTGCGTACCGACACCGGCCGCGTGATCCACGACGCGAGCGATCGTAGCGCCACTTACGGTGAGCTAACAGTCGATGCCGTGGGTATTGAGCCGCCAGAAAATCCAAAGCTCAGGGACCCGAAGAACTTCAAGATCATCGGCAAACCACTCCGCCGTATCGACGCCATGACCAAGGTCGACGGTTCGGGCAAGTTTGGCATGGATGCCTATGTACCTGGCATGCTCATCGCGGTGCTCGCGCGCGCGCCGCTTTTCGGTGGCAAAATCTCACACGTCGACGCAACAGTGGCCAAGGCTATGCCCAATGTCGTTGGTGTCTATGAAACGCCGCAGGGGGTCGCTGTGGTGGCCAAGGATTTCTGGTCGGCAAAGCGAGCTCGTGATGCCCTCGTTCTGATGTATAGCGATGTGAATGGCGAGCGCGTTTCGACGGATGAACAGCGCATTATGTATCGTCATCTGATGTCACTTGAAGGAACGGTGGCACGTAGCACTGGCGATATAGAATTGGCACAACGGAGCGCCGCGAAAACATTCACCGCCGACTACTGGTTTCCTTACCTCACTCACGCGCCGATGGAGCCACTCAATGCCACCATCGATTATCGCGGAGGAAACACTGCTGAAGTATGGATGAGCACGCAATGGCCCGAAGGTGACCAACATGCGGCGGCCTCGGTACTTGGGCTGAAACCGGAGCAGGTAAAACTCAATACCCTGTTGACCGGCGGTGGATTTGGTCGACGCTCTTCGCTCGGTTTCGACGTCATCATCGCGGCCGCGCACATCGCCAAGGCAGTTCGTCGGCCGGTCAAGATGATCTGGACACGCGATCAAGATATCCAGGGCGGTTATTATCGTCCCAGTGCCTACCATCGGCTCAGTGCGACTCTTGACTCTCAGGGCACTATTACCTCTTGGACCAACCGTATCGCCGTGCAGTCGATCGGTACGGGCACAGTGATGGAACGCTTCATTGTCAAAAACGGCATTGACTCGCTCTCGGTTGAAGGAGCTGAAGATATTCCTTACGCCATCCCGAATCTGCGAGTCGACTTGCACACGCCACGCTTCCAGGTTCCCGTATTGTGGATGCGCTCAGTGGGGCACTCGCATACAGCCTTCGCCGTTGAGCACTTTCTTGAAGAGATTGCGCATGGGATAGGCAAGGATCCTTACCAAATGCGTCGTGAACTGCTGCAAGAAAAGCCGCGTCACCTTGCCACACTCGATGCAGTGGCCAAGTTGGCCAATTGGTCGACGCAACCGAAAGCAGGCGTATTCCGAGGCATTGTGGTGCACGAGTCATACGGCAGTTTTGTAGGGACCGTGGTCGAGGCTAGCGTCGCGACTGATCAAACGCTTACCGTGCATAAGGTGTACTCCGTCATTGACTGCGGCGTGGCGGTTAATCCCGACCTGGTCAAGGCGCAGATGGAGTCGAGCATTGCTTTTGGTCTCTCGTCAGCGCTGTACGGCGAAATTACCCTGAACAAAGGCGAGGTACAGCAGGGCAACTACGATGACTATCCAGTCGTCCGCATGAGTCAGATGCCGCAGATCGAAACGATGGTAGTAGAAAGCGCCGAGTCTCCCGGTGGCGCAGGGGAGCCTGGCGTTGCTGGCGTGGCTCCAGCGCTGGCCAACGCAATCCTATGGGCGACCGGGCAGCCAGTACGGTCGCTACCGCTACGCCATTCCTTTCGTGTTGTCTAAGGTAACCTGACATGTACATCACAAGAGCGACGATTCTGCGGCTGTCTGCCGCGCTGAGTATTATGTCATTCGACGCACAGGCTCAGGAGCCCAACGCTTATCAATTGTTCGATCCAGTCGTGAGCGTCTTACAAAGCCCCCGCTGTATGAACTGCCATCAGAGTGCACGGCCGACCCAAAAAGATTCGATGATTGCTCATATCCAGAATGTAGTGCGTGGCACGGCAGGTCTGGGAGCACCCACGATGCAATGTATTGCCTGCCATCAAGAGAAGAACACCGCCGACGGCAAGGTGCCAGGTGCTCGCGGGTGGCATATGCCACCGTTGCCTATGGTCTGGGAGGGGCTGACCAGTGCGCAGATATGCCATCAAATGCAGGACCCCAAACGCAATGGCAATCGTAAAACACCCGAAGAAGTCATCGAACATATGAGAACCGATCCGCTGGTGCTATGGGCTTGGGATCCCGGTGCTGGTCGATCCACGCCAAGCATCACACACGATCAGTTTATCGAGCGATTGGAGCTCTGGGCCAAGGCTGGGATGCCATGCCCGGACGAGCAAGCAGCGGCACGCTGAGCGTGACAATCAACACATGACGCTGCTGCTGGTTAACGTCATTGGCCTATCGACGTCTGCGACTCAAGGCATGCTGCGCTGGAGAGCTAACCTCGCCGCTGAACGCGTCGAATAGGACCGCAAGGCAGCAACGGGTCAAGGCCGGGGTATTGGCATCAGCCCTTTGGCAGCTTTGCGCCTAGGCGGTTGAGGTCTCCATCGAGCATCGCGAGATCCATACCCGCCGCGTGGTCTGTGTGATTGACTGCGGCACTCCGTTAACCAAAAGAGCGACGGCCGAATGCTTGGATATCCCGAACATTTTGAGTCGGGAGTTCGATGTGCCGGCACCCAACCAGGTGTGGTGCGGGGACATCACTTACATCTGGGCCCAGGATAAATGGCACTATCTGGCGGTTGTGCTGGATCCGCAGGACCTACTGTTTCACTCGGATCAGGGGGCAAAGCGCCGGATTAATGTACTAAAAAATGTACTAAAAAATCGTGGCTGCTAATACTTTCGAGAAAAACTTACTGGAACGAAAAAAGAGGCCGAAGCCTCTTTTTCAGTTTCTGCAGACTTCAATAGAGGCCTGTAGAACAATAATTGGAGCGGGAAACGAGACTCGAACTCGCGACCCCGACCTTGGCAAGGTCGTGCTCTACCAACTGAGCTATTCCCGCGTCTTGGTGGTGTGCATTCTATAGAAATTCGAAACTGCGTCAACCCCTTGATTCAAAAAAGTTTTATTTCTTTTCCACATCAGTCTTCAGATGCGGCCAGGCGGCGCGCAGGTACTGCAGCATGGACCACAGGGTCAGCCCTCCCGCGATCAGCAACAGGGCATAACCCAGCAGCACCCAGAAGGTGAAGGCCGGCGGGTTGGCCAGCAGGATCACCAGCGCCAGCATCTGCGCGGCGGTTTTCCATTTGCCCATGTTGGATACCGCCACTTGCGCGCGTGCACCCAGTTCGGCCATCCACTCGCGGAGGGCGGAAACGACGATTTCACGTCCGATGATCACCGCCGCCGGCAGGGTCAGCCACAGGTTGCCGTGCTCTTGCACCAGCAGTACCAGGGCCACCGCCACCATCAACTTGTCGGCCACCGGATCGAGGAAGGCCCCGAACGGTGTGCTTTGCTCCAGACGCCGCGCCAGGTAACCATCGAGCCAGTCGGTGGCCGCGGCGAACGCGAAGACGGAACTGGCGGCCATGTAGCTCCAGGAGTAAGGCAGGTAAAACAGCAAAATGAAGATCGGGATGAGCAGAACGCGTAGAACGGTGATCAGATTAGGGATATTCATCGGCACAACTGGCTACGAGGTGAGTTGGCAATCTACTCGAAAAAGACAGCAGATGAGCTAGGCACGGCCATTCTACGGGCTTCTCGCACAGCGTGTCTAACACTGTTCCAAGACTTTGAGCGCCTGGAAAGAGCAACTTCAGGAGGCCTGAACGAGCGCGACAAGAATCAGGCATGGGTACTCCGCATGCCAGGTACTCAAACCCGCACAGGCTCCATCCACGTTCAGAAGCGTCCTAAAACCTTGCCCATCGCCACTTGCCACTTGCCAGGTTCGCAAAGCTCGACAAAGAGACTCGCGGATCAACTAATGCAAGGACGACAAATGACCCTTTCCGCCCCTGAACTCTCCCCTACTCACTATGCAAGTTCGCATAAATCAGTTCAGCGAGCTTTTTACTGATCCCCGGCGCCTTGGCGATCTCCTCGATGCTGGCGCGAGACAGTTCCTGCAATCCGCCAAAGTGTTTCAGCAGGTCGCGGCGGCGCTTGGGGCCGACGCCGGCCACGCCTTCGAGGGTCGAGGTGCGGCGGGTCTTGCCGCGGCGCGCGCGGTGGCCAGTGATGGCAAAACGGTGAGCCTCGTCGCGGATCTGCTGGATCAGGTGCAGCGCCGGTGAGTCCCCCTTGAGGGTGAACTCATGGGCCGCATCGTTGAGGTAGAGGGTTTCGAAGCCGGCCTTGCGCGTCGCGCCCTTGGCCACCCCCAGCAGGATCAGGTCGGGCACTGCCAGTTCGTTGAGCACGTCGCGGGCCATGGACAGCTGGCCCTTGCCGCCGTCCACCAACAGGATGTCCGGCAGTTTGCCCTCGCCGTCCTTGAGTTTGCTGAAGCGTCGGGTCAGGGCCTGGTGCATCGCCGCATAGTCGTCGCCGGCGGTGACGCCTTCGATGTTGTAGCGCCGGTAATCGGACTTCAGTGGACCTTCCGGGCCAAATACCACGCAGGACGCCACGGTCGCCTCGCCGCTGGAGTGACTGATGTCGTAACACTCCAGGCGTTGCGGCGGCTCGTCCAGGTTCAGCACTTCGGCCAGGGCTTCGAAACGTGCGGCCACATGCTGCCGATTGGCCAGCCGCGCGCTCAGGGCCTGCTCGGCGTTGGTCACCGCCAGTTGCTGCCAGCGCGCCCGCGTGCCGCGCACCCGGTGGCTGATGCTCAGCTCACGGCCGCGCAAGGCTTGGATCGCGGTGATCAGGGTCGGGAAATCTTCATGGACCACGTTGACGATCAACTCGCTGGGCAGGTCGCGCTCCGGGCTGCTGAGAAAGTACTGGCCAAGGAATGCCGACATGACCTCGGCCACCTCTTCCTCGATACCCACCTGGGGAAAGAAGTTCTTGCTGCCCAGAACCCGACCGCCACGCACGCTGATCAGGTGCACGCAGGCGCCGCCCGGGTTGACGAACGCCGCCACCACATCGACGTCGCCGCTGCCGCCTTCCATGCTCTGCTGGTCCTGCACCCGCCGCAGCAGGGAAATCTGGTCGCGCAGCTCGGCGGCCTTCTCGAAGTCCAGGGTGCTGGCCGCCTGCTCCATGCCCGCCGACAGTTCATCGGTCAGGGCATTGCTGCGGCCTTCGAGGAACATCACCGAGTGGCGCACATCCTCGGCGTACACCTCGGCCTCCACCAGGCCGACACACGGTGCCTTGCAGCGCTTGATCTGATATTGCAGGCACGGCCGGGTGCGGTTCTTGTAGTAGCTGTCCTCGCACTGGCGGACCATGAAGGTCTTTTGCAGCAGGCTCAGGCTCTCGCGAATCGCCCCGGCGCTGGGGTACGGGCCGAAGTACTTGCCCTTCTGCTTCTTCGCCCCGCGATGGATGCTGAAACGCGGAAACTCGCCGTCCGACAGAAACACATAGGGATAGGACTTATCGTCGCGCAACAGGATGTTGTACGGCGGCCGCCACTCCTTGATCAGCGTCTGCTCCAGCAGCAGGGCTTCGGTTTCGTTGGCGGTGATGGTGGTTTCGATCTGTGCGATGCGCCCCACCAGGGCAGCAGTCTTCGGCGCCAGGCCGGTCTTGCGAAAGTAGCTGGCCAGGCGGCTCTTCAGGTTCTTGGCTTTACCGACGTAAAGCAGACGTGCATCGCCGTCGAACATGCGATACACGCCAGGACGGCCACTGCAGGTGGAAAGAAAAGCACTGGGATCAAACGGGTCGGTCATTGTCAGGCGCTGGCATCGACCATGCCGTGGCGAACCGCCAGCAACGTCAGTTCGACATCACTGCTGATCGAGAGCTTCTCGAAGATACGGTAACGGTAGGTATTCACGGTTTTCGGAGACAGGCACAGCTTGTCGGAGATGATCTGCACTTTCTGGCAGCCGACAATCATCAGCGCAATCTGGATCTCGCGCTCCGACAAGGCGTCGAACGGTGAATCACTGGACGGCTGGAATGACTTGAACACCAATTGCTGGGCAATTTGCGGGCTGATGTAACGCTGGCCGGCAAACACCAGGCGGATGGCCTGCACCATTTCGTTGAGACCCGCGCCCTTGGTCAGGTAACCCGCCGCGCCGGCTTGCAGCAAGCGAGTCGGGAACGGATCTTCTTCACACACGGTGACGGCCACGACTTTGATATCCGGGTGACTGCGCAATAACTTGCGCGTGGCTTCAAGACCGCCGATCCCGGGCATCTTGACGTCCATGAGGACCACATCGGGTTTCAATTCCCGGGCCTTGATCAGGGATTCCTCCCCTGATTCGGCCTGACCGACCACTTGCAGGCCATCGATGTCAGCCAGCATTCGTGTAATACCTGTACGAACGAGATCATGGTCATCGACTACTAGCACCCTAATCAAGCAGACACCTCGCGATTTGGTCTTATAGGTTGCCGGACACCTTAGCAAAAAAGCAGCGTGCTGACCTAATGACAAACACCATATAAAAAGCACTTGTTCACCAGGGGTATCCGGTGGATGGTTGATGCGCTGCGAACGCCCTGCCCTAAGGCTCTCGGGCGTCCGCCTTTCTTTTCATGAGGCTGGAAACCGAAAGCTCGGCAAGGGTATGGGTCAGGTGCCGGATCGCGTCCTGATCTTCCTTGTACAAAGCCCGATAACTGACGAGGATTTTCTCTTCGCTCTGGCTGAGGTTATCGGCCCTGGTCGGGGTCCGCCTGCCAGTCACTATATAAAGGACATCGACCCCTTTTGCCGCCACCCGGGACAAGTAATCCGCCTTGGGCACACGGTCTCCATTTTCATATCTGCCTTGGGCATTGGCTTCCACGCCGCCAACTTCACCAAATTTTTTCTGCGACAACCCCAGGCGTTCCCTTTCCTGTCTTAACCGCGAACCGATTCCACTCATTTGGATGTATGATCCTTTTTTATGCACCCCTAGGGGTGTTACACCCTTCAAGCATTGAACAAATTTGAACGGTTTTGAACTATGCCCGGTATCCGCACTGCCGCACAAGCCAAGGCCTGGCTTGAACATCAAGGTAAATCGGTTCAACAGTTCGCCCGTGAACACGGGGTCGACCCAGCCACCACCTACCAGGTATTGGCCGGCCGCAAGAAAGGACGACGCGGAGAGGCGCACAAGGTGGCCGTATTGCTGGGTATGAAAGACGGCATCATCCTGGCCGAGCCGGAGGATCCCGATCAGGCGCCCGCCTGATCCTCGACTGTCGCCACACTGCTCGGGACAACCGCCGTCCCACACAAAAACCAGCGGCTACGCATCCGCGGCGCTGCTTCGCTCCATCCGTAGAAAGCACTCGTCTTCCCCGACCACCTTCAGCCCCATGCGCCCATAGAGCGCCTGCGCCGGGTTGTCCTTGAACACCGTCAGCCGCAGCAGCCCGCGCCGTTCGCCGCGCGCCATCGCCCGCACCTGTTCGATGGTCCAGGCCCCGGCACCCTGCCCGCGAAACGCTTCGAGCACATGCAACTCGCGAATATACAAGGCCCTGGAATCGCGACTCAGGCTGATGAACCCCAGCACCTCGGCGCCCTGGCAGATCAGCAGGTTCTCCCGCCCGGCCCAGGCCACATCGAAGGCTTCGTCCAGCCACAACAGGTCGTGACGGATGTAATAGCCCAGCATGGTGCTGCGGGTCAGGTCGCGGGCGAACAGCAGATCCTCCGAGGTGCTGGCCGGACGCAGTTGGAAACCGTTCAAGGCGCTTCGACCGTCACTTGTTGACCACTCCAGCGACCGGCGTCGCGCCGGGCGATCAGCAACTCGTCGCCACAGCCTGCGGCGGCCACGATCAACCCGCCATCCGGCCCCCAGATCGCGCTGCGGCCCGCCGACACCCAGCCCCCGGTCGGTCCGCCGTGGTTGGCCATCAGCACCAGCATTGCGTGCTCCACCGCGTACCCCTGCAACAAGGCACTGTCCGCGGCGTAGCCGTTTTCGCTGATCAGCACGCCGGCGGCATAGATGCCGGCGCCGGACTGCGCCGCCGCACGTGCATGGCTGGCCTGGGAGAAATCGGCGCACACCGCCAGGGCCACCCGGTCCTCGGCGAACCTCAGGTTCGCGCCACCCGTGCCTGGGCTGAACACCAACTCCTCGCCGGCATGCAGATGCTGCTTGCTATAGACCGCCAACGAACCATCGGCCGCCAGCACCAGGGCGCCGATCAACAACGGCCCCTCGGCCGACAGGCGAATGGGCATGCCCACCACCGCCGTCACCCCCAGCTCCCGGGCCAGGTCGCGCAACGGTTGCAACGACGGGCTCTGGGGCAACACCGCCAGCTCGGCCGCCAACGTGGGCTCGTAGCCGGTCAGGGACAGCTCGGGAAACACCAACAATTGCACGCCCTGCTTTGCCGCGGCGCGGATAAAGGCCTGGTGCCGGGCGATATTGCCCGGCAGGTCTCCGGCAACGGAAATCGATTGGGCGGCGGCAAGGGTCAGGGAGGTCATGATTCGTCCTGAATGAGCACAAATGAGGGCGTGGCGAGTGTGTCATAAAACTTCAAAACGCTTCACTCATAGGCACTTACTGGCCAGGTAATAGGAATTTCTGATTGAACCGCCACCCCGGCCTCTAGTAAGCTCGGCCCACTTCACGGAGAAACAGCATGTCGTCCCTCACCCTTTCCATGCATCGTCACACTGCCAGCGCCTCGCGCGTCGGTGCGGCTGCCTGGGTGAAAAACGCCTGCGCGACCGTGAGCTTTTATTTTGGGTATTGGTTTAGCCACTGGCGCGCCTGATACCCAAACGGCGCCCACTTGAACGGGTCGCCTACCAGAGAAAATCTCACCCCCGGTCGGCCTCCCGACCGGGGGTTTTGTTTTTCTGGGCCAACGATTTTTAACCACGACTTTCAGCAACACACCGAACTTACCGAGGATTGAAACCATGAACTACGCCACCTATTACCGTTACGACACTTGCACCACCTGGCGATTTAGCAGCCTCCGTTCGGGACAGCCTGCCGCCTCCGATCGGTCACCTACTGGTGGCAAACACACCTGCACAGCCAATCCGGCCAATTGTCGAACACCCCAGTAGGGCCGCGCGCGGGACACTACCCGCCGCCTGCCCAGGAAGCCTTGAACATGAACTCGTCCGTCTCCGCTCTGCCACTGTCCACCCGCAACTGCGCCAACGAAACCCTGAGCCAGCGCCTGCCCAGCTCGCTGGAGCTCAAGCAGCAACTGCCGCTCAGCCCGGCCCTCGGCCAGCAAGTCGCCGCCCATCGCCAGGCGGTGCGCGCCATCCTCAACGGTGAAGACTCCCGTTTGCTGGTCGTCGTCGGCCCCTGCTCGATCCACGATCCCCAGTCCGCCCTGGAATACGCCAGCAACCTGGCCAGCCTGGCCGCCGAAGTCAGCGACGACCTGCTGCTGGTGATGCGCGCCTACGTCGAAAAACCGCGCACCACCGTCGGCTGGAAAGGCCTGGCCTACGACCCACGCCTGGATGGCAGCGACGACATGGCCGGCGGCCTGACCCTGTCCCGCGAACTGATGCGCGAAATCCTCCGCCTGGGCCTGCCGATCGCCACCGAGCTGCTGCAACCCATGGCCGCCGGCTACTTCGACGACCTGCTGAGCTGGGTCGCCATCGGCGCGCGCACCACCGAATCGCAGATCCACCGGGAAATGGCCAGCGGCCTGGGCATGCCCGTGGGCTTCAAAAACGGCACCGACGGCGGCGTCGGCATCGCCTGCGACGCCATGCGCTCGGCGGCGCACCCGCACCGCCATTTCGGCGTCGACAGTCAGGGCCATCCGGCGGTGATCCAGACCCCGGGCAACCCCGACACTCACCTGGTGCTGCGTGGCGGCCATCGCGGCCCGAACTACGATCGCCAGAGCATGGCCCAGGTCCAGCACGACCTGCAGAAACTGAAGATCCCGGCGCGGATCATGGTCGATTGCAGCCATGCCAACAGCGGCAAGGACCCGTTGCGCCAACCGGCGGTATTCGACGAGGTCCTGGAGCAACGCCTGCAGGGCGATTCGTCCCTGGTCGGGGTGATGTTGGAGAGCCATCTGTTCGAGGGTTGCCAGCCCCTGAGCCCGACGCTGCGCTACGGGGTTTCGGTGACGGACGGTTGCCTGGGCTGGAACGCCACCGAGCAACTGCTGCGCAATGCCGCCCGGCAACTGCGCAACGCCCGGCAAGCCATTCCGGCTTCCGCCTGATCCCGCCCCCGTAGGAGCGAGGCTTGCCCGCGATGAACGATAACGAGGTGTAACTGACCTTTCGCATCGCCTATATCGCGGGCAAGAGCTGGGCCTGTAGCCGCTGCCGCAGGCTGCGATCGGGGCGCAGCCCCGTAAACCTGAGGATGCGGCATGCCTGGGCTGCGCGCTCGTCCGGCCAGACGACCGCCGGGCGGTCGATCGCAGCCTCGCCAGGGCTCGGCAGCGGCTACAGGTGGAGCTGCCGACCATCCCTTGCTGCAATGCTTTGACGGAACTTTGACGAGAATTAGGCTACACAATCCGGTAGGCTCACCACTTTCTTGAAAGGAGCAACTCCCCATGGCCAAAGCCACTGCCCGTCACATCCTCGTTGCCAGCGAAGCCAAGTGCAACGAACTGAAAGCCGAGATCGAAGCCGGCGCCGACTTCGCCGAAGTCGCCAAGAAGAACTCCACCTGCCCATCCAGCCGTGACGGCGGCAACCTCGGCTCGTTCGGCCCGGGCCAGATGGTCAAGGAATTCGACACCGTGGTGTTCAGCGCCCCGGTCAACGTCGTGCAAGGCCCGGTGAAAACCCAGTTCGGTTATCACCTGCTGGAAGTGACCAGCCGCCAGGACTGATCCTGTCGCGATTTGCGTGAACGACGGCCCGCCCTTTGGTGGGCCGTTGTGTTTGGGCTACGGCCCGCGCTGGTCAGCAGCGCGCCGGTAGCGTACAAATCGTGATCATCGATCACCCGGCTCTTAAGGCTGACAATGCGATTGCTTTTCCCCTCCCTGATCTTCACCACCCTGGCCCTGCTGCTGGGCACCGCGAGTGCCGACGCCGCACCGCAACACGCCTTGACCGTCTATGGCGAACCGGCCAAGTACCCCGCCGGCTTCAGCCACTTCGCCTACACCAACCCACAGGCGCCCAAGGGCGGGAGCATGCGCCGCTCGGCCATCGAGATCGGCCGCTTCGACCACGTGCTGCCCTACATCGACAAAGGCATCGGCGTCTCGCAACTCGACGGCTACATCTATTCCCCCCTGGCCCAGCGCTCGCTGGACGAGCCCTACACCGTGTACGGCCTGGTGGCACAAAAGATGGAGCGCGCCGACGACGGCCTGTGGCTGCGTTTCTACCTCAACCCCAAGGCGCGCTTCGCCGACGGCCAGCCGATCACCGCCGAAGACGTGCGCTATACCTACAACCTGCTGATGACCCAGGGCAGCCTGCGTTATCGCACCCAGTTCGCCGACGTGAAGGACGTCGAAGTCGAGTCGCCGCGGGTGATCCGCTTCGACTTCAAGAGCAACGAAAACCGCACCCTGCCCCTGGATATCGCGACCCTGCCGGTACTGCCCGAGCACTGGTGGAAGAGTCGCGACTTCGCTGGCGGCGGTGGTTACGAAGCGCCCCTGGGCAGCGGCCCGTACAAGGTGAGCAAGGTCGATAACGGCAACAGCATCACCTTCACCCGCGATGCCGACTGGTGGGGCAAGGACCTGCCGGTCAGCCGCGGCCTGTACAACTTCGACCGCTTCAGCATCGAGTACTTCGGCGACACCGACGTCGCCCGCCAGGTGCTGCGCGGCGGCGCCTACGATTACAACCGCGAGTTCTCCGCCACCGGCTTCTCCATCGGTTACGACAGCCCGGCCCTGAGCGACGGCCGCCTGCAAAAGGCCCACCTGGCCAAGGAGGCGCCACAACCGGCCCAGGGCTTCGTGTTCAACCTGCAAAAACCGATGTTCCAGGATCGCCGCGTGCGCCAGGCCCTGGCCATGCTCTGGGACTTCGAGTGGAGCAACCGGCAGATGATGCGCGACCTGTACATCCGCCAGCAGAGCTTCTTCTCCAACAGCGCCCTGGCCGCGCGGGCGCTACCGGATGCCGAAGAACTGAAGATCCTCGAACCGCTGCGCGGGCAGGTTCCCGACGAAGTCTTCACCCAGGTCTTCGAGGCGCCGAAAACCGACGGCAGCGGCCTGATCCGCGATAAACAGCTGCAAGCCCTGGCCCTGCTCGAAGCGGCCGGCTGGAAACCCGACGGCGACCAGCTGGTCAACGCCGACGGCGAGCCGCTGCGCTTCACCTTCCTCAACAGCCAGAACGGCATCGAGCGCCTGCTGCTGCCCTACAAGCGCAACCTGGCGCAGATCGGCATCACCCTGGAAATCCGCCGCATCGACGCCTCGCAGTACGTCAACCGGCTGATGGCCCGCGACTACGACATGATCGTCACCGGCTACCCTGTGACCACCTCGCCGGGGCTGGAGCTGTACAACTACTTCGGCTCGGCGGCGGCCAACGACCCCGGCTCCAGCAACCTGATGGTGCTGAAGAACCCGGCGGTGGACAGCCTGATCAGCGGCCTGGTCAAGGCCACCAGCCAGCCACAGATGCTGAGTTACGCCCACGCCCTGGACCGGGTGCTGCAATGGAATTACTACTGGATCCCCAACTACTACCCGCCGGGCACCTCCACCGTGTGGTGGAACCGCTTCGGCATGCCGGCCATTCCCGCCAGCAATGACGAAGCCATCGAAAGCTGGTGGGAAATGAGCCGCACGCCCCTGACCAACGAGCAAATGGCGGCCGAGCGCGTCCAGCGCGGCAAGCCCGGAGGACCGCACTGATGCTGGCGTATATCCTGCGGCGCCTGCTGCTGATCATCCCGACCCTGCTGATCATCCTGCTGGTCAACTTCGCCATCGTCCAGGCCGCCCCCGGCGGCCCGGTGGAACAGGCCATCGCCCGCCTGCAAGGCATAGGCAGTGGCGGCAACCTCGGCGGTTCGAGCGACGGCATCAGCGGCAACTCGCGGGCCAGCCGTGGCCTCGACCCGCAGCTGATCAAGGACATCGAGAAACAGTACGGATTCGACAAGCCGGCCCACGAGCGCCTGTGGCTGATGCTCAAGAGCTACGCGCAGCTGGACTTCGGCAAGAGCTTCTTCCGCGGCGCCACGGTCACCGAGCTGATCCTGCAGAAAATGCCGGTGACCCTTTCTCTCGGGCTCTGGGCGACGCTGATCACCTACCTGGTGTCGATCCCCCTGGGGATCCGCAAGGCGGTGCACCACGGCAGCCATTTCGATATCTGGAGCAGCACCGCGATCATCATCGGCTACGCCATGCCAGCCTTCCTGTTCGCCATGTTCCTGATCGTGATGTTCGCCGGCGGCACCTCGCTGAACTGGTTCCCGGTGCGCGGGCTGGTCTCGGAGAACTTCGAGCAACTGAGCACCCTGGGCAAGATCGCCGACTACTTCTGGCACCTGGTGCTGCCGGTGACCTCCCTGGTGATCGGCGGTTTCGCCACCCTGACCATCCTCACCAAGAACTCGTTCCTCAACGAGATCACCCGCCAGTACGTGGTCACCGCCCGGGCCAAGGGCCTGAGCGAGCGCCGGGTGCTCTACGGCCATGTGTTCCGCAACGCCATGCTGCTGGTGGTCTCGGGCATTCCCCAGGCCTTTATCAGCGTGTTCTTCGCCGGCTCCTTGCTGATCGAGGTGATCTTCTCCCTCGACGGCCTCGGCCGCATGAGCTACGAGGCCGCGGTGTCGCGGGACTATCCGGTGGTGTTCGGCTCGCTGTTCATCTTCACCCTGTTCGGCCTGCTGATAAAACTCATCGGCGACCTCTGCTACACCCTGGTCGACCCGCGTATCGACTTCGCCGCGAGGAACGCCTGATGCTCAAGCTCTCCCCGCTGGCGCGCCGGCGCTTCGACCGCTTCAAGAAAAACCGCCGTGGCTGGTGGTCTCTGTGGCTGTTTATCGGCCTGTTCATCCTTACCCTCGGCGGTGAGCTGATCGCCAACGACAAACCGCTGGTGGTCAGCTACCAGGGCTCGCTGTATTTCCCGGTGCTCAAGCGCTACACCGAGCAGGAGTTCGGCGGGCAGCTGCCGTTCCAGGCCGACTACCGCAGCGACTACGTGCAGCAGCTGATCCGCCAAGACGGTGGCTGGCTGCTGTTCCCGCCGATCCCGTTCAGCGAAGACACGCCCAACTACGACCTCAGCCGCCCGGCCCCAAGCCCGCCGACCGCGGTCAACTGGCTGGGCACCGACGACCAGGCCCGTGACGTGCTGGCCCGGGTGATCTACGGCGCCCGGGTGTCAATCCTGTTCGCCCTGGCCCTGACCTTTATCAGCGCCCTGATCGGCATCGCCGCCGGCGCCCTGCAGGGCTATTACGGCGGCTGGGTCGACCTGCTGGGCCAGCGCCTGCTGGAAGTCTGGTCGGGGCTGCCGGTGCTGTACCTGCTGATCATCCTTTCCGGTTTCGTCGAGCCGAACTTCTGGTGGCTGCTGGGGATCATGGCGCTGTTCTCCTGGCTGGCCCTGGTGGACGTGGTGCGCGCCGAGTTCCTGCGCGGGCGCAACCTGGAATACGTCAAGGCCGCCCGGGCCCTGGGCCTCAACGACCGCAAGGTGATCGTGCGGCACATCCTGCCCAACGCGATGAACGCCACCCTGAGCTACCTGCCGTTCATTCTCACCGGAGCGATTTCCACCCTCACCGCCCTGGACTTCCTCGGCTTCGGCATGCCCGCCGGCAGCGCCTCCCTGGGCGAGCTGATTGGCCAGGGCAAGCAGAACCTGCAAGCGCCCTGGCTGGGCCTGACGGCGTTTTTCACCCTGGCGCTGATCCTCTCGCTGCTGGTGTTTATCGGTGAGGCGCTGCGCGATGCCTTCGATCCACGCTCCTGAATCAAGCGGACTGTTAAATGACTGACAACCTGATCGAAATCCGCGACCTCAATGTGGCCTTCAACGGTCAGAAAGTGGTGCGCGACCTGTGTCTGGATATCCGCCCCGGCGAGTGCCTGGCCCTGGTCGGCGAGTCGGGGTCGGGCAAGTCGGTGACCGCCCATTCGATCCTGCAACTGCTGCCCGACTGCGACACCCAGAGCAGCGGCAGCATCCGCTACCGTGGCCAGGAATTGCTCGGTGCCGAAGCACGGACCTTGCAGAAGCTGCGTGGCGACCGCATCGCCATGATCTTCCAGGAGCCGATGACTTCGCTGAACCCGCTGCACAGCATCGAAAAGCAGATCGGCGAAACCCTGCTGCTGCACAAGGGCCTGGGCGGCAAGGCGGCCCAGGCGCGGATCCTCGAGCTGCTGCGCCTGGTGGGCATCCAGAAACCCGAGGAACGGCTCAAGGCCTACCCGCACCAGCTTTCCGGCGGCCAGCGCCAGCGGGTGATGATCGCCATGGCCCTGGCCTGCGAGCCGGAACTGCTGATCGCCGACGAACCGACCACCGCCCTCGACGTGACGGTGCAGCGCAAGATCCTGTTGCTGCTCAAATCCCTGCAACAGCGCCTGGGCATGTCGCTGCTACTGATCAGCCACGACCTCAACCTGGTGCGCAGCATCGCCCAGCGCGTCTGTGTGATGAAGGCCGGGCAGATTGTCGAGCAGGCGCCGTGCGAAACCCTGTTCAGCGCGCCCCAGCACCCCTACAGCCGCGTGCTGCTCAATGCCGAGCCGGAAGGCGAAGCCCTGCCCCGGGACGAGCGCGAAGTGGTGTTGCAGGTGGATGACCTCAACGTGCAGTTCCAGATCGGCGGCGGGCTGTTCCGCCGCAAGCAATACCTGCGGGCGGTGGACGGTATCAGCCTGAGCCTGCAACGGGGCAAGACCCTGGGCATCGTCGGCGAGTCCGGCTCCGGCAAGTCGACCCTCGGCCAGGCGATCCTGCGCCTGCTGGACTCCGAAGGCAGCATCCGCTTCCAGGGCGAGGCCCTCGACGGCCTCAACCAGAAGCAGCTGCGGCCGTGGCGCAAGCAGATGCAGGTGGTGTTCCAGGACCCGTTCGGCAGCCTCAGCCCGCGGATGTCGGTGGCGCAGATCATCAGCGAAGGCCTGGAAGTGCACAGCCAGTCCACCGCCCAGCAGTGCGAGCAGCAGGTGATCCAGGTGCTGGAAGAAGTCGGCCTGGACCCGGCCAGCCGCCATCGCTACCCCCACGAGTTTTCCGGTGGCCAGCGCCAGCGCATCGCCATTGCCCGGGCCCTGGTGCTCAAGCCGGCGCTGATTTTGCTGGACGAACCGACCTCGGCCCTCGACCGCACGGTGCAGAAACAGGTGGTGGCGCTGTTGCGCCAGCTCCAGGAACGCCACGGCCTGACCTACCTGTTTATCAGCCACGACCTGGCGGTGGTGCGTGCCCTGGCCCACGACATGATCGTGATCAAGGATGGCAAGGTGGTCGAACGCGGCCCCAGCCACGAAGTGTTCGACGCGCCGCAGCATCCCTACACCCAGGAACTGCTGGCCGCCGCCCACCCGGCCTGAATCCGCATTCCCCTGTAGCCGCGAGCTTGCTCGCGATGCAAGCACCGCGGTATTGCAGGCCCACCGCGCCGAACCCATCGCGGGCAAGCCTCACTCCTACAGACGCACCACTCTGTAGCCGCTGGCGAAGCCTGCGATCGACCGCGAAGCGGGCGCAGGGTCTGGAGGCCGCCGGAGGTCCTTCGGACCTTTCGCAGCCTGCGGCAGCGGCTACAGGGATAGCGTCAACCCTGATGGTCGCGTCACCGTGAAGATTCCCGGCATAATCTGCGCGCGCTCCCTTCAGGACCTCCCCCATGAACGACACCGAAAGCCTCAAGGATTACCAGCGGGTCCGCCAACTGGCGATCCGTTCGCTGTTCGAGATCATCGAGCAATCCAGCGAGGGCACGGTGATCGTCGACCGCGACGCCAATATCGTCTGGATGAACGAGCGCTACGCCCGGCGCTTCGGCCTGGAGTCGGCGGCGTTCGCCATCGGCAAGGCCTGCGAAAGCGTGATCCCCGGCAGCCTGTTGCGCGAAGTGGTGCGCACCGGGCGGCCGATCCTGCTGGACATGCAGGACACCCCCAAGGACCCGCTGGTGGTGATGCGCCTGCCGATCCACGACGACGCCGGGGCGGTGATCGGCGCCATCGGCTTTGCCCTGTTCGACGAGCTGCGCAGCCTGTCGCCGATGCTCAAGCGCTACCTGAGCATGCAGGAAGAGCTGGCCTCGACCCGCTCGCTGCTGCGGGCACGGCAGGCCAAATACAACTTCGCCCACTTCATCGGCACCAGCGCCGCCAGCCTGGAAGTCAAACGCCGTGCCCGGCGCAGCGCCAGCGCCGACTCGCCGGTGCTGCTGCAAGGCGAGACCGGCACCGGCAAGGAGCTGCTGGCCCAGGCCATCCACGCCGCGTCGCCACGGGCGCACAAGGCCTTCGTCAGCATCAACAGCGCGGCGATTCCCGAGGCCTTGCTGGAGGCCGAGTTCTTCGGCACCGCCCCCGGCGCCTTCACCGGCGCCGACCGCAAGGGTCGCGCCGGCAAGCTGCAGATCGCCCAGGGCGGCACGCTGTTTCTCGACGAGATCGGCGACATGCCCCTGCCGCTGCAAAGCAAGCTGCTGCGGGTGCTGCAAGAGAAAGAGTTCGAGCCAGTGGGCTCCAACGAGGTGATCCAGAGCGACGTGCGGGTGATCGCCGCCACCTCCACCGACCTGGAAGCGGCGATCAAGCGCGGCGAATTCCGCGCCGACCTGTATTACCGCCTCAATGTGCTGCCGATCCAGGTGCCGCCGCTGCGCGAACGCCTGGACGACCTGCCGGCCCTCAGCGAAGCCATCCTCGAAGAACTGCGCAGCCAGCACGAACTGGCCCCCGATGCCCTGGCCCTGCTCGGCCAGCACGCCTGGCCGGGCAATATCCGCGAACTGCGCAACGTGCTGGAACGCGCCGCCCTGCTCAGCGACGACCTGATGCTCAACGCCGGCGACCTGCGCGCGGCCATCGGCACCTTCAGCCCGGTGCCGCGCGCGGCCAGCCCCCAGGCCGCCGAAGTGCAGCCCGACGAAACCTTCGCCGCCGCGCGGGAGCGTTTCGACCGCCAGGTGATCGAGTCGGCCCTGGCGCACTGTGGCGGCAAGGTGGGGCAAGCAGCGGCGCGCCTGGGGCTGGGGCGCTCGACCCTGTACAAGAAGATGGCGGCGCTGGGGATCGAAGAGTCTCAATAAAGAGACGCACGTCTCCATACAGAGAAAGGCCCAGCGCTACGCGCTGATCGCGGGCAATCGAGCGTCGACCGGCCGCTCCTACACAAGCGCGGAGTGTTTCCGTAGGAGCGAGGCTTGCCCGCGATGACGCCCTTTCAGCCACCCAAAGTCTCAAAACAGAGACAAAACATCACTCCACCCCTCAAAAATCATACAAATATCCTTATTTATCAAATACTTAATCATCTGGCACAAAACTCGCTATAGCCCCTCCCACACCCGCAACACCCTACAAAAATAACAATCCTGGAGAGACACACCATGAGTGTGATCATTGCCCTAGCAGCCCTCGCGCTGCTGATGTTGGCTGCTTACCGTGGCTACAGCGTTATCCTCTTTGCCCCCATCGCCGCCCTCGGCGCCGTCCTGCTCACCGACCCGTCCGCCGTGGCGCCCGCCTTCACCGGCGTGTTCATGGAGAAGATGGTCGGCTTCATCAAACTCTACTTCCCGGTGTTCCTGCTCGGCGCGGTGTTCGGCAAGCTGATCGAGCTGTCGGGCTTCTCCCGCTCCATCGTCGCGGCGGCCATCCGCCTGCTCGGCACCCGCCAGGCGATGCTGGTGATCGTGCTGGTCTGCGCCCTGCTGACCTACGGCGGCGTGTCGCTGTTCGTGGTGGTGTTCGCGGTCTACCCGTTCGCCGCGGAGATGTTCCGCCAGAGCAATATCCCCAAGCGCCTGATCCCGGCGACCATCGCCCTCGGCGCGTTCTCCTTCACCATGGACGCCCTGCCTGGCACCCCGCAGATCCAGAACATCATCCCCAGCACCTTCTTCAACACCACCGCCTGGGCTGCGCCCTGGCTGGGGGTGATCGGCACCATTTTCGTGTTCTGCGCCGGCATGCTGTTTCTCCAGCACCAGCGCAACAAGGCGCACAAGGCCGGTGAAGGCTACGGCAGCGACCTGCGCAACGAGCCGGAAACCGCCGCCGACATCCAGCTGCCCAACCCCTGGATCGCCCTGTCGCCGCTGCTGCTGGTGGGCCTGATGAACCTGCTGTTCACCCACTGGATTCCCCAGTGGTACGGCAAGACCCACAGCCTGGCCCTGGCCGGCATGGCCGCCCCGGTGCAGACCGACGTCGCCAAGCTCACCGCCATCTGGGCGGTCCAGGCCGCCTTGCTGGTGGGCATCATTATGGTCCTGGTGTTCGGCTTCTCGGCCATTCGCGGCAGGCTCGCCGAGGGCAGCAAGAGCGCGGTCAGCGGCGCCCTGCTGGCGGCGATGAACACCGCCTCGGAATACGGTTTCGGCGCGGTGATCGCCTCCTTGCCGGGTTTCCTGGTGCTGTCGGACTGGCTGAAAAGCATCCCCAACCCGCTGGTCAACGAAGCCATCACCGTGACCCTGCTGGCCGGCATCACCGGCTCCGCCTCGGGCGGCATGAGCATCGCCCTGGCGGCCATGTCGGAGACCTTCATCAGCGCCGCCCACGCCGCCAACATCCCGCTGGAAGTGCTGCACCGCGTGGCCGCCATGGCCAGCGGCGGCATGGACACCCTGCCGCACAACGGCGCGGTGATCACCCTGCTGGCGGTCACCGGGCTGACCCACCGCCAAGCCTACAAGGACATTTTCTGCATTACGCTGATCAAGACCCTGGCCGTCTTCGTCGTGATCGCCACTTTCTACGCCACCGGCATTGTGTGAGGTATTCATGAGCAATCTTGCGGGCAAGACCGCCCTCGTCACCGGCTCCACCAGCGGCATCGGCCTGGGGATCGCCCTGAGCCTGGCCAAGGCCGGCGCCAACCTGATCCTCAACGGCTTCGGCGATGCCTCGACGGTGCTCGCCGAGGTCGCGCGCCTCAACAAAGACAGCGGCGGCAAGGTCGGCCATCACCCGGCCGATGTCAGCGACCCGGCGCAGATCGCCGACATGCTCGCCTACGCCGAGCGCGAGTTCGGCGGCGTCGACATCCTGGTCAACAACGCCGGCATCCAGCATGTGGCGGCGGTCGAGGAATTCCCGGTGGAGCGCTGGGACTCGATCATCGCCATCAACCTGTCGTCGGTGTTCCACAGCACCCGCCTGAGCCTGCCCGGCATGCGCGCCAAGGGCTGGGGGCGGATCGTCAACATCGCCTCGGTGCATGGCCAGGTCGGCTCGGTGGGCAAAGCCGCCTATGTGGCGGCCAAGCACGGGGTGATCGGCCTGACCAAGGTGGTCGGCCTGGAGACCGCCACCAGCAACGTCACCTGCAACGCCATCTGCCCGGGCTGGGTCCTGACCCCACTGGTGCAAAAGCAAATCGACGACCGCATCGCCGCGGGGGTCGATCCGCAACAGGCACAGCACGACCTGCTGGCGGAAAAACAGCCGTCCCTGGAGTTCGTCACGCCTTCGCAGCTGGGCGAGTTGGTCCTATTCTTGTGCAGTGAGGCCGGCAGCCAGGTGCGTGGCGCGGCGTGGAATATCGATGGCGGCTGGCTGGCGCAGTAAGCCGTTGTAGCCGCTGCCGCAGGCTGCGATAAGACCCGAAGGGTCTTTCAGCGCCAGTGATATCGCCACGACCGTTCCGGTCGATCGCAGCCTGCGGCAGCGGCTACAGGGCGTTTGAAAATCGCTTTGCGTGCATTAGAAAAACAAGAGGCCACCCATGTCCGAATTACTCTGGCAACTCAGTGCCGAACGCGTCAGCAAGACCCGCATGGAAGCCTTCCGGCGCTTGATCAATCACCGTCACGACCTGGACCTCGACGGCTACCCCGCCCTGCACCAATGGAGCATCGAGCAGCGCGAAGCCTTCTGGCAGGCCATAGTCGATTTCTTCGATGTCGAGTTCCACGCGCCCCCCAGCGCGGTGCTGATCGAAGGCCGCGGCATGCCCGCCGCCCAGTGGTTTCCCGACGCCACCCTGAACTTCGCCGAGCATCTGCTCAAGCGGCGTGACGATGGCGTCGCGGTGGTGGCGATCAACGAGAACGGCCAGCGCGAACAGCTGACCTACAACCAGCTGGCGGCCCATGTCGCCGGCCTGCAACACAGCCTGCGGGCGGCCGGCGTCGGCCTTGGCGACCGGGTCGCGGCCTGCATGCCCAACACCTGGCAGACCCTGGTGGGCATGCTCGCCACCGCCAGCCTCGGGGCCGTCTGGTCCAGCTCCTCGCCGGACTTCGGCACCCAGGGGGTGATCGACCGTTTCGGCCAGATCGAACCCAAGGTGCTGATCACCTGCGCCGGCTACCGCTACGCCGGCAAACAGATCGACCAGACGGCCAAGGTCAACGAGATCCTCGAACGCCTGCCGTCCCTGCAACAGCTGATCATCGTGCCGTACGCGCGGCCCGAAGCCCGCGCCGAAGACTTTCGCACCTCGGCCAGCGTCGCGCTGTGGGACGACTTCTACCGCCCCGGCGGCGAGCCGGCGTTCGTCGCCGTGCCCTTCGCCCATCCGCTGTACATCCTCTATTCCAGCGGCACCACCGGCGTGCCCAAGTGCATCATCCACAGCACCGGCGGCGTGCTGTTGCAGCACCTCAAGGAGCACGGCCTGCACTCCGACCTGCGCGCCGGCGAAGTGCTGTTCTACTACACCACCTGCGGCTGGATGATGTGGAACTGGCTGGTCTCCGCCCTGGCGGTGGGCGCCACGGTGCTGCTGTACGACGGCTCGCCGTTCCACCCGGCGCCCGAACACTTGATCGACCTGATCGACCAGGAAGGCATCAACGTTTTCGGCACCAGCCCCAAGTACCTGGTGGCCCTGGAAAAGGCCGGCATCCAGCCGCGCCAGAGCCATTCCCTGGCCAGCCTCAAGACCCTGCTCAGTACCGGCTCGCCGCTGTCGCCGCAGAGCTTCGACTACGTGTACCGCGCGTTCAAACAGGACCTGTGCCTGGCCTCGATGTCCGGCGGCACCGATATCATTTCCTGCTTCATCATCGGCAACCCGCTGTTGCCGGTGCACCGCGGCGAAATGCAGGGCAAGGGCCTGGGCATGGCGGTCGAGGTGTGGAACGACCAGGGCCAGGCGGTGGTCGGCGAAAAGGGCGAACTGGTCTGCACCCGGCATTTCCCGGCCATGCCCATCGGCCTGTGGCACGACCCGCGGCACGAGAAGCTGCGCGCCTCCTACTTCAGCCAGTTCCCCGGGGTCTGGGCCCAGGGCGACTACGCCGAGCAACTGGCCCATGGCAGCTGGCTGATTCACGGCCGCTCGGACGCCGTGCTCAACCCCGGCGGCGTGCGCATCGGCACCGCGGAAATCTACCGCCAGGTGGAGAAACTCGAGCAGGTCCTGGAAAGCCTGGCCATCGGTCAGCAATGGGACAACGACGTGCGGGTGGTGCTGTTCGTGCGCCTGCAGGACGGCGTGCAACTGGACGACGCCCTGCAGGAGCAGATCCGCCAGGTCATCCGCGCCAACACCACGCCAAGGCACGTGCCGGCGAAGATCCTCGCGGTCAGCGACATCCCGCGGACCATCAGCGGCAAGATCGTCGAACTGGCGGTGCGCAACGTGGTGCACGGCCTGCCGGTGAAAAACACCGACGCCCTGGCCAACCCCGAGGCGCTGGAGCAGTTTCGCGATCGCCCCGAGTTGCGCGACTGATCGTTGCCCCTGTAGCCGCTGCCACAGGCTGCGAACAACCCGCAGGGGCGCGATCTCAGGACCGCTGAAGGCCCTGCGGGCCTTTACGCAGCCTCGCAGGCTCGGCAGCGGCTACAAGGGCTGGGCGCGGTGCCAGTTGTAGCCGCTGCCGCAGGCTGCGCCCGGCACCGCAGGGGCCGCCAAACCGGGCAACCCGGTCCACCTGCTGGATCGGGAAAACCGCCCTTGCGCTGGCTACGCCGTCGATCGCAGCCTGCGGCAGCGGCTACAATGCCGGCGTGATGCACGCTCAGGACACCCCCGACATGAACGCCTCCCCCTCCGGCAGCGAAGCCGAAACCCTGATTGCCCGGCTGGACTGGGCCGCCACGCCGCTGGGCGCGGTCGACCACTGGCCGCAGAGCCTGCGCACCGCGGTGGACATCGTGATTCACTCGCCAATGCCGATGCTGCTGTTGTGGGGCGCGCAACTGACACAGATCTACAACGACGGTTTCGCCCTGCTGGCCGGCAACAAGCACCCTGGCGCCTTCGGCCAGTCGACCCACCTGACCTGGCCGGAACTCCAGGACTTCACCGCGCCGATCTACCAAGCCGTGCTGCAAGGCCAGGTGCGCACCTTCAGCGAAAAACCCTTTACCCTGCTGCGCCACGGCCGCGAGTCGGACGTCTGGCTGGACCTGACCTACAGCCCGATCCGCGACGAAAGTGGCGAAGTCGCCGGGATCCTGGTCACCAGCATCGAAACCAACGAGCGCCGACGCATCGCCCTGGAACTGGAGCAGCGCTCGGCGGCCAGCCTCAAGGCCCAGCACGAAACCGAAGAGCGCCTGCAACTGGCGCTGGCGGCGACCGACGCGGTCGGCACCTGGGACTGGGACATCGGCGACGACCGCTTTATCGCCGACGCCCACTTCGCCCAGCTGCACAGCATCAACCCGGCCCAGGCCGGGCAACTGCCCATCAGCGACTACCTCAAAGGCGTGCACCCGGAAGACCGCAGCATGGTGGCGCGCAGCATCAAGCACTGCATCACCCACGGCACCGAATACGCCGAGGAATACCGCCTGCAACAGCCCGACGGGCAGATCCGCTGGGTCTTCGCCCGCGGGCGCTGCTACAAGGATCACCATGGCCGGCCGGTGCGCTTCCTCGGCGCCGCCCTGGACCTGACCGACCGCAAGCAGATGGAACAGGCGCTGCGCCAGAGCCAGACCGAATTGCAGTTGATCATCAACGCCATGCCGGTACTGATCGGCTACGTCGACCACGAAGAGCGCTTTCGTCTGAACAACAGCGCCTACCTCGACTGGTACGGCCTGACCCCGCAGGAGCTGTACGGGCGGACCATCCGCGAAGTGGTGGGGGACGAGATCTACGCCACCCGCGCCGACAAGATCGCCGCCGCCCTGGCCGGCAAACCCTGCAGCTTCGAAGCCAACTCGCCGCACCGCGACGGGCGCGCGCGGCACGCGCTGATGAAGTACCTGCCACGCTACGGCGCCGACGGCGCGATCAATGGTTTCTACATCTTCGTGATCGACGAGACCGAGCGCAAACAGACCGAGGAAGCCCTGCGCAACCTCAACGAAACCCTGGAAGAACGGGTGGCCGAGCGCACCCAGGCGCTGGCCGCCGCCAACCAGCGCCTGCAGAGCGAGATGTTCGAACGCGAACGCGCCGAAAACGCCCTGCGCCATGCACAGAAGATGGAAGCCGTGGGCCAGCTCACCGGCGGCATCGCCCACGACTTCAACAACATGCTCACCGGAATCATCGGCAGCCTGGAGCTGATGCAGCGCTACATCGACGCCGACCGCAGCGCGGAAATCGGCCGTTTCACCGAGGCTGCGATGTCCTCGGCCAAGCGCGCGGCCGCCCTCACCCACCGCCTGCTGGCGTTCTCCCGGCGCCAGTCGCTGGACCGCCGGCCGCTGGAACCGAACCAGCTGGTGCGTTCGCTGCAGGACCTGTTCAACCACACCAAGGGCGAGCATATCGAGCTGAAGATGAACCTGGGCGCCAACGTCTGGTCGATCAACAGCGACGCCAGCCAGCTGGAAAACGCCCTGCTCAACCTGGTGATCAACGCCCGCGACGCCATGCCCGACGGCGGCGTGCTGACCATCGAGACCGCCAACAGCTACCTCAACGGCAGCGACCTGGGCACCCTGGAACCGGTCAAGGCCGGCGACTACGTGATGCTCGGCGTCAGCGACAACGGCGCCGGCATGACCCCGCGAGTGCTGGCCAAGGCCTTCGACCCGTTCTTCACCACCAAGCCCATCGGCCAGGGCACGGGCCTGGGGCTGTCGATGATCTACGGCTTCGCCCAGCAATCCGGCGGCCACCTGACCATCAGCAGCGAACCGGGCCAGGGCACCTGCGTGCGCCTGTACCTGCCGCGCCTGTACAGCGGTGCCCAAACCGACAGCCCGGCACCGGCCAGCGTCGAAGCGCCGTACGCGGTGGCCGGCGAATCGGTGATGCTGGTGGAGGACGACCCAGCGGTGCGCATGCTGGTGCTCAACGTGCTGAGCGAACTGGGCTACAGCGCTTTCGAGGCCGAGGACGCCAAGAGCGCCCTGCCGTTGCTGGAGTCCGAGCGGCGCGTCGACCTGCTGGTGACCGACGTCGGCCTGCCGGGCATGAACGGCCGGCAGCTGGCGGAGATCGCCCGCCAGCAGCGACCGGAGCTCAAGGTGCTGTTCATGACCGGTTACGCGGAAAAGGCCGCCGAGCGCCAGGGCTTTCTCGACGCTGGCATGGACCTGATCGCCAAGCCGTTTTCCATCGAGGCGCTGGCCCAGAAGATTCGTCAGATGATCGGCCGGCAGGGCTGATTTCAGGCATAATCCGCCCCCGCCGTCCGCACCGTTCCAAGGTAACTGCCCCATGAAAGCCCAAGCCCGCCACATCCTGGTGAAAACCGCCGAAGAGGCCGAACAGCTCAAGCAGCGCATCGCCAAGGGCGAAGCCTTCGACGTGCTGGCGAAGAAGTACTCCACCTGCCCCTCCGGCAAACGCGGCGGCGACCTGGGTGAAGTGCGGCCGGGGCAGATGGTCGGGGCCATCGACCAGGTGATCTTCAAAAAGCCCCTGCGCACCGTGCACGGGCCGATCAAGAGCAAGTTCGGCTATCACCTGGTGCAGGTGTTCTACCGCGATTGACCGCGTCGCTCACCACGCTTCGACCACGCCCCTGTAGCCGCTGCCGAGCCTGCGAGGCTGCGATCGACGGCGCAGCCGGCGCAAGGGCGATATCCCCAATCTTTCAGGTAGACCGCGCCGCCAGGTTTTGCGGCCCCTGCGGTGCCGATCGCAGCCTCGCAGGCTCGGCAGCGGCTACAGGCTGGCGTCAGGGTCTTGGGATCAACGCCCCCGGCACCTGGATCACCCGGCTCGCCAAGCGATGCCCGGCCTGCGCCGCCTGCTGCGGACTGCCGCCTTTCAAGCGACATGCCAGATACGCCGCACTGAACGAATCCCCCGCCGCCGTGGTGTCCACCACCTGCTCCACCCGCTGCGCCGGCACCTCGAACGACTCGCCGCCACAGCGGATCAGGCACGCTTCGGCGCCACGCTTGAGCACCACTTCCGGCGTGTCCGCGTAGGCCGCCAATACCGCCTGGCTGTCGGCATAACCGAACAGCGCCTGCTCGTCATCCACCGTCAGCAGCGCCAGGTCGACATAGGCCAGCGCCTCGCGATAAGCCGCCTGCGCCTGCTCCACCGAGGCCCAGAGCCGTGGCCGGTAGTTGTTGTCGAAGACGATCTGCGCCCCACGCTTGCGTGCTTCAACCAAGGTCTCGATCAGCTTCTTGCGCCCCAACTCGCCGAGCACCGCCAGGGTGATGCCGCTGAAATACAGCACCGCGTAGGTCGGCAACGCCGCGAGGATCGGCTCGGCCGCGGGGGTGGTGAAACAGTCGCGCACCGCCGCTTCGTTGCGCCAGTAAAGAAAGCGCCGCTCGCCCTTGGCGTCGGTCTGGATGCAATACAACCCGGGCAAACGCCCCGGCAGGCGCTGGACCATGCCCAGGCCGATGCCTTCCTCGGCCCAGCTCTGGCACATCGCATCGCTGAAACTGTCGTCACCGAGTGCAGTGACATAGTCGACATGGGCGCCCTCGCCCAGTTCACGGGCCAGGTACACCGCGGTGTTCAAGGTGTCGCCGCCGAAGCTCTGTTGCAGGCTGCCGTCGGCGCGGTGTTGCAGTTCGATCATGCATTCGCCGATCAGGGCGATGCGTTTCCCGGTGCTGGAAGTGTTCATGGAGGTGTCTCTGACGATTTTTTGTTATTGGAAAGGACGTCATCGCGGGCAAGCCTCGCTCCTACGGAAATCTGTAGGAGCGAGGCTTGCCCGCGATCACCTGCGCAGCAGGTGCCAGCCCTACCCTAGAAACAGGTTTCCATGCTCTCCAGCACATCCAGCCGCTCATCCACCAGCAACCCGGTGCGCCACTTATCAAAGGTCAAACACGGGTGTGAAGTACCAAAAGCAATAATGTCCCCCACCCGCAACTCAACCCCCGGCGCCACCGTCATGAACGCATGCTGGTCCATCACCGCCGTGACCTTGCAGGCACTGACATCATCGCCCCTGGCCGGCAGCACGCCCGGCTTGTAGCGCAACAACGGCACCGGCAGACCGGCGTCATAGGCCACGTCACGCTTGCCCAGGGCGATCACCGCGAACCCCGGCTCCGGTAGCGACTGCACATGGGCCCAGACTTCCAGCGCCGGGCGCAGGCCTTCGTGCAGGTCGCTGCGCCGGTCGAGCACGCAGCACTGCGCCTCTTTATAGATGCCATGGTCGTGGGCCACGTAACTGCCGGGGCGCAGCACGCTGAGGAAACGCCCCTGGGCGTTCTGCGCCTCGAAGGACTCGGCGATCAGGTCATACCAGGCCGACCCCGAGGCGGTGATGATCGGCTTATCGATGGCGAACAGCCCGTCGTCCTGCAACTGCACCGCCAGGCGCACCAGGGACCCGGCAAACTCCCGAATGCCACTCACCGCGTGATCGCCATGGATCACCCCTTCGTAACCCTCGATGCCGCACAAGGCCAGGGCCGGTTGCGCCTGGATCGCCTGCGCCAGCGCCAGTACTTCCTGCTCGCTGCGGCAACCACAACGACCACCGACCACGCCGTACTCGATCATCACGTTCAGGCGCACCCCGCGCGCGGCGAAGAATTGCCCGAGGTCGGCGACGTTGTCCGGGTGATCGACCATGCAATAGAAGTCGAACGTCGGGTCGGCCAGCAGCTCGGCGATCAGCCCCATGTTCGGCGTACCCACCAGCTGGTTGGCCATCAGCACCCGGCGCACACCGTGGGCATAGGCCGCGCGGGTCTGCACCGCGGTGGCCAGGGTGATGCCCCAGGCGCCCGCCTCCAGCTGCCGACGGAACAGCGCCGGGGTCATGCTGGTCTTGCCGTGGGGCGCCAGCTCGGCGCCGCTGTCGCTGACGAACTTCTGCATCCAGCGAATGTTGTGTTCCAGCGCCGCGCGATGCAGCACCAGGGCCGGCAAGCTGACATCGCGCACCAGGCTGACGCCCGGTTGGGCGGCGCCCTTTTCCACCGCGGCATTGATCAAGGCAGAAGGCATATTCGAACTCCTTACGGCGCAGCCACAGGGGCTGACATTAGTCGTTGATGCGACGGGCCAGGCGATTCGCGCTGTCGATCAGCACCCGGCGGTAGTCGGCGTAATTGTTCTGGGCATCGGCCCGTGGCGCGACGATGCACAGGGTGCAGATGCACACCCCGCGCTCGTCCCGCACCGGGGCGGCGAAGCAATGGGTAAAGGTGTCGGCCACGCTGTCGAAGGAAAAGAAACCGTCCTGCGTGGCCTGGCGGATTTCCTTGAGGAAGGTCGCCACAGGCAGGCGTTCCCCGTCGGGGAGCATGAAGTCGCGCTCGTCGATCAACTCGACGATCTGCTCATCGCTCAAATGCCCTAGCAACAGCCGCCCGGAAGCGGTCCAGGGAATCGGCGCGTTCTCGCCGATATTCGAGGAAATGCGGAAATGCCGCTCGCCCTCCTTCATCAGCGCCACCGTGTATTTGCGCCCGTTGAGCAGGCACATCTGTGCGGTCTCGCGGGTCTGGCTGACGATCTCCTGCAAGGCCGAATCGGCCTCGCGGGTCAGGTCGAAATGGCGCAGATGGGCCTGCCCCAGGAAGTACAGCTGACGCCCCAGGTACACATGCCCATCCTGGCCCACCGGCTCCAGAACCCGCCGCTCCAGCAAGGACGCCACCAGCTCGTACACCGTGGACTTGGGGCTGCCGATCCCCTTGGCGATATCGTTGGGCCGCAACGGCTGGCCGATCTCCTTGAGGAAATCGAGAATATCGAACGCCCGGTCCAACCCCTTGGCCCGGCGCTTGATGGTGTCTTCGGTCATGTCTGTGCCTTTTGCAAAAAACCGCGAAATTTCCGGCGCCCCAAAACCCCGGCATTGCCCCTATCCCCGTAGCCGCTGCCGAGCCCGCGAGGCTGCGATAAGGTCCGCAGGACCTTCAACGATCTCAAGACCGCGCGCCCGCTTCGTCGGAATGCCGCCCAGATCGATCGCAGCCTCGCCAAAACTCGGCAGCGGCTACAACGAACGAACCCGCCCCTGTAGGAGCAGCTTGCTCGCGATCAGCGGCCTACAGCCCTACTTCTTCTTGTAAGCCACGCAATCGATCTCAACCTTGCAATCCACCATCATGCTGGCCTGCACACAGGCCCGCGCCGGCGCATGCTCCGGCTTAAAATACTCACCGAACACCTTGTTGAAACTCCAGAAATCCCGCGGATCCTCCAGCCACACCCCAACCCGCACCACATCCTCCAGGCCATACCCCGCCTCCTCCAGAATCGCCACCACATTGCGCATCGTCTGATGGGTCTGCTCAACGATCCCGCCATGAATAATTTCACCATCCAGCGCCGGCACCTGGCCGGACACATACAACCAACCATCGGCCTCAACGGCACGAGCGAAAGGACGAGGCTGGCCACCGCCGGCGGTGCTGCCGGTGCCGTAGCGAGTGATGCTCATGGGGTGTTCTCCTAAGTAAAGGGAAGGTTGAGCAGAATAAGCCGTTCCTAAAAAGGCGCTTCGCGTAATTCCAGGAGACATTTATTCCGCTATAACAGATCAAAATATACAACAACGGAAAATTCACGAAGAGTGTGCCATGGGAAAGAGAGGGATAACAGAGGATAGGCAACACATCTGGAACCAAGGAGATAGAGAACAGGCCTGAAATAAATGCTACTACCCCCATTTATTCAGCCATTAATGACGGCTCGTGTAAGGCGTTTCTGTATCTGGTGTAAACATGCCCTCCAGGCTTGTTACCCCGCGATACGCCTCCTATATTCCGTTTCGTCGCTCCCAACGCTGCGACCGGATTTGGCCGTCCGAATCTCCATGAGCACACCCTAAAATTCCTTCATGGAGCGTCACCGTCATGGATTTCCAACCCCTCACCTCTTCCAACACCACCGACCACCCCGTCGCCTTTATCAACCCGCAAGCCCCCTTGCTTGACCTGCTCACCTACGCCGGTCTGCGCATCCGCGCTGCCCGGGACATGCTGGATAGTGTGTCCGGCATGACCAGCCGCAACGCCGACGACCTCGACCTGATGCGCTTCTCCAGCGTGGCAACCTTGTTGTTGCAGGACGGATGCGACGTGTTGCAAGTGGTTGAACAACGGGCGATGGAGCTGCCAGAGCCTTAAACCGAACCGCCCTGGCCTTTGCTCTTGCTGTGCTTTGGCTTTGGCTTTGGCTTTGGCTTTGGCTTTGGCTTTTGATCCACCCGCCCCATCGGGAGGCCGAGTGGAGGCGTTCATCAGGGGGATGGCGCGCAGCGCCCCTCGACGTAGTCGAGGACATCGTATGGAGGTCGAAGCGAAGCCGACCGGAGTCGATGCCCCCTGATGGACGCCGGAGCGAGGGAACCTGAGCGCAGCGAAGGCCGTACGCCAGGGGCGAGACCTTTTGGTTACTTTTGGCTGGGCCGGCATTCCGGGCGTTTGCCAAAAGTGACCCGCCGTAAGGGCGAAACCATAAGCCGCCGTGACCGCAGAAACGGATATGTACCCCGTCCAAAAAATGCAGCGCCAGCACAGACGCCATCGCGGGCAAGCCTCGCTCCTACAGAAGCTAGTAAAAAGTGACCCGCCGTCAGGGCGAAACCATAAGCCGCCGTGACCGCAGAAATGGATATGTACCCCGTCCAAAAAATGCAGCGCCAGCACAGACGCCATCGCGGGCAAGCCTCGCTCCTACAGAAGCGTGTAAAAAGTGCCCCGCCGTAAGGGTGAGGCCATAAGCCGCCGTGACCGCAGCAATGGATATGTCGTGTTTGATCTTTATCTGGGCGACCAACCTGCTGTGTTGCAGGCGGTAGGACTCGTTGCTGCCTGTTTCGACGGTGTGCCAGCCGATCCAGCAACGCCGTGGTCATCTTGTTAAGGCTGCACGCCTAATGTGAATCCACCTGCGGCCGATAGTCTGGAAGGTTCACCAGTATCGACGTCTTATTTCAGGGTTATCAATGGAAATTCCATACAGCGTCAGGCTTTCATTTTTTGATTTCTGGAAGGGGCTCTTCAAAGGCACGCTTTTCATCCAGAAACGTTTGCGAGGGCACTTGAAGGAGCAGCAGAAGAACTGGCCGAAGAAGCAACAATACAGCCAAGGATATTTCTATCAGGGCTTGGAGGAACTGGGAATCACAGGCCTGAAGCCTACGGGCTTTCGGTTCAAGCAATACGCCATCGATGAAGAATTGAAGGGCGCTGACGTACTGGACATCGGCAGCAACTGCGGTTTTGTCTCAGCTTATTGTTCGCGACTGGCAAAATCCGTGACAGCCGTCGAACTCAACCCTTTTCTCAATAAAGTGGCAAAGGATACCGCGCGTTATTTGAAGCGCGACAATATAGAGTTTATAGAAAGCGATTTTTCGGTATTTGCCACAGATAAAAAATTTGATGTGGTGCTGTCGTTTTCCAATCATCACACCATTGATGGCAACCTCAATATGGGGTTTGAAAACTACATGAAGCGCCTGGTGTCGTTTCTAAAGCCGGGTGGCTACCTACTGTTTGAAAGCCACAATGTTTTCGGGCCAGGTGCTGGCAACGTAGGCGATGACGGTGATATGGACGAAAAAGTCAAAATAATGAACACCTATTTCGCCATAGAACGCTACCGAATGGTCAACTGTTACATGCGACACATGGTCGATGATGTCGATAAGCTCTTCATTGTTGCGCGGCTCGTGGACAATCCTCCGAAGACGGAATTCCGTCTTGAACAAGCAATCCGTCGTTATCATTATTGACCCTGTATTCGATTCTTTGGCTATCTATGACACCGTCCAAAAAACGGCAGCGCCAGCACGGACGCTATCGCGAGCCAGCTCGCTCCTACAGGTCGGTGTCATGCAAAGAAACAGTCGTTCAAGTCGTGGATCAGGTTTGGCAGGCGCAAGCGCCTGATCGCAGCCTGCGGCAGCGGCTACAGAGTTCGCGGTATTACCGATAGGCTTGAACGAATCTGCTACCCATGCGCGTGAACTCGGCAGGGTTGTTAGCCCTGACTGCAACCAAAGCGACTCACCGTTGAATAACAAGCGCTAGGTATCGCCCCCTCCCCACGCATTATTGCAATCCCCACAACAGCTCATTGCAAAAGATAGCTAGCTAACTATCAAGACTTCTTATTACCCTCCGATCTCCAGCCAAATGCTGTCCGCGGGGCTCTAGCCTGCCTATGCGGACAGCATCGATTACTGATGAGGTCACCCATGGAACCAGGCAGTTATCAATTGAGCATGAGCGTGCTCATGACGCCCGACAAAGCCAATTTCTCCGGCAACGTGCACGGCGGCGCCCTGCTGAAGCTGCTCGACGAGGTGGCCTTCGCCTGTGCCAAGCGCTACGCCGGGCGCTATGTGGTCACGCTGTCGGTGGATCAGGTGATCTTCAAGGAGCCGATCCATGTCGGCGAATTGGTGACCTTCCTCGCCTCGGTCAATTACACCGGGCGCACCTCGATGGAGGTCGGGGTCAAGGTGATGACCGAGAACATCCACGAACGCACGGTGCGCCACACCAACAGTTGCTACTTCACCATGGTCGCCGTCGACCCCGACGGGCGCCCGCACCCGGTGCGCGCCTTCGTGCCGGAAACCGCCACCGAACAACGCCGCTACGCCCAGGGTTTGCTGCGCAAACAGCAGCGCCAGGAGCTGCAGGAGCGCTATCGGCAGATCCGCAACTCGGATTGAGCCCGCCCTGCCCGCCTGAACCCATGTCTTGCGATTTGCCCAAGGAACGACCATGAAGATATCGCTGCTCAGTCGCTACGCGACCCTGATCCTTTGCCTTGCCCTTACCTTGTTCGGCCTGTTGTTCTGGCCCGCCAGCCTCTGGGGCCAGGGGCTGATCGTGCTGGCCGGGGTGCTCAGCCTGGTCGGCCTCAACGACCTGCTGCAAAGCCACCATGCGGTGCGCCGCAACTATCCGATCATCGGCAATATCCGTTACCTGATCGAGTCGATTCGCCCGGAGATCCGCCAGTACCTGCTGGAAGGCGACGACGAGAAGCTGCCCTTCTCCCGCTCGCAGCGTTCGATGGTCTACGCCCGCGCCAAGAACCAGCCCGCGGAGAAGGCCTTTGGCACCCTGGCCGACGTCTATCAGCCCGGCTTCGAATTCATCAGCCACTCCATGGTCCCGGGCGATGCCTGCGACCCCAGCCAGTTCCGCGTGGTGGTGGGCGGGCCGGACTGTCTGCAGCCCTACAGCGCCTCGGTGTTCAACATCTCGGCCATGAGCTTCGGCGCGCTGAGCGCCAACGCCATCCGCGCCCTGAACAAAGGCGCCCGGCTCGGTGGCTTCGCCCACGACACCGGGGAAGGCAGCATCAGCCCCTATCACCAGGAATTCGCCGGCGACCTGATCTGGGAAATCGGCAGCGGCTACTTCGGTTGCCGCACCCTGGACGGCCGTTTCGATGCCCAGCGCTTCTCCGAGCAGGCCAGCCATCCGCAAGTGAAGATGATCGAGATCAAACTCAGCCAGGGCGCCAAGCCCGGTCATGGCGGGATCCTGCCCAAGCACAAGGTCACCGCCGAAATCGCCAAGACCCGTGGCGTGCAGATGGGCCATGACTGCGTGTCGCCGGCGCGGCACTCCGAGTTCAGCACGCCCATGCAACTGCTGGAATTCATCGTCAAGCTGCGCAACCTGTCCGGTGGCAAGCCGGTGGGCTTCAAGTTCTGCGTGGGTCATCCCTGGGAGTTCATGGCCATCGTCAAGGCCATGCTCGAGACCGGCATCCAGCCGGACTTTATCGTGGTCGACGGCAAGGAAGGCGGCACCGGCGCCGCGCCTCGCGAGTTCACCGACAACATCGGCATGCCCATGCGCGAGGGCCTGCTGTTCGTGCATAACACCCTGGTCGGCGCCGGCCTGCGTTCGCAGATCAAGCTGGGCGCCAGCGGCAAGGTGGTCAGTGCCTTCGACATCGCCAGCGTGCTGACCATCGGCGCCGACTGGGTCAACGCCGCGCGCGGTTTCATGTTCGCCATCGGCTGCATCCAGTCGCAAAGCTGCCACACCAACAAATGCCCCACCGGCGTCGCCACCCAGGACCCGCTGCGCCAGAAAGCGCTGCAGGTTACGGACAAGGCCGAGCGGGTGCACAACTTCCATCGCAACACCCTGGTCGCCCTCGGCGAGATGCTCAGCGCCGCCGGCCTCGACCACCCGGCGCAGTTGCAGGCCAAGCACCTGGTACGGCGCCTGACCACCACCGAGGTCCGGCTGTTCTCGCAGATCCACGTGTTCCTCGAACCCGGCGAGCTGCTGCAACGCCCCATCAGTTCGGAGTTCTACGCGCGCATGTGGAACATGGCCCAACCCCACAGCTTCGCGCCACTGGCCGTGGCCGCGCCGTCCAGGGCCGAGCGGCTGACGCCGGCTTAGATTGAGGTTGCAGCCGCCGACGCCATCGCGAGCAAGCTCGCGCCTACAAAGGCTCGGGTACGGCGCTGCCATCACGACCACTACCGAACCTGTAGGAGCCAGCTTGCTGGCGATGCAAGCGCCGCGGTGGGTCAGATGCACCGCCATCGCGAGCAAGCTCGCTCCTACCGTTACGGGCGGAAGAACTCCCCGGGCGTGGCGTCGAACTGCTGGCGGAACGCGGCGATAAAAGCCGAGGTTGAGTCGTAGCCGCAGGCCAGCGCCACGTCCGTCACCCGCTCGCCGTTCTCCAGGGGCGTGAGGGCGCCCAGCAGGCGCAAGCGCTGGCGCCAGGCGCGGAAGGTCAGGCCGGTGTCCCGCAGGAACAGGCGGCTCAGGGTTTTCTCCGTCACCCCCAGTTTCTCGCTCCACCGCCCCAGGGTGGTCGGCTGGTCCGGGTGCGCTTGCAGGCTGCGGTAGATCTGCCGCAGGCGCGGGTCCTGGGGCAGCGGCAGCATCAAGTCCAGTTGCGGCGCGGCGGCCAGTTGATCCAGCAGGACCTGGGCCAGGCGCCCGTCGGCGCCATCTTCGGCGTATTCCACCGGCAGCTCGCTGAAGGCGCGGATCAATTCGCGCAGCAGGCCGCTCACCGCCAGCACCTGGCAGGTTTCGCCGGCCCAGGCAGTGACACGGCAATCCAGGTACAGGCTGCGCATTTCAGTGCGCGGCGAGCTGAACACCTTGTGCGGCATGCCGGCGGGAATCCACACCGCCCGTTGCGGCGGGGCGATGAAACGCCCGGCGCTGGTCTGCACTTCCAGCACGCCCTGGATGGCGTAGGACAATTGCACCCAAGGGTGGCTGTGGCGCCGGGTCAGCGCCCGGTTGGGCAGGGATTCGGTGCGCCCGTACACCGGTCGCGGCAGGCTCGGCAGACCGGGAATACTGCGGCGGACGATCTTTTCATGTCCTTTAGGCGGCATTTACTGGCTCATTGGCGTTAGTCGGCAGTCCGCCATCACGTTAGAGTCAGCCCACCGCCCTGGCAACCCCTGGATGATCCCGTTATGAGTCGCTCACGTCTTTTGCCCGACAATTTCACCCTGACCCTGATCGGCGTGGTGCTGCTGGCCAGCTTCCTGCCCGCCAGCGGCCAGGTGGCCCTAGGCTTCGGCTGGCTGACCAACGCCGCCATCGCCCTGCTATTCTTCCTCCACGGCGCCAAGCTGTCGCGCGAGGCGATCATCGCCGGGGCCGGCCACTGGCGCCTGCACCTGCTGATCTTCAGCCTGACCTTCGTGCTGTTCCCGCTGCTGGGCCTGGCGCTCAAGCCGCTGCTGTCGCCGCTGATCGGCAACGACCTGTATCTGGGCATGCTCTACCTCTGCGCCCTGCCCGCCACCGTGCAGTCGGCGATTGCCTTCACTTCGCTGGCGCGGGGCAACGTGCCGGCGGCGATCTGCAGCGCCGCGGCGTCCAGCCTGTTCGGGATTTTCCTCACGCCGCTGCTGGTGACCCTGCTGCTGAATGTACACGGCGATGCCGGCTCGACCGTGGATGCCATCGTCAAGATCAGCGTGCAATTGCTGCTGCCCTTCATCGCCGGGCAGATCGCCCGCCGCTGGATCGGCGCCTGGGTCGGCCGCAACAAGAACTGGCTGAAGTTCGTCGACCAGGGCTCGATCCTGCTGGTGGTCTACGGCGCCTTCAGCGAAGCGGTGAACGAAGGCATCTGGCACCAGATTCCGTTGTGGAACCTGGGCGGGCTGGTCTTGGCCTGCTGCGTGCTGCTGGCCTTGGCGCTGCTGGCCTCCAGCCTGCTGAGCAAGCTCTTCGGCTTCAACCAGGAAGACCGCATTACCATCCTCTTCTGCGGTTCGAAGAAAAGCCTGGCCACCGGCGTGCCCATGGCCCAGGTGCTGTTCGCCGGCAGCACCATGGGCGTGCTGATCCTGCCGCTGATGCTGTTCCACCAGATCCAGCTGATGGTCTGCGCGGTGCTGGCCCAGCGTTACGCCAAACGCCCGGAGTCGATCCCGGAGCTGATGGCCCAGGTCGATCCCTGAGTGCGGCGCCTGAACTGCATGTCGCCTTTGTAGGAGCGAGCTTGCTCGCGATAAATCGTCAACGAAAACGCGCTGCGCCTGACCGCCTCAGCTTCGCTGATCGCAAGCCATCGAGGGTCGAGCGGCTCCTCCTGCAGATCCCTGTGACGGCGGTCAGTTGTATTTCGGACCGCCTTTCCACGGCGCGTATTCCACCAGCACACTGCCCCGCGCTAGCCCCTTGTCATCCACCTTGAAGCCGGGCATCTGCCTCAGGTTCAGCTGCTTGCACTGCGCAGTCAGGCGCGCCTGCAGGTCGCTGTCCAGCTTGAAAGCGTCCCGCCGCTCGGCAACCGGATCGAGGTTCATCAGGCACTCCTGCACCTGCCCCTGGGCATTGGCGACAAACCGCACATGGGCCTTGCCAATGCTGTCGACGGGCTGCTGGCCCAGGGCCTGGGTCCAGAAGAAGCGGCTTTGCGCATAAGCCTGGACCGTCCGCGCTCGCCACTGACGCTCAGGTTCGGACTCGTCGAGGGCCGGAAATACCAGCGGCGCGACAATCACCATCTCCTCCTCGGTTCCGTACATTTCGACCGGCACCTTGGGAAACAGGCTATCCCAGCACACTTGCCTGGCCAGGCTTTCCAGGGCCGGGACCGGGGCCAGGTGGGCGTTGGGCCGGGTCTCGCAACTGCGCAGCTCGTTCTGGCGATCGATCTTCACCACCAGATCCACTGTCCCTACCAACGCCTGGCTGTTGGCGGCAAAGGCATTGCGCACCATCAAAGCCCTGAACTGATCGCTGAAGGCCTGGGCGTTCTGCTGTAGCGATGCTTCTGCCGTGGTCTGAAGGGCCGGCGCGGTGCTTTTTGGCATCTGGCAACCGGCCAGGGACAACAGGCTGGCCAGGATCAACGGTAGCCTCAGCCAGGGGGCGACAAGACGGGATGGACTGGACAACGGACTCAATTCCATTTGTTCGAAACTCTCGGATAAAGAGGGAAGTCGTGCGGGTGCGCAGGACTAAATGCGTCCTTTCACTAACGAGTGAAGCGTGCGTTATTTAGTATTCGCCCCGGCAACCGCCAAAGGTCGCTGTGTCGACCGGTCGTGGCCAATCTGTAGAAGCATCAAGCGGTTACTTCTGGGGGAAGCCAGGGTTTGCGCTTTTGTCAGGGGCGACAAGCCGATAGCATAGCGCCACTTTTTTGCCGGTCGGCGATCTTACATGGATGTTTTTATGCGTTCCTTGCTCACACTTTGCGCGTTGTCCCTTCTTGCTGGTTGCAGCATCGAACAACAGGTTACCCCCGTCGAATCAACCCTGGTTGCAGGAGTTCACCCAGGCTTTGCCGAGGCCAATCGCGATGCCATGCAGGCCAACGGCTTGCAGATTGAGGTACTGCCTACCGGCACGCCTCAAGTCGACGAGGCTGCCAAATGAGTCGTGTGCTGAATGACTTTCGACCTTTAAAGCCTGCTGAAGAAAAACTGTTGAGATGTACGCTTTCAGGAAAAGTCGCCAGCTTCAGCGCACACCGACCGGAACAGGCGACATCGGAAAATACCATTCGCGCGGACTTCCTTCGCTTCCTGATTATGGGAGGGGACAAGGTAAACATCGTGCATGAACAGGGTGTAAGGCTCCGTGGAGCTTACATCGAGGGAATACTGGACCTTCGCTCAAGCAAGATACCTACCGCCTTCTTGCTGCAAAACTGCCTTTGCTTCAATACGCTCTTTTTGAACAATGCGTCCATCGATGGTCGAGTGAGCCTGGATGGTAGTGCCTGGGCAGGAATCCAGGCCCCACTCGTGTCAATAGCAGGCTCTTTTTCCATACGGCAGCTGTTCTCTTTCGGATCGATCAACCTGCTCGGCGCCAAGATTGAAGGTTCATTAACCCTTAGCGAGAGTTCTATCGATGGCCGAGGTTTTGCAGCCATACGCGCCGACCGCATCCAGATCAGCGGAAACCTGAACATGCGAGGAGGGTTCTCCTCCATTGGTGAAGTTAGCCTGGCGGGCATTACCCTGAATGGCCAGTTGAATTGCACGTCCTGTCGCATCATTGCGGTTAAAGATGTCTCATTGGCAATGGACGGTTCTGTCATTAAAGGCAACGTCAATCTGTCAACCGACTTCAGATCTGAAGGTACCGTGCGACTTTCAGGAGCCAACATCGGAGGTCAGCTCAATTTCACCGGCGCTCGACTCGATGGTAGGGGCGGTTACGCCCTGATTGCCCAATCCGCATTTATCGCAGGCTCGTTAATTGTTAAGGGACTGGCGATCCCCCTCCAAAAAGCCCTTCTCAACAATACAAAAGTCAGGACGCTGACCGATGATGCACAGTCTTGGGGAGAGGGTTTGCAACTGGACGGGTTTACCTATGACTTCCTGAGTAATGGAGCAAAAGCCAAAACCCGACTTGCCTGGCTAGATAAACAAATACCGTCTGCTGCGGGAACCGATGGTTCAAGAGGCGAAAAGAGCGGGTTTCGCCCACAGCCCTGGCGGCATCTGAAACACAAGCTCGAAGAAATGGGACATGCCGATGAAGCCCAGGAAGTCGGGATCGCCTTCGAGAGGCGTTTGCGCGAGGTAGGCTCCGTGGGCAAGAGAACGGCTCACTGGCCTCGGGGATTTCGCTGGCTTGGTATTGTCCCGCATGTGCTCTATGGCGCCCTCACCGGCTACGGTTATCGCCCCATGCGCCTGCTGGCCTGGATCCTCGGCATCTGGCTAGCCTTCACCACCGTCTACTGGTACGCCGCCGTCGAGCAGAACGTGTTCGCCCCAAGCAACCCGCTGGTGTTCCAGAGCGACGCCTATACCACCTGCCGAAAGGAGTATGGAGAAGGCTGGCAAAAGCGCTCACCCGATACGCCCATCCCTTCAGGGATCGGCAACTGGTACACCTGCGATGCCTTGCGTGGTGAATACACTGGCTTCAGCCCTGGTGCCTATTCGCTGGACATCCTGTTGTCACTGGTCGATCTGCAACAGGAGAAGGACTGGGGACCAATCACCACTACCCCTTCCCCCAACGCCTGGGTGGAGTTCTGGAACTGGGATTGGGGACATAGCATCCGCTTTCTGGTGTGGTTCGAAACCCTGATCGGCTGGGGCATCAGCCTGTTGCTGGTGGCGATCGTCTCCGGCCTGACTCGGCGCAAGGAATAAGCGTCTATACCTGCACGGGCCTCGAACGGGGCCTGTGCGATACCTTTCACGGTTCAAACAAGGAAGCTTTACATGAGCGCCATCGGCAATTTTCTCTGGTTTATCCTCGGCGGCATTTTCATGGGCCTGTGCTGGTGGCTGTGGGGCATCCTGGCCTTTATCAGCATCGTCGGCATCCCTTGGGGCCGGGCCTGTTTCGTGATCGGTGCCTTCTCGTTCTTTCCGTTCGGCAAGGAAGCCATCAGCCGACGCGAGCTGAACAACAAGGACGATATCGGCACCAGCGGCCTGGGGGTGATCGGCAACGTGCTGTGGTTCGTGTTCGGCGGGATCTGGCTGGCGCTGGGGCATGTGATGTCGGCGCTGCTGTGCTTTATCACCATCATCGGCATTCCCTTCGGCATCCAGCACCTGAAGCTGGCGGGCATCGCCCTGGCGCCGATCGGCAAGACCATCGTGCGCAAGGAAGTGGCCGCCGCGGCGCGTACTTTCAATGCCCAGGATGCGGCGCTGAAACAGCGTCAGCCTGGCTGAAGCCCAGGCGCAGAGGTCTCGTCGAGGCCTCTGCTGCTGCGCATGTCGACCGGCATGCTCCGCGCACTTACGCGCTCCGACAGCCGCCATCACGTATCTGCGGCGCCCTCAAGCGCGTAACCTGATCGCCAAGCCGCCCCACCTTGAACAAACCGCACCACAACGTTGAAGGACGCCCACACTGGCGCCCGCCGCGGTTGGACAAGTCCCACGCCCACTGCTTTCATTCAGCCCCGAGGCCCTGCGCAGTCCGCGCGCTCGCCAGGAGGCTTATCGCTCCCGTCCACCCGTTCACGTCCAAGGCCCGTAATGCTCAAGACCATTGAAGCGCAAGTGCTGAAACAGGCCACGCCGCCGGCCCTCAAGGCCGAGTTCGCCCAGTACGACTTCGAACGGCTGCACGGTTTCTGCCTGCTGATCTACGTCGCCAGCATCAGCATCTGGCTGCTGTTCAACCTGATCGTCAGCTTCCCCGGCAAGCAGGGCTTCACCCTGTACTCGATGGCGTTCCTGGTCGCCCTGGCGATCAACGCGATCATGCTGGCCTTCATCAAGAACGCCCGGTACTTCCAGTGGCTCAACCTGCTTTTCGTGCTGATCATCGGCGCGGGTATCCGCCTGGTGATCGAAGGCATGCCGCTGGACCTGCGCCCCGACTGGCTGATCCTCGGCGCCTCGAGCATTCTCTACAGCGCCTCGGTGCTGCCCCTGCGGCGCTGGTCGTTCTTCGCCACCCTCGTGCTGACCTGGGTGGTGCTCGACCCGTTCATCATGACCCAGACCTCGGTGCTGGAACTCAAGGGCGCCATGCTGCTGATCTACGCGCTGTTCCTCACCGCCCTGACCCTCTACAGCTTCATCAAGCTGCGCCAGGCCAAGCTGCACACCTACATCATGTCCAAACTGTTGCTCGAGCAAGCCTACAACGACAGCCTGACCGGCATCCCCAACCGCCGCTCGTTCATGGCCCGCGCCGGCGAACAACTGGCGGCGCAGCCCCGGGAGCATGACCACTACCTGGCGATGATCGACGTCGACAACTTCAAGAAAATCAATGACCTGTACGGCCACGACATCGGCGACGAGGTGCTCAAGCGGGTGGCCACGGATATCCGCACGGTCATGGCCGGCTTCGACTATGCGCGCCTGGGGGGCGAGGAGTTCGCCATCTACCTGGGCGGGGTACGGCGCGACGACGTCGAGCAACTGGCCGAACGCCTGTGCCAGGTGGTGCGCCAAGCCCGGGCCCGATACCCGGTGACCGTCAGCATCGGCCTGGCCCGGGTCGAGGACGACGACAGCCTGAACCAGGCGCTGCTCAAGGCCGACAAGGCGCTGTACCAGTCCAAGCACACGGGCAAGGATCGCTACACCTTTCACCCGTGACCCCTGCGGCAACGCACCAGCGCGACCGGCCGATCAAATAAGATAAACTGCCGCCCTCTCTTGATCAGGCGCCCCCGTCATGCCCGCAGAGCACGCCCCCAAGCCCTATACCCTCCTGGCGATCGACGACGACCCGCAGTCATTGATCGTGCTCTCGAAAACCCTGACGAGCGAATATGAAGTGCTGCTGGCGAAGAACAGCGAGCGTGGCCTGGCCCTGGCCCGCAGCGCCAGCCCCGACCTGATCATCCTCGACATCCTGATGCCCGAGATGGACGGCTTCCAGGTGCTCAGCGAACTCAAGCGCCACCCGGCGACCGCGGCCATCCCGGTGATTTTCCTGACCTCGCGCAGCAGCGTCGAAGACGAACGCCTGGGCCTGCTGCTCGGCGCCGCCGACTACATCGCCAAGCCGATTTCGCCGCCGGTGGTGCTGGCCCGGGTGGCGACACAACTGGGTTACCGCGACAAACCCCTGCACAGCCCGCAACCGGCGGCCGAGCCCTCGGCCGGCAGCGACATGCGCGACGGCTTCGTCGGCGCCCTGGCCTTGCAGCTGACCGGCAACCCACGGATCCGCCTCGAGGCGCTGCTCGACACCCTGTCGATCCTGCTCGACAGCGGCGTGACCCAGAGCGACCCCGCGGCGTTTCGCAGCGCCGCCTGCCTGGCCCTGATGGGCCTCAACCAGCCCGGCGGCAGCATCGGCCAGGCCCTGGCCCACAGCCGGGTGCTGATCGAGGAGATCCTCGCCCACGCCGACCCGGAAGACCGCATCCTCAACCTCGCCTGGAAAATCACCCATGCCGAGGCGCTGCTCCAGGGCGACCGCAGCCCGGCAAGCCTCGATCTCCCGCTCTCGGCCCGCCTTTTCGCCCTGGCGCTGGACTACCACCTGAGCCTGCTGCAACCCGGCGGCGACCTTCCCGGCCGGCACGCCCAGGCCATGGCGCGGATGTATGAACAGCCGGGGTTCGAGCAATGCATCGCCTGCGGCCCGGCGTCGCTCTCGGCGGCCTTGCTGAGTTCGTCACAGAGCTTTTTCGGCCTGTGAACGGACAGTGAGCCTTGCCCATGCCTAACCTCGCCGACCTGGAACTGTTCGTGCTGATTGCCGAGCTGCAGGGCCTGTCGCCCGCGGCGCGCATCATGTCGATCACCCCGGCCGCCGCCAGCCTGGCGCTCAAGCGCCTGGAAAACCGTCTCGGCGTGCGCCTGTTCACCCGCTCCACGCGCACCCTGAAACTCACACCCGAAGGCGTGCGTTACCTGGAAAGCGCGCAGCACGCCTTGAAGATCCTGGCCAACGGCAAGCGCTCGTTGACCCACGACGACGGCATGCTGGAGCTCACGGTGTCTTCCGACCTGGGCCGCAACCTGCTGCTGGACCTGCTCGCCCGGCTCAAGCAGGAACGCCCGCGGCTGTATATCAAGCTGGCCCTGAGCGACAAGGAAGAGGACCTGCTCAAGGGCCGCTTCGACGCGGCGCTGCGCTACGGCAAAAGCCTGGCGCTGGACCTGGTCGAACTGCCGGTGCTCAAGCAGCACCACTTCATCGCCTGCGCCGCGCCCGGCTACCTGGCCGAACATGGCACGCCCGAATCGCCGGAACAGCTGAGCGAGCACGAGTGCATCATCTGCCACAGCATTGGCCGGCCAGAGAGCCGCTGGCGTTTCCATGCGCCGGGCCAGGTCGAGGACGTGCGGGTACAGGGGCATTTCTGCTGCGACGATGGCGATGCCGCGCGGCGCTGGGCGGTGGCCGGCCACGGCGTGGTCTACCTGCCGCTGTTGAACGTGGTCGAGGACCTGCTCGCCGGGCGCCTGCTGCCCCTGCTCCCCGGCTGGCAGGCCGACGCCGCGCCGCTGAGCCTGGTGGTTTCGCACCGCTCGCAAATCACCGAGTCGCTGCGGGCCCTGCACCAGTGCCTGGTGGAGCACTGCACGGACCGGATGGCGCGCTACCTCGAACTGACCTGCGCCGCGCGCTAGCCCTGGGCCGCGCGCAACTCGACCAGCAGCGCATAAGCCTGCTGGAACTCCAGCCGGTAGATCCGCTCCTGAATCGCCCGCAGGGCGCCGCTACGGCTCTGCTCGCACAGTTCATCGATCAGCGCCAGGGCCTGCGCATTATGGTTGTGCAGCAGCTTGGCCAGCCGCTCCAGTTTTAACAGCTGCTCAGTGCCCAGTGCCTGGTTCTCCCGGACCGGAGGCTCGACACCCGCCGTTGGCAAGCCCACCAGGCCGGCCAGCAGCGGTTCCAGGCACCGCGCCAGCTGGCGGATCAAGGGCACCAGGTCGGCCTGCCCGACACATTGCTCCTCCAGTTGCCTGGCGGCCTGCCGGACCGCGGTGGCGCCGATGTTGCCGGCCGCCCCCTGCAGGCTGTGGGCCAGAAAGCCGATGGCCTGCAAGTCCTCGGCGGCGTGGGCCAGCCACAGGCGCTCGATGACCTGCTGCTGGTCATCGCGAAAATCCGCCAGCAGCTTCTGGTGCAGCGCCAGGTCCTGGTTCACCACCGCCAGCCCCAGCGCCGAGTCGATGCCCTCGTAGCCCGGGGTCGAGACGGCGCTGGGCAGGCTTGTCGCAATCTCCCCCGGTGGCAGTTCCAGGTGCTTGATCCAGCGCACCAGGGTCCGATAGAAGGCCGTGACCTCCAGCGGCTTGCTCACCAGGTCGCTCATGCCGGCGGCCAGCACCCGGCCCTGGATATCGGCCTGGCTGCTGGCGGTCACCGCGATGATCGGCAGCGAGCGCAGGTGCGGGTAACCGCGGATCTTGCGCGTGGTGCCGTAGCCGTCCATGACCGGCATCTGGCAATCCATCAGCACCCCGTCGAAGCGCCCGTCCTCGAGCAACCGCTGCAAGGCCTCGGCGCCGTTGGCTGCCAGCACCACCTGGACCCCGGCGCGCTGCAACAGCCCCTGCAACACATCCTGGTTCAGCCGGTTGTCCTCGACCACCAGCACCCGCGTCCCCGCCAGCAACCGCGCATAGTCGTTGACCGTGCACAGCCCCGCCGCACCCGCCATCGATGGCGTGGCCGGCGCGCTGCAACTCGCCGCGGGCAACGCCTGCGGCCGCTGTTGCGGCACGTTCAACTGCACGGTGAATTTGAACACTGCGCCCTGCCCCGGCTTGCTGTGCACCCAGATGTCGCCCTGCATCATCTGCACGATTTTTTTCGAGATGGTCAGCCCCAGGCCGCTGCCGCCGTAACGCCGGCTGATCGACAGGTCGGCCTGGACAAAGGCATTGAACAGCCGCGCCTGCTGCTCGTCGCTGATGCCCACCCCGGTGTCGGTGACGCTGAAGCACAGCAGAGCCTTGTCGTTCCACTGGCGCACCAGGCACACGCCGATGCACACATGGCCGGCCTCGGTGAACTTGATCGAGTTGTCCACCAGGTTGGTCAGCACCTGGGCCAGGCGCAGCGGATCGCCGACATAGCTGCGCGGCAGCAGGGCCGGAATGTCCAGGCGCAGCTGCAGCGCCTGTTCTTCCGCGCGCTGGCGCACCAGCAGCAACACATCGTCCACCAGTTCGCGCAGGTCGAAGCAGACCTGCTCCATGCTCAGCTTGCCGGCTTCGATCTTCGACAGGTCGAGCACGCCATTGATGGTGCCCACCAGGTTGCGCGCCGCGCGGTCGATCTTCTCGATGTAGTCGCGCTGCACCCGCTCCAGGGGCATGTCCTGCACCAGGTGGGCCATGCCGATGATCGCGTTCAGCGGCGTGCGGATTTCATGGGACATGCTGTCGAGAAACTCCGACTTGGCCTGGGTCGCCAGCTCGGCGTCGCGCCGCGATTGCTGGACCTGGGCTTCCACCGCCTTGCGTTCGCTGATGTCGAAAATCACCCCGTCCAGGTACTGCGGCACCCCGTCCACGACAATGGTCTGGCCCTTGTCGTAGACCCAGCGCACCTCCTGGCTGGCGGTGATGATCCGGTATTCGAGCATGTAGCTGGCGCTGCCCAGGCAGCCGGCGAAAATCTCCAGGTCGTCGGGGTGGACCCGGTCGCGATAGCTGTGCCCGGCGAGGAAATGCGCCGCCGCAAAACCGCTCAGGCCCTCGATGGCCTCGCTGACGAACACCATGGTCCGCGAGGCGTCCGGCAGGCTGCGAAACACCACCCCCGGAATGTTGGCGATCATCGATTGCAACTTGGTCTGGCTGTCGACGATCGACTGCTGCACCTCGACCGCCTGGGTGATGTCCTGCAGCACGCCGGTGACCCGCGTCGGCGTGCCATGGGCATCGCGCTGCATGACCCGGCCGATGTCCAGCACCCACAACCAGCGCCCGCTTTTGCTGCGCATGCGGTACTCGGCGCGGTACTCCTCGACTTCGTTGTTCAGGTGCGCCCTGAGCCTGGCCATGACCGGCTCATGGTCCTGGGGATGGACCAGGCAGGCCCAGCGATCCAGGCCATTGCCGAAGGTCTGGTCCAACTCCTCCTTGCTGTAGCCGAGGATCCGCAGCCAGACATCGTTGTTGATGACGATTCCCAGGCTGACGTTCCAGTCCCACAGCCCCAGCGCGCCGCTTTGCAGGGCCATGTCCAGGCGTCGCTCGCTTTGCTCGATCCGCGCCACGTCGGCCTTGTGTCGCCGGGCATCGGCCAGGCGCCGCAGGCCGCCCCACAGCAACAGCAGGAACACCACGGCGCTCAAGCCCTTGATCAGCAGCACCTGCTCGGCCGGCAGCACCGTATCCAGGTCGCCCAGGGTGACCAGGGTCCAGGGACCGCTGGGATCGTTCCAGTCGAAATCGGCCCGGGACAGGCTGTAGCGCCGGCCGTCCAGCTTGACCTGCGGCTGATGGGCATCGAAGGGCAAGCGTTCGGGCACCCCGTGGGCGAACGGGTAGTCGCCGAACTGGCGGCGGATCTCGCCGCCGAATTCGCGCAGCGACCAGGCGCGATCGGCCTTGAGCAGAAAATCCGGGGTGCTGGCGGCCAGCACCACGCCGCTGGGCGACAGGATCATTTTCAGGTCGTCGCCATACTGCTTGCTCAGGCTGGTGTCGAGCATCTTGCCGTCGAAACGCGCCACCAGTACCCCGATCACCTGGTCCTGGCGCGTGCGCGACTCGTAGACCGGGACCGCCATGTAGAACATGCGGGTACCGGTGGTGACGCTGATCGCGCCATAGACGCTGCTGCCGCCGTTGAGCGCCACCTTGAAGTAGGGCCGGAAGGCCACATTCAGCCCCAGCGGCGCCTGGCCCTGGTGATCGTGGGCCGCCACCACCACCCCGTCGCGGTTGAGGACAAAGGCGTGGTTGGCGCCCACCACCATCGACAGCGTCTTCAACGGGATCGCCGCCTGCGCCATCAATTCTGCCGAGGGCTCGCGCTCCAGGATCACCCGTTTCAGCGAGGGGTTGTGGCGCCCCAGGATCGACAGCGCGCCAATGGCAAAACCGTCGGACTTCCACTGCTGCAGATCCGCCGCGTACTCCTGGGTCTGCATCTCGATACTGGCCTGGTAGACGTCCTCGACCTGCAGGCGGTAGTAGTTGCCCAGCGCCACCGCGGCACCGACCGCGAGCACCACGCCCAGGGCGTAGCAACACCGTCTGTGGCTGTCGAAGAAGTTGGTTAGCCTGTGCAACACCTCGCCCCTTTACCTGATAAACCCGTGCGCATACGCCTGTGCCCTGACAAACAGCTCAACGCGCCGCCAGCCGGCGTGGAAACTCCGGCGGCAGGAAATCGCGGTCGGGATCGTAGTCGGCCTTGAGGTAATCACCAAGCGCCTTGAGGTCCTGGGGCGACAAGGTTCCCACCGACTGCTTGAGCCGCAGGGTGTCGAGAATGTAGTCATAACGGCTGTCGTTGTACTGGCGCACGGCGTTATACAACTGGCGCTGGGCTTCCAGCACATCGACGATATTGCGGGTGCCGACCTGGAAGCCCAGTTGCGAGGCCAGCACCGCGCCCTGGTTGGAGATGATCGACTGGCGCCGGGCCTTGACCTGATCGACGCCGCTGTTGAGGCCGCGATGCAGGTTGCGGGTCTGCTCCACCACCTGGCGCCGCAGGTTGTCGTTGAGGTACTCGCGCTGATTCATCCGCTGGTGGGCCTCGCGCACCTGGGAAGAGGTCTGGCCGCCGCTGAACAGCGGAATGTTCAACTGCAGGCCGACGGAGCGCTGCTCGACATTGCCGCCGTAGCCGCTGCCACGGATATCGCTGTTGCCATACCCCAGGTTGTCGTTGTCGCCGGTCTGGTAACGCAGCACCGCGTCGAGGGTCGGCGCGTGCCCGGCCTTGCGCGCGCTGAGGGTCTGCTGCGTCGCATCCAGGGCTTGCTGGCTGGCCAGCAGGGTCAGGTTCTGGCGCACCGCGGTATCGACCCAGCGCCGGGCATCGTTGGGCTCGGGCAACAAGACCGGCATGTCGTGCCGCACGCCCTGGATCGCCGCGTATTGCTGGTGCGTCAGGGTGTCCAGGGCCTCGAAGGCATCGTCGGTGCGCTTCTGCGCGACGATCCGGTTGGCCCGCGCGGTGTCATGCCCGGCCTCGGCCTGGAGCACATCGGTACGGTCCGACAGGCCCAGCTGCAAGCCCTTCTCGGCCAGTTCCAGCTGGCGCTTGAGCGCCGCCTCTTCCGCCTTGGCCGCCGCCAGGGCGTCCTGGGCCTTGAGCAGGCCGAAATAGGCCTGGGCGCTGTCGAGCATCAGTTTCTGTTCGGCTGCCGCCAGCTCCAGCCGGGCCTGCTGGTCCTCGGCTTCGGCGGCCTTGAGGCTGAACCAGCGATCGGCTCGGAAGATCGGCTGGTTCAGCACCGCCTGGTAGCTGGTGCCGCTGCGCCGGGTGTCCTGCCGTGGCTGTTGCAGGGAAGTGCTGGTGCCATTCAGCTCGGCGCTGGCCGACAGCGTGGGCAGCAGCCCGGCCCGGGCCTGGGGCACCGCCTCGGCGCGGGCGGCCTGGTCGGCACGGGCCGCCGCCAGCTCGCTGTTGTTGTGCTGGGCATCCAGGTACACCCGCCACAGGTCGCTGGGCATGGCCTGGCGCGGCTGTTCGGCGGCCACCGCCAGGGAGGCCGCCGGCAACGCGGCCAGCGATAGCAGGACGGGCAGCCAGCCGGCAAGGGCTCGCTGCCGCGAAATCATGGGGTTGGTCATGGTCTGTTTCTGTTTCCAAACAAGGTGGGCCAGGAGACAGGAGAGGCTTGGCGCCCCTCCTGTGGTTGCTCCCGCGTGGTCAGGTCAGTGAAGGCACCAGCACCGCCTGGGCGGCCTGACGGTTTTGCGGCAGGTGCTCACGCGCCCCGCCGGTGTCGGCGAAGGCCGCCATGGCCCCGCTCAGTTTGGCCAGGCTGGGCCCTTCGGCCTCCGTCACCGAGGCGATGTCGTTCGCCATCGGCACGGCCTGGCGCTCGCGCGAGGACAGCTCGAACAACCCGTCCTTGGCCGATCCCGCCTGGGCAAAGCCCTTCACCAGATGATCGACACTGATCACCGATGAGTCGCCTTGCAGCTCGATCTGCAGATGCCGGTGCGCCGCGGCCTCACTGCCCAACACCTGGCGCAGCACCAGGGCCGTGCCAGAGCCGGCGTCGGTCAGCAGCACGTCCTCGCCCCGACGGCTGACGAGGATGTTCTTGCCATCGGCCACCGGCAGGATCAGGCGGTCCAGGGCCTGGCCCGGGTCATCGTTGTCGATCACCACCGTGCGGTAATGCGCCCACATCGCCGGGCTGAAGCGATAGGTGTCGTTGGCACCGCCGCCATGCAGCACCACGCTGTCGACCCCGGCGATCAGCGGCGGCGCCAGCTCGTCCTGACGACCGCCGCCCTGCAGCAGCAGCGACGAGCCGATACGCTCGACATTGGCGTAATGACCGAGCTTCTGCGCAGCCCCTTCCTTGACCTTGTACAGCGCCTGTTCCGTCGGGCTGTAGACGTAGGCCGAGCGCTGCGATTCGGCGGCCACCCCGATAAAACGCAGGTCGCTTGCGGCGGGAATGCCCGTGCTGGCGAACATCCGCCCGCTGGCGACATCGAACCAGCCCTGGCTCTCGGCGCCTTGCAAGGTCAGCACGCCTTTGGCTCGCCACTGGCCAGCCACTTGCGCCAGCGCCTGGGACAGATTGCCCAGGTGTTGCTGCTGCCAGCCCTTGTCGAGCGCCACCAGCTGCACATCGCCGTTATTGGCGCGCAGCAGGATCTCGCCCTGCACCGTCGTCAACCGCAGCCCGGCATCCACCTGGACCGCCGAACGCAGTTGCACCTCGGGCATCGGCAGCGTGGCGGCGGGCAATTGCGCCGAGGCCTCAAGCACCTCGTCGCTGCCAAACGCAGCGGCCAACGCCTCGGACGTCAGCGGTGCCTGGAGGTAGAGCTTGCCGCTCTCGGGCTCGAACAGCCGCGCGCTGGAGCTGGCGCTGTCGAAGCCGAGAAATTGCAGCGGCTTGCCTTGCAGCGAGGACGCCGCCACGACCACCTGGCCGTTGTGGTACCACACCGGCAGCGCACTCTTGCCGTCGGCGGCCTTGGCCCCGAATACCGCCAGGGTGGCGCTGCCGCCGTTGACACTGGCCAGGTCCTGCCACCAGGTGCTGCGGCCCTTGAGCCAATGCTCATTGACCGCTTCATAACTCAGGCGCCCTGTCGCCTCGATCCGCGCGACCAGCCCATCCTCGGTCACGGCCAGCAGATGGCCGTTGAGTTCGAGCACATTGGCCAGGGTCGGCGTGGCCAGGCGCAAGGCGCTCGGCTGGCTGCCGTCGAGGACTTTCTGCCCCGGCCCTTCCTGGCGGAACAGCACCTTCTGCTTCTGGCTGTAGAAGAAAAACACCTCCTGGCCAGCCCGCTGCGGCATGCTGCCGGCGAACACCAGGTCCGCCGGAATCGGCCAGGCGCTCTGGGGCTTGCCCTGGGCATCCAGCGGCGGCTGCTGACCCGCCGGGGGCGCCAGGTTCGGCTTGATCACCGTGCCGTCGCTGGTGCGCACCCAGTAGCGGTGCGCGACTTTCGCGTTATCCAGGCCAAACACCGTCACCAGCGCCGCCGCGCTCGGCTCCATCATCGGCGCGCCCAGGCTGTACACCGGGCTGGCGCGTTGCGTGGACTGGTTCTGGTAGCCCTGGAGCAGGGCCTTGAGCGCATCGCCATGCTGGCCGGTGCGTGCCGACAGTTGCAGCAATGCGTCATCGCCGACCACCCCGACCAGCTCCATCCGGTCACCGGTGATGCGGAAGTTCAGCTCGGCCTCGCGCTCCTTGAGCTGATAACGACGGGCCAGGTAGACCGCGTCGCCCTCCTGCCAGAACCGGCTGATCCGGCCCGCGCTCTGGTTGAACGACGGGGCAAACTGCGCGTCGACCTTGCCGGTGGCGATCTCGACCCGCCATGCCGCGGAATTCTCGGCGTCGACGAAGTAGGCATGCTCGCCGATGACCGCCCCCAGCTGGGCGTTCCTGGCCTGTTCCACCTGGGTGTCGGTGAACAGCATGCGGTCGTTGGCGACGTCGTAGAACGCCCGGCCGACATTGCGCCCCTCGTGGCGGTAGTTATCGACAACCACGTACTGACCGTGCAGCTGATGGGCCTTGGCCAGCTCGCTCAGGTGCTGTTCGATACGCTGGCCAGGCAGTTGCCATTTGCTCGCGTCTTCCTCCACCACCCGGGCGCTCATGCCGGCGAAATCGACTTCGCGCACCTCGCCCTTGGCGTTGACCACCAGCACCTGGCCGTTATGCGCCGGGTCGAGCTTGACCACCACGCCGCCGACCACCAGCTGATCCTTGGACACGCTGATGCTCTCGCTCGCCAGCTGGCTGCTGTCGATGATCCAGCGCGACGGCGTGCCGGACTCGCTGGACAGATCGACCCGGGTGCCTTCATTGAGGCCCACCAGATAACGCCCGCCCGCGCCCTTGATCTGGTAGTTCAGATAGCCGTGCAGCTCCTTGGGCAGCTCGGGTATCACCAGTTGCCGGTCGCGCGAGTCGAGCAGCACCTCGATCGGGGTCTCGACGTATTCCTGGCGAATCCGCCGGATCGTCTCCTCGCTCGGGAAGATGTAGAAGTCGTAGTCGAAGCGCCGGTCCTCCTCGAGCCGGCGGATCACGTCGAAGCCGGTGTCATGCCGGGTGGTGGACCCCGGCAGGATCATGTACTCGTAGCTGATGTAGGATTTGGGCGTGCCCGGCAGGATCACCGCCGTGCTGTCGCCATGCTCGAGCGTGCGCGTGGCGTCCTTGTAGCCGATACCGCTGCGCACCTCGATCGCCTGGCCACGGTCGTGGATCATCCGCGGGAAATCCCCGGCCCAGAAGAAGTAGTTGATCGCCCCGGAACCGGTGGAGCCGTGGTGGGTGCGGTAAATGTACTGGCTGTCGAAACCGATCTGGTTGTTGCGCAGGTCCAGGCGCTTGACCACCGCGCCGGCCAGCGGCACCAGCACCTTCTTCTCCACGTCATAACGGTAGCCATTACCTTTGTAGGCCTTGTCGACCGTATCGAAGTAACGCCCGACTGCCTTGGCGTCTTCGGCCACCGCGCCAAAGGCCTGGGCCAGCGCGGTGAAACCCACCGCCAGGCCACCGAGGATCACCCCCGCGCCGCCGAGCACCGCGGCCGCCGTCGAGGCGCCGAGCAGCCCGGCGCCGACCCCGGCCGCGCCGGTGACGAAGCTGGCCGAATCGAATGCCAGCTGGGTGCCGAACACCGCCTTCTGCACGTCGTTCTCGGCATGGGCCAGTTCATAGGCATCCAGGCCGACCATGGCCCCGCCAAACAGCACGCCCGCGCCTTCGTTGACGGTGTGGCCCAGGGTCGAGGCAAAGTCCTTGAGCGAGGTTTCGGCAGCCATGGCTTCGCCGCGCAACGCGGTCTGCACCAGTTCGGTGACCTTGACCACGTCCTGCAAGGTGCCATGGCCGATCTGCGCCAGGCCCAGGTAGCTGTGGATCTTCAGCGCAGTGGCCAGGTCCGGCGAAACCGTGCCCTGGGCTGTGTCCTTGCGGTTCTTGTCGGCGAACCACTGGATCAGCGTCTGCACCGCGAAGCCGGCGTTCAAGCCATCCACCGGCGATGCTTCGCTAACGCCGGCACGCGGCCGTATCTGCCCGTGCTCCAGGGTGAAGTGCTGGTTGAACACCCGCATGTGCTCATCGACGAAACGCCGGAACTCGACAAAGGTGCCATCGTCGGTAGCCAGCCAGCGAGTCTGCTCGGGTTGGTCACGGTTGATGAACTGGACCCGATAGCCGCCCTCCTGCTGTGCCTCGATGTTGGCAATGATCGGTATCCATTGGCTGCCCAACTGGTGTTCCCGGGCCAGCCGGGTGCTGGCGACTTCGAAGCGCGCGCCCCACTGCTCGGCGTCGAAGGTGGTCAACGCCGCCCCCAGGCGCAGGTCTTCGCTGACGCGCTGCCGGGCGTCTACTGCCTGCTCGACCTGGCGGCGCTGGCCGATGACCCCGGCCAGTTCTTCGGGCCGCGACAGATCGGCCACATTCAGCCCGTTGCCCACCGGCACCTCGGCCATCTTGCCGGTGTCGATCTCGATCAGGTTGAAGGCCGGCAGCGACTTTGTGCCGAGCGAGCCATAGTGCGCGGCCAGGTTGCGCGTCACCAGGTGCTGCTGCATGGCCTTGGCCAAGCCCTTGCTGGAGTCGAAGGCGAAGATCCCCACGTTCGGGTCATAGAAGTAGTAGCGACGGCCTTCGGCGGTCTGCGTGCTGCCCACCATCATCGAGTGGTTCTGGGTATTGAGGGCGAACATCGAGGTGCCGCTGCTGGCGGCCAGCCGCGACACCACCTCGGACAATTTGACCTGCCCCAGCTCCCTGGAAGCCTGGACCGCTTCGACATTGGAATGCAGGCGGATCAGGCTGTTCTTGAGCAGCGTCGAGCTGCCCGCCTGAGGGTCGGCGGAGGCCAGGAACAGCTTCTGTACCAGGCTGTTGACGCCCGCCTCGCCACCGCTGGCCAGGGCCACGGCCATCGCCCGGACCAGGGGGTAGCAACGGCCGCCGGAGCGGTCGCCCACCAGCGACAGGTAGAAGTCCTGCGGCGCCAGCCGGTCGAAGACACTGCCGGCCTTGTGGAAGTCTTCACTGAACACCGCGGTCTGGCGCAGCACCTTGTCGATGTACTCGGCCTGGGCGGTTTCCGTGATGCGCCCGCTCAGGGCGCCACGCTCGCGGGGCGTGAGGGTGCCGTCGAGAAACAGCTGCTTCATCTTCAGGGCCGACATCCGGTCGTCCACCCCGGGAATCTTGATCTCGCGAAAATCCCGCAAGCCGTCGCTGAACGCCGTGCCCCGCGCGCCGCGCTGATAGGCCTCGGCAATCGCATAACGCTCGCCGACGCTGCTGGCGCGCTCCTCGCCTGCGCCCTGGATCGCCGTATCGTCGGTGCGCACCACCGCGGTGGTGCCGTCCTTGGCCTTGATCTGCTGCCAGAGCCAGGTCTTTTCCACCGAGCCGGCTTCGCGCAACACCGGGTCGTACTGCGCCCGGTAGTAGTCCTGGGTGAGGTTGAGCTGCTTGATCTGCTGGTCGATCAGGCCCTTGTCGCTGGCCCCGCGCCGGTCTTGCTGGAGTTGGTAGCGCTTGTCGGCCAGCTGTTGGATGTCGGCGTTGACCTTGGCCTGGACCGCTTCGCGCAGCTGGTTCCAGGCGGCGATCGCCGGATGTTCGGGAGAAAAGGCGCCATCGCGGTAGACACCGTCGGCCACCCCGTCGACCGACACGCCGAACTGGGTCGCGACTTTCTTCAGGTTCTGGTGCACCTGCTCGCGGTAGGCGGCGAACTCGGCCCGGTTGCGTTCCACCACCTGAGGGTCGGCGTTCTGGATCTGCAGGGGTTGCGCGCCGTCGCGCAGCTTCGGCCAGACCATCTGGCCTTCGCGCTGGTACTCCTGGCGCTGGAACACCAGTTGCCACTGGCCGTCGACGTACTGCATGTAGGCCGCGGCCAGGCCCTCGGCGGTGCCGGCGACCTGATAGTCCTTGTAGTCGACCGCCATCACCACGTTGTCGTACAGCAGCGAGCTGTTGACCCGGCCGTCGTGGTAGACCCGGAAGGTATTGGCGTCCAGGCTGGTCACCACCAGCGAGCAGCCCGACAAGGTGCCGGTGAAGAGGAAGCTGCCCGCGGCCGCGTGCTTGGGAATGTCCACATAGGCCGGCGCGGCATTGGCCTGGTTCGGGCCGTTGTAGCCGAGAAAATACGCCGGCACGCTGTTGCCGCCGGCAACGTCATTGGCGCTGTGCTCGGTGTATTCGAGCTCGTACAGGTTCGGCGCGACCTTGACCAACTGCACGTTGCCCTGGGCCGGCAAGCGTCCCGACTTGACCAGCGCCTCGGCACTGAGGGTATGGGTCTTGGCGAACTGCACAGGGTCGGCGGCGAACTGACGAATGTCGGCGCTGCCCTGGCGCGGCTCGAACCCGGCTCCTAACGAGGCCAGCCCGGTCTTGAGCTGCAGGTCCTTCGCCGCCTGCCCCAGCAGCGCGGGCAGCGGGCCAACGCTGGTGAAACGCGGCGGATGGAACTCCTCGGCCACCGGCAAGCCTTGGTTGACGATCGGCAGCACGCGGGCCATCACCCCGTCGTACAGCTCGCCGTGCAGCGCCTCCTGGCTGCCTTCGGCGCGGTAGCGGTCGAACATCTGCAGCAGGTCCTGGCCGATGCTACCCGGCCCCTGGGGTTCATAACGGGCGGCGACATACAGGGTCTCGAAGAACGAGTGATAGCCGTTGCGGATCATGAAGGCCGCGTTGGCCATCTGGAACTGCCAGTACTGCTTGATGCTCGGTGCACCACCGAACAATTCCGGCAAGGCATTGCTGACGGTCTGGGTGGTCCCGGAAATGCCGCCCACGAAGGGCGTGTCCAGGTCGTTCATGTAGCGGGTCGCGGCATTGCCCGGGTCGGGACGGAACTGGCTGTAGCTGCGGTACTTGTCGTCCGCGATCAGGAACGTGGCATCGGCCTGCGCCTGCTCCGGGTGGGTATTGAGGATCAGGTAGGGGTCGGGCTGATTCAGCCGGTTGTTGATCATGACCTTGTCGGCGCCACTCTGCGGCGCCAGCGCGGCATGGGCATTGACCGGCACCGCGGCCTTGGAAAAGCTGTCGGCCACCGGGCGCAGGGCATGGAACAGCGCCTGCTTGCGCAGGCTGCGGCCTTGGTCACTGGACAACGCCGCCTCGACGCTCGGGCGCAGTGCGCCATCGGCCGGTTCCAGCCCCTCGGGGCCGCGCAACAACAGGGTCAACAACTTACTGTCCAGGGAACGCTCGACCGCCACCTGATCGAAGACATGCACTTTCGGGTTGCCAGGATGCTGCGCCGCGTTGGCCGCGGCGACCCGTTGGGTTTCCGCGTCGATCGCCCGGGCCCGCCATGACTCGTACAGCGGGGCCAGCAGCAACTTGGCCTGGGCAATGTCGCTCTGCACATAACCGCCTTGCAGGACCTTGGCCACCGCCTGGTTGTTCACCAGCTTGTCGGCCAGGCCGAACAGCAGCGCGTCGTTGTCGCGGCTCTGCCAGACCGACGCGGCGAAGGCCTGCTCCCAGAGCACCTTGTTCAGGTTGTTGCCCTTGATATCGCGCAGGCTGGCGCGGCTGTGTTCCGGCATCAGCACCCCGGCCGGGGTGATGTGGTTGCGTTCGAGCAAGCGGGTCAGCTGCTGCGTGAAGGCCGTACGTTCGCGGCTGCCTTCGAACAGGCGGCTGGCCTTGATGCCACCGTCGCGCAGCTGCTCCAGCTTGTCAAAAAACGCCGCGTTGTATTGATACAGGGCGTCGGTCTGTGCCTTGCTCAGGTGGCTGCTGCTGACCTTGTCGCCGTCGACGGTCATCAGCGCAAAAGGCGTCGCAGCGCGGTACTCGCCGCCCTGAGGCATTTCCAGCAGGTACTGGCGCTCGGCAAGGCCCACCGAGCGTTCGAGCTCGTGGATATTGACGAAGACGCCGTCACGGTCGGGGTGGTAACTGTTCTGGCGAAAACCTTCCAGGCCGATGGTCTGGAAGCTGGCGATGTCGGCGTTCTGGTTGATCAGCTCGCTCAAGGCGCCCGCCAGGGGCACTTCGCGGGTGACAGTGGTGCTGGGCGACTGGCCGGAAACCTGGATGCCGACCTGGTTCGGCACCTTGCGATCGACGCTGGTCAACAGCAGCTTGTGGCCGTTGCCCAGCACCTGGGCCTTGAAGCCTTCGCGCAAGGAGCTTTCCGACACCAGGTGGTTGGCGAAGTACTGCTCGACAAAGGACGTCTTGACCAGCACCGAGCGAATCGGCGCGTAGGTCGGCGAGCGGAAGGACGGCGGCTCGTTCTTCAGCCGGTACTGTTGCTGCCAGGCCAGGGAGCGGGCCGCGGTGCCGAAGGAGAAGTTCAGCACCCCGTCGGTGGGCACCACCAGCCTGCCGTTCTCCAGGAAGAAGTCCTTGAAACGCCCATCGGTGCTGGCATTGACCAGCGCCACGTTCATGCGGATATAGCCGGGGCGCTCTTCCATCATCAGCAGGGAAATATTCACCGGCAGATCGTCGGAGGCCCGGGGCGCCTTGGCCAGCGCGCCGAGGCTCGCGGCCTGCTGCTCGGGCGTGGCCTTGAGCAAGGTGTTGTAGCGGGCGCTGACGTCCTTGTAGGCCTGCAGTTCGGAGAACAGTGTCACGTAGGCCTGGCTGAAGGTGGAGTCGGCCACCTGGATGGTCAACTGCTGCTCCAGGCGCTTGATCCGCCCGTTGAGCTTGTCCTGCTTGGCCAGCGCATCGGCCTTCAGGCCCTTGATGTCCAGCTGCTTGGCGCCACCGGGGCTGAGCATGCCCAGGGCCTTGTTCCAGGTGCTGTCATAGTGGGTGATCGCCGTCTGCTGGCGGCTGTACAACTGGATGTCGCGGTCCAGTTGCAGCTTGTAGGCGCTGATGGCCGGGGTGTCGGGGATGGCGTTCATCTGCTGGCGGCGCTGTTGCAGGGTCTGCAACTGGTCGCCGACCGAGACCGGGTTGTCCTGCATCTGATAATGCTGTGCGGCCAGCACGCTCAGGGTGCTCTGCTGCATTTCCAGCAGGCGCTCGCCGACCTGGGCGATGTACGCGGCGCGCTCGTCGGCGCTCATGTTGAACCATTCGGTTTGCCTGCCTGCCGCCTTGACCTGTTGATCGATCAGGGTATTGAGCAGGCGCGTGAAGTCCTTGGACATGGAAGCCATTGCAGTGATCCTTTGTCTGTTTTGAGCGAAGCCCTTCGTGTCGCGAAAGGCTGCCTGTCGCTATGAATATCCGGGATGGGGAGGCATGCCTGGTTCGTGCGTACTCCTGCCGTCAGTGGGTTCAATCCTTCATCTGCAAGGCCCACTGCCGGGCATACAGCCCGTCCAGGGCGAGCAGTTGTTCGTGGGTGCCCTGTTCGAGCACCCGGCCCTGATCGATGACCAGGATCCGGTCGGCGTGGCGCAGGGTATTGAGGCGATGGGCCACGCTGATCACCGTGCGGCCCTGGGCGATGCCCTGCAGGTTGGCCATCACCGCCGCTTCCGACTCGTAGTCCAGGGCGCTGGTGGCCTCGTCCAGGAGCAGGATCCCGGGGTTGCTCAGCAGCGCCCGGGCCAGGGCGATGCGCTGGCGCTGGCCACCGGAAAGCTGGCCGCCGCGCTCGCCGACCTGGGTCTCGTAGCCCTGGGCCAGGGCTTCGATAAAGGCCGCCGCTCCCGCCAGGCTGGCCGCATGCTGCACTTCGGCATCGCTGGCCTGGGGCCGGCACAGGCGGATGTTCTCGGCCACGCTGCCGGCGAACAGCACGCTTTCCTGCAGCACCACGCTCATGTTGCGGCGCAGGGCCACCGGGTCGGCGATGGCCAGGTCGATGCCGTCCACCAGCACCCGGCCGTGCTGGGGCACATAGAGGCGCTGCAACAGGCGCGTCAGGGTCGACTTGCCGGAGCCGGAAGGCCCGGTGATGCCGACGAGTTCCCCCGGCCGGATCTCCAGGTCGAGGCTACGCAGGACTTCCTGGCCGTCCTCCTCATAGCGAAAGCGCACACCCTGGAAACTCACCCCGCCCTGCAACGCCGGCACCGAAGCCAGGCCGCCGCTGCCGCTTTCGCACTCAGTGTCGAGAATGTCGCCCAGGCGCCGCAGGGAAATCAGGGTGTGCTGGAAGTCCTGCCAGACCTGGGCCAGGCGCAGGATCGGCTCCACCACATGGCCGGCCAGCATGTTGAAGGCCACCAGTTGGCCGGGGCTCAGCTGGCCGTCCAGCACCAGCATCACCCCCCACCACAGCAACAGCGCCGCGGTGAGTTTCTGGATCACGCCGATGCCTTGGCCGGCCCAGATGCCGACGATGCGGGTGTGGAACGCCGCGCGCACATAGGCCGCCAGCTGGCGTTGCCACTGCTGCTGGAAGCCGCTTTCGATGGCCCCGGTCTTGATGGTCTCGATGCCGGTCACGGCCTCGGTGAGAAAGGCGGTGTTGGTCGCGTTCAACTCGTATTCGCGCAAGGCCCGGCTGCGCAGCAAGGGCCCCACGCACAGCCAGAACAGGAAGTACAAGGCCAGGGAGCCGACCACCACCCAGGTCAGCAGCGGCGCGTAGGCATACATCACGGCGATGAACAGCCCGCAGAAGGCCAGGTCCAGCACCAGGGTCAGGGCCGAGCCGGTGAGGAACTGGCGGATCTGCTGCATCTCGCCGACCCGGGCGATGATCTCGCCGGTCTGCCGCCCCTGGAAATAGCCCAGCGGCAGCTGGATCAGGTGCTGGTACAGGCGCGCGGACAACTCGGCGTTGATCCTGCTCGCCACGTTGCTGAACAGCCAGGAACGCAGCAGGCCGAACAAGGGCTCGAACAGCGCCAACGCCAGCATGGCGATGCCCAGCACCTGCAGGCTGGACAGGCCGCGGCTGACCAGGACCCGGTCGATGATGTTCTCGAACAGCAGCGGCGTGACCAGCGCCACCAGTTGCAGCATCAGCGACACCAGCAGCACGCTGCGAAACTGCCGCACATGCTTGAGGATCGACGGCAGGAACCAGCCGATGCCGAAACCGCGCGCCCTGGGTTCGACATGCCGCTCGGCCAGCAGCAGCACCTGGCCCTGCCAGAGCGCTGCCAGTTCCTCGCGAGACAAGCTCTGGCACTGCCCCTGCAACGGCCAGAACAGCCGCACCTGGTCGCCGTCCACCGCGTCCAGCACCGCCCAGCCCTGGGAGGTTTCCAGCAGGGCCGGCAACGGCAGGTGCTGCAAACGCTGCACCTGGCTTTGCAGCGCCCGCGCCCGCAGGCCGATCCAGCCGGCGCAGCGCCGCAGGTCGAGGCTGTCGGCCAGGCCCTCGACCCGCCCCAGGCGGTGGTTCAGTTGTGCCACGCTGATGCTCAGGTCAAACCGTCGGGCGGCCCAGGCCAGTGCATGCAGGCCGGTATCGAGGACAGTCGGCGACTGTTCGGCCGCGGGATTGAAGGCTGTGGTCATGCTCAACGCTCCCGCAACGCTTCGGACTGATACTCGCGAATCGGACTCAGCAGGTAATTGATCACCCGCCGCTCGCCCGTGCGGATCTCGCCGGTCACGCTCATCCCGGCCTGCAAGGGCATCCACCCCTGCCCCGCGGCGATCGCGGCGCGCTCCAGGCGGATCCGGGTCGGGAACACCAGACCCAGCTGTTCGTCCTTGATGGCGTCGCCGGAGACATGCTCGACCGTGCCGCGCAGGGTGCCGTAGCGGGTGTAGGGAAAGGCGTCGACCTTGATCTCCACCGGCTGCCCGGCCCTGACGAAACCGACGTCCTTGTTCAGCACCATGACCTCGGCATCCAGCTCGGCGCCCTCGGGCACGATCACCAGCAGTTGCTGCGCCGGCTGCACCGCGCCGCCCAGGGTATGCACGGCCAGTTGCTGGACCACCCCGTCCACCGGCGCCAGCAGGGTTTGCAGGCGCTGCCGGTCGCGGCCGCGGATCAGTTGCTGTTCGAGCACCGCGACATCCTGGTGGCTGCGGTTGAGCAGGTCGTGCTGTTCGCGCTGGGTCCTGGCCAGGAAGCTGTCGCGCTGCTCCCGGCGGTTCTGCGCCTGGGCCTTGAGCACCTGCAGCTCGGCATGTTGCTGGGCCAGGGAACGCTCGACCTCCAGCTGTTCCTTTTCCTGCTCGAGCAATTCGACCCGGGGCATCAGTTGTTCGGCCGCCATCGCCCGGCGCGCATCGAGGCGCCGGCGGACGTTGCTGGCCAGCTTGCCCAGGGCGGCGATCTCGCCATTGCGGGCCCGCTGGTTGGCCTGGTTGATGGCGATCTCGGCATTGAGGCTGTCGAGGTTGGCGCGGATCTCCTTCCAGGCGCTCGCCAACTGTTCCCGCGCCGCCGCGAGCTGTTCCGCGTCCAGACCGTCCGGCGCCTGGTAGCTGCCCAGCGGGTCCGGGGTCAGCAGCGCGCGGGCCCGGGCCAGCTCCAGGCGCTTGAACGCCAGTTGCGCGCGCAACTCGCTCAATTCGGCGTCGATGCCGATCGGGTTCAGCGCCACCAGCACGTCGCCGGCCTTGACCCGCTGCCCGTCCCGCACATGGATGGCCCGCACTTCGCCGGCCTCATGGGCCTGGATCACCTTGGTGTAGCTGGAGACCATCAGGCGCCCGGCGGCGCTGGCATGGATGTCGAGGAAACCGAGGATTGCCCAGCCCAGGGCCAGCAGGATCGACAGGATCAACAGCAGTGCCGTGCCGCGCGCCCAGGGCGCGGGCGGGCGCTCGACGATCTCCAGGTAACCGGGCTGGAACTCGTATTCGTCGCGGCTACGCCCCCGCAGCGCCGGCGCCTCGCGCAGCTGCTGCCAGGCGCGTCGCAAATGGGTCAATGCGCCGAGCATCATTGGGCCTCCTTGCGCAGCGCCTGTTGCAGCGCCCACAAGCGCGCATAACAACCGCCGTTGGCCAGCAGTTGCTGATGGCTGCCCGACTCGCTGATACGCCCCTGCTCCAGGGCGATGATGCGTTGGCAATGGCGGACCGCGGACAGCCGGTGGGCGATGATGATCACCGTGCGGCCCTCGGCGATGCGCGCCATGTTGTCCTGGATCAGCGCCTGGGATTCGTCGTCCAGGGCGCTGGTGGCTTCGTCGAAAATCAGGATCCGCGGATCGCCCATCAGCGCGCGGGCAATGGCGATGCGTTGCCGCTGGCCTCCGGACAGGGAACTGCCGGCTTCGGCCAGCACCGTGTCGTAGCCCAGCGGCAGGCGCAGGATGAAATCGTGGGCGCCGGCCAGGCGCGCCGCGGCGATCACGCTTTCCAGGGACGCCGTGGGATGACGCAGGGCGATGTTGTGCCGCACGCTGCGGTTGAACAGGTAGTTTTCCTGCAGCACCACGCCGATCTGGCTGCGCAACCAGGCCGGTTGCAGCTGCTGCAGCGGCATGCCGTCAATGAGGATGCGCCCGGCATCGGGGGTATAGAGTTTTTGCAGCAGGCGGGTCAGCGTGCTCTTGCCCGACCCGGACGGCCCGACGATGCCCAGGGTCTGGCCGGCGGCGATGTGCAGGTCCAGGCCGCGCAGCACCAGCTCCAGTTCCGGGCGGTAGCGGAACATCACTTGCTCGATGCGCACCTCGCCGCGCAGGGCCTGCGCCGGGCGTTGGTCGCCCTCGGCCTGCTCCACCGGCAGGTTGAGCATGTCGCCCAGCTTGTCCACCGACACCCGCACCCGGACGAACTGTTGCCAGACCTCGATCAGCTTGGCCAGGGGCTGGCTGACGTGGGACAGCATCATATTGAAGGCGATCAGTTGGCCAATAGTCATCTGCAGGTCGATGACCTTGCTCGCGCCCCAGCAGATCACCGCCACCGCGGTGACTTTCTGCAACAGCGTGACCATCTGGCTGATCGCGCTGCCGAGGGTCTGGCTGGCAAAACCGGCCTCGACCATCTCCGCCGTCTGCGCCTCCCAGCGCCGCTGCATGCGCGGCTCCACCGCCAGGCTCTTGATGGTTTCGCTGCTGCTCACGGTCTCATTGAGAAAGGCCGTGTTGCGCGCGGCGCTGTAGAACTGCCGTTCGATGCGCTTCTCCAGCGGGCCGCTGCTGGCCCAGGCCAGCAGCACATACAGCGGCAGGGTCAGCAGCACCAGCAGCGTCAGCGGCCAGGAGATCCAGGCCATGACCGCAAAAAACACCAGGGTGAAGGCCACATCCACGCACAGGGTCAGCAAGGAGCCGGTGAGGAACTCGCGGATGCTGTCCAGCTCCTGGACCCGGGTGATGATCGCGCCGACCTGGCGCTGCTTGAAGTACAGCAGCGGCAGGCCGAGCAGATGGCGGAACAGCTTGACCCCCAGGCCGATATCGATGCGATTGGCGGTGTGCGCCGAGAGGTATTCGCGCAAGCCCTTGAGCAGCACCTCGAACAGGCCGACCACCACCAGGGTCATCACCAGCACGTCGAGTGTCGACAGCGCCCGGTGCACCATGACCTTGTCCATCACCGCCTGGAAGAACAACGGCGTCGCCAGGGCCAGCACTTGCAGCAGCAGCGAGCACAGCAGCACTTCGCCGAGTATCCGCCGGTGGCGCAGCAGTTCCGGAACGAACCAGGACAGATCGAAGCGCAGGCCGCCCTGGCGCAGGCGAATCACCTCGCCGCTCCACTCTTCGGCCAACTGCGCGCGATCGAGCACATCCGGGGTATGGGCTGAGGGTCGCTGGATCAGCGCCTGCGCGTCGGACAACCGGGCCAGCAGGATGAACGCGCCGCTGCGGTCGCGCCAGACCAGGGGCAGCATCTTCGGGGTCAGCCGGGCCAGCGCCAGACGCTCCAGGCGCAGGTCGGCACCGGCGCCCCGGGCGTAGTCCTTGAGCGCCCGGCGCAGGTCGCGTTCGGTTCCCGGGTCGGCGGCCTGTGGCGCGCGCTCCTGGGTCAGTTGCAGCAGCAGTTGGCAACAGGCCAGGGCCGAGTGGACGGCCGCCGTGGCGGAAAGCTCCGCCATGGCGGGGCATTCGACCAAGGCTGGCTGCGGGGGTATTGCGGGATTGACTGACATAGACCGCTCGTTTCAAGACCCGCGCTGCAAGAACGAGGGTGCATGGAGATACGAAACCAGTCTGCGGCAGCTACCCGGCAATGATAATCAGCCACGGGGTTGAAAGCTTTTAAGTAAAACTTAATCAGCCGGAGCCTGGCCTTGGCTCGGGTCATGTTCCAGGCCAAAAAAAAAAGCCGGACTCGCGTCCGGCTTTCTGTCAGCTCATGGCTCAGGCGGCATCCTGCCGGTGCAGCAGCACCCGGGTCACTCGCCGCTCTTCCACCGTCACCACCTGCAGTGTCCAGTCCTGCCATTGCAGTCGGTCGCCAATCACCGGCAAGCGGTCCAGCAGGCTCATCACCAGCCCGGCCAGGGTCTGGTAGTCCTCGGTCGGTTCGGCGTCGAAGCCGGTGCGCTGGCGGATTTGCGCCAGGTTCAAGGCGCCGCTGACCATGAAACCGCCCTGCTCTTCGACAATGTCCGGGCCTTCGATCTCGCTGGCGTCGGGCAGCTCGCCGGCGATGGATTCGAGGATGTCGGTCATGCTCAGCACGCCGACGAAATCGCCGAATTCGTTGATCACGAACGCGATGTGGGTGGAGGCCTTGCGCATCTGCTCCAGGGCGTTGAGGATCGAGAAGCTGTCCAGCAGGTTGATCGCCGTGCGCGCCAGGTGTTCCAGGTTCGGCTCGTTGCCGGCCAGGTATTCCTTGAGCAACTCCTTCTTGTGCACGAAGCCCAGCGGCTCTTCCACCGCGCCGTCGCGAATCAGCGGCAGGCGCGAGTAGGACGAATGCATCAGCCTGTTGCGGATGGCTTCGGCATCGTCGGCCAGGTCGATGTAGTCGACGTCGGCACGCACCGTCATCAAGGTGCGGATCGGTCGCTCGGCCAGTTGCAGCACGCCGCTGATCATCACCCGCTCGCGGCGGTCGAACAGCTCGGCGCTCGGCGCTTGGCCATTGTCCAGCAGGTCGGCGATCTCTTCGCCCACCTCCTCCACCGCCAACTGGCGACCGCCGAGCAGGCGCATCACCGCGTGGGCCGTGCGCTCGCGCATCGGCCGCAGGCCCTGCATGGATTTCTTGCGGCGGGCACGGGCGATCTGGTTGAACACCTCGATCAGGATCGAGAAACCGATGGCCGCGTACAGGTAGCCTTTCGGAATGTGGAAACCCAGGCCTTCGGCGGTCAGGGCAAAACCGATCATCATCAAGAAGCCCAGGCACAGCATGATCACCGTCGGGTGGGCGTTGACGAAGCGGGTCAGCGGCTTGCTGGCGACGATCATCAGGCCGATGGAAATGATCACCGCGATCATCATCACCGCCAGTTCGTCGACCATGCCCACAGCAGTAATCACCGCGTCCAGGGAGAACACCGCATCGAGCACCACGATCTGCGCAACGATCGGCCAGAACAGCGCGTAAGCGGCATTACCGGCGCGCTGGCTGACATGGCCTTCCAGGCGTTCATGCAACTCCATGGTGGCCTTGAACAACAGGAACACACCACCGAACAGCATGATCAGGTCGCGACCGGAGAAGCTCTTGCCGAACACCTCGAACAGCGGCGCGGTCAGGGTCACCAACCAGGAAATGCTCGCCAGCAGGCCCAGGCGCATGATCAGCGCCAGGGACAGGCCGATGATCCGCGCGCGGTCACGCTGGTGGGGCGGCAACTTGTCCGCGAGGATCGCGATAAACACCAGGTTGTCGATCCCCAGCACCAGCTCCAGCACGATCAGGGTCAACAGGCCAAGCCAGGCCGTGGGGTCCATTATCCATTCCATAAAACGACTCTATCTCTCCAGTGAATTCAGGCAGCCGGACACGGCAAGGCAAGGCCACAAGGCCTTTGAACGGCGAACGCAGGCCAGCGCCCAACGGTCGCGACGACCGGCGGCGAGCAGCGAAAAACAGCGAGTTCGAGGTAACGTCCGCGCCTTATGACTGGCGAAAGGCACCGTGAGGCGGATCGAGCGGGGAAAGGCTGAGGCGTCCAAAGATAAGGACGACTGGGAGGCTCCGAGAGGGTGTTCATGCAAGTCCTGTGAAGAAAAACGGACTTGAATCCTACAACCCCAAGGGGAATTTCCCATGGGGAAATCATTTCAAAATCTTATCGGGGTGTCTGGCCACAGCCATCGCAGGCAAGCTCGCCCCAGCAAAAGCCAGCCTGCCCGTGCGACTCAATAGCGTCCGGGCAACAGCCCGAGTTCCACCAATTTGATATCGGTGTCACCCACCACCTGCACATGCTGGACGTTCTTCTCGTCCATGATGCCGGGGCAGGCAACGACAATAGCGCCCTTCGATTGAGTGGGACGCAGCTCGGCGACTTCCGGAAAATCGGCCGCCGACAGAGGGTGCGGGCAATAACCGATCCAGCCGATGGTCTGCCGGTCCTGGAACACCCGCTGCTTGCGAAAGTACTCGTTGGGAGCGGCCACGCCCCAATAGATTTCCGGCCAGAGATCGACCACTGCGTTCATCAACTCGACAATGCCCTGTCGAGGATCCTGCAAGCAACGGACCAGTGTCCCGGCTTCGGAAAACTCGATGCCCGCGGGCAACGAACCACCGCTTCGTGCGTGATAGGTGATCGAAAGCCCGCCCTTGAGCGGGTCGGGTATCCCGTTCCACAACACAAAACTCATGTCGTTGACGTCGAAGTCCGAGTCTTTCCAGGAGGCTATTTCACGCCGCAAGTTGCTCGGATCGAGGAGCACATTGTGCGTCAGGCCGTCATCCTTGCCTTCGGCGCACAAGAACCAGTTCTTGAGAATGGGGTCGATCTCGCCTATCGCCTTGAGAAAGGCCAGGCTCCTGTCGATTTGTTCCTGCTCGGTAACCTGGGCAATCTTCTGCTTATCAAAGCTCAGCTTGAAATTGAAACGCTTGAATGTGTCCATGAGCACTCCGTACGGTCTCAAGTCATCTTGCGTAGGCGCAAGAAACACCGATAGAACGCCGCATCGCGGGCATCATTCACCTACCTCCGCAATGGGCTTCTGACCTGCTCGATATACCGCGCCACCGCCGGGGCCTTTTCGAAGCGGCGGTGGATCAGCGACAGCCAGGACGCAGCCGTGCTGCCCTGGATCGACCGGTACAACACATTGGGCAGCCCCACGTGCCCGACCACCGATTCCGGCACCACGGCCACCCCCTGCCCCAGGGAGACCAGGGCCAGCACCGCCACCAGGCCGCCGGGCTGCGGCCCCAGTTTCGGCGCGTAACCGCCCTCGGCGGCGACCTGCAAGGTGCCGCTGATCTGTTCCGGAAGCACGAAGGTCTCGTTGTGCAGATGGGCCGGGGCGATCTCCGGCAAGCGCCCCAGCCACGACTCGGCGGGCAGCGCCAAGACAAAACCTTCGCCATCCAGGCGGACCGCCTCCACCCCTTCGGGCAGGGTCATGGGCGAGCGGATATAACCGATGTCGAACCGCCCCTCGGCCACCAATCCGGGCAATGCCGCCATCGGGCTTTCGCGCACGCTCAGGCTGACGTCCGGGCAGTCCTGGCTGAAGCGCTGCACCTGTTTTTGCAGCAGCCCCGAATACACCGCCGAGGCCACGTATCCCAGCTCGATATGGCCGATTTCGCCACGCCCGGCGCGCTGGGCGTTACGTTGCGCGAACTCGAACTGGCGCACCGTGGCCTCGGCCTCGCGCACCAGGGCCGCGCCGGCCTCGGTCAGGCTGACCTCGCGCTGCTGGCGCACAAACAAGCGGGTGCCCAGGGCCTGTTCCATGTCCTGGATCTGCCGGCTCAGGGTTGGCGGCGCGATGCCCAGCTGTTCGGCGGCGCGGGTGAAATTGCGTTGCCGGGCCACCGCCAGGAAATAGCGGAAATGACGGATTTCCATAAGTGCATTAGCTCAAAGGTAATAAAGTGCTCCAGCTCGCCTAACAGAACGGGCGAAAGCCCGGGATAAGCTGGCCAGACCTTCACAGTAGAGAGCCCACGCCATGCACGTCAAACCACTGTTTCTGGCCATGATCACTTGCTGCAGCGTGCCCACGACTTTCGCCGCCGAGAAAGACGCCGACGTTGCCCAGAAGGCAATCCTCAATTTCGCCACCGCCCAACAACTGCTCAAGGCCGCCCAGGAAACCGCCTCGGCCAAGGGCTGGCCCTGCGCCGTGGCGATCGTCGACGACGGCGGCTGGCCGATCCTCAGCGCGCGCATGGACGGTGCGCCGGTGGTGGCCGGCATCGAACTGGCCCAGGGCAAGGCGCGGACCTCGGCATTGTTCAAGCGCCCTTCCGGCGACCTGGAAAACGCCATCAATGGCGGGCGCCAGGCGGCCATCACCTCGGGCCTGCTGATGATGAAAGGCGCGCAGCCGATCCGCGTCGACGGCCAGGTGATCGGCGCCATCGGCATCAGCGCCGACACCCCGGCCCACGACGATGAAATCGCCCAGGCCGCCCTCGCCGCGCTGGGTCAACGGGTGCAGCCATGAGGCCGGCCAGCCCGCGCCTGACCCTGCTCACCGCTTCCGGGGTGTGCTCGCTGATCGTGCTCGACACCAACATAGTCGCGGTGACCCTGCCGAGCATCGCTCGCGACCTGGGGGCCAACTTCGCCGATATCGAATGGGTGGTCAGCGCCTACATGCTGGCCTTCGCCGCGCTGCTGCTGCCGGCCGGCAGCCTGGCCGACCGCTTCGGACGCAAGCGCACCCTGCTCTGCGGCCTCGGGCTGTTCATCCTCGCCTCCCTCGGCTGTGGCGCCGCGCCCAACGTGCTGTTGCTCGATATCGCCCGGGCGATCAAGGGGGTCGGCGCGGCGCTGCTGCTGACCTCGGCCCTGGCCACCATCGGCCACACCTTCCATGACGAGGTCGAACGAGCCAAGGCCTGGGCGTTCTGGGGGGCCTGCATGGGCGTGGCGATGACCGCCGCGCCCACCGTCGGCGGCCTGATCACCGAGTTCATCGGCTGGCGCTGGATCTTCTACCTCAACCTGCCGGTGGGCGGGCTGCTGGTGCTGATGGTGTTGCGCGCGATACCCGAGTCCCGCGACACCCAGGCCGCCCGTCTCGATCCCTGGGGCAGCCTGGCCTTCAGCGCCAGCCTGCTGTGCCTGATCTGGGGCCTGATCGAAGCCAATCGCATCGGCTGGAGCCACCCGCTGACCTACGCCCGACTATTGGGCGGCGTGGCGTTGCTCGGGCTGTTCGTGCTGATCGAGCGGGTGCAGCGCCGGCCCATGGTCGACCTGCAGCTGTTCCGCCATCCGCGCTTCATCGGTGCCCTGCTGGGAATGTTCGCCTACGCCGGCTGCGCCCAGGTGATGATGACCCTGCTGCCCTTCTACCTGCAGAACGGCCTGGGCTTCTCGGCGATCGCCTCGGGGCTGGGCATGCTGCCGTTCGCCCTGACCATGTTGATCTGCCCGCGCATCGGCGTGCGCCTGGCAACGCGTTATGCCCCGGCGACTTTGATGGCCGCCGGCCTGACCCTGGTCGGTTGCGGCAACCTGCTCGCCGCCTGGGCCGTGCAGGCTGGCGGCTACCTGAACTTTGCCCTGGCCATCGCGGTGACCGGTGCCGGCGCCGGCCTGCTCAACGGCGACACGCAGAAAAACATCATGGCCTGCGTGCCCCGCGACCGCGCCGGCATGGCCTCGGGCCTGAGCACCACCATGCGCTTCAGCGCCATCATGCTGGCCATCGGCGTGTTCGGCGCCCTGCTCGGCAGCCATACCCAGCAACGCCTGCACGCCAGCCTGGGCGCAAGCGCCGCGCAATGGCTCGACCAGGCCCAGGCCATCGCCTCCCGGGTGGTGGCCGGCGACATGCCCGCAGCCCTGGCATTGCTGCCCGACTCGGCGAAAGAGCTGGTCGAACCGCTGGCCCGCCAGGCCTTCGTCGACGGTTTCGGCGTGGTGCTCGGGGTGGCCGGCCTGCTGGCGCTGCTGGCGGCGGTAACGGTGGGTACGCTGATGCGCAATCCCATCCCGCAGCCGCGGCCTTTGACCCTGAGCGTGGAGTGAACACTCATGGGGCTCGCCCCCTCTCGCGTTCAAGGTGCGGCAACTCTGTATCAGGCCAGTCATGATCTGCCCGGCACCAATAAAACCTCAGGGTGTTCTATCGCCCATTCTTTTGAGGCCAACTGCCAGGCTATTAGATAAATACTCACAACTTGTAAGCCTACCCGCCCTTTTATGGGGCACCGATAAACTTCCATATGGCAAACAGGCCGCTTTGCCATCCGAACAGCAATAGATAAGGCGAATTATGAAGGTACGGTTAAATTCATATATTTATCCTCCCGAGCATTCCTGTAATATTCGCCCACTTAACGTCTTCACCATTCGTAAATGGCAAAGTGCCTGCAGGATTCAGAGTTACGTTAAAAGCGCTCGGCATCGAAACAGCCATTTCCGGGACCTACCTCGGAAAGTGGCCTGCCAACTATCTCTCGCAAGAAAACAGCCCCATCTCATGGTTTTTTCTGGCAACGAGTGGCGCCCATCGGCAAGGAGCCTCATCACGGGGGCGGCCCTGCATGCATGCTCCGTCGGGGGTACGGCATGACAGGGTTAGGATTCACATGAATTAGAGGTGTGCTGATTTTGAATATTGTTCCCCGGCCTCAGATGAATGCTGACGCGGATGAAATTGATCTGTTTGCATTGTTCCAATCCATCTGGCAGCAAAAGAAGCTGGTAATCGGTTGTACCGTTGCCGTGACACTGGTGGGCTTGGCTTATGCGCTATTGGCTCCCCGTGTATATGAGGTGAGCAGCGTATTACGCCCAGCCGCCCTGAATGAACTCGACGCCCTCAATCGCTCGGAAGTCTACAAACTGCCGCCCGCAGATGCCTTGTCCAAGGTCGGCGCAGCACTTGAGTCCTATGAAACACGACTGGACTTCTTCCGCTCGCACCAGGATCTGTTCCAGGCTTTTAAACGCCCTGGGCAAACCCTTGAACAGAGTTTCGAGGACTTCAACCGGGACTCGATCAATCTGATCCTTCCGGATCCGAAGATCACCAACGCCCTGAGCAGCTACATCAAGCTGGAAATGCAATATCCCAAGGATGTCAACGGGGTAGAGATCCTCAACGGTTTCGTCGAATACGCCATCGATGCTGAACGGGAACGCATTGGCGCCGACCTCAAGGTCATCGTCAACAACCGGCTCAATGAACTCAAAGGCAAGATTGCCGCGGCGCGCTCCAACTATGAAACCGACAAGGAATCGAAAATCGCGGCCTTGCTCGAAAGCGATAATATTCGCCGCGCGCAGCTCGAGGACGAACTCAAGGCCTTGCGCGGGCAGTTGAAAGAACAGCGCAAGGACCGTCTGGCCGAACTGGCCGAAGCGATCACCATCGCCAAGTCGATGGGCATCCGTACGCCGACCACGCCATCCTCGATGTCCGACGCCTCCCGCGCCGGCTCGACCCAGGTGATGCGCACCGAGGTCAACACTCAGAGCATCCCGCTGTACTTCATGGGTTATGAAACCCTCGAGGCCGAGCGTGCAGCCCTGCAAAAACGCACCTCTGACGATTTCACCGAGAAGCGTATCGCCGAAATCGGCAAGGAACTGCAGATGCTGCAGGTCAACCGCCAGGTGCAGGAACTGAACAAGCGTTCCAACGAGGACATTTTCCTGAAGGACGTCTTTCCGCTCAGGGCTGAAGTGGCTCGCCTGCGCAACCTGAACATCGATATGGACCGGCTGAAACTGGTCACCATCGATCGCAAGGCCTTGCAGCCAGTAAGCCCGGTCAAGCCCAAACGAGTACTGATCGTCATGCTGTCGCTGGTATTGGGCCTGATGCTCGGCGTGGCAATCGCCCTGATCCGCCGGCTCATCCACTCGTACAGTAACCGCGCATCGCACCACAATGACCTGCTCGCCACCCCGGTATTGTTGGACCAGTCCGGCAACATTCGGGGCAAAGGCAACGATAGGCCGCAGTAAGCGGTTCGATCCGCCAAACCTGGAACACCTTTTGGGCGACCGCGATGGTCGCCCAAATTGTTTCAAGCGTCCCGAAACACAGGCGGCTCAGAACCCCCTACCCTTGATCGACGCCATGACCCGCTCGGCGTTCTCGGAACAATCCATGCCTTCCGGACGATCGCGTATGTTGTCGATGATCTCCAGCAGTTGCGCCTTGCTCTGGGCCAGATGCCGCTGCATATCCTCGATCTGCCCGACCTTGCGCTCCAGGCTTTGCAGCAGGGCCTGATGGTCAAGGTCACTCGACTCGCAGCCCGGCAGCAGTTGCTTGAGTTCGTCCAGGCTGAACCCGGCCTGCTGGGCGCACTGGATGATCTCCAGGGTCTGCAGGATCTGCGGAGGGTAACGGCGATAGCCGTTGGCCTGGCGCTGGACCTGGGGCAGCAGGCCCTGGGCTTCGTAAAAACGGATGCGCGATGCCGCCAGCCCGCTGAGTTGTGCCAATTGGCCAATGTTCATTTCGACCTCGATAACCTGCTTGACATTAAAGTTAACTTTAAGCTTAGCCTCAGGCCTCCACTGATGAGGAGTCAAGCATGTCACCCTTTCAAGCCTTGAATTTGCCCAACGGCCAGACGATCGGCAATCGCATCGCCAAGGCGGCGATGGAGGAGAACCTCGCCGACCGCCGGCAGGCACCCTCCGCGGCTTTGATCCGGCTCTACCAGACCTGGGCCGAGGGTGAGGCCGGGCTGATCCTGACCGGCAACGTGATGATCGACCGCCGCGCGATGACCGGCCCCGGCGGCGTGGCCCTGGAAGACCAGCAGCACCTGGAGCAGTTCCGCCAGTGGGCCCGTGCCGGTCGTGCCAAGGGCGCGCAGTTCTGGATGCAGCTCAATCACCCCGGGCGCCAGACCATGGCCAACCTCGGCCAGCAGGCCCTGGCGCCATCGGCGGTGGCCCTGGACATGGGGCAGTTCTCGAAAATGTTCGCCGAACCCAGGCCCATGAGCGAAGAGGACATCGCCGAGATCATCCAGCGCTTCGCCAACAGTGCCTGGCTGGCCGAACAGGCCGGTTTTTCCGGGGTGCAGATCCATGCCGCCCACGGCTACCTGATCAGCCAGTTCCTCTCGCCCCTGACCAATCGCCGCACCGATCAATGGGGCGGCTCGCAGGAAAACCGCGCGCGTCTGCTGGTAGAGGTGATCAAGGCGGTACGGGAGAGGGTTTCGGCCACGTTCTGTGTCTCGGTCAAGCTCAACTCCGCCGACTTCCAGCGCGGCGGCTTCGATGCCGGGGACGCGCACCAGGTCATCGAGATGCTCAACGGCCTGCCGGTGGATCTGCTGGAGCTGTCCGGCGGCAGCTACGAGTCCCCGGCCATGCAGGGCGAGGTGCGCGACGGCCGGACCCTGGCGCGCGAAGCCTACTTCATCGAAATGGCCAGCGAACTGGCGCCCGTGGCGCGGATGCCGGTGATGGTCACCGGCGGCATCCGCCGCCTGCCGGTGGTGCAGCAAGTGCTGGACAGCGGTATCGCGATGGCCGGCATCGCCACCGCCCTGGCCCTCGAGCCAGCCCTGCCCCGGCTCTGGCGCAGCGGCCAGCACAGCCATCCGCAACTGCCGCCGCTACGCTGGAAACGCAAGCCCCTGGCCTCCCTGGCGACCATGGCCATCGTCCGCCTGCAGATGCATCGCCTGAGTCGCGGGCGCGCGCCCAAACCTCAAGTACGCCCCTGGCTGGCGCTGCTGCTCGACCAGTTGAGCAGCGCCAGGCGCACGCGCCAGTACCGACAGGAAATGGCCAGGTAATAGCCGATGCAAGAGCGCCAGCAAGGGGGCGCTCTTGCCCGCTCTCAAGGGAACGGACGGGGCGCCTGAGCAAACGCATCCGTCCGTCGGCTGGTAATGTTCAATTCGCGCAGCGGATCGCAAAAAACCAGCAGCATACCCAGCAAAAAAAATACACCGCTGCTAGGATTCCTGGCGGACCTCCCCCCCTAATAATAAGGAGCAACACATGAGAGTCGTCCCCCTTGCCCTGGCTTGTGCCCTCACCCTCGGACTCGCCGGTTGCAACTCCATCGCCGGCAAGACCAATACCCTGAGCGATGAACAGATCAAATCCCAGACCAGCGGCGCCCTGGGTTATGCGCCCTCGGACGTCAGCATCGTCAGCCGTCGCACCGAAGGCACCAACACCTACGTGGCCTTGAAAACCAACGACAACAAGGAGTTCAACTGCATCATCAACGGCGGCAATCTGCTCACCCTGGGCATGACCAACCCGCCTTCCTGCGCCAGGAAAGGCGAAGCCATCCGTTCCGCTCCTTTCGGCGGCTGAAACGCTGATCCGGGGGCAGTCGTCGGCCGGCTCACGGCCGGACTGCCCTCACCCCATCACACCCCATCGATATGCCGGTACTGTGCATCCAGCTGCTGCGCCAGCTCGCGAGCGCGGCCGAGGCGGATCGGCCCGCGTTCGATATCGATCAACAGGGTCGGACAACCCAGGCGCTCCAAGGGCGGCAAGGTCTTGAGCCGGCCATCGGTGAGCAGCAGTACCCGTTGCTGCTCGGCCGGGTAACGCTTCTGCCGCGAGACCAGCCACCGTCCCGCCTCGGCCAAGGCCGCCAGCAACGGCGTGCCGCCGCCCGCTCCCAGGCCGTCGAGCCAGGCGCGCAAATCCTTCGAGGCCTTCAGGCCCTGCACCTGCCAGTTCGGCGCGCGGCCGCTGGCGGTCAGCAAGGCCAGGCGTGCGCGCTGCCGGTAGGCATCGTCGAACAGCTGGGCCAGCAGGCCCTTGGCATCGCTCAACGCCTGATGGCGGCGGGTCGAGGCCGAGGCATCGACGACCACCAGCCACAGCTCATGGGGCGAACGGCTGCGCAGGTGCCACAACAGATCGTCACGCTGGCGGGGCCGGCCGTTGAGCAAGGTGCCGGGCCAGTTGATCGAGCCGTGGACGGCCGCGCGCGCGCGGCCTTGCCTGCCCTTGTCCAACCGCCCGGCGCGGGACTTGGCATTCGCCCCCGCGTCGGACCGGGGGCGAATGCCTAGGGCTTTTTTGGCCAGCTCGGCACTTCACGCCGGGCGCCGGTGGCCAGCGCCTGGGCCGGCAATTCACCCCATTGGCCCTGGCCTTCGGCGGGGCTGGATTGGGCCGGGGATGGCGCGGGAGACAGCTGCGGCGGATGCGCTGCGCTCGGCGGGTGGTCGCGACGGCGATGGCGCAGAGCGAATTCGGCCACGGCGTCTATGTCCTGCTCCTCGATGGCCCGGGCACCGCGCCAGGCCGCATGGGCGCGGGCGGCACGCAGCCACACCAGGTCCGCGCGCAGGCCATCGACGCCGGCGGCGAAACAGCGCTCGGTGATCCGCTCCAGCGCTCGATCGTCCAGGGCAATCTCCGCCAGCAACCCCCGCGCCTGCTGGCAGCGTTGGCGCAGCGCCTCCTGCTCGGCGGCCCACTGCTGGCAGAAGCCCTGGGGATCGCTGTCGAAATCCAGCCGCCGGCGAATGATCTGCCCCCGCTCAGTGGGCGGCGTCTGCCCGCTCAGGGCGACATTCAGGCCAAAGCGGTCCAGCAGTTGCGGACGCAGCTCGCCCTCTTCCGGGTTCATGGTGCCGATCAGCACGAACCTGGCCGAATGCCGGTGGGAAATACCGTCGCGCTCGATCAGGTTGGTGCCGCTGGCGGCCACGTCCAGCAGCAGGTCCACCAGATGGTCCGGCAGCAGGTTCACTTCATCGACGTAGAGCACCCCGCCATCGGCCTTGGCAAGCACGCCCGGGGAAAACTGCGCCCGGCCTTCGCCCAGCGCCGCGTCCAGGTCCAGGGTGCCAACCAGGCGCTCTTCGGTCGCGCCCAGGGGCAAGGTGACGAACTGCCCGCTCGCCAGCAGGTCCGCCAGGCCGCGGGCCAGGGTGGACTTGGCCATGCCCCGCGGGCCTTCGATCAACACCCCGCCGACTTTCGGGTCGATGGCCGTCAGGCACAGCGCCAGTTTCAGGTCATCGGCGCCGACCACGGCGGACAGCGGGAAATGTGGGGTATCGCTCATGTCGGTTCTCGATAAAGGGGTGCACGAACATCAATCGATGTAGCCGCTGCCGCAGGCTGCGATTGACGACGCAGTCGGCATAAAACAGGCGACGCTTTGGCATCTGACCGGCCGCGTTGCCTGCCCCAGCGGGCCCAGCGGGCCCTGCGGGCCCGATCGCAGCCTGCGGCAGCGGCTACAGGGGCATCAGCCATCTTCTTCTATATCCAGCAACAGGTTTTCCAGGGCCTCGCGGTACTCGCCGGGCGCCTGCCACATCCCGCGCTGCTGGGCCTCGAGCAGGCGCTCGGTCATGTCGCGCAACGCATGGGGGTTGTGCTGCCGGATGAATTCGCGGGTCGCCGGGTCCAGCAGATAGGCGTCGGCCAGCAAGGCGTACTGGTGATCGTCGATCAGTTCGGTGGTGGCATCGAAGGCGAACAGGTTATCCACGGTGGCGGCCATTTCAAAGGCGCCCTTGTAGCCGTGGCGTTTCACCCCTGCGATCCACTTCGGGTTGGCCGCGCGGGAGCGGATCACCCGGTTCAGCTCTTCCTTGAGGCTGCGGATTTTCGGCAGGTCCGGCTGGCTGTGGTCGCCGTGGTAGCTGGCAGCCTTTTCGCCGCTGAGGCTTTCCACCGCCGCGAGCATGCCGCCCTGGAACTGGTAGTAGTCGTTGGAATCCAGAAGGTCATGCTCGCGGTTGTCCTGGTTCTGCAGCACCGCCTGCACCTGACTCAGGCGCTGGGCGAACTGGCCACGGGCCGCGGTGCCTTCGTCGGCGCCGCCATAGGCGTAGCCGCCCCAGTTCAGGTAGACCTCGGCCAGGTCCTCGCGGCTCTGCCACAAGCGAGCGTCGATAGCGCCCTGCACGCCCGCGCCATAGGCCCCGGGCTTGGCGCCGAAGATCCGCCAGCCGGCCTGGCGCTGCGCGGCCTCGGCATCGAGACCGGACTGCAGCAACGCTTCACGCTCGGCGCGGACCTTGGCCGCCAGCGGGTTGAGGTCGTCCGGCTCGTCCAGCGCGGCCACCGCCTGCACCGCGGCGTCGAACAGGCGGATCAGGTTGGCGAAGGCATCGCGGAAGAACCCGGACACCCGCAGGGTCACGTCCACCCGCGGGCGGTCCAGCAGGCTCAGCGGCAGGATCTCGAAGTCGTCGACCCGCTGGCTGCCGGTGGCCCACACCGGGCGCACGCCCATCAGCGCCATGGCCTGGGCGATATCGTCGCCGCCGGTGCGCATGGTCGCCGTGCCCCACACCGACAGGCCTAGTTGGCGCAGGTGGTCGCCATGGTCCTGCAGGTGCCGTTCGAGGATCAGGTTGGCCGACTGGAAACCGATGCGCCAGGCGGTGGTGGTCGGCAGGTTGCGCACGTCCACCGAGTAGAAGTTGCGCCCGGTGGGCAGCACGTCCAGGCGTCCACGACTCGGTGCGCCGCTGGGCCCGGCCGGCACGAAACGCCCGCCCAGGGCATCCAGCAAGCCACGCATTTCCGCCGGGCCGCAGGCATCCAGGCGCGGCGCCACTACCTCGCGCAGGCTGTCGATGATCGCCTTGACCTCGCTCCAGCCGGGCTCGTTCAGTTGCTCGACCTCACCGGCCAAGGCCGCTTCTATCAAGCGCCCGGCAAACAGCTCCAGGCGCTCACGGGTATCGCCGGCAGTGCGCCACAGCTGCTCGCTGAGGTCCTGCAATAACTGTGGCCGGCGCCCGCTCCAGGGTTCGGCCAAGGCGCAGTCCAGCGGATCGAAGCCCAGCTCGAAGGCCTTGGCCAGGGCCCGCAACAGGCTCGACTGCGCGCCCCGGCCATCGCCACGGGGAATGCGCAGCAGGGCCAGCAAGGTGTCGATGCGCAGGCGGCCCGCGGGCGATTCGCCGAACACATGCAGGCCATCGCGGATCTGCGACTCCTTCAGGTCGCACAGGTAGGTGTCCAGGCGCGGCAGCCAGAGCGCCGCGTCGGCCTCGCCGTCGAGCTGCCCGTCCAGTTGCAGTTCACGGTCGATCCGGGTCACCCGCACCAGCTTGAGAATGTCTTTCTGCAACTCGCGGGCGCGGCGCGGATCGAGCAACTGGGCTTCGTAGTACTCGTCGGCCAGCAGTTCCAGGTCGCGCAGCGGGCCGTAAGTTTCGGCGCGGGTCAGCGGCGGCATCAGGTGGTCGATGATCACCGCCTGGGTCCGGCGCTTGGCCTGGGCGCCCTCGCCCGGGTCATTGACGATGAATGGATAGATATTCGGCAGCGGCCCCAGCAGCACGTCCGGCCAGCAGCTTTCGGACAGGCCGACGCCCTTGCCCGGCAGCCACTCCAGGTTGCCGTGCTTGCCGACGTGGATCAGCCCATGGGTGCCGTAGCTCTGGCGCAGCCAGAAGTAGAACGCCAGGTACCCGTGGGGCGGCACCAGGTCCGGGTCGTGATAGACCGCGCTCGGATCGACCTGATAACCGCGCGCCGGCTGGATGCCGACAAAGGTCAGGCCAAAACGCAGGCCGGCGATCATCAGCCGCCCACCGCGGAACATCGGGTCGTTTTGCGGCCCGCCCCACCGTTCCGTCACCGCCAGGCGGTTGGCTTCGGGCAGCGCGTCGAACATGGCCTGGTACTCCTCCAGCGCCAGGCTTTGCTGGCACGGGCGCAGGTCGAGGCTGTCCAGGTCGTTGCTGACGCCGCCGAGCAGTTGCTGGATCAGCGCCGTCCCGCTGTCCGGCAACTCGGCCGGCAACGGATAACCCTCGGCGTGCAGCGCGCGCAGGATATTCAGCGCCGCCGCCGGTGTATCCAGGCCCACGCCATTGCCGATGCGGCCGTCGCGGGTCGGGTAGTTGGCGAGGATCAGGGCGATGCGTTTTTCAGCATTCGGCAGCCGGGCCAGATCGACCCAGCGCCGCGCCAGTTCGGCGACAAAATCCATGCGCTCGGGGGCCGGGCGATAGCAGACCACGTCCGACTGGCTGCGCTCGCTGCGCCAGGCCAGGTCCTTGAAGCTGATGGGCCGGCTGATGATGCGCCCGTCCAGTTCCGGCAAGGCGATGTGCATCGCCAGGTCCCGCGGGCCCAGACCCTGCTCGCTGGCGCGCCAGCCGGGTTCGTTGTCCTGGGCGCAGATGGCCTGGATCACCGGGATATCGCGGCGGAACGGCCGCAAGTGCGGCGCCTCCGGGCTGGACTGGGCAAAGCCGGTGGTGTTGAGAATCACCCCTGCCTGCACTTCATCCAGCAGGTCCTCGACCACCGCCAGGCAACCGGGCTCTTTCAGGCTGGCCAGGGCTATCGGCAGCGGGTTCAGGCCCGCCGCCAACAAGCGCCGGCAGAACTCATCGATAAAGGCGGTGTTGGCCGCCTGCAAATGCGAGCGGTAGAACAGCAGCGCCGCCACCGGCTGGCCAGCCCGCCAATCGGCGTGCCAGTCGCTGAGGGCGGCGCTGCTTTGGTGCGGGTGGTAGATCGCCGTGCGCGGCAGGGTCTGCGGCTCGGACCAAGGGTAATCACGCCCCAGCCAGCCACTGGCCAGGCAGCGGTACAGGTTCAACGCATTGCCCATGCCGCCCTGGCGCAGAAAGTGCCAGAGGCGCTCGCGGTCGGCGGCGGGCACCGTGCTCAGGTCGCTCAGTTCCGGGTCCGGACGATCGTCGCCCGGCACCAGGATCAGCTGCACGCCACGTTGCGCCAGCTGCACCAGTTGCTCGATGCCATAACGCCAATAGGCGATGCCGCCGTGCAGGGAAATCAGGATCACCTTGGCGTGGCGCAGCACCTGGTCGACATACAGGTCGACCGAGGCATGGTTCTGCACCTGCATCGGGTTGGCCAGGCGAAAGCTCGGGTAATCCTCCGGCAGTTGCTGCGCCGCTTCGGCCAGCAGCGCCAGGCTGGAGTCGCCGCTGCACAGGATCACCAGCTCGGCGGGGGTTTGTCCAAGGTCGGCAATGTTGTCATCCGACACGAAACCGCCGGGCTGGGTCCTGAGCAGGTGCATGACTTACACGCTAAGCGCGGCGCGCAATTGCGCTTCGAGCAGGGTCGCGTCCAGTTCCTGGCCGATCAGCACCAGGCGCGTGGCACGGGCTTCATCGGCGCCCCACTGGCGGTCGAAGTGCTTGTCGAAACGCGTGCCCACGCCCTGGATCAACAGGCGCATCGGCTTGTTGGGGATCGCCGCGAAACCCTTGACCCGCAGGATGCCGTGCTGCACCACCAGTTGGGTCAGGGCGTCCAGCAGCAGGCTTTCGTCGGCCTGGGGCAGCTCGATGGAGATGGAATCGAAGGCGTCGTGGTCATGATCATCATGATCGTCGCCATCGTGGTGATGATCGTGATGGCTGTGGCGGCCGTCGATATGTTCTTCCGAGCCGTTGCCCAGGCCCAGCAGCACGTCCAGCGGCAGGCGACCGCTGCTGGCTTCGATGACTTTCACCGCCGGCGGCAGCTCCTCGGCCACTTCCAGGCGCACCTTGGCCAGGTCTGCCGGGCTGATCAGGTCGGCCTTGTTGAGGATCACCAGGTCGGCGCTGGACAGCTGGTCGGCGAACAGCTCGTGCAGCGGCGATTCATGGTCGAGGTTGGGGTCGAGCTTGCGCTGGGCGTCGACCTGGTCCGGGAAGGCGGCGAAGGTGCCGGCGGCCACGGCCGGACTATCGACCACGGTGATCACCGCGTCGACGGTGCAGGCGCTGCGGATTTCCGGCCACTGGAATGCCTGGACCAAAGGTTTGGGCAGGGCCAGGCCAGAGGTTTCGATCAGGATATGGTCGAGGTCGCCGCGACGGGCCACCAGCTCGCGCATCACCGGGAAGAACTCTTCCTGCACGGTGCAGCACAGGCAGCCGTTGGCCAGTTCAAAGACGCGACCGCTGGCTTCTTCCTCGGTGCAACCGATGGAACACTGCTTGAGGATCTCGCCGTCGATGCCCAGCTCGCCGAACTCGTTGACGATCACCGCGATGCGTCGACCCTGGGCGTTGTCCAGCATGTGCCGCAGCAAGGTGGTTTTGCCCGAGCCGAGGAAGCCGGTAACGATGGTGACGGGAAGTTTGGCCAGTGTTTTCATCGGATGCCCTTTGGCAAGGTGGCGGGCATACGGGACGAGAGCCGCGCAGGCAACTGCACGGAAGGGTTCGCCACCGGATCACCCCGCCCGGTTGTAGTGAGAATCAGGTCCGAGGCAGGTCTCCTGGCTGACGGCGTGCCGGTCGTTCGACTGGCCAACGATGCGCCTTCCCGCCGCCTGGCAGTGGCCTTGCATCGTTCATCACCGTTTACAGTTGCGGGGGCAGCCGCGGCTTGGACCGCGTTCCCTTCTTAGCTTCGACAGACGCCGAAGAACCTCGAAAGCGCAAGGCTACGCAGAGCTTGGGGGGCGGTCAATGTTCATGCAGCGCGAGGACAGGCCAATTGCGATCGAAAACGAGAACCCTTGCCAATTGACGCCCCTCCCTCGCCCATGCTCTCCTACACACCTTGTTACGGGTGCCCTTCACAGGGTGAAACGGGAAACCGGTGCGTCACAGGCCAAAAGCCTTGATCAGTCCGGTGCTGCCCCCGCAACGGTAAGCGAGCGAAGAATCAGATCCACTGTGCCAGCAGTCCGGCATGGGAAGGCGATTCTTGCAGGCGTGGCGCAAGCCCCGCCCCTCGCGAGCCCGGAGACCGGCCCGCTGCACAGTCATAACAAACCCGCGGTGGGCGGGCGCTGTTAATTCCCCGCGAGCCCGTCTCGCGGGGTTTTGCTGCGCTCGATTCACCCGCTGACACACCAGAGGGAAGCGCCATGTCGATCATCAGCAGCACCAGCCATTCCAGCAGCAGTACCGCCACCCTGAGCCAACGCCTGGTCGCCGCCATCGGCGCCTCGATCCTCGGTGCGTGCCTTGTGTATTTCGCCGGCTTCTCCCATATCGAAGCGGTGCACAACGCCGCCCACGATACCCGCCACAGCGCCGCCTTCCCTTGCCACTGAGACCTGCCGACATGATCAAGCGTATCGCGCAAACCGCGGGGTTCACCGGGTTGCTGGCGGCCCTGTTGCTGACCCTGCTGCAAAGCTTCTGGGTCGCACCGCTGATCCTGGAGGCGGAAACCTACGAGAAGGCCCCGGCCGCCCAGCATGAAGAAGCGCATGAGCATGCCGCCGGCACCGCCGCCCACAGCCACGACGCCGAAGCCTGGGAGCCGCAAGACGGCTGGCAGCGCGTGCTGTCCACCACCGGCGGCAACCTGGTGGTCGCCGTGGGGTTCGCCCTGATGCTCGCCGGTCTCTACACCCTGCGCGCGCCGAACCGTACTTCCCAGGGCCTGCTCTGGGGCCTGGCCGGTTATGCCACTTTCTGCCTGGCGCCGACCCTCGGCCTGCCGCCCGAACTGCCGGGCACCGCCGCCGCGGACCTGGCGCAACGGCAGGTCTGGTGGGTCGGTACCGCCGCTTCCACCGCGGCCGGCATTGCCCTGATCGTCTTCGCCCGGAACTGGCTGCTGAAAGCGCTGGGCGTGGCCATCCTCGCCGTGCCGCACCTCATCGGCGCGCCACAGCCGCAAGTGCATTCGATGCTCGCCCCGGAGGAGTTGGAGGCGCAGTTCAAGATCGCTTCGCAGCTGACCAACGCCGCGTTCTGGCTGGCCCTGGGCCTGATCAGCGCCTGGCTGTTCCGCCGCAAGAGCGACGATCAGTACTCGGCATGACGCAGGCCAGCACAGCGCCGACCCTGGTGGTCGGCCTGGGCTGCCAGCGGGGCTGCCCGGTGGAGACCTTGCGCACCCTGCTCGACCAGACCCTGAGCACCCACCGCATCGACCTTGGGCAGATCAAGGCCCTGGCCAGCATCGACCTGAAATGCGAGGAACCCGGGCTGCTGGCCCTGGCCGCGCACCTGGACCTGCCCCTGACCTGTTTCAGCAGTAACCAGCTGACGCCTTATGTGCTGCAACTCAGCCATCGTTCGCAGATCGCCTACGAACGCACCGGCTGCTACGGGGTCGCCGAAAGTGCCGCCCTGGCCCTGGCCGAACGCCTGGCCCGAAGCCCGGCAAAGCTGCTGGTCCCGCGGCAGAAATACGCCCAGGCGACCCTCGCCTTGGCCTGCTCCGGGTAAATCTTCGATAATCCCCGCCGCTGATCATGAGCAATCTTCATCTGTGAGGTTGCCTCGCCCCTTTTTTCACAGGAGAACGCCATGACCGTCTTTTTTATCGGCGCAGGTCCCGGCGACCCGGAACTGATCACCGTCAAGGGCCAGCGGCTGATCCACAGTTGCCCGGTCATCATCTATGCCGGCTCCCTGGTGCCCGAAGCGGTGCTCCAGGGCCATCGCGCCGAACAGCTGGTCAACAGCGCCGAACTGCACCTGGAGCAGATCATCGAGCTGATCAAGGACGCCCATGGCAAAGGCCAGGACGTGGCCCGGGTACATTCCGGCGACCCCAGCCTGTACGGCGCCATCGGCGAGCAGATTCGCTGCCTGCGCGAGCTGGGCATCCCCTTCGAGATCATCCCCGGCGTGACCGCCACCGCGGCCTGCGCGGCTTTGCTGGGGGCCGAACTGACCCTGCCGGACGTCGCCCAGAGCGTGATCCTGACCCGTTATGCCGACAAGACCTCGATGCCCGCCGGCGAGGCGTTCGCCAGCCTGGCCGCCCACGGCACCACCATGGCGATTCACCTGGGGGTCAACCATCTGGAAAAGATTGTCGCCGAGCTGCTGCCCCACTACGGCGCCGACTGCCCGATTGCCGTGGTGCACCGGGCGACCTGGCCGGACCAGGACTGGGTGCTGGGCACCCTGGCGGACATTGCCGAGAAGGTCCAGGCCAAGGGTTTTCGGCGCACGGCGCTGATCCTGGTGGGCCGGGTGCTGGCCACGGACAGTTTCAGTGAGTCGTCGCTGTATCGCGCGGGGCATGCGCATTTGTATCGGCCTTGAAGAGCATCGCGGGCAAGTCGGATCTCCGCCCGCTCGCTCCTACAGAAAATGCGCATGCCTCTGTAGGAGCGAAGCTTGCTCGCGATCCAGGCGACACGGCGCACCTGAAATCACAAGCATCAAGCATAAAAAAACGGCGCTCACGGGGCGCCGTTTTTCATGTTCGCAGCGAACGCCTTAGTAGTAGGCGTTTTCTTTCTGCGTGTGGTCGGTGACGTCACGTACTCCCTTGAGCTCGGGAATGCGCTCGAGCAGGGTGCGCTCGATGCCTTCCTTCAGGGTCACGTCGGCCTGGCCGCAGCCTTGGCAACCACCACCGAACTGCAGCACGGCGATGCCGTCCTCGACCACATCGATCAGGCTGACCTGGCCGCCGTGGCTGGCCAGCCCCGGGTTGATCTCGGTTTGCAGGTAGTAGTTGATGCGCTCGTTGACCGGGCTGTCGGCGTTGACCATCGGCACCTTGGCGTTGGGCGCCTTGATGGTCAACTGGCCGCCCATGCGGTCGGTGGCGTAGTCGACCACCGCGTCATCGAGGAAACCTTCGCTGAAGGCGTCGATGTAGGCGGTGAAGCTCTTCAGCCCCAGGGCTTTGTCTTCGGGTTTTTCTTCACCCGGCTTGCAATAGGCGATGCAGGTCTCGGCGTACTGAGTCCCTGGCTGGGTGATAAAGATGCGGATGCCAATGCCCGGGGTGTTCTGCTTGGAGAGCAGATCAGCCAGATAATCGTGGGCGGCGTCGGTAATGGTAATAGCGGTCATGGAAATTCCTCGCAGGCGTGGGCGCAGTTTACGCCAATCGGCGTGCCGGACAAAGTCCTAGTATTTTTGTCGGGATAGACCTTGGTCGATAGGCCCGCGCTGCGTGGTCAACGTAACGCCTGGGATTTTTTTCAAGGCTTTTCCGGGATGGGCCGGGCCGCAACCTGAGGGCTGCGGCCCGGAATTTCAAGGGCCTGGTGCCTTCAGAGGTTCTCGTAGCGGTTCATGTCCAGTACGCCCGCCTCTTTCGGATCGGTCTCGAGGATGTACTGGGTCTGGTCATGGAAGTACTGCCAGAACTGCGGATGGCTGCGACGGATCCCCCAGCGCTCGACGATTTTCTCGAAACGGTGGGCGTCCTTGGCGTTTTCCATCTCGGCCACGAACTCCGGCACCTGCCCGGCGGGAATGTTGAACATGAAGTTCGGGTAGCTGCTGAGCACGCCCGGATAGATGGTCAGGGTGTCCAGGCCCGGCTGGTAACGCAGCGACTCGCCCAGCAGGAACGCTACGTTACTGTGGGCGCGGTTGCGCAGCATGCTGTAGAACACCCGCTTGCCGCTCGGTGCCTGGATACGCAGCATGGTGGCCTCCGGCAACAGGTCGATGACCCGCATGCCGGCCGCCGGCCGCGAAACCAGGCCGCTGAGAGCCTGTTCGGCGTTCTGCAGTGCCGGGTCGATATTCGGCCGCGAGCAGTAGGCGCCGTCACAGCGGTTGATCGGATCGGGCCGCGCATTGAGGTCGCCGTAACGGTTCAGCAACTGGTTGGCGAAGTCGCGTTTCGGGTCCTTTTCGTCCAGCACCAGGGCGCTGGCCTTGTCGTCGTCGATGGACTCGTAGTCCAGCCACATCTTGAACTTGCCGCTGTTCTGGTACCAATCGTCGAGGAAATCCTCGCGGGTGCCGGCGGGCATCAGGCGCAAGAAGTTCTGCTCGGCGCCGTTGCGGATCAGGTCGAAGTACAGCCGGGTCTGCGCCTGGTGCGAGACATTGCCGAACACATCGAAGTTGACCGCCAACTGGTAATAGGTGCGCTCCAGCAGCGGATAGTCGAACAGCCACATCGTCTGCGGCACCTCGCCGATCAGGCCCTTGGTCACCGAGGCGCTGTCGAAGTGACGGAAGATGCTCAGCAATGCGTTGTCGTTGCCCGCCCACAGGGTCGACCAGCTTGGCGGCGGCGCATCGGCGTAGGAATCGCGACGCAGGATCTCGTATTCGTTGCGCTTGTCGCGGTAGGCCAGCCACAGGCTCAGCACGCTGCCGACGTCGTCGTTCTGCCCGGGCATGGCCAGCAGCGGCGTGGCCTGGCCGCGGTAGGCCGGGTCGGTGATATAGAGGTCGTGTTCCGGGGCCTGGAACAGCGCCCAGAAGTTGTCGCGGATCACGTCGGTGGCGATCTGCCCGCGACATACCGGGCCACGGATAAAGGTGCGCACGAAGTACTCGGCGTTATCCAGCATGAACTGGTAACGGGCCTTGGCCGGAATCGCCTCGAAGGTCTCGAACGGGTTGGCGCGGCGGCCCGGGCCATAACCCGGCAGCGCGGTGACCTGATAGTCGCCGCTGTAGAACAGGGTCTTGATCCGCGCCATCTTCGCCGCGCTCAGCGGGTAGGTGATGTGGGTCTTGTGCACGATCACCCCCTGCACCGGCCACAGGCGGTAATACACCTGGGTGCCCGGGTCGTCGTTGGGCCGGCGGGTGTTGATCAGGTCGATCGGCTGGCCGCTCGGCGTGCGCGAACGCACCCACTGGAAGAAATGCCCCGGCTCGCCGCCCTCGAAGTAGATATGGGCGAGGAACCAGTGCTCGAACAGCCAGCGGGCCACCAGGCTTTCCCGGGCGCCCGGGGCATTGAGCAGGTTTTCCCACTGCAGCACCTGCATCGCTTCCCTGGCGCTCGGCGCCAGGCCCTGCTCGTCGATCGGCGCACCGGAAGCCAGCCAGCGTTGCAGGGTCTGGTATTGCTGATCGGTCAGGCCGGTCACCGCCAGCGGCATGCCTTCGCGCGGATGGGCCCGGGCATAACCGTCGAATTCGGCCGGTTGCGCGCACATGTTCTCGCGGTTCAGGCCCAGGACGATGTTGTCCGGCAGCTTGGCGTTGGGTTGCAACGGCGTCTTGTGGCCCAGTTCCAGCATGCGCGCCATCAGCGCCGCCTGGCTGCCCTGGGCGTCGAGCACCGAGTAGAAGCCCATGCCCTGCCAGGCGTGCTTGCCGGAAGCATCGTAGAACAAGCGGGTCGGCGTCTGCGCCTTGCTGCGCTCGCCGTCGTACACCGGGATCTTCGAGGCGCCGCGGGCCGCGCCCTCGCCGCTGCCCAGGTTGAGCTGGCAGGCCGAGTCGTAGCAGGCGTGGCAGGCCACGCACTTCTCGGTGAAGATCGGCTGGATATCGCGGGTGTAGGAGATCGCTGGCGCGGGACCCTGGGCGCTGGCGAGCGAACTTAAAAGCAGCAGCAGACTGCCGATGACAACGCGGTAAGACATATCCCTGGTCCAATCCATAAGAAAATCCGGCGATTCTACCGGGCCAGCACGGCCACCAACATGAGCGATATTCATGCAAAAGTGCCGCATGCTCTAAAAGCGCACAGGTTTGCTATGATCCTCGCCCTTCGTAATGGCCCTTCCAGGTAGTCTTTCATGTCCGATCGCAGCACGCGCCTCCAAGCCCTTCAGCAAGCCCTCAAAGAGCGCATCCTGATTCTCGACGGCGGCATGGGCACCATGATCCAGAGCTATAAGCTCGAGGAGCAGGACTACCGTGGCAAACGCTTCGCCGACTGGCCGAGCGACGTCAAGGGCAACAACGACCTGTTGGTGCTGACCCGCCCGGACGTGATCGGCGGCATCGAGAAAGCCTACCTGGATGCCGGCGCCGACATCCTCGAGACCAACACCTTCAACGCCACGCAGATTTCCATGGCCGACTACGGCATGGAAGCGCTGGTCTACGAGCTCAACGTCGAAGGCGCGCGCCTGGCGCGCAAGGTGGCCGACGCCAAGACCCTGGAGACCCCGGACAAGCCGCGCTTCGTCGCCGGCGTACTGGGCCCGACCAGCCGCACCTGCTCGCTGTCGCCGGACGTCAACAACCCCGGCTACCGCAACGTCACCTTCGACGAACTGGTGGAGAACTACACCGAGGCCACCAAGGGCCTGATCGAGGGCGGCGCCGACCTGATCCTGATCGAGACCATCTTCGACACCCTCAACGCCAAGGCGGCGATCTTCGCCGTGCAGGGCGTGTTCGAAGAGCTGGGCCTCGAACTGCCGATCATGATCTCCGGCACCATCACCGACGCCTCGGGCCGCACCCTGTCCGGGCAGACCACCGAAGCCTTCTGGAACTCGGTGGCCCACGCCAAGCCGATCTCCGTCGGCCTCAACTGCGCCCTCGGCGCCAGCGAACTGCGCCCCTACCTGGAAGAGCTGTCGAACAAGGCCAGCACCCACGTCTCCGCGCACCCCAACGCCGGCCTGCCCAACGAATTCGGCGAATACGACGAACTGCCGGCGCAAACCGCCAAGGTCATTGAAGAGTTCGCCCAGAGCGGCTTCCTGAACATCGTCGGCGGCTGCTGCGGCACCACCCCGGGGCACATCGAGGCCATCGCCAAGGCCGTCGCCGGCTATGCCCCGCGGCAGATCCCGGACATTCCCAAGGCCTGCCGCCTGTCGGGCCTGGAGCCGTTCACCATCGATCGCCAGTCGTTGTTCGTCAACGTCGGCGAACGCACCAACATCACCGGTTCCGCCAAGTTCGCCCGCCTGATCCGTGAAGAGAACTACACCGAAGCCCTGGAAGTCGCCCTGCAGCAGGTCGAAGCCGGCGCCCAGGTGATCGACATCAACATGGACGAAGGCATGCTGGACTCGAAGAAGGCCATGGTGACCTTCCTCAACCTGATCGCCGGCGAGCCGGACATCTCGCGCGTGCCGATCATGATCGACTCCTCCAAGTGGGAAGTGATCGAAGCCGGCCTCAAGTGCATCCAGGGCAAGGGCATCGTCAACTCCATCAGCATGAAGGAAGGCGTCGAGCAGTTCATTCATCACGCCAAGCTGTGCAAGCGCTACGGCGCCGCCGTGGTGGTGATGGCCTTCGACGAAGCCGGCCAGGCCGACACCGAGGCGCGCAAGAAGGAAATCTGCAAGCGTTCCTACGACATCCTGGTCAACGACGTCGGCTTCCCGCCGGAAGACATCATCTTCGACCCGAACATCTTCGCCGTGGCCACCGGTATCGAGGAGCACAACAACTACGCGGTGGACTTCATCAACGCCTGCGCCTACATCCGCGACGAGCTGCCCTATGCGCTGAGCTCCGGCGGCGTGTCCAACGTGTCGTTCTCCTTCCGCGGCAACAACCCGGTGCGCGAGGCGATCCACTCGGTGTTCCTGCTGTATGCGATCCGCAACGGCCTGACCATGGGTATCGTCAACGCCGGCCAGCTGGAGATCTACGACCAGATCCCGCAGGAGCTGCGCGACGCCGTCGAGGACGTGATCCTCAACCGCACGCCGGAAGGCACCGACGCCCTCCTCGCCATCGCCGACAAGTACAAGGGCGACGGCAGCGTCAAGGAAGCCGAGACCGAAGAGTGGCGCAACTGGGACGTCAACAAGCGCCTGGAGCACGCCCTGGTCAAGGGCATCACCACCCACATTGTCGAGGACACCGAAGAGTCGCGGCTGTCCTTCGCCCGCCCGATCGAAGTGATCGAAGGCCCGCTGATGGCTGGCATGAACATCGTCGGCGACCTGTTCGGCGCCGGCAAAATGTTCCTGCCCCAGGTGGTCAAGTCCGCCCGGGTGATGAAGCAGGCCGTGGCCCACCTGATCCCGTTCATCGAGCTGGAAAAAGGCGACAAGCCGCAAGCCAAGGGCAAGATCCTCATGGCCACGGTCAAGGGCGACGTGCACGACATCGGCAAGAACATCGTCGGCGTGGTCCTGGGCTGTAACGGCTACGACATCGTCGACCTCGGTGTGATGGTGCCGGCGGAGAAAATCCTGCAGGTGGCCAAGGAACAGAAGTGCGACATCATCGGCCTGTCCGGCCTGATCACCCCGTCGCTGGACGAGATGGTCCACGTCGCCCGGGAAATGCAGCGCCAGGACTTCCACCTGCCGCTGATGATCGGTGGCGCCACCACCTCCAAGGCGCACACGGCGGTGAAGATCGAGCCCAAGTACAGCAATGACGCGGTGGTCTACGTCACCGACGCCTCGCGCGCCGTGGGCGTGGCCACCCAGCTGCTGTCCAAGGAGCTCAAGGCCGGTTTCGTCGAGCGCACCCGCGAAGAGTACGTGGAAGTCCGCGAGCGTACCGCCAACCGCAGTGCCCGCACCGAGCGCCTGAGCTACCCGGCGGCCGTGGCCAAGAAGCCACAGTTCGACTGGAGCAGCTACCAGCCGACCGTGCCGACCTTCACCGGGGCCAAGGTACTGGACAATATCGACCTGCGGGTCCTGGCCGAATACATCGACTGGACGCCGTTCTTCATCTCCTGGGACCTGGCCGGCAAGTTCCCGCGCATCCTCGAGGACGAAGTGGTGGGTGAAGCCGCCACCGCGCTGTACAAGGACGCCCGGGAAATGCTCGACAAGCTGATCGACGAGAAGCTGATCAGCGCCCGCGCGGTGTTCGGCTTCTGGCCGGCCAACCAGGTGCAGGGCGACGATCTGGAAGTCTATGGCGCCGACGGCCAGCCCTTGGCCAGGTTGCACCACCTGCGCCAGCAGACCATCAAGACCGACGGCAAGCCGAACTTCTCCCTGGCCGACTTCGTCGCGCCCAAGGACAGCGGCGTGACCGACTACGTCGGTGGTTTCATCACCACCGCCGGCATCGGCGCCGAAGAAGTGGCCAAGGCCTATCAGGACAAGGGCGACGACTACAACTCGATCATGGTCAAGGCCCTGGCCGATCGCCTGGCCGAGGCCTGCGCCGAGTGGCTGCACCAGCAAGTGCGTAAAAACTACTGGGGCTATGCCAAGGACGAAGAGTTGGACAACGAGGCGCTGATCAAGGAGCAGTACAGCGGTATCCGCCCTGCCCCGGGTTACCCGGCCTGCCCGGACCACACCGAGAAGAGCACCCTGTTCGCCCTGCTCGACCCCGAGGCATCCGAAGGCAAGGCCGGGCGCAGCGGCGTGTTCCTCACCGAACACTTCGCCATGTTTCCGGCGGCGGCGGTCAGCGGCTGGTACTTCGCCCATCCGCAGGCGCAGTACTTCGCCGTGGGCAAGATCGACAAGGACCAGGTCAGCAGCTACAGCGCACGCAAAGGCCAGGACCTGGCCGTGACCGAGCGCTGGCTGGCGCCGAACCTGGGCTACGACAACTAAAAGCCCAGCTCGCTTCACTTGTGGGAGCCGCCAGTCGGCGCTCCCGCAAGCTGGAACAAGCGGTATTGTCTATGCTTTCCCCACACCCATTTGTGTCGAGGGATTTATGGACGACCCCACCAACGACAAGCCGCCGACCCTTTGGCAGATGCTGCAAAGCGTCGCCGCTGCCGCCTTTGGCGTGCAGAGCGGGAAGAACCGCAAGCGCGACTTCACCCACGGCAAACCCAGCCATTTCATGATCCTGGGCATTCTGTTCACCGCGGTGTTCGCCTTGACCCTGTTCGGTATCGTCAAGCTGGTCGTGCACCTGGCGGGGCTTTGAACGCCTGTCAGTGCAATAACAGATTCAGCGAGAAGGGATAACGGTAGCCGGCCGGCTTGCCCTCGGCCGATAACCCGCGAAAGTCCACGCCGTATTGCTGTGTCCCCTGCAACTCCAGCAGACGCTGCGCCTGGACCTTGTCCAGGAACTGGAACACGCCCAGTTGCCAGTCCGGGCCGCCATGGGTCGCAGGGTTCAGCCCCCGGGCATCGTCGTTGAGGACCACCATTGTCCAGCCCCCCAGGGTGAAGTGCCCGGCGATCAACGCCGTCAGGCGTCCGTCGATCAATGCCTGCAAGGCCTGCGGCGAGCTGTTCAGGGCGCTGAACAGCACATCCTTGCCCGGCCGCCGCCCTTGCTGCTCCAGCGCCTCCATCGCTCCCAGGGCCATCTCGTCGTTGGCCGACCAGATCAACTGCGTCTGCGGATAGCGCTTGAGCAACTGCTGGGCCTGCTCAAAGGCGCGCTGGCGATTCCACTCGCCATACACCAGTTGCCGCAGGCGCACCTCGGGATGCTCCGCCAATGCCCGCCGCAAGCCTTGTTCGCGTGATTGCGCCACCGGAGTGTTCTTCACGCCCGAGAACGCCAGCAGGTCGATGTACTGCCCGGGAGCGAGCGGGCCATGACGACGGATCAGCTCCTTGAGCATCAGGTAGCCGGCTTCTTCGTCGTTGGCGATCATGCTGCCGATCCAGTCGGGATAACGGTTCTGGTGCTCGTCCAGCAAGCGTTGCTGATCGGCGGTCAGCGCGTTGCTGACGACGAACAGCTTCACCCCGCTGCCCTGGGACAGGCGCAGGATCTCCGGCGCGACATATTGCTCGTTGACCACCACCAGGTAATCCGGTCGGTCCGGGCCCTGCAAGGCTTCCCGGGCCTGGCGGATGGTGGTTTGCGAATCGCGCTGCGAATAACGCACGCGCAAATCCAGGCCGAGGTCATTGGCCGCGACCTGCATGAATTGGGAATACCCGACCCAGAAGGTTTCAGTGGAGTGGCCCGGATTCAAAAACACGACCGAGGTGGCATGGGCCATGGCCCAGAACGTTGGACTCAGTACAAGCAGCACCAGCAGCAGACACTTACCAAACGCCTTGAACATTGCGACCAGAGTCCCGGAATATTGCCCGCAGTATAACTGGCAAAATACTGGCCTATATCGGCAAATCGTCATTTCCCACAGACAATTCGGACTCTGCTCATCGCTTGACCGCAACTATTGATGACTGACCCAGAACACCGCCGTTCCCACGACCAGAATGATCAGAAAGAGAATGGCCCAAGCATCGACAGCGCTGTCGCTTTTCCTTGCCTTGGTTGGATTGCTCATAGCATCGCCTCTTGTCGGTTTTATCGGTGACTGCACAAAGACTCGAGCACAGTTAAGTCGAGGATTGCCCTTACCACAAATGTGGGTTTGAGCCGGCCGGATACCGTTAGTCGTTTTGGTTCTTTGCATATACTCAAACATCACTTTTGCGCATAACTGCAAACTGGTATCTTCGCCCGGCTCCGTTGGGAGTGCGCGGCCGTGCGCGCAGAATTTCTTGGGTGACATCCGCCTCTGCGTCACCTGATAAGCCTGAGAACAGGATCTATATGTACGTATACGACGAGTACGATCAGCGGATCATCGAGGACCGCGTCAAGCAGTTCCGTGATCAGACCCGGCGCTATCTGGCAGGCGAGCTGAGCGAAGAAGAATTCCGCCCTCTGCGCCTGCAGAATGGCCTCTATATCCAACGTTTTGCCCCGATGCTGCGGGTGGCGGTGCCTTATGGCCAGCTGACTTCGCGCCAAGCACGGATGATGGCCAGGATCGCTCGCGACTACGACAAGGGCTATGCCCACATCAGTACCCGGCAGAACGTGCAGTTCAACTGGCCGGCGCTGGAAGACATCCCGGACATCCTGGCTGAGCTGGCGACCGTGCAGATGCACGCCATCCAGACCAGCGGCAACTGCCTGCGCAACGTCACCACCGACCAGTTCGCCGGCGTCGCCGCCGATGAGCTGATCGACCCGCGCCCCTGGTGTGAAATCGTCCGTCAGTGGACCACCTTCCACCCTGAGTTCGCCTACCTGCCGCGCAAGTTCAAGATCGCCATCAACGGTTCGACCTCGGACCGCGCGGCCATCGAAGTCCACGACATCGGCCTGGAGCCGGTGCACAACGCCGCTGGCGAGCTGGGCTTCCGGGTCCTGGTCGGTGGCGGCCTGGGCCGGACCCCGGTGGTCGGCGCCTTCATCAACGAGTTCCTGCCGTGGCAGGACCTGTTGAGCTACCTCGACGCCATCCTGCGGGTCTACAACCGCTACGGGCGGCGTGACAACAAGTACAAGGCGCGGATCAAGATCCTGGTCAAGGCCCTGACCCCAGAGGTGTTCGCCGAGAAGGTCGAAGCGGAAATGGCTCACCTGCGCGGCGGCCAGACCACCCTGACCGACGCCGAAGTGCATCGCGTGGCCAAGCACTTCGTCGATCCGGACTACAAGGCCCTGGCCAACCAGGACGCCGAGCTGGCCGAACTCGACAAACAATATCCGGGCTTCGCCCGCTGGCGCACGCGCAACACCCTGGCCCACAAGAAGCCGGGCTATGTCGCCGTGACCCTGTCGCTGAAACCCACGGGCGTAGCCCCGGGCGACGTCACCGACAAGCAGTTGGACGGCATCGCCGACCTGGCCGACCGCTACAGCTTCGGCCAGCTGCGCACCTCCCACGAGCAGAACGTGATTCTCGCCGACGTCGAGCAGAGCCAACTGTTCACCCTGTGGGGCGAGCTGCGCGAACAAGGTTTCGCCACGCCGAACATCGGCCTGCTGACCGACATCATCTGCTGCCCGGGCGGTGATTTCTGCTCCCTGGCCAACGCCAAGTCGATCCCGATCGCCGAGTCCATCCAGCGCCGTTTCGATGATTTGGACTACCTGTTCGACATCGGCGAGCTGGACCTGAACATCTCCGGTTGCATGAACGCTTGCGGCCACCACCACGTGGGCCATATCGGCATCCTCGGGGTGGACAAGAAAGGCGAAGAGTTCTATCAGGTTTCCCTGGGTGGCAGCGCCAGCCGCGACGCCAGCCTGGGCAAGATCCTCGGCCCGTCCTTCGCCCAGGACGACATGCCCGATGTGATCTCGAAGCTGATCGACGTGTACGTGGAACAACGTACCGAAGACGAGCGCTTCATCGACACCTACCAACGTATTGGCATCGACCTCTTCAAGGAGCGCGTCTATGCAGCGAATCATTAAGAACAACGAGGTCATCGACGAAACCTGGCACCTGCTGCCCAAGGACGCGACCCTCGACGGCATTTCCAACTGCGACGACCTGATCGTGCCGCTGGCCCTGTGGCGCGAGCACGCTCACGCCCTCAAGGCCCGCGACGGCGGCCTAGGCGTGTGGCTGGACGCCGATGAAGAAGCCGAGGAGATCGGCGATGACGTGCAGCACTTCCAGGTCATCGCCCTGAACTTCCCGGCCTTCACCGACGGCCGCAACTACTCCAACGCCCGCCTGTTGCGCGACCGTTACGGCTTCAAGGGCGAACTGCGGGCGATCGGCGATGTGCTGCGCGACCAGCTGTTCTACCTGCGCCGCTGCGGGTTCGACGCTTACGCCCTGCGCGCCGACAAGGACCCGTACGAAGCCCTGGAAAGCCTCAAGGACTTCTCCGTGACCTACCAGGCCGCCACCGACGAACCGCTGCCGCTGTTCCGTCGCCGCTAAGGCCCGCGCCAACAAAAAGCCCTGGACCGGGAAACCGGTTCAGGGCTTTTTTGTGTCCGGCATCTTTACCGCGGTGCCCGCGATCACGGGCAAGCCTCGCTCCTACAGAAGAAACACGTTCCCGTGGTGCCTCTTACCAGAAACGCTGCTGGGTCAGGCGACTCCACCAGGTCAGCAGCACACGGTCGATGGAACCGCTGGCCGCCAGCCCTACCCGCTCCTGCAGGCTCTTGCGCTCGGCGTAGTGCAGGTGGAACAGCTCGGCGCTCTTGGCGCGCTCGGCCAGGTACTCGTCGCTGGTTTTCAGCTCGTCGATCAGGTGCTTTTCCAACGCCGCGACACCCAGCCAGACTTCACCGGTGGCCACGTCGTCGATGACCAGTTGCGGCCGATAACGGGAAACGAAGTTCTTGAACAACTGATGGGTGACATCCAGGTCTTCCTGGAATTTCTCCCGACCCTTTTCGGTGTTTTCGCCAAACACGGTCAGGGTGCGCTTGTACTCACCGGCAGTCAGCACTTCGAAGTCGATATCGTGTTTTTTCAGCAGGCGGTTGACGTTGGGCAACTGCGCCACCACGCCGATCGAGCCCAGGATGGCGAACGGCGCGCTGATGATCTTCTCGCCAATGCACGCCATCATGTAGCCGCCGCTGGCCGCGACCTTGTCGATGCACACCGTCAACGGCACGCCGGCCTGGCGAATCCGCGCCAGTTGCGACGAGGCCAGCCCATAGCTGTGCACCATGCCGCCGGCGCTTTCCAGGCGCAGCACCACTTCATCCTTGGGCGTGGCCAGGCTCAGCAGCGCGGTGATTTCGTGGCGCAGCCCCTCGGTGGCCGAGGCCTTGATGTCGCCGCTGAAATCCAGCACGAACACCCGCGGTTTTTCCTCGTGCTGCTTCTTGTGTTTTTTCTCGGCCTTGGCCTCGGACTTGCGCAGTGCCTTGAGCTGGTCCTTGTCGAGCAGGCTCTGCTCCAGACGCTCGCGCAGGCCCTTGTAGAAATCGTTGAGCTTGCTCACATGCAACTGCCCGGCGCCCTTGCGCCGGCCTTTGCTGCGCAGCGAGGCAGCGGTGATCAGCACCACCAGGATGGCGATGACCAGGGTGACGGTTTTGGCCAGGAAACTGGCGTACTCGGAGAGAAACTCCACAGGGACTCCTTAAAGACGTGCATCACTGCCAACACGTGGCGGAATGGCTCCAGCATACCGGCGCAGCCAGGCGTCGACCAGTCGCGAAACCTCCTGTTACCGTGCTCTAACGGGCATTTCAAACAAGCGTATGTTTTTTCATTGACAGCTCACCGGCATCCTCATAACCTCGCAAAACTTTCAACGTACCGGGATGACGCGGACGTGGGCAGCATCTATCTGATTCGACATGGCCAGGCCTCCTTCGGTGCGGACGACTACGACGTCCTGTCGACCACGGGTGTGCGCCAGGCCGAAGTGCTCGGTCAACACCTGGTCGAACTGGGCGTGAACTTCGATCGCTGCCTGGCGGGCGACCTGCGTCGCCAGCAACACACTGCCCATTCCGCCCTGCAGCAGTTCAGCGCCGCGGGCCTGCCCACACCGATCCTGGAAACCGATTCGGCGTTCAACGAATTCGATGCCGACGCGGTGATCCGCGCCCTGTTGCCCGGCATGTTGTCCGAAGAACCCGACGCCCTGGACATCCTGCGCAACGCCGCGCAGAACCGCGCCGAATTCCAGCGCATCTTCGCCCTGATCATCGAGCGCTGGCTGGCCGGCACCTACGATCCACCGGGCCTGGAAAGCTGGCTGGGATTCGTCGAACGGGTGCAGGCCGGCCTGCAGCGCATTCTGGAACAGGCCGACAACACCCAGAAAATCGCCGTGTTCACCTCCGGCGGCACCATCACCGCCCTGCTCCACCTGATTACCCGGATGCCTGCCGCCCAGGCCTTCGAACTGAATTGGCAAATCGTCAATACCTCGCTCAACCAGCTGAAGTTTCGCGGTCGCGAGGTTGCCCTGGCTTCCTTCAACAGCCATGCCCATCTGCAACTGCTGAAGGCCCCGGAACTCATCACTTTCCGCTGAGTCCGGATCACTGTGACCCTTGCTGTAACAACCCATAAAAGGATCGAACCATGACCTCCGTAGCCGACGCCGTACAAGCCATGAAAGCCAAGTTCAACCCAGCTGCCGCTGCCGGCCTGGACCTGGTTTTCGGTTTCCGTATCGATGACACCAAGAACTTCTCGCTGATCGTCAAAGACAGCACCTGCGAGCTCAAGGAAGGCGAGAACCCGGACGCCCAGGTCACGCTGGTAATGGACGGCGAAACCCTGCAAGGCATCGTCAGCGGCGAAACCGACGGCATGCAGGCCTTCATGGGCGGCAAACTGCGCGCCGAAGGCGACATGATGCTGGCGATGAAGCTGAGCGAACTGTTCCCGGCCTGAGTAAGCGCTTCCCCAGGGAAGCCCTTGTTTGCCCACGAATCCCGCCTTCCGGCGGGATTCGTCGTTTCAGGCCCGCGCGTTCAGTCGGCGCCAAGGGGCTCGGCCAGCGGCAAACCGGTGACGGGAGCCGCCATCACCGAGGACGCCGCCAGCAGCTCCCGGGTATAGGGATGGCGCGCCGTGCCGAACAGTTGCTCGGTCTCGCCGCGCTCCACCACTTCGCCCTCCTTCATCACGATCAGGTCATGGGCCAGCGCCCGCACCACCGCCAGATCGTGGCTGATGAACAGGTAGGTCAGACCATGCTCCTGTTGCAAGCGGCGCAGCAGCGTCACCACCTGTTTCTGCACCGTGCGGTCGAGGGCCGAAGTCGGTTCGTCGAGCAGGATCAGTTCCGGCTTGAGCACCAGGGCGCGGGCAATGGCGATGCGCTGGCGCTGGCCGCCGGAAAACTCATGGGGGTAGCGATGGCGGCTGGCCGGGTCGAGGCCGACCTCCTGCAAGGCTTCGATCACCGCCTGCTCGCGTTGCCACGCATTCAGCTCGCTATGCACCAGCAAGCCTTCGGCAATGATCTGCTGCACGCTGAGGCGCGGGCTGAGGCTACCGAAGGGGTCCTGGAACACCACTTGCAGCTGCCGACGCAATGGCCGCAGTTGCTTGCCGTCGAGGCTGTGCAGGTCCTGCCCCTTGAAGCGGATGCGGCCTTCGGACTCGATCAGCCGCAGGATCGCCTGGCCCAGGGTCGACTTGCCCGAGCCGGATTCACCGACAATGCCCAGGGTCTTGCCCCGTTGCAGTTGCAGGTCGATGCCGTTCACCGCCTTCAGGTAACGCCTGGGCCGCAGCCAGCCACCGCCCTGGCGGAACCAGACCTTCAGCCCGTCCACCGCCAGCAGGGTCGCGCTGGGCCCGCGGCGCAGCGCCTGGCCGCCAGGCTCGGCATTCAGCAGCTGGACGCTGTAGGGATGCCGGGGATCGGCGAACAGCTGCGCGCAGCCCGCCGTTTCGACTATCTCCCCGGCACGCATCACCGCCACCCGCTGGGCGATGCTGCGCACCAGGTTGAGGTCGTGGCTGATCAGCAGCAAGGCCATGCCCAGGCGCTGCTGCAAATCCTTGAGCAGTAGCAGGATCTTGCGCTGCACCGTCACGTCGAGGGCGGTGGTCGGCTCGTCGGCGATCAGCAGCTCCGGTTCGCAGGCCAGGGCCATGGCGATCATCACCCGCTGGCGTTGCCCGCCGGAGAGCTGATGGGGATAGGCCTGCAAGCGCTGCTCCGGCTGCTGGATGCCCACCAGATGCAGCAGTTCCAGGATCCGTTCGCGGGCCTGGCTGCCGGCCAACCCCTTGTGCAGGCGCAGGGTTTCCCCCAGCTGTCGCTCCAGGCTATGCAGGGGGTTCAGCGAGCTCATGGGCTCCTGGAAGATCATCGCGATGCGGTTGCCACGCAGCTGGCGCAAGCGCGCCGGGCTGGCGCCGAGCAGCTCTTCGCCGCGATAACGGATGCTGCCCGCGATGCGCGTGCTGCCCGGGTCGAGCAATTGCAGGAGGCTGTGGGCCGTCACCGACTTGCCGGAGCCGGATTCGCCCACCAGCGCCAGGCATTCGCCGCCGCGGATCTCCAGGTCGATGCCATGCACCACCTCAGTGGCCTTGAACGCCACCCGCAGGCCGCGCAGTTCAATCAGTCGTTCACTCATCTCAATGCCTCGGATCGAAGGCGTCGCGGCAGGCTTCGCCGATAAACACCAGCAACGACAGAATCAGCGCCAGGGCGAAAAACGCCGTCAGCCCCAGCCAGGGCGCCTGCAGATTGCTTTTGCCCTGGCCGATCAATTCGCCCAGGGACGCGCTGCCGGCCGGCATGCCGAAGCCCAGGAAATCCAGGGCCGACAGGGTGGCGATGGCCCCCGTGAGGATGAACGGCAGGTACGTCAGGGTGGCGCTCATGGCGTTGGGCAGGATGTGCCGCAGCATCACCTGGGTATCGCCGACACCCAGGGCCCGCGCCGCCTTGACGTACTCCAGGCCGCGGCTGCGCAGGAACTCGGCGCGCACCACATCCACCAGGGCCAGCCAGGAAAACAGCGCCATGATCCCCAGCAGCCACCAGAAACCCGGCTCGACGAACCCCGAGAGAATGATCAGCAGATACAGCACCGGCAGCCCCGACCAGACCTCCTGCAGGCGCTGCCCCAACAGGTCGATCCAGCCGCCGTAATAGCCCTGCAGGGCGCCGGCGGCGATGCCGATCAGCGCGCTGGCGGCGGTCAGCGCCAGGGCGAACAGCAGCGACACCCGGGTGCCGAAGATCACCCGCGCCAGCACGTCCCGGGCCTGGTCGTCGGTGCCCAGCCAGTTCTGCGCCGAAGGCGGACTGGGCGCCGGTTGCGTCAGGTCGTAGTTGACCGTGTCGAAAGCGAAAGGAATCGGCGCGAACAGCAACCAGCCGCCCTGCCCTTCGATCAACTGGCGCACCGAAGCGCTGCGGTAATCCGGCTGGAACGGCAGCTCGCCGCCGAACTGCTGCTCGGTGTAACGCTTGAACGCCGGGAAATACCACTGGCCCTGGTAAGCCACCAGCAAAGGCTTGTCGTTGGCGATCAGCTCGCCGCCGAGGCTCAGGGCGAACAGCGCGATGAACAGCCACAACGACCACCAGCCGCGCCGGTGGGACTTGAAGCGCTGCCAGCGCCGCTGGCCTATGGGAGACAAGGTCAACATCAGGCGCTCCTTGCACTGAAGTCGATGCGCGGATCGACCAGGGTGTAGCACAGGTCGCCGAGCAGTTTTATCAGCAGACCGAACAGGGTGAAGATGAACAGCGAGCCGAACACCACCGGGTAATCCCGCGACACCGCGGCGTCGTAGCTCAGGCGCCCGAGGCCGTCGAGGGAGAAGATCACCTCGATCAGCAGCGAGCCGCCGAAGAACACATTGACCAGGGCCTGGGGCAAGCCGGCGACCACCAGCAGCATGGCGTTGCGAAACACATGGCCGTACAGCACCTGCCGCTCGCTCAGGCCCTTGGCCCGGGCGGTGACCACATACAGGCGGGAAATCTCGTTGAGAAAGCTGTTCTTGGTCAGCAGGGTCAAGGTGGCGAAACCGCCGATCACCAGGGCGCTGACTGGCAGCACCAGGTGCCAGAAATAATCGACGACCTTGCCCCAGGCCGAGAGCTGGGCGAAGTTCTCCGAGACCAAACCGCGCACCGGGAACCAGTCGAGCAAGGTGCCGCCGCCGAACACCACGATCAGCAGCAGGGCGAACAGGAACCCCGGCATCGCATAACCGATGACGATCGCCGCGCTGCTCCAGACATCGAAGGCCGAGCCGTCATGAATGGCCTTGCGAATCCCCAGCGGGATCGACACCAGGTAGGTGATCAGCGTCGCCCACAGGCCCAGCGACAAGGTCACCGGCAGTTTCTGTGCGATCAGCTCGGTGACCTTGGCGCCACGAAAGAAACTGTCGCCGAAATCCAGCCGCGCATAGTGCTTGAGCATCAGCCACAAACGCTCGCCGGCGGGTTTGTCGAAGCCGTACTGGCGCTCGATATCGGCCAGCAGCTTGGGGTCCAGGCCACGGGTGGCGCGGGACTCGCCGCCCACCGTCTCGACATGCCCGCCGCCCACCGCCGCGGCGCCGCCAATGCCTTGCAGGCGGGCGATGGCCTGCTCCACCGGGCCGCCGGGCGCCGCCTGGACGATGACGAAGTTCACCAGCAGGATGCACAGCAAGGTGGGCACGATCAGCAGCAGGCGCCGCGCGCTATAAGCCAGCATGGACCGCCTCCCCGCTACGTTGGCGCATCTGGCTCAGGGTCAGTGCCTCGGCGCTGACCTCCCACCAGGTGTCGAGCCCGGCGTCGTACAGGGGGGCGATGGCCGGCCGGCCAAAGCGGTTCCACCACACCGAGGAAATGCCCGGCGGGTAGTAGTTGGGAATCCAGTAGTAGCCCCACTGCAACACCCGGTCCAGCGCCCGGGCGTGGGCCAGCATGCTGACGCGGCTGTCGGCCTGCACCAGGGCGCTGATCAGCCCGTCCACCACCGGGTCGCGCAGCGCCATGTAGTTGTTCGAGCCCGGGTCGTCGGCGCTCACCGAACCGAAGTAGTTGAACAGCTCGCGCCCCGGCGCCTGGGACACCGGGTAGGCGGCGATGATCATGTCGTAGTCGCGGCTGCGCACGCGGTTGGTATATTGCGCGGTGTCGACCTGGCGGATATCGAAGCCGATGCCGATCTGCACCAGGTTGCGCTTGAACGGCAGCAGTAAACGCTCCAGGCCTTTCTGGCCATTGAGAAAGGTGAAATGCAGGGGCTCGCCGGCGGCGTTGCGCAACTGATCGCCCTGGGGTTTCCAGCCCGCCTGTTCCAGCAGCTTCAGCGCCTGCAACTGCTGCGGGCGGATGATCCCGCTGCCGTCGGTGCGCGGCGCCTGGAACACCTGGGTAAAGACCTCGTCCGGGACCTGCCCGCGCCAGGGTTCGAGGATCTTCAGTTCTTGCGCGTCCGGCAGCGCCGCTGCCGCCAGTTCGCTGTGGGAAAAGAAGCTCTGCTGGCGCAGATACAGGCTGCGCATCATCTGCCGGTTGCTCCACTCGAAGTCCCAGAGCATGGCGATCGCCTGGCGCACCCGGCGGTCCCGGAACTGCGGTTTCTGCAGATTGAAAATAAAGCCCTGGGCGCCCAGGGCCGAACCCGGCGCCAGGTGTTCGCGCACCAGCCGCCCCTGCTCCAGCGCGGTGCCGGCATAACCGATGGTGTAGCCGGTGGCGGAGAACTCGCGGTTGTAGTCGTAGCCGCCGGCCTTGAGGATCTGCCGCGACACATCGGTGTCGGCGAAGAACTCCACCCGCAGCCGGTCGAAGTTGTAGCGTCCACGGACCACCGGCAGGTCCTGCCCCCACCAGTCCTTGACCCGCTCGAAGTCGACGCTGCGCCCGGCGTCCACCGCGCTCACCCGGTACGGCCCGCTGCCCAGGGGCGCTTCGAAGCCGCCACCGTCGGCGAAATTGCGGCCGCGCCACCAGTGCTCGGGCAACACCGGCAGCGATGCCAGGTCCAGGGGCAAGGTCCGGCTCTCAGTGTTCTTGAACACAAAACGCACCCGGGTCGGCGATTCCACCTGCACCTCGGCGACATCGGCGAACTGCTGACGGTACTTGAAGCTGCCCTGGGTCATCAGCAGCTCGAAGGTGTAGCGCACGTCCTCGGCGGTGATCGGGCTGCCATCGTCGAAGCGCGCCCGCGGGTTGAGGTAAAAGCGCAGCCAGGAACGGTCCGCGGCCAGCTCCAGGCCTTCGGCCACCAGGCCGTACACGGTGTAGGGCTCATCCTTTGAGCGATAGGCCAGCGGCGCGTACAGCCAGCCGTCGATGTCGGCCACGCCGGTGCCTTTGTCGATATACGGAATCAGATGGTCGAAGGGCCCGCTTTCCAGGGAGGAACGGCGCAGGCTGCCGCCCTTGGGAGCGTCCGGGTTGACATAGTCGAAATGCTGGAAGCCGGCGGGGTATTTCGGGGCTTCGCCGTAGACCGTCAGCGACGGTTGCACGGCGGCCAGCAGCACGGGGCTCGGCAGCAGGCAGAGCCAGAACAGCACAGCGCGTTGCAACAACATGGAATGATGCCTCTTTGAACAGGGGCCAGGATGACGGTGTCTGTACCGGCGTCATCGCGAGCAAGCTCGCTCCTACAGAGGACCTGTGCACTTCTGTAGGAGCGAGCTTGCTCGCGAAAGATCGTCCAGCCGCCACTCGACTCCCAGCCTTATCTCTCCACCCGAAACACCCCGCTCCTGCCTGTCATGTGCAACTGACCGGGCATTTTTATAGAGCGGGTTTTAGAACCTTTGGTTACTAAAAAGCGTCCGGACCTTTTATTGCCGGTCGACTCAGAAGTTGTAACTGAGCCGCGTATACAGGGTCCGTCCGAACGGGTCCGAGTAGCGTGGGTCGTAGCCGCTCTGGAAGGTGTAGGTCTGGTTGCTGAACGGCGGCTCGCGGTCGAACAGGTTCTTCACCCCGAGGGTCACGCCCAGGGCCTGGCGCCAGGTGTAGGTGCCGGCCAGGTCCCAGACGTTGTAGGAGCCGACGCGGTTATGGCTGTCGCGATCGGAGTCGTGGTAACCGCTGGTGTAGCGGTTGGTCAGGGTCGCGCCCAGCGGCCCCTGGTTCCAGGTCGCGGTCAGGCTGTGGCGCCAGCGCGCCACCGCGCCGGCCGAGGCGAAGTCGCCGCCGCGAAAATCCCCGAGCTTGTCGATGTATTCGCCCTTGAGCTGTTGCTGGTAGTCGTAGCGGGTGACGTAGGTGCCTTGCAGCCCCAGGCCGAACTCGCCCCAGGCAGTGGCTGGCAGGCGATAGTCGAGGCTGACATCGACCCCGCTGGTCTTGAGCTTGCCCAGGTTGGCCATGCCCGTGACCACATGATCGATGGAGCCGTCGGCCTTGCGCACCAGCCGGTCGGCGTACAGGTCGGGGTTGTCGAACGGCGCCGACTCGGGAAACTCGGCGATCTGGTTGGCGACCTTGATCCACCAGAAATCCAGCCCGGCATTGAGCCGCTCGAACGGCTGGTAGACGAAGCCGAATGTCACGTTGCGCGCGGTTTCCGGCTTCAGCTCGGTGTTGCCGCCGGTGCTGCGGTTGAACTGCTGGGCGCAGTCGCGGTTGCCGATCCCGCCATTGGCCGGGGTGCCGCCGGGGCATAGCCGCGGGTCGTTGTAGTTGGCGTTGGTGAAGGTGGTAAAGGTCGGGTTGTACAGCTCGTACAGCGACGGCGCGCGGAAGCCTTCACTGTAGGCGCCGCGCAGCACCAGCTCCTTGAAGGGCTGGAAGCGGAACGAATACTTGGGGTTGGTGGTACTGCCGAAGTCGCTGTATTTGTCATGCCGGATCGCCGCCGTCAGCTCCAGGCTGTCGAGCACCGGCACGTTGAGTTCGGCGTACTGCGCCTGCACGCTGCGGTCGCCCGACACACTGCCGTTGGGGTCGATGCCCAGGCTCTGCACATTGCCGGCGAACTGGGCGAAATCCTGGTGGAAGTCTTCCTTGCGGTACTCGCCGCCCAGGGCCAGGGCCGCGGGGCCGGAGCCGAACCAGTCGCCGATCTCGCGGCTGACCCGCCCGTCGATGGCCTTGACCCGCCCGACCGCCGTGGCGTAATCGCCGTCCACCGTATTGGCCGCCAGCAGCGCGCTGCCTGCCGCGGTCTGCGGGCCGAAGGGGTTGATCACGCCATTGGCGATGCCCTCGGACACTGCCACATCGTTCACGTAGCCGCTGCGGATGGTACTGACCACCTTGTTCTGGTTGTACGAGGCGCCGATGTTGTAGTCCCAGCCCGCCGCGCTGCCATCGAAACTCAGCAGCAGGCGCTGGCCGGTGTTGTCGTCTTCATGGCGGCGGGCGCCGACATCGGTTTCCCGCCAGTTGGCCGCCACCGGTTGCGTCGGGTCGAGGGCAAAGCCGCTCGGCCCCGGGGTGATGCCATTGCCCGGATAGAACGCGGTGCCCGGGTTGACCTGATTGCCCATCAGGGTGCCGGGGCCGATCTGGGTGCGGTTCTCGTTGCGCGCCCAGAAGTATTCGAGGCTGACGTTGTGATCGTCGCTGAGCTTGCCGGTGGCCTTGGCGAAGGCCGAGGTCTTTTCGGTTTCCGGCACCAGGTCCAGGTAGCTCCACAGGCTCTGGCGGCAAATGCCGTTGCGCGACAGCAAGCCCGGCGCGTTGCAGCCGGAGCCGGCCAGCGGGTTGGTGGCATTGGCGCCCTGGCTCCAGTTGGCCGGCGAGGCGGTGCCGGAGGTGTAGTCCAGGCCCCGGCCCGGCTGGTAGTTGTAGGTGTAGCCGCGATCCTTGGCGGCCAGGCGCTCTTGTTTGTCGTAGCTGACCACGCCGAACACGTTGAAGCGGTCTTCCTCCAGATCGCCGATGCCCCAGCTGCCGCTGAAGTTCCTGCTCTGGCCACCGCCGGAATGGCTCGGGGTGTCGTAGCCGGTACTGACCTGGCCGCGGGTCAGGCTCTTCTTGGTGATGAAGTTGATCACCCCGCCGATGGCGTCGGTGCCGTACAGCGCGGACGCGCCGTCGCGCAGCACCTCGACCCGGTCGATGGCGGCAAACGGAATGGTGTTGAGGTCGACCCCGGAGCCGTTGATGGCATTGGTCGCGTTGTTGCTCAGGCGCCGGCCGTTGAGCAAAACCAGGGTCTTGTTCGGGCCTATGCCGCGCAGGTCGGCATAGGCCGCCCCGCCGCTGCTGGAGCCCACCGAGCGCCCGGAGCCGACCGAGGACTGGTTGGCGGAAATCCGGTTGATCAGCTCTTCGGTGGTGGTCACGCCCTGCTCGCGCAGCTTCTCGACCCGCAGCACAGTGACCGGCACCGCGGTTTCGGCATCGACCCGGCGGATCGCGGTGCCGGTCACTTCCACCCGCTGCAACTGGGTGGTGGGCTCAGCAAATGCCGGGGCGCTGCTGGCGGTGCTGGTGTCCGCCACGAGGGTCACGCCCTGGGTGTCCTGCTGCTCCTTCAGGCCGCTGTCCTGCAAGGCCAGGGTCAGCGCCTGGTGCTGGTCGAGCTGGCCCTGGATCGCCGGCGCATAACGGCCGCTCACCAGCTTCTGCTCGAAGGAAATCGGCAGACCGGTCTGTCGGGAAATCTGCAGCAGGGTCTGGTCCAGCGGCCCCGCGGGCAGGTTGAACGGGGTGGTCGCGGCCCAGGCCGGCAATACATTCAGCGCCGCCAGCAAGGCCAGGCTCAAAGGGGATCTACGGGGTACGAACAGACTCATGGACAACCATCCCTGCATTAGGTGTATGCAGGGATGTGCAACGGCCCGGAGGTTTTTATAGAGGCCGGTCTAGACCGTTGGGTGATGAGCTTATGCCTGTTCATCTGCCCCGTAGGAGCGCAGCTTGCTCGCGATGCAGGCGCCGCGCTGCATCAGGCCAGACACCATCAGCCACAGGGAGGGTTCAGCCGCCAAAGTGATAACTCACATCCAGCCACCACTGGCGGCCGTAGGGGTCGTAGTTGCCGGTGGGGTAATACGGCCAGCCGCCGGAGTCGTCGCGCTTGACCTGGTTCAGCAGGTTGTTGACGGTCAGGCCGACGCTGGCGCGGTCGTTGACCTTGTAGCGGGCGCTGGCGTTGAACACGGTCCAGGGCGACAGGCGCCCGTCCGAGTTGCCGTTGGTCACGCTGCCATAGCGGATGCCCAGCAGGGTCGCGGTGTAGTGCTGGTAATCCCAGGTCAGGCTGGCGTTGACCTTGCTGCGCCAGTCATGATTGCTGCGGTCCACGCGCCAGTCCTGGGTCGGCGCGTCGTCCGATTCCTTGTAGAAATGCGAGAGCACCAGGGTGTAGCCCAGGGTCGAACTGAAGGCCCCGTACTCCCCGGCGCCCCAGCGGATATTGCTTTTCAGGTCGAGCCCGCTGACCCGTTCGCTGGCGGCGTTGATCGCATTGATCTGCACCCTCTGCAAACGGTTCGGGTCCACCGCGGCAGTGCCCGGGTTGCGCTGGATGCGCGCCAGGGTCGCCTGGCAGCTGGCCGAATTGATGTCCATGGCGCCACTGCGGCAGGCGTTTTCCTCTTGCAACAGGCGGTTCTGGTCGACGGTGGTCAGCAGGTCTTCGATCTGCACGCGCCAGTAATCCACCGACACATCGAAGTTGCGCGACGGCGACCAGACGAACCCGTAGGTCCAGGATTTGCCCCGCTCGGACTTGAGGTCGGCGGTGCCGCTCTGGGTGTAGTCCACCCGCCCGCGATCGCAGGCGCCCTCCACACCCTGGCTGCACCCGTAGTAGTCGATCTGGTCCGGCACATAGCCGTTGGTGTCGGCCTGGTAGATGTAGTTCAGGTCCGGGGCGCGGAAGCTGGTGCCGTAGCTGCCGCGCAGCAGCAGGCTGTTCAGCGGGCGCCATTCCAGGCCCAGGTTGTAGGTCTTCTGCTGCTCGGTGCGGCCGCTGAATTTGTACTGGTCCCAGCGCCCCGCCAGCGACGCCAACAGGCTGTCGCTGATCGGCACACTGAACTCGCCGCCGGCGGCATAACGCTTGCGCGAGCCACCGGAACTCTGCGCCGGGGTGGTGCCGTAGAAGCTGCCGTCGTTAAGCCCATCGTCCGGGTCGATGCGGTATTCCTGTTTGCCCAGCTCCAGGATGCCGGCGAAGCCCACCGGCCCGGCCGGCAAGTCGAACAGCTCGCCGTTGAGCGAGGCGTTGTAGCTCTGCGACACCGACTTGCTGGTCTGGGTCAGGTTGCGGCGAAACTGCCGCCACTCCTCTTCGGTCAGCGGGCGGTCAAGCCGTGAGGCATCCGGGGCGAACAGCGGATACCCGCCCTGCTCGCCCAGCTGCGGCCCCAGGTAGAAATCGCGAATAGTGGCCGACGGCGTATAGCGGGTGGTGCGCACGCTGCGGTACTCCGAGCGGTTGGCCGCCAGCTCGTAGCTCCAGGCCGTGTCGGCGATCCGGTCGGACAGGCCCAGGGTGCCGGTCCAGGAGGTGTCGCGCCACTTGCTGTTGTTGCTGGTGCGGCCGCCGATTTCCTCCTCGGAGAAACGCCGGAACCAGCGCTCCAGGTTACCCGTGTTCCGGTTGATGAAGTCGGGCGAGGTGAAGCTCGGCCCGCGGGTGTTGTTCTGGATATGGTCCAGGCCATACATCAGGTCGGCGAAGACCTTGCCGCTGTCGCTGAAATGCCAGGTGCCGCGGGTGTAGCCGTCGTAGTTTTCCTTCTGCGTCTGCAAGGTCCAGTAATCGTTGTAGACCTGGTCGGTGGTGCAGCGCCCGCCGCTGCCACTGAGGTGGTTGGCAAACACCCCGGAGTAGGCGCCGCAGCCAGGGCCGATGTATTTGCCGCTGTCGAGGTTGCGCCGATAACCGACGTCCAGGGCCGGCCCGCGATCCATGAAGCCGCGGTCGTCGGCCCAGATCGGCTGGCGATGGGTCAGTTCCAGGCCGAACAGGCCATCGAAATCCCCCCAGCTGCCACCGCCGCTGATCTGCAGGCGCTGGTTATCGCCGCCGCCGCGCTCGGTGGTGCCGCCACGCAGGTTGACGTCGATGCCGCTGGCCTTCTCCTTGAGGATGATGTTGACCACCCCGGCGATCGCATCGGAGCCATAGATGGCCGAGGCGCCGCTGCTGAGAACCTCGATGCGGTCGATAATCGCCGAGGGGATGTTGGCCAGGTTGGTGAAGTTGACCTGGCCGCCATAGGCCGTCGGATAGTCCGCCACTCGCCGGCCGTTGATCAGCACCAGCGTGTGGTTGGGGCCCAGCCCCCGCAGGTTGAGGGCGCTGGCGGCGGGCTGGAAAGTGTTGCCGTAGTCCTCGCCCTGGGTCATGCCGGTGTTCTGCGTCTGGGTCGCCAGGGCGTCGTAGACGTTGCGGTAACCGCGGGCCTCCATCTCTTCATGGGTAATCACGTTCACCGGAGTGGCGCCGTCGGATTGGGCGCGGGCGATGCGCGAGCCGGTCACCGTGACCTTTTCCAACTGCGTGTCCGCCGCGCGAACCGGCGCCACGGCGCTGACTTCAGGCCTGGCCTTGGCGCTGGCCGGGGCATTGCGAATGGTCAGCCCCTGTTCGCTGTGCTGGGCCTCCAGCCCGCTGCCTTGCAGGGCCCTGTCCACCGCCTGCTGGCCGCCCAGGGCACCACGAATGGCCGGGCTGCGCTTGCCCTGCACCAGGTCCTGGCGGAAGGAAATCGGCACCCCGCTCTGCCGCGAGATATCCAGCAGCACCTCGTCCAGCGGGCCGGCGGCAATGTCGAAGGTGATCTGCCTGGCCTCTAGCTGCCGGGATTCTGCCTGCTGGGCCCAGGCGGCGCTGCCACAAGCGCCGAACGCCAGGGCCAACGCCAGTGACAGGCGCGGCGGGTTGAAAAGGTTCGATGAGTGCATGGAGCGATTCCCTGTTGAATGCGGTTGCAGGGAATGAGCAGCGACTGACGGGTTTTTATAGGGTGGCGGTTAGGCCAAGGGGTTATGGGGTTATAACCGCGCCCTTCAGCGCGGCTCGATGCTGACCCAATATGGGCTGTGGTAGCTGACGCGGATCGGCAGCGAACGCTCGAGCAACTGCAGGCTGCGGTCGCTGTCGTCCAGGGGATAGATGCCGCTCAGGCGCAGGTCGGCCACCTGGGGGCTGAGGCGGATGATGCCGCGCCGGTAGCCGCGCAAGCTGTCGATCACCTCGCTCAGGGGGCGGTCGCGGGCCTCGAATACCCCCGAGGTCCAGGCGCTTTCATGGCCCTTGGCACGCTCCAGCAGCAACAGGCGCCGAGCGTCGAAACGCAGGCTTTCGCCGGCCTCGACCACCTGCCGCGCGCCACTGGCGGTGAGCACCTCGACCTGCGAATGCAACATCACCAGGCGCGTCCAGTCCTCGCCGCGCTCCACCAGGAACTTCGTGCCCAAAGCCCGCATGCGCCCGTGTTCGGTTTCCACCACGAAGGGCCGCTGCGGGTCCCTGGCCACATCCACCAGCAGTTGACCATTGCGCAGTTGCAACAACCGCTGTTGGGCATCGAAACAGCTCACGACCTGGCTGCGGGCGTTGAGGGTCAGGGCGCTGCCGTCGGCCAGGGTGAAGTCGCGGCGCTCGCCGGTGCCGGTGTACAGGGCGCCCGTCTCGGGCAGCAGGTTGTAGCGCCGGCCGAGCAAGGTCGCGGCCAAGGCCAGGGCCATCACACTCAGGCTGCCGCCGATAAAACGCCGGCGGCTCGACGGCGCATTCAGGCTGTGCAGCAGGCTGTCCCGGGACAGGTTGCGCAACGCCTGGCTGCGCAGCACCCCCAGGCCGCCCCCCATCAGCACGATGATCTGCTCGTGCTGCGGGTCGGCGGCGCGCCAGTCGTGGAATGCCTGGCGTTCCTGGGCGTTCATCTGCCCCGATTGCAGGAGGGCCATCCATTGCGCGGCTTCATCCACCAGCGCCTCGTTCGCGCGCGGCCGGCTCATGCGTCGACCATCGCCTGATAACAGCGCTTGAACGCCTCGGCCATGTACTGCTGCACGCGACTGGTGGACACCCCCAACTGCTGGCCGATTTCGGCGTAGGTCAGGCCGTCGAGCTGATGGTAGAGAAAGGCCGCCTTGGCCTTGGCGGACAAACCGTTGAGCAAGCGGTCCACGGCCAGCAGCGCTTCGATCACCAGCGCCCGCTCCTCGGGTGACGGGTGCACCGGCGTCGGCGCCAGGGCCAGGCTTTCCAGGTAGGCGCGCTCCAGGTCCTGGCGCCGCCAGCCTTCGTAGACCAGGCGCCGGGCGATGGTGGTCAGCAGCGCCCGGGGCTCGCGAATGGCCGCCGGGTCCGGCAGGGCCAGCACCCGCACGAAGGTTTCCGAGGCAATGTCCTGGGCACTGTGATGGCAGCCCAGGACGCGACCCACCGAGGCACACAGCCACTGATAGTCGCGTTTGAACATCTGCCCGATCAGTGAGTAATGAGGGTTCCGATTCGCACCCATGCCTGGCTCCCTCACAAGACAGCTCCCCCTCTCGAAATCGTCTGGCTGGTTCGGGACATTGCCGACCCAGGATTAGGGGAGCGACTGTGCAACAGGGCTGAATCCATTTGGAAGTAATTAAAAATTTACCCAGGCTAACTAACGAATATATGTAATCCGGCGCCTCGCGGCGCCGCCCGACGCACTTGATTGATCTCGGTCAGCAGGACGCCCAAAGGTCCTCTCTACTCTGGCGCCTCCATCGGCCAGGGACGGCTTTCGGAACGGCCGGCCCCGCTTCATCCTCAAGGAAGAGTCGCTATGCAATCGCTGAAGATCATTCTGCTGTCCACCGCCTTCAACGGTCTCACCCAGCGTGCCTGGCTGGACCTGCGCCAGTCCGGCCATCGTCCCAGCGTGGTGCTGTTCACCAACGAAGAAGACGTTTGCCGGCAGATCGAACAGGCGGACGCCGACCTGGTGATCTGCCCCTTCCTCAAGGACCGGGTGCCCGAGCAACTGTGGCGCCACCCGACCCGCCCGGTGATCATCATCCACCCGGGCATCGTCGGCGACCGCGGCGCCAGCGCCCTGGACTGGGCCATCAGCAACAACCTCGAGCGCTGGGGCGTCACCGCCCTGCAGGCGGTGGAAGAAATGGACGCCGGGCCGGTCTGGTCCACCAGGGAATTCAAGGTGCCGGCGCAGGTGCGCAAGTCCGAGCTGTACAACGGGCCGGTGGCCGACGCGGCGATCTACTGCATCCGCGATGTGGTGGAAAAATTCGGCAGCGACTTCGTCCCTGTGCCCCTGGACTACAGCCAGCCGCAGGTGCGCGGCCGCCTGCAACCGAACATGAAACAGGACGACCGCAGCTTCAGCTGGCACGACAGCGCCGCCTTCATCAAGCGCTGCATCGACGCCGCCGACGGCCAGCCCGGGGTCCTGGCCAGCCTCGCCGGCGGGCAGTACTACCTGTATGACGCGCACCTGGATAGCCGCAGCGGCATCCCCGGCGAACTGCTGGCGGTGCACGACGATGCGGTGCTGGTGGCCTGCGGCGACCGCAGCCTGTGGATCGGCTCCCTCAAGCGCAAGGCCCGGCCGGGCACGGAACACTTCAAGCTGCCGGCCCGCCATGTGCTGGCCGGCCAACTGGACGGCGTGCCTCACCTGCACTGGTCGGTCGCCAGCGAGCCGTTCAGCGACGAGGCCTACCAGCCGATCCGCTACCGCGAGTCGGGCCACGTCGGCGAGCTGACCTTCGAGTTCTACAACGGCGCCATGAGCACCGAACACTGCCAGCGCCTGGTCAGCGCGCTGCAATGGGCCAAGGCCCGGGACACCCAGGTGCTGCTGATCAAGGGCGGACGTGGCGCGTTCTGCAACGGCGTGCACCTCAACGTAATCCAGGCCGCGCCGGTGCCGGGCCTGGAAGCCTGGAACAACATCCAGGCCATCGACGACGTCTGCAAGGAGCTGCTCAGCGCCCGCCAGCTGGTGGTCAGCGGCCTCACCGGCAATGCCGGGGCCGGCGGCCTGATGCTGGCGCTGGCGGCCGACGTGGTGCTGGCCCGGGCCAATACCGTCTACAACCCGCACTACAAGAGCATGGGCCTGTACGGTTCGGAATACTGGACCTACAGCCTGCCCCGCGCGGTCGGCCAGGCCATGGCGCACAAGCTCACCGACCAATGCCTGCCGATCAACGCTTTCCAGGCCCTGCAGATGGGCATGGTCCAGGAAGTCGGCCCGCGCTGCCCCGACGAGTTCGGCCTGTGGCTGCTGCAGCGGGCCAACGCCGTGCTGACCGAACCGAAATACCAGGCCCTGCGCGAGCGCAAGGCCAACGCCGACCCACAACTGATGCAGCACTGCCGCAACGCCGAGCTGGAACAGATGCACCTGGACATGGTGCAGAACCGCCACGGCTTCGCCGAGAAATGCGCCGGCTTCGTCTACAAGCGCAAGACCTGCTGCACGCCGCAGCGGTTGATCGAGGACTGGGCCGTGCCGCAGCCGGATACCTTGAGTGCCTGACCGGCCCGCTTCCTTCGGGCTTGATTGCCAGCCTGCACCGCGGTGTCTCAAGGCTCCGTGGTGCGCAAAACGAGACTTTCGGTCGCGACGGCGACATAAGCCTCACGCACATTGGATCCTATCTGCCAGCATGGTTATGCTAGCGTCCATCGACCCCCTCCCGCCGCTCATCACTATTTGCCCAAAACTATGCCCACCCACAACCAGCTGCATTGGCTACATCTGTCAGATATCCACTTTCATAAAAAAACCGCCTGGTCAGACAGCCATGCACGCCGCAAGTTACTGGAGTTCCTGACTCAAAAGTTCCGGGACGGCAAACTGCCCAAACCACAGTTGATCTTCTGCACGGGCGATATCGCTTTTGGGCAGACGCCAGACTGTCCAATGCCTGAGCAGTACCAGCCGGCCAAGGACTTCTTCGACCAGTTGCTTGCCTGTTGTGGCCTGGAGCGGGAGCGACTGTTCGTCGTACCGGGCAATCATGATGTGAACCGCAAGAAAGTCCTCGCGGGCCAGCAGCACCACCTGCGGACCATGGCCAAAGCCTCCATGCGGCACACACAGGAAATCAGCTCCCGCTTTGACAGCCTGTCGGCAGAGTTCACGGCGGACATGAAGCGGATGGAGGACTATGGCGTCTTTACCGCGCAGTACCTGCCGCATCTGCATGACCCCGTGCGACACCTCTATGCCCGACAGATCGATCTGAGCGGTATCAAGGTTGGCATCGCCGGCTTCAACTCCGCATGGAGTTGCTACGACAACGACGATAAGGGGCAAATGTGGCTTGGGGCGGATTGGCAGTTCAACCACATGAGCAGCGCCCTGGAAGGGGCTGACCTGAAGATTGGCCTGATTCACCATCCCCGGGATTGGTTCAATCAGGCCGAAATCGAGATCATCAAAAAACGCAAGGCCCATGACTTCCAGTTCTGGCTGCATGGGCATAGTCACAACCCCTGGCTCGATCCCGGGCAACGCCTGATCAAACTGGAAGCAGGCGCCATAGGTGCCGAGACCGATGACCAGTTCGGCTTCAACCTGGTCAGCCTCGACCTGCAGCAGGGTAGCGGGGTCGCCCATCTGTTCGAATACAAGAATGGCTGGAAAGTACAGACGGTTGCCGATATGGCACCGGACGGGCTCTGGCCTTTCGAACATTCGGTGCGCACGGCCCCGGTTTCATCTGTCGCGGTCCCGGGCAGCGTAGAAGCACCGCCATTATCAGTGCCGGACAATCTACCGTCCGATGACATCCCAAAACCGCCGGAATTGTTTGGTCGCGACAAGCTGATCTCCACCCTCACCGCCACGCTCAAGGAAAAGCCATCCATTGCGTTGTACGGCTTGAGTGGTAATGGCAAGACAACCCTGATCAAGGCGCTGCACCGACAAGCAGCCTTTCAAGGAACGGTCTTTGTGGACATTCACTCAAGCCGCCAGATGACGGTGGGTGAGCTTTTTCGTCGCCTGCTGGATGCGCTGAATAACCGACGGGAAGATCCGCTTCCACCCAGCGGGAGCATCGAGGAACAGGCGCAAGAACTTAAACGGCTTTATCCCCATGCCCAGAATGCGTTCATCTGGATCGACGGTGCCCACCTGCTGCTCGAATCGTCGGGCTGGCGCAACCCCGAGATTCGCACACTCCTGACAGCCCTGTCGCAGGCATTCCCCGACTGGAAGTGGGTCTATGAGTTGAGCGAAAAACCGGAAGAAGGCAGTTTTGGTCGCGACTGTGCGCTACAGGAGATACCCGGGCTCGACCGGGCAGGCTTGGCTTCCCTTCTGGCAGCCAAGGCACCTCAAGAGCAGAGAGCTGAGTGGACGTATACCGGCAATAACTTGAGAGCACTCTACCAGTGGCTGGGTGGAGGACAAGGCGGCACTGCCCATACCTTGGCAATCGAGTTGCTCGCCACTATCGCGGCAGAAAAGCAAAGCTCTCCCCTGGCGGTCTATCAAAACCTTCGTCATGAAGTCATCGAGCGCCTGGACGAGAAACTGCTCGGCATCATTCACGATGAAATACTCGGCGATGCAGAGCAAAGATTGCTCAAGGTCCTGGCGCTTTACCGTAATGCGATTCCACAGGACCATGCCGACTATCTGGAGGACCGCCTGGGTATCCAGGACGCCTGGCAGAACCTGAGAAGGCGCGGCCTGCTGCCTCTCGACAACAACAAAGATCACTACCTGCATGGTTTCATCGCCAGTTGGACGCGGCAGAAAAAACTGGCGCTTAAAGACATCGAACTCACTCCCGACTACGCAGAAAATATCCCGGCAGAAGTAGCGGACATGCACCTGTTGATCGCCCATTGCTGGCAGCGCCAGATCGGGCGTCAGAAAGAGCAGATCAACTTCCAGCGGGCCAATGAAAGCTTCTACCACCTGTTGTGTGGCAACGAACTGGGAACCATCGAGGAGTGGGTCGATCATCTCACCGGGAAGGAAACCGGCTGGAGCAACGAGGCCCTGTGGGCCATCTACCACCGTCGCCGCGATGCAGGTGAGTCGACTGAACGACAGCAGGAAGTCCTGCAGTTGCTGACCAATATTCACCCTCGCGAGCACAAGGCCCAACGTTTTCTGGGCGAATGCCTGCAGAAGACCCGGGGAAACAGCTGCAATGAAGCCTTGCAAGCCTTTGAAAAGGCATTGGAGCTCAGTCCGCAATTTCCGCCCTACCTGGCTAATCTCGGCAAACTCCTCTTGGGGCGAGGCACGAGTGGGGCTGAAGAGTTTCTAGCACGACTTGAGAAGCACCAGAAGGCCTACCCTGAAGCCATCAACAACCATGTCCAGTCCATCCAGAACCGTTGCCAAAAGCTCGTAGGAGATCCAAATGAGGCCACACTTCAGCGCCGCCAAGCCATAGAGGACGGTAGTAGGAACCCTGCGTTCTACACCGAAGAGGCCAAATACCAGTTGGAGCAATGCAATGATGCCAACGAGGCTTTGCGCCTTTTGGATCTTGCCATCAAACGCCAGTGCTCCAACGATCACAGCTTAGCCATCCGGAACAAAGTCCTCGAGAATCTGGATCGTGGCCCAGAAGCCTCTGCTCAACGTCGTCAGGCCATCAACAACGGCAGTAAGAATCCCGCGTTCTACAACGACGAAGCCAGATACCAGTTGGTGCAACGCAATGATGCCAATGAAGCATTACGCCTTTTGGACCTTGCCAGCAAACGCCAGTGTTCCAACGATTACAGCGTATCCATCCGAGGCACGGTACTCGAGAAACTGGATCGTGGCCCAGAAGCCTCCAAATCACGCATGACCAGAATCGAAGCAGGCACTCGCGACCCCGTGCTCTACGCTGATGAAGCAATCTACCAACTGGAAAAGCTCAATGATCCTGAAGAAGCCCTACGCCTATTGGACCTAGCTTGCATGCGCGACTGCAATGATCACGTAACTCAAAACATTCGGCGCATCGTACTGCTGCGTAGAAATCAGCGCTGAAACAACAACGCCACCAGCGCCGTCCAGCCGGTCTGGTGGCTGGCCCCCAGGCCGCGGCCGGTGTCGCCGTGGAAGTATTCATGGAACAGCAGCAGATCCCGGTCCCGGGGATCGGCCTGCAACTGCGCGTAGGCGCACATCGATGGGCGGCGCCCGTCCTCGTCGCGCAGGAACAGGCGGGTCAGGCGCTGGCTCAGGCTGTCGGCGACTTCCTCCAGGGACGCCAGGTAGCCGGACCCGCTGGGGTATTCCACCGAGAAGTTGTCGGCGTAGTAGCGATGAAACTCGCGCAGCGACTCGATCAGCATGTAGTTGATCGGCATCCACAGCGGCCCGCGCCAGTTGGAGTTGCCGCCATACAGCCGTGAGTCGGAATCGGCCGGCGCGTAACGGGCGCGCAACTGATGACCGTCGACCTGCAGGGCGAAGGGGTGTTCGGCGAAGACCCTGGACAGCGAGCGGATACCGAACTCGGAAAGAAACTCCGCCTCGTCGAGCATGCGCTTGAGCAAGTCCTTGGTGCGCTCGCCGCGCAGCAGTGCGAGCAACAGGCGATTGCCCTGCCCCGGCTCGTTCCAGCGCGACACCAGGCTGGCCAGGTCCGGCCGATGGTGCATGAACTCCAGCAAACGCTCACGCAGCCCCGGCAGGCATTCGTGTTCATGCTGCTCCAGCACCTGCACGGCGAACAGCGGCATCAGGCCGACGATGGAGCGCAGGCGCAGCGGTTCGTTGCCACCGTCGGGGCGATGCAGCACGTCGTAGAAGAACCGGTCCTGCTCATCCCACAGCCCTGTGTCGCCGTTGTCCAGCCGGTTGATAGCGCCGGCGATGTACAGAAAGTGCTCGAAGAACTTCACCGCGATGTCCACGTACACCGGGTTGCGCCTGGCCAGTTCCAGGGCAATGCGCATCAGGTCCAGGGCATAGGCCGCGACCCAGGCGGTGCCGTCGGCCTGGTCCAGGGTGTAGCCCGGCGGCAAGGGCGCCGAGCGGTCGAACAGCCCGATGTTGTCGAGGCCGAGGAAACCACCCTGGAACAGGTTGCGCCCTTCGGCGTCCTTGCGGTTGACCCACCAGGAGAAGTTCAGCAGCAGCTTGTGGAAGATCCGTTCGAGAAAGTCCATGTCGCCCTGGCCGGTCAGGGCTTTTTCCCGCTGGTACACCCGCCAGCTGGCCCAGGCATGCACCGGCGGGTTGGCGTCGTCGAAGCGCCACTCGTAGGCCGGCAACTGCCCGTTGGGATGCATGAAGCGGTCTTTGACCAGCAGCAACAGCTGGTGCTTGGCGAAGCCCGGGTCGATCAAGGCCAGGGCCACCGCCTGGAAACCCAGGTCCCACGAGGCGTACCAGGGGTATTCCCAGGTGTCGGGCATGGCCACGATGTCGAAGTTCGCCAGGTGCCGCCAATGGCTGTTGCGCAGATGGGCGTGTGACGCCGGCGGCGCGGGCTGGCCAGGGTCGCCATCGAGCCAGCGGTTGACGTCGAAATCGTAGAGTTGCTTGGACCACAGCAGCCCGGCCAGGGCCTGGCGCTGCACATTGCGTGCGTCGGCATCGGCGATGCCCTGTTGCAGCGCGGCGTAGAACGCGTCGGCCTCGGCCCGCCGTTGTTCGAACAGGCGCCGGGCGCTGACCTGGGGCGAGCCAGCCGGAGCAAAACGCAGGTATACGCTTTTGCTCTCCAGCCCGGCCAGCTCCAGGGTGAAGTGGGCGGCGGCGCGGGTTCCGCCGTCGCGGGCAATGGCGCTGGCGGAACCTCCCAGCAGGTAGTCGTTGATCCCATCCTTGAACGGACCGGGCGCGGCCAGGCCATCGAGTCTCGGGAAGTTGGTTTCGTTGTTGCAGAACAACCACTCGCAACGCTCCGGCCCCCAGGCGCTGACCTGCATCGGCGAGCACCGTGGATGCCGGGCCAGCAATTGCTCGCTCTCCAGGCGCAAGCTCGGCTTGCGCGAGTCGCCGCCCCAGCTCCAGGTATTACGCGCCCATACCTGGGGCAAGACCCGCAAACGCGCCGGCTGATGAAAACGGTTGTGCACCGTGACCCGCATGAAGATGTCGTCGACCGCGTGCTTGGCGTATTCCACGGTCACGTCAAAGTAGCGATCGTCCTCGAATACCCCGGTGTCGAGGATCTCGTACTCGGTATCGTCCAGGCCGCGCCGGGCGTTTTCCCGCAGCAGGTCCTCATAGGGAAAGGCCGCCTGCGGGTATTTGTAGAGCATGCGCATATAGGCATGGCTGGGCACGCCATCGAGGTAGAAATACAGCTCCTTGACGTCTTCGCCGTGATTGCCTTCGGCGTTGTTCAGGCCGAACAGGCGCTCCTTGAGAATGCTGTCGCGCTCGTTCCACAGGGCCAGCCCCAGGCACCAGTGCTGGGCCTTGTCGGAGAACCCCGCCAACCCGTCCTCGCCCCAGCGGTAGGCACGGCTGCGCGCATGGTCGTGGGGCAAGTAGGCCCAGGCATCGCCATCGGCGCTGTAGTCCTCGCGCACCGTGCCCCACTGCCGCTCGCTCAGGTACGGCCCCCACTCGCGCCAGGGTTCGCAGGCCTCGCCATTGAGGCGCTGGCCTTCGACCGTTTCGAGGATGCTTGCCGCCGCTGCTGCCGTCATGGGGGTGTCCGTGAGCCATGGAGGTGAAAGCCAGTGTAGGGGCTGGTGGCGCCGGCGGCCCATGACAAATGTTTCATGGTGCGAGGCGCCAACAGCGACTCTTTGTCGCACAAAGCCCGTGATAGAGCCTTCGGCTTAAATTTCCGGCAAGACGCTCGTTATACTCGGCAACCCTTTTGTGCAAACGCGGTACCCACGATGTTCAGCGACAACACCCTCCTGGCGAGCCTTGTGCTCTGTGTATTGGCCCTGCCGGCACAGGCCGAAGGCCTGGACCTGAGCTACCCGATGCCCGCCCTGGCAGAGGCAACGGCTGGCTCTGCAGCAGAGCAGGAGCCGACGAAATTCCACCTGGAGTTCAAGGCACCGATCACCCTGGAGCACGCCTGCAGCGGCCCCCAGTGCAATTACGAAACCGACCCGAGCCAGCGCCATGAGCCGGAAACAGTGAACCGATGGTCGGTCGGGGTCAACTGAGCCGCTTCTTTCCGCGACGCCTATAAGGCGCCCATCACCCAGGTCCTCCCGCAGGCAGAAGCTTGGCTAGGCTATAAGCATGCCCCGTGAATGCCTGGGAGGTCCGATGAACCGCACGATCCTGAGCCCTTTGAGCCTGGCCCTGGCCCTGTTGGCCGGCTGCGCCAGCCCGCCCGAAGTCATCGACAAGGAAGCGGCGACCATCGCCGAAGGCGTGCTGGCCTTTCGCGATATCTGCCTGAAGTCCGCGCCCTCCTTCGCCGGGGCCGACAGCGCGGCCAAGGCCTATGGCATCGCCAGGCTGGACAATGCCGGGTATGCGCGGATGGGGCTCAGGCCGGACCACAGCCTTGGGGTCCAGGTACAGAAAGGCAAGCAATGCGCGGTGACCACGCCGTCACAGCGGGACAAGACCCTGACCGCGCAATTTCTCAAGCTGGCCGAGCAGTTCTCCAGCACCCCGGTGGCGCAGCACCTGCCGGCGAAAATCACCCTCGACCAGCAGACCTTCCTGCTGATGCACGACCGGCGCGGCGGCGAGGCCTATGTGATGTTGAAGCAGCCCTGAAGCGCAGCGTCTTCATTCAGGCGGCGACAGGTGCGCATAGCACACCGGCGAACTGCCCTCGCCCTGGCGGTCCAGCTCGTCCTCCAGCCACTCGGCCAGCACCCGGGCATTGTTGTGCGCTTCATCGTGGGCCGAGTACACCAGGGTCAAGCGGCCTTTCTGCGCGCGTTCCAGCAACGCCCACCAATGCTCGGGGCGGGCCGCCAGTTCCTGGCGGTAACGGCTGCGGAAGGTGGCGAAATCCAGCTCGCCGGACTTGAAGGCACGGCGCAATCCGCTGGACGGCGCCAGGTCTTTCAACCACTCGTCCAGCGGCAACCGGTCCTTGCGACAGTTGCGCGGCCACAGGCGGTCCACCAGCACCCGATAACCGTCGTCGGGGCTCGCCGGCTCGTAGGCGCGTTTGCACAGAATCATGATTTCCTCCCGTCTATGGCAGCGCATGGCCTGCCATCAGCTTAGTGGCTGGACACAGGATGGAGGACCTTCGGCAAGCGCCTCGTCGCCACTCGTCCTGATTCTGATTACGACCCTCCCACATCGAAAACGACAGCTCGCCCCCAGGACGATTGACGCAGCGGGCCCAGCCCTATTAAGTACTATTTATCCGCATTAATACGATAAATCGAAAACATGCTCAAACGACCTGTTCGCCGCAAACGCCAGAAGCTTTCCGACGTGATTGTCGAGTCGGTCAAGCGTTCCATTGTGATCAACGCCCTGCGTCCCGGCGATCGCTTGCCGACCGAGCGCGAGCTGATGGAAAGCTTCCAGTGTTCCAAGGGTTCGGCCCGCGAAGCGCTCAAGGCGCTGGAGGTCGAAGGGCTGGTCAACACCCGCACCGGCCCCAGCGGCGGCGCCTACCTGAACCAGGCCGGCACCGAGCCGGCGAGTCGCGCCCTGCGCAATTACCTGCACTTCCAGCAGATGGACGGCGAGCAGGTGTACCAGCTGCGCAAGGTCATCGAAGTGGAGCTGGCGGTGTCGGTGATCGGCCGCCTGAGTGCTGACGATTTTGCAGCGCTGCAGGCCAATATCGACTTCTGCAGCGCCCCGGAAGACAGCGAGGCCGGCCAGCGCGAACAGCGCATCGCCGAGCTGGAATTCCACAACCTGCTGGGCCGAGCCTGCCCCAACCCGCTGCTGAGTTTCATGGCGCAGTTCCTCAACGACCTGCTGCGCGACCTGGTGGTGCTGAAGAAGGCCTACAAGCCCAAGCGCAAGCAGTTCGACGCCGCCAACCTCGATTACCACAAGCGCCTGTTGCTGGCCTTCAAAGCCGAGGACGAAACCGCGGTACGCCAGCTGATGCACGAACACATGTGCGACGCCGAACACCATATGAGTGCCCTCGAGGGCGAGGTCACCCAACACTTCCTGCTGGAGTTCGACCACCACCATTGATAACCGCCGCACCCGCCACACGCCGCTTCGCCAATAACAAAGCCTGAACACAGGCTGCTGCGCCGTTTTGCCATTGCCACTCCTGCCAATAACTAAACCAGGGAGTTACCCCATGCAGCGTCGTACGTTGTTGAAAGCCAGTCTGACCGTTGCCGCAGGCCTCAGCCTTCCGCTGGGGGTGCGCAACGCCTTTGCCGCCGAACCCTTTACCTTCTACGGGCTCAAGTCGATGTCCGGGGCCTTCGCCAGCTACGGCAAGTTCGCCGACATGGGCTCGCGCCTGGCGGTGGAACAGTACCCGACCCTGCTCGGCCGCCCGCTGAACTACAAGGTGATCGACACCGAAGGCAACGCCGGCAAGGCGGTGCGCAAGGTGCAGGAGGCGATTGCCCAGGACGGCGCGCGATTCTTCCAGGGCTGCACCCTGTCGTCTTCGGCGCTGGCGGTAGCCAAGGAGGTGGGCAAGGTCAACGGCGTGTTCATGACCCCGGTGGGCGCCGACGAAGTCACCGGCAAGGACTGCAACGCCTCGACCTTTCGCTGGTCGGTGCCGACCTACGGCGCCATTCGCGAAACCATGGTGCCGCTGATCAAGCGCCTGCCCGAGGCCAAGCGCTGGTACACCATCACCCCGCAATACGTATTCGGCGAAGCCCTGCTGGAAGGCGCCAGACAGGTCTGCACCGAGCATGGCATCGAGCACGTCGGCAACAGCTATCACTCGTTGCAGGAACAGGAATTCTCCGGCTACCTGACCAACGCCATCGCCGCCCAACCCGACGTGCTGGTGCTGCTCAACTTCGGCAGCCAGTCCTCCAACGCCCTGCGCCAGGCGGTCAACTTCGGCATCAAGGAACGCATGAAAGTGCTGCTGGTGTGGTCCGCCGGGCTCGACCAGTTCCAGGAACTGGGCAGCGACGTGCTCGAAGGCGTCTACCTCGGCGCGCAGTACTGGCACCAGGTCGACACCCCGCTCAACCGCGAGCTGGTCAAGCTGACCCAGGCCAAGTACGGCATCAACCCCACCTACCCGCTGGCCGCCGACTACATCGGCACCCGGATCATGCTCGACACCATAGTCGCCACCGGCAGTTTCGACGGCGCGACCGTGGCCAAGGCCATGCAAGGCCTGACGTACCAGGGCCCGACCGGCGAGGAAAGCATCCGCGCCGGCGACCATCAGGTGATCAAGGATTACTACCTGCTGCAGGGCAAGGCCACGGCCAACATGCGCGACAAGGACGACCTGGCCGAAGTGCTCAGCTCCGGGCGCTCGTTCCCGGATGTCGGCGCCACCGGCTGCAACCTGGCCTGACCCCGACCGACCTTTTCATCGCTGGCTAGAGGCAGCGGGCCGCCCGAAGACAGTCGCCGGCCCCCTGTCGAGGATACCCGCATGCTCAATCTTTACCTGTTCCAGATCCTCAACGGCCTCGGCCTGGGGATGATCTACTTCCTGATCGCGGTGGGCCTGACGATCATTTTCGGCCTGCTGAACTTCGTCAACTTCGCCCACGGCGCGTTCTTCCTGCTCGGGGCCTACATCTGCTACACCGCCGTCAGCCTCACCGGCAGCTTCTGGCTGGCGCTGCTAGTCGCGCCGCTGGTGGTCGCGGCCCTGGCCTGGGCCATCGAGCGATTATTGATCCAGCGCATCTACCACCTGCCCCACACCTTCCAGATCCTGGTGACCCTGGGCATCGCGCTGATCATCCAGGAAGCCAGCGTGCTGATCTGGGGCCCCGTCGGCAAAAGCGTCGCGGTGCCGGAACTGCTGCGCGGCGTGCTGATCGTCGGCGACTTCGTCTACCCCTACTACCGCCTGTTCCTCATCGTCTTCTCGGCGCTGGTCGGGCTGGCGCTGTGGCTGCTGCTGGAGCGCACGCGCTTCGGCGCCCTGGTGCGCGCCGGCAGCGAAAGCACCGAGACCGTATCGCTGCTGGGCACCAACATCTTTCGCCTGTTCTCCATGACCTTCGCCCTCGGCGTGGCCCTGGCCGGGATCGCCGGGGTGCTGTTCGCCCCATTGCGTGGCGCCCAGCCCTTTGTCGGCCCGGAAATCCTCGGGGTGGCCTTCGTGGTGGTGGTGATCGGCGGCATGGGTTCGTTCAGCGGCGCGCTGGTAGGCGGCCTGCTGGTGGGCGTGGTGCAGAGCCTGATGACCACCCTCTGGCCGCAAGGCGCCAGCCTGATGATCTACGGCGCCATGGCGGCGGTGATTCTGGTCCGTCCCTACGGCCTGTTCGGGAGAGCATGAACATGAGCGAGAAAAACCCCCTGCCGTTCGCCAAGACCCAGTCGCGCGCCCTGCCGTGGCTGGTGGTCGCGGTACTGATCGGCCTGCCGCTGGTACTGCCGTCGGCGACCCTGGCCACCGAGATCCTGATCTTCGCCCTCGCGGCGCTGGCCTGTAACCTGCTGCTGGGCTACACCGGTCTGCTGTCGTTCGGCCAGGGCATCTTCTTCGGCGCCGGGGCCTACTGCGCCGCGCTGCTGATGATCCACCTGCAGCTGGGCCTGTTCAGCGCCCTGTTCGGCGCGGCCCTGGTGGGCGCGCTGCTGGCGTTGCTGGTGGGCGCCCTGGCAATCCGGCGCACCGGCATCTACTTCGTGATGCTGACCCTGGCCTTCAGCCAGATGGCCTACTTCATCGCCTACACCCTGAGCGACTGGACCGGCGGCGACAACGGCCTGCTCAGCGTGCCGCGCCCGGAGATCCGCCTCGGCGACACCGTGCTGCTGTCGCTCGGCGACGCGCGCTACTTCTACGCCTTTGTCGCAGTGCTGTTCCTGCTGATCTTCATCGGCGCCCGCCGGGTGATCGCCTCGCCGTTCGGCAGCACGCTGATGGCGATCCGCGAGAACGAAACCCGCGCCGCCGCCATCGGCTACGACACCCGGCACTTCAAGATCCTGGTGTTCATGCTGTCCGGCGCGGTCACCGGGATCGCCGGGGCGCTGTACGCCATGCTCCTGCATTTCGTGCCGCTGTCGAACATCGACCTGGCGATGTCGGAAAACATCCTGATCATGACCATAGTCGGCGGCACCGGCTCGCTGTTCGGCTCCCTGCTGGGCGCCGGTTCCATCGTGCTGCTCGGCGAGTTCCTGTCCGACCTCTGGCCACGCTGGCTGATGCTGCTGGGGATCATCCTGATCCTGGTGGTGGTGTTCATGCGCGGCGGTTTGTGGGGCGGCTTGTCGAGCCTGTGCGAACGCATCCGGGGGCCACGCAAGGCGGCCCTGCCGACCGAGGAGAAACTGTCATGACGCAGTACCTGCTGCAAACCCAGGACCTGGAGCTGGCCTATGGCGCCTTCCACGCGGTCAACGGCGTCAACCTGAAGGTCGAGGCCGGCACCATCCACACCATCATCGGCCCCAACGGCGCCGGCAAGACCAGCCTGTTCCACTGCCTGACCGGCGAACGCCAGGCCACCGCCGGGGCGATCCTGTTCAACGGCAAGAACATCATCAAGAAACCGGCCCACGGCCGGGTCGGCCTGGGCATGGCCCGTTCGTTCCAACTGACCAGCCTGTTCCAGAACCTCAGCGTGCGGGAAAACCTGCGCCTGGCCGCCCAGGGCCGCGATGGCCTGGCGGCGCTGAACTTCTGGCGCCACGTCGACAGCCGCCGCGAACATCTGGAGATGGCCGACCAGGTGCTCGAACGCCTGCAACTGACGGCACGCGCCGACACCCTCGCCGGCGAACTGTCCCACGGCCAGCAGCGGGTGCTGGAAGTCGGCATGTCGATCTGCTCCAGGCCGAAACTGCTGATGCTCGACGAGCCGACCTCCGGCATGGGCATCGACGACATCCCGATCATGACCCAGCTGATCAGCGACCTGGGCCGCGACCACACGGTGCTGCTGATCGAACACAACATGAGCATCGTCATGTCCATCAGCCAACGCATCACCGTCATGAGCCACGGCCAGATCCTGGTCGAGGGCACACCGCAATTCGTCCGCGCCGACGAGCGCGTGCGCAGCGCCTACCTGGGAGAAGCCGCCTGATGCTGACCGTCGAGAATATCCATTCCTACTACGACAAGAGCCACGTCCTCGAAGGCGTCTCGCTGCAGGTCGACGCCGGCGAGCTGGTGACCCTGCTGGGGCGCAACGGCGCGGGCAAGACCACGACCCTGCGCAGCATCCTCGGGATCATCTGCCCGCGCCAGGGGCAGATCCGCTTCAACGGCCAGGAGCTGGTGGGCAAGAAGATCTTCGAGATCGCCCGCCAGGGCCTGGCGCTGGTGCCGGAACACCGCGGCATCTTCCGCCTGCTCAGCGTCGAGGAAAACCTGCGCATCGCCCAGCGCAAGAGCAGCCGCTGGCAGCTGGAGGATGTCTACGGCATGTTCCCGCGCCTCAAGGAGCGGCGCAAAAACGCCGGCCACGCGCTGTCCGGCGGCGAGCAGCAGATGCTCGCCATCGCCCGTGCCCTGCTCAACGATCCCAAGCTGCTGATTCTCGACGAACCCACCGAAGGCCTGGCCCCGGTGATCGTCGACGAGCTGGTGAAGATCCTGCGCAAGATCAAGGACGACGGCCTGCCGGTGCTGCTGGTGGAACAGAACCTGATGGTCTGCGACAAGCTCGCCGACCGCCATTACGTCCTCGAACAGGGTCGCGTGGTCTACCAGGGCAGCGCCGCCGACTTCCGCGCCGACCCGAGCATCAAGAACCGCTACCTGGCCCTGAGCGCCTGAGGGGAGAGATGAAATGAACCGTCCGATTGTGTCCGTACCCCCGTTGCAAGACAGCACCCCGCTGGTCAACCGCGAACGCCTCTGGCAATCGCTGATGGACCTCGCGCAGCTGGGCGCCACCGCCAAGGGCGGCGTGTGCCGCCTGGCCCTGACCGACCTCGACCGCCAGGCCCGCGACCTGTTCGTGCACTGGTGCGAAGAGGCCGGGTGCAGCGTCAGCATCGACGGCATCGGCAATATCTTCGCCCGCCGCGCCGGGCGTAACCCGCAGCTGCCGCCAGTGATGACCGGCAGCCATATCGACACCCAGCCCACTGGCGGCAAGTTCGACGGTTGCTACGGGGTGATGGCCGGCCTGGAGGTGATCCGCACCCTCAACGACCTCGGCCTGCAGACCGAGGCGCCGATCGAGGTGGTGGTCTGGACCAACGAAGAAGGGTCGCGCTTCCCGCCGTGCATGATGGGCTCGGGGGTGTTCGCCGGTAAGTTCGACCTCGACGACACCCTGCGCAAGCAGGACGAACAGGGGCTGTCGGTGGGCAGCGAGTTGCGACGCATCGGTTATGCCGGCTCGCGGGCGGTGCTCGGCCATCCGGTGGGCGCGTATTTCGAGGCGCACATCGAACAGGGCCCGGTGCTGGAAGACCGCCAGACCACCATTGGCGTGGTCATGGGCTGCCTCGGCCAGAAGTGGTTCGACCTGACCCTGACCGGGGTCGAGGCCCATGCCGGGCCGACGCCGATGCACCTGCGCAAGGATGCCCTGGTGGGCGCCGCCCAGGTGATCGGCGCGGTCAACCGCATCGCCCACGAGCAACAGCCTCACGCCTGTGGCACGGTCGGCTGCCTGAGCCTGCACCCGGGCTCGCGCAACGTGATTCCCGGCCAGGTGCAGATGACCCTCGACCTGCGCCACCTGCATGCCGACAAACTGCAAGCCATGGTCGACGAGGTGCGCCAGGTGATCGAGGACACCTGCCAGCAGCACGGCCTGGGCTTCGAACTGACCCCCACCGCCGATTTCCCGCCACTGGACTTCGCCCCCGCCTGCGTCGCCGCGGTACGCCAGGGCGCCGAACAGCTGGGCCTGAGCCATATGGACATCGTCAGCGGCGCCGGGCACGACGCGATCTTCATCGCCGAGCTGGGCCCCGCCGGAATGATCTTCGTGCCCTGCGAAGGCGGCATCAGCCACAACGAAATCGAAAACGCCGCGCCCCAGGACCTGGCCGACGGTTGCGCCGTGTTGCTGCGGGCCATGGTCAACGCGGCGCAAGCAGGAGCGACGGCATGACCCGACACCGCGAAATCGCCGAGATGAGCGGCGTCGAACTGCTCGCCCATTACCGTGACAAGCGCCTGTCGCCGGTGGAAGCGACCGAGGACGCCCTGGCGCGCATCGAGCGCTTCAACCCGCAGGTCAACGCCTATTGCCATGTCGACCCGCAAGGCGCGCTGGACGCGGCAAAAGCCTCCGAGCAGCGCTGGTTCAAGGGCCAGCCCTGCGGTGCGCTGGACGGCGTGCCGGCCTCGATCAAGGACCTGACCCTGACCCGTGGCATGCCCACCCGCAAGGGCTCGAAAACCACCTCCGCCAGCGGCCCCTGGGACGTCGATGCGCCCTTCCCGGCCTTTATGCGCAACGCCGGCGCGGTGCTGCTGGGCAAGACCACCACCCCGGAGTTCGGCTGGAAAGGCGTGACCGACAACCCGCTGTACGGCATCACCCGCAACCCCTGGGACACCCGCACCACCGCCGGTGGCTCCTCCGGTGGCGCGGCCGCCGCGGCCGCGCTGAACCTCGGCGTGCTGCACCAGGGCAGCGATGCCGGTGGTTCGATCCGCATTCCCTGCGCCTTCACCGGCACCTTCGGGATCAAGCCGACCTTCGGCTACGTGCCGCAGTGGCCGGCCAGCGCCATGACTATCCTCTCGCACCTGGGGCCGATGACCCGCACCGTCGACGATGCGCTGCTGATGCTGCAAACCGTCGCCCGCCCGGATGCCCGCGACGGCCTTGCCGGGGCCCCACGCAGCACGCCCTGGCTGCCGCAGAGCACTGACCTCAAAGGCCTGCGTATCGCCTACAGCGCCGATTTCGGCTACGTGAAGGTGCAGCCACAGGTGGCGCGGGTGGTGGCCCGGGCGGTGGAACGCCTGGCGCAACTGGGCGCCCACATCGAGCAGGTCGACCCGGGGTTCAGCGACCCGCTGGAGCTGTTCAATACCCTGTGGTTCGCCGGCGCCGCGCGGCTGGCCGGGCAACTGAGCCAGGAGCAACGCCAGCAGCTCGACCCGGGCCTGCTGCGCATTGCCCGGCAGGGTGAAGGCATCAGCCTTCACGACTACACCCTGGCCCTGGAAGCCCGCGCGGCGCTGGTGGCGCACATGGCCGGGTTCCACAGGCGCTACGACCTGCTGGTCTCGCCCATGCTGCCGCTCACCGCCTTCGCTGCCGGGCACAACGTGCCACCGGGTTCCGGCCTGGGCGAATGGATGGAGTGGACGCCCTTCAGCTACCCCTTCAACCTCACCCAGCAACCGGCCGCGTCGGTGCCGTGCGGCTTCGCCGAGGACGGCTTGCCGGTGGGCCTGCAGGTGGTGGGGGCGCGGTTTGCCGATGATCAGGTGCTGCGCCTGTGCCGCGCTTATGAGCAGGCGTTCCCGAGCCCGCATCCGCAGGCGCCGCGGATCAAGGACTGACAGCGCTTGTGAGGGGCATCGCTAGCGACGCCCTTTTTGACTACCGCTCGATGCCCTTGGGCCGCTGCCGAGCCTCGCCGGCTGGACAGCGGCCAGGGGATCGAGGGCTTATTTTGCCGCCCGCACCTGGGCGATCAACTGGTCCGCCACCGCGAACAGGCCCTTGGCGCCGTCGTTGGTCATGCCGAAGCGGTACTTGCCGTCCACCACCAGCGAGGGCACGCCGGTGGCCTGGTAGGCCGCGGTGCGTTTTTTCGCGTCCATCACCTTGGCCTGCACGGCGAAGGAGTTGTAGGTGGCGAGGAACTTCGCCGGCTCGATGCCCTGGCCTTTGAGCAGCTCGGCCATGGCCTCTGGGGTTTTCAGGCGGTTGCCGCGGTGGATCGCCTCGAATACCGCGTGGTGCGCTTCGGGCTTGGCATCCATGGTCGCCAGGGTCAGGTACAGCTGGCCGTAGACATCCCAGATCCCGCCGAACATGGCCGGCAGCTTGACGAAGTTCACGTCTTCGGGAAGCTGGGCGGCCCAGGGGTTGATCGAAGCTTCGAGGTTGTAACAGTGGCCGCAGCCGTAGGAAAACAATTCCACCACTTCGATCTTGCCGGGCACGACCTGCGGCACGGCATCCTTGAGTTCCACGTACTGGCTGGCATCCACCGCCGCCATGGCGGTCTGCCCGGCCAGGCCAAAGAGGCAACTGGCTGCCAGGGCAATGTTCAGAATCGAGTGACGCATGCAATCTCCAATGGGTTGACGCCTCTGAGTCAGCACGGCTGCTCGTCAAGCGGGCCCCAAAGGATACAGGCGGTGTCCGCGGTGCCAATCGGACCAGTCCCAATCTTTTGTTGGTTTTTTGTCATCAACGCCCGGACAGCTCCGGCTGCTGCGCGAACCGGGCGGCCAGGGCGATGATTTCCTCGCGCAGCCAGCGATGCCCCGGCACCCGCTCCTGCTGGCGATGCCAGATCAGGCTGACCTGCACCGGCGGCGCCACCAAGGGCAGCTCGGCGATGCGGATCGGCATCAGCGCGCAGAAGTGCTCCGCCAGGCGCCGCGGCACCGTGCCCAGCAAATCCGACTGGGCGACGATCAAGGGAATGCTCAGGTAATGCGGGACGAACAGCTGCACATGGCGCTGGACCTTGGCCGAACCGAGGACGATCTCCAGCGGCGAGCCACGCCCGCCCCGGTCCGGAATCGCCACGTGCCGGCTCTGCTCATAGGCCTTGAGGCCGAGCTGCGGCTCGAAGGCCGGGTGGTCGATACGGCCGATCACCACCAGCTGTTCTTCCAGCAGCGGCTGGTAGCAGAGGTCGGGATCGTCGAAGTACAGATAGTCCACCGCCAGGTCGAGCATCCCGGTGGTCAGCCAGGCCGGCAGGGAGTCGGCGGCATCGCTGCGCACCGCCAGGCGCACCTTGGGCGCTGCGCTTTGCAAACGGCGTGACAGCGCCGGCAACAGGCGCGCCTGGGCGTAGTCGTTCATCGACAGGGTAAAGGTCTGGTCGGCCGCCGCCGGGTCGAACTCGCTACCCGGGTCCAGGCCTTCCTGCAGCAGGCGCAGGGCCTGGCGCACCGAACCGTGCAGCACATGGGCCCGCGGCGTGGGCTGCATGCCCCGGGCGGTGCGGATGAACAGCGGCTCGTCGAGCTGGCTGCGCAGGCGCGCCAGGGCGTTGCTCACGGCCGGCTGGCTGAGGTTCAGGCGCACCGCCGCGCGGGACAGGTTCTGCTCCTGCATCAGCGCGTCGAACACCAAGAGCAGGTTGAGATCCAGGTGCCGCAAATTCAGCTTCATGAATAATGCCCATTCCGAATATCCATTAGCTGGATAATTCGAGCAGGACTAATCTGCTGTCAACAAGAACAATAAAACCCACAGGAGAACGGCCTTGAGGCAAACCACCCTGGCATTTCGCGAGCGTTACCGCGCCGCGGTTCATCCGCGCTACAACCCGTGGCTGCACGGCGGTTTCGTGCTGGCCTATGGCATGGCGGGCATCGCCCTGCTGTGGAGCACCCTGCACCAGGTACAGCCCCTGGAGTGGCTGGCGGTGCCGGTGGCGCTGCTGTTCTTCAACCTGTGCATCTACGTCGTGCACCGTTGGCTGGGCCACCACAAGCAGGCCTTCGCGCGGATGTTCTACGCCCGCCACAGCGGCGATCACCACAGTTTCTTCGTGCCCGGACACATGACCTACGACGGCCCCCGGGACTGGCGGGTGATCCTGTTTCCGGCCTGGCTGATCGTGGTCCACAGCCTACTGTTCGCCCTGCCGCTGTGGTGGCTGCTGAAGTTCTGGAATGCCAATGTCGCGGCGCTGTTCGCCAGCTGCACCCTGATCGGTTACCTGGCCTACGAGGTGTTCCATGCCTGCGAACACCTGCCGGCCGAGCACCCGCTGGCACGGCTGCCGTGGATCCGCCAGATGCGCCGCCTGCATGAGCTGCATCACCGTCGCGAGCTGATGCAGGAGCGCAATTTCAACATCGTCCTGCCGCTGATGGATTACCTGTTCGGCACCCTGTACTGGGAGCCGGAACCCGCCACCTCCTCTCTATCGACAAGGTCCTCGTCCATGACCCGCATGCAGCATCAGATCGATATTCCGCGCAACCCGGTGGCCCTGCTCGACTACGCCTGCGCCTCCAGCCGCTGGCCGGAGTGGCACCCCTCGTCGCTGAAGGTCCAGGGTCCGGCCGGGGCCCTGCCCGCCGGCGCGCGCTTCGAGGAAGACATCCACGCCGGCGGGCGCAGCGGGCACCTGAGCTGGCGGGTCGACGAGTACCTGCCCGGGCATCGCTGGAGCGCCGCGGCCAAGGGCGATCATGGCCTGGAGTTGGTGGTGACCTACGAGTGCCAGGCGCTGGACGCCCACCGCACGCGCTTTATCCGCACCCTGGAATACCGCTTCGACGGCTTGCTGATGCGCCTGGGCAATCGCCTGCTATTCAGCAGGCGGATAGAACGGGAGTCCGCCGACTCCCTGCTAGCCTTGTGCGAGATGGCGCAACGGGCGATTCCCCGGGGCGCCGACGTCGCGCCGCAGAGCGCGACCTGAACCCATCACCCAGGAGCCGCCCTCAATGAAGCCCGCCGCACCCCGTCGGATCAAGTTTCGCCATCTGCTGTTGATCGTGGTCATCGCCATCGGCGCCTTTCTGCTGCTGATGCCGACCAAGGTCCAGCCATTGGCCTGGACCCCGTCGCCAGCACCTTCGCTGAAGAGCGGCCTGTACGCCGAGAACCAGAAGCTCAAGGGCGTGCAGACGGTGGGCGCGCTGAATATCGACGGGCCGGAAGCCCTGTTGCTGGAAGACGGCTCGCTGATCAGCGGCCTGCATGACGGGCGGGTGATCCGCACCGCCCTGGACGGCAGCACCCTGCAGGTACTGGCCAATACCGGCGGACGCCCCCTGGGCCTGGCCCGGCATCCGGATGGCCGGCTGATCATCGCCGACGCGGTCAAGGGCCTGCTGGCGCTGGACGCCAAGGGCCAGCTGAGCACCCTCACCACCTCCGCCAACGGCCTGCCCTTCGGCTTTACCGACGACGTGGCGGTGGACGCCGCCGGGCGTTATGCCTACTTCAGCGATGCCACCAGCCGCTGGGGCTACGGCCAGGATGGCGAGGCGGTGATCGAGCACGGCGGCGACGGGCGTCTGCTGCGCTATGACTTCCAGACCGGCCAGACCGAACAGTTGCTGGACGGCCTGGAGTTCGCCAACGGCGTGGCCCTCGGGCCCCAGGAAGCCTATGTGCTGGTCAACGAAACCGGCGCCTACCGGATCAGCCGCTACTGGCTCAGCGGCGCCAAGGCCGGCACCCACGACCTGTTCATCGACAACCTGCCGGGGCTGCCGGATAACCTCAGCTTCAACGGCCAGGGGCGTTTCTGGGTGGCGCTCTACGCCCCGCGCAATGTCCTGCTGGACGGCACCGCGCCCTACCCGCTGATGCGCAAGATGATCGTGCGGGCCATGACCGTGCTGCCCAAGCCGGTGGAAAAACGCGGCTTCGTCCTCGGCCTGGATACCCAGGGCCAGGTCATCGCCAACCTGCAGGACGCCAGCGCCGGCAACTACGCCCCCATCACCACGGTGCGCGAATACGGCGACGCGCTGTACTTCGGCTCGCTCAAGGCCACGCACATGGCGCGCCTGCCGCTGAGCGTCGCGCTGTCAAAGGCGCCTTGATGCGATAACGGCATGGGCACCGGCATGCTCGCCAGATTCTGATCTAAGCTGTCCCGCGCGGCGCCGTCACAGGCGCCCACCAAGGAAAGACAAACAATCGAATCCGATTGATTCCCATCACATTGAGAGTGGATCCCCCATGAAAATCAAAATCCTCCTGGCTTCCCTGCTGCTCACTTCATCCCTGTCGGCGCTGGCCGCGTGCCCGGTGTTCGGACCGTCCGAAGATCCCTGTGCAGGCCCGGTATTCGGCCCGAGCACCTGCGAGTGCCCTTGAGGCAGGCAGGCGCTGAAACAGGCGCGCCCGACTCGGGCGCGTCTCGCCAAGGGTGCGGGTCGATACAGGGGAGTAAACGGGCAAATAGCGGAAAGAGCAGCCAATGCTCTGGATTGCGTAGAACCTGGCGAGACGCCCGAAGCCTCGGGACATCTCGCTCAGGACAGGGTCGGGGTCAGAAGCGGGCGGTCAGCTTCTCGGAGATTTCGTCCTTGATCAGCAGCCGCTTTTCCTTGAGTCGTTTCAGCTCCTCGTCAGCGGCCGCCGCGGCCTCCGCTTTGAGCACCTGATCATCAATGCTGGAGTATTTGTCGAACAAGGCATTCAAGTGCGGGTCACTGGCCCGGCGCTGTTGAATGTCTTCTTTGCTGTAGCTCAGGTCCTGATACAGGTCGTGGGGCACCGGCATGAAACACCTCCGTTTGTTGATCGGTAGCAAGCGCACTTACAGGCACTCGCCAGTTACCAGAATGACCTCCACCACCGCAGTCTGTCGACCGTCAATCAGACCACAGCGCTAACCGTTCGTCGCCTGCAGCGACATTTCCCGCGCCCCACCGCCCGCCTCACAACCCGCCACGAGCGAAGCCCCGCGGAGGGTGCCGCGACTCACCCCAGCGCCTGGGCCAGAAACGGCGCAGTGCGGCTCTTGCGGTGCCTGGCCACCTGTTGTGGCGTCCCGCTGACCACTACTTTGCCGCCCTGGTCGCCAGCGCCCGGGCCGATATCGATCACCCAGTCGGCCTGGGCCACCACGCGCATTTCATGCTCGACCACCACCACGCTGTGGCCGGCCCGCACCAGGTTGTCCAGTTGCTCCAGCAGGCGATCGACATCCCGCGGATGCAGGCCGGTGGTCGGCTCGTCCAGCACATACAGAGTGGCGCCGCGGGGGTTGCGCTGCAGCTCGGTGGCCAGCTTGATCCGCTGCGCTTCGCCGCCGGACAGTTCGGTGGCCGGCTGGCCGAGGCGCAGGTAGTCCAGGCCGATATCGCGCAAGACTTCTAGGGAACGGCGGATGCTCGCCTGTCCGGCGAACACCTCGACCGCCTCCTGCACCGTCAGTTGCAGGACCTGGGCGATGTCCAGGCCTTGCCACTGGATGGCCAGGGTCTGCGGGTTGTAGCGCGCGCCGTGGCAGGTCGGACACGCCGCATAGACGCTGGGCATGAACAGCAGCTCGACGCTGACAAAACCTTCGCCTTCGCAGGCCGGGCAACGACCCTTGGCGACGTTGAAGGAGAACTGCCCGGCGTCGTAGCCCAGCGCTCGCGCCTCGGGGGTGGCGGCGAACAGCTTGCGCACGTGGTCGAACAGCCCGGTGTAGGTCGCCAGGTTCGAGCGCGGGGTACGGCCGATGGGTTTCTGGTCCACTTGCACCAGGCGCTTGATCCGCTCCAGCCCGGCGGTGACTTCGCCGCTGCTGGCCTGCGGGGCGTCGTCTTCCAGGTTCAGCTCCTCCGGCTCTTCGTTGCTCTGCGGCCGCCCGAGGTGCGCGCCCACCAGTTCCAGCAAGGCCTGGCTGACCAGGCTCGACTTGCCGGAACCGGAGACCCCGGTCACCGCGGTAAAACAGCCGAGGGGGAATTGCGCGCTCAGGTCCTTCAGGTTGTTGCGGCTGATGCCCTCCAGGCGCAGCCAGCCCTGGGCCTGGCGCGCGGTACGACGGGCCGGCGCCTGTTCGGCGAACAGGTAGGCGCGGGTCTGCGACTGCGCGACCTGGGCCAGCCCCGCCGGCGGACCGCTGTACAGCACCTGGCCGCCCTGCTCGCCCGCCGCCGGGCCGACGTCGATCAGCCAGTCGGCACGGCGCATGGTCTGCAGGTCGTGCTCGACCACGAACAGCGAATTGCCCGAAGCCTTGAGCTGCTGCAGGGCCTCGAACAACGCCTCGGCGTCCGCCGGGTGCAGGCCGGCCGAAGGCTCGTCGAGCACATAGATCACCCCGAACAGCTGCGAACCCAGCTGGGTCGCCAGGCGCAGACGCTGCAACTCGCCGGACGACAGGGTCGGCGTGCTGCGTTCCAGGGCCAGGTAACCCAGGCCCAGGCCAGTCAGGGTGCTGACCCGCTCCAGCAGATCCTGGGCGATGCGTTGCGCGGCCAGGCGTTTTTCCAGGGACAGGTTCGGCGTGTGCCGCACATCCGGCCCTCCGACATGCCCCGGCGCACCCTGGGCGATCCGTTGTTGGCGCGCGGCCTGGGTCTGTTCGTGGCTCCAGACCTCGCCGGCCTCCTCGGCCTGTTCCAGGTAAGCCTGGGCGGCCACCGGCTTGAGCACCTCGGCCAGTTGCAGCAGGGGCATCTGCGACAGCTCGCCGATGTCGAGGCCGGCGAAGGTCACCGACAGCGCCTCGCGCTTCAGGCGCTTGCCCTCGCACAGCGGGCACGGGCTGCCGAGCATGAACTGCGACACGCGCTTTTTCATCAGCGCGCTTTGCGAATGGGTGAAGGTGTGCAGCACATAGCGCCGGGCCCCGCTGAAGGTGCCCATGTAGCTCGGCTCCTGCTTGCGCTTGAGGGCCTCGCGGGTCTGCTCCGGGGTCAGCCCGGCGTACACCGGCACGGTCGGGGTTTCTTCGGTAAACAGGATCCAGTCGCGCTGTTCTTGCGGCAGGTCGCGCCAGGGAATATCGACGTCGTAGCCCAGGGTCACGAGATGTCGCGCTGGTTCTGCCCCTGCCAGGCCAGCGGCCAGGACGCCACCGCGCGCTGGCGGATGGTCAGCGAAGGGTCCGGGACCATGGACGCCTCGCTGACCTCGTAGACCCGGCCCAGGCCGTGACAGTTGGGGCAGGCCCCTTGCGGGGTGTTGGGGGAGAAGTCTTCGGCGTAGAGCATCGGCTGTCCCGGCGGGTAGCTGCCGGCCCGGGAATAGAGCATGCGGATCAGGCTGGACAAGGTGGTGACGCTGCCCACCGAAGAGCGGGTGCTCGGCGTGCCGCGCTGCTGTTGCAGAGCCACCGCCGGCGGCAGGCCTTCGATGGCGTCGACATCCGGCACCCCGACCTGATCGATCAGGCGCCGAGCGTAGGGCGCCACCGATTCGAAGTAGCGGCGCTGGGCCTCGGCATACAGGGTCGAGAACGCCAGGGACGATTTGCCGGAGCCGGAGACCCCGGTGAACACCACCAGCGCATCGCGGGGAATATCCACGTCGACGTTGCGCAGGTTGTGTTCGCGGGCGCCGCGCACCCTGACAAAACCCGAGCTGTTCGCGGGCAAGGAAGACAAAACCTGGGGCGAAGGCGTGTTGCGCGCTGAAGTCATGGGACAGCCTTGTATCGGAGGTGTCGGAACAGAGGTCAAGTCAGAAAGCCCCACGGCGCCAGCACCGGCGACCGGCAGCCACCCGACCGAGGTGCAGGGTGCATGGGCCCGGGGTTTTGAGCAACCGCGGATGTCGAACGTTTGGCGGACTTTTCCCCGCTTATGGCCTCACGCCTCCAGCACCGACCTGACCATGGCGGTCAGGGCATCCGGGCTGTAGGGCTTGCTCAACAGGTGGGTGTCCGGGCTGAGCTGGTGATTGCAGGAAATGATGTCGCGGGTATGCCCCGAGGTGAACAGCACCGCCACGGCCGGCGACTGGGTCTTGGCCCAGAGCGCAAGGTCAGTGCTTTTGATCAGGCCGGGCATTACCACATCGGTGAAGATCAGCTCGACCCGGGCGCCGCTCAGCAGCAGTTGCATGGCCGCATCGCCATTGGCCGCCACCAGCACCTTGTAGCCGGCGCTCTCCAGCAGCTCGACCGCCGCCGCGCGGACGTCCTCGTTGTCCTCCACCACCAGGATGGTTTCCTGGCCGTGGCCAGGCCGCTGCCCGCGCCGGGGCGCCTCTCCCGGTTCCGGTTCGGTGCTGCGCACGAAATACATGCGCACCGTGGTGCCCTGCCCCGGCGTGCTGAGCATCTCGATATGGCCGCCGCTCTGCTTGACGAAACCGAACACCATACTCAGTCCCAGCCCGGTGCCCTGGCCGTCGCGCTTGGTGGTGAAGAACGGCTCGAACGCCTGCTTGAGCACCTCGGGGGGCATGCCATCGCCGGTATCGGCCACCGACAGGCACAGGTAGTCACCGGGACTGATGCCCTTGCCGGCGCAGAAACCGCGGTCGAGCACCACATTTTCGCCGCGGATGCCGATGGTGCCCTCGCCCTTCATGGCGTCGCGGGCGTTGATCGCCAGGTTGAGCAAGGCATTTTCCAGCTGGCTGCGATCGACCTTGATGCACCAGGGCTTCGCCGGCAGTTGCACATCGATGTCGATGGTTTCGCCGAGGGCCCGTTGCAGCAGCTCACTCAGGCTGTCGGGGATCCGGCGGGGGTTGTAGACCTCGGGCGACAGCGGCTGGCGCCGGGCGAACGCGAGCAATTGCGCGGACAGCTTGGCGCCGCGCTCGACCGCGGTAATGGCCGCGCCGACCCGGCGCTGCACATTGGCATTGTCCGGCTCATGGCGCGCCAGCAGGTGCAGGTTGCCGGCGATCACTTGCAGCAGGTTGTTGAAGTCGTGGGCCACGCCACCGGTCATGCCGCCAATGGCTTCGAGCTTCTGCACCTGGCGCAGTTGCTCCTCGGCCGAGACCCGCGCGTTGACCTCCTCGGCCACCCGCTGCTCGAGGTTGCGCGTCAGTTGCAGCAGCGACTCTTCGGCCATCTTGCGTTCGTGGATATCGATCAGCACGCCGGGAAAGCGCAAGGCCTGTCCTGTGTCGTCGAACTCGCAACGGCCACAGCCCATGACCCACAGGTAACTGCCGTCCTCCCGGCGGATCCGGTATTCGGTGTTGTAGGGCACGCCCTTTTTCACGCTGTAGGCTGCCTGTTCCTTGATCCGCGGCAGATCCTCGGGGTGCACCCGGCCGTCGGCGACCGCCATCGACAGGTCGTCCAGCGGCTGCTCCAGCGGGTAGGAAAAGGTCCGGGCAAAACGCTCGTCGCCCGACAGCCGATCGGCCTTGATGTCCCAGACAAAGGAACCCAGCAGCGCCCCGGCATTGAGCGCCAGCTGCACCCGTTCGTTTTCCGCGCGGTAGGCGTTCTCGACTTCCTGGCGGCGCTGCTCGGACAGCACGTGGGCGGTGGTCTCGACCACGATCGCCATGACCCCGGCCGGGGCCTGGTCGTCGCCGGCCACCGGGCTGTAGTAGAGGTCCATCCAGACATGTTCCGGCTGGCCGTTGCGCAGCAGGACCAGCTCCTTGTTGCGGTACGACAGGGTCCCGCCCGCCAGGCAGGTGTCCAGCACATGGCGGTTGAAATCCGCCACTTCCGGCCAGCCCAGCTCCACCTGGCGGCCGAGCAGGTACGGATGCCGGCCGCCGGCGAATTCGGCGTAGGCATCGTTGTAGACCATGTAGCCCGAGCGGCCCCAGAGCATGACCAGCGGCACCGGCGAGGCCAGCAACAGTTGCACGGCGCTGCACAGGCTCGACGACCACTGCTCCAGCGCGCCCAGCTCGGTGACGGACCAGTCGAACGCCTGGATGCGCCCGGCCATCTCGCCTCTCCAGCCCTGGCAACCATGAGGATCGGATAAGAACGGCATCGCTTGACCCAGTGAACACGATTGAATGACGGCATTCCCGGCCGCGCCCCGAACGCCACGGACAGGTACTCAAGATTTGGAGCACAGGCCACGCGGATGGTTTCACCGCATTTTCGCGCTTGTCGGACAAATCGCCATGATGCCGGGCAAACAACCCCGGCCTGTAGCCGCTGCCACAGGCGGCGATCGGCCGCAACGGCCGTAAAAGTCTCAAGATCGCTGAAGGCCTTCAGCCTTGTCGCAGCCTGCGGCAGTGGCTACATCAGCGGAAATCCCGGCTGCGCACGGAGATACCGCTCAGCAGGTCGCTGAGGTCGCTCAGGCGCCCGGCGATCAGGTGGCGGACCTCGCCTTCGGTTTCCAGGGTGCCATCGACCTTGAGCAACTGCGCGCCCACCAGGACCTTGCGCTGGCGCTCGGCCAGGTCACGCCAGACCACCACGTTGACGTTGCCGAACTCGTCTTCCAGGGTGACGAAGGTCACGCCGCTGGCGGTGCCCGGTCGCTGGCGCCCGGTGACCAGCCCGGCGATGCTCACCGGGCGCCCGTGCTCGACCTCCAGCAGCTCGCGGGAACTGCGGCAGCGCCGGGCCTTGAGCTCGCCCCGCAACAAGGCCAGCGGATGCGGCCCCAGGGTAGTGCCGACGCTCAGGTAATCGGCCTGCAGGTCTTCGCCGACCGTCGGCCGCGGCAAGACCACCGGCGCTTCCTCCTGGCGCGGCAGGCCGGCGAACAGGCCGAGCTGTTGCTGCACCCCCGCCACTTCCCAGCGCGCCCGATACCGGTGCCCGACCAGCCCGCGCAGGGCGCCGGCATCGGCCAGCAGCTCCTGGGCGCGGCTGTCCAGGCGCGCCCGTTGCCCGAGGTCGGCGATGTCGACAAACGGGCCATGCCCACGCGCCGCCTCGATCCGCCGCGCGTCGTCTTCGCGAAAGCCCTTGATCATCCGCAGCCCCAGGCGCAACGCCGGCTGCGCGCCGGCCAGCGGCTCCAGGCTGCAATCCCAGGTGCTGGCGCGCACGTCCACCGGACGAATCGCCAACTGATGCCGGCGCGCGTCCTGGAGAATCTGGTCGGGGCTGTAGAAACCCATGGGCCAGCTGTTGATCAGGGCGCAGGCGAAGGCCGCCGGCTCGTGGCATTTGAGCCAGCAGCTGGCATAGGTCAGCAAGGCGAAACTGGCGGCGTGGGACTCGGGGAAACCGTAGCTGCCAAAGCCCTTGATCTGCTCGAAGATCTGCGCGGCGAACTCGTCGCTGTAGCCATTGGCGCGCATGCCGTCGCGCAGGCGCAGGCGATGGGGTTCCAGGCCGCCGTGGCGTTTCCAGGCGGCCATGGAACGGCGCAACTGGTCGGCCTCGCCGGGGGTGTAGTCGGCGGCGACGATGGCGATCTGCATCACCTGCTCCTGGAACAGCGGCACGCCCAGGGTCCGCTCCAGTACCACCTCCAGTGCCCTGGAGGGATAGGTCACCTCCTCCTTTTTGTCACGCCGGCGCAGGTACGGATGGACCATGCCGCCCTGGATCGGTCCCGGCCGGACGATGGCCACCTCGATCACCAGGTCGTAGAAATCCTTCGGCTTGAGCCGGGGCAGCATCGACATCTGCGCCCGCGACTCGATCTGGAACACGCCGATGGTGTCGGCGCGGCCGATCATCTCGTAGGTGGCCGGGTCATCCGGCGGAATGCTCGCCAGGGTCCACTGCTGGCCACGATAACCGCGCACCAGATCGAAACAGCGGCGAATCGCACTGAGCATGCCCAGCGCCAGCACGTCCACCTTGAGCAGCCCGACCGCGTCCAGGTCGTCCTTGTCCCACTGGATGATGGTGCGCTCGGCCATGGCCGCGTTTTCCACCGGCACCAGGGTGTCCAGCGGCTGCTCGGAAATCACGAAGCCACCGGGGTGCTGGGACAGGTGCCGGGGAAAGCCGATCAGTTGCCCGGTCAGGCTCAGGACCCGGCGCAGCACCGGGCTGTCCGGGTCGAAACCGGCCTCCCGCAGGCGCTCGACGGCCGGCGGCGTGTCGCTCCAGTGGCCGCAGCAATCGGCCAGGGCGTTGACCTGGTCCGGCGGCAGGCCCAGGGCCTTGGCCACATCGCGCACCGCGCCGGCGCCGTGGTAGGTGCTGACCACCGCGGTCAGCGCGGCGCGATGACGGCCGTAACGCTGGAACACGTACTGCAGGACTTCCTCGCGGCGATCGTGCTCGAAGTCCACGTCGATATCCGGCGGCTCGTTGCGCTCGCGGGAGAGAAAACGCTCGAACAGCAGGGTCGAGCGGTCCGGGTCGATCTCGGTGATGCCCAGGGCGAAACACACCACCGAGTTGGCCGCCGAGCCCCGGCCCTGGCAGAGGATCGACTGGCCGCGGGCAAAGTTGACGATGTCGTGCACCGTGAGGAAATAGCTCTCGTACCCCAGCTCGGTGATCAGTTCCAGCTCATCGTCGATCTGCTTGAGCACCTTGGGCTTGGCGCCCCCGGGCCAGCGCTTGACGATGCCGCGCTCGGTCAGCTCGCGCAGCCAGCTGGCCGGCGTCTGCCCTTGCGGCACCAGTTCCCGGGGGTATTGGTAGTGCAACTGCCCGAGGTCGAAATGGCAGCGCTCGGCAATCCTCAGCGACTCCTCCAGCAAGGCCGGCGGATACAGCCCGCGCAAGGCCTCGAGGCTGCGCAAATGCCGTTCGCCATTGGGGTGCAGGCGCTGGCCGGCCTCGGCCACCCGCACGTGATGGCGGATCGCGGTCATGGTGTCCTGCAAGGCCCGCCGCCCACGCACATGCATATGCACATCGCCGCAGGCCACGGCGGCAATGCCCAGCCCTCGGGCCAGCGCCAGCGACTCGCCCAGGCGCCGCTGATCGTCCTGGCCACAGTGCAGCTCCACGGCCAGCCACAACCGGTCGGCGAACACCTGCTGCAACCAGCGCCCCGCTTCTTGCTGCTCACCCTCTGGTTGACCGTCCGCCAGCCACAGGGCCAGCAGCCCCGGCAAGGGTTGTTCGAAGTCTTCGCGCAGCAGCTGGTACTGGCCCTTCTGCGCCCGGCGCCGGCCACGGGTGATCAGCCGACACAGGCCCTGGTAACCCTCCAGGCTCTCCACCAGCAACACCAGCCTCGGGCCGTCGTCGAGGCGCATTTCGCTGCCGACGATCAGCGGTAGATTGCAGTCCTTCGAGGCCTGCCAGGCCCGGACGATGCCGGCCAGGCTGCACTCGTCGGTAATCGCCAGGGCCTGGTAGCCCTGGGCCGCCGCCCGCTCGAACAGCTCGCGGGCACTGGAGGCACCGCGCTGGAAACTGAAGTTCGACAGGCAGTGCAGTTCGGCGTAGCCCTTCATGCGAACCAGCCCTGCAACAGCAAGGGCCCCGCCTCGCCCACCGGGCGATATGCCCAGCCCTGCTGGCCGCCGCGGGTTTCGATCAGGTAATAGTCGCGGCGCACGTCGCCGCCGTCCCACCAGCCGGACTCGATGCGCTCCGGCCCCATGAGGATGCGCGCCGCCCCCTCCGCCAGCACCAGCGGCTCGCGCAACAGCCAGCCCGGGCGCCGGGGCCCGGGCAGCAGCGGGCAGGCCTGGCTGTCGCCGACCGGCTGCCAGCTGCATTCGGGGCGGTGGTCCGAGTGGAAGCGCAAGCCATGCACCGCCTCGTCCCCCAGGCGGGCGCGCAGGCGCTCGCGCAGTTGCTCCCAGGGCAGGGATTGCTGCGGGCGCTCGTCGAACAGCTCGCGGTGCTGCGGCACGAAGCGCGGCAAATCCTCGGCCACCAGGCGCACGCCACGCACCGGCGCCGGCACCTGGATTTGCTCCAGGCGCCCGCGCGCCAGTTCGAACAGCATCCCCGGCTCGCGCTCGGCGCTGAGCAGGCCAACCTTGACCAGGGTGTCGGGCAGCTCGACATGCTCCAGGTGCAGCTCGAAGCGCTGCACCCCGCTGTCACGGCCACAGAGAAACGCCGCCAGATCGCAGGTCAGGCGGCGCAGGGGAAACAGCAGGGCCTGATGGGACAGCACGTCGAAATTCAATTCGATGCGCAGGTCAAAACGATCCGGCGGCTGATAGAACGCCAGCGCCAGGGAGCGCTCGCCCAAAAGAGTGTCCAGGTGCTTGAGCAGGCCCGTGTCGAAACGCCGGGCCAGGGTGTCCCGCGGCAGCCCACGCACCTGGGCGAAGGTGCGCAGGCCCATGCGCGACAAGGCGGTGGCCGTGCCCGGCGGCAGGCCGAGACGCTCCACGGGCATGCGCCCCAGGGCCTGGCGCAACGGTTCCAGGTTGGTCACCGCCAGCCCGTCGTAGGCATTGGCCAGCACCCGGGCCGCCGCCGGATTCGGCGCGCTGACGATGCGGTGGCGAAAACCCAGCTCGCCCAGCTCCTGGCGCAGGCGCGCCTCCAGCTGTGGCCAGGGGCCGAACAGGCCCAGGCTCGACTCGATCTCGAACACCAGGGTGCGCGGGTAATGCACGCTGACCTGGGAGCTGAAGCGGTAGGCCCAGGCCGCGAGAAACTGCTGCCAACGGGCGATTTCCTCGGCGTCGTATTCGGCGCTGGCGAAGTCCTTGCTCAGGGCCTGGGCGGCGGTCAACGACTGCCCGGGGCGCAACCCCAGCTCGCGGCCCGCGGCATTCACCGCCTGGATCACCCGGCGCTGCGGCGTCCCGCTGAGCAACGCCAGCGCGGCCTCCGGTTCGGGGCGCTGGCGCAGCGCCGCGTCCAGCGCCAATTGCGGGAACAGAATACAGACCCAGCGCATGGCAACCTCAGGGCCCCGGGGCGAAGGCGATCGGCGCCGAATGGGCCAGGCCGCCACGGCACTTGAGCACCCGCAGCTGCGCCGGCCGCGCCTCCACGGCAAGGCGCAGGGCCGCCGGCGAAGGGTTGATGGCGTCCTTGAGGGAGCGGTAGGCAAAGGCCAGGGTCTGGCCGGTCTCGGCCGCCACCTGCAAACGCCGCAAGGCGCGGTCGTCGGCCTGTTGCGGCCAGCACAGCACGGCCCCGCAACTGCCCGAACGCAGGCATTGCTCGGCGGCCCACAGGGCATCCCGCTCGCCGGCCTGGATCACCGCCAACTGGCGCAGGTCGACCCCGGCGCTCTGCCAGGCCTGGGGATACGGCACATGGGGCGGCGCCACCAGCACGATGCGTTCGCCGGCGGCCGAGAGCCGGGCCAGGGTCGGCCACAGCAGTTGCAGCTCGCCGACACCCTGGGCGGCGATGAGGATTTCCGTCAGCGCCGCTTCCGGCCAGCCGCCGCCGGGCAAGGCCGCATCCAGCATGGCGTGGCCGGTGGGTTGCGGGCTGGCCGCGGGCGCCGTCGGGCGGCCCTTCCACACCCGGCCGGCATTGAACAGCGTCTCCAGTGCCACGACAGCGCCCATCAGCCTTGCCTCACCAGGCCACAGAACACCCCTTCGATGGCCAGGTCGCGGTCCTCGCCGATCAGGATCGGCGCATAGGCCGGGTTGCGCGGCAGCAGGCGCACGCCATCGGCCAGGCGTTCGAAACGCTTGATGGTGACCTCGCCGTCCAGCCGCGCCACCACGATCTGGCCGTTGCGCACCTCGCTGTCGCGGCGCACCGCCACCAGGTCGCCGTCGAGGATGCCGTCCTCGATCATCGAGTCGCCCTGGACCCGCAGCAGGTAATCGGGGGTACGGGAAAACAGCGCCGGGTCGAGCAGCAAGCGGCTGTGCACCTCGGCATCGGCGCCGATCGGCAGGCCGGCGGCGACCCGGCCGAGCACCGGGATGTCGAGCAGTTCGGGGCGCGGCGGCTGGTTGAGCAGGCGGATGCCCCGGGCCTGGTTGGGGTTGACCTCGATGAAGCCGGCTTCGGTCAGGGCCACGACATGCTTGCGCGCCACGCTGCGCGAGGCGAAGCCGAAGGCCTCGCTGATTTCAGCGAGGCTCGGGGGCTGGCCATGTTCGGCGATGCGCTCGCGGATAAAGGTCAGGATGGCACTGCGGCGGGGAGATAAAGTGGTCATGGAGTACATTTGTACTCCACCCGGGTTTTCCTGACAAGAACCGCCAGTCAGCCCAGGCCACGGCTCGCCAGGAACGCGCTGATGTAATCGATGAACGCCAGCACCTTGGCCGTGGCCCGCCGGTGGCTGGGGTAGACCGCGAGGATGTGCGGCCCGAAGCAGTCGGGGTCGATGGCGTAGTCGGCCATCACCCGCACCAGGCGGCCGTCGGCCAGGTAAGGCGCGGCGCTCCACAACGGGGTGTGCAGCAGCCCGCGCCCGGCCAGGGCATTGGCCAGCAGCAGGTCGTAATTGTCGCTGCGCAAGCGTGGCGCCCGAGGTTGCAGCAGGCTCAGGCGCTGCCCGTCCCGTTCGACCCACCAGAACTCGCGGCTGAGCAAGGGATGGCGATAGAGCAGCCATTCGTGTTCATCCAGGGTCTGCGGCGTCACCGCCACACCCTTGCGCGCCAGGTACGCCGGGCTGGCGCACAGGGCCAGGCAATTGCTGCCGACCACCCGGGCGATCAGCCCCGGCAGGTCGTCATGGCCTTCGCGCAGGGCCAGGTCGTAGCCGCTTTCCAGCAGGTTGACGAACTCGTCGCACAGGTCCACCTGTAGGTCGATCTGCGGGTACTGCTCGAGGAAACCGCCACACACCTGGTCGAGAAAGGCCTGTCCATAGGCCAGCGGCGCGGTGATCTTCAGGTTGCCGCGCAGGCCATGCTGCAACTGCTCGATTTCCTCGCCGGCCTCCTCCAGCCGCTGCAGGACCTGGCGCGCGGTGTCCAGATAGAGCCGCCCCACTTCCGTCAGCAGGATCCGTCGGGTGCTGCGCTCGAACAAGCGCGCGCCCAGCTCGACCTCCAGGTGATTGACCGCCTTGGTCAGGGCCGAGGGGGTCTTGCCCAACTGCTCGGCGGCGCGGCTGAAACTGCCCAGCTGCGCGGTGACCACGAACATTTTCAGTGCACTCAACTTGTCCATGCTTTTTCCATTCAGGCAAAAACGTTTTTCGTCAGCGAGGCGTTCTGTCGGCTCTGGCAAGCCAATAAGCTGGCCATCAGACGCAATAACAAGGAAATACTCAATGAAAAGATTCATCCCGAATCTGCTGACGATTGCAGTGAGTTTTGCCTCAATGGAAGCCATGGCCGCCACCGATCTGGTGCTGTTCAACGGCCAGGTGTTCACCGCCGACCGCGCCCAACCCAAGGCCCAGGCCCTGGCGGTGGCCGACGGCAAGGTGCTGCAGGTGGGCAGCGACGCGCAGATCAAGGCCCTGATCGAAACCGGCACCCGGGTCATCGACCTGGGCGGCAAGACCCTGATGCCCGGCCTGATCGACAGCCATTCCCACGCGATCTTCGGCGGCCTGGAAATGACCTCGGCCAACATGCAGGACGAGGTGGTCGGCCTCGACGAGCTGGAGAAAAAGCTGCGTGCCTGGCGCGACGACGGCAAGGCCAGGCATGGCGATGTGCTCAGCATCGCCGGCATGAGCTCGGCCTACTGGGCCCAGGCCGAAGCCCTGGGCCAGCGCTTCAACGCCGGCGAATGGGCCAGGGTGCCGGTGGTGTTCACCGGCAGCGATCACCATACCGCCTGGGCCAACAATGCGATGCTCGAGCGCGCCGGCATCGACGCCGCCCTGCTCAAGAACCTGCCGCAGGCCGAGCGCGACACCATCGGCAAGCTCGCCGACGGCCGCCCCAACGGCTTCCTGGTGGACGCCGGCTGGGACCGGGTCGCGGCGAAAATGCCGGTGCCCAGCAGCGCCGCCCTGCTCAACGCGGCGCAATCGGCGGTGCGCTACAACAACAGCCTGGGCATCACCGCCTGGATGGACCCGGCAGCCAACGCGGCTCCCGGCGAGGCGGTATTCGCCCTCAAGCCCACCGCCCAGACCGTCGGTGTGCTGCCGGCCTACAAGGCCCTGGCCGAGAGCGGTGGCATGAGTGCCCACGTCGCCGCGCTGCTGGTGGCCAACCCGAAAAGCCTTCCTGCCGACCTCGACGCACTGGAGCAGGTGCGCCAGCAATTCCAGGGCATTGCCAACCTGACCCTGCCCGGGGTCAAGATCTTCGCCGACGGGGTGATCGAGTACCCGGCCCAGAGCGCGGCGATGATCGATCCCTACAGCAACTCGCACAAACAGGGCGAACTGCTGATCGATCCCGAGCATTTCGGCGAACTGGTCAGCGCCATCGACCAGCGCGGCTGGCGGGTGCACATCCATGCGATCGGCGACCGCGCGGTGCGTGAATCCCTCAACGGCATCGCCCAGGCGCGCAAGGACCGCCAGAGCGGCATCGCCCACTCCATCACCCACCTGCAGATGGTCAACCCGAAAGAGTTCGCCCGTTTCAAGCCGCTGGGGGTCATCGCCTCGATGCAACTGCTGTGGGCCTCGGCCGACGACTACACCCTGGACATGATCAAGCCCTACGTCAGCGCCCTGGCCTTCCGTTACCAGTACCCGGCGCACTCCCTGCTCAAGCAGGGCGCGACCCTCGCCGGGGCCAGCGACTGGCCGGTGTCCTCGCCCAACCCGTGGAACGCCATCGCCCAGGCCATCACCCGCAAGGGGCCGCTGGGGGTGCTCAACGCCGACGAGCGCCTGGACCGCGAAACCATGTTCTACGCCTACACCCTCAATGCCGCCCGCGCCATCGGCCTGGAGCGGCAGATCGGCTCGCTGAGCGCCGGCAAACAGGCCGATTTCATCGTGCTGGACCGCGACGTGTTCAAGGTCGACGAAAAGGCCCTGCACGAAACCCAGGTGCTGCAGACCTGGTTCGCCGGCCGCGAAGTCTACGCCCGGCCTCTCTAACCCGATCCGTCTGAAAACCAGCTGATCCACTGCCCGCCCCCATGTCCTTGCGCACATGGGGCCGGCGCAGCCTTGCCCGAAACCTGCCCATAACAATCACAACAATACGGGACGCCCACATGAAGACCCTCAGCCTGTTCGCCATCGGTGCCTTGAGCCTGTTGCCCCCGGGCAGCCAGGCCCTGCCCCTGACCGATGACGTTGCCGTGGAACTGGAACTGACCCTGGCCAGCGACTACCGCACCCGCGGCATTTCCCAGACCCAGAACGACCCCGCCGCGCAGGCCGCCGCGACCCTGCTGCACAGCAGCGGCCTGTACCTCGGTGCCTGGACCTCCAACGTCGATTTCGGCGGCGGCCTGAAGACCCGCCAGGAAGTCGACTACTACGCCGGCTGGCTGTGGCAGGCCAGCGACGCGGTCAGCCTCGACCTGGGCTACCTCAAGTACAGCTACCCCAGGGAAGGGCAATTCAACCAGAGCGAGGTCTACGGGATTTTCAGCGTCTACGGGTTCAGCCTGGCGGCCTATTACTCCAACGATGCGCCGGGCATCGACAGCCAGCAGAGCACCCTGTACCGCTACCTCGGCTACGAAACCGAGCTGCCCCTGGGCCTGGGCTTGAAGCTGCGTTACGGCGAGATGGACTTCAAGGACCCGCGGCTGATCTCGGCCTCGGGCCAGGGCGAGGATGCCTACCACGAATGGGAAGCCAGATTGACCCGTGAAGTGGCGGGCGTGGTGCTGGGTCTGAGCTATATCGATACCGACCTGTCGAAAAGCCAGTGCACCGGCAATTACGGGTTCAGCGACCTGTGTGGCGCGACCTGGGTCGCCAGTGCCAGGAAGACCTTCTGAATCCCGCGGGCGCTGGTCGGCGTGAGCCGATACGAAAAACAGCGCCCTTTCGACATTTTTTTTACCAATCCCTCTCTATAGTCGGCAGTGCAACTGCTGGTGCCTTCATCGCAGGTAGAGGAACGAACTGAAATGGTCTTGGGCAAAGGACTGCGATTCGCGTCAATCACATCGACCCGCCTGGTGCTGCTGTTTTCCCTGGCGCTGGTGCTGCTCTACAACTTCGCCACCTGGCACGCGCTGGGCAACCTGATCAGTCTGCAAGGCCTGCACAAGCTGGTGTTCTTCGCTTCCTTCGGGCTGTTCCTGTGGGCCGCCATCACCCTGCTGCTGACCCTGGTGTCCTTCCGCTGGACCCTCAAGCCAGCGCTGACCCTGGTGGCCCTGACCTCGGCCGCCGCCGCATATTTCATGAACCAGTACGGCATCACCATCGACACGGTGATGGTGCAGAACGTGTTCGAGACCAACCCGGACGAAGCCGCCGCGCTGTTCAATTTCAAGCTGCTGGGCTACCTGCTGGTGCTGGGCCTGCTGCCGGTAGCGCTGATCTGGCGCACCCCAGTGCGCTACCGGCCGTTCTTTCGCGGCCTGCTGAACAAGCTGCTGGTGATCGCCGGCTGTGTGCTGGTGATCGCGGTCTCGGTCGGCGCCTTCTATTCCACCTACGCGCCGATCTTTCGCGAAGAAGACAAGCTGACCCACTTCATCAACCCGACCAACTACATTTACGCCCTCGGCAAATACGCCAAGCAGAGCCTGGGGATCAAGCAACACCTGGTGATCCAGCCGATCGGCCAGGACGCGGCGATGAGCGCCCAGGCCAGCACCCGGGAGAAGAAGTCGCTGATGATCCTGGTGGTCGGCGAGACCGCCCGCGCCGACCATTTCTCCCTCAACGGCTATGCTCGCGACACCAACCCGGAGCTGGCCAGGCTGGACATCCTCAACTTCACCCAGGTGCACTCCTGCGGCACCTCGACCGCGGTCTCGGTGCCGTGCATGTTCTCGATGTTTCCCCGCGAGGACTACAGCGACAAGAAGGGCAAGACCTACGAAGGCCTGCTGGATGTGCTGCAACGGGCCGGCGTGCAGGTGCTGTGGCTGGACAACAACAGCGACTGCAAGGGCACCTGCCTGCGGGTGCCGAACCGCGACATTCCCAAGACCCAGCCGAGCCCCTTCTGCGACGGCAAGAACTGCCTGGACGAAGCCCTGCTGGTGGACCTGCAGCAGTACATCGACCGCCTCGGCGACAACGCGATCATCGTCCTGCACGCCGACGGCAGCCACGGTCCGGAGTACTACGAGCGCTACCCGAAGAGCCTGGAGCGCTTCACCCCGATCTGCCACACCAACCAGCTGGGCAGTTGCAGCAGCGAGGAACTGGTGAACGTCTACGACAACACCCTCCTCTACACCGACCACTTCCTGGCCCGGGTCATCGAGCTGCTCAAGCACAACCAGCAACGCTTCGACACCTCGATGCTGTACGTCTCCGACCATGGCGAGTCCCTCGGCGAAAACGGCCTGTACCTGCACGCCGCGCCCTACGCCCTGGCGCCGCAGGCGCAGACCCATGTGCCGATGCTGATGTGGTTCGGCCAGCAGGCCCTGAATGACCTGGGCATCCAGCGCGACTGCCTGCAAGGCAAGAGCGGCGAGCCGGACCTGAGCCACGACAACCTGTTCCACTCGGTGCTCGGGCTGTTCGAGGTCAAGACCAGCCTGTACCAGCCGCAGCTGGACATCTTCCATTCGTGCCGGCCGAACATGACCGCGGCGCACTAGCGCCGCTGGATAGCGCTTGGCTTCTGTAGGAGCGAACGGGCGGCGATCCGACTTGCTCGCGAAGGCCGCGACGCGGGGTATCTGATACACCGCGTTATCGTTCATCGCGAGCAAGCTGCGCTCCTACAGAAGAAGATCGCGCACGTTCCGTAGGGTCTAACCGCGCTTGAGGATCAGGTCCATGACCCGGTCGGTTTTCACCGCCTCGGCGGCCAGGGCAGGATGCTGCACTTGGCCACGGATATGGGCGTTCATGCCCAGCACGTGATGCCACTGGATGTGCTCGGGGTTGTCGATGAACAGGCTCAGCTGTTCATCGGCGTCCAAGTGCAGCGGATGCTCGTCGAACACCGAGAAAGCGATACGCCCCTGGCTGCCGATGATCTCCACCCGGTCCAGCCGACGGTCCGCGACGAAGTTCCAGGCCCCCGTGCCCAGGGCGCCGCAGGCGAAGCGCCAGCTGGCGCTCACCGCGTCCTCGGCGCTGTACAGCCCGGCCTGCCGCGCGGTGAAACCGGCAACCTCGGTGATGTCCCCCAGCAGATACTGGAACAGGTCCAGGCCGTGGCTCGCCAGGTCGGCGAAGTAGCCGCCGCCGGCGATCCGGGGGTCGGTACGCCAATTGCGGCCGCCATTGCGATCGGCCTCGGACGGCGCCTTGGTCAGGGTCCAGCTCAGGTGGCGCACTTCACCGATGCGCCCGTCCCGCAGCCATTGCCGCACCTGCTGGAAGCGCGGCAGGGAACGGCGGTAATAGGACACGAACAGGTGCAAGCCGGCCCGCTGGAAAACCTGCTGCATCTCCAGGCTTTGCGCGGCGTTCAACGCCATCGGTTTTTCCACGCAGCAGTGCTTGCCGGCGGCGGCCACCCGCAAGCTGTAGGCGTGGTGACTGTCGGGCGGCGTGGCGATGTACACCGCGTCCACCTCGGGGTCGTCGATCAGCGCCTGGGCATCGGTGTAGAAACGCGCGATGCCGTGGCGCGCCGCATAGTCCCGCACCGCTTCCAGGCGCCGGCCCATCACCGCCACCAGGGCCGAGCCCGGTGCCTTGTAGAAGGCCGGGCCGCTCTTGCGCTCGGTGACGCTGCCACAACCGATCATGCCCCAGCGCACAGGCGGCATGCCTTCTCCTGCGGTGCCCATGGGCCGGTCAGACCGCTTGCAGGGCGCGCAGGTCGAGGCGGCCGTCCAGCAGCGGCGGGCACCAGTAGTAGCCGCCGGTGATCGGCCGGCTCATGCGATACAGGCCGTCGACGATGCCGTCTTCCAGGCCGCTCATGCGTCGCAGCTGGACTTCGAAGGCCTGGAGGCTGTGGCCGAAGGCGAGGAACATCAGGCCGCCCTTGTCGCCTTCGATCCACGGCATCGAACGGCGCACCATAAAGGCCTCGGGGGTGAAGCTCTCCTGGGCGGTGCGCTTGACGTGGGCCGAGGCCGGCGCGTCGTCCAGCTCTTCGTTGTCGCTCAGGCGGCGGCCGATGATGTTGTCGCGCTCCTCCTGATGCATCGCGGCAAAGCCCTTGAAGTCGTGCTGCCATTGCTGGATCGCGGCGAAGCTGCCACCGCGCAGGCCGTCGCTGCCGTCGGCCAGGGCCGCGGAAACTGCCTCTTCATCGTGGGGGTTTTCGGTGCCGTCCTCGTAACCGGTCAGGTCGTGGCCGGTCTTGTGGCGGAAGGCTTCGTTCATCTGCACCAGGCGCAGCGCCGGGGCCAGGGCGGCCGCCAGGGCGTTGCCGCGGTGCAGCAGCTCGCCGCGGTCTTCGCCATGCAGCCAGACCCACAGCGCATGCTGGGTCGAAGGGTTGTCGACGCCGACGCCGGTCAGCGCCGGGAAGGCCTTGAGCCCCTGTACGCGGGCGCCCAGCGCCTTGACCAGCGACGCGCCAAACCCTGCCACCGCCGTTTTCCCGTCCACCAGCGTCAGCAGACGATCGATCGCCGCCGGCAGCGCCTCGATGGATTCGAGGGCGAAAAACAGGTGACGAGCCTGGCTCGGAACGGGGGTGGCAAGAATGCCCGGCTGGTAGTAACTCATAGCGACTCCTTGAAGAAAGCCCGGAGTTTACCCGGAGCACCACAATTTGTGGGGGTTTAGACACCCATGAAGTGATGCGGTGAATGGCCACGCCCCTGCCCTACGCCTGACCGCCCTCCTCCCGATAGGCACTGGGGCTGAGGCCGGTCCAGCGCTTGAACGCCCGGCGAAAACTGCGCACGTCGCTGTAGCCCACCGCCTCGGTGATGCGCTCGATGGACAGCTGCGGGTTGGCCAGCAGGCTCAGGGTGCGCGCCCGGCGCACCTGCTCCAGCAATGCGTCGAAGGTCAGGTCGTGCTCGCTCAGGCGCCGGCGCAGGGTGCGCCCGCTCATGTTCAGGTCGCTGGCGACCTGGTCGATATGGCTGCCCTGGGTCAGGTCGCGGGAGATGGCCCGCTCCACCGCCTGGATCAGGTCCAGCTTGCGGTGCACCTGGGCGCTTTCCAGTTCCAGCAGCTTGAGCGCCTGGCGCAGGGCCACGGCGTGGTGGTTGGGCAGGCGCGTATCAAGCCATTCGCCGGCGATGACCATGCGGTTGTGCAGGCAGCCGAAGTGCACGTCGGGCCCCAGCAGGCGCTGGTACTCGTCCTGGTAGGCCGGGGCGGCGTGCATGAACTCGACCCGCAGCGCCTTGAAATCGGCGCCGACCAGGGCGCGGCCATAGACCGGCAGGCTGGCGAAGAACTCTTCGACGGCAAAGATCTGCACCTCGCTGTAGGGCAGCCGGCATTCGGCCTCGACGAAAAACTCGTCGCCCTGCTGCCGTACCGTGCAGTTGACAATGCCGCCCGAGGTGTGCTGGTGGCGGATGCCGATGTCGAAGGCATCGCGCAGGGTCTTGCACAGCGACAGCACATGCCCCAGCAGGCCCAGGGTGCCGAGCACGTTCTGATGCCCGACCCACAGGCCCAGGCCCTGTCGGGGCAAGGCCTTGAGCGCGCGCTGGATCATCGCCACGGCCTGGCGGTAGGAGATGCGTTGCGCAGGGTCCTGCAGGTCGTCGAGGGTAAAGCCCAGGCCGCGGCACAGGGCGTGCGGGTCGACGCCGTGGCTGCCGGCGACTTCGGCCAGGGTCTGCAACAAAAAGGGCGACACCAGGGCCAGTTGGTACTGTGGATCGACGGCTTTCGTCTGCATGGGCATCGGGTCCCGAGCCGGTTCGGCTGCAATGCTTATTCTGGTTATGCGCCCCGCTCCCATCACCGCCAGGGCGAGGCGAGCGCCCGCTCAGCATAGCGTTTTCCGCTCGCGTTCACGCAAGGATGTAACAAGTCATTGCAGGCTGGCCGCGAAAGTCCCCCTCAGTGGCCGCCAATACCCTGCCTCCCCGGGCGTCGAAGGCTTATTCCTATGGGGCGGCCGGAAACCGGCCCACTGCGCGCCCACTGACAATAATAAGAGCCCGAACATGAATTCGACCCGCACCCCTCTCCCCCGGCGCCTCGCCGCCAGCCTGGCCTGCCTCGCCGCCCTGCCCACCCTGGCCCCGGCCAGCGAATCCGGGGTCGACAATATCGGCCCCGGCACCGACGGTTTTTTCATCCTGCCGCTGGACGTCAACGGCCTGCCGGACCACATGTTCGCCTTCAACCTGTATTACAACCACTACGAAGCGCGGAAGCTGAATATCAGCTCCCTGGGCGGCAAGGTACCGGACGTGCGGATCGTCTCCGACGCGATCATTCCCCGCCTCGACTACCTGAGCCCGCTGCGGGTATTCGGCGGGCGCCTCGGCGGCTACGTGGCGCAGCCCTATCTGCGCCAGCAGGTGGGGGTCTTCGGCCTCAAGGACCAGCGCGAAAGCATGGGCGACACCACCATCGCGCCGATCATCCTGTGGGACCTGGGCAAGAACCTGACCCTGGGCGCCGCCGTGGAAATCACCATTCCCACCGGCAAGTACGACGCGACGCGCCTGGCCAACACCAGCAACAACTTCTACACCTACAAGCCGCTGGTTTCGGTGACCTGGCTGCCGACCCCGCGCACCGAGCTGTCGCTGAAGACCACCTACAGCTTCAACGAGGAAAACCACGCCACCGACTACAAGTCCGGGCAGATTTTCCATTTCGACTATTCCGCCAGCTATAAGGTGACCGACAACCTGAGCCTGGGGCTCAACGGCTACTACCTGAAGCAGACCAGCGACGACAAACAGTACGGGCGCACCGTGCAGTTTCTCGGCGAGGACGTGGACGACGGCGTGCGCGGCCAAGTGTTCGCCATCGGCCCGGCGCTGTACCTGACCTTCCTCAAGTACGCCAGCGCGGAGATCCGCTGGACCAAGGAGTTCGACGTGGAGAACCGCCCCGAGGGCGAGATGCTGTGGGCCAAGCTGACGATTCCGTTCTCTTTGTAATGGAGGAGCGCAGCTTGCGCGCGATGAACGATAACGCGGTGGTTCAGACATTCCGCGTCACGGTCATCGCGGGCAAGTCGGATCGCCGCCCGCTCGCTCCTACAGAAGAAGGACGCGCCTGCTCGATTGCCCGCGATGAGGCCCTCGGCAGCAGCGCAAAAACCTAGCTGTAGACCGGCCAGCGCTCGACGATCCGCCCAGCGCGCACCGCCAGCAGGTCGCCGAATTGCAGCAGCAGCGCTTCGCTCTGCATCGGCCGCAGGAACACCTGGTCGTCCGGTCCCAGGCCCACGGCGGGCGAGCCGTTGACCATCTCCTGGTTGGAACTGCGACCGAACAGACCGTTGCTTTGCAGCCCCGCCGGCGACTCGAACTCGGCCTGCCAGTTGCCGCCGTAGATGAAGAATGTCTCGCGCTGGTTCGGGTCCCACCAGGCCAACAGCTTCGACTTGTCGTCCAGCGCCGGGATGCGCACCGGGCCAGTGTTTTTCAGCACCGGGGTAGCGATGTAGGCTGCGGGCCGATGTTCGCTGAGGGATGGCAGGTCGTAATGGGTCGGCTTGAGCATCGCCGTGCCCACCGACACCTCGCTGCTCAACTGTTCCCGCTCATGCATGCGGTAGCTGGGGCTGCCGGCGGTATTGAGAGTCAGCCCCGGCTGCCAGAGCGCCGGATGGCGTTGCCGAGTGAAGTCCACGGCGCTCTGGTAGCGCTGCATGACCTTGGCGAACAGCGCTTCGGGCGAGCCGAGAATGCCCGGCACGCCCATGCCGACAAAGGGGTCGTAGCCCATGAAACCGGCGAACTCCAGGTGCTGGGGGTTGGCCGCGATCAGGGTCAGCAGCGGCCCCAGGCCGCTGCTGTCCTTCACCCCACCGCGGTGCAGGCCGACGTCCAGCTCGAGATTGATCCGCAGCCGGGTGCCCAGGCCGCGGGCCAGGGCCAGGTATTGCTGCAAACGTTCCGGGGTATCGATCAGCCATTGCAACTGCCGGGCCGGGTCGAACCGGCCTTTGTGGCCCTGGTAGAACAGCTCGGCCGAGCGCACCGGCAGCGGCTTGCCCAGCAGGATATCGGCCTCGGGAAAACGCAGGGCATCGTGATTGAGGAACGGCTGGTGGAACGACATCAGGCGCTGGGTGCCGGCACGCTGGCCGATGTACGCCAGCAGCCCCGGCGACGGCAGGGATTTCTCCACCAGCCGCAGCTGCTTGCCGCCGCGCTTGACCGACTGCAGCACCACATCGATGTTGTGGTCCAGGCGATCGAGGTCGATCAGCAGCACCGGGCGCATCGGGCCGTGGGCCTTGAGTTCCTGGTTCAGCGCGCGGAAATAGTCGCTGTAGGGCCCGCCCCGGTCGGCGGGCCGCAGCCAGGTACCCACCCCCGCCAACAAGGCGCCGACACCCGCAGTACCGAGCAGGAAGTTGCGTCGATTCATGCTTTTTATCTCCCTTCAGACCACGCCCAGGATGGACGACAGGTGTGCATTGAGGAACTTGCCGCCGGGGTCCAGCGCTTCGCGCACCCGAGTGAATTCCCGCCAGCGCGGGTACAACGCCTGCAACTGCCGGGCGTTGAGGCTGTGCAACTTGCCCCAGTGCGGGCGGCCGGCGTACTTCCAGAAGATCGGTTCGATGGCGGCGAAGAAGTTGTGGTGGTCCATGGCGTAGTGCTGGTGCACCGAGATCGAACAGCTGTCGCGGCCCTCGAACATGCTCAGGGCAATGTCGTCGGCCTGGACATAGCGGTACTCGATGGGAAACCAGGTGCGCAGGTCCTTGTCGCGGATCAGCTTGAGGATTTCCCGCAGGCACGCCGGGCCGTGCTCGGCCGGCACCGAGTACTCCATTTCGTTGAAGCGCACGTTGCGCACGTTGGCGTAGACCTCGTAGGAGTCGCCGACCCGGTCGTCGAAGCGGGCGAAATGCCGCAGGCTGTTGAGCAGGGTGCGGCGGGTTTCGGGAAAGTCGCTGAGGTATTTATCGAGGTTCTCGATCAGACTGACGAACTCGTTGCCGCCCTCTTCGGCCGGGTCCACGGGCGGGGTCGCCGGGTCTTCGGTTTCATTCAGGGCAATCGACAGCGCGTAGTCGGAATGGGTGACCACCAGCATTTCCCAGTGCTGGTTCTCGCGGGTGTTTTTCGCCAGGTCTTCGAGCAGTTCCTCGGTCTTGGCGATCCACTGTTTTTCCCGCAGGCGATAGGCCGGGCGATTCTGCAGACGCACCCGGGTGGTCACGCCCAACGCACCGAGGGAGACCCGCGCGGTGCTGAAGATTTCGGCGTTACGGCGGCTGTCGCAGTCCAGCACCTCGCCGCTGGCGGTCACCAGTTGCAGGCCGCACACCTGGGCCGAATAGGACTTGAAGCCGACGCCGGTGCCGTGGGTCGAGGTGGCGATGGCCCCGGCCAGGGTCTGGTAGTCGATATCGGCCATGTTCGGCAGGGCCTGGCCGATCGCCTTGAGCGGCGCGCCCATGCGCGACATCGGCGTACCGGCGGCGAACTCGGCCTGCAAGGTGGTGGCATCGTGGCTGAGCAGGCCGCTGAAAAAGCTCAGCGACAGCAGCGTGCCGTCGGTGGGCACCAGGGCGCTGAAGGAATGCCCCGAACCCACCGGGCGGATCTTGCCCGGGGTCTGGCGAATCACCTGCACCAGCTCGTCCAGGTCCTTGGGCGCCAGCCGCGCCAGGGGCAGGCAGCTTTGCGCGCCGGACCAGTTGCGCCAGGGAATCAGCCGTGGCGCCCGCGCCAGCTCGGCCAGCAGCGGGTTGCTGGCCAGCGCGCTGAAGGTCCCGGCCACTGCGGCGCGTTGCAACAGCTGACGTCGTGTGAGGGGCATGCTCATGCCAGTGTCCTTGTGCCGGATTATTGGAGGTCTTGTGCGGACATGAAGCGGATCAGGCCGAGGAACTGCTCCTCGGAACACTGCATGCACAGGCCCATCGGCGGCATGCCGTTGTAGCCGTTGATGCTGTGGTCCAGCAGGGTATCGGCGCCCTGGGCGATGCGCGGCCGCCAGGCCTGGATATCGCCGGTCAGCGGCGCGCCGGACGCCGGGTTGGCGTGGCAGAGCTTGCAGCTGCTGTCGTAGATCCGCTCCAGCGCCGGATCGTCGGGCAGCTGTTGCAGGGTGGCCGCCGATGGCGGCGCGGGCTTGTCGCCGCAGGCCACCAGCAGCCCGCCCAGCGCCAGCCACAGGGCAACGCGCCCCAGGCGATACGGCGTGACGACGGATGAAAGCCGCAGCGAGGCAGTCGGTGCCGGCATGGTGTTCCTCTCGGGTGACGGTCGGGATCGACCCAGAGCCAACACTAAGCCAGGCGCGGCCACGGCCTGAGGGCATTGCGGGCCAGCGAGGGGGGCATCTGCGGCCAGGGGCAGACGCTTGCCCACGATGGGGGCGCCGCGGTTTACCGGTGGACCGCGTTATCGTTAACGGTTTTTCGCGGGCAAGCCTCGCTCCTACAGAAGCCCCCGCAATTCTGTAGGAGCGAGCGGGCGGCGATCCGACTTGCCCGCGATGAACGATAACGCGGGGGCCTGGGGACCGCCGCTACGCGGGCAATCGAGCAACAGCCGGCCGCTGCTGCTGGAGAACAACAGCCGGGGCTATTTGATGCGGTAATGGAAGGTGTTGCGCACCGCGGGCACCGACACCGCCTGGCCGTCGACGATGCGCGGCTGGTAGCGGAAGGTGTTGGCCGCCGCCAGCGAGGGGCGGATAAACAGCGGGTGGCAGCCATCGAGCACCTTGGGGTGCTCCACCTTGCCTTGCGGGTTGACGCTGTATTCCACGGTGCAGTCGCCCTCGATGTGCTTGTCCAGGGCGCGTTGCGGGTAGTCCGGGGCCTCCTTGCTCAGGGGCAGGTATTGGCGGCTGTCGGCCGCGGCCTGGGCGGCAGCTTGTTGCCGGGCGCGCTCGGCGGCCAAGCGCGCCTGTTCGGCACGCTGCTGCTGTTGCGCTTGCTCCTGGGCCAGGCGCTGCTGCTCGGCTTCGCGGCTGCGCTGTTGGTTTTCCTGGCGCTCGCGCTGCTGCTCGGCCAGTTGCTCGCGCTTCTTGTCTTCGACCCGTTTGCGCGCCAGGGCCGCCTGTTCGAGCTTGCGCGCCTGGAGCTGTGGATCGACAGCAGGCTTGACCGGCTCGACCGGAGCCGCGACCACCGGTTCTGGCGGTGCGGGTGTGGGTTCGACCACGGCCGGTGCAGGCTCGGGCGCTGGCGGCGGCAGCATCACCAGTTGAGTACGCAACACCGTCGGCTGTTCGGCGGCCGGCGGCTCTACCGACCAGCCCGCCACCAGCAGCGCCAGCACCCCGGCGTGCAGCGCCACCGCCACCGCCGCGGCCAGCGCATGGGACCGCCAGTGCCTGGGCGAGGGTCGCAGGGAGAATTCGTCGAAAGCCTGCCGTGGACTGTGCATGATCATCGCCGTCATTGCGGGGCCTCGGTCACCAGCCCCAGGTTGCTCACCCCGCCCTGCTGCAACGCCGCCATGGCCGCCACCACCAGGCCGTAACCGGCGTCCTGGTCGGCGCGGATGTAGACCTGGGTATCGCTGCGCGCGGCGACGATTTGCGCGACCTTGGTGCGCATCTCGTCGAGGTCCACCGCGCTGTCGGTCTGCTGCCGGGTATCCAGTTCGCCGCCGAGGTTCCAGTAGTAGCCGCCCTCGGCCTTCACCGACAGGGTCAGGATCTGCTGCCGGGTATCGGTGGCCAGGGCCTCGCTGGCGACCTTGGGCAGCTCGATCTTCACCCCCTGGGTGAGCATCGGCGCGGTGACCATGAAGATCACCAGCAGCACCAGCATCACGTCGATATAGGGCACCACGTTCATTTCGGCCTTGGGCCCATGCTTGCGTTGCGGCCTGACTAGCATCTGCACTCTCCTCTCAGGCCGCGACGGCCAGGTTCGACGACGCGCCGTGCAGCTGGCGATGCAGGCGCGCCTGCAGTTCGTTGCCGAAGGCGTAGTAGCGGGTCAGCAAGGTCTGGCCACGGGCGGCGAAGCGGTTGTAGGCGATCACCGCGGGGATCGCCGCGAACAAGCCGATGGCGGTGGCGATCAGCGCTTCGGCGATGCCCGGGGCCACGGTGGACAGGGTCGCCTGCTGCACCTGGGACAGGCCGAGGAAGGAATTCATGATCCCCCACACGGTGCCGAACAGGCCGATATAGGGGCTGACCGAGCCGACCGTGGCGAGGAACTGCAGGCCTTTTTCCAGGCGGATTTCCTGCTCGCTGATGGCCACGTACAGCGAACGCTCCACCCCTTCGAGTACCACCTCGGCCGGGTTGCCGCCCTGCTGGCGCAGTTGGCTGTAGGCCTGGAAACCGGCCTGGAAGATCGGCTCGACCCCGCCCTCGCCGTCCGCCTGTTGCTGGCTTTCGCGGTACAGCGGGGTCAGTTCGGCGCTGCCGCGAAAGCGCTGGATGAAGGCGTCGAGCTGGCGTTCGCTGCGCTTGAGCACGCTGCTGCGCTGGATGATCAGGTACCAGCTGAGCAACGACGCCAGCAACAGGGTGAGCATGACCGCCTTGACCAACAGGCTGGCATCGCTGATCAGCCCCCAGATGGTCATGTGTTCCAGTGTCGCCTGCATGATGAAACTCCTTTGCCTGTGCGCCCGGGCCGTCAATGCGCGACGGCGCCGGGGCTATTCGATGACATGTTGATGAACGGTTAATGACAGCTCAGGGCAGTTGCAGCGCCCTGGCCACCTCGGCCCAGGGCACGAACTTGAAGTTCTGGGTCTGCTCGGGCATGCGCTTGCGGCCGTCCTGGACCACCAGCAAGCCCTGGCTCCAGGGCCCGCCGAGGTTGGCCGAGGTGACCTCCAGGCCATCGGTTTCCGACGCCCCGTCGATGCCCGCGGCGGCATTCAGGCCGACCCGGAAGGCCCCGCGGGAGGCGAACGGCGGCTCGGCGTCGAGCAGCACATAGCTGTCGTTGCCCTGGCTGGAAATCACCAGGTAGTCATGCGTCTCGCTCTGGTACAGCGCCAGGCCCTCGACATCGGCATGCAGCTGCGGGCCGACCTTGATCACGCTGGCGAGCTTGGCCGGCTGGTCGGCGCGGGCATCCACCGCCCACACGCCGACGTCTTCCTCGCCGAGGAACAGGCGCTGGCGCTGATCGTCGGCGACACAGCCTTCCGGCTGGCTGTCAACCTTGAACTGGCGCACCAGCTCGCCCTGGACCCGGCCATCGGGGGCGCTCAGGCGGTATTGCAGGAAGCGGCCGTCCTTGCCGTTGGCAAAGGCATACAGCTCGCCGCTGGCCGGCTGGAACAGGCAGATACCGTAGATTTCCTTGAGCGGCGTGGGGATCTCCCCGGCTTCGCGCAGCTCGCCGCTGGCGCGATCGATGCTGAACAGGCTGAGGCTGTTGTGATCGCGGTTGCTCGCCACCGCCAGATCGACCACCTGGGTGCCCAGCTTGAAATTCGCCCGCAGGTCGACGTTATTCAGCCGCCCCACCGGCAACTCCTGGAGCAACTTGCCTTGCAGGTCGTAGGCCAGCAGCCCCTGCTTCTTGTTGGTGCCCAGCACCCGGCTCAGCGCCGGCTGGCGCGGATGAATCCAGATCGCCGGGTCATCCGCCGCATCGCCCTGGCGCCCCACCGGCTCGCTCTGGCTCAGGGCCGGCACATTCGGCAGCACCGGCGCCAGCGGCACCGGGGTGGCCTGCCAGTCCAGCCGGCCCTGGTAGATCTGCCCGTCGTCATCGTCGCGCACCAGCACTTGCAGGCCCTTGGCGCTGGCCTGCACGGCGAGGTTTTCCGGCTCCTTCAGGCCGGGCAAGCTCAGGTTGGCCCTGGGCGACCAGCCTTCGCCCTGTTGTTGGTCGCCCTGCTGATAAAGGTGCAGCCGCGCCGCCTTGGGGTCGAGCGCCAGCACGCCGCCCGGCACCAGGGCCATGGCGCCGGCGGCCTTGGCGATGTCGCCGAAGGGCGCGCGCATGGCCACCGGCCGCCGCTCGACCTCGGCTTCGGGGTGCGCCGGGTAGGCCCACCAGCCGACGTTCTCTTCGTTGACCAGCAATTGATTGGCACCATCGTCCACCTGGCAGAACTGCGCCGCCGGCGGCAGCGGTACGCCGCGTACCCGTTGCGCCGTGGCGCTCAGCCGGGCGCCAGCGCCCACCAGCCATTGCTCGCCCTTGCCCTCCTCACCCACCAGGAACAGGAACAGGTTGCTGGCCTCGTCGCGGTACAGGCACAGGCCGTTGACCGGGAAGTCCCGCGCCGGCAGGTACAGCGGCTGGCCCCATTGGCGGCTCTGTGGATCGAGGCTGACCAGCAGCGCCTGCTGGCGATCGTTGTCCAGGCTCGCGACCAGCACCTGGCGGCCGGCGGCGCGGGTATCCAGGCTGCTGAAGTTGCCTTTGAAGCGAGCCAGCTCGATCCCCTCGGCATCCAGCAACAGCAGGCCGTCACGGTTGCTCGCGGCGAGGCGCTCGGAGCCGTTGGGCAGGAAGGTGATGGCATCTGCCTCAAGTGCCGGTGCCCAAGGGCGCAGAGCCAGATCGGCGGCCATCGTCTGGCCGCAGGTCAACGCAGCCATCAACAGGTACAGGTACAGGTAGGAACTTCTCATGAACAGGCAAAATCCTTGTCAGGCAAACCGCCCTCTGTAGGAGCGAGCTTGCTCGCGAAAAACCTCAAGACCCCGCGTGCTTACAAACAGCCCGCGTCATCGTTCAAGACCTTCGCGAGCAAGCTCGCTCCTACAGCGTGTGCGGTGTGGGTTAGAAGTGGGTGAAGGTCAGGCCGAGCTTGTAGGTCGGGCCGTACTCCTCGTACTGGCCGTTGTAGGAGCGGTGGCCGGTGTAGACGAAGTACGGCTCGTCGGTGAGGTTCTGCGCCTCGAAGCTGAGCTGCAGGCTCTTGGTCAGCGAGTAGCGGGCGCTGAAATCGACGAAGGTCTGGGCATCGACGTGCAGGTCGTGGGCCTTGTCGTCGATCGAGGCCAGCTCATAGAGGTAGTCCGACTTGTAGTTGGCCGACAGGCGCAGGCTGAGCTTTTCGTTTTCCCAGCCGAGCATCAGGTTGCCGACGGTGTCCGACTGGTTCGGCAGGTCGATGCTGCGCTTGCGGTTGACCCCGCTGGCGGCGTCGAAGCCCTTGATCTCGGCGTCGGAGCGGCTGAAGGTGGCGTTGGCCCCCAGCAGCAGGCCGTTCCACGGCCCCGGCAGCCAGTCGAATTTCTGCGAGTAGGCCAGTTCCAGGCCGTACAGCTTGGCGCTGTCGCCGTTGGCGAAGGTGTGCGCCTCGGCGAAGTCGGTCCAGGCGCCGGTACCGGCCAGGTCGGTGTTGTAGACGAAGTTCTTGATGTCCTTGTAGAACACGAAGGCCGAGACGGTGCCGGCGCGACCCATGAAGTGCTCGATGCCCAGGTCCAGGTTGCTCGACTCCAGCGGCTTGAGGTCCGGGTTGCCGAAGCTGGCCTCGTCATCGTCGATGACAAAACCCGGCGCCAGCTGGCCGAAGGTCGGGCGCACCACCGCCTTGGTCCAGGCCGCGCGCACCTGGGTGTTCTTGTCCAGCTGGTAACGCGCGTGCAGGCCCGGCAGCCAGTGGTGGTAACGACGCTTGGTTTCGGTGGACTGGAACTCGCCGTCGGTGGCGCCGGTGCCCTTGGCTTCGAACTCGGTGCCTTCGTAGCGCAGGCCGGCGATAAAGCGCCAGTCGTCGATATCGACGGTGTTCATCAGGTAGCCGGCGTTGATGTCTTCGCGGATCTTGAAGTCGTTGACCCGGGATTCGGTTTCGTCGAAGAACGCATCGCGGTCCAGGCCGCCGATCAACTGCTTGATCGAGCCGCCGCTGATGCCCGGGCCGAAGCGGCCGAGGCGATAGTCGACGCTGCCTTTGCGGAAGCGGTCGAGGTTGAGCTGCTCGTCGCTGAAGCCCAGGTCGTCGAAGTCTTCATAGACCCAGGCGTCGAGGTCGTTGTCCTTGTTGCGCCGGCTGACCTTGCCGCCGAACTTGACCTGGGACGCATAACCGCTGAGGTCGTAGTCGCGGGCCAGGTCCAGGCGCAGGTTTTTCTCGGTGTCGGTGGTGCGCTGCTTTTCCCACTCGACCTTGTCCAGGCTGAAATTCGACGGGTTGTAGAAACCCTGGCCGACGATCGGCCGCGGCTTGTCCTTGTCGTAGAAACCGCTGTCGGCGAAGTCGTCGTTGCCTTCGAACACCGCGTTGGCGATATGCCCCGGGCTGTCTTCGCTGGAGCGGCTGTAGCCGGCCTGGCCGCTGAGGGTCCAGAGGCCGAACATGCGCTCGCCGCCGAACACGTAGGACTGGATCTCCTGGGTTTCCTCGCGCTGCTTGAGCTTGCGTTTACCTTCGGCGTCGCCCAGCTCGCCGGCCGCCTGGGGCTCGGCGAACTCCAGGCTGGCGGCGTTGCGTGTCTCGCTGTCCTTGTAGCGGCTGTACAGGGTGCGCAGGTAGTAGCTGCTGAGGTCGTCCGGCTTGTAGTCGAAGTTCAGGCCGCCGCCGGCGCGCTCGCGGCTGATGTCGTAGTCGCGCTGTTCGAACTCCTGCAGTTTCGCGCCCTGTTCGAAGTCCCAGGTGCCGCCGGTCTCGACGTTGTCCGAACCGAAGTCGCGCTTCTGCCAGCTCAGGGCCGCGGCCACGCCGAAGTTGTCGATGCCGTCGCCGAGGCTGAAGCGGTCGCTGACCGCGCCGGAGAATTTCGGGCTGGTCTGGTGAGTGTTCCGGTCGTAGCTGGCTTCACTGCTGCCGGTGTAGAACAGGCCCTTGTGATCGAAGGCCGAAAGGCTCTGCACATCGACGGTGCCGCCCAGGGAGTTGGCGTCCATGTCCGGGGTCAGGGTCTTGATCACCGACAGCGACTGCACCAGCTCCGAGGGCAGCACGTCCAGGGCCACGGCGCGGCGTTCGCTTTCCGGGGCCGGCACCAGGGTGCCGTTGATAGTCACGCTGTTGAGGTCCGGGCCCAGGCCACGCACGCTGACGAAGCGCCCCTCGCCCTGGTCGCGCTCGACGCTGATGCCCGGCAGGCGCTGCGCCGCTTCGGCGACGTTCTCGTCCGGCAACTGGGCCACGCCGTCGGCGTGCACCACGCTCTTGATGCTGTCGGCGCTGCGCTGCTCCTTGAGCGCCTGGTCGATGCTCGCGGCCTGGCCGACCACTTCCAGGTGTTCGGTGGTTTTACTCGAGTCGGCGTCGGCGGCGCTCAGGCGTTCGCTGGCGATCGCCATGGCCAGGGCGGTGAGCGTGAAGCCGAGCAGGCCGGCGGTGCTGCTGCGCTTGTACATGATGGTCCTCCCCCAAGAGTCCAGTGACGCCAGGCAAGGGGCCCGGCAACTGGGAGGGCAAGCTAGGGTCGGCGAATGACGGTTCCGTGACAGGGGTTGGCAGGAAGGCCCTCGAACCGGGGTTTTGCCCGGATCCGAGGGGCAAAGTGAGCTGAAATGACCTTTGTCGCGGGACTGGCGATAGCGTCAGCGGCCACACCACCGTTCAATGGCCGAGCAGATCGCAAAAAAACCCACCACCACGGTGAGCTGATTCGACCTCCCCCACCCGCTTCGCCGCCGTCACCCGGCTGTCACACACATCTGCTGTGCTGGCGCGCATTGCTTCTTCGCCAAAGGATCGCGGCCATGTTCTCAGTGCTCAAACCCCACCGATGGAAACTCGCCAGCCTGCTGCTGGCGGCCAATCTCGGCCTGCTCCTGCACCTGGCCTGTGGCGAGTTGAAGGCGGTCAGCGAATGGGTCTGGCTGGACATAATCGGCGAAGGCGGCACCGCCCTGCTGGCCCTGATCTGGCTCGGCCTGGTGCTGAAAAGCCGCCCGGCGGGACGGGTCACCAACTACCTGGCCCTGGGCCTGAGCTGCATCTTTTTCTCCTGGTGGATCGACAGCCTCGACGAGTTCATCCGCCTGCCCGACAGCATCGCCTGGGACCACTGGCTGGAATCCGCGCCGATGCCGGTGGGCATGGTCCTGCTGACCATCGGCATCTACCACTGGCACCGCGAACAGCTGGCGATCAGCGCGCAGATGGAGAAACGCGAACGGCTGTTCCGCGAGCACCGGCTGTTCGACAAGCTCACCCCGCTGGGCGGCGCCGACTACCTCAAGCGCCAGCTGGCCGACAGCCTGCAGGACAGCCAGCGCCAGCAGCAGCCGCTGTCGCTGCTGGCCCTGGACCTGGACAACTTCGCCGCGATCAACCAGGACTTCGGCCACGCCGAGGGCGACGCGGTGCTACAGGCGCTGAGCCATTTGCTGCTGCTCAACCTGCGTCGCCAGGACCTGCTCTGCCGGCTGGCCGGCGACCGCTTCGTGGTGCTGCTGCCGAACACCGGCGAGAGCCAGGCGCGGCTGCTGGCCCAGGAGCTGCAACAGGCGGTACGGAGCCTGGCGCACAAGAGCCGCCAGCACGGCGAACGCTTGCAGCTGTGCGCCTGTACCGCGGTGGTGATGGCCCTCGACGAAACGCCGGAGGTGCTGCTCAAGCGCCTCAACCTGGCCCTGGCCCGAGCCAAGCAGCCGCTGGCAAAAAGCGCCTGAGGCCTGGCCATGACCCTGAAGACCCGTTGGTACGAAAACGACAGCCGGTTCATTCCCGGGCATTACCAGCCAGCGAGCCTGATCGACCTGGCGCTGTCGCGGGACATCGACAGCCATCGCCTGCTGCGCGGCACCGGGCTGTTCCACGAGGACATCCTGGCCGGCCAGACCCGCCTCAGCCCACAGCAGTTTCTCGGCCTGATTGGCAACAGCCGACGGCTGCTGGACGCCGACGACAGCAGTTTCCTGTTCGGCCAGCGCCTGCTGCCCGGCCACTACGGCGCCGCCAGCCACGCCCTGCGCCACGCGCAGAACCTGCACCAGGCTCTCGACACTCTGGTGCAGCAACAGGCGCTGCTCAGCCCGCTGGCCAGCCCGCGCTTGCTGCTGGACGACCAGCACGCCTATTTCTACTGGCTGGACAGCTGTGGCGCCGGCGAACAATGGCGTTTCCTGCTGGAGGCCAGCATGACCTCGCTGGTGGCCATGAGTCAGTGGCTGAGCGGCCAGCGCCTGCCCTGGGAGTGCAGCTTCAGCCATGCCGAGCCGCGTTATGTCGAGCAGTACTGGGTGCACCTGGGCGAGCACACCCAGTTCAAGCGGCCCATGGACCTGATGCGCATCCCCCGGGAATTCCTCACCCAGCCCTGGCCCAACGCCTCGGCCACCGCCGGCCAGGTGGCGCGCCAGGAAGCCCAGGGCCAGCTCGAGCAACTGGGGTTTGCCTCAAGCTTTCTCGACTGCGTCTACCGCTACCTGCAAGGCCAGGTGCGCCAGGCGCCGAGCCTGGAACAGACGGCCCAGGCCTTCGGCATGAGCCCGGCCACCCTCAAGCGCAAGCTGCACAAGCACGACAGCGGTTTCCAGCAGCAGGCGGACCTGGTGCGCAAGCACGTGGCGCTGTACCTGTACCGGATCAAGGGCCTGAGCAACGAGGCAGTCGCCGAGTACCTGAGCTTCAACGACGCGGCGAATTTCCGCCGCTCGTTCAAGCGCTGGACCGGCAGCACACCCAGGCTGATCCGCCAATTGTTCAGCGCCGGTTGAAACAAAGGCTGTTTTTCCATGGGAAAAAGCGGCTACTCTTGGCCCAAAGAACCACACCATCACACCTCTGCTGCACGACTTTCCGCCATTTTGGCCCAGCTTTTTGCTAAAGACCCGAGACATCAAGGCGTATACCCGTAGAAACAAACCTTGAAGACCCGTCTCGCCCGTCAGCGCCGGCGCACTCTCCAGCCCGCCGGTGCATTGCCCATTGCCATTACGGAATAGAGTCATGACCACAGCCCCTCTGTTGAACACGCTGTTTCCCGTCGCCGCCGACATCCCCGAGCAGTACCGCCTGGACAGCCAGGTCGAGCAACGTGAGTACCTGATCGACGGTCAGTTGCAGACCTGGAACGGGCCCCTGGCCCTGGTGCGCAGCCCGGTGTACCTGGCCACCGCCCATGGCGACGAACAAGTGATTCTCGGCAGCACCCCGCTGCTCGACGCCGACACCGCGCTGACCGCCCTCGACGCCGCCGTGCGCGCCTACGACCGTGGCCAGGGCGCGTGGCCGACCATGCGCGTGGCCGAACGCATCCAGCACGTCGAAGCCTTCCTCGGGCGCATGCGCGAACAGCGCTCGGCGGTGGTCAAGCTGCTGATGTGGGAAATCGGCAAGAACCTCAAGGACTCGGAAAAAGAGTTCGACCGCACCTGCGACTACATCGTCGACACCATCAACGCCCTCAAGGAACTCGACCGCCGTTCCAGCCGCTTCGAGCTGGAGCAGGACACCCTCGGCCAGATCCGCCGCGTGCCCCTGGGCGTGGCCCTGTGCATGGGGCCGTACAACTACCCGCTGAACGAAACCTTCACCACCCTGATCCCGGCGCTGATCATGGGCAACACCGTGGTGTTCAAGCCGGCCAAGTTCGGCGTGCTGCTGATCCGCCCGCTGCTGGAAGCCTTCCGCGACAGCTTCCCGGCCGGGGTAATCAATGTGATCTACGGCAGCGGCCGGGAAACCGTCAGCGCGCTGATGGCCAGCGGCAAGATCGATATCTTCGCCTTCATCGGCACCAACAAGGCCGCCAGCGACCTGAAGAAACTGCACCCCAAGCCGCACCGCCTGCGCGCCGCCCTGGGCCTGGACGCGAAAAACCCCGGCATCGTGCTGCCGCAAGTCGACCTGGATAACGCGGTCAACGAGGCGGTCACCGGCTCGCTGTCGTTCAACGGCCAACGCTGCACCGCGCTGAAGATCCTCTTCGTCCATGAAAGCGTGGTCGATGCCTTTATCGAGAAATTCAACGCCAAGCTGCTCAGCCTCAAGCCCGGCATGCCGTGGGAACCAGGGGTGGCGCTGACGCCGCTGCCGGAGTCGGGCAAGGTCGATTACCTGCACGCCCTGGTGGCCGACGCCATCGACAAGGGCGCCAAGGTGGTCAACCCCGGCGGAGGCGAGGCGCGGGCGTCGTTCTTCTACCCGGCGGTGCTGTACCCGGTGAACAGCCAGATGCGCGTGTACCAGGAAGAACAGTTCGGGCCGGTGGTGCCGATCGTGCCGTATCGCGATCTGGAAACGGTGATCGACTACGTCCTGGAATCGGACTTCGGCCAGCAGCTGAGTATCTTCGGCACCGAGCCGGCACAAGTCGGGCATCTGGTGGACACCTTCGCCAACCAGGTCGGGCGGATCAACCTCAACGCCCAGTGCCAGCGCGGCCCGGACACCTACCCGTTCAACGGGCGCAAGAACTCCGCCGAAGGTACGCTGTCGGTCCATGATGCGTTGCGCACCTTCTCGATCCGCACCCTGGTGGCCACCAAGTTCCAGGAGAGCAACAAGGAGCTGATCAGCGACATCATCCGTAACCGCGAGTCGAGCTTCCTGACCACCGATTACATTTTCTAGAAACGGAGAACTCCCCTGGGCCAGACCTTCCGCCTGCCACCGCTGTTGCGCCGCTTCCTGCTCCCGGTACTGGACCCGTATCGGCGCTACCGCTACGCCAAGCTGATCCATGCGGTGCGCGTGGCCCTGGGGTTGCTGGCCACCATCGCGCTGACCACCGGCCTCAATCTGCCCCACGGCGAATGGGCGTCGGTGACCATGCTGGTGGTGATCGGCGGCTTGCAGCACCACGGCAACATTGGCAAGAAGGCCGCGGAACGGGCCATCGGTACCCTGATCGGCGCGGGCGTCGGCCTGGTGCTGGTGGTACAGCAGGCTTACCTGGGCCTGTCCTGGCTGACCTACCTGGGGATGTCGGTGGTGTGCGGGTATTTCTCCTATCACGCCATCGGCAAGGGCGGCTACACCGCGCTGCTGGCGGCGATCACCGTGTTCATCGTCGCCGGCCACGGCGACAACCACGTCAGCGATGGCCTGTGGCGCACCGTGGATATCCTCATCGGTATCGCCCTGGCCCTGGCGTTTTCCTTCGCCATTCCGCTGTATGCGGTCTACTCCTGGCGCTACAACCTGGCCAGCGCCTTGCGCGACTGCGCCACCCTTTACGGACGCATCATCGGCGGTCAGTCGGTGACCGACGACGAACACCTGAAGTTGCTCGGGCGCCTCAACAGCACCTTGCTGCAACTGCGCTCGCTGATGCCCTCGGTGTCCAAGGAAGTGCGGATCTCCATGACCGAACTGGATGCCATCCAGCGCAACCTGCGCATGTGCTTCAGCACCCTGGAAATCCTCGGCAATACCCGGCCGGACCTCAGCGACCCACAGGCCCGCGAACAGTTGCAACAGCTCATGAAACATGAGCACCGGCAGGTGCGCATACAGCTGGTGGGCATGGCCCGCGCCCTGCAATCCGGCGCCACCAGACGCCTGGGGCGGCCCCTGGATGGCCCGGCCTCCTCGCCCCTCGACACCTCGGTCTACAGCGCGCTGGACGGCTACCGCCTGCTGACCCGGCAACTGGTGGCCACCCTCGACGAGATGCGCCAGCGCCTGGCGAAAAGCTCGGAGCAGTGGAAGATCTGAGTGCGCCACGCCTGCCGCCAGACCGCGCCGGCTAGAACAACTCGCTGAACGGAATGAAGCGCGCCGGCTCGCCGGCCCGCAAGGTGCTGCCCTCGAGGATTTCCACCAGCCCATCGGCCCACGAAGCGCCCAGCAACACACCGGAACTCTGGTTCGGATAGAGCACCGCACGGCCCTCCTCCAGCCTGGCCCGCAGGTATTCGCGGCGGCCTCCCGCTTTCGGCCAGTCGAAACCGACGCTGACCGGGAAGCTCAAGGGCATGACCTCTTCGACGCCCTGGATGCGCAACAGATACGGCCGGGCCAGCAGGCCAAAGGTCACCAGGGCCGAGGTCGGGTTGCCGGGCAGGCCGATCACCGGCACGCTACCGAAGCGCCCCACGGTCAGCGGCTTGCCGGGTTTTATCGCAAGCTTCCAGAACACCGGGGTGGCGCACTCGCGCAGTACCTGGCCGAGGCAATCGGCGTCGCCGGCGGACACGCCGCCGGTGGTCAGGATCAGGTCCGCGGCGCACTGCAATTGTTCCAGGCGCAGCCGAGTCTGCTGCGGCTGGTCGGGGAGAATTCCGGCATCGACCACCTCGCAGCCCAGGACATTCAACCAGTGGCTGAGCAGGGTGCGATTGCTGTTGTAGATGCAGCCGGGGCGCAAGGCGGTGCCCGGCTCGGCCAGTTCATCGCCCGTCGACAGCAACGCCACCCGTGGCCGCCGCACCAGCGGCAGATGGGTGCAGCCCTGGGCCGCGGCGATAGCCAGTTCGAAAGGCCCCAGGCGTTTGCCGGTGCGCAGCAGCACTTGTCCGGCGCGGTTCTCCTGGCCTTGCGGGCGAATATTCTGGCCGGCCTTGAGCGGCTGCTTGAAGCGCACGCGACCGTCGTCAAGCAGCTCGACGTTCTCTTGCATCTCGATGCTGTTGGCGCCCTCGGGCAGCGGCGCGCCGGTGAAGATTCGCGCGCAGGTGCCCGGCCGCAACGGCTCGGGGGCCTGGCCGGCGAAAATGCGTTGCGACACCGCCAGCGGCTGGCCGTCCCAGGCATCGAGGTTCAAGGCATAACCGTCCATGGCGCTATTCGGCCAGGGCGGCAGGTCGAGGGTCGCCACCAGGTCGCTGGCCAGCACCCGTTGCCGCGCCTCGCCCAGCGCCACCGGCTCGCTGTCCTGCAAACGTTGCGCCTCGGCCATGGCCAGCAAGCGGGCGATGGCCTCCTCCACCGGCATCAGCGCTGAGGCGCTCATCCGCGGGTCCCGCAGGCTTGCACCTGCTTGAGGTGCGGCACGAAATTGCACGGCCGGTGGCGGGCGTCCAGTTGTTCGGCGAGGATGCCTTCCCAGGCGGTCCGGCAGGCGCCCGTGGAGCCCGGCAGGCAGCACACCAGGGTGCCGTTGGACAGCCCGGCCAGGGCCCGGCTCTGCACGGTGGAGGTGCCGATATCGAGGATGGAGATCGCCCGGAACAGCTCGCCGAAACCGTCGATCCGCTTGTCCAGCAAACAGTTCACCGCCTCGGGCGTGCTGTCGCGCCCGGTGAACCCGGTGCCGCCGGTAATCAGCACCACCTGGATAGCCTCATCGGCGATCCACAGGGCGACCTGGGCGCGGATCTTGTACAGGTCATCCTTGAGCAGGTTGCGTTCGCTCAGGGTGTGGCCAGCTTCCAGCAGGCGGCTGACGAGCAATTGACCGGAGGTGTCGGTGGCGTATTCGCGGGTATCGCTGACGGTCAGCACGGCAATATTCAGGGGGACAAACAATGCATCCGATTTCACACTCATGTCTTTCTCCGGCGGGCAGTCATAAAAACCATGGCCAGAGGCTAAAGCGCTGAAACCGTCGGTGTCTAATCACTCTGGCCGACCACTTTATCGAGCATATCTATCAAGGACTCTTTCCCCCTGACGTGCCGGCCCACGCCGGTGAAATCCGCGGCCGATAGAGCCTTTTGATCGCTCATTCGATACTTCCGATTGGACTCGAAGGGGCGACAATGAGATCGTCTGAGCCCCCAACCAGCGTGCCTCGAACAATGACCCCGACCTGCCCCGCCGCCCCTTCGCCCATCCCCTGCTCGGTGCTGCTGCTGGCCGGCGGCCGTGGCGCGCGCATGGGTGGCCGGGACAAGGGCCTGCTGCCCTGGCAGGGCAAGCCGCTGATCGCCCATGTGCAGGCGGCGGTCCGACCTTTCACCGACGACCTGATCATCTCCTGCAACCGCAACGCCGAGCAGTATCGGGCCTATGCCGACCAACTGGTCGAAGACTCGCAGAGGGATTTCCCGGGGCCCCTGGCGGGTGTGCTCGCCGGCCTGGCAGTGGCGCGTCATCCGTGGCTGCTGGTGTTCGCCTGCGACGCGCCGAAAATCGACGGCGCGCTGATCGGCGCCATGCTGGCGGCGCGCCCTGCCCCGGACTCGGTGCTGATGGTGCAACAGGCCGGCCACTGGCAACCCATGTTCAGCCTGATCCCCACGGCCTTGCTGGCAAGCCTGCAACACGACTGGGACGCCGGCGAACGCAGCCTGCAGCGCGCCTTGTCGAAGCACCGGCCGCAGGCCCTGGTCTGCGCCGAGGACGACCCGCGCCTGAGCAACTTCAATACCCCTGAGCTACTTTTTTAACGGCATTTTTTTAACGGCTTTTTTAACAGCTCCGCGTGTCACCGAACGGACGCACAGTCTTTTCCTCCAAAAGTCGGATCGGGATTTCCCGGCGCTTCGTGCATCCTGGACTTACCCCTGACATCAACCCTCTTCTTCAACAGGTGCCATCGTGGACATCAAACAACTCAAGTTCCTTATCGCCCTGGACCAGACCCGACACTTCGGCCAGGCCGCGGCGCGCTGCCACATTACCCAGCCGACCCTGTCCATGCGCTTGCGCAACCTGGAGGACGAACTGGACCTGGTGCTGGTCAAGCGCGGCCAGCGCTTCGAAGGTTTCACCGAGGCCGGCGAACGGGTGCTGGCCTGGGCGCGGACCCTGCTCGCCGCCCATGACGGGCTGTTCGCCGAGGCCGCCGCGTGCCGTGGCCAACTGGTCGGTAGCCTGCGCCTGGGCCTGGTGCCGCTGAGCAGCTTCAACCCGATCGGCTACGTCCAGGGCCTTTCCAGGAGTTTCCCGGAGCTCAAGTTCGCCCTGTCGTCCATGAGCTCGGACCAGATCATCGAAGGCCTGGGCAACAACCAGCTGGACCTGGGCGTGTGTTACCTGGACCACGTGAACCCGAACTATTTCGAGTTTTTCGAGATCGGCGAAACCCGCGTCGGCCTGCTGTACGACACCCGCCACTTCCATTTCGAAGGCAGCGAAATGAGCTGGGAAGAAGCCGCCGAGCTGCCCCTGGGGATGATCAGCAATGGCATGCACTACCGCAAATCCATCGACCTGAGTTTCCGCAGCCGCGGCCTCGACCTGCAGCCAATCCTCGAAAGCGATTCGACCTATCAGCTGTTCCAGGCGATTCACGAAGGCTTCTGCTGCTCGATCATGCCGCTGTCCAGCACCCTGGAAAACCCGATCGAGAACCTGGCCTTCATCAACCTGCCGGATGCCAGTGTGCTGGCGCCCCTGGGCCTGGTGATGCGCAAGACCGAACCGCGCTCGGCCATTGCCGAAAAGTGCTTTGCCGAAGCCAGGAAACTGTTTGCCGGGCAAGCGCCCACGGCCGACTGAAGGTGCTGCGCCGCAGGGCGCATCCCCACCCTACCAGCGACTGGCGGCCAGTTGGTCGCTCTCCCTGCCCTGCACCCAACGCTCGCCGGACGAGGTCTGTTCGCGCTTCCAGAACGGCGCGCGGGTTTTCAGGTAATCCATCAGGAAGGCGCAGGCTTCGAAGGCCGCCTGCCGATGGGCGCTGGCGACGCCGACAAACACGATCGGCTCAGCCACCTGCAACGCCCCCACTCGATGCACGACCCTGACCCGTTGCAATGGCCAGCGCTCATTGGCCTCATCGACGATGCGCTGCAACGAACGCTCGGTCATGCCCGGGTAATGTTCGAGGAACAGGCTGCCGACCTGTTCCCCCAGGTTCAGGTCACGCACATAGCCGACGAAAGTCACCAGCGCGCCAACGCCGGGGTCCTCGCCGTGCACCTCGCGGTGCAGTCGATCGAGGTCGAAGGCCTCGGCCTGGACGTGCACGGTCATGGCTCAGCCCCCGGTGACTTGCGGAAAAAACGCGATCTCGTCGAAGTCCTCGATGGGCGCGTCGAGGTTGCACAGGTCCTGGTTCAGCGCGCACATCAGGCTGGTTTCGCCGAGCACCGCCTGCCAGGCCTCGCCCCTGGCCATCAGCAACGTCCTCACGTCGCCGACGCTGCGCAACGAATCATCCAGCGCGATCTTCTCGCCGCCGATACCGAGTTGCTCGCGATAACGGGCAAAGTAGTTGACCAGGATCATGCTGTGACTCCCGCGTCAAAGCTGCCCGATCGCCCGCCCTGTTTCTTCAGCAGCTGGATGCTGTCGATGACCATTCCGCGATCGACCGCCTTGCACATGTCGTAGATGGTCAGCGCGGCGACGCTGGCCGCGGTGAGGGCTTCGAGCTCGACACCGGTGCGGCCGTTGAGCCGGCAGGTGGCGACAATCCTGACGCTGTCGGGCTCGACCGCCTTCAGATCGAGGTGAATCGAGCTGAGCAGCAACGGGTGGCACAGCGGGATGAGTTCATGGGTTTTCTTCGCCGCCATGATGCCCGCAATGCGCGCCACCGCGAACACGTCGCCCTTGGGGTGGCCGTTGCGCTGGATCAGTTGCAAGGTGGCGGGCTGCATGCGTACCCAGGCCTGGGCCTGGGCTTCGCGGTCGGTGGGCGGCTTGTCGCTGACATCGACCATGTTGGCCCGGCCTTCGGCGTCCAGGTGAGTCAGGATCGTGGAATCGTGGTTCATGGTTATCCTCGCAGCCTGTTGGCTGGGTTGAGTGATGTGGCCCGGGGGAACCGGGGCGAATGCATGGGCGCCGGTCAGCTCAGCACGAAGTCCACCGGTTGCAGCACCGGCGGCAACTGGGTGGCCCCCAGGGCATCGAGCACTTCACGCTCGATGGTGCGCACCAGGGCATTGGTCGGCAGGTCGTTCTCGTCCCGGCCGAAAGGGTCTTCCAGCTCGTCGCCAATGGCGTCCAGGCCGAAAAACGTGTAACTGACGATGGCCGTGAAGATCGGCGTCAGCCAGCCCAGGGGCTCGGCCATGGCAAAGGGCAGCAGGATGCAGAACATGTAGCTGGTGCGGTGCAGCAACAGCGTGTAGGGAAAAGGCAATGGCGTGCCCTTGATCCGCTCGCAGACTGTCTGGGCGTTGGTCAGGCTGCTCAGGTGATTGGCCATCAGCGTGTAGCGCCATTCGCTGATCGCCCCGGATTCGGCCAGGGTCGAACACTGTTGCCCGACATGGCGCAGGATGCTGTCCGGCACGTTGGGCGCCTGGGCCGGCGGCAACTGGCTCAGCCAGGTGCCCGCCGCGCTCAGCTCGTCTTCCTGGCGCAGCCTGGCGTTGAGCGCATGAGCGAAGCCGCAGAGGTCGCGCAGGATCCTGCCGCGCTGCCGCGGGTCCTTGATCGCCTGGGTTTCGCGGATCATCGAACGCACCTCAGTCACCAGCGTGCCCAGGGCCTTGCGCGCTTCATACCAGCGGTCGTAGCAGGCGTTGTTGCGAAAGCTCATGAAGATCGACAGCGACAGGCCCAGCAGGGTGAACGGCGTGGCATTGACCCTGGAGAAATAGGTCGGGTACAGGGTCTCGATAAACACGATGGCCGAGGCCAGCAGGGTCACCAGCAGGCTGCGCAGGGCGATGCGCTTGGCAATCGAGCCCTTGAGGGAGATCAGCACATTGATCAGGTTGGGTTTGGATCTGACGATCATCGCAAGACAGCCTTTTTGCAGAGGGGAAAACCGCGCGGGCTAGCCGCCGGTCATGTTCATGAACCGCACCACTTGCACCTCGTCATTGAGTGCGAAGTTGTGGCGGTACGGCTTGATTTTCATCGCCTCGATGATTGCCCGCTCCAGGCGCTGCGGCTCGCCCGGATGGCTGCGCAGCACCTGCTTCAAATCGACCGAATGCTCGTTGCCCAGGCACAGCAGGAGCCGGCCCTCGACGGTCAGCCGCACCCGGTTGCAGGTGGCGCAGAAGTTGTGGCTGTGGGGCGAGATGAACCCCAGGCGAATCTCCGGTGCCTCGGCCAGGCGCCAGTAACGCGACGGCCCCTGGGTCGATTCGGTGGAGTCGATCAGGGTGTAGCGCTCGGCGATGCGCTCGCGCACCTGGGCGCTGGAAAAGAACGCATCGGCGCGGCTGTGTTCGCTGATCACCCCCAGGGGCATCTCTTCGATAAAGGAGATGTCCAGCCCACGGTCGATGGCAAAGCCCACCAGGTCGTTGATCTCGTGATCGTTGCGCCCTTTCATCACCACGCAGTTGAGCTTGGTGTGCTGGAAACCGGCGGCGTTCGCCGCATCGATGCCGGCAATCACCTGGGCCAGGTCGCCGGTGCGGGTCAGCTCGCGAAAGCGCCTGGCATCGAGGCTGTCGATGCTGATGTTCAGGCGCTTGAGCCCGGCCTCGAACAAGGGTGCCGCCAGCTTGCCCAGCTGCGAGCCATTGGTGGTCATGCACAGCTCGCGCAGCCCCGGCAGCGCGGCGATGCGCCGACACAGCTCGACGACGCCCGGGCGGATCAAGGGTTCGCCCCCGGTCAGGCGGATTTTCCGGGTGCCCAGGGCGACGAAACTTTGCGCCAGCTGATAGAGCTCCTCCAGGGTCAGGATCCGTTGCCGCGGCAGGAACTGCATGTCTTCGGCCATGCAATACACACAGCGAAAATCGCAGCGATCGGTCACCGACATTCGCAGATAGTCGACTCGCCTGGAAAAACCATCCTGCAGGATTCGATCTGACATTACCGCCTCCGTCAGCACTTCAGGTGTATCGACCCGAGTGCCGTTATTGGAAGGCCACCGTTATAGAGGGCCTTGTTTGAGGCAAGACTAAGGACATTTCAAATCACCGTCTAATTGCTATTAACAACCGGTTGATCGATGGGATTTATCAGAAGAAAAATCATCCAATTCCGAACCACATTAAGTAGTTATTTAATTGATTATTATCGATTTTTTCCTTGATAGAGCATTTCGATCATCCGGTCATTATTTGCGATTAGACAGGCACTTTATAAGCGGCTTAGGCTTGACCCCGCAGTCCTGAAGCAATATCCGCGAAGTGCATAAACCTGTGCAGCCTGTAATTAACGGCTACTTAAAGTTGGTTATTCATGCACACAAGAAAACAGTCATTAACAATGACTCGGCATTAGGCGCAGCCTACGTGCAATGTCCTGGAGAAGTATCATGAGCGAAGTTGAACGCTATAAACCGTACAAGGGGGCGGCGGCCGGTTGGGGCGCATTGATTGCCGTGACCAGGAACTGGCTGGGCAGCGAAAACGCTTTCAAGAATATTCGCACCATGCTCAAGACCAACCAGAACGGCGGCTTCGACTGCCCGGGCTGTGCCTGGGGCGAGTCGCCGGAAAACGGCATGGTCAAGTTCTGCGAGAACGGCGCCAAGGCGGTCAACTGGGAAGCCACCGGGCGCCTGGTCAACCCGGCCTTCTTCAACAAATACACGGTGTCGGCACTGGCGGCGCAAAGCGACTACTGGCTCGAATACCAGGGTCGCCTGACCCACCCGATGCGTTACGACGCCAGCCTGGATCGCTACGTCGAAACCAGCTGGGACGACGCCTTCGCCCTGATCGCCAGGCACCTGAACGGGCTGGAGTCGCCCGACCAGGCCGAGTTCTACACCTCGGGCCGGGCCAGCAACGAGGCCGCCTACCTCTACCAGCTGTTCGTGCGCGCCTACGGCACCAACAACTTCCCCGACTGCTCGAACATGTGCCACGAGGCCAGCGGCCTGGGCATGGACGACAGCGTCGGCGTGGGCAAGGGCACGGTGACCTTCGAGGACCTGGGGGAAGCCGACGCGATTTTTGTCATCGGCCAGAACCCCGGCACCAACCATCCGCGGATGCTCGAACCGCTGCGTGAAGCGGTGAAACGCGGTGCCCAGGTGATCTGTTTCAACCCGCTGAAAGAGCGTGGCCTGGAACGCTTCCAGCACCCGCAGCATCCGCTGGAGATGCTCACCAACGGCTCCGAGCCCACCTCCTCCGCCTACTTCCGCCCGGCCCTGGGCGGCGACATGGCAGCCATGCGCGGCATCGCCAAGTTCCTCTGGCAGTGGGAACGCGAAGCCCTGGCCAACAACGGCGAGGCGGTATTCGACCGCGCCTTCATCGCCGAGCACACCTCGGGCCTGGACGCCTACCTGGCCGAAGTCGACGCCACCAGTTGGGAGCACATCCTCGAACAGTCCGGGCTGTCCCTGGAGGACATCGAGCTGGCCGCGCGCATGTACCGCAAGGCCAAGCGGGTGATCATGTGCTGGGCCATGGGCGTGACCCAGCACACCCACTCGGTGCTGACCGTGCAGGAAGTGGTCAACGTGCAACTGCTGCGCGGCAATATCGGCCGTCCGGGCGCCGGGCTGTCGCCGGTGCGCGGCCACAGTAACGTGCAGGGCGACCGCACCATGGGCATCAACGAACTGGCCCCCACCGAGTTGCTCGATGCCCTGGAAGCGCGTTTTGCCTTCAAGGCGCCGCGCAAGCACGGGCACAACACGGTGATGGCGATCGCCGCCATGGAAGAAGGTCGGGCCAAGGTGTTCATCGGCCTGGGGGGCAACTTCGCCCAGGCCACCCCCGACAGCCCGCGCACCCATGCCGCGCTGCGCAACTGCGAGCTGACCGTGCACATCGCCACCAAGCTCAACCGCAGCCACCTGGTCACCGGCCGCGAGGCGCTGATCCTGCCATGCCTGGGGCGCACCGATATCGACCTGCAAGCCCAGGGCCCGCAAGGCGTCACCGTGGAAGACACCTTCAGCATGGTGCACATTTCCCACGGCCAGCTGAAACCCAAGTCGCCGCTGATGCGTTCGGAACCGGCGATCATCGCCGGGATCGCCAACGCCACCCTCGGCAGCCACCCCATCGACTGGCTCTGGGTGATCGAGGACTACAGCCGCATCCGCAACCTGATCGCCGACACCATTCCCGGCTTCAAGGACTTCAACCAGAAGCTGCTGCACCCCGGTGGTTTCCACCTGGGTAACGACGCCGCCCAGCGCATCTGGAAAACCGCCACCGGCAAGGCCCAGTTCACCCCCGGCGTATTGCCGGAACACCTGGTGAGCCAGGGCGTGCGCGACCTGGGCGTGAAGCCGGAGCTGATCCTGCAGACCATGCGTTCCCACGACCAGTACAACACCACCCTGTATGGCCTGGACGATCGTTATCGCGGGGTCTACGGCATGCGCGACGTGGTCTTCGTCAACGAGCAGGACATTCGCAAGCTGGGCTACGAGCCGGGGCAGAAGGTCGACATGATCTCGCTGTGGGGCGACGGTCGCGAGCGCCGGGTGAGCGGCTTCACCCTGATCGCCTACGACATTCCCGCCGGCCAGGCCGCCGCCTACTACCCGGAAACCAACCCTCTGGTGCCACTGGAAAGCTACGGCGACCGCACCTTCACCCCGACCTCGAAGTTCATCGCGATTCGCCTTGAACCGGCGCCGGTCAGCAACCTGATCCAGTCCTCCGTCGATTGAACCTGCCCGGGGCGGCGAGCGTCGCCCCGGCCCTTTCGAAACCTGCACTGCCGTTGACCGCGAGCCGCGAGGTTCACCGCGGTCGGCCGGGCTGTGCACAGGTATCGAGCCACTCTGAGGGTATCGTCATGCCAAACCTGGAAGCGCTCGACCTGGCGCGAATTCAATTCGCGTTCACGGTCTCGTTCCACATCATCTTTCCCGCCATCACCATCGGGCTGGCCAGCTTCCTGGCAGTGCTCGAAGGCCTCTGGCTGAAAAGCAATAACTCGGTCTACAAGGACCTGTATCACTTCTGGTCGAAAATCTTTGCCGTCAACTTCGGCATGGGGGTGGTCTCCGGGCTGGTCATGGCCTATGAGTTCGGCACCAACTGGAGCCGCTTCTCGGACTTCGCCGGGAGCATTACCGGGCCCCTGCTGACCTATGAAGTGCTGACCGCGTTTTTCCTCGAGGCCGGTTTCCTCGGGGTGATGCTGTTCGGCTGGAACCGGGTCGGCCGTGGGCTGCACTTCTTCTCCACGGTCATGGTGGCGATCGGCACGCTGATCTCGACCTTCTGGATCCTCGCCTCCAACAGCTGGATGCAAACGCCACAGGGCTTCTCCATCGTCGATGGGCGGATCGTGCCGATGGACTGGCTGGCCATCGTGTTCAATCCGTCGTTCCCGTTCCGCCTGGCGCACATGGCGATTGCCGCGTTCGTCGCCACGGCGTTTTTTGTCGGCTCGTCCGCGGCCTGGCACCTGCTGCGCAAGAACGACACGCCACAAGTGCGCAAGATGCTGTCGATGGCAATGTGGATGGCCTTGATCGTCGCGCCGATCCAGGCGGTGGTCGGCGATGCCCACGGCCTGAACACCCTGGAACATCAGCCGGCGAAAATCGCCGCCATCGAAGGCCACTGGGAAAACATCGGCAATGAACCGACGCCGCTGGTGCTGTTCGGCATCCCCGACATGGACGCCGAGAAGACCGGTTATGCGCTCGAAGTGCCTTACCTGGGCAGCCTGATCCTGACCCACAGCCTGGACAAGCAGATCCCGGCGCTCAAGAGCTTCCCGAAAGAGGACCGGCCGAACGCGACCATCATCTTCTTCAGCTTCCGGATCATGGCCGGGCTGGGCATGCTGATGATCCTCACCGGCCTGCTCGGCCTGGCCTTGCGCCGCAACGGCGCGCTGTACCGCAACCGGCTGTTCCTGCGCCTGGTGCTGTTCATGGGCCCGACCGGCCTGATCGCCATGCTGGCCGGCTGGATCACCACCGAGGTCGGCCGCCAGCCGTGGGTGGTGTACGGCTTGCAGCGCACCGCCGATGCGGCGTCGAACCACTCGGTCAGCCAGTTGAGCATCTCGCTCGCGCTGTTCGTGCTGATCTACTTCTCGGTGTTCACCGTCGGCATCGCCTACATGATGAAGCTGGTCCGCAAAGGCCCGCAGCCGCATCACGATCATCCGCCACAAGGCGGCCCCGGCCAGGACCGCACGCCGTGCCGGCCGCTGTCCGCGGTCACCGAGACCTTCGCGTCCGGCAACCCCGCCAACTGAACAAGGAGCTTGCCCATGGGCATTCAAGGTATAGATCTGTCGTTGATCTGGGGCGTGATCATCGCTTTCGGGGTGATGATGTACGTCATCATGGATGGCTTCGACCTGGGACTGGGGATCCTCTTCCCGCTCATCCCGGACGCGCAGGAGCGCGATGTGATGATGAACACCGTGGCGCCGGTCTGGGACGGTAACGAGACCTGGCTGATCCTCGGTGGCGCGGCGCTGTACGGGGCCTTCCCGCTGGCCTATTCGGTGATTCTGGAGGCCCTGTACCTGCCGCTGATCTTCATGCTGGCCGGCTTGATCTTCCGCGGCGTGGCCTTTGAGTTCCGCTTCAAGGCCAGCCCGGAAAAACGCCATATCTGGGACATGGCGTTCATCGGCGGCTCGCTGCTGGCGACCTTCTGCCAAGGCATCGTGATTGGCAGCTATATCGCCGGGATCCCGGTGGTCGATCGCCAGTTCGCCGGCGGCAACCTGGACTGGCTGGCGCCGTTCCCGCTGTTCTGCGGCCTGGGCCTGATCGTCGCCTACGCACTGCTGGGCAGCACCTGGCTGCTGGTCAAGACCGAAGGCATGCTCGAATCGCGCATGCGCCACTACACCCGGCCGCTGGCGTTCGTGCTGATGGCGGTGGTCGCGGTGCTCTGTGTGTGGACGCCCATGCTGCACCCGGAGATCGCCAGCCGCTGGTTCACCCACGCGCATATCGTGGTCTTCGGCGCTCTTGTGGTTCTCGCGCTGCTGGCGCTGTTCGGGCTGCTGCGCACCTTGCGCCAGCATCACTCGCACTGGCCGTTCGTGTTCACCCTGGCGCTGGTGTTCCTGGGCTACATCGGCCTGGCCTTCAGCATCTGGCCGAACATCGTGCCGCCTTCCATCAGCCTGTGGCAGGCCGCATCCCCCCCGTCCAGCCAGCTGTTCATCCTGATCGGCACCCTGTTCATCCTGCCGATCATCCTGATGTACACCTGCTGGAGCTACTACGTGTTCCGCGGCAAAGTGAGGATCGGCGATGGTTACCATTGACAGCGAAACCCTTCGCCCCCCTGCCAGGCTGAGGCCTTTCTACCAGCAGGTGGCGCAGCTGAGCCTGCTGTTCCTCGGCGGGCTGGTGATGCTGGCCGCCGCCACCGCACTGATGATGGAGTTGGCTTATGGAACGCTCTGAGGTATCGACCACCGGCCACCCGAGCGCCCCCTGGTATCGGCGGCTGGCGTGGCTGGTGGGCATCTGGCTGGGCAGTGTGCTGGCCCTGGGTGCGGTGGCCAGTCTGTTGCGGCTGATGATGCACATGGCCGGCATGACCACTCACTGATTGCTGATCGCACCGGTAAAGGCCCGGCGCCTTTCCCGGTGCGCGGTCCCGGCAACCATTGAATAGCATCCGCCAGATGCAACGAGCCCGCGAGGCCCTCACCTCGCGGGCTCTTTACATCTGGATCAGGGCTGGCGTTCGGCCAACGCTTCCAGCAGATCGGCGGAAGGCACGAAGAACAGGCCGCCGGTCACCGCCGTGCTGAAATCCAGCAGACGGTCATAGTTGCCCGCCGGCCGACCGACGAACATGTTTTCCAGCATCTGCTCGATAGGCTCCGGCGAGCGCGCGTAACCGATGAAATAGGTGCCGAACTCCCCCGCCCCGGGCCGGCCGAACGGCATGTTGTCGCGCAGGATCTTCACCTCCTCGCCGTCCTTGGTGATGGTGGTCAAGGCACTGTGGGAAGAGGTCGGCTTGACCGCATCGTCGAGTTCGATATCGGACAGCTTCTTGCGCCCGATGATACGTTCCTGCGCCTCGACCGACAGCTCGTTCCAGGCGTTCATGTTGTGCAGGTACTTCTGCACCAGCACATAACTGCCACCGCTGAACGCCGGGTCTTCATCGCCGACCAGGGTGAACTCGATGGCCTTGCGCCCGACCGGATTTTCCGTGCCATCGACAAAACCGATGATGCTGCGCATGTCGAAGTAGCGGAAACCCTGCACCTCATCGACCACCGAGATCGCATCGCCCAATGCCCCGATCAGTTGCGTCGCCAGTTCGAAGCACAGGTCCATCTGGTCCGCGCGAATGTGCAGCAGGAGGTCGCCGGGGGTCGCCACGGCCCGGCGCTCTTGCGGGCCGAACTCGCGAAAGGCATGCAGCGAGGCCGGGCGCGGACCGCCAAACAGCTGGTCCCAGGCCGCCGAAGCAAAACCGCAGACGCACGACAGGTTACCCGCGGGCACCCGCTTGCCGACCGAACGGGTGAGGCTCGCCACATCCTCGCACCAGCCCCGCACCTTGGCGGCGGCGTCACCGCCGGGGGCCAGGGTGGCGACGATAAAGATCGCGCTGCTGGTAATCGGGTTGCAGACGGATTGCGGTTCAGGAATATCGTTGGACATGGGCATGACCACTCGGCGGAACGGGAAAGACCGCAGAGTAGCAAATAATCGCGGCGCTGCAGTCCGGCAGCGAGTCTCGCGCTCATGAAAGCCCACCGATGAAAAAAGGGGCGCCCCATGCGCCCCCTTCCCTGGATCGCCAGGGTCAGTTCAGCGTCGAGCGCACAATCCGTACCGGAACCGATTTGTAGGACGGCGTCCCGCTATCCACGTCGATGTAATCCAGCGGCACCAGCTGGTTGGCTTCGGGGTAATAGGCCGCGACCGAGCCCGGGGAAATCTTGTATTCGATCGCGGTGATTTTCTCGTAGCGCAGCTTGCGCCCCTGGGTGACCGTCTCGATATCCACCAGGTCGCCATGGGCCAGGCCACGGGCATCCAGGTCCGCCTGATTGATGAACAGCACGTCGCGCCGGCCGAATACCCCGCGATAACGATCGTCCATGGCATAGATGGTGGTGTTGTACTGGTCATGGCTGCGAATAGTGATCAGGCGCAGGACGTCCGCGCCATCGACCACCTTGTCTTCATGCAGCCCGGGAAAGACAAAGAACTCGGCCTTGCCCGAGGGCGTGAGCCATATGCGCTCGGTGGGCGGCAGCGGCATGCGGAACCCGCCCGGCACGCGGATGCGCTGGTTGAACGCCTCGAAGCCGGGCACCGTTTTCTCGATCAGGTCGCGGATCTTGTCGTAGTCGGCGACCAGTTCCTGCCAGGGCACCTTGCTGCCTGGCAGCGTGGCCCGGGCAATGCCGGCCACTATCGCCGGTTCCGAGCGCAGGAACTCGGAGGCCGGGGTCAGCTTGCCGGCCGATGCGTGGACCATCGACATCGAATCCTCGACGGTGATCGACTGGCGCATCCCGTCCTGCACATCCAGTTCGGTGCGACCCAGGCAGGGGAACAGATAGGACTCCTTGGCGACCAGCAGATGGGAGCGATTGAGCTTGGTGCCGATATGCACGCTCAGGTCGAGCTTGCCCATGGCCGGAAAACACTGGCCCGGATCGGGCAAGGCGACGGCGAAATTGCCTCCCAGGCAAATCAGCGCCTTGGCCGTGCCCGCGATCATGGCCTGCATCGCTTTTACCGAATCGTGGCCGTGGGCCGCTGGCGGCTTGAAGCCGAATACTTTCTCCAGCCTGTCGAGAAATGCCTTCGACGGCTTCTCGGTAATGCCCACGGTCCGGTTGCCCTGGACATTGGAATGGCCGCGCAACGGGCAAATGCCCGCGCCAGGCTTGCCAAAGTTACCGCGCAACATCAGTAGGTCACAGATCAGCCGGACATTGGCCGTGCCTTCGTTGTGCTGGGTGATGCCCATGCCGTAGGTGACGATGGTGGCGTTGGATTTTGCGTAAGCGGCGGCGACCTTTTCCAGCTCGGCCTGCTGCAGGCCGCTGGCCTGTTCTATATCGGGCCAGGCCGTGGCGTGCAAATCGGCGACCAGCTCGTCGAAACCCTGGGTGTGCTGGGCGATGAAGTCATGGTCGAGGACTTCGCCCACCATCCGCTCCAGCTCCAGCAGCGCTTTCATGATCCCCTTGATCGCCGCCGCGTCGCCTCCGGCTTTTACCTGGAAGTAGGACGAGGCGATCCGGGTGGAGCCGTAAGTCGCCATTTCAATCATGTTCTGCGGATCGGCAAAGCGCTCGAGCGCGCGTTCGCGCAGGGGATTGAAGACCATGATCGGCACCTTGCGCCGCGAGGCCTCGTGCAGCGTGCCCATCATGCGTGGGTGGTTGGTGCCGGGGTTGTGGCCGATGGAGATGATCAGTTCGCAGGTATCGAAGTCGTCCAGCGACACCGTGCCTTTGCCGATACCAATGGATCGCGGCAACCCGACGCTGGTCGGTTCGTGGCACATGTTGGAACAATCGGGAAAGTTGTTGCTGCCGTATTCCCGGATGAACAGTTGGTACAGATAGGCCGCTTCATTGGAGGCCCTGCCAGAGGTATAGAACTCGACCTGCTCCGGTTGCAGCCCCCGGAGTATCTCGCCTATTCGCGCGAACGCCGCCTCCCATTCGATCGGCTGGTAGGTGTCGCTGGCACGGTCATATACCAGGGGATGGGTGATACGTCCCAGGTCCTCCAGCTCGTAATCACTGCGGTGCAATAACGAGGCGACCGGATGATTGGCGAAGAAGTCCGGGGTGACCCGCTTGTTGGTCGCCTCCCAGGTCACCGCCTTGGCGCCGTTTTCACAGAACTGGAAGGTGGATTTGTGCTCCTTGTCGGGCCAGGCGCAGCCTGGGCAGTCAAAGCCATCAGGCTGGTTGGTGCGCATCAGGGTGATGGGCGCTTTCAGCGTATCCATCTGCTCTCTAACCGCTGTCGCGGTGGCCTTGAGCGCCCCCCAGCCGCCAGCGGGACCGTCGTAGTTACGAACACCGGGTACCTTGCGTCGAGTCGTCATGATCGCTCCCCATACGCCCCCTGCCCTGTAGACGAGAGTCGTTGGTTGCCTGGGATCCGCCGCCATGGCGGCATTCGGTAACGACCTACCGACCCGAATCGGGGGACGGTAGATGTCACATCTGAACAGCAAAAAAGACACGCAACCCAGAACCGGGTTTGAGGACTTGAAACCTTTGAATCAACGACGAAGGGTTGCGCTTGAATCTTTCACCCTGAGTTAAAACCTTAGTGGTGCGTCCCCGCCTGTCAAGGCAATAAATAGCTGGCAAATCGGGTAGTTGCTTATCATTCGTATTAATTCGGCGACCAGTCACTCACCGGTACCCAATGCTCACTGCGCCGCCACCCGACGGCGCAAGCCCAGGCTCCAGCCCTGCTGCATGCCGGCCGCCGCCAGCAGGATGGCGATCACGCCGATCCATTGCAGCAGCTCCAGGCGATGGCCGAAGGCAAACCAGTCGACGAAGATCGCCGCGATCGGATAGATGAACGACAGCGCGCCGGTCAGCGCGGTCGGCAGTTTCTGGATCGCGCCGTACAGCAGCACGTACATCACCCCGGTGTGGACGATGCCCAGGGTCAGCAGGCTGGCCCAGGCACCGGGAGCGGCGGGCAGCGCGGAGAAGTTGGCCCAGGGCGCCAGCAGCAACACCCCGGTGCAGACCTGGATCAACGCGATCAGGTGCGGCGGCGTGCCGGTCAGGCGCTTGATCAAGAGCGCGGCGAAGGCATACAGCAAGGCCGCCCCCAGCGCCAGGGCGATCCCCAGCAGATAGTCATTGCCCGCCGCGCCCTGCTCGCCATGGGCACTGACGATCGCCAGCATCCCGGCGAAGGAAATGCTCAGCCAGAACAGTTTCTGCGCGGTGATTTTCTCGCCGAGGAACAGCGCCGCCAGCCCCACCAGCATGAACGGCTGGACGTTGTAGACCGCGGTGCCGATGGCGATCGAGGCCCGGGAATAGGAGGCGAACAGCAGCACCCAGTTGCCGACGATGGCGACACCGCTGAGCACCGCGAGGAGAAAGGTGGTGCGCGTCAGGATGCCGGGGCGCAGAAAGCCGAAGCCGGCACAGATCAGCAGCAGGGTCGCGGCGCCGAACACGCAGCGCCAGAACACCACGTCCAGCACCGGCTGCCCGGACACCAGCACGAACCAGCCGATGGTGCCGGAAATCAACATGGCGGCGGTCATTTCCAGTGAGCCGCGGCGTAACAATTTGTCCATGATCATTCTCCTCAACAAGAGCCAAAAGTATGACAATCGGCTCCTGCCCCGCTCAAGACTCAACGGTAGGCTAAAATCGTCTTACACCTTTTTTATCAAGGTATTTCTTAGGTTTTACCTAATGAGGCTGACATGATCGACGAAATTGACCAGGCGCTGATCAGCGCCCTGATGGAAGATTCACGCCGTTCGCTCAAGGCCCTGGCGCAGATCAGCGGGCTGTCCTCGCCCAGCGTCGCCGAACGCCTGCGACGCCTGGAAGAGCGTGGTGTGCTCAAGGCCTATACCGTCGAAGTCGACCCGAAGTTCTTCGGCTATCAATTGCAGGCCATCGTACGCATCCGGCCGCTGCCGGGGAAACTCCAGGAGGTCGAACGACAGATCCTGGCCATCCCCGAGTTCACCGAATGCGACAAGGTCACGGGCGAGGACTGCTTTATCGCCCGCCTGCATGTACGCGACATGGAGCAACTGGACAGCCTGCTCGACCACCTCAACAGCTGCGCGGAAACCAACACCGCGATCGTCAAGAAAAGCCCGGTGAAACGGCGGCTGCCGCCGATGGTGTAATGCCTGGGCTCACACACGGCGTTTGCCCTGGCACCTAGAAAACTGGCTAGACTCAGGACCTCGTCGACGAAGGATTCGCACCGTGAAAACCTCTTTTCTGTTGCTGGCGGCATTGATGCTCCCAGGTTGTGGAACCATCGATACCGTCTTCAGGGAGGATGCGGTGGCCAGCGAGAAACTCAAGGAGCGAAAAACCTACTGCGGTGGCGTCCCGCGTATCTACAGTGGCGTGACTTACGATTTCTGCAGCCTGCATGCCCCTGAGCCAGAGAACGGCACAACTCATACCGGCCCGGCCTCGAACCAAGCCATGCTGCTCGACATGGCCGTCTCAGGCGTACTCGACACCTTGCTGTTGCCCTACACCATCTATCAGCAACAAACCGATGGCAGCCTGATCATTGCCGAATAGCGTCCCTGGATGGCAGCAAACTCTGCGGGCACTACCACGGTCCACCTTGACCCTGGCCGAGCGACCAGATCGCAGACAACAAAAAGCCCGCCGAAGCGGGCTTTTTGTTTCAGGCTTGACGATCAGTCGTCGCGACCCATGACGCCAAACAACTGCAACAGGCTGACGAACAGGTTGTAGATCGATACATACAGGCTGATGGTCGCCATGATGTAGTTACGCTCGCCGCCATGGATGATGGCGCTGGTCTGGTACAGGATGCACACCGAGGAGAACAGCACGAAGCCCGCGCTGATCGCCAGTTGCAGACCGCTGATCTGGAAGAACAGGCTGGCCAGCGTCGCCCCCAGCAGGACGAAGAAACCGGCGGTGATGAAACCACCGAGGAAGCTCATGTCCTTGCGGGAAATCAGCACGTAGGCCGACAGACCACCAAACACCAGCGCGGTCATCGCAAAGGCCGAGCTGACCACTTCCGCGCCGCCCTGCATGCCCAGGTAACGGTTGAGGATCGGGCCGAGCAGGAAGCCCATGAAACCGGTCAGGGCAAACGCCGACACCAGGCCCCAGGCCGAATCACGGAGCTTGTTGGTAAGGAAGAACAGACCGTAGAAACCGATCAGCACCACGAAAATGTTCGGATAACCAACCCGCATCTGCTGGGCCACGTAAGCCATCACGCCACTGAAGGCGAGAGTAAGAGCGAGTAGGCCGTAGGTGTTGCGCAGGACGCGGCTAACTTCTAGCTGCTCGGCCTGCACGCTGTTATTAACTGCGTAATCCTGTTCGCGCATGGCGACACTCCTGTTGGTTTGAAACGTTCAGTGGCAAAGATCATAACAGACGCTCTGCAACACACCATGCAGAGAGTTTGACAGTGTGTTTCATTCAGGTATTATGGCGCCCGCAACAAAAACGGAGGTGTGGCCGAGTGGTTTAAGGCAACGGTCTTGAAAACCGTCGACTGTAACAGGTCCATGAGTTCGAATCCCATCGCCTCCGCCATATTCGTCACGCTAAAGCCCCGATCTTTCGGGGCTTTTTCGTTTCTGGGGCTTGAGGATCGACGCTGCTTTTGGAAGTCCCACCACAAAGGTAACCAGCGTCGACAGCGCAACATGGATGGTGAAGACCTTGCCGCCGTTGTTGTGCGGAGTTAATTCAAAAATTTCACAAAAATCAGCTCTGGATCACCAGGGTCAAGATTCTCCACAGTCCCGCTGTATTGATATCCGAGCTGTACCAACAATTGCCGCATGGGTGTATTGGACGTGTTGGTCGAAGTGAAGATCTTTCTGGCAGAGGAACAATGCTCTAAGTGAGCAACGATTTGCCGACCTACACCAGAACGTCTATGAGCGTTTGAGACGACTACAAGCGGGATGAACCACTCCCCGAAAAAACTTGTGTCCAAACAGCCGTAACCGATCGGGACACTGGGATCGTTCGTCTCACAAGCAACCCAGCATTCGCCCGTGCCTACTACCCTTTCTATTTGTGCTCGACGGCCGTGATCTTTTGCCGCGATAGGATCCACACGCACCAACCATTCGATATCGCTCAAGACGGCCTGTCTGATTTGCCAATTCATGATCGCGTCCCTGTGCAAGAAGAAGGAGGAGGATACAAAAAGCCCAGCACTCTGGCTGGGCTTCGATTATTTTCTACATGCCATCATCTTGTCGGCGAGAGTTTTGGCTCTTTCGATCAACAGGTTCTGCCTGTCTTCATGAGTGGCCTCTCCTACGACCGGTGCCGTCAGATTGCTTTCGGCAATCAACGCAGCGCAGAAGTATTGATCCCAGACTCTTTGCTCCGACGCCTGTTTGCTTACTTGGTCGGCGATCATATGGGGCTCCTTTTGACGAGGTAGCACCGCTATTCTACGCCTCAATCGCCAACAGCCCCTGCGCGAGCGGATAGCCGGCAAACGGTGTGGAGCCAATTGGACTGCACAGGTTTCCGGCATCGCCTGGCAGCTATTTCACGCCAATATCTTCTGCAAAACGAAGCAGATAACCATCAGGGTCCAGGACCAGGAAATTCCTCTGCCCGAATTGCCGGTCATTGCTACGGTACCAATGCTCTTCGACAGGCCTCCTGATCGGGCAGCCCGCCTTTTCAAGCGCACAAACCAGAGCCTGTGCATCCGGACACTCGATGGAAAGGTTCATGCCACGTCCGTAGGGAGGCTCCAAGGGGCCCACGCGCCATGGCGAATCGTCGTGCCAGTCCTGCTCCAGCATGATCTGGCTGTTGCCAAAGGAGAGAAAGGCAAACTGGTCTTCGGGGCGGTCGTACTCGACCCTGAAACCCAACACATCACAGTAGAAATACAGACTCTGCTGCAGGTCCGAAACGATCAGTTCCGGCACCAGGGCGTTCAACTTGAACATGCTCTTGCATCCATTCAGTTCCTTGGCCGGCCAATTTACCTGGTTCTCTGCATTGCCGGCCTATTTAGTACGCGGCCTTACCTGTCATTGAACCTTCTGCCCGCTGCCAATCTTCTTGGCCCTGTCGATCCCCCACTCAAACGCATCCTCCATGTCCAGGCCATCCGGGGCCAGGTCATTGTCTTCGACGATAACGCTGCCATCCGGCGTGTAGATGCCGATGAACATCTTGAGCGAGCCATCTCTGATCGCACCTTGATCTTGCATCCATTCGAAAGCGTTTCACTGTGATTCAAATGACGCTCAGTCATGGCCGCATCCCTCAGTAAATGAAGTTCGAGTAAGGCACAGCCCATTGATTCACGCCAGTCGGTGGCCACTCCCCATCAAGGGTTAGAGACGACAGGTCCGATTTTGCGAAGGCAATAAAAAGCCCCGCACAGTGGCGAGGCTGTTTTTGTATCTGTCAGCGCTTCAGCCGGCAGGTTTCAGTGGCGCCGGGGCGGCCATGACATAGCGGGACATCAGGTAGGCGACCAGGCCGCCCAATGCCGCGCCCGCCGCATCGGCCAGAAACAGCGCCAGTTGAGAGGCCGAATGCTGGTAGACCCTGCACATCGCCACCCAGGCGTTTTCCATGAAGCCGGAAGCCCAGTCCCAACCGCAGGGGTAGACCATCAAGAAGGCCAGCCCGGCGAGGGTGATCCATCCGGACAACCTGGACGGAGTCTGCGAGAAGACGAACCGGGCCAGCTGGCAGATACCGACAAAGAGCCAGGCCGCCAGCATGCTTCTCATGAATTGGTCGAATAACTCGAAAAAGGCCATGGCGCCCTACGCTGAAAAATCACCGAGCGATGATAGCCATTCGTGTCGCCATAAAAAACCCGGCGCAGCGGCCGGGTTTTCATCAATCGTTTAACGGTGCCCGTAGGCGCCCCCAGCGCCGGCCTTCCTTAACGTCCAGCGGCCTGGCAAGCTCCTGCACCCTCTTCCCCGGCTCCAACTGCGACCTGGACCAGGGCTTCCAGCAAGGCCTCGGTGTGATTGATCGATTCCCGGATCTCATCGAAGGCATCCTCCAGATCGCGCACCTTTGCTGTCGCCGAAGCGCCGCACAGGGCTTGCTGGATCTGGAACTCATCCTGCCTGAATTGCAGGACATTGGCCCGCAGGCCTTCGATACGAAGGGACAACTGCGAGATGTGATGACGGCGACGCTGAACCATTTCCGATTCTCCTTCATGGCCCTCTTACTTATTCAGATCGTCGCGCGCCGACAGATGTTCAGCGGTTCCTGACCAAAGGCACAGCGTGCCATGCCAGTGGCCAAGCCCTCAAAGCTTGCTGTCCAGCGCCACCAGCAAGGCCGCGTCCCGTCCGTAGATGTCCGGGGCATAGGACAGCTGGCCATGACTGTCGGCTTGCGCCGTCCAGTACGTGAGCAGGATTGGTACTGGCGTCGATAGCCTGAACTCATGAGTGAGCCCGGTGCTCAGCAATTCGTCGGTGCGCACCCGTTCCGCCGGGCTCACCAGCAGATCGCGCAGCTGCAACGCATGCTCGACCCGCACGCAGCCCGAACTGAAGGCCCTTGGTCCCTTGTTGAACAGCGCCTGGCTGGGCGTGTCGTGCAGGTACACCGAAAACGGGTTGGGGAAGCGGATCGCCATCTGTCCCAGCGGGTTTCTCGGTCCGGCTTCCTGGCGCAGGAGGATATTGCCGGGGTTGTCCCAGTCGATATCCTCCACCGCCAGGGGATGCCCTTCGCTGTCGAGCACCTGCAGGTTCTGCCGATTGAGGAAGGACTGGTCGCGGCGAATTTCCGGCAGTTTGTCTTCGCGGAAAATGGTCGGCGGCACCGTCCAGGTCGGGTTCAGGGTCAGGCGCGTGACCTGGGATTTCAACAAGGGCGTCTGGCGCTCGGCACGCCCCACCTGGGTCCGGGTCTGCCAGACCGGCACGCCGCCCTGATAGACGATCAACTGCGCCGCGGCCAGGTTGACCAGCAGGCTGTCGGGCTCCATGTCCTGCGCCAGCCAGCGAAAGCGTTCGAGGTTGATGCGCAGCTGTTCGCGGCGCATCTGCGGGCTGATGTTCAGTTCATTCAAGGTCCCCGCGCCGATCACCCCATCGGCTTGCAGCGAATGGCTGAGCTGGAAGCTTTTCACCGCACTCACCAGGTCGCTGCTGTAAAGGGTGTCGCCTTCGTTGGCGAGGGTGCCCAGGTACCCCTCCTTGAACAACCGTTGCGCCAGTTCCGGCACTCGCGCGTCCTGCATCTGCGGACGCAGCAGCGGCCCGCTGGGAAGCGGCTGCCAATGGGGTAACGCCAGCTGGCGCTGCTGGGCATACAGCTGGCGCAGGTTCTGATATTGCTCGAGGCTCGGCCGCGCCAGCGCGAAGGCCGCCGGAATGTCCTGCAGGCCGGGCCCGGCGATGGCAAGCACCTGTGCCTGGCGATCCAGCTGTGAGGGATGGGCGTGCCACATCGGCTCGAAACGGGCCTGCGACAGACGGCCGTAATGCAGGTCATGCAAGGCCTGCAGGTAATGCTGGCTGAAGCTCAGGTCGGCGCACAGCGCGTCGCCCGCGAGCGCACTGGCCGGCGAACGGTAGTCGGCCGGGTCCAGGCCATCGTCGGCCAGTTGCTGCAACTGGGCCTGCAACGCCTCCAAACGTGCGCTGGACGACCAGACCGGCTGGTCACCCTGCTGTTGGTAAAAAGCCTGTAACAGGCTCTGGGCGGGAATGTCCAGGTGCACCGCCAACCCCGGACAGGCATCGGACAATCGAGTGAATACCTGTTGCACAGGGTTCTCATGATCGACCGGTACATCCTGAGCAGTCGCGACCAACGGCGCAGCGAGCAGGAAAAGGCTCAAGTAACATGCGTGTTTTTTGAACAACTGCTTTACTCCAATCATGGCCATCATTGTGATGGTCAACCTCGGCAGTGGCTGCGAAAAATCATCCAACCACCTGTAACCAGAACTGCCAGGAGAGCGACAGGACGTCAGGAGCCAAAGTGACTGTGGGGACACTCTAGAATGCTGACCTTCTTGCGCCGGCTCTGTCTGGCAATGACCACCCTAGGCGCGATCTGCAGCCCCGCGCTCGCCGCCAACAACACGACACCGCTGCTTTACAACAGCCTCGCCCACGCCGCTCCAGAACTCAATCCCCAAGTGCTGAAAAGTGCCTTGAGCGCCATGCAATGCGCAGTCAACAGCGGCGCCAGGCAGGCCCGGCACCTGGCGGTCATCGACTATTCGCAACCTTCCACCGCCCGCCGCCTGTGGATCTTCGACTTGAATAAAAGAACCCTGGTGCTGCGCGACCTGGTCGCCCACGGGCAGAAATCCGGGGAGAACTTCGCCACCCAGTTTTCCAATCGCATGGGCAGCTTCCAGTCCAGCCTCGGCCTGTTCCGCACCCAGGAAAGTTATGAAGGCAGCCACGGTTATTCGCTGCGCATGGACGGCCTGGAGCCAGGTTTCAATGACCTCGCCCGCGATCGGGATATCGTGATTCACGCGGCCGACTATGTGAGCCCCCTGTGGAGCCGACGCCAAGGGCGCATCGGCCGCAGCCTGGGTTGCCCGGCCGTGCGTCCGCAGGTGGCGCGCCAGGTGATCGACCGCCTCAAGGACGGTCAGTTCATGTTTTCCTGGTACCCCGACCAGCGTTGGCTGAAATCCTCGCCCTACCTCAACTGCCAACCACGCCAGGTGGCCAGCATTGTCGCCGCCAGCGGCGGTTAACCCGTTCGCTCCTTAACCGGCGGCCGAGGCCGCCGTTTCCGGCTCTTCGGGTATTTTGACGAAGATGCTGTACTTCGCCCCCTCCATCGCTTCGAAGGCGATGAGCTTGTCCACCAGCGGGCCGCTCAGCACCTTGCCGGCATTGAGCAACAGCATGCCATTGTCGGCATTCAGGTTACGCGCCAGGGTCATGCCCGGGGCCAGGTCACGCGTCGTCAGGACCCTGACCGTCGGATCGGCCAAGGTGACATCGCTCTGATAAACCGCGCAGACACCGACGAAATCCTCCACCAGGTCGGGGTCGTAGAGTTTACCGGCGTATTTGCGAATGAACAGCAGCGCCTCATCGCTGTTCATCTGCCGTTCGAGTATCAGCCCGCGTTGCAGCTCGATGAAGTCCACGGCCAGCTTGAGCCAGCGCGAGCCCAGCGGAATGGCCTCGCCCTTGAGATGATCGGGAAAACCGCTGCCATCCCAGCGTTCCTGGTGATGCAGGATGATGCGCGCCGCGTCCTTCATCGGCTCCAGGGTCATCAGCAGCGACTCGCTCTGCTTCGGGTAGGCCCGGTACAGGTCGCGCTCGTTGTGGTGCAGCAGGTCCGCGGGCGCGGTCATCATGCTGTCGGTCCAGCTCAGCTTGCCGATGTTGTACAGCGCGGCGGCCATGGTCATGTTGCGGCTGTCGGCTTCGTCCAGGCCATGGGTGATGCAATAGACACGAATCAGCTCAATGATCTGCCGGTTGGTCTGCTTGGCCTTGGGCAAGCGCAGGTTGGCCAGCAGCGAAAACACCTCGGTACCGGTCACGTAGCTGCGCTTGAGCTCTTCATACGCCAGATCGAGCATGTCGGCGGTCTGTTGCAGCTCGGCGGTGCGCGCCGCCACATGCTTTTCCAGGGTCGAGTTGAGGGTTTTCAATTGCTCGTTCTGTTGCCGGGTCAGGGCTTCCAGACGCTGGCGCTCGCTTTCGGAATTGTGATGCGCCAGGGCCTGGCGCAGCGTCACCAGCATGTCCTCGTCGTTCCAGGGCTTGCTGATATACCGATGGATCTGCCCTTCGTTGATGGCCTTGGCGATCAAGGTCATGTCGGCATAACCAGTGAGCAGGATGCGCAGCGTCGATGGATAACGCTGATGGATATGGGCCAGCAAGGTCGCACCGTCCATGCTCGGCATGCGGGCGTCACTCATGACCACGTCGACCGGCCGTTGTTCGAGGATCTCCAGGGCCTTGGCACCGCTGTCGGCCAACAGGATGTCGTAAGGCTGGCTGCGTAACAGCCGACGAAGGCTATTGAGAATCGATTCCTCATCGTCGACCAGCAGTACCGTCGGTCTGTCCTGGGCTGTGCCCGCTGTATGTTCTTCCATGGTTCCCCCTCCCCTTTGACTGCGATCAGACCCGCCTTCTGGGACAGGCTAGATGACTTGTAGTGTTTCGGCATGAATTTGACGCCGGCCGATTAGCGCATACGGGGGAGCCTGACTATGCTCAAGGCCAAAATGGACTGCATGTTCAGGAAGCAGGAAGGGAAGCCCGATGAGCTTATATACAAGGTGCCCGCACCGAGTTGGAGCACGCCGATGATGGTGTCGGCAGACCGGACCAACCGGCGAATTCTGATCGTCGACGACACGGCGTCGATCCATGAGGACTTTCACAAGATCCTCGCCTGCACGGATGCCCCCGGGGACAGCCTCAGCGACGCCGAAGCCGCCCTTTTCGGTACGCCCGTCAGTGCCTCGCTGGAGCATTTTTTCCTCGACTCGGCGTTTCAGGGCCGGGAGGCGCTGGACAAGGTGCAGGCAGCGCTGGATCACGATGCGCCTTATGCCATGGCGTTCATCGACATGCGCATGCCGCCCGGCTGGGACGGCCTGGAAACCATCGAGCGGCTGTGGCAGGTCGACCCCAAGCTGCAAATCGCCCTGTGCACCGCCTACTCCGACTATTCCTGGGAAGACATCGCCGAGCGCCTGCAACTGGGCGACCGCCTGCTAATCCTGAAAAAGCCCTTCGACGCCATCGAGATCCGCCAGATGGCCAGCGCCCTGACCGTAAAATGGCAGATGACCGAAGACGCCGAGCTGAAAATGGATCAGCTGGAGCAAGCGGTCGAGGAACGCACCCGCGAGTTGGCCGACGCCAACATCATCGTGCAGAACAGCCCCACCATCCTCTATCGTCTGCGGGGCGAGCCATCGTTCACGCTGATGTACATCTCCCACAACATCACCAAGTTCGGCCATGTGGCGGCGCAACTGGTGGCCTCGGCCGACTGGGCCCAGACCCTGATCCACCCCGACGACCAGGCCAAGGTCAAGAACGCCATGCTGCGGATCCTCGATCGGGATGTGGCGGGAGCGTCCATCGAGTTCCGCATGCGCACCGGCGATGGTGCCTTTCGCTGGGTGGAAAACCGCTATATTCCGGTACGCAACGACCAGGGCCAATTGGTCGAGGTGGAAGGGATCATCCTCGACATTACCGAACGCAGGCTGGCCGAAGAAAAAATGGCCCTGATGGCCCGCACCGATAGCCTGACCGGGCTGGCCAACCGCGCCACCCTGATCGAGCGCCTGCACCAGGCATTCGCCGCGGCCCGACGGGGAGCCGCGCCCTTCGCGATGTTTTACCTGGACCTGGACCACTTCAAGCGCATCAACGACACCCTCGGCCACCCCATTGGTGACTTGCTGCTGCAGGAAGTGGCCCGGCGCATCAAGGCCTGCACCCGGGAAAACGATGTGGTGGCGCGCCTGGGCGGCGACGAGTTCGCGATCCTGCAACTGGACGTCGACGAGGCCACGCATTGCGCCGCGCTAGCGACGAAAATCCGCGACACCCTGCTGCTCCCCTACTCTCTGGAAGGCAACGAGGTACGCATCTCGGTGAGCATCGGCATCAGCCTCTACAGCCCGCAGACCCTGAGTGCCGACAGCCTGATGGCGCAGTCGGACATGGCGCTGTATCGCTCCAAGGACAAGGGCCGCAACCAGTTCCATTTCCACAGCGAGGAAATCAACCAGGAGGTCACGGAGCGGGTGACCCTGGCCAACGACCTGAAGCTGGCCCTGGAACGCGACGAACTGCACCTGCATTACCTGCCGGAAGTCGATCTGGGTACCGGCAGGATCCTCGGCATGGCGACCCAGGTTCGCTGGCTCCACCCCCTGCGCGGCTGGCTCGAGGCCGAGGACTTCATGCCCGCAGCCGAGAAGACCGGCATCGTCATCGCCCTCGGTCATTGGCTGCTAGACCAGGCCTGCCGGCAGATGCGCGCCTGGCGCGACCAGAACGTGGCACCGCCATTGATTGCGATCCATTTGTCCCTGGTCCAGCTCAAGACCGGGCCAGAACTGATCTACGACGTATTGCGCACCACCGCGCGCTGGGACCTGTGCCCGTGGGACCTGAGATTCGACGTGACCGAGGGCACCCTGGCCCAGACCAAGTGGACCCACAACGACATCCTGCCCAGGCTGTGCGAGCTGGGCGTGAAGATCGCCATCGACGATTTCGGCACCGAATACTCCTCGTTCGACTACCTCAAGACCTACAGGGTCAACCACCTCAAGCTTGCCCAGCGCTTTCTCGACAGCGCCAGCAGCGACCCGGACAACGCCATGACGCTCCGGGCCATCCTCAACTTCGCCCGCGAGGTGGGCATCGGGGTCACCGCTGAAGGGGTGGAAACCCAGGAGCAGCGTACGACCTTGATATCCAGCGGCACGTCACTGGGGCACTCGCTCGGTGCGGCGGTCGACAGCGACCAGGCTGGCGAACTGCTCAAGGCCAGGTCTGCTGCTGTGGATGGCAGCACCAGGTCGGCGGATCCGACGTCGGAGAATTTCAGGTGAGCCCGTTATCCGTGGTGCCCAATCGGCGAATTCTGATCATCGACGACACACCGGCGATCCATCAGGACTTTCGCAAGATTCTCAGCCCCGAAGACGAAGGGCCTCTGGGCAACACCGAAGCCTTGCTGCTGGGCGCCAGCCGCAGACCCCATCAGCACTTCGAGCTTGACTCGGCCTACCAGGGCGAGGAAGCCGTGGAACTGGTCAAGCGCGCCCAGGCCGAAGGCCGACCGTATGCCCTGGCCTTTATCGACATGCGCATGCCACCCGGCTGGGATGGCCTGCAGACCATCGAGCATCTGTGGAAAACCGATCCGCAGTTGCAGATCGCCCTATGTACCGCGTTCTCCGATTACTCATGGGAAGCCATGGCCGAACGTATCGAGTTCGGCGACCAGCTGCTGATCCTGAAAAAGCCGTTCGACAGCCTCGAAATTCGCCAGATGGCCAGCGCCCTGACCTGGAAATGGCAGCTGGCGCAGGACGCGGCGAGCAAGATGCGCAACCTGGAACAGACCATCGAGGAACGGGTCCAGGAACTGCTGAGCGTTTCGCACCTGCTGCACTACGATGTGCTCACCGGGCTGCCCAACAGTACCCTGCTCGGTGATCGCCTGACCCAGCATCTGTCCCAGTCCCGCCGCCATGACCGCCAGTTGGCGGTGATGTTCATCGGCCTGGACCGTTTCAAGCGCATCAACAACGCACTCGGACACCCGGCGGGAGACGAGATGCTCAAGCTCGTCGCCCGCAGCCTGGCGACCACGGTGCGCGAAACCGACTCGGTATTTCGCTACGGTTCGGACGAGTTCGTGGTGATTATCGGCGACATCCTGCACCCACAGCAGACCCGAGGGGTGGCCGAAAAACTCCTGGCCGCCATCAATACCCCTCATTCCGTGGCGGGCCACGACCTGACGGTCACCGCCAGTCTGGGCATCAGCATCTATCCCTACGACGGCGCCGATGCCGTAACGCTGATCAAGAACGCCGAGACGGCCATGCGCAACGTCAAGGACTGCGGCCCCAACAACTTCAGCTTTTTCATCGAAGACATGAACCTGCGCGCGCGCCAGCAGCAGACCCTGGAAACCGGCCTGCGCCTGGCGTTGCAGCGTGAGGAGTTCGTCCTGCACTACCAGCCCAAGCTGGACCTGGCGCGAGGCACGGTGGTCGGTGCCGAGGCACTGGTGCGCTGGAACCGGCCCGGCCATGGCTGGGTGTTCCCCTCGGACTTCATCCCGGTGGCCGAAGACAGCGGGCTGATCGTCCCCCTCAGCCAATGGGTATTGCGCCGTGCCTGCCTGCAGTCGCAGACCTGGCAAGCGCAGGGCCTGCCGCCCATCTGCATGTCGGTGAATGTGTCGGCCATCGACTTCCGTCAGCACGACTATGTCGAACGCCTCACCCGCACGCTGGCCGAGACCGGGCTCGACCCGACGTTGCTGGAACTGGAAATCACCGAAAGCGTGCTGATGCAGAACGTCGACGCCACCATCGCCACGCTCTGCGCCATCAAGCAGCTGGGGGTTCGCCTGGCCATCGACGACTTTGGCACCGGCTACTCGAGCTTGAGCTACCTGCAGAAATTCCCGGTCGACGTGTTGAAGATCGACCAGTCGTTCGTGCGTGACCTGGGCACCGACAGCAACGACGCGAAACTGGTCAGCAGCATCATCGACCTGGGTAAAAGCCTCAACCTGAGCATCATCGCCGAAGGCGTGGAGACCGCCGAACAACTGGACTTTCTCAAGCGTCACCACTGCGAGGAAGGCCAGGGTTTCTACTTCAGCAAGGCCGTGGAGCCCGAGGCATTCGCCCGCTTCCTGACCGAATCCCAGCGACCTCACCTGCCCCATCCATGAAGTTGTGCCTGGTAAGGATACCGACCATGTCGTCATTTGCATTACTCCTTTCGGCCAACCTGCTGCTCGCTCCAGGCGCCGAGGCCGCGCCATTGGAAGGACCGCTCAAACCCCTCCCCGCAGCACCGGCGCTGGACAGCAAGCGAGTCGAACTGGGACGACGCTTGTTCAACGACCCGCGCCTGTCGGTGAACAACAGCCTGTCGTGCGCCAGTTGTCATCGCCTTGATCGGGGCGGTGCCGATACCGTTCCGCACTCCCTGGGTTTCGATGGCAAGCCCGTGGCGGTCAACACCCCGAGCGTGTTCAACGCCAGCCTGAACTTCCACCAGTTCTGGGACGGTCGGGCCGACACCCTGGAAGACCAGGTGCACATCGTGGTGCAAAGCCCCAGCGAAATGGGCAGCGACTGGAAAGTCGTGACGCAGCGCATCGCCGACGACCCGGCCTATCGCACCGCCTTCGCCGATGCCTACCCCGGTGGTGTGACCCAGGCCAACATCCAGGGCGCCCTGGCCGATTACGAACGCACCCTGCTCAGCGCCAACTCGCGCTTCGACCAATACCTGGCGGGCAACACCGAGATCCTCGACATCGAGGAAAAGTACGGCTACCAGCGCTTCCAGGAATACGGCTGCATCGCCTGTCACCAGGGGGTGAATATCGGCGGCAACATGTTCCAGAAGTTCGGCGTGCTCGGCGACTACTTCGCGGCCCGGGGCAACCCTACCGAGGCCGACCTGGGGCGCTTCAACGTCACGGGCGAAGAAGACGACCGCAATGTGTTCAAGGTGCCGAGCCTGCGTAACGTCGCGGTCACGGCGCCGTACTTCCACGACGGTTCGCAAGCCACCCTCGAAGGCGCGGTGGCGGTGATGTTCAAGTACCAGCTGGGACGTACGCCGTCCGAGGAAGACAAACGCCTGATCGTCAAATTCCTCAAGACCCTGACCGGCGAATGGGAAGGCAAACCTTTATGAAAGTATCCCGTCGCGTAAGCATCCTGTTGCTCGCCGCCCTGGCGGTATTGATGGCTTCGATCCTGCTGTTTCTCTACCTCAAATCCAGGTCCGACCAGACCGTGACCTACACCGAATCGCGCGACCTGATCCGCCAGATCAAGCAGCAGGACTCGCTGTGGGAAAACGAAATACTCAAGGCCAGGGTGGCCATCACCCACAACTACGACCCGCTGGTTTCACCCCTGGGCGAGATGATGCGCCTGTGGCAGAAATTCGACTCGATGGAGGCGCAGAACCAGCGCAACGATTCGCCGCTGTGGCGCAATGCCCATGACGGCTACCTGAACGCGATAAAGGAAAAGACCCGGCTGGTGGAACAGTTCAAGTCGCACAACTCCGTGCTGCGCAACTCCCTGGCCTTCCTGCCGACCGCCGAGGACGATATCCAGCAGGAGCTCGCCCAACTGCACGACGCGGACAAACTGCAACTGCAGAACATCGCCACCGATACCTACGACCTGTTGCTCAGCAGCCTGGAGTTCGCCCAGGTCACCTCCGACGACAGGGCCGCGGATATTCTGGTGGGCCTGAACAAGCTGGCGGTCAACAAGGAGCGCTTGCCCACGGACTTCCATGAGCTGATCGATACCCTCAGCAACCACGTCGGGCTGATCCTGCGCGAGCAACCCAAGGTCAACCGCCTGCTCGAGGAAATCGAAGTGGTGCCGGTCGACGAACGCCTGGACGACATCACCGTTCTGCTCAACCGCGACCAGCAGCAGGCCGAGGCCGTCGACCAGCAGTACCATTTCTACCTGCTGCTGTTTTCCTCGTTGCTGGTGCTGCTGCTGATCTGGCTGGGCATCCGCCTGATCCGCAGTTTTGCCGAGATCAACCAGATGAACCGCGCCCTGGTGGCCGCCAACGACGAACTCGAGCAACGGGTCGAAGAACGCACGCGCCAGCTCAAGGACACCCAGAGCGAGCTGCTTGCCACTGCCCGCCAGGCCGGCATGGCGGAAATCGCCACCAACGTCCTGCACAACGTCGGCAACGTGCTCAACAGCGTGAACATCTCCGCCGACCTGGTCAGCCGCAAGCTGCGCAACAGCAAGGCCCAGGGGCTGGGCAAGGCGATGCAACTGATCAACGAGCACAAAGAGGACCTGGGCAGCTTTCTCACCGAGGATGCAAAAGGCAAGTTGCTGCCCGGCTACCTGAACCAGCTGGTCGAGGCCATCGACCTGGAACAGCAAGGCATGACCGAGGAGCTGACGCAACTGAGCAAAAGCGTCGATCACATCAAGGACATCGTCGCCACCCAGCAATCCTATGCGGGTGCCAGCAGCCTGCTGGAACCGCTGTCGGTCAGCGAACTGCTCGAAGATGCGCTGCGCATGAACTCCGGCGCCCTCACCCGCCATCATGTGACCGTGCGCAAGGAATACGCCGACGTACCACTGATCATGGGCGACAAGCACCGCCTGCTGCTGATCCTGATCAACCTGATCAGCAACGCCAAGTACGCCATGTCCGACCTGTCCAACCAGACGCGCAACATGACCCTGGCCGCAGCGGTGATCGACGACGAGACCTTGCAGATCAGCGTGCGCGACGAAGGCGAAGGCATCGCTCCGGAAAACATGACCCGCATCTTTGCCCACGGCTTCACCACCCGCAAGGAAGGCCATGGGTTCGGCCTGCACAGTTGCGCACTGGCGGCCATCGAGATGAATGGCCACCTGACCGCCCATAGCGACGGCCCGGGCAAAGGCGCGCTGTTCGTCCTGCAGATCCCCCTGATCACCGCCGAGGTTGAGGCATGAACAACCCGATAAACCGGCGCGTGCTGCTGATCGACGACACCCCGGCGATCCACGACGATTTCCGCAAGATCCTCACGCCCAAGACCGGCGACAGCGCCGACCTCGATGCGATGGAAAACGCGCTGTTCGGCAGCGCGCCAAAAACCGCCGCCACGGTGTTCGAACTGGATTCGGCCTACGGTGGCCAGGAAGGCCTGGGTAAACTGCTGGAGGCGGCGGGCAAGGGCCAACCCTATGCCCTGGCCTTCGTCGACATGCGCATGCCCGATGGCTGGGACGGCGCGCAAACCATCGAAGAGTTGTGGAAGCACGACCCATTGCTGCAAGTGGTGGTGTGCACCGCCTATTCCGACTATTCCTGGGACGAGCTGCTCGATCGCTTGAACGGCCACGACCGGCTGCTGATCCTGAAAAAGCCCTTCGACAATATCGAAGTCCAGCAGATGGCCAATACCCTCACCACCAAATGGGAAATGACCATGCGCGCTCAGCTGCAGATGAGCGAGCTGGAAGAACGGGTGGAGCAACGTACCCTGGCGTTCAAGCAGGCCAGCGCCGCGCTGCAACGGGAGATCGACGAGCGCAAGCTGCTGGAAAGCCAGCTGGTGCAATCGGAAAAGCTCGCCTCCCTGGGCCAGCTGGCCGCCGGGGTCGCCCATGAAATCAACAACCCGGTCGGCTTCATTTCCTCCAACCTCGGCGCCCTGGACAGCTACTTCAAGCGCCTGCAGGAGATGCTCGAGGCTTACGGCAATGCCGAAACCGGGATCGGCGCCAGCGAGCTGCGCGATCGGCTGAAACAGTTGCGCACGGATATCGAGCTGGATTTCCTCCTCGAGGACATTCCGCTGCTGATCAAGGAGTCCAAGGACGGCATCGGCCGGGTCAGCCAGATCGTCAAGGACCTCAAGGACTTTTCCCGGGTCGATTCGACCCAGGAATGGCAATGGGCGAACCTGCAACAGGGCATCGACTCGACCCTGAACATCGTCGCCGCCGAGATCAAGTACAAGGCCGACGTGATCAAGGAGTACGCCGAGCTGCCGGAGGTCGAGTGCCTGCCTTCGCAGATCAACCAGGTGGTGATGAACCTGATCGTCAACGCCGCCCAGGCCATGGGCAACGAACGGGGCACCATCACCCTGCGCAACGGCGTCGAGGGCGAGAACGTGTGGATCGAAGTGGCCGACAATGGCTCGGGCATCCCGCCGGACAGCCTGCAGAAAATCTTCGACCCGTTTTTCACCACCAAACCCGTGGGCCAGGGCACGGGGCTGGGGCTGTCGCTGTCCTACGGCATCGTCAAGAAACACCGCGGCGACATCTCGGTACGCAGCGAGGTCGGTGTCGGCACCACCTTCCGCGTCGAACTTCCGGTGCATCAGAGCAGAAAGGCCGGCTGAACGCCCCCACACGCTATCGCTTCTGTAGGAGCCAGGCTTGCTGGCGATCCAAGCGACGCGGTACGCCGGGGCATGCCGCAGGCCCGATCTCTTGTATGATGGCGCGCCTCAAGAATGGGTCGCCGATTTCGTCTTGCCAATGACCACCGGAGTACATTCGGCCTGACGCCTTCAGGGCACACACGCTTCCCCCGTCTTAAACAGCACGACGCTTTCCCGAGCGCGCCTGGCCCTTTGTGCCTGGTATTCGCCGGGGCCGGGATCGCCATCGTCGAGGAGTTTTCATGGATATGCTTTACCGGGCCTCCCGCCAGGGGCTGCCCGCCCCGCGGTTCGCGCGCAATCTGCTGAGCCTGCTGCTGGCCGGTGCCGCGCCCGTGGCCCAGGCCGCCGAGACCGAACTGCCGGCACTGACCGTGACCGGCGAAGACCGCTCCGGTTATCAGGCCAGCAGCGCCGCGGTTGGTGGTTTCGAGGCGGCTCCCCTGCTCGATGCACCCGCCTCGATTGCAGTGATCAATGAAGACTTGATCAAGGACCAGCAGGCCCGCCTGCTCAGCGAGGTGCTGAAGAACGACGCCTCGGTCGGCGAAAGTTATGCGCCGGTCGGCTACTACGAGAATTTCACAGTGCGCGGCTTCTCCCTGAATGCCGCCAACAGCTATCGGATCAACGGCCGCAGCATCACCGGCGAGCAGAACGTCGGCCTGGAAAACAAGCAGCAGGTGGAATTGCTCAAGGGGCTGAACGGCCTGCAGAGCGGCGTCAGCGAGCCCGGCGGGCTGATCAACTACGTGACCAAGCGCCCCACCGACGTGCGCTCGGTCACAGTCTCTACCGACGATCGCGGCAGCGGCTATGTGGCCACCGATGTCGGTGGCTGGTTCGGCAGCGAGCAGCAGTTCGGGCTGCGCGCCAACCTGGCCCACGAGGACATCCACTCCTATGTCGAACACACCAATGGCCAGCGCGACTTCGCCTCCCTGGCCTTCGACTGGAATATCAGCCCCGACGCCCTGCTGCAACTGGACATCGAGTACCAGACCAAGGAACAGCGCTCGGCCCCGGGTTATCAATTGCTCGGCGGCTCCAGCCTGCCGCACCACGCCTCGCCGAAAAAGCTCCTGGCGCACCAGAGCGGTTCGAAGCCGGTCGGCACCGACGCGCTGAACCTCAACGGCAACTTCGAGTACCGCTTCAACGATCAGTGGAAAGGCAACCTCAGTGCCTCGCGCAGCCGGGTGGTGATCGACGACTACAGCTCGTTCGCCTGGGGCTGCTACGGTGCCGCCAGCTGCGCCGGCGACGCGGTGCCCAACCACTTCAGCCCCGAGGGCGACTACGACCTCTACGATTTCCGCAGCCCGGACGATACCCGGCGCAACGACGAGGTTCAGGCCGTCCTCAGCGGCAACTTCGACACCGGCGGCCTGGGCCACGAACTCAGTATCGGCACCAGCGCATTCCGCCGCGTGGTGGACAAACGCGACCCGATCAACCAGATGATCGGTAGCGCCAACATCGACGGCGAGCCAGCGGATTTCACCCGTTACGACGGACCGCTCAACGACTCCTACCGCCGCCTGGACAGCCGCCAGTACGGCCTGTTCTTCAACGACCGCATCAGTTTCAACGAACACTGGCAGACCGTGCTCGGCGGGCGCGAGGTACGCCTGGACGAGGAAACCTTCGACAGCCAGGGCGACACCACCCGCCACACCCAGCGTTATGTGTTCCTGCCCCAGGCCGCGCTGATCTACAAGCCGGTGCAGAACCTGGCGCTGTACACCCGCTACAGCAAGGGCCTGTCCCTGGGCGGGGAAGCGCCGTGGTTCGCCAGCAATGCCTTCGAGATCCTCGCGCCCACCGTGTCGCGGCAGATCGAGGCCGGCATCAAATACGACTGGCAGCGCATCAGCCTGGCCGCGGCGCTGTTCCAGATCCGCCAGGCCTACCAGTATTCCCGACCGAATGGCGACGGCACCTTCACTTTCACCCAGCAGGGCGAACAGAAGAACACCGGCCTGGAACTCTCGGCCAATGGCTGGGCCACCCAACGCCTGCAAGTCTCGGCCAGTGTCGCAGCGATCCGCGCGCGGGTCACCGGCAGCGACACCCCGGAGTACGAAGGTCACCAGGCGCTCAACGTGCCGACCCTGCGCGCCAGCCTCTATGGCGACTACGCCCTGCCCTGGTTCGACGGCCTGGCGCTGCTCGGCGGGGTACAGTACAGCGGTCGAAAATACGCCAACCGCGAGGGTGAAGTGCAGACCGGCAGCTACGCCGTGTTCAACATCGGCAGTCGCTACAGCACCCGCATCGACGGTTACGACACCGTGTTCCGGCTGACCGTGGACAACCTGTTCGACAAGCGCTACTGGCGTGACGCCGGCGAATACATGGGCGATGGCTACCTGTTCCAGGGCGCGCCCCTGACCGCGCGCTTGAGTGCCTCGATCAACTTCTGATCGGGGTCAGTCCTACTGGAAGGCATCGGCCAGGACGTCGAAGATCATCCGATTCGAGGTCCTGACCAGCAGCAGATCGGAGCCCGCGCGCCACCATTGGTAGCCGTCGTAACGCGGCAACTGCTGGAGCAGCCTGGGGTTCAAGCGTCGCGATTGCTGCCTGGGCAACGTCCTGCCCCGGCGCAGGTTCTGCCTGGCATCGGCCGGCAGCGCCGCGGCCGGGTTCCAGTCCCGTTTCGAAGCCTGCAACAGCGCTCTCACCTGGTAGTCATTGACCACGGGAAGGCGCTCCCAATTCGCATGATCGTTGGAGTATCGGGCATTTGCCTGCGTGCCGGAATCCGCGCCGGCATCCAGCGGGATCGACAGCAGAATCGAGACGATCGAGATTAACGAGCCAGCTCTGAACATCGCCTTCTCCAGGCATCATTGCGTCGAGCTTATGGAAAGGGATTTCCCGGCAATAGTTCCCGGGCAGGCGTGACTTGGATGTTTCGGTTAGAAATGCGCCATGGGCGCAAGGCAGGGTTGCAGGACGCGAGGGCAAAGGTTCTTGAATACGCCGCACAAACAAAAAACGCCGCTCCTGGGAGCGGCGTTTTTTTAGCCTGGAGCGGATATCCGCCCCAGGTTCCGGTTCACCCGACAGGTCGGGCGCGGCCGGTATTACAGGGCCATGTCAGCCGACGGGTTGCTCACTGGCGCCTTTGGCTTTTCAGCCGCAGGTTGCGCAGGTGCAGCCATCTGGCCGATGGCCGGTGGCGGAGTCAATTGCAGCACTTCGCTGGTGTAGGCCCACTCTTGAGCGACACGCTCAGGGCTGCCGTTGAGCTGGGTGCCGTAGCTCGGCACGATCTGGTGCAGCTTCGCCTGCCAGGCCGGAGTCGCGACCTTGTCCTTGAAGACCTTCTCCAACACGCTGAGCATGATCGGCGCGGCGGTCGAAGCACCTGGCGAAGCACCCAGCAGGCCGGCAATGCTGCCGTCCTTGGCGCTGACGATCTCGGTGCCCAGTTTCAGCACGCCACCCAGCTGCTCGTCGCGCTTGATGATCTGCACGCGCTGGCCGGCCTGCCACAGACGCCAGTCTTCAGCCTTGGCGTTAGGGAAGTACTCTTTCAGGGCATTCAGGCGATCTTCATCCGACAGCATCAGTTGGCCGGCGAGGTACTCGACCAGCGGGTACTCCTTGATGCCGACCTTGGTCATGGGCCAGATGTTGTGAGTGGTGGTAGTGGTCAGCAGGTCGAGGTACGAACCTTCCTTGAGGAACTTGGTGGAGAAGGTCGCGAACGGGCCAAACAGGATCACGCGCTTGCCGTCCAGCACGCGGGTGTCCAGGTGCGGAACCGACATCGGTGGAGCGCCGACCGACGCCTTGCCGTAGGCCTTCGCCAGGTGCTGCTCGGCGATCGCCGGGTTCTCGGTCACCAGGAACGAGCCGCCCACAGGGAAACCGGCATACTCCTGGGCTTCAGGAATGCCCGACTTCTGCAGCAGGTGCAGGGCACCGCCGCCGGCGCCGATGAACACGAACTTGGCGTCGGTCTGGGTTTCGGTACCGTCTTTCAGGTTCTTGTACACCACGCGCCAGGAGCCATCTTCGTTACGCTTGATGTCTTCCACTTCGCTCGACAGCTTGAGCGAGAAGTTCGGCTGGGCTTTCAGATGGCCGACGAACTGACGGGTGATCTCGCCGAAGTTCACGTCGGTGCCGAGCGGCGACCAGGTGGCGGCGATCTTCTGCTTCGGATCGCGCCCTTGCATCATCAGCGGGACCCACTGCTTGATCTGCTCCGGGTCTTCGGAGTACTGCATGCCGGCGAACAGCGGGCTCGCCTGCAGCGCTTCGTAGCGTTTCTTCAGGAACTTGATGTTGTCATCGCCCCACACGAAGCTCATGTGCGGAGTGGAGTTGATGAACGAACGCGGGTCCTTCAGGACATTGTTCTTGACTTGCCACGACCAGAACTGGCGGGAAATCTGGAACGCTTCGTTGATCTCGATGGCCTTGGCGATCTCGACCTTGCCGTCCTTGTTTTCCGGGGTGTAGTTCAGCTCCGCCAGGGCAGAGTGACCGGTACCGGCGTTGTTCCAGCCGTTCGAGCTTTCTTCGGCAACGCCGTCGAGACGCTCGACCATTTCCATCGACCAGCCCGGCTCCAGCTCATTGAGCCAGACACCCAGGGTCGAACTCATGATGCCGCCACCGATGAGCAGCACATCCACTTTCTTGGTCTCGGCGGCGTACGCGGAGCTGAGCCCCATCGTCATCGCCAAGCCCAGCAGGGCCGTGTTCACTTTTTTCAACATACAGTAGTTCCTACGATAGAACGCCATCCGCCCCCCCATTCTCGATCATCAGTCGCCCCGGCACCGCCATGGGTTCCCGCACTCAGAAGAACTGAAGGGTGGGCACACAAGGCCGACATGACACTATCGACCTCAGTTTATATGTCGCTCCTGCGCTGACTTCTTATTCGCTATTGGCTTCAGCTACTTGAGTGACACTATTTTGTTGGGACGCCTTCGGACAGCATCGATCGACGGTCCGAAACGCCCGCTAAAACCACATTCCCATAGAGAGACTAGTCGGGTGTAACCGAAGGAGTGAGTCAACAACACCCGGTACTATGATCGGCCTGCTGCCAACGCCCTCGATCACCGCCTGACAGCGGCAAGGCCACGGGTATCGCATACAGGGATCGCCCCCAACCCTGGCAGCCCTCCTGCTGAAAACGGACATAATGGCCATCATGGGTGGTGGCTAACGCGCCATTGTCTACTGGACGGATAAAGCCGTCAAAAAAACTGTCAGATTTGTCCTGTTTTTATGCAGAAAAGGACCTTGATGATTCAAGAGTTCGCCTGAAGGCGAACAAGGTGAGGCCCGGACAAGACCCGGCACAAAAAAAGCCCTGATTAGTCAGGGCTTTTTTGTGGGCAGGAACGCGCGATTCAACAGCAATGGGCTGTCACTTTGACAAGCCCTTCACAGAAGGCATGAAGCGGCCTACAGGCAATCATGCACGGCCTTTTTCAGCACCGCGGACTTGGCCCAGGGTGTTCCCTGGTAGAGCGAGACCAGGCTGCCGTTCTTCGATTTCACCACTTCCACGATCTCATCCGATGCCAGGCTGCCAGGAGCGGTGATCCGATAGCCGTTGGAGATATCGGACTGGGTGCTCCTGGGCGTCTCGCGCTGCCAGGCCGGCAGGACACACTGCGCGTAATCTTTCGGCGTTTTGCCAGTCAGCTCACTGACATTCGGCTTGCCCGGTGCCAAAGCCGTGGGTAACGAACACCCGGCCAACAGTCCCATCAGCGACGCGCCTAGCCAAACTCGCATATATCTTCCTCATCCCTAAAAAATCGAGAAATGTATCACTTGCCCGGGCTTATCGTTAGAAACACTTGCTTCTTTCGCCGAACGGTATTCCCGCCCCGCGATCATCACCTGATACCGGTCAAAAAAACGTTAACCCCATCACGTCCCGGACAGGCAAATGACAGTTTGTCCACAAAGGCCTCGATTGACGGAAAACGCCCGCTGCCTGGCGCAACATGACACCCATTGAGGGCGGTTTCAGCCAGCGGCGTTTGGGATACAGGAGAATGCCGCGAGGCATTTGAGGAACGAACGGCGACTGTCCATGCAGTTCGGATGAGTGGTGCAAGTCAACGCGTCCTTTTGGGAATAATCTTGAATCGCCACCACCTAACACAGCCCAAAGGACGCGGCGATGAACAGCATCAAGACTTTCGAAATTCGCTACTGTTTCGCAGGTTCGCAAAGAACCTTCACTTACCAGGGCGCGCGATTGAGCGACAGCGACACCTGGTATCTGGCCTTTCTGCATTCCGGGTGCCTGATTACCCACGACACCCCCTGCGGCGGGACCTACCGCACCATGCAGATATTCGCCGAGCGCAGCGGCGTCACGCTGGCGAACTGGAGAGAGTTGTCTGAAAACTAGCCCTCCCCGCACAACTCAGACGTCCGACACTGGCGCAAGGAAGCGCTCAACCTGCCCGATGATCCACTTGCACAACGACTAGAAACCGCCGGCAAATGCCCGACGCCCCGCCCTGATTTCAGTCCGCAACTCACCGACGAGATTGGCCGCCGAGCGAACACTGGTGAGATGCTCGGTCGATACCCCGGTAATGAACAGATCGATCCGTCCGCTTTGCGGCTCGAAAACCTTGATTGCCAGGGAGCCGTCGGGATTGACGGTGCAGGTGCAGGAAAGCGGCAGGAAACCGGACTCCAGGATCTGGCGAAGCTCGTCCATCGAGAGCATGAGAAATTCCTCCTTGGCGGCGCCATTTGGAGAGAGTGCCCGTTGAGAGTAGGTCACAAGAACGGGGCTCATACCCAGGCATTCACTGGAAGTGTTATCCAGCACGCATTTTTACCTGGCCAATCCGCTCAGTGGCACGGTGCGAGCACGGCCCTGACCTTCCGTCGCGGCAACTCCACCCGGGAGCATTTTGACGCTGGACCGGCCAGGCGTTATGGTCGCTGGGCTTTCGCACCTCCCAAATCCGAAACGCCTTCCTTCAACCCCATCCAGGATCGCCGATGGCCGCACCCGAACACCCGCATGAAGTGGCCCTGCAAAAGTTTCTCGCAGCGCGCCCGGAGCTTCGTGAAGCACTCGATCACCTCAATCCCTTGGCCGCCCAGGCCAGGGGCGAAACCCAGGAGCAATACCGCGCGGAGCGACTGCACGAAGCCTTCGAGGCCGAGGCGGAACGCCAGGGTCTGTTTGCCTGGGAACTGAGCCTGCAGTTGACCGTGCAGAGCGTGGAGGAATTTGCCGCGCGGCGGCTCGAAGTGCACCGGGAAGTGGCGGAAATGGCCGGCATGCCCTGGAGCGAGTATTGCGAGCTACACGGCCTGCCACGCGATTGAGCACAGCTCGGGCCTTCGATAAAGGATCATTGTCACCATGAGTCAACGCTGATGCTGCCCTCTTCCACCAGCCTTCGCAGTAACCCGGAGCTGCTGCGGCGCCAGAAATGGCGCGGCCGCATAGGCCTGTGCCTGGTCGCCAGCCTGTCGGTGCTGGCCGGCATGACCGACGCCATCGGCTTCATGGCCACCGGGGACTTCGTCTCCTTCATGAGCGGCAACACCACGCGCCTGGCCGTCGCCATCAGCGATACCGACCTGGCCCTGACCCTGCATCTGGTGCTGCTGGTCGTCACCTTCATCGCCGGCAACGCCCTGGGCATCGTCGTCAGCCGCTTGGGCGGCCGCCGGGCCTTGCCGCTGCTATTGTGCATTGCCACGCTGCTGTGCGCGGCAGCCGCCTGGCCGTTTGAACAACAGCTACCGGCGGTGCTGGCCGCGATCATCGCCATGGGCATGCTCAATGCTGCCGTCGAGGAAGTGAACGGGCTGCCCGTGGGCCTGACCTATGTCACCGGCGCCCTGTCGCGCTTTGGCCGCGGCCTGGGCCGCTGGATGCTCGGCGAGCGGCGCAATGGCTGGCGCATCCAGCTGGTGCCCTGGGGCGGCATGTTCGCCGGCGCCGTGCTGGGCGCCGTTCTGGAACAGCATCTGGGCCTCGCGGCCCTGTTCGTCAGCGGCCTGCTGTCGGCGCTGCTGGGGCTGTTGTCGCTGAAGATCCCCCATCGCTGGCAGCTGGGCTATATGCCGCGCTAAAGCCACTTCGCCGGGCCCGGCATAAAGCTTTATCATGGCCCCAGGTTTGCAGACAGAGTTCTACATGAAGTTCGCCATTGCCCTTTTTTCCGCCGCTCACGCGCCCTCCTCGCGCCGCGCCCTGGCATTCGCCCAGGCAGCGCTGGCTGGCGGCCACGAGATCGTGCGGCTGTTTTTCTATCAGGATGGCGTGCACAGCGCATCGGACAACATCGTCACCCCGCAGGACGAACCGGACCTGCCCGCGCAATGGCGAACCTTCGTCAGCGAGCACCAGCTCGATGGCGTGGTGTGCATTGCCGCGGCCCTGCGCCGCGGGGTGTTGAACCAGGAGGAAGCCGCGCGCTACCAGCGCCCGGCCGTCAACCTGAGCGCGCCCTGGGAGCTTTCCGGGCTCGGCCAGTTGCACGACGCCGTACAGGCGGCCGACCGCTTGATCTGTTTCGGAGGGCCATGAAACATGGCGCAATCCCTGTTGATCATCAGCCGCCAGGCACCCTGGTCCGGCCCCGGTGCCCGCGAAGCCCTGGATATCGTGCTGGCGGGCGGCGCCTTCGACTTGCCGATCGGCCTGCTGTTTCTTGACGATGGCGTGTTTCAGCTGGCCCCCGGGCAAAAAGCCGCTGCCGTGCAGCAAAAGGACCTCAGCGCCAATCTGCAGGCCCTGCCGCTGTTTGGTGTGGAGCAGTTGTTCGCCTGCGGCGCCAGCGTGGCGGAACGCGGCCTGGACCCGGCCGCGCTGAACCTGGACGAGGTGCAGGTTCTGGCCCCGGCCGAACTCGGCGCACTTATTGACCGTTTTGACCAGGTGATCACCCTCTGATGTCGACCTTGCACGTGCTGTCCCACTCGCCCTTCACCGACTCCCGGCTGACCAGTTGTCTGCGCCTGCTCGGCCCGCAGGATGCCATCCTCCTGTGCGGCGATGCGGTGTACGCCCTGCAGCCTGGCAGCGCGCCGCTGGCGGCCCTGCAGGCACGCGGCGAGACGCTGTCGCTCTACATTTTGGCGGAAGACCACCAGGCCCGAGGCCTGGAGGTTCCGGCCTGGGCCACGAGTATCGATTACCCGGCGTTCGTCGCGCTGTCGATCCAGTACGACAAGGTCAACAGCTGGTTATGAACGCACTGACTGTCGGCGAACGCGCCATCGCCCTGGACAAGGACGGCTACCTGGTGGAACTGGGCGACTGGTCCAGCGAAGTGGCCGCTGCCCTGGCCGCGGCGGAACAGATCGAACTGACCCCCGAGCACTGGGAAATCCTCGAGCTGCTGCGCGGCTTCTACCAGGAGTTCCAGCTGTCGCCCGCGACCCGCCCACTGATCAAATACACCGCCTTGAAGCTGGGCCCGGACAAGGGCAACAGCCTGCACCTGAACCGACTGTTCAAAGGCACTCCCGCCAAACTTGCCGCCAAGCTGGCGGGCCTGCCCAAGCCGACCAATTGCTTATGACCGATTACACCCCGCTGACCATCGAGACGCCCGCCGAGCATCCTTTCGCGCAGTTCGTACGCATTCTCGGCAAAGGCAAACGCGGCGCCCGCAGCCTCACCCGCGAAGAAGCCCGGGAAGCCATGGGCTTGCTGCTCGACGACAAGGTCGAGGACACCCAGCTCGGCGCCTTCCTGATGCTGTTGCGGCACAAGGAAGAAAGCCCCGAGGAGCTGGCGGGCTTTACCGAAGCCCTGCGCCAGCGACTGCAGGCGCCACCAATCAAGGTCGACCTGGACTGGCCCAGCTATGCCGGCAAAAAGCGCCACCTGCCCTGGTTCCTGCTGGCCGCCAAGTGCCTGGCGCAAAACGGCGTGCGTATCCTGCTGCACGGCGGTGGCGCCCATACCGCCGGCCGGCTGTACACCGAGCAATTGCTGGAGCAACTGCACATCCCGCTGTGCCGCGACTGGCAGGCGGTCGATGCCGCGCTGGCCCAGGGCAACCTGGCCTTCATCCCCCTGGGCGACTGGGCACCCCAACTGCAACGCATGATCGACCTGCGCAACACCCTGGGCCTGCGCTCGCCGATCCACTCCCTGGCGCGCATCCTCAACCCGTTGGGCGCGCGCTGCGGCCTGCAAAGCATCTTCCACCCCGGCTATCAGGGCGTGCATCGCGATGCCAGCGGCCTGCTGGGGGACAACGTCATTGTGATCAAGGGCGACGGCGGCGAAATCGAGATCAACCCGGACAGCGCCAGCCATCTGTATGGCAGCACCGGCGGTATCAGTTGGGATGAGGAATGGCCGGCGCTGTCCGAGCAGCGCCATGTCAAACCGGCCAGCCTCGACCCCGAGCACCTGAAAGCCGTCTGGCGCGGCGATGTGCAGGACAGCTACCCGCAGCTGGCGCTGATCGCCACCATGGCCCTGGCCCTGCGCGGGCTCGGCATACCCCGGGAACAGGCTTTCGAGCAAGCTCAGCACTACTGGGATGCTCGCGATAGATCGATTTAACCGATCATAACTGCCGGACTTTTGCGTAATTCGTTCGAACCCCTCGGATTAGACTGCACTCCAATGCACGCTGACCGAGGAGTTTTTTATGGGCCTGCTGATTGAAGGACGCTGGCACGACCAGTGGTACGAAAGCAGCAAAGACGGCGCCTTCCAGCGCGAACAGGCGCAACGCCGCAACTGGGTGACCGTTGACGGCAAACCAGGCCCTAGCGGCGAAGGCGGTTTTCGCGCGGAAGCCGGCCGTTATCATCTGTACGTATCCCTGGCCTGCCCCTGGGCGCACCGCACGCTGATCCTGCGCAAGCTCAAGGGTTTGGAAAGCCTGGTCGATGTGTCGGTGGTCAGCTGGCTGATGCTGGAACAGGGCTGGACTTTCGACCGGGCCCTGGGCTCCAGCGGCGACCATCTGGATCATCTGGATTTCCTCCACCAACGCTACACCGCCGACACCCGCGACTACACCGGCCGCGTCACCGTGCCCGTGCTCTGGGACAAACAACAGAAACGCATCGTCAGCAACGAATCGGCGGAAATCATCCGCATGTTCAACAGCGCCTTCGATGACCTGAGCGGTAACGGCCTGGATTTCTATCCGGAGCCGCTACGCCGCGAAATCGACGAACTGAACGCGCGCATCTATCCGGCGGTGAACAATGGCGTGTATCGCGCCGGCTTCGCCACTTCGCAACAAGCCTACGAAGCGGCCTTCGACGATCTGTTCGCCGAACTCGACTGGCTGGAACGGCGCCTGGGCGGCCAACGCTACCTGGCCGGCGAATACCTGACGGAAGCGGACATCCGCCTGTTTACCACGCTGATCCGCTTCGACGCGGTGTATTACGGTCACTTCAAGTGCAACCTGCGGCGGATCGCCGACTATCCGAACCTGTCGAACTGGCTGCGCGAGCTGTACCAATGGCCGGGGATCGGCGAAACCGTGGACTTCACCCATATCAAGGGGCACTACTACGCCAGCCATCGCACCATCAACCCGACCGGCATCGTGCCGAAAGGGCCGGCGCAGGACTTCGATGCGGCGCATGATCGCGAGCGTTTGAGCGGGCGTGGAGTTTGGCGCAAAGGTTGAGATCGCTATCGCGAGCAAGCTCGCTCCTACAGGGATCGCGGATACCTGTAGGAGCGAGCTTGCTCGCGATGCTTTTGTCAGACCTGCGACTGCGCGCCTTCGAACCAGGCGAGCTTCTCGCGAAGCTGCACCACTTCGCCGACGATCACCAGGGTCGGCGCATGCACTTCATGCTCCGCCACCAGCTTCGGCAGATCCGCCAGGGTGCCGGTGAACACTCGCTGGTTGGCGGTCGTGCCCTGCTGGATCAAGGCGGCCGGCGTATCCGCCGAACGGCCATGCCGGATCAGTTGCTCGCAGATCACCGGCAAGCCCACCAGGCCCATGTAGAACACCAGGGTCTGCGCAGGCGCGACCAGGTCGGCCCAGGGCAGATCGGTGGTGCCATCCTTCAGGTGTCCGGTGACGAAACGCACGGACTGCGCATAGTCACGGTGGGTCAAAGGAATGCCGGCATAGGCCGCGCAGCCACTGGCCGCGGTAATCCCCGGCACCACCTGGAACGGAATGCCATGGGCCGCCAGCTCTTCGATCTCTTCGCCACCACGGCCGAAGATGAACGGATCGCCACCCTTCAGACGCAGCACGCGCTTGCCCTGTTTGGCCAGGTCCACCAATTGCTGGTTGATCTGTTCCTGGGGCAAGGCGTGATCAGCGCGGCGCTTGCCGACATACACCCGCTCGGCATCGCGCCGGCACAGCTCGAGAATCGCCGGAGCTACGAGGCGGTCGTAGAGCACCACATCGGCTTGCTGCATCAGGCGCAAGGCGCGGAAGGTCAGCAGGTCCGGATCGCCCGGCCCGGCCCCCACCAGATACACCTCGCCCGGCGCATGGGGCGCTTCGCCGGCGATCTTGGCCTGCAGCAAGCGCTCGGCCTCCTCGCCCTGCCCGGCCAGCTGCCGGTCGGCGATCGGTCCCTGGAACACGTCTTCCCAAAAGGCACGACGCTGCTGCACGTCCGGAAACAGGCCTTTGACCTGATTGCGAAAACGCGCGGCCAGGCCGGCCAGTTGACCGTAGGTCGAGGGAATCCAGGTTTCCAGCTTGGCCCGGATCAGGCGCGCCAGCACCGGCGCATCGCCGCCGCTGGAGACCGCGATCACCAACGGCGAACGGTCGACGATCGCCGGGAAGATCACGCTGCACAGGGCCGGCGCGTCCACCACATTGACCGGCACGCAGCGCCGATGAGCGTCGGCGGAGACCTGGGCATTGAGCGGTTCGTCGTCGGTGGCGGCGATGATCAGCACGCAGCCGTCCAGGTCCGCCTCGACATAACCGCGCGACAGGCATTCGCCGCCGCTGGCCGTGACCAGCTCGCGCAACTGGGGTTCCACTTCAGGTGCAACTACCCGCAGCAGCGCACCGGCGTCGGCCAGCAGGCGGGATTTGCGCAAGGCAATCTCCCCGCCGCCGACCACCAACACACGACTGCCGCGCAGGTTATGAAACAGCGGCAGAAATTCCATTTAGCCGATGACCTCGAGGCCGCCCATGTAAGGCTTGAGCACCTCAGGCACACGGATCGAACCGTCGGCCTGCTGGTAGTTCTCCAGCACCGCCACCAGGGTACGACCGACCGCCAGGCCGGAACCGTTCAGGGTATGCACCAGTTCCGGCTTGCCGGTTTCCGGATTGCGGAAGCGCGCCTGCATGCGACGGGCCTGGAAGTCGCCGCAGTTGGAGCACGACGAAATCTCGCGGTACTTGTCCTGGCTCGGGATCCACACTTCCAGGTCATAGGTCTTGACCGCGCTGAAGCCCATGTCGCCGGTGCACAGCGCCAGGGTGCGGTAAGGCAGTTCCAGCAGTTGCAGGACTTTCTCGGCGTTGGCGGTCAAACCTTCCAGGGCTTCCATGGAGGTCGATGGCTCGACGATCTGGACCATCTCGACCTTGTCGAACTGGTGCTGGCGGATCATGCCGCGGGTGTCGCGGCCCGACGAACCGGCTTCGCTGCGGAAGCACGGGGTATGGGCGACGAACTTGATCGGCAGCTGCTTCGGATCGAGGATCTCGCCGGCCACGATATTGGTCAGCGACACTTCGGCGGTCGGGATCAGGTACAGATCGGCTTCGTTTTCACGGCTGATCTTGAACAGGTCTTCTTCGAACTTCGGCAACTGACCGGTACCCATCAACGCCGGTGCCTGCACCAGGTAAGGGGTGTAGGCCTCTTCGTAGCCGTGCTCGCTGGTGTGCAGGTTGATCATGAACTGCGCCAGTGCGCGGTGCAGACGGGCGATCGGTCCGCGCAGCAGGGCAAAACGCGCGCCCGACAGCTTGGCCGCGGTCTCGAAGTCCAGCCAGCCGTGTTTTTCGCCCAGGGCGACGTGGTCCAGGATCGGGAAGTCGAACGCCGTCGGCGTGCCCCAGCGGCGCACTTCGACGTTGCCCTCTTCGTCGTCGCCAACCGGCACCGATTCGTGGGGCAGGTTCGGGACGCCCTGCAGGATCGCATCCAGCTCGGTTTGAATGGCGTCCAGCTCAACCTTGCCGACCGCCAACTCGCCCGCCATGCGCTCGACGTCGGCCATCAGCGGCGCGATGTCTTCGCCGCGCTGCTTGGCCTGACCGATGGACTTGGAGCGCGCGTTACGTTCGGCCTGCAGTTGTTCGGTGCGGGTCTGGACGGTCTTGCGCTGTTCTTCCAGCGCTTCGATGCGTGCTACATCCAGGGCAAAGCCACGGGATGCCAGGCGGTCCGCTACGTCCTGAAGGTTGCTACGTAACAGTTTGGAATCGAGCATGTCGGTCTCTCGTTTATCAAAGTTTGGTCAGGGACAGGCCGGCCCAGGTCGCGAGCAGCCCGCCGAATACGCTGATGGCCGCATAGCCCAGGGCCAGCGGTATCTGTCCGCTTTCCAGCAGACGCACCGTATCCAGTGAAAAGGATGAAAAAGTCGTCAGGCCGCCAAGGAAGCCCACCATCAACCCGGCGCGCACCTCGATGGGCACCTCCGGGCGTATCAGAAACAGGCCGTACAGCACGCCGATCAGCAGGCAGCCCACGATATTAACGGCCAGCGTCGCGGTATAGAAGTGCCGCGGCCAATTGGCGCTGATCCAGTTACCGGTGGCAAAGCGCAACAGGGTTCCGGCAATACCACCCACCGAGACGGCAAGGATCAACGGGATCACGGTTTTCTCCGCTGCTTGGAGCTGGCCCGGTCAAGCTCCGTCAGGTGCTTGAGCTTCTCGCCGATCTTCAGTTCCAGGCCACGGGGCACGGGTTGATAGAAGGGTTGCGGCTCCAGCGCCTCGGGAAAGTAGTCTTCGCCGGCCGCGTAGGCATCCGGCTCATCATGGGCATAACGATATTCGTCGCCGTAACCCAGTTGCTTCATCAGTTTGGTCGGCGCATTGCGCAGGTGCAGCGGCACTTCCAGCGACCCATGCTCGGCAGCGCTGCGCATGGCGGCCTTGAAGCCCATGTACACGGCGTTGCTTTTTGGCGCGCAGGCCAGGTAGGTGATGGCCTGGGCCACCGCCAGCTCGCCTTCGGGGCTGCCGAGGCGCTCCTGCACGTCCCAGGCCGCCAGGCACAGGCTCAGGGCCCGTGGATCGGCGTTGCCGATGTCTTCGCTGGCCATGCGCACCACGCGCCGCGCCAGGTACAGCGGGTCGCAACCGCCGTCGAGCATCCGCGCGAACCAGTACAGGGCCCCGTCCGGGTTGGAACCGCGGACCGACTTGTGCAGCGCCGATATCTGGTCGTAGAAGGCTTCGCCGCCCTTGTCGAAACGCCGGCGGGTATCGCCCAACAGGCTTTGCAGCAGCTCGACACCGATTTGCGTCCCGTCTTCGGCGAGATCCGAGGCATTCTCCAGCAAGTTGAGCAGGCGCCGGCCATCGCCGTCCGCCGCTGCCAGGAGCATCTGGAAGCCTTCGTCGCTGAGGCTCAGCTGGCGCTTGCCCAGCCCGCGTTCCTCAGTCAAGGCCCGCTGTACCAGCTTGTGCAGCGCCGCCTCGTCGAGGCTCTTGAGCACATACACCCGGGCCCGGGACAACAGTGCGTTGTTCAGCTCGAAGGACGGGTTCTCGGTGGTCGCACCAATGAAAATCAGGGTGCCATCTTCGACATAGGGCAGGAAGGCATCCTGCTGCGACTTGTTGAAACGGTGCACTTCGTCGACGAACAGGATGGTCCGACGCCCGTACTGGGCCGCCTGCTGCTTGGCGATTTCCACCGCCTGGCGGATCTCCTTGACCCCGGCCAGTACCGCCGAGACCGTTTCGAAGTGCGCATCCGAGACTTTCGCCAGGAGCCGCGCCAGGGTGGTCTTGCCCACGCCCGGCGGCCCCCAGAAGATCATCGAGTGCAAGGCCCCCTGCTCCAGCGCTTCGCGCAGAGGCTTGCCGCGGGCGAGCACATGTTCCTGACCGACGTACTCGTCCAGGTTGGCCGGGCGCAGGCGCGCGGCCAGGGGTTGGGCGATCGGGTCACTGCGAAACAGATCCATGGCGGACGATTGAAACCTCTTGGCGTCGACTTATTCTTGGATCACGTCGGCACCCTTGGGGATGTCGAACTTGAACTTGGAAGCGGCGATCGGCTCATTGGCCTTGACCCCGGTGAACAGGATATTGGTGCGCTGGCCAACGCTGTCGATCAGTTGCATGTCATTCACCAGGCCATTGCGGAACGACAGGCGCAGGCTGTCGAACAGGGTGTCCTTGGTTTTCGGCTTGAGGATGAAGTCCACCACGCCACCGGCTTCCTTGGCGCTGATGTCGAAGCTTTCGCTGATTTTCGACACATCGCCCGACAACAACAAGGCTGGGGTCTGGGTCAGGCGCTGGTCCAGGGTCTTGATGGTGACCTGCTCCAGGTCCGGGTCCCACAGGGAAACCTTCTTGCCGTCGGAGACCATCAGTTGCTCCTGCGGCGCATCGGTGTGCCAGTAGAACAGGCCCGGGCGCTTCAGCGCCATGTCGCCAGCGGTTTCCTGCAGCTGGGTGCCGCTGCCGTCTAGGGTCAGTTGCGAGAAACGCGCGGTCAGGGTCTGGGACTTTTCGAGCAACTGGGTCAGGCGCGCCACGTCTTTCTGATCGGCATGGGCCGACAGCGTCGTTAAAGCCAGTACCGGTACCAGCAACATGCGGATAAGACGCATGGGAGTCCTCATTAGATTCGTGGAAAAAACCGGCGGCGCTGGGGCGCGCCGCCTGTGTCGGGTCATTAGTCGCGCATCGGACCCGGCGCTATCACTTCGCGCGAGCCGTTGGTGTTCATGGCGGTCACCACACCGGCCATTTCCATGGCTTCGATCATGCGGGCCGCGCGGTTGTAGCCGATCTTGAGCTTGCGCTGAACCGCGGAGATCGATGCCCGGCGGCTCTCGAGGACGAACTGCACCGCCTCGTCGTACAGCGCGTCGGTCTCGGCGTCGTCACCGTCACCACCGCCGCTGCTGCCGTCGAAGCCGCTACCGGCTTCTTCGACACCGTTGAGGATGTCGTCGTTGTACTCCGGTGCGCCACGCAGTTTCCAGGCCTCCACCACACGGTGCACCTCATCGTCGGAGACGAAGGCGCCATGGACGCGGATCGGCAGGCTGGTGCCCGGCGGCATGTAGAGCATGTCACCGTGCCCCAGCAGCTGTTCGGCGCCGCCCTGGTCGATGATGGTCCGCGAGTCGATCTTGCTCGATACCTGGAACGCCATGCGGGTCGGGATGTTGGCCTTGATCAGGCCGGTGATCACGTCCACCGACGGACGCTGGGTCGCCAGGATCAGGTGGATCCCCGCGGCACGGGCTTTCTGGGCGATCCGCGCGATCAGTTCTTCGACCTTCTTGCCGACGATCATCATCATGTCGGCGAATTCGTCGACCACCACGACGATGGTCGGCAGCTTGGTCAGCAGCGGCGCTTCGTCGTGAATACTTTCGCGGTTGTACAGTGGGTCGGTCAGCGGCGTACCGGCTTCGATCGCTTCTTTAACCTTGGCGTTGAAGCCCGACAGGTTACGCACGCCCATCTTCGCCATCAGCTTGTAGCGCCGCTCCATCTCGGCCACGCTCCAGCGCAGGGCGTTGGCGGCGTCCTTCATGTCGGTCACCACCGGGCACAACAGGTGCGGGATGCCTTCGTAGATCGACAGCTCGAGCATTTTCGGGTCGATCATGATCAGCTTGGCGTCTTCCGGGCCGGACTTGAACAGGATCGACAGAATCATCGCGTTCACACCCACCGACTTACCGGAACCGGTGGTCCCGGCCACCAGCAGGTGAGGCATCTTGGCCAGGTCGGTGATGATCGGCTTGCCGCCGATATCGTGGCCCAGGGCCAGAGTGACCGGGGATTTGAAGTTGTCGTATTCCGGGGTCGACAGCACTTCGGAGAAGCGCACGATCTGCCGGTCTTCGTTGGGAATCTCGATACCCACGGTGGTCTTGCCGGGAATCACTTCCACTACCCGCACGCTGGTCACCGCCAGCGAACGCGCCAGGTCCTTGGCCAGGTTGGCGATACGGCTGACTTTCACACCGGCGGCCGGCTGGATTTCGTAACGGGTAATCACCGGGCCCGGGTGGATCGAGTCCACCGACACCTCGACCCCGAACTCCTTGAGCTTGATTTCCAGCAGATGGCCGACAGCGGCCAGCGACTCGGGGGAGTAGTTGAGTTGTTTCTTTTCCGCCGGATCGAGAATAGAGATAGGCGGCAAGGTGCCTTCGACCGCGCTGTCGATGAACAGCGGGACCTGTTTCTCTTTCTGCACGCGCTTGCTGGGTTCGGGCGCTTTGACCGGGGCCGGGGCAATCACCGGCGGGACCTGTTTCTCACGGTCGGACATGTGCTTGCTCAGGGCCTGCTCGCGCTCGATCAGGCGCTCCTTGACCTTGGCCTGCTCACGCTTGTCGGTCACGGTCGGAGCGACCACTTCGTCGACCCGGGCATCCACTTCACGCAATTGGGCGACCAGTTGCTTGCGCTCGGTACGGGCCGCCCACCAGCGGTTGGCGGCGCCCTGGAACAGTTCGAACAGGTCGAGGGTGATCTTGCCGGTCACATCCATGACCTTGAACCAGGAAAGATCGGTAAAAACGGTCAGGCCGAACAGGAACAGCGCGATAAACATCAGGGTACTGCCCTGGATATTCAGCGCGTTCTTGGCTAGGTCGCCCAGGCTTTCACCCAGCGCCCCACCTGCGCCAGCCGGCAGGCCGGTCGCCGCGTGGAAATGGATATGCGCCAACGCGGCACCGGACAGCACCAGGAATACCAGGCCGATCAAACGCCAGGAAAACAGCCAGCCGCTCCACTGCCACGGCTCATGGCGCTGACGGAAGATCTGATAAGTCTTGATCGCCAATAACAACGGGAAGATATAGGCGAAGTAACCCAACACCATAAACAGGATATCGGCGCTGTAAGAGCCCGCAGGACCACCGAAGTTCTGTACATCTTCAATCTTGCTGTTATGACTCCAGCCCGGATCGTCCTTGCCATATGTCAGCAATGCCATCATCAGGAACAGGCACAAGGCCCCAATGGCGATCAACGCACCTTCCTTGAGCCGGTAGTGCAATTGCTGGCGCCAGAGTGGGACTACTGTTTTAGGTGCTGCGGTGGATTTCTTCAAAACGCGTCTTTTCCTGCGCCATGGGCGCGTCCAACTGTTGATCGACTAAAAAATACTGCCCAATCCAGGCAGGTAAAAAAGTTGACGAGCGTAACTGGGGCTACTTTTAACATTCTGCCCACGCATTGCGAAACTGTAAGAGCTGCCGCGTGCAATGCCGATGTATTCCATATAGGGATACAAACCCGCATTGTACGGGTTTGTAAGCGCCGTGCCACGCTGCTCAATACTGGGTGTAGCATAATCAGGAACACTTTACGCAGTATTCAATTTGAGCATGCATTCTCTTTTGTGACAAAGGCTTATGAGGTGTTTTTATGACCGAAGCGAAGCATTCACGCCTGATCATTCTGGGCTCCGGCCCTGCCGGTTACAGCGCTGCCGTTTATGCCGCCCGCGCCAACCTCAAACCGACCGTCATCACCGGCCTGCAAGCGGGCGGTCAACTGACCACCACCGTCGAGGTCGACAATTGGCCTGGCGATGTCGAAGGCCTGACCGGCCCGGTGCTGATGGAGCGCATGCAAAAACACGCTGAACGCTTCGACACCGAGATCGTCTACGACCACATCCATACCGCGGAGTTGCAGCAGCGACCCTTTATCCTCAAGGGCGACAGCGGCACCTACAGCTGCGACGCACTGATCATCGCCACGGGTGCATCGGCCCAGTACCTGGGCCTGCCCTCCGAAGAAGCCTTCGCCGGCAAGGGTGTATCCGCCTGCGCTACCTGTGACGGCTTTTTCTATCGCAATCAAGTAGTTGCCGTAATCGGTGGCGGCAACACCGCCGTGGAGGAAGCCCTGTACCTCTCCAACATCGCCAAAGAGGTTCACCTGGTGCACCGGCGCGACAAGCTGCGCGCGGAGAAAATCCTCCAGGACAAGCTGTTCGACAAAGCCGCCAAGGGCAATATCCGTCTGCACTGGAACCAGAATCTCGATGAGGTGCTGGGCGATGCCAGCGGCGTCACCGGCGCCCGACTGCGCGACAGCCTGACCGGAGAGACCCAGGAACTGGCGCTGGCCGGCGTATTCATCGCCATCGGTCACAAGCCCAATACGGATCTGTTCAAGGGCCAGTTGGAAATGCGCGATGGCTATCTGCTGGTCAAGGGTGGCAGCGAAGGTGAAGTCACGGCTACCGGCATCCCGGGCGTGTTCGCCGCGGGCGATGTAGCCGACCATGTGTACCGCCAGGCCGTCACTTCCGCGGGCGCGGGCTGCATGGCGGCCCTGGATGCAGAGAAATTCCTCGACGACAACTGACCTCCCGACCTACGCTTGCGGCGGGCCTTGCAGGCCCGCCACCGCCCTCCCCTTCCGCAAGTCTGAATGCCATGCTGACCTGGTTACAACGCAACACCTTCGACTTTCCCCCGCTGGAAAAGGCCCTGCGCACCCCCAACGGCCTGTTGGCCGCCGGCGGCGACCTGTCGGCCGACCGGTTGATCCAGGCCTATCGCCACGGCTGCTTTCCCTGGTTTTCCGAAGGCCAGCCCATCCTCTGGTGGTCACCCGACCCACGCACAGTGTTATTTCCAGACGAACTGCATGTATCCCGCAGCCTGGGCAAGCTGCTGCGCCAGCAACGCTACCAGGTCACCTTCGATCAGGATTTTGCCGCGGTCATCAGCGCCTGCGCGGCGCCACGCCCTTATGCCGACGGCACCTGGATCACCGAATCGATGCAGGATGCCTACCTTGAACTGCACAAGCGCGGTTATGCCCATTCGGTCGAAGTCTGGGATCAGGGTTTGCTGGTGGGCGGGCTGTATGGGCTAGCAATGGGCCAGCTGTTTTTTGGCGAATCGATGTTCAGTCGGGCCGACAATGCGTCGAAATTCGGCTTCGTCACGCTGGTCCAACATTTACGGGCATGGGGCTTCGCCCTGATCGACTGCCAGATGCCCACCGACCACTTGCACAGCCTGGGCGCCCGCGCCATCCCCCGCCAGGAGTTCGCCGGCTATCTGCGGCGCCATCTGGACCAGCCCAGCCGCGCCATATGGGTTTCCTAGGCGGGTTTTGCCGGTGTGGCTTACACTTAATTCAAAGCTAATCCCGAGGGTTGATTCATGACCGAGTTGGCGCGTTTGAAGTTTTATGCCACTCAGCCCCACTCTTGCAGCTACCTGCCCGAAGAACAGGCGACCACGCTGTTCCTCGATCCTAGTCAGCCCATGGATGTGCATGTCTACGCAGATCTGTCGGAAATGGGCTTTCGCCGCAGTGGCGACCACCTGTACCGGCCGCATTGCCAGAACTGCAATGCCTGTGTTCCGGCACGCATTCCTGCCGCGCAGTTTGTACCCAATCGTCAGCAAAAACGTATTCTCAAACGCAATGCCGACCTGAAAGTCCAGCCTGCCAAACCGGGGTTCAGCGAAGAGTATTTCGACCTTTACCAGCGTTATATCGAGCAACGCCACGCCGATGGCGACATGTACCCACCCAGCCGCGATCAGTTCTCGACCTTTCTGGTTCGCGATCTGCCCTTCTCCAGATTCTACGAGTTCCGCCTCGATGGGCGCCTGCTCGCCGTGGCCGTCACCGATCTGCTACCCAATGGCCTTTCCGCGGTCTACACCTTCTACGAACCCGATGAAGAGCGCCGCAGCCTCGGCCGCTACGCCATTCTGTGGCAGATCGGCGAAGCCTTGCGCCTGGGTCTGGACGCGGTCTACCTCGGATACTGGATCAAGAACTGCAAAAAGATGAACTACAAGACCCAATATCGGCCCATTGAGCTGCTGATTAACCAGAGATGGGTCATCCTGAACTAGAAGCCCTTGGCTTGAACCCCACTTTTCGGGCACAATGCACGCCGCTTTTGCCTGGCGCAGTTGCACCGGGCCATTCATTGGACACCGAGGGCTTTACTGCATGTCGAAAGAAGACAGCTTCGAAATGGAAGGCACTGTCGTCGACACCCTGCCCAACACCATGTTTCGTGTGGAGTTGGAAAATGGGCACGTCGTAACCGCGCATATCTCCGGCAAGATGCGCAAGAACTACATTCGTATTCTTACCGGTGACAAAGTGCGCGTCGAACTGACGCCCTATGACTTGAGCAAAGGGCGCATCACTTACCGCGCTCGCTAAGCAAGTCAATACAAGACGCCCGGCCCATGCCGGGCGTTTTTGTTTGCCTGCGATTTACTCTGCCTGCCTACAGAACAGATATAAAAAAGGCGCCTTGCGGCGCCTTTTTTATTGCGGCCGGTCAGGCCATTTCTGCGGTGGTCTCGAACTCGAAGGTCAGCTCGCCATCCTTGATGTCGATGTGCACCACACCGCCATGTTCGGCCAGTTCGCCAAAGAGTATCTCCTCCGCCAGCGGACGCTTGATCTTGTCCTGGATCAGGCGCGCCATAGGACGAGCGCCCATGGTCACATCGTAACCACCAGCCGCCAGCCAGCTGCGGGCCGCATCGGTGACTTCCAGCTGAACGCGCTTGTCCTCCAGCTGCGCCTGCAGTTCGGTAAGGAACTTGTCCACCACGCTCTTGATGACCTCATGACTGAGGCGACCAAACTGGATAATGGTGTCCAGACGGTTACGGAATTCCGGCGTGAAGCTCTTCTTGATCACTTCCATGGCATCGGAAGAGTGATCCTGATGAGTGAACCCGATGGAAGCCCGCGCCGCAGTCTCGGCACCTGCGTTGGTGGTCATGATCACGATCACGTTGCGGAAATCCGCCTTGCGCCCGTTGTTATCGGTCAAGGTACCGTGGTCCATCACCTGCAGCAGCAGGTTGAAGACTTCCGGGTGGGCCTTTTCGATTTCATCGAGCAGCAATACGCAATGAGGCTGCTTGGTAATCGCTTCGGTCAGCAAACCGCCCTGGTCGAAACCGACATAACCCGGAGGCGCACCGATCAGACGCGATACGGTGTGACGCTCCATGTACTCGGACATGTCGAAACGCACCAGTTCGATACCCAGCGCCTTGGCCAACTGCCGTGCAGCCTCGGTCTTACCGACACCGGTAGGCCCGGCGAACAGGAACGAACCGACAGGCTTGTCCGGCGACTTCAGGCCGGCACGGGACAGCTTGATCGCGGTCGACAGCGAGTCGATCGCCGCATCCTGGCCGAACACCGTCAGCTTCAGGTCGCGCTCGAGGTTACGCAGCAGCTCCTTGTCGGAACTGGTGACGTGTTTCGGCGGAATCCGCGCGATTTTCGCCACGATATCCTCGACCTGAGCAACCTCTATGCGTTTTACGCGCTTGTCGACAGGCTGCAGACGCTGATAGGCGCCCGCCTCGTCGATCACGTCGATCGCCTTGTCGGGCATATGCCGGTCATTGATATAACGCGACGCCAGTTCGGCGGCGGCGCGCAATGCCTCATCGCTGTACTCGATGCTGTGGTGCAGCTCGAAACGCCCCTTGAGGCCGCGCAGAATGCCGATGGTGTCCTCTACCGAAGGCTCGGACACATCGACCTTCTGGAAACGGCGAGCCAAGGCCCGGTCCTTCTCGAAAATTCCACGGAATTCCTGGAAGGTGGTCGAACCGATGCAACGGATGTCGCCCGAGGAAAGCAGCGGCTTGAGCAGGTTCGAGGCATCCATCACCCCACCGGACGCCGCACCAGCGCCAATGATGGTATGAATCTCGTCGATGAACAGGATCGCCTGCGGACGTTTCTTCAACTCGCCCAGCAACGCCTTGAAGCGCTTCTCGAAATCGCCGCGGTATTTGGTACCCGCCAGCAACGCGCCGAGATCCAGGGAGTACACCACGCTGCTGGCCAACAGGTCAGGCACCTGACTGTCGACGATGCGCTTGGCCAGACCTTCGGCGATGGCCGTTTTACCGACCCCGGCCTCGCCCACCAGCAGCGGGTTGTTCTTGCGCCGGCGCGCAAGAATCTGCGCCACACGCTCGACTTCCTGCTCACGCCCGACCAACGGGTCGATACGCCCCTGGCGCGCCAGCTCATTGAGATTGCTGGCATAAGCATCCAGCGGATTACCTGAAGAGGAAGACTCACCGCCTTCATCGTCCTGCATATCCTGCTCACCTTCGGAATGATCGCCATGCCCCGGCACTTTGGAGATGCCATGGGCGATGTAGTTGACGACATCGATGCGGGCAACGCTCTGCTGTTTCAGCAGGAACACCGCCTGACTCTCTTGCTCACTGAAGATCGCAACCAGCACATTGGCGCCGGTCACTTCGCGCTTGCCCGAGCTCTGCACATGAAAGACAGCACGTTGCAGCACACGCTGGAAGCCCAGGGTTGGCTGGGTTTCGCGATCCTCGTCGTGCACAGGAATCAGCGGCGTGGTGGAGTCGATGAACTCCTGCAGGTCGTGCTTGAGTTTGTCGAGGTTTGCTCCGCAGGCACGCAAAACGGTGGCGGCGGCCTCATTATCCAAAAGAGCCAACAAGAGGTGCTCGACGGTCATGAACTCATGACGCTTCGAACGAGCCTCTTTGAAGGCGAGATTGAGGGTGACTTCGAGCTCGCGGTTTAACATAGCTTCACCTCATACCCAAGTGGTCGGCGTTAACCGTCCTTCTCGATTTCACAGAGTAGCGGATGCTGGCTTTCCCTGGCGTACTGGTTGACCTGCATGGCCTTGGTCTCGGCGATGTCGCGGGTAAACAATCCACATACTGCCCGTCCTTCTGTATGAACGGCCAGCATTACCTTGGTCGCCAGCTCGCGATTCAGGTTAAAAAACACCTCGAGCACTTCGACGACGAAATCCATCGGTGTGTAGTCATCATTGAACAAAACCACCTTGTACATCGGCGGAGCCTGCAACGTCGGCTTAGCTTCCTGTACAGCCAAGCCAGCGGAATCGTCGTCTTGGAAATCCGGGCGATCCTGATTGAATGTTAGTCGAATCTGGCTGATTGCATGCATGGAAAGAAAGGTTCGTTAGTTGAGCAAATACAGTGGTGGGGGCACTCCAGGGGGATTTCAACTCCGACCGCCGGGTCACCTTGACTATCGGCAAAACGGTGTTACAACCAATAGAGCCCACATTGGGTAATAAAGGTCCGTACCGTCAATCCTATATTTTCGGATTCCGGTACGGATGAACTGGATGATACTCCAGTGATGGAGTCTGTTGCAGAGGGATATGAGCATGGCAAGCGGCAAGGTCAAGTGGTTCAACAACGCCAAGGGTTATGGCTTCATTAATGAGGAGGGTAAAAGCGACGACCTTTTCGCCCACTACTCGGCCATCGAGATGGAAGGCTACAAAACCTTGAAAGCCGGCCAGGCCGTGAGCTTCGAGATCACTCAAGGACCCAAGGGCCTGCACGCCGTGAAAATCCAATCCATCAAGACCCAGAACACCCCCGTCGCAGCCCCCTCCTACCAGGAAACGGCCCTGAGCTGAAAATCTTCAGCATCCAGTCATAAAAACAGTCATAAAAAAACGGCCGGCTCAATCGATTGAGCCGGCCGTTTCATTTGGAGCGCGTCAATTTACATGTGAGAGATCAGCGCATCGCCGAACGCCGAAGACGACAACAGCGTGGCACCTTCCATCAGGCGCTCGAAGTCGTAGGTCACGGTCTTGGCACCAATGGCGCCGTTGGTGCCCTTGATGATCAGGTCGGCCGCTTCGGTCCAGCCCATGTGACGCAGCATCATTTCCGCGGACAGGATCAGCGAACCCGGGTTCACCTGGTCCTTGCCCGCGTACTTCGGCGCCGTACCGTGGGTCGCCTCGAACATGGCCACGGTGTCGGACAGGTTGGCGCCCGGAGCGATGCCGATCCCGCCCACTTCAGCCGCCAGTGCGTCGGACAGGTAGTCACCGTTCAGGTTGAGGGTCGCGATCACGTCATATTCGGCCGGACGCAGCAGGATCTGCTGGAGCATCGCATCGGCGATGGCGTCCTTGACGATCACGTTCTTGCCGGTTTTCGGATTCTTGAACTGCATCCACGGGCCGCCATCGAGCAGCGTCGCGCCAAATTCTTCCGCCGCCACTTCATAGGCCCACTCCTTGAAGGCACCTTCGGTGAACTTCATGATGTTGCCTTTATGCACGATGGTCAGCGAATCGCGGTCGTTGTCGACCACATATTGCAGCGCTTTGCGCGCCAGACGCTTGGTGCCCTGCAGGGAAACCGGCTTGACGCCAATACCGCAGTTTTCGTCGAAACGGATCTTGGTGACGCCCATTTCTTCTTTGAGGAACTTGATGACCTTGGTGGCTTCGGCGGAGCCGGCCTTCCATTCGATACCGGCGTAAATGTCTTCCGAGTTCTCACGAAAAATGGTCATGTCGACATCGCCAGGCTTCTTCACCGGGCTCGGCACGCCTTCGAACCAGCGCACCGGGCGCAGGCACACATACAGGTCAAGCTGCTGACGCAGGGCCACGTTCAGGGAACGGATACCGCCACCTACCGGAGTGGTCAGCGGGCCCTTGATGGAAACCACGTAATCCTTGACTGCGTCCAGGGTTTCCTGAGGGAGCCAGGTGTCCTGGTCGTACACTTGAGTTGCTTTCTCGCCGGCATAGACTTCCATCCAGGAGATTTTGCGCTCGCCGCCGTAGGCCTTCTTAACAGCAGCATCGACAACCTTGATCATGACCGGGCTGATATCAACGCCAATACCATCGCCTTCGATGAAAGGGATAATCGGGTTGTTAGGAACATTGAGAGAATGGTCTGCGTTGACGGTGATTTTGTCGCCGACTGCTGGAACCTGAATCTTCTTGTATCCCATGCTGAACTCCGTTGTGTGGATTGAACATCTGGCTGCGTTCGAGCGTACCCCAGTTGAATCTGGACGGGAACCTCATGTTCCGCTCATATGCCGTGAAGGCTGCGCAGTTCGTGGCCTACAAGCCTGAAAGCAAAGGGAAAAGCGCCAAACTTGAGCACTGCGCAGGACTCTACGCCGCCGCCCCGCCTGCGACCTTTAGACCAATGGACGAGATCGGTTGCATATGAACCGTCGGCGTTTTGCCAGCTACCTATGTATAATGCCGCCGCTGACCACAGAGTCACGACGGCTGAGCGCTCTGCTACTGGAAAAAAGGAGCCGAGACTTTCCGCCCAAAGCCGGGTTGTTACCGCAGCCCACCCGCTTGACGCTCGACTGATGCACCCAACATCACCGCTAAGAAACCTCGACATTCGGTTCACGGATGACTTTGAACGAACGCGCTTACCCGGCGCCCCCTCGAGTTTCTGCGCACGCTTTAGCAAAGAAGAGAGTTAATCCGAATATGCCCACCCGCTCGAAGATCATCTATACCTTCACCGACGAAGCCCCCGCCCTCGCCACCTACTCGCTGCTCCCTATCGTCGAAGCCTTCACCGCTTCCGCTGATATTGCCGTGGAAACCCGCGACATCTCTCTCGCAGGGCGTATTCTTGCCAGCTTCCCGGAGCTGCTGGGCGACAAAGCCGTACCAGACCACCTGGCCGAGCTGGGCGACCTGGCCGTAACGCCTGAAGCCAACATCATCAAGCTGCCGAACATCAGTGCTTCGGCACCGCAGCTTCAGGCCGCGATCAAAGAACTGCAAGCCAAGGGCTACGCCCTGCCGGACTACCCGGAAACCGTGACCAGCGACGCCGACAAAGACACCAAGGCGCGCTACGACAAGGTCAAGGGCAGCGCCGTGAACCCGGTCCTGCGTGAAGGCAACTCCGACCGCCGCGCTCCGCTGTCGGTCAAGAACTACGCGCGCAAGCACCCGCACAAAATGGGCGCCTGGGCCAAAGACTCCAAGTCCCACGTTGCTCACATGAGCCAGGGCGATTTCTACGGCAGCGAAAAAGCCGCCCTGATCGACGCCCAGGACACTGTGAAGATCGAGCTGATCGCTCAAGACGGTAGCACTACCGTCCTGAAGGAAAAAACCGCCGTACAAGCCGGCGAGATCCTCGATTGCGCAGTCATGAGCAAGAAGGCCCTGCGGGCTTTCGTTGCCGCCGAGATCGAAGACGCCAAGAAGCAAGGCGTACTGCTGTCGGTGCACCTGAAAGCCACCATGATGAAGGTTTCCGACCCGATCATGTTCGGCCAGATCGTTGCCGAGTTCTATCAGGACGCCCTGAGCAAGCACGCTGATGTGCTGAGCCAGATCGGCTTCAACCTGAACAACGGCATCGGCGACCTGTACGCCCGCATCAAGGCCCTGCCCGCGGAGCAACAAGCGCAGATCGAAGCCGACATCCAGGCCGTCTACGCCGTGCGCCCTGCCCTGGCCATGGTCAACTCCGACAAAGGCATCACCAACCTGCACGTGCCGAGCGACGTGATCGTCGACGCCTCGATGCCAGCCATGATCCGTGACTCCGGCAAAATGTGGGGCACCGACGGCCAGTTGCACGACACCAAGGCGCTGATTCCGGATCGCTGCTACGCCACCATCTACCAGGCCGTGATCGAAGACTGCAAGGCCAATGGCGCCTTCGACCCGACCACCATGGGCAGCGTGCCGAACGTTGGCCTGATGGCGAAGAAAGCCGAAGAATACGGCTCCCACGACAAGACCTTCCAGATCAAGGCTGACGGCGTCGTTCGCGTCACCGACAGCAAGGGCAACCTGCTGCTGGAACAGACCGTCGAAGCCGGCGACATCTTCCGCATGTGCCAGACCAAGGACGCGCCGATCCAGGACTGGGTCAAACTGGCCGTCAACCGCGCTCGCGCCAGCAGCACGCCAGCGATTTTCTGGCTGGACCCGATGCGCGCCCACGACGGCGTGATGATCGAGAAGGTTCAGGCTTACCTGAAGGATCACGACACCGTCGGCCTGGACATCCGCGTGATGTCGCCAGTCGATGCCATGAAGTTCACCCTGGCCCGCACCCGCGAAGGCAAGGACACCATCTCCGTCACCGGCAACGTGCTGCGCGACTACCTGACCGACCTGTTCCCGATCATGGAACTGGGCACCAGCGCCAAGATGCTGTCGATCGTGCCGCTGATGAACGGTGGCGGCCTGTTCGAAACCGGCGCCGGCGGTTCGGCTCCGAAGCACGTACAACAGCTGCTGGAAGAGAACTTCCTGCGCTGGGATTCCCTGGGTGAGTTCCTGGCCCTGGCCGCTTCCCTGGAGCACCTGGGCAACACTTACAACAACCCGAAAGCGCTGGTATTGGCCAAGACCCTCGACCAGGCAACCGGTCAGTTCCTGGACAACAACAAGTCGCCATCGCGCAAAGTCGGCAACATCGACAACCGCGGCAGCCACTTCTACCTGGCGCTGTACTGGGCCCAGGCCCTGGCCGCCCAGACTGAAGATAGCGCCCTGCAAGCGCAGTTCAGCACCCTGGCCAAGACCCTGACCGAGAACGAAGCGACCATCGTCGCCGAACTCAACGGCGTTCAAGGCAAGCCAGTGGACATCGGCGGCTACTACAGCGCCAACCCTGAACTGGTGAGCAAGGCCATGCGTCCAAGCACCACCCTCAACGCGGCTATCGCTGCGCTGGTTTAAGCAACACCGCTGTCATACAAACCCCGGCCAGGTGCCGGGGTTTGTGCTTTTTGGACAACACCCATAGGACTGGCGTTCGCCTTATGATGACCACCCACTCAAGACAGAGCTTTGTATATGGAATGGCAACCCCACATCACCGTCGCCACCATCGTTGAGGATCAGGGGCGCTTCCTGTTCGTCGAGGAGTTCCAGGGCGAGCAGGCGGTGTTCAACCAGCCCGCTGGGCACCTGGACCCGGACGAAAGCCTGCTCCAGGCGGCCATTCGCGAAACCCTGGAAGAAACTGGCTGGGACATCGAGCTGACCGGCGTGGTCGGCATCTACCTGTACACCGCCCCCAGCAATGGCGTGACCTACCAACGCGTCTGCTTTGCCGGCAAACCGCTCAGGCACCACCCTGACTATCAATTGGACGACGGCATCATCGGCCCGCGCTGGCTGAGCCGCGACGAACTGCTGGCCTTGCGCCCGCAATGGCGCAGCGAGCTGATTATCCGCTGTGTCGACGACTATCTGGCCGGCCAACTGCACAGCCTCGAGCTGATCCGTCCGTCGCTTTAACCGCAGTTTTAGCCTTGCAGGCCTCAGCCTGTTAGAATCGCGTCCTTTTTCAAGACACCCGTTGAATTCCTATGCGTGATCCAGCCCCTTCTGACACCCAAAAGAAGCGCGTCATCGTCGGCATGTCCGGCGGCGTGGACTCTTCCGTTTCCGCCCTCCTGCTGATGGAGCAGGGTTACCAGGTGGAAGGCCTGTTCATGAAGAACTGGGAGGAAGACGACGGAACCGAGTACTGCACCGCCATGGACGACCTCGCGGACGCCCAGGCCGTGTGCGACAAGATCGGCATCAAGCTGCACACCGCCAACTTCGCCGCCGAGTACTGGGACAACGTGTTCGAGCACTTCCTGGCCGAATACAAGGCCGGCCGCACGCCGAACCCGGACATCCTGTGCAACCGTGAAATCAAGTTCAAGGCGTTCCTCGACTACGCCATGATGCTTGGCGCCGACCTGATCGCCACAGGCCACTATGTGCGCCGCCGCGACATCGACGGGCGCACCGAACTGCTCAAGGGCCTGGATCCGAACAAGGACCAGAGTTACTTCCTGCATGCTGTCGGCGGCGAACAGATCGCCAAGACCCTGTTCCCGGTCGGCGAGCTGGAAAAGCCCGAAGTCCGCGCGATCGCCGAGAAACACGACCTGGCCACCGCCAAGAAGAAGGACTCCACCGGTATCTGCTTTATTGGTGAACGGCGTTTCAGCGACTTCCTCAAGCAATACCTGCCGGCCCAGCCCGGCGAGATCAAGACCACCGAAGGTGAAGTGATCGGCCGCCACCACGGCCTGATGTACCACACCATCGGCCAGCGCCAGGGCCTGGGCATCGGCGGCCTCAAGGACGCCGGCGATGAGCCGTGGTACGTGCTGATCAAGGACCTGGAACACAACGAGCTGATCGTTGGCCAGGGCAACGATCACCCGTGGTTGTTCTCCCGCGCCCTGCTCGCCTCCGACATCTATTGGGTCAACCCGATCGACCTGAGCCAACCGCGCCGCCTCACCGCGAAAGTGCGCTACCGCCAGAGCGACCAGCCTTGCACCCTGGAACAGACCGTCAGCGGCTACCGCGCCACCTTCGATGACCCGCAACGCGCGGTCACCCCCGGCCAATCCGTAGTCTTCTATGACGGCGAAATCTGTCTGGGCGGCGGCGTGATCGAAGTCGCAGAGCCCTGGAGCAGCAAGGCATGAGCCCGACCCAGGAGCAACTGACGGCATTGGGCGGCGTGTTTCTCGCCGCCGTGCTGGTGGACAAGATCGCCAAGACCGGCCAGGTCACCGAAGCAGCCTTGAGCTGCATGCTTGGCAGCCTGCTGATCCGCGACCCGAAAGACACCCTGGAAGTCTACGGTGGCGACGACATCAACCTGCGTGAAGGTTATCGCGCCCTGATCGGCGCCCTGGAACGCGACCCCAGCACCCTGCAGCGCGAACCATTGCGCTACGCCCTGTCGATGCTCGGCCTGGAGCGCCAGCTGGCCAAGCGCGACGACCTGCTGGAAATCATCGGCAAGCGCCTGCCGCAGATTCAGTCCCAGGTCGAACATTTCGGCCCGGCCCACGAAAACGTGGTTGCCGCTTGCGGCTCGCTGTACCAGGACACCCTGAGCACCTTGCGCCAGCGGATCCAGGTGCATGGCGACATGCGCAACCTGCAGCAGCCGAGCAATGCCTCGAAGATCCGCGCCCTGCTGCTGGCCGGCATCCGTTCGGCGCGGCTGTGGCGCCAACTGGGCGGCCATCGCTGGCAGCTGGTGATCAGCCGCCGCAAACTGCTCAAAGAGCTTTATCCGCTGATGCGCAGCAGCTGAACTGCGCCCGCAAGACCTTTTGTAGTCAGTAACGCGTAAGACGCTGGTCAGTTGGCAACGGACCGGCGGATATTTTCATGTATGATACGCGCCCCATTTCGTTGCCCGACTGTCCGAGAACACCCCATGCAGCTCTCTTCGCTCACTGCGGTTTCCCCTGTTGACGGCCGCTACGCCGGCAAAACCCAGGCCCTGCGCCCCATTTTCAGCGAATACGGCCTGATCCGTGCTCGCGTCCTGGTCGAGGTGCGCTGGCTCCAGCGCCTGGCCGCCCATTCCGCCATCAGCGAAGTGCCGGCGTTCTCCGCCGAAGCCAACGCCGTGCTGAACACCCTGGCGGAAAACTTCTCTCTGGAGCACGCCGAGCGTGTCAAAGAGATCGAACGCACTACCAACCACGACGTCAAGGCCATCGAGTACCTGCTCAAGGAACAGGCCGCCAAGCTGCCTGAACTGGCCAACGTCAGCGAATTCATCCACTTCGCCTGCACCAGCGAGGACATCAACAACCTGTCCCACGCCCTGATGCTGCGCGAAGGCCGCGACGAAGTGATGCTGCCGCTGATGCGCCAGACCGCCGGGGCCATCCGCGAACTGGCCCTGCGCTTCGCCGACGTGCCGATGCTGTCGCGTACCCACGGCCAGCCGGCCTCGCCGACCACCCTGGGCAAGGAACTGGCGAACGTGGTGTACCGCCTGGAGCGCCAGATCGCTCAGGTCGCCGCCGTGCCACTGCTGGGCAAGATCAACGGTGCCGTGGGCAACTACAACGCACACCTGTCGGCCTACCCGGAAATCGACTGGGAAGCCAACGCCCGCGCCTTCATCGAAGACGAGCTGGGCCTGAGCTTCAACCCGTACACCACGCAGATCGAGCCGCACGACTACATCGCCGAGCTGTTCGACGCCATCGCGCGCTTCAACACCATCCTGATCGACTTCGATCGCGATATCTGGGGTTACATCTCCCTGGGCTACTTCAAGCAGCGCACCATCGCCGGCGAAATCGGTTCCTCGACCATGCCGCACAAGGTCAACCCGATCGACTTCGAAAACTCCGAAGGCAACCTGGGTATCGCCAACGCGCTGTTCCAGCACCTGGCGAGCAAACTGCCGATCTCCCGCTGGCAGCGCGACCTGACCGACTCCACCGTCCTGCGTAACCTGGGCGTCGGTTTCGCCCACAGCGTGATCGCTTACGAGGCCAGCCTCAAAGGCATCAGCAAGCTGGAGCTCAACGCCCAGAAAATCGCCGAAGACCTGGATGCCTGCTGGGAAGTCCTGGCCGAGCCGATCCAGACCGTGATGCGCCGCTACAACATCGAAAACCCGTACGAAAAACTCAAGGAACTGACGCGCGGCAAGGGCATCAGCCCTGAAGCACTGCAGACCTTCATCGACGCGTTGGAAATGCCTGAAGCCGCCAAGGCCGAGCTGAAAAAGCTCACCCCGGCCAGCTACATCGGCAATGCCGCGGCGCAAGCCAAACGCATCTGATCGATGGCAAGACCTTTGACGCCCGGCAGCGCCGGGCGTTTTTATTCCCGTATGAAAAGTGCATTTTTTCAATAGGTTACACATGAATCCTGATATTCCTCTTCAACTTCTGGGCGGCATCAGCGCACGGGAATTCCTGCGTGACTACTGGCAGAAAAAGCCCCTGCTGATCCGTCAGGCCCTGCCCGACTTCGAAAGCCCGATCGACGCCGACGAACTGGCCGGCCTGGCGCTGGAAGAAGAGGTCGAATCGCGCCTGGTCATCGAGCATGGCGAACGCCCCTGGGAACTGCGCCGCGGCCCGTTCGCCGAAGACGAGTTCAGCAAGCTGCCGGAGCGTGACTGGACCCTGCTGGTCCAGGCCGTCGACCAGTTCGTGCCGGAAGTCGCCGAACTGCTGGAGCATTTCCGTTTCCTGCCGAGCTGGCGCATCGACGATGTGATGATCAGCTTCGCCGCTCCCGGTGGTAACGTCGGCCCGCACTTCGATAACTACGATGTGTTCCTGCTGCAAGGCCACGGCAAGCGCAACTGGAAGATCGGCCAGATGTGCGACGCCGAAAGCCCGCTGCTGCAGCACGCGGACCTGCGCATCCTCGCCGAGTTCGAAGAAACCGAAAGCTGGGTCCTGGAACCCGGCGACATGCTCTACCTGCCACCGCGCCTGGCCCACTACGGCGTCGCGGTGAACGACTGCATGACCTACTCGGTGGGCTTCCGCGCGCCGAGCGCCGCCGAAGTGCTGACCCACTTCACCGACTTCCTCAGCCAGTACCTGCCGGATGAAGAGCGTTATACCGACGCCGACGTGCAACCTGTCAGCGACCCGCACCAGATCCAGCACGACGCCCTCGATCGCCTCAAGGGCCTGCTGGCCGAGCACATGAGCGACGAGCGCATGCTGCTGACCTGGTTCGGCCAGTTCATGACCGAGCCGCGCTACCCGGAACTGGTGGTCGGCCCCGAGCTGGAAGAAGAAGACCTGCTCGGCAGCCTCGAGCAGGGCGCCATCCTGATCCGCAACCCGAGCGCGCGCCTGGCCTGGTCCGAAGTCGACGACGACCTGCTGCTGTTCGCCAGCGGCCAGAGCCGCTACCTGCCGGGCAAGCTGCGCGAACTGCTGAAGATGATTTGCGCCGCCGACGCGCTGCACCTCGACAACCTTGGCCCATGGCTGGCGGACGACGATGGACGCAGCCTGCTGTGCGAACTGGTCAAGCAAGGAAGCCTGGGATTTGCCGATGAATAAGATTCGCGTACGTGTCGCAGACTGGCAAAAGGATAACGCCGAGATCCGGCGCATTCGTGAAGCGGTGTTCATCATCGAGCAATCCGTCCCCCCTGAACTGGAGTGGGACGCCGACGACGACAGCGCGGTGCATTTCCTCGCGCTCGAAGGCGACTTTCCGATCGGCACCGCACGCCTGCTGCCCGATGGGCAGATCGGCCGGGTATCGGTGCTCAAGGACTGGCGCGGCCTGAAGGTCGGCGATGCGCTGATGCAGGCAGTGATCGGCGAAGCCGAGAAACGTGGCCTCAAGCAGCTGATGCTCAGCGCCCAGGTCCAGGCTACCGCCTTCTATGAGCGCCTGGGTTTCAGCATCGTCAGCGAGGAGTTCCTGGAAGCGGGCATTCCTCACGTCGACATGGTTCGCGGCAACGCCTGACAAGCCCCGCGCAGCAGCGAACCTGCTGACGATGCCCTGCCAAGCGTCACAAAACGCCCCGGCCTCCCCGGATCCAGCAAGCTAAGCTGGCTCCAGGGAGGCTGGGGCGTTTTGCCATCGGCGATTCAACTTGCCCCACCGCGGGCCGACAAACTGTCAAACTCAAGGCTTCCACCCCTAGCGGAGATAACGGACATGTCCCTACGCACCCTGCTCACGACGCTGCTGCTGACTGCAAGCTTTTCAGTCTCGGCCGCGACCGAGATCGTGCCCCTGAACAACCGCACCAGCGCCGACCTGCTGCCCGTCGCACAGAACTTCCTCGGCAAGGAAGGCCAGGTCAGCGCCTACGGCAACCAGCTGATCGTCAATGCGGAACCTGAGAAGATCGAGGAACTGCGCGCCTTCATCGCGCAACTGGATACCGCCGCCAAACGCCTGCTGATCACGGTCGACACCAACGAAAACAACACCCAGAACAACCAGGGTTATTCGCTCAACGGCGCGCCGCAAACCCGCATCATCAGCCGCAGCACCGTCAGCCGCGATGGCGGCATCCAGCAGATCCAGGCCAGCGAAGGCATACCGGCCCTGATCCAGGTCGGCCAGAGCGTGCCGCTGACCACCACCCAGACCGATCCTTACGGCCGCCTGCAGAACCAGACCCAGTATCGCAACGTCACCCAGGGTTTCTACGTCACGGCCAGCGTCACCGGCGAAACCGTCCACCTGAGCATCAGTACCAACCGTGACCGCATGAGCCAGGAACGTCCCGATGTAGTGAATGTGCAAAGTACCGACACAACTGTCAGCGGCCGTCTTGGCGAGTGGATCACCCTGGCCGGCGTCAATCGCCAGAACCAGGCCGACAAACAGGCTACAACCCGCAGCTACTCGACTCAGGGCCGGGATGACATGACCTTGCGAGTGAAAGTCGACGCCTTGGACTAAAGCACCGGAAACTGACTGATTAGTCGTATTAGACCAAAGATGTAGTGGTGAAAAAAAAGCACTACAAAACGTTTGACGAGGCAAAAAACCGAAGGCATGATGGCCTCGCTCCCGCTAATCAGGGGCCCTGGCAAGGGCCTTCGGATCGCAGCTCTAACCTACCCACCTGAGCCGATTCGTGTCTGTACCGCCCACAAGGTGTGTTTGACGAGATTGCGACTGGAACGAGGTTGTCCCGAGGGACGGAAGCTAATTAGGTAGATCGGCAACACACTGATGGTTCGTATGAAGGCCCACGACGCCCGAATGCGCCCGACAGCTGGCCCTCACCTGCTCACTTTCCCCTTGAGCCCATCGTTCAACCGTCGCCATCGCGTCATACCCGACTTGACCGCCTAAGCTTCTGGTCAGCGAGCAGCCAACTACGCACCCTTTGACCTGCGTATCTGGCGAGTCGGAATTTTCCGCCCAAGAACGACTTTTCACACAAGACGCGACGAGGTTTATCTCCATGGCACTGACACGCGAACAGCAAATTGCAGCCCTTGAAAAAGACTGGGCTGAAAACCCGCGCTGGAAAGGCGTGACTCGCACTTATTCCGCTGCCGACGTTGTCCGTCTGCGTGGCTCGGTTCAACCTGAGCACACCCTGGCACGCATGGGCGCCGAGAAGCTCTGGAACCTGGTGACCCAGGGTGCCAAACCGTCCTTCCGTCCTGAGAAAGATTTCGTCAACTGCATGGGCGCCCTGACCGGCGGCCAGGCTGTACAGCAAGTCAAAGCCGGCATCCAGGCGATCTACCTGTCGGGCTGGCAGGTTGCCGCGGACAACAACTCCGCCGAATCGATGTACCCGGACCAGTCGCTGTACCCGGTGGACTCCGTGCCAACCGTGGTCAAGCGCATCAACAACTCGTTCCGTCGCGCCGACCAGATCCAGTGGAAGTCCGGCAAGAACCCGGGCGACGAAGGCTATATCGACTACTTCGCACCGATCGTGGCTGACGCCGAAGCCGGTTTCGGCGGCGTGCTGAACGCCTACGAGCTGATGAAAAGCATGATCGAAGCAGGCGCCGCTGGCGTTCACTTCGAAGACCAGCTGGCTTCCGTGAAGAAATGCGGCCACATGGGCGGCAAGGTACTGGTTCCGACCCAGGAAGCCGTGCAGAAGCTGACCGCTGCCCGTCTGGCGGCCGACGTTGCCGGCGTACCGACCATCATCCTGGCCCGCACCGACGCTAACGCCGCCGACCTGCTGACCTCCGACTGCGACCCGTACGACCAGCCGTTCGTGACCGGCACCCGCACCCAGGAAGGCTTCTATAAAGTGCGCGCCGGCCTCGACCAGGCCATCGCTCGCGGCCTGGCCTACGCGCCGTATGCCGACCTGATCTGGTGCGAAACCGCCAAGCCGGACCTGGACGAAGCCCGCCGCTTCGCCGAAGCGATCAAGAAGGAATACCCGGATCAGATCCTGTCGTACAACTGCTCGCCTTCCTTCAACTGGAAGAAGAACCTGGACGACGCGACCATCGCCAAGTTCCAGCGCGAACTGTCCGCCATGGGCTACAAGCACCAGTTCATCACCCTGGCCGGCATTCACAACATGTGGCACAGCATGTTCAACCTGGCGCACGACTACGCCCGCAACGACATGACCGCCTACGTGAAGCTGCAGGAGCAGGAATTCGCCGACGCCGCCAAGGGTTACACCTTCGTGGCTCACCAGCAGGAAGTGGGCACCGGCTACTTCGACGACATGACCACCGTAATCCAGGGCGGCTCGTCTTCGGTAACCGCACTGACCGGCTCCACCGAAGAAGAACAGTTCCACTGATTCGACTTCGCGCTGAAAAACGGCCATTGCAGACCCGGTAAAAGCTAACTGCAGTGCTGCACATCTGACGCCCCGACTGGTTCGGGGCGTTTTTTTGCCTGCAGCTTTTGCAGGCATCACCGGCAACCCCCAAGCTGCGACAACAACGAGCCTGCTCGCGACGACATCGGCCCGGACACCCTGCCAATCAGGCAAAACATTGATCCAGAGCGGTATGCGTGGAGAAAAAAGCGGGTAAAAGGGGCTCGCTCGCAACTTGCAGTAACGAGCATATAAAAGACAACTTAGCGGCTCTTCATGGGAACCATTGTTTAAAAGCAGCGCTAAATAATATTGATTATCATTTAGAGGCAGTAATGTTCGTTACAGCGAGGACAAAACATAATTAACAAAACACCCGCTAATGCCCACAGGCCGTGGCTTACGGGGCTTGCAAGGGGAGCTATGTCCTTATTCCGCTAAATAATTTCGCCATGAAAATTTACTTGCCCGGTGTTTAGCCATAAAATCACGGCGATTGATTGCACTGCGACATATCGTCACTGCTTTATTTCTTTATCAAGCTCAGAGACCTTTGCTCTCTGTTAAGGATTACCAGCATGCCCGAAGCGACAGGACTCATGGCCCACAACTGGGGCTTTGCCATTTTCCTTCTGGGTGTAGGCGGCCTCTGCGCCTTCATGCTCGGCGTCTCCAGCCTCCTCGGGTCAAAAGCCTGGGGCCGCAGCAAAAACGAACCGTTCGAGTCCGGCATGCTACCTACCGGTGGCGCCCGCTTGCGGCTCTCAGCCAAATTCTATCTGGTCGCGATGCTCTTCGTGATCTTCGATATCGAAGCCCTCTTTCTCTTTGCCTGGTCTGTGTCCGTCCGCGAAAGCGGCTGGACCGGATTCGTCGAAGCTCTCGTTTTCATAGCAATTCTGTTGGCAGGTCTTGTCTACCTTTGGCGGGTGGGGGCTCTTGATTGGGCTCCGGAAGGTCGCCGTAAGCGGCAGGCGAAGCTAAAACAATGAGGCTTTGGCGATGCAATACAATCTCACCAGGATCGACCCCGATGCTCCTAACGAGCAGTATCCGATCGGCGAACGGGAAACCGTTTCCGATCCGTTAGAAGATCAAGTCCACAAAAACATCTTCATGGGCAAGCTGGAAGACGTGCTGAGCGGCGCGGTCAACTGGGGGCGTAAGAACTCCCTGTGGCCGTACAACTTCGGCCTGTCCTGCTGCTACGTGGAAATGACCACCGCCTTCACGGCGCCCCATGACATCGCGCGCTTCGGCGCCGAAGTTATCCGGGCATCACCGCGCCAGGCGGATTTCATGGTTATTGCTGGAACCTGCTTCATCAAGATGGCGCCGATCATTCAGCGTCTCTACGAGCAAATGCTCGAGCCGAAGTGGGTCATCTCCATGGGTTCGTGCGCCAACTCCGGTGGCATGTACGACATCTATTCCGTCGTTCAAGGGGTGGACAAGTTCCTGCCCGTGGACGTCTACGTGCCTGGCTGCCCGCCCCGCCCTGAAGCTTTTCTGCAAGGCCTGATGCTCTTGCAGGAGTCGATTGGCCAGGAGCGTCGCCCACTTTCCTGGGTCGTCGGTGACCAAGGCGTGTATCGCGCCGAAATGCCGTCGCAAAAGGAACAGCGCCGCGAACAGCGTATTCAGGTAACCAACCTGCGCAGCCCCGACGAAGTCTGATTCCAGAACGCTTCTTACAAAGAACGAAAAACTGGCTTCATTCTTTACGTTGACCGAAAGCGATAAAAAACCATGACTACAGGCAGTGCTCTGTACATCCCGCCTTATAAGGCAGACGACCAGGATGTGGTCGTCGAACTCAATAACCGCTTTGGCCCTGAGGCGTTCACCGCCCAGGCCACCCGCACCGGCATGCCGGTGCTGTGGGTTACCCGCGCCAAACTCGTCGAAGTCCTGACCTTCCTGCGCAACCTGCCCAAGCCGTACGTCATGCTCTATGACCTGCATGGCGTGGACGAGCGTCTGCGCACCAAGCGTCAAGGGCTGCCAGGCGCCGACTTCAGCGTGTTCTACCACCTGCTGTCGATCGAGCGTAATAGTGACGTAATGATCAAGGTCGCCTTGTCCGAGAGCGACCTCAGCTTGCCGACCGTGACCGGTATCTGGCCGAACGCCAACTGGTACGAGCGTGAAGTCTGGGACATGTTCGGCATCGACTTCGCCGGCCACCCTCACCTGTCGCGCATCATGATGCCGCCGACCTGGGAAGGTCACCCGCTGCGCAAGGACTTCCCGGCGCGCGCCACCGAGTTCGATCCGTTCAGCCTGACCCTGGCCAAGCAACAACTGGAAGAAGAAGCCGCGCGCTTCAAGCCGGAAGACTGGGGCATGAAGCGTTCCGGCGCCAACGAGGACTACATGTTCCTCAACCTGGGCCCGAACCACCCTTCGGCCCACGGTGCCTTCCGCATCATCCTGCAGCTGGACGGCGAAGAGATCGTCGACTGCGTACCGGACATCGGCTACCACCACCGTGGCGCTGAGAAGATGGCCGAGCGTCAGTCCTGGCACAGCTTCATCCCGTACACCGACCGTATCGACTACCTCGGCGGCGTGATGAACAACCTGCCGTACGTGCTCTCGGTCGAGAAACTGGCCGGGATCAAGGTGCCGGAGAAGGTCGACGTCATCCGCATCATGATGGCCGAGTTCTTCCGGATCACCAGCCACCTGCTGTTCCTGGGCACCTACATCCAGGACGTCGGCGCCATGACCCCGGTGTTCTTCACCTTCACCGACCGTCAGCGCGCCTACACCGTGATCGAAGCGATCACCGGTTTCCGCCTGCACCCGGCCTGGTACCGCATCGGCGGCGTCGCCCACGACCTGCCGCGCGGCTGGGAAAAACTGGTGAAAGACTTCGTCGACTGGCTGCCCAAGCGCCTCGACGAATACACCAAGGCCGCCCTGCAGAACAGCATCCTCAAGGGTCGTACCATCGGCGTCGCCGCCTACAACACCAAGGAAGCCCTGGAATGGGGCGTCACCGGTGCCGGCCTGCGTTCCACCGGTTGCGATTTCGACCTGCGTAAAGCGCGCCCCTACTCCGGCTACGAGAACTTCGAATTCGAAGTACCGCTGGCGGCCAACGGCGATGCCTACGACCGCTGCATGGTCCGCGTCGAAGAGATGCGCCAGAGCATCAAGATCATCGACCAGTGCCTGCGCAACATGCCGGAAGGCCCGTACAAGGCGGACCACCCGCTGACCACGCCGCCGCCGAAAGAGCGCACGCTGCAGCACATCGAGACCCTGATCACGCACTTCCTGCAGGTTTCGTGGGGCCCGGTCATGCCGGCCAACGAGTCCTTCCAGATGATCGAAGCGACCAAGGGCATCAACAGTTATTACCTGACGAGCGATGGCGGCACCATGAGCTACCGCACCCGGATTCGCACCCCGAGCTTCGCCCACCTGCAGCAGATCCCTTCGGTGATCCGCGGCAGCATGGTCGCGGACTTGATCGCGTACCTGGGTAGTATCGACTTCGTTATGGCCGACGTGGACCGCTAAGCATGAACAGCACGCTTATCCAGACAGACCGTTTCGCCCTGAGCGAAACCGAGCGCTCGGCCATCGAGCACGAGCTGCATCACTACGAAGACCCGCGCGCGGCGTCTATCGAAGCCCTGAAGATCGTCCAGAAGGAACGTGGCTGGGTGCCTGATGGCGCGCTCTACGCCATCGGCGAGATCCTCGGCATCCCGGCCAGCGACGTAGAAGGCGTTGCGACGTTCTACAGCCAGATCTTCCGTCAGCCGGTCGGCCGTCACATCATCCGTGTCTGCGACAGCATGGTTTGCTACATCGGCGGCCACGAGTCCGTGGTCAGCCAAATCCAGAGCGAGCTGGGCATCGGCCTCGGCCAGACCACCGCCGACGGCCGCTTCACCCTGCTGCCGGTATGCTGCCTGGGCAACTGCGACAAGGCCCCGGCGCTGATGATCGACGACGACACTTTCGGCGACGTGCAACCTGCTGGCGTGGCCAAACTGTTGGAGGGCTACGTATGACCCTGACATCCTTCGGCCCTGCCAACCGCATCCAGCGCAGCCCGGAAACTCATCCGCTGACCTGGCGCCTGCGCGACGACGGCGAGCCGGTATGGCTCGACGAGTACCAGGCCAAGAACGGCTACGCCGCTGCGCGCAAGGCCTTCGCCGACCTGTCCCAGGACGACATCGTCCAGACCGTCAAGGACGCCGGCCTCAAGGGCCGCGGCGGCGCGGGCTTCCCCACTGGTGTGAAGTGGGGCCTGATGCCCAAAGACGAATCCATGAACATCCGCTACCTGCTGTGCAACGCGGATGAAATGGAACCCAACACCTGGAAAGACCGCATGCTGATGGAGCAACTGCCCCATCTGCTGATCGAAGGCATGCTGATCAGTGCCCGCGCGCTGAAAACCTACCGCGGCTACATCTTCCTGCGGGGCGAGTACACCACCGCCGCCAAGCACCTCAACCGTGCCGTGGAAGAAGCCAAGGCCGCAGGCCTGCTGGGCAAGAACATCCTGGGCTCGGGCTTCGACTTCGAGCTGTTCGTCCACACCGGCGCCGGGCGTTACATCTGCGGTGAAGAAACCGCACTGATCAACTCCCTCGAAGGCCGCCGTGCCAATCCGCGCTCCAAACCGCCCTTCCCTGCCGCCGTCGGCGTGTGGGGCAAGCCGACCTGCGTGAACAACGTCGAGACCCTGTGCAACGTGCCGGCGATCATCGGCGACGGCGTGGAGTGGTACAAATCCCTCGCTCGCGAAGGCAGTGAAGACCACGGCACCAAGCTGATGGGCTTCTCCGGCAAAGTGAAGAACCCTGGCCTGTGGGAGCTGCCGTTCGGCGTGACCGCGCGCGAGCTGTTCGAAGACTACGCCGGTGGCATGCGCGACGGTTTCAAGCTCAAGTGCTGGCAGCCCGGCGGCGCCGGTACCGGTTTCCTGTTGCCTGAACACCTGGATGCGCAAATGTACGCCGGCGGCATCGCCAAGGTAGGCACCCGCATGGGTACCGGCCTGGCGATGGCGGTCGACGACAGCATCAACATGGTGTCGCTGCTGCGCAACATGGAAGAGTTCTTTGCCCGCGAATCCTGCGGCTTCTGCACCCCTTGCCGCGATGGCCTGCCGTGGAGCGTCAAGCTGCTGCGCGCCCTCGAGAAAGGCGAAGGGCAAGCCGGCGATATCGAGACCCTACTGGGTCTGGTCGGTTTCCTCGGCCCAGGCAAGACCTTCTGTGCTCACGCACCAGGCGCCGTGGAGCCATTGGGCAGTGCCATCAAGTATTTCCGTCCAGAGTTCGAGGCCGGCATCGCAGCCACCAGTGCTGCCGCCGTCCCGCCCCTGGCCCGGCCGATCGTAGTCGGCGCGTAAACGTATCGAACGAGGGTGGTCCGTGCCGCCCTCGTATCGCCTGAAGACGCCGCGACGCGCCAGGCGAGCACCAAGATTCCATTAGCCACGCCCGCTGACACCGGGCCAACGAAGAACTTTGAACCATGGCCACTATCCACGTAGACGGCAAAGCGCTCGAAGTCGATGGGGCGGACAACCTGTTACAGGCATGTCTGTCACTAGGCCTCGACATCCCTTATTTCTGCTGGCACCCCGCTCTCGGTAGCGTCGGTGCCTGTCGCCAGTGCGCGGTCAAGCAGTACACCGACGAGAACGACACCCGTGGTCGCATCGTCATGTCCTGCATGACTCCCGCCACCGACAACACCTGGATCTCCATCGACGATGAAGAATCCAAGGCCTTCCGCGCCAGTGTCGTCGAATGGCTGATGACCAACCACCCGCACGACTGCCCGGTCTGCGAGGAAGGCGGTCACTGCCACCTGCAAGACATGACCGTGATGACCGGCCACAACGAGCGCCGTTATCGCTTCACCAAGCGTACCCACCAGAACCAGGAACTCGGCCCGTTCATCGCCCACGAGATGAACCGCTGCATCGCCTGCTACCGTTGCGTGCGTTTCTACAAGGACTATGCCGGCGGCACCGACCTCGGTGTGTTCGGCGCCCACGACAACGTGTACTTCGGTCGTGTTGAAGACGGCACCCTGGAAAGCGAGTTCTCCGGCAACCTCACCGAGGTCTGCCCGACCGGTGTGTTCACCGACAAGACTCACTCCGAGCGCTACAACCGCAAATGGGACATGCAGTTCTCGCCGAGCATCTGCCATGGCTGCTCCAGCGGTTGCAACATTTCCCCGGGCGAGCGCTACGGCGAACTGCGGCGCATCGAGAACCGCTACAACGGTTCGGTGAATCAGTACTTCCTGTGCGACCGTGGCCGTTTCGGCTACGGCTACGTCAACCGCGAAGACCGTCCACGCCAGCCGCTGCTGAACGACGGTACCAAGCTGAACCTGGACCAGGCGCTGGACAAGGCCGCCGACCTGCTGCGCGGGCGCAATATTGTCGGTATCGGTTCGCCTCGCGCCAGCCTGGAAAGCAACTACGCCCTGCGTGAACTGGTAGGCGCCGAGCACTTCTACAGCGGTATCGAAGCCGCCGAACTGGAGCGCATCCGCCTGGTCCTGCAAGTGCTGAGAAACAGCCCGCTGCCTGTGCCGACCATGCGCGACATCGAAGACCACGATGCGGTGTTCGTCCTCGGCGAGGACCTGACCCAGACCGCCGCCCGCATGGCCCTGGCCCTGCGCCAGTCGGTCAAGGGCAAGGCCGAAGAGATGGCCGACGCCATGCGCGTCCAGCCATGGCTCGACGCCGCGGTGAAAAACATCGGCCAGCACGCGCTGAACCCGCTGTTCATTGCAAGCATTGCTGAAACCAAGCTCGACGACGTCGCCGAAGAGTGTGTACACGCCGCTCCCGACGACCTGGCGCGCATCGGTTTTGCCGTGGCCCACGCCCTGGATGCCAGCGCCCCGGCCGTCGAAGGTCTGGACAGCGAAGCCTTTGAGCTGGCCAAGCGCATCGCCGACGCCCTCCTCGCCGCCAAGCGCCCACTGATCATCGCCGGCACCTCCCTGGGTTCCAAGGCGCTGATCGAAGCCGCGGCGAACATTGCCAAGGCCCTCAAGCTGCGCGAGAAGAACGGTTCCATCAGCCTGATCGTGCCCGAGGCCAACAGCCTCGGCCTGGCCATGCTCGGTGGCGAATCGGTGGACGCCGCGCTGCAAGCGGTGATCGACGGTAAGGCCGACGCCCTGGTCGTGCTGGAAAACGATCTGTACACCCGCACCGACGCTGCCAAGGTCGATGCCGCGCTAAACGCCGCGAAAGTGCTGATCGTCGCCGACCACCAGAAGACCGCCACCAGCGATCGCGCGCACCTGGTCCTGCCAGCGGCCAGCTTCGCCGAGGGCGACGGCACCCTGGTCAGCCAGGAAGGCCGTGCCCAGCGCTTCTTCCAGGTGTTCGATCCAACCTATATGGATGCCAGCATCCTGGTTCACGAAGGCTGGCGCTGGCTGCATGCCCTGCGCTCTACCCTGCTGAACAAGCCGGTGGACTGGACCCAGCTGGACCACGTGACCGCCGCCTGCGCCCAGAGCAACCCGCAACTGGCGCACATCGTCGATGCCGCGCCATCGGCGTCGTTCCGCATCAAGGGCCTGAAGCTGGCTCGCGAACCGCTGCGTTACAGCGGCCGTACCGCCATGCGCGCCGATATCAGCGTGCACGAGCCACGTACCCCGCAGGACCAGGACACCGCGTTTTCCTTCTCCATGGAAGGTTACTCGGGCTCCGTGGAACCGCGCTCCCAGGTGCCGTTCGCCTGGTCGCCGGGCTGGAACTCGCCGCAAGCCTGGAACAAGTTCCAGGACGAAGTCGGTGGTCATCTGCGTGCCGGCGATCCGGGCACCCGCCTGATCGAAAGCCAGGGCGACAGCCTCGGCTGGTTCGCCAACGTGCCGCGCGCCTTCTCTCCTGCCCAGGGCACCTGGCAGGCGGTGCCGTTCTACCACCTGTTCGGCAGCGAGGAGAACTCTTCGAAAGCCGCTCCGGTCCAGGAACGCATCCCGGCCGCCTACGTCTCCCTGGCCAAGTCCGAAGCCGACCGCCTGGGCGTCAACGATGGCGCGCTGCTCGCCGTGAGCGTGGCGGGCCAGACCCTGCGTCTGCCGCTGCGCATCAACGAAGAGCTGGGCGCTGGCCTGGTGGCCCTGCCGGCAGGCCTGGCGGGCATTCCACCGGCGTTCTTTGGCAAATCCGTTGACGGTCTGCAGGAGGCAGCGCAATGACCTGGTTCACCCCCGAAGTGATCGACGTGATCCTGGCGGTCGTCAAAGCCCTGGTCATCATGCTGGCCGTGGTGGTCGCAGGTGCCTTGCTCAGCTTTGTCGAACGTCGCCTGCTGGGCTGGTGGCAGGACCGTTACGGTCCGAACCGCGTTGGCCCGTTCGGCATGTTCCAGATCGCCGCCGACATGCTGAAGATGTTCTTCAAGGAAGACTGGACCCCGCCGTTTGCCGACAAGGTGATCTTCACCCTGGCACCGGTCGTGGCCATGAGCGCCTTGCTGATCGCTTTCGCGATCATCCCGATCACCCCGACCTGGGGCGTGGCGGACCTGAACATCGGCCTGCTGTTCTTCTTCGCCATGGCCGGCCTGTCGGTCTACGCGGTGCTGTTCGCCGGCTGGTCGAGCAACAACAAGTTCGCCCTGCTCGGCAGCCTGCGCGCCTCGGCCCAGACCGTGTCCTATGAAGTGTTCATGGGCCTGGCGCTGATGGGCATCGTGGCCCAGGTCGGTTCGTTCAACATGCGCGACATCGTCGACTACCAGGCGCAGAACCTGTGGTTCATCATTCCGCAGTTCTTCGGCTTCTGTACCTTCTTCATCGCTGGCGTGGCCGTGACTCACCGTCACCCGTTCGACCAGCCGGAAGCGGAACAGGAACTGGCCGACGGTTACCACATTGAATACGCCGGCATGAAATGGGGCATGTTCTTCGTTGGCGAGTACATCGGCATCATCCTGATCTCGGCACTGCTGGTCACCCTGTTCTTCGGTGGCTGGCACGGTCCGTTCGGCATCCTGCCGCAACTGTCCTTCGTCTGGTTCGCCCTGAAGACCGCGTTCTTCATCATGCTGTTCATCCTGCTGCGCGCTTCCATCCCGCGTCCGCGTTATGACCAGGTGATGGACTTCAGCTGGAAATTCTGCCTGCCGCTGACCCTGATCAATTTGCTGGTGACTGCTGCGCTTGTGTTGTTGAACACGCCAGCAGGCGCGGTTCAGTGAGGATTTGACCCATGTTCAAATATATTGGCGACATCGTTAAGGGTACTGGTACCCAACTGCGCAGCCTGGTGATGGTCTTCGGCCATGGCTTTCGCAAGCGCGACACCCTGCAATACCCGGAAGAGCCGGTCTACCTGCCGCCCCGCTACCGTGGCCGCATCGTGCTGACCCGCGACCCCGATGGCGAAGAGCGTTGCGTAGCCTGCAACCTGTGCGCCGTGGCATGCCCGGTGGGATGCATCTCGCTGCAGAAAGCTGAAACCGAAGACGGTCGCTGGTACCCGGACTTCTTCCGCATCAACTTCTCGCGTTGCATCTTCTGCGGCCTCTGCGAGGAAGCCTGCCCGACCACCGCGATCCAGCTGACCCCGGATTTCGAGATGGCCGAGTTCAAACGTCAGGACCTGGTTTACGAGAAAGAAGATCTGCTGATCTCCGGCCCCGGAAAGAACCCTGATTACAACTTCTATCGTGTTGCAGGTATGGCCATTGCCGGTAAGCCAAAAGGCTCCGCGCAAAACGAAGCCGAGCCGATCAACGTGAAGAGCTTGCTGCCTTAAGGAAGAAAGATGGAATTCGCTTTCTATTTCGCGTCAGGTGTCGCCGTTGTCTCCACGCTCCGCGTGGTGACCAACACCAACCCTGTGCACGCCCTGCTCTACCTGATCATTTCGCTGATCGCCGTGGCGATGACCTTCTTCAGCCTCGGCGCGCCGTTCGCCGGCGTACTGGAAGTGATCGCCTATGCTGGCGCCATCATGGTGCTGTTCGTGTTCGTGGTGATGATGCTGAACCTGGGGCCTGCCTCGGTTCAGCAGGAACGCATCTGGCTCAAGCCCGGAATCTGGCTGGGGCCGGTGGTGCTCGCCACCCTGCTGCTGGTGGAGCTGCTGTACGTGCTGTTCAGCCACCAGAGCGGTACCGGTGTCGGCCACACCACCGTGGACGCCAAGGCCGTGGGTATCAGCCTGTTCGGTCCTTATCTGCTGGTGGTCGAACTCGCCTCGATGCTGCTGCTCGCCGCAGCCGTCACGGCGTTCCACCTGGGCCGCAACGAGGCGAAGGAGTAAGACCATGCCTACTATCGGAACTATCCCTCTGGAGCATGGCCTGGCCGTTGCCGGCATCCTGTTCTGCCTCGGCCTGGTCGGCCTGATGGTGCGCCGCAACATTCTCTTCGTGCTGATGAGCCTGGAAGTGATGATGAACGCCTCCGCCCTGGCCTTCATCGTCGCAGGTGCCAGATGGGCGCAGCCGGATGGACAGATCATGTTCATCCTGGTGATCAGCCTGGCAGCCGCCGAGGCCAGTATCGGCCTGGCGATCCTGTTGCAGCTGTATCGCCGCTTCCACACTCTCGATATCGACGCTGCCAGCGAGATGCGCGGATGAACCTTCTCTATCTGACTTTCCTGTTCCCCCTGATCGGTTTCCTGCTGCTGTCGTTCTCCCGTGGACGCCTCTCGGAAAACCTCGCCGCCCTGATCGGTGTCGGCTCCGTTGGCCTGTCGGCGATTGTCGCGGCTTATGTGATCTGGCAATTCAACGTCGCCCCGCCGGAAGGTGGCCACTACACCCAGGTGCTGTGGCAGTGGATGACCGTAGGCGACTTCAAGCCGACCTTCGCCCTGTATCTGGATGGCCTGTCCGTGACCATGCTCGGCGTGGTGGTGGGCGTGGGCTTCCTGATCCACCTGTTCGCGTCCTGGTACATGCGCGGTGAAGACGGTTACTCGCGCTTCTTCGCCTACACCAACCTGTTCATCGCCAGCATGCTGTTCCTGGTGCTCGGCGATGACCTGTTGTTCCTGTACTTCGGCTGGGAAGGTGTGGGCCTGTGTTCGTACCTGCTGATCGGTTTCTACTACAGCAACCGCAACAACGGTAACGCGGCACTCAAGGCCTTCATCGTCACTCGCATCGGCGACGTGTTCATGGCCATCGGCCTGTTCATCCTGTTCCAGCAGCTGGGCACCCTGAATATCCAGCAACTGCTGGTCGCGGCGCCTGCGAAGTTCCAGGCCGGCGACTTCTGGATCGTCCTGGCGACCCTGATGCTGCTGGGTGGCGCGGTCGGTAAATCCGCCCAGCTGCCGCTGCAGACCTGGCTGGCGGACGCGATGGCCGGTCCTACTCCGGTTTCGGCACTGATCCACGCCGCAACCATGGTGACTGCCGGTGTCTACCTGATCGCCCGTACCCACGGTCTGTTCGCCCTGGCGCCGGATATCCTGCACCTGGTGGGCGTCGTCGGTGGCGTGACTCTGGTCCTGGCCGGCTTCGCCGCGCTGGTCCAGACCGACATCAAGCGGATTCTCGCCTACTCGACCATGAGCCAGATCGGCTACATGTTCCTGGCCCTGGGCGTTGGCGCCTGGGACGGCGCGATCTTCCACCTGATGACCCACGCCTTCTTCAAGGCCCTGCTGTTCCTTGCCTCCGGTGCGGTGATCGTTGCCTGCCACCACGAGCAGAACATCTTCAAGATGGGCGGCCTGTGGAAGAAACTGCCACTGGCCTACGCCAGCTTCATCGTCGGCGGCGCGGCCCTGGCGGCCCTGCCACTGGTCACCGCCGGTTTCTACTCCAAGGACGAGATCCTCTGGGAAGCCTTCGCCAGCGGTAACCACGGCCTGCTGTATGCCGGTCTGGTGGGGGCCTTCATGACCTCGCTGTACACCTTCCGCCTGATCTTCATCACCTTCCACGGTGAAGCCAAGACCGAAGCCCATGCCGGCCACGGCATCAGCCACTGGCTGCCGCTGTCGGTGCTGATCATTCTGTCGACCGCCGTCGGCGCCATGATCACTCCACCGCTGCACGGTGTGCTGCCGCAAAGCGTCGGCCATGCCGGTGGCGAAGCCAAGCACAGCCTGGAACTGGCGTCGGGCGCCATCGCCATCGCCGGTATCCTGCTGGCCGCGCTGCTGTTCCTCGGCAAGCGTCGCTTCGTTACCGCCGTCGCCAACAGCAGCATCGGCCGCATCCTCTCGGCCTGGTGGTTCGCTGCCTGGGGCTTCGACTGGATCTACGACAAACTGTTCGTCAAGCCATATCTGGCGATCAGCCATGTACTGCGCAAAGACCCGCTCGACCAGACCATCGGTCTGATCCCGCGCCTGGCCAAAGGGGGCCACAACTCCCTGAGCCGTACGGAAACCGGTCAACTGCGTTGGTACGCCGCCTCGATGGCTGCTGGTGCCGTGCTGGTTATCGGCGCCGTCGTGCTGGTAGCGGTCTGATATGAACCTTGCGAACTTGCGAAAGGAATTGAGCCCGTCATGATTCTGCCTTGGCTAATCCTGATCCCCTTCATCGGCGGCCTGCTGTGCTGGATGGGTGAGCGCTTCGGCGCCACCCTCCCCCGCTGGATTGCGCTGATCACCATGTCCCTGCTGCTCACCCTCGGCCTCTGGCTGTGGGCCCACGGCGACTATTCACTCGCTCCGGCACCTGGCGCCGATCCGACCTGGACCCTGGAGTTCAAGCACGTCTGGATCGAGCGCTTCGGCATCAACGTGCACCTGGCCCTCGATGGCCTGTCGCTGTTGATGATCCTGCTGACCGGCCTCCTGGGCGTGCTGTCCGTCCTCTGCTCCTGGAAAGAGATCCAGCGTCACGTGGGCTTCTTCCACCTGAACCTGATGTGGATCCTGGGCGGTGTCGTCGGCGTGTTCCTCGCCCTCGACCTGTTCATGTTCTTCTTCTTCTGGGAAATGATGCTGGTGCCGATGTACTTCCTCATCGCGCTCTGGGGTCACAGTTCTTCGGACGGCAAGAAAACCCGGATCTACGCCGCGACCAAGTTCTTCATCTTCACTCAGGCTTCCGGCCTGATCATGCTGGTGGCGATCCTCGGTCTGGTGCTGGTCAACTTCAACGACACCGGCGTGATCACCTTCAACTACGCCGACCTGTTGAAGACCAAGATGTCGACCACCACCGAGTACGTGCTGATGCTCGGCTTCTTCATCGCCTTCGCGGTGAAATTGCCGGTGGTGCCGTTCCACTCCTGGCTGCCTGACGCTCACGCCCAGGCACCGACCGCGGGCTCCGTGGACCTCGCCGGTATCTTGCTGAAGACCGCGGCCTACGGCCTGCTGCGTTTCGCCCTGCCGCTGTTCCCGAATGCCTCGGCCGAGTTCGCGCCGATCGCCATGACCCTGGGTCTGATCGGGATCTTCTACGGTGCCTTCCTGGCCTTCGCCCAGACCGACATCAAGCGCCTGGTGGCATTCTCCAGCGTTTCGCACATGGGCTTCGTGCTGATCGGCATCTACTCCGGCAGCCAGCTGGCCCTGCAGGGCGCGGTGATCCAGATGCTCGCGCACGGTCTGTCGGCGGCAGCACTCTTTATCCTGTGCGGCCAGCTGTACGAACGCACCCACACCCGCGACATGCGTGAAATGGGCGGCCTGTGGTCGAAGATCGCCTACCTGCCAGCCATCAGCCTGTTCTTCGCCGCGGCCTCGCTGGGCTTGCCGGCGACCGGTAACTTCGTCGGCGAATTCCTGATCCTGATCGGCACCTTCGCCAGCGCGCCATGGGTCACCGTGCTCGCGACGTCCGGCCTGGTGTTCGGTTCGGTCTATTCGCTGATCATGATTCACCGCGCCTACTTCGGCCCGGCCAAGTCGGACGCGGTCCTGCACGGCATGGACGCTCGCGAACTGATCATGGTGGTCGGACTGGCGGCGCTGCTGATCTACATCGGCATCTACCCGCAACCGTTCCTCGATACCTCTGCCGCCACCATGAGTGGCGTGCAGCAATGGCTCGGCACCGCCTTCACTCAACTCGCTTCGGCCCGGTAAGAGCGCTATGGACTTTACGATTCAACACTTTATCGCGCTTGCGCCGCTGTTGATCACCAGCCTCACCATCATTGTGGTGATGCTGGCTATCGCCTGGCGTCGCAACCACTCGCAAACCTTCCTGCTGTCGGTCGCCGGTCTGAACCTGGCGTTGCTGTCGATTCTGCCGGCCCTGAAAGTCACCCCTCTGGCGGTGACTCCATTGCTGCAGATCGACCAGTTCGCCTGCCTGTACATGGCGCTGATCCTGGTGGCCACCCTGGCCTGCGTCACCCTCGCCCACGCCTACCTGGGCGACGGCGGCACCGGCTACCCAGGCAACCGCGAAGAGCTGTACCTGCTGATCCTGATGGCCGCCGCCGGCGGCCTGGTCCTGGTCAGCGCACAGCACCTGGCCGGCTTGTTCATCGGCCTGGAGCTGCTCTCGGTACCGGTCTACGGCCTGGTGGCTTATGCCTTCTTCAACAAGCGCTCGCTGGAAGCCGGCATCAAGTACATGGTGCTGTCGGCCGCTGGTTCCGCGTTCCTGCTGTTCGGCATGGCCCTGCTCTACGCCGAAGCCGGCAGCCTGAGCTTCAACGGCATCGGTCAGGCCCTGGCCGCGACCGGCCTGCCTAGCCCGCTGGCCCAACTGGGCCTGGGCATGATGCTGATCGGCCTGGCGTTCAAGCTGTCGCTGGTACCGTTCCACCTGTGGACCCCGGACGTCTACGAAGGGGCCCCGGCGCCTGTGGCGGCCTTCCTGGCCACCGCGAGCAAGGTGGCGGTATTCGCGGTGATGGTGCGTCTGTTCCAGATCTCGCCGGTGGCCAGCAGCGGTGTCCTGAACACCGTGCTGACCCTGATCGCGATTGCCTCGATCCTGTTCGGTAACCTGCTGGCGCTGACCCAGAGCAACCTCAAGCGTCTGCTGGGTTACTCGTCCATCGCCCACTTCGGTTACCTGCTGATCGCCCTGGTGGCGAGCAAGGGCCTGGCGATGGAAGCCATCGGCGTCTACCTGGTCACTTACGTGATCACCAGCCTCGGCGCCTTCGGTGTGATCACCCTGATGTCCTCGCCTTACAAGGGTCGCGACGCGGATGCCCTGTATGAGTACCGCGGCCTGTTCTGGCGCCGTCCGTACCTGACCGCCGTACTCACCGTGATGATGCTGTCCCTGGCCGGCATCCCGCTGACCGCAGGCTTCATCGGCAAGTTCTACATCATCGCCACCGGTGTCGAAGCGCACCAATGGTGGCTGGTCGGTTCCCTGGTCCTGGGCAGCGCCATCGGCGTGTTCTACTACCTGCGCGTCATGGTCACCCTGTACCTGATCGAGCCGAACCTGCGCCGCGTCGACGCCCAGCTGCACTGGGAACAGAAAGCCGGCGGCGTGATGCTGCTGGCCATCGCGGTCCTGGCGTTCTTCCTCGGCGTCTACCCACAACCGCTGCTGATCCTGGTCCAGCAATCCGGTCTGGCGGGCTGATCGCTCAAGCACGATCCGCAGTAAAACAAGACGGCGCCTTCGGGCGCCGTTTTGTTTTCCGAAGAAAACCGCCCTGCCCTTCCTCCTGCCGCCTGAAAGGAATTGCCTTTCAGGCTTCAAAGACGCGTCCTACGTCTCATCCTGATTGCTAAGTCTAAGGTCATTAAAAGGCGACGAGCGTCATGCGCAACGCCTTGACCTCTTGACCTATCCAATCAAAAATATACGTAGGTTACGTACAAAGCATGGACGCACTTTTTATTGAGTTACCCCCGTTCCAGCGCTATCGACAGGACTATCTGGACGACGAGCTTTTTCGTAGCCTGCAGCTTGAATTGCTCAAAGCCCCCGAAGCCGGAGATCTCATCGAAGGAACCGGTGGCTTGCGCAAGATCCGTTTTGTCGATGAGCGAAGACACAAGGGCAAACGCGGCGGAATCAGGGTGATCTATTACTGGTGGTCCGGAGGCGCCCAGTTCTGGCTCTTCACCCTTTACGCAAAGAACGAGCAGAACGACCTGACACCCCAACAGAAAAAACTGCTCAAGCAACTGTTGAACAGAGAAGTCGAGGCAAGGACCCATCATGAAACGTGACATCTTTTCCGAACTGGTCGAAGGTTTCGACGCCCTGGCCAAAGAGCGCCAAGGCAAGCTCACGCTGCGTAGCCACAAGGTCAAGCTGAGCGCATTGCTCCCGATCACCGCCGAAGAAGTGCTGGCAGTGCGCGAACAGCTGAACCTGTCCAGATCGGTATTTGCCATGTACCTGCGCACCAACACTCGAACCCTGGAGAACTGGGAGCAAGGACGGGCAAAACCCAACGCTCAGGCCACCACCCTGATCCGCCTGGTACAGCGCTTTCCCGATACGGTGGAGCGGCTGGCAGCACTGGCCTGAAGATCTGCGCCGGTTCGAGGGACATCATCGCGGGCAAGCCTCGCTCCTACAGACAAGCAGTGTCTTCGCCACCTGGTCTGCCCGCGACAGCGATTGCCCTGACAGCACAACAGCCATTCCCAAAACACAACGGCACCCGAAGGTGCCGTTGCGCATTACCGATCCACAACCTTATTTGCGCGCTGCCTCCCACGACTTGAGCAGTTCGTTGTAGCTCACGGTTTCCCCCTTGGGTTTCTCGTTGGCCAGTTTCGGTTTCGGCGCGCCCGGCTGGTCGAACCAGTATTGCGCGTCGCGCTCGGGGTTCATTTTCGGCGCGCAGGTGGCCTGGGCTTTCGAGCGCTCGAGCCGGGTCATGATCGCGTCCTGGTCCTTGGCCAGGCCATCGAGCGCCTGTTGCGGGGTTTTCTCGCCGCTGGCGGCTTCGGCGATATGGCTCCACCACAACTGCGCCAGGCGTGGATAGTCCGGCACGTTGGTGCCGGTCGGCGTCCACTGCACGCGGGCCGGGCTGCGATAGAACTCCACCAGGCCACCGAGCTTCGGCGCCAGGTCGGTCATCGCCTGGGAGTTGATGTCCGACTCACGGATCGGTGTCAGGCCGACGATGGTTTTCTTCAGCGACACGGTTTTCGAGGTCACGAACTGGGCATAGAGCCAGGCCGCGAGTTTCTGCTTCTCCGGGGTGGACTTCATGAAGGTCCAGGAACCCACGTCCTGATACCCCAGCTTCATGCCCTCTTCCCAGTACGGTCCACGCGGCGACGGCGCCATGCGCCATTTCGGCGTGCCGTCGGCGTTCATCACCGCCAGGCCCGGCTTGGTCATGTCGGCAGTGAAGGCGGTGTACCAGAAGATCTGCTGGGCAATATTGCCCTGGGACGGCACCGGCCCTGACTCGGAGAAGGTCATGCCCGCCGCCTCCGGTGGCGCGTACTTTTTCATCCAGTCGACGTATTTGGTGGTGGCGAACACCGCCGCCGGGCCGTTGGTGTCGCCGCCGCGGGTCACGCTGGAGCCCACCGGATGACAGTCCTCGACGCGGATCCCCCACTCGTCCACCGGCAAACCGTTGGGCAAGCCCTTGTCGCCACCGCCGGCCATGGAGAACCAGGCATCGGTGAAGCGCCAGCCCAGGGACGGGTCCTTCTTGCCGTAGTCCATATGCCCATAGACCCGCTTGCCGTCGATCTCCTTGACGTCCTCGCTGAAGAACTTGGCGATGTCCTCATAGGCCGACCAGTTCACCGGTACACCCAGCTCGTAGCCGTACTTCTCCTTGAACCTGGCTTTCAGGTCGGCCCGCTCGAACCAGTCGGCGCGGAACCAGTACAGGTTGGCGAATTGCTGGTCGGGCAACTGATAGATCTTGCCGTCCGGCGCGGTGGTGAAGGAGATGCCGATGAAGTCCTTGATGTCCAGGGTCGGCGAGGTGTAGTCCTTGCCTTCGTTGGCCATCAGGTCGGTGATGGATTCGGTCTTGCCATAACGAAAGTGCGTGCCGATCAGGTCGGAGTCGTTGACCCAGCCGTCATAGATGTTCTTGTCCGACTGCATCTGGGTCTGCAGCTTCTCCACCACGTCGCCCTCCTGCAGCAGGTCGTGGGTCAGCTTGATCCCGGTGATTTCGCTGAAAGCCTTGGCCAGCACCTTGGACTCGTACTCATGGGTGGCGATGGTTTCCGAGACCACGTTGATCTTCATCCCGCGAAACGGCTCGGACGCCTTGATGAACCACTTCAGCTCTTCCAGCTGTTGTTCCGCGGTCAGCGTGGATGGCTTGAACTCGCTGCCGATCCACTTTTTCGCGGCGTCCTCATAGGCGTCGGCCCAGGCCGTCGCGCTCAGGCCGCTCAATGCCAGCATGGCCGCCAATGAAACGCTATGTCGCAGCTTATTGTTTTTGTCGAACATAGAGACCTCCCGGTTGAATTTCGAAGCAGGACCGCCGCGCCCGCGCCCGGCTAGCCCCAACGCATCACAGCCAACAGCCACACCAGGGACAGCACGAACGCCGCCCAGATGCTCCAGTCGGTGGCGCCGATTACCAGCAGATGCAGGTAGGCGCTGCCGAGAAGACCGATAAACAGACGATCGCCACGGGTGGTGGCAATCGGCAGGAAGCCACGCCGAGGGATGCTCGGCGAACGCAGCTCCCACGTGGTCATGCCCAGCAGGATCAAGGCAATGACACCAAAGAATGCCGCCGTCGGGGCGGTCCAGTTCATCCATTCCATCAACGGTTCCTCATACCCGGCCCAGGGCGAAGCCCTTGGCCACATGGTTGCGAACAAACCAGATCACCAGCATGCCCGGCAGGATGGTCAGCACCCCGGCGGCCGCCAGCACGCCCCAGTCGATACCGGAGGCGGACACGGTGCGGGTCATCACCGCGGCGATCGGCTTGGCGTTCACCGAGGTCAAAGTCCGCGCCAGCAGCAGCTCGACCCAGGAAAACATGAAGCAGAAGAACGCCGTCACACCGATCCCCGAGCCGATCAGCGGGACGAAGATCTTCACGAAGAATTTGGGAAAGCTGTAGCCATCGATGTAGGCGGTCTCGTCGATTTCCTTCGGCACCCCGGACATGAAGCCTTCGAGAATCCATACCGCCAGCGGCACGTTGAACAGGCAGTGGGCCAGGGCCACGGCAATGTGCGTATCGAACAGGCCGATGGACGAATACAGCTGGAAGAACGGCAGCAGAAATACCGCCGGCGGCGCCATGCGGTTGGTCAGCAGCCAGAAGAACAGGTGCTTGTCGCCGAGGAAGCGGTAGCGCGAAAAGGCGTAGGCCGCCGGCAGCGCCACGCTCAGGGAAATCACCGTGTTCAGGCTGACGTAATACAGCGAGTTGAGGTAGCCGGTGTACCAGCTGGGGTCGGTGAAGATCACCTTGTAGTTGTGCCAGGTGAAGTCCTGGGGCCACAGGGTCAGGCTGCCGAGGATCTCGTTGTTGCTCTTGAACGACATGTTCAGCAACCAGTAGATCGGCACCAGCAGGAACAGGATGTAGATCAGCAGCGGTATCAGCTTGCGCTTGGTCATGGCGGCCGTCCTCAGCGATTGGCGTCGGAGTGGGTCATGGCGGTGTAGAACAGCCAGGACACCAGCAGGATGATCAGGAAGTACACCAGGGAGAACGCTGCGGCGGGGCCCAGGTCGAACTGACCGATCGCCATCTGGGTCAGGGTCTGGCTGAGGAAGGTCGTGGCGTTGCCCGGCCCGCCGCCGGTGAGCACGAACGGCTCGGTGTAGATCATGAAGCTGTCCATGAAACGCAGCATCACCGCGATCAGCAGCACGCTTTTCATCTTCGGCAACTGGATATGGCGGAACACCGCCCAGTTCGACGCCCGGTCGATGCGCGCCGCCTGGTAATACACGTCCGGGATCGCCCGCAGCCCCGAAAAGCAGAGCAGCGCCACCAGCGAGGTCCAGTGCCACACGTCCATCACCAGCACCGTGACCCAGGCATCCATGGTGTTGGCCGCGTAGTTGTAATCGATACCCAGGGCATTCAGCGCCGAGCCCATCAGGCCGATGTCGGCGCGACCGAAGATCTGCCAGATGGTGCCCACCACGTTCCACGGGATCAGCAGCGGAATGGCGAGGATGATCAGCACCACCGACGACCAGCGCCCCTTGCTCGGCATGGTCAGGGCGATGGCGATGCCCAAGGGAATTTCGATCAGCAGCACGCAGGCCGAATAGATGAACTGGCGCAGCAGCGAGTCGTGCAGGCGCGGGTCGAGCAGCACCTGGCGGTACCAGTCGGCGCCGACGAAGTAGCGGCTGGACTGGTCGAAAATGTCCTGCACCGAATAGTTGACCACGGTCATCATCGGGATCACCGCGCTGAAGGCCACCAGCAGGAACACCGGCAATACCAGCCACCAGGCCTTGTTGTTCTGCACTTTGTTCATGGCTGAACCTCGTTCGTGGCGTGGGCCTCCAGCAGGTATTCGTCGGCGTAGACCATCAGCCACTGCGCGGGGAAGCTGATGCAGGCCCTGCCCTGCGGCACCGTTTTGTCTTCGGCCAGCCGCACTTTCAAGACCGCGCCGTCGAGGTTCAGGGTCATGATCTTGTAGGTGCCCAGATCCTCGATATGGACCACCTCGGCCTGCAGCGCCTCCTCGTAAGGCTCGTCCCAGACATGGATGAACTCCGGGCGAATGCCGACTTTCAGGCTCTGGTAATCGGTCTCGGCGATTCGCTGCTGCAAGGCTTCAGGTAATGGCAGGTGGGTGCCCGCGAAGCCGACACCGCCGGCTTCCGCCCGGACCTCGATCAGGTTCATCCCCGGGCTGCCGATGAAGTAGCCGACAAAGGTGTGGCTCGGCCGCTCGAACAGCTCCCTCGGGGTACCGAACTGGACGATCTGCCCGCCGTACATCACCGCGATCTTGTCGGCGAAGGTCGAGGCTTCGAGCTGGTCGTGGGTGACATAGACCATGGTGATGTTGAACTGCTCGTGGATCTGCTTGAGCTTGCGCCGCAGCTTCCACTTCAGGTGCGGGTCGATCACCGTCAGCGGCTCGTCGAACAGGATCGCCGACACGTCGTCGCGCACCAGACCGCGGCCCATGGAAACCTTCTGCTTTTCGTCGGCGCTGAGGTTGCGGGCCTTCTTGTTCAGCAGCGCCTGCAAGTCGAGGACCTCGGCGATCTCCTGCACCTTGCTGTGCACCTTGGCCTCGGCCAGGCCCTGGTTGCGCAGCGGAAAGGCCAGGTTGTCGAACACCGTCATGGTGTCGTAGACCACCGGGAACTGGAAAACCTGGGCGATGTTGCGCTTCTCGGGAGTCAGCTCGTTGACCACCCGGGTATCGAACAGCACCTGCCCCTGGGACGGGCTGAGCAGCCCGGAAATGATGTTGAGCAAGGTCGACTTGCCGCAGCCGGACGGCCCGAGCAAGGCATAGGCGCCGCCCTGCTCCCAGACGTGGTTCATCTCGCGGATCGCATAGTCCTCGGGACCGGCCGGGCTACTGGTGTAACTGTGGGCGAGGTTGTGCAAACGGATCTCGGCCATCAGGCAACCCTCGCGACGCGCCGCCCCGGCGCCTGGACCAGACGGCCCTGGGCATCGAAGACGAACAGTTTGTGGGTGGGGATATAGATACGGATCGGCGCGTCGACGTCGTATTCGTGCACGCCGGGCAGGTGCAGCACCAACAGGAATTGTTCGTTGCGCACATGCAGGAAGGTTTCCGAGCCGCTGATTTCCGCCACCTCGACGGTCACCGCCAGCTCCAGGTCGTCGTCGTTGCTCGGCACCAGGGAGATATGGCTGGGCCGCACGCCGAAGCGGAACTCGCCCTCGCCGACCGGGCGCAGATCGACGTTCAGCGGAAAGTGCACGAAATTGGCGAAGCTCACTTCATTGCCGGCGATGCGCCCCGGCATCAGGTTGATCGGCGGCTCGGAGAACAGCTCGGCGGCCAGCACGGTCTGGGGCTGGTGATAGACCTCGGCGGTCTTGCCGCTCTGCACCAGACGCCCCTCGTGGAGGATGGTGGTGGTGCCGCCCAGGGCCAGCGCCTCGTTGGGCTCGGTGGTGGCATAGATGGCGATGGTGTGGCGGGCCTGGAACAGCTCGCGCATCTCCTGGCGCAGCTCTTCGCGCAGCTTGTAGTCGAGATTGACCAGCGGTTCGTCGAACAGGATCAGCTCGGCATCCTTGACCAGCGCCCGGGCCATCGCCGTGCGCTGCTGCTGGCCGCCGGACAGCTCCAGCGGATGGCGCTGCAGGAACTTCTCGATCCGCAGCATCTTCGCCGTCTCCAGCACCTTGCTCTCGATCAGTTGCGCCGAAACGCCGGCCTGGCGCAGCGGCGAGGCAATATTCTCGAACACGGTCATGGTCGGGTAGTTGATGAACTGCTGATAGACCATCGACACGTTGCGCAACCGCACCGGGCGCCCGGTGACGTCCACGCCGTTCATCAGGATGCGCCCGCTGGCGGGCTTGTCGAGCCCGGCGATCAAGCGCATCAGGCTGGTCTTGCCGGACAGCGTGCGCCCCAGCAGGACATTGAAGGAACCGGGTTCAAAGCGCAGCGAGATGTCATCGATCCAGGTCTGGCCCTCGACGACACGGCTGACGTGCTCCAGCGTTAATGACATGGCTCGGCCTTTTTTATTATTGGAGTCAAGCGACCGCAGCAGCAGAGCGACTTTCGTGCCAGAACCGCGGCACCAAACCAAGCCACTGATAAGCCTGATATTTATTAAAAGACCGGCTATTGGAAGGTTCACAGCTGAACAGAAATGAACAACCCGCACTGAACAACTGAACAGTCCGGCGGTTGACAATGAACAAGAGTGAACAACACTGGATGGACGCTTTTGCCCGTAAACGCCACAGTCCCGGGCCTAGGCCAATAACAACAATAAAAGCGTTTTCAGAGACCTACCGCCATGAGCGCACCTGCCTCACCGCTGTCTCACGAGACCATCATCAAGGACTCCTGGAGTCGCTGCCGGGCCTTTGGCCTCAGCCACCAGAGCGCGCCCGCCTTCGACCAACTGCCCGCCGAGCGCATCGCCCAGTTGCTGGAGAGCCAGCATGCCCTGGTGCAGACCACCCACCAGGAAGTCCTGCCCTACTACGAGAACATCCTCAGCAACTCCAATTGCCTGATCATGCTCGCCGACAACCAGGGCCAGGTGCTGACCTCCTGGGGCACCCAGCGTTTTATCGAGCCGAGCCTGGCCCGTGGTTTCAGCGCCGGCGCCAGCTGGCTGGAACACTGCAGCGGGACCAACGCCATCGGCACCGCCCTGGCTTGCGAACAGGCGGTGCATATCGAGCACGATGAACACTTTCTCAAGGCCAACCGCTTCATGACCGGCTCGGCCGCGCCGATCTTCGATGCCGAGCGCCGGGTGATCGCGGTGCTGGACGTCTCCAGCGACAGCTACCTGCCGCCCTCCCATACCCTGGGCATGGTCAAGATGATGAGCCAGACCGTGGAGAACCGGCTGATCCTCAACCTGTTTGAGGGCCGGCATTTCCAGCTGACCTTCAACACCGGCCTGAACAACCTCGACAGCCAATGGGCCGGCCTGTTGATCTTCGATGACAGCGGCCAGGTGCTTTCGGCCAACCGCCGCGCCGACAACCTGCTGGGCATCAGCCTGTCGCGGGTCGGCATCGAAAGCCTGTTCAAGGTGTCACTGCTGGAATTGCTCAACCAGCCCGAAGGCCTGCCCTTCGCCCTGCAGGCTGCCGGTCGCAACCGCTTCCATTGCCTGCTCAAGCGTCCAAGGCAGATGCCGATCCAGGCCCGAGTCTTCGTCGAGCCACCTTCCCGTCCGGCTCCCGCCAACACAGATGCCATCAGCCTGAACACCCTGCACTTCGGCGACAGCCGGGTGGAGAAAGCCGTGCGCCAGGCCGAACGGCTGCTGGAAAAGGACATTCCGCTGCTGATCCACGGCGAAACCGGCGTCGGCAAGGAAGTTTTCGTCAAGGCCCTGCACCAAGCCAGCTCGCGGAGCAAACAGGCGTTCATTGCCGTCAACTGCGCGGCGATTCCCGCCGAACTGGTGGAGTCCGAGTTGTTCGGCTACGAGAAAGGCGCCTTCACCGGCGCCAGCCAGAAAGGCAGCATCGGCCTGATCCGCAAGGCCGACAAAGGCACGCTGTTCCTCGACGAAATCGGCGACATGCCCTTGCCGACCCAGGCCCGCCTGTTGCGTGTGCTGCAGGAGCGCTGCGTACAACCGGTGGGTAGCAGCGAGCTGTTCCCGGTGGACATCCGCATCATCTCGGCGACCAACCGCTCCCTGCGCGAACAGGTACAACTCGGGCGTTTTCGCGAGGACCTGTATTACCGCATCGGCGGCCTGACCCTGGAGTTGCCGCCCCTGCGCGAACGCAGCGACAAACAGGCGCTGTTCAAGCGCATCTGGGAACAGCATCGCGAGTCCGGCCAATGGGCCGGGCTCAGCCGCGATGTCCAGGAACTGTTCGAGCGCCATCCCTGGCCGGGCAACCTGCGCCAGGTCAGCAGTGTGATGCAGGTAGCACTGGCCATGGCCGAAGAACAGCCGATCCGCGCCGAGCACCTGCCGGACGACTTTTTTGTCGACCTGGACATGGAGCCAGCCACCAGCCACGAACCGCCCGGCGACATCGACCTGCAAGACACCCCCGACCTGCACCGCCAGCTCAAGGCCGTGGGTGGCAACATCTCCCTATTGGCCCGGCGCCTGGGGGTGAGTCGCAATACCCTGTACAAGCGCTTGCGACAGCTGGATACATAAAACCTGACCTGCCGTCTGCCTCGGCTTGGCCGGGATCGAATATTCTGGCTATATTTGTCCAGAATATTGGAGAAACCTCATGATCACTGTCCCGCTGGCAGAAGCCAAAAACAACCTGTCCAAACTGGTCGACGATGCCGCGGCAGGACAGGTCATTACCATCGCCAAACACGGTCGTGCCCTCGCCCGCCTGGTTCCCGTCGGCAAACCGTCGGGGCAGCGCATTGGTGCAATGAAAGGCAAACTGGTGCTTCCCGACGACTTTGACGCCCCGCTGCCGGACGACATGCTCGACGCCTTCGAAGGTACCCGGGAGTGAGAGTCCTGCTCGACACGCATATTCTGCTCTGGACCCTCAGCGACGATCCGAAGTTGTCGGCCAAGGCCCGAAAGCTGATTGAAAGCGCTGCCGAAATCTATATCAGCGCCGCGTCTTTCTGGGAGATGGCCATCAAGGTTGGCCTGGGCAAGCTTGATGTGGACCTGGAAGAGATTCGCGAATATTGCCTGGCGAGCGGTTTCATCGAACTGGCCATCACCTCGGAACACGCCATTGCGGTCAAAGACCTTGAACATCACCACCGCGATCCCTTTGACCGGCTGATTGTGGCCACCGCGATCAGCGAACCGATGAAACTGCTGACCGCCGACCCGCTAGTCGCCAAGTACAGCTCCCTGGCCATTCTGGTTTGATCCCGCACAGATAAATCGCAGGCAAACAAAAACCCGCACAAGGCGGGTTTCTGTTTGTCGCCAGTACAACGATCAGTCAGCCAGGCGCCAGGTAGTCCCGCCCTTGCCGTCTTCCAGCACCACGCCCATGGCGGTGATCTGGTCGCGGATGCGGTCGGACTCGGCCCAGTCCTTGTTGGCCCGGGCAGCCAGGCGCGCCTGGATCAACGCTTCGACCTGCGCCGCGTCGACCCGGCCTTCGGCACCGGCCTGCAGGAAGTCATCGGCGTCCAGCTGCAGCACACCCAGCACGTCCGCCAGTTCCCGCAGGCGCGCCGCCAGACCGGCCGCCGCATTGAGATCGCTCTCGCGCAGACGGTTGATCTCGCGCACCATCTCGAACAGCACCGCACAGGCTTCCGGCGTGCCGAAGTCGTCGTTCATCACCTCGGTGAAACGCTCGACGAAGGCTTCGCCACCGGCGGCCGGTACAGTCGGCAGGCCTTTGAGGGCGTGGTAGAAACGCTCCAGGGCGCCCTTGGCGTCCTTGAGGTTGTCTTCCGAGTAGTTGATCGCGCTGCGGTAGTGGCTCGACACCAGCAGGTAACGCACCACTTCCGGATGGTACTTGTCGAGCACGTCGCGGATGGTGAAGAAGTTGTTCAAGGACTTGGACATCTTCTCGCCATTGATGCGGATCATGCCGCAATGCATCCAGGCATTGGCGTAGGTCTTGCCGGTGGCCGCCTCGCTCTGGGCGATCTCGTTTTCATGGTGCGGGAACTCGAGGTCGCTGCCGCCGCCATGAATGTCGAAGGTCTCGCCCAGGCAGCAAGTCGACATCACCGAGCATTCGATGTGCCAGCCCGGACGCCCGGCGCCCCATGGCGATTCCCAGCTCGGCTCGCCCGGCTTGGCGGCTTTCCACAGCACGAAGTCCAGCGGGTCCTGCTTCGACTCGTCGACTTCGATGCGCGCGCCGATGCGCAGGTCTTCGATCTTCTTGCGCGACAGCTTGCCGTAACCGAGGAACTTGCCGACCCGGTAGTACACGTCGCCGTTGCCCGGCGCGTAGGCGTAGCCCTTGTCGATCAGGGTCTGGATCATCGCGTGCATGCCGGCGATATGGTCGGTGGCACGCGGTTCCATGTCCGGCTTCTTGATGTTCAGGCGCGCTTCGTCTTCGTGCATCGCCGCGATCATGCGCTCGGTCAACGCCTCGAACGATTCGCCGTTCTCGTTGGCCCGATTGATGATCTTGTCGTCGATGTCGGTGATGTTGCGCACATAGGTCAGGTCGTAGCCGCTGAAGCGCAGCCAGCGGGTCACCAGGTCGAAGGCGACCATGCTGCGGCCGTGGCCCAGGTGGCAATAGTCGTACACGGTCATGCCGCACACGTACATGCGCACCTTGTTGCCATCGAGCGGCTTGAAGACTTCTTTGCTCTTGGTGAGCGTGTTGTAGATCGTTAGCACAAGGAGTTCCTTAACTGATCACTGACCCCAGGAGTCGCGCAGGGTCACGGTACGGTTGAATACCGGTGCGCCCGGTTTCGAGTCCTTGATATCCGCGCAGAAGTAACCTTCGCGCTCGAACTGGAAACGGTCTTCCGGCTGTGCGTTGCCCAGCGAGGGTTCGGCACGACAACCAGTGAGGACCTGCAGGGAGTCAGGGTTGATGTTGTCCAGGAAACTTGCGCTGTCCTCGGCCTTCTCCGGGTTCGGCGAACGGAACAGGCGATCGTACAGGCGCACTTCGCACTCGACGCTGGCGGCGGCCGGCACCCAGTGGATCACGCCCTTGACTTTGCGCCCTTCCGGGTTCTTGCCCAGGGTGTCCGGGTCGTACGAGCAACGCAGCTCGACGATGTTGCCATCGGCGTCCTTGATCGCCTCGTCGGCGCGGATCACGTAGCTGCCGCGCAGGCGCACTTCGCCGGCCGGCTCCAGGCGCTTGTAGCCCTTTGGCGGCTCTTCCATGAAGTCGTCGCGATCGATGTAGATTTCACGGGCGAACGGCAACACCCGCACACCCATGTCTTCTTTCGGGTGACGCGGCAATTCGAGGTTCTCGACCTGGCCTTCAGGGTAGTTGGTGATCACCACCTTCAGCGGACGCAGCACGCACATGGCGCGCGGGGCGCTGTGGTCGAGGTCGTCACGGATGCTGAATTCCAGCATGCCGAAGTCCACCACGCCGTCGGAACGGTTGGTGCCGACCATTTCGCAGAAATTGCGGATGGATTTCGGCGTGTAGCCACGACGACGGAAGCCCGACAGGGTCGACATGCGCGGGTCGTCCCAACCGTTGACGTGCTTCTCGTCCACCAGTTGCTTGAGCTTGCGTTTGCTGGTGATGGTGTAGTTCAGGTTCAGGCGGCTGAACTCGTACTGGCGCGGCTGTGCCGGCACCGGCAGGTTCTCCAGGAACCATTCGTACAGCGGGCGATGGCTTTCGAACTCCAGGGTGCAGATCGAGTGGGTGATGCCTTCGATGGCGTCCGACTGACCGTGAGTGAAGTCGTAGTTCGGGTAGATGCACCACTTGTCGCCGGTCTGGTGGTGATGCGCATGGCGGATGCGATACATGATCGGGTCGCGCAGGTTCATGTTCGGCGAGGCCATGTCGATCTTGGCCCGCAGCACACGTGCACCGTCCGGGAATTCGCCAGCGCGCATGCGGGCAAACAGGTCCAGGTTCTCTTCGACGCTGCGATCGCGGAACGGGCTGTTCTTGCCCGGCTCGGTCAGGCTGCCACGGTATTCCTTGGCCTGCTCGGGGGTCAGGTCGTCGACATAGGCCTTGCCCGCCTTGATCAGCTCCACCGCCCAGTCGTGCAGCTGGTCGAAGTATTGCGAGGCGTAGCGCACTTCACCGGACCACTCGAAGCCCAGCCACTTGACGTCGCTTTCGATGGCGTCGATGTATTCCTGGTCTTCCTTGGCCGGGTTGGTGTCGTCGAAACGCAGGTGGGTGACGCCGCCGAATTCCTGGGCCAGCCCGAAGTTCACGCAGATCGACTTGGCGTGACCGATGTGCAGGTAGCCGTTGGGTTCCGGCGGGAAGCGGGTCACGATCTGTGTGTGCTTACCCGAGTCCAGGTCCGCCTGGATGATCGGGCGCAGGAAGTTGACCGGAACGGCCGGTCCGGTCTTGGAATTCGAGGTAGGGTCGACAGTGGGCTTGCTCATAGGATCCTTGAACGTACAAGTGCGCGGCCGGTGCGGCCTGATAAATCAAAACGGATATCATAGCCGATGCGGTCAAGCCCCTGACAGAGCGGGCTTTAAATCTGCCGCGATTAATCCGTCGCAAATGAAAAAACAGCCTCGAATTTCACGCCCGGCACGCTAAACTGCGCACCTTGGCGGATTTTTGCCGGCGCGGTTCCGGCCTGCGGGCCCCATGCCTGTCTCCCGGAACCCGGGAATTCCTTGAAAACGCTCCTCCTTATAAAGAGTACCGATCATGACCCAAGTCAAACTGACCACCAACCACGGCGACATCGTGCTGGAACTGAACGCCGAGAAAGCCCCGGTCACCGTGGCCAACTTCATCGAATACGTTAAAGCCGGTCATTACGAAAACACCGTATTCCACCGCGTCATCGGTAACTTCATGATCCAGGGCGGCGGTTTCGAGCCAGGCATGAAAGAAAAGAAAGACAAGCGTCCAAGCATCCAGAACGAAGCCGACAACGGTCTTTCCAACGACAAGTACACCGTCGCCATGGCCCGCACCATGGAGCCGCATTCGGCTTCCGCGCAGTTCTTCATCAACGTCGCTGACAACAGCTTCCTCAACCACAGCGGCAAGACCGTGCAGGGCTGGGGCTACGCGGTATTCGGCAAAGTGGTTGCCGGCACCGAAGTGGTCGACAAGATCAAAGGCGTGGCCACCACCATGAAGGCCGGCCACCAGGACGTACCGGCAGAAGACGTGATCATCGAGAAAGCCGAGATCGTTGAGTGATACTGCTGATTTCAGATTTGCATCTGGAAGAGGAGCGCCCGGACATTACCCGGGCGTTTCTGGATTTACTGGGCGGGCGTGCCCGCTCGGCGCAGGCGCTGTACATCCTGGGAGATTTCTTCGAGGTCTGGATCGGCGACGACGCCATGACCCCCTACCAGCTTTCCATTTGCCAGGCACTGCGCGAGCTCAGCGACAGCGGCACGCAGGTTTTCCTGATGCATGGCAATCGCGACTTCATGCTCGGCAAGGCCTTCTGCAAAGCCGCGGGCGCGACCCTGCTCAAGGACCCGAGCGTGGTCGACTTCTACGGCGAGCCGGTGCTGCTGATGCACGGCGACAGCCTGTGCACCCGCGACGAAGCCTACATGCGCATGCGCCGCTACCTGCGCAACCCGGTTTCGTTGTGGATCCTCAGGCACCTGCCGCTGCGCACCCGGCACAAGCTGGCGCGCAAGCTGCGCAATGAAAGCCGCGCGCAAACCCGCATGAAGGCCAACGACATCGTCGACGTGACCCCGGACGAAGTGCCGCGGATCATGCAGGCGTTCAAGGTGCGGACCCTGGTCCACGGACACACCCACCGCCCGGCCATCCACAAGTTGCAGATCGGCGACCAGGCCGCCAAGCGCATCGTGCTGGGGGACTGGGACCGTCAGGGCTGGGCCTTGCAGGTGGATGAACAGGGCTTCCAGCTGGCGGCTTTCGACTTCGTGCCGTCACAGCAGGCATTGCCCCGCCTGTAGCGCCCCGCAGGCTGCAATAAGGCCCGAAGGGCCTCGCGAGGCCTGCCAGGCGAACGCTGCGCGCTCTATCGCAAACAAGCTCGCTCCTACAAAAAGGTACCTCCCCTGTAGGAGCGAGCTTGCTCGCGATAATTCCTCTGCCCTACCGCACCCTCAATGACCCGCCGACGCCGGCCCGGCCTTGGCCGTGAACGGTGGCTTGGCCAGCCACACCAGCAGGATCAGCGCCATGAAGCTCCAGCCCAGCAACGTGAAGTAGTCCACGGTGGACATCATGTACGCCTGCCCGGTCAGCACCTGGTCCAGCTGCGCGTAGGCCTGGTTGCTGGCACCGCCCAGGGCGTTCAGGGCATCGCGGGTGGCCGGCTCGAAGCTGCTGATGTGTTCACTCATGTAGGCATGGTGCTCGTTCGCCCGGCGGATCCAGATCCAGGTGGTCAACGACGCGGCGAAGCTGCCGCCCAGGGTCCGCAGGAAGGTGGCCAGGCCGGCGCCATCGGCGATCTGCTGCGGCGGCAGGTCCGACATCAGGATGCTCAGGGTCGGCATGAAGAACAGCGCCACGCCGATGCCCATGAACAGCTGCACCAGGGCGATGTGCTGGAAGTCCACCTCGTTGGTGAACCCGGCGCGCATAAAGCAGCTCAGACCGATCGCCAGGAACGCCAGACCGGCCAGCAAGCGCAGGTCGAACTTGTGCGCGTACTTGCCGACGAAAGGCGACATCAGCACCGGCAGGATGCCGATCGGCGCCACCGCCAGGCCGGCCCAGGTCGCGGTATAGCCCATCTGGGTCTGCAACCACTGCGGCAGGATCAGGTTGATGCCGAAGAAGCCGGCATAACCGCCCACCAGCACGATGGTGCCGATGCGGAAGTTGCGGTGGGCGAACAGCCGCAGGTTGACCACCGGATGGCGGTCGGTCATTTCCCAGATCACGAACACCGCCAGGGCGATCAGCGAAATCAGCGTGCCGATAACGATGAAGTTGGATTCGAACCAGTCCAGGTCGTTGCCCTTGTCGAGCACGATCTGCAAGGCACCGACGCCGACGATCAGGCTCAGCAGGCCGATGTAGTCCATCGGCTGGCGACTGGTCACCACCGGCCGCGCCTTCAGTTGCTGCTTGACCACCCAGGCGGCGAACAGGCCGATCGGCACGTTGATGAAAAAGATCCACGGCCAGCTGTAACTGTCGGTGATCCAGCCACCGAGAATCGGCCCGGCAATCGGCGCCACCACCGTGACCATCGCCAGCAGCGCCAGGGCCATGCCCCTTTTCGCCGGCGGGTAGACCGCGATCAGCAGGGTCTGGGTCATCGGGTACAACGGCCCGGCCACTACCCCTTGCAGCACACGAAAGCCCACCAGCTCGGGCATGGAAGTGGAAATCCCGCAGAGGAACGAGGCCAGCACGAACAGCAGGGTGGCCCAGATAAACAGCTTCACTTCGCCGAAGCGCCGGCTCAGCCAGCCGGTCAGCGGCAAAGCGATGGCGTTGCTCACGGCAAACGAGGTGATCACCCAGGTGCCCTGCTCCGAACTCACCCCGAGGTTGCCGGAGATGGTCGGCAAGGCCACGTTGGCGATGGTGGTGTCGAGCACCTGCATGAAGGTCGCCAGCGACAGGCCGATGGTGCTGAGCAACAGGCTGGGCGGCGTGAAAGAGGCGTTATTGCTCATCGCGAATCCTATGAAGCGAGGCAGGCGCCGCGGCCGCTAACGGCCGCAGCAGAGGGATCGGCGAATCAGCGCTGCGCGGTCTTGCCGATGACGGCGCTGTTGTCGTGGATCAGGCGAGCAATCAGGGCATCGGCCTCGCCCAGCTGGCGGTCGTAGACGCTGGTGCTGAACGACGCCTTTTGTGGCGGCTGCTGGGCCAGCACGGGGCCGCTCTGGTCATGCAGGTCGACGTTGACCACCGTCGACAGGCCGACCCGCAGCGGGTGCCTGGCCAGTTCTTCGGCATTCACATGGATGCGCACCGGTACCCGCTGCACGATCTTGATCCAGTTGCCGGTGGCGTTCTGCGCCGGCAACAGGGCGAAGGCACTGCCGGTACCGGCGCCCAGGCTGTCGATGGTGCCGCTGTACTTGACGTCGCTGCCGTAGATATCGGCCTCGATGTCCACCGGCTGGCCGATGCGCATGTCACGCAGCTGGGTTTCCTTGAAGTTGGCGTCGATCCACAGTTGGTCGAGCGGGATCACCGCCATCAACGCAGTGCCCGGCTGTACCCGCTGGCCCAGTTGCACGGTGCGCTTGGCGACATAACCGGTCACCGGGGCGATCAGGGTGCTGCGGGCGTTGGTCAGGTAGGCCTGGCGCAGTTGCGCGGCGGCCGCCTGCACGTCCGGATGGTTCGATACCACGGTGTCGTCCACCAGCGCGTTGGTGGTGTTGAGCTGCTGCTGGGCATTGGCCAGGGCGTTCTGCGCCGAGGTCAGGTCGTCGCGGGCGTGGGACAGTTCTTCCTGGGAAATCGCCCCGCTGCTGGCGAGGGTCCGGCGACGGTTGAAGTTGTCCTGGGCCTTCTGCACTTCGGCCTTCTGCGCCGCCACCTGGGCGCGCATGCCGTCGACATTGCTGTACAGCCCGCGCACCTGGCGCACGGTGCGGGCCAGGTTGGCCTCGGCGCTTTGCAGGCCGACCTCGGCATCGTTGGGGTCGAAGTTGATCAGCACCTGGCCTTCGTGGACCAGGTCGCCATCGTCGGCACCGATGCTGACCACCGTACCGGTGACCAGCGGGGTGATTTCCACCACGTTGCCGTTCACATAGGCGTCGTCGGTGCCTTCGTTCCAGCGTCCGTAGAGTTCATACCAGGCAAAGACCCCCAGCCCGCCCAGGACGATCAGCGCCACCAGGCCCAGCAGCATGACCTTGCGCTTGCGCGGGTTGGCGGTGTCCGGGGTGTTTTCAGGAGCGTTGTTGGTTGCGGCAGTGGCCATGATGAGTACCTTGAATTATTGAGTGCGCGAGGCTGGGGTCGGGGTGGCCGCGGCCAGATTGTCGGTCTGGAAACCACCGCCCAGGGCCTGCATCAGTTGGATCGACAGGTCGATCTGCTGGGCATTCAGGGTCGCCAGCTGACGCTGGGCCTGCAGTAATTGCTGCTCGATGCTGAGCACGTCCAGGTAATTGCCGATCCCCGAGCCATAACGCTGGACCACGGTGTCGTAGGAGTCCTGGGCGATGTCGGTGGCGTGTTGCTGGGCGGCGATCTGCCGACCGATGTCACGCAGCTGGGAAATGGTGTCGCTGACATCCCCCAGGGCATTCACCAGGCTCTTGTTGTACTGCGCCACGGCCAGGTCGTAGTCGGCGTCCCGGGCATCCAGGTCGGCGCGCAGGCGGCCACCGTCGAAGATCGGCAGCGACACGGTCGGGGCGATGTTGAAGAAGCGGCTGGCCGATCCGAACATCGCGTCCCCCAGCAACGCTTGAGTGCCGGCAGCGGCGCTCAGGTTGAGGTTGGGATAGAAGTTGGTCTTGCCGGCGTCGATGCTCTTGCTCGCCGCCTCGACCCGCCAGCGCGCGGCCACCAGGTCCGGACGGCGGCCCAGCAGTTCCGCCGGCAGCACCGACGGCAGTGCCACCGCGCTGGCCTGCAGGACTTTCGGCCGGGCGATTTCGTTGCCCCGGTCCGGGCCTTTGCCGAGCAATACCGCGAGGGCGATCTTGGCGCTCTGCAGGTTTTTCTCGGCGTCGATCAGGCTGGCTTCGGAGCTGGCCTCCAGGCTTTCGGTCTGCTGGTACTGGTACTGGCTGTCGATGCCCGAGCTCAGGCGCTTCTGGCTCAGGTCGAGCATCTGCCGGGTGCGCTTGAGGTCTTCAGTGGCCAGGTCATGGACGATATGCGCCTGGCCCAGGTCGCTGTAGGCCCGAGCCACGTCGGCGGCCAGGGTCAGTTGCGCGGCCTGGCGATCGATCTCGGCGGCGCGCGCCTGGCCCAGGGCGGCTTCCCAGGTATCGCGCTGGCCGCCCCAGAGGTCGAAGGTGTAATTGAAGTTGCCTGTCAGGCTGCGCATCGTGCTGTAGTTGTCGCCCTGCCCACTCGGGTCCTGCGAACGGGACAGGCGCGAGCGGCTGACACTGCCGCTGGCGTCCAGGGTCGGCATGCGTGCCGCGTCCGCGGCATAGGCCGCCGCGCTGGCCTGGTGGGCGCGGGCGCGGGCGATCTGCATGTCGGGGCTGTCGTGCAGGGCCTCGCGGATCAGGCCGTCGAGCTGTGGATCGCCCAGGCTCTTCCACCAGTCGCTCTTCGGCCAGGCCGCCGGCGACAGGGTCACGCCACTCAGGGATTGTCCGGCCTTGAGGGATTTGGCATCGAGGCTCACGCCTTCGGTTGTCAGGCCGCTGTAGTTGGCACATCCCGCCAGGCTCATGGCCAGCAGCACCAGGCTCAAACGGGCACGCAAGGTTTTACTGCTCATTTACTTATCACCTACCCGCAACACGGTGATCGGGTCACCGGCCGCCAGCAAAATTTTCTTGAGGATCTGTTCCAGGGTTTTCAACTCTTCGGGGGTGATGGCGCCGGCCAGTTGGTTCATGGCGTTGGCGCCGATGTGCGGCAGGCAGTCGGCGAGCTTCTGGCCCTCCTCGGTGAGCACCAGGCGCACCTGACGACGGTCGTGCTCCGAGCGTTGGCGGGCGAGGAAGTCCTTCTGCTCCAGGCGATCGAGCATGCGGGTCATGGAACCGCTGTCCAGGGACAGGTGGCGGCACAGCTCGGCCGGGGTGTCGACGCCGAACTGGGCCATGATGATCAGCACCTTGAACTGCGCGGCGGTGATGCCGTGGGGTTCCATGTGGGTGTCGATGATCCGGTCCTTGAGCAGGGCCGCGCGGCCCAGCAAGAGCCCGAGGTGGCAATTGTGGAAATCGTCTGGGGTGAAGTGCTTCATCTGACCACCTGTTAGCTGCCTAGGCAGCGAAAGTATGTCGAGATGTTACTGCCTAGGCAGCCAATATCCAAACAATAATTAGCATGCTTACTATTAAGCTAATTAATGGGAAAGCCTTGAAGTCGAAAATCGGCGGGAGAAATACCGGCTGGAGGGGCGGCGTGGTGAACACCAGCCCCCTCGCCAAAGGGGACTGGATTGCCGACGAGCTAGAAGTCGCGCTTGTAGAAGATATCCAGCGAGCTGGCGACGCCGCTGGCCGCTTCCAGGTAGACCTTTTTGCTCAGCTTGTAGCGCAGGGCGATGGTGTTGGCCGGCTCGAAGACCCCCACCCCGTAACGCAGGCTGAGCCGCTCGGAGATATTGCCGCTGGCCACCACGCTGGTGGTGTTGCCGCTGCCCTGGGTGTCGAGCTGGAAGTCGTCGATCCCCAGGTCCTTGGCCAGCCCGCCGGTGATGTTCGAGCTGCCCATCAGGCCCAGGCCCAGGGCAGCTTGCGCCAGCATGTTGTTGTCCTCGCCGGTGGTGCTCAAGGGACGCCCGAGCACCAGGTAGGACAGCGCCTGCTCCTGGCTCATGGCCGGCTCCGAGAAGATCTGCGTGGTCGGCTGTTCGGCGCTGCCACTGAGGCGGATACCGGCGATCACGTCATCGGTCTGGCGGATCGCCTCGATGTCCAGGTACGGCTGGTCGATCGGCCCGGCGAACAGCAGGCGTGCCCGGCGCACGGTCAGGCGCTGGCCGTAGGCGCGGTAGCGGCCGTCGTTGAGCCACAGTTCGCCACGGGTGTCCATGTTGTCGCCGATGTGCACGTGGCCTTGCAGGTTGGCGGTCAGGCCGAAGCCGGTGAAGCTGAGCTTGTCCTCGCCGACCACCACATCGATGTCCATCGCCATGGCCATCGGTGCTTTGCCCTCCTCGGTCTGGTGGCCGATGATCACCGTGTCGTCCGACACCTTGACCGTCGATGGCGGCAATTCACGGATGGTGATTTCACCCTTGGGCACATGGACCTTGCCGGCGATCGCCAGCTTGTCGTCCTTCATCGAGATCTTCAGGTCCGGCGCCACGTCCAGCACCGCATAGGGTTCGACGGTGACCGGCAGCTGCGAGCCTTTCAGGCTCAGGTCCACCACCAGCGCCTGGCCCCAGGCGATATTGCCGTTCAGGCTACCCTGCCCGGCCTTGCCACTCTTCCAGCCACCGCTCAACTGCACGCTTTCACCGGCGATCAGCGCCTGCAATTGCAGGTCCTGGAGGCTGATGGGCAATTCAGGGCCGGAAACTTCGCCGCCACTAAGGGCCAGGTTGCCATTGACCTGCGGCGCCAGCAGACCGCCGGAGATGCGCCCGCTGCCATTGAGGGTGCCGGTGAGCTTTTCGACCATTGGCACGAACGGCCGCGCCACCGCCAGGTCCAGGCCGCTGAGGCGGAACTCGCCGGACAGCGGCTTGTTTTTCGGCAGCGGATTGATCTGCGCCTGCAGCATCAGCTCACCGAGCTTGCCGCCACTGAACGCCAGCTGGGTGTCGATACGCTTGGGGTTGAGGGTGGTGTCGAGTTTCAGCGTCTGGTACGGGAAGTCCAGCCACTGCTGCTTTTCCTTGACCCGCAAGGTGCCGCCGCTGGCGTCCAGCAGGATCCGCCCCTGCGGGCCGCCAGCCGGTACGTCCAGCTTGATATCGGCATTGAGCCGGCCCTTCCAGGCGAAGTCCTTGGGCAACCACTGCGCGAGGCTGTCGATCGGGAACTGCTTGAGGTGGTAGCGCAACTTGGGCTCGGGCATCAGCCGCTGATCCTCGCCACACAGGCTGGCATCGCCGCTGGCCCAGCAATGGGCGCCGAAGTTGAGCTTGCCGTCGGCCAGGTATTCGAGCCTGGCCGGGGCTTGCAGCCTCCAGTCCTGGCCACCGGTCTGGATATCGCCGCTGGCCAGGCGCCCGCGCCAGTTGCCCTGGTCCAGCTTGCCGTCCAGGCCCAGTGCCAGCTTGAGCTGCGGGCCTTGCAGGTCCAGTTGCAGCTTCTGGCTCTTGATATCGCCCTGGCCGCTGGCCGTCAGCGTGCCCAGCGCGGTTTCACCGACCTGGATGCCGGCCCCCTTGAGGTCGATTTGCGCCCGTTGCGCGCTGTCCAGGCTGGCATCGAGCTTGAGGCTCTGCAGGCGATTGTCGACGAACACCAGTTGCTGGCCTTGCAGGTCGAGCTTGCCCTGCGGCGCCTTCAGGGTGCCCGCCACATCGAGGCGGCCGTTGAGCTGGCCACGCAGCTCGGGCCACAGCTGGCCGAGACGCGGCAGCTTGATATCGAGTTGCCCGGCCAAACGCTGTTGCAGGCGGCCGGAACCGTTGATGCGGTTGTCGCCCAGGCGGATGTCCAGGGTATTCAGGTTCCACTGCTCGCCAGCGCCATCGGCCTTGGCCTGCAGCACCGCGGGCTGGCCGCGCAGCTTGCCCTTGAGGTCGAGGTCGGCGTTGAGCTTGAGTTGCTCGTTCTTCATTTCGCCCTGGCTGCGCAGCGGCCCGGCCAAAGTGCCCGGCAGCTCGGCGACCCAGTACGCCGGGTTGATCGCCGACAGATCCAGGGCGGTATCCCAGGCGATGCCGTCGGCGAATTGCAGGTTCAGGTGGCCTTCAGCCTTGCCCTGGCCGGCGGCCAGCTTGAACTGGGGCAGGAAGACTTTCGTCAGGTCGCCGCTGAACGGGCTGCTGAGGCTGAACGCCCCCGCCGGGCCATCGAGGTCACCCTTGAAGTTGCCCAGGTAGTTGCCATCGCGGTAGGCGACCTCGGCAGTGAAGCGGCGCACCGCCACCGCGGGCTCTTCGATCAGCGGGTACAGGCGATGCCAGGGGAAATCCAGCCAGTCGAGCCTGGCTTCGGCGTTCAGGCCCTGGCTCCAGTCCAGCTGGCCCGTCAGCTTGAGGTTCTGCTTGTCGTTGGCGCTCAGGTCCAGCGCGGCGATCTGCGCGCCCTTGGCGTCGACCTTGCCTTGCAGCGCCAGGGCCACCGGCCCCTGCTCGGCCGGCAGGCTGGCCTTGCCCAGCAGTTGGTAACCCGCCTTGAGGTCGCCTTTGCCGGTCAGCTCCAGCTGGTTGAGCATCAGGGTATCGGGCAGCTCGGCGCTGGCCTTGAAGCCATCGGCGGTGATCCGCACCTGGGCCGGCAGGTTCTCCACCAACGGTTGCAGCTCACCGCTCAATTGGCCTTGCAGGTAACCGCTGCTGTCCGCCGCAAGCTTGAGGGTCTTCAACAGGTCGCCATCGACCTTCAGCGCCAGAGCCCAGGGTTCACTGCCCGGCGCCGGCAGGGTCAGGGTACCGGTGGCACTCAGTGGCCAGTCGCCGCTGGGCGACAGCAACCCCGAAAGATTCAGGCTGAGGTCGTCGCGTTGCAGGCTCACCGAGTCGATCTGCAGGCCCTTGGCCGTCCACTGCGCCGCCAGCTGCAGGCCCTTGAGTTCCTCGCTGCCATTGAACTGCAGGCTGCCGACCCGTACCTGCCCCAGCTCGATAGCCAGGGGCAACTGCAGATCCGGCAGGCTGATCGGGCCGCTGCTTTGTTCTTCCGCGCCCGGCGGGAATTGCAGGCTGACCTGTTCCACGTCCAGTTGCTCGATGCACAGGGTCATGCGCATCAGGCACGCCGGCGACCAAGCGAATTTCGGCGCCTGGAGTTCGACCCGGCTGCTGCCCTGCTGCCACAACAGGTGATCGGCGCTCCACTGTCCCCCTAAGTGGCCGGCGAAGTTTTCCACGGTCAAGCCCGGCACTAGGCCCAGGGCCCAGCGACTGCCGGCCTGGGTGCCGAGTATCGAAGCCAGCGCCAGTACCAGCACCGCCACCAGCACAAGCAGCGCCAGCGCCGCGATCTTCAAACCACGCTTCACAGCTCAGGCCCCATGGAAAAGTGCAAGCGAATGCCGCCGTCATCGTCCAGCGCATGGGCCAGGTCGAGGCGGATCGGCCCCACCGGGGACACCCAGCGCACGCCGACACCGACCCCGGTCTTGAGGTTCGGCAGTTCAAGTTTGTCGAAGGAGTTGCCCTGGTCGACAAAGGTCGCCAGGCGCCATTTTTCCGCGATGGAGTACTGATACTCGACGCTGCCGGCCACCATGTAGCGCCCGCCGATCCGGTCGCCGTCGGAGTTCTCCGGCGACAGGCTCTGGTAGTCGTAACCGCGCACGCTCTGATCGCCACCGGCGAAAAAGCGCAGCGACGGCGGGATCTTCTTGTAACCGTTGGTGGCACTGCCACCGAACTGCACCCGGCCGAGGAAGCGATGGTTGTCCCACACCGTGGTCAGGCCCTTGAGCAGCACGGTGCCATATAACAGGTTGGTGTCCGAACCCAGCCCTTCCTTGGCCACCTTGCTGTCGAATTGCAGGCGATAGCCGTTGTGCGGGTCGATGCGGTTATCGCTGCGCAGGTAGGAATAGCTGATGCCGGGCATCAACAGGGTACTCAGGCCCGAGTCGTCGCCAAGGCGGTATTCCTCGCGTTGCCACTTCAACGAGATGACTCGCTGCCAGCCGCTGGGCAACTTGCTGTGCCACTCGGGACCGAGGGTGAGCAGCTTGCTCAGGGTGTCGGTATTGGCGATTTCTTCGTTCTGGTAGCCGCCGGCAAAACGCAGCTTGTCGGTCAGCGGCGGGTCCAGCGGTATGTCGTAGAACAGGCCGACGTTCTGTCGCGGCGCGGAGACTTCCGCCTCCCAGCCGTAGCTGTGGCCTTGGGCGTTGACCCAGTGCCGGGTCCAGTTGGCCTTGGCCCGCGGCCCGACGTCGGTGGAAAAGCCCAGGCCCAGGCCCATGGTGCGCGGCTTGCGGGTTTCCAGCTGGACCGCCACCGGAATCACCTCGGCGGCGGCCGCGGTCGGCGCCGCGTCGACCCGCACGCCCTCGAAGTAACCGCTCGATTGCAGTGCCTGGTTAAGCTCGGCGATCAGCTCGGAATCGTAGGGAGTGCCGGCCTTGAACGGCACCATGCGTTGCAGCAGGTCTTCGTCGAACGGTGTATCGCCGGCAAAACTGACCTTGCCCAGGGCGTAACGCGGACCGCTTTCGTAGACCAGCTCGATATCCGCCACCCCGGCCTGGGGGTCCACGGCCAGCTTCTGCCGGGTGAAACGCCCACTGAAAAAGCCATAGCGCGACGCCTGGTTCTGGATCAGCCGCTTGGCGTCTTCGTAATGACCGTGATTGAGGACCGCGCCGCTTTTCAGCTGGTCGCTCCTGGGCACCCGAAAGCCCTTGAGGGAGGCCGCCGGGCCGTCGACCCGGATGGTGACGTTGCGCAGGTGCACCGGCTCGCCAGGATCGATATTCAGCACCAAACGCGGCTTTTCGCCGCCTTTGACTTCGCTGCTGATCTGCGGCTGGTAGTAGCCCAGGGCCTGGGCGGCCTTGCGGGCCTGCTCCTCGGCGCCACGGCTGAAACGCAGCAGGGCTTCCTCGTCGCGATCGCCCACCCCGCCGATGTAGCCTTCCACATTGGCCTTGAGTTCATCGTTGGAGGGTTTGACCCTGACGTCCAATTCGCTTTGCGCCAGTGCCGCACAGCTTGTGAACAGCAGCAACAAGCCGCTGGTGAATCTTCCTGAAAACTTCATAGGCGCGAATGCTATCACGAGCTGGGAGCCCGATAGAGCGCACAAATGTGAGGAAAGTTCTGTTCAGCCGGTCGCGCTTTGCAGAACCTGCGGGTTGGCGTGAAAGAAAACGTGCTCGCGGACCGGACCGACGGCGATCTCGCCAATCTCTTCATAACCCTGGCGCTCATAGAACGCCAGGTAACGCGGGTTGCCGGTGTCCAGCACCACACCCTGGGAGTGTTCGTCCACCGCGCACCAGTTGTGCACCGCCTGCAGCAACTGCTCACCGAAGTGCCTGCCCTGGAATTGCGGATGAATCCCCAGCAAGGGCAGGACGTGCACCGAATCGCTGGGCAGGCAACCCAGCACCGCGGCGTGATAGTCCAGGTAACGCCGGGTGCAACGGAAACCGGTACTGAGCACCATCCGCAGGCGCCAGGCCCAACTCTCGGTAATGCCCAGGCGACGCTGGGGCGGCGCGATCAGGGCGATGCCGATCAGCCGGTCATTGACCAACAGGCCGATGGCCGGCAGGTCCTGAATGAAGTGCTGCTTGACCAGCTCCCGTACCGTGGCCCGCACCCGTTGTTCGTATCCCGGGCGTTCGGACTCGAACAGATAAGCGAAGGTCGGCTCGTGGCGATAAGCCTGATACAGCAGGGAACGGGCTTCGCGGGCATAGCCGCTGTCGAGCATGTGAATGTCGGCGATGGCAGTCGAGGTTTCAGGCATGGCGATTGGTCTCCCCTGGGCCCGGCTTGAAGTGGCCGCGCTGGGTGACGGCGTTCTTCTGCGCGGTTGTTATAGCTACGAGCCTTTCAGGCTCGTGATCGTTCCACCGCCCATGGACCTTAGCAGCGCATCTGCACTGCCGCCACGCTGGCCGCCGCGCGACTTGTCGGCTAGCATCGCAGTTTTGCCAGGACTGCCGACCATGAAGATCGTCTCGTTCAACATCAACGGGCTGCGCGCCCGCCCCCATCAGTTGGCGGCGCTGATCGAAAAGCATCAACCGGACGTCATCGGCCTGCAGGAAACCAAGGTGTCGGACGACCAGTTCCCCCTGGCCGAAGTCCAGGCGCTGGGTTATCACGTGCATTACCACGGGCAGAAAGGCCACTACGGCGTCGCCCTGCTCTCGCGCCAGGCGCCGCTGGACCTGTACAAAGGCTTCGATGGCGACGATGAAGATGCCCAGCGACGTTTTATCTGGGGCACCTTCGCCGATGCCGATGGCACCCCGGTGACCATCATGAACGGCTACTTCCCCCAGGGCGAAAGCCGTGACCACCCCACCAAGTTCCCGGCCAAGCAGCGCTTCTACAGCGACCTGCAGCACCTGCTGGAAACCCGCTTCAGCAACGAGCAGCCGCTGCTGGTCATGGGCGACGTGAACATTTCCCCGGAAGACTGCGACATCGGCATCGGCCCGGACAACATGAAACGCTGGCTGAAAACCGGCAAGTGCAGCTTCCTGCCGGAAGAGCGCGAGTGGATGGCCCGCCTGAAGAACTGGGGCCTGGTGGACAGTTTCCGTCACCTCAATCCCGAGGTGGCCGATCGTTTCAGCTGGTTCGACTACCGCAGCCGCGGTTTCGAGGACGAGCCCAAGCGCGGCCTGCGCATCGACCTGATCATGGCCTCTCGCGGCCTGCTGCCACGGATCAAGGATGCCGGGGTCGACTACGACCTGCGCGGCATGGAGAAACCTTCCGACCACGCACCGATCTGGCTCGAGCTGAGCTGATCGCCCGGCACAAAAAAGCCCATCCTGAGATGGGCTTTTTTAATGCTTCAGCGTCTCAACACAGCTCGATCCGGGTGCTGGTGCCAGCCTGCATGATGGCCTCGATGGCGGACTCACGGGTCGGCTCCGAGTCATACAAGTGGCTGACCAGGATCACCTCCTTGCCGGCCTTGAGATTGAAGTAAGGTTTGCCACCGGGGGCGATCTTCTTTTCGTAACTACCCGGGGACGTGCAGTGCTTGCGGAGCAGCGCAATGGCTGCCTCGACACTCTCACGACAAGGGTAACGGTCGCTTTGAAGCATGGTCTGCGCGTCCTTGGACTTCAGCAAGAACCTGAAACCACCGCTGCCATATTGCTTCAGCTCGAACCAGCCACTCATTTCATACTCCTTTGACACAAGCAAATTGCAGCCAGGGCTGCATCGACGCCTGGTGACGACGAGAGTCGGCGTGCGCCAATTCCCCTCCAGACAAAGTTTTCAACTCTACTGAGCCCGCCCTGCCGGGTCTTTAAGAGCATTCTGAAAAGCCAGGGGAACGCTCCGATTACCCCCATCAACCGTCACATCCCCGTCACCTCCCTGACTTAATCTCGCCGCACTCGCTCCCGCCATAGAAGGCCATTGCCGCATGTCACGCGTTTGTACCGTCAGTGAACCGGACCTCTGGTGCCGAACCCTCTGCCTGCTGCTGGTCGGCTTCGTCTGCTACGCCCTGCCCTGGTCGGTGTTCGCCGCCCTGCCCCTGGCCGGCGACGACCAGCCGGTGCTGCGCATCCAGGGTTCCAACACCATCGGTGCCGCGCTGGGCCCGGCCCTGGTCAAGGGCCTGATGCAAGAACAGGGTTTGCTCGACATACGGATTGAGGCGACGGGCAAAGACAACGAGCGTCGGGTGACCGGCCAGAGTGCCCAGGGCCGGCGCGTTGTCGTCGAGATCGCCGCGCATGGCTCCAGTACCGGCTTTGCTGCGTTGAAGAACGCCAGCGCCGACCTCGCCGCCGCGTCGCGACCGATCAAGGACAGCGAACTGGTGGAGCTGGAAGCCCTCGGCGACCTGAAAGACCCCGACGCCGAACAGGTGATCGCCATCGACGGCCTGGCCATCATCCTCCACCCGCACAACCCGCTGGCGCGGCTGGACACCGAACAACTGTCGCGGGTGTTCAGCGGCGAGGTGAAAACCTGGGAAGAACTGGGCGGCGTCGGCGGCGCCATTCACCTGTACGCCCGCGATGACCGCTCCGGCACCTACGACACCTTCAAGGAACTGGTGCTGGCCCGCCGCGACAAGAACCTGAGCCCCGCGGCGAAACGCTTCGAGTCCAGCGAACAACTCTCTGACGCGGTCAGCCGCGATCCCCAGGGCATCGGTTTTATCGGCCTGCCTTATGTGCGCCAGGCCAAGACCGTGGCGATCGTCGACGGCGGCTCGCAACCGATGCTGCCCCTCGACAGCCTGATCGCCACCGAGGACTACCCACTGTCACGGCGCCTGTACTTCTACCTGCCGCCCGATGAGCAAAACCCCTGGGCCAGGGCCCTGGTGCGTTTCGCCCAGAGCGCCAGGGGCCAGGCCATAGTCGCGGCCAACGGTTTTATTGCCCAGACGGTGCTGGCCATGAGTGTCGCCCCCGCCCCGCAGATGCCCGAGGGTTACCAGGCCATCGCCCGGCAGGCGCAGCGCCTGACCGTGAATTTTCGCTTCGAGGAAGGCAGCGCCACCCTCGACAACAAGGCGCGCCAGGACCTGCCACGGGTCCTGGACTTTCTCAAGCGCCACGACAAGCTGGCCAAGCGCGTGACCCTGGTCGGCTTCGGCGATGCCAAGAACGATCCGGCACGCGCGGCGCTGTTGTCCAAGCTCAGAGCCATGACCGTGCGCCGGGAGCTGGTGAGAAACGGTGTGGTGTTGCGCGAGATCCGCGGTTTTGGCGCGCAGATGCCGGTCGCGGCCAATACCGCGGACGAGGGGCGGATCAAGAATCGGCGGGTGGAAGTCTGGGTGTATTGAGAGAGAAACCAGCGGTGTAATCGAGGCCGCTTCGCGGGCAAGCCTCGCTCCTACAGATTCTTCCGTAGGAGCGAGGCTTGCCCGCGATCACTTTAATGCCCGCTGCGCAGCATTTCCTTGGGCACGTACTTGCCGATTTCGAACTTGCCAATGGCCGCGCGGTGCACTTCGTCCGGGCCGTCGGCCAGGCGCAGCGTACGCTGCATGGCGTACATGTAGGCCAGCGGGAAATCGTTGGAGACCCCGGCCCCGCCATGAATCTGGATGGCCCGGTCGATCACCTTCAAGGCCACGTTCGGCGCCACCACCTTGATCTGCGCGATCTCGCTTTTCGCCACCTTGTTGCCGACGGTGTCCATCATGTATGCCGCCTTCAGGGTCAGCAGGCGTGCCATGTCGATCTCCATCCGCGAGTCGGCGATCTTGTCGATATTGCCGCCTAGGCGCGCCAGTGGCTTGCCGAATGCGGTACGACTTACCGAACGCTTGCACATCAGTTCCAGCGCGCGCTCGGCCATGCCGATCGAACGCATGCAGTGGTGAATCCGGCCCGGGCCAAGGCGGCCCTGGGCGATCTCGAAACCACGGCCTTCGCCCAGCAGCACGTTCTCGTACGGCACCCGCACATTGTCGAACAGCACTTCGGCATGGCCGTGGGGCGCGTCGTCGTAACCGAACACCGGCAGCGGCCGGACAATCTTCACCCCGGGGGTGTCGACCGGCACCAGGATCATCGAATGCTGCTGGTGGCGCGGCGCGTCCGGGTTGCTCAGGCCCATGAAGATCAGGATCTTGCAACGCGGGTCGCAGGCCCCCGAGGTCCACCACTTCTTCCCGTTGATCACCCATTCGTCGCCATCGCGCACGGCGCGGGCCGCCATGTTGGTGGCGTCGGACGACGCCACGTCCGGCTCGGTCATGGCGAAGGCGGAGCGGATCTCGCCGCGCAGCAGCGGCTCCAGCCAGCGTTGCTTCTGCTCTTCATTGGCGTAACGCACCAGCACTTCCATGTTGCCGGTGTCCGGTGCCGAGCAGTTGAAGGGTTCCGGCCCCAGCAGGGAGCGGCCCATGATTTCCGCCAGCGGCGCGTATTCCAGGTTGGTCAGGCCGGCGCCGAGTTCCGACTCGGGCAGGAACAGGTTCCACAACCCCTCGGCCTTGGCCTTGAGTTTGAGCTCTTCCATGATCGCCGTCGGCTGCCAGCGATCGCCTTCGGCGACCTGGCGCTCGAACACCGCTTCAGCCGGATAGACATAGGTGTCCATGAACGCGGTCACGCGCTCACGCAGTTCCTGAACCTTGGGTGAATAGGCGAAATCCATGGGCAGCTACCTTCTTGGCGAGGTGGTTGAGGGCATGGAATCGATGCTAGAACAGCTTACGAAAATTTACCTAGCCTATTCTCGGCGTGTATTAACATTCATCACCGATATATGATTGACTGATTGGGCAGGCCAATCAGTCCAGCCTCCGGCCCCTGACAATACCGGCCCCTAACAATAAGAGTGCAGCGCAATGAATCTGAGCAAGGTCGACCTCAACCTTTTCATCGTCTTCGACGCGATCTACACCGAAGCCAACCTGACCCGCGCCGGGCAAATCGTCGGCATCACTCAGCCCGCTGTCTCCAATGCCCTGGCCCGCCTGCGCGAGACCTTCAACGACCCGCTGTTCGTGCGGACCGCCCAGGGCATGGTGCCCACGCCCATGGCGCAGAACATCATCGGCCCGGTGCGCAACGCCCTTTCGCTGCTGCGGGTGTCGGTGCAGGAAAGCCGCATCTTCAACCCCTTGCAGGCGGTCAAGACCTACCGCATCAGCATGACCGACCTGACCGAGGCAGTGATCCTGCCGCCGCTGTTCCAGCGCCTGCGGCGCCTGGCGCCCACGGTGATCATCGAGAGTTTCCTGTCCAAACGCCGGGAAACCACCAAGGAACTGGCCGCCGGCCGCCTGGATTTCGCCGTCGATGCCCCGCTCAACACCGACCCGCAGGTCCGCCACGTCAAGCTGATGGAAGACCGCTATGTGTGCGCCATGCGCAAGAGCCACCCGCTGGCGAACAAGGAAAAACTCAGCCTCGACGACTACCTGTCGCTGACCCACATCCATATTTCCAGCCGTCGCAGCGGCCTGGGTTACGTCGACCTGGCCCTGGGCAAGATGGGCATCCAGCGCAAGATCGCCCTGCGTTCCCAGCATTACCTGATGGCTTCGCAAGTGCTGCAACAGACCGACATGGTCATGACCGTGCCCGAGCGCTTCGCCCGCCGCCATGACCTGCAGGCGTTCAACCTGCCGGTCAACGACGTGCCACCGCTGGAGACCCACCTCTATTGGCACGAAAGCACCGACCAGGACCCGGCCAACCGCTGGATGCGCGAGCAGATGATCGAGCTGTGCCAGCAGGTGACGGCCCACGAGAAAAAACTCGAGAAGTGACCGGTAGGAACGAGGCTTGCCCGCGATAAGGGAGAACGTGGTGGTTAAGGGAAACCTCTGCGGACCCATCGCGGGCAAGCCTCGCTCCTACGGATAGGGCGGCATCCTGCTTGACGTATACGTCAACCTCGAATTAGCTTAACGCCAAGACCTTTTTCGAGTGCCCCCATGAGCAGCCAGACCTACAGCATTTCCGACCTCGCCCGCGAGCTCGACATCACCACCCGGGCCATCCGTTTTTATGAAGAACAAGGCCTGCTCGCCCCCGAACGCCGTGGCCAGGAACGCATCTACTCGCCACGGGACAAGGTCAGCCTGAAACTGATCCTGCGCGGCAAGCGCATCGGCTTCTCCCTGGCCGAATGCCGCGAGCTGATCGAACTCTACGACCCCAGCAGCGGCAACCTGAAACAGCTGCACAGCATGCTGGCGAAAATCGCCGAGCGCCGCGAACAGCTGGAACAGCAGCTGCTGGACATCGAACAGATGAAGCTGGAGCTGGACACCGCGGAAGAGCGCTGCACCCAGGCGCTGGAGCAGACCATCCAGAATCAGAAAAGCGCCGTGCAGTAACCACCCCAGGCGGCGATCGCTCGCAAAGCGGCCGCGCCAGCAACACAGACAATCTGCCAGACAGACCGTAGCGCCTGGTTTTGCGTCGACTTCGTCGCCGAGCGCAGCCTGCGGCAGCGGCTACATTAGTGCCCACTTAATATAGGTAAAGCTCTCATGTCCCTCCCCACCCATGTCCGCCTGGTCGAAGTCGGTCCTCGCGACGGTTTGCAGAACGAAGCCCAGCCCATCAACGTCGCCCACAAGGTGCAACTGGTGGATGCCCTGAGCGCGGCCGGGCTCGGCTATATAGAAGTCGGCAGTTTCGTCTCGCCCAAATGGGTGCCGCAGATGGCCGGGTCCGCCGAGGTATTCGCGCAGATCCAGCGCAAGCCGGGGGTGACCTACGGCGCCCTCGCCCCGAACCTGCGCGGTTTCGAAGACGCCCTGGCCGCCGGGGTCAAGGAAGTCGCGGTGTTCGCCGCCGCCTCCGAGGCGTTTTCCCAGCGCAACATCAACTGCTCCATCAGCGAGAGCCTGGAGCGCTTCGTGCCGATCATGGAAGCAGCGAAACAGCACGGCGTTACCGTGCGCGGTTACGTGTCCTGCGTGCTGGGCTGCCCTTACGAAGGCGAGGTAGCGCCGGAACAGGTCGCCGTGGTCGCCCGCGAGCTGTACAGCATGGGCTGCTACGAAGTGTCCCTGGGCGACACCATCGGCACCGGTACCGCCGGCGCTACCCGCCGCATGTTCGAGGTGGTGGCCGCCCATGTTCCGCGGGACAAGCTCGCCGGGCACTTCCACGACACTTATGGCCAGGCCCTGGCCAATATCTACGCCAGCCTGCTGGAAGGCATCGCGGTGTTCGACAGCTCCATCGCCGGGCTCGGCGGCTGCCCCTATGCCAAGGGCGCCAGCGGCAACGTCGCCAGCGAGGACGTGCTGTACCTGCTCAACGGGCTGGGCATCGAAACCGGTATCGACATGGAGCGCCTGATCCTCGCCGGCCAGCAGATCTGCTCGGTGCTGGGGCGGCCCACCGGCTCGCGCGTCGCCAAGGCCCGTTACCCAGGTTGAGGGGCACGCCTGTTTCAGGGTGTTACCGGCCGCCCTGGCGCACGCTCGAAACGGGTAACACGGAAACAGTTTGTCGATTTTCTAGCGGTACAGATGAAAGACCAATTTTATCAAACCATTGATTTTAAAGGATTTTAAAAAGTTGGCATGGCTTCTGCTATATCTCTGGCATAACAAGAATAAAAAGCAGCAAAGCTAATAAAAATAAGACGAAACGACTCTGACATAACAAAAACAACACGGCAGAGACGCAGCTAACAGATTTTTTTGGAGAGGATGTGTTTTCCAGGGTGTCTTTAACAATAAGAGCCACCCGCAACCGGGCAGAGAACAATAAAACTACCCCAAGGTAGCTCCCGAACTGGTTGGTCGCTCAAGCGAGAAAATAGATCAGCGCTCAAAAAAATACGTTTGCTCTTGATCCCGGATGGGGATCGCCAAAAACAGCGGTAAAGGGTAACGGTTGCCAAAAACAACAACAGACCGCCCCTCAATAATAAAAAAAGAGCACGCAACGACAAAAATTAAAGGGGAGCTTCGGCTCCCCTTTGTGCTTTCCGGCCTTCCTGTTTCCCTCCCCTCTCCTGGCTCGGCTGCGGCCTCCAAAACGGCTCGCGAGCCGCTCCCGCAGGTATTCACGTGCGGGAGCCTGCTGGAACAGGGTCAGGAACGCCCGCGCAACTCCTCGATGCTGATCTCGCGCATCCTGAACTTCTGGATCTTGCCGGTCACGGTCATCGGGAATTCCTCGACGAACTTGAAGTACCGCGGCGTCTTGAAGTGAGCGATACGCGCCTTGCACCAGGCCTGCAGTTCCTCCTCGCTGGCGCTGTGGCCGGGGTGGAACTTGATCCAGGCGACGATCTCTTCGCCATATTTCGAGCACGGGATGCCGATCACCTGCACGTCGGCCACCGCCGGGTGGGTGAAGAAAAACTCCTCCAGCTCGCGCGGATAAATGTTCTCGCCGCCGCGGATGATCATGTCCTTGTTACGCCCGGCGATGCACACGTAACCCTGCTCGTTCATGGTCGCCAGGTCGCCGGTGTGCATCCAGCCGGCCTGGTCGATGGCTTCGGCCGTGCCCTGGGGGTTGTTCCAGTAGCCCAGCATCACGCTGTAACCGCGGGTGCACAGCTCGCCGATGGTGCCGCGCGGCACGATATTGCCCGCCTCGTCGATGATCTTGCTTTCCAGCTGCGGCTGGGTGCGCCCGACCGTGGTCACGCGCAGCTCAAGGTCGTCCGCCGGGCCGGTCTGCAACGACACCGGGCTGGTTTCGGTCATGCCGTAGGCGATCTGCACTTCGCTCATGTGCATCTCGCTGATCACCCGCCGCATCACCTCGATCGGACAGGTGGCCCCGGCCATGATCCCGGTGCGCAGGCTCGACAGGTCGAACTCGGCCCGCCGTGGCTGGTCGAGCATGGCGATGAACATGGTCGGCACACCGTACAGCCCGGTGGCCTTTTCCTCGGCCACGGCGCCCAGGGTCAGCAGCGGATCGAAGGCATCGTTGGGGTAGATCATGGTCGTGCCGTGGGTCACGCAGCCCAGGTTGCCCATGACCATGCCGAAGCAGTGGTACAGCGGCACCGGGATCACCAGGCGGTCCTCGTGGCCCAGGCCCAGGCTCTCGCCGACCATGTAACCGTTGTTGAGGATGTTGTAGTGGCTGAGGGTCGCGCCCTTGGGGAAACCGGTGGTGCCGGAGGTGTACTGGATATTCACCGCCTGGTCGGGGTCCAGGCTGTCCTGGCGTTCGCGCAGCGCTTCGACGCTGACGCCGGCCCCCAGGTCGGCCAGCTGCGACCAGGGCAGAAAGCCCGACGGCGGCTGGGCATCGAGGCTGATCACGCCGCGCAAATCCGGCAGGCGCTCGCTTTGCAGCTGGCCGATGGACTGCTGCGCCAGTTCGGGCGCCAGGCCCTGGAGCATGGCGTGGTAATCGGAGGTCTTGAACGCGCCGGCGCATACCAGCCACTGGCAGCCGGACTGCTTGAGCACGTATTCCAGTTCGGAGCTGCGATAGGCCGGATTGATGTTCACCAGGATCGCGCCGATCTTGGCGCTGGCGAACTGGCTGATGCACCACTGGGCACAGTTGGGGGCCCAGATGCCCAGCCGGTCGCCGGTCTTGAGCCCCAGGGCCAGCAGCGCCCGGGCATGCAGATCGACGGTTTCGGCCAGTTGCTGCCAGCTGTAGCGCAGCTGCTGATGACGCACCACCAGGGCTTCGCCCCGAGGGTATGACGCCACCGTGCGATCGAACGCCTGACCGATGGTCAGCACCAGCAAGGCCTTGTCCTGCGTGCCGCGAGTGTAGCTGCGCCCCGGCGCGGATGCGGGTTGATCCATGATGACCCCCTATTGTCTTTATTGTAGGAGCGAGGCTTGCCCGCGATTGGAGCGCCGCGGTGTCGCTATACGACCGCGTTATCCTTCATCGCCAGCAAGCTCGGCTCCTACAGATTCGCGCAAGTTGACGTTTACGTAAAGGGTGATTGACAGCCACCCGTCGCAGGCTTACGTTAACGTAAAGGTGAGAGCCGAATCAGCCGCTCTCCACAGCCCGACTCCCTTACATAAAAACAAGTTTGAAGGTGCCCCCATGAGCTATCCGACCCTGAACTTTGCCCTCGGCGAAACCATCGACATGCTCCGCGACCAGGTGCAGGCCTTCGTCAAGGCCGAGCTGGCGCCACGGGCGGCACAGATCGACATCGACAACCTGTTCCCCGCCGACATGTGGCGCAAGTTCGGCGACATGGGCCTGCTGGGCATCACCGTGCCGGAAGAATACGGCGGCGCCGGCCTGGGCTACCTGGCCCACGTGGTGGCCATGGAAGAAATCAGCCGCGGCTCGGCCTCGGTCGCCCTCTCCTACGGCGCCCACTCCAACCTCTGCGTCAACCAGATCAACCGCAACGGCAACCACCAACAGAAAAGCCACTACCTGCCCAAGCTGATCAGCGGCGAACACATCGGCGCCCTGGCCATGAGCGAACCCAACGCCGGCTCCGACGTGGTCTCGATGAAGCTGCGCGCCGACAAGCGTGGCGATCGCTACGTGCTCAACGGCAGCAAGACCTGGATCACCAACGGCCCCGACGCCAACACCTATGTGATCTACGCCAAGACCGACCTGGAAAAGGGCCCGCACGGCATCACCGCGTTTATCGTCGAGCGCGACTGGAAAGGCTTCAGCCGCAGCAACAAGTTCGACAAGCTGGGCATGCGCGGCTCCAACACCTGCGAGCTGTTCTTCGACGATGTGGAAGTGCCGGAAGAGAACATCCTCGGCGTGCTCAATGGCGGCGTTAAGGTGCTGATGAGCGGCCTGGACTACGAGCGCGTGGTGCTCTCCGGCGGCCCGACCGGGATCATGCAGGCCTGCATGGACCTGGTAGTGCCCTACATCCATGACCGCAAGCAGTTCGGCCAGAGCATCGGCGAGTTCCAGCTGATCCAGGGCAAGGTCGCCGACATGTACACCCAGCTCAACGCCAGCCGCGCCTACCTGTATGCCGTGGCCCAGGCCTGCGAGCGCGGCGAGACCACGCGCAAGGACGCCGCCGGGGTGATCCTCTACAGCGCCGAACGCGCCACCCAGATGGCCCTGGACGCAATCCAGATCCTTGGCGGCAACGGCTACATCAACGAGTTCCCCGCCGGCCGCCTGCTGCGTGACGCCAAGTTGTATGAAATCGGCGCCGGCACCAGCGAAATCCGCCGCATGCTGATCGGTCGCGAACTGTTCAACGAAACCAAGTAAGAGCAGCTGCAAGTTGCGAGCTACAAGCGGCAAGCCATAGCTGCCGTAACGCCGATTTACTCTTGCAGCTTGAAGCTTGTCGCTTCGAGCTGCGCTGGGAGCCTCAATGATTCTGAAATCTCAGTTAAACCCAAGATCGCCGGAATTCGCGCAGAACGCTGCCAGCATGCTGGCCCAGGTCGACGCCCTGCACACCCTGCTCGCCCAGGTCCAGCAAGGCGGTGGCGCCAAGGCCCAGGAACGGCATACCTCGCGTGGCAAACTGCTGCCGCGCGAGCGCATCAACCGCCTGCTCGACCCGGGCTCGCCCTTCCTCGAAGTCAGCCAGCTGGCGGCGTATCAGGTGTATGGCGAAGACGTGCCGGCCGCCGGGGTGATTGCCGGCATCGGCCGGGTCGAAGGCGTCGAATGCATGATCGTGGCCAACGACGCCACGGTGAAAGGCGGCTCCTATTACCCGCTGACCGTGAAAAAACACCTGCGCGCCCAGACCATCGCCCAGCAGAACCGCCTGCCCTGCATCTACCTGGTGGATTCGGGCGGCGCCAACCTGCCGCGCCAGGACGAGGTGTTCCCCGACCGCGAACACTTCGGGCGGATCTTCTTCAACCAGGCCAATATGAGCGCCCTGGGCATCCCGCAGATCGCCGTGGTCATGGGCTCCTGCACCGCCGGTGGCGCCTACGTGCCGGCCATGGCCGACGAAGCGATCATGGTCCGCGAGCAGGCCACCATCTTCCTCGCCGGCCCGCCGCTGGTGAAAGCCGCCACCGGTGAAGTGGTCAGCGCCGAAGACCTCGGCGGCGCCGATGTGCACTGCAAGATCTCCGGTGTCGCCGACCACTACGCCGACAGCGATGAACACGCCCTGGCCCTGGCCCGGCGCAGCATCGCCAACCTCAACTGGCGCAAACAGGGCGAGTTGCAGCAACGCGCGCCGATCGCCCCGCTGTATGCCAGCGACGAGCTATACGGAGTGATCCCGGCGGACGCCAAACAACCTTTCGATGTGCGCGAAGTCATCGCGCGGCTGGTGGACGCTTCGGTCTTCGATGAGTTCAAGGCGCTGTTCGGCACCACCCTGGTGTGCGGCTTCGCCCACCTGCACGGTTACCCGATCGCCATCCTCGCCAACAACGGCATCCTCTTCGCCGAGGCCGCGCAGAAAGGCGCGCACTTCATCGAACTGGCCTGCCAGCGCGGCATCCCGCTGCTGTTCCTGCAGAACATCACCGGCTTCATGGTCGGGCAGAAATACGAAGCCGGCGGCATCGCCAAGCACGGCGCCAAGCTGGTGACCGCAGTGGCCTGCGCCAAGGTGCCGAAGTTCACGGTGATCATCGGCGGCAGCTTCGGCGCCGGTAACTACGGCATGTGCGGCCGCGCCTACGACCCACGTTTCCTGTGGATGTGGCCCAACGCGAGGATCGGCGTGATGGGCGCCGAACAAGCCGCCGGGGTGCTGGTGCAGGTCAAGCGCGAACAGGCCGAACGCGGCGGACAGACGTTCAGCGCCGCCCAGGAAGCCGAGATCCAGCAGCCGATCCTCGACCAGTACGAACACCAGGGCCATCCGTATTACTCCAGCGCCCGGCTGTGGGACGACGGCGTCATCGACCCGGCGCAGACTCGCGACGTCCTGGCGCTGGCCTTGTCCGCGTCCCTCAACGCCCCTATCGAACAGAGCCGCTTCGGCGTGTTCCGCATGTGACCCGGAGCGAAACCGACATGAACGACTTCAACACCCTGGAACTGCTGAAGGACCCGCGTGGTTTTGCCACCCTGTGGCTCAGCCGTGAGGAAAAGAACAACGCCTTCAACGCCGAAATGATCCGCGAGCTGATCCTCGCCCTGGATCAGGTGCAAAGCGATCCGGCCCTGCGCTTTTTGCTGGTGCGCGGCCGCGGCAAGCACTTCAGCGCCGGCGCCGACCTGGCCTGGATGCAGCAGTCGGCCGAACTCGACTACCACACCAACCTCGACGACGCCCGCGAGCTGGCCGAGCTGATGTACAACCTGGCCAAGCTGAAGATCCCGACCCTGGCCGTGGTGCAAGGCGCGGCCTTTGGCGGGGCCCTGGGCCTGATCAGTTGCTGCGACATGGCCATCGGTGCCGACGACGCGCAGTTCTGTCTGTCGGAAGTCCGCATCGGCCTGGCCCCGGCGGTGATCAGCCCGTTCGTGGTGCAAGCCATCGGCGAACGCGCGGCGCGCCGCTACGCCCTGACCGCCGAGCGCTTCAGCGGCCAGCGGGCCCGGGAAATCGGCCTGCTGGCGGAAAGCTACCCGGCGGCCGAGCTGGAACAGCAAGTGGCGTCGTGGATCGACAACCTGCTGCTCAACAGCCCGTGCGCCATGCGCGCCAGCAAGGACCTGCTGCGCGAAGTCGGCAACGGCGCCCTGACCCCGGCCCTGCGCCGTTACTGCGAAAACGCCATTGCCCGCATCCGCGTCAGCCCCGAAGGCCAGGAAGGCCTGCGCGCCTTTCTGCAAAAGCGCTCGCCCAACTGGCAGCCCGACCAGATCACCAAGGAGTCGCGTTAATGAGCGCCCCTGTCCTGACCACCCTGCTGGTGGCCAACCGCGGCGAGATCGCCTGCCGCGTGATGCGCACCGCCAAGGCCCTGGGCCTGACCACCGTGGCCGTGCACAGCGCCACCGACCGTGACGCCCGCCACAGCCGCGAAGCCGACCTGCGCATCGACCTGGGCGGCAGCAAGGCCGCCGACAGCTACCTGCAGATCGACAAACTGATTGCCGCCGCCAAGGCCAGCGGCGCCCAGGCGATTCACCCGGGCTACGGTTTTCTGTCGGAGAACGCCGGCTTCGCCCGCGCCATCGAAGCCGCTGGCCTGATCTTCCTCGGCCCGCCGGCGTCGGCCATCGACGCCATGGGCAGCAAATCGGCGGCCAAGGCACTGATGGAAACCGCTGGCGTGCCCCTGGTCCCCGGTTACCACGGCGAAGCCCAGGACCTGGAAACCTTCAGCGTCGCCGCCGAACGCATCGGCTACCCGGTGCTGCTCAAGGCCACCGCCGGCGGTGGCGGCAAGGGCATGAAAGTGGTGGAGGACGTCAGCCAGCTGGCCGAAGCCCTGGCCTCGGCCCAGCGTGAGGCGCAGTCGTCCTTCGGCGATTCGCGGATGCTGGTGGAAAAGTACGTGCTCAAGCCGCGTCACGTGGAGATCCAGGTGTTCGCCGACCAGCACGGCAACTGTCTGTACCTCAACGAGCGCGATTGCTCGATCCAGCGGCGCCACCAGAAAGTCGTCGAAGAAGCCCCGGCCCCCGGCCTGAGCGTCGAGCAGCGCAAGGCCATGGGCGAAGCCGCGGTGCGCGCGGCGCAGGCCATCGGTTACGTCGGCGCCGGCACCGTGGAGTTCCTGCTGGATTCGCGCGGCGAATTCTTCTTCATGGAAATGAACACCCGCCTGCAAGTGGAGCACCCGGTCACCGAAGCCATCACCGGGCTGGACCTGGTGGCCTGGCAAATCCGCGTGGCCCAGGGCGAAGCGCTGCCGATCACCCAGGACCAGGTGCCGCTGATCGGGCACGCGATCGAAGTGCGGCTGTACGCCGAGGACCCGGGCAACGACTTCCTCCCGGCCACCGGGCGCCTGGCGCTGTACCGCGAATCGGCGGCGGGTCCTGGACGTCGGGTGGACAGCGGTGTCGAGCAAGGCGACAGCGTGTCGCCGTTCTACGACCCGATGCTCGGCAAGCTGATCGCCTGGGGCGAAAACCGCGAGCAGGCGCGTTTGCGCCTGCTGGGCATGCTCGACGAGTTCGCCATTGGCGGGCTGAAGACCAACCTGGCGTTCCTGCGGCGCATCATCGCCCACCCGGCCTTCGCCGCCGCCGAGCTGGATACCGGTTTTATCCCGCGCTATCAGGACCAGTTGCTGCCACCGGCCAGCGCCTTGAGCGACGAGTTCTGGCAAGCCGCCGCCCAGGCGTTCGCCCAGAGCCAGCCGGACCAGACGCGCGCCGACGACCGCTATTCCCCCTGGGCCAAGGCCAGCGGCCTGCGCATCGGCCTGCCGCGGGAAACCGTGCTGCACCTCGACTGCGAGGGCCAGGACCGGGCGATCAAGCTGGACCCCCACAACGCGGCCATGGCCTTGCACGGCGAGCAGCTGTCGATCGAACACAAGGGGCTGCGCCAGCAGCATCGGGCGATTCGCCAGGGCGACAGCCTGTACCTGCAGTGGCAGGGCGAGATGCACCGGGTCACGGCCTATGACCCGATTGCCGCGGTGGAGGCCAGCCACAGTCATCATGGCGGCCTGACCGCGCCAATGAACGGCAGCATCGTGCGGGTCCTGGTGCAGGCCGGGCAGAGTGTCGAAGCCGGCGCGCAACTGGTGGTCCTGGAGGCGATGAAGATGGAACACAGCATCCGCGCACCGCAAGCCGGGGTGGTCAAGGCGCTGTATTGCCAAGAAGGCGAGATGGTCAGTGAGGGAAGTGCCCTGGTGGAGCTGGAATAAGCTCCTGAGGCAGAAGATCGTTCCCGCAGCCTTGCGGGAACGATCGTATTTTTACGTCAGAATTTAGCGGTAGCCTGCACCACGACACCAATAATCCGACAGTCATCGCTGTAAAGCACCTTCGGGTAAGTCGGATTCAGCGGCACCAGATAGCGTTGCCCACCCTCCTCCACCAGCTTGCGGAAAATCGCTTCGGTACTGCCCGGGCATTGCACGATCACCAGCTTGCCGGGAACCGCCTCCACCGCCGGATCCACCAGGATCAACATGTCCTGGGCGATGCTCAGGCCACTGGGGGCAATCATCGCGTCGCCCACCACGACCAGCCAGAAAGCCGAGCCTTCGGCCTGGTAGTCAGAGAGCTCGTAACGCTCGCTGGCGTAGCCCACGCCACCGGCCTCGCGCACCTCGCCAACGCCCCGCCAGTCGCTGACCGGATAGCGGAAGTACGGGTTGTACTTCTGCACCAACGACGGCCCTTCCAGCAGCAATTGGCCCTCGTCATCCACCTGTGGTTTTTCGCGGATCACCAGCGCGACTTCGAGAAAACCCAGGCCGATTTCTTCCAGCACCCGGTTCATGTCTTCGATCTTCGGCTGGCGCCGTTTGCTCAGCCAGTGGCCGATGCCGCCCTGGGACATGCCCAGGCGTTCCGCGAGCTTTTCTTGTGTGACCTTGCGGTCCTTCATGTTGGATTTAACCAACTCGATCCATTTGTCCATGGAGCGGAACAATACGTTGTGTATTTCGGCCCTCAACACACAAGTTGTAGTATTTGAAACCTAGTCACAAATACATTAAGTATTACCATTCCTCAGACCCTCTTATTCCACGTCAAAGGATGGAACCGCTCATGAGCACAACCAGCAAAGATGCACCGGAACTGGAAACCGATGTCGGCTTCAACGCCCTCAAGGACAGCGAGGCCGCTCGCCGGGCCATGGACTACTACTTGAAACCGGCTATTGCAGAATCGTCGATCGACGAGAAGTTCTTCGAGGTCAAACACAGCATCAGCAGCGAGGAAGCGATGATCCACGCTTCCGACCTGCTGCGTTGCGCCGCGGCCAGTGCCTACGAGGCCGCCGACCACCTGCGGGGTACCCGCCGCGACCTGGCGTTTTCCGTGGTGCACATGATCGACATGGCCAAGGCGCTGGTGGATCGCTCGCTGGACAGCCATCGCCCGGAATGAGCGCCACGGCAGAATTCGCCCACGGGCGATCCGGCCGATGAACAGGGCTGGCAACAGGGGCAGGAAATTATTTTCTAAAAGGCGGGGAAAAACATTTGACTTGCAAATGATAATGATTATTATTGCAAGCAGCTGGTCGCGAGATCAGTCGATAACCCAAGAGACCTTAGGTCGGACTCCTGGATTATCTCCTCATCAGGCTAATCACGGTTTTTGACCCGGCTTTTTGCCGGGTCTTTTTTTTCTGCCAGTTTTTCTGGCTTGGCTTCAGGCTAATGAAGACTGGGTACCGCTAAATTGGCGCCGATGATAGCAAAAGAATGCCTCATTGCAAGCCGACGCCCGCCGCAACGGCTCGCAAATGTAAAAACAGCGCTTGAGAATCAATCGCATAGCTTCTAAGCTGCTTTCGCGTCAAGGACGACGCCCCCCCTCTCCCGCCGAAATTGCCCCCCTGTAACTCCCCCGCCTTGCTAAAGTAACGGCCATAAAAATCCTGCTCAGGAATCATGACCGTGGCCCAAAGCTCGTTTCAAATCTCTGCCAATTTCGACAGCGGCAATATCGAAGTACTGGATGCCAGCAACCCCTCGCAAGTCCTGCTGGCCATCAAGCCCGACACCCGCAGCGCGCATTTCCAGTGGTTCCACTTCAAGGCCAGCGGCCTGCATGTCGGCCAGGAACACTGGTTCCGCCTGAGCAATGCCAGCAAATCCTCGTACAACAAGGCCTGGAGCGGCTATCAGGCGGTGGCCTCCTACGATCACGTCAACTGGTTCCGCGTGCCGACGATTTTTGAAGGCGACACCCTGCGCTTCTGCCTGGAAGCCACCCAGACCCACGCCTGGTTCGCCTACTTCGAACCCTACAGCCGCGGTCGGCACGACTGGCTGATCGATCAGGCACTGACCAAGGCCGGCGCCGAACTGCTGGCCACCGGCAAAAGCGTCGAGGGTCGTGACATCCAGCTGCTGCGCAAAGGCAACGGCGACGAAGGCCGGCGCAAGGTCTGGATCATCGCCCAGCAGCACCCTGGCGAGCACATGGCCGAATGGTTCATGGAGGGCGTGATCGAGCGCCTGCAGCACCGTGACGATGCCGAGCTGAACAGGCTGCTGGCCAGCGCCGACCTGTACCTGGTGCCGAACATGAACCCCGACGGCGCTTTCCACGGTCATTTGCGCACCAATGCCATGGGCCAGGACCTGAACCGCGCCTGGCAGAGCGCCAGCCAGGAGCTCAGCCCGGAAGTGCTGTTCGTCCAGCAGCAGATGGAGCAGTACGGTGTCGACCTGTTCCTCGACGTGCACGGCGACGAAGAAATCCCCCATGTGTTCACCGCCGGCTGCGAAGGCAACCCGGGCTACACGCCGCGCCTGGCCAAGCTCGAGGAGCATTTCCGCAGCCACCTGAAACACAAGACCCGGGACTTCCAGACCACCCACGGCTACACCAGGGACAAACCCGGCGAAGCCAACATGACCCTGGCCTGCAACAGCGTCGGCGAGAAGTTCGACTGCCTGTCGCTGACCCTGGAAATGCCGTTCAAGGACCACGACGACAACCCCAACCCGCTCACCGGCTGGTCGGGCAAACGCTCGATGCAGCTGGGCAAGGACGTCCTCAGCACCGTGGCCGACATGGTCGGCATCCTGCGCTGATCCTGCTGCGCTGGCCGCGGCTCGAACCGCGGCCAGCGTCTATTGCACCGGCACCCGCCGGCAATCCTCGGGCCCGAGCAGGCGCCCGTCCGCCGAGCGCAACTCCAGCGGTCGCAGCGGCTGCCCCTGCTCGCGGTCGACCATCAGCGAATGCGCCTCCCCCGCCTCATAGAAATACGCCTCGCCCCACTGCCGCAGACCGATGATCAGGTTGAACAGGCCGTTGCCCTTCTGCGTCAGCACATACTCCTGATAGGCACTGCCATCCGACGCCGGTAGCACCTCGAAGATGCCATGGGCCACCAGGGTGCGCAGGCGGGCGGCGAGGATGTTCTTGGCCATCCCCAGGTTGCGCTGGAACTCGCTGAAGCGGCGGATACCGTCGAAGGCATCGCGAATGATCAGCAGCGACCACCAGTCGCCAATAGCGTCCAGGGAACGGGCCACCGGGCATTCGGCGCCCTCCAGGCTTGTGCGTTTGACCATGATGCAGACTCGCGACAGGAAAGTGGTTGCAATATAAAACCAGCCTCTCTACCGTACAACTGGTTTCATAACGCAACCATAACTCACGGAGCCGAGCATGACAGCCGCAATTGCCCCTCTGCCATCCGCCACCATTCCGGCGTCGGTGGTGCTGCTCTTTGCCATTGCCTGCGGGCTGGCGGTGGGCAATGTCTATTACGCCCAACCCCTGCTCGATGCCATGGCCCACAGCCTGGGCATGCCGCCGGCGACCATCGGCCTGGTCATCACCCTGACCCAGGTTGGCTACGGCCTCGGCCTGCTGTTCCTGGTGCCGCTGGGCGATCTGCTGAACCGGCGGCGGCTGATCGTCGGCCAGACGAGCTTGTCGGTCGCGGCCCTGTTGATGGTGGCGCTGGCCGCGGACAGCACCTGGCTGTTGCTGGGCATGACCCTGACCGGGCTGCTCGCGGTGGTGACCCAGGTGCTGGTGGCCTATGCCGCCAACCTGGCCGCGCCGGGCGAACGTGGCCGGGTGGTGGGCAGCGTGACCAGCGGCATCGTACTCGGAATCCTGCTGGCGCGCACGGTATCGGGCACCATGGCCGACCTGGCCGGCTGGCGTTCGGTGTACCTGCTGTCGGCCGGGCTGACCCTGGTCATGGCGCTGCTGTTGTGGCGGGTACTGCCCAAGGTCGAGCAACCGGCGGCGCTGCACGGCTACAGCCAGCTGATCCGCTCGCTGTTCGGTCTGTTTCGCGAAGAAAAAATCCTGCGCGATCGGGCGGTGCTGGCGATGCTGATCTTCGGCGCCGGCACCGTGTTGTGGACCCCGCTGGTGCTGCCCCTGAGCGCCCCGCCGCTGTCGTTGTCCCATACCGAGATCGGTCTGTTCGGCCTCGCCGGCGCGGCCGGGGCCCTGGGTGCTTCGCGCGCCGGACGCCTGGCCGACCGTGGCCTGGGCCAGTGGACCAGCGGCCTGGCACTGAGCCTGATGCTGGCCTCCTGGTTACCCATCGCCTATACCCAGTCGTCGCTCTGGGCCCTGCTGCTGGGGGTGATCGTCTTCGACCTGGGCTTGCAAGCGGTGCATGTCACCAGCCAGAGCCTGATCTACAGCACCCGCCCCGAGGCCCAGAGCCGCCTGGCCGCGGGCTACATGCTGTTCTATTCGATCGGCAGCGCCAGCGGCTCGATCGGCGCCACCGCCATGTACGCCTGGGCGGGCTGGACCGGGGTGTGCCTGCTGGGCGCCGCGATCAATGGCGTGGCGCTGCTGTACTGGCTATGGAGCCTGAACCCGCGCAAAACCCTGGTATGTGCCGGTTGAGACGGGGCCCGTGCGGTCCTTCTCGACCGCACCGCCCCCCCTCACTCCTTGCCGCGCAGCATGCTCTCCAACACCCCGTCGCGGCGCACCCAGCCATGGAACAGCGCCGCCGCCAGATGCAGCAGCACCGTCAAAAACAGCAGGTAGGCGAGAAAGCCGTGAGCCTTGCGCAGCAAGGCGAACAGCTGGGCATTCGCCGGCAGGATCGCCGGCAGGATCGCCGGCAACTGCAGCGAACTGCCGAGCATCACCGGGTCGCCGGCCGCCGAAAGCATCGCCCAGCCCAGCAGCGGCAGGATCAGCATCAGCACGTACAGCAGCACATGGGAGGCCTTGGCCGCCACCGCCTGCCAGCCCGGCAGGTCCGCCGGCAAGGGCGGTTGCCGGGTGGAAAAGCGCACGACCAGACGCACGATCACCAGCAACAGAATGGCAATGCCCAGCGGCTTGTGCAGGTGGATCAGCCATTGGTGACGCTCGGACACCGAGGCCACCATGCCGGCGCCGATAAACAGCATGGCAATGATCATCAGCGCCATCAGCCAGTGCAGCAGGCGCGCCAGTGGCGCGAAGTGGTTCGGTTGGGCGCTCATGGGCGGGACTCCTGGGCTGCACTGGGCAATTGGCCGACTTCACTGGTGCGGCGCAGATAAGAACTGGCATAGACCGCCGAACGGGCCGCCAGCAGCGGGTCGTCGGAGGCGACAATGCCGCTCGGCAGCACCAGCGGGTCGTAGTTGATGTCGCGGCATTCACCATCGTTCTGCGGTTGGCTGCGCTCCAGCACCAGGGTCCCGGCATTCAGCACCTTGCGCTCGCTGGGCCAGGCCTTGCTGGCGTCGTCGGTCGGGTCGCCCGGGTTGGCCAGGGTGATGTTCAAGCGCCAGCGCAACGGCCCCGCGGCCAGGCGCTGCACCAGGTCTTTTTCCAGGAAGTCGTTACCCTCTGGCGCTATCGCGCCGGGTGCGTCCTGGGTCAGCGGCACCACCCCCCAGCGCACGGCCTGGCGTTGCCCGCTGGCGCTCACCAGGTAAAACGCGTTGATGCCGTTGTAGGTCTCGGTGGCATAGCTGGCCGAGGGCTTGGCGCCCTTGATCCATTGCAGGAACGGCATGGCTTCGGGGTGGGCGGCGAAAAACGCCGGCACGCTGGCCGGGTTCGGCTTGCCGGTCGCCGGGTCGGGCGAACTGGCTTGCTGCAACTGGTAAAACGCCTCGGGGGTGCCCACCGGGAACACCGGCATGCTGTTCATCCCGGTGCGCCACTGCTGACCGTTGGCCTGGGTGAAACGCAGGGCCAGGCTGCGGATCGGCACGCTGCCGTCAGGCGCATAGGGGTTGCCGGGGGGCAAGGCGAAACGCCCGACCACCGGGGTCCGCGCTTCGTTGAACACCTGGGCGCTGGAATAACTGCGGGCCTCGCCGCTGCTCTCGAAATAACCGGCCACGCACACGCCCTTGGCGTGGTTGCGACGAAAGCCCGGATGCACGCCGTTGTTTTTCTCCAGCACATCCACCAGGGCCTTGGGGGTCAGGCGCTGCGGATCGAAAGTGCCGTTTACATAAGCCATGGCGCCGGCCAGGGCCGCGACCACCAGGGCGATCCCGGCCAGACGCAGGCTCAGGCTGGCCGCGCTCAAGGGCGGACGATCAGGGGGTGATGGGCGATCTACCATGAATATCTCCAGGGCCGCGGGCCACAGGTGGAAAGGACAGGTCAGACGAACCCCGGCAGCGGTTATTCCCTGGCCCGCTATTTATTTTTCCGGCACGGGAATAACCTGCGTTGCCGGGCGTCTGGCGCAAGTGTGCTGTTGCAAGCGTAGCGACTGGCCAACGACCCGCAGGAACCCATGAACGATATCGACGAACAGCTGCGTGAAATCATCCCCCGGCTACGGCGCTTCGCCCTGTCCCTGAGCCGTCAGCCCAGCAGCGCCGACGACCTGGTGCAGGCGAGCCTGGAACGGGCGCTGTCGAGTTGGAGCGAAAAACGCCCCGAGGGCGATCTGCGGGCCTGGCTGTTCGCCATCCTCTACCGGCAGTTTCTCGACGCGCACCGCCGCTCACGGCGTTATGCGCGCATGCTGGAATTCTTCACCGGGCGTGACGACGCCCAGCCTTCGGTGGAACGCAGCGTGGTCGCGCAATCGACCCTGGAAGCCTTCGACCGCCTGCCCGCCGAGCAGCGCGCGCTGCTGCTCTGGGTCTCGGTGGAAGGCCTGAGCTACAAGGAAGTCGCCACCATCCTCGAGGTGCCCACCGGCACCGTGATGTCTCGCCTGTCCCGGGCGCGCCAGGCCCTGCGCCAGCTCAGCGACGGCGAAATCAGCAGCCCTTCTTTGCGGATACTCAAATGATCAGCCTGCCCCCCAGCGAACGCGACCTGCACGCCTATGTCGATCATCGGCTCAACGAGAGTGACCGGCGCCTGCTGGAAACCTACCTGAGCAGCCACCCGCAGCTCGCCGCCCAGGTCCAGGCCTGGCAACAGGACGCCCAGCAGTTGCGCGCGGCCCTCGGCGGCGCCCTGCAACAACCGGCCAACCCCGACCTCGACCCGGCGCTGATTCGCCAGCGCCTCAAGCGCCAGTCGCGCCGCCAGCTGGCCAGTGCCGCGCTGCTGTTGATCGCCCTCGGCATCGGCGGCCTGAGTGGCTGGCAGGCGCGGGAAATGACCCTGGCCAGCGCCCCGCTGCCAATGACCGACGCCCTGCAGGCCTACCGCCTGTTTGCCCAGCAAGGCGTCCTCCCGGCCGACCTCAAGGTCCAGGGCAATGGCGCCATGCAGGCCTGGCTCGACCGTTACTTCACCCAGGCCGAGCGCCTGCCGGACCTGCGCGAATCCGGGTTCCAGGCGGTCAGCGGGCGCCTGCTGAGCACCGATCAAGGACCGGCGGCGATGGTGCTGTACGAGGACCAGGGCGGGCACAAGATCAGCTTCTATATCCGCCCGCCGGGACCGAAAAACTACCTGCTGCCCCGGGGCAGCCGCAGCGATGGCGAACTGCAGGCCGACTACTGGTCCGACAGCGGCTACAACTACGCCATGGTCAGCCCCAGTGGTTCGGCGGTGGCGCAGCGGCTGCAGGACACCCAGAAATTTTGAGCCACAGTACCCGCACCCCGTGGGCCAGCCTTGAAACCGCCAAAGGTCCTTCGGACCTATCGCAGCCTTCGGCAGCGGCTACACCTCTCCCGAACGCCGTTACCCCTCCTGTAGCCGCTGCCGTAGGCTGCGATCGGCAGCGAAGCAGCCGCAGGATCTGCGCCACGCCACAAACACTTGCGACTAGCGCAATAGGGTCCCTCCTCCCTTAAAACCCCACATCCAGCACCACATTGTCGATATAGGTCCCCGCCGGCGGCGTGGCCTGGTCGGTGTAGATCCGGGCGTTGTAGTTGAACACCTGGCTGCCGGTGCCCAGGCCGTTGCCCGGGTTCACCTCGGCATCGGAACTGGCCCGCCGTGCCGCGCCCACGCTGCCCCAGCGGGTGGTGCCGGCACTCTTGAAGATGTCGTAGGCCAGGTAATTGCTCCCCGAGATCATCCGCCGCCGCCCGCCGACGCTGACGGCATGCTGGCCATCGTCCAGGCCCACGGTGTAGGCACTGCCCTTGGTACAGGCGAGGTTGATGGTCTGCCCGCTGACGGTGGCGAAGGCGCTGATCACCGGCGCACTGCCGAAACTGATATTGGGCGCGGTGATCACGCAGTCGTTGGCCACCGTCAGGTTGACCGTCAGGCTGGCGACGCCGCTGCCGATATCGCGCCCCAGGCATGCGCCCAGCACACCGATCCCCGCGCAGTAGTTCCAGCTCCAGGCGATGCTCAGGGTCTCGGTGTAGATGCCGGCGGCGACGTTGCTGCCGGTGATGCTACCCAGGTAGACCGGAATGGCCTTGGCCACGGTCGGGCTGCCCAGCAGCCCCAGGGCATCGACGATGGAGTTGCGCGCGAAGTCGAACTGCACGCCACGGTTGATGGGGTAGTTGGTGCTGTTGTCGCCGTAGATGGTATAGCCGATGACATCGCCGGTGGGGCCCAACAGCCCGCTCTGCGAGGAGGTGATGGTGGCGTAGAAATGGTCGTTGCTGGCCATCAGGGTCGCCAACGAGCCGGTACAGGCCAGGCCGGCGTTGGTGCTGGAAGCGGACTGCGAGGTGGTGCGCACCAGGATCGAGCTGAGGGTGCCGAAACTCGCCGGCGAGGTACTGACCACCGAACACAGGGCCTGGGCCGCCCCCGGCGACAGCAGCGCCATCAGCAACAGCCCCTGGCCCCAATAGCGACACAACCTGTCCATGTTCACCGCCTCCCGATTCCGTTCATGAATCCTCACTGGCACAGCAAAGGCCCGATCAACGGCACCTGTTCCTGCTCCGGCTCCAGGGTAAAGCTCACCTGGCAACTGCTGCCGTCGGCCAGGCTGACCCGCAGGCTGTTGTTCGGCGCCAGGTTTTCCAGGTACACCAGGCCATCCCAACCCACCACTGCCTGGGCGCCGCTCTGCTCGTGGGTCACCAGGCTGCCCAGGGGCAGCTCCTGGTGCCGGGCGTCCACCAGGACCACGCTGGCGGCGACGATGCGGGTCAAGGGGAACGCCACCAGGTAGCCACTGCCGCGACGCACCGCGACCCGCTGTTCGACCAGCGGGCTCTGCACGTTGGCCGGCAGGTTCAGCGGGTCGATCTCGTATTTGCCGCGGTAATAGGCGCTGCTCCAGGGCACCAACAGATGGCCGTTCTTATCGGTGCGTCCCACCAGCTGGTTTTCATAGCGCACCGGAATATCCCGGTAGCCGTCGGTGCTGACCACCACGAAAGCGTCGTCGATGCGGTTGGCGGCGAACACCTGATGGTCCATCCACACCAGCGAACCACTGGCATCGGCCCAACGGGTTTCGGCCTCGCTGGAACCATAGACCCCGGCCTGCAATTGCACCGACTGCAAACGCCAGGTCAGGTCGGCCTGGCGGTAGGCCGGCGCATCGCCCTGGGCATAACCGAGATTGAAGCCGACACCACCTTCGCTGGGCACCGCCCGGCTGTAGTTGACCCGCTGTCGGTCCTGCCCGTCCTTGCTGCGCTCGCTGCTCAGGCTCAGGCTGCCGTGAAGGTCGAACGGAATCACCAGCTGGGCCTGGACCGCCCAGTTGCTGTCGCCGATCTCGCGGTTGGCCGACAGGTAGAAACTGCTGCTGCGCCACAGCGGCTTGCTCCAGGTCAGGTTGAGCAGGCGGGTGCGCGAATCGTCCGTGGCGCGCACATCGAAATAGCCAACACCGAGGCTGCCGTAGCGCTCGAGGTTGAGGCTCAGGGTCAGTTGCTCACTGCGCTGGCTGAGGCTGGCGTAGGGGCTGTCCACCACCGTCAGGTCGGCGTAGCCGTCGCGGCGCTGCATGCGCTGGTAGGACAGGCTGTAGCGCCGGCTGCTGTACTGATAACCGAGACTGACCTGCTGCCCACCCTGGCCGTCGAAGCGGCTCTGGCTGATGGCGCTGTTGAGCACACCGAAATTGCCCAGGCGCAGGTTGCCACCGAAACCGCCGAGGGTCAGGGACTGCGCCGCCTCGGCGTGGCCTTCCAGGGTCAGGTTGTCGCTCAGACCGTAGCGCAGGCTGCCGGAAGTGACGCCGGGGCCGTAGCTGAAATCCCGCAGCGTGTAGTCGCGGCGCAGGGTCCCGGCGGCCACCGAGAAATCGCTCAGGCCTTTTTGCAGCAGGCTGCTGGTGACATAGAACGGCACGGTGGTGGACACCTGTCGCCCCAGGGCATCGGTGGTCACCACCACGGCTTCGCCGGCACCGTTGATGAACGGGATATTGGTCAGGGTGTAGGGCCCCGGCTGCAGGTCGGCGCTGCTGGACTTGTAGCCGTTGATAAACAGGTCCACCGAGGACGGCACCGCCGCCTCCCCGGCGAACTGCGGCAAGGGGTAGGTCACCAGGTCCGGGCGCACGGCAAAATCGCGCGACAGTTGCACACCGCCCAGGCGCACCGAGTTGCTCCAGGGCAAGGCGCCACTGACCAGGTCGCCGGCCTCGTAGGTCAGCAACCGCTCGTCGTCGGAGTAACGCCAGGTGGTGTCATAGCGCCGGTAGCCATTGTTCAGCACGCCCTCGCCCAGGCCGGAAAAGGTCCGCCGGTACTGGCCGGTGTTAGACAGGGTGCCCCAGCCGTCGAACAGCCGCACCTCGTTCCAGGCCGCCAGGTAAGTGCCGGCATCGTCGGTGTCGTTGAGGTACAGATCGTAATTGAGCAAGGCGCCGAAACTGCTCAGCGCCGGGGTTCGTGGATAGGCCTGGCGGCTGCCGATCAATTGCTCCGGCAGCCAGTCCGGCGGCACCTCCAGCAACAGCCGCTGGCCCTGGCTGTCGTAGTCGCTGTGCAGCCCTTGCAGGCTGTCGAGGGCGACCTGGGCGTCGAGCCCTTCGGGCAATTTCATCCCGCTTTCCCGCAGGGCCTGGGCCGGTACGAACAGGCGTCCGGCACGTTGCTCGACGGCGATCACTCGCCCGGTATTCATCTGATTGACCACCAGTTCCAGAAACAGTTGGGCATCGCTGATCGCTTCCATGCCGCTGGGCGGCGGCGGCAGTTCGCCACCCAGGCTGCCGGAGGCGAACACCCAGCAACACAGCCCGCTCACCGCCCACCCCGGGCGCCAGAAACGACGAGCCGCGCCGAGGTTCATTGAAGCGTTACGCCCATCGATGGACACCTTTCTTCCATGGCTTGCAGTGACTGCCGCTACCGGTCAGCCTGAATCGCCGATCGCCGGACAGCCCCGCAACCTTGTCTGCCCGCAGCGGTAGATGGCCTCAGCGGGCCGGCGCAACGTTCTGCACCTGCGGCGCGCCATTGACCCGCACCTGCAACGCCGCGTCCGCGGTTGGCGCGGCGGGCACCGGCCAACGCATGATCGCCCCCGGCAGCACGTAGCCCAGCAGCCCTTCCACCAGCGACCGGGTCTGCCCCGCCTGCTTGAGCGCCACGTCGGTCAGGCGCGCATGCACCGCGCCCTGGTTGCGTACCTCGACGTAATTGCGGCCATCCACCGCCACCTTGCGCCAGCTCAGCTGGGGCACGCCGGCGCTTTTCGGATCACGCTGGCGAGTGCTGTCTTCCTTGCTCCAGAGCCCGGCACCGTAGGCGAACAGCGGCACCGAATAACGCATCTGGAAACGGATGGCCGCCGCCGTCTTGCCCTCGCCTTCGGGGATCGGCGGCTGCGCCAAGGGGATTTCATCGATGATGATCCGGTAGGCCAGCTCCTGGCCGGGCGGGACTTCGCGGGTCCGGGTCAGGCGGACCAGTTGCCTCTGCCCGGGCGCGATCTTCGCCACCGGCGGGCTGCCGATCACCTCCCTCTGGTTCTGGTACTGGTCCTCGAAGCCGCTCTGGCTCCAGGCAAAGACCCGGATCTGCAGGTTCGCGGTTTCCGTGCCGCGGTTTTCCAGCCACAGCGCGCTGGCCTGCTGGTCGGCCTCCAGCACCGGGTCGATCGGCCAGATCAGCACCGAGCTGGCGGCCCTTGCCTGAACCGCCCCCAGCAACGCCATGGCCAGCACGGCACAACCAACGACCTGCAACCGCCGGGAAGTCGAATACATACCGCTACTCCTTATGGTCTTGCCCCATCACCACGACAGCTGCACCTGCAGCACATCGCTGTACGTCCCCCCAGGCTGATTACCTGGTAATTGCACCTGGCCGTAGATCGGCAGGCTGATGTTGTTCGCGTCGCTATAGGCCACCGCCACGCTCTGGCCGATGCCCAGGCTCTGGCTGAATGCCGCGTCGCGAAACAGCTGATAAGCCACCCGCGCACTGCCGCCATCGAGCTGCATGTGTCGTCCGCTGCTGTTGTACTGGCCGCCGTCGACGCTCATGTTCAGGGTCACCCCCGGCGTGCATTGCAGTTGCACGCTGTTCGCCAGGGCGACCTGCAGCGTGCTGGTGGACAACGCCGACTGGCTGCCGAAGTTCAGGTTGCCGTAATTGCTCACGCCACCCACCACCAGGCACCCGGCGACCACCGTGGCGCTGACCTGGAAGCTCTGGCTGGTCACCGCCGCCAGGGGCAGCGGCAGGCTGCTGGCACCGAGCAGTACCAGCGCCGCGCACGCGTGACGGGTCATGGCGTCAGAAGGTCAGTTCGACGGCGACGGTATCGGTGTAGGTGCCCGCCGGCAGGCCAGCCTTGCCGAGCGCCTTGCCGTAGATATTGACGGTCTGCGCCACGCCGGTGCTGGTGGCCAGGTTGATGGCATCGTCGATGGCCAGGAGCTGCGTGTGCCCGGAGTCGGTGTACAAGTCGTAAGGCACGAAGTTGCCGCTGCCATCGGCCAGGGCCCGGGTGCCGCCGGCGGACTGGCCGTCATGGGTGCCCGCGCGGACCGTCACCACCGGGCTGGTGCCACTGGAGCAGAGGATCGACAAGGCCCCGCCGCCGCCACCGAGTACCTGGGCCGTAGCCTGGGTGAACAGGCTGTCGGTGGTGCCGAAGTTCAGGGCGCCGAAGTTCAGGCCGCTGCTGCCGCCCGCGCCATTGACCTGGCAACTGCTGGTGAGAATCAGGCTGGACGTGATCTGGCCGGTGACCGTCGCGGCCTGGGCCACGGAAAACATGGCCAGTCCAAGCAGCGACAAGGCGATCCGGGATACAAGCATGTGCATGACATTCGTCCTCTTTGGGTTTACCAATCCAGCGTCACCGTCAGGGTGTCGGTGTAGACCCCCGCCGGCAGCGCATGGCTATTCGCGACCACCGAGCCAAACACCGGGATCGGTACCTGGGCCCCACTGGTAACGGCGAAATTGCGTTGCTGACCGATGCTGTAGCTGTCGCTGCCGGAGGCATCGAGGAACAGCCGATAGGCAATGGTCTGGCGACCATTGCTCAGGCGCCGGGTGTTGCCGTCGCCATTGCGGCCGCCGTCGATGGTCACGGTGAAACCGGTCACCGAAGGGTTGCAGGCCACCTCCAGGCGCCCGCTGCCGCTACCGCTGACATTGGCTCTCAGGGGCGCACTCCAGGTCGGGCCATGCTGGCCGAAATCCAGCAGGCCGAAGTCGTCGACCGGATTCTCGGGCGTGCGGATCGCACCATTGGTCACTTCACAGCCGGCGATGATGGTCAGCCGCGCGTGTATCTGCCCGCTGATCGCCGCTTGCGTGTCACCAGCCGGCAGGAGCAACGAACCCAGGGCGGCCAGCGTCCAGCTTCTGATCGTCATCGCCGCCCTCCTGGAGCCATGGGCTCTCTCACCTTGACCGCCCTTGGTGCGCGGTCTCCCTGCGCTGCCCGGATCCACCGGGCAGCTCCCGCGCCGCCACTACCAGGTGACCGTCACTTTCAGCAGATCGGAATAACGGCTGACCCGCGGGATCTCGGCCAGCGGCTCGATCCGCCCGTACAACGGCAGGTCCACCGAACCCGAGTCCGGCACCCGGCCGCTCACCGGCACATTCACCGGCAGCGGAATGCGCCGGGCCGCGTCCTGGTACAGGCGATAGGGAATGGGCTTGCTGTGTGCGGCACTGCCGGCCAGGTAGCGCACTTCGCCGACGCCCCCGTGTTGCCCGCCATCGACGCGCACTTGATAAGGGGTGTCCGGGTTGCACTCGAGCCTGGGCAGGCGAGTGTCGAGCAACGCCGCGCTGAGGGGGCCGGCGGGGTTGTCGAGACGCGGGCTGCTGCCGAAATCCAGCACGCCCAGTTGCTCGACGCCGGCGTCGCGCTGCTGTCCCACCAGCTGGCAGCCACGCTGCACGTCGACCCGGACCTCCACCTGGAGTTCCACGGCCGATGCTGTTGCGGCGAGCAGCATGCTCATGACTGCAAAAAACCGGCTTGCCATTCAACGCCTCAATCCTTTTGAGGAACGATAGGTACAGCTCAGGTTAGTCAGCGCCGGGGAAATCGCCAGCGCCGGGGGCAAGCCGCCCGCCAATGAAACAACCCCTTGGGCGCCCGATGCACCAGGGTCGAACACAGTGACACGGGCAAAAAACTGTACCGACCAGAACTTTTCGTAGAATAAATCAGCGCCTTCAGACAGCGCTGGATGCCGGGCCGGGGATTGGTTAAATTACCGCGCCGGTTCCAGGGGGGGAGCGGGCCTGGAACCATCGGGGTGACACCATTGGCCGCTTTACCGCCAAACCGCTCGCTACGCCCATCGCGCTGGCCCAGGCTGCGCGCGTTCTTCGGCAAGGCCTTCGCCCGGCCCGCCGCCAGCACCAGCCACGGCCGAGTGATTCACGAGTATTTCCGGCACAAGGCCCACGACCAGGGCTACACCCTGAGCCACAGCCAGCAGCGGGTGATCGACTACATGGCCCAGCAGGCCAACGCCCTGCTCCAGCCAGACGCCAAGCCAAACGCCAGCCGCAGCCTGTACCTGTATGGCGCGGTGGGACGGGGCAAGAGCTGGCTGCTGGACGGTTTCTTCCGCGCCATCCCGCTGGCGGAAAAACAGCGCTTGCACTTCCACGATTTCTTCGCCCAATTGCATCAAGGCATGTTCCGCCACCGCGAGCAGCCCGACGCCCTGCAGGCCACCCTCGACGAACTGCTCAACGACTGCCGCGTATTGTGCTTCGACGAGTTCCATGTCCACGACATCGGCGATGCGATGCTGATCACGCGGCTGTTCAAGGCCCTGTTCCAGCGCGGCATCCTGCTGCTGGTGACCTCCAACTACGCGCCCCAGGGCTTGCTGCCCAACCCGCTCTACCATGCGCGCTTCAAACCGGTGATCGACCTGATCGCCAGCCGCATGCAGGTGATGGAGGTCGGCGGCCCCCACGACTACCGCAGCCAGCCCCGCAGCCATTCGCAGCAGGTATTCACCCAGGGCCGCTACCTGTGGCCCGGCAGCGAGCAGCAACGCCTGAGCCTGGGCCTGCCGCGGCGCAACGGCCCGACCTCGGCGCTGATGGTCGGCGCGCGTCAGCTCCAGGTACGGTTGTGCGAACAACACAGCGTGGGTTTTGCCTTCAGTGACCTGTGCGAACAGCCGACCGCGGTCATGGACTACCTGGAGCTGAGCCGGCGTTTCGACCACTGGATCATCGACGAGCTGCCCGAGCTGGGCGAATGCCCAATTGCCGTGCAGCAACGCTTTATCAACCTGATCGACGTGCTGTACGACCAGGACAAGCACCTGACCTTGATCGGCGAACGCTCCCTGCGCGAAAGCCTGGGCGGTAACGCCATCGACCTGGCGCGCACCCGCAGCCGCCTGGGCCAGCTGCAGGAAATCAGCACGGATACGCCGCCGGGCTGAACCGGCGGTCGCCACCCACTGCTCCACGCCGCTATCATGGCGGCCATTTCCAGGGCCACGCGCCCTCCTCCTGCCTGAGTGTCGAACCTGTTCATGGATACCCTTGCCCAACTGCGAGCCGGCCAATTGACCGGGCTCAAGCGTCTGGACCTGTCTTGCGGGCTGAGCGAATTCCCCCGGGAAATTTTCGACCTGGCGGACTCGCTGGAAGTCCTCAACCTCAGCGGCAATGCCCTGAGCAGCCTGCCGGACGACTTGCACCGCCTGACCCGCCTGCGGGTGCTGTTCTGCTCCGATAACCTCTTCACCGAGATGCCGGCCTGTGTCGGCCAGTGCGCACAACTGAGCATGGTCGGCTTCAAGGCCAACCGCATCGCGCGGGTGCCCGCCGCCGCCCTGCCGCCGCTATTGCGCTGGCTGATCCTCACCGACAACCGCATCGAGGAACTGCCGGACGAGCTGGGCCAGCGCCCGCACCTGCAAAAGCTGATGCTCTCCGGCAACCGCCTGACCCGGTTGCCCCAGAGCCTCGGCCAATGCCAGCAGTTGGAGCTGATCCGCATCGCCGCCAACCGGCTCAGCGCACTGCCGGCCTTCCTGCTTGGCCTGCCGCGCCTGACCTGGCTGGCCTATGCCGGCAACCCGCTGGAATCCGAGGCCGACGCCGCGGCGCTGGAATCGGTGGCACGCATTCCCTGGGCCGAGCTGGAAGTGCAGCAGCGCCTGGGCGAAGGCGCGTCCGGAGTGATTCACCAGGCGCGCTGGCAGCCCCCCGGGCAAGCGCCAAGCGAGGTGGCGGTCAAGCTGTACAAGGGCAGCATGACCAGCGACGGCTCGCCGCTGCATGAAATGAACGCCTGCATCAGCGCCGGCCGGCACCCGAACCTGATCCGGGTCGAAGGCCGGATCAGCGATCATCCCGAAGGGCAGAACGGCCTGGTGATGCAGTTGATCGAGCCGAGCTACCGCAACCTGGCGGCCTTGCCGAGCCTGGCCTCCTGCACCCGGGACATCTACGACGAGCGCACCCGCTTCAGCGCCGACGCGGCCTTGCGCATGGCCCGTGGCATCGCCTCGGTCGGCGCACACCTGCACCACCAGGGCATCACCCACGGCGACCTGTACGGCCATAACATTCTGTGGAACCCACAGGGCGAGTGCCTGCTGGGGGATTTTGGCGCGGCGTCCTTCCATGCGCTGGCCGACACCGAGGAAACCCGGGCCCTGCAACGCATCGAAGTGCGGGCCTTCGGCATTCTGCTGGAGGAGCTGCTGGCAAGGATCGAGTCGGGCCTGAGCCCGCGGCAGCATGAACGCCTGGCGGCGCTGGTCAACGACTGCTGTCAGCCGCAGGTGCTGGCGCGACCGGGATTTGCCGAAGTCGGGGACGTGTTGCGGGGGATTTGAAGAGCATCGCCAGCCAACTCGCTCCTGCTGGAGCTTGCCGGCTGGCGCAAGAATCGCTCAAGTAGCGCGATTCACCGGGCCGGGCTCAACCCGCCAGGCCGACGAACATGTCCTGCACGTCGTCATGGTTGTCCAGGCCTTCGAGGAAGGCTTCGACTTCCGCCATCTGCTCGTCGGACAGGCCGCTGACCGGGTTCTTCGGCTGGTAGCCGAGCTTGGCCGAGAGCACGGTGAAGCCTTGCTCGGGCAGGGCTTTCTGCACCGCGTCGAGGTCGGCAGGCTCGGTCAGGAACAGGGTCGCGCCCTCGTCCCCAGGCTCGAAATCCTGGGCCCCGGCTTCGATGGCCGCCAGCTCCGGATCGGCGTCCGGGCTGTCCGGCGCGGCTTCGATCATGCCGACATGGTTGAAGTCCCAGGACACCGAACCCGAAGCGCCCAGCTGGCCCTTGCGGAAGGCCACGCGGATCTCCGCCACGGTGCGGTTGATGTTGTCCGTCACGCATTCGACGATCAGCGGCACCTGGTGCGGCGCGAAACCTTCGTAGGTCACGCGGTGGTACTGCACGGTCTCGCCGAGCTGGCCCGAACCTTTCTTGATCGCACGCTCCAGGGTCTCGCGGGGCATCGAGGCCTTTTTCGCCTGCTCCACCACCAGACGCAGGTGTGCGTTGGTGGCGACGTCAGCGCCGTTGCGGGCAGCAATGGTGATCTCTTTGACCAGCTTGCCGAAGATCTTGCCCTTGGCGTTGGCTGCTGCTTCTTTGTGTTTAACCTTCCACTGTGCGCCCATTACTCACTCTCTTTGATCTGTGGCGTCGAGTTGGATGTGGCCGACGCGATGGGCAAGTTTATACGGCCTGAAGGCACCAATCGACCAAAAAGTCAGATCCGCGACCTGTAGCCGCGGTCGCAGGCTGCGACAAACTTCCCGGGGCCTCAAGAGCGCGTCCCGTTCCGGGCCGATCGCAGCCTGCGGCAGCGGCTACAGGTTCAGTGTCAGCCTGTGGGGGCCAGCCCCAGGAAGGCCTGGATCAAGCGCAAGTCCCGGCGCCGCTCCATACAGCCGAGCATGTGCCGGTTCAACAGCCCCTCGCCGATGATCGGCACCGCCCGCACCCGCGGGTCGGGGCTCAGTTCCAGCGACGACACCACGCCCACCCCCAGTTGCGCCGCCACCGCCTCGGTCACCGCCTCGCGGCTGTCCAGCTCCAGCAGCACCTTGGGGTTGACCCCAGCCTGGGCGCAGGCCTGGTCGAAGGTGCGGCGGGTAATCGAGCTGGGTTCACGCAGGACCATGATCACCTGGTCCAGCAGCTCCAGCCGCACACCCTCGGGTTTGGCCAGCCATGGATGGCCTTGCGGCACCAGCGCGCAGATCCGCGACTCGCCAAGGCTTTGCAGATGCAGGCCCTTGCGCGGCTCGACCTCGGTCAGCACCGCCACATCGGCGTGCTCCGAAAGCAGCGCCGCCAGGGTTTCCTGGGCATTGCCCAGGCGCAGGTTGACGGTAATCCCCGGATAGCGCTCGCGCAGGCTGGCGAGCATCGGCATCACCAGGTGCGGGCCGTCCGCCGCCACTTCCAGGCGCCCGGTGAGCAGTTGCCGGTTGGCTTCGAGCATGGCCTGGGCCTCTTCGGCCAGGCCGAACATGGCGCGGGTGATCGCCGCCAGCCTGGTGCCCTCTTCCGTCAGTTCGACCCGGCGCGCGGTGCGGCGCAGCAGGGTGATCTGGTAGTGCTCCTCCAGCGCCTTGATATGCCCGGTGACCGCCGGCTGGCTGATGAACAGCCGCGCCGCGGCGCGGGTGAAGCTGCCTTCACGGGCCACGGCATCGAATGCGCGCAGTTGGAACAGGTTCATATCTATCGGCCTCACTTATGGCTGGCATAACGACAAACAATTTGATTGATAAAGAGCCAAACTGCAATTTAGGCCCCGTAGTTTTTATCCCAAGCGCATCCCATAACGCTTTTGCGAGGACACCTGAATTGAGTACTGCCGCGCCGATCCTGCTCACTCCCGGCCCCCTGACCACCTCGGCTCGCACCCGCCAGGCGATGCTGGTGGACTGGGGTTCCTGGGATGACCGTTTCAACCAACTGACCGCCAGCCTCTGCGAACAGCTGCTGGCCATCGTCAACGGCGCCGCCAGCCACCACTGCGTGCCCCTGCAAGGCAGCGGCACCTTCGCCATGGAAGCCGCCATCGGCACCCTGGTGCCACGGGGCGGCAAGGTGCTGGTGCTGATCAACGGTGCCTACGGCAAGCGCCTGGCGAAGATCTGCGAAGTGCTGGGGCGCGACTTCAGCACCTTCGAAACCGCCGAGGACCAGCCGACCAGCGCCGCCGACGTCGATCGCCTACTGCGCGCCGATGCCACCATCAGCCATGTGGCGCTGATCCACTGCGAAACCAGCACCGGCATCCTCAACCCGCTGCCGGAGATCGCCCAGGTCGTGGCCGGGCATGGCAAGCGCCTGATCATCGACGCCATGAGTTCCTTCGGCGCGCTGCCGATCGATGCCCGACAGGTGCCATTCGACGCGCTGATCGCCGCGTCCGGCAAATGCCTGGAAGGCGTCCCCGGCATGGGCTTCGTCTTCGCCCGCAAGGAAGCCCTGGCCGCGGCCGCCGGCAACTCGCACTCGCTGGCCATGGACCTGCACGACCAGCACAGCTACATGGTCAAGACCGGGCAATGGCGCTTCACACCGCCGACCCATGTGGTCGCGGCGCTGCACGAAGCGCTGCTGCAATACCACGAAGAAGGCGGCCTGCCGGCGCGCCACCAGCGCTATGCCGCCAACTGCCAGGCGCTGCTCGACGGCATGGCGCGACTGGGCCTGCGCAGCTTTCTGCCGGCGGCGATCCAGGCGCCGATCATCGTCACCTTCCACGCGCCGAAAGATCCGCGCTACCAGTTCAAGGAGTTCTACGAACGGGTCAAGGCCAAGGGTTTCATCCTCTATCCCGGCAAGCTGACCCAGGTCGAAACCTTCCGCGTCGGCTGCATCGGCCATGTCGACCCACCCGGGATGCGCACCGCGGTCCAGGCCATCGCCGACGTGCTGCGGGAAATGCAAGTACTGGATATCTGACCCCGACACACAACCTGTAGGAGCGAGGCTCGCCCGCGAATGCGGGCACCGCGCTCTTTCAGGTCAACCTCATCATCGCGGGCAAGCCTCTCCCCCACACAGGTCTTCGACACATGAACTACAACACCCCCAACCAGCTGCAAGCCGCCATCCTCGACTGGGCCGGCACCGTGGTCGATTTTGGCTCCTTCGCGCCGACCCAGATCTTCGTCGAAGCCTTCGCCGAGTTCGATGTGCAGGTCTCCATCGAAGAAGCCCGCGGCCCGATGGGTATGGGCAAGTGGGACCATATCCGCACCCTGTGCGACCTGCCGCAGATTGCCGAGCGTTATCGCCAGGTGTTCGGCCGCGCCCCGACCGATGAGGATGTCACCGCCATCTACCAGCGCTTCATGCCGCTGCAGATCGAAAAGATCGCCGAACATTCGGCGCTGATTCCCGGCGCCCTGGAGACCATCGCCAACCTGCGCCAGCAAGGCATAAAGATCGGCTCCTGCTCCGGCTACCCGAAACCGGTCATGGACAAGGTGGTGGAACTGGCCGCGACCCATGGCTACGTCGCCGACCATGTGGTGGCCACCGATGAAGTACCGAACGGCCGCCCATGGCCGGCCCAGGCCCTGGCCAACGTGATCGCCCTGGGGATCGACGATGTTGCCGCCTGCGTGAAGATCGACGACACCGTGCCGGGCATTCTCGAAGGACGGCGCGCGGGCATGTGGACCGTGGCCCTGATCTGCTCCGGCAACGCCCTGGGGCTGACCTACGAAGGTTATCGCGCCCTGGGCAGCGACACCCTGGCCGGCGAGCGCCAGCGCATCCACGCGTTGTTCGAAGGTTCGCGCCCGCACTACATGATCGACACCATCAGCGACCTGCCGCAGGTGATCGCCGACATCAACCAGCGCCTGGCCAGCGGCGAGATGCCGCAAAGCAGCTGATCGGCCACTTGCCCCCCAACGGCAGCCCCGATCCGCGGCTGCCGTTTTTTTCCGATACCCGCTCAAACCACGCATTTGCCCCGGGCAGAGCCTCGGAAACAGGATTACAGTTACAGCACTCCGTCGTTAAGAACGGAGACAACTGACCTGATGAACGAGGAAGGATCTATGCCCTGGAAGAACTCCGACAGCCGTTACAGTACGGTGTCGATTGCATTGCATTGGCTGATGCTGGTGTTGTTGATCGCGGTGTACGCCTGCATCGAACTGCGCGGCATTTTCCCCAAGGGCAGCGGTGGCCGGACGCTGATCAAGGAAGCGCACTTCATGCTCGGCCTGACCGTGTTCGTGCTGGTCTGGCTGCGCCTGTTCGCCCGCAGCCTGGGGGTGGCGCCGAAGATCCTGCCCACACCGCCGAGCTGGCAGACGGTCCTGGCCAAGCTGATGCACTGGGCCCTGTACCTGTTCATGATCGCCATGCCGATCCTCGGCTGGCTGATCACCAGCGCCGAAGGCCATCAGGTGATGTTCTACGGCATCGACCTGCCGCTGCTGGTGGCTGAAGACAAACAGTTCGCCAAGCAGGTCGAAGGCTGGCACGTGCTGCTGGGCACCGCCGGCTACTGGCTGATCGGGCTGCATGCGGTGGCCGGGCTTTATCACCACTACTTTATGCGCGACAACACCCTGCAACGCATGCTGCCCAAGCGCGGCTAAGGCTGCGCTGGCGCGGCGAAACCCCGGCGGCCCTGCAAGCCGCCGCTATGGACGAAGATCAGCCGGCTGCCGGCGGCAAACCGCCCGGCCTCGACCTGTTGCTTGAGGGCCAGCAAGGCCTTGCCGGTGTACAGCGGCTCCAGGGGGATGCCGCTGTGCCGTTCGCTCTCCTCGATAAATTCCAGCAGCAGCGGGTCGACCTTGGCGAAACCGCCACGACTGCTATCGAGCAGTTCATAGCCCGCAGCCTGCAGCCCCGCCTCCCGCACAATCGCCGCCACCTGTTGCGCGACGCCATGATCGTCCGGCACCGCCAGCGCGCCATACACCGGCCGGGCGCCGGCTTCCCCCAACACCAGCCCGGCCAGGGTGGTGCCGGTGCCGGCGGCCAGCCACCAGCCGTGATAGTCGTCCCAACCCAGGGCATCCAGCTGGCTGCGCAGCTGCTTCACCAGCGGCATGCAGCCGGTTGCCCCAAGCAAGCCACCGCCGCCCTCCGCCACCGGGAACAGCCTGGGGTACTGCGCCTGCCAGGGTTGCCAGAAATCAGGCTCATGCCGCGCCCGGTAGCCGGCGTAACCGAGCCAGTGCAGCTGCATGCCGAAGCCTTGCAGGTCGAGCACGGTGGGCGTGTCCTGCGGATGGCCGCGCAGCAGCCCCACGGTGGCGAAACCAAAACGCTTGCCGGCGGCCGCCAGCGCGTGCAGGTGATTGGAGTGCGCGCCGCCCAGGCTGATGATGCCCCGGGCGCCGGCTTGGCGAGCCGCCGCCAGATGCGGGGCGAGCTTGAACCACTTGTTGCCGGAGATCAGCGGATCGATCTGGTCCAGGCGCAAGACCGCCACCTCGACCCCGGCCTCGGTCAGCCAGTCGAGGTCCAGGGGTTGCAAGGGTGCGCTGGGCAGCCAGTCGAAGGAAGCAGGAAACGCCATGGATGGGGAGGTTTGGAAGGAATGAGGCGGGGAGTCTATCAGCAAAACCGCGGAGTCCCTGATAGTGGGTCCTGCGGCCCCGATCGCAGGCTTCGCCAGCGGCTACACCCCTACTTCGTAGCCGCTGCCGCAGGCTGCGATCGGCCGCGCAGCGGACGCAACAAGGCCACCGCGATCCGGAATCGCAGTGGCCTTGATTACCGCTGGATCAGAGTTCGGCGGCCAGGCGCGAGCCCTGGTTGATCGCGCGCTTGGCGTCCAGCTCGGCGGCCACGTCGGCGCCACCGATCAGGTGCACGTTCTGCCCGGCGGCCACCAGGCCTTCGTGCAGTTCGCGCAGCGGGTCCTGGCCGGCGCAGATCACAATGTTGTCCACCGGCAAGACCTGCGGTTCGCCACTCTCGCCGATGCGGATGTGCAGGCCGGCGTCGTCGATCTTCAGGTACTCGACGCTGTTGAGCATCTGCACCTGCTTGTTCTTCAGGCCGGTACGGTGGATCCAGCCGGTGGTCTTGCCCAGGCCGTCGCCGACCTTGGAGGTCTTGCGCTGCAACAGGAACACCTGGCGCGCCGGGGCATGGCGCTCGGGCTTGATGCCGGCGACGCCGCCACGGGCCTCCAGGTGCGTGTCGATGCCCCACTCCTTCCAGAACGCTTCACGGTCCTGGCTGGTGGCCACGCCCTGATGCACGAGGAACTCGGAGACGTCGAAGCCGATGCCGCCGGCCCCGATCACCGCCACTTTCTGGCCCACCGGCTTGCGCTGCAAGAGCACGTCCAGGTAGCTCAGGACCTTGGCGTGGTCGACACCCGGGATCGCCGGCGTGCGCGGGGCGATACCGGTGGCCAGGATGATTTCGTCATAGCCGCCGGCCACCAGTTGCTCGACATCGACCCGGCGGTTCAGGCACAGCTCGACGTGGGTGGTCTGCAGCTTGCGCTTGAAGTAGCGCAGGGTTTCGAAGAACTCCTCCTTACCCGGCACGCGTTTGGCGACATTGAACTGGCCGCCGATTTCGCTGGCCGAATCGAACAGCGTCACCTGGTGGCCGCGCTCGGCCGCCACGGTCGCGGCGGACAGCCCGGCAGGGCCGGCGCCGACCACGGCGATCTTCTTGATCTGCTGCACCGGCAAATAGTTGAGTTCGGTCTCGTGGCAGGCCCGCGGGTTGACCAGGCAGCTGGTGAGCTTGCCGCCGAAGGTATGGTCCAGGCAGGCCTGGTTGCAGCCGATGCAGGTATTGATTTCGTCGCCACGCCCCGCGGCCGCCTTGTTGACGAACTCCGGGTCAGCGAGGAACGGCCGCGCCATGGAGACCATGTCGGCGTCGCCTTCGGCGAGGATCTGCTCGGCCACTTCCGGGGTGTTGATGCGGTTGGTGGTGATCAACGGGATCGATACCGAACCGCGCAGCTTGGCCGTGACCTTGCTGAAGGCGGCACGCGGCACCTTGGTGGCGATGGTCGGGATCCGCGCTTCGTGCCAGCCGATCCCGGTGTTGATGAGGGTCGCGCCGGCCTGCTCGATGGCCTGGGCCAGTTGCACGATTTCTTCCCAGGTACTGCCGCCTTCCACCAGGTCGAGCATCGACAGGCGGAAGATGATGATGAAGTTCGGGCCTACCGCTTCGCGCACGCGGCGGACGATTTCCACCGGCAGGCGCATGCGGTTTTCGTAGCTGCCGCCCCAGCGGTCGGTCCGATGGTTGGTGTGCGCGGCGAGGAACTGGTTAATGAAGTAGCCCTCGGAACCCATGATCTCGACGCCGTCGTACTCGGCCTGCTGCGCCAGGCTGGAGCAGGTGACGAAGTCGCGGATCTGTTTCTCGATGCCTTCTTCGTCCAGCTCCTTGGGCTTGAACGGGTTGATCGGCGCCTGGATCGCGCTCGGCGCCACCTGCTTCGGGCTGTAGGCATAACGCCCGGCGTGGAGGATCTGCATGCAGATCTTGCCGCCTGCCTCGTGGACCGCGCGGGTGACGATGCGGTGCTTGAGCGCCTCTTCCTCGGTGGTCAGCTTGGCCGCGCCGGAGTACACGCCGCCTTCGTCGTTGGGGCCGATGCCGCCGGTGACCATCAGGCCGACGCCGCCACGGGCGCGCTCGGCGAAGTAGGCGGCCATGCGCTCGAAACCACCGGGTTTTTCTTCCAGGCCGGTGTGCATCGAGCCCATCAGGGTACGGTTGCGCAGGGTGGTAAAGCCCAGGTCCAGCGGGGCCAGCAAATGCGGGTAGTGAGCGGCGGCCATCGGTAACTCCACATCGAACGATCACGGAAAAAATGCGGAAGCTCTGCGGCCTCCGTCGGTCATGTTCGACAGACTAAGAGCAGCCCCCGAGGCGCTCAATGACCGTAACTGACAACTTATTGATCCAAATGCGCAGCCCGGCCTTGGCAATCGCGGACATGGGCCCTACCCTAGTCAGCGAATCCCGCACACGGCTGCCGACTGTCTTCCCATGCGCAAACTTCTGTACTTCACCTTCACCCTGGCCCTGATTGCCGCCCTGACCAGCTACGCCTTGTGGACCCGCGAGCGGCCGATCGGTCACTACCTGTCCGACCTGCGCATCCAGCTCGCGGTGGACCAGGGCACTCCGGCCGATCACGGCAATCTGCTGGGCATCCAGCCCGAGCTGTTCCCCACCGATTACCAGAGCCCCGAGCGCCTGCACCGCAAGCTTGCGGCCTACCTGCAGCAGGCCCGGGACCAGGGGCTGCTGAATGAAAAGACCGTGGTGGTGCTGCCGGAGCACATCGGCACCTGGCTGATGGTCAGCGGCGAGAAAAACGAGCTGTACCAGGCCGCCAGCCTGAAAGAGGCGATGAACTGGCTGGCGGTGAGCAACCCACTGCCCTTCCTGCGCGCGCTGATCACTGCCAAGGGTGACAATCGCCTGGACGACGCGCACCTGCGGATGAAGGCCAGGAGCATGGCCGATCAATACCAGCGGCTGTTCGGTGGCCTGGCCAAGGAATTTGGCATCACCCTGGTGGCCGGCTCCATTGTCCTGCCCGAGCCGGTGATCGAAGGCAGCAACCTGCGCATCGGCAGCGGCGCGCTGTACAACACCACCCTGGTCTTCGGCAGCGACGGCCTGCCGATCGGCCAGCCGCAACGCCAGCTGTACCCGACCTTCGACGAGCGCGGTTTTATCCAGGCCAGCACCGACCAGGCTGTCCAGGTGGTCGACACCCCGGCCGGCCGCCTGGGGGTGCTGATCGGCAGCGACAGCTGGTACCCGGACAACTACCGCAAGCTCAACGCCCAGGGCGCGCAACTGGTGGCGGTCCCGGCCTTCGTCATGGGCCGTGGCGCCTGGGACCGGCCGTGGCGTGGCTACAAGAACCTCTCGACCCCGAGCGAGGTCAGCCTCAAGCCGGAAGAAGTCAGCGAAGGCGAAGCCTGGCGCCGCCTGACCCTGACCGGCCGCGCGCCCAGCAGCCTGGCCAGCGCCGGCGTCAGCGTGTTTCTGCGCGGCCAGTTCTGGGATCAGGGCAGCGCCGGACAAAGTTTCATCAACAGCAACGGCGAGCACTTCGCCGATGGCGATGCCCGTGGCGCGCGCTTGCTGAATATCTGGTTGTAAATCCATGAAGCCCCAGCCGATGCGCCTCGGAGACCTGTCGGTGGGCTTCGTCCATAGCCTGGCCGACGCGGTGCGCAGCCATGGCCTCGACCCGCAGCCGCTGCTGGAACAATACGGACTGGATACCGCACGCCTGGCCGAGGCCGGGGCGCGGCTGTCGATTCCCCGTTACATGCGCCTGGGCCACGCGGCGATTCAACTGACCGGCGATCCGGCGCTGGGGCTGCGCATGGGCCAGCTCAGCCGTCTGAGCCAGGCCGGGCTGGCGGGCGTCACCGCCGCCCAGGCGCCGACCGTACGTGAAGCCGCACGCTGCCTGACCCGCTTCGAGGCCCTGTATGGCTCGAACTATCGCGGCCAGTCGAGCTTCCACGAAGACGCCGACGGCGCCTGGCTGCGCTTCTACTCCATCAGCCCCTATAACGCTTACAACCGTTTTGTGGTGGACTCGATCCTGGCCGGCTGGCTCCAGCAACTGGGCAGCCTCGGTTTACCGGTCAAGGCCGAACGCATCGAGATCGAGTTTGCCCAGACCGATTACCGCGAACGCTACACCAGCCTGGGGGATTGCCCGATCCAGTTCGGCGCCGAGCACAATCAGCTGCGCCTGAGCCAGGCCACCCTGGCCCAGCGCAATGTCGAGCACTGCCCCAGTACCTGGCGCCATCTGCTGCAACTCTGTGAACGGGAACTGGAGCAACTGACCCGTACCCGCAGCCTGCGTGAACGCATCACTCAGTTGCTGGGGCCTTTGCTCAATGGTGGCCGGGAACCCGACCTGGAAGAAGTGGCGGCACGCCTGAAGCTGCCAACCTGGACCTTGCGCCGCAAACTGGCCGAGGAAGGCACGCAGTTTCGCGCCATTCTCAACGACACCCGTCGCGACCTGGCCATGACCTACATTCGCGATACCGAACTGGCCTTCGGGGAAATTGCCTATCTGTTGGGGTTTGCCTCAGCCGAGGCGTTTCAACGCGCCTTCAAGCGCTGGAGCGGCCAGACACCGGGGGAGTTTCGTCGCAGCCACCGGCAGTCCGCCTAAAAAAAACGCCACCGGCGTTACAGCTCGGTGGCGTCTTCTGCGGGTTCCAGCGGGTCCAGTTCGAAAGCCTGGAATTCCAGCAGTTCTTCTTGGTAATCGTCCATGGCGGACTCCTTGTGTGTGGGGTGTAGGTAATCTGCTCGCTGAGTAGTCTTCTTACTGACCTTGGCCACCAGCATAAAGTGCCGGTGTGACAGAAAAAATACCGCGCGCAATCTGCGTCCCTTAAATGGAACGTAGCAGTTGGCAACGGATTTACCGTGGGCTGGCAAAGAAATTTTCAGAGAGGCTCGGCAACCGCGGGATCGACACCTGGGTCGATCTCGCAGCTATCTGCAGATGCTTACTGTGGCAGCGCCGGAATCGGCTCTGTCGGGGCCGGCAAGGTGCTGGCGGGAGGCGGGGTAACGATCTCGGTGGGCGGCGTCGGCTCGGCAGGTGCGCCCGGCGCAATGGGCGCCGCTTCCGCCGGTGGTGCCAGCGGTTGCGAGAGGTTCGATTCGGCTGGCACAACCGGAGGGGTGGCCGGGGCCGGCTCGACGGCCGGTACGACAGGCGCCGGTTGTGGCATCACTGGCGCCGGGGCCGGCGCTGCGGCAGGCTCGGCGGGCTTGGGTTCAGGCACGCCCAGATCGGTCTTGGGTTTCTCGATGATGTGCGCGGCCTTTTTCGCTTCCTGCGGCAGGAACAGCTCCACCAGAGCGAAATAACGCTCGTAGAACTTCGCCGAGGAAACCGTCTCGCTGGCGACCTTGACCATCGAGTCGTCGGTCGAGCCGATCGGCATCGATACCGAGCCCAGCACACCCACCCCCAGGCTTGCCGAGTTGTTGACCTTCTTCAGGGCATAACGGTCTTGCAGGGCGTTGGCGAACACCGTGGAACGGTGGCCGCTGTTGCCATCCTGGGCGCACACCACGCTGAAGCTGATCTCCATGTGGGTTTCGCCGGTCTGCTGGAAGCTCTTGTGACCACTGACCAGCTTCGGATCACTGCTGGTGATGATGTAGCCCTGGCTGAGCAAGGCGCGACGGGCGGCCTCGCAGGACGCCGTCTCATTCACCGGGTAATTGCGCGAAAAAGTGCCGGAGTCATCGAAGTTTTCATGCTCGTAAATGGCGGTCTTCTGCGACGAACAACCGGCGACGGCCGCCAGCAGCAGCGTCAACCCGGCAGCACGCAGGTGAAATGATCTATGCATCGAAAATCCTGAGGAAAACGGTCCGGGGCGTATTGTGCAACAGTTCGAGGCCCCAGGGCGCGCGGATTAGTGTCTTAAAAATTAATACAAGGTTACTGACCACGGTTTGCCGGAAAAAGTCGCGCGCACAGATGATCGATGAACACCCGCAGCTTGGCGGCGGTGTGCCGGCTCGCAGGCCAGAGCAGCCAGAAGGTGCCGCTGTGTTCCAGATGCTCATCGAGCACCTGCTGCAACTCGCCCCGTGCAACCGCCTCACGCACCATGAAATCGGGCAGGCAGGCGATCCCCAGCCCACTGCGCACGGCGTGGTCCACCGCTTCGATAGAGGTACTGACAAAACGCGTCGGCAACAGCGGCTCCGGGGCATCGACCGCTCGTCGCAGCGGCCAATGCTCGAATTTGCCGGTGTTATGGAAGGTATGCCGCAAGCACCCGTGGTTAGCCAGGTCCGCGGGGGCCTGCGGAACGCCCCGCTCGCGAAAGTACCCAGGCGTGCCCACCAGCACCAGGCGGAACTGGCCCAGCGACCGGGCCACCAGCCGCGAGTCGCCGGGGCTGCCGGTCCGTATCACGGCATCGAAGCCCTCCTCCACGACATCCACTATGCGGTCCGTCAGCTCGATATCCAGTTCGATCTGCGGATAACGCTGCATGAACTCCACCAATACCGGCATCACCAGGCCGTGAACCTGCGGCAGGCTGACTCGCAACTTGCCCCGCGGGGCACTGGAAGACTTGCACAGATCGAATTCGGCCGCCTCGGCCTCGGCGACAATTCTGCGGCAGCGCTCGAGAAAACTCGCGCCTTCGGCGGTCAGGGTGATGCTGCGGGTACTGCGATGGAACAGCCGGGTCTCCAGGCGCTCCTCGAGCCGCGCGATACTCTTGCCGACAGCCGACGAGGATACCCCCAACAACCGCCCCGCCTCGGTGAAACTGCGGGTTTTCGCCACATGCAGGAAGACCGAGATATTGCTCAACCAGTCCATCGCCGACCTCACCATTACGGACACAGATGTCCGATAAGTTCGGAACCTTAGCCTATTTTTCTCTTTACCACAGCGCCCTACCCTCAGCCTCCCTACTTCCTGAAACCTGTAGCGAGCCTGACACCATGACCAAACCTCTTGGCACCGCCGACCTGCTGGACATCGAGTCCAGGCGTCGCGACCGACTTCCACTGGGTGGCCTGCTGGCGCTGGCGACCGCCGGCTTCATCACCATTCTTACCGAGGCCATGCCCGCGGGCCTGCTGCCGCAGATGAGCCAGGACCTGGCGGTGTCCCCGGCGCTGGTCGGCCAACTGGTCACCCTGTACGCCATTGGCTCACTACTGGCGGCGATCCCGTTGGTGATCCTCACCCAAGGCTGGCGCCGCCGCCCTTTGCTGATGATCGCAATCGGCGGTTTTGCCCTGGTCAACAGTGTCACCGCGATCTCCACCAACTACAGCCTGACCCTGGTCGCCCGCTTGTTCGCCGGGGTATTTGCCGGGCTGCTCTGGGCCCTGCTGGCCGGCTACGCAAGCCGCATGGTCGCGCCGCACCTGCAGGGGCGGGCCATCGCCGTGGCCATGCTTGGCGCACCACTGGCACTGTCCCTGGGGATCCCTGCGGGCACACTGCTCGGCACGCTGGTGGGCTGGCGGGTGAGCTTTGCCCTGATGACTCTGCTGACGCTGTTGTTGCTCGGCTGGGTGCGCTGGCAGGTGCCGGACTTTCCCGGCCAGCGCGCCGACAAACGCTTGCCGCTCACGGGCGTGTTCGCTTTGCCCGGGGTCAAGCCGGTGTTGTTCGTGACCTTCGCTTATGTCCTGGGCCACAACATCCTGTACACCTATATCGCACCGTTTCTGGAGCCGGCCGGCATCGGCGGGCAAATTGACCGGGTACTGCTGACGTTCGGCCTGAGCGCACTGCTGAGCATCTGGATCGTCGGCCTGCTGATCGATCGCTGGTTGCGTCAACTGGTACTGGTCAGTTGCGTCCTGTTCGCTCTTTCGGCGCTGCTGCTGGCGTTCCAGGCCGATACGCCGATGGCGGTCTATGCCTCGATAGCCCTCTGGGGATTGTCGTTCGGAGGCCTGGCCACGTTGCTGCAAACCGCGCTGGCCAAGGCTGCCGGGAGCGCTGCCGATGCCGCGCAGTCGATGCTGGTGACCGCCTGGAACCTGGCGATCGCCGGGGGCGGGCTGGTGGGTGGCGTGCTGCTGGAAGGCCCGGGCGTATTGTCGTTTCCCTGGGTGATCATCGGCCTGTTGCTGGCTTGCCTGCTGGTGGCCGTGAACGCCCGACGCCATGGGTTTCCCGCCATACGCTGAAAACAAAAACCCCGGCGCGTTGGCCGGGGTCCCTGTTTGTTACTTCAGTCGGGCATCAGAAGCGCTTGATGTCAGCCTGGTTTTCCAACTGCTTGCGGTACGCGGCGAAGTCTTGCTGACCCACACGCGACGCGAGGAAGCGACGGTACTGAGCCTTCTCTTCATCGGTTGGAGCAGCGGCTTCGTTCACACCACTCAGTTGCAAGACCACCAGGCTGCCGTTCGGCAGCGTCACGCTGCTGAAGGTCGGCTTGTCCTTGGCCGCTGGCTTGGCCATGCGGAACAGGGTCTGCAGCACGATCGGCTCGACGCCTTCCTGGCCACGGGTCACCGCTTCGGAAACCTTCCAGCTCTGACCGTCGACAGGCGCCTTCAGCGCAGTCTTGCCTTCACGCAGGCTGGCGATCAAGGCATCGGCCTTGGCCTTGGCGGCAGCACTGGCGTGCTCCTTGGCCAATTGCGCGCGGATGCTGCTGGCGACGCTTTCCAACGGCAGCTGCTCTGGCTTGCGGTGCTCTTTGGCGCGCAGGACCACTACGGTTTCCGGGTCCAGCTCGATAGCGGTGCTGTTGGCACCCTCATCCAGCACTTCAGGGCTGAAAGCAGCCTGAATCACGGCGCGGTTGGCGGCGATGCCCTCGCCCCCTTCACGCCCGAACGGTGCGGAAGTGTGTACGGTCAGTTTCAGCTCTTGAGCCGGCTGGGCCAGATCCGAGGCTTCGAACGAGGAGTCTTCCAGCTGCTTGGTCGCCTCGACAAAACGTTGCTCGACCTGCTGGGTTTTCAGCTCGCGGGTCAGCTTGTCTTTCAGGCTGGCGAAACTTGGCACTTCAGGTGCCTCGACGCCCAGCAGCTTGATCAGGTGGAAACCGAAACCGGTGCGTACCGGTGCCGATACCTGGTCCTTGTTCAAGGCGTACAGCGCTTCCTCGAAGGCCGGGTCATAGACGCCAGGGCCGGCATAACCGAGGTCACCACCGTTGTTCGCCGAACCCGGATCCTGGGAGAACTCCTTGGCCAGCGCCTCGAAGCTTTCGCCCTTGGCCAGACGCGCCTGGATCTCTTCGATCTTGGCCTTGGCCTGCGCTTCGTTCACCTTGTCGTTCACTTCGATCAGGATGTGCGCGGCACGACGCTGCTCGGACAGGTTAGCGGTTTCTTTCTGATACAGCGCCTGCAGGTCTTCGTCCTTGACGCTGACCTGATCGAAGAAAGAAGCCTTCTTCAACTCCAGATAGTCGATAACCACCTGGTCCGGCGACATGAATTCCTTGGCGTGTTCGTCGTAGTAAGCCTTGACCTCATCGTCGGTCAGCTTGACTGCCGCGGGGTCGGCCTTGATGGTCAGGGAAGCGTAATCGCGGGTCTGCTTTTCCAGACGAGCGAATGCCAGCACCTGGGCATCGGTCACGAAACCGCTGCCAGCCAGACCGGCGCGTACCTGGCCGATCAGCATTTCCTGCGCCAGCATCTGACGGAACTGCATCCGGCTATAACCCAGCTGACGGATCACCTGGTCGAAACGCTCAGGGCTGAACTTGCCGTCCACCAGGAATTCCGGCGTTTGCAGGATCACTTGATCCAGAGCGGCGTCAGAGAAAGCGAACTTGGAGTTTTCCGCGCCCTGCAGCAGCAGCTTGCGGTCGATCAGACCTTTGAGAGCGGCTTCACGCAGCAGCTTCTCGTCGAGCAAGGAAGCGTCGAAATCCTTGCCCAGTTGTTGCATGAGCTGGCGGCGTTGCATATCAACCGCCTGGCTCAGCTCATTCTGGGTGATTTCTTCGCCATTGACCTTGGCCGCGTCCTGACTGGTGGAAGTGGCTTGAAAAATGGCATCGAAACCGGTCAGCGCCATCAGTGCGACGATGACCCCGATAATGGTCTTGGCAATCCAGCCTTGTGAATTGTCCCTGATATTCTGCAGCATGCGTCCCCCAGAAACGGTTGTACTTCAAATTAAGCAACCGTGGAGCGTGGGTAGAGTCCGGATAGAAGAAAGGCGCATCCGAGGATGCGCCTTTCTCGTAACTGGCGGAGCGGACAGGGGTTCGAACCTTCGATCCCCGATGTGACAAACCGGATTTCTAACCGGCTGCCCTACCGCTCCGCTGCCAGGTCGGGAAAGACCCCGACCCGGGTAGGCAAAGGCTTGAAGGAAGCTTAGTTAACGGCTTCTTTCAGTGCTTTACCGGCTTTGAAACCTGGTTTTTTGGCTGCAGCGATTTCCAGCGTCTTACCGGTCTGTGGGTTACGACCAATGCGAGCAGGACGATCGGTAACAGAGAAAGTACCGAAACCAACCAGTACAACGGAGTCGCCAGCCTTAAGAGCGCCAGTGACGGATTCGATTACTGCATCCAGCGCACGGCCAGCAGCAGCTTTCGGGATATCAGCAGATGCAGCGATAGCATCAATCAGTTCCGACTTGTTCACTCTAAGTCCCCTTATATATCTATTTGAGTATGATTCTAAGTTTTTTGGTGAAAGCAAAAACCAGTGCTGAATGGCCTACAGACACTTAAGAGCCGCTTTATAACAAGGGCTCTAAAAAGCTGTCAAGGAAGCCCCCCAGGCTAATGGGTACTAATGCGTGCTAATTCTTTCCTTAGAGTCAGACTCGCGTTTTTCATCCTTTGCAACTATCTCTGGAGCCACATCCGGCAAGGGCTCCGGCGCGTATTGCAGCGCAATTTGGAGGACTTCGTCAATCCATTTAACTGGCTTAATTTGCAGATCCTGCTTGATATTGTCAGGAATTTCCTTCAAATCGCGCACATTCTCTTCTGGAATGATGACGGTCTTGATTCCACCACGATGTGCTGCAAGAAGTTTCTCTTTCAAACCACCGATAGCCAACACCTGACCACGCAGGGTGATTTCCCCGGTCATAGCCACATCAGCCCGCACCGGAATACCGGTCAGTGCAGAAACCAGGGCCGTGCACATGCCTACGCCAGCGCTAGGGCCGTCTTTCGGGGTCGCCCCTTCCGGCATATGGATATGGGTGTCGCGCTTCTCGTGGAAGTCCAGGGGGATTCCCAGGCTCTTCGCACGGCTGCGCACCACCGTCAGTGCCGCGGTGATCGATTCGACCATCACGTCGCCCAGCGAACCGGTCTTGATCAACTGACCTTTGCCAGGTACCACGGCGGCTTCGATGGTCAGTAGCTCGCCACCGACCTGGGTCCAGGCCAGGCCCGTTACCTGACCGATCTGATCCTGTTGCTCGGCCAGGCCGTAGCGGAATTTGCGCACGCCGAGGAAGTGCTCCAGCAGGTCGGAAGTGACCTTCACCGAGAAGCGTTTTTCCAGCGCATGCTCCTTCACCGCCTTGCGGCAAACCTTGGCGATCTGGCGTTCCAGCCCACGGACACCGGCTTCGCGGGTGTAGTAGCGGATGATGTCGCGAATCGCTTCTTCGTCGAACTCCAGCTCGCCTTTCTTCAGGCCGTTGGCCTGGATCTGCTTCGGCGACAGGTATTTGACCGCGATGTTGATCTTCTCGTCCTCGGTGTAACCCGGCAGACGAATCACCTCCATCCGGTCCAGCAACGCTGGCGGAATATTCATCGAGTTGGAGGTGCAAAGGAACATCACATCGGAGAGGTCGTAATCGACTTCCAGATAGTGGTCGTTGAAGTTGTGGTTCTGCTCGGGATCGAGCACTTCGAGCAATGCCGAAGCCGGATCGCCGCGCATATCGCTGCCCATCTTGTCGATTTCATCGAGCAGGAACAGCGGGTTGCGAACGCCCACCTTTGTCATCTTTTGAATCAATCTTCCCGGCATCGAACCAATATAGGTACGACGATGGCCGCGAATTTCCGCTTCATCGCGCACGCCGCCAAGGGCCATGCGTACGAATTTACGGTTAGTGGCGTGAGCAATCGACTCTGCCAGGGAGGTTTTACCGACCCCTGGAGGTCCGACCAGGCACAGTACCGGACCACGAATCTTCTTCACGCGCTTTTGCACGGCGAGGTATTCGAGAATCCGCTCTTTGACTTCTTCCAGGCCATAGTGGTCGGCGTCGAGGATGTCTTCGGCACGCGCCAGGTCCAGGCGAACCTTGCTTTGGGCCTTCCAGGGCACCTGAACCAGCCAGTCGATGTACGAACGCACCACTGTGGCTTCAGCCGACATCGGCGACATTTGCTTGAGCTTGTTCAGCTCGGCCTGGGCCTTGGCCAGGGCATCCTTTGGCAAGCCGGCGGCGTCGATGCGCTTTTTCAGCTCTTCGACTTCGTTGTGACCTTCGTCACCGTCGCCCAGCTCTTTCTGAATGGCCTTCATCTGCTCATTCAGGTAGTACTCGCGCTGGCTGCGCTCCATTTGTTTCTTCACGCGACCGCGAATGCGCTTCTCGACCTGCAACAGATCGATTTCCGCATCCAGCAACGCCAGCACGTGTTCGACACGCGCCGACAGGTCGATGATTTCGAGAATTTCCTGCTTCTGCTCGATCTTCAGCGCCATATGGGCGGCCATGGTATCTACCAGGCGGCTCGGCTCATCGATGCTGTTGAGGGACGACAGCACTTCGGCGGGGACTTTCTTGCCCAACTGCACGTACTGCTCGAACTGGGACAGCAGACTGCGGACAAAGACTTCCGACTCGCGCTCAGGAGCGTCCACCTCGTCAATCAGGGAGACTTCGGCACGGCAGTGGCCATCCACTTCGCTGAAACGCTCCACAGCGCCCCGCTGCTCGCCCTCGACCAGTACTTTGACGGTGCCGTCGGGCAACTTGAGCAATTGCAGAACAGTGGCAATGGTACCTACGCGATAGAGTGCATCTTCACCGGGATCATCATCAGCAGGATTTTTCTGAGCCAACAGAAGAATCTGCTTGTCGCCCGTCATCGCGGCCTCGAGGGCTTCGATAGACTTCTCGCGCCCCACGAACAGCGGGATAACCATGTGCGGATAAACCACGACATCACGCAATGGCAGGAGAGGCAATTCGATGGTTGTCTTCATGATTTCGCCTCTACGGCGGCCATAAGGCCGTAAACAGATGGAAGTAAGCTTGAAACCAAGATGGGGGCTGCCTCGAAAAAAAACAAGCTCAAAGACAGTACTTTAAAGGCAGTAAAAGCAAAGGGGCCCTAAGGCCCCTTCTGTCAAACCAGCAGTCCGGCGCTTAGGCGTCCGGGGCTGCCTTGGCAGTCGGCTCACTGTTTTCATAGATATACAGTGGCTTGGACTTGCCTTCTATAACGCTTTCGTCGATCACTACTTTACTTACCTCGGACTGCGAGGGGATTTCGTACATAGTGTCGAGCAACACGCCTTCGAGGATCGAACGCAATCCGCGAGCACCGGTCTTGCGCTCAAGCGCACGCTTGGCGACCGACTTGAGGGCATCGGTACGGAACTCCAGATCGACGCCTTCCATCTCGAACAGCTTGGCATACTGCTTGGTCAAGGCGTTCTTCGGCTCGGTGAGGATCTGGATCAGCGCGGCTTCATCCAACTCGTCCAAGGTTGCCAGAACCGGCAGACGACCCACGAACTCCGGAATCAGGCCGAACTTGACCAGATCGTCCGGTTCGACTTCACGCAGGGATTCACCGACCTTCTTGCCCTCTTCCTTGCTGCGTACTTCGGCATTGAAGCCGATGCCGCCGCGAGTCGAACGGTTCTGAATAACCTTTTCCAGACCCGAGAACGCACCACCGCAGATGAACAGGATGTTGCGTGTATCGACCTGCAGGAACTCTTGCTGCGGATGCTTGCGCCCACCTTGAGGCGGAACGGAAGCCACAGTACCTTCGATCAGTTTCAACAGGGCCTGCTGAACGCCTTCACCCGAAACGTCACGGGTAATCGAAGGGTTGTCAGACTTGCGGGAAATCTTGTCGATTTCATCGATATAGACGATGCCCATTTGAGCTTTCTCTACATCGTAATCGCACTTCTGCAGCAGTTTCTGAATGATGTTCTCGACGTCCTCACCCACATAACCGGCTTCGGTCAAGGTGGTGGCGTCGGCAATGGTGAACGGTACATTCAACAGGCGTGCCAGGGTCTCTGCCAGCAGAGTCTTGCCCGAACCTGTAGGGCCGATCAGCAAGATGTTGCTCTTGCCCAGTTCGACCTCGTCATTCTTCTTGTCACGCTGGTTGAGGCGCTTGTAGTGGTTGTATACCGCTACTGCCAGAACCTTTTTCGCACGTTCCTGACCAATCACATACTGATCAAGGATGCCGCTGATTTCTTTAGGCGAAGGCAATTTATGCGCGCTGCTTTCGGCCTGTGCTTCCTGCACCTCCTCACGGATGATGTCATTGCACAGGTCGACGCACTCGTCGCAGATAAAGACCGAGGGGCCGGCAATCAATTTGCGTACTTCATGCTGGCTTTTGCCACAGAAGGAGCAATAAAGCAGTTTGCCGTTGTCCTCGCCGTTGCGGGTGTCAGTCATTCGATCGATCCAAATCCGATAGGCTTGCAACACAAGATGAAGGCAATTGCGGGCTTTTTCAAGGCCCACAGGTGGCCGGTTAAACCAACCACCTACATTTGAGTTGCTTAGGCAGGCATTTGACGCTTGGTGATCACGGAGTCAATCAGGCCGTATTCAGCCGCACGCTCTGCGCTCATGAAGTTGTCGCGCTCGGTGTCGCGCTCGATGGTCTCGAGGCTCTGACCGGTGTGATGAGCCAGCAGCGAGTTCAGACGCGAACGGATGTGCAGGATTTCCTTGGCATGGATGTCGATATCCGATGCCTGACCCTGGAAACCGCCCAATGGCTGGTGAATCATCATCCGCGAGTTAGGCAGGCAATGACGCTTGCCCGCTGCGCCACCGGCGAGCAGGAAGGCCCCCATGCTGCAGGCCTGGCCGATGCAGATGGTGGAAACGTCCGGCTTGATGAATTGCATGGTGTCGTAGATCGACATGCCTGCTGTCACCGAACCGCCTGGCGAGTTGATATAGAGATGGATGTCCTTGTCCGGGTTTTCCGCTTCAAGGAAGAGCAATTGTGCCGCGACCAGGTTGGCCATGTAGTCTTCTACCGGGCCAATCAGGAAGATCACCCGCTCCTTGAGGAGGCGCGAGTAGATGTCATAGGCGCGTTCGCCACGGGCGGACTGCTCGATAACCATCGGGACCAGGCCGCCTGCGGCCTGGATGTCAGAGCTCTGCTGATAATAAGAATTGCGGGACATGTCCTGCAGTCACTCCCAAATAGTCATGTCTTGAATACGCATAAGCCAGCGCGAAGGCTGGCTTATGGTGTGTATTTTCGAACGAGTAAAAAATCAGTCGGCTTGTGGTGCTTCTACCGGCTTGACCGCTTCTTCGTAAGAGACCGATTTGTCGGTCACGCTAGCTTTCTGCAGAACAGTATCCACAACTTGTTCTTCCAGCACAACCGAACGGACTTCGTTCAGTTGCTGCTCGTTCTTGTAGTACCAGGACACGACCTGCTCTGGCTCTTGGTAAGCAGAAGCCATTTCCTGAATCAGCTCACGCACGCGGGCTTCGTCAGGCTTGAGGTCGAATTGCTTGACCACTTCGGCCACGATCAGACCCAGTACAACGCGACGCTTGGCTTGCTCTTCGAACAGCTCGGCCGGCAGTTGATCAGGCTTGATGTTGCCACCGAACTGTTGAACGGCCTGAACGCGCAGACGGTTCACTTCGTTGTCCAGCAGAGCCTTAGGCACTTCGATCGGGTTGGCAGCCAGCAGGCCGTCCATTACCTGGTTCTTGACCTTGGACTTGATGGCCTGACGCAGTTCGCGCTCCATGTTCTTGCGAACTTCGGCGCGGAAACCTTCCAGACCGGCTTCTTTGATACCAAATTGAGCGAAGAACTCTTCGGTCAGCTCTGGCAGCTTAGGCTCGGAAACGGTGTTGACGGTGACAGTGAACTCGGCGGTTTTGTTAGCCAGGTCCAGGTTCTGGTAGTTCTCTGGGAAAGTCAGGTTCAGAACACGCTCTTCACCCGCTTTGGCGCCAACCAGGCCTTCTTCGAAGCCTGGGATCATGCGGCCGGAACCCAGCACCAGCTGAGTACCCTTGGCGGAACCGCCAGCGAACACTTCACCGTCGACCTTGCCGACGAAATCGATGTTCAGTTGGTCTTCGTTCTGGGCGGCGCGGTCGGCCACTTCGAAGCGAATGTTCTGCTTGCGCAGGATTTCCAGCATGTTGTCCAGGTCGGCATCAGCCACGTCAGCGCTCAGGCGCTCAACAGCGATGGACTCGAAACCAGCAACGGTGAACTCAGGGAACACTTCGAAGGTTGCAACGTATTCCAGATCCTTGCCCTTCTCCAGAACCTTTGGCTCAACCGAAGGAGCGCCAGCCGGGTTCAGCTTCTGCTCGACAACAGCTTCGTAGAAGGAAGCCTGGATCACGTCGCCCACAGCTTCTTGACGCGCATCAGCTTCATAACGCTGACGGATCACGCTCATTGGGACTTTGCCAGGACGGAAGCCTGGAATCTTGGCCTTTTGGGCAGTCTGCTGCAGACGCTTGTTGACCTGTGTCTCGATGCGCTCAGCCGGCACGGTGATGCTCATGCGGCGCTCAAGAGCAGAAGTATTTTCAACAGAAACTTGCATGGATATTCCTCGTTGCACAGACGTTAGCCGGCCGTTTCCGACCCCAGAATCAAGGGCATGCATTCTAGTGGGTCAAACTCAAGAAGTCACCCTACTGAAAACGGGTAAAAAAACAGCTGGCGATTTAAAGGCGGGGACCAACGGTTGAGCCGCGCCCTGAGAGCAAATACAGCGAATCAAACCAGGGCCTCTGCACCCGTGCTTCTATATATAGAAGGAACGGCGCGTCACACCCCGGATGACCGGACCAAACCACAGCCCGACCGGTAAACCTTCAGCATTCCAGCGACAAAAGGACGAGTGTTTCGTCGCCTCCCCGGCCCACCACCTGCGACCTGCTGGAAATACAGACTTCTGAAACGAAAACGGCGCAGCCCTTTTCAGGTGCTGCGCCGTTATCTGCTATATAAATAGCTACTTAATTGGTGCGGACGAAGAGACTCGAACTCTTACACCTTGCGGCGCTGGAACCTAAATCCAGTGTGTCTACCAATTCCACCACGTCCGCGTATCAAGCTTTTAAAGCAAAGGCGCCAGACTATTAATCTGGCGCCTTTCGGAATATGGGGTGGACGATGGGGATCGAACCCACGACAACAGGAGTCACAATCCTGTGCTCTACCAACTGAGCTACGCCCACCATATTGCGTTGTTGCGTTACCTGTGCCAAAGCTGCCTAATGGCGCACCCGGCAGGACTCGAACCTGCGACCATCCGCTTAGAAGGCGGATGCTCTATCCAGCTGAGCTACGGGCGCCTTATTAATCTGTATTCTTTAATGATTACAAACTAAGTGCTTTCAGTCGTTACGAGTTAAACATCAACTCTGCCCGACCTTCTTAACCAGTGCTAGGCTGTGCCCGACAAGTGCGACGAATGTTATAGACGAGCCGTTAGGTCGTCAACTCTTTTTTGAAAAAAATTCATTTAATTAAAGGAGTTAGGGGAATTTGCAGACCAAGCGCCTTTGCCCTCACGTCCTGGCATGCGAGAATGCGTTCTCTTTTTCTCTCCCTCTCGATGGTTAATCACGCGTCATGACTGCACAACTAATCGACGGCAAAGCGATCGCCGCTAGCCTGCGCCAGCAGATCGCCAAACGTGTCGCCGAGCGTCGCCAGCAAGGCCTGCGTACTCCAGGCCTCGCGGTGATCCTGGTCGGCAGCGACCCGGCCTCTCAGGTTTATGTCTCGCACAAGCGTAAAGACTGCGAAGAGGTCGGCTTTCTTTCACAAGCCTATGACTTACCTTCTGACACCACTCAAGAAGCACTGGCCGGCCTGATCGACCGCCTCAACGATGACCCGAACATCGATGGCGTCCTGCTGCAACTGCCACTGCCCGAACACCTCGATGCCTCCAAGCTGCTGGAGCGCATCCGCCCGGATAAAGACGTGGATGGTTTCCATCCTTATAACGTCGGCCGCCTGGCCCAACGTATCCCTCTGCTACGCCCATGCACGCCGAAAGGCATCATGACCCTGCTGGAAAGCACCGGTGCCGATCTGTACGGCATGGATGCGGTAGTGGTCGGTGCGTCCAACATCGTCGGGCGCCCGATGGCGATGGAGCTGCTGCTCGCCGGCTGCACCGTTACCGTTACCCACCGCTTCACCAAGGATCTGGCCGGCCACGTCGGGCGTGCCGACCTGGTGGTCGTGGCCGCCGGCAAGCCGGGCCTGGTCAAGGGTGAGTGGATCAAGGAAGGCGCCATCGTCATCGACGTCGGCATCAACCGCCAGGAAGACGGCAAGCTGGTGGGCGACGTGGTCTACGAGACCGCCCTGCCCCGCGCCGGCTGGATCACCCCGGTACCGGGCGGTGTTGGCCCGATGACTCGCGCCTGCCTGCTGGAAAACACCTTGTATGCGGCAGAAACGCTGCACGACTGACGCTGGGAAATAGCCCGGATAAAAGAACCCCGCCACTGGCGGGGTTCTTTGTTTCTGCTCGCCGAAAGCCTGAAGCGAGTAGCCCCCGCTTGCAGTGACGATAACTCATCAGAAAGGAGGGAACCGAACTGATACAAAACTGATACAGGATGAAATTTAATTTACCTGAAGCCCTTTACCTACGGGCGTGTAGCTCTTTCCTGGCACATACTCATAAAATGTAACGTTTTTCTGAAAGCAGCCCGTTGCAGAACGGCATATCCACTTCATGAGTCCGCCCGCGTGAAAATCCGTCTTTCTATCCTGAGCCTATTTTTTGCATTTACAGGCACCTTTATCGCGCAGAGCGCCGTCGCTCGCGAAACCACCGAAGCGCCACGCGACCCCTCCCAACTGCACATCGCCTCCGGCAGCGCCATGCTCCTGGATCTGCAGACCAACAAGGTCATCTATTCCAGCAACCCCGACGTGGTCGTGCCCATCGCTTCGGTGACCAAGCTGATGACCGGTCTGATCGTACTCGACGCCAAACAACCACTGGATGAGTACATTTCCGTGGACATCAGCAACACCCCGGAAATGAAAGGCGTGTTTTCCCGGGTCAAGCTCAAGAGCGAACTCCCGCGCAAAGAGATGCTGCTGATCGCCCTGATGTCGTCGGAAAACCGTGCCGCCGCCAGCCTCGCCCACCACTACCCGGGCGGGTACGCAGCCTTTATTGCCGCCATGAACGCCAAGGCCAAGGCACTGGGCATGACCAGCACGCACTATGTCGAGCCGACCGGCCTGTCGGTCCATAACGTGTCCACCGCCCGCGACCTGAGCAAACTGTTGCTGGCGGCGCGCAAATACCCGCTGCTGAGCGAGCTGAGCACCACCAAGGAAAAGACCGTGGCGTTCCGCAAACCCAACTACACCCTGGGCTTTCGCAACACCGATCACCTGGTCAACAGGGCCAACTGGGACATCAAGCTGACCAAGACCGGCTTTACCGATGAAGCAGGCCACTGCCTGGTACTGGTGACCAGCATGAGCAATCGCCCGGTGGCCCTGGTGATTCTCGACGCCTTTGGCAAATACACGCACTTCGCCGATGCCAGCCGTATCCGCCAGTGGCTGGAAACCGGTAAAAGCGGCTCGGTACCGAATGCCGCCTTGAGCTACAAGGCCGGCAAAAACCTGAAAAGCCGTCAGAGCGGTGTCGCCCAGACTGCCGAATAGAAGCTGGCAGACACAAAAAAGGCCGCGGATCTGTCGATCGCGGCCCTTTCAAAGACGGCGCCCCTGGGCGCCGTCAGCGTTTCTGCAACCTCAGTTCGCGCTCAACGCCTTGGTCGCCCGTGCCGCCGCGTTCTCCTGCCCGGCCTGGGCCAACTCATCGGCTGCCTTCAACCAACGCTGGCGATCGACCTGGGCTGGCACCTGGGTCGGCCCCTGAATCAACACCGCCCAGTGCCCCGCACTGCTCCAGGCCGACTCGAACTTGGCAAAGTCCATCAACAGACGACGATTCATTCCCGCTCGCAGCAGCACCGTCTGTTTATGCCGGTTATAGCCCGCTAGCACGGCATAACGAGGTTCGGCCCAGAACGCCGAACCTTCGGTGTAACGCACCATCACCGGGTATCCGGCGGCAACCTGAGTCAGCAGCGCCGATAAATTGTCGTCCAGCGGATAGACCACCATCCCGTACTCACGCGCCAGGGTCAGCATGTTCTGCTGCAACTTCGCCTCGGCGCCTGGCAGATGCAGCGGCTTGTCCAGCAGACCTGGGGTGATCGCGATGCCTTGCTGGGACAGCATGCTGGCCAGGGTGCCCGGGCCGCTCTGATAGGTTTCGCCGCGGAAAAACGGCACGCCGTTGAGTTCCACCCGCTCGGGCAGGCGCTGAATCTCCGGCTGCACGCTGCTGGCGCAACCGGCCAGCGTCAGGGCGCAAGCGCCCGCCAACAACAGTGTTCGAAATCGCAGAAACATCCGTTCCATCATGACTCTCTTGTGCAGACGCCAAGCCAGGAGCCCCGGCCGAAACGCTGATCATAGGGCGCCGCGATGCAGGGGTATAGCGTTAAGCCGCGGTAATTTGCGCCCCATAGAGCAAAGCGGTCGATGACACTCGACTATTGGTCAATGGCTTGAAACACATCCGCGACTAGACTGTCCATTGCGAAGAGTGTGTGCCCTGGACAGGGCAACAAGGAGGCATACATGAGCCTGACAACGACAATCCTGATGCTGATCGGCGGCTGGCTGGCCGTTGCCGCTGCCATGCTCTGGGGTGTCTTGCGGATCGTTCGCCGGCACCATCATCCGCGTTTGCCGACTCCCGCGGCGAAAACCGCAAAACCGTCCCGGCATCACGCCACCGCGCACTGACTGGCACTTTTTCTTCTGCCCAATAAAAAACGGCGGCCTGTGTCCTTGAACACAGGCCGCCGTCGGTTATTGCCGTAAATCAGGCTTCGACTTCCGCCTCCGCCACCACCCGCTTCTGCCGGGCACGACGAGCCAGCATATTCAGCCCCTCGATAGCCGCCGAGAAAGCCATGGCCGCGTACACATAACCTTTTGGCACATGGGCACCGAAACCTTCGGCGATCAGGGTCATGCCGATCATGATCAGGAAGCCCAGGGCTAGCATGACCACCGTCGGGTTGTCATTGATGAACTTGGCCAGAGGCTCGGCCGCCAGCAACATCACCAGTACCGACACCACCACCGCAATGATCATGATCGGCAAGTGCTCGGTCATGCCGACCGCGGTGATGATGCTGTCGATGGAGAACACCATGTCCAGCATCAGGATCTGGCCGATCGCCGCGGCGAACCCCAAGGACACGCCAGCGGTCTCGCTTTTGCTGTCCTGCGGCTCCGGGTCCATGCTGTGATGGATCTCCGTGGTGGCCTTCCACAGCAGGAACAGGCCGCCGGCAATCAGGATCATGTCCTTCCAGGAAAAGACCTGGCCGAAGACATCAATCACTGGCTCGGTCAGTTGCACAATGAAGGCGATGGTGCTGAGCAGTGCCAGACGCAGGATCAGGGCCATGCCGATACCGATCCGCCGGGCCTTGGCCCGGTGCTGCTCGGGCAGCTTGTTGGTCAGGATCGAAATGAAGATCAGGTTATCGATGCCGAGCACGATTTCCATGACCACCAGGGTTGCCAGGGCGACCCAGGCGGTGGGGCTGGCGGCGAGTTGTAAAAGGTATTCCATGGCTCAGTCCTGAGTCGGGGGTATGGGAGATCAGATTTCCTGGGACGACGAGGTGGCTTCTTTGGCCTCGTCAGCCGGCTTTTCCTGCTTGCTGATCAAGCCTTGGGTCGCGTCGCTGATCGCCTGTTCGGCAGCCTTGTGCGTGTCGTCGATCGCCTGCTTGGCGTTTTCCGCGGCCTTGCCCAACAGCTGCTGCGCGCTTTTTTCCGCCTGCTCGCAACCGGCAAGGGTGATCAACGACAACGCCAGCAACGATGCGGCGATGGATTTATAGGTCATTGCGCTTTCCTCGTTAGAACGGACCGGGCCGAGATGATGGCCCGTCAATAGCGAGGCATTCTATGGACCCGAACACTTCAGGAAAATTCGTATTTTTAACAGCTATACTTCGATTTTTACGAATCAAAGCCAGCCATGCTCAACTATCGCCAACTGCACTACTTCTGGGTCGTCGCCAAGACCGGCAGCATCGTCCGGGCCTGCGAGCAACTGAACCTGACCCCACAAACCATCAGCGGCCAGATCACCCTGCTCGAACAAACCTATGGCATCGAGTTGTTTCGCCGGGTCGGCCGGCAACTGGAACTGACCGAAGCCGGGCGCCAGACCCTGCCCTACGCCGAGCAGATGTTCCAGCTCGGCGGCGAGCTGGAAGCCATGTTCCAGGCCCAGCCCAACGAACAGCAGATCCTGTTTCGGGTCGGCGTGGCCGATGTGGTGCCCAAATCGATCGTCTACCGCCTGATCGCCCCGACCATGGAGCTGAACGAACCGATCCGCATCACCTGCCGCGAGGACAAACTCGAACGCCTGCTGGCCGACCTGGCCATCCAGCGCCTGGACCTGGTGATTTCCGACAGCCCCATGCCTTCGCACCTGGATATCAAGGGCTACAGCCAGAAACTCGGCGAATGCGGCATCAGTTTTTTCGCCACCGAAGAACTGGCCGAGCGCTATGGAACGAACTTTCCCCATAGCCTGCATGGCGCTCCGCTGCTGATTCCCGGGCAGGAAACCGTGGTGCGCAGCCGGCTGCTGCGCTGGCTGGCCGAGCAGCAGATACAACCCAGGATCATCGGTGAGTTCGACGACAGCGCCTTGATGCAGGCATTCGGCCAGTCGGGCAGCGGGATCTTTATCAGCCCCAGCGTGATCGCCGACGAAGTGCGGCGCCAATACGGCGTGCAACTGATCGGCCAGACCGATGCGGTCAGCGAGTCGTTCTACGCCATTTCAGTCGAACGAAAAGTCAAGCACCCCGGCATCGTGGCGATCACCGAAGGCGCCCGCCGCGAGCTGTTCACCGCCATGGGCGCTTGAGGAGAGTCAGGCGCAGCTGGCCTGTGGCTTGAGGGTCATCAACAGCAGGGCCAGCAGGATCGACACCAGGATAAAACCGGCGGCGGCGAACCCCAGGCTGCCAAGCCCCAGGGTGTCGATCACTCGGCCGCCGACCATGGCGCCCAGGCCGATGCCCAGGTTGGCTCCGGCGATGTTCAGCGAAGCGGCAAACGCCGGCGCCTGGGGCGCAGCCTTGATCAGGCGGACATGGCTGACCAGAAACAGCGCCGCCTGGGTCACGCCCCAGATGCCCATGGCCGCGGCCAGGCCCAGCGGCGAGTGGATGCTCGGCACCAGCGCCACCATGCTGCCGATCATCAAGGCGCAGAAGCCCATGGAGGCCAGCAACGGATGGCGGTCCACCGCGCGGCCGCCCAGCGAGTTGCCGATCAGCCCCACCGCGCCGAAGCCCATCAGGCACCAACCGACCAGCGTGCCGTTGAAACCGGCCAGGCGCTCGAGGATATCCGCCAGGTAGGTGTAGGCGGTGAACATGCCGCTGAACACCAGGATCGACAGCAGCACATGCCCCTGCATCAAGGGGCTGCGCAGGATGCCGAACTGCGAGCGCAGGCTGGCCTGCTCGTTGTGCACGCGGGTCTGCGGCAGGTAGACATACAGCAGCAACGCCTTGGCAAAGGCCACCAGCGCCAGGATGCCGAACGCGGCGCGCCAGCCGAAGGCATCGGAAATCAGCGTACCCACCGGAATGCCGAACACCGTGGCGCAGACGATGCCGAAGCCGATCTTGGCGATGGCCCGCCCGGCGTAGTCGGGGCCGACGATGTCCACCGCGGTTTCGCTGGCCAAAGCCCAGAACACCGGCAAGCCCAGCGCCGGGATCAACCGCGCCACCGCCATCACCCAGATATTCGGCGCCAGCGCCGCCAGGGTGTTGGCCAGGCCGAACATCACCAGCACCGAAATGAACAGGCGCTTGCGCTGGAAGCGGGCAAAGTAGGCCGTCAGGAACGGTCCGAACGCCGCCACGGTGAAGGCGAACAAGGTCACCAGCAGGCCGGCCTGCGGCACGCTGACCGCAAGGTCCCGGGCAATCGAAGGCAGCAGGCCGACAATGATGAACTCCGTCGTCAGCACGGTAAAACCGGCGGCTGACAACAGCAGAATGGGCAACAGCATGGAAAACTCCGGAAACGACGACATCAGCGATGGCCTGGTGGCCCGCTGACTGGAGATGAGAAGAGGATGGCGAATCCTAACAGAATGTGTCCGCCCGTGTCTGGGGGCAGCGGCGAAAAAACCGCAGGCTACTCTGAAGGCTCAGGTGGCAGATCGTCACATCCGTGGGCGAACCCCGTGTGATAAAGTCCGCCCCCTGCCGCAACACCCCGTACCTTCAGCAACTCATCAGCACGGCGTCCCACGTCGACGCACGGCATATTAAAAAAATCAGAGATACCGCTATGACTGCTTCGCCCCCGTCGCTCCTGGAAAAACTCAAACGCACCAGCCTGGTCACGCAGATCGTCATCGGCCTGATCGCCGGTATCGCCCTGGCGCTGCTGGCCCCCGAACTGGCGAAGTCCACCGCCTTTATCGGCAAGGTCTTTGTCTCGGCGCTGAAAGCCGTGGCGCCGATCCTGGTGTTCGTGCTGGTGATGGCCTCCATCGCCAACCACAAGCACGGCCAGGAAACCCATATCCGCCCGATCCTCTGGCTCTACCTGCTGGGCACTTTCGCCGCGGCGGTGGTGGCGGTGATCGCCAGCAGCCTGTTCCCCTCCTCCCTGGTGCTGAGCACCCATGATGTCGCCATCTCCGCCCCCGGCGGCATCAGCGAAGTCCTGCAAAGCCTGCTGCTGAGCGTGGTGGACAACCCGGTCAGCGCGCTGATGAACGCCAACTTCATCGGCATCCTGGCCTGGGCCATCGGCATGGGCGTGGCCATCCGCCATGCCGGCGTCACCACCCGCACCGTGCTGGACGACCTGTCCAACGGCGTGACCCTGATCGTCCGAGTGGTGATCCGCTTCGCCCCCCTGGGCATCTTCGGCCTGGTGGCTTCGACCCTGGCCACCTCCGGCTTCGGCGCCCTGCTCGGTTATATGCACCTGCTGGCGGTGCTGATCGGCTGCATGCTGTTCGTCGCGCTGGTGATGAACCCGCTGATCGTGTTCTGGAAAATCCGCCGCAACCCGTTCCCGCTGGTGCTCATGTGCCTGCGCGAAAGCGGCATCACCGCCTTCTTCACCCGCAGTTCGGCAGCCAACATTCCGGTCAACCTGGAGCTGAGCAAGCGCCTGGGCCTGCATGAAGACACCTATTCGGTGTCGATCCCGCTGGGCGCCACCATCAACATGGCCGGCGCCGCCATCACCATCACTGTGCTGACCCTGGCGGCCGTGCATACCCTGGGTATCGCCGTCGACCTGCCCACCGCCGTGCTGCTCAGCGTAGTCGCCGCCATCTGTGCCTGCGGCGCTTCCGGCGTGGCCGGCGGTTCGCTGCTGTTGATTCCGCTGGCCTGCAGCCTGTTCGGCATCCCCAGCGAAATCGCCATGCAGGTGGTCGCCGTCGGCTTCATCATCGGCGTGCTGCAGGACTCGGCGGAAACCGCGCTGAACTCCTCCACCGACGTGCTCTTCACCGCCGCCGCGTGCATGGCCCAGGAAGAGAAGGTCCGCCAGACCGCCTGATCCTGCACGAATAGCGCGCACTAAAAAGCCCGGCAAGGCTCGCACCTTGCCGGGCTTTTTTATGGGCCTGGCCCCCAACTACATCAGAAAGCGCCCATGTAGTCGCGCTTGCCGATTTCCACGCCGTTGTGGCGCAGGATCGCGTAGGTGGTGGTGACGTGGAAGAAGAACTGCGGCAGGCCGTAGCTCAGCAGGTAGGACTGGCCGCTGAAGCGCTTCTCTTTCGGGGTGCCCGGACGGGTGACGATCTCGATGCCTTCCTTGCCATCGATCTGCGCTGGCTGGATGCCGTCGATAAAGGCCAGGACCTTGGCCAGCAGCGCCTGCAGCTCGGCAAAGGTGGTTTCGGTGTCGTCGTACTTCGGCAGTTCGACTTCGGCCAGGCGAGCGGAAACGCCCTTGGCGAAATCGACGGCGATCTGCACCTGGCGGATCAGCGGGAACATGTCCGGGTACAGGCGCGCCTGGAGGAAGGCATTCGGGTCGATGTTCTTGGCGGTGGCGTGGGCTTCGGCCTTGTTCAGGACATCGCTCAGGGCGTTGAGCATTTGCTTGAAGACAGGAACGGAGGCGGCGTACAGGGAAATAGTCATGGTGATCTCGACAGGCTGATGGAAAAAAGCACAAACAAAGGTGGCGCGATTATAGACCTGCTTGGGTGCCGCCGGCGGCTTGTCTTTTATCCAGCAAGGATTAGGCTAGTCGCCTTCGACAGCATAGGGAACGCGCGATGAGCATCGAGCAAGAAACCTTGAGCGAGCAATTGCAACTGAGCAGCACCGAACTGCGCATTCTCGGATCGCTGATCGAGAAGCAGGCCACCAGCCCGGAAACCTATCCGCTGACCCTCAATGCCCTGGTCATCGCCTGCAACCAGAAAACCAGCCGCGAACCGGTGATGAACCTCACCCAGGGCCAGGTCGGCCAGAGCCTGCGCGCCCTGGAAAACCGCGGCTTCGCCCGCCTGGTGATGGGCAGCCGCGCCGACCGCTGGGAGCATCGCCTGGACAAGGCGCTGGAGCTGGTACCAGCACAGGTGGCCCTGGCCGGACTGCTGTTCTTGCGCGGTCCGCAGACCGTCAACGAACTGCTGACCCGCAGCGGCCGCATGCACGACTTCGAAGACAGCGAACAGGTGGTGCACCAACTGGAACGCCTGATCGCCCGTGGCCTGGCGCTGCTGATTCCGCGCCAGGCCGGGCAGCGCGAAGATCGCTACATGCATGCCCTGGGCGACCCGGCGGATATCGAAGCGATCCTCGCCGCCCGGCAGAACCCGGTGGAACGCGGCTCGGCCAGCGGCGTATCGGCGGAGCGCATCGAAGAGCTGGAAGCGCGCATCGCCGCCCTCGAAGAACGCCTGGCGAAACTCGAAGGCTGATCCCCGCTCCTGCGGCAGCGCCTTATAGTCGCTGCCGCAGGCTGCGATCGCCGACGCAGTCGGGGTAAAGCCTCAGAAGACTTCCCGCTACTCCCCGTCCCAGTAATCCACCCCGTCCGCATGCCGCGCCACCGCGACGAATCCCGAGGCGTTGCCCTCATCGTCGATCTTGAAGTCCTTCATCACCACATATTTGCCGGAGTCCGGGTATTCGCAGATGTCCGGCGCTTCCTGGGTACTGACCGCCAGGTAGCGCAATTCGCCCTGGCTGGTGTTGATGATCTGGTGCGCGCTGTCCATATCGCCCGGCGGGCAGGCGATCACATCGCCGGCGCGGATGGCAAAACGCTCGGCGCCGAGGCGGATCTCGCCCTCGCCGGTGACTATGTAGAACATCTCTTCGTTGACGCGATGGTTATGGAAGGGGCTGGCACGCATCCCCGGGCCCAGGGCAATCAGCCGGTAGCCGAGCTTCTGGGCGCCCAGTTGCTGGCCGATGCGGGCGATGCGCTGGACATAACGGCCGGCGGTCTCGCCGGTGGGGCTCAGGGCTTCAGGCAGCGGCTGAAGGTCCGCCTGATCCAGATTGAGAATGGCAGGTGGCATACAGACCTCGATCACGGTGGCAGGGAACAGGGGCAAGTCTGAGCTTGCTGGCGACCAGTATAGGCAGGGCTTTGCGCCCCACGGACCTGCCCCGATCCCGCCGTCGATCAGGCCCGTGCGAAAGCCACCGCCTGCTGGAACTGCTCGGCGCTGGGGCGCACACCGGTGTACAGCACGAACTGCTCCAGGGCCTGGATGGCGATCACTTCCAGGCCGGTGATCACCTGCTTGCCCTCCATCCGGGCGCGCAGGATCAGCGGGGTTTCCGCCGGAACCGCCACCACGTCGAACACCGTGCGCGCAGCCTCGATCGCCTCGACCGGGAACGCCAGCTGGTCGGCCTCCGGACCGCCGCTCATGCCGATCGGGGTGACGTTGATCAGCATCTGCAGGCGCAATTCGCCCAGCTCCGCCTGCCAGGCATAGCCCAAGGAGTCGGCGAGGGCCTGCCCGGCTTGGGCATTGCGGGCAACTATCAGGCCATCGCGGTAGCCACCATCGCGCAAGGCACTGGCCACCGCCTTGGCCATGCCGCCGCTGCCGCGCAGGGCAAAGCGGGTGTCCTTGGGAATCCGGTGGCGCTCGAGCAACTGGGCGACGGCGATGTAGTCGGTGTTGTAGGCCTTGAGGTGGCCATTGGTGTTGACGATGGTGTTGATCGACTGGATGGCGCTGGCCGAGGCGTCCAGTTCGTCCACCAGGGCAATGCAGGCTTCCTTGAACGGCATGGACACGCCACAGCCACGAATGCCCAGGGCGCGGATCCCGCCGACGGCGCCTGGCAGGTCCTGGCTGCTGAAGGCCTTGTAGTAGAAGTTCAAGCCCAGCTGTTCATACAAGTGATTGTGAAAGCGCAAGCCGAAATTCCCCGGACGCCCTGACAGCGACATACACAATTGGGTGTCTTTGTTGGGGTTCATCTGCATGTTGATCTCCTTGGAACGCACTTTCGGATAGACGGGATTAGCCAGTCATCGGGTTCTGCCCGATCATATCGACGTGCCTGAAAGACGGGCCTGCCGCCCACGGACGAGGGTCAATAAACCGGTACAGACCTTACACAAAATTTACCCGGCGGCTGTGCAGTTTTTCAGAAAAAAGCGGTCTTAGAAGTATCCCCGCGACAGTCCTCGCGTCTATTGCAGACCGAGCGCCGGGGTCGGAACCGAGGAATAGCCATGATGCGTAAAATCCCCAAGATAGCCTTGCTCATTGGTGCACTTGCTGTCGCCGGTCAAGCGTCCGCCCACGGTGGCGGTGGTTGGGGTGGCCCGGCGGTAGTCGGTGCGGTGGTCGGCGCCGCGGTAGTGGGTTCGGTGATCGCCAGCCACAGCCGCCCGGTCTACGTGCAACAGCCAGTCTACGTCCAGCCGCAGCCGGTCTATGCCGCGCCGCCACCGGTCTACTACCAGCCACAGCCGGTGTACGTGGAAGGCCCGCCGGTCTATTACCGCCCGGCCCCGGTGTACTACGGCCCACCTCGTGGCTACTACGGCCCGCCCCGCCATTACTACTATGGCCCCGGCCGCTGGTAAGCCAGGCGACCACACACCTACAGGCCCCGCCTTCACCAGCGGGGCCTGTTGCGTTTTGCCAAACGTCTGAATAAATCTTGCAAAGGTCGTTGCTGGAACAGTTTTTGCGATTCAATCCGGCAATAGTGTTGCCCAACGGCAGCCCGTGCAGGCGAGCCCACGACTGTCATATTTATGTCATGCCAGGTCCGCAAGATCGGATCTGTCCACAAAACAGCCCCATAACAACAAGGACGACTCCCATGCCGACACAGAACCCCCATCACTCCCCCACCCTGGGTACCGCGAGCAAGGTGTACAGCGCCCTGACCGAACTCAAGCACCTGGAAGGCCACCGCAGCGCCAAGTTCCTGGCCTTGCTGGCCGAGCACCTGGTGCGCAAGGGCCTGCTGCACGACCCGGAAGTGGTCTACATGCTCGATCAGGTCGTCGACTGATCGGGCTGGCGCTTTTTTCGCCGGTATCGATGTCCACTATCGAGCGCGGTGATTTTTCGTAGCACCTGCCGGTCCGTAAGGTAACTCCACAGATTGATGGAGGTACTTATGCCCAAGGTTCAGATCATGTCCGTTATCGGTAGCGCCGTTCCCACCTCGCTCAGGGAACTGGGGTTGCTGGCGTGTTGGTACCTGGTGCGCGACGGCGAGCCGGTCAGCGGCCCGCTCACTTCGCTGACCGCCGCCCAGGCCCTGTCGCAAAAGATCGAGCAGCGCGTCCTGCATGCCTAAGGCAACGGCAGCTGTGGCCGCGGCCGGGTATCGACGAACAGACCCCAGCTGGAGATGAACAGCGCGGCGATCAATGGCCCGATGACAAAGCCGTTCAGGCCGAAGATCGCCAGGCCCCCCAGGGTCGAAATCAGAATCAGGTAATCCGGCATCCTGGTGTCCTTGCCCACCAGGATCGGGCGCAGCACGTTGTCCACCAGGCCGATCACGAACACCCCGTACAAGCCCAGCAGCACCCCTTGCCAGATCGCCCCGCTGAACAGGAAGTACAGGGCCACCGGGCCCCAGACGATCGCCGCACCCACCGCCGGCAACAACGACAGCAGGGCCATCAGCACCGCCCACAGCAGCGGGCTGGGAATCTCCAGAAACCAGAAGATCAACCCGCCCAGCAGCCCCTGGCTGATCGCCACCAGCACGTTACCCTTCACCGTGGCCCGCACCACCCGATTGAACTTGAGCTGCAGCCGGCGTTTCTGGTGCTCGGCCAACGGCACCGCGATGCGCACCTTGCGTACCAGTTCGGGGCCATCGCGCAAAAAGAAGAACAACAGGTACAGCATCACGAAAAAGCTCACCACGAACTTGAAGGTGCCCTGGCCGACGCTGAACGCCTGGGTGGCGAAGAACTGGCTGCCTTGCAGCGCATTCTTGACGATTTTCTCGCGCACGCTCTCCAGCTCACCCAGGCCGAAACGGTCCAGCAGTTGCTGGAAGTACGGCGGCAGGCTGTGCTTGAACCGGTCCAGGTGACCGGCGATGTCCAGCTTGCCGCTTTCGATGCTCTGGTAGAGGTTGGCGCCCTCCTGCACCAGCAAGGTGCTGATGATCGCCACCGGCAGAATGGCGATGACCAGGCAGATGCTCAGGGTGCACAGGGCGGTCAGGTTGCGTGGCCAACCGAACTTGAGTTGCAGGCGCCGTTGCAGCGGGTCGAACAGGATGCCGAGAATCACCGCCCAGAACACCGGGCCGTAAAAGGGCAGCAGAAGCCAGATAAAGGCGACGGTCACCAGGGTCAGCAGAAGCAACAGGCTTTTGTGTTGCATGAGGTGCTGGTTCATGTCCGCTCCCCGTCAATAAGGTCCAGGACGCCGCAAAGCGCTCCTACAGCGTTAGTCCGCCGGCGTTCGGCCAAGTGCCCTGTTTTATTCGTCGAGCATAGACCCAGATCAATGCCGCCAACCGGCCCTGGCCTTACCCTCGCGACCTTTTGCCATCGACAATCGCCATGACGCCCCTGACCCGCCCCGAACTGCTCGCCCCCGCCGGCACCCTGAAAAACATGCGCTACGCCTTCGCCTATGGCGCCGACGCGGTGTACGCCGGCCAACCGCGCTACAGCCTGCGGGTGCGCAACAACGAATTCGACCACGCCAACCTGGCCCTCGGCATTCGCGAGGCCCAGGCCCAGGGCAAGCGCTTCTACGTGGTGGTCAACATCGCCCCGCACAACGCCAAGCTCAAGACCTTCCTCAAGGACCTGGAGCCGGTGATCGCCATGGCCCCGGACGCGCTGATCATGTCCGACCCGGGGCTGATCATGCTGGTGCGCCGGCACTTCCCGCAGATGCCGATCCACCTGTCGGTGCAGGCCAATACGGTGAACTGGGCCAGCGTCGAGTTCTGGCAGCAACAGGGCCTGAGCCGGATCATCCTGTCCCGCGAGCTGTCCCTGGAAGAGATCGAGGAAATCCGCCAGCAAGTGCCGGCCATGGAGCTCGAGGTATTCGTCCACGGCGCGCTGTGCATGGCCTATTCCGGGCGCTGCCTGCTGTCGGGGTACATGAACAAGCGCGACGCCAACCAGGGCACCTGCACCAATGCCTGCCGCTGGAAATACCAGGCCGAGGCAGCCACGGAGAATACCGTCGGCGAGATCGTCCGGCAGTTCCAGCCGGAACCGACCCTGGGCCTGGGCGCGCCGACCGACCAGGTGTTCCTGCTGCGCGAGGCCAATCGCCCGGACGAAGCGATGCCGGCCTTCGAGGACGAGCACGGCACCTACATCATGAACGCCAAGGATCTGCGCGCGGTGCAGCATGTCGAGCGCCTGACGCGCATGGGCGTGCACTCATTGAAGATCGAGGGCCGCACCAAGTCGCACTTCTATTGCGCCCGCACCACCCAGGTCTATCGCCGGGCCATCGACGACGCAGTGGCCGGCCGCGAGTTCGACCGCAGCCTGATGAACGACCTGGAGTCCCTGGCCCAGCGTGGCTACACCGAAGGTTTCCTGCGCCGCCACGTGCACGACGAGTACCAGAACTACCAGAACGGCAGCTCGGTATCGGAACGCCAGCAGTTCGTCGGCGAACTCACCGGCGAACGCCGCGACCGGCTGGCAGAAGTGAAGGTGAAGAACCGCTTTGCCCTGGGCGACCATATGGAACTGATGACCCCCAAGGGTAACTTCCACTTCGACCTGCACCAGTTGCACAACGTGCGCGGCGAGCCGATCGAGGTCGCGCCGGGGGACGGACACACCGTGTACCTGCCGATCCCGGACGCGGTGGATCTGCGTTTTGCCTTGTTGATGCGCGATGTGACGGCGAACAGCGCGGTGTAATCCTGATTGAGGTGGCGTCGCTGATGACGCCATCGCGGGCAAGCCGGATCGCCGCCCGCTCGCTTCTACACCGCAATAACCCTGCCCCTGCATCACGTACGCCCCCCTCCCCCAAATCCATCCCAACAGGCTGCGCCGACCGGTGCGACCAGATATCCGCACGGGCTATTCTGACATTATTATTTTCACAATATTGATTTCTGAAATAATACATGTCATTTATAGCCACACCAAAATCACCAGGACCGAAGCACGCCAGACCGGACGGCTTGTACCCGTACCACCCCAACGCCCCTCCAAGGAGTCAACAATATGAACAAGACAGAACTTCTAGGTGCTCTGGCGCTGTGCGCCGCAAGCTTCCTGGCCCATGCCGACGAAGACCGCCTGCGTATCGGCATCGAAGCCGCCTACCCGCCCTTTTCCTTCAAGACGCCTGAGGGCAACGTCAGTGGTTTCGACTACGACATCGGCAACGCCTTGTGCGCAGAGATGAAGGTGAAATGCGAGTGGGTCATCCAGGAATTCGACGGCATGATCCCGTCGCTCAAGGTGCGCAAGATCGATGCCGTGCTGTCGTCGATGTCGATCACCGAGGACCGGATGAAGTCGGTCGACTTCAGCAAAAAGTACTACCACACGCCGGGCAAGTTCGCGATGAAGGCCGGCAACGTGATCAACGACCCGGTGCAGGACCTCAAGGGCAAGAAAGTCGGCGTGCAACGCTCCTCGACCTACGACCGTTTCGCCACCGAGCAACTGGCCAACGCCGGGATCGAGGTGGTTCGCTATGCCTCGCAGAACGAAGCCTTCCTCGACCTCGCCTCGGGCCGTCTGGACGCCACCCTCGCCGACATCGTCAACACCGACGAGAGCTTTATCAAGACCGCGGCAGGCAAGGGTTTCGCCCTGGTCGGGCCGGACATCAGCGACCCGAACTATTTCGGCAGGGGCGCCGGGATCGCCGTGCGCAAGGGCGATAGCGCCAATGCCGCGCGCCTCAATGCGGCCATCGACGCCATCCGCGCCAACGGCAAGTACCAGCAGGTAATGGCCCGTTACTTCGCGTTCGATATCTACGGCGAATAAGCCTGACCCAGGGCCCTGGCGCCGGCCCGTTGCCGGTGCCGCGCCCGCCTTGCGCCTCGCGGCGCTCGCTTGAGGAACTTCATCATGCTCCACGGCTACGGATCGAGCATTCTCGATGGCGCCTGGCTGACCATCAACCTGGCGCTGACCTCCATGACCCTGGCCATTGCCCTGGGCCTGGTCGGCGCGGCCTTTCGCCTGTCGCCGCTGAAATGGCTGGCGATGCTGGGCGAAGGGTATACGACCCTGATTCGCGGGATTCCCGACCTGGTGTTGATCCTGCTGATCTTCTACGGCGGCCAGGATCTGGTGAACCGCCTTGCCCTGGCGCTCGGTTACACCCGCTATTTCGACATCAACCCGTTTATCGCCGGCGTCTGCACCATGGGCTTCATTTTTGGCGCCTATCTCTCGGAGACCTTTCGCGGCGCCTTCATGGCGATCCCCAAGGGCCAGGCCGAGGCTGGCGCGGCTTATGGCATGAGTGGCGCCCAAGTGTTCTGGCGGATTCTGGTGCCGCAAATGATTCGCTTCGCCATTCCCGGCTTCACCAACAACTGGCTGGTACTGACCAAGTCCACCGCGCTGATTTCGGTGATCGGCCTGCAGGACATGATGTTCAAGGCCAAGAATGCGGCGGACGCCACCCACGAACCCTTCACCTTCTTTCTCGCCGTGGCGGCGCTTTACCTGCTGCTGACCAGCCTGTCGTTGCTGGTGCTGCGTTATCTGGAAAAACACTACTCGGTCGGCCTCAAAGCCGCCGAACTGTGATTGGGAGCCCCCATGATTCTCGACTACCACCTGATCTGGGAGAACCTGCCGCTGTATTTCGGTGGCGTACTGGTGACCCTCAAAGTGCTGCTGATTTCCCTGGCCTGCGGCCTGCTGCTGGCGGTTCCGTTGGCGCTGATGCGGGTGTCCCGCTCGCCGCTGATCAACTTCCCGGCGTGGCTCTACACCTACGTGATCCGCGGCACGCCGATGCTGGTGCAGCTGTTCCTGATCTACTACGGCCTGGCCCAGTTCGAAGCGGTACGCCAGAGCCTGCTCTGGCCTTACCTCTCCAGCGCCACCTTCTGTGCCTGCCTGGCCTTCGCGCTCAACACCGGCGCCTATAGCGCCGAACTGCTGGCCGGCAGCCTGAAGGCCACGGCCCACGGCGAGATCGAGGCCGCCAGGGCCATGGGCATGTCGCGCCTGACCCTGTACCGGCGCATTCTCCTGCCCTCGGCCTTGCGCCGGGCGCTGCCGCAGTACAGCAACGAAGTGCTGATGATGCTGCAAACCACCAGCCTGGCCTCCATCGTCACCCTCGTCGACATCACCGGCGCCGCGCGCACCGTCAGTTCGCGCTTCTACCTGCCGTTCGAGGCGTTCATCACCGCCGGGCTCATCTACCTGGTCCTGACTTTCATCCTGGTCCGCCTGTTCAAGCTCGCCGAGCGCCGCTGGCTGGCGTACCTGGCACCGCGCAAGCACTGAGGAGCTGTTATGGAACACATTCAATACCGCTTGCCCTGGAGCGCTTCGGGTACCGAACGCCAGCTGACGCTGTTTCGTTTCGGCAGCGGGTCGCGCAAGGCCTACATCCAGGCGTCCCTGCACGCCGACGAGCTGCCGGGCATGCGGGTGGCCGTCGAACTCAAGCGGCGCCTGCTCGAACTGGAAGAACAAGGCCGCCTGACGGGGGTGATAGAGCTGGTGCCGATGGCCAACCCGATCGGCATCGCCCAGATGTTCCAGGCCACCCACCAAGGCCGCTTCGAGTTCGGCAGCGGCAAGAACTTCAATCGCGATTTCCCGGAGCTGACCGAGGCCGTGACGCCGTTGCTGGAAGGCCGGCTGGGCGACGACGCCAGCGCCAACATCGCGCTGATCCGCCGCGCCCTGCTCGATGCCCTGGCAGACATGCCGGCGCCAGACTCGGAACTCGACGGCCTGCGCCGCCTGTTGTTGCAGCATGCCTGCGATGCCGATGTGGTGCTGGACCTGCACTGCGACTTCGAGTCGGTGATGCTGCTGTACGCCATGCCGCAGAACTGGCCACACCTGCGCTCTCTGGCCGCGCGCCTGTACGCAGGGGCCGCCCTGCTGGCCGAGGCCGCGGGCGGCAGCGCCTTCGATGAAGCCTGCGCGATCCCCTGGCTACAGTTGGCCGAGCGCTTTCCGGCGGCCGATATTCCGCTGGCGTGCGTGGCCACTACCATCGAGTTGCGCGGCATGGCCGACACCGAGCGCGAGCCCTGCGCCGACAGCGCCCAGGCCATTCTCGGCTACCTCGCCGACCAGGGCCTGATCAGCGGCGGCTGGCCGCCAGCGCCACCGTGCATCTGCGAAGCGACGCCCTTCGCCGGCGCGCAGTACGCCTATGCGCCGCACCCGGGGGTGGTGAGTTTTCTGCAACCCCTGGGGGCCCGGGTCAAGGTCGGCGACCCGCTGTTCGAGGTCATCGACCCGCTGACCGATCACCACAGCCTGGTGCGCGCCGAGACCAACGGCATCCTTTATGCCCGCGAGCGCCTGCGTTTTGCCCAACCCGGTCTGTGGCTGGCCAAGGTGGCCGGCAATACCCCCATCCGCCAGGGTCGCCTGCTCAGCGACTGACTCCAGAGAATCGCAACCATGTACAAACTTGAAATTCAGGACCTGCACAAAAGCTACGGCGCGCACCAGGTGCTCAAGGGTGTGTCCCTGCAGGCGAAAGCCGGCGACGTGATCAGCCTCATCGGCTCCAGCGGTTCCGGCAAAAGCACCTTCCTGCGCTGCATCAACCTGCTGGAGCAGCCCAGCGCAGGCAGCATCGTGCTCAATGGCGACCCCCTCGAACTGCGCGCCAGTAAACTCGGCAGCCTCAAGGCGGCCGACCCCAGGCAGTTGCAACGCATGCGTTCGCGGCTGTCGATGGTGTTCCAGCACTTCAACCTGTGGTCGCACATGAGCGCCCTGGAAAACGTCATGGAAGCACCGGTGCATGTGCTGGGCCTGAGCAAGCAGGAGGCCCGGGAAAAAGCCGGGCACTACCTGGACAAGGTCGGCGTGGCGCACCGTATGGACGCCTGGCCGGCCCATATGTCGGGCGGCGAGCAGCAGCGCGTGGCGATTGCCCGGGCGCTGGCCATGGAACCGGAAGTGATGCTGTTCGACGAGCCGACCTCGGCACTCGACCCGGAACTGGTCGGCGACGTGCTCAAGGTGATGCAGGACCTCGCCCAGGAAGGCCGGACCATGGTCGTGGTGACCCACGAAATGGGCTTTGCCCGCGAGGTTTCGAACCAGCTGGTATTCCTCCACCAGGGCCTGGTCGAAGAACGCGGCGAGCCGCGCGAAGTGCTGGCCAGGCCCCAGTCCGAACGCCTGCGGCAGTTCCTCGCCGGCAGCCTGAAATAACCCGACGCGGCGCCCCCCTGGCCTGGCGCTGCACGCCAGGGGGCGGCTTCGGATACACTCCGTCAACCTTGTGCCCCTCCTCCCATCCTCAGGACATGTTGAGCCGGATATGCCGACCCCACTGAAAGACACCACGGTCTATGCCGCGCCGGTGATGCGCAAACTGGCACAAATCGTTGCCGACCTGCCGCCGTCGCTGCGCAAGGTCGCGGACTTTATCCTGCGCCATCCGTTGAAGGCCGCGACGCTGACCATCGAGGAGATGGCCCACGCAACCTCGACCTCGCCGGCGGCGGTCAACCGGCTGGCCAAGACCCTCGACCTCGGCGGCTACACCGGCATGAAGGCCGAGCTGGTGACGACGCTGCAGCAAATGGTCTCGCCGGTCGACAAGCTGCGCAACGAACTGGCCCATCGTCCCGGTGGCGCCTTCGGCCTGCACGAGCAGATCCAGAGCGCCAGCAGCAACCTCGCCATGGCGGCGACCAACAATCATGCCCAGACCTTCGACGCCTTCGTCACCAGCCTGGTCCAGGCGCGCAAGATCTACATCCTGGGCTTCGGCAACAGCGTCTACTTCGCCGGCCTCGCCGCCTCGACCCTGATGCCCTTCTGTGCCGACGCCACCGCCATCAGCATGGAGGGCGGCAACGAAAACGCCGCCTACCGCCTGGCCGCGATCACCGATCAGGACGTCCTGCTGGCCATCTCCCTGCCGCGCTACTCCCTCGATACCCTGCAACTCGCCCGTTTCGCCAACGAACGCGGCGCCACGGTGCTGGCCATCACCGACTCCCCCGCCTCGCCGTTGACCAGCATTGCCGAACATGTGCTGTTCGCCCCCGCCGACCATCCGGTGATGACCAGCTCCAACATCGCGGTGCTGGCCCTGATCGAAGGCTTGGTGGCCGGGGTGATGGCGCGCAACAAGGAAGCGGTCAAGCTGGCGACCGAGCTGACCGAAAGCGTGATGTCCTACCTGCATATCCCGGGCAGCGGCAAACCGAGCAAGCCGTGAGGCGGTTTTTATCGGGGTACAGGGGCTGGCTCGATGTGAATGCCTGACAGCCCCTGTAGCCGCTGCCGCAGGCTGCGATCGGCTCCGAAGGAGCCGTGCTCTTGAGGGCCTCGGAAGGTCCTTCGGACCTTATCGCAGCCTGCGGCAGCGGCTACAAAAGAGCCTCCAGCGTCAGATACGGAACTGCCCCACCAGCTTGCCCAGGCGCTGGCCGAGGTCGGCCAGGCTGCGCGAGGTCTGGGCGCCAAGCTGGGTTTCGTCGGCGACGCTGTCCACCGCCACCGCGATCTGGTGCACGCTGCGGTTGATCTCTTCGGCCACCGCGGTCTGTTCTTCCGCGGCACTGGCGATCTGCGCGTTCATCGAGTTGATGGTGCCGATCAGTTGCGCCATGGCATCCAGCGACGCCCCGGCCTCGTTGGCCTGGTGCGAGGTGCCGTCGCCGGCGTCGCTGGAGCGGCGCATGGCCTCCACGGCAGTGCGCGTGCCCTGTTGCAGGCGGTCGATCATGCCCTGGATTTCCTGGGTGCTCTGCTGGGTGCGGCTGGCCAGCGCCCTGACCTCGTCGGCCACCACCGCGAAGCCACGCCCGGCCTCACCGGCCCGCGCCGCCTCGATGGCGGCGTTGAGGGCCAGCAGGTTGGTCTGTTCGGCGATGGAGCGGATCACGTCGAGCACGCTGACAATCGACGCCACGTCCTTCTGCAGGCTGTCCAGGGAGGTGCCGCTGCTGCGGATATCGCTGACCAGCGCGTGAATCTGCTGGATGCTGCCATCCACCACGCGCTTGGCCGCCTGGCCTTCCTCGTCGGTCTGCTGCGCCGCCACGGCCGCGCCCTGGGCACTGCGCGCCACTTCCTGGGCCGCCGACGACATTTGATTGATCGCCGTGGCCACCTGATCGGTCTCGTGACGCTGGCGCTCCATGGCCTGCTCGGAACGCTGGGCCTGTTCGGACACCTGGGTCACCAGGCCGGTGAGTTGGCCGGTCATCTCGGTGATCTGCCGCACCAGGCCGTGGATCTTGTCGACGAAACGGTTGAAGGAACTGGCCAGGTCGCCCAGCTCGTCCTGGCTGGTGATGGCCAGGCGGCGGGTCAGGTCGCCTTCGCCGGCGGCGATATCGTCGAGGTTGAGCTTCATCAGGTTCAGCGGCCGCAGGATGGTATTGGCCACTAGCAGGCCGATGGCGGCGATCACCAGCAGCACCACCACGGCGATGCCGATGATGCTCAGGACCATGCCCCGCATGCGCTGGTTGACGCTGGCCTCGACCTCGGCCACCTGGGCGTCGATGCCGTCCAGGTTCACCGAGGAGCCGACAATCAGGTCCCACTTGGGCAGGTATTCGGTGTACCCCAGCTTCGGCACCAGCACGTCGCTGCCCGGTTGGGTCGAGCTGTACTGCACATAATGCGTGCCGTCCTTGCCGACCTTGACCAGCTCGCGGTTGACGTACACGCCGTTGGGGTCGCGGTTGTCCTTGAAGCTCTTGCCGACGCCGTCCGGGCTGTTGCCCTTGAACAGGCGCACCGTCTCGGAGTCGTAGCCGAAGAAGTAACCGTCCTTGCCGTAGGTGATGTTCGACAGCAGCTTCACCACTTGGGCGCGGGCCGCGGTATCGCCGGGCGCCGCCGCGTCGTAGAGCGGCTTGATGGTGCTCAGGGCCACCTCCACATAGCTTTGCAGCGTGGTCTTGGCCTCGCCGAGCAGGCGCTGCCGGGTCTCGTCCACCTCGTTCTGCGCCTGCTCCTTGAGCATGACGACCGTGGTCAGGCTGATCACCAGCGCAAACAACAGGACCGGGAGGACCGCGAGGGACAGGACTTTGCCCTTCAGACTTAAGCGCATAGGAGGTTCACTCTTGATGTTGTTGGCGTGATACAGACTTAACGGCACGCCGGAACAAAAGTTGAGCCCCGCAGGACGATGCGCTGAATCTGCGGCCGCGCAGCGCCCTTGAGATCTTTCGCGAGCAAGCTTCACGCTTCTGTAGGAGCGAAGCTTGCTCGCGATAAGGACAACGCGGTGCAACTGAACCCCCGCGGGCTCAGAGCACCATGGCGGCCACCCAGCCGAACGCCAGCAACGGCAGGTTGTAGTGCAGGAAGGTCGGGACCACGGTGTCCCAGATGTGGTGGTGCTGGCCGTCGATGTTCAGGCCGGAGGTCGGGCCCAGGGTCGAGTCCGAGGCCGGCGAGCCGGCGTCGCCCAATGCGCCGGCGGTGCCGACGATGCAGACGATGGCCAGCGGGCTGAAGCCCAGCTGCACGCACAGCGGCACGAAGATGGTCGCCAGGATCGGCACGGTGGAGAACGACGAGCCGATGCCCATGGTCACCAGCAACCCCACCAGCAGCATCAACAAGGCACCCACGCCCTTGCTGTGGCCGATCCAGCTGGCCGAGGACTCCACCAGGCTTTTCACCTCGCCGGTGGCCTTCATCACTTCGGCGAAACCGGCGGCGGCGATCATGATGAAGCCGATCATCGCCATCATCTTCATGCCTTCGGTGAACAGGTCGTCGGTCTCGCGCCAGCGCACGATGCCCGACACCGAGAAGATCAGGAAACCAGACAACGCCCCGATAATCATCGAGTCCAGCAACAGCTGGATGACAAAGGCCGCGACAATCGCCAGACCCGCCACCAGCAGCGTGCGCGGGTTGTATTGCACCGTCACCTGCTCGACTTTCTCGATCAGTTCCAGGTCATACACGCGCTTCTTGCGGTAGCTGACAAAGGCCAGCAGCAGGCCGAAGACCATGCCCAGGGCCGGAATGCCCATGGCGTGGGTGACATTGATATTGCTGATGTCCACGCCACTGCGGGCGACGTTGGCCAGCAGGATCTCGTTGAGGAAGATGTTGCCGAACCCCACCGGCAGGAACATGTACGGGGTGATCAAGCCGAAGGTGATGACGCAGGCGATCAGCCGTCGGTCCAGCTGCAGTTTGCTCAGCACATACAACAGCGGCGGCACCAGCAGCGGGATGAAGGCGATATGGATCGGCAGGATGTTCTGCGAGGCGATCGCCACCACCCACAACAGGCCGATCAGCAGCCATTTGACGTTGCCGCCGCCGTTGGCGTCCTGGCGGTCCACCAGCAGCAGGATCTTGTCCGCCAGGGCGTGGGCCAGGCCGGACTTGGCGATCGCCACCGCAAAGGCGCCGAGCAAGGCGTAGGACAAGGCCACCGTCGCCCCGCCGCCGAGGCCATTGTTGAAAGCCTTGAGGGTCGCCTCGATGCCCAGGCCACCGGTCAGCCCTCCCACCAGCGCGCCTACGATCAGCGCGATCACCACATGCACGCGGGACAGGCTGAGGACCAGCATGACGCCAACCGCGGCAATTACTGCATTAATCATCGTTACCTCATGGCACTGCGGCGGGAAAACGCCGCAAAAGGAATGAGTCCGGCCAGAGGGCAACCATTGCCGACGCCGGATTGAAAAAGGAGGGTCTTATTAGAGGGCGCGCACTTTGCAGCAGCGGGCAACGCTTGTCAAAACCGGCGGGCACTCGCTGCCCGACCGACTACCGCCTGCGCCGGCAGCTCCGCCGTCACTTGTAGCCGCTGGCGCAGCCTGCGATCGGCCGCGCAGCGGACGCCGGGCTGAGGATCGAGTCTTCCAGGCCAGTCGCATTGCGTGCCTTTGCGAGTGCTGCGCACTCGATCGCAGCCTGCGGCAGCGGCTACAGGGAGCGGCATTCGAACGAGCGTTTAAAGAAGGCCGTTCTTCGGCCGATACGCTGCAAAGTCTCAAATAAATATCGAATAAGGACGTCTCCATGTCGCTCAGACAACTTTCCATCCAGTGGAAAATCACCCTGCTCGCCGGCCTCTGCCTGGCCGGTGTAGTGACCCTGCTGGTGGGGCTTTCGCTGTACCGCATGGAGCACAGCTCCGCACTGGTGAAGGCCTCGAGCATGGAGATGCTCAACGAAGCCGCCCAGGCCCGCATCGAGGCCCAGGGCGAGGTTCAGGCGCTGGGCATCCGCCAGCAATTCATGGACGCCTATCAATACGGCCACGGCTTCTCGCGCCAGGTGCTGTTCCTGCGCGAGCAGGCCGAAAAGCGCTTCCTCGATGCCTTCGACCTGCGCGAGGACCTGACCCGCCAGGTGAAGTCGGCGCTGCAGGCCAACCCCGACCTGCTCGGCCTGTCGCTGGTGTTCGAAGCCAACGCGCTGGACGGCAAGGACGAACTCTTCAGCGGCCAGAGCGAACTGGGCAGCAACGACAAGGGCCGCTTCGCCCTCTACTGGTCGCAGCCGACCCCGGGCAAGCTGACCTCCATGGCGCTGCCGGAAAGCGACATGAGCGACACCACCACCGGCCCCAGCGGCCAGCCGGCCAACGCCTGGTTCACCTGCCCGCGTAGCACCCTCAAGCCTTGTGTGATCGAGCCTTACTTCTATGTGATCGACGGCCAGAACGTGCTGATGACCAGCATCGTGTTCCCGCTGCTGGTGAACGGCAAAGTCATCGCCTCGCTGTCGGTGGACATCAACCTCAACAGCCTGCAATCGGTCAGCCAGCAAGCGAGCAAGGCGCTCTACGACGGCCAGACCACGGTCAGCATCATCAGCCCGGTCGGCCTGCTCGCCGGCTACAGCGCCGACGCCAGCAAGCTCAGCCAGCGCCTGGACCAACTGGACCAAGCCAACGGCACCGAGCTGATCCGCCTGCTGTCGGCCAGCACCCAGACCCAGAGCCTGCACAACGACAACGCCCTGAAAGTGCTCGCGCCCTTCACCCCGATTCCCGGCGGCAAGCCCTGGGGCGTGCTGCTGCAAGTGCCGGAGCGGGTCCTGGTGGGCCCGGCCGAAGCTCTGAAGAACCAGCTAGACCAGAGCAATAAGGCCGGCACCCTGGTCGAACTGGGCCTGGGCCTGCTGGCCGCGGTGCTCGGCCTGCTACTGGTGTGGCTGATGGCGCGCAGCGTGACCCGGCCGATCCTCGGCGTGGCGCACATGCTGGAAGACATCGCCAGCGGCGAAGGCGACCTGACCCGGCGCCTGGCCTACGACAAGAAAGACGAACTGGGCCAGCTGGCCGGCTGGTTCAACCGCTTCCTCGACAAGCTGCAACCGATCATCGCCGAGGTGAAACGCTCGGTGCAGGACGCCCGCGGCACTGCCGACCAGTCCTCGGCCATCGCCACCCAGACCAGCGCCGGCATGGAGCAGCAGTATCGCCAGGTCGACCAGGTGGCCACCGCTTCCCACGAGATGAGCGCCACCGCCCAGGACGTCGCCCGCAGCGCGGCCCAGGCCGCGCAGGCCGCCCGCGATGCCGACCAGGCCACGCGCCAGGGCCTGAGCGTGATCGACCGCACCACCGCGAGCATCGATCACCTGGCGGCCGACATGAGCACCGCCATGACCCAGGTCGAAGGCCTGGCCGCCAACAGTGAAAAGATCGGCTCGGTGCTGGAAGTGATTCGCGCCATCGCCGAGCAGACCAACCTGCTGGCCCTCAACGCCGCCATCGAGGCCGCCCGCGCCGGCGAGGCCGGGCGTGGTTTCGCGGTGGTCGCCGACGAAGTGCGCAACCTCGCCCGGCGCACCCAGGAGTCTGTGGAGGAAACCCGCCAGGTCATCGAGCAGCTGCAAAGCGGCACCCAGGAGGTGGTCGGCTCGATGGGCAACAGCCATCGCCAGGCCCAGGGCAGCGTCGAACAGGTCGGCCAGGCGGTCACCGCCCTGCGGCAGATCGGCGACGCGGTGACGGTGATCAGCGACATGAACCTGCAGATCGCCAGCGCCGCCGAAGAGCAAAGCGCGGTGGCCGAGGAGATCAACAACAACGTGGCGACCATCCGCGACGTCACCGAATCGCTGTCGGAACAGGCCAACGAATCGGCGCGGGTCAGCCAGTCACTGAACAGCCTGGCCAACCAGCAGCAGAGCCTGATGGACCAGTTCCGGGTCTGACCTCCCCTTTCAAAAACGCCTCGGTGTAGCCGCTGCCGAGGCACGAGGCTGCGATCGGCTGCGCAGCAGTCGTAGACCCGGCGACTCGGTCGATCAGATACACCGCAGGCATAGGGTTGGCGGGCGCTTCGTCGGAATGCCGCCCAACCCGATCGCAGCCTCGTGCCTCGGCAGCGGCTACAGGGATTCAGGGATTCAGGGATTCAGCACCGGCAATATCAGCGCCCAGGCAACTCGATCAACACCCGCAGGCCGCCCTGCGGGCTTTCCAGCAAGCGCAGTGCCCCGCCCCAGCTTTCTACGATATCGCGCACGATGCCCAGGCCGAGCCCGTGGCCGTCGGTCTGCTCGTCCAGGCGCGTGCCACGGCTGAACACCTGGCTGCGCTGCTCCTCGGGAATCCCCGGCCCGTCGTCGTCCACCGCCAGGCCATAACCCTCGGCGGTCTGCCACACGCTCAGCGCCACTTCGGCATCGGCCCACTTGCAGGCGTTGTCCAGCAGGTTGCCCAGCAGTTCCAGCAGGTCTTCCCGGTCCCAGGGCAGTTGCAGGCCGGGGGCCGCCTGATAGCTCAGGTCCAGGTGCTCGCCATGGATCATGTTCAGGGTCGCCAGCAGTCCCGGCAGCTCGGCGTCGCAATCGAACAGCGCGCCGGGTAACGCATCGCCGGCCAGGCGCGCGCGGTTCAACTCGCGGTTGAGCCGCTGCTGCACCTGCGCCAGCTGCTCCTCGAGCAACTGGCGCAGCTCCGGGTGCGCCTGCAACTTGGGGTTGGACGCCAGGCTCAGCAGCACCGCCAGCGGGGTCTTCAGCGCGTGCCCGAGGTTGCCCAGGGCATTGCGCGAACGCTTCAGGCTGTCTTCGGTATGGGCCAGCAAATGGTTGATCTGCGCCACCAGCGGTTCCAGCTCCAGCGGCACCTGTTCGTCCAGTTGCGAACGCTGGCCGCGCTGCAATTGGGCGATCTGCTCGCGGGCCTGCTCCAGCGGGCGCAAGGCGCGGCGCACGGTAACCCGCTGCAGGATCAGGATCAGCAGCAGGCCGGCCAGGCCCAGGCCCAGGCCCACCTGTTGCATGCGCAGGAAGCTCTCGCGCACTGGGGTGTAGTCCTGGGCCACGCTGATGGAAATCGACTGCCCGAGGCGCCGGTAGTCGGTGCGCAGCACCAGCAGGCGTTGGCCTTCCGGCCCCAGTTGCAGGTTGCTGTGCAGGCCGGTCTGCGCCAGCGCTGGCAGGTCCTGGTCCCACAGCGAGCGGGAGCGCCAGTGCACGTCATCGAAGTCGATGCGAAAGTAATGCCCGGAAAACGGCCGCTGATAAGCCGGCGACAACCGCCGCTCGTCCAGCTGCAAACCCTGGGGGCCCCGGACCAGCGCCACCAGCAGGCTTTCGCTGTCGTTGCGCAAGCCGGCTTCCAGGTAGCGTTGCAAGCCCATCTCGAACAGCCACAGGCTGGTCTGCGCCAGCACCAGGCCGACAATCACCATCACGCTGATCAGGCCCAGGCTCAGGCGGCGCTGGATCGACCTCACTGGGCGTTCCCGCCGAACAGGTAGCCCTGGCCGCGGCGGGTTTCGATCACGCTGCGCCCGAGCTTGCGCCGCAGGTGGTTGACGTGGACTTCCAGCACGTTGGAATCGCGCTCGGTCTCACCGTCGTAGAGGTGTTCGGCCAAATGGCTTTTCGAAAGGATCTGCTCCGGGTGCAGCATGAAGTAGCGCAACAGGCGGAACTCGGCGGCGGTCAGCTGGATGTCCACGCCGTCGCGCAGCACGCACTGGCGGCCTTCGTCGAGGTGCAGCCCGGCGGCCTGCAATGTCGGCTGGTTGGCCTGGCCATGGGAACGGCGCAGCAGCGCCTGGATGCGCAGGTGCAATTCTTCCGGGTGGAAGGGTTTGGTCAGGTAGTCGTCGGCGCCGGCCTTGAGGCCTTCGATGCGCTCGGCCCAGGACCCGCGGGCGGTGAGGATCAGCACCGGGGTCGCCAGGCCGCCGGCGCGCCATTTGGTCAGCACTTCCAGGCCCGGCACCCCCGGCAGGCCGAGGTCGAGCACGATCAGGTCGTAGGGCTCGCTGGCGCCCTGGTACAGCGCGTCACGGCCGTCGGCCAGCCAGTCCACGGCGTAGCCCTGGCGGTTGAGCCCGGCCAGCAGTTCGTCGGCCAGGGAGACGTGGTCTTCCACCAGGAGCAGGCGCATCAGTCATCTTCCTTGTCTTTCAGTAAGCGGCCGGTGGTGGCCTCCAGGTCCAGCTCGCGGACCACGCCCTCGGCGGTCAGCAGCTCGACTTCATAGATGTAGACGTCGTGTTTTTCTTCCAGCTCGGCCTCCAGCAACTTGGCCCCGGGGTAACGGTCCAGGGCCTGCTGCAGCAATTGCTCCAGCGGCAGGATCACCCCTTGCTGGCGCAGGCGCAGGGCTTCGTCCTGGTCCAGGTCGCGGGCCAGCGCCACCGAGCAAAAAGCCAGAAGCGCCAGGGCCACCCTGCTGCCGGCGCGTAGATTCACCTTCATTACGTATCCTGATGATCCTTGAGCACCTGGCCGCTCACTGCGTCCAATTCCAGGTCCCACTCAACCCCTTGAGGGTCGCGCATCTCGATCTGGTAGATGTACTTGCCGTACTCCTCTTCCAGCTCGGTTTCGGTGATGGTCGCGCCCGGGTGCTTGGCCAATGCCGTGGCATTGAGTTTTTCAAAGGACACAATGGTACCAGCGTCGCGCAGTCTCAGGGCCTCGTCGGGCCCCAGGTCGCGGGCATGGGCCAGGCTGGCGGTCATACCGATGAGGGTCGCGGTGAACAGGGCAGTCAGGGTTTTCATGGGGTGTCTCCGAATTTCTCGTTATGTGTTGCTACGGGGCTCACGATAGCCGGTCGAACTTAATTGAAACTGAATGGCCATCATCGGCGCCGCGCAGGTTTCATTCGGCGCCGCGGGCCCGAGCTTTTATACTCGGCTGTCGCTCGAGATTGAGGCCGGTATGACCGCTATCCACATCAAGTTCCCCGCCCTGACCCTCAAGGCCGGCCCACGCGCCCTGGCGCGCATTCGCGCCAACGGCCTGAGCGCGGCCGAAGTCGGCACCCTGCCCGGCGCCGCCGGCGGGCCGAAAGCCCTGGGCATCCAGGGGCTGGACCTGGCGCTGTTCGGCGAATGGCTGCCAGCGGCGCCACGGGAACGTTCGCTGATTGGCGCCTCGGTGGGTTCCTGGCGCTTCGCCAGCGCCTGCCTGCCGGACGCCGCCGAAGGCATCCGCCGCCTGGGCCAGCTGTACAACGCCCAGAGTTTCGCCAAGGGCGTGAGCATGGCGCAGATCAGCCAGAGCTCGCAACGCATGCTGCACGAGCTGCTCGACGGCCGCGACGCAAGCATTCTCGACAACCCGCACTACCGGCTGAACATCATGGTGGTGAAAAGCCACGGCCTGCTCGCCGACGACCATCGCGGGCGGCTGGGCCTGGGGCTGTCCTCGGTGATCGCCGACAACCTGCGTGGTCGCGCGCGCCTGGCGCGGCACTTCGAACGCCTGGTGCTGCATGACCCGCGCCTGGCGCCGCCGCTGCATGCCCTCGAAGACTTCCCCTCACGCTTCGTGCCGCTGGACACCGGCAACCTGCGCCAGGCCCTGCTGGCCTCGGGTTCGATCCCGATGGTCATGCAAGGCGTGCGCGACCTGCCCGGCGCCGGGGCCGGCACCTTCCGCGACGGCGGCCTGCTGGACTACCACCTCGACCTGCCCTACAGCGGCGACGATATCGTGCTCTACCCGCACTTCACCGACCGGGTGATTCCCGGCTGGTTCGACAAGACCCTGCCCTGGCGCCGCGGCAACCCGGGCCGTTTGCAGGACGTATTGCTGCTGGCACCGTCGAAGGAATACCTGGCGCGCCTGCCCTACGGCAAACTGCCGGACCGCAACGACTTCAAGCGCTTCATGGGCGACGACGCCAGCCGCCAGAAATACTGGCGCAGCGCGATGGACGAAAGCCGGCGCCTGGGCGACGAGTTCCTCGAGCTGGCCGGTAGCGGTCGTCTCGGCGAACAGCTATTGACCCTTTAGTCAGTGTTTTCCCGCAACCGTATAACCAAGCTGGTAAACTCGCCGCCTGCCTTACATCGCCCGCGGCGATAGCCACCTGACCGAGCTGACCGACACTGTGGAAATCTTCAAAGAATTTACCTTCGAATCCGCCCACCGCCTGCCCCACGTGCCTGCAGGCCACAAGTGCGGGCGCCTGCACGGCCACTCGTTCAAGGTGGCCATCCACCTGAGCGGCGACCTCGATCCGCACACCGGCTGGATTCGCGATTTCTCCGAGATCAAGGAGATCTTCAAGCCGCTCTACGAGCGCCTGGACCACAACTACCTGAACGACATCCCCGGCCTGGAAAACCCCACCAGCGAAGTGCTGGCCAAGTGGATCTGGAACGAGCTCAAACCCCTGCTGCCGGAGCTGAGTGCGATCCGCATTCACGAGACCTGCACCAGCGGCTGCATCTATCGCGGCGAATAAACCGTCGCCGCCTGAAAAAAACCACCGCCCGCGGTGGTTTTTTTATGCCTATGCTTGCCCGCTCGACCCTCGGGTCATAGCCACATCCGGCTTTACACCAACCCAGCCATGAGCGAAAACATCGCCTGTGCTCGCGCCGCGCTGACACCGAGACTCATCGCGCCGAGGAGCATGGGCTGCGCCGGGCCTGCATGAGCAAGGCGCCGGACCGATCACCCACAGAGGACCACAACATGAGTGACTGGCCGCTGGATCGAACCTACAGCTTCAACGGACAAAAGGTGCGCTACGCCATTCACGGCGATGGGCCGCCTCTGGTATTCGTGCACGGCACACCCTTTTCTTCCTACGTCTGGCACCGCATCGCCCCGCATTTCAGCACCAGCCACCGGGTGCACTATTTCGACCTGCTGGGCTACGGCCAGTCGGAACAGTCCGCCGGCCAGGATGTGTCCCTCGGCGTGCAGAACCAGCTGCTGGCCGAACTGCTGGAACACTGGGGCCTGGAGCGCCCGGACGTGGTGGCCCACGACTTCGGTGGCGCCACCGCCCTGCGCGCCCACCTGCTCAACGGCAAGGACTACCGCAGCCTGACCCTGCTCGACCCGGTGGCGCTGTCGCCCTGGGGCTCGCCGTTCGTGCAGCACGTGCGCCAGCATGAACAGGCCTTCAGCGGGGTGCCGGACTATATCCAGCGCGCCATAGTGCCGGCCTACATTCGTGGAGCGATCCAGCGCGAGATCCCCGACCGGGAACTGGCGCCCTACGTCCAGCCCTGGCTCGGCGCCAGCGGCCAGGCCGCGTTCTACCGGCAGATCGCGCAAATGGACGAGCGCTACACCGCGGAGGTGGCCGGGCTTTATCCGAGCATTCGCTGCCCGACCCAGATCCTCTGGGGCGAGGACGATCAGTGGATCCCCATCGAACGCGGGCGCCAGTTGCACCGGCTGATCCCCGGCTCACGGTTCCAGGCGGTGCCCAACGCCGGCCACCTGCTGCAGGAAGACGCACCGGAAGCCATCATCGCCGCGCTGCTGCGCTTTCTGCCCCAGGCCGGGAGCCAGGCATGAACCCACGTATCTACCTCGCCGGCTTCGACCTGTTTCGCCGCGATGCCATCGCCCGCGGCGAATACCTCAAGCACCTGTGCCACGCCCAGGGCCTGCAAGGCCTCTACCCCTTCGACCAGCAGGTGCCGGCCCAGCCGACGCCGGAGCAGACCGCGCAGCTGATCTGCCAGCAGAACATGCAGCTAATCCGCGGCTGCGACGCGGTGCTGGCCAACCTCAACGACTTTCGCGGCCTGGAGCCGGACTCCGGCACCGCCTTCGAGGTGGGCATGGCCATCGCCCTGGGCAAACCGGTGTGGGCCTGGTTCGAGGCGCCCGCGACCCTGCGCGAACAGGTGCCCCATGACGCCGACGGCCGCGACGCCGAAGGTTTCCTGGTGGAGGACTTCCACCTGCCGCGCAACCTGATGCTGGCCTGCACCTGGGCCGGCCACAGCGGCAGCGCCGAAGAAGCCCTGCCGCGCCTGGCCGCTTATCTCGCACGGCAACGGCCGCCCCCTCCCCTGTAGGCGCGAGCTTGCTCGCGATAAGTCTTCAAGGCCGATGCAATGCTCAAGGGCCTCATCGCGAGCAAGCTCGCGCCTACAGTGACGGATTCAGCCCCAGCGATTACCTGAGGACACGCACCATGGAAAACACCTGGCTCACCCACGCCAAACGCTTGCAGGCCCTGGCCTCCACCGGGCTGCATTTTTGCAAGGACCCGTTCGATCGCGAGCGTTACCAGGAAGTCGCCGACATCGCCCACAGCATGCTCGCGCAACTGGCCGACGTGCCCCTGGAACGCATCGCCGGCCTGGTGTCGGACTTCGCCAAACGCTACTCGACACCCCTGGTGGATGTGCGCGGCGCCTTGATCGAAGACCAGCGCATCCTCCTGGTCCGCGAACAGACCGACGGGCGCTGGGCCATGCCCGGCGGGTATGCCGACATCGGCTTGTCGGCCGCCGAAAACATCGTCAAGGAGATCCACGAAGAGGCCGGGCTCAGCGTCTCGGCCCGCGCCCTCTACAGCGTCCGGCACAAGGCCAAGGGCCCCTTCACCCCCGACACCCGGGACTTCTACAAGCTGTATTTTCTCTGCGAGCGCAGTGAGCGCAGCGCCCCGGTGGCCGGCTCGGAAGTCAGCGACGCCGGGTTCTTCGCCCTCGACGCCCTGCCCGAACTGTCCCGCGGCCGCACCGTGGAAAGCGATATCGAAGCCGCCTTTGCCTTCCACCGCGGCGAAACCCGCCTGACCCTGTTCGATTGATCGGGCGTCCGTGATCCAATTTGTCTCACCGGCGCACCGCTTTCGCGCCTGAGCCGGCCAATCGGCCGCGCCGGAAAGCAAAAATCCCCTGCTTGTCTATAAATCTCCTGCAGGTTGCACAGCGCCAGCCGAACGCCCCTGACCCTGGGGGCGTTGGCACGGCGACTGCAGCAGATGCCTGCGTCGCTTACGCACCAGGCCACGCCTGGGCCAATCAGGGGAAGGCACATGACGCAGAACGATCCAGGCAACGACTACCCGCTCAGCGAAGTGCCGATGCACGCGCGCAAGGGCCTGGCCTCCACGGCCATGGTGCTGCTGGGCTTCACCTTTTTCACCGCCACCATGTTCGCCGGCGGCAAGCTCGGCGTGGCCTTCAGCTTCGGCCAGATGCTCGGGGTGATCGTCCTCGGCAACCTGCTGCTGGGCCTGTATGCGGCGGGCCTGGGCTATATCGCCTTCAAGAGCGGCCTGAACTCGGTGTTGATGGGGCGCTTCTGTTTCGGCGAGGTGGGCAGCAAGCTCAGCGACCTGATCCTCGGGTTCACCCAGATCGGCTGGTACGCCTGGGGCACCGCCACCGCCGCGGTGGTGCTGGGCAAGTATTTCGAACTGGGCCAGGGCACCGTGCTGGGGCTGATGGTGCTGTTCGGTCTGGTGTTCTGCGTCACCGCCTACGTCGGTTATCGCGGGCTGGAAATCCTCTCCTGGATCGCGGTGCCGGCCATGGCCCTGCTGCTGTTGCTGTCGATGTGGGTGGCCACGGTCAAGGTCGGCGGCCTCGAGGGGTTGCTGGCCGTGGTGCCGAGCGCCAGCCTCGACCTGTCCACGGCCATCACCCTGGTGTTCGGCACCTTCGTCAGCGGCGCCACCCAGGCCACCAACTGGACGCGTTTTTCCCGCTCGGCCAGGGTCGCCGTGCTGGCCAGCCTGATCGGCTTTTTTATCGGCAACGGCCTGATGGTGCTGATCGGTGCCTACGGCGCCATCGTCTACCAGCAGCCGGACGTGGTCGAAGTGCTGCTGTTGCAGGGCTTCGCCATGGCCGCCATGGCCATGCTCCTGCTGAATATCTGGAGCACCCAGGACAACACCATCTACAACTTCGCCGTCGCCGGCTGCAACCTGCTGCGCACTGGCCGACGCAAGACTGTGACCCTGGCCGGGGCGGTGATCGGCACCCTGCTGGCGCTGCTGGGCATGTACGACATGCTGGTGCCCTACCTGATTCTGCTGGGCACGGTGATCCCGCCGATTGGCGGGGTGATCATGGCCGACTTCTTCTATCGCTACCGCGGCCAGTACCCGCGCCTGGCCGACAGCAAATTGCCGGCGTTCAACTGGGCCGGCCTGGGCGCCTATGCCATCGGCACCGTGGCGGCCTTCGGCTCGCCCTGGGTCGCTCCACTGGTAGGCATCGCAGCCGCCGCCCTGAGCTACATGCTGCTGAGCAGCCTGCTCGGCGCACGCGCCACCACCGCCGCGGACATCCAGGCATGAGCCCGGGCCACGCGACGTTGCGGCCGCCGGCCCGAGCGCCGTACCCTGACCGCCTGGATTGAAAAAGGAATCGCTCCGATGCTCATCATCAACGCCCGCCTGCGCAACCGCGAAGGCCTGCACGAACTGCACCTGGAGAACGGTCGCATCGCCAGCATCGCCCGGCAGACCGAAGCCCCGACCCTGGGCCCCGACGACCTCGACGCCGGCGGCAACCTGGTGGTGCCGCCCTTCGTCGAGCCGCACATTCACCTGGACGCCACCCTCACCGCGGGCGAGCCGCGCTGGAACATGAGCGGCACCCTGTTCGAAGGCATCGAATGCTGGGGCGAGCGCAAGGTCACCATCACCCAGGAAGACACCAAGGCCCGCGCCCGGAAAACCCTGCGCGCCCTCGCCGCCCACGGCATCCAGCACGTGCGTACCCATGTCGATGTCACCGACCCGGAGCTGACCGCGCTCAAGGCCATGCTCGAAGTGCGCGAGCAAAGCGCGCACCTGGTGGACATGCAGATCGTCGCCTTCCCTCAGGAAGGCATCGAAAGCTACCGCAACGGCCGCGAGTTGATGGAAGAGGCGATCCGCCTGGGCGCCGATGTGGTGGGCGGTATCCCGCACTTCGAGTACACCCGCGACCAGGGCGTCAGCTCGGTGAAGTTCCTCATGGACCTGGCCGAACGCACCGGCTGCCTGGTGGACGTGCATTGCGACGAGACCGACGACCCGCATTCGCGTTTTCTCGAAGTGCTGGCCGAGGAAGCTCGCAGCCGCGACATGGGTTCGCGGGTGACCGCCAGCCACACCACCGCCATGGGCTCCTACGACAACGCCTACTGCGCCAAGCTGTTCCGCCTGCTCGGCCACTCGGGCATCAGCTTCGTCTCCTGCCCCACCGAAAGCATCCACCTGCAGGGGCGCTTCGACAGCTTCCCGAAACGCCGCGGCGTGACCCGGGTCAACGAGCTGCTGGAAGCCGGGATGAACGTGTGTTTCGGCCAGGACTCGATCGTCGATCCCTGGTACCCCCTGGGTAACGGCAACATCCTGCGGGTGCTGGAAGCCGGCCTGCATATCTGCCACATGCTCGGCTACCGCAACCTGCAGAGCGCCCTCGACCTGGTCACCGACAACAGCGCCAAGGCCCTGGCCCTGGGCGAGCGCTACGGCCTGGAAGAAGGCCGGCCGGCCAACCTGCTGATCCTGTCGGCCGACAGCGACTACGAAATGATCCGCAGCCAGGGCTTGCCGCTGTACTCGATCCGCGACGGCAAGGTGCTGATGAAACGGCAGATGGCCCAGGTCGAGCTGCCGGGCGACGCAGGTTTTGTGTAACGACCGCTGACGTCATCGCCTCCTCTGTAGCCGCTGCCGCAGGCTGCGATCGACCGGCACGGTCGCAGCGATCTCAAGGACGTCGGAAGATCCTGCGGATCTTTACGCAGCCTGCGGCAGCGGCTACAGGGCGCGGGCGGTACCGAACAGACTGACCCGCACCAACTCCCCACCCCGCGCTTCCAGGCGCAGCGGCGCGGTGCCGCCGGGCATCACCACCGCGACTTCGCCGGCCTTGACCCAACCGACCCGCCACACCGCGCTGGCGCTGGTGCCGGAGGATGCCGTGGGGCCTTCGCCGCGTTCGAACACCCGTGCAGCGATGCGCTGCGGGCCCTCCAGCCACGCCCATTGCAGGTTCACCCCGGCCGGACAGGGTTCACCGCTGCCGGTGGGCAGGGCGTAGGCGATACGGGTCAGGGCCTCGGCCAGGGGCGCTTCGCTCATCTGCCGGTTGCCCGGCAAGGCGCTGGCGTCACTGACCAGGGTCACGCAATGGGGGTTGCCAATACGCACGAACTGGCTACGGCACCATTGCGGGTGCAACCGCGCCAGCCCGCGCACCCGGCTCAGCTCGACACAGCTCGAACCGTCATGCTCGACCCCGTGTTGCGCACCGACGGCGTGCGGGCCGAACGCCGGTTGCCCGAGGTCCAGCCAGAAGCCGGATACCCCGGCGACCTGTGCCGGCTCGACCAGGGTCGCCAGCGGCGACACCCCGTCCGGCTTGTCGTGATGCACCCGCAGCTGCGCAGGCCCCTGGGCCGGCAGCAGCCCTTGCTCGGTCAAGGCCTGGGAAAAGATGGTCAGGCCGTTGCCGCTGCGCTCGGCCAGGGTGCCGTCGGTGTTGACGATCAGCAGGTCGAACGGCGGCGCGTCCTGGAACGGCCCGACCAGCAAACCGTCGCTGCGATGGGCCTTGGCCCCTTCCGGCCGGGTGCCGGAGGGCCAACTGCACAGGGCTTCGATGGCCTGCTCGCTCCAATTGGCCCGGGCCAGCGCCGCCTCGGCCGCGCTGGCCGGCAAGGCGATCCCCAACCGGCGTACCGCCTCGGGCGCCACCACGCCGTAAAGATTGCCGCGGGCATCGTAGAAAGCAGTCATTGCAGGGCTCCAAAAGCAGACGGGCCGCTGACATTACTGTGAATGCAGCGGCCCGGCCAAGCTTCTCCTGCCTGGCTCAGCGCACCAGGCACGGCTGCTTGTTGTCGAAGCGCCAGCCCGGGATCAGGAACTGCATGGCCACGCTGTCGTCCCGCGCCCCCAGGCCCCGGCTGTTGTACAGCTCATGGGCGCGGGCCAGCGCGTCCAGGTCCAGTTCGACGCCCAGCCCCGGCGTCTGCGGCACCGCCACGCAGCCCTCGACGATCTGCAGCGGATTGCGGGTCAGGTGCTGGCCGTCCTGCCAGATCCAGTGGGTGTCGATGGCGGTGATCTCGCCCGGCGCCGCGGCCGCCACATGGGTGAACATGGCCAGGGAAATGTCGAAGTGGTTGTTGGAATGCGAGCCCCAGGTCAGGCCCCATTCATGGCACATCTGCGCCACCCGCACCGAACCCTGCATCGTCCAGAAATGCGGATCGGCCAGGGGAATGTCCACCGCTTGCAACTGGATCGCGTGGCCCATTTCCCGCCAGTCGGTGGCGATCATGTTGGTCGCGGTGGGCAGCCCGGTGGCGCGGCGGAATTCGGCCATCACCTCGCGCCCGGAATAACCGTTTTCCGCGCCGCAGGGGTCTTCGGCATAGGCCAGCACCCGGTGTTGATCGCGACACAGGGCGATTGCCTGTTTCAGCGACCAGGCACCGTTGGGGTCGAGGGTGATGCGCGCCTTGGGAAAGCATTCGGCCAGGGCGGTGACGGCCTCCATTTCCTCTTCGCCGCGCAGCACGCCGCCCTTGAGCTTGAAGTCGTTGAAGCCATACCGCGCCTTGGCCGCCTCGGCCAGGCGCACGATGCTCTCGGCGTTCAGGGCCGGTTCATGGCGCAGGCGCAGCCAGGCATCGTCGGCCTCGGCTTCGTTGCGGTAGGCCAGGTCGGTCTGGTGCCGGTCGCCGATGTAGAACAGGTAGCCGAGCATCTTCACCGATTCGCGTTGCTGGCCTTCGCCGAGCAGCGCCGCCACCGGCACCCCGAGGAACTGGCCGAGCAGGTCGAGCAGCGCCGCTTCCAGCGCGGTCACCGCATGGATGGCGATGCGCAGGTCGAAAGTCTGCTGGCCCCGCCCGCCGGCATCGCGCTCGGCAAAACGATGGCGCACCTGGTTGAGCAGCTTCTGGTAATGGCCGATGGGCTGGCCGACCAGCAGTTCGCGGGCCTCCTCGAGGGTGGCGCGAATCCGCTCGCCCCCCGGCACTTCACCGACCCCGGTGTTACCGGCGCTGTCGGTAAGGATCACGATATTGCGGGTGAAAAACGGGCCGTGGGCGCCGCTGAGGTTGAGCAGCATGCTGTCATGCCCGGCCACCGGCACCACTTGCAGTCGGGTGATGAGTGGTGTCTGGCCAGGGTGATGATGGGTGGATTCAAAAGTCATGGGTCGGTTCCTGTCGGCAAAAGTCAGTGGGTTTTGTCCAGCAGCGGGCGGGCATCGTCCAAGGGCGTCGGCATGACATGGGCCTTGGGCCGGGTGCGGGCGAAAAACACGATGATCGCGGCGATGATCGAGGTCGCCGCCAGGCCGTACAGGCCACCCTGGATCGACCCGGTGCGCTGCTCCAGCAGGCCGAAGGTGGCCGGGGCGACGAAGCCGCCGAGGTTGCCGATGGAGTTGATCAGGGCGATCACCGCGGCGGCGATGCGCGCATCCAGGTAGGCCTGGGGAATCGGCCAGAACAGCGCGGATGCCGACTTGAAGCCGATAGCGGCGAAGCACACGGCGACGAAGGCGAACACCGGCCCGCCGGTGGTGGACAGGAACATCCCCGCAGCCGCCACCAGCAAGGCGCTGGCGACCCAGGCCTGCTGGAACTTCCATTTGCCGGACGCCGCGGCGAAGGCATACATGGCGATGATCGAGATCAGCCAGGGAATGGAATTGAAGAAGCCCACCTGCAGGTCGCTGAGGTCGCCCATCTTCTTGATGATGCTCGGCAGCCAGAAGGTCGCGGCGTAGATGGTCAGCTGGATGCAGAAGTAGATCAGGCAGAACAGCAGGATCTGCCGGTCCTTGAGCAGGGTCCAGAGCGACGGCTTGACCGGCATCGCCGCTTCGCGCTCGCGCTGTTCGCTGTCGATCGCCCGCACCAGCGCCTCCTGCTCGGCGGGGCTCAGCCACTTGGCGTCGCGGGGCGTGGAGTCGAGCCAGAACCAGACAAAACCGCAGAGCAGCACCGAGGCCATGCCCTCGACGATGAACATCCACTGCCAGCCGTGCCAGCCCAGGCCCTCGATCTGCAACAGCGCTCCGGACAATGGGCCGGAGACCAGTGAAGCCACGGCCGAACCGCTTAGGAAAATGGCGATCGCCTTGCCCCGCTCCACGCCGGGCAGCCAGCGGGTGAAGTAGTAGATCACCCCGGGGAAGAACCCGGCCTCGGCCACCCCCAGCAGGAAGCGCAGCACATAGAACTGGGTTTCGTTCTGCACGAAGGCCATGGCCGTGGCCACCAACCCCCAAGTGAACATGATGCGGGTCAGCCAGATCCGCGCGCCGACCCGCTGCAACAGCATGTTGGACGGCACTTCGAACAACGCGTAACCGATGAAGAACAGCCCGGCGCCAAAACCGTAGGCCGCGGCACCGATGCCCAGGTCATGTTCCAGGTGGGTGCGGACGAAGCCGATGTTGACCCGGTCGATGTAGTTGACGATGAACATGATGACGAACAGCGGCAGCACATGGCGCTTGACCTTCGCCACGGCGATGGCCAGCAGGGAATCGTCGCCGGCCGGATTGAGGGTGGTATTCACGATGCCTCTCCCACTTGTTTGTTGTTGTGTGCGGGTGACTGGGCGAGCGCCTCAGTTAACAGTCATCATACAAGTAGAAAAATAGCGTCACAAGCGCAGACTCGTCGCAGAAGTCAGTACGCGAGGCTCTACTGATCGAAGAGAATGTTGAAAAATAAACTTAACTGATTGATTTAATTCATATAAATAAAAAACACAGGCACTGAAATATTTTTCAGGCTGCACTCGCGCTAAGAACCTGCACTGAACCCTGAAGTGACTTATCCGACAACTTGTCATACATGTCAGACAAGTTGAGCCCTGCTCGGCCACTTCGGTGATAAGCTTTTTGCTTCCTCCCCGCGCGACCTTGCCATGAGCACCGAATCCGATATCGCCCCGGGCCGCCGTCGCCCTTCCACCAACCTGGCCCATGACCTGGTCAGCGACCTGACCCAACAGATCATGCGCGGCCTGCTCAAGCCCGGTGACAAGCTGCCGTCGGAAAGCACCATCGTCCGCGCCCATGGCGTCAGCCGCACCGTGGTGCGCGAAGCCATCTCCAAACTGCAGGCCGCCGGCTGGGTGGAAACCCACCATGGCGTCGGCAGTTTTGTCCTGGAGCGCCAGGACACCCACGGCCTGCGCTTGAACGTCGATACCGCCCTGAGCGTGCGCGACATCCTCGAATTGCGCCTGGGCCTGGAAACCCAGGCGGTGGCTCTCGCCGCCCGCCGGCGCAGCGCCGAGCAACTGGCGCAGATGCGCCAGGCGCTGGACGACTACCAGCAACTGCTGGCCAACAACGACAGTTGCGTGGAGGCCGACCAGCGTTTCCACCTGCTGATCGCCGAAGCCACCGGCAACCCCTATTTCGTGCAGATCCTGCAATCGCTGGGCAACGCCCTGATCCCCCGGACCCGGGTGCGCGACGCCGAGCGCGGCGATGTCGACCTGGCGCAACTGGCGACCCTGGCCAACCAGGAACACGAAACCCTCTACGCCGCCATCCGCCGCCAGGACCCGGATGCGGCGCGGGCGGCGATGTGGACCCACCTGAGCAACAGCCGGGAGCGGTTTTCCGCGGGGTGAGGGCATGCGCCCGCTTGTACCGGGGTAGCGACGCTCAGCCTGTTCCGTGCCGGGCGAAATAGCGCCCCGGCGTCACCCCGAACTGACGGCGGAACATGGCGATAAAGGCGCTGACATTGTCGTAGCCCAGGTCCAGCGCCACCCGGGTCACTGCATCGCCCGCCGCCAGGCGCTCCAGGGCCCGCAGCAATCGCGCGCGCTGCCGCCACTGGCTGAAGGCAAAACCGGTCTCGGCGACAAAACGCCGGGCCAGGGTTCGTGGCGAGATCCCCGCCCATTGCGCCCAGGCCTCCAGGCCGCGGCTGTCCGCCAGGTCGTCGGCCAGCACCTGGCAGATCCGCCGCAACCGCGGGTCCACAGGCAATGGCAGGCCAAAGGGTTCCACCGGCAGGCTGCCCAGTTCATCGAGGATCACCCGGGCGATGCGCAATTGCGGCTCATCCAGCGCGCCTTGTGGCCAGCTCGCCGCACGCATCACCGCCTCCCGCAACAGCCCGGAGGTGGCAATGATCCGTGGTTGCGCCGGCAGTTCGTGGCAGGTCTCGGGCTCGACATAGATGCTCCAGCCGTCGAACGGGCCATGGGAACGCAGGGCGTGTTCGCAGCGGGGCGGCACCCACACCGCATGGGTCGCCGGCACCACCCACTGGCTGTCGGCCGCCGTCACCGACAGCAGGCCGCGCCGGGCGCCGAGCAATTGGCCGCGGGCATGACTGTGGGCGGCGGTCTGCCGTTCGATCGGGCTGTGTTGCCACGTCGCAACCAGCAGAGGGCCGTCCTCGGCTTGAGCGAGTAAGGGGGAAACCAAAGGTTGGGACATTGGCTGTTTTACGTTATTCAATGGCAAGAACCAGGCAGTTTAGCCAATCCCCAGGCCGCAGACTGAGCGCTCATTCACACGAGGATCGATCCATGCGCGCCGAAGACCTGTTACCCGATCAACTCAACCATGGCGACTTCAACGGCACCCGGGTACGCAAGGGTACGGTGGGGGCCTTTCTGATCAATGCCCGGCTGTGGAGCGACCCGGGCACCTCGGCGCAGCAGCGGCGCATAGCCGAGGAGGATCTGCGGGCAGCCCTGCCGGCACTCAGGGTCCTGGGGCTGTTCGAGCTGATGCAAGTGCGCGACCCGGCCCTGCGGGCGTTATGCGAGCAAGACTAACGCCGACAGCCCCTGTAGCCGCTGCCGAGCCCGCGAGGCTGCGATAGACCCGCAGGGTCTCCAGCACCCACAAAATCCCCGCGAGCGTGCCGCTCGATCGCAGCCTGCGGCAGCGGCTACATAAACATCGGGCCTGAGCGGAATATCGAGGGTGCCCCCTCCTGTAGCCGCTGCCGAGCCCGCGAGGCTGCGATAGACCCGCAGGGTCTCCAGCGTCCGCAAGATCCCCGCGAGCGTGCCGCTCGATCGCAGCCTGCGGCAGCGGCTACATAAACATCGGGGCTGAGCGAGCGGCAGCGGTTACAGGTCGCACGACTGGCGGCTAGCGAATCGGCAAGGCAATCGGCCGAATCGGCGCGGCATCGGCACCGCGCAACTTCAACGACGCGCCGATAAAGGCGAACTGGTACACCCGGTCCCGCGACAGGCCTTCGAGGTTGACCAGCTCCAGGATCGGCGCACCCTGCATCGCCAGCAGGTAGGTATGCAACGGCAAGTAATTGCCTTCCACCTCCGACGGGAAGGTCTCGAAACTCAGGTTGTCGGCGCCCACCACCATCGCGCCGCCCTCCTCCACCAGGAACTTCGCCGCGTCCAGGCTCATGCCCGGCGGGTTGGCCATATAGGCCTGGGCCTTTTCATAGTCGCGCATGCGCCCGGTGCGGATCAGCACCACGTCGCCCTTTTCCAGGCTGACCTTCTGCGCCTTCAGCGCCTGTTGCAGGTCGGCGCGGGTCACCCGGTAATTGTCCGCCAGCATGTCCACGCCCTTGGCCGCGGCAACGTCGATCAGCACCCCGCGGGCAACGATCGGCGGCAGTTTTTCCGCGCCGGTGACATTCCAGCCACGGTCGCCCAGGTGCTGGTCGGCGCGAAAGCCGTTCCAGATCTTGCCGTCGAGGCCGAAGTGGTTGAGCGCATCGATATGGGTGCCCATGTGGGCATACATCGACACCGCCGAGCCGGTATAGCTGACATGCCGGTTCATCGGCTCGCCGACCTGCATCGGGTCGGCGATCACATTGCCGTGCGGGGTGTGGGTCATCCACATTTGGTACGGCGGATCGCCCGCCGCCTGCCAGCTGGGCATGCCGACGAAATACTCGACCGCCAGGTCGTAGGCCTGGCTGCCGCTGACCCGAGCCATGATCGCCGCCCGCGACTGCTCGGTGATCAGGTTCAGGCGGCCGATCTCATCCTTCGGCCCCCAGGGGCTGACGCCGACTTCGGCCTGGGGCGCGGCGCCGCACAGCGCACTGAACAGCGACAAGGCGGCCAGGCCGGGGATGACAGACAACAAACGGGAAACAGCCATGACGACACTCCTGTGAAATGAAGTGCCCATGGTATGGATTAACAATTCGGCGATAATCAGCCGTTTCGTTAAGACATATTCAACCCAGGAGAAACAATATGGATGTGCTGGCAGCCATGCGCACCTTTCGCCGCGTGGTGGAGCGCGCCAGCTTCAGCCTCGCGGCCAACGACCTGGGGCAATCCACCGCCGCGGTCAGCAAGCAGGTGCGCCAGCTGGAGGAACACCTGGGCAGCCTGTTGCTGCTGCGTACCACGCGCCGCATGAGCCTGTCGGACGCCGGCCAGGCCTACTTCAGCGAGTGCTGCCACCTGCTCGACGAACTGACGGCCCTGGAATGCGCGACCCGCGCCGGCACCCGCGAGCCCGGCGGCCGCTTGCGGGTCAACGCGCCGCTGTCGTTCGGCCTCAAGGTGCTGTCGCCGATCCTGGCCGACTTCATGCGGCGCTACCCGCAATTTCACATCGACCTGACCCTCGACGACCGCCTGCTGGATGTGGTGAGCGAAGGCTTCGACGTGTCGCTGCGGATACGCCGACAGTTGAGCGACTCGTCGCTGATCGCCCGGCGCCTGGGGGAAATCGAACAGGTGATCTGCGCCGCCCCGGCCTACCTGCAGGCCAAGGGCAGCCCACAGACGGTCGATGATCTGCGCGAGCACAGCTGCCTGGCCTATCGCCTGGCCGAACACCCCGGCCACTGGCAGCTGGAAGGCCCGCAAGGCAGCAGCCGCCTGGAACTGCCGGTGCGTTTTGCCGTGGACAACAGCCTGATGCTCAGCGACATGCTCCAGGCCGGGCTGGGCATTGGCGCCCTGCCCTCGTTCATCGCCCAGCCGCTGCTCGACAGCGGCCAGTTGCAGCGGGTCCTACCCTGCTATTCCATGCCACGCCGGACCATCTACGCGGTGTATGCCAGCAATCGCCATGTGTCGCAGAAGATCCGCTTCTTCGTCGACTTCCTGGCCCAGGCCCTCGGCCCGCTCCAGGAAGCCGATCAGGCAATGCCTCAGGCGGACTGAGCCTGGGCCACCAGCCAATCGATCAGCCAGGACGCCGCCGGCCCCGGTGGCGTGTCGAGGCGGTAGATGGCGTCGAAGCCATAAGGCAGGCCCTGGCCGCCCGGCAGATCGAGTTGCACCAGGCGCCCACCGGCCAGGTCCTCCTCGACCATCGGCGCCGGCATGTTGCCCCAGCCGATGCCTTCCCTGAGCAGCATATGCTTGGAGCCCAGGTCCGCCAGGCGCCAGCTGTGGGTGCCAACCACGCCGAAATCCTGATTGCGCGTCAGCTCGGAACGGTCTGACAGCACCAGCTGCACATGCTCGCGACCAGCCCCCGGCAGGTTGACCGATGCTTGCGCCAGCGGGTGTTCCGGGGCGGCGACCGGGATCAACCGGACGAACCCCACCTGCACCCGCTCGATACCGGGAATATTGCGGTTCACCATGCCGCTGACACCCACCGCGGCGCGCCCCGCCAGCACCATCTCGGCCACCGCGCCCAGGGCCTCCATGTGCAGGTGCAGCTGCACCGTGGGGAACTCGCGGCGGAAGTTTTTCAGCGCATCGACGATGCGCGCCGCCGGGAACATCACGTCGATCACCAGGTGAACCTCTGCTTCCAGGCCTTGCAGCAGCCCCTTGACCTTGGCCCGCAGGCCGTCGATGCCGTTATAGATACTCCGCGCCTCGGCCAGCACCGTGCGCCCGGCCTCGGTGAGCTGGGGTTTGCGGGTGGTCTTGCGGTCGAACAGGCTGACCCCCAGTTGCAGCTCCAGGTTGGCCATGGAATAGCTGATCACCGAGGTGGCGCGATGCAGCTTGCGCGCCGCGCCGGCAAAGCTGCCGACCTCGACGATGGTGAGGAAGATGCGCAATTGATCGAGGGTGGGCGTACCGGGGTTGCTGGACATGGGGTTGTTCTCGCAAAGGCTACGTTCTAAAAAATCGAACCTGACACTCGAAATTATTCGGCTATTACGTTCATAACGCCAGTGGCAAACTTCTCTCCATCGCGGCGCACCAAGGTGGTGAGGCCGAACCCACTGAGAGAATCCAGCATGTCCACACTGACCAACAGCCTGTCCACTACCTCGAACAGCAACGCCAGCATCAGCCTGATCGGGCGCGTCCTGCTCAGCGCCATTTTCATCCTTTCCGGCTTCTCGAAAATCGCCGCGCCGGCCGCCATGGTCGGCTACATCCAATCGGTCGGCCTGCCCTTCCCGCAACTGGCCCTGGGCATCGCCATCGCCGTGGAACTGGGTGGCGGCCTGCTGCTGATCGCCGGCTACCGCACCCGCCTGGTTGCCCTGGGCCTGGCCGTGTTCAGCGTGGCCACCGCCCTGGCCTTCCACAACAACCTGGGCGACCAGAACCAATTCATCCACTTCTTCAAGAACATCGCCATGGCCGGCGGCCTGCTGCAAGTGGTGGCCTTCGGCGCCGGTCGCTTCAGCCTGGATGCCCGTCGCCAGGGCTGATCGGCCTCCCCACGACAACACGGCGCCCAAGGGCGCCGCGTTGTCGTTTTGTTTCGTGACAAGAGCCCCTTGCCCACCTTAAGACATACAAGCGAGCTTGCTCGCGATAAAAATCCCGCATGCACCGCCATGTCTTTCAGCCTGGCGGCTGATCGCGAGCAAGCTCGCTCCTACAGGGAATTAAGGTGTTTCAAGGGGTGGTCGGCACATCCAGCCCGACCTTGACCCGACTCATGGCCACCAGGGTCTTGAAGCGCTTGACGTTGTTGTTCTCGAAGAACAGCTCACGAGTCAGTTCGTTGTACTGGGCCATGTTGCGCACGGTGAAGATCAGCACAAAATCGCACTCGCCCGCCACGTAGTAGCACTGCTGCACCTGCGGGCAGGCCTGGAAGCTGCGCTTGAGCGCATCGAGCTGATCGATGCGTTCGCTCTCCACCTCCACCTCGACAATGATGCTCAGCTCATAGCCCAGGGCCTCGGGAGCGATGACCGCGCTGTAGCGTTCGATCACCCCTTCATCGCTCAGGCGCTTGAGGCGCCGGTTGACCGCCGCGGTGGACAGGTTCACCCGCAACCCCAGCTCGCTTTGCGGGGTGCGCGCATCGCGTTGCAGTTCGGCGAGCAGTTTCAGGTCGTAGGTATCCAGGCTGGTGGTCATGCGGGCAATCCATGGGCGGGCAATCAGTGGTGGGCAATCAATGGAATGAAATTGTGCAAAGGCTGGCGATTATGCGAAACAAATTCGCCAGCCACGCAATATTATTTCCAGGGCTGCGAGCCGGGGCCTGGCCAGTGGCGCGCTGGGCTCGTCGATGGCTGACCCGGCCTGGCGCTTCCTGCAACCTTCGAACGATTGCCTGGTCACACTCCCCGACGCGCTCACCGCCGGCGCCATGCGCCAGCTGGCCACCGGCAGCGCCCGGGACATTCCCCTGCTGGCCGGCGAATCCGCTGCCGCGGGCCTCGCGGGACTGAGCCTGATGTGCAAGGATGGCGCGCGGCGCAAAGTCGCGCACCTCGACGCCCACTCGCGCGTCCTGCTTATCCACACCGAAGGCGCCATGTCGCCGGCGGTGTATCAACAACGGGTCGGTGAAACGGCCGGCCCGGTCCTCCAGCGGCAACCGCCGATTGCCCGACAGGCGCCTGGAGCTGACCGCCAAGGATTTTTATGACAGCCCTCAACACCCACACCTCAGAGCAACAGATCAGCCCCGGCCGCCTGGAACAGATGGCCACGCGCATCGCCTTTTTCATCGCCGGTTTCGGCATCGCCGCCTGGGCGCCGCTGGTGCCCTACGCCAAGGCCCGGGCCGGGCTCGATGAAGGCACCCTGGGCCTGTTGCTGCTGTGCCTGGGCGTGGGTTCGATCCTGGCGATGCCGATCGCCGGGGTGCTTGCCGGGCGCTTCGGTTGCCGGCGGGTGATGGCCGCCGGCAGCCTGCTGATCTGCCTGGCCCTGCCGCTGCTGGCCACGGTAAGCACGGTGCCGCTGCTGATCGCCGGGCTGTTCATGTTCGGCGCCGGGCTGGGCACGGTGGATTCCACGGTGAACCTGCAGGCGGTGATCGTCGAACGGGCCAGCGGCCGGCCGATGATGTCGGGCTTCCATGGTCTGTTCAGCCTCGGCGGCATCGTCGGCGCGGCCGGGGTCAGCGCCATGCTCGGCCTGGGCCTGTCGCCGCTGGGCGCGACCCTGGTGGTGGTGGCCTTGCTGATCATCGCCCTGCTCAAGGCGGCGCCGCACATGTTGCCGTACGGCAGCCAGAGTTCGGGCCCGGCCTTTGCCGTGCCCCACGGCGTGGTGCTGTTCATTGGCTGCCTGTGCTTCGTGGTGTTCCTCGCCGAAGGCGCGGTGCTGGACTGGAGCGCGGTGTTCCTCAGCGCCGAGCGCCAGGTGGATGCCGCCTATGCCGGCCTGGGTTACGCGGCCTTCGCCCTGACCATGACCGTCGGCCGCCTGACCGGCGATGCCATCGTGCACAAGCTGGGGGCCACGCGGGTGATCGTCATGGGCGGCTCGGTGGCCGCCGCGGGCCTGCTGCTGGCGACCCTGGCACCGGCCTGGGAAGCCGCGCTGGTGGGTTACGCGCTGGTGGGCGTCGGCTGCTCGAACATCGTGCCGGTGCTGTACACCGCGGTGGGCAAACAGACCGTCATGCCCGAAGCCATCGCCGTACCGGCCATCACCACCCTGGGGTACGCCGGCATCCTCGCCGGCCCGGCGCTGATCGGCTTTATCGCCCATGGCAGCAGCCTGAGCATCGCCTTCGGCCTGATCGCGGTGATGCTGATTGGCGTGGCGGCCAGCGGCAAAGTGTTGAAGGTCTGAGCCCTTTCGCGGGCCATCGTTTTCGAGATCGCAGGAAGGCCCTGCGGGCCTTTTCGCAGCCTGCGGCAGCGGCTACACAAGCATCGGGGCTGACAGGAATATCGAGGGCGTCACCGCTCCCTGTAGCCGCTGCCGAGCCCGCGAGGCTGCGATAGACCCGCAGGGTCTCCAGCGCCCGCAAGATCCCCGCGAGCGTGCCGCTCGATCGCAGCCTGCGGCAGCGGCTACACAAACATCGGGCCTGACCAGAATATCGAGGATGTCCCCCATCCCTGTAGCCGCTGCCGAGCCTGCGAGGCTGCGATAGACCCGCAGGGTCTCCAGCGCCCGCAAGATCTCCACGAGCGTGCCGCTCGATCGCAGCCTGCGGCAGCGGCTACAGGGGTTTGCGCCGGGCATAAAAATCGCGGGTAAGCCTCGCTTCTGCTTGCCCGCGATGGGCGCGACGCGGTCGGTCAGAAGCCGACGCTGGCCTGGACGAAGAAGGTCCGTGGCGCGCCGACGTAGATGCCGGAGTTGTTGTCGCTGGAGCGGGTGAAGTACTGCTTGTCGAAGAGGTTCTTCACCCCGGCGCCGAGCTTGAGGTTCGACAGCTGGGAACCGAAGTCATAACCGCCACGCACGTTCCAGGTGACGTAGCCCGGCATATCACCGTACTGGCCGTCGGCGCTGCCTTCGGTGATGTAGTTGTCGTTGAAGCTGCCGTCGGCGTTGACCATGCTGCCCGGCGAGCGCTGCTTGGACTGGGCGAAGGCATCGATGTTGTAGGTCCAGCGGTTGATGTCGTAACGCAGGCCGAGCGTCGCGACCTGCCGCGAATAGAACGGCAGGTCGCGATCCTTGAACGCCGAGCTGCCCCCTTCATAGGTCGCGCGGGTGTAGGTGAAACCGGCGTTGGCGGTCAGGCCGTCGAGGCGCGGGTCCAGCGCGGCCAGGTCGTAGTGCACCGATGCCTCGATCCCTTGGTGCTTGGTCGCGCCGAGGTTGGTCCAGCCGACATCGTTGCTGATGTATTGCAGCTCGTCCGAGAAGTCGATGTAGAACGCCGTCAGCTCACCGCCCCACACCTCATCGTTGTAGCGCGTACCGATCTCGTAGGTCTTGGCCTTCTCCGGATTCAGGCCGTTGGCGGTCTGGTCGCCCACGCCGCCCTGGCCCAGCTGGAAGTACTGCAGGCTGCCGAACGACGTCTCGTAGTTGGCGAACAGCTTCCACGCATCGGAGAGGTGGTACATCACGCTCAGCGCCGGCAGCGGCTCGTTGCTGTTGATCTCGCGGCGCTTCTCCTGCACCGGCACGCCATTGGTACCGGCCACCGGGCGGTCGTGCCATTCGGTGCGGATGTTCTCGAAGCGGATCCCCGGGGTGATGGTCCAGTTGCCGACGTCGATCTTGTCGTCGATGTAGAAGGCGGTGGCCTCGGTGCCGCCGGTGCGGTCCTGGTACACATGGCCGTCGGAGCCCGGGCGCACCACCGGCTGGTTGTTGACCAGGGCCAGGCGGCTGGCTTCTTCGTGCATGCCTTCTTTCAGGTAGCGCATGCCGACGCTGGCTTCCTGGGTGGTCGGGCCGAGGTCGAACACATGGGACACCCGCGGCTCGATGCCGAAGGTGTAGTAGGTGCGCGGATAGGACACCAGGGTCTTCTGGTCGCGGGCGGCGATGGTGCTGCCACGGAAGCTGTCGGAGTAGTAGGTCAGCACTTCGAACTGGGTGCGGTCGTCGATCTGGCGCAGGTACTTGAACGACACATCCTTGCGGCGGCCGCTGAAGTTGTCCCAGTCGCGGTCCGACTGATAGGGGTCGGCGTCGTACTGCTTCTGGGTCAGGCCGCCGGGCATGTCGGCCTTGGCGTCGTAGTAGTGGAAGTTGAGGCTGAAATCGTCCTGGTCGGTGGGCGCCCAATGGGTCTTGAGGATCACGTCGTCGATGTCGTTGCCGTTGTTGCTGGCGCGATAACCGTTGCCGTTGACCCCGGAGTACAGCAGCGCGGCGCCGATGCCGTTGTCCGCGGTGCCGCCGAGGAAGGCCGTGTCGATGTGCTTCCAGCCGCCGCGCTGGGAGGTTTCCAGGGTGCTGCCGATTTCCCCGGTGGCTTTTTCCGGGATGGCCCGGGTCACGAAGTTGATCACCCCGCCGACGTTCTGCGGCCCATAACGCACGGAACCGGCGCCACGCACCACGTCGATGCTGTCGAGGTTGCCCGAGGAGATCGGCGCCATCGACAACTGTGGCTGGCCATAAGGGGCGAAGGCCGCCGGCACGCCGTCGATCAGCACCGTGGAGCGCGGCGACAGGCGCGACGTCAGGCCGCGCACGCCGACGTTGAGGGAAATATCGCTGCCGCCGGTGCCGTTGGCGTCCTGCACCTGCACGCCCGGGACCCGACGCAGTACGTCGCCGACGTTCATCGCGCCCTGCTCGAGCATGGCTTCACGGCGGATCACCGTACGCGCGCCCGGGTGGTTCTGCACCACCGCCGCGTTGGCGTCGCCCAGCCAGTCACCCACCACGCTGATGCTGGTGGCGCCCAGTTCCAGAGGACCGCCACCCGCCGCCGACGGCGCCGGGCTGAGGGTCACCGAGCCACCGTCGATCTGGTATTGCAGGCCGCTGCCTTGCAGCAACTGGCGCAACGCTTGCTCCGGCGACAGCTTGCCGTCCACGGCCGGGGCCTGCTTGCCGGCCACCAGCTCAGGGCTGAAAAACACCTGCAGCAAGGTTTGCAGCCCCAGCTGGCTCAGGGCCTGGCCCAACGGCTGGGCCTGGATATGGATAGCGCTCGGCGCCTGCTCGGCATGGGCCTGGGGCAGCGCGGCACTGACCGCCAGGGCCAGGGCCAGCGGCAGCCAGCGGGTGGAAGGCGAGCAAGGATTGTTGTTATTCAGGTCGAGGCGTTTCAAGTTCGAGCAGTCCTGTTGATCGCAAGAAGATGCGTCTGTTAATGCAAACCAGTTGCAGTTGGACAAGAAGACGAAGAACTCGAAAAAAACCTGAATCTATCGCGCAATTATTTCCTGGCTACCGTCGGCGTGGGTCTTCACCGCCACCGGCAGGATGCTCGGCAAGGCCTTGAGCAGCGCGTCGGTGTCGTCGGCCTTGAACACACTGGTCAGGCGCAACCTGCCCACCGCCTCGCTGCCGACCCGCAGCGGCTGGGCGCGATAACGCGACACCTCGGCGGCCACCTCGTTGAGGCTGGCGTTGTTGAACACCAGCTTGCCACTGCGCCAGGCGGTCAGCGCCTGGGGATCCACCGCGTAGGCCGCGGCCACTTGGCCCCGGGCATCGACTGCGGTGCCCAGGCCCGCGGTCAGGTTGACGAAGTCGCTGTCGGCGGCATCGCGCCCCTGCACCCGCACGGTGCCCTGCTCCACCGCCACCCGGGTCTGGGCAGCATCGCGGCGCACATCGAAGCGCGTGCCGGTGACCGTGACCTTGCCGGGCCCGGCCGCCACCACAAAGGGCCGGCTGCTGTCGTGCTCGACACTGAACATTGCCTCGCCTTCGCTCAACTCGACGCTGCGCAGGCCTTGTTCATAACGCACCCGCAAGCGACTGCGGCTGTTCAGGTCCACCTGGGAACCATCGGGCAAGGCCACATGGCGGCGCTCGCCCGGGGCCGTGGCGAACTCGGCGCTGTACCCGGCAGGCTGGTTCAGGCCGCTGAACAACCCCAGGCCCACGGCCACCGCCAGCACACTGGCCGCCACCGCATAACGCAACAACGAGCGACGCCTGATGCTCGGGCTCGGGGTTGCGCATAGCGCCTGCAAACGCGCCTTGGGCACCCGATCCGTGGCCGCCCACAGGGTGTGCAGCAGCTGGAATTCATCCCGATGCGCCTCGTGCTGCGCCAGCCAGGCGTCGAAACGCTGCCGCTCCTCGGCATCGATCGCCGGTTCTTGCAGGCGCACAAACCACAGCGCCGCCTCATCGCGAACCGTCGCCTGCCCGCACGCGCACTCACGAGTCTGCGTCATGGAACATCCTGTTGGGCTGGGGGTGAAACAGTCATGGCATTCATCAGCGCGGCCCGTCCACGCGCTCGCGCAGATGCCGCAGGGTGCGGATCATATACTTTTCCACCATGTTTTTTGACAGCCCCAGGCGCTCGGCAATCTCGGCCTGGGTCAGGCCTTCGAGCTTCTGCCAGACAAACACCTTGCGGCAGTTCAACGGCAACTCGCCAAGGGCCCGTTCGATGGAATCAGCCAGCTGGATCGCATGCATGAAATGCTCCGGGTCGCCGCTGGGCGACGCAACTGGATACACCGCCTCCATGGCGCCGCGCCGATCCTCGCGGCGATAAGCATCCACCGCGATATTACGCGCCGTCTGGTGCAGATACGCCCGCGGCTGCTGCACCGCCGCCGCATCCGCCTCCAGCACCCGGACAAAGGTGTCATGAGCCAGGTCTTCCGCCTGCGAACGGTTCTTCAGCCGACGCGTCCAGGTGCCGATCAACTCTTCGTAGTGCTCGAAAAAGCCTGGGCGGCGGGGAGGCTTGGGGGTCATTGCGGCGTGCTGAGGGTGGGGAGGCGTGAATAGTAATGCTTCTTATTAAAGGCGGCAATTGGTTCAAGCTTGCAATGAGATGAATGCTTGATCAGCTGATTCTTCTCTCCCCCATGAGTCATGATTCGAATTTCCTCAACAGAAAACTCAAGGGGTTGGACACCAGGATGGCTATTTGCTAGCGTCATCAACCAATAGACCATTAAAGACATGCATTTTTGCTCTTCCAACGCTCTGCCAAAATAGTTCGCCGAGAAGCTTATCATAATAATAATTAATTATAACAAACAACTCTAGCTCAACCATAAACCTTACAAAAACCAATATCAAGGACGTAAAAATGAGCGCTTCACCCCCTACTCAAAACAGTAAGAATATTTCAAATTCAAAGCGCAGCGATCTAATTAATCCAGAACTATTTGGAAACGAAGCTGGCGACGACGAAGACCTCGAAGTATTAAATAGTTACTTTTTAGGCAAGCCAGAGTTTGAGCGATTTTATTCAACCAACACTCGGCTTTCATTCGTCAGATCAAGGAAAGGTGTGGGAAAGTCAGCCTTACTAAAACAGACAATGTATCTACAACAAGAAAAGAAGACAGGAGACATATTAATATATGTCAAAGCTGCAGACCTAATAGCCATGCAAGATGTAAAGTCAAGCTCACCCGATGAATTACTCTATGGCTGGCAACAACGAATCTGCTCACAAATAAACTTAGAATTGGGAGCAGCATTACAATTTGGATTTACCGATGATTCAATGCTATTAATTGAGTCAGCAGAGATCGCAGGCTTTAGAAACAGAAACATTGTAAGTGCTTTATTTTACAGGCTTAAAATAAAAGGCTTGGGGGCTGAAATCGAACGTACAAGACTTAAAGCAACTGACTCTCACGCCGTACTTCAACGAGTACTTGAAAACAAAGATGTAACCGTATGGCTATTTGTTGATGATGTAGACGCTACTTTTGTCAACACTGAACATGAACGTCTTAAGGCAAGCACATTCTTCAGCGCATGCCGAAACCTAATAAGCTCTGTGAAAGGTCTTTGCATTCGTGCGTCTGTCAGAAGTGATGTATGGTCCGTACTGGCCCAACATGATGAAGCACTAGACAAATGTGAACAGTACATGCTTGACTTGGCCTGGAGTACAACAGAAACAGGGCGAATTTTAGAAAATAAAATTAGCAGCTATTTCTCTCGTTATTATAGTGACGACCCAAAATTCACATCCTTACGCCCTGAAACTGATGGAGCGAAGATTCGAAAGATCATATTCAAGGAGCCATTTCATTGGTCTGGCCGGCCATTAGATTCCTTCAGACCAATTCATATTTTGTCAGCCGGACGACCTAGATGGGCAGCTCAATTATGCAAACTCGCCGGTCGTGACGCATATGACAAAGCCTACTCCCACATTTCTATGGGACACATCAAAGAAGTTCTAAGAACATACGGAAAATTCCGTGTTAGCGACCTATACAAAGAGCATCGCCATCAATGCCCGATGTTGCAGGAAATTATTGAGTCTTTCAGTGGCGGAGTCTATCGCTTCACCACCAATCAGTTAACCAATCACATAACAGATAAAGTAATCAAACGGATCGGCATCCCTGCAATTGATGGAATAAGCGCTGAAAAAGGAGCTCTATCTGTAGCACACTTCCTTTTCAGATGTGGCTTTATTGCAGCCCGAGATGAAACTAACGTTACAGGTTTGGGCTTCATACGCCACGAGGAACGACCAAACCTACTTACCTCCAACGTCAATCTTGATGATGGAATGTCTTGGGAAGTACACCCAAGCTACAGAGACGTGCTAAGAATAAAATAACTAAACTTACCCACATAAAAATACAAATATCAACATCACAAAACACCAGCGGACCCCATGGGGTCCGCCTCCCCATGAAATCCCCCATCACAACAGCCAATCATTACCATAAAAAACAAGCCACCTACTATTCAATTACCCCATATCAATCAAATGCAAAAACACCACCATCTTAAAAACAAAATATCTAAAAATACCGTTCACATCCCTCAAGCACCTCACCACCTCCTACCAGAGTTAATATGCACATTTCGTCCGTCGAACCTGTTCTCTTCAACCGTAACAACGCAAAACCGGCCTCTAAACCAACCCTCCCCTAAGGTCTATCGCTAAAAAAACGACATGCACGAGGAGGTCTACATTACTTATGCGCTCGCCTCCCTCCCACTCGTATCAATGAGACATCTGCCCCTAGCGGCTCCAGCGAAGCGCGATAAGTAGCAGGCGCTGGCAGCTCAGGCCAGGCAGCCCATCGTATCAGCGGTGTTCTGGGCGATGGCCGGGCCGAGCCGGTTTCTTTTTCATTGGCATACATGCACCTTTTTCATAAGTTATTGCCCGAACACAAAACTTCTGACAGTCCCCTCTAGGCCAACAACCGACAAACAGCAACTTACAGAAATTTTCTGCTAGCACACTCAACTCTCTATAAAAAAGAGCCCCGCATCCGCGAGGCTCTTTAATAACTACCTACGCCCACTCCCCTCTTCCCTCGCCAACACCGCCTCCACTAGCACCTGCGTCATCTCGATCAAGCGCACGCCTGCCAGTACCACCTTGCGGCTCGTCACAAGCATATCGTCGATAGATTGATAAGTGGCGCTTGCTGCGGACTCGAGGATTTCGCAAGCGTTGCTCAGGGCTTCTTCGGTACTCAGGTGTATCTAGGGCTTACCTACCCGTTAGCACCACGCGAACTAAGGTAGCGAGCACAACAAAGGGGATCGAGCGCTCCCCAGGCAAATCTGAAACAGCCTCAGATTTCGACCCAAATCAGCTACTCCCACAGCTCTCTGACAACCATCACTCAGGATGGGCAGTAGGCGAAAATATTCCGCAACAACATACCGTTCGGCCGGCCAGGCCCAAGAGAGTTCGGCACTTCATTTATCGGCTGTGCACGTTCATATCGTCCAACCAGAGTTGGTCAGTCAGGCCTGTTAAGCGGATCAATGTGCGCCACGGATTTACACTCCCGATACAACTGCCCGAACACAACTCCATAGTCATCGCAGTTACGAGGGCTGCTAGATAATATCAAAGTGACAGCTATCGTTAGTAACGCAGCTCATGTCCATCACCTCGGAGGCATCATGGCAACGTCACCATATCTGAAGGACTCATCCCGACTGGGCGATGTGATCGCCGCGATTCAAGTGATGTCGGTGTACAAGTTCTATAAGTTGTCGTTCGAAGAATGGGCTGATCGAATATCAGCAGATAAAAACGACTCCGAAAAATGGAAAACCATTTTCATTGAACACCCTGAATTCTTTCGCCTGGACGGCGCCAGGGAAAAGGCTTCCTTGGTGTGGCGCCGGCAGTTTCCCCGCCGATACGATGTAGATGCTGAGCGAGTGCTGAGCCTGGAGGATTATCAAAAGCTCGACGCTTCGAAAAAAAGTACTCGAGTCTCCCGACTACCTTTACCCTCCTCAGATATCAAGGCGCTTGTGGATACCGCGGTGAATCTCCACTCACGAGCACTTGAACATCAGAAGGACAAACGTTGGTGGACCGCACTTGCCGGCGCTATTGGTGCGTTGATTGGCTCACTACTCGGGAAACTCATCCCCTGAGCACCAGATTCCGGATAGGTAGAGGCAAGTCCTTTGGACCTGTCTCTTATCGGCTTCGTTAAGATCCCTGGATCGAGACATCACCGTTTGAACCCAGGCAACCCATTAGCCGCGCGCCAGGCTTTTACCTCATTCAGAACAGCCTCAGGACTATCCTCTATGCCGTTCTGGTCCGGGTAATAAATGAGTCCGTAACCGGCGGGGTGCCTTGTGATTGCTTCGAAATGAGCGGCTAGCCTGCTCAGGTATTTTTCGAGCTTGGCCCCCTCGAGATTGTTGGTCTCACTGAAGAACTCGTTGATGAGCTGCAGGAACTCATTCTCGGTGTAATCCTCAATCCGGGACATCCCCACTCATCCAGGTCGTTTCCTGTTTCCCCCAAGAAGACTTCGTCACTGGCATGCCCAGCGCGAAGTCTCCCAAGCTGGCGAATCGCCCCCGCCCTGGAAACCTGGAAAACTCTTAGATTAACGTTGATAGGTCTGAATGACCTGTAGTCTGGACTCCATTCCAGCCGGGGCCTGTCCGGTCGCGAGAGGTGCTGACGATGCGGCCATTGAGTGGGTCGATATGGGAAATGTCGGCGACCTGGCGGCAGCCCCGTTGCAGGACTTCAACACCGGTTTTATCGAGACAGGGGAATGAGAAAAGAACCGCTCCCGAACGAGAGCGGCAAAAGCCCGCGACAAGCATCGCGGGCCCTGTTACCGGTCAAGCTTGCGCGGTCACGTCCAGTTGGCCGCCAGCACAGGTTGCAAGGCCTGTTGCTCGGCCGCGCCGAAGGTCATGGTCGCCGGTGCTGCCGGCGCGAACGCCGCCATGGCCTGGACCAGGTTTTCCACATCGTTGCCCAGCAAGCGGTGACGGTCGCCGGTCATGATGTCCCGTGGACGCTCGGGGGTCGCGGCGTACCAGTTGTGCAGCGTGACCTCCTGCTGGCTGCCGATCACCGAGATCTGCAGGTCCTGCCCTTCATGCTGGAACCACAGGCGTTCGGGGCTGATGTCCTGGCCGAACACCAGCTGGCCCATGCTGCCGCTGAACTCGAGGTCGTTGACCCCGTGCCCGACTTCCACGGTGGGCATGCTGCCGCTGACCAGCACCTTGTTGTTGCCATCGCCCAGCTTCACCGTGGCGAAGGAGCCGCTGTCGGTGATGCTGTTGTTGCCATGGCCGACCGTGAGCTTGTTGATGTCGCCGGCGATCACGTTGTTGCCGTTGCCCAGGGTGATCTCGGCGCGGCTGCCCGTCACGTTAACCTTGTTGTCACCGTTGCCGGCCACCAGCTTGGCGCTCGACGCCTCGACGTTGATGGTCTTGCTTTCGTCGCCCAAGGTGACGTTGGCGAAGAAGCCCTTGACCGTCATGGTGTTGGGATCGCTGGCCACGGGCGCGGGATCGACGCTCGGCAACGGGCTCAACGTGAGCGGGTCGCGCGACGAGCTGGTCACCGGGTCCACGGTGGTGGGCGTTGGACGCGAACGGATTCTGTCGCGGATCGACGCGAACGAGAAATCCTCGGTGTCAGTCACCGATGGCACCGGATCATCGAACTTGAACCGCGGGTCCGACGCCGTCGGGAAATCGGGCACAGTAACCCGCGGGCGACTCACAATATCCAGGTCGCGATGGCTGGTATCGACCACCGGGATATCGGGAATCACAATCGGCCGCGGGCTCGGCACATCCACCGGCGTGCGTCCCCCTTGATCGCGCCCGACCGGGCCGATATCCGGCAGCTTCGACGGCTGCAGCGAACCGATGCCGCGCTCGGCGAGAATCTGCTCGATCGTCTTGCGCTCGGGAACCGTCGGCCCCTGATTGCCGCCACGCTCGGCCAGGATCTGGTCGATGGTCTTGTGTTCCGGCACTTTCGGATTCAGGTCGACACCGCGTTCGGCGAGGATCTGCTCGATCGTCTTGTGTTCCGGCAGGGTGATGTCCGGGATGGTCACCGAAGGTTGCAGCACCGGATCGACCACTGGAACGCTGACGGTCGGATGCAGATCGACAGGCGGCAGCGGCGGCACCACGACAGGCTTGTCGACACCAGGACGCTCGACAATTGGCGTCAGCGTACCCGGTACAGTCACCGTCGGCTGTTCCACCGGAGCCACCACCGGGCCGACTGGCGCCACCACCTGCGGTGCATGCTCGGCGAAGATGAAGTCCGAGGCGCTGACCTGCGCCACATCCAGCGCATCCAGGTACAGCAGGTTGACGTTCGAGTCGGCGCCCTGGGCGCCGGTACGCGTCACATACACCCCGTGAATCTGCGTCAGGCCGTTGAGGGTCGCGCGATTCTTGTGCTCGATGGTCAGCTGGCTGAAATCGGTCACTCCGGTCTGGCGCAGGTCGATCTTGTCGATGCCATGACGGAAGCCGCGCAGGGCGTTGTTGTAGTCCTTGACGCCCGACTGGGCCGCCACCACGAACACATCCGAAGTCGCGCTGTCATGGCTGTAGATCGTACCGCTCAACGAAGCGACCATCTTGCCCTGGGCGTCGCTGCTGTACATCACGCCCTTGCCGCCGCCGTTGAGCAGCACGGTGCCCAGGCCTTCCTGCGGCTGGACCGCCGAGGCGTCGCTGTTGACGTAGGCCGTCGGGGCGACAAAGGTGTCCTGGAACTTGAAGTTCGCCGCGCCGATCCCGGCCAGCGACTGGTTCTTCAGGACAATGCTCTGGCCCTTGGCCAGGTCGATCTTGACGTCCGCACCTTGCTGGCTGAGCACCAGGTCGGTGAACTTCTTCCCGGCAAACCCCACCAGGTCGATGATCTCGCCACGGGCAGCCTCGAAGTGGCTGATGACATCGCTGCCGCCATCGCGGCGATGGACCACGAAGAAGTCCTTGCCCGCGCCCCCCGTCAGGCTGTTGTTGCCACGCCCACCGTCGAGCAAGGCATCGGCATTGCCAGCCACCAGCACATCGTTGCCGTCGCCGGTGACGATGTTCTGAATGCTCGCCGGATTTTTCACCGTCAACGCCGCGCCGCCGAGGCTGGCGACACCGGTCAGCAGGTTGATCGAGCTATCCCCCGAAACGGCCGCCGCGTTGAGGGTATTGCGCCCGCCCGCGACACCGTTGACCGCGTCGTCCAGGACGCCACGGTTGGCATGCCCGACCACCGACTTGAGGTATTCGTCGGTGTAGAAGTAGGTGTCGTCCGGGGTGCTCTTGCTGCCGTACAAACGCAGCGACCAGGCATTGAGCGTGACCGGCAGGCCGGAAGCCGAATCGCTCACCTGCAAGGTCCAGTTGCCCGCCGAGCGCTCGCCGAAGTCATGGGTCGTCATGAAGGTGTATTTGAACGATCCCGACTGCGTGCTGCCAAGGTCCGTGGCGCTCGCCCCCGGCATGCCGTCCGGCACCTTGCCCTGGCGGTTGAGCAGGATGCTCTGGGTACCGTCGGGCGAGATCAGCTTGAGCGTCAGGTCGCCAAGGCGGCCCACCTGGGCGTCAAAGTCGATCTCGACGTGCTCGACATTCAGGCCGGCATTCATGGCGATGGACGTGCTCAGCGTGCCCCCCGCCACCAGGTTCTTGCCCAGGGCGCCGCTGGAGGCGCTGTAGACATACTCGTTGGCGCCGGTGCTCTGGGTCATCCAGGCTTCGGCCAAGCGCACCGCGGCCCGCGCATCGACTTCGCCGAAGCCGTAGTCGTTACTGGTATGCATGCCGCCGCCGTTCCAATTGTGGGCGGCGTTGTCGCTCCACTGGCTGGACGGATCGTTGATCTTGCGCGCCGACAACGCGAGGATCTGCTGCACGTCGCGGTAGCCCAGGTTCGGGTTGGCCTCGAGCATCAGCGCGACGATGCCGGAGACGATCGGCGCGGCAAAGCTGGTGCCCTGCATGCTGGTGTAGTCGTTGCCGAAGGTCGAGCCACGGTCGGTTTCCAGCATATGGCTGGTGGACACCACGTTGCTGCCCGGCGCCGACACCAGCAGGCTGGCGCCCGGGTTGGAGAACGGCGAGGAGCCGATCTGCAGGGTCGACAAGTCGCCCTGGGCATTGATCGCGCCGACTTCCACCGAGAAGCGGTTGTTGTTGGTCAAGGAGCCCTGGGCATTGCCGCCGGTTGCACGGCTGTTGCCGCCGGCCGCGACAATGATCGTGCCCAGGCCACCGCGACCGTTACTCGCGGCGTACTGGGCATTCATGCTCAGCGCCGTGGCGGTGTTGACGAAACCGTCCTGAAAGCTGCTGAGGGCGAAATCGTTGGTGAAGCCCCAGCTGTTGTTGGCTATGTCGAAGCTGACCATGTGTCCCAGCCCGGCGAGGTCGGCGCCGCTGTTGGCCAGGTAATAGCCGCCCAGCGTCGCGCCGTAGGCCACCCCTACCCCGCCCGTGCCATTCTTGGCCGCGACCATCACCCCCGCCACCATGGTGGCGTGGTTGGACACCAGGCCCGGCAAGCTGCCGTTGCTCTGCTGGGTCTGCAGCCAGGCCTGGTCAACGTTGGCGGCCAGGTCCGGGTGGGCGATGTCGAAGATCTCGGGCGCGGTGGCGAACTGGCCGCCCGGCTCGAACTGGCCGATGCGCACGCCCTTGCCGGTGTAGTCCTGCCAGACCGGCAGCACATTGGTATCGCTGAGGTACCACTCCTGGGCCGCCAACGGGTCCAGCGGCACTTCCGGCGTCAGCAAGGTCACCCCGGCGCGCATCGGCGCGGTCTGCCCGCTGCTCAGGTCCACCACCGAAGCCGACAGGTTGCCGGCGGCATCGACCACGCCGTACTTGAAGCTGAGCAGGCCGGTGTAGCGGGCATCCGGAGTGAAGAGCACGTCGCCCTGGGCCGTGAGGCTGACAGAGCCGCCAACCGCGTCGCCGACGTTGGCGATGCGCAGCGCGCCCTGGCTGTTGAGGTGTTGATCGTTGGCCAGCAGGCTCTGTGCGGCAATCAGGTGAGGCTGGGTCCGGTTGAAGGCCTTGCCGTCCTTATCGAGGCTCAGCACGTCGGCCACCGGCATGGCGTTGGGGGTCTGCAGATCGACCGCCGAGATATCCGAGAAATTCAGCTTCTGGATGTTTTTCAGGGTCACCGTACCGTCGCGCCCGGCGACCTTGTCGGCCACTTCATAGCCGCTGGCGGTGCGGGTGATGCGGTAGTCGCCATGGTTGCCATGCAGCGTCACCAGGTTGATCCCGCCGTCGCCGTCGATGGTTGCGTTGCCGTGGCCGACTTCGATCACGTCATTGCCCGCGCCGCCGAAAATCCGGTCGGCGCCGCCACCGGCGTGAATGATGCTGCCGCCTTCGGCGGCGTAGATCACGTCGCCCTGGGGCCCGGCGTAGATCACCGCCTTGCCGCTGCCGCCGATGATGGTGTTGTGGCCGCTGCCGCCAACCAGCACGTCGCTGCCGCCACCGCCCACCAGGGTCGAGTTGCCGGAGCCGCCCTTGATGAAGGCGCTGCCGTTGCCGCCGCTGATCAGGGTGTCGTCGCCGCTGCCACCCTGGGCGATGGTCAGGCCGGCCTGGGCCATGTTCAACACCACGCCTTTGTCGCCGACGACGATCGCCGTATCGTGGCCGCCGTTGCCGTGGAGGTTCTTCATGTCATCCGAGGCGCTGACCACAAACACATCGTCGCCCTTGCCGCCGACATAGGTGTTGCTGCCGCCGCCACCCACCAGCCAGCCACCGGCCGGCGCGGCGATCAGCGTGTCGTTGCCGCTGCCGCCGTACAGGTTGCCCACGCCCAGCTGCGCGGCGTCCAGGGTTTCGCCCGTGGTGCTCTGGCTGGCATAGGCGGTGGTGGTGATGCCGTTGCTGGTCGAGGTCACCTTGGTGCCCGCGCCCTGGGCGCTCAAGGTGTTGCTGACCGGGTCACCGAGGAAATCCACCGCCAGCGCTTCCTGGCTCTTGCCGTTGATGGTGAAGGAACCGGTGGCGAGCACCCGGTTGCCGTCCCGCACTTCGGTTTGAGTGGACGCCGCGGCCCGCACGTTGATCTGGGTGATGCCCAGCTCGGCCAGGGTCTTGAGTTCGCCGGCATCGACTTTCGCGTCATGGGTGCCGTCGACCCAGACCCGCAGCTTGCTCCAGATCGGATCACGCTGATCGATCACGCCGTCCTTGTTGCCATCCTCGCTGGCCAGGGCGGCAAAACCGTCCTTGAACTTCGCCTCGCCCGCCGCGCCATTCACGCCGGCCTTGCCGCCGTAGTACTCGGAGAACATCTGGCTGACGTCCTTGATCTGGCCGCTGCCATCGTCGATCACCAGCATGCCGGTGCTGCGATCGGCCCAGCCGCTGCGCTTGAGCGTGCCGCTGTGGTCGGTGTCGAACAGCACGCCGTCACGGATGTCGGTCATGTGCACGCCGTTGCCGGTCAGGTCCAGCAGCAGCGGATCGACGTAGGTGTTGAAGGTGGTCATGGCCGACAGACCGTTCAGGGTCACGGCATTGCGCAGGCTGAAGTCCGGCTTGGTGCTGTCCGGAGTCTGGTAGAAATTCGACAGGTAGGTGTTGGGCCGGGCGTTGAGGTCGAGCTGCATCTCACCAGGACGAATACCGCCCGAGGCCAGGCTGGCCATCTGGGTCGAGGTGAAGTCGGTTTTGTTGAGGATGCCACCGACGGCAAAGATATTGTGCGTCGCGGCGTTCTGGATATAACCGTTGGCGACGTCCTGCTGGGCTTTGCTTTCTCCCTGGATGTGTTGTTGGGGTTGGGGGGATGGGTTGATCGTGATATTGATCAGGTCCTTTTCCGGCGTTGCCCCTGTGCCACCTTCGAACAGCCGGTAGCGGTTATCCGCCATGAAGCTGTTGAGTTCGCGCCAGAGCTTCCAGGTTGGGCTGGCATCGAGCACCGAATCCCTGTTGATCACCCGCTCGAGGCCGGCCATGTTGGACACCATGGAGCTCATGATATTGAGCGCAGTCTCGGTCTTGGTCGCCCCCGAAACCTCGATGAAGTCACGGCCCATGCCAAAAGGCGGCGGCAGCATATCGGCAATCGCACCGGGCCATTGCCAGGCTTCCAGCTTCAGCTCCTTGACCATGCCTTTGGTTTCAAGAACCGTGACGATGTTGGCCGAGGTCACACCGCCGCCTTTCAGCACATTGCTGATGGTATCGATGGCAAGTTTGTCGGAGACAACCTGGAAGGCGTCATCACTGAGTGGGCGCCCGGTTTTCGCTACCGAGTACTGGATCGACCCGCGAACCAGATCGGTCAGAAAGTTGCTGCGATCATTCGAGTTGATGGCTTTGGCCGTCGTCAACCACGTCGCTACCGCCTGCAGGTCGGCCATGTCCTCGGGCCTGTTACCTTTGGCAATTTCACCCGCGACCACATCGCGTATATAGCCATAGGCTCCCGGATAATCTTTCTTATCCGAGAGACGCTGCAATTCTTGTAACTGTGCTTCATTAAAGGTTACCAGTGCCACGCTCTATTTCCTTATTTCACTATTACCTTACCGAGGGCACCGAGAACAAAATCGTCCACTGCCCTTACATCCGTAAGTTCCTTTGGGTATTGGTAGAAAACCCATAATCCGCTGCCATACAGGCGGTTCGCCCGGACCGTCGCCACATAGTCCGAGACATACACCGAGACACCGTCTTTCCCTGTGAACTTGCGCTCCTGGAAACCACCGACCTCATAACCCTCGACCCCATCCGCCAGCGCCACGGGATGCTTCCCGCGCAGGTGCCTGTCGGCGTCGAAGCCTTCCATGGAGATACGCTCGATAAACAAGGCTATCGGGTAACGGCTGCCCTTGGCGTCGTCGCTGACCACCTCTGCCGTTGGATACTCGAGGGTGAATTCGATGCCGCTGCTGCCGTCATAACGCACCAGGCGACAGGCCTGCGGACTCATGGCGAATCGAAAGGCAGGCACGTCGTGCTTGATGGATGAAAACTCACACCCGGTAAAAACACTGCCATCCCCCGTTGAATGAAGTTTCATATTGGGGCTGTCTTGCGTGGTTGGCAGCAAGGAGTACAGAAGCAGCACGACTGCCGCTGCCGCACCAAGCCAATACAGACTTCGACTTACGGATCTGGCCATACCGGTTACTCCCCACACACTGAAAAAATCATTGATGCCTGGCGATACGCCGGGAACTTCACTTCAACCGTCCTAGCGCTCGCGCAGACTCTCATCCACATGCTGTTGCAAGGGGCTCAGGAAGTAGTCGATCACCCGGCGCTGGTCGGTCTTCACTTCCGCGGTGATCGACATGCCCGGCGACAGCGCCACGCGTTGGCCATTGACCATCAGGTGATCGGACTTCAGGCGAATGCGGCTGCTGTAGATCGGTCCGCGCTTCTCATCTTCGATGGCGTCGTTCGAGACATTCAGCACTTCGCCGTCGACGGTGCCGTATTTGGTGAAGGTGAAGGTTTCCACTTTCACCGTGACCGGCTGGCCGGCGCGGACGAAGCCCACGTCCTTGTTTTCCAGCATCGCTTCGACTTCGACCGGCTGGTCGGCGGGCACGATGACCATCAGAGGCTGGGCCGGGGTGACCACGCCGCCGACGGTGTGGATCGCCAGTTGTTGCACGGTGCCGTCCACCGGGGCCTTGAGGCTGGTCAGGGTTTCCTGGTAACGGGCCTTGGCCAGTTCCTGGACCAGGCTCGCGGCTTTCTGATTGGCTTCCTGTTGCAGGTCGAGCATGGCCCGGCGGTTCTGCGCGACCACGCCTTCGCGCCGGCGCCGCGCTTCGGCCTGGGCGGCGGTGGACTGCAAGACACTGGCCTGCTGCACGCTCAGCTGGCGCAGCAGGTCGAGGCGCGCCTGCTCCTTTTCCAGGTACTCGTGGCGCGCCACGTACTGTTGCTCCAGCAACCGCCGGTAGTCCTCGGCCAATTGCGTGGCGATCGGCACCGTTTTCCGCAGGCTGGCCACCTGGGCCTGGGCCGACTGGATTTCGGCGCTGCGCTGGAGGATTTCCGCGTCCACCAGCTCCAGGTTGCTGCGGTACTCCTGGTACTGCCCCTGCAACCAGCGCTGGGCGCTCTGCACCTGCTCCGGGTTGGCGTTGGCGCCGGCGTTGGCAAGCGGGCCGAGCAGCGAGGCCGGTGGCTGTTGCTGGTTGATTGCATCGAGCATGGCCGCGCCACGGGCGCTGTCGACGCGGGCCGCCAGCAGCTCGCTCTGGATCCGCCTGACGTCGGCATCCGCCGCCGTCGGGTCGAGTTCCACCAGCAGCTCGCCGACTTTCACCACCTGGCCGTCACTGACGTGGATCGCCCTGACCACCGCCGTTTCGCTGGACTGAATCAGCTTGGTCTTGCCATTGGGCACGATCTTGCCCGGCGCCACCGCCACCACTTCGATCTTGCCGATAAAGGCCCACAGCAAGGCCAGCACGGCAAAGCCGAGGATGCTCCAGATAAAGATCCGCGGCGCCGGGTGCACGGGGGTGTCCTGCAACTCCAGGGCGGCGGGCAAAAACTGCGCCTCATGGGGCAGGCGCTGCACGCTGTCCATGCTTTTGCGCTGGCGCCAGGCGTGCTGCCAGGCGTCGCGGTAGCGCTGCAATAACGAAGGAGTGGCGCTCATGGGCAATCGGTCCTTGAATCCGGATGGCATCCAGCCCCGCCCCCTGCGGCGAGGGCGTTGGCCGAACAAATAACCTGTGAATCGGGCGCTGTTCAGCCCTGCTGCATGCGGTGCAGACGCGAATAGTGGCCGGCCTGGTGCGCCAGCAGTTCGGCATGGTTGCCCTGCTCGACGATCTGCCCGCGGTCGACCACCAGGATGCGATTGGCATCGCGGACCGCCGACAACCGGTGAGCGATGATGATCACCGTGCGCCCGGCGCAGATGCTTTGCATGTTCTGCTGGATGATCCGTTCGGACTCGTAGTCCAGCGCACTGGTGGCCTCGTCGAAAATCAGGATCCGTGGGTTGCCGATCAAGGCCCGGGCGATGGCGATGCGTTGCCGCTGGCCGCCGGACAGCGAGGTGCCATGTTCCCCGACCATGGTGTCGTAGCCTTCGGGCAACTCCAGGATGAATTCGTGGGCCCCGGCCATGCTGGCGGCATGCATCACCGTTTCCAGCGGCGCGCCCGGATCGCTCAGGGCGATGTTTTCGCGGATGCTGCGGTTGAACAGCATGTTGTCCTGCAACACCACGCCGATCTGCCGGCGCAGCGAGGACACGTCCGCCAGCGCCAGGTCCATGCCGTCCACCAGCACCCGCCCACGCTCGGGCACGTACAGGCGCTGGAGCAAGCGCGTCAGCGTGCTTTTGCCCGAGCCGGAACGCCCCACCACGCCAATCACCTCGCCGGCGGCGATCTGCAGGTTGATCCCACGCAGGATCTCCGAGCCGTCGGCGCGATAACGGAAATGCACCTGGTCGAATTCGATCTGCCCCCTGAGCGGCGGCAAGGCGCTGCGGGTGGCCTGGGAAAGCTCGGTACGGGTGTTGAGGATATCGCCCAGGCGCTGCACGGAAACACCGGTCTGCTGGAAGCTGGTCCACAACTGCGCCAGGCGCATGATCGGGCCGCTGACCCGGCCGGCCAGCATGTTGAAGGCGATCAGTTCGCCCACCGAAAGCTGTCCGTCGATCACCAACCGCGCGCCCAGCCAGAGGGTCGCCACCGTGACCAGCTTGCCGATCAGCGACACGCTCTCGTTGGCGATGGTGGACAAGGTCTGGGTCTTGAACCCGGCCGCGACATAAGCGGCCATCTGGTTGTCCCACTTGCGAATCGCCTGGGGTTCGACGGCCATGGACTTCACCGTGTCGATGCCGTTCACCGTCTCCACCAGGAACGCCTGGTTCTCCGCACCGCGGGTGAAACTGTCCTGCAAGCGGGCGCGCAGCAGCGGGGTGACAAACAGCGAGACCAGCACATACAGCGGCAGCGACAACAGCACCACCAGGGTCAGCCAGCCGCTGTAGTAGAACATCACCAGGACGAACACCAGCGAGAACAGCACGTCCAGCAACAAGGTAATGGCGTTGCCGGTCAGGAAGCTGCGGATGTTCTCCAGCTCACGCACCCTGGCCACCGAATCGCCGACCCGGCGCGCCTGGAAATACGCCAGCGGCAGGTTGATCAGATGACGGAACAAGCGCGAGCCCAGCTCCACATCGATACGGCTGGCGGTATGGGCGAACACGTAGCTGCGCAAGCCGCTCAAGGCCGACTCGAACAGCATGATGCCCAGCAACCCGGCGGCGATGACATCCAGGGTGGTCAGCCCGTGGTGCACCAGCACCTTGTCCATCACCACCTGGAAAAACAACGGCGTCACCAGGGCAAACAGCTGCAGGGCAAAGGACACCAGCAGCACCTCGCCCAGCAACTTGCGGTATTTGACGATGGCGGGAATGAACCAGGTGAAATCGAACCGCGAGGTTTCCTCCGGCAACCCGGCTTCGGAACGCAGCAGCACCAGCTTGCCGGTCCAGCGCGCGGCCAGGGCCTCGAAGGAGATCACCTCAGGCCGGTCCGCACGCGGGTCCTGGATCAGCGCCTGGCCCTGATCCAGCTTGGCGATGATGAAGAATGTGCCGTCGCCATCGGCCGCGATCGCCGGCAATGGCGTGCGCTCCAGGCGCGCGATGGAAGTGCTGACCGACTTGGCCCTGAGCCCCAGCTTGCGGGCGGCGAGCAGCAGTTCGCGCTGGGTGAACGGCTGGTTCTCTGGAGCGAATTCATGGGCCAGTTGCTCGGCGGACGCCGCCACCGAATGAAACCGGGCCAGCATCACCAGACAGACCAGGCCAGTGTCTGGCGTGGGCGACTCGGCGCCCCTTCCTTGTTCGCTCATAAGCTTCCATGCATGCCGCGTTGCGGCCGTAAAGTCCTAATATTTCAAGATGTTATATCAAACAAGAAACAATTAGTATCAATACGACATCATTGATTGAGATTTATTTCACTCAGCTGTATGAGCTGCCCGTCAGAGCGCCTTGCGCTCCTGCGGTGGCAGGAAATCCCGATCGGCGTCGTAGTCTTTCGTCAGGTACATCGCCAGATCGCTCAGGTCCTTCGGGCTCAGGGTTCCCGCCGCCTGCTTGAGCTTGAGGGTGTCGATGATGTAGTCGTAGCGCGCGTTGTTGTACTCACGCACCGCGCTGTACAGCTGACGCTGGGCATTGAGCACATCCGCGGTGTTACGCGAGCCCAGGTCCCGCCCTACCTGATTGGCCTTGACCGAGGCCTGGCCGGAACGAATCGTCTGCCGCCGGGCAATGACCTGCTCGATATCGGAATTCACCGCGCGGTAGAAATTGCGCGTGTTCTGCACCACTTCACGGCGACGGTCCTCGCGCTCGTCTTCACTCTGGGCCAGCCGCTCGGTCGCCTCGCGCACCTGCGAGCGGGTCATGCCGCCGGAGTACAGCGGAATATTCAGCTCCAGGCCGATGCTGCTTTGCGTGACATTGCCCCGATAGCCATCCCGTCCGAAATCGGTGGGGTTGCTGTAGCCGAAGCTGTCGTTTTCACCTTTGCGCCAGGACGCCACCGCATCGACGGTCGGCGCATAACCGGCCTTGCGCTGGCGGTGGGTCTGTTCGGCGGCCAGCACCGCGTAGCTGCTGGCCTGCAACGCCAGGTTCTGGCGCACCGCGCGGCTGACCCATTCGTTGGCATCGTTGGGCACCGGCAGCTCCACCGGCAGTTGATGCTGAATGCCTTCGATCGTCGAATAGTCCTGGCGGGTCAGGCGGGACAAGGCCTCGAAGGCATCGTCGACCTTGCGCTCGGCGAGTTTGCGATTGGCCCCGGCGTTGTCATGGGCGGCCTGGGCGTCGAGCACATCGGTGATGCTCGAGGCACCGTTTTCCAGGCGGGCCTGGGCCTGTTGCTGCTGGCGCTTGAGCGCCGCTTCCTCGGCCTTGGAGGCGGCGAGCAGGTCCAGGGCGCGCAAGGTTTCGAAATAGGCCTGGGCCGTGGTCAGCACCAGCCCCTGCTCCTTCGCGCCCAATTCAAGCTCGGCCTGGGCGGTGCTGGCATGGGCGGCTTCCAGTTGAAACCAGCGATCGGCACGAAACAGCGGCTGGTTGAGATTGGCCTGGAATACCCTGGTGCTGCGCGTGCGGGTCAGGCCGGGCTCATCCCGCTCCAGGCGCACCGACTCCACGGTGCTGCCGGCATTGAGTGTAGGGAGCAAACCGGCCCGGGCCTGGGGGACGCTTTCGCGCTGGGCCTGGTACTCGTGGCGCGCCGCGGACAGCTGGGCGTCATGCTCGACGGCCTGGCGGTAAACCTGCAGCAGCTCGGCACGCTGGGCACCGGGATCGGCGAAAGCCGGCATCGTCGCCATTGCCAGGATGAGCAACGGCGAGAAAAAACGGGGGGAGTGGGTCATAACAATCCATGTCGCATTCGGGTAAAACGGTTCAGCCAGGCTGATCAGGGCGCGCATCCTACGCCGTGACCAAGGCTGTCACAAGCGACAATTATGGCTACTAGCCATCATTTTCTCAGGCCTCGGATCAGATAAAACCGAATCCCCCCCTGGCTTTGGCCTACAAAAAACCAGAATCGTCTTATTTATCGACCAGCTCAAACCCCGCATGCTTCGCCCCCGCAAATCTGCCCAGCACCTGAGCGCAACCTGGTTGTCCAGTCTCTGACCGGGACACGTTGCCGGCTCACACCTGCCCTGACCGCTGCCGCGTTCTCAACGCGCCACGCCACTCACCCACAGGACCCCAGCTGCCATGACTTTTACCCTCAACGGCCGCCGCCTTTTACTGGATCAGCTGCCGCCGAACACTCCCTTGCTGTATGCCCTGCGCAACGACTTCGGCCTCAATGGCCCCAAGTACGGCTGCGGCCTGGGCCAATGCGGCGCCTGCACGGTGCTGGTGGACGGCATCGCCGCCCGCTCCTGCACCCTGCCGCTGTCCAGCGTGCAAGGCAAACACGTCACCACCCTGGAAGGCCTGGTGCAGGAAGAGCGCCTGCACCCGGTGCAACAGGCGTTCATCGATGAGCAGGCCGCGCAATGCGGCTATTGCAGCAACGGCATGATCATGACCCTGGTGGCGCTGTTCGAGCGCGAACCCGAGGCCGACGAGCAGCGGATCAAGAACGAACTGGCCTACAACCTCTGCCGCTGCGGCGCGCACTTCGAGATTCTGCAAGCGGCGGCACGAGCCCGCCAGCTGCTGGCAGAGCGGGGGCGGCCATGAACGACCTGCCGTTGACCCGTCGCCGCCTGCTCCAGGCCGGCGGCCTGATCATGATCAGCACCCTGCTGCCCAAACCCCTGCTGGCCACGGCCGAGATTCTTAACTCGGGCGCATTGCCAGCGGACCCGACGCCGGACCACATCGACAGCTTCATCGCCCTGGACGCCGACGGCCACGTCACCGCGTTCTGCGGTCATGTCGATCTCGGCACCGGGGTACGCACCGCGCTGGCACAGATCGTCGCCGACGAACTGGATGTCGATTTCGAACAGGTGCGGATGATTCTCGGCGACACCGCCAGCACCCCGGACCAGGGCCCGACCATCGCCAGCGCGACCCTGCAGGTCAGCGCCCTGCCCCTGCGCCAGGCCGCCGCCCAGTTGCGCCAGTGGCTGCTGGAAGGCGCAGCGGAAATCCTCGACCAGCCGATTGCCGGGTTGCGGGTCGAGCGCGGGCAGATCTACGCCAGTGCGCGCCCCAAACGGCGCCTGAGCTACGCCGAACTGGCCCGCGGGCAGGACCTGCACCTGCCCCTGGACCCGCGCGTCAAACTCAAGGCGGTCGGCGCCGGTCGCTATGTCGGCCAGTCCACCCCGCGCGTGGACATCCCGGCCAAGGTCACCGGCCAACTGACCTATGTCCACGACCTGCGCCTGGACGGCATGCTCCACGGCCGCGTGGTACGCCCGCCCTACCCCGGCGCCGACGCCAGCGCGCCCTTGGGCCACGCACTGATCGCGGTGGACGCAGCGTCCATCGCGCACTTGCCGGGCATCGTCAGACTGGTGGTGATCGGTGACTTTGTCGGCATCGTCACCGAGCGCGAGGAGCAGGCCATCGACGCCATGCGCCAGCTCAAGGTCCAGTGGAAACCCTGGGACGCGCTGCCCGACCTGCGGCCGGACATCCTGCGTGAAACGCTCCAGGCCCACCCCAAGCAGGACCGCGTGCTGCGTGACGATCCCGGTATCGACAGCAGCCTGGGCACGCTCAACAGCCCGCTCGATGTCGACTATGTCTGGCCCTACCACCTGCATGCCTCCATCGGCCCGTCCTGCGCGGTGGCGATGATCGACGCCGAGCGCGCCGAGGTCTGGACCGGCAGCCAGAACCCCCATGACCTGCGCAAGGACATCGCCCTGCTGCTGGGGCGCGCGCCGCAACAGGTGCAGATCAACCGCATGGAGGCCTCGGGCTGTTACGGACGCAACTGCGCCGACGACGTGGCCGCCGACGCCGCCCTGCTCTCCCAGGCGGTCGGGCGGCCGGTACGGGTGCAACTGATGCGCGAGCAGGAGGCCGGCTGGGAACCCAAGGGCACCGCGCAGCTGATGCAGGTCCGCGGTGGCCTCGACGGCAAACGCGAAGTGGCCGCCTACGAATTGAAGACCTGCTACCCCTCGAACAACGCCCGGACCCTGGCGCTGTTGCTCACCGGCACCGTCGCCAACCGCCCCGACATCCAGCAGATGGGCGACCGCACGGCGATCCCGCAATACCGCTTCCCGCAGATGCGCATCGTCTGCCAGGACGCCACGCCGATCGTTCGCGCCTCGTGGATGCGCGGGGTCTCCGCGCTGCCCAATGTCTTCGCCCACGAATCCTGGATCGACGAGCTGGCCTACATCGCCCAGCAGGACCCGATCGCCTTCCGCCTGCGCTACCTGGACGACCCGCGGGCCCTGGCGCTGATCGAGGCGCTGAAAAAACAGGCCGGCTGGCAGGACGGCAGCGCCCACCGCTACCCGGCGCCGGCCTCGCAGGAATGGGCCAAGGGCCGGGGTTTTGCCTATGCCCGGTATTTCCACAGCAAGTTCCCCGGCTTCGGCGCCGCCTGGGCCGCGTGGGTCTGCGACCTGAGCGTCAACCGGCGCACCGGGCAGATTCGCCTGGACAAGATCTTCGTCAGCCACGACTGCGGGCGCATGGTCAACCCGGCCGGCGTGCGTCACCAGGTGCACGGCAATATCGTCCAGTCGTGCAGCCGGGTGCTCAAGGAATACGTCAGCTTCGACCGCTCCGGCAGCACCTCCCTGGAATGGGGCGGCTATCCGATCCTGCGCTTCGACGAATTGCCCGAGGTGGATGTGCAGCTGCTGGACCGCCCGGAAGAACCGTCCATGGGCGCCGGCGAGTCGGCCTCGGTACCCAGCGCGGCGGCCATCGCCAACGCGATCTTCGACGCAGTCGGCGTGCGCCTGCGGCAAGTGCCCTTTACCCCGGAGCGGGTGTTGCAAGCCTTGCAGCGAGCTCCCGAGACTGACCGCCCTGGCCAGGAGGCCCGCCCATGAGCAAACTCAAGAGCATCGCCGGCTGGAGCCTGACCGCCTTGAGCCTGGTCGCCACCGCAGGCGCCTTTCTCAGCTGGCAGCCGGCTATCGCGCCGCTGGACAATCACGACACCCAGTACTTCAGCCATGAGCAAGTCGCCCGGGGCGAGCAACTGGCAGCCGTGGGCGATTGCGCGGTCTGCCATACCGCGCCGGGCGGGGCACGCAACGCGGGTGGCCTGGCCATGCGCATCCCGTTCGGCACCCTGTACAGCACCAACATCACCCCCGATCCCGAGACGGGGATCGGCAGCTGGTCCTATCCGGCCTTCGAGCGCGCCATGCGCCACGGCATCGACCGCAACGGGCGTTACCTGTACCCGGCGTTCCCCTACACCGCCTTCACCAAGACCCGCGACGAAGACCTCAAGGCGCTCTACGCCTACCTGATGAGCCAGCCGCCGGTCCGCCACCAGCCACCGCAGACCGACCTGCATTTCCCCTTCAATATCCGCCCGGGCATCCTCGCCTGGAACTGGCTCTACCTCAGGCCCGGCGCCATGGCCGACGATCCCGGGCGCAGCGCCCAGTGGAACCGTGGCGCCTACCTGAGCGAGGGCCTGGGACATTGCAGCGCCTGCCACTCGCCCCGCGACCCGCTGTTCGGCGAACGCGGCGGTGCCCTCCACCTCAGCGGCGGCATCGCCGAAGACTGGAGCGCCCATGCCCTGGCCGGCGGCAATGCGCCGCTGGCCTGGACCGAGCAGGACCTGCTGGACTTCCTGCGCCACGGCTACAGCCCGCGCCACGGCGTCGCCGCCGGCCCGATGGCGCCGGTGATCCACGAAGGCCTGGCGCAACTGCCGGACGCCGACCTGCAGGCCATCGCCCATTACCTGTCCAGCCTGCAGCCGGCCAGCGCCACGCAAGCCAGCGCCGCCACCCTGAACCACCAGGCCGAGCAACGCACCGAACCCCTAGGCTCCCCCGGCGCCCGCCTGTTCTCGGGGGCCTGCATGGCCTGCCACGCCCAGGAAAAAGGCCCGACCCTGACCGGCGTGCGCCCTTCCCTGGCCCTCAACAGCAACCTCTACGCCGACAGCCCCGACAACGCGATCCGCGTGATCCTCGAAGGCATCGCCCAGCCGGCCAACCCGGAACTGGGCTACATGCCCGCGTTCCGCCACAGCCTCGACGACCAGCAGATCGCCGACCTGCTGGGCTTCCTGCGCCAGGACCTGGCAGGCCAGGCGCCGTGGCAAGGCGTGAAACAACGCGTCGGCCACATCCGCGCCAGCCTGCCACCCGGCTGAGCCGTTCCCGGCCATGAAAAAGCCCCGCATGAGCGGGGCTTTTTTTCGTTTCTACTTGGTGCTCAACCAGCTAAGTCATCCCGCCTTGAAGCCCGGCAAACCATGCGCGGCACGCCATGCTTTTACAATTTGCGTGACACCTTCGGGCGAGTTATCTGCACCCTCTTCGGGGTAGTAGATGAGGTCGGAGCCTGCCGGGTGCTGGCTGACTTTCTTGAAGTGCAACAAAAGCACGTCCGCACGAGCGTCTGTTTCATCTTCCTCGTCTGCTCTACGAAGCTCCTCCAAAAGCTTGATGAACTCGGACTCTGTGTAATCAGAGAAGTTGTTTTTCATAAGCACCTTAACCCTTGAAGCCCGGCAAACCATGCGCGGCACGCCATGCTTTCACAACGCGCGTGATGTCTTCAGCGGTTCCCCTTGAACCGTCCTCCGGGTAGTAAATCAAATCGGTGCCGTCTGGATGACCGGTAATCTCGCAGAACTTCTCTAGAAGGTCGTCAAGTACATCGTCGGTTGCGGTCTTGTTAGCGGTGAGCAGTTCTTTCAGATAGCTGACAAATTCGTCTTCGGTAAAGTCAGTGATGTTGTTCTTCATTGATAAACGTCATCCATCTCCGTGAATGTCGATGTGATGTTTCGGTGTAACGACACTCAGGTTGTCGATATCTCAAGTTGGCGAAACGGCTCGCCCTTGGAAACTTGGAGAACTCTGAGATTGACGTTGACCGGTCTGAATGACCTGTAGTCCGGATTCCGGTCAGGGCCTGCGAACCAGCAGCAGTGATGGCGCCCGCTGCCTATCGGCGAGCAGGCGCCACTCCCCGTTACTTGTGAAACGTCTGCCCCAACGCCTCCAACCGGATCGCGATCGGTGGCAGGCGCTGGCTGCTCAGGGCCAGGTTGCCCATGTCGTCGGCGGTGTTCTGGGCGATGGCCTGGACCGAGTGCAGGCGGCCGACGATGTCGAGGCTGGCGCTGGATTGTTCGCGGGTGGTGCTGACGATGCGGCCGTTGAGTTGGTCGATATGGGAGATGTCGGTGCCGACGGCCTGGAACATCGCGGAGGCCTGGCGGCTGTCTTCGACGCAGCGCTGGGCGCCTTCGTGGCTGTCGTGCATGGCTTCGGCGGCCTGGCGGCTGCCCTGTTGCAGGGCTTCGATGATGGTCTTGATTTCCTGGGTGGACAGCGCGGTGCGCTGGGCCAGGTTGCGCACCTCATCGGCGACCACGGCGAAACCGCGGCCGGCTTCGCCTGCGCGGGCGGCCTCGATGGCGGCGTTGAGGGCCAGCAGGTTGGTCTGGGCGGCGATGCTGCCGATCACCTCCAGCACGTTGCCGATCTGCTGCGCCTGCCCCGCCAGGCGTTGCACGGTTTCGTTGGTGCCGTTGATGCGTGACGCCAACTGGGTGATTTCCGCCTGGGCGCGATCGACGCTTTGCTGGCCGCGGCTGATTTGCGCGCTGGCCTGGCCGGCGCGCTCGACCGCCTGCTCGACATGCACGGCGATGTCGCCCATGGCATCGCCCATGCGCTGCATGGAGCCGGTCATCTGGGTGATTTCCGTCAACTGGTGCTGGGCGCCCTGCTCCAGGGTCTGGCTGGTTTTCGCCAGGTCCTGGCCCAGTTCGCGCAAGCCGTGGGTGTCGCGCACCACGCCATCCACCAGGGCGGTGATCTGCTGCATGAAGTGGTCGAAACGCTGGGCCAGCGACACATGCGCCTTGGCGCTTTCGCCCTGATGAACCTCGACGGTCAGCTGGGAGGTGGCGGCGAGCATCTTGTCCAGCATGTCCTGGCTCTCCACCGCGTCGGCATGGCTGTGCAGGGCCAGGTACAGCAGGATCACCGTCTCCACCACCACATAGAAGGCGTGCACCGCCACCATGCCGAAACCGCCGTGATGGGCCATGACGTAGACAGGAAACCCTTGGTGCTGCAGCACATGGAACAGCACGTGATGCAGGGCGATGGTCACCGCTGCCAGCAGGATCGGCAGCCAGTCGCGATAGAAGGTCAGCACCGCCAGCAGCACAAAAATACCGAAGTGCGCTTCGATCAATCCCTTGGCCTGGTTGATGTGCAGCGCCGCCATGAGCATGAAGCCGATGGCGATGCAGCAGCGCATCAGGCGCGTGCCGCTGATGGCGCGGTACAGCAGGCTCAGGACCAGGGTGGTGCCACCGCCCACCAGCAGCGCCTGGGTGAAGGTGTCGTGCCAGAACGCCAGGCCCAGCGCATAGGCGAACATCAGCCAGATCAGGCCCATCATGATGCGGTCGGCTTTGCGGTAATACTCGAGAAAACGTGGGGGGAAAGCCATGCACTCTTACTCCATGTACGGGGCGGGAAGAAAAACGGCAGAGGGCAAAACGGAATGACCGCCTTCGGCGAGCGGTTCAGTCAGCAACGATAGTGGCAAATAGCCCAATTCGCCTTTCAACTATCGACCGGGCCAGGGCTTTCTTGACGCCGGGCCGCGGGGAGTCGGGCCGCGAGTGGGCAAAGTCGGGAGATTGGCGGGAATGCCATGAAGGGCGCAATGGACGGGGGAAGAGCGACAGCGGTGAGACGGATCCCGCCGACGCGCCACCCCGCAGGGCGACGCGCAGCGGTCCGGTGGTGGTCAGAAGGTCACGCTGGCGCTCAGGCGTGCGGTGCGTGGCTCGCCGACGTTGACCTGCAGCTGGCTGCCGGTGGACGACGGGTAGTACTGCTTGTCGAACAGGTTGTCGACGTTGAACTGCAAACTGGTCTGGTAGCCGAACAGCGGCGACTCCCAGCGCACGAAGGCATCGGCCACGGTGTAGCTGCTGAGCCAGAAATCGTTGGCGTTGTTGGCCGCGCGCTCGCCGACATAACGGGCGCCGCCGCCCGCATGCCAGGCACCGAATTCCGCAGGTACGTTCAGGTGATGACTGAGGTACAGGCTGGCGGTGTGCTTGGGCGCGTTGGCCAGGCGATGGCCTTCGTTGCTCGGGTCGTCGAGGATTTCCGTGTGGTTGTAGGCGTAGGTGCCGATCAGGTCCCAACGCTCGGCGATGCGCCCGGTGACGTCCAGTTCCACGCCCTGGGAGCCGACCTTGCCGGCGGCTTCCGAAAGGCTCACGCCATTGACCGTGGTAGTGGTCACCACGTTCTTCTTCTCGATGTCGTACAGCGCCAGGTTGATGTTCAGGCCCGGCAGCGGATCGTACTTGGCCCCCACCTCGTAGCTGCGGCCCTCTTCCGGATCGAAGGTCTTACCGGTGTCGTCGACATCGGTGTTGGGTTTGAACGAACGGCTGTAGTTGCCGTACAGCGACAGGCTGTCGGTGGCCTTGAACACCAGGCCGAGGAACGGCACGAAGGTGTCGCCGTTGCTGTCGCGGTTGACCTTGTAGCTCTTGCCCAGGCCCTGGTCGCTGTACTGGTCGTAATGCTGCTGGCGGCCACCGAAGACCAGGATCCACTGTTCACTTAAATGCCAGTTGTCCTTGAAGTACAGCGAGCTCGAAGTCAGCTGGTTGCGCAGGTTGCTCTGGGCGGTGCTGACCAGGCTCGGCTCGGCCAGATTGCCGTAGACCGGCGCGGTGATGTTGAAACCGCCCTGGGCGGTGTTGCGGTAGGTCTTGCCGCGGTACTGGTCGGAGTGCTCGCTGTCGACGCCCACCAGCAGGTCGTGGCGCTGGCCGAACAGCTCCTGCTGGCCGATGAAGTCCCAGCTGGCGTAGCGGGTTTCGTCGTCGTAGTGGGCGCCGTTGGCGGCCCGGCGCAGGGTGTTGCCGGTCAGGCTGTTGGGCTGGGCGATCGACAGGCTGTAGCGGTCGTTGTTCCAGCCGTAGGTGACGCGGGTTTTCCAGGCGTCGCTCAACTGGTACTCGAAGCGCGCGCTGGCCACTTCGCGAATGCCCACGCTTTTCGCCCAGCGTTCGTCCAGGCGCTTGTCGTAGTCGATGTCCGCCGGGTGCCCGTTGGTGAACACGGTGCCGCGGTCGAAGGGGCTGGAGTAGTCGTTGTATTCGTAGTTCAGGGTCAGGCTGGCGCGCTCGCCAGTCCAAGTCAGCGACGGCGCCACCAGGGTGTGCTCGTTGACTCCGTAGTTGCGCCAGTAGTCCTCATGGCCGCGCTCGGCGATCAGGCGGTAGGCCAGGCCGGTATCGCCCAGCGGCCCGGTGGTGTCCAGGGCCATGCTGCCGCCACCCTCGCTGTAGGCCGAGCCGCTGAGGGTGGTGCTCTGGGAATACTGCGGCTGCTTGCTGATGATGTTCACCAGGCCGCCGGGTTCCAGGGCGCCGTAGAGCATCGACGCCGGGCCCTTGAGCACTTCGACCCGCTCGGTGGTGGCGCTGAAGTTCTGCCCCAGGTTGGAACGCACGCCATCGCGCAGGATCGAGCCGTCGTCGTTGGTGCCGAAACCGCGCTTGACCAGCGAGTCCCGGGAGCCGCCCAGGGTGTTGCCCTGGCTGACGCCGCTGACGAACTTCATCGCGTCGCTCAGCGAGCGCACCTGATAGTCGGCCAGGGTCTGCTGGGTCACCACGTTGATCGACTGCGCCTCCTCCTTGATCGGCACATTGCTTTTGCTCGCCGTGCTGGCTTGCGAGGTGGTGTAGCCGGTGTCCTGGCCGAGGCGATCGGCCTGGATATCGGTGGTCGGCAGTTCGACCGCCTCCTGGGCCCACAGCGGGCTGGCGACCAGACAGCAGGACAGTGTCGGTAACAGGCGTTTGATCAGGGTTTTACGGCGGGCACGCGGACAGGATGACTTCAAGGTGTGCACTCAAGGGAGGGAAGGACATGAATAGCAATGATTATCATTGTAATCAGCGCCTGATTCTCAGTAAATCCCCTACCCCACGGGAGTTGGCGCTTTTTTAATCCTTCTCCCGAGCAACGGCGGGACTGATGGCCAGTCGGCCTGTCACTGCGCCACGGCCTGGGTCAGGTGATCGATCAGGGCCCGCGCCGCCGCCGACAGCTGGCGGTGCGGCGGGTAGATCACCGAGAAAGGCCGCGAACGTCCGCCCGCCTGCGGCAGCAGTTCCACCAGGCGGCCGCTGGCGATCCGCTCGCGGACGATGAACTCGTAGGTCTGGCAAATGCCCATGCCGTGTTCGGCCAGGGACACGATGCCCAGCACATCGTCGGCCACCTGGATATTCGCCTGGGGCGTCCACTCCAGGTCCCGCCCCTGCTCGCGCAGCAGCCAGGCAGCGACCCGCCCGCTGCTGGGCATGATGAACGGCAGGCAGGCATGGGCCGCCAGGTCCTCCAGGCGCCGTGGCGTGCCGGCGCGGCGCAGGTAGTCGGGGGACGCCACCAGGCACAGCGGCGCGTCCTCCAGCTTGCGCCCGACCAGGCCGCTGTCGGGCAGTGGCCCGAGGCGGATCGCCAGGTCGTAACCCTCGGCCACCAGGTCGACATTGCGGTTGCTGATGCTCAGCTCGATGCGCACCTGCGGGTAGTGCCGGGCAAAGCCGCCGAGCAGCGCCGGCAGCCGGTAATGGCCATAGGTGGTCGGCACGCTCAGGCGCACCCGCCCGTTCAGCTCGCCGTCCTGGCCCTGGATGCTGCGCTCCGCGCCGTCGATCAGCTCGAACGCCGCCCGCGACTGTTCCAGGTACAACAGGCCGGCTTCGGTCAGGCTCAGGCGTCTGGTGGTACGCCGTAGCAACTGCACGCCCAGGCGCGCCTCCAGCCGGGAAATCGCCCGGCTGACCACTGAAGGCGTGGTGCCCAAGGCCACCGCGCCAGCGCTCAACGAGCCCTTTTCCACCACGCTGACGAACACCTCGACGTCAGCCAGATAATCGAATCGACGGCTCACCTTTATCTCCAGGGAACAAGTGATTTCCAGTGGCGCGAGTTTATCGCCCACAAAGGCATGAATACAGTGAATCACCCGTCGGCCACCGCCGGCTCCCTGACCTCACACCCTGGAAACCCACATGCGCCCACTCAGTACCCTCGCTCTTGCCATGAGCATCACCGCCGCCACCTTCAATGCCCAGGCCGCAAACGTCCTGGTGGTGCTCTCGGACGCCGACCACCTCGACCTCAAGGACGGCAAGGTGTTTGCCACCGGCTTCTACCTCAACGAACTGATGCAGCCGGTCAAACAGCTGCTCGACGCCGGCCACTCGGTGACCTTCGCCACCCCGCAGGGCAAGGCCCCGACCCTGGACCGCTCGTCCACCGACAAGATGTATTTCAACAACGATGTCGCCGCGCTGCAGGCGCACCAGGCGCTGCTCGACCAGTTGAAAATCACCTCCCCCGGCGAATCGCCGGTGATCAGCCTGGCCCGGGTCGAGCAGATCGGCTACGAGCATTTCGATGCGCTGTACGTGCCCGGCGGCCACGCGCCGATGCAGGACCTGCTGCACAGCCCCGAGCTGGGCCGGCTGCTGAGCAATTTCCATCAGAACAACAAAACCACCGCCCTGGTCTGCCACGGCCCGATCGCCCTGCTGTCAACCCTGCCCCAGGCGCAGGACTTCACCCGGCAACTGGCCAGCGGCGGCAAGGCCAGCGCCCCGGGCTGGATCTACGCCGGCTACCGGTTCACGGTGATCAGCAACCAGGAAGAGGAATTGGCCAAGGGCCTGCTGGGCGGCGGCGCCATGCGCTTCTACCCGCAAACCGCCCTGGAACAGGCCGGCGGCCTGTACCGCAGCAACCGCTCGCCATGGAGCGAGAACGTGGTGATCGACCGCGAGCTGGTGACCGGGCAGAACCCAGGCTCGGCCCAGGGCGTGGCCAAGGTGTTGCTGGAACGCTTGCAGGAGCGTGCCGGCAAAGGCGCGTAAAGGCCGGTGGATCCGACGAGCCGGCATGCCGCCAGCCGTCTGCCAGCGCGCTGGTTGTCTACGCTCAAATGGCTAGCCTGAAAGGAATCCCGTACTCGCCAGGAGCTGCCCATGAGCAAGACGCCAGATGCCGTTGCCACTGCCCGCCGAAGCAACATGGCCAAAGCCCTGCAACGCTGGAACCAGCAGGCCGGAGCACGCAGCGAATCGCAGTCGCGCATCCGCGAACTGGGCCCGGGCGCCGGCGACTCACCGCAGCAATTGGCCAAGTGGATCGCCCGCGAGAACGCCCGTGCCCTGTTGACCCGGGCCGGGCTGGAACGCCGGATCGGCACCTGGGACCCGACCTTCTACGCCCCCAGCGAGGCCGCCCGCCAGGCGGCAAGGCCGGTGGCGCGGTTGGTCAATGCGCCACGCCCGGGCACGGTGGTCGAGGGTTTCGCTACCGGTTTCCTGGTCTCGCCCAGCCTGTTGCTGACCAACCAGCATGTATTCCCCCGGTATGTGGATGCCGTGGATTGCGCCGCCAACTTTCTCTACGAAAGGCAGGAGCGCGGCATCAACGAAGGCACCTACTTCAACCTGCAGCCGGACCAGTTCTACTTCGCCGACGAGGCGCTGGACTTCTGCCTGGTGGCCATCTCCACGCAGGGCTCACGCGGCGAGGCGCTGTCGGACTACGGCTGCATCCGCCTGATCGAAGCCACCGGCAAGACCCTGCGTGGCCGGCCGATGAACATCATCCAGCACCCCGATGGCGGCCCGCGCCAGTACGCCACCACCCACAACCGGCTGCTGGACATCCTCGACCAGGGCTTCCTGCATTACGAAACCGACACCGCCGAAGGCGCTTCCGGCTCCCCGGTGTTCAGCGACAACTGGGAGCTGATCGCCTTGCACCACTGCGGCATCCCCAGGACCGACGAAGCCGGCAACATCCTCAAGACCGACCACAGCATCTGGAACCCCGAAGGGGACGAGGAAAGCACGGTGGACTGGGTGGCCAACGAGGGCACCCGGGTCAGCAGCATCATTGGCGCGCTCAAGGCCCTGCAACTGAGTGGCAGGCCGGCCGAGCTGCTGGCCCAGCTCATGGAGCTGACCCCCGACCCGCTAGCCGTGCTCAGCACCAACGAAACCCTGCCCGCGGCGCCACACCGCCCAGGAGCGCCCGATATGTCGCAGAACATCTTTCATATCTCCGGCCCCGCCACCATCAACATCGTCAGCCACGCCGCGGACAGCCCGGCCAGCGTCATGCCCATCCTCAACCTGGCGCCTGCCGAGCCGGTGCCTGCCGCGCCGGCTCCGGCAGCCGCGGCGCTGGAAAAGACCCTGACCTTCGACCTCGACTACGCCGCCCGCAAAGGCTACGACCCGGATTTTCTTGGGGTGCCCGTCCCGCCGCCCGCTATCGAGGGCATGCGGCTGGCCCAGCTCTACCGGGTCGGCGACTACCGCGAACACTTCGCCTCGGCCCGCAACGTACCGCCAGTGCCGCTTGCCGGCCTGGATGACGAGGCGCCGCTGGCCCTGCCCTACCACCACTATTCGCTGGTGATGAACAAGGATTACCGCATGCCGATGTGGACCGCCTGCAATGTCGACTACCGGCCCGAGGTCCGTGGCGATACCCGCGCGCGCAAGAAGTACGGTGGCGAAAGCTGGCGCCTCGACCGCCGGGTGCCGAGCCGCTACCAGCTCACCAACGGCGATATCTACGGGCCGGCCGGCAACTTCGATCGTGGCCATATCGTGCGCCGCGAAGACAGCTGCTGGGGGCAGCCGGGGCTCGATACCGAGTACGCCAACGCCGACACCTACCACTGGACCAACTGCACGCCGCAGCACGAGCTGTTCAACCAGGAATCGCCCGACGGTGCCGAATACCGCAATCGCAAAGGGGTCTGGGGTTACTTCGAAAACGAGCTGGCCGAGCAGATCGAAACGGGCGGCGGCCAGGCGATCATCTTCGCCGGCCCGGTACTGGACCAGACCTCCTGCGTGGAACAGGACTTCGGCAAGGGCCCGGTGCGCTACCCGACCCGCTTCTGGAAAATCGTCATAGTGCCCAAGGACGAATCGCGCACCCCGGAACTGCTGGCCTACGGATTCCTGTTCGATCAGAGCGAGGTCATCAAGGAGTTCGGCCTTAACGTCAAGGAAGCCGTCCAGGACCTGGCCAACACCTTCCAGAAGCAGAAGGTGCCGCTCACGGCCATCTGCCTGCTCACGGGGATTTCCCTGACGCCGTCGATCATGGCCGCCGACCAGTACAAGCAGCCTGACCGCCCGGTACCAGGGGTCTTGCGGCTGAAACCTGGCAGGTGAAACCGGGCGGCTTCAGCCCTGCCCCAGGCGCTCGCGGACCAGGGCCTGGGCGTTGCGGGTCATCTGGTCGAGGTGGCGGTCACGCTGTTTTTCGGCATCGAGCATTGCCCGCTTGCCATGCTTTTGCAGCAGGTAGCTGTGGATCTGCCGTACCTCCAGCGAGCGATAGATCGGCGCCGTGTCCAGCAGGCCCATCAAACCGTCGGTAGCGTGATCGCGGGTATTCATCAGCACCTGCGGGCCACGCACGCCCAGCACCTGGAAACCCAGCGCTTCGAACCAGGCCACCTTGCCCACCGCGCAGGTCAGTTCGGCATGGGGGTAGCGCTCGCGCATCCGTGCCAGCAGCGCCCGCGCGATCCCCTGCCGGCGATGGCTGGCACGCACCGCCATATAGGCCACGCCGCACGCCTCGGGATCGTCCTTGACCGGCAGGTACAGCACAAAACCCAGCACCTGCTGCGGGTCGTCCTCGTCAGTGGCCACCAGCAGTTCCACGGCGATGCCCCGGGAGCCGTCCAGGGCCTGCAGATACAGATGCACCTCAAAGCCGATGGCGTACTGGTAGATGTTGTACAGCAGGTTGCTGGGCGGGATCGCTACCGCGCTGATGTCGGTCAGGTAGTCGACCACCATTTGCAGGATCTGGCTGTTGACGGCTTCCGGGCACGGGGTCTGGAAGTGGCTGATGATCGGCATTGCGCGGTGGGCTCCAAAGGTTGAGGCACGCCTGGGACAGCAGGCGTCGGCGGCGGGCCGGCATGATAACCCGTTGTCGCGCCAAGGCCGTACCGCGATCTGCCTCTGTAGGAGCCTGCGGGCGGCGATCCGACTTGCCGGCGATCCAGGCGCCGCGGTGTGTCAGGAATGACGCCATCGCGGGCAAGCCTCGCTCCTACAGGGCCACGCGGGGCTAACGGGCGCTGTCGCCTCGTGGCTTGTAGAACAGGAACTTGCCGGTCTCGGCGGTCTTGCGGTATTGCCTGGCCCAATCGGGCCGCACGCGCCGGTCATGGAAATACAGGGCGCCGTGGGTGCGGTCCGCGAGTTGCTGGTTGAGCGCCTTGCGCGCGATTTCCTTGGCCGCGATGTAGGGCTCATCTTCCTTCACCTGATCCGCACGCCCGTCGCACCACCAGGAAAACTGACAGGCGCGCTGCTCCGACCCCTGCTTGACCACCGCGCACACCGTATCGGGAAACCCCTCATGGCCGAGCCGGTTGAGCACCACGCTGGCCACGGCTTCCATGTCGGCGGCGGCCCCGCCCTTGGCTTCCCAGTAGATGGACCGCGCCAGGCAAGTAATGGCGTCGTCCAGCGGCGCGGCGCCCGCCGGGTCCACCGCCTGGGCCTCGGGAGGGGTAATGGTTTCGCCGCGTGGCGCCGGCTGCTGGTCCGCGGCTTTCTGTTCCAGGACCTGGGCCTTGTCCTGCGCCACTTCGGGGTCCGCTGTTTCACCCGCGGCCATTGCCAGCCCCCCGCACAGGAGGATCAGAAAACCGCCGGCAATCGCTGTCGGGCGCATGCTCGTACCTTCGCCAAAAACCCGATCCGGGCACGGAAAAGCCGCCGCCAGCCTGCCGGCTGGCAGCGACTGGACTTGAGTGTAGTTCGCCGCCGTCCGCCCGTAACCTGCACCGCGCCAGCAACGGCAAGGACGGATAACGGCGCCGGTTTTCGGCAAAAAGACCTTGCGCCGAACGGGGCAAAATCGCGCATCATGGGCGCAATTCGCTCAAGGGAGACCTCCATGCGCTGCCTATCCTCCGTTCTGCCGCTGACCCTGTTGTCGCTGAGCATGGCCTTCGCCACCGCTGCCGTGGCGAGCGACGAGACGCAACTGGTGACATCGATCAATAGCTACCGCAGCCAGGTCCAGCGCTGCGCCGGCCAGGTGTCCCAGGAACTGCCGCCGCTGGCCGCCGACCCGCGCCTGGTGCTGCCAGCCAATAGCATCGGCAATCTGCAACAGGCCCTGGCCAGCAGTGCCTACCCGATGGTCAATGTGCAGGCCATCAGCCTGTCCGGACCGCGCAATGCCCAGGCGGCCATGAAGGCGGTGCAGGAAAGTTTCTGCCAGGTGGTGCTGGACCCGCAGTTCGTCGATATCGGTGTCAGCCGCACCGGCCAGGAATGGCGCATCGTCCTCGCCCGGCCACTGTTGACCGCACGCCTCGGCGACTGGCAGGCCGAGGGCCAGAAGCTCCTGGAAACCCTCAATAGCGCCCGCGCGCAGCCGCGCCAGTGCGGCAACCAGATCTTCGCCGCCGCCACCCCGCTGGCCTGGAACGCCACCCTGGCCAGCGCGGCCCAGGACCATACCCGGGACATGGCCAATCACAACTTCTTCGATCACAAGGACCGCGACGGTCGCACCCCCGGCGACCGCGCCGAACTGGCGGGTTATGCCGGCCAGCAGATCGGCGAGAACATCGCCGCCGGCCAGGACAGCGTGCGCAAGGTGGTCGATGGCTGGCTGGCCAGCCCGGGCCATTGCGCCAACCTGATGAACCCGCAGTATCGCGAGCTGGGCGCGTCCTATGCGGTCGATCCGAAAAGCGATGCCGGCATCTACTGGACCGCGATGTTCGGCACGCCTTGACGGCCTGACCGACCTTGCCCCGGGGCGCCGTCAGCGGCGCCCCGCCCCCTCATCGGCCAACCCCGCGCCGCCCCCGCCGGGCAACTAAACTGACTCATCTACCGACCGGCAATCGCTTGCTCCGGGCGTCCCGGAACCCGCGCGCAGCCTCGCCTGCCGCCACGGGTTCGACGCCCAGGCCCGATGGCCAGCCTCACCTGCCTGAACGGTAGGCACGCACCCCGTCCCCCGCGGGAGGCCTGCGTCAGCTCTTCAGAATACGGGCCGGCCCTGCCAGGCCCGCTCATTCGGCAGCGCCGGGACATGGCCTCCCCGCGCACGCCGCGTATCTCCATCCGGCCACTGCCGGGCCGTCGGCGGCAGTGACCCTCACAGCGGAGGACCAGGCCATGGACGAAGCCAAGCTCAACGATTTCATGGGCAAGCTGGTGTCAGACATGGGCGGCGCGGCGATGCTCGCCAATATGATTGTCGGCGAAGAACTGGGCCTGTACCGGGCCATGGCCGACAGTCGTTTCGTCAGCCCCGAAGCGCTGGCCGCCAAGACCGGCTGCAACGCACGGCTGCTGCGCGAATGGCTGAGCGCCCATGCCGCGTCCGGCTACATGGAACACCAGGGCGGCCAGTTCCGCCTGCCGGAAGAACAGGCCCTGGCGCTGGCTATCGAGGACTCGCCGGTGTACGTGGCCGGTGGCGCCGTGGTGGTCTCCGCGCTGTTTCACGACAAGGACAAACTACTGGCGGCGATGCGCGGCGACGGCGCCCTGGCCTGGGGCGACCACCATCCGTGCATGTTCAGCGGCACCGAGCGCTTCTTCCGCCCCGGCTATCGGGCGCACCTGGTGGCCGAGTGGCTGCCGGCCCTGGACGGCGTGGTGGAAAAACTGCAGGCCGGGGCCAAGGTGGCGGATGTCGGCTGCGGGCATGGCGCCTCGACAGTGATCATGGCCCAGGCCTATCCCGCCTCGCAGTTTTTCGGCTTCGACTACCACCAGCCCTCCATCGCCACTGCGACACAACGCGCCGAGGAAGCCGGGGTGACCGCCCGCGTGCAGTTCTCCCAGGCCAGCGCCAAGACCTACCCCGGCAACGACTACGACCTGATCTGCTTCTTCGACTGCCTGCACGACATGGGCGACCCGGTGGGCGCCGCGCAACATGCCTTCCAGGCGCTGAAAGACGACGGCAGCGTGCTGCTGGTCGAGCCGTTCGCCAACGATAAACTGGACCAGAACATCACCCCGGTCGGCCGGCTGTTCTATGCCGCCTCGACCTTTATCTGCACGCCCAACTCGCTGTCCCAGGAAGTCGGCCTGGGGCTCGGTGCCCAGGCCGGCGAAGCGCGCCTGCGCCAGGTCTTCAGCGAAGCCGGCTTCAGCCAGTTCCGCCGGGCCGCGGAGACGCCGTTCAACCTGATTCTCGAGGCACGTAAATGAAGGAGGATCGTGCGAGCGATGCGATCCTGCAGGAGCCAGCGGGCGGCGATCCGACTTGCCGGCGATCGGGGCGCCGCGGTGGCTCAGGGAGGGCGCCATCGCGGGCAAGCCTCGCTCCTACGGGGACACGCAGGTGCCGCATGCCAATGAAAAAACGGCACTCGGGGAAATCCCGGGTGCCGTGCCTGTCTTACGCCGCCGGCAGATCCACCAGCACCACCGCCTGTTGCCCTACGCACAACAGCCGCCCGCCATGATGGGCCACATACTCCCGGGCCTCGTCCGGCGACGAGAACCAGCAGTTGAGATGGCCCGCCTGGCGGTAGACCAGTTCAAAATGCTGCAACTGCTCGGGCGCCAGCTCGTCGAGAACCTGGCGGTAGGTCTCCCAACTGGCAAAACCGGCCTCGCTGGCCAGGGTGCGCAACAGGTGTTTGCGCTGCACCTTGTCGCGCTGCCGATACAGCTCGGGCAACGACAGGCCAGGCAAACTGTTGCTCGCCAGCAAGCGCCGCAGGATCGGCAAGGCGCCGGCCAGCGAACCACTGGTTGCAGTGCGATGCAGGCGTTTGGCTTCGCGCAGTACCAGGCTGGCGGCCTGACTGGCGGGTGAACGGGGAACGGATTTCTGGATAGGCATACCAACTCCAAGAGAATCGGCCTGCTCGCTATTGGCCCGGAGGGGGTATGCAAGCGTGCTGCTTGCGGGAATTGAAGGTGCTTGCGCTTTCGCGAGGTGGGCGCCCAGGAAGCCCGGCCGCCATACTAACCAATCCATCCCGGGCTGCCCATCCCTGCTTCAGGTCTTCCAGCCCGGCTGTTTCTCCAGCAGGAAATCGATAAAGGCGCGCAGACGCAACGGCACGTGCCGGTTGTGGGGATACAGCAGGCTGAAGGGCCGCGAACGGCCGCCGTAAGGCTGCAGCACCTCCACCAGGGAACCCTCGGCCAGCTCGCGCTCGACCATGAAACGGTAGGTCTGGAACAGGCCGGCGCCGTGCCTGGCCAAGATCACGCCCCCCTGTAGGTCTTCCGAACACACGTAGGCCCCCTCGGCGAGCACTTCGCAGGGGCCATCGGCGCCGTTGAACAGCCAGGCGATGCGCCGGCCGCTGCTGGGCAGCTCGAACTGGATGCACTCGTGCTGCGCCAGGTCGTCGAGCCGCTGCGGGGTACCGGCCCGCGCCAAGTAATCCGGGGCGGCGAACACCACCAGTTCGGCGTCCTCCAGCAACCGCGCGACCAGCCCGGAATCCGGCTGCGCGCGCACCCGGATCGCCATGTCGTAGCCCCCTTCGACGAAATCGATATTGCGGTTGCTCAGGTTGACCTCCACCCGCATCTGCGGGTAGCGCCGGCGAAACTCCGGCAGCAGCGGCAGGATCCGCAGATGGCCGTAGGTGGTCGGCAGGCTGATGCGCAAGGTGCCGGAAGGCGCCAGCTGCTGCCCGGTCAACTGGCGCTCGGCTTCGAGCATCTGGTTCAGCGCGCTGCGGCATTGCTGGTGATAGTCACGCCCGCCGTCGGTCAGGCGGATGCTGCGGGTGGTGCGCACGAACAGGCGGACGCCGAGCCGTTCTTCCAGGCGCGACACCGAGCGGCTGACCGCCGCCGGCGTGACCCCGGCCGCCAGCGCCGCGCCGGTAAAGCTGCCGATCTCCGCCGCCATGCAGAACAGCTCGATGCTGCCCAGCAGCACGTCGTCGAATTGCCGAGTCATTGATTACACCATGTATCAAGTGAAGTACCTGAAGCGCTGTTTATCAGCATTCCGCACACAAATATAGTTCTGCCCAACAGCGCTGGAACCCCTCTCACCGCAAAACAGGACTATCCCCATGAGCCACACCCTGAACCACAACAGCACCGTCATCATCACCGGCGCCTCCAGCGGCATCGGCCTCGGCCTGGCCCAGGCCTACCTGGCCCGCGGCTACAACGTGGTCGGCAATGCCCGCTCGGCACAGCGGCTGGCCGCGGCGGCCGAAACCCTGGGCCACAGCGAGCGTTTTCTCGGGGTCGAAGGCGACATTGCCGACCCGGCCACCGCCACACAACTGGTCGAACGCGCCATCGACCGCTTCGGCCAGGTCGATGTGCTGGTCAACAACGCCGGCTTCTTCCTGCCCAAGGCGTTTATCGACTACAGCCCCGAGGAGCTGGAAAGCCTGCTGGAGACCAACCTCAAGGGTGTGGTCTACGCCTCCCAGGCCGCCGCGCGGCACATGATCGAACGGCGCCGGGGCCGCATCATCAACATCAGCGCCAGCGTCGCGCTGCAACCGAACCTGGCGGTCCCGGCGGCGTTGCCGGTGCTGATCAAGGGCGGCGTGAACCAGATGACCCGCGCCCTGGCCCTGGAGCTGTCGCCGTTCAATATCCAGGTCAACGCGGTGGCCCCGGGGATCATCGACACGCCGATGCACGACCCGGCGCACCGCGCCTTCCTCGACGGCCTGCAACCGGCCGGACGGGTCGGACGCATCGAGGAAATCGCCGACGCGGTGCTCTACCTGTCCGGCGCCGGCTTCACCACCGGCGTGGTGCTGCCGGTGGACGGCGGCATGAGCAGCGGCAAATGGTAAACCCGGCGGGAGGCCCGCGTGCCTCCCGTCCCTTGCACCCCCCAATCTTTTCCTCAGGAGTAATGCCATGCCTTTCGTCAACGTCCGCATCACCCGTGACGGCGTGACCCGCGAACAGAAAGCCCAGGTCATCCGCGAGATCACCGAAACCCTGCAACGGGTGCTGAACAAGGCCCCGGAACTGACCCACATCGTCATCGAGGAAGTCGACACCGACAACTGGGGCTACGCCGGCATGACCACCACCGAATACCGCCAGCGAACGGCGCAATGAAAAAAGGGCGGGCCAGCATCGGGTCCGCCCTTTGTTCCTGGCGTTGAATCGATCCGCGACCTGCCGAATACGCCGCGACGCCCGCATCCTCAAGCCCTGCGCCGAGCCTTATACTGTCGCCCCTCCAGACCCGGGGCAGACCACATGGACGTCGTTCTCGAATGCCCGCTCACCGAACAGATCCTTGCCTCTTTCGCCACGGTGATCGGCAAGGACCTGCCCGGCTATCGCAATCATGTGTATCGCGTGCTGAGCTTCTACACCGCGCTCAATCCGCAGGACCGGCCGCTGTCCTGCGCGGTGCAGATCGCCGCGGCCTTTCATGACCTGGGTATCTGGACCCACGGCACCCTCGACTACCTGACGCCGTCGATCCAGCTGGCCCGGGCCTTTCTGGCCGAGCGCGGCGAGTCACGGCTGGCGGAGCAGGTCAGCGCGCTGATCGAGCAGCATCACACACTGCGCCCCTATCACCAGGCCCGCGCCGCGAGCGTCGAAGCGTTCCGGCAGGCCGACACGATCGACGTCTCCCTGGGCTTGCTCAACTTCGGCCTGCCCCGCCCGTTTATCCGCGAGGTGCAGGCACGCTACCCCGACCAGGGGTTTCACTGGATGCTGGCACGCGCTTCGGCCCGGCAGTTGCTGCGTACGCCGCTGCGGCCGCTACCGATGTTCCGCTGGTGACGCCTCAGGCATTCACCAGCATCGTGAACCCGCCATAAATCATGCGCTGGCCGTCGAACGGCATCGGGCAGACATCGGGCTTGAGCCGCGGGTCTTCCATGGCTCTTTGCATGCCCGCGTCGCGAATTTCGCGGGACGGCCAGATGATCCAGCTGAACACCACCGTCTCGTCCGCCTTGAGCTTGACCGCCATGGGGAACGAGGTCAGCTTGCCCTCGGGCACGTCGTCGCCCCAGCAATCGACCACGCTCAAGGCGCCGAACTCCTTGAACACCTTCGCCGCGACCTGCGCATGCTGCTTGAAGGCCTCGCGGTTGGCGGTGGGTACCGCCAGTACACAACCATCGACATAAGACATGATCCTGCTCCTGCTCCTGCTGATTGGGGTTGAACATCGGATCCCGACCTTGCTGTCGGTCACTCTGGGAACTGGTCGATCCGCATCGCCGACAATCGACAAGTCGGCGCGAAAAAACCTGAATCGACCGACCGACGGGCTTCATGGCTCCGGCTGCCAACCGGTTTGCGGGGCACTCAGGCCCGGCGTCGCGGGCGGATGCACAGTGCCCGGCACCGTCTCCAGCGGGGGCTCCGGCACCGCGCTTTGGCCCAGTTCGCCCTCGATATGCCCGGCCAGGTAATACACCCCGGCCATCACCCCGTTGCCGGTGTTGTTCAACAGCTTGAACCAGGCCTGGTCGAACGCCTTGCCCAGGCTCTGGCGAATCTGCGCCTCGGTCTCGGCCCGGTCGCTCTCATGGGCAATCGCGCGAAACCCCGCGGCGCCCAGGGAGATCACCGCGCCGGCGACCTTGCCGGCCACCGCCGACGCGGCGCCGGCAATGCCACGGCCGGCCATCTGCGCTTCGAATTTTTCGCTGGCCTGCCTGGCCACCGAGACAATCCCGGCCTCGGACGACACCTCGCCGGTGCCCGCCGGCGCGCTATGGATCTGCTGGTACAGCGCCGAGTAGGCCGGCAGCGTAGTCAGGGGCTTGGCATGCAACACCTGATACAACGACGCATCGCGCGCCGGCGGCGGCCCCAGGCGAATCGCCTGGATGCCATTGAGCCGTTGATCGAGTTGCTTGGCCGGCAACCGATAACGCTGGGCGATAACCTGCACCTGCTTGTCCAGCAGCTCGATATAGAACTCCGTGGCCTGGTTGAGAATCGCATCCGGGTCGATCTCCACCGCCACCGGTGCCAGCACCTGCTCCTGATACTGTTCCTTGAGGTACTCCGCCAGCCGCGTCGCCGCCGCGTCCTGCTCGTCGCCGGCGGTGAGGCTGTACCAACTGACTTTCATGGCCATCCACTCCTGGGTCCAGTAACTGCTGAACCAGGGGATGAAGGTTTCCTCGGTAACGGCATAGACCCGCACCCGCCAGTGCTCCATGGAGCCGCGGGCAAAGACCTTGACCTGGATCACCGCCTGCTGCGAAGCCTCGGCGATCTCCCGGTCCACCTGGCGCCAGGTGCTGGCCGGCACCACCACCGGCGCCACCACCTCGCGGACACGCTGGGTCGCGGCGCATCCGGCCAGCACCAGCAGCATCACGACGATCAGCGCACGCAGGTACAAGATGGCAACCCTCGCACAGCGTCGACCACGGCCACCCGCTCACGACGGGGCAGGCTTCAACCGGATACCACACGACCATGCCTGGATTGAGTATAGGTGCTGGGGGTTTGCGCCCCAGGCGCAAGAAGGGGTTCGCGACGGCGTATCCGACCAGCCGCTTACCCGCGATGGCGTCCGGCCTGATACACCGCGGCGCCTCGATCGCCGGCAAGCCTGGCTCCTACAGAAGCAGGTCAGTCGTGGTCAGCGTGGACCGCCACCGCCGGGACCTGCGCCAAAACCGCCATGCGGGCCGCCGCCACCGCCGCCATGCCCGCCACCGCCGCCACCCGGCGGGAAGAACATCCAGCAGCCCGACAGGGACGACAACAAGGCGATCACTACCGCCACTTTTGCAACTCGACTCAATATCATCGCTTCACTCTCTTTCAGGACGAGAACCACAAGTTTCTCGCCGTTTCAGACAGCGTTTGTGCGACATCGAGCACCACATGAAGGTAAAGAATGGGTAAGGGTTGTATCGAAAAACCCACAGGTTTCCAGGGACCTGCACGCTCATTTCGGCAGCAGCGAACGGCAACCCCGCAGCCCCTGGCCGGGCCGGAGGTGATTGGCCTGTGCAAGGATTTCGATACATGGCCAATGCCGCGGCACTGTCAATTACGCGCCTGTGCCTCCCCCGCCGACGGTAGGGTCAGCACGCCACGGGCCACCAGGCCAAACAGCAGCCCCCAGAAGGCCGCCGACAAGCCGAACAGCGACATGCCCGACACCGTCACCAGGAAGGTGATCAACGCCGCCTCGCGATCCCGCGACACGGCCATGGCGCTGCTCAGGGCGCCGCCCACGGCGGCGAACAGGGCGGCGAACAGGGCGAGCCCGGCCAGGGCCGCCTGGAAGATGATCACCAGCGGCCCGGCATAGGAAATCAGCGTGGCGATAAACCCGGCCACCAGCGCCGACAATGAAAAATCCTTGATCAACGGCTGCATGCAAGCCCCGAAGCCCTGAGGCATGGCATGACTGAACCACCGGTGCCGGCACCTGGGCGCCCGCACCGGTCATGGCCCCAGCTACAGGGACGGCGCGCTGGCCTGGCTGACCGGCAGCGCCTTGGCGGGCCGCGGGTAGACGAAGCACATCGCCAGCGCCGCCACCGCCCCCGGAATGGCAAAGGCCATGAAGTTATAGTGCAGCGGCAGCTCGATGCTCACCAAGGCACCGCCCAGCAGCGGCCCGACAATGGCCCCGCTGCGGCCGATCCCCGAGGCCCAGCCAATGCCGGTGGAGCGGATCGTCACCGGATAGAACTGGGCGACGCAGGCGAAGGCCAGGATCTGCGTGCCGATGGTGGTGGCCCCGGCAATCGCGATCAGGGCGTACAGCAACCCGTGCGGGCTCTTGAAGCCGAGCAGGCTGATAGACACCGCGGCCACGATAAAAAACGCCACCAGGACCTTTTGCAGCTGCAGGCGATCGCCGATCCAGCCGCCGCCCACGGCGCCGAAAATCGCCCCGAGGTTCAGCACCAGCAGGAACATCAGGCTCGAGCCCAGGCTGTAACCGGCGCTGGCCATCAGCTTGGGCAGCCAGGAGTTGAGCGCGTAGACCATCAGCAGGCAGCAGAAGAACACCACCCAGAGCATCAGGGTGCCCAGCGCCCGGCCTTCGCGGAACAGCTGCACCACCGGTGCGCCGGCGGTCTTGAGGTTGGCCTTGACGAACGAGTCGCCGGGTTGCGCGACGAAGCCCGGCTCGACCCATTGCAGCACCTGGCGCGCTTCGTCGTCCCGGCCCTGGCGCAGCAGGAAGCCCAGGGATTCGGGCAGGAATCTGAGAATCAGCGGCAACAGCAACAACGGGATCGCCGCCACATAGAACACCGCCTGCCAGCCGAAATTCGGCAGCAGCACGATGCCCAGGCCGGCGGACAGCGTGCCGCCCACCGAGTAGCCGCTGAGCATGATCGCCACCAGGGTGCTGCGGATTTTCTTCGGCGCGTATTCGTTCATCAGCGCCACCACGTTGGGCATCACCCCGCCGATGCCGAGGCCGGCGATAAAGCGGCAGATGCCGAACTGGGTGGGCGTGGTGGTGAAGCCGTTGAGCAGGGTGAAACCGCTGAACAGCACCACGCAGATGGCGATGACTTTCTTGCAGCCGATGCGCTCCGACAGCGTGCCGAAAAACAGCGCGCCGAACATCATGCCGAACAGCGCATAACTGCCCAGCGCCCCGGCCTGCAGCGGGCTCAGGCCCCACTCCTGCATCAGCACCGGCAGCACTACGCCGTAGATCACCAGGTCGTAGCCGTCGAAGATGATGATCAGCGCGCACCAGAACAGCACGCGCCAGTGGAAGGCATTGAAGCGTGCCCCGTCGATCAATTGATTGCTGTCTATGTTTCGCATGGCATCTGACTCTTGTTGTTGTTTTATGAGAAACCGGATGTGCGTTTGCGCAGTCCTGTAGGAGCGAGGCTTGCCCGCGATTGGAGCGCTGCGGTGTGCCAGGCCGGACGCCATCGCGGGCAAGCCTCGCTCCTACCGTCAGGGTGCAATTTTCAATGACGCCTGATACTTCAGCCCTGGTCGCCACCGCCTACCGGCATGACCAGGCCGGTGATGTAGGACGCCTCGTCGGAGGCCAGGAACAGGATCGCCGCGGCCTGCTCGTCGATGGTGCCGTAGCGTTTCATCAGGGTGCTGTCGACGGTCTGGTCGACGATCTGCCGGTACCAGACCTGTTCCTCGGCGCTCTGCTCGGCGCTGTTGCGCGGAATGCGCCGTGGCGGCGCTTCGGTGCCGCCGGGGGCGGTGGCGTTGACCCGCACCCCGCGCCCGGCGGTCTCGAACGCCAGGCAGGCGGTCAGGGCATTCACCCCGCCCTTGGCCGCGCCATAGGGCACGCGGTTGATGCTGCGGGTGGCGATGGACGACACATTGACGATGGCGCCGCTGCCCTGCTCCAGCATGTACGGCAGCGCCGCGTGGCAGCACCACAAGGTGGGGAACAGCGAACGACGCACTTCGGCTTCGATCTGCTGCTCTGCATAGTGCTCGAACGGCTTGGCCCAAATGGTGCCGCCGACGTTGTTGACCAGCACGTCGATGCGCCCGAAACGCTCGACGGCCGCGGCCATCGCCCGGCTGCATTCGGCGTACTGCTCAAGGTCGGCGGTCAGCGCCAGCACCTCGAACCTGGGGGCCAGCTCGGCCTGCAACTCGAACACCAGCTCGGAGCGATCCACCAGCACCAGCCGCGCACCCTCCGCGGCCAGGCGCTCGGCGACCCGCCGGCCAATGCCCTGCGCCGCCCCGGTGACCAGGGCGACTTTTTCCTCGAATCTGCTCATTTCAAAACCTCATGCCAATGTACCGACGCACCACCCCCCTTCATCTGTAGGAGCGAGGCTTGCCCGCGATCAGCCGACAGGCTGAAAGGTCAGCGTTGCCCCACTATCGCCATCGCGGGCAAGCCTCGCTCCTACATAGGGCGCGGGGGCTGTCAGGCCGCGCTGGCGGCGAATTTTTCGTAATAGAAATTGGCCGGGGCGATGCCCTGCTCGCGGATGAACTGGCTCACCGCCTCGACCATCGGCGGCGGGCCGCACAGGTACACATCCACATCACCGTCGTTCAGGTGCCTGGGCTCGATATGCTGGGTCACGTAGCCCTTGAGCGGGTGGCGACTCTCGGGGTTGGCCACGCAGGCGCTGAAGCTGAAGTTGGGGATGCGCGCGGCTAAGGCTTCCAGGCGATCCATTTCCACCAGGTCGAAATCGTTGGTCACCCCGTAGATCAGGTGCAGCGGATGCTCGCTGCCCTGCTCGGCGATTTTCTCCAGCATCGCGGTGAACGGCGCCAGCCCGGTGCCCCCGGCCAGCAGCAACAGCGGCCGGCGAATATCGCGCAGGTAGAAGCTGCCCAGGGGCCCGGCCAGGCTCATGGGGTCACCGGCTTTCGCCAGGCCGGTGAGGAAGCTGCTCATCAGGCCGCCCGGCACGTTGCGGATCAGGAAGCTGACCTCGCCGTCGCGCTGCAGCGAGCTGAAGGAATAGGCCCGGGTCTGCTCGCTGCCGGGCACGCCGAGGTTGACGTATTGCCCCGGCAGAAACGCCAGCTTGCTCAGGGCCTCGCCCTTGATCGACAGGGCGATGGTGCTGTCGGATAGCTGGCGCACCGTGCTGATGGTGGCGTCGAAGGTGGCCTGGGCGGTGCGGCAAACCTGCGACGAAGCCGGCACCCGCACCACGCAGTCGCTCAAGGCACGCATCTGGCAGGTCAGCACGAAGCCCTGCTCGGCTTCAGCCGCGGTCAGCGCATCGTCGATGTATTCCTCGCCCAGGTCGTAGCGCCCGGCTTCGGCGAAACACTTGCAGGTGCCGCAGGCGCCGTCGCGGCAGTCCAGGGGGATATTGATGCCCTGGCGGTAGGCGGCATCGGCCACGGTTTCGCCGGCGTTGGCGGCGACGAAGCGGGTCACCCCGTCTTCGAAATTGAGTGCGATGTGATGAGTCATGGCGGTCGCCTCAGAGGTGGTAGACATCGACGACCTGACGAACGTAATCGTTCTTCAGGATGACCTTCTTGGCCAGGATCCGCGGGGTCTCGCCCCGCACATCGAGGGTGTAGAAGCTGGTGCCGAAGTAGCTGTCGACGGTCTTGTAGCGAAAGCTCAGGGTGTGCCAGTTGAAGCGCACCTTGCACAGGCCGTCGGCCTGCTCCAGCAGCTCGATATTGCTCAGGTTGTGTGAGGTGCGGGTGTCGGGAATGCTCGCGCTGGAGCGCTCGGTCTTGATCCGGAACACCCGGTCTTCCAGGCCGCAGCGGCTGCCGTACCAGATCAGCGAGATTTCCCGCTGCGGGTCTTCGGTGAGTTCGTCGTTGTCGTCCCAGGACGGCATCCAGAAGGTCGCGTCGGCGGCGTAGAGCTCCAGCCAGCTGTCCCAGTCCTTGTCGTCCAGGTAGCGCGCTTCGCGGTAGAGAAAGTCGCGCACGGTGTCATGGGAAATGCTCATCACACAGCCTCCACGGCAATGGTTCGCGCGGCTTCGGCGGCAAGCGCCTCGAGCATGGTTTGCTGCCAGTACTTGTGCTGCATCACGAACAGGCCTTCGTCTTCGGTGCGCACGCCGCTGAGGATCGGTTGCAGGTCGATTTCCCGGGCCGCGTCGTCCGCGCCCTCGACCCAGTGTTCGGCGCCGCGGGACATGTCGTTCCAGGCGCTGTTGCAGCCCTGATAGCCCATCTGGCAGGAACGGAATTCCTCCAGATCGTCCGGGGTGGCCATGCCGCTGACGTTGAAGAAGTCCTCGTACTGGCGGATGCGCATGGCGCGGGCTTCGTCGCTTTCGCCCCTGGGCGCGATGCAGTAGATGGTGATTTCGGTGCGGTCCACCGAGATCGGCCGGGCGATGCGGATCTGCGAGCTGAACTGGTCCATCAGGTAGACGTTGGGGTACAGGCACAGGTTGCGCGAGTTCTCGATCATCCAGTCGGCGCGAGCCTGGCCGAAGTCCCGGGCCAGCTCATCGCGACGCTCGTAGAGCGGGCGGTCCTCGGGGTTGGACCAGCGGGTCCAGAGCAGCATGTGGCCCTTGTCGAAGGAATAGAAACCGCCGCCCTGCTTGGCCCAGCTGCCGGCGCTCATGGTCTTGATCGCTTCCCCGGCTTCGCGCTGCTTGCGCTGGCTCTGGGTGGCCGCGTAGTTCCAGTGCACCGAGCTTACGTGGTAGCCGTCGGCACCGTTTTCCGCGGTGAGTTTCCAGTTGCCTTCGTAGATGTAGCTCGAGGAACCGCGCAGCACTTCCAGGCCGTCGGCGGACTGATCGACGATCATGTCGATGATCTTCGCCGACTCGCCCAGGTGCTCCACCAGGGGCAACACGTCGGGGTTGAGGCTGCCGAACAGGAAGCCGCGATAGGACTCGAAGCGCGCGACCCTGGTCAGGTCGTGGGAGCCTTCGCAGTTGAAGCTCGACGGGTAGCCCGCGGCGGCCGGGTCCTTGACCTTGAGCAGCTTGCCGGAGTTGTTGAAGGTCCAGCCGTGGAACGGGCAGGTGTAGGACGACTTGTTGCCAGTCTTGTGCCGGCAGAGCATGGCGCCGCGGTGGCTGCAGGCATTGAGGAAGGCATTGAGTTCACCGTCCTTGTTGCGCGCGATGAACACCGACTGCCGGCCCATGGTGGTGGTGTAGTAGTCGTTGTTGTTGGGGATCTGGCTCTCGTGGGCGAGGTACAGCCAGTTGCCCTCGAAGATGTGCTGCATTTCCAGGTCGAACAACCGGGGGTCGGTGAACATCTCCCGCTTGCAGCGGTAGACGCCCCGGTCACGGTCTTCTTCAAGCAGGGAGTGAAGGTATTCGGGTCGCAGGGTCATGGCCGCCGCCTCCATTGTTTTTATTCAGGCAAGGCTCATGCTAGGGCGGGGTACGCGGGGGCAATATCCGTTGCGTGCAGACCACTATCCGTTTTCTGCAGAGTTTTGTAGGGCAAGTCCTACATGGGTAGCCGCTGCTGTAGCCGCTGCCGAGCCTGCGAGGCTGCGATCGGGTTGGGCGGCATTCCGACGTAGCGGCCGCTACTCGGGCCGCGCATTTATCCAGAGCGAATACGGTTTCAGGTTTTGCGACTGCTACGCAGTCGATCGCAGCCTCGCGGGCTCGGCAGCGGCTACGAGGAATCGGGGATGACGTGGCGGGCACGGCTTCTGTAGGAGCGAAGCTTGCTCGCGAGGGCGTCGGATCAGACGCCTGCGCGTCGTTCGCCATCGCCGGCAATCGAACGTCGACCGGCCGCTCCTACAGAAGCATGGGCGGGTCAATGCCGGCGTCTGAGGGTGTCGGACGGCAGTTCGCCGAACTGTTTGCGGTAGCTTTCCGAGAAGCGTCCCAGGTGCAGGAAACCGAAGTCCATGGCCAGTTCGGTGATGTTGCGCACGTTGCAGCCGGGGTCGCGCAGGCAGGCGTGGATCCGCTCGAGTTTCTTCTGGCGGATGTAGCGCATGGGCGTGGTGCGGGCGTTGCGCTCGAACAGCGCATACAGCGAACGCAGGCTCATCTGCGCCTGTTGCGCCAGCTCTTCGCAGCCGATGTCCTGCTTGAGGTTGCGCTCGATGTAGTCGGCGATGGCCTCGAAGGTCGCCGACGACGAGCCCAGGCCCACCCGCCGGATGTTGGTCTTCATCAGGCTGAGCATCTTGCTCGCAACGATCTGCGCGTAATGCTCCTGCACCCGGGGGATGCATTCGGCGGCTTCGGCTTCGCGGCAGACCACGTTCAGCAGGTTGATAAAACCTTCCAGCTCATCCAACTGGTAGCGGTTGCCCACAAAGCGCACGCCCTGCCCCGGATACAGCCAGCGCTGCTCCTCACACACCGACTCCAGCAGGCGGGTGGGCACCTTGATGATGAATTTCTCGCAGTCGTCGGAGTAGGTCAGGTCCACCGGATCGTCAGGGTTGATCAGCAGCAACTCGCCGGGGGCGAAGTAATGCTCCTGGCGATGGCCACGCCACAGGCAGTGGCCGCGTAGCAACACTTGCAGGTGGTAGATGGTTTCCAGCGCCGGCGAGGTGACGCGCACGCTGCCGCCGTAGCTGATCGAGCACAGGTCGAGGCTGGCGAACTGCCGATGATTGAGGCTGGCCTGGGGGCTGCCGGCCTTGGGCAAACGGATGCAGTGGCTGCCCACATGCTGGTTGACATAGCCGGACACAGCGTAGGGATCGGCCTGGGCGAATACCCGGCTGCGCTCACTCAACAGATGGGTTTCCATAAGCGGGTCACTCCCCGTTTTTGTTATTGGGATTGTTATTGCCGGGCGGTGATCGTTCGCCACCGCTGGCCCATCACGCAAGACTTCGACCACGGCTCACAACGGCAAAAACCACGGGATCACTCACGTTATCCCGTGGCCCCGAATCGGGATCTGCCGCGCTGTCAGTCCTCCAGCGCTCGCACCCGCTCCAGGCGCTGCTGTTCTTCGGGCTGGGCCGACGACTGCAGGGTGAAGTCGAAGTCGATCTCGGCAAAACGCCCGCTGACCCCATGCTGCGCCGCACGCTGCTGATCGTCGCTGAAGGTGATCTTGGCGATCAGTTCGTCACGGGTGGCGTAGGCGAAATCATCGTGCAGGTATTCGTCGCCATCGAGATTGATCTGGGTGGTCAGGTGACGGTGGTCATCGGCCGAGATGAAGAAGTGGATATGCGCCGGACGCTGGCCGTGGCGGCCCAACTGGTCGAGCAACTGCTGGGTCGGACCGTCCGGTGGGCAGCCGTAGCCCGAAGGCACGATGCTGCGAAAACGGTAGCGGCCTTCGGCATCGGTGACGATGCGCCGACGCAGGTTGAACTCGGACTGGGTGGTGTCGAAGTAGGAATAGGTGCCGCCGGTGTTGGCGTGCCAGACATCGACAATGGCCCCGGCCAGCGGTTCGCCAGCGGTGTTGCGCACCTGGCCCTGCATGAACAGCACCACGCCCGGATCGACGCCATCGTCGAGGCGCGCTTGACCCTGGCTCAGCGGCGCGCCGGCCACGTACAGCGGGCCTTCGATGGTGCGCGGGGTGCCGCCGGTCTTGCCGGCCTGTTCGTCGGCGGCGTCCATCAGCAGGTCCAGGTAGTGCTCCAGGCCCAGGCCGGCCACCAGCAGCCCGGCTTCCTGGCGCGCGCCGAGCACGTTGAGGTAGTTGACCGCCTTCCAGAATTCTTCCGGGGTCACGTCGAGGTCTTCGATGATGTTCACCGTGTCACGCAGGATGCGGTACACCAGGGCCTTGGTGCGAGGGTTGCCCTGATCGTTGAATTGGCCGCTGACTTCTTCGAGAAATTTCTGGGCGCTGGCAGTGTGGGAAATTCGGACGTTCATGGTTATTCCTCATCTTGTATTTATTAGAGTGTGGAGCAGGCTGGCGCGGGCTCAGCGGTCATCCGCACGAATGGACGAAGGATGCCTGCACAGCGCGTTCACTTCGATAGCCATGTACGGGTACAGCGGCAGTTGCATCAGCAGGTCGTGCAGTTCCTGCACGCTGTCGACGTCGAACACGCTGTAGTTGGCATACAGGCCGGCGATGCGCCACAGATGCCGCCACTTGCCCTGCTCTTGCAGGCGCTGGGCCAGGGCCTTTTCGTCGGCCTTGAGCTGGGCGGCGCGCTCGGGGTTCATGTCGACCGGCAGGTTCACGGTCATTTTGACGTGGAACAGCATGGTGCTCTCCTTAAGACGTGATGAATGGCAGTTCAGGCTTGGTCGCGGCGGAAGAACGCCAGGCGCTCCTCGTCCAGGCTCAGGCCGAGGCCCGGCGCCCGGGATACGTGCAATTGGAAATCTCGGTACAGCGGCGGCTCGGCGAGGATGTCCTCGGTCAGCAGCAGTGGGCCGAACAGTTCGGTGTCCCAGCTCAAGGTATTGAGGGTCAGGAAAGCATGGGCCGACGCCAGGGTGCCGATGCCGCCTTCGAGCATGGTGCCGCCGTACAGGCCGATGCCCGCCGCCTCGGCGATCGCCGCGGTGCGCAACACGGCGCGCGGGCCGCCGTTCTTGGCGATCTTCAGGGCGAACACCGAAGCCGCGCCTTCGCGGGCCAGGTTGAAGGCGTCCTCCACGCACTCGATGGATTCGTCGGCCATGATCGGCGCCGGGCTGATGGCATTCAGGCGCACCATGCCGGCGCGGTTGTTGCGCGAGATCGGCTGTTCGATCAGGTCGATACCGTTGCCGCCCAGCACCCGGCAGGCACGCACCGCCACCGCTTCGTCCCACGCCTGGTTGACGTCGACCCGCACGCTGGCGCGGTCGCCCAGGGCCTTCTTGATCGCGATCACGTGGGCCAGGTCGCGGTCCACCTCGCCAGCGCCAATCTTCAGCTTGAAGATGCGGTGGCGACGCAGGTCGAGCATCTTTTCTGCTTCGGCGATGTCCTTGGCGGTGTCGCCGCTGGCCAGGGTCCAGGCCACCGGCAAGGCGTCGCGCACCCGGCCGCCGAGCAGTTCGCTGACCGGCAGCCCCAGGCGTTTGCCCTGGGCGTCGAGCAAGGCGCTTTCGATACCGGATTTGGCGAAGGTGTTGCCGCGGATGCTGCGCTCCAGGCGCTGCATGGCGGCATTGATATTGGCGCCGTCCTGGCCGAGCAGCAGCGGCGTGAAGAAGCGGTCGATATTGGTCTTGATGCTGTCCGGGCTTTCATTGCCATAGGCCAGGCCGCCGATGGTGGTGGCTTCGCCCAGGCCTTCGATGCCGTCGGCGCAGCGCAGGCGGATCAGCACCAGGGTCTGGTTCTGCATGGTGTGCATCGCCAGCTTGTGCGGGCGGATGGTGGGCAGATCGACAATGATCGTTTCGATCGATTCAATGACACTTGAAAGCATTTCCATACCCATCAGGTTCTTGAAGTTATGGAACCGATTCTCGTACGGCTTTTTCCGGGGTTCCAATATAGAATTGGTCTGGCTCGATACCTTGAAGGTATCCAACCTTTGCCCGCGGAGGCCTTATGGAACTGCGTCATCTGCGTTACTTCCAGGTGCTGGGCCAGACCCTCAACTTCACCAAGGCCGCCGAGCGCCTGCACATCGCCCAGCCGCCCCTGAGCCGGCAGATCCAGCAACTGGAAGAGGAACTCGGGGTGTTGCTGCTGGAGCGCGGCCGGCCGTTGCGCCTGACCGAAGCCGGGCGCTTTTTCTATGAGCATTCCAGCGTGCTGCTGGAGCAACTGGCCAAGGTCTGCGACAACACCCGGCGCATCGGCCACGGCGAAAAGACCTGGCTCGGCATCGGCTTTGCCCCCTCGACCCTGTACGGCCTGCTGCCGGAACTGATCCGCCGCCTGCGCAGCCACGAGACCCTGGCCCTGGAACTGGGGCTGTCGGAAATGACCACCCTGCAACAGGTGGAAGCGCTCAAGGCCGGGCGCATCGATATCGGCTTCGGGCGGATCCGCATCGACGACCCGGCCATCGTGCAGAAGGTGCAGACCGAGGATCGCCTGGTGGCCGCCCTGCCCGCCGGCCATCCGCTGATCGGCCAGCCGGTGAGCCTCGCGCAACTGGCCGACGAGCCTTTCGTGCTCTACCCCGGCAACCCGCGCCCGAGCTACGCCGACCATGTGATCGCGCTGTTCAACACCCACGGCCTGAACATCCGCATCGTGCAGTGGACCAACGAACTGCAGACCGCCATCGGCCTGGTGGGCGCCGGCATCGGCATCACCCTGGTGCCGGCCTCGGTGCAATTGCTGCACCGCGACGACATCGGCTTCAGCCCGCTGCTGGAAGCCAACGCCACCTCGCCGATCATCATCAGCCGCAGGGTCGGCGATGTGTCGGCGGGGCTCAGCCACTGCTTGCGCATGATCGACGAACTGCGCGCCGAACACCCCGAGGCCTGACTCCTCGCGCGCAGCCGACTCGCGGTTGCGCCCACCTCCCCTTACCGCAAAAAAGCGCACCTGCAGAAAAGGGATACAGGTCTGCAGGCAATGGATAGCACCCGCCCCACACCCGCCCCTAGCCTGCCGGGCAGTGAACTGCTTTCCATAACAATAAGAGTAAAAGCAATGAAACCTGCAAAGACCCTCGCCGCGCTGGGCACCAGCGCGGTGTGCCTGAGCGCGCCCCAGCCGCTGCTGGCCGCAGAAGGCGGTTTTATCAAGGACGCCACCGCCACCCTCCAGGCCCGCAACTACTTCTTCAGCCGCGACTATTCGGATATCCGCGGCACCGAGCAGTCCATGGCCCAGGAATGGGCCCAGGGTTTTATCCTCAACCTCAAGTCCGGCTACACCCCCGGCACCCTAGGCCTAGGCCTGGATGCCATCGGCACCCTGGGGCTCAAGCTCGACAGCGGCAAGGGCCGGGTCAACAGCGGCCTACTGCCGGTGCAGGAGGATGGCGAAGCCGCCGACAACTACAGCCGCCTCGGCCTGGCACTGAAACTGCGCCTGGCAAAAAGCGAGCTGCGCATCGGCGAACTGCAACCCAACCTGCCGGTACTCAGCTTCAGCGACATCCGCCTGCTGCCGCCGTCCTACCAGGGCGCGAGCATCGTCTCCAACGACATCGACGGCCTGACCCTGCAAGGCGGCCGCCTGCGCTCCACCAGCCTGCGCAACGAATCCGGCGACGGCAAACTGCAAGCCATGCTCGGCCACGTACCGAAACGCGCCGTCAGCAGCGACGCCTTCAACTACGCCGGCGCCGACTACGCCTTCAACGACAAACGCAGCAGCGTCAGCGCCTGGTACGGCCAGCTGGAAGACATCTACCACCAGCGCTTCCTCGGCCTGAAACACAGCCAGCCGCTGGGCAACTGGATACTCGGCGCCAACCTCGGCTACTACGACAGCGAAGAAGACGGCAAACAGCTGCTCGGCGCCATCGACAACCAGGCCTTCTTCTCCCTGCTATCGGCCAAGCGCAGTGGCCACACCTTTTATGTCGGCTACCAGGGCATGTTCGGCGACAGCGCCTTTCCCCGGGTCTTCGCCAACATCACCCCGCTGGGCAACGAAGTGCCCACCTACGAGTTCGCCTACACCGACGAACGCTCCTGGCAACTGCGCTACGACTACGACTTCGCCGCCCGCGGCCTGCCCGGCCTGACCAGCACCGTGCGTTACATCCGCGGCGACAACGTCGACACCGGCAAGGGTTATGAAGGCAAGGACTGGGAGCGCGACCTGGATATCGGTTACGTGATCCAGTCCGGCCCGTTGGGCGGGCTGGGGATCAAGGTGCGCAATGTGCTGGCGCGCTCGAATTATCGGACCGATATCAATGAGAACCGGTTGTTGCTGAGTTATAGCTGGAAGTTGTTTTAAGGCAGGGTGGCGAGCGCGATATGGGATATCGCGCTCGGCCAGTTCTTTACCCATCATTGTGTAATGTACGGGTCCTGTATCTTGATAAAGTCGTCGAGTGCCTTGGAGTTATAGATATCGAGGCAGGCATAAAACACGACTTTCTTATCCGTATATTTGCTACTGGCTTGGGTTTTCTCATACATGGAGAATACAAAATTCGTCGTTGCATCATAAGGATTATGCAGAGTCTCCAGGGTATCTTCACTCTGAAGAATGGTGTGCATACCACTCCCCATGAAGGAATAGGCGCCAATAGCCGACTCTATATCGCTCTTCACATCGGACTCATTTTTGAACTGATTAACGATGCAATAGCCAAGGCCGTAATTCTTCAACGACTGCCGGGCCGCTGTAATATCGCCCCCAGCATAGGCAACACTCCCCATGTTGCCGGCAATCAACAGCCATACCGCTAAAATCCGTTTCATCCTTTCAGTTCCTAATAGTTGCTCTTCCAGTGATGCCGAGAATCATGTGCAATCCAAAGTAGTAGCTACCTCATGAATTATTAATTCCAGTTAAAAGTCGATCAGAATAATTCAAAGGCCATCAGAGACATCGCCTTAACTGGTATCTGCTACCAGCAAACTCTTGGTATAACGCTGTACCCAAGCGGCGATGGAACCTGAGCCGGGTCCGATACGCCTTAACAGCTAGCAAAAACCTGGAATATTACTTCAAAAATAAGGACGCTCCCCATGATCGACTTCAACAACAAAGGCTTCTTCAAGCTCAAGCAAAACGACGAATACGCCGAGCGGGTCAGCGACCTGTTGCTGGAAGGCGAGCAGGTGATCGACGCCTATAAAGCCATGCGCGACGGCGTGGTGTTTACCAACAAGCGCATCATCGCGGTCAACGTGCAGGGCATCACCGGCAGCAAAAAGGATTTCACCTCCCTGCCCTACAAAAACATCGTTGCCTACTCGGTGGAAACCTCCGGCACCTTCGACCTGGACTCCGAGCTGGAGATCTACTTTTCATCGCTGGGCCAGGTGAAGTTTGAATTCACCGGCAAGACTTCGATGGTGGAAATCTCGAAGCACATTTCCAGGCACCTGCTGGGCTAAGGCGCTCCGTTATCAATCGGCGCTCAGCCCCCACAGCACCTCCAGCACATGCTGGGTCGAGCGCTCCACGTCGCCGTCCCGATGGGCAATGCCCAGCTGGCGCCACAGCGGCGGCTGCAACGGGCGCATGGCGATCCGGGTGTCGGGCAGCGGCGTGGCGGCTTCGTGGGGCAGCAAGGTGGCGCCATAACCGGCGGCCACCAGGCTCTTGATCGCGTCGTTGTAGTTGAGCTGGATGCGCGCCGTGGGCTGCTGGCCGCCCAGTGCGAACCACTCCGAAGTCAGGCGCGACAGCCGGGTGCTGTGGTCGTTGAGGATCAGCGGCTGGGCGGCCAGCCATTGCGGCGTCACCGGATCGGGGCATTGCCAGCGGGCCGGCAGGAAAGCCATGACCGGGTCCTTGCGCCAGGGCTCGATGCGCAAACCCTTGACCGGGGTTTGCGGCAAGGCCACCAGGCCAATATCCAGCGAACCTTCGGCGAGCTTCTTCAAACTCTCCTGGGAGGTCAGTACCGCCACCTGCAGGTCGATGCCCGGATGGCGTTGGCCAAGGGTTTCCAGGGCCTGGGGCAGCAATTGGGCAATGGCGCCGGTGGACGCCCCCAGGCGCACCCGCCCGGCCAGGCCCAGCACCTGGCGCTGCACATCCTCCAGCGCCTGCTCGGCATCGGCCAACAGCCGCCGCGCCCGTTCCACCAGGGTTTCGCCAATGGCCGACGGCTGCACCCGACCGCGGGTGCGCGACAACAGCGAGCCGCCCACCCGCGCCTCCAGGTCGGCGATATGCAGGCTGACCGTGGGCGGCGCCAGGTTCAGCGCGCGGGCCGCTTCGGCAAAGGACCCCAGGTCGACAATCGCCACCAGGGTGCGCAGCCGGTCGAGGCTGATCTCACGCATGGCCTGCTCCAGATTCAGAAAAACTGAATCTTAGCGTTATTAAATTCAACTTTCTCTATTTCAGCTTCAGCCGGAAGATTTGCCCAATCTATTCCCGCTTGCGAGCACACAGCATGAGCACACCCCTCGTATTTATCGACGGCGACCAGGGCACCACCGGGTTGCAGATCCACCAGCGCCTGCAAGGCCGCAGCGACCTGCACCTGCTGACCCTCGCCGCCGACCAGCGCAAAGACCCGCAACGTCGCGCCGAAGCCATCAACGCCTGCGACATCGCCCTGCTCTGCCTGCCCGACGCCGCCGCCCGTGATGCGGTCGCCAGTATTCGCAACCCGGCGGTGCGGGTGATCGACGCCAGCTCGGCGCACCGCACCCACCCCCACTGGACCTACGGTTTCGCCCAGATGCACCCGCAACAGGCACAACGCATCGCCACCTCCAAGCGCGTGAGCAACCCCGGCTGCTACCCCACTGGCGCCATCGGCCTGCTGCGCCCCTTGCTGCAAGCCGGACTGCTGCCGAAGGACTACCCGATCAGCATCAACGCCATCTCCGGTTACTCCGGCGGCGGCCGCGCCGCGGTCAAAGCCCACGAAGGGCCGAATGCTTCCCAAACCGCCCCTTTCCAGGTCTACGGCCTGGGCCTGGCCCACAAGCATGTGCCGGAAATCCAACAACACAGTGGCCTGAGCGAACGGCCGCTGTTCGTCCCGGCCTACGGTGCGTTTCGCCAGGGCATTGTGCTGACCATTCCTCTACAGCTGCGCCTGCTCGCTCCAGGCGTGGACGCCACGCGTATCCAGACCTGCCTGGAGCAGCACTACGCCGGGAGCGGTTGTGTACAGGTGATGTCGCTTCGGCATGCACAAGAACTCACGGGGCTTGATCCGCGGGCGCTGAACGATAGCGACGCTATGCGCTTGATGGTGTTCGAGGGTGAGGGCCAGGTGTTGCTGGCGGCGGTGTTCGACAACCTGGGCAAAGGCGCGGCAGGGGCGGCGGTGGAGAATCTGGATTTGATGCTGGCCGCGCTGGGCTGAAGGGACTGCCTGCGCATTGCAACGGGTCAGATACAGCCTGGCTGGGTGCAACCCTTTGGCAACTGAGAGAAAGCCCCACCCGACCGGGCAGGGCTTTCAACGTGCTGGCGATCCTCCTGAGGCCCCGCCGAAAAGGCTAGCGAACCCTGCGCCGCCCTGGCCTCCCGGCGCGACGCTCAAGCCTTCGCCTTGGTCATTTGTCGTCCCTCTTCGTCGCCGACGGCGAAGGGTATTCGCTGCTCTCTTCGGCGTTGGGCGCTTCGGGCAGGCTTCCCGGCGTGAACATATGGGTCTGCAAATCGCTGGCATCGATGCCGGCGACGCCGTGTACCCCACGGGTCAGGCTGACAGCCTGCTCACACTGTTTATGGGTGTTGAGCCGACCGCTCAAGGTAACCATGCCGGCATGGGTTTTGACATGGATAGGCAAACCACGGGTCGATTCGGCAAAGGTCAGGGCCGACCTCACCTTGGTGGTGACCCATGCATCGTGAACGGCCATTTCCAGGCCATGGGAGTAATGCTGGAAGGAATGAAGTTTCATGGCGGGTCCCTCTCGTGTCATCAGTTGGGCGTCCCGTCCCATTGGTTGGACTGCCCTCTGCCGGGCGGGTGAGCTTGCTGGGTAACCGATGGGCGCAGCGGTACTCGCCAGGCAGATGGGGTGCTTGTTAATTATAGTTCGGCGGCTGGCGGGGCTTGGTGCGCGGGGGTTCTGGTCGTCCGATGGCCCTTTCGTGAATGGCGGTTTTCGGCGAACTTGCCATTCGCTGGAAACCGGTGACGCAGCAAGCATCGTTTCAATTGCAATGAAGCATTTCTCGTTACTGCTCAAGCAGCAAACTGCGCCAGATGATCGTCGGCTTTTCTGCAGGCACGACTTTCGGTGGCAACGGCTCCTGTGTGGGCATGGTGGGCGGCGACTCTGGTTCAGGCGCGGGAGCCTGATACTGGGTGGCGTCTAGGTTATCTACCGACATGTTTTGTAGTGCGCTATTTGATTGTGACGGTGACTTTGCCTTTTGATCGGCCCTGCTCGATGTACCGCAACGCCTCTGCAATCGATTCAAAAGGGAAGGAACGATCGATGACCGGTTTGATGACGCCAGCCTCGATAAGCGAGGTGATTTTCTGCAGTTGCATCCCGTCGGCGCGCATAAACAAAAAGGTATAGTTCACCCCGTGCTTGCGGGCTTTTCTGCGAATACCGCTGCTCAGCAGGCGCATGACTTGCCCCAGCACCCAGGACAAACCTTGCTCTTGGGCAAATTGCGCGGTCGGCGGCCCCGAAAGGGAAATGAGCTGTCCGCCAGCCTTGAGAACCTTGAGCGAGTTCTCCAGTACATCGGCGCCGAGGCTGTTCAACACCACGTCGAAATCACGTAACTCGTTTGCAAAATCCTGCTGTTTGTAATCGATGACCACATCCGCCCCGAGTGCTTTCACCCATTCGACATTCGCCGTGCTGGTGGTGGTCGCAACGAAGGCGCCGAGGTGTTTGGCGAGCTGGATGGCAAGCGTGCCGACACCGCCGGATCCGGCATGAATCAACACCTTCTGGCCCTTTTTCACCTGGGCGGTCTCAACCAGCGCCTGCCAGGCCGTCAAGGCGGCCAAGGGAATGGAAGCCGCTTCGGCCATATCGAGATTCGAGGGTTTCAGCGCGAGCGAGCTTTCGTTCACGGCGATCAGTTCGGCAAAGGTGCCGATCCGGGCCTCGGGAGGACGGGCATAGACTTCGTCTCCTGGCTTGAATCGCTTCACCGCCGATCCTGTGCGAACAACAACTCCGGCCAGGTCGTTGCCCAATACCAATGGAAAGGTATAGGGCAGGATCAACTTGAACTCCCCCGTTCTGATCTTTGAGTCCAACGGGTTCACGCTCGTTGCATGCACCTGGATCAGAACGTCATGCACACCGACCGCTGGGTCGGGCACTTCGCCAAGCACTCCGTCCTGCTTGCCGTAGCGGTCGATAAAAAATGCCTTCATGTTGCAGATACTCTTGTCGGTGAAGTGAGAATGGGCGCGGCCACGGCAACCTTGATGCGATTAGACGTGCAGGCCGTCAGGCGTCGAGGAACGCCACGGCCTTGGCCACGAAATCGGTGTGGTACTGGAAAATGCTGCCGTGCCCGGCGTCCTGATAAATGATCAGTTGCGCGTTGGGGATTCGCTGCGCCAGCTCGATCGAGTTCACGGTGGGCACCATGATGTCGTTGTCCCCGTTGACGATCAGGGTCGGCATCCGCAGGCGACCGAGATCTTGCGAGGCCTGCCTGCCCCACGCGGTAATGGCTTTGAACTGCCGTAGAAACGCGCGGGGTGTCGGGCCTTTGTCCCGATCTTCCTGGCGCTCTTTCAAACGTTGCAGATACTCGGACGCGGCGCGTTGGCCATTGGCCGTGGTGGTAAAGAACAGGTAGAACTTGGGGTCTCGCAGCGTCAGCAAACCTTTGATCATCAAGGGCCAGGTCACCGAACCGAGGCTGTCGATGCCTGTGCCACCGGCCGGTCCGCTTCCGGTGAGGATCAATCTGCGCACTCGTTCGGGAGCTTTCAGGGCGATGTCTTGAGCGATGAAGCCACCGAGTGAAAAACCGAGCAAGTCAACCTGGTCAAAACCCAGCGCACGAATCAGGCCGATGGCATCGTCAGCCATTTCACCGACGGTCAATGGCGCGGAGCCACCCGAGCCACCGATACCGCGGTAATCGGTCGTGATGACACGCCGGTTTTTTGCCAGACCGTCGACGATGCGGGGGTCAAAGTTATCCAGCACGGCCCCCCAATGGTTAAACATGACCAGCGGAACCTCCGTCTTGGGTCCCAGGTCACGATAGGCGAAGGGTATCCCGCCAATCAGAACCGACTGGTTCACCGCATTGATAAATGACGGCTGCGAACCCGGGTGATTGCTGCTAGCCATGGGGGTCATGTTTATTCCCTCCGATTGCGGGGCGAGGCCGACCTGCTCGACAGGGTTCAGACCTGAGTCAAATAGCGTTGCGCCACGGCGGATTGCCTGATCTGCGACAAAAGCCCCTGGCGCGCGGCTTGCAAGGCATCCCAGCGCTCGCCTTCTTGCAACGGAGGAATGGTCACCGGTTCGCGACGGTCGAAACCAACCAGTGCGGCATCGACCAGATCACCCACTTCCATGATTTCGCTCAAGGTGTTGATGTCGATACCGGCGCGATCCCAAATCTCCGTGCGGGTGGCGGCGGGCAGTACGGCTTGCACATAAACACCCTGCGGCGAAAGTTCCAGGCTCAGGCCTTGGGAAAGGAATAGCACAAACGCCTTGGTCGCCCCGTAGACCGACATGCCGAACTCCGGCGCCAGCCCCACCACCGAACCGATGTTGATGATCGCGCCTTCACCTGCCTTGGCCAGGCGTGGCGCGATGGCGCTGGCGAGCCGCACCAGCGCGGTGGTGTTGAGGGCCACCAGTTGTGCAACGCTGTCGGTGCTTTGCTCGATGAAGTGGCCGGACTGTGCGACGCCGGCATTGTTGACGAGGATGCCGATGCGCTCGTCATCCCGCAGGCGTGCTTCGACGATGTGCAGGTCGCTGAGTTGAGTCAGGTCGGCCGGAAGCACTTCAATGGCGACGTTGTGTTCGCCACGCAACGTTGCGGCGAGCGTCTCCAGCCGCGAGTGGTCGCGGGCGACCAACACCAGAGCATGCCCGCGTTGGGCGAAACGCTCGGCGTAAACCGCGCCGATGCCGGTGGAAGCGCCAGTGATGAGAACGGTGGGGCGAGTCGTCATGATGTCAGCTCTTGTTCGGGAACATGGATGGGGATTGATGCACGAGTAAAACCAGGCTCGATCGGCCAGTGCCTAGTTCGCGGCAGCGCTTGATTCGGCAAGCGTCGGGTAGTCGATGTATCCCGCCGCACCGCCGCCGTAGAGCGTGGTGGGGTCGAAGGCGGACAGTGGCGCACCGGTCTTGAGCCGCTCCACCAGATCAGGGTTGCCGATAAATGGACGGCCAAAGGCGATCAGGTCAGCCTTGTCATGCGCAAGGCGTGCCGTGGCCAGGTCCAGGTCATAGCCGTTGTTGGCGATGTAAGTGTTCTTGAAGCGCCGGCGCAAGGCATCGAAATCAAAGGGCGCCACATCGCGTGGCCCACCGGTCGCGCCTTCGACGACGTGCAGATAAACGATGTCCAGAGCATTGAGTTGCTCGACGATGTAATCGAACTGAGCCTGTGGGTCACTGCTCGATATGCCATTGGCCGGCGAGACAGGCGAAAGGCGGATGCCCGTGCGATCAGCGCCAATTTCGGCGACCACGGCGGCCGTCACTTCCAGCAGCAGGCGCGCACGGTTGGCGATCGAGCCGCCGTACGCATCCGTACGCTGGTTGGAGCCGTCCTTGATGAACTGGTCCAGCAAATAGCCGTTTGCACCATGGATTTCCACGCCGTCGAAGCCTGCCGCAATGGCGTTTGCCGCCGCTTGGCGGAAATCGTCGACGATGCCCGGCAGTTCGTCAGTCTCCAGCGCTCGCGGCTCGGAAACGTCCTCGAAGCGATTGTTGACGAACACCTTGGTCGCAGGACGAAGCGCGGAAGGGGCTACCGGCGCCGCGCCGTGCTGTTGCAGATCCACATGGGATACGCGGCCCACATGCCACAACTGCAGGAAAATTCTCCCGCCCTTGGCGTGCACGGCATCGGTCACCTTGCGCCATCCCTCTATCTGCGGCTGCGTGTAAATGCCCGGGGTGTCCTGATAGCCCTGCCCCTGCTGCGAGATCTGCGAGGCTTCGGAAATCAGCAAGCCCGCGCTGGCCCTCTGGCCGTAATAGGCAGCCGCGAACTCGCTCGGCACAAAGCCTTTGCCTGCGCGATTGCGCGTCAGTGGCGCGAGAACCACGCGATTCGCCAGCGTCAGCGCGCCAAGCGTGTAAGGGGTAAACAGATTCAGGTCGCTCATGGGTGTTTGTTCCGTGTCCGTTGGGAAATGGTCAGGTCGCTTGCTATTAGGATGATGATCGAAATCTAAACTGTCAACGATTTTGATTATGGTCAACATCTATGTATCATCAGCCGATGAATTTCCAGCGGTAGCGAGGTATTTCCCATGCGAGTGTCCAAGGCTCAGGCCCAGCTAAATCGGGAGCACATCGTCGAAACGGCCTCAATCATGTTTCGCGAGCGCGGTTTTGACGGTGTCGGCGTGGCCGACTTGATGGCCGCCGCCGGTTTCACCCATGGCGGTTTCTACAAACATTTCGGTTCGAAGGCGGACCTGATGGCCGAAGCCTCGGCTAACAGCCTTGCGCAGTCACTTGCCAGCGCCGAAGAATTGAGCGTGAAGGATTTCATCGATGTGTATGTGTCCAGGGATCATCGCGATGGGCGCGCCACGGGTTGCACCATGGCGGCGTTGTGCGGTGACGCGGCGCGTCAGTCGGACGATTTGAAGTCGGCATTCGCCGAAGGCATCGAGCGCACATTGCAAACGCTCGGCGAAAAATACCCGACCGGGCCGGATGCGGCGCCGGGTGAAGCGAGGGTGAAAATGATCGACCTGCTGGCGCGCGCGGTCGGGGCGATCATCTTGTCGCGCGCCTGTCCTGACGACTCGGCGCTGGCCGATGAGATTCTGGCGGTGTGTCACGCGCAAATGACCGAATCATTATCTAGCCAATCGCAGACTCAGTCGTAGAGGAGATAGATGGATGTCGCACAACGCGTGCTGACTCGCTTTCATTTCGTCGTTGGCCAACACGAACGAATGCCCGCTTCTGGCTGTGGGTTCAACCGGTCGATGCAACAGACTGGCTAAATCGTTCAGCGGGCGTTTCGTAGTTTAGGGTTTTCCGAGGGCTGCCATTGATCCACCAAAGCAACGTTTCGATACTGTCGCCATATTGACGCGCGCCAGCCCAATATGACGAAGCGCCTGGACGACCGCCCAGGCCAAGCTGCCCGGAGCAATCAAATGCTTATCCGCCCGCATGGTCGTTGCCACCGTGCGCGGCGATGAACATGGCGACGGCCGACCGGCAATAGGATTCGATTTCGTTATCGTCCTCGGCTCTCGCCTCATCGAAGCGCGCGATAATCAGAAGATCGGACCCTTTGAAAAGCGCGGCAAACAAGCGAGCTGACCGTAGAGGATCGGGCACGTTCAGAACCGCCTTCGCGTGCAACTGACGCAACAGGGCCTCGATTTGGGCGATGACATAGGCGGGGCCGGCTTCATATTGGCGCTTGCTTAACGACTTTTGATTGGTCTTGTCGGCCATGATCATGGCTTCGACACTGCGCACGTCCGGGCTCAACAGCGTGCGAAGCAGGGTTGATCCCACCGCCATGAGCTGATCTTCGGCCGAACCGTCGACACCTTCAAAAAGGGCCTGAGGTGCAAACTGCTGGCAGTGGGCCGCGATGGCCGCGCTGAACAGCGCCTCCTTGTTCTCGAAGTGCCGATAGATGCTTAGCTTGGATATCTTCGCCCGCTTGGCGACCTTATCCATGGTCGTCGCTTGAAAACCCAATTCCACAAAAAGTTCGCACGCGGCGTCGGCTATCGTTTGGCCAAGCGCCTCGTTGGCGGGCCGGCCGCGCCGGCTCTGGCTGTTTTCGCTCATAAAAATTCCAGTACTTGACAGTATTCTAATTCTTGAATTAGGGTACTCCAAAGTATCTTAAGTGTGCAAGCCGATCTCCCTTCATCCACAGCGCGGAGCCCATCACCATGAATGACGTCATCATCATCGGCGGCAGTTTTGCCGGTCTTGCCGCCGCCTTGCAGCTCGGCCGTGCCCGGCGCAAGGTCACCGTTCTCGACACCGGCCTGCCGCGCAATCGCTTCGCCGACCACTCGCATGGCCTGCTCGGCCACGACCACAAGCCACCGCTGGAGATCCTGGCCGAGGCGCGGCAGCAGCTGGCGCGCTATCCCACGGTCAGGCTGGCCACTGCGCGGGCCGAGAGCATCTCCGGCGTCATCGACGATTTCTCCGTCCTCACTGGCGATGGCGAAAGCCTCAGGGCGCGCCGCCTGATCCTGAGCTATGGCGTCGCCGACCAGATGCCTGAAGTTCCCGGCTTTGCCGAAGGCTGGGGCTCCTCCATCGTGCCCTGCCCCTATTGCGACGGCTTTGAAGTTGCCGGCCGGCATTGGGGCCTCGTCTGGTCCGGCCCGCCGTCGCACAACTACGTCAAGCTGTACCACGACTGGACCGACACATTGACGGTCTTCGCCAATGGTCACGACATTCCACCCGACATCCGGGCCGATCTGACGCGCCGCGGCATCCCTGTCGTCGATGGCCGACTCACCGAAATCGACCATGACGAGAGCCATAACGCCACCGTCAGGCTCGACGCCGGCCCCTCTGTCGCGGTCGACATCCTGTTCGCCCATCCGCGCAACAAGCCGTCCGCACGCCTGCATGAATCGCTGGGCCTCGACACGGTCGATACACCCCTGGGCATCGCCCTCAAGGTCGACGAGCGCCGCGAAACCAGCATGCCTGGCATCTACGCTGCCGGCGACCTGGCAAACCCCCTCATGGCATCGGTCACCACGGCATCATGGCAAGGCGCGATGGCGGGTATCTTCGCCCAGCAGTCGATGCTGGTTTGAGAGCACAGATTCCCTTCTCCGGTTGCGTCGTCGCCTTCGCAGAGGTTGGCGCGGTGAAGCACGGATCGTCGAGTTTGACGCAATGGTAGGGAGCGGTTGTCTTTCGCTAGTTAAGAACGAATCAAAACGAGGAGATGTCATGGCAGGTCGAATGCAAACGGGTGGGCAAGTCCGTGTAGCTACCCACCCTCTACCTGACTAACTCCCGGCGTCGCCTTTGGGCCCGCTGGCGATCAGGCTGGCGCCACAGGCGGTTTTCATTCCATGGAGCGCCACGGGAACACCGCCGACATCCAGCAAGGCACTGCCCTCGGCAATAGGAAACACACCTTTGCATAGAGGGCAGGTGACCTTGTGCCCGACCCCGGCCATGGGTTTGCCGTTCAGGTCGGTCTGGTTGAACGCTTCGATCACGGTTCCACCGTGACTGGTGGAATCGCCGAGTCGGATGATGTCCATGTCTGCTCCTTTTCCGTTGTACTCACAAACACTCCTCTCTCCTTGGGCCTTGCGCCCTCCGAAGGATAAATATTCAGGAACCTGCTGTATTACCGTCATGCGAAGACACCGGGCGCAGGCGGACGGAGCCGATGATGGTGTCCCAGAACGCCAGCGCTTCTTTGTCTGATTTGAATGGCGGCGCTGGCAGCCTGCCGTTGCTGTCGGGGCTACGTTGAAGTACACCGAGCGCGGCGGAGATATTGGGTTCGATGATCGAGCCACCCTTGCCCTGGGTTTCCCAGGCAAAGGTATAGATACGCTGCCCCTTGTCAGTACTGGCCAACAGGTATTCGTCGGCCGGAACCGGTCCACCACGCTCCCTTTTGCGCAGGGTCTCGATCCCCAGCACCATCCTGGCGGCACCTGCGAGGAAACCACTCACTCGATCCAGCAGACGGTTCTCTTCTGCTCCGGTGCTAGAAGTGAATTCGAAGTGGGCGCCGGGATGATCCGGGAAGGTCACGCCGATATCGAAACGCTCACCTTGAAAGCTGTTACCCGCGATATAGGCTCGGTCAATACAAAAACCAGGCTCAGAGGGAATCTCGTCGACTTCACGAGAACGTAGGCTGTGGGCCAGAGAAGTCGCACTTTCAATACCCTGCGCTTCAAGGCTTTTCGATACACCGCCCATCCAACGGTAAGCACGCCAAGTCGGTTTGGAAACAGCATAAGCATCCAATAGATACATCGCTGTACTAGCATTGGATTTCCAGGAAAGCAGTCCCGTCGAGTTCCCCCCTAGGTCTAGTCGGCGAAGAAACAGACTGCCTTGTTGCCTTCTATGCAGTTGGGCCTTCAGTTCCTGTTCACGCTAATTAATTCTGGCAGCCAGAGTGACCGGTGTTTCATCGAGCGCTTCGATGTTGTCGCCCCAGAGATAGTACCCCGCTCTAATTTCCGCCTGGGGCGGCAAATCAATCAGGAATCTGCCAAAGCAATGGGTAATCCATCCGGTCTTGTCCATGGAAGGGTTCCGAGAAGAGGAGAATGATGTGCAACTGGTGATACTGGTCAAGGCGACCATGCCAAGAACAGCGAAGAACTGACGCCGGCGCATCATGAACCTCCTGCCCAGTCAGCATGCTGGGCAATCTTGATAACGCCATAGAGAGTGGCCCATTGGGCACGTTTGTCGTTGTAGCTTTTTTGATGTTCGTAGCCTTTGTCGGTGTTGTACTGCCCGACGCCCTTGCCGCCCTGGCGGAAGCTGGCCTTGATGCCGGCTCTGCCGGGGGCCAGTCCGGAGTCGGTGGGAACGGTCCCGTCCCCACCGCTGCCAGATGACTCCTGTGTCACGGCAAACCGTAGCGGACCTTCGACCACAGCAGGCAGGCCACGGCGGAACCAACCGTTGTAACTGCCGTTCTCATCATCCTTGACGGCAGCAACCTATTTGTAAAAATGCACGAGGGTCAACTCCGCACTCACACCGTTTGCATGTTCTCGACGCCCGATCTGATGGGCCTGTGGCCGCCACATCAGGCGTCCAAATCAGGCTTGCCACCATACCCAAAGAGACGAAGGTATAGGGGTAGGAATTATCCAAAATTGCCGTAAGGAAAACCTGATCCTGATCAGATCAAATGCACTTGAGCAGTCAGAGAAAGGACAGGTCATCGACACCTATCAAGAGATGGATATCCCCCGTTCTGTCCCAATGAGCCCAGGCAATCTCCACCCCGCGAACAGTCACCGCTACCTTCCCCTCGGACAAAAAAACGCCTCCACACTGGGAGGCGTCAGCAACTTTCAAAAACACCGAATGGTTTATGAGGCGCCTACCTCCGGCCTGGTGCCCCCGACCTGAACCATCGGGTCGAGAGCCCTGTTTCCAGACCTCAAGGCGCTTCCCCTCACCTCAGATCAAACCGATCCAGATTCATCACCTTGACCCAGGCCGCGACAAAGTCCTGCACGAACTGCCCCTGCCCATCCGCGCTGGCATAGACCTCGGCCAATGCCCGCAACTGGGCGTTGGAGCCGAAGACCAGGTCGACGCGGGTGCCGGTCCATTTGACCTGGCCGGTCTTGCGGTCGCGGGCTTCGAACTCTTGTTGGGCGTCGGAGACAGGTTTCCATTCCACGCCCATGTCCAGCAGGTTGACGAAGAAGTCGTTGGTCAGCGCGCCCGGCCGTGTGGTGAAGACGCCGTGGGGGGTGTGGCCGACGTTGATGTCGAGCACGCGCAGGCCGCCGATCAGCACCGTCATTTGGGGGGCGGTGAGGGTCAGCAGTTGCGCCTTGTCGATCAGCAGCGCTTCGGCCGGTACCGCGTAGCGGGTCTTGAGGTAGTTGCGAAAGCCATCGGCGATGGGTTCGAGGTAGCCGAACGACTCGACGTCCGTCTGCTCCTGGCTAGCGTCCATGCGCCCTGGGGAAAACGGCACGCTGATGTCGAGGCCGGCGTTTTTCGCGGCCTGTTCGATGCCGGCGCTACCGCCGAGCACGATCAGGTCGGCCAGGGAGACTTTCTTGCCACCGGATTGCGCACTGTTGAAGTCCTTCTGGACCCCTTCGAGGGTCGCCAGCACCTTGGCCAGTTGCTCGGGCTGGTTGACTGGCCAGTCCTTTTGCGGGGCCAGGCGCAGGCGCCCGCCGTTGGCGCCGCCGCGTTTGTCGGAGCCACGGAAGCTGGAAGCTGCCGCCCAGGCGGTGGACACCAGTTGCGACACCGACAGGCCCGAGGCCAGCAATTTGGCCTTGAGTGTGGCGATATCGCTGTCGTTGACCAGGGCATGGTCCACCGCGGGGATCGGGTCTTGCCACAGCAGTTCTTCATGGGGCAGTTCCGGGCCGAGGTAACGCGAGAGCGGGCCCATGTCGCGGTGGATCAGCTTGAACCAGGCGCGGGCGAAGGCGTCGGCCAGCTGATCGGGGTTCGCCAGGAAGCGTCGCGAGATCGGCTCGTAGATCGGGTCGAAGCGCAGCGACAGGTCGGTGGTCAGCATGGTCGGGTTGCGTCGCTTGGAGGGGTCGTGGGCATCGGGGATGATGCCGGCGCCGGCGCCACCTTTGGGCGTCCACTGGTGCGCGCCCGCCGGGCTCTTGGTCAGTTCCCACTCGAAGCCGAACAGGTTTTCCAGGTAGTTGTTGCTCCAGCGGGTGGGCGTGGTGGTCCAGATCACTTCCAGGCCGCTGGTGATGGTGTCGGCGCCCTTGCCGCTGCCGAAGGTGCTCTTCCAGCCCAGGCCCTGCAGTTCCAGGCCGGCGGCTTCGGGTTCGGCGCCGACATTGTCGGCGGGGCCGGCGCCGTGGGTCTTGCCGAAGGCGTGGCCGCCGGCGATCAGGGCCACGGTTTCTTCGTCGTTCATCGCCATTCGGGCGAAGGTTTCGCGGATATCTACCCCGGCGGCCACCGGGTCCGGGTTGCCCTCGGGGCCTTCGGGGTTCACATAGATCAGGCCCATCTGCACCGCGGCCAGGGGGTTTTCCAGGTTGCGCCCCTGGTCGGTGCGGCTTTCTTCATTGCCAGGCTCGGCCACCAGTTGGCCCTCGCCGGGTTCTTGCATGGCGGCTTTATCCGGTTTGCCGTAGCGGGTGTCGCCGCCCAGCCATTTGTTTTCCGAGCCCCAATAGACGTCTTCGTCCGGCTCCCAGGCGTCCGGGCGACCGCCGGAAAAACCGAAGGTCTTGAAGCCCATGGATTCCAGGGCGACGTTGCCGGTAAGCACGATCAGGTCGGCCCAGGAGATGTTGCGGCCGTACTTCTGTTTGATCGGCCACAGCAGCCGGCGCGCCTTGTCGAGGCTGACGTTGTCCGGCCAGCTGTTGAGCGGGGCGAAACGCTGCTGGCCGGAACCGGCGCCGCCACGGCCGTCACCGACGCGGTAGGTCCCGGCGCTGTGCCAGGCCATGCGGATAAACAGCGGCCCATAGTGGCCGAAGTCGGCGGGCCACCAGTCCTGGGAGTCGGTCATCAGCGCATGCAGGTCTTGTTTCAGGGCCTGGAAATCCAGGCGCTTGAAGGCTTCGGCATAGTTGAAGTCCTCGCCCATGGGGTCGGACAGGGACGAGTGCTGGTGCAGGATCTTCAGGTTCAGTTGGTTCGGCCACCAGTCGCGGTTGGTTACCCCACCGCCGGCGGCATGGTTGAACGGGCATTTCGATTCGTTTGCCATGAGGAGCTACCTTTGGTCGTATTCATCCAGCTATCCGCCCCGGATGGGCACGAAATAGCGACAGGCGAAAGCAATGACATAGGTTGCGGGGCTCACAGTTCGCTCAACTGATGGGTGTGGCCACAGGGCATGCTGCAGAGCGGCAAGCGAGTTGCCAGGACGGTGGCCCACGGTAAGCCCAGTACGCTTCTGACTCGTTCTTCGTTATCTCTCGATCAGGTCTCATCCGGCCGGCTCGCGCCAGCGCTGAATTAAGGCTAGACCCTCTGTGGCGGATCGCTAATAGCCGGACTATTGGTTGTTGATAGGGACAAGCTTTTACCCGGGGCCCACGGCCGAAGCCAATGATAGGGACAGCGCCCGCGGGGGCCTCTGGCGGTTTTTTCGACTGATGCCCCGCCTTTTTCGTCCGCCCGACGCGTACAGAGCACGGGAGAAGACCATGAACCAGCGCCCGCGTTGCACGGCCATCCACGAAGCCGGCCACGCCCTGGCTTTCTGGTGGAACGGTCAACCGATCGCCCGCATTACCGTGCGCACCAGGGCCGAAGCCGACGCGGGTCCGATGCTCGATCGGCGGGGCAACCCGCGCTATGTAGAGGGGTTGGTGGAAGCCGATTACCTGGTCCCGCGCCCCGCCTTCGACGCCCCGGGGATCGCCGAATACCTGCCATCGATGATCGAGGCCATCGAGCGCGACCTGCTGCATTGCTTTGCCGGCCCGGTGGCCGAAGCGATCTACCGCCATGGCCGATCCGACAGGCTGATAAGAGGCAGCGGCCGCGGCGACCTGAGCCGCGCTCATGAGCTGATCAGCCTGCTGCCACCGCGCAAGCTGCTCGACGCCGAATCCCGGGCCCTGGCCCGCGCCAGTTGCCTGGTGCATCGCTACTGGCCGGCGGTCGGCGCGGTGGCGGACCTGCTGCAAGAGCGCGGCATGGTCGAGGGGGAAGCCATCACGGCGCTGTTGTGCGCGATCAACGGCGAGTCGCCGACGCCCCTCGGTAACGATCTGGCGAGCCTCGACCCGTGACGGCGTGGCGTTGAACCGCGCCGGCTTGCGCGATCCGTGAAGTCAGCCAGACTGTCTGCCAATCGCCCGCCTGGCCCGGGTGGTTTTCATCGCCATTGCCCCACCGAGATCACCATGTCGCAGTACCCAGGCGTCGACGCCGAAGGTTTTATCCAGTCCCTGCCCGACCAGCCGTTGCAACCGGCATTCAGCCCTCTGGTGGATGAGCTGTGCGCGATGCTCTCGCGGCGTTTTCCGGCGCTGCTCGATGGCCTGTACCTGTACGGCAGCGTGGCCCGTGGCGACGCGCGGCCGGGCACCTCCGACCTGGATGTGACCCTGGTCCTGGCCTGGGCACCGAGCCCCGCGGAGCACCAGCGGCTGGAGCAGACTCGGCAAGCGCTGGAAGCGCGGCACCCGGAGGTGTCGAAGATCGATTTCGACATCGGCGTACTCAACGAGGTGCTGGCGCCCGACAATCGCTACCGCTGGGGTTTCTGGCTCAAGCATCAGTGCCGCTGCATCTGGGGCAATGACCTGGGGCTGCGCTTCGAGACTTTCCGCCCGAGCCGGACCATCGCCCTGGCACTGAATGGCGACTTCTCCCAAGTGCTGGAAGGCTACGCTCAGCAGCTGGAACAAAGCCGCGAACCGTTGCAGCAACAACGCCTGCAACGGGCTGCGGCGCGCAAGGCGCTGCGCTCGGCCAACCTGCTGCGCGGCGAACAGGAACGCGGCTGGCCGACCACCCTGGAGGAGCATGCGCAACTGCTGACGGCGGCCGAACCAGGGATGGCCGAGTACGCCGCGTTCTTCCTCAAGCAGGCCTATGTTCCCCAGGGTTCGGTGAGTGAGTTCGTGCGGCGGTTGCGGGCTTACAGCGCGTTGCTGGCAGGGGAAAACGCGGGGTGATACCTCACCTGCCCTGGCTTCGCCCTGTCAAATCCGGCCCTAATGATGGCATTTTGAACACCCTCGACTAGTGTCACTGAAGCAACCACGGGAGCCTGCCCTTCTGCCCCGGTTGCCTGCATCACCACGCCATCGTCTGTATCTGGTCACGGAGACCTTCGATATGCGCATCGCCCTTCTGTTGAGTTTTGTACTCCTCTCCGCTTGCTCCATAACCAACAATAGCGTGCTGAAACTGCAAACCACACGGAACATTGACTATCAATTGCTGGCAAAAGCCCGGACAACGCTAAAACTCGCGCAGATACCCGCCTGTAAAGAAGGTTTCAACATCAACGACGTCGAAGACGGTTACTTCAAAATCCGTAAACGCTGGCAACTGCTCAACAACTGCCTGTACAGCGACCAAGGCCCCAGAAAACTGGTGGTACTGCTCGACGGCACGGAAAACACCAAGGAGGACAACACCAATATCTGGCGCATGTACAACCAGGCGCTCGAGCAGGCCAAGAACGGGACCAGGGTCATTCCCTATTACGACAAGGGTGTGGCCACTAAGATCACCACCCCCTTCGGCGCGGTGTTCGGCAGCGGGGTCAGCCTGAACATCCGCCAAGCCTACCGTTTTCTGATCGAAGCGTACCGACCAGGTGACGAGATCTATATCTTCGGTTTCAGCCGTGGTGCCTTTACCGCACGCTCCTTGAATGGCTTTATCGAAATCGCCGGACTGCCCAAGAACCTGAAAGCCGATGCTCGCGACGACAGTACCCTATGGGGATGGACCGGCCATATGCACGATGTGGTCGAGGACATGTACGACATCTATAAGTCGAGAAACAAAGGTGTGCCTGGTTTCGATGACGATCTACGAGGTCAGGTGAAAGACTATCGAAAGCGCCACAACATCCTGGTCTACGGAGAGGAGCCCAAGGATCAAAACGAAAAGCAGATCGTGGTCAAAGTCATCGGTGTCTTCGATACCGTACCGGCGGTGGGCGCCAACCTGAAGGAAGAGCCCGACGAACATCGCCTGGAGTTGTACGCCGAGCGCGGTTACCACGCCATGTCCCTGGATGAACAACGGGCGTCGTTCCGCCTGCTGCGTTTCGGCCTGCCGCAAACGAAATCACAGGTATTGGAAGAGGTATGGTTTGCCGGCGTTCATGCAGATATAGGAGGCGGTTACCTCAATGATCCGGATGCTGCCAAGTGCGGTGAAAGCCCGTATGCCAAAGGCGGCCAGGGGCTGGAAACCATCCCGCTGCGCTGGATGTTGGCCAACGTCAGTGACGCCGGCATCTTTGCCAATAGCAGCAGTTGGCCAACCGAGTGCATCGGCGGGCCGCTGCACGATGAATTCCACGATGCCACAGGTTTGACCCATGTCGCCTACAAGAAAGCCGGGCTGATTCGTCGCAAACCGGTGGAACGAGACAAGGTCCATGCCAGCGTGTTCCTGAGAATGGATAAACGCGATTTGAAAGCACCTCATCCTCAGCGCGAACCAAAACCCGAATCTCGCTATGACCCGATCAACCTCGGCTACGCCAGGCGCGATCGCTGCCTGAAGGCCGACCTAGCGCGCAACTACAGCATTGTCGGCACCTATGAACCCAACTGTCCGAAAACCAATGGCCTACGCAGAAAAGCCACCAACAACGATGCGGTGATCCTGGAGAGCCCCCAATAAATCGACAGCCAAACACCTCCAATTGCCCCGCGCCAGCCTCGCATCTGCAGGAGCGAGGCTTGCCCGCGATGGGGCCATTACATGCAACCCACTTCTCGCGTCGAACCAGGGTCCGTCATCGCGGGCAAGCCTCGCTCCTACAGAAGATGTTTGCGGTGGTCAGGTTTTTGCTGACGCTGCCTGCGGGCTAAACCGTCGAATCCACTGCCTGCCGCCCACGCAGCTGGCTGGCCAGCGCAACAGACAACGCCATGACCACCAGCCCCGCGGCCAGGGCGAAGGTGAAGCCCATACCACTGCCGACGGCCTCGGCGCTCGCCGTGCTCAGGTCCCCTGTCACCGCGGCGAACACCGCGCCCATCAGCGAGGCGCCGGTGATCAGCCCGAGGTTGCGCGACAGGTTGAGCAGGCCGGAGATCACTCCGCGCTGTTCGGCGCCCACCTCGCTCATCACCGCGGTGTTGTTGGCGGTCTGAAACGTTGCATAGCCCAGGGTGATGACAACGATGGGCGCCAGGTAGCCGCCAATGCCCAGGCTCGCCGGCAGCAACGCCAGCATCAGGCAACCGAGGACCATGGCGCCGAGACCGGCGAGGATCATCGGCCGCACGCCCAAACGATCGGCGATGCGCCCGGCCGGCACGCCGCTCAGCGCGGTGACACAGGGGCCGAGCGACATCGCCAGGCCCACCGTAAAGGTTTCCAGCCCGAGCCCGTGGGCCAGGTAAAAAGGCCCGACCACCAGCGTTGCCATCATCACCGTCGAGACCAGCGCACTCATGGCCAGGCTGCCGCTCAAGGCCGCATCGCGAAACAGCGCCAGGCGTATCAGCGGCGCGGCCACCCGCGCTTCCACCCAGACAAACAGGCCGGCCGCCATCAGCGCCGCCAACAGCAGCCCGGCGTTGAGCAGGCCGAAATGGCCGCGGCCCAGGGTCATGGCCATCCCGTAGGCCAGCAGCGTGAGGGCCAGCAGCAAGGTGCCCAGCGGGTCGAACGCGCCTCGTTCAAGGGCCCGCGCCTGACCAGCAGCCGGCAGATACCGATAAGCCAGCACCCAGGTCAGCCCGCCCAACGGCACGCAGGCCAGGAACAACGCCTGCCAGCCGAACCCGGCGATCAATCCCCCGCCCAGGGACGGGCCGAGGGCGGTGCCGATCGCCGACATCGTGCCCAGCAGGCCCATGGCGCTGCCGGTGCGGGCCTTGCTGACCGTCTCGCCAACCAGGGCCAGGGTCAACGCCATCATGATCGCCGCGCCGACGCCCTGCAGCGCCCGGGCGCCGATCAGCATCCCCAGCGTCGGGGCGGCGGCGCAGAGCATCGAGGCCAGGGTGAACAGCAGGATCCCCACCAGCAGCAGGCGCCGCCGTCCCAGCAAATCGCCGAGCCGGCCGACACTGACGATCAGCGCGGTCATCGCCAGCAGGTAGGCAAGGACCACCCACTGCACCTGCTGGAAGCTCGCCCCGAACGCCTGCACCAGGGTCGGCAAGCCCACATTGGCGATGCTGGTGCCCAGCGACGCCAGCAACATCGACAACGACAGGCTGGCCAGCGCCCAGCCGACTGACACAACGTCCGGTTCTGTTCCGCTACTGACTGGCTTCACTCTGCACTCCCGCTCTGACCCGCGCGAAATGGCGCTGTCGCCAATCTAGCCCGCGGTCTAACATGGCGGAAGACGCAGCCTTTGCAGGTTATTCGTGCGCCTGACGCCATCTCACTTTTGTGCCAGACAGGACCGCCGCCATGTCCACACCCGATCTCAATCTGCTGATCACCCTCGACGTGCTGCTCGCCGAAGGCAGTGTGGCGCGCGCCGCCCAGCGCCTGCGGCTAAGCCCGTCGGCGATGAGCCGGGCCCTGGCGCGCCTGCGCGAAACCACCGGCGATCCGCTGCTGGTGCGCGCCGGCCGCGGCCTGGTGCCGACCCCGCGCGCCCTGGAACTGCGCGAGCGGGTCGGCCATCTGGTGCAGGACGCCGAAGCCATGTTGCGCCCCGTCGAACGGCTCGACCTGCAGCGCCTGGTGCGCACCTTCACCCTGCGCAGCAGCGACGGTTTCGTCGAGAACTTCGGCCCGGCCCTGGTCGCCCGCCTGCGCGCCGAAGCCCCAGGGGTGCGCCTGCATTTCATGCAGAAAACCAGCAAGGACAGCACGCCCCTGCGCGACGGCACGGTCGACCTCGACACCGGCGTGGTGGACGCCAACGCCAGCCCGGAAATCCATACCCGCGCGCTGTTCCGCGATCGTTTTATCGGCGTGGTGCGCAACGGTCATCCGCTGAGCCGCGGGCCGATCAGCGCCGCCCGTTATGCCGCTGGCGAGCATGTGCTGGTATCGCGCCTGGGCCCAGGTCGCGGGCTGGTGGACGATGCGTTGCAGGCGGCGGGCCTGACGCGCGATATCGCCACTGTCGTTGGCGGTTTCTCCGCCGCCCTGGCCCTGGTCCGCGCCTCGGACCTGATCGCCGCCGTCCCCGAGCGCCACACCCACAACCTGCGCAGCGGCCTGCACAGCTTCGCCCTGCCGCTGGCCACGCCGGAAATCACCGTGTCCATGCTCTGGCATCCACGCATGAACAGCGACCCGGCGCATCGCTGGTTGCGCGAGTGCGTGCGGGAGGTGTGTGGAAAGTGAGGTAAAAAACACGGGGACGGATGATCCAAGGCCGTCATCGGGCGCTTTGCGCCATGCTCACCATGGGCGTGCAGGAAGGATCGCGGTAAAAAGCGCTTCAACGATTTCACTACCACTGGAATGACTCTTGTGAACAAGAAAATAGCCACGACGGCTGCCACTCCTGTCAGCCTGGTCGACTTGCTCCGCGGCACCCGGACTATCGACCCCCTGCGACAGTCCATCGGCATGAAGTGGTCGAGCTTCGAACGTTATGGCGCGGCCTTCCAACCGGTATTCGATGGTGCCAAGGCAATCACCCTGAGCAGAGCGGATGTGTTCAGTGCATTCCAGCAGGATCCCCATCTGGGGGCTCTGAGCGCTATCGCCTGGGGCTTCCCGCGTGGCGGGCTGCCGGGCGGCAGAACGCTTCAACACGCACTGAACGCTCTCCCGTTCATTCTCGAGCAGATTGGCCCAGGCGCCACCTTGAACGACGAGCTATACGAGCAGGTCAACTCACTGCCCAACGTCAAGAACGGCATCACCACCAAGTTGCTGCACTTTGGCGGTATCACGACCAGCGAAGGCCATAGGGCACAGATATACGACTCGAGAATACATAAGTACCTCACTCGGACAAGGCCGCAGGAATATGCGTCCCTGACAGCGAAAATGGCCACTTACCGATACGTTCCAACGCCCTCTCAATACCTTGAATACCTGCGAATCACTGAGCAGGTGGCACTTGAGGTCGGGTACAGCGACCCGTCTCGAGTAGAAATCTTCATGTTCAGCAATGCACCTGAGACACGCAAAGCCCGGCACGGAGCCGAGCCCTGATTCGCGGTGCCTTTCACAGTGGTTCGCGAATCACCGCCCTGGCACATTTGCGCTAATCGACCCCCCTCCCCCAGCACCACGGTTGTGCGGCGCGAAGGAAGCGGCCAGGGCTCGCCGAACCGCCCTGTCACGCCTCGGGCATGACCGCCGGCGCAGAATGCTGGCGCAGCGCCCGCAAGCTGCCGCGCAGTTCGGCCGGGCGCACCGGCTTGGACAGGATGGCGATATTGCGGTCGTGCAACGCGGCCTGGATCTTCTCCACCTCATGCCCGGTGAGGATCAGCGCCGGCACCGCCCAGCCGCGCTGCCGGCGCAGGCTGTCGATGCACTCGATGCCCGTGGCGTGGTTGCCCAGGTCATAGTCGGCGACGATGACGTCGCAGTCGCTGACCAGGTCCTTACCGCAAAGCTCGGCCTGGACCACGCAGCCCCAGCGCTCGAGCAAGGCCGAGGTGGCCAGCAGCACGTTGCGATCATCCTCCACCAGGCACACTTTCAAGCCGGTCAGCAGCCCCGCCTGCCGCGCCTCGTCGAGGCTGGCGGCTTGCAACTGCGGTGGCGCCAGGGGCAACCCGTACAGGCTCACCGCCGTGCCGTGGCCCAGCCGCGAACGGATCGCCACCTCGAGCCCCATCAACTGCCCCAGGCGCTTGACGATGGACAGGCCCAGGCCCACGCCTTCGACGTCCTTGTCCCGTAGCTCGCGCACCCGATAGAACTCCTCGAACAGGTTCGGCAGGTGTTCTTCGGCAATCCCCCGGCCCTGGTCATAGATGACGATGGCCAGCCCCGCCCCCCGCTGGCGCACGCCAATCAGCACCGGTCGCCGCGCCGCGTACTTGAAGCAGTTGGATAGCACGTTCTGGACCATGGTGGTGAGCAGCGCCGGGTCCGCCCGGACCCAGTGCGAACAGGGGCGCAGGCGCAGCTCGACCCCAGCCCAGCGTGCGGCTTCGGCGTTCTGCCGCATCTGGTCAGCGAGGAATTCGCCCAAGTGCAGGGTCTGGAAACGGGGTTGCACCCGCCCGTTGTCGAGGGTGTAGAGGTCGAGAATCGAGCGGAACAATTGCGAGACGTTGAGCAGCGAGCGGTCGATGTTGTCCACCAGGCGCCGCTCTTCGTCGCCCAGGCGCGCCTCGCGCAGGCAGGCGGTGAACAGGCCGATGGAGTGGATCGGCTGGCGCAGGTCGTGGCTGGCCTGGGCGAGAAAACGCGACTTTTCCAGGTTGGCGGCAATCGCCTCCTCCGAGGCCTTGCGCGTGCGCTCCAGCAAGATATGGGCGTAGACCGGGATCACCGTGCTGGTGATCATCAGCATCAGCACCATGAAGGGTTGCGCCTGCCACAGCGGCGTCAGGCGATAGACCACCAGCAGCGCCATTAGCGCCAGGGCCGTGGCAATCGCCAGGTAGCGCGAGCCATAGCGCATGCCATTGCCCAGGTTGACCCAGACCATCACCGCGTACAGCGGCAACGCCGCCTCCCCGCCGACCACCAGGCCGAACGAGGTGCCGGTGTAGTCGTGGACCATGCTCAGGATCCGTCGCGCCGGATAATGCCCGGGCCAGTGCACGATGGCCTGGCGCAGGACGATCGACAGCAGCAGGAACAGGACGATATAGATCACGATCGGCAGGTAGGTATCGACCCGCTGCCCGGGCAGGAAACCCAGCACGCCGATATAGGCCACGGCACAGGAACCGACAATAATGCGCAGGTTGGCCTGGTCGAGCTCGGTGTTTTTCTCGAATTTCATGGGGAACATCCTTGTGCGCCAGTCGTCGTACTCGACACGAACCACAGGCAGTTGCCTGGCCCGCTGCTAAAGTAGCTGCCTCAAGGAAAGCTCGACCCAAGGAGAGTCACCCCATGGCATGCCGGATTATCATAGCCGACGATCACCCGCTGTTTCGCGAGGGCATGTTGCGCACGGTCCAGCGCCTGCTGCCGGATGCGCTGATCGAACAGGCCGGCGACCTGGACAGGGTACTCGCCCTGACCCGGGCCGGTGACGAACTGGACACGCTGATCCTCGACCTGCGTTTTCCAGGCCTGACCTGCGTCAGCCAGCTGGCCGAACTGCGCAAGCAATTGCCGCGCACCACCCTGATCGTGGTGTCGATGGTCGATGACCAGACGCTGATCGGCGAGGTCATGGCCGCCGGCGTCGACGGCTTTATCGGCAAGAACATCGCCCCCGACGAGATCGGCCAGGCGGTCCTGGCCATTCGCCAAGGCGAAGTACTGGTCAAGTTCGCCCCTTCCGGCCTGCTGCCGCTGGGCACCGGCGCCACCCTGACCGCGCGCCAGCACGAGGTGCTGCGCCTGATCGCCCAGGGCAAGACCAACAAGGAAATCGCCCGCGAACTGGAGATCTCGCCCTTCACCGTGCGCATCCATGTGTCGTCGCTGCTGCGCATCCTCAATGTGCCATCACGGGCCGCGGCGGCGGTGAAATATTCAGGGGGGCTGTAGCCCGGTTCGTCGCCTGCCGACGCGTGGCCATCCAGGCAGGCCGATACTGTGTGGGTTTCCCTGCTGGCACGTCGTGCGCCCCACCCTTCACCGAGGAACCGGAACATGCCGCTGACCCTGTATTTCCATCCCCTGTCGTCGTTCTGCCACAAGGTGCTGATCGCCCTGTACGAACACGGCATCGCCTTTGAAAAACGCATCATCGACCTGGCCAACGACGCCGACCGGGCCGAGCTGCAAAGCCTGTGGCCGCTGGGCAAGTTCCCGGTCATCCGCGATCACGCCCGGCAGCGCGATGTGCCGGAATCGAGTGTGATCATCGAGTACCTGGATCGGTTTTATCGGGGCCGGCAGCCATTGATTCCGGATGATTGGGACAGCGCGCTGGAGGTCCGGCTGTGGGACCGTTTTTTCGATTGCCATGTCCAGGGGCCGATGCAGCGGATAGTCGCCGATCGCCTGTATGGCACCAATGGGGACCTGAGCCGGGAACGCGCAGCCCTGCTGAGCGCATACACCATGCTCGAACGGCGCCTGGCCTCGAGGACCTGGGTGGCCAGCCCGGACTTCAGCCTGGCCGATTGCGCCGCCGCCCCGGCCTTGTTCTATGCCAGCACGCTGGTGGCCTTTGCCGATGACCATCGCCATTTGCGCGCCTATTTCGAGCGGCTGATACAGCGCCCCTCGTTCCAGCGGGTCATCGACGAAGCCCGTCCCTACTTTGTCCACTACCCGTTTGCCGAGGCCATTGCGCCGCGCTTTCGCTAGCCGCCGAACCAGAGCTGAGGTGATGGGAATATTCCGGGCACACAAAAGCGGGCCGCTTGAGCATCCGGATGGAGCCGAGGCCGTGCCTTGGGGGGAGCGTTTGATAAATAGAGGGAGGGATGAGAGATGGCAGGGGCGGCTGGATTCGAACCAACGCATGGCAGGATCAAAACCTGCTGCCTTACCGCTTGGCGACGCCCCTATCTCTGCTGTTGCTTGCTTTCACTGCAAGCCCCGTGGGGGCCTCTGCAAGAACGCGCGGAAATTTATCAACTTTTTCGTCGTCTGTGAAGTCAAAGATGCATAAATTTGTTTTTAAAACAGCTACTTACTTTTTGGGGCCTGAGTGAGGTAAAAACCGCCGATGCCCGGCAACCGCTATACGGCGGGCGCCAGTCGCCGATCAGCCGCCAACAACGACGGCGAAACCTTTAACGATTCCCCGCCGGCAACTTGGTGCAAAATACCCCGCTCAGGTTGTAGCCCAGCCCCAGTCGCGTCGTGCCGCGCAACGAGAACCAATATGAACACCCATTGTGAGATAAGCGATGTGCCCAAGCCGCCCCAACCCCAGCGCCAGTGTGATGGCAACTTTCACTACATCACCCCTCAGCAGCCGGCGGTAACAGCATGATCGAAGTCACCGAGGTTTCCATTGCCCAACTGCGCGCCGCGCTCGAAGCTGGCCAGACCACGGCGGTCGAACTGGTCCAGGCCTATCTCGCCAGGATCGATGCCTACGACGGCCCCGATACGCCTACCGCCCTCAATGCGGTAGTGGTACGCAACCCCGACGCGCTCAAGGAAGCCCAGACCTCCGACGCCCGCCGGGCCAAGGGTGAAACCCTGGGTCCGCTCGATGGAATACCCTACACCGCCAAGGACAGCTATCTGGTCAAGGGCCTCACCGCGGCTTCCGGCAGCCCCGCCTTCGCCAGGCTGATCGCCTATCGCGACGCGTTCACCATCGAACGGCTGCGCGCCGCCGGGGCGATCTGCCTGGGCAAGACCAATATGCCGCCCATGGCCAACGGCGGCATGCAGCGCGGAGTCTATGGCCGCGCGGAAAGCCCGTACAACGCCGCCTACCTCACCGCACCGTTCGCCTCGGGCTCGTCGAACGGCGCGGGTACCGCCACCGCCGCCAGCTTCGCCGCCTTTGGCCTGGCAGAGGAAACCTGGTCCAGCGGCCGGGGACCTGCCTCGAACAACGGCTTGTGTGCCTATACCCCGTCGCGCGGGGTGATCTCGGTGCGCGGCAACTGGCCGCTGACCCCGACCATGGACGTGGTGGTGCCCTATGCCCGGACCATGGCCGACCTGCTCGAAGTGCTCGACGTGGTGGTCGCCGAGGACCCGGACACCCGTGGCGATCTGTGGCGCCTGCAACCCTGGGTGCCGATTCCCAGCGTGGCCTCGGTGCGCCCGGCGTCCTATCAGGAACTGGCCGCCAGCAGCAGCGCCCTGGCCGGCAAGCGCTTCGGCGTGCCGCGCATGTACATCAACGCCGACCCCGAGGCGGGCACCAGCGAGGCGCCGGGGATCGGTGGCCCGACCGGGCAACGCATCGACACCCGCCCTTCGGTGATCGGCCTCTGGCAGCAGGCGCGCCAGGCGCTCGAAGCCGCCGGCGCCGAGGTGCTCGAAGTGGATTTCCCCCTGGTGTCCAATTGCGAGGGCGATCGCCCCGGCGCGCCGACGGTGTTCAACCGCGGCCTGGTGTCCAAGGAGTTCCTGCACCATGAGTTGTGGGACCTGACCGCCTGGGCCTTCGATGACTTCCTGCAAGCCAACGGCGACCCGCAGCTCAATCGCCTGGTGAACGTCGACGGCCCGCTGATTTTCCCTCACGACCCGGGCACCCTGCCCAATCGCGAAGGCGACCTCGCCGCCGGCATGGACGAGTACGTGAAGATGGCCGAGCGCGGCATCACCCCCTGGGACCAGATCCCCAGCGTGCCCGACGGCCTGCGCGGCCTGGAGAAAACCCGCAAGCTCGACCTCGAGGACTGGATGGACCGTCTCGGCCTTGATGCGGTGATCTTCCCCACCGTGGCCGACGTCGGCCCGGCCAATGCCGATGTCGACCCGGCGTCCGCGGACATTGCCTGGAGCAATGGCGTCTGGGTGGCCAACGGCAACCTCGCCATCCGCCACCTGGGCGTGCCCACGGTCACCGTGCCGATGGGCGTCATGCCGGACATCGGCATGCCTGTCGGGCTGACCTTCGCCGGCCGCGCCTACGACGATTCGAACCTGCTGCGCCTGGCGGCGGCCTACGAGTCCACCGGCAGCAAACGCCTGATCCCGCCGCGCACTCCGGCGTTGCTGGCAGGCGAATAATCGGCGGGTAAACAAGCAAGGGCGGGATGGAGCATGACCAGCTCCAATCCCACCCGCTAACAGCGCGCTTGAACACCGAGCCCCATCCGTGGCCTGTTCCAAGGCAGCGCCGCGCCTCTGCTTCCTTCAGCTACTTGCGTGGCTGGGTGGTCGAGAAGATATAGCGTGCAAAACGCCATTGGCCATCGCTTTCTCGATGCAACAGGAAAACCTCCTGATTGCCTTCACTGCTGGCAGGCTGATCCCCCTTCAGCAACTTCACCGTACCGTTGGAACGGGTCCGGGCGAACGCCCAGTCCCGTGACAGCGGTTGGATTTCATCGATGGTGAAACGCACGTCGAGCCTGAGCAGGTCGAAGATCTGCCGATACGCCGCGCGTATCGCGTCACTTCCCACGGCCGGCGGGCTGTTCTGCGGCATAAACACCGCGTCGCCGGCATACAGGGTCATGACGTGGTCAAGGTCGGATGCGTTCAACGCCGTTTCATAGCGCTTGAGCTGTTGGGTGACCGCCGCCGTCACGCCTGTCTCGGCGGCTGGCTGGGCAGCCTGGGCAGCCAGGGGCAGCAACAGGCTGGCAAGCACCAATGTGATCAATCGAATACCCATGATGTTCTCCTTGAGATCAAAGCACGACGACGAGCTTGCCCAGTGCGCGATCGCTTTCTATCAGGCGATGCGCCTCGCGGACTTCGTCAAAGGCAAAGGTTCGGGTATGGATGGACGGTATGCGCTGGGCGGCGAGTTCCTTGGCCAGCCACGGCAGCGGAGTGTCCTGCAGGGGTAGGGCCGGCGTACCGAACAAGCCGCTCGGGAAGAAGTTCAGACGCACGCCCGCGGGCAGGTCCTGCATCAGGTGGAACTGCTCCAGAATCGGCGCGCCGCCGAACAGCCCGATCACGCTCACCGCACCGAAGGGGCGCAGGGTCTTGAGGGTATCTCGCAGTGTGGGCGCGCCAACGACTTCCAGGGCCGCATCGACCCCAGCAGACGCGATTTCGCGGATGCGCGGGGCGATATCGCCGTTGTCGACCACCACCACGTCGGCCCCTGCCTGGTAAAGGCGCTGGCTGTTTTCCGGGTTGCGGGTGGTGGCGATGACTTTTAATCCACGAGCCTTGGCATAGGTGATGGCGGCCAGGCCAACCGATGAGGTGCCTCCGCGAACCAGCAAGGTCTGGCCCTTCTGGATGCCCAGGCTCTTGTCCAGCGCACCCCATACCGTGAGGTAGGCCTCCGGCAGCGTAGCCAGTTGTTCCCAGGACAAAGAAGTGTCATCCAGCGCAATCACGTTGCTGCGTAGCACCGTCACCTGCTCGGCGTAGCTGCCATTGCGGGTGAACTGCATGCCGCCCATGGCCGTGACCACCCGCTGGCCCGTGCGCAACAGACCCGAGGGGTCCTGGATGACTTCACCTACCGCCTCGATGCCCGGCACCCGAGGTGCGCTGATGGCGCCCATCTTGCCAGCGCGCAGATAGGTTTCGGCGCGGTTGAGACCAAAGGCGCGGACGCGGATCTGAACTTCGTCGGCCGTCGGCTCGGGGGACGGGATATCCCGCAATTGCAGGACTTGCGGGCCACCGGTCTGTTCGATCACATAAGCTTTCATGCTGGAATTCCTCAAGTACGCTGTGGGTCGGAGCGATTGCCGTCAAGGCAGTGGCGTCACTATCCTTCAAGCGAAACTGGAAGATAATCCACACAACAGATAGGCTTCCTCTCATAAACGAGAGGATCAGCCATGGACTTCAACGCCGTCCGGATGTTTGTCAGCGTGGCGCAGGCCGGCAGCCTTTCCGCCGCCGCCGAGCGCCTGGAGATTCCCCTGCCCACCTTGAGCCGACGCATTCGCGAGCTCGAACAGCAGCTGAAAGTGCAACTGCTCGAACGCTCGGTACGGGGCACCAAGCTCACCGACTCGGGGGCGCGCCTGTACGAACACGCCAGCCGCGGTATCGAGGCGCTGATCGAAGGGGAACAGGCGGTGATCAGCGATCAGGCCCTGTTGAAAGGCCGCTTGCGGCTGTCGTTGCCGCCCTCGTTCGAACCCTGGTGGGATGTGCTGTCGGCGTTCCAGCGCCGCTACCCGCAGGTCGAGGTCAGCGTCCATACCACGGAGCGACGCATCGACCTCATCGAAGACGGCGTGGATGTGGCGTTACGGGTCGGCGCGATTACCCATGAGACCATGGTCGCCCGCCGCCTGCTGAGCTATCGCCACCTGCTGGTAGCCAGCCCGGCGTTGCTTGAGCGGCTGGGCCCGCCCCGCAGCGTCGAGGCGCTGAATGCTTACCCCTGCGGAGTCTGGAGCCAGGGCAGCCCGGGGACCTGGCAGTTGGGAGAGGTGGCCTTCAAGCCCAGGGCCATGCTCGCCACCAACGACTATGCGCACCTGCGCAGCCGGGCGCTGGCCGGTGACCTGGTGACGGAACTGCCGCCCTTCCTCGCGGCGCGTGCCATCCGCGAAGGCCGGCTGCTGGCGCTGCTGCCCGACTATCCCTTGCCCGAGCAGCAAATCAATCTGCTCTACCCGTCCCACCGTCACCCCTCGGCCATCGTGCGGGCGTACCTGGACTTCTCCCAGGGGTACATGGGCTACCTGACAGACGTGTCGTCCACTCAGCAGTGATTCGCTCCTGAAGGGCCCAGGCACGACCCGAATCGATCAGCCCTCCTCCAGCCGCTCCCGCAGGAACTCGATAAAGCGCTGGGTCTTCGCCGGCAGCAGGCGGGTTTCGGTGAGCGCGTAGACAGGGATGGGGCTGGCTTGCCACTGCGGCATTACCCTGCACAGGCTGCCGTTGGCCAGCTCCTCGGCGACTATGCCTTGCGCCAGCACGGCGATGCCCAGGTCGAGCGTCGCCAGGCGGCGGATCAGGCCCACGCTGTTGAGCTGGAAGCGCCCGCCCACCTCGATCTCCAGCGTTTCGCCTGGACGGGACAGCGTCCAGTTGTCGGCTTTGGGCGAGCGCAGGCGCAGGCATTCATGCCCCGCCAGATCTTGCGGATGAGCCGGCTCGCCGAACCGTTCGAGATAAGCCGGTGAGGCGTACAAAAAGCGCGGCAGGCTGGCGAGCTTGCGCGCGATCAGGTTCGAGCTCGGTGGCTCGCCCATGCGAATGACCACATCGACCGGCTCGCTGATCAAATCGACCTGGCGCGGCGTCAGGTCGAAATCGAAGCTGATGCCCGGGTAACGGCCGGCGAACTCGGCGATCAGCGGCGCCAGGTAGATGGTGGCGAAATCCACCGGCAGCGAGGCGCGCAACAGGCCGCTGGGCCGCGCCAGCATTTCCCCCAGTTGCTCGTGGGCGAGCCGGGCCTCCTCGACGATGCGCTTGCAGCGCTCGAAGTACAGTTGCCCCGCCTCGGTCAGTTCGATCTTGCGAGTGGTGCGGTGCAGCAGCCGCAGGCCGATGGCCTTCTCCAGGCCGCTGATGCGCCGCGACAAGGTCGAGTTCGGCATCTCCATCGCTTGCGCCGCGCGGCGGAAACTGCGCGCCTTCACCACCTCGACGAACAGCGCCATATCGTTCAGAAACTCCACGCCGATTGCTCCACTAATGGATCAGTCATTTCAATTTAGACGGATTTATCCCGACTTTGGATTGATCGATGATAACCACATCGCCCATTGAGGAGCACTGCCATGAGTTCGCTTTTTTCCCCCGTCCAAGTAGGTCGCCACCACTTGTCCAACCGCCTGGTCATGGCGCCCATGACCCGTTCCCGCGCCGATGATGCCGGGGTGCCCAGCGAGTTGGCGGTGACCTATTACGCCCAGCGCGCCGGCGCCGGCCTGATCGTTTCCGAGGGGGTATTCCCCGCCGCCCTGGGCAAGGGCTACGTGCGTACCCCGGGGATCGAAACCGCGGCACAGGTGGCGGCCTGGAAGCAGGTCAGCACGGCGGTGCACGCGCGCGGCGGGAAGATCTTCATGCAACTGATGCACTGCGGGCGCATCTCTCACCCTTCGCTGCTGCCTGAAGGCGCCCTGCCCCTGGCCCCTTCAGCGATCAGGCCGGCGGGCCAGACCTGGACCGCGACCGGCCTGCAGGACTTCGTCACCCCCCATGCACTGAGCGTGGAAGAAATCGCCACAGTGGTCGCGGGCTATCGGCAGGCCGCACGCCTGGCCATCGAGGCGGGTTTCGACGGGGTCGAGCTGCATGGCGCCTCGGGTTATCTGCCGGAACAGTTCCTCTCGTCCGGCAGCAACCAGCGCAGCGATGCCTACGGCGGCTCGGTGGAGAACCGCGCGCGTTTTGTCCTCGAGGTACTGGCGGCGGTGACAGCGGAAATCGGCGGTGACCGGGTTGGCCTGAAGATCTCGCCGGAAATGAACTTCAACGACATCACCGATGCCAACCCGCAACAGACCTACCGCTACCTGGTGGAGCAGTTGCGCGGACTCGACCTGGCCTACCTGCACGTGGCCCTGTTCGGCGCCAGCGTCGACTACCACGCCCTGTTGCACCCACTGTTCGACGGCCGCTACCTGATCGGTGGCGGGCTCGACCAGCAGGCCGCTGAAACGCTGCTCGCCGATGGCCGGGCCGACGCCGTGGTGTTTGGCGCGGCCTTCCTCGCCAACCCGGACCTGCCCGAGCGTTTCCGCCGGGGCGCCGAGCTGAATGCACCGCACAAGGAGACCTTCTACAGCCCGGGCGCGCAAGGCTATACCGACTACCCGAACCTGGGCGCCTGAGGACACCGCCATGACCCATATCGCACGCCTGCAACGGATGAACCACGGCAGCCACTTCCGTGCCTTCACCCTGCGCGGTGGCCAGCCCGCCACGTCCATCGACCCCTTCCTCGCGGTCGACCACGCCTGGACCAGCGGGCCGACGTTCCCGCCGCACCCCCATGCCGGTTTTTCCGCGGTGTCCTACCTGTTCCTCGACTCCGAGACCGGGATCGACAACCGCGACTCCCTGGGCAACCGCAACCTGATCCAGCCCGGCGGCCTGCACTGGACCGCCGCGGGCACGGGCGTGGTGCATGAAGAAGTGCCCACCGAGACAGGCAAGACCGTGCACATGCTGCAGGTGTTCATCAACCTGCCACTGCACCTGCAGGGCGGCGCGCCGTTCGTCTTCAGCCTCGAAGCCGAGGACGTGCCGGTGGTGCAGTTACCGGGGGTGAAAGTCCGGGTGCCACTGGGCCGCTTCGCGGATCTCCATTCGCCGCTGTCGCTGCCCACCGAGGTCAGCTTGCTGGACATCTCCCTGGAGCCAGGCGCGCAGGTGACGGTGCCGATCGCGGCCGGCCATGGCGCCTTCGTGATGCCGATCGACGGTGAACTGTCGGTCGATGGCCAGCCCTTCGACCTAATGCACGCCCGACTGCCAGTGAGCCTGCCACAACCCGAAGAACGCCAGCTCAGCCTGCGGGCGGACCAGGGGCCGGCGAAGGCGGTGCTGTTTTCCGGCCGCCCCCTGGGGCAACCGGTGTATTGGCAGGGGCCGCTGGCCCTTGCCTCGCAAGAGGCGCTGGCCGCGGCCGTCGAGGCCTACCAGCGCGGCGCGTTCGGCACGCTGCAAGCGCGCTGATCGCCCTAGATCAACCCCGGGGCGCAAGCGCCCAATCTCACCTACCAGGAGCACCATCATGTCCTACGAAAAATTCAGTGCCGAAAATGCCGCCCTACTGTTGATCGACCACCAAGTGGGGACCATGGGCTGGGTGAAATCCATTCCCTTCGAAGAGATGAAACGCAACGCGCTGATGCTCGCCAAGGCCGCCAGTATCCTGCAACTGCCGGTGGTCCTGACTTCGAGCATGGAGGAATACGCCCAGGGGCCACTGCTGAGCGAACTGGAACAGATCCTGCCCGGCGAGTTCGCCGCCCGCGTCAAGCGCCTGGGGATCGTCAACGCCATGGACGATGACAACTTCGCCAAGGCGGTCCAGGCCACCGGTCGCAAGAAACTGATCATTGCCGGGGTCACCAATGACGTCTGCACGGTGTACCCGGCCCTGAGCCTGGTGCGCGATGGCTATGAGGTGCAGGTGGTGGCTGACGCCGGCGGTTCACCCAGCGCCATGGCCGATGACATCGCCCTGCGCCGGATGGACAAGGGCGGCGTGACCCTGACCAGTACCAACCAGCTGATCGCCGAACTCGCGGGAAGCTGGGCGACGCCACAAGGCGGTCAACTGGTGCAGGTACTGATGACCGCGCTGCAAGGCTGAGTCGCGCGAAAAACGATCACCAGAACGGCGCCAGGCGGTTCTGGCGATCCGCATTGGCGCCCTCCCCGTCCGCACGCTCTGCGCCCAGGGAAACACCTGGTCTTCAGACCGTCTTCAGCCCTCCTGCACGGTCCCCAACAGCCATTCCTTGAACGCCAGCATCGCCGGGCTTTGCGCCCTGGACTGCAAGCGGGTCAGCCAATAGCTGCCGGTGGTGATGCCCAGCGCGAACGGCTGGACGATGCTGCCGGCGTGCAACTGCCGGGAGAACATCAGCGGCGGCGCCAGGGCCACGCCTATACCCTGCTGCGCGGCTTCCATCATGCCCAGGGACGAGTCGAAGACGATGCTGCGCGCAGGCAGGGTGCTGGCCGGCAAGCCGGCGGCGCTGAACCATTCCGGCCATTCGTCGGTGCGGTAGGAGCGCAGCAGGGTCTGGCCGAGCAGGTCGGCGGGGCTGCGCAGCTGCCGAGCCAGTTCCGGCACGCAGAGCACCGACAGCGGTGCTTCCAATAGCTGGACAGCATCGGTGCCGTGCCAGGCGCCGTTGCCGAAGCGGATGGCGTAGTCCAGGCCTTCGGCGGCGACGTCGACCCGGTTGTTGTGGGTCGACAGGCGCAGGTCGATAAACGGGTGGCGGGCCTGGAAGTCCTCCAGGCGCGGCAACAACCAGCCGACGGCAAAGGTGCCGACCGCGCCGACGCTGAGCATTTCGCGGTAGTGCCCGCCTTCGAAGCGGCCGAGTGTTTCGGCGATGCGGTCGAAACACTCGCACAGCACCGGTAGCAGGGTTTCGCCCTCGCTGGTCAGCATCAGCCCGCGGGGCAGGCGCTTGAACAGGGTCACGTTGAGCTGGGCCTCAAGGCTTTTCACCTGATGACTGACCGCCGCCTGGGTCACGCACAGCTCGATGGCCGCGCGGGTAAAACTCAAATGCCGCGCCGAGGCCTCGAAGGCGCGCAGGGCATTCAGCGGCAGATGGGGTCGGATCATGACCACTCCCTAGTTTTTCTAATGGCTCCTGCGAAATATCGTCGTTTGCCGATCCTTCGCCGACCGCCTACATTGAGCCGGCTCGCAGCGCCCTGCTCCCTGACTGCAAGGGCAGGCGCTGGCAAAAGCCGCTCGGAGTGTAGCGGCCATCACCCTGCAAAATCATGGAATGCCAGCCCATCATGCACAACAAAAACCTAGCCCTATCCGGATTTTTCACCATTTCCCTGCTGCTCTCCGGCGCCAGCGCCTGCCTGGCCGCCAGCCAGCCGGACAGCGCGCTCAAACCCCTGGTCGACGCGGCGATCCGGCCGTTGATGCAACAACAGGACATCGCCGGGATGGCGGTGGCCATCACTCTCAAGGGCCAGCCCCATTACTTTAACTACGGCCTGGCCTCCAAAGAAGGGAAAAAGGCCGTCGACGCCGACACGCTGTTCGAGGTCGGGTCGGTGAGCAAGCTCTTCACCGCGACCCTGGGGGCCTATGCCCAGGCCAGCGGCAAGCTGTCCCTGAACGACCCGGCCAGCCGCTACCTGCCGGCGTTGAAAGGCAGCGCCTTCGAGCACATCAGCCTGTTGCAACTGGGGACCTACAGCGCCGGCGGCCTGCCGTTGCAGTTCCCGGAACAATGGGACAGCCAGGACAAGATGCTCGGCTACTACCAGGGCTGGAAACCGGCCTTTGCCCCCGGCGCCCAGCGCCTGTACTCGAACCCGAGCATCGGTCTGTTCGGCTACCTGGCCGCGCAAAGCCTGGGGCAGCCCTTCGAGCAATTGATGGAGCAGCGGCTGTTCCCGCAGCTGGGCCTGCAGCACAGCTATATCCAGGTACCGAAGTCACAGATGGACCATTACGCCCAGGGCTACGGCAAGGACGGCAAGCCGGTGCGGGTCGGCCCCGGCGCCCTGGATGCCGAGGCCTACGGGGTCAAGACCAGCGCCGCCGACCTGCTGCGTTTCGTCCAGGCCAACCTCAAGCCCGAGTCGCTGGCGCAACCCTGGCCGCAGGCCATCGCCCTCACCCACACCGGCTATTACCAGGTCGAGGGCATGACCCAGGGCCTGGGCTGGGAACTCTATCCTTACCCGCTCAGCCTGGACGCCCTGCTGGCCGGCAACTCGTCACAGATGGCCTTCGAACCGCACCCGACCCGCTGGTTCACCCCGCCCCAGGCACCGCGGGCCGATACCCTGCTGAACAAGACCGGTTCCACCGGCGGTTTCGGCGCCTATGTGCTGTTCGTGCCCGGCAAGGACATCGGCCTGGTGCTGCTGGCGAACAAGAACTACCCCAACGCCGAACGGGTCAAGGTCGCCCATGCCCTGCTCAAGGCACTGGATGACGCGCAACCCTGAGAACAACAGCGACCGGATCGGTTAACGGGCCGGTCGCTGGAGTGGCCAGGAGCGCGTCGCAGCCATGACAACGCGCTCCACGACGATGATCGGCGCTGGATAAAAGCCGCGGAACGCGCCATCCTCCGCGTCTTTTTTCCGCGCAGCCCCTGGGGCGCACGTTTTTCCAAGGAAACCCTCCATGCACAACCAGCCGCTCAGCCCCGCCGAGTTCGAATTCATCGAAGACACCCTGCTCAAGTATGGCGACGACCACTCCGTGCTCAACCTGGCCGAGCTCGACGGTTTTTGCACCGCCCTGGTGTCCGGCCCGGCCCAGGTGGACATCGCCGAATGGTTCCCGGCCATCTGGGGCGGGCAGAACCCGGACTGGCAGGACCCCGAGGAGTGCAAGCGCTTCATCGAGCTGAGCGTGCGCCATCTGAACGCCCTCGCCACGGCGCTGGCGAATGACTCGGCGAGTTTTCAGCCGCGTTTCGAACAGACCGAGCATCAGGACCAGCCGCTGACGCTGGCGGAAGAATGGTGTTTCGGCTACATCCGCGCCATGGCCGTGAGCAACTGGCCCGAGCTGCCCGCCGCCCAGGCCGCCCAGCTGCAAGCCATCATCACCTGCGCCGAACAGGACAACTTCGAACTGCCGGCCGACCTCGATCTGGCTCAGCATCGCCAGACCGTGGCCAGCGTCGAACAGGCCGCCCGTGGGCTGCACGATTACTGGTTGGCGCAACGCTGAGAGAGGCCTGGGGGTGGGTCCATCACGGCCCACCCCAAGTGTGCGCACTCAAACCGCAAAAACACAAAAGCCTCCCGCAGGAGGCTCTTGGCTCGACCCGCCAGCGCGGGGTCAGAACGCCAGTTTGTAGCCGATGGAAAACAGCATGAGCGCCAGGAACGGCCGCAGCAGTTCGTCCGAGACGCGGCCGGTCATGTGGCTGCCGAGCCAGATCCCCGGCAGCGAGCCCATCAGCAGAAAGCCCAGCAGTTGCCAGTCCATGTTGCCCATGCTCGCGTGCCCCAGACCGGCGACCAGGGTCAGCGGCACGGCGTGGGCGATTTCAGTGCCGACCAGGCGCTTGGTGGCGAGGAAGGGATAAAGGATGAACAGCGCCACGGTGCCCAGGGCACCGGCGCCGATGGAGGTCAGGGCGACCATGGTGCCCAGGACCACGCCGGTGACCACCGTCAGGCCGTTGAGGCTGGAATCCTTCAGGTGGTAGTGATCGCCGGCATGCTTCTGGGCAAATGCCAGGAGCTTTTTCTTGAACAGGATCGCCAGAGCGGTAAGCAGCAGTACAAATCCCAAGGCCTGCTTGATCACGCTGTTCAGCGCTTGCGGATCGGTGTGCAGGCTCTTGAGGAACCACAGGGTGGCCAGCACCGCGGGCACACTGCCCAGGGTCAGCCAGCCGGTGATCTTCCAGTCGATGTTGCGGTTTTTCTGATGGACCAGCACACCACCGGACTTGGTGATGGCGGCGTACAGCAGGTCGGTGCCGACAGCGGTCGCCGGGTTGATACCAAACCACAACAGGATCGGGGTCATCAGCGACCCGCCTCCCACCCCCGTCATCCCCACGATGAAACCCACCAACAGGCCCGCGATTACAAAACCAAAATTACCCACATCCATCAATAAGCCCTACGCATCAACCGCGGCCAGGTAAAAAACTGGCGGCAGCATAGCGCTAATGCTTATGTCCATTTATATAAATAAAATCTAACGTTATAACTCTTTGCCTTTTTGCCATGTATTCAGCGCATACAACCCGCGGATTGCATGCACCCATCACATGCCGAGATTGGCTCGGAAACGGCCGGGGAAAACCTTCGAAACCGCGCGCCCTTTGCAGGTCATTTTGCTAGCGGAATCCGCTTCACCGCTTCGATCCAGTCCGGATTCAAGCGCTTCTGCTCGGTGTCCATGCCCAGGGCTTGCATCCGCTCCTTGTGCCGGTCGATCTCATGCACCACCTGGCTCAACGCGCTGGAGTTGGCATCCAGCTGGTGCATCTGGGTCAGGCCCAGGTGGTAGAAGCGCAGCAGTTTTATCGCTGTCGGGTCCTGGGCCTCGACACCCGCGGTGACGTGGTGCATGACGTTGGTCACGCTCATCAGGCTGCGCTTGAGCTGCCAGCCGTAGACCGCTGCGGCCATCCACGGCTGCGACCAGAAGCGCACGCGCATCAGCACCATGCTCAGCACCAGCCCGGCCAGCACGCCGGCGACATTGAGCTTGAAGTTATCGCCGCCCGGCGTGCCGAACAGCAGCACCGCGGCGCTGGACAGCAGCATGGCCAGGGACAGGAAAATCAGGGCAATGAACAGGGTACTGCGGCGGGTCTGCTGACGAAAAAGCTCGGGGTTCTGCGGCTGGATCTCGAACATGGCGACGGTGCGCTCGCATGATGGACAGGCCGGCATTATCACCCTGCCCGCACCCGGAGATGGCGAATAAATCCACGCTGCGACAATCCACCTCGGCCACCGGGGCGTGCCGTCGGAGCCAAGCAGAGATTGGGCGGGATGCGGATCGAGCATGCCGGGCGTCGAATGGCATGCCCGACGCGGACAAATGGACCGGCCCCTGGCGGAGCCGGTCCTCGTGGCTCAGGCCACCTGGCCCTTGGCCTGTTGCTCCAGGTGCAGTTGCAGCTCGGGGTCGATCCGCAGCGCCGCCGCCAGTTCGTCCAGATAACTGCGCTCGGCGTCCTGCTGATCGTCCACCAGCATCACGCTGGCCAGGTACATTTCCGCCGCCATGCCCGGCTCGCCCGCGGCCGACTGGGCCACGTCGGCGGCGTCCAGGGGACGTGCGACTTCGTCGTCGAGCCATTGCTGCAATTGCGGGTCATCGGTGTGACGGCCGATCTCGGCGCTGATCAGTTGTTTTTCCTGCTCGTCGATGCGGCCATCGGCCTTGGCCGCGGCGATCAGGGCACGGAGGATCGCATGGCTGTGTTCTTCGACTTCCGGGCCGGCCAGCTGGTCGACGGTACGCAACGCCTGTTGCGGCGCCGCCGATTGCTGCTGGCGCTGCCAGGCCTGATAAGCTTGGAACGCCATCATCCCCAGGGAGGCCAGCGCCGCGTAGTTCGCGCCACCGCCGGAACGGCCCTGCGGGGCTCCACCGGAAGCCGCGCCGCCCAACCCGGAACCGCCCAGCAAGCCGCCCAGCAGACCACCCAGCCCGCCGGCCGGCGCTCCGCCGCCGCTGCTACCGCCCAGCAGACCACCGAGCAAGCCACCCAGGCCTCCCAGGCCATCCTGCGGTGCCGAAGCCCCGCCACCCTGCTGCGTCATCGAAGCCTGGCCGGCGCGCAGCAACTGTTCAAGCAAATCACTGGTGTTCATGGCATCGCTCTCTTCGGGCAGTTATTCAGATTGCCAACAATAGTCTTCGCCACGCATTGCGCCAACTGCTTCCGCTTGGGCCCTGATTCCTTCTCGCCAGACGCCGCGCTGGCGGCCCACTCCATCCGCCAGCCGACGGCCAGTGAGCCCGGGAATCAGGCCTGGGGCATTTTGCGGAAACCTACCGCCAGGCGGTTCCAGCTGTTGATGGTGGCGATGGCCAGGCTCAGGTCGACCTGTTCGCTGGGGCTGAACTGGCTGCTCAGCAGCTCGTAGTCGGCATCCGGCGCGTGGGTTTCGCTGACCCGGGTCAGGGACTCGGTCCAGGCCAGGGCGGCCCGTTCGCGGTCGGTGAAGAACGGCGCTTCGCGCCAGACCGAGACCGCGTACAGGCGGCGCTCGGTTTCCCCGCTCTTGCGCGCGTCGGCGGTGTGCATGTCGACGCAGAAGGCACAGCCGTTGATCTGCGAGGCGCGCAGCTTCACCAGCTCGATCAGCGACTTTTCCAGGGGCAGTTTCGATACCGCGGTTTCCAGCGCGATCATGGCTTTGAGGGCGTCTGGCGAAGCGGTGTAGAAGTCGATACGCGGTTGCATGGTGTGGCTCCAGATCAAATGAATGTGGCGCTACGTTAAGCCCGGGCCCGGTCCCGACCAATAACCAATTGCGGCTAAGACCAGGTGACCAATGTCCCCCCCTCTTGCGTAGGAGCGCAGCTTGCGCGCGATCCGCGCAGCGGCCATTCACCGACGACGCTATCGCGCGCAAGCTGCGCGCCTGCAGGGGGCGTGCATGGACGCTCAGGCGCGCCGGCGCAGCCACTGCATAAAGCCTTTTTTCACCGCCGGCCGCGGGCTTTCCTGGGTCAGGGTCTGGGCGATGTGCTGGCGGAAATCCAGGAGGTTTTTCATCGCGTCGCTGATGTCGCGCCGCGCATCCAGGCACGGCTTGAGGTATTCGTTTTCGATGCGGTACAGGGTGCAGAAGGTCTTGGCCGAGAAGTCCGCCGCGGTCGCCTGATCGGCGACCCCCGCCTCGCCTATCACTTCGCCCGGCCCCATGCGCCCGGCCTCGAAGGGCTTGCCATCGCGGATCAGGCTGACCGAGACCACCCCCGATTCGATGATCAGCAGGTGATCGCTGACCTCGCCCGCCGGCAGGATGGTCTCGCCGGCGCGGAAGGTCTGCAGGGTCATGTTCTGGCTGAAGGTTTCCTTCTCTTCCTGGCGCAGGGTGGAGAAGATGCTCGAGCTGTCCAGCAGCGCCCGCGGGCGCGACAGGTGGGCCGCCACGCTGCTTTCACCGCTGGACAACAGATTGACGCCGGACGCCTGCAAGTGCCGGAAGGCTAGGTCGAACAACTGGTTGCGCACTTCGCGCTTCTGGCCCATGGAGGCCACGAAACCGCTGATCTCGTACTCCACCCCGGCGTTGCCCGAGCTTTTCAGGGCCACGCTGGGGGCCGGCTTGGGGAGCAGGAAACGGCAACCGAGCATGGCCCGTTCCAGCGCTTCGATCACCGTTTGCGGCCGCGCATGGGGGCTGACCTGGAGGCTGATGGAAAGCCCGTGCATATCGGCGGGACGGCTGAAGTTGATGATCTTGGCCTTGGCCGCCAGGGAATTGGGGATCACCGCCATGCTGCCCTGGGAGGTCTGCAGCCGGGTGGCGCGCCAGTCGATGTCGGTGACCCGGCCTTCGGTGCCGTCGATGGAGATCCAGTCATCGAGCTGATACGGCTTGGTGGTGTTCAGCACGATGCCGGAGAACACGTCGCTGAGGGTGCTTTGCAGCGCCAGGCCGACAATGATCGCCACCGCGCCGGAGGTGGCCAGCACGCCCTTGACCGGCAGCTCCAGCACATAGGCCATGGCGGCGATGATGGCGATCAGGAAAATCACCGCCCCCATCAAGTCCTGCAACAGCCGCCCGGTATGCCCGACCCGCTGCATCATCAGGGTGCCGAGCAACACCGTCAGGGTCCGCGCGCCGAACAGCCACCAACCGATCTGCAACCCGGTGGCGGCCAGGTGCAGCGGCACGTCCTCCGGCCAGGGCGCCGCCTGCATCGGGTTCAGGCCCTGGTTGAACAGCAGCACGCTGTACAGGGTGAAGATCAGCACCCGCACCAGCAGCTTCCAGTAACCGCCCCGCGCGCCGATCAGGCGCCACAGCAGCATGTCCAGCAGGATCAGGACCAGCGCGGCGAACAGCGGGTGGTCGGCGAACAGGTTCGGCATCAAGCAACTCCAGCACGGTCAGAGGCGCGACAATCTCACACAAGCGACCTTGCAGGTATAGCCGCAGAAACAAAAACAGGGGCCTCATGGGAGGCCCCTGCCTGCAACGATGTCGCTCACTCTGTAGCCGCTGCCGAGCCCGCGAGGCTGCGAGCGCCCCCGCAGGGGGCGCAGGACCTTGAGATCGCTTAAGGGCCTTCGGCCCTATCGCAGCCTGCGGCAGCGGCTACAGGGGTTGTGACCTACCGATCGGCGCTAACCCTGTAGCCGCTGCCGAGCTTGCGAGGCTGCGATCGACTGCGCAGCAGGCGCAGGGTCTTGAAACCGCTGGAGGACCTTCGGTCCTGTCGCAGCCTGCGGCAGCGGCTACCGGGAATGGCGACACCTCCGATAGCCCGGTCGTGCTCGCTGCCTTGTGTAGCCGCCGCTGGCAGGTCACTTGCCCTGGGTCAGGGTGGTGTAGCTGGTGATCAGGTTGCGGTAGTCCGGGATGTGGTTGGAGAACAAGGTGCCCAGGCCCTCGATGTCGTTGCGCCAGTCGCGGTGCAGCTCGCAGGCCAGGCCGAACCAGGTCATCAACTGGGCGCCGGCGGTGGACATGCGGTTCCATGCAGAATCGCGAGTCAGGGCATTGAAGGTGCCGGAGGCGTCGGTGACCACGAACACCTCGAAGCCTTCTTCCAGGGCCGACAGCGCCGGGAAGGCCACGCAAACCTCGGTCACCACGCCGGCAATGATCAGTTGCTTCTTGCCGGTGGCCTTGATCGCCTTGACGAAGTCCTCGTTGTCCCAGGCGTTGATCTGCCCTGGCCGGGCGATATACGGCGCGTCCGGGAACAGCGCCTTGAGCTCGGGCACCAGCGGGCCGTTGGGGCCGGTTTCGAAGCTGGTGGTGAGGATGGTCGGCAGCTTGAAGTACTTGGCCAGGTCGGCCAGGGCCAGCACGTTGTTCTTGAACTTGTCCGGATCGATGTCGCGCACCAGGGACAGCAGGCCGGCCTGGTGATCCACCAGCAGCACGGCGGCGTTGTCTTTGTCGAGACGCTTGTAGGCAGTAGTCATGGGGTAGTCCTCGCTTCTTGTCGATACCGACTGGAGGTCGGCGTGGGGGTGCAGCTTCAGCGCTGGGAGTCCAGCACTTCGTGCTCGTTCGCCACTTGCTGGGCCTTGAGGTAGCTCTCGATCAGCAACTGGTAATGCGGCATGGCCTGGGCGTAAACCGCGGCCCACTGCTCGGCGTCCGGGCGGTTCCACGAACCCTGCAGCTCGGAAAGCGTCGCCATGATGTCGATCGGCACCACCCCGGCCTGGGCCAGGCGGGCGATGGTCAGGTCAGTGGCCAGCCGCGAATGGTTGCCCGAGGCATCGACCACCGCGAACACCTTGTAGCCTTCATGCACCGCGGCGATCGACGGAAACGCCAGGCAAACGCTGGTCAGGGTGCCGGCGATCACCAGGGTTTTCTTGCCGGTGGCTTCTACCGCCGCCCGGAACTCGGGATTGTCCCAGGCGTTGATTTCGCCTTTGCGGGCCACGTACTGGGCATGGGGCGCCTCCTGGTGGATTTCCGGGATCAGCGGGCCGTTGGGCCCCTGGGGCACCGAGGCGGTGGTGATCACCGGCATCTTCAGCAAGGTCGCAGCTTTCGCCAGGGCGATGGCATTGGCCCGCAGTTGCGGCACGTCCATGTCCTTGACAATCTGGAACAGCCCGCTCTGGTGGTCGATCAGCAGCATCGCCGCGTCGTTGGGGTCGATGGTCGGCTTGGCGCCATTGAAGTTGGCAGCATTGAAGTTGTTCATGTGCAGTTCCTCTTTCATTTAGGGCATTTATTGAAGGCAACAGCCATCCCTGGCCCTGAACCGGCCGACACGTCCTGTGCAAGTCGGTAAGCGGGGGTCAGCCCGGCATCTGGCCGAAACGACCGGACTGGAAGTCGACGAAAGCCTGGTGGATCTCGGCCTCGCTGTTCATCACGAACGGACCATGACCGACGATGGGCTCGTCGATCGGTTCGCCGCTGAGCAGCAGCACCACCGCGTCGTTGTTGGCCTCCAGGCTGAGCTGGTCGCCGTCGCGCTCGAACAGCACCAGTTGGCCTTCACGCACTACTTCCTGGCCATTGACCTGGAGCGTGCCGCGCAGCAGCACCAGGGCGGTGTTGCGCCCCTCGTGCAGGTCGAGGGTCAGGGGCTTGCCGGCATTCAGGCGGATGTCCCAGACGTCGATGGGCGTGAAGGTGCGGGCCGGGCCCTTGACGCCGTCGTACTCGCCAGCGATCAACCGCAGGGTGCCGGCCTTGTCCTTCAGGGCGATGGCCGGGATGTCGCCATCGAGAATCGTCTGGTAACCGGGCGCGGCCATCTTGTCCCGCGCCGGCAGGTTGACCCACAGCTGGACCATGTCCAGGGTGCCGCCGGACCGGGCGAACGCTGCGGAGTGAAACTCCTCATGGAGAATCCCCGAGGCCGCCGTCATCCATTGCACGTCGCCAGGGCCGATCTTGCCGCCGCTGCCGGTGGAGTCGCGGTGCTCCACCTCGCCCTTGTAGACGATGGTCACGGTTTCGAAGCCGCGGTGGGGGTGCTGGCCCACGCCGCGCCGCCCCTGGGTCGGGGTGAATTCAGCCGGGCCGGCGTGGTCGAGCAGCAGGAACGGGCTGATGTGCTTGCCCAGGTTGTCGTAGGAAAACAGCGTGCGCACCGGGAAGCCGTCGCCCACCCAATGGGCCCGTGGGCTGGTGTAGATACCGATGATGTTTTTCATGGGGGTGCCTCCGAAATGGGTGAGTTATTTCGTTGGATACACCTTAAAACCCATACCTTTGATGCACTAGACTGCAAAAATCACTCTTAGCGTTCTATCTGGAGAACGATGGTGGAAGACCTCAATACCCTCTATTACTTCACCCAGGTCGTCGAACACCGTGGTTTCGCCGCTGCCGGACGCGCCCTGGACATGCCCAAGTCCAAGCTCAGCCGGCGCATTGCCCAGCTCGAGGAACGCCTCGGCGTGCGCCTGATTCACCGCACCAGCCGCCACTGCTCGCTCACCGAGATCGGCCATGAGTACTACCAGCGGTGCCTGGCCATGCGCGTGGAAGCGGAAAGCGCCGCGGAAGTCATCGAGCGCAACCGTTCCGAGCCCCAGGGCCTGGTGCGCATCAGTTGCCCGACCGCGCTGCTCAACTCCTGGGTCGGGCCGATGCTGACCCGCTACATGCTCAAGTACCCGCTGGTGGAGCTGTTCATCGAGAGCACCAACCGCCGGGTCGACCTGATCCACGAAGGTTTCGACATCGCCCTGCGGGTGCGCTTCCCGCCATTGGAAAGCAGCGACCTGGTGATGAAGGTGCTGGGCAACAGCACCCAGTGCCTGGTCGGCCACCCGGACTTTCTTGCGCGCCTGTCGAGCCCCGCCTCGCCCGCCGACCTCAGCGGCCTGCCGAGCCTGCATTGGGGCGCGGCGCAACGCGAATACCAGTGGGAGCTGTTCGGCCCGGACGAGGCGCTCGCGCAGATTCGCCACAAGCCGCGGATGGTCACCGACGACCTGATTGCCCTGCGCCAGGCGGCGCTGGCGGGAATCGGCATCGTCCACCTGCCCAGCGTGGTGGTGCGTGACGATGTGGCCGCCGGACGCCTGGTGCAGCTGGTACCGGACTGGGCGCCCAAGTGCGGGATCGTCCATGCGATCTTCCCGTCGCGCCGTGGCCTGCTGCCGTCGGTACGCACCCTGATCGACTTTCTCGGCGAGGAGTTCAGCCGCAGCGATATCACCTGAGGATGCGCGCAAGGTGAAGCCTGGCCGAATCTTCCGACCTGTGGCGTTTTTGACACTGGCCGAAATAATATTTCGAACATAATATTTTTCTCGTCATCTTGTTCCACCCAGCGAGGAAACGCCCATGCAAAGCCCATCCCGCGAGGCCACCCTGGCCCAGTGGATTGCCCAGGAACAGGCCATGCGCGCGCGCCTGGCCGGTCCGGGCAGCCTGTCCCTGGCCGAGGTCAGCGCCCTCTCGCCCGCCGAGTTCTTCGACGGCATCGGCAACGGCGAATTGCCCTCGCCGCCCATCGGCACGTTGCTGGATTTCATCCCCATCGAATGGTCCGCCGGGCACTTCGTGTTCCAGGGCACCCCGGATGCCCGCCATTACAACCCGCTGGGCAGCGTGCACGGCGGTTATGCCGCAACCCTGCTGGACTCCTGCATGGGTTGCGCGATCCACACCCGCCTGAACAAGGGCCAGGGCTACACCACCCTGGACCTGCGCATCAGCTATGTGCGGGCCCTGACCGGCAGCAGCGGGCCGATCCGCGCCGAAGGCAAGATCGTCCACCTGGGCCGCTCCACCGCCCTGGCCGAAGGGCGGATCTACGACGTCGATGGCCGCCTGTACGCCACCGGCTCCACCACCTGCATGATTCTTCAAGCGCGTGGCTGAAACCGCCTCTGCGTCTTTAGAAGCGAGCTCGTTCGCGAAAAAAACTACGGCTTGCGCTCAGCGGTGGCCGGGAGGAGGTCTCGCGAGCAAGCTCGCGCCTACCAGGGATCGTGCCTGCCCGCGCATTCGTGATTCGCGGTAAAGATTGCTTTGCCTGTCCGGCGGTTTTTCTCAAGGGTGCGGACCGGGATACTCGTGGCCTTTCCACTGCCATCTGGAGTCATCCATGTCTGTACCTGCTTTCGGCCTCGGCACCTTTCGCCTGCAAGGCCAGGTGGTCATCGACTCGGTCAGCACCGCGCTCGAGCTGGGCTACCGGGCGATCGACACCGCACAGATCTACGAGAACGAAGCCGAGGTCGGCCAGGCCATCGCCGACAGCGGCATCCCCCGCGACGAGCTGTTCGTCACCAGCAAGATCTGGGTCGCCCATTTCGCCCGCGACAAGCTGATCCCCAGCCTCAAGGACAGCCTGCGCAAGCTGCGGACCGACTACCTGGACCTGACCCTGATCCACTGGCCGTCACCGGACAACCAGGTACCGGTCGAAGAGTTCATGGCGGCGCTGCTGGAGGCCAGGCAACTGGGGTTGACCCGGCAGATCGGTGTTTCCAACTTCACCATCGACCTGATGCGGCAGGCCATCGCCGCGGTCGGTGCCGAGCACATCGCCACTAACCAGATCGAACTGCATCCTTACCTGCAGAACCGCAAGGTCGTGGAGTTCGCGCAAAACCAGGGGATTCACATCACCTCGTACATGACGCTGGCCTACGGTGAAGTGCTCGAGGACCCGGTCATCCAGCAGATCGCCCAGCAGCATCGGGCAACGCCGGCCCAAGTGACCCTGGCCTGGGCCATGCAATCGGGTCATGCGGTGATTCCCTCCTCGACCCGGCGCGCGAACCTGGAAAGCAACCTCAAGGCCTGTGCCCTGACCCTGAGCGAGGCAGACATGCAACGCATTGCCAGTCTGGAACGCGGCCATCGTCTGACCAGCCCCGCCGGCATTGCACCGGCGTGGGACTGAGGCCTTAACGCACCACGGCATTCAACCGAATGCCATCGGGGGCGATCTCTTCCTCATTGGAACTGCTGGGAAACTTTCCGGCCGCCGGGATCTTGCTCCGGTGGCCGGTGTCGATGGCCGCCATCAAGCGGCTGAGGGTCTCGTGGTCCGGCAGCGGCAGGCTGCTGATATACAGCTTGCGCTGCGGACCGAGTGGAATCGAAGGCACGCCGAGAAGCTCGGAGTCATAGACCAGCACATGACGGATCTGCGGGTTATCCATGCAGAACGCCACGATATCGAGCCGGGCCTGCAACCCCAGCGAAGCGTTGATGATCAGCAGGTCCATTGGCTCACTGCCATATTCCACGACGTTCAACACCTCGACGAGTCGATACATCGGTGCAATCCGGTAATAGCCCAGCTGGTTCAGCACCCGCTCGATCTTCATTCGATGAAAATGCTGTTCATCGGCGATCAGGATTCGTAACGTTTTATTCGGCATTTGTTCGCGACCATGAAAAAAGTCTGAGATGACAGGCTCCAAGCCTATGAATAAAGGCTAGGGGAGCAGCCGATAGTTTTCTCTAAGGGTTTTCTGAAAAGCCCTACTCCGAATTACTAAAATGCGGCTTTCCCCTACTTTTCGAGCCCGAAATGCTCGTTTCCCTGGTATTTCCGCCCACACCGGCGGCACTCATCGGCTATCCATGGGCGGCCATGAATCCTGCTTTTTGCCCGCTCCGGATGGAGACAAAAGACCCCGCCCGGCCCCGGTAGCGGCCATCGGAGATCCGCTGGCCAGGTGGCGGTCCACCTCCAGTAGCGCGACGCAAGCCCTGTTCCCAGCAACTGCGGAGGGCTATTCAGCATTCAGAAGGTTCGGTCTTTGCCCGAGGAGGCGGGAGGATTGATATGGGCAATGAAGCGCTGGAGGATCTCTTGCGTGGCGCCCTGCACCCAGAGAATCTCCTGTAGCGCAGAGGCACCGAGGACCACCGGCAATGCCTGTTCGGTGCGACCGCCATAGATCATCGCATGGCGGATCTGCGGGTTGCCCTGGCAGAACGCGCCGGCGTCCACCCCGGCGGCGAACGCCAGCTCGCCGCTGAGCAGCAACAGATCGAAGTTCTCGAAGGGGTCGCAGGAATAGTGAGTCAGGGTCACCAGTTCGCGGAAAGACTCCACCGCCGCGACGCGGAAATACCCCAGCCCATTCAACAAACGCTGGATGCGCCCACACTGCTCCCGGGACGCATCGGCAATCAGTATTCTCAGGCGTTTGTTGGGCATCGGCGTGGCAACTATCGGTTGAACACAGAGGCCCGACAGACTATCCGATGGCCCCAGGCCGACTCTTTAAGACAATTCCCAAAAATTACCGCGCACAAGAAATTTCTCCCAGGAAAGCCCCCTGCACGGGCGCTTTATTCGGTGGTGCTGGGGCTCCAGAACGCCTGCTCCACCAGGGCCGAGGTGGACAGACGCGCCACCAGGGCGTCGAGCTCGTCGCCGTCCACCGAAGTGGTGGCCAGGGTGGCTTCGATCTCCACGTCGTCGTTGCCGAAGGCATGGACATCGATGTCGCTGGCCGGGTAGTTGCTGCGTTCCAGTTCCGCTTCGAGCAGGGCGAACACGGCCTTCTGCTTGGAGCGATGGGCGATGACATAGACGATGTTGGTGACCTCGGCGGAGATCACATCCAGCGGCTGGCGGTTGATGTTGTTGACGATCGGTCGCAGCAGGGTGTTGGCCGCCAGCACGAACAAAGTGCCGAGAAAGGCTTCGAGAATCAGGTCGGCGCCGGCGCAGGCGCCCACCGCCGCCGAGGCCCAGAGGGTGGCCGCGGTGTTCAGGCCACGGACATTGCCCTCCTCGCGCATGATCACCCCGGCGCCGAGAAAACCGATGCCGGACACCACATAGGCCACCACCCGCACCGCGCCCTCGGCGCCGCCGAGGCGGTTGGCCATGTCGACGAAAATCGCCGCGCCCACCGCCACCAGCACGTTGGTGCGCAGGCCGGCGGTGCGTTGCCGGTACTGGCGCTCGAAGCCGATCAGGCCACCGAGGATAAAGGCCGCGCTGAGGCTGACCAGGGTGTCCACCAGGGAGGTCAGGTTGATGTTCTGGAGTGCTTGCATGAAGGGAGTCCTTGAGTACGCGGCGGTCGGCTGCTGTTAAAGGATAGGTGCACTTGGCAGGAGCGAACGAGCAGTCGGCATTCCAACTGCCCGCGACCAGGCCGGGCCGGGGCTGCCGGCCATTTTGCGGCGCCGCTGTTACCAAGAGATGTTGGCCCGCCCAGCCCCGGATCGCCGCACCAGCAGCCGGATGGCTCGACAATGTAGCCGCTGCCGCAGGCTGCGATCGGCCGGCACGGCCGCGACGCCGGTGCTATCGCTGAAAGCCCTGCGAACAGCGTGGCCCGGACCATCGCAGCCTGCGGCAGCGGCTACAGGATGTTGTGCAACGTCGGCCGCGAGCCGCAGCTTATTGCCAGCCGAACCGACGGATATAAAAGCCCTTCACCGCCTGGGTCAGCGCCATGTACGCCAGCAGGATCACCGGCAGGAACACGAAGTACAGCGACGGCAGCGCCTGCAGCTTGAAGTAGTGCGCCAGCGGGCCCATGGGCAGGAAGATGCCGATGGCCATGATCAACCCGGTCATCACCAGCAGCGGCATGGCCGCGCGGCTTTGCAGGAACGGGATCTTCGGCGTGCGGATCATGTGCACGATCAGGGTCTGGGTCAGCAGCCCGACCACGAACCAGCCGGACTGGAACAGGGTCTGGTGGTCCGGGGTATTGGCATCGAACACGTACCACATCAGGGCAAAGGTACTGATGTCGAAGATCGAACTGATCGGCCCGAAAAACAGCATGAAACGCCCGACGTCCGCCGGCTGCCAGCGCTGCGGACGGGCCAGCATTTCGTCATCGACGTTGTCGAACGGAATGGCGATCTGGGAAATGTCGTACAGCAGGTTCTGCACCAGCAGATGCATCGGCAGCATCGGCAGGAACGGAATGAACGCGCTGGCCACCAGCACCGAGAACACGTTGCCGAAGTTCGAGCTGGCGGTCATCTTGATGTACTTGAGCATGTTGGCGAAGGTCCGCCGGCCTTCCAGCACGCCCTCCTCCAGCACCATCAGGCTTTTCTCCAGGAGGATGATGTCCGCCGCCTCCTTGGCGATGTCCACGGCGCTGTCCACCGAGATGCCAATATCCGCGGTGCGCAGCGCCGGCGCGTCGTTGATGCCGTCGCCCATGAAGCCGACCACATGGCCGTTGCCCTTGAGCAGGCGGACGATGCGTTCCTTGTGCGAGGGCGTGAGCCGGGCGAAGACATTGGTGGTTTCCACGGCCTTGGCCAGCTGCGTGTCGCTCATGCGCTCGATGTCGTTGCCCAGCAGCAGGCCCTGTTGTTCCAGGCCTACTTCGCGGCAGATCTTCGCCGTCACCAGCTCGTTGTCGCCGGTCAGCACCTTCACCGCCACGCCATGGGCGGCCAGGGCCTCAAGGGCCGGCGCGGTGCTTTCCTTGGGCGGGTCGAGGAAGGCCACGTAACCGATCAGGGTCAGCCCCTGCTCATCCGCCAGGCTGTAGCTGTCGCGGCCCCGGGGCATCGGCCGGGCAGCCACGGCCACCACCCGCAGGCCTTCGCCATTGAATTGGGCGGTGACCTGGCGGATCCGCGCCAACAGCTCGTCGCTGAGCATTTCCTCGGCGGCGCCATGGCGCACCCGGGTGCACACCGCCAGCACCTCCTCCACCGCGCCCTTGCAGATCAGCAGGTGCGCACGCGCCTTCTCGGCCACCACCACCGACATGCGCCGCCGGTTGAAGTCGAAGGGAATCTCGTCGACCTTCTGGAACGCCGTGCCGACCCTCAGCTCGCGGTGCACTTCGACGTGCTCCAGCACGGCCACGTCCAGCAGGTTCTTCAGGCCGGTCTGGTAGTAGCTGTTCAGGTAGGCCATTTCCAGCACGTCATCGGACTCCTCGCCCCAGACATCCACATGCCGGGCGAGGAAGATCTTGTCCTGGGTCAGGGTGCCGGTCTTGTCGGTGCACAGCACGTCCATGGCGCCGAAGTTCTGGATCGCGTCCAGGCGCTTGACGATGACTTTCTTGCGCGACAGGAACACCGCGCCCTTGGCCAGGGTCGAGGTGACGATCATCGGCAGCATTTCCGGGGTCAGGCCCACGGCGATCGACAGCGCGAACAGCAGCGCTTCCATCCAGTCGCCCTTGGTGAAGCCGTTGATGAACAGCACCAGCGGCGCCATGACGAACATGAAGCGGATCAGCAGCCAGCTGACCTTGTTCACCCCGTTCTGGAACGAAGTCGGCGCCCGGTCGGTAGCCCCGACCCGCTGCGCCAGGGCGCCGAAATAGGTGGCGTTGCCAGTGCTCAGGACCAGCGCGGTGGCCGCACCGGACACCACGTTGGTGCCCATGAACAGGATGTTGTCCAGCTCCAGCGGATTGAGGGTGGCGGCGTCCTGCTGGCGCGGGAATTTCTCCACCGGCATCGATTCGCCGGTCATCGCCGCCTGGCTGACGAACAGGTCCTTGGCGCTGAGCACCCGGCAATCGGCGGGGATCATGTCGCCGGCCGAGAGCTGGATCAGATCGCCCGGCACCAGTTGCCGGATCGGCAGTTCCAGGCGTTGCTGGCCCTGGCTGGCCACCGCCGCGCCATGCAGCCGGGCGAACACCGACGGCGCGGCGTCGACCACGTTGCGCCGCAGCACCGTGGCGGTGTTGCTGACCATTGCCTTGAGGGCATCGGCGGCCTTGTTCGACTTGGCCTCCTGCCAGAAGCGCAGCAGCGTGGAGAGCACCACCATGGAAAAAATCACCGTGGCCGCCTTCATGTCTTCGGTCAGCCAGGAGATCACCGCCAGCAGGGTCAGCAGCAGGTTGAAGGGGTTCTTGTAGCAATGCCATAGGTGCGTCCACCAGGGCAGCGGCTGCTCGTGCTCGACCTCGTTGAGGCCATGCTGCTCGCGCAGGGCCTGGGCCTCGGCCTCGCTCAGGCCATCGGTGTGGCTGCCGAGGCGTTGCAGCAGGTCCGTGGCATCGTCGTTGGCCGCGGCCACCAGGGTGTGCGCGAGGCTCGGCGGCAGGTCGCGGCTGACGCTGGCGTCGCTGAAGCTCTCCAGCAAGGCCAGGCGGCGAAAGTGCCGGGCGAAGTGCCGGGTCCGCAGGAAGCCGGCAAAAAACTCTTTGAGCAGGGTGAGGTTCATGGTGTGTCCCCTAACGGTCGGCGCCGGGAGACTCACAGCCAGGTCTGGTTCGCCGGCCGCGCAAACAGGCGCAGCCGTAGCGCGGCGATGTGCCAGGCATCACCCGCTGTTGCAGTGTCGATGAGAAGGATATCGGGAACGGGCCCTGAAGGCCACGATCGGGAAGCCGCCGCTCGCTGTCATGGCGAGACAACGGCACACAAGGCGGGCGCGTTATCTTGCCGGGAAGGTGCCGGTTAGCGAAACCGGCCGACTACTGTCACTCGAACAAGTACCCACTGTGGGTCTCCGCTTGATGGAAAACGCGCGCAGCTTACGCCGCGGTTTTTGCAGAGTAAATCGACGGCAAGGCGCTGGCGGGGGAATCGAAAAGTTCTTCAGCGATGGTTCAGGAAGGGTCGTCGGCGGGCGCTCGACCGGGGGAGATAACAGCGGGAATTTGCGGGGTGTAGAGCGGTCAGGAATGGGGACGGCTGCGCCGTCCAGCGCGGGCAAGTCGGATCGCCGCCCGCTCGCTCCTACAGAGAATGTGCATGCTTGTGTAGGAGCGAGGCTTGCCCGCGATGAGGCCCGAACGTTCAACACTGAACTATCGGGCCCGGCGACCTCTGTCAGCTGGCGGTGGCCAGCAGCAGGTCGCGCACCGAACGGCTGTGGCGGCCTTTGTCGTGCTCGTACAGCGAGGCGGCGATTTCCTCGGCGCGGATCGGCAGCACCGACAGCAAGGTGTCGCTCAGGCCGTGGCTGGCCTGGCTGAAGCCCTGGGTGTAGATGCCGGCCTTGCAGCGCTCGTCGGTGATGAGCCGGTAGTTGCGGTCCACTTCGAAGTCGCCCAGGTAGGCTTCCAGCGGCGCCAGCAACGCACGGTGAGTCTGGCGCTCGTAGCCGGTGGCCAGGATCACCGCGTCGTAGTGGCGGGTGCTCAGCTCGCCGGTGGAGGTGTTGCGCAGCACCAGTTCGACGCCCTGGGCGGTGGCGGTGGCTTTCTCCACGGTGGTCAGGGTGCGGAAGGCATGGCGCGCGATGCCAGAGACTTTCTGCCGGTAGAGAATCCCGTAGATGCGTTCGATCAGGTCGACATCCACCACCGAGTAGTTGGTGTTCTGATACTCGTGGACCAGGCGCTCGCGCTCGCCGCTCGGCTGCTGGAACACCAGGTCGGTGAAGGCCGGCGAGAACACTTCGTTGACGAACGGGCTGTCGTCCGCCGGCTTCAGTGCCGAACCGCGGACCAGCATGTCCACCTGCACCGAAGGGAAGCTGTCGTTGAGGTCGATAAAGGCCTCGGCGGCGCTCTGCCCGCCCCCGATGATCGCCACGTTCATCGGCTGGCCGCTGGCGCACGGCTGGCTGGCCATGCGCTCCAGGTAGTGCGCGTGGTGGAACACCCGGCCGTCGTCCTTGAGCGCCTTGAAGGTGTCCGGGATCAGTGGCGTGCCGCCAGGGCTGACCACCACCGAACGGCTGGTGCGGACGAATTCCTGGCCCTGGCTGTCGCGGGAAATCACCCGCAGTGCCTCGACCTGCTGGTTGTGCAGCACCGGTTCGATGGCCAGCACTTCTTCGCCGTAGCGGCTCTGCTCCTGGAAGTGCCCGGCGACCCAGCGCAGGTAATCGTTGAACTCCATGCGGCACGGATAGAAGGTGCCCAGGTTGATGAAGTCCACCAGGCGGCCGTGGTGCTTGAGGTAGTTGACGAAGGAGTACGGGCTGGTCGGGTTGCGCAGGGTCACCAGGTCCTTGAGAAAGGAAATCTGCAGGTCGCTCTGGGCCACCAGCGTGTTGCCGTGCCAGCGGTAGTCGGCCTGCTTGTCGAGAAACAGCGCGTCCAGCGGACCCTGAATCTGGCCACGTTCTTCCAGCGCGATAGCCAGCGCCAGGTTCGAGGGGCCGAAACCGATACCGATCAGGTCGTGAACGATGGTCGATGCAATTGCCTGTGTCATTTCCAGTGTCCTCTGGATAAATCCCTCAACGCGGGGAGAAATCGACGGTGACCTGATCGGCCCATGGCGAGGCAGCAGGTCGTCTGTTGAGTAGGAACGAGGACAGTGAAAAAAAATTTAACAAAGAAGGATCAATGGGCGTCCCACTGCCGGACCCGCACCCGGCAATGTTTCATCGCATTGACGATGTGCTTCTCCACCAGGCTGCGGGAAATCCCCAGGCGCTCGGCGATCTCGGGGTGGGACAGGCCTTCGAGCTTGCGCAGCAGGAAACTTTCCCGGCACAGCGCCGGCAGCTCCGCCAGCGCCCGTTGCAGCATGTCCAGGCGCTGGCCATGGTCGATGCAGGTGTGTGGCGAGGGGCTGAAAAAGCGCTCTTCGTTGTCGAGCACATCCAGGGATTCGACCTGGCGCAAGGCATTGCGCCGATGGCCGTCGATCACCAGGTTCAGCGCCGTGCGGTAGAGGAAGGCCCGCGGTTGCTCGATCGGCGTGTCGCTGGAACGCTCCAGCACCCGCACATAAGCGTCATGCACCACATCTTCGGCCACCTGCAGGTTGCCCAGCTTGGCGTTGAGGAAACACACCAGCTCGCGATAGTAGTTTTCCAACATGACTCCCGACCGCGATACGCGGCTTTTGTCCTTGAGCACAACTGGCACTCCGCCCCTGGGCAGGCGATTCGATGATGGCAGTTTAGAAGTGGCGTAATTTATAGTAATTCTCATATAGATTTAAAGTGCTGTGTCGATTCGCCGGTTTTATTTTCGTCGCCTAACCTGTAACCCCGCACCTGTAACGCCATGTGTCATGACTTAAATTCCCTCCGGCGCTTCTCGTCTACCTGACAGCTCCCCGTATCTGTCGCTCTGGCGGCAGCCTCCAGCCCTGCCCACCCCCTGGGCCAGGCCGGACGACGGGCCGACTTCCATTGGCCGGAACCCTGCATGAAACGTCCCCGTCATACCCGACGCGCCCTGCTTGTCACCCTGTGTCTGATTCCTGTCGTTGCCTTCGCCACCTGGCAGTTCCTGCCGCCGGGGCGCGACCAGCTCGCCACCGTACAAGTCAGCCGCGGCACCATCGAAAGCAGCGTGACCGCCCTGGGCACCCTGCAACCGCGGCGTTACGTGGATGTCGGTGCCCAGGCGTCCGGGCAGATCCGCAAGATCCACGTCGAGGCCGGCGACCCGGTCAAGGAAGGCCAGCTGCTGGTGGAGATCGACCCCGCCACCCAGCAAGCCAAGCTCGATGCCAGCCGTTTCTCCATCGAGAACCTGCAGGCCCAATTGCAAGAGCAGCGGGCACAGAACGAACTGGCCCGGCAGAAGTACCAGCGCCAGCAGAACCTCGCCGCCGGCGGCGCGACCCGCGACGAAGACGTGCAGACCGCCCGCGCCGAACTCAAGGCCACCCAGGCGCGGATCGACATGATCCAGGCGCAGATCCGCCAGGCCCAGGCCAGCCTGCGCAGCGACCAGGCCGAGCTGGGCTATACGCGGATCTACGCGCCGATGTCCGGCACCGTGGTCGCGGTGGACGCCCGCGAAGGCCAGACCCTCAACGCCCAGCAACAGACGCCGTTGATCCTGCGCATCGCCCGGCTGTCGCCGATGACCGTCTGGGCCGAGGTCTCCGAAGCCGATATCGGCCACGTCAAGCCGGGCATGACCGCCTACTTCACCACCTTGAGCGGCGGCGCCCGGCGCTGGACCAGCACCGTGCGGCAGATCCTGCCGATCCCGCCCAAGCCGCTGAACGAAAGCAGCCAGGGCAGCGGCAGCCCCAACAGTTCGAGCAAGAGCGGCAGCGGCCGGGTGGTGCTCTACACCGTGCTGCTGGATGTGGATAACGCCGACAACGCGCTGATGGCCGAGATGACCACCCAGGTGTTTTTTGTCGCCGAGCGCGCGCAGGACGTTCTCACCGCGCCGATCGCCGCCCTGCAGGGCAGCACCGAGAGCGGCGTCCAGCTGGCCCGGGTGGTGGCGAAAAACGGCTCGATCGAGGAGCGCAAGGTACGGGTCGGCATCAGCGACCGCTTGCGCATCCAGGTCCTGGACGGCCTCGCCGAAGGCGATCACTTGCTGATCGGTCCCGCGCAAAGCAGCGGAGGCTGAATGCAAACCCCGCTGATCGACCTCAAGGGCATCCGCAAATCCTATGGCGGCGGCGACACGCCGCAAGTGGACGTGCTGCGTGGCATCGACCTGTCGATCCACGCCGGCGAGTTCGTCGCCATCGTCGGCGCCTCCGGCTCCGGCAAATCGACGCTGATGAACATCCTCGGCTGCCTCGACCGCCCGACCTCGGGCGAGTACCTGTTCGCCGGGGAAAACGTCGCCCGACTGGACAGCGACGAACTGGCCTGGCTGCGTCGCGAGGCCTTCGGCTTCGTGTTCCAGGGCTACCACCTGATTCCCTCTGGCTCGGCCCAGGAAAACGTCGAGATGCCGGCGATCTATGCCGGCACCCCGGCGGCCGAGCGCCACGCCCGCGCCGCCGCCCTGCTCGACCGCCTGGGCCTGGCCAGCCGCACCGGCAACCGCCCGCACCAGTTGTCCGGCGGCCAGCAGCAGCGGGTGTCGATCGCCCGCGCGCTGATGAACGGCGGCCATATCATCCTCGCCGACGAACCCACCGGCGCCCTCGACAGCCACAGCGGCGCCGAGGTCATGAGCCTGCTCGACGAACTGGCCAGCCAGGGCCACGTGGTGATCCTCATCACCCACGACCGCGAAGTCGCGGCGCGGGCCAAGCGCATCATTGAAATCCGCGACGGCGAGATCATCAGCGACACCGCCGACGAGCACCCCGAGGTCCAGGTCAGCGCCAACAGCGGCGCCCTGCAGGCAGTGGACCTGCGCCAGCGCCTGGCCGACGGCAGCGAACCCAACGGCGCCTGGAAAGGCGAGCTGGTGGATGCCGTGCAGGCGGCCTGGCGGGTGATGTGGATCAACCGTTTCCGCACCGCCCTGACCCTCTTGGGAATCGTCATCGGCGTGGCCTCGGTGGTGGTGATGCTGGCGGTGGGCGAAGGCAGCAAACGCCAGGTCATGGCGCAGATGGGCGCCTTCGGCTCGAACATCATCTACTTGAGCGGCTACTCGCCCAACCCGCGCACGCCCGAGGGCATCGTCACCCTGGACGACGTCGCGGCCCTGGCCAACCTGCCCCAGGTAAAACGCATCATGCCGGTCAATGGCGCGCAGGCCGGGGTCCGCTTCGGCAACGCCGACTACATGAGCTATGTGGGTGGCAACGACACCAACTTCCCGGAGATCTTCAACTGGCCCGTGGCCCAGGGCAGCTACTTCAGCGACGCCGACGAACGCTCGGCGGCGGCGGTGGCGGTGATCGGCCACAAGGTCCGGGAAAAACTCCTCAAGGACGTGGCCAACCCCATCGGCCAATACATCCTGATAGAGAACGTGCCGTTCCAGGTGGTCGGCGTGCTCTCGGAAAAGGGCGCCAGTTCCGGCGACAGCGACAGCGACGACCGCATCGCCGTGCCCTACTCCGCCGCCAGCATCCGTCTGTTCGGCGACCACAACCCGCAGTACGTGGCGATTGCCGCCGCCGATGCCAGCCAGGTCAAGCAGACCGAACGCGAAATCGACGAACTGATGCTGCGCATGCACGGCGGCAAACGCGACTTCGAACTGACCAACAACGCCGCCATGATCCAGGCCGAGGCGCGGACCCAGAACACCCTGTCGCTGATGCTCGGCGCCATCGCCGCGATCTCGCTGCTGGTGGGCGGCATCGGGGTGATGAACATCATGCTCATGACCGTGCGCGAACGCACCCGGGAGATCGGCATCCGCATGGCCACCGGCGCCCGCCAGCGCGACATCCTGCGCCAGTTCCTCACCGAGGCGGTGATGCTCTCGGTGGTCGGCGGCCTGGCCGGCATCGGCGTGGCGCTGATCATCGGCGGCATCCTGATCCTCAGCGAGGTGGCCGTGGCCTTCTCCCTGGCCGCGATACTGGGGGCCTTCGGCTGCGCCCTGATCACCGGCGTCACCTTCGGCTTCATGCCAGCCCGTAAAGCTGCCCGGCTCGATCCGGTCAAGGCCCTTACCAGTGAATGATCGACCTATGAAAGTGCACCTGACCCTCCTGGCCGCCAGCCTGGCGCTGGCCGCCTGCAGCAGCCCGGCGCCGCGCCCGGACAGCGGCCTGCAAGCCCCCGCCGCCTGGCACTCCGCCGCCAGCCTCGCGCCGCGCCAGCAAGATCCACGCTGGTGGCTGCAATTCGGCAGCCCGGAACTCGACCGCCTGATCACCGAAGCCCGCGCCGGCAGCCACGACCTGGCGGCAGCCATGGCCCGGGTCCAGCAAGCCCAGGCCAGCGCCGTCATTGCCGGCGCGCCCTTGCTGCCCGCCGTCAACGGCACCTTCAACGCCAACCGGCAGAAGCTCCTGCGGGGCAGCGGCTACAGCCAGCTGGATACCAACAGCAACAACAAGGCCGTGGACTATTTCAATGCCGGCCTGAGCGCCACCTATGAAATCGATTTCTGGGGCGGCAAACGCGCCGCCCGGGACAGCGCCCTGCTGGGCCTGCAGGCCAGCGAGTTCGACCGGGCCACCGTGGAACTGACCCTGCTCAGCGGCGTGGCCAACAGTTACGCCCAGGTACTGTCGCTGCGGGAACAGGGCCGGATTGCCGAGCTCAACCTGGCCAATGCGCAGAGCGTGCTCAGGCTGGTGCAGACCCGCTACGACGCGGGCTCGGCCACCGCCCTCGAGCTGGCCCAGCAGAAAAGCCTGGTGGCGGCCCAGCAGCGCCAGGTGCCGCAGGTCCGGCAACAGGCCGAAGAAGCCCTGATCGCCCTCGCCGCCCTCCTCGGCCGGCCAGTGCAGAGCCTGACCCTGAGCGACCAGCCTTTCGCCCAACTGAACTGGCCGGACATCGATGCCGGAGTGCCCAGCGACCTGCTGGCCCGCCGCCCTGATATCGCCAGCGCCGAAGCCCGGCTGGCGGCGGCCAGGGCGGATGTCAGGGTGGCACGGGCGGCGATGCTGCCCAACGTGACCCTGACCGCCAACCTCGGCTCCGGCGCCAACACATTCGATGACGTGCTACGCAGCCCCTTCTACAACCTGACCGCCGCGCTGGTGGCACCGATCTTCAACAACGGCCGCCTGGGCGCCGAGCGCGACAGGGCCACGGCACGCCAGCAGGAACTGCTGGAAAGCTACCGCGGGGCGATCATCAATGGCTTCGCCGATGTGGAAAAGGCCCTCAACAGCATTCGCGGCCTGGACCAGCAGCGGCAATGGCAAGGCGAAGAACTGAATCAGGCGCAGCGGGCCTTCGAAATCGCCCAGAGCCGTTACCAGGCTGGCGCCGAAGACCTGCTCACCGTGCTGGAAACCCAGCGCACCCTGTACGCCGCCCAGGACCAGAACGTGCAACTGCGACTGTCCCGGGTGCAGTCGAGCATTGCCCTGTACAAAGCCCTGGGCGGTGGCTGGAAGACGCTCGAAACCAAGAGTCTCTGAACCCAGAGCCTGTAAATAAAGAGCCTCTCAATAACAGAGTCTCCCAATAAAGCGCTCCAGAAAACACAACGGCGCGGGCCCTGCGACAGGACCCGCGCCGCGGCCTTACCGGCTCACAACTTCAGGTGCTGGGCGTACCAGGGACGCCGCGGTGCCCGCTTGAGCAGCTGTGGCACCTCCTCGTCACGGCTCAGGGCGATACGCAGGGCCAGCTTCATGACCTCCTGGTCCATCTCCAGCGACATCTCGCCAGGCGCGTTGCCCAAAGGGCCGCAGCCATGGGTCGAGGCCCCCAGCCAGGGGTCGTCGATCTCGACCCAGCGCCCGGGCGCGAACCACGGCACACCGTTGACCTCGCGGCGCAGCACTTCGCCGGGATGGAAGCGCTCATGGGCGCGGAACCAATCGTCGATGCGGTCGTCGATCCAGCCATGGAACTTCCAGAACATCGGATGCACATGGGACGAGAACGGGTCGCCGAGAAAGTCGTTCTGCACCAGGTACCAGCGTCCGGCGAAGTCCGAGGAAACCCGGGCCTCCATGACCGGCATGCCGTTGGCAGGGTCCCGGGCGACATCGGCCCAGCGCATGTGCAACCAGTCATGCAGGCCCAGCTCGACCTCCGAACCGAACTGCCCCAGGGTCAGACGGCTGAGGTATTCGGGGTCCTGGTACTGCGACTCCCAGACCTGGAAATTGCCATAGAAGGCCGCGTCGCTCTTCAAGCCATGCAGCCATCGGGTGAACTCTTCATCGTCGTCGGCGATCCAGGCCGGCGGCACCGAGCAGCCGTCGTGGTTTTCGTAGTAGCGGATAAAGCCCTGGCGATCCTGCTCCAGGCGCGGCGACGGCAAGGGCAGATGCTGCCAGGACACCAGGTCCGGCTGTAGCGAACGGGCCTGCAACAGCATGTGCCGGTGCATGAAGAGGAAGTCGACTCCCGAGGCGTTGCGATGCTTGCGTCGTCCACGGGCATCGCGCTCGTGCTTGAGCGGTCCCGGCTGCCAGCCAAGCCCCCGCAGGCTGTTTTGCTTGTCCTTGGGCAAGGAATGCCAGCGATCCCGGGAGGCATGCCAGAGCTGGTGGAACAGGCGATGCTGCGGCGACACCAGCCAGGCCAGCAACTCAGGGCTCAGGCCGTTCTGCTCCCGGGCCGCGGGAAAGGCCCGCTTGCGCGCCACGAAGCGCACCGCGGACACCGGCGCCAGGGGCGAGACCTGCAACGACTGCAGGCTGCCGCTGAGGGTGCCGCTGCCGGCATTGCCCCAGCTCGCCCAGACCTCGTCGAGCGCCACCTGGCACTCATGGCTGGGCGCGCCGCCGATCTGGCCTGCGGCGAACAGCCGCCAGCACAACTTCGCGGCGTCCACCGCCGCCAGCTCGCCCTGCACCCGAAACTCCACCGGACCGTCACCGCGCAGGCTTTGCGGATGCCCCAGAAAGCCGCGCAGGCCGCGCCCGGTCGGACCGACATCGAGCACCAGCTCACAGCCGCGACGCGGTAGCGGTGCCTGGGCGTCCAAAAACTCGATATCCCAGATGCCCCGCAGGTGATCGGCGAGACGCACGCCCGGATCGAGGGCGACTTCCAGCTTGGCTTCCCCCGGGGTGATTTCCAGCTCTTCCTGACGGCGCACGTCCTGGCGCTGCAACTCCTTGCGGGTGTAGAGCGCCACAGGAATAGCCGCCCCCGTCACCGCCAGACCGGTCAAAAATCCTCGTCTCGAAAACCTCATCGCTCTACCTATATCCAGTGGCGCGTCACGCATCTAGCTAGAACGTTGGATTTGCACGGAAATTTACCGGCGAGCCACTCCCGGGCCGCTAAATTTGCCGCCGGCCAGCTCGTTTATCGCGGATAGATGTACACAAAAGGTCGGACCTGGAAGCCCTGCGCTTGCAGCCCCGACCCCGTCATCAGCCCGCCTGCGACTGGGATAGCAATGATCAAATTACCTGGTAAGAAAACCCTCTACCTGAGCCTGCTGGTACTTATTGTCGCCGTACTCGGTGTCGGTACCGGAGCCGCCTGGCACTACTACTGGAAAGGCCGGGTGTCTTACCCCAGCGACATCGTCAAGCGCGCCAACGACCTGCAGGAGCGCATCATCTCCTTCGACAGCCATGTCACCGTGCCCCTGGACTTCGGCACCGAAGGCACCGAGGCGGACAAGGACACCCATCGTCAGTTCGACCTGGTCAAGGCCGGTCGCGGCAGGATGTCCGGCGTGGCCCTGAGCATTCTCGCCTGGCCGGAAATGTGGAACGGCCCCAACGCCCCGCACCGCCCCACCGCCGGCTTCGTCGAAGAAGCCCGGCACCAGCGCGAGACCCGCTACCGGATCATCCAGGGCCTGGTGCGCGACTTCCCCAACCAGGTAGCCATCGCCTATACCCCCGCCGACCTGCGCCGCATCGCCTCCGAAGGCAAGCTGGCGGTGGTGGTCAGCCTGCTCAATGCCTATGCCATGGGCGACGACCTCGACCAGTTGGACAAGTGGGCCGCCCGCGGCATGCGCCTGTTCGGCTTCAGCTATGTGGGCAACAACGACTGGGCCGACTCCTCGCGCCCGCTGCCGTTCTTCAACGACACCCGGGACGCCCTCGGCGGCCTCTCGCCGATCGGCAAGCAGGCCGTGCACCGGCTCAATGACCTGGGGGTGGTGATCGACGTCTCGCAGATGTCCAGCAAGGCCCTGGACGATGTCGCGGCCCTGACCCGCGCGCCGCTGGTGGCCTCGCACTCCGCGCCCCGGGCCCTGGTGGACATCCCGCGCAACCTCAGCGACAAGGAGCTGCAGGTCATCAAGGCCACCGGCGGGGTGGTCCAGGTCGTGGGTTTCTCCACCTACCTGCGCCCCCTCAGCCAGCCGACCCTGGACAAGCTCAACGCCCTGCGCAAGCGCTTCGACCTGGCCCCGCTGCCAGGCCTGGAAAACGCCCTGATGCCGGGCGACTCGGTCATCACCATCTGGCCGGAACAGCGCTTCGGCGAGTACGCCAGCGCCCTGTACGGCATCCTTGAAGAAGAGCCCAAAGCCAGCCTCAAGGACTATGTCGACGCCATCGACTACACGGTGAAAAAGATCGGCATCGATCACGTCGGCATCAGCTCGGACTTCAACGAGGGCGGCGGCGTCAACGGCTGGATGAGCGTGGCGGACAACCGCAACGTCACCGCCGAGCTGATCCAGCGCGGCTACACCGACATCGAGATCGCCAAGCTCTGGGGCGAGAACTACCTGCGCGTCTGGGAACAGGTGCGCAAACTCGCCAAACCGGCGCAACCCACCGCGCAACCTGTCGCACATGCCGTCGATCGTGCCGTCGAGCATGCCTTAACCGAACACGCCGTCGTCGCCGACTGAACCATGACCGACCGAACCCTGAACGAGAACCCTCCCGTGACCAATCGCCGGACCTTCCTCAAGCACGCGGGCCTGCTGGCCGCCGCCCTGCCCCTGGGCAGCTTCGCCATCGGCCAGGCCCGGGCCGCCGCCACGCCCGCCACCAGCCCCCAGCAATGGGCCCAATTGCGCCAGCTGTTCGACCTCGACCCGGACTATGTGCACCTGGCCAACTTCCTTATCACCTCGCACCCCAGGCCCGTGCGCGAGGCCATCGAACAGTACCGCGCGGTGCTGGATCGCAACCCGGCCATGGCCATGGACTACGACACCCAGTACACCTGGAAGCACGAGGCCCAGGTGCGCGAGAGCGTCGGCCGCTACCTGCAGATCAAGCCCGCCCAGGTGGCCCTGACCGGCAGCACCACCGAAGGCCTGGCCATGATGTATGGCGGCATCCACGTGCGCCCCGGGCAGGAAATACTGACCACGGTGCATGAACACTACTCGACCCGCAACGCACTCAAGTACCGCTCCCAGCGCGACGGCACCCAGGTGCGCACCATCGAGCTGTTCAAGTCGCCCCACCAGGTCTCCATCGACGAAGTGCTGGGCAATATCGACCGCAGCATCCGCCCCAACACCCGCGTCCTGGGGATGACCTGGGTGCAATCGGGCAGCAGCGTGAAGCTGCCGATCGGCGAGATCGGCAAGCTGGTGGACCAGCACAACCGCAATCGCGACGAGGGCGAGCGGATTCTCTACTGCGTCGACGGCGTCCACGGCCTGGGGGTGGAGGACGTCACCTTTGCCGACCTCAATTGCGACTTCTTCGTCGCCGGCACCCACAAATGGATGTTCGGCCCGCGGGGCACCGGGATCTTCTGCTCGCGTTCGGCAAAGCTCGAGCACCTGACGCCGATGGTGGCGACCTTCTCCGAGAACCAGGACTTCGCCACCACCATGACCCCTGGCGGCTACCACAGCTTCGAACACCGCTGGGCCGTGGACCAGGCGTTCGAACTGCACATGCAACTGGGCAAGGCCAACGTCCAGGCGCGCATCCACCAACTCAACAGCTACCTCAAGCAGCGCCTGCAGGAACTGCCAGGCATCGAGCTGGTGACGCCCCTGAGCCCGCAGCTGTCCGCCGGCTTCACCTTCTTCCGTGGCCCGAACCTGGACACCGACGCCACCTCCGCCTGGCTGATCGAGAACCGCGTCCTGGTGGATGCAGTGGACCGCGACGCGGGACCCGTAGTGCGCATGGCGCCTGGCCTGCTCAACAGCGAGGCGGATATCGACCGCGCCATGGACCTGCTGGGCAAGCGACTGCGTGGCGGCAAGACCGCCTGAGCCCTCGTCCACCTCTTTTCTCTACATCGCACAAGGTTATTGATGATGAAACCTATCGCCTGCTCCTCACTCGCCGCACTGCTCGGCTGCCTGGTCAGCCTCACTGCCCAGGCCGCCGAACCCGCCAAGCCCGGCAGCGTGTTCAAGGACTGCAAGAACTGCCCGGAAATGGTGGTGCTGCCCGCCGGCAGCTTCGTCATGGGCTCCCCCGAAGGCGAGGTCGGCAGGGAACCCGACGAAGGCCCGCAGCACAAGGTGACCTTCAGCAAGCCCTTCGCCATCAGCCGTTTCCACGTGACCGCCGGCGAGCTGGATGCCTACATCCGCGAGACCGGCACGGTGATCAAGGACGGCGACGACCGGCCCGGCCGCCTGTGCCAGGCCAGCAAGCCGCGTTATCAACAAGGCCCGCGCCAGCCCGCGGTCTGCGTCGACTATGCCGAGGTCCAGGCCTATGCCCAGTGGTTGTCGAAGAAGACCGGCCAGCACTACCGGATGATCAGCGAGGCCGAGCGCGAGTACGCCGCGCGCGCCGGCAGCACCGGCTCCTTCCCCTTCCCGTTCGATGAAGAAGGCCAGTACCAGATCAGCAAGCACGCCAACACCTACGGCCCCAAGGACGGCTACAGCTACAGCTCCCCGGTGGGCAGCTATCCGCCCAACGCCTTCGGCATGTATGACATGCACGGCAATGTCTATGAGTGGGTCGCCGACTGCTGGCACCCCGACTATGTCGGCGCGCCCACCGATGGCAGCGCCTGGATGGAAGACTCGGGCGGCGTGTGTCTCGACGCGCAGATTCGCGGCAACGACTGGGGCGAGGCCCCGGTGTTCTCCCGCTCGGGCAACCGCAACAGCCGCAAGCGCGAGGTTCGCGGCGACTTCCTGGGCTTTCGCGTAGCCCGTGAGCTGGAACAGCCTGGCACCGGCCACAAATAAGAGGCCGATCGACGGCGGTCAAGCGCGATGCCGCGCTTGACCGCCGCGAGCCTCAGGCGCCGGCGCGGGACTCGCCAACCGGCTGCTCGCGCAGCGTCTCGGCCAGCAGCGCCAGGCCCTCATGCAAGGCCGGGAACAGGCTGTTGTTGAAGTTGTTCCAGCGCAGTTCGAGGATGGTGTCCTCGGGCGCGATCTCGGTGTTGAGCACGTCGTGGAACACCTCGCCGGAATCGATGCCGTTGTCCACGTAGTGGAACGAGGCACCGGTCATGTACAGCGGCTCGACCGGCTCGGTTTCCCGGGTGGTCCAGTCCACCACCTTCTGCCCACGGGCGCCGTACAGCGCATTCCAGGTGGCATAGGCACCGCGGCGCTCGTAGGGCGACTCGAGGCGGGTGATGCCCGGATGGATGTTCATGATCCGCCGCGCGAAAGGCGCGCCCGGACGCACCAACTCGTCGAGGATCACCAGCAGGCCGTCGAGCACCACGATGTCGGCTTTCAGTTCCACCAAGGTGTCGTGCAGGCGACGCTCGAAATCCTGCTTGCCGGCGATGTGCTCGGCCGAGCCGCGCGGATGGCGGCGATAGGTGGACGGCACGCTGAGCAGCAGCTCATTGACCAGGCGCCCCTGCACGCGCAGGTCCGCCGGGTACAGCCATTGCCGGCCGGGCTGATAGGCGAAGCCGTAGTCGCTCACCAGTTGCCGGTCCCGTGGCGACTGCTCGTCGTCGTCATACACCACCCCGACCAGGTTATAAGCGTCGCCCAGGGGCGTCTGGTTCAGCGTCTCCACCAGGAACTCCAGCACCGACTTCATGTAGCGCTCGTGATCCTTGTAGGCCACCGGCTGCCCGGCCTTGTCGGCCGCCGCGTTCCTCAGGGACCAGACATACACCAGATTCTTTTTCGTCATTTGCTCGCTCTCGCTGAATGGGCCAGGCACGACGTCGTTACGCGTGCACCTGCAAAACAAGAACGAATCAGGCGCCAGGCAATTTATCCACGCCCGCGGCCGCGCTAAATACTCCCGCCAACGGTTCGTCTGTCATGAGTACGGGTCTTTGTGCCTCGACCCTTCATTCACTGCCGGGAACCCCTTATGACCGACCCCAAGCGCGGAGCCTTTCACGGACTGCTCGCCCTGCTCAGACCCTTTCGTACCACTGTGGTGATTTCCGTGGCCCTGGGCATGGTAGGCGGCCTGGCCATCACCCTGCTGCTGGCCACCATCAATAACGCCCTGCACTCGGCGACCGGCATGACCCAGGGCGTGGTGCTGACCTTCGCCGCCCTGTGCCTGCTGGCCCTGACCAGCTCGATCGTCTCGGATATCGGCACCAACTACGTGGGCCAGCGGATCATCGCCGCTCTGCGCAAGGACCTGGGGGAAAAAGTGCTCTCGGCGCCCATCACCCAGATCGAGCGCTACCGCTCCCACCGCCTGATCCCGGTGCTGACCCACGACGTCGACACCATCAGCGACTTCTCCTTCGCCTTCACCCCGCTGGCCATCGCCGCCACCGTCACCCTGGGTTGCCTGGGCTACCTGGCGTACCTGTCGGTGCCGATGTTCCTGATGATGGTGGTCGCCATCATCATCGGCATCAGCGTGCAGTACGTGGCCGGCGGCAAGGGGATCCGCGGCTTCGACCTGGCCCGCGACCAGGAAGACGAACTGCAGCGCTACTACAACGCCATTGCCTCGGGCGCCAAGGAACTGCGCATGCACCGCCCGCGCCGCTACCGGATGAACACCCACCGGATCCGGGAAACCGCGGACCGCATCGCCTCGATCCAGGTGCGTTCGGTGAACATCTACATCCTGGCCAAGACCTTCGGCTCGATGCTGTTCTTCGTGGTCATCGGCCTGGCCCTGGCCATGCAGGCCTACAACCCGAACCCGGACCCGACCGTGATCACCGGCTTCGTGCTGGTGCTGCTGTACATGAAAGGCCCGCTGGAAAACCTGGTGTCCTACCTGCCGGTGGTGGGCAAGGCGAAGATCGCCTTCGGCCGCATCAGCGAGCTGTCCCAGCGCTTCTCTTCCCCCGAACCCCACCTGCTGCTGGACGCTACCGAAGCGCCGAAACCCGTGGTGCACAGCCTCGAACTGCGTGGCGTGAGCTACAGCCCGCCCGCGGTGGAAGGCAGCGAGCCGTTCCACCTGGGGCCGATCAACCTGGACATCAAGCAGGGCGACATCGTGTTCATCGTCGGCGAGAACGGCTGTGGCAAGACCACCCTGATCAAGCTGCTGCTGGGACTCTACCCACCCCAGGCCGGGGAAATACGCCTGAACGGCGAGGCCGTGACCGACCCGACCCGGGACGACTACCGCCAGCTGTTCACCACCGTGTTCGCCGACTACTACCTGTTCGACGACCTGGTCCAGGGCGGCGGCCAGCAGTCACTGGACAGCGCCAGCCAATACCTGGACCGCCTGGAAATCGCGCACAAGGTCAGCGTCAAGGATGGCGCCTTCACCACCACCGACCTCTCCACCGGCCAGCGCAAGCGCCTGGCCCTGGTCAATGCCTGGCTCGAAGGGCGCCCGGTGCTGGTGTTCGACGAATGGGCGGCGGACCAGGACCCGGCCTTCCGGCGGATTTTCTACACCGAGCTGCTGCCGGACCTCAAGCGCCTGGGCAAGACCATCATCGTCATCAGTCACGACGATCGTTACTTCGATATCGCCGACCAGCTGGTGCGCATGAAGGCCGGCAAAGTGATGACTGATCTGCAACCGGCGTGATTGTTTCCGGTTTATGGCCACTGGTGCGTCATACAGACAGAACTGAGAATTACTAGCATTAACAATCATTACATCTGCCGGACTTCTAAGAGCACATGAGCATGCCCGCACAACATCGACTGACTCCTCTGGCCAAAGCCCTCCTTTGCCAGGCGTTCTCGCCGAGAATGGCTTCGCGCACCCTGGGCCTGGCCCTGACCCTGCCCTTGATGGCGCAGGTCCAGGCCCAGGAAGTCCATTTCAACATCGCTTCGCAATCCATGGCGTCGGCCCTGCAGGAGTTCGGGCGCCAGGCCAACCTGCAAGTGCTGTACAGCCCTGACGATGTGCAAGGCAAGCGCAGCAACGCGCTCACCGGCAGCTATTCGGCGGAGCGGGCCATCGCGGTGCTGCTCAATGGCACGGGGGTCGCCTATTCCCTCAAGGGCAACTCGGTGACCATTCTCAACCGTGCTTCCACAGGCTCGCTGGAACTGGGGGCCAGCACCATCACCGCCCAGGGCCTGGGCATGACCACCGAGGACACCGGCTCCTACACCACCGGGGCCATGCAGACCGCCAGCAAGCTGGCCCTGACGGCCCGGGAAACGCCGCAATCGGTCACGGTCATCACCCGCCAGCGCATGGATGACCAGAACATGAAAACCCTGGAGGACGTGCTCAAGAGCACCCCGGGGATTTCCGTGACCAAGGACGGTCCGCAGCGGCCGACCTTCTACTCCCGCGGCTTTACCATCGAAAACCTGATGACCGATGGCCTGCCCAATGACCTGACCCACTACCTCAGCCGGGATATGAACTCCACCCCCGACATGGCGATCTTCGACCGGGTGGAAGTGGTGCGTGGCGCCACCGGCATGATGCAGGGGGCCGGCAGCCCTTCGGCGGCGGTCAACATGGTGCGCAAGCGCCCGACCGCCACCCCGCGGGTCACCGTCACCGGCAGCGCCGGCAGCTGGGACAACTACCGCACCGAATTCGACGCCTCCAATGCCTTGAACGACAGTGGCACCCTGCGTGGCCGGATAGTCACCGCCTACCAGACCAAGGACAGCTTCCAGGATTTCACCAGCTCCGAGCGCTCGGTGTTCTATGGCATCACCGAGGCCGACCTGAACGAAGACACCACCTTCACCTTCGGCATCTCCAACCAGAACGCCAATAACAATACTGCCTGGGGCGGCCTGCCCGTGGCCAAGGACGGCAGCGACCTGCACCTCAAGCGCTCCACTTACCTGGGCAGCGACTGGGAGTACTGGGACCAGGACAACACCACCGCGTTCACCCGCCTGGAGTACCGCTTCGCCAACAACTGGAAAATGCTCCTGGCCGCCAGCAGGAGCTGGTCCGACCTGAGCATGCTCGGCTCCATCCCGGAGCGCATGGGCTCCGACTACAATGAGTTCGGCCAGAACATCGGCCGGTACGACTACAAGGACAAGCAAAGCAGCTACGACGGTTATGTCACCGGGCCGTTCTCGCTGTTCGGCCGTACCCATGAACTGGTGGTGGGCGCCAGCAAGCGCGAACTGACGTTCAACGGCAAGGGCTTGCCCATCGACCTGGAGACCCATACCGACCTGAACAACCCCAGCGGCATTCCCAAGCCGGACATGAGCGCCAACCCCTGGACGCAGCACCGCACCAGCGAGCTGGAAGGCACCTATGTCACCACGCGCCTGAACCTCACCGATGACCTCAAGCTGATCCTCGGCGGCCGCCTGGACTGGTACAAATACGACGTCACCACCGCCTGGAACGGCAGGCCGTATGCCTCCAGCCTGCCCAACAAGGTAACGCGGCACCTGACCCGCTACGCCGGGGCGATCTATGACCTGGACGAACATCACTCGGTCTATGTCAGCTACACCGACATCTTCAAGCCGCAGACCGAACTCGACACCTCCAACAACGCCCTCAAGCCCATCGAAGGCAAGAACTACGAACTGGGTATCAAGGGCGAGTACTTCGACGGCAGCCTGAATGCCAGCGCGGCGATCTTCCGCATCGACCAGGAAAACCGCGCCAAGGAAGTGAGCCCCAACCAGTGCACCCCGGCAGGCACCACCTGCTATGAAGCCGCGGGCGAAGTCCGCAGCCAAGGTATCGAGCTGGAAATCAACGGATCCCTGGCCCCGGGCTGGGAACTGGGGGCCGGCTACACCTACGCCTCCGTCAAATACACCAAGGACTCCAACCCGGACAACAAGGGTCGCCTGTACGACACCGATATCCCGCGCCATGTGTTCAAGGCCTTCACCACCTACCAGCTGCCCGGCGATCTCAATCGCTGGACCATCGGGGGCGGCGTGTATCGGCAGAACACCATCTACAACCAGGGCACCAACTTCTATGACACGACGAGCAAATTCCGCATCGAACAAGAGGCCTACACCCTGGTCGACCTGATGACCAGCTACAAAGCCTCGGAGCATGTCGATATCCGCCTGAACATCAATAACGTTTTCGACAAGAAGTACTATCAGAGCATCGGCACCAACACGGTCTATGGCATCAACCAGTATGGCGATCCGCGCAATGCCATGGTGACGGTACGCTGGTCGCTTTGAGCCCCGCTTGAACCCCGCTGCCCGCCCTGCCCGGCCCACCGGCTGACCCAGGGCTCCCCCCAGGATGACCGCGCTCATCCTGGGCTTCCCTCCCCGCCTCGCTCCCCTTCCCGCTCGACCGAGCCACACCTCATCCGCTGTTGCAGCGGCCGCCGAATGCCTGTGCGCCTATCGCCGAGCCCACCCCGGGTGCCGGAAGTCATCTGCACCCGCGGGGCGGCCGCAAACTCAGCAGAACGCAATGAAAAAGGCCCGGATCATCGCTGATCCGGGCCTTTGGCGTGGCACTTAACGCTGAGCCAGAAAGCGCTCCCTGAGGCTGTCGAGCAAGGCAGGCGACCCGATCATGTCTTCATGGCAAGACTCGACCCTGAACGAACTGCCTGGACGCTGACCTCCCGCCAGGGCACTGATGGCCTCCTCCAGCCGCATGACCCGGGCCTCGCTGTAGTCCGCGGACCACCACAGATGCGGGCTGACCCGCAGCGGTCGGTAGCTATAGGCGGCAAACAGACGACGCAGGTCGTTGAACACCGTGTTCACCAGCGCACTGTCGAACTCGGCCTTGAACAGCGTCACCGCCCGGTCCAGCTCCGCGCGCGGCAGGTCGGTATGGGCGACCATCCAGGCAAAGATGCTGTCCCAGGACAGTTGCGCCTCGTCTCTCAAGCGGCTGCCAATCAGCCCGGCCTGTGCCGGATAGAGCAGGCTCAGCTGGTCGATCACGGCCCGCCATTCGGACTCGGCGGCCAATGTTGCGGCAGGTACCTGCAGCTCGACCTGCTGATGCGCGGCATCCTCGGGCGGGGTTGGGTCGAACAGTCCGAGGAAGCTGACCTCTTCGCCCATGGCCTCCAGTTCGCTGGCGGCGTCCATGGCGATGGAACCGCCCAGGGACCAACCCAGCAAACGATAAGGGCCGTGCGGCTGGACCTTCCTGATATTGCCGACATAACGCTGCACCATGGCCTGCCATGAGGTTTCGCTCCAGTCCTCCTGCAGATAGGCCTCGTTCAGCACCCCGTAGACCGCATAACGGTCCTTGAGCCGCGCCGCCAGCGAGAGGTAGCAATAGACGGTCCCGCCCGCCGGGTGGAAGCAGAAAACCGGCTGCCCGGTTCCGCCCAGCGCGATGATGTTGTCAGCCTTGGACGCCTGGCGCGTGGTCGCGAACCGGGCCATTTGCTGCACATCGGGCGAGGTGAAGACGGTGTTGAGGCTCAACTCCAGCCCCAAGGCCTGCCTGATCTCACTGACCAGTCGCAAGGCATCCAGCGAATGGCCGCCCAGTTCGAAGAAGTTGTCGGTCAGGCCGACCCGGTCCAGTTTCAGTACATCGGCCCAGATCGCCGCGAGTTGTTGCTCCAGCTCGGTTTGCGGCGCGACATAGGCCTGTTGCACCTGGCTGGCATCGGCTTTGGGCAGGGCCTTGCGGTCCAGCTTGCCGTTCGGCGTCAGTGGCAAGGCCTCAAGGAACAACAGATAAGCCGGCACCATGTAGTCCGGCAGGTTGTCCTTGAGCCGCGCCTTGATGGCCTCACGCAGGTTGGCCTGGCGCGCCACATCGAGCGCTACCTCGGCATCGGCCGGCACGATGTACGCCACCAGTTGCTGGCCACCTTCGCCGTCCTGCGCCAGGACAAAGGCTTCGCGTACCGCCTCCTGTTGCACCAGTCGCGCTTCGATCTCGCCCAGCTCGATGCGGAAACCGCGCACCTTGACCTGATGGTCGATACGCCCGATGTACTCGATCACCCCGTCGTCGCGATAACGCGTCAGATCGCCCGTGCGATACAGGCGACCGCCGTCCGTGGCGAACGGATTGGGCACGTACTTCTCGGCGGTCAGCGCCGGGCGGGCCAGGTAACCCCGGGTGACCCCGGCACCGGCCAGGTAGAGTTCTGCCGCGCTACCCGCCGGCACCGCTTGCAGGTCCGCGCCGAGGATGTAGCCCTGGGTGTTGCTGATCGCCCGGCCGATATTGGCCCGACCGCCTTTTTCCCGACGGGTATAGGTCGAGTAAGTGGTGTCTTCCGACGGCCCATACAGGTCATAGACGTGCTGCAACCCCGGGTTCTCATAAAGCTTGTCGACCAGGCTCTGCTTCAGCGGTTCACCGGCCAGGTTGATGATGCGTACGCCATCCGGGATCTGCCCGCCACGCTGCAGAGCGGCAATCGCCGACGGCACGCTATTGATCAGGCGCACCTGGTCGCGCGCCGGCAGCTCAGGCAATTCCAGGGCATTACGGGCCAGGACGATATAACCGCCAGCGGACAGGGTAACGAACAGCTCCCACACCGACAGGTCGAAACAGATCGAGGTCGAAGCCAAGACCCCTTGCAGATCCGCCGGGCTGTAGACCTGCAGCGACCAGTCGATCAGTGCCAGCACGTTGCGGTGAGCGATGGCCACGCCCTTGGGCAGGCCGGTCGAACCCGAGGTGTAGATCACATAAGCCAGGTTATCCGGGGTCGCCACCGCCTGTGGATTCTCCGCGGAGTACCCATCGAGCCAGCCAGCGTCGGCATCCAGTTGCAGGGTTCGCACGGACTCAAGGGTCGGCAGGACTTCCAACAATGCGCTCTCGGTCAACAGAATCTGCGCCTGGCTGTCGTGCAGCATATGAGCCAGGCGATCCTGCGGATAATCCGGGTCCAATGGCACATAGGCCGCGCCGGCTTTCAGCACCGCCAGCAAGGCCACGACCATTTGCGTCGAGCGTTGCAAGGCCACGCCAACGCGCACCTCAGGCCCGACGCCCAGTTCGATCAGCTTGTGCGCCAGGCGGTTGGCCCGGGCATTCAATGCCTGATAGCTGACGCGTTGCTCACCGAAGATCAGTGCCTGGGCATCCGGGGTTTTAACCGCTTGAGCCTGGATCAGCTCATGCACACAGCACTCGCTCGGGAAATCGCTGGCCGGCGGATTCCATTCATGGAGGATCCGCGACTGCTCGGCGGCCCCCAGCAACGGCAACTCGCCCAGGGACTGCTGCGCGTCGAGCATGATGCCCAGCAGCAGGTTTTCCAGGTACTCGCCCAACCGGGTCATGGCCGCCGGGGAGAACGACGCCAGGGCGTATTTGAACTCCAGGGACAGGCTTTCACCCACGCCCACCAGCAAGGTCAGCGGGTAGTTGGTCTGCTCAAAGTTGCCCACGCTACCGAAGCGCAATTGTCCTGGCGCGCCCTGCTCCAGGGCTTGCGAGACGGGGTAGTTCTCGAACACCAGGATATTGTCGAACAGGGCTTCGCCACCCAGGCCGGCCCAGCGCTGCACTTCATACAGCGGCGTATGTTCATAGTCACGCAAGGCCAGGTTGTGGCGTTGCACCGCTTGCAGCCAGTCGCGCGCCGTCATGTCCGGACGTGGCGTGGCCACCACGGGCAAGGTGTTGATAAACAGACCGATCTGCTGCTCCACGCCTTTGAGTTCCGCGGGACGCCCGGACACCGTGGCGCCAAACGCCACCGTGTCCTGCCCGGTGCAGCGTTGCAGCAACAGCAGCCAGGCGGCTTGCACCAGGGTGTTGACCGTGACCTTCTGCTGGCGGGCGAACTCGCCCAGGCGTCGGGTCTGCTGCGCATCCAGGCTGTGCAGATGGGTGGCATGGCCGCTGGCGCTCAACCCCTGCGCAGCCGCCACCATGGACTGGGCCAGGCGGGTCGGCTCGTCCAGGGCCACCAGTTGCTCTTTCCAGAAACGCTCGCCGGCCTGGGCATCCTGACGCTGCAGCCAAGCGATGTAATCGCGGTAGCGACCGGGCACATGGCCCGGCAACTGACCGGCATAACGTTGCAACACCTCGCCGAGCAGCTGCGAGTTGCTCCAGCCATCCATCAGGATGTGGTGGTTGGTGTAGATCAGGTGATAACGCTGGTCGTCGATCCGTACCAGGGTCAGGCGCAGCAACGGCGCAGCGCTGAGCTCGAAACCGCGCTGACGCTCGGCATCGGCCAGAGTATCCAGGGCCTCTTGCTGTTGAGGTTGGCCCCGCCAGTCATGCTCGACACAGTCCAGCACGATCTGCTTGTGCACGACTTGAACCGGCGTCGATAGCTCGCCTTGCCAGATAAAGCCGCTGCGCAAAATGTCGTGGCGATCGATGGCATCCTGCCAGGCCTGCTGGAAGCGCCGCGGGTCGAGCCCGTCCACGTCGACCCGCAGCTGGTTGATGTAGTCGCCCGCGGCCTGCTCGTACAGGGTGTGGAACAGCATGCCCTGCTGCATCGGCGACAGCGGGTAGAGGTCCTCGATCTGCGCCACCGGCACGGGCAAGCGATCCAGTTGCTGCTGGCTCAGGCCCGCCAGCGGGAAGTCCGACGGCGTCACGCCACGGTGGTCGGGCTGGCTGCAATGCTCGATCAGCGCCCTGAGCTCCTCGGCGTACTCATCCGCCAGGCGCTGGATGGTCGCTGGCTCGAACATCGCCTGGCTGAAGCTCCAGCCCAGGCTCAGCTCGCCGCCATAGACCTGGCCGTTGAGGGTCAGCCAGTTGCCCAGGGGTGCCTGCGGGCTCTGGTCCTCACCCTTGGCTTCACGGGCCGGCGTGAACAGCGCCTGCTCTTCAGCGAAACTGGCATCGAACTGGCCCAGGTAGTTGAAGGTGATGCGCGGTACCGCCAGGGCCGCGAGGGTTGCCTGGGCATTGGCATCCCCCAGGTAACGCAGGGCGCCGAAGCCGATGCCCTTGTTCGGCACGGCGCGCAGTTGCTCCTTGATCTGCTTGATCGAGTCGGCCAGGGCCGCCTGCGGTGTCAGCTTGACCGGGAACACGCTGGTGAACCAACCCACGGTGCGGCTCAGGTCGATGTTGTCGAACAGCTCTTCGCGGCCATGGCCTTCCAGTTGCACCAGGGCGTTGGCCTCGCCGGTCCAGCGGGTGATGACCCGCGCCAATGCCGTCAGCAACAGGTCGTTGATCTGGGTGCGGTAGGCCGCCGGGGCATCCTGCAGCAGGCGCTGGGTATCGCGCTTGTTCAGCCGGGTATCGACACTGCGCGCGTGCTGGTTCTGCAGCCCGTCGCTGGCGTGATCCCAGGGCAGGCTCGAGTCGACGCCTTGCAACTGTGCCTGCCAGTAACCCAGCTCCTGTTGCAGGGCCGCGCTGCTGGCATAAGCCTGCAACTGCCCGGCCCAGGCTTGGGTCGAACTGGACTTGGCCGGCAGCGGCCGGTTGCCCAGCAACGCCTGCAGGTCTTCCAGGAGGATCCGCCAGGACACCCCATCCACCACCAGGTGGTGGAAGATCAGCAACAAGCGCTGACTCTGGTCCGCCAGGGTAAAGAGCACGCCACGCAGCAGCGGGCCGTCCTGCAGGTTCAGGCTGCGCTGGGCCCGCTCACTGTATTGCTGCAACTCCTGATCGTTGGCCACGCTGGCCTGCCACAGCAGTTGCGCCTGCTCGTCGAACTCGGAAAACCCTGCGCTCCAGCCCCCCTCGCCCTCGACAAAACGCAGGCGCAGGGCGTCGTGCTGCACCGTCAGCGCCTGCAAGGCCGTTTCCAGGACAGCCGCTTGTACAGGCTGGGCCGGCTTGAGCAACACCGACTGGTTCCAGTGCTGACGCTCCGGCACCGGGGTATCGAAGAACCATTGCTGGATCGGCAGCAGCGCCATCTCGCCACGCACCGGCCCCTGGTCGACCTGCAACCCGCCCTCGCCCTGCTCCGCCACCGTGGCCAGTCCCTGCACCGTCTGGTGCTGGAACAGGTCTTTCGGGGTGAAACGGATACCGGCCTGACGCGCGCGGCTGACCACCTGGATCGAGATGATCGAGTCGCCGCCCAGCTCGAAGAAGTTGTCGGTGACGCCGACCTGCTCCAGCTTCAGCACATCGGCCCAGATCGCGGCGATCTGCTGCTCCAACGGGTTCTGCGGCGCGACATAGGTCTGCTGCATCAACTGCACATCGACCTTGGGCAACGACTTGCGGTCCAGCTTGCCGTTGGGTGTCAGGGGCAGCGCCTCCAGGAACAGCAGATAGGTCGGCACCATATAGTCCGGCAGGTTTTCCCGTAGGCGGGCCTTGATGCTTTCCCGCAGCTGCGCCTGGCGTTCGGCGCTGTGCGCCACCTCGGCATCCACCGGCACGATATAGCCCACCAGCTGCTGGCCGCTCGGGCCGGGCTGGGCAATCACCGCCACTTCCAGCACCGGGTCCTGCTCCAGCAGCCGTGCCTCGATTTCACCCAGTTCGATACGGAAGCCGCGCACCTTGACCTGATGGTCGACACGGCCGACGTACTCCACCAGACCGTCGGTGCGGTAGCGGGTCAGGTCGCCGCTGCGGTACAGCCGCGCCCCCGTGGTGCTGTAAGGGTCGGGAATAAAACGCTCGGCCGTCAGCCCCGGCCGATCCAGATAACCCCGGGCCACGCCGAGGCCACCCAGGTACAGCTCGCCCGCCACGCCCACCGGTAGCAGGTTGAGGTTGGCATCGGCCACGTAGGCGCTGCGGTTGCCAACGATATTGCCGATAGGCGCGTAGGCCGCGTCGCAGGGATCACCGGCCTTGGCCTTCCAGATCAGCGGAGTGACCACCGTCTCGGTCGGGCCGTAGCCGTTGAAGATGTACTTGGGCCGCAACACGCGCCAAGCCAGGTCGTAGCTGGCCTGGGGCACCGCATCGCCGCCGAAGCAATAGACCCGCACCGCCGGCGGATTGCCGTCGCGCTCGGCGTGCACCGCCAGTTGTTGCAGGTACACCGGCGGGAACACGCCCACGGTGACGCCATAACGGTGCATCTGTTCGTAGGTGAATTCCGGCGACCACAGGCTGTCGTCACGGATCAGCACGCTGGCGCCGTAGATCAACGGGTGCATCCAGCCTTCGTGGGAGCCGTCGAAAGCGAAGGACATGAAATGCAATTCGCAATCCGCCGGGCTCATTTCATAACGCTCGCCAGTGGCCAGGCTGTGCATCGCCAGCGGGCCATGGGACACCGCCACGCCTTTGGGCAAACCAGTGGAGCCGGAGGTGTAGATCACATAGGCGAGGTTTTCCTCGGCCAGGGTCACCTGCGGGCTGGTCACCGGGTAAGCCGCGAAGTCGGCCGCGCCTTCGACGCTGAGGGTTGGCAAGCCATCGGGAATCGGCAGACGATCCAGCAGGTGGCTCTGGGTCAACAGCAACCACGCGCCGCTGTCCTGCATCATGTAACGCAGGCGATCCTGTGGGTACTCGATATCCAGCGGCACATAGACTCCACCGGCCTTGAGCACGGCGAGGAAGGCCACCATGATTTCCGCGCAACGCGGCATGGCGATGGCCACCCGGACTTCCGGGCCCACTCCCAGCTCGATCAACTTGTGCGCCAGCTGGTTGGCCTGGATGTCCAGCTCGCGATAGCTCAGGCGCTGCTCGGCGAAGAACACCGCCGGCGCCTCCGGCGCCCTGGCCGCCTGATCGGCGAACAGCTGGTGGACAAAGCGGTTGGTGGGATAGACCACCTGGGTGTGATCCCAGTCCTGGCGGATGCCGCGCTGCTCTTCCAGTGTCAACAAGGGCAACTCGCCCAGGCCGGTCTGCGGATGCGCCATCAGGCTCAGCAACAGGCTCTGCAAGTGGCCGCCCAACTGCAGCATCGAAGCCTCGGAGAACGACTCGCGGGCGTAGATGAATTCGAACGACAGGCTCTGGCCCAAATTGACCGCGACCGTCAGCGGGTAGTTGGTCTGCTCGTGGTTGCCCACCGCGCCGAACCGCAGCTGTGCCGGCGCGCCTTTTTCCAGGGCCTCGGACACCGGATAGTTCTCGAACACCAGGATGTTGTCGAACAGCGCATCGCCACCCAGCCCGGCCCAACGCTGCACTTCGTACAGCGGCGTGTATTCATAGTCGCGCAGCGCCAGGTTGCGGCTCTGCACCGCCTGCAGCCATTGGCTGACGGTCATGTCCGGACGTGGCGTGGCCACCACCGGCAAGGTGTTGATAAACAGGCCCACTTGCTGCTCGATGCCCTTGAGCTCCGCCGGACGCCCCGCCACCGTGGCGCCGAACACCACGCTTTCCTGGCCGGTGCAGCGCTGCAGCAACAGCAGCCAGGCCGCTTGCACCAGGGTATTGATCGTGACTTTCTGCTGGCGGGCGAACTCGCCCAGACCCGCGGTCTGCGCCAGGTCCAGCTCACGATGATGCTTGCCATGACCGACGCCGACTGGAATCTCCGCGACCCGGGACAGGGCCTGGGTCAGGCGGGTCGGTTCGTCCAGCGCCTGCAATTGCTCTTTCCAGAAGTTCTCGCAGGCCTGGGCATCCTGGCGTTGCAGCCAACCGATGTAATCCCGGTAACGGCCGGGCGCATGGTTCGGCAACTGACCGGCATAACGCTGCAGCACTTCGCCGAGCAACTGCGAGTTGCTCCAGCCGTCCATCAGGATGTGATGGTTGGTGTAGATCAGGTGATGCCGCTGGTCGTCGAGACGCACCAGGGTCAGGCGCAGCAACGGCGCCGCATCCAGCTCGAAGCCACGCTGGCGCTCGGCGGCGGCCAGGCTGTCCAGCGCCTCTTGCAGCTGCGGCTGGCCACGCCAGTCATGCTCGCTGCACTCCAGGGCGATGTGCTTGTGCACCACCTGCAGCGGAGTCGCCACCTCGCCCTGCCAGATAAAGCCGGTGCGCAGGATGTCGTGCCGATCGATGGCCGCCTGCCAGGCCTGCTGGAAACGCAGCGGATCGAGCCCGTCCACGTCCACTCGCAGCTGGTTGATATAGTCGCCACCCTGCTGCTCGTACAAGGTATGGAACAGCATGCCCTGCTGCATCGGCGACAGCGGGTAGAGGTCTTCGACCTCGGCCAGCGCCACCGGCAGGCGGTCCAGCTGCTGCTGGTCCAGGCCGGCCAGCGGGAAGTCCGAAGGCGTCGCGCCGCCCTGGCCCGGCTCGCAGCAATGCGCCACCAGGGCCTTGAGTTCCGCGGCATAGTCATCCGCCAGGCGCTGGATGGTGGCGGCGTCGAACATCTGTGCGCTGAAGGTCCAGCTCAGGCTCAGCTCGCCGCCATAGACCTGGCCGTCCAGGCTCAGCCAGTTGCTCAGCGGGGCCAGCGGGCTCTGGTCGTCGCCCTTGGCTTCGCCGGTCGGCTTGAACAGGGAATCCTGCTCGTCGAAGCTGCCGTCGAACTGGCCCAGGTAGTTGAAGGTGATGCGCGGCACCGCCAGCGCTGCGAGGGTTTGCTGTGCCTGGGCATCCCCCAGGTAACGCAGGGCGCCAAAGCCGATGCCCTTGTTCGGCACCGCGCGCAGCTGTTCCTTGATCTGCTTGATCGAGTCGGCCAGGGCCGCCCGGGGCGTCAGCTTGACCGGGAACATGCTGGTGAACCAACCCACTGTGCGGGTCAGGTCGAGGTTATCGAACAGCTCTTCGCGACCATGGCCTTCCAGTTGCACCAAGGCGCTGGCCTCGCCGGTCCAGCGGGTGATGACCCGGGCCAGCGCGGTGAGCAGCAGATCGTTGATCTGCGTGCGGTAGGCCGCCGGGGCGTCCTGCAACAAGCGCTGGGTATGGGCCTTGTCCAGGCGCGAACTCAGGCTGCTGGCGTGCTGGTTCTGCAACGAGGTCACCGGACGATCCAGCGGCAGGTTCGACTCGACGCCTTGCAACTGGGCCTGCCAGTAACCCAACTCCTGTTGCAGCGCCGCGCCTTGGGCATAGGCCTGCATGTGCTCGGCCCAGGCCTGGGTCGAGCTGGTCTTGGCCGGCAATGCCAGGGGCTGGCCGGCGCTCAGTTGCGCGTGGGCCAGTTGCAGGTCCTCCAGCAGGATCCGCCAGGACACGCCATCCACCACCAGGTGGTGGATCACCAGCAACAGGCGTTGGCTGCCGTCCGCCAGGCTGAACAGCACGGCCCGCAACAGCGGCCCCTGCTCCAGGCTCAAGCTGCGCTGGGCCTCGATCGCCCGTTGCTCCATGGCATGCGCGCTGTCCACCCTGACCTGCCAGAGCAGGCTTGGCCGCTGGCCGGCATCGGCAAACCGCGCCGACCAACCATCGGCCTGCTGGCTGAACCGCAAGCGCAGGGCATCATGCTGCACCCACAGCGCCTGCAAGGCGTTCTCCACCACCTCGGCGCGCAACGGCTGGGCCGGCTTGAGCAGTACCGACTGGTTCCAGTGATGACGCTCGCTCATGGGCGAGTCGAAGAACCACTGCTGCACCGGCAACAGCGCGGCCGCGCCACGCACCGGGCCCTGGTCGATCTGCACCCCGCCCTCGCCCTGCTCGGCCACCGCCGCCAGGCCTTGCACCGTCTGGTACTGGAACAGGTCCCTGGGGGTAAAGCGGATGCCGGCCTGGCGGGCGCGGCTGACCACCTGGATCGAGATGATCGAGTCGCCGCCCAGCTCGAAGAAGTTGTCGGTGACGCCCACCTGTTCCAGCTTCAGCACATCGGCCCAGATCGCCGCGATCTGTTGCTCCAGTTCACTTTGCGGCGCCACATAGACTTGCTGCATCTGCTGCGCGTCGACCTTGGGCAGGGCCTTGCGGTCGAGCTTGCCGTTCGGCGTCAGCGGCAGCGCTTCGAGGAACAGCAGGTAGGTCGGCACCATGTAGTCCGGCAGATGTTCTTTCAGGGCCGTCTTGATGCTTTCGCGCAAGGCCGCTTGCGCGTCACCGGCAACGGCCGCCTCGGCATCGCTCGGCACGATATAGGCCACCAGCTGCTGGCCGTTGTCGCCGTCATGGGCCAGGACAAAGGCCTCGCGCACCGCGGCCTGCTGCACCAGCCGCGCTTCGATTTCACCCAGCTCGATACGAAAACCGCGGATCTTCACCTGATGGTCGATACGGCCGATGTACTCGATCACCCCGTCGGCGCGGTAGCGGGTCAGGTCGCCGGTGCGGTACACCCGGCCACCGTCGCTGGAGAACGGATTGGGCACGAACTTCTCGGCGGTCAGCCCCGGACGCGCCAGGTAACCACGGGTCACCCCGGCACCGGCCAGATAGAGTTCGCCGGCGCTGCCCACCGGCACCGCCTGCAAATCCGGGCTCAAGATATAGCTCTGGGTATTGCTGATGGCACGGCCGATATTGGCCTGGCCACCGGCCTCGCGACGGGTATAGGTGGAGTAGGTGGTGTCTTCCGACGGGCCATACAGGTCGTAGACATGCATCAGCCCCGGCTGCTGGTACAGGGTGTCCACCAGCGCCTGCTTCAGCGGCTCGCCCGCCAGGTTGATGATCCGCACGCCGGGCGGAATCTGCCCGCTGCGTTGCAAGGCGGCAATCGCCGACGGCACGGTGTTGATCAGGCGCACCCGATCGCGGTCCACCAGTTCCGGCAGTTCCAGGGCATTACGCGCCAGGACGACAAAACCGCCGCTGGACAGGGTGACGAACAGCTCCCACACCGACAGGTCGAAGCAGATCGAAGTCGAGGCCAACACCCCTTGCAGGTCATCGGCCGAGTACACCCGGCTCGACCAGTCGATCAGCGCCAGCACGTTGCGATGGGCAATCGCCACGCCCTTGGGCAGGCCGGTGGAGCCCGAGGTGTAGATCACATAGGCCAGGTTGTCCGCGGTCGCTCGCGGCGCCGGGTTGTCCGGCGAATAGCCGTCCAGCCAGCCCGGCTGGGCATCCAGTTGCAGGGTTTGCAGGGACTCCACGGAAGGCAGCAGCGACAGCAATGCGCTTTCAGTGAGGAGGATCTGCGCCTGACTGTCGCATAGCATATGGGCCAGGCGATCCTGTGGATAATCCGGGTCCAGCGGCACGTAGGCGCCACCGGCCTTGAGCACCGCCAGCAGGGCCACGACCATTTCCGGAGTGCGCTGCAAGGCCACGCCGACCCGCACTTCCGGCCCGACGCCCAGCTCGATCAGCTTGTGCGCCAGGCGGTTGGCCCGGGCATTGAGTGTCTGGTAGTCCAGGCTTTGTCCGGCGAACAGCAGGGCTGCGGCTTCGGGGGTTTTCCGCGCCTGGGCCTCAACCAACTGATGCACGCAGTGCTCGCTCGGCAACTGGACCGAGGCCGGGGCCCATTCATGCAGCAGCTTGTTCTGCTCGGGAACGGCCAACAGCGGCAGGTCCCCCAGGCGTTGCCGGGGTTGCTGGACAATGCCCTGGAGCAACTGCACCCAGGACTGGGCCAGACGCTCGATGGTCGAGGGCTCGAACAAGTCGGTGGCATAGGTCAACGAAGCCCAGAGACCGTCCTCGGACTCGAAGGTGTCCAGGGTCAGGTCGAACTGCGCGGCGCGCCCCTGCCAGCTCAGGGTTTCGATGCTGAGGTCGTCCAGGCGCTGGCTGCGCGCGCCCTTCTTGACCGCGGTCTGATGGTTGAACAGCACCTGGAACAGCGGGCTGTGGCTCAGGCTGCGCTCGGGGCGCAGGGCTTCCACCAACTGCTCGAAAGGCAGGTCCTGATGGGACTGCGCCATCAAGGCGGTCTGCTTGACCTGTTGCAGGAAGTCAATGAAACCCAGTTGCCCGTCGACCTCGGCCTTGAACACCTGGGTGTTGACGAAGAAGCCGATCAGGCGCTCGGTCTCGACCCGGTTGCGGTTGGCGGTGGGCACGCCGACGCGGATATCGGCCTGGCCGCTGTAGCGGTGCAGCAGTACCTGGAACGAGGCCAGCAACAGCATGAACAGGGTCGCCCCTTCGCGCTGCGCCAGTTGCTTGAGGCCGACCCGCAGTTCGTCCCCCAGCGGAATGTCGAACAGCGCGCCGCGATAGCTCTGGATCGCCGGGCGCGAATGGTCCAGGGGCAGCATCAGCAGCGGCTGTTCCCCGCCCAGTTGCTGCAACCAGTAGCCCAGTTGCCGCTCACGCTCGCCGGCGTCCATCCACTGCCGTTGCCAGTTGGCATAGTCGGCGTATTGGATCGGCAGGTCCGGCAGGTTGACCCTGCGCCCCTGGCGGTAGCCGGCATAGAGCTGGATCAGCTCATCGACCATCACCCCCATCGACCAGCCATCGGAGACGATATGGTGCTGGGTCAGCACCAGCACATGTTCGTCCGCCGCCACTCGCAACAGGCTGGCCCGCAGCAGCGGACCGTTACGCAGGTCGAAGGGAGGCTGGCGCTTGCTGTCGGTCAGGGCATTGACCTGCTCCTCATAGGACAGGCCGCCGGTGTGCAGATCGATGACCTCGATGTGCAGCGGCGCCGGTGGATGAACCACCTGCACCGCGATGCCATCTTCTTCGCAAAAGGTAGTACGCAGGGTTTCATGCCGGGCAATCAGGCTATCGAACCCATGGCGCAGCGCGTCGAGGTCCAGTTCTCCGGTCAAGCGCAACGCCGTGGTGATGTGGTAGGCGCTGCTGTCGGGCTCCAGTTGCCAGAGGAACCACTGGCTTTCCTGGGTATAGGAGAGAACCGGCGCCTCATCGGCGCCGCGGCTGCAGATAGGAGCGATACCAAAAAGGTTGATGCCCTTTTCTTTAAGCAAAATCGCCAGGGCTTTTCTTTCTTTGGCAGAAAGCGTGCCTACCGAGTCGATTAAAGCTTGCATGTACTACCTCTCCTAAGAAATTATTTTTTCAAGATCATCAGGAGATAAACGTTTGAGGGCCTCCAAAGATTTAGCCAATTCATCCTGCAGGGACGAGGTTGTTTCCCGCAGGGCCTGAACCTTCTCGACAAAGGCCGACAGGCTCTCCGCGCCGAACAACGACTTGATCGGCATATCCACGCCAAACTGCTGCTTGACCCGGGTCACGACCTGGGCCACCAGCAAGGAATGGCCGCCCAGTTCGAAGAAGTTGTCGCTCAGGCCTACCCGGTCCAGTTTCAGCACATCGGCCCAGATCGCCGCGACCTGCTGCTCCAGCTCGCTCTGCGGCGCCACATAGACCTGCTGCATCAACTGCGCGTCGACCTTGGGCAGGGCCTTGCGGTCGAGCTTGCCGTTCGGCGTCAGCGGCAACGCTTCGAGGAACAGCAGGTAGGTCGGCACCATGTAGTCCGGCAGATGTTCTTTCAGGGCCGCCTTGATGTCTTCCCGGAGCGTGGCCTGGGCCTCGATAGCCTCGGTGGTTTCGCTCGGCACGATATAGGCCACCAGCTGCTGGCCGTTGTCGCCATCCTGGGCCAGGACAAAGGCCTCGCGCACCGCGGCCTGCTGCACCAGCCGCGCTTCGATTTCACCCAGCTCGATACGAAAACCGCGGATCTTCACCTGATGGTCGATACGGCCGATGTACTCGATCACCCCGTCGGCGCGGTAGCGGGTCAGGTCGCCGGTGCGGTACACCCGGCCACCGTCGCTGGAGAACGGATTGGGCAGGAACTTCTCGGCGGTCAGCCCCGGACGTGCCAGGTAACCACGGGTCACCCCGGCCCCGGCCAGATAGAGCTCGCCAGCGCTGCCCACCGGCACCGCCTGCAAATCCGGGCTCAAGATATAGCTCTGGGTATTGCTGATGGCACGGCCGATATTGGCCTGGCCACCGGCCTCGCGACGGGTATAGGTGGAGTAGGTGGTGTCTTCCGACGGGCCATACAGGTCGTAGACATGCATCAGCCCCGGCTGCTGGTACAGGGTGTCCACCAGCGCCTGCTTCAGCGGCTCGCCCGCCAGGTTGATGATCCGCACGCCGGGCGGAATCTGCCCGCTGCGTTGCAAGGCGGCAATCGCCGACGGCACGGTGTTGATCAGGCGCACCCGATCGCGGTCCACCAGTTCCGGCAGTTCCAGGGCATTACGCGCCAGGACGACAAAACCGCCGCTGGACAGGGTGACGAACAGCTCCCACACCGACAGGTCGAAGCAGATCGAAGTCGAGGCCAACACCCCTTGCAGGTCATCGGCCGAGTACACCCGGCTCGACCAGTCGATCAGCGCCAGCACGTTGCGATGGGCAATCGCCACGCCCTTGGGCAGGCCGGTGGAGCCCGAGGTGTAGATCACATAGGCCAGGTTGTCCGCGGTCGCTCGCGGCGCCGGGTTGTCCGGCGAATAGCCGTCCAGCCAGCCCGGCTGGGCATCCAGTTGCAGGGTTTGCAGGGACTCCACGGAAGGCAGCAGCGACAGCAATGCGCTTTCAGTGAGGAGGATCTGCGCCTGACTGTCGCATAGCATATGGGCCAGGCGATCCTGTGGATAATCCGGGTCCAGCGGCACGTAGGCGCCACCGGCCTTGAGCACCGCCAGCAGGGCCACGACCATTTCCGGAGTGCGCTGCAAGGCCACGCCGACCCGCACTTCCGGCCCGACGCCCAGCTCGATCAGCTTGTGCGCCAGGCGGTTGGCCCGGGCATTGAGTGTCTGGTAGTCCAGGCTTTGTCCGGCGAACAGCAGGGCTGCGGCTTCGGGGGTTTTCCGCGCCTGGGCCTCGACCAGTTGATGCACGCAGTGCTCGCTCGGCAACTGGACCGAGGCCGGGGCCCACTCATGCAGCAGCTTGTTCTGCTCGGAGGCCGCCAGCAGCGGCAAGTCCCCCAGGCGTTGCCGGGGCTGCTGGACAATGCCCTGCAGCAACTGCACCCAGGACTGGGCCAGACGCTCGATGGTCGAGGATTCGAACAAGTCAGTGGCGTAGGTCATGGACGCCCAGAGGCCATCGTCGGACTCGAAGGTGTCCAGGCTCAGGTCGAACTGGGTACTGCTCTCCTCGCCGCTGAGCATCTCCACCCGCAAGCCGGGAACCACCAGGCCCCGGGCGCCCTGGCGGGCGGCCGCCTGATGGTTGAACAGCACCTGGAACAACGGGCTGTAGCTCAGGCTGCGCTCCGGGTTCAGGGCCTCCACCAACTGTTCGAAAGGCAGGTCCTGATGCTCCTGGGCTTCCAGGGCCCGGCCTTTGACCTGAGCGAGGAAGTCGCTGAAGCTCGATTGCCCGTCGACCTCGGCCTTGAGCACCTGGGTGTTGACGAAGAAGCCGATCAGGCGCTCGGTCTCGACCCGGTTGCGGTTGGCGGTGGGCACGCCGACGCGGATATCGGCCTGGCCGCTGTAGCGGTGCAACAGCACCTGGAACGACGCCAGCAACAGCATGAACAGGGTCACCCCTTCGCGCTGCGCCAGTTGTTTCAAGGCGCCCGGCAACGCGCCGTCCAGGCTGATGCCCAGGCGCGCGCCGCGGTGGCTTTGCTGCAACGGACGCGGATGGTCCAGTGGCAGGTCCAGCACCTGGGTGCCGCCTTCCAGTTGTTGCAGCCAGTAGCCCAGCTGCCGCTCGCGTTCGCCGGCGTCCATCCACTGCCGCTGCCAGGCCGCGTAGTCCGCGTACTGCACCGCCAGCGCCGGCAACTCGGCCGGCTGCCCCTGGGCATGGGCGCCATACAGCTGGATCAGTTCCTCCACCATCAGTTGCATCGACCAGCCATCGGAGACGATATGGTGCTGCACCAGCACCAGCACATGCTCGTCCGCCGCCAGGCGCACCAAGGTGGCCCGCAGCAAAGGCCCCTGGCGCAGGTCGAAGGCCTGGCGTACCTGGGCCTCGAGCACCTGCTCGATCAATTGCTCGGCGTTGCCGGGTTCCACCAGCAGGGACAGATCCTGCCGGTCGATCTGCAAGCGGGCCTGGGCCTCGATCACCTGGGTCAGGCCCTGGGGCCCCTCGACAAAGCGCGTGCGCAGGGTTTCATGGCGCGCGATCAGGGCATCGAAGCTGCTCTGCAACGCCGCCTCATCCAGGGCGCCGCGCAGGCGCAAGGCCATGGGGATGTGGTAGGCGCTGCTGTCGGCGTCCAGCTGCCAGAGGAACCACTGGCGCTCCTGGGCATAGGAGACCGCCAGGGGCTGCTGGCGATCCACCAGGGGAATCGCTTCCAGCGCTGTCGAGGTATCAGCTCCCAGCAGGCGCACGAAGTCTTCCAGCGACTCGCCCTCGAAGAGCCGCTTGAGCGGCGCCTCGATGCCCAGGTCCTGGCGCAGCCGCGACATCACCTGGGTGGCGAGCAGCGAGTGGCCGCCGAGTTCGAAGAAGTTGTCGCTCAGGCCGACCTGCTCCAGCTTCAGCACCTGGGCCCAGATCCCGGCCACCTGCGCCTCAAGTTCGGTGCGCGGGGCCACATGGGCGCGCTGCAGCAAGCCGCTGTCGACGGCGGGCAAGGCGTCGCGATTGAGCTTGCCGTTGGCCGTCAGGGGCAAGGCCGCCAGGAACAGCAGGTGGGCCGGCACCATGTACGCCGGCAGGTGCTCGCGCAACCCGGCCTTGAGGTGTTCGCGCAGGGTCAGTTGCGCGTCGGCCAGGGCCGCGTCATTCCAGTCCAGGCCGGCCGGCACCACATAAGCCACCAACTGCGGACCGTCCGGCCCTTCCTGGGCCTGGACCACCGCCTCGCGCACCGTCGGCAGTTCCAGCAGGCGCGCTTCGATCTCGCCCAGCTCGATGCGGAAACCGCGGATCTTCACCTGATGGTCGATGCGGCCGATGTAGCCGATCGAACCATCGGCCTGGTAACGCGCCAGATCGCCGGTACGGTACAGGCGCTCGCCCGCCTCGCCGAAGGGGTCCGGGACAAACCGCGCGGCGCTCAGGTCGCCGCGGTTCAGGTAGCCCCAGGCCAGCCCGGCGCGCCCGACATACAGCTCACCGATGCAGCCCTTTGGCACCGGTTGCAGGTTGCCGTCCAGCAGGTACCAGGACATGTCGGGGATCAGCTCGCCGATCGGGCTGGCCCCCGCCAGCGTCAAGTCCGCCCGGGACAGCGGACGGTAGGTGACGTGCACCGTGGTTTCGGTGATGCCGTACATGTTCACCAGCTGCGGCTGGCGGTCGCCGAAACGCTGGAACCAGGGTTGCAGGGTATTGACCTCCAGGGCCTCGCCGCCGAACACGATGTAGCGCAGCGCATGCCCCTGCTCGGCGGCGCAGGCCACGTGCATCAACTGGCGGAAGGCCGACGGCGTCTGGTTGAGCACCGTGACCCCTTCGGCGCAGAGCAGCGGGTAAAAGTCCTGGGCCGAACGCGCCACCTCCTGGGGCACGATCAACAGGCGCCCGCCATGCATCAGGGCGCCAAAGATCTCCCATACGGAGAAGTCGAAAGCATAGGAATGGAACAGGCTCCAGACATCCCGCGGGCCGAAGCGGAACCAGTCGGCGGTCGCCGCGAACAGCCGCAGCACGTTGTGATGGGTCTGCAAGGTGCCCTTGGGCTTGCCGGTAGAGCCGGAGGTATAGATCACATAGGCCAGGTCCTGCGGGGTCACCCCGACCTCGGGGTTGTGCACCCCGTAGTCCGCAAGTGGCTGCTCGAGCAACAGGGTGCTGCCGGCAAATGCCGGCAGCCCCTGCCGCAGAGACGCCTGGGTCAGCAGCAGCCTGATGCCGCTGTCCTGCATCATGTGTTGCAAGCGGTCCTGGGGATAGGCCGGGTCCAGCGGCACATAGGCACCGCCGGCCTTGAGGATCGCCAGCAGGCCGATCAGCATCTCCAGGCCACGCTCCGCCGCCAGCCCCACCAGCACATTGGGCCCCACGCCCTGCTCGATGAGTTTGTGCGCCAGGCGGTTGGCCCGTTCATTGAGCTGCCGGTAGTCCAGGTGCTGCCCCTGGAACGTCAGGGCGATGGCCTCGGGCGCCTGCGCCGCCTGCGCCTCGATCAGCTGGTGCACGCAGGCCGTCGAGGGGAATGCCTGCGGCGGCGGATTCCACTGAGCCACGATCCGCGCCTGCTCCCCGGCGTCGAGCATCGGCAACAGGCCAATGCGCTGCTCGGGCTGGTGGACCATGCCCTGCAGCAACTGGCGCCAGTGGCCGGCCATCTGCTCGATGGTCGCGGCATCGAATACGTCGGTCGCATAGATCAGCGCGGCGGCGATCCGGCCCTGGGTCTCGACGGTGTCCAGGGTCAGGTCGAACTGCGCCGACTGCCCCGCCGAGTCCAGGGCTTCGATGCTCAGGCCCGGCAGGCTGAGGGCGCCGGTTGGAGCCGCGGCCTCGATCTGATGGTTGAACATCACCTGGAACAGCGGGTTGTGGCTCAGGCTGCGCTCCGGTTGCAGCGCCTCCACCAATTGCTCGAAAGGCAGGTCCTGGTGCGCCTGGGCCGCCAGGGCGGTTTGCCGCACCTGCTGCAACAGCTGGCTTACGGACATCTGCCCGTCGATCTCGGCCTTGAGCACCTGGGTATTGACGAAGAAGCCGATCAGGCGCTCGGTCTCGACCCGGTTGCGGTTGGCGATGGGCACGCCGACGCGGATATCGGCCTGGCCGCTGTAGCGGTGCAGCAGAACCTGGAACGAGGCCAGCAACAGCATGAACAGGGTCACCCCTTCACGCTGGGCCAGGCTGCCCAGGGCTTCACTCAACGGCTGCTCCAGGATCAGCTCCAGGCGCGCGCCGCGATGGCTCTGGACGGCCGGACGCGGACGGTCCAGCGGCAGCTCCAGCAGGGGCTGCTCGCCCCCCAGCTGCACCGTCCAGTAGGCCAGTTGCCGCTCCTTCTCACCGGCTTCCATCCAGTTGCGCTGCCAGATGGCGTAGTCGGCGTAGTGGATCGGCAGCGGCGGCAGCTGGGGCTGTTGCCCCTGGCTGTAGCCGATGTAGAGGCTCATCAGCTCATCCACCATGACCTGCATCGACCAGCCATCGGAAACGATATGGTGCTGGGTCAGGACCAGCACATGGTCGTCCTCGGCCACCCGCAACAGGCCGACCCTGAGCAGAGGCCCTTGCAACAGATCGAACAGCTGCCGGGTCTGGGCTTGCACGAAGCCCTGCACCGCGGTATCGATCTCGCGTTCATCGGCCATGGCCGGCAACGACTGGCGGGCGATTTCCAGGCGCACCTCGGGCAGCACCACTTGCACCGCCGCGTCGGCGTCCTCGACGAAATGCGTGCGCAGGCTTTCATGGCGGGCAATCAGTGTGTCGAAGCTGCGCTGCAAGGCCTCCACGTCCAGCCGGCCACGCAGGCGCAGGGCCTTGGGGATGTGATAGGCGGCGCTGTCCGGCGCCAGTTGCCAGAGAAACCACTGGCGTTGCTGGGCATAGGAAAGCGGCAGGCGCGCCTGGCCCAGGCGCACCTGCGGAATCGGCAGGTTGGCCGGGGAAATGCCCTGCTCCAGCATCTTCTGCAGGTAGACCTTGCGCTTCTCCAGCGGCAGCAGGATGAAGCCTTTGACAATCTTCAGCGCGGTGGCGTTATCCATTACACGGCCTCCATTTCGTCGAGCAACAGCGCCAGCGCACTCAGGTCGGTGCCCTGCGCCTGGCCCGGGGCCTGCTGCAACTGGCTGACGAACAGCCCCAGGGTTGGAAATTCGAACGCCATCTGCACACTGACTTGACGCCCAAGCTTGAGCTGGACTCGAGAGACCATCGCGGTTACCAACAAGGAATGCCCACCTGATTCAAAGAAGTTATCGTTCATGCCCACTCGCTCGACTTCGAGCACCTCGGCCCAGATCGCCGCGACCTGTTGTTCCAGCTCGCTCTGCGGCGCGACATAGGCCTGCTGCAACAGGCTGGCGTCGGCCTTGGGCAGGGCCTTGCGGTCCAGCTTGCCGTTGGGGCTCAGCGGCAGCGTTTCCAGGAACAGCAGGTGCGCCGGCAGCATGTAGTCCGGCAGCACGGCCTTGAGCGCCGCTTTCAACTCGTCGCGCAACCGGGCCTGGTCGTCCTGGCTGTTTTGTTCCGAGCGCTGCGCCAACATGCCCTCGGCGGCGACCAGATAGGCCACCAACTGCGGACCACCCGCCCCCTCCTGGGCCAGCACCACGGCTTCACGCACCTGGGGCTGTTCCAGCAGGCGCGCTTCGATCTCGCCCAGCTCGATGCGGAAACCGCGGATCTTCACTTGGTGGTCGATACGCCCGGCGTAATCGATCACGCCCTCGGCGTCGTAGCGCGCCAGGTCACCGGAGCGATACAGGCGCCCGCCGTCCTGGCTGAACGGGTCGGGGATGAAACGCTCCGCCGTGAGACCTGGGCGATCGTGGTAACCCCGGGCCAGCAGCTCGCCGCCGATCATCAGCTCGCCGGTGGCGCCCTTGAGGGTCAGGTTGCCGCTGTTGTCCAGCAGGTAGATGGAACGGCCCGGCAGGCCCTTGCCCAGGGGGATCTGGCTCGGCAGGGTTGCGTCGTCCCGCAGGTAGCGGCTGCAGTCATGGGCGGTGACACTCACCGTGGCCTCGGTGGGCCCGTAGGTATTGAGCAGGCAAACGTCCTTCAACCCGGCCTTTTTCCAGGCGGCCACGCCTTCCGCCGCCATGGCTTCGCCGCCCAGGTTGAGCTGGCGCAGGCGCCCGAAGTCCCGGGGTTCGCGGCTGGCGTAATCCTTGCCGAGCATGAACCAGTAGGCGGTGCTCAAGTCGACGATGCTGATGCCCTGCCCGATCAGCTCACGGTAGAAGGTCTCGCTGTCCCACAGGTCCTTGCCACGGATCACCACCGAGGCGCCGCAGATCAGCGCCGGGTACAGCTGCTCGACGAAGGCGTCGAAGTTGAAGGTGGAGAACTGCAGCCCGCGGTCCTCGGCGGTCATCTTGAAATAATCCCGGGAAACCTGGGCGTGCCGGCTCAAGGCAGCGTGGCTGATATCCACGCCCTTGGGCCGCCCGGTGGAACCGGAGGTGTACATCACGTACGCCAGGTTGCCGGCCTCGGCCCGCGAGCGCGGATTGTCCAGGGGGTAGCCGCGCAGGCTGTGCTCATGCGAGTCCAGGCACAGGTGCGGCACCGCTACGCCGTCCTTCAAGCGTTCAAGCAGTGGCGCCTGGGTCAGCAAGAGCTGGATGCCGCTGTCCTGCATCATGTAGTGCAGGCGGTCCTGGGGGTATTCCGGGTCCAGCGGCACGTAGGCGCCACCGGCCTTGAGCACCGCCAGCAGGCCGACAATCATGTCCAGCCCGCGCTCCACGGCGATACCGACCCGGACATCCGGACCGATGCCCTGCTCGATCAGCTTGTGCGCCAGTTGGTTGGCCCGCTGGTTGAACTGGCTGTAGCTCAGTTGCTGGCCATCACACAGCAGTGCCACGGCATCCGGGGTACGCTGGGCCTGGGCCTCGATCAACTGATGGACAGACTGCGACGCCAGGTCCCGCGCCGGGGTCCGGCCGCGCTGCTCGTCGATCAGCCGACGCTCGGTGGCGCCAAGCAACGACAGCTCGCCGAGGCTGCCCTGCGGGCTCGCCAGCATGCCCATGAGCAGTTGCTCCAGGTAGCCGGCCAGTTGCTGGATGTCCGCCTGGGCAAAATGCTCGCGGGCATAGCTGTAGTCGAAGGCCAGGGTCTGCCCCAGGTAGACCGACAGGGTCAACGGGTAGTTGGTCTGCTCGTGGTTGGCCGCCACGCCGAAGCTCAACTGCGCCGGAGCGCCTTGTGCCAGTGCTTCGGACACCGGGTAGTTCTCGAACACCAGGATGTTGTCGAACAGGGCTTCGCCCCCCAGGCCGGCCCAGCGCTGCACGTCATACAGCGGCGTATGTTCAAAGTCGCGCAGGGCCAGGTTGCGTTCCTGCACCAGCTGCAGCCAGGCGCTGGCGGCCATGTCCGGACGCGGCGAGGCCACCACCGGCAGGGTGTTGATAAACAGGCCGATCTGCTGCTCCACGCCTTTGAGTTCCGCGGGACGCCCGGACACCGTGGCGCCGAACACCACCGTGTCCTGCCCGGTGTAGCGTTGCAGCAACAACAGCCAGGCGGCTTGCACCAGGGTGTTGACCGTGACCTTCTGCTGGCGGGCGAACTCGCTCAAGCGCCGGGTCTGCTGCTCGTCCAACTGCTGCTGGTAAGCCCCATGGCCTTTGTCCAGGGTGCTTGGCCCGCTGCGGCCGATGGCCTGGGCCAGGCGGGTCGGCTCGTCCAGGGCCGCCAGTTGCTCTTTCCAGAAGGCCTCGCCGACCTGGGCATCCTGGCGCTGCAACCAGGCGATGTAGTCGCGATAGCGGCCAGGCGCCGCCCCCGCCGATTGCCCCGAGTAACGTTGCAGCACTTCGCCCAACAGCCGCGAGTTGCTCCAGCCGTCCATGAGGATGTGATGGTTGGTGTAGATCAGGTGATAACGCTGGTCGTCGATCCGTACCAGGGTCAGGCGCAGCAACGGCGCCGCCGCTAGGTCGAAACCGCGCTGGCGCTCCTGCTCGGCCAGGGCGTCCAGGTCCTCGGCCGCCGATGCCACGGCACGCCAGTCATGCTCGACACAATCCAGGGCGATGCGCTTGTGCACCACCTGGATCGGCGCCGGCAACTCGCCCTGCCAGAGGAAACCGCTGCGCAGGATATCGTGACGGTCGATGGCCTCTTGCCAAGCCTGCTGGAAGCGCTCGGGATCGAGCCCGTCCACATCCACCCGCAGCTGGTTGATGTAATCGCCGCCCTGCTGCTCGTACAGGGTATGGAACAGCATGCCCTGCTGCATCGGCGACAGCGGGTAGAGGTCCTCGACCTGGGCCAGGGACAGCGGCAGGCGATCCAGTTGCTGCTGGCTCAGTCCCGCCAGCGGGAAGTCCGACGGTGTCACGCCACGGTGCTGCGGCTGGCTGCAATGCTCGATCAGCGCCTTGAGTTCCTCGGCATAGTCATCCGCCAGGCGCTGGATGGTCGAGCGCTCGAACATTGTCTGGCTGAAGCTCCAGCCCAGCTTCAACTGACCGCCATAGACCTGGCCATTGATGCTCAGCCAGTTGCCCAGCGGCGCCTCGGCACTCTGGTCTTGGCCCTTGGCTTCGGCGCTTGGGGCAAACCAGGCATCCGGCTCGTCGAAGCTGGCGTCGAACTGGCCCAGGTAGTTGAAGGTGATGCGCGGCACCGCCAGGGCCGCGAGGGTTGCCTGGGCATTGGCATCCCCCAGGTAACGCAGGGCGCCGAAGCCGATGCCTTTGTTCGGCACCGCGCGCAGTTGTTCCTTGATCTGCTTGATCGAGTCGGCCAGGGCCGCCTGCGGTGTCAGCTTGACCGGGAACACACTGGTGAACCAACCCACAGTGCGGCTCAGGTCGATGCTGTCGAACAGCTCTTCGCGGCCATGGCCTTCCAGTTGCACCAGGGCGTTGGCCTCGCCGGTCCAGCGGGTGATGACCCGCGCCAATGCCGTCAGCAACAGGTCGTTGATCTGGGTGCGGTAGGCCGCCGGGGCATCCTGCAGCAGGCGCTGGGTGTAGGCCTGATCCAGCTCGGTGCTGACGCTCAGGGCATCCTTGATCGCCACCCGGTCCGTTACCCGGTCGCAGGGCAGGCCCGACTCGACGCCCTGCAACTGCGCCTGCCAGTAACCCAGCTCCTGCTGCAGCGCCGTGCTGCTGGCATAGGCTTGCAACTGCCCGGCCCAGGCCTGGGTCGAGCTGGTCTTGGCCGGCAGCCGGATGGCTTGCCCGGCCGCTTGCTGCACCAGGGCCCGATGCAGGTCTTCCAGCAGCACCCGCCAGGACACGCCGTCCACCACCAGGTGATGGATCGCCAGCAGCAGACGCTGGCTGCCGTCCTGCAAAGTGAAGAGCACGGCGCGCAGCAAAGGCCCCTGTTGCAGATTGAGGCTGCGTTGCGCCGCGTCGCACAGCGTTTGCAGTGAATCCTCAGTGGCGTCGTCCACCAGCCACAGCAGCGCATCGGCTTGCATCGCGGCCAACGGCGCCGAAGTCACCGGCGCCGACGGCGCATAAGTCGCGCTCCAGGCTGCGCCCGCTTCGACAAAATTCAGGCGCAGGCCGTCGTGGTGTTCGAGCAAGGCGTGCAAGGCATGCTCCAGCGCCTTGGCACTCAGGGCTTTCAGCGGCTTGAGCAACACCGACTGGTTCCAGTGCTGACGCTCCGGCACCGGGGTGTCGAAGAACCACTGCTGGATCGGTAGCAGCGCCATCTGGCCACGCACCGGGCCCTGGTCGATCTGCAAGCCGCCCTCGCCCTGCTCCGCCACCGTGGCCAGTCCTTGCACCGTCTGGTGCTGGAACAGGTCTTTCGGGGTGAAACGGATACCGGCCTGCCGCGCGCGGCTGACCACCTGGATCGAGATGATCGAGTCGCCGCCCAGCTCGAAGAAGTTGTCGGTGACGCCCACCTGTTCCAGCTTCAGCACATCGGCCCAGATCGCCGCGATCTGTTGCTCCAGGTCGTTTTGCGGCGCCACATAGGTCTGCTGCATCAACTGTGCATCGACTTTCGGCAGCGACTTGCGATCCAGCTTGCCGTTCGGTGTCAGCGGCAATGCTTCGAGGAACAGCAGGTAGGTCGGCACCATGTAGTCCGGCAGGCTCTCTCGCAGACGACCCTTGATGCTTTCCCGCAGTTGCGCCTGGCGTTCGGCACTGTGCGCCACGTCGGCGTCCACCGGCACGATATAACCCACCAGTTGCTGGCCGCTCGGCCCTGGCTGGGCGATCACCGCCACTTCCAGCACCGGCTCCTGTTCCAGCAAGCGCGCTTCGATCTCGCCCAGTTCGATACGGAAGCCGCGCACCTTGACCTGATGGTCGACACGGCCGACGTATTCCACCAAGCCATCGGTGCGATAGCGGGTCAGGTCGCCGCTGCGGTACAGCCGCGCCCCGCTGGTGCTGTAAGGGTCGGGAATAAAGCGTTCCGCTGTCAGCCCTGGCCGATCCAGGTAACCCCGGGCCACGCCCAGGCCACCCAGGTAAAGCTCGCCCGCCACGCCAACCGGCAACAGATTGAGGTTGGCATCGGCCACGTAGGCGCTGCGGTTGCCAACGATATTGCCGATCGGCGCATAGGCCGCATCGCACGGATCACCGGCCTTGGCCTTCCAGATCAGCGGGGTGACCACGGTTTCGGTCGGGCCGTAGCCGTTGAAGATGTACTTCGGCCGCAGCACCCGCCAGGCCAGGTCGTAGCTGGCCTGGGGCACTGCGTCGCCGCCGAAGCAATAGACCCGCACCGCCGGCGGATTGCCGTCACGCTCGGCGTGCACCGCCAGTTGTTGCAGGTACACCGGTGGGAACACGCCCACGGTGACACCGTAGCGATGCATCTGTTCGTAGGTGTATTCCGGCGACCACAGGCTGTCGTCGCGGATCAATACGCTGGCGCCGTAGATCAGCGGGTGCATCCAGCCTTCATGGGAACCGTCGAAAGCGAAGGACATAAAGTGCAGCTCGCAGTCCGCCGGGCTCATTTCATAACGCTCGCCGGTGGCCAGGCTGTGCATCGCCAGCGGGCCATGGGACACCGCCACGCCCTTGGGCAGGCCGGTGGAACCGGAGGTGTAGATCACATAGGCGAGGTTTTCCTCGGCCAGGGTCACCTCCGGGCTGGTCGTCGGGTAAGCCGCGAAATCAGCCGCGCCTTCGACGCTGAGGGTCGGCAAACCGTCCGGGATCGGCAGGCGGTCCAGCAGATGGCTCTGGGTCAACAGCAGCCACGCGCCGCTGTCCTGCATCATGTAGCGCAGGCGGTCCTGGGGGTACTCGATGTCCAGCGGCACATAAACTCCGCCCGCCTTGAGCACCGCCAGGAAGGCCACCATGATTTCCGCGCAACGCGGCATGGCGATGGCCACCCGCACTTCCGGGCCGACGCCCAGCTCGATCAGCTTGTGCGCCAGCTGGTTGGCCTGAATGTCCAGCTCGCGATAGCTCAGGCGCTGTTCGGCGAACAACACCGCCGGCGCCTCCGGCGCCCTGGCCGCCTGGTCGGCGAACAGCTGGTGGACAAAACGCTGGGTGGGATAGACCACATCAGTGTGATCCCAGTCCTGGCGAATCCGCCCCTGCTCCTCCCGGCCCAGCATCGGCAGCTCGCCAATCGCCTGTTGCGGTTCGAGCATGCCTTGCAGCAGGTTGCGCCAGTGATCGGCGAAACCCTCGATGGTCGACACCTCGAACAACTCAGCGGCATAGATGAACGACGCAGTGATCCCGGCGTCGGTCTCCAGGGTTTCCAGGGTCAGGTCGAATTGCGCGGTACCGCCCTGCAGGACCATCTCCTCGGCCTGCAGGCCCGGCAGGCTGGCGCCGTCGGCGCTTTCCCCGGCAATGCTCAGGTGGTTGTACATCACCTGGAACAGCGGGTTCTGGTCCAGTGCGCGCTGGGGCTTGAGCGCATCCACCAGGCGATCGAACGGCAGGTCCTGATGGGCCTGGGCAGCCAGGGCCGTGGCCTTGACCTGACGCAGCAACTGCCCCACCGCCAGGTTCGGCGCCAGGTCGACGCGCATCACCAGGGTGTTGACGAAGAATCCCATCACGCCTTCCATTTCCTGGTGGCGACGGTTGCTGACCGGCACGCCGATACGGATATCGGGCTGATCGCAATAGCGGTGCAGCAACAGGGCGAACGAGCCAAGGAACAGCTGGAACAGGGTCATGTCATGCTCGCGCGCCAGGCGCCGCAGGCCCTGCTCCAGGTCCAGCGGCAGGCGTAAACCCAGGCGCTCCTGGCGATGGCTCACCAGGGCCTGGCGCGGATAGTCCACCGGCAGTTCCAGCACCGGGTGCTCCAGCCCCAGCTGCTCGCGCCAGTAATCCAGTTGCCGCTGCTGCTCGCCCTGCTCGAGCCAGGCCCGGTGCCAGCTGGCGTAGTCGGCGTACTGCACGCTCAGTTCATCGAACCGCGGCGCCTGCCCCTGGATGAACCCCCGGTAGAGGGCGACGAATTCCCGGGCCAGCACACTCATGGAGGCGCCATCGGAAATGATGTGGTGCAGGGTCACCACCAGCAGGCAGTCCTGCTCGGCGATCTGCAGCACCCGGGCCCGGCACAGGGGGCCGTGCTCCAGGTCGAACAGCACCTGGGTTTCTTCCAGGGCCCTGGCCTCGACTGCCTCGCGGGACAGTCCCGGGGCCAGGCGTTCCCAGGCCAGGGTAATTTCACCCTGGGGGTGCACCACCTGGCACAGGCTGTCCTGGTGCTGGGTAAAGGTGGTGCGGAAGGCTTCATGGCGTCGGGCCAGGGCATCGAAGCTGTGCTGCAGCGCCTGCCGGTCCAGCGCCCCCTGGAGCCGGACCACGATCGGCGTGTGGTAGGCGGTGCTCTGGGGATGCATCTGCCAGAACAGCCACTGCCGCTGCTGGGCATGGGACGCCGGCAATGGCTCGTCGCGCCCTAGCGCCTCGATCAACGACAACGAACCCGTGCCGGCGCAAGCCTGCACCTGCTCGACGAACTCATCCAGGCGCGCGGTCTCGAACAGCACCCGCAGCGGCACCTCCGCCGCCAGCAGCCGGCGGACCCGGGAAATGATCTGGGTGGCCAGCAACGAATGCCCGCCCAGGGCGAAGAAGTTGTCGCTCAGGCCCACCCGCTCGACCTTGAGCACGTCCTGCCAGATCGCCGCGATACCCCGCTGCAACTCGCTGACCGGGGCAACGTAGACCGCCACCGGCGCCTGCTGCTGCAACGGCGGCAAGGCCCGCAGGTCGAGCTTGCCGTTGGCGGTCAACGGCATGCCTTCCAGGGCCACGAAATGCATCGGCAGCATGTAGTCGGGCAGCGCCACCGCCAACTGCCGACGAATCTCCTGCCAGGCCGCTTCCGGCTCCTGGACACTGGCTTTGGCCAGCACCACATACGCCGCCACTTGCGGCTCATCCGCCACGCTGACCACCTGGGCCACGGCATCCTCGACCTGCGGCAACTGCTTGAGCGCCGCGGTGATTTCCCCCAGTTCGATGCGGTAGCCGCGAATCTTCACCTGGTGATCGATGCGCCCCAGGTAATCGATGACCCCGCCATCGAGGTAGCGCGCCAGGTCACCGGTACGGTACAGCCGCTGCCCGTCGGCGCTGAAGGGGTCGGGAACGAAACGCTCGGCGGTCAAGGCCGGCCGGCGGTGGTAGCCCCGCGCCAGGCCGGCGCCCCCCAGGTACAGCTCGGCCGGGGTGCCGGGCGCCACGGGCTGCAACGAGGCATCCAGCACCCGGGCGCGAACGTTGGCCAGCGGCTGGCCCAGGGGCACCACCGCCAGGGCCTGATCCACGGCAGCGGCGGCCAGGGTCAGGGCGCCGACCGTGGTTTCCGTCGGGCCGTAGTGGTTGAACACCGCGCACTGCGGCGCCAGAACCGCGATCTTTCTGACCAGCGCCGCCGGGCAGGCTTCGCCGCCCAGCACCAGGCACTGCCTTGGCAGGGAACGGGCCGGCTCCGCGCCGCTCATCAGCGCCTGCAAATGCGAAGGGACGATCTTCAGCACATCGATTTGCCGGGCGTCCAGGTAGGCCGAAAAGGCCTCGGCGTCCAGGCCGGTATCCAGGTCGATCACATGCAGGCAACTGCCGGAGCACAGGGCGCCAAACAGCGTGGTATGCCCCAGGTCGGCGGCAATGGTGGAGACCACCGCCATGTTGCGCGCGGCCCCCAGCGGCAGGCGCGCCAGGATCGCCTGCACGTAGTTGGCCAGGGCTGCGTGGGTGATGGTGACGCCCTTGGCGGCCCCGGTGGAACCGGAGGTGTAGATCGAATAGGCCAGGTGCCCGGCCTCGACCCGCGGCAGTGGCGCCTGCGGGCCGGTGGCCGGCGCCCAGCTGTCCGGCTGGTCCAGCAACAGCACGCTGACCCCGGCCGCCAGCGGCAGCCGCGCCTGCACCGCGGTCTCGCTCAGCAGCAGGGTAACGCCGCTGTCTTGCAGCATGTAGCGCAAGCGTTGCTCGGGGTACTGGGCATCCAGCGGCACATAGGCACCGCCGGCCTTGAGCACCGCCAGCAAGCCCACCACCATCTCCAGGGAGCGCTCCACGGCGATCCCCACCAGCCCCTCGGGGCCCACGCCACGCAGTACCAGGGCCGCGGCCAGGCGCGCGGCGCGCTGATCCAGCTGGCGGTAACTCAGGCACTGCTCGCCGAACACCAGGGCCGGGGCCTCGGGCCGTACGCGCACCTGCTCGGCGAACAGCTCGAGCACCGAAACGGCGGCGAACGCCTCATGCGCACCGACGCCCTGGGCCAGGGTGGCCTGGCGTTGCTCGGGGCTGAGCAGCGGCAGCTCGGCGATCGCCGAACGCGGCTCACGCACCATCGCCCACAGCAGGTTCTGCCAGTGGCCGGCCATGCGCTCGACGGTCTGTTCCTCGAACAGCTGGCAGTCGTAGGTGAAGGCGGCCTGCAGCCGGCCACCGCGCTCGAAGGTGCCCAGGGTCAGGTCGAACTGCACCGTGCGCTCGTTGCGCGCCAGGGCCTGCACCTCAAGACCGGAGCGGCTGCGCAGGGTGGTCAGCTCGGTGACCTGCGGCTGGTGGTTGTAGAGCACCTGGAACAGCGGGCTGTGGCTCAGGCTGCGCTCGAGTTGCAGGGCCTCCACCAGCCGCTCGAAAGGCAGCTCCTGATGGGCCTGCGCGCCCAGGGTGGTCTCGCGGATATCCGCCAGCAGTTGCTCCACCGTCAAGTGCGGGCTCAACTCGCTGCGCAGCACCTGGGTGTTGACGAAGAAGCCGATCAGCCCTTCGGCTTCCTGGCGCGTGCGGTTGGCGATAGGCACGCCCACGCGGATATCCTGTTGGCCGCTGTAGCGCGCCAGCAGCAGCTTGAAACCGGCCAGCAGCACAGCGAACAGGGTCACCCCCTGCTGTCGCGCCAGGGCACCCAGTTGCTGGGCCAGGTCCGGCGCCAGCTCGAAGTCCAGGCGCCGCCCCTGGCGGCTGGAATGGGCCTGGCGCGGATGATCGGTGGGCAACCTGAGCACCGGATGCTCGTCCCCGAGCTTGGCCCTCCAGTACGCCAGCTGCCGCTCCTGCTCCCCCGCCTCCAGCCAGCTGCGCTGCCACAGGGCGTAGTCGCGGTACTGGATCGGCAGGGCCGGCGCACTCGGCGCCGCGCCCTGGAGCAGCGCGTCGTAGGCTTGCAGGAACTCCTCGATCAGCACGCCCATGGACCAGCCGTCGGCGACGATATGGTGCAAGGTCAGCAGCATGACGTGCTCCTGCTCCCCCAATCCCAGCACACAGACCCGCAACAGCGGCCCCTGCTGCAGATCGAAGGGCCGGCGCGCCTCGGCGTCGGCCCGTTGCCGCACGCTGGCCTCGCGCAGCGCAGGGTCAAGGTCGCTCAGGTCCTGGTAATCGATGCTCACCTGGGTCGTCAGGATGACCTGCCGCGGCTCGTCCTGCTCCAGGCGGAACACCGTGCGCAGGCTTTCATGGCGCTCCAGCAGCCAGTCGAAGGCCCGGGCCAGCACCGCCCGATCCAGCGGCCCGCTCAGGCGTACCGCGTTGGGCAGGTTGTAGGCCGCGCTCTGCGGGTCCAGTTGCCAGAGAAACCACATGCGCTGCTGCGCGTAGGACAACGCCTGGCGGTCAGGCACTGCGACCCCCGCGGGAATAGGCAGCAGAGAGAAGTCGACGCCTTCCTTGTCCAGAGCCTTCAAGAACAGCCGGCGCTTTTCCAGCGGCAGTTCAATGAATCTACGGGCGAGCTTCAAGGAGTCTTCGGCATTCATCGGGGGTCATCCGTACTTGCGTGTGGGGTATCGAGCATTGGCTCGGTCATCCCTACGGAACGGATGAAGGCCCGGGAAAATTAACCCCGCGCGCCACGCCGGCCGCCAACCCCCGGGCCGCGCAGGACAGGCCGGCCAGCGGCCCCGACGGTAAATCGGACCCGCCCCCCTTCGTTCCTTGCTTATCCCCCCTTGCAACAGGTATCCGCCCATGTCCTCCGCTCAATCGCTGACCGACATCCTCACCCAAGGCTTGCGCAAACTGACGGGCATCGACCGGCCCAGACCCAAGGGCTACCGGGTGATCAACGTCGAGCTCAAGCGGCGCATCGTCCTCAGCCCGTCCCTGGTGCGCCTGGTGTTCGCCGGCGAGGACATCGCCCAGGCCCGCACCCTGGCCCCGGACCAGCGCATCAAGCTGCTGTTCCCCGGCGCCGACGGCAGCGCCCCGCAACTGCCGGTGGAAGGTGACTGGCACGCCGCCCGGCGCAAGCTGCCGGCCGAGCAGCAGCCGCCGATGCGCACCTACACCATCCGCGCCCTGCGCCTGCTGCCGGCGGAGCTGGATGTGGACTTCGTGCTGCACGGGGTCAACGGCCCCGCGTCCGGCTGGGCCACCCACGCCCGGCCCGGCGACCGCCTGCAGATGGTGGTACCGAACAAGGCCTACAGCGGCGATCCCGGCGGTTATGAATGGATGCCGCCGGCAGATATCCGCAAAGTGCTGCTGATGGGCGATGAAACCGCCCTGCCGGCCATTGCCGGGATTCTCGAGGAGCTGCAGGAGTATCCGGATTACCCGGACGTGCAGGCGTTTATCGAAGTGCCCCACGAAAGCGATTGCATCGACTTGCGCTGCAACCCCCAGACCCGGCTCAACTGGCTGCCGCGGGACCTGTTGGGCGCCCAGCACGGCGAAACCCTGATCCATGCCGCCCGAGAGCTGGCCGAGCTGCCGCCGCCCCACACCGCGCAGCGGCCGGTCAAGGTCCGCGAGGGCGACGAGGAACAACGCCCCTGGGAGACCGCCACGCCGGCCGACAACAGCTTCTACGCCTGGGTGGCCGGCGAGTCCGCCACGGTGATGAGCATCCGCCGCCACCTGATCAACGAGCGCGGCCAGGAACGCCGCAACCTGACCCTGATGGGCTACTGGCGCCTGGGCACGTCGTTGGGCTGATAGATCTGCCTGGGCCTTGAGAACGCCGCGGCAGCGGCTACGCCCACTCCTGTAGCCGCTGCCGAGCCCGCGAGGCTGCGATAAGGCCCGCAGGGCCTTGCTTGACGATCTTGCGATGGGGGCCACCGAGAGCGCCGCGGCCGTGCCGGCCGATCGCAGCCTGCGGCAGCGGCTACAGGGCGGCCGCGGTTTCCGGTTGCAGGTGACGCCGACGATGCACCTCAAGGTGGCCCTTGATCAGGCTCAGGACCCTGGCTTCGTGTTCGTGGATGAAAAAGTGCCCGCCCGCCAGCATGTCCACGGAAAAGCTGCCCTGGGTCTCCTTCCGCCAGCCAATCAACTGTTCGGTGGTGGCCCGGTCGGCCTTGCCTCCCAGGACATGCACCGGGCAGTTCAGCAACGGTCGCTGCAGCGGGCGAAAACGGCCACACAGGAGAAAGTCGGCGCGCAGGATCGGCAGGGTCAGGCTCATCAACTCCTGGTTGGCCAATACCTCTTCGCTGGTGCCATTGAGGGTGCGCAACTGTTCGATCAGTTGTTCGTCCGTCTTGGGGTCGGCAAAACCTCGGTCGTAGTCGGTGCGCAGGGTCGGCGCCGCGGTTCCCGAAGCGAACAGCGCCACCGGTTCCGGACAACCCAGGGCCCGCAGGGCGTGGGCCAGCTCGCAGGCCAGCAGCGCCCCCAGGCTATGGCCGAACAAGGCATAGGGCGCACGCAGGCCCGCGCGAACTTCCACCGCCAGTTGCCGCGCCAGCTCGCGCATGTCGGTGGCCAGCGGCTCGGCATAACGGGCGCCCCGCCCCGGCAGTTCCACCGGCTGCAATTTCAGCCATTCGGGCAGCTTGCGCCGCCAGCGGCTGTAGACCATGGCGCTGGCTCCGGAATACGGCAGGCACAGCAACGTCAGCTGGGTCACGGTGTTCCCCTTGAAAAAAATGATGGTAAAGACTGGACGTGCCACCTGGCCGGCAAATTAGTAGCCGCCACCGGCCCAATGCCGACCTGTAGGAGCGAAGCTTGCTCGCGATGAACTTGAGAACGCCGCGTTTACCCAATTAAGACGCAGTATCGTTAACGACCATCGCGAGCAATCGAGCGTCGACCAGCTGCTCCTACAGTAGATCCCCTTCGCTTGACCGGTCGTCATTGAGTCAGTCGTCCCCATAAATTTCCCGATACAGCCTTCGTTCCCTGCTGCAGATCAAACCAACCAACAAGAGAGATCGCCGTGGACTTGCAGACCATTCTGTCAAAGCTGTTCGCCAATGCCGGTGCCGTGGGAATCGAAGGCACCTTTCAATTCGTGTTCGGTCCACAGCTGGCATTCTGGTCACAGGTCCAGGCGCACAGCCACACCGAAGCCGGCCGGCACCCGGCGCCCGACGTCACCATCGAGGTCGCCCAGGCCGACTTTCTCGGGATCATGGGCGGCAGCGCCAACGTCGAGGAACTGTTCGCCAGCGGCCGCCTGAAGATCGGCGGCAACATGGGCCTGGCCACGCTGCTGCCGCAGATCATCGACCATGCCCGGCATGGCGGTGGCGCGCTGGAAAAGAAAGTCGAGATGAACACTCGCTACCCCACCCCGCCGCGCTACAGCGAGACAGTCTCGGCCGGCCTGCCGACCCAGCGCACGGTGGAACGGCGTCCGCGCAGCGGGCTCTCGGTGGAGGAGTTCAGGACGCGTTACCTGCCCCAGGGCATTCCCGTGGTGATCAGCGATGCCCTGCAGGACTGGCCGCTGTTCCAGCTCAGCCGCGAAGAATCGCTGGTGCACTTCGCCGAACTGCAAGGCATCACCCGCCACGGCGACTACGTGAAAAAGACCTTTTCCACCGAGCGCGATTTCCGCTCCACCTCCATGGCCGAGTTCATCGCCTCGCTGGACAACCCGGCGCCGAAAAACGCCGACGGCGAACCGCCCGCCTACATGGGCAACAACATCCTGCCGGCGCAGTTGCTGGAGCAGATCCAGTACCCGCCCTACTTCGACCGCTCGCTGTTCATCCCGCCGCGGATCTGGATCGGCCCCAAGGGCACCCTGACCCCGCTGCACCGCGACGACACCGACAACCTGTTCGCCCAGGTCTGGGGCCAGAAGTCCTTCATCCTCGCCGCGCCCCACCACCGTGAGGCGCTGGGCACCTGGTCGACCGCGCCCCAGGGCGGGCTCGACGGTTGCGAGGTCAACCCGGACGCGCCGGACTACGAGCGTTTTCCGGCCTCGCGGAACGTGACCTTCCTGCGGGTCATCCTGGAAGCCGGCGACCTGCTGTTCCTGCCCGAGGGCTGGTTCCACCAGGTGCAGTCGGTGTCCACCTCGCTGTCGGTGAATTTCTGGGTCAACTCCGGGCGCGGCTGGTAAGGCTCAGGCGACCGCCGGCTGGCTGCGGGTCAGCCGGCGACAGCTCTGCACTGCCGCCCCCAGCACCACCACTGCCGCCGCCTGCGCCACCCAGAAGCCGCTGCGCGCGCCAAAGGCATCCACCAGCCAGCCGGAACTGGCGGCGCCGATGGCCACGCCGATGCTGACCCCGGTGACCAGCCAGGTCAGGCCTTCGGTGAGCTTGGCCGGCGGCACGATGTTTTCCACCAGGGCCATGGCGACGATCAGGGTCGGGGCGAAGAACAGGCCGGAGACGAACACCGCCAGGGACAGGCCGAAGATATTGCTCGCCATCAGCAATGGCAGGGTGGTCACGGCGGTGGCGATACCGCCGTACATGAACAGCCGCGGCAGCGGGATATTCAGTTTCAGCGCGCCGAAGGCGATGCCCGCCAGGCAGGAACCGATGGCGTACACCGACAGCACGATGCTCGCCGCCGCGGGTTGCCCCTGCTGCTGGGCAAACGCCACGCTGACCACATCCACCACGCCGACGATCATGCCCATGGCGATCATCAGCAGCACCAGCAGCTGCAACTCCAGCGAGCGGATGATCGACACGTCGTGCCGGGCCTCATGGGGATGCACCGGCGGCTCGGTCGCCCGTTGCGCCACCAGCGCGGTGACGCCGATCGCCAGCATCAGCAGCGCCGCCAGCGGCCCGGCCTCGGGGAAGGCCGCCACGCACAGCCCCACCGACAACGGCGGGCCGACGATAAAGCACACCTCATCGAGCACCGACTCCAGGGCATAGGCGGTCTGCAACTGTGGCTGGCCGCGGTACAGCTCGGTCCAGCGGGCGCGGACCATGGCCGGCATGCTCGGCATGCAGCCGGCCAGGGCGGCGAACAGGAACAGCGTCCAGTGCGGCGTCTGCACGCGGGTGCACAGCAGCAACGCCAGCAGTGCTCCGCCGCCCACACCGGCGGCGATCGGCAGCACCCGGCCCTGGCCGAAGCGGTCGACCATGCGCGACACCTGGGGCGCGCAAAAGGCCGTGGCCAGGGCGAAGGTCGCCGCCACCGCACCGGCCAGCGCGTAGCCGCCCTTGAGCTGGGCCAACATGGTGATCAGGCCGATGCCGGTCATCGACATCGGCATCCGCGCAATCATCCCCGCCACCACGAAAGCGCGACTGCCGGGGGCCTTGAACAGTTCGCGGTAAGGGTTTGCCATCGTCATCACACCTTGTTTGAGGCTTGCCAGAAATGCACCGCAAGGCAAAAATACATACGGTGCGTATGTGAGAAAGCATGAGAACATACGCACCGTATGTCAATCCACCTGTCAGTTGTGTGAGTGCCCGTCATGAGCCCGCGTCAACGCGCCGAGATGATCGAAGAAACCCGCAGCAAACTCATCGCCAGTGCCCGCCAGGCCTTTGGCAGCCTGGGTTATGCCAACACCTCGATGGACGAGCTGACGGCCGAGGCGGGCCTGACCCGGGGGGCCTTGTATCACCATTTCGGCGACAAGAAAGGCCTGCTGGCGGCGGTGGTGGAACAGCTCGACGCCGAGATGGACCAGCGCCTGGAGGCAATCTCGCGCGGCACCGACGATCTCTGGGCCGCCTTCGTCCAGCGCTGCCGCACTTACCTGGAAATGGCCCAGGAAGCGGAGATCCAGCGCATCGTCCTGCAGGATGCGCGCGCAGTACTCGGCGACCTGACCGAGGCTAGCGAGGAGCAGTGCGTGGCGTCCTTGAGCGCGCTGCTGGATGAGCTGATGCAGGCCGGCCTGGTGGTCAACGCCCCCAGCGAAGCCCTGGCGCGCCTGATCAACGGCAGCCTGCTCGACGCTTCGCTGTGGATCGCCCGGGACGAGCATCCGGGGCAACGATTGCAGCAGGCACTGGCCGGGCTGGAGGCGCTGCTGCAGGGCTTGCGGGTGCGCTGAGCCCCGGCGCCGGATGCTTGGCATCGGCCCCGCCCTCCTCCGGGACTTCGTAACTGCGGTGAACTCCTGCCCGCTCTAGCCAGTCAGCTGAACAGGCTCTCCGGTTAAGGTGCGTGCTCATGAATATCTCCCTGAACCAACAAGTCGCCCTGGTCACCGGCGCCAGTTCCGGCATCGGCGCCGCGGCGGCCACCGCCCTGGCCGCGGCCGGGGCCTCGGTGGTGCTCAATTACCATCGGCAGGCGGCGCCCGCGGAAAAGCTCGCCGCCGACATCAACGCCTGCGGCGGCCGGGCCATTGCCGTGGGCGCCGACATCTCCCAGGAAGACCAGGTCCAGCACCTGTTCGACAGGGCCCTGGAAGCCTTCGGTTTCCTCGACATCCTGGTGGCCAACTCGGGCCTGCAAAAAGACGCCGCCACGGTGGACATGACCCTGGAGGACTGGAACCAGGTGATCAGCGTCAACCTCACCGGCCAGTTCCTCTGCGCCCGCGCCGCCCTGCGCATTTTCAATCGCCAGGGCATCCGCACCGGTGTGTCGCGGGCCGCCGGCAAGATCATTCACATGAGCTCGGTGCATCAGCGGATTCCCTGGGCCGGGCACGTCAACTACGCGGCGTCCAAGGGCGGCGTGGACATGCTGATGCGCAGCCTGGCCCAGGAGGTCAGCCACCAGCGCATCCGCGTCAATGCCATTGCCCCGGGCGCGATCGCCACGCCGCTCAATCGCAAGGCCACCGAGGGCGCGGCCGAGCGCAAGCTGCTCGAGCTGATTCCCTACGGGCGCATCGGCGACGTCAAGGACGTGGCCAACGCCGTGGTCTGGCTGGCCAGCGATGCCTCCGACTACGTGCTCGGCAGCACCCTGGTGATCGATGGCGGCATGAGCCTGTACCCGGAGTTTCGCGACCATGGCTGACACTGAACGACAGGCGCCGATCGACGCCCACGGCATCATCGGCGACCTGCGCAGCGCCGCGCTGGTCAACGACAAGGGCAGCGTGGATTTTTTCTGCTGGCCGGAGTTCGACAGCCCGTCGATCTTCTGCTCGCTGCTCGACACCCCGGACGCCGGCATCTTCCAGCTGGCGCCGGACCTGCCCGACGCCCGCCACGAACAGATCTACCTGCCCGACAGCAACGTCCTGCAGACCCGCTGGCTGAGCGAACGGGCCGTGGTCGAAGTCACCGATTTGCTGCCGATCGGCGACAGCGAGGACGACCTGCCGCTGTTGATCCGCCGGGTACGGGTGGTCAGCGGCCGCGCTACCCTGCGCCTGCGCTGCGCGGTGCGCCATGACTATGCCCGCGCCACCACCCGCGCGCGGCTGGACGGCGACGCCGTGTGCTTCGAGGCCGAGCGGCAGCCGGGGCTGCGCCTGGTGGCCAGCCAGCCCCTGCGCATCGACCGGCAGGCGGCGGTGGCCGAGTTCGAGCTGGAACAGGGGCAGAGCGCCGAATTCATGCTGGGCGGGCTCGACGATCCGCGGCTGGTCACAGGTGGCAGCGACCTGTGCCTGGAACGCACCCTGAAGTTCTGGCGCGACTGGATCGGCCAGTCCAACTACCGCGGCCGCTGGCGCGAGATGGTCAACCGCTCGGCCCTGGCGCTGAAGCTGCTGACCTCGCGCAAGCATGGGGCGATCCTCGCCGCCGCCACCTTCGGCCTGCCGGAAACCCCGGGCGGCGAACGCAACTGGGATTACCGCTACACCTGGATCCGCGACGCCTCGTTCACCGTCTACGCCTTCATGCGCCTGGGCTTCGTCGCGGAGGCCAACGCCTATATGCGCTGGCTGCGCGGGCGGGTCAGCGACTGCTGTGGCCAGCCGGCCAAGCTGAATATCCTGTACGCCATCGACGGCCGCCAGCAGCTGCCGGAAACCCGGTTGCCGCACCTGTCCGGGCATGGCGGCGCGACGCCGGTGCGTATCGGCAACCAGGCCTATGAACAGGTCCAGCTGGACATCTTCGGCGAGCTGCTGGACGCGGTGTACCTGGTCAACAAATACGGCGAGGCGATTTCCCACGAAGGCTGGAAACACGTGGTGGATGTGGTGGATCAGGTCTGCAGCAGCTGGGACGGCGAGGATGTGGGCATCTGGGAAATGCGCGGCGAGCAGCATCATTTCCTGCATTCGCGGCTGATGTGCTGGGTCGCCCTGGACCGGGCCATCCGCCTCGCCTCGAAGCGCTCGCTGCCGGCGCCGTTCGCCCGCTGGGACCAGACCCGCCAGGCGATCTACGACGATATCTGGAGCAACTTCTGGAACGCAGAACGCGGGCATTTCGTCCAGTACCGGGGCGGCACCGCGCTGGACGGCTCGATGCTGCTGATGCCTCTGGTGCGCTTCGTCGGCGCCCGCGACCCGCGCTGGCTGGCGACCCTGGAAGCCATCGAGAGGACCCTGGTGCGCGACGGCATGGTCTACCGCTACCGCAACGAAGACAGCCAGATCGACGGCCTGGCCGGCACCGAAGGCGCATTCGCCGCCTGCTCGTTCTGGTACGTCGAATGCCTGGCCCGCGCCGGCCGGCTGGAGCAGGCCCACCTGGAATTCGAGCAACTGTTGCGCTACGCCAACCCGCTGGGGCTGTACGCCGAAGAGTTCGACAGCCATGCCCGGCACCTGGGCAACACCCCCCAGGCACTGACCCACCTGGCCTTGATCAGCGCCGCGAGTTTTCTCGATCGCCGGCTCAGTGGCGAGAAGATCCTCTGGCAGCCTTGACCCGCAATACGCCCCATCGCCTCGCGCCTACAGAAGACAAGCCGTTCGCGGCAACGGCGGTTTGCGGGCAGAATAGGCCGCCCGGTTCCCTCAAGGATTCCCATGCGCCAGGTGCTGCTGATCATCGACGTGCAACCCTCGTTCAACCCGCCGGACTGGCTGGTGAACGGCATCAACGCCCTGCTCGGCCAGTTGTCCTCGGTGGCCACCGTCGAGCGCCATGACGAAAGTCGCACGCCCTTCGTCCGCCAGCTCGGCTGGTGCCCCGCCGCCGACGACCACAGCCTGGTCGCCGCCGACCGCGTCTTCATCAAGCACGGCTACGCCCCCACGCCGGACACCATTGCCTACCTGCGCAGCCTGGCCCCGGACCGCGTGCTGGTCTGCGGCATCCAGACCGACACCTGCGTGCTCGCCGCCGGCTTCGCCCTGTTCGACGCCGGCCTGCAACCGACGCTGATCACCGACCTGACCGTAGGCTCGTCACTGGACCGCAGCGGGCAGTTGGGCGTGCGGTTGTGGCAGCACCATTTCAAGCACCTCACGACCAGCGCCGAGCTCGCCTTCCTGTAGCCGCTGACTGAGGTCTGAAGCAGTCGTCAGCGCTTCATGCCATCAGGGCAAAGCCCACGAACGAGGTCCTGGCGCGACACTGGCCAGGCATGCAGTTTGAGCTAAGGTTGCTGTTTTCCCTGTCGCCGGATCCGTCATGAACAGCTCGCTCTCTGTCCAGTACATCCAGACTCCGTCCCTGCGCATCGCCTACGAACACCACGGCCCCGCCGACGGCGAGCCGGTGATCCTGTTGCATGGCTTTCCCTACGACCCTCGCAGTTACGACGAGATCGCCCCCGAGCTGGCGGTGCGCGGCTATCGGGTGATAGTGCCGTACCTGCGCGGCTACGGCCCGACCCGTTTCGCCGGCCCGGACATCCCGCGTTCCGGGCAACAGGCGGCGCTGGCCCAGGACCTGCTGGACCTGATGGACGCCCTGGAGATCCCCCTGGCCGCCCTCGCCGGTTTCGACTGGGGCGGTCGCGCCGCCTGCATCGTCGCGGCCCTGTGGCCGGAGCGGGTGCGCTGCCTGGTGAGCGCCGACGGCTACAACATCCAGGACATTGCCCGCTCGACCCAACCGCGACCGCCCGAGACCGAGCACCGGCTCTGGTATCAGTACTATTTCCACACCCAACGCGGGGTCGACGGCCTGACCGCCAACCGTCGCGAACTGTGCGCACTGCTGTGGCGACTGTGGTCGCCGACCTGGGATCGCGGCCAGGAACTCTATGGCCGGAGCGCGCCGTCGTTCGACAACCCGGACTTCGTCGAGGTGGTGATCCACTCCTACCGGCATCGCTTCATGTACGCGCCGGGCGACCCGAGCCTGGAACATATCGAGCAGGCCCTGGCGCAGCAGCCGCCGATCCGCGTGCCGACCCTCTCGTTGTGCGGCGGCGATGACGGGGTCGGCCCGGCGAGCGAAGAGGACGAAGACATCGGCCTGTTCACCGGCCCTTACCAGCGCCGGGTCTTGCCCGGGGTCGGCCACAACGTGCCGCAGGAAGCGCCGCACGCCACCTTGCAGGCATTGCTGGAACTACTGGAAGCCTGACGCCCCCTCTGGCGAAAAGCGCTCCCGATAGGCCTGCGGCGTCACGCCGACGACCCGCAGGAAGCTGCGCCGCAGGGTTTCTTCGCTGCCGAAGCCACACTGCACGGCGATGCGCTTGATCGCCACGCCGCTGTCGCCGAGCAGGCGCCGGGCGCTTTCCACGCGGATCTGTTCGATGGCCCGGGCCGGGGTCTGGCCGGTGTCGGCGCGGTAGTGGCGGACAAAGCTGCGCTCGCTCATGCCGGCCCGCTCGGCCAGGGCCGGGATGTTCAGGTCGCGGCCGAGGTTTTCGGCGATCCAGGCGTGCAGGTCGTCGAAGCGGCTGCCCTGTTTTTGCAGGGCCAGGGTCGCGCTGAACTGCGACTGGCCGCCCGGGCGCTTGAGGAACACCACCAGTTGCCGGGCCACGTCCAGCGCCATGGCATGCCCCAGGTCCGCCTCCACCAGCGCCAGGGCCAGGTCGATACCGGCGGTGACGCCGGCCGAGGTCCAGACCGGCCCCTCGTTGATGAAGATCGGGTTGGCTTCCACCCGCAGCTGCGGATATTGCCGCGCCAGTTGCTCGCAGCGGGTCCAGTGAGTGACCACCCGGCGCCCGTCGAGCCAGCCGCTGGCGGCCAGCAGGAACGCCCCGGTGCACACCGACGCCACCCGTCGCGCCAGCGCCGCCTGCTGGCGGACCCAGGCCACCAGCGCCGGATCTTCCGCCGCGGCGTACACACCCCAGCCGCCGGCGATGACCAGGGTGTCGCATGGCGTGCCCGGCGCCGGCAAGGGCTCGGCCAACAGCGCCAGCCCGGCCGAGGTGGTCACCGGCCCGTCGCCCGCGGCGATCACATTCACCGCGTAGGGCAGCGGCAGGCCTTTGTGCCGCGCCAGGTCGTTGGCCGAAGCAAACACCTGCAGCGGGCCCGTGACGTCAAGTACCTGGGCGTTGGCGAAAGTCAGTACATGAACGGTTCTGGCGGTCTGGGACATGATTGGCGTAAATCGTGGGTAGGTTGGCGTATTCGCCAAAGCCTAGGGCGCTAGAGTCGAACCGTCCAGCCACATAAGAGCGGACACCTTCGAACTTCTCCAGGGAGATACCCCATGACGCTGCAGATCGGTTTCCTGTTGTTCCCCAACGTCCAGCAACTCGACCTGACCGGCCCCTACGATGTGCTCGCGTCGCTGCCGGACGTGCAGGTGCATCTGGTCTGGAAGGCGCGCGGGCCGGTCACCGCCAGCACCGGCCTGGTGCTGCAGGCGACCACCAGCTTCGCCGATTGCCCGCCGCTGGACGTGATCTGCATCCCCGGTGGCGCCGGTGTCGGGCCGTTGATGGAAGACCCGCAGACCCTCGACTTCATCCGCCAGCAGGCGGAGCAGGCGCGTTATGTCACCTCGGTCTGCACCGGCTCCCTGGTGCTTGGCGCCGCCGGGCTGCTGCGGGGCAGGCGCGCCACCACCCATTGGGCCTACCACCATTTGCTGGAGGCGCTGGGGGCGATCGCGGTACAGGAACGCGTGGTGCGCGATGGCAACCTGTTGAGCGGTGGCGGGATTACCGCCGGGATCGATTTCGCCCTGACCCTGGCCGGCGAACTGTTCGGCGATGCAACGGCGCAGCGGGTCCAGCTGCAACTGGAATACGCCCCGGCTCCGCCGTTCGCGGCCGGTAGCCCAGAGACAGCGCCCAAAGCGGTGGTGGAACAAGCCCAGCGGCTCGCGGCGAACTCCATCCAGCAGCGCGCCGAGATCGTCGACAGGGTCGTGGCGCAGTGGCAGCAGGCCTGAGACGGCGCTTACAGAAGCTGAAGAAAGATGCGGACCAGGGCAACCTTATCGGCCAGCTGAGCCCTGGCCGCATCTTCGATGAACCGGCGTCAGGCCGGGACTGCTTGCTCACTGGCCTGTCGGAGGTAGTCGATCGCCTGCTGCACGGTCTGCAGGCCATCGGCTGCGTCGTCCGGGATAGTGAGGTCGAACTCGGCCTCCAGGGCCGACACCAGTTCCACCCGGGCCAGCGAGTCTGCTCCCAGGTTCTCGACGAACGAGTCCTGGTTGCCGATCTGCGTCAGGTCGACGGCCAGTTCGGTCGCCACCACTCTTTTCACGCGTTGTTCGAGGGTTTCCATATTCATTCCCTTGCAGTTGGATGCGTACCACGAAACAGTGGCCGACCCGCGCCGGCCACCGGGTTCTTGCGCCTTGGCGAGGCGCCTCAGACCACCGTCAGGTGCATGAAGCCGCCGGAGAAGCGCCCGCTTTCCGGGACGAAACACAGCACGCGCTGTCCCTTGTGCAAGCGCCCGGACTCCAGCAACTCGTGGATCATGATGTAGATCGACGCCGAGCCGGTGTTGCCGCGCTCGGACAGGTTGGTGAACCAGCGCTCCTGGGGAATCGCCAGTTCGGTGTTTTCCAGGCACTCGGCAATCGGCTTGCGAAAGTATTCCGATGACATGTGCGGCAGGAACCAGTCGATGGCTTCGGGCGACAGGTTGCGCTTGATCATCACCTCCTTGAGCGGCTTGCCGAGGGTGTACTTCACCACGTTCTCGTTCAGCAGCCGCACGTCCTGCTTGATCGCGAAAATCGAGCGCAAGGCCCACTCCTCCGGGGTCAGCAGCTTCCAGCCGATCAGGCTGTCGTCCTCGGCCTTTTCCGCGCCAGCGTACATGCAGGTCGGCAATTCGTTGGCGTAGGAGAAGATGTCGATCCAGTCGATGCGCAGCGACAAACCTCCGGCCCGTGGCTGGTTCTCGAGCAGGAAGGCCCCGGCCCCGTCGGACAGCATCCAGCGCAGGAAATCCTTATCGAAGGCGATTTCCGGGCGGGCAGCCATCTGCGCCACCAGCGCCTCGTTTTCCGCATCGAAATTGCGCGCATGCAGCACCGGCGAAGGCACCTCCGAGGCGGTGGCCACGGCATTGCGGCTGGCCCCCGCAAGCACCGACAGGTAGGCATATTTCAGCGCGGTGAGGCCAGCCAGGCAGATGCCGGCGGTGGACACCACCTCACAAGGCTTGTTGCCCAGTTCGCCATGCACCATCACGCCATGGTTGGGCATCAACTGGTCCGGCATGGTGGTGCCGGTGGACAGGCATTCCATGGCGTCCAGGGTAAAGCCGTCGCCCACCAGGCCCTTGATCGCCTCGGCGGTTATTTGCGCGTTAGTGAAACGGGGAATACCGGTCTGCGGGTCCAGCACATAATAGCGCTGCTTGATTCCGTTATTACGCAGCACTACTTGCCGAGACCGTGAAGGTCGCCCGCCTACATACCCGAGAATGCTCTCCATCGTATCGTTATCCACTGCCTCTCCCGGCATATAAGTGGATGTTTTCGTGATATAGACAAACAATTCACTCATGATGATTTCACCCTTCGGATTCAAGATTTAGTTGCGAACCGGACGGCTGTTCGTAATAACGCTGTAACTGATCGAGCCGCGTCCGGATAAAGGGATGAAGCAAACGGCGTAACACCAGTGAAACAGGCAGGACAGTCAAGATGACCAGTAATAGATAAACGATGAACAGGCACAGCAAGAGTCGCCGTAGCCATTGCCCATACTTGCCGAAACGGCAAATTATTCCCGACCAGAACTTGAAGCCTCTATAGGCCGCCCGCTCGCTGAGTATCAGCCCGGGGTTGACGGTCGCCGCCCCCAGCCCTGCCAGCATCGGCCCGTCGGCTTGCTCTTTATTGGCCTGCAGGGCGGCCTTCAATGCCCGCCCGAAACGTGCGGCGCCCTGGACATCCTCGGCGCTGATCCCGGCCTTGGGCAGGCCGAGGAAGGACTCGCGGCTGCCGGTGAACATCCAGCGCGGCGTGGTAATCAGGGTGGCGAAGGTGTTGGCCCGGTCGGTCAGCACCACGTTGTCGAGCAACCGCGCGCCGGCCTCGTGCAGCAGGTGCTTGACCGCCTCCTGGGCCATCAGCCACATGTTGCGGCAGGCGATCACCGTGACCACCGGGCGCCCGGCCAGCAGGCGCTTGCCTTCCGCGCTCTGGAGAAACGCGGTGATCAGCGGCGACGGCGACAGGTACCAGACCTGATACGCCAGGATCACCAGGTCGAAGGGCCCGCGATGATCGGTATGCAGCGGTTCGATGGCCGGCGGGCTGAGCTGCACGGTCTCGGGAAACACGTCGAAAAACCGGCCCACCGGCCAGGGAAACGGATAGGCGACCCGGGGCTTGAGCACCATCTCATGCACCTTGACCTCCCGCGTCGAACGCAGGGGCGAGATCAGGCTTTCGACTACGTCGTTCAACTGACCGCTTTGCGAATAACGAACCACAAGAACATGCTTCATAAGTGCGGGGACCTTTGGCTTTTCAACCACACAAACACGCCAGAGATTCACTTGAATGTGAACTTCAGCATAAAAGGCAGTTTTTATAAGTTGGGCACGACGAGAAAGACGCGCACTGTATTCGTGGCTGGTCGAACTTGAAAAACAAAACATGCTGCACGACAAAAACAGCAGCACCCGGAGCAGCGGCCTGGTGACGAACTGAACCCGGAAATCGCCCACCCCGCATGACAAATACTTTCTGCCTGCTTTTGACAGAAAGAACCTGTAGTGGGACAGAACCCGTCTTCTGGTTGAAACTCTATCTGCAATCGGACGCTTGTAAACCTACCAACTCTGGTAGGCCCTTCGCGCTACCCAACGGACGAACTTACATGCTCTTATCGGAACCTTTTTAATCTAAGCAGGGCACATTCAATACTGGCTACTGGCCTTAATCAAAAAGTTTTCCCGCTAATGTCCGGGCAGCTTCTACACTCTGGCCCAGCCTTCCCTCAGGAGCCTTGCCATGCACAAGACTTACACCGGCAGTTGTCATTGCGGTGCAGTGCGCTATGAAGCCGAGATCGACTTGAGCCAGGGCACCCACAAGTGCAATTGCTCGATCTGCAGCAAGACCCGCAACTGGAACGCGATCATCGCCCCCAAGGCCTTTCGCCTGCTCAGTGGCGAACAGGCGCTGAGCGACTATCGGTTCAACACCGGCAATACCCATCATCTGTTCTGCAAGCATTGCGGCGTACGCCCCTTCGGGCGCGGTCATGTGCAGGAGATCGGCGGCGACTATGTCGCGGTGCAAGTGATGACCCTGGATGACATCGACCTGCAGGAGCTGCTTGCGGCCCCGGTGCATTACGCCGATGGGCGCCATGACAACTGGGGCAACGTGCCGGAGGAAACCCGCCATCTCTAGCTTTTCCACAGGCGAAAAAAAACCCCGCCGAAGCGGGGTTTTTTCAAGACCATTACGACATCCTGTCGCTGCATCCTTGCACATGGTCGGTCATCCATGACCCTGAGCGCGTCCTGCGCTGCAGTTGGTGGGTGAAGATTAAGCCTGTCGCCCAATCGGCAACAGGCGAGATAGCAGCCAGCGCATGTAAGCCTTTCGCCATAGATCGACCTGCCAAAACCCCTAGGCCGCGCCTTCCAGAGCGTGGGTGGCCAATTCCGCCACTTGCAGTTGGTGTTCCGCGCTGGGTACGTCGCCGTCCTCCAGGAACCAGGCGGCGGACAGCCCGGTATAGGCCAGCACCCATTGCAGCAGGCGCTTGCGCTCCAGCCCGGCGGCCTGGGCGATGACCTCGACCTGGCGGGTGAAGCGCCGCGGATCGCTGCTGGTCGCCAGGTCCGGGTTACAGATCAGGTTGGCGAAATCGAAACCGCGCTCGCCCATGACCCGCTTGGGATCGATCACCAGCCAGCCGCGTTCCTCGAAATCCAGCACATTGTCGTGATGGATATCGCCGTGCAGCACCACCTGCTCCCGAGGGGTAGCCAGCAGTTCATCGGCCGTGGCCAGGCAGCGCAGGAAAACCCCACCCTCGCGCCGGGCGGCCGGGCGCAGGGCCTTGAACCATTCCTGCAGGCTCAACAGCGGCGGCAAGGGCGTCGCGCGTGGCGCATGCAGGCGTGCCAGGCTGGCGCAGACGATCCGGCTGACCTCGTCGTCTTCGCCGGCCAGGGCCATCTGCATCAGCGAGCGCCGACCCATGGCCCGCTCCATCAACAAACCATCGCCATGGTGCGCGTAGACCCGGGCGGCGCCCTCCCCGGCCCACCAGACCATCAGGCGGTTGCCGTATTTTTCCTCGTCGTCGAGGGCGATCTTCAGCATCGCCGGCGCATCGTCCAGGCGCACCGGCAACAAGTGGCTGCCAGGGGTGACGATGGGCGCGCCATCGACCTGCAGGTTCCAGCGTTTCAGGTAAAACTCGAACATCCGTGACTCTTTCCGTTATGACTCGACAAAGGCCTGCAATTGACCCAGGGCATGATCCCATTGCTGGCTGATCACCTCCAGCGAGCGCCGGGCCTCGGCCAGCCGGCCCGGTTCGAAGGCCCACAGGCGCTCGCGCCCCAGCTTGGCGTCGCGCACCAGCCCGGCCTGCGCCAGCACCTGCAAATGCTTGGTCACCGCCTGGCGGCTGATGTCGGTGCCAAGGGTCAGTTGAGTGATAGACATCGCGCCACCGCCACACAGGATGGCGACGAGCCGCAGGCGGGTCTCGTCGCCCAGTGCCGCGAAGATCATGGCCGAGCCGTCCAGGGATGCCGCCACCGGCAACAGGGATGGGGAAGAAGTATCAGGGGCCAAGGTAGGTCTCGATATTGTTCATCTGCTCGTCCCAGCCGCGGCTGTTCATGCGAAACGCCTTGAGCCGCCGCTCGGGTGGAATGCCATCGAACCCCGACTCGACCACCCGCAGCAAGGTGCCGCCGTCCAGGTCTTCGAGTTCGAATTGCACCAGGGTGCTGGGCTCGGCGGAATAATCCACGCCCGGCTCCACCGCATAAGGGTGCCAGCTGAAGGCGAACAGATGTTCGGGCTCCAGCCGCTCCACCAGCACATCCCAGACCAGGTGTTCATACCCGGGATAGGTAATCTGCCCCCGGGTCCGTTGCCCAACGACAAAACGCTGGCCTTCGAGCGCCACGCCGAACCAGCTGCCGAACGCCTCGGCATTCGCCAGCGCGGCCCAGACACGGGCACGCGGCGCCTTGAGCAGGATCTTTCTTTCGATGCGATCTGATGAGTTCATGGGTCACCTCCAGTGATCACACCCTAGCTCGCCCTGGCAGAAGAGCAACCTTTAAGTTGCATTTTTTCGCAAAGACGGACACGCGGTCGTCGTCAGGGCTAGGATGCAGGCCAAAGAGCTGTCGCCAACCAGAACCGGGCGGCCGGCAAAACGTCCTTGATGCCCCCTTGATCGTCCATCGCGAGAATCAGCATGAACCCACGTATTTTCCTGGCCCTGGCGCCGCTGCTGCTCACCCCGCTGGCCCAGGCCGCCGATTGTGCCAACGCCAGCACCCAGGCCGCCATGAACCAGTGCGCCGCCGAGCAGCACCAGGCGGCGGACAAGGAACTGAATACGCTCTACCAGCGCATCACCCAGCGCCTGAAGGACAACCCGGACGGCAAGAAGCTGCTGGTCGGCGCCCAGCGCGCCTGGGTGGCTTTTCGGGATGCGGAATGCGGGTTCGCCGCCTCCGGGGTGGCCGGTGGCAGCGTCTACCCGTTGATCTACAGCAACTGCACCACCGACCTGACCAAGGCCCGGGTCGAGGCGTTCAAGACTTACCTCAAGTGCCAGGAAGGCGACCTCGGCTGTCCGGTGCCGGGGAATTGAAACCGCGGTGATCTTGAGCTTTTTCGCGATGGCGGTATCCGCGACTAGCGCTCGAACACCTGGGCCGTGGTGATCGCCATGTCCCCGCCCGGCAGCTTGATGCTGCCGATCTGCTTCAGGCTGTCGGCATCGAAGATCGCCACGTCGTTGAAGGTCCCGGCCAGGTAGATCTTGCTGCCCGCCTTGTTGAACGAAATACAGTAGTAGGAATGGTCCAGGGTGGCTGCCTGGAGCAGTTTTTTCTGCCGGATGTCGTACTTGGCCAGGCGGTTGAGCACGCCGAACATCAGGTTCGGGTCCTTCGGCGAGCGCATCCCACTGAAATAGATTTCCGTCAGCGGGCCGAAGTCGGTGGTTTCGCTCTTGCCGGTTTTCAAGTCGATGCTGAACAGGCCGTACAGGTACTCGGCGCTGGCCGGGTCCTGTTTCTGGTCCTTGAACTTGGCGGCGGTGTAGAGCAGCGAGAAATCATGGCGCCAGGTCTGCTGGTTCCACACGTAGAGCACATCCGGCGCGCTGTAGTTCGGGCGTTTCCAGTGGCGGCTGGGGATCAGTACATCGAACTTGCCGGTCTTGACGTCGACCTTGTACACATCCGCCCCGGCCACATAGAGCGAGCCGTCGTCGCCGCTCTGCATGATGGTCAGCTGCCGTGGCGCCGGGAAGCTGCGCACCGGCTTGGCCTTGAGCCCGGCGTCGGTGGCGTAGACGTCCAGCCGCGGCTGCTTGACCTCATAGCGGTCGTTGAGCATCTGGGTCGGGTTGGCCACGGTGTACAGCTCCTTGCCATCGTGGCTGACGGTGAAGGCGAACATCGAGCGCGCCTTCTCCCCCGGCTGCTGGGTGATGCTGGCGTGGAACACCTGCTTGCAGCTGTCCAGCTCGACCCCGTAGACATCGGCGTAGTGGTTGTTCAGCACGTAGGCGACCTTGCGGTCCGGCGCCAGCTGCACGGTGCCGGGGCCGAAGGCGTCGGGCATCTTGCAGGTCTTGTACAGCGTGTCGCTGGCCAGGTCGATCACGTGCAGGTTATTCGGATAGTTGGTGGTGACCATGTATTCATGGCCGGCGTTGAGGGCCTTGTCACTGTTGTCATCGGCCAGGACGCTGAGGGAACAGGCCCCCAGGACGGCGGAAGCGGCCAGGCCGCAGGCATTGATCAAGCGCATGCTGGAATCCTTCTACTGACCGATTACTTGTCTTTAGGGAACACGGTGCCGAGGTTGCGCCAGTTCTCGTTGGAGGCCTGGGCATCCTTGTTCCAGTCGGGGTAGGTGCTCATCATGTCCGGCACCTGGGCCGGCCACCAGCAAGGGTCGGAGCAACCGTAGAGGTCGGCCTCCATCGGCTGGCACAAGGACGACACGCCACCGAAGGCATCGATTTCCCAGCCCGGGTCGGTGGTCGAGGCACAACCGGCCACCGAACTCATGGCGACCACCTCTTCGATACGGTTCTCGTCGGCGGCCTGTTCCAGTTTCTGGGCTTTGTTATTGATCGGCTTGAGATGTTTCATGTCAGTGGGCCTTGCGCGGAGTGATGTAACTGCTGATGAACGCAGGGTTGCGGGCCATGATCCGGCTGTAGACCTCGATGCCGAAATCCACCCAGTCACGCATCAGTTCGCAATAGTGATAGGTCGGGTGCGCCGGGTCGCCGTAGCGGGCGTAGCTCTCGTGGTAGCAGCCGCCGGAGCACAGGTTGCGGATGCGGCAGCTGTCGCAGCCGGTGTTGCTGCGGTCCAGGCGCTGGGACAGGAAGTCGTTGAGCTCCATCTGCTTCACCCCGCCCTCGCGCACGTTGCCGAAGGTCGGCAGCGATGAGCCGGTAAAGCGGTGGCACAGGTTCAGCTCGCCCTTGTGGTCCACCGCCAGCATCTTCAGCCCGGCGCCACAGGGCAGCGCCTTCTTGTGGCCTTCGTGGATATCGGTGATCAGCTGGTGCAGGTTGGAGAAACCGATATTGCGATGCTCCAGGGCCGCCTCCAGGTAGCGCCGGCCCAGGCGCTTCATGCTGGCGAAGACTTCGATCAGTTCTTCGCCTGTGAGGTTGAAGCTGCTGATGTCGCCCGAGGTCACCGGGGCAAACCCGACTTCGGCGAAACCCAGTTCGTTGAACAGGTGATCCCAGATGGTTTCCACATCGGTGACCCCGGTGGTCAGGGTCACCCGTGCGCCGACCGGGCGGCTGTCGTAGCGCGCCAGCAGCATCTGCGCCTTGCGCCGCACCACGTCATAGGTGCCCTGCCCGCCCACGGTGATGCGGTTGCGGTCGTGCACGGTCTTCGGCCCGTCGATGCTCACCGACAAGCCAAAGCGGTGGGCATTCAGGTAGTCCACCGTTTCCTCGGTGAGCAGCGTGGCATTGGTGGTCATGACGAACTCGACGAACTTGCCCGCCTCGCGAAAACGCTTCTCGCAGTAGTCGACCATGTACTCGATCAGCTTGCGGTTGCTCAGCGGCTCGCCACCAAAGAACACCACGGTGAAACGTTCCTCGTCGGGGGATTCCCTGAGCAGCATTTCCACCGAGGCGATGGCCGTCTCGACGTCCATCTTCTTGCCCGCCGAGGGCTTGTCCAGGTCCTCCTTGTAGCAGTAGGTGCAACTCAGGTTGCAGCCGGTGTTGACGTTGAGCACCACGGTGTTGATTGCCGTGCGCTCGACCCGCTTGACGGTCCATTCCTCAGTCAGCGGCGAGCCGTCGCTGACCAGTTCCAGGGCGATCAGCTCGCGCAGGGTCTCGTTGATTTCCTCGCCGTCGTACTGGCTGGCCAGTCGCTGGATCAGCTCAGTGGAAGAGCAGCCCGGCCCGCGCAGGGCATCGATGATGCTGCCGGTCAAGGCATCGCTGGCGAACAGCGAACTGCTGGGGATATGGAACAGCATGCGGTCGGCATCGACCTGCACTTCGTGCAGGTTGCGTTCGACCAGATTCAAGATAGCGCCCATTGCAAACCTCCTGTGCCGGCCCCCTTTTGGCGGGGGCCCGCGGTCATTCCGAAAGGGTGTCGTCAATCACGGACCGCGCCTTAGGGGATGGGTGGATTGTTCCAGCGTTGCACGGTGACGATCAGGTGGCCTTCGCCGGTCAGGGATTTCCCAGCGTCGTCGACGGCGGCGATCACCTTGAGGTTGCCGGCGTTGTTGGTGGACATCTTGCGCTGCGGGTTCGGCCCGGCATCGCCCGGAATGAACACGCCGCTGTCGGCCTGCATCTGGCCTGCGAACTTGACGTCCTCGTCTTCCTTGGCGCGCTCGTCGAAGGCTTCGACCTTCCACTGCGCCGGGAACACGCCGATGCGGTACGGCTTGCCATCGGCGCCCTTGCCCCAGGCTTCGGCATCGAAGCGGCCCTGGACCTTGGGCGTCGAGCCACCGCCGTCGCCAACCCGCGCCACCGAGAACTCGGGCACCACCTTGACCTCGGCGATCTGGCTGTACACCGCCAGCGTCGCGCCGTTCAGGCTGCCGACGGTGACGTTGCGCAGGCCCGGTTGGGCATCGGCGGCCGCCTTGAGCCTGACCTTGATCCGCTGCGGGCCCTGCTCGATGACGTCGACCACTTCCACGCCCTTGCCAAAACTCGGCTTGCCGCTGAGGCCGCTGCCGATCAGGGTGACTTCGGTTTCACCGCCAGCCTTCAGGTAACCCGGTTGCACCGCCAGCAAACGACTGCTGCCCTGCTTGGCGGCGATAAAGTCCAGGCCGCGTTCGTCGTGCTCGGCCTCGAACATCCGGCCCTGCAATGCATTGCCTTGAGCGGCGAACACCTGGCGCATGCTCACGCCGTCGATGCTGACATTGCCGCGCCATTCGTAGCCGCTGTAGAGAATCGCGCTGCCCTCGCCGTTGAACGGACTGCCGTCGGCGTACTGGCCCTTGATGCCGACCTTGAAGGTGTCGTTGCCATCGGCAGCGACGCTCATCACCCCGGCCAGTTCGCCCTTGCCCGGCAGATGGCCGCTGAAGCTCCAGTCGCCCGCCAGGGTCTCGGCCTTGGGTGCGCTGCCCAGCCATTTTGTCCAGGCCGGGTTGTCCAGCGGATAACGCTTGGCCAGCAGCGGCACCATCTCCTTGCGCGCCAGGTCGAACCAGTCGCGGTCGCGGGACAGCGCCTGGTATTCCAGCGACGGCCATTGGCCGAGGTGGAAGTTCACCAGGCGTTCCCACTCCTGGGCCGGACGCCGTTGCAAGGCGACCCGCGCGCCGGAGTGGCAGCGGCCGCACATCTGGCTGGTTTGTTCGTCGAACTTCTCCACCGTGTTCAAGCGCCGCTCCAGGGCGTAACGCACGCCGTCGGTTTCGCTCGGCGCCAGGCCCTGGGTGTCGGCCAGGTATTTGACCAGGGTGCGGCGGTCATCGTCGCTGATCTGCAAGCCATGCATAACCTGCATGCGGGCGATGCTCATCAACCAGCCTTCCGGGGTCTTGCGCTGGTGGCTGATGCGGCTCAGGCCGCCTCCCGTTTCCGGGGTATGGCAGCCCTGACAGGTTTCCTTGAGGATGGCCTGGGCCTCGCGCGCCGCAAGGCTGGGAGGGGCATGCAAGGCGGCGCAGACCGCCAGCGCCAGCAGGCCGCTGGACGTGCCTGCTCGGAGTGTTCTCTTGATCAAGGTCGGACCTCCACGGAGCTCTTTATCAGGGAGCTTTTTATTAGCGAGCTTTATTATTGTTGTGCGTCGTTTTTATGGTTTCTGCCATGCCCGGTGGCGCCGGGCACGGAGGCAAGAGAAACGGCTGGGTTGAGCAATACACGGAGCGTGCCATCTTACAAATGATGTGTTTTATCAATGAGTTGCTGAAGTTACAGGACACATCTCCCAGGCAACCGCCGGCCGACCGCGTTTAATTTCGCGACAACTGTTCCACTCTGAGACGAGACCCGCCTACGCCCGCAAAAGCAGAGGAGTCTTGAGAGCTAAGCACAGGAAGGGAGAGGTGGCTGGCGGCGGGGGCAGCATTCTGAATCACCCCGAGAAATGGCTGTGGCGCCCCCCTCGGCAGCTGCTACGATGCCTGGCTTAACCGCTTCAGCCACCGGCCCTGACAGGAATCGCGCCATGCTCAATGCCCTGCTTTTCGATCTCGACGGCACCCTGACCGACACCGACCAACTGCACCTGCTGGCGTTGCAGCAGTTGTTGCTGGAGGAAGAGGGCCGGGTGTTCACCCAGGAAGAGTTCGCGGCCCATGTCAGCGGCCAGGCCAATGCCAATATGTGCCGCTACCTGTTTGCGCAGCGCTCGGTGGCCGAGCACGAGGCTTTTGCCGACCGCAAGGAAGTGCGCTTTCGCCAGCTGTCGCCACGACTGACGCCGATGCCGGGCCTGCTGCGCCTGTTGGATTTCGCCCGGGAACGCGGCATCGGCGTCTGCGTGGTGACCAATGCGCCACGGGCCAATGCCGAGCACATGCTCGACGTGCTGGGGCTGGGCGATCGCTTCGACAGCGTGCTGGTGGCCGAGGAATTGCCGCGGGCCAAGCCCGACCCGCTGCCCTATCTCACCGGCCTGGAATGCCTGGGCGCCAGCGCCGAGGCCGGGATAGCCTTCGAGGACTCGATCCCCGGCCTGACCGCCGCGGTCGGGGCCGGGGTCTTCACCGTCGGCCTGGCCACCAGCCAGAGCCCCGAGGCGTTGCTGGCCGCTGGCGCGCATCTGGTGGTCGAGGATTTCAACGACCCGCGATTGTGGGCGGTGATCGAGCGGATGCTCAGCCCACGCTGAGACCGGGCACTGCCCGGTCCGATCGGCAAACCCAGAAATATCCCTAGGCTTTTTCAGTTGTGTCTGATGGTCCGGCGCGCGTTGGCTCTTGAAGATAGCGCCCCGCACGCCTGTCGTATCAAGGACCTTCATGAACGCCCTCACCTCCCTTTCCCTGCTGGCCCTGCTGGGCCTTGCAGCCAGCACGGGCCATGCCCAGGAAGACCTCGAACCGGCCCCGCCGGAAGCCACCAGCAGCTGCCTGACCCGGGGCGAAGCCATCAAGAGCAGCCTGGAAAAACTCCTGCCCGACCCTGAGCAGCGCCAACTGGCCGGCCTGCAACGGGCGCTGGAACCGCTCAGCGACTATTGCGACGGCCTGCACTTCGAGCACAACCCGCCCCTGCGCCAGGCCGAATACCAAGTGATATTGCGCCAGATGGAACTCGACGCCGCGCAGCGTTATGGCGACCCAAGCATCATCGACAAACGCAAGGCCCGGCTGACCCACGCCCTGCAAGTCCTGCAATACGCCCTTGGCGCCCACGGCAACTGAAGCGGTTTCTTGCCCGATAAGCTTCATCACCGGCTCGCTTCAGCGAGCCCGGGCCTCCTTCAGCGCCAGACTTTCCCAACAGATTCAACAACCTGCGAAATCCGTTCGGGAGTATTCAGAATTCCTCGTGAATGGGAATGCAACCAATTGTTATGCAAGGAATTTTCTAATATTTAGCTAAGATTGTTCTGACTCGTGCCGATGGATTTTGTAGGACACAGGGAGCAATCTGGAAATGAGAAACAATCAGCCCGTTACACAACGTGAAGTGGCTTTAGGGTCAAACCAGAAACTCATCTCCACCACCGATGCCCATGGCGTCATCAGCTACTGCAACGATGCCTTCGTCGACATCAGCGGTTTCGACCGCGACGACCTGATCGGCGCTCCACAGAACATTGTCCGTCACCCCGATGTCCCCCCCGCGGTATTTGCCCATATGTGGGCGGCGCTGAAACAGGGCCAGCCGTGGATGGGCATCGTCAAGAACCGCTCGAGAAATGGCGACCATTACTGGGTCAACGCCTACGTCACGCCGATTTTCGAGGGCAGCCGGATCGTCGGCTACGAATCGGTCCGGGTCAAACCCAGCGCCGAACAGATCCGCCGCGCGCAAGGCCTCTACCAGCGTCTCAACCGCAAGCAGCCGGCCATCCCCCGTCGGCATCGCTGGCAACCGGCCCTGCTGGGCTGGGCGCCGTTCCTGGCCACGGGCCTGGCCGGTAGCCTGAGCGGTATCTGGCTGGCGCAGCCTTTGGCGCTGGCGGTGGCCGCCGGGCTCTCCGTGCCCCTGGCGCTGCTGGCGATGCAGCGCCAGAACCATGCCGCCCGGCGCCTGCTGCAACTGGCCGACTCGTCCACCTGCGACCCGTTGATCGCGCAGATGTACAGCGACGCCCACGGCCCCCAGGCATGCCTGGAAACCGCCTTCGTCAGCCAGGACGCGCGGCTGCAAACCTGCCTTACCCGCCTGCAGGACAGCGCCGAACAGCTCAATGCCCTGGCCAGCCGCTCCGATACCCTGGCCAGCGACAGCTCCCGTGGCCTGGACCGCCAGCGGGTGGAAACCGAGCAGGTGTCCGCCGCGGTCAACCAGATGGCCGCCACCACCCAGGAAGTGGCCAGCCATGTGCAGCGCACCGCCGACGCCACCCAGGCCGCCAACCAGTTGACCGACCGTGGGCGCGAAGTGGCCCGCGATACCCGCGAAGCCATCGAGCGCCTGTCCCAGGTGGTCGGCGAAACCGGGCAGAACGTGGCGCAACTGGCCAGGGACAGCGACGAGATCGGCACCGTGGTCGATGTGATCAAAAGCATCGCCGACCAGACCAACCTGCTGGCGCTCAACGCCGCCATCGAAGCAGCCCGCGCCGGCGACATGGGCCGCGGTTTCGCGGTGGTGGCCGACGAGGTGCGCCAGCTGGCCCAGCGCACCGCGCAATCCACCCAGCAGATCCATGAACTGATCACCCAGTTGCAGAGTTCCTCGCAAAACGCCGTGCAGAGCATGGAAAGCGGCCAGCGCCAGGCCGAGGAAGGCGTGGCCCGGGTACTGGAGGCGGACCAGGCGCTGCTGGGCATCAGCGAGGCGGTGGCCAACATCACCGAGATGACCACCCAGATCGCCGCGGCCACCGAGGAGCAGAGCGCGGTCGCCGAGGAAATCAGCCGCAATATCAGCACCATCGCGCAATTGGCCGACCAGACCTCGGAGCAGGCCCATCACTCGGCCGAACTGAGCAAGGAACTGACCCGGACCGCCACCACCCAGTACTCGCTGGTGGAACGTTTCAACCGCTAGGTTCGGGGTGTACGGGTTTATCGCGAGCAAGCGTTCCTGCAATGGATGCTGTTCCTGTAGGAACGAGCTTGCTCGCGATCGTGGGCCTGGCCCTCCCCCCGTCACGTACAAAAAAGCCCGCCAATGCGCGGGCTTTTTAATTCTTCGAGGGCCGTCTCAGTCGGCCGCCAGCTGCTGCCGGTACTCCTTCACGTAACCGTTGGCCAACTGGTCCTTCTGCTTGTCGTCGAGGATCTTGCCGGCCATCTGGAAGAACTTCTGTTCTTCTTCCTCCAGGTGGTGATGCACCTTGTCCACCAGCTTCTTCGCCGTGGCCAGCCAGGCCGGGCTGGACATCTCGGTGTCGTCCAATGCCTCCATCAGCTCGTCCATCGCGTGGTGCTCGGCAATCGCGTGCCGGCTCAGGTCGACGCCGTTGTCGTGCTCCATCAACGGCAGGTAGAAGAAGCGTTCCTCCGCCGTCTCGTGGGCCTGTACTTCGGCCTTGAGCTGGGCGTAGGCCGCGCTGCGTTCGGGGCTGTCCCCCGAGGTGCGCATCAGTTCGGCAGCGTAGCCGCGCTGGCGTTCATGGCTCTCACGCAGGGCTTCGAATATGTTCACGGGCACATCTCCACGGCAGGCTTGTCTTGACTAGACACTGGCCGTTCGACGGCAGTTCAACCGCAGATAATGGCCGTCCCCCCTCTGTAGGAGCAGCCGGTCGACGCTCGATTGCTCGCGATGACGGACTGGCGTTCGACGCGAAAACCAGAGGGTCCGTGCCGACCTCTCGCCAGCAAGCTGGCTCCTACAGGCGGATGGGGGCCAGGCGCTACTGCTCCTCGGTCTTCTGCTCCTGGCAGTCCTTGAGCAGTTGCTGTTCCTTGGCGGTGTGGTCGGCTTCCAGGAAGCTCAACAGGCCGCTGTCGCCCTGGGTGTGCCAGCGGTAGCTGTTCTGCTCGTCGTCGGCGACATACAGCGCGCCGGAGGCTGCACGGGCGATATGCATCGGTATCAGCTGGCCCTTGTAATACAGGGTGGCGAACGAGGCGCCGTTATCGATGTTCAGGTACGCCGCCTGCACCTCTACCCCACCCTCGCAGCGGTAGCTGGCCAGGCTGCTCTGGTACGCCGGCAGTTCCGGCTCGGCCGGGGTCGTCGCGGCCTGGGCGAACAACGGCGCCAGCAGCAAGGTGGTTCCCAGAATCGTTGCAATCTTCAATGTACAGCTCCTTGTTCAGTGCACTTTCATGACAGGCCCCTTTACGACGAAGCAGGCCCCCATAAGTTCAGGCCGGGGTGTCTCAAGGCATTCGCAATTTGCGACAGCTTGTATCCGCAGCCCTTCCGTCACATCAAATAAACCCTATTAAAATCATATAGTTAATCGCAATTAAAAACTGGCACAGCGGTTGCGAAAGCCCTCGCCTCACGCATAACAAGAGGTTCTGTCATGGCTATTGCAACCCTGCTCCCCGCCACCACCGCCTTTATCCAGCGCGCCCCGCGCATGCTGATCGGCGCCGAATGGGTCGAGGCCGCCGACGGCCAGACCATGCCCCTGCGCAACCCGGCCACCGGCGAGCAACTGTGCGTGGTGCCGCGGGCCACGGTGGACGATGTCGACCGCGCGGTGCTGGCTGCGCGCCAGGCCTTCGACGATTCGCCCTGGAGCCGCACCCGCCCGCGGGAACGGCAGAACCTGCTGTGGAAACTCGCCGACCTGATGCAGCGCGATGCCGAGCTGCTGGCGCAACTGGAGTGCCTGAACAACGGCAAGAGCGCCGCGGTGGCCCAGGTCATGGACGTGCAACTGGCCATCGATTTTTTGCGCTACATGGCCGGCTGGGCGACCAAGATCGAAGGCAGCAGCGTCGAGGTCTCAGTGCCGCTGATGCCCGACCAGCAGTTCCACAGTTTCATCCGCCGCGAAGCGGTGGGCGTGGTCGGCGCCATCGTCGCCTGGAACTTCCCGCTGCTGCTGGCCTGCTGGAAGCTCGGCCCGGCCCTGGCCACCGGCTGCACGGTGGTGCTCAAGCCGGCCGACGAAACCCCGCTGACCGCGCTGAAACTCGCCGAACTGGTGCAGGAAGCCGGCTACCCCGACGGCGTGTTCAACGTAGTCACCGGCACCGGCATCACCGCGGGCTCGGCCCTGACCCACAACCCACGGGTGGACAAGCTGACCTTCACCGGCTCCACCGCGGTGGGCAAGGAAATCGGCAAGATCGCCATGGACAACATGACCCGGGTCACCCTGGAACTGGGCGGCAAGTCGCCGACCATCGTCATGGCCGATGCCGACCTGGGCAGCGCCGCGGCCGGCGCTGCCAGCGCGATCTTCTTCAACCAGGGCCAGGTCTGCTGCGCCGGCTCCCGGCTGTATGTACAGCGCAAGCACTTCGACAATGTGGTGGCCGATATCGCCGGCATCGCCAACGCCATGAAACTCGGCAGCGGCCTGGACACCAGCGTCGACATGGGCCCGCTGATCTCCGCCCGGCAGCAGGAGCGGGTCTGGCGCTATATCGAGATGGGCCGGGACAGCGGCGCCACCCTCGCCTGCGGCGGCGAGCGGTTCGGCCCCGGCTATTTCGTCAAACCGACGGTGATAGTCGACGTCGACCAGCAGCATTCGCTGGTGCAGGAAGAGATCTTCGGCCCGGTGCTGGTGGCCATTCCTTTCGACGACGAAGCCGAGGCCCTGCGCCTGGCCAACGACAGCCCCTACGGCCTGGGCGCGAGCATCTGGTCCAACGACCTGGCGGCGGTGCACCGGATGATCCCGCGGATCAAGTCCGGTTCGGTCTGGGTCAACTGCCACAGCGCCCTCGACCCGGCGCTGCCGTTCGGTGGCTACAAGATGTCCGGCGTGGGCCGGGAAATGGGTTACGCGGCGATCGAGCATTACACCGAGCTGAAATCGGTGCTGATCAAGCTCTGATCCGCGACAACACATAGCACCTCGCACTCGCGCAAGCGCTTCTCCACGGCGGCGCCGGGGTCTGTCCGGCGTCTCCCGACGACTGGTTTAGCGTCGCCGACCCGCTGCCCGGCCCGCGCCCCGAACGGCTGCTACGCTCAGCCCGAGCCAGCTCGACAGCTGCCCTGCGAGCCTGGCTCACCCACCTTCAACCCACACCTCATCACCACCGAAAACCCGAGGGAAGCATCATGGGATCAAATGGATATGATCACGACGGGGTCCAATGCGGATGCCACAACCCCATCTGGAACGCTCTGAAGGACACACTCGACCCGGCCAGCCATACCGCCAGCCAGCCACAGGACACCCATGAGCTGGCCAAGGAACCGGCCGGCGAGTCCATCATCTTTACCAACGGCACCATCTACCCCTTGCGCGACGGCAACATGGACGAACGGGTCGAGGCCCTGGGCATCCACGCCGGCGACGTGGTCGCATCCGGCACCCTGGCCGCCGTCGAAGCCCGCATGAAAACCCTGGGCATCACCTACAAAAAGCAGTCGTTGAACGGCAGGACCCTGTTGCCCGGCCTGATCGAACCCCACGCCCATATCGTGCAGAGCTGTGCCATGGAAGGCTGGCTGAACCTGGGGGCCATCGATACCGACAACCCCGATGAGCACAAGAACCAGCGGCTACGGCCCACCTATGACTGGCAATGGTTGAAAAGCACCATCCAGGCCAACCTGCCCAAGGACAACTCGACCTGGATCCTCGGCCATCAGGTCGATCCGGCGCTGATGCCCTTCCAGGTCGTACCCCACGGCCTGAACAAACTCATCACCTTCCACTGTGGCCCCGGCGACGACATCGGCAACCTGGACACCATCGACAAGCAGCATCCGATGCTGCTGATCAGCGCGTCCATGCACACCGCCTACCTGAACACCGCGGCCAGCGATGCGGTGTTCAAGAAGACCGGCGTCAGGGCCGACAACGGTGTCCTGCAGGAAGCCCAGGTGCTGGCCGCCATCAAGAGCATTCCCCTCAGGCAGCAGCTGGAAATACTCAATATCTTCAAGCACCTCGAAGACTACTTCGACAAGGCGTCGCGCCGCGGGATCACCCTGCTCTACGACGCGATGATGGACCCCCAGTCGAAGCGGGTACTGGGCGCCTACTTCCTGACCCGCCCCAGGAAGCTGCGGATCGGTTATGCCGCCGCCTGCGATGGCACGCCCGAGGCCATCGGCAAGCTGCCGCGCTACCAGCCGGTCAGCCGGGAACAGGCCAAGCGCTTCTACCAGGGCTCGGTCAAGCTGGTGTCGGACGGTTCCAACCAGGGGCTGACGGGCTACCAGGCCACGCGCTACTGCTGCGAGGCGACGCGGCCGGTGGGCAACTTCAATTTCTGCGACCAGGACCACACCCCGGTCACCCCACCCGATGCCTACAAGACCGTGGTGCGCAATGCCGTCGAAACCGGCTGGCCGCTGATGATCCACGCCAACGGCGACCGGGCCATCGAGTTCACCCTGCAAGCCTACGAGGCGGCCTTGCAGGGCGGCAGCGCCCTGGAAAAACGCCACCGCATCGAGCACTGCTCGCTGCTGACCGCGGGCACCCTGCAGACCCTGCAGCGCCTGGGCCTGTCGCCAAGCTTCCTGATCGGTCATGTCGGCTACTGGGGCTACGCCTTCAAACAGGCGATCTTCGAAGGCAAGGCCGAACAGATGCTCGACCTGTGCCAGTCGGCCCTGGACCACAACCTGAGAATGACCCTGCACAGCGACTGTTCGGTAACGCCGTTGGGGCCGCTGCGCTCCATGGAGCAGGCGGTGACCCGCAAGATGGAAGGCATTCGCGATGCCCAGGGGCGGTTCGTCCATGACCCAAGGCTGCAACCGATCCTCAATGAAGCCGAATGCCTGACGCGCAAGCAGGCCTTGAAAGCCATCACCTATGACGCGGCCTGGCAGTGCCACGCCGAAGGCTGGACCGGGTCCCTGCAGGACGGTTATTTCGCGGACCTGGTGATTCTCGAGCAGGATCCCCTCGACGAGAAAGTGCCGGCCACCAGCATCAGGGACATCAAGGTCTGTGAAACCTGGAAAGGCGGCCACCGGGTGTACGTCAATCCCGATCGCTGACCGTCAGCTGTCGCAAGCCGGGCGGCGGGGTTTGGATGGCCGCTGCGCGGATCGCGAGCAAGCCTCGCTCCTACGGAAGATGAGAGCCCCTGTAGGAGCGAGGCTTGCCCGCGATCATTCGCCCAGGCGCCACACATCCGCCGATCGATCGCGGGTGCCTTTGCGGCGGCTACGCCGCCGATCGCAGCCTGCGGCAGCGGCTACAAAAGCCGCCCCGTCGCATCAGGGCTGGTATCCCTGCCCCAGCAACCAGCCGCGCACGGCCTTGTCCTGCTCCGCGCTCAGACCCGCCAGCAGCTGTTGCGCCGGCTCGTTGGGCAAGCGGCGCAACAACGGCGCCAGCTCCACCCCTTGCACATGCCAGATGCCCAGCGGCTGGTCCGGGGTGATCACCACCTCGGCTTCGTCCACCAGGCCGTCGCGCAATACCGGGGCGCGCTCGATACGCAGGGCGGAAAAGTCCGCGACGCGATGCGCCGGCTCGCGGTCCGGCCATTGCCGGCGCGCCTGCCAGAACGGCTGTTCGGCCCAACGCTGCTCGTCGGCGTAGAAATCGCGGCCGATGCGGGCAAAACGCAGGAACAGTTGCTCCACCCGCCGGGCATGGAAGCGCTGCGCCAGCGCCGCCCGTTCGGGCCGTTGCAGCAGCGTGTTGATCACCGCCGGCGCCTGCAACGCCGAGGACAGCGACTGGAAGATACCGTTGCCCGACAGCGGGTCCACGGCCATGGCCGCATCGCCCACGCGAATCCAGTTGGCGCCACACACCTGCGGGCAAAGGATCGCCGTGCTGCTGCGTGCGTGCAGCTGCACATCGTGCTGCGGCCCGTCAGCGAAAAACGCCCGCGCCAGGGCCGAAGCCTGTCGTCGCTGGCGGCAGTAATCCAGCAACTGCGCCTTGCCCGGCAGCGCGGCGCTGGCCACGTCCACCGTCAGTTGCCAGTAACACTGGCCGTCGGCCTGGCGCGCCATCCAGGCCCAGCCGTCTTCCAGGCTGTGCACGGCGCTGGCGGTGCTGCCCGGCGCGCCCTGCCAGCGGTTGAGCAGGCTGAGGGTTTCCGGGCCCCGCAGGCCTTTGCCCAATTCTTTACTCGATGCAGGCGCCTGGCGCCCGCGGGCCTCCACCAGAAAATCCGTTAGACGCTCGGCCTGCCCCTCGATCCGCAGCCGATGCCCGTTCGCCGTCGACTGCACCTCCAGCACCCGGCCCTCGATCAGTTCGACCCCGGCCTCGCGCAGATCCTCGCGCAGGCCGCGATCGAAGCGCGGGCGATCCAGCAGGTATTCGACGTTCTGCGCATGGCTCTGGCCGTTCCACACCACCTGACGCTGGGACGCCTGCAACGCCGCCTCCAGCCCACGCCCCAGGCCGGCGCCACGCAGGGCTTCGAGCACCCGCAGCGACACCCCTTCGAGCGCCGGGAAACGCCGCCACTCACTGACCAGCGCCACCGCGTAACCCAGGCGGCGCAAGCCCAGGGCCACCGCGGCACCCGCCGGGCCGGCGCCGAGCACCAGGATCGGCCTCATGTCCAGCCGCGCCGTTCGGGGCCGTGATAGCGGGCGTGGGTCCGCAGCCACTGGACCACCTGCGGGTTATCGGCGTCGCGGTGTTCGCCGAGGTAGCGGGCGATATGCCCGCTCAATGCCGCGCAGCCCAGGCTGGCGCCGGACTGGCCGGGGTGGCTGCCCTGCACACAGGCGGCGAAGTCGGCCTGCTGGCTGTCGAGCCACGACCATTCGCCGGGGGTGCAACGGGCATCGCCGGTGACCCGCAGCACCCCCGGGTAACGCGCCGGGTACACCCCCTCGCCCTGGGCCGGCGTCGAGGCGCACAACAGCACGCCACGGGCCAGGGCGGCCGCGCAGGCTTCGCGCAACAGGCGGCGGTCCTGGCGCAGCCCCAGGCTGAGGTTGATCAATCGCACCTGCTGGCGCACCAGCCAGTCCAGGGCGCTGGCGATCTGCAGCGCGCTGGTCACCCCGCGCTGGTCGAACACTTGGGCCACACAGAAACGCGCCTGGGGCGCCCGCGCGCTGATCGCCTCGATGATCGCGCTGCCGTGGCCGAGGGGATCTTCGCGCAAGTCGCCCTCACCGACCCCGTCTTCCACCAGGTAGAAGCGCCGCCCGGCCACCACCTGCGGGCGTTGCACGGCCGTATGCCCGCTGTCGACCACGCCGATCCGCAGCTCAGGCTTCATGGGGCACCTTCACGGAGTGCAACACGCCGTCCACCAGCTCGAAACGCAGGTCGGCGTCGGCCAGGGTCGACGGCCGATGGCTGATCAGGATCCGCGTGCGTCCGGCGAACAGCCGGTCGATGGCCTCGATCACTTCGCGCTCGGTGCTTTCGTCCACCGCCGAGGTGGCTTCGTCCAGCACCAGGATCAACGGGTCCTGGAGCAGCGCGCGGGCAATCGCGATCCGTTGTTTCTGCCCGCCGGACAGCTGCTGGCCGCGCTCGCCCAACGGGCTGTCCAGGCCCTCGGGCAGCGCTTCGATCAGGCTGTCCAGTTGCGCCAGCCGCGCCACCTCGGCCACCGCCGCGCGCGGTGCGTCGGGCACGCTGTAGGCCAGGTTGTCGGCCAGGCTGCCGCGGAACAGCACGATGTCCTGGCTGACCACGGCGATGCGCCGGCGCAGCTCGAACAGGTCGAGCTGGCGCAGGTCGATACCGTCCAGCAGCACCTGCCCGGACTGCGGGTCGTGGTGGCGTTGCAGCAGGTCGATCAGGGTCGATTTGCCGACCCCGGAACCGCCACCCAGGGCCACCTTCAGGCCATAGGGAATGCGTGCCTCGATGCCGCGCAGGGTGCTCGGCCGCCCCGGGTGGCTGAAGTGCAGATCACGAAAAGACAGCTCGCCACCGCTGGGCATCGGCAACGGTTGCGCCGGCGTGGTCACGCTCGGTTGCTCGCCGCGCAGCTCCATGACCCGGCCCAGGCTGACGCTCATGCGCTGGATCGCCACGTACAGCCCCAGCAGGCTCTGCACCGGCCCCACGGCCATGCCCAGGTAAGTGGAAAAGGCGATCAGTGCGCCCAACTGCCAGGTGCCCTGCACCACCCAATAACCGCCGATCAGGAACGCACAGGCCCGCGACAGCGAAGTCAGGGTGCCGGGCACCGCCTGGGTGAAGAACTCGCTGACCTGCAGGCGCAGCAACTGGCTCATGTAGCCCTGCCCCAACTGTTCCAGGCGCCGGGCTTCGCGCTGTTGCTGGCCGGCGCTCTGGATGAACTTCATCACCGGCAGGGTCTCGACCATGAACGACGACATGTCCGCCGAACGCTCGCGCAGTTGCCGCACATCGCGCTCGACCTTGCGCCGCATCCAGCGCAGCCAGAGCACGTCCAGCGGAATCAGCAGCAGCGCCAGCAGCGACAGCTGCCAGGACAGGGTCACCAGCAGCGCCAGGGCCACCACCAGGCCGATCACGCTGGACACCGCGGAGAACAGCGAATCGACGGCAAAGCGCTGGATCTCCGCGACGTCGCCATCGAGCCGCGACATCAGGTCGCCGATCCGCCGCTGGCCGTAGAAGCCCGGCGACAGGCGCTGCAAATGCCGGTACAGGTCGTCGCGCAGGGCGAACAGGATCCGCCCCGACAGGCGCGTGTGCAGGTAGCGGTTGATGCCCGACAGCGCGGTGCCCAGCAGCCCGGCGAGAATCATCAGCCCGGCGATCCACGCCAGCATCGGGAAATTGCGCGCCAGCAGACCGTCGTCGATCAGCAGCTTGGTCAGCCACGGCTGCACCAGCACCAGCAACGAGGCGCAGACCGACAGCGCCAGCAACCCGGCGATGGCCAGGCGCTGCGGGCGGACAAACCCGTACAGCCAGCGCAAGGCGGCTTGCAGGGCCGCGGGGTCGGGGCTGTCCACCAGCCGGCTGAGCAGGCGCGCCATCAGCTGCGCAACTGCTTGAGCTTGCGGTACAGGGTCGCGCGGCTGATGCCCAGGGCATCGGCGGCGGCAGAAACATTGCCCTGGTGGTTGTCCAGTGCCTGGCGGATCAGTTCCAGCTGGTTCTCGCGGATGCTGCCGCTGGCCGGGCGTTCGCTGGCGTTGAGATCGTCAAGCATGCTGTCGGGCAGGTGCTCCAGGCCCAGGACCGCGTCGCCCGCCTCGCGCATGGCCAGGGCGGTGCGCAGGACCATCTCCAACTGGCGAATGTTGCCCGGCCAGTGATAGCCGGCCAGCAACTGGCGCAGGTCCTCGGCCAGGGCCGCGCCGGGGCTGCCGAGCTTGGCCAGCAGGACCTCCAGCAACGCGTCGAAGTCCTCGCGCTCGCGCAGCGCCGGGAGCATCACGCTGATGCCGTTGACCCGGTAGAACAGGTCCTCGCGAAACTGCTTGTCGGCCACCTGCTGCTTGAGGTCGCGGTGGGTGGCGCAGATCAGCGCCACATCGATGTCCTGCTCTTCGCCGGCGCCCAGCGGCGCTACCTTACGGTCCTGCAGCACCCGCAACAGGCGCGCCTGCAAGGCCAGTGGCATATCGCCGATTTCATCGAGAAACAGGGTGCCGCCGTGGGCTTGTTGCAGGCGGCCGATCATGCCGCCACGGCGCGAGCCGGTGAAGGCGCCCTCGCGATAACCGAACAGCTCCGACTCGATCAGGCCCTCGGGAATCGCCGCGCAGTTGACCGCGATAAAGGGCTTGTCGGCGCGACTGCCCGCCATGTGCAGGGCGCGGGCGATGACCTCCTTGCCGGTGCCGGTTTCCCCCAGCAGCAACACCGGCAAGGCATTGGCCAGGCCCTGGCGGGCCATGCGCAAGGCCCGGGCATAACGGCTGTTGCTGCCGGCCAGGGTGTCGAGTTGCGGGTCGGGCTGCGCCTGGCTCGGGGCGTTTTTCGACGTGCCGCGCGGCACGCTGCTGACATTGATCGAGCGTTGCGGGGCGCGCAGGGTCTTGTAGAAAAACTCGCCCTTGGCGGTCTGCAGGCTGCCGATGCCGCCCTGTTGCAAACGGCCGAGCAGTTGCACGCCATCCACGCCGAGAAACTCTTCGCAACGCCGCCCCACCAGTGCCGAACGCTCGGCGCGCAACAACTGGCAGGCCTGGGCGCTGACCGCCAGGATCTGCCCGCCGAGACTGACCGCGAGCAAGCCTTGCCACGGCGATTCGAGATACTGCCGACGACTGTGGAACGCCAGGACGATCTGCTCGGGAAAGCTGTTGTTGAACACCCGGCTCTCGATCTGGCTGACCGCCATGCTCAGCAGCGCGGTGCTGTCGTGGATACGACCCAGCGGGCCTTCGCGGGTCAGGTCGAGCACGCCGAGGATCTCGCCCTGGGGGCAATGGATGGGCACCGAGGTGCAGGAAAAAGGGCTCAGGCGATCCAGGTAATGTTCGCCGCAGTCGATCAGGGTGGTGCGTGCTTCCACCAGCGCCGTGCCCAGGGCATTGGTGCCACGGGTGGCTTCGCTCCAGCAGGCGCCGAGGGTGATGTCCTGCACGCCGCTGCCCTTGAGCCGGTCGGCCCGGCCTTCGACCGCAAGAATGGTGGCGTCGGCATTGGCCAGGATGATCAGGCCGTCCTGGCCCTGGCGCTCGGCCAGGTAGTCGATGGCGGGTATCGCCGCGTCGAGCAGCAGGCGATTGCTCGCCAGCAGCACCTCGAGGCTGGCGCCGGATTCCAGGGTCAACTCCGGCTGGCCATTGAAGTGCACGCCATGGCTGAGGCTGCGCCGCCATGACGCATCGATTTCCGCACGCAATACGCCGTCGGGGACTGCGCCTTCCAGATGGAGCTTTCTGCGGGCCAGCCCGGCTTGGTGCTGCAGCTCGCCGGTTGTTGTTTTTATAAGGGTCATCAAGCGCTCCGAATCGGTCCGCCCGGCACCTCCCCGGTCCATTCCCTTGGGTTGCGAGGGGCACGCAAGCCATGGGCAATGTCTACACCCGGTTCAGAAGGCAGTAAAGGGAAGTTTGGCCCGCGGCCAGCCCTGCCATTCACAGAAGCAAAACCTGCGCCACGGGAAAAACCGCGCCGGAGCATCTTGACGTTAACGTAAAGCGGATGGCAAGAGCCGTATGGCGTCCGGTTGCCCCTGGTACTCACTGCTCGCCTGGCGGTAAACGGCCCAGTAAATGACCAGTCTGAACAGGGGGAACATAAAGCAGGTAATGCGGACAGGCTGCCAACTAAGTCCCTTTATATTCTGAAATGACTTATTGCCAATACTTACAAGAAGCCATGGTCATTCTTTAGCGGAGTTATAAAGACAACTTCGCACTATTACCACTCGCACTTATCTTTATAGCCACCTAGTAACACCACCCTTTCCCTCGCCAAGTCAGTTATCCGACAAACCTGTAACCGCTCAAAACTTCAGGGGCATCTTACTGTTTTAAATAAATAAAAAAATATTATCGGGCACTAGAAAATAATGACTACGCTGATCTTGCTGGATGCGAACGGACAGAACGCGAGTCGACAAGGAGGTCGAAGTCATGCGTCGGAACACACTATTGCCCCGCACTTCTACGACCTATCAAGACTGTCAGCTTGCACACTTCAAGCCGCCCAGAAAAGTCACCTACGCCCCACTAAATCGACCTCCCGAAAAGCTGCTTTTCAGGGCAGAGCCTGATTGGCGCCCCCTATGAAAGTCCATGGAGATGGAAAGCCCACGGCAGAAAGTAGCTTCGACTATTTCGCCCACAAGGAGAGTCAGCATGCCCAGTTCCTCCACCCCGAACTTGCGAAACTTCTTCAGAAATTTCGACTCGGGAATCATTAACGGTTTGCCTGCGCTTCTTTACAGCCATCAGACCGATGCCAATGGCGACCTGCTGTTCCTGCGCCACTACGTGAACAACGAAGACACTCCTCAAACAGTCACAGGTGCCTGAATGAATACCAAATGGTTGAACGGCTTGAACATTTTCTATGACGATAGCAGCAACGAATCCCTGCGCGGCGTGCTGAAGACCGATGTCAGCAGTCACCTGGTCGGCACCTATCAAGGGCCGAAGGCTTCCGGCTACACCACGCTCTATGGCCGCCTGGAGACAAAAAATGGCACGCTACGCCCGAGCTATCTGCTTCCCGCCTTCACCCAGCGGACCCAGAAGGATGTCGACACCACGCCGATCCAGGGCAGCGACGACTTCGTTGCCGTCTGGGCCAGCAACGACCCGGGCGCCTTTCGCATCTTTGCGCGCAAATACAGCGTCAGCGAGCGCCAGGGTATCGGCGCGCCCTTCACGGAAACCCTGATCAGTGGCTCCAACGGTGATTACGTCTGCCCCAGGGTCATCTACAACCCCGCCAACTGCCACCTCTTCGCCTGCTGGATCGGCGTGACCGAACGCCAGTTGCAAGGCATCTGGCTGGACAAGGACACCCTCGAGCCGACCAGTTATCCGGTGATGATCACCTCTGCCGTCTATCCGACCCTGTTTAATCCCGGTGCCGATCTGGACACTTCCACCTACGAAAATATCGTGCTGATGAACCATGGCGACGGGGTGATCGTCGGCGTCCAGGAAACCCTGAGCAAGATCAATTTCCTGCGAGTGGGCAGCCCCTCCTCCGGCAAATCGCCGGTCAATCTGATGACCAGTTACTCGCAAACCGGCATGGGCAAGTTCCATGCAACCTTCGACACCGCGCACAACAACATCATGCTGGTTTATATCGGCACCAGCGCCTATGTCTATGGCGACCGAGTCCGGATCTTCGGCAAGGCTGATCAGTCTGAGGCTGAGCAGTACCAAAGCGATCAGGAACTGCAAGCCCTCTCCCCCGTTCGCCTGAACAACAATGTCTACGCCTCGAGCCAGCCCTATATCAGTGCCATGCCGGCCACATGCGGTGTCATTGACTTCCTGGTGACCTGGAGTACCGGTTATACCGGCATCTTTTTCAACCGGTTCGATGACGCCTTCATCCCCTTGGCGGCGGAAACATCGATCAACCCGAACGACAGCGGCAATACCTTTCCAAAAGCCGTCGCCAGCGACAACCAGACCGCCGTACTGCTGCAGGCGACCCGTTTCAACGGTAACGCCCTGGGCGCCCAGGGCATCCTGGCTTATGTGAGCAACTACGACTGAGCCGCGCTGCCTCCTGCCGGCCTCCCGGCAGGAGGTGTGCCGTTCATCGCGGATAAATAATCGTAAAGGTCGCCGCGCCATTGGCCAGGCCCGGCGTCACGATGGTTTCTGTCTCCCCTCTTTTGAGATGGAACCCGGGAAACGTCACGATCCCGGAGATCCCCCCAATCAGCAACAGCTTCCCCCAGGGACCGCCGTGTTTTAACGGAGCGCGGGCCATGATGGCGGAACAGTTTTTCAGATGGTCCAAGAGCTCATCCATTTTCGTATAGGCCATGTGCAACGCGACGCCAATCCAGACAAGTGTGCCGAGAATCACTACACCACCCAGATACCCGAAAGCAATCTCAGGGGTACTCATTTGTGGCTCTCGTAAATAACCTCAAACAACACCCAGCTTGACCACCGCCGCAAGGCCCGTCATGACCACTATCAGCGCTAGCGCACTCCACTGCAGCACGACCAACTTGCGCTTAAGCGCCGCAGGAAAACCCAGCAAGTCCTCGGCACTGACCCAGCCACGCTTAAGGTAAAAATGGGGGAAGGTTACAAAACCGGAAATGCTCCCGACCAGAATCAGTTTCCCCCATGGGCCACCGTGCCTGAGCGTGGTCAGCGTGCTGAGCACAGCACTGTTTTTCAGATGATCCAACATCAAGTCCATCTTGGTGTAGGCCATGTGCAAGCAAATACCAAGCACAATAAATATCCCTGCAAAATCGACGAGTCCGACCACCAGAAATATTTTGTCTGCCGTATTCAGGCTCATTTGACCGCCTCATAAATTTTCTCGGCCATTGCTTCCCCGGCAGAGTTACCAACGACACCAGCCGTAAAAGAAGCACTTCCTACAACCACGACACCACAAGCCAACGAGGCTAAGCCAGCAGTTGGAACACCCAGTGCGACGCACAGTGTTCCGACAATAGGCGTCGTTAAAAAGGCTTCAAGGCGCAGCCACATACCCCCCTCCTCCCTGATAAACGACGCGTCCAAGCAAGCCGTTGAGCGTGTTGGCGCTATTGATAAGGCGGGGGATGGTGCTGGCCGTCATCTGTCGGCTCAAGCGGATAGAACACTTGAACAGGGTAAAAACGTGTATTTCAGGAGAGTCCTACAAGCGTGCCTGAACTTGTCTGACGCTAGAGCCGGATCAAGGTCTGAGCAGGCACATTGCTCGCTGGCGGCCCTGTTACGTTCAGTCATTGAGTCGGGGCTTGCGCTCATGAAGGCGCGTCATTACTCTGCGCCGGTCGCTGCCAAATCAGCGTCCGGGTGTAGGAACCCGTCATCAAGAAGCGTACAAGCGCCCAAGTTGTGCGGGCGCTTTTTGCTGCCTATGCGTTATGGCGGCTGTACGCGGGCACGCTTCGGCGTGACCGGGTCTTGTGTGCCGGTTTCCTACCCCGCGTGCAGCCGCCACCCAGGCTGTAGGAAGTTTGGGTGATGGCTCCTCACACACAAGGAGCTACATCAATGAACGGATATATCCCGCTTCACAGCACTGCCACCGAGCATCCTGTCCTGCTGATCGATTCCAGCGCCTCGCTGGTGGACTTGCTGGCCTGCGCCGACCGGCGCGTTCGCGCCATTCACAAACTGATGAACAGCCTGTCTTGCATGACCGCGCGTACCGCGGATGAAAGTGATTTATTCCAGATCGCCGATATCGCCTCGCTGCTGCTGAGCGATGGCGTGGCCTTGCTGGATGTGGCGCAGGGCAAGGCGATGCAAAGCTAACGCCAGCGCTGCGCGATCACGCGCATGCCCCCTGAACCTTTCGGTTCGGGGGGAGCCCGGAGGCTGGGCGTTGCCGTTGACGTTCATCGCGAGCACGCCGCTCCGGCAGCTGGCCACGCTCCCGCAGGAGCGCGCTCGCGATGGTGGTTTTTACCGGCCTAGAAAGCCCAGCGCATACCCAGCACGACCTCGCTGGAAACCAGGTTGGCCTTCATCTTCTCGTCCTGCAGGCCGCGGGCATTCGGGAAGTTGTTCCAGCCACTTTCGGTGTCGCCCATGTCGACGTAGCGATAGCCGAGGTCCAGGGCCAGGCGATCGGTCACGTCGTAGGCAACGCCCGCGCCGAGGGACCAGGCCAGGTTGGTCTGGGTCGCCGAGCCGTACTGACGCGACTCGTTACCCTGCCAGCCCTTGGACTCGAGTTGGGCCAGGCCCAGCCCGGCGGAACCGTAGAGCGACAACTTCTCGGTCACACGGAAGTCCCGATAGGCGTTGAGCATCACCCGCCTGGACTCGATATGGTGCTCGTTGAGGCTGGTGGGGAAGGTGGTCGAGCCGCTGGTGAATGTGTCCTTTTGCGGCAGGGACAACTCGCCCTCCACGCGCCAGCCATTGCCGAACCGGTAACCGACCCCGATCGAGCCGGTCATGTCCTTCTGGCTGTCGTCGCCGGAGACGAACGCCCCGATGCCGGGACGCGCGCTGGAGTCCATGTTGCGGGCCTTGCGCTCGGCGCTGATCACCCGGGCGACTCCGTAGTAACCCTCTTTCTCGGCAGGAGCGGCCACCGCCAGCGAGGTGTAAGCCGCAGGAGCGAGCAGCAGCACAGCGGAGATTTTTGTAAGAGTCTTCATTGTCAGGTTTTATCTCTAACGTTTAAGGGAAAGCGATACCGCCTTGATCCAGCGGCGCAGTTACCCGCGGCTATCGACCGCCGCGGCACCGTTGGAAATGATCACCTCGACCCGACGGTTCAACTGGCGGGATTGCGCCGAGGCGTCGTCGGCCACCGGATATTCCTTGCCGTAGCCCTGGGTCTTGATGCGGGTCATGTCCACGCCCAGGCGTTCCAGGGCAAAGGCCACGCTTTCGGCGCGACGTTCGGAGAGCGTCTGGTTGAAGGCATCGCTGCCCACGCTGTCGGTGAAGCCTTCGATGCGCACCTTGCGCTCGGGGTTGTTGAGCAGGAAGTCGGCCAGTTGCTGGACGTTGCGCTGGTTGCCGGGCTTGAGGCTGGCCTTGCCGGTATCGAACAGCACGTCGCCGAAGGTGACCACTTCACCGCGTGGCGTCGGCTTGGCTTTCATCGCCTGCAGGGCCTTGAGCTGTTGGGTACGCACATCCAGCTGCACCTGGGTGCGCTGCACATCGATGTTGCTCAAACCGGCCTCGGCCTTGCGCCCGAGAATGGTCTGCTCGGCCAGGGCAATCTTTTGCTTGGCCAGGTACGCGTACTGGTCGATCTCGGGAGCGCGGCGGTCCTGGATGGACAGCATGTCCGCCTTGCCCAGGGCGATAAAGGCGTCCTGGGTTTCCAGGGCGGCCAGGGTGCTCGACTCAGGCTTGCTCTGCAGGTCCGAGTACAGCTTGCGTGCCTCGACCAGTTGCGGGTTTTCCGGGGTGGCGGCGCAGCCGGTCAAAAGCAGCGCGAATGCGCACAGGGAAGGGAAAATCAATGAAGTTCGCATGGAAAATTCCTCAGTTAAAAGGTCGGCGAGTCTGGATTCAACCCGGCATCAGGCGCCTGCAGCATTTCCTGCTTGAGGACCTGGATACCGGTCTGGGCATCCTTCAGTTCTTTCTGCAGTTTCGCGGTGCGCGCCATGCGCTCGGCCAGTGCCGAATCCGCGGCGATCTGCTCGGCCAGGCCCTTGGCCTTGCCAAAGTCTTTTTCGCCGAGCGCGCGGTCCATCAACATGGTCTTGTCCTGCGCGGTCTTCATCTGTACCGGCGCGTACTGGGTCGCTCCGGCGGATACCGCACGGCTCAGGGCATTGCGTGCCAGGGACACCTGTTCGTCAGGCGCGGGGACGCTGGCGCAGGCGCTGATCAATACCGTGCCGGTGAGCAGGGAGGCCCAGAAAATGGCTCGCCGACTTGAATGCTTAGTACTCATAAAGTTCTCCAGATGTTCTCTGCCAACTAATGCTTGCAGCCCTCTTCACCCAAGTGAGAGGCAATGGAAATCCACAAGCGCATTGCCCATTGGCAATGCACAGCTGCTACTCATGATTTATTGGGCCGGTGGAGCGATGTCGCTCATCGGCACGCTCAGCGAATCAGCGCCTGACCCATCGGCCAGCGCTGGAGAGCTGTGCCTCATCTTGCGTGACCACCCTGGCCAACAACCGAGGCAACGGCCTGAGTTCCTGTATGAAATTTCCCAAGGACTCAGTCCTCGTCCACCTCGCGCTCATTGAGCGGCTGCGCCGGGCGGTGGTTGTCGGGAAACAACTGGCGGATTTTCCGGATCTGGGCCTTCGACAGCTCGATGGGTTGTTCGAACAGCACCCACTGCACCCCTTCCGTGCAGGGCGGCGTGGTCAGTGAACCCTGGTAGAAGACATGATGGCTGGCAGCGGGCAGCAGCGAGCCGAGGTCAGGCGCGTCCTTGGCACTCAGGGTCACGGCCTGGCCTTCACGCTCGGGAAGGTGCTTCCACAACGCGGCAAGCTCGCGGTTGTTTTGCCCTTCCTTGACCATAAGCCCGATGACCAGCAGACGGCCGTCCGGGCCCTGGTTGACCAAATGCATTTCCATTGGATACGACACATGCTCGATCCGGTGCTCGCTGGGGGTATGAAAGTGGAACTGGACCAGGCGGTATTCACGGCCCTTGAACGTGACGGTTTCCCCCTCACCGACGTTGGCCTGAATGCTGTGGCCATTGTTGACCACGTCGAGCGACGTCGCGCCGTAGCTGATGTTCAAGTCCGAGGCGCTGCCTCTAAGGGGGTGAACTTTTTTCAACTCGACATCGATGGGCGACTGCTGGGCGCCCTGGGCGCACAGCTCGCTGCCCAACATGCCCCAGTGCGTGGGGCCATGGGCGCCGTGGTAAGTCCAGTCAGCCCCGGCCGCGTGCTGGCTGGCCAGGGAAAAACACAAGGGAACGAACAGATGAAAAGGACGAATAAACACGTTCATGAAGCCTCGTTTGATAAACCGATCAATTCGACTGGCGCGAATCCATTTGCGCATCCCCCACTGGCCATGCACAACGGCTTGTTGACGGTTCATCGGGCCTGCCGGGCGGGCCCGTGCAACCATGACAACGCGGCGAGGCTGGCCCACTGGGCCGGTGGATCGATGATGCTCATCAGCAGGCTCAGCGAGCCGGCGTCCGGAGGGTCGGCCAGGCAGGCACGCACCGGCTGGTCCGGGCTGTGCAGCATCAGCTCCAGCGATGGCTCCGGGCTGTCGTAGAACAGCGCATGGCGGATGTGCGGGCGGGCGCGACAGAACTGCCGCATGTCGATGCCATAGGGCACGCCCAGGGCCTTGTTGACGATCAGCAGGTCGAACGACTCGGTGGCGCTATCGGTCAGCAATGCCAGCTCATCGAAGGTGCGGATGGGCGCGATGCGGTAGTAGTCGAGGCGGTTGAGCAGCTTCTCGATGTGCAGCAACTGCTCGTGACGCTCATCGGCGATCAGGATGCGCAGTTTCTTGTCGGTCATGCGCGCAGGCTCCGCTGTTGTCCGCCCTCGAGCCAGCGCAGCAGATCGCCGCTGCTCATGGGCCTGGCGTACCAGTACCCCTGCCCCTGGCTACAGCCCATGTTCAACAGGTGCTGGCGTTGCTCGTCGGTCTCGATGCCCTCCACCACCACCGCCATGCCCAGGGCTTCGCCCAGCGCCAGGGTGCTGCTGACCACCGCATGGCAACGCGGCTCCTGGGTCAGCGCCTGGACGAACCCGGCATCCAGCTTGATTTCGTTGAAGGGCAGCTGGAGCAGGCGCTGGAGTGAAGAAAAGCCGGTGCCGAAATCATCGATGGACAAGCGGCAACCCATCATCCGCAAGCGATACAGGCACTCCAGGCTGGTTTCCGGCGCTTGCAGCAGGCCGCTCTCGGTCAGCTCGAAGGTCAGGCTCGAACCCCGCGCGCCGTACTCACTGAGCACGCAGCGGATCTGTGAAGCGAGGGTGCCGCTGGACAATTGCCCGGCGTGCAGATTGAAGGCGAAATTCAGGTCATGCCCCAGCGTGCGCAATTGCTGTTGCAGCGCGAGCCCCTGGTGCAACTGCTGGTTCAGCAGCTCGTCGAGCAAGCCGTAACGCTCCAGGACCGGCAGGAAACAAGCCGGAGACAGCACCTTGCCCGAGGCATGCCGCCAGCGGGCCAGCACTTCGACGCCGGTGATCTCCCCGGTCTCCAGGATGAATTTCGGCTGGAAGAACCCGCAGAGTTCGTGAGTCGCCAGGGCCTCGCGTACCTGCGCCTCATCCGGAAAGATCTCCGGCGGTTCGGGCGAGGTTGCGATACGCGGCGCACTGCAATGCTTTTTTAGCAGGCGCTCCAGGGTTTCGTAGTGCAGCGGCTTGCCGATATCGCCGAGCAGTTCCAGGTTCAACAGGGAAATGATCTGCCGCACCGTGCGCCGCAGGTCGGCGGACAGCGAGCTGCTGATGATCACCGAGCCCACCTGCCCCGAATGGCCGACCGCCTGCAAGAACTCCAGGCCGTCCATGCCATCCATGCGCAGGTCGCACAGGGCGATGTCCACCGGGCCGACCTCGTTCAGCACCGCCAGCGCCTGCGCCCCGTCCGCGGCCTGGAACACCTGCGTACAGCCCATCTGCTGCAACATGCTCACGGCGATGGCGCGCTGGAAGGAATGATCTTCAAGGACGATGACACGCAAAGTAGAAACAGGCATTGGGACCCACCCACGAAAAGAGCTGTAGCCCATGTTGCGTCAGCGCCCCGGGAAACAACCGAGGTAACGTCCTCCGTTGTTGTATGAAATTTCCTAAGAATCACCGCAGGAATAAAACCAATCGCCGCATCTTAAATAAGGAAGAAAGTCATTAAACCTGAGCGATGCGGTTTGTTGAGGCTCCTTATCGGCGGCACCTGGCGCTTGGGAAATTTCCTACACGCTCTGCTGAATTCACATCTGTGGAGTATTTATGAAAGCTGTGAATATTGCTGCAACTCTTCTATAGAACAAGGAGAGTTCAGACCCCGGCTATATGCATGCAAGTAACCCTTGTACATATGAAGCCATCTTTTGAAAGGCGACAGCAGGTGTCTGTGTTGTTTAGAAGTACCTAAATAATGTGCAAGAACCTACTAAATCTTAAAGGAACATCGCTATGAAGAAGAGTTTGATCACTGCTGCCCTGCTGGCTGGTTCGGCATTCGCAACTATGGCCAACGCCGCTGACGGTGTTATCAACTTCACCGGCAACATCACCGATGCTGCTTGCACCGTTACCCCGGGCACCGCCAACCAGACCGTAGCCCTGGGCACTGTCGCCTCCACGGCCCTGGGTGCCGTAGGCGCCACCTCCGCGCCGACGCGCTTCAGCGTTGTGCTGACCTCTTGTCCGGTAGCTGCCACCAGCGCCACTGTCAAGTTCGACGGCCCAGCCAACGCGGCAAACAGCAGCCTGCTGGCTCTGACCACCGGCACTGGCGTAGCGACCGGTGTCGGTATCGGCCTGTATGAGCAAGACGCCGTTACCCAGATTCCGGTCGGTGGCGCTTCGGCCAGTCGCGCTCTTTCCACCACCGCCGATACCACCTTCAACTTCATCGCCAAGTACGTTGCCACCAACGCCACTGTGGGCGCCGGTACCGCAAACGCTGTAAGTAACTTCACTGTCACTTACAACTAAGCCGTAAAGCCCGGGCATTAACCCGTTTAATGCCCGGTATCAGCGCATAAGCAAACTGCCCCCTCTTCCTGGAAAAACCCAGTGAATAAGGGGCTACTCAAGGAGCATTGATCAATGCATTGGCTCAAGTCCGTTTGTGTCGCCGGCTGCCTCCTGGGCATGGCCCATACTGCGTGGGCCGGCGTGGTAGTGGGCGGCACCCGCGTGGTGTATGACGCGTCGAAAAAAGAAGCTTCCATTTCCGTCACCAACCCGGAAAAAGACACCCCTTATCTGATTCAATCCTGGATCGAGGACAGCTCGGCTTCCGCGACCCAAAAGGCCCCCTTTATCATGACGCCGCCGCTGTTTCGCCTCGACGCGGGCCAGGAAAACGTGCTGCGTATCATCCGTACGGGTGGCAGCTTTCCGGACAACCGGGAGTCGGTGTACTGGGTCAATATCAAGTCGATCCCCGCCTCGGAAAAAACCGACGCCAATCAACTGCAGATTTCCGTAAAAACCCGGATCAAGATGTTCTATCGACCGGCCAACTTGCCCGGTTCAGCGAACGCTGCCTACAAAGAACTGAAGTTCACGCGCTCCGGGAACCAATTGCAGGTTAATAATCCGACGCCTTACCACGTTTCTTTTTATCGCGTGAGCGTGGGTAAAGACGAAATTAAAAATGCCGGCATGGTGGCCCCACAAAGCTCACTGACCTGGACCATTCCAAACGGTGCGACCGGCGCCGCAAGTTGGCAAGCGATCAATGATTTCGGTGGCATTTCCGAAGAGGCCAATGCGCCCCTCTGATTAAGTTCAGAACCTGCTTTACCCCTCTTTGTTTAACTCAATATCAATCCGCTGGATCAACTGCCCGCCATCCGTGGGAGTGGCTTGCGTGTCATAAGGTTGGGTGGAATTAATCTACATGAAAAAAATTTGTGTAAACCCTGCAACGCAGGCAAAAGCAAATGTTCGGCCATCTGCTTTTACTCCCACTCGCCTGGCGACCCTGGTGGCGACTCAGTTTGTTCTGGGAATGAGTCTGCAACCGGCTTCGGTATTGGCCGAAGACTATTTCAACCCTCACGCGCTGGAAGCGGACACGCCCGGTCAACAGTTCATCGAGCTTGAGCGTTTTTCCAGCAAGGGCGGGCAACTTCCTGGTACTTACCGGGTTGATATCTATCTGAACGATACTCAAATCAGTAATCGTGACGTGAACTTTGTCGATGTCGGGGGCAAGTTGCAGCCCGAGTTGACGGCGCAGCAACTGCAAGAGATGGGCGTCAAGCTTGAAGCCTTCCCGGCCCTGCAAAAACTGCCGGCCGCGCAAGTCATCACCCAGTTGCAAGACTATATTCCCGATGCCGGCAGCCGGTTCAATTTCGCCGAACAACGCCTGGACATCAGTATTCCGCAAGCCGCGCTGAGCAATGAAGCGCGTGGTTATGTCGACCCCAGGACATGGGACCAAGGGCTGACGGCCGGCCTGCTGAACTACACCTTTAGCGGCGCCAATACCTCCCGTGACCACCGCTCTGGGACCGATGACAGTTACTACTTGAACCTGCGCAGCGGGTTGAACCTGGGCGCCTGGCGGTTGCGCAACTATTCCACCTACAACCAGAGCAGCGGCAAAAGCGCCTGGGACAACGTCAACACCTATGCCCAGCGGGATATTCATTCGGTAAAAGGCCAATTGACCCTGGGCGACAGCGCGACGCCCAGCGACGTCTTCACCAGCGTCCAGTACCGAGGGGCACAGCTGGCTTCGGACGACAACATGTTTCCCGATAGCCTGAAAGGCTTTGCCCCCGTGGTGCGCGGCATTGCGCAGAGCAATGCCCAGGTCACTGTGCGGCAGAACGGCTACATCATCTATCAGACCTATGTGCCAGCCGGTGCCTTCGCCATTACCGACCTGTATCCGACTTCGTCCAGTGGCGATATGGAAGTCACGATTACCGAAGCCGACGGCACCGAACGCCGCTCCCTCCAGCCCTTCTCCGCCGTGCCGGTCATGTTGCGCGAAGGACGCCTGAAGTATGCGCTGACCGCGGGCGAATACCGCTCGACGGCCAGCGAGAGCAGCAAGCCGGCATTCGCCCAGGGCACACTGATCTACGGCATGCCTTACGATTCCACGCTGTACGGCGGCTTGCTGGCGTCCGGGAAATATTCCGCGGCGAGCCTGGGGGTCGGCCATGGGTTTGGCGACTGGGGTTCGCTGTCCACCGACGTGACCCAGGCCAAGACCGAATTGCGCGATAGCTCGCGGCATAACGGCCAGTCTTATCGCATTCAATACGCCAAGGACATCGCGGCCACCGGCACCACCTTTACCCTGGCCGGTTACCGCTACTCCACCAGCGGTTACTACGATTTCCAGGAGGCCAATGAAATCGATCCTGGCAACTTCAATGACTGGCGCCGGACCTATAACAAGCGCAGCAAGGCGCAGATCAACATCAGCCAGGTCCTGGGCGAGTATGGCAACTTCTATATCAACGGCTATCAGCAGGACTTCTGGCGTCAGAAGGGCTACGAGCGCAGCCTGAGCGCCGGCTACAACCTGACCCATAACAGCGTCAGTTACGGTGTGGACTACACCTACACCCAGGCACCGGTCTACGAAGGCGGCCGCAACAGCAAGGATCAGCAACTGTCCTTCAATGTGCAGGTGCCGCTGGAAAAAGTGCTGCCTAACAGCTGGGCCCGCTACAGCCTCAACACCAGCAAGCAGGGCAATACCAGCCAGGATGTCAGCGTCGGCGGCACCGCCCTGGCGGATAACAACCTGAACTACAACGTACAGCAGGGCTATGCCAACCAGGGTGTCGGTACAACCGGCAACGCCAGCGCCAACTACAAGGGCACCTACGGCGAAGCCCGGGCCGGCTACAACTACGACAAGAGCTCGCAGCAGGTGAACTATGGCGTCCAGGGCGGGATCGTGGCCCACCCTTACGGCGTGACCTTTTCCCAGGAACAAGGCGAGACCATTGCCCTGGTCCGCGCCCCGGGCGCGGCGGATGCCAAGGTGCAAAACAACACCGGGGTACGCACGGACTGGCGCGGCTACGCCGTGGTGCCGTATGTGAGTACCTACCGCAAAAACCGCATCGCCCTGGACAGTGAATCGCTGGCGGACGACCTCGACATCGAGACCAACACCCAGACGGTGACCCCAACGAACGGCGCCGTGGTGCTGGCCAACTTTAAAACCCGTGTTGGCAGCCGCGTGCTGATGACCCTGAAGTACCAGGGCCAACCGGTGCCGTTTGGCGCAACCGCCGCGTTAGTGCAGGAAAAAGATGCCATGGACAACAGCGGGATCGTCGGGGCCGATGGCCAGGTGTACCTGAGCGGTGTACCGGAAAAGGGCCAATTGACGGTCAAGTGGGGCTCCGCGGCCAATCAACAGTGTCGCGCCAGCTTTACCTTGCCAAGTGCAGATGGGCTTTCATCGGTGCTGTCATTAGATGCTGAATGCCAATAACTCAGCGACACAAAGAACATAGGTAATAGCATGAATATGAAAAAGTTATTGATAGCCGGCCTGCTCTGTACTTCTGGCATGTATTCCATGCTCTCTCAGGCAAACTGTAGTTTTATTTCAGGTGCCGCTGGCGATACCGAGACCATTAACTTCGGCAATATTATCATCCAGCGGGATGCGCCTATCGGTACTGTTGTTGCTACAACAACCGCACCTGCATTCTCCAATCGTGGCAATTTCTTTAATTGCATCGTAACGACCAGCCAGACTTCACGTTGGTCAGCGGAAGGGACCTCCGCCGTTAATTTTAATGGTGAGCAATTGTTCAATACCGGCATCGCGGGGGTGGCGATGCGCGTGGTGACTCCACCCAATGGCTGGGGCTGGAGGTATACGGGAAACTTCCCACGGGACTATCTGAGTAATGGCTGCACGGCAGGTGTGCCCTTGACGTGGCTACGCTACTGCGGAGCCGCATGGGGAGGCCCCATTCGATTTGAACTGGTCAAGATTGCCAATACAACCGGCAGTGGGACACTGGCGATTCCCGGGCGTATTCGCGCAAGTGTCATTAACCAGAACTATGTCTATGCCTATAATTTCGGCGCCTCGAACGTTAATAGCGTCGCGTGCTCGGTCACTACCCCCACTATCAATGTCCGCTTGGGCGATATACCGCGCAATACATTCACAGGCCAGGGCCACGCATCGACTGCCGTGCAATTCTTTATTGCCCTTAACTGTGACGCCGGTGCCCGGATCAACTACAGGATCGATGCAACCGCTGACGCTTCTGGCGTGCCCGGGGTAATGGCGATCGATCCATCCGCTACTGAAACTGCCGCCAGCGGAGTGGGGATCAGGCTGACGCGTGCCGGGGCGCCAGTGCAATTTGGCATCACAACGCCAGAAAGAGCAGCTCCTGGTGGCGGCATCTCCTTCCCATTTTTTGCCCAGTACTATCAAACCGGCCCCATTGTCACAGCCGGCAAGGCTAACGGTACGGCGACTTTCACCATGACCTATAACTGACGCCTTGCCAGACTATCCTGCGTACGCCACACCGTGGCGTACGCCCCCCTTGTTGAACCCTGCCTGCCGCCCCCGGTTTATCGTGCCTTCGCTAAGCAAAGCGCACGCCGGAAAGTCGCTCTCTGTTGCTCAGCCGCTTGTCCCGCCTCATGCCCCGCACACTCGTTGGCGCCTGGGTGTCCGATAAGTTGCCAGGCACTGGCCCCGCCTGAACAAAACCTCAAAGACGCTGAGCCTCGCGGCAAAACCCGGTATGTGCGAGCCCTGTTGTTCGAGCAGCCGACGCCCTGCCTATGCCACAGCCAGACTGCCGGTAACCGGGGTGATTGGCGGGTGGGCGCGGCGGCGACCTGCCCTGCCGTGCTGAATCCACAGCCATGCCCATCGCATGACCTCGGCGCTCCACAAGCCCATGCAGTGCAGGGCAGGCGCCGTATGACGCTGGGTGAGCGATACCGCCTTTATGGCCGGCCCGTGTTGACTCAAGGGGTCACCCGGCAGTATTCGGCGCCAGTTGCTCAAGCATCGGCCGGTGCCCGGTAAAGGTTGCGATTTCACCTGCCCGATCAAGCCGGCGACTGGCCGGAGCACTGTTTTAAACAGCGCTGCGGCCGTGTGGATTCACCGGTTCTCGAGTGACTCGGTGTACGTGTCCAACGCCGTCGCCAGCGCGGACATTTCCTCTTTCAACGCAGCACCCGCCCGCCGCAGGGCCTGCCCGTCTGCCTTCGCTTCACAGGCGGCCTCCAGTTGCTCGCAGGCCAGGATCAGGCGTCGCGCCTTGACGATGCGCGCGCCGCCCTTGACCTTGTGCGCCAGGTCGGAGAGTTCCTGCCCGTCCTGGGTGGAGCAGTCTTCGGCCAGCCGGGCCATGTCCTGCTGGTTGCTCAGCGCCAGGTCGTTCAGCAGTTCGCGCATCGCCGCCTGATCGCCGCGGACCAGTTTTTCCAGGGCGGCGAAGTCGATGTCGTCGACCTGCTCCTCGGCGGCCTGATCCGCCGGCACCGCCACGACGACCGGCTCGAACCGGTCCAGGCGCTGCTTGAGCGATTCCAGGCTGATGGGCTTGAACAGGCAGTCGTCCATGCCCGCCTCCAGGCAACGGGTCTTTTCATCCGGTTGCGCGTTGGCGGTAAAGCCGATGATCAGGCACGGCGCCAGGCGCCGGTCCGCTTCCTCGGCACGGATCGCGCGCGACAGGGCATAGCCGTTCATGATCGGCATATTGCAGTCGGTGATCACCACATCGAAACGCTGCTTGCGCCAGGCGCGCAAGCCATGGGCGCCGTCCTGGGCCTCGACCATCTCGTGGCCCAGGTAGCCCAGCTGCTTGGACAGCAGCAGGCGGTTGGCCGGGTAGTCGTCGACCACCAGAATCTTCAGTGGCTGCTGGAGCGAGGCTTCAGTCGCAGAGGGTGCTTCAGGGGGCAGCGGCTCGAGGACCGGCATCTGCAGCAACACTTCGATTTGCGTGCCCTGCCCCAGCACGCTGTGCAAGTGCAGTTGACCGCCCATCATTTCGCACAGGGTACGGCTGATGACCAGCCCCAGGCCCGAGCCGCTGCGCCCGGACTGGTTGTTGTTGCTGGCCTGGGTGAAGGGGCTGAACAGGCGCTGCTGGTCCTCGACGGAAATGCCCTGGCCACTGTCCTCCACCCGCAGCCGTATCGACAGCGGCTCGCCGGGGGCGTCGGCCAGCACTTCCAGGAGCAGGCGCACCTCGCCTTCGGTGGTGAACTTGATGGCGTTGCTGACCAGGTTGGAAATGACCTGCTTTAAACGCAGCGGGTCGATCGACACATCGCAATCGGCGCGGGCATCCAGTGTCAGCTCCAGCTTCAGCTGTTTCTGCTCCGCCAGGCCCTCGAAGATCCGCGCCACCGACCTGACCAGTTCCCTGAGGTTGGCGCGGCCGGGGGTCAGGGACAGCTTGCCGGACTCGATGCGGGCGATGTCGAGGATGTCGCCGATCAGGTCCAGCAGGCCGTGGGCTGCCCCCGACGCGACCTCGATGGCAAAGCGGTCGAGCACGCCCTGGTCGGACTTTTTCAGGGCCAGTTCGAGCATGCCGATCACCGCGTTCAGCGGCGTGCGGATTTCATGGCTCATGGTCGCCAGGAAGGTGGTCTTGGCCCGGTTGGCTTCCTGGACCATGCCCAGCAGTTGCTCGCGCTCGCTGACATCGATCCAGCCGGCGATCATGCCGGTGATGGTCCCTTCGCTGTCCTTGTACGGCAGCATCCAGTGATAGATCGTCAGCCGGCGACCATCGGGCAGGACCAGCGCGCGATCCTGGACTTTCGACACATCGTCGCGCAGCACTTGCAGGTACTCGTCGTGGTAGGCAGCGGCTTCGGCGCTGTCGGTAAACACGCTTTCCGTGATGAGTTTGCCCAGCACCTCGTCGTTGCTCAGGCCCAGGACCTCGAGGTAACTGGAGTTGCAGATCACCATGCGCCCTTCGAGGTCACGCACGTAGATCGGATGCGGCGTGCCGTCGATCAGCACCCGCATGAACTCCAGCTGGTTGTTCAGCGCCCGCTCGGCCACTTCGCGCCGCTGGATCAAGCGGCGCAGGTAGGCGATCCAGACGAACGCCAGCAGCAGCAACACACCAGCGATAAAGAAGCCCTGGACGATCGCGTCGCGATTGCGCAGCCAGAAGGTGTCGTCGATCACCACCTCGCTGCGCCAGCGATTGGTGATCTCGGCCATTTCTTCCGGCGAGATGCTCAGCAGGGCCTTTTCCAGGATGGCGTACAGTTCCAGGTCGCCGCGCTGGGTGACGAAGGCGAACCGGGCGGGCTCGATGCCCACGGTGCTGGTGACCTGCAAACGGTCCCGATACTGCCGGGAAATCATGTAGCGGGCACTGAGCAGGGAGTTGGCGCCGGCATCCACCTCGCCCTTGGCGACCATCGCCATGACCTGGGCGGCGTTGTCCGCATAGACGATCTGCACCTGCGCAAAACGGCTGGCGATGTAGTCGGTAAGGAACATGCCGCGAATGATCGCCAGGCGTTTGCCGGCCATCTCATCCAGGGTCGCCGGGCTTTGCGGACTGATACGGGTGATCAACACATAAGGGGTCGACAGATAAGGCCGGGTGAAGCGCATCTGCCCTTCCCGCTCGGCACTCGGGGTCAAGGCGGCCAGCAGATCGACCTTGCCGGCCTGCAGGTTGTCGATCTGCCGGGCCATCGAGGTGCCGCGCACCATGTCGAACTTCAAGCCGGTGCGCAGGCTGACCTTGGCCAGCACGTCGGCGCTGACGCCACGCAGGGCGCCTTTTTTGTCGAAGAACGACAGCGGCAGGAAGTTCTCCATCGCCGCCACCGTGACCCTGGGGTGCTGTTCCAGCCAGCGTTGTTCCTTGGGCGTGAGGTGCAGGCGATTCTGCCCCGGGATATTCATCTCGGAGGCCCCCCAGCGCCGCAGGATGGCCATGCGCTCGCCGATGGGAATCGCCGCGATGGCGGCATTGGTGATGCCCAGCAGCCGGGTGTTGCGGGCGGACAAGGCAAAGGCAAAGCGGCTGCCCTCCAGCCGCGAGAAGTCGCTGAGCTGGACATTGTTCAGGTAGTTCATGCCGATCAGGTAATTGGCGCTGATGGCATCACCGAGGTAGGCGTCGGCCTTGCCGAAGGCCACGGCGCCGATCGCGCTCAACGTCGAAGGGTAGAGTTGCAGCTCGGCATCGGGATAGGCGCGACTGACGCTCTGCGGCGGCAGGTAGTGGTACAGCATGGAAATCTTTTTCCCCGCCATGTCCCCGGCAAACGAAGCACCTTCGTCGCTACGGGTGACGATCATCGGTTGATCGTCGGCATAGGCGGCCGACATCACCAGCTCGGGGTCGCTCTCTTCGAAACCGTTGGCGGTGCCCAGCAGGTCGACTTCACCGTCTTTCAGCGCACGGATCACATCGGCCCTGGACGGGAAGCGACGCACCTGCACCTGGACATGCAGCAGCTGCGCCAGCAGCCCCACGTAATCGGCGGTCAGCCCTTCGTAATCGCGACCGGTGCCGGTCACGTCGAAGGGCGGGTAATCCGGCGCCGAAACCCCGAGGTACAAGGTGCCTTTTTTGCGCAACCAGCTCCAGTCCGCCTCGGCCAGCTCGACCTGGTGTTCACCCAGAGTGGAGCGCCCGAGCAATTGCAGGGTTTCCGCCTCGGCCTCATCAGCGGCGTGGGCCACCACGAATACCGGCGACAGCAGCACCAGCAGGGCCAGGCACAAGCGCAGTGAAGACTTCATCAGATCAGGTTATTGCGCTTGGCCAGTTCCGAAAGGTGCACCAGCGAGCTCACATTGAGCTTCTCGATCAACCGGGCCTTATAGGTGCTGATGGTCTTGTTGCTCAGGAGCAAGTCGTCACCGATCTGCTTGTTGCTCAAGCCTTTGGCCAGTTGCTGCAGGATCGACAGTTCCCGGTCGGAAAGGCTCTCGATCAACGCCTGCTCCGAGGCTTCCACGTCCCCCCGGCGCACCGAGTTCAGGGTCAGGTCGGGGAAGAAGGTATAGCCGGACTTGATGGCGTTGATGGCCTTCACCAGCTCGTCCAGGTCATCGGCCTTCGACACGTAGCCGGCGGCCCCCGCCCGCATGCAGCGCATCGAAAAGAACACCGGGGACAAGGACGTCAGGACCAGGACCTTCACCGGCAGCTTCAACGCCGAGATGCGGTTGAGGGCATCCAGGCCGTCGACCCCCGGCATGGAGATATCCAGCAGCACCAGGTTGGGCTGATGTTCGCGGGTCAGCTGGACGGCCGAGGCGCCGTTGTCGGTTTCCGCCACGACCTCGTACTGCTCCTGCTTGAGGATCATCCTCACGGTCGAACGAATGAACGGGTGATCGTCCACAATCACGGCTTTGAGCATAGGAGCCTCAGTAAATGGGGGAACGAGAATCGAGTCGGAAGGGATCAGGATGCTACACGCAAAGCGCCTGATATCCCGCTACGGCTTTTAGCATATATGAGCTTTTACAAAGCGGCGCTGCGTGTGTTTTCCTCACCCGCGCAGCGCTGGCTAACCCTCTTCCTGCCCGGCGATGGTGGGTGCCCGCAGCCACGTTAACAGCTCATGGGAAGACATGGGCTGGGCGTAGTAAAAACCCTGACCCACTTCACATCCCATATTGATCAGCGCATAGCACTCTTGCTGATTGCTCACCCCTTCGATCACCAGCGACATACTCAGTGAGCGGGCCAAGGCCACCGTGCTGGCAATCACCGCTTTACTGCGCGGCTCCTGGATGCTGCGGACAAATTCACCGTCCAGCTTGATCTCGCTGAAGGGTAACTGGCAGAGCAGTTTCAGCGAGGAAAAACCCACGGCGAAATCATCGATCGACAGCCCGCAGCCCATGACCCGCAAACGCAGCAGGCTCTCCTGAATCCTCGGCTGGATCTCCAGCAGACCGTTCTCCGCCAGCTCGAAGGTCAGGGCCGCAGCCGATACCCGATGGCGCTTGAGCGCCTGGCGAATATGGTCGGTCAGCCCCGCCTCCAACAGTTGCGATGCATGCAGGTTGAACGACATCTCCAGCGGGCGCCCACCCCGCTGCAACATGCCCAGCAGGCTCAGGCCCTGTTCCAGCAACTGCTTGAACATCTCGTCGATCAGGTCGTAGGCCAGCACGGCCGCGAGAAAATCCCTGGGCAGCAGCAAGCCCTTCGACGGGTGCTGCCAGCGCGCCAGGACTTCAGCCCCGGCCACCTGACCATTGGCCAGGAAAAACTTGGGCTGGAAGAACGCGCGGAACTCGCCCAGGGCCAGCCCACGGCGAATGTCTTCTTCGTTGGGCAAGCTCGTCACGGGCACAGGCGCCGCTGCCGTCGCCTGGCATTGGTGCTGGTAACGCTGCAGGATCTTTTGCAGGGCCTTGGCCTGTATCGGCGTGCTCAGGGTTCCCAGCAGTTCCACCCCGGAAAACGAGGCCATCTGTTCGATGGCCCGGCGCAACTGTGGTTGAAACTCGCAGTAGAGAATCACTGCCCGGACCATCGACAGCTGGCCCACGCAGTTGAGGAAATCCAGGCAGTCCATGCCCATGTGGGCCAGGTCGCACAGGGCCACATCCACCTGGCCCTGGCGTTGCATCAAGGCCAACGCCTGTTCTCCGCTGCTGGCCTGCAAAATATCGAAAACACCCAGTTGCTGCAGCGCAGCGACCACGGCACTGCGCTGAGCCGAGTGTTTTTCTAAAACCAGAATACGCAGGGAGGTCATCGTTCGTCTGCCATTGCCATGGAGCCAGGGAGAGGCATTCTGCTAGGCGATGGCGGAGTTTTGAGCAGGGGCCTTCCCAGAGACTTGTAGGAATTTTCCCAAGCCCGAGTGTCAGGCACCTACGCCAGGGGCTGAGCGCGATGAGTGAACGGAGAGCGGCCGGACAGCCCCAGGGTCACGACTTGGCTCGGTAATACTCGGCCATGAAATCGACAAATGCCCTGACCTTGGCGGGCAGGTTCCGGGCATGGGGGTATAGCGCATAGTAATGACGCACACCGAGGGTGTAGTCGGGAAGAATCCGCACCAGCCTGCCGGCCAACAGGTCGTCCTGCACGGTGGCCAGGGTAAAGGCGGCAATGCCCCCACCCGCCAGGGCGCAGGCGTGCAACGCGGTGATGGTGTCGGTGTGAAAACGGCTGTCGGCGGTCACGGTGACCGGCTCAGCTTTTTCACTCACCAGGGACCACTGCGTGGCCGAGGCAAAGGTCAGCAGCCGATGCGCGCTGAGTTCGGTGACGCTGCGTGGCAGGCCGCACCTGAAGACGTAGGCCGATGACGCGACCATCACCATGGGCGAGACCGTAAGCAAGCGCGCGACCAGGCTGCTGTCGGCCAAGGGCCCGCAGATGCGGATGGCCACATCGAAGCCATCGGCCACCAGATCGACAAAAGGGTCCGAGCAGGACAGATCGACCTGGATGTCCGGATACCGCTGCTGGAACGCCGGCAGCCAATGGGCCAGCTCCAGGGTGCCGACCACCAGCGGCGCACTGATGCGCAGCAACCCGGAGGGGCGTTCCTGCTCCAGGGTCACGGCCTGGGACGCGGCATCGACGCGATCCAGGATGTCCACGCAGGCGGTGTAATAACGCTCGCCCGCCGCGGTGAGGCTCATGCGCCGGGTGTTGCGATTGATCAGACGCACGCCAAGCGTGGACTCCAGTTGCTGCAAATGTCGCGACACCGAGGAATGCGTGGTGTCCAGCCGCTCGGCGGCGGCGGAAAACCCCTGGGCTTCGACGATACAGCGGAACACACGCATGGCGAGCATCTGATTCATAGCGGTTTAGCGCACCGGCAATTTGAGGATCTGGGCGGTGGTCATCACGTCGCCGAAGGTGTCCTCGATCTCGGCCAGCGCGGCCTTGTGCAAGGCGTCCTTGTCGACCTTGTCGCCGTTGACCCGGGTAATGTCGCGAGTGGCCGAGGCGTCGGAGGCGACTATGACCTTGTAGCCCAGGGGCGCGGCGTCACGGGCGGCACCGGCGACACAGGCGTGGGTCATGAGGCCGGAGATGATCAGGTTCTCGATCCCGGCGCTCTTCAGGCGCTTATCCAGATCGGTACTGGCGAAGACGCTGACCGTGCTTTTCTGCAGCACCCTGTCCTTGGCCCGCGGCTGCATGTCGGGGTGGAACTTCACGGTTTCGCCATCGATGGCGAACACAGCGGAACCGGCCGGTGCAACGTGCTGGACGTGATAGACCGGCAGGTTGTGGCTGTCGGCGAACTTGATCAGCTCACGGGTATTGGCCAGGGCCTTGGTGCCGTCCGGGATCGGCATCTTGCCGGTGAAGTATTCGTTCTGGAAGTCGATCACCAGCAGTGCGGACTTGCCGGCCGGCAACTCGTTGATCGGCATGGCGCCCGACATGGCACGAATGGTCGGATGGCCTTCAGCCAAGGCAGCAGTGCTGGCCACAATGCCGGAAAATGCACAGGCGGCGAGGAAACGACGGGTAAAACGTTGCATGGGTATTTCCTTCTTCGGTAGAGTGAATAAACAAATGCTAGGGAAATACCTCAAGCTCGAACACAGCGCAGGTAGCACAGGGTCTGTGCGGTTTTCGCACAAATAGGGATGTTCGGCAATCTGCAATATGCGTGGTTCACCGCTCAGCGGCTGTCTGCCAAAGCACCGCCCATGAAGGGCGAGCCCCGCGTTATCGTTGACGTTTATCGCGGGCAAGCCTCGCTCCTACGGACGGCGGCACCTGTGCTTGCGTAGGAGCGAGGCTTGCCCGCGAAGCGATCTCACAATCGCCTCGATCAGAGCTTCCAGGCCCCAGCTTCGGCAAAGAATGCCCGTGCGTTGTCTTCCAGGCTTTCCAGGTGGTAGCCGCCTTCCTGCACGATCAGGCACGGCAGGCCGAGGCTGCGGATGCGTTCGCCGAGGCGGGCGAAACCTGCGCGGGTTACCGCCACTTTGCTTTGCGGGTCGAGTTCGTAGATGTCGAAACCCAGGGACAGCACCAGCACTTGCGCGTCGAAGCTTTTCACCGCCGCCAGGGCGGTTTCCAGCTGGGCGAGGAATTCGGCTTCGCTGGCGCCGTGGGCCATTGGCAGGTTGAGGTTGTAGCCCTGCCCCGCGCCGCTGCCGCACTCGTCGGCGAAACCGGCGACGCCCGGGTAGAAGTTGGTCGGGTCGCCGTGCACCGAGACGTACAGCACGTCGTCGCGTTCGTAGAAGATTTCCTGGATGCCCTGGCCGTGGTGCATGTCGGTGTCCAGCACCGCGACCCGCTCGAATTTTTCGCGCAGTACCTGGGCGGCGATCGCTGCGTTGTTCAGGTAGCAGAAGCCGCCGGCGGCTTCGGCCCGGGCGTGATGGCCCGGCGGGCGGCACAGGGCGTAGGCCGCCGGTTCGCCGTCGAGCAAGGCGCGGGCGCCGGCAATCGCGCTTTGCGCCGACCAGTAGGCCGAACGCCAGGTCAGTTCGCCCACCGGGCAGCTGCCGTCGGCCAGGTAACGCGCGGCCTGGGCGAGGATGCCGCGCAGGGCGTTGGGCTCGCGGACGAAGATGTTCGACATCACCTCGTCGCCCCAGTCCTCGGGAATCTCCTTCCAGCGCTGGTGGGCTTCCTTGAGAAATTGCAGGTACGCCGCGCCGTGCACCGCCAGCAGCGGTTGCAGGCCGGCGTCCTCTGGTTGTTGCACGTCAAAACCCAGGGAGTGCGCGGCCTGGACCAGGCGCTGGGCGCGCTCGGGCACTTCCTGCGGGGTGCGCATCTGGCCGCGGGAGTAATAGCTGCGCGGATGGTGCAGCAGCTGTTCGGGGTGGAAAAAACTGCGCATGACCTTCTCCTTATTCGACCCGGCCGGCGCGGGCCAGCACGGCGTTGAGCAATACGTCGGTGCCCTGGCGCACATCCTCGGGCAGTACGTCTTCGGCTTCGTTGTGGCTCAGGCCACCAACGCACGGGATGAAGACCATGGCCGTGGGGCAGAACCGCGCCAGGTGAATTGCGTCATGGCCGGCGCCGCTGACGATCGATTGCTGAGCGTAGCCCAGGCCGTCCACCGCCTGTTGCACGGCCGCCACGCAGTCGGCATCGAAGGGCGTGGCCGGGCTGATCCAGTGCGGGCTGATGGTCACTTTCAGCTGGCGTTGTCCGGCGATGGCAGCAAGCCGCGCGCGTACTTCCTGCTCCATGGCGGCGATGGCGCTGTCGCGGTGGTGCCGCAGATCGACGGTGAATTGCAACAGGCCGGGAATGGTGTTGCGCGAAGACTTGGCGATGCTCAGCTCGCCAACGGTGGTCAGGCCTTCGGGGGCAAAATCCGTGGCCAGGGTTTCGATCGCCAGGATCATCTGCGCGGCGCCGTAGAGCGCATCCTTGCGCAGCGGCATCGGTGTGGTGCCGGCGTGAGCCGCCATACCTTCGACCTGCACATCGAGCCAGCGGATCGCCTGGCCGCCGCTGACCACGCCGATGCTCTTGGCGTTGTCTTCGAGGATCGGCCCTTGTTCGATATGCGCCTCGAAGTAGGCATCCACCGCCCCGCCCAGCGGCCGCGTACCGGCGTAGCCGGTGGCGTGCAGAGCCTCGGCGACGCTGATGCCGTCGGCGTCGCGCACCGTCAGGGCGCTCTCCAGGTCCATGATCCCGGTGAACACCGCCGAGCCGAACATGGCCGGGGTGAAACGCGCGCCCTCCTCGTTGGTCCACACCGCCACTTCCAGCGGCTTGCGGGTCTGGATTTGCAGATCGTTGAGGCAGCGCACCACCTCCAGGCCGGCGAGCACGCCGTACACGCCATCGAAGCGCCCGCCTTCGGGCTGGGTGTCGAGGTGGCTGCCCATCATCACCGGGGCGGCGTCGGGGTCGCTGCCCGGACGCCGGGCAAACAGGTTGCCGATGGGGTCGACACTCAGGCTCATGCCGGCCTCGCGGCACCAGCTTGCAAACAGCTCGCGCCCGGCCTTGTCCTCCTCGCTCAGGGCCAGGCGGCAACTGCCGCCACGGGCAGTCGCACCGATTTCGGCCATGGCCATCAGGCTCGCCCACAGGCGTTCACCGTTGATCTTCAACATGCTTCGGTTCTCCGGATTCGATAAACACTCAAGCCATTTCCAGGCGGTGGACGGCTGCATGGCGACGGGCCAGGGCCAGCACGCAGAGCAGCGAAATGGTCGCGATCAGGCTGTAGAACAGCGCCATCGGCCACCACTGGCCGGCGAATTGATGGGCCAGCCAGGTGCCGATCAGCGGCGTCAGGCCACCGGCTACGGCGCCGCAGATCTGATAGGCCAGGGAGATCGCGGTGTAGCGCACGCGGGTCTCGAACATGCCGCTGACGTAGCCGGCGATCACCGCATAGAAAGACGCCATGCACACCACCGCCAGGGCGATGCCGAGGATGATCAGTGGCGCCTGGCCGCTGCTCACCAGCACGAACATCGGGTAGGGCGAGGCCATGGCCAGCAACGACACCAGGCACAGGAAGCGCGTGGCGCCGATCTTCTCGGCGGTCCAGGCCGCCAGGGGCTGGATGCAGAACTGGATGATCGCCACCACGAACAGGCATTCCAGGATCAGCGAACGCGGCAACCCCAGTTGCTGGGTGCTGTAGGCGATCATGAAGGTGTTGGTGAAGTACACCCCGGCAATCCCCAGGGTGTTGGCGCCGATGCACAGCAGCAGCGGGCGCCAGGCGCTGTGCAGCACCTCCATCACCGGCGCCTGTTCCTTGCGCAGACTCTTGTGCGCCTGCTCGCGGCTGGCGAGGAATTCCGGCGACTCATTGACCCCCAGGCGAATCGCCAGGCCCACCACCAGCAACAGCGCACTGGCGAGGAACGGCAGGCGCCAGCCCCAGCTCATCAGGTCTTCTTCGGGCAGGCGGGTGACCGCGCTGAAGGCCAGCAGCGACAGGATCAACCCGGCCGGGCTGCCCAACTGCGCAAAGGACGCGAAGAAGTTGCGCCGGCCCTTGGGCGCATGCTCGCTGGCCATCAACACTGCCCCGCCCCACTCGCCACCGACGGCGATGCCCTGGACGATGCGCAGTAGGATCAGCAGCACCGGCGCCGCCGCGCCGATCTGTGCATAAGTCGGCAGCAGGCCGATGCACACCGTGACCACGCCCATCATCAGCAGGGTGATCACCAGGGATTTCTTGCGCCCGATACGGTCGCCGATATGGCCGAACACGATGCCGCCCAATGGTCGGGCGAAGAAGCCCACGGCGAAGGTGCCGAAGGCCGCCATGGTGCTGAACAGTTTGTCGTCGGAGGGGAAGAACAAGGCGCCGAACACCAGCGCCGCGGCGGTGGCGTAGATGTAGAAGTCGTACCACTCGATCATGGTGCCGATAAAGGCGGCGGCGGCCGCACGGCGCGGCTGTGGCGAAGCTGAAGGCTTCATGGATCGTGCTCCTTTGATTATTTTTCTGGCAGGAGAGAACGGGAACGCAGAGGCGCTCTGGCGGCGCCTGTCTGGGAGGGATTTATCGTCGCGGGCCTATAATTAGTCAATTTTCTATTTATTATGCTGATTATTACTTCTACTTATTATCAGCCCTGTCCTTCGACCCAGAGCCCCGCGCCATGTCCAACCGCCTGCCCGACCGCCTGCTCAACGACCGCCTGGACTGGAACCTGCTGCGCACCTTTCGGGTGATCGGCCAGGAGCTGAGCATCAGCCGCGCGGCCGCTCGCCTGCACCTGACCCAGCCGGCGGTGAGCCAGGCCCTCAAGCGCCTGGAGGAACAATTGGGCCGCCAGTTGATCGCCCGGCGCGGACCACGTTTTGCCCTGACCGAAGTCGGCGAGCAGATCTTCCACCTGGCCGGCGAGATCTACGGGCAGATGTCCCAGGTCAGTGGCGTGCTGGAGCAGCCGGCCGACGAGGTGATCGGCAAGGTGCGCCTGCTGATGATCAGCCGGATCTTTTCCGCGCGTTTCGATGACTTCCTCGCCGACTTCCACCGCCAGCATCCGCGGGTCGACCTGGAGATCGAGGTGCTGCGCAGCTCGGACATCGTCAGCGCCTTGCAGGAGAAAACCGCGACCCTCGGCCTGAGCCTCAACCGCCGGCCCCAGCCGCGCCTGGAACAGCGGCTGTTCCTGCGCCAGCGCTATGCGTTTTTCTGCGGCAAGCACCATGGGCTGTTCGGCCAGCAGAAGGTGGCCGAGGGGGATTTGCAGCGGGAGAATTTCGTCAGCTTCACCAGCGACCAGATCGGCGGCATGCTCTCGCCGCTGACCATCTTTCGCGACCAACAGGGTTTCAGCGGGCGCATCGTCGCCTCGTCGCCGAGCCTGGAAGAAGTGCGGCGCCTGGTGATCGCCGGCTACGGTATCGGCTGCCTGCCCGAGCATGTGGTGGCGGCCGATGTCGAAGCCGGGCTGCTGTGGCGCCTGCCGCCCGACGAAGGCATCGCCGACGTCGATATCCATCTGCTGTGGAACCGAGAACAGCGCATGAGCCGCGCCGAGACGGTCTTTATCGAAGCCTTACAGGCCTGCCTGGGCGCTCAGTAACCCTGTGCCCTGTCCACCTCGTTCAACAGCGCATCGCCGGCTTGCAGCCGCCGCAGGTTGTCCGCCACCTGTTCGGCAATGCAATCGTGGGAAGCCGCCGAGGCCATGTGCGGGGTGAGAGTGACCCCGGGGGTGCTCCACAACGGATGATCGGCCGGCAGCGGCTCCTGTTCGAACACATCGAGCAAAGCGCCGCGCAACTGGCCGCTGGCCAGGGCCTGTTGCAGGTCGTCGAGGTTGAGGTGGCCGCCGCGCCCGACATTGACCAGCGCCGCGCCATGGGCCAGCCGGGCAAAGCTGTCGCACCCGAGAATGCCGCGGGTCTCGGCGGTCAGGGGCAGCAGGTTGATCAGCAGTTCCACTTGGTCGAGAAAGGGCTCCAGCTGCCCCGGTCCGACCAAGGTTTGTACCCCCGCCAGGCGCTTGGCGCTGCGGGCCCAGCCGCGCACGTCGTAGCCGGCGGCGGCCAGGTCGAGGGCAATGGCGCTGCCCAGGGAACCCAGGCCCATGACCCCGACCTTGAACTGCCGCGCCGGCCGTTGCAGCGGCCGCTCCCAGTGCCGCTCGCGCTGCTGCTGCAGCACCCGGTCGAAGCCGCGGTGATAGTGGATCACCGCCCAGCGCAGGTACTCGGTCATGCCCTGGCGGTGGCCCGGGTCTACCACCCGGCACACCGGCAGGTCCGGGCACGAAGGGTCGTGTTCCAGGTGGTCGATGCCCGCCGCCACCGAATGAATCATTTGCAGGCTGGGCAAGCGCCCCAGGCTGCCGGCGGGTGGAAACCAGCAAGCGGCGACCTGCGCCTGAGCGGCACGCGGATCGTCGGCCAGCACCGCCTGGACCTGTGGCGCGCAGCGGGCGAAGGCGGCCTGCAATTGCTTGAGCAACAGGCTGTCGCGGGACAGCAGCACCACGAGGCTCATGACAGATAGGACTCGCGCTGGGACTCGATCAAGGTCAAGGCGGCCTCCCAGGCCAGCTCGATGATGTGGTCGGCGTCGTCGCGTTCGAACTGTTCGGCGGTGTGGGCGCAGACCTGCGGCGACGGGTAGTTCAGCTCGCAACCGCCGGCCAGCGCCTGGACCTGGGCCTGGCAGGCACGCTCGAGAAAATGGATCTCCTGGAACGCATGGGCGACGCTGGCACCGCCCACCAGCAGGCCGTGGTTACGCAGGATCATCGCCTTGTGCGGGCCAAGGTCGGCGATCAGGCGCTCGCGCTCGTCCAGGGACAAGGCAATGCCTTCATAGGTGTGGTACGCCAGCTTGCCGTAGAACTTCAGCGCGTGCTGGCTGATGGGCAACAGCCCCTGTTTCTGCGCGGCCACTGCGATGCCGGCGGCGGTGTGGGTGTGGATCACGCAGTTGAGGTCCGGGCGCGCCATGTGGATCGCCGAGTGGATGACGAAGCCGGCGGCGTTGACCCGGTGCCCGGCGTAGTGCGGGTCGACGATGCGCCCCTCCTGGTCGATGCGCACCAGGTCGCTGGCACGCATGCGGTCGAAGATCACCCCGTAGCGGTTGATCAAAAAATGATGCTCGGGCCCTGGAATGCGCAGGGTGATGTGGGTGTCGATCAGGTCGGTCATGCGAAAGTGCGCGACCAGTCGATACAGGGCCGCCAGCTCGCAGCGGGCCTGCCATTCAATCGGGCTCATGTGTTCGGGTTTGCTCACGAATACACCTCTTTGGCAGCGTGGTGGACAGTCGGGTTGGCGCGCAGCCGGGCCAGGCCGCAGACGCCGATCAATGACAGGGCCGACAGCAGGCTGAAGAACACCGCCAGCGGCAGCCACTGTCCGGAAAACTGGCTGGCCAGCAGGGTGCCGATCAGCGGCGTGCTGCCACCGGCGACCGCGCAGGCCAGTTGGTAGGCGATGGAGATCCCCGAGTAGCGCAGGTGCACCGGGAAGGCCTGGGTCATGTAGCCGGCGATCACCGCGTACAGCGCCGAGAGAATCACCACCGCCAGGGCGATGCCAAGGGTCATCAGCACAATGTTCTGGGTGCCGACCAACAGGAACATCGGGTACGGCGTGGCCATGCACAGCAGCGCCACCCACTTGAGGAAACGCCCCTCGCCGATACGCTCGGCCAGCAGCGCGGAGACCGGCTGGGACAGCAGCTGGATGATCGTCACCAGGAACAGGCAATCGAGAATAGTCGCCCGGGAAATGCCCTGGTACTGGGTCACGTAGGTGATCATGAAGGTGTTGGTGAAGAAGAAACCGGCCGAGCCGATGGTCACCGCGGCGGCGGCGAACAGGATCTGCTTCCAGCAGCTGCGCAGCACTTCCATCACCGGGTACTGGGCGGTTTCGTTGTTGTCCCGGGCCTTGGCGAACTCCGGCGACTCATGCACGCCGGAACGGATCATCAGGCCGAACATCATCAGCACGCCGCTGGCGAGAAACGGCAGGCGCCAGCCCCAGTCGAGGAAGTCCTGCTGGTCCAGCCCGGTCACCAGGCGGAAGGCGATCAACGCCAGCAGCAGGCCGGCCGGGCTGCCGAGCTGGGCGAAGGAGGCGTAGAAGGTCTTGCGTTTGGCCGGGGCATGTTCGCTGGCCATCAGCACCGCCCCGCCCCACTCGCCGCCCACGGAAATGCCCTGGATGATGCGCAGCACGATCAGGCTGATGGGCGCCCAGATGCCGACGCTGGCGTAGCTGGGCAGCAAGCCGATGCCGGTGGTGGCCAGGCCCATCAGCGCCATGGTCACCAGCAGCATTTTCTTGCGCCCGAGGCGATCGCCGAGGTGGCCGAACACCATGCCGGCCATGGGCCGGGCGATGAAGCCCACGGCGAAGCTGCCGAAGGCTGCCAGGGTGCTCATCACCGGGTCGCTGCTGGGAAAGAACACCTGGCCGAGGACCAGGGCCGCGGCCGTGGCGTAGATGTAGAAGTCGTAGAACTCGATGGTCGTGCCGATAAAGGCCGCCGCCGCGGCTCGGCGCGGCTGAGGAGTGCTGTGCATGCAAGGACCCTGTGTATTTGTAGTTTTGGGCAGGTGCGGAAGGCTGATCACGCGGCGCTCTCTGGCGCTTGTGGGCTTTATCGCCGTCATGCCAGGATTAGTCAATTTTCAAATCCTTATCTTTGCTATTAGCACCGCTACTACATGGAGCCGCCATGCCCGCACCGCTCTCCACCTCCAACCCCTGGGTCGGTCGGCGTTTCCTCAACGATCGCCTGGACTGGAACCTGCTGCGCACCTACCTGGTGATCGGCCAGGAAGGCAGCATGAGCCGCGCCGCCGCGCGCCTGCACATCACCCAGTCGGCGGTCAGCCAGGCCCTCAAGCGCCTGGAGGAACAGCTCGACTGCGTGTTGATCGCGCGCAGCGGGCGGCGCTTCGAGCTGACGGAAACCGGGGAGGAAGTGCTGCGTATCGCCACCGATATCTACGGCGATATCTCGCGCCTGGGCACGGTGCTGGAGAGCCGCAACGACGACGTGGTGGGCAAGATCCGCATCCTCACCGTCAGCGGTGTGCAGGCGCCGCATTACGACGAGTTCCTCGCCGATTTCCATGAGGCCCACCCGAAAATCGAGCTGGAAGTCGAGGTGATGGGCAGCTCGGACATCATCAGTTCGCTGCTGCAAAAGACCGCGACCCTGGGGGTCGGGCTGTGCCGCCTGCCACAACCCAGGCTGGAACAGCGGGTGCTGTTTCGCGAGCGATATGCCTACTTCTGCGGCCAGCGCCACCGGCTGTTCGGCCAGCAAGGCCTGACCCTGCAACAGCTGGCCAACGAGAACTTCGTCAGCTTCACCAGCGACCAGTTGGGGGGCAACCTGTCACCGCTGACGCTGTTTCGCGACCAGCAGGGCTTTACCGGCAAGATCGTCGCCTCCTCCACCAGCTTTGAAGAGATCTATCGCCTGATCTGCGCAGGGTTCGGGATCGGCTGCCTGCCGATCCACCTGGTCAGGCGGGATGTCGAGCAAGGGCTGCTCTGGCGTTTGCCGCCGGACGAGGGCGTGGTGGATTTCGATATCCAGTTGCTGTGGCACCGGGAACAGAAGATGAGCCAGGCCGAAACCCTGTTCCTGGACAGCATCCAGCACATGCTCAGTATTCGTGAGCAGGTGCCGGACAGCCTGATGTTCAAATGACTCAGGCGTGGGGAACGTCCGGCCCCTTGCCAGGGCTGGCGTATTGCGGCTTCAGGTGGCCTTGCTGATCGAGCAGCCAGGCATCCATGACCTGACGTACCACGGGGCCTGCGACCCGGCCGCCGGCCTCGCCGTTCTCGATCATCACCGCCACCACGATCTGTGGGTGCTCGGCCGGCGCGAAGCCGACGAACAAAGCATTGTCACGATGGCGCTCGCGGGTCTTGAGACGGTCGTAACGCTCGCCCTGTTTGATCGCCACCACCTGCGCCGTACCGCTCTTGCCGGCGATGCGGTATTGCGCACCGGCCGCCGCGTCGCGCGCGGTGCCCCGGGGCGCGTGCATCACCATCTGCATGCCGTGGCTGACCAGGTCCCAGTCGACCGGGTCCTTGAGCCGGATGTTCGGCATCGGGTGTTCGTCCACCGGCGCCACGCCATCGACGGTCTTGGCCAGATGAGGGCGATTCCACACGCCCTTGTTGGCGATCAGCGCCGTCGCCTGGGCCAGCTGTAGCGGCGTGACCTGCATGTACCCTTGGCCAATGCCGAGAATTACCGTCTCGCCAGGGAACCACGGCTGACGCCGGGTGGCGCGCTTCCAGGCCTGGGACGGCATCAGCCCCGGCGCTTCCTCGAACATGTCCAGGGAGACTTTCTCGCCCAGGCCGAACATCGCCAGGTAATCGTGCAGGCGATCGATACCGAGCTTGTGCGCCAGGTCGTAGAAGTAGGTGTCGTTGGAACGCATGATCGCCGCGTCCAGGTCCACCCAGCCGTCGCCGCTGTGGTTCCAGTTGCGGTATTTGTGGTCGACGTCCGGCAGTTGGTAGTAACCCGGATCGAACACTCGGGTCGAGGCGTTGACCACCCCGGAGTCCAGCCCGGCGATCGCCACCTCCGGCTTGATGGTCGAACCCGGCGCATACAGGCCGCGCAGCACCCGGTTGAACAGCGGCCGGTCGATGGAGTCGCGTAACGCGCTGTACTCCTTGAAGCTGATGCCGGTGACGAACAGGTTCGGGTCGAAGCTCGGCTTGCTGACCATGGCCAGCACTTCGCCGGTCTGCGGATCGAGGGCCACCACCGATCCGCGACGGTCGCCCAGGGCCGCCTCGGCCGCCTCCTGCAACTTCACGTCGAGGCTGAGCACGATGTTTTTCCCAGGGATCGGATCGGTGTGCTTGAGCACCCGCATGACCCGGCCCTGGGCGTTGGTTTCCACCTCTTCATAGCCGACATGGCCATGCAGCTGGGACTCGTAGAAACGCTCGATCCCGGTCTTGCCGATCGACTGGGTGCCGCGGTACTCCACCGAGTCCAGGACCTTGGCTTCCTTCTCGTTGATGCGCCCGACATAGCCGATGGAATGGGCGAAGTGCGCGCCCATCGGATAGTGCCGCACGAACTGGGCCTCGACCTCCAGCCCCGGCAAGCGGTACTCGTTGACCGCCAGCACGGCGATCTGCTCTTCGGTCAGCTCATAGAACAGGGTGACCGGCACGAACGGGTGGCGTGACTGCTTCAGCGCCTTGTCGAACAGCGCGCGGTCTTCAGCGGGCAGGTGCAGCAGGCTGACCACCTGGTCCAGCTCGCCTTTCAGATCGGTGGTGCGCTCGCGGGTGATGGTCAGGTTGAAGCTGGGGCGGTTGTCGGCCAGCAGCACGCCGTTGCGGTCGTAGATCAGGCCGCGAGTCGGGGTGATGGGCAGCACGTGCACCCGATTGTTTTCGGAGATGGTCGAGTGATAGTCGAATTCGACCACCTGCAGGAAGTACAGGCGCCCGATCAGGGTGCAGGTGATGGCGACCACCAGGAGCGCGCAGGCCAACAGCCTTTTGTTGACCAGACGCGTCTCTTTTTCGTGGTCCTTGATCGGTATCGGTTCAGGCATTGCTACAGCTTCTCGTGGAATAGTGAACGCTGATCCGTGCGGGTGAATGTCGGTCCCTTGAAAAACGAGCTGCACCATACCAAAAACCGTCCCGGCGCTTTCATGAAGAATTCGGCCGATTCGTGATCCCCGCTCAAGATTGTTGTTCCGATTCATGCATTTTTCCGTGGGCCGGGCCTGGGGATACTGCTGCGCTGTGATCCCTATGACCGTCTTGCCACGGGCGAGACGCCGGAGCCCTTCATGCACCCTCGTTTTCAACGCCTGCTTGGCAGGAACAACTTTTCCGTCGGCCTGGAACTGCCGCTCGATAACGACTGGTCCAGCGATGGCCAACGCCTGCGCCAGATCGAAGGTCGCCCCTTCGGCGTGCCGGACCTCAAGCAGCACGCAACCCTCGCCCGCCTGGCGGACCAGGCCGGCTTTCGCGCGCTATGGGTACGTGACGTACCGGTGTACGACCCGAATTTCGGCGATGCCGCTCAGGTCTTCGAAACCTTTTCCTACCTCGGCTATCTGGCCGGCATCACGCAGAACATCATGCTCGGAACCGCCGCGGTGGTCCTGCCGTTGCGTCAGCCGTGGCTGACCCTCAAGGCCGCCAACAGCATCGACGAGTTGAGCGATGGTCGCTTGCTGCTGGGGGTCGCCAGTGGTGACCGGCCGATGGAGTATCCGCTGTTCGGTGTCGATTACGCCCAGCGCGGAGAGCTCTTTCGCGATGCTGTCGAGCTGTTGCACAGCCAGGGACAGGATCGTTTACCCGAGGGTGCGCATCTGCTGCCACAGCGTCCTGAAGCCGCACCGCTGCTGGTGGCCGGGCTGGGCCAGCAATCGCCGGCCTGGATCGGTGCACACATGGACGGCTGGCTCGCCTACCCGGGCACCCCGGACGAACATCGCCGACGCGTCGCGCTCTGGCGTGAGGTCGGTGGCGACAAACCCTATATCAGCTTCGTCCACCTGGACCTTGCCGCTGACCCACATGCGCCCATGCAGCGCCTGCGCTTTGGTGGCCGCTGTGGGCGCCTGGCACTGATCGAGGAACTGCAGGCCCTGCGTGAGGCAGGCGTGCAGCATGTCGGCCTGCATCTGCGCCGCAGTGAACGCCCGGTGGCCGAGGCCATCGAGGAAATTGCCGAATTCGTATTGCCGAGGTTTCACCATGCCAACTGAATACAACGCCTGGGGCTGGACCGCAGGAGCCGGCCTGGAAGGCCTTCAACTGATCCGCAAGACATTGCCGCAACCGGGAGCGAATGAAGTGCTGATCGCCAATACCGCGATCGCCCTCAACCCGGTGGACTGGAAGATCATCGAGTGGGGACATGCCGATTGGCATACCGGCCGCGTGCCTGGTGTCGATGGCGTTGGTGTGGTGGTGGCCGCGGGGTCCGCGGTGACGCTGAAGATCGGTACACGGGTGGCTTATCACCAGTCGTTGAGCCGTGATGGCAGCTTCGCCGAGTATTGCCTGCTCGATGCCAATGCGGCGCTGCCGCTTCCTGAGTCACTGGATGACGCAGTTGCCGCCAGCCTGCCCAGCCCCGGCCTGACCGCCTTGCAGGCGCTGGATAAGGTCCCCGTTGTAGGTGCACGTGATGTGCTGGTGGTGGGAGCTGGCGGGGCAGTGGGTTCACTGCTGGTTCAGTTGGCGGCGCAACGTGGTTTGCGGGTGTGGGCGACGGCGTCTGCCCAGCACCATGCGCGGTTGCTGGCGCAAGGCGCGGTCGGGGTCTTCGACTATCGGGCAGGCACCTGGCAAACCGAGCTGCAATCGCGACTGGGCGAACGTTGCCTGCATGCGCTGTTCGATACCGTCAGCGGGGCTCAGGCGCGCAGGCTGGCAGCACTGCTGGGTTACAACGGGCACTTGGTGTGTATTCAGGATCGTCAGGAGGCAGCGCCATTGCCGGCGTTCAGCACCGCGATCTCACTCCACGAGGTGGCCCTCAACAGTATTCACGCTTACGGCAGCCGAGCCGACTGGCAACAGCTACGTCAGTACGCCGAGCAACTGATGAGCGGGACTGTATCGGGTCTGCTGCAACCTGCACCGCTGATTGAGTTCGACTTCAACCAACTGCCGGAGAAACTGCGGGCATTGAAGAATGGTGAGCAGCATGGCAAGTGGGTAGCCCGGCTGACCCACAACAGCCTGGGACGTTAACGCCCGCCAAGGGTGCCTTCGGCTTGAGGTAGTTCTTGAGTCGAAGCGCACTGCTCTCCGGTGACTGGAAAGGTTTTTCCGCGCGCAAAAACAAAACCCCAATTGCTTTCGCAATTGGGGTTTCGGAATTTAATCTTGACGATGACCTACTCTCACATGGGGAAACCCCACACTACCATCGGCGATGCATCGTTTCACTGCTGAGTTCGGGATGGGATCAGGTGGTTCCAATGCTCTATGGTCGTCAAGAAATTCGGTGTGCCGAGTCGTCTTTCGACGCTTCAGCAAATTGGGTATGCGATAGTTTGTGTGTTTTTTCGAACTTTCGGTTCGTTTCGTCTTCACACACCGCAATCTGGCTGTTAAGCGCAAATTGCTTGGGTGTTATATGGTCAAGCCTCACGGGCAATTAGTATTGGTTAGCTCAACGCCTCACAGCGCTTACACACCCAACCTATCAACGTCGTAGTCTTCGACGGCCCTTCAGGGAACTCAAGGTTCCAGTGAGATCTCATCTTGAGGCAAGTTTCCCGCTTAGATGCTTTCAGCGGTTATCTTTTCCGAACATAGCTACCCGGCAATGCCACTGGCGTGACAACCGGAACACCAGAGGTTCGTCCACTCCGGTCCTCTCGTACTAGGAGCAGCCCCTCTCAAATCTCAAACGTCCACGGCAGATAGGGACCGAACTGTCTCACGACGTTCTAAACCCAGCTCGCGTACCACTTTAAATGGCGAACAGCCATACCCTTGGGACCGGCTTCAGCCCCAGGATGTGATGAGCCGACATCGAGGTGCCAAACACCGCCGTCGATATGAACTCTTGGGCG